>OZ243979.1:0-5142500 GCA_965214755.1 uncultured Binatia bacterium (SeqCode)
CAAAATCGGGCACGCGGCCGCTCTACTTTCCCGAGTACGACGGTTTCGTCGACACGAATATCTACGCGGGCCAAGCGCTCGAACCCGGCATGACAGTGCGGGGCCCGGCCGTCGTCGAGCTGCCGACCACGACGATGGTCGTCTTTCCCGGCCATACCTTAAAGGTCTCCGCATACGGCGACTTTTGTATCGAGATCCCGCAGTAATTTAGCGGTGATCCTGCGACAGCGGAGGGGGATGAAGAGACGGGAGGAAAGACGGGAGCAGCAGTGCCAACAGGAGTGCGCCAGCCCCGCCGACGAGATACGGCGCGTTAATCCCGGCCTGTTCAAGCAGGGCGCCAGTCATCAAGCTGGAACACCCCCCACCCAAGCCCATGCTGATCATGCTAAAGAGGGCCTGGCCGGTTGAGCGCAGCCGGGGTGGTATGGTTGCTTCGAGATAGAGCGGTCCCCCCAGAAAAAGCCCGGTGACCGTCAGGGCGTGGAGGATCTGGACCGGGTAGAGCAGCGCGAGGGCGGTCACTTGACTGAGGAAAAGCCAGCGGACGGCACCGGCAGCTATCCCAACGGCCAGGAGTCCGCGCGCTCCGAGGCGACGGACACTCGTTCCCAGTAAAGTCATGAAGATAATCTCCGGGATGAGCATCACACACCACATGTTGCGGATGGTTTCGATGTCACCTCCTCGGTCGCGGATATAAATAGGAAAGATATCCATCGGACCGTGGAGAAAGAGAAAGGCGAGAAATCCGACCAGGGTCACGCGCAGGAACGGGCCCTGAGAGAGGAGGCTGCGCCACTCGCCTTGCAGAGCGCGTAGCGCAACCGGCCCACGGTGGGGAAGGGTGAGCGCTGAGACGGTTGCACACAGGGTGAGGCCGGCAGCCAGCGGGAAGAGGATGCCAAGCTGGGGCTCCGATGGCGGACTGAGAGGTGTTGTCTGGAATACGGTTAGCGGAGGGACGGCGGCCAACAGCCACGGAAAGCCAATCACTGCACAGAAAAACCCGAGTGTGCCAAACGCCCTGACAATGCCAAAGGCATGCTGACTGCCCTGTAACACCGCCAGGCTTACCGAAACGGTCATGGGAATAAGGGCGCGGGAAAAAAAGGCGAACAGGACCGTGATACACACCAGAGCCAGAAAGCTCTCCACACAACCAAGTAAGAAATACCCGGCTGCCGAACCCGAGGCTAATACCGCCAGGACGCGAATCCGCAGCCCACTCCGGTCCGCGACAATGCCCCACAAGGGCTGCACGAAGAAACCGACCAGGGGCAGGGTGGCAAAGACAACGCCCACCTGAAACCCGTCAAGGCCCACGTTCTCACGTAGATACAAGCCGTAGTAGGGGAAAAAGACTCCGAGGGCGCCCATGATCAGAAACCAGAAGAGAGCCAGGGGAGTGGCTTGGCGCAGGTGCGTGTTCATGACAGTCAGGAGCCGCTGGAAGGAATGGACAACCGGGAACACAAAGGGGCAGGGGTGGGGCAGTGTCTCACTTCACACGTAGTCGTCTGTGCGCTGTCGATTCTGCGGACACGAGGTGCAGCCTGTTTTCTCACGTCTGGGCCAGAGCGAGCGGCCAACATATAAGACGGCGACGACAATAGCCGAGAATATCAGCAGAGTTTGGAAATCCATGGGTTACCCAACCAACCGGCTGCCTATTTGATACACTGCCAGCGCTCCAAGATACGCCAGACTCGTCATATAGACAAATGTCAAGAGCGGATAGCCCCAGGAATTGGTCTCTCGCTTGATGGTCGCCAGGGTGGCCCCGCACTGACAGCACAGGGCAAAAAAGACCATGATCGAAATCGCCACAACCGGCGTATACACCGGTCGGCCGTCCGGCCAGCGCTCCGCCCGCATGGCCTGGCGCAATTCGACGCTCTCTTCATCTTGGCCGGCGCCCAGATTATAGATCGTCCCGAGGGCGGCAATAATGACCTCACGAGCTGGAAAGCTCGCCAACGTGGCCATGCCAATTTTCCAGTCCCAGCCCAATGGCTGAACAAACGGCTCAATCGCCCGTCCGGCCTGTCCGAGATAACTTTCGCGTAAGCGAACGCCGGCCACCTCACTCTCAAGCAGAGCCAGTTCGGCTTCCGTGGCAGTCGCCCGGCGGGTCTCAAACTCCTCTGAGACGAGGTCCTGATTCGGATAATAGGAGAGCGCCCAGACCAGGATCGTAGTGGCCAGGATGATGCTGCCAGCACGTTTGAGAAAGGCCATGCTGCGGTCATACATGCGAAACAGGACCACCCGCCAGGCCGGCAGCTTAAAGGGCGGCAGTTCCATGAGAAAAGGCGCAGCCTCACCACTTAGGAGCGTCCGCTTGAGTATCCAGGCAATGGGGGGGGCAACGAGCAGGCCGAGACAATACATGCAAAAGAGCGTCAGTCCCTGCAAGCCAAAAATGCCCCATACGGTCTGGGCCGGGATAAAAGCCGCGATCAACAGCACATATACGGGCAACCGCGCACTGCAGCTCATCAAGGGCGCGATAAGAATAGTCGCAATCCGGTCTCGCTGATTGTCAATTGTTCGGGCTGCCATAATGCCCGGAATCGCGCAGGCAAAAGAGGAGAGCAGCGGAATAAAGCTCCGTCCCGACAGTCCGAAGCCGGCCATCACCCGATCCATAAGAAAGGCCGCCCGCGCCATATAGCCGGAATCTTCAAGGATGGCGATCAAACCGAACAGAATCGCAATTTGCGGGACAAACACCACAACCGCGCCTACCCCGCCGATCACGCCATCGACAATCAGGCTTTGCAGCGGGCCCTCGGGCAGCGTACTACCGACCCAGGAGCCCAGCGCCGAAAAGATGGTGTCAATGCTGTCCATGAGCGGCAGTGCCCAGGAAAAAATCGACTGGAAGGTCACACCCATAACGGTCAGAAAAATCACCAGACCCCAGACTTTATGGGTGACAAGGGAGTCAATCAGCTCGGACCAGTCGATCCGGCCACGGCTCAGGCTGGATGAAGAGCGCCGCGCGTCCGCCACGACTTGGGCGATCCACGCATAGCGACTATCCACTTCCATCTGCGGGAGTTGGACTGCGCTATCGGCCAAGCGCTGGCGGGCCGCGTGGACGGAGTCCCGTACTTGCGCTCCGTGCTGTCGAGTGAGGTCCTGTTCGACCATACCGCCAGTGTCGATCAGCAGCCGCTCAACCAGAAAGTGGGGGAAGCGGGCAGTCGGATGAGCCTGGGTGAGTTGCTGGGCCAGCGACTGGGCCTCTTGTGAGAACGCTTCGGGAAATACAACGGGCCGGGGTGGGGAGACGGCTGCGCCAAGCGTATTGCTCAAGGTCTGACGGAGTTGATCTATCCCCCGACGTTTTGTGGCCTGCACCGGGACAACGCGTACCCCCAAGCGTTTCTCAAGGGCGGCAATATCGATGTACATGCCTTGCTTTTCCGCTAGATCGAGCATAGTCAGCGCGATGACGCAGGGAAGTCCGATATCCATGATTTGGGTCGCAATATACAGATTACGATCGAGGTTCGTCGCATCGACCACGCACAGAACAACATCCGGTGTGACTGCTTCTTTGCCGGAGCCGAGCAGGACGGAGACGGCGACCATCTCGTCCGGCGCGCGGGGCGCCAATGAATACACACCCGGCAGGTCAACCGCGAGAAACCGGACGCCATTCTGACGAAATTCGCCGAGCGCACTTTCGACTGTCACCCCAGGGTAATTCCCGGTGTGTTGGCTGAGTCCGGTGAGCGCGTTAAAGAGGGTCGTCTTGCCCGTATTGGGATTCCCAATCACCGCAACCCGATAGGAAGCGGCGCCCGGAGTGGCGGTGGTGGGAGCAGACGAAGCGACTGGTGTTTCGACATCCATGGCGACGGGGCAATGTACGTACCGGGCAGCCTCATTCCTGTTTCTTACGGTTCGGCAAGACGGACCCGTTTGGCCTCGTGTCGCCGGAGCGCGAGGGAAAAACCTCGGATACGTATCTGCATGGGATCACCCAGTGGCGCAAAACGTATGACCTGGACGGTCTGACCGCTGGTAAAGCCGAGTTCAGCCAGCCGCTGGGAAATGCCGTCTGCGCCCGTGACAGAGTGAATACGTCCCTGCTCTTCGGGGCCAAGGTCGGCCAGTGTTTTCATAGGCAGCAGTGGGGGCTTTTATAGGTGTGCCCGGTTCCTCTCCTTGAGTGAAATTGATAATCAATTTCAATTATAGAAACAAGCCCCATTGAACTCTGATTCGATCCTAACGCGCCATCGGCTGAGGCAGAACCGCCCTAGCGCGTATTCCCGTGAATGATAGCGTGGTCCCGAGAGTGCTGAATAGTAAAGAGACCTGCATGGCAAAAGTGACGATCCGCGCCTTAAAGAACGGTCCCTATGAAGTCCGCGGAGAAACCAGCCTCACCGACAGGAGAGGGGGGAAGTATCGGGGACAAAAAGATCCCCTGTATTTATGCCGGTGCGGCAAGTCCAAAAATAAACCGTACTGTGACGGCAGCCACATCAAGGCGGGCTTTCGGGCCGAGGAGAGGGCGCCCGTACCAGCGCCTAAGTGGCTATGACTATATCCCACCCCATATTCCCCTTGACTTCGGGACTTGACAAATATCGTTCTGAAAGCTAGAAGTATATAATTGAAATTGACTATCAATTTCAATTGAACCTGCGCTCGGCCCACGGCCCTTGAGCCTCGCGCCCGCAGTAGTCGTCGCTGCGGGCTTTTTTTGTGTTTTGTGCAAGGTCGTATACGGGCCGCAGGTTCGCCGTTTTCGCTGTGCAAGGTTTGGTGTTGGGCCTTGCATCTGGCCCCGGGGCATCCCTCCTACCGCCCCGGGGCTCCCCCTCACAGGCCCAGGACCTGCTGGGATGCCGCTCTGGGGGAGGGGCGGCTGGTTTCCTACAAACGGCAATAGGCCGAAGGAAGGGCGCCCGCTAACAGGGTCTTACATGCCTTGGCGCGCAGGCAGGCCTCCAAGGGAGAGGAAGTGAGGAGGGGATTCTACTCCCTATACTGCGACTTCGGTGGTGTTTGTCTTTGTTGCGTAGGCAACGCTTCTCTCTTCTGTGTTGCCTACGCGGGGGTGCTTGTCTTGGGTGCCGCCACAACTCAGGGAACACTTTTCAGGGAACACTTTCGTGTTCGGTCTGCTTCACCGCGCTCTTAATGGCCCATTGAGCCTTGCTGCGGGACAGGTGGATTCCGCAAATCCTGGGCCGCCTGGGCCGCCACGGCTTGCAGCGCAAAGAATTCTTCCGGGGTCATTTTAATAATAGCTCGGCCTACCATCACGTGCAGACAGCCTTCGGAACATAAAGAAACACTGATACGTTTATCCTGCGTTTGCCATAGGTGCGTGTCATACATAGTCGTTCTCCTTTATTCCCGGGGTTTGTGGTCCAGGTCTGTTTTGCTCAACGTTATCGTTGTTTCAGCAGCGGGTAAGCGAGCCACGGCTGTGTTAATGGCCTGGGCTATCTGAAAAAAGTCACGCTGACAGACGCGCAAACGGAGCGCGCCGATTTGGATGGGCACACCAGGGTCAGGACACAGATCAACCTGGGTCACGCCATGAAATTGCTCAGGGGTTTCAGCGGGCTGACATTGCCATTGCGTGGGCATGTGTTGTCCCGGCGATGAATGGGAGGGGAGGACCGCATGAGCTACGCTGGTGAGCGACATCTCTGGGGCTTCGGGTCGCTGAGAAACTGATAGCCGGGTGGGTTTGGTCTGCTCGACAGCGACCGCCCATAAGAGAAAGACGATAAAGCTGTACTCTGAGAGCAAGAGCATGGCACGGGCGCTGAGATAGCCAGTCTGTGGTCCGCGGGAGGATGCGCTTTTTCGTCCCATACTACTCCTTATCCAGTCCGAAACGTCAGCCCGGGGGGAGCAGGCCCCAGGGTAGGGGTAGGAGAACCCCAGGGCCTGCGGCAGGGAAGGTAGCCTCCCCCCTGCAACTTGGTATTCCATGGATATGCGGCGTGCTCATTCGCTGCATGCTGACTCCTATAGCGACTCCAAAAAGGCGAGTACCGCCTCGCGCTCATCTACGGGCATCAGGCGGAAAGCCTCCCGTGCGGCTTCGGCTTCTCCGCCATGCCACAGGATTGCCTCTGTAAGATTGCGCGCTCGACCATCGTGCAGGAACAAGGTGTGACCCTGGACGCGCCGGGTCAGGCCGATTCCCCACAACGGCGGTGTCCGCCACTCCCGACCCGTTGCGAGAAAATCCGGTCGCCCATCCGCCAGACCATCTCCCATGTCGTGCAGGAGCAGGTCGGTGTAGGGGTGAATGGTCTGGTTGGACACTTCCGGCACGCCGGCTAAGACGCCGGTCCGGATGGTTGGAATATGACAGCCCGTGCACTGCGCCTCACGAAAGAGATATTCCCCGTGCTGTACCTGCGGGGCGTCGAGATTGCGGCGGGCAGGCACCGCGAGTGTCTGGACATAAAAAGTAGCGACATCAACCGTTTCATGATCAATCTCAGGGTCATCCGCCAAGCCGTCATCCTGTATCTGACCAAACGCGCTTTCTTGAGGAAGGAAGGGGTTGGTCACGCCCATGTCCTGGTTGTAGGCGGTAAAGGTCTGCTGCAAGAGGTTTGGATTATTGGCCTTCCAGCCAAAGCGTCCGAGAACTGTTGTCTGCTGTGTTACGTCCCAGACCCGATTGGGCCTTCCTGAGATGCCATCGCCGTCTGCATCTGTCTCGTCCGCAAAGCCAAGAATCGTGTCCTCATCGACCGCTTCAAGCAGACCCCGTCCAAAGACTGGCAGAGCCACCCGTGGTGAGGTGAGAACCGTATCTGGAAGCGGCTGGGCGGGATTCTCTACCCGAAAGTGCAGACGGCGCAACTCAAACGCCTCGCCGTCGCCAAACATGCCGTCGCTAAACTCTTCGCTGATGACAACGTCGGCTTCGGGCAATACCCCAAAGACCGCCCGATGTTGGAGCTGCGTGCCGATATCCGGGACCGCCAGGGGGCCGCCCGTCAGCGGGTCGGTGCCGGGCAGGCTGACCCGAAGAAACATGGAGTCCATGCGCTGGCCGTCCCGCGGCGGCCGTCCGCGGCCGTTTTTTGGATGGCAGCTATCGCAGGCATTATTATTAAAGATGGGTCCCAGTCCGCTGAAGACCGGAGCGGGGGCGGTGACAAAACTGTCGCCAAAAGCGGCATCCCCATCCAGATGCTTGTCCAGCCGTGCCCCGTCGAGATTCGGAGCCGGCATCTCAAACGCTTGGCTGGAGGCATCAAAAAGTGTTGTGGCTCCGCCGGCCAAGGCCGCGGTCTGGCTTCCACCGGCTCCGCTCGGCCTGGCTTCAACCAGGAGCGGCGATTGGAGGCTGGTGGCATATTTGAGACGCAGGTCAGTCGGGATATGCTGGACAAGCGCATCGGCTATCAGCAGTTCGTTGCCCTCAATGCGGACAGTGGCGGCCGTCATATCCATCGTCTCCACAAACTCCACATCCCCTGGTTTGACGACCGCCACGGCGTGATCCAGAACCACCGCGGCCTCACCAGCGGCCTGGATTTCAACTCCAATCGTGTGCACCCCGGCGCTGAGTCGGCCATAATTGAACAACAGACTGAAGGATGTGGCCAAAGGGGCGTCCGGAAAATCGGCTTGGACATCGCTGCGTTCCCCGCAACACGGAATCGCTTCCTGGAGTTCGCCGTCAATGTGGAGCCGGACACTGACCGGTGTGCCAGCATCGCTATAGGCCCAGCCCGAGATGGTACGAATGCCGGACATGTGTTCCCCGTCGGGTGGGTTTTCCAGGGCTGCGGTAATAGTGGCCCAGGCCGAGGAATACCGGAAGAAGGCGGAGATACACAGTGTGAGTAACGTGAGAGTGAAAGCGACAAAGCGAGGTTTCTGCATGAACTGTTCCCAACGTGAAGCTATGTCCTGGTAGCCGGAGCGGGTTCGACCCACTCCGGCTCGTCGGTTCTGCAATCGCGCGGTTAGTGAGCGAAACTCGCCGCCTGGATAACGGGAAGGATTTCTTTCAGCGTCGCCTGCAAGTGCCGGGCTGCCTCGACGGCCTTTCGGACAGTAGCGGGATGGTCAATGATGCTCCGCCCAAAGGGCTCTGGAATGGCGATGACAGCCGCCATGGCACCACGGATCGCCATCCGGACCCGTGCGTCAAGGGCCGGGTCTTGATCGGCGACAAAATCCGTCACTCCCATCGAGGTGGCGTCGGTCTGGTCAAAACGGCCTTCATAGACGTTATTGATACTGCGCAGGTTGTCGATGAAGTCGCGCCTGGAGTTGTTGCTGAAGCGTGACTCTTCTTCCGCGGTGCTCTGGTCGTTGAGGGGAACCCCCAGTTTGGTGTTGCCGACCTCGTCAGCAATGCCGATCATGCCGTTGACCAGTTCCTGCATGGCCGATTTCTGGTCAGTGTAGGTCGCACTGCCCTGGCCGGCCAGGGCGAGTTCGTCCACAAAGTTGTCGCCTGCCGGGTCCCAACTGTCACGGAGTGCCTGGGTGTGGCTGGCAAACGTACCAGCCACAATCCGTGCGTAGGTTCTCCTGCGTTCATCGGCGTTGAAGGCGGCCGCAATTGCGTCTGGGTCGGTGTTGCCGTCCTTATCCTGGAACAGCAGATATTCCAGGGCATGGAAGCCCTGGACGTCTTCAGCAAGATTGAGGGTCTCAATGTCATCCCCGGACGCGATGATATTTTCGAGGTCGGTGACATTGAGCGGCCAGGAGTCCAGGGCGGGGTCGTGTCCGTCACTATCCACCGGCCCAAACAGAAACGCCTCGCTCTGCTCCCAGGGAACCCGCGCATCCCGCCACGCATTTTGGACGGCGGGCAGCAGGGCACTAGCATCAGCCTCGCTTGCAGCGCTGAGCCCGACAAAGGAATGGACTGCTGAGGACAGGGTGCCCACGGACACCGTTCTGCTCTGGGACGCCGCCGGGTCTGTCGTCGCCATATTCAGCGCGTCATAGGTGTCGAAAATGGCGTGGGCGACATCGCTCAGGATTTGGTTTGCATCAAAAGAGGCCGTCGGATCACCAGGCTCTTGCGCGGCTGAGATCTGAAAGGATTGCAGACCGGTCTTATAGTTGAGGTCGACATTGATGGTCGCGGTCATGCCACTGTCTTTGTCCGTAACCTCAATCCCGCTCACGACAATTTTGTTCCCTTCAATGCTGGCCGAAGCCGCGTCGAGATCAACGGCACTGAGGAATCCCGAGTTGCCGGGGACAACGACGGTGACGGCATGATCGACGACCACGGGTTCTTCGCCGGCGGCGCTGACTTCTACACCAACGGTATGCACGCCAGCCGGAAGATTCGCATAGTTGAATAACAGCCCATAGCCGGTTTCTAGCGGAGCGTCCGAGTGCGCCGCTTTGACATCTGCACGCCGGCCACAGCACGGGATTTCTTCGCCTGTTTCTCCGTTCAGACGTAGTTTGACGGTCACGTCCGCGCCTTCAGTCGAATAGGCCCAGCCCGAAATCGCGGTAACACCCGAGGCAGTGTCTCCGGATCCTGGATTTTCGTGGGTTACGATAATCCGGGCAAAACTCGGTACGCTGATAAGCAGGGCAAGAAAAAAAACGCTCAGACTGAGCAGCCCTCTCCAAACCGATTCGGTCCGAACACTGTCGCTTATGGCGAAAGGTTGAGATGCGGTCATTCTGTGTACTCCTTGTTTGTGCATGCTGCTGTTTTGGCCGCCTGTCCCGGCGGAGCCGCCCGCCCGGTCAGAGCTGGCGGGATGCCCGATACGTTACTTCTGGTGCAATGTTATGGTCCGGCCATTCTGTACGCTCCTTTTTCTGCATGACGTTGTGTCCCTGTTCATGCCCCCGCTCGGTAAGAGAAAGAGGGGGTCCCTAGGCGAGGAGGGATTCCCTAGGCTCAGGACTCATAACCAGAAGATAACGGTAGCGGCCAGACAGATGGCACTGAAGAACGTATGGGCACAGCGGTGATAGCGGGTAGCGATGCGGCGCCAGTCCTTGAGCCGACCAAACATGCGTTCAATGCGATTGCGTTGCTTGTAGAGCTCGGCATCGTAGGAGACCGGCTGTTTGCGGTTGGCCCGACCCGGGCTGCCGGGCGTGATCGCCCGCTGGGCCAAGGCGGTGCGGCACCGGTCACTGTCATACCCCTTAGCGGCGATCAGGACCTCCGCGTCCGGCAGGACAGGTAGCACAGTTGCCGCCCCCCGGTAATCGCTGCCCTGCCCTGCCGTCAGTCGCACAATCAAGGGGTTGCCCTCGCGGTGACAGACGGCATGGCGTTTCGAGGTGAGCCCGCCCCGGGGGCGCCCACTGCCGCGCGAAAGAGCCCCTTTTTGAGCAGACTGGCCGCCGTCCGGGGCGCCTTCAAAGGCGGCGCGTCGATCATCACGGTGGCCGGCGTGCCTCCGGCCCTGGCCAAGGCAGCGAAGAGCCGATTGAAGAGACCGGCCTGCCGCCACCGCACGAAGCGATTGGAGAGCGTCTTGGGCGGCCCGTCGCAGGCAGGGGCATCACGCCACATCAAACCGTTCCGAATGACGGGGAGGAGCCCGGAGATGACGCGCCGGTCATCGACCCGCGGCACACCGCGCACCTTGGTGGGCAACAGCGGCTGGAGCCGGGCGCATGGGGCTGCGGACAGCCAGAAATGATGGGCAGCCATGACAACCCCCCTCACATAGGGGCCGAGTGAAGCATACGACCGCCTCCGGGAAAAGCCCGTTTATAGGTCCTGAGCCTAGGGACCCTGGGAGGAGGAGAGGGGGACTCCTCCCGCTGCTACTGTAAGAAGAGAGCCTGCTCAGGCAGGAACGGTTCTCCAGCCCGTTCTCGCCAGCGGACTGCGCGGGCAGCATACTCTTCAGCCATGCGGACAGACGCCAGGTTCGGACGCATGGCCAGCAATAAATACTGGAAAGCAATGCTGCGAGCGGTCTGAGCCGATGGGGAACGCTGATAGCGCTCTTCCAGCCATACGGCTGCAGATAGGAAGACTTGGAAAGGAACGAGGTTTGCTTGGTGACGGAGTTGCCAAGCTTCAGCAATGAACGGGTCGCGGAACATTCTACCCTCCGATTAAACGGATACCCGAGTGCGCTCTGCGCTGGGCGCTGGGTTGGGACCGCGGGCCGCTGTATGCTCAGGGTAGGTTGTTGAGTGTTTTGTTACAGTATCGTCGATTGTCGCAGTTCTCTCTAATGTTGGGTTTGCGAGCTCCAATGGGAACCGGTCTCTAGGATATGTCGTTCTGCCGCGTGGACGACCTGAGCCAAGTCCACAAAGTGTTCTTTACGGAACGAAATGCAGGTGTGCCCAACCTGAAGATAGACATGCCCTTGCGGGCAGACACGCGCTGTAATGCCGGCCTCATTGGTAAAGACTCTCGCAAATTGATCTTGCGGGTCTTGCCCGTCTTTCTCATTGTGTCTCATCCGTCTCTCCCTTCCTTTTTGTCTGCTTATGTGGGGAACGATTGTCTTTGTCAGTGCCCGTCATCCGGGCTGGGAGCGTTATTCGGGTCGTATTGAAAGTGAATTTCAAAATCGTTGTAACACCTGATTGAAAATGATTCTCAAAATCAATTCCTTAATAAAATCAGTAACTTACGCTTGACAAAGGTCATTCGGATGTGTATAGTGTACTCATCGTTGGTTGATCAATTCTCGTAACCAAGGAGGTCTCTCATGGATACCCAAAAAGTTATTATCGCGTTGAATAAAGCCGTTTCCCTTGAACACGCCGCGACTCTCCAATATCAGCAGCACGCCCTCTTAGTGAACGGTCTGTGGCGTAAGGTTTTTGCTGATTTCTTTGAGGGCCAGAGTAAGGCTGCGCTTTCCCATGCCCATACGTTTGGCCAAAAGGTCGTTTCCCTGGGTGGTGTCCCCTCGGTTGAGATTGGGACAACGGTGCACCAGTCAACCGACCTGGAAGAAATGCTACAGCAGGACCTGGCGCTCGAAAAAGAAGCCATGCAGGCATACCTGGAAGCCCATGCTCTGGCCGAAGGCAATGTCGCGCTGCGCTCCATGCTTGAGAACCATATTGAAGGGGAGCAGGAGGACGTTGAAGAATTGGAGATGTACCTGGGCATGGTGGAAACGCAAAATGTTGAACCTGAGGTCACGCTTCGTCGAGTCAAATAACCGCTGCGTCGTTTGGTGTTCTTGTGGGCGGCCGCTTCATTGAGGCCGCCCATTTTTTCGTTCAGGTTCACATTTTTCTGACTGCCCCTCGGGTGACTGTATTGCGACAGTCTGCCATGTCGAGGGGGTTTCCCAAGGGATGAAAACCACACGCTTGCAGCGGCGACACTTGAGTTCTATGCCGTCAGTGCTCTGCCGGGCTAACAGACTACCGCACGGACATCGACATTCATAAACAGTGTGGGCATCGGTAACCGGCTTGGATGACTGGTCTGTTTCGCTCATATTTGAAATTGAGAATCATTTTCAATTTCAATTGTCAATACCCTGATATTGATATTATTGGTAACACAAAGCGGCGTCGTTGCGCGCAGCAGAAGGAATCGATACTATTCGACGATCCACATTGAGACGGAGAGGTGGCCGAGTGGTCGAAGGCGCTCGCCTGCTAAGCGAGTGTACGTTTAATCGCGTACCGAGGGTTCGAATCCCTCCCTCTCCGTTCCGACCGACGTTGCGGTTTCCTTCCCGTCTGTGGTAGGAAGAGGGCTCTGCTGAGTTGTTCCCTGTTCAGGTTTCCCACCTACGCGCCCTTAGCTCAGTCCGGATAGAGCGGCAGACTACGAATCTGTAGGTCGGAGGTTCGAATCCTCCAGGGCGCGCTTTTCTCTTTTGTTTACAGTTGGACACACTGTCACCCTTGCGTTTTACCCCTTTTTCATATTTACAAGCCTGAGGGGAAGAGAAACGACCCGACTCGAGAAAGGGGGAAGCATGGTTTACGAGAAGCGAGGAATTATCGCTGGTATTGCGCTGCTGTTCCTGTGCATGACAGGAGCAGCCTATGGAGATGACCTGGATGATGTGCGAGCGGTCTTTAACGCTGACATGAAGCGTTTTAATGCAAAGGACGCATCGGCTTTTGCTACGGACGCGCATGATAATGTTGTGCTGTTTGGCATGTTGTCTCCCTTTGCCGTCAAGGGCAAAGCAGCCATAACGGACATGCTGGAAGGATTCTTTGCCGATAGCGAACGTGTCATCTTTACTCCGATCAATCCCGAATTCCGTATTATCGGCGCGAGTGCCTTGGCCTGGGGGCATTTTACGAATACCGAGGTGCCAGCCATTGGGGCCCGCGAGAGGTGATCCACGGTCGATACACATTCACCTACACAAAAAGAGATGGGAAATGGCTCCTGGTTGGGCTGCATTTCTCTCCACTCGGGGTGGAAGGGTAAAGGAGGGGTTGTCATGAGAGACCAAGGAAGAAGGATCATGAGCTGGAAATGTGTGCTTGTTGTGGCCGTTATACTGGCGTTTGGGAGTATCGCCTCGGAGAGCGCTGCCCAGCAGACGCGTGATGCTTTAATTGCGAGCTTTGGGGAGGAGCTACAGGCCATTAACGGGAAAGACTTAAACGCCGTGATGTCCCACGTCCACGAGGATGTCGTCTTGTTTGGTTTATATTCCCCGTTTCCTGCCGTTGGCAAAGAGGCTTTTCGTCAGGCCGTACAAGACTACTTTGACTCCTTTGAAGAGGCGAACCTCAACCCGGCGCACGAAGAATATATGGTCATCGGGGAGACCGGAGTTGCCTGGGGGCTCTATCAACTGACGACCAAGCCGAAGAGTGGTATGGCGCAGACTGTGAATGGGCAGTACATGTTTACGTATGCTCGTCCTTCGGGACAATGGCAGATTGTGAGCTGGCACTTCTCTCCTCTCCCTGGTGGAAACTAGATCAAAACGTTGGCTGTCTGTATAGGCTGAGCCGAAGTGCGACCTCTTGACCCCTCCCGCCGTGGTTCTTGGCCGGAGGGGTCCTGCGCACCGCCAGAGCTGCTTGCCCTTCTTCTCACCTATCCTGTCAGTCCCGATAGTTGTGTAAACGCAGTACGCATCACCCTTTTCGGCGGTGTGCTCTTTCCATCCCGAACGGGGTGTGGTAGGGGTAGCCGTTCTGTATACAAAAGGAAAGGAGACACTGCTTTGGCA
Source organism: uncultured Binatia bacterium (SeqCode) (assembly GCA_965214755.1). Lineage (GTDB taxonomy): Bacteria > Desulfobacterota > Binatia > Bin18 > Bin18 > Bin18. The sequence continues at coordinate 14,148 of OZ243979.1, forward strand.
GAGACACAATGGGAGGAAAAGAAAGTCACGGTCGGGGACGCTGAGTTGACCGTTATTGAGGGCGGTTCCGGCAGTCCCCTGATCGTTCTGCATGAAGAACTCGGCCATCCTGGTATTACAAACTGGCATAACGAACTGGCTCGGGACCACACGGTCATGATCCCTTTACAGCCAGGGTTCGGTCAGACCGAGCGCGTCGAGTGGGTGAGTAATATCCGTGACCTGGCCGGCTTATACGGTCGTGTGCTCCGCGAACAGAATCTCGCGCCGGCAAATATCATCGGCTTTTCCCTGGGTGGCTGGATCGCGGCCGAGATGGCGGCCTGCAACGCTGCCCAGTTTCGACGCATGGTGCTCGTCGCGCCTTTTGGCATTCGCCCGCCGGAGGGATATATCGCGGACATGTTCCAGGTGACGGCTAAGGCCTACCTGGACGCGAGCGTGAAAGATATTGAAGGCACGCCAGAGTTCGCCAAGCTGTACGGCGGAGAACCCACGCCGGAGCAGTTCGAGGCATGGGAGGACGCGCGGGCTGAAAGCGCACGCATTGCCTGGGCGCCGTATATGTTCAACCCCAGCCTGGGGCCCCTGCTTGCGTGCAGCGACGCAGTTAAGACGCTGATTATTTGGGGCCAGGACGACCACATCGCTCCGGTGAGCGCGGCTGCGGTCTATCAGCAGTCCATTGCCGGGTCTGAACTGCTCGTGTTGGAGGGATGTGGACATCGCCCCGAGGTTGAGCAGATGGATACGTTTGTTGCGAAGGTCCGGAGTTTTCTGGCCTAAGGAACCAGGGGCACGGCAGGCCGTGCCCCCACTCCTACCGATACGACGTATATTCCCGACCAAATGCTTCCCGGGCGACAATACCTTTCATAATTTCCGGCGTTCCGTCGCCGATTTCGAGTCCCACCACATCCCGCCAGCGCTGTTCGAGCGGGGATTCCATATTATAGCCATAGTGCCCATGTAAGATCATACAGGCGTGGATGGCCTCGGCTGCTGACTTCGGGCCAAACCATTTGACCATAGCTGCTTCCGCGGTGTGTTTGCGTCCCTGGTCTTTGAGCCACAGACATTTATACGACAAGACCCGGGCGGACTCCAACAGCGTGAGATGTTCGGCAATTTGAAAGGCGACCCCTTCAAATGTTGCCAGCGGTTTGCCGAATACCTCCCGGCCCTTTGTGTACTCAATTGTCTCGTCAATAGACTGCTGAGCCGCCCCAATACACGCCAGGGCAATGATCGCCCGGTTGAAATCAAAGGCGATCATTGCCTGGTAAAAGCCTTTGCCTTGCTCGCCCACCATATTGCGTGCGGGAACCCGAACGCCATCGAAAAACAGAGAGCCGCGCTGAGTCAATCGCTCTCCGGCTGCAAAATAGGGCTGACGGGTGACTCCGGGAGCGTCGAGCGGAACCAGAAAAGCCGAGATCCCGCGTGCGCCGGCGTCTCCGGTCCGAGCAAAGACAATACATGCGTCTGCATACCCGGCAAAGGTGATGGAGGCCTTTTCCCCGGTAATGATGTAGTCGTCACCCATTTTCTCCGCCCGGGTCGTGATATTGGCCGCATCCGAGCCTGCCCCCGGCTCTGTCAGTCCAAAGGCGATCACCGCCTCGCCAGCCGCGTGCCGGGTGAGCCATTCTGCCTGGATTGCCGGATGGGCAAAGTCCGCCAACAGTTCGGAGGCAATGAGGCCAAGCTGGATATAGAGGCTATAGTTGAAGTCACCCCGAGACAGTTCTTCGGCCATCAAGCCGCAGGTCACATAGTCGGCCATCATTCCGCCAAACTGTTCCGGGACGCGCAGGCCGAAAACGCCGAGCTCGGCGGCTTCTTTGATGAGAGCGCGTGAAATAACCTCGCCCCGGTCCCAGCGATGGTAATTGGGCGCCAGCTTGTCTTTCGCGTACTGGCGGAGGGTCTGTTGCAGCAATCGTTGGTCTTCTGAAAAGGCAAAATCCATAGCAGAATCCTTGGGAGATCGGGCGTTCCGCCCCATGGTACGGACCGGAGCAAAGCCGTGCAAGGTGGAGCGGTGGGGAGACGAGCCTAGGGCAGTCGAGAGGCTGAGCCTCGCCGGGGTGTGTGCGTCGAGCAATGGGTCGCGCGTTTGAACCGGCGGACGTGACACAGCAGGACGGCCAGCGTGAGCCAGAACACCTGCACCCCAATGGCGGCGATCCAGAGAAACCACGCTAATTTTTGAGCCACTGCGCACAGGAAGATCAGCAGCGAATAGTCACGGCTCGCTAAGCCGAATACCATTCTGTGTAAAAGCATACCCTGCCAAGTCTGCCGGTAGATATTCGGCAGGGCCGTTCGGTCCGCCCCGACGACACAGACGAAAGACAACACGATTCCGCCGACCAAGAGGCCGCCAAGAACAAATGGCGACTGCGTTCCGCCCTGGGCCCACACGGCGAAGCCCAGGCCGATGAATGTGGCCAGATGAACGACGGTGTCGAGCGTAATATCGAGCCAGGCGCCCAACCGGGATTCGAGAAACTTCATCCGGGCGACTTCCCCGTCACAGCAGTCAATCACCGCGGAGAGCTGTAAGAGGAGGGCGCCCCAGACAGGCCCCCAATAGTCAGCCTGAAAGAAACAGGCCGCGCCGAACAGGCCAATCAGGCAGGACAGCAACGTAATCTGGTTCGGGGTCAGGGCCGTGCGTAAGAACAATTGCGTCAAAGGACGGGAGAGTTTGCGATTGAGATAGGTGTCGACCAGACCATCCTTTGGATTATCGAGCGAGGCGAGGAGGGCCGATTCCGCGTGCCGTAGGGAAGTCGCATCAGTCAACTGGCAGAGCAGGTGGGGGGAAGCCGGAACGATCCTGAGCGATGCCTGAGGGTGAGCGGCCAGCGCTGTCGTCCCAGTCCTTGCCGTCGTTTCCTGGACGGGAAGACCGAAGGCGGCGTCCGGCTGCGGGCCGAGTATTAATGCGGACGTGCCGCTCCCCGTTTCGACGCTTACCGTCTCGCCAGGCTGAGCAGTCCGGTCGAGGTCAAGCGCCAGGGCTGGGGAAAAAAGCGTGGCGAGCGAATAGTAGAGACAGTGCCCGTTGGTCACAGTCCGGACTGGCCCGGGTTGAGCGTCAGTCGGCTGTGTCCAGACGACTCGAGTCGTAAGGCGTTTGTCGCCACACAGATCACGTTGCAAAGCTCTCTGTCGGGCGGGCTGGACTTCTGACCGCGCGTCCATGACCAGATAGCACGTTTTCGCCCCAACCCGTTGGGCGCTGAGGATGGCCCGTTTGAGAAGAGATATCCCCCCCAGCAGAGCCAAGGGGTCGGGACCTGTCGCAGGAATAAAAATGCAAGCTGTGGTAATCATCCGCGCTACTTCCGGGTGGGACCGCTTCTTGCTCTCCCCAGATTCTAGTCATTGTATAAGCTTTCTCCTATCATGAAAATTGGCCAGTTCATGGAGTCGGACTCCGTGCTCTGCACCAGACTGCTGATTGACAGTCCTCTTGTGCCCCAGAAAGACGTTTGGTGTAATACCCAGACCGCGGAGAAAAGGAGAAGGTATGGACTTCAGCTATACGTCTGAAGAAGGGCAATTCCGCCATGAGGTCCGCTCTTGGCTGGAAGCAAATGTCCCGGCCGATTTGCGAGCTGGAAAAGACGATGACCTCAGCGTCGATGAACGCTGGGAGCGGCGAAAGGACTGGCATAAAACACTGCACACCGGGGGCTGGATTGGCCTGTGGTGGCCGCAGGAATACGGCGGACGGGGGGCGTCGGTCAGTGAACAGGCGATTTTCAATGAAGAGTTGGCGCGCGCCCAAGTGCCCGGCGGGATCAATATGAGCGGGGTCACCATGCTGGGGCCCACGCTGATGCACTGGGGGACGGAGGAGCAAAAGCAGCGTTTCCTGCCCAAAATCCTGCCGGCTGAAGAGTTGTGGTGTCAGGGCTATTCCGAGCCGGGCTCAGGTTCGGACCTGGCCTCCCTACAGACGCGCGCGGTGGAAGACGGCGATCATTTTGTGGTGAACGGTCAGAAGGTATGGACAAGCTGGGCGCAGCACTCGGACTGGTGTTTTTTGCTTGTCCGCACTGACCCGGACGCGCCCAAGCATAACGGCATCAGCTATCTGCTGGTTGATATGCGCAGCCCCGGCATCACGGTCCGGCCACTCGTCCAGATGAACGGCGATGCCGAGTTTAACGAAGTCTTTTTCGAAGACGTTCGGGTGCCCAAAGCGAATCTGGTCGGTGAAAAAAACCGGGGCTGGATGGTGGCGATTACCACCCTGATGTTTGAACGCGTGGCCACCAGCAGTTATTACCGAGTGGAGACGCTCTTGCCCCAACTGTGTGACTTGGCGCATCGGCTGGAACGCGATGGAAGGCCGGCTAGCGAAAACGCCGCCGTCCGCCAGCAACTCGCCCAGTTTGCCATAGAAGCGGCCGCGATAAAGTATAATGAACTGCGCCGGCTCACGCGCCAGATAAAGGGCCAACCGCCGGGCCCGGAAGGGTCTTTTGCGAAAATCACCTCTACGGAACTGAATCTGCGTGTCGCCAACTTTGCCATGGAGCTTCTGGGGCCGTACTCTACCCTGTCCAAAGACTCACCGTTTGCCATCGATCAGGCGCGCTGGTCGTACCGCGCCCTCAGCGCCCGATCCGGGACCATTGCCGCCGGCACAAATGAGATTCTGCGTGGGGTCATTGGCGAGCGCGTGCTGAAGTTACCGAAAAGTCGGTAAGGTGGTGGCGTAGCTCGCTCCATGAGACAAAAGGTACAAGAGGAAAAAACGAAGGAAAGGAGAGGTCGTGATGACTGACTACGAAACCGCCAGCCTGGTCCTTCAGCAAGCTGCGATAGACGCGGCTTACGTGCAAGCCGTGGTTGCCGGATCGGTCGGGCTGTTGCAGGCCCTCATTGTCGGTTGGGGCATCCGCTCTATGTCTCGCATGGGCGACAAGCGGGAAGCTCAGCATCAGGACCGCCATGAAGCAGCTATGGTCGCCTTGCAACAGCAGGGCGAAGCCTTGCGGGCACTGATAGAGCGCACCGCCCCGCGGGACTGACCCCCAACCCGTGTACCTCTCTACTCTCCTCGTAAGTTGGTGGCATGAGAGGACTGGAAGGAGAAGACATGGCCGAAAATGCGCAAGCCGAGGACGGAGCAACCCCGCTCCATAGGGCAGCAAGGGCGGGCGACGTGGTAGCCGTCAAGCTCTTCCTGAAATACGGGGCGAACGTGCATGCGCAAGACAATTACAGAGAAACCGTACTCCATTGGGCAGCAACCGCACTCCATTGGGCAGCAGTCAAGGGCGAGACAGAGATTGTGAGAGTTCTCTTAGAGCACGGGGCGGATGTGGAGGCGCAAGACAATTACAGAGCAACCGCACTCCATTGGGCAGCAGTCAAGGGCGAGACAGAGATTGTGAGAGTTCTCTTAGAGCACGGGGCGGATATGGAGGCGCAAGACGCTTACGGAAAAACCGCGCTCCATCAGGCATCACGGGGGGATAAGACGGACCTCGTCAGAGTTCTCTTAGAGCACGGGGCGGATGTGGACGTGCAAGACAAGGATGGAGCGACCGCCCTCCATCAGGCGGCATCATGGGGGGATAAGACGGACCTCGTCAGAGTTCTCTTAGAGCACGGGGCGGATGTGGACGTGCAAGACAAGGATGGAGCGACCGCCCTCCATTGGGCGGTAGGAGCGGGTGACGCAGCTCTCGTCAGAGTTCTCCTGGAACATGGGGCGAATGTGGACGTGCAAGATAAGAATGGAGTGACCGCCCTCCATTGGGCAGAAGAAGCGGTCCAGACGGAAATCGTCAGAATCCTCCTGGAGGATGTAGATGCGGGAGAATGGCCTGCGCCCCACAGTGCAGCAAAGGCGGTCTATACGGAAATCACCAAACTCCTCCGTCAGCACGGAGCAACCGAATAATTTAAGGGGGGTGGTCAAGTATGATGTGTTTGACACAGCGGACAGGCATAGCCTAGGATGCGGTCATCAACGGTTTCAGTGGGCCTGTCGCGAGGCGCTGACACAAAACAGGAGGGTTTTATGGCAGACGGAAAAGCGCGGCGTATGTGGGCATTGCCGAACGCGGAACTGACCGTTCCGCAAGCGTTGCTGATGCACGGCGGGGCCCCGGATTTGGTGACCATACCCTGTCCGGCCTATCTGATTGAACATGAGAAGGGCTTGGTCTTGTTCGACACCGGTTGTCACCCCGCGGTGGCGGATGACCCGGTCGCGCACTGGGGGCCGTTTGCCGAACATCTTCAGGTTTCGTATCCCAAGGAGATGCTGCTCGATCGGCAGATTCAGGCGCTCGGCTACAAGATGTCGGACATCAAGTATGTCCTGCTCTCCCATCTGCATCTCGACCACACGGGCTATATGCACGCCTTTCCCAACGCGACCTTCATCATCATGCAGGACGAGTTGCGCTACGCCTACTGGCCGGAGCCTCATCTGCGCGACGTGTTTGTGTTCAAGGATATTGTGCCCACGCGGGGCTTTCAGTGGCTGGAACTCAACGGCGACTTTGACATTTTTGGTGACGGCAGCCTGCATATGCTGAAAACTCCGGGGCATACCCCTGGGGAAAGCTCACTGCATGTGCGTCTACCGAATCGTTCCATCCTGTTGGTTGGCGATACCCTCCATCTGCGCGAACAGTTCAACACCCTGTCCGGGATGCCGCTGGACACCGACCCCGCAACTTCGTCGTTGTCCATCCAACGCCTGCGGGCCATTCGGGATTTGCACGAGTGTACGGTCTGGATCTCGCACGACCCGGAAGACTGGGATGAGCTGCCCCACGCGCCAACCGCCATTGAGTAAAGCCATTAGGTAAAGAGGACCTGTCACCATGCCACTCTACGAATACCACTGCCCGCCCTGTGACATCGTCTTTGAAGAACTCTGCTCCCTGGGCGAGGCACGGACGAAAAAACCCTGTCCGGGCTGTGGCAGAAAGGCTCCCCGGATTGTCTCCTCTTTTGCCATCTCGCATGGCGTGAGCGGGGAGCCCCATGACCCGGTGACGGCCTCGCGCAAGAACTCGCAGGACCCACGCCCCTTGTGCATGCAGCATTCGCAGATCCCGCTGTCCTGCCACATGGATGAGTATTCGGTTAAACGTTTTGCCGCGCACGCTGCGGGGAAGGGCAATGAGTTTGACGACTCCGTTGCTCAGGCCAAAGAAGTCCGAAAACAGCGCGGGCTCAAACAGCCCACCTATGCACCGGCGCCGCACGGGTACGATCACGACCATGGGCATACGCACAGTCATGACACCAACTTCCGACTTCACGGACACGCGCAGGCAAAAGGGCCGTCGCACGATCATGCCCATGCCCATTCTCACAGGCCAGGGAAGCAACGGAAGAAGCAGCCGGCACATGCGCACTAAATACATAGCAAGCGTCCCAAAGGGGCGGCCGTACGGCCACCCTTTTTGTTTTTTGATAGACCTCGTGGTTCACTCAGGGACGTCAACAGAAGGGGGAGACGTATGGCAGACTTTGGCCTGGTAACGATTCCAACGCATTACACCATCCAACCCGCGGACCTGGCGCGTTGGGCCGAAGAGAGTGGCTTTGAGTCCCTGTTCTTTGGAGAACACTCGCATATTCCCACCAGCCGCAAGACGCCGTTTCCGCTGGGCGGGGAACTCCCTATGTATTACAGCGAGTTCTACGACCCCTTTGTCGGATTGACCGCGGCTGCGGCAGTGACCCATACGCTCAGGATTGGGACGTCGGTTTGTCTGGTGCCGGAGCACAACCCTATCAACTTGGCCAAGAGCACGGCCTGCCTGGACCGGGTGTCCAACGGTCGCTTCCTGTTTGGTATTGGGGCGGGCTGGAACGCCGAAGAGATGGGCGATCATGGCATAGCTTTCAAGGACCGCTGGAAACAGACCCGCGAGCGCGTGCTGGCTATTCGAGAAATCTGGGCTCAGGATGAGGCGGAATTTCACGGCCAGTTTGTTGACTTTGATCCCATCTGGTGCTGGCCCAAGCCGGTGCAAGCGGGCGGCCCGCCGATCTTAATGGGCGCGGACTCGAAGTGGGTGCCAAAGCGGATTGCCGAATACTGCGACGGCTGGATTCCCATTGATCGACCGGACCTCGCCAGTGGACTCGCCGCGGTTCGCGAACAGATGGAGCAGTATGGACGCTCTATGGAGCAGTTTGACCTGAGCGTTATTACCGGAGAGGCCTTTGCCGGAGAGAAGCCCGTCGAAAGCCGTGTTGAGGAACTGCTGAGCGTTGGCGCGAATCGCGTCCTCTTTCTTATTGAGCCGGACCAGCCTGACGCGCAGTGGCCGGTTCTTGAACGCCACGCAAAGCTGATTGCGACGTTCAAGTGACGCAGCATACCCGAGCCTTGCCTCATTACCAGATGATTTTTGATCCGACGTAAGAGAAAGGGTCTGTTCGCTACCGTGCAAAACACGGTCTGGATAGATTGGTCCGTGTTGACTATCATGGTTCAAGGGAAGTGCCCACGGGAACGTGTAGCGCGATTCTGAAGGCCGCTGGGCTAAAAAAGTGACGGAACGATGCGAGATATTCAGTATTCCTTGGTGATCGAGGCAACCAGTGATCCATCCTTCTTTGGCTTTTACTCTCCTACTCTTGAAGGATTCACCGGAGTTGGGCATTCCGTTGAAGACTGCTTGTATAAAGCCAAGTGGGGCATGGAAGAACATCTGGCCCTCTTACGAGAACAAGGACTGCCGACTCCTCAGGCTGATGCGAATCCGGCCATACTCATTCAAAACGAGAAGCGACTGGAGAAAGCGGCCTCGCGAATAAGGAGTAAAGCTGCATGCCTGACGCGATAAATTTTCCTCGCCCGGTGCCGCATATCGACGACGAGGAGTTCTGGAACGGCTGTAATCGTGATGAACTGATGATGCAGCGGTGCACTACCTGTCAGCGGTTTCGCTGGCTGCCCAAACCCATGTGTCCGCATTGCAACGCCCTGGAGCACGAATGGGTCAAAATGAGCGGCAGAGGCAAAGTGTTTTCGTGGACTATTATTGTCCATCCGGTCCATCCGGCTGCGAATGAAAAGGTGCCGTATAACGTGGCGCAGGTGCAATTGGACGAAGATGCCGACCTCATTATGGTGACCAATCTGGTCGATATCGACAATGACGCGATCAGGATGGACATGCCGGTCGAGGTCGTCTTTGTTGAACACGAACCTGGAGTCAAGATCCCGAAATTTCGTCCGGTGTAGAGAGTCGCATGCAACTCGAACTCGAAAACAAAGTCGTTCTCGTAACCGGTGGCAGCAAAGGCATAGGCCGGGCAGCCGCGCTTGGCTTTCTCGCCGAAGGCGCGGCTGCCCTCATTTGCGCTCGAGGTGCGGAGGCCCTGAACGAGACCAGCGCGCTTGCCAAGAGTGCGGGAAGTGGACGCCTCATCGCCATGCAGGCCGACCTTACCCAGGCTGAGGCGATCAAAAACGTGACGGCCCGTTGCCAGGAAGAATTCGGACGGATCGACATTCTGGTGAATAATGCCGGCAGTGCCCGGCCCGGTCTGTTTCTTGAAATCTCGGACGAGGACTGGACCGAGGACTGGACGCTCAAGTTCTTCGGGTATGTACGTATGGCACGCGAGGTGTTCCCGCACATGCAGCAGCAAGGCAGCGGCGTCATCGTGAACATTATTGGAACCGGTGGCCTGCGGCCCATGGCCAACTACATGGTCGGCGGCGCGGCAAATGCGGCGCTCAATCATTTTACAAAGGCCCTGGCTGCCGAAGGGGCGCAGCATGGGGTCCGCGTCGTCGGCATCAATCCCGGTCCGATTCTGACCGAACGGCTCCAGAAGTTTGTCTCCATTATGAGTGCGGGAAGCGGCAGCCCTGAAGAAGCCTTACGCAAAATGACCCCGCTGGGCCGCGTTGGCGAAGCGGAGGAAGTCGCCGACCTGATCCTGTTTCTCTCCTCCGCGCGTGCCGCCTTTATCCACGGTGCCAATATCACCATAGACGGCGGAGCCAACCCCGGGTTGATAGGCTAAATGCGCACTGCCTGGAAGGGACGGCTGCCCTGTGTGTCTCCGACCGTGATGCGAAGGGCAAAAGACGAGTGGGCATGAGTCGCATTCCAACCAATCCGGAACTCCTCCGGCACGTCTTGCCTGCATTCATTATCAACGAAGTCCATAAAGTCGGCCTCAAACGGGTGGTTGTGGGTCTCTCGGGTGGGGTGGACTCTGCCCTCAGCGCGTACCTGGCGGCGGCGGCCTTAGGGCCCGACAACGTGCTGGCCGTGAAAATGCCGTATAAAACGTCGAGCAAAGAGAGTATTGAGCACGCCGACCTAGTGATTGCCGCAACTGGGATGGCGTCGATCACGGTTGATATTTCAGCTCAGGTGGACGCGTATTTCGCCAAATTCCCCGACGCCGATCAGATGCGTCGTGGCAATAAAATGGCCCGCGAGCGCATGACGATTCTGTATGACCACTCAGCCCGCTGGAATGCGCTCGTGCTGGGCACGAGTAATAAAACCGAACTGCTGCTGGGCTATGGCACGCTCTTTGGCGATATGGCCTCAGCCATTAATCCCCTTGGTGATCTGTACAAGACCCAGGTTTGGGCCTTGTCCGATTGTGTGGGGGTCCCAGAGCCCGTTGTGACCAAACAGCCCTCTGCGGATCTATGGGCGGGGCAGACCGATGAGCAAGAGCTGGGGTTTTCCTATCAGGAGGTTGATGAGCTGCTATACCTCCTGGTCGACCAGCGCTACTCCCGTGAGGAATTGCTGGCCGAGGGGTTTCAGGCCGACTTCATTGATCAGATTGCTCGCCGGATCATGAACTCGCAGTACAAGCGTCGCCTCCCGGTCATTGCCAAGGTCTCTCAGCGTACGATTGATCGTGATTTTCGGTATGCCCGTGATTGGGGCCGGTGACGTGGCCGGTACGCTCTACATTGTCGCCACGCCCATCGGTAACCTGGAAGACATCACCCTCCGGGCGTTGCGTATCCTCAAAGAAGCTGACCTGATCGCGGCAGAAGATACGCGCCATACGCGCAAGCTCCTGACGCACTATGACATTGCGACTCCGCTGACGAGCTATCACGATCACAGCGAATCAACCAAAGCTCCTGTGCTCATTGAAACCTTATTGGCGGGCAAAAACATCGCTTTGGTCAGTGATGCGGGCACCCCGTGCATCTCCGACCCAGGCTATCGTTTGGTCAAGGGTGCCGCCGAGGCCGCCATCCCGATTGTGCCCATTCCCGGCCCGTCCATGCTGACCGCGTTGATGAGCGTGGGCGGATTGCCAACCGATCGTTTCGCTTTTGAGGGGTTTTTGCCGGCAAAGAAGGGGCAGCGCCAAAGAGCGTTACAGGAACTCTGCCACGAGAAGCGACCTCTCATTTTTTACGAGTCTCCGCACCGTCTGTTGAGCACCCTGGCTGACCTTGAGCATATTTTGGGAGATCGTCGCGTTGTCGTTGGTCGGGAGCTGACCAAGCAGTTCGAGGAAATCCTGCGCGGACCTGTCCGTGCGGTTTGCAGCGCGTTCCATAACCGACCGGTCAAAGGTGAAGTCGCGCTCGTGGTTGAGGGCTGGGACGGGAAAGCTGCGGACGCTTCAACACAATCCGCAGCAGAACTGATGCAGCAGCTCCTGGCGGACGGGACCGGCTTAAAAGAGGCTGCGCGCGCAGTGAGCGAGGCCTGCCAGATCCCTAAACGAGACGCCTATAGCCTGGGGGTAAAGATAAAAGCAGACTCGCGGATTGATAATGACGATTGACAGAGGAGGCCGATCGTCAAGCGGTGGGTGAGTGGATGGACCCGCCGGAAATTGGTATGAAAAAGGGCCAAGACCGTCTGGTGTTGTGTATGTCGCAGGCGGGGTATTCCAACCCGGAAGACGGGTTGGAGGAGAAACGAAACAGGAGGAGAAGACAGAATGGCGCTCGACTATGACAATATTATTGACGCGGACGGCCACATCCTTGAACCGGCGGATGCCTGGGAGCGGCATATCGATCCCGCCTATCGGGACCGAGCGCTCCGCATTCGGACGCTTGAGGGACGGGAAGTCCTGGAAATGAATGGCAAGCCATCTCGGTTTTTTGACGTGCGCGTCCTGACCGGCCTGGGCGGCATGGGCAAGGGAACCAAAGAAATCGAACGGATGATGGAACAAGCCTACCCCGGCAGCGCGCCCTTTGGCTCCATGGACCCCCAAGAGCGGGTAGCCCTCCTGGATCGGGAAGGCATTGCCAAAGCTATCCTGTATCCCAGCTTGGGTCTCACCTGGGAATGCGAAATCGATGATGTGGAGCTGTCCCTGGCATATGCCAAGGCGTACAACCGCTGGATCTGTGATTTCTGTTCCGACTCGGACGGTCGCTTGATTGCCATTGCCCATATTTCGCTGGCCGACCCGACCGCGGCCGCGGTCGAACTCGAACGCTCCGTGCGCGCCGGAGCCAAAGGCGCTTTTCTCGCGCCCTATACGCTTACCCGTATCCCGCACGCCCATCCCGACCACGATATCTTTTGGGCAAAGGCCCAGGAACTTGCCGTGCCGGTCGCCATCCACCCCATGGCCGAACATCCCAAGATCCGGACCTATCAGCGTTTTGATGGCATGAAGAGCGCGCGCTGGATGCAAAACGCGCTTGGTATGCAGGGACCCCAGCAGGCGCTCTACGGGATGTTTCAATGGGGGCTGTTTGATCGTTTTCCCCAGATCAAAGTCATTCTGCTGGAGTCTGGCGCGGGGTGGATAGGCGCGGCCCTGGACCGGATGGATACGACGTATGAAACCAGCCTTGGCGATAATGTTCCGCTCAAGGAAAAACCGAGCGTCTATTTTAAGCGCCAGTGCTGGATTTCCGGCGACCCGGACGAACGGGCACTCACGCATATCATTGACTATGTGGGTAACGATCGTTTCTTCTGGGCGACCGACTACCCCCACTTCGATCATCCTGGAAATTATATGGAGGAGTTGGAAGAACTGGTCGCGCCGCTGTCAGAGACCGCGCGCAATAATCTGCTCGGGGATAGTGTTGCCCAGGTCTACGGCATCTGAATCTCCAGCTCTGCTTGGCGGGGCTGCCGTGCCACGGAGAACAGCGCGTCCGTATCCGCAGTGTCGGCCAGCGTAGCGGCCACCTCATCCAGAGCCGCCTCGACGCTGGCCTCGTACCGGAGCGTCGTAGCCGTCGTGCCGCGGAGGCGTCCGAGCCAGGCGTGGCGATACGCGTCGTTCGCGAACAGCCCGTGCAGATACGTACCCTCGATCAGCCCGTCTTGGCTGCGCGCGCCGTCCGGACCGGTTTCGAGTTGAAACATTGGCCGGGCCAGGGCCTGCCCGGCTGATTGGCCGGTATGAATTTCATAGCCGGTGACCGCCGCACCGCTCAGGGCGCAGCGTCCGCGCGCCGGGCGAACGGTTTTTTCACCGACCATGGTCGTCTCAAGCTCAAGCAGGCCGAGCCCAGGGCGCGATCCGACCGGACCGTCCGCGCCCGCTGGATCGTGAATATGACGGCCCAACATCTGGAAGCCGCCACACACACCCAGGACGCGGCCGCCGGCTCTGGCATGCGCTATCACGTCGTGGTCCCAGCCCTGGGCGCGCAGGAAGTCCAGGTCGCCGTTGGTCGATTTGGTGCCGAGGAGGATCACGACGTCCGTGTCGCGCGGAATCGGACGACCGGGCGGCACAAAAGTAAAATCCACGTTCGGCTCAAACCGGAGCGGGTCGGCGTCGTCGAAGTTTGCCAGACGAGACAGCAGGGGCGCGGCAATCCGAATGCAATCGGCGCGCTCGCTACCCCCGAGTGAGAGCGACACCGCGTCTTCCGCGGGTAAACGCGTCGCGGCTGGCATCCACGGGACCACGCCAAAGCACGGCCAGCCCGTGCGCTGCTCAATCATCGCGACGCCTTCTTCAAACAGGGCCGGGTCGCCCCGAAACTTATTGACCAGAAACCCCGTAATCAGTGCCCTGTCCTCGGGGTCCAACACGCTCTGGGTCCCGACCAGAGCGGCGATGACGCCACCACGGTCAATATCGCCGACGAGGCAGACGGGCACCCCTGCGGCGAGCGCAAAACCCATATTTGCAATATCGCCGGTCCGCAGGTTGACCTCGGCCGGGCTGCCAGCCCCTTCGACGATAACCAAGTCATGGGCGGCGACGAGACGCTGGAAACTCTGCATGACGGCGGTCATCAGGCGGGCGCGCCCGGTGGTATAGTCCGCGGCGTTCAGCAGGCCGACCGGTGTGCCGTGGACGACGATCTGCGCCCCACGGTCGGTCTGCGGCTTCAACAGCACGGGGTTGAAATCTGGATGCGGTTCGAGTCCGGCGGCGCGGGCTTGCAGGGCCTGCGCCCGGCCAATCTCTCCGCCAGCCGCACACGCGGCCGCATTATTCGACATATTTTGGGGCTTAAACGGCGCGACCCGCCAGCCCCGTTGCCTGGCCAGGCGGCATAACCCCGCGACCACGACGGACTTCCCGACGTCGGAGCCGGTTCCCTGGATCATGAGGACCCGTGCGCCCATGGCGACCTCGTCTGGCGAGCTAGGCGGACAGATAAGCTCGCGCGGCCCGCGCGACCGGGGCGAACGCCTCGCTGACGGCCTCGACGAGTTGGGCTAGCGGTACCCAGCGCCGGCGCCGGTCGGTTTCGTACTCGTCCACCTCGCCCGTCACCTGGGCGGCAAAAAACGAAAAACGGCGGGTGCCGTTTTTATGCGCGAGGTCGAATGCCTTCAGCAGCGGCCCGGTCCGCACCGTATAGCCGCTCTCCTCCATACACTCGCGGGCCGCGGCTTGCTCCAGCGTCTCGCCCGGATCAACCGTTCCGACCGGGAATATCCAGGTATCGCGCTGCCGCCGGGCGGTAATGATCAGGATGGCATATGTTCCGCCCGGCTCTTGCCGATACGCCACAACACCGGCCTTTTGCCCTTCAACCGCGCCTGGGAGAGGGGAATCTTGCAAAGTCATGGGGAGTCATGATGCCGAGGACATGCGGAGATTGCAAGGCAATGGCCTATGCTGAGCGGACAAGGAGGGAAGCTGTGCATGGATTCGTTATTGCCGGTACACAGAGCGGTGTGGGAAAACCACGCTGACCCTCGGGTAGCTGGCCGCTTTACGAAAGCGCGGCCCGTCCGTCCAGCCTTCGTTTTCCCAGCAGCTTGTCCGTCTGGCTTCCGCACGAGCCCCAGCGACTTGTGGGCGGTGTTGTGCTTGACAATACAGCAGGCCTCCGATACCAACTGGCCCGAACCGTGCTTGAGGTGCCCATCCAGGGTGGAAAAGGGAAGTCGGTGTGAAGCCGACGCGGTCCCGCCACTGTGATGGGGGAGCCTGTCGCGATGACGCCACTGCCGGTGCAAGCCGGCGGGAAGGCCGCTGACAGGCGCTGGGGTGCGAACCCCTGAACCCCTAAGCCAGGAAACCTGCCTGAAGCCATGAACCGGCCTCTCCGCGGAGGGAGAAGGGTTGCCGCGTGTGATCTCTCTGGATACGCAGGTTAGTCCGACCCGCTTCGAGCGGCTTTCAGCCGCCGCCAATACGCGCCACGCCCATTCCTCTTCTCTCCAAGCGGAAGGTTTCCCCGAGGAGGGAAGATGGACAGATTTTCGTTTCATATCTGCGGTCTGACGGTCGCGTTGCTCGTCTGGACGGTGGGTGCTGCGCCTGCACACGCCACACCAGCGCCGGCCGGGCCGGACGCCACACCGTCCCGTGCCGGACAACCCGAAGACCGGCCAGCTTCCACCAGGCTGGATACCATCATCGTCACGGCATCCAAGCTGGCAGAATCGGTCTCGCAGACCGCGAATGCAGTGACGGTGCTGACACAGGAAGAGATCGCGCAACGCCAGACTACCGACGTATTCGAACAGTTGCGCGAGGTGCCGGGGATGACCTTCGTCTCGTCAGGCGGCCGCGGCGGTGCTACGTCCCTCTTTACGCGCGGCGGCGAGTCCGACCACAACCTGATTTTGATAGACGGGGTGAAGGTCAATCGGGCCGGCGGAGCCTTCAATTTTAATGATCTGACGACCCTCGGTGTGGGCCGCATCGAGGTGGTGCGCGGCCCGCAGAGCGCCCTGTACGGGTCCGACGCCATGAGTTCGGTCATCCAACTCCTGACGCCGCGCGGACAGGGCCCGGCGGGCGCAACGCTGAGCTTCCGCGCCGGCAACCCCGACACCTTTGAGGAACGCGCCGGCGTCTCGGGCGGGACAAGCCAGTACGGCTACAATCTTACAATCGAACGGGTCGATAGCGAGGGCCTGCTGTCGCTCAACAATGACTTCAGCAACACGACTGTTGCGGCGCGTTTCGACCTTGACCCCCACGACGCCCTGCAACTCACCACGACCGTCCGCTACATCGACAGTCGGTTTCACTTTCCGACCAACTCCGGCGACCGTATCGACCGGCGCAACAACGAGTTGGACCCGCGGGCGTACACTGACAACCGTCGCCTGATCCTCGGACCGCGCGCCGTCTACCAGCCCGTGGCCTGGTGGCGACACCGCCTGCAACTCGGGCTGTTGTACGACTGGCAAACCTATCGTGACCCAAAAGACGAAGGCATAGATTTCGGGGCCTACGTCAGCCGGGATAGCGAATATCGCCTGTCTGCCGACTATTCCTCCGACTTTTTCCTGCCGGCTCTGTACGACGTATCGCCCGTCTTCACTCTCGGTGGCTCGGTCGAAAGCGAGCACTACGACCAGCAGACCAGCTACGGCGGACTCGTCGCCAGCCGCAACGCGCAGTCGTTCTATTCCCAACTCCGCCTGGCGTGGCGGGACACGCTGTTCGTCACGTCCGGGTTCCGTGTGGACGACGCGTTTACGTACGGGACGTACGTCAACCCGCGCGCCGCGGCAGCCTTTGTGTTACCCGGCCTCAACACCAAGCTGCGCGGCGGCTATAGCGAAGGTCTCAAAGCCGCCAGTTTTTACGAAAACTTCAGCAACTCCGCGTTCTCCCGCGGCGACCCCAACCTGAAACCAGAAGCATCCAAAAGCTGGGAACTCGGCGTGGACCAGCCGCTCAACCCGGCCGGATTGGATGCCGCGCTGAGTCTGACCTGGTTTTCTACCACGCATAAAAACCTGATTGCGTACACCTTTACGGACGCGCCGGCGCCGACCTTTCTCAACGTCCAGCGCACCCGCAGTCGAGGGCTTGAGGCCGGTGCGCGCGTCGCGTTGCCCTATGGCTTCTCGGTGCGCGGCGCGTACACCTATCTGGAGACCAAAGTCCTTAACGGCCCGGCAAGCGGCGCGTACACACAAGGGGGGCCGCTGATCCGGCGGCCCAAGCATGTCGGGTCGTTGACGCTGAACTACGCCGGCGCGCGCCTGAACACCAACTTTCATCTCTACCTCAAAGGCAACGTCTCCGAGTATAGCTTCGCTTCGGGCGGCAGCGTCCTGCACGACGGCTATGAGCGGGCGGACATAGCCGTGTCCTGGCTGCTGTTCGAGGACCGCTGGGGCATTCATGCCCTGACCCTGGAGGGGCGGGTGAAGAATCTGTTTGACGCCGATTATCAGGAGGTCGTGAACTTCTCGTCCGCGGAGACGCGGTTTCTGATCGGGTTTCGGGCGGAGTTCTGAAGGGGCAATTCACGCATTGCCCCAACGATTCGAGAGGCGCATCTATGTTCGTACGTCTGGCAATCGGCGGAATAACTGTCGCCCTGCTCAGCCTCTTGGTCTACCGCCCCCACACGTTGTACGGCAAGCCCGCTCCGTCTGCCTTTCCCCCCCAACGTGTTGTGTCTCTGTCTCTTACGGCCGATGAAATCCTGCTCGCTTTATTACCGCCGAAACGCATTGCGGCCCTCACCCATCTGGCAGACAACGCGACCTATTCCAATGTGGTCGCCAAGGCCCGGGCCGTGCCGCATAGAGTGCAGGCCAATGCCGAACAGGTGATTGCCTTGCAGCCGGACTTAGTGGTGGTCTCCGCTTCCGCGCATACCGGCGGGACAGCCCGGGCTCTGCTCCGGCAAACCGGCATTCCGCTCTTCCCGCTCCAGTGGCATGAATCGCTCTCAGGCATCCGGCAGAGCATCATAGAGGTCGGACGAGCCGTTGGAGAAGAACCGAAAGCCCGCGCGCTCGTCGCGGATATGGAGCAGCGCCTCCGTGCGGTCCAGAGCCGTATAGCCGATGCCTACCACCCCCGGGTGCTCTATTTTGCACCTGACGGCTTTACCGCGGGCAAGAAGACCAATATAGACGAGATGATTACGATTGCCGGTGGGCGGAATATCGCCGCTTTGGCGGGTATTGAGTATTTCCGAAAAATCTCCCACGAAACCCTTGTGATGCTGAATCCCGAGATTATTCTGTTGAGCCACGACCCTCAGTCGGCTGCCCCCCAAGAAGTCTATCAATGGCTCTATGCCCAGCCTGCTCTCCGGGATGTTGCCGCGATTCAGGAGGGTCGGGTGTACGCTGTTCCCCGACCGTATCTGGATGTCTTGTCGCACCACGTCATAAAAGGGGTGGAAGCGATCGCCCGTCTGTTGCATCCTGACGCTTTTGGACGCGATAGCGTTGCGACTAATGGAGCCTCGTGAGTTCATCAACGCGATCCTTTCCCCTTTCTCATGAGTCAGCCCTGGTCTGGAAAAAGAGCTGGCTGCTCCCCCTCTTCGGTGTGGCGTTGTTCGCTTCGATAGCCATTGCGACAGCCTTGGGCGCGGTTGCTATTCCTCTTTCCGCCACCACTCGTTTGCTGGCGCAAGGACTGTTGCAACTGCCTGTTGAAGGCGATGAACGGGCGCTGGCCACGATTGTCTATTTACTCCGACTTCCCCGCGTGCTGGCCGCGGCCCTGGTTGGCGCGAGCCTGGCCCTGGCCGGGACGATGATGCAGGGCTTGTTTCGCAATCCGCTCGCCGATGCCGGCCTGATAGGCGTATCGAGCGGGGGAGCGCTGGGCGGGGCGCTGGCAATCAGTTCCGGATTCGCTGCTGGCTCGTCTTTTCTGCTGCCGTGCGCCACCTTTGCCGGCGCGCTGCTGTCTGCGTTTGGGGTCTATCTGTTTGCCGCGCGTCAGGGCCGGACATCACTCACGAATCTGCTTCTGGTCGGTATCGCGGTCAATGCTATCTGGGGCTCTCTCACAACGCTGATTCTCAGCCTCGCCAGGGATTATGAGATTTCCAGACAAATTTTCTTTTGGCTCATGGGAGGGTTGGACGGTCGCGGCTGGGCCCATGTCCAAATGGTATTCCCTTTTGTCGCGATTGGTTTTCTGCCGGCTTTCTTTTTAAGCCGCGACCTGAACATCCTGCTGCTGGGCGAAGAAACCGCGCTGAGTCTCGGGCTCAACGTCGAATATGCCAAGCGTACGCTGCTGGTTTTTGCCTCACTGCTGGCGGGCGCCGCCGTTGCCATTGCTGGCACTATCAGTTTTGTCGGGTTGGTCATCCCGCATATGATGCGTCTTGTTCTGGGGCCGAATCATCGCCTGTTGCTCCCCGGGGCAGCGCTTGGAGGAGCGGTGTTTCTGGTCTGGTGCGATTTGTTTGCCCGAACGGTGATTCCCGCCACAGAACTCCAGCTCGGCGTGATTACCGCTGTTGTGGGCGCGCCGCTCTTTTTACATCTGCTGCTCCGACAGGATAAAGCCCGGCGAAACCCGGCGTGATCAGTATGCCCACTGCGGCCTTTGCTCTCCAACACATCCGCTATGCGCCTGATAATACGCTGATTCTGGATGATGTTTCGATCGATGTGTCTCCCGGACAATGGGTCGGTATCCTTGGTCCCAATGGGGCCGGGAAATCAACCCTCCTGCGTATCATGGCCGGTGTGTTACCGGCCTCGGCTGGTGTTGCGCTCTTTGATGGGAAAGCAATACAGCAATGGCCTGGCCGGGAACGCGCCAGACAGCTCGCCTTTCTCCCTCAGCGCACTGACCTGTCTTTCCCCTTTCAGGTTCGGGAAGTTGTCGCTATGGGCCGCGCTCCCTATCTTGAGCGCTGGCAAAGCGAAGGCACGGAAGATGAGGAGATCATTCAGCAGGCCATGCAACTGACCGAAATATCCCAACTCGCCGACCGGAATGTTCTCACCTTGTCTGGCGGTGAATTCCAACGGGTGATGCTCGCCCGCGCGCTGGCTCAAAAACCAGCCTTTCTCCTGCTTGACGAACCAACCACGAGTCTGGATATGCGGCATCAGTTTGCCGTGGTTGATGTCCTGACCGCCTTAGTCCAACACGGGGTGACTGTCGTAAGCGTCCTCCATGACCTCAACCTCGCGGCGTCTGCCTGCGCCTCGGTCGTGCTGCTCCAGGCCGGACAGGTCCATGCGGCCGGCCCGCCCCGCGCTGTCTTGACTGTTGACGCTATTCGCGCTGTGTATGAGGTGGAGATTGCGTTAGGAGAAAATCCAGAGACAGGGGCGCTCCAAATTATCCCGCTTCGCGCTGCCCGGTCTGCCGGCTGAAACGGGCCGCGCCTCGGCTGTGGCCCGTTTCGGACCTTGCCGGAGGCCGCCCCGAACACGCTGGTGTCAGTGAGGAGGACTCATGGAAACGCTGCCGGACCCACCGCCGTCTGACAAGCTCGTCCACCCGCCCAAAGCGCAACCGCGGCTGCTCCAGAAGCTCGAATTTCTCGTCGGCCACTTTCACGGCGACGGGAGCTATGCGAAAGACAGTCAGCGATTCCACAAAGCTGCGGTCGGAGCGTGGGAAGCGGGTGGACAATTTCTGTCCCTGCGCATGCGGGTGGTCTACCCGCTGAAGGATGACCTCTTGGACGTGCACGAAGCCTGTGTGATGTTAGGCTGTAATGCCACCCGCCACCAACTCGAAGCCCGCGTATACACCGATGGAGGAGGGCTGATTGACTACCAACTGGCCTGGGATGGACAGAGCCTCTCTTTCCCGGACCGTCCACCCGGGCATCAGCCCACAGCGAAACGGGCGCGGAAGATTCTGAGCCCGTCCGAGAGCGGCTTTGCCGAGCGGCTTGAGGTTGACTTTGGGACGGGTGCGTTTGAGCCGTATTCGCTTGTGATGATGCAGCGACAAGGATAGCGCTGTCCAGCGTATGTTTTTCCTTCTTGAGAGCCTGGAGAGAGCTTCCGCTCAGCCCTGAGTGCTCGCTCCGGGGCCTCAGGGGTCTTGCCCGTCCTGGCAAGACTGGTAATTGATAGGAAGAAAGAAGACGACTCTTTCAGCCCTTGCACCTCATCATGCTCGTGGCATGGGAGAGCGTTCGGAGTGTCTGTCGAAAAGGGGAAGGAATGTCACAGCGCCGTTTCACGTCTGTCGTTTACAGTGTCCTTGTTCTGATCGTGTGTGCCGCTGGCTGCGCGCCCGCGCCGGCGGAAGATCCACGGGCTCAATTGAAGGCCCGGAACGTGAAATATAGTGAAAAAATGTTTCGGAGTCGGGCGCAGGTGGGCGATCTGAAATCGGTCCAGCTTATGCTCGAAGCCGGTATGGACCCGAATGTCGCAGGCGGGTACGGAGAAACGGCCCTCCGGTATGCCGCGTCCACTGGCAAGATCGACGTTGTTCATGCGTTGCTCGAAGCCGATGCGGATGTCAATGTTGAAGATAGGGACGGCTTCACACCGTTGCGCTATGCGGCATACAACGGCCATAGGGAGGTCGTCGAGGCCCTGTTGGCCAAAGGGGCCGATGTCAATGGCGGCAGTGGCGACGGCTGGACGCCTGAGACCGTTGCGATGGGCAGAGGCTATCCCGAGATCGTCCAGCTCCTCAGAGATGCGCAGCCGCAGGGGTAATACCTGAACAATAGGCGAGGTGATGCACCGGCCGGGCTCGCCCCGCTGACCCTCCCACGCTTCCTCCTCCCTTGCGGGGAAGAGTTTCCCGTATGGACCCCACCCAGCACGAATACCGTATTCAAACCATCTGCCTGCTCATTGTCAGCACGGTAGCGGTGGCGGCTGCCCTGTACTGGTTGCGACCGGTTCTGGTCCCTTTCGTCCTGGCCGTGTTTATTGCCTACGGGCTGCTGCCGCTGGTTGAATTTCAGGTGAGTCATCTCCGTCTGCCGCATCTCGTTGCCGTGGGTTCAACTCTGATTATCGGAGTGGTGATTCTCGGCAGCCTGGGGCTGCTCATCTCAACCTCCGTGAGTCAGTTGCAGACGAACGCCGCTGCCTACCAGCAGCAGATTGAGTTGCTCGGTGCAAAAGTGTCGGCTCTTCTTCCAGCCGGCACGTTCCGTGCTGAAGGGAGTCCACTCGCCCAACTGCCCCTCGGCAACGTTAGCAGTGTGCTGTTGCATACGACGAATGCCATAGTTGGTCTGCTCTCACAGGGCTTGCTGGTCTTGATCTTTGTCTTATATCTGCTGCTTGGCGGTGCCCGGCAAAACGGGAGAGCCGGTGGTGTCTGGGCGGAGGTTGAGACGCAGATCGAACACTATATCGTGACCAAGGCCCTGATCTCTCTGGCCACTGGGGTCTTGGTTGGCCTCACCCTGGCCGTCCTTGGCGTTGAGCTGGCGCTGGTCTTTGGCCTGCTCGCCTGCCTGCTTAATTTCATTCCCAGCGTAGGGTCGATTATCGCGACCTTGCTTCCCGTGCCGGTTGTGGTCGTCAGCCCGGACATCTCGACCACGACCGCAACCCTGGCTATTCTCCTGCCGAGTCTGATTCAAATCATTATCGGCAATATCATTGAACCCAAGGTTATGGGGGAAGCTCTCGACCTGCACCCGATCGTCATTCTCATGACCTTGATTGTGTGGGGTATGCTGTGGGGCGTTGTCGGCATGTTGCTGGCCACCCCAATGACCGCCATTCTGAAGATTCTGTTCGAGCGGCTCGAACCCATGGCTCCGGTGGCCCAGGTTCTGGCCGGACGGCTCGATGCGCTCCGCTCGTGATGCGGTCTGCGCTTCTTATAGCAGCAGTGGTCGGACACATGGCCTGGGCTCCGAGCGAGAGGACTTCGCCCCGCCGTCAGCGCCCGGGTAGCTGAACACCCGCCCACGCGATAAGACTCAGGGGCAATGAAAGTTGAGCTCGATTTCAGGTCTCTCCAGCGCCTCCGGACGACAGCCCCAGACTCGCCGACTGTGGTCGAGCTGAGGGGGGGCGGCGAGACCGCCCTTGCCATGCGCGTGGAGGAAGTCTTCTCGTATCGCCGGCCCCTCCAGCCGTTTTTCTTGAATTGTATTGGCTACCAGGCGAAGGGCGGGGTCTGGGTCGTGACTTTAGCCTTTCAGCTTGAGGCGGAATCTGAGCGGTGCGTTGCCGGCCGAGTATATCTCAATCCTCTCTGCAATCCGGATGCTGTTTTCCTGCAACATCTCGCTCTCCAGGAGCGTTTTGTTTTTGTCTTTCTGAACTCAGCGCTGAGTGGTGGGGTGAGCCAGGAGCGGGTATGGTCAATGGAGGAGCGGTATCGTGTCCGTCTGCTGCTGAGCCAGACCGGGTGTGCGGTCTCTCGGCAGCCAGCAGATACGCCGGAGTTTGAACGGGCCACAGCCGAGTTTGAGTCGCGATTTTCCTTATCTCACCTGCTGGCCACACGGACACCAATACGGGGAACGGCGCTCCCATTCTTTCACGGCGCCGTCTTGGAATAACGGTTGGGATGGGCCGCTGTATGCACCAGGAAAACGGACGGTATTACTACAGCCCGAGCGATCTGCATGAATTTATTGCCTCGCCGTTTGCGACGTGGATGTCGCGCTATGCCCTGGACTCGCCCGACCTGGTTCAGCCTGACCCCGAACCGCTGACGCTGACCACGTTCGCCGAACGGGGACGGAAGCATGAACAGGCGTGTCTGGCTCAACTCCGACAAGAGGGCCGTGAGGTCTATATGCTGCCTGCGGACGCAGGCCGAGTTGAGGCGACCATCACGGCAATGCAGGCCGGTCACGAAGTCATTTATCGAGGCGGGCTGCAAAGCGGCGTGGTCCAAGACGCTCGACGCGAGTATTTTCTCGCCCGGCCCGACTTTCTGGTGCGGACGGCTGGAGCGTCCGCTCTGGGTAACTATCGCTACGAGGTTTGGGATGTCACCCTCGCCGTGCAGCCGAGTCCGACGCATCTGATTCAGCTCTGTTGCTCCACCGACCTGCTCCAGACCGCTCAGGAGCAACGGCCGGATTCGATGCTGCTGTGGCTCGGCTCCGATGAACGCCGCCGCTTTCGGATTGCCGACTTCATCTACTACTATCTTGCCCTGAAACAGGCCTTTCTGGCTTATATGCGGCATTTTGATCCAGCCTCTCGGCCCGGTCCGGAGCTTGGCGGGGACTACGGTCGCTGGACTTCGCAGGCGACCCGGATACTTGAGACAGCCGACCATCTGAGCCGCGTGGCCAACATCACGGTGAGCCAGATTCAGAAGCTCAACGCGGCCGGCATCACTACGCTCACCTCCCTGGCAGAGACCACACTGGCGCATGTCCCAAGAATTGATGATGCCGTGTTTGCCCGGCTCAAGGAACAGGCGCAACTGCAAGTCGCCTCGGTCGGAGCTGGCCCGCCGGCCTACCGGATTCTTACACCTGACCCGCCGGCCCAGCGGCGTGGCTTAGCCTTGCTGCCTCCGGCATCTCCGGGCGACATCTTTTTTGACATGGAGGGCTATCCGCTGGTGAAAGGCGGCCTGGAATATCTCTTTGGCGCGCTGGCGTTCGATAACGGTCAGAGCACGTTCCACGACTGGTGGGCGCATGACATCGATCAGGAACGGCAGGCCTTTTGTGCTTTCATCGATTGGGCCTACGCTCGCTGGCAGGCCGACCCGACCCTGCATATTTATCACTACGCCAATTACGAGGTGGCCGCGTTGCGGCGGCTGATGGGTCGGCATGGCAGCCGAGAAGCCAAGGTTGACACGCTCCTGCGCCACGAAGTCTTTGTTGACCTGTATGCTGTTGTTCGGCACGGTGTGCGGATCGGCGAGCCGCACTATTCGATTAAAAACCTTGAACGTTTATACCGGCCCGCACGGGCCGGAGAGGTGACGAGCGCGGTTGACTCCATTGCGGTCTACGAACGCTGGCTGGCGAGTAGCGAGGCCCAAGACTGGACAGCCTCGCCACTGCTCCAGACGATTCGCGCCTATAACCGAGATGACTGTGAGTCCACCTGGCGGTTGACCTGTTGGCTTCGAGAGCGTCAGCAGGAAGCCGGGATTGCCTGGATACCGAAACAGGATACGCCCCCGGAAGTTCCGCAAGAGCCAGACTCCCTCGCCGACCCCACCTCTCCCCAAGCCCTCGCCCAGACCCTGCTAGCGGAAATCCCACCCGCCCCGCAGCGACAGGCCTCGCGTTGGCAGACGCAAGAGCTGCTTGGACAGATGGTTGAATTCCACCGTCGGGAGGCGAAACCGGTCTGGTGGGCGATGTTTGACCGTCACGCCATGACCGAAGAAGAGTTGGTGCAAGATATGAACTGCTTGGGTGGTTTAAGGCGACTCCCCCAGCCACCGGAACCAATTAAACACTCTCACGGCTTTTGGTATGGCTATGATCCCGATCAGGATACCAAGCTGGATGTCGGCGCCCAGTGCTATTTTGCCCACGATCTGGAGGTGAAAATACCCATCCATGCCGTGGACCGGGAACTGGGACGTATTTGTCTCAAATTCAGTCCACAACGGCTGAAACAGCTTCCGAGCGGGCTGCCGCCGGACTCGCTTTCTCTGATTCCAGATGAATACGTGTCCGCTCGGGCGATTGAAAGTGCTGTCCAGGCTGTCGCCCAAACCTGGCAGGAAGAAAACCGACTCCCGGCCGCACTGCACGACTTTCTCCTGCGTCGGTCCCCACGTATGCAACCGCGGCAGAGCCCGACCGATGACGGTGCACTGATTGGCCCGAATGAAGACCTCTCTCACGCCGTTCTGCAGCTCGTCGAGTCCCTTGACCACTCGACATTATGCCTGCAAGGTCCACCGGGCAGCGGCAAGACCACGCTGGGCGCGCAGATGATTCTGGCCCTGCTGGGCCGAGGGAAGCGCGTGGGCATCACCGCCAACAGCCATGCCGCCATTCTCAACCTCATACGCAAGTGCAAGGAGTTGCGACAGGGGCGGCTGGAGTGTCTCAAGATAGGCGGCCCGTCCGAGGAGCGATTTTTTGAGCTGTGCCCCGAAGCGACCCATGTCCCGAGCGTGCGGAACGCGATCCCGCGCCTGGAGCAGTTCCGGCTCATTGGCGGGACGGCTTGGGCGTTTAGCGACCCTGGGCTACGAGGCAGGCTGGACTATCTCTTTGTGGACGAGGCTGGTCAGGTGTCGGTGGCCAATCTCATCGGCATGGCCGCGGCCACGGATAATATCGTCCTGTGTGGCGATCAGATGCAGTTGGGCCAACCGATCCAGGGCGCTCATCCCGGAGAGAGCGGGCTGTCCATTCTCGAATACCTGCTCCAGGGGAAGGCGACCATACCACCCGATATGGGCGTGTTCTTGGCGACAACGTGGCGGCTGCATCCTGAGATCTGTCATTTTCTCTCTGACGCGGTGTACGAAGGTCGCCTCCACGCCGCCCCGCATACAGTCAATCGCCGCGTGTGTGGTCCGAAAGCAGGGCAGAGTGGTGAGGGGGCGGGGGCTAGTCACCAGCCACCAGTCACTAGCCACTGGCCCGAAGCCGGTCTGATTTTCGTCCCCGTGCCACACGAAGGCAACACGCAAGCGAGTGACGAGGAAGTTCAGGCTATCCGCGCTGTGGTTGGCGAGCTGCTTGGCCGGGACATCACGGATACGACCGGACAACGGCTGCGGCCGTTGCAACTGTCCGACATCCTGTGTGTTGCTCCGTACAATATGCAGGTCCGCAAACTCCAGGCCGCTTTGGGGCCAGAGGCCAGGGTCGGTACGGTCGATAAATTTCAGGGCCAGGAGGCGCCGGTCGTCATTCTGTCCATGTGTGCCAGTCAGGGTGATACGTCTCCGCGCGGGATCGATTTTCTGTTTCACAAGAATCGTCTCAACGTCGCCCTCTCACGCGCCCAGAGTCTGGCCATCGTCGTGGCCAGCCCGGCCCTGGCCCGGACCTGCTGTCAGTCCCTGGCCCACATGGAACAGGTCAATCTGTTTTGTCGAGTGATGGAGGAGGGGAGACCGCTTCTGGACACTGTGGACAACGCTCCTTCCTCTTCTCGTGCTGATGAGAGCGTTTCACGTCGGCGCAAATGACGATACTGTAGCCGTCCGTCACTCCTGTGCAAGAACGTCACCTCGGTGAAGAAACGTTACCCCTGCAAAAGCAGGGCAGGGGCAAGAATCCAGGCCGGGACGAGGGGTCATCTGACGCAGGAATGGCCCCCGGAGTAGGGTAGGGAGCCTCCCTTCCCTCCAGCCTCCTCACCAACATCCAATAAATACATTTTGTTAAATTTGATTTCTTGTAAGATATTGATATTGCAGGAGTTTCGGAATTAGACGGTAGGGAAAAGGAGAGGATAAGCGGGATGCAAGGCGGGTGGTGAAACGGCGGAGACAGCCCGAAAGACAAAGACAATCAGGGACTTAGCGTGCCTCCGGGGGATGGGGACGAAAGGGTCACGTTTGACAAAATGTATCTTTTCGGACATTGGGAAGGAGAGGAGGTTTTCGAGAAGTAAGGGGGAGTCTATGTCCTTACTGCTTCTTCCTGGCTCCTGCACTGGTGCATGCCGCCACGCTGGAGAATCCGGATCACGGGTCTTTACCCGCGGAGTCTGCGGGGATACGAGTAACGGCCTTGTGGCCATCTGGAACTGGGCGGAACTCGGTGATGGGACTCACACCGCGGTGGTGTACGATAACGGCGTAGAGTTCGACCGGAGCACGTTTGAGGTGGCGACCCTGGGGGAGACATTCGTGAGAGGGGCGGATGCACGGTCCAGAACTTCCCATCAACGGGAGAGACAACGGCGTTGGAGTGGAATCAGAACACCCAACATTTCGAGGTGGTGGGAGAAGATATCTCAGACCTTCCAGATGCCGATGCGATCGATGACTTCGACATTAGCGTGTGCTCAAGCCAGCGTGAAGTGAGAGTCTGCATGCGCGATCACCAATGCGAGGACGGTGATGAAATACGCGTTTCGGTCAATGGTAGGACTGTATTTTCGGGGGAACTCTTTAATCGAGCCGAATGCTTCAATGTGCCGGTCAATGAGGGGTCGAACGCGATAGAGCTTTTGCCATCAACGGGACAGGCTTCAAGGGATCTTGCAGTCATACGGATGTAAACACCGGTGAGATTACTGTGACAGGCAGCACCACGGAGCGCCAAACCTGGCAGCACGCCGGCGGGAGAGGGTCACGCGCAAACATTAACGTGACGGTGGATAGTTCGGGGAATTGTAGTGGGGGCGGTGGCACTGAATGGAATGCCGTTTATTGGACATCCGAATCTAACGGCTGTCACTGGGTAGGGTGGTCTTTCAACAATCGCACCCGCCAACAGGCAGAGTCCACCGCCCAAGCGAACTGCTAAAGAGGTCAATGCTCTACAATATGTCACAGGGCGTCCGCGTGGTCCGGCGACGCCTGCTTTGGCAACGCCCGGTCGCGCAACTCCAGTGGGTCCTACGCCCTCTATCTTGATTTTGGACGCACAGCAGCCGAGGCCGAATCTGCAACCCTACGGAGATGTCGGAACGATGGTCGAACCGACTGCGAACTGATCGTATCGCGCTGTCCATAACAACCCGACACCTCCCCCCGGCAGCTAAAGAAAGCACCAGAGCGATGGCCGAACAAGATGCACATCAATAGCCGCCTGACGAGGCACGATAAATATATGCGTTAATTAAAAGTTGAAAAGAGTAGGTCCTATCATGGCTGAGAATAGCGCCAGCAACCCGAATACCCCACGATTGAGAAGCTGGCTCCCTCATAAAAGACCTGTTGAGTCACTTCGTACACCGGCGTTTTCCCTGGTTGGCGTTGCAGCTCTATTCACCATTCTCTTCCTGGCTGTAGATGCTATGTCTGAGATCATACCCACATGGCTGACGAAGGGCGGACTTACTGCCTCAAGTGTATTCCTCGGTTTTGCTCTCAGTGCTTGATGGGCAGAATGGACGAGAGGAGATTCAAAAAGAGCAGATGCAATCAGAATAGATGAGCGGATTGAAGAAGAGATTCAAAGAATTTCAGAGAACTGGCAGCAGACAATTCATTCATTACAGTCTCTTCTCGGCACGACTATTGCCCCTGAATTTGTTCAAGCTAGTCGTTATTTTCTTGGTGCACAGCAAAACTATGTCCAGGGCTGCATGCAGAGAATGGCTATAGAGATAGACCAACTAGGATTCGATTCTCAGATTTTTCTGAAAGAAAAGGAACAGCGCTTCTACGCTATGAAAAACCGGGTCATCAACCTTGTAAAAGCTATGCCGGCAGGGACTGATACTGATCCATTGGTTCAGCTTCTTACCAACTTAGGACCGATACAAACAGACACTCCAACCGTTGAGGCTGAACCACGCGAATCCTCCACTCACACTGCTGCAGAAGACAAGACGGCGGAAACCCAAACGAAGGAAGAGAACATCTAGGGATACTGTGCCCTCCCG
Organism: uncultured Binatia bacterium (SeqCode); assembly: GCA_965214755.1. GTDB lineage: Bacteria > Desulfobacterota > Binatia > Bin18 > Bin18 > Bin18. The sequence continues at coordinate 43,736 of OZ243979.1, forward strand.
CAGGATTGAATGAAGCAATTATTAAAAAGGCATATCCCAAGCCCCATAGGCGGCAAGCTCATTTCCAAGCAAAATGAACGGAAACGGGACGGACGCTCACCATTGACGGACGAAACCGCTTGAAGTAGCAGGAAGAACAAATTACGAGTCTGCGTAGCCGTCCGCTGGATGCCGGATCACGTCCGGCATGACGGGAGTTCCCTGCACGGCGAGCGCGTTTCACGATAGGCTTTAGCCTTCCCCCACAAGGGGGGTATAATTTTTATACTTCCATGCAGTTTGAATTTGATCCCAGGAAAAACAGGAAGAATAAAGAAAAGCACGGGATTGATTTCACCGAAGCCCAGAAGCTCTGGGAAGATGAAGATCGGCTGGAAATTGAAGCGCGCAGTGACGACGAACCTCGCCTGGCTTTGATTGCCAGGGTTGAAGGAAAAGTATGGTCAGCTTTTTTTACGTAACGGGGAGAGCAACGTGTCCGGCTTATCTCCGTCCGGCGGGCGAGAGAGAAAGAAGAGCAATTATACTATGAAGGCTAAAGAATTAGATCGATTGTTCGACAAGGGTGAAGATATCACTCCCCACCTTGACCTGAGGAAAGTGCGCAGACCAGGACACGAACAGCGGCGGGTGAATGTCGCTTTCCCGAACTGGATGATTGACTCACTGGACCGTCAAGCGAGTCGTTTAGGTGTGACTCGACAATCCGTCATTAAGATGTGGATTGCTGAACGCCTGGAGAAGGAAGCCTCGTAGGGCGGCTGAGAAAAGCGTGAGCCGACAAGAGCGCTGTCAAAGCCCTCTAGGCCGGGAGTCGCTGAACCCTTGGCCAAAGACCAAGAATGTCGGATGACACGCTACTTATCCGACCTGCTGGTTTGCCAGAAGCAGCCTGACCAAGGCGGCAGGGGGGGTGGCTTAGAGCAAATTACGACTCTGTGGAGCCGTCCGCCGGATCATGTCCGGCATGACGGGAGCCTCCTGCACGGCGAGAGCCTAGCGAGCATTTCTCTAGTCATCGGAGTCGTCCAGCGGCTTCTCCCAGGCCATTTTGGCCAAGTACAGAAACACGCCGCCGATGCCGAGCAAGACCAGCCCCTTGAGGTCGCTCTGGCGCAGATAATCAACACTCTGCAGAAAGCACAGAAAACTGCCGACCACGAGTCCGATAGCTGTCCCTTTCATGGCGTTCCTCCTTCCGGCCTGTAGGTGTCCTCCTCTCATACGCGGGGAGACTCCGTCAAGTCCAGGTCAAGAGCGCGGCCTGCTGAAGCGGGGTGAGGGGTAGTTTTGGGAGGGCGTGCGTTACCGTGGGGCGGTCCGTTCGATCAGCGTCCGTAAGACCAGCACGTTTTCTTCATGCTGCTTGTCCATCTTATCAAAAAGCATCTGATTCTGCGCCGCACGGTTGGTATTGCCCCACTGCATCCGCTTTAAGCCGTAAAAAATCAAGAGGCATTGCCCTAAGCCTACCAGTAGAGCTACTTCGGCCTGGACGTAGGTTGCCCACAGTGAAGCATTTTGGAAGGCAATCGTCGTTGTCTCAAACTCAGTCATGGGTCCCCTCTCCCCTGGGGATTCGTCAAGTTCCTCTAAACGGGGTTGCCAGCCTGCTTTGGTTCATTACGCACTCGCACCGCTGGGCACGCCGCCCGAATATCTTCCAGACACATCTCCAGGCGATCCTGGTGAGTCCGAAAACATAGGGCACAGATACGGATGGCAAACCGGTCACCCAGCATCGTGCCGGTCAGCAGGACCCGTTTGCGGGCATTGATGGCCTGAAGCCAGGTATGATTCAGTGCGTTGAGAGCGGGAGTATCCAAGCCGGGTTGGTTCAGCCGAAAGGCGACAATGGATAATTGTGGCTCGGCAATGATTTCAACCCCTGGGATTTTTTTGAGTTCCGTGGTGGCCCAGGCGGCCAAATCGAGTTTTTCGTCCAGGGCCTGACGAAAGGGCTGAATGCCGAGCAGCTTGAGTGGCAGCCAGACACGCAGCCCGCGAAAGTCGCGCGAGAGTTCAGGCGAAATCTGGCAAAAATCCACACAGTCGGGATCATCCTGCATGGTCGGCAGATAGGCGGCTGCCCCACCCTGATGCGCCCGCTTGAGCGCCTCGCGCTCTCGCACGAGAAGAGACCCAGTGCCGAAGGGGAGGAAGAGGCCCTTATGCGGGTCAAGGGTGATCGAATCCGCCCGCTCAATCCCGCCTAATCGATCCCGGCCACGCTGGGTCAGCAGAAAGAAACCGCCATAGGCCGCATCAACATGCAGCCAGAGCTCGTGTTGGTGAGCAATATCGGCCAGGGCCGTAAGGTCGTCCACTGCGCCCGTATTGGTCGTGCCTGCGTTACCGATGATGAGAAATGGTGTAAGACCCGCCTGCCGGTCCGCTTCGAGGTGTTGCTGTAAGGCATCGAGCCGGATGCGGAACTGTTCGTCCGTTGGAATCTCTCGAACATTGTGGGCGGGAAATCCGGCCAGCAGAGCCGCCTTTTGCACTGAATGGTGGGTCTGGCTTGAGGTGTAGAGCGTACCGGCCAGAAAATTCTCGGGCAAGCGCTCGCGGCGGGCGGTAAAAATGGCCGAGAAGTTCGCCAGCGAACCCCCTGTGGTCAGAAACCCACCGGCGGAAGCTGGATAGCCGATGATAGCACAGAACCAGCGCACCACATTGGCTTCAAGCTGGGCCAGGCCGGGGGACGCGGCCCAGACGCCAACGTAGCGATTCACCGCGTCACTGATCAGGTCCGCCACCGCGGCATGAAAAATGCCGCCGCCGGGTATATAGGCTAAATAGCCTGGTCCAGCACAGTTGAAACTGCGAGGAATGGCCGTATGGAAGAGGGTGTGTAAAAGCTCGGAATAGCTCTGGCCATGCTCGGGCAGGGGCTCTCGCAAGCTGCGGGCGAGTTCGGCTCCGCCTTCGGTATTGGCTGCCGGCTGGTCCGCTAACGACTCAATATGGACAGTAATATGCCGCATTGCCTGGTCAACCAAGTGACGCATCTCGTCAGCCGAGGGCTCAAGCGGAAAAGACCACGCTCCTCCGGCGCTATGCGTCGGCATATGACTCGCCTTGCAACAGAATCTCAACGCATTGCCGCACGGCATCCGCGGCCTTTTCGCGCAGGGTCTGCTCGGTATTGCTGGCAATGGGGTGGGGGATAACGGCAAAGGGATAATCGGACATCCCCTGGACTGTGGCCATGGCTTTGGCCGTTGGGACAAAACGATCGGTAATAATGGCGGTGGCCGCTATGCCGGCCTTCTCAGCGGTCAGGGCATCGTGCAAACTGCACGAGGAACAACTGCCTCAATCACCGACCGCAGAAATGACTACATCACACGCTGTGAATCCTTGCACGACATTATCAGGCGCCGGCCGGCTGGCATCCGGTTTATGCAGGCGGATGACGGTGCTGACGCCGTGTTGTGAACGCAGGAGGGCTTCGACATGATCGAGCAAGGTGTCTACATTGAGCTTGCCGTTGTCGAGCAGGCCGACCGTCCGGCCGGCCAGGGTGGACAGGCGAGAGACGGTGGCCTGAGTTGCTTGGTCGCCGTCAAAGGTTGGATCAAGAACGCGCAGTGTCATAGGGTGCCTCCTTAGTCTATAGCGGTTTCCAGCAGCCCCCTCACCCCGGCCCTCTCCCTCCAGGGGAGAGGGGTAAAAGGTAGGGGCAACCCCCTGTGGGTGCCCGGCTCCGTTCATCTGTTTCATGGGGTTTCAATCACTTGCGTCACGGCCTGCGACCGGGAGCCCAACCACGGCGGCACAATAGCCCCAAACCCACCTGCCGGACCACCCGCGGCGATCACCAATAAATCATCCGGTGAGCGCAAGGCGCTGAAGCGTTGGTCTGCACCCTTGCCCAGATTGACGATCCGCCTTTTCCCCACCGTGGCCCAGTCGCGCCGCACCACGCGGGCTGAACGGGAGACATACTCCTGGATGTCGCGCTTTTGCCAGCCCGCGGCCGCGATGAGGTCGCGCAGTTGTTTGGGAACGATCAAGGCATAATTCCCGGCCCAGATCGAATAGGTCAACATATTGTGACGTATTTCCGCGGCAAAGGTCTCGGCGATTTCTTCCGGGTCGCGGGTCCACTCGTTCATGGTCTGGCGCGGAGACTCTCCCGCCATCACCGTGACCGCCGACGCGCCAACAGGAACGCCACGCTGCTGCGCCAAGGGCGTCCACGGACTGTCTTCTTCGTCTTCGGCAATACAGAAGGTGAATTTGCCCGGATGGCCCAGGGTAGAGCGGTCGAGCTGTCCGGGCAGACAGCCCAGCACGTTAATGAGCAGGAGGCGGATGGCGCGGCCAATACTGGCATTGGCCCGACTGCTATTGCCCAGGACATTATGGGTGGCGTTCAGACCGATACTCTGTCGAATGGGTCCGTTGACCACAATAAACTGGGCACTGCCACCAGTGCTCGCCGTGCTGCCGTGCAGGTTGAACTCCGGCTGGCACATGGCTTTGATCACGGCGACGACCACGGGCATATAGGCCGGCAGACAGCCCGCCATCACCGCATTGATGGCGACCTTCTCCGCGCTAATCGGCCGTTGGCGGACGGACTCGACACCAACAACGGCGCTCGGTGCCAGGCCGACCGCCTTGAGACTGGCCTGAACCAATTCCTCGGTAGGGGGAAGAATGGGCAGGCCGTCCGTCCAGCCGCGTTGGTGATACACATCATTGACGGCGACGACATCGGCGAGATCATAGGTTGGGGACCCCAACTGTGCCACTGGTTATTCCTTTCGTGCCTGTGTCGGGCGGAGCAAATAGGGGACAAGCGGTACCATAACCAGCAGGGGAAGACTGACCAGGACCGCGGCCCAGAGCACATTGACGTGCTCGGTGATATAGCCGCCTGACCACGGCCCTAACACGATGCCGAGACTGAAGGCCATATTATAAAACCCAAAAGCTTTCCCGGACTGCCCTTCGGTGAGATAGTCCACCATCAGGGGCAGGGTGGGGACAAGGGCTGCTGACAGGGAAAAGATTGTGGCCAGGGCGAGGGGGAACAGCCAGCCCGAATCCAGGGCAGCAAACAGGCCGGGCGTGAGGACAGCCGCGGCCAGCAGACCGCATTGGATAGGCTCTCGTCGCCCGCGCCGGTCCGACCACCAGCCGATGAGGGGCTGGATAATCAGCATGGCCAGACCCCAGCCCGAAAAAAACAGGCCGATGTGCTGGCGCGTCCAGCCCAGCCGGGAGAATTGGAGTGGCAGCAGGATCTCAATAGCCCCCAGCGTGGCGCAGGTGACGAGAATCACCAGGCAGGCGCACACGAGTTCTCGCCGCAACCCGTCTCGGAAAAAAGATGGAGCGACCGAGTCGGTAACCATCTGAGTGGAGGGTGGTGCGTTCCGTGGCAGCAGGGCAAGGGCGCAGAGGGCTAAACCAAACGGCACCCCGGCAAAATACAGGAAAGGGTCACGCACCTGACCCAGACTGCCGAGGGCCGGCCCGGCAATCACGCCGATGCTGAAGGCCATCATCAGGACGCTCATTTCCACCCCACGCCGCTCTGTGGTCGCCAGCCGAGCCGCGAGGGGGAGGGCCGCTGCCCAGGTTGCGGATGCGGCGACCCCTTGCGTGACGCGACAGCCGAGCAGGGACCAGAACCCGCCTGCCTGCCAGAACCCGAGCGAGGCGAGTCCCAGGGCCAGCATGCCGACTGTTAGCCACTGTCGTTCGCCCCAGCGATCAACCAGCAGGCCAAAGGGGAGGTAGAGCAACAGGGAGATCAACCCGTATGAGGCGTACAACGTACCCGTGCGGGTTTCTCCCAGGCCTAATTCTGCGGCAAAGCTCGGCAGCGCCGGGATGATAACCGTATAACCCACGGCATCGGTAAAAATAATGGCCACCGCCAGGCCGAGTAACAGCCCGCGCGGACGCGCCGCCCGCGCGGCCAGAATCGGGGCGGTCGGGGGGGAAGCGGAGCGCGCGATCCCAGCTTGGGAAGGGGCGGAAAGCGGAGGGCGCGCCTGGGAGGGGTCAGACTGCTTCATCGTTCTTTGCCGTGACCGGCTTGGTGGTCTGGGAGGAGAACAGGTCTGGATGTTGGGCAATAAAGACGCTGGGGTCGCCCCGTCCCAGCGCCCGCAGATAGGCTTGATTATGGTCGCGCAACCACTGTTTTTCAGGAATGGGGTCAGGCGCTCGTTCGTCCGTGGGCTCGTCCTGGAGGCTTATCTCCTGTTTGAGCTGGAGGAGACGTTCAACGATCACCAGCGGGTTCTGACCGGCGTTCTGTTCCGCTGTTTCCAGCAGCAGCTCTGACGTCCGTCTGTTCAGATAATCCAGCATGATGGTCCGCTGACGGGGTGTGGCGATCTTGCTGGCGGCTCGGGCCGCGACTTTGGCGTCCTCTTCACCTAGCAAGGCATAGACTTTGACTGCGTTAAAGAAATAAGAAGGGACACTATGGGTCTGTTCGCGCCCTCGGGACCAGACGTAGAAGAGGGCCAGGATGGCCAATAGTGTGACGAGAAGGACGACCATAATTGCAGCGCCTTACCCCTCGGGTCTTTCCCGCCAGACTCTAGCACCAACACGAGGACAACGGTATGACTGGGGAGCCCTTTCTCTGCTTTCGCCCCAGTGCCGCTAGGCTGCCAGTCGCTCGCGCACGCGAACCAGGCGCTCAGCGCCCCAGAACAGCTCGCCGTTGACCACATAGCTGGGCACGCCAAATACGCCGTCCTTTTCGGCCTCGGTTTGTATGCGCTCCAACTCACGGCGACCGTCGCCGTTCAGGTAATCGAGAAATCCTTGGGTATCGATGCCGACTTCCTCCAGCACTTGCTTCAGCACCTGGGGGTCTTCAATAGCGAGTTCGCGTTTCCAAAAACGTTCATACACGAGTTGGTGGTAGGGGCGAAAATCTCCCTGTTGTTTGGCGTACAGCATGCCGATATGGCTCAGCGAGGAGTCGAAAATATGGCGGGGCCCCCGAATCGTCAGCCCGCGCCGGGTGGCCTCGCGGCGACAGTCCATATAGCTGTATTTCACCCGCCGCCACTGATGGGCATTCCGCTCCTCATTCAGGACTTTGCCAGCGTCATCGACCGCGGCGGAACCCAGAAATTTGGGAATGTCCAAGGTCAGTGGCAGAAAGTCTACCGTCACATCAAACTCCTGCTCCAGTTGAAACGTTTCCTCCTGGGCAAGATAGGCGTACGGGCTCTTATAATCAAAATAATGGGTGATGGTGGTGATCGCCATACGGGTACTCCTGTCTTCGCGGTCGCGGCTCGAACCTAGCCTATCCGCCAGCCCTCCTGCAAGGGAGGAGCGGTGCTGCCCGCCGGACCAGGAGCGTTCACCCTTGCCGCAGGCCGCTCTAGGGGGCATACACAACACGAGGAGGAGAGTATGAGCAAGCAGAGAGCAACGGCTCACCCAAATTCACGCCATCGGCGCTACCCCCGGGTTGGCTCACACGAGGAACTCGTCCGTCGCGCCCAGGCGCTGGCGCCAATTCTTCGCCAACGCGCACCCCACACCGATGATATCCGACATTTACCCGATGAAACCCGCCAAGACCTACGGACGGCCGGTCTTGCCCGGATTCTCCAGCCCGCGCGCTACGGGGGGTGTGAGGCCCACCTGTCCGGTATGGTCGATATTCTGACGACGGTCGGCAGCGGTTGTGGTTCGACCGCTTGGTGTCTGGCCCAATACATCGGGCATAACTTCATGGTTGCGCAGTGGCCGGAACGTGCTCAGGAAACGGTCTGGGGAACGAGTCCGCAAAATCTGTTGAGCGGCATTCTCATTCCCCTTTTAGGCAAGGCTAGAAAAGTGCGGGGTGGGTATGAGCTGTCCGGGCAATTTCCGTTTGTAAGTGGTGTCACGAGCTGTGACTGGTGCCTGTTTGCCGCCATGGTGGAAAACGGCCCGGGCGGGAAGCCCGAAGAGCGTTATTTCATCCTGCCCCAGGGTGCGTTCGAGATTCTCGATACCTGGGATGCCATCGGACTGCGAGGCTCGGCCAGTCACGATGTTAAAGCCGACCGCGTGTTTATCCCGACCCATATGACGCTGCCGCTGCGGCACCTGAAAGGCGGCGAGGCGAGTCCGGGGCGCAAGGTCAATCGTGCACCGCTCTACCGTTCGCCCAGCTATATGACGTTCGGCATTCTCATATCCAGCGCCTCGGTTGGAATCGCCGCGGGTATTGTGCGTGACTACGTTGAGCAGGTCAAAAGCCGGGTCGCGCTCATGTCCGGCCAGAGCCTGCACGAGCAGGCCTTGCAACACACGAAAATTTCGGAGGCAACGCTGGCAGTCGAAGCCGCCAAAGCCCTGCTGTACAGAAACTGCGACGAGATCATGCAGATCCTCGAAGCGGGTGACCTGCCGTCGCCCGAGCAGCGGACAAAATATCGTGCCGCGGGTGCCTATGCCGGCAAGCTGGCCTTCCAGGCCGCGAATCTGATCTGGGATGCCGGCGGCGGACGGGGGGTGTATATGAATAACCCCATTGCGCGCGCCTATCGCGATATCTGTACGGCAACCCGTCATTTCACCCATATCTGGGACGTGAACGGCGCAGCGCACGGACGGGTCCGGGTCGGGCTGCCTTTGGATAACCCGGCGCTGTGAGCGCCAACGACCCAATTAGGCTCTGTCCCGCCTCCCGAGCCGCCACAGGAGCAGCAGCGTCCCCAAGACCAGGATGTCCAGACAGAGGTGCGCGGCCGCCAGCAGCTCTCGGGGAAGGGGGTGGATTGTGGCTGCCAGGGGGCCGAGGAAATCTGGTGCGGAAGCCTGGTCCGCCGCATGCTGGACCAGCCGTGTCAGGAGCCAGTGCTGCTGCTGAACCGTGTCCAGGGCGGTCCAGTGCAGATAGGCGAACACGCTGAAGGCCAGCGCCCAGAGCACCAGGAGGGCGGTGACGGTCCTGGTCTGGACAGTGAGCCGAATGAGGACGGCAGAAAAAATCAGCAGCCCCAACCCCACCCCGGCAAAGAGGAACCAGAGCTGGCGGGCGGCGGCGGCTTGCTGAAATACCAATCCGAGGACGTTGTGGGCGGTCACCATAGCCGTCGGGTCAAGGCCGACCTGGGGCGGGTCGATATGTGGGTCTATACCCAGGTCGGTCGGGGAAAGGCCGCCTTCGTCTACGAGGCGAAAGCTCTCCTGGCCGGGCGTTGGCGGCCCGTCTGACGCAGCAACAGCGCCGGGACTGCGCCAGAGTGCGAGGCCCATAACAAGGGTAAAAAACAGGGTCCGTAATCGACTGCTGTTCGGTTTGTGAGCCACGTGTCTGAAGCCACTCTGGTAGTTTTCTCTTCTTTTTGCCAGGAACGGCAGCGACGTTCCAGCGGGGGTGATACGGGCACCGAGGAAAAAGACCCACCCCACCGCTACGTGCCACCCTCTTCGACCGGGCTCAGGACCGGCCTCCTCCCCCACTGCGCGTGCTGAGCGTCCTTCGACTCCGCTTGCGCTACGCTCAGGACCGACGGTATTCCATTCATGCTGAGCGTAGCCCCATAGGGGCGCAGTCGAAGCACGTGGTCAGATGAATGCTTGTCTGCGTATCCGGGGTTTGCTATCCGTCCCTTGAATTCTTTCAGAAGGAGGCGGACATGGCTCAGACGCTGGCGGAACTCTTAAAAGACGCGCCCAAAAACTGGGGACGCTGGGGTGCGGACGATGAACTCGGTTCTCTGAATTTTCTGACCCAAACGGAAGTCTTGCGCGGGGTGAGGGCAGTACAGAACGGCAAAGTCTTTACGCTCCAGGTGCGGATGTGCCATCCTGACGGCGACCCCGGCTATAAGGGCCGCAGCCAACCGAGCCGGATGATGGTCATGGACAAAGGCCACTATCTGAGCGGGAAAGCCCAGCCGTTTCCGGGCGGGATCGAGTACGCCGATGACGTCATGATGACCAATCTTCAGGCCACGACTCAGTACGATGCCTTGGGCCACGTCTGGTTCGACGACAAACTGTATAACGGCTATGACGCCAGAACGACCATGGGGGGCGGACTCAGTAAAGACAGCATTCTGCCCGTAGCGGAACGTGGCGTGGTCGGCCGCGGCGTATTGCTCGATGTGGCTCGCTACAAAAGTTTGCCCCATCTGCCTGCCGGGTATGGCATCAGTTTAGACGAGTTGCAGCAGACGGCCGAACATCAAAAGCTGACCATCGAAAAACATGATATTCTCCTGATTCGGACCGGCTGGCTGAATCGCTTTTTTACTGAAGGGCCGGCGGCCTATTACGGTGAAAACGCAACGGATGATTCGCCCGATACGGCTGTCCAGGCCATGAGTGAACCGGGGATTGCGTACAGCCCTGAGCTGGTGAACTGGTTCCACGAAATGGAAATTCCCAGCCTGGGCAGCGATACCCTGGCCAGCGAACAAACATCTCATCCCGAGTCCGGCTGCTTTGTGCCGCTCCACGCGGCGCTGATGCGCAATCTCGGCGTTTTGTTCAGCGAAATCAACTGGCTCGAAGACCTGGCTGCCGATTGTGCGGAAGACGGACAGTATGCGTTTCTCTACGCCTGTACGCCGCTCAAGATTGTCGGCGCTGCCGGCTCACCGATTAATCCGATTGTGGTGAAGTGAAAAGGGACGCCGGCGAGATGCCCGCGCTCCCGGAGAAAGACTTAGAGCCCTTGCAGAATTTTTGTGCGTTTGTCCTCGTACTCGGCATCGGTCAAATAGCCGCGCTCGTGCAGGCGTTCAATCTCCTCCAGGCGCTCCTCAGTCGCGACATACTGCACGGCCAGCCCTGACGCAAACGCGCTCCCGTCCGTGCGGGCTTTGTAGCGGGCCTTGATAATCACATCGACCTGACTGCCGTATTTGCGTATTGCATTGGCGCTGAGTTTGTTGAACAGGCGGGTCTTGCTGGTGCTCTCCTCGTCGGCGTCTCGAATAAGAGAGAGCGGCGCGTCCCAGATTTTCTGGGAGAGGGTTTTTTCATTACGCTGCACGCTCGACCGGACTTTCCCCAGTTTCCGGTAGGGCCGCATTGGCGTCCCGGCCGTGACCACCACATCGGCTGGAGACTTTCTATCGGAATAGTCCCGCTCACGCGTCGCCGCTGGTGTCTGTGCCACCTGCTTGGGCGGCTCATAATATGTCGTCACGTTGGCTTTGAGCGGTGCCAGTAGCGGCTCGGGCAGCGCGGCAACGCCGGAGCCAACCCGAATGACGCTGCCACTGTCGGAATTGTTTTCGATAAAGACCCTCTGCTCTGACTTGCCGAGCGGTTTGTCCGGGTCGCGAATGGTCACCACCCAGCGCTCATCGTTTTCAACCGCCCGTTGCTTGGGCGCCCAGCCCTCGTCCTTGGCCGTCTTAATTAACAGGGCGGCTAGTTGTTGCGGTGGCACTGAAAAATGAGCGGTTTGCGAGTCCGCATCGATTTTCCCCTCTTCTGCGAGCGATGTGGTTGAAGCCGATTTGTCGGAGCCTGAGAGTTTTGGAATCAGGCTCTTACTGCATGCCGGCAGACTCAGGAGGAGTAGCGAGAGACACACATAAAGCACAGCCATGCGTATCATCCTTTCTCGTTTTTATTTGCAGTCGGTTTTCGCTCCATGTTTCCACCCCTCTGTCTCGTGGGGTGGGAGAAGCGTAGTCCCGATTGTAAGCCAAGTCGAGCGGGGGGACAACTCGGTAGTGTCTCACTTTGGAATTATTTTCTTGTATGAGCCACGCGGGCCAGGCTTTTTCGCAGGGTTTTATGAATCCGACAGAAGTTGTTACAAAATTTTACGCTTACTGTCAGACAATTATTTCATAGGTTTGTGTGGGACCCTGAGCGACTGGGATTGGTCCTGGCAACTGTTTTTTTACTGCTCGCTTGGCCAGATCCTGCTGGTACTTCAAGAACTTTTCTTCCTCTTCAGGCCATCCAACGATACTTGAATGACCTGGCGGGTCATCATCGTCGTCAACTCTAAGACCAACATTGTGGACTTCTCGGGTAGCTATCTCCGCCCATCCATAAAGGGTGTCAGCATCCCGGCGTTCTCTGACAACCCTCTTGCCTTCTGCTATTATCTCCTCCTCTGTTTTGTCCTCAATCCTAGAGACTGATACTTTCTGCTCTTTGGTTGGTCTGAACTGAACAGTTTTGGATTGACCCCGTTCAGTTTAAAGTGGCTGCGGCGCACTGCGAACCGAGCCAATTGCGATTCCATTCCCATTAGCCATCCGATCTTTCCTGTCTGAACACCCTGTCAAACGCCTCTGAAAGGAGAGACGGCAAAGTGCCTCTCCATAACTCTTTCCCCTCTCTTCCCTCGCCATGAACCGAATAGGCAAATCCGATTTCTCCTGAAGGAAGAACGAGAATATTCATCATTACATCCCCCTCTAATACCCATCCGAAGTCAATCGACCCAAATGGAGTCGCGTCAATATCTAGATCATCACCCAGAGCATCGGAAGGAAACGTATCAACGAGATTAAGAGCAAGGTCTATCGTTTCCGTGGCGAGTTTGCTTGCCCCTTCGCCATCCCAATTTTCCTCATGGGCGATTTGAGCGAGTTTCTGGATTTCTTGCCTCGCGTCTTGTAGGAGTTCTGTTGGGACACGTCTTTCTTGAGCTGAAGTGTAGTCGTCCGCAATTATCCTTGAGGGTGAAGGATCAATTAGGGGCGCATCAGATCGGAAAATGACGGTAATGGGATCATACGTGGGTTCGGAATTAGTTTCTCTTGCAGGTCCTATTCTGGTATATACCAGAGGCGAGAGGCTCGAAGATGTTGAAAGTAGCATTTAACTTCCCTTTCCATCTGCGTTGTGTCGATTTTCAAGAACCTTAATCTTCTCGTCCAACCACGAATTCAAGCTCTTTGCCACAGTCAAATCCACCATAACTTCGATCTCAACTTCTCGGATGATTCCATCCTTGCTTTCCCTACCTGTTTCCCCGCCAATTTTTCCGTCTGGCTTTAGCTCATGGGTAAGCCTTCGTGGTATGGGATGCCGCTCTGAAAAAAAGCTCATAGTGATATAGCCTCAGGGAGTTGGTCCACCCCACACGCCGTCTGCATGAACGACGCGGAAACCGTTTGATTTAATATAACGGAAGAGCAAGTGAGGGGCTTGCCGGGGCGCCCCATTTTTGCTCTACTTTCTCTTCGCCAGCGTGCGGGAAGCACTGGATTGAATTGAAGTTTTTGAGCAGTGCCCGACACAAGACGCTGGCCTTGCCCATCGCGAAACTAGCCGCTGGCCTGCGACACCACCCTGCCCATTCTACCCCAGTGACAAGGTTCGGCGCCAGGCGGAGAAGGGCCGGGGCGGGCGGTGGCATTGCCTCACCGGCTACACTAGCGACACCGTCCTGAGCGGGCCGATCGTCGAGCGAACGAAGGGAGACCGGCACAAGGGGTTCCTGGCAATCCCCGTGACGCTGAAGGCGAAGAAGCGCCTGAGCCGCTACCAACTGGGGCGGGATCTGCACCCCCCGCCCCCGCCCGCGCTCTCCATGCCGCAGCGTATCCGGGCCGCGATGAGAGCCACCGACACGGGGGTGCCGGGGCTCCTCGCAGCGGACGAGACGTCTGGGGGTGGCCGGCCACGCCGGACGAACAAACCGGACGAGCACAAGCCCCATCAGCCAAGCCGCGGCACCAAGACAACCGCCGTCATGGGGGCGCTTAAACGGGGCGGGCAGGGCGGAGCGAGGGAGGCCACAGACCTGAGGGGCAAGGGGAGTATGACCTTCTTGAGGAAAGCGGGTGATACGGCCGACTCCCGGCGCATGCCGGATGCATATCGCGGCGACAACGCCGGGGACGCCGTCAGGCGCCATGAGGTGAGCAACCACCAGGACCGGGACGCCTGTGGCGATAGGCACCCGCATACGCTTGCGGGCTTCGGGGCGCGTATCACGAGAGCGGGGGACGGCAGCCACCCCCACGACCGCAAGCGGGATAGGCCTCTTGCCATCGCCGCGACAAGCGGGCAATACACCGAGCGCAAGCCCCCTCACGCCTGCGCCCCCTTCCTGCGGGGCGGGTGTGCGGCAGGGCGGGTGGGTGGAAAAAGGCCGGGGATCCTTCCGGTCAGACCACCGCATGATATACCGTCGCCCTTAGGGAACACGCAAATCAACCCCCGCCATGTGTCGATGGGATATGTTAAGCCCCTCACTGGCTCTTCCGTCAGATAATGGAAATCCAATCTTTCTGGTGGATTCTCTTTTGCCATAACTTTTTCCTCATGGGCGCCACAACTAGGGCGCTGGCCTTGGGCAGGTGAGTTTGTGAAGCCTTAAAGATGGGAGGCGCAGGGAGTATATCATACGAAGGACGAAATAGTCAGGCATTACCCTGCGCCGTCCAACGTGCCTCAGCACCTTATCGCGCAATGGCCTGGCATTGGGTCGGAGTCAGCCTGTGGGCACGAGCTTGGCCGCCTTTCTGTCCTAATTCCTGAGCGGCCCGTAGAACCGACTGCGTTTCTTCTTTGCCTGTGGCAATTCGGGCGACCTGGACTGCTGCACCGATGACATCGGTTGGGCGCTTCTGTCCTTGTGGTCCATGTGGCATGCTCCCTCCGTTGCGTTTCTTCGCATATATGCGAAGCGGTCAGTTTGTCAAATCTATTAGCTTCAATATAAGTCAGCCTAATAAGTCAGCTTAGTAGCCTTGGGTAGTATAAGTCAAAGAAAATTTGTTGAAGCGGATTTTCAAAGTGAGATACTACCCAAATTTCAAATTGGGACACTACCGACAACTCGGCCTGTGTGTAGCCTAGCCGGCCGGCACGCCATAGCCGCGCCCCTGACCGTAATGCTATAAGGGGCGGCACGCATAACTATGAGACTGGAAGGAGACGAGTCGTGAGCCAGCAGATCAATCGACAGTGGCGTTTGGCCTGCCGTCCGCAAGGCATGGTCAAGGAATCGGACTTTGCCTATCACGAAGCCGAGATGCCGCAGCTTGAGGACGGTCAGTTTCTGGTCCGTAATCTGTACCTCGCCTTTGAGCCGGCCATGCGCGGCTGGATTGAGGACCGCAAGAGCTATATCCCGCCGGTCCAGATTGGTGAGGTCATGCGGGCCCTGAGCGTGGGCCAAGTCGTGGAGTCGCGCCATCCGAGCTTTCGTCCGGGCGAGTGCGTGCAGGGTGGCTTCGGCTGGCAGGAGTATGCGGCGGCGACTGAACGGGGCGGTCTGATGCCGCCGACAAAGATTCCGGCTGACGCTCCCTTAACCTGGCCGTTGGGCGTCCTGGGAGTGACGGGCCTGACTGCGTATTTCGGCATCCTGGACATCGGACAGCCCAAAGCTGGTGAGACCTGTGTGGTATCCGGCGCGGCCGGGGCAACCGGCTCGGTTGCCGGACAGATTGCCAAGATCAGGGGCTGCCGGGTCATCGGGATTGCCGGCGGACCGGAAAAATGTCGCTGGCTGACCGAAGAAGCTCGCTATGACGCGGCCATCGATTACAAGGCCGAAGACGTGGATGCGCGGCTCGGCGTGTTATGCCCGGATGGCATCCATCTGTATTTTGATAATGTTGGCGGGGACATCCTGGATGCGGCGCTGGCGCATATTGCGCTCAACGCGCGGGTAGTGCTGTGTGGTGGCATTTCGCGCTACAATGAGGCCACCCCACCGCCCGGCCCGAAAAACTATATGAATCTGGTGATCCAGCGGGCGCGGATGGAAGGCTTTATTGTCATTGATTATGCCGCCCGGTTTGGGCAGGCGGCCCAAGAGCTGACAGAATGGATTACCAGCGACCAGTTGACTTTTCAGGAGGACGTTCAAGAGGGCTTTGAGAACGCGCCGCGCACGTTTCTGCGGCTGTTTGAAGGCAAGAATCAGGGCAAGCAATTGCTGAAAATTGCCGAGCCGCCATTGGACCGCTTGTAAACTCGGCAAAAGGGTCTCAGGCGGCAAATATCTGCTCCGGCCCTTTGGGAATAATGCCGCTCGGGTTCACTTTCCGAATGGTATAATACGTTCGTTTGATGTGCGCGAAGTTCACCGTCTCGGCCACGTCGGGCAGGTCATACAGCCGTTTGAGATAGGCCGATAGATTGGGGTAGTCGAGAATGCGGCGGAGATTGCACTTGAAGAGGCCGTAATAGGCGATGTCAAACCGAATCAGGGTCACAAACGCCCGCCAATCCGTTTCGGTGAGCCGCTCGCCCAGGAGATAGGGCTGCCCTTCCAGCCGTTGCTCCAATTCGTCCAAGCAGGTGAACACATCGGTCACGGCCGACTCATACGCCTCTTGGCTTATGGCAAATCCGGTCCGGTAGACGCCGTTGTTGAGGCCCTCATATATCCGCTCGTTCAGGGCGTCAATCGCGGGCCGTAAATCCACGGGATAAAAATCGACTGCGGCGTCTCCATAGGCGTTGAAAGCCGTATTGAACATACGGATGATGTCGGCCGATTCATTATTGACCATTGTGTTCCGCTGCTTATCCCACAGGACCGGAACGGTCGGACGACCGGTAAAATGGGGGTCGGCGCGGGTGTAGAGTTCGTGGACGTAGCGGATATTGAACAGCGGGTCGGGAATGGAGCCTGGGTATTCACCAAAGCTATAGCCCTGGTCGGTGAATTCGGGGATGGCAATCGAAACCGGGATGGCCTCCTCCAGTTTTTTCAGCTTGCGGTAGAGCAGGGCCCGGCAGGCCCACGGGCAATTGTAGGCAATATACAGGTGATAGCGGTCCGGCTCGGCCTGAAAGCCGCCGTCTCCGGTCGGGCCGGGCGAGCCGTCCGGGGTGATCCAGTGCCGAAACGTCGATTCCTGCCGGATAAAGCGACCCTGGGCGTCCGTGCGCTTTTTCATCTGCCAGTCGTCTTCCCATTTGCCGTCTACGAGCATGGAGTCCTCCTCCCGATATGCCTCTTCTCTCACGAACGTGGCGCTTCTCTGAGCACAACCTCGACCGGCTCCCCTACTGCAAGAGCGCCGACCGTCCGATGAATGATGTTCTGTCCAAAATAGACTTTTGTGCCGACCCGCCGATAGGTCGCCAGGGTACGCAGCGGCTCGACGCCGCGTTCACCCGTGGCCTGGTCGGTGGTGGTCACGGTACAGCGCTCACACGGCTTGGCGACCTCAAAGGTGATGGTGTTGATCTGCACCTGTTGCCAGCCGTCTTCGGCGTACCGGTCGCAGCCGCTGACCACCAGGTTGGGACGGAAACGGTTCATGGGCAGCGGTGTGTCGAGGCGAGCGTTGAGGTCGTCCAGGGACGCCTCCGAAACGAGCAGCAGCGGATAGCCATCGGAGAAGCCGGAGAGCGCTGGGGTCTTTGCATAACGCGGGTCAACCCGGCGCTCGAAGGAGTCGGCCATTTTGACCAACCGGACCGATTCCCCCAACCAGTCGGAAAAGAACTGGGCTGCCGTGTTGCCCTGATCGACTGCCTCACACCAATCTCGCCATACCCGCACGTGGCGCGTTGGTCCGACGACACCCGTTGTTGGTACTGAGACGGTCTGTCCCTCGGGGGTAGTGAGGCGCAGCGTGTCGGCCTCAAGCTGAGGGGCGATCAGGGCCAAGCGGGGATGCTCGCGCTGGGTCACGAACTCGTCGTGCTCATCAACGATCATCCAGTCGCGGTCATGCCGGAGGCCGCGCGCGTCAAGCGTGGCCTCCGCGCGGCGGATACCCGCGCACGATTTCACGGGATAGACATAGAGCGCAGCTACCGTAACCATACTGCCCCTTTTACGCCTGCGGCGGAGCCGGCGCGGCAAATACGTTTTTCTCGAACGCGTCCGCGGCGCGTAAGACGGTGGCGTCATCCCCGTGCCGGCCAATCAGCATCATGCCCACCGGCAAGCCCTCCGAGACCGCACAGGGAGCCGTCAGCGCCGGATGGCCGGTCACGTCGAACGGACAGGTGTTGTGCAGCATTTCGAGCGCACGCTGCACATACTCTTCGCGGCTGGCGTCCGGTCCGGGAATTTCGGTGGCCTTCATCGGCAGGGTGGGCATCAGCAGCAGATCGTGCTCTTGCAGGGCCGTGTCGTAGGCCGCCCGCAGGGAGCGAGCCATGTTCTGGGCCTTGGCATAATAATGGCCGTGATAGTGTTCCTGCATATAGCGACCGAGCAGGATGACCATTTTGACGGTTTCCGACAGGTCGTTCGGGCGGGTGAGTCGCCCGCGCGTCGCAGCATCAAGCAGGCTGGTGGTATAATGCCCCTTCCAATTCGTTCCCATGCCACCCCCTTCGACCATCAGCAGGGTCGGGCCTTCGGTGGCAATGCTGTTCCAGACATGCCGGCCATCTCTGTGCCAGGACAAGGACACGGTTGTGACCGTAGCTCCGAGTTTCTCAAATGCCCGGGCCGCTTCCCGGACGCTGTCGTCCACGTCCGGCTCTGACACGTCCCAGCCAAAGCCCTCTTCCACAACGCCAATCCGCAGCCCGTTAACATCTCCGCTGAGGGCCTGGGTATAGGCCTGGCCCTGAAGCCCGGCCTGCTGACGCGGGTCCAGTCCGTCCGGACCGGTCAACACCTCAAGCAACAAGGCCGCATCCTGCACACTGCGCGTCATCGGCCCGGTATGATCAAGCGTAATTTCAATTGGCATGATGCCGGTATACGGAACCAGGCCGTAGGTTGGTTTATGTCCGTAGATGCCACACCACGAGGCCGGCATGCGAATCGAACCGCCCTGGTCGCCGCCAATCGCCATATCGACCACGCCAGCCGCGACCAGCGCCCCGCTGCCGCACGAAGAGCCCCCTGTTGTGCGGCTGTGGTTGTGCGGGTTGAGCACCGGACCGGTGGCATTGGTATGGCTGCCGCCGGAGAAGCACAGATTCTCACACACCGCCTTGCCTACAATATGGCCGCCGGCATCAAGAATGCGGGTCACAATGGTGGCGTCGATTTCCGGGGTGTAGCCTTCGAGGATGCTACTGCCGTTCATCATCGGGACGCCGGCGACACAGACGTTGTCCTTGATGGCCAGGGTTTTCCCGGCCAGCGGCCCTGAGGACGCGCCTTTGATGTCCGTCCGCCAGTACCAGGCCCCGAGCGGATTGTCTTCCGGCTGGGGCCGATAGCCCGGTGTCCGGGGATAGGAGACCGGCAGGCTTGGCTCGGTAAGTTCATCCAGGCGGGCGTAGGATTCCAGAACCCCAGCCATGAGCCCCTGAAACGATTCCAGGTCGTCATCGGTCAGCTCCAAACCGTAGCCTGCTGCAATATCGGC
This sequence comes from uncultured Binatia bacterium (SeqCode), assembly GCA_965214755.1. Taxonomy (GTDB): domain Bacteria; phylum Desulfobacterota; class Binatia; order Bin18; family Bin18; genus Bin18. The sequence continues at coordinate 62,956 of OZ243979.1, forward strand.
GAGGTCATCAATGGTCGGGTGTTTGACTGCCATAGTGCGAGTCTCCTTCTCTCTGCTCAGTTTCGATATCTCTCTCCATAGCATAGGGCCTACGGCCTGGAGAAGATGGAGCGGTGTTCTCGTTTCGGTCCAGCGTGCTATGTAAGATGACACGGGGTAGGAAAAACTGCCTGAGAACAGTTCCAGTCCAAAGCGTATGGCAGCCTTTATTCTTGATATTGGAGACCACGTGGCTCTTCGTGCAGGGTCCATTCTGGATTTAGGTGGAGGGTTTCGGGTTGAAGGGCCGGACGCGGGCGAGGTGATTGACATCTCGGTCGGGATGGATGTGGTCGCCATTCAATGGGAGCGGGCCCAGTTCCGGGGCTGGTATGATGTCGAAACGCTGTCGCACCTGGTCCGCGTTGATCCGCCCCAAGGGGCGAAGGTGCGCCTGTCCCAGGCTGAGATGCTGCGCTTTGCCTCCATTCAGGACTTGCTCAGGCGATTGGGGTTTGAGGAAGATCAGGAACAGGCCTGTCTGCGGCAGGCCCAGCACGGCCATGTGGTTGAATTTGACCGCATGGCGGGCCAGTCCGTGCCCAGCTTTGTCTCCCAGGGAATCCGGGACGGCTGGCTGCGTTCTTATCTGAAGGAGAAGAAAAGTGGAGCCGATGGGATTTGAACCCACGACCTCTAGAGTGCGATTCTAGCGCTCTCCCAACTGAGCTACGGCCCCACGGGGTCTGACGGCGATGAGCCTATCCCCCTCAGTATAAAACGTCAATCCAACTGAGCCAGGGCCAGCTTGGCCGCGTTGCGCATCAGCCAGCCGTGATAGGCAGCACACGGCCCGGGAGGAGTGGTCCGTCGGGCCGGGGGGGTGAATCCCCCCGCCGTCCTACTCCACGCCAGTGATGACAAAATTCTGCAAGACTTCTTGCCACTCCACTGTCACCGTCTGCCCCGTCGTCGGAAAGTCGGGGAGATCATACGCCCCGCGCAGCCCGGTCGGAAACTCGCCTAACCCCAGGGTGGTGACGGTGAACGTACTGTGGGCGAACTCTGTCCCATCCGCCACGGCCCGCACCGTATGCAGCCCGTCGCCCAGCTTGTTCCAGTTCCACAACAACCCAAAACCATTATCCGTATCCCCACACACGGCTGCCGTGTCCGTCCGTAGCGTGCCATAGCAGGCTTCCACCGTGTGGGTCTTCGCCAAACAGGTGGTGCAACCGAACGCGGCCACCATCGACTTCAGAGGATTCGCACTGCCCCTCAAACGCATAGTTGCCGTCATCGACGCCTATACGTCGCCTCCCGCGGCGGTCTAGAGACTCTGGTAGTCGGAATCCCGTCCGGTATCGCTTCTCGCATCAGCCTTCGTGTGTTCAATTTCTTGATCCAACCGGCGCATCCATACGAGGATGGACTTATGTCCGCCACACAGCGGCTCAAGCTCAAGATCGACAGTGAGAGGCGCGTCTTGCGTTTACGTTCGGCCTACGGCCGTGACGCTCGAAGCCACGGATCGGTGGCGGGGTCCTGTAATTGACCCGTTTACCTCAACTTCAGGCCATGAGGCCAAGCTGCCGTCGGACCTCACCGGTACCGACAAACTGTGACAGCAGCCGATAGTTCTGTTGCTCATAGCGAATCTTGCCGGCGATGATTGCCGGATGGACCTGCAGCGCATAGGCTAGATTCATGACTGCCATAGGTGTCGGGCGCTCCCGCGCCGCGCTCGCTTCCCAATCCGCCCGAGGGACGAGTGCCTCGGTCGCCCATTCGTCGGCTTGCGCCTCCCTCGGGTCTTCCCGCCTGCCTTCCACCCCGCGTAGCGTCTGGTCATCGACAAAGGCATTGCCCTGGTCGTTGTCCAGGTGCCGACCCACGTGGGCCAGTTCGTGCAACAGGCAGAACCAGAAATTGTCGATCCGATCGTAGCGCAAGGTCAGCCCAACCACCGGCCGGCCGTCCTTGAGCCGGAGCGCTGCTCCGTCAAGATAGGTCCTCGGCAAATGCGGCACGATCACCAGCGCGATGCCGTGTTTTGCCAGCACCTCCTTGGCCAGTCGCGGACCGTCTTCGAACCAACTCAACTGCGCAACCTCCTGAAGGAAGTGCGGCGTTACGCTGCCAGATACGTACTCCGTCTGCGGTGGGTTCTTGTGCCCTGTTGCCAACACCTGCCAGCACCATGCTTGGAGGGCGTAGGCGTCCACCTTGGCGTTTGCACGCATATGGGCGTTCTTCCGGTACAGGACGGCACAGGCGACATCCGGTCCTCCTGCCCGATCAATCAACCTGCGCATAATCGCCTCGGCGCGCTTCGCCAGGTTGAGACCATCTCGAATCCAGCCCAGCTTCGCCATGTTCTTGACAGGAAACCGATTCCAATTGAGATTCGCCAGTGGATCGGCCAGATCAACGTCCGGACCGCGCAGCAACACATCGGCTGGGATGCCAAGATGCTGATGAAGCGCCCGTGCCATAGGCATGGTGATAGTGCGCTTGCCGGAGAGCACCTCGGACACCTTCGACCGGCTCCCGATGAAGGGGATCAGGTCACGCGGCCGCAAATTGCCCTGCTCCATGCGAAACTCGATCGCGGCAAGTGGACTCGGATAGCCCATCGGCTCGTGTTTGCTCTCATAGTGTTCAACCAGATCAACGAGGATGTCGAGCTCATCGAACTCCGGGCTGCCGGGCGCTGCATCCATTAACGCGTCGATCCGCGCTAGTGCGCCCTCATAATCCTGCTCGGTTCGGATTGGCTTGATTTCTCCAGTGCCCATCTCATACCTCCTGAACATTTACGCGGTCATATTCGGCATGTGTTCCCACAAAGCGGACATAGACAATGCGTCCCGGATAGTTGATCTTCGCCACGAGTCGATAATGATTGCCCTTGATGTTGAAGACTACCCGGCTGTCACCGAGAAGGCGGGCATTCGGGTATTTCTCCTGTATCTGTACCGGCGTCTCCCACTCCTCCTTCACGACCTCCCTGTACCAGGCAAGCAGCGGCTCCTCGGCGTCCGCATGCCGCTCCCAACACTCCTGCAGCCTCTTCTTGCTGACGATCCGCATAGCAGATTATGAATTATTCCCAAAATATTGTTAAGTATAACAATCCTAAAAACACACATATGCCCTCGACTATCGCGGGTCAAGAGGCGATCGCAATTACACATTTGGAGACACTCCGCCGGCAGACCTTGAGACGTGCCCCGAAGTTCAGCAGAATGGGTGCGACAAGCAATGTCCCTTTGCTCGGACCCGCGCCGAACGAGCCGGGTGGTACACCCCGGCCGCCACGCACGCTCAGGGCGAGTCGGGGGGGACGAGCACGACAGGGGGAACAGGTCAGAAAGGCCCAGGGCGGGCCGCCGCCGGATTAGAATGCGATGGTGATTGCGGGGACCGACTCCGGCACGTCGAAGCCTCAGGGGGGCTACGGGGACCTAACCGGGCGAGAGAAACAGGAACGGTCAGGGCGTAGCGAGGCGGATGTAATGTACGGGTATTGGCTATGATAAGAGAGCCAGGATAAGAGAGCCAGATTGAAGCCCTGTGTAAGCCGTAAGCCCGGAGGATGCTAGAAACGCGCCTCCCTCACCCTTTCTTCGTCTTGGTCGTCGGGCTCAGTGTGTGCCCTATCGTCGCGCACGCCAAGGTGAATCCCCCCGCCGTCCTACTCCACACCAGTAATGGTAAAATTCTGCAAGGCCTCCTGCCACTCCACCGTCACCGTCTGGCCCGCAGTCGGAAAGTCAGGCAGCGCATACGCCCCACGCAGCCCCCGCACGAACTCCTCCCCGAGCGTGGTCACCGTAAACGTACTGTGGGCCACCTCTTCGCCATCCACGAGCGCCCGCACCGTGTGTTGGCCCTCACCTAACTTGTTCCAGTTCCACAACAACCCAAAGCCATTATCCGTATCCCCACACTCCGGTGCCGTGTCCGTCCGTATGGTGCCCGCGCCCGCTTCGACGGTGGTACTCTCGCCCGTCGTTGCATTCTCGAACACGCTCTCCACCACGTCCGCCTCACACGCCCAGCCCGAGATCACCCCAATCCCACTCTGAAACGAACCCGGCTGCGGATTCTCCAAGCGGGCCTGGCTCGGGTCCCGCTGCCAGCCGGCCTCCCCAGCCTCTGGCTCTGAGGCCAGGACAAAGTTCTGCAGGGCTTGCTCCCACTGGACCGTGGTGGTCTCCCTTTCGGTGGGAAAGTCCTCCAGGTCATATGCCCCGCTCAGGCCGAGCGGGAACTCGCCTAAGCCCAGGGTCGTGACGGTCAGGGTGTGCGCGGGCCACGATCCCATCCACCACGGCCCGCACCGTATGCGTCCCGGGCCCGAGTTTGTTCCAGTTCCATAACAACCCCAAGCCATTGTCACTATCCCCACACACCCCTGCGGTGTCGGTGCGCAGCGTGCCAGTGGCCGCCGGCACCTGCCACACGCTGCCGCTGGGCCGCGCGAACTCGCTCTCCACGCTATCCGCGTCATACACCCAGCCGGACAGGACCCCGGTCCCGCTCTGCGGGGAGTCGGGTTGGGGGTTCTCGAACTGGGCGGCGCTGTACTGCACGGCCAGGGTGTAGGCCCCGCCGCTTCCACTCGCCCCGGCGGACATGGCCAGGTAGTAGGTGCCCGCAGCCACGGCCTCCCCGAGCTGGAAGTTGCGCTGGGGCCCACTGTCCGTGTCTTCGGCCACGAGGGTCAGGGTATGCCCGCTCTGGGCCCGCTGGAGCGGCCCGGGTGGGGCGCCAGGGGCGGCGGCGGCCCGCAGGGCTTGCGTGGCCCCGCTCTGGGCCTGCCAGAGCTGGCCGTGGGTGTCGGTCGAGCCGGTGGTGGTGGCGCTGAGCACGCCGCCGTAGGGCAGGGCAACTTGGAAGTAGTCTACATCGGCGCGACTCTGGAGGTAGCCAGCGGTGGAGGCCGTGGGGTCCAGGACGGTCGCGGTATCGTGCGTGTCGCCGTGCTGGTCGGCGGGCGGGCGCTGGACGCCGCCCCCGCCGCCCCCGCCGCCACCGCCAGGCGTGGCCGCCCGGGTCACGGCGATGGTGTATTCCTGGGTCGTGAGGCCGTCCTCGGCGGTGACCTCGATCGTAATAGTGGTGGAGCCGGCGCGCAGGCTGAGCGGCGCGCTGGCTTCGCCGCTCGTGACGACGATCGTCCCGTCCACCCTGATGGTCGCGTCTGGGTGGTGCGCCGTGGGCGTCACACGCACGCTGCCCACGCTGGTGCCGACGCTGGCGGTGTAGGATGTGGTGTCAGCGGCAAAGGTCTCGGTGAGGCGGCCCGGCGAGATCGACAGCCCGCTCAGGTCGGCGTCATCCTCCGCAACGTCGGTGACCTCCACCCTGATGGTCTGGTCAGCGGTCAGGACCCGCCCGCCCGTACCGGAGGTAGCCCGCACCACCACCTCGTAGGTGTTGTCGCTGCCCGTGTCCGTGGGCTGCTCGTGGTCCGGTCCCGCGGCAAAGGTCAAGACGCCGGCGGGGGTGAGGCGGAACAGGGCCATATCGGCCCCGCCCTGGAGGGCGTAGCCGGTCACGTCGTCGGCGGCGTCGGCGTCGTCCGCCTCCACCGTGCCGACCATGGTAGTGTTCTCCGCCACCGTGAAGGTTGCCGCGCTGGTGAAGGTCGGCGGCGCGTTGGGGGCCGCATCATCGCTGGTGATGGTCACCTCCACGCGGGTGTCGGTGGTGTGCAGGGTGGTGTTGGCCGGGCTGACCAACTCGATGGTGAAGGTCTCCGGGTCTTCGTACGTGCCGTCGTCGAGGATGTCCACCTGGACCGTCTGGCGGGTCTGCCCTGGCGGGAAGGTCCAGAGGGTGTCGGGGACCGCGGTGTAGTCCTCGTCGGCGGTAGCCGTGTCGGCGGCGGTGCGCCAATCCACGGTGACGGTCTTGCCGCTCGCAGTGCTCAGGCTCACCGTGGCCTCGACCGTCAGGTCGGGGTCACCTTCGTTGACGGTGGCCTCATCGTCGGTGATGGCGATGGACACCACCGGCGGGGCGTCGTTGTCGTCGATGGTGCCGGTGGCGGTCGTGGTCGTGCCCAGGCTGGCGCCGGTGGACACGGCGGTCAGCGTCACGGTGAAGGTCTCGGCGTCGGGCTCATCCACAGCGTCGTCTGTCATCGCCACGCTGAGGGTGCCGGTGGCCGTGTCGGCCGGGATCGTCAGGCTGCCCGTGGTGGTGCCGGTGTAGTCCGCCGCCGCTGCGGTGTCGGTGCCGACGGAGGCGACGGTGTAGTCGACGGTCACCGCGCTGGTGCTGGGCGGGCTGACTGTGACCGTGAACTGGGCGTTCGTCCCCTCGGTCACTACCGGTGCGTTGGCGATGGTCACCGTTGGCGTGCCTTCGTCGTCGAGGATGGTCAGGGTCTGGCTGTCCGGCGCGGTGATACCCACGCTGTTGGTCGCCGTGGCCGATACGGTGACGGTCTTGTCCGCTGCGTCCTCGCTGTTGTCGACCGCGGTGATGGTTACGCTGCTGACGCCGGCGCCGACGCTGGCGGTGTAGGACAGGGTCGCCGCGTCGAAGGCCCCGATCGAGACGGGGGGCCCAGCGCCGTCCGCGAGGGTCAACGTGCGTAAGGTGGCGTCGGTTTCGTCCATGTCGGTGACGGTGACGGTGAGGGTCTGGTCGGCGTACAGGCTGCTGTCAGTAGCCCGCACCACCACCTCGTAGATGTTGTCCGTGCCCGTGTCCGTGGGGGCCTCGTGGTTGGGCGGGGCGTTGAAGGTCAGGACGCCCGTCGTGCTATCGATGGTGAACGTGGCCGCGTCCGCCCCACCGTTGAGCGTGAGGGTCACGCGGTCGCTCGTGTCCTCGTCGGTGGCTGTCACGGTGGTGACCATGGTGGTGTTCTCGGCCACGCTGAAGGTCGCCCCGCTGGTGATCTTCGGGGCTTCGTTCACGTTCGTGACGGTGACGGTGATGGTCTGGTCGGCGGTCTGGACCCGGGTGCCCGTGCCGGAGGTGACCTGCACGCGGACCGTGTAGTCGTTGGTGCCTGCCGCGGAGCCCGGAGTCTCGTAGTCCGGCGCGGTCTGGAAGGTCAGCATGCCTGTCGTGCCGTCGATGTCGAACTTGCCGGCGTCCGCCCCGCCCGCGAGGGTGTAGCTTACGCTGGTGTCGGACTCGTCGGTGTCGGTGGCTATCACGGTGCCGCCGTTGAGGGTCAGGGCGTTGGCGGCGATGCTGATCCCGTCCGCGTCCATGTCCCCGGCCTGCACCTTATAGGTGAATACCAGCGACGTGCCGAGGTCCTGGTCATAGGTCGCCTGCCGCGTCTGGGTCCCGATGGTCAGGGCGAGCTGCGGACTGCCCGTCACCGTCACAGGTCTGCGGAAGTAGACCTGTACACCGATCGTCTCGCCTAAGCCGTAGGTGTCGTCGCTCAGGGGGGGGGTCGGCTGAGAGGAAGCGGACCGTCCTGATAGACGGGTCAGTCTGCGCCGCGGCGCGGCCGGGCAGGGTCAGGACGCTGAGCAGGACGAGCAGGCACGAGGAGGACACCCGGCGCCGGCTCATGCCTGGCCCTCCGACCGGAGACCGGAGACCGGAGACCGGAGACCGGAGACCGGAGACCGGAGACCGGAGACCGGAGAACATTTTTAGCCCTATGCTGTGCTGTCAAGGGGGGATATTATCTCCCGCCACTTTGGACGCCAGAAGATGCATGCTGATTGAACGTTATTGAACCAGAAGGCTCTCTAGCATGAAGCCGCGCTGCGCTCAAGGGGTACTAAGAAAGGGGGTACTGGCGTATTTTGAGGATTTCTAACCAATAAAATCAACGCCTTACAGAGCAAAATGAGCCAGTACCAAGAAAGGGTAGTGGCTCATTTTGTTTATTCCCCCTCATCCCAGCCCTCCCCCTTGAGGCCTGTCCTGAGCGAAGCCGAAGGAGGAGGGCCAGGGAGGGAGGCGTTACGCCGGCAGAGGTGCAGGCAGATGTGAAACTGACCCACTCCAGCCCGCAGAGTGCTTGCAAGAGTTAGCATTTTCGGCCAAAAGTGGAATTCAGACCAGGCCGACTTCCAGGTAGGTGAGTATGCCACGGAGACCGGTGGCATCGAAACGGGCGTTGATGCGGGAGCGGAAAATAAAGTGATAAAATCCGTCTTCGGCTTTTGCCTCCGGCGGCGGATTTTCGTCCCATGCCCCCTGCTGGCAGGCGTCCAGCAGGCTCTCGTCCACCGCATAACTTCCCGAGCGCGTATGCAGGGTCACGCCGCGCAGCACCCCCTTGTCGTCCAGCTTGGCTTGGAGTTGCACGTAGTTGCGGGCGGCCACGACGTCGTCAACCTGAAGATTGCGCCGCTGCCGAATCAGGAGATGCTGAAACACGCGCTGGGCAACCCGGCGGACAAACGGCGCAAAGCGGCTCGCTTTGGTATTGAGAAAAGTGAGGTTGCCTTTACGGACGTCGGGCAGATAGTCGAGGGTCCCGCGCGGTCCCGGCATGGTCAGGAAATTTTCGCGGGCCGGTGGTGGGGCCATGGCCAGGAGTTCATTGCCCGAGGGCGGGGTGCGCTGGGCTTCTTCTTCATCTTCTGCATCACCGTCTGTTGACAGCCAGCCTTTTGCCAATACGTCATCCGGTCGAGCAAAGAGTTGGGGCTTGGCTTTCCGGGCCTTGGGATCACCTTGCAGTGGCGAACGCTTCTGCTTGGCATCCTTCATCGCTTGTTCCAAAGGATTGTCAACCGGCGGTTTATGACTGCGTCCTAGTGTGTTGAGGGCAAGCTGGGTCGGCTCTTTCTGCGCGACTGTGTCCGCCTTGTCCGGCGTCTGCTGTTTTTTTTCTTCAGGCGGCTTGGTCAGCGGTGTCCCGACGGCGACGGTCTGCTCTTTGACCGCAGTATTCCGGTCGCTGAGAAAACGGGTCTTGTCCGGAACTTGCTCATTGACCTCATCCGGCACGCTGACGATCTGTTGCTCCGGTACTGCCGGAGGTGGTTGTTGTTCCTCTTGGGGTTGTTCCTCGACGGGTTCCGGCTCCTGGACTTGCGGAGGAACCTGCGCGACTTGGGGCGGGGTGAGTGCCTCTGGCGGCAACAGTTCAACCGTGGTCAATTGTTCCTGCGGCGGTGCTTCGGCGCGTTTGAAGTGGGGCCACAACAGGAGCAGGATCAGATGGAGGAGGAGAGAGAACAGGAGGAAGAGCACGAGCGGGTCGCGCTGTGCGGGAGGGGAAGGTGTTAAAACCGCAGCCGACATTTGAGGCATTCTAGCTGTCTCGAACACGGGCCGCAAGGAAACGCGTATGCCGGTTGTGTCTCAGTTTCACATCTGCCTGCACCTCTGCCAGCGGAGCGCCCCCCTCCCTCGCCCTCCCCTCACGGGGGAGGGAATTTTTGCTCCCTCTCCCCGTGAGGGAGAGGGGCGGGGTGAGGGGGAAAATGCAAACTGAGATACTACCCGTATGCCTTGCCCGGCGGCGCGGGCCGGCTTATAGTGGGAATACCATGTTTGGTCTCGGTGTTGGCGAACTCGTTCTTATTCTCGTTATCGTCCTCATCATATTCGGGGCGGGGAAATTGCCGGAGATAGGTGAGGGACTCGGCAAGGGCATACGCAGCTTTCGCAAAGCCGTGAAAACTCCCGACGAGATAGATGTCACGCCCGAGCAGGGATCAGGCAAAGGCACTGACGACCCGTCTTAAGAAGACCGTCCGAATCGGGCCGCGACAACACGGCTGCTGAATTCGACGACCCGGTCGGGCGGATCGGTAAACGCAATCAGAAAATCGACCCCTTCTCCTGATGCGACCCAGAACTGCTTGGGCGGCATGAGCCCCTGTAAGATATGGACCTGCCGGCGGGTGAGACTTTCGAGCACCTCTGGTGCGGTCTCCGTTCCGCAGAAAATGCGCCGCTGGCCTACCACCGTCCCGTTGTCGCTGAGCAGCGTGCCTTCGATTTGAATACGCTGTACCGGTGTATCGGCTTGATTCATCGCCCTGCCGGCAATGGCAAAGACCCGGTTTCCGTCTTTTGTGTGCCAAAAACCTCCCCGCATCTTTGTGAGGGCAATATGCCGCGCGGAGGGGCGTTCCGCGTCAAGTAACGGGCCGAGTACCGGGAGGTGGGAGAACACTGCTGCGGTCTGCTCTATGTACGAGGACGCGACAAAGGTAAAGCCGGCATGTCCGGCGACGATCAGGCCGAGGAGCACGATGGGTAGCCGGGATGAAAAAACTGCCCGGTGTGAGTCTGAAACCGGGCGAGGCGGTTGTTCAAGCCTGCCTCCGTCAGTGTGGTCTGTGTCGGAGAAGGGGGCCGCGGCTGACGGAAGAGTATCCCGCGCTGCCGGCCTTGCGGAACCGGTTGAATCTGCGGTTTCTGATTCTCCATCCGGGGCCAGGTCAGGGGAGAGACTCTCCGACCAGTCTTGATCTGTAGGAAAATCAGCCGCGGCCAACTGTGTCGAAAGCGTGTCGGAAGAGGAGAGGTCGCCGGAAGAGGTAAAGGCGGGGTCGTCGGCAGGAATCTCGGATGATGGTGCGACTTCCGGAACGGTGTCTTGTTCTGGAAGATGATCTATTTGGACAAGAGGCGGGGCAAACTGGAAAACATGGCCGCAGTCTGGCCGCGAACATTCAAAAAACGTTGTCTCATCAACCACCCCTGCCACGTCGGTCCGATAACGAGTATGGCAGGAAGGGCATTCCACAATCACGCACCACCTCCTGCGAGCCACTGCGATTGTAGGCCCCAGCGGAGAAAAATCAACTGCGTTGACGGCCAGTTGGAGAAGAAACTATAATGGGGGTGTGATCGGGGAGAGGGCAAAGAGGAGCGGTCTTTGATCATTCGTGCTACACTACGCATGGCCTTCATTATCCTGCATACCGTGTTCTGGGGTGGTCCAGTTTATCTCTTCTCTTTTCTTGATCCGTATGCCGAGCGCGCGGCCCGCCTCGTCCGATTCTGGGCAAAAGGCAATCTGTGGGCGTGCGGTGTGTCTGTCCGTATACAGGGTCTGGATCGTCTGAATTCCCGCTCGGCCTATCTTTTTATGTCTAATCATCAGAGTCAGTTTGATATTCTGGCTCTCATAGTCGCCCTTGAAGATTTCCCCTTGCGTTGGGTGGCAAAGCACGAACTGCGTAAAGTGCCCATTTTGGGCGCGTGTATGCATCGGACCCATCAGATATTAGTCGACCGGGGAAGCCGGACCCAGGCCGTTGCCGCACTGCGCAAAGTCAAGGAACTCCTTGGCGCGCAGATCTCAGTCCTGTTTTTCCCTGAAGGGACGCGTGGGGAGAACGGTCGTCTCTTGCCGTTTAAGCCCGGCGGCTTTATGGCTGCGGTGGAAGCGGGTGTGCCGGTTGTCCCTATCACGATCAACGGCAGTCGGTCGATCCTCCCTCCTGGAGACTGGAAAGTCCGTTCTGGAGAGATTGAGATTATCTTTGGGATACCGATTCCGATTCAGCGAAACGGCACCAGAAAGGCGGCCCGCAACGCCCTGCTGACGCAGGTTGAGGCAGCGATTACCGCTCAGTTAAAAACCGCCGAGTCCTCACTGCCGTCTGTCGGGCATACGCCACCTCCACCGCCAGCCAGCCGGAACGCCGGTGCGAACAAGACGGCCGTGAGACCGCATATCGGGTCACACCATGAGTGACGGTCGCCTGCGTATTGTGCCATTGGGCGGCCTGGGCGAGATCGGGCTTAATCTGATGTTGATTGAGTACTGTCCGGCCAGCTCTGCGGAAACCGTCGCGATCGCCATAGACTGCGGACTGATGTTTCCAGAACAAGAGATGCTGGGGATAGATATCGTCATCCCTGACCTGAGCTATCTGCGCGAGCAGCACCATCTGCACGCGGTGGTGTTGACACACGGACACGAGGATCATATTGGCGCTCTGCCGCATCTGCTCAAAGAATTTCAGGTGCCGGTCTATGGAACGCCGTTCACCCTCGGCTTAGTGCGTGACAAGCTGCGGGAACATCACCTTGTCGATGCGATTCAACTAAACGAATTCCGGCCTCGGGAATCCTGGGAGATCGGTCCTTTTCGTCTTGAGGGGATTCATGTCACGCACAGCATTGTCGATGCCTCGGCCTTGGCTATTACCACGCCTCTCGGGACCATCATTCATACCGGAGATTTTCGGTTCGATCAGACGCCGATAGACGGGCAGCGGTCCGATCTCAGTCGTTTTGCCGAATGGGGAGAGCACGGGGTGCTGCTCTTGATGTCCGACTCGACCAATGTTGAGCGCGCCGGAGCTACCCCGTCCGAACGCACGATCACCCGACCGCTTGAGGATATTATTGCCCACGCGCCGGGCAAAGTGCTGGTCGCGACCTTTGCCTCGCATATTCACCGCATACGCCAAGTTGTTGATCTGTCGGTCAAACAGGGACGCCAGGTTGGCGTCGTGGGCCGACGGCTGGTGAGCAATATCGGCATTGCTGAGGAGACGGGCCACCTCCCGCTGCCGCAAGAGGCGCTGATCGATCTTGCGAGTGTACCAGACCTCGCTCCGCACACCGTGACCTTGCTCACCACCGGATCACAAGGCGAGCCCCTTTCGGCCTTATCCCAGATTGCAGTCGGAGATCACAAGCGGATACAGCTAGAGGCTGGGGATACCGTTATCCTCTCGTCGCGGGTGATTCCCGGCAACGAGCGGACCATTGCGCGGCTGATTGATCATCTCTCCCGACGGGGAGCCGAGGTGTATTATGAGGCCATTGCCTGTGTACATGTATCCGGTCATGCGGCCCAGGACGAATTGCGCTTGATGCTCAACCTGGTGCGCCCGCAGTACTTTGTTCCCATACACGGAGAATATCGTTTCCTGGCGCGTCATTGTGAACTGGCCCGAGAAGTAGGCGTTGACCCGAACAACGTCTTTCTTCTCGAAGATGGACAGGTATTAGAGATGCAGGCCGGGGACGCTCGTTTGACTGGGTCGGTTCCCGCCGGCCGGGTGTTTGTTGATGGGCTGGCCGGAATCGAAGAAGAAGTCCTGCGTGACCGCCGACACGTGGCCGAGGACGGCCTGGTGGTTGCTATCGTCGGGCTGGAGCAACAGACCGGAGAACTCTTGAGCGGACCCGATCTGCTCTCACGCGGCTTTCTGCCGTCAACGAACGGAGACGGATATGCCGCGGCCAAAGAGGCGGTCCGCACCATGCTGGATGCGCTGCCGGCCGAGTCTCGAACCGATAGTGGTGTGGTGAAGGAACAGGTTCGGCTGGCCTTGCGGCGGTATTTTCGCAAGACCCTGGGGCGCCGGCCTGTGGTCTTGCCGTTTGTCATGGAGATGTAGACGTGGGGAGGGTGGAATGGCAGTCAGGAAAAACCGACGCAGGCAAGACAAAGGCGCCGAGCAGGCGCGCGTCACTGTTCAGGAACACGCCGTTTCTCAAGAACGCTCCATCCTGGGCGAGGGAATCGGCGTTCTGTGTGTGACGCTCACTGTTTTTTTAGGGCTCGCCTTTTTTTCGTATCAACCTGACGCCGCGGACAGTAATCAGGTCGGCCGGGCCGGTCATGTGGTTGCCCATGTTTTGTGCCGGGCATTCGGCCTGACGGTGTATCTGTTCCCAGCTATCTTGCTGTACGCTATGGCACTCCGGTTTCACTGGCTGCGGTGCACCGCCCCATTCATCCAGGGCATTTCGTTTATTGTCTTTACCCTGGCAGCCTCCGCCTTTCTGGCCCTCTGGTTTGCTGGACAGCCAGTCTTTCAGGCCGGCGGCTGGGTCGGAAGTTTCCTGGCTCTCCATCTGCGCCAAGCCGGGAATCTTGTCGGTGCCTACCTGCTTTTGTCTCCCGTTTTGCTGGTCTCGTTTATGGGGATAACTCAACTCTCCCTGGCGAAACTGGGGAGTGGGCTGGTTGCGGGCGGGCGCGAGATCGGACGGTTCGGCTGGTCTCGACTGCAGACGCTCTCAGGTCAGGTCGTGGGTCAGGTCTCAGGCTGGCTGGAACAGGTAGCGATGCGCTGGACTGCCTGGCGGACGGAGCGACAGACACCCCCGTCCGAACCATTATTCTGTGAAGAGGACGCCGACGCAGTCTATACGCTCAAAAAAGAGTCGTCCCAGCCCCGTCCGCGGCCAAAGAAGAAAACACGTCAACCGGCGCATGAATCCGAGCCGCCAGCCGCTCTGGATAAGCCAGAAGAGAGCAAGCCGCCCATTATTATTAGTCGGCCACCCGCCGCGACGGACGAGACCGAGCCGGCCCTGCCTGTGTCCCCTCCAAGCCCGACCGGTGGGGCGGACGATAGGCCGTATACCTTACCCACCCTGGCCCTGCTTGATCCGCCCGTCCGTTTAGCGGTGAAGGTCGATGAAGACGCGCTGCACGCCAGCTCTCAGATATTGGAAAGTAAGCTGAGCGATTTTAGTGTTTCCGGCAGCGTGGTTGCCGTCCGGCCCGGCCCGGTCATTACGACCTATGAGTTTGAACCGGCGCCGGGTGTCAAGGTCAATCGCGTCGTGTCATTAGCCGATGATTTGCAAATGGCCTTACGCACCGTGTCCGTCCGCATCCTCGCCCCCATTCCGGGCAAAGCCGTCGTAGGGATCGAGGTCTCTAATTCCAAGCGCGAGAAGGTGTGTCTCCGCGAGATTCTGGACAGTGGCGCCTGCCACCAGACCGAGTCGCCCCTGGCGCTGGCCTTAGGCAAGGATACGGTTGGCAACCCTGTGGTGACGGATCTGGCGCGGATGCCCCACCTGCTGGTGGCAGGGGCAACCGGGACCGGGAAGTCAGTCTCGCTGAATGTGATGATTATGAGCATTCTGGCCCGGGCGACGCCTCGCGACGTTCGCTTTATTATGATCGATCCGAAAATGCTGGAACTCTCCTTATACGAAGGTCTGCCGCACCAACTGTCGCATGTCATTACCAATCCCAAGGAGGCCGGCGTGGCCCTCCAGGAAGTCGTGCGGCGCATGGAGTACCGCTATAAGCTGCTCAAGGATAAAGGCGTCCGGAATATTGCGGCCTATAACCGCGCCCTCGAAACCGGGGAAACGGCCACCGACGGGATTATCAAGCTGACAGAGGTCGTCCACGACGACGAAGACGAGCGGACTGTCGTGCAACCACAGTCCAAGGCCCCGCTTGAACTCAACCATCAACGCTTACCCTATCTGATTGTCCTGGTGGATGAACTCGCCGATCTGATGTTGACGGTCGGTCGGGAAATCGAGGAGCCGATTACCCGGCTGGCCCAGATGGGGCGCGCGGCCGGTATTCATCTGATTCTGGCGACCCAGCGACCATCTGTTGATGTGATTACGGGATTGATTAAAGCGAACTTTCCCGCCCGCGTTTCCTTTCAAGTCTCCTCTCGTACCGACTCCCGGACGATCTTGGATGCCGGTGGTGCCGAGCGTCTATTGGGCGATGGCGATATGCTGTTCCTCCCGCCGGGCAGCGCCAAACCCCAGCGTATCCATGGCGCCTTTGTCTCGGAACCCGAGATCAGAAAGTTCGCCGTGGCGATTAAGAAGCAGGGCAAGCCGGTTTTCGATGAGGAACTGGTCGCTGCGCTCGAATCGGCCCGAACGCAGAAGGGGGCCGGTCCGCACGAGGAAGAGGATTATGACGAAATGTATGAGCAGGCCCGCGACCTGGTTATGGAAAGCCGCCAGGCCTCCATATCCTGGCTGCAACGGCGCTTGCGCGTCGGCTATAACCGGGCTGCGCGCATGATTGAACGGATGGAGCGGGAGGGGCTCATCGCGCCTGCCGGCGAAGCCGGGAAACCGCGCGAGGTGCTGGTGCCGGCCCAGGCCGAGGCCGAGTAGGCTGGGGGAGTTGTCCTGACTATTGTGCTTTCCGCCAGCCAGGACCGCGCGCTCTTCTCATACTGTGCGAAGATGGTCTATGCACTTTTTTAGGACCGGCCTGCTACTCTTCCTGCTCGTCTTGCCTGAATACCATCTCCTTGCCGCTCCTCCGGCCGAGGAATCTCAGGGACAAGCTGCTGGCAAGAGCGCGCCGAGCGGGACAACCACGCGTGAAACGATGGTAGCCCGTCTCCAGGCGCGTTACGACGAAACCGAGGGTTTCCGAGCCGACTTTGTCCAGGAGGTCACCTCGGCCACGCTGGGACAGACCCTCACGTCTCGCGGACAGGTGTTCTTCAAGAAACCGGGCCGGATGCGTTGGGAATTTACGGACCCGCAGCAGCTTCTGATCGCCGATGGAAACGCACTCTGGCTGTATCAACCCGCCGAGCGGCAGGTGGTGAAGACGCCTTTTCAGTATGCTTTCAACTCGCAGACGCCGGTCTCGTTTCTCACCGGGGTCGGGCGCCTGGAAGAAGATTTCTCCGTCCTGTCTCAAGGGGAGACCAGCAGCGCGTATCAGCTCCGTCTCAGGCCCAAACAGGCGGCTGAGGCCATCGGTCTGTTGGATATCGAAGTCAGTAAAGAGACGTTCGATATCCTCCAAGCTCTGATTACTGATCCGCTGGGCAATACCACGCGGGTATCCTTTACAAATATCGACCGTGAAACGACGCTGGGGGACGATCTGTTCAGGTTCGAGTTGCCGCCGGGGATTGATCTGGTTGAACCCCTGCCTGGTTCGTAAACGCGGCGTACCGGCCCAGTAATCTGCCTGGTGCCTTGTTCGCGGGTCGAGATAATGCCAAGAACAAGAGAACAACGAAAACATACGCATACGGAGGAGAGCCATGGAATCGCTCCGAGGAAAAGTCGCCATTGTGGGGGCGGCCGACACTGAGGTTGGCGTGGTGCCCCATTTGAGTGCCACCCAACTCTACGTCACGGCGGCCAAGTCTGCGCTGGAAGACGCGGGCATTACCAAGGATGAGGTCGACGGGTTGATTACCTGCAATTCGTTTGTCGAGCCCTATATGTATCACGCGGAGATGGTTGCCGAGTATATGCAGATCTTCCCGCGCTACTGTCTCAACGTTGCCACGGGCGGCGGGACGACCCTGGCGATTCTGCATCACGCCGCCGCGGCTATTGCCGGTGGTATGTGCCACACGGTGCTCATCACTATGGCGGACAATATGCTGTCCGGCCTCTCCCGGGATCGGGCGATTGAAGCCATGTCAACGGCCGGACACGCCCAGTTTGAACGCCCCTACGGTCCCCCCATCCCGGCGTTTTATGCGCTGATTGCCCAGGCGCATATGCACGCCTATGGGACCACCAGCGAGCAATTGGCCGCGGTGGCGGTGGCCTGTCGGAGGCACGCCTCAATGAATCCGGCCGCGCAGATGCGCGACCCGATTACGGTTGACGACGTTATCAACTCCAAGATGATTGCCTCACCCCTGCACCTGCTGGACTGCTCGCTGGTGTCCGACGGTGGAGCCGCCCTTATTCTCACCTCAGCCGAACGCGCCAGGAATTTCCCCCATCCTCCCGTCTATATGCTGGGGGTCGGGGAGGGGCACTCGCACGAACACATCAGTCAAGCCCGCAGCCTGACCACATCGGCGGCAAAGGAGGCCGGCGAACGCGCCTATACCATGGCCGGGCTGGAGCCCAAAGACATTGACGTGGCTGAGCTGTACGACTGCTTTACCCCGGTAGTGGTCATTGAGCTGGAAGACCTGGGTTTTTGTTCCAAGGGGGAAGGGGGGCGTTTTGTTGAGGGGGGCCGGATTGAGTTAGGGGGTGAGCTCCCGGTGAATACGCATGGCGGGCTGATGTCGCACTGTCACCCTGGGCATCCCGGCTCGATGTTTTCGGTAACCGAAGCGGTCTTCCAACTGCGCGGCGCCTGCGGCCCGCGTCAGGTCAAAGACGCCAACCTCGCCTTTGTCCACGCGCAGGGGGGGATCATGTCCACGCACTGTTCCATGATTCTGGGGAAGGAGGTTGGGTGATGACAACGCCACTGGAAAAGGCCCTGCCCGTTCCGACCGGCGAAACGCAACCGTTCTGGGAGGGGTGTCGGAATCATGAATTGCGCATCCAGCAGTGTCGCGCCTGTAGCCACTATCAGTTCTACCCGCGTCTCTACTGTACCGCCTGTATGAGCGAGCACGTCGAGTGGGTGAGAGCGTCCGGCCACGGAACGGTCTTATCGTTTACCATTGTCTATCGTCCGGTGACCAAAGCGTTTGCCGAGGAGGTGCCCTATGTCGTGGCGCTTGTCACCCTGGAGGAAGGTCCACAATTGATGAGTAATATTATCGAGTGTGACCCCGAACAGGTGGCGATTGGCATGCCGGTCGAGAGTGTTTTTGAGGACTGGTCCGAGGACATAGCGGTGTTGAAGTTCCGACCGGTCCTGGCATCAGAGTAGAGGTCGCGCATGCACTACGACATCATTATTCGGAACGGAACGCTTATCGATGGCACTGGTCAACCCGGCGTGCAGGCAGACATAGGAGTTCGGGGCGACCGGATCGTCGCTGTTGGCAGCCTGAGTGGTGATGCGAGCCAGGCGATTGACGCAACCGGCCAGGTGGTTGCCCCTGGTTTTATCGATGTCCACTCCCACGATGACTTTGCTCTGCTTGATCGTCCGCTGTGCGATTTCAAGATTCTGCAGGGCGTCACGACTGAGGTCATAGGCAACTGCGGCTTCGGGGCCGCCCCGGCAAATGATGCCTATCGCAACTTCTTACGGAGCTTTGGGCCGCTTTTGTTCGGTCCGATGGGCGACTTTTCGTGGGAGACAACGGCTGAGTTTTATTATGCGCTCGAATCCCGACCAGCCGCCGTCAATGTGGCCTGTCTCATTCCTCACGCAGCCGTTCGGTACGGAGCGCTCTCTGATGAAGAGCGGGAGCCTGTCGCTCAGGATATTGGGCGCATGCAGGCCCTTGTCCAAGAAGGGATGGAGGCCGGGGCGGTTGGCATGTCAACCGGCCTATTCTACGCGCCTGGCCGTTATGCTCAGACAGAAGAAGTGATTGCCTTGGCAAAAGTCGTGGCCGAATACAATGGGGTCTATGCGACGCATATGCGCGATGAAGCCGACCACCTGCTCGACTCCATTCAGGAAACGATCCGCATTGGTGAAGAGTCAGGCGCGGGGGTCCAAATCTCCCATCACAAAGCCATGGGCCGAAAGAATTGGGGCAAGGTGCAAGACTCTTTGGTTCTGATTGAGCAGGCGCGGGCGCGCGGTCTCGATATTTCCTCTGACGCCTATCCGTATACAGCAGGCAGTACTACGCTGGTGGCGCTCGTCCAGGGTGGTGTGATTGAACACGCTGCTCCGAGCGATGTCTTGATTGCCTCAACGCCCGTCCAGCATGAATATGAAGGCAAGACCTTGGAAGACATTTGCCAATTGACGGGAAAGTCCCTCCAGCAGACTGTGGCTGAGCTTATTGCCGGAGAAGGAGCAAGTACGGTCGCTGTTATTTTTGGGATGGATGAGACAGATGTCCGTCGCGTATTAGCGCATCCCACAACCATGATCGGCTCTGATGGTATTCCATCTGTTGCGGGTAAGCCGCATCCTCGTCTGTACGGCACGTTTGCCTGTGTCCTGGGGAAATACGTCCGGGACGCACAGCTGCTGACGCTAGAAGAAGCGGTTCATCGGATGACTGGCTTCCCCGCACAAAAATTCCATCTTCGAGACCGTGGCCTCATTTGTGACGGTTCCTATGCTGACCTTGTCATCTTTGATCCCCAGACGGTTGCCGATGTTGGGACCTATCAAGAACCGCGCCGCCATCCTTCCGGCATTCACTCGGTTATTGTGAACGGAACAGTCACTATAGAGCAGGGGCACCACCGCGGGATATGCAACGGGCGTCTCCTCCGGCATTATGCTGCCGGAGTTTGAAAGCGAAAGTGTAGGGAATTACATACTGTCTCTCTGTTGCATGCGACTTTCCAGGAGCGGGGATATTGTTCTCAGGCGGGGTATGCCCGCCTCGATGCGCTCCTCCGCTCTCTCTGTCCGCTGTACAACGCCGCCTTGGAAGAGCGCATTGCAGCGTACCGGAAGACGGGGAAGCGCCCGTCAGCGTAGGAGCAGATGCACTCCCTCACCCAGAGACGCAAAGCCGATCCTGAGGGGTGGGGGCAACCGGACGTGCAAGCCGGGCGGGGCGCACTCCAGCAACTCGCCCGGGCGATGCCTGCGTTTTTCCGCCGTGTGCAGCGCGGAGAGCCCCCCAGCTTTCCCCGGTTAGCCCCCCGGCTTCCCCCGGTTTAAGCCGTACCAACGGTTTCAATGTATTGATATCGCTGAGCCCCGGCATGGTCAAACGGAAGGGGAAAGCAGTACCGGATGACGCGCAAGGGCTGTCCCGTTATCACCATCCGCCCCACGCGACCCCTCCCGGAGAGCACTGCCTTGAAACGCCTGCGTCTTATCCGCCGGCCTACTGGGTGTCCCGTAGACCTCGTATAGGCAGGAGCAAAGTGCCCCCTGCCTGCCGGTCAGTAGGCAGGGGGCATGGAGATGGGTGTGCGCAAGAGCATGACACTCTCGACAGGGGAGCCCATCGCACGGACGCGCCCAGATGACGCGGCCATTAGGGCCCAACAGCAGCGGGTGAGCCGGTGCAAACGGGGGGTCACCACCCGCAAGAAACAGGTCCGGCAGTTAGCCCGGCTCCGGCGCAGGCAGGCCGTACACAACCGGAATGTCTGCCACAGCATCCCGCCGGCTCTGGTCACAAGCTACGGCAGGCTTGCGGTTGAGAAACTCGCAAGCCCGAACCTGACGAAGCCGGGAACCCACAAGAACGCGCGCAACAAATCCATACAGGAGCAAACATGGGGACGGCTCAGACAACAGCTCGCGTACAAGGCAGCATGGGCCGGTCGGGAGTGCGGAGGAGTCCCCCCCGCATTCACGTCTCAGGACTGCTCGCGGTGCGGGGGTCGTACCGACCCCCGCACATCCGAGCGATACCAGTGTCCGTCCTGCGGACTCAAGACGGACCGAGACAAGAATGCGGCTATCAATAGCTTGAGGGCGGGGCCTTTTGCCCTCGCCGCACGGCAGAACGGTAGACTTTGTGACGCAAGTATATAAGACCCAAGAACCAGCGTGTCTTTAGATCATGTCCTCTGACATCGGCCGAAAACCCTCCAGTTCGGACAGGCGGCCCTGTCGTAAGACGTGCACAACCCACTGATGCCCCTCCTGTGCCTCTTTGTGTTCCCGCCATTGCAGCCCGTATACGGCCTGTGCTTCCTCGGCAACTTCCTGGTCCGTGGCGTGGACAGCATATACGGCCGTTCCAAACTGCATGCCTCCCTGCCGCTTCGCCTGGCGAACGAGATAGGGCGGGTAGCGTTGCGTGGACACAACATAGTGCCGATCGTCCTGGGTGACCTGTTCTTCCCACCCGGACGGCCGCCACATGGGACTAAAACCATAATACCAGCCTAACAGGCCACTGGCGAACAGGAGCACGAGACTGCCGAGAACCATGGCTGCCCCAAACGGAGAATGATACATCCAGGCGAGGCTACCGAAAAATAAGCCGGCGAGTCCGGTGACAACACCAGTATGAGCAAGAATGGTAATGAGTCGCACTCGGAATATCCTTTTCCCAAGGGAAGCACGTACCTGTGGGGCTCGGGTGTATCGTGTTTTTTCGTCCCCGGCCACTCCCCTCCTGGAGTCCGACTGGCGTGGGAGCAGCCGAAAGTCTAATTATTGCAGGACCTTACTGGATCAGAGCGGACGCACCAACAGGGCGCTCGTGCGTTTACTCGCCCCCAGAAATATGTTACCCCCTAAATATAAGTCTGACGCCGGGAGGAGACGATCATGTCCGGCCATTCCAAATGGAGCACAATTAAGCATAAGAAGGCAGTCAAGGATGTCCGTCGGGGCAAGATGTTCACAAAATTGATTAAAGATCTCTCGATTGCGGCTCGGATGGGCGGGAGCGACCCAACCGCAAACCCACGCCTGCGCACGGCCATAGCCGCGGCAAAGACGGCCAGTATGCCGGGCGATACCATAGACCGGGCGGTGAAAAAAGGCGCCGGAGAGCTTGAAGGCGTCAGCTATGAAGAGGTGACCTACGAGGGGCATGCGCCAGGTGGGACGGCCATTATGCTGCAAACGCTGACGGACAATAAAAATCGAACGGTTTCTGAAGTGCGCCATCTGTTCACCAAAAACGGGGGGAGCCTGGGCCAGCCCAACTCCGTTGCCTGGATGTTCACCCACAAGGGCATTATTACCATAGAAAAGGATCAGGCTGAGGAAGATCAACTCATGGAAATCGCCCTAGACGCCGGGGCGGAAGATATCACAACGGGCGATGATCTGTTTGAGATTGTGACGGCTCCCGACGACCTCGAAGACGTGCGGCAGGCGCTCGAAAACGCCAATATCGGAACGGCGTCGGTTGAGGCGACGATGGTGCCCCAAAACACGGTGAGTCTCTCCGGCAAGGAAGCCGAACAAACCTTACGTCTGCTCGACGCCCTCCAGGAGCTCGACGATGTCCAAACTGTTTCCGCCAATGTGGAAATTGCTGAAGAGGAGATGGAACGGCTCAGTGCGGCCTAAGTGAAGGGGAAGATCATCGACTCTCGCAACGCTACTCTTCCATTGCGCGTGTTGGGGATAGACCCCGGCACCCTGCGGACCGGCTGGGGTGTCATTGAGAAAACGCGCCGGACGTTGACCTTTTGTGCCGGAGATGTCGTCTCCGTCAAGGGCTTCCGCTCCCTGCCCGAACGCCTGCGCCTCATATACGAGGAGCTCGTGGCGGTGATTGACCGCTGGACTCCCCATGTCTTGAGTCTTGAGAAAGCTTTTGTGGCCCATAACGCCCAGAGTGCTCTGCGTCTGGGTGAGGCACGGGGCGTGGTGCTCCTGGCCGCGGCCCAAGCCGGTCTGCGGATTGCCGAGTATAATCCAACCGAAATCAAGACGGCTGTGGCCGGTTATGGCCGGGCAGGAAAAATGCAGGTCCAAAAAGCGGTCTTTTCCCAACTGCACCATCCAGACGGGGAGGCGGGGGTCTTTCCGTCAAGCCAGGATGCGACGGATGCGCTCGCGGCGGCTATTTGCCACTGTAGTGCTGCCCGTATGCCCGATATGCTCCGTCAGGCTGGTGCTCAGCCGCGGCGTGCTGGGGGCAGGAAGGCCCGTTCTTTGCGCGACGTTTTTACGGAACAGACGGTAGCTCAGATGCTCGCCGCAGACCAGAAAAAGCATAGGTAATACGCTCACACGGCAACAGGTTATGATTGCGCGCCTCCATGGAGTGCTCCACGAAAAGACCCCTGAGCAGCTCATTGTCGACGTTGGCGGAGTCGGCTATCAGGTGTTGGTGTCGTTACAAACCTTCTATCATCTGCCAGGGGTAGGGGAACGGGTCAGTTTGCTCATCCACACGCATGCGCGAGAAGATGCCCTCCAACTGTTCGGTTTTCTGGAAGAAAAGGAAAAGTCCTATTTTCTGCTGCTTCGTAGCGTGAGTGGTATCGGCCCCCGCCTGGCCTTAAATATTCTGTCGGGCATTCCGGTTGATGAGTTGGAGAATGCGCTGCATACGCGCGATGTGACGCGCCTGGTTGCGACTCCGGGCGTTGGAAAGAAGACGGCTGAACGTTTGGTTGTCGAACTCCAGGAGAAAGTCGGCGTGAGTGAACAGGAGAATGGGACTCCTGCGGCAACCCCCAGTCCCCTCTCGACCGAAGCGACCTTTGCTCTGGTGAATCTGGGCTATCGGCAGGCGCAGGCCGAGAAGACGGTGCGTGCGGTTGTCCGCGATGGACACTCGACCATTGCCGATGTGATCCGAGAATCGTTACGGAGGCTCAGCACATGAGCCGTACCGAGAAAGACGTGCAAAAAGAGACGAACGACAATGCGGATAGCCCGGGGCACGGCCTGCTGAACCCCCATCCGTCGCCGGCGGACGGGGAGACTGCCTGGCCTGACGAGCCACGTGTCGAGGGCTCGCTCCGCCCGCGCAGTCTTGAAGAATACATCGGACAGGCAGGCACGAAACAGAATCTGGCGATAGCCATTGAGGCGGCCAAGCAACGGGACGACGTTCTTGACCACCTGCTCTTCTGTGGTCCGCCCGGGTTAGGAAAAACGTCCCTGGCGTATATTATTGCGCGTGAAATGGATGGAACGATTCGGGCCACCACCGGCCCGGTGATTGAACGACCCGGCGACTTGGCCGCCATTCTGACCAACCTGGAAGAAGGCGACGTGCTCTTCATCGACGAGATCCATCGACTCAATCATGTAGTTGAGGAATTTCTGTATCCGGCAATGGAAGACTTTGAACTTGACCTCGTCGTTGGCCAGGGCCCATCGGCGCGAACGGTCAAGTTGCCCCTGAAGCACTTCACCTTAATCGGCGCCACCACCCGCGCCGGGCTGTTGACCTCACCGCTCCGCGATCGTTTCGGGTCAACGTTTCGATTGGATTTTTACCAGGTGTCCGAATTGGAACAGATCATTCGTCGATCGGCCTCAATTCTTGCGGTTGAGACCGATGCGGACGGAACCGCGGAGATTGCGCGGCGCTCACGGGGAACCCCCCGGATTGCCAATCGCTTACTCCGACGAGTCCGCGACTATGCCCAGGTGAAGAAGGAGCCGGTTGTGACGCAAGCAGTAGCCCATGCCGCCCTGACGCTGGTTGAAGTGGATGAGGCCGGATTTGACAAAATGGACCTGGCGATTCTGCGGACGATTATCGAGAAATTTGACGGAGGACCGGTCGGTGTCGAGACCATCGCCGCGGCTATTGGCGAAGAGAAGAGCACCATTGAAGACGTATACGAGCCGTACCTCTTGCAGGAGGGGTTTTTGCAGCGCACACCGCGGGGACGTGTGGCCACCCTCAAGGCCTACCAGCATCTGCAGATTGACCAACCTGGCAAAAAAGAGCAGAGCGATTTGTTCTCACGAGAACGACCAAAATAGATAATGGTGGAACGCTGATGATGGTGATATATCTCCATTGTCTTTGCTGCTGACATGGGCAGGATGAGAGAGTATGGAAGCCCCAGTCCACGAAAAGCGCTTGGAGGAGCACAAACGTCGCCAGTTCTGGGAGGTCGTTGTCATCTTCGCGGCAGCGCTGGGCGTCTTTTTATTTGCCTTTCTCCAGAGTCGCTCGCCACAACTCAGCGACGGCGAGAGTCTCATCAGCAACATTATTTTTATTCTGCTGATCAATCTCAATATCATTCTGCTCGTTTTGCTCGTTTTCCTTGTTGGTCGGAACCTGCTGAAGCTGCTTTACGAGCGCCGTCGTCGGTTGCCCGGTGCCCACCTCCGCTCTCGACTCGTCCTCGCTTTTTTGGGCATTTCTCTTTTCCCGGCAGTCCTCCTGTTCTTTATCGGGATCGGCTTTCTGACGAAGTCGATCGAGAATTGGTTCGCCTTACGTGTTGATGGCTCGTTAAGCAGCTCGCTTGAGGTCGTTGACGGCGTCTATGCACGGCTTGCTGATGAGACCCTCACCCACGCGCGGGCAATTGCCCGGACGATTATCTCCCAAGAACTCCTTGAGCCGACGCACTACGAGCGGTTGCAATCTCGCATGAACAGCGAGCAGCACGAACGGGACCTGGCCCAGCTCGTCGTATACTCTGCGGCGCTCACCCTTGTGGCCAATGCGCCGGAGACGAGCGGGGCGTTGACAGCCCCCCAACTCGGTGAGACCCTCTTGGAGCGGGTCCGGTCTGAGGCCGAAGAGGTCCAGCAAATCGTGACGCTGGAGCAGGCCGAATTGGTGTACGGAGGTGTTCCCGTCATCATTGGAGGACACCTTGCCGGTGTTGTTGTGGCCGGCACCCAGGTTCCTGCGGACGTCGTCAGACAAGGGGCGCAGGTGGTTGAGGCGTTAGGTGAATATCGCCAGCTCAGGATCCTGAAGCAGCCAATCAAAAATAATTATGTGATTACGATGTTCCTGGTCACCTTAGTCGTCATCTTCTCGGCGATCTGGGTGGGTCTCTATCTGGCGAAAAAAATTACTGTTCCCCTCCAACAGTTATCGGCCGCGACACGGGAGGTCGCTCAGGGTCACTGGGCGCACCGGATCGAGGGGGAAGGGGAGGATGAGATCGGAACGCTCGTTTCCGCCTTCAATCG
This sequence comes from uncultured Binatia bacterium (SeqCode), assembly GCA_965214755.1. Taxonomy (GTDB): domain Bacteria; phylum Desulfobacterota; class Binatia; order Bin18; family Bin18; genus Bin18. Next base: position 88,997 of record OZ243979.1, read on the forward strand.
CATGACCGTCGACCTCCAGCAGAGTCACCAGGAACTTGAGGCCCGGCGTCGCTATATGGAGATTTTACTCGGGAATATTAACGCTGGCGTCGTCTCGTTTGATCGCGACGGTCGGCTCTCTACCCTGAACCGGGCGGCAGAGCAGTTGCTGCGTTTGCAGGCCGATAGCGTTATTGGGCAGGATTATCGAGATGTTTTCTCCGCAAGCGAGTTCCAAGAAGTGCAGCGTATCGTTCATGAACTCCTTCTGGTGCAACACGGTAACGGGAGCGATGTCAGTCAAGAACAGCGGGGCCAGCTCCGTTTGGAGCGCGACGGACACGTCTACTCCCTCCTGATAACAGGGACCTCTCTGCCTGACGACCGTGAGCATGCGCTCGGGGGGTTATGCTTTTTTGAGGATGTGACGCAGATCGTCCAGGTCGAACGGATGGAAGCCTGGCGCGAGGTTGCCCGTCGTATTGCGCATGAAATTAAAAATCCGCTGACACCGATTCAGCTTGCGGCCCAGCGTCTCCAGCGCCGTTTCGGTCCCCAGATTACGGACGGGAGCGAGGTGTTTGACGAGTGTGTGCAGAGCATCGCACATGAAGTCGACGCGATTAAAAAACTCGTCAACGAATTTTCCACATTTGCTCGTCTGCCGGCCGGAAAGCAGAGTCTGCATGACCTGAATGCGTTGGCACAGGAGACAATTGTGCTGATCGCTGAAGCCTACCGTGACCTGGATGTCGTCTTTGTGCCGGATCGTTCACTGCCGTTGTTCGAGCTTGATCGCGAGGGGATGCGTCGTGTCCTGCGCAATCTGTTGGACAATGCTGTTGTCGCGTGTCGAGAAGGGACGGAGGGGATTCAGGGACATATCGAAGTCACGACTCGATATTTGCGTCCGCTTGGCATTGCCCGTATCGAAATCGCTGATAATGGCTGTGGGATCCCGCCAGATGTCAAGCAGCGACTGTTCGAGCCGTATTTTTCAACCAAAAAGGATGGGACCGGACTCGGTCTGGCCATTGTTGCAACTGTGGTAGCGGATCACCAGGCATTTATCCGAGTACGAGACAACACGCCACGAGGCAGCCGGTTCATTATTGAGATGCCTGTGCGCAGCAGTACTCGTCAGACCGTTATGCTGGGCGAGAAGCCCTCGTCACCGGCTATTGAAAACGCAGCCTGAGGGAGCGGAGGGACGCCAATGGAAGGGCCGATCTTAATCGTGGATGACGAAGAAAAAATCCGGACGATGTTGCGTGGCGTTTTGCAAGATGAAGGGTTCCGTACGCTTGAGGCGGACTCAGGTGAAAGCGTTCTTGACTTAGTCGCCAAGTGGCATCCGCGTCTGGTCCTCCTCGACATCTGGATGCCACACGTTGATGGGATCGCTCTGCTCGAACAACTCCAGTCTCGAGACCATGCATTACCGATCATTGTGATTTCTGGTCATGGAACGATCGAAACAGCTGTCCGTGCCACTAAACTGGGAGCAGCGGATTTCCTCGAAAAGCCCTTCTCGCTGGACACCTTACTCCGTTCGGTCCACCGGGCCCTGGGAACAGAGCCGAGCCATTTCACCGCTCCGCAGATAGACACAGCCGCGGCTGATACAGACTCCCCAGCCGTACACACGACGCGAAAAACTCCGGCCCGGACCATTCGTCAGAGTGTGGTCGTACACGGTCGGGGGCTCCACTCGGGGGTACGCACGGGGATTATTTTACATCCCTTATCGCCGGGGAGCGGTCTTGTGTTCGGTCCCTTGTCCTCAGACATTATGATTCCGGCAACCGTCAAGTACGTCCAATCGACCGGCTACGCAACCAGCCTGTATCGGGAGGGGACGGGGGTAAAAACGGTTGAACACCTGCTCTCGGCGCTGCACGGGTATGGCATTACCAATCTGCTCATTAAAATGCAGGGGGAGGTCCCCATTCTCGATGGGTCGGCTCTGGAATTTTGTCAGTTGCTCGACAGTGCTGGCATTGTTGAACAAGACGAAGAAGTGGAAGCGTTGAGCGTAGACCGGACCTATCAGGTCGGCGACCATACTGCGGGGAAATTCCTGCGCATCGAGCCCTCAGAGCAGCTTGAGATCGACTACTGCCTGGAATATCCAGAGCCAGTCGGGAGACAGGAGTTCCACTACGTCCAGCGTGATGCAGACAGCTATCGTGAGACGATCGCGCCGGCGCGGACTTTCGGTTTTCTCAAGGAGATTGAAGCGCTCGAAGAGATGGGTCTCGCCAATGGCGGCCGGCTGAATAACTGCCTCGTGATTGGCGAGCAAGGGATCATCAATCCGCCACTCCGCTTTGAGAATGAGCTGGTCCGCCACAAGATTCTTGATCTGCTCGGCGATCTCTACCTCTTAGGCCAGCCCATCCGTGGCAAAGTGACTGCCTACCGGACAGGACATGGCGACAATATCGCTCTGCTGCGGGCCATCCGAGAAGAGCAGACTCCACGCGTGCCAGAGCCGGCGTCAAAGACAGCCCCGGCTCTCCAGTGACCCACTATGGGGTCACCCGTTCTAACATTCTGGGAAATGGAATTGATTCTCGGACGTGGGGCAGACCGCACAGCCAGGTGACCATACGCTCAATGCCCATGCCGAAACCTGCATGGGGAACAGAGCCGTAGCGTCTCAGGTCAAGATACCAAGAGAAGGCTTCTGCGGACAGATCATGCGCTGCCAGTTTTCCTTGTAAGATAGACAGGTCGTCCTCACGTTGACCGCCCCCGATGATCTCGCCATAGCCTTCTGGCGCTAAGACATCCATGCAGAGGGCAACTGTGGTATCATGCGGGTCGGTCTTCATATAAAAGGCTTTATTGTCTATCGGGTAGCGATGGACTATAACCGGGCGGTCAAATTGTTCGGATAAGATGGTCTCGTCATCTCCGCCAAAGTCGTCCCCCCACTGAATGTCAACGCCCTTGGCTTGCAGGCGTTCGATAGCCTCGCCGTAGCTGATACGCGGAAACGGCTTCTTCACCTGAGCGAGTTTGCTGATATCACGCTCGAGTGTCTGGAGTTCCGCCTGCCGATTGGTCAGGACGCGCTGGACAACGGTCTCCAGAAAATCCTCGGCCAGGTCCATATCGCCATCCAAGTCGCAGTAGGCCACTTCGGGCTCAATCATCCAAAATTCAGTCAGATGGCGCCGCGTTTTGGATTTCTCGGCACGAAAGGTCGGACCGCAGCAGTAGACTTTGCCGAACGCCATGGCCCCGGCTTCCATATAGAGCTGACCGCTCTGGGTGAGATAGACGGTGTCATCGAAATAGGCGACTGGAAAGAGGGTGGTTGTGCCTTCACAGGCCGCCGGGGTAAAGATCGGGGCATCGAGCAGGGTAAAGCCACGTGTATCGAAGTAGTCTCGACACGCTTTGATGACTTCGCTGCGGACGCGCAGCAGAGCCTGCTGGCGTGCGGATCGCAGCCACAGGTGACGGTGGTCGAGCAGAAAGGCGACCCCGTGTTCTTTCGGGGTAATCGGGTAGGCGTGGGCCTGCTGGGTCAGGTGTAAGGCGCTCACGCCGAGTTCAAAGCCAATCGGCGATCGCGTATCCGCCCGGACCGTGCCCTGGACAATAACGGACGATTCCTGGGTGAGGTCTTGTCCTAAGGCAAAGGTCTCGGCTGAGACGTCACCCTTGAAGACCACACACTGGATCGTACCGGTGCCGTCACGAACTTGAAGAAAGTGCAGCTTCCCGCTGGAGCGCTTATTATACAACCAGCCGCGGAGCTCGACTGCTTGCCCTTCATATTGGGCAATATCCTTGACATAAACCCACTCAGGCATAGACATTCCTTTCCTGGATTGTCAAACGCTGTTCAGAAGAGCACTATAGCACAAAGGAAAAAGAAGGCATGAGGCCGAGTCGGAGAGTCGTGTGTTCCTCTCTGTTGCTCTTCGTGTTCACGACAGGTGGGACCCCGATACGCGCGTGGTCGTCGGAGCATACCTCTTCGCAGGACTATAGCCGCTATCAGTCGCATATTGTTCAAATAGAGCGGGTTGCGCGGCGTCTGCTTGAAACTGTTCCTCAGCCGCCCCCTGTCCAGTTTATACTGGCTGCCGGTGAGCCGACGATCAACGCTGGAGCAACCTTTGGCAAGGTCATACTCTCCTCTGGCATGATGGACCTCCTCCGCTCGGATGATGAACTGGCGATGATTCTGGGACACGAACTGGCGCATATTACCCAGGGTCATGTGGCCCGAGGAACGATAAACAGTGCTCTGTTGGGTATCGGCAGCAGCTTAGCCAGTGCTGTTTTTCCTGGTGCGGGCACGGCAACCAATGTGGTTGGCCGGCTTTTTCTGAACCATTTTAATCAAGAGCAGGAGTTGGAGGCCGATCGGGTGGGGCTCCAGTACGCGACTGATGCCGGCTATGATCCACGGGCGGGTGAGGTGGTGATGCGCCGCCTGGCCGAAGAGGTTCCCCAGAGTGCGACCGCGGGGTTTTTCTCTTCCCATCCGTCTTCCGTAGAACGGGCGGGCGCGCTGAAGAAGAGGGCGGACCAACTCACCCTCCGGTCGGACAGAGCGCGGCAGGCGGGTGGTGCGCCCCGGTTCGGTCGGGATGAAGCGGCGTGTCGTCGGGCAAGGCCACATTTTTACCGTGCCCGGGAGAATCTGAATTTAGCCGAGAAAGCCGCGCTCTATCGGCGCGGTCTGCGCCAGTGCCCTGAGAGTCCGCGCGCACATTTTGAGCTGGCCGAGACCTATATCCAGATGGGGCAGGACCGACGTGCTGCCGTGGAACTGCGGGCGGTGCTGCGTTATGACACTGGATATCCGCGCGCGCAACGTCGACTGCGTGAAGTTGAGCGCCGTCTCTCGTCGGGGAAAAATCAAAAATAACAGGGCAAATCCCGAGAGCCTTGAGCCGTGATTGCTAGCGTTCCGGCTGAGTCTGCCTCTGACTTGGGAGGAATTCCCGTACCAGAGAGGATAAGGATTGGGACGGCTTCTGAGCTGCCTGCGCCGGTTGTGTTGTTGGAGACAGTAAGCGGTGAAAGAGGCTGGACTCGCGCCGAAAGAATCCCTCAGTATGGTAGGATTCACGGAAGTGGAAATACGTATAGTCTAAATGATGACAGACTTCATGTAACAGGGTTCTGAGAAAGGTTCGGAACGCAACGGTTTGTTTGCGTTTCGCCGTTCGCATCCAGACTTGGATCGAGTCATTTTTGCTGCCTCCGCTGTACTGCGTATAGAGGCCGTGGAGTTCCCCCTGTCGGTTCGACGGACGCGTACCGTGTACGCGGACCTGGACCGTGCGGACCCTGAGCTGCCAGCAGATGTGATTGACAATGGTTTGGGAGAGCGCTGCGACACGGGTTTGCTCTTCTGCCGCGAGAGCGGCGGGCAGGGCTTTGACCGCCGCTCGAAGTTGTGCAGTTGGGTCAAATTCAATCGTTGTGACCGCGGTGCTCCGGTCAAAGATGCGCTGCTGAAAAGGGGTCAGTTTTGCCCGCCAGTGTCGCCGCATTACACCCTCCTGCCCGTCCTCACTTATTGTGGCCTGAAAGGAGCGGAACGGCAAGAGAGCGGCAGGGGCAGCAATCCTTTTCTTTTGTCCGGGAATTACATAGACTGCGGGCGGTAAGCTTCTGGCAAGAGGAGAAGACGATGCGAGTATGTCGCACAGCGACGCTCTGGCTCCCTCTCTCCATGGGAATGGCGTTCCTCTACCCCAGCGCGGAGGCGCGGGCGGATGCCTTTGTGCGCTTTTTCGCAAACCAAAAAGTCGGACAGGATATCTCGGTGACAGGCGGCTTCCGACGTTTCCCTGATCGAGACAAACGACGCTATTTTATACGAGACAGGCAGACGGGTGAGGTTGAGTACGTGGAATACTATGGGATGACGATGCTTCCGACCTTGGTTGTCGGCAAGGGGGCCGTTTCCATGAAGGCGAGTATCATGGACCGGATGCTGCTGTTCTATTCGGACCGGGCTCTTGTGAAAGACATCCCCCTCAAGGGCGAGGCGTACTGGTTTACCGGGACGTTGATCGGCTATCAGTACGGGACGATGGGTATTACGCGGGGAATGGGTCTTGGTGGGGATCCGTATATTTTACTCAGGAGCGTCTCCGCTACCCCCCCGGAGACACTCGCTCTGCCACCCCAAAGGAAAGAAAAAGAAGACGCCAACTGAAAAGGCTCGGCGCGTTTGCCATTGGCGTTGACCGCTCTCATCTCAGCCGTAACGCGACCATTCTTGAATGGATCACTTGAGCTTGATAATGAAGACCTTACAGGTCTTCATTTGCATGAATTTCGTCGTCTCCAATGCATGAGATTCGACGCTGAGGAGGAGACTGGGTGGGCGAACAAAACACTCCTGACATCCACACTCGTATCACTGAACGACTCAGGCACATTCAATATCCAGGCTCACAGCGGGATATTGTGACCTTAGGACTCGTTGGTAAGGTTCAAGTGCAGGCAGATAGTGCGGTGGTGCATATTCGGGCAAGCAGTATCAAAGAAGATGTGCTTCGACACCTGCGTGGACGCATAACGCAAGAATTGACGACCTTCCCTGAGATTGCGCACGTCCATATTCACGCGTTCCCCGCTCAGGCCGGGCAACCAAACCAGGCTGGCGCAGCGGGTAACCAAGCCGTGCGAGAGCGAGCGGATATTCCTGGTGTTCGGCGTATTCTGGCCGTAGCCAGTGGCAAAGGCGGGGTCGGAAAATCTACGGTTGCGGTCAACCTCGCCCTGGCCTTGGCGTCGTTAGGACATAAGGTTGGGCTGCTTGATGCCGATATTTATGGGCCCAGCGTGCCGCTGATGATGGGGACTGAGGCCACGCCGCGGGCCGGGCAGGACAAAAAGATCTATCCGGTTGAAAAGTATGGGATCAGCCTCATCTCAATGGGCTTTTTTCTGGATGACCAGTCGCCAGTGATCTGGCGGGGCCCCATTGTGATGAGCATTATCCGCCAGTTCCTGCGGGACGTGATCTGGAGTGAATTGGATTACTTAGTTGTGGACCTGCCGCCCGGCACCGGCGATATCGCCCTCACCCTGGCGCAGGAAGTGCCCCTGCACGGGGGCGTTGTGGTGACGACGCCGCAAGATGTCGCCCTGCTTGACGTCCAGCGCGGGATCAGCATGTTCAAACAGGTCAACGTGCCGCTTCTCGGAGTTATCGAGAACATGAGTTTCTACGAGTGTCCGGTCTGCCACGAAAAAGAAGAAGTCTTCGGCCATGGCGGCGCACAGAAAACAGGACTGAAAGTGCTGGGGGAGGTCCCCCTGGTTGAAGAAGTCCGAGCGGGTGCCGACGCCGGCAAGCCGGTGGTTGTCTCGGCTCCTGACCATCCGGTTGCCCAGGAGTTTTTCGGGATCGCCCGACAGGTCGTCGCAACAGAGGAAATGCAATTACCCCAGTCGATCCACTGAATAACGAGGATGCCATGCCGACTCCCCTTCTCCTAACGCCCATTCCAGAAGACCAACTCCTGCGGGTGCTGTGGGATGACGATACCCTGAACGACTATCCCTTCGCCTATCTTCGGGGCTGGTGTCCGTGCGCGGTCTGTCAAGGGCATGGGGGCGAACGTCACTTTATTGAGGTGGAAAATCCTCAGCTTGTGAGTATCAATATGGTCGGTAATTATGCCGTGAATCCAACCTGGGATGACGGCCACGAAACGGGCATTTACACCTATGCCTACCTGCGGAGTTTAGGCGAGAGCCAAGACAATCAGCACAACCACGATAACCCCGAGGGGACACTCTAAAGGCGCATCCATGTCAACACCACCAACACCCCAGGAATTATTAGAAGCGCTCAAACAAGTCAAATATCCTGGCTTTAGCCGAGATATTGTTGCCTTCGGCGTGGTCAAGGACATTGCTGTCGGTGGCGCTGCAGTGACGGTCGAGCTCGCTCCTTCAACTGGCAATGCGGAGGTCATCGCAAACATTCGACAGCGTGTGATTGAAACGCTGAGTCCGCTCGTCCAACTGCCCGTAGAGATTTCCATCCAGCAGCCGGCCGCCCCAAAACCGCCGTCCAGGTCCAAGCCTGAGATTCCAGGGGTGCGGCATGTGATCGCGGTGGCCAGTGGCAAGGGCGGAGTTGGAAAATCAACGGTTTCGGTGAACCTGGCAAGCGCGCTGGCTCGAACAGGCCAGCGGGTTGGGGTGATGGATGCCGATGTCTACGGACCGAGTATCCCCCTCATGCTGGGCATTACCGAGAAGCCTAAGAGTACGGAAGATAAGCGGCTGATCCCAGTTGTCAAATACGACATGCGGATCATGTCCATGGGCTTTCTGATTCCGGATGGCCACGCTGTCATTTGGCGCGGACCGATGATTGATAAGCTGCTGACCGAGTTTATTACCAAGGTCGAGTGGGGGGAATTGGACGTGCTCGTTGTTGACCTGCCGCCCGGCACCGGTGATGCCCAGTTGACCATGGTGCAAAAGGTCCCGCTCTCCGGCGGAGTTATCGTGACGACGCCCCAAGATGTGGCGCTGCTCGATGCGCGGCGCGGCATCAAGATGTTTGAGGAAGTCGACGTTCCGGTCTTAGGCGTTATCGAGAATATGAGTTACCTGATCTGCCGTTCCTGTGGGCATGAGGCCCATATTTTTTCTCATGGCAACGGGGTGAAAATGGCCGAGCAGTTTCATCTGCCGTTCCTCGGTCAGGTGCCCCTCGTCCACGAGATTGTCGCTGGAGGGGATGCGGGAATCCCGCTTGTGATCGCCCAGCCTGACCACCCGCAGAGTCAGACTTTTCTTGAGATTGCCCAGCAAGTCCTGAGGCAAGTCGACACACCGTCCGTCCGCCCCGGGACTCTCCAATAGGTCAATCTCCGTTCATCGGTATGGCAAAGTTATCCGTCTCGTTTGAAAACGGGAACCCTGAACAGGTGATTGAATTTGATCCGTCCCACGCGCCGTTTCACCATGACGGTGAGCCGGGTTCCATCCTCGATATCTTACTCGGTCATGGTGTTGAACTCGAACACGCCTGCGGCGGCAATTGTGCCTGCACAACCTGCCACGTGATTGTCACCCAGGGTATGGCGTGTTTGACTGAGAACGAAGAGGAAGAAGACGATATGCTCGACAAGGCACCTGGCTTGGTGTCAACGTCACGGCTGGGCTGCCAAGCGGTTATGGCTGAAGGTGAAGTGAAAGTCCTTATTCCTCGCCACACCATTAATCAACAGGTCTCATAGAGAGCGGCCGCGCGCATGTCTTCCTCACCGACCCTTACCGCAACTATCGAAAAGATTATTGAACGAGCCCCAGATACCCGCTCTTTTTTTCTCCGGGTTGCGAATGGCCGGAAACTCCCCTTTCTGCCGGGCCAATTCCTCTCGTTTTTACTCCCGATTGGTGGACAGACGCTCACCCGGGCATACACGATTGCCTCCTTGCCCGAGGAAGAGGAATGCCTTGAGATCTGCTTGAATCAGGTTGGTGATGGTCCCGGTTCCTCCTATCTCTTCAGCCTGGACGAAGCCGATGCCCTGTGCTTTACCGGTCCGTGGGGAAACTTTGTCCTTGACCAGCCAACGGTCGCCGAATACATTTTTATTGCCGACCGGGTTGGCGTTGTGCCTTTTCGGCCTATGATTGCCCGTCTTCTGACTGCGGGCGGACAGCACGCCGCCCGCTTGCTGTATGCTGCGCCACGGTCAGGAGACTTGCTGTACGCTGCTGAGTGGCAGAGGTGGGAGAGCCAGCACGCTCATTTTTCCTTTCGTCCGCTCGTCGCAGAGTGCGAGCCGGAGGAGTATTCAATAGAGAAGGTACTTTTGCCTTACGTCGAGCAGCATTTTGTAAAAGAGGCGAGACAGCACAGCCGACGGTTTTATATCTGCGGGATAGGGCGACCCGTTCTGTTATTGAGAGACCTCCTCCGTGGAGCCGGATACGAGCGTCAGACTGTGAAATATGAAAAATGGTAGAGCCACAGCGTTGAACCATTGTCGGAAAAGAAGCTGTCCGGCACTCTTCTCAGAGCGGAACGGTTGACAAGCTGGACTCTAGAACTCTATCATCAGAGCAACCGACGAGTGAGAGATTTTCTTCATAACGGCTTTTTATTTATAAGGAGAAGCGAGCGATGGCCTACACCGAGCGAGTCATAGAGCATTACGAGCGGCCGCGGAACGTGGGGAGTTTTGGGAGTGAGGAAGCGCACGTGGGCACGGGCGTGGTGGGGGCCCCGGAGTGCGGGGACGTGATGAAGTTGCAGTTGAAGATCAACCCGCAGACGGAAGTGATCGAGGATGCGAAGTTCAAGACCTTTGGGTGTGGGTCGGCGATTGCGTCGTCGAGTTATGTGACGGAGTTGGTGAAGGGGAAGACGGTGGCCGAGGCGGGGGCGATCAAGAACACGCAGATCGTGGAGGAGTTAGCGTTACCGCCGGTGAAGATTCACTGTTCGGTGTTAGCGGAGGATGCGATCAAGGCGGCGGTGGCGGACTGGCGGGGACAGGACGCACCCAAGAAAGATGCCGCCTAGGCGCCCGCGCAACGCGACTGGTATCGAGACGGGGAAGATATGGAAAACAACGCCACGCAAGTAACGGCCACACGGCTACAGGGCGGAGAAGAAGCCTTGCTGGGTGATGCGGTTGTTCTGACCCAATTGGATAAAGCCATTGGTTGGGCGCGGAAGTATTCGATTTTTCCTTACCCATTTGCAACGGCGTGTTGCGCCATGGAGTATATGGCGCTGTCGATGACGCCGTATGATATCGATCGCTTTGGGGCTTTACTGCCCCGGTTTAGCCCCAGACAAGCTGATTTACTGATGGTGATCGGAACGGTGACGTGTCGCCAGGCTCCCATCCTGAAACGCGTATACGAGCAGATGGCGGAGCCGAACTGGGTGATGGCTTTTGGGGCCTGTGCTTCGACCGGCGGATTTTACGATAACTACACCACCGTTGCGGGTATCGACCATATTGTCCCTGTTGACGTGTATGTGCCTGGCTGTCCGCCCCGTCCTGAGAATGTCTTGGATGCCCTGATGGCTTTGCAGCGAAAAATTCAAAGCCAAAAGCAAAAATTCCGCGGAGTTGAAGTGTAGAGGTCAAGGAATAACAGCACGGTCTCTCGTATGGGTGCTGGAATATCCGCAAGATCAACCGAGCGCAGCTCTCTGATGAATATCGGACGGCGGGTAGACTACGCTGTTCGAGCGTTGACCTATCTTGCCGCCCAGCCCCAGGACAGCGTTGTTCCAAGGCGGGAGATCCAGACAAAACAGGATATTCCCGCACACTTCCTGTCGAAGATTATGAAACAGCTTGCAAGTGGGGGATTGGTTGAGTCCTATATGGGGGTGCGTGGCGGGTTCAGGCTCAAGAAGCCGGCGGCTGATATCAGCTTGCGCGCGGTGTATGAGTGTTTGGAGGGCCCGCTGTTGCTGATGGAGTGTCTCGACGAGGATGGGAATGCCTGCTGCTATAATCCAGTGTGTAATCAGATTTCTGTGTGGGGTGAGGCACAACGATTGCTCGGGTCATATCTGGCTGAGGTTTCCATCGGACAAATCGCACACAAGGTGGGGTTGCGAGAGGAGCTTGCTCATCGCGAGCAGGGAGAGTATACAGAATCTACTCGACACCATATTGCTGAGCCGTCGCTCTGAAGGCGGACTACTTGCCAAATGGGAGAATGGAAACCTGGGAGGGCCCCGTTGAAGAGAAGGAGCTTGTACGGTGCTGTTTAATCTTGGAAATGTTCTCGTTTTTTCCATCCTTGCCATTGCGTTCTGTGCCGTCCATCTCGCGCTGGGAAAGCTGTTGCGTCCGCATAATCCAGAGGCAAAGAAGCTGACCACGTATGAGTGCGGAGAGCCACCTACCGGGAGTGCCTGGATCAATTTTAATATTCGTTTCTACCTGATCGCTCTCGTGTTTGTGATATTTGAAATCGAGGTTGCCTTTATTTTCCCGGTTGCCGTGGCCTTTCGCGACTGGTTGCTCAATGGGCAAGGACTCTTTGCGCTTACTGAAATCCTGATCTTTCTGGGTATTCTTGTTGTCGGACTGGTCTATGTCTGGGCCAAGCGGGACCTTGAATGGCTCAAGCGACTGCAACCAACCGCAACCGAAGCTCAGACCGCAACGAAAGAATCCGAATTGCCGAAAGCCGCCTGAGGAGGAAGCATGTCCCTGATCAATAGTGTTCCGGAGATGGTGATCACCACCAAGCTTGATGAGGTGCTTAATTGGACGCGGAAATCATCGGTATGGTACATGCTCTTCGGTCTTGCGTGTTGTGCTATTGAGCTCATGCAAACCGGTGGCCCCCGAGCGGACTTGGAGCGTTTCGGAGCGGCCCCACGGGCGACCCCGCGTCAGTCCGATATGATGATTATCGCCGGGACGCTCACCTTGAAGATGGCGCTGCGGACCAAAGTCCTTTACGATCAAATGCCCGATCCCAAATATGTGATTTCCATGGGAAGTTGTTCAAATTGTGGTGGGCTGTTTCAGTTGGCGTACTCGGTCTGCGATGGTGTCGATAAAGTGATTCCTGTTGACGTATACGTTCCCGGCTGTCCACCCCGTCCCGAAGCCCTGACCGAGGGGCTGCTCAAACTCCAGGAAAAGATGATGCAGGAGCGCTGGCTGGTGAAGGGCTCTGCCGCGCAAGCCGCAGCATAGTTTGCAGACAAAAGAGTCCGGCCCTGTGTGTGCACCATGAGTCCCGCCGAGATCTACAAAAAATTACAAGACCAGCACCCCGACGCGACCACTGCCTTTGAGGCTGACGCCCTCAATCCTTTTGTGCTTGTCAAGCCGGCCGCCATCCTGGAGGTGTGTCGATTTCTTCACGACGACCCGGATTTGGCCTTTGACTGTTTGACGAATATGTCTGGTGTTGACTTCTTAAAAGAGGACTACATCCAAGTGGTTCTCCACCTCCACTCCTATACTCATCGACACGCGATAGTGATCAAGGCGAATGTGTCGCGCGAGGAGCCGAGCATGCCCTCCGTGGAAGCGGTCTGGAAAGCCGCCAATTGGCTGGAGCGCGAGATCTACGACTTGCTTGGCGTCGTTTTTACCGGACACCCGGACTTGCGGCGTTTGTTAATGCCGGAAGACTGGGTCGGGCATCCGCTTCGCAAGGATTTTGTCGAGCCTGAAGAGTACCATGGAATCAGCACGCGTCGAGAGAGCCTGCTGAAATAAGTTCACGCTCGTGTTCCACCCCACCTTCGTCTTTTCTAGCGCTCCTCGTATTCAAACCCAAAGCGGGAGGCATATATGAGCCTGGCAGGGTATGAGTTTGAAGTCCAACGTGATGATGGTCTCGCAACCGAAGAGATGACCCTGAATATGGGGCCCCAGCATCCGAGTACGCATGGGGTGTTGCGTTTTGTGGTCAAGGCCGACGGTGAAATCATGCGGACGGCCCTCCCTGATATTGGTTATCTGCATCGCTCCATAGAGAAGATATCCGAGAAGGTCGGTTATCATGGCTTCATGCCCTATACGGACCGCGTCGATTATGTATCGGCCATGCAGTGTAACCAGGGCTGGGCCATGGTCTGCGAGCGCGCGGTCGGGATTGAGGTGCCTCGGCGAGGAGAGTTTTGTCGAGTCATTGCCTGCGAATTGGGTCGAATCGCCAGTCACCTGCTCTCGGTTGGGACCATGGTCATGGATATTGGTGGGATGACACCGTTTACGCACGCGATTCGGGAGCGGGAAAAGGTGAACAACCTGCTTGAAGATCTGTGCGGTGCACGGCTGACCTTTAATTATATGCGTATTGGCGGCGTGGCCTGGGATTTACCGCCTGGATACGCCGAACAGGTGACCGCATTCCTGGACCAGTTTGAACCCCTCATTGACGAATACAACGATCTCATTTCCTACAATAAGATTTATGTCGAACGCCTAGCCAACGTTGCCGCGGTCAGCAAGGAAGAGGCGATTAACTATAACCTGGTTGGCCCCAACCTGCGTGGCTGTGGTTTTCAGTATGATGTGCGTCGGGATGAGCCCTATTCGATTTACCCGGAATTAGATTTTGAGGTGCCAGTCGGGACAGGTGAAGTCGGCACCCTGGGCGATTGCTTTGACCGCTATATGGTGCGGATTAAAGAATTAAAAGAATCGTGCAAAATCGTCCGCCAATGCCTGGAGATGATTCCTGCCGGGCCGGTTCTCGCCAGAGTTGCAAAGAAGCTCAAGCCGCCTGTTGGCGATGCGCACATCCGGGTCGAAGCCTCTCGGGGGGATATGGGCTGGTATGTGGTCAGTGACGGGAGTGAGTTTCCCTATCGGACAAAAATCAGGACCGGGTCGTTTTCAGCGATGAGCATAGTGGACAAACTCAGTCGCGGGATTATGATCGCCGACCTGATTGCGTTGATTGCCAGCCTCGATGTGGTGGCTCCTGAAGTTGACCGGTAACGGGAAATACGGTACGAGTGCGGCGCTATGCAGAGCTTTATTGACGGTTTAATGGCCAGCGGCGTATTTGGTGGGCTCCCGGCGGAGGCAGTCTATCCCGCCCTGATGTTCCTGTTTGCCGCCCTCGTTGTCTTTGGCTTTGTGTTACCCCTGGTGACGATCACCATCTGGCTCGAGCGGCGGGTCTGGTCGCGCATTCAGTCGCGGGTTGGACCGAATCGGGTTGGACCACAAGGCGTCCTGCAAGGGTTGGCTGATGGGGTCAAAAATATCCTGAAGGAAGACGTGGTGCCTGATGCCGCGGACCGTCCGCTGTTTGTGTTCGCACCCTATCTGTTGGTCTGGGGATTTCTGGCGACCTTTGTCGTTATTCCGTTCAGTAGTGCGCTCGTTATTGCCGACCTCAACGTGGGGATTCTCTATATCACGGCAATCGTCGCGCTCTCCGCTGTCGGTGTCCTCATGGCGGGCTGGGCATCGAATAATAAATGGTCCCTGCTGGGCGGCATTCGATCCGCTGCCCAGGTCGTGAGTTATGAGATTCCCGCTGGACTGGCATTGCTGCCCGTTGTGCTCCTGACCGGAACACTGAGCACGCAAGGGATCATTCAAGCCCAAGGCTGGGCACCTTGGGACTGGTTCCTTTTCCATAGCCCGTTTACGTTCATTGCCGCCTTTGCTTTCTACATTTCCGCCCTTGCGGAAACCAATCGAACGCCTTTTGACATTCCAGAAGCGGAATCGGAACTGGTGGCTGGATTTGCGACTGAGTACAGCGGGTTCCGGTTTGCGCTCTTCTTTTTGGCAGAGTGGGGCAGCTTGTACGTAACGGGTGCCATTATGGCCGTATTATTCCTGGGCGGCTGGCAAATCCCGACCGGATGGACAAATAATACGGTTGTGTTGAATATCGCGCAACTCGGGATCTTTTTCCTCAAGGCGTACTTCTGGGTTTTCCTTGCCATGTGGATACGTGCCACCCTGCCTCGTATCCGGGTGGATCAGATGATGGCATTGTGTTGGAAGTATTTGGTGCCGCTTGGATTTGTGAATTTGGTTGGGACAGCGGTCTGGATGGTGATTTGGCCTGAGGGCAATGCGTTCGTGCCGTATCTCATGGTTGTCGGTACGCTGGCTCTTATTGTCATCTTCTTCCGGCGCGTCCTGTACCATTTACGTCGGGCGAAGCCTGAACTCTATTTTAATCCGGCAATCTAACGTGACTGCTAGGGGAACGCGCTATGGCGAGTAGTATTGGCCAATATCTGAAGCACGCGAAAGATGCGGCGGCGACGATTTTTGAAGGGATGAGTGTGACTATGTCTCACTTCGTCCGTAAGCCATATACTATTCAGTATCCAGACCGGACTGCGGTCCGCGTCCAAGATACGCTCCCCCTTCGCTATCGAGGCATTCTTGAAGTTGACCTGGAGATATGTACTGGCTGTTTGGCGTGCGAGCGGGCGTGTCCGATTGACTGTATTGTGATTGACGCGCCAAAGGACAAAGCGACTCGGGCGATGCTCCTGAGCCGCTTTGATATAGACATCGCCAAGTGTATGTACTGTGGTCTGTGCAGCGAGGTCTGTCCCACCGGATCGATTCATCACACGACCGAATTTGAAGGGGCAGATTACTCACTGGAGAGCATGATCCGTCGTTTCGTGAAGGACCCCGTCTTGGCGTATAAGGCGAAGAAAGGGGAGGAGACTGACCCGTTGATTGCGCCGATCTTGGACCGCGGCATGGAATTTCTTGCGGAATGGGCGGAGCCCGTTGATATGAAGAAATATAAAAAAGCGCAAGAAGAGGCCGCCTCATAAGTTGCGGATAAGGAGATATGGCAATGCCTTTGGAAGCGTTGGTTTTCTATCTGCTGGCCGCCTTGACCATCGGGTCGGCGCTCATCGTCGCGCTCTCTCATAACTTGGTGTATTCTGCTTTTGCTCTGTTGGGAACGTTCATGGGGGTGGCCGGCTTATATGCGCTGTTAGCCGCCGATTTTGTCGCGGTGATTCAGGTTATGCTCTACATTGGTGGCATCCTCGTGCTCATCCTTTTTGCGGTGATGCTCACCCATCGGATTGCCGATGTGGATGTCTCGAATCGGACGGTCGGACGTCTTCCTGCCGCTTTGATTCTTGGCGTTGTCGGAACAGTCATGGGGGTCTGTATTGGGGCGGCTGAATGGGTACAACATGCCGAACCAGTGGTCGAACCGACAACGTTCGGTATTGGAGAGGCTTTCCTTGGGCCGTATATTCTGCCATTCGAGCTCGCTTCAGTCGTGCTGCTCGTGGCGTTGATTGGGGCGATTGTCGTGTCACGGAAGGAACTGCGTGGGCCCGTGGCCGACGGATAATGGCTGAGTCCAGGCTCTGCGACCTCTCCTGACGGCCTCCCTTGATTTTTTTCCTCCTCCCATTTAAGACGGGACAACCTTCCTCACCACTACGAATGATTATGGATGGACTACTGCTCGATATAGGGCTACGGCATTTTCTGTTTGTCAGTCTGATCGTTTTTGTGCTCGGCCTCTATTGTGTCCTGACCCGGAAGAATGCTATCGGGATTCTTCTGGGCGTGGAGTTGATCCTGAACTCCGCAAACATTAACTATATTGCTTTTTCACATTTTTCTTCCGGCAATTACGATGGCCAGGTATTTGCGATTTTCGTCATTATGCTCGCTGCTGCCGAAGCGGTTATTGGGTTGGCCATCGTGCTCGGGATATACCAGAACTTTTCGTCGATCGACATCGAAGCCGTCGATAGCTTGCAAGGCTAGTCTATGGACCACCCGCTTCTCGTCTCCTACCTGCGCTGGATCGTCCTCTTTCCCCTGCTCGGTGCCGTTATCAATGGTATTCTCGGAGCGAAGATCCAGGAACGCTTCGGGAAGAACGGGATCAGCGTCGTTGCCTGCACGGCTGTCGGTCTGGCCTTTCTCTTTGCGCTGCGGGCCTTTTTTCAGCTCACCAGTCTGGTGCCTGAAGAACGTTATCTGCTCGATACCCTCCTGCGCTGGATACATATTGGTGTTCTTCAGGTTGATATCGCGTTCGCTGTCGATCCCCTCTCCGGCCTGATGATCCTGATCGTCACCGGTATTGGCGGTCTGATTCACCTGTATTCGATCGGCTATATGCACGATGACGAAGCCTACTGGCGCTTTTTTGCCTATCTCAATCTTTTTACCGCGGCGATGCTGACCCTGGTGCTGGCCGATAACCTGGTGTTGATGTTTGTGGGCTGGGAAGGCGTTGGCCTATGCTCCTACGGACTGATTGGATTTTGGTATAAGGAACAGGCGAACACCACCGCTGGAAACAAAGCGTTTATTGTCAACCGGATTGGTGACGCCGGTTTTACGCTGGGTATTTTTATTATTTTCTGGAGTCTCTTTGAAGCGGGACACGGGACGACCGCGGTCTTTCGTGACCTGAGCCCTCTGATTCATCACCTGGAAGGGCAGATGGTCTGGGGCGTCCCGGCAGCGACGCTCGCGGCGCTATGTCTTTTTGTCGGAGCGACCGGGAAGTCCGCACAAATTCCACTCTATGTGTGGTTGCCGGATGCGATGGCCGGACCGACTCCGGTGAGTGCTTTGATCCATGCCGCGACCATGGTGACCGCAGGCGTATACATGATGGCTCGGATGCACTTTCTTTTTTCCATGTCGCCGGTTGCGCTCGGCGTGGTGGCGACGGTCGGAGCCCTCACTGCGCTCGTTGCGGCAACCATTGGTCTCGCCCAGTTTGATATTAAGAAAGTGCTCGCGTATTCGACCGTCAGCCAGCTCGGCTATATGGTGCTGGGCGTCGGTGTTGGAGCGTATGGCGCTGCTGTTTTCCATCTGATGACGCATGCCTTTTTTAAGGCCTGCCTGTTTCTGGGCTCGGGAAGCGTCATCCATGCCATGGGCGATGAGCAGGATATGCGTAAGATGGGCGGCCTCAGAGAGAAAATGCCGCTTACCTTTTGGACCTTTTTGATCTCCACTATTGCTATTGCCGGCATTCCGCCCCTGGCCGGATTTTTCTCAAAGGACGAAATTCTCTGGCTGACGTTTTCGAGTGGGCATCCGCTGCTGTGGCTGACCGGGTTTGCGGCTGCCGGGATGACCGCGTTCTATATGTTTCGTCAGGTCTTTATGGTCTTCTTTGGAGAGAATCGTGCCGATGAGCATACCAAAGAACATTTGCACGAATCCCCTCCAGTGATGACTTACCCCTTGATTGTTCTGGCCGTGGGTGCGCTCTTTGCCGGTTTTCTCGGGGTACCTCCCGCCCTCGGCGGGAGTAATATCCTGGAACACTGGTTGGAACCCGTCTTTGCCGGTGGTCATGGCGGCGGCCACGCTGCACATCATCACGTTGAGGTGATCGAGTATGTCCTGATGGTGGCTTCTGTTGGCATTGCGGCTGTCGGGATATTCCTTGCGTATCTGATTTACTATCGGCAGTCCCTATCAGCGGATGCGTTTACTGCGGTCGGAGGCGGTGTCCCGTATCGAGCCGTGTTCAACAAATACTATGTTGACGAACTCTACCATGCGACGGCCGTCCGAGGGACCCTGGTGGTCAGCTGGTTATGCTCCGTCTTTGATCGTAATGTCATAGACTTTATCGTGAATGGCGTTGCCAAAGTTACCGGTGTGGTCGGCTGGGCAGTTGGTCGATTTGATCATTATATCATTGATGGGCTGGTGAACGGACTGGCCGATGTTACTTTTGGTATCGGCAATCGGCTGCGCCAAATCCAGACCGGCAACCTCAGTATTTATCTGTATGTCATTGTTGGTGCGATTGCCGTCTCCCAATTCTTACCGCGTGTAGGAGCGGACATATTATTTCCTGTCGTTATAGCGTTTCTCTCTCTGGTGATCGTGGTCGGAATAGCGCTGTGGCTCTCCACCAGACGAATCCAGTGGCGTCTGATGTTTACAAAAGAGGGAGTCTCGGAGCTCCGGTGAACCAGACTTTTTATCAAGCCCCTTGTGTGGATGTGCGGTAAGGAGCCGTTATGGAGTCCTCTATTCTCACCTTAATGATTTTCTTTCCTCTGGCTGGCATGGTCGCTGTCTTCTGCCTGCCGAGTCAAGCAAAAGATTTAATTCGATGGACTGCTTTTGCTTTTACCCTGCCCGCATTCTTTTTGGGAATCTGGCTCTACCAGAACTTTGATACCACGACCACAGCGCTCCAATTTGTTGTGAATGTCCCGTGGATTGAGTCATTTAATATTCGCTATTTTGTTGGCGTCGATGGCGTCAGCATATCCATGATTTTACTGACCGCCTTTCTGTGCCCGATTTGCATTCTGGCCTCTTGGAATATTGAGCGGGCCGAGAAGGGCTACTTCGCCCTGTTCCTGCTGTTGGATACAGCCATGACGGGTGTTTTTTGCGCCATGGACTTCTTCCTGTTCTTCATCTTCTGGGAACTGATGCTACTGCCGATGTATTTCCTGATTGGCATCTGGGGTGGGCCGCGGCGTGAATATGCCGCGATTAAATTTTTCCTGTATACCATGCTCGGCAGTGCGCTGATGCTAGTCTGCATGCTGGTCTTCTATTTTCAAGCCGGGGCTGTCGAAGGCGTCGGCTACACTTTTGATCTGACCCAGCTGCCTGCCGTGGCGCAGCACTTTCAGACCGAGCCGCTCTTGTTTGGCTTCTCTTTGCCGCAAATCATGTGGCTCGCGCTCTTTGTCAACTTTGCCGTAAAAATTCCGGCCTTTCCCTTCCATACTTGGCTGCCTGACGCTCATGTCGAAGCGCCCACCGCAATCTCCGTGATTCTGGCCGGGGTCCTGCTGAAAATGGGAACGTATGGGATTTTACGAGTCAATTATCCCCTTCTCCCGGAAGAAACCTTCTTTTTTGCACCGTACTGTCTGGCTGCCCTGGGAGCCTGGAACATCGTCTATGGGGCCTTCTGCGCCCTATCCCAATGTTTTACCGAGCCTAAGGATCTGAAAAAACTCGTAGCCTATTCCAGCATCAGTCACATGGGGTATGTCATGTTGGGTATGGCATCGTTTACTCCAGAAGGGATCAATGGTGCGGTCTTGCAGATGTTCAATCACGGAACGATTACCGCCATGCTCTTCCTCATTGTCGGAGTGATCTATGACCGGGCCCACCATCGACGCATTGATGGGTTTGGCGGCCTCGCTTCTGTGATGCCGGTCTATACCGGCGTGATGGGGCTCGCTTTTTTTGCGGCCATGGGACTCCCTGGTTTGTCGGCCTTTATTTCTGAAGTCCTGTGTCTTCTTGGAGCATGGCACACGCATAAAATTCCGACCTTGCTTGGCGCCCTGACCGTCATTATCACGGCGAGTTACCTGCTGTGGACGATTCAACAAATGTTTCTCGGAAAACCACGCGAGGAGTACGCCGATATGCACCTCTCGGAAATTAATACGAGAGAGCTGTGTATGTTAGTCCCGCTTGGAGCTATTGTTGTGATCCTGGGATTTTATCCGCACGCCGTTCTGGACCTGCTCGACGTCTCGCTCCAGGGACTCAACGAGGTCGTGCTCTCTGCAAGCACAAATAGTCCTGATCCCGCAGCAGTTGCGCTACGCTAGCGGGTTGGACGAGATAGAAAGCATGCCATGAACCTCGGCAGTATTGAAAGTCTGGCATATCTCTACCCTGAAGGGATTCTGGTTCTCTCCATCCTGACGATCTTTATTGTGGACCTGCGTGTGGAGGATAAGGAGCGGCTCGGCAATATTGCCCTGGTTGGAGCCGCTCTGGCCCTGGTCTTTACTTCGGGCCTGTCCTTCTTTGGCATCCGTTTTATCGAAGGATTACAAGGAGCCGGGGAGGGGTGGCTGTTTCATCGCATGATTGCGCTGGATAGTTTTGCCATTTTCTTTAAGGTGATTCTTTCCTTGTCGATAGTCGGAGCTGTCTGGATGTCTCTTGGCTCACGGGAGATTAACGGACCGAATCAGGGCGAATATTATGGAATTTTACTGGCGAGTGGGCTCGGCATGTTTTTCATGGCCTCAGCAACGAATCTGCTCCTGGCCTACCTGTCTTTAGAGTTCGTCAGCCTGACATCGTATGTGCTGACAGGATATCTGACGCACAATCGAAGATCTGGAGAAGCCGCGCTAAAATACCTCATTTACGGTGGTGTCGCCTCAGGGACCATGATCTATGGTATGAGTTGGATCTTTGGTTTGACCGGAAGCCTGGATTATGCGGAAATTAACGCCGCTCTGCTGCAAAACGCCCCGGATCAACTCACCCTCTTTATCGCGCTTGTCCTCATGTTGGCTGGGTTCGGCTATAAAATTGCGGCCGTTCCCTTCCATATGTGGGCTCCCGATGTCTACCACGGGGCGCCCATTCCTGTGACGGCTTTTCTTTCGGTCGGCTCAAAGGCGGCGGGCTTCGCTCTCCTTATGAGATTTTTCTATCCTGCGCTCTCTCAGAGTGGAGACGCCGGCATGTGGCAATTCGTCCCCGGCGTCGAGTGGCCACAGCTCATGCTTATTGTGGCGATGGCGACCATGACGCTTGGGAACCTTGCCGCCCTGAACCAGTCTAATGTGAAGCGTCTCTTAGCCTATTCTAGCATCGCCCACGCTGGCTACATCCTTATGGGGTTTGTTGTGCTCAGCGACGAAGGGCTGCGGGCGATGCTGTTCTATATCGTCGTCTACTATTTGATGAACCTTGGAGCGTTTATCGTCGTCATGGTTGTGGCCAATAATACTGGTCGCGAAGACCTGGAAGGCTTTCGTGGGCTTGCCTGGAGAGGGGGGGCTTTGCCTGCGGCAGCGATGGCAATTTTCCTCTTTTCGCTCACGGGTCTTCCTCCGCTCGCTGGTTTTATTGGAAAATTCTATCTCTTTGCGGCGGTGGTGAAGGGCCAATTCTATTGGCTGGCTGTGGTTGGGATCTTGAATAGTGTCGTGTCCCTCTATTATTATGCCCGCATTGTAAAGACGATGTTCCTGGATGAGCCGTCCGATTCGGAAGGTGAAGTCGCTCTTGACCCACACAATGGATCTTTACTGGCAATCTTGAGTGTTGCGACCGTTGTCCTCGGCGTATACTGGGCACCTGTTTTCGATTTTGCCGACCGTTCGACCCATTTTTTCCTAGGCAGCTAGCGGGTGGGCACACCTCAGAGCAGAAACGGGGTCCGATTTGTCCAGCATGTGACGGCATGGTAGGGTAGGGGGGCGAGAATGTCGCAACCCTCACGTTGAACGGGAACTGAATCATGTCGGGGCGTAGCGCAGCCTGGTAGCGCACCTGCCTTGGGAGCAGGGGGTCGGCCGTTCAAATCGGCTCGCCCCGATACGATGCTACTGTCAGGAGGAAAATCCCAAAGCTCCTGACACGCGAGGCCTTGAGGGCGCCAGTAGCTCAGCTGGATAGAGCAACGGCCTTCTAAGCCGTGGGTCAGGGGTTCGAATCCCTTCTGGCGCATAGGGTGGGTGTAGCTCAGTTGGTAGAGCACTGGGTTGTGGTCCCAGGAGTCGAGGGTTCGAGTCCCTTCACCCACCTTGTCCCCTTCACTCCAGAGCATGATATTCTCCTGACAATCGCAGTCATGGCTCTAGTTGCCATCACTAGGAATAGTAGTTATGGTGCCCGTGGGCCGCTAGCTCAGTTGGCAGAGCAGCTGACTCTTAATCAGCGGGTCCGGAGTTCGAATCTCCGGCGGCCCATCATCCACGGTGAGGACAGATGCGAGAGTGGCGAAATTGGCAGACGCGCTAGACTTAGGATCTAGTCCGCTTGAAGCGGATGGGGGTTCAAGTCCCCCCTCTCGCACGCGCGTCCTATCCGGGTGGCATGAATATCTACGTTAATATCCGTAATAGGTTGTTGCTGTACTATGAAGATTTCGATTGAGAGACTGAGCCCGGTCCAGCAAAAAATTGCTTTCGAGATTCCTGCGGATCAAGTCCAAGCTAGACTGGAGAAGGCGTATCGAACCTATCAAAACCGTGTTCGGCTGAAAGGCTTTCGCGCCGGACGCGTGCCTAGGCAAGTGCTCGAACGCCGCTTTGGAGAAGAAATTGCTGCAGAAGTGAGTTCCTCTCTGGTTGAGGAGTCCCTTACCAAAGCAATAGAGGAACATGAACTTGCCATTGTGACAAAGCCTCAGATTGTGACCGAGCGCCTGGTTGCGGGAAATCCTTTCTGTTATTCAGCGACTCTCGAGACGAAGCCTGAAGTCAAGAATGTTGATTGTGAGGGGATAGCCGTTGATAAAGTGATCTCGTCAGTAGCGGAGAAGGAGGTTGACGAGTCCCTAGCTCGCCTGGCCGACTCCTTTGCTCAGCTTCACCCCGTAACGGATCGAGATCAGGTTGAGTCGGGCGATGTTGTCACCCTGGACTACCGGGCCGTGCAGCACGGGCGAGCCATTCCGGGGCTCGAAGGAAAGGGCCGATTGGTTGAGTTGGGCAGAGAGTCGCTTCTGCCCGGGTTTCAAGAGCAGCTCATTGGCATCAAGAAAGGACAGACGGTTGAATTTTCGCTGCCACTGCCCCAGGGACCTCAAGAGACAGCCTCCGACCAGTCGGAAGCTATTCCGACTGCTACCTTTCGCGTCACCATACACGATATCGCTCAAAAGGAAGTGCCTCTTCTAGACGATGAGTTTGCGAAAGACCATGGGGAGTGTGATACCCTCAAAGAATTACGCGCCAAGACTCGGGAGAATATGGAACAGATGGCGGAGCGGACAGCCGAAGGGCAGATGCATGACGCTGTGCTGAGCCAAATACTCAACAAAAATCCTTTTGATGTCCCCCCTGGCCTTATTCGTGAACAAGCCCAGCAGTTGTTCGTTGAGTCGGGCATGCAGAGGGGAGGCAACGTCAGCTTTGATGACCCGACTATTCCTGAGGCGATACGTGAGGATTTTTCCCAGCGGGCAAAGCGGCAAATTGAGACAACACTGCTCCTTGATGCACTAGTGGAGCAACTCGATATCACAAGCACGGAGGAGGAGATTGATCTGAAGATTGAAAACTTTGGAGCGGCGAGTGTCGAACAGCGACAGCAGCTTGAGACCTTCTACGCAGATCCGACGAATCGTCAGATGCTACAAGGGCGGCTGTGCAGAGAAAAGGCCCTTCAGGCAGTTGTGGGGAAGGCTCATATTCGAGTGGTCCAAGAGGACGTTGCTGGTGCCGAGGAAAACGATTAGTATGAACCCTTGGTGAAGAACCTTTTCCGCTCCCTGTGCGATTGGGCTGAAAGATGAATGCTCCTCTCCGTAACACTATCTATTGGGTAGTTCCCTACCACGGACATGTGAGTTAGCATGGATACCGTTTTTTCTTCCGAGCGAAGGGACCTCGCGCTAACCTGGAGCATACATCCTTATGCCGGACGGGATGAAAACGATCCAAGGAGTAAATATGCCCAGAAATGGCGATGATCGTCCCGGAAATTTGGTGTGCTCTTTTTGTGGCAAGAGTCAGGATGAGGTCCGCAAATTAATTGCGGGTCCTACGGTCTATATCTGTGACGAATGTATAGATCTGTGTAACGACATTATCGCGGAAGAGTGTGACCAAGAGGACACGTTGGCGGCATCCTCAGCCGTCCCAAAACCGGCAGAGATAAAGCGTGTTTTGGACCAATACGTCATCGGACAGGAGCAAGCAAAAAAAATTCTCTCTGTTGCCGTCCACAATCACTACAAACGCGTTGATGCGCAGTTGATGACCAGCGAGGTGGAACTCCAAAAGTCTAATATTCTTCTTCTGGGCCCGACGGGGTCAGGGAAAACCCTCTTGGCTCAAACTTTGGCTCGTTTCCTCCAGGTTCCTTTTACGATCGGAGATGCAACCAGCCTGACCGAGGCCGGGTATGTTGGGGAGGATGTCGAGAATATTGTTTTAAGCCTATTACAAAATGCCGACTATGACGTCGAGAAATGTCAGAAGGGAATCGTCTATATCGATGAGATCGATAAGATCGCCCGAAAAGGTGATAATCCTTCGATTACGCGAGATGTTTCCGGTGAGGGCGTCCAACAAGCGTTGCTAAAGATTATTGAGGGGACGGTCGCGAGCGTGCCTCCAAAAGGAGGCCGCAAACACCCGCAACAAGAGTTCGTCCAGGTTGATACGACGAATATCCTCTTTATCTGTGGTGGTGCGTTTGTCGGTCTGGAAGAGGTTATTCAACGACGGATTGGGGGAAAGAGTCTTGGGTTTGGGGCAGATGTTCGGAGCACCAACCAGAGGGGGAGTAGTCTACTCACAGAAGTGCAACCAGAAGACCTCCTGAAATTTGGTATGATTCCGGAATTCATTGGTCGTCTTCCCGTTCTCGCGACCCTCAAGGAGCTGGACGATCAGGCCTTAGTCCGAATCTTGCGTGAGCCGAAAAATGCACTTGTTCGTCAATACCAAAAGCTCTTTGAACTGGAGAATGTCCACCTGCGCTTTACGGAAGGCGCGCTGACGGCGATTGCTCGTGAGGCATTGGCCAGAAAAACCGGGGCTCGTGGGCTCCGCGCGATTATGGAAAACATCATGCTGGATATCATGTACGATATCCCCTCACAGCCGAATATCAAAGAAGTCCTTATTTCCGAAGAAGTGGTGTCACGCAATGTACAGCCTATTGTGATGTACCAAAAGGCGACGGCCGAGAGCGCCTGACGACCTACCTCGGAAAGCAGCGGCATGGTATTCCAGAATGACAAATAAAGAGAACTCGGAAAAAGGAGGAGCCGTGCGTCTACCGCTTTTACCATTACGAGATATTATTGTTTTTCCTCACATGGTCGTTCCCCTCTTTGTGGGTCGACAAAAGTCGATTAAGGCGCTCGAAGAATCAGTTGCCGGCGATAAACTGATTTTTCTCGCAACGCAGCGTGATGCGAAAGTCAACGATCCGACTGCCAATGATATTTATGCCATGGGTACCATTGGGCATGTTGTGCAACTCCTCCGGTTGCCAGACGGGACAGTGAAGGTGCTGGTTGAGGGGAAGCAGCGCGGACAGGTCGTCCAGTATGTCGAGCAGAATGACTTCTTCTGGGCCGACGTTGAAGAGGTTGAAGAAGCGTCACAACGACAAGCCGAAATCGACGCGTTGGTGAAAAGCGTTAATACGGCATTTGAGAACTATGTGCGTCTGAATAAGAAGATTCCTCCAGAGATGATAATGTCGGTCTCGGCGCTTGATGACCCGTCCCGCCTCGCCGATACCATTATTGCCCACCTTGGGATTAAACTGGAGGATAAACAGACCCTGCTTGAAACGATCGATCCCGCTGACCGACTGGAGAAAGTGCTGAGCTTTACGCGTTCTGAGATTGAGATACTTGAAGTGGAACGCAGGATACGCAACCGGGTCAAAAAACAAATGGAAAAGACCCAGAAGGAGTACTATCTCAACGAGCAAATGCGGGCCATTCAAAAAGAGCTCGGAGAAAAAGACGAATTCAAGAACGAGTTGCAAGAGCTTGAAGAAAAAATTCGACAAAAGAAATTGTCTCAAGAGGCTCGGGACAAAGTAGAAAAGGAGCTCAAGAAGCTCAAGATGATGTCGCCGATGTCTGCCGAGGCGACTGTTGTGCGAAACTATATCGACTGGTTGCTCGTCCTTCCCTGGTATGAATACACCGAAGATAAACTGGACATTCAAGATGCAGAAAAGATTTTAGACGAGGACCACTACGGCCTGGAAAAGGTCAAGGAACGAATCCTGGAATACCTTGCCGTCCAAAGTCTGGTTGGCGAGTTAAAAGGTCCGATTCTCTGTTTTGTTGGTCCTCCGGGGGTGGGGAAAACTTCCTTGGGGAAATCCATTGCCCGCTCGACGGATCGAGAGTTTGTTCGGATCTCCCTCGGTGGAGTACGCGACGAGGCAGAAATCCGGGGGCACCGACGGACCTATATCGGAGCAATGCCGGGGAAAATAATCCAAGGCATGAAAAAAGCGGGATCAGGGAACCCGGTCTTTCTTCTTGATGAAGTCGACAAGATGTCAACCGATTTCCGAGGAGATCCGTCCGCCGCGTTGATGGAAGTCCTTGACCCAGAACAGAATACAACCTTCAACGATCATTACCTTGATGTGGATTACGATCTGTCAAAAATTCTTTTTATCTGTACGGCAAATACTCTTGAGCGGATTCCACGCCCCCTACAGGACCGCATGGAGATCATTCGAATCCCCGGTTATACCGAGTGGGAAAAATTAAACATCGCGAAGCACTTTTTGTTTAAAAAGCAACGCGAGGCAAATGGCCTGACTGAGAATAATATCACATGCTCTGACCGTATCCTGTCTACCGTGGTACGCTCCTATACTCGAGAATCTGGAGTCAGAAATCTTGAGCGAGAGATTGCGACGCTGTGTCGAAAGGTTGCAGTAGAAGTTGTCAAAAAGGGCAAAGATACCCATGTGCGGTTAAATCAGAAACGCCTCGAAAAGTATTTGGGACCGGCCCGATACCGGGTGAGTAAGACAGAGCAGGAAGACAAGATTGGGGTCGTGACTGGATTGGCCTGGACGGATATGGGGGGTGAACTGCTTGCTACTGAGGTGACAATTGTCCCTGGGAAAGGCAAGCTAACTATTACTGGGAAAATTGGCGATGTGATGCAAGAATCAGCCCAGGCGGCGATGAGCTACGTGCGCTCTCGTGCCGATGAGTTAGGGCTCGACAAGGATTTTTACCAGAACATTGACGTGCATATCCATATTCCAGAAGGCGCTATTCCGAAGGATGGTCCGTCGGCCGGCGTGACGATGGCAACCTGCCTGGTATCAGCGCTGACAAAGATCCCGGTTCGACATGACACCGCTATGACCGGAGAAATTACCCTTCGTGGTCGCGTGCTCCCTATTGGTGGTCTCAAGGAGAAGATACTCGCTGCCCATCGTGGAGGGATAACAAGAATACTCGTCCCAGTTGAAAATGAAAAAGACCTACAGGAAGTCCCAGCGAATATCCTACGAGCAGTTCATGTCGAACCTGTTGACCATCTCGATGCAGTGCTCCGCAATGCGCTCGTCCTTGCCGAGCCCAATGAGTTTCTCGCAAAGAATGAGGCCGTGGTTGATGAGGAGCCTCTCTACTCTTCCGATACACCTGATCCGACTGAATCAACCGAGATCGTGACACATTAATGAACATGAGGGGATTGACTGGGAAAGGGAGCAGTGGTAGGGCTAAGAGCTTCGTTTAGAGTAAGGCTCGCTAGCCTCTTTCGTCCTTGTATGTAGGGCGGTTAGCTCAGAGGAAGAGCATCGGCCTTACAAGCCGAGGGCCATCCGTTCAAATCGGATACCGCCCATATGGTGGGGTCGTAGTTCAGCTGGTTTAGAACGCCGGCCTGTCACGCCGGAGGTCGCGAGTTCGAGTCTCGTCGGCCCCGCCATCCTATACCTTTAGATGAAGGTGCTGTGATCCATGAAGAAAGAAACTCAAATATTACCCCAGGAGCAAGCGCTCCCGGCACGTCATTGGCATCTTGTAGACGCGAAAGACCAAATCGTTGGGCGTCTTGCAAGTACCATCGCGAGCGCCTTACGCGGCAAGGGAAATCCAGCCTTTTCTCCTCATACTGACAATGGAGACTTTATTGTCGTCATTAATGCACGCCATGTGAAACTGACGGGAAAGAAGCTTCAGGATAAACAATACTACCGGCATACGGGATACCCGGGCGGTATACGACAGCGGTCTGCGGAACAGCTGATCGAATCGTCTCCTGAACACATCCTGAAAAAGGCGGTGACGGGGATGTTGCCGAAGAATGCTCTCGGACGCAAGTTGGTAAAGAAATTAAAAATCTATCCTGATGCATCACACCCACATGCCGCCCAGATGCCAACCGCCAGATAGCGAGTAGGGGTCAAGAAAGAGAGAAGGAAGGCGCTTTGTATGGCTGAGAATCAATCAGAATGTTGGGGAACTGGAAAACGAAAAACTGCGATTGCCAGAGTTCGCCTTCTTCCTGGGGAAGGGCGGTGCACAGTCAACACAAAATCCCTTGACGAGTATTTTGGCCGTGAAGCGATCCGTATGATTGCGCGGCAGCCACTCATTGTGACGCAAACGGAAGACCAATACGATGTCAAGGCCAATGTCCAAGGGGGGGGGAACTCTGCCCAAGCTGCCGCTATTCGTCATGGGATTACCCGTGCCCTTCTCAAAGCGAACCCAGACTTTCGGACCCTCCTGAAAAAAGAAGGATTTATTACCCGTGACTCACGAGAAGTTGAGCGCAAGAAGTATGGCAGGCATAAGGCGCGGAAGCGTCCTCAGTATTCAAAGCGGTAAGATTTTATAGGTCAGTTAGTCGATACCGAGAAGGAAATAGATACCGACTAAGCTGAGCGTCCCATTGGCGAGCCAAGCGGAGAGGGTCGGAGGAAGAATCCCACCGTTACCGAGAGAAACGGTGAGGGCGAGAAAGACCCAGTAGCCAAACCCGACAAGGAGTGCCGAAGCGAGTGCTGTTGGCACGGCAAGCTGCTTTGCGCCCGGTATCGCAAGTGCCGCCCCTAACAGTGTCATAACGAATGCCGCAAAAGGGATCGCACACTTGAGTTTGAGGTCTACTTGATACTCTGTCGTATCGAGCCCCTTTTGCTGGAGATCTGCGATATAGGCTCTGAGTGCCTGTGACGAAAACTCTTCGGATTTCATGGCAACAAGGGAGAAGTCTTCTGGTGTTTCCTTGAGTAGAAGAGATGGCGGGGGCGAATGATATGCACTTCCGCGCTCTAGCTGGCTCTCCTGGACTCCTTCAAAATGCCATTTTCCGTCTCGCCAAGAGGCTTGAGCAATCTTTGTCAAAGCCTGCACCTGAAAGTTCTCACTGAGGGTATAAATAGTGAGACCGGAAAGGATATTGTGGCGTGAATCAAAATGGTCGATATGGTAGAAGCTATTTGTCCCATGATACCAGAACCCTCGCGTCTGAAAGAGACCTTTAAAAGTCTTGCCTTTAATCTCCACGGTATTGATATAGCGAGACTTGTGAAAGGCGTACGGAACGACATGTTCGTTCCACGCCCATCCACCAAGACTTAGTACACCGGCAGATAAGAGGAGGGGAGCCGCCATCTGCCAGGCACTCACACCACAGGCTTTGAGTGCCTGGAGTTCCTTATGGCGGGAGAGAATTCCGAGGCTCAGCAGCGATCCGGCGAGCGCCGCGGCGGGGACAGCTTGGGTGACAAAAAGGGGTAATTTAAAAAGAAAATAACTGCCTATAGCAGACAGGGGCGCTTTGTATTTCACGAAGCTATTAAAACGGTCAAAAAAATCAACCAGCAATGAAAGCCCGAGAAAGAGGAGTAGGCAGAGCGCAAAGAGACGAATAAATTCTTTGCACAGATAGGCTGCGATGAGTCGAGAAGGAAAAGGAAAGCCGGTTTGACCCATAACCCGTGGCGGACTCATTGGGTGACCAAAGAGGACAATGGGCGCTTGGAAAAACACTGCGACAACCAAGGCAAGAGAGGAAAAAGAGGTTTTTCTTGCGTCACCCGAGAGAAGAGATAGGCGCCGAGACCGCCTAAGATGCCATTCGGTATCCACAGGGCAATTGCAGGAGGGAGTACCCCTCTTTCTCCAAATGTCTCCCCGGCAGTAAGCAGAAGATAGTAGAGCAGGATAATACCGAGGCTGATGCCAAATCCGACCGAACGAAAGGCCCAAGTCGTTCGCACGCTGAGAGGAAGAGCGATCAGACTGAAGACTACACACGCGAACGGCAGGGCAAGGCGGCGATGAAATTCAACGAGTGCTTTATTGTGTTGTGAAGACGCCTCTTGGACTTGAGACAAACGGTGGAGGAGCTCCGCTATCGTCATATCTTTGGGGCTATGGTTCGGCTCGCTCACGTGAGCGAGCAGTGCGGTTGTATCCAAAGTCACATCATAGACAGAAAAATGAGTGGTCTGATGACCCTTTTCTGTTTGTTGCATGCTATGCACAGTCCCCTTGTTTAAGCGCAGGGTCAACAGATTTCCTTCAGCACTGGAAACAATGAGGCCATCATGAGCAAAGATAGTATCTTTTCTGTGTGGAGTCCGGCTATCCGCGATCATGATCCCCTTGAGAATCGTGCCTGGCGGTTCAATTTCTTCCGCATAGATAACCAGACCTGAAAATTCACTATTGAACGTCTTTTCTTTTAAGCCTGCGGTTGCCTGTGTTTTCGAAACATCATAGAACACACGATCGAGTCCGGAATTACTCCACGGACGGACAGCGAGAGTGAGGAAAAAAGAGAGTCCCAAAAGAACTCCTGTCAGCAGATACAGCGGCACAGCTATTTGAGAGAGACTCATACCGCAACTTTTCAGCGCAATGATCTCTCTGTCTGTTGAGAGACGGCCAAATCCCCAGAGAATGGCAAGGAGGAAGGCCATCGGTACGGTTACTTCGAGAAAAGAAGGAAGGACGAAAAACAGCATTTTACTGATATGCAGGACTGATACGCCTCGACTGATGACTAAATCAACGAGTTCTAGGATACGAGCCGTGAACAAAATGCAGGTAAAGATGAGCAAACTGAGACAGAAGGGTAGAGCAATTTCGAAGAAGACATAGCGTATCAGAATTTTGCCCATGAAACGAAATCCTAGAAGAAATATAGTACACTGTAAATCGCGTGTACTATACGGACTCCGTCCTCTCAACGAGTACCTCCGGACACAGCCAGAAACAATCGAGACCATTTATACTCTCCGATTGCAGAAAACGGAGCGTATCATTCAATATGCTCGACAGCTTCACATACCCATTCAATACCAATCCGCAGCTTTCTTCGATACCCTGACGCACGGGGAAAATCACCAAGGAATCGCCGCTCAGATACGTCCGTTTCAGTATGCTGTCCTGACTGACCTCATACAGAGCTCGATAGACTGTATTCTGGTACTTGATGAGATAGTGGACCCTCGGAATCTTGGAGCGCTGCTGAGAACAGCAGAGTCAGCGAAAGTTGGAGGTGTGATACTGACGAGGCGACGTTCTGCGCCACTCTCGGCCAGTGTTGAAAAAGCGGCCGCCGGGGCAACGGCGTATCTTCCTATCTGTCGAGTTGGAAATTTACGGCATGCACTCATAGCCTTAAAACAAGCAAATTTCTGGCTGATCGGACTCAATCCGCAGGCAACCTCCACAGTGTATGACCTCGATATGCACGGAAAAGTCGCTCTCGTCCTAGGTGGCGAAGGTAAAGGAATGCGCCCACTCGTCCAGAACACCTGTGATTACTTAGTATCAATACCGATGGAAGGACGGATTTCCTCTCTGAATGTTTCTGTCGCTGGTGCCATCGTACTCTATGAACGTCTTCGTCAGATTCGTAAGCCATAGTGCTATTTCTCCGTAAGATATGGAAATTGAAGGGGATTTTATTTTTCGAGGAGGAAAGAGACTAAGAAATTTCATTGCTATTGACTGCTGGAATGAGCTAGGGTAGGATAGGTCGCTTCTCTGAGATATAACAAGGTTTCGTTTGAAAAGGCCCTGAAATCTACATAATTATTGAGCTACATTATTGAGCTACGGAAAATCATACTCAGTAACGCTGGCGTAGCTCAACGGTAGAGCAACTGATTTGTAATCAGTAGGTTGTAGGTTCAATTCCTATCGCCAGCTTTCGTCGATATGAAAACCGTGCACATGGAGAGGTGCCCGAGCGGCCAAAGGGAGCAGACTGTAAATCTGCCGGCATATGCCTTCGAAGGTTCGAATCCTTCCCTCTCCACTCTAAAACAGGGAAGACTTTGGGCGGGAATAGCTCAGTTGGCTAGAGCGCGAGCCTTCCAAGCTCGGGGTCGCGGGTTCGAGTCCCGTTTCCCGCTCCAATATTTTGCAAGAGGGAACAGCATCTCCTTAATAATTCTTCTGGCATCTTGTAGGACAGATACCTCATTCTGTAGGTTGTGACGAAGTGAGAAAATTGAATCCAATGCCCAGGTAGCTCAGTAGGTAGAGCACGTCCTTGGTAAGGACGAGGTCGGCGGTTCAAGCCCGCTCCTGGGCTTGTCTCATTTTCACGGAAGAAACGGATTATTAAAAGCTTGGCTGTTGGGAAAGTTGGGACAAGTTTCTCAGTGTTGAGCGCGAGACGCAGAAAGGGAGAGCGATGGCGAAGGAGCGGTTTGAGCGGACGAAGCCGCACATGAATGTGGGGACGATCGGGCATATTGACCATGGGAAGACGACGCTGACGGCGGCGATCACGAAGGTGTTGGCGGAGCGGGCCATGGCCGAGGCGGTGGCGTTTGACGAGATCGACAAAGCGCCGGAGGAGAAAGAGCGGGGGATCACGATCAACACGGCGCACGTGGAGTACGAGACGGAGCAGCGGCACTACGCGCACGTGGATTGTCCGGGGCATGCGGACTATATCAAGAACATGATTACGGGGGCGGCGCAGATGGACGGAGCGATTCTGGTGGTGGCGGCCTCAGACGGGCCGATGCCGCAGACGCGGGAGCATATTTTATTAGCGCGGCAGGTGGGGGTGCCGGCGATTGTGGTGTTCATGAACAAAGTGGACATGGTGGATGACGAAGAGTTGTTGGATCTCGTCGAATTAGAGATGCGGGAGTTGCTGTCGAAGTATGATTTTCCGGGCGATGACACGCCGATCATTCGGGGGAGTGCGCTTCGGGCGTTGGAGGGGGAAGCGGACGGGGAGGCGCAAGTGCTGGAGTTGATGGCGGCGGTCGACAGTTTTATTCCCGAGCCGGCGCGGGATGTCGATCAAGAGTTTTTGATGTCGGTCGAAGACGTGTTTACGATTTCGGGCCGTGGGACGGTGGCGACGGGGCGCGTGGAGCGGGGGCGGATCAAAGTGGGGGAAGAGGTTGAGATCGTGGGGATTCGGGAGACCCAGAAGACGACCGTGACCGGGGTAGAGATGTTTCGCAAGCTGTTGGATGAAGGGGTGGCGGGGGACAATGTGGGGTGTTTACTCCGGGGGATCAAGCGGGAGGAGATTGAGCGGGGGCAGGTGTTGGCCAAGCCGGGGAGTATCACGCCGCACACGAAGTATGAGGCCGAAGTGTATGTCTTGACGAAGGATGAGGGGGGGCGGCACACGCCGTTTTTCAACGGGTATCGGCCGCAGTTTTACTTTCGGACGACGGATGTGACGGGGTCGGTGACGTTACAGGCGGGGACGGAGATGGTGATGCCGGGGGACAACACGCAGATGACGGTGGCGTTATTGACTCCGATTGCGATGGATGAGGGGTTACGGTTTGCGATTCGGGAGGGCGGGCGCACGGTGGGGGCCGGGGTCGTGACCAAAATCTTGGAGTAACAGCATAGTATAGAGAGAATTCGTCATGAGAGACCTTGTGGGACTTTCCTGTGAGCGATGTAAAAATAAAAATTATACCGCAACTAAAAACAAGAAACTCACTCCCGATAAACTTGTTCGACGGAAATTTTGCCCGGTCTGTCGCTCTCATACCTCACATAAAGAAGTAAAGGTATGAGAGAGGAGGGTCAGTAGCTCGAATTGGATAGAGCACCGGACTCCAAATCCGGGGGTTGCAGGTTCGAGTCCTGCCTGACCCGTCTCCTTTGGGTAGGTGCGTTTCCTCTGGCGAGAGAGGAGAGTACTATATGGGTGCGTTTGAGACAGCACGGGCATATTGTCAAGAGGCGTGGGCAGAGACCCAGAAGGTCCATTGGCCGAGTCGCAAAGAGGTTCGCTCGGCAACGCTGGTTGTTCTCCTCCTTGTTGCAATTGTTGCACTGTTCTTGTTCTCAGTCGATGCTGTACTGTCGTGGCTGTTTCGCTCGTTCCTTGGAAATTAACTATCGGCATAAAGGGGTCTGAGGTTATGGGCAAGCAATGGTATATCGTCCATACCTATTCCGGGTACGAACGCAAAGCGAAAGCCGCTTTAGAGGAACGCATTCGGACTTTAGGGAAGCAGGATGCGTTCGGAGACGTGCTGGTGCCAGAGGAGCAGGTCGTTGAGTTAGTAAAAGGAAAAAAACGCACGTCGGCTCGGAAATTTTTTCCAGGCTATATGCTGGTACAGATGGAGATGAATGATGAGACTTGGCATGTTGTCCGGTCAACGCCCAAAGTGACCGGCTTTGTTGGCGGAGCAAACGATCCTCAGACTATCCCGTCCGTGTCAGAAGCCGAGGTTTCCGAGATTCACCAGCAAGTTGAAGAGGGGGCTTTACGGCCTAAGCCAAAAATCTCATTTGCGACAGGAGAGGGCGTGAAGGTTGTTGATGGCCCCTTTCAGGATTTTACCGGCGTGGTTGAGGAAGTGAAACCGGATAAAGGGAAGTTGCGGGTCTTGATTAGTATATTTGGTCGGGCAACTCCGGTTGAGCTTGATCTCGTCCAAGTTGAAAAAGCATAGGGAATGGTGAGAAGCCGATGGCAAAGAAAATAGACACGACAATCAAGCTTCAGATTCCGGCTGGCCAAGCGAACCCCAGCCCGCCCGTCGGCCCTGCCCTTGGGCAAAGGGGGGTTAATATCATGGAGTTCTGTAAAGCGTTCAATGCGAAAACGCAGGACCAGCAAGGGTTGCTGATTCCGGTTGTGATTACCGTTTATGTAGACCGCTCTTTTTCCTTTATCACCAAGACGCCGCCGGCCTCTACGCTCCTGAAAAAGGCTGCCGGACTGGAAAAAGCCTCCAGTGAACCGGCAAGACAGATGAGGGGCTCCGTGACCCAAAAACAGATTGAAGAGATTGCCACGACGAAAATGCCGGACCTGAATGCGAAAGATATTGAGGGCGCAACGCGCATCATTGCAGGGACGGCGCGCAGCATGGGAATAGAAGTGGTGAATTGATATGGCTCGAAAAAGCAAAAGCTATCGTTCCGCTCAGGAGAAGGTTGACCGGACTCAGCGCTACCCCTTAGAGGAAGCGCTCGCCCTTGCCAGCGAGACGAAACGTGCCAAGTTCGATGAGAGTGTCGAACTTGCGGTACGACTCGGTGTTGACCCGAGGAAGGCCGACCAGAACATCCGTGGGACAGTGCTCCTTCCGCACGGAACCGGTAAGTCCATATGTGTTGCCGTTTTCGCCAAAGGGGAGAAGGCCCAAGAGGCAGAGGAAGCGGGTGCTGACGTTGTTGGCGGTGAAGACCTGGCAAAGCGCATTAGTGATGAAGGCTGGCTGGAGTTCGATAAGGCGGTTGCCACTCCAGACATGATGGGAGTCGTTGGCCGGCTCGGAAAAATTCTCGGGCCGCGAGGCCTGATGCCGAACCCGAAAGTTGGGACGGTGACTACAGATATTGCCCAGGCGGTTCAAGACCTGAAAGGGGGGAAGGTCGAATATCGGGTTGACAAAGCTGGCAATGTGCATGTGCCGATCGGTAAGGCATCATTTGACAAAGCACAGCTTGTTGACAATGCCCAGTCTCTTCTTGAGAGCCTGGTACGCGCGAAACCTGCCTCGGCAAAAGGTACCTATCTCAAGAGTATTACGGTGAGTACCAGCATGGGGCCAGGAGTCCGAGTCGACCCGGCTGGCTCCTCCCGCTAAGGCAAGGAAAAGCGACACTATTCCTCTCGGCAAGACGAAAGAGAAACAATGGACCGACAAACAAAGGAAGAAACGGTTATCGATCTGCAGAATCGATTTACCAGTGCGACTGCCGCAGTGGTGACCGAATATAAAGGGTTAACAGTCGAAGAGATCAACGTGCTACGCCGCGAGCTGCGCGAAGTGTCTGGAGAATATCGCGTCGCCAAGAATACGCTGGTCGCGCTCGCTATTGATGGCACGCCGTATCTGTCCTTGAAGGAACTCCTTGCCGGTCAAAATGGCTTGGTCCTTGGATATGGTGATGTCGTTGGGCTCACCAAGGTTGTTGCTCGCTATGCCTCTAAGAACGAGAAGTTCACTATTAAGGGAGGGGTAACAGAGGGGCAATTCCTGGAGACTGCGGGCATAGAGGAGTTAGCGACACTGCCAAGTCGTGAGGCGCTCCTGGCGCAATTGCTCGGGACGCTTTCTCAACCTGCCACCCGCCTGGTCGGGGCGCTATCTGCCCCTGGGAGCCAACTCGCCCGATTACTGAATGAACGCATGTCCCAACTGAACGCAGACTAACCGAAAATTACTTTCCTGAAGGAGGACTGTATGGCTCTGACAGAAGAGAAGATGGACGAACTCATTACCACGCTGTCTGACCTCACGATTCTTGAGGCTTCCGATCTGGTAAAAAAGCTCGAAGAAAAATGGGGAGTCAGCGCCGCGGCTCCTGTGGTCGTTGCCGGAGGCGGGGCTGCCGGGGACGATGCTGAGCCTGCTGCGGCAGCGGAGAAGGACGAATTCAACGTGGTGCTGACGGGCCCTGGGGAGAAAAAGATCCAGGTGATTAAGGTCGTGCGTGAGTTGACCGGGCTGGGGCTTAAAGAAGCCAAAGAGCTTGTCGACAGCGCGCCCAAAGCGGTCAAAGAAGGCGCATCCAAGGCGGAAGCGGAAGAGATCAAAAACAAGCTGGAAGAGGCTGGGGGGGCGGTTGAGTTGCAATAGAAACGGAATGGCAGGAGGGCATGTATGGCTGATATGAATGGCAATCTAGCGCATAACTTCCGTATTCGACGGTCCTTTGGTCATATCGAAAAAATTATCGAATTTCCGCATCTGTTGGAAATTCAGCGCCACTCCTACGACGAATTTCTTCAACGGTTGCTGACTGCTGACCAGAGGACCGACGCCGGACTCCAAGGGGTTTTTCGGTCCGTTTTTCCGATCAAAGACTTCAACGAGACCGCCTCCCTTGAGTTTGTGGATTATACGCTTGGAGAGCCGAAATACTCAGTCGAAGAGTGCCACCAGAGAGGGATGAATTATGCTGCTCCCCTCAAAGTCACCATTCAACTCGTCTTGTGGGATGTTGATGCCAGTAGCGGTGCGCGGACGATCAAAAATGTAAAAGAGCAGGAAGTCTATTTTGGTGAGGTCCCGTTAATGACCAATCATGGTACCTTTATGGTCAACGGGACTGAGCGGGTGATTGTGAGTCAGCTCCACCGCTCCCCCGGAGTCTTTTTTGATCATGACAAAGGAAAAACGCATGCGAGCGGGAAATTACTCTACTCTGCGCGTGTCATTCCATACCGGGGGTCGTGGATCGACTTTGAGTTTGACCCCAAAGATATTCTCTATGTCCGGATTGACCGTCGCCGTAAGTTTCACGCAACCGTGCTCTTACGAGCCTTGGGAATGTCAACCGAGGATCTGCTCAATTATTTCTATCGCAGGGATACTATCTTCCTCAACAGTACGGGTGACCAACAGGTAACCCAGGCTTTTGTGCCGGGCCACCTCCTCGGTCTGCGGGCAACGCAGGACATTCGCAACCCTGAAACCGGTGATGTGTTGGTAAAGGAAGGCCGGAAGTTTACCCGCGGGGCAGTGAGACAGTTAGAGGCGGCTGGTCTTGAGCAGATCCCCATCACGCCAGAAGACCTGCTTGGACGAGTGGCGGCCCGCGATATCATCGATCCCACGACCCAAGAAGTCCTCGTGCAGTGTAATGAGGAAATCACACAGGAATCTCTCGACCTCCTCATTGAGCGTGGCGTGCCCCAGTTTGAAGTCTTGTTCATTGACGATGCGCATATAGGCTCTTCGTTCCGCAATACACTCCTCCAGGACAAGATCGCTTCTCCAACAGAGGCGAAGATTGAGATATATCGCCGCCTCCGTCCCGGCGACCCACCGACCAACGAGGCGGCCACGTCGTTTTTTGACAACCTGTTCTTTAACCCCGAACGGTATAATCTCTCCCGAGTGGGACGTTTGAAGCTCAACCATAAGCTCAGGTTCCCTACCGACGACGCTACGCTGGGTCAAGGGACCCTCCGTCGTGAAGACATCTTAGAGACCGTTCGGTATCTCGTCGAACTCAAAAACGGTAACGGCGTTGTTGATGATATTGACCACTTAGGAAATCGTCGCGTCCGTGCAGTCGGGGAACTCGTCGAAAACCAGTTTCGTATTGGTTTAGTCCGGATGGAGCGGGCAGTAAAAGAGCGGATGAGTCTCCAGGATGTCGAGACCCTAATGCCGCAAGAATTGGTCAATTATAAGCCGGTTTCAGCGGCACTCAAGGAGTTTTTCGGGTCGAGCCAGCTCTCCCAGTTCATGGACCAAACGAATCCGCTGTCGGAGGTCACGCATAAGCGACGGCTCTCCGCACTGGGACCTGGTGGGCTGACACGGGAACGTGCCGGCTTTGAAGTGCGCGACGTTCACCCCACTCACTATGGTCGTGTCTGTCCGATTGAAACGCCGGAGGGGCCCAATATTGGGCTGATTTCGAGTCTTTCGACCTATGCTCGGGTCAATGAGTTTGGGTTTATTGAGACACCCTACCGGACAGTGGAGGATGGACGAGTTACTGAGGACGTCCGCTATTTATCTGCCTTGGAGGAGGAGAGTCAGACCATCGCGCAGGCAAACGCGCCGGTTGATGTCACAGGCAATTTTGTCAATACGTTGATTTCTGCCCGACTGGGTGGGGAGTTCGTGATGGTGCCCCCCGATCAGGTTCAGCTGATGGATGTCTCTCCGACACAACTGGTGAGTGTGGCCGCCGCACTGATCCCTTTCCTAGAACATGACGATGCCAACCGGGCATTGATGGGGTCCAATATGCAGCGGCAAGCCGTCCCCCTGCTCCGGACGGAAGCTCCGCTTGTTGGCACTGGAATGGAGCAGGTCGTGGCTCGGGACTCTGGGGCTGCCCGTGTCGCTCGGCGTAATGGAATTGTCGAGAGTGTGGATTCCACTCGGGTTGTGGTCAAAGCTGAATCGCAGACCACACAGGGAGACGTTGGTGTTGATATCTATAGTCTCACGAAATACCAGCGCTCTAACCAAAATACGTGTATTAACCAGCGGCCTATCGTTCAGATTGGCGATCGGGTTGAGGCGGGAGATGTTATCGCCGATGGCCCGGCCACAGAAATGGGAGAACTCGCGCTGGGGAGAAACGTCTTGGTCGCCTTTATGATCTGGGGGGGATATAACTTTGAGGATTCCATCCTGGTGAGTGAGCGACTCATTCGCGACGATGTCTTTACCTCGGTCCATATCGAGGAATTCGAATGTGTCGCCCGAGACACAAAACTCGGCCCGGAGGAAATCACTCAAGACATTCCGAATGTTGGGGAAGAAGCGCTCAAGGATCTTGACGAGAGTGGGATTGTCAGGATCGGTGCTGAAGTGCGGCCGAGTGATATTCTCGTTGGAAAAATCACGCCCAAAGGCGAGACGCAGCTTTCTCCAGAAGAGAAACTGCTCCGAGCAATTTTTGGTGAAAAAGCCGGAGAGGTTCGTGATACTTCACTCCGCGTTCCCCCTGGGGTCGAAGGTACGGTGATTGATGTCCGCGTGTTCTCACGCAAAGGCGAGACCAAGGACGAGCGCAGCCAGTATCTCGAAGAAGCTGAGATCCAGCGGCTGCAACAAGACCGAGACGAGGAGATCGGCATTATCCGAGACAGCACGCGTGGCAAGATCACGCAACTGTTGGTCGGGAAGACGGCAACGATGCGGGTCAGTGACGATGAGTCTCGACGCGTCGTGATCGCCAAAGGGCAGGAGATCACGGCAGAGCTTTTGGAGACGCTGCCAGAGCAGTCCTGGCGCAGGGTCAGAATCGGGGATGAGGCCGTAGAGGAGGAGATACGGAAGACGGTAGATTCTCTTGCCGGCCACATCGGCTCCATCCGTGAAGAATGTGACAGAAAAATCGAGCGACTGAAGAGTGGAGACGAGTTGCCCCCGGGGATTATCAAGATGGTGAAGGTCTTTATCGCCATCAAACGTCGCCTCCAAGTCGGTGACAAGATGGCCGGGCGCCACGGGAACAAAGGGGTGCTGTCCCGGATTCTCCCGGAAGAGGACATGCCGTATCTTGAGGATGGGACTCCGGTCGATGTCGTCCTGAACCCCCTGGGCGTACCCTCTCGTATGAATGTCGGCCAAATCCTGGAAACCCATCTCGGTTGG
Source organism: uncultured Binatia bacterium (SeqCode) (assembly GCA_965214755.1). Taxonomy (GTDB): domain Bacteria; phylum Desulfobacterota; class Binatia; order Bin18; family Bin18; genus Bin18. The sequence goes on from OZ243979.1 coordinate 130,447, forward strand.
GCGGTACAGTCCCTTGGCAAACAGGTTGGGAATGATGCGGGGAAAAAGGGGAAATCTGCGGCCGACAGCCTTCGTGCGCGGCTTAAGGACCTCGCGCGTTCAACCGAGGTTGCTCAGCTTATTGATGGACTCTCGGAGGCCGAGGTCAAAGAGCTGGCCAGTCGCTCGAAACACGGCTCTCACGTGGCGACTCCGGTCTTTGACGGCGCCCCGGAAACAGAAATTCTCTCTTTGCTTGAGCAGGCCGGCCTGCCCGATACCGGGCAGACAACGCTCTACGATGGGCGAACAGGGGAACCATTCAGCCGGCCAGTGACCGTTGGTGTGATGTACATCCTGAAACTGCATCACCTTGTTGAAGACAAGATTCACGCGCGCTCAACCGGGCCCTACTCTCTGGTGACGCAACAGCCCCTTGGTGGCAAAGCACAATTTGGGGGACAACGGCTCGGGGAAATGGAAGTGTGGGCGCTGGAAGCCTATGGTGCGGCGTACAGCCTGCAAGAGATGCTCACGGTCAAATCGGACGACGTTGCTGGCCGAACTCGGATGTATGAAGCGATTGTCAAAGGTGAAAATGTCTTGGAACCTGGACTGCCTGAGTCATTCAATGTGATGATTCGCGAACTCCAGAGCCTGGCGCTCAATGTCGAGCTGCTGGAAGAAAACCAATAAGGTGAGGTGAGGACGAAATGGAAGATTTTCTGGGTCTTTTTGAAAAACCCCAAAATCCGCTCCGTTTTAATGCGATCCAGGTTTCGTTGGCGTCCAAAGAGATGGTCTGCTCTTGGTCCCATGGCGAAGTCAAGAAGCCTGAAACCATCAATTATCGAACGTTTAAGCCCGAGCGTGACGGGCTTTTTTGTGCAAAAATATTTGGACCGACCAAAGACTATGAGTGTAATTGTGGCAAATACAAGCGGATGCGTCATCGAGGCGTTGTCTGCGAGAAGTGCGGGGTCGAGGTCATTCAGTCTAAAGTCCGTCGCGAACGAATGGGCCATATTGACCTTGCCAGCCCAGTGGCACACATCTGGTTTTTGAAGAGCCTCCCCAGCCGGATCGGGACACTCATGGATATGACGCTCAAAGAACTTGAGCGGGTGCTGTACTTCGAGTCCTATATCGTGCTTGACCCGGGCGAAACGCCCCTCAAGCAAAAAGGACTGCTGAGTGAAACCCAGCATCGGAAGGCCGTTGAGGAATTTGGTCCGGGAAGCTTCCGAGCAGGGATGGGGGCGGAGGCGGTCCGCGAGTTATTGCAAGACTTTGACCTGGAACAGTTAGCGCGAGAGCTCCGGGTTGAAATGGTCGAGACCTCGAGTGAAGCCCGACGCAAGAAAGCCGCGAAACGTCTGAAGGTCGTCAACGCCTTTCGGCAGTCAGGCAACCATCCGGAAGAGATGATTCTGGAAGTCATCCCCGTCATTCCACCAGACCTCCGTCCCCTCGTTCCGCTTGATGGGGGACGCTTTGCGACCTCAGATCTGAATGACCTGTATCGTCGAGTGATTAATCGCAACAACCGACTCAAGCGGCTCATGGAGTTGAGCGCACCGGATATCATTATTCGAAACGAGAAGCGCATGCTGCAAGAGGCGGTCGATGCCCTCTTTGATAACGGCCGTCGGGGCCGCCCATTGACTGGCCCGAACAAACGTCCTCTCAAGTCTCTGTCCGACATGCTGAAAGGCAAAAGCGGACGGTTTCGTCAGAACCTGCTCGGAAAGCGGGTCGATTATTCGGGCCGTTCGGTCATTGTGGTCGGACCGGAATTACGCCTGCATCAATGCGGCCTGCCGAAGTATATGGCTTTGGAACTGTTCAAACCGTTCATCTACAACAAACTTGAGGAACGGGGGCTCACCACCACGATCAAGAGTGCCAAGAAGATGGTGGAGAAGGAACGGCCAGAAGTCTGGGATATCCTGGACGAGGTGATCAAGGAGCATCCGGTTCTGCTCAACCGCGCTCCAACCCTGCATCGACTCGGCATCCAGGCCTTTGAACCCATCCTGATTGAAGGCAAGGCCATTCAATTGCACCCCCTCGTCTGTATGGCCTATAATGCCGACTTTGACGGCGACCAGATGGCCGTACATGTCCCGCTGTCGGTTGAGGCCCAGGTTGAGGCCCGCAGCTTGATGATGTCAACCAACAATATTCTCTCACCCGCTCACGGCAAGGCGGTCATCGCCCCCACCCAGGACGTCGTCCTTGGACTGTATAATGCGACCCGTGAGCGCGCCGGTGCGCCCGGTGAAGGGAAAGTTTTCAGTAGTCCAGGCGAGGTCCGGGTTGCCTACGATCAAGGCGCGGTTGACTTACAGGCAAAGATCACTGTGCGCCTGGATGGTGACCGGGTCGAAACAACGGTGGGTCGTATCTTGCTGGCGGAAATTGCACCGCCGGAGATTCCTTTCTCGGACATCAACCAAGTGATGAAGAAAAAAGAGCTCGGCGCCTTGATTGATGCGGCCTTTTTGAAAGCGGGCAACAAGGCCACCGTAATTTTTGCCGACCGTTTGAAAGATCTTGGCTTCGAGTATGCCACTCGGGCGGGTATCTCTATTGGCATTCAAGACATGAAGGTCCCTGATACCAAAGAGAAGCTGCTCTCCGATGCGCAGAAGGAAATACAAAAAATCCAAGAGCAGTATACCAATGGGCTGATCACGGATGGCGAGCGTCATAATAAGGTTGTTGATACCTGGGCCTCGGTTACCGATAAAGCGGCCAACGATATGTTCAGAGGGCTCCAAGAAGACAAAGATGGATTTAGTCCCATCTATATGATGGCGGACTCTGGATCGCGTGGCAGTGCGCAGCAGATCCGCCAGCTCGCGGGTATGCGCGGACTCATGGCAAAGCCATCGGGAGAAATCATCGAAACGCCGATCACTGCCAACTTCCGTGACGGGCTCTCCGTGCTCCAGTATTTCATCTCAACGCACGGGGCGCGGAAGGGGTTAGCTGATACCGCCCTCAAGACGGCGAATTCTGGCTATCTGACCCGCCGGCTTGTTGATGTGGCGCAGGACTCGATCGTGAGCGAAGAGGACTGTGGTACGATTGATGGTATCGAGATGGCCCCTCTGGTTGAGGGTGGGGAAATAATAGAGCGCCTTGGCGAGCGTGTCTTGGGGCGCGTTGCCCTTGAGGATATTCGCGACCCTCTTACCCAAGAAGTCCTTGTTCACGCAAACGAAGAAATTGATGAAGACCGCGTCGTACGCATCGAAGAAGCCGGGATTGAGCGCGTATCGATACGATCTGCTCTGACCTGTGCCACCAAACGAGGCCTCTGCGCCCGCTGTTATGGACGTGACTTGGCCCGCGGCCGGCTGGTGCATCTTGGCGAGGCGGTTGGTATTATTGCTGCGCAGTCGATTGGTGAGCCAGGTACCCAACTGACCATGCGGACGTTCCACATTGGTGGGACGGCCAGTCGGCTGGCCGAGCAGACGACGCTCACGGTTCGGCATGAGGGCGTACTCCGCTACATCAATCTCAAGACCGTGGTCGACCGGGACGGGAATCTCGTTGTGATGAATCGCAACGGAGAGGTCGCGGTGACTGAGGTCCTAGAGCCAGGACGGGAGCGCGAAAGGGAACGGTATCAGATCGTCTATGGTGCGAAGCTGAAAAAGAAAGACGGGGCAAAGGTCAAAACCAACGATTTGATCGCGGAATGGGACCCCTACACCGTCCCCATCCTGACCGAGGTCAGCGGTGAGATAAAGTTCGGGGATATCGACGACCGGACCATGCAAGAAAAGGTCGACGAGCGGACGGGCCTGTCCACACGGGTCATTATCGAATTCCGCGACCCGAATATGCGTCCACGGGTATCAATCAAAGATGATAGCGGTAAAACGGCGAAGCTGTCGAATGGATTGGATGCTCGCTATCTGCTGCCGGTTGGCTCCAATATTAATGTGAGCGCGGGCCAACGTGTTGAAGCAGGGGACGTACTCGCCAAAATTCCACGAGAGACCGCCAAGTCGAAGGATATTACCGGTGGCCTACCTCGGGTGGCTGAACTCTTTGAGGCCCGCAAGCCCAAAGAGTTCGCCGTTATCAGTGAGATTGAAGGGACGGTCTCTTTTGGGAAAGATACCAAAGGGAAAAGGAAGGTGGTGATTACCCCTGAGGTTGGCGAAACACGGGAGTATCTCATTCCTCGGGGAAAACACATCAGCGTACGAGAAGGCGATTATGTCCGATCGGGAGATCCGCTGATGGATGGCTCTGAAAACCCCCATGATATACTTCGCGTTCGCGGAGATCGTGATCTCCAAAAGAGGATCGTGGACGCTATCCAGGAAGTCTATCGTCTTCAGGGAGTGCGCATCCATGATAAACACATCGAGGTGATCGTAAGACAAATGATGCGGCGCGTGCTCGTGACCAAGGTAGGCGATTCTGATTTCTTGGTTGGCGAGCAAGTCGAAAAATGGCGTTTCCAAGAAGAGGTTGAACGTGTGCTGGCTGATGGAGGCATCCCCCCGGAAGCGGAATCGCTCCTGATGGGAATTACAAAAGCGAGTCTCTCGACCGATAGTTTCATCTCAGCCGCCTCGTTCCAAGAAACTACTAAGGTGCTGACGGAAGCGGCCATTAATGGCAAAGTCGATCACCTGCTGGGACTCAAAGAGAATGTCATCATGGGGCGGCTCATTCCTGCCGGGACAGGCACCCCGAGTTACACGCAGCTCACTGCCGGAAGCCCAGAAGTTTTGCCCGAGGAAGAAGAACCTTTGCCCATTGCCCAAATACTCGAAGCATAGAGAACGGCAGGTCAAGGCTCGCAAGGAGGAGGAATGCCTACAGTTCAGCAACTCGTACGAAAAGGAAGAGCGCAACAACGCAGAAAATTGACCGCCCCAGCTCTACAATCCTGCCCCCAACGGCGGGGGGTGTGTACTCGGGTCTATACGACGACTCCGAAAAAGCCGAACTCAGCCTTGAGAAAAGTCGCCCGCGTGCGACTGACCAATGGTATTGAGGTGACAGCGTATATCCCTGGGATCGGACATAATCTGCAGGAACATTCGGTTGTGCTTATCCGTGGCGGTCGAGTCAAGGACTTACCCGGCGTCCGATATCATATTATCCGTGGCACACTTGACTCCATCGGTGTCCAGGAACGAAAACAGGGCCGATCAAAATACGGTGCAAAGAAGCCTAAGTAAACAAGAGGGAAGAGCATGCCACGTAAGGGACCTGCCGCGCGACGCGATATCCTACCAGACCCGAAATACCACGATATGAGTGTCTCAAAATTCGCCAATATGATGATGCTCGACGGAGAAAAGGGAAAAGTTGAGAAGATCATATACGGCGCCATGGACCTGATCCAGCAGAGAACGGGAGAGGACGCGCTTGAGGTTTTTAAGCGTGCATTAGAAAATGTAAAACCTCTTGTTGAGGTTCGATCCCGCCGAGTTGGTGGTGCGACCTACCAGGTGCCGGTTGAAGTACGTCAAGTCCGACGGAATTCTCTGGCCATGCGCTGGCTTGTCCAATCCTCCAGGCAACGCTCGGAAAAGAGCATGGAAGAGAAGCTGGCCGGCGAACTCTTTGAGGCGTCTCAGAATCGAGGGGGTGCCGTGAAAAAACGTGAAGATACGCACCGCATGGCGGAAGCGAATAAAGCATTTGCCCATTATCGCTGGTAATAGAGATACATAGTAGTCATTGGACGGATAAACGGATTTCTTTTTCATATTTCGACCACGTGTGAACCCTGGTGGTGTCTCATGTGACCCGAAGAAAAGACGAGGGCAGAGAAGAGAGGAACGGACCTAAATATCTACTGCCGTAGGCGGTTGACTCTTCTGAAATAGCATCTAGAATTGCGAACTTCAGAATAACGGAGCGGACCAGGTGCTGGTATGATCCTCCGAAGACGAGCTCCGACGATGAGGTGGTCGCACAGGCCCCCTCTGTTCGTAGTGGATATCTTTATTGCGTAGTGCAGAAAGGGAGAGCGATGGCGAAGGAGCGGTTTGAGCGGACGAAGCCGCACATGAATGTGGGGACGATCGGGCATATTGACCATGGGAAGACGACGCTGACGGCGGCGATCACGAAGGTGTTGGCGGAGCGGGCCATGGCCGAGGCGGTGGCGTTTGACGAGATCGACAAAGCGCCGGAGGAGAAAGAGCGGGGGATCACGATCAACACGGCGCACGTGGAGTACGAGACGGAGCAGCGGCACTACGCGCACGTGGATTGTCCGGGGCATGCGGACTATATCAAGAACATGATTACGGGGGCGGCGCAGATGGACGGAGCGATTCTGGTGGTGGCGGCCTCAGACGGGCCGATGCCGCAGACGCGGGAGCATATTTTATTAGCGCGGCAGGTGGGGGTGCCGGCGATTGTGGTGTTCATGAACAAAGTGGACATGGTGGATGACGAAGAGTTGTTGGATCTCGTCGAATTAGAGATGCGGGAGTTGCTGTCGAAGTATGATTTTCCGGGCGATGACACGCCGATCATTCGGGGGAGTGCGCTTCGGGCGTTGGAGGGGGAAGCGGACGGGGAGGCGCAAGTGCTGGAGTTGATGGCGGCGGTCGACAGTTTTATTCCCGAGCCGGCGCGGGATGTCGATCAAGAGTTTTTGATGTCGGTCGAAGACGTGTTTACGATTTCGGGCCGTGGGACGGTGGCGACGGGGCGCGTGGAGCGGGGGCGGATCAAAGTGGGGGAAGAGGTTGAGATCGTGGGGATTCGGGAGACCCAGAAGACGACCGTGACCGGGGTAGAGATGTTTCGCAAGCTGTTGGATGAAGGGGTGGCGGGGGACAATGTGGGGTGTTTACTCCGGGGGATCAAGCGGGAGGAGATTGAGCGGGGGCAGGTGTTGGCCAAGCCGGGGAGTATCACGCCGCACACGAAGTATGAGGCCGAAGTGTATGTCTTGACGAAGGATGAGGGGGGGCGGCACACGCCGTTTTTCAACGGGTATCGGCCGCAGTTTTACTTTCGGACGACGGATGTGACGGGGTCGGTGACGTTACAGGCGGGGACGGAGATGGTGATGCCGGGGGACAACACGCAGATGACGGTGGCGTTATTGACTCCGATTGCGATGGATGAGGGGTTACGGTTTGCGATTCGGGAGGGCGGGCGCACGGTGGGGGCCGGGGTCGTGACCAAAATCTTGGAGTAGGGTCCTATGACCACTATCACGAATGAAAAGATCCGTATCCGCCTCAAAGCCTACGACCACCGGGTACTCGATCAATCGGTCAGAGAGATTGTCGAAACAGTCAGGCGGACCGGGGGGCGGGTTGCTGGCCCTATCCCACTTCCGACGCGGATTGAACGGTTTACGGTGAACCGCTCACCCCATGTTGACAAAAAGTCACGGGAACAGTTCGAGATACGCACCCACAAACGTTTGCTCGATATCCTTGACCCAACTCAGCAAACCATTGATGCGCTTGGCAAACTGGAACTGGCCGCCGGAGTCGATGTCGAAATCAAGCTGGAGTAGCGGGAGAGGAGACGATGCACGGCTTAATAGGAAAGAAGCTTGGTATGACTCAGGTCTTTTCCGCTGAGGGGGATCTTGTCCCGGTCACGGTCATACAGACTGGACCCTGTACCGTTGTGCAAAAGAAGACTCAGCAAAGAGACGGGTATACTGCGCTCCAACTGGGATTTGGTAGTCAAAAGCGACACCGTGTTTCTCAGCCTGTTTTCGGACATACGCAGAAGTCTGGTGCCGGTCCCTTCGCCGTCCTCCGCGAGTTTCGGGTTGATGACACCGATGGCTACGAGGTCGGTGGCGAAATCACAGTCGGACAGGTCTTCCAGACTGGAGATCGGGTTAATGTTGTCGGTCGGACAAAAGGTCGAGGCTATGCCGGAGTGATGAAGCGACACGGCATGGGCGGGTTCCCGAAGAGTCATGGAACGCATGAGTACTTTCGCCATGGTGGGGCTATCGGAAACCGCTCCTACCCTGGAAAAATTTTCAAAGGGAAGAGAATGGCAGGCCATTACGGGAATGAGCGGATGAAGGCGTTAAATCTGCAAGTAGTTGACGTCCAGCCAGATGAAAACCTCCTCTTCCTGCGTGGGTCTATACCGGGTGCGAGAGGACAGGTTGTCCTCATCCATAAGCCATAAAGCAAGGATAACCAATGGCCGCCCAAGAAACGTCTATTAGCGTACTCTCTGCTCAACGAGAGAAGGTTGGAGAGATTCCTCTTCCCGCTGCGATCTCCGAGCAGCCGCAGCGGGAGCACCTCTTGTTCGAAACAGTGAGAATGCAGTTGGCCAATCGTCGCTCTGGGACGGCGGCGACAAAGACACGGGCACAGGTGCGTGGTGGAGGAAGAAAACCGTGGCGACAAAAAGGAACGGGACGGGCACGGGCAGGAAGTAACCGGTCTCCGGTGTGGGTCGGTGGAGCAACGGTGTTTGGTCCCCAGCCGCGTTCGTATGCGTACCGTCTGCCGCGATCAGCCCGGAAGACTGCTCTGCGAGCCGCACTCGCGCAGAAGCTGCGCCAGGACGAGGTGGTGGTCATTGACGCCATTCAGTTTGACGGGCCAAAAACAAAGCAGATGGTCACCCTGCTTGCGCAACTTGAGATGGGCGATAGTGTTCTGCTCGTCTTGGCGGATGCCGACGTCAACGTACAGAAATCCGCCCGCAATTTACCTGGAGTCAAGGTCCTGCTGAGTCAGGGGCTGAATGTGTATGACCTGCTCCGCTACCGAAAGGTATTAGTGACACAAGCGGCGATGCAACAGATCAGTGAGCGACTAGGGGGGGAGTAATATGGATGTCTACTCTGTGCTTGTCGCGCCATTGATCACCGAGAAGTCGACCCTCGCAAGTGAGGTCGGCAATCAGGTCGTCTTTCGTGTGCACCCGCAGGCGAATAAGGTGAGTATCAAAAACGCGGTCGAGACGCTTTTTGATGTGAAAGTCAAACAAGTGCGGACTATTCAATATATCGGCAAACATCGGCGCGTAGGTCGATCGCAGGGGAGAAAAGCAGCCTGGAAGAAAGCCTATGTCACCCTACGTGATGGCGACCGCATCGACTTTTTTGAAGGGGCATAACTCGTGGCTGTCCGACAGTACAAACCAACGTCTGCTGGGAGACGCTTCCAAAGTGTCTCTCGCTTTAGTGAGATCGCGGAGACAAAAAAGGGGCCGGAGCGGTCCTTGCTGGCACCCCTGCATAAGCATGGAGGGCGGAATAATAGAGGACGACTCACGATCCTGCATCGGGGCGGTGGACATAAGCGACGGTATCGTCTGATAGACTTCCGTCGCGACAAGGACGGAATCGGGGCGACGGTTGCGGCTATAGAATATGATCCAAATCGCTCTGCCCATATTGCTCGACTCCATTATCGGGATGGAGAGAAGCGTTACATCCTTGCTCCTATCGGCCTGGTTGTTGGGAATGTTGTCATGTCAGGAGAATCAGCAGATATTCGTCCTGGCAATTGTTTACCGTTGCGGTGTATTCCGGTTGGTACGATTATCCACAATATAGAGCTGAAGATAGGCAAAGGGGCTCAGATTGTCAGGAGTGCTGGGACCTCCGCGCAACTGATGGCGAGAGAAGGCGTGTACGCAACAGTGAAGCTTCCTTCGGGAGAGATGCGGCTGGTGCACCAAAACTGCAAAGCCACTATCGGTCAGGTAGGCAACCTTGATCATGAGAACGTTTCGTACGGGAAGGCTGGTCGGAGTCGGTGGTTTGGCCGTCGGCCGCGCGTGCGCGGCATTGCCATGAATCCGGTAGACCACCCACTTGGGGGAGGTGAAGGCAGAAGTAAAGGGAATCATCCTATGAGTCCTTGGGGGGTACTCGCCAAGGGGTATAAGACCAGACGCCACTCAAAGTCGGACAAATATATTGTCCAAAAGAGAAAGAAATAAGATGCCCCGCTCAGTCAAAAAAGGCCCATTCATTGACGACCATTTGTTGAAGAAGGTCGATACTGCCGTGCAGAGCGGTGATAAAAAGGTGATTAAGACGTGGTCACGCCGTTCCACGATTATCCCTGAAATGATCGGATTGACATTCGCCGTTCATAATGGGAGAAAATTCATCCCCGTCTATGTGACTGAGAATATGGTTGGCCATAAGCTCGGTGAATTTTCTCCAACGCGGACATTCTATGGCCATGCCGGGGATAAGAAGGGTGACGTGAAAAGGAAATAGAAGGTCTCAGCTATGGAGGTTCGCTCAATTACTCGTCAGGTGCGGATGGCGCCGCGGAAAGCCCGTTTAGTGGCGGACCTTATCCGTGGGAAACAGGTCGAAGAAGCGCTGATGATCCTACGCTTTTCTCAAAAGAAGGCCGCTCGCGTTTTTATAAAGACGCTTCAATCTGCCATTGCCAACGCCACAGATACGCAGAATGTTGATCCTGACACGTTGTATGTGAAGCAGGCCACCGTAAACGGGGGAGCAACTTTTCGGCGCTTTACTCCACGTGCGCATGGACGTGCAACGCCGATTCGGAAGCGCACGAGTCATTTCACCATTGTTGTCGACGAAAAATAGACGAAAGAAGAATAGAATGGGGCAGAAAGTACATCCAAAAGGATTCCGGGTTGGCGTGCTCGAAGGGTGGGAGTCTCGCTGGTTTGCAGAAAGAGAATATGCCACGCTCCTGCACGATGATATTCGTATTCGGGAGTTCATTAAGAAGCGTCTCTATCATGCCGGGATTGCAAAAATTGAGGTGGAGCGCGCCGCGAATAAGGCAAAAATCAATATTTATACCGCTCGTCCCGGCATTGTGATTGGGAAAAAAGGGGTAGAGATAGAAAAGCTGAAAGCCGACCTCGCCCAGCGGACCGACCGGGAAGTCTACCTGAATATCCACGAAGTCCGGCGTCCCGACCTGGACGCGCAGCTCGTCTCTGAAAATGTCGCACTTCAGCTTGAACGACGGGTGGCCTTTCGACGTGCCATGAAGGAGAGTGTGACGCGGGCCATTCGTATGGGAGCACAAGGAGTGAAGGTACGTTGTTCGGGGCGGCTGGGTGGGGCGGAGATCGCCCGCACCGAGTGGTACCGAGAAGGACGGGTTCCCCTTCATACCTTGCGTGCCGATATTAGCTATGGGGTGGCAGAAGCCCGAACCACGTATGGTGTGATTGGGGTGAAGGTGTGGATCTTCCGAGGCGAGATCCTCACGAAAGAGGAAGAGCCGCATCGCTCAGCCGTGAGTGCGTAAAGGACGCTAGGTATGCTCTCGCCAAGGAAAACGAAATTCCGAAAACAGCAACGGAGACGCATATACGGTAACGCCCACCGTGGCGCGACGCTCTCGTTTGGCGACTATGGTTTGCAAACGCTTGAACGTGGCTGGGTGACTGCCCGACAGATAGAAGCAGCCCGGATTGCTTTGACCCGTCATGTGCGACGCGGGGGGCGTATTTGGATACGGATCTTCCCCGATAAGCCAGTGACCAAAAAGCCGACGGAAACACGAATGGGGAAGGGCAAGGCATCGCCCGAATTTTGGGTTGCCGTTGTCAAGCCGGGACGGATGCTCTTTGAAATTGAAGGCGTCCCTCGCGAGACTGCCCGTGAGGCTCTGCGGCTTGCTGCCAATAAACTGCCCGTCAGTACGCAGATACGAGAGCGACTAGGAGCGACATATGCGGGCGCGTGAAGTCCGAGAGTTGACCGATGAAGAAATACAGGGGAAAGCGCAAGAGCTGAGCGAAGAACTCTTTCGTCTCCGTTTGAGGAGAGGGACAGGGCAAATTGAAGACGCCATGCGGATCCGAAAAATTCGTCGAGATATTGCTCGGGTGAAGACCATACAACTCGAACGTATTCGCACCGCGAGTAAAGAACGGAGCTAGGTGTGCCTGGAAACCGGAAAGTCAGACAAGGAGTCGTCGTCAGTGATAAGATGGACAGAACTGTCACGGTCCAAGTTGAGCGGCTCGTCCGTCATCCGATGTACAAGAAGTACATTCGCCAACGGAAAAAATATAAAGCGCACGACCCTGCCAACGAATGCCGGACTGGAGATGTTGTTACTATTACAGAAACGCGACCCCTCAGCCGGGATAAACGCTGGCGCGTACGAGCGGTCCTGAAGTCCGAGACGTCAGGGGCGGTACAGTAAAGAGGGAGGCGTATGATTCAGGTGGAATCCGTGCTTGACGTTGCCGATAACTCGGGGGCACGACGCGTCCGGTGTATCCGTGTCCTGGGTGGGACACGCCGGAGGTATGCCTCGGTTGGTGACGAAGTTGTTGTGTCGGTCCGAGAAGCTATTCCCAATGCGAAAGTGAAAAAAGGCGATGTGATGCGTGCTGTCGTTGTCCGGACGGCTAAGGAGCTTGGTCGTCCAGATGGCTCGTATATTCGTTTTGATACCAACTCCGCTGTACTGCTCGATAACCAACGTGAGCCGCTTGGAACACGTATTTTCGGACCTGTGGCGCGTGAGCTGCGCGCGAAGCGTTTTATGAAAATTATTTCTCTCGCCCCAGAGGTGTTGTAGGACAGGCCATGGCTGCACGCATTAAAAAAAATGATTCCGTGATGATTATCGCCGGGAAAGAGCGAGGGAAAACCGGAAAGGTCATCCGGGTACAGCCGCAACAGGAGCGCGCCGTTGTTGAGCGCCTTAATATGGTCAAGCGCCACGTCAAACCACGTGGGCCACAGGACTCTGGCGGGATATTGGAAAAAGAGGCTTCCATTCATCTCTCAAATCTGATGCTGGTCGATCCTCAAGACGGGCGCCCGACTCGGGTCGGATTCAAGGTCGTTGACGGGCGGAAGATGCGGGTGAGTCGGCGAACCGGGAATGTGTTGGACTAATATTTATGGCTCGTATCAAAGACCTCTACTACGGACAAATACTGCCTGCTCTGAAGCAAGAGTTGGGATGTGTCAATGTGATGCAGGTCCCTCGTCTGTCAAAAATTGTTATCAACATGGGGCTGGGAGAAGGGGCCACAAACACCAAATTGCTCGAAAATAGTGTCGAGGAAATTGGCCTTATTGTGGGGCAGAAGCCGGTGATCACTCGGGCACACCGATCTATTGCGAATTTTAAACTCCGTGAAGGAATGACGATCGGCTGCGCTGTCACATTACGCGGGGAGCGCATGTATGAATTTTTTGACCGCCTGGTCAATGTTGCACTTCCTCGAGTGAGAGACTTTCGAGGCATATCCGATAGTTCTTTTGACGGCCGCGGGAATTATTCTCTGGGGATTCGGGAGCACACCATCTTCCCTGAAATAAATTTAGATAAGGTTGATCAAATAAAGGGGTTTACCGTTTCTATGGTAACAACGGCAACAACAGATATAGAGGGGCGTGCGTTACTGCGGGCCCTTGGCATGCCTTTTCGGAGTTAAGAGCTATGGCACGAACATGTTTGCGTGTAAAGGCAAAACGGAAGCCGAAGTTTCGCGTTCGGGAATATAATCGCTGTCCGTTGTGCGGTCGCTCTCGTGGCTTCTACCGTCGATTCCGCATGTGTCGGATCTGTCTGCGGACCTATGCGCTGAAGGGTCAAATTCCTGGTATGACCAAGGCCAGTTGGTAGGAAAGAGGATTATGCAAACTGACCCTATTGCCGATTTGTTGACGTGTATCCGCAACGCGTTGCGGGCACGGAAAAAGACCGTCTCGGTGCCGCGCTCCCGCATCAAGGAAGCCATTGTTCAAATCCTTGTCACTGAAGGCTTCATTCAGAATTATCGCAGCGTTGAGGATAACGGATTTCCCTATCTCACTATTGAGCTCAAGTACGACGCCGTAGGACGCCCCGCGCTCCACGGTGTGCAGCGCGTGAGTAAGCCGAGTCTGCGGACCTATGTGCGGGCCGATGCGATTCCGGATGTGCGGAACGGACTTGGTGTGAATATTTTGTCAACCTCTCGTGGAGTCATCGTTGATCGGGAAGCACGCGCGCTCCGCGTCGGTGGGGAAGTCCTGTGTAGCGCGTGGTAAAACAGCAAGAGGAAAAGAACGCATGGCTGGTGTTGGGCACAAGCCGGTCCCGCTACCGGATACAGTAAAAATATCATACGATCAGGGAATGCTAACGGCTGAAGGACCAAAGGGGGTCCTGGACGTGCCGGTTGACGCCGCTCTCTCGGTCGAAGTTACGACGTCCGGTGTGTTATTGACACGGGCAGATGATTCTCGTCGTTCTAAAGCACGGCAAGGGCTCACCCGGAAGCTTGTCGTCAATGCGGTTCGAGGGGTCTCAACCGGGTTTTCAAAGGTGCTGGAAATTAATGGGGTCGGATATCGGGCGGATGCGGTGAAGAGTCTCCTCCAACTGAACCTCGGGTTTTCTCATCCTATTTTCTTCCAACTTCCCGCGGGGGTCAGTGCCAAGGTTGATCGGCAGACGCAGATTACAATTGAGGGAGTCGATAAACAACTTGTCGGAGAAGTTGCGGCCTCAATCCGTCGGCTCCGGCCACCTGAGCCCTATAAGGGAAAAGGGATTAAATACGTAGATGAGCACGTGCAGAGAAAAGCTGGAAAGACCGCTGTTGCTGGAGGAGGATAGGAATGGCAGGGATGAACCCTCGTGAACGGAGCCGCCTGCTCCGTCGAAAGCGGATTAGACGGAAAGTTCGTGGAACGGACAGCCGCCCGCGCTTATGCATCTACCGCAGCAATAAGCATCTCTACGCCCAAGTGATCTCTGATGAGAGTGGTCGGTCTTTAGCGTCCGTCTCAACCCTTTCAGCCGACCTCAAGGGGGGTACGCCACAAAAAGCGGCGACGGTCTCTGCGGCAAAAGAAGTGGGACAGCTCATTGCGAAAAAGTGTCAAGAACAGGGGATACAGACCGTCGTTTTTGATCGGAACGGCTTCCTCTTTCATGGACAGGTCCGCGCGGTCGCCGATGCAGTGCGCGAGGCTGGCCTACAACTCTAAGGAGCATGCCTGTGGCGACTGACGATGATCGGATTAATCCCGACGAACTCGATATTCAAGAGAAGGTCGTTCATATCAATCGTGTGAGTAAAGTGGTCAAGGGGGGACGCCGTTTCAGCTTCAGCGCCGTCGTTGTGGCCGGGGACGGTGCGGGGCATGTTGGCTACGGCTTGGGGAAGGCGCACGAAGTTCCAGAAGCCATCCGGAAAGGCGTCGAACACGCGAAGAAGTCTTTGATTCGCGTCCCTCTCGTCGAAGACACGTTACCCTACGCGGTTGTTGGTCGGCACGGTGCGGGCAAGGTGCTGCTCAAACCCGCCGCGGCCGGTACCGGCCTCATTGCGGGTGGCGGTGTGCGTATCGTTATGGAATTGGCTGGCGTACGTAACGCGCTCACAAAATGTCTCGGATCGACGAATCCGCATAATTCTGTAAAGGCCACACTAGCGGCCCTGGAGAGCCTGGACGGTCCAGAGCAGGTTGCCGAGCGGAGGGGGAAACCCGCGCTGAGTATGAAAGGATAAGGCATGGCCGACGCAGGAAAAGGGCAGGTCTTAGCCATCACCTTGAAGCGCAGTGCCATTGGGGGCACACGACGTCAGCGCGAGACACTACGCGGCCTTGGCCTTATCCGTGTTGGGAAGACTGTGCTGCGCAACGATTCGCCCTCACTCCGAGGGATGGTGAATCGAGTATCCCATCTGATCGAGGTGTGTGAGAATGGATCTTAGTCACTTACAGCCCACTCCCGGGGCGATGAAAAAACGGAAGCGCGTCGGCCGCGGCCCAGGCTCTGGGCTCGGCAAAACAGCAGGTCGAGGGCATAAAGGAAGCGGCGCGCGCTCCGGTGGCAACATCCCGCCCGGCTATGAAGGCGGACAAATGCCGCTCTCCCGCAGGCTGCCCAAACGAGGATTTCACAATCCATTTCGGCAAGAGTACACCATCATTAACCTTGGCAGTCTGGAGCGCTTTGAGGCCGGTAGCGTCGTTGACCTTGATGTTTTTCGCCAGTCTGGGCTCGTGGGTGGCCGTAAGTGTAAAGTGAAAATATTGGCAAAGGGGGCACTGACAAAGGCCCTGACGGTAAGAGCCCACGCCTTTAGCGCGCAAGCGCGTGAAAAGATTACTGCGCTGGGGGGGACAGCCGAGGTCGGGTAGTCATGCTTGAAGGCTTACAAAACGCGACAAAGATATCAGACCTGCGTCGCCGGCTCCTCTTCACCTTTGCCTTGCTCGCCGTCTACCGAATCGGAGTGGCGATACCAACTCCAGGTATTGATGGAGAGTCTCTTGCGGCGTTCTTTGAGCAAGCGGCAAGCACTGTTTTTGGCTTAGTAAACCTCTTTTCTGGCGGTGCCCTTGAGCGCTTCTCTATCTTTGCGCTGGGCATTATGCCGTATATCAGCGCCTCAATTATCTTTCAGCTTCTGACCGTCGTGGTCCCAACCCTTGAGCGTTTGTCAAAAGAAGGTGAACAAGGCCGGCGTAAGATTACACAGTACACGCGCTACAGCACGGTCGGTTTAGCTCTTCTCCAGGGCCTCTTTATCAGCATCGGACTTGAACAGATTCAGGCGCCTGGAGGGAGCTTAGTTGTTTTTAATCCAGGCTGGGGATTTCGTCTCATGACGATGCTTACGCTTGCCGCCGGTACTGCTTTCATCATGTGGTTAGGCGAACAGATTACCGAGCGTGGAGTTGGCAATGGTATTTCCCTCATCATATTCGCTGGCATTGTCGCCAGTATTCCCTCAGCGGTGACCGCAACGACTGAGTTTGTTCGAGAGGGCGAATTAAGCATTCTTTTGCTGCTCCTCCTGTTAGCCGGCATGGTTGCCATCGTTGCCGCAGTGATTTTTATGGAACGCGGGCAGCGTCGCATTCCGGTTCAGTATGCAAAACGGGTTGTGGGCCGAAGAGTCTATGGTGGGCAAAGTTCTCATCTGCCCCTGAAAGTGAACACCGCTGGAGTGATTCCTCCGATTTTCGCCTCCTCGGTTTTGATTTTTCCGGCTACCATCGCCGGCTTTGCCGACCACCCATGGGCCCAAACCGTTGCGAATGTTTTGACGCCGGGGGGGTGGATATACAACATCAGTTATGTCGCGATGATCATCTTCTTCTGCTATTTTTATACTGCTGTTGTCTTCAACCCTACTGACGTTGCCGATAATATGAAAAAAAACGGCGGGTTTATTCCTGGTATCCGCCCTGGGCAACGAACAGCGGACTATATTGATCGAGTCCTAAGTCGTATAACGCTGACTGGAGCAATTTATGTCTCCGTTATTTGTGTTTTACCCAATCTCTTAGTTGGGTCCTTTAATGTGCCATTTTTCTTTGGGGGAACGGCGCTGCTTATTGTCGTTGGGGTTGCGCTGGATACAGTAGCTCAGATTGAAACACAGCTTATTATGAGAAACTACGAAGGCTTTATGAAACGCGGCCGTCTCAGAGGAAGACGAGGGTAGAGGACCCAGTACAGTTTTCTGACCGATGATTTTTCTGAAATCCCCTGAAGAAATAGAGACAATGCGGACCGCGAATCGCATTGTTGCAGAAATCCTGAGTGAACTGCGACAGCGTGTCCGACCAGGTATCTCAACTGGAGCGATTGATAGCATCGCGGAAGAATGGATTGTAAAAAAGAGGGCAAAAACCGCATTCAAAGGATATACGATTCGGAACGGTTCCGTTCCGTTCCCGGCCCATATTTGTATCTCTTTGAATAACGAAGTCGTCCACGGTATCCCCTCTCACCAGCGCATTATTCAAGACGGGGATGTTGTCAGTTTGGATTTTGGTGTAGTGTATGACGGATTTTATGGTGACGCTGCGGTGTCCTTTGCGGTTGGAGAGGTTGACCACTCCGTACAGCAGCTTCTGAAGACGACTGCTACCGCTCTTGAAGCCGGAATATGTCACGCTTGTATTGGTAACCGTCTTGGCGACATATCTGCTGCAGTTCAGGAGCATGTCGAGCGGAATGGCTTCTCTGTCGTGCGAGAATTTGTTGGCCATGGGGTTGGACGCAGACTGCATGAAGACCCGCCTGTTCCCAATTACGGTGTGCGGAACCGGGGTGTCCGCCTGCGCGAGGGGATGGTCATCGCGATTGAGCCCATGGTGAATATGGGCGCTCCGGAAGTTGTTATGCTAGAGGACGGGTGGACTGCTGTGGCAAAAGATGGCAGCCTCTCGGCACACTTCGAGCATTCGGTTGCGATCCTGGCAGATGGACCAGTGGTGCTCAGTAGCATGTAAGAGAAAAGTACTCATCTACGTCACTGTTTTCAGGTAAGAGTGAGAATGAGGTTGACATGAAAGTTCGGGCTTCTGTGAAACCAATGTGTCGAAAGTGTAAGGTCATTAAACGCAGGGGCATCATACGGGTCATCTGTGAAAACCCGCGACACAAGCAACGACAAGGCTAGGTGTTTTCCTGACGCGGGCGCAAGTAAGAGCGGAGAAGGCGTATGGCACGGATTGCGGGTATCGAATTGCCCCGGAACAAGAAAATCGGCATTGGTCTCACCTATATCTATGGGATCGGGCGGGTCACCGCACTCAAAATTCTGGCTGAGGCAGGAGTTGACCCAGGCGCAAATTCTGACGCGCTAGCAGATGATGAGATCGCAAATATTCGACGAGTCATCGACCAAGACCACCGTGTCGAGGGAGACCTCAGGCGGGATGTTGCGAGTCATATTAAACATTATATTGATATTGGGGCATACCGGGGCCTCCGACACCGCCGAAATCTGCCGGTCCGCGGTCAAAAGACAAAAAATAATTCTCGGACGCGTAAGGGACCGAGACGGACCGTTGCCGGAAAGAAAGTCGCACCTACCCCTAAATAAGGCATGGTGTGAAGAGAGGGTCACTGTATGGCAAAAGCGGCGAGACGGTCTGTCTCACGGAAGAAGAAGATTCGGAAAAACATCCCAGAAGGTGTGGTGAATATCTATTCGACCTTCAACAACACTATTGTGACAATTGCCGACCCGCAAGGCAATACTGTGGCCTGGGCGAGCGCGGGGAGTGTGGGACTGAAGGGGTCCCGTAAGGGCACGCCGTTTGCCGCCCAGATGGCGGCGGAGAGCGCTGCACGTAAAGCGGCTGATGCCGGCATGCGTTCGGTTCAAGTACATGTGAAGGGGCCCGGTGCCGGGAGAGAGGCTGCTCTGCGAGCGCTGCAGTCCGCTGGGTTTGCGGTGAGTCTCATCCGGGACGTCACGCCTATCCCTCACAATGGCTGCCGTCCGCCCAAGCGTCGCAGAGTCTAAGAGACTGGGTGTACGAGTCAGAAGCTGATACAGATCAGGAGGTTTTTGTGGCACGTTATCGAGGCCCATCCTGCCGTCTCTGCCGTCGAGAAGGGCTGAAACTCTTTCTGAAAGGCGAACGGTGTTACACGGATAAATGTGCAATTGAGAGAAGAAGCTATCCGCCAGGACAGCACGGCCAGGGGAGGGGAAGAAAAGCGACTGAGTACAGTGTCCAGTTGCGAGAGAAACAAAAGCTGAAACGGATCTATGGGACGCTTGAGGGACCGTTCCGTCGCCTTTTCGCGCGGGCCGAGCGCCAACGTGGAATCACCGGGGAAAATCTTTTGATTCTTCTCGAGAGCCGTCTCGATAATATGGTGTACCGGATGGGATTCGCGACCTCACGCTCAGAGGCTCGCCAGTTGATACGCCATGGCCATTTCCACGTCAACGGACACAGAGTGACGATTCCATCATATTGTGTAAAAGCCGGAGACGAGGTGCAGGTGCGCGAGGCGAGCCGAAAAATTACCCGTATCCAAGAATCCGTCGAGCTTGCTCAGCGACGTGGAGTGCCGGAATGGCTTGAGGTCCAAACGGATTCTTTTTCTGGAAAAGTCCGCGCCCTGCCGGCTCGGTCAGAGATCACCTTGTCTATCAACGAACAGCTTATTGTTGAGTTGTACTCGAAAGTCTAGCGCCGAGGCAGACATGACGTTTTTTGAAGCGACGTCTTTGCTGGCGTATTATCTCCAACTCGCTTTGATAGGCGGGGGGCTGTGGATAATGCACCTCGCCGGTCAGCGGCGCGACCGACAACTGGACACCATGCTGGCACAGAGCGAGGTGACGACCCGATCTCTAGAAGATTCGACCCGGTCGCTGACAGAGCAGACCCGGTCGCTGGCAGAGCAGAACTGATCTTTGGAAAATCAGAACCGCGCGCTGGAAGAGCTATTGCGGCGGACGGGATAGATGAAGCTGAAAGCGCCTGTTGTTTCCCCTACATCTGAGCGGCTGAAAGAGAGAAAAATGCTAGAAAGTGATCTCATCAAGCCCAAGACACTCGAGGTTGAGGACAAAACCCTGACCCCCACATATGGCCGCTTTATCGGCGAGCCTTTCGAACGTGGATTTGGGACAACGTTGGGCAATGCCCTGAGGCGAATTCTTCTCTCCTCTCTCCCTGGGGCGGCCATCACCAAGGTAAGAATTCAAGATGTCGTGCATGAATTCTCGACCATTCCCGGTGTCACGGAAGATGTCACAGACATCCTTCTGAACCTCAAGGAAGTCCGGTTCCATCTCCGCGATAGCACTGTGGAAACCGCCACACTGAAAGTGAATGGCGCGACGAGTGTCAGCGCCGGGGATTTGGTCGTAGGTCCTCAGGTTGACATTCTCAATCCAGAGGCTCATGTTGCAAAGCTGAGCAAAGACGGGAAGCTCGAAGTTGAAGCCGAGATTCGCTTGGGGCGCGGGTATGTGGCGGCTGAACGGAACAAGTCCGAAGAGGACCCCGTTGGCACAATCCCCCTTGATTCGGTATTTTCCCCTGTTCGAAAAGTCAATATAACCGTGACCAACGCTCGCGTTGGTCAACGGACGGACTACGAAAGACTGGCTCTTGAAATATGGACCGATGGCAGCATTGAGCCAAGGGAAGCGGTGGTTGCGGCCGCACGGCTCGCTCAGGATCAACTGTCGATTTTTTCTGGTGCTACAGAAGAGATTGACAGCCAAGAAGAGCGTACGGGGCAGGAAGATCAGCCACCAACGAATGAGAATCTTTTTCGACCCATTGAAGAATTGGCGCTTTCGGTTCGTTCTGCCAATTGCCTCCAAAGTGCAGATATCCGATATGTGGGGGAACTCGTTGTCAAAGCCGAGCCCGAACTCCTCAAAACGAAGAATTTCGGACGGAAATCACTCAACGAGATTAAGGAATTACTGCATGAGATGGGATTAGAACTTGGGATGCATCTGGAAGCATTTCCCCCTCGGGAAGAGTTGGATCGAATGCGAGTATCCCGTGAGGGCAATCTGGCCTAGCCAGAGTCTCAGGGCAACAGGGAAGCGAGAAAGATGCGACATCTGAAAGCCGGGCGAAAACTGAATCGTACGGCAGCGCATAGAAAGGCGCTGCTGCGGAACTTGTTGAAAGTATTGGTGCTGCGTGAACAAGTCCGAACGACTGACGCGAAGGCCAAAGAACTCCGCCGCTGGGCAGATCGTCTGGTGACTCTTGGAAAAAAGAATTCGGTCCACGCGCGCCGTCTTGCCTTCTCGTATCTTGGCAGCCGAAAACTGGTACAACGTTTGTTTGATGAAGTTGCTCCGCGCTTTCATGGGCGGGCAGGTGGGTACACGCGCGTGCTGAAGATGGGTCCTCGCCGTGGAGATGCCGCTCCGGTCTCCCTTGTCGAGCTTACGGAACGGGCCAGTGCTCCCTCAACGGGAGGAGGCGCCGGGGACGCATAGGGACAAGGCCGATGGTCGGTGTGCCAGCCGGGGTGATCGAGCATCTGAACAGCTCCTCGAAGCACACACCTCAGCGGACGAGTCGAGACAAGGGGGAGCAGCGCTCCCCCTTGTCGTTTTCCTGGAAGAGCTGGATGCATATGCGGAAGTAAGAGGAAGGACCCGACATGGCTGTTCGGCAGTATGTCTTTCACTGCAACCTCCCCGAAGGGTGTATCGTATTCTTGAGTACGGCGGTGAGCTTTCTTCTCGTCTTTGCTTTTGGGGTCTATATCGGCAAAGAAGTGCAGGCGTATAAAACTGCCCAAGAAACGCGGACCGTGCGCTTTCCGGTTGAGCTCGCTGACCACAACGTGTCTGTGAGTCCTGCGCCTCAGGCCTTTCCGCTAACTTCAAAGAGGATATTGGAGAAAGAAAATCAGAACGGCCCGCTGCAGACGACGCCTTCAGCTCCACCCATTAGGGAGAGTGTTGCTATGCACTCGGCACAGGCGTCGCAAAACAAAAAACGAGAGACCATACTGCCTGCCCCTGCTCCAAGCGAGCGCAAAGCGCAGGACAAAAAAGATCTGCCGGTCTCGGGTGGATGGAGCATTCAGGTTCATGTTACAAAGAGCCCAAGTACGGCGCGTCGACTTGCCGCGGAACTCCGCAAACGAGGCTATACCGCCTCCGTCAACCGTCTGACAAAGAACGGAGAAACACTGTACCGTTTGCGCGTCGGAACATTTACCCAAGAAGAGGCCCAACGTGTTGCGGCCCGTTTTCGACGCGAAGAGAATTTCGCCCAGGCCTACCTAGTCTCAGATTAACCCCCCCCCGTGCTGTATCTATGACGGTCAAAGATGCCATCGCCCACGTGGTTGCCGGCACAGATCTGACGGAAGAAGAGATGTATGCCGTCATCACCGATCTGATGGATGGGCAGGCCACCCCGGCTCAGATCGGAGCCCTATTGACCGCGCTCCACATCAAGGGTGAGACCGTTGCAGAGATCTCTGGGGCGGCTGGGGCTATGCGCGCTATGGCGACACCAGTTCGTCTGGAGCGCGCGGTCATTGATACCTGCGGAACTGGGGGAGACGGCTGTCACACGTTTAATATTTCGACCTGTGCTGCTTTTGTGGTTGCCGCCGCGGGTTTATGTGTGGCAAAACACGGTAATCGGGCAATGTCTGGAACGGTCGGCGGTGCCGATGTCCTAGAAACCCTTGGCGCTCGTATTGAGATGTCTCCGCAGCAGGTGGCATATTGTATGCGGGAAGTCGGCTTCGGTTTCCTGCTTGCCCCAGCCTTCCACCGAGCCATGCGTCATGCCGTTGGCCCGCGTCGGGAAGTCGGGATACGGACTATCTTCAATATTCTCGGGCCCCTCACCAATCCGGCGGGGGCGCAATATCAACTTATTGGGGTCTTTGACCAGCGTTGGGTCCAGCCGCTGGCCACGGCACTCGGGCGATTGGGCTGCCAGCATGGCTTAGTCGTACACGGGGAGGATGGACTTGATGAAGTGTCGCTGAGCGGCCCGACGCACGTTGCTGAGTGGGGGCCACAGGGCGTCCGGACGTATCGCATCAATCCGACAGACTACGGCTTTCCGTGTCGTCCGTTCACTACTCTTCAGGTCTCAAGTGCCCAGGAATCGGCAGATATTATCCGGTCGGTCTTAGCTGGTACTCCAGGACCCCACCGAGACGTTGTATTGCTCAATGCTGGAGCAGCCCTCTATGCCGGGAATGCAGTCACTTCACTCGGAGAGGGGATTGCGCTTGCCAAGGCAACAGTTGACAGTGGAGCCGCGGCCCGGACGCTGGAACGTTTTATCCCGCTGACACACAGGGAAACGGTATGATTCTTGACGACATTGTGGCCTATAAACGCGAGGAACTCGCGCGCCAAAAACAGCGGGTATCGCTCGACCAGTTGCAAGACATGCCGCTGTTTCACTCTCAGCCGCCCGGTCTTTCTCAGACGTTGTCTACCTGGAACGGACGGACGATTATTGCTGAGGTGAAAAAGGCCTCTCCCTCCAAGGGTGTGATCCGGCAAGACTTTGACCCCCTTACTCTCGCCCGTACCTACGAAGCCTCGGGAGCAGCGGCTATCTCTGTGCTCACGGAAAAGAAGTTTTTTCAGGGCAGCCTCGATTATCTCAGACAGATCCGTCAGCAGGTCGCACTCCCCCTCCTCAGAAAAGATTTCGTCTTTGACGACTACCAAGTGTACGAAGCGCGTGCCTATGGAGCGAGTGCCATTCTCTTAATCGTCGCAATTCTTGAAGACGCCCGGCTGCAAGACCTGATGCATCTGTCTCAAACGCTAGGGATCGACTGTCTGGTCGAAGTGCATGACGAAGCAGAGTGTGAGCGTGCCCTGGCCTGTGGCGTGTCTCTGCTGGGTATTAACAACCGGGACTTGCGTACCTTTCATACGACGCTTGAGACCAGTGAACGTCTTGTGCAAGGTCTGCCCTCCGGCGTATTGGTGGTGTCGGAAAGCGGGCTGTCAACCCGGCACCAATTAGACCGACTCGAGGCGCAGGGAGTACGGGCGTTCTTAATTGGTGAGACCTTTATGGCCGCTCCTGATCCTGGAGAGCCGCTCCGCTCGCTGCTAGGCCGTCCAACCTAGTCCACCCATGTCCGTCCGCGTCAAAATCTGTGGTATTACGACGGTCGCCGATGCCCGGCTTGCCGTGCGGGCCGGCGCTGACCTGATTGGCCTGAACTTTTATCCGCCCAGCCCACGCTCTGTTTCTGAGTCAACTGCCAAAGCGATCCGGGGCATTCTTCCTCAGCATGTTCGCTGTGTGGGTGTTTTCGTTAATGCGGAGCGGGAGCGTATTGCTGCCTATGTTCGGTCTCTCTCGCTTGATGCGATTCAGTTTCACGGTGATGAGGACGCCGCCGCCCTGACGGACTGGTCGGTTGCGACCATTAAGGCGGTTCGGGTCGGCTCGGAGAGACCTCTCTCCGGGCAGCTCGAAGGGATTCAGGTCAACTACCTCCTCCTTGACACGTATAGTCCTCGCGGATACGGAGGGACGGGCGAGACTTTTGCCTGGAAGCAGGCCGCGACTCTCCCTCGGTCGACCTTGGACCGGACGATTTTGGCTGGAGGGCTCAAGGCAGAGAATGTAGCGACTGCGGTTGCGGCTGTGCGGCCGTGGGCCGTCGATGTTGCCAGTGGTGTTGAGTCGGCTCCCGGACGGAAAGACGCAGAAAAACTGTACGCGTTTATCAACAATGCCAAAGCTGCCTGATAAACATGGTCATTTTGGTCTCTATGGCGGCCGCTATGTCGCGGAGACCCTGATGCCAGCTTTGCTTGAGCTCGAAGAGGTCTATCGCCAGTGCCGCAGAGACTTGAGGTTTAAGCGAGAACTCCGCGCCCTCCAGCGTGAATATATCGGCCGACCGACACCACTCACCTTTGCCGCCCGCTTGACTGAGCGGCTTGGGGGAGCAAGGGTCTATCTCAAGCGCGAAGATCTGTGTCATACCGGTGCGCATAAGATCAATAACACCATCGGGCAAGCCTTATTGGCAAAACGTATGGGGAAAGAGCGACTTATTGCTGAAACCGGGGCCGGCCAGCATGGGGTTGCAACGGCGACCGTTGCGGCTCTCCTCGGGTTCTCGTGTGAAGTCTTTATGGGCCGCGAAGATACCGTGCGCCAAGCGCCCAATGTTTTCCGGATGCGCCTTTTGGGAGCAACGCTGCGGGAGGTCGTTTCTGGCAGCCAGACCCTGAAAGATGCGATGAATGAAGCCTTGCGTGACTGGATTACGCATGTGGCGCAGACCTTTTATGTCATCGGAACAGTCGCCGGTCCGCATCCGTATCCTATGTTGGTCCGCGACTTTCAGTCCGTTATTGGCCGCGAGACTAAAAAACAGATCGTTCAGCACGAGGGTCGTTTGCCTGATTATCTCATTGCCTGTGTGGGGGGTGGGAGCAACGCGCTGGGCCTCTTTGCTCCTTTTCTCCCCGAAACCGCGGTCCACATGGTTGCGGTTGAGGCCGGGGGGCTCGGTGCGGGTCGGAATGCGGCCTCAATGTCAAACGGGTATGCTGGTGTGTTACACGGCAGCAAGACGTATGTGCTCCAGGACGAGACCGGCCAGATTTCTGTAACGCATTCGCTCGCGCCGGGATTGGACTATCCAGGCGTTGGACCAGAATTGAGCTATTGGAATGACCGGCAGCGCATTCGCTGTGTGACGGTCCAGGACGCGCAAGCAATCAAGGGGATGCGGCTCCTGGCTGAGACAGAGGGGATTATTCCGGCCTTGGAGAGTGCTCATGCTGTCGCCTATGCTGCGACCCTCGTCCCGCAACTTCCAGCCACGGCTATTGTGGTGATTAACGTTTCTGGTCGAGGGGATAAAGATCTCCAAAGCGTGGCCAGCTTTCTTGGTGAAAACGCTCTATGACGCGCATTGCCGACGCCTTCATCCAGTTGCGGGCTCACGGAGAGGTCGGCCTTATCCCATTTATCACAGCGGGGGATCCCGATATCGAGACGACGTTTGCATTAGTCCATGAAATGGCCCGACAAGGGGCTGACATCATCGAACTCGGCGTTCCTTTTTCTGATCCAATGGCGGATGGGCCAACCCTGCAGCGTGCCGCAGAACGTGCCTTGCAGCACGGCACGTCGTTGTCTCACGTATTGGAACTGGTCCGTCGTTTACGACAGTCGCTCACGATCCCAATCCTGCTCTTTGGTTATTATAATCCGATCTGGCGCTACGGTGGGGGGCGCTTTGCCGCCGATGCCCGTCAGGCGGGTGTTGACGGCGTACTATGCGTTGACTTACCGCCCGAAGAAGCAGAGGAGTTGAAACGGGAGACGGATCGCCACGATTTGGATATGATTTTTCTCCTCGCCCCAACCAGCTCGCTGGACCGAGCTCGGAGGGTTCTGGCTCGTGCTCGCGGATTTATCTATTATGTCGCGGTGACGGGCGTGACGGGTGTACGGGCGGCACTCCCAGCGGATTTGAGCGATACGGTCCGACGCATTCGCGCCATTTCTCCAGTGCCTGTTGGTGTTGGGTTCGGTATCTCCTCAGCGGAACACGTCGTACAGGTCGCGGGTGTGGCTGACGCTGCTATTGTCGGAAGCGCCATCTCACAGGTCATTGAGCAATCGCTGGGACAGCCGGACCTGGTGCCGCGTGTGGGGGCGCTTATTGCCGAGCTCAAAACAGCCCTGCGCAGTATCGCGCCCGCCATCCCAAACGATACCGGGACTATCATCGCCCCACCACGGTCCTGACGACGGGCGAAGAGCACTGAAGAAAGAGTGAGTATGGCAGAACCGGCAGTCACGGTGGGTCAAGAGGAAGGGGAAGCCATTTGGCTCAAATGTGCGACGTGTCAAGAAATCTTGTTTCGGAAGGAAGTCGAGCGTCGCCTTTTTATTTGCCCTAAATGTGGCGCTCACCTCCGACTGACCGCCGAACAACGACTACTCACTATCGTTGATCGTGGTTCGTTCTTTGAGCATGCGCCGCGCGTGCACTCCACCGATCCTCTCGCCTTCACCGATCGGAAACCCTACGTACAACGGTTAGCTGATGCGCGTAGTCGCTCGGGACGTGCCGAAGCCGTTGTCTGCGGGGTGGCGACCCTTGACGGGCGTCGTGTGGCTCTCGGCTGTTTCGATTTCTCTTTTCTGGGTGGCAGTATGGGGACTGCTGTGGGGGAAAAATTGACGAGGATTATCGAGCACGCCCGTGCAGAACAACTGCCTGTTATTTTCTTTTCTGCCTCTGGCGGTGCCAGGATGCAGGAAGGCGTGCTCTCGCTGATGCAGATGGCAAAGATCACTATGGCGCTCGGTCGTTTGCGAGAAGCTGGATTGCCTTATATCTCGGTGTTGACTGATCCCACGACGGGTGGCGTTGCCGCCTCGCTGGGTATGCTGGGTGACATTAATATTGCTGAGCCAGGAGCCTTGATTGGCTTTGCCGGACAGCGCGTTATTGAACAGACCATCCGGGAAAAGCTTCCCCCAGGTTTTCAACGGGCGGAATTTTTATTGGAACATGGTATGGTAGACCTTGTTGTTGAGCGCAAGGATTTGCGTGGGATGTTAAGCCAATTACTCGGTCTCTTATGCAAGCCTGCCCCCACTGCTGATTTAACTCCAAAAACGCCTCGCTCTCCCCCATAACGCACCATCCTGTAAGCTGCTATTCAGAAAGACAGGATGCCTGACTACTCAGATACATTGGCGTGGTTGTATGGGCTTGAAGTCGAGCGTATGGACCTCAAGCTTGAGCGGACTACGCTCGCGCTCCGTTTGTGTGATGACCCGCAGCGCCAGTTCCCCAGCGTTCACGTAGCCGGCACTAATGGGAAAGGCTCTACCGCGGCCATACTGCACGCCATCCTTAGCGCCGCGGGATATCAGGTGGGCTTGTTTACATCCCCACATCTGATCGACTTTTGTGAGCGGATTCGGATTGGCGTGCGGTGGGTCTCTCCACAAGAGGTGGTGGATACGGTGGCGGCAATCAAGTCCTGTATCGAGCCGGCGGAGATTCGGCTGACTCCGTTCGAAATGATGACGGTGTTGGCTTTTCATATCTTTGCCCAAGCCCGTGTGGATATTGCCATTGTGGAGGTCGGTTTAGGTGGAAGACTAGACGCCACCAATGTCCTCACTCCCCTAGTGTCCATCATTACCAGTATCGGACTCGACCACCAGCAATATCTGGGGTCAACTCTGGCTGATATTGCGCGGGAAAAGGGTGGGATCATTAAGCCCGCGATACCGGTCGTGCTCGGGAAGCTCGACCAGGAGAGCCGTGACGTTTTATATCGGAGGGCTCGAGATCAAGGAAGTACGATTCTGTCGTATGGACAGGATTTTACTCTTGAGAAAGACGCTTCCGGCCGGTACTGCTACAGCGGAAAGCAGTATCAGTATGAAGACCTTCAGCTTTCTCTGAACGGAAAATTCCAGATGCGTAACGCCGCGGTTGCTTTGGCGAGTCTGGAATATCTCCAGGACCTTTTCCCTGTCACGGCTGCTCACGTTGGTACCGGATTACAGTTGGTACACTGGCCGGGGAGGTTGGACATTGTGTCAACACAACCTCTTGTCATTCTTGACGGGGCGCATAATATCCAGGCCCTCCAAACCCTGCTTGCCGAACTCCCCGCTCTCGTCCCGAACCGGTGTCTCATTTTTCTTTTTGGGGTCATGCGGGATAAGGACTGGCGGCCCATGGTCGCTACCTTGGAGCAGGTCGCTACCGAGGTCGTTGTAACAGCGGTCAGGCAGCCACGGGCCGAAGATCCCTATAGTGTACACAGGGCTTTTTCTTCCAACCATTCTGGGCGAGTCGTTGAGGGAGCGGTGGAAGCCTGTCGCCAACTACTGCATCAAGCCAGCCCGCAAGATGCCATTGTGGTGTGTGGCTCGTTGTTCCTGGTTGGCGAAGTACTGCCGCTTTTTCCCAAAGCCAGCGTCATCCCCACGACCTCCCAGCCCCCGCTGCCGCTGGCCTGAAAGAATACACATACTGATGCAAAGAATGTTCTGTGCTCTTCTCTTGCTCGCTCTTGCCTCGCTCATCCAGGTAGCCGTCGCCTCCGCGCAAGAACCCGTAGAGGTCAATGCCGACGCCCTGAGCTATGAAGAGGACGGAGAGACGGTGTCGGCACGAGGAGACGTGGTTGTCACCAAGGGGCAAACGACGCTCACCGCAGATACGGTAAGCGTGAGCCGGACCAGGAATGAACTCAAGGCCCGCGGCAATGTTGTGCTGCGAGACCCTCAAGGGAATATTCAGGCCGAGGCGTTGCGCCTGGAGCTGACGGATGAAACAGGTGAAATTGAAAACGGCATAATTCATATTCCTCGTAATCAGTATACGATCACTGGAAAGAAACTCCAGAAGTCATATGGTCAGACCTACCATCTTGAAGACGGAGCAGTGACAACATGCGAGTGTGAGAACATGGAAGAGGCGGACTGGAGTCTGGATGCCAACGAATTTGACGTCACGCTTGGTGGAACGGGAAAACTGCGTGGAGGACTCTTTCGGGTCCGAGACATTCCGCTCTTGTATATCCCCTATGGGGTGATTCCTGTCCGCAAAGAACGGCAAAGTGGTTTGCTTGCGCCCCGGTACAGCTTTTCGAGCAAGCGTGGCTTCCAGTGGGAACAGCCTTTTTATTGGGCCATTAGTAAGAGTCAGGATCTCACCCTCACGGCGGATATTGAAACCTCTTCTCGGGTGGGGCTCTTGGGAGAATATCGCTATACACCGAGTGAGCGAGTAGAGGGCGAGTTTTCCGCCTCCTATTTTAATGAACAGATTCGCGGGCCCGCATCGACGACTTCACCTGTTGATCGCTGGAGTGTCGTGGGAGCGCATAGGCAACGTTTACCCTATGACGTGGATCTGTATAGTGATCTCTTTTTTGTCAGTGATGACTTCTTTTTGCGGGAGTTGAATATCTCATTCCACCCTGGACTCGAAGACAGTCAGCTCCGCTCCCGGCGATTTACAAACTCCCGCGTCGGTGGAGTGAAAACCTGGACGAATGCTCAGGTCCGTTCCGAAGCTCGTTATTATCAAGATTTGCGGAACGATCAGGATGATGCCTTTCAGGTCCTGCCGCATATCCATTTTCAGGGTCGGCGCCGCTTCTGGAACGACCGCATTGAAACGGGGGTGACCATACAGGGTAGCCATTTCTTTCGGAATCGCGGCTACTATGGCCAACGCTTTGATCTTGCTCCCTGGCTATCAATCCCCTTCTCCTTAGGCCGGTCGTTCTATGGCTCAGTGAAGGCGATGGGGCGGGAGACGGTCTACCATATGAGTTCCCGCGCTCGTGGACGACCCACCGCGCCTGGTTCTGGACGCCCGAAAAGTACTCAGACCAGAGAGTTGGTCCAGCTTCAGGCTGAGATGGGAACCCGCCTCTCGCGGGTTTTCGATGTCGGTTGGGGGCGAGTGAGCAAACTCCAGCACGTTATCGAGCCGCATGTCTCGTTTTCCTATGTCCCTCGGGTTGGTCAAGATGACCTGCCGCTCTATGATGCGCTTGACCGGATTAACCGCCGCAGCCTCTTTGCGTATGGTGTTTCAAACCGACTCCTTGGAAAATTTGACCCGCTCCCCGGCGCTTCCAATCGGCGGGCACGTGTCCGGGAGCTGATTCGTTTATCGATGACCCATGCCTATGATCCGAGCCGACGGCTGCGAGAATCGGGCGAGCGATTTGGCCTGAGTGAGACGGGCCAGCATTTTTCTGACATGGATATCAGCGCCCATATTCGTCCCTTCTCATTTTTTACCATCGCTGCGGACACGACGTATGATGTCGATCAAGGGGATATGATTGCTGCCCGCATCAGGGGGTCCCTCCACGACCCCCGTCCGCTCCCCGAGACGGGTCCGCTGCTGCATCATCTCCAGCGACGGACGAGCCTTGGGGTTTCATATCGGACCATTGCCGACCGGTTACTGAAAGAGTTCAATTCTCGGCTTGTTCTCCGATTGAATGAATATCTGACGGCCGCCTATTTCACCCGCTATGATCTGAACGCTCAAGCGTTTATCAGTTCCAGCTATTTCTTTCGCGTCTTTTCTCCGCAGAAGTGTTGGACGTTTGATTTCGGGGTTGTTGAGAAGGTCAATCCTGACGAGGTTGAGTTTCGTTTTTCCCTGTCTTTGATTGGCATTACTTCGGCTGGAAAGAGCACGTTTTGAGACAAGGCTGTGACCGTTTGCTATCGGATAGTCTTATCGAGACAGGCTATGCAAAAGATTTTTTCTGAAGAACTGCTGGTAGGGCAGTTGGCTCGAATTCGCCGTCAGGGTAAACGCATCGTCTTTACCAACGGCTGTTTTGACCTGATACATGTCGGCCATGTCTCTACGCTGGCTCAGGCAAAGACATTTGGCGACATCCTTGTGGTTGGTATTAATACCGACGCCTCAGTCAAGCGACTGAAAGGAGACAAACGGCCGATTCTGGATCAAACAAGTCGTTTGCTCCTCCTTGCGGCTCTTGAAGTCGTTGACTATGTGACCACGTTTGAAGAAGATACGCCGCTCGCATTGATTCGTACCCTTCAACCCGATATCCTCGTCAAAGGAGGAGATTGGAAGCCTGAGGCTGTTGTGGGAAAAGAGGTCGTTGAACACACTGGGGGGCGGGTCATTGTCGTACGTTATCAGGACGGCTTTTCAACTACGAATCTGATTGAACGTATCCTCGCAGCCCATCAGGAATAGAAGCCCGGCTTCCCTGTGTTGCGCGAGTGTCACGCCTGTGGTACACACAGGTGCTTCCAGGAGGAGTACTGTGGCCCAGAGATGCGAAATTTGTGGGAAAGGCCCCGCGGTGGGCAATAATGTGAGTCACGCCCATAACAAGACGAAACGCCGCTGGTTACCCAACCTGCAACGAGTGAAGGCAAAAGTCGAGGGTTCGGTGAAGCGTCTGCGCGTCTGCACGCGCTGTATCCGTTCTGGGAGAATTGTGAAGGCGGCGTAAAAGCCGGCGCACTTCTTCCCTCTTTGCCTCTCTAGCTGATAAGCCCGCGGACTCTCTTTTTTTACGCAGCTCCCCAAGGGGAAGCGGCTAGGCGGAACGCGACCTTAGGGCTTCACGCGTGATACGTTGACCACACCTCTCACCCGCTCCAAATTGCGCATAACGCGCTGAAGATCGTCGACGCTCGGGATGAGAACTTCAAATACATTGAGGGCGCGTTTATCCGAAAGGGTCCGGACATCAGCACTGGAGATATTGAGGCCAACTGTGCTGATCGCTTTACTCATATTGGTCAGGAGGCCGGGCCGGTCTTCGGACAGGACTTCGATTTTTACCAGCCGCGCATAATCTGTGGTGGGGTCCCAACTCAGGACAATATGTCGTTGGGGGTCACTCTCCAGCAGGCGCTGACAGGCAATTGTATGAACGGTGACTCCTCTGCCGCGCGTGATAACGCCCACAATGCGTTCCCTAGGCAGAGGGTTGCAACAATGCCCAAATCGAATCAGGACATTCCCGACCCCACCAACCTTCACGCCACTTGAATCCTCCGCTGGAGGTTTTTGGCGAATTTTTTCAAGCTCGATTGCGTCTGCCGTCTGACCGGGCGGCTCGGTGGATGGGGGAAGGAGATGGCCTATCACCTGCCCTGCCGTCACTTGTCCATACCCCATGGCCGCAAAAAGTGTTTCTTCATCGCTGAATCCAAGCGCCTCTAGCGCTGGCTTGACCCTGTGCTGTTTGCGCACTGTGGTCAGCGAGGTGTGACTGCGGGCTAACTCCCGCTCAAGGAACTCTTGCCCCAGGGCAATGCTGCGTTCTCGCTGTTCTTCTTTGAGCCAGTGTCGAATCCGGGCTTTGGCCTTGGGGGTTTTGACAATTTTCAGCCAATCCTTGCTGGGCGATTGGTTTTTGGTTGTGATGATTTCGACGACATCGCCGTTTTGGAGTTGATAGCGCAACGGGACTTGGCGTCCGTTCACCCGGGCGCCGGTGCACTGATTGCCGACTTCTGAATGAATGCGGTAGGCAAAATCGATCACTGATGCGCCACGCGGGAAACTGTTGAGATCGCCTTGCGGGGTGAGGGCGTACACTTCTTCAGTAAAGAGATCTTCTTTGATGGTATGAAGAAATTCTTGAGGGTCCTGGACGTGCTGTTGCAATTCAACCAGTTGGCGTAACCAAGCGAAACGCTGCGCTTCCTCTTGTCCTTGGCCATCTTTATAGGTCCAGTGGGCGGCTATCCCTTCCTCTGCAACTCGGTGCATCTCGCGCGTCCGAATCTGAACCTCCATCCGTTCCCCGTGCGGTCCAATGACGGTGGTATGGAGCGACTGATACATATTCGCTTTGGGCAGGGCAATATAATCCTTAAAGCGACCGGGAACAGGACGCCAGTGACTATGGACTACGCCTAACGCTTGATAACATTCGCGCATGGATTGTACGACAATGCGGAAGCCGACTAAGTCATAAACCTGACTGAAGACCAGATTCTGAGACCGCATTTTTTGATAGATCGAATAGAAGTGTTTCGGACGCCCGGAGACTTGGGCGGCAATGTCGGCCTCGGTCAACGTCTTTTTGAGGATGTCAATAACTTCGGTAATGTATTGCTTCCGCTCGCTCTTCTTCTTGATAATACTTCGCTTCAGCTCGGAGTAGACCTTTGGATGTAGATAACGGAGCGCGTTATCCTCGAGTTCGCTCTTCATCCAATAGATACCCAGACGATGGGCGAGCGGGGAATAAATTTCGAGCGTCTCCGACGAAATCTCACGCTGTTTATCCTCACTCAGATAGGAGAGCGTTCGCATATTATGCGTGCGGTCGGCGAGCTTCACCAGAATCACACGGATATCCTGAGCCATGGCAAAGATCATTTTCCGGAAATTTTCGGCCTGACGCTCTTCACGAGTGGTAAAGTGAATTTTGCTGATCTTTGTCATCCCATCGACCAGGGCGGCGATCTCATTGCCAAAATGCCGTTCGATCTGATCGAGAGTGGTTAAAGTATCCTCCACCGTATCGTGCAGCAGGCTGGTGACGACACTCGGCACATCGAGCTTCATATCGGTAATGATTTCAGCCACCCCCACCGGATGGATGAAGTAGGGCTCGCCAGAGTGGCGCTTCTGACCCTGATGCATACGTTCCGAAAACGTGTACGCATCCGTGATCAGGCCGACCTTCGCCTCAGGATGATAGGCCTGGACTTTCATAATAATTTTATCCAAGTCGCGGTGCTGGTTCATTCGGTCCCTATGGGCGGTGCGTCACACGTTGCGTGAGCGGGAGCGATATCCAGGGAAGAGAGATCAAGGCGTGAGACGCGGATTCTTTCTGAACAGAGAATAGCGTGTAACGCTGCGACGCTGGACTCGAGCTGATCGTTAATGACGCAATAGTCATAGCGGACTAACTCCCGGGTCTCTTCCTGCGCACGCCGAATGCGTTGCGCAATGGCCTCTTCCTCGTCAGTTCCCCGCGCGCGGAGACGATCTTCCAGTTTTTGCCACGAAGGCGGCAGGATAAAGACGAGCACGGCCTCCGGATAACACAGCTTGAGCTGTTCAGCCCCCTGGACATCAACGTCCAATAGGAGGTCCTGACCCGTGTTGAGCGTATTCTCAATAGTCGTGCGCGTCGTACCATAGTATGCGCTGTGGACCTGAGCCCATTCGGCAAAGGCCCCCCGATCCCGAAGCGAAAGAAAAGTCTCCTCACTCACAAAGTGATAGTCTTGACCATCGACCTCCCCCGCCCGGCGAGGTCGAGTGGTGTGTGAAATCGACCAGGCAAGGTCAGGCGCTCTCGCAATCAGTTCATGCGCCAGGGTGGTTTTCCCAGCCCCAGAGGGGGCTGACAAGATCAGAAGAATCCCTCGCCGAGAGAAGCTCAGGCATTGATCCGCGTCATCCAGCATACGTTATTCTATATTCTGCACTTGTTCGCGAATTTTTTCCACCTCTTCCTTGGCCTGGACGACGAGATGGCGGATAGACGTATCATCTGCCTTTGCGCCGATCGTGTTGATCTCCCGTTGCATCTCTTGCAGGAGAAAGTCCATCCGTTTTCCAACGGGCTCGGCCAGTCGGAGGAGATCAGAGAATGCACCGAGGTGGCTTTGGAGGCGGACGCATTCCTCGGTGATATCACTCTTTTGGGCCAGGCTCGCCACATCCTGCAGAACGCGATGACGATCAGAGTCGAGATGGGGTAAAAGCGCGGTGACCTTGGCTGTCAATTTCTGGCGCGTGGCCTGTTGAGTGTGTGTGCTGCGCCGCCCAACACTCCGCCGTATTTTTTCGAGGGTCGCAATTCGCCCGCGGAGATCGCGTTGCAGAAATTTCCCTTCGCGCCGGCGGTGTCGCTCCAGCGCGTTGAGCGCACGTTGCAGCGCTTTCTTTGACGCCTCAATTTCGGTACTGGAGGGCTGGTGCGCTTCAGCGACCCGGAACACTTCTGGTCGGGACAGAAAAAAATGGAGGGTCAGGTCTCCACCGAGATCAAGCGGACCCTTGAGTTGCTTGGCAGCTTTTATATACGCTCGCGCAAGCTCAATATTGGGAACAACTTCATACGAACGCGCTGTTTGCCCTGAGAGAGTGAGGAAGACTTCAACCCGCCCACGCTTTACCTGCGTGGCAACCATTGCCCGCAGTTCGTCCTCAAGTGCGAGAAAGCCGCGGGGCAGGTGGGGTTTGACTTCGAGAAAACGGTGGTTGACCGTACGGATATCGACCGTCGCACGTCCGCCTGAGAAGGCAAGACTCCCGTTCCCAAATCCGGTCATGCTTTTCATGATGGGGATGTCCTTACTGCTATTTTCAATTCTTCCAGATTGACGGTTGCCGTACCGACTTTGCCGACCACGATGCCAGCCGCGTGGTTGGCGAGAATGGTAGCGGCTTCGAGTCCAGCACCAGCCCCGAGGGCGAGCGCGCACACGGCCATGACGGTGTCGCCTGCCCCGGTGACGTCAAAGACTTCGCGGGCGGTGGTTGAGAAATGGGCCGCGCGACGACCCGGTTGAAATAAGCTCATGCCTTCCTCACCGCGAGAAACAAGAACGGCCTCCGCGTCCCACAGATCGAGAAGCTGGGTGCCGGCCTGTTGCAAGGCCGCGTCGTTCACAATATCGATCTGCGTGGCTTGTCCTGCCTCTTCTTTATTCGGCTTGATGAGACTCGCGCCGCGATAATGAACGAAATTCTGGCGTTTCGGATCGATCACGTAGACAAAGTCCAATTGTGTCCGCAGCGTGGCCAACAGGTCGAGCAGATCGGCCACAATCAGCCCTTTGCCGTAGTCCGACACCACACAGACATCAAAGTCCTGTATATGTCGCTGGATAAAGGTCCGCAGTCGCGATCGTACGCGTGCGTTCGGGGTGTCGGTAGGGTCACGATCAAGTCGGACGACTTGCTGGCTGTGGGCAATGATACGGGTTTTGCTAATCGTCTCATACGGACTGCAGGTCATAATCCCCTCGATACCCGCGCCGTGTTTCTGCAATGCTGTTCGCAGGAGTCGGCCGGCCTGATCCTTGCCTACGACGCCACAGACCGTCACACTGCCACCCAAGGCACGGATATTGGTCACCACATTCCCAGCTCCTCCGGCGTGCAGGCTCTCACGCGTGACCCGCACGACCGGAACCGGTGCCTCAGGGGAGATACGGTTGACCTGGCCCCAAATGTAACGGTCGAGCATGAGGTCGCCAATGACCAGCACCCGAACGCGTGAGAATCGCGGGAGTATGGAAGCGGTGTTGCCGAACGATTGGCGTCGGCGAGAAGATGGAGGATTCATAGCGATCCTTTCAGTCGCTCACGGCGCTGTCGCTAGGAGTTCGTAATAGAGGGCTTCGTTGGCACGCGCCGTTGTCTCAATATCAAAATGTGTACGGACCTTGGCTTGTCCATGGGCGCCCAAAGTCTTTGCCCAGTCAGGCCGATACACGCACCGGAGGAGCGCGGTACGCAGGGCTGAGGAATCTTGAGTTGGTATGAGGAGACCAGTTTCTCCATCGGTGATAAGCTCAGGAATACCGCCAACCCGGCTTGCCACTACTGGGAGACCCGCGGCCAGCGCTTCAATAACGGCAACGCCCAAACCTTCCCAGACGGGAGTGTGGACAAAGATGTCTGCGGCAGCGAGGTACGCGGGTACGTCTCGACAGAATCCGGCAAACTGAAACACGGAAGCCAAGCCCAGCGCCCGTACACGGGCCTCTAATTCCTGCCGGAGTGGTCCATCTCCGCAGATGAGGTAACGGAGGGACAACGCCTGGCCGGTCTGCTCAGCGTGCTGACCCTGTTGACGGTGGGAGTGGAGTTGGGCTGCTGCTTCGATCAGCGTGTGAGGCGATTTGCGCTTTGTCAGCGCGCCGGCCATGAGAATAACTGTGGTATCCTCGCCGAGTCTGTATTGACGTCGAATCGCCATGCGTTGAGAGGTCGTTGGCAGAAACCGCTTGGTGTCAATACCGCTCGGGATGATGTGGATAGCCCGCTCGGGAAGATGTGCGGTTTCCAGCGCGGTCGCCACACCTGAGGAGATCGCGATGATCATGTCAACCTGTCTGCCGTACAGAAACCGACTCAACCATCCGGCCTTGAGTGGATAATCCATCCGGCGCGTGACTAGGCGGCGGACCGGCAGGGTATGGAGCCACAGGCTGAGCGCATGGGCTCTGGCCGTATGGAAATGCACTAGGTCGTAGCGTTCCCTCCGGACCAGACGACGCAGCCGCCAGCCAGCCAGGCCATCAAGATGATTACGGATCGAGAGAGGCTGAACGGCGAGGTTCTCGTGTTGGAGGTGCTGGGCCAAGATGCCGTGCAGCGGAGTTGCAACATGGGAGATATGGCCGGCTCGGTGAAGGTAGCGGGTCAGGCCCAACACCTGGGTCTCTCCGCCTCCCCAATGCCGTTCTGGGTCAACGTGCAGGATCCGTAACCGGCGTGTCATGAGAAGGGTTCCGGGACGAGTGCTGCGCAGAATCTGATGCCTGCTCCCACAGCTTGGCGTATTTCAGGAAAACGTAGAATGCCGAGGTCGCAGCAACAAAAAGGCCGGGAAGCCCATCTCTGATACAGCCTCGGAAAAAATAAAAACTCAGGAAGCGCCACAACGGACGCAACAATATGTCGCTCAGATACCTCTGGCGCTTCCGCAGTATCAACTCACGGGACGAGATATCTGTCAGGTTGTTCACCGTGCGGAGATGGCCACTGATATCGGTATAGGTATAGTGATGGAGGTTCCCGCTCAGGTGCTCGGAGCGGCCGTGCAGGAGCGCTTTTTCATGGGGATTGACCCCTCCCCATCTGACCTTGTGTTTCCGAAAGAGCCGGAGCCGATAGCTCGGATACCAGCCATGCCACCACCACCGCCCTAAATAGTGGACGAGGCGCGGTATATAGAATCCGTCGACTACGGGGTCATCCTGTTGCAACACCGCCTGAATCTCAGCCTGAAGGAGCGGGCTGACTTCCTCATCCGCATCAAGGTTGAGTACCCACTCATGGCGGGCCTGAGAGAGCGCAAAACGTTTTTGCTCAACATAGCCCGGCCACGCACGCCGGATGATATTGGGGGTATAATCTTGGCATATCTCGACAGTGCGATCGGTAGAAAATGCGTCAACGATGATGATCTCATCGCACCACTTGACGCTTTCCAGACAGCGCCGAATAGCTTGCTCCTCATTAAAGCAGATAATACAGCACGAGATGGAACGCCGGGGAACGATGCCGGGGGATGGATCGAGAGTGGGGCTCGTGCCGGGTGTCTGCACGCTGGCCACGGACACCGCGCGCCGCCGTTTTCGTTTGGCGTACTCGCGGTCTTTCCGGCGACGCACGGACAGCAGGGTTTTGAGCAAGGCGCGGCGCTGCTTGGCTGACGGCAGAGGAGGGCCGAGATAGGTATACAAAAAGAATAGCCGCTCAGTCTGCCGCGCGCGACGGCCTAGCGTCCGATCAAGTTGGACCAGATTTTTGACACGCCGCCGCAGCGTCAGGCTCGGGTCGTATTTGAGGCGGTCAAGATCAACCAGGTAAAACTGCCACCGCGGGCCGTGCGGCTCTGATCCAGGGGGATCCTGGCATTCTTCCACGAGCAGGTTGGCGTCTCTCAGGTCTCCGCTATACAGGCCGGTCTCATGAAAAGACCGCACGAAGAGCGCCAGTTCTCGAAGAAAAAGGCGCCGCTGCGCCACAGACCAGTGCGGCGCAGACTCCCGCCAATAGTCCGAAAGTGGAGGATACGACAGGGCTTGGCTGATATAGACACTTTCCCGCACCAGACCGGCGCTCCGTTTCTCCACAACGGCCAGGGGCTGCGGAACGGGAAAGCCATGCGTCTGTAATAATTGCGCTCCATACCACGCCCGGCGAGCCGGGGAGCCGTGGAGCAAGGCATCCGCCCGGCGACGCCAGTGCGTGAGTTGGTGGCATTTGACCACGACTGACCGAATCGAGTCGGACATGAGAGTCACCGTCGTACCAACGTCCTGCTTGAGAATACGGGTACACCGCCAGTGGGTCGGCTGTGAGGAAACGAGGTCTATAACTCGCGCAGCATTCAGGTGTGAATGGACGATGTCGGGCAATGCCGTCCTTCCGGAACTCGTAATGTGCACCATGACGGGCTTCCCTACATATAGCCGAGATCGGTCAGACGCTTTTCAAGGTTGGCCTTTTCCGCCTCTGACATGACGAACTCGGGCGTTGCGGTAAGCGAGCCGCGTCGGATGTCCGCAATCCGGTGCTGAAACAGCTCAGCCATATCGTGGTGTTGGTTGACCAAGTTATACCGTTCCGAAGGATCGTTCGGAAGGTTATACAGCTCTGCGGGAATACGCAGATTATTGGGGGCATAGATGTATTTCCACTCTTGTGTACGCCAACCGATCCGCTGATCGCGCGGATCTGAACGAACGCGCAAAAACGCTTCGATATAGGCTTCCAGGCCGAGCGGAGTATCATCCAGCAGTGCCGGTTTGATACTCACGCCATGAATCCCGCTCGGAACCGGGGCCCCAGCGAGATCCAGCAGGGTTGGCAGGGCGTCGATCTGGCGGACGAGCTGAGGGGCGAGTTTGCCCGCTGGCAAGCGGAGGGGATCTGTCCCTGCTCCCAACATCGAAAAGATCAGCGGCACACGGACCAGATCCTCGGAGACGTCCATCTCGTGCCCCTCTCGCTTGATCGTTTTCCGCCCGGACAGATCGCGTACGAGACGATACCAGCGGTATTGGAGGTCTGTCTTGACAACATGCTCGCCGTGGTCGCCGTGAACCACGACCAGCGTATTCTCAGGCAGTGCGGTGAGGAGTCTGCCTAACTCGGCGTCCAGACACGATAACGCGCGCTCGTAGCGATTGCGGCCGTAGGTCCGGCCTCGGAAGGCCGGCAGGATATGCCGCCGATGATGCAGTTCCCATAAGTGTAAAAAGCCGAACCACGGCCGCTGCACCGGTAGGCTTTGCAAGCGCTGACGAAAATCTGTACCCCAATTCGTGGACAGGTAGGCTGACCCCTCTCGACAGTGATAGACGTCAAAACCGCGCCCGAGGTCGGTCTCAGGAAAGAGTGGGCCACTCACTTCTGCCCAGGTGTGGTAGCCATGCGCCCGGAAGGCGTTGACCAAGGATAGGACTGCCGGATTCAGTTTCAGGCCGAAAATCGAACGAATACCGTGCACGAAAGAGTAGGTCCCGGTCAGCAGGCTGGCCACGCAGGGCGTTGTCGACGAAGCCGAGGCAATGGCCTGCGTACAGGCCACACCCGAGCGAACGAGACGATCCAGAGTTGGCGTCCACGCGCCTCGGTCCTCGCCGACAACAGCATCGGCCCGTAAACAGTCAATGAGGAGGAAAAGGATATTCGGACGATTCATACATATCTACCGGCTTGCCCCTAACTTCTCGGTCGTGCTGAGGCCGTCTGGACACGATCGAGGACGTATCGCGCCTTCTCCAGTACCTGCTCTGGGGTGATACGCTGCATGCAGGCGCGCTGAATTTTGCAGTCTCGCGTATAACACGGACTACACGCCGCCGGTCCGCACAGAACAAAATCTTCCGAACCCCATGGGGCTGAGCGGATAGGGCTTGTGGCGCCCCACAGAGAGATCACCGGCGTTCCAACTGCTGCCGCAATATGCATGGGGCCTGAATCTGGTCCGATACCGAGCCGGGTACGCGAAAAAATACCGATCAGATCGCGCACTCTCGTTTTCCCGCTCAAATCCGTTGCTTTCGCCTCCCCTAAGGCGGCACTGACCTGGCTCGCAAACGCCACCTCCCCCGGCCCCCCAATCAACACAGTGCCCACATCATACTCCTGCTGGAGGGTTCGTGCCACCTGAGCGGTTGCTGTTGGAAACCAGAACCGACTTGGCCAGCGCGAGCCAAGAAAAAAGGTGACATACGGACGCGGCGTATCGGCGAGTAAGGTATCGATATGCCGCTCTTCTTCTTCCCGCAACCGGAGGTCAAAGGCCACTCCGTCATCGGGCAGACCT
This sequence comes from uncultured Binatia bacterium (SeqCode), assembly GCA_965214755.1. GTDB lineage: Bacteria > Desulfobacterota > Binatia > Bin18 > Bin18 > Bin18. The sequence continues at coordinate 172,201 of OZ243979.1, forward strand.
AGCGCGTCCGCGAAGCGAAGATATTGCCGTAGTTTGAGCGAAAAGTCTGGAACGGGATCAATCGTGTGTGTACTACACAGCCAATTACCTTCTTTTGTGTTCCGACGATGAAACCCCAGCCGTACCGGTGCCCGCGACCAGAGACTGACCAGGCCACTCTTGGCATGGCGTTGCAGATCGAGGATGAGATCAAAATGTTTATGCCGAATCGTTTGGAGAAAAGGCCAAAACTGACGGGGCCCTTGAGGCCGGTTATAGAGCAATACCTCATTGATGGCTGGATGCGCTTCAAGCAAAGGCGCCGCCGCTGGTTCCACCGCCCAGGCAATATGCGCCCGTGGATAGCCTCGCCGGACTCGAGTGAGTAAGGGCAGCGCTCGGGTCACATCCCCAAGTGCCCCGAAGAGAAGGATGAGAATGCGCTCCGGTTGGATGGCAACAGTGGATCGCATCACACCATGGATGGTATAGTAAATGTGTTCTTACGTCTCCCGCCTCCAGGTGAGCACCTCCCGTTCGGGTCTGCGAAAGGCCGACCGGATATATAAGCGAGATCGTTACTTCTGATCCCGGCGGAATATGCCGTGCAGCCCTCTATCACACCTCAAGGGTCGTTCTTTGCTCAAGCAATTGCCCCTCGGCGTCCAGTTTCACGATTGAGCGCCGAAGGCGGGCAAGATTTCGTTTGCGATATGAAGAGGAGAGAGGCGTGGAAAAGATGCGTGCCCGGTCGAAGTCGATAATGAGCACCTCATGCTGAGCAGAGTCATTCCGAATGAGAATATTCGTAAGATTGAGGTCCGCATGAGAGATGCCACCATCATGCATGATGGTGATCGTCTGTAAGATTTTTTTAGTCACGCTCTGCCGTTCCTCAACTGGCGGTTTGGTTTGCAGCCATTCCCGCCAGTTAAGGAACCCTTGGGCTTCACGAGTGACGAGGGTTCCTCGATAGAATCCAAAGGACTGCCACTCAACCCCAGCGCCCAGGACCTCAACCGTCGGAACGCCCCGTTCGTGGGCCATGACTGTCGTGCAAAGTTCGGCAAAGGGGCGCGGCGGGCGGTCCCAATACAGATCGTGCACAAAATAGCGAACCAAGCCTCCACGTTGATAGCGCCGGACGATAGCCGGGCTCTGCCTGTCGAACGGAACGCGCTGGATTATGCCTCGCCCTCCCTGGAGACGGTCAACCCTGTCGGCTTTGATGTCTTCCAGGGCGGCCAGTAGTGCCCGCCCGTGGCTGTCTTTGAGCCACCAGCTACCGGTGGTGGTATGTTCGGTAAATCCGTTTGGGGGTCTCAGCGAACGGAAGATGGCGAACATCGTACCGGGGGCGGACACTGTGCGCAGCAAGCTTACCCTGAGATCGCGTCCGAGGGTGCCTGATCTGAGGGCTGGGCTGGGCTCCTCTGCGGTTCAGGCTCGGCTGTCAGTCCGTTTTGAATTTCCCACAGCTTGGCATACGTGACAAACACAGCGTAGGAATCGAACAGCGCTCGTGTCAGACCCGTCATCCCGCGTCGCCATTCGCCCTTGCCAAGATAAGCGGAACAGAATGTACCAAGCGGGGGAAAGATGAAATGCCAGGCTTTGGCCCGCTTGTTTTGTCTGGCCCATTCTTGGGCGTTTACCGACGTTGTGGCATTGAGTGCGGCAAAGCGTTCTTGGAGTGTCATGGTAACTTTGCTAGCCGTGGTGGCTTATCTGTGCAGTCCGAAGCGTGGAGCGTTTGAGGAGCCTATCGACACCGTCTAACACGTCGTGGGCCGTTATCAGCTGCATACACTCTTCAGTGCCACGTGGACAGGAAGGGCCACCATGCCGGCGACAGGGGCGACAAAACAAATCTGTTTTTTCAACGATCACCGCACTGTCGCTATACGGACCGTACCCTAAGCTTGGCGTCGTCGCGCAAAAGATCGCCACAACCGGAACCTGCCGCGCAACGGCAAGGTGCATAGGCGCACTGTCATTGCTAATAACCACCTGGGCTCGATCAATGAGGGCTATAAACGTTTGCAGGTCGGCCTGACCGGCAAGGTTGAGCAGACCCGCTACCTGAGCCTGCTCTTCGATCTCCTGCGCTATGGGCACGTCATCTGGGCCACCACACAACACGACGCGTCCGTAGTGACGTGCAAGAGAACGAACTAAGGCGCTATAACCTGTCGTTGTCCAACGTTTAGTATACCAAACCGAACCTGGACACACGATAAATACAGGGTCGGAGGCGGCAATCTGGGCGTCGTCAAGGAATCGCTGGGCGTTGGCTTGGATGGCTGGGTGATAGGTGACATATGGTGTACGGTCGCAGGATTCGGGCTCAAGACCAAACGCGCGCATAATGCACAAAATACGCTCCACTTCGTGGCGGTCGGTGTCCCGCTGGGCGGTCTGATGGTAGAGGAACCAACCGGGGCTTTGGCGAAATCCAATGCGGTTCGGAATGCCCGCCAGGGCCAGCAGCAGAGCGGTCCGAAAGGATTTATGCGGCGCGACCGTCAGCGTAAATTGCTGGCGTTGGAGCCGGCGGGCAAGTTGCAGCATACCGAAAAACCCGCGATTGTCTCCACGCTTGCTATCGACGAGAACTTGGTCCACTGCGGGATGGTCTTGGACGAGCAGTCGTGCCTGGGGGGTGGTGAGGACGGTCAGCGACTTGAGGTCGAGTTCGCGCCGCAGCGTGCTGAGGAGCGGAGTGGTCAAAACCACGTCTCCAAGAAAACCGGTCTGGGCAATGAGGAGACGCTCCATTAAGCGGTCTCAACTTTCCGGAGGCGCAACACTAAATTGTCTTCCATCAGCAGACGGGGGTGACACAGCCATCGCAGCAGCTTCCTGTTCTCCTGTTGCTGGTTCGGATTTTTCTCGCGTATCCACAGCGCGTACCAGGTATAGGCCATCACGGGTAAGCCCAGCGTCACGAACAAGAAACGCGAGTAGAGCTTGACCTTGCTGTGACCCAGGCGTTCCAGATGCAGCCCGTTTTGCTTGCATAGATAGTATAAGATTGGGAGCTCAATCGGATAGTTGTGAAACCGATGGGCGTGGTTGAGGGGAGTCTCAAACGGAATAAAGCGGCGCTTGGTCTTGTGGTATCCGCTGAGCATAAAATGCACCCGCGAGTTCAGGCGCATAACATTGGGCGTGGTCAAAACTAACGATCCACCGGGTTTGAGAATGCGGGCTAACTCGCCCAGCGCCGCTTGATGGTCGGACAGGTGCTCAATGACCTCAATCAGCAAAACTACATCAAAACTGGCATCCTCGTAGGGCAGCCGGTGACGTAGGTCCACGCCGTAATCAATGGGAATCCCGTTCTTGTCCGGACCGCTGGCTTCAAAGTTGGTTCCCCGAAGCGTGAAACGTCGATGTTGTAACGACGCTAAAACATCACCTTCTTTACAGCTAATATCGAGGAGGGTTTTCCCCTCGTCAGGAATATCAGCCAACAGGTCGGAAACGGCTTGAATAAGGAACGGAGCTGCCATGATGCTTTTACTCTCCGTTTTTTTGCTTTCCTATTCCTTTCAGTTGAGACTCAATACACACTAATAACCGCTCGACATCGTTGACCTCTATATCGATACGGAGAGCAACGAGCTTATCCGTGGCAAATGGAAACTTCTCAAGCTTGACCAGATCTTTTTCCGTGGTCACCACGAAATCACACGCTCGGCTGACTGACGTAATCGTTTGCCAGTCCCTTTCTGTATAGACATGATGGTCTGGAAATACCATCATGTCTATAATTTCCGCTTCTGCTTCTCTGACAAAACGGTGGAATAGAGCTGGAGTTGCAACACCGCTCACTGTCATAACCTTCTTATGCGCCAATAAGAATAAGGGCAACTCTTGCCACTCTCCACGTACGGAGTGAACAAGCGCAGCCGGACGTGGGTTCGCAAAAAAGAGGGGTTTCTCCTGTATATGAAGGGCTGCGGCGGAGTCTCGCTGAGCCTGTACCGTCTCTCCCTTCGTCACAACGATCAGGTCTGCTCGACGTATGGAGGTAGACGGTTCGCGGAATGGGCCGGCAGGGAGCAACCACGTCTCTCTTTGCTGGGCATTAAGCAGCAGGATGTCGAGGCTACGGCCTAAGCGTCGATACTGAAAGCCATCGTCCAGAATCAGTACCTCAACGTCATAGGTTTTTTGCGCGAGCTGAGCCGCTCGAACGCGGTCGCGTGCAGCCAGAACGACGCCGGAAAAGGTTCTGGCCAGCATCACGGCTTCGTCTCCAACCCCTTCCGGCGTTGCCTGGGCGTGACCGTCCGTGCCCACTATTGTGACTCCTGTATTCTTCCCCTTATAGCCTCTTGAGAGAATGCCGACCTTATGCTGCTGCGCCTGCAGCAAACGGGCGAGCCAGAGAACAAAGGGCGTCTTCCCCGTCCCGCCAACGGTGAGATTGCCCACACTAATGATATGGAGAGGGAGCTGCTCCGTGCAAAGAACACCCCTCTCATATAAAAAATTACGGACGCGAACGACGGATAAGAACAGGAGTGAGAATGGGACGACCGCCAGCCAGCCCAATAGGCCGAGGAAACCCTGACGAGTCCAGATTTTCTGGACGAGACTCTGGAGCGAAACCATACGCAGACTATGGGTAGGAAGGAGCGCAGGGCGGACAGTGCGGAAGGACAACGCTTAAGGTGCGCTCAACCGCCCCTTGTTGCTGCTCAATGGTTTTGCGTGCCAGCGCTCCTGTCTTTTGTCGTAAGTCGGCATCGGTCAGCAACGGCAGAGCGGCGTCATACAAACTGTGCGCGTCGTAAATTTCAGTCCCTCCCTGGGCTTTTTCCAACTCCGCGACAATCGACGAAAAATTATGCGTATGCGGACCAAAACAGACCGGGACCCCTGCTAATGCCGGTTCAATCATACTATGCCCGCCAGGACCTCTGATCAGACTGCCACCCACAAAGACGAGGGACGCCGCAGCATAAAAACCGGCGAGCTCTCCGAGTGTATCTAAGAGAAAAACCTCGGTGTCAGGGGGTGCCGGCGCAGAGCACGCACTGCGCTTGATATAGCGCCATCCCTGTTGTTGTAAGACAGCCTCGACCAGAGAGAAACGTTCTGGATGACGGGGAGCAAGAAGTAATAGCAGGTGCGGAAGACTGTTCCGAAGCTCCCGAACGGCCTGAAGGAGTATTGCTTCTTCGGAATCATGGGTGCTTGCGCCAATTAGTAACGGACGGTCGCCAAAACCGGCCTGGGCTAAGATTGCCTTGCCCGCCTCTCCGCTGACATTCACTCCGTCAACCTTGAAATTTCCTGTTACCTGAACACGTTGCGCATCTGCACCCGCGGCAATAAGACGTTGCGCATCTTCCTGTGTTTGCATGCAACAAGCGGTGATGTTCTGCAAGACTGGACGAAAGACAGGGGAGAGCAGGCCATAGCGCTGTTGTGCGCGTCTGGAGAAGCGGCCGCTCACCAGGAGGGCCGGTATACGCTGACGTGCGAGGCCCGCTAACATATTTGGCCACATTTCTGTTTCGGTGAAAAAGAATACCTGTGGTCCGATACACGTGAGGACGCGCTGACTCACAAGCGGATAGTCGAGTGGGAAATAGAACACCCCATCTGCTTCAGGACACCGTTCGGTCGCGGTGTGATAAGCCGTTGTGGTTTGCACTGAAACCACAAGCGGCGTGTCTGGAAAGTGCGCCTTTAGCGCAGATAAGAAGGGCCGAGTGGCGAGGATCTCACCAACGGAAGGAGCGTGCAGCCAGAACGGTTTCGTGTTCCGTGTCAGCCGGATAAGGTCTGAGGGCAGTCGTCCGAGCCGTTGCTCCAGGCCGATGCGATAGCGTGGCCTCAGCATGAGCGCTATAACCGCCAAAGGACAAGCGATAACCATGAGAGCCGTCAAAAGAATGTTGTAGACAGCGAGGCTCATGAGTACTCGAAATACGTGTCCGCCTGTTCGGTGATGGTTCGTAAACTCTCTTCGAGCTCTTGACGCTTCTGTTCCAGTTGCGCGGGGGTCGTCTCTGCTGGAATGGAGATCGGTGACCCCACCACGTAGACGACGCGGCTAAAAGGGAAGGGGATCATGAGACGGTCCCAGCTCCCAATTCTGGTATGCCACGCCGCACCATACGTGGTCGGATACACGGGGGCGCCAGTGGCACGGGCGAGTTGGAGCACGCCAGATTTGGCGTGCTGATACGGCCCACGGGGTCCGTCCGGAACAACGATGAGATCATAGCCGAGTCGATATGCCTCGACCATCCCTTTGAGCCCGCCGACCCAGCCGCGAGAAGACGAGCCGCGAACCGCTGCAATCCCAAAGCGTTTGAGCACGCGGGTCATAATTTCTCCGTCACGATGGATACTATTCATGACGCAGGCCTTTGGACCGCGATAGCCAAAGCGCATGAGCACAATGCGGCTATGCCAGAATGCCATGATGACCCGTTCGCCCCGGTTCCACCGCGCGAACAAATCATCCGCTCCGATATAAGATTTTCTGGTCGTCACCTTGAGCAACCAGAGGAGGACAAAGGTGAGGCCTGCCCAGACGCGAATTTTAATCTCTTCTCCGAATGGGAATCGTGGCTGCCGGCTGACGAGGTGGGACTGGTGGGCAGGGTCAGCCGCGGCAGGCCCGGAAGAAGACTGAGTTGAATCGCGCATAGGCGTCAGGCAGCCGAACGTGGCTCGGCGCGAAACTGGAGTTCATACAGGCGTCGGTAATGAGTGTTTCGTGCCAAGAGTTCTTCATGCGGTCCTTCTTCCAGGATACGTCCGTTGTCTAAGACAACAATCCGGTCGGCCTGCTGAATGGTGGATAAGCGGTGGGCAATGACTAGCACGGTCCGCCCAACCATCAGGCGTTCGATGGCGTCTTGGACCAGGCGTTCCGATTCGTTATCGAGTGAAGAGGTGGCCTCATCAAGAATCAACATGGGGGCGTTTTTCAAGAGCGCCCGCGCGATCGTGAGTCGTTGACGCTGGCCTCCGGACAGCAGAATCCCAAGCTCGCCGACCTGGGTCGCATATCCCTCCGGCAGCGCCATGATGAAGTCGTGGGCATGGGCGGCCTTGGCCGCGGCAATAATCTCCTCCTCAGGCCGGTGAGGCAGGCCGTAGGCAATATTATTACGCACGGTGTCATTAAACAAAAAAGTGGCCTGGGTGACAACGGCAATCTGGGAGCGCAGTGAGGCGAGCGTCAGGGCGCGGAGGTCGGCGCCGTCAATAGTGATCTGTCCCTCACTGACATCGTAGAAGCGCGGAATCAAATCGGCCAGGGTACTCTTGCCGCCCCCACTGGGACCGACTAAGGCCACGACCTGTCCGGCGGCTATGGTGAGATCGACATGCCGTAAGACCCATTCCTCTTGATAGCGAAAGGAGACGTCGTGGAACTGGATCCGTTGCCCGAAGCGCGACAGGCGGCGCGCCTGCGTCCGTTCTTGGACATCGCTCTGCTCGTCCAAGACCTCGAACAACCGTTCTGCCCCAGCCAATCCGTTTTGTACTGCGGTCTGCGTTCGGGTGAGGTGTTTGAAGGGTTGATAAATAAGCAACATGGCCGTCAGAAACGCGACAAACTCGCCTTGGGTGCGCTCCCCCTCAATGACGCTTAGCCCGCCATACCATACCACCCCGGCAATACCACAGGCGGCTAGGAGTTCGACCATGGAGGGCACAAAGGCCTTGAGGCGTCCGGCTCGAATGGCGTGCTTATACAGTCTGTGATTTTCGGTAGCAAAGCGTTGTCGTTCATAGTCTTCCATACCAAAGGCTTTGACCACACGTGTCCCCTGGATGGTTTCTTGCAATAATGCCGATAAATACCCGAGGGAGCCTTGGCCTTTTCGACTCAAACGACGGACCTTCTGATAGATCCGCATGAGCGGCAGGATGGTTGCGGGAAAGGCAATGAAGGCGATACTGGCCAGCACCCAATCCTTGATAAACGCCACCGTCACCAAGACCACCAGCGTCGTCGCATCCCGCATCATTGATGCCGTGGCTTGGGTGAGCGCTTGGCGGACGAGCAAGGTGTCATTCGTCACACGAGAGATCAGGGTGCCCGTTGGGTGGCGCTGAAAAAAGGACAGGGAGAGAGATTGGAGATGGGCATTCAGGGTATTACGTAAATCTTCAACGATCCGTTGGCCCACGTATTCCATCAGATAAATATGGCCAAAATTACACACGCTCCGCAAACTGAAGGTCAGGATAATAATGAGCGGCAGGGTCTTGAGGGCAGTGAGATTCTTGTCGGCGAAAATATCATCAAAAACATGCTCGACCAGAAAGGGCAGCATGCCGTTTGTGGCGCTGAATAAGACCATACACACGACTGCGGGAAGAAACGCGCGGTAGAGGTAGGGTCGCAAATACAACAGCAGACGCCGATAAACAGTCATAACTCTGCGAGACTCAACGAGCGCTGGGCCAGCAAATTGAAAATCAAGTCCGCCGCACGTTTGGCGGCTCCAGGTTCTCCGAGCTTAGTCCGTACCTCTCGTAACCCTTCTTGGGCAACGCTATATGCCCGGGCATCGGTTAGCAACCGCTGCGCCTCCGTGGCAATCCGCTCGGGCGTAGCGGCACTTTGAATCAACTCGGGCACCACCTGCCGCCCGGCAATGAGATTGGGCATGCCAATGAAGGGGACGCGCACAAACAAACGGGCCAAGGCGTAGGTCACTGGAGCCAGGCGATACACAATCACCATGGGCCGTTCGAGGAGCGCCATCTCCAGCGTAGCGGTACCAGAAGCCACGATAGCCAGGTCGGCGGCATGTGCGACGTTATAGGTATCCCCTTGAACGATCCGAATTGCAGCTGAGTGGGCACGGATGGTCGTTTCGATTTGGGCGCGGTCAAGCGTTGCGGCGACGGCGAGAATAAATTGATACGTATCTCCCAGAACGGTTGTTGCTTGAAGCAGCGGCGGGAGCAGATAACGCACCTCTTGCGTCCGACTGCCCGGCAGCAGGACAATCGTCTTTCGAATGGGATTGAGGCCATACCGCCGGAGGGTATCGTCCCGAGAACGGGTTGGCTGGACGCGACCAACCAGCGGATGACCCACAAATTCGACTGAGCAGCCATGCACGGTATAAAAGTCCGGCTCAAACGGAAACACGACGGCGAGCAGGTCCACCCACTTGGCAATCGTATAGACACGCTTCCTCCGCCAGGCCCAGACCTGAGGGCTGATATAGTAAAAAACAGGGACATTGAGGTGCTTGGCGACTTTTGCCAGTCGCAGATTAAACTCTGGAAAATCAATCAGCACCAGCAAATCCGGAGGACACGTGCGCAGGATATGGGTCAGTGTTCGATAGGTCCGCACCAGGGCAGTGAGCTTATCGGCCGCCTCGAATAAGCCCATGCCGGCGATGGCTGCCGAATCGACTAAGGTCTGCATACCGGCCAACCGCAGAGCCGGACCACCCACTCCAAAAATGTCGAGCTGTGGTTGCTGCGCCTTCAGGGCTGAGACAAGATCGGCCCCGTGCACGTCACCCGAAGCTTCCCCAGCAACGAGCAATATCCGCACTAGGGAATCTCCAAGTGTTCAATAATGCGTTCGGCCTCTTCCAGGGCTTGGAGGCCATCCCGACCACTGACGAGCGGAGGGCTGCGGTCTTGCACGGAGCGGATAAACGCTTTGATTTCTTCTTCCAGTGCGTCTTCACCCCCTACCGTACGCTCTTCAAAAGAGAGGTTGGGCATAGCAGTATCGCTTGCTGCCGGTTCCCGACGGCAGATACGAATGGTATGCGCGCCGTAATCCACAACAAGATAGGTATCGGGCTGGAAAACGCGCATCTTCCGCTCCCGCTTGAGTGCCACCCGGCTGGCGGTAATATTCGCGATACAGCCTGAAGCAAAGCGCAGGCGGACATTCGCGATATCCGGCTCGTCCGTCAGGACGGGCACGCCGAACGCCTCGCGTGAGACAACCGGCGAGCGGACCAAGCTGAGAATCACGTCCAAGTCGTGAATCATCAAATCCCGCACCACGTCAACATCTGTCCCTCGCTCAATGAAGGGCGCGACGCGATGACACTCAATAAAGCGTGGCGCAGTTAATATGCCAGTCAACGAACGGAGCGCAGGATTAAAGCGTTCCAAATGTCCGACCTGGAGTATACAGCCATGCTCATACGCGAGGTCAACGAGGCGCCGGCCTTCGGCGCCGGTTGCCGTGAGCGGTTTTTCAACCAGGACGTCAATGTCCTGTATGAGAAAATCCTGGGCGACTGTCCCGTGCAGTTGGGTGGGCACGGCGATGCTGACGCAGTCTACGTGTCCAAATAGCGCGCGATAATCGGTCCGGGCTGAGGTCTGACATTCCTGGGCAACTTCCTCGGCCCGTGCGGCATTGGTATCGACAACGCCAACCAAATCGACGCCCTCTAAATTGGTATACTTGTGGGCATGAAAGCGTCCAAGATAGCCCACCCCAACAACACCGGCCCGAAGCGGAACGCCCCGCGGAGATGAAGCGTGTGACGAGGGGAAAGGAATTTTCGGGTCAGCCATCAACACCTGCTCTTGGGGGCGTGACATCCAGTGCCATGAGGAAGCGCACCTATCATCCGCAAACGGTTCCCATCAACGCAGGGTGGAGAGCAACGCATATGACGCCGGGTAAGAATGATCTGCCTGGTGACCATCGGTTCCCGAAATCACGACGAGGACTCTTTCGTTAGTGATTGTTCCTGTGCCGCCTCTTCCTGCGTACTGGGGAGACTCAGCGAGCTGGTCGGGGGGGCCTTCATCAGGTCGAAGTAGAGCTGAGGAAAGGCGTCGGGTCTATCTGTCGGGATGGGCTTCCAGTCGCCGCCGCGGATATAGGTCGCTCCGCCGGTGTACTCCCACCTGTCTGCTTTCCACTCATAGGTTGCCCGACACGGGATAAGGCGGGGAATCATATTCTTAACGGGCGCCTGTTCAGCTTCTTCTTTTGTCTCAAAAAAATCGCTCTGTGTCACTTTACAGGTAAAGGTGACGACGCCAAGGGTCTTTGCTGGATTGCGGGTGTCCACAATATAAGTCATATGCCGTATACCAAAGGTCAGCTTCGCCCACTGCAGCAAGATGTCATCTTGAAAAACAGGTTCCGTCTGCTCTATGACCTTTTGGACGCCGGCTATAAGTTCCTCCAGACTTTCTTTTAAAGGCCCCTTGGCAAAGACGGAAGAGAGTGGCTGTACAAAAAGAAGCAGGTTGACGAGTATAATAACGCTATACTTCATCATGTGACTCGTTTCGCTCAGTATCCCACGCAGCCCCTATCACTAAAACCCTGCTTTGACAATGGAAACACACCGATAGGAGGGACCGTGCTCCGCCAGTCAGCTTGATTCGCCTTCTGTTCGCTGGCATAACACTGACAAGAGGGCATCGTGACACTGACCCGAAGACAAAAGGAAATCTGGGACTATCTGGCGGCGTATGTTGAAGAGCATGGCTATGCCCCGACCCTTGAAGAAATCTGTGCCCACTTCGGCCTCTCCTCTCTGGCGACAGTTCACAAGCATTTGAGTAATCTCGAACGCAAGGGTCTGATTACCAGAACGTGGAACCGCAGCCGTGCCATTGAATTCACGCCGCCTGAGAGTTCAGTCGAAGCTATTGAACTGCCGCTGCTTGGAGAAGTTGCGGCTGGTTCGCCCATTGAGGCCCTGGAAACCGAGGGGAGACTCGCCGTGCCTGTTGATTTCGTCCGTCGACCACACACCGCGTTTACGCTCCGTGTCCGGGGCGCATCGATGGTCGACGAGGGTATTCTCGATGGCGATTTTGTTGTCGTCGAGCCGCGCTCCAGCGCGGACAACGGAGAGACCGTTGTCGCCCTTGTCGGTGGTGAGGCAACCGTCAAGAAATTCCATCGACAAGCCGATGGCCTGATTCGTCTCCAACCCGCCAACCCGAGTATGGAGCCGATTCTTGCGCCCGAAGAGGACGTAGAAGTACGCGGCATTGTGGTTGCCGTCCTGAGAAAATATGGGAAGTAGGCTGAGCCGTGCCCTTTTCCCTCTACGTGCATATTCCCTATTGTCTCAGCAAATGTCCCTACTGTGACTTTAATGCCTACGCTGCACAAAGCTGGCCTGAGGCGCGTTATATAGATGCCCTGTGTAAAGAGTTTGCCTTCTATATGCAGGCTCCACCCTGGCAGGGCGAAACGCTTGAAACGATCTATTTCGGCGGCGGAACACCGTCACTCTTTCAGCCAGAATCATTGGCGCGTTTTCTCACTTGCGTCTCCGATCACTGTTCGCTGGCTCCTGACGTAGAGATGTCTCTTGAAGCCGACCCGGCTACGGTTTCGCTCGAAACACTCTGCGGATATCGAGCGCTCGGGATGAGCCGCCTGAGTCTCGGTATCCAATCCTTTGAGCTGTCTATGCTTCGGACGCTGGGCCGCCTCCACACGGGAGAGGAGGCGCTGCGGGCAATTGAGCTTGCCAGAGCAGCCAACTTTTTCAACCTGAATATCGACCTCATATTCGGTGTGCCCAATCAGACGCTGGACTTGCTTGGGCGCGACCTCAATCAAATCTTTGGCTGTGAACCGGAACATATTTCACTGTATGGTTTGACCTATGAGGAGAACACCCCATTTTATGTAATGAAGCAAAAAGGAGTATTACAACCGGTGGATGAAGAGACCGAGGTCGCCATGTACTCTCAGGTCCAGGCGGCCTGTGCCGCTCACGGCTATGAGCGGTATGAGGTCTCTAACTTTGCCCGACCCGGGTACACGTCTCGACATAATCTGCGCTATTGGCAGGGCGGGTCCTATCTCGGGCTGGGGGCCGGAGCGCATTCGTTCTCATGTATGCCAGGCTGGGGGACGCGCTGGAGCAATATACGGAATCCGAAAACCTATGTGGAGATGGCGCTCTCTACGGGCCGGGCAGACCAATATGTCGAACAATTGACCAAAGAGCAGGCGCGTGGGGAGTTCCTCTTTCTCAATCTCCGACAGATGGACGGCATGTCCCTGAGTGGATTTGCGAGGCGGTTTGGGCGGTCATTCTTTGAGCAGTTTCCGCACGCGGCCGACATGATGAGCGAAGGGCTTATGGCCCAGAGTGCGGGAAGGGTCAGACTCACCCCTAAGGGGTTGCTGGTGGCGGATAGTGTTTTTGCGAGCTTTTTTTAACTTTCGTTCTCCACCTCTTGGCCAAAATGACGATACAACACGTTCATATACGGGCCGCAGGGACGACGCGCCTTAAAAAAGTCGCGTGCTTCTGCGAGCGACATGGCGCGATGGACATGCAGATAGGCAATCGCAACCGTCGGGGCACGATTGCAGCCGGCATTACAGTGGAGGAACACTCGGTTACCACTTTGGAGGCTGGCCTGGAGCAGCTCAAGGGCCTGCGGCAGAGCCTCGGCCAAGCTGTCACAATCATAATCGGCCACAGGCGTTCGTAAGAATGTCATCTGATTGGTGCGGTAGGCGTTATGGAGGGCGGCGCTATCTAGTCCCTTCAGGTTGAGATCATCAGCATCCTGGAGACTTAAAACAGCAGAGATTCCAAAGGCTTGCCTGAGCCATGGGACATCTTCAACGCTGGGATATTCGCCAACAAAGAGAGTGGGGAGAATCTCACTGACTTCAGGTCGGCGGGCGCGAAGCGTATCTGCCATGGGAGCAAAAGGGTGATAAAAATCGGCCATCCGTGCAGAGTAAAGAAGGGGGACGCAGGCGTCAACACAACCTGAAAAACCGAATCGGATAGAGGCTTGCTATGCATGGCCCATTTCCGATAGGAATAACGGGGCAACTGGAGTCCCAGCGTCCAACCAATACTGAAGGAGGGTTTTGTTATGAGCGCAGAAAACGAAAAATTGGTTACGGATTTCTGTAACGCCTGGTCAAACCTCAACGTGGATGAACTGTTGGGCTACCTGAGCGAAGATTGCTTCTATCACAATATCCCCATGGAGCCCTGTGTCGGACACGCCGCCATCCGCGCTTTTGCCGAGCCGTTCTTAAAGAATGCGCAAAGTGCGCAATTCGAGATCAAGCATACCACCTCAGCGGGGAACGTGGTGATGAACGAGCGGGTCGATACCTTTGTCGTGGGACCAAAGACGATCTCCTTACCGGTGGCGGGCATCTTTGAAATTACGGATGGCAAGATCTCTGCCTGGCGCGATTACTTTGATCTCGAATCGTTTAACAAACAGATGGGCTAAGGTCGTGTCGTGGCGTGCGTGTGGAAGACTGGTGAACGTGTAGAAAGGCTGATTATGGAAAAACTGGTACCCGGACTTGAAGGGGTGCCCATTATGGAGTCAGAAATCGGCTTCATCAATGGTCTGGAGGGCATCCTGGAATACCGTGGCATCTCAATTGAGGAGCTGGCTGAGAAGAGTACCTATGAGGAGGTGGCGTATCTGCTCCTGTTTGGGAAACTGCCCACTCGTGACGAACTCAAGAATTTTGATCAGGATCTGCGTACCCACCGGCGGGTCAAGTATCGCATTCTCGATATGATGAAATGCATGCCGGAAAACGGTCATCCCATGGACATGCTCCAGGCCGCGGTGGCCGCTATGGGAATGTTTTATCCGGCCCGGGATATCCGGGATGAAACGCAGCGCTATTGGTCAACCATCCGCCTCATTGCCAAAATGCCGACCATTGTGGCGGCATTTGAGCGTATGCGCCACGGTGACGAACCGGTCCGGCCACGAGACGATCTGTCTCATGCCGCGAATTTTCTGTGGATGCTGAACGAGGAGGAGCCCGACCCGCTTGATGCGCGTATTATGGACGTGTGCCTGATTTTACACGCTGAGCATACGATGAATGCTTCGACGTTCAGTGGCTTGGTCGTCGGGTCTACCGAGGCCGACCCGTACACCATGGTGTCATCGGCCATCGGCGCCCTGACCGGCCCCCTCCATGGCGGAGCCAATGAGCAGGCGCTCAAGATGTTTCAGGAGATCGGAACCGTAGACAATGCCAGGCCGTTTATCGAAGCGCGTCTGACGGCCAAACAGAAAATCATGGGCATGGGCCACCGGGTATACAAGGTCAAGGACCCACGGGCGAACGCCCTGCAAGGTCTGGCTCTCAAGCTGTTTGAAGCCAAAGGTGAGCATCCGCTGTACAAGGTCGCCCAAGAGGTTGAGAAGATTATCAGCGAGCGGGTCGGGGCAAAAGGGATTGCCTCGAACGTCGATTTTTACTCCGGTGTGGTCTATGACAAACTGGATATCCCGATTGACCAGTTCACACCGATCTTTGCCATTGCTCGGGTAGCTGGCTGGTTGGCCCACTGGCATGAGCAACTCAAGAACAATCGTATCTTTCGACCCACGCAAGTGTACACCGGGAGTCACCAATCTCCGTATATCTCATCCGAGCAGCGGTCGTAGCGTTCATTCAGCAACCCGATACGAGGCGGAGAGGAGAAAACTCTCCGCTTTTTTCATTGCCGGGTGGAGAACCTCAGGATTTTGAGGAATACGCCTCGTAGGCTCATCCGACCTGCTTGCTTCCCCTCGTTTGCCCTGAGCGTAGCATCAGCGAAGTCGAAGGACGCTGCACCGACCGCCCAGCAATATCATTCGCCTCACACGTCTCGGAGGGGCCCCAAAGGCCGGGGTGGCTTCCCTTACTCCTGACTCGGAATCCCAAAGTTCCGCTGGGACGCAATGGGGCTAGAGCGTTTTACGATAGCCTGTCGCTTTTCCTTTGCGCTCTCGTCATGCCGGACGTGATCCGGCATCCAGCGGGCTGAGGACCTGGATGCCGGATTTCGCAGGAATGACGGACGGCTAAACAGAATGGTAATTTGCTCTAGGTGGCCCACCAGAAAGAGCGATGCCTGCCTCGGAAGTTAGCCAAGGTTGGAAACAATGTAGATAAGAAAGGCGACAATGATGGAAGAGACTATATCGAGGACAGTAAAGAAGGTACCTTTGGTGAGCATGGTGTCTTTAACCGTGGCCACCTCCGCTTCGACTCGGGTGAGGCGTCTTTCGATGTTCTCGGTCCGCTCGTCAATGCGGCCCAGAATATATTCCCAGGATTTGTCTTCGGCAGCGACCATGACCCGTACTATATGGAAAGGGTTGTAGAGCGGCAGGCCCTCACTGAACGAGGGAGGCTCACACCAACAAGGTCAACCACGGGAACTCATACAAACACAAAAGCAGAAAGAGAGCGACATAATCGAGCCGAAGCGCGCCGATTCGTCCGGCGCGAGACAATAACCCCAGATAGTCAGCAGCCAGCCGAAACCAATGACCGGAGCTACGGCATAGACGACACTGATAAAGCCGATCAAAAACACATGCACGATGGTTGACCAACGAATTGACCCTGGAAGCAGGACAAGCCCGGCTATGGCGACCTCGGTCAGATAGTCGAGCCAAGTCATAATATGAGCAAGCAACACCAATTTCTCATTGCTGAAGAGGGGTGGGAAAGTAGAGTTCAGGTTTACCGGGTCTTGGGCTTGCCAGTATAGTTCGCGATTCACATCAAGAACTTCGAGATCAATACCACACAACAGGGCAGTAAACTCGCTGAACCGTCCATCTATCATCAGGATAAATTGAAAAAAGTCGCCACTCAAATAATTGGGCGAGAGGGATTTCTGCACCACGGCAAGGGTCATGGTGAAGAGCAGCAGGAAACGAGCGGCCTTTTTGACCAGAACGTGCCCCTCTTCTCCGCCGAGTTCGCAGGCGAGAAAGACAGCCACCGTCCAGTAGAACAACAGGTATTTATGGTTGTCCGCTTCCCGCCAGTCAAGCCACACGGCGGTGGCGCTGAAGCAGGCAATGAGGAACCAGAAGGGAGCGTAGGTGCGAAGCCGGGGAGCGACTAGGAACGCGACAAAGAGCAGTTGAAATGGAATTTCAAAATAGTCGTGGTGGAAACCGTGGAAGACAAGCAGTCCGAGAGTGAGAGAGGTGACAACAGTCAAAAAATCATGTGGCGTAGTACCAGCCACCGACCTCAACAGGGGATGGCTCAGTATCCGACGCTCAAGCCGGGGAATCACATCTTTCCGTGCTCGCATCGTAGGTGATGGTGCCGAGAGTGTGACGACGCATTATTTTTCCGGGAAGGACAAGCGCCATCAGATTATGGCCCTGCTCGCCGACTGTTCAGAGGAAGCTCTGGATGCCGTGCTGCGTCGGCTGCTGCGGAACAGCAAGACGATAAGCGCGAAGGCTAAGTAAGGGTAGCTCGCTCAGAAATGCCAAGTCTATAGAGTGCTCTGGTGGTCGAATTGTTGAAAGACAACCTCAGGCAGGGTCGTGGTATGTGTGGCGTGCTCAATCGTTATGCTGACGAGGTTCCCATCAGCATCAAGATCAAGATAGATGTTCTCGTTGCCTTCTTTCGTCTCATGAACCGGGCGGTCGGAAAATTCCAAGAGCGCCGTATCCGTATCCTTAAAATATTTCACTATACGCGTATGCTGGAAATACTCTGTAGATTTCATCTACCCCTTCAGCTTCACCTCTGCGTTGACGCAGTTCAAGGGCATCTCACCTCTGCGCAGCCGGTTGACATTCTCAGCCACTCGCTTGGCAATGCCCTGGAGGCTGACGTCGGTTGCGCCACCGATGTGCGGGGTCGCCAGCACGTTGTACTGGAAAATTTCGTCGTTCGGATCAAAGGGCTCGTGCCAGAACACGTCCAGACCTGCGCCAGCAATGCGGTCTTCCCTCAGGGCGGCAAGCAGGGCCGCGTAGTCTAACACTGGACCGCGAGCGACGTTGATCACAAAGGCTTCCGGCTTCAGACAGGCGAACTCGGCCTGGCCCATGAGGCTGCGCGTTTCGTCATTGAGGGGTGGGGCGGTAATAACAAAATCGGCTGCTCGCAGGACAGAGTGCAGCTCGCTTTGGGTAACGTGGCGGGTAATGGGAGGACCATCGTCCAGCTTGTCTGGCGTTGGTCCCCGTCGGGAAACGGCGAGAATATTCATTTCAAAGCCGGACAAGCGCTGAGCAAGCGCCCGCCCAATTCCACCATAGCCGATAATGGCTGCTGTTTTGCCTTTGAGAGCTTGTCCCATTGGCGAACCCAGGACTTTGTTTTGGATACTCTCTTGAGCCTGACGATATTTTCTCGCTAGGCCGAGCATGAAAAACAGGGCCAGCTCAGCAACGGATTCAGCATTGCCGGTTCCAGCCGTTGGCACATTCGCGACATAGACGCCCGTAGCGGTGGCCGCCGGAACATCGACCGAGTCCAAACCCGCGCCGTATTGCTGGACAAGCTTCAACCGGGGCGAGCGTAGCGCATCGCTGCCGATAGGTGAGACCGTTGGGATCAAGACATCCGCGTTCTGGGCCGCTTCCGGAACAGCATAGGGTGGACAATCAAGAATGTCATCCTCAGGTAGTTCCTGCTGAAGAATCCGGCACACATAGGTCAAGCCCTGTCGGCAAAAGTAAATCCGCATAACACCTTCCCATAATCACTTGATCGTTGATGCTGCCTGACCGATAATAAGCGGCCCTGATGATAGGCTGCCTTGGTCAAGAAGAAAAGGAGGGAAACTCTAATGGACTATAGCCGTTATGAATGTCTCCACGTAGAACGTGAAGGGAAGGTGTTGATGGTCTCATTCAATCGCCCGCAAGCACTGAACGCCATTAACGCCCAGTTACATACTGAGCTGTCTCAGATTTTTGCCGATATTGCCCAGGATGCGGAGACGGAGGCTGTAGTGCTGACAGGCAAAGGTCAAGCGTTCTGTGCGGGTGGCGATATCAAGTGGTTCCAGGATATGACAGACGCGCAGTTGGACGATCTCTTCACCGAGGCACGCAAAATTATTATCGATATGCTGGAAGTGGAACAGCCGATTATCGCCGCGGTCAATGGTCCGGCCACTGGTTTAGGCGCCACCCTGGCACTTTTCTCCGATGTCATTTATGCGGCGGATAACGCAAAAATCGGTGATCCGCATGTCCGCGTCGGTGTTGTTGCCGGAGACGGGGGAGCCATTATTTGGCCTTGGCTGATTGGGACGGCCAAAGCCAAAGAGTTTCTCATGACCGGCGACTTGGTGAAGGCCGAAGAGGCCGAGCGCATTGGGCTCGTCAACCATGTCGTTCCCGCGGATCAGCTCATGGAAGAAGCCTTGGCCTTTGCGACCCGAATGGCTAATGGCCCGCGTATGGCAATTCGTGGGACCAAGGTCTCGGTGAATAAAATCCTCCGCGATACGGTAAACTTGGTTCTCGATACTTCACTGTCGATAGAAAAACATTGCTTTCATACGGCGGACCATAGAGAAGCGATTCAGTCTTTTGTGGAGAAACGGAAGCCCCGATTCACCGGGAAATAAACACCGGAGGGAGAATGGTTGATCGTACTGAGAATGTGGGAAGCTTGCTTGACTTCTCTGGGAAAACCGCCCTGGTGGCGGGTGTGCTGGACGAAAATTCCATAGGCTGGCCCATCGCCAAGATGCTCAACGATGGTGGCGCTCGGATTGCACTCTCCATTCAGCGCAAGGCCGTTCGGCGTATGATGGGCGATATCCCGGACCAACTGAATAATCCGCTGATTGCTGAGTGCGATGTGAGCAAAGACGAACAGGTTGAACGGCTCTTCTCACAGGTCGAACAGGAGTTCGGGCATCTGGACTATCTCATTCACTCCATTGCCTATGCCCCGCCAACGTCTTTTGGGCAGCGTTTTGTGAACATCTCGCGTGCGGATTTTGCTTTGGCCATGGACGTCAGCGCGTATTCGCTGATTACGCTGGCAAAGGGCGCGTTCCCGCTCATGAAGGACCGCGGCGGATGCATTCTGGCCATGACCTATTACGCGGGCGAAAAGGTCATTCCCGGCTACCAGCTCATGAGTATTACCAAAGCGGCGCTTGACAATATTATCAGGAATCTTGCCTTTGACTTGGCTCCGCATCGTATTCGTGTGAATGGTCTTTCGCCCGGCCCGACTGCAACTAAGGCCGGAACCAGCATCCCCGGTTTTGAAATCATGCAGAATCATATGCGCGAATATGCACCGTTGCGAGAGGAAATTCGGAACACGGATGCTGGCAAGGTGGCGCTGTTTTTATGCAGTCCAATGGCTGAAAAAATTACCGGCGAGATCGTGCATATTGACGGTGGCTATAACATCATGGGGATGACAATAAAGCCACCAGAGGCCTAGCCAGAGCGTCTGGGAAGTGTCACTGGAACTCACCAAAACGGAGGATACAGCATGCAAACAGTTGAACCCCAAGCAGTTGGTCTGGACCCGGCCCGGGTCGAGCGTTTTTTTTCAGTAGTGGAACGTAAAATCGAGGAAGGCTGGTTGTTTGGTGGCGCGTTTCTGCTCGTCCGGCACGGCAAGATCGCTGCCGCGCGAGCGCTTGGCCATTCAGAACCGGACAAGGGGCGGGTGGCGCAAACGGATGACATCTTCTGTTTGTTTTCAACCACCAAGCCCATTACCGCCACGATGTTACTCATGAAAGTTGACCAGGGTGAGGTCAAGCTGTTTGATAAAGTCGCGGATTATATCCCAGAGTTTGCCGCTGCCGGCAAGCGGAGTGTCACCGTCTCTCAGGTGATGACACACACGGCCGGATTCCCGACCATGGCTATGGACTGGCCGATGTCAAAGTGGAGAGACTGGGATGCCACGATCGCCCGCATCTGTGCCCAGCCGCTGGAGTTTGAACCCGGAAAAGCCGTCCACTATCACGCGATGACGGGGTCGTGGATTTTAGCTGAGATCGCTCGCCGGGTAGACGGTGGCAAGCGCAGCTTTGCCCAAATGTGCGAAGAAGATCTGTACGGTCCATTAGGCATGCACGACTCCTACATGGGCGTTCGGCCCGACATGCAAGAACGTCGGGTGCCAGTCCAAGCGCTCGATGAGGGCGGTGTGCCGTTTCCCATGTCGTTTCTGGAAGCGTTCAACGCCCCTGAAGTGCAGGCCGCGGCGATTCCGGGCGGCGGCTCGTATTCCACCGTGCATGATTTGGCTCGTTTCTACCAGATGTGGCT
This sequence comes from uncultured Binatia bacterium (SeqCode), assembly GCA_965214755.1. Lineage (GTDB taxonomy): Bacteria > Desulfobacterota > Binatia > Bin18 > Bin18 > Bin18. Next base: position 193,219 of record OZ243979.1, read on the forward strand.
CAACGGGGGCGAGCTTGACGGCGTTCGTTTGCTCAGCCCGGCCCTGGTTGAGCTGGCAACCACGATTCACACCGGTGATATGGAAGACCGACTGATCGAGCCCATACGCGTGGCAAAACAATGGCCGGTTGCCCCGGCGAATCGCGGCCTGGGGTATTGGGTGCGCGGGAGCGGCATCTTCCCCTCATATTTTGGCTCGCTCGCCTCGCCACGGACCTACGGACATGCCGGTGCCAGCAGCATCATGGCCTGGGCCGACCCGGTTCGGGCTCTCTCCTTCGTGGGTCTGACCAGCGGTCTTATTGAGGAGCCGCGGAGCATTGAGCGCTGGGCGTTGTTTTCTGATTTGGCGCAGGCGTGCGTTGTTGACTAAATCGAAGTGTGGTGCAAGGAGTCCTTCTCGGCCAGATCAGTATGGACTCGCTCGGGAATCTGGCGGGAGAGGACAAAGCTGCCGGCAGGGTTGCCCATTCAGACGGCTGAGGACGAGTCGGGCAATGTGGAGTGAGGGTTGTTGATATACAGGAGGGAGCGCATTCAAGGACACGTTAGACGGCGCTGCCGACTACATCTCGGAGATGAGGCAGTCCTTCTCGTTCTATAATTCGTGTCAGCCCTCGCACAATCCGCTGGGCGAGGAAAGGGCCTTCATAAATCATCCCGGTATAAATCTGGACCAATGACGCCCCGGAACGTATTCGCTCGTACGCCTCCTCTGCCGAGAATATCCCGCCCACACCAATAATGGGCAGCTTGCCTTCAACTGTGCGGTAGGCAGTGCGAAGCACTGTGCGTGCGCGTGCTGCGAGGGGTTGGCCACTCAGGCCGCCTGTTTCATGTGATCCTGCGCGGAGTCTGGAACGCTCAACGGTGGTATTGGTTGCAATCAAGCCGGAGACGCCAACGGAGAGAGCAAGTCGGGCGATTTCTTCAATTGCAGTTGTGCTGAGATCCGGGGCGATTTTGACCAAGAGAGGCTTGGGGGAAGCGTGTTCCGTCTCGGCGAACTGCCGCATACAGGCAAGGAGGGCTTCGAGTAATCGGCCTAATCGTTCAGTCTCTTGGAGTTTGCGGAGTTCTGGCGTGTTGGGAGAGCTGACATTCACAACCAGATAGTCGGTAAAAGGGAGGAGTTTTTCGCAACTCTCGAGATAGTCCGCCACGGCATCACTGAGAGGGGTGATCTTTGATTTGCCGATGTTGAACCCCAAAGGAATAGGCCGGGAACCTTGAGGAGAGAAAAGGGACGGCAGGCGCTGGGCGATGGCGCGCGCGCCATCGTTGTTAAAACCCAGGCGGTTAATGAGCGCCCTGTCTTGAGCAAGACGAAAAATGCGCGGTTTTGGATTACCCGGCTGGGCTTTGGCCGTGATTGTGCCTAATTCGGCAAACCCGAATCCCAAGCTGGACCAGACCAGGGGAACCGCTGCATTTTTGTCGTAGCCCGCCGCCAGACCGACGGGATTGGGGAAGCGGAGGCCCCAGAGGTCTTGAGCAAGCCGTTGATGGCTGAATGCTGGCGTTGGTTTCCGCTGAGACGACTGGAGCAGTTTCAGCGCATTGATTGACAGGTGGTGGGCGTGTTCAGGGTCGAGGGCGAAAAACAGCGGGCGCAGAAAGGAATAGACCATGCCTCGATTTATACGTCTTTAAGCGACGTGAGATTTTTATGCTTGAGCAGTTCGAGGGTCTGGGATGCTGCGGCCTGATGCGCGCGTTTTTTGCTGCGCCCTTCGCCCCGGCCATATATTTCTCCGGCTATGGACACTTGGCTGACAAACCGCTTCTCATGGTCAGGCCCGTTCACCGTGATCACCTCGTAGGATGGTGTTTGTTTAAATATTTTCTGGGTGATCTCTTGCAAACGGGTTTTGCTATCAAACGCGGCCATCCGTTCTGTCTCTTTCAGGTCTGCGGCAAAGTGCTTGGCGACAAGCCGGGTGACGGGAGGGAAGCCACCATCAAGATAGATGGCGCCCAATACGGCCTCGTACGCCGCGGCCAGGATAGAGGGTTTTCCTCGGCCACCGCTGCGCTCCTCGCCCCGCCCCATGCGCAGCCAGTCTCCGAGAGAGAGGGTCTGGGCTTTGAGTGCGAGCACTTCCGCATTGACCAGCGAGGCGCGCATCTTTGATAAGTCTCCTTCACGGTATTGCGGGAACTGACGGAAGAGGAGATCGCTCATCACGAGTCCTAGAACCGCATCGCCTAAGAATTCCAGTTTTTCGTTTTGATCTTCGCCCTCTTCAAGCTGGGCAGACCGGTGTGTTAAGGCGAGTTCGAGGAGAGTTGGATTAGTAAATGTGTATCCAAGGATGGACTGAAGGGCAGCGATGTCGGTCGGATCAGACATAGGTTTTAGGGAGCGAGTCCTCTCCTCATGCGGCATCCTGAAGAATAGTACCGGACAGCAGCCCATCATCGACCCGCGTAATGCTTACCGGAACCTCTCGGTTCATGGCGTCATCGCTGCCGTCTGCATAGACTCTGATATAGTTGCGGCTATAGCCCTTGAGTCGTCCGCTGGCTCTGTCCCGCTGATGCTCAAAGAGAACCGGCAAAGTCTCAGACTCAAATTGACGGATGAAGGCCGCCTTCTTGCGTTCGCCAAGTACACGAACCTGCCTCGCTCTCTCCTGGATAACGGCTGGAGGGACTCGGTCTATGAACTTTGCCGCGGTTGTCCCGCTCCGGACTGAATAGGGAAATACGTGGAAATACGTGAAGGGGCTTTCCTCCAGGAAACCCATGCCCTGAGCAAATTCCGCCTCGCCTTCACCGGGAAAGCCGACAATGAGGTCCGTCCCCAGGGCCGCGTGAGGTAAACGCTCCCGCAGTTCGGTCAGAACATCTCTGGCAAGAGCGGTGTCGTATCGCCTTCGCATCCGAGCCAGGATGGAATCTTCCCCCCACTGGAGAGGAATGTGTAAGTGGGGACACAGGATCTCGGAGTGGGTAAGGAGTTGTATCAAGGCAGGGCTGATTTCATGCGGGTCGAGTGAACTCAGACGTACGCGCGGAACCGGCCGCCGTTCCTCTAGCGCTTCGAGCAGCCAAGTCAGGTTGACCTGGGGATTGAGGTCTGCGCCATAGCCACCCAGATGAATACCGGTCAGGACCACTTCCTGAAAGCCTTGGTCAGCCAGGCGGTCGAACTGCTCCAGGATGACACGCAGTGCAATACTACGGCTTTTGCCACGTGACATGGGAACAATACAAAACGTGCAGAACAGGTCGCAACCTTCCTGGATTTTGAGAAACGCTCGAGTCTGACCCTGAAAGGTCACTGCCCCAAATGTCTTGATACCTGGCGCTGCTTCATGCTTGGCGGTCCGCAGCTTGCTGACAAAAACCTTCTGGTCTCGTGGCTGAGAGGCGGAGGCCCCCTGAGCGACCAGGCGGACCAGATCATCAAGCCGATTGAGTCCCACAACATAATCCACTTCGGGCAGATGAGCCACGGCCTCAGGACTCACCTGAGCATAACAGCCGGTCATAATGACCTGGGCACTTGGATTGCGCCGCTTCGCCCGGCGCGCCAACTGACGACTCTCGGCATCAGCCTGATTGGTGACCGTGCAACTATTGACGATATAAACCTCAGCCATATCGCTAAAAGGAACACACTGGTGACCCGCGGCAGAGAGACGCTCTTGCAGCGTGGCCGCGTCATACTGATTCACCTTGCAGCCCAGAGTGGTGATAGCAACACGACGCGAGGTGTGCGGTGAAGAGGTCTCGTCCAGTGAAGTGACAAACGACATGAATAGAGTGTCCTTTACGGCAGGGACCCCTCAATCCAGCCACCGCCCAGTACGAGGTCCCCGTTATAAAACACGACGGCCTGTCCTGGCGTGACTGCCGGAGAAGCCTCCTGAAACCAGACCTCTGCGGTGGTGGCGGTGGTGGCGCTGACCGTCGCGGCAATGGGTTCCTGACGATAGCGAATTTTGGCCACAACCTGGATTTTATCCGGTTGCTGACCCGACACCCAATTGACGTCTGTGGCCCGAAGGCCGTGCCGCTTGAGTTGCTCCTGGGTGCCAACGGTCACGCGGCCGGATGCCGGATCAATATGGGTGACATAATGGGGCTGGGTCAATCCGCCGAGCCTCAGGCCGCGCCGCTGGCCGATCGTAAAGCGATGAATGCCAGCATGCGGACCTAAAACCCGCCCCGTCTGATCGACAATTTCCCCTGATATCACGCGATCGGAGGATATTCGCTGTTCGAGAAAGCGAGCATAATTTCCATCCGGGACAAAACAAATATCCTGACTTTCTGGCTTTTCGGCTACGCGCAAGTCCAGCGTGTGGGCCTTGGCTCGGACCTGCTCTTTGGTCAGATGACCCACCGGAAAGAGGGTGCGTTTGAGTTGAGCTTGGTTGAGCGTAAACAGGAAGTAGGACTGATCCTTGTACGGATCTGCCCCGCGCAAGAGATGGGCCGTCCGGGTCGCCTCATCCCAACCAATCCGGGCATAATGACCGGTAGCCACATAGGCGGCGTCGAGTTCGCGTGCGCGTTGCCATAACAGGTCAAACTTGAGATCACGATTGCACAGCAGACAGGGATTCGGCGTTCGACCGCGCTGATATTCCTGTGTGAAAATATCAATGACGCGCGTTTGAAAGGCTTCTTTCAGGTTGAGGACGTAATACGGAATGCCGAGCTGTTCGGCGACGCGGCGTGCATCCTGAAAGTCATCAATAGAGCAACAACTACCCGCATGGCCCTCGGCCGAGCCGGCGAGCAACATGGAAATAGCAATAACCTCATAGCCGGCTTCGACAAGCAGAGCCGTTGCGACTGCACTATCCACCCCGCCACTCAGCGCTGCAAGGACGCGGGTGCCGTGGTTCTCTTGATAGTTGTGGAGAGGGTTTGTCATAGAGAATTGAACGGCTGTTTCTATCATCCGCTCCGACCCGCCTTTCGGACTCGTTCCACAATACCGGGCAGTATCTGTACCACCGCTTCGATATCTTCTTCCGTCGTGTCTCTGCCTGCACTAAACCGAATCGCGCTCCTGGCTCCGGCTTTGTCACAGCCCACGGCCAAGAGCACATGAGACGGCTCAACTGACCCTGCCGCACACGCGGAGCCGGTGGAAACGGCAACGCCGGCGAGATCAAGACCCATCATTAAGCCTTCGCCTGAGGCTCCCGCAAAGCCGACATTCAGGGTGTTCGGTAAGCAGGCCTGCGTTGGCGTGTGCCGGACGACGTCCGGGATATGCCGCTGTATGCCGTCCCACAGACGAGCTATGAGATGTATCAGACGCGGGTGCGTTGATTCAATATCTTGGGCGCAGAGTTGAGCCGCGCAGCCAAAGCCGACGGCAGCCGCCACATTCTCCGTGCCGGCCCGTTTTTCCCGTTCCTGGGGGCCGCCACGAAAAACAGCCGACAATGCTGTCCCCTGCCGTACATACAGCGCCCCGATCCCTTTGGGGCCATAAATTTTATGCGCGGACAGGGATAAGATATCGACGCCGAGCTGGTTGACATCAACGAGGATTTTTCCCGCCGCCTGGACCGCATCCACATGAAGCGGAATAGCGCGTTCGCGAATCGTAGGGCTTAACTCCCGGATAGGCTGGAGGGTACCAATCTCGTGGTTGGCAAGGCCGATGCTCACGAGGGCAGTGTCTGGGGTCAGGGCGGCTTCAAGATCGCTCGGACTGACCCGCCCCTGGCCATTTACTGCAAGCGTTACAATGTCAACCGACGCAACATCGGTACCGAGAGCTTTGACTGTTTCCAGGACAGACGAGTGTTCGATGGGGGTGGTCACGATACGAAAGGAGGTGGCTCCCCGAGGCTTGAGCATCCCGTGCACGGCGAGATTATTACTCTCTGTCCCGCCACTGGTAAACAGTATTTCTGAGGATTTGGCTCCAATCAGCGCCGCCACTCGATCACGAGCCGTTTCCAGCGCCCGTTTGGCTTGACGTCCAGCCCAGTGCAGGCTTGACGGATTGCCGAATGTCCCTGTGAAGTAGGGCAACATGGCCTTGACGACTTCTGGCCGTATGGGCGTCGTTGCATTATGGTCAAGATAGATCTGTTGCATCGCGTGTCGGCTTATCCGTTTCCTAGCGCCAGGGGAGCCGGATGTCTTGAAGGACTTCGAGAGCGCTCTGGTGAGTGAGGTCTGCGCGTAGGGGGGTGACTGAAATATACCCGTCGTGGACGGCGACGCAGTCCGAGCCCTCTATGGGGTCAAAGCCGAGGTCATCACCGCCGATCCAGTAGTATTTTCTGCCTCTCGGATCCGTGCGGACGTCAATGTTCTCGCCGTAATGTCGTTTGCCCTGGCGGGTAAAACGATAGCCTTTGATCTCGTCAGGCAGCAGGTTCGGCACGTTGACGTTCAGCAGGCTGTCCGCTGGAAACCGCGAGGTCTGGATTTCCTCCGCTAGCATGGTCGAGAAATCGGCGGCCGCTTGGAAATAGTAGGGAGGGGTAAACGTTACCAGCGAAACGGCAATGGCTGGAATGCCTAAAAGGGCCCCTTCCAGTGCAGCGGCAACCGTACCCGAATACGTAATATCGTCTCCCATATTTGGCCCTTTGTTGATGCCTGAAACAATCAGGTCGGGACGAACGGGTAAAAACCCTTTGACGGCAATATTAATACAGTCGGTTGGGGTACCGTTGACGGCAAAGCGGTGTGGGGCGACTTCTTCGATCCGTAGGGGTCGATGGAGGGTCAGAGAATGACTGACTGCACTTTGCTCTTTGTCGGGAGCGACGGTATAAACCTCACCAACGTCCGCAAGCCTTTCTTCGAGACAACGGATACCTTCTGACTGGATACCGTCGTCGTTCGACACCAGAATCACCATAGCGATATTCCACCAGAAAGCGGGAAAAAAGAAAAGGCGATCACACAGGTGATCGCCTTTTCTCACGTAGCCAACGTGGTCGGGGTGAGCCGATTTGAACGGCCGACCACTCGCACCCCAAGCGAGTACGCTACCAGACTGCGCCACACCCCGATCTGCTCCCTCATATCGCTTGAGGACTCAAAGGGTCAAGAGCCTGACGGCTTCTCTGGTCTGATGTTTCTTGCTATGCAGAGAAAAGATTATGAGTCCTCCGTAGAGAATTCCGAGGATGATGAGAGGCAAATATGCCGACCTACACGGGTGGTTGTCATTGCGGGCGTGTCCGGTTTGAGGTCTCCGGTCAGATTGACCGGGTGCTGGACTGTAATTGTTCAATCTGCCGCAAGAAAGGCTTTCTGCACTGGATCGTCGAGCCTGAGCGCTTTCGATTGCTGTCTTCTTCAGACGCTCTCAGCCTGTACGAATTTCATACCAAGACGGCTAAGCATTATTTTTGCTCCGTGTGCGGGATCTCCTCGTACTATATTCCGCGTTCACACCCCGATATGATCGATGTGAATCTGCGCTGTGTGGATGGCGTGAATCTGGAAGAGTTGGAAATTGCGCGCTTCAACGGCCAGGACTGGGAGCAGGCCCGAGCGAACCTTGATAAGAAGTAAACGAGGTTCCCGTTACTTCACGAAGTGCCCGATGTCGAGCGTAATAAATCGATAGCCTAAGGCCTTGCCGTGTTTAATCAGCGGCTTGCGGGTCGTCTCTTCGAGTAAACGCGGGCAATCCGCCGCTGGGGCCATAATACAGACCATGTCCCCCTTGACCCGCACAGGGTAGGCCGGAAAGCCCAACTCTCGAAATATCTCGACCCAGGCTGCGGACGGGTCGTCCTGATCCGCTTTCAGAGTCTGGGTCGGGTCTGTATTCTGATCCTTCATGGCCAAAGAGTGTACTACAAAACAGGCAACGAATGAATTATGTGTTGGAGAAAGTGAGGGCGGGATGGCAGACGCCGGCGTCATTTTCGATCTGGACGGGGTGCTCATTGACTCTGAGGGGCTGTACTACCGCGCGTATAGCGAAGTGCTCAAGCCGTATGGCGTCACCGTGACACAACGTGAATATGAAGAGTACTGGATCGCCCGGGGAATCGGACCCGAATATATTGTAGAAAGGCACAATTTGCCGGTAGCGCCGGACACTTTGCGTACGCTCCGCTCGCCTATTTTTCTTCAGTTATTGAAAACGGAAGCCTCGCTCATGCCCTCTGTGCAGGAATCCCTCACCCAGTTGGCCGAGCATTTCGGACTCACAGTCGCAACCAATAGCAACCGTGAACATTTGGACTTCGTCCTGCGGCGGTTTAGCCTTGACCGGTTTTTTGATCACACGGTCGCACGCCAGGATTATGAACGGGCGAAACCTGAGCCAGATGCCTTCTTAGCTGCGGTCAAAAAGCTCGGACTGTCCCGAGAGCGGTGCGTGGTCGTGGAAGACACCTATCGTGGTGTCACGGCGGCTGCCAGAGCTGGCATTGCCTGCATCGCCGTACCGAACGCCTACACCCAAAACAATGACTTTAGTCAGGCGGCCCTCGTCTTGTCCAACCTCGGAGAAGTCACGCCCGAGGTGGTGCGGTCACTGCTCTAATACCTTTCCCCTAAGCAGATTTTCCTCTATTGTGGCCCCTCAATAATGCAGGGGAAGCGCGCAAAAGGAGGACGATACATGGCGGCTCAAGAATCAACCCCGGAAGCGAAACAGTTCAGGGATCACCATGTCCAGGCGAACGGACTGCGGTTTCACTATCTCGACTGGGGCAGTCCGGAAAAGCCACCCTTAGTCCTGCTCCATGGAGTCGGGCAGACCTGTCATACCTGGGATCTGTTTGCCGCAGCCATATCTGACCATTTTCACGTCATGGCTTTCGATCAGCGCGGTCATGGGGATACGGACTGGGCTACTGATAAGGATTATTCACGTGCCACCATGGTTGAGGACGCGAATGCTTTCACCGATGCACTCGGTCTGGAGCGTTTCTTTCTGACCGGCATGTCGATGGGGGGAGCAAACTCGCTCGCCTTCACCGCAAAATATCCTGACAAAGTCGAAGCCCTGGTCGTGGTTGACGTTGGCCCACGGGTGGAGCCCAAAGGTGTCAAGCATATTCGTGATTTTATGAAAAACTACCGTGAGTTTGACTCCCTGGATCAGGCGGCAGAGGTGATTCATCGATTTAATCCACGGCGTCCGCTCGAAGTCATACGCAAATATACGGTGGTGTATAATCTCAAAGAGACCCCGCAGGGTAAGTGGACCTGGAAATACGATACGTATTTCAGCGACGGCCACCGTAAGGTTGATGTCAAACAGATGCAAGCAGAACTGTCTGCGGCGGTCAAAAAGATCCAATGTCCGACTCTGGTGGTCAAGGGTGGGGAGAGCGATGTCTTTTCCCTGGATGGCGCGCGCGACTTACAGGAACTGATTCCCGGTTCGGAATTTGCCCTCGTACCTAAGGCTGGTCATTCGGTCATGGGAGATAATCCGCAAGGTTTTGAGTCCGCGGTCCGTGGGTTTTATGAGAAAAAGGGATATCTCTAGGCTGCACGAAAGACACGACCAGAATGAATGGGGAGAGATATATGGATCTCGGTCTCAAAGATAAAGTTGTCATTGTTGGCGGTGCCAGTAAGGGTATTGGTCAGGCGACCGCATTGGCGTTTGCCAAAGAGGGGGCAAAAGTCGTCATCTGCGCCCGTAATCCGGAACTCTTGGAAAGCTCTGCAAGCGAGATTCAAAGCGAGACAGGGGCCGAGGTAGTCGCCGTGGCCGGAGACCTCGCGCAAGCTGAAGCAACAGAACGACTGGTCGATGAGACTGTTGCAAAATTCGGTACGCTTCACGTCCTCGTACCGAATACCGGCGGCCCGCCGTTGGGTGGTTTCGGAGACATGGATGATGCCGCCTGGGAACAGGCCTTTGCGCTGAATTTTCTCAGCACTGTCCGACTGATTCGCAAAGCGCTGCCCTATATGCAAAAGCAGCGCTGGGGCCGTATTGTCAGCGTCATGTCCATGTCGGTCAAAGAACCGATTGACGGTCTCATCCTGTCGAATGGCGTGCGTCCGGCCGTAATCGGGATGGCAAAGACGCTGTCGCGCGAGGTCGGCAAGTATAATATCACGGTCAACACGGTCTTACCCGGCCGCATCCTCACCGACCGCCTCAAAGGCGCGCTGGCCATCCGGGCGGAAAAGACTGGCATTTCCTTGGAACAGGCCCTGGAGGACGGCGGGAAAGATGTGCCGCTCGGCCGGATTGGTGAGCCCGTAGAAATGGCCAACGGCATTGTCTTTCTGGCCTCGGAGGCGGCCAGTTATATTACCGGAACGAGTCTCCAGATCGACGGCGGTGCGATTCGAGGGTTACTCTAGCGTGGACCCCATTCTGCACGCTGCGGTGAAGGCTGCGCACGCCGCTGGCGACATTGCCCTGCGCTATTTTAAAACCAATCTCAGGGTTGAGCTCAAGGCTGACCGCACACCAGTCACCACAGCCGACCGGGAGTGCGAAGCGTGCATTATCGACGTACTCCAGGCCCACTTCCCGGACTATGGCTTTCTGGGCGAAGAATTCGGCGAGCAGCCGGGCAACACATCCGCCCGATGGATTATCGATCCTATTGACGGCACCAAAAATTATATTCGCGGGATTCCCTTTTTTGCCACGCTTATCGCCCTTGAAGAGGACGGCGAAGTTACTGCCGGCGTGATGTACGCGCCTGCCCTTGACGACCTGCTGTACGCCCAAAAGGGGCAGGGCGCATTTGCCAATGGCAAACAGGTACGTGTCTCGGAGGTAGTCCAACTGCACGACGCCATGCTGATTCATGGCGGTCTCAACGATCTGAAAGCTCGCCCGTGTTGGCAGTCCTTTTTACGCTTGGTTGACGCGACTGCTCGACAGCGAGGATTTGGAGATGCGCTAGGGCATAGTCTGGTGGCAAAGGGACTGGCCGAGGTCGCCCTGGAGCCAGAGATCAAGCCCTGGGACGTGGCGGCAACCAAGATTCTGATCACCGAGGCGGGCGGACGGTTCTCCGATTTTGCCGGAACATCGTCGATTTACACTGGGGACGCGGTGATCTCAAACGGACGGCTGCACGGCGAAGTTGTACAACTGCTCCAAGGCTGAGGAAGCCAGCATGGAGATAGAGTCTTATGCTGGCCTCCTATCAACATAGCAGGACTGTTAAATACCGTAGAATGTCGCCGCGTTGGTGCCCAGAATCTTATCCACGGACTCCGTCGGGAGGGAGGAAAGGACATCTCGCGCCTTCTGGACCGGATCGACGAACCCTTCGGCGTGCGGATAATCGGAGCCGATAAAGAAACGGTCGTCGCCGGCAAACTGAACCATCAGGGGAAACATCTTTTCCTCCGGGTCGCCGTTGACCCAGATATTGCGGGCAAAATACTCGCTCGCCGGACGTTTCATCTGCGAGGTGTGGCCCATATACTTGTAGCGATAGTCCACCCGCTCCAGCCACTCGCCTATCCAGCCAACCATGGCTTCGATGGTTGCGACCCGCAGCTTGGGAAAGCGCTCAAACACCCCATCATACATCATCGCCGTCACGGCATGACGCGGGTCTTGGATGATGCTCATGGTCAGATACATAAAGCCAGGGTCACGATCCCGGAACCACTCGCTGCCAGCGTAGTTTCTATGGCCGACGAGGTGGAGACCGATACTCAGGTCGAGGTCCTGAGCAGCAGCCCAGACCGGGTCGTACTCCGGTAAGCCAAAACTCTTGCCGTCAATGGGCGCGGCCGCCACAAAGATCGTCCGGCCTCCGAGCTTGGCGATGCGTTCCATTTCTCGCACGGCCAACTGCGGGTCACGGAGTGAGATATGCGCCGCGGGGTAGAGACGGTCCTTGTGTGAGTGGCACACCTCAAATGTCCAGGTGTTATAGGCGCGGCAGTGGGCGTCGGCCAGATAGGGGTCGTCGACCGCGCCCTCCCAGAACAGGCCGAGTGTCGGGTAGATGACCTGGCAGGCTATCTGTTCATCATTGAGGAATTGCACCCGCTGCCCCATGTCTGACCACTCAGTGCTATAATAGTGGTATCGGTCGAAGGTGTTCAGGTCCTTACCTTGTTCCTTTTGACCGTAGCCGGCAACCGCACTCAGAAATTCTTCGACATCGAAGATCTGCATGGGTTTCTCGTCGACCAGAAATTTTTTCTCTCCGCTGCCCCCGTCGATTTCAACCTTCATCGCCTGCTCGCGATAAGCGGGGTCAATATAGCGCTGGAAAAGGTCCAGCGGTTCAAGAAAATGGGCATCTCCGTCAATGACTCGCATGACTCGTTCTCCTTACTGTGATGCGGTGTCTGGTGTTTTTATGGTGGTACTGCTGTTTTGGAGAAAATGCAAGGGAATTGGACCGACCCCTGGTCGGTGCAGCCCGTTTCGGATAGAACTGAGACAATACGATGGGGGGCAGCAGTATGGATACGCCAATTGAAATCATCGAGTTCTCGGACTATCTGTGACCATGGTGCTTTCCGGCCGCGGAGCGGCTTCGCAAGATCAAGGCACGCTTTGGTGATCAAGTCAGTGTCAAATGGCACCCCTTTGCCTTGCGTCCGCATTATGAGGCCGCCCCGTTTCAGTTTAAGGGCAGCTATGTGGAGCAGGCCTGGCGTAAGGCATCGGCCCTGGCTGAACCGGATGGCCTGGAATATTCCATGTGGCCGCATGCGGAATTTCCACGCTGGAGTATGCCTGGCCTAGAAGCTGGCACGGCCGCTCAGCGTCAGGGAGAAGACGCCTTCCTTCGCTTTCACAGCCGACTCTTTCGTGCGTTTTTTATTGAGAACAAGAGTCTCATTGAACAAGAGACCTGCGTTGAGGTTGCCCGGCAGGTTGGCCTCGATATGAAGGCATTCCTGCACGATATTGAAGAGAGCGCCCTCCAGGACAGAGTGCGTCAGCAATGTGAAGACGCGGTGAATACGTATTTCGTGAGTGCGGTGCCTACTGTCCTGATTGGTGGGAAACGACGCCAAATTGGTATGGTGCCGGCTGAAACCTACCTGGAAGACCTAGCGGCGCTTGGGGTGGCATAAAAGCGCTCTATGGCAGAAAAGGACGAGCATACGTTCAATCTGCGCTTCTCTCTGAGCGCGGACATTCCCCCCGAGGCCTGGGACGATGAAGATTTTGAAGGGGACGAGGGGCTGAACGAATGGGAGAGAACGGTAAAACCAAGTCTGGTCCGAGAAGTATTCACATATTTGCGACAGTTTGCCGGATGGAACTGCCATATCCGCAATCGCGGCATTTCTCCGGTTGACGAAATTGAAATCGTGATGCGCAAAGAGGGTGGGCAGGGCTGTTGCTCTGTGGACAGCGAGGTCCCTATGGACCAAGAACAAGGGGCAGGCATAACGTCTGCCCCTTGTTCTTTCGATTACCTACTCTCTCTAGACCTGGGTCGAACCCAATAAGTTTCCGCCGAGCGATGGGTGACCGACGCTCTTATCGCCAAACACGTTAATTAGCGAGGTCTTGCCGGATGAGAGCGCACGCTCCAGAGCCGGAATAATCTCATCCGGCTGCTCCACATGCTCGGTGTAGACGCCCATGGGCTCAAACACCTTGTCATAGCGAATGTCCTTAATCATATCGAACGGGTCGGTGCGGCCTTTGAGCAGGGGCATGGACTCAAACGTCGGTCCCCACGAACTATTGTTCCACAGCAGGGTAATAATCGGGATGTTGTATTTGGCTGCGGTCTCCATATCCATCCCGCCTATGCCCAGACCACCATCACCGCTGACAACAATCACTTGCTTGCCCGGACGCCCGAGCTGCACACCAATACCCATACCCACGCCGTGTCCGACTGGGGCAAGTGGCCCGGCGTCGACAATCTGACCCGGCTCATGGGCAGTAAACCACTGACTCGTATAGCCACTCAACGTGAAACTGTCGATGATGAGAGTTGCGTCTGTGTCGATAACAGAGGTGAGGTCTTTGGCCAGACGGTCCGGGTGGATAGGATTTGCGCTGTGATGCTGCTGCTCACGGTCGCTGATGAGCTTGTTATAATTCTCGCGTACCTCAACCATGTTCTGGAGCCACGGACTCTCGCGCTTGGCGCTAAAGTCAAGCTGCATCTCTTTGATCGTATCGATCATCTGACGCAGTACCAGCTTGGGGTCGCCGACAATACCGACTTCGGCTGGAACATGCCAGCCAACCCGTTGGGCGGTGGCATCGACCTGGATATAGGTGGCTTTATCGCTCCAGGTTGGCGGCTGGCCGAACTTTTCTCCGCTCCAGAATTTGAAGCCAATTGCCAGCACTACGTCCGCTTGGCCGGTAAACGGCTTTTTCCACGCGCCCCGAACAGCGAGCGGGTGGTCTTCGTCGACCGCGCCCTGACCGGCACGACGACAGTACACCGGGGTGCTGGTGAGTTCAGCCAGTTCTTTCAGTTCCGCCTCGGCACCGGACCAGAAAATCCCGTCTCCACCGGCAATGAGCGGCTTTTTCGCCTGAAAAATAAGCTCAACCGCACGTTCAATCTGGCGCGGGTCACCCTGGAAGCGGAGTTCATCCGGACCATAGACCTTTGCGCCCTTACGTTGCTTGGATTCGTCATCCTGGTGGTAGAGAATATTGGTTGGAATTTCGAGCAGGGAGACGCCTTGGGGAGCTGAGGTGGCTTCACGAAATGCCTGACGCAAGTCGATTTCAATCGTTGACCAGTCGAGTACGCGCTTGGCAAATTTTGAGAACGAACTCACCACATCCGAACCGTAGGCTTCCTGGAAGGAGCCGATAAAGTCCTCGGTGGTGGGGTGCTGACCCGCGAGACAGACGACCGCGCTGTTGGTCAGACCGGCGCCACACAGGCCGGTCACCGCGTTGGTCAGGCCACAGCCGGCAGTGACACAACAGATGCCGGGTTTGCCGGTGACACGGGCATAGCCGTCTGCGGCATAGGCGGTGGCTTGCTCGTGGCGCATGTGGATGAGTTTGATGTCATTATCCCTGAGGTTGGCCAGAATGGGGAAGGTGTGCCCGCCATTCACGGCAAACATATACTTCACGTTCTGTTCCTTTAATATCCGCCCAATAAGCGTCCCGCCATCAACTGTCGCCATATCTCTGCTCCTCCTTTGATTCGTCCTGGTCCTACTCAAGCAGGCGGCATCTTCCCATATTTCACCCAAAGAAAAAAGGGAGGTCCCCTCTCGTACTGCCTCCCTTCTCCTTGCTCGGTACAGTTGCCGAAGCTATAGCAGATGCAGGCGTTTGAGAATGGCGGCGACTCTCTCGTCGCGCTGCCCCAAGGACCGAAGAGCGTCAAGGATGACATCCAGGCGACGCCCCTTGGTTGAAAGGTCATCTTCCAGACTTTTCACTTTATCTGAAAACGGCCTGACCATAGTACGACGGTCCCACACGGCGAAGCCAAGAATGCTGATGAACATGAGGGTGAAGGCCGCCAGGACGCCGAGGATGAGTTGAAAGTGACGGTCCAACTGGTTGTTCAGGTCCTCGCGGAGTTGCTGCATACCTTCGCGCAGTTGCTGGTTTTGGAGTTGCATGTCTTCGCGCAGTTGCTGGTTTTGGAGTTGCATGTCTTCGCGCAGTTGCTGGTTTTGGAGTTGCATGTCTTCGCGCAGTTGCTGGTTTTGGAGTTGCATGTCTTCGCGCAGTTGGTTGATACTGTCCTCCAGTCTTTTCAGTCCTTCGTCCAGGCGAGTTTCCACGCGGGTCAGACGCTCGATAATCTTGTGGTCGGTTGATGCAGCCGGGCTGTCTGCGGCCCCGGCGGGAGCAGGCAGGATGAGCAATACCCCGGTCCAGAGTATCCAGGTGAGAAGAGCGCCCCTCATGCGCTTATACAACGCCAGGAAGGCCGGAATGTCAACGTGTCTGAACGCAAAAACGGGAGGCCACTGAAAAGGACCCCCCGTTTTGAGACTGAGTTTGTAGGAGAGGTGATACATGTTTCACCTCTCCGGTTGTTCCTACAGCAGGTAGTACTGGAGACGAATCCAAAACAGATCGCGCTCCGCCCACAGGTGCAGCCCCGTAGCATCGACGTCGTTGGTGCCGCCCATATACATGACTGTGCCGGCAAAGAGGTCGAGGTTGCGGAAGTAGAGGCCGTGCCAGTAGGTCTGGGCCAGAAGCAACGGCTGCTTGGCATTCACCGAGTAGGCGAACGCAAACAGTGGCTCCAGCTTGCCTCTGAAATAAAAGCCCGACATGCCAAAGGTGTACAACTGATTAAACCGACTGTGCCGGTCTCGCGGCGCGTTGGTGAAGGCGCTCAGGCCTGTTGCGCGGTTATCGTTCTGGTAGGTGGTCAGAGCCTGGAAGGTGTAGAAGGTGGTCTGGTCACCAATGCCGCCCGGCAGGGTGCGCGCCCAGCCCATACCCGGAAAGGACTGAATGGACTGAATCAGGTCAAAGCCGATCATGCTCCGCCAGATCGAGCTGCCAGTCTTAATTCGCGCAACACGCTGGCGTGGGCTGGGACAGAAGCTGCCGTGTCCCTCGGCGCATGGGTTGCCGTCGCCGTCCGTAAAGGGATGGGTCGGAATCTGCGAGCCCGTCCTGCCCTGTGCAATAGCGTTGGCTTGCGCCGCGGCTACGCGCGCATCGTAGTGCTCTTGGTCCCGACCGCCGTTCGCGACCGGCGCGATGTTGCGCGGCTCATTGGTGGACCAACTCTGCTCCAGACGGAACACCGCACCGGTGTAGTCGAAGTCGTTATACGTGACCGTGAACCCAAACACGTTTGTCCACGGATACCAGTGGGACACGTCGAAACAGGCGGTCCCACTCCGGTCATTGTTTGGGTTGCTATCCTGAGCGTAGCCGTACATGTCGACCCCAACGAAGTTGGTCGCAATGTTATCTTCGAAACATCGGTCCAGGGCGCGACGGAAGTTGAGCGAGTTGTTCGGGTCCGACGGGTCGTGGATAAAGGTCCCAGGAGCGACAGCTCTACCCGCAAATCTACCCTCCGTAGGTATACCCCCTGCGTATCCGGCCGATTGCGGGCGGGGGTCCAAGCCTACCGTCCGTTTGCCATCCGCATCGAGCGGAGATTCGGCAAAGAAGGTGTCGAAATGGAACACACCGCCTGGATCGGTGCGTTTGTACATATAGTTCAGGGTGAAGTCGAAATTGTCGAAAATCTTCCCCATCAACCGCACGCCGACCATGCTGTTGTCCCACTTCGTGCCCCGAATGTGGTGGGTTTTCGACCCGCCGCCAATCCGGTACAGGAAGTTTGCACTGCGACCCGTGGCGTCGTCCGTACACGGTCCTGAACCACTACACCCGGAATCACCTGCCATCCTCGCCTGGTTGCGCCCGACCCGGAACAACGACCAGGGATGGCGAATCCGGGAGTAGTCATGGTAGGGCCCCCAAGGGACGCCCTTCGTGGTCAACACACCCGGTGAGGTCGGCGAATCAAAGTAATCACTCGGATCGCCAACGAAGCTCGGGTCGTCGTAGCGCAGGCCGCCCCAGCCGCCTTCCAACACCAGGTGTTGGGTGATGGGCCGCCAGCGGGGAGTGTAGAAGAATTCCAGGCCCACGTTGGACAGAAACGTCCCAACGTTCCCAATGTCATACAGGAACTTGATGGCCCAGATGGGTGTCCGAAAGTCCTCAAAGGCTTCGCCCACCGCTTGGTTCTGGTCCAGCCGTAGCGGGTTGGCAATGTCAATGGAACGGAACAGGTCCGATTCGCCCCACACGATCTGCTGTTTACCCAGCTTCATCGACAGCCCATGGCCCATCACATCCCCGAAGTCCACGTACAGGTTCATCTCCCGAAACCCGTTCTCGGGAAAGGTGAAGGACTTGAACTGCTTGATGCGGTGGGGATACATGTCGTCATACTTGTCGCGCACTTCATAGACCGGGTCAAAGCGGCCCCGATACATGAAGGAGAAGTCGGCGCGTCGCACGCCCGGGATTTTGATGTTCTTATCGAACAACCCGCCCTCGGGCGTGACGAGGTCCGAATACTCGTACTCCACCCGCATCTCATTACGCCACTGCACCCACTCGAAATTATCGCCGGGGCTGCCGTCAAATTGAAAGGCGTGCTGCATCTCGTACACGACTTGAATCTCCGATTTCCCCACTCGGATCGTCGCTTGCGCGGGACTCGTAAGCCACACAAGTCCCGCGACGATGGCTAGCCCGGCCACCAATCCTCTCAGGCTTGCCCTTCGCCCCCTATTGCGTTCGACCATAGCCTTCCCTCCTTTGAAAAGAATTGATTCCTCATGGATAGTACTTTGAATGCCTGAATGTCAAGCGGCTGTCGTCAAAATATGAGTCAGCCATATATCCGAACGTAAAACGGGAGGCCCTTTTCAGGAGCCTCCCGTTTTACGTTCGAGTTTGTAGGAGAGGTGCAACACCTCTCCGGGTGTGACTACAGCAGGTAGTACTGGAGACGGACCCAGAACAGATCGCGGTCCGCCCACAGATGCAGCCCCGTGGCATCAGCATCGTTGCGGCCGCCCATATACATGACCGTGCCGGCGAAGATGTCGAGGTTGCGGAAGAACAGGCCGTGCCAGTAGGTCTGGGCCAGAATCAACGGCTGCTTGGCGTTCACCGAGTAGGCGACCGCGAACAGCGGCTCCAGTTTGCCCCGGAAGTAAAAGCCCGACAGACCAAAGGTGTATAACTGATTAAACCGATGGTGCCGGTCTCGCGGCGCATTCGTGAAGGCGTTGATACCCCTGGCTCGGTTGTTGTTCTGGTAGGTGGTCAGGGCCTGGAAGGTGTAGAAGGTCGCCTGGTCGCCAATGCCGCCCGGCAGGCCGCGCGCCCAGCCCATACCCGGGAAGGACTGCAGGGACTGAATCAGGTCAAAGCCGATCATGCTCCGCCACACAGACGTGCCGGTTTTAATCCGCGAGCCGTTAATCTTCTTACCCGGACACACGTTCACGCCCGGTGCGCAGGGATTGCCCTCACCATCGCTGTGCGGGCCGGTGATGAGCGGGTCAACGCCCTCCGCGCCGAAAACCGCGGCACGACGGTCAACCCCGTGGTCGGCCGCATATTGATCAACCGCTGCGGCGTATTCCGGGTTGTCATCCAGACCGGCCAGATAGTTCTCCCGGGCAGCCTGCAACTTCGCATCAAAGTGCGCCTGAGACCTGCCGCCGTAGTTCGAACCGCCCCAGTTGCGTCCCTCATTGGTGGACCAACTCTGCTCCAGGCGGAACACTGCGCCGGTATAGTCAAAGTCGTTATAGGTGACCGTAAAGCCAAACACATTCGTCCACGGATACGAGTGGGCCACCTCGAAACACGCGGTCGAAGTCCTGTCGTTGTCCGGGTTGCCGTCCTGACTGTAGCCATACGAATCGACCCCACTGAAAAACGTGGCTTTATTCTCTCTGAAACACCGATCCAGGGCGCGGCGGAAGTGTAACATATTGTCCGGGTTGGTCGGGTCATGCGTAAAAAACCCTCCCTCCGAACCCAGCAGGGTGTTGCTGAAGGAGCCGAGTCGCCGGCCGTATTGGTCCACCCTGCCGAGGCCGTCATCGTGGTCTCGGCCAAAGAAGGACGGCAGGTCAAACACGGCATATGGATCGACGCGCTTGAACATATAGTTCAGGGTGAAGTCGAAATTGTCGAAGATCTTTCCCATCATCCGCACGCCAACCATGCTGTTTTTCCACTTCGTGCCGCGGATATGGTGGGTGTGGCGGCCGCCGCCAATCCGGTACAGGAAGTTGCCGTTCCGGCCGGCGGCGTCGTCCGTACACGGGACATCGGCATTACACCCACTGTCCGGGGCCATAGTAGCCAGGTTGCGCCCGACCCGGAACACGGACCAGGGGTGACGACTCCGAGCGTAGTCATGGTATGGGCCCCACGGGACGCCCTTGGTGGTCAATACACCCGGTGAGGTCGGCGAATCAAAGTAATCTTCTACGTCGCCAATATAGTTCGGGTCGTCATAGCGCAAGCCGCCCCAGGCGCCTTCCAACACCAGGTGCTGCACGAGTGAGCGCCAGCGCGGGGTGTAGAAGAGTTCCAGGCCCACGTTGGACAGAAACGTCCCAACGTTCCCGATGTCATACAGGAACTTGATGGCCCAGATTGGACTCCGAAAGTCCTCAAAGGCTTCGCCCACCGCCTGGTTCTGGTCCAGCCGTAGCGGGTTGGCAATGTCAATGGAACGGAACAGGTCCGATTCGCCCCACACGATCTGCTGTTTACCCAGCTTCATCGACAGCCGATGGCCCATCACATCCCCAAAGTCCACATCCAGGTTCATCTCCCGAAACCCATTCTCGGGAAAGGTGAAGGACTTGAACTGCTTGATGCGGTGGGAGTACATATCGTCATACTTGTCGCGCACCTCATAGACCGGGTCAAAGCGGCCCCGATACATGAAGGAGAAGTCGGCGCGTCGCACGCCCGGGATTTTGATGTTCTTACCGAACAGCCCGCCCTCGGCTGACACCAAATCTTGATACTCGTACTCCACCCGCAACTCGTTACGCCACTGCACCCACTCGAAATTATCGCCGGGGCTGCCGTCAAATTGAAAGGCGTGCTGCATCTCGTACACGACTTGAATCTCTGAGTCCCCCACTCGGATCGTCGCTTGCGCGGGACTCGTAAGCCACACAAGTCCCGCGACGATGGCTAGCCCGGCCACCAATCCTCTCAGGCCCGAGCGCTGTTTCCTGTTGTGTTTGGTCATAAACCTTCCCTCCTGTAACAAAAAGTTATCCTCCTGAGGCGCCATCCTCCTTACCTTGCCTCACGCTGTGTTTCCCTGGTTGCGGCAGGTCACCCCCTTTCCCCATAGCCTTCATGCAATTCATCATGCAAAAGATGACTTAGTATCCCACGCTGCTTCTAGCGCTATTCTTGATGTTTTGCAACTGCCCAAGGCGGTACGGTGCGGGTATAATTACACCACTGCCATCGGCAACGTGTACCAGTGGTGTTTCCGCCTCTCCGCTATGACCCTTATTGGGAATAGGAGACCATAGGGCGACTATGACCAAGTCCTGTTTTATAGTGCCGGCATGAGTCCCGACGAAAGAGGTAGCGGACTATCCCGCACAGAAAGACGTGCAGGCCCTCCTTGACGATATGATCCGGTTGACGACAGAGACTGCCGCCCTCAAGCGGTTGCTGAAGCGGTCAGGAACACCTATCATAACTTCAATGAAAATAGACACTTAGAAGTTTGTCGACACGAAAAAGCCCCGTGACAGTGAGCGCTCTCACGGGGCCGAATCTCACGCCGGGCTATTGCCACCCGGAGACAACCTTCTCTCCCCCTAGAGCACAGGCGTGGCTCAGGCAAAGAGGGCCACCGTGAATTGCCTCCCCTTTCCCTATCCGGTGCGCGGCATCTCTTTGGTGACCGAAGGGAACTCGCGCCGGGCCACCGCCCGCCTCCCCGACGTGCACCGCACGACTAGCCGGCGCTTGGCCGCAACGGTCGGCGAAGCCTGCGCCCGCCTCCCTCACGCACGGAGGCCTGCCCTTCAGGGCGCCTGCCTCCAGCTCGACGCAACAGGGTCGTTCGTCAACACGACGCAGAAGAACCGCCAAGACCACCGCCCCGCCGAGCACGGGGACGGTTACCTGTGGCGGGCCCTGGACGCCGCCCGTAAAGCGCTTATCAGTTATCGCGGGGGGAAGCGTACCGCCGAGGCTGCCCAGCGCTTTGTGGCGGATGTCCGCGGCCGCGTGTTGAACCGGCCACAGATTGTGACCGACGCCTACATTCCGTATGACGCCTACATTCCGTATGAGGCGGCAATCACCGAGGC
This sequence comes from uncultured Binatia bacterium (SeqCode), assembly GCA_965214755.1. Lineage (GTDB taxonomy): Bacteria > Desulfobacterota > Binatia > Bin18 > Bin18 > Bin18. Next base: position 214,951 of record OZ243979.1, read on the forward strand.
GTTGGGGGCAGAGGTGGATGACCTACCACTCAACAAGTACCGGGGGGAGTACACGGACATGCGGGGTAATCCCGATCTCAGCCGAGCCACGCCCCCCCACATTGAGCGAGCGAACCTGACCGGGCGGACGCACCTGCGCCGGTGTGCGCGGAGGACCAGCGCCCAGAGCAAGAAGAGCGGTCCCCATCGTGCGGCCATCGCCCGGCAGATCGCCTGCTACAACTGGTGTCGGGGGCCCGAGACCTTAGGGGTGACGCCAGCGATGGCACTCGGGCTGACCGATCACATCTGGAGGGTGGCTGAACTGGTACACGAGGCGCAGGCCACATCGCGTCACCTCCTGCCCCTGGAGACGCTCCCCCCCTACCCGCGGCCCGGGCCCCCAGCCCTTCAAACGCTCTGTGGTCCGAGGAGGGAAGATACGATAGTGAGTGCATTACCGGGATCCAAACTGGACCATTCTGCCGGGCAAAGTGGTCCACTCAGTCTGAAACTGTACCAGCACCCACGGTACTTTCCTGTGTCTCTGCTCTTGACAAATGCGGCGGCTTTCTTTAATAGACCGCTCCATGCAGGATATTTTTTCTCACTACAGCAAATGGCTGCGGCACGGGCTCGTCGCGTGTGGAATCGGATCGATTGTCGTGCTGGGCGGGTGTGAACTCGGCGCCCCCCCCATCGAAGAGGTCAAGGATGCTGAGCCCAAACCGTCTTTGGTTGACCAGTATAAGCAAGCCAATAAGGATAGCCGAGACCCCGGATTGGCTGCGAACCCGAAAGCCCTTGGTGAGTCCCTGTTGACAAACCCTGAAGGGGCGATGCAAAAGGGTGGTGAAGATCTGGAGAGTCAGTAGAAAGTACTCTGCTCTACTTTCCAGATTGTTCCCCACGTAGCATTAACAACTCGCGCGTGGTTTATTGTTACCATGCGCTTGTCCCACCCGGTCCATTCCCACGAATAAGCGATTTTCTTTGAGTGGCTCCGACGATAAGAGGACCGTCACTCCCGTAGAGCGTAACTTGAGTCAGTTCGGCGTTATCTCAACCCCGCTCTTCTAAGAGCTTGCGGAGTACTGCCATCTGCAGGCGGCTTTCTTTCTGCAACTGCGCCATCTGATCGCTTCGGGCGGAGGCTGCGTGCTGCATCTGCCCGAAGCGATCAGTATGAGTTGGCCAATCCCGATACAGGCCCATATCCATTCGCCTATACTCATCAGTGCCTTCACTATAGTCTGTAGACAAAAAAAGAGGCAGCTTCACGGGGCTGCCTCTTTTGCCTTCAGTAAAGAAGGGATAGCGGTTTTAGGCGATAATCCCTTCTCTGGCGGCCCGAACGAAGAACTTCGGATGCCAGAGCACCAATGCGGACGGGACGAAGGTGCAGGCGCCAAAGAAGCTGATGCCCATCCATAACGCCAGCAGCAGGCCCATTTCCGAGCAGAAACGGATGTTCGAGAACGCCCACAGGATCGTCGCGGTAATCAGGGTTGCCGCGGTGAAGGCCACCGCTTTACCCGCTGTCGAGAGCCCTAACCGGACCGCGTCGTTGATATCACCGTCATATTCTTCCACCGCTCGACTGACGATATATAAGGCATAGTCAATGCCAAATCCGACCCCGACAGTCACCACCGGCAGAGACTGCAAGTTGATGCCAATATTACGGACACCCATATACGCGTTCACCACGCCGTCGGCCAGGAACAGGCCGATCATCATCACGAGTGCGGCGACGGGAGAACGGTAGGTAAACATCACGATCAGGAAGATCGTCCCAAAGCCCAGGCCGTGCATATACAGATCGTTCTTCAAGATCTCTTCGTTTGCCGCCGCCGTCACTCCGATCAGACCACCGGCCAGACGCCAGTCCGCATTGGGCAACGGATTGTCGGCAACGAATTTTCGCGCTTCCTGAATAATCCGGGCGATATTATCCCCCTGGTGATTGGCGCAGTAGAACGTTACCCGCGAGACCGTATAGCTCGGGTCGAGGAATTTCGACGACTCACCGGGCGGCGTTCCGGCAAAGTAGTAAAAGAAGAGCGAACTCACCCGTCGGGCACTGGCCGGGATGGACCCCCACCGTGGCTGCATATCATAGAAAGTCATATTAATGGCTTGAATGATGTCAGCCAGCGAGAAGCTGTAGCCGATGTCCTTATCGCGTTCCATATGGCGCTGGAATTTTTCGAGCTGTCGCAATAAATCGGGGTTCTTGAGCACTTCTTTGTCGCGTCCCTCAACCACAATGATGAGGGGTTCAATCCCACCGAAATACTTTTGAATCTCGATATGGGACTGATTATACGGCGACTCCAGATGCAACAGCGGCGTAGCCGCAGTGGGATCGCCAATCGTTAAATGTCGAATCTGAGTGATAGAGATGAGAAAGGCAGCAACCCAGAAAATAACAATCATCCTGGCGTTTTTGGGCGTGGTGATCCAGGCTGAGCAGCGGTCAACAAAACGTTGTAACCAGCCTTCCTCGCGTTTCATGACCTTTTCCGGCTCAGGCGCTTTGAGGTAGTAGTACACAACCGGGTTCATGAGCAGTTCGCTGACCGCAACCGAAGCGACCCAGATCGAAGCCGAGATGGCGATCTTCTGTAGAATGACCACCGGCACAACCACGATGACGAGCATGCCCAACGAGTCGGTAATAATACCGCTCAGGGTTGGCACGAATAACTCGGCAAACGCGGCGACGATCGCCTTCTCCTTATTCCACTGCCACTTGCGATATTCCTCGTAATAGCGCTCGTGCATCTGCACCGAGTGGCTTATGGCCCGGGCCGTGACAAAGAAGGGAATCACCAAGGCGAGCGGGTCCATGGAGAAGCCCATCATGGCCTGAATACCCAGACCCCAAAAGGCCGACACAATGCCGGTGATGGTCGGGCGCAATGCCCCGCGCCAATCGTGGAAGTAGAGGTAGAGCAGAATCCAGCACACCACCGTCGCGGCGAGGAAGATGTAGAACACCTCGTTCGCGTAGTAGTATATCCAGCCGTAGAGCTGGGGCTCGCCGGCCACCCAGATCGTCTCCTCAGCAGTCTCGAAGGGTTCTTTGACGGTCCGGCGAATCTCTTCAAAGACGGTCTTATAGTCGAGCTTGCCCTCAATGAAATTGGCTTTCAGCAGCAGGGCCTGACCGTTCAGGGCGACCAGCTGGCCGTAAATGGTTTCGGTATTATAGCAAATCTCCTTGATTTCCTCGACTTCCCGGTCTGTCTTGGGGGGACGACGCATGACCGGGGGGGTGGCAATCGTCCCTCCTGACACCGTGAGATAGCGCGTCGTCCGGTGACCGACCGACTCAATCTGGTCATGGTTCACCCCGGTGACGCGGTCCATGGCCTGCGTCATCTCGTAGATTTTTCTGAGTAGACCTACGTCGAAGACGTCGCCCTTATCCACTTTCAGCATCACATTGACGTTATTCGCCCCGCCGAATTGATCGGCAAAGCGAAAATGTACGCGGACGAAGGGATGACGATATGGCAGCAGGTCGTTAAAGCTGGTAGACATTTCAATCGATAACGCCTGCCAGGCCATGAAGCCAGTTATAAGCAATACCCCGATCGTGATCAGAAAGCGATTGCGGATCAGGCCTTCTCCCAAACGATAGAGGGCGGCGCGTTCTCTGGAATGCGCTTCGAGCTCTTCAATAGTCGGAATCTTCCTTTCAGCCACGGTTCTCTCCTTTTTTCTAATCTTTCACTCTACGTGATGCTGCTGCGAGCAGCAGTTCAGCCGCCGGACTAATGTGCGGCGACTTCCTCTTCGGCCACTTCCTGCTCAACCAGCTTCCAACTCTTGCCTCCATCGCTGGTGGTCATGATGGTGCCTTTTCCGCCCACCAGGACACCCTTGCCGTTTTCTCCAAACGCAATCGAATTGATCCAGGTATAGACTCCATCCGGTGTCTCGGTCGGGCCCCAACTGGCTCCGCCGTCGGTGGTCCCCAACACGACCGCATTCATACCAGCGAGGACGAGGCGACCATTCTCGCCCGGCGTATCAATATCGTAGAGATGCAACGCCGGAACATCCGCATTGCTGCCCTCACGCGCCACCCAGGTCCAGGTCTGACCGCCGTCACTGGTTTTCGTAATAGCCCCCCCAGCGCCGACCATCACCCCATTGTTGGGATCGCTAAAGTGCACCTTAAAAAACGCCCCCATCACCATGACGTCCCGCACGCCCCCCTGCTGAACGAGCTCATCGAGCAGACTCCCGTGCTGCGCTCCCCAGGTTTTGCCGCCATCCGTGGTATACCGGACGTTGCCGTATTCACCGACCATCCAGCCGGTGTTTTTGTCCAGAAACTGCACGCTGTAATAGATGATGTCAGGCACGGCGAGACTGGTGAACTCGGACAAGCCGATCTGAGACACGTCCATACGCTCGACGTTCCAGGTCTCTCCGCCGTTGTCGGTCCACATCCAGGTTGATTCATCACCACACGCCCAGCCGTGCAGTTGGTCAACAAAGGAGACCGCCATAATGGTCTTGTCCGTGTCGGCGGTTTGCGCTGCCCACGTTTTCCCGCCGTCCCGGGAGTGGATGACGGTTCCATTATGACCGACTGCCCAGCCATGCTCACCTGCGAAGCTGACGTTGTTAAGCGTCCAGTTCGCCCCGCTCTCAACGTCTTCCCACGTGTTCCCCGCATCCTCACTCCGCAAGATGCGGCCGGCGTAGCCCACGACCACAAAGGTGTCACCCGTGACGTGGGCGGTGCCAAAAAATTTATCGGTCCGTACAAGCAGCGATGTGCTCCATGCGGTCGGCTGCTCTCCGTGACATCCCGCCAAGCCGAGTAGGGTGGCAGCGGTAAACAGCGCGGCAAAAAGGCTGGTGCATCTCTGGGCCAAGCAGGCCCTATCGGTATCCATAGCGTGGTGACCTCCCTTTTATGTGGACGACTTGCACGAGGATTCCCCAACCGGGATTTCGTGCCTTCCGTCCTTTGCATTTTTTTACGACAAAAGTCAAGGGACGATAGGGTATGAAGCCTTGACCCTGCCGAAGCTTCCCTCCTCAAAATGAAAATCCCTCTTAGCAAAATAAAAATCCCCCGTACAACCCGTACGGGGGATTTTTTTCATCACAGCAGGGCAGGGGACTGTGACGTTTAGCGAGCGCTCTGGATCAGGAAATTCACGGTGAACGCCTCAGGTGTGTTCCACTCCTTGGCGGTATTGAAGTACCAGTCGTACTTCGGCACGTAGTACTCGTCATACCCCGGAGGGCAGTCCCACTTGGAGCTATGGGTGATCTGCATATCGATCACTTGGCCATTGTGGGTAAAGACCTGTTCCTCGTCGTAGTCCGCGGCAATATACTTGTCTGAGGGCTTCGTCGAGATGTTCATGAGCTGAGTCCAGGTTTTCCAGATCTCGCCACCCTGGTCATACGTCTCTGACCATGAGGTGTTGAAGTACTCCTTGTCGAGGTAGATAACCCGCTTGGAGTAGGCGTACTGGTTATACCCAGTCGGAATGCCTTCGACGACCCATACGGGCCGGCGTTCCCACTGCACTTGGTCTGACCACAGAAAGGCGGTCGCACCGCTTCGACCGTCCGGTGCCGCGGCCCATACGGCTCGACTCTGATAATGGCCTGAGTGGGCGGCCATGAGCGTCTCTTTCTCGGCTAAGACGCGCCACGTCCAGTATCCGGGCTTGGCGTTGAAGCCCCAAATCGAGTCAATATCGATGTCCGTGCCCCAGAAGGCGTCTGAGCGGTTCGCCACGCTGATACGACGCACGCGGCGCAGCTCGGGCAGATACATATAGGAGTCATCCGGATTTTCGAGCGGGGTATACCGGAAGTTCAGCACGCCAGCGCCCTTCAGATCGTTCGGAGCGTACAACGGTCCCCATTGCTCGGTATAGGTAATCTGTGGGTTAAACGGCGCGACCGGCTTCGGGTCCATGTACAGCCGACCTTCCCACTTCATACGCCGCCAGAAGTGCGAGGCATAAAAGCGCTCCATCTCGCCCTTGTAGTTCACCAGTTCGAGAATCCAGGGGCAACCCACGTTGTCCGTGAAATCGGGAAAGTATTCGTGGTTCCACATGGCCTTGGCGCCAGCGAGGGGATCGTTGACGTCAATGTTAGGAAACGGGCACCCAGCGACGTAGTTGGTCATCGTCCGACCATCTTCTGACAAATTCACTTGACCGGCAAATTTTTCTGTCGCCTCTGCGTAGGCCTTGGGCCATTCGTATTTACGGTACTCAATGACCTTCATTTTCATGCCTTGGTTGATCATCCAGTTTGCCGTTGGATTGAGGACATCAGCCGCCTCGGCCATATTGCTCTGATCGACAACGTCCCCCGGTTGAGGGAATTGCGCGGCGGCTGGGGTGACCCAGCTCCCTACAGCCGCGCATACGAGCGCGGCGGAAAAATATGCTTTCAGCTTCATAATACAAGCCTCCTTTCGAGAACCACTGCCCTGGGTGAAATTTCCTCCCTACTGTCATATGGAGCGGGGGGATAAGGATCAATAGCTCAACGGCAGGTTTTTTTCTACTACTGCGGAAGGGGAGGGAGCCCAGGTCTTTTGCAGTCCTCTGATGAGGCAGTATTTTGCCGTCCTGAAGGAATATCTTTAGGAAGAAGGGTCAATGCTGAATCCCTCACGTGGGGGTGCGAGAGGCCGTCCGGTTGGCGTGTCTGGAGCCACACCGGCTTCACGCAGCAGTCGCGCAAGAGCGGCAAGAACATCCGAAACCGAGCGCTGCGCCTCCAGCAGTTCCTCATTCGCCCGTGAGAGCTGAATATAATCCTGTCGTTCAACGGCATCAACGATCGACACCAGAGCAAACTCATGGGCGCGCCAGGATTCGATATAGCCTTGATGGACCTGTGTCAGGGCCGGAGACTGTGGTTCATAGCGCTCTAATTCGACAACATACTCCCGTGCGACCCCGATCGCCGGGCGTATAGTTTCCAGCACAAAGTCGTCATGAACGAATTGGTCCTCTCTGGCGCTTGCGACCGCGTTGTTAATTTTTGCCTCGGTCGCCGCCCATAAGCTGGCCTGGTCCATATACGCCGTCAGGTCATCCTGGATACTGACGGCTTCGGGCTGGCAGCCGGACAGCATAGCCAACCAGAGACACAGGACAGGCACTCTGAGCAGTCCTGCACGAGCGCGCTTGTTTATCTGGCTCTTCTTGCGCAGCCACCGGCTAGGAACGCTCTTCTGTATCACGCTGTGCTGCCTGAAAGATCAGATCTTCATAATATTTCACATTATAGCCCAAGAGGACCACTTCGGGAGAGCCATCTTTCCGGGCATAAACTGCCGTTTGTGTCGGATTATAGCTTCCAATAAAGATAGTTTCCTTGCTGCGTTCTCCTTCGCCCTCGACGATAATCGTTGAAGCAGGTGGGGCAAGCCCGTACGAAGCCAAGTCCTCTGGGGCTTCGTGAACGATGGGGACCTTTCTATCTGGGGTGAGGTTTTCAATAAAGCCGCTCACAAGTGCAGAGGTAACCGGTGCCCCAGTCGGTTCAAGCACCTGCCACTCCGCGGTCACCTCACCCGGCTGTGCCTCGTTGCGTTGTGAGACAAAGAGGTGTTGCTGGCGCTTGATGGAAAGTTTGTGAATCGTGTCACGTTTGAGTGCCAGAAAAGTACTCTCCTGGACCGGACGTGGTTCAAAGATCGGGGCGTCCGGACCGCCCGGGCGCCATTCAAAAAGGAGGTAATACCCCCCGAGGACAACAGCAAGAAGATAATAGAGGCCAACACGCTGCCACGTCATCCGTGATACCTCCGTCCCAGGAAGACGCCTACCCCTATGAGCAAGAAAAATCCCGGGACGATGACGGTGCTCGTGACCAGAACGGTCTGGACTTGATCCGAGGAGAGAAACAGTTGATTGACTCCTGACTGTTGGGTCTCCGGTCTGGCTGCCATCTGCCCTTGGTCTTCAGCCAGCCAATTGATGGCATTGATGAAGAGATCTTTATTGCCGCCTTGTTCGACTAGGGTATTATTGGCGAAATCCGCATCGCCGAACACCACAATGTGTCCAAGCGTCTCTCCGGTCTGAATGGTCATTTCACCGGCAATAGGAATGGGGCCGTGCACATCCCGGTCCTGCTCAAATGTCGTTACCCCAGTGCGCGGGATGTTTTCCTGCGCACTGGCCCAGCCCTGGGGCGAGGTCGCCAGAATAGCCGTTGCACTCAAGCCCTTTGCCCTGTCCGGTTCCATCTCCACTACGCGGGCGAGTGAAAAAATAGGCGGTGCATTAACCGAGCGAATCATCGGGTGCGGTTTATTCGTAGCGGAAGCCCGGAAGGTTAACATTTCGCCGGCAAAGAGACGCTTGGTGGGATCGACGGCAATGAGGGGGGGCAGGTGAATGCCGTATCGCTCAAGAAACGTGACGAATGAGGGTGAACTGTCTGGGTCGAGCAGGACAAACAGGGCACCCCCACGCCGCACATAGGCGTCCAGCGCTTCGATCTCGAACGGAAGAAAATTCGATGTTGGGCCGAAGATGACTACCACGGTGGCATCCTCTGGAACCGCTCCACTCTCGCCGAGTGAGAGAGTTCTCTCATCATAGAACTCGTCAACCAGGGCCCCACGGAGTTTACTGTAGCCCCGACGCGGAGACGCATCGGCCAGCTCTGCCTCTCCATGCCCGGTCAGAAAGTAAATAACTTTGTCTCCCTGCGCGCGTGAGACCTGAAGCAGGGTGGCAACGGCCGCGGATTCGCCTCTTCCCAGCAGTGTTCCTTTGCGTATCCCACCCGACTCAAACACCATAGTCCCGTATTGGGTCGCCTGGTACTCCCGGGCCAGGGCCGGGTTCCGGTTGATATCAATAATGCTGTAATTGAAGTGGGGGGAGAGGTCGGCCATACGACTGAGCATGTCTTCGATAAAGAAATTTTCCGGACGGTCGCTGTGAATAAAAGCCATGACCTGGACATCGCGTTTCAGTCCGGACACGACCTGTTGCGCCCGTGGAGAGAGCGTAAACTTTTTCTGCGGGGTTAGGTCAAGCCGCTGATTACGTTCGGACAGGAGAGACTGGACAGACACAATCAGAGCAAAGAACCCCAGGGTTCCAACAACGAGTTTGAGCGCATTGCGAACGTTGGCCGTCATCGGCGTCCCTTCCACTGCCGCGCTTCCAGAGAGCGAAGAGTCAGAAAACTAAAAAAGATAATAAAGAGCAGAAAGAAGGTGATTTCTTTGGAATCGATCAACCCCCGAGCAAAGCTCTGGAAGTGGGTGACCATGGAGACGGAGGCAATCGTACTGATGAGCCCGAATTGCGTCGCTCCGTCGTTCCAGCTCAGAATCCAAAAAAAGAGCAGCGTCCCAAGTGAGCCCAAACCGGCAACAACGGTGTTATCCGTGAGCGACGAAATAAACAGGCCACAGGCAATAAACGACAGGGAGAGCATGACCAGCCCAACATAGCCGGGTACGACGAGCGTCCAGTTGAAGGGCTGCAGAGAAAACATCAACGCGGGGTAGACCAGGGTAAACGACAGCATAAACAGCGTGGCGATAGCGCACGCGACAAATTTGCCCCAAAAAAGGTCGGTGTCGCGCATCGGATAGGTCAGCAAGAGCTCGATCGTGCCGAGGCGTTTTTCTTCGGCAAAGAGACGCATGGTCAGGAAGGGGACCGTGAGCATGATGACCAACCGCAGGTCGGTGAACATCAGCTGCCAAAAGTTTTCCATGATATTCATCCCAAAGCCGAATTGGACATAGAAAACCAGGTCTGAGTAAAAGTAATAGCCGCTCAGCAGCAGAAAGACCGCCGAGATCAGATAAATAAACGGCGACAAAAAATAGGAGCGCAATTCCTTATTCAGAACGGCCCAAAAGTTCGCAAACATCGTTCTACCCTGTTATGGTGTCCTGTCCACGCTCTGCCTTCTGACGCTGAGCGCGTGACCGCAATGCTGAGATATGACGGGTGCTGTGACGATTCATGCCGCCTCTTTTTGCTCCTCCCTGGTCAAGCGGACAAAAAGGGCCTCAAGGTCAAGGGTGACCGGTCTGAGCTCATGCAGCGCCCAGCCATTATGGATGATCGTCCGGGCAACCTCCCGAGCGATATCGTGATTTGAAGACCGAACCGTAAAAACAGCCTCCTCCGGTCCGTCACCTTCCTCGTCGTGTTCGGTGACTTGGTCAGCTTCTTTGAGTGCGCGTAGCGCGTTGAGCATACTGGGACGCGGTCCGCTTGCCCGGACCCGCACGTTTGCCGCTCCCTGGATGCGCTCACTTAAACGATCAGTCGTGTCCTCGGCAAGAATACGGCCCTTGTCAATAATCACCACCCGTTCACACATCAGCTCCACCTCGTGCAGGATATGACTCGACAGCAAGATGGTGGCCTTTCCGCCCAGTCCCTTGATGCGCTCGCGGATGTCGATAACCTGGTTCGGATCAAGGCCGACCGTCGGTTCGTCCAGAATGAGGACTTCGGGGTTGCCCAGAAGGGCTTGGGCGAGCCCGACCCGCTGACGGTAGCCTTTTGAGAGCGTACCCATCTGACGATGGGCCATAGGTTCGAGTGCGCACTCGCTGAGGACGCGCTCGACATTGGCGCGACGCTGGACCGCTCCATCGATCTTGACCCGGGCGCAGAAGTGCAGAAACGCGCGGACGGACATGTCCGGGTAGAGGACAACGTTCTCCGGCAGATAGCCCAGACGGTTACGGACTTCGAGCGAAGACGTGGCCACATCAAGTCCTGCGACGTGAACCGACCCTTCAGTCGCGGGAAAAAATCCGGTCAAGATACGCATGAGTGTGGTCTTCCCCGAACCATTCGGCCCTAACAGCCCAACGATTTCCCCGCTTTTGACCGAAAAGGAAACGCCATCCAGGGCGCATACCTGCCCATAATATTTGGTAACGTTTTGAACTCCAATCATAAAAACCCTGCAAGGGCCCTCACGGCCCAACGATTTCCCCGCTTTTGACTGCAGGGAAATCGCGTTCACTGCGCCGGCTTGGTTATGATGCTGAGGGCGTGGACGTTGCGGCGGGCGCCGCTTTTAGTGCATCAATTTCCGCTTCAAGCTCCCGGATCACCCGTCTGAGCTTACTTAACTCAAGCTCCCGGGTGTCGCTCGTTTTGACCGCTTGGTCTCTCTCGTGCGTCAGGTTTTGATTCCTACTCTCATATTCACCAATCTGTGCCTTGAGCGTATTGACCTCACCTGGGAGCAGACCGGTCAGGTAGGATGTAGTCAGCCCGAGACGCTCAAAGGCAACGCCAGTGAGCAATAACCCAATCCACAGCACTCCCACGCTGATATAATGCCATACTGCTTTTGAAAGACTACTATCCCCGCCTGTCTGTTCTGTATCGCTCGCCATGAATCCCTCCCCCTCCGCAAGATGAAAGTACAACCACCCTAGCAAAAAAGGAAATAGAGAAAAAGCTGCCAGTGAATCTGTCACGAGTGAGCGGGGGAACCGCCAAGTTCCCCCGCTGTTGGTTGTCGGGTTAACGGGCGCTTTGGATGAGGAAGTTCACCGAAAACGCTGCGGCCGTGTTGATTTCGACCGCTTCGTTGAAATACCACTCGTTGACCCAGTCTTCCCTCTTCTCATAACCGGACGGTGCGTCCCACTTGGTGGAGTGGACAACCTGGAGGTCGGCCATCATCCCGTGCGGGGTAAAAGCCCAGTCATCCGTGTAGTTGTATTTGCCGCCACGGAGGGGTTTTGTGGGATAGCCCTCATACGGCTTCGGGCCATACTCATACATATTGAACCAGAGTTTCCACAGTTCGCCACCGTTGTCGTACATTTCGGAAAAATTCTGTGCCCAGAAGTCTTTGTCTACATAGAAGATGCGTTTGGAGTAGGCATACTGGCTGTAGGCCGCCGGGATGCCCTCAACAACATAGACGTTCCGCTTTTCCCAGTTGATATTGCACGGCATAAACGCAATCGGGCCGCTTCTGCCGTCCGGCTGTGCACACCAGACATCCCGGGTTCCGTACATGCCCATATGGACCGGAGCCAGGATCTGCTTGTCGGCCAGGAGGCGGAACTTCCAATAGGCCACCTTAGAATTCATGCCCCACAGGGAATCCAGGTCCATATCCGTCCCCCAGAAGGCGTCAGAGCGGTTGGCAACACTAATACGACGCACCCGACGCAGCTCAGGCAGATACATATACGAGTCGTCCGGAATATTCGTTGGCAGATAGCGCGTGTTCAACACCCCGGCACCCTTCAGGTCGTTCGGGATAAAGAGGGGGCCAAACTGCTCCGTATAGCGCATCGGCGGGTTGTTGGGGACAATCGGTTTGGGATCGGTGTACAGACGACCGGTCCACATCATCCGACGCCAGAACTGGGAGCCGTACATACGCTCCATCTCGCCTCTGGCATTGACAAGTTCGACGATCCATTCCGTCCCGACGTTGTCAACATAGGCCGGTTTTTGTTCCTGGTTCCACATGATCTTCGACCCGGCCATGGGATCGTTGGGATCGATATTTGGGAACGGCACACCGGCCACGTAGTTAAACATCTCACGGCCATCCGCCGAGAGTTGAACCTGACCGGAGTATTTCTCGGTCGCCTCCGCATAGAGTTTCGGCAAATTGACTTTCTTATACTCACCGACCTTAATGGGCATCCCGTTTTCGACAAACCACTGGATGCCTGGGATAAGAAGATCTCCGGCCTCAGCCATATTGTCTTTGGTAACGGTGTCCCCTGGATTGACATCGGCAGCCACCCAACTCGGGGCTGACAGGCCCATCGCGCCCACAAGCGTGAGGGTGCAGGTAATTCTGGTCCACCAATAAGTCCTCATAAAACCTCTCCTTTTTTTAGAACATTCCTGTGAGGTACATAGATGCGACTGTTTGGCCAGCGCGGGGGAGCACGACTCATCGTTGTCTCCTTTCTGTCAGACGGCTTTATCTTTATAAGCCTGCATATTTCGTCAATAGTTTCAGAAGAGGCTTTTTCCACATCCTCCGGGAGGGGTTGCGTTGTCCGGCCAGAGTAAAGAGCCTCCTTCGATTCTGCTCCACAAGGTTTCCAAAGACAAAGCGGTCAATGCGTGGCCGCGGCTGCTTGCGCCGTGACAAAGCGTGGCTTGAAGAGCGCGACCAGAACGGGTAACAGCGTCACGGTGGCCAAGAAACTGACGCCCATCCAGAGCGCCAGCAGCAGCCCCATCTCGGCGCTGAAGCGCAGGCTGGACATGGTCCAGAACAGCGTCCCGAGGAGCATGGTCAACGCGGTAAAGGTCACCGCTTTCCCGGATGTTGCGAGGGCCGTCCTGACCGCGTCATCCAGCCTGCTGCCCAGCCGATGTTCTTCGATAATACGACTCATAATATACAGAGCATAGTCGATGCCGAATCCGACTCCGACCGTCACCACTGGGAGGGTATGGATATTAATACCAATATCGCGGGCTCCCATATAGGCGTTAATCACAGCGTTAGCGACGAGCAGCGGGATAATCATATACACCCCGGCCATGACCGAGCGGTAAGTGATGACGAGGACGAGGAAAATCGTACCAAAACCAAGAATATTGACCAGAATATCATTCCGAAACAGCTCCTCGTTGGCAGCAGCCAACACGCCAATCGGGCCACCGGCGAGACGGAACCGGGCCACCTCGCTGGGATGCGCCTCAATATATTCACGGGCTCGCTGAATAACCCGCCGAATCGTTGCGCCCTGATGATCGGTCAGAAAGAAGCGGATGGGTGCCGAGCGATACTTGTGATCAATGACCTGCGCGCTCTCCTGGAATGAGGTACCGAAGAAGTACGAGGCAAGCAAAAGCTGGACCTCACTATTGCGTCGGGGGAGAACCTCCCATTTCGGCTCCTGTTCGTGTATGGCCCCGTTAACGACAGACAAAATATCCACAAACGAGAAACTCAACCCGACGGACGGGTCGCGTTCGAGCGCACGCTGGAACTGTTCGATCCAGGGCAAAACCTCAGGGCTTGCCAATGAAGGCTCTTGGCTTTGCTGGCGAAATCGGTCGACCGGATTCATGCTTGTGCCTGCGTCTTCGGCGTCTTCTTTTTTCTCCGGCTCTTTGCGTTCAACCACAACCATGAGCTGCTCGACCCCGCCAAAGGTGTCTTGAATGCGAGCATGGGCGGTATTGTGCGGAGAGTCACGGTACAGGAGCGGGGTAGCCGCGGTCGAATCGCCGATCACCAGATTTTGCCAGAAGTAGACGCTGACGATCAAAACAAGAGCCCAACTTACGAGCGTCACTCCTTTGCCTGCCGGCGAGACGAGAAAATTCGCCGCAGTCGAGACAATCCGCTTGAAGAGCCCGTTCTCGCGTCGCTCGACGACTCGGATGTCGGGTTCACGCAGGTAGTGGTAGACGATCGGGTTCAGCAAGAGTTCGCTCACGGTAATGGCGAGAATCCACACTGCCGCACTAATGGCGAGTTTCTGCAAGAGCACAATAGGCACGAACAGGATTACCAGCAGGCCCAGGGCATCGGTCAGGATACCCGACAGGGTCGGCACGAAAAGTTCAGCGAACGAGGCAATAATGGCCTGCTCTTTTTGCCCCTGCGCTTTGCGATACTCCTCATAATAGCGCTCGTGCATCTGAACGGAGTGGCTGACCGCTCGGGCGGTAATAAAGAACGGAATGACGAGGGTGAGGGGGTCCAGGCTGAAGCCGATCATCTTGATAAATCCCAGCCCCCAAATGGCCGAAATAACACCGGTCAAGGTCGGCCGTAGCGCTCCTCGGACATCGTGAAAATACCAGTATAGCAGCAACCACAGCAGCACCGCCGTTGCCAAAAAAATGACGTAGACCTGCTTGGCGTAGAAATACACCCAGCCGTATAGAGCCGGTTGGCCGGCCATGTGAATCCTCGTGTTGTCATCCTCATATGGTTCAACCACAGAGCGCCGGACTTCCTCAAACAGCCGTCGATAATCGAGCCGCTGCTCGATAAAAGTAGCATTGAGCAGGGCGGCCTTTTCGTCCAGCGAAACCAGTACGCCGTATAAATTCCGCGAGGAATGCACGATGCGGCGGACTCGCTCGACTTCTTCCTCGGTCTCAGGCGCCCGTTCCATGACCGGCTCGACTTCCTGCATCCCGCCACTCTTCATAACCACGCGGCGGTTGGTCCGGTGGGCGATGGAGTTAACCAATTCATTATTCACGCCATACACCCGCTCCAATGCCTGGGTCATATTGAAAATCTTGGTCAACGTGGCCTGATTGAAGATGGTGCCTTCTTGAACCTCCAGCATTAGCATGATGGTGTTGGCTCCACCAAAGGTCGGCGCGTAGGTTTTATGGACCTGAATGAAAGGGTGGTTCTCCGGCAGTTGTTCGTCGAACCGTGTGACCAGATCAAGCTGAACGGCAAACGAGGCAAAAACCAGGGTAGCGACGGTAACGAGCAGTAAAACAAGCTTGCGCCGCGCAATAATCTGCTCCCCCAGTGTATATAAATAGCTGCGCTCTTCAGTGCTCATGCCATCCCCTTTTTGCGTTGCACTGTCGTCCTAGTGGAGGCCGACGAATAGGCAGTTGTCTCACCAGATGGTAAAAGTCAGCTCTCCTTTGGACTCACTGTTCTCCCCGTTTACGCGCGAGTAACTCCTCAATAATCGTTTCGATGTTCTGCGGAGAGAGGTCCTGCACCCGGATCCAGCCGTCAATGATTAGGGTCGGGACACTCTCAATATGATAGCTATTCCCCAGGGCAACGGTCGCTTCAAGCTCAGCCTTCCCCCCGTCTGCATCGAGTTGGCTCAGGAGTAATACAGGATCAAGACCGAGACGGTGGGCGACATGGGCGATACCGTCTCGGCTGCCCGTATCAATATCTTCCTCAAAGCGCGCGTGAAACAGTGCGCGCTGCATCTCTTCACTCAGTCCCAATTCGTGAGAGATTGCATAGGCACGGGCTGGAATTTGAGAAGACGCGTGGACGATCGGGACCGCGTGAAAGCGGATATCCAGCTGATTTGGATATTTTTGTTTGAGTACAGGGATGAGGTTGGAGAAGACGTCATAGCAGTGTGGGCACAGAAAGTCCTCAAAGACGCTCAGCACGACCTTTTCTGGTACCGTTCCCTCCGGCGCCCGTCGTACAAAGGAAAACGCGCCCGATAAGGAGAGGTACTGATCCGTCAGATCAGTCGTTGGCTGGCTCTGTGGCGGGAAGGCAAGGCAAGCGAGGAAGAAGCTCAGAAAAAAAGAGAAGATTCGTAAGACCATGTATGGCCAGATCATAGGAAGCAAACAGGCACTTTGCAAGTGTGTAAAGTGCCCGCAGCCAGCACTCAATAAGAGCTCTCTGTGAAAGGTGAATGGGAGAGGGGCGATTCTTGAATCGCCCGATAGCATCAGGCAACCAACTGCCGTAACACGTAGGGCAAAATGCCCCCATGCCGGTAGTACTCGACCTCAATGGGCGTATCAATGCGAACGGTAACCTGGACATCTGCTGACTGTCCATTGGCGCGGTGGACGACTAAGGTCACATCCTGGCGCGGTTTGAGGGCGGCGTTGAGTCCGATGAGATCAAAGGTTTCAGTCCCATCAAGGCCGAGCGACTGCACGCTGGTGCCCTCTTTGAACTGACAGGGCACCACGCCCATAAAGACCAAATTGCTGCGGTGAATCCGCTCAAAGCTTTGGGCGATGACCGCTTTCACCCCAAGCAGCCGCGTCCCTTTGGCGGCCCAGTCCCGCGAACTTCCGGTGCCGTACTCCTGCCCGGCCAACACGACCAGTGGGGTGCCGTCGGCCTGATATTTCATGGCCGCATCGTAGATCTCCATTTGCTCGCCGCCATTCCCGTGAGCGGCATGATGCTGTGTGACCCCGCCTTCAACTCCGGGCACCATCAGGTTCTTAATCCGCACGTTGGCAAACGTGCCCCGGGTCATGATGCGATCATTACCGCGCCGTGAGCCATAACTATTGAAGTCTTTGACCTCCACCCCCTGCTCCTGGAGGTACTGTCCTGCTGGCGCGTCCGGCTTAATCGCGCCCGCCGGACTGATGTGGTCGGTGGTGACGGAATCACCCAGCACGGCCAGCGGGCGGGCACCAGTAATGTCTTGAATCGTTCCGGCCTGGAGGCCAAAAGCATCAAAGAAGGGCGGCTCCTGAATATAGGTCGATTCCGCGTTCCACTCGTAGACCGCACCGGTTGAACTGGGAATGGCATTCCAGAGCGGATTTTGCTCTTCAAAGTCGGTATACAATCTGCGGTAGGTAGCCGAGTCCATGGCAGACGCCATGAGGTCTTGAATTTCACTCGCGCTCGGCCACAGATCGCGTAAATAGACGTCAGTTCCGTCTTTGTCCTGGCCCACAGGCTCGTTGGACAGATCAATATCGACTCGACCCGCCAGGGCAAACACCACGACGAGCGGCGGACTCATGAGAAAATTGGCCCGAATATTTTGATGGACGCGCGCCTCGAAGTTGCGATTGCCGCTCAAGACGCTGGCAGCCACAAGATTATGCTGTATCACTGTCTGCTCAATAGCCGAGTCGAGGGGGCCGGAGTTTCCGATGCAGGTGGTGCAGCCATACCCTACAGTCTGAAAGCCGACTTGGTTGAGATACTGTTGTAATCCAGTTTTCTCCAGATATTCCGTCACAACCCGTGAGCCCGGTCCCAAAGAGGTTTTGACCGTTGGTCGGACCGTCATGCCGCGTTCGGCTGCCTTCTTGGCCACAAGTCCGGCTGCCAACATCACACTCGGGTTTGAGGTGTTGGTACACGAAGTAATCGCAGCAATGAGCACATCACCATGCCCAATAGCGCCACAATGCGAAGGATCATCCTTCGGTACGGCATGGCGCTGGGCGAGTGTCGATGGGTCGGCCTGAAAACCACCCGCGTTGAGCGGTGTTGTGAGGAGTTGCTGAAAGGTCTCCTTCATATCCGGGAGATCGATCCGGTCCTGCGGCCGGCGTGGACCGGCCAGACCGGGCTGCACATCGGTCAAATCGAGTTCAAGCACCTGGCTGTAGTCCACCTCGCCCTGGCGCGGCATACCAAACATCTGCTGGGCCTGGAAATAGCTCCGGAACGCATCAACTTGTTCCCCGGTTCGACCCGTAGCCGTTAAGTATTTGCAGGTTTCCTCATCAATCGGGAAAAACCCCATAGTCGCGCCATACTCCGGCGCCATATTGGCAATCGTTGCTCGATCGGTCAGGGGCAGGGAGGCCGCACCTTCCCCAAAATATTCCACGAACTTCCCGACGACCTTGGCCGCGCGGAGCATTTCGGTACAGTGCAGTACGAGGTCCGTCGCCGTGACCCCCTCACGCAGGCGACCGGTCAGATGCATGCCAACAACATCTGGGGTAAGAAAATAAACCGGTTGCCCTAACATGCCGGCCTCTGCCTCAATCCCGCCAACGCCCCAGGCAACCACCCCAAGGCCGTTAATCATGGTGGTATGCGAGTCCGTTCCGACCAAGGTATCTGGGTAATAGACGCCCTTTCTCTTGAGGACACCTTTAGCCAGGTATTCCAGATTGACCTGGTGGACAATGCCGATACCCGGCGGTACGACCTGAAAACTATCGAACGCCTGCATGCCCCATTTCAGGAATTGATACCGAGGCTGATTGCGCTCGAATTCGATCTCCATATTCCGTTGTAAAGCATTCCCAACCCCTGAATGATCGACCTGGATAGAGTGGTCGACCACCAAGTCCACGGGCACCAGCGGTTCGATCAATTTGGGATCTTTACCCAGCCTGGCCACGGCTGCGCGCATGGCGGCCAAGTCCACCAGCAGGGGAACGCCGGTAAAGTCTTGCAGGATAATCCGCGCTACCACAAAGGGAATTTCCGCGGTGCGGGTCTCTGTCGGGCCCCAATTGGCGAGGGTCCGCACGTCCTCTTCGGTAATTTTCTGGCCGTCATAGTTGCGCAAGACCGACTCAAGCACAATACGGATACTGACCGGAAGCCGGGAAACTGGTCCGACGCCCGTTTTTTCGAGTTGGGGCAGGGCATAAAACTGGCCGGTTCTTCCCGCCGCAGTGGTAAAGGTTTGCAAAGAATCAAAAAGGTTATGTGCCATACATCCCTCCACGTCTTTGTCTGTAATTGTCAAATGATAATTCGGCGCTTGGCTAAGCGGATATATTCTCTCGCCAATCAAGGCAAGGGAGCGGGGCAGGGGGCCAGTTTGAAATCCATAGCCGGCCGCCGGCCCGGAGGGCAGCGGCCCTACCCGGCCCCGCTCTCCAAGGGGGGAGAATGCGAACGGATGCCCTAGCTCCTGTGGATGTCGTTCTCCGGCGGGGGACTGGTGTTCGACAACGGCTTGCCCAGAGTGACAATCAGGCCACGCTGGGCAAGCAGCCGGGCACTGCGGGGCTATTCCTCGAAGCTGCCCTCCGCTTCCCAGAGGCGGCCGTGGGCGGTGTACTGGCCGGTGCGGATGCGGGCGATGTCATAGGCGGGCAGTGCGCGCACGGCAATGAAGCGCTCCCGGGGTAGGTCTGGAAGCGAGAAGTCGTGGAGGTGGAAGTCGAGGTTGTCGAAGCCGTACTGCTTGCGGTGGTCGGGAAGGTCGTTCAGGTCCACCGGGTCGACGTGCAGGAAAAAACGGACAAAGCCGCCGCTGGGCTGCACGGGGGCGGACGGCAGGGTCAGCGCCTTGCCCCGATTGCCACCGCGGGGGGTGTAGTACACGGAGGCCCGCAGGCGCTGGCCAACGTCTGCAGGAGTGGGGGTGTATGCGTAGCTGCCCCCCAGGGTCGGGGCCGAGATAGTGGTCCAGCCTTCAGCCGCGCTGAAGCGCTCCCACTGCCAGGGCTCCCGGGAGGCGAGGGCTAATCTGATAGGAGGCGCAAGGGAAGCCACGAACGGCTCGCCCACCAGCGGAGTGTCCTTCGTTAATCGGGCGGCTTGACCCCCACTTTGGGTCCTGACGTAAATCAGCCTGTTCCTGTTGTGATAAACCTCAAAAAAACGGTGACGGATGACAGGTTCAGAGCTCCCGATCATTTCGTCTATCAGCGCTGAAAAGTCGCTCGTGCGGTAGAGGAACACCTGTCGGTTTTCCGGCGTCAGCAGAGCGGGGGCGTCGAATCGGTGGTGCGAGACAAGAAAATCGGCTGCGCCGCTATCAGACCACCCGCTTACAAGCACTCTCCCGGCAAGATAGTAGTCCAGCGCGTAACGCACCCCGGCAAACTGAATAGCGTCACGAGGAGGAACAAAAACGCTCTTCCCTTCCGTCATACGACGAATGCCTTCAAAGTCCGCCATCATCGCTTCCTGGACCCCGGCTGCTTCGGCATCGTAACCTACTCGGCTCATCTGAACACTGCTCACCACAAAGATCAATAACGCGACAGTAGCCAAGCCTGCAATCAGACGCTCACCGGCTAGCCGGTGTAGGTACGACAGCCCCATTGAGAAGAGGAGCAATGGCAGGCCGATAAAGAACAGCACTTCATAATCATGGAAGGCGACATTATGGCGCATGGGCAGCGCCCAGCAAAAACCGGCCAGCGCCAGGGATGTCCACAGGAGTTTCTGGCGGACGAATAGCAAACCAATCAGGCACGCGCCGGCCCCCAGGATTCCTATGAGACCGCCCGGCAATCCCACGGCCTCAACCGCGCCGTGCAGGGCGTACGGAAGAAAGATTCCGTCCAGGCGGGTGAACTGCTCTTCCAGAAAAGCCGGCCAAGCCAGTCGGTCGGCGTGGTGGGCGTTAAAGTGCTCGTTCTGTCCAGTGCGACGCAGCATCGACTGGACAGACGGTAATGCGGAGAGCGGAGTCTCGCCATTCAGCGCAAAGTACTCATTGGCGAAGTTGAAACTCAGAACTGCCGTCCCGAACAGCAAGGCGCCGAGGCCCAGCGTCAGATAGCGGCTGCGGAGCAACGAGGCGGCCAGAGACTGCAGGTGACGTCGTCTCTGCGGGGGGGGGGGGGGAAACGAGTGCGCAGCTCAGCTCGCGCGCCAAGCCGAATACGATGAAGGGCAAGAGCAGCGCATAGACGTGCCAGCCCAACAGCAGCGCGATGCCGGTCTTGCCCAGCAGTTGCCGGAAGCGGCCCTCCTGCACGAAAAGGAGCATGCCGTGGAAGGTCAACAGGACCCCGCAGAGGTCCGGCGCCGTTTCGGGATGGGTCATGTCATTGTAGTACAGGCAGTAATACGAGGAGAAGGCCAGGAGCGTCGCCGCTAGGCTCATCCACCGGCTGGACGTGAGCCGGCAGAGGGACAGGTAGGCCAGCACTCCCGCCGCGCTGAAGAACAGCAGCAGCAGCAGTCTCGCCGCGTAGATTTGCGCCGACAGGTCATCAGCGAACGGCAGGGTCGCCAGCCGTATCAGCGCATAGCCGCCAAGCGGAAAGCGATTGTAGGGAGCATATGAAGGGGTGCCGTCTCTATCCAGGGTTTGACGATGGAACAGCAGGAAGGTGTGTTGGGGGGAGAGATTCACGGCCACCGCCAAGTGCTCCGCCGAGACCAAATCGTGGTACCCGGGCCGGTAAAATTGGTCCCGGTCGTTGCCGAACAGGAACACCGACGACAACGCCAGCAGGAGCAGCAGGAGCGGTAATGCTGGTAAGCTATTGGATTTATTGAGGTTTTGCGGGGGAATCATGGACCATTGTTTTGGGCATTGGAAGGTTGCACGGCGGGGGTTACGATATGCGCCAACCTCTTCAGATAAACTCGCTCCTGTCAGGTTCCGACCCTGCCGGGTTGAAATTCCTCCCTCTTGTTCCAGTAGCCGGCTCAGCTAGTATGTATTAGCAGGGGAGAGAAAAGTCAATGGAATGGATTTGGAACAAGAGCCAGCGCCGGCTCGTAAGCGGGACAGGTATCGGAACCTGTCTCTTCCTGGTCCTTATTATTGCGACGACCCTTTTTGCCGGAGAGGTTCGTCCCCAGAAAAATCTTCGGGCAGGGCCACATTCATGGACGGGCGACCTGACGCCCATCACTGCTCAAGACTGGAGCAGGGGGCGGGCCGCCCATCTTTTGGAGCGGGCCGGTTTTGGCGGGCCGCCCCAAGAAGTTGACCGCTTGGCTGCGATGACGCCAGACGCCGCGGTCCGCCATCTGATTGACTACCGGGAGGTGGACAATAGCCACGTTCCGCCGTTCGACGAATCCGGGGTGTTTGACCCAACGCTTGACCCGTTTCCGAAAAGTCGAGCGGACGCTGTGCGTATTGCCCGTGTCAACGGCGAGTCCATGGGGGTCAAGGTCAAACCCGACGGGAGTCGGCCCTTGCAGCCCGTGGTCGATCGTTTCTTCTATTGGCTGCGGGCCGACGCGTTGGAGATGCGGCGGGCCGGACAGTGGTGGGCACAGCGTATGCTGGTGACGAAGCGCCCGCTCCAGGAAAAACTCGCCCTGTTCTGGCACGGCCATTTTGCGACCTCAGATACCAAGGTTCGGGATTACCGCAAGCTCCTCAAACAGCTCGAAGTATTCTGGCAACTGGGGAATGGGAATTTCCGTGATCTCCTCATCGGCGTAGCCCAGGATCCGGCCATGCTCGTCTATCTGGATGCCGGAGAGAACATCAAAGGTCATCCCAACGAGAACTTTGGCAGAGAAATCCTGGAACTCTTTACCCTGGGTGTGGGCAATTACACCGAGACTGACATTCGTGAGGCCTCCCGGGCATTTACCGGCTGGACCCATGTTGGGCTGGACTTCGTCGTCAAGCCTGAGCTGCACGACGAAGGGCAGAAGACCTTCCTCGGACACACCGGGCATTACGACGGCATCGACATTATTGATATTATTCTGGAACAGGATGTGGCTGCCCACTTTATTGCGGCCAAGTTATATCGCTATTTTGTCCGGCAAAACCCCGCGCCCGAGTTGGTGGTGCAACTTGGTGCGATCCTGCGAGAGCATCGATATGAAATCGCACCACTGTTGACGACGATTTTTCTCTCGCGCGACTTCTACAGTCCGCCTGCCTACGGAACGCAGATCAAAAGCCCAGTGCATCTCGTGGTTTCGACCTATCGCAAGCTCGGGCTGACCGACATTCCCGGAGTGCCCGATTTCAACACCACCACCCGCGACCTGGGCCAGGAATTATTTCATCCGCCGAATGTCGCCGGCTGGGAGGGTGGACGGAGTTGGATCACGCCGGCTTTGCTACTTGAACGAGGAAATTTTGCCCGCACGGTCTTCTTTCCCGATATGGTCAATTTTCGCCCGCCGGACCGCTGGATGCCGGTGACCAACCAAAAGGTCGCGACCAAGATCGCCCAAGGCTATGAGATTACGGCAGCGACGCTTGAGACCGATGATAACGCCATGTCCGGCAACGCCATGGACCCCTCAGGCTCCGAATCCATGTCAATGTTCAATATGATGGCGGGAGCGGACGAAGACTATAACACTCGCTACGGGAGTACTCACGGCTGGCAAGAAGCTTTTCGGCGGGTGAAGCCCATCCCCCGTTTTGCCGCCCAGCTCTCCATGACCAGTATCGTCCGCCAGGCTGGGCTCGCCACAACGTCCGAAGTCGTTGATTATTTTCTTGGTCGCCTGCTGCGGGTTCCCTTGGCGGCCGACGACCGGCAAGGGCTGATTGCTTTCCTTACTCAGGAGTTAGGGACGGATAAGATCAAACCGGCGATGACCTATCTGGAGGAACCGGTCCGTCATCTGGTCCATCTCGTGATGAGCACGCCGGAATATCAGTTGGGCTAATGAAGGAAGGACGTATGGCCAACAAAAAATCGTTCATACAGACACCGCTCCTGAATAGGCCACTCTCCCGGCGCGATGCACTCCGAGTAGGCATGTACAGCCTCGGCATTGGGGCGGGACTGCTCGGTACCCCTCTTGTGTCCCGCGGCCCGTCCTCAGTACTAGCAAAGCAAGCGAATGCTGCGACGTCACCCCATACGTACCCGGAACGTATTCTTGTCGTGGTCGAACTCTCAGGCGGGAACGACGGGGTGAATACGATCATTCCGTACGGTGATGATGTCTATTACCAACAGCGTCCGACCATTGGGATTCCAGCCCAAGACGTGCGGAAGATCGACACGCATTTTGGCTTTCATCCGGCCATGGCCGGCTTCGAGCGTTTATACAAAGATGGCAAGCTGGCCACTGTGCACGCCTGCGGATATGAAAATCCAATCCTGTCGCATTTTGCGTCCATGGG
Organism: uncultured Binatia bacterium (SeqCode); assembly: GCA_965214755.1. Taxonomy (GTDB): domain Bacteria; phylum Desulfobacterota; class Binatia; order Bin18; family Bin18; genus Bin18. Next base: position 239,153 of record OZ243979.1, read on the forward strand.
CTTTTGGCATACGGGCAGTCCTCACGCCGGGGAAAAACTCGGCTGGTTAGGCCGCCTGGCCGATACACTCGACCCTGAGGTGCAGCGCAACTATCTGGTCAATATTGCCACCGCGCAATCCCTGGCTGTGCGGAGTCGTCATCACTCGCCCTTGGTCTTCTATGACCCCGAAGGGTTCAAGCGGAATGGCGTTCACCAGCAACAACCGCTCTTTCCACGGCTGAGTGACAAGCGGGCGACACCCAACGCTTCCTTGAATTTCCTGGCCGGCTTGGCTGAAAACGCAACAGAAAGCGCAGCCTTTGTTCGTCAGGCGTGGGCGGACTATCAGACCCCGGTCGACTATGGCGTGCGAGCCGCCGGCCTTGGGCTTGATTTGCGCAAGGTCGCGGCACTCATCAACGCTGAGATACCGACTCGGCTGTACTACGTCAGTTATGCGGGCAATGTCTTTGATACGCATGTCCATCAAAACGACCTCCATTTCCGTCTCCTGACCTATACCACCGACGCGCTGCGTGGATTCATGGAAGACCTCAACCGCATCGGTCGGGCCGATGATGTCGCGGTCATGGTCTTTACCGAATTTGGCCGGCGCGTCCCCGAGAACGCCAGTAAAGGCACAGACCACGGTACGGCCACGCCGGTGTACGTCCTTGGTGAAAAAGTCAAGGGTGGATTCTACGGCACTCCACCCAGTCTGACCGATTTGGACGACGGCAACCTGCGCTATACGACCGACTTCCGGCGGGTCTACGCCACGCTGATTAAGGAGTGGCTGGGCTACGCTGATACGAAGGCGTTGCTCCGAGAAGAATTCGAGCCTTTGGGGATGTTTGTATGAGGAGAGTGTCCCCGACGGGATTTGAACCCGTGTCGCCGGCGTGAAAGGCCGGTGTCCTGGGCCAGGCTAGACGACGGGGACGGAGTGGGTTGTAAAAGAGGGATGAGCCGACCGGGGCTCGAACCCGGGACCCTCTGCTTAAAAGGCAGATGCTCTACCGACTGAGCTATCGGCTCAGCTCAGCGCACCTTACCTGATACCATTCAAGAACTCAAACCCCCTCCGCCCTGCGGACCGATACCAGGAGTCGAACAGACTAGGCTGGCCCGTACGGCGTTGACTTGTCGGCTACCCGTGGGTAGCGTTCGGGCATGACAGCCGTCCGTTCACGTTTTGCCCCGAGTCCGACCGGCTTCCTGCATATTGGCGGAGCTCGGACCGCCTTGTTTGCCCTCCTGGCCGCACGGCAACAATCCGGAACCTTTGTGCTGCGTATTGATGACACCGACGTGCAGCGCTCCACTCAAGAATTCCACGACGATATTGTGGATTCGATGCAGTGGCTCGGTCTGGCCTGGGACGAGGGACCGTACTACCAAAGCCAGCGCTCGGTGCAGTATCAGGAAATGGGGGAACGGCTGCTCAGCCAGAGCAGGGCCTTTCGCTGTTTTTGTACGCCTGAGGAGCTTGAGGCAAAACGGAAGGCCGCACTCGCCGCGGGGCGCAGTCCGGCCTATGACGGGACCTGTCGGGACTATCTGCCCGAGCTAGGCGAGTCTCGCCCCTACACGGTGCGTTTCCGGAGTCCCAAAGAAGGCGAGACTGTTGTTGATGATCTGCTGAAGGGGCGGGTAGTGTTCCAGAATCAGGATCTGGATGATCTGATTCTTATGCGCTCCGACGGCTCGCCAACGTATAACTTCTGTTCGGTCTTTGATGACGCCGATCTTCATATCTCTCATATTGTTCGAGGCGATGACCATCTGACGAATACGCCGCGTCAGGTCCTGCTCTTCCAGGCAATGGACGCCTCGCTCCCCCGGTTCGCTCACCTGCCTCTTATTTTAGGCAACGACCGGGCACCGCTCAGCAAGCGCCACGGCGCGACCGCCGTTCGCGCCTATCGAGAAGCGGGCTATTTACCAGATGCGCTGGTGAATTTTCTGGCCCGTTTGGGATGGGCGCATGGCGACGATGAGGTCTTTTCGTGGCAGGAACTCGAAGAAAAGTTCAGGCTCGAAGATGTCGGCAAATCAGCCGGCGTCTTTAACCCGGAAAAGCTGGAGTGGCTGAACGCGCACTATCTCAATGCGCGGACTGCCACGCAACTCGTGCAAGAAGCGAAGCCCTTTCTGCCCGAAACGGAACGACCGTTGCCTGATGATGAGTGGCTGGCACGTATGGTGACAACGCTGCAACCCCGGGCGAAAACGCTGGTAGAGTTGGGTACGCAGTCCCAGTTCTACCTGACGGACAATATTATACTGGAGGAGAAGGCGGTGAAGAAATTTCTGAAGGCTGCCACGCTTCCGCTCTTGGCGCGCTTGCGGACCCAACTGCATGACGTGACAATATGGGATGAACCGACACTCCATACGGTATTCACTGCATTTATGGAAACCGAGCAGGTCAAATTAGGCAAGATCGCCCAACCGGTCCGTGTCGCACTCACCGGAAAGACGACCAGCCCTGGAATTTTTGAAGTCATGGAGGTATTGGGAAAAGGACGCTGTCTTGCCCGGATTGAGCGTGTCTTAACGGAGCCGTCGGTCGTAGCCGAATCTTGACTTCCCACGGTTGCTTATTTATTGTGAAAAACACTGAGGTGTGGGCTAATTGGTAAGCCACCTGACTCTGGATCAGGCGATTGTAGGTTCGAGTCCTACCACCTCAGTTCTTCCCCAGGTCCCATCGTCTAGCCTGGCCTAGGACACCGGCCTCTCACGCCGGCGACACGGGTTCAAATCCCGTTGGGACCATTCCTAAAATCTCCTGTTCGGGTGGGCCGAAAAATCCAAGATTCTCTCCTTCCCAGGCTTCCTATCGCGCCCTAGACTTTCTATAATGGTCCTAAGAGGCAGAGGTGGTAGGCAACTGTCAACGCAACCCGTAGGACTCATACAAGGATCTCTCTATGGCAGCAGAACAAAATGTCTTTGAGCGGATGATCAAGGCAGACCGTGAAAATCAAGAGAGCAAGCACTGGAGCGGAACCTTCATCAAGTATTTGGAAAAGATCAGGACAGACCCTTCCCTGGTGAAGCACGCGCACGCGCGGACCTATGACATGATCCTGCGCGAAGGGGTCTCCCATATCAATGAGACCGATGATCCACGCATCAGACGGCTGTTCAAAGATGAATCACTCAAAGTATATAATTTCTTCAAGGACGAATTCTTCGGCATTGAGGAAACCCTGGCCCAGATCGTGCGCTACTTCCAGTCCGCAGCCATGCGTGGCGAAGAAAGTCGTCAGGTGCTCTATCTCATGGGACCGGTTGGGGCCGGAAAGAGTTCGCTCGTTGAGAAGCTCCAGCGCGGACTCGAAGGACTGGAGCCGATCTATGCGATTGCGGGTTCCCCCATGCACGAAGAGCCGCTCTTGCTCATCCCCCGCCATTTGCGCAAAGAATTCGAGAAGATGCTCGACGTCCGGATTGAGGGCGACCTCTGTCCGGTGACCCGCTGGCGCCTGCGCGAGGAGTTCAAAAACCGCTATGAGGAGATGCCGGTCACCACGGTCGGCTTCTCCAAGCGAAACCGGCGCGGGATTGGGGTTGTGCCACCGGTTGATCCCAACAATCAGGATACCTCGGTGCTGATCGGCTCGGAGGACATCTCAAAATTGGATCGCTATTCAGAAGGCGACCCACGCGTCCTCGAACTGAATGGGGCGTTCAACGTCGGCAACCGCGGCATGGTCGAGTTCATTGAGGTCTTTAAGAACGAGACGGAATATCTGCACGCGATGATTACGGCCACGCAGGAGAAATTCGTGCCCGCGCCGGGTCGCCATGGGACGGTGTTTGTCGATACGGTCATTGTGGCCCATTCGAACGAAGCGGAGTGGCAAAAGTTCAAGGCCGATCACACCAACGAGGCGATTTTAGACCGTATCGTTGTGGTCAAGGTACCCTATAATTTGCGTCAGTCGGAAGAAGTCAAAATCTACCAAAAGATGCTGCACAATTCCGATTTCCGGGCAAGCGTGGCACCGCATACACTTGAAATCGCGGCAATGTTCGCCATCCTGTCGCGCTTAGAGCCCTCGCCAAAATGTGATCTGATGACCAAGCTGCGTCTGTACAACGGCGAAGAAGTGGTTGAAAAAGGCCGTACCAAAAAGATCACGGTGAAAGAACTGCGCGAGGATGCCAAGCGCGAAGGCATGTCCGGGATATCCACCCGCTTTATCATGAAAGCGCTTGACAATGCCCTGTCGGACGGTGGGTCCTCGATTAATCCGATCAGTGTGCGTGAAGCCCTGATTCGGATGGTCAAGGAAATGGAAATTGCCGATGATATGCGCAAGCAATATCTGGAGTTTCTCCAAGACACCATTCACAAGGAATACCTCGAGATTCTGGAGAAAGAGATCACCAAAGCCTTTGTCTACTCCTATCAGGAACAAGCCGAATCTCTCTTTCAGAACTACCTGGACCACGCCGAAGCGTATGTGAACCAGACGAAAGTCAAAGATCGCAATACCAAGGAAGAACTCTTGCCGGACGAAGGGTTTCTCAAATCCATTGAGGAGCAGATTGCGATTATCGGCTCGGCCGCAGACGGCTTCCGCCAAGAGGTGATTGCCTATCTCTGGGCGGCATTACGCCGCGGCGAGAAGGTTGGGTATGAGAGCTATGAGCCGCTGAAGGACGCGATTGAGAAAAAGCTGATGAGTTCCGTGCGCGACATCAGCCGCATTATTACCAAGGCGCGGACGCGAGATGAGGAACAGCAGCAAAAGCATGATTCCATGGTGCAGCGCTTGATCGAACTCGGGTATCCGGAAGACAGTGTTGACGTGATCTTAAAATACGCGGCCAATCATTTGTGGAAAGACTGATCTGCAACTTGAGACTCCCCATATGGTTTGATCTTCGGAGGTGAGTTGAGGTGGTGCCTGGTATGAAACCGACAATCAACGCGACTTTTCGTCCGTATTCTTCATCCGATGCGTTGCGCTCCGACCGGAGTGCTGGCGACCGGCAACGCCACCGGCAGAAAGTCAGGGAGGCGGTGCGCGAGAACATCGCCGACCTGATTGCCGAAGAGTCCATCATTGGCAAGAACAAGGATAGAGTCATCAAAGTCCCCATCCGGGGGGTCAAGGAATACCGCTTTATCTACGGAGAAAATGCATCCGGCGTCGGACAGGGAGACGGCAACTCAGAGAAAGGCCAAGTCATTGGCAAGACCGATGGAACCGGTCAGGGGCGGGGCGAGGATAAAGCCGGCGATCAGCCCGGTGTTGATTATTATGAGACCGATGTCACCCTGGAAGAGCTGGTCGAGATCATGTTCGAGGACCTCGAACTGCCGGATATGGAGCGCAAGATTTTGCGCGAGGTCATGTCCGACCGTATCAGCAAGCGCAAGGGCTTTCGAAAAGCGGGCATACGAATTCGGCTGGATAAAAAGCGAACGGTCAAATCACGCATTAAACGCCGCTTGGCTTCCACCAGGCAGGACGGCGACCCAGCAGAGGAGGAGCAACGCTTTCCCTTTCGTAAAGAAGACCTCATCTATCGCCATCTGGTCGAAGATGTCCGCCCGGAATCCAACGCCGCGGTCCTGTGCATCATGGACACCTCGGGGTCTATGGACACCCTGAAGAAGTATCTGGCGCGCAGCTTCTTCTTCTTGCTGTATCAATTTGTCAGTACCAAATACCGCAATGTCGAGATTGCCTTTATCGCGCACCATACCGAGGGGAAAGAAGTCACCGAGGAAGAATTTTTCTATAAGGGAGAGTCCGGCGGGACGTTCATCTCTTCTGGATACAATAAAGCGCTCGAGGTGATCCAGGCCCGCTATCATCCGTCATTGTGGAATCTGTACGCCTTTCACTGTTCGGATGGAGATAATTTTGACTCTGACAATCCTGCGGCACTCAAGGCCGCCCAAGAACTGTGCGAGCTGTGTAACCTGTTTGGCTATGGTGAAATCAAGCCGCTCGGCTCGCGCTATTACGAAAGCTCCATGCTCAATATTTTTCGCCGCCTGGAAGCCGAGAATTTCCAGACCGTGCTGATCGAACGCAAAGAAGACATCTGGCCGAGCTTTAAGACCTTTATGTCCAAAGAGCGCACGCCGATCGTGACGGAAACACCCGCGGCGGCCGAACAATAAGGACGTCGCGACAACAGCCGAGGAGCAGGTATGGCTGAGTGGGATGTGAAAGACCTGGAGCGCTGGGACGAAAAAATTCGGGTCAAGGTCCAGGAATCCGGCTTATCCTGTTTTGATCAAGAGTTTGAAGTCTGTGACCACAACCAGATGCTGGGCTATATGGCCTATTCAGGTATGCCGTCGCATTACCCGCATTGGTCCTATGGGAAGAGCTTCGAGAAGCTCAAAACCATGTACGACTACGGGGTATCCGGCTTGCCGTATGAGATGGTCATCAACTCTGACCCGTCGATCGCCTACCTGATGACCGACAACTCATTCTGTCTCCAGATCCTGACGATTGCCCATGTCTACGGACACAATGATTTTTTCAAAAACAATTTCACCTTCAAAAGTACACAGGCCGAGCACACCATCAGTCGCTTCAAGGTCCATGCCGACCGGGTTCGCTCCTATCTTGAAGACCCTTCCATTGGCGTTGAAAAGGTCGAAGGGATTTTGGATGCCGCGCACGGCCTCTCGTTACAGTGTCGGCGGAATCTTGCGATCAAAAAGCTCACGCCCCAGGAGCAGCGGGAACGGATGATCGAATCCGCTCGCCCCGCGGCTGACCCGTTTGAAGACCTGCACCAGCAGGAAGAGGTTGAAGCCCCGGACCTCAACAAACTACCGGCTTCTCCAGAAGAGGACATCTTGCTGTTCATCCGTGACTATAACCCTAACCTGAGTGACTGGGAGCGGGACCTGCTGACCATCGTGCACGAGACCGCGCAGTATTTTATCCCCCAGATGGAGACGAAGATCATGAACGAGGGCTGGGCCAGCTACTGGCACCGCGAAATCATGAACAGTCTCGACCTGCCCCAAGACCTGTATCTTGAATTTCTCGTCCGACATAACCAGGTTGTGCGCCCCTTCCCCAAGAGTCTGAACCCCTACTACCTGGGTCTCAAGGTGTGGGATGACATTAAACGCCGCCACGACGATCCGACCCCGGAGGAGATTGAGAAATATGGCCGGCCAACCAAAACCGGAACGCAGGCGCTTTTCGAAGCCCGTGAAGTGGACCGGGACGCCTCTTTCCTGCGCCGCTTTCTGACCGAAGAACTCATGCGTGAGATGGATATGTTCGAATATGAACCGCGCGGCGAGGAGCTGGTGATCTCCCAGGTTTCAGATAAAGAAGGCTGGCGGGAGATAAAGGAAACCCTGATCAAGAACGTGGGTATGGGCGGAGTTCCGGTCATTAAAATTGAAGACGCGGATTACAACCAGAACCGTAGCCTGTATGTCAAACATTACCACGAGGGCCGCGATCTCCAGCTCGAATATGCGGAGAAAGCGATTTCTTACCTGCATCGACTGTGGGGCCATGAGGTCGTGTTGGAGACGGTGGTCAATGGCAAACGGGCGCTCCTGTCGTATAGCGACGACGGCTTTTCCGCCAAACCGCTCAAATAGGTCCCGATCTGCCCTGCTTCTCTGTTGGAAAGCTTTTGTAGACGGGACGGGCCTAGTCGGGTGTCCCGGTGTGAGCGGTTTCCAGAAGGACAACGGCCTCGGCCCGCATGCCTTCCACGCGCCCGATAAAGCCCAGGCTCTCGCCCGTAGTCGCTTTAATGTTCATAGCCGAGGGCTCGACCTCCAGGACTTCCGCCAAGTTTTGCCGCATGGTGTCTTTGTAGGCGGCGAGCTTGGGCTGTTGTGCCAGGATGGTCAGATCTGCATTGCTCACGCGGTAGCCCCGTGTTTTGACTTTCTCCATGACAACCCGCAGCAGGGCAAGGCTTGACGCATCTCGATAGCGCGGGTCGGAATCCGGGAAATGCTGGCCGATGTCCCCCGCGCCCAGGGCGCCCAAGAGCGCATTGCTCAGGGCATGGCAGACGACATCGGCGTCGGAGTGGCCCAGGAGCCCCTTCTCCCACGGGACCTCAACACCGCCCAGAACCAACTTGCGTCCCGCCACGAGCCGATGAATGTCTACGCCCTGACCAATGCGAAAAGACATGCCGGTCCCGAACCTACAGGTTGGTCGCCATCAGTTCCACCAGGTGCGTATTGAAACGCACCGGATCGGGGAGTTCCGAACCCTCGGCCAGGAGGCCATAGCCAAACAGCAATTCGGCGTAGGTCTTCAGGCGTGGGTCGTCGTTGTCATGCTGAAAGCGCGCTTGGAGTTTCTCTAAGAGGGGATGGGTCGGGTTCAGCTCCATGATCCGTTTTTGCTTGGGCAGGTCCTGCTGCGTCTGGCGTAACAGCCGTTCCATTTGGGGGCTGGGGTCGTTCTCCTCACTGATCAGACAGACCGGAGACGCGGTCAGCCGATTGGATAGGCGGACTTCTTTAATATGTTCGTCGAGCATTTTCTGGAGCGTTTGGAGTAAATCCGTATAGCTCTCAGACTTCTGCTTGAGCGCTTGCTCCGCCGCCTCCCGTTCGCTCTCGCTGCCGATGTGGACCGTGCCTTTCCCAATGGACTTGAGCTTTTTCCCCTCGAACTCGGTCAGGGATTGCACGACGAGTTCATCCACCGGGTCAATCAAATACAGGACTTCATGTCCTTTTTCCTGAAAGGCTTCCACGTGCGGAGAATTCTCAACGGCGTTGCGCGACTCTCCGGTTAAATAGAAAATCTCTGGCTGAGCGAGGGGCATGCGTTCGACATAGTCTTTCAAGCTGACAAGCTTTTCCGGGTCTTTGGAGGACGGGAAGAGCAGCAACGGGGCGATACGGTCTTTGTTCTCAAAGTCTGTACTCAAGCCCTCCTTGAGGACCCGACCAAATTGTTCCCAAAACTTGAGATAGGTCTCCGCCTCCTGCTGGACGAGGTTGCTCAACGCGTCCAGTACCTTTTTGGTCAACCAGCTACGGATTTGGGTAATATGACGATCTTGCTGGAGCCGTTGACGTGAAACATTGAGCGGCAGGTCAGCAGAATCGACCACGCCTTTCAGAAAACGGAGGTAGTGCGGAATGAGGTCTTCGCACTGCTCCATGATCATGACCCGTTGGGCGTAGAGTTGGAGCCCGAACGACGCGGCATGAAACGCGAGATCAAATGGGGCTTGTGAGGGCAAGAAGACTAGAGCCTGAAACTCAAAGCGTCCCTCGGCCCGAAAATTGAGCGTCTTGAGCGGAGGATTCCAGTCGTGGGCAATATGCTTGTAGAACTCGGTGTATTCGTCTTCAGAGACCTCGGCCGGTGTCCGCGTCCAGATGGGTTTCATGGAGTTGAGGATCTTGTCTTCAACCACAATGGTCGGTCGCGCACCCTCCTTGGGCTTGCCCTCATCATCCCGTTCGATTTCTTCGCGTTCCTGTTTGTTCTTAATCGGATAGGTGACAAAATCGGAGTGCCGTTTCACAATACTGTTCAACACCCAGGGGTCCGTGAAATCCTCAATCCCGTTTTCAGGGTCAGCCGGCTTGAGCTGGAGGATGATTGAGGTCCCACTCTGGGAACGCTCGGCTGCGCGCAATGAATACTCGCCGTCTCCCGTGGATTCCCACTCCGTAGCGGTTGCCTCGCCGGCGCGGCGGGTGACCAGAGTGACCTTATCCGCCACCATAAACGCCGAGTAAAAGCCAACGCCAAACCGCCCGATCAACTCGGATAGAGCTTCCGGCGACTGCCCGTCCTGCCGGACCTGTTCGAGTAGGGCGCGCGTACCGGATTTGGCAATCGTCCCGATATTGCTCACCACCTCGTCCCGGCTCATGCCAATACCATTGTCGATAATGGTGAGGGTGCGGTTCTGTTGGTCCGCTTCCAGGCGAATCTCAAGTGCGGCCGCGTCTGGCAACAGCTCCGGCTTCGTCAGCGACTCAAAGCGCAGCTTGTCCAACGCGTCCGACGCATTCGAGATCAGCTCGCGCAGGAAAATATCCTTATTGGTATAGAGCGAATGGATAACGAGATTCAGCAGTTGTTTGGTTTCCGCTTGAAAGGCAAACGTCTCAGCGGTTTGGTTCGATTGCTCACCCATTATTTTCTCCTCTTCCGGTATAAAAACAGGCACAAGCAGGCAGCGTCCGCCCTCCGGCGTCTATAACGTTCCGTTCCTTTCAATAAGCATTCTTTTTCGGAACGCAAATGTATTTGCCGGTAATGAAGAGCGGTAGGTCAAAAGGACCGCACCTGCGATACTTTTCTGGGATTGTCTCTTATCCCCGTGTCAGGCTCATAAGAAGAATGCCTGAGTCTATTCAGAAGAAGATGGCCAGCCTCGTAGAATATTTATGTGACAGGGGTCCAATAAGAGAGGCGTGCTAAACTCGGTTGATATTTCGTCTCGCTTCCCACTCTGTATATACGGTGGACGCAAGCGTAATGAGCGCCTCTTTGTGGTCCGTCCATTCCTGGGGGTCCAACAAACAGGACCATTGTTCGGGAACTCGGGTTGTCGATGGAGCATTAGTCGATGATTCCTGTTTGAATGGGATGACTTCGTTCTGTTCTTTGAATTTCGCCTCACACAGGTGAATGGCGACGGGGAAAAAAGTTATGCGTATCAAGCGAGGGCAGACAAAACGAGAGACCGTTGGCGAGGGGCTCTCCCTTGTAGCCCAGTTTCATGAAGCTCTCAGTCACCTCTTTCCAGAAGGCGTCCATGCCTAATCTCTCGGCGCGGTCAGCAAGTGCTTTGCGACGCCCCTCGGTGCTTGGCCGTGACTTGCCCGACGGTTCAACGTCAGACCCAGCCTGCTGCACCTGTTTGGCCAAGAGCGTTTTTCCATCGTACTGGTATCCGTAGAATGTCAAGAGCGTGATGTCCACGCCTCTCTTTACCAGAAAATCGACCATGCGGCTGGCGTTGTCATTGACGCCAAGGCCGACCAACACCATCCTCACCGGCGTCAAGGAGGCCTGTTCTCCAAGGCCCTCTCTGTACCACTCTTCAAAATCCTCAATCCTGGTGATGCCGGATTGCCCGGACCGCTCAGCGATACGGGCCGCCCTGTCAACGTCGCTCATGGATTCCAAGGCCGAGCAGTAGTCAATGACTTGGGCAACCGCCTCTCGCGTGAGTGTGCCGCGTTTCAACTCGAACACGACAAGCCGACCCTCCTTGTCCACGCCGAGCAGGTCAAGACATCCCCCTGCGATTGGCGTCTGGCGACCCACGAGCGTAAGACCCGGTATCAGCATGTCGGAGTCCTTGACGAGCACGTCCTCCAGCACTTCCTCGGTCTCTGTCTGGTTCGTCGGTTCGACCTTCGTAATCTCGCCCCTCTCGTCAATCGCCCATATCTGAATCTCGTCCGTCATGCCGTATCTGTGATGCTACCGAAATAGCGTTGTTTTTTCGGGATTTTTCAGGATTTTCTCTGCCCTCTGTGTTAGATTCGTTATCAGCAAGGCCGAGATACGAATATAGACTGCTTAGCCGATATGAATCCAGACGTATATCCCCCAAGGAGGCAGGAGATGCAAACTGATGCCCAGACGGTTGAGCGCGAACTTCACCCCTGGCCCGTTCAGTCACAAGCGATAGTCGAACCTCCAGGCCCGCCCGCCAATCTCCTCGGTTTCCTTTCTTTTCTTGTGTTTGGCTCCCCTCGTGACCTGACACGTATCTATATGGACCTGGCGCGAGAGTATGGCGACGTGGTCCGCATGGGGGCTGGAGCGTGGAGAGTGTATTTCGTCAGTCATCCAGACCATGTCCAACACGTCTTACAGGGCAATAATCATAACTACAGCAAGCAATCTGCTTTCAATGAAGTGGTGAAGCAGGTCATTGGTAACGGCCTCCTCACCCAGCGAGGGTGCAGTATGGCGACGGCGACGAAAGCTCGCTCAGCCCGCGTTTCACCGCCGGCAGATTGAGAATTTTGCGACGACCATGGTCGAGGAGACTACGGCCGTGCTGGAGCGCTGGGCAATAGTCCAGCAGGCAGACAAACCCCTTGATGTGATGGCCGAAATGCAGGACCTGGCCACAATGATTGTCGGTCGGGCGCTGTTCAGCACCGATCTCAGTGCGACCGATACCGATGAGATGCGGCAAGGCTCGCGGATCACCATGGAGTATCTGAGTCGGCGTACACGGCGTCCGCTCTCCCTACCGCTCTGGGTGCCAACTCCGGCCAATCGACGCCTTCAGAAAGCCGTGCGGCTGTCCGATGAGAGAGTCTTCAACATTATTCGGGAACGCCGTAAGAAGAGCGCGCTGAACACAGACGGGCCTGACGATTTGCTAGGCATGTTGCTGGCCGCGCGAGATGAAGAGACCGGGGAGGGCTTAACCGATCAGGAACTCCGTGATGAAGTTACAACCTTTATTGGCGCGGGAAACGAAACCACCGCGGTCACGTTAGCCTGGACCTGGTATTTACTCTCCAAACATCCGGATGTGGAACGCAAACTGCACGCAGAATTGGACCAAGTGCTCGGTGGCCGAATGCCAACTGCTCAAGACGTTCCCAACCTCCCATACACCCGCATGATTATTGAAGAGACCATGCGGCTGTATCCGGCTGCCTGGGCTATAGGCCGTGGCATTGAAAGCGATGACGAGATCGGTGGCTATCAGATCAAAAAAGGCGCAATGATGATGGTGGTCAGCCCGTACGTTACCCACCGGCGGCCCGACATCTGGGATAATCCAGAAGGCTTTGAGCCCGAACGCTTCACACCCGAACGGGTGGCCGAACGTCCACGCTACGCCTACTTCCCGTTTGGCGGTGGCCCGCGTCAATGTATTGGCAATACCTTTGCCCTGATGGAAGCCCAGCTTGTCTTAGCAACGGTAGGCCAAAAATATCGGCTGCACTTGATTCCCTGCTGTACGGTTGAGCCCGATCCCATTTTCACCTTACGTCCGAATCGACCGGTGATGATGACGTTGCAGCCTCGCTAAGCGGCGGCTGTTTCCCCCGCTCTCCATATTGACAATGCTTCAGCAGAAGCGGTAGGGGTGGAAAGATGATGGCGGACCGGCTCTCTTCTTTCCCGTTTTCCTTCACTTCTTATTTTGCCCTCTAGGGGGCACATCTTTTTTTGTTCATATCACAGGTCCATTTTTATTTTTCTTAATCCTCTTGCTGGAGCAAGCAATCGCTGAGGTGCAACTATGCTGATTAAAATGACGAAACGGGCAACCCAAGACGAGGTTACCGCTGTTGAAAAAAAGCTGCATGGCTGGGGCTATAAAACCGGCAAAATGGTTGGCGAGGAGATTACCCTGATCGGGGTGTATGGGGATATTACTCGCCTGCCAACTGGCGAAGTCCAAGAAATGGGGGGCGTAGAGAGCCTGATTCCCATCTCACGGGCGTATAAGCGCGCGGCACAAAAAGGCTCGCCCGGCAACCTCATTCATCAGCGCGTCCGGATCGGTGAGGTTGAGGTTGGAGGAGACGCCATTACGGTTATTGCCGGTCCGTGTTCGGTTGAGAGTGAAGCCCAGATTATGGAAGCCGCCCGGGTTGTCAAAGAAGCTGGGGGGAAAGTGCTGCGTGGCGGAGTGGTCAAATATCGGTCCAGCCCGTATAGCGGCTGGGAGGGCATTGGGTCGAGCTCTGACGAGGCCCTGCGCAACGGTCTCAATCTGATCGTCAAAGCCGGACGGGCCTTCGAGCTGCCGACCGTTGTTGAGGCCCTCGACCCAGGCGACGTGCCTCTATACGAAGACTTGGGAGTGGACTGCTTCCAAATTGGTGAGCCCAATGCCAAAAATCAGGCATTGCTGAACCGCTTGCGTGATACGCCGCTGCCCATCATCCACAAACGCGGCAACTCACTGGACATGGAAGCCTATTTATTGTGGGTCGAGCGAGTGATGGCCCTGGGCAAGGAAAACGTCATCCTGTGTGAGCGGGGGATCATGAGCGCCAATAAATATACGCGCAATACCCTAGACATCGGTGGGGTGGCGGCCTTCCATTATCAATTGTCCTGTCTGCCGATTGCCATAGACGCCTCGCACGGAACCGGCTTGCGCGATTTGGTGCATCCTATGACCCTGGCCGGTATCATGGCCGGAGCCTCTATCGTCCTGGTCGAATGCCATCCTAATCCGCTCATTGCCAAATCGGATGGCTTTCAAGGCTTGTTCCCAGAACAACTGAAGCATCTCGTCACCGCCTGCGAACAGGTCTGGGAGACGCGCCAACGCCTCGAGCCCCTCTACGTGCCCAGTGCCTTACTCGAACGGGACTACGAGACGCGGGTCACCGAGGACAAGCGGCGCTTCTTTGGTGCACGGTAACGGATGGCCATCCACAAGCCGCCCCGGCTCAAGTCAGGCGATCGGATTGGTATTGTCTCTCCTGCGGCTGCCGTCCAGGCAGACAAGCTGAAGCGCGGTTGTCTCGCGCTTCGGCAGTGTGGATTTTCAGTCCAGGTTGGAGCCCAGGCGCTCCAACGCGACCGATTCTTCGCGGGGACGGACCGGGGCCGGGCTGAGGAGCTGACGGCGATGTTCACGGACCCGAGTGTTCAGGCGGTCTTTTGTAGCCGGGCAGGCTATGGCTCCGGTCGGCTCCTGCCTTTGCTCGACTTTGCGATCTTTGCCCAACAGCCGAAAATTTTTGTCGGCTATAGCGATGTCACCCTGCTGCTGAATGCGTTTGTCCAAAGGGCCGGCTTGGTCTGCTTTCATGGACCCCTTGTCGCTGGGGAGTTTGCCGAAGGCTTCTCCGAACGCTCCCGCACGCATCTGTTCAATCTCCTGACTCGCGGTACAGGCGAGGCATCTCTGCCCCTCTTGACGACCCTCCGGACCGGTGTTGCCGAGGGGCCGCTATTGGGCGGCTGTTTGTCCGTCCTGGTCGCAACACTGGGGACGCCCTTTGCTTTTGATCCGCGAGGCGCTATTCTATTCCTTGAAGATATTGGTGAGAAGCCGTATCGTATTGACAGAGTGTTAGTTCAGCTCAAGCAGGGTGGTGTGTTGGAACATCTGGCAGGGGTTGTGTTTGGGGATATGCAAGGGTGTTGGGGAACGGAGGATGATCCGACCTTACTCTTGTCTGTTATTGCTGACGTATTTGCAGATTACTCCTATCCAGTTGGGTTTGGTCTGCCGGCCGGGCACGGCGGAGAGAATTTCGCCCTACCGTTGGGCACCCGTGTTCGCCTCGATACCAGGCAGAAACAGCTAGTATTCCTCGAGTCTGCAGTGACATAAGCGGAGGGAGGGAAGATGAACTTCTCGGCGGTGGATGTGGTGTTAGAAGAGGCGGTGCGAGATGGGACGTTTCCTGGAGCTGTCGTCTTAGTTAAGCAAGACGGAGAAGTCGTCTATCGTAAGGCGCACGGATATCGGAGCCTGGAGCCTGAGCGCACGCCGCTCAGCGAAGAGACGGTTTTTGATCTGGCTTCACTCACCAAGCCGCTGGCAACCACAGTGGCCCTGATGCGCTTCGTGGCGGAAAAGAAAGTCCGACTCGATGATCGGATCGGACGCTTTTTCCCAAACTTTGGGACGTGTGGTAAGACGGCGACGACGATACGGCAACTCCTCTCCCATTCCTCTGGGCTGCCTGCTTGGCGACCATACTACGAAGAACTCAGAACGCAAAAACAGAAGATCTCCCGGCTTGCGACGTTGGGCTCACAAAGTGCACGGGATTTTATCTGTGCCCAAATCCAGCGCGAAAAGGCTGAATATGAACCGGGTTCGCGTGCGCTGTACAGCGATCTCGGCTTTATGCTGCTCGGCGCATTAATTGAGGATATGAGTGGCACGAGTCTGGACCAATACTGCTGGAATAAGATTTATCGTCCACTCGGTCTACGGGCGATTGGGTTTATTAATCTTGAGACGTTACGCCAGAAAAAATATGAGACGGTCACCGAGATGATCGCTCCGACCGAACGCTGCCCGTGGCGCGAACGTATCTTGTGTGGTGAGGTCCACGACGACAACGCCTATGCCATGGGTGGAGTCGCTGGCCATGCCGGTCTCTTTGCGCCAATTGATGAGGTCGATCGGTTAGTCAGTACTCTAGTGGAGTGTCATGCTGGCATCCATCCCTTTCTGCCCGCCGATGTTGTGCGCGACTTTTGGACCGTGAACACCGCAGTGCCGGATTCGACTTGGGCCTGCGGATGGGATACGCCTTCACCGCAGGGGTCAAGTGCTGGGGAATTTTTCTCGTCCCGCTCCATCGGCCATTTGGGCTTTGCCGGAACCTCGGTGTGGATTGATCTGGAGCGGAACATCCACATCATTATGCTGAGTAACCGAGTCCATCCACGCCGGGAGAACGAAAAGATCTCCGCTTTTCGACCTATCCTGCATAATGCCGTCATGAAGACCCTGCTTGCCGCCGAGAGTCAGGGGACGAGTGAGCACGCGTCTGGGACAACAGGACGGCCAGATACGCAAAGCGAAGCAGTCCCTGGAGACTCCGGTGCCCTCCCTTTAGCTTCGTGAATCGTAGGCTGAAGACGGCTGCGTGAGCCGAGCCCTGTATGCCGCATGTTGCTGAACCGGACCTGAGAGGAATCAGCCACATCCACTGCATCGCTATAGCCGGCGTTGGTATGGCAACGCTGGCTGCCATGCTGAAAGCGCGCGGGTATCGGGTGACCGGCTCGGACCGGGAGATCTATCCCCCTATGAGTGATTTTCTCGCTCAGGCAGACATCCCTGTCATCCAGGGCTATCAAGGGGAGAACCTGAGTCCCGCGCCAGACCTCGTCGTTGTTGGGAATGCGGTCTCCCGTACGAATCCCGAAGTCGCAGCCTTATTGGACACGAACGTCCCCTATACCTCTTTTCCGCAGGCGGTCGGCGCCTTCTTTCTTGCGGACAAACGCCCGTTGGTTGTCGCTGGAACGCATGGCAAGACCACATCAACGGCGCTGTTAGCCTGGGTCTTAGCCCAGGCTGGCCGGTCCCCAGGACTGCTGGTTGGTGGGATCAGCCGGAATTTTGGCCGGGGCTATTGTTTGGGCAGCGGTCGAGATTTTGTGATTGAGGGCGACGAGTACGACTCGGCCTTTTTTGACAAGGGCCCGAAATTCCTGCACTACCGCCCGCAGGCGGTTCTCCTGAACGCCATTGAATTTGACCATGCTGACATTTATCAGGACCTCGACCAGATTAAATCCGCCTTTCGCCGTCTGCTTGGGATCCTCCCGGCCGGAGCCCCGATTGTCGCCTGTAACGATTTCCCGGAGGTGCTGCACGTCGCGCAGTCGATAGGCAAACCGTTTGTGACGTTTGGTCTCAACGAACGGGCTGACTGGCAAGCGCACGACGTACAGGACGACGGTCGCCAACTGGTTTTTACGATTACGCGAGGCCAACACGCCTGGGGGCATTTCACCTGTCCGCTGATGGGGCGCATGAATGTGCGGAACGCCTTGGGGGTGAGTGCCTTGGCTTCGATGATCGGATTGTCCGCCCACGAGGTTGCGCCCGGTATGGCCAGCTTTCTCGGGGTCGAGCGTCGCCAGGAGTTGGTCGGGGAAGCCAAGGGGGTTACGATTATTGACGACTTTGCGCACCATCCCACCGCCGCCACTGTTGCGATCGAAGCCGTCCAACTGCGTTATCCTGGGCGGCGAGTCTGGGCCGTCTTTGAGCCGCGCTCCAATACGTGTCGGAGAAAGATCTTTCAAAAACCCCTGACCGAGGCGCTTGCGCGTGCCGACCGCATCCTGCTTGGCCCGGTGTTCACCAAACCGCAAGACCCGCTTGCCGCCGCTGACCTGTTTGCACCGGCCGAGCTCGTCGTCGACCTCCAGGCCCGTGGCAAACATGCCTATGCCGGCCACAGTGTGCCAGACCTTTGCGCCCGTCTCACCGAGGAGTGTCGGGCCGGTGATGTTGTGCTGGTGATGTCGAACGGCGCATTTGGGGGGTTGCCACGTAAGCTCCTCACGGCTTTGCAGGACGGTTAAGGCAAACGGATATCAGCGACCGTCGCTCCGTTCCCGTACATCTGTACGTACGTTCGATAGTTGCGCAGGACCAATTTCACATACCGGCGTGTCTCGCCGTAACTGATGTTCTCAACAAACTCGTCCGGTTCCAGCCCTCCAAAGCGAGCGAGCCATTTGTCCGCTGCTTTTTCTCCTGCGTTGTAGGCGCCCAAAGCCAGAATAAGGCTTCCCTGATAGCGCTCCAAGAGCCCACGTAGATAGGTTGTCCCGAGACGAATATTGAGTGCCGGGTCGGTTAAGGCGCTTCCTTCGTTCAGCGGCAGGTCGGTGAGTTTAGCTGCGGTGGTAGGCAGGAGCTGCATCAGTCCATAGGCGTTCGCCGGTGAGACTGCTGCCGCGTCAAACAGACTTTCCTGTCGAATGAGGGAAATAATGAGATAGGGATCAAGGTCGTTTTTTTCGGCGTGTATGCGGATGAGGTTCCAATAGGCTTGGGGGTAGAGATACCCCTGCTTGACTGTGCTACGCATGTTCAGCTGCGGCAGCAGCCGAAACACCGAGGTATAGTCGTTGACGCGTTGATATGCGGAGAGAAAAAATTTTGTCCAGGACATTCCCTTCTGTGCGTGGTGGCGGACGAAGTCGAGCTCACGACGCGCCAGACCTGGGAGTCCAAGGTCCACGAGGGTAGTGTAGCGCTGATAGTGCGCGTCCTGAACCGGGGAGAGGCGAGGGACAGGGAAGGCAGGCGAAGTCTTGAGGGGCGGGGCCGCTAGCGTTGTGCTCAGGCGCTTTTCCGCCCACAGCGCATAATAGCCATGCGGATAGCGACGCAGGATCCGTCGATACACGGTAGCCGCTTCCTCGGACTGCCCTAAACGCCCGGTTGCACGTGCCTGCCAGTACAGAGCGCGTCTGCCTGCGGCGGTTCCGGACGCAGACTGCGCGAGTTTGTGAAAGACCTCCCGCGCGGTTCGATACTCCCCCTGGCTGTAGGCCATCCAGCCTTGGCGCCAGTGCGCTTCACGGGCCAATGGTGTGCGAGAGAACTGCTGTCTGAGATGTTGATAGGCCGAAGCGGCATTGGCATTGTCCTGCTTGGATTGAAAGATACGCCCCATGGCATTCCACGCCTCTGCGGCCAGATCGTGGCGCGGATACTCTTTGGCCAGCCGTTTGAAGAGCAGCAGGGCCGCATCATCCTCGTCTTGATTCCAGAAAAACCGCGCCCAGCGGTACAGGGCTCTGGGCGCAAATGCCGTGTTTGGATAGCGTTCGACAATCCCCTGCCACTGTGCGATGGCTGCTTGCCACTGTCCCTGGCTTGTATAGAGCCCTGCGAGTAAGAACAGGCCGGCCGGCCGCAGGCGACTGGTAGAGAAGCGGGTTTGGAACTGCTCGGCGAGGTTCCGGGCCGTTTCAACATCTTCCTCCTGCACTAACAACTTGACCTCGTCGTAATACGCCCGTGCCGTCTGGAGTGGAAAATCCTCCGGGTACTGCTCTCGAAGCGCGACGACTCGGGCTTTGGCCGTCTTTCCGACCGTCGTTCGTGGTGCGCTTGCCCGCAGGGCTTGATAGCGTTGATAGGCGAGCGACGGCTTTCCCTGTCGTTCGTAGGCTTGGGCAATGAGGAGCGTGCATTGGTGCCGAACCGTGTCGGTCACCAGCGGGGCTTGTTGTGCTTGCTTGGCATAGGCAAGCATGCGTTCCCATTGTTCTTCCGCAAAGGTGAGCCGGGCTAATGCCAGGGCTGCGTCGCTCTGCCAGACGGTCGTCGGGTATTCGTCCAAAAGCCGCTCGAAAACAGCGCGCGCTTCCACCGGGTGACCGGCTTTGAGATGGAGTTCCCCTAAAAAGTACAAGCTGTAATCGGCCAGCAGGGGCTCGTGTTGCCGCACGTGTTCAAAGGCCGGGCGCACAGTCCGCCAGTCTTTGTTTTGGAACGCACGATAGCCGTGCAGAAAGACGGGGGAGGACGAGAAGTCCGCGGAGGGAGAAGCGTCTGGGACTCCTGAAGCGGTTGGTGAATCAGGTTTCTGACGCAAGCCTGGTGGGCCAACCGGCGCTTCGTCAGCGTCGCCTTGAGACCAGACGGGGGTTGGGCCGCTGATGAAACACAGCAGAAAAAGGCAGAGAAGGCGAATACGGTGCTGCATAATAAAGGGAAGAGAAGACCTGCGTTTTGGGTGACGGGATGGATGCCGCAATTGAGTCTCTAGCCATTTCCTATTAAGGTCAAATTCTTACAGAAAAAGTGACATCAGGTAAGGGAGGTTAGCCATGCAGATTGGGGTACTCGCTTTTTTAACCGAACAGTCTGGAGAGCCGGGGATGCTTGCCCAAGAGGCCGAGCGTCTCGGGTTTGAGTCGTTCTGGGTTGCCGAGCATTTAGTCATACCGACGCACTCTACGACCTATTATCCTCGCTCACCGGACGGAAAAATCCCTGAATTCTATGCGCATTTGATTGACCCGTTTGTGGCGTTGGCCGCGGCTGCGCAGGCGACAAAAACGATTCGTCTGGGGACAGGCATTTGCCTCCTGCCGGAACGGAATACCATCACGACTGCAAAGGCTGCGGCCAGTATTGATCTGTACTCGGACGGACGGCTCCTCTTCGGGGTCGGAGCCGGCTGGCTCCCTGAGGAAGCCGAGATTATGGGCGTGCAGTTTGCCAAACGCTGGCAACATCTGCGTGAATCGGTGGAAGCCCTCCGAGAGCTATGGACCAAAGAGGAAGCCAGCTATGACGGCGAGTTTGTCCGCTTCCCGTCGGTCAAACTTTTTCCCAAGCCGGTCCAAAAGCCCACCCCGCCGATATTGCTTGGCGCACACGATCGACGCTACGCGCTCAAACGGGTGGCCCGCTATGCCGATGGCTGGTGCCCTGGGGGGCTCACGCCCGAGCAGGCCAAGGAAGACATTCCTGTCATCAAACAACTGGCCCGGGAGGCCGGCCGTGACCCTGAATCGCTTGAATTCTCCGTCCTCCTGCTCTCTTCACCTGCCGGCGGCCTGGATGACGATACGCTCAAACACTACCAGGAAGCCGGCGTCACCCGGGTGATACTGGCCGCGGCCCAAGCTGCTTTCAGTAATGGCGTTGAAGCCATCAAGCAGCTCGCGCCTCTTGTTGAGCGGGCACAACGCGTATAAGCATCAGCCCTCATGTGAGAGGAAAAGCGGTCATGAAAATAACGCGCACCGTAGTCTGGACGGTCAGCCTGAGCTTCCTCGGCCTCGTGAGCTTCGGCCTCGTGAGCTGTGGCTCTGTAAAATCAACAGTGTCATCCATCATTCCAGGTGGAGAGCAGAAAAAAGAAGAGCGGATCAAGGCGGGCGAGAAGCTGAATCTGAACGTTCCGCCGCAAGTGGCGCTCATGCTGTTTCAGGACGTGGCAACGGAAAACGGCTGGAAGGTCAGCGCCATGGGGGACCAGAGAAATATCAATGGTGAGGTGACCGGGAAGTTTTTTCGCGTTGAGACGGTTCAGTTTGTCGGCGGGCGCAGGATCATGTCTGGAGTGTTCTTCAAAGAAAAAGACGATGACGAGGCGTCTTATGTAACCATGGGCAAGCCTGGACCTGAAGCCGCCTATGGCATTCCGACCGCTCTGGCCAGACCCTTGCTGGCGTCTATTGCCGAATGGACGGGGGAGGTGGATGAGACCGTTGAGACCGTAGAAGACGAAACGGAATGGAGTCCTTTAGAAGAAGCCTTAGGCGGAGACTTTGAAGAACGGGACGAAGCAGCGCTGGAAGAGCGGGATGAATTCGAGGAAACGGAATTCAGCGCCTTAGAGGAGGTTCTGGGCTCCGACCCTGTAGAAGACGATGCACTCGCCGATATAGAACTCAGTCCTGAAGAAGAGGAGATATTAGAGGAGATAGAACTCGGTCCCTTTGAGTAAGGCTTGTCTCTAGTCCAGGCGGGAGCGGAAGATGCGCTGCCGGCGAGTCCCAGCGGCGAGCGCCCGAAACAACAGGCCGCGAAAAACCATCACCACGTAGAGGAAAAAAGAACCGCCCGCGGCCCAGATAATCTCCGCCGACGAATTCCAAAACCCGATGCCAAAAGGCAGCAACATTGATCGACCAAGCTGCATAGGCATGGCCAGAATATCGAGCGGAAAGAAGAGCGACGAGGCCAAGGCTATTGGCGGTAACCCACCCATAATCGACACAACCACCACCAGCCCAACCAAGGGCACAAACCACTCCACGCCACTTTCACGTAGAAATTCAAAACTCTCCTGAAGCATGCCTAGCCCGTCAGTCTGGCCTTGGTAGATAACCTCCGTGACCGGGCTGAGCAGGATCGGGAGAATGAGATGGACGAGCACATACAGGGCCTGAGAGCCGGCCCCGCCGGGCAGCATGGAGAACAGCAGGCGGATCAGCATCAGGAAGAATAAAATACTGATAACCGAGCCGAAATGGGGCCGCCAACTATCGAGTAATTCTTGTGGTTGAACGCGCTGGCCGTGCACAATGCCGTCAATAAAGTATAAGTACGAGCCGGTACACAGGGCCATGACCAGCCCAACCAATAGCCCCCCAGCAAAACCCATACGTTCCAAAAAGGTTGCTGCAAGAATGATGAGCGGTGTGTACACCAGCGGCAGGAGGGCGACCCACCAGCCTTTCCCGAGCTTCTCAACCGTCTCTTTTGCCGCGTGTTGATAAATATTGAGCGTTGCCGCTAGCAGGGCACTCCAATCCATGACTCCTCCTCTACACTTCTACACGAACCCGTTTTGGTCCAAAGGCAATAAGCGCGGTGGGAATATTGCGCAGCAACGGAATCCGTGGGACCACTCGCATGGACAAGGGGAGCCGAAAAGACGCGCTGCCACGTAATGCCGGCGCAATAATACGCTGCTGAATCTGCGCCTGAAACGCCTGGATAACACGCGTTGGCCAGGCGCGTTGCCGCTGTATGTCCGCCAGATGACTCTCTTGGACAGTGTGACTCCAGAGGGGTCGAGCTAAGATATTTGCCGCGACCACGGCGTCATGGATGGCATAGTTAATGCCAATACCGCCGACTGGAGACATGACATGGGCCGCGTCGCCTATCAGCAGCAGGCCGGCTTGATACCACTGCGCAAGTCGGTCGGCACCAACGGACAGGACGGCAATATCCTGCCAGTCCGAGAGATGGCCCACGCGGTCGTAAGCCCAGGGGACGAGCCCGCTGACGGAGCGTTGCAGGGCCCCCAGGCCAGCCGCGCGGACCTGTCTGTAGCTGCCTTTGAGGATGGCATAAGCGATCTGCCAATAGGCGTCCCGATTCTGAAGGACAAGCAGATGCCCCTGTCCGAGGCGGAGTGTTGCGCCAGCATCAACCGGGTCGTCCGGCTGCCGCGGCAACCGGAACCACAGCAGGTCCATTGGTGGCTGGGACGTCTGCGGTTTCAGCTTGGCGAGGCGGCGCAGCCGAGAGAAACGGCCGTCCGCCCCAATCGTGAGTTGGGCGTGTACCTCGTGCCAGTCCCCATGCGCGGTCCGATAGCGAACGCCCCGGACGCTGCCGTTCTTTTTGACCAACTCCTGGACGTTGGCTCCCATCCGAAGCTGAAAGTGGGGATAGTGTCTTGCTTCGGTGGTGATGAAATCCAGGAAATCGACCTGTGGAATCAGCGCGATGTAGGGGTAGGACGTTTTGAGGCGGCGCAGGTCGATCAACTGGAGCGATTCTTGAGGCGTCTGAATAGAGAGGCGGTCAATTTTAGAATGGCGTAGGCTCAGCAGACGATCGGCCAGGCCAATCGAATCCAGTATCTCCATGACCGACGGATGGAGCGTATCGCCGCGAAAATCACGATCAAAATTGAGGTGGCTTTCAAGCAGCGTGACCGGAACGTCCTGACGCGCAAGCAGGAGGGCGAGCATGGCCCCCGCCGGACCACCACCAACGATGCAGCAAGCGGTTTCGTGCGTACTGTGGATGTCATGCGTCTGGACGGGTGCCATGTGACGAGCAGCCTAGAACAATCCGATCGATTGCAACAAAATAATCGTCACGGCAATAGGCGCAACAAAGCGCAGCAGAAAGACCCATACCAGATAGAGGACCGGCCTCAGGACGCTGGCCGGGACTTCCGCTTGCCGCTCTTGATGCGTCAGCGACCACCCGGCAAATATCGCAACGAAGAGGCCGCCAAGGGGCAGGAGATAGTTCGTTGTCAGCATATCCATAAAGCCGAAGAAGCCACCGTTCAGAGCGGAGGGGATGCCTAGGGCAAAGATGCAGCCACCCATGACCCAACTCGCTTGCATACGCGTCCAGCCCTTTTCGTCAACAAAATACGCGACCACGACTTCCAGTAATGGCATGGCGGAGCTTAAGGCTGCAAAGGTCAGAAGTAAAAAGAAAAGAACGGCCAGGAACTGTCCGAACGGAAGCTGACCGAACGCGGCCGGCAGGGTTTCAAAAATAAGTGCCGGACCAGCGTTCGGTTCTAACCGAAAAGTAAACACCAGAGGAAAAATGATAAATCCTGCCAGTACGGCAATACCCGTATCACTTGCTGTCACGAACAGGGCTGAGCGCGGGAGACGCGCATCGCGCTGCAAATAACTGCCATAGGTGATGAGCGTCCCCATACCAACGCTGAGCGAGAAAAACGCTTGTCCCAAGGCTTCCAGGACTGCTTTCGGGCTGATCCTGTCCCAATGAGGGGTCAGCAAAAATGCAATGCCTTGTGCTGCCCCCTCGGTCGTCAGGGCATAGACCAGGAGGAAACACAGCATAAAGAAGAGGGCGGGCATCATGATTTTATTGCCCCACTCGATGCCCCGCGAGACACCCCGCGAGACAAACCAGATGGTGGCGCCCATGAAAACGGCATGCCAAAACACCTGAAGGGCTTGATTGGCCGACAGAGATTGAAAGAGTTGCCCGATAGAGGCTGTTGATTGACCGGCAAAACCGTCAATAAGAGAGAGGGAAATATAATGCAGTACCCAGCCCCCGACGACCGAATAGTAGGACAGTAAGACAAAACCGACCGTCACGCCGAGCCAGCCAGCCAGAAACCAGGGTGCGCCAGGTCGTAGCGTAGAAAACGCGCCAACAACATTGCGCTGGGTGCTCCGTCCGATGAGGAGTTCGGCAATCATAATCGGGATGCCGACCGCAATGACGCAGCCCAAATAGACCAGGATGAATGCAGCGCCCCCATACTCTCCAGTGATATACGAAAAGCGCCAGACATTGCCCAGGCCGACCGCCGACCCCATAGCGGCGAGCACGAATCCAAGCGTTCCTGACCAGTTGCCCCTGCTTTGCACCATCGCCCCTCTTCTCCGTTATTCCCTCTTTGCGCCTGCCCACCGGGAACAGCAAAAGGGCGGAGACTTGCTCCGCCCTTGTCAGCATACGGCCTTATGCTGGGAAGTTTTGCTGCCCTTACATCCCGGCCGGATCATAGCGCACCAGGGTGCGTGAGCCGTCGGCAAAACCGCTCCGAAAACTCTCTTCATAGCGAGGCCAACCATCCGGGTATTTTTGAGCAAAGGTCGTATACATGATTTCGTTGACGGCCTCGTCTTTCACCAGAGAACCGGTCGCCTCAAACGACGGACCGTCGCGCGAACCGATCCAGACCTTGGCTTTTGTGCGTCCGGCCTGGATGCGCCTGACGCGATACGTCGTCACTGGCGTCCCCACCCAGACGGCCCCATCATGCCGGAAAAACCAGATCTCAGCCTTTGAGCCCAACTCACCGCTCTTGCGCTCGGACTGGATATAGACATATTTGCTGGAGTCCAGCGCCTGTTGCAGCTCCGAGGAGAGGTCGGCGGCGGACTGCTGTGGCGCAGCGAAGAAAAAGAACGTGCCACTCAGCACAGCCAGCAGCACCCAGGAAGACCAACGGAAACGTGTCTGTAAACGCATACTACCTCCGGTACGGATTGGATTTACGACTCACTCTTGGCGTCATACTGCGCTTCGGAGACGACTTTCATCGACTGAATAATAATGGGCTCCTGCGGAACGTCGGCGTGCATGCCTCTCCGCCCGGTTTGCACCCGCTCGATAGCACTCACAACGTCCATGCCCTCTATGACTCGGCCAAAGACGCAATACCCGAAGCCCTGCATCGAGGTATCTTTATGGTTCAGAAAATCATTGTCATTGACATTAATGAAGAACTGAGAGGTCGCAGAATCAACCATATTCGTGCGGGCCATAGCCAGGGTTCCGGTATCGTTGGTCAGGCCATTGGCGGCCTCATTCTTGATGGCCGGCTTGGTCGGCTTTTGCTGCATGGCCTCGGTAAAGCCTCCTCCTTGGATCATGAAACCTGGGATCACTCGATGGAAAATCGTCCCGTCATAAAAGCCATCGTTAACATAGGCGAGGAAGTTTGTGACCGTTTCCGGTGCCTCTTTCTGAAACAGCTCGATCTTCACCTCCCCCTTGGACGTTGACATGAGGACAACCGGCCCTCCGGCTGCTCCGCCACCCGCCTCCGAACACCCAGGCAGATTGACCAGTAAGACGACCGAAAAAACAAGGAACTGCTTCACTCCCAACATAGGTTTTCCTCCCAATACTCGACTTCAACCGCCCGACAACCTAACCCAGCCTGGGGACGAAGGGAAGTGCCTGAGCAGAGCGCTCAACACGCTACGGAGTTACAACTGCTCCAGATACTCCAACACCTCCTGAAGCGGCATGACATCCCCGTATTTTGCGCCGATATCGAACAGATTGGCTTGGTGTGGCTCCTGGGCCCGGTCGCCGACACACTCAATCGGAACAATGGGCCGAAAGCCGTTGGCCAGGGCATCCATCACCGTTGCGCGGACACACCCACTGGTGGTGCAGCCGGTAACGATGGCGGTGTCGACCGATTGCATAGTTAAGGTCGAGGCCAGATAGGTACCGAAAAAGCCGGAGGCGTATTTTTTGGTAATCACTAGATCGCCGGGCTCCTGATTGAGACGCGGGTCGAGCTTGACCAAATCGCTCCCAATGGTGAGCATACGTAGCGAGGGTGCCTTTTCGGGCCATAGGCCGGCATCGTCCTGCCGGTGGGGATCATAGCCCACGACCGTAAAAATAACCGGAATGTCTTTCTTGCGAGCCGCGGCGATGAGTTCGTTTGTCGCCGTGACTTCGGCGTCGAGATTGCCGGCAAGCGGGGACTGTTCCGGAACGGTAAAGCCCAACTGAAAGTCCACTACAATCAGCGCGGGCTTTTTCCCAAAGCCGAGTCTGTGGCCGAGTTGGGCATGTTCATAAATTGCGTGTTTGTCTTCGGTCTGAGCCATAACCGTCTCCTTACTTTATAATCCTCGCGGCCGCACAACCTGTTCAACAAACCGGCCGCTTGGTTGTTCGGCCACAATCTCGCCGTCCTCCATAACCAACTGGCCACGCAGGAAGGTTTTGACCGGGATGCCCTTGACCTGACGGCCCTCCCATAATGAGTAGTCCGCGCGTGACCGCATTCGGTCGACCCCAAGCACGGCTTCCTTTTCTGGATCGAGGACTACGATGTCCGCGTCAGAGCCAATGGTCAAGGCACCCTTCTTGGGGTAGAGGCCATACAGCTTGGCCGCATTTTCGGACAAGATTTTTGAGAGGATCACCAGATCGATACGACCCTTGTTCACCCCTTCGTGGAACAGGAGGGGCAGGGTATCGGCAACCTGAAGATTAATGCCAACGCGACAATCCCAGAAATCTCCATCGGTCTTGAACGACGAGGAGTAGGTCAGGCTGTCCGTTCCAACGACGGACAAGGTGCCTTCCTGAAGCCCGCGCCACAGCCGCTCTTTATCTTTCTCAAAACGAATCGGCGGCTGAATTTTCGCCTTGCCGCCCATGCCCTGTGCATCCATCTCCGGGGCTGTGGTGTTAAGAAAACAGGCCACCGTTTCCCCAACAATGTTCAGCCCTTCGGCGTGGAGGCGCTTGACTGTTTCTACGGTATGCGCGGCGCTGATGTGGACCGGGTAGATCGGAACGCGGAGTTGGTTGGCAATCATCCCATAGGTATACACCTGGACACTTTCGGCCCACTCCGGGCTGGACTCGGCCCAGGCCGTGAGCTGGTCGGCTCGGCCCATTTCGCGCAAGCGATCAATCAGGATGCCGCGGACATGGGGGTCTTCAGCGTGAATCTTGGCAAAGGTCGGGGGCCCACAGTGGGCCAACTGCTCGCACGCCGCGTGAAAAAAAGAGGGCGTGATCCCGTCCGGATTCATGCCAAAGGCTTCGGCCTGCGGGCCGGCGTAGCCGGTAAAAAATTTATACGACACGCCGCCCTTTGCGGCCACGGCCGGGATTTGGGCAACCTGGTCGAGCGTGTTGACTACGCAGGTCACCTTGAAATCGCACCAAGAATGATTTGTGCCGCACTCGACGGCCTGATCAAACAGGTCCAGCATCGGCTCCTTGCCGATCAAGGTCGTGGTGGCAATTGTTGTGACCCCGCCGATCAGACAATCCTTGGTGTCACGCAGGAAATCTTCGACCATGGCCTCATCGCCAAAACGGTCCGAGATGCCGAAGTGGACATGGGGGTCAAACGTCCCAGGGAACAGGATTTTGCCCTCAACATCGATTTCACGCTTGGCCTGACCCAGGCTTGAGCTCGCACCGACCGCGACGATCTGTTCCCCTTCAACGGCGATCCCACCCCGGATCACACCGTTCGGCGTAACGACCAACCCGTTCTTCAGGACGATGTCATGTGACACAGCAACCTCCTTTTTGGGTATGTGGATAGCAGGGCGATTATCGAACCAAACGGGGCAGCCTGTCAATGTAAAAACGAGCCCTGGCCCGTGTGTCCCTGGGGCCTCTTTCTCTTTTTGGCGCTTTTGCGCTAAAAGCGTGGGACGAGACGGAACGCAAAAAGGAGGATGCTATGGCAGTCAACGATGATCTGAGTGAAGTCCAAGTGGAGGAGTTCTTCTCGACCTTGAGCAACTGGGGAAAATGGGGAGCAAACGATCAGCTTGGCGCGCTCAACTATATTACGCCCGAGAAACACGCTCAGGCCGCGGCCGAGGTCAAAGACGGATACTCCGTATCGTTATCGCTGCCCTTGGCGACGCATCACGGGCCGGATAATCCGACCCCGGTCATGCATTTGATGATGAAGACTGGCGCGCCGGGTGAGGAGAGCCTAGTCCCCCTGCCGTATAGCGCCGACTATTTTGCCATCGCCCCACATGGGGTCGCGAACACGCATATCGATGCCCTGTGCCATGTGTTTCATAACGATAAGATGTATAATGGCTATCCTTCCTCGGACGTGACGGCCCAAGGCGCGCTGAACGGAGCGATCCATTCCATTAAAAACGGTATTGTGTCGCGTGGGGTATTGATCGATATCCCGCCGCTCAAGAACCGCGACTATCTGGAACCGGGCGAGGCGATTACGCCGGCGGACCTGGAAGCCGCGGAGCAGGCGGGAAATTTCAGGGTCGAAGAGGGCGATGTGCTCTTTGTGCGGACCGGACGCCACATGCGTCAAAAGGCCCAGGGCAACTGGGATGCGCTTCAGGACGGCCTGGCCGGGCTAGGCGCGGCCTGCCTGCCCTGGATACACGAGCGGAAAATTGCCGTGCTCGGTTGTGACGGGGTGAGTGACGTTGTGCCGAGCGGCTATGACACTCTCATCATGCCCATCCACTCGTGTACCCTGGTGGCCATGGGCATACATTTGCTCGACAACTGCATGTTGGACGACCTGAGCGCAGCCTGCGCGGCACGCTCACGCTGGACATTCATGCTGACGGTGGCTCCGTTGGTTCTGGTCAAGGGAACGGCCTCACCTGTGAACCCTATTGCCATGTTTTAGCTTGCTGGCACCGTGCGTGCGATTATACGCCCGACTTTTTACACAGGGGAGGTGGGGAGGAAGCACCTGGACAGACAACTCGCAAAGTTCAGTGAGCGGCTCCGTCAAGAAGTGAGACTCCGTAACGATGAGGCGAACAAGGTTGCCACTATGGTTGCGGCTGAGATCAGATTCCTGCCGGTCACAGAGGCAAAGAAAAAGACACAGGAAGGTTCGCCTGTTCCGATTTCGAAGCGTCGCGAAGAACTGCGTGCGTTCCAATCATGGCATGAATCCAATTTCCGTGCAGCAAACGATCCAGCCGCAGTGAGAGCGTTGATTATTGTGCAAATTTACGTCTGTTTGGTCTATCTGGGTGATGCATGTTTTCAAATAGTCGAACACGCAGGCGACTTTAATGAGGATTCCGTACTGGTA
Source organism: uncultured Binatia bacterium (SeqCode) (assembly GCA_965214755.1). GTDB lineage: Bacteria > Desulfobacterota > Binatia > Bin18 > Bin18 > Bin18. The sequence continues at coordinate 269,382 of OZ243979.1, forward strand.
CGCTGCTCCAAGTACCTCACAACAGGGAAACGTCGTAAATTTCGTAACGCCTTCGTCCATGCAAATTGGCAATACAATTCAGATTTCTCGGGTCTGGAGTGTTGGGCGGAGGAGGAAGGCCGCCCTGAACGATTCGTCATATCTCAGGAAGACATAAATTTTCGGAGTGCGCTGTCACGAGGTGTAGCCTATACCATATATGAGCAGTTAAAGGATTAGCCATGTGGAAGGTGGAATCAGGCCGCTCCTTGCCGGATGGCAATTGCCTCCCGCAGGCCGTCCAGTAACCCTTCCAGGTGCGCCATGCGCTCACGCAACTCAGCCATCTGCTGCTCCAGGGCGGTGAACCGCTCCCCGAACTCCCGGCGCTGTTCCGCCAGTTCGGAGCGAATGGCCCGTTGGCTGGTCAGAATTATGCCTATAATAGTTGCCCCTACCGCTACGACGGCTATCAGGACACCGATTAATTCAGCACTCATGTATATACCTCTGGGGCTCAGACTAGCGTCGCGAAGTGATTATCACTAACTTGTCAGCAATGGTCAATGCGATTCCTCATCCTCGCCTCATCCTCAACTGGATCATCCGTAAGGTCGCCTTCAGTACGGAAACGTTCCAGGACTGGATATTGCACAACGTCGAGGAGAGCGGTGAGACGGAAAAGTTTGTTCCCGCGCTCTTTGCTCATGCGCACGCAGAGGAGTAGAGGGGTACGCTCATGCCGGTGTCCTTCCCCGCAAAACGGGCCGAGAAGCGGCAGGCGCTCCTGCAAGCCGTCGAGCGGGTTCGCGGGCCGCTTGCCGCCCAGATAGACGCGGCCGAGGAAGCCCGGACGCTGCCCGACGCCTCGGTGGCAGCCCTGCGCGAGGCCGGCCTGTTCAGTCTGAAACTGCCGGCGGAACTCGGCGGGGCCGAGGCCGACCCGGTGACTCAACTGGAAGTGATTGAAGCCGTAACAAGGATCAATCCGTCTGCGGGCTGGTGCATGTTTATCGGCGCGGCCATTGTCGGTATGGCCGGCGCCTTTCTGCTGGACGAAACCATCGCCACAGTGTTTCCCCATGGCCGCGCCCCGGCCATGGCGGGCGGCTTGATGCCCGGCCGGGCGGTACCCGAGCAGGGCGGCTACCGTATCAATGGCCGCTGGTCGTGGGGCAGTGGCATCCGCCATGCCGAATGGGTGTTGGTCCAAACCCTGGTCGAGCGTGACTCACCACCGCCCGAGGTGCGGGCCGTGGTCTTCCCGGTTGCCCAAGCCCGGGTCATCGACAACTGGCACGTGCTCGGCATGAAGGGCACCGGCAGTTGTGACTATACGGTTGCGAACCTGTTTGTTCCCGAGGCGTTTACTTTTGCGGTGGACAGTACGCCGCCACGGCGCGGTGGGCCCTTATACCTCATGGGCTGGCCCGGCTATGTGGCGAATGAACACGCAGCCTTTGCTCTGGGGATTGCCCGCTGTGCGCTTGACGCGATTATCGATCTGGCCCAATCGAAAAGACGGGGCTATGGACCTCAACAGCGTTTGAGCGACCGGGCTGTCGTTCAGCGGATGATAGCCCAGGCAGACCTCCGGCTACGCGGAACGCGCCTGGTCGTTATCGACATCCTCGAAAAAGCCTGGCAGATGGCCAGCGCCGGTCAAATGCCGGGTCCGGCACTCCAGGCTGAAATGCGTAGCGTCGCGACCCTGGCTACGGACGTGGCGCTTGAGATCACGACCAACGCCTTTCGCGCTGGCGCTGGGAGCGCCGTGCGTTTGGAGCATGTCTTGCAGCGCTGCCTGCGGGATTTGCATACCGCCGCGGCCCATCTGATGGTCAATGATTCAGCCTATGAAAATCATGGGCAGTTCCTGCTCGGCCTGCCCGATGTCGATCCCATGGGGTGAGACTGGAAGAAAACGAGCACACGAAGGAGACTATGGCTCGCTTACATCTGGAAACGGCAAATACGATTGTTACTGCGGCACTCCAAAAGGCACGTACCATGAATGCCTCTCCACTCGCGGTCGCGGTATTGGATGAAACCGGGCAACTCCAGTCTTTTCAGCGTGAAGACGAAACCAGCCTGATGCGTGCCGATGTGGCAATCGGTAAGGCCTGGGGAGCGTTGGGCATGGGCCGTTCGTCTCGGGTGCTGGGCAAGGTTGCGGACGAGCGGCCCCATTTTGTACAGGCATTGACGGCGGTTGCTCAGGGGAAGCTTGTGCCGGTGCCGGGTGGGGTGCTGATACGAGATGAGTCTCAGTCCATTATCGGAGCGGTCGGGATATCGGGCGATACCTCGGATATTGACGAGGAATGTGCCGTGGCCGGCATTGAAGCCGCCGGGCTGACGGCTGATACGGGCGTCTCTGCATAGCCAAGCAGACAGCCCACGGAGGAGAACGCATGGGATATGCTGATATTGACGGACTGCGGATACACTATCACACCACTGGAGACGGCTCACTCGGACAGCGCGTCCTATACGTCCACGGAACCGGCTGTGACGGCCGGGTGTGGCACAGGCATATGCGAGCGATAGCCGACCGTCATACGCCGGTGGCGATAGACCTGCCAGGGCACGGCCAATCGTCCGGTACTGGGTTTCGTGGAGCGGCGGATTACACTCATTATGCGATCCGGCTGGCTGACCATTTGGGCTGGGATCGGTTTGTGATCGCCGGGCATTCGCTCGGCGGCGGGATCGCCCTGACCGCAGCCATCTATTATGCGGATCGTCTCGCCGGCATGATGCTCATTGATACGGGTGCGCGGCTGCGGGTGGACCCGAACGTCCTTGAGAACTCGCGCCAACTGGCTGCGGGTGAAGCCGGGATTCGCATTGATCCGCGTTTAGGCTTCGCCAAAAGCACGCCCCAGTCCAGCGTCGATACGCTCAATGCCTTGACGGCCGAGACCGACCCGAAGGTGACGTATAAGGATTGGATCAGCGACGATATGTTCGACTGTATGAGTCGAGTCGCCAACATCCATATCCCCTCGATAGCCATCTGCGGGGACGAGGACTATTTTACGCCGGTCAAGTATTCCGAGTACTTCCGCGACCGGATGCCACACTGTCAGCTCGCAATCATTCCTCAGGCCGGCCACTGGACGTATGAGGAGCAGCCCGAAACCTTTGACCGCATTGTCCGGACCTACTTGGACAATCTGCCGTCCTGAGGAAGCTACGGTCGTCCCGCCTTTCGTTCCCTCTCCTTCTGGGAGAAGGTTAGGGTGAGGGACTTCGCCCCTGCGTCCGCTCCTGCGCGACACCGCCCAGACCGGGTGTCCGCCGGACATGGCCCCAAATGCTGCCCGAGGTGTGCATCTGAACCTGCCAGGTCGCGTCGTCCACTTCCCGCGCCCCCCAGCCATACTCAACTGCAAAGCCGGACGGCGTCTGCATATAGAATGAGGTCATATGGTCGTTGGTATGACGACCCAGACTCATCGTAATTGGCACGTCCTGGTCCTGACACAGATAATAGGTCGAACCAACATCGTTCAGCGACTGCGTCTGAAGCATGAAATGGTTCAGACGCTTGGGCGGATTGGGGGCTTCGACAAAGGCGAGCGAATGATGGCGCGGATTACAGTGGAAAAAGGTGGCCTGAAAAGTTGTGCCTGGAGCGGGCGTGATATGGACATAGTCGCTGATCCGCATCCCCAAGACATCCCGGTAGAAGTTGATGCTCTGTTCGGCGTCGTTGACCAGGATCACAAAATGTCCTAAGCCCTGCTCGCCGGTCTTAAAGCCCGAGATCGGCCGCGGGGACTGAAACGGTTTATCAAAATGGACGAGCGGGCCATAGAATATCTCTGACGGAATACCGCTCGGGTCCCGGAAGCGAATCAGCCCGGCCACCCGGCGGACCGCCCGCTCTTCAGGCGTGCCTGGGGTGACTTCAACCCCGGCTGCCCTGAGTTGGTCCGCCAAAGCGTGTAAAGCGTGTTCATCGGCCACTTCCCAGCCAATATAGGCGAGGTCATCATTGCCCGTCGGATGCACAAGAAAGCGATGGTGGTATTCATCCATACGCAGATAGAGCGAGCCATCAGCGGCGTGTTCGCTTACGGCCAGTCCAAGCACCGTGGTGGCGAACTGTTCCCATTTGGTCATGTCACTGACGCTGAGTCCCAAATATCCGAGTTGTGTGACGCTGGTCATACTCTCCTCCTAAGATGGCAACTCAGAATCATACCGCTATCCCCACGACAAAGGCAAACGGAAGAGCATACGCAATCTGCATGTCTGCTGAGTTGAGCGCTCGCCTGCGATAAGATACTGAGCAGTAGCGCATGGTATCAGAAGGTGGAAGAAATGATCGCTGATTCGGCGGGAAGGATGGACCCTCTACAACCATACTTCAACGCTATCAAGCGCCTAGACGCCGCCGAGGGTACTGAGCACATCCCACGCGGCGCGCTGGAAAACCTGCTGAAAGCCATTGCCACTGGTATGAATCCTCAGCTCAAAGTTATTCATGAACCCAAGCGAGACAAGACCAAGCTGGGCGCGCCGGATTTCAAAATCAAGTTAAATGAAGCAACCGTGGGCTATCTCGAAACCAAGTCCATTGGCGAAAACCTGGATGCGACTCTGCAATCCGATCAAATCGCCAAGTACAAACGGTTATCCGGGAATCTTGTCCTCACCGACTATCTGGAATGGATATGGCTGAGAGACGGCCACCTCATCAAGCGTGAAACACTCTGTTACCCCAGCGACGTAGGCAACCGTAGGGCGCGGCTCGACCCGGACAAGGCAGAAAAAGTCGCCGCGCTCATTGCCAGTTTTCTGTCCGTTCCACCGGCCAAGCTGGGCAACGCCAATACCCTGTCCCGCGCCTTGGCCGTGCGCTGCCACGAGCTGCGCGATTTCCTGCTGGAAGAACTGGAACGGCAAGAAAAGGAGCATCAGGAAGGCCGGCTATATGGGCTGTACGCAGTGTTCAAGAAAGAGGTATTCCAAGAACTGACACTCAAGGAGTTTGCCGACGCCTTTGCCCAAACCCTGGGCTACGGCCTGTTCCTGGCCAGGCTCAACGCCGGGGAGACGGCCGCAGTCACGTTGGGAAACGCCAGGCGTTATATTCCAACGAATTTTGCCCTGCCGCGTGAGCTAGTCAATTTTCTGGACGAGTTGGACCAGGACGCATACCGGGGTATCCGCTGGCTGGTGGAAGAAATCCTCAGCATCATGAATACGCTCGACCTGACCGCTATTCACGAAGACTTGGCTTTCTCGAAGCAGTCAGGCCAGCTTCCTCCGACTACAGACGAGTGGCAGTTGTTTGCTAAAGACCCGTATGTCTATTTCTACGAAGACTTCCTGAAAGCCTATGATCGAGCCATCCGCAAAAGCCGTGGCGTGTATTACACTCCACCGCCGGTGGTGAACTTCATCGTCCGGGCCGTAAACGACATCTTAAAAGATACTTTCGGCATTGGCCAAGGGCTGGCGGACAGGAAGCGCGTCACCGTATTGGACTTTGCCACCGGTACGGGAACCTTTCTGCTGGAAGTGCTGCAACAGATATTCGAGACCGTATCCGAAGGCATCCGCGCCCAAGTCGTGAAAGAGCACGTCCTGAAAAACCTGTACGGCTTTGAGTATCTGATTGCTCCGTACACCGTCGCTCATCTGAAGCTGTCGCAATTCCTGCACGACAAAGGCTACGCCATGCAGCCCGGCGAACGGCTGAATATCTACCTGACCAATACCCTGGAACCCATAGAACCACAGCGGAACCTGCTGTTACCAGCGCTATCCCGCGAAGTAGAGGCCGCTCAAGAAATCAAGGACAAGCCGCTTCTGGTCATTACCGGCAATCCGCCGTACTCCGGCCATTCCAAGAACACCGGCGAATGGATCACTGAACTGCTCGACACCTACAAAACGGTAGACGGGAAGCCGCTGGGCGAGAAGAACCCCAAGTGGCTGCAAGACGACTATGTGAAATTCATCCGCTTCGCCCAATGGAAAATGGAACAAGTGGAGGAGGGCGTAGTCGGTATCATCACCAACCATTCATTCTTGAACAATCCGACCTTTCGGGGGATGCGTCAGTCCCTGATGCAGACCTTCAACCAGATTTACCTGCTTGACCTCCATGGCAACACCAAAAAGAAAGAACGCACTCCTGAGGGCGGCAAGGATGAAAACGTATTCGACATCGAACAGGGCGTAGCAATCTCCCTCTTGGTCAAAAAGAAAAGGCTCTCGCAGGTCGTGTGTCATGCTGACCTATGGGGAACACGGAAGGAGAAATATCGGACACTGCTTGAAGCTGCAAAGGACTCTGTAGAATGGCAGGAATTACAGCCTTCCAAGCCCTTTTACCTGTTCATCCCGCAGGATGAAAAATTGCGCGAGGAATACGAACAGGGCTGGAAGGTGACAGAGATTTTTCCCGTCAATTCTGTGGGCATCACAACTGCACGTGACCGCTTGACCGTCTCGTACACTAAGGACGAGATCCGCCAGACAATCCAGGATTTTGTCGCTTTGGAGGTAGAGGAGGCACGGAGGAAATATGCGTTAGGAAACGACGCACGTGACTGGAAGGTGAAATTGGCTCAGCAGGACTTGGAGGACAGCGGGCTTTCGGAAGACCTTGTAGTTCCTATTGCCTACCGCCCGTTTGACACACGCTATACCTATTACACCGGCCATTCACGCGGGTTCCACTGTAGGCCACGCAGGAAAGTCATGCACCATATGCTGGCCGGGGAGAATCTAGGATTATGCGTCTCCCGAGGACAAGAAACAGGCGGAGGCTGGGAACACGTCTTTTGCTGTAACCAGATTATTCAGCATCACACGGTTTCTCTGAAAGAAGTAAACTACCTTTTCCCTCTTTACTGCTATCCGCCCGTCAGAGGGGCAGGAAAAGGCAATCTCTTTGAGGAAGATGACCCATTCCAAGGTAAGGGACGAATAGAGAACTTCAGGGCTGAGTTTCGGGCGTTCGTGGACGCTCAATATAGACAGGACTACAGCCCTGAAGAAATCCTCGGCTATATCTATGCCATACTCCACAGCCCAACTTATCGGCAAAAATATCCCGACTTCCTGAAAACCGACTTCCCCCGTATCCCGTTTGTGAACCAGCGCAAAACGTTCGAGGTGTTAGCGGCTCTTGGCTGGGAATTGATACAGACCCACCTGCTCAAGACCATTCCTAGCCACCTGGAGGTTGATGTTACCGCCGGTGATTTCGAGATTGAAAACCCCGATACGACCTGCCACACGAACGGCTGTATATCAGCAAGACGCAGTGTTTTTCTCCGGTACCGGCGGACGTGTGGGAGTTCCACATCGGCGGCTATCAAGTGCTCGATAAATACCTCAAATCTCGTAGGGGCCGGACGCTGTCGTTGGATGAAATCGAGAATATCCAGCACGTGGTCAACGTCTTACGATTTACCATTGACCAGATGCAGCGGATTGAGGGGTGTTGGAAGCCGTGAATGGCGTAGCCGAGATGTCGGGTCACGCTTTGCTCACCCGACTTGTCTTGGGCCTTTAGAGTAGGCTCTATCCTCAGTCTAAAAAAGGCGCCTACAATCCCTGCGCGGCCAAATACTCTTCTATCGCTTCCACCACGACAGCGTTCAGGCTCTGGTCTTTCATGCGAGCGAGGGTACTTGCCCGGTGGTGGGTGGTCGGCGACAGGCGTACCACAAACCTGCCGGAGAAAGGTTTTTCCGGCTCCTCGCCGTCTTTTTTGCAGCCCTCAAGGTAGAAGTCTATGGAGTCGTGGAAGGCTTGCTGGACTTCATCAATCGTCTTGCCGCGGAAGTCCACATGGTCACGGTGGAGGTTGACGACGGTCCCATAGAACTCATTGCCGTCCACGTCAATTTTCCCCAGATAACCCTTGTACCGCATCATGGTCTAACCCCCATTGTTTTGAGCATATTCCTAATCGCTCGAACCGTGGCATGCCCCGTCTCACCGGAAGGGTGTGGTTCATGGAAGACCGCTCGCGTTCCATCGGGGAAACGAAACCGCACGCGAGAACCTGCCCGCTCCCGTACCTCCGCACCCAACTCACTGAAGGGCGCTTCGATGTCCTTCCAATCGAGATTCGTCTGGACATTGTAGATGGCCTCCAGAGTCCGGCGATGCTTTCTCCTCACGTCGCCATAGTACTGCTTTGCAGTATTGACAACAAGAAGCCCTGTAGGGTGAGCGGAGCGTAAGCCGCCATCCAAACTGAAGTCAGAAAAGGGTTGACTCAAACGGGGTTGTGGGCGCAGGATGGAAGCGGGCTGGGGGTCGAGGAGAGCAGCATACTTCCCAGATTAAAGTGTTCAACACGAAGGAGGCGCATATGGAAACGGCAGTCCTATGTTCCGGTTTACTGGGTTTGTTGGTCTTTGTACTCGGCTTTATGGTTTCTCTGACACGCGGGAAGACGGAAACCACCAGTGGTGTCAATGCGGACCCCGCCGACCGCTTATATAAAATGGTACGTGCACACGGCAATGCGACCGAGTACGCCCCCATGTTGGCCTTGCTCATGCTCATCGTGGCGATGGGCTCAGAGGCCGTCCCGGCCTGGGTCATGTGGACGATGATACTGGTGACCGCCTGTCGCTATCTGCACGCCATCGGCATGATCGTTTGTCCGACGCTGGCGAAACCTCATCCGCTACGTCTAATCGGCGCCCTCGGCACGTATATCGGCGGCGTCGTGCTGTGTGTCGCGGTGTTTATGGGCGGTATGGGCGGTTAGCACCGCTGAGGGCGGAAGGTCGCTCTCCCCTTCCGCCCTGCTTTCCAACCTTTCACGGCGAGGTAGCTCAAAGCCTCACGGCTAGAGCGAATCCAAAAAATTCTGCAAAGCGCTCAGACACTCTTCGGGTCTATCCACATAGATTTCGTGCCCAGGACCCTCGATAATGGCAATCCGCGCGTTGGGAATCCCCGTGCGCATGGAGAGCTGGTCGGTCAAGGGTGTGATCGGGCTGTTGGCAGGAGCTAGCACTAGCGTCGGGACGGTGACCTGAGGCAGGAGCGGCGCCGTATCCGCACCGTCCAGCGTCTTGGTAATCCCTTGTAAGACATGGGTCGGTGTTTTCGCCCACTCCTTGAGCACCCATTCAATGTGCTCCGGGCTGTGTCCGCTGATGATCCTGCGCTCAATCATCAAACGGCCCCAGCCGCCAGACCCTTCGGAGGCCAGGAGCTTGTACAGATTGCCTTGCGCACCAGACAAAGCACGTGTGCCTGCCGGACGAATCGTGGTCGGTGAATTGCAAATCGTCAGGCTCTTGAGTCGCTCCGGCCAGCGCGTGGCAAAGAGCACACCGAGGATACCGCCAATGGATTCGCCCACGTAGTGCACCTGCTGGAGACCCAGCGCGTCCATGAAGGCGTGCATATCCGTGACCAACTCGTCCAGTGACCAGCGGTGGTCCGGGCCGGGGTCAGCCGACTGGCCGTGCCCACGCATATCGCGGCGGATCACTCGATAGTGGCGCGCCAGCGGAGGAACCCAGTGATACCAGAACTTGGTACTCCGACCGACCCCGTGTTGGAGCCACACCGTCTCCTTCTCCGTTATCCAGGGGGCGGTGAAGTCATCGACCTCGTAATACATCTCACACTGATTGGCAGAGACAGTCGGCATGCTGTCCGCACCTCCTTACTTGACAATTGCAGACGGAATATTGGGGCTGCGCGGATTCACGCTGAGTTTTTGCTCTCGTGGCTCAATGACAAGGTCCATATCCTCCAGAGGGACGGCTCCCATCAGGACCGTATCTCCAAAGACGAGGGCATCCACCTCCAGCGCGTGGAGGGCCGCCTCACGAGGATTCGACAGATGGATAGGTGCGTAGACAAGTCCCATATCGACATCCCTTAATACGGCTGGAAATCTGTCTTGTTCACGCTCTTTCGGACGGCCTCTCTTGCGTAGCCCCCTAGTCGAGCTGACCACAATCGCTAATCACAATACGCTGTTTGGGTCGTCCGCTCTGACTGCCCTGGGCCTCCATGGCGCGGACCACATCCATGCCTTCGACCACACTACCAAACACCACGTGCTTACCGTCCAGCCACGGCGTCTGGGTGGTGGTGATAAAGAATTGGGAGCCGTTCGTGCCAGGCCCGGCGTTGGCCATGCTCAGCAAACCAGGGTCGGTATGCTTGAGTTGAAAGTTCTCGTCGGCAAACCTGGAACCGTAGATGGACTCTCCCCCGGTGCCGTTGCCGTTGGTAAAGTCTCCCCCCTGACACATGAAGTCGGGAATGACTCGGTGAAACGTCGAACCCTTGTAGTGCAGTGGTTTGCCGGACTGGCCCACTCCTTTCTCGCCGGTACACAGCGCCCGAAAATTTTCTGCGGTTTCGGGAACTACGTCAGTTCTGAGTTCAAAAACGATCCGCCCGGCTGCGTCATCTCCGATCGTGATATCAAAAAATACCTTCGGGTTAGCGTGTTCGCTCATCTTCTTCTCTCTTTCTCGGGTGTATGGATTCTCGCCCTGGCGAGTGCCGGCCTAGGCAGCCTATAGAATTTACGCAGGTGAGACTAGGCGTCCGCTGGAGCGAGCTCAACGAAACCGGACCGACACGGTTCCGACACCGGAGAAGTCCGCGCTATAGCCCCCTGGCTGCGTGACAGCGTAATGACAAAATGAGCCGGTAATGACGGGTTGGCTCGGCTCCAAGCCCAAGCCGAAGGGATGCAGGCGGCGGCACAAGCGCGACAGTGAGAGATAGGGATCGTCCATTGTCGTGCCCGGTGTCTTGGTCTCGACCACCTGACCGTTGTGCGAAAATATCGCCGTGGTATCGATCAGCCCGTCTCGGACTGGAGCTTCCGGTCCAACGACTATCCCCCACTGGGCTAAGCCGTCGGCCACCAATGACAACGACCCCTGATCTGGCTGGACACGAACCTCGTTGATCTCAAATGCCGGAGCAACGGCTCGAACCGCGGCTTTGGCCTGTTCGTGACCGACGTCATGGCCCCGCAAGGCTGAGCCGACTATCAGGCAGAGTTCGGGCTCAATACGACAATGCAGAATCGAAGAGAGGGGCAGGGCCGCGTCGGACTCAAAGACCCGACTCTGGAGGACATAACCAAACGGCCGCACGTCTTTTCCCATACGGTCGCGAGCTTTCCCCGACGTCAGCCCGACCTTCCAGCCGCCAAGACGTTCTCCCGCGGTCTCGAAGCGCCGGAGGACGCGGAGTTGGACGGCGAGCGCTTCGTCCAGGTCCGAAGGGATGGGATCAATGTGAGCCGGTCGGGTTCCGTTTCGGCGGGCGTGGTAGAGGGTGTCTATGAGGGTTTCTTGTGTCGCGGTCATATTGCCTCCTGTGTGAGCTATGAGAGGTTGAGATCCATTCGCCCATCCTGTGCTACACGTATCAGTTCTGCAAGCTTGTGTCCCTGCCGGGCGCGTGGCAAGATGCTGCTGCTTGGCACAAGCCAAATGCTAACGGCAGCCTGAAGAAGGAGGGAGCCATGTCTGATTTGTCTCGTCTTGCCTATGCAACGGCCGGAGAAGTCGCGGATATGATCCAAAGGAAGGAAGTTTCAAGCCGCGAGGCCGTCGACTATTTTCTTGCCCGGGTCGAAGCGCTTGATACGACTATTAACAGCGTCGTGACGATTGATGTGGAACGAGCGCGAGCAGAGGCCGATGCCGCGGATGCGGATTTGGCCCGAGGCGACTCCCGAGGACCGCTGCACGGCGTACCGATGACGATCAAGGATTCGTATCAAACCAAAGGCATGCGGACGACGTCGGGCGCACCGGAACTCAAGGATTTCATTCCAGAGGAAGACGCCTGGCCGGTGGCCCGCCTGCGCGAAGCTGGGGCCATTATCTACGGCAAGACCAATCTGCCAATCTACGCCGGTGACTTGCAGAGCTATAACGAGATTTTTGGGACAACCAATAATCCGCACGATACCACCCGCACGCCGGGCGGCTCGTCCGGCGGTTCAGGAGCCGCTCTGGCCTGTGGCTTCACGCCGTTGGAGTTGGGCAGTGATATCGGCGGTTCGATTCGCCTGCCGTCCCATATGTCGGGTGTTACCGGTCACAAACCGAGCTATGGCATTGTTCCCGCCCACGGACAGATTCCGGGCCCGCCGGGAACCCTGACGCTGGCCGACCTGGCGGTTGCCGGCCCCATGGCCCGGAATGTCGAAGACCTGGAATTGGGGCTCGATATCATGGCCGGCCCCAATCGCTGGGAGCAACCGGCGTGGCGGCTGGAACTGCCGGCTCCGCGCAAACAGGCGCTCAAGGACTACCGTATTGCGACCTGGCTGGACGATCCCCGCTGTCCGGTCGAGCCGGAAGTACGGGCCCTGCTGGAAAACGCCGCTGGCGTGCTCGCCCATGCCGGAGCAGTGGTGAGTGCGGACGCGCGGCCCGAATTCAGTTTGGAAAAAGTCGCGGCGACCTTTATGGCTTTATTACAGTCCGCACTGTCCGGTGGTGTGTCGCGGGATAAAATCGAAGAGTACGCGCAGTCAAGCGGCAACACCTCGACGGACCAGACCCGGCGGCTGTTTGCCATGCGGCATCGCGAATGGCTGAGCTATAACGAACGCCGGATGCAGATGCGCAAACGCTGGGAAGAGTTCTTCCAGGATTGGGACGTAATGCTGTTGCCGGTCATGCCGTGTCCGGCCATCAAGCACGACCACTCCGAGCCCCAAGCCGGCCGGCCGGCCCTGGTTGGCGGGCAGCAACGCCCGTATTGGGACTTGGTGACGTGGATGGCACCGGCCGGTGCCTGTCTGCTGCCGGCCACGGTGATTCCGGTGGGCCAACTCGATAATGGATTGCCGATAGGTATCCAGATTGTTGGTCCCTATCTTGAAGACCGTACAACTCTACACGTGGCGAAACATTTATTTGAAATGCTGGGCGGGTGTCCGCGCCCGGCCGGTTTCTAAAGCGGACAGAGAAAGGAAGACCTATGTCGCAACTGGATGGAAAAGTGGCCCTGGTGACGGGCGGAGCACGGGGAATTGGGCGAGGCATCGCCCTGGCACTGGCAAACGCCGGAGCTGATGTCGCCGTGTCGGACATTGAAACCATGACGAGTACGGCTCAGCAGTACGGTGCGACCGCGGTCGGGGGATTTACGCAGGCGCAGCAAACTGCGGAAGAAATCATCTCCCTCGGGCGGCGTTCAGTTGCGATTCAGGCCGATGTCACTCGGAAAGACGATACTCTGCGTATGGTCGAGGAGACCACGGGTGCGTTGGGCGGTCTGGATATCATGGTCTGTAACGCCGGCGTGGTGAATATGGTGAAGGTCGAAGACATGTCCGAAGAAGCCTGGGATCTGACCTTTGCGGTCAATACCAAAGGGGTCTTTCTCTCCTGTCAGGCCGCAATTCCCACCCTTAAAAACCGGGGTAGGGGGCTGATTATCAATATTGCCTCAATCGCGGGAAAGAACGGTTTTGGCGGTCTGGCGCACTACTGCGCTTCGAAATTTGCGGTTGTGGGCTTTACCAATTCGCTAGCCAAAGAGCTGGCCCAGGCCAATATCCGCGTCAACGCCATTTGTCCGGGCATTTTGCGGACCCAGATGTGGGAATACCTGGCCGAGTCGCTCAAACAGCCGGACGAATCCAAAGAGGATGCCTGGCAACGCTGGGTCAAGAATGTGATCCCTCAAGGCCGACCCCAAACGCCGGACGATATCGGGCAACTGGCCGTGTATCTTGCCCTCGCCGAGAATGTGACCGGACAGGCCATCAACGTCGACGGTGGCATCGAACTACACTAGAGGGGGATCGCTCATGGAATATCGTCCTTTCGGACAAACCGGTATCGAAGTATCCGCCATTGGCGTTGGCTGTTGGGAGATTGGCGGCGGCTACGGATCAATTGAAGAACAAGAGTTCACTACCGCGGTGCACACCGCCCTGGACTTGGGCATTACGTGTTTTGATACTGCCGAAGCCTATGGGTTTGGGGCCTCGGAGCGTTCGCTGGCCAAGGCGCTTGGCGACCGTCGGAAAGACGCTATTGTCGTTACTAAGTTTGGCATTGGCTACAAAGAAGCGCCGAATTACCGAGACAGCAGCCGCGGGCGGGTCATGGTCTCGATCGAGAAAAGCCTGAAGAATCTGAACACCGACTATGTGGACGTCTATATGGTTCACTGGCCGGACCTGAACACGCCTTTTGAAGAGACCATGCGGGCCTTGGACGATGTTGTGCGGCAGGGCAAGGCGAGGGCCATTGGTATCTCGAACTTCCGGCGTGAGCAGATTGAAACCAGTATGACAACCTGTCGAGTGGATGTCGCCCAATACTGCTGGAATATGTTCGACCGGCGTATGGACCAGGAGATCCTGCCCTATTGTCGTGAGCACAACATGGGCGTCATGGCCTATGGCTCGCTCGCCTACGGTCTGCTGAGCGGCACCTTTCACGCGGATATGACCTTTGATGAAGGAGACTGGCGGGCGCGCCAGGGCCGCATGGGCGGCATCAATCTCTTCCAGACCATGTTCGGCCCGGACCACTTTCTCAACAACATTAAGGCGGTGGAAGAGCTGAAGGGTCTGGCCGCTGGCTATAACAAAAGCCTGCCGCAGTTTGCGCTGCGCTGGACGCTCTCGCATCCGGCGGTCAGCACCGCTCTGGTCGGCTGTCGCAGAGCGGCCGAGGTAGAAGATAACGTCGGTGCCCTAGGGTGGGATATCAGGCAAGAGGACTTTGCCGAAATCGACGCGATCTTTGAACGCAATGGTGTGGTGACCTGCCCAGATGTGTGGTTGGAACGGGAGTAGAGGGTGTTCTCTGGAACAGGACGGCGAGGAAAGCTGCCTGCGACGGTTGTCTCTCAGGCTATCCTCGCCACCATGAAGACCGCGGGCCGTCTCCGGTTGTCCGTTGCCGCACGCCCAGAATGACCGCTAATTCCTGCCACACCTGCGATTCTACCTGTTTGAAGAAATCACTCCCCTCGAAATCCCTTTCCAGCACGGTGATTGTGGCGTGCGCAAAGAGCTTTTGCACCCAGGCATCAAACGGGACAGAGGGGAGAAACGAAAAGGCTTTGAGCTTATCCGCCGCATCCAGCATGCTGGAGCTTACCTTGTTGGCCAGAAAATAACTGTGGGATTTTCGCTGGAGTCGTTTGTTGAGCGCTGAAATTTCCATGAGGGCATTGAGCGCGGTCCGCCAACTGATATCGTCCTCTTCCAACACGATGAGGTTCATGTCGCTCAGGGTTGTGGCCGCCAAACTCAGACTCCCGAGCCCGGCTTGCGTGTCAAAAATGACGTAGTCGACGGGTAACGACGACGTTGCAAACTCGTAGAACTTGCCAAGTTTGTCGATCGTTGCGCTGAGCTCCAAGTGGTGCAACGGCGTCCAGTCGGGTCGCTCGCTTTCGGTAGAAGAGGGTATGATAAAGAGCCCGTCCAACCGTTCATAGGTCGGGGGGCCGGCCGTTGCCTGAGCCGTTGTCTCTTGGCTTTCCTCGCCATTGCTATTGTTTTGGGCGAGTCCCTTGTGGAGTTCATGCAGGAATTCCGGCTGATCCCCGTCTTCCAAATAAAAATAATCAGTTAAGGAGAACGGAAGCTGATCGAGTTCATATTTGTTTTGAAAGGCCAAGAGGGTAAGGCCGCGGACGGACAAGTCCAAATCAACGAGGAGTACATTACACTTCTCTTGCCGCTGGATAATTCTGCCTAAGCTGGTTGCCAGCAGGGTCTTTCCGACGCCACCTTTTCCGCTACACAGGGTGATTGTTCGCACGCTGATATCCTCCCGCTTCTCGTGGTCGCCGCATCATGCCGCCGAGGCTCTGCGACCACTCTTCCAGCGTGTTGTACTCTTTTCCACGGGCAGGTATCAAGTGCCGGGAAGAGGAATGAAATCTAGGAGAAGACAAAAGTTCGGAGAAATAAAGGAGAGAAAGAATGGGACGCTTGCAGGAAAAAATCGCGGTGATTACCGGTGCCAGCTCCGGCATCGGTCGGGCTATTGCCATAGGTTTCGCCAACGAGGGGGCTCGCATTGTCTGCTCGGACATCCGGCCTGATGCCCGACCCGAGGGCTATGATGCCCACACCCAGCAGGCGACTGCTGAGGTGATTACAGCCCAGGGTGGCCAGGCCTGCTTTGTGCAAGCGGATGTGACCAAAGGCCACGAGGTCGAAGCGGTCGTTCGACAGGCGGTGGAGCGCTTTGGTCGGCTTGACATCATGGTCAACAATGCCGGCGTGTTTACGCGTTTGGCGCCCATCCATGAAAAGACTGAAGAAGAATACGATTTTACCATGGGGGTGAATGCCAAAGGCGTGTGGAATGGCTGTCAGCAAGCCATTCGTCAGTTTCTGAAGCAGGGCGACGGAGGGAAAATCGTGAATATCGTCTCGATTGCCGGGGTGATCGGCTTACCCGAGGAGCCGGCCTACTGCGCGTCAAAAGCTGCCGCGGCGAACCTCACCCGCCAACTCGCGGTGGACTACGGCTCGCATGGGATTAACGTCAACGCGACCTGCCCCAACTTTTTGACGACCGCCATGACCCGCCCGTTTCACGAAAATCAAGACATCAAGTCTACGGTCGAAGCCCTCACTCCACTCGGTCGCTGGGGGACGATTCCCGATATGGTCGGCCCGGTCATCTTCCTGGCCTCGTCGGAGGCGGATTATGTGACGGGCAGTTTGTTAATGGTGGATGGCGGCTTTACCGCAAAGTGAGGCAATGCCTACGAGGTCGCGATTGAAGAGCGATTGGTCTGTCCCCATTCCCGCACCCCACGCACCCAGTCGGTCCGTTTGAGGGTCCGGCTGTCTTCAACCATTTGTGTCACCGCCGGAGCAGTGAGATCAGGGAATACTGCGCTTTCCTCAGCTTCGACATACTTTCCGGCTGCCAGGGTAAAAACATGGACCTTGGAACCATCATGGCGCCAAACCTCGGGGATGCCGAGACTCGCCAAGAGAGGTAACTTATTCATCAACGGGTGAGTGATATCTATTTCAATGACCAAATCCGGAGGTGGGTCTTGGGCTAAGTCTATGGCGTCTTTCTGCCTGATTTCATGAGCATGTTCAATATAAAAACAGGCGTCCGGTTCAAATCCTTTCTCTAAGTCTGGTCGCTGATTCGTGCCGTAAGGACAGGACCATAATTTCCAACTCTCCTCGGTCATAGGTAAAACGAGGATTGTGGCGGCCCTCATGCTCTGCCAACAAGCGTTCGTAGGTGATCCAACTGACACCGTTCAGGATGATATGCCGCACAATATCAGCAAGGTCAGTAGGGAGAGAGGTGGACTGTTCAGGGTGAGATGTCTCAAGCTGCATACGCATCAGTCTTCCACGTATAAATATAATGACTATAGCGGCTCTGGATGAAGAATGGGAAGAGGGCCAAAGCGGAAAAGCAGGAAAAGACGCGGCGAGGGGCAGGGGAGCGAAGGGGGTGGGGTGGGTCTTCGCTCCCCTGTGGGGGACAACGGGGACGCAAGGGTCTATTCGCTATGAAGCTGGCCAGGACGGAATATGAGCCAGTTCCAGCTTCATGCCGTCGGGGTCGGCAAAGAACACCGCATAATAGCCTTCCATATAGGCGTATTCTGTCGGAGCATCGAGAATTTTAACCTCGTGGTCAAGGAGGAACTGATAGAGACGATCAACGTCTTCACGACTGCCTGCACTAAAGGCAAAATGGTGCAGTCCTGGGGAATACCGATCATGGGTTTTATTGGCTGAACCAGGGTTGCTGGGCGAAATTGTGATTGCCCCGTGCTGCCCAGCCCATAAGGCCAACTCTTCGTTTTTCTCCGCTTGTTGATAGCCCAGAAAGCCGAGCAAAGCATCATAGAATTCTTCTGACCGAGCCATATCTGTCACGGTCAAGGAGAGGTGATTAAATGCGCCAAATGCCATGATACTCTCCTTTGTTACCCTCTTCGTCAAAAGACGAAGATACAGCGAAAGTCAATTATCGTCAAGCCCACCCATCAAGACGGTATGTCGTCCGAGCAGAGGCTTGATCCTTGCCTGTAAGCTCGTTACGGTGCGTGCGTTGTAAACAGGGCAAGGAGCATGCACCTTGAGAATCTGTTGATAGGGCATACGAGCCTAGCGGGGAAGACGGGTATTTCGGTTCTTCTTTTTACGCAGCGGGTGGTGTGTGCGTATCATCTATGTGGCTCGGCCCCGGGCACGCGTGATGTTGTCCCGCTCAATCTGGGCAACTCGGTTGAAGAGATCGATGCGCTGGTGTTTACCGGCGGGAGCGCATATGGACTCGGCGCGTCCACCGGCGCTATGGAATATCAGCAAGAACAGGGACGGGGACTGGCGACGCCCGGTCGGATTGTGCCGATTGTGCCAACCGCGTGTATTTTTGATCTCGCCTATGGCGAGCCGGTCTATCCAACGGCTCAGGCTGCTTATGAAGCCTGCAAAGCCGCCACCAATAGCGAATATACACGCGGGAGGGTCGGCGTTGGGAGCGGCGCGACTGTCGGCAAGGGACTGGAGAACGGCCGCCCCATGACCGGTGGGTTCGGCGTTGGGCATGTACAGGCGGGTGAACTCAAGGTGTTGGCCTGCGCGGCGGTGAATGCCTTCGGTGATGTCAGGGAAAATGGCAAAATCATCGCCGGCGCGGTTGATGCACACGGGCAGTTTCTCAACATCGAACAGCATCTGCTGCGCGGGAGCGCCGAAGCCAGAACCTCACTCCCCCAAAACAACACTACCCTGGTCGCGGTTGTCACCAATGCGGCCCTGAATCAGGAAGCCCTCTTTATTGTGGCAAAAATGGCCACCGCCGGACTCGCCCGGGCGCTTTCACCCGCCTTCAGCCCGTGGGACGGAGACCTTGTGTTCAGCGTGTCTGCCGGACAGGTGCGGAGTGATGTCACACTGGTCGGGACGATAGCCGCGGAAGCCACCCGCCTAGCCATTCTTGATGCCGTGTGGGAATCGCAGGTGATTGGCTGAGAGATAGAGGACGCGACGTGCTCAAACTGCACGATTATTTGTCTTCTGGAAACGGGTACAAAGTTCGATTGTTGCTCACGCAGCTTGGGATTCCCTTTGAACGTATTGAGCACGACATCCTCCAGGGAGAGACGCGCACGCCGGACTTTCTGAAGCTCAACCCCAACGGTCGTATCCCCGTCCTGGAGCTGGAAGACGGCACCTGCCTGTCCGAGTCCAACGCGCTCCTCTTCTATTTAGCCGAGGGAACCGCTTTCCTGCCCGACCACCACCTGGCCCGGGCGCAGATTCTCCAGTGGATGTTCTTTGAGCAGTACAGCCATGAGCCCAACATTGCCACGTCGCGCTTTTGGCTGATGCACGGTGAGCTGACAGACGAACGGCGCACCGGGCTGGAGCAGAAACGTCCCCTCGGCTATGCCGCACTTGAGGTCATGGAGCAGCACTTGGCAAAACGGATTTTCTTTGTGAGCGAGCGCTATACGATTGCGGATATTGCACTCTACGCCTACACCCATGTCGCCCATGAGGGCGGCTTTGAGTTGGATCGTTTTGAGGCGATTCAGGTCTGGCTTGACCGCATCCGGGTACAACCCGGCCATATCTCCATTCTACAAACCTGAGACCCATGAGCCCACGGTCTCACCCAACTCGGTTTGCACCTCTTCATCTGTCCGTCCCGAGCGTTTGAGGACGTGAAAGGAATGGTCGCCGCCCTCAACAATATGGAGGGTCGCTCGCCTGCCCAGGCTGCGACATAAGGGCGTGATGAGATCGAGTTCAGCCAGCCTGTCCCGTGTCCCTTGTAAGAAGAGAATGGGTATTTTCACCTCGGCTAAATGCGCCCCCCGCTCGCGCGACGGTTTCCCGGCTGCGTGTAAGGGAAAGCCGAAAAAGGTCAGTCCTTGGACGTCCGGCAAGCGGCCCTCGGCGGCAACAAGCGAGGTCAGCCGTCCTCCCATGGATTTTCCGCCGGCCAGGAGGGGCAACCCCCGGGCCGCTTTTTTTGCGGCTTCGACCGCTGAGACGATGGTCGCGCGTAATGTCGTCTGAGAGTCAGGGCTTTTCTTTCCTTTTTCCATATACGGAAACTGATAGCGAAACGTTGCAATTTTCTGGACGGCAAGCTGTTCCGCCACGGCCTGCATAAAGGGATGCCGCATCCCGGCTCCGGCCCCGTGGCCCAGCACGAGCAGGGCGCGGGCGGACGTGGGTCGGAGGAGGAGCGCAGAGACGGCACCGGTCCGCTCCGTTGGCGTAAACTGAAGTTTTCGAAGCTGGGTGGACATGCTGGTTGATGTTTACTGAAGGCGGGGTCAGGGTGCAAGTATATGCAATTACTACTGCGGCTGGGGAATAGAGGACTATTTTTCAGTCAGTGGCCAAACCTAATTCTTCTACGAAAGGACTGATGGAGCCGGTTTCTCTGCTGGTCAGCATGATTACCCGCCGCCTGGCACGGGTAAAGGCTACATAGAATAGCCGGCGCTCGGCCTCCATCTTCCGTTGATCTGTGGTTTTCTGGTACGGCCAGATACCTTGGACCGTGTCCAGCAGTATCACAGTGTCAAATTCCTTGCCCTTTGCTCTGGTGGCAGTCATCAGATGTAGGGGCCTTGCCAAAAAAGGGTCGGGATCGTCTTCATCAAAGTCTCTGTACTCTTGGACCTGTACTTTCACAGCTTCAATCCGACCAATCAGTTCAGTAGAGTCAAATTCTTCACTCTCAGCAATAGAGGCTAGCTGTTTGAGGGGTGGGTCAGTGAAGAAGATATCGTCCTCTGCCCTTTCCCGGTCGAATTGAAGACCATCAAACCCCTTGTTGATACTTCTCAGTACGTCGGCGACCTCTGTTGACTTTAGAAAGTCGTTGGCGATGTCGTGTAATTGCTGATGAGTTTTGCCGCTGAGTTTTGGACCGTCGTAGTCTTTGAGCGTGGCGACTGCTTCGGCAACAGATTTAGGCTTTAAGCTTCGCAAGTACCTGCTCAGGTCGTCCTTATTTTTCTTGCCCAGCGGTCGGCGCTTGACAAGATTGCAGATTGAGATAGCGTCGTTTATCACCCTCTCTAGACGCTGTTTGTTTTGCGACTGTTCCCACACTTCCAGTAGAGTGATAAGGCCGTCAAAAGCATCGCTATTGAAAACGTCCAAATCCACGGCGGTATTAAAGGGCGCTCCGTCAGATGCGAAGTAAATCTGGTAGGGTATCAACTGGCGGCGCAAGCGACTAATGACGGCTACCTTGCCCGGCGACTTGGTATCCCGCACAGTGTCGGTGACCAATGTCAACCGCTCGCTAATGCTGTCAGTTTTCCTGATTTCGATTTTCGCAGTAGTCGCACTTCCGACGGCGCTAACTTGTTTGCTGACACGGTTTTCGTTGTTGGCGATAAGACGCTGTGAAAGTGCGACGATGTTTTTGGGTGAGCGGTAGTTGACCTGAAGGTGATAGTCATTGAACGGGACGCCAAGATACTGGTCGGGATGCAGAATATACTCTGGAGTTGCCCCACGCCATTCGAAAATCGCTTGGTCATCGTCACCGACAATAGTAAGGGTCGCGCGGTGTCGTTCGGCAATGGCTTTGATTAGTGCTAAGTCCAATGGATTGATATACTGAAATTCATCAACCAGTATATGGTCATAGCGGGCTACCCCAGACAAAATGGGCTTTGGCTTGCCATTCGATGTGAATTCCAAATAATTCCAATACTTCTGGTCTTCAAATGTATAAGGTGGACTCTTCAAGTAGACGTTCTGTGGCTTTTCTCCAGAACGTAAAAAATCGGTCGTAGAAATCCCGCCGGCTTGTGGAGGGACCATCGGGGTCGCCGGGCTTTGGACGATCAAGAACGCCGATCTTGGTAAGTAATTCAAACTGCTCTTCTACCCTCCAGGACAAGCCCTGTTTTTCCAAAGCATCAAGACGCTCTTGATAAAGGGACCGATTAGTATCCTTGTTATGGACAAACCCCATAGCTTTCATGTTGTCCATGACATCCATCAGTGTTCTAGTGGCATTGCCCCGTTTTGTAACCACCGGCTTGATGTGCGGATTGCTAGTCCATATTGGACGAAGCTGGTTTTGCATTGCGAAGTATCGTTCGCTGGCCGTAGTTAGCAATCTAGGAGTATTTACCTCGCGCCGTATTCGTTGCCAGCCGTAGGCGTTCAGTGTGGTGATGGTGGCCTGGCCTCTAACAGGCTCAAAATGAATATCGCGGTTCAGACGATCTTGGAGTTCTGCCGTAGCCGTCTTTGTAAAGGTGACAATCAAGAATCGTGGCTTGCGCTTTGCTCTTTGGACGATTTCTCGGCAGCGATATAGCAACGAACTGGTTTTACCGCATCCGGCAGGGGCCAGTAAAGTGCGACATACTCTCGGGCGATAATGCCCGATACCCTGGGCTGAACCAAGGGGGCTAAGGTTGGGTCAGGCGATCCATTTGCGTAGTTCGGTTATGATGAAAGTTGCTGGTTTCAGGCAGAGACAGGGGACCAGCGGGAAACCGGCTCCAAATGGCGTTGCCATGCGCGTCTATACCTTTTTCTGCTGCTCTGCTTTTTGGATTTTGGCCCAGGTGTCGCGCAGGGTCACGGTTCGGTTAAAGACTGGACGGCCCGGAGACGAGTCAACCGTATCCACACAGAAATAACCCTGGCGTTCAAACTGAAAACGGCTGCCGGCTTCGGCCCGGGCCAGACTCGGCTCGACTTTGCAGTCGGTCAGGACTTCGAGCGAGTGCGGGTTCAGATAGTCGGTAAACGCCTGCCCGTCTTCCACATTATCCGGGTCGGGCTTGGTGAAAAGATGATCGTAGAGCCGGACCTCGGCCTTGACGGCCGGCTCGGCTGACACCCAGTGAATGGTGGCCTTGACCTTGCGACCGGCGGCCGGCCCGCCGCTGCGTGTCTCGGGATCATAGGTGCAGTGAATTTCCGTAATCTCCCCGGTGTCATCTTTGACGACACTGACGCATTTGATGATATAGGCGTAGCGTAAGCGCACTTCCCGGCCAGGCGCGAGACGAAAAAATTTACGCGGCGGGTCTTCACGAAAGTCCTCCCGCTCAATATACACCACCCGCGAGAAGGGGACGTTCCGCGTACCGGCGCTGGCATCTTCCGGGTTGTTGATCGCGTCGAGGGATTCGATCTGGTCTTGGGGATAGTTGTCTATGACCACCCGCAGGGGACGGAGGACTGCCATGACCCGCGGCGCGGTTCGATTCAGCTCTTCGCGAATGCAGTGTTCGAGCATGGCATAGTCCACCGTGCTGTTCCGCTTGGCCAAGCCGATGCGGTCGCAGAAGGTCCGAATCGACTGCGGCGTGTAGCCCCGGCGGCGGAGTCCGGCCAGGGTCGGCATACGCGGGTCGTCCCAGCCGCTTACGTGTTGGTCCGTCACCAGGGTGAGGAGCTTCCGTTTGCTCATGACCGTATAGGTCAGGTTCAAGCGGGCGAATTCGATCTGCTGGGGATGGCTCGGAACGGGGAGGACATCCAGCGCCCAGTCGTACAGGGGACGATGATCCTCGAACTCCAGGGTACACAGCGAGTGGGTAATCCCTTCGAGCGCATCGCTCAGGCAGTGGGTGAAGTCATACATGGGATAGATGCACCAGCTCTCTCCCGTGCGGTGGTGTGGGGCCTTCAGAATCCGGTACAGCGTGGGATCGCGCATATTGATATTCGGCGATCCCATATCGATCCTGGCCCGCAGGACATGCGCGCCTTCCAGAAACTCGCCGACGCGCATGCGTGCGAACAGGTCGAGATTTTCCTCAACCGAGCGCTGCCGATACGGGCTGTCTCGACCTGGCTCGGTCAGGGTGCCACGATAGGCGCGGATTTCGTCGGGACTCAGGCTGCACACATAGGCCCTCCCGTCTTTGATGAGTTGGACGGCATAGGCATACAACTGCTCGAAATAGTCCGAGGCGTAGTATTCCCGGTCGTCCCAGTCAAAGCCGAGCCATTTGACGTCTCGCGTAATGGATTCGACGTAAGCGACGTTTTCTTTGGTCGGGTTGGTATCGTCGAAGCGAAGATTGCACGTCCCGCCATATTCCAGCGCTACCCCAAAGTTCAGACAGATGGATTTGGCATGCCCGATATGGAGGTGGCCGTTCGGTTCGGGTGGAAAGCGGGTTGCGACTCTGCCGTTGTGTTTGTTGGTCTTCAGGTCCGCGGCGATAATCGTCCGAATAAAGTCTGTGGATGGGGGGGGAGCGGTCGTTGCCATAGGGCAGCATCCTCACAGTGGCGATCTCTGACTGTCGCGGGCTATTCGTGAAGCGCTAAAACCAAACGTAATCCTGCATTCATCTCTTGCGCTTGTCTGTCTGTCAACTTGCCAATCTTTTCTGTGAGAAAAGCCTTATCCACGGTGATGAGTTGGGAAACGTTCAAAACGGAGTCTCGTTTCAAACCAGTATGTTTTGCTGAGAGCAGCATATTGCCTGGTGCGGAGGCTAACCGAAGATTTGAGGTTATGACGGCTGCCAGAACAGTCCGAATACGACTCCGATTAAAGTCATTTGACTGGATAATAACAAGTGGACGACGGGAGCCGGGTTCGGACCCCCTTGGCTGAGACAATGAGGCTCACCATATTTTTCCACGACGGACTACCATGCTTCTTGAGGGAGGGAGCGTAGCTGCAAGGCGTGAACCCTCGGATCAATCGGAGCGAGGGTCGAAGACTCCTCCATTGCATAGACTTCGTCGAGGCGTTGCGTAACACCGTCTCCTTGATGCGCCTTTAGATAGGTGGCAATCGCCTTCGTATATAACTCACTCCGAGACACGCCGTTTCGTTGCGCGAGTTGCTCGGCGGCATGGAAGATGGGAGCCGGAATCGAAATCGCTGTTTTCATAAGGCTCAAGTATAACTATGGTTATACCTGAGTCAAGAATGATACGCTTCTAATGCTCGGATGACTCGGGCAGGCAGAACAGCCGCAGGGCCGTGTCGCGCAAGAGCTTCTGCTTGGATTCCGGCCTGAGTTCGAGCGCGTTGATCTCCTCAATTGCCCGTTCGGGGTCAATCACCGGCCAGTCCGTTCCGAACAGGACTTTGTCTCTGCCCCAGGTATTGATGAAATGGACAAAAGATTCCGGCCAATGGCGTGGCGCATAGGCATCCGAGCCGATATAGACGTTCTCATGCTTCCAGGCCACCGAGATCATCTCCTCAGTCCAGGGATAGCCCAGGTGAATTCCGATGAGCACCAACTCGGGAAAATCAATGGCGATCTGATCCAGCGTAACCGGCCGGCCGACACTCGGCAGAATCCGGTCGCGTTGATAGCGCAGGCAGTGGCCGACCTGCATCATGATCGGAATCTCCAGCTCGCAGCACTTGGCGTAAATGGGATAATAGCGAGCGTGGTCGGGCGGCAGGCCAAACCAGTGCGGGTAGAGATGGGCGCCAACAAATCCATACTCTTTGACCGCGTCTTCCAGGTCGCGCAGACCCTGCATCCCCCGGGTGGGATCCACCCCGGCCAGACCGGAAAAGCGGTCCGGATAGCGCCGACAGATGTCCGCGACCCGGGTGTACGGAATCTCGAATGAGCCTCTGACGCGCAGGTCGCCGGCGCGAACCGCAATCAGCAGGGAGCGCTGAACCCGGGCGCGGTCCATTTTCTCCAGATAGGTTTCCAACGGTACGCCGGGCCGCAACCGGGCTGGAAACCGAACCTGGTCGAGAAAATACTCATCCACCCCAGTCTGGCCCTGCTGGACTTCTTGCGGGGTGAAGAGGTTACAAACGATATCGATAGCACCAGCCATACGCTTGCCTCTCTTCTGGGTGTGTCTCTGCCCCCACGATGACGCGCCGTGTCCTTTGCGTCAATGGTAGAGATATGATGTGTGACTCAGACGGACACCGCATGAGGAGGACCAGTATGAAGTTCGGCATTCACTATTCCATTGGCGTCAACGCCGCTCCCCAGGCGGACGATTATATTCGGGTCGCCCAAAGGGCGGAGGAGTGTGGCTACCACTCGCTCTGGCTGGGAGACCATATTGTGATCCCGGAAAAAATCGAGGCGGCCTATCCATATTCGGCGGACGGGGCAGCCGGCTTTCCGCGGCGGGCTCCGTTCCCCGACCCCTTTGTCCTGCTCGGTGGTCTGGCCCTGGCAACCTCACGGATTCTGCTGGGCACGAGCGTCATTGTCATCCCCTATCGAAATCCGCTCGCGGTTGCCAAGTCGGTTGCTACCATCGATCTCTTGTCGCACGGTCGTTTTCAATTCGGGGTCGGGGTCGGCTGGCTCAAAGAAGAGTTCGACGCCCTCGGTGAAGACTTCGCTCAGCGGGCAAGACAAACCCGGGAATATCTGCACATCATGAAAGCGGTCTGGCAGCCCGAGCCCGCGAGTTTCTCCGGCGAGTTCCTCACATTTCCAGATATCCATAACGTGCCCCTGCCGGTCCAGAAGCCGCATCCGCCCATTATTTTTGGCGGGGAGAGTCTGCCGGCCCTCAAGCGGGTGGCCGACTTGGGCGACGGCTGGCAGCCGGGCACGGCCTCCCTCAAGGTGCTGTCAAAAAGCGTCCCTCAATTACAAGCCCTCATGACTGAACGGGGACGGGACTATGCTGACCTCTCCGTCTCGGCCCTGAGCGCCGCCGGTCCCTTGCTCCGCAAACCGGAAGTCATTCCCCAACTCAGTGAGCTGGGCGTACAAGAGCTGATCCTATTTGTGACGACAGCGGATACCCATAAGACGCTCACGGCGATCGAAGACTTTGCAGAAAAGATGGTGCGCTAGGCAGTTCACTTCTCCTATGCCGCGTCTGTTTTCCTTGTGGGTTGGGGCCCTCCTGCTGACCGGAGGAGCCGGCCACGCGGCCGAACGTCCCGGCGACTATTTCCCTCTCGCTCTGGCAAACCGTTGGCAGTACGAGTCGAGCGAAGGCACGCCAACGGCCCCTGTGACCGAAACCTGGGAGGTGGTGCGCCGCAGAGGGGCGGGCTATGTGCTGCGTATCCAACAGAGCCTCTTGGCCAAGGACGCGCCTGCGGAGTTTGTCTCTGTATCGTCTGCCGGAGTGGTTATGCAGCCGAGTGACGCTACGTCCGAAGACGAGGAGCCGCAGTTCATCCTCAAACCGCCGCTCATACTGGGGACGACCTGGCAAACGTCTGCTGGACGCTACGAAATTACTGCACTGCATGCGCTTGCCGCGGTTCCGGCAGGCGTCTTTGAAGGCTGCATCGAAGTCACCTTTTGGAGTCGTCACGGCCAAGCCAAGGCCGTGACCCTGTACGCTCCTGGCGTTGGTATGGTCCAGCGGGATGAGTCCTTTACCATTCTGGGTGGGTTGGGCAGTGAGGATGGACCGCGCCAGGGAAGGGCCAGTCTATGGCTGACCGAATGGCTCGTGAAGCCAGCGACAGCGGACGAATAAGCCCCGGAGAGCGGACTCGTGAGGCCCGTATGATTGAGTCTTTCCTGTCTAGCGCCGGTGTCTGCGTCGATAGATGGAAACCAGCATGCCAAGCAGAAGAATCACGCCAGGCTCAGCAACAATGGTGATGAGGAACAATTGCCGCGTCTGTTCCGTGGTGAGCACTAAGATGGAAATTTTCCGCTGAATAGAGGCGTCCCGAGGGCGTTCGGTAATAAACTTCTCATCCTGCACCAACCATTGCACCGTGTTGAGGAAAAGGTCTCTATTGCCCAGCAAGGACAATCGGGCATTGCTGGCAAAATCACTGTCTCCATACACAACCAGGCGGGCACCGGATTCCGACGATTTGTCTCCGCCGGCGGATGGCGTGTTTCCGTTGGTCAGCTGGTCTCGGCGAATCGTTGCTGCCACTGCCAGGGAAATCGGCCCCGGTCGGGCTTTCGTGCCTTCAAAGTCCACCGCGCCTTCAGGAGACTCGGCTCCCGCGCGAAAGCGGGCCCATGCACCCGGTCCGGTGCGGCAGAATGGTTGGGCTGAGAGCACGCTGCTCGGTAACGGGTCGGCCGGCTCAACCGAACGGGAGAGGGGAAAGATGGTGCCGACCTGGAAGTCTTTGACAATCTCGACTTCGGTATTATACAGCGACACCAGCGGGCTCAGCGCGTCGCCGCCAAAGAGTCTGTTCTGCGGATCATAGACAACATCTTGGTCGAGCCGTACCCCGTATCGGGCGAGGAAAGCGGTCAGGTTCGGTGCCGACAGGGGATCGAGCATCAAGAGGAGACTCCCGCCTGCCGAGAGATAGCGGCCAAGGCGCTCCAACTCGTCCGGTAAGAGGTCGGTCTGTGGGCCGCTGACCACGACGAGGGCCGCGTTCTCGGGGACGCGCTCGGTCCGCGCCAGGAAGACGGGACGGACAATAAAGTTTTCGTTGCGTAAAGCGGAAGCGGCCTCGCTATAGCCTAACTGCGGTTGACCGCTCCGTGGGTCTTTTTCTCCGTGGCCACCGACAAAATAGATGGTCTTTTGCTCTTTGCGGAGAAACTGAAACAGGGCCTCGGTGATGGTCTTCTCGCCCGCACCCGGCAATAATTTTTGCTGCTCGTCGTATTCGAGTACCGCGGTTCCGTAATGGGTCGCCCCGTACTGACGGGCAAGCCCCACGTTCCGGTCCCGGTGCAGAATACGATACTGGAAGTAGGCGTTTTCTGCAGTAAAGCGCTTGAGTACATCCTCATAGCGTTGATACGCATCTGGAGAGCCACCAAAAAACAGAGTCAGCAGCGCGTCTTTGTCCAGGTCGGCCAGCAGGCTTTTGGTCTGCTTTGAAAGGGATAAGGTCTGCGTGGGGGTGAAGTCCCAGCGCAGATTATTGCGAATAGAGAGCGTTTGGAGACCGACCAGACCGATCAGAATAAGCAGGTCAAGAACGGCCACCGTGACCCACTGCTTGCGGCTTGGCGTGGCGAGAAACGTCCTGAACGAGGAGAATTCGCCCTTGCCACGCCACCGTCGCGCGCGGAGGGCCTGCCAAGTCAGTAATAAAAAGAATGAGAAAAAGAAGAGAAAAAAGGTGATTTCCTGGCTGTCAATCGCACCGCGGGCGAAATTGTAAAAGCGGTCAAAGAGCGAAATTTGCAGCAGGAACTGAAGCCAGGCTTCACTCACGGCCTGCTCGTTCCACGTCAGCGACCAGAACAGGACGAGCACGCCGAGGGTTGCCATGGCCGCAATCGCCTGGCTGTCGGTGAGCGCGGACAAGAGCAGACCCACACTGATAAACACCAGGCCAATAAGCAGCAGGCCGACATAGCCGGGCAGCAACGCCGGCCAATATACATCAGGATGCCACCACGAGAGGACGAGAGGATACAGCAGGGTCAGCCCCAGAACGACCAACAGCAATGTGGCGGCGGCCAGGAATTTGCCCAATAAAACGCTGCTCTCCGGGATCGGGTAGGTCCATAACAGGTCGAGGGTACCGAGCTTTTTTTCTTCCGCAAACGAGCGTGCAGTGATAGCCGGGACGAGCAGCAGGAGGACATAGCGGAGATCGTGGAAAAAGAATTCCCACAAGCCTCGCTCCAGGTTCTGGCCCCCCCACATCATAAAGAAGCTGATGTCGGTGTAAAAAAAGAAGCCGCACAAGGCCAGGGCCACCGCCACAATGGCATACGCCAGAAACAGGCCGAAGTAGGATCGCAGTTCTTTAACAAAAATTGCACGGAGAACCATACGCCGGTCTCATTAGATGTCGTTGTTTATGGCTGCGGCTGATCAACCACCCGGTGGAAGATTTCCTCAAGGTCCATCTCCCGCGAGCGGAGTTCAAACAACCGCCAGCCGCGTTCGGACACGGCTTCCACAATGCTGGGCCGAACGTCTTCGTGCTGAGCAGCGCGCACCGTATAGGAGGTCAAACCGCCATTCTCCTGGGAGGTCACCTGGACCTCGTGAACGCCGGGCAGGCTCTGCAGGAGCGTTTTCACTGCGGATTGCGGGCCGTCAATATGGGCCACGACCTCACTCGCATCGCGCAGCCGGAGGGTCAGGTTGTCTGGGGTGTCGAGGGCCAGCATCTGGCCTCTGGCGAGGATCATCACCCGGTCGCATGTCAGACGCACTTCAGGCAAAATATGCGAGGACAGCAAGACGGTCCGATTTCCCCGCATGCCGCGTATGAGCTGTCGAAACTCGGCGGCCTGCTCGGGGTCGAGGCCGATGGTCGGCTCATCAAGAATGAGCACGCTGGGGTCGTGCAGCAGGGCCTGGGCCAGGCCGACACGCTGGCGGTAGCCTTTTGAAAGCGTGCCGATGTAGACGCGGGTAACGGAGCCGAGGTCCAACTCTTCAATGACCTGGGACACGCGCACCCGCCGTGCCGTGCCGCCCAGCCCTTTGAGCTTGCCTACAAAATCGAGGTAGGTGGCCACCTCCATCTCCGGGTAGAGTGAGATGTGCTCCGGCATATAGCCGAGTTGACGCCGGACGGCGAGCGATTCGCTCAGCACGCTATGGCCGGCAACGCTGGCCGTGCCCGTGGTCGGAGACAGAACGCAGGCAAGAATGCGTATGGTCGTAGACTTGCCCGCTCCGTTCGGACCGAGGAGACCGACGATCTCTCCGTGGTCAACGGAAAAACTCACATCTGAGATGGCGCGAAACGTTCCGTAGAGTTTGGTCAGACCTGAGGCTTCAATCATGATAGCGCGCTCATTTCGAGTAGACGCAGACAGTATCGTGCCCGATGCTATCGAATCAACTCCCTCGCCCCGCCCCTCACTCCGAGAAGGGCAACCCCAGGGGGCTGCCCCTACAAGCTCGTTTACCCTGAGCGCAGCAGAGCGAAGTCGAAGGGCCTAATGCGCACTGTGGCCGCCATCAACCGGAATGACTGCGCCCGTCATAAAGCTCGCCTCATCAGAGGCCAGATAGAGGGCCAGGGAGACCACTTCGTGCGAGTTCCCAAAGCGCTTGAGCAGATGCGTGTCGGCAATTTGTTGCCACACGGCCTCTTTATTCTCCATATCCTTGATGTATTCGCGCGGCATGGGGGTATCGATCGCGCCCGGACAGATGGCATTGACCCGAATATCATACGGAGCCAGGTCCACCGCCATACAACGGGTCAGATTCACCAGCCCGCCTTTGGCCGCCCCATAGGCCGACATCTGCGGATAGCCGAGAATGCCGCCGGCTGATGAGATATTAATAATCGAGCCGCTGTGTTGCTGCTCCATATGTGCGACCACTGCCTGACTCATCAGGAATGGTCCGGTCAGATCGATCCGAATAATGCGTTCCCATTCTTCCAGAGTCGTCTCCTGAAACGGTTTGCCTAAAATGACTCCGGCGTTGTTATACAAAACATCGATGCGACCAAAAGTTGAAATGGTTTTCTCGACAACTGCGTCGATCCCGTCCGGGTCCGCGGTGTCAGCCTGGACCCATTCGACCCGGGCTCCGGCTGAAGGAATATGCGTGGCGGTGTGTTCGATCTCTGGCAGGATATCGCTGATTACCAGGGACGCGCCTTCTTGGGCAAAGGTCTGTGCGGCCACCGCACCTTGACCGCGCGCGGCTCCGGTAATGATAGCGACTTTTCCATCTAAACGGCCCATGTCGTCCTCCTTGTTGCTTTCCTTCTGAGGAGATAGCAGAAACTCGCTCGGTGTGCCAAATACGACTTGCTGAGGAGGGGCTGGCTGGGCTATGTTGCTCACGACGCGTAGGGGGCGTTCTGATCGGCACAAGGACAAGCGTGACACGAGAGGGTAGTATGGCAAAGACCGATCCCATTACCTTGGCGGTTGTCCAGGGTATGCTTGAATCAACCCAGCGTGAGATGACGCTGACCATTGAGAAAACGTCGCGTTCGTCCGTGTTCAATATTGCGCGCGACTACTCCAACGCCCTGTTTCTTGGCAGCGGCGAGATGATTCTGCAAGGCCAGGACATTCCCATTCATTTAGGCTCGCTGATGCCGGCCCTGCGGACCGTTGCCGACTATTTCGGCGACGATATTCATCCGGGGGATGTGTTCTACCACAACGATCCGGCCTGGAGCGGCTCCCATATTGTTGACTGCTGCATGTATAAGCCGGTCTTCTCCCAGGACGAACTCGTGTTCTGGACGGTCAGCAAAGGCCATGTCACCGACATCGGCGGTCCCGTGCCCGCCGGCTATAACCCCGAGGCCAAAGAGATTTATGCCGAGGGCCTGCGTATTCCGCCGCTGAAAATACGGGACTGCGGGACAGAGCGGCGAGATGTGGTGAATTTTATTTTGACGAATGTCCGCTCCCGCCGACTTCAAGCCGGTGATATGCGTGCCCAGCTTGCCGCGGTCACGATTGGCGAGCGCAACCTGCTCGGTCTGCTGGAGAAATACGGCAAAGATATGGTCATGGCCTGTATGGCGGAATTGCTTGACCTGGCCGAACACCAGATGCGGGCGTTTATCAGCGCCATTCCTGACGGGACCTACTCCGGCAAATCCGTGCTCGAAGACGCCGGGCATGGCTATGGTGATATCGAGATTGCTGCGACCGTCGAGATCGTCGGAGACAATATGGCAGTCTCGTTGTCGAGCCCGCCCCAGATTCCGTATTTCATCAATTCCTATGCGGCCAACTCGCTGTCCGGGGTCTACCTCGGGGTGATGATGTTCGCCCAACTGCCCCCACCGTATAACGAGGGGCTGTATCGGCCCATTACAGTTGATGTCGGCCCGGAAGGCACCCTTACCAACGCCAAAGAACCGGCGCCACACGCGAACTGCACCACCACCCCGTCGGAGTCGATTACGGATGCCGTGCGTATGGCGCTCGAACAGGCCCTGCCCGAAAAGGCGGTAGCCTCCTGGGGGCATTCAAACGGTCTGAACATTGCCGGGCAGGATTACCGCTCGGGTGAAGAGTACGTCTCCATGATCCTGGCCACCATCATCAGCGGTGGGGGAGCATCGCATAAGACGGACGGCTGGCCGGCCGTGGGTCCGCAGTGCTGTTTTGGTGCCCTGACGAGCGGCGATATTGAAATTCTCGAATACCAGTATCCCATCATCATTCACCGTTACGGCCTGATGACGGACTCGGGCGGAGCCGGGAAACTGCGCGGTGGCTCGGGCACGCACTGGGAGGTCGAACCGCTCCGCGACCCCATGACGGTTGTCATGTTTGGTGAAGGCCGGCGCTATCCGGCCCAGGGCGCGCTCGGTGCGGCCTCAACGCTGTGCGAGCCCAAGGTGGGACGGGCACTGTATTACAAGAAAGACGGCAGCGTCGAGGAGATCAAGACCAACCGGATCGCCGAAATCGAGCCGGGCGAACGCTTCGCCAACCAGAACCCCGGCGGCGGCGGCGTGGGGGACCCGCAAGAACGCGACCGGGACAAGGTGCTCGAAGATGTGCGCAACGGCTTCGTGTCCGTCCAGGCCGCTTGGGAGGAGTACGGTGTCCGGGTCGAAGACGAGACGCCTCTCAGGCTCGCCGTCGGGAAATGAACGGCGAAGTCAGCGGCGAAGGAAACCGGAAAGACAACAGAAGGAAGCGCAGCATGTCTGAATACGAAGCCGCCAACCTCGCTCTCCAGCAGGCCGCGCTCGCCGCCACTTCCTGGCAGACCGGCGTCAGTGCCGGCCTGAGTCTCCTTACCCTGGCCGTCTCGTCCGGCCTCGTCCTCTACGGGTTCCGGCTCATGCGCCGCGGCACGGCGCAGCGCGCGCGGGAAGCCGACCAGCGCCACACCGAATCCATGACCGCGCTCCGCACCCTCATCAAGCGCACCGCGCCCCCGGGCACCCCCGATGCCTGACACATGAGAAGAATCAGCGTTCGGATCGAAGACAACGCCCTGCGCAAACTCGCCGTTGGGGAGTAAGAGGGTAATGTCATGTCCAGATCCGAAACTCTCAAAGAGCTATCGCGTCTTGCCTACGAACACAGGACAAAGCAGAGGACCTATGTCACCGCACGCCTACCGTCTCGGCATCGACACCGGCGGAACGTTTACCGACCTTATCCTGGCTTCGGCCGGTGAAGGCATCCGTCTCTATAAGACGCCGTCCACCCCGCACGACCCGCCCGTAGCGGTGCGCGAAGGGCTGCAACAGATTGGAGCCGACCTCGGCTGTAGCGTGGCGGACTTTCTGCGGGATTGCGACCCGGTCATTCTCGGCACAACCGTCGGAGTCAACGCCCTGCTCGAACACAAGGGGGCCAAGACCGGCCTGTTCTGCACTGCCGGCCATGAAGACTCGCTCGAAATTCGTCTCGGTCACAAGGAAGACGGGCATCGCTACGACGCGGACTTCCCTCAGGCGACCATGCTGGTCCCGCGTGCCCTGCGTTTTCCAGTCGAAGAACGCGTGTTGAGTACGGGTGAAGTCCGTGTCCCGCTCAACGAGACCGATGTTCGGCGCGGCATCCGTCGCTTTCGGGAAGAGGGCGTTGAGGCTGTGGCCATCTCTTTGGTCTGGTCGTTCCTCTACCCC
Source organism: uncultured Binatia bacterium (SeqCode) (assembly GCA_965214755.1). Lineage (GTDB taxonomy): Bacteria > Desulfobacterota > Binatia > Bin18 > Bin18 > Bin18. The sequence continues at coordinate 303,779 of OZ243979.1, forward strand.
GAACACGAGCGACGGATCGCCGAGTTGGTCCGGGCAGAAATGCCTGGGACCTATGTGACGCTGTCGGTCGATCTGCTGCCCCAGATCCGTGAGTACACCCGGACCAGCACGACCGTGATGAACGCCTATATCGGTCCGCTCATCCAGCAATATGTCGAGCGTATGGAGTCCCTGCTGCACGACCTGGGCTATGCCAATCCGGTGCGCTATATGCAGAGCAACGGTGGCCTTACCTCCGGTCGCTTCCTGGCCGACAAGGGCGTCTATGCTTTGAACTCAGGGCCGGCCGCGGGGCCGAACGCCGGGCTGTTTTTTCACACTGGCGACCGGTCGCGTGACATCATCACCGTGGATATGGGGGGCACCAGCTTCGACATCAGCCTGAGCAAGGACGGTAAGACGAATATCGTCAAGGACGTTGATTTTCTGCGCTACCGGATCGGCATCCCCATGCTTCAGGTCGAGACCCTCGGAGCGGGCGGTGGCAGCATCGCCTTTGTAAACCGCATGGGGCTGTTGCAGGTCGGGCCGGAGAGCGCCGGCGCCCAGCCGGGACCGGCCGCCTACGGCCAGGGCGGACGGCGTCCGACCGTGACCGATGCCCTGATCGTGCTGGGCTATCTGAACCAGGAAGCGCTGCTGGGCGGTCGGCTGCGGATCGACGCCGAGGCGGCCCGCCGCGTGATTGCAGCCGAGATTGCCGGCCCGCTCAAGCTGGATGTTGAACGGGCCGCCCAGGGGATTTTCACTCTGGTGAACTCCAATATGGTCAGTGGTATCCGGCGCGTGTCAATCGAACGCGGCTATGACCCGCGCGACTTCATGATGGTCGTTGGCGGTGGGGCCGGGCCGGCCCATGCCGGTCGGCTGGCCAGCGAACTCGGCATTCCGACCATCCTCATTCCCAAGGTGTCCTCCGCCTTCTGTGCGTTCGGTGAAATCCTGGCCGACATGAAGCACAGCTATCTGTCGTCTAGCGCGGTCCGTCTGGACGCCGTGGACTATGCGCAGCTCAACGCCACCTTTGCAGCCATGGAAGCGCGGGGACGGCACGATCTGGCCAGCGCCGGGGTTGCTGCGGACGCGATAACAATTTCCCGCTCGCTGGATATGCGTTACGTCGATCAGGTCCATGAATGCCAGGTCGATATCCCGTCGGAAGACATCTCGGCCAGCAATATCGACGCGATTGCCGAGGCGTTTCACACCCGCCACGAAGAACTGTTCACTTATTGCGAGCGGGATAATGCGGTCGAGATCATGAACCTGGAGTCTACCGTCGTGGGTAAAGTCGCGCGACCTCAACTGCCGCCACTCGCCAGTGGAATCTCTGACCCGGCCCACGCCCAGACTGGTGAACGCCCGGCCTTCTTTGAGGAGAGTAACGCCTTTGTGACGACACCGGTCTACGACGGCGCCAAATTACTCGTGGGCAACGCGGTCGTTGGGCCGGCAGTTATTGAGGAAATCACAACCTCCATCGTGGTCTTTCCCGGCTGGCAGGTCCGGCTGGATAACCCTGGGGTGTATGTGATGACAGCGGAAGGGGAAAGGAGGGAAAAGATAAACGACAGGACATGGGCCTGAGTGTTATAGAAAATCTGCCATTCCTGGTGTAGATAGTCTTTCGGTGGAAGTCGATGGAAGGGGGAAAACAACGTATTCAAGTCCAGGGGAGGGGAATCGTGATACAGGGTTCTATTTTCAAGATATCGACACTGATAGTGATACTGGCGGTGGCCACACCGATGCAGGCCGATTACGAGGCCGGGCAGCGGGCGTGGGATGCTGGTCAATGGAGCGAGGCCATAGCCGAGTGGCGGAAGAGTGCGCAGGCGGGCGATAGCAGGGCCATGCTGGCCTTGGGGCGATCGTATACACAGGGGGTGGGAGTCCTGCAGAATTACGCGCAGGCGTATAAGTGGCTCAACTTGGCGGCCAGCCGAGGAGAAGCGGCAGCCGTGGCCGAGCGTGAGACGCTCACGCCCCAGATGTCTCTGCAAGAACGAGCGGAGGGTCGGAAGCTGGCCCTGGAGTGGCAGCCGGACATCTCGGCGGCTGCAACGAGTGCGGCCCGGCCGGCGGTTGGCCAGGAGGATACGGCGGCTGCGGCGATTCATGAAGTCCAGAGCACCCTGGCCACCCTGGGCTATCAGCCCGGCCCTGTCGACGGTGTGTGGGGCCGGCGCACGACCCAGGCCCTCCAGACGTTTTTGCGTGATTCCGATCTCCCCCCTCCCCAAACATTGACAGAGTCCTTGCGTATCCTGCGCGCTGCCCAGCGGACCGGCGCGGCCCAAGCTGAGCCGCTTGATCTCAAGCCGTTACAGGTCAAACTGCCGCAGGAAGAGTTGCCGCAGGAAGAGTTGCACCCCTTCACCGTCATCGCCGCGCCCACGGGAGCGCGGGTGCGGCTGCTGCACACCGAAGAGGAGTATCAGCCAGGCATGGCATTAGGACCGGGGGAGTATGAGGTGGAAGTGAGTGCGCCAGGGTATGAGACGAAACGGGAGACGGTCCAGCATGGGACGACGGCAACAGAGCGACGGGTCGCGCTGGTCAAAGCCGAGCCGCGCCGGCAGGTGGGCGAGCGTTTCCGGGACTGTCCGGTGTGCCCGGAGGTCGTAGTGGTGCCGTCCGGCTCCTTCCTGATGGGCGCACCGACCTCCGAAGAGGGGTATGACGACACCGAAGGTCCGCAGCGCGAGGTGGTGATCTCTCACCCGTTAGCCGTCGGCGTACACGAAGTGACATTTGCCGAATGGGACGCCTGTGTGGGAGACGGGGGTTGCAACCGGCATCGCCCGGATGACGAGAGGTGGAATCGGGGGCGACAGCCGGTGATCAACGTGAATTGGGAGGACGCGCAAGCATATGTGCGGTGGCTGGCCGAGGAGACGGGCAAGGCGTATCGGCTGCTGAGCGAAGCAGAGTGGGAATATGTAGCCCGGGCCGGGACGCAGACGCCGTTCCACTTTGGGCAGACCCTCACCCCCCTGCAGGCGAACTATGACGCGACGTACATCTACGGAGGGGGATGGAAAGGGGTAGACCGAAGACGCACCATCCCCGTTGGGAATTTTCTGCCAAATGCGTTCGGGCTGTACGATGTACACGGTAACGTATGGGAATGGGTGCAAGACTGCTGGAACAGCGATCACACTGAAGCGCTCCGGGACGGGCAGGCGCGGACAACAGGGGATTGTAGTCGGCGTATCCTGCGCGGCGGCTCTTGGATATTCTCTCCGAGAGTCCTCCGTTCCGCCAGCCGCAACCGGTACGCCGCGGACTATCGATATCCCTATGTCGGGTTCCGTGTTACCCGGACGTTGCCTCACCCCATACCTCCGGGGACCAATGGAAACGATACAAAGCTCGAGACGACTACTCTTCCAGGCGGAACTCTCGCGGACGGAACGGGCACCCAGCGCACGGAGTAGAGCAGTTCAGCCACTGAAGAGGAGCCGACTGGGCGAGTCCGGCTGGATACCCCCGGGGGTATGTGATGACGGTGAAAGAGTAGCGGCTCTGACGTGCTCTACTGCCCCAGCATACCGGTCCGATCAAACAGCCCCAACTCCAGCCGACCCAACTCCAGCCGCGCCTCGCGCTCTCGGCGTGCTTGCAACGCCTCGTTAATCGTGACCTCGTGAAAGCGGATATGACCGCCGGGCGAGGCCTGCGCAATCAGATCGAGGTCGGCTGTGATGACCGTGCCAATGGTGGTATAGCCACCGCCCGTCACCGCGTCGTTCAACAGCACGATAGCCTCCAGCCCGCCCGGAATCTGGATCGAGCCGATCGGGTAGCCCAGATCGACCACATTGGAGGGGTCGGCGCCCGCGCCAAACGGCCGCTCGCCAGCGTTGAACTCGAATGTCGGGCCTTTGAGACGATAGCCGATCCGGTCGGCTTCGGTCGAGACTTCCCAGTCCGCAGCCAGAAAGTCCCTCAGGCTGTTGGGAGTCACACGGTGGCTGCACATACCCATCACGACGCGTACCTCAAGCTCTTTTTGGGGAACCGGGATCAGCGTCGAATCGAGGGTGCGTCCCAGCATCGCGTCGGGTGAGGTGTGGGGTGTGCCGAGCGGCAGACAGTCGCCGGCCTCAAGTTTGCGTCCGTCCAGACCGCCGAAGCGGCCCAGCATATATGTCGAGCGGCTGCCGAGCCGCTCGGACACCGTAATCCCGCCGGCCAGACTGACATAGGCCCGCGCCCCGCGGCGCACCCCGCCCAGGCTGACGCGGTCGCCGGGGTGCAGGGCGTGAGCGCGCCACTGTGCCGCGGGCTGCTTGTTGATCGTAAACGCGATGTCCGCGCCAGTCACCGCGATCAAACCCGCACTTGTCACCTCGAACGACGGGCCGGAGTAGGTCACCTCCAGCCCCGCAGCCCCCTCCGGGTTGCCGACCAGCAGGTTGCCGACCCGGAAGGCGAAATTATCCAGCGCACCTGAAGGCGGCATACCGATGTGATACCAGTGCAGGCGACCGAGATCCTGGATTGTGGTCAAGAGGCCGGGCTCAAGGATGCTAAGCATGAGCCGCTTCTTCCCGTAGGTGTTTGAGGTAACTCTCTGGGTCACGCATGTATTCGCCCGGACGAAAATCCTGTTCAATAATCTGGTAGCGATAGCTGCCTGCTTCTACCTGCGAGCGGATGTCATGATACTCATTCATATCAATAGGCCGGAATTGCCAGCGATCGCCGGCATTGGCCAGAATATATCGCCCTTTGAGGTCTGGCAGATGCTCCTCCGGGTCATATACGGGCACCGCAGACATGCCGATCAACTGATACCCGCCCGGCCCCTGCACAGGATAAATACACAGAAACACACCGGCATGGGCCACGGCGCGCTCAGGGGTGTCCGTACGTGGGCGGATATATTTGGGAGCCTGAATGGCCTGCTCGGGCGGGCACATGCGATAGCACCAGGCCGTGCCGGGTACAAAACCGACCATGGAGATCCAGTACGGTCGGTCGCAGTAGGCGGTAATGAATTCTTCCTTCGAGGAATAGCCGTTCACCCGCATCAGATATTCGAGGTTGGACACCGACGGGTCCTGATGCCGGTCGGCAAAGCGTTTGGCGCACTCCTGGGTCCAGGGATCGTCGAACAGCACCGGGATATCGACCAGCCGAGAGGTCAGCGTCTCCACGGACTGAACCTCGCATTCGAGGTCTTTGAGGGTTCGGATCAGGGCGTCGGGATGGGTCTCTTCAGGGCGAAAATGGACCAGATAGGAGGCATTGGCCGGACAGACCTCAATGACTCCAGGAATGTGCCGGCGCTCAATCTCGCGGCAGATTGACAGCAGTTTGAAGTTAATGGCGAGGTCCATTGCCTCGCTGAAGACCACCAGCAGATATTCATCCCCACCGTAGTCATAGCGCGTCTCTGACATCGCCCCACCCTGTTCCACGCAGCCGCTGCTCCATAGCAGAATCGCTTCGGGGCCCTGCGAATGCTACGCGCTCGCCCGCTGCCGCAAAGGCAGAATATCTGCATTCTCGGTATGGATCGCGCTCCGAATTGCTATGCCTTCTTGCTGGAGGGCGGCGTGCAGCCCGTCAAGGACTTCCGGCGCATTGACCACATCCCCGTGGACGCACACGCTTTCTCCTTCAACGTCGATCACCGCTCCGCTATCTGCGGTTGTCTGTCCGTCAACGGCAAAGCGCAGCACGAGCTCAACGATCTCTTCCACATCTTCGGTGCCATACGAGCGCTTGACGGTAATCGCACCAGTCTCGTCGTAGTTGAGACCCGGATAGAATTCCTTGACAACCCGAAACCCCATCTTTTCCGCGGTAGAGACCAGCGGGAAAGAGGGTAGGGCGGGCAGATAGACGGTGAGGTGTGGATCAACCGCCTGAAAGCCCTCCAGAATAGCGCGGGCGTTGTCTTCGGACTGTATGCCCCATGAATAGAACGCGCCGTGCGGTTTGGCTGCCTGTAGCGTGAGGCCGTGCATTTCGCAAAATGCCTTGAGGGCACCAGCCTGATAGACGACATAATCGGTCGCCTCTTGATGGGTGATATTCATCAGTCGTCGGCCAAAGCCCAGCAAATCAGGAAATCCAGGGTGAGCACCCACGGTGACCCCGTACTGTTTGGCCCATTCCACTGTGCGACTCATCCAGCTCGGGTCTCCGGCATGAAAGCCACAGGCAATATTAGCGTGAGAGATACGCTTCATGACCTCTTCCGGTCGGCCAAGCACGAAGTTGCCAAACGACTCGCCCATATCACTATTGAGATCGATCCAATTTCTGCGCATTGTGTACCCCTCCTGCACGAGTTGAAAACGGGAGAATTATCGCTCTCCACAGATGAGCTGTCAACGTTTGGAGGAGACTATCGGCCGAATACCTGCCTTTACTTCTGAAAGCAAACGGGACTGCATGCTCTCCTAGTCTCGATGAAAAGCTGCAATAGCCTGCACTACTTCTTCTTGCATGGCCGGAGTAAGCTCCGGATAAATAGGCAGGGCCAGGCTGTGCGCTGCCGCGTACTCACTGTGGGGGAATGCGCCCCGCTGATAGCGTAAGGCGGCAAAACAGGGCTGGAGGTGCAGCGACGTCGGATAGTAAACTGCCACGCCGATATCCTGACGCTGGAGCGTTGCCAATAGGGCATCGCGGTGGGTGCTCTGGACAACAAACTGATTATAGATATGTCGCCGTTGCGGAGCCTCAACCGGCAGGCTCATCTCTCCGATTCCCTGGGAAGCAAACAGCCGGCGATACGTGTCGGCATTGCGCTGCCGGGCCGCCGTCCAGGCATCCACATGCCGCAGTTTGACGCGCAGCACCGCAGCCTGGAGGGCATCCAAGCGAAAATTTCCTCCCACCCGAGTATGCTTATACCTGGCCTGCTCTCCATGACTCCGCAACTGTCTGACCCGCCGCGCAAGCGCTGTATCATTAGTGATCACCATCCCGCCATCACCATAGCCGCCCAGATTTTTAGACGGGAAAAAACTCAAACAGCCACACTGCCCAAGCGAACCGGCTCGCTTGCCCTTGTATTCCGCGCCGACTGCCTGTGCGGCATCTTCGATCAGAAAAAGATTGTGGCGGGCGGTAATCTCAAGGACCGGGTTCATGTCCGCCATCTGACCAAACAGATGCACCGGAATAATGGCCCGGGTCCGTGGGGTGATGACGGCTTCGATCCGGGCCGGGTCCAGATTATACGTCAGCGGGTCAATATCCACAAAGACCGGCCGGGCTCTGAGACGGGCAATAGTCCCGACTGAGGCGAAAAAGGTATACGGCGAGGTGATGATTTCATCGCCCGGCTGAATGTCTATCGCCATCAGGGCAACCAGCAGGGCATCCGTACCGGACGATACCCCGATCCCGTACCGACACCCAGAGTAGGCCGCGATCTCACGCTCACAGGCTTCAACTTCCGGTCCCAGAATGAATTGCTGAGACTCCAGAACACGCTCAACCGCAGCCTGGATTTCCTCCCGGATTGTGATGTATTGGGCTTTGAGATCAAGCAGCGGGACAGTCATATAGTAGTGGTTAGTGGGGAATGGAACGCCTCCCCGTTTCATATCGGTGATGCAGGCCATGTCCAAGTGGTTAGCAGTCAGTGGTTAGTGGGGAATGGAACAGCCATATAGGGTCTCCTCTCCGCTCAGTAGTGCTTCTCTGTGGAATGGTCAAGGGAGGGGGAGGGGTCTCTCCCACTAGCCACTAACCACTCTGTTTTTGCGTGTGGCGAGTAGGAGTGATACTCTGAGCTACAGGATACATTCGAGTGTAAGGAATTACCTCATGAAGTGCTTTTGGACGGGCCCTTGGAAGCGTTCTCACATCATCACTGCATCTGTCGTCGGCCTGCTGCTGGGTGGGCTGGTGGGAGGACTCTCCGGTTGTACGCAGGAATCGCAGAACATGCTGAGTCGTTCCCTCCAAAACTGGACGGGAACCAACGGCGTCTTGGATATTTATGCCGGAGAAAAGCTGGTGCTGCGCTTTATCGAGATCGATAAGCTCAGCACTGCGGCAGCAACCGGTGATGGCAGTACAGCCAGACCCTACCGCTTTGGCTATGGCTATGCTGACAAGAACCTGAATTTTCGGGTCGATGAAGGCGAGAAGAAGGTCTATTTTGAATTTAGCGATTACTCAACCAGCTATGTTTTTTACGAGAACTACACTGAGTAACAGGGTGTGACAGAATTTTTCGATTTCATCCCGCTCGGCTGGGAATTTCGCTGGCAAGACGGGATTGACATTGCCTGTATGGCGTTTGTCGTTTACCAAGCCTATATCCGTTTTCGTGGGACGCAGGCCGCACGCATAGGAGTTGGGCTGGCCGTACTCGGCCTGTTCTATTTCCTCGCCAGCCAGACCGGGCTCTTTTTAACTACCTGGGTGCTGGGCGGCATCTGGGCCGCGGCCTTTATTCTAGTCGTGGTCGTGTTCCAGGCTGAAATTCGTCAGATTCTTGAGCAGGTCAACCCTGTCCTCTCAACCCCAAAGGTTTTTCGTCGAACCCCTACTCAAGCCCGGATTGCTGATTTCCTGATCACGATAGCGGACACGTGTTTTAGCTTGGCGAAGAAGCGCCACGGCGCAATTCTCGTTTTTGAGCGAAACGACCCGGTGGAACCCCTCTTGCGGAGCCAGGGCGTCCTGATTGACGCCGAAGTCAGCGATTTGCTCCTTGATAATCTGTTTACGCCCTCCAGCCCGCTGCACGATGGGGCCGTTTATATTCGGGCCGGGCGGGTCTGTCGCGCAGGCTGTATCTTGCCGCTTTCTGAGTCTCGCTCGCTGCCCTATACGTATGGGACCCGCCATCGGGCCGCGTTAGGGGTTACAGAGCGCTCTGACGCGCTGGCTGTCGTTGTTTCGGAAGAGCGGGGCGCGGTCTCCGTAGTCGACCGGGGCGGTATGGTAACACTGCCGGGGTCGTCCGAGCTGTTGACCTGGCTGAACTTGCGTCTTTCCGGGGCCAGGAAAAGGCGTGCCCAATGGCGATGGCGTGACATGCTGGAGACTAACCTTCGCCCCAAGCTGGGGGCCCTGGCAGCAGTCTGCATCCTCTGGCTGATCCTGGTTGGCCCGCAAAACACCGAGGTTGGGTTTGCGGTTCCTGTGGTCTACTACAATATCCCAGGGCATTTGGACATGACCGGCAAGAACACCCAGGAGGTCGACCTGCGGGTGCGAGGGTCGCGGGAACTGTTGGCCCTGCTTGACCCGCGTGGCCTTCGGGCGCAAGTCGATCTCTCAAGCGCCCAGGCTGGGCGGAGCCGCTTTCCCCTGACCGCGCACGATGTCAATATCCCCCTCGGCCTCCAAGTCGCCGGTATGGATCCGTCGAGCGTGAGCGTTCGTCTCAAGGAACGTCCGTCTCCACCACAACAAACAGAGCAAAACGGCAATACGCGCCAGACGTCGTAAGGCCGTCTCTTATTCCGACTGCTCCGCCGCAGCCTGCAATAACCTCCACACCCGTGCCACATGTTCATGCGTGGTGGCCTGGTTGCCGATGGCAACGCGGATGGCATAGCGGTCATTCAGCTTGGTGTGCGACAAGAATGCCTGCCCGCTGGCGTTCACCGCGTCGATGAGGGCTGCATTATGCTCGTCCGGGTCGCGGCCGCCGGACGGCAGGTGACGGAAACAGACGGTGGAAAACGGGACTGGCGCCAGCCGCTCCCAGTCTGGTGCGGCGTCGATTTGCTCGGCTAGCCAGTGTGCTTCCCGTATATGGCCACCGATGACTGAGGCCAGCCCGGCCCGGCCATAGGCGCGGACGACCATCCACAGTTTGAGCGCCCGAAAGCGCCGGCCCAGAGACAGGCCGTAGTCCATAAAGTTGACCACATCCTGCTCGTCGCTTCTGAGATACTCGGCCACTAGCGAAAAGGCGCGTTTAAGGTCGTCTGGCCGGCGTGTATACAGCAGGCTGCAATCTATTGGGGTCAGCAGCCATTTGTGCGGGTTGGTGACAAACGAGTCGGCCCGCTCACAACCCGCCAGTACGCCTCGATGCGAGGGGACCAGGGCTGCGGCTCCACCATAGGCGGCGTCAACGTGCAGCCATACCTGGTACCGTTTGCAAATATCCGCAATGGCCGGAACCGGATCAATACTGGTTGACGAGGTCGTGCCGACCGTTGCCACGACGGCGATGGGTTTGATCCCAGCCGCCAGGTCGCTCGTAATGGCCTGCTCCAGGCGGTCCGGTCGCATCCGAAACGCGTCGTCCGTCTCAATATGCTTGGTCCACCGCCGCCCGATACCCAGGGCAATCGCCGCTTTATCAATCGAACTATGCGCCTGGGTTGAGGTGTACAGCGCCAGTGGCGGCAGGTCGTCCCGACCGGCCATACCGTGCTCGCGAATGTCCAGGCCGGCCGCTTCGCGGGCTGCGGCCAGCGCGTATAGGGAGGAGGCTGAGGCCGTATCTGTGATTTCTCCGAACCAGTCAGTCGGTAGGCCGAGCATATCGGCGACCCATTGCAGCGTGCGCTGTTCCAGTTCGGTTGCCGCGGGCGAGGTGCGCCACAGCATGGCATTGACGTTAAGCGCCGCAGAAATCAGCTCGCCCACAATACCGGGGCCCGATCCGCTAATCCCAAAATAGGCAAAGAAAGCCGGATGATTCCAGTGAGTAATACCGGGCAGGATGAGACGGTCTACATCCTTGAGAATAACCTCCAGTGACTCGCCGTGTTCGGGTGGGCTCTCCGGCAGGCTTGCCGCGATATCGCCAGGTGAGACATGCGCCAGGACCGGCTGGTCGCCGACCTGCTGCAAATAGGACGCGACCCATGCCGCCGCCTCAGAGAGGGCGCATTGGATCTCTTGCGGACTGGGACCAATCATCATGCTAAGGATCGTAGCACACAAGGAAAATCTTGGGAGTGTCGTCGGTAGCTGGCATAGACTTTTTAATGACGATACATTGAAATAAAGAGAGCGGAGACGAGGCGTCCCATGAGTACGGCCATACGCGTTGATGAACAGGCGCAGCAAACCGAGCCAGCCCATGCCGGCAGAATCGAATTTGTCACCGAGCCCGAGCATTATCGGCACTGGACACTGTCGATTGACGGTCGGGTCGCCCGGCTCGCGATGGATGTACAGGAAGAGGCGCCCCTGGCTCCGGGCTATGAACTCAAACTCAATTCGTACGACCTGGGCGTGGACATCGAACTCTACGATGCAGTCCAGCGCCTCCGCTTCGAGCACCCCGAAGTCGCTGCGGTGGTGCTCTGTTCGGCCAAGCCCCAAGTCTTTTGTGCCGGAGCAAACATTCGCATGCTGGCCCAGTCTTCACACGCGCATAAGGTGAACTTCTGCAAGTTTACGAACGAGACGCGCAATAGCATCGAGGATGCCAGCACCCACTCCGGGCAAATCTATGTCTGCGCCCTGAATGGGGTGGCCTCAGGCGGTGGCTATGAACTGGCCTTGGCGTGTGAACATCTTATTCTCATTGACGACGGCTCAAGCACGGTGGCGTTGCCCGAGTTGCCGCTTTTAGCGGTCCTACCCGGAACCGGCGGCCTGACGCGGCTCGTCGACAAACGGCACGTGCGGCGCGACCGGGCCGACTTCTTCTGCACGACGTCCGAGGGCCTGCGTGGAAAACGGGCCCATGAATGGAATCTGGTTGACGAAATCGCTCCGCGCTCACGTTTTGAGGAAACGGTTCAGGCTCGTGCTCTGGCTTTTGCCGCCCAATCAGACCGCCCCGCGGATGCGGTCGGCATCTCCCTGACTCCCCTGGCCCGGTCCATTGAAGACACGACCATTACCTACGAGCATATCTCGGTCGAGCTGGACCGGGCACTACGGACCGCCTCGTTCACGATCCATGCGCCAAGCGGAGACCCGTCGCACACCCTGGAAGCCGTGCATGCCGCCGGTGCGCGCTTCTGGCCCCTGGCGCTGGCGCGTGAGTTGGACGACGCCATTCTGCACCTGCGGCTGAATGAAGAAGAGATTGGGACCTGGGTTTTTCGTACCAGCGGCGAGGCCGCCTTGGTCGAAGCCGCCGACCGTCTCCTGGGCGAGCAGGCCGATGACTGGCTGATCCGCGAGATCACCTTATATCTCAAACGCACCTTCCAGCGTCTGGATGTGAGCGCGCGCAGCCTGATCGCCCTGATCGAGCCGGGCAGTTGTTTCACCGGCACTCTACTCGAACTCGTGTTGGCTGCCGACCGGTCGTATATGCTGGACGGCAGTTTTGAGGGGAGCGAGCTGCCTCCGGCCGCGCTCCGCTTGACACAAATGAACTTCGGTCCGCTGCCTATGCATAACGCTAGCACGCGTCTGAGCAGTCGTTTCCCGGCCCAACCGGACCATATTGCGGAGTTGCAGTCGTATATGGGCCGGAATATCGACGCCGAAACGGCCGACGCGCTTGGGCTGGTCACCTTTACTCCGGATGATATCGACTGGGAAGACGAAGTCAGATTGGCCCTGGAAGAGCGGGCCAGTTTCTCGCCCGACGCTCTCACCGGTATGGAGGCCAGCCTGCGCTTTGCCGGTCAGGAAACCCTCCAGACCAAGATATTCGGGCGTCTGAGCGCCTGGCAAAACTGGATCTTCCAGCGACCGAATGCCGTTGGCAAAGACGGGGCGTTGACGCTGTACGGCACGGGGAAACAGAGCCGTTTTCGGAAACAGAGGGTGTAGCCATGGCGATTGATTATACTGAGCGCATTCCGAACAATGTTGCCCTAGCCGAGAACCGCCGGCTCCAACGCGCGCTGGAGTCGTGGCAACCGAATTATCTACGCTGGTGGGATACCTGTGGTCCGGAAGGGACGCAGGCGTATGACGTCTACCTGCGCACGGCTATCAGTGTCGAGTCCGACGGCTGGGCCCATTTTGGCTATGTGAAAATGCCCGACTATCGGTGGGGAATTTTCCTGGCCAAGCCGCAAGAGGAACGCTGCATCGCCTTCGGAGATCACCTTGGCGAACCGGTCTGGCAGGAGGTCCCGGGCGAATATCGCAGCCTCTTACGCCGCCTGATCGTGACCCAGGGGGATACCGAGCCGGCCTCCGTCGAACAGCAGCGCCATCTGGGCCATACCTGTCCCTCGCTGTACGACCTGCGCAACCTGTTTCAGATCAATGTTGAAGAGGGGCGTCATCTATGGGCCATGGTCTATATCCTGCACGCCTATTTTGGTCGCGACGGTCGGGAAGAAGCCGAGCTGATGCTGGAGCGTCATTCCGGCGATGCGGACAAACCGCGCATCCTGGGCGCGTTTAACGAAGAGACGCCGCACTGGCTGTCCTATTTCATGTTTACCTTTTTCACCGACCGTGACGGGAAATATCAGCTCGCCGCGCTGGCCGAATCCAGCTTCGATCCCTTGGCCCGGACCTGCCAGTTCATGTTGACGGAGGAGGCCCACCACATGTTTGTGGGCGAGACCGGAGTGATGCGAATTATCCAGCGCACGTGTGCGGTCATGAACGAACTCAAGACCGATGATCCTGAGCGTATCCGGGCGGTCGGAGCCATCGATCTGCCGACCTTGCAGCGCTTCATCAATTTTCATTACAGCGTCTCGCTCGACCTGTTCGGCCAGGAGCGTTCGACCAACGCTGCCGACTATTTTACGACCGGCCTCAAAGGCCGCTATCGCGAAACCCGTATCAATGACGACCATCGTCTCTCGGAGCTGACTTGGCCGGTCCAGCGCCCCGCAGACAGGAGCATTGTGTGTGAGGACGTCCCTGCCCTCCTCGCCATTAACGAACGCTTGCGCGACGATTATATTACCGACTCGCAGCGGGGTCTGAACCGCTGGAACAGGGGTATTGCCCAGCAAGGCATTGAGAGCCCGCTATACCTGCCCCATCGGGGCTTTCATCGCAAGATCGGCGCTTTCTCCGATACCCATATCTCTCCACAGGGAGAGATGGTGACGGCAGAAGAGTGGCAGCGCCAGTGTGCCTCGTGGTTGCCGACTGAGGAGGATCATGCCTTCGTGGCTTCGCTCATGCAGCCGGTTACTGAACCTGGCGCAATGGCAAGCTGGATTGCCCCGCCGGCCCGCGGGATCAACAATCAGCCCCTCGATTTTCCGTATGTGCAATGGGCAGATAGCGCAAGAGGACAGTAGGCATGCAGGCCAATACCGTCACTATTGATCCAATAGATTCCTCCATTCGGTTTGCTCCACGTTTCAATGTGACCGTGCCGTTTATCGACCGGCATCTGGAAGAAGGACGGACGCAGAAAATCGCCATCCGTACGGTCAACAGCGATGTGACCTATGGTCAGCTTGCCGCGCAGGTCAATCGGTGTGGCAATGTCTTGCGCTCAATGGGCGTCGGGACCGGCCGTCGGATGCTGATGATTGTGAAAGACTGCCCCGAATTCTTCTTTCTCTTTTGGGGTGCGATCAAGGCCGGGGTCGTGCCCGTGCCGGTTAATACGCTGCTCCGAGCGGCCGATTATCAATACATGATAGACGACTCCGAGTGTACGCTGATTGCCTATTCAGCGGAGTACGCGCAGACCGTACAGCCCGCCCTGGCCGGGGCTGAACGCTCACCGCAGTCCGTATGCGTCGCCGAGGAGGACTCGACCTTCGCCGCGCTGATGCGATCGGCGTCTACTGAGCTGGAACCCGCACCGGCTTCGGCCGAAGACGACTGCTTCTGGCTGTATTCCTCAGGTTCGACCGGCCGGCCCAAAGGCGCGGTCCACCGCCAGCGCGATATGGTGGTCACCGGCGTGCAGTACGCTCAGGGTGTGCTGGGTATGACCGAAGAGGACGTGTGTTTTTCCGCGGCCAAGCTGTTCTTTGCTTATGGTCTTGGGAACGCCATGACGTTTCCGCTCTGGTGTGGAGCAACCGCCGTCTTGAGCGACCGGCGCCCCTCACCGGAGATGACGTTCGAGCTGATCGCCCGTTTTCGGCCCACGCTCTATTTCGGGGTACCGACTTTGTACGCGGCCCAACTGCTCGCCCTGGAGCAGAAACAAGAGCAGGACCCGCGCGCGTTCCCGTCCTTACGCGCCTGTGTCTCGGCCGGTGAGGCGCTACCGGCCGAGGTCTTCCGGCGCTGGAGAGAGATCACCGGCCTGACGATTCTGGATGGGATCGGCTCGACCGAACTGCTGCATATCTTCATCTCCAACCGTCTGGACGATTACAAGCCAGGCACCAGCGGTCGCCCGGTTCCCGGCTACGAGGCCAGGATTGTAGATGAAAGCGGGCAGCCTATCGCAGCCGGCGAGATGGGTCGCCTCCTGATTCGGGGCCAGTCCGGGGCCGCCTATTACTGGAACAACCCTGAGAAGACCGCGCAAACCATGCTGGGAGACTGGATCAACACCGGCGATACCTATGTCCAGGACGAAGAGGGGTATTTTGCCTACTGCGGCCGGGCGGACGATATGCTCAAGGTCTCGGGCCAATGGGTCTCGCCGGCCGAGGTCGAGGGTATCCTGTTTCAACACCCGGCCGTGCTGGAAGCCGCGATTGTCGGCTGGGAGGACGACCACTGCCTGATCAAACCCAAGGCATTCGTGGTGCTCAAAGCAGGCCAGACCGCCTCAGCAGAACTGGCCCGGGAACTGAGCGTGTTTGTCAAAGACCGCACGCTGCCGCACAAATACCCGCGCTGGGTCGAGTTCGTCTCCGAGCTGCCCAAGACCGCGACCGGAAAAATTCAGCGCTATAAGCTGCGCACGCCGGAGTAGCGTCTTTGTCGGCTCGCGTATTACCTCATACTTCTCTCACCTCGCGTGGCTCCAGGAGGAGTTGCATGCCGTCCAGAACTTCACGCAGGCGACCAGGCGAGATTGATCCTATCTTTTCCATCAAATCCATCTTATCGACCGTAAATATTTGAGAAATGTTGACGACGCTTCGCCGAGGAAGATTCGCTTCGCCTTTGGCCAAGGAGACATTCCCCGGAGAGGAAGCGCGTTTGAGGTTGGAGGTCAGGGCACAGACAACGACCGTACGAATGCGGCTTCGATTAAAAAGGTTGTTTTGCACGACGACATGCGGATGGCGATAGCCGGGAGCTGACCCGGAAGGAGCGCCGAGGTTGACCCAGAATACATCACCTTGATTGATTACCATTGTTCTTCCGCTTCAATGCGCTGACGATATTTTCGCTGCATGTGTTTGAGCCGGGTTTGTTCCGGGCGGTCGGGTGTATCGCTATGCGCACGGTTTATCTGTGCGAGCAACTGTTGGTTTTCGTGCTGCCGTAAGAAGTCTTCCAGCGCTTGGGCGAAGAGTTGGCTGCGCGAAATCCGCAGGTGTTGGGACAGCAATTGCGCTTTCTCGAAAAGCGCGGGATCTAAGGAAATAGCTGTTTTTATACGGGCCATACCACATCCTTTTCTACTAAAAGTATAAATAAAAGTATAACTTTCTTGCGTACTTTTCAATCGGGGTAGCCTTTGAAAGGGAGCGGAGAGACCCAAAAGGGGGCTGTTCTTAGTGCTCTGCTTCGGTACAGTAAACGCACGTGGACGCATAATCTGCGAGATGAAAAGCCTATGCGATGTTTCCAGTGTGATACCGACAATCCGGACGGCGCAAAATTTTGTGTCGAATGTGGAACAGCGCTCCAGAACCGCTGTCCGAACTGCGGATTCGATAATGTCGCCAGAGCCAAGTTCTGCATGGAGTGCGGGACGTCACTCGCCAAGTCACCCAACCCCCAACCCCGAACCCCCAGCCCCCACACCTACACCCCGCCCCATCTGGCCGAGCGTATCCGCGCTGAGCAGGCTGCGCTCGAAGCGCGTGGGGCGGTTGATGGAGAGCGGAAAACCATCACGGCGCTATTCGCCGATATCAAGGGCTCGATGGAACTCATCGAGGACCTTGACCCGGAAGATGCGCGCTCCATTATTGACCCGGCCCTGCAACTCATGATGGCCGCCGTGCATCGCTATGAGGGCTATGTGGCCCAGTCTATGGGCGATGGTATTTTTGCCCTCTTTGGCGCGCCTCTCGCCCATGAAGACCACGCCCAGCGCGCGCTGTTTGCCGCGTTACGCATGCAAGAAGAGAGCAGGGCCTATGCCGAGCGGCTCCGGCATGGCAAAGGAGTCAATCTGCAAATGCGGGCGGGCGTCAATACCGGCGAGGTCGTCGTGCGCTCCATTCGTAAAAACGATCTACACACGGACTATGTTCCGGTCGGTCATTCGACCAGCCTGGCGGCCCGCATGGAAGGACTGGCCACGCCGGGTACGACGGTCGTGAGTGCGTATACCCACCAGCTTACCGAGGGATACTTCGAGTTCAAGGATTTGGGCGCGGCGAAGATTAAAGGCGTCAGCGAGCCCGTACAGATTTACGAACTCCTCGGAGTTGGCGCCCTGCGCACCCGGCTCCAAGTGTCAGCCGTGCGCGGCCTGTCTCGTTTCGTTGGTCGCAAGAAAGAGATCGAACATCTCAAACAGGTTCGCGAACAAGCGAGAAACGGGCAGGGGCAGATGGTCGGTGTGGTGGGCGAGCCGGGAGTTGGCAAGTCTCGGCTGTTTCACGAATTCAAGGTCCTGTCCGAGCAGCACTGTCTGGTCCTCGAAACATTCTGTGCCGCTCATGGTAGCGGCTATGCGTATCTGCCCCTGGTCGAGTTGCTGAGGAATTACTTCCATATTCGTCCCCAGGACGACGAACGGACGCTGCATGAAAAAGTCGCCGGGCGGGTGGTGGCGCTTGACCGTGAACTCGAAGACGGACTGCCCTATCTGCTGAGCCTCTTGGGCCATGCGGAATTCACCGCGGCGCTTCAGCAGATGGACCCCCACATCCGTGAACAACGTTCCTTTGACATCATCAAACAGCTCCTTGTGCGTGAGAGCCTCACCCAGCCTGTGGTGCTGATTTTTGAGGACTTGCAATGGCTGGACGAGGGCACGCAGTCCTTTCTCGATACCCTGAGTGAGAGCCTGGCCACCGCGCCCATACTTCTGTTGGTCAACTACCGCCCGGAGTATCGGCACGAATGGGGCAGCAAGACCTATTACAGCCAGCTTCGACTCGACGCGCTGGGTCTGGAAGATGCCAAAGAACTCTTGACCTCGCTCCTCGACGAAGCAAACTGGACTGTCACCGCCTCTTCGCTCGCACCGCTCAAACAGCTCATATTGGAGAAAACAGAGGGCACGCCATTTTTTATGGAAGAAATGGTCCGGGCGCTGTTTGACCAAGGTGTCCTGGTCCAGGGGATGGGTGGCATTTCCCTCACCAAGGCGCTCGATGAGGTCCATATCCCGACGACGGTCCAAGGCGTACTGGCCGGGCGTATCGACCAATTAGGCGCAGCAGAAAAAGATCTGCTCCAGACCGCCGCGGTGATTGGCCGGGAATTCTCGCTCAGCCTCCTGACGCAAGTTACCCAGGAGGCTGAGGAAACCCTCGTTCCCCTGCTATCCCGTTTGCAAACCGCGGAGTTCATCTATGAGCAACCCGCCTTTCCCGAAGTCGAGTACACCTTTAAGCACGCGCTCACCCAGGATGTTTCCTATAGCTCGCTTGTATCCGAGCGCCGCCAGGACGTACACGCCCGGACGGCCCAGGCCATTGCCTCCCTGTTCCGCGAGCAACTGAATGACCGCCGCCTCAGAGAACTCGCCTATCATTCAGCCTACAGTGGCAATGCGGAAAAAGCCGTCGAGTACTATCAACGCGCCGGAGAGCTGGCACTCAAGCAGTCTGCGTATACTGAGGCAATTCGTGACCTCAACCACGCCCTGGACTTGCTACCGGCGCTGCCCTCCACCCCGGACCGTCCGCAGCAAGAGCTGACCCTGCTCGTCTCGCTCGGCTCCTGCCTGATGACAACCAAAGGTTACGCCGCGCCGGAAGTAGAGCGCGTGTACTCGCGTGCCCGTGAATTGTCACGCTCGATCGGAGACCTGCCGCAGAAGTTCCCCGTGCTGTTCGGTTTGTGGCGTTTTCATCTGGTGCGAGGGGAGTATGCTGCTGCAGGAGAAATGACCGAAAAACTCCAACGTCTGTCTGAGAGCCTGTCGGACTCCGATCAATTCCTGCCGGCCCAGCAGGCGCTTGGATTGACTGCCTTTCGTCTCGGCGAGTTTGCCGATGCCAGAGATCATCTGGAACGTTCCGTGGAGATGTATGATCCGAGCGTCCACGGCCCGGAGAATGCGCAGGGGGTGATAGGCCAGGACCCTGGTGTGTCGAGTCTGGCCTTTCTGGCCTGGATGCTGTGGCATCTTGGCTATCCCGACCAGGCTCTCCAGCGCAGCCAGGAAGCAATCACGCACGCCCGAGAGATTTCCCATCCCTACAGTCTGGTTTTTGCCCTGCATTTTGGAACGGCTGTCCATCGCTTTCGACGGGAGGGAGCGATTGCCCAAACCCAGGCCGAGGGTGTGGTCGCGCTGGCGAGTGAGCAGGGCTTTCCGTACTTTCACGCTGCCGGGACCTATCTGCGCGGGTGGGCCTTGGCAGAACAGGGCCAGGTGGAAGAGGGCATTGCCGACATGCTGGAGGGCCAGCGCATCTGGCAGGAGTCCGGTATTCGGCAGCTCGGTCAGGTGTCTCTGCTTCTGGCAGAAGCCTACGGCAAACTCGATCGGGTCAAAGACGGCCTCGCCGTGCTGGCCCAGGCAGAAGTCGAGCTGGACAAGAGTAACGAAAAATGGTGGCAGGCCGAACTGCTGCGCACCCGGGGAGAATTATTGCTTGCCACCAAAGACGGTACGGATCACAACAGCCGGGAAATCACAGCCTGCTTTGAGGACGCCATTCAGATCGCTCGCAGCCAGCAGGCAAAATCCCTGGAACTCCGCAGCGCCACCCGCCTGGCTGCGTTCTGGCAAGCGCACGGAAAGCCGGACGTCGCCTACCGCCTCCTGTCGAATATCTACGGCTGGTTTACCGAGGGATTCGATACGCCCGACCTGCGGGCGGCAAAGGCATTGCTGGATGCGCTTACGCCGGTTCATGTATAGGGAGAGACTGGGGATTAGGGGCTGGGGTGAGAGGAAAACTGCCCCTGCGCTGAATGAAGAGCGGACGGACGAAGCATTGTAAATGTCCGTCCGACTTCCTATACTCGGTTTACTTTTCCTCAAAAGGAATCGACGGTCGGAGGGGCGGTATCTCTCTCGGGGAGGTTTTTTATGAGCAGTAATGGCCACACGAACGGAGCGGGCATACGCGCCCGGTTGCAGCATCCGATTATAGACGCGGACGGGCACTGGCTGGAGTTTGGGCCGCTGGTGCGCGAACAGTTGAGAAAGATCGGCGGCACCAAGGCAGTCGAGGGTTTCTCGGTGTTCACCAAACTTGTCCAAGAACATTTAAGCCTGTCGGTGGCCGAACGGCGTCGCCAGCGGACCGCGCAGCAAGCCTTTTGGGGGATTCCCACCAAGAATACGCGCGACCGGGCAACAGCCATGATGCCCCGGTTGCTGTATGAACGCCTGGACGAGTTCGGTATCGACTTTACCATCCTCTACCCTACCGCGGGTCTGGGATTGACCCGTGGCAGCGATACCGAACTGCGGAAAGCCGCCTGTCGGGCGTTTAATATCTTTAGCGCGGACTATTTTCGGGCCTATGCCGACCGCATGACTCCAACCGCGGTGATTCCGATGAATACGCCTGAGGAGGCCCTGGAAGAAATCGACTATGCGACTTCGCAGCTCGGCATGAAGGTGATCATGCTGGGCAGCATGATTAAACGGCCTATTCCCGCAGCGGTCGAACACTACCCAGGCTCGGAAGAACTGCTGACGTGGCGCGACGTGCTGGGCCTGGACAGCGAATACGACTACGACCCGGTCTGGGAGATGTGTGTCGAACGGGGCCTGTCGCCGACGTTTCATACCGGCTCGCGCGGGTATGCGCTGCGGATTTCGCCCTCCAATTTTGTGTATAACCATATTGGCCATTTTGCCGCGGCAAACGAAGCCGTGTGTAAAGCGCTCTTTCTCGGCGGTGTCACCCGACGTTTCCCCACGCTCAAGTTCGCCTTTTTGGAAGGCGGGGTCGGCTGGGCGTGTCAGTTATACGCTGACCTGATCGAACACTGGGAGAAGCGCAATAGCGAGGCGCTTGAAGAGGTTAATCCGGTGAATCTCGACCGGCAACTGCTGAGCGAATTGGCGCTGCAATATGGCAGCGCAGACATGGCTGAGGCGTTCAAGCAGCGTGAGGCGGCCTTGGATACGGTGCTGAGTTCACAAGGCGCGACCGCCATTGGCGGTATTGACAACCTGGACGATTTTTCGGCCTGCGAGATCAAACAGGCGTCGGACATCCACGACTTGTTTGTCAAGAATTTCTATTTTGGCTGTGAGTCGGACGACAAGATGAATGCCTGGGCCTTTAATCGGCAGTGCAATCCGTTTAGGGCGCAGCTCAATGCGCTCTTCGGGTCGGACATTGGCCACTTTGACGTAGCAAACATGAACCAAGTTGTTCCCGAAGCGTATGAGCTGGTTGAAAGAGGCTTGGTCAGTGACGCTGGTTTTCGTGACTTTATGTGTACCAATCCCATCCGTTTCTGGGGCGAGGCCAACCCGGACTTTTTCAAAGGCACGGCGGTCGAAGAGACGGCCACCGCGATTCTGTCTGAGGGGACAGTTGAAACAGGTCCGAACGGTCACGCCACGAGTCAGTTGGCGAAGTAAGGGCAGTTCGACTTTCCCTAGGCCATTAACCGGGCGATGTCTTCATCCAGACCGTTGCGTATCTGCTCTGCAAGCGCACCCCGGGCGCGTCCCTTGGTGCGGCCATAGGATGGCAGGTTGAGTGATGCGAGGTGGCGGGCTTCGCTGAGCGCTTCGTCTAAAAGGGTTTCGGCCGTACACACCCGATCCAAGAAACCGACATCAACTGCCTCGGTTGGAGTATACAAACGAGCTTGGATGACTGCATTGGTAAAGTGGCGTTTGGACAACCGTTCGCGGGCGAACATCAGGCCGAACTCCGGCAGGGTCATGCCAATAGCGACTTCGTTGAGTCCGATTTTATAGTCGCCCTGCACGCCCAAACGGGTATCGCTGGCCAGCAGCATAAAGCCGCCGGCGGCAATAGCATGGCCGGTACTGGCGGCCACGACCGGTTGCGGATGGGTGAAAATCTTGAGCAGCATCCGGGCGCCGGCAGTCACGAGGGTGTGACCGGCCTCCGGACCGGACTGGAGGACAGAGAGATCGAATCCGGCAGAAAAACGACCGGCCCGGCCCGTCAAGACCACGGCCTTGGCTTCCTGCGCGGCTTTGTCCAACGCGTCGTTCACGCCCTGGATCAGCGCGTGGTTGACCGCATTGGCCTTCCCATCGTCAAGCCGCAGAATGGCAATACCGTCGTTCAGTTCATAGTGTACCGGATTGTCTGACATGGGTTTTCTCCTTAATAAGTTTACTGTGCCTTATCCTGTTGCGTCCCGGCTGTATAGACGAGGCGGACGCGGGTCTCTTGGGCCATTCGGACGGACACCGACTGAGTTTGTTCTCCCAGGCGCTCGTGCCACAGACGCAGGGCATATTTTCCCTGGGGAATCCGGGTGATGCTGAACTGTCCCGCCGCATTCGTCACCGCGGTATAGGGATGGTCGGTGACAATGATATGCGCCCGCATCCAGGTATGCAGCACATCACAATCGATCAGCACATGGCCGGGTTGCGTAAAGCGATAGGTTTTCTCTGACCAGTACGGCAGACCCAGGTTGAACACGGTCTCGTAGCCGTTTTGGCGGGCATGGACATTATGCAGGATGAAGTCGCTGTTCCGAAGTGCGAGCGTTTGCCCGACGGTCATGGTTTGTACGCGCGGGACAAAGACGCAGTCTTTGTTGTCGAGCAGCGCGGGAAGGGTGGGGCTGCCTTTGCCGGCGCGAATGCCGTCCAGGATGACGACGACATTCTTGAGTCCTCCGCGCGTATCGATCAAGAGACTCTCATCCGGCGTGCTGTCTCCGCAGACTTCCTTGTTTTTGTGAACGGGCAGGCGGCCTGGCTGCGGAGCGTTGCCGGCAAAGACGACCTGTCCGGTGATGCTGCCGCGGTGCTCGATATCGCTGTCCGGGGCCGCGTCGGTGCCGACCGCAGCCAGGCAGACGAGACAGCCCAGACCGATGCCGCTCCAGTTCATGATTCAGCCTTACGTCCGCGCCTCTACGCCGTCAATAACTATGTCCATATGCGTCGAGCTTGATTTGCAAAGCATACGCCCGTCGCTGGACTCCCACTGCGATTGAGCGGTGGGGTGTCGCTTAAATCTCCTTGACGGCTGAAGCAGGGGCTCTGCTTGACTGAAGAGCAGGCAAGATATAATAGTTGTTGAAAATTTCAACAAAATGGAGTAAGCATGGCGACCGTCAATTTCAGCGTTCCCGAAGAGGTCAAGGCGGCCTTCAATAAGACCTTTGCAAAGAAGAACAAGAGCGCCCTCATTACGCAACTCATGCGAGAGGCTATTGAGGAACAACAGCGGCTTCAGCGGCGTTCTCAGGCGGTTGATGCCTTGCTTGCCGCACGACAAAAAATGCCATCCGTGAACGCGGCAACGATTCGTACAGCCCGAGCGCGAGGCCGTCCTTGATGCAAGCGGTTCGTGCGGTCGTTGATGCGAGTGTTGTCGTCAAATGGATTTTCCCCGACACTGAAAATGAGGCTGACACACGGACGGCATTGGCCCTGCTCCGGGCAATACAATCTGGAAGCGTGCAGGTCGTACAGCCGTCTCATTGGTTGGCCGAAGTGGCTGCGGTGCTCGCACGGCTGGTACCAGAGGCGGCACACGAAGAGGTCGGGTTGCTGTACGCTATGGAAATTCCCGTCATGGAAACGCTCGAAGTATATGAGCAGGCCTGTGAACTGGCCGTTCGATTCGAACACCATCTGTTTGACACCCTGTATCACGCCGTTGCCCTGTGTGCTCTTGATACGACGCTCGTGACCGCGGATGAGCGCTACTATCGAAAGGCGCACTCGGCCGGTTGCATGATGCGCCTGGGAGATTTTCTTATTCCGGCCTGACCGAACCGGAAGCATCCGTACGTCGCACGCACTACTCCACCGACAAGCCCTCCACCCAGTTGGCGTGAAAGCCGTACGGCACCCGGTGGGGGAGGTGAACGGTGGCCGACGGCTCGTGCGCGATATTTTTGGCGTCGAGAATGACCAGGTCGCTCCGGTTTTCCTCTTGGCGGTACACCCCCACGAGCAGAAAACCTTCACCTTCGCCTGACCGCGCGGAGCGTGGAACAAAAATCGGCTCCGAGGAATAACTGTCCGGGCCGAACGCGTGGGTATAGGAGCGGCCGTTTGCATGGTCATACCCAATGACCGTGTTAAAAAGACCTTCCGAGGGAGGAACAGCACCCTCTTGGCCGACCGCATACCCCCGCCGATAGGGCAGGCCGGCATAACGTTCGTCCAGTCGGGGAAACTCGCTGAGCCGGTCGTCCCGTGGTGCCTGGGTGATTGAGTGGGTCGTCAGGTCCAGCGACCAGCGAGTGAAGACCGGGATATTGGTCTCCGGGTCTTCTCCGTCAACCTGAAACAGTGGCAGCAGGCGAAACTGGCACACATCGGCGATGACCCTGTTCCCTTGTGTGTACGCGTTCATGGCGTGAAACACAAAACAGGGGTCGGTTTCAAACCAGACGATATCCTCGCTCCCGCCGTCGCGTGGCATGACCCCGATGCGCGTTCCCAGTTCCGGCTCCCAGCGGACGGGAGAACCGGAGGTCAGATTTTCCGGGCGCAGGGTAGCCGGAAAAACCATGAAGATGACGTGCTCTCGGGTGGCAATGAAATCGTGCATCATGGTCGGTACCGGCAGGGGAATCTCTTCGTCCCGCGTCACATCACCGTCCGCGGAGACGACCGTGTAGCGCAGATAGGGCGGGAACGGTCCGTAACCGAAAAAGAGGAGTTCGCCAGTCTCCGGGTCAACCTTGGGATGAGCGGTCATGGCCCCCTGGAGCTTGCCGTGAAAATCATACACACCAATGGTGTCGAGGGTTGAGGGCTCAAGTTCATAGGGCGGGCCGCCTTCCCACAGGGCGAGCAGCCGCCCGGCATGGAAGACAATATTTGTATTGGCCGCATTCGGAAAAACTCCCTGGGCCCGTTCGTCCGTATTGCTCAGGTCACTGAGGCCGGCAAAGAGCGCTTCCCCGTGCTGGCGCTCAAGCTTGAACCGTTCCGTTCGGACCCAGCGATTCCGATAATGCGCCTTGCCGGCACTCAGGGTAAACGCATGGATCATGCCGTCGCCATCAAACCAGTGATAGCGTCCGCGTGGCGCAAACTGCGGGTTTGAGCCGTTCCGGTATAACGTACCGTTCAACTCATCTGGAATTTCGCCCGTGACGACCAAGTCGTGAATCTCGCCCTCCATGGGCCAGGGGGCATAATTCCCCTGGAGAAATGGATCATCAGGAAAGGGCCGGCTCATTGTACTTTCCTCCTGTTCGTTTTTGGTCGAAAGGTTTTCGTAATGGTGAGCGAGGCTCTCTATGCGGCAGGGCGCTTTGCCTGCGCTCACGCTTCAAGGGATTCCGTTTGGGTACTGAGTAGTCCTGCCATCCAGCGACTTGCAGAAAGAGCAAATAACGCAAACACCTCGTCGGTCTGAGCAGAAGGCAGACGCCCAGCCAGGGCGAGTGAGGTCAGACCGTGGACCATCATCCACAGGACATTGGCTTCTTTATCAATATCAATGCCCTGAAATCCGCGCTGCTCAACCCAGGTCTTCAACGTTGCCCGCATAATGGCCCAGCTCTGCCGCATGCGCTCAAGCTGCTCAGATGTACAGATCGTTGCCAGACTCATGTCCTGAAACATGAGTTGATAAAAGGTTGAATTCTCCAGTCCAAAACGAATATAACGCTGGCCCATTTGAAAGAGCTGTGCTTCCAGCGTAGGCTCTGCTCGGGCCAGCTCCATTTCCTTCGTGAGTAAATAGCCGGCTTGCAACTTAAGTGTCAGCAACAATTCTTCTTTGCTGTCAAAATGCTGGTAAATAGCGGTTGCACTATAGCCTAACATGCCAGCCACTGCCCGCATGGTGAGGCCAGCCACTCCTTGTTTTTCGACGATGCGTAGGGCGGCTTTGAGAATGTCTTCTCTCAGGGTTGGGTTTGCCGTGCGTGGCATGACTGAGCTTTTTACTATTGAGAGTATTATCTAACGCTGTCAAGTAACAAGACTACAGCAAAAGGGCAACCCCTTTGCTCTTAGGCGCTGAAAGATCGAATAGAGGACGTCAGCAGGCTGATGGACGCGGAGATGATGACGCCGAATGTGAGCACCATGCCAGTCACTCGATAGGTCGGGTTTTCATTGACTCGGCTGACACCGAACGCGTGTGAAAGCCTGCCCAGGAAAAGGCCTATAGCCAGGATGTGAATCCATCCGCTGGCGTTGGTCTGGGTTTCGAGGAAGAAGAGCAAGATCAAAGCGAGCGGGACGTATTCTGCAAAGTTCGAATGGACCCGAGCGGCTCTTGCCAGGCTCGGGTTTTCACCGTCACCGATTACGACGCGCAGGCGGCGGCGTAGTCTGATTGTCCGCACGCTCAGGACAATAAAAAACAGACCAGAGACGGCTGCATAGACAGGTGTGATGAGCATATCTCCTCCATTACCCGACTGCAAAATTTCTATGAAATCCGAATGGTAGCCAATAGGGGAAGCGGACCACAGCCAAAGGACCATCGGTTACGCCGCCACCTCTTTCCTCTTCTCCACTCCAGCCGTATCAATCGGTGCATCTTCCCCTCGACTCTGCTTCAAGCGACCCTTGGCCGTATTCTTCCGACCGATAGCCGGCACGAGCCTGCTCGCTCGCCCCAGACCATAGCCGGCATATTGCCGTAAAAGGCTTCGTACTGTCCTTCCGCCACGCAGTAGGTCTCGTGCCAAATCCCGACATCACCGTTCATCCCTACCTTGCGATTAAACGCCGCCCACGCCGGATAATGCCGCCCGCTCCGGTCACGCGCATAGGCGTGCAGATGTTCAAACGAGCGCCAGTACTGCACAACTGAAAAATTAGGGAACCCCGGCTGATAGCGAAAGCCGAGCAGGCCAGAATCGGGATTTGCTGATAGCTCATTTAGCATGGCTGGCATAGCCCGAAAGACGGGCAACCACTTATGGACCTTCCACAATTTATTAATCCGCATACCGGTCAGAAACACGACAAACGACCCGTCTATTTCTGCAGCCATGCGTTGAGGGATGATCTGCGCCATATGATAGCCTCTTTTTGATTATTATATTACGATGTTAAGCAACGTCGTTAAGTAATGATGTCAAGCGATTTTGAGAGCATTGCAGTAGTGGTGTGATGGGAGAAGGCGAATGATCGAGAATGTTGGCGTGATTTCGACTGGCAGCTCTCTTGAGCAGAGAGGAGTATCATACCGTCACTGTATGCTGCTGTGAGGTTGTCCTTCGACTTTGCTGACGCTACGCTCGCAAAATGACTGAACCATTCTTTCCTGTGAAAATCGGAGGGATGGGCGCGTAAAGGGGAGAGCTATGGCTTCTGCCGAACTGTGTTTTCTGACTGCAACCGAACTGACCAAACGTATCCGCCTACGTGAAGTGTCGTGTCGGGAAGTCATAGAAGCGCACTTAGCCCGGATCGAGCGCATCAATCCGCGGGTGAACGCGATTGTGACTCTTTTGGCCGAGCGTGGCCTGGAGCGGGCGACCGAAGCCGATGAAGCGCTCGGGCGAGGCCAGGAGGTCGGCCCGCTGCACGGCTTGCCCATTGCCCACAAGGATTTGGTGCTGACCAAAGGCGTCCGCACTACGCTCGGCTCGCCGATCTTTGCCGACTTTGTTCCCGACCAAGACGAGATTATTGTCGAACGCCTGCACGCCGCCGGCGCGATCATGATCGGCAAGACCAACACGCCCGAGTTCGGGGCCGGCTCGCAAACGTATAACGAAGTGTTTGGTGAGACGCTCAACCCGTATGATCTCTCCACAACCTGCGGCGGCAGCAGCGGCGGGGCCGCGGTGGCGCTGGCGACCGGGATGTTGCCGATTGCCGATGGCAGCGACCTGGGCGGCTCGCTGCGTAATCCAGCCAGTTTTTGCAATGTGGTGGGGTTCCGACCTTCGCCCGGCCGGGTGCCCACCTGGCCGCACCGAGTCGGCTGGTTTCCGCTGGCGGTCGAAGGGCCGCTGGCCCGTACCGTGCAGGATGTGGCGCTGTTACTGAGCGTCATGGCCGGTCCTGACCCTCGGGTGCCGATTGCCAATACCGAATCGGGCGAGCAGTTCCTTCAGCCGCTTGAACGCTCCTTTGCGGATACCCCGATTGCCTGGAGTCCGACGCTGGGTGGCCTGCCGGTTGATGCGCGAGTGACTGCGGTATTCGAAAGCCAGCGGGGCGTGTTTGCCGACCTGGGCTGCGTCATTGAGGAAGCGACCCCTGACTTCCAGGATGCCGACGAGGTCTTTCGCGTCTGGCGGGCGTGGTATTTTGATCTGTCTCTGGGCGAGCTGCTACCCGAACACCGGGACAAGATGAAGGACACGGTTATCTGGAATATCGAAGAAGGGACAAAACTCAGCGGCCCGCAAATCGGTCGGGCCGAGAAAAAGCGCACGCTGCTCTATCATCGGGTGCGTGAGTTCATGGAACAGTACGAATTCCTGATTCTGCCCGTCTCCCAAGTGCCGCCGTTTGATGTCAAACAGCGCTATGTGCGGGAGATTAACGGCGTACAGATGGAGACGTATTTGGACTGGATGCGCTCATGTTACTACATCAGCGTCACCGGCCTGCCGGCCATCTCGATACCGTGCGGTTTCACCCCAGAGGGCCTGCCCGTTGGCCTACAGATCGTTGGCCGGCATCAAAACGAACTGGACGTGCTTCAGTTGGCCTATGCGTTTGAGCAGACCACGAGGGTGGGGGAGAGAAGGCCGGGGGTTGGGGATTAGGGGTTGGGGAAGTGGGTAGCGTCCTGGGTGTAGCAATTCGTCAAAGAGAGGAGGACGAGCATATGCAATTTGGTTTTATGGAGGATTTTCGGAACCCTGAGCCTTGGGCGCGGTCATTCCCCGAGCTGTATAACGCGCTGTTAGAGCAGACCATTCGGGCCGAGGAACTCGGCTATGATCACGTCTGGCTGACCGAGCACCACTTTACCGCGGACGGCTATAATCCGTCGCTGCTGCCGACTGCGGCGGCGATTGCCACCCGAACGAGCACCATTCGGATCGGCACGTTTATTCTGCTGCTGCCGTTTCAGCACCCGATTCGGGTGGCGGAAGACGCCACCTGCGTAGACATCTGGTCGAACGGCCGATTCGACTTGGGTGTCGGGCAGGGCTATTCGTATATGGAGTTTGATGCCCTGTGTATGCCGCGCAAGGAACGTTCGGCGCGTTTACGCGAAGGCGTTGAACTGATTCAAAAAGTCTGGAATGAAGATGCGGTCACGTTTGATGGGCGTTTCACCCGGGTAAAGGATTTGACCCTGAGCCCCAAGCCGGTGCAGCAGCCCATGCCGCTGTGGATCGGTGCGCGGGCCGAGAAAGCCACCCGTAGCGCGGCCCGGCTGGGCTGTCATCTCATGGCAACCATCGGACCTGACCCGGCCCCGTGGTATATTGACGAACTCAAAAAATGCGGGCGTAACCCGGACGATTTCAACATCGCGCAATTACGCTTGGTGTATCTGGCCGACACCGAAGCCCGGGCCTGGGAGGACTGCCAGGAGCATTTGTTCAGTATGATGGAATTCTACGGCCATATTCTGGCCGAGGCCAATGACGCGCCCGGAGACAAGGACATGTGGAAGTTCACCAAGCCGAGCGAGCTCCGCCACTCGGCTTTTGGGGAAGCGGTGATGATCGGTACGCCAGACCAGGTCGCCCGAAAAATGGAGCGCTTCAAAAACGAGTTCCAATGCACCCATTTCATTATGAGCACCCAGCTTGCCGGCATGGATCCCAAGAAATCGACCCGCTCGCTGGAACTGTTTGCCAAGGAGATCATGCCGGGGTTCCGGGGACGAGGAGATTGCTGATTGCGGATTTGGGACTGGAATCCACAATCAGCATGAGGAGAGGGCAGGTTTTGGGAAGCATGTATTTGACGATCCCGCCCGGCCTTGGAGGCGCATTATCGGTTTCTGGCGTGGCTGATTCCGACCGTGGAGCGCTTTCCGCGCAGCCAGAAATTCCTGTTGGGCGACCGCATCCAGAACACAGCCCTGGACGTGCTGGAACGGTTGGTTGTAGGGGGCCGGCGTCAGCGGCCGAACAGCTTGGAGACCGGCTCGACCAATCCGAGCGCGACGAGCAGGCCGACCAGCACCAGCACGATGTTGAGAGTGGAGCGCAGACCCTCGAACTTGGTTTCCAAGGCGTCGAACTTGGTCTCTAAAGCGGCGAACTTGGTTTCCAAGGCGTCGAACTTGGCTTCCAATGTCTGGAAGTCGGCCTTGGAGGGGAGTTGTTCGGTCAACTCGTCGCCGAGCGTCCGAGCCAGAGCCTCGGCCTGCGTACCGGTAAACCCGGCCTCCTTGAGGCGGTCGGCAAAACGGAGGGTGTTGATCAGCGTTAGGCTCATGAGCCGTACTCCACCCCGTCAAATATAGTCTGCTCAGCCGGAGAATACGAGCCCTGTCGAAAGGGGAAGAGTTGCGTCACTCCTTCCCTTGTGCGGAAGAGGTGTCCATGCCCAAAGGTCTCCTGCTCCGTCGTGGGGACTCACGGGGCATCTGCCGCGAAGGGACGGAGCAGGTTGTGAAACGGTTGCGTGTCCTTCCATCGATACGTCTCGAAATCGCGCTGATCCGTGGAAAGAATCCGGCCTTCTCCGAGTTCGGTCGCCGCCATCACAAGCGAGGCGTCCGCCAGGTCCATAGGCCGATTTGCGTAGCGCTCCATCAACTCGTGGATGGCGCCGAGATGTCCCTGTCCGATCGCGTGGATGTCCACATTTTTCCACACCTGCTCGACAAAGCGTAATTCCGAGCGTACCCCCAATCGCGAGAGCATGAGGTGGCAGGTTTCCGTCACCACCGGCCAGGTGACGACGAGGGTTTCGTTAAGATCACGGCTGGCCTCAAGCGCGGCTTCGTGCCAGCGGTCCCGGCTATTCGCCAACGCAAGCCAATAGCCGGTGTCAGCCAATACCATGCTTTTCCTCCAGGTCACGTATGAGGTAACGCTTGTACTGGCTCGCCAAGTCTGCCGGGCCTTCGGCGCAGCCCACGAAGTCGCTGCTCAGCAAGGCGTTGAGCTTGTCGCGGGACCGCTCGGCTTGTTGGCGGTGCAAGAGGTCGATTGCGCCTTTGACGATCTCGCTCGTGCTGAGCTGTGTCAGCGATTGGAGTTGCCGCAGCTTCTCCGCCCGCTCGTCATCCAATCTCGCATTGACTCGCATATGACATCCTCTCGTGGGACAGATGCACATAAGTGTAGCGTGTATGACGACGTCATACGATTCTGCGCTAGCGGCACCCGATAGGCTAAAAAAGCCAACGCATTTAGGATATAGAAAGGCCAACAGGAGCTATATATGCGGTTTGAAAACACGGGTGTCCTGATTACTGGCGCGGGGAGTGGGATCGGGCGAGCGGCAAGTCTGGCCTTTGCCACGGAAGGCGCTGCTATTGCCGTAGCGGACCTCCGGCTTGAATCGGCCCAGGCAACCGCCGGCGCGGTTGAGGCATTAGGGCACAAGTCCGTGGCCCTCCAGGTCGATGTCACGCAACCGGATTCGGTGCGAACCATGGTTGAGCAGGCCGTGGCCGGACTCGGCTCACTCGATGTGCTGATCAACAGCGCGGGGGTGCGTGAGATTGTACCGTTCCTGGACTTGCCCGCCGAAGAATGGCTGAAGGTCGTTGGAACCAACCTGACCGGGACGTTTTTGTGCAGTCAAGCCGTTGCCCAACACCTGATTGCACAGCATAAGAGTGGAAAAATCATTAACCTGTCGTCAGTCGCCGGTCTCGTGGGCGTGCCGAACCGGGCGGCCTATGTGGCCTCCAAGCATGGGGTGGTCGGCCTGACCAAGGAAATGGGGATGGAACTGGCCGATAAGCATATTCAGGTCAACGCCATTGCCCCTGGTGTGGTCGAGACCGCCATGACCGCGGGCTATTTTGATAAGCCGGATATCGTGGCGTCGCTTAAAAAAGCGCATCCGGCCGGACGCTGGGCTCAGCCCGAAGAAATCGCCCGGCTGATGTTGTTCCTGGCGTCCGAGGACGCAGACTTCATGACTGGCGCAACGATTCCCATTGACGGTGGGTTTGCGGCCGGCAAGGCGATCTAAGGGAGTGTGACATGACCGAACAGAAACAGATTCTCGAAGGGGTCCGTATTCTTGACCTGACCCAATGGCTGGCTGGGCCCCAGGCCACGCGGCTGATGGTGGACCTTGGGGCGGAAGTCATCAAGGTTGAACTGCCACCCAAGGGCGAACACAGCCGGCACATTCGCATCGTGCCCAAGGATGGCAAGGATGGCGCCACGCCGAGCTATTTCATTATGCACAACCGGGGCAAGAAGAGCCTGTGCGTGGAGATCAAAACCCCGGCCGGCCAGGCCATCATCAAGGATTTGGTCAAACATTGCGACGTGCTGTTCGAGAACTTCACGCCCGGCATCATGGAGCGCTACGGCCTGACCTATGAGAGTCTGTCCGCCATCAACCCGAGCCTCGTCATGTGCTCGGTCTCGACCTATGGGCAGACCGGGCCGTACTCCCGCCGCATCGGCAACGATCTGGTCGCTCTGGCGGCGGGTGGATTACTGCATCTGGTCGGCGAGCCGGACGGCTATCCGGCCTATCCGGCCTCGGCCATTGGCGATCACATGACCGCGCTCAACGCCTTTGGCGCGATCATGGCGGCCCTGTTTCATCGTCAGCGCACGGGCGAGGGTCAGTATATCGACTTGGCCCTGGTGGACTGTACCTATAACTCGCACGACTGGGCACTGGCGGCCTATAGCGTGACCGACGGCGCAGTCGACCCGCAGCGCGGCGGTTCGCAGCGGGCCGGGGCGTTTCCCTATGGCGCGTTCAAATCAAAGGACGGCTACATTGCCATCGGGCTGATTACCGAAGACCACTGGGTGACCCTGGTCAAACGCATGGGGCACGAAGAGTTACTGACCTCGCCCGAATTCAAGACCAACCGCTGGCGCATTCAGAACGCGGACGCCCTGCGGGTCATTATCGAAGAGTGGCTGCAATCGCTGCCGAGTGACGAAGAGGCGATTCGGATTATGGCCGATGAACTCCGCCTGCCGGTTGCTCCGATTCTATCCATCGGCCAATTCGCGGAAGACCCGCATTTAAGCAAACGCATGGTCGAAACCATGCCCAACCCGGACTACGGCGAACTGAAGCTGCTCCAATCCCCCCACAAATTTTCCAAGACCCCGCCACGTATTCCCGGACCGGCGTCACGCCTCGGCCAACATACAGACGAGTTGCTGGGCGGCTTGTGCGGATATACGGCCGAGCGGATACAGGAATTAAAGGACCAGGGCATCCTGGTTGAGAATACGGACGGGTAGTTCCCTTACTTAGCTAGAGCGTTTCACGATAGGCTCTCGCCGTTTCGGGGTGCTCGCGTCATGCCGGACGTGATCCGGCATCCAGCGGGCGAGGGGCTGGAAGGGGTTGGGCTGCCTTCGACGGGACGCTTAGTCGATCTCTCCAAAGCGACGCCGATAGGCTTCAAGGATGTGTTCTGCTTGGTCAGCACGTTGCTGTTCCTGCTCGGCGCGTTGACGTTCTTGTTCAGCCCGTTGGTGCTCTTGGTCGGCGCGTTGCTGTTCCTGGTCAGCCCGCTGGCGTTCTTGGTCGGCGCGTTGCTGTTCTTGGTCGGCGCGTTGGCGTTCCTGGTCGGCCAACTCCTGGGGCGTTGGTACGATCTCTCCCTCTGGAGTCATCCACCTCAGCCAGCCCTCGTGCCGGGTAAGATAGAGTCCTGCCGCTGGGGAATATATCCGCCCCTGCGCATCCAGAGGACGTTCCTCGTACTGCGTGGCGCGGAGATGGTAGGCGGTGAATTCTTGGGAGAAGGGGTCGTATAGATAATACTCGCCAGTGTGAAAGACCCGCTCATACAGGGCTTTCTTTTCGCCCTTATCGACCGCGCGGGTGCTGTCCGAGAGGAGTTCGATAATGAGGTCGGGAAAACGCATCCCCTCGTGCCACACGACCCAGCTCTTGCGTTCCCGGTTTTCTACATCCAGCACCAGAAATAAATCCGGCCCGCGAAAGCGCCGCCTGTTCTGCGGGTCGTAGTGGATAAACATATTGCCGCTCGCATAATAGTCGGTCCGGTCGGCCCAGTGGGTTTGGAGTGAGTAGAGCAGCGTCCACATCTGGTCCCGATGGCGAGCAGTTTCCATAGGTTCTCCATCGTCGCATGGCAGGTCGTCTTCGGTAGGTAAAGCGCGAATGCTCTCCAGGATATCGGGCTCTGTAATGGGCTCACTAAAAGAAAACGACTCTGGAACACTCATACCAGACTCCTGTTGGCAGCCGGCGGGCTGTTCGTTCAAATCGATTAGATGTTTGCCGGCCCACCTTAACGGATTCTCAAGCCTCCGGCTACGAGCTCCGGTGATAGACAAGTGCGGGAGTTTTTGTTTTTCTAGGCAGCCTCTATTACGAACCCATAAGGAGAATGCGTATGCTGCCAGTTGGTTATCTCCCCTGTACTCAAGACCCCCCGTCCGGGACGAATATGGGGCGGGTGATTGATGAAGTTATTGCCGAAGCCCAGGCCGCGGAGGCCAGTGGCTGGGACGGCTGCTTTCTGACCGAACACCACCAGCAGGAAGACGGCTATCTGCCCAACCCGTTGCTGCTGGCTGGTCTGGTCGGGATGAAGACCGAGCGCCTGAAGGTGGGGACGTGCGTGTTGTTGATGCCGCTCCACCATCCAGTTCATGTCGCGGAAGACTGTGCCGTAATTGACCAGGCGACCAAGGGACGGCTCGTTTTGAGCGTCGGCGTGGGGTATCAGCCGCACGATTTCGACGCGTTCGAGATTCCGATCACCGAGCGGGCCACCCGGACCGAAGAAGCCATCGACATTATCCGCAAGAGCTGGACGGGTGAGCGCTTCTCTTTTGAGGGCAAGCATTTTCACTATCAGGACACCCTGATTACGCCCGGCCCAAGTCAACAGCCCGGTCCGCCGATCTGGATGGCGTCGTGGACGCCGGTTGGGCTGCGCCGGGCAGGTCGGCTGGCGGACGGCTGGATCGCCGACCCGGTGCAGAGCCTTGGGGTCATTAAAGACTACGCCACTCGCTATCGGGCAGCCGCGGAAAAGGCGGGTCGCAAGCCGTATATCTGCCTGATGCGCGATGCCGTACTGGCCAACAGCATGGCCGACGCCGAAGCCGCCAGCGAGCCGACCATGTATACCCACCGGTTCTACTTTCAGTACGACGCCTATGTCCCGGATGAACACATCAAGGACGTCAAGACGCCCGAGGAGCTGACCTTTGCCACCGCCTCCAAGGAGCGGCTGATTGTGGGCTCGCCCGAAGACTGCCTGGAGCAACTCCAGATGTGGAAAGAGGCGATTCAGCCGGACTATTTGATCATGCGCTTTCGACAGCCGGGCGGCCCGTCGCACGAGAACACGCTGCAAGCCATACGCACCTTTGGCGAAAAGGTCATTCCGAAGCTGTAAGGAGTTTTCAGCAACCCTCACTCCGATCCTAGGGGGAGAGGGAGAGGACAAGATGATGGAAATTCCGCTCACCCAACATCTGGCCGGATTCTGTACCCGGCTCGATTACGACAGCCTGCCGGCTGAGGTGGTCGATCGGGCTAAGTATTTCTTTCTCGATTATCTGGGCGTTGCAGTGCGCGGCTCGCTGTCCGATTCCAGCCAGCCGCTCTACCGCCTGGCAGGCAGCCTTGCCCCGGCCGGGCAGGGAACGGTCCTGGGCCGGGCCGAGAAGGCGAACTTCCCGTATGCGGCCCTGGCTAACGGCACGTCTGCTCACAGCCTGGAACTGGACGACACCCATCAGGCCGGCTCGATTCATCTGGGTGTGTCGGTCTTTTCCGCGGCGCTCGCTGCCGCAGAGCAGGTTGGCGCGAGCGGCAGGGATTTTCTCACCGCCAGCGTGGTCGGCTTTGAGGTCGCGGCCCGGCTGGCCATGGCCCTCAAACCGACCGAGCACTACGGCCGCGGGTTTCATCCCACGGCGACCTGCGGCACCTTTGGCGCTGCGGCCAGCGCGGCCAAGCTGCTGGGCTTGAGTGAAGCGCAACTGCTGTCCGCCCTCGGTATTGCCGGCAGTCAGTCTGCCGGGTCGATGGAGTTTCTGGCCGAGGGGGCCTGGACAAAACGCTTCCATCCGGGCTGGGCTGCGTTCAGCGGTGTTCATGCCGCCCTGTTGGCCAAGGAAGGCTTCATTGGTCCGGGCACGATTCTCGAAGGGCGGGACGGCTTTCTCAAAGCGTACGGCGTGCGGCCTGAGCCGAGCAAAATCAGCCAGGGGTTGGGCGAGGATTTTCAGATTTTGCAAACCGCGGTCAAACCGCACGCCTGCTGCCGTTATACCCAGGCTCCGATTGATGCGGTGCTCAGCATCGTGCAGGAACACGATGTGAAACCCGAGCAGGTCGAGCGGGTTACCATCGGCATGCTTGAAACCGGTATTCCGGTTATCTGTGAGCCGGCCGCGCGCAAGTATCGTCCCACGAATGTGGTTGAGGCCCAGTTCAGCCTGCCCTTTGGCGTTGCGGTGGCGTTGGTCAAACGACGGGCCGGGCTGGATGAATTTTCCGAAGCCATGCTGGAAGATACCGTAATCGGGGCTCTCATGAACAAGGTCGGATATGAACGTGACCCGGAACTGGAAAAAAACTATCCCAAGGAATGGCCGGCCTGGGCGCGCGTCGCTCTGAACACCGGACAGGCCGTCTCTGCTCAGGTTCGTTTCCCAAAAGGCGACCCGGAAAACCCGTTGTCGTGGGATGAACTGAGGGCGAAATACGCCGATCTCGTGAGCGCGGTCTGGACGGACTCACGCGCCATCCGGGTGGGCGAGACGGTTCGGGCGCTTGAAGCCGAACCCGATCTGCGCACTGTGACTCAAGGGATGTAATTAAAAGCGAGCGTCGTACTGGAGGAATGAAGAATGGATTATGGTTATGTGTTTCCTGGTGGGGTACATGTCTATAAAGACGTCATGCTGGCGGAAAAGCGCGGCTATACGCACGCCTGGCTGTATGATTCCCAAATGTTGTTCAGCGATGTCTATGCGTCCCTGGCCCTGTGCGCGGTGAATACGAAAAAGATCAAGCTGGGGCCTGGGGTGACCAATCCGGCCTCGCGCATTGCCCCGGTCACGGCCTGCTCTATTGCTTCCATTAACGAACTGGCGCCCGGCCGGACCATACTCGGAATCGGAACGGGGAATACCGCCCGGCGGACCCTGGGTATGCCGGCGGCCCGACTGATGGATATGCGCGAGCACATCGAGACCTGCCGCGACCTGTTGTCAGGCAAAACCACGCCCTACCAGGAAGGCCACCGGCGCCGCATGGTGAAATTCCTCAACCCCAAGGGTGGCTGGATCAACATCAAGAAAAAAGTGCCGATTTATGTCGCGGCCAGTGGTCCGAAGACTTTGGAGCTGGCGGGTGAAATTGCCGACGGCATTATTCTGTTCGGTGCCGTCAGCCCCAGCCTGATTGAGTTCGTGATGAATCACATCCGGACCGGGGCCGAGCGGGTCGGGCGCAACCCGAAGCGGATTTATACTCTATGCATGACCGCCTTCCATCTCACCAATAAGGGCGAGTCCCTCGAAACCTCGAAAGTCCGCAGCGCCGTGGGGCCGTTTGTCTCGTCCTCCAGTAATATCTTTGCCTTTTCCTGCCCTAACCCGAAGGACCTGCCGGCTGATGTGCGGGACGACCTGATGGCCTTCAAAAGCGCCTATCGGGCTCCCGAGGGTTCGATTGAAACCCGTCACCTCAAGCTCTACGCCGATTATCTGCAAGGCTTTAAGAAGGAGCACGAGCCGCTGGTCACGGAGAAGATGATTCGGGCCACCACGTTGACCGGCACCAAGGAAGATGTGCTGGAATCGGTCAAGGCCATGAAGAAGGCCGGCATCAAGCAGGTCGCGGTCCAGCCAGTGACGGACGCCGGTGAAACCATTGATGCCTTCGCCCGGGCCGTGATCCGCAAGATGAAATAGCAGCCTGCGAGGAAAACCGTGTCTATTGCTGCGGAGGGTAGGGGACGAGCACGGCGGTGCCGGTAATGGCGCGCTCGCCGTGCTCGTTTTCAACGACCAAGTCACAGTACACGGTCGGTATGCCTTCTTCTTCGTTTTTCTCGGTAATCATGCCCCACAGGGCAATCGTCTCGCCGTGGCGCACGGGCGTGCGAAACGTCGTGTTCAGGCTGCGCAGCCGCCAGCCCACAAAAAAGTCTTTGAGCATTTGACATAAATACGTAGTGCTCAAAGGACCGGGAATAATGGGCCTGGTCAATCCGGCCTGCTCGGCATCCTTCTGATGAAAGAAGAATTTGAGGCCGGTGATCCGGACCGCATCCGCATAGCGGAGCACCGTTTCTTTTGTCGGGGTTTTCCAGACCGGTCCGATCTCGTCGCCGATCTCTACGGCGTCAAAGGATTTGGGCTGCGGCTTCATGGCTGCTTACCGGAAGGCGGGCATGACTTCATTGGCGAAAATTTTGAGTGTGGCCAGAAAATCGTCCTGCGCCATATCGCTGAACATCATGGTGAACAGGGTCACGCCCTTTTTGTTCTTTTCTTGCAAGGCGTGAATGACTCCGTCCGGGTCGCCGCACACGCCGCATTTGTCGAGGTTGGCCAGCCGGCCCAGAGTTTTTTTAGCCATCGGATATTTCCGGTCAAAATCCTGTTTGTCTTTCCCCAGGGCAACCAGCGTCTGTTCGGAGATTTCAATCCCGTCCGGGTTGCGCCCGATGGTTTTGCAATGGTCGGTAATCACCGCCCATTTCTGCTCGATTTTATGGGCCGCGGCGGCCGGGCAGTTCCAGCGATCGGCGTGTTCGGCCACAATCTTGAGCCCCTTGCGCTCGGCCATCGCTCCGATCGTAATGGGCGGGTAGGGCTGCTGAACCGGTTTGGGATTACAGTGGGCCTCCGCGATGGTGTAGTGCTCGCCTGCATACGAGGCCGCGTCTTCGGTGAACATCTTCTTCATGATTTCGACGCCCTCTTTCATCTGCTCCGCTCGGGTGCCACCGGACGGAAAGGGGTAGCCATAGGCCTCATACTCCTCATTCATCCAGCCAGCTCCCAGGCCGATTTCAACCCGGCCTTCGCTGATATTGTCCAGGCTGGCCGCCATCTTGGCCAGAAAGGCGGGGTTGCGATAGGAGTTACACAGCACCAGACCGCCAACCCGGAGCGTGGTAGTGACCATGGCCATGGACGCCATGACCGTCCAGCCCTCCAGAAAATCGACCTGGGTCATCCCGCGCGGCCACATGTGATCGGTAAACCAGATAGAGTGGAAACCGTACTCCTCGCAGGCCAGGGCGCGTTCTTTGAGCAACGGAAATGGCAGGCCGATTTGGGGCTGAAAAAGACCGAATTGAATGGGACGGGCCATGATGTTCTCCTCTCGTCGTCAGGGCGTATGGCTGACTCGGGATTGCCTCTCCAAAAGGCTTATTATCGTCTCGACCGCGCCGCGTCTATTACCGTGGCGGCGAAAGGCTTTACCTTGACAAGCATGAGGACCACAGCCAAGATGCCAAGAACATCCGAGATACCAAGGAGATGAGCCCACTCTTGTCCGACGGTGCTGGAGTAAGACGGCTATGGATTTTGAACTCACGCAAGAACAGCTAATGATCCGCGACCTGTGTCGGGATTTTGCCAAAAAAGAGATCGCTCCGTATGCGGACGAGTGGTCCGCCGCGGAGCATTTCCCCACTGAGGTTTTTCACAAGCTCGCCGAGTTGCAGGTGATGGGATTGCTTATCCCCGAGGAGTATGGGGGCTCCAACGCCGGCACCATGGGTATGGTCATGGCGATTGAAGAGTTGGGCAAGGTCGATCAGTCGACTGCCACCACCCTCCAGGCTCATCTGACCATCGGCTCGCTGCCGTATTTGCACTTTGGCACGGATGAACAGAAGAAAAAATGGCTGACCCCCCTGGCCAAAGGAGAACACCTGGGGGCCTTCGGTCTGACCGAACCCCAGGCTGGCTCGGACGCCGCCAACATTATGACCACGTCCCGTCTTGAGGGCGATTACTGGGTGGTGAATGGCACCAAGAGTTTTATCTCCAACGCGGGGACGCCGCTGAGTTACGGTCTGGTGGCGCTCACGACGAACGGCACCGGCGACAACGGCAAAAAACAATACAGCGCGCTGATTATTCCCAAGGGTACACCCGGTTATACGGTTGGCCAGCGGTATAAAAAAATAGGCTGGCATACGGTTGATACGCGAGAGCAGATTTTTGAGAACGTCCGGGTGCCGCGTGAAAATCTCCTGGGCGAGCAGGGCTCGGGCTTTCGGGCATTTTTGAAGACGCTCGAATGCGGGCGTATTTCAGTCGCTACGCTCGGCCTGTCGTTGGCCGAAGCCTGCCTGGATTTGTCGCTCAGGCATGCTCTGGAGCGCAAAACCTTTGGTCAGCCCCTGGCCTCTCATCAGGCTATCCAGTTCAAACTGGCTGATATGGCGACCCAGGCCGAGATGGCACGGCTGATGATCTACCGTGCCGCCACGCTCCGCGACGAGGATAAACCCTATGCCAAGGAGGCGGCGATGGCCAAGCTGGCCTCGTCTGAAATCGCAGTCAAGACGGCAGAAGAAGCCGTCCAGATCCACGGTGGATATGGCTATATGCGCGAATCGCCCGTCTCTCGTTTCTATCTGGATTCAAAGATTCTCACCATCGGTGAAGGAACCAGCGAAGTACAGCGGATGGTAATTGCTCGACAGTTGGGCTGTTGAGACTAGGGATTGGAAACTGGGGATTCGGGATCAGCTCCCCAACCCTCAACCCCTAAAGGATTCCTAATGACCCTTCCATATTTTGACCTTTCCGGAAAAACGGCCATCATTACCGGCGGCAGTAAGGGCCTGGGCGAACAGATGGCCTACGCCCTGGCTGAGGCCGGGGCTGATGTGGCGCTCGTCAGCCGGACGCAGGCCGACCTTGACGCCGTGTCTGCTGCGATCCGCCACGCCACCGGGCGCCGGGTCATCGGTGTTGCCGCGGACGTTACCAAAGACGCCGAGATTCAGGCCATGGTGCACACGGTCATGGCTGAGTTCGGTCAGATCGATATCCTGATTAACAACGCCGGTATCGGAGGGACGACCCCGGTGCGCGATCTGAGCGAAGAGGAGTGGGACCGTTTTATGAATCTCAACCTCAAGGGTCCGGTGCTGTGCGCCAAGCACGTTGGGGTGGAGATGGCCAAACGCAAGCAGGGCAATATTATTAATGTGTCTTCCTTGTTTTCGAAAATTGTTGCGCGCTATATGGCCGCCTACGGGGCGACCAAAGCGGCCCTGGTGTCCTTCACCCGTACTCTGGCGCTCGAATGGGCCCGGGATAATATCCGGGTGAACGCCTTGTGTCCGGGCTATTTTGACACGCCGATGAACCACGAGTTTTGGGGGACCAAGGGCGGCAAGGGGATTATCGGCAAAATCCCGATGCAGCGGGTTGGCGACCCCAAAGAACTCAAACCCGCGATTATCTTTCTGTCATCGGACGCAAACACCTTTATGACTGGCACGACACTCTTCGTCGATGGCGGGCATAGTTTGGTTGGGTAATCTGAGACAGAAACCGGGAGGAAAGTATGGAACCCTGGCAGCATACGTATAAGGACAAGCTCATCTCAGCCGAACAGGCCGCCGCCCTCGTCAAATCGGACAGTTTAGTCCGGCTGCATATCGGCAAACCGCCCGTCCCCATTCTGGACGCCTTGGCCGCGCGCAATGGAGAGCTGGAACAGGTGACCCTCATCCAGTGTTACCCCTTGTACGAGCATCCCATCTGGAACGAGGCTGCCTACGATACCTCGTTCGAACGAATCGTTGACTATGTTGGGGTCGGCTGCCGGGAGGGCATGAAAAAGCACTATGTGGATTTCATGCCGCTCGATTATCCCCAGTATGCCAAGCAGGCCGAACAGGGACGGACCAATACCTGGAACGCTGATGTTTTCTTTGGCGTGGTCTCGCCGCCGGATGAAAAAGGCTATTGCAGCTTTGGCAGCGCCCTCTGGTATAACAAGGACGTGGCCAGGGCGGCCAAGTGTTTTGTCGCAGAGGTCGATCCGGCCTGCATTCGCACCCACGGCGACAACTGGATTCATGCGTCTGAGATCGATTATCTGGTCGAAGAGACCAAACCGTTTCCGGTTGGGACCCCGCCGCCGCCGGACGAGGAACATGGCACCTTGGAGGTCATTGGTGAATTTGCCTCAACCCTGATCAAGGACGGTGACACCGTCCAGATGGGCATTGGCGCCATCTCCGAAGCTATTGGCCTGTTTCTGATGGAGCGGAACGATCTGGGGATTCATAGCGAAATCATGACCGCCAGCCATGTTGAGCTGGTCAAACGCGGCGTGGCGACCGGCACCTACAAATCGATGCATAAGGGCAAGGCGGTCGCGGCTATGGTCGTTGGTGGCGCGGACCTGGAATTCGTGAATAATAACCCGGCCTTTGAGTTGTACAGCGTGCTGTATACGAATTCGCTGCTGACGATTGCCGCCCAGAAGAGCCAGGTCGCGGTGAACAGTACCCTGTCCATCGACCTGACCGGGCAGGCCGCGGCCGAGTCGCTCGGCCCGCAAATGTACTCCGGTATCGGTGGGCAGATGACGTTTATGATGGGCTCGATGTACTCGGAGGGGGGTCGATCCATCATGGTGTTGCCGTCAACGGCGCGTAGAGGCTCGCTGTCCCGCATTGTTCCCATGCTGGAGCCGGGGAGTACGCTGACCACGCCACGCCAGTACACGGACTATGTGGTGACCGAGTTTGGCATGGTCAATCTTCAAGGCAAGACCCAACGCCAGCGTGCCGAGGCCCTGATCAGCATCGCGCATCCCGACTTTCAGCCTGAGCTGAAACGCGCGGCAAAGAAAATGTTCTGGCCCTAGGCCGGACCGACCTGAAGGAGAAACATTGCGCGGACGTTGGTTCCGAACCCTTCCAAAT
The DNA here is from genome assembly GCA_965214755.1 of uncultured Binatia bacterium (SeqCode). GTDB lineage: Bacteria > Desulfobacterota > Binatia > Bin18 > Bin18 > Bin18. The sequence goes on from OZ243979.1 coordinate 346,999, forward strand.
ACAAGCGTAGGGGCAGCCCCAGGAGGCTGCCTTTTTCGTCAGAGCGCCACAGGTCTGGCAGTGCTGCTCGTCCTGCTCCTGCCCGTGCCAACCTGGCCTCAAAGCGTTGCTGAACTGCTCTCGGACCCGGCCACGTTTGACAGGCAAGAGGTCACGGTGCCCGGCCAGGTCACAAGCCTCATCATTGAGGAAGGCGAAAAACCGTACACCAAGTTCAAGCTTGGCGACGCGGACAAGACGATCCCGGTCTTTATGCGCGGTGTCCGGGCGCTGACCGAGGGCGAAACGTATGAAGTTGGCGGTGTGTTTCTGGTCAAACCGGCCAGCGCCGGATCGACGCAGATCAGCGGGATTGTGGGCCAGACCGTTCTCCCCTTGGCGGAGGAATCCCTGGCAGAAGAGGCGCTGGAGTTCGTGGAAGATGAAACGGCTGAGGGGTCCGATCTTCAGGAACTGGCGGACGAGCCGCTGGAGTCTGAAGAGCCGGCCATGGATGACATCCCAGGTCTATTGGTGGCCGACTTGTTAGAGGACCCTGCTGCGTTTGATCGGCTGGCGATCAGCCTTGCGGGTGAAGTCTCGACCCTGCGCGTCACAGACGGAGATAATCCCTCCACCAAGTTCAAGCTGCGCGATGCCAGCGGCGAGATCCCGGTGTTTATGCGGGGAGCCAGCCCCCTGAATGAAGGCGAGCCGTATGAGGTCGATGGGGTATTCCTGGTAAAGCCGACTAGCGACGGAACGGGCGAGGTGAGCGGGATTGTGGCCGGGACGGTTGAACCTGTCGCATCGGAACCCGCGCCCGTGCCGGTGGCCGAGGCTCCGGCCGACGAGCAGGTTGTGTCTCCCGCCTACACGGCCCCCATCTATGCGGTACGTGAGCTTCTCGCCGATCAGGCGCAATTTGATCGGCGCTTCGTCAGCGTGACCGGACAAGTGACAACCCTGACCACCCGCTATGGGGCACGAACGTATCAGAAGTTCAAGCTCACAGATGGGAGCGGTACGATCCCGGTTTTCATTTCGGGCACCTCCTCATGTGAGCAGGGTCAGATTTGTAAAGTCACCGGCGTGTTCCTCATTAAAAGAACACAAGATGGCGAGTCCGAGATCAGTGGAATTAAGGCCGACGCGATCGAAAAGGTGGAAGACGCGCCCTATCTGCAATGGACGAGCCTCGTGTTTTAGGAGCAACTGGGTGAACCGGGCTACAATTCCAGGCTGCCGGGCGGATATGCGCTTCCAGAATAAGGGCGACGTTCCCGTCGCCCTGACGAGATGTTAGCCAACCAGAATTTCTTTGGCGTGGATCGTATCCAGGTATTCCCGCACGGCTGTGATTTTGCCGTCCGATAATTCAATCAGAAAGTGATACTGGTTGTTATAGACCTTGCCGTTGGCCAACTCGCCATACGACTCGGCCTCAACCGCAACCCGGTCCCCTTCGGCAGTGACGCCTTTGGGCGTGATTTTCAGGCCGTTCGGCATCGCCGCGCCAATGCCTTTGACCAGTTCACCGAACTCCGCTTTGGTCTTGGTGCCGGACAGCTCGAACTTGCCGGCCACCCACCACGTGGCATCGTCGGTCATCAGGTCCAGTGCGGCGGAAAAATTCCCGGCGGAAAAATTCTCAAAGAAACCTAGGACAACACCTTTATTCGCGTCACTCATCTGGAGCCTCCTTTGCTGTGCACCGTCACACCGATGCCGATCCAAGTAAGATGTCCCCTTATAGCCCACCTGCCTGAGGCCGCGCAAGCGAAGCGGCGCGGGACCTGTCTCCGGGCTTCAGATACTTGTTGTGCCGAGCCGGTTCTCGTACGCTGCCGCGATGAACTTTGAGTGGGACAAAGAAAAGAACAAGGAGAATATCAACAAACATGGATTAGATTTTGTCGATACGCAGAAAATGTTCGAGGCTCAGATGTTGACAGAGTTGGATACTAGGGAAGACTCTGGAGAGGATCGTTTTATTGGAATTGGTTTTCTCAAAAGCTATGTCGCGGTGGTCGTTTATACCGAGCCGGATGAGCAGACCATTCGTATCATCTCTTTACGAAAGGCCCTGAAAGATGAGCGCCAGAGATTTGAAAGAAGACTCTCAAAGCAATTGGGACAAGATTAATGAAATGACAGACAAAGATATTGATACTTCCGACATTCCCCCCCTGGATGAAGCTTTTTTTGCGAACGCCAAGCTTCGACTACCAAGCGGCGGCATCAAGGTGAACAGGGTGCCCACGCCGAAGACTGAGACTTTCTCTTTAGAGTTTTCACCCGGTCAGGTCGTGGTCTTGAGGTCCGACCCGTCCGTAAAGGGAGCGGTTGTTGAGGTGTTGCCGGGGCAGCCCGAAACCCGAGTCCGGGTCTTTGTGGCAGACAACGTTCAGACCTATTACGCCTCTCAGTTGCAGGCCGAAGACCACAGGAGTGAGGTCACTCCGCTTCCCTGTGAGGAATTCCACGCCTCCCTGACCGCGCAGCAAATACGGCATCCCAGCCTCTCGACCCTGTATTCACTCAACGCGGCCCGCGTTGATTTTATTCCCTACCAGTTCCGTCCCGTACTCAGATTCATCCGGTCGGACCGGCCGCGCCTACTGATTGCGGATGGCGTGGGCGTCGGCAAAACAATTGAGGCCGGATTGATTCTGCGGGAGTTGCAGGCTCGGCGGGAAATCAACTCTATCCTCATCATTTGCCCTCGCCCATTGGTGACGGAGCGTAAGTGGGAACGTGAGATGAAACGCTTCGACGAACGTTTCACTCATCTGGATGGGAGAACTCTGAGATACTGCCTCAAAGAGATGGACCTTGACGGACAATGGCCCGACCAACATCGGAAAACGATTTTGCCGTATTCGTTGTTTAACGAGGCGCTCCTGCGCGGTTCAGGGACCAATGGCAAGAAAAAGTCGGGAAAGGGCCTTTGGGACTTGGACCCGCCCCCACGCTTTGATCTCGTGATCGTTGATGAAGCCCACCATATCCGCAATCAAAGCACCTATGCGCACCAAGCAGTCCGATTTTTCTGTGAGCACGCAGAAGCCGCGGTTTTTCTGACCGCAACCCCTATCCAACTCGGCAACCATGACCTGTTCGTACTGCTGAACACGCTTCGCCCCGACCTGATTTTGGATCAAGAGAGCTTTGAGCACCTGACAGAGCCCAACCCGTTCATCAATCAGGCTGTGAACCATGCACGGACTCAAAAGCAGGGCTGGACGGCTCAAGCAGTAGAAGCCTTGGACCAGGCAGCCGCGACCGATTGGGGAAAAGCGATTCTTCAGCATAATCCTGCCTTCAAGCGAATCAGAAACCAGCTTGCTGAGGGAAGCGTTGCTGCTGACGAAAGAATCCAGTTCATCACGGACCTCGAAGCCCTGCATACCTTCTCGGGGATCATCAACAGAACGCGCCGGCGCGACATCGGCGCTTTCACCATTCGGAAGCCGGACACGGTCACGGTCGATTTCACTCCTGACCAACAACAGCTTCATGACGAGGTGCTCCGAGTCCAGGCCGAGATATTCAGTCGGCTGTACGGAGATATCTACGTGAAGTTTCTGATGACCACGATTCGACGTCAGGCCGCGAGTTGCCTATACGGACTCGCGCCTTTTCTCGAGGACATCCTGAAGCGCCATATCGACGAATTGGCCTGGAACGAAGCTGATGATACGGGGACGGTCCCGTCAGGCGATATTATCGACTCAATCCAATCGCAAATTGAGTCGATTAGAGAGAAAGCCCAGTCCCTTGACCCCTACGATCCGAAACTGGAAGCGCTACGCAAGATCATCCGGGACAAGCAAAAGCTGCCGAACAATAAAATCATGCTGTTCAGCAGCTTTCGCCACACCCTTTCCTATCTGGATAAGCATCTCAGGGCCGATGGTTTCCGCGTCGGCATGATTCACGGCGGAACCCCGGATGAGGAGCGTATCGTGCTTCGGAACCGTTTCGAGAAGCCACGAGAGGACACCAACTGTCTTGACGTGTTGCTCTTCTCGGAAGTCGGCTGCGAAGGGCTGGATTATCAGTTCTGCGACTGCATTGTGAACTATGACCTGCCCTGGAATCCCATGCGCGTTGAGCAACGTATAGGCCGTATTGACCGCAACGGTCAGCAGAGTGAGAGTGTCGCTATTGTCAACCTGATCACGCCGGGAACCGTAGACGCAGATATCTATGAGCGTTGTCTTCTCCGTATCGGCGTGTTCGAGAATGCCTTGGGGGGCAGCGAAGAAATCCTTGGAGACATCGCCAGCGAGATCAAAAACATCGCGGAAAACTATACCCTTAGCGAAGAAGACCGGAGAGCCAAGCTACAACAGTTGGCAGACAACAAAATCCGGTTGATACAGGAACAGGAAAGACTCGAACAGCAGCAGATGGAGTTGTTCGGTATTCGTCTGCCCGAAGACCAGATGAAGAAGGAGATCGAAGAGGCGACCAGCTTTTGGCTGTCTCCGTCGTCACTTTATCGGCTGGTCACGCTCTATCTACAAAAAACCTGTGGGAAGGCGCACGAATTCATCCTGGGCGAGAAACCCCTGAAAACGCTACGCCTTTCGCAAGAGGCGCGGAACAGCCTGCTGCGAGACTTGCAGCAACTCCCCAGACAAAACACCCCTCCTTATCGAGAGTGGGAAACCTGGCTAAAGGGAAGTGAACAACATCTGCCCATCACCTTCGAGTCGAGCTGTGCGAGCCAGAGTCCGAAGGCCGCTTTCATCATGCCGCTTCATCCTTTGGTCAAGCAGGCAGCCCTGTCGCTCGAAGCAACGCCCCAGGCGGCCACCACCTTGAAGGTGCAGACCAGCGAGGTTCCTGAAGGTCGCTACGAATTTGTTATCTACCAGTGGCGATTTCATGGCCTTCGGGAGGATTTGGTCCTCAAGCCGATTGCCTCGGCCAAGGAATTAACACCTCATCTCAGTCGTCTGCTTGAAAAAGCAGTGGACGGCCTGCCTGATGATCCGGTGGACGGTGCTACTCCGGTGCCGGATGCGCTGGACGCGCAACATCAGAAACTGTGGTCCGAAGCCCGCGCGCAACATCAACAACACACACAAGAACTCGTTGCGTCTCGGAAAGAAAGCCTGTCAACCAGCCATCAGGCACGCCTGGCCCTTCTCCAGGACCAACTCAACCAAGCCAGCAATGAGAACATTCAACGAATGCGGCGGTCCCAAATCGAGACGGCAGAGGCAGATTACGAACGACGTATTCAGGAGTTGGACAAGGCTCTGGAAAGAGCGGATATTCTCACCGAGCCAGTGGCGTATGGGGTTGTAAGTATAGGAGATTAAAGGTCAGAGGAGAGGGCTGTGAACAGAGACATGGCCGAACGCCCCGTCGTGTACTTGGAGACGACGGTGGTGAGTTACCTTACCGCTAGGCCGAGCCGTGATGTCGTCATGGCAGGACATCAGCAATCGACCCAAGAATGGTGGGAGAATAGAAAGCAGGATTTCAGAGTTGTAGCCTCGCAACTTGTGCTCCAAGAGGCAGGTAGAGGCGATAGGCAGGCAACTCAGCGAAGACTGGATATTCTGGGGGGAGTAGAATTGGTTGAGATTACACCAAATGCAACGACCTTAGCGCGTGCTTTGATAGAAAACGGAATAGTTCCTGAAACTTCCCTTGAGGATGCTCTCCATGTTGCTATCGCCGTGGTCAACGGCTGTAAGTATCTGGTAACGTGGAATTATCGCCATCTGGCCGGCGCAGGCGTGAGGGCACGAATCGAAGCGTTCTGTCGCGATGAAGGATACGAGCCGACGATCATCTGTACGCCAGAGGAACTTTTGGAGGATGAAATATGAAAGACGACCCTATCGTTGCAGAAGTCCGGCGCATCAGGCATGAGCACGAGGCGCGGTTCAAATACGACTTGGATTTGATCGCGGAAGACCTCAAAGCCCAAGAGCAGGCAAGCGGCCGGCTCTATATCAGCTTACCGCCCCGTCGCACGAAACCGAGAACGCGCAGCCCTTCTCCAGGACCAACTCAACCAAGCCAGTAATGAGAACGTTCAACGAATGCGGCGGTCACAAATCGAGACGGCAGAGGCAGATTACGAACGGCGCGTTCAGGAGTTGGAGAAGGCTGTGGAGAAGGTGGATATTATAGCCGATCCAGTGGCGTATGGGGTTTTGACTATAGAGGAGATGTAGAGAGGGCTAATACCGATCCTTCCGAGATGATTGAGGAGATAAGGGCTTGGATTGATGAATGCTTTCTGTCTTTGAATGCTGCTTCTTCGGATGAGGAAAAGAAGGATGAAGCAAAGGTAAGATACCGAACAGCGTGTTTCGGAATTGCCGCTCAAACTGAACGGACGTCAGCTTGTATCAAATCGGAGACTCGAAGAGGCAAGATTTCCTCGAGAACTAGACGGATACTCTATCGAAACGAATTCTAATACGGATTCAGAAGGCGAAATGTCTTCGGCGGATTGCTGAGATGCTTCAGATTGGCGTTTCAGTCAATGTTAGCGATTACTAAGCACGCCTCACAAAACAGCCTCTCATGAGGTTTCAGCCCCACTCTGCTGGATTCCCGTTGTCACGGGAATGACAGACCGGGTTTCGTCATACCTGCGCAAGCAGGCATCTGGATTTCAGGAGGAAGGCGGAGCTTCGTGAGGAGCGCTAGGAAGATTCCATGCAGAGCGACTATACACAAATAACGAAGTACAATGAGCGCCAATTGGGACAGGATACCGCGTCTCGAAAGACGCAAATTTCTATGTACTCCGACCCGACCCACTTTGTCTATGAAATCCTACAGAACGCGGATGACTCTGGAGCAACAGAAGTAGTCTGCAAACTCTCGAAGAACGAGCTTCAGATTGAACACGATGGAGAGCCTTTTACCGAGGAGAACGTTAAAGCAATTACTTCCTTTGGCAAAAGTACAAGCCGTGACGATCTCGTCAAGACGGGACGTTTCGGCGTTGGTTTCAAGTCCGTCTTCGCCTTCACAGCAACACCAATAATCATTTCAGGCGACGAGCATTTTCAGATATACGGTTTGTACCGAGTCAAAGAGCATCCCTATCCAGATAATTTTTCACGTTCCCGTACTCGCATCGTTCTCCCGTTTAACCACGAATCCGAACAGCCGGATTATGTAGAAGACTTGATGTCGCAGGAAGAAGCCTACTCGAAGATTTCGACCTGCCTGACGACGCTAAATATGAATACCTTGCTATTTACGCGAAGACGCCATAAACGATAACGCCAGACTGACCACGATTACCGACGGAGAGCGGTTGAAGAAGTATCTTGTGTTTTCGCGGATTCCGCGGCGAGAGAATCAGGAATATAAAGCGGTAGAGATCGTCTTTGGCATTGATGCGAAAGAGCAAATCACGGCATCAGACGACTTCCTCTATGTCCTATTCGCTACAAAACAGGAGACTCGTTTACAGTTCATACTTAATGGCCCCTACCGAACAAACCCGTCACGAGAGACAATTTCGGAAGATGACCCTTTCAACCTATATCTCATCAAGGAAACGTGTGAGTTGATGAGGGAGGTGCTTCTACAACTCCGAGAAAAGAAACTTCTGACGACCCAATTTCTGTCCGTACTCCCAAACAGAGACGATAATCTAAAAGATTTCTACGTACCCCTCTTTGAGACCATAGTCGAGACCTTTCACGACCGGGAATTAGTTCCGACAGACGATAATCGGTACGCATCGGCGGCCAATGTACTCCAAGGTCCGGCGCCAATCCGCGAAGTCGTCACAAAGGAGGAGTTGTCGTTTTTTATTGGTCGCCCTGGAGTCTGTTGGGCGAAAGGAGCTTGGCAGAACCCCCGTACCGCTGCCTTCCTTCGTTGTCTGGGTATTGAGCAGTGGGGCTGGGAGGAACTCCAGACAACGTTGTTGGACAAGTATGGTCGGAACTACTCACTGAATGACGAGGCTGACGCTTGGCTAGCCGCACGTGGCGATGCCTGGCTGCAAAAGTTGTATCTTCTTCTTGCTGATGCAATCAGAAGGGCCGAGTGTTCGGAATGGACGCTGAGGCGCTTGAGGCGCTGTCGTATCATACGAGTGCTCGAAGACGGCAGACAGAATCACGTCGCAGGTTCTGAGGCGTACTTTTCGAAACCGGGCTACGGAAAACTTCCTCGTATTAAGTCTGCCATCTTGAAAGGCAAGAATCAGCAAGAGAAGCAGAAAATACATGAAAGCCTTATCGCCTTGGGCGTTTCTAAAATAGGCGAAGAAAAACGAATAGATTCATTATTAGAGACTTTCTACAGTGATGAATCGGGTCCAGTGGTGTCAACTCAGCAACACTTACAGCACCTAAGGACTTTTATTAAATGGTGGAAGAAAGAAAAAGATGCGAGCAAGTTTGAGAACTATGCCATTTTCTATACCAATGGGAAAAAAGAGCTGCGGCAGCCAAGCAAGTGTTTTCTTGACTCGCCCCTCAGAAAATCCGGTCTGAGTGCTATCTATTCGCAAGACACTTCCGGCATCCCACGAAAACTCAAGCTGTGGAATGATTATCGAAGGATCGTTGGTGAAGGATTTTGCGACTTTGCCATTGCGTGTGGTGTTGTTGACCAGCTTCCTATTAAGCGCCAGTCCTGCCGGTCCCATGCTATGTGGTATGGGAGGATAGAAGTATGGGGAGCACGTGAAACAGGGATGGGAAGAAATGAAGATTATTATATTCCAGACTTGAATAAACTTCTGAAGCCTCGGAGGCATGAGATCAATTTGCTCATCTGGAACACTGTCAGCAAATCTGACCCTAAAGTATTTGAAGCGGTCTACAGCCCCAATAGACAGTACGAACGACGTAACGGACTACGTAGCCAAAAATCCTCTCTGATTTTAGGCCTGACTGACATTGAATGGATACCGGACAAAAAGGGGCGGTTCCACAAGCCAGGTGATCTGACAAAAGAACAGCTTCACCGGGACTTCAAGTATGACAACCGTAACAGCTGGTTGGATGAAATCGATTTTGGAGAGAAAGCGAAGAAGGCAAGCGAGGAATACAAAAAGCGTAAGGAAAGCGCTTCTTCCCTCAGCGTTCCGGTTGCATGGGTCGAGTACATTTCCGCGTTATCTGAGGAGGAACGGGGAAAAGAGTCCAAAAAGCTAGAGGATTACGTCAATCGTCAGAATGTTGAGCGTAAGCGTGCTCAACGTATGCAGCAAGAGAGCCTTCCTTACAACAAAGCCCTATCTGAAGCTTTCTCAGCACCCGGTAGGGATATATCTAGTAACGGTGGAGGAAGTAGAGGAAATGGAGGTTTGTCCCCAAATCCCTCACGCCGCCGAGAGAAAACTCAAGAAGACCTCGCCATCGCAATCGAAAACGAAGGTAAGAGTGAAGAACAGTTCTCCTTCACTCTTCGCAAGAAATGGAAAGGTAAAAACGACCAAGTTCGGATAAGCCTTGCCGAATGGTACGGCGGTCGGTGTCAGATTTGTGAGAAGACCTTTAAGCAGCGAAGCGGAGAGCCTTACTTTGAAGGTTTGTATCTCGTGTCTCGCACAACCGCTCAATGGCGGGACCGAGTGGGCAATGTTCTCTGCCTTTGCGCTGAGCACAGTGCAATGTTTCAGTTCGGTCCGAGAGAAGTTGAAGAAGACATTATCCAGCAAGTAATGCGGCTTAAAGTAGAGGCAGAAGGTGGCGACAGCCCTCCCATGATTCGGATGAAGCTATGTGGAGAGCCAGTTGAAATTGAATTTGTAGAGAAGCACCTGATTGATCTACAGGAAATGATTAAGAAGTCTCAGGAGTTGGAGTTAGAACCATCTACTTCAGCAGTTGAAACAGGGTGAACACCGCTCCAGCCGTGGTGGCGCTCAATGCGGCGATAATGACCATCGCTCCGTTTAACAAACGCGCGTTGAGGGTGTCGAACTTGTCGGTCATTTCCTTGGTCAGGCGCAACTCGAAATCTTTCAGGTCGGCCTTTGTGGCGGTATGTTCGTTGACTGCTTCGCCGACCGCTTCAAGGACGGCTGCTGCCTGGGCTTCACTGAACCCGGCTTGGCGAGCTTGATACCAGTATCCGATTTGTCGAAACCCACCGACGGGATTTGAAAACGATTCTGCAAAACTACGACGAGAGGTCGGCATAGGATTTTGCCGTGCTCTGAAAAGGCATCACTCAACGAAGCGACGGTTGCGATAATTCCTTCCAAACGCAAGGAGAAAATTCCCATGCCCTATACCAAGTACACGCCTCAAGAAGTCGAATCACGAGGTGAGGCAACATATGCGCAACAGATTCGGGACAAGGTGGACCCTAAGCACAAAGGCAAGTTCTTAGTCCTCGACATTGAAACGGGTGATTACGAAATTGACGCGGACGATTTGGTCGCAACGCAGCATCTCCTAACCACTCATCCCACTGCGGTCATTTATGGTTTGCGCATTGGTTTTCCAACTGCCTATCGTATCGGTGGTGGCTTCTCGGTGGAAACACCATGATGATTGGACAGATTACGGCTAACCGAGAAGCTGTCATAGAATTGGAAGTTGTTGGCTCAGAGCAGAGAAAAGAAAAAGTTGAGGCAGTTATTGATACGGGCTTCAATGGCTATCTGACCCTGCCGGGTGATATGGTCAGCCGTCTCAAACTTCAACTGGCGGGGAATCGGCGGGCCATCCTTGGTGATGGGAACACCGTGGTGCTGGATGTGTATCTTCCAAGATGGTATGGCATAGCGACGAACGCGAAGTACTTGTTTTGCAAACAGGAGGCGGCTCGCTGATCGGCATGTCCTTACTCTATGGAAATCGCGTGACGCTAACGATTGTAAATGGCGGTGACGTAAAGATAGACCCTCTTCCGTAAACCTCTCATAAACGATTCCCCGGCGGGAGTTCCCGGTTCTGCTGTTGATAGGCTAAGACCATTTCATGCAGGGCATATTTGAGCATGCGTCGGCATTCTTCCAGGTCCCTGCCCTCGGTCACGATCTCCGGCTATTCGGTGACTTGCCCCATATAGCCTGCACCAATCCTGGTATAGGTAGCGGTATAATTGCGCGACATATTGCCTCCTTAGTGTACGCTTTCCATCAATTGTTGTTCGGCTGGGTCACCGCGCCCTCGGAGGCGGAGGTGACCTGGGCCGCATACTTGGCGAACACGCCGGAGGTGTAACGCGGGGCCGGTGGTTGCCAGTCGGCCAGCCGGGTTTGTATCTCGGCTGCGCTTAACTCAACGTTGAGTTGGCGATTTTCAATATCGATCACTACCAGGTCACCCTCCCGGAGAATGGCAATCGGACCGCCAACCGCGGCTTCCGGCGCAATATGACCGGCCATGAGGCCGCGCGTCGCTCCGCTGAAACGTCCATCCGTGATGAGGGACACGGAGTCACCAAGTCCTTCACCCACGATGGCTGCGGTCACGCCTAACATCTCTCGCATACCCGGCCCGCCCCTCGGGCCTTCATAGCGAATGACCACGACATCGCCGGCTTTGATGTGACGCTGCGTGACCGCGGCCATGGCGTCTTCCTCACACTCGAAGAGACGCGCCGGCCCGCGGTGATACGGACGCTCATGCCCGGCGACCTTGATGACACAGCCGTCAGGTGCCAAGTTCCCCCGCAGAATGACCAGCCCGCCGGTGTCTTTGAGGGGCTGGGCCAGCGGTAGAATGACATCCTGGTCCGGTGTTTCAACGGCTTTTGCGGCCTCGACCGCAAGGGTTTCTCCGCTGGCGTTCAGTTGCTCGCCGTCAACGAGTCCGCCGTCAACCAGGCGCTGAGCAATCAGCTGGATGCCACCGGCTTTATCCACATCGGTGGCCACATATTTTCCGCCGGGTTTGAGGTCGGCTATGAGCGGGGTACGGCGACTGACCGTATCGAAGTCGTCAATAGCGAGCGGAATCCCGGCTTCCCGCGCCATTGCCAGTAAATGCAGCACTGCGTTGGTTGACCCGCCGGTTGCGGCCACACAGGCAATGGCGTTCTCAAATGCCTGGCGGGTCAAGATGTCCAGCGGTCGGATATTTCTGTTGAGCAGGTCCATGACGCGCTGCCCGCACCGGACCGCGACCGCGTCTTTGCGCCTGTCCGTTGCCGGGACACTGGCCGTGCCCATGGGGGACAGGCCGATGAATTCCATGACGGTCGCCATGGTGTTGGCGGTATACTGTCCGCCACAGGCCCCGGCCCCCGGACAGGCGAAGTCTTCGATACGTTTGAGGTCGGTGTCGTTCATGCGTCCCGCGGCGTTGGCCCCAATAGCCTCGAACACGTCCTGAATGGTCACGTCTCTGTCCTGAAAGCGACCGGGTGCGATCGAGCCGCCGTACAACAACAGACCTGGAACATTGAGGCGAGTCAGGGCGAGCGCCCCGGCGGGAATGGTCTTGTCGCACCCCACGATAATGACCATGGCGTCAAACAAATAGCCCCGACCGACCAGTTCAATCGAGTCGGCAATGACTTCACGGCTGACCAGGGAGGCCTTCATGCCTACCGTCCCCATGGTGACGGCATCGCTGATGGAGATGGTATTGATTTCCATGGGTGTGCCGCCGGCCTCCCGCACGCCCTGCTTGACCTTGTCGGCCAGCCGGCGCTGATTGAAGTTGCACGGCATGGTCTCAATCCAGGTATGCGCCACGCCGACCAGCGGCTTGGCCAGATCGTCATCCGTAAAGCCGATAGCCTTGAACATGGAGCGCGCCCCGGCGCGGTCACGGCCTTCGGTAATGATGTGACTGGAGTGTTTGGGATTAAACGCCATAGTCCCCTCCTTAGTGGTAAAGAAATAGTGGCAATGCAAGTATATTCCCTTCCTGCTCTATAGTCTTGTCGGACGACTCAGTGCAAGCCTTTGCCCTTGACAGGCGGAAGTCTATGGACTGAACTGATGACCGTATCAACGTCAAAGAAAAGGGGAGAATATGCTTGAAACCATTGCCTCCGGGTATGGACTGCTTGAAGGCCCGCGCGTGGATGACGCGGACAATCTCTACTTCAGCGATGTGACCAATGGCGGGGTGTACTGCCGCGCGCCAGGCGGGGAGATCTCGACCGTTGTGCCACGCCGGCGCGGAGTCGGTGGTATCGCCCTGCATGCGGCTGGTGGCTTGGTCATCTCCGGTAAGAACGTGAGCCACGTCAAGGACGGCACAACGCGTATCTTGTTCCAGCGCGACGATATTCCCGGCTTTAACGATCTCTTCACGGATTCTCAGGGCCGGGTCCTAGTCGGCTCGTTACGCTCCGACCCCTTCAAGCTCAAGGTTCAGGTCCCTGGTGAGTTGTGGCGGCTGGCAGGTGAGGACTCGGCGGTCGAACTGTACGGCGACGTCGGTATCACTAACGGCATCGGGTTCTCGCCGGACGGGGGCAAGCTCTACCACTCGGACAGCGTGCCCCGTCATATTATCCTGCACGATGTTTCGGCTGACGGGTCGATGACGAACCGCCGCGTTCTGGCCAGTCTGCCCGTCGACTGGGTGCCTGACGGTCTGGCGGTCGATGAGGACGGCTGTGTGTGGGTGGCGGTCTATGGCGGTGGCTGCGCCCTGCGTTACACGCCCGCGGGCAAGGAGGAGCGGAAGGTTGAGGTGCCGGCCAAGGCGGTCACGAGTTTATGTTTTGGCGGGGCGGACCGGCGCGACCTGTATATTGTGACGGCGGATAACACCGAAGAGCCGGACCGCAAGGGAACGATTTTCCGCACCCGGGTGGATACCCCCGGTCTGGCGGTCACGCCGGCGAGTATCTAGCACGTAGGGTAGGGGCCTCAGGTAACCGACTTCACTCGACCTTCATAATACGGTCCAAGAGCCGCTCTCGGATTGCCGCGTCTGTCGCCAGATCAACCGCGGTCCAGGCCAGTGACAGGGCTCCGTCAATAATGGCTTTGTCCGCGGCCTCGGTTACGCAGTGGGCGGTAAACTCGGGCTGGTGGTTGACGGCCGGCAGCGAATCAATACCAATGGCGGGGTGAATGGCGGGCATGGCAAGAGAGACGTTCCCCATGTCCGTTGAGCCCGCCGCGCGTTTGAGAGACGCATCAAGGGTTGGAAAAACCCGTCCCAGCGCTTCGGCATTCTGACGATAGGCCGCGGCTATATCCGGGTCGTGCAGCATCTCCGCATATGGTTTTTCGCCGCCGTGGATTTCGAGCTTGGAGCCGGTTGCCAGCGCCCCGGCTTCAAAGCACCTGACGACTTTGTGTTTGATCGCATCGAGGTCCGCCAGGGTGCTCGCCCGGACAATATACTTCGCCACCGTATGGGCGGGGATGATGTTGGGCGCGTCCCCCCCCTTGGTAATCATGCCGTGAATCCGGTCCGTGGAGCGGATGTGTTGGCGGAGCAGGCCAATGGCTGTTTGGGCGACGGTCAGGGCATCCGCGGCATTAATGCCGCGTTCGGGAAAGGCCGAGGCGTGGGCTTCTTTGCCGTGGTAGCAGACCTCAAACATGGAGGCAGCGATAATGGGGAATTCGACCACGTCCTTTGGCGCGGGATGGACCATCATGGCCGCGTGCATGCCCTCAAACGCGCCGCGTTCGAGCAGGAGAATTTTTCCCCCGGCATCACACACTTCTTCTGCCGGGGTGCCGATCACGCTTACGGTCAGACCCACCTCATCCGCTATCTTTGCCGCGGCAATCCCGGCCCCAACCGAGGCCGCGGCAATAATATTGTGACCGCAGGCATGGCCGATCCCAGGCAGGCTGTCGTATTCCGCACAGAGGCCGATATGTAGCGGTCCGCTTCCGGCTCGGGCGATGAACGCGGTCGGTAGATCGCAGATGCCCGTTTCAACCGAGAAGTCCGCATCGGCCAGCGTTTCCGACAGCCAGTGAGCGGCCTGCTCTTCTTCAAATCCAAGCTCGGGATGAGCGTGAATCCGGTGACTCAGGGCAATGAGATCGTCTCGCGCCCGGTCAAAGCGTTCGTGGGCTCCGGCCTTGGCATCCATAGCTGCTCCTTTTTCTCTTCCTGCCTTACCACACCTCCTTCTTCGGCGTCCAGAACAAAATATCCTTCCAAATTGACAAAAGAACGTGGTACATGAAGGCAAGGTGTCTGTGAGAGCGAGAAAGAAGAAGGAGGATTGCGTATGGATACCGTCTGGTGTGGACAGCTCGCTGTTTCGGTCTTTTTTGCCATTGCTTTTTTACAATCAGCGGCCGACAAGTGGTTTGATAGCGCGGGGAATATCGAGTTTTTCAGCGGGCACTTTTCTAATAGTCCGCTGGCCAGCATGGTCCCGGCGATGTTCTGGACCATCACGGTCCTCGAATCACTGGCCGGCGTGTTGAGCGGCCTTGGCGCGCTGATGATCCTGCTCGGTATGGGGACGAGCCTGGCCGTATGGGGACTGGTGTTCTCAACCGTCTCGTTGCTGTGCCTGTTCTTCGGCCAACGCCTGGCCCAAGATTATGCCGGCGCGGCAGTGATCGCTGCCTACTTTGCCGTGGCGCTGCTGGGCTTTGCCATCCTGGGCGGATAAGGCCCTAGGCGTTCGTTCCGGAGGCTTTCCGCTGTATCAGTCGGTCGCGTATCCGCTCGTCTGTCGCCAGATCAATAGCCGTCCAGGCCATGGAGAGGGCGCCGTCTATCAGGGCTTTGTCCGCGGCCTGCGTCACGCAGTGTGCAGTGAATTCGGGTTGGTGGTTCACGGCAGGCAACGAGTCAATCCCGATAAACGGGTGGATTGAGGGGAGGGCCAAAGATACATTGCCCATATCCGTTGAACCCGCCGCGCGCTCAATTGCCGGACCACGCTCCGGAAATCTGCGCCCGAGCGCTTCCGCGTTGAGCTGATACAGATTTGCGATCTCCATATCGGAGCGGTGCTCCGCATAGGGCTTGTCTCCGCCAACGATTTCGAGCCTTGCCCCGGTTGCCAGGGCGCCCGCTTCAAAGCAGCGCTGGACTTTTTCTTTGATGGGATCTAGCTCATCCAAGGTCTTGGCCCGGACAATATATTTGGCCTCGGTCTGAGCGGGGATGATATTCGGGGCGTCCCCACCATGAGTAATAATACCGTGGACGCGGTCCGTTGAGCGAATGTGCTGCCGCAGCAGACCAATGGCCGTTTGGGCCACTGTCAAGGCGTCAGCCGCGTTGATACCGTGTTCGGGAAAGGCCGAGGCGTGGGCGGCCTTGCCCGTATAGCGCACGTGAAACATGGAGCAGGCGATGATGGAGGGATCAACCACATCCATGGGAGCCGGGTGGACCATCATGGCGACGTGAGCGTCGGTGAACGCATCACGTTCCAAGAGGAGAATCTTACCCCCAGCGTCCCCGGCTTCTTCGGCGGGGGTACCGAGAACACTCACGCTCAGACCTACCTCGTCCGCGACCTGAGCCGCGGCAATCCCCGCGCCCACCGCGGATGCGGCGATGATATTATGACCGCAGGCATGGCCGATGCCGGGCAAGCAGTCGTATTCGGCGCAGATGGTAATATGCAATGGTCCGCTGCCGGCGCGTGCCACAAACGCAGTTGGCAGGTCACAAATGCCGGTTTCTACGGCAAAGCCGGTGTTGCTGAGCGTTTCTGCAATCCAGGTGCAGGCTTTCTCTTCCTCAAAACCAAGCTCGGGATGGGCGTGAATACGATGACTCAGAGCAATCAGGTCATCTTGAGCTTGCGTGAATCGTTCCTGCGCGCCGGCCTTCGCATCCATGAGGTTCTCCTTATTTCCCTCTCCCCTGGAGAGAGGGCTGAGTTGAGGATTTGCTTCGCCCTAACACACCGGCGTAGCTGGCGTCCAGCGGGAGATGAAAATCGCTCTTGACTCCGTTACACTAGAGATGCCTGTCCGTCTCTGCGGAAGCCTCAATTTCCTCTCCCTTGGGGGAGAGGGCTAGGGGGAGGGGGCCGGCTCGAATATGAAAGGGGTATGAGTGGGGACTGTTCCCGAAACATTACAGCATCTCACTTCGGCCCGCATAGGCATTCGCGGCATGCACTGTGCCGCGTGCGTTGCCAAGGTCGAGCAGGCTCTGTCCCAAACGCCGGGTGTCGTGCGGGCGAGCGTCAACCTGGCGAGTGAAGAAGCCCTAGTGGAATATCTGCCCGGTCAGGTCAGCTTGCCCGGCCTTGGCGCGGCGGTTGCCTCAACCGGCTTTGAAATAATCGAACGTGGAGAGACCGCCGAAGAGGAAGTCGAACGCCAACACCGGGACGACTATCTCCTGCTGAAAAAAAAGCTGATCGTCAGCGCGGTGTTGACGGCGGTGATCCTGATGGGAACCATGACACCGCTGCTGTCTTTTCTGCCATTCGGCGCTCCGGTGTGGTTGTTCGTCCTCACCACTCCTGTCCAATTCTGGGTCGGCGGACAGTTTTATCGAAGTGCCTGGGCCAGGGCACGGCACGGCTCCAGCGATATGAATACCTTGATCGTGGTCGGGACCTCGGCAGCCTATCTCTACAGTACGGTGGCGGTGTTTGCCCCTGGTTTTTTTGTGGCAGTCGGACAGCAGCCCCAGATGTATTTCGATACTGCCGCAGTAATTATTACCCTGATCCTGCTGGGTCGTTTGCTGGAGGCCCGAGCCAGGAGAAGAACGACGGAGGCCATTCGGCGACTTGCGCAACTGCAACCCAAAACGGCGACGCTGCTGCGCGGAGAAGGGGAACAAGAAACCGTTCCGGTCGAACAGGTACAGCTTGGCGACCGGGCCCTTGTCCGGCCTGGTGAGTCCATTCCCGTAGACGGCATCGTCCAGGCGGGCTCGTCCGCGGTTGACGAATCCATGCTGACGGGTGAGAGCCTGCCGGTTGAAAAGCAACCTGGAGACAGCGTGACGGGTGCGACGCTCAACACAACGGGTGCCCTGACCGTGCAGGCGACCAAGGTTGGCAAAGAGACGGCCCTGGCTCGCATCATTGATCTCGTCCGCCAGGCCCAGGGCTCAAAAGCACCGATTCAACGTCTGGCCGACACGATTGCGGCCTACTTTGTACCGGCGGTTATTGCGACTGCTGTTATCACGTTTTGTCTCTGGCTTCTGCTCGGACCGGACCCGTCTCTCACCTTTGCCCTCATGACCTTTGTGGCCGTGCTGATTATTGCCTGTCCGTGTTCGCTGGGCTTGGCCACCCCGACCGCCATCATGGTCGGCACCGGACGCGGGGCCGAGTACGGTGTGCTCATCAAAGGCGGAGAGATATTGGAGCGGGCGCATACCCTGACCACCGTGGTCTTTGACAAAACCGGGACCCTGACCACTGGAAAGCCGGCGGTGACCGAGGTCTTTCCGTCTGAGACGCTGCCCGAGCGGGCAAGGCTGAACAGCGAAGAGGTCCTGCGTGTGGCCGCGTGTGCGGAATGGCAAAGCGAGCATCCGCTGGGACAGGCCGTCGTGCAACAGGCCCAGGCGCAGGGCATGACGCTCGGGCCGGTCGAGTCGTTTGTGGCCCTGGCCGGACACGGCGTCGAAGCCCGGCTGGGGGAAAAGCTCGTCCTGGTTGGCAGCCAGCGCCTCCTTGCCCAGCGCGGTATTCAGGCCGGTGACATGCTGGAACAGGGCGAGCGCCTCTCGCGTGAGGGGAAGACGCCGCTCTACGTTGTGGTCAACCGGCGTGTCGTCGGCCTGGTCGCGATCGCCGATACGCTCAAGCCTCAGGCTGCCGAAGATGTCCGCCGTCTTCAGCGGATGGGGCTCGAAGTGGTCATGTTGACGGGAGACAATCGCCACACCGCCCACGCGATTGCCCGTCAGGCCGGCATCTCGCGGGTGCTGGCCGAAGTCTTACCTGAAGATAAAGCGGCCGAGATTGCGCGCCTCCAGGACAACGATGCTGCCGTCGCCATGGTCGGCGACGGGATCAATGATGCCCCGGCTCTGGCCCAAGCGACGGTTGGTATTGCCGTGGGCACCGGGACGGATGTTGCTCGTGAGGCTGCCGATATCACGCTGATGGGCGGTGAATTGAGCGGTGTGGCAACGGCAATTGAACTGTCGCGGCGAACGGTCCAGATCATCCGGCAGAATTTATTCTGGGCCTTTGCCTATAACACTGCCGGTATCCCGCTTGCCGCCGGACTGCTCTATCCGTTCTTTGGGATTCTACTTGATCCCATGGTTGCCGCGTCCGCCATGGCCTTGAGTTCGGTCTCGGTGTTGACGAATTCCCTGCGATTGCGGACGATGTGCTTGAGAGAGTCCGCGGTGTGAGACGTCGGACGCAGAGTCGTATGAGCTACTCTACCACCGTTCGTAGCCAGCGTTTTTCTTTTGCTGACCTGCGGGAAGTCTTTGCCAAGGCCAATGAAGACAAGTCGGGCGATCGGTTGGCCGGGATTGCGGCAACCTCCGAGCAGGAACGGGTTGCGGCCAAGCTGGTGTTGGCCGATATCCCGTTGTCGGACATCGTGGCGAATCCCCTCATAGAGCCCGCTCAAGACGAAGTGAGCCGGCTTATTCTTGAGACCCATGACCAGGCGGCGTTCCGCCCGCTTGCCCATCTGACAGTCGGCGAGTTCCGTGAGTATATGCTGGACGAAGACCAGGATGGCGCCCGTTTGGGCGCGCTCCACTGGGCCATTATCCCGGAGATCGCAGCGGCTGTCACAAAGCTGATGAGCAATAAAGACTTGGTTGTGGCTGCCAGCAAAATCCGCAACATCACGCGCTGTCGCAACACCATGGGTCAGCCCGGCGTCCTGGGTATTCGGGTGCAGCCCAATCATCCAGCCGATGATCTCGGAGGAATCCTCCTGTCCGCGGTTGATGGCTTGCTGTTCGGGTGTGGCGATGCCGTCATCGGCGTGAACCCGGCGACCGAGTCCGTGGAAACGGTCAGCCGGATTCTGCACGGACTTCAGCGTTTGCTTGAAGCCTATGATATCCCAACCCAATCGTGCTGCCTGGCACATATCAGCACGCAGCTCGACAGCCTTGAGCGTGGCGCGCCCGTGGACCTGCTGTTTCAGTCTCTTGCTGGGACGGAAGCGGCCAATGCGAGTTTTGGCATTAATCTGGACATTCTGCGTGAGGGCCGTGAGCGTGTCCGTGAACATCATCGGAGTCGTGAGGTGGCCTGGGTGGGCGACGCGGTCATGTATTTTGAAACCGGGCAGGGAAGTGCGCTGTCGGCCAATGCCCATCACGGCGTGGATCAACTCACACTCGAAGCCCGAACCTACGGCGTGGCCCGCGCGTTTGCACCCTTTCTCGTCAATACCGTCGTGGGCTTTATCGGCCCCGAGTATCTATATGACGAACGCCAGATCGTTCGTGCCGGTTTGGAAGATCATTTTATGGGGAAGCTGCTCGGCCTGCCCATGGGCTGTGACGTGTGTTACACCAACCACGCCCAGGCTGACCAGAACTCGGCAGATAACCTCTTGCTCCTGCTGACCGCGGCCGGCTGCAATTATTTTATGGGGGTGCCGTGCGCCGATGATGTAATGTTGAGCTATCAGTCAACCAGCTTTCACGACGCCCTCGGCACCCGTCAGCTCTTTGGCTTACAGCCCGCTCCGGAGTTCTTGGCCTGGTTGGAGCAGATGGACATCTTTCGAAACGGAAACCTCGTGGCGTCGAGTCGTCTTGCCCGACAACGCCTCGAAGAAACGGTCAAGCGGATTGCGTAGCTGTGAGTATGACAAAGACTCCTGCGACATCGGACAGTCCCGACCCGTTGGCAGCAATCCGGACGCGGACCCCAGCCCGGATATTTACCGGTCGGTCCGGGTCGGCTTATCGGACGCAAACGCAGCTCAGCCTGCGCTCGGACCATGCCTCAGCCAGGGATGCGGTGCAGACCGATATCGATTGGGAAGGGGACCTTGGGCCGAACTTTCTGCACGTGTGGGATGTGTTCGCCGTCTCCAGCCAGGCGCGGAGTAAAGCCGAATATCTGATGCGACCCGACCTGGGCCGCCGACTCACTGACTATGCCCAGGCAGAGATCGCGAGCCGTTGCACTGCTGGGGCTGATCTTCAGGTTGTCATCGGCGACGGGCTCTCGGCTGCTGCCGTTATCAGACAGGTGCCCCACCTGTTGCCGCTGCTCCATGACGGGGCGGAAAAACGTGGCTGGGGCTTTGGCCAACCCTTTGCCGTCCGCTATTGCCGCGTCGGGGTGCTGAACGATATTGGTGAGCTGCTCGCTCCGGTCGTTCTGGTGCTTCTCATTGGAGAACGGCCCGGTCTGCTGACCGCAGAGAGCCTCTCGGCGTATATGGCCTATCGTCCCCGGAGCGGCCATACTGACGCCGAGCGAAATTTAATCTCAAACATTCATGTCCGCGGCGTGGCGGTTGAGGAAGCCGCGGAGCGTATCCTGCGTCTGGCTGAGCGCATGCGGCGAGCACGACTGAGCGGAGTTGCGGTCAAAGAGGGGTTCGATGTGCTGGCGCAAAACGCGCCGCTCCTTTCTGACGAATAGCACTATCCGTTGCGGCTTCCGACAGCTTGTGATTTGAAGAGTTGATCTCACCTCAGGAGGATTCGGTATGGCAACGCCCGGTCTGTTGATAATGAGCAATATGGCTCCAGGTTCTTTGGATCAGTACACCTCCTATGTCAAAAAGGCAGAGGAGCGTGGGCTGCGCAATTTCCTGGTGACGGAATCGTTTACTGACTCTTTGGCGCTCGCTCAGCACTTGGCGACCGTGACCTCGAATATTCAGGTCGGTACGGGCATTACCAACCTCTATCTGCGCAACCCGCTCATTGCGGCCCTGCACGCCATGACCATAGATCGTCTTGCTCCGGGGCGGCTCCTGCTCGGCCTGGGCACTAGCCACGTCCCGTTAAACAGCATGTTCGGTATAGACATGGCCAAGCCGCTGACCGCCCTGCGGGAATATGTGCAGGCGGTACGGAACATCTTTGATGGGAAAGACGAGGCCGCGGCAGCGCTTGGACTGCCGCCGATGCAAGCCGATAACAAGATTCCCATTTATCTGGCTGGTATTTCGCCCAAGAGCATTCACCTGACCGGTGAACTGGCCGATGGCAGCCTGCCCTTAAATTACGCGCCGCACGGGCTGCACGAAGTGGTGGGGGGTATTGCGATCGGCGCCCAGGAGGCTGGACGTTCACCCGCGGATGTCCAGATTGGGCTCATCATGCACTGCTGCGTGTGCGCAGATAAAGCAGTTGCGCTCCGCTCCGTGCGACAAACCTTGTCTTTTTACGGACGCATGCCGTATTACAACCGTTTATTTGTCCGACAGGGATTTGAGAAAGAAGCGGCCGGTATTATCGCGGCGGCTGAAAAGAACGACATGGCCGCGGCAGCCGAAGCCGTGTCCGAAGAAATGGCCGCGCAGGTTGCCGCCCTGGGCAGCCCGCAGGAGTGTCAGAAGAAGCTTGACGAGTTCGAGCGGGCTGGAGCGTCGTATGTGATACTGTATCCGACCGCGATTGACGGTGATTATGAGCGGGGAGTCAACGCGGTCCTGGATGCGTTTGGCGGGTAGGGCGACTCTCCGCCTGAGGTCTCTCCTCATATGGGCCGCAGAGCAAAAAAATCGCCTGACCTGGCACTCGATACGAGTACACCGGCGGTACGCGCTGACCGTTGGCTGTGGGCCGCGCGGTTTTATAAGAGCCGCTCGTTGGCGGCCGAGGCCTGCGAGGGCGGGAAGGTTGAGGTCAACGGGCATACGGCAAAACCGCACAAGCTGGTTCGGGTGGATGATACGCTTGCACTGACGCATCCGCATGGACTCAAGAAGCTCAAGGTCCGGGCGGTCTCTGAGAAACGCGGTCCGGCGACTGAAGCCCGCTTGCTGTACGAAGACCATTCGCCGCCGCAAGATGAGGTTTTTGATTTTTTTGCCCGGCCGTCTTCCCGGTCCCGGGGCAGCGGGCGTCCGACCAAGCGCGAGCGCCGCGAAACCGAATGGTTACGTGGACGCTAAACGAATGATGGCCGAGGACGTGAGGAAAACTTGATGATTGATCTGCGGAGCGATACGGTCACCTTGCCGAGCCAAGCCATGCGTGACGCCATTGCGCATGCCGAACTGGGTGACGATGTCATGGGGGAAGACCCGACTGTCAATCGGCTGGAAGAACTTGCCGCGGAAAAGATGGGCAAAGAGGCCGCTCTGCTGGTGACCAGTGGAACCATGGGCAATCTGGTCGCCCTGCTGAGCCACTGCACCCGGGGACAGGACGTCATTCTTGGCGATCAGTGCCATATTTTCAAATACGAAGCCGGGGGGGCGTCGGCCCTGGGTGGGCTGGCTTTTCACACCGTGCCCACAGGTCGTTTCGGAGAACTCGCCCTGCCGGATGTGGAACGGGCCATATATCCGGCTGATGTGCACTACGCCCCGCCGGGTCTGATCTGTTTGGAGAACACGCATAATCGTTGCGGAGGGACGGTCTTGCCGGTCGAGTATCTTCGCTCTGTTCGGAACTTGGCCGATACGGCCGGCGTGCCGGTGCATCTTGACGGCTCGCGTATCTTTAATGCCGCGGTGGCTCTGGGCTGTGACGTAAGGACACTCACCCAAGCCGTCGATACGGTCCAATTTTGCCTGTCCAAAGGACTGTCCGCTCCGGTCGGCTCTCTCGTGTGTGGAAGTCAGAAGTTTATCCAGCAAGCCCGGCGTTATCGGAAAATGGTCGGCGGCGGGATGCGTCAGGCTGGCATTATTGCTGCGGCGGGAATCGTGGCCTTAAATGAAATGGTGGAGCGCTTGGCCGAAGACCACCAGACCGCCCGGCGGCTGGCTGAGGGCCTGGCTGAACTGTCAGGCGTGCATATTGATCTTGAGACGGTCCAGACCAATCTTGTGATCTTTTCCGTGCCGACACCCCACGCCAACGGCGGTTCTTTTGCCGAGGTGCTCGGACAGGCTGGCGTCAAAATCGGCGATATCGGTGGCGAACGCTTCCGCGCGGTGACGCACTACGGCATATCACAAGCGGATGTCGATGAGGCGTTGCAGATCATACGCCAGACCTGGCAGCCGGCTGCGGCCTAGTCGAATCACGCGCCTATACATCGCTTCCCGGCTGGGATAGAGAAAAATGATCAACATCATAGAGGAGGGAATGTGATGGCAAAGGTACAAACCGTTCTTGGCGACACCACCTCGGACAAGCTGGGGTTCACGCTCGTACACGAGCATCTGACGGCCGGCTTCCCCGGTTATGAATGGGACAATACCAGTTTTGATCGTAAGAAAGAAATCGATAGTGCGGTAGAAAAGCTCAAAGAGATCAAAGAGCTGGGAGTGACCTCGTTTGTTGATCCCTGCCCGATGGAATTGGGCCGCGACCCGGAATTCGCCGCCGAATGCGCCCAGCGGTCCGGTCTCAACGTCATCATTGCCACCGGCTTGTACAACGAAGCCCTGGGCATCCCACCGCATTTTCGGAGTCTCGGTGCGGACGATATTGCCGAGGTGTATGTACGTGAGATTACCGAAGGGATCGGGCATACCGGGATTAAGGCCGGTATCATTAAAACCGCAACCGGTGGTATTCCGGGCATGACCGAGACGGCGACGAGTATCGGCCAGCACGAAGAGACGTGTTTGCGGGCCGCGGCGCGTACGCATAAGGCCACGGGTATGCCCATTCTGTGCCACAACGACGAGCTGGGTCCGTTCGGGCGGGAGACTCTGGACGTTTTTGAAGACGAAGGGGTTGATTTTAACCGGGTGATGATTGGCCACGCGTGTGGTGTGGGTGATATGCGCTACTACTTTGACGTGCTTGAGCGGGGTGCATGGATCGGTTTTGACCGCTTTGGGGTCGAAACCATTGCTTCCGATAAAATGCGCCTGGCCTCCCTCATCGGTCTATTAGCCGTTGGGTATGACCGGATTATGCTGTCGCACGATGCCGTGCACTGCATGATGGGCCGCCCGAGCAAGGCGTGGGAGCAGTTCATCGAGGCCTGCCCAAACTGGAACTATTCGCACATCCTGAAAAATATCATTCCGCAGTTGAGCAGAGCGGGTGTGAGCGAGGGCACCATCCATACCATGACGGTTGAAAATCCCAAGAACTATTTTGGGGGGTAGTGCACCGGCAACTCGTCATCCCTGTGGAAGCAGGAATCCGGGCGGGTGGAACTGGATGCCGGATCAGGCCCGGCATGACGAGAGTACCGCTCACCCGTCAGGCTAGTCAGGATGTCAGCTTGACTAATGCGACGGTGAGGCTGACCGTCAGGCCGACAATACCGGCGGACATTACCCACAGGTGGCGGTAGAGTCCAGTTTCCAATTCGGCAATATCGGCTTTTAACTCAGCTTTGACTTCGGCCAAGTCGGTCTTGACTACGGTAATATCGCTCTTGAGCTCGGCCTTGACTTCGGCGAGGTCGGCTTTGGTGGCAACATTGCCGCCGATAGCGTCACCGACTGTGGCAACGACGGCTTCGGCCAAGGCTTCGTCCGCCCCGGCTTCCCGAAGCGCTTTAACGGCCTTGTATGTGTCAAAGGCGAGGGCGGTCATGGACTTCTTGTTACTGCACGCGGTCCAAGGCGTCAATGGCGAAGGTCGGCCCCGGTGCTGCTGAGTCATGGGCTGTGATTTATGAAGCTGTTAACTATAGGGTCAAGCAAATCGTAGGTATCGTTGTCATAGGAAAGGGAGCCGAAGCGTGAATCCATATGACCTAGCTACTCCTTCAACTCAATGGAAATCTGGCTGTAGCGCGTGTCGCCGACATTGGTCAGCGTGTGGGTCACGCCTTTGACCGGGGGCATGATGACTTGGCCGGCCTCAGGGTAATGCGTCTGACGTTCGGGCTCCGGCCCGGCTTTCGTTGCCCTGAGCTTTGAACCCTCAAGGCAAATCACCACTTCGTCAAACTGATGGGTATGCTGCTTGGTGGACTGACCGGGCTCCAGCACGAGTTTCCAGACGGCGACGCGCTCGTGGTCGATAAGCAGGAGCGGTTTGACCGTGGTGCCGGCGGCACCCGCTGGCGTATAGACCAGAATCGCAAGGCCCGCTCCGAGACCGCCCAGCGCCAGAATCAGGCCGACACCCAGCCCCAGGAAAAAACGTCTCATGCCCGGCGCGCTCGTTCGACCTATTTGGCCCGGGAGACATATTCCCCGGTTTCGGTATCTACTCGAATGGACTCGCCAATGTCGATAAAGCCAGGAACGCGGACGACCAGGCCGGTTTCCATGGTGGCCGGCTTCAACTCGTTAGTGACGGTTGCTCCCTTCATGGCGGGTGGGGTGTCGGTCACGGTGAGATCGACCGTCTTCGGCAGGCTGATGCCGACAGGATTTTCTTCGTACAGATCGAGGATGATCTTCATATTGGGGACAAGATAGTGAACCGAGTTGCCAAGCAGGTCTTTCGATAAGGTAATCTGTTCATAATCCTCGGAGTTCATGAAGCAGTATTCATCGCCGGATTCGTACAGATATTCCATTTCCCGCTGTTCGAGCGTGACCCGGTCTACTTTGTCGTTCGAGCTGAATTTATGCTCTGTTTGTAAGCCGCTCCGCAGATTGCGCAGTTTGGTCTGTACAAAGCCGCGTTTATTGCCGGGGGTCACGTGTATCAAATCCATGATGCGATGGAGATCGTTTTGATAGATGACAAGCGCCCCCACGCGCAGCTGAGTCGCTGGTATGAGCATCCGTCCTATATCCTCCTGTTCGTGGCTCTTTTCAGTCGTGTTACTTTACCATTGGCCTGGCAAAGCGGGCAAGGCGAGTCGCGCTAATGAAGTTGATCTGCGGCCGGAGTTGATGGCGCAAAAATCGGCGAGCCATGGTGATGCACAATGAACCACTGACCATCCTGCTTTTCAAACAGATTCGTCGTCAAAATCCGCGACCGGGAAGTGCCGTCCGGTCCGCTCGATTCGAGGTTTTCGATGAGGACCACCCAGCTCAGATTTCCGGACACTTCGACGCGGACATCGGTCAAATCAAACCGCATGGATTGCGTATTGGCAAAAATCCGCTCCCAACTCGCCATAACCGGTCCCCAGCCGGACAGGAGCGGCCACCCCGGATGGACGCATTTGATGTGGCTGGCTTGCAGCCAGACCTTTTCCATCTCTTTGATGTCCAGCGTTTCAAAGGCGCGGTAAAAGGCCTGGTTTGCCGCACTGACAGCGTCGCGTTCTTTCATATGCCTTCCCTATGACGGTTTTGGGGCCATAAAAACCAGGACGGTCAGTTGGTCGGCGCTGGTATTACTGACGCCGTGCTCGGCCCCGGACGGGGCCAGCGCAATGTCGCCAACTCCAAGTTCCCTGGTTTCCTGTCCAATCCGGACCGTGGCCCGTCCGTCAAGCACGTAATAGATTTTGTCGGAGCCGGTATGTATGTGAGGGGTCTGTTCTTGTCCGGGTTCAAAGCAGTACACATCGCAGAACATGCGATCGGTCGTAAACAAATTGACTTTTTTCATCTTCTCGGACGAAAAGGCAATCTGGTCGGCGATCTGCTTAAAAACATCCATTGTCATCCACCTTACCCGTCTCTTTTTGCCGGACGGCCGGTTCCGGTTGATATTGGTACGTATACACCCCAGGGATGCATACCACCTTTATTGTATAGCCAAAAGCCCTGATCCATACACCCGGGGAGAAGAGTGCCCCTTCTCAGCGGGTATAACGTCTTTAAAAAATTTCTTGTCTCTCAGACCCTTTCCCTGCCATACTATAAGATATAAGCTTAATAGATTACCCCTAGAGGTGGTGGCTGGCGTGAATCTTCCTCGATGTCGAAAGTGCCCAAAAGGAGTGCTTGTCCCCTTGTCCGATTACGGTCCACGAGGATCAGACCTTGAGTTCAAAGTCTGGGCGTGTACGAATCCGACCTGTTGCTTTACCATTCGGATTGACAAAGGGGTTGTTCGCTACAGCCTCCGTGAGGGCGAACCAAGACGCCACCACGAGTATCGTCGCTCGTAAGGACGATTCCCGGTCGGCCCATTCTTTTCCCTGCCTTCGTTCTCCCCGTTTTCTACGGTTCATATCGCTGCCAAGTGAGCGCTCATCCGCTCAGGGTCCCGCTTGTTTTGTTCCGCCCAGCCTTGGTATGAGAACGGCGAGCCTATGAGAAATGGGGGAAAGATATGAAACAAGCACTCGCGGGAGTCTGCGTCCTGGAATTTACCCAGGTCATGGCCGGGCCGTTTTGCGCCATGCTCCTTGGGGACTTGGGGGCCGATGTCATTAAGGTCGAGCCGCCCGGCGGAGATACCACTCGGCGCATGGGGCAACGGCAGGGAATGGAGAGCACCGGCTATTGGGCGGTCAACCGGAACAAACGCGGGATTGTGCTCAATCTCAAAGACCGTCGCGCCCAGGATATTGTGCGGACACTCGTGCGCCAGGCTGACGTTGTGGTGGAGAATTATCGTCCGGGTGTGATGGCCGGATTCGGCTTGGGCTATGACCATCTGAGCCAGGAGCGGCCCAGCCTCATCTACGCCTCGGTGTCCGGCTTTGGCTCAACCGGTCCGTACGCGCACAAAGGCGGCTTTGATCTCGTAGCTCAGGGCATGTCAGGCATTATGTCAGTAACGGGCGAGGAAGGCAGGCCACCAGTCAAATGCGGTATTCCGGTGACCGACCTTGGGGCCGGTCTCTTCGCCGAACAAGCCATTCTTGCCGCCTACATCCATCGTCTCAAAACCGGCGAGGGCCAATATATTGATACGTCGCTGCTGGAAGCGGGGGTTGCCCTGTCGGTCTGGGAATTGACCCAATATTTCTCAACCGGGGGTATCCCCGAGCCCATGGGTTCGGCTCATCGTATGTCAGCCCCGTATCAGGCGATTCGCTGCGCGGACGGCTATATCAATTTGGGTGCGGCCAATACCCGCACGTGGGAGAAGTTTGCTCACGCCGTTGGACGCCCCGAACTGGTGGACCGGCCCGAATATGCGGAAGATGGTCTCCGCGTCCAGAACCGCCATCAACTCACACGAGAAATAGAAGCCGTCACCACCCAGCAGCCGCGCTCGCACTGGCTCGCCGTGCTCGAAGAACTCGGCGTACCGTGCGGACCAATCTCAAATTACGCCGAGGTGTTTGCTGACCCGCACATTCAGGCGCGCGGCATGGTGCAGGAGATGAAACATCCGGTTGGGGGAACCGTGCAGGTGTTGGGTCCAGCAGTGAAACTGTCCGAGACGCCAGCACGGCTGGCTCGCCGTTCTCCGTTGTACGGGGAGCATACCGCCGAGGTGCTCACCGAGATTGGCTGTACGCAGGCTGAGATTCAGGAGTTGGAAAAGGCCGGAGTCATAGCGACGTGGCCTGACGCTCCTCAATGATGTGTCAGGAGCTGCGCTCCGTAGACAAACAGTACGCCCGCAAGGGTGGCCACTGGAAGCTGGCGTGAGTGACTGGCGTCATGCGCTGCGGGGAGGAGACTTCCGGCTCCCAGATAGAGAAAGACTCCACCAAACCATGCCAGCAGCAGGGCAAGTAACGCTGTCTGAAAGGTCACAAACGACTGGGCGTAGACGCCGGCAAGGGGGGCCAGCGCGGTAAGAACGAGCATGATTCTGGTGGCCCGAACGGTCTGCCGCGTCCCGAGCATGACGCCGGCAATACTCGCGCCGTCCGCTATTTTGTGAAGCGTGATACCCAGGGCAATCGCCCAGCCCACATGCTCGCCAGCGTGAAAGCCTTGGCCTATGGCAAACCCATCAAAAAGGCTATGCACCAGAATGCCGGTTGCACCCCAGATACCAGCGTGTGGGGCGTGGGCATGGTGGGCGGCTTGCTCAGCGGGTGCCTCTCGCTGATGGGTGAGATGTTCGACGAGATAGAAGCACAGAAACCCTAAAGCACAGGACAATAAGATATGATGATGGTGGAAGGTTGAGCCGGTGGTCGAGAGCAATTCCAGCGACTCTGGAATCACTTCCATCAGCGCTCCGGCAATCAGTGCGCCCGCGCAAAAGGCAAAAACTATACCCTGGTAGACCTGGAGTCGTAAAACGATCAGCCCGCCACCAAGGGTCAGGACAAAAGTCGCGCCAGCTACCCAGAATGCTGTCATGATCGCGTTCCACAGAAAGTCATGCCCGGAGAATACTCTGACCGCAGTGGACCAGCCCACCGGTTTGAAGCATGCGACGTCATCCTCTCAGAGTCGCCAATACAAATCAACTGTAGCAGCTATCGTATTGTAAAGCTGGCTCATCTACAGAAGCAGTTCACCTGCGTAGATACATGTCACGAAGAACTGACGGACGCCTGGGCGACTCGTGACTCGGTTTCATGCTCCCTGCCCGACAGGCCCTCTAGTCCCTCTTTCACCAGCCAGGGGATCATCAGTAGCGCCGCGACTGGGTCCGCCCACCACCAACTAAGCGCTGCATTGGCCCCAAGTCCCAATAAGAGGGTAAACGACAGATAGGAGCAGGCCAGCGTCTCTTTGGCCTCGGCCCGTAGCGCCTGACTGCCGACCTGTGTGGCCGCCCGCAACTTCCCGAACGAGACTAGGGGCATAATGATGAGTGAGGCCGTGGCCAGCAGCAGGCCGATATAACTCACGTTCGGGACCTCTTGCTGCCACAGCATCCAAACGGACTGGATCAGGACATACAGGGCGAGGGCCATAAAAGACAGGCCCACAAAGCGATGGACCATCAGGTCCGCGCGGACGACCCGGTCAGAATCCGCCCCGCGCGCCTCAAGGCGGAGCCGCCAGATGAGGACACTGGCTGCCACGATTTCAATGACGCTGTTGGAGCCAAATTCAATCAGGGCAATGCTCGCCGCTTCAACGCCGGCCCACATCGCAATACCGGCCTCCACCACGTTATAGAGCATGGTGGTGATAACCAGGATGATTCCCACCCGCAGCCAGTATGGGGAGCCCTGCGCTTTCTCCATCCGTCGCCCTCCCTCTGTCTCTGCCCTCATATCTTTTCATGGACGGAGAAGAAAGAAAAACTCGACAAAAGGAAGGGCCTCTAGCGCGGCCGCATTGCTCGAAAGAGCCAAGCTGCGGCCAACAGCAGGGCGAGACAGGCTGCGGCCATCTGGCCGGGGGGGTAATCGTACGCATTCGCCACAACAAAGGCGACAACACTCATACCGAGAGAGACCAGTGGGGCCAGGATGAACAGGCTGCCGGCCGTCCGGCCCAGGCTCTTGGCAATCAGGGCCGGCAGCACCAGACTCGCAAAAGCAAACACGACGCCGGAAACATGTATGGCAAATCCGACGGTCAGACCCAGCCAGGTCGAGAGCAGGCCGTTCCAGAGCCCGGTTCTCAGACCGGCCGCGCGGGCCATGACCGGGTCGAGGGTGATCAGCAGGACGGAACGGTAAGACACAACCAAGGCCGAGCCAGTCAGCAGCGTCATACCGGCAAAAATCCAGACATCTTCGGTCCGCGCCCCAATGATCGTGCTGGACAAGAGGCGGTTGACTTCCTCCATGCCGTGCGGGCTGTGGGCGAGCAGCAAAATGGAGGCGCTCATCGAGAACAGAAAGACCCAGCCGGTGATGGCCTCGTGGGTTTCCTGACCGGCCCGCCGTCCGCCGCCGGTTGTGAGAAAGGCGGCCAGCACGGCAAACAGCCCGCCCATGAGGGAGTGGATCAAATCAGAATTCCACCAGGAATCCGGCCTGAGCAGGCTGCCAGACCAGATTGCCACGGCGATGCCCAACAACGACGCTTGTGAAACCGCCGCACCAATGAAAATCTGGTCACGGGCAACCACCAGTACCCCGATCAGCGAGAGCAGAATGCCAATCAGCCAGCCGGACAGATAGGCGTTCTGGAAGAGCGGCCACGAACTCACGAAACTGTCGATCATCCTGGAGCCTGGGAATGCAGGTCGGACGAACCCTCTGGCGAGACGTGCAGATGAATACGCTGACCACGACCATAGACGCGATCCAGGTTAGACTCGTTCAGCACCTGGGCTTTGGGGCCGGCGATAACGGTCCCCTGCGCAACTAAGCCGATATGGGTGGCGTAGCGTTCGGCAAGGCCAAGATTATGGGTGACAAACAGACAGGTGTTGTTCTCCCGCTTGTGAATATCGATCAAGGTTTGCAGGAAATCGTTCTCCGCGGCGAGGTCAAGGTTGTTCGTGGGCTCGTCCAGAATCAACAGGGCGGGGCGTCTCACCAGCGCTCGCGCAACCAACGCACGCTGACGCTGGCCGCCCGACAGCGTCCAGTAATTCTTCTGCCTCAGTTGGTCCAGATCAAACGTACTCAGCGTCCGGTCCAGATACTCCCGTTGTGTGGTCCGGTTCAGGCCGGTGCCGACCAGACCCAGGCCGACGAACTCACGAATAGTAATTGGCAGCGTAGGATTGATGTCACAGCGCTGCGGCACGAACCCGACCCCGTTGGGTATATGCCGGTAGAGGCGACCTGTTTGCGGCTTGAGCAATCCGAGCAAAACCTGGAGCAGGGTGGTCTTGCCGCTGCCGTTGCGGCCCAGCACGAACCACAATTCGCCAGCACGGATCGTCAGGTTGATGCGTTCGAGAACCGCAGAGTTTCCGTACCCGACCGATAGATTGGTCGGGTGCAGAACAACATCGTTGTCCATGAGTCCGTACCGTACTAGTCGGAAGCCTGACACTGCAAGCAGGTCTTGCACAGATGCCGGTTAAGCAGATGCCCGCCCGCCAGCAGCCCGGCTCCGAGAACAATACATACGACCTCAGACGTCTCTTCGGGAGAAAAGCGCCCGCCGAGGATGAGCAGGAACGCTGCCCCGAGCAGCAGAAAGGTACGGCGCTGTTGATGAATACGAAATCCCCGGCACAGGCTCCCTACGGCCAGTACGAGTGAAGCGCCGAGAAGTGCCGTCTCTATGGATTCGCTAGCAAGAAAGCCCAGCCCCGCGAACGGCAGCAGAGACAGCAGCAGGGGGGCTGCCAGGCAGTGCAGGGCGCAGGCCAGTGATAGCCCCGCCCCGAACTGGTCAATCCACAGAGCGGTCGTACCCAACTGATGGGAAAGGGAGGGGGCTGGGTTTGAAAGCATACGTTTCGACTCGATGCCCTGCTAGGTCGTACCCGCT
Source organism: uncultured Binatia bacterium (SeqCode) (assembly GCA_965214755.1). Lineage (GTDB taxonomy): Bacteria > Desulfobacterota > Binatia > Bin18 > Bin18 > Bin18. The sequence goes on from OZ243979.1 coordinate 379,976, forward strand.
AAGGCCGCCGCGAGTTGCTTCACATTGTAATCTATCAGATCGAGATAGTGCGCTGTCCCAGGGCGAGAGTTGGCTTGTTCGGCCATAGGGACGATCGTAGCGTTAGAGTTCTCGGAGACGAATCGCGCATAGCGGGGGTCGTAATAGGTCGCTTTCAGAACGGCTTTCACACTGTTCGTTTTCATCAACCCGATCACCGTGTTCAGATGTTTCGTGGTTGGGAGCATGCCCGGCAGGGGTTCGAGATAGGCAACTATCTCGAACCCGAAGAGTTCGGCAAAGTACACCCAGGCGTTATGGTCGCCGACGAGCTTGTTGCCGGCATGGGGCCGCAGGCTGCCGAGCCAGCCGCCCAGCAGAGACTCCTGTCCCTGACTCTTGAGAAAGCTGTCCAGCCGTCCATGCCGGGCCAATACTGCCAGTTTCTCGATCTCGAAGTCGTAGGCGTCGGCCAGCGCCTCGCCGACCAAGGCTACGCCCAAGCGCCGCCGGAAGTCGGCATAGCGCTCGGCGAAATATTGGGCACTGGTCGGCCGGAGGGCGCTCAGCCGATCCCGCAGCAGCCGCGCGACACGCAGGCCGTTCGTGGGGTCCAGCAGATAATGCGGATTGCCGAACGGGTGTATATCACCCATGGAGCGATCGACCGGCACACTGGGAACCTCAAGCGGAGCGATAGCCGCGGACGCATCGATATAGCCCTGGCCGCCGGGGAGAATATTACCGTTCCGGGCATTCTGCAGCAGGGGTGGCGCCCACCCAACCTCCAGGTCCAGGCCGATCTGAACATACACATCGCAGGCGCTCAGGGCCTTGATGAAACTCGGCTTGGGCACCACGAAGTGGGGGTTTTCCGTGCCTTTGGCAAAGACCGTCAGCGTAGTCTGCTCGCCGCCAATCTCCTGGACCAAGCTGCCGAGGTCGGGAACCGTGGCACAGGCTTTGAGCGGCTGTGCCTGAGCGAACGGGGTCAACCACAAGCCGGCAACCAGACTCACGAGTGTTGTTACAGAGATAAGACGACGGATCATCAACATAGGTCTATTCTCCTACTGTCCGATTAGAAGTTGTGCGCGGCATGGGCACCGTACAGCCACTCGAAGCCGAGCCAGATGGTATGCGCGTCGTTCTTGAGATGGCTAGCCATATCGTAGTTGTACTGGAGCCGGATGCGCGAGAACTCGGATGGCCGCCAGACTAGCAACGGAGAGAGGCGGTGGCGGTCATCACGGAAGGGGTCGTTCTTGCGTCCGCCGATGCTCTGCCCACTCCCGCCGGCGTACTCATAGCGCAGGCCGGCGGCCCATCCGGTCCGAAACCCGTACAAAAGCTGGGTGTACAGGCCCCAGTCCTTGAGCGTGCGGCCCGGCAGGCTGGCGAAATCGCCGGTCTCGGTTTCCTGGGTGTAGCGGGCCACGTGATAGTCGCGCTTCATAAGTTCAGTCTGCCAAGTCAGGAACGGATAACCGAAATTGCCGGCCGGCTGCCAGCGCCACTTCATGTCCAGCCCATACAGCCAGGTGTCGGCATCCCGCCCGGTTGAGTTCGGCCCGTACAGGCCGGACAGGCCGAACACCGCAGTCACGTCGTCGGTGAAGTTGAACGAGTTTTCCAAACGGGTTAGATAGAGGAAGTCTCCAAAACCGCGCACGTCTTGAGCGACAATCGGCCGGCCGGCGATGCCGTCGCCCTGAATGCCGCCGGCCGGTTCGTCCGCGTGCGTGTCCCCTCCGTGGCCGTGTGCGTCGGCGGATTCATCCCCGTGTTCGTCGCCGTGCGCGTCGCCGTGCGCGTCGTGACCGCCGCCCCCGTGGGCATGGGCCAGTTCTCCGCCCAGGAAGCTAGCCATGGTCACGCCGCCCGCGTTCTGCATGCCGAAGTGGAACTCGGAGAACCACGGCGTGGGGGGAAGCCACGAGGCCCGAAAACCGGCTTGCCGCATGCCGTCTCCGCCGAACATGCGGGAGTTGACCACCGGTTGATCGATCCAATCCCAGAAGTGGGGGTGTTGTGGGTTGATCAGCCCGAACTCGGTCAGGAAATGGCCAACCTCAAGCTGAAGACCGTAGGGCAGGGCCGACGAGGTGAGGAAGGCTTCTTCAAGCTCAAACGCGGTCTCGCCGGTGCTGGGGTTGACCGAGGTGAGGATATGCGCCTCGCCGGTAAAGTAGGGGTCGACCGCGCCGGACAGGGAAAGCTCGGCCTGACCCAGGGTAAAGCCTCGCTGTTTCGGGTCGTGGCTACCACCCTGTAGCGTCGAAATTGCCGCATCCCGCTCGCTGGAGCCGCCGGCGAAGAACAGCACATCGGCCGAAATGTCAATGAGGCGCAACTGCGTGTTCCCACCCAGTGGCTGTGACCACAGCGCCCGTCGGTCCGGTGCTGCTGGCTCAAAGTCCGGGACACCGAGCTCGTCCAGCGCCTGGTCTAATGGAGAGTCAACCCGGGTGGCTATACGGTCAACTTGTTGCCGCTGGATTGCCTGGACTTGTGCTTCTTGTGCCTCGACTTGTTGCTTGAGTGCCTGATCTCGCGAGGTCGAGTCCTTTTGCATTTGCGAGATGGTTTGCTGGAGTTGCTCGACCGTTTGCTGAAGACGGTCAACCTGACTGCGGAGTGCTTTTACCTCATCTGAGTCGCTGGCCTGTGCGCTGGTCTCTGGCTGGGCTAAAAAAATGGAGACGACCGAGATGAGAAAAATGACGATTATTCGGTGCATGGGAGTTCCTTGTTGCATAATAGTTGTAATAGAAACATCATTAAAGAATGACCAGGGATTGTCAAGCCGACCCGGGCCGCCATGGTTCTAGTGCGGGACGAGACAAGAAGCGAGCGCAGCAAGAAGCGCCGAGCGGTCAAACGCCGTGCCAATAAACACCAGATGATCCTGAGGATGTGGGGTCAGGGATACCGGTCCGATAAAAAACTCTTTTCCGTTGTACTGTAGCTCCCACTGTTTCGAGGAGTCGTGAAAGCGAACGAAGCCCTTCGCCCGCCAGACTTCGTCGGGCAATGCTTGCATCACTTCGGCAAAGGGCTCCGGGATGAAGGAACACGGCGCGCAATAGGTCAGCGTGTGGAAATGGTCATGCTGAGGCGCGCGAGCGGTAGCGGGGGTCGCCTGAGTCCCCTGCTGACTCAGCACCCTAGAAAAGTCCACATCCGCGTACGTGGTCAGGAGGATTTTGGCCCGGGGGTTTTTGTGCTGAACTTCTTGAACCGCTCTTGCGAGCTGCATCCAATGGGCGAGGTCACATTTGTTAATCAAGACGAAGTCTGCCGTCTCGGTAAAGGAATGCATGCCATAGCCTGCCATCTGTTGAGATGAGCCTCGTGCGTCGATTACGGCAATCATTGAGGCAACAAACGCGTGTGACAGCATCTCTATCTGTGTGAGCTGATCCAACAGGCGGACGGGGTCAGCCAGTCCGGTTGCTTCGATAAAGATAACATCGGGCTGCTGGGTAATGAGAGCCGTGAGTGCGGAGGTCAGATCCGGCCGCAGCGTACAGCAAATACAGCCATCGGCAAACGTTTTGGTCGGATAGCCTTGCCCCCGGAGGCGTTCACTATCGGTGCTCACGTCTCCATAATCGTTAACCAGGATCGCAGGTTTGAGACCCCGTGACACGGCATAGGCCAAGAGGCCCTGCAGGAAGGTTGTCTTGCCACTCCCCAGGAAGCCGGAAATGACGTAGATGGGGATGCTGGGAGCGTGCTCGAATAGTGTTTTTACAGACAGCATAACGCAAAAGACAGCCGAGTGAGACAAACAGGCACCCCGGACAGGGTAACAGGAGGGAAACCCTGTCCGGGGGCCGGGTAGGAAAGGCAGGCGCTCATAGCACCTCCTCTTTTCTGCCCGGAGAGGGATTGAGAGACGGCGAACCCTGGAAAAACGAAATGCGGTCCATCAAGGATCTCCAATATCAAGTATTTGATGTATTTGCAACTATATTGTAAAAATGTAATGCTATGGAGGTCTCACATAGAGGGAGAGGTATGGAATGGGGAGGCGCTCGGCCTTCCGTTGTCGGTCGCAAGCGGTGGGCCTGAGACACTTTTTTCTTGCCGGAAGCCACAGAAATCGGTAAAGTAGGTGACGCTATGAAAAAGGAAAGGGTCGTTCGATCAATCGCAGAACTCCGCGCTCTGGTTCGATCCACTGGGCTGCGGAGCACAGGTCCCCGTGTTGCTGTGTTGCAGCGGCTTCAGCAGGCAGTTACTCCTATGAGCCATGCGGAGATCGCCGAAGCCCTGGAGCCAGCGGGACTGGACCGGGCGACGCTCTACCGGAATCTCATTGACCTCACTGATGTCGGCCTCTTGTCGCGAACGGATCATGGCGATCACGTTTGGCGTTTTGAACTGCGTGGCAATGCGTACGGCCAAGCCGAACAACATCCTCATTTTACCTGTATTGACTGTGGCGAGGTTGAATGTCTGCCCGATACGAGCATTGAGGTATCTGCACCACACCGTACGCCTCGTGCGCTCCGAAATCACCATTTTGAAGTGCAACTCACCGGCCTGTGCGACCGCTGTGCGGCCTAGCTGCGGAAGCTGCGGATCGCGGCCACTTCTCTAACCCAAAACCCCCCATTCCATCATGTCAAGCTTGGGCGCGAGAAGGGCGGTTCCTCAATGAGACTACTCGAAGGCAGAACGAGCATCCTATTGACAGGAGGGCTTGTCAGTTGTCTGGTCTGCTCGCCCCGTTTGACACCTGCCACGGACTGTGCGGCCTGGAACAGCCGAGATTTTTTCGCGAACGAGGCCACGGTCGAGACTGTGACTACCTCCAACATCTCGTAGCTGGAAGCCCTCAGCAGATCAGGTACGCCAGACCATACAACGTGCTCAGGTATGTCGGGCCAGGCAAGAGCGTGATGCGGAGTGGTATCGCAAAATTGCACCTCCGGCCTCAAGGGGCCTCCCCGCCCAAGGAGGCTGGGGCTAGTCCGACGACGGTATTATGATTTCCGCAGTCTAGCAGAGCAAAGGCGCTGGCTGCGCTGCAGCAGGAGTATGACCTCTTCACTTTTTCTCGACCGGATGGGCAGAGGACCATGGCTGTCCAAATTGCCAAAAAGCCTAACCGAATAGGCATGCCGCCGTCAGCGCCTACACCGTACGCCTCGTGCGCTCCGAAATCACCATTTTGAAGTGCAACTCACCGGCCTGTACGACCGCTGCGCCGCCTAGCTACGGATTGTAGCCATCGTCCGCGCTGAGAGGCGAGGGGCGTGGCTGAGCGGTCACCCGCAACCCTAGCGTCCAATCGTGTCTGACAGCTTCATCTTTTTCTGAACAGCAGTGAGATAGCCACCGCCGTCCAGCGGTGTGGGAACCTCAAGCTGTTGGACGATCTTTGCCTGAGCCGTGTTGATGACCGAGATCAGGCCATCTCCGCCATGTGTGACAAACCCCCACTGTCCGTCTGGAGTCAGTGCCAGGAGTCGTAAATGCTGCCCCTCCGCCAGTGGCGGCAGGTCTGGATCAAGTGGCTCCTGTAAGGCAGGAAGCGCAATCGTGGTCATGATCTGCGTGAATGTCGGAGACTGAGGGTCGGCATCAAGCAGGAATGCGAGATCGCTCTGCGGGCCTTGTAAAATGTAGAGCGCCACGGTTTTGGAGAGAGCAAAGCGGTGCAGCAACCCCGGACCGAGGGCGACCCGGGTGACTGCCCCAGTTTCGATGTTGCCGATATACGCGTCGTTTGACCATTTGGTCCAATCGGTCGGATCTGCAGAATCATCCCGAATAAAAGAAAAAATCGTCCGTTGGTCATCGGCAAGGCGCACATACAACGCACGCCCCCCACTGCGCTCAGCAGTGTCATAGGGCAGGGTAACACCAGGCGTCAGATCACCGCCATCGATATCTGAACACTCAATGCCCATGTCAGTCGCTGAGCAATATACCTTCAGCTTATGGCTGATCACATCACCCTGAGGCCGGGAGCCTAATTCAACATCGCTGAGGAATGCCTCTTCGTTTCTGATGAGGCGACTGAGACGAAAGGCTTCATGAATGCCTTCTTCATGATGTTCGTGCTCTTCCTCACCCTCGTGCTCGTGCTCTTCCTCACCCTCGTGCTCTTCCTCACCCTCGTGCTCTTCCTCGCCTTCGTGCTCTTCCTCGCCTTCGTGCTCGTGCTCTTCCTCACCCTCGTGCTCTTCCTCGCCTTCGTGCTCTTCCTCACCCTCGTGCTCTTCCTCGCCTTCGTGCTCTTCCTCACCCTCGTGCTCTTCCTCGCCTTCGTGCTCTTCCTCACCCTCGTGCTCGTGCTCTTCCTCGCCTTCGTGCTCTTCCTCACCCTCGTGCTCGTGCTCATGAGCCTGAGCGCTATACGCAAAAGGCAGCTCGCTTCCGAGGCGCTGTAAAAGCATGTCGGGGCTTCTGGCGATTGCTATGCCAGGCACTTCACTCTCAATAGGGTTGGTCACAATGGTGCTGTAGGACGAAGAGGTCCACCAGCGTAAGTCGACCACGGAGACAGCCCCTTCTTGAGCGCTCTCCTCGTCGTGGTCGCCATGCTCCCCTTCGTCATGGTCCTCATGGTCACCGTGCTCATCGTGGTCACCGTGCTCATCGTGGTCACCGTGGTCGCCATGCTCATCCTCGTCATGGCCACCGTCCTCTCCCTCGTTGTGATCATCCTCATGTCCATGCTCATCCTCGTCATGGTCGTCATGCTCACCCTCGTCATGGTCACCGTGACCCTCATGGTCTCCGTCCTCAGTGTGTACTGTGCCCGAAGCAACCGCAGCAAATTCCATTTTTGGATGCACAGCTATTTGGCCGGCCCCGCCTGTCCAGTTCACGACTGCGCGGCCAATGATGGCTGGTTCCCCTCTGAGATTCATCTTGAGTATGATCATTTCGCCGCTCGTACTGGCTTCGCTGTGGGTGTCAGCGTGGCCGGCTTCATCCTGGTGGTCGTGCTCGTCATGTGGGGCGGCTTCTTCATTGATAAAGATGAGCCGTTCTCCTTTGAGGGGAAGAAAGCCCGCCTGTGGAGCCATACGTATGTTATCGAACTCCGCTTGCAGGGTGAGTGCCGGGAGTTCATACACGTAGAGCTTCTCTGCCGTAGGGTCGGCGACGATAAGCTGTCCATCGTTTCGGGCAAGAGCCGGTAGTGCCCAGATGAACAGCAAGAGGAAAGAGACACTCCAGATGGTGAACCCTCGTAGGGATATACTCTTGTAGCGCATGATTTTGATGTCCTTTTCTCACAAGGGAGTTTTTCTCCGCCCTTATAGATGGGCTCCAATATCAAGTATTCAATGTATTTGCAACTAGATTGTAAGAGTATTGCTGCATACCGGACCGGATAGGCGAGGAGCCAGAATTGAGAGATGGCTCAAGCTGGCGTGTGTAGGACTGTCCGGCGTTCTTCCGGGCGGAGCTGACCGGTAATAATGACCTATAAGCCATGCCGGTCGCGAAGAAGGGTCGCGGCCTGGTTGATGGCTGCCAGTTTTTGTTCGGCAAGCGTGGCTGAGGCGATGGGGTTATCCGCAAACGTGGCAAAGCCGCAGTCGGGTGTCAGCAAGAGCCGCTCGGCCCCAAAAAGACGAATGGCTCTCTCCGCCTTTGCGACAATCTTGTCTACTGTCTCAAGGCTTTGCGTCTTCTGATTCACAACCCCGATACCGATGCGCCGGTCGTCCGGCAGACCGCGCAGCACGGCCTCATCTCCAGCCCGAGGCGTGCAGAACTCAAGCAAGAGCGAACCAACCTTGACGTTTTTCAAAAGAGGCAGGAGGGGCTCATAGTCGCCGGCCAGGGCCACGCTTTCATCTGGCGTCCAGTTGCCGCGACAGATATGCAGCGCCAGGCGTTCTTGGGGCAGGTCGGCGACCGTCCGGTTAATGAGCGATTCGGCAAAGGCCAATTCCTCAGCAGCCTCACGCTTCTCTCCCAGCGCACCGCACATAAACGTGCGATTGTTTGAGGTGCCGCTGAAGACGACCTCGGTCAAGACCGGTTCGTCCAGTTGAACCAGCGAGGCGCCGGCGGCGAGCAAAGAGTGGAGTTCCTCGCGCAAGACCCGAACGACATCTATGGCGAGTTCCTCCCGCGTGTCGTAGGCCCGGTCGGAGATGCACTCCATCCACATTGTGCGGGTCAGCAGATAGGGGCCGGGCAGGGCGACCTTGAGCGGACGGTCGGTCAGGCTGGCAAGAAAAGTTGCCTCGTGAACGGTCAGCGAGCGGCTTCGGCCCAGCGGCCCAAAAACGGCCGGATGGCGCACCTTGCCGGCCGGGACGTCCAAAGCACGCAACTCACGCTCGAACTCTTCGGGATCATCGACATACGGCAGCAGGTCGGTAATAGGAATCAACTGACAGTTGTCGAGCAGCCCACCGACGAAGCTGGCGTAGTTATCCCGGCGCTGCTCGCCGTCGGTGAGCACATCGACGCCGGCCCGTTGCTGAGCGGCCACCGCCAGTCGCACGGCATCATCCGCGGTCTGGTCAAACTCTTCAGCCGACATGCGGCCTTCGAGATGATCGTTGAGGGCGCGCAACAGCCAGGGCGGTCGCGGCCAACTGCCGACGCCCATGACGGACAGAGGAGCAATGCTCGGAGCCGGAGCAGGCTGTGGAAGGTGGTCGGGAATCCCGACCTCGGCGATGGGCTGGGTAATCGGTGCGTATTCCTTTTCGCGCGCTGAACGATGTTTCGTCGTTTTTTTCTTTTTTAAGGGGGTCGCTGCCTTGGGTTCCGTGGGGCGGAGGTCTGGAGCCGAACCCTTTGAGACCAGAAAGCTGTTCTGCTTGCCCCGGCTGATATGGGAGACCAGATCGTTTCCGGTCAGACGGCACCAGGCCGGCAGGTCTTCAACGACCGAGGTTTCAGTGGACAGGATTTCGAGCAGTTGGCCTGGGGCAAGGGGATCAATATGCTTGCGGATCAGCAGCAACAGGCCATTGCCACAGTCGAGGTCTCCACCGTCAAAACTATCTGCCGGCTTATACGGGTGTGTCTGCGTATCGGAATCCATGCCTGCCTATTCCCGTGCTCCGCTTCCCTCTCCCTCTGGGAGAGGGCCTTTCCTAATACGACACGCTCGGTGTCCCACCGGCCAGGAACTCGACCAGCTTGGCCCCACCAACAATCTTGGCCCCCGGTACAAGATTGTTCTCGTCCAGGCCGCGTTTCTTAAAGCAGGGCGAACACACATACATCGTGCCGCCGGCTTCGGCAAAATTGGTCATCAGTTCCTTGAGCGGAGCAAAGCCGTCCTCATGAATATCGTCGGCATAGCCGTTGACGGCCAGCCGCACGCCCTCGGTGCTCAAGAAGACCAGGGTGTCCTGGTCCGAGCCGACCGCGGCGTTGGCAATCACAAAAGCGACGGTTGCCTTGTCGGTATTATCCTTTGAGTGGGTCAGCGAGACACAGAATTGTCCTGCCATAATATGTACTCCTTTGACGGATGTCGTTGGCGCAACGGCATCATAGCCAGCCAGACTGGTGCAGACAATAAGGCCCGACCGAGCCGCGCATCATCCTCTCCCAAGAGGGGACAGGGAGAAGAGGAAGCCGTGTTATAGCCCTATGCGCCGGAATCGGCTAAGACTGTGGGAGCCACGAAAGGAAGAGGAGAATCGCATGGGCGTAGACGATACCAACGAACGCAAATACGGCTTTAATACGCGTCAGTTGCACGCAGGACAAAGCCCCGACCCAACCACGGGCAGCCGAGCCGTTCCGATTTACCACACCACGAGTTATCAGTTTAAGAACACCGAGCACGCGGCTAATCTGTTCGCGCTGAGCGAACCCGGCAATATCTACACGCGTATCATGAACCCGACCAATGATGTGCTGGAGCAGCGGGTCGCCGCGCTTGAGGGCGGGGTGGGGGCGCTGGCGGCCAGCAGCGGGCACGCCGCGCAGATGATGGCCATCATGGCGCTGTGTGGCCAGGGCGACCATATTGTGACCAGCAGTCGGCTGTACGGCGGCACGTTTAATCAGTTCGCGCATACCTTCCCGCGCATGGGCATTACCTCGACCTTTGTGGACCCGACCAAGCCGGAAGAATTTGAAAAAGCCATCCAGCCGAACACCAAAATTATCTATGGCGAAACCTTGGGCAACCCGGATATTACCGTCTTTCCTTTTGATGAAGTATTGGCCATTTCCCAGGAGTATAATATCCCAGTGATGATCGACAATACGTTTGCCACGCCCTATCTGTGTCGGCCGTTTGAGTGGGGCGCGCATATTGTCACCCACAGCACGACCAAGTTTCTGAGCGGTCACGGCACCGCCATCGGCGGCATGATTGTGGATGGCGGCAATTTCGATTGGACTAGCGGACGCTTTCCGAATTTTACCGAACCGGACCCGTCGTATCACGGCCTGGTATACGCCGACCTCGGAGCACCGGCCATGATACTCAAATCGCGCGTGCAAATCCTGCGCGACGTGGGCGGCTGCCAGGCGCCGTTTGACAGCTTTACGACCCTGCTCGGGATCGAGACGCTGAGCCTGCGTATGGAACGCCACGTCGCAAACGCCCAGCAGGTCGCCGAGTTTCTGGAAGGGCATGCCGGCGTGAGCGCCGTCGCTTTTCCCGGACTGGCCAACAGCCCGGACCATGAAAAGGCCAAGAAGTATTTGCCGCTCGGATCCGGCTCGATCATGGGCTTTCAGATCAAGGGTGGCCGAGCCGCGGGTGAAAAGTTCATCAATAGCCTCAAGCTGCACAGCCACGTGGCCAATGTCGGTGATGCCAAGAGTCTGGCGATTCACCCGGCCAGTACGACCCACAGTCAGCTCAACGAAGATGAGTTGATCAGTGCTGGTGCAACAGTGGATTTTGTCCGGCTGAGTGTTGGCCTGGAAGATATTGACGACATTATCTGGGACCTGGAACAAGCCCTGCATGCTGCCACTAGGTAGGCCGGGGTCGGTTCTGAGGAGCGTCACAGGATAGACCATGAGCACGAATGGCTCAGTCGGGCTCGTTCAGCCCCAGCGGTTGACCTTTGCTGAGGACGAGCCCCTTCAGTTGGACAGTGGGGCCACCCTGGGGCCGGTGATCGTGGCGTATGAAACCTACGGTCAACTCAACGCCGATCGGACCAATGCGATTCTTATTACGCATGCCCTGAGCGGCAGTGCGCATGCGGCCGGCTACCACCAGCCGGACGAGGCGAAAACCGGCTGGTGGGATGACTGTATTGGGCCGGGCAAAGCCTTTGATACCAATAAATTCTTTATCATTTGCAGCAATGTCCTGGGCGGCTGCTACGGCTCGACCGGACCGTCAGCCCCTGACCCGGCGACCGGCAAACCGTACGGCATGCGTTTTCCGGTCGTGACCATCGGGGACATGGTGCGCGCTCAGGTCCGGCTGATCGATCATCTGGGCATAGACAGCCTGCTGTGCGTGGCTGGCGGCTCCATGGGCGGGATGCAGGCACTTGAGTGGGCAGCGCATTATCCGCAGCGGCTGAAAGCCGCCATTCCCATTGCGACCACCGCCCATCACAGCCCCATGCTGATTGCCCTGAGCGAGGTGGGACGGCAGGCGATTTATGCCGATCCGGCCTGGAATAATGGGGACTATTACGACGCTGGCCTCAAGCCTGACGCCGGTCTGGCGGTCGCCCGCATGGTTGGCCATATCACCTATCTGAGCGAAGAGTCCATGCAGCAGAAGTTCGGGCGTCGGCTCCAGGACCAGGTGCGGTACGGCTATGAGTTTCGTTCCGAGTTCCAGGTCGAGAGCTACCTCAAATACAAAGGCCATAATTTTACGCGTCGGTTTGACGCCAACAGCTATCTGTATGTGACCAAGGCGATGGACTATTTCGATCTGAGCGCCGCGACCGGCTCGGTGGCAGCCGCCTTTGCCAACTCGGCCGACCTGCGTTACCTGGTGCTGAGCTTTACCAGCGATTGGCTCTACCCGAGCTATCACAGTAAGGAGTTGGTCAGCGCGCTCACCGCGGCCGGGGCGGACGTGACCTATTTGGATGTCCAGAGCTCATGGGGACATGATGCGTTTCTGCTTGAGGTCGAAACCATGACCAAGCTGCTCAGCGGCTTTCTGGAGCGTTTGGTCCAATCGGAGCGGGTGGCCCTCCCATTTCCGCCAGCCGCCTCACCAAAGGAGCAGTCAAAGACCGAGGCCGCGGCATGAGTGGTGAGACTGAACCGTCTGCGCCTCCGCGACCGACCCTGTCGAGCGGGAGTCCGGTCCTGTTGCGGTCAGACCTGCTCGCCATTGCCGACATGGTCCCGGCCGGGTCGCGGGTGTTGGACCTGGGTTGTGGGGACGGGGCCCTGCTCGAATATCTGGTGCGCAGCAAGCAGGTGACGGGGCGCGGTGTGGAACGCAGCGAAGAGGGCATGCTGGCCTGTGTCCGGCGCGGGCTGAGCGTACGCCAGGGAAACCTGGAAGAGGGCTTGGCCGATTACCCGGATGCGAGTTTTGACTCGGTGATTTTGAGTCAGACGTTGCCCTTTCTGAACGATCCGGCCATGATCCTGAGTGAGATGCTCCGGGTTGGCAGCCGCGCGATTGTCAGCTTTCCGAACTGGGGCTTTTGGCGCTGTCGGATCGAAATGCTCGTTGCCGGCCGTATTCCGCAGGTTTTTGACCTAGCCGAACGCTGGTACGAAGCGCCGCGCTGGCAGGCGTTTACCGTGGCTGACTTTTGCGACTTTTGTCACCATCTGGGCTTCGGCATCCTGGAAGAGATCTATTTATCCCGAAGCCGGCGTTTGAAGAGCCTGCGCTACAAAAACTTACGCGCCACCACCGCCGTCTTCGCGTTGCAGCGCTTTTAGGACGCCGGGTGACGTCCTCCAGCGAACATGGCCAACACCCGCCCATACCTCCCTGTGCTCCAACACAAAGCCTACGGCCGGCCATCGCAATTTGTCCCGGAAAATCTGCTGCGCGAAGCACGGCGTCAAATGGGCCTGCCGGAAGGCCAAGTACCCGGTATCTGCGTGCTTGACCCGGACGGGGATATTGTCGCCAGCCTGCTGGACCAGGGCGAAGCCCAAGAACACGACACTTGGGCCTGTTACCACACGACCTTACATCGGTTTACGCTCAACGGGCTTGAGATCGGCATTATCCGCCATGTGGTGGGCGCACCGTTTGCCGTGCTGGTAGCGGAAGAATTATTTGCCTCCGGCTGTCAGTTGCTCATTCATGTCACGTCCTCCGGGCAGATTGTCCAAAAAGAAGAGCCGCCGTTTTTCGTTCTGGTCGAAAAGGCTCTGCGCGACGAAGGCACGAGCTATCACTACCTGCCGCCGTCTGATTTCTCATTCTTGAAGCCGGACCTGTTGGACCTGTTTACCCGTGCCCTCTCAGGCGCAGACCCACCAGTCTATCGTGGAGCAACTTGGACAACCGACGCTCCGTTTCGAGAAACACAAGAAGCGATTCGGCAGGCGGAACAGCGCGGGATTCTTGCTGTTGAAATGGAAGCTGCCGCCCTGTACGCCTTCGCCCAGGCACGAGACAAGGCGGTCGTATGCTTTGCCCACGTCACCAATCAGATGGGCCAGGTCGAAGGCGATTTTGAAAAAGGCGAAGGGGCAGGTAGCCGTGACGCCCTGCGGCTGATTGCGGCGGTAGCTCGGGCGTGGATAGCTGCTCAGAAGGCGTGATGGATCGCAGTACTCATAAACGTTTTCAGGTGCGCAGCCCGTTCTGTCTTGATTGCGAGTCCTACGGACCTGACCTCCAGGAGTCTGAATTCAGACTCCTGGAGGTCTGTATGCGTATCCTGCCGCCGTTAGCTGAAGTAAAGGCAAAGCTGAGTCAATTAGTGGCTGACGTTGCGGCGACTGACGAAGAGGTCACGATCACCAAAAATGGCCATGCCGCTGCCGTCCTTGTGAGCTATGGAGAGTTTGAGAGCTGGCAGGAGACCCTTGCGGCGGACTTGTTAGGGCAAAACGGATTCTCTTCTCTCCTGGTTCTGTCCGGCGGTATGCTCGGATGGACAGGAGCAGGGCTGCCCGTATCGCATAAAGCTTAGGCTCCTCCCCTTTTTTCTCAACGGGTAGCGGCGCAGGCCCCCTCGCCCACATCTGCTGGAGACACGCGCTGCAAAACTTGGGCCACGCGGACCGCGCAAGAAAAACTTCCAACCCACCAATGCCCCGGGGCGACACCACCTGACACTCCCTGCCGGAGCATGCTACATACAGCCGGAGGAAAAAATGAAAGGAGAGAAGATATGGCAGAAATACGTGAAATAACCTCCGGCCTGGAATTTCCCGAAGGCCCGATTGCCATGGATGATGGCAGCGTCATCCTGACCGAGATCAAGCGCGGCACGCTGACGCGGGTCAAGCCTGATGGCACCAAGGAAGTCGTGGCCGAAACCGGCGGCGGGCCGAACGGCGCGGCAATCGGGCCGGACGGCAAAATCTACGTGTGTAATAACGGCGGTTTTGAATGGATAGAAGCCGGTGGGCTGACCGTGCCGCACGGTATCCCTGAAAGCTATACCAACGGTTATATCCAACGGGCCGATATCGACACCGGGGCGGTGGAAACGATCTATACCGCGTGTGACGGTAATAAGCTGTGCGGCCCGAACGATATTGTGTTCGATGCCCAAGGCGGCATGTGGTTCAGCGACTTCGGTAAGATCCGCGACCGCGACCGCGACGTGTGCGGCCTCTATTACGCCAAGACAGACGGTTCGCTCATCAAGGAAATCGTCTATCCGATCCATGGACCGAACGGTATCGGCCTGGCCCCTGGCGATGCGACCTTGTATGCGGCCCAGACCTTTGAGGCCCGGGTGTGGGGCTGGAACATCACCGGTCCGGGCGAGTTGGAACGCGTGGAAGGGACGGGTGGTCCGCTCTTGGCCGGTCCGGGTGGTGGCGTCTTGGTGGCCGGTTTGCCTGGCTATCAGTTGCTGGATTCGTTAGCGGTTGAGGCCAACGGCAACGTGTGTGTGGCGACCATCCTGAATGGCGGCATTACCGTGTTTGCGCCAGATGGCTCGTCGGTCGAGCATGTGCCCGTGCCGGGCGACCCGGTGGTGACCAATATCTGCTTTGGTGGACCGGACCTGAAGACGGCCTATATCACCCTGTCGGGCACGGGTAAGCTGGTGGCCATGGACTGGCCGCGGCCGGGCTTGAAGTTGAATTTTACGTGTTAGGCATCGCCTTTCGCCGGGTCTGTGGAAGAGAAGGGGGCAGCCGCTGCCCCCGACGTTCAGGCCAGATGCTCGTGGCCGGGCTTGTGATGATGCTCCTCATGCGCCTGCGGACTGGTCGGGCGGACATCCCGGCCTTTCTCGTGGCTGAGGCAGATACGGCCCAGAAATTTGACATTGGCGCAGGCGTCAACCTCGCCCACGTGGCACTCTGAAACGTTTGGAATAAAAAAACGATACGGCCCGCCTTTGTTCTCCGGCAGGGCGGTATCGTTGAGACGATAGGCGATAATGCCCTCCTGCACGGCTTCCAACGGCACACTGGCGGAGAATTTTCCGTCGGTGGACTCCAGGGTGATGTAGCGAACGGTTGCTTTTGGCTCGACCTGATCCAATACCGCTTGGAGGCGGACAGCGCTGCCTTCTCGACCGGGAATAAGCCGGCTCACGTCCTCAATCTGCTCCGATAGCGCTCGCAGCTCGGTAAAACCAAAGGCTTGGGGCGACCGGACTTCGCCTTCAATGTGTAATTGTGTCATACCTTCCTCCTCCGGTTCACAAGAGAGATGGTCCGTATTATACCCCGGCTAAAGGAAGCCGTCTCGTAGGGTAGAACGGGCCGTTGACCCTTCATAGCCGGTGGGGCAAGGTAGCGCTCAAGCTGCGTGGAGAGGAACACGGCGATGCGGATTATTAGCTGTAACCTGAACGGCATTCGGTCGGCGGCGAGTAAAGGGTTTTTTGTCTGGTTGGAAAAACAAAGCGCCGACGTGGTGTGTGTCCAAGAACTCAAAGCCCAGGAAAAAGATATCATCCCGACCTATCAGGAAGTCGGAACCCTGACCGGAACGTTTCACTACGCGGAAAAGCCGGGTTATTCCGGCGTGGGCATCTATGCCCGGCGGCAACCGGATAGCGTCCGGGTTGGCTGGGGCTGGCCTGACGCGGACCGCGAAGGACGTTATCTGCGGGCGGACTTTGGCCGGCTTGCGGTGATTTCGCTCTACCTGCCATCCGGTTCGAGCTCCGAAGAGCGCCAGCGTGTGAAATATCAGTTCATGGACAAGCTCTTACCGGAGCTGAAAGCGCTGCGCGCCAGCCGCCGCCATGTCGTGCTGTGTGGGGATTGGAATATCGCCCATACCAGGAAGGATATAAAAAATTGGCGTGGCAATCAGAAGAACTCCGGCTTTCTGCCCGAAGAGCGCGACTGGATGACGCGGGTGCTTGACGAAGTCGGTCTTGTGGATGCGTTTCGACGGGTTAATCCGGAAGCGGAAGAATATACCTGGTGGTCGTTTCGCGGCCAGGCCTGGGCAAAAAACGTTGGCTGGCGGATCGATTACCAGGTGGTCACGCCGGGGTTAGCCAAACTGGCAACGCAGACCACGATCTACAGGGAAAAGCGTTTTTCAGATCATGCCCCGCTGAGTATCGATTACGACTATGCGTTTGACAGTTCACAGCCACGCAAGCGAGCCACGGCAGGTTCAAGAAGCGCTCGTTCACAGAAAGCTTCCGCAAAGAGCCCTGCCCGGAAGCGTCGGTCGGATTAGAGGGAGAAGAGGTAAGGAAGTAAGGTCCCTCTCAGGCTACCCCTTTTTTGCATTCCGTAGTTTAGAGAAGGTCCGCTTTCGACTCATGCGAAAGTATACCATACATTTGTCAGTCTGGGACCGTCCCAACGAGGGGTAGTGGGTCAGTTTGAAATCTCAACCTCTTGACATCCACGAAAAAATGTCGCCCGTTTCTCCCCCCGAGTGGGCGACCCGTCTCGATTGACAGGTTCAGAAGAGATAGGGTAAGGAATAAGGAAAAAGGGAGAGCATGAGTTCGCTGCTATGAGTATCTACGCCGTCATTCTCACGCACCCTCGGAATGAAGTCTGGGCAAAACTGCAAGAGGAGTGGCCAGACCACCATTACTTAATGAAGGCGAATCCCACTATTGCCTTTGTCGCCCCTCCCGGTATCACCATAGAAACCGCAATCGGTAAGACATTGGGAATCGACGATAATGGGGATGTGGCAGGGATGGTCGTTGAGATCATAGATTCTACGCACGGCTATGTTGAGGGCGCTTTAGTAGATTGGATTAAGAAGGCGCGCAATGGCTGAGGAAAACGAATCATTAGAGGACATAAAGAAACTTCTTTCTGGCGAAGGCGCGGGCCTTGATTCCAACCTCACCCTGCTTGCCCTGCTCGAAGTCCAGAAGTCAATCGGAAAAACGGAAGCGAATGTGGCAACTCTTCTCAGAACGGTGGAGGGGCAAGGAAAAAGGCTGCTCCGCGTTGAGATAGCACTGGCATTTGCCGCTGGTGGGATCGGTCTTCTGATTTACTTGCTGAACCTCCTTGGCAGAAACATAGCGGCTATCCACGCTTTGCTTGCGTCATCTCATTAAATCTGCATAAATTTCAAACTGACCCACTACCCAACGAGGGTGGGTCTTGCTCCTGAGGAGTGCGTCTTATACTAAAGGGAAGGACTGGGGGATTTGTATTGAAGCGGCTCTATATGACCCGCTGGCTCGTTCTACTGCTCGTCTTCGCCTTTATGGGTCAGGGCCGAGTCGGGCCGGGGCTCCAGTTGCTCCTCTTTGCAGACCAGCATGCCTGCTGTCAGACGAAACAGCACTGTCCCATCTCATACGGGAAGAAGATACACACGCATTCCTCCCATAGTCCGGCTTGTCCGCATGCGCATCAGAAGTCACGGGCCAGCTTCCAGTGTGCTCTGCAAACCTGCCATCCGGCCGGGTCGGATGGACGGGTGTCAGCGCAGTCTCTCCGATTCGTGTTGACGCGGAGCGCTGGACTGCCTGGCCCTCAGAGTCAACGATGGTTCCAGTTTTCACAGCCACTCCGCTATGCCGAGTTGGCTATTACACCCCCCACGCCTCCGCCCCGTTCTCCACAGTTCGTGTGATCATCAATTGCGCTGTCTCAGCAGACAGCGCGCGTTAAAGGACCGCCCGCTCTTCGTGGCGAGAGTGCTGCCATACGAGCGGGTTGAGGTGCTGCACGACTCGCGCCCGGCCAACTGAAAGTGGAGAACAACACAATGTTAGAACGGTACTCGTGCATCTGGAGAAAATGCGTCTGGAGTCTGGTTGCTCTGAGCTTGTCTGTAGCTATCGGAGAACGGGCGAGCTTTGCGCAAACCCAGGAAGCGACTTCAGACTCCAGAGAAGGACTCGCACAACCGGAAGCGGTTGAACTGGAAGACATGCTCGTCTCAGTCGAACGTATTACCCCTGTCAGCGGAGCGGCGACCGCTGTGGTGACGGCTGAACAGGTCCGGGAATATCAGGCCAAGGATGTTGCTGAAGCCCTGAAAAACAGGGTCCCCGGCGTGACCGGCAAGCGGAGCGGCGGCATCAATCTTGACCCGGTTATTCGCGGGCTGCGTGAAGACCGTCTGAGTGTCATGACCAATGGCACGAAGATATGGGGGGGAGGGCCGTTTCGTATGGACCCGCCGACCTCGCTGCTGGATGTGGATGAGTTGGAAGCCATCGAGGTAATTAAGGGACCGTACTCGGTGACGCGGGGTCCGAGTAGCATCGGCGGGACCATCAACTTGGTCACCAAGAAGCCGGAACTTTCATCGCACTGGGATGCGCATGGTTCGCTTGGAGCGGCCTATGCCAGCAATTACAACGGGTTTACCACCAAGGCGTCGGTCAGTGCCGGTGGGCCGGCCTTGGCGTTCCGGTTGGCCGGCAGCTACCGCGATTATCAGGACTATGACTCGGGTGACGGCGAGCGGATTCAGTCCGGATTTCAGAGTCAGTCGGTATCCGGCACCCTTCTGTGGCAACCGCATGATAATCATCGTTTTCTCCTGTCCATGAGCCGGGAATCCGACCGGGATACCCGTTTCGCTGCACTGCCGCTGCACATGGAAGAAGACGATGCCTATCTCGGCTCCGTGTCCTATACCATCAGCAAGCCGTTCCCGTTTGTGGAGAGCCTGCAACTCAGCGGCTACTACAACTACGTGCACCATCGCATGAACAATGACCATAAGCCCTATCGGGCCGGGAGTGGCGCAGGCGGAGGCGGGCAGAAAGGCTCCGGCCCCGGTATGCGGGATGGCCACGGCGACACGATGGATAATAGGCATGGTGGGCATGGCGGACACGCACACCCGGTCCGGCGTATTATATTCCCATTGGACGCCCGAACCTTTGGTGGACGGGTGCAGGCGAACATCCTGCCGGGCTTTGGGGGCCGCCTGTCTCTCGGCGGAGACGTGTACCGGCTCGAACGCGAGGGCACCAATCGTCTCTCGTTTCTCAGTGGAGACATGGCCGGCACCACCCGCTATTTCCACGCTTGGCCGGAGACGCACATCATGGACGGCGGTATCTTTGGAGAGTACGTCTATCTGCCGGCTCCGAAGTGGCGGCTGATTGTTGGCGCGCGGATCGATTTTGTTGATGCCGGTGCGAATCCGGGCTCGACCGAGCGCATGCAGTACCACAGCTATTACGGCGACGGTGCCGATGACGTGGACGCCTTTGAGGCGAATGTGAGCGCCAACGCCCGGCTGGTCTACTCGCCGGTGTCCTCGCTCAATCTGTTTGTCGGGGTGGGCCGCGCCGTGCGCACCGCGGATGCGACCGAGCGGTATTTGGCGTTGGGGCCTGGACCTGGCGGTTTTTATATCGGCAACCCTGGTCTTGACCCGGAAGAGAGCTTTGAGGTCGATACGGGCATCCATGCCCGGTGGGGTCGATTGGTTATGGACGGGGCCCTCTTCTACAACCGGATTGAGGACTATATGCTGCAATACATTCTGGACCGGACATTCCAGTGTCCGCACGGACCGTGCAACTTGCGCGGGTTTCGTAATCTTGATCACGCCACATTGTTGGGGGCGGAACTGAGCCTGAGCTATGCGCTGCGCGAAAACCTGTCGCTGCACGGCTCCTTTGCGTATGTGCATGGAGAAAACGAGGAAGACGACCGGGCGCTGCCCGAAATTCCTCCTTTGGAGGGCCGGCTCGGGCTGCGCTATGAGCATCCGCACTGGGGCCTCTGGTTCAACCCGATGCTCCGCCTCGCCCAGAGTCAGCATCGTATTGACACCGCGTTCGGCGAAGACGCGACGCAGGGGCATGTGACCGTCGATATCGGCGCTGGCTGGCGCCTGTTCGGGCGTCACGAACTCATGCTGCATGTCGAGAACCTGTTCGACAAAAACTATAATGAGCACCTCACCCGAGAGAATCCGTTTACCGGCAGGGAAGTGTTCGAGCCCGGACGGGTTGTGACGGTCGGCCTGCGGACAACGTTCTGATGCAATATGGGCTGAACTGCAGTAGGGGCGACGCACGCGTCGCCCCTACGTCCCGGCAAACCTAGTCCGATGCTCTGGGTTGGGGCAGGGGGATGGCTTCGTCAATCAACATGACCGGGATATCGTCTCGAATGGGGTAGCAATAGCGCTGGTCTTCACGGACCAGGGCCGTGTCCATTGCCGTGGAGACAATCTCGCCCACCCGGTTTTTGAGGGTGCCGTTTTGAATATGGGCGTTGAGTGTGTCTACCAGCTCGGTCGGAGCCAAGGCCACGGGCTGCTTGGTTTCCGGACAGACCAGAATGGCCAATAGTTCCTGACTAACCGCCATACGCCTCCCCTCCTTCAGGAATAGCGTCGATAGACAGCACGACCTCAAGCAGCACCCGCACGGCCTCCCGTAAGGCCGCCAGGGGCACCCGCTCGTTCAGGCCGTGTACGCCGCGAGCATCTTCCGCTGCAAGTGCCAAGCCTGAAAAGCCGTAACTGGTAATGCCTTTTTCTCTGAAATAATGCGCGTCGGTGAAGCCGCCCAGGACGCTGGGGAGGACCGGAGCGTGCGGGTCTCTGCGTGCGGCAACGGAACGGATCGCCTCGAAGAGGAGCGTATCCGGGTCCGAGGCAACGGAGGAAAAGTTTAACAGAGTTGAGAACTGGATATTCGGATCATCCACCAACCGTTTGAGCTCTGCGATGAATTGTTGCGGGTCTTCCCCCGGCAGGAGGCGGCAGTCAAGGTGGGCGAACACCGAGGCCGGAACGACGTTGGTGTTCGGGCTGCCGTTGAGAACGGTCAGGGAGATGGTATTCCGCACCAGGGCATTATAGCCCGGCGTTGCTGTAAATTGCTTGCGAAACGCCTCGTCCCGGAGGGCCTGTTCAAGCGCCCGGTAGTGTCGCGCCGTTTCCGCATCCTCGGAGTCTGCCAGGGCACTGAAATACGCCTGGACCGCGGGCACGACCTTGAAGGCCGTCTCATGGCGACGAATTTTGTCTAAGGCTCGCACGAGACGGGTCACCGCCGTCTCAGGCTGCGGACTCGCTCCATGTCCTGCCGGTCCTGTCGCTTTGAGCTCGATCCAACACGGCGCCTTTTCCGCCACTGAGACGCGATACGAGCGCTTACCATCACGCTGTCGAATGCCGCCCCCTTCGGTCAGAAGAAACTCCGCGTCAGCAATGCGGTCGAAATGCGTGTCAACAAACCAGCCGGCACCTTTTCTGCCACCGACCTCTTCATCCCCTGTGCCGAGAAAAATAATATCACGCTCAAACCGCAGGCCACTCCGTTTGAGTAAGGCCAGCGTAAGAAACTGGACGACCCCTACGCCCTTACAATCGATCGCGCCACGGCCGTGGACGTAGCCATCTTTGATAACCCCGCCAAATGGGTCGAACGCCCATTCCGCCGGGTCGGCGGGAACCACATCGAGATGATGCAGGAGGATGAGCGCCTTTTTCTTGCCGCTGCCTTTGAGCCGGCCATAGACGATACCTCGACCCGGCTCCGACTCGTAGACTTGGGCCTGAATGCCTTCCTGGGTGAGGATGTTCTGCCAGAACTGTGCCGCGGCCGTCTCGTTCCCCGGCGGGTTGGACGTATCAATTTGTACGACCTGACTGAGCAACTCGCCAGCCTCTTTTTCAACCACCGACCAGTCTATGTCCGGGATGACCTGGGTCTCCGCCGGAAGTGGACGGACAAAGACGAGCGGGAAGACAAGAAGCAGAGACAGCCAGACACGGCGGTCCAGGCCTCTCAATTTTTGAGTCTGGGTTATCATGCGGGTGGTCCTATCTTGTACATAGGGGGAATCCGATCCGTAGCGCTTCCCCCTGACCTGTTCCGCGCTTATGCCACACTCAAACGACTTCTTCAACGGCGAAGGGCGCCCGGACCGGACGACTTGCCTTGTTCTGGCTGGAGAAGCTCGATACAAACAGGCTCCGAAAAAACGACAAGAAAAGGACAGGCCATGAGCGGACCTAGTATATTCGATGTCAGCGGCAAGAGGGGGTATGTCACCGGTGGCGGCTCGGGGCTGGGGCGTGCCATTGCCCTGGGGATGGCCGAGGCCGGTGCGGCGGTTGTGGTGAGCGATATCAATCAAGAGGCGGCCCGGAAAGTGGCGGAAGAGATCCGCGCTCAGCATGGGGAGGCGCGTTCCCTGGCTATAGACGTGTCGCAAAAAGACCAGGTAGAAAAGCTGATTCAGACCACAACAGAGGAACTGGGCGGACTGGACTTTGCCTTTAATAATGCCGGCATCCTCAAACTCGGGAAGCCGGAAGATATCAGCCAAGCCGATTGGCAGGAAGAACTCAACGTTGACTTGACCGGCGTGTTCCTGTGTTGCCAGGCCGCGGGTCGCTATATGATGGACCATGGCGGCGGAAAAATTGTGAATACGGCCTCTATTTCGGGTTTGGTTGTCAACTCGGGGCTGACCTATTCGACCGCCAAGGCTGGTGTCATTCAGCTCACCCGGGTGCTGGCCATGCGGTGGGCGAGACACGGCGTGTATGTGAATTGTTTCAGTCCTGGCTATATTCGCACCGGAATGACGGCACCGCACCTTACCCGGCCTGAGGTCGAAAAAGAAATGCTGCGTCAGACCCCGTTGCGTCGTTTGGGGGAGCCGCGCGACCTGATCGGCGCGGCCCTGTTCCTGGCGTCCCCGGCTTCGGATTTTGTGACCGGTCAGAATATTATTGTTGATGGTGGGGTCACCTTGACGTAAGGGGCTGCCCTACTTGCCACACCCAGCACATCCAACAACGGGATCAGAGCAAGACTGCGTCCGCGCTTTGCTCTTGTTTAGCGGTCTGGGTGGCCCGTTTTCCGGCGCGTCGCTTTCTGGGTGTCGCCTTCTTCTTCGGACGGGATTTCTTCGGTTTTGCCTTGGGTGTTGGCCGTTTTTCGGCGATCTCAATTTCATACTGTTCAATATGAAAGTCGGAGTCAGTCCGAAAAAAGAAGCGCGTATTGAGTTGAGACTCAAGGGCATCCAACCATTCTTCTTCCTCTTCATATAAAAAAGCGAGAACGTCTGGATGGGCATAGACCGTGACGGCTTGGGCGTGTGGCTGAAGCCTGACTTCTTTGTGCAACTGGCGGATGAGATTGTAGGTAATAGTGGGAACCGACTGTCTATGACCCCGCCCGTCACAATATTCGCAGGGGGCGCAAAGTTGCTGCTGGAGGCTCTCCCGCGTTCGTTTACGCGTCATCTGAACCAGTCCGAGTTCACTGATCTTCCGCATATTGCTGCGAGTTTTATCTTTCTTCAGGGCTGCGCGGAGGGCTTCGGTGACTTTGGTGCGGTTGGCCGCGCGCTCCATATCGATAAAGTCAACGATAATGAGACCGCCAATATTGCGCAGGCGGAGTTGTTCGACCACGACCTGGGCGGCTTCCAGGTTGGTCTGGAGCATGGTCTCTTCTTGGGTCCGTTTCCCAACAAAGCGGCCTGTGTTCACGTCAATTGCAGTGAGCGCTTCTGTATGGTCAATCACGATATGGCCACCAGATTTGAGGGAGACGCGTCTGTCGAGCGCTTTGGTAATCTGCTGCTCAATTTTGTAGTGCTCGAAGATGGGGGTCTGTTTGTCGTGGAGCTTCACGCGACCGGTTAAACGCGGCATGAAGGTCGCGATGAATTCATTAATGCGTTCGTAATCATTCGCATTATCGATAATGATCTCATTGATATCCGGCGTGAAGACATCGCGAATGATACGCAGGACGACGTCCATATCGTCGTGCACGAGGGTCGGGGCTGGGTGCTGATCGCGTTTTTTGGTAATCCTACCCCAGAGTTTGAGTAGGAATTTCATGTCGTCGTGAATTTCTTTTTTGGTCAGGCCCTCACAGGCGGTGCGGACAATAAAGCCACCCTCGGCCGGCCGCAGGCTGGCGACCGCTTCTCTGAGCCGGCTGCGCTCTTTGCTGTCCGCAATACGCCGGGACACACCAATATGTCCTATCGTCGGTGTGTACACCAACTGCCGTCCAGGCAGAGAGAGATGGGCGGTGAGTCGGGGACCTTTCGTCCCGATCGGCTCTTTGGCGACTTGGACAAGAATTTCCTGATTCTCTTTCAGTTTTTGTTCGAGTGGAATACGCGGCTCGGAACGGGAGCGGCGGCGACCACGTGTGGGTCTGGGCTCGACACTCGAAGGTGACTCCTCTTCCTCTTCAAACTCGCTCTCAGGGTCGGTCAGGTCAAACGCACTCAGCAGATCGTCTGCGTCTGGGTCCTGGGCGTCGGTGTCATCAATCATACCGGAAGGTAACGGGCCGCCAAACACATCCGAAACATGGATGAAGCCTGCTTTTTCAAGCCCGATATCAACGAACGCGGCCTGCATGCCTGGGAGGACGCGATTTACGCGCCCGAGATAGATGTTGCCCGCAATATTGCGCTGCTGAGCCCGCTCAATGTGAATCTCTACGAGCGCTTCGTTTTCAAGTAGGGCAACACGGGCCTCTTGGTGGGTCGAATTAATAACGATTCTTTGGCGCACGAGTATTAGCCTGTTGTTGGAAGCGGTTCATGGTATTGGGGTTCTTGCTGAGGAGAGACCTCCGAGCGAAATTGTGTCACGGTTTTTGTCACCCGTAAGATTTTCACCTCTTGTGGGGACAAGGTGAGGAGGGCACTAATGAATTCATGGGGCTTAAGGGTACCCACATTTGTCATAGCGATGTCGACCGAGAGCGTGCGCGGTGTTTCCAGAGAGATAGTTGAGACCAACTGTTTGGCGTCAAGGGTGCGTTCCCGATGACGGGTCCGTTTGCGGATGGGAAAGGTCTGTGCTTGATGAAACTGACCTAACCGCCCCTGCACGAAGCTCGGGTCACGTTTTTCCGGGGGAAGCGTGTCGAGGGCAACTTGGTAGCGCTGGGTGGCAATGCTCACAGCGATGCTGGGTCTGTCCAGGTCGATCGGCTGCACCTGCTGGAGCTGAAAGCCGCTCGGCAGCTCGGCGTTCAGGCGCTGCTGTATCTCTTTTGCCGGCATCTCTTCGTGCAGGAGGATATCAAGAAATTCCTCTTCGCTCTCCACGCCGACTGGAAGAGCCGGGCCAAAACTCATACGGGGCAAGGGATGAAAGCCTTGGCTGTAGGCCAGGGGCAGGCCGGCCCGACGACAGGAGCGGGCAAAGAGTGTCGCAACCTCTTTCGCACCCAGAAAGCGGGCCATGCCGAGCTTGCTATACTGCAGGCGAAAACGGACGACGGCCCGTTGCGGATTGCCTTGGCTCGCCGCAATGGTATTGGGGTCTCCGGCAAGCCATTCATCCGCGTTGCCCGAAATTGGATGCTGAGCGGCAGGGTTAGACGCCTCGGATTGAGTGGTGGGCAGTGCTCTGAGGGGGGGCGCTTTCAGTTGCTCTTCATTCAATACGCCACTATAGCGTTTGATCTTCACCTGCTGTTGTTCGGCTTTCTTCTGCTGCATCATCTGCCATTGCCGGGTGCCCCACATATCCTGGGCGGGTAGGGTCGCTTGCGCCCAGGGATCGACCTCCGGTCCTCTATGGTCAGCGCCTTTGGCGCCGTTCAGATGATAGGTGACATTGCGGACGCTCTTAAAGTCACACGCCCCACAATACGAACAGCGTTCGACGCTACAGTCGGGGGTGAGGGTACCTTCGAGTGCTTTTGCCAGATCTCGCTGGAGCCATTGTTTGGTGACACCACTATCCAAATGATCCCAGGGAAGCGGCTCATCAAGCAGGCGACGGCGGAGATGAAAATTGGGCTCGATACGGTGGGCACGAAAGGCCTGCTGCCACAGGTCGAGTCGGAATTGCTCTGTCCAACCGTCAAACCGACAGCCGAGTTGATAGGCGGTCAGGAGCGGGCCTCCCAAGCGACGATCGCCCCGGGCGAAAACACCCTCAAGGAAGGACAGGCGCGCGTCGTGCCATTTGAATTGAATACCGTAGCGTCGCAGTTCGCGCCGTAAGAGCTGCTGCCGGGCTTCAGTTTCCTCCAGGTCTACCTGAGCGGCCCATTGAAACGGCGTATGCGGTTTGGGGATAAAGGTCGAAACACTGGCCGTAACCTGGCGCTGATGCTTGCCGGCCGCAGAGACCTTCCGGCACAGGTCGACAATACCCAGCAGATCCTCTTCTGTCTCGGTTGGCTGGCCGAGCATGAAGTATAATTTGACGCTTTTCCAACCCAGACCAAATAAGAGACGCGCGGCCTCAATCAGTTCTTCTTCCTGATATTCTTTTTGGATCACATCGCGCAGACGTTGGGAGCCGGCCTCGGGGGCAAGGGTAAAGCCCGTTTTTCGTACCCGACGGATTTCCTCCAGGATATGGGGGGAGAGGGCGTCTACACGCGTTGAGGGCAGAGAGACCGATACTTTGAGGTCTGAAAAACGATTCATGATCGCCCGCAGGAGCGGGTTCACGCAGCTGTAGTCGCCGGTACTTAAACTGAGCAGCGAAACCTCTTCATAGCCGCTTTTTTTGACCAACTGGTCTATCTGCTCCTGAAGGGCGCGTGGGTCGCGCTCCCGCAAGGGGCGATAGATATACCCCGCCTGGCAGAAGCGGCAGCCGCGCACGCAGCCGCGCATGACTTCCGCGGCCACACGATCGTGCACGATGTTCACATTCGGCACGACCTGGGTAGTGAGCTGGGGAACAGTATTGAGGTCTTCAACGATTCGTTTTTTAACAACCGCATGGCCTGCATAGCAGGGGCGGATGCTACTCAACGTGCCGCTCGGGGTATATTCCGGCGTAAAAAAGGCAGGGACGTATACACCTGGAATGTGGCGCAACGCTTGGAGGAGAGACTCCCGGTCTTTTCCACCCCAGGCTAAATAGGTGTCACAGATATCAAAAATCGCCTCCTCGCCATCTCCGAGGAGGAAGGCGTCGATAAAGTCGGCGATGGGCTCTGGATGAAATGCACAGGGTCCGCCGGCAATAACCAGCGGATGAGACGCGCCGCGGTCACACGAGAGCAGGGGAAGCCCGCCAAGGTCCAGCATAGCCAGGACATTGGTATAGGTCAGTTCGTACTGGAGGCTGAAGCCAATAATCTCAAAGGCAGATAACGGCCGGTAGGTTTCAAGGGAGACGAGCGGCAAATGGTGCTGGCGAAGCTGCTCCTCCATGTCCAGCCACGGCGCATAGACGCGCTCCGCCTGAATATCGGGGCGATTATTGAGTAAATTATACAGAACCTGTAAGCCGAAGTGGGACTGCGCGATTTCGTAGACCTCGGGGAAGGCCAGCGCGAAGTGCAGGCGTATATCCGCAGAGTCTTTGATGATGGTCCCGAGTTCGCCGCCTGTATAGCGAGAAGGCTGTTCAACCAACGGAAGAATAGTGGCGTACGCCTGCCGGAGGTCGGTCTCCTTCCTCATCCCCGCACTCAATAGATACCTCTCTTCATAACTCTTTATACCGGAAATCCTGATAGCCCCGCAAGGAGAAGACGACCCCTCTGGACGTGGCGTCAAGCCAGAGCGTTAAATTCTGGTGAAACCTTGACACATAGAACAGGGCTGGGTATACGGGTCCGATATTCTCAGTCAACGGAAAACCCTGTTCTTCTTGAGGGGTTAGGAGCACATGAGCGTTCTCAATACCAAGGTGCTCGTTCTCAACCGGTCCTATTTCCCGGTGCATATCACATCGGTCCGGCGGGCATTTTCCCTGCTCTATCAGGGCATTGCGAAAGCGGTCGATCAACAGTATCGCACGTTTGACTATGAGAGCTGGAGCGCACTGTCAGCAACGGTCCACAATGAGACCATTGGTCTCATTGGTCGCGCAATCCGGGTGCCGCGCGTTATTCTGCTCGTTTCGTATGATCGGGTCCCCCGACGCCAGGTGCGGTTCAGCCGGTTCAACGTCTTTGCTCGGGATAAGAATACGTGTCAGTACTGTGGCCGGCGTTTCTCGCGGAGCGAGTTGAATCTCGACCATGTGATCCCCCGCTCACAGGGCGGTCTCTCGACCTGGGCAAATATTGTCTGCTCTTGTTTGCGGTGTAACCGGGTGAAAGGTGGCCGCCGGCCCGAAGAAGCAGGCATGCGGTTGATCAAGAAGCCAGTTCAACCCGAGTGGACCCCTTTTACGCTTGAGACCTTTACTTTCAAGCGCTACCAGGAATGGTTACCTTTTCTTAACGAAGTCGATGCGGCCTACTGGAATACCGAGCTCCTGGAACGGTAGTCTTTATACGTACTTCTCTCTCCTTCCCGCTGGATTTTCTGGTAGCCACAAGATATAGTAGCAGTATGATCCCAGAGCCCTTTCTCTTGCGTGAGTAGCCCGATAGCCGGTGCTATCCTCGGCATGAGGAAAGAGGCGGGGAGGACTTGGAGGCGTTGTGGGGCAAATGCGGATCAAACAGCTTGAACTCCTCGGATTTAAATCTTTTAAGCATAAGACGACGCTCACCTTTCCAAAAGGCATTACTGCCGTCGTCGGTCCAAACGGCTGCGGGAAGTCGAACATCGTAGACGCCTTACGCTGGGTTTTAGGCGAGCAGAGCGCGAAACATCTCCGTGGCCAGGAGATGAGTGATGTGGTCTTTGCCGGGAATGGCGGGAGTGCACCGCTCGGCATGGCCGATGTCTCCCTCCTCTTGGAAAATGAGACCCCTCCCGGCCTGTCCGTGAACGGGACGAATGGTCATAACGGCGCCCATGAGAATGGCACCGGGCCGGACTGGACCGAAGTCATGGTCTCGCGGCGCTATTTTCGGTCTGGAGACTCTGAGTATTTGTTCAATAAAGTCCCCTGTCGTTTACGCGATATTGTTGAATTCTTTCTTGGGACCGGCGCGGGCACGAAAGCCTACTCCATTATTGAGCAAGGTCGTGTCGAGGCGCTGATTAACGCCAAAGCACAGGATATCCGGGCACTCGTGGAAGAAGCTGCCGGGGTGAGCTTGTATCGCAGTCGCCGTTTGGCTGCGGAGCGCAAACTCGAACGAACCCGAGACAATTTGTCTCGGGTCTCTGATCTTCTGCATGAGATGGAGCGTCAGTTGGGCATCCTCCGCCGTCAGGCAAAAAAGGCCGAACAGTATAGGGTACTCCAAGACGAGTTGAAAACTATTGAGCTCACGCTCCAGAGTCGTGCCTACCAAGTATTGACAGCAGAGGTCCACAGCCTGAGTAGCCGGCAGGCCGCGGTCGGACGAGAAGAAGAGCAACTCAACCAAAAGGCTCACTCCCTCCAAGCAGAGCGGATGTCCACGGCAGAGCGGGTTGCGCGTGAGGAAGACGCGCTCCGAGCGCTTGAGGAGCGTATCCACACGCTGGAAAGTACGCTTCAACAGGCCGAGCAGAAACAGGCTTTCCGAGCACAGCAGGAGGAACAGGTCCAAGAACGTCTCGCCAACGCGGAGCATGACTCTCGTCTGGTGTCAGAGAAAAAAGCACAGGTGGAACAAGAGTTCTCTCAGCGCGTGGCGAGTGCGGCAGAGGTGGCTCAGCAGATACGACACGATGAAGACTCCCTGCAGACGCAAGAGCACACTCTTGTCGACCTGCAAGACGCTGCCCTGCAGCACGAGTCTCAGCTTGAAGAACTCAAGACCGAAATTGTTGATCTGCTCACCCATGAATCGCAAGCCCAGAACGCGCTGACCTACTCCCGTAAGCGGACTGAGGAGGTCACCCAGCGGTTGGCGGTCCTGGCTGACGAAGCCAAGCAGGTTGGCCAACTCCGGGCAGAACGGGAGCGGGCACTTGCCATGCTTCAGGAAAAATCATCGGCTCTTCACCAGCGTGTCCAAGACGGACAGCAGCAGCGCGAAGAAAAGAATGGAGAGCTACGGGCGGCTATCCGTACTGGAGAACAACTTGATACGGCACTCTCTAAGGCGGGGGCCAGGCAAGCCGAATTGCGGGCGCGCTTGACGACCTTGGAAGAGCTCGAACAGGAGTACGACCGTTATGACCAAGGCGTCCAGTCGGTCATGACCGACGGCGACTTTCCTGCGGCCATCCTTGGGGTCGTGGCGCAAATGATAGAAGTGCCGCAAGCCTATGAACGGGCGGTCGCCGCGGTGTTACGGGAGAAGCTGGAGTATATGGTGGTAACAGACACCGAGGCCGGTGTCGTTGCGGTAGACTATTTGAACCAGAGGCAGTCTGGGCATGGGCATTTCATTCCACTTCAACTCCAGTGTGACAAACAGATGCCAGGTCCCACCGAGGCCGACGGGCCGATGTGGGCGACTGTTGGAGAGGGGGTGTCGCCCCTCATCCGGCATGTTGATATTCCGTCCGACTATAGGCAGATGGTCGAAGCCCTACTTGGTGATGTCGTGCTCGTCCCCAACCTCCGGGTTGGATTGGAGCTATGGAACCAGAGCGAGGACGCCCGGACCTATGTCACGCCCCAGGGAGAGGTCATTTCCGCTCTTGGCGGAGTCAGCGGAGGAAGTGGTGGCGTGGCGGAAGCAGTCTTCCTTGAGCGGCGGCGTGAAACCCGAGGGTTACGGCAGGAACTGTCCCAACAGGCTGAGCGTGTGACCGACCTGGTCGAGCGGCGGCAAACCCTGAAGCAACGCCAACAGGCACTCGAAGGCGAGTTGCGAAGTCTTGACGCGCAAACCCAGCAACTGGGTCAAGAGAATGAAGCACTTCAGCACGAGGCTGGGCAGCTTGAAGGTGAATTGCGCCGCTTACTTGATCGTAGAGAAGGGGTGAGCTACGAGCAGAACGCCTTGGAGCAAGAAAGCCAGTCTTTACAAGCTGACATGCAGCAGGCCCACACGCAGGAACTCGCCATTACGACGCAACGCCAAGAGCGTGAAGACCTGCTGGCCGTTCGGCAAGCAGAGATGGAAGAAGCAAAGGTCGCGTGTGACCAGCACCGTACGCAGATGGATGATCTGCGTGTCCGCCTTGCCAAGCATCGAGAACGCTATGATGGCCTCCAGACTCAGGTGGACCAACTCAGCCGACAGATCCAGGAACTGGAAGAACGGATACAGGTCGGCCAAGCTGATATCCGGGCGGACAAGCAAGAGGTAGAGCGTCTCCTGTTGGAAAAGGCTGTGTTAGAGGAGCAGGTGACACAGACGCTATCCTGTCTTGATGCGGCGAAAGAAGAACGTGCCCGTCGCGACGCTGAGTGTGTCCAACTCCGGGCAACGGCTCAGCAGTATGAAACGCTGGTCGAAGAGAATCGACAGGCAGCAACTCAGCTGCAAGAGGAAAAAACGCGGATTGAAGTGAGACTGGCTGAAAAGCGGGTGAGTCGAGAACATCTTGAGGAGACGGTCCAGGAACGCTATCAGGTGAAGCTGACAAAAGTCCTTTCCGCCTATAGTCACCAGGAACTTGACCAGGCTGAGGGAGAAGCGCGCCGTCAGGCACTACGGGAGAAGCTTGCCCGCCTTGGTGAGGTCAATCCGAACGCTGCGGCTGAACTTGATGAGGTCCAGGAACGTTTTACCTTTGTTGAATCCCAGAAGTCTGACCTGCTGCGCTCAATTGAGGATTTACAAAGTACAATCAACAAGTTAAACCGTGAGTCGCGAGATCGTTTTCGAGAAACCTTCCACCGTGTGAACGCAAAGTTTGGTGAGGTGTACGCGCGTTTGGTTGACGGTGGTCAGGCACATATTACGCTGACCAATGAAACGGATTTGTCTGAGAGTGGTGTCGAACTAGAGGTCCAACCCCCAGGCAAACGCCTCCGCTCCATGCAGCTTCTTTCCGGAGGAGAGAAGGCCTTGGCTGCGCTGAGTTTCACATTTGCCCTGTTTTTGATACGGCCGAGTCCGTTCTGTATTCTCGATGAGGTCGATGCTCCGCTGGACGACGCCAACGTCGGGCGGTTTAATCAGTTATTACGGGAAATGAGCGAGACGACGCAGATTGTTTTGATTACGCATAATAAGCGCACTATGGAGGTGGCGGATACGCTGTACGGTGTTACCATGCAGGAGCCGGGCGTGTCGACCATGGTGTCCGTGCGTGTGTCCTGATGGCTCTCCGGTTTTGGCAGCGAAAAAAGAAGGCGCAGACGGCCTCTGCTTCTCCCTCAGCCGCAGACCCACACACTCCTGCCCCGATTACGAAAGACGCGCGCTGGCGACGTGGGCTCACTCGATTACGGGACCTTTTGCGTCGCCCCTTTGATGCCTCGTCGGAGCAGGGCAGGCAGTTGAAAGAAATTTTCTTCTCCGACCTGGAGGAGGTCCTTATCCAAGCCGATGTTGGAGTCGAAACCTCCTTACAGATTGTAGAACGTCTCCGCGCAGGTACGCATACGGCCCGGGCAGGTAAACCGTCTCAGGACGAGGCGCTCCGCTCTGCTCTCAAGGTAGAGCTCCGGTCCCTGCTTGAGAGGGAGGCCCAGCCCGTTGAATGGAGTGATGACGCCCGTCCAAGAGTCGTTCTTGTTGTCGGTGTCAATGGGGCGGGGAAGACGACCTCCATTGCGAAGTTGGCAGCGCGGCTGAAAAAAGAAGGAAAAACGGTCCTGCTGGTCGCCGGGGACACTTTTCGAGCAGCGGCCATTGAACAACTCTCAGTCTGGGCCGAACGCTTAGGTCTTGATATCATTAAGCATCGGGACGGTGCCTCGCCCTCAGCCGTGGTCTTTGACGGCGTCCGTGCTGCAGTGGCACGTGCGGTCGATGTCGTCCTTATTGATACGGCTGGACGGCTCCATACCAAAGCGCCGCTTATGGAGGAACTCAAAAAAATACACCGAGTCATCGGGCGGGAGATTCCCGGGGCCCCGCATGAGGTCTTGCTGGTCTTGGACGCCGGAACTGGACAGAATGCCCTCAGCCAGGCACGGACTTTTCAGGCGGCTTTCCCGCTTACCGGTGTGATCTTGTCGAAAATGGACGGGTCGGCAAAAGGCGGAGTTGCCTTGGCCGTCGGGAGTCAGCTTGGAGTCCCGATTCAGTATATTGGACTTGGAGAGCAGCTTGAAGATTTAGAAGTCTTCTCCCCGGATGATTTTATTACGGCACTTTTCGACCAGCCTCCGGATAAATATTTCTCTTGACGCCACGTCTAAGAGGCAATAGGGTAAACTATTACTTTATTCTAGGGTGGTAATGGCGCTGGAAAGCCTAAAACTTCTTGAGGCGAAACTGAGTGGATTCTTAGAACGCCACGAGCAGGTCCAGAGTGCAAATAGTGCACTGCTGGTTCGTATTGATAAACAAGAGCATGAATATGCACTCTTGCTCAAGCGAATTCAGCAATACGAAGCGGAGCGGAACGAGATTCGTAGCCGCTTGGAGAAAATCCTGACTCAATTCAGCCACTTAGAGATTGCCTGGGAGGAAGAGGGCTAGGCGATGAAGCGATTAATGGAAGTGCATATTTTTGGACAAACCTTCACGGTGACGAGTGAGGATGATGAGCAATATGTTCGAGAAATTGCTTCTTTTGTTGACCAGCGCATGCGCCAGATTGCGGAAAGTGCAAAAGTGACGGTCCCTTTTCGCGTTGCGATTATGGCGGCGTTGAGTATTGCCGACGAATTGGCTAAGTCCGGTCAGCAGGAATTGAGCCGGCAAGAAGCCCAGCTCATCCGGGAAGCTGAGTTGATTTCAAGCCGACTCCTTGAGCGTTTGGAAAAAGCCGAAAGCCACGCAAGTGAAACAACGGCTGACAATACGTTGAACTCACACTCTGCCGGCTAGTTGTCTGCAACTCTCGACCGAGAAGAGAGAGTCATACCACTCGTACCCTGAAGGCGAGTGGCTTCTATTGCACGCCCCCCTCTTGCGCTCCTTCCGCCCTTGGGTGAAGAAGGAAGGAGATCGTGACAACTGACATGTGCCGGTTGGTATTTCAGGAGCCGCTCTCTATTGCGCGCGGCCTCCGAGTCCATACGTATCGATCAGAAAGGATATCTACGAAGAGGATGTGTATAGGGGGTAGTAGCTACCACAGCGAGGTTATTCGACCTGAGTGTGGTAAGGAGGGTAATCATGGAACTTTTCTTCGGACTGCTGATAGGAGCAGCGGGCGCCGCCGGACTCGTCTTCCTGCGGCAAAAATGGAACCAAGAAACCGTACACAGTGCAGAGGAGGCTGCACAACAGGTTCTTGATGAGGCAAAGAAAGAAGGCTCGGTCATTAAACGAGAAGCCCAAGTTCAGGCTAAAGACACGATTTTGCAGGCGAAAGGCGAAGCAGAGAAGGAGATAAACGAAAGACGGAAAGAAATTCAACAGGTTGAGCGACGTCTCCAAGGACGGGATGACGCGTTGGAGAAGCGCTCCGAGGCACTGGCTGGTCGGGAAGACAGCTTGAATCGGCGCGAACAGAGCCTCAAGAGCAAAGCAGACAGTCAGCAGAAAAAAGAGCAGGAGTACGATCGCTTAATAGACCAAACGCGCCAGAAACTTGAACAAATAGCCGGCCTGAGTCGGGATGAGGCGAAGCAGGTCCTGGTTGACCAGATGACCGCGGAGGCCCGTCAGGACGCCTCACGCCGGATTATGGCCGTAGAAGAAGAAGCCCGAGAAGAGGCAACCCGCCGGGCTCGAAAAATTATCAGTATTGCGATTGAACGCCTGTCCGGCGAGTTTGTTTCCGAGCGGACCGCGTCGGTTGTTCATCTCCCCAGCGACGATATGAAAGGTCGTATTATTGGCCGTGAGGGACGAAATATCCGGGCCTTTGAGGCTGCGACTGGGGTCGATCTGGTTATTGATGATACTCCGGAAACGGTGTTGGTTTCGAGCCATAGTCCCATTCGACGAGAAATTACACGTGTTGCGCTTGAGCGCCTGATCTCGGATGGACGTATTAATCCGGGCCGTATTGAGGAGGTGGTAAAAAAAGCTGAGGGTGAGGTTGAAGACTCGGTCCGTGAGGCTGGTCAACGCGCCGTGCTTGAACTTGGGATCCATGGGGTCCATCCCGAGATCGTCAAGCTGATTGGGATGTTGAAGTATCGATATAGCTATGGCCAGAATGTCCTGATGCACTCAATAGAAACGGCGTATATCTGCGGTATTATCGCAGCCGAATTAGGGCTCAACGAGAAGCAGGCCAAACGTTCCGGCCTGCTCCACGATATCGGGAAAGCGGTCTCACAT
Organism: uncultured Binatia bacterium (SeqCode); assembly: GCA_965214755.1. GTDB lineage: Bacteria > Desulfobacterota > Binatia > Bin18 > Bin18 > Bin18. The sequence goes on from OZ243979.1 coordinate 415,534, forward strand.
GAGATTGAAGGCTCGCACGCGATCATTGGCGGAGAAGTGGCCCGGAAATACGGTGAGTCGGCAAAAATAGTCAACGCCATTGCTGCCCACCACGAGGAAGTTCGGGCGGAAACCGTTCTGGCCCCTATTGTTGATGCCGCGGATGCGTTGTCCGGTGCTCGGCCGGGCGCGCGGCGAGAGGTTCTGGAGAGCTATGTCAAACGGCTCGAAGATCTGGAGCGGATCAGCAGTTCATTCAATGGCGTGGAGAAGTCGTTTGCGGTGCAAGCCGGACGCGAAGTACGCATTATGGTAAACCCGGGCTCAGTGTCGGACGGCGATGCCTCAAGTATCGCCCGAGAGGTTGCCAAGCAAATTGAGACTGAGATGACGTATCCTGGTCAGATTAAAGTCACCGTCATCCGCGAATCGCGCTCCACCGAATACGCCCGGTAAAAGGTCAGCGAGGCTATGATCCTGTCAGTTGCAGCACAACTCAAGGAAATCGAACGTGGCGCCGTGGATATTATTCCGCTGGAAGAACTCAAGCAAAAGCTCGAACGCGGAAAACCCTTGCGGGTGAAATGGGGCGCGGACCCGTCCGCTCCGGACCTGCATCTCGGTCATACCGTCGTGCTGAATAAACTCCGCCAGTTTCAGGAGTTAGGGCATACGGTCATCTTCTTAATCGGTGACTTTACTGCTCTGATCGGGGACCCCACCGGTCGTTCCGAAACGCGGAAAGCCTTGACACGAGAGCAGGTCAAAGCAAATGCGGAGACCTACACGCAGCAGGTCTTCAAGGTTCTTGACCCGGACCGAACCGAACTCCGTTTTAATTCGGAATGGATCAATGCACTTTCGCCCGCCGATATGGTCAAACTATGCGGCCACTATACAGTAGCCCGGCTGCTTGAGCGGGACGATTTTTCCAAACGTTTGAAAACCGGGGTGCCTATTCATGTCCATGAGTTTCTGTACCCGCTGATGCAAGGCTATGATTCCGTTGCCCTTCGGGCTGACGTCGAACTCGGCGGAACAGACCAACGCTTCAATCTCCTGGTTGGACGTGAGATGCAGCGCGGCTTCGGCCAGGAACCACAGGTGATTCTGACGACGCCTATTCTCGAAGGCATTAATGGGACGCAAAAGATGAGCAAATCGCTCGGTAATGCGGTCGGCATCACCGACCCGCCGGACGACATGTACGGCAAGATCATGTCGATCTCTGACGAACTGATGCTGAGCTATTACGAACTGCTCAGTGCTGTTGATGCCGCCCATGTTCAAGCGGTGGCGGATGGACACATCCATCCGATGGAGGCCAAGAAACAATTAGCGGCCGAGCTGGTGACTCGTTTTCATGATGGCACGGCGGCCGAGCGAGCGGCCGAAGAATTTTCTCGACGTTTTCAGCATGGGCAACGTCCAGAAGAGATACCGCTGTACGCCTGGTCTGGCACAGAGTCCCACGTGTGGGTTTGCCATTTGCTGAAGACCCCGGACTTGGTGAAATCCACGAGCGAAGCTCGCCGGCTCATCCACCAGGGTGGGGTGAGAATCGATGGTGAACGGATCAGTGACGCGGAGTTGCAGGTTCCCGCGCAAGGAGAGGTGGTCCTCCAGGTCGGTAAACGGCGCATCCTGAAGATCGTCTTCGGACCAGAGGCAAGGACTCCCTCCTGACGTGCCATGTCATCCTCGCCTGACCTGACCCACCGGTGTGGTTTTATTGCGCTTGTCGGCCGTCCCAATGTCGGGAAATCAACGCTGCTCAATACGCTGATAGGGGCGCAGATCGCCATTGTCTCGCCCAAGCCACAAACCACACGAACGCGCATAACCGGGATCAAAACCCAGTCCAACGCCCAACTCATTTTTGTGGATACACCCGGGATTCATGGCGGTCAGCAGTCTCTGCTCAACCGCCACATGGTTGGGACTGCCTTGCGTGCACTGCAAGAAACCGATGTCACGCTTTTCCTGATCGATGCGGCGCATGGGCTGACCGCCGCCGACGCCCAGATTTCCCAGCAGCTCACCCAACTCAAGACTCCTGTCCTGGTCGGGCTGAACAAGATTGACCTTGTCCTAAAAAGAGCGCTCATTCCGCTCCTTGAACAGGTAGGGCGCCTGCTGCCCGAGCGTGATGTGATCCCCATTAGCGCGCTCAAAGGGGAGAATACGGCCGAACTCCTGTCCACCCTGATGGCGGTTCTCCCATCCGGTCCGGCCCTCTACCCGGATGATAATATTACGGATCAGAGCGAGCGGGTTCTCGCCCAGGAGATGGTCCGGGAGCAGCTGTTTTTCCATACCCAGCAGGAAATTCCGTATCGGACGGCTGTTATTGTTGAGCAGTTCGAAGAGGGCGTCGAGAAGCCGCTACTACGTATTTACGCAACCATTCACGTTGAGCGGCCATCCCAGAAGGCTATTGTGATCGGTCAAAAAGGAGTCCGGCTCAAGAAAATCGGCCAAGCTGCGCGCCAGCGTATGGAGGCATTTTTTGGCTGCCAGGTGTATCTGGAACTCTTTGTAAAAGTTTCAAAAGGCTGGACGAATAGCCTTGGGATGTTGCGCGACCTGAAAGTATTGAAGTAAGGCTATCAGAACCGCGGACGAGCGCTTACAGTCCGCCAAACGAGAGGCCATAACGGAGTCTGATAATGGGACGGTTGGCCCGCTGGGGCATGAGCCTGACGCGCTGGACGGAGCGCTGGATACCCGACTCGTGGGTCATTGCCGTCATGTTGACGCTGGTGGTGGCCCTCCTCGCCCTCACGGTCGGGGACGCTTCTCCTGCAATGGCATTAACTGCGTGGGGGGATGGCTTGTGGGCCCTGCTCAGCCTGACTATGCAGTTTACCGTCATGATGGTTGTGGCGTACGCCTGCGCCGTATCCCCGCCGCTCAAGCGGATGTTTGTGTGGCTCGCCTCGCGCCCCGACCCTGACAAGCCACGCCAGGCTATCATCCTCATGGCTGCGTTTTCGACCATCACCGCCTGGCTCAACTGGGCCTTGTGTCTTGTCATTTCGGCGGCGTTTCTCCCTTTTATCGTGCGTGCTAACCCACGCGTAGACTTTCGCCTGCTTGTCACATGTGCCTATCTCGGGGTCGGAACCGTGTGGCATACTGGACTATCCGGCTCGGCTCCGCTCATTATTGCCACGCCGGATAATTTTCTCATCCAGGCCGGAGTCTTGTCGGAAACCATTCCGACCACGCAGACCATGTTTGCCGGATTTAATTTATGGTATGCGCTGGTGGCCGGGCTGGTGGGTATTCTTGTTGCAGCGATTCTCGTCCCGCCAGCAGCGGACGCGGTGACGGCCTCGGCGGAACAGGCCGATCGCCTGGAAGCGTTGAACACATCCATACAGAAACCGGACACGACGCGCCCGGCAGAGAAAATGGAGTGGTGGCCCGGCTGGTCTCTGATTGCCAGTAGTGCCATGCTGCTCTATTTCGGACTTCAGATTCTCGAAAAAGGTTTTGGCCAGACCTGGACGATTGACAATTATAACCTCGTATTCCTGGCTTTGGGCCTTCTCCTGCACTGGTATCCCAAGTCCTTTTTGCACGCTTGTGAACAGGGGATTCGCAACACCTGGGGGATCGTCATCCAATATCCGCTGTACGCGGGAATTTTTGGACTGATGTCGTATACCGCGCTAGGTGAGGTACTGACAGCCTTTTTCCTTGACGCCAGTTCGCCGCGCACCTTTCCCTCGATTGTGTATCTGTATTCCGGGGTGTTGAACTACTTCGTGCCGTCGGGCGGGTCAAAATGGATCGTTGAAGCCTCCTATCTCATCCCGGCAGGACAGACCTTGGGCCTCTCTATCCCAACCGTCACCCTGAGCTATGCGTATGGAGATATGACGACCAATCTGTTGCAACCGTTCTGGGCGATTCCCATTCTCACCGTTGCCGGGCTGCGCTTCGGCGATATTATGGGCTATTGTTTGCTCCTGGCCGGATTTCTGGTCGTATTTAATCTGGTGGCGCTGTTCCTGATCCCGCTCCAGCTCTGACTCTGCGGCTGGAGAGATAAACGCCTATGTCTCTGCTTTTGGCGGCGTGTACATCGGGGTGGGAAGTTGGGTAACTTTCCCGTTCGAGGCCAGAGCGGGGCGGATTTTACTGACCCCGCGCTTTGCGACTTCATCGATACGGACCACCGAGGGCAACGGAATATAGGGGCGTTCCACGCCGGTGAATTCGTGCTGCAAGCTTTCTTCCGATGGATCAATGACGAGGGTCGATTTCTCGCCAAAGAGCAGCCCCTCTACTTCGACGAACCCGAATAAGCCACCGTGGCTGATGTTTTTGGCGTAGATTTCGTACACCTTGCCTTCATTCAAAAAGATAACTTTATAGACTTTTTTCGAGTTGTACGTGCTGTTGCCATGGACGCAAAGACTGGTCTTCAATTCAAGATGGTCAACCAGTCAACTGACTGAATAGTCGATCGTGTCTCCATTTGCCCTTTTCCTTTCCCACTCCCTACTCCCTAACCCCTATCTTCCTTCAATAGGTTCGTCTCCAATATGAGAGCAGAGCCCGCTCAAATGCTTTGGCCTGCTCAGTCCAGGCCCGGGCTTCTGGGGGTGTTTGGACTTTCTCGGCATTATGGGCCGCGTCAAATGCCGCTCGTCTGGCAAAGTCTGTCAGGAGGAGGGCGAAGCCCAATTGGTGTCCTTTGCGTGTTGTCAGTACACCGGTCAGACCACCAGCATAGCTCATCGTACCTGACTTGGCCCGGACCTTTCTCCCGAGTTCGGTCCACTCTTTCTTCCACTCCGGATGAGGCAAGAGGTCAAGTAGAAGAGGGGGTGTCTCTAGCCCGCCGTGTCCGGTTTGGCCGGATGTGAGTGTCGCTCCATTATAGAGTATTGCGGTGAGATGGCGCGGTGAGTGGCGAGACCTGCTGCTCAGGCCTGAATGGTTCGTACTCACAAATCCGGTCCAGTCTGTGTGCGGAAGACGACGGCGATACCAGTCTGTCAACAGTGCTGCCGAGTCTGCAATGGATAACGGCCGGTCTCCCAACAGGCGTGAAGTGACGAGACCGATGAGTTCTGCGGACAGATTATTACTGTAGAGCAGCATCCCACTCAGAATTTCCGGCAGGGGCTTGCTGTAGTGCGTATGAAGGAGACGCGCGTTGACCAGGGCTGATGCCGCCTGGGGCTGGGGCAGGGTGATGCCGCGTTGCAGGCAGTAGGTGCGAAACAAAGAAGCCGCGACCTTCCCTGGGGTGCGCTTAACCGGGAGTTCTTTGAGGCCCCGTGCCGGAAGTTGACGCGAGAGCAGCCAGCGGTTCTCGCCTTCTCTATCAAGGATAAAGGAGTCATGAGAGTGTATGCCTATAGGAATCAGTCCAGTACTGACGCCGGCAACCGGAAGAAAAATGCCGTCTGCTGGCGACCGCAACCAAGTCTGAAAATTTCTGGTCCCGGGTCTTCCCCTCCAGCGTAACTGAACACGATTGTAATTGAGCGAGAGGGCGCTCACACTCGGGTTGTACGCGGCCGCAGCCGGCTGATTGGGATTAATTTCCTGAGTCGTTGTGAGCAAGCCCTCATCAAAAAGAAACCGCCCCTTTACTCGGGTCATGCCGACAGCTTTCAGGGCGTCAACAAAGCCTTGGAGGTCATTCGTTGATAAGGTTGGGTCTCCACCTCCGACCAGATACAGGTCTCCGTGCAGGGTGGGCTCCTGGACTTTCCCTGTTACGAGCAGGCGGGTCTCAAACCGATAGTCGGCCCCGAGAATTTCAAACGCGGCCAGGGCGGTGATGAGCTTTGTGGTCGAAGCCGGGATACGGGGCGTGTCCGCGTCGTACGTGTCTACAACCCGACCATCCGTCAAACGAAACAGATGGTAGCCAACGTCCTGGGGGTCTAGCCGATGTTGTTGGAGTAGGCGTGTGAGCGTCTTCGGAGAAGTTTGTGCCTGGACACCCTGCGGAAATGCGAAGGCCACGGCCCACAGGGCGATGCCGGCCAGGGTGAAGGCGAGTCTGGATAAAGAGCGGGACCGGTACGGGGACGAGTCTGCGGGTACCGCGGCGCGGCGCGTCCGAGTAGCGCGCATATCTTTGGGATTTCTCTGTGCGAACAAGGTTCTGTGCTAACGCAATAACGCTCGCGCAATCACCATCCGGTGGACCTCGGACGGTCCTTCTCCAATACGCCGGACTCGGGCCTCACGATACCAGCGTTCCAGCGGAAACTCTTTTGATACGCCATAGCCGCCATGAATCTGTACGGCGTTGTCGATCACGCGGCCCAGGACCTCGCTCGAATACAGTTTCGCTATCGAGGCTTCAACGCGCGCATCTTCTCCGCGGTCAGCCTTCCAGGCGCCGTCCCAGATGAGCAGGCGCGTTGCGCGCAGTTCAACCTCTGCATCGGCCAGCATCCACTGAATCGCCTGGCGCTGGCTCAAGAGTCCGCCAAACGTTTCCCGCTGCTTGGCGTGGTCAATCGCCATCCGCTGGGCCGCCACGGCAACCCCGAGGTTTGCGGCTGAGTAGGGAAAGCGCGCTTTGGTCAGCAGGTCAAAGCAGAGGTAAAGCCCCTGGCCTTCTTCACCGATCATATTTTCGGCCGGCACCCGACAATCTTCAAATGAGACCTCGTTGGGCAGCGAGACGGTCCGAATAGTCCTGAACGGGCGGGCGGTAAAGCCAGGGGTTCCTTTGTCAATAATAAAGCAACTAATGCCTTTGCGGCCTTTTTCCGGATCGGTCCGGACAAAGACTACCCCCCATTCGGCTTCATGGGCGTGCGAGATGAAAATCTTTGAGCCGTTAATCACCCACGCATCCCCATCACGCACGGCCCGGGTTTGAATGGCCCCAGCCGGGTCTGAGCCGCCGCTCGGCTCGGTGATGGCAAAGAAAGTGTACAGGCCGTTTTTCAGCGTGGGCACGGCATATTTTTGAATCTGCTCCGGGGTGCCGGCATAAATAGGGTTGGGAGGATAACGTCCAAACGTTCCGCAGCCGGGATTGTATAAGCCCATGCGGTGCTGGGCCATCTCTTCCAGGGCGATGGACATGCTAAAGGTGTTCAGACCCCCGCCCCCGTATTCCTTGGGAGCGCCGGGACACCACAAGCCGGCAGCCTTGGTTTTTGCTGACAGACGCGCATAGACGTCGTCGGGCAGGTCGGCTGCATCGGGATCAATGGCCTGTTCAGCCGGGATAATTTCCTCGCGGATAAAACGACGAATTTGATCTTGCAGCAGGGTGAGTTCTTCGGGCAGGGTATAGCCGTGGAAATCGTTCATGGGACATGCTCGTGGTTGGGGGGGATCAACCCGTCCGTCTGAATTTGGGTAAGGTCACCTCTGGGGTGACATCGTCAAACACAACCTCAAGCGGCAGGTCAAGCCGTAAATCCGCGTCTTCCACATCGGTCAGCCAACTGAGCATCCGGACGCCTTCTTCGAGTTCCACCACCACCGGGCTGTAGGGCACCAAGTCGGCAAACTGCGGCAACATGGGTTGCATGGCCGTCGTCCAGGAAAAGAGTTTGCCTTTGCCCGAAGACTGTGCCCACCCCCACTCAAACGAGCCGCACCTGGCGCACATATCGCGTGGCACATGTCGCCAGGTGCCGCAATTCGTACAACGCTGAAAGCGCAGCTCGTGCTGTTTGCAATACGCATAAAACTCGGCCGCGAAGCCTCGCATTTTCGGCACTGGACGCCGATATTCCTGTGTTTCTGCCATGATGGCCTCTCTCCTGTTACCGGCGCATGATTGCCAGGCTGCCGTCACCAAAATCTCCCCAGCCCGTGACCAGACCGAGCTGGGCGTCTTTGACCTGACGCTCACCGGCTTCATGACGGAGTTGATGGGTGGCTTCTACAATGTGATTCATGCCCCACACATGAGCCTCGGAATGCAGGCCGCCATGGGTATTCAAGGGCAGTTCGCCGTCAATCTCAAATCTGTCCCCTCGTGCGTACTCACCAACCTCACCCCGTTTGCACAACCCCAGCGCTTCCATCTGGAGTAGTACGACATAGGTAAAGCAGTCGTATATTTCGACAAAGTCGAGGTCTTTGAGGGCGACGTCGGCCATTTGCAGCGCATTTGGCGTGGCAAAGCTGAGCCCGATCGTAAACGGGTCAGGCCGGGCAGGAATATCATCCGCAGGGTAGGGGTGGCCCTCGGCAATCCCCGAAATATACACCGGGTCATGTTTGAGGTCGCGAGCCCGTTCCGGCGAGGTCACGACCACTGCGGCGGCTCCATCCGTTTCCAGACAACAGTCAAACAATCGGAAGGGTTTGGAGACCCAGCGGGCGTTCAAATAGTCCTCCATGGTAAGCGGACGGCCCTGCATATAGGCTTTATCGTTCAGTTGGGCATGTTTACGCGAGGTGACCGCCACGGTGCCCATGGCCTCGTCCGGGGTGCCATACAGTTCTTTATGGCGGGTGGCCAGCCAGGCGTACCACTGCACCGGCACGTTGGCCCCATAGGGCAGATAGTATTCGCCAATCGTGTTGGCCAGTGCACCGGGGGCTCCGCTGCCCCCCCCGCCGTTGCCTTTGCTCTTGTTACCCATGTCGCGGACGCGCATCGTGGAGTAGCCGTTCCAGCCCAGCGGCACGAGGATATTTTTCGCCACCCCGCAGGCAACCGCCATGGCCGCGCTTTGGAGCGAGGTAACCGGACTGGCCCCGCCCATATGGACCGTGACTGCATAGCGCAGATCTTCGACTCCAAGGTTAGCGGCAAAATGTTCAGAGGTTGACGGCAGCGGGGGAGGAATAATGCCGTCGATATCATGCGGACTCAGACCCGCATCGATCAGGGCGTTCATTGAGGCTTCGAGCATCAGCGCGAGATCGGTCTTCCCCGACCCCCGGGTATAAGCGGTCTCGCCCACGCCGACGATACAGGCCTGGTCTTTCAGCGCGTACATAAATCCTCCTTTGCTTTCCGTATACGCGCTGAATCGTATACCGGGACAGATCGGCTTGTAAAGGTGAAACGGCAGAACGCCTGACGCAGACCGGTTTTGACTCGTTTCGGGTTGCTTGGTAGCATAGGAAATACCTCACTAAAAGTTTTGTCTTAAAGGTAGAAAATATAGCTTGTGGAACATGAAAATCCGAACCCTTTTTGATGCTCATCCGCAGACGTTTTCGTTTGAGTTTTTCCCCCCGAAGACCGCAGAAGATTGCGATGCGCTTTTTGACCGAGCCCGCGAACTCCAGAAGTTGGGAGCCAGCTTTTGCTCTGTGACCTACGGCGCGGGTGGTTCGACACGAAAGAATACGATCGATCTGGTGTGTCGCTTCCAAGCCGAACTGGGGCTCATCGGCATGGCTCATCTGACCTGTGTGGGGCACGGTCAAGCGGAACTCAGCGACATTCTGGTTGAGTTGAAAGACCGTGGCGTCGAGAACCTCATGTGTCTGCGCGGTGACCCACCCCGCGGAGAAACCGCGTTTACCCCGGCCCCGGACGGTTTTGCGCACGCCGCCGAGCTGGTTGCCCTGGCCCGATGCAGCGGCGACTTTTGCATTGGGGTGGCGGGTTATCCTGAAGCGCACCCGGAAAGTGTGGATGCGCTTCAGGACTTGCAGCATCTCAAGGCCAAGGTGGACTGTGGGGCGGACTTTGTGACCACCCAGTTATTTTTCGACGTACAGGATTATTTTGATTTTGTGGCGCGGGCGAGACAGATGGGGATTCGGCAGCGCATTATTCCTGGCATCATGCCCATTCTGAACTACCGTCAGATTGTCCGCTTCACCCGGATGTGCGGGGCGTCCATTCCCTTAGCGTTGCAAGAACGCCTGGAGCCGGTCGCTGAAGATGCCGACGCGGTGTTTGAGATTGGGGTGGACTGGGCGTGGCAGCAATGTGAAGCCCTGCTCGCGGCCGGTGCGCCCGGCATTCACTTCTACACCCTGAACCGCTCCCGAGCGACCCAACTTATTTTTGAGCGACTCCGCGAGAGCAGGGTGAGCACCCTCATGCCTCCGGCGGCATAGCTCGTCCCGCGCAGAGTATACTGAGGGTGCCTTCCTCATTGACGCTACGCTTCCGGGTGCGGTATGGTCTGGCCTGATACGAGGCTTTTGAAATGACCAAACGACGGGCGATGCTGCTGCTGACCTATACCCTCGGAGAGCACGTCAATCATGCGGAGTACGAACAGTGGCTCCGTGACGTGGACAATCCGTTTTTCAACAGCGTTCCGGGCGTCAAGCGCTATGCGAATTGGAAAGTGCTTGATGAAAAACTTGGGACGGTGCAGTTTACGCACTATGACCTGCTTGAGATCGACGATTTAGAGGCCTGGGAAAAAGTCTGGGGGAATGAGGAACTCCAGAAATTTGCCCAAGGCTGGACACAGCGCTGGTCCGTACACGGCCCTGATGAAAAATACGCCGGTCTGAATTATCAGGTCATGCTGTGCGAGGAGATCGCCGCGCCCGATTAAAAAGACAGCGCTGAGAACAGGGCACAACACTGTGGCGCAACCAACCCAATCGCACGAAGTGGAAACCTTTCTGGCCGGCCTGTCGCAATACGATGTCGGGCCGTTGTGGAAGGTGCTCGGCAAACAACTTACGCCCACGCCGGAAACGCCGGTCAAGCCGTATTTGTGGCGCTGGAAAGACCTGCGTCCCCAGCTCCTTCGGTCAGGCGAACTCGTCTCCGCGGCTGAAGCCGAACGGCGGGTACTCATGCTGCTCAACCCAGGGCTTGAGGGCCAAGTTGCCACAACCCACACGCTGTATGCCGGGATTCAACTCATCCTGCCTGGTGAAGTCGCCCGAACCCACCGACACACGCCCAACGCGCTCCGTTTCATTATGGAAGGACAAGGGGCCTATACAGTCGTCGATGGTGAAAAGCTGCCTATGGAGCCGGGGGATTTTGTCTTAACGCCGAACTGGACGTGGCACGAGCACGGCAGTGAAGGCACCGAGCCCGTCGTGTGGCTCGACGGGCTGGACCTGCCCTTGGCCGGCATGCTGGCCGGAACATTTTTTGAACCCGGCCGAACCGAATCGCAGGACTTGACCAAGCCGGAGGAGCACTCCACGCGCGGCTATAAACGTGGCGGACTCTTGCCAACCTGGCAACGGGCGGGCGGTGGGCAGTCGCCGTTGCTCAAATATGCGTGGAGCGAGGCGCGGCCCGCGCTGCTGGACCTTGGCAGGGACGCTGACAGTCCGTTTGACGGTACCATGCTGGAATATGTGAATCCGGTGACGGGTGGTCCGTCGCTCGCGACTATGGCGAGTTTTCTGCAGCGCCTTCGACCCGGACAAAAAACGCAGGCACGCAGGCAAAGCGTGAGTAAGGTCTATCTCGCGGTTGAGGGGACCGGGCAAACGGTCGTCAACGGCAGGACCCTTGAATGGAGGCCGGGTGATGTGTTTGCCGTCCCAACCTGGGCGAGTCATGCGCATGAGAATACATCGGCGTCCGCAGACGCGCTTCTCTTCTCTTTTTCTGACGCGCCGGTCATGAAGGCCCTCGGCTGGTACAGAGAACAGGAACTATAGATGCTGCAAACCATGATTGTCGGGAGCCTACCCCGTCCAACCTGGCTCGTTCCGCCGAACGCCATGTATGTCTCGTGGAAGCTGCAAGACGACACGCTGCGTGAGGGCCAGGACGATGCCGCTCTGCTCGCGCTCGCCGACCAGGAAGCGGCGGGCCTCAATATTGTGACCGACGGCGAACAGCGCCGGCGGCATTATATCTGGGGATTTGTTGAAGGGCTGACCGGGTTGGACTTCAGCCGTTTGGTTGAGATCGAAACGCGGGGGAACCGTTACGGTATCAAAGTCCGGGCTGCTCGGGTGGTTGAACAGTTGCGTCGTCCGCGGTCGGTGTTGGTTGAGGCGCTCCGGTTTATGAAGCAGCACACGACAAAGCCGGTCAAAGTCACCCTGCCCGGTCCGATGACCATCGCGGATACGGTTGCGGATGAGTACTATGGGGACCGCCGGAAGCTGGCGGCTGAACTGGCGCGGCTGGTGAATGAAGAGGCGTGTGAGTTGGCAGAGAACGGGTGTGATATCGTGCAGTTCGACGAGCCCTGTTTCAATATCTATCTTGATGCGGTGGAAGAGTGGGGCATCCGGACACTTGAACAGTGCACGCAAGGGGTGCAGGCAAAAACCGCGGTCCATATCTGTTATGGCTACGGTATCCCTGCCGTCGTCGAGTGGAAGAGCAAGAACACGGACTGGGGCCATTATGCGCGCACGCTGCCGCTGTTGCGGACCAGTGCGATTGATATGATCTCAGTCGAATGTGCCGCCTCCGGCGTCGACCCGGCAGTGTTAGCTGAGGCTAGGGGAAAGGATTTGATGGTTGGGGTTATCGACGTCGGCACCGAAGAGGTGGAAACGCGTGAAACGGTCGCGGCGCGTATTCGGACGGCGTTGCAGTATGTGGCACCTGAGCATCTCTATCCCTGTACGGACTGTGGCATGATCCCGCGCTCGCGCGCCGCGGCGCGAGGAAAGATGGAGGCCCTTGCCGATGGCGCCTGGCTGGTCCGGGCGGAACTGCAGCAGGGGCATCCTGGCTAGGCGGAGCACCATGGGCGCGCTGTACGAGTTCTTTTCAGACAGTCCGATTCTGGTTGGCGCGGCTCTTGGCGTGATTATCGCCGTTATCGTGATTGCGGTTTCAGAAGGGAAGAAAAACGCCTAGCGCTGGCCCGGTATGGCTCATATTCCAAAAGAAGAATTTGTCGCCCGTGTGGCAAAAGGGCTGGATATGCCGGCTGCGCTGCTCGACGCAATGACGGACCCCTGTACCTGCGGCTCGGCGAAATGCGAAGGCTGGAAGGTCACGCGCATGCCTGGCCTCGACGAAATCAAGCAGTATGGCCTGGAACAACGTTTTGCCATGTCCGGCTGGCGGACGTCGTTGAGCGCCATTATTGAAGACTGACGGGTTCCCCGGTAAAGGCTCCGACGCCGTATGAGCGAACAAGACGATTCTCAAGCTGCTGTCAGCAGACTGACAGGCGACCCCTCCGACGAGGCAGACTGTAATCTGCCAGACCTCAAGGACCCCTATGAACGTTTTATCTGGGAGAACCGGCAGCAGTTCGGAGCGTTGAGCTGGAGCGGGTTGCTGCGCTATGGCCGCGGCCTTGTGCTCATGGACGCCCGGCAGTGGCCCAATGAGACCAGTCAAGACCTGAATGACGCTGCGGATGAGACAGCAGCGAAAGAGGAGGGGACTGCGCGGAGAGAAGCCCAACTCGGCTATCTGCCCGAGGGGCGGATTGTTGCGCTATCACAAACCGCACAGAAAAAAGACGCGATCCGCTTGCTGCAGACGTATAATCCGCGTGAAGAGATTGTGGTCAATGTCTTACGAGCGGACGGAGGCGGGAGTTTCTTTCAGATAGCCCTCACAGACTGTCCGCCGCCCGAGGCATACCGAAAGCTTATGGGCAAGGAGGATTTTCAGCCCAAATGGAAAGAACAGGATACATAAGAGCCAAATAGTGTATAAAACTCGCAGCAAGTTTCTGCGGAGTTTTGCCAATTCTATTGCAACCTGGCAGAAACGGTTACGTCAACAATACCACTCAGTTATCGCTGCCAAGCCGGAACTTCGACAGCTAAAAGATTTCGTACCAGTATGGCTTCTCGAAGAAGTCCGTTCATTTGGCCGAGTCCACTGGTTGAAAATACATGCGGCAAAAGGTGGAGAGAAAGATCTGTGGAAAGACCGGAACTCCTGTTCAACTAAAGCTCGACATGCACCCCACCGGTTATCAGCGCCCGAAGCTCGTTATCAGAAGCTACGGGCAGATATATTATCGGTCGGGACGTGGAGGCAGAAGCCTAGAAAGATTAGTAAGGCCGAACGGCTAGATGTACGTGGTCAATGTCTTCGTTGTCGACGATCTCGCAGACCGATATCTTATGCAAAGTCAGATGTAGGAAAAACTTTCTTCTGCTCTCCATGTCGCGACCGACTATGGCCTAAGAAAGATGCCCTTGATCACGCTGTATCAGGAGGTGCATTCGGTATGAATCGCCGTCGTCATTGAGCAGTATATGAAAAGATAAGTACACAATGGCCGCAGGTCGAATTCATGGATCGTAATCTAATAGCGTTCAGATTGGAGGGACGACGGCGGGGTTGTCATTCCCTCTTCGTCCTGGTGGTTGCGGTCTCACCCCGCTTTGCGTATTGTGCCGAACATGGCTGCTGCCGAAGATAAATCCTGGGAATACACCCTGGGCCGTATTGACGAGCGGACTGAGAACATCGAAAAGCACCTGACTCGGGTTGAAGCGGATATGGCAGAGCTGCGCGGTGAACTCTCTGCTGTTAAAGATGCTATGCTTACCAAAGGCACGTTCTTTACCGTCCTTGGCATGGTCTCCTCCATTATTGTGGCCTTTCTGGTCTATATCGTTTCCAACCTCTCCAACTTGGGCTAACTTGCGGCAGCGGGCGTCTGTCGCGCGAGTGGTCTGAATTAGGATGTGGGCCGGGGCAGCCGCCTAGCCGCTCGAGGCATACCGAAAGCTCATGGGCAAGGAGGATTTTCAGCCCAAATGGAAAGAACAGGATACATAAGAGCCGAATAGTGTATAAAACTCGCAGCAAGTTCTTACAGCGTGTTGCCAATTCTCCTGCAACGAGCCGAAAGTCGCTGATCAATTCTACTCCGGCATCAGAGGCTTTTGAGAAAGCAAACGAACGACGTACGCCGTTTTTCTATCGCATCAAAAACTTTTCATCGGACGATAAAGGTGATTTTCCAGGTTGGCTCCAGGCTGAAATTCGTGAAGCAGGTGACATGGCATAAAAAGGAGTTCCTGTATGTATAGACTATCCGTATTAACTATTTTTTCAGTGCTATTCTCAGGCGTGTTAAATGCTGAAATTTGCCAAAACTTTGGCCCACAAACACCACGGGATTTAACCAAAAGAGACGGCGAAAACCCAGTCAAATTTAACCTTTCTCCCAACCATAGGCAGTTAAATTTGTGTAATATCCACTTTCATAAACATGCTGAACACAAAGCATCCGGTTTTTCACTCCCGGCGGAGAAAACTGGTGCTGGGGGGTGGAAATGTAACGAAACTCAATCCTTAACCTCTTCACAGCTAGAGGCCCCTGCATCTAATCAATTCTGTCAAAATGTTATGCCTGGGGACACCATAGAAGTTCACTGGGTATACTCAAGCTGTGATGTTAAACCAGGAAAAGGCCTTCAGGCATGTTCTTCACAATCATGTGCAAATCCACAGCTCAGAGTTGAGACCAAGGTATTTTTATTAGTTAATGACGCCAAAGCCCCCAGTTTTGCTCGCTATACAGCGACTACTGCTAAAAATGGATTTCAGCAAGTTACACAGCTCCCTGATCGTAGTGACGCTCTAGAGTTTTTAGGTTCCACCACAGGGCCACAGTATAGTGAACAAACATGTTCTCCTTTCCAAGTTACCTGGAATGTTAGTCAAAGCTGTCAGCTATTAAATATTAACTCTTTACATGAGTGGTGTAAGAAAAATCCATTTAACGAGGAACATGCTCACGGCATAAGAAAAGTAGTCACAACCCCTGAACTTTTATCTCCAATAAAATAATGAGGGGAAGAGCGACAATTTTATTACGCCCATTCACCCCAATATCGCTATTGAGCTTTATTTGGGTGAATGGATAAATCGTTGAAGAAGAAAAGCAGGTCGGTTTCTACCCAGAAGCACGATGCGCCTGCTCATGCCATATTAGGGGGCGCATTCGACTCGAATCGCCGTCGGCATTGAGTAGTATTGCGACAACGGGCGGATGGCGTTTCATTCAAAGTGAGGAAAACAGATGATCGGGCGGGGCAGCCGGCCTGACCGCCCCGTTGGTATTAATCAAGACCGAGTTTTTCTTTACCTTCTGGTGAAATCATGGCCGGTGTCCAAGGGGGGTCCCACACCACTTCGACATTCGCATCTTCCACCCCAGGGATGCCCTCGATCCGCATCTGCGCGTCCATGGCAATGGCCGGCCCCATGCCGCATCCCTGGGCGGTTAGGGTCATTTTGACATCAACGTCGGTCCCACCTTCCGGCCGGTCTTTCACGCTGAGATCGTACACCAGGCCGAGATCAACGATATTCACCGGGATTTCCGGGTCGTAGACATTCTTGAGTTGCGTCCAGACTTGATCCTCAGTGACCTGGCCGCTCGCACCCGGGGCGACTGCTGGAGTTGGGCCCTTACTTTCTTTTCCAATAGCGTCTGCATCCTGATCGGAGACGCGGTAGAGACCTCCCAGCGTTGGAAGCTGGAGGGTATAGGTATCGCCCAGGGCCTGGGTGATGACGCCAGGCGTGCCTTTGGGAATAGTGATCTTGATGCCTTGTGGAATTTGGATGGCATCGCAGTGCCGGCTGAATTCAATCTCTTCGTAGCTCATGGTCTGACTCCTTCATCGGATACTGAATCTGTTTCCCAAGCTAGACTGGTAAGGTCCACATTGTCAATTGGTCCCTAGGCCTTCTCTTTAGTCTTTGTCTATCCATTCCTTGATCTGCTGTCGGACATCTTCCGGCCGGTCTTCAAGAATGTAGTGTCCGCTACGCGTGACGACCTGTAAGTCCGCGCTTGGAATGGCCACATCAAGCTCGCGCGCAACATCCATGGAGGTAAATTGATCTTGGCCACCCCAGAGGAGCAAGGTTGGCATGCTGAGTGCGCTCAGATTGGGAAGAATAGCCTCCTCAACGACGCGGGCGAGATCAAATTCGCGGAGAAATTTACGGAGAGCCGCGCGAGCCCCAGGATCATCTTCGAATGACTCAAGATACTGTTTGACCATGGCGTCACTCATGGCTTGCTTGTCAAACACGCCCTCCTGAAGGATGCGCTTGAGAAACCAGTCTCCGCTCAGCAGGCTGCCAATCAGGGGAACCCCGAGCAGGCGTATGTTGAGCGGCAGACTTTCATGCGCCGAGATTGGGGCGCTCATCAGAATCAGTTTATGGACGTTGGCCGGGTTCTGGATGGCATAGGCTGCTGCGATGACTGCACCGAAGTCATGCCCCGCAAGAATAACGTTTTCTAAGTGAAAGTTCTCAATATACGCGGTGAGTTGCGCCAGATAAGTATCCAGGTCATAGGTTTTATCTTGCGGTTTCTCAGACAGTCCAAAACCCATCAAGTCCAGTTCGTAGACCGTATTGCCATAGGTCAGCCCTGGGGTGACATGCCGCCAGATACGGTAATCTTCGAGCAGGCCGTGGATGAAAATAAGCGGCCGGCCAAGGCCGGTTTGCTGGTAATGCAGCGCAACACCGTCAATTTCTACATAGGTATGCTTTGGGTTCCTGGCTTGAATCTCCTCTCCTGTCAGGCTTGGCGCCGAACCTCCACAGCCGGTCAGGATGAGGGCGACCACCAGGAGTAGGCCTCTGCCTGTATGTGATTGTTGCCGGTTTCGAAGCCCATCCATAATCTACGTACTCCTTATCGTGTCAGCCTGAGAAGACTGCGGTGTTCCATTTGACACAGGGCGGGCGGACACGCACAATGCATCTGCGTTCTCCATCTCTTTGCTTTTGTAGTGGACAATGAAATTCTGGCCGGTCACTCTAGCCGTGCTGAGGGATTCCGACAAGGGGATGCAGGGGAAAACGCACATCCATAAAGGTATCAGTAAGGAGGCGGTTCATGGCAGCAGAAGCGGAATTGTTCGACATCATGTTTTCGACCCGGAGTATGCGTCGGCTGAAAACCGACCCGGTCCCGGACGACATTATTTATCGAATCCTCGACGCTGGTATCCGGGCTCCCAGTGGTGGCAATACCCAGCACTGGCGCTTTCTCGTGGTGCAAGACGCCGAAGTCAAACGGAAAGTCCAAGACATCTATCAAAAAGGCTGGGAACAAGCGCGAACCATCTATGATGGTCGGCCAGGGCCGAGTCATATGGAAGAGGGAAAATTCAGAAGATTATTGGACGCTGCAAGCTATCTGGCCGACAATCTGGCTGAAGTACCTGTCCTTATTTTCGCCTGTCTCAAAGAACGGCCGATGCCGCCGGGTGAGGCTGGAGCGCAATTAGCGGACAAGCTCGCCCGTCTGTCAGGATCGAGCATTTATCCTGCGGTGCAGAATATGTTGCTGGCCTGTCGTGCCTTGGGGCTCGGTGCCACGCTCACCACGGTCTGTTCGCTGCACGAGGAAGAACTGAGACTGGTCCTCAATCTGCCGGATAACATCTCGACCTACGCTCTCCTCCCGATTGGCTACCCCATGGGCAAATTTGGCCCGGTACGCCGGATGAGAGTTGAAGAAGTCACCTGTATGAATCAGTGGGAGACGCCGTTGAAACGACCGCTATAGAACACCGGGTCAAGGGGAGGTGCCCGTCTAGAGTAAATCACGATGCTGTGTAGCCGCCCGGCCTCTGGATGCCGGATCACGTCCGGCATGACGCGAGCCCCCCGGAATGGCGAGAGCCTATCGTGAAACGCTCTAGTGTCCGTGGGTATGGGTAGCGGGCTACCCAAAAAGCTCGCCATAGACGTCGGGATGAAAGCCCACAACCAGTCTCTTTCCCGCACGCACGGTCGGGGCACGGAGGTTGCCTGAAGGGCCAAGGACGGCCGAAAGTAAGACGTCAGGTGGTGGCTGGCCTTTTTGCAGAGAAAAACGAAGAATCTTTTTGCCCTTAACGGCAACGACTTCGCTGAGCGGTTGTAGCAATTCCAGGGTCCGGGCACGATCAAATTGCTCTTTGCGCGCATTCACAACGCTGGCGGCCGTCACCTCTTTCTGCGCAAGAAACTCTTGCGCTTTTTTGCAGGTCACTCAACTCGGGCGATGATACTGCCAGTCCAGGCGCGCTTTTCTTTTTGGCATCTCGCTTCCTCTTTTCTTATCGTGACATTTTTTTCTGACGAGATTTAGCAATAATCCACTCGTACCCATCAATAAGGGCGAGCCAGGCTGATTCGAGCAAGTCGCGTGATTGGCGCATAGTGCTCCACTGCCGTCTGCCATCGCTGAACTTCATGATGGAAACAACCTCCGCTGCGGTCCCGGCACCACCACGGTGGGTATACAATTCAACCAGTTCCACGCCGGCAAGAAAGGAGAAGTGCTTCGTCAGGACTTGGCGGATGGCTTGATCCAGCGCATGGACACCGCCCACCCCTTGCGCCGCGCCAAAATCGTGCTGTTTGTCCACTTCAACCAGGACAACCGCATCGATGGCGCTTTGCCCGTTCCACACTTCATCAATGACACGCCAGCGGATAATGCGAAACGGAGGGGGATAGTCAGGGTCTTGACGCCACCGCTCAACTTCCTGTGACGCCTGCGGCGCGGTGGTCTCAGTGAAGAATTCTCCGCCTTGTTCCGGTTGCTGTGCCATATGCGCTCCGAATGTAATGCGAGATACGGTCCAATCAATGTATCGATAATAGGGAAATGATTAGACTTCCCCCAGCGTCTCCCAGTGAATATCCCAAAAGTCGGGGAGCGGCGAGGACAGTTCAAAATGACCGCCAAAACACTGAAAACTGGGTTGGTGGGTGAGGCGTTCTTTCAAGTAGTGCAAATGGTCTTCAAAGGCCTCGTTGCGGGGAGTGCCAATGTCCACCCGTTTTTGCTGTCCACATTTTCTACAACTCACATCAACGTACATACCCCACCTCTGGATTTGTGTGGTCAGACCAGATAAACAACTGCCTAACACGAGGGTGAAGGAGGCTGCAAGCGCATGCCGTCAGTAACGTTTATTAAGCAGGAATTGACCATTGAAGTGGCCAAAGGAGCGAACCTGCGTGAGGTCGCCTTAGAAAACAAGGTGGATCTCTATCCACTCTTTGGCTCCGATCCATTTACCGGAATGCCGTTTCCTGCAAAATTGCTCAATTGCCGAGGCAAAGGGTTTTGTGGGACGTGTCGGGTGAAAGTGAACGACCATAGAGCGCTCTCCCCGCTGAGTGTCAGGGAAGAGAAGCACGTCGCCTGGGAGGGGAAGTCCTACCGTTTGGCCTGTCAGACCCAAGTCCTGGATGACGTTGAGGTGGAAACGAATCCGCGTAAGGTATCAGGCTGGATGGACCACGCGACCTATCAGAAAATGAAAGAGATCGCCTAATTTGAAAATACGCGGTCACCCCTATATATTGTGCCCCAGACTCCGGCTTGCGAAAGGGATAGGGGTCTGATAAGGGGAGACATGGCAGCGACGCCTGTCTGATACGACAAGAAATGGAGCCCGTCTTATCCGTGGATGAGAGGGGCTTTTTTGTAACCATGAGCCGAGGAATATGCCTATGCTGCCCGTAGAAATCCCTGAAGGTCTCACCTTTGACGATATTCTTCTCCTGCCTGGTGAATCTGATTTTTTGCCCAAAGACGCGGATGTCTCGACCTATGTCACGCGAACGATTCGCCTGAATACGCCGTTGGTGAGCGCAGCTATGGATACGGTGACTGAGGCGCGGACCGCTATTGCCATGGCTCAGGCAGGGGGTATTGGAGTGATCCATCGCAATCTGGGCATTCCAGACCAGGCCGCAGAAGTCGCCAAGGTCAAAAAGTATGAAAGCGGGGTCATCATCAATCCCATCACCGTGACTCCCGACACAACCATCGCCCGAGCGCGGGAGATCATGGACCGCTCTCATATATCTGGGCTACCAGTCATCAAGGATGACAAACTGGTCGGTATTTTAACTAACCGTGATCTCCGTTTTGAAAAACGGCTCGACCGCCTAGTCTCAGAAGTGATGACCAAAGACAATCTCGTGACTGCTTGGCCGGGAATCAGCCGTGAAGAAGCGGAAGAAATTCTGCATACGCATCGGATTGAAAAATTGCTGGTTGTCGATGGAGCCATGCATCTCAAGGGGCTCATCACCGTGAAAGATATTGAGAAAACGAGCCAGCATCCACACGCGTGCAAGGATGAGTACGGGCGTCTTCGGGTCGCGGCCGCTATTGGCACGGGCGATGACCGGGAGACGCGGACGGAAGCTGTGCTTGCAGCGGGTGCCGATGTGGTCGTCCTTGATACGGCTCATGGGCATACGACCAGCGTTGTTGAGACGCTCAGATCTCTGAAACGAAATTTCAGAGGCCTGGAGGTCGTGGCGGGCAATGTCGCCACTGCCGAGGGCGCGCAAGCGCTGATCGAGGCCGGTGCGGACGGCATTAAAGTCGGTATCGGACCCGCGTCCATCTGTACCACGCGGGTTGTCTCGGGTGTTGGAGTGCCGCAGTTGACGGCGGTGGTCAACACGGTCCGGGTTGCCGAACGAGCCGGGGTCCCGGTGATTTCTGATGGTGGGATTCGTTTTTCCGGCGATATTGTGAAGGCCCTAGCCGCCGGTGCGCAGGCGGTG
Organism: uncultured Binatia bacterium (SeqCode); assembly: GCA_965214755.1. Lineage (GTDB taxonomy): Bacteria > Desulfobacterota > Binatia > Bin18 > Bin18 > Bin18. The sequence goes on from OZ243979.1 coordinate 436,913, forward strand.
ATGATCGGTAGCCTCTTTGCCGGTACGGAAGAAAGCCCGGGGGAAACCATTCTGTATCAAGGCCGTTCGTATAAACAGTACCGAGGCATGGGCTCGCTTGAGGCCATGCGCGAGCGGGAAGGGAGTCGGAACCGGTATTTTCAGGACGTGGAGGAAAGCGCAGGCAAGCTGGTACCCGAGGGGATTGAAGGCCGCGTACCGTATAAGGGTCCATTATCGGTCGTCGTCGATCAGTTGGTTGGTGGCCTGAAAGCCGGTATGGGATATACTGGCTGCCGCAATCTGGAGGAGCTCAGAACCAAGGTCCGGTTTGTCCGTGTCTCTCCGGCCGGGTTGCGAGAAAACCACGTCCACGACGTGATTATCACAAAAGAAGCGCCAAATTATCGGTTGGAGTAGTGGGTACTGGCTCTGGACGGAGAGGCCTAATCGGACGAACATCTGTGATTGGCAGTTATGATTCTGGTTCTTGACTTCGGCAGTCAGTACACGCAGTTGATTGCCCGACGCATTCGCGAAGCGCGGGTCTACTGCGAGATCCATCCGTATAATATTTCTGTGGACCGTATTCAGGCCATGCGCCCCGAAGGCATTGTCCTGTCGGGTGGGCCTGCCAGCGTGTACGATGCAGACGCTCCGGGGTTAGCCGCTTCAATTCTTGGCATTCCGGTTCCGTTTTTGGGGATCTGCTATGGCATGGGGGTTCTGCACCACCTGGCTGGTGGGCATGTTGCCCAGGCGGAACGGCGCGAGTTCGGTCCGGCCCAACTGATGGTTGACGATACGACCGATCTGTTCGCCGGTTTCTCGTCTACGGCCGCGACTCAGGTCTGGATGAGCCATGGTGACAAAATGGAAGCCCTGCCAACAGGCTGGCAGGTTCTGGCCCATTCGGACAACTCACCCATAGCCGCCTGCCGCGACGATTCGGGTCGGTATTTCGGTGTTCAGTTCCACCCCGAAGTTGTGCATACGGAGCGGGGGAAAGACGTCTTGCATAATTTCCTTTTTCGGATTTGTGGCTGTGCTGCGGACTGGACGATGGAAGGATTTATCGAACGCGAAATCCGGCGTATTCGTGACCAGGTTGGAGACAAACAGGTCGTGTGTGGTCTGAGCGGCGGTGTGGATTCAGCTGTTGTCGCCCTCTTGATCCACCGGGCGATTGGTGACCGTCTGACTTGTATTTTTGTTGACAATGGCCTCTTGCGTCAGGGCGAGGCGGACAGTGTCGTGCGCGTGTTTTCCCAATTGGGACTGAATATCCGACCAGTCAACGCGGCTGCACGGTTTCTTGAGCGACTCGCCGGGATCGACGATCCAGAACACAAACGGCGCATCATTGGCCACGTCTTTATTGAGGTATTCGAAGAAGAAGCGGCTTCGCTGCCGGATGTGGAATTCTTGGCCCAAGGAACCCTGTATCCTGACGTGATTGAATCCGTTTCCTTTAAGGGGCCGGCGGCTACCATTAAGAGCCACCATAATGTCGGCGGTCTGCCGGAACGGATGCAACTCCGCTTGTTAGAACCGCTACGAGAATTATTCAAGGACGAGGTACGCGGGCTGGGCCGGCTGCTTGGTCTTCCCGAGGACATCGTTGGACGCCAGCCTTTTCCAGGGCCGGGTTTGGCGATTCGTATACTCGGTCCGGTGCAGGCCGAACTCCTGGACCTGCTGCGTGCCTCGGACGCCATTGTCGACGAAGAAATCCGGGCCGCGGGTTATTATGACCGGGTCTGGCAGGCCTTCGCCGTGTTATTGCCGGTCAAGACGGTTGGCGTCATGGGTGATGCGCGGACGTATGAGTATGTGGTGGCCATCCGGGCCGTTGAGAGTGTGGACGGCATGACTGCGGACTGGGCGCGTCTGCCCGGTGAACTGCTGGGCACGATATCCAATCGCATTATTAACGAAGTCCGTGGCATCAACCGGGTCGTCTACGATATTTCTTCCAAACCGCCGGCCACCATTGAATGGGAATGAGGGGAGGACGCAGTGCAGGAGTTTGTACATCTCCATTTGCATACGCAATATAGCTTGCTTGACGGGGCCAATAAGGTCTCACATCTGATGCCACGGGTGGCAGAGCACGGGATGTCGGCGGTGGCCATGACCGACCATGGCAATATGTTCGGCGCGATCGATTTTTATCAGACCGCCGCCAGCCACGGCATCAAGCCCATCCTTGGCTGCGAGATGTATGTCGCGCCCAAGAGTCGCTTTGATAAACAGCCCGTGGGCGCGGACGACCTGGAGCACGGCGGGAATTTTCATCTGATTCTGTTGGCCATGAATCTGGAGGGCTACCGGAATCTTTGCCGCCTGGTGACGGCCGGATTTACCGAAGGTTTCTACCGCAAACCCCGCGTTGATCGCGAACTGCTGCGTGAACTCAACACTGGCCTCATCGCGCTGTCCGGTTGTCTGAGTGGAGAATTGGCTAGAGCCATGCTGCGGGACGATGGCAAACGCGCCCGCGCCGCGGCCGAAGAATATGCGTCGATTTTTAATGAGCGTTTTTATGTCGAGATTCAGGCGAATCACCTGCCGGAACAGGAAAAGGTGAACCCGGCCCTGATCGAATTGGCTCGACAGATTTCGCTTCCCCTTGTTGCCACCAATGACTGTCACTACTTGAAAGCGGAGGATGCCGAAGCCCACGAAGTCCTGCTGTGCGTCCAGAGTGCCAAGGTGATGTCCGACGAGAATCGCTGGCGGTTCGGGACCGACCAGCTCTATGTCAAAACCCCGCAGGAAATGGTAGCCGAGTTTTCCCACTGCCCCGACGCCGTTGCCAATACGGTCGAAGTCGCAGACCGGTGCAACCTCGAACTGTCCTTCGGTAATTTCTATTTCCCGAACTATGACGTGCAGTCCGGTGGGACGCTGGAGGACTGTTTGGAACAGACGGCCCGCGAGGGCTTGGAAGAACGCCTCGAACCCCTTCGCGCCGCCGAAGGCTGGAATAGCGCCAAAGAACAGGCGTATCGGGACCGCCTGGACTATGAACTCAGAGTCATTGGAGAAATGGGCTTTCCGGGCTACTTCCTGATTGTGGCCGACTTCATTGGCTATGCCCGGTCGCAGGGGATTCCAGTTGGTCCGGGCCGCGGGTCGGCGGCGGGGAGTCTTGTTGCCTATGCGCTCAAGATTACGGACATTGACCCCATCCGCTATCAGTTGCTGTTTGAACGGTTTCTGAATCCGGGCCGGAAGAGTATGCCCGATATCGATGTGGACTTCTGCTACGAGCGGCGGGACGAGGTCATCCGCTATATCAAGGACAAATATGGCGAGGACAAGGTCGCGCAGATCATTACGTTCGGAACCCTCAAGGGCAAACAAGCGATTAAAGACGTGGGCCGCGCGTTAGAGTTCTCGTACGGTGAAACCGACCGCATTGCCAAGCTCTATCCCGCACCAAAACAAGGCAAAGATCATCCGCTGGAGACCGCGTTGGATATGGAACCTCGCCTGCGCGAGGTGCGCGAGCGTGGGGAGCGTGAGCAAAAGCTCTTTACGCACTCACTGAAACTCGAAGGATTATTGCGTCACGCCTCGAAACATGCGGCTGGGATTGTGATTGCGCCGACCCCTCTGGTCAAGCACCTGCCGCTCTATGTTGACAAAGAGAAGAATGTCCTGACCCAATATGCCGGCCCGGATGTCGATACCATTGGGCTGATCAAGTTCGATTTTCTTGGTCTCAAAACGTTGACGCTGATTCACGACGTAGTGCGGCGGATTGAGAAGAGTCGAGGCACCGCTATTGATCTGGGTACGATTCCGATTGACGACCGGCCGACCTATCGCTCGCTGACCCGAGGAGACACGGTCGGCGTTTTCCAGATGGAGGGGAGTGGCATTCGCAAGCTGATTACACAGCTCAAGCCGAGTTGCTTTGAGGACATCTTTGCCGTGATTGCGCTGTTTCGACCCGGACCGCTCGACAGCGGTGCGGCCGAACAATTTATTAAGCGCAAACATGGCAAAGAGGCGGTGTCCTATCCTCACCCTTTGCTTGAACCCGTTCTCAAAGAAACCTACGGGGTCACGATTTACCAAGAGCAGGTCATGCAGATTGCCCAGACCCTGGCCGGGTACTCCTTGAGCGATGCGGATAATTTGCGCCGTGCCATGGGGAAAAAGAAAAAAGAAGTCATGCAGGAGGAGCGGGCCAAATTTCTGAAAGGTGCGTCGGAGAATAAGATTAAGGATAAATTGGCCGGAGAAATTTTTGACGCCATGGAGACCTTTGCCGCGTATGGATTTAATAAGTCTCATGCGGCCTCCTATGCTCTGATTTCCTATCAAACCGCGTATTTGAAGACTCACTTCCCGCAAGAGTTCATGGCGGCACTCACCAGCCTGGAAATGGGCGATACCAATAAAACGTATAAAAACATTGCAGAATGCCGGGTGCATAATATCCCGGTGCTTCCACCCGACGTGAATGAAAGTGGTGAGGATTTTACCGTTCGTGGCAAGACTATTCGCTTTGGTCTGGGTGCCGTGAAGGGTGTCGGGTCGAAGGCGATTGAAGTGATTCAGGAAGCCCGTCAGGATGGACCCTTTACGGATGTCCATGACTTCTGTACTCGGGTGCAGAGTGTGCAAGCGAATAAACGGGTGATGGAGAGTTTGATTAAATGCGGGGCGTTTGATTCGTTTCATGCGTCCCGCGCCCAACTCCTGGCCGGCCTTGAAGACGTCATGCGCTGGGCCGCCCACAAGGCGAGTGGTCACAGCAATGCCAACCAGATGGGCTTATTCGTGAATGGCGGAGCGGACCCGGCCCAGCCTGAGTTGCCCCAGACTGAAGAATGGTCAGATATCGAGAAGCTGAACAAGGAGCGCGAGACGCTCGGCTTTTTTATTACCGGCCATCCGCTGGATAAATATGTCGGGCGACTGCACGGCGTGACTTCTCTGACCACGGCGGACCTCAAGGGACGCCGCCATCAGGAGAAAGTCCGTCTCGCCGGCGTGGTTCAGTCGCTGAAACTCAAGAACAATAAAAAGGGAGACCGCTACGCGACCTATACTCTGGAGGATAAGGCCGGGGGGGTCGAAGTTATTATGTGGCCAGAAGCCTATCGGCGTCATGAAGCGGAAGTTCATTCCGAGCAACCGGTACTGGTGAGTGGCTCACTCGATGTCGATGAAGACCGGTATCAAATTATTACCAGCGAGATCGTGCCGCTCGACTCTGTAGCGAAAGCTGAGGTCAAGCAGGTCCATATCCAGGTGCCAGCTGACAGCACGACTAAGGAAGATATCGTTGAACTCAAGACGGTACTGACGAAGCATCAGGGCCAGTGTCGGACGTTCCTGCATGTGCTCCATCCGGACCATTCCGAGACCATTATCTCCTTGCCGGAACAACTCAAGGTTGCGCCGACTGCGGAGATGCTGACGGACGTCGAACAGTTGTTTGACCGCGGTGTCGCCTCGTTTCAGTAGCGGGCGCACAGGAGAGAAAGGGGGATAATCTTCTGTGGCTGGCCGCCGCCGTCGAGACACATCTGAAGGCACTCCACCGCCGGAACGCGCTTTTCTTGTCGGCGTCGACTCTGGGGGACCAAATGGAGAGGCAGGGGTTGGGCTCTTCTCAGCGCAAGAGTCGATCGAAGAACTTGCCCGCCTGAGCGAGACCGCCGGTCTGGGGGTCGCAGGTCAGACTATTCAGTATCTGCGCCAAGGGGTCCATCCCGCCTCGTTTATCGGAGCCGGCAAAATTGAGGAAGCGAAGCAACTCCGGGTGGAGCTCCAGGCTGGTGTTGTGATCTTTGACGAGAGCTTGTCTCCGGCCCAGCAGCGGAATTTAGAGTGCGCGTTGGGCTGCAAGGTTATTGACCGCAGCCAATTGATCCTTGATATCTTTGCCCAACGTGCCCGCAGTCAGGCGGGGAAATTACAGGTTGAGTTGGCTCAGCTTGAATACCTGCGTCCCCGCCTCACGCGCCAATGGACCCACCTGTCGCGCCTTGGTGGCGGGGTGGGGACACGTGGGCCTGGCGAATCGCAGCTTGAGGTGGACCGGCGCCGCATTCGCGAGCGTATCGCTACCTTGCGCCGTAAACTGCGCGAGGTCGAACGCACCCGCGCCCTGCACCGGCAGGAACGGGCCCGGGTTCCCTTCCCCTGTGTCGCTCTAGTCGGCTATACCAACGCGGGAAAATCGACCTTGATGAATCGGTTGACCCAAGCCGAGGTCTTTGTCGAGGACAAGCTGTTTGCCACGCTGGACCCAACGAGCCGCCGGCTCGATCTGCCCAACAGTCAATCCGTGCTCGTTACTGACACGGTCGGGCTTATCAATAAACTTCCGCACCAACTCGTGGACGCGTTCAAAGGAACGCTGGAAGAGATACGGACGGCGGATGTGTTGCTGCACGTGATCGATGCGACCCATCCGCGTTGGGCCGAGCAGCAAAGCATTGCCGAACGGGTGCTCGAAGACATGGGAGTGAGGAATACGCCGACCATCACCGTTTTCAACAAAATTGACGACCCGACTCAGACGGCGGATGAAAAGGCCCACTCCGATACCGAACTCGATATGAACGACTGGTGGGGCTCTTCCCTGGCGCATGCCACGAACGGACGAGCGGATGGCAGGGAGAGGGTGTTTCGCATCTCTGCAAAGCAGGGGATAGGCATCGACCCGCTAGTAGAGGAAATCGCACGTCTGTCCAGCCTCAATCAAGAGGTGATCGAGGTTGAGGTGCCGCTTGGCAGTGGGGCTCTGATGGCCTGGTTGCGGCGCAGCGGAACAGTGATAGAAGAAACCTATACCGAGACCTGCGTGCAGGTGGCAACACGGGTGTCGGCGAAAGTGGCAGGCCAACTCAAGAAACGTCTGGCACAGACCGACCAGAGCGCGAAGGTCTAGATACTAAAGAAGGGGATTTCTCATTCCCGGTGTTCTCTGTACTCAATCTTCCCAACCTCATTACCCTATTACGCATAGGGGCAATTCCGATCTTTTTGATCCTGCTGGTGGACGAACGGTACACCGAAGCGCTGATCGTCTTTATTCTGGCGGGCATTACCGACTCTCTCGATGGGTTGCTGGCTCGCTGGCTGGACGCACGTACGACACTCGGCGCCTTCATTGACCCCCTGGCCGATAAATTGCTCTTGGTGAGTTCCTTTGTCATTCTCGCCTTTTTAGGTGATATTCCTCGCTGGCTTGCGGTCCTGGTGATCATGCGGGATGTTATTATTCTGATTGGCTATAGTGTGCTGTTTTTTGTCACGGGCCATGCCATCGAAGTCCGTCCGACGCTCATTGGAAAAGCCAGTACTTTTTTTCAATTGTTGACAGTCAGCATGGCCCTGGTTGCCCTGCATAATGCCGAGTGGCAGATTCCACTACTCCGGGACACAAGCGAGATTCTTGCCGGAGTCACCGTCACGATCTCGGGATTACAGTATTTATCGCGCGCCCTCCGGTGGTTTAATAAGCAGGAAGAGGAGTTGCCCACGACGGAAGCGAGGTGACACCCGTCCCGCGAGTGTCAAAGCGTTTGTCCAGGTCGCTCCAAAAGGATACAAGACAGGGACGGTCATATTGACCAAAAGGAGGATAAAACATGCTGCACCTGCTCTATTTCATTACCAAAAAGCCATCTTTGAGTGATGAGGAGTTTCATCGCTATTGGAAGGACACCCACGGACCGATTGCCGCGCGTATCGCTCAGACGTGGCGGTATGAGCAGAGTCACCGTATTCCGTTGGAGGGAACGAACTCTCCCTATGATGGTGCGGCGGAAGCGTGGATTGAGGACCAAGCGGCGATGGATGCCTTGCGCACGAGTGCCGAATATGTGAACGGCGCGCTCGTCGATGAACCCAATTTCATTGATATGAACCGGGTGGAATGGTTGGTGACACAAGACCACGTCATCAAGGACGGTCCGCAAACCCCACAGCAGGTGAAGGGTATTTTCCAGCTCAAACGAAAGCCGGGGATGAACCTTGAAGACTTTCGGAAATACTGGATTGAGGTTCACGGCCCGATCGTGTGTGAACTGCCGGGGCTCCAGCGCTATGTGCAGTGTCATACCATCAACGCGGCTTATAGCTATGCCGAGCCGAAATGGGACGGCGTGGCCCAGCTCTGGGTCGAAGACTTGGCGGCGTGGGATACGCTGGTCAATTCAACAGAGTTTACCCAAGGTTCGTGGCCGGATGGCGCAAAATTCCTGGATCAAGAATTCATTACCAACTTCATGGCCCAAGAGCATCAGGTCAAGTGGCCGGGGTAAGCCGAGACTTCTTATACTCGGTCCGCATTTCAGACTGTAGGCGCCCTAGGCGATAGGTCCGCCAATCGAGGAAGGTAGCGCTCCGGGCGAGGGTCGGGTGGACCTCGCCGATGAGCCGCCACATCTCCTGGACAATACAGCGGTAGTCCGGGTGGCCCTGCGGCAGGGTGCGGAGTTCACCCATATGAATGGCCTCGCGCAGGTTGAGTTTCATATACCACCGGACTCGATAGGCAAACGGCACGACGTATTGAGCCTCGGCCGGAAAATCCGCGTGGATTTGCTCATATACCGCGGCTGCCCGTTCCATGCACTCCGTAAACGGGACCTGAAATCCGGCCTGCTTGATCTCAGGCGGTGTGTCATAGCCGTGCGCGGTGGTGAAATCCTGACGCTCCTGGGTGAGAATTCTATGCCGTTGGAGATCTCGATAGATTCCCAAATTACCAATGATATCAAAGGTATAATAGGCATTCTCAAGCGCCCGACCAGGTTTGTCGCGGCGATGCCGCCGTTGTCCGATGTAGGCGTCGAAGACCTGTGCCCGTTGTTCTGCCGGAAGTTTTTTGACCAGCGAGCGCACCTGACCGAGCGGCAAGCGTACATGTGGGTAGAGAATGGCCGCCAGGATACGCTCCTCAGCCTCCCGGTCGTAATCGACCAGACTGACCGGCTCGGCCGATTGAACCGTCTGTCCGTCCAGGAGTGTCTGTGACAATGTCTGAGCATCTGTCGCTGTTTGCACCCAGTATTCATTGGGCTGGGCGCGTTTGACAAAAGACGGAATGAGCGCTTCTAGGGCTTTGTGCATCGGCTTGACGATGGCCTGGGCCTCGGCCAGGTCAAGCGAGTAGAGCTTATTGAGCAGGTGTTCAAACGCTTGGCCGACACCGAAGATGCCTACGTTCGTCAGGGTCGCCGCCGGGAGATACGACCGCAGGATGTCGCAGGCGTGTGCTCTGACGGTCGAGCGATACGCGCCCTCGGCCCATCTGCTGAGGGTTTCATCCTTCTGGGCGTCCGTATAGGCGAGGGGGGTGCCCGTTTGGGGATGTTTCCACTCAACGGTGTCGATGGGCAGACTGTCTCGCACAAAGGCGATCATGGGCTCGATTTGGGCGGCATAGGTCTCGAACAAGTGGCGCATGCAGCCGAGATACGCCTCTCGATGCGCCGAGTCCATGATCGTCGGTTCTTTATAGAAGAGATAGTCGCCGTCAGGACCGTGGGTATCAAATCGGACATAGCGGGTCGACTTCTCCAGCGGGGCGATACCGATCCGTGCGTCTTCAAGAATTTTGGCGGCAACGTTTGAAATTCCCTCACACGCGATATGCGCGCCACCAAGTTGGGCCACCGAGTCGTCACCATAGCCGACGAGGACGCGGTCATAGAATGCGTGTGCCTTTTGGATTGCCTGGCTAGCGTCGCTTGGAGCGACTCCGCCACCAAACAGGCTGCCTTGCAGGTCCGCCTGGCCAAGAAACTCATCCAGAAAAATTTGACGTAAGCTTTTGGACGACCGGCTGTATCGAGAGAAGAGGGCGCCAGCGACTTCCTGGGGGAGTTTCAGGCCAAAGATGGGTTCAGTCAGATTGGTGAAGAAGGGGGCAAGCTTCTGCGTGTCTACGGGAGAAAAGGCTTCGCTCATAATGGCGAATCGTGTGGCTCTGCAATCAGCCACTCAGCGAGGAAACGCTTATTCAAGTTCGACGAGAAGTTCTCCAGATTCAACCGCCTGACCCGCCTCGACGTGAACGGCTTTGACCGTTCCGGCGACGGGAGCGCGGATTTCATTTTCCATTTTCATCGCTTCGATGATGATGACGCCCTGGTCTTTTTCCACGGCCTCGCCCGCCTGCACCAAGAGTTCAACTACCTTCCCCGGCATCATCGAACAGACATCTTTCTCGCCTGCTCCCCCAAGGCTCGCCCCGGCTCCGCCTCGACGGGCCTTACGTTCATCGAGCACCCCGACCTGAAAGCTTTTGCCTTCATAGGCGACGGTATACTCATCGTCTTTTTCCGCCACATCGACGGTAAACGACTTGTTCTCAACAATGAGCGAGTACATATGGCCGGTCAGGCGTCTGCCGTCGATGATGTGCTCTTCATCGTCGATGACGATCTTGTACTGGTATTCGTCCAACTCGTGGACGCTGATGGTATAGGTCTGGTCGCCGAGCATTGCTTTATAGGCCATAGAGATGCAGTCCTTGCTTGGGCGGTGCGCTGTGTTCGCTAACGGATACCTTCGCGCCAGCCGGTAGTGCGCCAGGCCGAGACGTTTCCAGGGCTTCCCTGCGGGCTGGAGACCGATTTGGCGAGTTCTTTGTCCTTGTGATGGGCCGCGAGGGCTGCCGCCGCCAGAATGATTTCATGCCGCAGGTGGTCTTCTTCTTCCGGTAATCCCCCATACTCCTGAGGAATGAAGCCCGTGTCCAAGTCGCCTGACACAAAGCGTGGATGGGTCAGCGCCCAGCGGTGAAAAGGAATATTGGTGATAATCCCTTCGACGGTGTACTCTTGAAGCGCTCGTAGCATGCGCTGGATGGCTTCGTCTCGGGTACGACCGTAGGTGCACAGCTTGGAGATCATGGGATCGTAATGGATCGGGACCTCCCAGCCTTCATAGACGCCGCTGTCATCGCGGATGCCATAGCCCCCAGGCGTGCGTAAGATTTGTATTTTCCCGGGGGACGGAAAGAAGTCCCGCGCTGGGTCCTCGGCATAAATCCGGCATTCGATCGCCCAGCCGCGCTGCTGGACCGCGTCTTGCCGCATGGCCAGGGGCTCTCCGGTCGCAATCTCGATTTGGGCTTTTACCAAGTCCACTCCAGTGACGAGTTCGGTAATAGGATGCTCGACCTGGATGCGGGTATTCATCTCCAGGAAGTAGAAGTTCTGCTGGGCATCCACCAGAAATTCCACGGTGCCGGCCCCGACATAATTCACCGCCCTGGCTGCCTCAACCGCCACCTTGCCCATGTGTTCGCGGACGTCTTGATTAATTGCCGTCGAGGGTGACTCCTCGATGACCTTTTGGTGCCGACGTTGCAGGGAACATTCGCGTTCGTACAGGTGAATAATATTGCCGTGCGTATCGCCCAACACTTGGACTTCAACGTGGCGAGGTTTTTCAACAAACTTCTCCATATACATCCGGTCATCGCCAAATGACGATTTCGCCTCAGAGCGTACCCCACGCAGGGCGGACACCACGTCTTCTTTTTTTTCGACTAACCGCATGCCTTTGCCGCCGCCACCGGCTGAGGCTTTGAACATGACGGGAAAGCCGATTTTTTCCGCCACGGCAACGACGTCGTCCTCATCGCCTAACACATCGGTGCCTGGCACAACCGGGACGTGTGCTTCTTCCATAATGGCCCGCGCAGTGACCTTATCGCCCATCTTTTCAATCGCCTCAGGCCGCGGCCCAATAAAGGTAATGCCCGCCTCACTACACGCTCTGGAAAACGGCGCGCGTTCAGACAGAAAGCCGTACCCTGGGTGAATAGCATCCGTGCCACTTCGCTTGGCCACGTCGAGGATTTTTTCAATGACAAGGTAACTCTCCGAGGACGGAGCTGGACCGATCGGATAGGCCTGGTCGGCGTATTGAACGTGCAGGGCAGAGCGGTCCGCGTCGGAATACACGGCAACGGTCTCAATGCCGAGTTCTCGACAGGCGCGAATGACTCGAACAGCGATTTCTCCTCGGTTTGCAATCAGTACACGTTTGAACATAAGTCCTACCTTGGCGGGCTTAGGAACTGGGGTGTCATGATTGTGTGCTCATCCCCCATCCGTAATCTGTCACCCTTATAAGGGGATATTGCCATGCTTCTTAGGTGGATTTTTTTCACGTTTGTTCTGCAGCAGAGCGAGGGACTGGATGAGGCGGGGGCGCGTATCCGCAGGCATAATGATTTCATCGATATAGCCTAACTCTGCCGCTTTGAACGGATTGGCAAATGTCTCGCGGTATTCGTCAACTAATCTGGTCCGCTCAGCGTCCTGGTCTGGTGCATCTTTGATGGCGTTACGGAAAATAATGTTCACCGCGCCGTCAGGACCCATGACCGCGATTTCGCCGGTTGGATAGGCGAGATTGATGTCCCCCCGAATGGCCTTACTCGACATGACGACATAGGCACCCCCGTACGCTTTGCGCGTAATGACCGAAATTTTTGGCACGGTGGCTTCGCAGTAAGCGTAGAGCAGTTTCGCGCCGTGACGAATAATACCGCCGTATTCCTGGGACGTCCCTGGGAGAAAACCCGGTACATCGATAAAGCTGACAATGGGGATGTTAAAACAATCGCAAAAGCGGACGAACCGACTCCCTTTGACCGAGGCGTCGATATCGAGCACGCCAGCCAGAAAGGCGGGCTGATTGGCGACTACGCCGACCGGTTTCCCGCCAAGCCGGGCAAACCCAACAATGATATTGCGCGCGTAGTCTTTCTGGACTTCGAAGAAATGCTGCTCGTCCGCCACCGATCGAATGATTGCGGTCACGTCGTAGGGTCGGTTGGGGTTATCCGGAACGATCTGGTTGAGCGCTTCATCTCGCCGATTCGGGTCATCTGTGGTTGGCTGGAACGGCGGGTCTTCCATATTATTGCTGGGGAGATAGCTCAGCAGTTCGCGAATCGAGTGAAAGCACTCATCTTCATCGGGGGAGGCAAAATGAGCGACTCCGCTGGTCGCATTATGCGTTGCTGCTCCACCCAACTCCTGCATGGTCACCTCTTCATGTGTGACCGTCTTAATGACATCCGGTCCGGTGATAAACATATAGCTGGAATTCTCAACCATGAAGATAAAGTCTGTGATGGCTGGAGAATAGACCGCTCCGCCGGCACATGGACCCATGATGGCGGATATTTGGGGCACGACGCCCGAGCTCAGGACGTTGCGGAGAAAAATCTCTCCATAGCCCGCCAGACTCTCTACCCCTTCCTGAATCCGAGCGCCGCCCGAGTCATTCATACCAACCACCGGACAACCCGTTTTTATGGCCAAGTCCATGACTTTACACACTTTTTCAGAAAATGCGCTGGAGAGGCTACCGCCAAAAACGGTAAAGTCTTGTGAAAAAACAAAGACCTGACGGCCATCGACCGTCCCATAACCGGTGACGACGCCATCACCTGGGATCTTGGTTTGATCCATTTCAAAGTCGGTGCAGCGATGGGTTTTCAGCCGGTCCAATTCAACAAAACTGCCTGGATCAAGAAAGGCGTCGATTCGTTCCCGCGCCGTTTTTTTGCCGAGTTCGTGTTGGCGTTCAATACGTTTTGCACCCCCACCCTGGAGGGCTTGCTGGTTGAGGTTTTCAAGTCTGTTGATGGTTTCCTTGAGGCCCATACTCTTTCCTATTCTTCCGTTTGCAAAGTCGCGGGACCTTGGTCTTGTATTATGCGAGACAAAAAAGATCAAGGAAGGGGTGGTCAGACGCCGGTGCTTCTCGGACCGTGGTATCCCACCGGAAACGAGAAGGAGGAGAGCGGGGCGGGGGAGACTTGACGTAGGGTCTGTACAGTCTCTCGATTATTGTTGTTTGGTCATTTCCTGTTCAATGAGCCTGAGCCACTGGCGCGCTTGCTTGGCCGAAGCTCTGTGGGAGGTCGCTTTGGTAAAGGCGGCTTTGCTCTTGTCCAGGTTTCCAGACCGATACTCGGCAACACCCAGGAGCATGAATGCCTTACCCGTATTGGTCAGACCGCCTTTTCTCAAACCTGCGGAGACGCCGGTAGCCACTTCCTGCCACCGTTCTAATTGAGCGAGTATCTCGGCACGCCGGAGATCAATCTTGCCCGTTTGAGCACGGTCGGCGAGTTGCTCAAGGACATCCAACGCACGCTGATTCTCTCTCGCGTGGAGCCAACATGTCACGAGTAATTCGCGATTGGGCTCCACATCCTGCACGATCTTTTTCTGCAACCCGTCCATCAACAGGTTGGCGGCTTTATAGGGCAGGCCGAGATGCAGATAGTACTGCACGACCTGTAGGGCTTCCCGTTCATTCAGCAGCCCTAATTTGTAGGCCATCGCCAGGGTGGCAACGGCTCGTTGATGCTTTTCCTCCTGGCTGTAGAGCTGTGAGAGTTGCTGCCAATAGGTTTTTCTCTGCGGGTACTGACCGAGTAGTCGCTGGAGCGTGACAGCCGCCTGAGAGAACTTCTCCTGCTCAATCTGGACGACAATTAACATCTGGTACCAGGCTTCGTGGAATGCCGTTGTCTCATCAATTGCCTGCTTGATATTTTGCTCGGCCCGGGCGTGCTGTTTGAGTTCAACATATGCCTGGGCAAGAAAAACCCGAGCCTGCGGACGAGGGTTCTCCTCGTTGGCCAACCAGGTTTCCAGCGCGCGTATCCCCTCTTCGTAACGCTCGGCGCTCATCAGCATTTGGGCCAGATTGTATCGAATGATTTGAGTAGTGTCTGGCGGTAAGGCTCCGCCGGCCAAGCTTGTTTGAAATGCGCGGACTGCTTGATCGTATTGCTCCAGGCCGGCGTGAGCGTATCCCAGCGTTTGCTGGACAAGAGCCGTTTCATATGGACTGAGCGAGGTGTCTGCTGCGAGTGTTTGTAATTGTGTCAGGGCTTTTTGATGCTGTTCGTTCTGCATCAGCTCCTGCACTGCTACCAACTGCTCGTGAACCTCGAGTGACAGACGCGGCTCCTCGCCGACAGCGATTCTGGGCGAGACCAGACAAAGAGACACTATCCCCAGACCGCACAGCACGCGTAGCCAAGCGGCAATACGACGCGCTTTTATGATCTCCATCAGCCTCCTCCCAGGGCAAACTCGATCCGCTGCGACGCCCGCGATTCAACCGCCTGTCCATTCTCCACGCGCGGTTTGAATTTCCACTGGACAATGGCTTGCAGCGCCGCCTTATCAAAGACTCGGGGGGGATCGGATTCGATAACCGCGGGATCGGCTACGCTGCCATCTGCCGTAATGGTGAACTCAACCGTGACAGAGCCTTCGATCTGAAGACGCGAGGCGCGTCCCGGATAACGGGGCGGTACTCGGACCAACGGCATCAACTCATGTCCTGACAGGACCGTTTGCTTGTCACTGACCGGTGCAGCCAGGGGGGTCATATCGAGCAGAGGACCTGAAGTAACGGCTGCGGTCATTTCAATTTGCGGTGCCGAAAGTTGGGGCTGGTTCGCCGTCTGTAATGCAAAGCTCGGGGTTGGCGGTACTTCGGGCGGAGGAGGTTCCTCGGGGGGGTCGCGCTCATCTCGCGGAGGGGGCTCCGCTTCGGGTGCGAGACGAACAAAATCAACGATGGGATAGGCATCCGGGTAGGAACGCGCGCGCTGGGAACGGGCAATCAGCACGTGCATGATCAGAAATAGCAGGACGGCAATTGTCAGGCCGGCGAGACCTGATACGACGGCTCGTCCGAACATCCTTAGCCCTCCTGTTGTCGGGCGGCAACCGCGATATCATTCACGCCGGCCAAGCGGACTTGATCCATGACCTGTACCAGCAGACCGGTGTGGGCCGTTGTATCGGCCAGCACCACGACACTGGCCTCAGGGCTCTCGGCCAGCATGCGCTCAACGTTTGCCCGGACGGCCCGAATATCGATCGGGCGACGCTCCATCCATATTTCGCCCGTTTCTGAGAGCGCAATGCGAATCGTCCCACGGCCTTGCGTCTGAGCCGTCTGAGCGACGGGACGGTTGACCTCAATCCCGGCTTCCTTCACGAACGAGGACGCCACCAGAAAGAAGATCAGGAGGATGAACACCATATCTATCATCGGAGTCAGGTTGATCTGGGGGTCATTGTCGTGTCTGTCCCGGCGACGTCTCATTGCAGCACCATCCTTAGCCTATCGTCTTACTCCATACGTAAGAGGCTGGCTATCTTCCGAGCAGATTTTGCCGCTCTCCGGTCTAAGTCGGAGCTGAAATAGAGCCCGGGGACGGCACATACCAATCCGGCCATCGTTGTGACCAGCGCTTCGGAAATTCCACCAGCCAGCCCGTTGGCATTGCCGGTTCCAAACAATTGCATGACGGTAAAGGTGAAAATCATGCCGTTGACTGTTCCCAGGAGCCCTAAGACAGGCAACACAATGGTCAAACTCCGAATCAGAGAAAGACCTCTGCGGAGCTGAAAGTCCATCTGAATGATCTCCATCCTGCGGACCTGGAGAGCATACCATGACTGGTGGTCGCTCCGGGCTTGCCAGCGAGAGACGGCCTCATTCTCCAGAGATGGGCAGCGTGTCCAAAAGAAAACAAAGCGTTCGATAATGAGGGCCCACAAGGCGATAGCGACCACAAAAATCGCCCACAGCGCGGACCCGCCGGTTGCAAAAAACTGTTGGAGTGGACCCAAAAAGAGATTATAGAGCATTAGGCGGACTCATCCGGCTGCCCGGTTAGTAAGGATGACCGACCGGCTAACAGGGCGATCATCCCCGCACTCTGTTCTTCTAATGTATGAATAAGGCGGCTACTCTTGCCGGACAGGAGGGAGTGCAGGAGGACGATCGGAATCGCCACGCTTAACCCAAGCTGGGTGGTCACGAGCGCTTGCGAAATGCCATCCGACATGACCCGCGGATCACCCGCTCCAAACAGGGTGATGGACTGAAAGGTATCAATCATACCGACGACCGTGCCGAGCAGCCCGAGCAGGGGGGCAACCGCGGCAAAAATTCCGAGCGTCGCCAAGCCACGTTCCAGGATCGGAATTTGTTCCAGGATCGCCTCTTCCAAGCGCGCTTCCAGGGTTTCTACATTTTGATCCGTGTCATACTGATACACGAGCATGACGCGTCCTAAAGCGTTGTCGGCCTTGAGCTCATCCATCTGGCGTTGCGCCTGCATGCGCCGGTCTTCCCGCCACAGATAGACCATACGCTCCACAATCAACCCTGCGGCAATCAAACCGATAGCGAGGATAACGAAACCAATAATACCACCTTGCTCAATCCGCTCCCACGTGTCTGGCCTTTGCACAAGAGCCGCCAGAATGGCTCCACGGGACGGATCAACACCAAACGCGGTATACCCTTCGGTTGCCTGCTCGAGGTCTTGCGCAGCGCTGATATACTGCCCCTCGGGCTGGCGTGCCAACTCGGCGAGCTGGCGGGTCTCCGGTACGTAGCGGAGATACTGTCCTTCAGAGACGCCGTTGAACGTCCCGACCCGAACAACTTCTCTCTCCGATTGAGCACCATCTGGCTCGGTTACGGTCGTGGCAAATTTTACTACTTGTCCAGACTGTGTCATTTCCTCCAGCAGGGTTAGCCACAACCGCTCAAGCTCTTCCAGCGAAGCGAGTTCCGTGCTTTCGGCCATTGTGTTGAGAAAATCGACGCGCTCGCCGGATTGGACGGAAACGAACGACCCCTCAATCATCCCGGCCGTATCGCGTGATATCTGTCGGACAACACCGAACAGTTCGCCCAGCGAGGCGGCCCGCTCTTTGAGTTGGCTACGCAGTTGTACCAGATTGTCTTCGTTTTTCCTGAAGATCTCCTGTTTCCCTTCGCTCTGTTGTTTGACACTGGTGAGTTCTCTCTCGGCCTGCTGGAGCATGCTTTGACGTTGGTCACGCTCTGCCAGGAAACGAGACTCACGCTCACTATGCAGTTTGGAGTCGGCCTGCCGCTCAGCGCGGACTTGGTCAAACAATTCCTGGAGAGATTGGGGACCTTCTTGGGCAAAAACCTCCAGTCGAGGGGACCCGACCAGGAAGAGCACCCACACAACACACCATCGCGTTATGTTCACTGGGTCACCTCGCTTGGAGTTGGAACGGGGAGCAACAGGAGGTTGGGAACAGATTGTTTCGCCGCTATCTGTAACCCCCGATTGATGGCACGTTGATAGCTACTTGGTAGGGGTTCCCACTCCTGGGTGCTCCGATTCCAGTGTCCCACCTCTTGGCCGTCCAGGCTCTGATACAGCAGTGCCAGCCGTCCGATCCGCAAAAAGTCAACCGTGCGTTCCTGCCCGTCGATATTGACTGCTCCCCGATAGCCCTCGATCGTCCGGCCATAGTCCGTTTCAATCTGGTACGCCTCCATAATGCTCCGATACTTCTCGGTAATCGTCAGATCTGATTGATCGAAGGTATTCCGGAGACGATTCAGGCGCTCCTGACGTTCTTCGGGTAAAAAAGGAATATCCAGGGCGACAAACTGAACAAGATGATCCAGCATGCGGACGAGCAAAGGCACAATATCGCGTTGGGTGACCTCAATTTCCTGGAGTTGAGTCTCGAGGGAGGCGGCTTCTTTCTGTTGGGAGTCAAGGAGACGATCAAGCTGATCAACATAGATGCGCAGACTTTCTGTTTGTCGGACGGTATTCCGATAGGTGCTCAGCATGCGCTGTGTTTCGTCTGCAAGTCCATCGATTGTGTCTTGGGAGCGGATGGCTTCCGTTACCGCATCACTTTGCGTTTCTATCAGTTGCTCAAGAGGCTGGGCACTGACGCGTTCCGACCAGCCGCTCAAACAGACCCACACGAGCAGCCATATGAGGTATGTCTTATGTGTCATAATTCTCCTGTGTCTCCTTCGTGAACCGCTTCCACCGCGACCGTATGAGAGCAGCATTCCAGATTGCTAGTACACCACGCTGAATAAGTCAAATCAGCCTGCTCTCTGCGTTCAAGAGAACTACGGGGCAGCCCTTTCGACAGATTCGGTATAGAGTTGCGACGCATCGACGTAGATCAGATATTCTTGAATCAAATTCCCCTGCATCTTGAACACATTGGCAAAGGGGACGCGGAGTTGACCGGAGTCGTGACGCGTATAGGTAACGAGGCCGCGGCACGCTATCGCTCCTTCCTTCTCCCAGATATCCAGGACGTCGTGATGAATAGCTTTGATGCTTGAGAGAAATTCGGCCACTGTTTGACGCGCGGCCTCTTTCCCGCTGACGGGCTCTTGGTTGGCAAACTTAAAAAGCGCGTCAGGAGTGAGGAAGCTCGCAAAAGTATCGGGGTCATTGGTGTCAATGGAGTGAAATAAACGGGGAATCCAGTCTACGCTTGCCATGGTGCTGCCTCCTCCTTTAGTAGCTGGCCTGAGGTTTTTTCGGATAGGTCTTGTAATGGATCCACTCCGCAGCGTTATGAGCGTCCTTCTTCCTCAGGGCTGACCAGACGTTTTCCAGATCTGTATCAAAAAGCGTTGTGGGGTCGCCGGGCATCACGTGCCAGTCGCCCCGCGCGACTTCGGAGTCAAGTTGAAGGGGGGACCAGCCGGCATGGCCCGCATACACGTGAAACTGTGCCGTTGCTGTCGCGGCCAGCTTGGTTAAATTATTGAGACTGGACGTCACTGAAACCTCTTCCGTGATAGGCAGCGTTTCTCC
This sequence comes from uncultured Binatia bacterium (SeqCode), assembly GCA_965214755.1. Taxonomy (GTDB): domain Bacteria; phylum Desulfobacterota; class Binatia; order Bin18; family Bin18; genus Bin18. Next base: position 456,564 of record OZ243979.1, read on the forward strand.
AAGCGGAAATGTCTGTGAGCGAACGAGTAAGAGCATATGGGTTCGTCCTACCGGCCCTCCGGCATAGATCACATCCTCCGCATGCGGTTGGTTTGCCAAATGTGGTAGTGCACTCGCCAATTGAACGTCCGTTGGGCGATTGACTACCACGCCCAGAGCACCCCGTTGGCCGTAGGCAACGAGATAGATGACGGTCTGTGAGAAATTGGGGTCATGAAGATGATTTGCTGCGACGAGGAATTTCCCTTTTTCCAGTCTTTCGTCTGAGGCGACAGGTGGTGATAAGGGGAAGAATCCGAGAGGGGCTGACGAGGGCCCAGAGAGCGGCGTCACTCCTAGCGTGAGTACGGCTAAAACAGAGAGGATGACGTATGATGCAACCGTCACGATGCGGAACTTTACCATTTTTTGACTGCGCGGCCAAATTATTCCCGACCTCTCATCTGTGATTGGAGTTTTGAGGCAACCTGTGAGAACTCAACCCGGTCCCTGGCGACGATGCCATGGTGCTGACAAAATCCGCCATTGACTTCAAGCACATATTTGGCCGGGTGTTTGGAAGGGATGGGAGCGGTGGAGTAGGGCGTTGTGTTTTCAGCGATATGGACGATGGTAAAGTCCGCGTTGATATAGATGATATCAAGCGGCAGCGGGGTGTTTTTCATCCAGAAACTGCGCGGACCTTCCTGCGGAAAAATAAAAAGCATACCGCTGAACGCCGGGAGTTCGTTGCGATACATGAGGCCGAGTTGACGTTTTTCTTGCGTGTCTGCCACCTCGACTGTGACGTGGATAGGGATTCCACTCCGGGGGTGGATAATGACTTGGGGAGAAGAGGAAGAAGTGGGAGAACAGGCGGGGAGTAGGCAAGAGACAAGAAGGATAAGGAGGAGAGGGCGGGTAAAAGACCTTGATGGCATACGCCTTTGTTAATTCCTCAATCGCCAGGCTTCGTGTCCTCTCCTGATCGCGCAGTCCTCAGCCGACGTTCAGGAGGTCGTCTATTGCATTGTCTATCGAGCGCTGGGAAAAAAGGTCTTTACTATAGAGGTAGCTACGCTGACCGAGACCGATATCAACCAGGCCGGTATGGGCGGATTTCGGCAGGACGTTGATAGCGGTACTTCCATGAGGCTGCGCCTTCAGCATTTCTCTGCGTACTGACCGGTTAATATGTGGTCCCGGCTTCCGAACATCATCGAGAATGAAGTATAGACGTTCTTCAGTTGCGACAAGCCAGGTATGCTGTTTTGAGGTTTCAAAAATAAGCAGACTCTTGGCCTGTTCTGGAGATTCTCTCGACGCATTATAGTTCTTTGACCTCGTGATCGTCTGGCGTATGTGGGGCTCACTGGAGAACGCTCGATATCCGAGAAGGCTTTTGGCTAGACTCATGAGTTTTCCTCTTCTTCGCTCTCTTCGTTTTGCTCTTCTTCCTTGGTCTCGGCTGCTAATGCGAGTAGCCGGGGAAGAACGGTCGGCCAACCAACTCCGACAATCAGACGTGCATTGACACTATCTATATCGAACAATTTTACGAGGCCGCCAAGGTAGGCACCAAGGCCAGCGCCGAAGCCCCACAACAAGATCGATTGCAGTGTGCGCCAGCCTCCATAGCCAACCTGAAGAAGACTGGGCCGACCGAACAGCAGCGTTGTGATCCAATCCAATATGCAGATAAGAAACGCGATCAAGATTGTTGCAATGGCAAAGGACGTGAGAGCCGGGCTATAAATGCTCCCAAGCGCATCCTGAAAAATCTGCCCGACTGTGTTCATAGCAGCATCGAGAGGTGTCGCCACGTCCGACTTATCCCCTGAATATCCTACAATGGCTCCACTTTTGCCTCTTCCATACGCGCCGCCTCTTCCTCGTCATTGAGTGATTCGGAGACGAGTTCCACCAAGTCTTTGACCTGCACTTGCTCGTCAAGGTCTTTCCCTTTGACGGCATCGTCCATCATGATCATGCAGTAGGGGCAGCCAACAGCAATGGTCTCGGGCTCGGCTTTCATGAGTTGGTCCACGCGGGTGTAGTTAATGCGTGAACCTTGCGTCTCTTCTTTCCAGACCGAGCCACCACCGGCACCGCAACAGAAGGTGCGGTTTTTCGACTGCTCGACGTCATTAAGCTTGATACCCGGAATGGCTCGCAACGCCTCCCGAGGCGGCGCATGGCGACTATTGTGACGACTCAAATAGCAGGGGTCGTGAAAAGTTGTGTTCTGCTCGTTCAGGACACGCGGGCTGATCTTGTCTCGCTTGACCAACTCCTCAATATACTCCGAGCTGTGGTAGACTTTGTAGTTCCCGCCCAAGTCCGGATATTCGTTGGCAATCGTGTGGAAGCAGTGCGGACACTGGGTAATCACTTCCTTGACGTTATAGCCATTCATAGTCTGGACATTCTGCTCGGCCAGCATGCTGTAGAGATATTCGTTGCCCAAACGCCGCGCCGGATCACCCGTACAGCCTTCCTCTTTGCCCAGAATGGCGAAGCGCACGCCGGCTTTCTGTAAGATGTTGACCATGGCGGTAGAGACTTTTTGGTTACGTTCATCAAACGAACCGGCACAGCCAACCCAATAGAGCACATCGGCTTCGGGGTCTTCGGCCAGGGTCTTCACGCCCAGACCGGCGGCCCAATCCGCGCGTTTGTCAAAGCCCAGATTCCACGGGTTGGAATTGGTTTCCAAACCCTTGAAGACGTTGACGACTTCCTGCGGAAACCGCGCTTCCATCATCACGTCGTAGCGCCGCATATCTACAATCCGTTGGATATGCTCGATATTGACCGGACAGCCTTCCTCACACCAACCACACGTCGTACAGCCCCAGAGGACATCCTCGGTCGCCACCTCGGTAATCATATCCGCCCCATCCCAGACCGGCAGCTCAACCTGCTCGCCGTTTTGCGCATTGTGCGCTTTGACCGCGGCAAGCTGCAAGAGAAAGGGTGTCTTTTGGATGAGATGCTCGCGTTGAACCATGACCAGCTTTTTGGGGTTCAGAGGCTTATCCGTATTGACCGTGGGACAGTTGAGCGTACAGCGTCCACATTCGAGGCAGGACGCCATGTCGAGCAGTTGTTTCCAGCTATACTCCTCAACCTGCGAGACGCCGAAGGTCTCCGCGGTTTCAAAGTCGGTAATCGGCTCCAAGCGCCCACGGGGTTTCAGATTGCTGAAGAAGATATTAACCGGAGCCAGGAATATATGCCGCATCTTGGTAAACGGAATCAGACCGAAAAATGCGGTGATAATGAGCAGATGCACCCACCACACGATTTGATGCGTGCCTTCGCCGGCGTCGGCCAGAGCAAAGACACCGGCGAACGCCATGCCCGCATAGGCCCAGCCCGGATGACTCGCGGGGTTGGTGTGAATGCGTACCCCTTCAAGCATGAGGCCGGTCACACCGATGAGCAGGATGAGCAGTAACGGCAGGCCATAGCCGACACGGTTCTCAAAATTATCAATCATTCTCTCTTCGGCCGGACCCGCGTGGGCCGCCGGCCGCTGGACGTAGCGGCGATACAGAAACAGCCCGCAGGCGACAATGAGCAACACCCCGCAGGTGTCGAGAACAAATTTATAGACTTTGTAAAAGGCTCCAAAATAGAAGTGCATGGGCGTGTCATGCTCAAGGGTGACCAACCCGGTCCCAATGAACAGGCCGAAGAAGGCGACAAAGAGCGTCAGATGGTAGAGGCCACCCGGCTTTTCCTGCACGACATTGCCCTGCCCAAAGGCTTCGAGGAGAAACAGTTTGGTCCGTTCCGGAATATTATCAATCCGCGTGGTCGCCGCTCCGTGCTTAATCCGATTCCACCATTCGTAGGCGAGATAGAGCGGCGCACCAAAGAAGGTAGTGAACAGCAGGATATACATCACTACCTTGCCCGCCAGTGAGATATTCCACAAAATTTCTCTGGTGACCTCTTCCATGCCTGTCCTCCTGTACGGCCCTTTTTTGTGTCAGCTTTGAGGCGGAGCCGCAAGGGTGGCTCTCTTGAGGAACGGGGCCACCGACTAGGCTGAATCGACATTGAATGCTGCCAGAGGGCGAAGGCGGCGAGATGTAAGCAGGCGAGGAAGTGGGCGGTCGTGCGGGCATAGCGGGTGGCAAGGCGGCGGCAATGTTTGCGCCGATTGAAGGTGCGCTCAATCCAGTTCCGCGGCTTGTAGAGCGTCCGGTCATAGGGCCGGGCCACCCGGCGCCCGGCCCGGGCCGGGATCACCGGCGTGGCTCCTTGGCCGTTCATGTACTCAATGAGGGCCGGCTTATCAGAGGCGTTGTCGGCAATGCCGGAGCGGGCGCGGCGGCCGGGGAGCAGCGCCCTGGCCTGCGTACTGTCGTGCCGCGGCCCAGCGGTGCCCAGCAAGCGTACGGGCCGCCCGTGGCCATCTACGGCCAGATGAATCTTGGTGGTCAATCCGCCTCGGGAACGCCCCCCAGTCGGCTGTGCGTCCCCCCTTTTCCAGTCACCGCTTGCTGATGCGCTCGCACGCTCGTACGGTCGAGCATAAGGTAGTCGTTGTGACGGGCCGCCGTCAGGGGCGCAAACACGCGCGCCCACACCCCGGCCCGCGCCCCGCGCGTCAAGCGTTTCTGGACGCGCTTCCAGTGGCCGGAGCGTGCCGGGAGGGCACACCACCGCGCCCCGCTCCGCAAGACCCACAGGACGCCGTTGACGAACCGGCGCTTATCGCCCGCCGTCCGCCCGCGGTCTGTTCCCTTGCCGGGGAGGCTATCCTTGAGCCACTCCCATTGCTGAGGACTCCATTCATACCGCTTCGCCATGCTCCCGCCCTCGCCTGCCTTGCAGGGTTTTATAGCTTACTCCCTAGACCTGTGTTAATTGTCGATTCGCCCTAGATAATGCCGTCGTCCTTGAGTCCTGCCAAATCGCCTTCCGTCAGACCCAGCAGGGAGCCGAAAATATCCGCATTGTGTTGCCCCAGGAGCGGAGCGGGCCGCACTTCGGCCGGAGAATCTGACATCTGGACGGCGCAGCCCGGCATGGTAAAATACCCCCGCGTTGGATGCTCAACGGTGGTGATCATGCCGCGCTCCTTGAGATGTTCGTTGGCGAGGATATCGCCGCTGTCGAGCACGGCCCCACACGGCACACCGGCCTTACCGAAGGCTTCCATAACCGCAAATTTGTCGCGCTGTTTCGTCCAGTCCGCAATGATAGCAAACACTTCGTCGAAGTGCTCATTGCGGCTCTTCTGGTCGCAAAAACGCGGATCGCTGATGAGGTCCGCTCGTCCGATGGTCGTCAGGGTGCTCTCCCACATCGCCGGGGTGGTGTTAATGATGTAGGCATAGTCGTTGGGACCGCCCGGTGCGCATGGATAGAGATCGGTTGGGGCCATGGCCGCGAGCCGATTACCTGAGCGTTGTGCCGGGACGCTGCCGTAGTAATGACTCATCATGCCAATGCGGGTCAGATTCACCACCGCATCCTGCATGGCCACTTCGACCCGCTGACCCGTGCCGGTTTTCTCACGCTGGAGCAGGGCTGAGAGAATGCCGACGGCACAGTGGACCCCGGTTCCGGTATCGCCTATGGTCGGACCAGGACGCAGCGGTGGCGTGTCCTGCGTGCCCGTGACACTCATGGCTCCGCCGGTGGCCTGCGCAATCATGTCAAAGCTCTTGAATCCAGAATAGGGACCGTAGGTCCCAAACCCTTTGACCTGAGCGTAGACAATTCGCGGATTGATTGCCGAGACAACATCATACCCCAGACCCAGGTCAGCGATGGCGCCCGGGCCGTAATTCTCAACCAGGACGTCAAAATGCGGTACGAGCTGCTTAAAGAGGCCCAGCCCTTTTTCGCTTTTGAGATTGATGCTGATGCTTTTTTTGCTGGCGTTCAATAAGAGAAAGTAGGGGGAGTCGAGTCCCGGCTTATCGGTAATGAGATACCGGCCCTGGTCCCCTCCTGTGGGAGGCTCAACCTTCACCACGTCTGCACCCAGAAAGGCCAAGATTTCAGTACACGAAGGACCGGCCTCAAATTGAGTTAAATCGAGTATTCGAATATGATCCAGCGCACTCACACTGCACCCCCTTTTTCGTTTGGCCGCAGTGGGCCGGTTTGCGAACGTCGCCGTGAGTATGGGCCAATACTAGCGCTGTTGTCTGCCTTCGACCAGACCTTGCCGGCCCGATCGCGCAAACGGTGCGGAGGGAGGAAGCGTGCGGAAACGCCTAGTCCTCAAACATGTTGCGGTTGTCTGTGCCGAACGGCCCATCTCGACCGAGCACGAAATCTTCGTCTTGCCCGAATGGGCTACCTTCGGCCTCTTCTTCCCCTTGGTTGAATAGCTCTTCACGCGCAGCAGCGTCAGCGGCCGCGTCTGCCGTCACTCTTTGGGCCGGAAGGGCAGGGGGTGGTATTTCCGACTGCGACGCGGAATCGGGTCGCGTCGCAAAACTCGCCGCCGGTGGAAGCTCAGCGTCGATTGAGCGGGCCTCGCCGGTTGGTGTGTCGGAATAGTGGACAGTCCCCTTGCTATCAACCCAGGTATAAATCGTTCCTTGCCCAAGTCCCACGTGCGGCCAGACAAGGGCCCCGAAACTCCAAATGATGATGACTATGCCTCTCGCCATGCGCTGGCCTCCTGGACGACATACCCTGAGTGTGGCATAGCCCGTGGTGGAGAAGCAAATAAACACACGGACTATCGGTGTCGTGATCGGTTGAATTGTCCTGGGGCAAAGGTTAGCCTCAGAGCACCTTCAGGCGCTGACCGCGACCGGTGGGTATCTTTTGTAGAGAGGTGCTATGCCGCCGACTGATCTACCGAGCCACAGGACAAATAACCCGGAGGAGCCTCTCTATTCTGTGTGGGCGGTTGTCCTCGCCACCTTCCTCGGTTCTCCCCTTGCCGGTGGTGTCCTGCTGTCAATGAATTGCCGGAGACTGTCTCAACCCCGTGCTGTTCGAGATGTTTTTCTCTGGACCGGGATGCTGACGGTAGGCTCGTTGCTCCTCAGCAGAATGATACCGCAAGAGCAACGTATGATTGAGGCGCTCCTGGTTGGTCTCCAAGTGTTTGTCATGTATTTCCTAGCGACTCGTCTGCAGGGACGGGCTCTTGCCCTGCATATCCAGCAAGGTGGTGAGCTTGCGTCGTACTGGAGCGCGATTGCTATAGGGATTGTGTGCGGCATTGTCCTGCTCTGGGTATTGGTCGGATTGGGGCTGGTCGCCGCCCCTGGAGTCGGTGTGGAGGGGGAGGGGCCACAGGATCTCTTGTAGACAGCATACGCAGATATCCTCTCTGTCCTGCCTCTTCATCTTGCTCGCCATGACGCAAAAGATATCAAAGCAAAAGGCAAAGCGTCCGCCGCCACGTCATCAATTGACCTTGGATGAAGCCATTGCCCGTTTGGGACTGAAGGGGATCACGCATCGCCGTATGTTTGGCGGCTTGTGCTACTATGCCAATGGTACTCCCTTTTCTTTTCTCCTGGGTGAAGACTTGGCCTTAAAACTCCCGGCCATGCAGTTGGTTTCCGCAAGTGCCAGTCGGACAGGAGACCTTTTTCATCCCGGTGGTGGGGAGTTTGTGATGCGAGAATATCTGGCTCTCAGTGCAGAAACCCTAACGGACGAAGAAAAGGTTGATGAGTTCGTGCAGGCCAGTTATTGCTTTGTGAGTGGTCAGGCCAGTCCAGAAGAAGAGCTTGCGCAACGTGATTTGTTAGAAGGGCGGACTGTTTTATATAAAAAGAAGAAACGACCAGCTCGCCGGAAGGTGAAACCGTAGGAACCCCTCGCTCCCCGCCTCTCCGGCCCTCGCGAGTAGGGCAAATCTCAGTGACAGGCATGACGCAGATCGTTCTCGGCTGGAGTGCCCTTTTGGCCTCGACGTTCCTTGCTCCGGTTGAATGGCTGAAGAATTTTTTCCTTTTCCACCCCAGCTCGACTGTGGATGTAACGCCAGCAGTTTATGAGCTTGCCTACGAGGACATCCGCTTTGGAGGAGAGAATGGGACGCTCTTGCACGGTTGGTATATCCCCGGCCCGGGGGATGTCATCTTTATCTGGTTTCACGGGAATGGCGGAAATATCCAGAATCGATTAGATCACGTCCATCTGATGCATACCCACGTTGGTGGCAGCCATCTCCTGTTTGACTACCAGGGCTATGGTCTGAGTCATGGCCGTCCGTCGATTCCTGGCATCGTATCCGATGGCCGGGCCGCTATCCGGCTCGTTCAAGAACGGGGCTGGAGCAAAGGAAAGCGCCTCGTCTTTTTTGGGGAATCCTTGGGCGGCGCGGTCGCGATTGCGCTTGCGCTTGACCGCACAATAGAAGTACGCCTGGAGCGCCTTATTCTGGAAGCGCCGTTCTACTCCCTGCACGCGATGGGACAGGTGGTGTTGCCGCCCCTGGCTTTCTTAGTGAAAGACGATCTCAACTCAGCCAGGCTTATTCCAAGGCTCACAGTTCCACTGCTCGTTATTCATGGTACCCAGGATCGGCTCGTCCCTTTTCAGCAGGGTCGCGCCCTGTATGCACTGGCCCCTCCACCCAAGCAGTTTTATGAAGTCCCAGGTGGGGAACACGTTGGCCTGTACAGGGCCGCTGGGCAACGGTATTTCCAAACTATTCACGACTTCGTCGCTGATGAACCTTCTCCTGGTACGACTGAATAGACGTAAGCATGGCCCAATCTGAGACGGCAACAGAAGAACCGCGACCCCGAATACTTCGCTATCTGCGGGGACTGCGGCGACTAACGCTCGGTCTGATTATCCTTGGGTTGAGTGCTGTCCTGTTGGGACTGCTACTCGCCGGCTGGTTCTTATCCGAACAGCGCTACGTTGCCTTCCTTGAGCAAGAACTGGAAGGGTTATTACACGCAGAAGTGGAGATTGCATCAAGTACGCTCTCCTTTCGGCAGGGGGTGGGGGTGCAGTTCACGACAGTCAGCGTACAAGAGTACGGAAGCCCCGCTCCCTTTATGACGGCGGAACGCATTGATCTCGTGCTTGATCTCAGAGCGCTCTTCCGCGGACAACTGCTCTTTCGTCACATCTTTGTCTTGAAGCCGAGCATCCGACTGGCACAACCGACAGCGAATGCCGACCCGGCCGCACCGGTTGCGCCCCTGTTCTCTCGCCAAGTGCAGCCGTTTGCCCCAGAAGCCGAGGCTGAGGAAAGTCCGTCTGCTACTAATCTCTGGTTTTCCCCACAACTGTTAGTTCACCAACTTGTCTTGGAAGATGCGACGCTGGTCCTTCAGCAACCATCGGCAAGGACTCCCGTAGTCTTCACCCACGCGCGGCTGCGGATTGCTTGGGATACAGGGGGCGTATGGGGAGAATTGAGTGCGAACCTGGGACAGAACGGAGAGGGCGGACAGCTGACGCTCCGCTCCCGCGCCGCCCACTGGCAGCCGACCCCGAACTCGTCTCCGGCAGAATGGCGCGGCGACATTCGCCTCCAAAATGTTGCCGTCCAGGAGCTGGGTGCCTGGTTCGGGACAGATTGGCCCGCGGCGCGCGTAGACTTCTCAGGGACGTATACCGGAAGGGCGAATGCGAGGACGACCGTCTCGGGTCGGATGAACGTCCGAGAGGCCCGTCTTGCACTCCTGACGATTGAGCACGGGAGCCTCGGTCTGACGGACCTGCGCTGGGATAATCCGCCGCACGCCGTCTCATGGTCAATGGGCGCACCGGTCGCCGGGCTGCTCGAAAACTTGGCTGAAAGTCCGGCCTCACTCACGCTCACCGCCACGCTTGAAGAGGTACAGGGTCGGCTTAGGAAGCCTGGCCTCCCGGTTCGTCTGACCTCGGGCCAGCTTCGTTTGCAGGACGGTCACCTGCACGCCTCGAAGCTGACGGGCTCGTACGGACGAGCCTCGGTGCTTACCGAGTTGAGCGCTGACTGGGGGCCGCTGTTCTCAGAAGAGTCGCCAACGCTCGGAGTCAGACTCGCCGCCCAGATGAACTTGGCCGATGACCTGGACTCTGCGCTTGCATTGGTGTCAAGCCCAGAACGAGAGGCATTCCTGCCAGCGGTGCACCAGCCGTCGGGACAGGCTGACCTTCGGCTGCATGCGCAGCTTCCCTCAGACAATAGAAATCAAATCTTGTACTCAGCGACGGTGGAATGGCGTTCGGCCGGCATGGCCCTTCCCGAGTGGGGTCTGACCCTGTCTGGGGTGAATGGCACCGTACACCTCACGCCGGCGGAGGCGAGGCTGCAGGATGTCCGTTTTCGTATGGGGACCTCGGTCGGGTTCCTGGAGGGAACGATCGAACATCCCTTCACCGCCTCACAGCAGGGACGGGTTGCCCTGTCCATTCCCCAGGCGACAGTCCAGGACTTTGTGCCGCTGCTTGACGGGGCTGTGGTGGACCTGCAGGCCGGACAGCTCAGCGGCAGGCTGGTCGCCCGGTTCGGTTCGCACTGGCACAGTCTGGCAACCGAGGGGCGGGTTGCGCTGAGTCAGGTCCGGGTGGACGTGCTGCCGTTTCTTGAACCGCTCGATATCGCGCGTGGCCACTTCTCCTGGCGTGGACAGCAGGGGCGATTTGTCATTGAGCAGGCCAGCCTGCCCGGCGGGACGGTAGCGGGCTCGGGCGAGCTGCTGAGCCTTGAACCCCTGGAACTGCGCGTCAGCCTGGAGTGTGGGGAGCTGGATTTCGACTCGATCCTGATCCCTGATGCCTTTCAACCGGAGAAGAAAAAAGAGACAGCAGAACCGGACAAGGTGCGCGTCGATGTCCACTGCGACCGCGTGCGGTATAAGACGTTTACCGCGGCACCGGTCCGGGCCTCTGTTGACCGGTATGATCGTCAGGTCGATTTTCGGCTCGAAGAAGCCGGTGTCTCAGCCGGCCACGTCCGAGGCGAAGGAACATTCTGGCTTGACTCGTCTGCGCTCTCGTTCGCACCGCAGGTGAGTCAGGTTGATGCGTCGGACTTTTTTGCCGTGCTCGGCCATCCAACCGATACCCTCTCCGGCATCTTAGACGCCAGCGGCGCCATCGAGGTTGTCAATTGGGAGTTCTGGGATGACCCAGAGGAATGGGATGGTGAATTGACGCTCTCGGTTCAAGACGGGGTTGCCCAGCAGCTCCCGATTCTCGTGCGGCTCTGGACCGCCATCAGTCTGCAAAGCCTCCTGAGTTTCTCGTTGCCACAGTTCCCCCGCGAGGGACTTCCCTTTTCGTCTCTGACCGGAGATGTCGTCGTGAAACACGGGAATCTCACCACAGAGAATCTCTCTCTCATCGGAGAGGCCGTGCGCCTGGACGCCCGAGGCCAAGTGAACTTGCGGCAGAAAGTGCTTGATATCACAACAGATGTTATTCCATTGCGCGGTATTACGAGTGTCGTTGAAAAGGTCCCGTTAGCGGGCAAACTGCTCGCCCAGAGTACCGACCGACTCACGGCGCTACCATTTCAGGTCAGCGGCCCGTACCACGACCCTCGGATCAGCCTCCAGTTGCTCAAAAAAGTCGTTCCCTGACATGCGGGAAGAGGAAAGGGGCCAGATGGCTGCAGCATCGCCGTATCGGTCCTGAGGCCAGATAAGACTCGGCCGGCGTTCAGAGATGGGTGGGGCGATGGGACCGAAGCCTTCGGTTTTACCGGGCGGTCCGCTCAATGACCGTCCCCATACCAGTTATCAGGGCCTTGAGCGCAGTCATGGTTTCCTCATGCTGCTGACGGGCTTCCTCGCGGCGCTGCTCTGTGCCTAGGCGCATGAGGCGGAATCCGTACAGGACCAACCCGCTGGACACGGCCAACGTCAGGGCGCTGAGGCCCGTCTGCCAATAGGTGACGGCTAGGCCGGCCTGCTGAACGGCTAGGCCGGCCTGCTGAACGGCTAAGGCGGCTGCTTCGTATTCCGTCATGGTTTCACTCTCTCACTTCCTTCCCCCCTGTAAGAATTGCATAAAGAATAGGCATCGGTCACTACTCTATACTGTTGGCGCAGGGTTATTCACCTCTAGGACCGGGCGTCATAACCCTGCGCACTACTTGCTCCATTGCGTGCTTCCGCCAGTCTTCGGGTAGTGGTACACATCTGTACACTCCCTTGTACACTCCCTCGCCGGGGTCAGATTGGGCGATTGCCTTTCTCGCATCCGTACAGTTCACATGATGACGGCTGTTTGCGAACAGTGCGACTATGTCCCATTCTTGTGACGCAATGAGACTCCGCTTGTATAAGCCGACATACCGTTCAGGGTTCTGAAGCCTTTCACGTGCCATCTGAGACAAGTTCTCTTGATGTTTGAAACCTATCGTAGCGGCAAAGAGTCCCTGCACTTCTTGTGGCTCCATCTTGCAGTGATTTATCAGATAGCTCATCAAGAGTCGTGCAGAGTTGTCTTCTAATACCCTTTTCTCCCTTGTCCACCACTTCTAAAACAGCTCTATTCGGGTAATCGCACGGATCCTACTCATTTCCGAAGGCAGTACGAACCACTACCATGACAGCCACTACTACAGCCGCCAACATGAAACAGAGCCCTTAATACTGAATCACCGATCGAATACTCTTGCCCTCATGCATGAGATCAAACGCCGTATTGATCTCATTGAGCGGCATGGTGTGCGTAATGAAGTCGTCAAGGGGAATCTCACCCGTCATGGAACGTTCGACAAACCAGGGGAGTTCTGAACGGCCCTTTACCCCGCCAAATGCAGTACCGCGCCAGACCCGGCCCGTGACCAGCATGAAGGGCCGGGTCGCAATCTCCTGACCCGCGCCTGCGACCCCAATAATCGTCGACTCTCCCCAGCCTTTATGACAGCATTCCAGCGCGGCCCGCATAGTATGCACATTCCCGATGCACTCGAACGAATAGTCGACGCCGCCGTCGGTCATATCCACAATCACATCCTGGATAGGAGTGTCGGAGTCCTGTGGATTGACGACATCGGTTGCCCCGAACTTCCTGGCCAGCTCGAACTTGCCAGGATTCACGTCAATAGCAATGATGCGCTCGGCCTTGGCCATGCCGGCGCCGACGATGACGGCCAGACCGATCCCGCCCAGACCGAACACTGCAACCGTACTGCCTGGCTCCACTTTTGCCGTATTTTTGACCGCGCCGATCCCGGTAGTGACGCCGCAGCCGAGTAAACAGACTTTTTCAAGCGGGGCGTCTTTCTGGATCACCGCGGTACTGATCTCAGGCAGCACGGTATATTCACTAAAGGTACTGGTTCCCATGTAATGGTAGATGGTTTTGCCGTTGAGCGAGAAACGGCTGGACTCGTCCGGCATGAGTCCACGGCCTTGTGTTCCACGTATCGTCTGGCACAGATTAGTCTTACCCGATTTGATGAATGGGCAATTCGGGTCTTCCGGGGTGTAGAGGGGAATGACATGATCGCCCTCTCTCACGCTGGTGACGTCCGTACCAACCCCGACCACAACGCCTCCGCCTTCGTGGCCGAGAATGGCAGGGAAAACTCCTTCTGGATCATCTCCTGACAGGGTAAAGGCATCGGTATGGCACACCCCGGTCGCCTTTATCTGGACCAATACTTCGCCTTTTTGCGGACCTTGGACTTCGACTTCTTCCAGTTCGAGTGGTTTGCCGGCTTCCCATGCGACTGCTGCACGTGTTTTCATGTTGCCTCCCCGTATTGAGTGACTACACTTGCCCCGTACCACAGCCTTCAGTCACGAACAAGCGGAGCCTTGGCACGGGCCTGACATCCCTTCAAAAGTGTGAAGAACCGCAACAATATTGCGCAGGATGAGGCAATCTGGTAGGGGGAAGTGTGCCGGTTTTCAAGGCTTCCCGTCCGTCCAGAGCGTACTGAGTCAGGATCGGGCGGAGAGGATGTGGCATGGCTCGGCAGTTTCATATCCCAGACTTCTATAAAAGCCCGATCATTTCGCTGGTGAAAAGATACCGCCAACTGCAAGACCCCCGCAAGCAGAACTTACTGCCCACGGTGCTCGACTTTGGTCCGGTTCGTTTTATTCTTGCCCGCCATTTTGGGTTTTGCTTTGGCGTGGAGAATGCGGTTGAGATCGCGTATCGGACGCTTCAGGAGAACAGCGACAAGCGTATTTTTTTCTTAAGCGAAATGATCCACAATCCGGCGGTGAACCACGATCTCCGGGAGCGGGGAGTGCGCTTTATTTTCTCCTCTGCGGGCGAACACTTGATCGCCTGGGACGAACTCACCGCAGAGGATATTGTGGTCGTGCCAGCCTTTGGGGCGAGTGTGGAAGTCCAAGACGCCTTAGCCCAACGCGGATTAGACCCGTATACCTATAATACTACCTGCCCGTTTGTGGAGCGTGTCTGGAAGCGTAGTGCTCAGCTTGGCAGTAGCGGCTATACCGTGGTCGTGCATGGAAAAGCGTCCCACGAGGAAACCCGGGCGACCTTCTCGCATAGTATTCAAAATACGCCGACGGTCGTCGTCCTCAATCTCGAAGAAGCCTATATCTTGGGTGACATTATTCGTGGCCGACTTGAGCCGGACGTTTTCTTTGCGCACTTCGGCCATACCTGCTCTCAGGGTTTCGACCCCGAGCGCGATTTGCAACGACTGGGTGTTGTCAATCAAACCACGATGTTAGCTTCCGAAACACGGCAGGTTGCCCGGATTTTACGGCAGGCCCTGGCCGACCGTTATGGTGAGGGACGGCTGAGTGAGACCTTTGCCGACACGTCCGATACCCTGTGTTATGCGACGAATGAGAACCAACACGCCACGTATGCGTTAATTGAGCATGGGGCCGATCTGGGCCTTGTCGTCGGCGGGTATAATTCGTCCAACACCTCGCATATTGTTGAGCTCTGTCGGGCGGCCATGCCGACGTATTTTGTCCAGGGTGCAAAGGACATCGTCTCCTCGTCCCACATCAACCATTTTGTTTTAGACCGGCAACAGCTCGAAACTACGCAGAACTGGTTGCCCGAACACCGTCCACTCGATATCGCCCTCACTTGTGGGGCATCCTGTCCAGATGCCATTGTGGACGAAATCCTGCTGCGGGTGCTGTCTTTCTTTGATCAATCACGAACAATGGAAGAGGTCTTGCAGCCCTATCCCTCCATTGCGCCAGTAGCGGGCTGAGACCGGTCCTGCCAGGACACGCGTATGCAACTTGAAGCGGCAGACTATATCATCCTGATTGTTGATGACCTCGACCGTGCTCTTGATTTTTATACCCAGGTTTTAGAACTCAAGCTCGGCCATCGTTCTGGAGACTACGCGCAACTCGATACCGGTACGACCCGGATTGGATTCTATACCCGACCAGCCATGGCAGCCGTGGTCGGTTTCGCCCTGGAGCCTGCTCGGCAGACCGCTCCTGGTTTCGAGTTGGGCTTCAAGGTCGTAGACGTTGATGCAGCCTATGCGGAAATAGTGGCTGGTGGAGCGACGCCGGTCACCCCGCCGACAACCCGCCCGTGGGGACAACGGACGGCCTATGTGCGTGACCCAGACGGCTATTTGATTGAATTGGCGCAGGGGTTAGAGCCTGAGGTGTGATGTTGTTGTTGGTACGGTTTCGCTCACCCTAATAAAGCCTGGTACGGCAAGAGACCGCGAGGCGCCAATCGCCCCGCGGGGATCTTTTAGCCTTGTTTGCGGAGTGCAAAGAACGAGGTGAAATTCCCTCGACGGGCAAGGAGCAGGAGGGTCTCGGCATCTTTGAGTTCTTTTACGGCCGTCGTGAAATCACGTACCGATTTCACGGCTTGGCGGTTCACCTCTTCGATGACATCTCCGGGTCGGATGCCGGCCAGCTCGGCTGGGCTGCCCGGCTCAACCGCCGTGACAACGACGCCTTTTTGATTGTCTGGCAGGCGGTAGCGTTGGCGATGTTCGTCTGAGATGTCGGCGACGGTCAGGCCCCAGCTTGCCTCACTCTCTTCGCGGCTGCCCGCTTGGGCGACCTGATCAGTCAATTCTCCAAGCGCGACGGAAATGGTTTGTTCTTTCCCGCCACGCAGAATGGTGACTTTGACCTTTTCCCCAACCGGGGTGCGCGCCACCATGGCCGGCAGATCGTGTGATTTCAGAATTTGTTCCCCTTGGAAGTGGGTAATGATATCGCCTCGCTCAATACCCGCCTTCTCTGCCGGTCCACCCTCCGTGACCTCAGCGACCAGGGCGCCGAGAGGCTCTTCCAGGTCAAAGGATTCTGCCAGCTCTGCCGTGACCGTTTGAATGGCGACACCCAACCAGCCCCGGGTCACTTTCCCCGAGTCCTTGAGCTGGTTAATGATTGACTTCGCCATATCGATAGGAATGGCAAAGCCGATCCCAATATTGCCGCCCCCCTGGCTAAAGATGGCCGAGTTAATGCCCACGACTTCGCCCCGCAGGTTCAAGAGGGGGCCACCAGAGTTACCGGGGTTAATCGAGGCATCCGTCTGGATAAAATCGTCATACGGCCCAGCACCGATAACCCGCCCTTTGGCGCTGACGATACCTGCCGTCACTGTTTGTTCGAGTCCGAACGGATTGCCGATGGCCATGACCCAATCGCCAATCTGCAAATCCGACGAGTTGCCGAGCGGAACACTCTGAAAGGGCTCTGCTGATTCGATTTTGATCAGCGCCAAATCTGTTTTATTGTCGGTCCCGATAATTTTCGCCTCAAACTCGTCTTCGTCCGAGAGCCGGACCCTAATTTTGTCGGCATCCCCAACAACATGCTCATTGGTGACAATATAGCCGTCCGGGCTGATAATGAAGCCGGAGCCCAAACTGCGCTGCTGCCGCGGGGGAGGGCGGTCGCCAAAAAAGCGGCGGAAGAACTCTTCAAACGGGTCTTCCCCGCCAAATGGATTTGGCCCCGGCAGCGGTCTCTGGCGACGCTGGGAGCGTCGTGTCGATGCCTGGGTCGTTGAGATATTCACAACCGCGGGCATGGTCGTTTTTGCGATATTGGCAAAATCGGGAAGCCGACTCAGACTGGTGACCGCCGGTAGGCGCACTTCCTCTTTGCTCTTTTCTTCCTTTTTCTTCGAACCGAATAATTCCAGAGCGTGCAGGGGGGGGCGGTCCACTAGCAGCAATCCTGACAGAACGAGGATGCCGACGGTGAAAACGCCGTGTCCTACCGATCCTCTCTTACGCATGCATTCCTTCCCTTTCCAGCAACAATCCAGAGGCAAATATTCCAGCCACACCCAAGGATTACGGTTGCGCGCCTTTATTGAGCTTTTCTCGAAGCTCAACCTGTTTCACGAACGAGGGGACAACCGGAGCGAATTCCGGTGAGAGGCGGTGCCGGATATCCATCGCGGCGTCAGCAGCAAGCCGCCGCAGCGGGACAGACTCCTCGATACGGGAGAATTCATCGAGAAAAGTGAGGACATCTTCCGTCCCCACTTCTTTCAGGGCAAACAGGGCTGTCCCCTTTGTCGGATCATCAAGGTCACGCCGAAGAAACTCCATAATGGGCATGGCACCCCGTGGGTCACCAATTTTGCCTAATGCAACCAGGACCTTTTTTTTGACCCCGGCATGAACGTCTCGTAAAAACAACTGCTGGGCCAGGGCCGGAGTGGCATCTGTGGCCCGCATATTCCCCAGATATTCAATGGCTTTGACTTTGACACGAATATCAGCATCCGCGGTGGCATTGAGCAGATAGTCAATCGTCTTCGGGTTTTTCATCTCTCCGAGCGACTTCACCGCGCTCATGCGCGTTTCCGGCCGATCATTCCCCAGACGACGGATAATCTCTTCCATCTCTGGTCCTGACCCTCTTTTTTGCTTTTCCTGGCGGAGCCGCACCCGACTCTCGCGCGTCAATCGGTTTCCCAATCGCGTGCCCTGGCCCAGAAACTGTGCCTCAGCGACGCATGGCAGGGTCCAGTCGAACAGGCTGAATGCGAGGAAGACAATGAGGCCGAGCGCCAGCCCCGACTTCTGTCCACAATACCGTTCCGTCACTCCTGCACTCATAGGCTTGCTACCACCCGTGATTGACCGAGGATGCCCCACGCGGAGACTAGATGTAAGGGCGCTGTATCGAGATGAGACTATGGCCGATTTCTCATGTTGCTGCAAGATAGTACCAAACAATATCACTACGAACTCGCTGACGATGACCCGCTGGGGTGGTCCTGGAAATTTGGACAGTTGGTTAAGATGCTTCATCCCCGTCCGGCGAGATCGAAACTGCCCTCCCAGACCTGCTCGAAACCGCCGTCCACACGCCTGTACTGCCCGGTGTGGATAGTGTCTATCTCGTAGTCAGGCAGGGGGCGCACGACAAAGCATTGCCCGCCGACGTGAGACCAAAACTCGTCGAAACTGAAATCCAGGTTGTCAAAACCGTACTGCTGACGATGGGCAGGCAGGTCGGTGTGGTCGACCGGGTCGATATGCAGAAAGAACCTCGGGCCTATGTCAGCGTCGCTGCATTCATCCTTGGCGTAAGCCAGCCTGTTCTCATTCTCGTTATGGTATACATCGAAGTCGGAGCGGATGACGGACCGGAAGTCCTTCAAGATGGCCTTCAAAATCGCTCTCTTGTCCAAGGGTCTGTAATCCTTCCCGGCTTTGAGGATAACGCCATCTTGCAGTATCGCCACGACTCCTAGCCCCGGAAATGCACCAAGCTCCATAAGGCCGTAGTCGAGATGTAAGTGTGGGTAGCCCCGATAGAACCATACAACGTACATGTCCTTGTCCTCCAAATGTGCGGCCCGGACAACCTCGCGATTCACACTATCCAGCTTGGCCGGCATGCGGCGTGACGTCCGAACAGCCGCCAGCAAGTACAGCGGCCGAGTGTGGTTGGTCAAGATATAGCCATCGAACCGTAAGGATCTCATGTAGCGGATAATCTCGGAGTTGGCCCATTGCCGGGACCCGTAACCCCATCCGTTGTCCCTCCAGTATTGTATATTGTTATAATTGACGCTGACCTGCTGCGAAAGCCAGAGGGAGAGACCGCCCATCAGGATGAACGCCGGCACCCTTGTCGTCCCCATTAAACCTGTGTTCCATTTTCGCAAAAGTGTAGCATTACCCAACGGTCGCTCCTCCGAGGCGGAGCGCAGGAACTCGTTCAGGATCAGCGTAGCCGTAACCAGTACCGGTACGTATACAGGCGCAATGTATCGGCGATGGAGTTTTATATCAGTCAGCGGGAGGGAGATTGCCAAGAAAAGCGCATAGACCGACACGAAAACGACAGGGACAGCCAATATGCTCCAATTGAGGAGACGCCCTTGCCGGCCGCCTGAGCGCGCATACCCTACTCCGATTGTCAAAGCGAGTAAGACTGCAACCTTCAACGATACGCCGGCAACGGTAGGCGCTCCGGTGATGGTGATATCGAATATGGTTTCAGACCATATGTTCAGATAGGCAAAACCAGTCTCTCCAAACGTCTGCTTGACGAATTCATCGGTCAGGTTATGTAGAGCACCCAGCAGTGAAAAGCCCGACGGATAGCTTTTTCCTTTCAACAATCCCGAATGTAGAAAATTTCGCAGCATCCACACGCCGATTGGCGTCATCGCAACGAGGGCATAGGCCGTGGCGTTCCTTACTTTCGCCGGGAACGTCGTTCCTCGCTGCAACGTCAACATCAGTAGAGCGCTGGCAACCAAGGCTACTCCAACATATCTGGTCAGGCAGACCACGGCGGCGCATATCGCCGCCAGGAGCAGGGACGACCGTTTGCCGGTATCCAGGAATCGGTCCAAGGCGAAAAGGGAGAGGGTGATGAACAGGATGAATAAAGGTTCTGACAAGGCCCGAGCCGAGAGGTCGGCAAGAAGCGGCGACAGGGCGCAGGCGCAGCCCGCCCAGATGACCAGAAAGCGAGACTCGACGTGGCTTCGCAGCCACAGGGTCGCCACAAAGACGGTCAGTCCGAACGCGGCGGCATTGACGTATCCGGTTGCCGCAATTGCGTCTATGCCCAAAATGCCGGCGAAAGCCACTAGCAACGGAAAGAAGGGAGGGAAATCCTGGTAAATCCCCCCATTCCACTGGACGAATCCGTTTCCTTCCAACAGGCTCTGCGCAGTCGATATGTAAGCCGTGGAATCATTGCCTAATCCCACACCATATGTGGCTCCGCGCAACAGAATAAGTGTCCCGCCCACCACGCCGAGGCTCGCCAGAAGCATCGTGAATCCGTCAATCCTGAACATTTTCATGGCATTTTACAAATGTGAGTCCGGGTCCAACGCGGAGTGGCTGCATCTCCTGCCGGCTACGAAGACGGCGTACTTGTACACCAGGAACTTGACTGCATTCGAGATGCCGAGCGCCAATATTAGGGAATTATATACTACGGTTGACAGCGGGCAGATTTGACTCCGCCCGCTGTCGAAGTGTTCATTTCCCGCTTATCCTGTTCATCCTTCGGGCGATATTTGAGCATCGCCCGCGCTACTTGTTCCGGGGTAGCGTTCCGATAATCTGCTTTGTAGGGCTCTTTCTTCTTTTCTTTTTTCATCGTTTCCCTACCACCTGCTCTAATCGAGCAATCTCTTTCGTGAGCGAATCTATTTCCTGTAAAGTAGTAACAATTTCTTCACGAGTTGGAAATCGGGCAATGATATTCTCGATATCTGGATGACTGATCCCATCTCCCAGGCATTGCTGAACAGGTATTATTGTGTGGCTGAGCCGATGTGCTTTATCTTTCAGGCGTAGTAAAGTCCGTTGATGTTCGCCTATTGCTCGTAATGCTGCCCCTCTAATCCTATCTTGTTCGTCTATACTCATTTCGTATCTCCTTTCTACTATACAAAAACAGCCCGCTATACAAAAACAGCCCGCAGAATTAAATCCGTAGGCTGTAAATTTAGGGAATTACATACCTTAAATACCTGTGATTATTTGCGAACGCCCACAAAAGAACTAACTCGCCTGATTGCAAAGTTATCTACACAATGACCGATGTTGCTGCTCCTTCCATTTGAATAGGAAACAAATTTACCCTGAATGTAATTGTTTCCGCTTTGATTGAATACATAAGCATGACAGATGAATCCACCGAGTTCCCCGGTGTCAACATCGACCATCAGAAAATCGAAAGGTGGATCACCCGGAATGGTAAGGGTCTCTGATCCATCCAACATGTCCCTTCCGATGAGAGTAGTCTGCCGCCGCCTATATTCCTGGCCTGACCACACACGATCAAAGTGATAGACAAACGTCTTAGGTGGCTGTTCGGGTATGCGTACAGTGAAATCCCATGTCCCCCTTAGCCATTCTAGTATAGCGATTGACCGTGACTGACTTTTCAGTGATTGGGCTGTGGACGAAGCGACACAACCTGTCTGGAGACAAAGTACTAACACGCTAAGTATGCCAATAGTCCGAGCCATAGCTTCCCCATATCGCCAGAGTACCGACACGGGATTCAATTTTAGGGTTAAGCCGTTCGGTTCGATCACATCCTCATAGGACAGGAACCGGCCAATCAGACCGCTTGCCACCAGCGTCATTTGCTCTATCGTGTCCAGTTCGCGGATATTATGGCGTCCGGCAAACTCCTTCACGTAGCGCTGGAGGTGTTTCGGACTGAGCTTATGAAATACACCCTTATGAGCCCGCTTGAGGGTAGACCAAAAAGACTCAATGCCGTTTGTGTGTACTTGTTCGTTGACATACTCACCGACGCTATGCTGTACAGCGCTATGGTTGGGCAATCCTGTATAAGCGCGGTGTTCATCAGTAAAAACCAGTGTTCCATCTGCTGTATGCTCCAAGACAAATCCCTGTAATGTCTCCTTATCGGTCGTTGTGACTACCTGGGCTACGACACGGTTTGTGTCTCGGTCCTTAGCCCCGACCACAGCCGTCTTACCAACTGCCCCACGGCCTTCATGCTTGCGGTCTTGTGCATGCTTGTTCTTCTCCAGTCCGCCCATATAGGTCTCGTCTACTTCAACCGGCCCACCAACGGAATTCAATCCTTCATTCACAAAAGCCTCTCGAATCCGTTGCTGCATATACCAGGCTGTTTTCTGCGTGATACCAAGGTCCCGATGCAGTTTCATACTGGACACCCCCTTGAGACTGGTTCCGTCCAGATAAATCGCATCAACCCATTTGAGTAACGGTATGGGTGAACCAGACATGACCGTGCCAGTCTTGACACTGAAATACTTGCGGCACTCACGGCAACGATACGGCATTTTCTTATGCGCGCATTCGTGTGTGTTATCGCTGCCACAATGCGGGCAATAGCGTATCCCATTCGGCCACCGTATCTTCTCAAACCAGTCTTTCGCTGCTTCTTCGTTTGGAAACCTCTGTGACAGTTCTAATAATGTAATGCCTTTTCGGTGGCTTTTTCCTGGTCCTCCCTGTCCCATATTGTCCCCCTTCTGAGAGAGAACAGGTTACCCTATGGAGGGCTGCTTGTCAACCCTAGTATATAATTCCCCAATATTACACTGATGTAGACTGGCGTAAACTCGACGATGACTCTGAACAGCGCGAAGTCGAGTGCGCGAAACGCCAGGGCAGCGCCGGTACGGAACACGAAGTAGGCGTTTGTGACGAAGTGGAACACGAACGCGGCGGCGAGTGCGACCGTAAACGCGGCGGCGGCGGACAAACCCACGCTCTCGTACATAAGCGCCGTGATGCCTAGGCTCAGGACCTATAAACGGGCTTTTCCCGGAGGCGGTCGTATGCTTCAATCGGCCCCTATGTGAGGGGGGTTGTCATGGCTGCCCATCATTTCTGGCTGTCCGCAGCCCCATGCGCCCGGCTCCAGCCGCTGTTGCCCACCAAGGTGCGCGGTGTGCCGCGGGTCGATGACCGGCGCGTCATCTCCGGGCTCCTCCCCGTCATTCGGAACGGTTTGATGTGGCGTGATGCCCCTGCCTGCTACGGGCCGCCCAAGCCGCTCTACAATCGCTGCGGGCGGTGGCGGCAGGCCGGTCTCTTCAATCGGCTCTTCGCTGCCTTGGCCAGGGCCGGAGGCACGCCGGCCACCGTGATGATCGACGCGCCGCCTTTGAAGGCGCCCCGGACGGCGGCCAGTCTGCTCAAAAAGGGGCTCTTTCGCGCGGCAGTGGGCGCCCCCGGGGCGGGCTCACCTCGAAACGCCATGCCGTCTGTCACCGCGCGGGCAACCCCTTGATTTTGCGACTGACGGCAGGGCAGGGCAGCGCTTACCGGGGGGCGGCAACTGTGCTACCTGTCCTGCCGGACGCGGAGGTCCTGATCGCCGCTAAGGGGTATGACAGTGACCGGTTCCGCACCGCCTTGGCCCAGCGGGCGATCACGCCCGGCAGCCCGGGGCGGGCCAACCGCAAACAGCCGGTCTCCTACGATGCCGAGCTCTACAAGCAACGCAATCGCATTGAACGCATGTTTGGTCGGCTCAAGGACTGGCGCCGCATCGCTACCCGCTATGACCGCTGTGCCCATACGTTCTTCAGTGCCATCTGTCTGGCCGCTACCGTTATCTTCTGGTTATGAGTCCTGAGCCTAGACTTGCCGCGAATCCCACCGCCCCTGCCAGGATGTAACGCATCATCTGTCCGGGCATGTCTTGACCGGCGTCAGCCTGATACCCTTTCTCCGTTTCTCGCCGCTCACAATTCACTATCCGAGAGACCTCCGAATTTGCATCTCGTCAATCCTTGCGTCGCACAACCAGCTCGGCCAGGAGGCCGAAGTAGGCGGTGTTTAGGCCAAAGAGCAGCAGCCCCAGCACGAGGTTGACATGTTCTACCGGCTTTGTTGCCTGGCCCAGTGTCCAGTATGTGAACTCGACTCCAAACAGACCACACGAAGCGGCCAGGAACAGGGCTGCTATTGGCAGGAAAACCTTCAACGGCTTGACCATGGCAAGGGTCACCAGAATCCACGGCAGAACGCGAAACGGATACTTGAGCGAGACGAAGGATAGCCCAGCCCTCCTCTCCATGAACGAGACCGGCACCTGAGCGAACCGCAGCCTCTTGAGATAGGCGTCAAGCAGAATTTTCTGGCTGTAGTTGTAGTCGCCGCTAATACTGAACACCCGCAGGTACGAATCATTCACCGCAAATATGCCGGGCTGGGAATCCTTGATGTCCCAAGACGTGAGCCAGCGCATCAGTGACCGGAAGGCCGCGTTCCCCAGACGGCGAATGAAGGGCATTCGGTAGGCAATGTGCGGGAAGCGGTTGCCGTATACGAGGTCCGCCTCGTCGGCCAAGATCGGGGCGATAAGATCGGGGATATCGGACGGGTCGTGCTGGCCGTCGGCGTCCAGTTTGACCACGATGCCGAAGCCGTGGCCGCGCCCGAAGTGCAGACCGCTACGCACGGCCGCGCCCAATCCCTGTTGGACTTTGTGGACGAGGATGTGGTCCGCTCTCGCACGCCGGGCGACTGCAACCTGCCTACGTCGAGAATAACAGGTCTTGCTCTTCACGCCGAAAAACTTGGACCTCTTCCGGGAAAAGGCCGCCTTCGGGAATATCCTTGAGCGGCGTGCCGTCCTTGAGCCGCCCTTCTATCACTTCGCGATACGTACAGACCAGATATCGATGTCCGTCACGCGGTTTGGTTGGGAGACGGGCCTTTTCGACCCGGGTCTCGCCTTTCGCCTCTGGCCCAAGAATTCGTATGACATAGCGTTTCTTCATGAGTCCTTTCAATGCCCGAATAACCGAGGCACGGGACAGACCTGTCATCTCGCAGATTTCGGCATAGCCGGCCGTAATCAGAGGAGTCCGCCGTAAACCGATGGAGTGCCGCCACAAGGCCCGGTAGGTTTTCCACTCGCGCGGGTCCATGAGCTGATTCAGCTCGTCTTCCAGCAAATAGTCGGGGAGGCGTGGGGACGGTTGCCACGGAGGACGGCGCGTCAGGCGAATCTGAACATCAGCTCCCTCTCCCGTGGCCTGTTCTTCCAATAGGGTCGTCGGCTCCTCTTTTTTCGCCATAATCGGGTCGCTCTATTTTTCCCGTGTATAATACTGATAAATGGAAACGGTGCCAATGGGCAGAACGTGGAGGCGATAATGCTGGAGAGGGCTCCGTCCGCCGCTGCTGGAGAGGGGAACTGATGAAGATTCGGTCTATTACGATAGGACTCGATCCTGGCTTTCCGTTGAAGACCGCTCGGATCACGCACGGCGGACGCTTTGCCCAAGAAGTCAAGACCATCTGCGAGGCGGAAGGATTAGCTGTGCAGACTCTCCGTTTGGCCACCCCCCCATTTCCTCAGTATCTGGCCGGTCGCTCTCCTGCCGAGATCCTTCGCTTTGCCCAAGAACTGGAATCCTGCTGTCTCGCCAATGGGCTGGATTATTGTGCGCTTGGACCAATAGACCCCAGTGTGCCCGAAGAGCAGCGGTTTGTTGACCTGTTGCCAGAGCTGATCGCCGGGACCGAAATAGTGTTCGTCAGCGCGCGTCTCGGCAATGGCGACCACGTTCCAGCTCAGCCTGTGACCCAAGCGATTGCCGGCATCATGAAGACGATCGCAAACACAACGCCAGACGGATTTGGCAACCTCCGGTTTGCGGCAGCGATACACATCCGCGCCCAGACTCCTTTTTTCCCGGTAGCGTTTCACACTGGAACACCAGCCGTCTCCTTTGCCCTTGAAGCAGCCGATGTGGTGGCGTCCGTTGCCCAGCCTGATCTCAGTCCGGTCGAGCTTATTGCCCAGATACAACAGGCATTTGAACGCCGGCTTCGCCCCCCTGAGCAGCGTCTGAAGCGCTCTGGACAGCCGCATTTTCGATTTGCGGGCTTTGACCTTTCACCGGCGCCGGGTCCTGGGAGCAGCATTGCCCGGGCAATTGAGCGAATCAGCGCCGTTCCCTTTGGCAGTCCGGGCACGCTGGCCACCGCCGCCTTGGTCACCGCAGCCCTTAAAGAGACGGCCCTCGATCACTGTGGCTATTGTGGACTCATGTTGCCAGTGCTCGAAGATGCCGGTCTCGCCGAACGCAATAATCAAGGACAAATCCGACTTCCCCAACTGCTGACCTATTCCGCGGTGTGTGGCACGGGGCTCGATACCATACCGCTTGCCGGCAACGTCTCTCAACATCAACTGATGGGGCTCCTCGCCGATGTTGGGGCGTTAGGCTGGAAGTTGCAGAAGCCGCTCTCCGTTCGTCTGCTGCCCATTCCAGGCAAGCAGGTCGGTGAGACGACAACGTTCGACTTTCCCTATTTTGTGAATACGCGGATCATGGCCGTCGACTAGCAGACGGCTGAGGAATCTATGGAAGACAATATCATGCTGCAAGAACGGGTGCGGCAACAGGGGAGAGCGCCCTGGGTCCGACAGCTTCTCGCCTGGTCCGCGGTCGTCGGTTATTGCGGGTTCATCTACTATCTTTCCGATCAACCCGCCCTGCGACTCCCCCAGCCCATAGCTTTCTCCGATAAGTTGATCCATGTGGTCATGTATGCGGTGTTGGGTTGGCTCTGGACAGTGGCGCTCAGAGAAACCTGGCCGGACTGCACGTCCCGAGCAGCCTTGCTTTCAGCCCTCATCTTGAGCCTTGGATACGGGCTTAGTGATGAATGGCATCAGAGCTTCGTGCCGGGACGTTTGGCCAGCGCTACCGATGTGGTTGCGGATATGATAGGCGGCGGACTCGGCGCGGGAGGCTGCCTTTTGTGGCCGAGAAGGAGGGCAGACGTCTGACCGGTCCCGACGCCTTAGTGTTGCCAGGGGAGAGGCATGTGTTCATTGTCTGCGGTGCAGACTCTGACCGGTGCCTGGCCGAGCGCCGCAACAATGAACATGTCTTCTGTTCCGGTATTGACTATCTGATGGATCACATCGCGTGGTATCTGGAGGGTTGAGTTCGGACCGAAATCCGTATCCTTTCCCTCAATCGTCAAGCGTCCTGAGCCACGCAACACTACGATGGCTTCTTCACAGTCGTGACGGTGAACGGGTGTCCCACTGCCGGGCCTGATAGTTTGCATCCACATTTCTAGGGTTTGCATGCCATGTTCCGGCCCGGCCAGGGTCTGGTGGTCCAAGCCAGGGAGGGCAAATTGCTCTACTGTTTCGTTGCGGACGACTGGCATCTGTTATTCCTCCTCCAAAAGGTGTTGTTGCACCAATATCACAGAAGTGCGCTGTCTTCGAGCCGATACAATGGTGATCATACCATGACCATGGCTGAGCAAGGCGACAGGGGAGCTCCCGATAAGGGGCAAGCTCGACGTGATAAGTTGAGTGTGTCACAATACCCCCGTTTGACTCAATACATTCGGTGGTGGAGAGAGGGAGGTGTCAGTGAAAGGGCATGCCCGACAATTTATGGCGGCAAATGATGTGGTTGTCTCTCCTGAGACGACCCTAGCCGAGGCTGCACGCCAACTCGCCCGGTTAGACATCACCGGCCTGCCCGTCACCGATGCGAACGGACGAGTCGTTGGCATTATCACCGAAAGCGACATGCTTGACGCCTTTCTTGCCCAGCGCTCCAACGATGTGACCGTGGAAACACTGATGACGGAACATGTGATCACCGTCGACGAATTCACGCCCGCGGATCAGGTGCTCACCATTTTACGAGAGCAGCAAATTCATCACCTGCCCGTGGTCCGCCAAGGCGTTGTGGTTGGTTTGATCACCCCGCAGAGTGTGCTGCACTATATTGTCTCGCATGAATTTCCTTCGCCACCGAACGCCGCCTAGTTGATTTTCAGCTCAGGAAAAGACTCCGCCCGTGTCTCCTCAGATTGCTCTGTCTGGCTATCAAGAGGTGTGTCATATATGAAAGATGAAGCTGTATCCCACCTGTCCCAGCGTTACTGGCGTACGAATCTTCTCATTGTCGGAGCCCTGCTCAGCGTCTGGTTTATCGTTTCTTTTGGGCTGTCCATTCTGTGTGTTGACGAGTTGAACACCGTCCGGCTGGGCGGCTTTCGGCTCGGTTTTTGGATGGCGCAACAGGGCTCGATGTACGTCTTTGTCCTCCTGATCTTCGTGTACGTGTGGCTGATGAATCGTCTGGACCGGGAATATGATCTGGAGGAACAAGAAGAGGCCAGCAGCGAGCGGGGGGCCCAGTGATGGACCTCTTTCCGACAGATCCGGTCAAAATTTGGACCTTCATCATTGTTGGCCTCTCGTTTGCGCTCTATATCGGCATCGCCTGGCGAGCCAAAGCCGAGTCAACGAGTGACTTTTATGTTGCCGGCTCGCGGGTCGGGGCCGTTGCGAACGGCATGGCGACCGCCGCAGGGTGGATGAGCGCGGCCTCGTTTATCTCAATGGCGGGCATGATGTCCTTCCTGGGGCGTGACGGCGCGATGTATCTGATGGGCTGGACGGGCGGGTATGTGCTCTTGGCCCTGTTGCTTGCACCATACTTGCGGAAGTTCGGAAAATATACCGTGCCGGACTTTGTGGGCGAGCGCTATTATTCGCAGACCGCCCGGGTTGCCGCGCTCGTCTGTGCCATCTTTGTCTCGTTTACCTATGTGGCCGGTCAGATGCGTGGGGTCGGTGTCGTATTTGCGCGTTTTTTGGAAGTCCCGGTTGAATTCGGGGTGATCCTCGGCATGGCCATCGTCTTTATCTATGCCGTAACCGGTGGACAAAAAGGCATTACCTATACTCAGGTCGCCCAATACTGTGTGCTGATCTTTGCCTATATGCTGCCCCCCTTTTTTATCTCCCTGCTGATGACTGATACGCTACTCCCCCAAATTGGTTTTGGGGCGGAACTGACAACAGAGCCCGGAACGTCTCTGCTGGATAAGCTCGACGGCTTGAGTCAGGACCTTGGTTTTGCGGCCTATACGGGTCGGGGAAGTAAAACGATTATCGATGTCTTTTTTATTACCCTCTCCCTGATGGTCGGGACGGCCGGCCTGCCGCATGTCATCACCCGCTTCTTTACGGTCCCGAAAGTGAAAGATGCGCGGCTCTCCGCCGGCTGGGCCCTGCTGTTTATTGTCATCCTGTACGCCACCGCCCCTGCGGTGGCGGCGTTTGCCCGCACCAATCTCATAACGACCGTGCACAACACAGCATATGCCCAGGTGCCTGACTGGTTCTCGAAATGGGAGGAAACCGGCCTGATTCGGTTTTCCGATAAGAACCAGGACGGCCGGATTCAGTATTATAATGATCGCAATCCCGCCTTTGCCGAGCGTGCCACAGCGCAAGGCTGGCAGGGCAACGAGTTATACATCGACCGCGATATTATTGTGCTCGCCAACCCGGAAATTGCCCAACTGCCGGCCTGGATCGTCGCCTTGGTTGCGGCGGGCGGTCTGGCGGCCGCCCTGTCTACCGCTGCCGGCCTGCTGCTCGTTCTGTCGATGTCAGTCTCCCACGATCTGATGAAAAAGGTGATCCGCCCGGACATCACCGAGCAGCAAGAGCTCCGCTATGCCCGTCTCGCCGCGGCCGGCGCGGTGATCATCGCCGGCTATTTCGGCATTCATCCGCCAGGGTTCGTCGCTCAGGTCGTGGCGTTTGCCTTTGGCCTGGCCGCCTCAAGCTTCTTTCCGGTGATTGTCCTCGGTATCTTCTCCAAACGTGTGAACCGAGCCGGAGCGATTGCCGGGATGATCTGTGGCATGAGCTTTACCACCGCCTATATTATCTATTTCAAATTTATCAATCCCGAAGCCAATACCGCGGCCCACTGGTTGTGGGGTATTTCGCCCGAAGGTATCGGCGGGGTTGGTATGTTGCTCAACTTTGGCGTTGCGCTCGTCCTGTCCTCGTTCACCAGCCCACCCCCAACACAGGTTCAAGACATGGTTGAGGAAATCCGCATACCGCGGAATTAGCGGTTCATGGTGATTTTATTGAGGTGAGAAGAGGACAGGACGAAGGGCTTATCTCTTATGTGATTACCTTCTTAATCAATCCTATGAGCACGAAGATGGCAACGACATAGGGGCCTTTGTAATCGGAGACATGGCGATATCTCATGGCCAGATACATCCAAGATTTTACGTAGGCCACTAGATTTCTGTATCTTCTTATCTCTAGATTCAACTCTTTGTCATAGAAGGGTATGTGGTCTCCGACTGCTACTTGCTTCCTGGCTCTAAACTCGCTCTTTCCCCAACTCGTACTTAATAATGTAAATTCTTCTTTTTCTTCGCTCCTTTCATAGTCTTCCTCGGGCCACGGATGGAATCCGCTCTCGGGTGGCGGGTCTATGCCTTTCTGAATCTCTGGTCGAACTTCCTCTTCTAAGAGTCCTTTTAAGTGTGGGATTAGCACCTGTCGAAGTTTCTCTTGTCTTATATTGTCGAACTCTCCCTGAAACTCTTCCTTGACCATTTCCTTCTCATAAGTCCAATAACGCCATCCTAGGAGGACCCATATGACAATAATCAAAAGCTTGAAAGTCCATTCGTCCTGAATAACGAAACTTCCACCAAAAAGTGCAAGTTTCTCAATATCGACGTTCCCCCATAAGTACAGTATCAGCGCAACGCTTACCCCGAGAAACAACCTCCGCTCTTTTTGAAAGCCTTCCCAAAGTCGATCCTCAAGTCTTTTGTCTATGGTAGAATCCTTCTCGGCAGGCGCCACCGGTGCATCTTTCTTATTGCTTGGTATCCTATATCCATGTTTTTCTTGCCAGTGTTGGGCTATCTCCGTGAACGGTGCTAGCTCCCGTTCGTTTTGTCCAGATGTGACCATTATTCTACCCTCTCGTTGTCTTTCTTTGTCCGTTTCAGCAGGTGAGTAATATAGGCGTCCACATCGAGAAAATCGCAATCACCTGTAAGTCTATACCCGCGGGTGTGGGGCGTTCTAATTTTGTATCTAGCAATGGTGATTATGTACTTAACGAATACGAACGGAGGCATATGACGCACCCATGCAGTGGAAAGAGTATCTTCAAAGCTCTGGGTGGCTTGGGTTCATTAGTCTTCTATTGGGCACCCCTGGTATGTTCGATGATGCCTCAACGTGGATTAAGTGGGTAAGAATTATGAAGCCACTATGGTCGGACGTTTACCACGCTTGCGAAGAGTGCGGTGACAAGAGCAAAGACTGTTGGACAAGAAAATTTAAGTTTCATTCTTCTCCTAAAAGCAGGGCAAGGTGCTCTCTCAGCTTCGGATAGCCGAGATCACGGTAACGGGAGGGAACGGACACGAATACGGTTTTCTTCCACAACAACAATAGCTCCGGTTAGGAGATCATCCTCAATCGTTGGCAGTATTTTCAGCAGGATGGATGCCAAGCGCTCTGGACGATTGTTTTGGAGACGGAGAGATACCACGCTAGGCTGGGTGTAGCGGGTACTTGCAAGTAGGGCCGAGTAATCAAGGTCTTGAGTGATTACGGTCCGTCCATTGAGCCGGGCACGTTCAAGAATAAGAGAATCCGGGGCATCTTGGGGGAGGATATCGCTAACGCGGATAATATCGTACCCACTCGTTTTAAGAATAGTGACGGTACGAGGGGAGATGTGATGGTCGGCCAAGTAACGCACGATCTAAGAAGGGTACGCCCGCGACTGCTCAGAGGCTAACCACGCACCGTAGGCAGCCGCCTGTTGGACATCTTCTTCGCTCAGTTCTGGATACTCGTGCGCGATTTCCTGGCACGACATGCCTGAGGCGATCATGCGGAGAATGAGCGAGACTGTAATCCGGGTGCCTGTCACAGTTGGCTGTCCCAGACAAATATTCGGGTCTGCACTGATCCGGTCAAACGTCACGGCTGATTATCGCCCCTCTTCAAGAGAATTCATAGGACAGGGACCAACCTACCGAGTTCTTCGGAGGAGGACAAGCGTTTGAAAAAGGGGGAAATGAGTGCCGTAGAGGAATGTTACTCCCAACACAAGAGTTGAAACCGGTGATATCGCCGAATGTCCTCAAAATCACGGTGGTTCAGCGTAATAACAGTGGCTCCGATAGAACGAGTGGCGAGGGCGATTAAAACGTCAAAGGAGAGTTCTTGAATCTTCCGCTTCTCATAGCCTTTTTCAGCCGCCAGACGCGCAACGATGACCGCACTATCCTGCCAGCAATTTTTTGGGTGAAACGACCGGTACGGAAGTTATCGATATAAACCGAGGTATCCAGAATAGCGAAACTAACTGTCTTGGAAGGCCTTCGGCTCGCCAACCCCACTATACTTCTTCACGACTTTCTCATGTGCAGCTTTCTCGGCAACAAAGTCCAACGCCGCTCTCACCGTTTCGGCAGGACGCCGGGTCTTTAGATAGCGACCGACTTGGCGTAATTGTTTTTCCTCTAACCGGGTGGTGACATTCTTCTTGGGCATGGACAAGCGTTCGGGAATGAAGGATTGGAAAGTCGAAGCAAGAAATGTGGGCAGGGGCGGAATCGAACCGTCGACACGAGGATTTTCAGTCCTCTGCTCTACCGACTGAGCTACCTGCCCACGTGGTGGGGCATCCTCTTAGCAGTTAATCCAGTTTCTTGGCAAGCCCTGTCGCGGCGAGGTCCAAACCGTTGACGTTGATGAGTCGGTGATGATAGCGCGTGGGGAGGAGGGAGACGATTTGACCATTGGCGGGCGGCGTATCAATATCCAGTGATGGTGACGTTGGGCGGGGAGGGACGCAGCAATGTCGGGGAGACGAAGCGCAGAACACAACGCGCCACTGATATCGGTGGTCCTGCCGACTTTTGATCGAGCGGATTTATTGCCGCGAAGTATCGCATCGGTGCTGGCCCAGACTTTCACCGACTGGGAGTTGATCGTTGTCGACGATGGCAGCACCGATAATACGGCCGAAGTTGTCGCAGCGTGGCAGGAACAGTCCGACCGGATTCGCTATGTCCGCCAGGCAAATCAGGGGGTTGGGGCCGCGCGTAACCGTGGCGTTGCGGAAGCCCGTGGAGAATATATCGCCTGTCTCGACAGTGACGACGAATATCGTCCCGCCCATTTGGAGACGCGGCTCGAACTGTTGCGTCGGCATGACCTGGATTTGATTCAAGGCGGTGTCCAGGTCGCTGGTAAGCAATGGGTGGTCGACTTCTTTGATCCGACCAAGCTCATCCGTATATCCGAGTGTGTTATCGGTGGAACGCTGTTCGGAAAACGCGCTGTCTTTATCGAACTGGGCGGATTTTGTGACCTGAACTATGGAGAAGACCTTGACCTGTGGGAGCGGGCTCAAAAAGCGTTTAGGACCAAGACCTTTCGCGAACCAGTAACCTATATTCTCCACGAAACGCCCAATAGTCTGCGCATGGCCCGGTTTGAGGAGTGGGCCACCCAGCAATCTGAATAGTCGGCTGAAACGACCACGGCGTACGTCTGAACGCACTAGTTATACTGTGGAATGACTAGCGTCTGCGGTGAGGACGCGGTCTCTCAGGCAATACACCCCCAGATAGAACAGGGGCGTATCGAGCAGGGCAAAGACGAGCTTGAAGGCATACGAGGACAGCGCCAGCGGAATGAGTTTGTCAATCGAATCAACGGCTGAGCCGAGCGCGTCGGAAGCATACAGAATTGACGTGATGAGCAGCGTATCAACAATTTGGCTGATCATGGTCGAGCCGTTATTGCGCAGCCACAAATGTCGCCCTTTAGTGAGCTGTTGCCAGAAGTGGAAGAGGTGCACATCAACGGACTGAGCGACCAGATAGGCAACCATAGAGGCGATAACACCCGGCTTCATAAAGGCGTACACCGCCTCAAACGTTGCGGTGGCCCCCGATACGCCCGAGGCATCCGGCAACACGTGGCCAAACCACATCAGGAAAAGCATGAAGAAATTCATGCAAAAACCAACCCAGACGATGGACTGCGCCCGCCGCCGGCCGTAGAGTTCGCTGATCAGGTCGGTAGCCAAAAAGGTAAAGGGGTAGGCTAACAGCCCGACCGGAATCACAAACCAGCCAAGATCGACGAATTTCGTAATCCCGACAACATTCCCCAAGGTGAGCGAGGTGAGAAAAATTCCAGCCAGAAAGGAATAGAGGACCTCACGGGTATGCGCCGACCAAGCCCGGCCAGCCGGAGTGTGAGGGTCATACGGCATGGCAGTTACGCACGGGTGCGCGGCTGCGCTGCCACCTGCTGCTCGGCAAAGTCAATAACCTGGGCTTCCAGGCAGGTCTGGTTGAGCCGATCAATTTCCTGCACGCCAGTGGGACTGGTGACATTAACTTCGGTCAGGTAATCGCCGATGATGTCGAGCCCGACAAAATACAACCCGTCTCGCTGGAGAAATGGGGCAACGGTCCGACAGATCTCTGTATCGCGGTCGGTGATATCCGCCTTGACGCAGGTTCCGCCCACGTGGATATTCCCCCGGTTTTCATCGGCCCGAGGTACCCGCAGGGTACAGCCGATGGGTTCGCCGTTCAGGGCGATGAGACGCTTGTCGCCCTGACGGACTTCCGGGATATACTGCTGGGCAATGATGGCCTCACGACCGTCCTTGGTCAGAGTTTCGAGGATGGAGTTCAGATTTCGGTCATCCTTATGAACATAAAAAATACCGGCCCCACCGTGTCCATCTATGGGTTTAATAATCATCTCTCCGCCCAACTCATCGAGAAAGGCCCTGAGGCGCTTGGCGTCGTGGGTGATCGAGGTAGCGGGGAGGACGCTGGGAAAGTTGAGGGCGTAGAGTTTTTCGTTTGCTGCGCGCAGGCCGGCAGGGCGGTTGAGGACAACCGCGCCTTCATGCTGGGCAAGGTCGAGCAACTGGGTCGCGTGCAGATAGGCAATATCAAAGGGCGGATCTTTGCGCATAAAAATCGCGTCAAACTCACCCAACGGACCGGTGCGTTCTGTGCCAAAGGTAAAATGGTTGTTCGCCTCTCGGCGTAGTTCGACCTGACGTGCTCGGCCCATGGCGCGTGCACGTTCAATAAACAAGTCCGACATTTCCAGATACCAGACCTCGTAGCCACGTGCCTGTGCCTCAAGCATAAAAACAAAGGTCGTGTCTTTGTCGATGAGGACGTGTTGAATCGGGTCCATAATAAAGGCGAAACGCATCATGCTGCCTCCTCTTAGCCGGCGCGCTCCCGTCAAACCGAGGAAGGACTTCCTCTGCCCACAGGTGCGGCATGCTAGGCAGTCGTCGAGTTTAAGGCAAGGGGGAACGGATATCGCGCCACAGAAACTGACACAGGGCGACGGCAGTTATACTCGCCGTCTCTGCCCGCAGCACCGAGGCGCCCAAACTGACCGACACAAACCCAGCGACCTTGGCCTGCTCGATTTCTTCAGGAGCGAAGCCGCCTTCTGGACCAACGAGAATATACAGGGATTCGAACTGCGTGGAGCGTCGGGCAAACTCCCTGAGGTGCAGCGCCCGCTCTCGTTCAGAGAAAATAATTTTCTCTGAATGCTGAGGGACGGAGTGTAAGAGATCAGGAAAGGACTGCGGCGGGCGAATCTCGGGCGGCCGGCTCCCCGACTGTTTTGCCGCGGCCCGGGCGAGGTGCTGCCAGCGCTTGACGCGTTCGGCCCGTTTGCCATCAGGAATACGGGCAACCGTAAAGGTCGAGACAAAAGGCGCAATGGTGTGCACACCAAGCTCCGTGGCTTTTTCAATCACGAAGTCCATTTTGCGCCCTTTGAGCGTGCCCTGAGCCAGCGTTAAGTGGAAGGCGTGTGTCTCAGGTGGCAGGTGTTTCGTAATGCCGACCTCAGCATATGTTGGTGCGATATGGAGAACCTTACCGTGATAGGTTGCTCCTCTTTCATCGTACAGGGTGACTCGTGCGCCGCGGTTGAGCCGCAGGACGTTCCGAAGATGATGAAACTCCGCCCCGCTGAGCTGGACTCGGTCTTGGACGATAGCCTGGGATGAGATAAAGAAGCGGCGCATGTCTGGTCGGTCTTAGGTCCGCCGTAAGACCAGCGTTGCCCAGGCGTCTTTGGGGCGGTGTTCTACCAGCGTCCAATCCGGCGCGCTGAACGCCTCAAGTACGGCCTCGGCTTGGTCGCTCTGGATACCGGATAAGATGACGTGGCCGGGCCGGGTCACTACCTGGGTGATTGCTGGACATAATGCAATCAGCGTTGAGGCAAAAAGATTGGCGACGACCAATTGAAAAGGCGACGGAAGTTCGTCAAAGCTGACAGCGTTGATATGAACCGCTGTCGCGACGCCGTTCACCATTACGTTTTTCCGCGCTTCTTCGCGCGCGGTAGGGTCGATATCCGTTGCCCAGACTGAAGGCGTTCCCAGCTTGGCTAAGGCAATAGCCAGAATTCCAGAGCCGGTGCCCATATCCAGGGCCTGCGCTGGAGGACCATACGTGGCGCACAGGGCTTCGAGCGCTTCCAGACAGGTGTGTGTGGTCGCGTGATGCCCTGTGCCGAAGGCCATGCTGGGGTTAATCTCAATCACCGTTCGCTTCGAGTGCGCGGGCCGGACCTCCCAGGGTGGAAGGATAAGCAAGCGTCGTCCAACCGGGAGGGGCGGGAAGTGGGTTTTCCAATGCTCTTGCCAGGACTCACTGGTGATGACCTCGCACTCAGGAATACAGGTGACCAGGGCAGGGTACTCGGTGGCGATACGCCGGAGATGTCTCGTGAGACTTGCCAACAAGGCCCCGGAGTCCCGGTCTGCAGGAAAGAAGCCTTGGACGAGCGTCCGGGCTGGCGGTGGCGTGTCCGGTTTCCGTTCTCCCTCAGCAATCCCGATTGAGCCGAGTTCGACCAGAAAATGAGAGACAGCCTCGACCGCATCAGTGGGGACGGACACCGCAACACGCAGCCATCGCTCTGCGCCCATAATTTATGAACTCATTGGCCCACAATAACCAGAGTCTGCTCGGCCGGATTGAGATAGGTATTGGCAACGCGCTGCAAATCCGTCTCCGTCACCCGCTGGATATGATTGAGATAGAGACGCCCATGCGTATGACCCAGACCGTACAGTTCGTTGAAGGCCAATTCTTCAGATTGCGCGGCATTTGATTGGAGTGAAATCTCATAGCTGCCGGTCATATATTTCTTGGCCCGCTCAAGCTCATCAGCCGTGACTTTCTCCTGGCGGAGGCGTTCTAGTTCCGTTTGTGTGGCGCTCACCGCTTCCTCCACGCTGCCTGGGTCAGTGCCTAAGTACACACCAAACACCCCTGGGGCGAGTCCTTCAACATTGAACGCGGTCACGGAATAGGCCAGGGCCCGCTGTTCGCGGACCTCATAGAATAGCCGTCCCCCTTGGCGAGACAGGATGGTATCGAGGACTTTCAGCGCATACCGGTCGGGATTATCGAGGGTGACGCCCTGAAAGCCCATGACCACATGGGCTTGTTGTTTCTCCGCACTTTTGGTTGCGGTCCGAACCCCGCTCGGGCGAGCCTCCGGCGCCGGGGCGGAGGGTGGCGTGCCCGCGGGCAGGCTCGATAATCCGGCACTCAGGCGGTCAATCAGTTGGGTCGTTTCAACGTCGCCCACAACACTCAGCACCAAGCGTTCCGGGTCGAGGAGGGTTTTGTAGTAAGCGGCAATTTGCTCCTGCGTTATAGCGCTGATGCTGGCTTCGCTGCCGAGGGTGAGCAGGCGATAGGGATGCGTCTTGTACAAGGTCTGGTAAAACAGATCAAACGCAACCTGAGCGAGATCATCTTCACGATTCTTGAGTGCCAGTAAAATCTCGCGCCGACGTTTTTCGACCTCATCGGCTGGAAAAGTCGGATGAAGTAAGGTCTCAAGAAAAATATCAATACCTTCATCGACGTGGGTCGTGAGAAACGAGCCCGATAAGCCTAAACTATTCCGTCCGGAAAAGCCGTTTAAGCCGCCAGCCAGCGATTCAACCGCTTCCGCTAGACTGAAGCGTGAGAACTGTTGGCTGCCACGAGTCAGCATGCCGGCAATAAAATTGCTGATGCCCGCGTTGTGTTTGCTTTCAAACAGGAGGCCACCGAGGGTTGCCGCTTGAGCCGCCATGACCGGGACGCCGTGGTGTTCCTTCACCAGCAGCCGGACGCCATTATCGAGGCGAACGGCGGTTACCGCGCTGCCGTTCGCCCCGTTCGTTCCCGCAGGGGCGCCGACCGTGCTGAGCGGCTGGTCGAGGCGGTGGCATAATTGGGTGAGGTCCTCGGCGGTTGGGATAGTGGCATCCTGCGTCTTGCCCAGGATGACGGCATTAAGTCGTGCTGCAGAGAGATATTGACGCGCGACGCGCCGAATATCCTGGGGCGTCACGGCGGCCAGACCACTGAGATAGCGTTGCTCATAGTCGGGGTCGGAGAAGACCGTGAGAAAATACCCCAGTTGGCGGGCTTGGCCCTGGACGGTTTCCCGCCGGTAGACAAAATCACTGGCTAAATTCGTTCGAGCCCGGTCGAGTTCTGCCTGGGTCACCAGCGTGTGCTTGTACTGGAAAAGCAGGACCAGGCTCTGTTCGAGCGCCGACCGAATCTTCTCTTGTTCCAGGGCCGCCGCCAGGATGAAGAGGCCCGAATCGGCCGGCGTATAGGCACTGGCTGTAATCCAGTTGACCAGTTCCTGTTCGGCCTGGAGCTTTTGGACCAGCGTCGAGCTTTCTCCGCCACCTACGATGAAGCTGAGGAGATCGAGGGCGAAAATATCTTCATGTTCAGCCGGCGGGAGGGGAAAGCCCATATAGAGGTAGAACTCTTCGACGTTCATATCCACGACGGAGAGGCGCAGCCCGGTCTGGGCCGGTTCGGGCGGACGAGGACGGACGGGCAGTGGTACGGAAGGGGTATGGTCAAATAGCCGCTGAACTTCTTGGCGGGCTTTTTCCCGGCCAATATCTCCAACAATCACCACCGTCATATTATTGGGATGGTACCAGCGTTGGTAGAAGTGCACGACGCGCTCACGATTCAGCGCCTCAATAGTTGTGCGATAGCCGATAACCGGACGACCGTACGGGTGCTGTTTATAGGCAACCTCAAACAGCTCGGTTGCCGCTCGGGTGGTGGGTGAATCCTCGCCGCGTCTCCATTCTTCCATCACGACCTGGAGTTCTTTGTCCAGTTCGTGTGGATCAAAAGTCGAATTTTGGATGGCGTCGGTCAAAATATCGAGACCGTCTGAAAAATGTCGGGAGGCCAGGACGATGTGGTAGACGGTATGGTCCGCAGTGGTAAACGCGTTGATGCTGCCGCCGGATGATTCGATTTCCGTGGCGATGGCTCCGACCGGACGCCTCCGGGTGCCCTTAAAGAGCATATGCTCATGGACATGGGCGGCACCAGCAACATCGGGGGTCTCATCCGCACTGCCGGCCTTGACCCATATCTGGATGGCGACGACGGGCGCAAAATGGTCTTCTTGAATGGCGACGCAAAGGCCGTTTTCGAGCGTGAAAAGGAGACGATCTGGATGCTGTTGCGGGTCGGTTGTGGGATTCGACGCGACGTTCGACATGGCCTCCCTGTGTTTCACACCCCCGGAAGGGAGTCAAGGAATACGTGAGCCGGGTACTGTCTGCATTTGGCGGCAAGTGGCTGCATTTTCTTGTGGGTGGCGGAAGTTGGGTTGAAACGCAGCCACTCGGGTTGGGGCAAATGCAGCCACTATCGCACCTTAGTGTTGCGGCCCCCGACGGCGTTGTCGTGCGTCCACATTCCCTCAAACCTTTCAACCAGTGTGTTGGTAGAACAACACGCCAAGATTCAAGGAGACTGCTATGGCCTCATATACCGAAGAGAAGGAAAAGGCTAAGCCCAACCACAATACGGAACGCAACACACACTTTCCGTCATGCGGACACTCCATCGCTTCTACCAACAGAACATAGCCTATGCGAACTGCACGCAGAACGAACCACTCCGCATGGTCGTAATGGATGGGGCAAGGAGAGCGCTCAAAACTATTCGGCAGATCGAAGGCGTTTAATAGCCGTTAGAAGCAGTCCCCTGGGGGATGACGAGTAGCCACCATCCCCACCTGTACCACCCCCCAACTACCCGAAAACCTGTACCAATCCGGGGCTACTTAGTACACGACCAGGATCATGTTTTTCGAGAGCAGCCCCACTCTGTTATTGCTTGCAGCCCTCTGAAAATGTGGTTATAACTCAAAAATGAATGCGGCTCCGGGTGTAAAACCCGAGGCTAGTAAAATACATCTCCCCCTGAGGAAGGTACACCTGCGTCTATCGTAAGGCGCTTGCGGAGAAGGAGGCCCCACTATGGATAAGAGGAGAGGAGATCGGACAATTATGCACACCTTGAAATCTTTTCCATCAAAAAACCCAGCGGCCACCTGGACTCTGAGTTTTTCTCGGAAGCTGTAAAAACTATAGCACAGAATGGAGAGGATTTGATGACCCATACGCAGATTGATGTTTTTGATAAGAAGACGTGGGGGGAAGACGAGCGGAGATATTTTGAAATTATAGATCAGGCATGTCTCAGCAAGAAAAATGCATTGCTGAGCAACGGCCAGCCAGCCCACGCCGTATACATTATCCATAAATTCCTGAAAAATGCCCAGCAGCATGTCCGGCTTTTCACTGGTCGGCTGCTTTGCGCTCTTGAAGATGTGCCGGTGTATCAAAACATGCACATCATAAAGGCCGCCCGCACGTTTTTGGGAAAGTCAGGTGCTACCTTATCTGTTATTCTAGAAAAGGACATTGATGTTCCTCCTGGCGGGCAGCCTCAAGATCACCCATTTATCCAGGCGGTGGCAGCGGCAAAAGAGAGCGGGGAGATACAGGGGAGTCTGAAAGTCTATCGGGCACTGGAGGAGCACATAAAAATTCTTCGTGAAGTCAATTTCTCCTATCACTGGATGGTGATGGATGAACAAGCGTACCGTTTAGAAAAAGACACGGAAAAAGCCACCGCCTTTGTGAATTTTGGGGACACGGAAAAAGCTGCTCGGCTCAGTGGTCTCTTTGACGACATTGCCATGCGTAGTCAGGTGCTCTGTGAGATATAACTACCCGAGGCTTGGTGGGGGAATGAGGGGGGATGAGGGGGAATGCTTGATTTCGTTCAGTACGTCCTGGCTGTGTTTTTGGCCCCATTTTCTGGCACCCACAATTTCGGTCATTACGTCCCATTTCTGGGAGTCTTTTTTGGCATCAATGTCCTGTTTGGGGCATGGGATGGAGTTTACGGGAAACTCTATGCTGAGGGCTCTACCGAAGCTAAAAAAGATGCAGAGAAGTGGGAAAGAGATACGGGCCATTTAGATGTTCCCAACGATCAAAAAAATAAGCTGAAGAATAAACGGTGGCGGAATACCCACATTCGAGAAGGAATCAAAATCAGTGGTCGTGTCGCTGGCCGTGTGATTGCCAGTAGTATCGCATTCGCTTTTTTCTTTGTTCCGAAGAATGATCCTGTTCCAGGGTGGTTAGCTGGTGTTATAGCTCTTGCTGCAATACTGCCGGTCTCGGCTTTGTTTTTGATGTGGCGCAACAATAAGGGGCTGAAGAAGATACGAACTAAAGAAAATGAGGTTTTCAGAGAAGCAGCCCAAGCTGACAGAAATATCAGCGCTGCGGAAGAAAGAATTCAACAGACTCCTCCCTCACCTCCCTCTGTCTGAGACGGAAGGCGTTTCGGCACTATTGTATATAATTCCCAAGGCGTAGGGGGGAAGAACCCCCTACGCTACCAAGTCTTGATATTTCAGCCGTCGCCCCACGAGCCCCTGCACGATACACCCCATTTGTTCAATCGTATCCAAGGGGCGCGATAATGGCAGAGAGGGAGATGAACAGACGCGACATGTCACATTTCGCGCGCTCCGTCACCCAATTCGGATGGGCCTGGTCCAGAGTGCGTGGCATACGAGTATAGATTTCTGCCGCTGGAGGTCAAGACTGAAACGCCGCCACTCCCCCCATGCAAATGCAGCCACTCAAACGACCCCGAGTGGCCGCGTTTCAGCCCCAGTGGCCGAATTCAGCCAGGACCGTGAGCAGGAGGCGTACAGATAAAAAAGCAGACAGGGGGTCTTGCCTGCGAGGAGGGGGACTTGAACCCCCACGGGTGTTACCCCACTAGTCCCTCAAACTAGCGCGTCTACCAGTTCCGCCATCCTCGCGAAAACAGGGCACTTTCACCATACCGAGATAATTGTGACGGGGGATAATACCGCGCTCTTTCTAGCTGGTCTAGGGGGGCGGGGGGCACGCTGCTCTCTCCCTAGACCACGGGCATCGGCGTTGGTGGCATGGCCGGAGGCACTGGCTGCTCGGATTTATGCTGCCACCAGCGCCAGAACGTACCTTTGGCAACGCGCCCCATGACTGCCGGTGTAAAGAAGCTGGAGGGGGGCTTGAGCATCTGAAGAACTTCACCGACGTGACGCCGGAGGGTCAGGTCTTCGATAGCGGCCATGAAGAGGGCGTTCATATAGGGACCAACAAGCCGTGCGCCTTTTGGACGTTCGCCCTCCGTTGTCGGCAGGCTAAAGTCGGCTCCGGTTGCGAGACCCCACGGGGCGGCCTGGACCCGAGCCTGGGCCTTAAAGAAATGCCGCGACAGGTCCGGATGCGTCGGGCCGTATTTTTTGAGGCACTCGTCCAGCGCACCGGCCGAGAGAGTGCCGGTTGTCATGCCTTGTCCATACACGGGATTAAACGCGCAGGTGGAGTCT
The DNA here is from genome assembly GCA_965214755.1 of uncultured Binatia bacterium (SeqCode). Lineage (GTDB taxonomy): Bacteria > Desulfobacterota > Binatia > Bin18 > Bin18 > Bin18. The sequence goes on from OZ243979.1 coordinate 499,043, forward strand.
CCCACGGCAATAAAGCCGCCCAGGCGCGCCGTCCATTTTTCATACCGGCGAAATCGATTCGCCATTTTCCGGTAGGCATAGACTGAAGAGAGAGGCTCGGCCAGACGTACCGCATCGGCCAAAACCGGAGAGCGCAGTTGCGAGAGCGCCGCCGTAAATTCCTCTTCGTCCTTGGGTGGATAGTGTTTGGAGACTCCTGCCAGGGTGATGATCCAGCGGTTGCGTTCGACCGGGAAGAGCACACCGGCCAAGGGGTATTCCGGCAGTTTGAGGTCAAGCCAAACGCCCTTCCACCACCAGTCCTTGGGGAGTTGGTCCGGCGCTTGATACCAACGCGAACTATAGCCGGTGTGGGCATCCACAATAGCCTCGGGCGGAGGCGAAATGCCGAGAGCTTGGAGCCAGTCCGGCGCTTTTGACGCCCGTCCACTGGCGTCAACGACCAAGTCGGCCTGAATCGAGGTGGGTTCCCCTGCGTTGCGCGGTACGAGGGACACGGTATTGATACGCGGCGGGCCGACGGCAGCCATGCCCAGACCGGTCGCGTTCGTTTGATCGCGGATCTCAACATTGGGCAGCTTGCCGAATAACTCCCGGACGGTTGATTCAATCAGATGGCGACTGGCGAACAGCGTCAGCATGCCGGTGGGGCGACGGGGCTCCCAGCCCCAGCCTCGAAGCGTGGCAAAGTCGTTTCCAAAGTCAATCTCATGCGCTCCGCGCTCAAGCATCAGGGTGTCAAAGCCTGGGAAGAGACGGTTGAGTTCTCGCCGTCCGCGCACGAGTAGGGCATGGACGTGGCGGCTCTGCGGAACCCCGGCACGTTCTCTCGCGCCGTCAGGGCAGGTATCCCGGTCCAGGACGGTGACCTTGTCGAAATGAGTGCTGAGTACACGTGCGGTGCACAAGCCGGCCATGCTGCCACCAATGACGACCGCGTGAGTATGAGACATGCGTTGCTCCTGTGTGTCTACTGCTGCCAGATCATGTCAGACCGAGCCGAGTCAGTGTCGGGCGGCTTAGACAAACTCGCACGTGCCTGCGACTCTGCACAGCGCCTGCGGCCCGCGAGCCCAACCCACCGCGCTCAAGGATTAGTTACTCGGTGTTGCCGCTGGCGCTTCAGCCTGCGACTCTTCGCTTTCGGATGCCTCCGGTGCCGCCGATTCTGAGGGGGCTTCCACCCCTGCTTCGGTCTCGGTCAGCGGAGGGGCGACGGATTGGGCGTCTGAGGCTTGGCCTGCTGCGGTGTCAGCCGGGGGCATCTCGTCGGTTGCCTCTTGGGGGACCGTTGGGGCAGGAACGTCGTCGAACAAACTTTGTGATGTCTGACGGGCGAGCCCATAGGTCATGACCAGCGAGGTCAACATAAAGAGGATGGCGATGCCGGTGGTCAGCTTTGTCAGAAAATTGCCGGCCCCGGAACTGCCAAAGACGGTTTCACTCGATCCGCCGCCGAACACGGCTCCCATATCAGCACCTTTGCCGGTTTGTAAAAGCACGACCGCAATCAGAAAAATACAGGCGAAAACATGCAGACCAATTAAGGCTGTATACATCATGGGGGCACATCCTACGCAAAGTGAACGATACGGGCAAACGAGTCCGCTTGCAAGCTGGCCCCACCGACCAAAGCGCCATCAATATCGGGCTGGGCCAGCAGTCCATCGACATTGTCTGGCTTGACGCTGCCGCCATACACAATCCGAACCGCATCGGCACTGGACTGATCGGCGAGTTCGACGAGTGTATGCCGAATGGCTGCATGCACCTCCTGCGCCTGTTCCGGCGAAGCGGTCTTTCCCGTCCCAATGGCCCAGATTGGCTCATAGGCCAGGACAAGGGTCGCAATGGCTTGGGCGGTCTGACCTGCAAGACCGGCCCGAATCTGATGTGAGATCACCGTCAGCATATCGCCGCGTTCGCGCTCGGCCAAGGTTTCTCCCACACACACGATGGGCGTCAGGCCGTCACGCTGGGCGGCTTTGACTTTTTGGGCGACCTGTCCGTCAGTTTCTCCACAATACTGGCGACGTTCCGAATGCCCAATAATAACGTACTGACAGCCAACCGCCTTCAGCATCGGCCCGGCCACTTCGCCGGTGAACGCGCCGTGCGTCTCTGCGTGAAGGTTCTGGGCTGAGAGACGGATCGGGCTACCCCGCAGCGTCCGGGCCGCGGTTTCCAAAGCGGTAAAGGGGGGAGCGACCACTACCTCTCGATCCGAAAGCGTTGCGGGCAGCCGCGCCACCAAGGCTGAGAGCAGCTCCGCTGTTTCAGCCTGCGTCTTATGCATTTTCCAGTTGCCGGCAATAAGGGGTAGCCGCATGGACATGGGCCTATCCGAGTTGGCTCCCGATGAACAGGGTCATATCGCGCATGCGATTGGAGAACCCCCACTCATTATCGTACCAGGAGAGGACTTTCACAAAATTGTCGTCCATGACCTTGGTGAGTGCCGAGTCAAAAATCGACGAATGGGGGTTCCCGTTGAAATCAACGGAGACCAACTCTTCCTCGCAATATTGCAACACACCCTTGAGCGGCGCTTCGGCTGCGATACGCATGGCATCGTTGACCGCGTCTGCCGAGACGGTTTGGCCGAGTTCAGCGACCAGATCGACGACCGAGACATTCGCGGTTGGGACACGGACCGCCATGCCGTCGAGTTTTCCCTTGAGTTCCGGGAGCACTTCGCCCACGGCGCGGGCCGCGCCGGTCGAGGTCGGAATCATCGACTGGGCAGCCGCTCTTGCTCTGCGAATGTCCGAGTGGGGCAGATCCAGGATGCGCTGGTCGTTGGTATAGGCGTGGACAGTCGTCATCAGGCCACGCGTGATCCCAAAAGATTCGTGCAGAACTTTGGCCACGGGAGAGAGACAATTGGTCGTACACGACGCATTCGAGATGATGTGATGGGAGGCTGGATCATAGTGCGTATGGTTGACGCCGTAGCAGACGGTAATGTCAGGATTCTTAGCGGGCGCAGAAATAATGACCTTTTTGGCCCCGGCCGAGAGATGCAATGAGGCCTGCTCCCGTGCGGTGAACAGGCCGGTTGATTCAAGGGCAATATCGACACCAAGATTTCTCCAGGGCAGCTTGCCTGGATCACGCTCCTGGATAATCTCAATCCTTTTGCCGTTGACGACCAAGGCGTTGTCTTCGGCAGCAATATCGGCGTCAAGCTGACCGTGGACGGAGTCATAGCGCAATAAATGCGCCAGGGTTTTGGCATCTGTTATGTCATTAATGGCAACAAACTCAATTCCAGGTTCGTTGAGACTGGCACGAAAAACGTTGCGTCCAATACGGCCAAATCCATTGATTCCTACACGTATCGCCATAGTCGCCTCTTTTGCTTGGGAGTGATTTCGCCAAGTTTTCTTTCATACTTTCGTGTCCGGTGAAAGCCCGTCACGGAAAACGGCTGGCTCAGGAAAACGATTGACTCGGTTGTCTGCATGTATTAGTCCTGCCACAATGATTATGATCTGAGGCTTTCCCGGTCACGGGAGGAACCGAAGCTCCCAATGTATGCCAACTGGTGAGTGTGGAGGGTGGGGATTGGATTATGGATGGTTTTCTTGGGCGTTTTGCGGTTCAAGCCGACGTCCCGCTTCGGCAGTCCCACAGCATTATCGATATGGTTACCGGCTCAGGCCCGGTGGTCTTGGCCGTCCTCTATATTCTCTTGGGCTTCTCCATCGTGAGTTGGGGCATTATGCTGTATAAATTCCGCCAACTGCGCCAAGCCAGGCGGGAATCTGAGCGCTTTGGCACGATATTTTGGGAGACCAAGAATCTCCCTGCTATTCACACTGCGGCCCTCGAAATGAAGGAGAGTCCGCTCGCTCAGGTCTTTCGCGCGGGCTATCAGGAACTCATGCGTCTCACCCGGACGAGGAAGCCGCCCGAAGCGCCCGCCGAACCTGTTCCGCTGACCATTCCGGAAGAAGGCGGGATTGATAATATCGAGCGAGCCATGCGCCGGGCCTCGCGCGAGCAGGTGACCCGCTTAGAGCGGGCCCTGACTTTTTTAGCCACAACGGCCAGTACCGCGCCATTTATTGGTCTTTTTGGGACGGTCTGGGGTATTATGAATGCATTCCGGGGTTTGAGCCTGACTCGGACTTCGACCATTCAAGCCGTCGCGCCCGGTATTGCCGAGGCCTTGATTGCAACGGCGATCGGCCTGGCCGCTGCGATTCCCTCGGTGATGGCGTATAATCACTTCAGCCGAAAAGTCCGCGTCCTGGCAACGGACATGGAAAATTTCTCAGCCGAATTTCTCAATATTGCCGAACGTCACTTTCTCTAGACAGGGGATGCCAGATTATGGCTTTTGAACAGTACGATGAAGGGAGCATCTCGCATATCAATGTGACCCCTTTCGTTGATGTGATGCTGGTCCTTCTCGTCATCTTTATGGTGACGGCGCCTATCCTGCAGCAAGGCGTCAACGTCGAGTTGCCCGCTGTAGAGGCCGGCCCCCTTGTCTCTGATACGGAGGAGCAGTTGGTTGTGGCGATAGATGGGGAGGGGCGCGTCCACCTGAACGATACACCGCTCGACCTCGTAGCTCTCGGTGAAAAACTGACCGCCATTGTGAAGCTGCGGGCAGATCGGACCGTCTATCTCCGAGCGGATAAGGATGTTGCGTATGGCAAGGTGGTTGCGGTCATGGCCGCCATACGGAGCGCGGGCATAGCAAAGCTCGGCATGGTAACTGAGCCACTCCCGACAGGTCACTTCACACAACAAAACGAATCCTGAGCTGTGACAAAAAAAAATCAAGAAAACCTGAAACCGCACGACGCTCCGCCTCAGGATAAGCGGCTCGGCCGTATGGTGATGCTTTCAGGGGTGCTCCATGTCGTGCTCCTCCTGGCTCTGGTCTCTGCGGCGGACTCTCCCCAGTCAAAGCCCTGGACGCCCCAAAGCTATACCGTCTCTCTGGTTGCTCCAGCTGCCTTGGGGCCTGCTCCCGAGCCTCCACCAGCTCCCCGCCCCAAGAAGGGAGAATCCGCGGCTGTTGTACCCTTACCAAAACCCAAGCCGCCACCAAAAGTCGAATCCAAGAAACCAAAAAGGGAAAAAGCAGAAAAGAAAATCAAAGCCGCCAAGCCTAAAAAGAAAAAGAGCGTGAAAATAGCGTCGAAGAAAAAACCGCCGCCCAAAAAGGCACCGTTAAAAACGGAAGTAAAAAAGCCTCAGGCCAAAAAACCCGAGCAAGCAAAAAACCCGCCGCTGCAATCATCGCCTCCCAAAGAGCCTGAGGAGCAACACCTGAGTGCCAAGGACCGTGAGCAGCAGATCGCGGCGGCCTTAAAAAAGGTCCGGCAGCGGGTGCAGGCTGACCCGCGTCAAACCGCCCCGACCCATCGCCCAACCTCAGCGTCCGGGGGAAACGGAGGCGGTGATACGCTGCGGGGACTTCCTTTTGTTTTGTACACGCAACAGGTGAAACAGCGGGTGAAGCAAAGTTGGATCGTCGCTGAGCCCAAGTCTGGTCTTACGGCGGTGGTGCGGTTTGGTATCCTGGCCACTGGCAAGGTGGTCGGGGTGGAGCTTATCGAATGGTCCGGTGATAGTGTTTTCGATGAATCGGTCATTCGGGCGGTGAGAAAGGCCAGTCCGCTCCCCCCTCCGCCAGAGGCATACCGGAACGAATTTACCCAGCAAAAGGTTGAGGTGGTTTTTGGCGAGACGCGGCGCGTTCGGTCGCGGCAGGTTCGGGGCGAATGAAATGAGCCGGGGAGGACCGATGCTACGGATGACTCGGCTGGGAGTGCTGCTGACGGTCGTTGGCGCGCTTGCTGTATTGGCTACGCCGGCTCCCGCACAAATACGTATTGAAGTACCGAAACCCGGCGGGGCGGGAGTCCCGATCGCCCTCTCGCCCCTGTCGAATCCGGACTCTCACGCCGAGCGGCAAATCGGGGAAATCTTTGCCCGTACTATTGCCAGGGATCTCACACTCTCCGGTCTTTTCCGTGTGCTCGACCGACGCGCGTATATCGAGGGGCCAGAGGGGTTTGTACTCGACCGCATTAACTTTCAAAACTGGTCCGTACTGGATGCGTTAGCCCTGGTCAAAGGCGGTTTTTGGCTGACCGGCGAACGGTTGACTATCGAGGCGCGGCTGTTCGATGTGACCCAGCAGAAACAGCTTGGCGGCAGACGGTATCTCGGACACAAACGTGACGTGCGCCGCATGGCGCACCGCTTTGCCGACCAGATCATGCTCTTCCTGACCGGCGAAGAAGGGCCTTTTAATTCGAAGATCGCTTTCATCTCGAATCGTGTTGATGGACGGGTCAAGGAAGTCTACGTGACCGACCTGAGTGGAACCGAAGTGCGCCGAGTCACACGGGACAGGACGCTGAGCCTCGGGCCGAGCTGGAGTCCAGCCGGGGCAGAGCTCTTATTCATCTCGTACAAGCAGGGAGGACCCCATTCGTTTAAGCTCGATTTGGCGACTGGACGGTCGGCGCGGCTCGACGCCCGCATTGCCTATGGAGCAAGCTGGTCCCCGGACGGTACCCGTATCGCTGTCAGTCTCGATCAGAACGGCAATTCTGATCTTTTCTTGCTCTCGCCCCAAGGTCAGTTAATTCGTCGTTTAACCCACCACAGTGGCATCGATGTTTCCCCCGCCTGGTCGCCAGACGGGCGCCGCCTGGCGTTTTGTTCGAGCCGGAGTGGCAGCCCCCAGATTTATGTGATGGACATCGAAACCGGACAGTCTAAACGGATTACGTTTCAGAGCGCCTATAATACCGATCCCGCTTGGTCTCCAAAAGGAGATCGGATCGCCTATACGGCCCGCTCAGGCGGATTTCGGGTGATGTGGATCAATCCGAACGGCGGAGAAGCCACGCATATTGTCCGTGGTGAGCACCCTTCGTGGTCGCCGGACGGACGCTATCTTGCTGTGACGCGACGAGGGCGACTCTATCTGGTGAGTCGAGATGGTCAGAGCATACAGCAATTGACCGGGGGAAGTGGAAATGATACTAGTCCGGCGTGGTCGCCACGCCTTCCATAAGTATGCGTGGGACGAGGAAAAATGGTGAAGGATGTATGAGAATAAATTCTGTGGTGGGTGGCTGATCAGTGTATTCCTGCTCTCTCTGGGATTGATCGGATGTCCGAAACAATCTCCTCAGCCGATTAGCTATGGAAGCACCCCGAGTACGGGCTCTGGTACGCCAGGGATAGGTGAGTCCGCAATTGGAGGGGGCGAACGCGTCCAAGAGCGTGTCCAGCAGGACGGAGAGGGCGGACCCTTGCAAGACGTCTTCTTTAGCTATGACTCGTTTGCGCTGTCTGAAGAGGCGCGGCAAACCCTGCAAGCGAATGCCGACTGGCTGCAGAATAATGCCGCGGTCAAGGTGGAAATTGAAGGGCACTGTGATGATCGGGGAACGTCCGAATACAATCTCGCCCTTGGTGCAAAACGGGCCCGTGCAGCGCAGGATTATCTCTTTACGTTAGGGATCCCCGCTGAGCGGCTCTCCATCATTAGTTATGGGGAAGAACTGCCCCAGTGTACTGACTCGAATGAATCATGTTGGCAGCGAAATCGACGCGGCCATTTCTCAGTCCTACGCTAGGCAACGGGCGTCAGTCCTGGCTATACACACGTGCTGTGAGAGCTAGCCGCCGGCTGCTGTGCCCCGTGATCCTGCTAGGCTTCTGGCTTGCTGGATGCGCAACCCAAGCGGACCTGCAACAGGTGCAGAGCGAGCGCAGGGCAATACGCACCCAAGTAGCCAATGCGGACGCCTCAATCGATAGTCTGGACCGCAAGGTCCAACAAGTGCAAGGCAAGCTTGAAGAGTTCGGGCATACCCTGACCCGTCTCTCTAAACGGGAGAGTGGAGCCGCCCCATCCCTGCGTAAAATCGAGCAGCGCCTCGGCGCCCTTGAGGAACGGTTAATCGCCGTTGAAGGGCAACTGCGCTCTGCCAGACGCCGCCCCGAGCCTGGATTGGATGAACCTGTCGGACCAAGCGCTCGGACGACGACGACCCCCCCTCTCCCTTATGATTGGCCGTCTATCAGCCCGCCTTCGACGACTGATACTCCAGAGTGTCAGGCCCTCTATCGAGGAGCAGTCCGGCTCTTTCAAGACCAAAAGTATAATCCCGCGATTCAGGAATTCCGCACCTTTCAGCGTCGTTGCCCTGAATCACAAATGGCGGATGATGCCCAGTACTGGATTGGCGAGAGCCACTACGTCCAGAATGACTATAATCGGGCTATCCTTGAGTTTAATGATGTCCTTTCATACCGCCGGGGTGATCGCGTTGCCGCAGCCCTCCTTCGACAAGCTCAGGCATTTCTTGCGATTGGAGATAAAACTGACGCCCGCCTGATCCTTCAGAAGCTCGTCAGCGACCATCCGTCCGCCGCCCAAACGGCTGAAGCACAAACCATGCTCCGGGCGCTTGGACGTTAGCACGCCTCCCCCTGGACTTCTCCGGGGCACTGAGTATGAAAATTATCCGATACGCCTCGCACCACTCACCGTTCCCCCATCCGGTCATCGGTCTCGGCAATTTCGATGGAGTGCACTTAGGCCACCGGATGATCCTCTCTCGGCTTGTCGAAGAAGCCAGAGATCGCCAGGGGACTGCTCTGGCCATGACATTCTACCCTCACCCTCTTTCGGTGTTGCGGCCCGGAAGTCCGGTGCCGTTGATTCTCAGTTTACGTGAGAAGCTCCGGCGGATTGCTGAGTTGGGTGTCGATGGGATCGTGTTGCAGCGATTTGGGCGTGACTTTTCCCAACTCACCCCCGAAGCGTTTGTGCGTCAATATCTGCTCGACTCAATTGGTGTCGAAAAGATCTTCGTCGGCCAGAACTTCAGTTTTGGCCGAGACCGGGCCGGCAATGCACACCTGCTCAGTTCTCTGGGAAAACGGTGGGGATTTGAGGTGGAGGTCATCGGGTCGGTGACTGTGGGTCGGCAAGATGTCAGCAGTACCGTGGTGCGCTCACTGCTCCGAACAGGCAAACTGCCCGAGGCAACCACACTGCTGGAGCAGCCGTATGCGGTAAGCGGCCGGGTTGTGAAAGGATTTCAGCGCGGTCGGCAGATCGGATTCCCGACGGCGAATATCCGTCCTCGGACATCAGTCCTGTTGCCGAATGGCGTGTACGCGGTCCGGGCCTGTGTGGACGACGGGGAGTATAATGCCGTAGCAAATGTCGGGGTGAATCCCACTTTTGGCGAAAATCAGAGAACGGTTGAAACGAACCTTTTTGACTTCTCCGCCGACCTGTACGGAAAACGTCTGCGGGTGAGCTTTATCAAGCACCTCCGAGCAGAGCGGAAGTTCTCGTCGGTCGAAGAACTCGTGCAGCAGATACGAGAGGATGCTGACCAGGCGCAGAGCTTCCTCTCCTGAACTGGAAATACTCCCTCGTGACAGTCCAACATTTTCAGATTCCGCTCACCCAAGTCGGTCAGCGTTTAGACCTGGTGGTTGCCTCTCTGGCGGAAATCAGTCGGTCCCAGGCAAAGCTGTTCATCAAACGTGGCCATGTTTTGGTAGACGGAACTCCCCAAAAGGCGAGCTATCCTGTCCGCAGCGGTGAAATCCTAGACATCGCTCCCCTTCTTTCACCACCAACGACTGCCACACCTGAAGATATTCCGCTCGATATCTTGTATGAAGATGACACTCTGGCTGCGATCAACAAACCGCCTGGTATGGTCGTGCATCCCGCTCCTGGTCAGTGGCATGGGACGGTGGTGAACGCCTTGCTGTCATACTGGGGATGGAAGGTAGCGGAAGCATCGCTCCGTCCGGGGATCGTACATAGACTTGATAAAGACACGTCCGGCGTCTTGCTCGTCGCAAAGAATCAGACGACGCTGGAAGCCCTGGCTGGGCAGTTTAAGGCGAGACACGTCCGCAAAACCTACCGAGCCGTTGTGGTCGGATGCCTGCCGCAGCCTGAGGGGGAGATTTCTTTTCCTATTGGTCGCCATCCCCAGGACCGGAAGAAAATGTCCATCCACGCCCGGAAGAGCCGTCCGGCGGTCAGTCGGTATGAAGTCCTGGAGTCCCGTCGTAATGTTTCCCTTGTCCAGCTCTTTCCCAAGACCGGCCGGACCCACCAACTGCGGGTTCATCTCGCTGCGCTCAACCACCCTATTATCGGGGATGAGCTGTATGGGTCGCGGCGTATGGAGAAAACATTGCCCCCTGAGATTCGGCACTTTCCTCGTCAGGCCTTGCACGCTGAGGCGATTGAGTTCATGCACCCCCAAGACCATACAGCGATGACGATTCGGGCACCTTATCCTGCTGATTTTGCTGGGCTCCTGTTGGAGTTGGACTCTGTCTGGGAGTGACTCTTTTCGTTGACAGATTTGTGATGATATATTATGTAGGGAGTATCGATCAGGGGATAAATCGTCCTCTGTAGAGCGCTCCGAACAAGAATTTCTCACCGGTTACACTGCTGTTTCTTGATGGTTTTCCCCCAACACGGGCAATCGGTGTCCGAGGCGGACATGCCCCGGCAGCGCGTAATACGGGAATTATATACTTTAGTCACATGGAATATAGAACGGCTACTCACACTGCTAGGCTGAGTGCTGCTGTTCATGAGCGGTTGAATACGTTTCTTGAACAGCAACGACTGCTGTACAACGCTGCCTTAGAAGAGCGCATCGGCGCATACCGGAAGGCGGGTGTTTCCGTGGGTTTGTACGACCAGTGCAAGAGTTTAACAGAAATCCGAGAAGATGCGGAGTTTTCTCAATACGATGTGACGTGCCAGCGCTCATGCTTGGTTACTCTGGATCGAGCCTTCAAAGCATTTTTCTGCCGGGTGAAAGCGAGACAGCAGCCGGGCTTTCCCCGCTTCAAGAGTCAAGCCCGGGGCTGCCGGTCGTTTGCGACCGCACAGCCCCGTCTCACGTCGCAGGGGAAGGGGAAGAGCCTGTCCCGGAAAGGCCTTGGCCGCCTCCGGTTCACGGGACAGATCGCGGGCCCGGTACTCAAAGCTCGCATCGTGAAAACGCCGCGCCGCGTCGTGGTCCCCCGCGTGGTCGCCCGCCCTGCCCCTCCCCCCCCTCCCCGCCCGCCACGCGGCATCGACGGGGGCGTGGCCGCCCGTGTCAGCCTGTCGGATGGGCAACGTTGGCCGCCGCCCGCCGTGGCCCGAGACCGGCTCCCGGTCCGGCCACAGCGCCTTGCAGCGGCCCCCAAGGGCTCCCAGCCCCGGCAGACGAGGAAGATGCCCCTCGCCAAAGAGTGGCACCGCGTCCGAGAACGCGCGCGGGCTCTCCGGCATGAGATGACCGCTGAGGTGGTGAACTCCCAGTCCAACTGTTGGGATGTCGAGACCGTGGACGTGCCGGGAATGATGCGCCCTCACACCTTGGCCCGTTCCAGCGCGGAACAACCGGGGTCCCCCTGCGTTGAGCGGCTTCCCGCCAAGGCGGCCAGTGCCGGGGGGTGGGGACGAAAGGGGGACCCCCCGGACACGGCGCAAGCCGGTAGGCGGTGCGGAACGCGGGTGCCGAACCCCCTCTCCGCCCGGCTGCAGGCGGGGCACGCCTGTGGGCTATCCATTGATCGGGACCGGAATGCGGCGCTCAATATCTTACACCGGGGGCTTCCGGTGAGCCCGCCCGCGGGTGGGACTGCCCCGAGCGGCACGAGAGGTGCCGAGAACGGTAGGCTTTGTGATCAAAGTATATAATTCCCCGTAATACCAAGGATACGTCCCTCCGGTTTACTCCGGCAGACAATATAGGAGGAAGATATGGGTCGAACGACCGCAAAGAATAATAATGCAAACGGACTCCAGGAGGTTCGCATTAACGGGGACGGCGAAGATGTCGGTCTGAACCTGAAGTCTCTGAAATCAAAGAAAATTGGAGAGCTGGCGGAGATTGCCCGCAATTTTAATGTCGAGGGAGCGTCCAGTCTCCGTAAACAAGACTTGATTTTTTCTATTCTCCAGGCCCAGGCCGAGCAGAGCGGCTTTATCTACGGCGAGGGGGTGTTAGAGATTCTCTCTGATGGATTCGGTTTTCTCCGTTCTCCTGACTACAATTATCTGCCGGGGCCGGATGACATTTATGTGTCCCCGAGCCAGATTCGGCGGTTTAATCTACGTACCGGAGACGTGGTGGCCGGGCAAATCCGTCCGCCCAAGGAAGGCGAGCGCTATTTTGCGTTGCTGAAAGTTGAAGCAACGAACTATGAGGAGCCTGAACGCGCCCGAGAGAAAATCCTTTTTGACAATTTGACGCCGCTCTACCCAGAGGAACAACTCCAGCTTGAACACAATCTTGAGGAATATACCACGCGGACCATTGATCTGTTCACTCCCATAGGCAAAGGGCAGCGTGGTTTAATCGTTGCCGCTCCTCGTACGGGCAAGACCATGATGCTGCAAAGTTTGGCGCATGGCATTGTTCACAATCATAAAGAGGTCATTTTGATTGTCTTATTGATTGATGAGCGACCGGAGGAAGTCACCGATATGCAGCGCTCAGTCCGTGCCGAGGTCGTGAGTTCGACGTTTGACGAACCGGCGAATCGGCATGTGCAGGTGGCTGAGATGGTCCTGGAAAAAGCAAAACGTCTGGTCGAGCACGGAAAAGACGTTGTCGTCTTACTCGACAGTATTACTCGCTTAGCGCGCGCGAATAACGCGGTGGTTCCGCCGAGTGGGAAATTGCTGTCCGGTGGTGTCGATGCCAATGCCTTACGGATGCCGAAAAAATTCTTTGGAGCGGCACGGAACATTGAGGATGGGGGAAGCTTAACCATTATCGGGACGGCCCTGGTCGATACTGGGAGTCGCATGGATGAAGTCATCTTTGAAGAATTCAAAGGGACCGGTAATATGGAAATCCACCTGGACCGCCGCCTCATGGATAAACGGATTTTTCCTGCCATGGATATTGGTCGCTCTGGTACCCGCAAGGAAGAGATGTTGCTGACCAAGAAGACCTTGGACCGCGTGCGGCTTCTCAGACAATTGTTGACTCAAATGAACGCGGTTGAAGCAATGGAATTCTTTATGGATAAAATCCAGGGGACAAAGGATAACCAAGAATTTCTTGAATCTATGAATCAATAGCGCTCTGTGGCGCGTTGCAAAGATTTTTCGCCTTTGATACAAAACTCTCCCCTGACATTACGTATATTCCACGCATAATTGAGAAAGAAAGGTACCCTCTGCATGGTTGAAATTACGATCAAGCAACTGCTTGAGGCCGGGGTGCACTTTGGCCACCAGACGAGTCGCTGGAACCCAAAGATGAAGCCCTATATTTTTGGTGCCCGAAACGGCATCCACATCATCGACTTACAGCAAACCGTAGGCATGTTGCGTGACGCGTGCGGCTTCATTCGCGCTCTGGTATCCGATGGTGGCCAGATTCTCTTTGTCGGGACCAAGAAACAGGCTCAGGAAGTTGTGCGCGAAGCAGCCGAGCGGTGTGAGATGTTTTATATCAATAACCGCTGGCTGGGTGGCATGTTGACGAACTTTCAAACCATCCGGAAGTCTATCGATCGACTGAAACGAGTCGAAGAAATGCTCGAAACAGCCGCGATTGCTGACGCGTTGACGAAGAAAGAACTCCTGGGAATCAGCCGGGAGCGGGATAAGCTGATGAATGTGTTAGGTGGCATCAAAACCATGCGGAAGCTGCCTGATGCGATATTTGTCGTTGACACCAAGAAGGAAGAAATCGCTGTACGGGAGGCGAATAAGCTCGGTCTGCCAGTTATTGCTGCCATTGATTCCAACTGTGATCCGGATCTTATCACCCATAAAATTCCGGGAAATGATGATGCCATTCGTGCGATTCGTCTTTTTGTGGAGGCCATCGCTGACGCATCCATAGAAGGACGGACGCTGTACCAGGAGCAGCAACAGGGCGAAGGCGAAGCTCTTGAGCCGGCAGACCAAGAAGAGCCGGAAATACACGCTGGACCGGATATGACGGAAGCTCCTGCGCCATCTCCTGAGGCGCAAGCCGAAGCCACTCCGCAGGAGGCGACGCCTATTGAGGAAGGGGGCGCGGCGTGAGCGATATTTCGATGGCCCAGGTAAAAGAACTGCGCGAGCGGACAGGGGCGGGCATTGTCAACTGTAAAAAAGCGCTCGCTGAAAATAACGGTGATATTGAAAAAGCCATTGACTTTCTTCGTGAGAAAGGCTTGGCCGCCGCCGCAAAGCGAGCTGGACGTGCGGCAGAGCAGGGCGTGGTTGGCTCCTATATTCACGGCGGTGGGAAGATCGGCGTCTTGGTTGAAGTGAATTGTGAAACTGACTTTGTGGCGCGGACTGAGGAGTTCCAACAGCTTGTCAAAGATATTGCGATGCAAGTGGCGGCCGCAAATCCACGCTGCGTGCGTCGAGAAGACGTCACTGAGGCAGAGCTTGAGCGGGAGCGGGCAGTCTACCAGACGCAGGCCGAAGCGTCCGGAAAGCCGGCACAGGTTATGGAGAAGATCGTTTCAGGAAAAGTCGAGAAGTTTTACAGCGAAGTGTGTTTGCTCGAACAAGCCTATATTCGGGAACCGAACAAAACCGTACAAGAGATTGTCAATGATGCGGTGAGTAAGACGGGTGAAAATATTGTCGTCCACCGGTTTGCGCGTTTCCAAATCGGAGAAGCAGGTCCTGCTGAAAAGGGGACTGAGTAGGTCGCATGGTGACAAGGTCTGCACCATACCAGCGTGTTCTCCTCAAGTTGGGAGGAGAAGCTCTCGCTGGCGAACGAGGCTATGGGATTGACGACGTTGTCCTAGCCCGCATTGCCGGAGAGATTCAGGAGATTCATGCGCTGGGGTGTGAGATCGCTTTGGTCCTCGGTGGAGGAAACATACTGCGTGGGGTAGACGCGAGTTCAAGAGGGATTGCGCGGGCGACCGGCGATTATATGGGGATGTTGGCCACGGTGATCAATAGCTTAGCCATGCAGGAAGCTTTGGAGAGGGTGGAGGTCCCCACGCGCGTGATGTCAGCCCTGACCGTGTCGCATGTGGCGGAACCGTATATTCGACGCCGGGCTACCCGCCACCTTGAGAAAGGCCGTGTCGTCATTTTTGCTTCCGGTACCGGAAATCCGTATTTTACCACGGATACCGCCGCCAGCTTGCGGGCGATGGAAATTGGGGCACAGGCCATTTTCAAAGCAACCAAGGTGGATGGTATCTATAGCGCCGACCCGATGAAAGATGCGACGGCCACGCGGTATCAAAACTTGACATACCTTGAGGTCTTACAGCAAAACCTCAAGGTCATGGACTCCACTGCCATATCATTGTGTATGGATAATCATCTCCCCATCATTGTATTCAGTATGCTTGAGCCCGGGAATATCCAGCGCGTGGTACATGGAGAGCCTATTGGAACGGTGGTCAATGGAGGGGAGCTATGAGCGCCGAAGTTTTGGAACAAATGAAGCAAGAAATGGAGCGAACACTTGGGTCGCTCCGGGTCGAGTTTTCGAGGGTTCGCACCGGTCGGGCCTCCACGTCGTTAATCGAAGGCGTGATGGTCGCGTATTACGGGTCCCCAACCCCACTGAATCAACTCGCTGCTTTGTCTGCACCAGAAGCCCGCCTCCTTGTTGTGCAGCCCTACGAAAAAAATATCATCGGCGATGTGGAAAAGGCGATTTATCAGGCCGACTTAGGCCTGACTCCAGTCAACGATGGGAAAGTCATTCGCGTCCCCATACCCGAACTTACCGAAGAGCGGCGGAAAGATTTTGTCCGAAAAATTCGCAAGAGCGCAGAGGACTACCGGATTTCTATGCGGAACCATCGACGCGACGCCAACGACTATCTCAAGGAAATGCAAAAGGATAAAGAAATCACCGAAGACGAATTGCACGCCGCACAGGAGCGCGTCCAAAAGATGACCAATGAATATATCGAAAAACTGGACCACATCCTCAAGCTTAAAGAGGAAGAGTTGATGGCGGTATAAGGGCTGGTCTTTTCCTGCGACCAGCCATGTGAGCAATCCATTCTAACCTACTGTTTACGCGCGTGAGCGTTATCATCGAGAAAGACCAACTGCCCCGTCATGTTGCCATCATTATGGATGGGAATGGACGATGGGCGCAGCGACGCGGCCTGAGTCGTATTGAGGGCCACAAGCGCGGGAAAGAAGCGGTCCGCAATATTGTCGAGACGAGTCGTGACATAGGTCTCTCGTATCTGACCCTCTACGCGTTCTCTTCGGAGAACTGGCAGCGGCCGCCGCGTGAAGTCCGGGCGCTCATGGGACTCCTCAATCGTTACCTCAGGACGGAATTGCGCCGCATGATGCGCTATAATATCCGCCTCCGCGCTATCGGTAATTTGGGCCGCCTTCCAGCGACTGTTCGGAAATCTCTGCTTGACGTTATTGCGGCTACACAAGACAACACCGGCCTGACTGTTGTTTTAGCCGTGAGCTATAGTGCACGGGAAGAAATCGTTGCCGCCGTACAGACTCTGGCGACCGCCGTACAGGCGGGACAACTGAGGCCATTCGAGATTGACCAGCAGGCTATCGAACAATCATTGTGGACGGCAGATATCCCCGCTCCAGACCTGCTTATTCGGACCAGTGGCGAGTTCCGGGTCAGTAATTTCATGCTCTGGCAGTTGGCCTACACCGAACTCTATGTGACCGATACCCTGTGGCCGGATTTCGACCGCGACGCCCTCTTGCAAGCATTGGCCGATTATCAACAGCGGGACCGGCGTTTCGGTCGGACGGCCGAGCAACTGATTGAGACCGAGCTCAAACGTGCTGCGCACTAGGCTTCTGACCGCAGCGGGCGCGCTCCCCTTTCTGTTCTTCCTGATATACTATGCTCCGGCATGGGGCTTTTCGAGTGTCATTCTTGTTCTTACTGGTATCGGCTTATGGGAATACTTCTCACTCACGCGAGCCCAATACCCGCACTCTCCGGTCATCGGCGAACTGTGGGGCCTGCTTGTTGCCCTCAGCATGGTGTCGGGCGACATGCGGCTCATCGGCGCTGCATTGACCCTTGGTTTTATGCTGATCTTCATCCTGAGTCTTCGAGACCGTCATCCAGCGCGAGGAATCCAGACAACCAGCCTCTTCGTGCTTGGTGTCGTGTATATTGGGTTTCTTTTTCCGCACGTGCTGTGGATACACCGCGGCCCGGAAGGCGCGGAATGGGTTTTTTTCATATTGCTTGTGGCCATGCTGGGAGACACCGGAGGATATGCCGCCGGACGGCTATGGGGAAAACGGAAACTGCTCCCGCATATCAGCCCCGGCAAAACAATAGAGGGGAGTGTCGGATCGATAGGCGGGAATTGCGTCGCCGCTCTCGTCGCCTGGCAGTATCTTCTGCCCCATCGATCTGCGCTCGAATTAGTGGTGCTTGCGCTTTTTATGGGCGTACTCGCCCAGTTGGGCGACCTGTGCGAGTCTGCCTTGAAGCGGGCCTGCGGCGCAAAAGACTCGGGCCGCCTCTTTCCCGGCCACGGCGGAGTTCTTGATCGTATTGATAGTTTACTTTTCCCGGGTGCCTTTATCTATTACTATAATACGCTGTGGTATTAAATCTGGCCCGAAAACTGAGGAGCATAGGGGCATGGACCTTTCGACTTTTGATGTTGCGCTACGAGTGGTTATTGTCTTTGGGCTCATTATTTTTGTGCACGAATTAGGGCACTTCCTGACCGCCAAATGGGCCGGGGTTGGGGTTGAGCGATTCTCGCTCGGATTTGGTCCGAAACTCATCGGTCGTAAGGTCGGCGAAACGGAGTACCTCCTCAGCGCTATTCCTCTGGGTGGCTATGTGAAGATGATTGGAGAGGAAATCGGTGAGGAAGTGGATGAGACTGACCGGCACCGTTCCTTTACCCATAAATCCCTGCCAAAACGTTTTCTGATTGTCTCTGCCGGGCCGTTAGCCAACTTTCTGATGGCTTTCGTCGTCTTTAGTCTGGCCTTTGCTCAATTTGGCGTCAATGTCCCGGTTGATCAGCCCGCGGTTGGTGGAGTCGTGGCGAACATGCCTGCGGAAGCGGCCGGTCTGGAACCGGAAGACGAGATCCTCAAAGTCGATGGGGTTGCCGTCCACACCTGGGAGGAACTGGCTGAGCAGATCCAGCACAGTAATGGGAATGAGATTGGCCTTGTCATTAAAAAGGCGAACCGTGGCCAGATTCTTGCAACAACGGTCACCCCCCAACTGCGTGACAACCCCGTCGGCGGACAAGTCTATGTGATTGGTATTGAGCGAGCCTTTACGAACGAACCTGTTACCGTAGGACGAGCGATAACGCTTGGAGCTGAGCAAACCTGGCTGTGGACGCACCTCATTTTGGACAGCGTTGTCAAGCTCGTGAGTGGAGAGGTTTCAACCAAAGAGCTGGGCGGCCCCATCCTCATTGCGCAGGTGGCTGGGCAGCAGGCGCGTTTGGGGTTGGATTATTTGCTGCGCTTCACGGCTATCGTAAACGTCAATCTGGCAGTCTTTAATCTTCTGCCTATCCCGATCCTCGACGGCGGCCATCTGCTGCTGCTGCTCATTGAGCTCCTCATCGGTCGCCCATTGAGTAATCGTTCCAAAGAGATGGCCTTACGCGTCGGCTTCCTGGTTATTGTCTCGCTCATCGTCCTGGTCTTCTATAACGATATTTCGCGACTTGTCAGCTGATCTTTTGACATGTTCGTTCTCGGTATTGACGCAGCGACCCCGATTGCGAGCGTCGGCCTGATACAGGACGGCAGTGTTCTGGCAGAACAGTCAGGTGACGCCGCGGTGAGTCATGCGGAAAATCTTTTACCGTTGATTCATCGTGTCCTTGACCAGGCGCAGGTCAGCCTGACTGAGATTGCCGGTATAGGGGTGACGATAGGCCCTGGAGCCTTCTCCGGGCTCCGCATCGCGCTCGGTACGACAAAAGGTTTTGCCTATGCCCTGTCCCAACGGGTTGCCGGCGTTTCAACGCTCCTCACGCTTGCCCATGCCGTGACCCATTGGACCGGCCGAGTGGGCGTTGTGCTGGACGCTCGCAAGCGTGCCGTGTATGCGGCCTTCTTTGGGCGTGACACACAAGGGCAAATTACCCGTCTGACTGACGATATGGTACTCTCGCCCCAAGAGCTGACCAACTACATCATTGCGCCCTGCCTCTGTGTTGGGGATGGCGTTGAGCGCTACGGTGACATCATCCGTGAACACTGCGGGCCCAAGCCGGCGTTTCTGCCGCTCGCTGCTGTCCCGCCACGCGGCAGCATTGTCGCCCGCCTCGCCTGGGCGCGATTCAAACAGGGAGATCACGACGCCGCAGCGCAACTCGTTCCTCATTATATCCGTCGCTCTGACGCGGAACGAAACCGGTTGAAACAGCGTTCGGAATAGTCGGACCTCCGCAGAAGAATGACTCCTTTCAGTCAACAAAAGCAAGTCTTTCAGCGACCTTATGGCCTAGACAGGCGGGGTGAATTTTGGCATCCTGCCCCAGACATTTGCTGAACAGGCAATACCTTGGCGAATTGCGATGAGGACAGACGTATCGACTTTCCTCTTTCCCTATGCACCGATGTGAGACCGGAGGTAAGAATATTATGGCTCGGAAGAAAATCGCACTCATTGGCGCAGGTAATATCGGGGGCACCCTTGCCCATCTGTGCCTGCTCAAAGGACTGGGCGACGTGGTGCTGTTTGATGTGATTGATGGCCTGCCTCAGGGAAAGGCCCTGGATATGCTCGAAGCCGGGCCCATTGAAGGCTATGACGCCAACATTACCGGGACGACGAGCTATGCTGATATAGCCGGCGCGGATGTCTGTATTGTAACTGCCGGCGTTGCCCGCAAGCCGGGCATGAGTCGGGACGATCTGCTGGGTATCAATTGCAAGATCATGAGCGATGTGTCCAGCAATATCAAGCAACATGCGCCGGATTCGTTGGTGATCGTGATTACCAATCCGCTTGATGCCATGGTGACCCTGACCAAGCGGGTGACCAGTTTCCCCAAGAACAGGGTCGTGGGCCAAGCTGGAGTCCTGGACTCCGCCCGTTACCGGACCTTTATCGCCCAAGAACTCGGCGTATCTGTCCAGAATGTAACGGCTATGGTTCTCGGCGGCCACGGTGACGACATGGTCCCGGTGCGCAGCTATTGCCAGGTCGGCGGGGTGCCGGTTGAGAAACTGGTCTCCGCGGCCCGTTTGGAAGAAATTGAGCAGCGCACCCGTCAGGCTGGCGGCGAGATTGTTGCTTTGCTCAAGACGGGCTCTGCATTTTATTCTCCGGCTTCCGCAGCCGTGCAAATGGCCGCGGCCTATCTCCAGGACAGAAAACAAATCCTGCCCTGCGCCGCCTACCTCGAAGGCGAATACGGGATTGACGGGGTGTACTTTGGCGTCCCGGTGTCCATCGGTGCCGGTGGCGTTGAGCGCGTCATCGAAGTGGACCTGAGTGACAAGGAAAAACAGGAAATGGAGGTGTCCGTCAGCCATGTGCGTGAACTGGTGACGGCCATGGACGCCCTCCTGGAGAAGGGCGAATAATCTCCCACAGCGCAGTAAGGGAAGAGGGTATGAATATTCACGAATACCAAGCAAAAGATATCCTCCGGAAAAATGGGGTGGCTGTGTTAGACGGCAGGGTCGCCACAACCCCGGACGAAGCCGAATCCGCGGCCAAGGAATTGGGCGGCGGTCTGTGTGTCGTCAAAGCCCAGATTCATGCCGGTGGGCGTGGCAAAGCCGGTGGTGTCAAGCTCGCCAAGACGCCGCAGGAAGCCCGCGCACATGCGACGGCTCTGCTGGGTACCACCCTGGTGACGCATCAAACCGGGCCCGAGGGCAAAGAGGTCCAAAAGGTCTTTGTTGAGCAGGGCTGTGATATTGATCAAGAGTTCTATCTCGGTATGGTCATTGACCGCACGACCTCGCGGGTCACGGTGATGGCGAGCTCTGAGGGCGGTGTGGAAATCGAGGAGGTAGCCGCGCGCGCGCCCGAAAAGATTCTCCGCGCCCCCATTGATCCTGCCGTTGGCTTCGGAGATTTCCAGGGCCGCCAACTCGCCTACGGCCTTGGCCTGCCTAAAGCCTCACTCAACAGGGCCGTGGCGTTTATGCGCGGTTTATACAAGGCATTTTCCGAGAGTGACGCCTCCATGGCTGAGATCAATCCGCTGGTGCTGACGAAGTCCGGCGAGCTTGTCGCCCTGGATGCCAAGATGGGTTTTGATGATAACGCACTGTTCCGTCACGCGGATATCCGTGAGATGCGGGATGTGACCGAGGAAAACGAGAAAGAGGTCGCGGCGTCCAAGTTTGACCTCAATTATATTGCCTTGGACGGCAACATCGGCTGTATGGTCAATGGGGCCGGGCTGGCGATGGCGACCATGGATATCATCAAGCACTACGGGGCTGAGCCGGCAAACTTTCTGGATGTCGGTGGGGGCGCGACCACCGAAAAAGTCACCGAGGCGTTTAAGATCATTCTGTCAGACGAGCGTGTCAAAGGCGTTCTGGTCAATATTTTTGGCGGGATTATGCGCTGCGATGTGGTGGCCAACGGGGTGGTTGAAGCCGCCAAGCAAGTCAATCTGTCGGTCCCTTTGGTCGTTCGTCTGGAAGGCACGAATGTTGAGCTGGGAAAAACGATTCTGGCTGAGTCCGGGCTTGATATTATTCCTGCCGACGATTTGGCCGACGGCGCGAAGAAGATCGTTGAGGCGATTGGCGCGTAGGCGAGGCACCGGCCCAACCGTTCGTAGAATTCGCAGGGTGAGAAATCGAGGAGCACGCTCGTGAGCATTCTTGTTAATAAAGACACCAAGGTCCTGACGCAGGGAATTACCGGCTCAACCGGCCGACTGCACACCCGGGGCTGTCGAGACTATGGCACCCGGATGGTGGCGGGGGTCACGCCCAGTCGGGGTGGCACGGATTTCGAGGGCATTCCTATTTTTAACACGGTTGTGGAGGCGGTGGCGGAAACGGGGGCAAACGCTTCCGTTATCTATGTGCCGCCGCCGTTTGCCGCAGATGCCATTATGGAAGCGGTCGATGCCGAAGTGGAGTTGGTGATCTGCATTACCGAGGGGATTCCGGTGCTCGATATGGTCCGGGTCAAGCGCTACTTGGCCGGCAAAAAGTCTCGCCTGATTGGTCCGAACTGTCCCGGCGTGATTACTCCGGGTGAATGCAAGATTGGGATTATGCCGGGGTATATTCACACTCCCGGATCAATCGGCGTGGTGTCGCGCAGTGGAACCTTAACGTATGAAGCCGTCCATCAACTCACCCAGTTGGGTATTGGTCAGTCGTCGTGCGTCGGGATAGGCGGCGACCCGGTGAATGGAACTGGCTTTATTGACGTCTTACAGCTCTTCCAGGATGATCCCCAAACCGAAGGCGTGGTGTTGATTGGTGAAATTGGCGGTTCGGCAGAAGAAGAAGCCGCCGCGTTCATTAAAGAGCATATGACCAAGCCGGTCGCGGCGTTTATTGCCGGTCAAACCGCACCCAAAGGCAAACGCATGGGACACGCTGGCGCGATTATTGCCGGCGGGAAGGGAACAGCGGCCGAGAAGGTCCAAGCCTTCAGGGACGCCGGTGTGGCCATTATTTCCAGTCCGGCTGAGATGGGCAAAACCATGGCGGCCGCCATGGGCTAAGGGATTCGGGCAGACTCCTCTATCAAATCCTGTCAAGCAGGGCAGGGGCGGTTCACGAACCGTCCCTCCGAGTTTCATGTCAACACCGCTGGACCAGACACCGCACGCCCTGTTTCAGCAGGGCGAACGCGCCCGCCAGAAGAGCCGCTTTACCGAAGCGCTCGCCCTCTACCGCCAAGCGCGGCAGGCGGCAAAGGGCGCGGGCCTTGGAGAGTGCGAGCTTGATGCCCACCTCGGTATTGGCGATTGTTTCCGCATGCAGGGACAATTCGGGCTCGCCAAACAGGCCTATGAGCGGGCCAGCCGCCTGGCTGGCCGCCTGGCCGATGGAGAAGGGGAAGCGGAGAGTCTGGCTGGCATCGGTCTCAGCGTCCGTGCCCAAGGGAATCCTCAGCGTGCCTTGCCGTATCTGGCCGAGGCGCGGACCCGCTATCGTCGAGCTCACGTCCACGACCGGGAAGGCTTTATTGTCTGGGCCATGGGGGGGACGTATCGCTTCTGTGGCGACCTCAAAAAGGCGCTGAGCCATTTCAAACAGGCCCTGAGAATCGCTGAAGGCGAGGGCGACACTCTTGGCGCCGGCTATGCGTTGTGCGGTCTGGGGGGCGCTTCGCGTCTGATGGGCCGGTTTGCGGATACGCAGAACTATTACGCGGAAGCAAACGACGTATTTGAGGTTGAAGACGATGTGTACGGCCGGGCCTATTCATACTGCGGCCTGGGCAACGCCGCCCGGATGCGTCAAGAATTTACGCCCGCTCTGCGGCTCTTTGCCAAAGCCGAACGGTTGTATCGGCGGATTGGTGATAAGGCGAGCTTTGCCTATACCGTCTGGGCGATGGCCACGGTCTTCAAAATGCAGGGCGACCATGAACGCAGCCGAGCGACATTCGGACGGGCGCAGCAGCTCTTTCGCGCAACACGCGACATCCGCGGCACGGTCTACTGTCGTCTGGGAACCGGGGAATTGGCGTTTTTACAAGGAAAACACAAACAAGCCGGAGCCGCGTTTGCTCGCTGCTACGACATGGCCCAGCGCTTTGGTTACCAGGCGGAAGCCTGCCATGCGCTTGCTGGCTTGGCTCTCGTTGCTGAGAGCCCGAACTGGCGAGCTGTGAAACAGGCCTATCGAAGCTGCGGATTGTATTTCACCCCTCTCCCCCCACCGCTGAATTTGCCCTGAGAGCAGACCGCGGCATGAACATTGACCCCCGTAGCAGGCATGGATAGACTCTCTTGCCGTACAAGAAAGGACGTGTATGACCGAACGAACCCTCTCCATCGTGAAACCTGACGCAGTCAAGAAGAATGTCATTGGTGAAATTCTCCGCCGCTTTGAGGCGGCAGGGCTCAAAATTATAGCTACCAAGATGGTCTCCCTGAGTAAAGCCGAAGCCGAAGGCTTTTATGCGGTCCATAAAGAACGCCCCTTTTTCGGGAGCCTGACAGACTTCATGTCCTCGGGGCCGATTCTCGTCTCCGTGCTGGAGGGGGAGGGGGCTATTCAGGCCCACCGGAAAATTATGGGCGCGACCAACCCGGCTGAGGCGGAGGAAGGCACAATCCGGAAGGCTTTTGCTACGAATATCGAGCAGAACGCCGTGCATGGCTCCGATGCGCCCGAAACGGCCCAATGGGAGATCGGTTATTTCTTTAGTGGGGTGGAACTCGCCTAGGTCGCTTCTGCGGCGTATGCTGGCTCTTTGACCTGTGCATCGTGAGTGCCTGTCTGATCGGTATGGATCTCAAAGATTTCACCCAAGACGAACTGGCCCGGTGGCTGACCGTGCGCGGACACAAAGCTTTTCGGGCGCAGCAAATTTTGAAATGGGTGTACCATCACCGGCTTACAGACGTGGGGCAGATGAGCAATGTGCCCCTGGCCCTGCGCGAGGCGTTGGCTCAACACTTTCTCATCACGCGTTTAACGTGTCGGACACACACCACGGCGGCCGATGGAACAGAAAAATATCTTTTTACCCTTGCCGATGGCCGCCGGATTGAGAGCGTTTTTATTCCGAGTGAGAACCGCCGGACGCTCTGCATCTCTTCCCAGGCCGGCTGTGCAATGGGCTGTCAATTTTGCGCGACCGCCCGCGTGCGACCTGTGCGCGACCTGACTGCTGGGGAAATCGTCAGCCAAATCTGGGAAGTCCAGTACCGACGGCCCCAACCCGAAGCGGTGACCAACGTCGTCTTTATGGGTATGGGAGAACCGTTGGCGAATTACGATCACGTCGTGAAGGCTATCACTATTCTGACGGCAGCCTGGGGGTATAATCTCTCTCCCCGCCGTGTCACCGTATCGACGGTTGGATTAGTGCCGCAAATGCAGCGCCTGTTGAATGACACCCCGGTCAACCTCACCATTTCCTTAAGTGCAACAACCGATGCCGTGCGGAACAGCCTCATACCGGTTAATCGGCGCTACCCTCTGGCGACTGTATTGGAGGCTTGCCGCTCCCTGCCAATAGCCTCGCGTAACCGAATGACCTTCGCGTATACCTTGTTGGATGGGCTGAACGACAGTCCGGCCGATGCAAAACGCCTCGTGTCGCTCCTGCATGGCATCCGGGCCAAGGTCAACCTGATTCCGTTTAATTCCTTCCCTGGGGCACCATTTGCCCCCTCGTCACGCGAGCGGCTCGCGCGGTTCCGTCAAATCTTGCTCGACCGGGGTATCTACGCCAGCATTCGCGAAAGCCGCGGCCAGGACGTACAGGCCGCCTGTGGGCAACTGGCTGCCCCCCTGGAGCAAGCGGCTTAGGAAAAGGGACAGTCATGATCACGCTTGGTGTTATTGGTGGCAGCGGCCTGTATCAAATGGATGGCATTGAGCACGGCGAGTGGGTGAGCGTTGAGACGCCGTTTGGTGCGCCGTCGGATGCCTACTTCGTTGGCGAATTGGACGGCGCCCGCGTGGTTTTCCTGCCGCGACACGGCCGCGGCCACCGGATTTTGCCCTCCGAGCTGAATTTCCGTGCCAATATCTATGGGATGAAAAGGCTGGGCGTGCGGCGCTTGATTGCCGTGGGTGCGGTGGGCAGTCTGAAACAGGAGATTGCGCCCGGCCATATTGTTATCCCCGACCAATTCATCGACCGGACCCGGGGGCGTATCAGTACCTTCTTTGGCCGGGGTATTGTCGCCCATGTCGCCTTTGCCGACCCGGTGTGTCCGCTCTTATCGCAGTCTCTGGTTGAAGTCGGCAACAGCCTGGATAGCGCCGTTCACCATGGGGGAACGTATATCTGTATGGAAGGCCCGCAATTTTCCACGCGGGCCGAATCTTTGCTGTATCGCAGTTGGGGCGCCGATATCATCGGGATGACCAATCTCCAGGAAGCGAAGCTCGCGCGGGAGGCAGAAATCTGTTTTGCGACCTTGGCTATGGCAACGGATTATGACTGCTGGAATACTGAGGCCGGCGATGTGGTGATAGAAGAGGTGCTGGCAATTCTCAATAAAAATGTCGTAACTGCCCAACGCATTGTGCGGGACACTATCCGGCGGCTGTCTCCCGAGCGAGTGTGCGGATGTGAAACCGCGCTCAAAGACGCGATCATCACCGACCGGGCAGTGATTCCAGAAACGCTGAAACACGAACTTGAGCCGATTATCGGGAAATACATAAACGGATAAACGCAAAGAGGATGCAATGAGTATTGTGGTTGTCGGTTCGGTCGCCCTGGATTCCATTGAAACGCCGTCCGGCAGGGCTGACGAAGTCCTGGGTGGCTCGGCAGCCTATTTCGCGGTCGCGGCGAGCTATTTTGCGCCCGTGAATGTTGTTGCCGTTATTGGGGAGGACTTTCCCCAGGATGCCAGGGCAACCCTGGCCTCGCCGAATATCAACCTCGACGGATTAGTGGTCGGAGCGGGGCGGACGTTTCGGTGGACCGGGCGCTATCACGAAAATCTCAACATCCGAGACACGCTTGATCTCCAGATGAATGTCGTGGCGGATTTTTCGCCGAGGCTGCCCGAGCACTATCGCCGCACGTCCTTTGTATTTCTTGGGAATATAGACCCCGGTTTGCAAAGTCGGGTTTTAGACCAGATCGACGGACCCGGCCTGATTGGCTGCGACACGATCAGTCACTGGATTGAGCATGATCGCGCCGCTCTCGAAGCCGTGCTGAAACGTGTCGGTGTGCTGATCATCAACGATGAAGAGGCCGGCATGATCAGCGGCGAGTCCAATGTCGTAAAATCTGCGCGCAGAATCCTGGACATGGGGCCCAAGACGCTGCTCGTCAAGCGGGGGGAATATGGGGTGTTGCTGTTTTCTCCCCAGTCGGTTTTCGCCGTCCCCGCCTACCCCTTGGAAGAAGTGGTTGATCCGACCGGGGCCGGCGATTCCTTTGCCGGCGGGTTTCTCGGCTATGTGGCCGAGTCGAACGATACGTCTGAGGCCGGACTGCGCAAAGCCATTGTCTACGGCAGTGTGGTTGCTTCGTTCACGGTGGAAGATTTCAGCTTGCGGCGTTTGCACGCCCTGAGCCGGGATGACATTGAACAGCGGTATCGCCAGTTCGTGAGTCTGACCGAATTCTAGCCCGTCAGCGCCGAATCGCTATGGACCTTTCCATCGTCGTACCGATCTATAATGAAGTCGATAATCTGCGCCCGTTGTGTCAACGGGTCCATGCCGTACTCGCGCCGATGGACTGGAGTTACGAACTCATCCTCATCGACGACGGCAGTCAGGACGGCAGTAGCGAGCTGATGGCCGAGCTGTACGCCGAAGACGATACGCTCAAGGTCCTCCGTTTCCGACGCAACTTCGGCCAGACCGCTGCGCTGGCTGCGGGATTTGAATACGCCCACGGTGACGTCATTGTTTCGATGGATGGCGATCTCCAGAATGATCCGGTTGATATTCCGCGTTTGCTGGCAAAGCTGGACGAGGGGTATGATTTGGTGAACGGTTGGCGCATCAAACGCCAGGACCCATTTTTGTCCCGGCGTCTGCCGTCTCAGATCGCCAATCACATGATTTCGCTCACAACACGGGTCAAACTGCACGATTATGGCTGTACGCTCAAGGCGTTTCGACGCGAGGTGGCAAAGGGCCTCAGGCTGTACGGAGAAATGCACCGTTTTATTCCCGCCCTGGTCGGTGACATGGGCGCGAAGATTACCGAGCTTCCGGTCACCCATCATGCCCGCACGCAGGGAACATCAAAATACGGCTTGGCCCGGACGTTGTGGGTCGTACTCGATTTACTCACCGTCACATTCATGTCGAGCTATGCGACCCGTCCGAGTCATTTATTCGGCTTTCTGGGGCTGATTGCCGTACTCGCTGGAGGGGGAATTACGACGGTCCTGGGTATTCAACGCCTCCTGTTTGATGTGCAATTGGCAAACCGTCCCCTTCTGCTCCTGGGGATTCTGCTGCTTGTCAGCGGTGTCCAACTCGTGACAACCGGCTTGATCGCCGAGCTGTTGTCCCGCACCTACCATGAGAGTCAGGAGAAGCCGGTCTACTGGATTAAGGACGTGTTGGAATAGCTATGGATTGTCCTGTTTCCCAGCGGCGGTACGTGAGCACGAGTTGAAAGGAGAAGGGTCATCGCACGCATCTTAATCACCGGAGGGGCAGGGTTCATAGGCTCGCATCTGTGTGAACGCTTTTTGGCCGACGGGGATGAGGTGGTGTGTCTGGACAACCTTATTACCGGCGCTACGGACAATGTGGCGCACCTGTTTGTCAATCCGCGTTTCTCCTTTATTCCCCAGGATGTGACGCACTATATCAATGTCAGTGGCCGTATTGATGCGATTCTCCACTTTGCCTCGCCGGCGAGTCCGATTGATTACCTCGAACTGCCGATTCAGACCCTGAAAGTGGGCTCGCTCGGGACGCATAACAGCCTGGGGTTGGCCAGAGCGAAAGACGCCCGTTTCCTGCTGGCTTCTACCTCCGAAGTCTATGGTGATCCGCTCGTACACCCTCAGCCGGAAGAGTATTGGGGCAATGTGAATCCGATCGGCCCGCGGGGCGTCTATGACGAAGCCAAGCGGTTTGCCGAAGCCTTGACTATGGCCTACCGGCGCAGCCACGGCATGGCGACCCGTATTGTCCGTATTTTCAATACCTATGGCCCCCGTATGCGCTTACGGGATGGCCGTGTCGTGCCCAATTTCATTACTCAGGCGTTACGGGGAGAAGCGTTGACGGTGTATGGAGACGGGAGTCAAACGCGGAGTTTTTGTTTTGTGGACGATATGGTTGAGGGTATCGTCCGCCTCCTGCGCTCCGATATCACCCAACCGGTGAATCTGGGGAATCCGCACGAATTATCAGTCCGGGAATTTGCCGAGACGATTATCCGGCTGACACGCAGCCCCAGCACGATTGCGTTTCAGCCCTTGCCGGTGGATGATCCGAAAGTCCGCCAACCTGATGTGAGCACTGCCCGCCGGCTCCTGGATTGGCAGCCCCAGGTCTCCCTCGAAGACGGACTCGGCAAAACAGTTGCCTACTTCCGGGAAAAGCTGGAGATTCATGAGAGTCCACTTCCACCTGAGAGAAGGGGAGAGATGAGGAAAACAAAGTCGCCCAGAGGGGGCAGGAGAGGACGCAGCACATGAAGATCGTGGTAACCGGAGGGGCGGGCTTTATCGGCTCTCACGTGGTTGAGATATATCTTGCGGCCGGCCATGAAGTCTGGATTGTCGATGACTTGTCAACCGGCAAACAGGTCAATATTCCAGCCGGCGCACACTTCGTTCAGGCGGATATCGCCGATGAGGCGGTGCGCCGGCTACTCGTTGACGAACAGATTGAGGTGGTGAACCATCATGCCGCGCAAATGGACGTGCGTCGCTCGGTCGCCGATCCGCTGTTTGATGCCCAGGTGAATATTCTCGGCCTGCTCAATATTCTTGAAGGCGCGCGGCAGGCCCGCTGCCGGCGCATTATCTTTGCGTCTTCCGGCGGGACGGTCTACGGGGAGCAAGCCGCCTTTCCGGCAACCGAAGATCATGCCACCTGTCCGATCAGTCCATATGGAGTCAGCAAGCTGGCCGGAGAGCGGTATCTGTATTTTTACCGCACAGCGCATGGCCTCCCGTCGCTGAGCCTGCGCTATGCGAACGTGTATGGACCGCGCCAGGACCCTCACGGTGAAGCCGGCGTGGTGGCCATTTTTACCCAGCGCCTGCTGGCCGGAGAAACGATTACGATTAACGGCGATGGCAAGCAGACGCGGGACTATGTGTTTGTCGGCGACGTGGCCCAGGCGAACTTGGCTGCGCTGACTGCCGACCAGACCGGTTCGATCAATATCGGCACGGGCCTTGAGACGACAGTGAATACCCTAGCCGAGCATTTACAGCGGATAACCGGCGCACGCGACCGGGCGCAGCACGGACCGGCCAAGCCGGGCGAACAGCGTCGCAGTGTCTTGTCCTGGCAGCGGGCCGCGGACGTGCTGAACTGGAAACCGTTGGTCAGGCTTGCTGACGGACTTGAGCAAACAGTTGCCTCCCTGCGGACAGACTATGAACATTGAGCGGATTCGAAACTTCAGCATTATTGCCCATATCGATCATGGAAAATCGACCCTGGCCGACCAGCTCCTCTCCCAGACGGGCTCGATTAGTGAGCGTGAAAGTGGAGCGCAGTTTCTGGACACCATGGAGCTTGAGCAAGAGCGGGGCATTACGATTAAAGCCCGGACCGTTCGCCTGCGCTATCAGGCTCAGGACGGTGCTCCATATTGTCTGAACCTGATTGATACCCCGGGTCATGTTGATTTTGCCTATGAGGTGTCGCGCAGTTTGTCCGCCTGCGAAGGTGCCATCCTGGTCGTTGACGCGACCCAGGGGGTCGAGGCGCAAACGCTGGCCAACACCTATCTTGCGCTCGATCATCAGCTTGAAATTTTTCCCGTTATCAACAAAATCGATCTGCCCAGCGCCGAACCCGAGCGCGTTCGGCAGG
This sequence comes from uncultured Binatia bacterium (SeqCode), assembly GCA_965214755.1. Taxonomy (GTDB): domain Bacteria; phylum Desulfobacterota; class Binatia; order Bin18; family Bin18; genus Bin18. Next base: position 529,677 of record OZ243979.1, read on the forward strand.
AGCTCGAAGACATCATCGGACTGGACGGCAACGACGCGGTCTTAACCAGCGCAAAAGAGGGCAGAGGGATCGCTGAGGTGCTGGAGGGCATCTTGCGGCTTATGCCTCCTCCCCAGGGGGACCCCCGTGCGCCGGTCAAAGCGCTGCTCTTTGACAGTTGGTTTGATCCCTACCAGGGGGCGGTTGTGCTCGTCCGGGTGTTCGACGGGGTGCTGAGGCCGGGGATGTCCATTCGGCTCATGTCGAGCGGCAAAGAATATGAAGTCGGACAGGTGGGGATCTTCGCTCCGCGCGCCCAGGCGGTCAAAGCGCTCGGGCCAGGGGAAGTCGGCTTTCTCATGGCCGGTATTAAAGAGGTCCGCGAAGCCCGCGTGGGTGACACGATTACGGACGCCCAACGGCCGACAGCCGTCATGGTGCCAGGCTTTAAGGCTGCCAAGCCCATGGTCTTTAGCGGCTTGTATCCGGTCGAATCGAAACACTATGAGGCGTTACGCGACGCGGTCGAAAAACTTCGTTTGAACGACGCCGCTTTTTCGTACGAGAAAGAAACCTCGCTGGCCCTTGGGTTTGGTTTTCGCTGCGGTTTCCTGGGTCTGTTACATATGGAGATCGTCCAGGAGCGTTTAGAACGAGAATTCGGCCTCGATTTAATTACCACTACGCCCACGGTTGAGTATCAAGTCCTGACGCTCGATGGGGAAATCTTGCATGTCGAGAACCCGTCCTCGCTCCCGCCGGTCCAGGAAATCGAGTCTATCCAAGAGCCTTTTATCCTGGCGAGTATTCATGTGCCCGAAGAATACGTCGGCAATGTGATGCGGCTCTGTCAGGAGCGACGTGGAGAACAGCGTGCGATGAAATACCTGGGGGCTGCGCGCGTCGCCCTGGAGTATGAGTTGCCGCTCAACGAGATTGTGGTGGATTTCTATGACCGGATCAAATCCGCCAGCCGTGGTTATGCCTCGTTTGATTATGAATTCTTGGATATGCGGCCGGCCAACTTAGTGCGGATTGATATCCGGATTAATGGCGATATGGTCGACGCTCTGTCCCTGATCGTCCACGCTGAGCACGCGTATCCTCGTGGCCGCGAACTCGTGCAAAAAATGCGGGCGCTTATCCCGCGCCAGATGTTCGAGGTGGCAGTCCAGGCCGCCATTGGGACTCGGGTGATCGCGCGGGAAACCGTGAAGGCGTTGCGCAAAAATGTCACCTCCAAATGCTACGGTGGGGATATAACCCGTAAACGAAAGCTGCTAGAGAAGCAGAAAGAAGGAAAACGCCGGATGAAACAGGTTGGGCGGGTGGAAATTCCCCAAGAGGCCTTCCTGGCACTGCTTCAAGTCGGCGAGGGAGAGCCGCAGCGGCGGGGGTAGAGGGGAGCGAGTATGGCCAGAGGAAAAACATCGGTCCCAGAACTGGCAGGCTCTGTTGGTCTGGCGAACCGGCAGACAGGCGGCAGACTGCTCTCCACGCCGACAACCCCCAAAAAACAGAAATCGGCCGTTCGTGAATACACCGAAGCGCTGCTCTTCGCCCTCGTGCTGGCGCTCTTTATCCGGAGTTTTGTGGTGCAGGCGTTCAAAATTCCCTCCGGCTCCATGCTGCCGACGCTCCAAATTGGAGATCATATTCTGGTCAGCAAATTTGCGTATGGGCTGCGCCTGCCATATCCCTTTGAAACCCTGGTGTTCGAGTGGACGCGGCCGGAACCGGGCGACGTGATTGTTTTTGTCTATCCGAAAGATGAAACCAAAGACTTTATTAAACGGGTCGTCGCTGTTGCCGGTGACGAGGTGCGGATTCGCAATAAGCAGCTTTTTGTCAACGGTGTAGCGGATGAGAGTCCGTATGCCCATTTTGCCAATCCTGAGCGTATTATTCCCGGTCCGCGTGACAATTATCCGCTCCTGCTTCCCGACCGGTCCGATGAATCTGTTGTCGTGCCGCCCGGCAAATTATTTGTCATGGGGGATAATCGGGACCATAGCCACGACAGTCGCTTCTGGGGCTTTGTTGATGCCCAAGACGTGAAAGGCAAGGCCTTTTTGATATACTGGTCGTGGGACGGCCAGGACCGCTGGGTGCGTTGGGAGCGCCTCGGGGCGCTTATTTACTAGCATAAAGAGTAAACGCGCCCAGCCTTTCCATGGGTTTTGCCGGGCGCGTTTACTCTTTCGTTCATCTGGGGGTCGGAGTGCCAAGGCTCGAAGACATGTTGCTTGAGAGTGGCAAAGTCTCTCAGGACGACCTGCGCCGGATTCAGCTCGTCCAGCAGGAGCGTGGAGAGACGCTTGAGCGTTTGCTGGTCGAGCTCGGCTTCATGTCTGAGGACGACCTCCTCCCAGTCCTGGCCGAATACTATCAGGCCCCCCTCATGAGCGCGCGGGACTTTCCGCAGCAGCCGCCCCCCTTGTCCGAGATGAATACCGATTTCCTGCGCCAAGCGCGGGTCTGCCCCCTGGCCGTCCACGATGGCGGACTGACCATTGCCATGGCTGACCCTGGCGATTTCTACGTTATTGAGGCCCTGGAGAAGGCGACGAAGCTGCGGCTGGCCCCCCGCCTGGCGCGTGAGCGCGATATTCTTGAGACTTTGAACGCCTATTATGCTGACGGGGTAACGGATGGTCCGTCCGACAGGCAGGAGAGCGGTACGGTCGAGTACCTGGAAGATGATCAGGAAGACGAAGCCCATCTGCGGGACCTCGCGAGTGAGGCCCCCGTCATTCGGCTCGTGAATATGCTCATCGCCCGGGCTATGGAGCAGCGTGCGTCGGATATTCATATTGAGCCGTTTGAAAAGGAACTGCGCGTGCGCTATCGCATTGACGGCATTTTGCACGATGTGGAAGCGCCACCCCGTAAACTGCAAGCCGCGCTGATCTCCCGGGTCAAGCTCATGGCCAAGCTCAATATTGCGGAACGCCGCCTGCCGCAAGACGGACGCATCAAGCTGCGTATGTTGGGGCGTGAGGTAGACCTGCGGGTGTCAACCCTGCCGACCCTGTATGGCGAAAGCGTTGTGCTGCGTATCCTCGACCGGTCGAGTATTGACGTCAGCCTTGAATCGCTGGGCTTTCCCGAGGATACTCTGGCCGCGTTCGAAAACCTCATTTTTCAGCCGTACGGGATGATTCTGGTCACCGGTCCCACGGGCAGTGGAAAAACAACCACCCTGTATGGTGCCCTGGACAAAATCAACTCGCCTGAGAAAAAAATTATTACGATTGAAGACCCGGTTGAATACCAGCTCAACGGTGTCAACCAGATTCATGTCAAGTCACAAATCGGGCTGACCTTTTCCGCCGGGCTGCGCTCCATTGTGCGGCAGGACCCAGATGTGATCATGATCGGTGAGATTCGTGATTACGAGACGGCTGAAATCGCCATCCAGTCCGCCTTGACAGGTCACTTGGTCTTCTCGACCCTGCATACCAATGACGCTGCCGGCGCGGTATCACGTCTCCTGGAAATGGGGGTAGAAGATTATCTCCTGGCTTCGTCCCTGCTTGGCGTGATGGCCCAGCGGCTGGTGCGGCATCTGTGCCCAGCGTGTCGCCGTCCGGTCAGTGAGCAGACCTCGCTCACTCACCTAGAGTTGCCCGTGAATGGTCATGCGCCTGAACCCGTGCTCTCGTATGAGACCGGAGAGTGCGAAGCATGTGCCATGACCGGCTACCGGGGCCGAAAGGGCATTTTCGAGCTCATGCTCATTGATGAAGGCTTGCGCCAGCTGATTCTGAAGCATTCATCCGCCGATGTACTGAAAGAGTATGCGGTCGGGAATGGCATGCGTACGCTCCGGGATGATGGCTGGCGTAAAGTCCGTGCCGGTATTACCACGGTGTCGGAAGTGATGCGCGTCACCCAGGACGAACCACCTTCTTCTGAAGAATATGACACCGGTGTCGAAGAGCCGGCCTGATTCGCCCGAATCTTTTGATCCGTCCGCGTCCGGTTTTCCGGAGAGTCTAGCCCAGACTTGGTCCGGCGCACCTATGCTTTTCTGTTCTTCTTCAGATGCTTTTGGGAGCGTTGACCCTTGGCCAGGTTCACCTCAGCGACTTCATTTGCACCGGTCGTCCATGTCCGGTGGTGTTGCCATACGAGCGGGTCATGACCGGGAATGAGGCGTTCGAGTTCGCGACTCAAGGTTTTGCGGATGCGCTCATAGGTAAAGAGCTGGTTAAACGGATTGCCCTGATTATAGCCGGGCGGCCACATCTTCTCGATATTTGAATACCAATACACGGCATCACCGGCGATGGCAAAAAGACCGTTGCGGGTTTGGACTTCAAACCACTGCGTGCCAAAGGTATGGGAATCCTTGGCCAGGTGCGCGGTTATGCCCGGCAAGACTTCGACATCACCCTCAATCAACGTGGCTCTCTCCTGACTTATCGCTATCGCCACATTATGAATGTCCTGCGGGTCCAGCGAGGACAGAATCCAGCTTCTTTCCCCGCCACCAAAGTCTTTTGGCAAGGACAGGGTGCGCAGCCAGCCCATGTATTCGTCCAGTTGAATATACAGCTGGGCGTTGGGAAAGGCCGAGAAATTGCCAATATGATCAAAGTGCAGATGCGTCACCAGAAGGGTATCCACATCTGCCGGGGTGAGTCCGATCTTTGCGAGTACGGTTGAGGGGTCTTCCCACCCAAAGAACTGATAGCGCGACAGCCAGTCCTGGTTGCCGAACCCGGCATCAACCAGCACCACGTGTTTTTTCTGACCCTGCGCCCCCCCGACGAGCACGGTGTAGAGCATGGGAATCTGGAGCGTGCCCTGGTTACTCATGAGTCCTGAGCCACCAAAAAAGTCATACGGCATGTCCGCCTGGCAATAGGCCAAGGTCCAGATGGAATAATCCGTTGGCGGCTTTTCGTCTACGAGACGCGGCGATGGAACAGCCCGTCTTCTTTTTTTGACCGCTGGCATAAAGACTCCCTTTCCTTGACTGCTCCATACTCATCATGAAGTGTCCCAGCGGACAAGCCGCGGTCAAAACTTCTGTGTCCTGCCGAGCGACTATTGAAAGAGCAAGGGTGCCGTAACAATTTTTCTGAGGGCTCGTCTTGTCGCCCGTCGGATATTTCGATAGTGTCAGCAAAACTTTACGGCTTCGCGCACGAAGAGCGACGGCAAGCAGAGTGCAAACCGCATGAGAGTGCAAACCGCATGGATGCAATGCGCAGAAGTCAGACCAGAAAGGAGTCAGTATGCGCATTGGTATTCAGATGGTGCTTCAAAACCATAAGGAGCACGATGATCGGGTGATGTACAAAAACGAAACCCGCCTGGCAATTGAATCCGAGGGGATGGGGTTTGATATTGTCTGGCCGGTGGAGCACCATTTTTTTGACTACTCCATTTGCCCGGATAATATGCAGTATCTGAGTTATATCGCCGCCAGGACGGAAAAGCTGGAATTGGCCACCGGTGCCATCATCCTGCCGTGGAACAATCCCATGCGGGCGGTGGAAAAAATGGTCCTGCTTGACCACCTGTCGGACGGACGGGCGGTCCTCGGGCTCGGACGCGGCTTGGCCCGGCGTGAGTATGCGGGTTTTGGCGTGGATATGGGTGAAGCCCGCGACCGTTTTAACGAGGCCGCGGAAATTATTGTGAAGGGCCTGGAAGACGGCTTTGTTGAAGCGGACACCCAGTACTACAAGCAGCATCGCATTGAGGTGCGACCCCGGCCGATCAAGAGCTTCAAAGGCCGCCGCTATATGGTGTGCATGTCGCCCGAGTCTTTTGAAGTCGCGGCCCGGCTCGGTCTCGGTGCCATGATGTTCTCCCAGACGACGTGGGATAAAGTTGCGGACGGCATCCACAATTATCGTGAACTGTATCGTCAGTATAATAACGGCGAAGAGGCTCCTCCGGTGAACTGTGCCGACTTCGCCGTCTGCTCGCACGACGCCAAGAAGGCCGAAGAGATCGCGCGGGAAAAAATCGTGGGCTACTACTTCAGCGTGATGGAGCACTACGAGATGCTGGGCGACCACTTTGCGCAGACGGGCAAATCCTACGCCCACTATGCCGAAGCGGCCAAGATGATGCGGGAAGCCGGCAACGAGGCCATTCTAGAAGACTTTCTGGCCGCCAATCTGTGGGGCACGCCAGACATGATTATCGAGAAGCTGGAAACGCGGCGTGACCAGATCGGTGAATTTGAGGTCAACGGCTGCTTCAGCTTCCAGAGCCAGCCGTTTGATCAAGTCGAGGACAGCATGCGTCTGTTTGCCAAAGAAGTCGGTCCGATGATGCACGCCTGGACCCCCCAGGCCAAAGCGCCGGTCGATGTGGCGGCTGCTGAAGCCCGGGTTGGCAAGTAAATCCTCTCTCTCAACGAGGCGGGCGGAATCGTACTCCGTCCGCCTCGGAGTTCACTGTCCAACGTCCTCATTCTGCTCCCTCCCCACGTAGCGAGCGACTGCTCGGTGTCATGAGGCAGAGCAGCCCATGGATGCCGAGCCACAGCCGGTCAAGCCCACCTCCCGGAATCCATCTGACATCGCCATAGTAGACGATGTCCCACCACAGATGACTTGCCAGGCCCACTCCATAGCCGGCCACCAGGATGTGCAGCAAACGTGCTCGCCGTCTGACCAGCAGGAACAGGACAAAGAAAGACACACTGCTGTGGAAGAGGGGATTGCGATGGCCGCCAATACCCAGCAACCGGATATCCAGGTCCGAGAAGACTGTTCCCAGGTAGCACGGCACAAGGGCCGCGAAAAAAATGCCGCCTGCCTGACCGGGATTGGCCCGGTTGCCGGCGCCTGTCGCCATATAGCCCAGGAGCAGCAGGATGCCGACCAGACTGTGCTCGGCACGGTCGGCGCTCTCTTGCCCGAAGAAGCTGAGTACACCCCAGTTGAGCACCAGGGCCACGCCAAAGGCCACGGCAAGCGTGTACCAGTATTCTGACGATCTGTCTCCCCTGGGCCATCCCCACGCCGTCTATGAGGCTGCTGTGCAACCCTGATTATCCATTTTTGCGTTGTATCCGATACTGTGGATGTTCGGCCGACAGGAGACGGTGGCCGGTGAGGGTGCACCAGGCTGGAATATCCGCGCGGGCGCCGGGGTCTTGGGCGATGAGGTGCAGGACTTGGCCGGGTTGCAGGGACCTGAGACGCAGGCGGAGTTTCAACACCAACTCGCCGCAGGCCATGTCTCCGGCGTCCCAGGCGGCGTCCGGGTCGGCCGGTCTGTCTGCCGCCGGCGCGGTCATGGGCGTCTGAGGTCGTGAGGCGGCGGCGGGCCAGATACAGGAGGGCTGTTCAAGGGGTTGGTTTTCCTGTTGGCTCGCCCACTGCCAACCGCTGCGGTAGCAGGTCTGGCGACGGATATAGTTGTAGGCGTCTCTCACAAAATCTGCCGGTGAACGTCCCAAGCCGCTGGCGAGGCAGGCGGTGCAGTGCGGCGTGGTTTTGAATCCGGTCACGACGCTCAGGACATATTCGTGGAAGCAGACAGGCCGCGAGCAACGAAAGCAGGTTGGGGCGTGGAGCTGTTTGAGCTCGGTGAGGATCTCCGCCGTGCGCTGCTCTTCTGCGTCCAGGTCATCGTCAAGGACAGGGAAGGGGGGCTGGTCGGTCTTCATTTCCTGTGCATACTGACCATTTTCGACGGTATGGTGCAAGTTGGTCATGGTAGTAATGATCTTGACCCTGGCACCCAGAGGGCTTATCGTGCCCGCGAAACAGTACGCGCGCTATGGCAACAAAGGGGAATTATATCCTTTAGTCACATGGGATAACCATGGGATATCGCACACACACCTACACGGCGAAGCTCCGCCCGGCGGTCCATGACCGGCTGAGCACGTTTCTGGAACAGCAACGGCTGCGGTACAATGCGGCGCTGGAAGAGCGCATCGGTGCGTACCGCAAGGCGGGGGTCTCGGTCAGTCTGTATGACCAACACAAGAGCCTGACCGTCCTCAGAGAAGACAGAGCGTTCAGCCCATACGATCTGAAGTGCCAGCGCTCTTGCCTGTTCACCTTGGACCGGGCGTTCACGTCGTTCTTCCAGCGGGTCAAAGCGGGGCAGAAGCCGGGCTTTCCGCGCTTCAAGAGTCGCGACCGGGGTATCCGGTCCTTTTCCACGTCTGAGCCTCGCCTCAAAACACAGGGGAAGTGGAACAGTCTTTCGGTGAAAGGTATTGGGCGGTTCCGCTTCAAGGGGCAGATTCCAGGTGCGGTTGTGAAAGCCCGCGTTGTCAAAACACCCATTCGGGTGGTGGTGCAGGTGGTCGTCGAACTGCCCGATGCCCAACCCCATCCCACCCCGCCGCTGGGCATTGACGTAGGCATTGCCGCCCGCGTCACGCTCTCCGACGGGCAGCGCTGGACCACGAATGAAGTGGACCGGGAACGTCTCACCGTGCTGCAACAACGCCTATCAGCGGCGAAGAAAGGCTCCAAGAACCGCCAGAAGCGCAGACGAATGCTGGCGAAGGAATGGCAGCGGGTACGCGACCGGGAGCGGGCCATCCTGCATGAGATGACCGCTGATTTGGTCAAATCCAAGTCCAATTGCTGGTATGTCGAGAACCTGAACGTCCAAGGGATGATGGGGAACCATCACGTGGCCCGATCAATAGCCGAACAACAGTGGTCTGCTTTCGTCGATATGCTCACCTACAAGGCTGCAAGTGCCGGTGGGTGGGTCGTGAAGGTTGATCCTCAATATACGTCGCAAGACTGTAGCCGGTGCGGAACACGGGTCAAGAAAACCCTGTCCGACCGGCTGCATATCTGCTCGGTCTGTGGCTTGTCCATCGACCGGGACTGGAATGCGGCCATTAATATCTTGCACCGGGGACTGCATGTCAGTCCTCCCTCGGGCGGGAATTTCCCGAGCGGCACTCCAGGTGCCGAGAATGGTATGCTTTGTGACTAAAGGATATAATTCCCCAACAAAGGGGAGTAAACTTGGTGGTCCGCTGGCCGGCATTCGGGTTATTGAATGTGGCGTTCTCCTGGCCGGCCCGTTTTGCGCCCGCCTCCTGGCTGACTTTGGGGCGGAAGTCATTAAAGTCGAAGCGCCTCGCAAGGGCGACCCCATGCGTACGGTCGGCCAGTCTCTGGTAGACGGCAAAAGTCTGTGGTGGCCGAGCGTTGCGCGGAATAAGAAATGTATTTCTCTCAACCTGCGTGACCCGGAGGGACAGGAACTGCTCCGCCGCTTGGTCTGTCAGTCCGATGTCCTGGTAGAAAATTTTCGCCCTAGGGTGTTTGAAGAATGGGGCCTCGGCTATGAGACCCTGCGTGAGCTGAACCCGGGCCTCGTTTTTGCGCGCGTCTCCGGGTACGGACAAACCGGCCCGTATCGGGAAAAGCCCGGTTTTGCCGCAGTGGCCGAAGCCTTCGGAGGGCTCCGCCACTTGGTCGGCTTTCCGGACCGGCCGCCTTGTCGGGTGGGTATCAGCCTGGGCGACTCCCTGGCCGGCATGTTTGCCGCGCTGGGCACCCTGATGGCGCTCTACAATCGTGATGTCAACGGCGGAACCGGCCAGGTGATCGATACGGCTTTATATGAGGCCGTGTTTGCCGTACTGGAGGCAACCCTGACGGAATACGAGAAAACCGGCTACCAACGGACGCGGACCGGAACCTTGCTGCCAGGGTTTGCGCCGTCGAACCTCTACCCGTGTAAACAGGGGCAGTGGATTGTGATTGCCGCCAACACCGATGGGCTGTTCACGCGGCTGTGTACGCTCATGAATCGCGAAGAATTGCTCACCGATCCTCGTTTTGAGAATCAGGTTGTCCGGGCCGAAAACCGTGAGGCCATCGACACTATTGTCTCGGACTGGACGGCGACCTATGAACTGTCAGCCTTGCTGCCCCTGGTCGAGGGCGCAACCATTCCCGCCGGTCCCGTCTATAGTATCGCAGACATCGTTCACGACCCGCATTTTGCGGCGCGCGATATGGTGTTGTCTCTCCATGATCGGGTACTGGGCGAACTCAAAGTGCCCGGCATCGTTCCCAAACTCAGTGAAACACCTGGCAAGGCCCAGTGGCTGGGCGCGGACATCGGAGAGCATAACCAAGAGGTCTATGCTGGTTTGTTGCAGTTGAGTCCGGACGAGATGTCTGCCTTGGCAGAACGCGGTGTCATCTGAAAAGCCAGAGAAGCAGCGGAAAAGAACAATGAGGGAGGACTATCATGGCTGAACAACTCCTGTCAGGGATGAACGTCGTTGAGTGCGGCAGTCTGGTTTCTGCCGCCTATACCGGCAAACTGCTCGCCGACTTTGGCGCGGATGTGGTCAAAGTCGAAGAGCTGGGCGGCGACATCTCCCGACAACGTGGCCCCTTTCCCGGCGATACCCCGCATGCCGAAAAGAGTGGTCTGTTCCTGTATTTGAACGCCAATAAACAGAGTGTGACGCTGAACCTGCGCGAATCCAAGGGGCAGGCGGTCTTGCAGAGTCTCTGCGCCCAGGCCGATATCCTGCTGCACAATTACAGCCCGCGCGAGATGCCCGAACTCGGTCTGGATTACGAGAAATTGAGCCAGATCAATCCAGGCCTGATCATGACTTCGATTTCCTACTTTGGTCAGACCGGCCCGCACCGGGACTATCGCGGCTATGATCTGACGGCGAGTAATGCCGGGGGGTGGGCGTTTATCAGTCCGGGCGCCTCCGATTACCCCGACCTGCCACCCCTCAAAGCGTTTGGCCATCAGACCGACTTCCAGGGCGGGGTGCACGCCGGCGTTGCCACGCTCGGCGCGTACTACCATAAATGTCTGACGGGCGAAGGCCAGCATCTTGATGTCTCCATCCAAGAATGTATTGCCGCCATCCTGGAAATGAATTTCATGCACTACACCTATAGCGGCCTGGAAACCTCGCGGTTAGGACGGCGGTCCATCTATCCCTGGTGCATGCTCGACTGCAAAGACGGCAAACTCTTTGTGATTTGTGTGGAAGAAGACCAGTGGCAGCGCTTTGTCGAGCTGATGGGGAATCCTGAATGGGCAACCCTGGAGATTTTTGCCGATCGCGTCGTCCGGGGCCAGAACTATGACGCCCTGGTGCCCTTTCTCCAGGAATTCGCCGCGGAGTGGACGGTGGCCGACCTGTATAAAGCCGGCCAGGAGCGCCGTATCTGCATGGCCCCAGTGAACACCATGGCCGACCTGTTAGCCTCGGAGCACCTCAAAGCACGCGAATTTTTTACGGAAATCAGTCATCAGGTAGCAGGCTCGCTGCGATATCCGGGGGCGCCTTTTCAGGTGGAGGACGTGGGCTATGCCGTGCGTCGTCCGGCGCCGCAGCTCGGCGAGCATAATAATGAGGTCTACGCCCGGATTGGGCTCTCTCAAGCCGAGATCGATGAGCTGAAGCACGGTGGGATTATTTAGGAGATGAAGGAGAACGTCATGGCACGACGACCATTAGAAGGCATTCGCGTAACCGATTTCACCTGGGCCTGGGCGGGTCCGTACTGTACGCTCCAAATGGCGCATATGGGCGCGGAAGTGATCCGGATTGAAAGCGAAAAGCGTCCCTGCGTCACCCGCCTGATCCCGCCGTTCGCGGATAACGAACCAGGGCCGAACCGGGCCGGCTATTTCAACCAATACAGCCAGGGCAAGAAAAGCCTCCAGCTCGATCTGGCCCGGCCCGAGGCGTCCGAGATTGTCAAAAAGCTCATTGCCAAGAGCGATATCGTCGTGCAGAACTTCTCAACCGGGGCGATTGATCGTATGGGTTTTGGCTATGACACGCTCAAGGCACTCAAACCCGATATTATTATGATTTCCATCTGCGGCTACGGACAAACCGGTCCCGAACGCCACTATATGGGCTATGGACCGGCTTCCGTTCCGCTGGCGGGGATTTCATCGCTGACCGGCTATCCGGGGGTTGGACCGGCGGAAATCGGTATTTCATACGGCGACCCGAACGCCGGCATCTTTGGCTCGTTTGCCGCCATGGCTGCGCTGGCCTATCGCCAGCGCACCGGCAAGGGGATCCACGTTGACCTGGCACTCTGGGAAGCCCTGCTCGTCCTGATGCCCGAAGGCATTATGGATTATGTGATGAATCAGACCCAGCCGGAACGCGACGGCAACCGGAACCGCTGTATGGCCCCCCACGGCTGTTTCAAGTGCAAAGGCGACGCCGAGAAGTGGGTGACCATTGTGTGTGGCAGCGATGCGGAATGGCAGTCCTTGTGTCAGGCCCTAGGCCAGCCGGAACTGGCCACGGACAAACGCTTTGCTGATGTGGCGGCTCGGAAAGCGAACGAGGACGCGCTCGAAGACATCATTACGGCCTGGACGAGCGAACGCGACCGCTGGGAGGTGACGGAGGTGCTGCAAAAAGCCGGTGTGGCTGCCTATCCGTCTCAGAGCAATAAAGACCTGGCAACCAACCCGCATCTGGAAGAACGCGGCTATCTCGTGCAAAAAGAGCATCCCGAATTCGGCAAACGCACTCACGCCGGCATCCCATGGCAGATGAGCGGCTCTCCGTGTGAAGTGCGGGCTGCGGCCCCGCAACGCGGGCAACACACGGACTATGTGTTGCAGGAGATTCTCGGCTATTCCGGTGAAGAAGTGCAGAAACTGCGCGATACCGCGGTACTGACATAACGCAGTCACGAGGAAGTTGGATTAACACATCGCAATTCGACACTACTTCACGGGCTTCGCTCCGCCCTTCGGCACGGCTCAGGACAGGCCTCCGGGGGAGAGTGAGTAAAACAATTCTCTCCCCCCTATGAACGTGTGATGCAAATGACCTTGCTCAACGGCCGGAGCGCTTGGCCCTCACCCGGCCTTCGACTTCGCCCCTCTGAGGCTACGCAGCCCGAACGGAGGGCCCGGCGAAGGGCGGACGCCCGCCCCGGGGTCTCGGATTCCCTCTCCCCTAGAGGGAGAGGGCGGAGGGGGAGGGTTAGGGTGGGGGGCGGTACGCCGCGCATTCCTCCCGCCGTCCTACTCCACGCCCGTGATGGTAAAATTCAGCAAGGCCTGCCGCCATTCCCCCGTGACCGTCTGCCCCGCCGTCGGGAAGTCGGTCAGCGCCTCCGCCCCACGCCGCCCCCGCCCGAACTCCGCGCCCAGCGTGGGCACCGTAAACGTACTGTGGGCGACCTCCACGTCATCGACTAGGGCTCGCCCCGTGTGTTGGCCATCCGCCCGCTTGTTCCAGTTCCACCACCCCCCCAAGCCGTTGTCCGTATCCCCCCCCTGTCTGCCGGGTCCGTCCGTAGGGGCCCCGCGCCGGCGGCCACCGGGGGCGGTTCTCCCGGTGGCCCGTTCTCGACCACGATCTCCCCCCGCCCCGCCCGCGATCCCCCCACTCCCCCTCTGACACGAGCCCGGTTGGGGATGCTCCCAGCGGGCGGGCGCGGGGGGGCGTGGCGCCCCTGTTCCTCCGCCGGCCCCGCCGGCAATGACGAAGTGCTGGAGGGCTTCCTCCCCCTGGAGGGTGGGGGTCGCCCCCTCGGTGGGACAGTCTGCGAGCGCAGAGGTGCCGCTCAGCCCGGTCGGGAACGCCCCGCCGCCTCAGCCCAGGGGCGCACCGGGGGCGGTTGCGGCCCGGAGGGCCTGGGTCTCTTCGGGCGGGGCGTGCCAGAGCTGGCCGGGGGTGTCGGTCGGGCCGGTGGTGGTGGCACGGAGGACGCCGGGGTAGGGCAGGTCCAGGCGGAAGTAGTCCACATCGGCGCCGCTCTGGAGGTAGCCGGCGGTGGCGGCGGCGGGGGGGGCGCCGTGTTGATCGGCGGGCGCCTGCCTGCCCCCGCCCCGCCACTCCTACTGTCGTCGCCATCATCGCCGTCGCCAGGGGGCGGGGCCGGTGTTGGCGTGGCGGTCGCGACGGCCGCGACCGCACCATCGCCGTGCGCGTTCACCGCACGGATGCGGAAGTTGTATTCCGTGCCGTTGGTCAGCCCGGTGACGATGTGGCTGGGGGGGTGGCGGTGCTGCCGGGGATGTCCGTCCCGGTGCCAGGGGCGGGTTCGGTCCACGGCTTGTCTTCGTCCTCAGTGATGGTGGCAGCATCGGGGTCGGTCCAGCGCAGTGTCACCGCCCTGTCGCCGGCGGTGGCCATGAAGTTTACCGGCGGCACCGGGGCGCGCGGCGGGGCGGGCGCGATGTCTGACGCGGGGCCGGGCCCGCCCGTGCCGACGGCGCGGACGCGGTACGCCGTCCCGTTATTCGCCGGAAAGAACGTGAAACTGGTTGTGTCCACATCGCTGTCCGGTATATCTACCCAAGATCGAAAGCTGGGCCACTCCGCGCGCTTCCACTGATACTGGTATGTCGTGATGCTGGCATCATTGGGGTCGGCCCAGCGCAGTGTCACCGCACGGTTGCCAGCGGTGGCCGTGAAGTGCGCCGGGGGCACCGGGGCGCTCGGCGGTGCCGGGGTGCCGCTCGGCGTGGCGGTCGCGACGGCCGAGGCCGTGCCATCGCCGTTCGTGTTCACCGCGCGGATGCGGAAGCTGTACGCCGTCCCGTTGGTCAGCCCCGTGACCGTGTGGCTGGTGGTGTCGGCGTCGCTGCCGGGGATGTCGGTCCAGGTGGTGGGCTGGCTGTCGGCGCTCGCCCACTGCCTGATCTGGTACTTCGTGATGCTGGGATTACCGGGGTCGTTCCAGCGCAGTGTCACCTGACGGTTGCCGGCGGTGGCCGTCAGGTTCACGGGCTGGCCCGGCGGACTGGTCGGGTCGGGCGAGACGGTAATCGTCAGGGTCAGCCGGGCGGTGCCGCGGATGTCGTTGCCGATGTCGTCAACCGCGGAGTCGGTCACGGCATCGGTGTGGACCGTGGCGGGTTGGGTCCCGGTCGGGATGCCGGAGAGGCGGCGGGTGTCAGGGGCAAAGCGCAGCCCGGCGGGTAAGGCCGGTGTGAACTCATGGGTCAGGGGCAGGGTCCCCCCGCTGGTCGCTGGCAGGAGCAGGGGGGGAATGGCGGTGTTTTGGGTATACTCCTGCGCGAGCACGGGCGGGCAGAGCAGCAGTATGTCTCTGCCGAGCTGGGCCCCTTGCCAGGTCGTCAAATCTGACGGCAGACATAAATTGGTGTTGCCGGAGGCGTAGAAGCGATCGAGACTGCTGAGCTGGTCGAATGCGGCGGGGATCGCCCCGGTCAGGTCATTGTCGTTGAGATACAGATACCGAAGGTTTCCAAGCTCGCCCAACTCCGCGGGGATCGTCCCGCTCAGTTGATTGGTGGAGAGAAAGAGCCGCGTCAGGCCGGTCAGACTGTTGAACCAGGTCGGAATGGACCCGGACAGTTGGTTGTCGCCCAGGTAGAGCTTCTCCAGGCTGGTCAGGTTACTTAGGTCGGGAATGGCTCCGCTCAGTTGATTGCCAGCGAGATCGAGCTTCTCCAGGCTGGTCAAATTGTTGAACTAGGTTGGAATGGCCCCGGACAGTTCGTTCGCGTTGAGCCAAATCTGCACTAGGCCGGTCAGGTTGGCCAACTCGTCGGGAATAGACCCGGACAGATTGTTCCGGTGGAGATAAAGATTCGTCAGCTTGGTCAGCTTACCCAACTCGGGTGGAATCGGCCCGGTCAGGTCGTTGTTGCTGTAGAGCCTGAGATGTGTCAGCTCGGTCAGCTTACCCAACTCGGGTGGAATCGGCCCGGTCAGGTCGTTCTCTAATATCCTGAGTTGCGTCAGCTTGGTCAGCGTGCCCAACTGGGGCGGAATCGGTCCCCCAACCAGCCCGTTGTTACCGAGGCGCAGTTGCGTCACTCGTCCGTTGGCGTCGGTGGTGACGCCGTACCAATCGGCGAGGGGCTTAGCACTATTCCAGTGCTCGTTGTTCTTCCATTTGGCCCCATCGGTGGCATTGTACAGCGCTTCTAAGGCGGCCTTGTCAGGGGACGCTTGCACGGCAATGCTGAGGGTCAGACTGGTGGTCGCCTGCGGGTCGGCACTGTCGGTGACGGTGTAGGTGTAGGTCGTGGCCACCTGGAGGACGGTCGGCGTGCCGGCCAGGGTGCGGGTGGTCTGGTCAAAGGTCAGCCCGGCGGGCAGGGCGGGATCAGAGAGGGTCGCGCCCGGGCCGGTGAGGGTGTAGCTGAGGGGCGCCTCCCCGCCGCTCGCTGCTGGCAGAGTGTAGGAGGTCTGGCCGCCTTGCGTATACACCTGCGCGGGAAGACTCGTGGTGCTGAAGGTAAGCTGGGCCCCGGCGGCGGGGACGGAGAGGCTGAGCAGGGTCAGGACGCTGAGCAGGACGAGCAGGCACGAGGAGGACACCCGGCGCCGGCTCATGCCTGGCCCTCCGAACGGAGAACATTTTTAGCCCTTCTCTGTGCTGTCAAGGGGGGGTAGTATCCCCCGCCGCTTTGGCTGCTAGAAGATGCATGCTGATTGAACGTTATTGAACCAGAAGGTTCTCTAGCACGAGGCAGCGCTGCGCTCAAAGGACCTCGTCGGCGGGGGGAGGGGGGATCCGTTTCGGGGTCGAGCGCCTGGATGCGCTAAACTCACAAACGAAGTGGAACCGTTCGTGCTGAGCGTCGCCCCGGAGGGGTGGAGTCGAAGCATCCGCGCGTGCCCTTCGACTGCGCTCCGCTCAGGGAGAACGGAATTGAGCATTCCTCGCGGGTTTCTCTCAGGACACAGGGGCCGCATGGGCAGTGACTCCGTTGCACCTCGTCCTTCGGTCCAGAGGGCGCCCCCTCTCCCCAGCCCCCTTCGACCAGCGCAGGACAGGCCTCCGGGGGAGAGGGAGCAGTGATTCACTCTTGAGGGGTGGGTCAGCGAGGAGGGGAGAATGCAAAGTGGGATACGACTTGGGTGATGCGAGCAACCTCTGCCGGGTCCGGGTCCCCAGTCAGCGAGGAGGGGAGAATGCAAAGTGGGATACGACCCTTGCATTCCCCGCCTTGCGCCGCCCGAGGCTTGCGGGTAGTATCCCTGCGACTTTCCTGTAACTGAACCTTCATTCAGTCGGTCACGGCAGACGCCATGAAGAGAAAGGGATTTCGTATGGCAGGCGCGTCACGTCAGGGTATGTTAGCTGGCTATAAAGTGCTGGACTTTACGCAGATTGTTGCCGGGCCGACGACAACGCGCCTGCTGGCCGAAATGGGGGCTGAGGTCATTAAGGTTGAGCAGGCGCCGAAAGGAGACCCGGCCCGCCTCAACGGGATTCTGAAACAGGGCCGGAGCGGCTATTTCATCCAGCATAATGTGTGCAAACAAAGCCTGTGTGTGAACCTGAAGACGGCGGCGGGGCGGGACATTATCCGCGGCCTTATGCCGCATATGGATGTGGTGGTCGAGAACTATAGTCCGGGTGCGATCAAACGGCTCGGTTTTGCCTATGAAGAACTGCAAAAGCTGAATTCGCGTATCATCATGTGTTCAATTTCGGCCCTCGGGCAGACCGGCCCGCTCTCCCATGTGCCCGGCTATGATTACATTGCCCAGGCGTATTCAGGCTTTAATGAAGTGACTGGCGAACGGGGCCGGGCGCCGGCCATGCCCCAGGCTGCGATTGGCGATGTCAGCACGGGCGTGCATGCCTTTGGCGCGATTGCGTGCGCGCTGTTGCACCGCGAGCGGACAGGGGAGGGGCAGTATATCGACGTATCGCTGCTCGATGCCTATATCCACTCGCACGACTTCACGATTCAGTCGCATAGCGCCTCGGGTGGCAAATTCGTCCCGACCCGGAGTGGCGCCCACCATATGGGGCTGGCTCCGTGCGGTATTTTTCAGGCAAAAGATGGGTTCGTCGTCATCGTGGGAGCCCTTGACCACCAGTGGCAGGGCGTGGCGCGGACCATCGGACACCCGGAATTTGTGGAAGATCCGCGCTTCCGCACCAACCGGGATCGTGTCCATCATAAAAAAGAACTCATCCACGCCGTTGAAGCCTGGCTCGACACCATGCCGAATCGGGAAGAATCGGTTGCCGCTCTGCACCGGGAACGGGTGCCGGCCGCACCGGTTCTGACCATTCCGGAAGTGGTCAATCATCCCCATCTGCTTGAGCGGGAAGCTATTCGACCGATACAGGATAAGGTGTTGGGCGATTTTGTTCTGCCCGGTTTTCCGTTCCGCTTTTCGGGCCCGGCCAGAACCGACACTCCATTTGAAGCGCCGGATTTGGGCGAGCACAATGCGTCTATCCTCCGCGAGTATCTCGACTATACTGCTGACCAACTGGAGCGGTTAGCGCAGGACGGCATCCTGGTCAGCCGCTCAACGCCGGTAGAATAAGGAAAGATATTGCATGCACGGTAAACGCGGGCTCCTCCCTGTAGTCAGTCGCGTCCTCGGCGGACTGTTACTCTTGGCGATCTCGGCCAATGTTTCACCCTGTTACGGCTATTTCATGGACAAACAGGTTGATGCGGTCGTGAATACCTGGTCACGCTTTGATCGCTTTCTGTCCACTTTTGATCCCGCCGGGCGGTACGTTCGCCAACCCGTCGAACGCCAGGTCCCGGCCCTGACGTTCCGGGGATTTCTCCGCCAATGGTCCGATATTCAACTCTCGGGAGACCGCCGGGTCGGCAATCGACAGAAAGACTTCCGTTTCTCCCAGATGCAGAATTTGTTGGAGTTAGAACTCCACTACCAGGTTTCACCCAATATCGAAATCACCAATATCAACAACTTCATATACGACAGTGTGTACAACTGGCAGGATTCTGCTGGTCTGTTTGCCCCCCGGACGAGCGAAACGTTCCGCGCCTATCATAACTTCGAGCGGATCGTGCGCGAGTTGTATATCAGCTATCGCACCCACAACCTTGATGTCGTCCTGGGCAAACAGCAAATCGCCTGGGGTAAAATGGACGGTCAATACATTGACGTCATCAACGGCATGGACCGGCGCGAGTCCGTCCAGCTTGAGGCGAGTGACTACGAGTGGCGACGCTTACCGGCCTGGATGGCAAATGTGACCTATTTCTTTGGGGCAAACTCTCTCAACTTCCTGTGGATTCCGAACTTTGAGCAGGACCGTAATCCGGTCCCCGGCTCGCCCTGGTATTCACCCCTAGCTCCGCCCATGGACACGGAAACGAAAGCGCTCCTGGACGGCCGGCAGGACGCGACCGGGGACGAGTTCAGAGAGACAAAACGGCCGTCCGCAGGGGACTTCGGTGACCATCAATACGGCCTGCGTCTTGACGTTTCCATGGAACCGCTCACCTGGGGGCTGATCTATTATTACGCCTGGAATAAAAACCCGACCTCGTTCATAGTCGGTCAGACCGGCCTTGATACAGATGCAGACGGAGATATGGACCTGATCTTTCAGCCTCGTTTCACCCGTTTGCATCATCTCGGTATCACTGCCGACTATGCCTCCGCACTCTCGAACATGCCGCTTGTCGGTGAACTGCCGATTGTGCTGCGGGTTGAGGGTCTGTGGACCAAAGACGTTCCCTTCGCCGATTTTGACCATCAGCAGGCCGCGCGGGACGGGAACCTCAACTCGGGCATCATTCGGCGTGATACCTTGCGGGCCGCGATTGCGCTGGAGTTCGCCTTTCCCGGTAATACCTCCGTGATTATGCAACCCTCCCTATTGTATACGTTTGACTGGCGCCGCAATCTCGGCGGCGGCTTTGGCGGAGGAATCGGAGATGAAATGAGCCTCCTGCCGGTCTTCTTTATTGGGCGTCCGTTTCGCTTCACCCGTGACCGGTTGCGCCTGGAGCTGACCGTCGTTCCCGTTATCAGTCTGCCGCAGAAGAAATGGCAGGGCATAAAAACGAAATTTGTTTCGAGCTACCGATTCTCCCAATTCATTACCGGTCGCCTCATTTATACGGCGTTCAGTAGCGGCGACCGGACCGACCTGTACGGCCAATATAATAAATGGGACAATATCGGCTGGGAACTGAGTTACGAATTCTGACCGCCCTGCGTGAAAGGAAGAGCGTCTCCGTTTCGAGGCGCTCTCGCCAGACGACATGAACAGATGCTTTTTTATCCTGACGGGATTGGCCTTTTCTCTCCTCTTCAGCCTGGCTGTATCGACCGCTGGGGCGGCGGAGCAGAACGGCAGCCCTCGGCAGACCTGGGAAACGGTTGAGGAGCTGTCCGAGGCGGAAAAATCGCGCATTGATTTCCGGGTCAATACCCCCCGAGATACGACGCTTCCATACCTCCCGGCAGAAGCCTATCCTTTTCAGCCACCCTATACCGCGGAAGAGATGGGCTATCGTTCCATGGAATTCCCCCATGTCGCCCGCTGGTCGCACGCCATGGCCGATGTGTTCGGCGCCATTACCAGCAACGGCTTTCTGGATGAAGGCATCACCCTGGGCTATAGCCATTACATCCCGGACGAGGACGGTGTGCCCGGCCAGCTCAGCATGACGCCAGGGGAGGACTATTTTCGGATGGTCTTCTTTTATACCTATCCGCCTGAGAATCAGGGCTTGCAGGACCTGTGGATCCTGAGACGGACGGATAAGGAAGAAACGACCAAACTGGACAACTTCATCTACAGCCCAACCTTACGCCGTGTGCGCCGCCAGCCTCAGCCCCGCCGGGATGCGCAGTTTCCCAATAATGTGCAGACCTTTGACGATGTGGTGGGGCGCGATGCCTGGGAGTTCTCGTGGCGACTGCTTGGCACGGATGTGCTGCATGAGACGGTGCGTTTTCCCAATACCCGTCCGACGGTCACCCTGGCCAAGCCCGATGGAAGTTTTAACGAGGTCCCATCAGATCAGATTAAAATGCTGGGCGAGACGTATCCGCATTATGCTGAAGACGGCGGAGTAGCGTGTTATGTGGTTGAGGCGACCAGGAAAGAAGACTGGTTGCCTCACTACCGTATGAGCCGGCTGATATACTGGCTCGATCAGCACAGTTTCTATCCGCTGCGTATTGAGCAGTACGACAATGACAATCAACTGCGGGTGATTGAGGTGCGCAACGCCTATCTCGTCAACCCGGGCCCTGGAAGAACGGGGCTATGCCGGACTCTTTACGGTGTATTACGACCTTGCGCTCGACCTGATGAGCTATAGCGCGCATGATGCCCATTGGGTGAAGGAGTGGTCTCCAGAAGACCGAGAGACGATGTTTGAGCCTGATTTTATGCGCCGCAATTGGCTCAAGTATCCGCTCAAATCCCAATCCCTGGTGTATTCTCCAGAAAAGTTCTTCCTCCGCCCACGCTTGTATCCGGATAAGTTTCCGCACGACCGGCACGTTGCCATCTCCGCAGAGCTGGAGCAGCGCTACCGTTTGCAAGAAGAGGCTGGACATCTCGTCTTTGACAGCTCCTCTCCGCTCATTGAGGTCAAAGCCCAGCAGTAACATGGCTCCTCGCGCGCGACAGCTCGTGTGGCTCGTTGTTTTCTGCCTGCTGTGTCCGGGTAGTCTGGGGTCCACGACTGTGGCGGCAGACCAGGGCGGTCCGATACCGCCGAAAACCTGGAAAACGGTTGCCGAGCTCACGGACGAAGAAAAGAGCGCGATTGATCTCCGCAGTGACACACCGCGGGATGCCAGCGTGGCCTATCTGCCCGCCGAGCCCTTCCCGTTCCAACTGCCCTATACGGCTGAAGAAATGGCGCTACGGGCGATGGGGTTTCCCCACTCGCCGTTCTGGGACTGTATCCTGATCGACATGGCTTTCTCGGTGACGAACTCAGGATTTATGGATCAACGCGTGACGCTTATTCCCATCCTGTATTTTGGGAATGATATACTTTAGTCACAAAGCATACCGTTCTCGGGACCTGGAGTACCGCTCGGGAAATTCCCGCCCGAGGGCGGGCTCACGATGAGACCTCGATGTAGAATGTTGATCGCCGCATTCCAGTCCCGATCTATGGATAGCCCACAGGCAGGGCAAATATGCAGCCGGTCGGACAGGGGTTTCTTGACCCGTGTTCCGCATCGGCTACAGTCTTGCGACGTATAGTGCGGATCAACTTTCACACCCCACCCACCAGCCCTCTCAGCCTAGTCAGTAAGCATTTGTACGAAAGTTGACCACTGCTGTTCTGCAATCGAACGGGCAAGATGACGATTGCCCAGCATGTTCTGTACCGGTAAATCCTCTACATAATAACACTTCGTTTTCTTGATGAGGTCCGCCGGCATCTCATGCCGGATGGCCCGCTCCCGGTCGCGCACCCGCTGCCATTCCTTCGCCAGCATTCGTTTGCGCTTCTGGCGCATCTTGGCGCCTTTCTTCGCGGCGGCAAGCCGTTGTTGCAGCACGGTGAGGCGTTCCCGGTCTACTGCGTTCGTGGTCCAGCGTTGTCCATCAGAGAGCGTGATACGGGCGGCAATGCCCACGTCAATACCTAATGGCAGGCTGAACGGCGGCTGGGTGTCAGGAAGTTCGACCACCAGTTGCCCACAGACCCGCAGCGGGGTCTGCACCACGCGGACTTTCACAACCGTGCCATCGGCCTGCCCTTTGAACCGCAGCCTGCCTATGCCCTTGATCGACCGGGCGTGCCATTTGCCGTGCTGTTTCAGCCGGGGCTGGGACGTCGAAAACGACCGCATACCCCGGTCTCGCCCTTTGAAACGTGGGAAGCCCGGCTTCTGCCCAGCCTTGACCCGGCGGAAGAACGCTTTGAACGCCCGGTCCAACGTGAACAGACAGGATCGTTGGCCTTTCAGGGCGTACTGGCTGAACTCGGGGTCTGCCCGGAGAACCGTCAGGCTCTTGTACTGGTCGTAGAGGCTGACCGAGACGCCCGCCTTCCGGTCCGCGCCAAGGCGCTCTTCCAGCCCCGCATGGTACAGCAGCCGTTGCGGCTCCAGAAACGTGGTCAGTCGCTCGTGAACAGCAGGGCTGAGTTTGGCCGTATAGGTGTGGGTTTTATATCCCACGAGTATCCCATGTGACTAAAGTATATAATTCCCTCCTACTGCGTGTCGTGCGTGTCGTGCCAGGCGCGGCCCATTGAATCTGCGGCCAGAATGGCGTCGGCAACCATGTCGGGCTGCACGTCAAACGGTTCGTTATGGATGGTTTCTCCGTCTGCGGTCGCCCGCGCTGCAACTTGTGCAAGCATATCTTCCGGGAATGCACTGAGCCCGATTTCGGCCAGGGTAATGGGCAGGCCGACCGCAGATGAAAACTCCAGCACCGGATCAATAACCGAGCGTGACTGCCCTTCGAGCACTAACTGAGCCATCAGGCCGTAGGCGACTTTTTCCCCGTGATAGTACGGATGGGTGAGCGGAGCCGCGGTGAGGCCATTATGGATGGCATGGGCGGCGGCAAGCCCCGAGGACTCGAAACCCAAACCCGACAGCAGGGTGTTGGCCTCCACCAACCGCTCCAGGGCTGGATTGACGACGTGACGTTCCACGGCCCGTTTCGCGTCCGGGCCATCTTCGACCAGGATGTTGTAGCACAGCTCCGCCAGCTTTTCGGCGCTACGCGTCGAGGCCCCTCCGCGCATATTTTGGACATGGCCGGCAACACAGGTTTTGGCCTCGAACCACGTGGCCAGCGCATCTCCCATTCCGGCCACGAGCAGTCTGGCCGGGGCTTGAGCGACAACAGAGGTATCCACCACAACCAGGTCCGGGTTCTTTCGATAAAAGCGGTATTCCTGGAATACCCCCTCGGGGGTATAAATCACCGACAGCGCACTGCACGGCGCGTCACTTGAAGCGATGCTTGGACAGTTGACGACGGGGAGATCAAGGTCGTCGGCGGCGGCCCGGGCCGCGTCCAATACCTTGCCCCCACCCGCTCCAATAATGACCTGGGCCTTGTTCTCTCGCGCCGTTTCTTTAATCCGTTCGATTTCAGGGTAGGAGCATTCTCCCCCGAACTGGTGGACGGTGTGGGTGATACCGGCATCGTTCAAATGTTTCTGCCAGACTTCTGAGAGCAGCCGAATGGCGCTTTTCCCGGCAACAATACAGGCGGGTCCCTGCAAACCAATGCGCTGCATTTCCGTTCCTAAGGCTGCAGTGGCGTGCTTCCCCTGCACATAGTGGCTGGGGGCTGAAAAAACCGAGAGCATATGTCCCTCCTTACCGATCGCTGTTCCCTCAGATAGAGCAGGCAGTATAAACTGAGACGGGTTGACCCGGCAAGCAGGAGAGGGCCATTGGGACACGAGGAGAGACGTTACTGTCGCCCCATACTGATGAACAGGATTCAGTATCGGGTGCTCTGTCTCGTTGTCTTCGTCCTCTGGGGGGCTGGATGTTCTGAATTGCCAGGCGAACCACCCAAGTTAGGCCGGCATACGTATAGGAACGACCCCAGCGCCGAGCCGTGCCCGCTCGGTGAACGGAGTGGCCAGGGCGGGATGAGCAACGACGAGCAGACCGAACACGGTATCACGTATGCGGTTCGGACGCCGGCCAACTACAATCCAAGAATTCTTCATCCGCTCCTCATGGTCTATGCCCCAGCAGGCTCAAGTCGGTTTCGCTCAGAGCGTCTGACCAATCTGACTTTTACGGCAACGACGGCGGGCTTTGTTGTTGCCTATGCCGACTCGCGTCGTCTTTCACTCGAAATCGTTCCTGAACTCGGTACGATCCCGCGACTCATCGCCAAAAAATGGTGTGTCGATGAACGGCGAGTCTATATGACCGGCCATTCTGACGGCGGAACGGTTGCCCTGGCACTCGCGCTTTTGGACGAGACACGCCACATCCCGACTGCGGTGGCGCCGAGTGCAGCCGGGTTCAGGCGGGCCGACCTCGAAACCTTCGCGTGTCCCGAAACCCTGCCCGCTCTGATTATGCACAGCGCCAACGATCATCTTTTCCCCGGCTACGGGGCTGAGGCGGCTGCCTGGCTCGCGTCGTGTAACAAGTGTCGGTCCCGTTTAGTTGACAGGGACGAAAACGGCTGTATGGCCTACTCGGGATGTCCGGCAAACAGCAAAACCATATACTGTGAAGGAACGGGGTCTCACAGGCACTGGTCCGCGCTCAATGCGGCCCTCCTGTCGTTCTTTGTTGATATCGATCGCTCCCTTCGCTAGGTCGGGTGCACGCTCTGGAGTTGTCCCCGCTCCCTCATCCTGCTATCTCAGGACCCTTGGTCAATGCCGAAATTTCGTAAGAACTGACTGATGCGACACGCCTGCCGAATCTCCTCTCTTCTCGCTGTCGTAGCGGCGCTTTGCCTGATGTTTCCCGTGCCGTCCTGGGCACATCGGGACAGGGGGCCTGGAGACCCGTGCCGACGGGAGGTCGGTGCTTCGCTCCTGCATATTACCTTGTATCAGACCCAATTTGACCCGGTCACAGAGTATTGTGAAGAAATCCCGCGGGTGGGCACTGCCTTCCTGGTCGTGGACGTGACACCCGATCTATGGGAAATGCCGCTCGGCGTTGAACTCGTTGCCTCAGATGAATCCGGACAGTCGAATACGACCCTGTCCCTGCCTTTCCAGGTATACGAACGTGGCGTGGCCAACGCTGAAGTCGTTGTGAAGGCAGGACTGCGCTACGAAGTGCGGGTGATGCTCGGGCTTGCTGATGAACGCGAACCGCGCAAATTTTCATTTCCCTTTCAGGTTGCGGCGTGGTATAAGGCTTTGATCGGACCGGCGCTGATTGTGCTCGGAGTGGTTATCGTTCTTGCAGTCTCGGTGATTCGTTATAAGATGACTGCTCGGAGCAGAGAAGAGCTGGTGAAATAAGAAAGAGGGTATACTGTAGCATCGTTATTACTATCTGAGGAGGGATAGGCATGGCTCAGGCACAGGCAGTACAAAATGCACCAAGAGGTTCTGGCGATGGTTCCATGACAACTGGCAACCCGGCCAACCCGACTGATTGGTCAGTCGGCTGGCATCCTCTCTTCTGGGGGTGTGGGCTTATCATGCTTGCCAATGTCTTTTTCTGGTACTGGAACTATGCCTTTATGTTCACCGCTGGACTGAATTCAGCCAGTGCTGAATTCACGATGTATTACTGGACGCTGTTCTGGGGTGAATTGACTGTCTTAGGCGTATTCAGCGGAGTGTGGTTGGGCTGGCTCATCCGGAATGGCCGGGCCATTGAAGGACAAGAATGCTCACCCGCCGAAGAGACGCGCCGGATTGCGATTTTGTGGAGCCTCATTGGCGCGACGAGTCTGGCTATCTATCTGATGGCCAGCTTCTGGCCGAACTGGGACGGATCGTGGCACCAAACTATGGTGCGTGACACGGCATTCACCCCGACCCACATCCCGATGTTTTATTTCTTCTTCCCCCTCTCGGTTGTGTTGGCCGTCGGGACCTATATCTACGGGCGGTTTCATATCCCCGCGCTGTACGGAAAAGACAAAGGATTTCCCTGGTCGTTCTTTCTGCTGATCAGTGCCTGTGTACTCGAATGCATGGCGGTTGCTGCCAATGAGTGGGGCCATAGCCTGTGGATCTCTGAAGAAATCTTCTCTGTTCCGTTTCATTGGCCGTTTGTGATTTACGGCTGGCTTGCGGCGGGTATGTTTGCGGTGTGGGGCGAGACGCTAGTGCGCATGTTCGAGATAGAGAAGATCGAAGAGGATAGGAACCCGGAAGCCTCGCTTGAGTCGCCGATCGCCGCCGACTAACAACGGCGGTGTGGGCTTGGTCGATAAACGGATCGAAAATCCTCGTGTAGAGAGGAAGGGCGCATGGCGACGGAAACCACAACCGTAACCGACATCGCAGACGCGGCGGAACGGCAACGGCGGCTCGAACTCAAAGAACTGCTCAACAAGAAATATAAATGGGTTGATTGGAAGTGGGATTTAGTTTTCTGGACCACGGCGGTTTTTGTGGTGGCAGGCGCCGCTGATATCACCAAGCAGTTATTTGCCGGTGACTGGGATTTCTGGACAGATTGGAAAGATCCTCAGTGGTGGCCGGTGGTCACGGCCTTTGCCACGATCATTATTCCCTCGACGCTGCAATACATCCAGTGGACGGCCTGGCGCTTTCCGACTGGTGCGACCTATACCGCGTGTTGCTTGTTTTTTGCGGCCTGGGTTGGGCGGTATTTCCAGTGGGACCTCGCAGCGACCTACCCTATGAACTTCGTGTGGCCTGCCTCCGTCGTCTGCGCCGGGATCTTGATGGACTGGATCTTGATGAAGACCAAGAGTTTTATCCTCACCTCGTTGATCGGTGCTCATGTGTGGGGGATTGCGGTGTGGGCCTATAATTACGTCCCCTTAGCGGCCTTTCTCCAGCCGGCCCATTTTATGGATCATGTGGTGACGGTTGCCGATGTTCAGGGCATCGCCTATATTCGCTCCCAAACTCCAGAATACCTCCGGCTGATTGAACGCGGCGCGTTGCGGAGTTTCCTGGGTGAGACGCAATATGTTTCGCTGGCCTTTGCTGGAACGGCAGCCTTTGCTGGCTACTGGATCGGTCAGTTTATTGGCCGCTATCTGGCGGTGTGGCCGATTCGGCGCTATCTGAAAACCGTGTGAGACAAACATGAGGTGCGGTATGTCTTTCGAACCTCAGCAGCCCGCCCGATACGGAAGAGTCTGCTCTGTGCTCATGGCTCTTCTTGCCGGCCTGTCTCTGTTTCCTTCCCCCGTGTATGCGCACGGGATGAATATCTCTGAAATAGCCCCGCCCGTCATTACCGCAGGCATCTTAGCCTTTGTGTGTTATTGGCTGGTGGTTTTGTGGCCAGCATCGAAGAGTGCGGAGACGGACGGACGCGGGTCGCCGGAAACGGGTCCGGTTATTCGCATCAAGCGCAAGCCCCGATTGCGTGTCATAGAAACGAAACCTCAGCTCCCGGACGAACAGCCCGAACCCAGGAGGGCGGCCGATGGTTAAGCGATTCGTGATTGGCAGTGTTGGCGTGCTCGGCCTCATACTGGCCGTTGCCAATACGCCGAATGCCTTTGCCCACGGTGAGGCCGCCGACGAACCGTTCTTGAAAAACATGACCACGGCTTTCTTCGATGTCAGCGTTTCGCCGACTGAAATCGAGGTTGGAGAGCCCGTCAAGGTGACGGGGTCGGTCAAAATCCTCGAAACGTGGCCGCATACGCTAGAGACACCAGAAATCGCTTCCATTATGCCGGTCGTCCCTGGACCGGTCTTTGTGCTCAAGGAGCGTTTTGTCAACGGAACGGCTGCTATCGGCTCGTTTTTTGCCCAAAAGGGGGGCATTTACGAGTTTGAAATGGAGCTTGTTGGCAAAGAGCCTGGGGACTGGCATGTCCATCCCGGTATCGCCGTATATGGGACCGGAACCCTGATTGGACCTGGCGAATGGGTGACCGTCAAACCGAGTGCGGAGCCGTTCTCCTTCCCGCTCACCCTGCTGTCTGGTGAGACCATTGAACTCAGTACGTATGGAGGGGCATTCGTCTGGTGGTGGTCGTTTGCCGGCTTTGTCCTGGGGGTCGCCTGGATACTGTACTGGACGACAAACAAAAGAACGGTGACAAATCTTGCCGTCACTGCTCAGCTTCCGGTGAACGATGATGCTCCCGATATTGGCCTCATCACGCCCCGTGACCATATGTGGATGAATGTGATCGTGGGCGTGACCCTGGTGATGCTGGTTGTCGGTTGGACGTATGCCACGTCAAATGCGCCCGTTCGCTGGCCGCAGCAAACGGACTGGTTTACACCGGAATTCATTGCTTCTGGTGAGAAGATGGCCGAGGCCCAGGCCAGCGGAGCGACGTATGACGAAGCGAGTGAAACGCTGGAGATGAAGGTCCAGGTGACGAATGTTATCGAGAGCGACATCGAACTCAAGCAACTGACTATCGCAATGGCGACCTTTGTAAACGGACCGGAAGCCGAGCAAGCCCAAGCCGGTCCGAGGGATTTTGTTGGTCGCCTCGAAGTACAGCCGGACGGACCAATTGCTCCGGGCGAAACAAAAGAGATGACCCTGACTGTTTCAAACCAGATCTTCGGTACGGAACGTCTCATCCCGACGCAAGCGCCGCAGCAGTTTATTGGCGCAGTCTTACGCTTTGAGAATGGAAGCGATGGTCATGAGTTAGTGACGGTCCGCTCAAATGTCGTCCCAACTCAGTTTCGTTCAACCTATCTGCCATAAGGTCCAGAGCGGGGAGCCTCCGTCCTGCTCTGGAGCGCAACTGGACAGCATTGTGAAATTGCTCCCCCTTGTTGCCATGCTCCTCGTCCCAATAGAAGCCTGGGGGCATGGGGGGGTCGCCATGGATCTGGACCCCTGTATAGAGCGGGCAGGCGTCTATCTGGTCCATTTTTCTGCCTACCAGCCACAGGAATACGCAACCGGGGAATTCTGCCGGAGCGTTCCTCGAACAGGGAATGCAATTCTCGTTTTCGATCTGATTGATCCTGAATTGCGCAAGAAATCGGCCGCGGTTCGCATTATTGAGGAAACCAATGCGGCTGAACCGCGCCTGTTGCTTGATATCCCGGCGCGGGTATACCCCAGCGGGGTGGTGAACACTGAAGTCAATTTTGATACGCCTGGCCAGTATACGGCTCTGATGACGCTTGACGGAGTTGATGGGTCAGTGCGGTTTCCCATTCGAGTCGCTTCACTCTCCAATACCATGCTGATCTTGATAGCGGGCCTGCTCATTGGCTGCGGCGTCGGCTATTACGTCGTCGGAGGCAAACTCGGGTGGCCGCCGTTTCCTGTGAAAAAAGTTCCGCCCCCGCTCAAGGGATAGCTGCGGAACCGGACAGCCCCCCTTTCCCGAACGCCCGGTTCACAGTACATGTTGAACGATGTGGCTCCGTGGTCTGCTTTTTTTCTTCCTTTTTTTCAGTGGGCTCGCTATCGGCGCGCTTTTTCTCGTTCCGCGTGCCTGGCTCCCCCGCCCAATACAAGACTTTGCGTACCAATACATCGGGGAGGAATCCTACCAAAAGCCGCCCCCCAGCCGTCACATAAGCCCTGTCAGTGTCGAGCCCTTCTGTCTGGACAGGCATGCGGACTGGCGGAAACCTCAGACTATTGAAGGCGTTGCCATAGCAGCGTCACCGGTGTGTGACCCGGACAACCCAGCGGAAATTGCAGCCTTTGTCAAAGGAACGAATAATATCGCTCTGCATACCCTTATGGAGACCCGGCTCACGCCCAATACGGTGGTGAAAGAGAACGACAGAGATGGGGATGGCGATCCCGACGAGATCCACGTTCGGCTTGAAGTCGTCGAACTGAACGGACACTCGCCGGATGATCCTGCACCGTTCCCCGCCTATGCCATTGCGCCGGGTGTCCAGCCCGGACTGTGGGTTTTCGCACCAAAATCACGCGGTATGGCAACTGAAAATTTTGAGAGCGAATGGGCGCATCCGACCTTGCGCGCGCCGTCTCCGACGATTCGTGTAGAGCAGGGCGATACGCTCCGGGTGACCCTGGAGAATACGCACTATCTGCCGCACACCATCCACTTTCACGGGGTGGACCACCCCTATATTGACGCCACTGGCGAGGGAAACGACGGGGTTCCGATTGCGAGTGAAATGCCAGTCTCACCAGGGGAGAGTCGCACCTATGAAATGACCCCGCGTCAAACGGGCACGATGTTTTATCACTGCCACGTCCAACCCCATGTCCATATTCTGATGGGGCTCCAGGGGATGTTCGTGGTTGAAGACAACCGGCCGCATAACTGGCTCCAAACGCTCAATATTGGGGCCGGCCGGGTGCGTTCTGTCTCTGCCGCAGTCAGAGCGTCCTATGACCGGGAATTCGATCTGCACTACCAGGACATTGACCCGGCGTTGAACAATATTATCCAGACTGCCGGTGATCCGCGCTTAATCGCCGAGGCGACCAATCGCCGCTATGATATTACCGACCAAGACCCTGACTATTTCTTACTCAACGGCCGCTCCTTTCCCTACACGACCCGTGAGTCGCTTATTGTTGTCGCCCCGAATGAACGCGTCAAACTGCGTGTGCTCAACGGCGGGGCAGAAGGCATTTCTCTGCATACCCATGGGCATAAGGTCAGAATCACACATTATGACGGCGTCGAACATAATCCGGCTGCACAAATCACCCGTGACGTGGTCTGGATCAGCCCGGCCCAACGGGTAGACCTCCTGCTCAACACGACTGATGACGGCCTGCATAATTATGGACCGGGCGTCTGGCTGCTCCACGACCATAAGGAAAAAGCGATCACCACTGATGGGATCAACCCTGGTGGCAATATCAGTGCCATTGTGTACCAGGACTATTTGGACACATCGGGCCAGCCGAAAACGCAGGGTATGGACTGGGCGCCGTTTTTTACGAAGGAATATTACCAAAAAAAGCTCCCTATCTGGGCTGGGCTAGAGGACTTCGGCCTGCTTGGTGAGGCCAGCGCTCGCTCCCTGCCCTTGAGTTATGCCCTCATGCTTGGGATCGGTATCGGCCTCCTCATCGGTGCGGCCTTCGCCTTGAGAAGACGCGGGGCTCGATACCGGTAAGAGGGGCTTTCAATGGAGTTTTTTCTGCGGAAAAATAGCCGGAAGAGGCCAGCGGCGTCTGGGGGAGGGCAGCGCCGGAGAACTGTCTCTATACTGATTGTCTGTGCCCTGTCTGTCTTGCTTTCCAGTGCGGCTGGCTCGACGCAAGAGCACGAGACCCATCAGCATACGCATCACGGCATGCAGCTCGATACTACGGGCATGGTGATGAATGAAAACGCGGACCAACTCCCCCGGGGCTGTCCACGTCTCTCTGGTGAACGCGAGATCACTGTTCGTGCCGGAAAAGAATTCGCCCAGCCAGGGACGATGTTTGCGTATGATCGAAACGAATGGCGTTTTGAGCCGTGTACGAAACTCACGGTGACGCTCATCAATACGGATAACGTCCGTCACCAGTGGATGCTGCACGGCCTTCCGCGTTATGTGTATCCCATGGGGATGTTCACGCTTGAAGTAGCGGGCAAAGGGCAGCGGACAGGCACTTTTATTCTCCCGCCCGGAGATAAGACCTATCTGGTGCACTGCGATGTTTCTCAGCACATGGAAAAGGGAATGAAGGCGCAGCTTAAAGTTGGCGCTGGAGATGGGGACCTCCCCAGTATTCCCGGCGTGACCGGACCGCGTCTGCCGGACCCGTATGCACTCGTCTGGAA
This sequence comes from uncultured Binatia bacterium (SeqCode), assembly GCA_965214755.1. GTDB lineage: Bacteria > Desulfobacterota > Binatia > Bin18 > Bin18 > Bin18. The sequence continues at coordinate 561,695 of OZ243979.1, forward strand.
CGGATGGATGCACGGAGCGGTCGTTCTATTCGGTCTCGTTGGGATGCTCCTCGTGGGGAGAAGATTGCGTCTCTTTCCTTAGGCGTCCGGGGCGTACGTTGTGTCGGTAGTGTATCATCAACACGATGCAGGACCCGTTGAGTCGGGTCGCCTGCTGAATACAAAAGCACGCCGTGCAAGGTGGGAGTAGCTACCCGTCTGGCGGCAAATAGGTAGGACCTTCACATATCCTGTGTCGTGTTGATACGGCCCGGCACCTTTGTCGGGACTATTTACACAGGGAAGGCTGAATATGCCCAAAGTTTTTCAATGGATGGTGCTCCTAGCGTTGTCTTTTCCGATTCTTTCTCAGGCTGCGACAACCCTGGAGAACCCCGCGCCGGGAGCCCTCAAGAGTGGCGTCGGGCTCCTCTCTGGCTGGTCCTGTAATGCGACAGAGTTGGAAGTCAGTTTTGACGGCGGGCCGAAGCAGTTTGTCTCGTATGGCTCAGACCGTGCAGACACAGCAGGAGTCTGTGGGGATGCTGACAATGGGTTCGGACTCCTTATCAACTACAACGAACTCGGGGATGGTCCCCATACCGTGACTCTGTACGATAGTGATACAGTCATTACACAAGTCGATTTCACCGTTCAAACCCTGGGCACCAATTTCCTGAGAGGCGTGACCGGGCAAGGAACTGTTACCCTCTCGGATGGAAAAGAGGTCTCTGTCCAGTGGGAAGAAACCACGCAGGGCTTTACCATCACTGGCTAGAGACTGGAGACCCGCCTGATTCCACATCAGCCGAGCGCTTGGCACAAGAATGCCCGTTGTGGAACACCCACGACATTGGCAAACAGAGCACGGCCTATATCCAAAACTGCTTAGACCTTGGGGCTAATCATACGCCTTCAGGCCAACAGCAACATCCCTTACATCTTGCGGTCCAACAACACAACATTCCCGCTGTCCGCGTCTTACTCCAGGCTGGGGCCAACCCCAATGCGACACATGCTTCTCAACCACCCGCCCTGCATCATGCGGTCTCAGACCTTGGTTCTATTGCCATGATTGAACTGTTGCTGGAATATGGAGGCGACCCCACCCTTCCTTCGCACTTGGACTATCGGGAGACGGCCTTACATATTGCGTTGAACCATTGGGTCCACCATTGGGAAGACGATATCTTGACAGTCGTAGACCTCCTCCTTGAGGCTGGGGCTGATGTGGGAGCCTTCACCTCCCCTGGCGTGTGGTCCGTAGGGGGTAGCACTCCGCTCCATTATGTGGTTGGGGCTTCCGAGAGATTCGAGCGAGACGCGAACTTTCAATTGGATGCTGAGGCCTGGGCGCACGTACAAGCCGTTTTCCAAGCCCTCCTTGATGCTGGGGCGAGCATCGACGCAAGATGGAAGCCTGCTATTCCTCCCACATCGGGAGTGGCCCCCGGTAGTTCCTATGGTCTCACTGCCTTGTATCATGCGGTCTCACACCAACACATTCATTTCGGCGGAACGGAAACGGTACAATTCCTCCTCGACAACGGGGCCGACCCAAATATCAAAGTGTATCAAGATATCAGAGGAACGCTGGTGCCAGATAGAACAGTCTTTCTGTATATGCTCTCAGGTGGAGGGGCAATATCAACGAGCGGCGTGGTGTCACTGGAGATGGTTGAGCTCTTCTTGGACAATGACGCAGACCCCAACCTACTAGACGCCGATGGCCGGAATGCGCTGTTTTATGTGAGGTCTGGCTTCAGCCATGAGCGAGACGACATCGAACGCGCCCTGATTGTGGCAGGAGCGGACCCAACCCATACATACACAGGAGAAAACGGGGAAACGATCTCCTACACCTGTCGAACAACTGCGTGTCAGACCGTACAAGATGCTGCTGGAGGGTGACTTTGTGCGATACCGGCTTTGTGCTAGACCCATTCCATGCCAAGAGTATCTTGCTTTTTGAATATGTGTGTTTTATTTTTTCTACACAGAGGAGAAACCTATGCCATACGGACCACAAGGGCAGCATCGCCCGGCAGACGTTGTGGGGTGTGCTGTGAAGGTTGCCCGCATTGCGACGGGGGAAATCGAAGAGACAATAAAACCGGAGAGTGATGGGCGGTCATTGGGCGGTCATGCCCGTGCGCGGAAGCTCAGTGCAGGGCGACGCAGTGAGATAGCGCGGCAGGCAGCTCAGGCTCGCTGGGCGGCGAAAGGCTCTTAATGACTTGGGATGACCTTAAAACACCCGTGGTACTCACCATCCTGGGCTTTTTCGCGGCGGGCTGGCTGGCACTGTATTGGATCACGGCAAGTCGGGTATCCGCTGCCGAGGCCCAGTCCATCGCGTTGCATGGACAACAAGAAGGCACGCTCCAAGGGTACGAAGCCACGATTCAATTGATCAACCAGCAGCTTACGAACATGAATGGGACGTTGGGAAAAATTGAAGAACGAACACAGAATCTTTACCATTCTTTGGAGAAACTTGACGGGTCGGTGCAAAATCTCAATGGGTCGGTGCAAAGGCTTGAGGGGTCTATGCAAGGGATACAGAACATCTTACATCAAATTCATCCTCCTGCCAGCCGGAAATCTGCACAGTAACCATACTCACATTGGCTAAACAAAACCCGGCCCGCAAAGTCGGGTTTTTTCTTGCCTTTTTCCTATTTCAAACTGATATTTTTATTGGCAGCAAGCATATGATGTGCAATAATGCCAAGCATGAACACCCTCCCAAAAGCTAAGAAAGTCCAGATCATTTCCCTGCTGGTCGAGGGGATGTCCATGCGGGCGATCAGCCGTGTGACAGGGGCCTCTATCAACACCATTCGCTCCTTGCTGATTCGGGCTGGGAAGGTGGCTTTGGAGTATCACGATGCTCATGTACGAAACGTCAAAGCCAGACGTATCCAAGCCGATGAAATCTGGTCTTTTGTCTATGCAAAACAGAAAAATGTTTCAGGTGCGAAGGCTGCGCCTGACACGGCTGGCGATGTATGGACTTGGACGGCTTTGGATGCTGAGAGCAAGCTGATTGGGTCCTACCTCGTAGGCGGTCGTGACGGGGGCTATGCGGCTGAATTTATGACGGACGTGGCGGATAGACTGTCTCACCCTGTACAACTTACCACGGATGGCCATAGGGCCTATTTGGATGCAGTAGAAGACGCCTTTGGGGGTGCGGTTGATTATGCCCAGTTGGTGAAGTTGTACGGCAAGCCGACAGAGGGAAGCCGACGCTACAGCCCAGCGGAGTGCATTGGGACGCGGACAAATCCCGTGACTGGAGACCCGGACCCAGAACACATTTCAACCAGTTATGTCGAGCGGCAGAACCTCAGTATGCGGATGGGAATGCGACGCTTCACGCGGCTGACTAATGCCTTCTCTAAGAAGGTGGAACATCCCATGTATATGGTTGCCCTGTACTTCCTGCACTACAACTTTTGCCGGATTCATAAAACGCTGCGGATGACCCCAGCTAGGGCTGCTGGTATTGATAGCACCTTACATGACGTGGACTGGATTGTAGACTTGGTGGATGCTCGGCAACCGAAGCCAGGGCCACGTGGTCCCTATAAGAAAAGAAATTCAAACTGAGACACTACCGTTGTGTCCGCTTTCTTGACCTCTAGTCTAAAAATCAGTAGGGTTCGACCACATTTTCCGATTGGAAATCACTCTGAGGAGGCATTACTCATGCGAGGTTCTTGGTCGCGGAGATTTTTAGTAATGGCAGCCATTCTCATGTTCCTCTCTCCCGGCGCGCTTTACGCTGACACGCTTCAGCCGGTGACGCACGAGCGCTTGCTCAAGGGCATGGCTAACTCGGCTGACTGGCTGATGTACGGGGGGAATTATGCCGGCTGGCGATTCAGCCCGCTGAAGGATATTGACCGCCAGAATGTCAAAAAACTCCAGGCCGCCTGGATTTTCCAAACCGGGGTGCCCGCGCAAATGCAAGCCTCACCCGTGGTTGCCGATGGTGTCATGTATCTCACTGCGGCCTACAACAAGCTGTTTGCCTTAGACGCCGCAACGGGCAGACCGCTCTGGAAATACGATCATGAATTGCCGGACGATATGCGGGTCTGCTGCGGGCCGGGCAATCGGGGTGCGGCGCTGGCCGGGGACAAGGTCATTATGGCTACCCTGGATGCGCGTATTGTCGCGCTCGACAGAAAAACCGGCGCGGTCGTGTGGAATACGCAAGCCGACGACTATGCGGGCGGCTTCAGCTTTACCCTGGCACCCCTGATTGTTCGGGACAACGTCATTGTCGGCATTGCGGGCGGTGAATATGGTATTCGCGGGTATATCGATGCCTATGATCTTGAAACCGGAGAGCGGAAGTGGCGCCGCTATACCGTGCCTGACGAAGGCGAGCCCGGGGTCGAGACCTGGGCCGGTGATTCGTATAAACAAGGTGGCGGTCCGGCCTGGGTGACCGGCTCGTATGACGCAGAGCTTGACTTGGTTTATTGGGCAACGGGCAACCCGGCCCCCGACTGGAACGGGGATGGACGTGAGGGTGATAATCTCTACACGAACTCTGTCTTGGCTCTTGATCCGGATAGCGGTGAGATTAAATGGTACTTCCAATTTACCCCCCACGACGTCTGGGACTATGATGGCAACACAGGCATGTTTCTGCTCGACGTTACGCGGAGCGGACAGTCCGTCAAAGCCTTGGCCCAGCCCAATCGGAATGGATATATGTATGTCCTGAATCGCGGGGACGGGAAGTTTCTGCACGGCTCGCAGTATGTTGAGCAACTCAACTGGGCGAAGGGGCTGGACGAAAGCGGTCGGCCGATTGTTGACCCGAAGTATGTGCCTATGGAGGGGGGCAATCCTGAACTCATCTGCCCTGGGAACGTGGGAGGACAAAATGGCTCCTACGCTGCGGCCTATAGCCCGCTGGCCAACCTCATCTTTGTCCCGACGATTGAGAGTTGCGGCAAAATGGAAAAGGCCAGGTCTATTTTCATTAAAGGGATCCCATTCTGGGGTGGAGGACCTGGACAAACGCAGGGCGACCTCGGCACGGCCTACGGTCACGTCACGGCCATCGACCCGACCAGCGGCGAGGTGAAGTGGCGCTATAAGGACGAGTGGCCGATGGTGGGAGGCGCGCTGGCCACAGCCGGTGGCTTGGTCTTTACGGGCAACCAAAAGGGATTCGCGCTTGCCTTGGATGACGCAACGGGCGAAGTCCTGTGGAAGTTTCAGACCGGGTCCGCGGTTCGCGGACAACCGATTTCCTACAAGGTCGGAGACAAACAATATATTGCCGTTCCCAGCGGCGCCGGAGGCTTGGTTGTGGACATCGTGGGGAAATATCCCCACACTACACCGGGGAGCGCTGTTGCGGTCTTTGCTCTGCCGTAAGGGCCCGCCGGCAATGTCAGTCTGATATGCAGGGGCAATGCAGGCATTGCCCCTGCGTTGACATGCGCCCAAGCCCCTAACCTAAAACCTGCATGATGCGTCGGCTGACCTCATCCGGTGCGGCGTTACCATCCACTCGTTTCAGCGTCCCTTGGGCCTCGTAAAAAGGGATAATTGGAGCCGTTTCCGAGTGGTATTTTTCGAGTCTGGCTCGGCAGGCTGCTTCGGTGTCATCCTTGCGCTGCATCACCCGACCGGCAATATCTGCCGGCGGCGGTTTGAATTTCGTATGGTAAATATCTCCCGTATCGGGGTCCAGTCGTCGCCCAGTAATGCGTTCGACAATCAAATCGTCCGGGACTTCAATTTGCAGCACGACATCTAAGGCAACTCCGGCTTTCTGCAATTCGACATCCAGGGCCTCGGCCTGGGGACGGGTGCGCGGAAAACCGTCCAGCATAAATCCTTCTATACAATCCGGTTTTCCAATCCGTTCTATCACCATCGCGATGACGAGTTCATCCGGTACCAAGCCGCCGGCCTTCATATAGCCGTCCGCCTGTTTGCCTAACTCGGTTCCTTCACTCACCGCAGCCCGGAGCATATCACCGGTCGAGATATGAGAAATCTTGAACCGTTCGACGAGATGAACGGCCTGTGTCCCTTTGCCGGCTCCCGGTGGTCCGACTAAAATCATCCGCATAGATGGCAATCCTCCCTCTAGTACGACAGCTCGCTGTCGCCTGAAATCATGAAGATGGCATGAATACTATCGAAGGAACACGCTCGCTGCTAGGCGTGCCAGGAGGCCCGTGATAGAGTCAAGAGCGCTGTATTCAGACAGAAGAGAAGGAGGAATATATGAAAATTGGAGTTTTCGAGTTCTGTATTGATAAATCCGTTGATCCGGCTGTCATTGCAAAACGGGCAGAGGAATTGGACTTTGCCTCCTATTGGGTGCCTGAACACGCGATTATTCCGATCAAAACCAGTTCACCCTATCCAGCCGCGGAGGACGGTATCATTCCAGACGAGTACGGCCGCATCACTGATCCGTTTGTATCTTTGGCGCGGGCCTCGGCCGTGACCAAGACGCTTGAACTCGGCACGGGAATCTGTTTAATCCCGGAGCGCAATCCGCTTGAATTAGCCAAAGAAGTCGCAACCCTGGACCACTTCTCAGGCGGTCGCTTCATCTTTGGTATCGGTGCCGGCTGGCTGAGGGAAGAGACGGAGATCATGGGGGGTGACTTTGATCATCGCTGGGGACAAACCAAAGACGCCATCCTGGCTATGAAGGAACTCTGGACGCAGGACGAGGCCGAATATCACGGCAAGTACTACGACTTCCCTGCTGTCCGCTCATTCCCAAAACCCGCGCAAAAACCTCACCCGCCGGTGTATATGGGCGGCTCATCAAAATATGTCTTCAAGCGGGTGGTCGAATGGGGAGACGGCTGGATGCCCGTTCTTTCCCCTGTGGAAGACATTAAAGCCGGGCGACAGCGCCTCAATGAGATGGCCGAACAGGCTGGCCGTGATCCAAAGGAAATCTCTGTTCTGGCCTTTGGCTGGCCTGAAAAATTCCGGACCAAAGAGGAAATCGATGAGCTGCAATCCGCTGGTGTGGACCATGTCACCATATGGCTGATGCAGAGTGAAGAGGGCGAGGGCGCTGTCCTCGCGGAACTGGAATCTCTGGCCAAAGAAGTACTCTAAGGGGAACGGCTTGTCACCGGACAGGGAAGGGGCGGTCCGCTGTGACTGCCCTTTTTCTCCAGGAGAAACAGCATGATCAAATTTGGCATCATGGCCATGCCTCAGCATCCTCGAACGGACTCACCCGTCAAACGCTTCAGGGAGACCGTTGAACTGACCCGATTGGCACGTGATGCCGGCCTCGATTCGATTGCCTGCGGTCAACACTTCCTTGCCCCACCGTATCAGAATATCCAAAGCCTGCCCCTGCTATCACGGCTGGCAGCCGAGAGTGGCTCGATGTCACTCGTGCTGTCGGTAATTCTGCTCCCGCTGTACAGCCCGGTTGGTCTGGCTGAAGATGTGGCTTCGCTGGATGTCATCAGCGAAGGGCGCACTGTATTTGGCGTGGGGCTCGGCTATCGAGATATCGAGTATCAGGGGTTTAATACGCGCCGCCGTGACCGTATTCCGCGTTTCGAGGAGTCCCTGGAACTCATCCGTCGCCTGTGGACAGAAGAGCAGGTGTCCTTCCAGGGTAGCCATTTCAGTCTGGAAAACGCGACGAGTACGATTCGGCCCGTTCAGCAACCGCATCCGCCTCTCTGGATTGCCGCGAATAATGATAGCGCCATTGAGCGCGCCGGCCGGCTGGGGTGTTCGTGGTTGGTGAATCCACATGCCACCACCCACACATTGCAACGACAGATGGCGCTGTATAAAGCCGCTTTGGCCGCCTCTGGTCATACCGACGCGCTGGAGGTCCCTATCATCAAGGAAATGCATGTCGCCAAAACGCATGACGAATCGCTGGCTATTGCCCAGCCGTATTTGGAGAAAAAATACCAAGCCTATGCCGACTGGGGGCAGGACAAGGAACTACCCGGCGAGGAATCGTTTCGCGTATCGTTTGAGGACCTGGCCAGAGATCGTTTCATTCTGGGCAGCATTGAAGAGGTCACTGAACAAATCGAAGCCCATCATCACCAACTCGGTATTGATCATTTTATTTTCCGCATCTGGTGGCCAGGCATGGAAGCCGCTCATGCCTACCGCGTAGTGGAACTGCTGGGCGAGCACATCGTCCCGTATTTTAGGAAGTGAGCGGAGAGACGCAACGATACCCTGTCTCTCCGCTTTTCAGATATGCTTAACCCGCCTGTAAACGCTCAACCAGTTCCTGGGTGGCCAAGACCTCGGCAAACATCGACGCTTGGGTAATCAAGGTAGAGCGGTGGAGTTCACTATGCGCTATTTTCCCCAGCGTGGGGTGCTCACCGTCGCGCGTCGCGGTGGCATCATTCAGAAATAAGACACGAAAATCGCGGTGAAACCCCTCCCGTGCGGTCGTGTCGCAGCACATATGCGTCATATACCCCGAGACGACCAAGGTCTCGATGCCGTCCTTTCTCAGGGTTTCTTCCAGATCGGTTTTCGAAAATGATCCAGGATAATGCTTGACGATACGATGATCTTCGGGCCGAGGTTTGAGGCGCGGATGGAGTTCAAAGCCATTGGTCCCTCGAATGAAAATCCCCCGCTCGGGATTCAGGACTTCGTGCTGAACATAGATGACTTTTACTCCCGTTTGTTGGCTGGATTCAATCGTGGCTTCGATTTTGTCCAGCGCGGCGTTCCCATCAGGGATGGGCCATTTGCCATCAAAGTAGTCATTCTGAACGTCGATGACGATCAGCGCTGTTTTCGTGGGATCAAGAGCCATGGCTGCCTCCTCTTTTTCTGGTTCGATACGTGTGAGCTGTAACGGAAGAGGGGAGGAAGAGTCAAGCGATAGACAAGCTTGGTCCTGTCCCCTTTTCCCTTTCATTGTCCCAAGTTGAACAGGGTGTCCCCTTTTGAAAATGGGAGTGTCCGGTTTTGAGTAGGCGGGTCCTGTCCTAATTCGGGTACTAATATACTTGCGTCAGTCAATTCAAAGCGCATCCGCACGCTGGTACAGATGGAGTGCATCGCGCAAGGGCTGGTTGGAAAGCAACTCCGGTATCCGGACTTGGTCGCATAGAGCGCAAGAACCCCAACGCCTTTGAGTCCTTCTTGCGCGGCGTGTTTTCATAAAAAAGCCCGGTACGATGACCGAGCTTCCTCAGGGCTTCGGGGAACCCTAGATGTGCGGAAAATCTACTATCCCTGCGTGGCGTGTCCGTATCCTTCACTTGAGAGCGATGATAGCCGCTCCCATCTCCCTAAGCTCCTTCGCGGCGCATGATTTTTTCGCCGAGTCGCCTTCTTGCCCAAAAAGCCCACATCCTGGCAAGCGCATGGCCGAATAACGTTAATGCCAAGAAATGCACAATTTGGTTGAGCATGTGGACGGCTGAGTAGGGAGGGGCGGAGGAGAAGAGCCGCCAGAGCAGGTAGCCTAACAAGTGGAGCCAGGCAAAGATGCTCCAGGAGGCGAAGGAATAAAAAAGGTGGTACCACTCCTCTCGTAGCGCCTTAATATGTACAGCGCGGTCGGGGGAAACTCAGTCCCGGCAGCAGCATTCATGAGGCTAGCTGGGACTGAAACTTCTGCTTGATGTCCTTCTTGTATTCGCCAAGGAGGGAGTCGGTCACGCTCTTGAGCGCAAACTTGCTTACTCGTGTACAGTCTACGACTTGGAACTCCCGTTCGCTGGAGCCATCTCCATGCTGTGACAAGTACGCCATCCTGCCGTCATCAATGATCTTGTAGTGAGTATCGTTCGGGCGGGCGTCCTCATTCGGGCGCGTCCGAATATCCACTCGGTCATGGCCATCAAATGCCTCGCGGAAGAGGGTGTCATTCTCATCGTAGTTGAAGTAGCAACGCATAGTGAAGTCCGGCACGTCGCGCAACTTCTTTTTGACGGCATCAACGAATTCCCGTTGCATGTAGACTGACCCTTCCATCTTGTTGCCATCGTCATAGACCATCATGTTCGAGCACGCCTTCTCCAACAGGTCCGTGAATCTCCCGACGGCGATATCGTCGTCGTTCGTTTTGGGATCACGAATCGTGGCTTTCAGTATTTGCACTCCGATGAAGGTTTGCCGGATCACTAACACAGCGAAAACCACGAGGATGCCTGCCCCTATTGTTCCGAGAATATAAATAACCATAGGGCCTTCCCTTATTCTATTCTTTGAGGGAAAAAGCCGGCGTCCAGACGGCTGCCGGGTCTTCATGCGATGGAAAAGGGGGCAGCATGTGAACAATGGTTTTATCAAGTTTCCTTTGTGATAGCATCATATCAACTCATCCTTCCGAGCTGCGCGCCAGGGTAGACGCAGAAATACCTTCCTTTTGGGAAGGCTTTATTAGGGCTATGAAGTTCCCACACTCTCTTCATAGCATTTTGTTTTCTCTACGCTACCTATAACAGTGCGGGTCACCAATGGACTTACTGCCGTTGCTCTTTCTCGACACAGCCCTTCTCTCCGAACGAACAGCTTGGACCCTTTCAGTTATCTCTGCATTTCTGATGTGGGCGTAAGCGCGGCGCCAACCTCCCCATCCTTCTATGCCAAGGCCCTCTGCTCGATATGTGACGGGATGGCCTTGTTGATCGGTGTCCCACCGGACACTGAGACGATGCGCGCATTCATACGGATCTTCCATTATGAAATAATACCGTGAGGTTGTCTCACCGATAGACAATGCTCCTGGATCGGCCTTGTTTGGCATCAACACGACGCTATGGCAGGGGATGTTCAGAAAGCCGCATAAATACCTTTGTTGATACGGTTTGATCGTGTTCCAGTTGTCCCCGTGCCCGAAGGCGTCAGCCCCGTCTCCCACGCGCAAGTCTCCGACACTCGGCCAGCCAATTCTGATGAACCCTTCCTCCAAGCATTATTCGTAATAATTAAAAAAGTCCGGGCCTGGGTTCCCGTTGACTCGTATGAAATGCATATGGACCTCTCTATTCAGCCTTGGCGACGTGCTGGCAACACGTGCCGATGGTAGGTTGATTGGGCCTATGGATACACGCCATGGCCATGATGCGAACTGCCTTGTATGTCGGCCGCTATTATTGACCGAAATGAATCGAAAATCAAAAAGAAGACTGTCCCTTTTTGAGACCCCGACTGTCCCCTCTTGTAAAAAAATTATGGAAGTGTCCGAACTCAGACAGGACCACAAGCTTGACTTCTGACTCGGGTGGGATAGATGGAATAGGGACTTATATACATGATGATCCTGTAGGAGTGTGACCCCATGCACCGCACTTACGAATCCCGCTGTTTGCCGACGGGCCGGCAGAGCCGAGCACTGGCCGACCTCTTGGAGCTGACGCGCCAGCTGTACAATGCCGCCTTGCAAGAGCGCCGGGCTGCCTACCAGAAGGGAGGGAAGTCGGTTTCCTATTTCGACCAGTGCAAAGCCTTGCCCCAGATTCGGCAGGATGACCCGACGGGGGCGGATATCTCCCTCCAGTTAGGGGGGGGAGCCTTACCGCGAGTGCATTTGGCGTTTCAGGGGTTCTTCCGGCGCGTGCCGGAGCACGCGGCCCGTGTGGGCTATCCGCGTTTCAAGAGCAAAGACCGACACCGGACCTTGCAGCTGGGGGCGAACTATCATCTGAAACCCATGAAAGGACAAGATGGCCAGCCCAACGGTTGGGCAACCATCCAGTTCAAAGGACTTTCCGGCAAGATTCGGGTCTGGCTGCAGCGCCCGATTCCTGATGTCGCCGAACAGAAAGCCGCCCGTTTAGTGAAGGATGCGAAGGGCTGGCAACTGCACCTCATATTGGCACTGCCCGACGTCCCCCTGCAGGCGCCGACAGACGCCCTCGGCATTGATGTGGGGATTGCCAAGTTCCTGACGACTTCTGAGGGGGATTCAATACCGAATCCTCGCCTCTTGGAGAAGAAACTCAAGGCATTGCGTCGGGAGCAGCGCAACTTGGCCCGGAAACGGAAGGGCTGTGGGAACCGCGCCCGGCAGAAGCAGGTCGTCGTCCGACTGCATGAGCAAGTGAAACACGCACGGGCCGATTTGCACTGGCAGACCGCTGCCCGGTTGGTGGCCCAAGGCAAGAAGATCGTCGTTGAAGACTTGAACATTCGCGGCTTCGCCCGTGGGCGGCTGAGCCGACAGATTCAGGATGTGGGCTGGGGAGCCTTTCTCCGCCGACTGGCAAGCACGGCTGAAAGTGCTGGCGTGCCATTGGTGAAAGTGCATCCCGCCTATACCTCGCAAGACGGTAGCGGCTGCGGGGAGCGGGTGCCGCAACCGCTTCGCGTGCGGGTCCATCAGTGTCCGGCCTGTGGGTTGGTCCTGGGATCGGGCCCACAATGCGGCCGTGAATATCCTGCGGGCCGGGGATGGTCCGCGAGGCGTGAAGGCTGACACTGGTCGGCTTGGCCTGCAAATACAAGGATCGGCTTGTATATAATCCCCAATACCGTACCCCTTGTGGAGGAGCCCTTATGATTTATGAACTGCGAACCTACCAACTCGCCTTTGGCGGTCTACCTGAATATCTCGAAGTTGCAGAAACGATGATCCTGCCCGGCGTAGCAGAACACGGGATCAAACCCGCTGGATTCTGGTATAGCGAGGTCGGCCAGTTGAACGAAGTTGTCCACCTCTGGGCCTATAACGACCTGAACGAGCGACAGGAAAAGTGGGCACGCTGGGCCAAGGATCCGCGTCGGGCTGAAGTGGCCAGGCGGCTGCGTGGAGTGATCCTCAGTCAGAGTAATAAAATTCTGAGCCCAACGAAATTTTCTCCCATGCAATAAGACGCTCGCCCATTCGTCGCTGTGAAGACATTCAGCCTTGTTGTGTGTGTGCTCTTTGGGGTGAGTATGGGCTGTGGCCCCGTGCCCGCCCCTGAAATTCTCACGGGCGAAGGGATTGTCGAAAAGATCGTGATCCCGGATCGACGCGTTGTCGTCGCGCACGAAGACATTCCAGGCTTTATGGATGCCATGACTATGAGCTTTGAGGTCAATAAGCCTAGTCTGCTCCACAAACTCAAGCCAGGCGATCATATCCGCTTTACCCTGGAGCGGACAAAGCTGACCTTGTATCTGGTTGCGGTTGAGAAAATTGCAGGACAAACCGCGGAGGGGAAGGGGCGTAGCGGCTAGGGTCCGGCGGTGTTTTGCGTACTATTCGAGCGTGTCTTTGTCTTTTTGGGGCCAAAAGAAACGCCAGATCTTGGCAGGGGCGTTTAACAGCGAAAAGGAAGCAGGCTCGTCTTCCTTTTCAAGTTCCTGCTCATACAAACGGTCCTCGTACATCTGCTCCCAGGTTGTCCCGTAGTAATCATCATCTTCTTCTGAGTCATCAACTTGATTCGGCGATGCTGACCCCCATTTCCACGTTCCCAGGTTGTCTCCCGCATCGTCATAGTATGAAGGCTGCGCCAGGATGGGCGCGTTGAGTGCCAGACTGAAACAGACAAGGCTCAAGAGAACAACCCGTATCATCTCTATTTTCTTACCACAGTCTTCCACCCAAGCCAACGCAAGCACTTGCCTCTCGGCTGAGACGCAAGAGGCCGAGACATGGCTGCCTTCCCTATGCTACGAAGGGAATCACGGAAGGAGGGGGGAGTGGTGAGTTTCGTATCAGTTCTTGTCTTTGGTTTTTTGCTCGGACTCAGGCATGCTTTTGAGGCAGACCACCTCGTTGCTGTCTCTACCCTCGTTACGTCTAAGCGCTCTGTGTGGAAGAGTATCCGTTTTGGCGTCATCTGGGGGGTTGGCCACTCGGCTACGCTTCTAGCCGTTGGCGGAGTTGTGCTCATCCTGCAGGTGAGAATTCCCCCCTTCCTAGAGCTTTCTCTGGAAGGCTTGGTTGGGGCCATGCTCGTTGGTTTAGGACTCATGACACTCCTCGACTGCCGGCGCCGGCGGATTCACCTCCACCAGCATACTCACGCAGGAACCACGCATCTCCACTTTCATACGCATGCGGAGGTCCAGAACACTTCCATCAACATGGAGGGGAAACGGGCTGGCAACCTCTCCTCGTCGGTATGGTCCATGGACTGGCCGGCAGTGCAGCCGTGCTCCTGCTGACAGTGGCAACGGCCCCATCTCCCATGGAAGGACTGCTCTATGTAGGGTCTTTTGGCTGCGGATCCATACTGGGCATGGGGGCCGCGAGTCTTCTCTTTGGTTTCCTCTTTTCGCTTATGCAAAGATGGGGCCAAAGGGCCAGCCTGTCTCTCCGTGTTGCGACCGGTGCTACAAGCGTGGCAGTAGGACTCTGGATTCTTTGGAGACTAGGCTTCTCCCATGCCCTGGTTTGATACCTTCTTCTTCCTGCTCAACGAGACCGGAGGGTCATTAAAAGTTGAGGCAAAGTCCCACTGACGTTCGGGCGGAATACACTGTGAGTGAGTTTATGAACATTGCCTACTTCGATGCATTCTCCGGTATCAGTGGTGACATGGTTATCGGTGCGCTCCTTGACCTGGGGCTATCGCTTGATCTGCTGAAAGCCGAGTTCTCCAAGCTCCCGCTTGATGGTTTCACGTTGCGCCAATCAGAGCGAGTGCACAATGGCATTCGTGCAATCAAGTTCGATGTAGGCGTCACTGGAAAACAGCACGAACGCAGCTTTCGCTCCATTGCTGACATGCTCGATGCAAGCACCCTGAGTGAGACGGTAAAAACAACCGCGCTCAAGATTTTTACCCGATTGGCTGAAGCCGAGGCGCACGTGCACAATACCTCAGTTGAGGATGTCCACTTTCATGAGGTTGGCGCGGTTGATTCGCTCCTCGACATTGTTGGGACGGCCATCGGCTTTGAGGCCTTAGAGATACAGACCCTGTACACCAGTCCGCTCCCTATGGGAAGCGGATTCGTATCCTCCCGCCACGGTATACTGCCCGTGCCCGGTCCTGCCACTGCGGAGTTGGTAAAAGGACTACCGGTTCGATTCGAGGACGGCCAGTCCGAACTGGTCACTCCTACAGGAGCAGCTATTCTCGCCGCGTTGGCTCAACCGAGTCCTCCCTTGTTTTCCATTGCGCAGGTCGGCTATGGCGCAGGAACACGGACCCTGGCTGATCGGCCCAATGTCTTACGGGTCTGTCTCGGACATCCGGTCTCTGCGGTGCGACACGAACAACTGCTCGTACTGGAGACGAATATCGATGACCTCAATCCAGAATGGTACGAATATGTCATGGAGCAGCTCTTTGCTGCAGGTGCCCGGGATGTCTTTCTCTCACCGGTTCAAATGAAGAAAAATCGACCGGGGATTTTCCTCTGGGTTTTATGTGATCCTCAGGACCAGGGCCCGCTTTCCAGCATCATCTTTAACGAGACTTCGACATTAGGCATCCGCTCTTATCCGGTCGATCGTCTGGCTCTCCGGCGGGAGCAGAAAGAGGTACAGACCAAGTACGGCCCGGTCAGAGTCAAAATTGCCTATCAGCCCGACGGGCAGGTCAACTGTGCTCCAGAATATGACGCCTGCAAACGCCTCGCCCAAGAAAAAAATATTGCGCTCAAGCTGGTGTATGAGGCGGCTCTGCAGGGTGTGAAGCGCGAGTACGGGCAGGACGAATCTCTCTAGCGATATTCTACGAGACAAGATCCGCCAGAACCTCAGCGGGGTGAACGCGGGGATTGACGGAGGCGTATACGCGCTGCACCTTGCCCTCCTCATCGATCAGGTAACTGATCCGATTGGCAAAGTCCGCGCCGGCCTCCTGACACGCCCCATACGCCAGACCTATACTCCGAGTCGTGTCACAGAGGAGCGCGTACGGAAAGCTGAATTTTTTGGCAAAAGCGGCATTCTCCTCAACCGTGTCAAAGCTGATGCCCAAAACCTCAACATTTTGCGATTTGAAGGCTTCAATCTGGTCGCAGAACCCACGACCTTCAACCGTTCAGCCAGGAGTATCGGCTTTTGGATAAAACCATAAAAGGACCTTTTTGCCACGTAAGGTCGATAAGGACAGATCGTTGCCTTCGTGTGTCTTGACCGTAAAGTCTGGTGCGGTGTCTCCTACCTGCAACATGATGCTTGTTCTCCCCATGGTCAGGCTGGGCTGGGTCCAATTATAGCGCGCTTAGCAGATTGCGCTGGTTATATTCAATTTTTGCCCGCTCTTTTAGATATTTCGTGAACTCCTGATAAGACGCCGCTTTTTTCCTTTGAAGGAGGGACTGACGAAGATCGTCCCGTTGCTCTTCGAGCTGGTCTGGGTCGGCAGGAATATATTCTTTAAGAACGGCAATGAAAGCACTGCCTCCCCATGTATAACTCTGGGAGGCGACAGGAGCCTCTGGCGTTAATCGAAATGCCGCGGTTTTCAGATCCGGCACAACGCCGATCTTCGGAATATAGCCGCCCCGACGCGTAAACGTCCCAGTCTCTTCTACTGTAAGGGCCTCTGCTTTTGCCAAACTCGCCAAATCCTTTGTCTCCTTGAGTTTCGTGAGGAGTTTATCCGCTTTCTCTTGGGCTAAGCGTTCGGCTTGCTCACTCCGGTACCGTTCTTCAGCCTCTTCTTGCACAGCCGCAAATTCTGGAATCCGAGAGGGGACCCGTTCCGCGAGCGATACCAGGAACCAAGTGTTATCAACTTGAACAGGAGCGCTGATTTGTCCTGGTGACTGTCCGAAGGCTGTTTCAACGAGTTGTGGACGACGACCAAGACCTGGAATCGTCTCGTTCTGATTCACAAGCGGGGTTTCCTTCGCCTCCAATCCCACCGATTCGGCAAACTGTAGGAGCGTTGTGCCATCGGCAATTCTCTTCCGATCCTCTCGGGCCCGTTTCTCTGCAATGGCCAGACTTTTCCGTTCCAACAATTCTTCGGTGACGGTATCGACGACTTCTTCAAGCGGTTTGATGCGCTCGGGCTGGAGTGCCTCAACCTTGATGATGTGAAAGCCGAAGGTCGTTTCGACGAGGTCACTCACTTGTCCAACGTCCATGCCGAAGGCCGCCTCTTCAAATGGCTTGACCATCCGGCCCCGACCAAAAAAGCCAAGATCGCCGCCGTTGCTTGCCGTTCCCGTATCTTGTGAATATTCCTCGGCCAGCGCAGCAAAGTCTTCTCCCCCGCGTGCTCGTTCGAGAATCCTTTGCGCCGTGCTCCGCGTGTCCGCTTTCCTCTCATCTGAGGCGCTGTCGGCTATGGAGAAGAGAATATGACGAGCTTGTACCTGTTTCTCTTCCGTAAAGCGCTCGTCTTTATGGGCGTTGTAAAAATCGAGCACCTCCTCTTCAGAGACTGAGGCCTCTGCTTCAAAGTCTTCCGGTGTATACGAGACATAGTGCAGGCGGACACGCTCCGGTATCCGAAAAGACTCGGTGTTGTCGGTGTAGAAGTCGCGTACCTGCTGTTCAGTAACTGTGACCGTATCAATGAGATCTGCCGAGGCGATTTTGAGGAAGGCGAGATTCACTTGTTCTTGTTCAAAGCGAAATAATTCTTCTACCTCATAATCCGTAGCACGGATTGATCCGTCAATGAATTTTTGGAATCTCTCGATAACGAGCCGGTCTCGTTGCTGCTCCTCGAACTCCTGAGGCGTCATCCGTAAATACCGTAATAGCCGACGGTAGCGGTCCGGGCTGAAAGAGCCGAAGCTGTGAAAGGTCGGAGAGGTGGCGATCTCTTGTCGCACGTCCTCATCTGACGCCCTGAAACCAACCCGGTGCGCTTCTTTGGCCAACAACTTCGCGTCAACGAGCTGATCGAGCGTCTGTTGTCGCAGATTCATCTGCTGGGCGAGCTCTGGAGTAAAACGTTCTTTATAGATTTCCCGGTAGTTGGACTCGACGTTCCGATAGGCTCGCTGGAATTCCTGAAGAGTGATAGGCTCATCATCGACCCTGACTATTATTTGCACTTGTGACTCGTCTCCAAAGCTCCCAATACCAAAGAACACGAAGACAAGGGCAATAACCAAAAAGAGGGCTTTGATCCATACGGACCGAGCCCGTTGACGCATAAAGTCAAGCATATGGGTTGACCTCCTATTTCATCATGCCATAGTTGATAGGTGAAGAAAAAGCAACTGTATTACAACGACTTGCCCAACTATCAAAATTCTGATAGAAACCTTGTTCTATTAGGCCCTGCTTGAGAACGAAGGAAATAAAACATGGTTCTTAACGCGCTGTGGGGAGCGCTGTCGGTTGACATGGCAGTTGACCTGGGCACGGCGAATACCCTGATCTATGTAAAGGGTCATGGGATAATGTGCAATGAGTCTTCCGTTGTTGCCGTACAACAGGAGGCGACTCGGGGGGTTCGCCGTGTTCTTGCCGTCGGCATCGAAGCAAAGCGGATGCTCGGCAGAACGCCCGGAAATATTGTCGCTATCCGACCACTCAGGGACGGAGTGATTGCGGATTTCGAAACAACCGAGGCTATGCTGCGCTATTTCATTCGTAAGGTCCACAGTCGTCGCGCCCTGATGCGGCCACGTATTGTTATTTGTATACCCAATGGCAGTACGGCAGTAGAAAAGCGCGCGGTCAAGGAGTCTGCCCAGTCGGCAGGGGCGCGTGAGGTCTACCTGATGGAGGAACCGATGGCGGCTGCTATCGGAGCGGGGCTCCCGATTACCGAGCCTATTGGCAGCATGATTGTTGACATCGGCGGTGGGACGACGGAAGTTGCTGTCATCTCGCTTGCGGGCATTGTGTTCTCGTGTTCAGTGCGGTCTGGCGGCGATAAAATGGATGAAGCGATTATTCAGTATGTCAAACGGAAATACAATCTCCTTATAGGTGAACGAACTGCCGAATTGATAAAAATTACCATAGGTTCAGCTCATCCTATAGAAGAAGAGCTCACCATGGAAATTAAAGGCCGTGATCTGATGACTGGGATACCCAAAACGGTAGAGCTCTCTGCTGAAGAGATGCGTGAGCCCTTGGTTGAGCCCATTAATCAGATTGTCGAGGCCGTACAGGTCGCTCTGGAACGAACGCCGCCTGAACTGGCTTCGGACATCGTTGGGAACGGGATCGTGTTGGCCGGAGGCGGTGCCCTTCTGCGCAACCTCGACGTTCTGTTAAGTGCGGAAACCGGGCTGCCGGTGGCTCAGGCTGAGGATCCTTTGACGGCGGTTGTCATGGGAGCAGGAAAAGCGCTCGAAGAACTCTCCTTTCTCAGAGAGGTTGCGGTCCCCTGAGTGTGAGAAGCATGCTTGAGATCCTCTACAGATACCGTCTGCTCTTATCCTGTGGATTCTTTCTCTTTGTCTCGTTACTGCTGGCGACAGTGAACGCCCGGTCTCCGTACCGAATCGACCCTGTTGGAGTGCTGTTTCTCGAAGTGATGAAACCCCTTCAGGTCGGAGCGACGATCGTGGTGCAAGGCACAGGGGAAGTCTTTGATCAATATCGTGACCTGCTCTCCGTCCATCAAACCAATGAAGTGCTCCGCGCCCGGCTTGAAGCGCTGGAGCAGACGCAGGAACGGTTGTTCGAACTGGAGCTGGCGAATCAGCGTTTAGAGCTCCTGCTGAGCCTACGGGCGCAAAGCTCAGATACGTCAATTGCCGCACGCGTGATTGGACGAAATCCTGGGACGTGGACACATACGGCTGTGTTAGACAAAGGGGAACGGCACGGCATCCAGAAAGAAATGGCAGTGCTCATCCCAGCTGGTGTTGTCGGAAAAATTGTGTCTGTTAGCCCCCATGCCGCCCATCTTCTCCTTATCTCTTCCGCCAATAGTGGCGTCGATGCACTTGTTCAGCGTTCACGTGTCTCTGGTATCGTGTCTGGATCCATTGCTGGGAACTGTCAATTGAAATATGTTCAGCAGGGTAGTGATGTCGTGGTTGGGGATGTGATCATTACCTCCGGGCTTGACGGGGTCTTTCCAAAAGGGCAGCAGATTGGGCGCGTGACGCGTGTCGCCGCACGAGATAACGAGATATTCCAAGACATAGAGGTTACGCTCAGTGCCGAACTCGCAAAGATTGAAGAAGTCTTGGTGGTTGCCCCGGCTGTCGTCCGAGCAGGAGCCGGTCACTTCCGAAACGAATAGGCTCCGGACGTTTGGACTCCTTGGCGTCTGCGGAGTCGGAGCGGTCCTTTTACAAACAACTGTTTTCTCTTATTTTCCACTTGTTCCTAACCTGTTACTCATCCTTTGTGTCTATCTTGGCATTTACCACAGTGCCTTGGCCGGAGCAGCGAGCGCTTTTTTCTTGGGATATCTGCTGGATAGTTGTTCGGGCAACCCGGCGGGAATGTGGGCTCTCGCCATGAGTCTTGTTTTTACCGTGACAAAACTCCTGTCCCAAAGGCTGTGGGTTCAGAATCCTCTCTGTGTTCTCGGACTCGTCGCCAGTGCCGTGCTTTTGAAAGCCGTCACTTTTCTCGCTCTGCTCGAAGGACACTGGGCAGTCGCTCCCATTTGGTCTTTTCTCACACAATACGTGGTGTGGGATTTACTCCTGGCTCTCTCACTGACACCGCTCATCTTTGTCCTCCTGGCAACGGGGGAGCGCGTAATAGCTAGAGCATAAATGGACGAGCAGGCAGAGGTCTTTGCGGCTCAGGAAACGCTGACAGCGTGCTACCGCCGCATTGGTGTCATCAGTCTCATCGTCTTGTTTGTTTTTTGTTCCCTGGGCTTCCGCTTGTGGCAGTTGCAGATCGTTGAGGGTGATCGTTTCCGAACGCTGTCGGAAAAGAATCGTATTCGCCTGAAGCGGCTGCCGTCCATACGAGGCCTCATGCTTGATCGAACCGAACGGGTCGTCGTAGGAAATCGCCCATCGTTTGATGTCATGCTGGTCCCAGAAGACGCGCACGATCGTCTGACAACGCTCCATACGCTCGCGTCGTATGTGCCCGAGGCGGCAGGTTTTTTAGAGGGGAAGGCGCCACGTAATCCACGTCGGCCCGCATACGAAGGCATTTCTGTAGCCCGTGATATCTCTTGGGATACGCTGGCCGCAATCGAAGCCCACCAGTTAGACCTGCCCGGTGTCACGGTTGAGGCGAGTCTCAAGCGTTTCTATGCCGCCGGGAATCTTGCCGCACACCTAGTCGGCTACATCGGTGAGGTGAATCAGGCTGAAATAGCTGAATACAAGGGCTACCGGCGGGGCGATCTTGTTGGCAAGGTCGGATTAGAGAATGCCTGGGAAGAAGTGCTGCGTGGATATAATGGTGGACAACAGGTCGAAGTCGATGCCACAGGAAGAAAATTACGTGTTTTAGACGAAGTCAAGACCCAGCCCGGATATAATCTACACCTCACGCTTGATCTTGAACTGCAAGAACAGGTCGAACAGGCTCTGGGAGAGGCGGAGGGGTCCGTTGTGGTCCTTGCCGTCGAGACTGGAGAAGTCCTGGCCCTAGCCAATCGCCCCACATTCGATCCAAATCTCTTTGCGCTCAGTATCAAGCCCAACGAATGGCGGGCGCTCGTAGAGAACCCCCTACGCCCGCTGACCAATCGGGCTCTTCGGGGTCAATATCCTCCAGGCTCCACATTTAAGCCCTTTATGGCACTGGCGGCGCTGGAGGAAGGGGTTGTTACGCCTGAGACGCAGTACAACTGTCAGGGCGGAATCCCCTTTGGTGGGCGCACCTTTCACTGCTGGAAGCGGCCTGGACATGGCTGGGTAGATTTGAAACAGGCCCTCGCCCAGTCGTGTGATGTCTATTTCTACAAGATTGGACAACGTCTCGGGATACAGAAGATTGCTCAGGCCGCCCGTCGGTTTGGATTAGGCCAAGACCTCGGTCTCTCCCTTGCGGCGTCACCAGGCATCATTCCCGACGTCGAATGGAAACGGCGTCGTTTCGACGCACCCTGGTATGATGGTGAGACGTTGTCCGTTGTGATCGGGCAAAGCTATGTGCTCACAACACCCCTTCAACTCGCCGTTGCGACAGCGGCTCTCGCAAACGGAGGGGCCGTGTATCGCCCTTTTTTCGTCACACAAGTGAGTGACGTTGATGGAGAGCCTATTCAGACCTATTCTCCGGAGATCATGACGCAAAGCAATATCCCTGAAGAGTATCTTCGTATCGTGCGAGACGGTATGCGAGAGGTGGTGCATGGCGAGCGGGGGACGGGAAAGAAAGCCTTCCTACCCGATATTGAAGTTGCCGGTAAGACGGGAACCTCTCAGGTAGTGAGTCGCATAATAGGGAAAGAGGAAACGGTCCCGCGTCACCACCGCGATCATGCCTGGTTTATCGCATTTGCGCCGGCAAAGACCCCTCAAATTGCTGTTGCCTGTCTGCTTGAGCACGCCGGTCAGGGAGGCGGAGCCGTTGCTGCACCTGTTGTGCGTCAGGTTCTGGAGGCATATTTTCGTATCGTTGGGCAACGGAAGCTGGAGAATGATAGGATTCGACAGACGTCTGGTTGAGCATTTCGACTGGATATTGTTTGGTCTGACGGTCGGGCTGCTGGGTCTTGGTCTGCTTGGGCTTTACAGCGCAACGTATGACGGGTCACCGCAGGCGAGTCCGCAGTTCATCCGGCAGCTCATCTGGGCTGCCGTGGGTTTTTGCGGTATGGGTCTCGCGTTTGCCATTGACTATCGTCGGCTCGAGCAATGGGCCTATCTCTTATACGGAGCGGCGCTCGTTCTCCTCATCCTCGTACCCCTTATCGGCTCTTTTGGTGGAGGAGCGCGCCGCTGGATCTATGTTGGTATGTTTTCTCTCCAGCCGGCTGAATTCATGAAAATTGGCCTGCTCCTCGTGCTGGCCCGGTGGTATCACCGTGTTGTACCTCCCGGGGGGTATGGTATCAGAGATATTCTCGTTCCAGCGGCATTTTTTTCTGCTCCGGGGATCTTCGTCCTCTGGCAGCCGAATCTCGGAACGACGATCACGCTGGGACTCCTCTTTCTCACTCTGACCTTTACTGCGGGTCTTCGCCTACGCTCTCTGTCCGTTCTTGCCCTGGCCGGCGGCAGCATTCTGCCCTTTATCTGGACCTATCTCAAACCCTACCAGCAGCAGAGAGTCTTGTCGTTCTTATACCCGGACGTTGACCCCCTCGGCGCGGGCTACCATATGATTCAATCACAGGTGACGGTTGGGTCAGGGATGGTCTGGGGTAAAGGATTCCTGTTGGGGACGCAGAATCGTCTCGACTTTCTGCCTGAAAAGCATACGGACTTTGTCTTTGCCGTCTTTGCTGAAGAGTGGGGATTTGTCGGAGCTCTTGGCTTGTTAATATTGTATTGCAGCCTGTTGGCACGCCTACTCGTCATTGCCCTCCGGGCGCGTGAACGGTTCGGTTTGCTCCTCTGTGTTGGGGTCGCTGGGATTATATTCTGGCAGATCGTGATCAATACCGGGATGAATGTCGGGGCGCTGCCTGTCGTCGGAGTTCCCCTGCCTTTTTTGAGCTACGGGGGCTCTTCCTTGCTCACGACGATGGTGGCAATCGGCCTAGCGCTCAATGTGAGCACTAGGCGTCTGTTCTTTTGAATACCGGCCGACTGCCCTAGACAACGTCGTCAATAGCTTTCACGAGGTGCGCCTTTGGAACCGCCCCCACAATTTGCTGTTTGACTTCGCCGCCCTTAAACAAAATCAGATTCGGAATGCCCCGGACCCCGTACTGGGCCGGTGTCTGAGGGTTGTCGTCAACGTTCATTTTTACGATCTTGAGCTTGCCATCATATTCGCTGGCGAGTTCTTCAACAATCGGCGCAATAGCTCGACAGGGGCCACACCACGGCGCCCAAAAATCGATCAGAACTGGAACGTCCGCCTTCAGGACATCACCGTCAAAACTGGAATCTGAAACCTGCTGAATATCGGCCATAACCTGCCTCCTCACAAAAAAGCTTTTTCTCTCATAGCAGACCCAAGCTGGTGAACCTATACCCTTGACACCTGACGGGAGGCAATTTACGGGAAGGAGCTATGCCCGTGTTGGTGACTGGTGCGTCAGGTTTTGTTGGTGGAGCGGTTGCCCGTGCACTCGTTCAGGCCGGCTCACCTGTCCGTGTCCTCCTGCGCCAGACGGCAAATGCTGATTTGGTAAAAGATCTCCCGGTCGATGTCATTACTGGCGATGTGCGGAATTATCACAGCGTCCTCCAGGCGACCCGTGGCTGTCACCAGGTCTACCATGTTGCCGCGCTCTACAAACTATGGGTCCGTCGTAAGCAAGACATGTATGATTGTAATGTCCTCGGCACGGAGAATATTTTACGAGCGGCGCGTGAGGTTGGGGTGGAAAAAGTCGTATATACGAGTTCCGTAGCGACGCTCGGCCTTCCGGGTGATGGTCGGCAAGGAACGGAAGACACTCCGGTCAGTCTGTCTGATATGGTCGGGCATTACAAACGGAGTAAATTTCTGGCCGAACAAGTGGCCCTGCAATACGCCCAGGACGATTTGCCCCTTGTGATCGTGAATCCGAGTACTCCTGTTGGTAGGGGTGATATCAAGCCCACTCCCACCGGTAAGCTGATTGTGGATTTCCTGAACGGGAATATGCCGGGCTATGTGGACACCGGGCTGAATGTGATCGACGTTGAGGATGTTGCCCAGGGCCACCTTTTGGCCGCAACCCGTGGGAGGATAGGAGAAAAATATATTCTCGGCAATGAGAACTTGACACTCCGACAGATCCTCCAACTCCTCGCTGAACTCACCGGCCGTCCAGCGCCTCGCTTTAAGGTCCCGTATTCGCTCGCCTTAGGGGTTGCCTATGGTGACGCTGCTCTCGCCCGTCTTATTCCCGGTCGTGAGCCTTTCGCCCCTCCCGTTGGAGTCCGACTGAGTAAGAAAAAAATGTTTTTCAGTCCGGCCAAGGCCATACGGGAATTGGGATTACCGCAAACTCCCGTACGGGAAGCCTTCCGTAAGGCCATTATGTGGTTCCGCACGCATGGCTATGTGAACGGGTAGGGGGACGACGGCATCCCGCCAGGAGAAAGCTGTGGTCATTTGTCTCGTACTCGGGGCGCTTGCTCTGCTCATCTGGGTCAGCGTCGGGCTGCATCCGGCGCGTCCGTGGGATTTTCGTCCTGTTGGGGAGGCCAGCGTCTTGCCTCTTGAGCCGCAGCAATGGCCAGCCGTTCAGGTCTTAATCCCGGCCAGAAACGAAGCAGCGGTACTGCCCGAGACGCTGCCCTCACTCTTGCATCAAGACTATCCAGGAGCATTTTCAGTGAGCGTTATTGATGATCGCTCCCACGATCAGACTGCGACCGTTGCAACCACAATCGCTGAGCAAGCCAAGGCCGCAGATCGTCTGCGGGTTGTTTCAGGGACAACCCTCCCCGCGGGCTGGGTCGGCAAGGTATGGGCGCTCCAGCAAGGAGCCGTGGCGCGTGGCTTCGCACCGGACTCGAACGAGAACCTTCCTGACTATCTTCTTCTGACCGATGCCGATATTTGGCATGCGCCCGATTCTCTCCGACGCTTAGTGACAGAAAGTGAAGCGGGGCAATTCGCGCTCAATAGTCGAATGGCTCGTCTGCGTTGCATATCCTTTGCCGAACGCTTGCTTATCCCTCCCTTTGTCTTCTTTTTTATCCTGTTATATCCCCCGCGTTGGGTAAACGACCCCCGGAAAACAACCGCGGCATCGGCTGGTGGATGTGTCTTGCTCTCCTCGCAGGCCCTCATCCGCATCGGTGGATTTCAGGCTTTACGAGACCAGATCATAGATGATGTGACTCTTGGCCAGCTGGTGAAGGGGGCAGGGCTGCCGATTCGGCTCTCCCTGAGTCGCACCGACGTCAAAAGTCTGCGTGTCTACGATAGGGTAGACAGCATATGGCGTATGGTCCGACGGACTGCCTTTACTGAGCTGAATTATTCCTGGCTCCGGCTCATTGGCACTGTTGTCGGTATCGCCGTCGCGTTTGGGCTCCCTCCCATTTTTTTTCTTTGTGGCCTTGTGTTCCTCGGTCTTCCTTCAATTGTTGATGTTGAGGTTTCGGCCCGGCTGGCTCTCCTTTTAATGCTCGAAGGAGGGATCGCCTGGGGACTGATGACTACGGTGTATCTCCCTGGCGTTCGTTTTTTTGATTTACGCCGGGTCTGGGGCCTCAGCTTGCCGTTGGCTGCAATGCTCTATAAAGCGATGACACTCGATTCGGCATTCCACCACAGACAGAAAAGACGCGTTGACTGGCGTTAGGTCATGGAATGCGTTTGGACGAGGGGTAGCATGACACGACCTATTATTGTCTTTACCGCGCTTGCCTGGGAAAGCGCAGCCGTGCGTTCGGTATTGCGTCAAGTCCGACGCGAGCAAGAAGGGGTGTGGCGCGGCTCAAGCGGAGACCATGATATTCTCATTGTTACCGGAGGGATAGGTCTGCGTCGGGCTCGTCAGACGGTCAAAGAATTTACGAATACACCGCTTTCGGCCGTGCTCTCTGTTGGATGCGCTGGGGCGTTGATTCCAGGGCTCACCACCGGCCAGCTTGTTCTGGCTCCGGCTCTGCACCTGTATACTGAAGAACCGGAAGGGCAGCTCAATACTTTTGGAGTCGATGGTCGCCTTCTCAGTGCTGCTCAGAACGCTGCCCAGCAGGCAGGCGTAGAAACGATCGAAGGGAGAATCGTCACGAGTCCCCGTGTCCTCTTTACCCAGCAGGAAAAAGAACAGCGAGGACGAGAGACAGATTGTGTTGCCGTTGAGATGGAAAGCGGGGTGCATGCCGCCTTTGCCACGGAGCGCAAACTCCCATTTTTAGTCTTGCGCGTTATTCTTGATTCGGTTGATATGGTCATCCCACCGATGAGAGGGGTCACAACCGCGGCGGGAAAAATACGCCTCTCCAAAGCCGTGGCCCATATCGCGACTCATCCGCAACATCTGCCGTTTTTCGTCCGACTCCAACAATGCCGAAAGCGGGCCGCCGCAACGATCTCGCGCGTATGCCGGACCTTCTTCCCAAGACTGGACGCGATGGACCTATCGAGGTGAAGGCGATGGTCAGATATCTTACTGCTTCCCTGAATTTTTTTCCGCTAGTAATTTCTTTTGTAGCTCATAGGCTGGTCTGGCTTGTTCACGTTCCCCTCGGACGAGATAAAACCGAACGGCTTGTCCGAGTGTCTCTATGGCTTTCTCTCTCTGCCCGGTT
This sequence comes from uncultured Binatia bacterium (SeqCode), assembly GCA_965214755.1. Classification (GTDB taxonomy): domain Bacteria; phylum Desulfobacterota; class Binatia; order Bin18; family Bin18; genus Bin18. The sequence continues at coordinate 588,809 of OZ243979.1, forward strand.
TTACTGTACGCCACGCCGAGTCCGTCGTGCGCGGCTGGGTCTCGGGGATGCTGTTTAATGACCGCTTGGTACGCCTCAATCGCCTGTTCGTACTGCCCCTTTTCTGTGTACGCCGCGGCAAGGCGCGTATGGGCCGTACTTTTACCTGGATCGAGTCGAATGGATTCCTGGTATGCCTGTATTGCTTGATCAAGCTGCCCTTGGCGCGCGAGCTCCTGGCCCAACTCAAAATGGGCGGCCGCCGATGCGCCATTAATCCTGAGTGCTTGCTGGAATGCGGCCTTCGCTTTGTCAAATTGCTGTTCTCGGCGAAACGCAATCCCCTCGTTCACATAATAACCTTCAAGAAAACTGCTTGCTCCGGGGTGACCGGGGTTGAGTTGCAGGACCGTTGTGTAGGATTGAATGGCGTCTTCTATTGCACCAACTTTTTCGCGCACAACGCCGAGACGGTAGTGCGCCTCAATATGGTTCGGGTCAATTTCGGTGAGAATCCAATGGTATTCGGCCATGGCCTCGCCCCAGCGCATCTCGCTCTCAAATCTACGACCGCTGTCGATATAATCTTGAGGATTCGCCGCGAGTACCTCAACAGCGCTGGAGCTTATGACTAGAGCCAATAGAACCGTATATATGCGTCTCACAATGCCTCCAATCTACTATCGATGGTATCAGAACTCTTTTCTTCTCCATGAGTCAAGACCTCTGCGTGGAGGGCAGGGGAATCTGCCTCCCACTAGGCGACGCGCAACGGGTCGGCTACAATGCCCCCTATGGGAACACTACTCAATGAGGCGGAGGAGGCAATGGCGCCATGTGAGCATCTCATACATGCCGAAGAACGGATGCGAGAACTCCTGTGTGTCATCAACGATCACCTCAAATTGTATGATCCGGACGAGGATGCCTACGGCTCGCTCTTGTCCGTAGCCTACCATATGAATGAAGGGCTGCGGGAACTCAGTTATTTGCTTGATCAGGCCGAGGAAAATGGCTCCCAAGGGGTAGTCGAAGAAGTTGGCCACTAGGCCGGACTCCCCTAAAGAAACCGCTCACACACTATGCCGTCTCCAGTAAAGCAATTGCGCAAACAGCCGCGTCTTTTGACGGCAAAAAACGGCTTTGTCCTACATGCCTCCCCGCGGACCAAGCTCAAAGAACTGAAAATAGCAAAGTCTACGGGTCCGCATCTGATTTACGGCATATCGTATGCCTATCCTATCCCGATGCCGGTTACGCTGAGTAATTGATGCATGGTGGGGGGCAGGCCCGGGCTATGAGTGGGGCTATGACCCTCATAGACTCCGATTGAATCTCCCCACGCTCATTGGAGTCGTCCTCAAAAAATCGATCAATTCCCGCGCCTCTTATACTGCCCCCTGCCTCCCTTTCCCCACAGCAGATTCTCTCCCCCGCTGGACACAGTCTACGAACAGCCACTTGTTGAACCACAATCCAAGCACTTATAGCATGAGCCGTTTCGGATCATGATTGAGCCACAGTCCGCACAACTTGGCGCATCGGCTTGGGTCTGCCAGGTTGGGCGGGTATAGGCGGTGTCAACCGGTGGTTGCTGTATAGGTTCATCAATCGCAGCGTGTGTGGTCTCTTCGGTGTGTTCCATCGACGCAACAGGCTCAGAAATATGAGCCCCGTTCTGGAGGGCTTCCGGCTCCATTTCGGCCAATCCGGCGTCTTGCTTCTGCTCGGTGGACAAGAATCGGGTACCCAGAAAGCGAAAAATATAATCTGTTAAAGATTTCGCAAACGGAATATCGGGATTCCGCGTGAAGCCTGACGGTTCAAATCGGACGTGGCTAAATTTGGAGACCAGGGCTTCGAGCGGAACACCGTACTGCAATGAGACCGAGGTCAGGGTGGCAATCGTGTCCATTAAGCCCGAGATCGTGCTGCCTTCTTTTGCCATACGGATGAACATTTCACCCGGCGTCCCGTCCTCATAAAAGCCAATATGAATATAGCCTTCATGCCCGGCAATTTCGAACTTATGACAAATCGCACTCCGGTCTTCTGGCAAATGCCTGCGAACCGGTTTGGGCTCAGCAGGAACGGCGGTCTGGTCGGCTTGCTGTCCCGCTTGCTGAGACTGCTTCTGCGTGCCCAGTGGCTGAACCCGTTTGCAGCCATCCCGATAGATAGCGACGGCTTTCAGTCCGAGCTTCCACGCCTCGATATAGGCATGGGTGATGTCTTCGACTATGGCATCGTTGGGCATATTGATCGTTTTTGAGATTGCCCCGGAAATAAAGGGCTGGACCGCGCCCATCATGCGTAAATGGCCTAAATGATGAATCGCCCGACTCCCATTCGCCGGCTTAAACGCACAGTCAAACACGCTGAGGTGTTCGTCTCGTAAATAAGGAGAGCCCTCGATCGTTTCGTGCTCGTCGATGTATTCAACAATGGACTGGATTTCTTTGCTGTCGTAACCGAGCCGTTTGAGGGAGCGGGGGACCGTATTGTTTACGATCTTGAGTATGCCGCCACCGACCAAGCGTTTGTATTTGACCAGGGCGATATCAGGTTCAACGCCGGTGGTGTCGCAGTCCATCATGAAAGCGATAGTGCCAGTCGGCGCTAACACGCTGGCTTGTGAGTTGCGATAGCCTACGGCTTGTCCCAGTAACAAGGCTTCATCCCAGACCTTGCGCGCGTCTGACAACAGATCAAGCGGAACGAGGGCGGGGTCCAGTTTATGCGCATAGGAACGGTGCTTGTCGATCACTTTCAGCATGGGCTTGCTGTTTTTCGCATACCCGGAAAATGGTCCGATCTCCTCTGCCAGGCGAGCCGACTGAAGATAGGCTTGGCCCGTCATCAGGGCCGTGACCGCTCCGGCATACTGCCGTCCGGCTTCTGAGTCATAGGGTAAGCCGAGGGACATGAGGAGGGCGCCGAGGTTGGCATAGCCGAGGCCGAGTTCACGAAACGCCTTGGCATTGGCTGTGATTTCTTCCGTCGGATAGCTTGAATTATCGACGATAATATCCTGCGCCGTAATGCTGATATCAACGGCGTGCTTAAACGCGGCGGTGTCAAAGCTCCCGTCGTCTTTGAGGAATTTGAGCAGATTGAGAGACGCCAAATTGCAGGCGCTATCATCAAGGTGCATATACTCCGAACAGGGGTTCGAGGCGTTAATCCGACCGGTATTCGGACAGGTGTGCCAGTCATTAATGGTGGTGTCGAACTGCATGCCCGGATCGCCGCAATGATGTGTTGCGGTGGCGATCAGGTGCATAAGATCGCGTGCCTGATAAGACGTGCACGGATCACCGGTCAGGACAAAATGCGTCTGCCACTCGGTGTTCTTCACCACGGCCTGCATAAAGCCATCAGTCGCTCGGACTGAGTTGTTGGCATTCTGGAAGAAAATAGAGCTATACGCATCGCCGTCGATGGAGCTGTCATAACCGGCTTCAATCAAGGTCCAGGCTTTTTTCTCTTCTTCGGCTTTACACTGAATAAACTCGACGATGTCCGGGTGGTCAGCGTTGAGGACCACCATTTTTGCGGCCCGGCGCGTTTTCCCGCCGGACTTGATAACCCCGGCAGAGGCATCTGCGGCCCGCATAAAAGAAACCGGTCCCGACGCCGTTCCACCGCCACCTAACTGCTCTTTTGACGAGCGGATCGCGGAGAGATTGACCCCCGCCCCTGAGCCGCCCTTAAAAATCACTCCTTCCCTGCGATACCAATCCAGGATGGAGTCCATCGTGTCGTTGACCGAAAGAATAAAACAGGCCGAACATTGTGGGTGGGGCTCGACGCCGACGTTGAACCAGACCGGACTATTGAAGGCCAATTTTTGCTGGACAAGTAGATGGGTTAATTCGTCTGAAAAAGCCCGCGCGTCGTCTGCACTGGCAAAATAATTGCCCTGCTTCCCCCAGGTGGTAATCGTGTTGACCACCCGCCCGATCATCTGGCGGACGCTGGACTCGCGCTGTGGGGTCCCGAGCGGACCGCGAAAATATTTTGAGACCACAACGTTGGTCGCAAGCTGAGACCAGGATTTCGGGATATCTACATCGCGTTGTGCAAAAACCACCTCTCCGTTTTCGCCCGATATCACGGCACTGCGCTTCTCCCATTCAACCGCATCGAACGAATCGACGTTCGGCTGGGTGAAATATCGCTGAATCATCAGACCTGCGCTTTTCCGGGCCACGGGTCGTCTGGATTGTTCTGCCACGGCTCCCTCCTCTGCCTCGGCTCCCTCCTCTGCCTCGGCCATACGCGTTCTATTTCCGAAATAAGGGCAATTCCAACATAGCCAATAAGTTATCGAGACCGGAGGACCTCGACATACTCTCTATGTTGACAATAACAATCGTTAATTTTTCTCGTTTTAACGCACTGTGTACAGTGCGTTAAAACTTCATTTGTTGCTGGCGGGATTTACTTTTATACCCGTTGGGCCATAAAAAGACCCGATAGTCTTTTTTATCTATGTTTAAGAATTTTGGTATTTCTATCTCTTTCCATGCACGATGTACACCGTTTATAGAGAACAATAGCACAAAATTTATTTTTTTGTTTGTAAACAAATGACCAAAACAATCTACGGCCATTTTAGATTTACCAGTACCTTGCTCAGAAAAATATCCGTAATAAAGTTTATCACGTGTATTTTTATAAACTGTTTCTTGGTGCTGATAATTTTGTTTAGGAAGATACATTTTTAGACGGTGAGCATCTTTATGAGACTATCAGGCAATCCTTCACAGACTTTGGCGGCATCGTCCATGAACTCCTGCTCGTTAAAGTTGGTTGCGTAGTAGGAATACGTTCCGTCTCCATAGAATCCGAGATCAATATGGAGGCTGCCATCTTTCCGTTTCCACAAAAAATCTATATCCCCAGCATCGGACACATAAATTTTAGGAAGTGGGATATCAGGAATGGGCAAGAAACGAACAAATTCTTCTGCTTCTTCAAAAGCTTGATCGGGCGGACATTGGAAATCAGAATAATAATCTTCTGAGATATTGCGTAGCTTGTTCAGTTGGTCTAGCAACTCTTTCTTACTCTCATGGGCAAGGACGGCCTTAATTGCCTGGTTTTTCGAGTCTTCATAGCTTTTGTCTTTTCGGAGCAAACTTTCAAGCGTTGAACCGTCATGCGGGCTTTTCTTAGTCATGCTTATGGTCCTCCTTTATTTTTTATTTTTTATTTTTTAGTTTTACAGACGCTTGTTCTAATAACATACACACGACAAGAAGAATTATCACTATTACAATTTCGCTAGTCATGAGATTCATGACAGAAAGCGAGAGCACACCAAAAAATACAGCAAATAACCCAGGAAAAACCAGTCCTAACAAAACAAAGAGTATAAGTAATAATAAAATAGCCATTTTTATTCTCTCTTAGGCGGAGATTTATTTCTTGGCATACTGCTTCGCATATTTATTTCGGTTCCATGAACCGACAGCGGGAAGCAGTCGAAGTGCTGAATGTGGAATCTATGAATGCTGTAATCAGTTGTGCGAAATTATATACTGTCGTTATTTCAGGATACAGACAAAGAAACGGATTCCATTGCTGTGAGTTATGCGGCAATTGAATCATTCCTTCACTGGTCTGCAATCGTGCGGAGTGCTCGTTCGGCATTCGCCAATAGATAATTGTCTTATTGGAGCGTAGGGCATAGCCTAATTCTACCCATTTTCCGCCAGACGTGGAAGGAGTGTCGAACAACAAAAACACGTCTGCTGAATTTATTTCTCCTAAATCCAGAATTGCTTGTTCATAAAGTTGTTGGTCGCTCACTTCTTTTAATTCTTCTTCTAGTAACCAGCTCGCCGCGTGTTGCCAGTTTTTTCCTAGCGCTTTGTCTATTTCTGAGGACGCAAGACTTTGTAGGTTGCAAAATCTCTTCTGTTTTCGCGGGTTTTCCTCTATCCTGACGCAGAGATGGGCAGTCAAACCAAGAATTCGCCCTGGAATTCCGTTGCCGGGGTCTTACGCACCGTTTTTCCCGACAGCGCCGAGCCTGAAAAACTGCGCGTGTATCGAGCCTGGGAAGTGTGGCCTGAAGTGGTCGGGCCGGCCAATGCAAAAAAGGCACAGCCGACCAGGTTCCGGAATGGAAAACTTTTTGTGACAGTCTTTCATCCCGCCCTGATGCAGGAGCTACAGTTTGTGAAGGAGCGTATCCGCCGTCGGCTGAATCACCACATTGGCGCCGAGGTGATTCAGCACATCTATTTTGGACGAGGGCCACTACGACAGGAGGACGCCGTGACAACCTCCCCCCCGCAACGGGCCCTGCCGCAGTTTCGTGCTGTCCCCACTCCACCTATCGAAAACCCTGAGATCAGGGCAGCGTTTGAGTCGCTCCTGACCGCCCGCCGTCGCCGCTTGGAAAAGCCGTCTGAAGACGGCTAAAAGAACCTCGCGACGGTCCTGGTGTCACGTCGTCTCAATACCGGTCTTCTTCTCGTGCCGTAATGCCTCGGTTGCCGCTGCCTCTATCGTCAATGTGTCCGGATCAAGAACGACGCCATAATCTCGCTCGGCGCTCGTCAGCGAAATATATTCATTCCTCACATCATTGAGTACCTTTTCCGGATCGCGCTTCAGCGGATTCCCCCAGCCCCCGCCCCCGCCGGAACAGTTGACCAAAACCTCACCCGGAGCCATGGCTTCATAGACCATCCCCGTCGTTTGCTCTTGGTCTGTTCCGGGGCGAAGAATCACGTGACAATTTTCTCCCGGATGACCGCCTGCCATACCCCAGGGTCGGGTTTTCGTCTTTTTGATGAGCGTCAGCGCCGACGCCTCAGCCAGGAATCGATACGCTCGGCTCACCCCTAGTCCGCCCGGATGTTCGCCTACGCCGCCCGAGTCCTGACGCAAACCGTACCGTTCGATCAATAAGGGCGCTTTCGTTTCCATGACTTCAATAGGAACGTTCTGGCAGCCCGGTTCGGTCAAATGCATAATGCCGTGTTCCCCATCGCCGCCCGCGTGGCCGCCAAAGCCGACCCCTTCGTTCGTGCTTTCAAGCCAGATTTTCCCCGTGCGCGGGTGGGTGCCGACGCCCATCATGGAGCACAGGTCCCCCCCCGAACAGGCCGGAACAACATCCGGGATGCCTTGGGCGAGCGCCTTGGTGACGACCTCGGTCGCCAGGACGCCCGGCCACAGGGTAAACGTTGCCGCCGGCGGGACCGCGTGCATCAGGCTGCCCGGCGGAGCCTCAACCCGCAGCGGACGGAAGTTGCCGTCGTTGGCCGGTGTATCTGGTGTTGTAATCGCTTTGAAGATGAGCGCTCCCACGCCCATGGTAAGCCCGATGGGAATATTCACCGGGCCTTTGACCGCGGCTGAAGAGCCGCTGAAATCAACCAGTAACTCGTCCTCTGAGATGGTCACGGTTGCCTTTATTTTGAGCATGGTATCTTTATCGATCCCGTCATCATCCACCCAGTCTTCAGCCGACCAACTGCCTCTGGGCAGGGCGGCCAGGCGGGCCCGCGCCAGCCGTTCTCCGTGGTCAAGGATCTGTGCTGTTGCCTGGGTAAAGGTTTCAAGACCAAACTTCTTGACCAGTTCTTGAACCCGCCGTTCCCCCGTCCGACACGAAGAGATCTGGGCATTCATATCGCCCAGGACACGCTCGGGCATGCGGCAGTTAAAGCGGATGATATCTTCGAGTTCTCTATTCAAGACCCCACGTTTGTAGATTTTCGAGCACGGAAAAAATAAGCCCTCCTGGTGCATGTCAGTCGTATCGAGACAATAGCCGGCATCTTTCTGGTCCAGGTCCAGCCAGTGGATTTTGACCGCGGTAAAACCGACCAATTGATCCTCATGGAAAATCGGAGATGAAGCCGTCACATCAAGGGTATGGGTCGAACTCCAGAACGGATAATTGAGCAAAATCACGTCGCCCGGATGAATATTATCCTCACCCAGAAACTCAACGATTTTTCTGAGCGCGTAATCGTTCGCTCGAGTAAAAATTGCCAGCCCCGGCGCTTCCGCCAGCAAGCGGCAGTGACGGTCATACAGCCCCAGTCCAAAATCCCGTACCTCATACACAATCGTGTTATACGCCGTGCGCATCAGGTTGCGGTTCATCTCCCGGGCCGCGGACAGTAAATAATTGTGGATCACTTCAACCGTAATGGGATCGACTGTCTGCATAGCGTTCTCCTGTCCGTCTTAAGACAACTCCCCAATAGTCATCACCAACTCGCCATACTCCCCAACCGTCAGCGCATCACCGGCATGGAGGATCGTGGTTGACGTCGGCTCCTCGATGATGGCCGGACCGGCAATCTGATCCGCCCGGCGCAGTTTAAGGCGATCATACACGACGTAACCGACGTGGTGCTCGCGTTGATTGAGACCGGGCCGGTAGACCGGTCGTTCCCCCTTACGCGCGGCTTCGACACTCCCTATACCGGAGGCGATTTTAGGCAGGCGCGGGCGCGGGAGCAGCCCGACCGCACGCACACGTAGCGTCACCAGTTCAATCGGATCGTCCATACTATGGCCGTACTGAATACGGTGGGATTCGTTGAACGAGGTGGTCATCCGGCTGAGGTCACCAGCGGTGATTTCGTGCCCAGGGAGCGTAATATTCACCGTGTGCTCCTGGCCGTGATAGCGGAGCTCTGCCGAGCGGACCAGGCGCTGGTCGGCGGGGCTGAAGCCGTCTTGTTCAAGGGCCCGCGTCCCCTGTCGGGCCAGGAGTACATAGGCCGCACGAACGGTCGCCAGGTCTGCCGTGTGGAGGTCGGTGACCAGGGTCTGGGAAAAGTCGTGGACCACGTCGACCATCAGCATCCCCAGGGCAGAGAAATTTGCCGGACCGGGTGGAATGATCACGCGCGGCAGCCCGAGTTCCCGAGCCACGCCGGCTGCCACAAAACCACCGCCGCCGCCAAAGGCGAACAGGGCGAAATCTCCGGGGTGAAAGCCGCGCTCAATTGAGATCTCACGGATCGCGCCCGTAATTTTTGCCTCACTCATGCGTAACATGCCAGCTGCTACCTGTGGGACGGAGAGACCCAGCGGAGTGGCGAGCTGCTCTTGGAGTGCTCGGCGGGCCGGCTCTGGATCAAGGTCGATTTCACCCCCAAGAAAATTGGCGGGATCAAGATAGCCGGCCAGCAGGGCGGCGTCGGTAAAGGTCGGTTGCCGACCGCCCTTGGCATAGCAGGCCGGTCCCGGTACGGACCCGGCGCTGTGTGGCCCCATCTGCAGATGTCCGCCCTCGTCTATCCAGCCGATGCTCCCGCCGCCGGCGCCAATCGTCTTAATATCGAGAATGGGGAGAGAGATCGGAAAATGCTCAAACGCGGCATCGTTATCAACCTGTGCATGACCGTCAACAATGAGTGAGGCGTCCAGGCTCGTCCCACCCATGTCCAGCGTGATCAGATTCTGCGCCCCAACGAGCGCACTCAGCGCGCTTGCGCCGATCACGCCACCTGCCGGCCCGGACAGTACCAAATGCACCGGCTGTTCTTTTGCTGAGGCCACGGTCATGGCCCCGCCGCCCGAGCGCGTCAGCAGGAAGTGGCCGGCAAAGCCACCGGCCCGTAACTCGCCGTTGAGTTGCTCCAGATAGCTACGCATGATCGGTTTAATGCCGGCATCAATGACGGTGGTACTGGTCCGTTCGTACTCCCGATATTCACGGCTGAGCTGATGCGACAGCGTCACGAAGAGGGTCGGGCATTCCTGTTGCAAGACGGCCTGCGCGGCCAGCTCGTGTTGGGGGTTGGCGTAGCTATGCAGAAAACACACCGCCACCGCTTCGACACGGTGTTCGCGCAGTTTACGGGCCACCGCTCTGGCTTCCTGCTCGTCAAAGGCGGTCAGCACATTGCCCTGATAGTCCAGGCGCTCGGTTACCTCAAAGACGAGAGAGCGGGGCACGAGCGGTCTGGGTTTCCGGTAGGTGAGGTCATACATGGGGTCGCGGGCCGTGCGGCCCAGTTCATACACGTCGCGGAATCCCTTGGTGGTCAGAATAGCCACCCGGGCGGCCGTGCGGGTCAGCAAGGCATTGAGTCCCAGGGTGGTGCCATGCACGAAATAGTCGATCGCACTGGGCCTTGCCTCTGCTTTATGAAATCCTTGCAGGACACCGCTGGCCGGATTGTGCGGCGTGGTCTCGACCTTCTCCAGGCGCAGCGCCTGGGTCTCCTCGTCCAGAAGGATCACGTCCGTAAACGTGCCACCAACATCAACGGCAATACGCATAGCAATCCCTTCTGCTTACCCTAAATGTGGAGTCTTGCGTTGCTGATAATTCGGGCTTGCCCTAGCTATACGATGAATCCGGCGCTGGGGAAAGCTATCAGGTTTTGTCACCATAGGTGAGGAGATGTGGCCAGTGGAGAAAGAGAGAGAAGAAAGGCCTATGATTGACTATAGTCAAAAACTTTAATTCCGGGGGATTTTTTCTATCCATTTGCCTAAAATGGACATTTCCGACGGGGTGTTTATAAAGTCGAAGACGAAGCACTCTCGTCGAGCAGGGAAGCCCCTCTTGGTCGTCCTAGTCACTTTCCTCGACGCCTTCAATAGGTGGTGACGCAGCTTCCTTCTTAAGCAGTAATTCGGCTTGCGTCTCGCTGTCAGGCATATCAAACCCAAACCCCTCGACACTCCAGAGCTGAAATCTTCGCTGGCGCGGAGTTAGGAAGCCCACAATGGTTAACGGAGTTCCAGGGAGAGCCTGGGCGACTTCAGACAGCAAGTCCTCGGGGCCAACGATATCGAAATTGAGTTGCCACTTTTTCACAATTTTGAGTAACTGGCGGGGAGTGAGCCGTGGTAAGTCCACGGCTTCAATGGCGACGACAACAAACGGATACTGCTCGCCATAGCGTGCAATCCCCAAGGTAACGACATCGAGCTCAGGTCGCTGGCTGACTGCCGGCATGTACTGGAGGAATCCTTCCAGCCTGACCTTTATGGGGAAGCGCGAGCTTTCGTCATCTGCGCCCGGCCTCCCCGTCCCCAGCCCTCCAACTCCAGTACCAATCCCTATGGGATAGATAGGAGCCGGGAAAAGCATGCATAAGGTGACCACGAAGATAACAAGAAGGGACGATTTCAGGACAGCGGCACATATTTTCATTGTTACTCTTCCTCAACCTCATTGGGCGCACCCATCATTGTGGGAATAACCCACTCCTCATCCGCGAATTCATCAAGCGAAAGCAGCGAAATCGGGCCGTGTTGGGCAACGGCCTGTTGCGCCATGAGCCGGCCCAGTGTCGGGTCGCCGCCGCCTCCGGTTCCGAGAACGGCTGCTCCCACGGCAATATCCTGCATTGCCTGTGCGTCAAGTTGCATCAAGTTGCATCATGATGCAAGAATCTCTCGCTCCCGACGATCAGCCGTTCTTCTTTTTGTTTGCTCTGATACCTGAAACCTGCTAGCTGGAGGGTATGAAACCAGCACCATTCAAATATGCGCGCCCCGGCTCTGTTGACGAAGCTCTGGCTTTGCTTCAGGCGGGTGGTGATGAGGCCAAAGTACTGGCCGGTGGGCAGAGTTTTGTGCCGCTGCTCAACCTGCGCATGGCCTCGGTTGAGTCTCTTGTCGATCTGAATCGCCTGGATGATCTCGCCTATATCAAGCGGGACAACGACACCCTGTGCATTGGCGCAATGACACGGCATAGACAGATCGAAGTGTCCGATGAGGTTCAGACCGCCCAGCCCATACTGTGTCGGGCCGCGGCCGAGGTCGGCCACCTGGCGATACGGAACCGGGGAACTATTGGGGGTAGCTTGGTCCATGCCGATCCTGCCGCGGAATGGCCCTTAGTTGCCGCGGCCTTGGACGCCCAGCTTGTGCTGCGGTCGACGGACAACTCCCGGACGATTGCGGCGCGAGAATTTTTTCTCGCCCCACTCATGACCGCGATTGAGCCAACTGAAATTCTGTGTGAGGTTCGTTTCCCGGTCGCTCCTGCGGGCGCGGTCTGGGGATTCCAGGAGCTGTGCCGCCGACCGGGCGATTTCGCCATCGTCGCCCTCGCGTGTCAGTTGACGCTGGACGATAGCGACACCTGCTCGGCGGCCTCACTGGCTGTTGGGGGCGCGCATTCCACGCCCCTCCATATTGCCGATGTGGAACCAATCGTCGTCGGGAGTCAGGGCGATACCACGGTTCTGACTGCGGCCGCGGAAAAAGCCGCGGCCGCAGTCGATCCGTCAGGGGATGTCCACGGTTCTGCCGACTATCGACGCAGAATGGTCAAGGTCCTGACACAACGCGCACTGAAAGAAGCCTGGGGCAAATAAGGCCGCACCCCCCATCCCAGGGGGTTGTCCGACCAGGGGGCGGGGGGCAAAAGAACAGGGGGAAGGGATATGGCAGCAACACAATTCACCGAGCGCCAGACCATCCGCGTCCGCGTCAACGGTCACGAGTACGAACATGAAGTGCCGGTACGCCGGCTCCTGGCCGACTTCATCCGTCACGACCTGGGTCTGACCGCTACCCATCTCGGCTGCGAGCACGGGGTGTGCGGCGCGTGCACCATCATTATGGACGGCGAAAGTGTGCGGTCGTGTTTGCTCTTTGCCGTTCAGGCCGATGGGGCGGAACTCCAAACGCTTGAGGGGCTCGCTAATGGGGATGAAATGCACCCGCTACAGCAAGCCTTTTGGGATAACCATGCGCTTCAATGCGGTTTCTGTACGTCTGGGTTTCTCATGAGTGCGGTGGACCTCCTCGACAAGAACCCGCAGCCGAGCGAAGAAGAAATTCGGCACGGACTGTCCGGCAATCTATGTCGCTGTACCGGCTACGCGAACATCGTCAAAGCCGTTCAGGCTGTTGCGGAACAGTCTCCATCCTAGGACAGGACTATGGCAGCCTCCCATAACGATGAGATGCGGGACACGTTTCCTCTTTCCGGTAAGATGGTCGGCGCGCAGGTGCGTCGAGTAGAAGACCCGCGTGTTTTATTGGGCAAATCGCAGTATGTGGACGATCTCGATCTGCCCAACTCGGTCGCGCTCGCCTTTGTCCGCAGCCCGTATGCGCACGCGCGGATTGTATCTATTGACGTGGACGCAGCCCGGAATCAATCTGGCGTCCAGCTTGTGTTAACCGGAGCCGACCTCGCCGAGGCCATTAAGCCGCTCCGAGTCGAATACGAGCCAGCCAAGGCCCCCACGCATAAGCCCTGCGATTGGCCCGTGTTGGCCCAGGACAAAGTGCGCTTTGTGGGCGAGGCCGTGGCGGTTGTGGTGGCCGCTGATCGCTATACGGCAGAAGACGCGGCCGGTTCGGTCGACGTGGAGTACGAGCCGCTTGCGCCCGTGCCCGATGTCGAACAGGCCCTCGCGGCGGACGCTCCGCTCGTGCACGAAGAGTGGGGCGATAACGTCATGCAAACACTCCAGGCCGAGATTGGTGACGTGGCCAACGCCTTTCAGGAAGCTGATTGCGTTGTTTCGGAACGCCTCACTACCGGCCGGCATATGGCCCTGCCCATGGAGACGCGGGGCTGTGTGGCGTCTTTTGAGCCTGCGACAGATACGCTGACGGTGTGGTCGTCCACGCAGGTGCCGCATGTGCTCCGCTCACATATTGCCCTGGTACTGGATTTCCCTGAACACCATATCCGCGTGGTGGCCCCAGACGTTGGTGGTGGGTTCGGACAAAAGGCGCATCTCTTTCCCGAGGAGGCCGTAGCTGCCTACCTCGCGCACCGTCTCGGCCGACCGGTCAAATGGATTGAAGACCGCCGCGAAAATCTGTCTGCCTCGCTCCACGCCAAACAACAAGTCGCCCAGGCTGAACTTGCGGTCCGGCAGGACGGAACCATCCTCGGTATCAGAGGCCGGTTTATCGGCGATGTGGGCGCGTATTCCGAATACCCCTGGGGGTCTGCGTTTGAGGCCGGCCACGCCGCTTCCAGCATGCCCGGACCGTATAAGACCCCGGCCTTCGGCTTCGAGGCCGTATCGGTTGCCACCAACAAGACCACGATTGGAGTGTATCGCGGAGTGGGGCTGCCCATTGGGGTGCTGACTATGGAGCGACTCATGGATCTGGCAGCCCACAAACTGGGACTCGACCCGGCCGAGATTCGGCTGCGGAATATGATCCGAAAAGAAGAGCATCCGTATACCACCATTATCGGGGCGGAAGTCGAGAGCGGCAGCCATCGCGAATCCCTCCAGAAAGCACTGGACATCCTGGGCTACCAGGAGTGCAGAGCCGAACAGCAGCGAGCCCGAGCCCAGGGCCGCTACTTGGGCATCGGTATCGGTTGTTACTTGGAAGGCACAGCGCCGAGCTCAGCAGCCTTTGCCTCTATGGGCCTGCATCTGGGCGGCTATGAATCGGCAACCGTGCGGATGGATGTCGCGGGCAAGGTCACCGTGCTGGTCGGGACCCACTCCCACGGGCAAAGTCACGAAACAACCCTGGCCCAGGTTACGGCCGACGAGCTTGGCGTTCCGTTTGCTGATGTTAAAATCATCGAGGGCGATACGAACGCCGTCCCCTACGGCATGGGCACCTGGGGCAGTCGAAGTGCCGTCACCGGAGGGGGGGCGATCTCCAGGGCGTCCCAAAAACTGCGCAACAAGATATTGCGTATCGCCTCGCGTATGACCGAGGTGCCGGACGACGATCTGGAGCTGGCCGCGGGGATGATCCGGCGCAAAGCGGATGCCACCCCGCCGAAAAGAGGAAACGTGTCCTCCACTAGCGATGAGATGCGGGACACATTTCCTCTTTTGCCCATCAAGGAGCTTGCCCATCGGGTGCTGGTGCAGGCCGGCAGTCTCCCGCAGGACGAAGAGCCCGGTCTGGACGCCACGGCCCACTATGAACCCCCGCCGTCTACGCATGCCAACGCAACCCATATTGCCCTGGTCGAAGTGGACAGCGACACCGGCAAGGTAACCCTGCTGCGCTATATTGTGGTTGAAGACTGCGGCACGATCATCAACCCCACAGTCGTGGATGGTCAGATTCAGGGCGGCGTGGCACAGGGAATCGGCTCAGCGCTGTACGAGCATGCTCTGTACGATGAGAACGGCCAGTTTTTAACGGGGACGTTGATGGATTATCTTATCCCAACCGCTATTGATGTGCCGCAGGTGGAGATCGGTCACATTGAAAGCCCCTCTCCGCATACGCCCCACGGCATCAAAGGCGTTGGAGAGGGTGGGGCTATCGCTCCCCCGGCAGCGATAGCGAATGCGGTTGCCGATGCGCTGGCGCCGTTTGAGGTTCGGGTGAATGCCATTCCTCTCACTCCAGAACGGGTGTTGGGCTGGATTGAACAGCGTAAAGCCGCAGCCTGATAACGAACGACAGCAGCATGTCTTCGACCGGAGGGTCATCCATGAGTCGTGAGGGAACCGGGAAAATGCTGGGCGCACATGTACGCCGGGTCGAAGATCCGCGCGTCTTACTGGGGAAAACCCAATACGTTGATGACCTCGTATTACCCGATATGCTGGCGGTCGCCTTTGTCCGCAGTCCTTACGCCCACGCCACAATTGCGCATATCGATGTCCGGGCTGCGCTGGCCCCGCCTGGCGTCACGTGTGTCCTGACCGGACAGGACATTCTGGAGACGATCAAGCCGCTTCGGGTCGAGTTTGACACGCAGAAGGTCCCTTTTCACAAATCGTGTAACTGGCACGTCCTCACGCCTGACAAGGTCCGTTTTGTGGGTGATCTGGTTGCGGCCGTTGTGGCGACGGATCGCTACACCGCCGAGGACGCTGCCGATCTTGTCGAAGTTGACTACGAGCCGCTTGAAGCTGTGGCTGATATGGAAAGCGCGCTGCTCGCAGATGCCCCTCTGGTCCACGAAGAGTGGGGTGACAATGTCATGGAGCGACTCGAAGCCCAGATCGGTGAGGTGGGCAAGGCGTTTCAAGAGGCCGACTGTATCGTGTCCGAACGTTTTGTGACGGGTCGTCACATGGCCTCGCCCATGGAAACGCGGGGCTGTGTGGCCCAGTTTGACGTGGCAACGGAGGCACTCACTGTCTGGTCTTCCACCCAAGTGCCGCATACCCTGCGGGCCAGTTTGGCCACGCTGCTGGACTTGGCGGAGCATCGCATCCGGGTCATTTCTCCGGATGTGGGCGGGGGCTTTGGCCTCAAAGCGCATCCCTTTCCTGAAGAGGTGGTGGTAACCTATCTAGCCAGAGCGCTCCGCAAACCGGTCAAATGGATCGAAGACCGACGTGAGCACTTGTCAGCCTCTCTCCAGGCCAAGCATCAGATTGTCAATGCGGAATTGGCTCTCAAGAGCGACGGCAGCGTGCTGGGCCTCAAGGCCCGCTTCCTGAGCGATGCGGGCGGCTATTCGTCCTATCCCTGGAGTTCGGCCTTTGAGCCAAAACATGCGGCCGGAACCATAACGGGTCCCTATAAAATTCCGGCCTTTGGGTTTGAAACCTGCACGGTCGCCACCAACAAAGCCTCCATTGGGGTATACCGAGGCGTGGGTATTCCGATTGCGGCTTTGACGATGGAACGCCTCCTGGACATGGGCGCCCAAAAGCTCGGCCTTGATCCGGCAGAGATCCGGCTGTGGAATATGATCCCACAGGACGAGCATCCGTATATGACGCTTCTGGGTGCGGAGATTGAGAGTGGCAGCCATCAAGCCTCATTACAACAGGCTCTGGATATCCTCGGCTATGACGCTTTTCGGGCCGAGCAGCAAAAAGCCCGCGGGAACGGTCGTTATCTTGGGGTAGGGATAGGCTCGTATGTGGAAGGCACGGCCCACAATTCGGCCGTGTTTGATTCCTTTGGCGTCAAGATCGGTGGCTATGAGGCAGCGACACTGCGCATTGATGAGTCAGGCAAGGTGACGGTCTTTGTTGGGACGCACTCGCACGGCCAGGGCCACCACACCGTCTATGCCCAACTGATAGCCGACACGCTTGGCGTTGCGCTCGAAGACGTCGCGGTTGTTCAAGGCGACACGCAGGCCACCCCGCGCGGGTGGGGGACCTGGGCCAGTCGGAGTGCAGTGACGGGCGGAGGGGCCGTGACTTCGGCGGCGCAAAAGCTGCGCGATAAGTTGCTGCGTATTGCCTCGCGCCTGACCGAAGTGCCCGCGGCCGACCTTGAACTTGCCCAAGGCGCTGTTCGACGCAAAACCGGCGGGGTCCGCCTGCTTTCCATCCCCGAGCTGGCGCATCGGATTATCGCTCAACCGACGGGCCTGCCGCCCGACGAAGAACCAGGGCTTGACGCCAGCGTGGCCTACGAACCGCCGCCGATCACGCACTCCAACGCAACCCATGTGGCTGCGGTTGAGGTCGATATTGAAACCGGCCAGGTTCAGCTTTTACGCTATATTGTGGTTGAAGACTGCGGTACGATTATCAACCCCACTATTGTGAATGGCCAGATTCAGGGGGGGGTAGCCCAGGGAATAGGGTCCGCTCTGTACGAGCACGCTTTATACGATGACACTGGCCAATTCCTGACCGGAACATTTATGGACTACCTGATTCCCTCTGCCGCGGATGTGCCCCACGTAGAAATTGGACATATTGAAACGCCGTCGCCGTATACGCTCAACGGCATCAAGGGCATGGGTGAGGGGGGGGCGATTGCCCCGCCCGCGGCGATTGCCAATGCCGTGGCCGACGCGCTGTCACCGTTTGGGGTGCGGGTCAATGAAGTGCCGCTGACCCCGGAACGCGTACTCAGCATGTTGGACCAGGCGCGGGCGAATCTCAGTGCCGAATGAGTATGCTGATGAAGACCCATCTGCGGCGGCCCATCACTGAGGAAGAGATGCGGACCTACGAAGAGGACGGCGTTGTCTGGCTGCCCGGTATTCTCGATCCGAAGTGGGCCAACTACCTCGCTCGCGGTATTGATGAATTGGTCAAAAAGCCTCGGGGACAGGCGGTGGATTTTACGAATCTTGGGCTGGCCGCCAATGCTCCTGAAGCCGTCTCCGGTTTTCAGGCTCGCGACAAGTGGGTGGAGGGTCAGAGCGAATGGGGCTCGCCCCGGCAATTAGCCGGTACGGTGCTGCTTGAAGACGATATTCAGCCGGAACCGGAGAAGCGGGGCCATTATCTCTCCATCACCGGTTCATGGCAGGTCAGCGATGTCCTGCGCGATGTGGCGATGCATTCTCCTCTGCCGGAAATTGCGGCCACGCTGATGCGGTCGCAGAAAGTTTTTCTGTACGATGACCAAGTCCTGGTCAAACCACCCCTCACCCTGGAGAAAACCTCGTGGCACCAGGACCTGGGCTATGACAATATCCAAGGCACCCAGGTCTGCGGCGTACGTGTGCCGGCGTATGCCGAGAGCGCAGACATGGGCCTGGTTCACTATCTGAAGGGCGTTCACAAGTCGGGCAAGATTTATAAGGTCAATTTCTTCATCAGCAATGCCCATGCGGACGATGACGAAGGAGTCGACATTCCACTCATCGACGGACACGAAGACGATTTTGACACCATCACCTTCGCGCCCCAGCCGGGCGATGTGGTGGTGCATCATTTAGCCAGTCTGCACGGGGCCGGCGGGAACCTTTCCCACACGCGGCCGCGCAGCGGAGTGACCGTACGCTATGGTGGCGACGATGTACCCATAAATTTCGTCACCACGCCCCACCACAAGACCTCAGCCCAGTACCCGACGGTACTCCCCTCGGGCATGATGCTGCAAAGAATCCGCGGGTCTGGCCACGATAGAGGTCTGATCGTGATCCATTCGAAGACCCTCGAATACGGCGGAACACCATGAGTGAAAGCAAAGGGCTCGTGTCCGACTACCAGGAGACGGTCGCCAAGATCGGCACCCACGGACCACGCCCGTTTGGTCTCGGGCTGGCGCACGGCTCGATGTTTACGCTGATCTACCGCCCGCCCGACCCGGACGACCAGGAGCCTCACGACCAAGACGAACTGTATATTCCCATGAACGGCAGCGGGACGCTCATCGTCGATGACGAACGCCACCCGTTCCAGACCGGCGATATGCTGTTTGTCCCGGCCCAGGCCGAACATCGCTTTGAAGCCTGTACTGACGGTTTGATGCTGTGGGCGGTTTTTTACGGACCAAAGGGCGGGGAGTAGACGGTTCGGTCAGGTGGCCAGTGCGTCCTTCGACTTCGCTGACGCTCCGCCTGTCCTGAGCTTGTCGAAGGGCTCAGGATGAACGGAGGTGAGGGCCAAACAGCGCGCTGGCCGCCGGGCAATGTCATTTGCATCACACGTCCAAGGCGGGAAGATGTTGATACTGTCCCTTATCGTCCTGCTGCTTTCCGCCTGTAACCTGCCCGACGCAATCGAATCCACTCCACCCACCGCCTGCGTTCAAATCGGTGCGCAGTGCCAGCTTCCGGGCGGTCCGCTCGGTGTGTGCCAATCGGCCCCATGCCCCGTCGGTCAGACTCCACCCTGCTTTGTCTGCACCCCGCAGCACTGAATGGGCTACGGTGGTGGACGCATCATCCGTCCGAGAAACAGAATGGTTCCAGTTCGTTTATCCCGAATGAGAAAGAGAAACGGTCGGTCCGCCCGGAATGTTGGAATAGGTGGCATACGTGCACTCATGGCCCTGGCCACTCCCATAGTTGCCGCAGCAGCCGCAGTGCTTTCTTCATTAACATCCACGTAGGCTTTATGAGCAATATGTGAAAGAGAGAGCTTCCACGCATCGGCTGCATCACTCATGCCAAGGAATCCGTTGGGCTCAAACGCTTTCGGCATGCCCATAGCAGAGAGCGTTTGATTGAGGGATATTTCCTCCTCAAGCTTGAATTTTGGAAGAAAGACATGCACCTCTTGTCGCCTCGCGGTATCCAGCCACTGAGTCAGTTTGTCGGTGGTCAATACTTTTTCAAGGGCAGGCAATCCGGTGTGTTTTTTAGGGAGGAGAATGGCCAGAGCTAAATCTCTGCCGCGGTATTCAAGCTCCAGAATCTGAAAACCGTCGGGATTGGGCGGTCTGTCGAATGACGGCAGGTCGTCGTTCGGCGCAGGGATATTCGGAGACCCATCCGGTCTCAGCTCAGCATAATGAGCGAACAAGGAACGCTGTGACATCAAAGGGACCTTAACCGATGATCCATCCAGCAGAGTAAAGTCTTCCGGGTGCGTCTCGCTCTCGTCAAACTCATCTACCCAATTGCCTTTGAAGTAAATCGCGTTGGCGAGTACGAGCCGAGTGGCCGTATCGATCACACCTGACGCAAGAAGGTTTTTGATTTTGTTTTTCGTTTGTTCTTCGACCCAGTTATTGATCTGAATCCGAGTCGGGTCCGGGTTGAACATAAAATCGACTTGGCGTGCCGCTGCGCCATAGGTCTCGTTGAGGATTGCGAGAAATTGGGGACGGAAGGAGTAGGTTTGCTCCACCCAGAGAGCATTGGCGATATTGAGTTCATAGGCAGGGTCTTCATCCAAAAGAAGACGGTTGAGCGTCCCCATCTCCCTATGAATGCTCGCCGTATCCCACGGGACGGATGCATCATTGGAACGTCTCGCCTGTTCGGGAAAGCGGAGGACAGTTCCCATTTGCAGGGCGGTCTCGCCCCGAGCCCCTTCGGTGGTCATCGTCCGGGCACTCACAATGGAGTGAGGCGAGAAGAAGAGGTTGTGTCCTGGGCGTTTTTTCGCGACGTGAGCGTACAAGTCCAGGGCAAAGTTGTTGTTCATTTGCGGGGCAAACTGCAATGCGGGTCTTTTCACGGTGGGATGGAGGGAAGGAGAGGCCGGGGCATCAAGCTGGGCATGGACGCCGGTGTGATATGGTACGCCGCCCCCAAGAATCGCCAAAAAGAGAAGAATGCGTGTCATATTCTCTGGAACTTGCCAGACTAGAGGGAGTCCATCAACAGTACTCGCTTGCATTCGCCGGCATTATCCGGTGTGATGTGCGCCGCTATAGTGTGAAGAGGTGAGAAAAAATGGGTCGCTACGATTATGATTTCTTTGTGCTGGGGGCAGGCTCCGGCGGCGTGCGGGCGAGTCGGATTGCGGCCTCGTATGGGGCCAAGACCGCGGTTGTTGAGGAACGCTATCTGGGCGGAACCTGCGTCAATGTGGGCTGCATTCCGAAGAAACTCCTGGTGTACGCTTCGGAGTTTCGGGACCATTTCGAGGATGCCGCCGGCTTTGGGTGGACGGTCGGAGAGCGAACGGTTGACTGGAAAAAGCTGATTCAGAATAAAGACAAAGAAATCAAGCGGCTGAACGGCATTTATCGTAATCTGCTTGAAGGCGCGGGCGCGGCAATCATTGAAGGCACGGCCCGCTTGGTGGACGATCACACCATAGACGTGGACGGCAAGCAGTACACCTCGGCCTATATTCTGGTCGCCACCGGAAGCTGGCCGACTTTTCCCCAGACCCCAGGCATTGAGCACGCCATTACCTCAAATGAAGCCTTTTATCTGGATACGCTGCCTAAACGCGTGATTATTGTGGGGGGCGGCTATATTGCGGTCGAGTTTGCGACCATCTTTCATGGTCTTGGGTCAGAGGTGACCGAACTCTATCGGGGTGAGCTGTTTCTGCGCGGCTTTGATACTGACGTCAGGCAAGTCTTGGCTGACGAAATGCGGAAGCGGGGAGTGGATTTGCGCTTTCACGCGGATGTGAGTGGCATTCAAAAAACTCCGCACGGAATCAAAGCTACGCTGAATGATAAGAGCGAGCTTGAGGCCGATATCATCATGTACGCCACCGGCCGCTTACCCAACTCAAAGGGAATCGGTCTTGAAGCAGCCGGCGTTGAGACGGACGAGACCGGGGCGGTATATGTGGACGCCTACTCGCGGACCAACATCCCCCATATCTATGCTGTCGGAGATATCACTAACAGGCTCAACCTGACGCCTATGGCTATTGCCGAAGGCCATGCCGTGGCGGAAACCCTGTTCAATAACAATCCCACCCGACCGGACCACATGAATGTAGCAACCGCGGTCTTCAGCCATCCGAGCATTGGGACGGTCGGCCTGACGGAAGAGGAGGCGCGTCAGGAGTACGGCGCTGTCGATATCTATAAGTCCTCGTTCCGGGCGTTGAAGCACACGCTCAGTGGGCGGAATGAGAAGACCTTTATGAAGATTATTGTGGACCCAAAATCCGACCGGGTGATTGGCTGCCATATGACCGGCCCGGAGGCGGGAGAGATTATTCAGGGCCTGGCCGTGGCCATAAAATGCAAGGCCACCAAAGCGCAGTTCGATGCTACCATCGGCATCCATCCGACCTCAGCCGAAGAATTCGTCACCATGCGGCAGAAGGCTGCCTGAGCCGAGCAATCCTCACTCCTTCGGTCGGTTCTATCACCGTTGGGTGGTATCAATACGCCTCAGAAGGCGGCACGGACTGTCATTGAGGCGCTTGCAGTAGAGGCGGGAATCAACACCTCGGACTCGGCTGCGGACGAAGCTGAGTCCGCAGCGCGCATAACGCGGCGCCGGTCCCGTCAGCGCCGGACGGCTGTTCCTTCCACCAAGCCGAAGCGTTATTTTTCTTGACTTCAGCGGGCACGACTTTGATGGGCAGTAGGTTATTGCGCCCACGGTGCCCGATAGGGCGTTCTGGAACAGAGCTTATGACGTAGCACTTGACGACCTTGCCGAGCTAGTCGCGCCTGAACGAGTGGTCATCTGTGAAGGCGAGCCGAAGAATAAAAACACTGGAAGCAATGACTCACGTGATGCGCGTTGCTATTTTCCAGAGCCGCAATTCATTCCCGGAGGCAACGCTTCAGAGGGAGCCGGAGACAAGCGTGGTATAGCGTATGCGATTGGCTTGTTGATGAAGGGCTCGGAAGTAGTGAGGCTTATCGACCGTGACGACCAATCTGACCAACAGGTCGCCGACATGATGGAAGGCCGGATTAAGGCCTTGTCGAAGCGTAATATGGAGTCGTATCTCTTCGATGATGAAGTGCTCGGTTGTCTCGCTACATCAGTCGAGAAGGGCGATAAGGTTGGGGAACTTTTCGCCAATTCGCCAAGAAGAAGAGCATCAGAGCGTCCAGGTCCAGCGACCCCCAGATGACTTGAAGCCTGCAAGTGGTGAGATTTACCTCTCGTGCAAGAGCATACCAAGTCTTACCCAGTGCGGAAACGATGCAAAAACATTCATGCGCGATACCCTCTCTCTGCTCATCAAACCTAGGATGACGGTCTATAAAGAACTGAGGCGTGACATTCTTGAGTCGGATGGTGGCAATGGCAGTAAGTAAGAGAATGAAATAACCGCCCTGCACATCACCGGGCCTCAGAAAGGCATGGCTCACCAGAGACGGCGAACACTGTATCGGTCGAAGAGTGCCTCAATCGAGATGAGAACAAGGTTGCGTGCGAGCGCCTGCGCGATGAGCATCCGGTCAAACGGGTCACGATGGGGGCCTGGCAGCGACCCGGCACGCGCCGCGTCTTCGACGGTGATAGGCAACTCTTCGAAGCCTTCGCCGGCGATGGCTCCCGCAACGTCATCCGCAACCTCCTCGGCTCCCGGAAGCTTACCGAGACGATGTTTGGTAGTGATTTCCCAGGCCGATGCCGCACTGATAAGTTTATCGTTCGATTCGTCCCCGATGGCACGGCGGGCAGTAGCCGGCAACCGATCGCTTCCGGCAAGCCACCATATGAATGCGTGGGTGTCGAGGAGGAGACGCAAGGCTCAACCCTCCCAGGCGGACAACTCCTCTTCCGGGAGCGGGTCGAAGAAGCTATCGTCGAGTGCTATCCGGCCCTTCCATGAGCCGAATTGCGGCTTCCCTCGGCGATGGAAAGGCATGAGCCGAGCGACGGGTTTGCCGTTGCGGGCAATGACGACCTCCTCGCCGCTCTCGACTTGCGCGAGCAGACGTGCCAACTGGGTCTTCGCTTGATGGACATTCACCACTGGCATCGCTGCCTCCTTGATGTATTGTTAGCCAAGTCTATGACTAACGCTGATGTTGCGTCAAGTGGCCAACCTCGACCGCGTTCACTCGTCCTCCGCGCATTGGACAACGGGAGCTTGGCGTGACTGAACGCAATATCTCCGAAGCCGCCACCGTCCCAGTTCCCCATGGTCCGCCACGCCGCGGAGATTGGGTGGACGCCACTCGCGCCACAAGCCGCGGTACGCAAGCGCGGGGACGAGGCCGGTATGCTGTTCCGTGATGAGGTTGAGGGAGCCCTGGAGCGGTTCAACCCCTGGATGACCGCTGACGCCATCCGCGCCACCGTCGAGAAGCTTGAAGCGCTCCCACCGACAATCGAAGGCGACCGCGAAATGCTCGCTTGGCTGCGTAGCGAGCGACAGGGTTATGACGAGACTGAGAAACGCCACCGACCCGTCCGGCTCATCGATTTTGAGACGCCGGGCGCCAACGTCTTTCACGTCACCTGGGAATGGAAGCTCAATCCCCCGGCCCGAAAGGGCAACCGCGCGGATGTGATGTTCATCATCAACGGCGTGCCGGTCGCTATAGTCGAGCACAAGAACCCGACGGATACCGATGCCATTGAACGGGGTGTCACGCAGTTGTGACGCTACGAGAAGGAGACGCCCGAGTTGATGGGCGCGGCGCAGATCTTCAACGTCACCCATCTCCTCGACTACTGATACGGCGTTACCTGGAACGCTTCGCGTCGCTTCATGGCGCGCTGGAAGGAGCGAAAAGAGGAGAGTTATCGGTTTGCCGTTCAGTCCTTTTTTGAGCCAACCGATCTGCTGCGCACCCTGCAAGACTGGATACTGTTCTACGTCGAAGATGGCGAGACGCGGAAGTCCGTGCTGCGCCAGCACCAGCGCCGCGCGGTCGCCCGCATTGTCGAGCGCTGCTCCGATCCGGCGAAGCGGCGTGGGCTTATTTGGCATACCCAGGGCTCCGGTAAGACCTTTACCCTGCTCACCGCCGCTCGTCTGATCCTGGAACGCAAGGACCGCTTCCGCGCGCCAACAGTGGTCGTGGTTGTGGACCGGACGGAACTCGAAGGCCAGCTCAAGGGTTGGGTCGAAAGACTGCTCGGCGAGATGCAGCAGCAGGATATCGCGGTCTGGCGCGCGAACTCCAAGGCCGAACTCCGGGAGCTATTCCAAACCGACAAACGTGGCCTGATCCTGTCCATGATCCACAAGTTCGAGGGCATCGAGAAGAACGCAAATACCCGTGAAAATGTCTACGCATTCATTGACGAGGCGCACCGCTCGATTGCCAAGGACTTGGGCAGCTACCTGATGGCGGCTGTGCCCAATGCAACGATCATCGGGTTCACGGGTACGCCGATCGACCGAACCGCACACGGGGAAGGGACCTTCAAGATATTTGGCACCGACGACGATCAGAACTATCTCGACAGATATCCAATTATTGAGTCGATCACGGACGAAACGACACTGCCGATCCGCCACACGATGGCGCCGAGCAAGATGACGGTGTCGGCGGAGCAGCTCAACAAGGAATTCTTCGCCTTGGCCGAGACCGAGGGCGTAACCGACATCGACGAACTCAACAAAGTCCTCGACCGAGCGGTCGGCCTGCGGACCTTCCTGACCGCCGACGATCGCATTGAGAAGGTCGCTGCATTTGTCGCTGAGCACTTTAAGGAGAACGTAGCGTCGCTTGGCTATAAGGCGTTTCTCGTCGGTGTGAACCGCGAAGCCTGCGCCAAGTACAAGCGCGCGCTCGACAAACTTCTGCTCTCCGAATGGACCGGCCAGTCTATACCAAGAACGACGCCGATACCGTTGACCGCCCGCTCGTTGCAGAACTCCAACTCTCCCCAGAACGCGAGGCAGACACGCGCCTTATGTTCAAGAAGGCGGACGAGAACCCGAAGATACGCGTGTGACGGACAAGCTGTTGACGGGCTACGACGCGCCGCTCCTGTATTGCATCTATCTCGACAAACCGATGTGCGACTACGTGCTCTTGCAGGCCATTGCGCGCGTAAACCGTCCTCACGTAGACGCGAACGGCGTTCGCAAGCGTATCGGCCTCATTGTTGACTTCGTAGGTGTGCTGCGCGAATTGAGGAAAGCGCTACGGTTTGACTCGTCCGATGTCGAAGGTGTTATTGAGGCTCTTGATCTGCTTTTGCAGGATTTTCTGAAAAAGATTGAGAGAGCGAAAACAGACTACCTCGCCGACGAGGGAGGCGGCAGCGCGGACGAACGTCTCGAAAAGATCGTCTATGGACGCTGCTTCGATTCAGAGCCGCGTAAGGCATTCTTCGAAGCCTACAAAGAGATCGAGTCGCTCTGGGAGATTTTGTCACCCGCGCGGGAACTCCGCGACCATATCGCGACCCACAGGCGACTCGCCCATCTGTATTCCGTTGTGCGGAACGCCTACGCAAACCGCGTCGACTATGTGGTGGACTTGGCCAATAAGACACGCTTTCTTGTGCCCGCGTCGAATATTGGGCGCGACGATTGCACGTCCAGCCGCGGCTGGTACGGGTTCAGTGCATGACGCGGAAGTGGGGGTCTTGCTCGACCTCGGGAATCGTTACCTTCGCTACCGATCTCATCAATCAGGAAGTGGGATTTCAGGACTTCGTCATTGCGCACGAGTTGCTGCATCTACGCGTTCCCAACCACGGGAAACTCTTCAAGGCAGTGATGACGGCGCATATTCCTCATTGGAAAGAGCACGCTACGTTTGAGTTGATAACTCTCCGCATGTGACAAAAGGCCGCCTGAATCGAAAACCTCTCGCCCGGAGGCGCTCCCGACTAAGGGGGCAGGGGAGCGGATCAGAATAGAGTGGGATGCTCAGGGCCAGATAATGCGGATTTCTTCGACCAGAAGACCAACTGAATTCCTGAGGTCAATGAAGTTCGGCACGTCGCCCTGAATCTGCTCAATCTGCATCTCGTCCGACTGCCAGCCTTTTTCAAAGGCGGCCATATCAGCCCACGACAGCTCGGCGACACCGTCGAAAGCGGGTGTCTCGGTTTCGTAGGTTTCGGGGGCGACGTGGCATTGGACGTAGCGCCTGAGCCCCGGCGTTCTGGGCACGATAGGGGCATGGACCGTGCGCCAATGCTCTTGAAACTCCGCAACGCTGAGCCCTGGCTTGCGTTTGAGCAGGAAGAGAGCTTTGACACCGGGCGCGTCTTTGGCTAACTCGGGCCCCGGAACGACAACATTTTCCCTGGTCATTAAAAACGACGGGCCCTCATCCGCAATAAAATTCGGCTCATCCGGGTAAGCCCCGGTGATATAATCAGGGTTGTTGCCCAGACCTCGACCGGTTTCCAGGTCGTCAAACCAGATCTCGGCCAGACCTTCGTAGGGACTGGAGGGGACTCCGGGGATATCTTGTGGCATGCGGTGGCTCTGCACATAGCGTCTCAGCGCTTTGATGCGAGCGGCCAGGGGGGCGTGGATTTCACGCCAGTGGCGATGAAACTGCTCGTGACTGATGTCCGGCTTCTTTGGTATCAGCGCAAACCCTTTAATCATTGGCGTGCTCCTGCAAGTTAATCTTCGGCTTTATACAGTGTTGGTTTCGGCGCCGCTCCCGAAGGCAGATCGTGCACGGGGACAAAGCGTGAGGCCTCGATCGCCTGAAAGCCGCTGGGATTACCTTTGTATTTCTCCACGGCAAACGCCACTTCCGTCATGCTGAGGAGGAGGTTGAAGAGATTTTGCTCTTTGTCCGGCATATTATCCACAGGGAATTGGTCCAGATAATCTAGGGTTGCTTCAAGGTGGGGCCGGACTGTGGCGTAAAATGCGCGCAACTCTTCGGGTGTACTGGTGCGCCGTTTTTTGGTGCGTTCTCGTTCGGTCGCCAAGCACCAGCCGGCTTGGGCCAGGGGTTCCAGGTCGGCGAATTCCGGGGGCAAGAGTGGGTCGGCCATTGTCAATCCTCGTCGAACAGGGAGTCGCGGACACCATCGCGTCTGGCACGAATCTCCTGCTCTACGGCCCAGTATGAGTGGCGGACAAAGAGTTCTTCGTCTTGCAGGTAAATCTGCTCAATCGCTCCGGTCTCCAGGGCGTCCTGGGTATGTTCATGCGTAGCGCCGTCTTCGAGCAGGGCGTCTCGCAGGAGAATTTTATTGTATTCCTGCCCGAAACGCTCGCTGGGAGCCGCGGCGCTCGGCATATGAATCTTGAGTTCCCACAGCGCTTCGTTCTCCGAGATGGGCCAGAACTGATGGGTATGCCACACACCGGGCAAAATGAGGATGTTGAGATTCGGAAAAATATGGACAATATCAAAGCCCCAGTCGTCCGCGTTGGTGACATTGATGCCCTGACCGGTGGGAAGAACGAAATCGTTCCCCCTGGAGGTGATAGCGGCCGATTTGCCGAGTGCCAGGGCCTCAACATCTTTGGGCTGAAAATACTTATTGCCCGGCCAGTTGCCGACGCGGTGGCGGTCGTACAGGTCCAGTTCATAGGCATGGCCGTAGGGGTTGTCCGGTCGGGTAAAGACATCCGGCCAGGAATAACTGTGCAGATAGCGCACGTGATAGATTTCGGACTGCGCGTCCAGCATCAGCTTCCAATTGGTGCGCTGATAGGACTGGTAATGAAACTGGAGCGGGACACGCTGAAACGGAAAGTCCTTCATGCGTTGGCCGGCTTCTCCCAGATACTCCTCTAAGGTCTCGGTCGGATGGGGGTCGAGATTGACGAAGATAAAGCCCTCCCACACCGCGGTATGGACCGGAATGAGGTTGGCCTTGCCCTCAAGATTCTCATAAAAACGCGCACCATCTGGTACGTCTCTGAGGGTACCTTCGGCGTCGTAGACCCAACCATGAAACGTGCAGCTCAAATAGCACGAACTCGAGCCTTTATAGTCCCAGACCAATTTATTGCCCCGATGGCGGCAGACATTGTAGAAACCCCGAACAATATTATCTTTGCCCCGAATGAGGACAATGGATGCCTTGGCAATGGCGATTTCGTGAACGAAATAGTCGCCGGGGTTGGGAATGGCATCCACCGTTCCAGCGTGTAGCCAACACTTTTTGTAAATATATTCGCGTTCAGCCTCAAACCACTGCTTGGAGACCATGGGTTCGACAGAGACCGGCCCGGTCCCGAGGTTCGGGTATTTCTCGTGCCAGCGATGCACGCCGGCGTCGAAGTCTTTCTGTAACGAAACTTGGACACTCTCGGCGGGTTGGACGGGCAGGGCGGCATCCAGACGTGTACTCATTCGACCCTCCTCATTGGCTGGGAACGCTAAGGGGCCAATCTTTCACGTGGCTTGGGCGATTGCAAGTAGAAACGCACAGTGAACAAGCGGGCGCGCATTCATTCAAACAAGCGCTCAAACCAGGGCAGAATATATGCTTCATTAATCGAGTAGGTATAGGCGTGGCCCCACTCGGGTAGCTCTGTAAACGTCACTTCTCTGAGGCCGTTTTCGACCAGCGTGGCGTGCGCCAGGCGAGCGACCGCCACGGGGAAGATAAAGTCCTGGCCGCCGTGGATAATCAGAAAAGGCAAGGTGACGGCCTTCTGCATATCCAGCCAGGGGGGCAAGACTCCGGCAACAGGAGCAATCGCGCCAAAGAGATGCGGGCGACTGGCGCTTAACGCATACGAGAACGTGCCGCCGTCCGACAAACCGGTGACAAGAATCCGGTCGGGGTCAATGGCGTAGCGTTCGCGTACGGCCAGGAGCGTGGAGGTCACGGACACGACGTCCGGCTCCGGCTTCTCAATCGCCCAGGTCGGGCCGAGCGATTTGGGCGCGAGCACGATATAGCCTTTGCTCTTGGCCGGCCGTAGCCAGGTCAGCAGGTATTCGTCATTTGCCCCACCAGCGCCGTGCAGGGCGATAATCAGCGGCCAGTGGTGTTGTGGGTCGTAGTTTTCCGGCACATAGAGTGAGTAGGCTCCGTGATTGCTTGACGGGGAGTGGTGGGAGATACCGACCCGCCGCTGCTGGGCTGAGACGGGCTTTTCCAGCCTGGGGAGATGCGCCACCACCTCCGGCAGAACCCAGTAGGGTTGCAGTACGGGTGTGTCCAAACGGATTTCGTACAAAAGATAGCGCGCCTGGGTGAAGGCCGAGCGGCTCTGCATAAACGCTCCGATAAAACTGGCCTGATCGCTCCGGACGAAAATTCCATAGGCCGTGTCCAGCAGGCCGACGGCCTCAAGCCAAGTCCGGTGGAAATCCTGTCGCTCCGGGGGTGGCTCCAGAGCCCTCAATTCAGACCGGAGGCGCGCAAACGACTCGCCAACCGTTTGGCCGAGGTCGGCCTGGAGATGAGTGAATTTGGCCGGGTGGATCTGTTCCTGTACACGCTCAAAGGCTCGCAGGAAGCGAAACACCTCTCCTTCTTGACGTGTAATGACGGACTGGTAGGCGTCTCCTCCCCGTACAGGCACGGGCAGGAGGGGGACGCACAGGATAGCGAGGATAAAATACAATCGGGTGGTCAGCCGAGCGAGAGGCATTGTAGAAGATTCTCTCAGCCCAAAGAATGCCGGTCGGCTGTTATGGGCATCGATGGAGGGTGTTAGCGGGCCGCTTTTTTCTTCTTTTTCTGCTTCCGTTTGGCTGGGGTGAGGAGAGAAACATAGCTGATTCCGTCTCTGTTATCGGTCGTGGCCGGCAGGGCGGCGGCTTTCCAGCCGGCATGACCAGCTTCCATGAGGTGCACGTTGTCATAGCCCGCGGCAGTGAGCCGCTCGACCGCCTGCTTTGCCCGGGGCCCTTTCTCACAACCGACGATCAACGGGGTCTCTTTGGAGCACACCTCTTGCATGACCAGATCAAAGCTTTCGTTCTGGAAGATCTCATGCGTGGTTGGATGAAAGAAGACAATCGGGACGTTGATGACCTTTCCTTTGGGGTGGCCGGTAGCGAATTCGGCGACAGTCCGGACATCGACATACGTCAGAGTGGAGTCGTTCTGCATGTGCTCAAACGCTTCTTGTGGGGTGAGAGTAATGATACTCATGAACGAGGCTCCTGTGGAGTCGGAAATTCTGGTGGGTCGAATTCTCGGACAAAGGGCGGAATGATGCGGCAGCGTTCTCGGCCGGCTGCCGGCGGTGTACCCGTCAGCGTGTATTCAATCTCCCCATCCGTTTCGCCACCGCTCTCACTTGTGCTGACTTCCTCAAGATGGTGATGCACAAATTTCCCAGTAGGGGAGAGAGCGAAGACGCACTCCAACACTTTTCGGGCCGGCAGGCGACCAAGCGCAGGATGAATCAGGGTCTCACGCTTTTTCATGCTGTTTCCTTTAGGGTATACTCTCCAGCCTGTGCTGCCGATATTTATTTACGGGGTTTTCGCTTGACAGGCAAACCGCATCGGGCATAGCATGCAGCCTTACCTAAGGAGGGCTCCCATTCCTATGCAGGAAACCAGACAAAAAGAACTCGTCAACGGTGAGGTATGGTACCAGCCCGGAGACGACGTCCCCAATGTCCCAACCAAGCTCTTTGCGCTCCAAAACCTGTGTACTGACTGCAAAATGTGTGAGGTGGCGTGCTCGCTGATCCACTCGCCGGAGGGGGAGCTGAACCCGGTCTGGACGCGCATTAAAATCGATCACGCGCCCCAGGTCTCCCGCGTCTCAAAAGACGGCTTCGGGTTTATGCCGGCCATCTGCCACCACTGCGCCAATCCACCACCGTGCGCCGAAGTCTGTCCGACGGATGCGTTCTATTATGATCCTCAGACCCAGGCCGCGGTGATTGACCAGGACAAATGCATTCAGTGTATGGAATGCGTTCCCGGTTGTCCGTTCGACACGGTCTTTGTTGCGCCAACCGGTGAACTGCTCAAATGTGACTTGTGCGGCGGGGACCCGGCTTGCGTCAAAGCCTGCTCCACGCGGCCCGAGATGCTCAACGCGGGCAAACAATACTCCCGTATGCCGGTTCTCTTTTATGAAGAGAAGGCGGCCTTCGGTCAAATTCTACGTCAAAAACCTGAAGCAAGAGATGAAGTTGGTATCATGCAGGCCATGTTATCAAAGGGAAAAGTCAGCTCTGCGGCGTAAATGTTACGCTGATGCGAAAAAAGAGGAAACGTGTCCTCCAATAGAGATGAGATGCTGGACACGTTGACTCTTTAGGACGGTAAGGAGGCGATCTCATGGAAAGCGGACTGTTACGAGTAGACTTGTCAACCGGCAAAATTCAACGGGAAATACTCCGGCACTCCATGTTTGAACGCTGGGTCGGTGGCTCGGGGATTAACGATTGGCTCTTGTGGGAGCATTTCCTGAAACACGATATCATGTGCGACCCGCGCAGCCCCGAAAACGTTCTGATCTTCGGGGTCGGTCCATTGGCCGGTGTTGGCTCCGGTATTGGGGTCAAGGGCCGGCTGACGTTCAAAAGCCCCTGTTATGGCTCCTTCGGCGACTCAACCGGCGGGGGAAAGTTTCCCTATGTCGTTCGCTTCAGCGGCTATGACTATATTGTCGTGACCGGTAAAGCGCCCAAGCCGGTGTATATCCATATTTGTAATGGAGAAGTCACTATCTGCGATGCGACCCACTTATGGGGAAAAGACAGTGCGGAAACGCACCAGATGCTCAGAAAAGAGTTGGGTGACTATCCCTCTGAAGCCTACACCCTGTCCATCGGTCAGGCCGGTGAAAATCAGGTTGGCATCGCCGGCGTGGTCTCGGACGGCTGGCGTATTCATGCCCGCTGCGGTGGCGGTGGGGTCATGGGCTCCAAGAACCTGAAAGCCATTGTCACCCAAGGGACGCAGGGCATTAAGGTTGATAACCCGGCCGGTCTGCTCGAATGGTCGGACGGTTTTCGCCAGAAGCTCGACGCCAACGAAGCCGCCTATGGCTTTAAGCGGCGGGGCACCATGGGTGCGGTTGAAATGTATCAACGTATCGGAGGCAACTTCTGGCGCAATAACCAGGGGACACAGTTCCGGGGCGAAGAAGTCCGCTCCGATAACTGGGTCAAAAAATACCATAAATACTCGGAGGTGTGTTCGTCCGACTGTTATATCGCCTGTGACGGCCGCTACAAAATCGAAGGGCATGAGTCGGACAAAGCCCAGAAATATGTGGGTGAGACCTTCCGGCACCCGGAATATCTGACTACGGCCAGCAGTGCCGGAGCCCTCGACGTCCGTGACTGGGCCGAGGTGGCGCACTGGGGCAAAATTACGAACGACTACGGGATCGATAACCAGGACTTGTGTTGCTCCATCAGCTTCCTCATGGAACTCAAACAGCGCGAGATTATCTCTGACCGTGACGTGGAAGAGCTTTTTGGCCGGTCCCAAAGCCTGGAATGGGGGCGGATGGAAGACATTGAAACCCTGGTTGAGGACGTGGTCTTTCAGCGGAATCCGTTCGGCTGGCTCTTCCGGGATGGGGCCTATCACGGCGCCCTGCGCTACTCGGAACAACAGGGCCAGAATTTCATGAAGTATGCCATTTATGGCAAGGGTGGGGCGAGCTTTACTGAAGAAATGCGCCCCTTCCCAACCTGGATGAATAATATGGCGGTGGCCTCGCGCGGCGCTGACCACCTCAAGGGCATCGGCCTGATCGAGAAATTCCAGCGTAGAGACTTATCCAAGGCCTATTTCAACGGTAGAACCGAAGCCGGCGACCCGACTGTCCCCGAGCTCAAAGGGGCGAGTACGGCTCTTATTGAAAACCAAGTCGCGCTCATTAACTCGTATGGCGTGTGCATGTTCCACTGGATGCTTGATCCTTTGGGCTATGCCCCCGAGAGCTATTACGGAGAAGTTTACACCGAAGTCACCGGGATCGATAAGACCACAGAGGAACGCATGCGTGACGGCGAGCGTATTTGTAATCTTGAAAAAGCCTTTAACTCCCGCCTGGGCATGCGACGTGAGCACGATACGATCTGCGAGCGCTGGATGCACGAGCCCTGCCCGGAAGGGCCGAATAAGGGTCGGGTGGCCGGTGATATGTTCGATTACGTGCTCGACGAGTATTACGAATGGCGCGGCTGGGACAAGGAAACGGGTCTGCAAACGCGTGAACGGATGGAAGAATTAGGGCTGGAAGAGGTGGCCGATGTCCTGGCTGCGGACAACGCCATAGCCGGCGAACGCCGCGCCGACCGCGCGGTCCACGTGGATGTAAAAATTGCGGACGATCCTGGTATTCCAGACTGATTGAAAAGAGGAAATGTGTCCTTCAATAGAGATGAGATGCTGGACACGTTTCCTCTCTTGAGGAAAGGAATAGGACGTGATTACGGTTCAGGCAGAGTATACCGCTCGGTTTAAGGAAATTACGCAGACCACGAGTGAGACCATCCAGCTCGAACAGGCCAATATGGCAGAGTTGGCACAGATGCTGACCAATAAATATGGGCCGCAAATGGAGGCGCTGCTTATTGATCCCAATACGCAGGACTTGAATACGAACGGGACGCTGTTCATTGATTCCAGCGGCCGGCGGCTCTTTATCGATGATACCCTGGCGGACGGGGAAACCGTTTCCTTCATGGTCGGCATTGCAGGAGGCTAGACGCCTCCTGAGGAGGGATCTCCGTGATTGAGAATGGATAGGGGCGCAGCATGCTGCGCCCCTACGTTTTTGTGCGACCTGTCGGGAAGAATAAAAGCATATGTCCGAGTCTATCCCTGAAATCGATTGTGACGTTGTCGTGATAGGTGGCGGTATTGCCGGCCTTTCGGCAGCCCTCAGCGCGCTGAACGAAGGTGCTGAGGTCATTCTGCTCGAAAAGGCTCCCAAACTGCAACGGGGCGGGAACTCTGCCATTGCCGATGCCCAAATCCGCTATCCGCACGAAGCGGATGAGTACTGTCCGACTCGACAGACCAAAGAAGATTTCTTTGACGCCTTTATGCGGGTTTCGCGTGGGCGGGCGAACACAGACTTGGTTCAGGTCGTGGTGGATAATGCGGCTGACGTAGTTGATTGGCTGACCGAGATGGGGATTGAATGGGAAAAGGGCTATCCCAATGTTGCAGGCTATCGACGTCAGCCCGTGGGGGGCGGCTGGCAACTGGTTGATACCCTCTATAAGCATCTGGAGCGGGGTGGGGTGCACGTTGCGTATGAGACTGCGGCTGAAACACTTCTCTCCAGCCGGAGTGGCCGCGTGGTTGGCGCGCGCGCGCTCGAACCCGAGGGCTATACCGATATTAAAGCTCGTGGTGGTGTCGTCATTGCCTGTGGCGGTTTCGAGGCAAACCCGGAAATGCGGGTCCGCTATCTCGGTCGGCATATGGATGGGCTCATTCTGCGAGGCAGCCGGTACAATACCGGCGATGGGCTGCGGATGGCCCTGGCCATTGGGGCTCTGCCGGCTGGCCAATGGGGCGATTTCCACTCCGCCGTACTTGATGCCCGTTCCACGCCTTTCGAGTGTGGAGTGACGGCGATTTACATCTTTCAACTCGGCCTCTTCATTGACGAAGATGGCGAACGCTTTCTCGATGAAGGTGAAGACTTTCGCGATCAGACCTATGTGAAATTCAGCAAGGTCATTATGGCGCATAAAAGCGGGGTGGCCTTTAATGTCTTTGACAACAAACCGCGGTCTGAAGACCCGGAAGCCTGGAAACGAGCGATTCGGACAGAAGAGGAGGCGTTTGAAGCGCCGAGTATTCGGGAGCTAGCTGCACGCATAGAAGTTCCAAGCGAGCGCATGGAGCAAACCGTTGAGGAATACAACGCGGCTTGCCAAGCGGGGATATTTGACCCGCTCACCCTCGACGGTCTGGCGACGCGCGGCTTGGTGGTCAACAAGACCAACTGGGCCCGTCCGCTCGACACGCCGCCCTATCTGGCCTATCCCGTGACTGGGGGCATTACGTTCACCTTCGGCGGCCTCAAATCCAACCCGCAAGCCCAAGTCCTCCACTCCACGGGCCGCGCCATCTCTGGCCTCTACGTCGCTGGCGAGCCTATGGGCGAGTTGTATTATTACAACTACATGGGCGCGACGTCGGTTTTACGCGGCGCCGTATTTGGGCGCATTGCGGGACGGGAAGCCGCCCGAAACGCTTACTGATAGTCTCCGCCCGGATTAAACCCGGCGTCTTTGGCTAACACACCCTTACCCGGAACGTAATTCACCTCGACCCGGATGCCGTCCGGGTCTTCAAATAAGATCGAGTAATAACCCGGTGCCCACGGGCCTTCTTGGGGCGGAGTGACGATAGTCGCCTTGAGCTCTTTCAACAGATCATAGACCTGATCGACATCCTGTCGGGAACGGGTACGAAAACAGAAGTGGTGCAGCCCGGTCCGCGCTTGGACGAAACGCTCGTCCTGATGCTCAGGGGCGCATCGCTGTATGCCAACACCCGTCCGAGCGCCAACATGGTAGCACATGTCTTCGCCGTCAAAGACCAGTTGGAGGCCGAGAAACGGCAGCAGCTTTTTATAGAACGTGCGGCATTCTTTGAACCGACTAACCGTCAGAATAATATGCGCAATACCGTTCACTTCGATCACGACGAGGTCCTATTTTTCTCTCCACGTAGGACAAGTATCAGAGGCTTCGGACGTGAAGGCTCGTTGTCTGCCACGACGGGGGTAAGAAATGTGACGGGGTTTGGACCCGAACTACTCTTTCGGCACCGGCTTCCCCTCATTTCTCCAGACTTTCCGGTTGAGTGGGGCGAGCAGGTGCCGGAAAAAGAAACGCGCCCTACAAAAATCATATAAAGGCTGGACGTGTTTACTTTTTGAATGCGTAGTCACTATGCCGGTTGGGGTGGGATGTCTCCTGTAGGACGGAGATCTTCAAACTGACGAAGGGCGCGCTGGAACTCTCGCGTGGTGACCCGAAAGCGTTGGAACAATCGACGTGCATCGATAAGGTCATGCGGCTGGCGCAATAGATGTTGGACTAACCGTTCGGCCGGGTCTTCCTGCGTGCCCGAAGCTGATAAGGGTTTGTCAGGGTCTGACATATACTCCTCCTTCTCTCCTTATTCTTTCCTCTAGATATCGATTTTGTAAGAATCGGCAATAGCCCCTGAAACACTCGGGGTCTATATACGATATCGCAGTGGAAAAGTCACTAGAGTTTCGCTAACGCCCCGAAGAGGAAACGTGTCCAGCATCACGGCTCTATTGGAGGACACGTTTCCTCTTTGAAGGCTTTGCGCTGAGCACCTCATCTGTATGCTCGCCTAAGTGTGGGGCGCGAGATCGAAAATTGGGCCGCTGCCCGTCAATCGAAAGGGGTAAACCCATGACCTCAAGAGCGGCGCCGGGCGCCTGGCGAATCATATCCATCGCCTGGGTTTGGGGTTGAGCTATCACCTCGGGAATGGTCAGGATCGGAGCACACGGAACGCCGGCCGCTTCCAGGCGCGCCATCCATGTTTCTTTTGTCTCCTGGGCCATATGAGCAGTGATTTCTTGAATAAGATAATCCCGGTGCTCCATGCGGCTCGCGTTCGTTTGATAGCGAGGAGCGGTTACCCATTCGTCGCGACCAAGGGCTTTGGCGAGTTTGAAAAACAGCCGACTGTTGGCGACCCCCAAGACTAATGGACCATTCTGCGTTGCAAAGGCGCCAAAGGCAACCTGACGTGGACTGCCGGTTGCATGACGAGCAGGCGCTTTGCCGGTCTTTTTATACTGGATCAGCGCTGTACTGACATAGAAGACAGCGGTCTCAAAAAGCGATGTTGTAATAACGCAGCCGCGACCGGTTTTGTCTCGTTTGCGGAGGGCTGCCAGTGCGGCAATGGTTGTCCACATGCCTGTACCATAATCGACGACCGAGGTCCCCATGCGCACCGGCGGGCCATTTTCCTGGCCAGTCATACTCATCAGCCCGCCGAAGGCTTGCAGCAACACTTCATAGCCAGGCTTATCCTTGAGCGGCCCCGTATGACCAAAGGCCGTGACTCCACAATAGACGAGGGTGGGGTTACGAGACAGAAGGAAGTCTGCTTCCAGTCCGACCTGCTCGGCAACCCCAGGGCGGAGATTGTGGAGAAATACATCGGCTTGTTCGATGAGTTGATACAACCGCTCCATGTCCGCCGCGTCTTTGAAGTCGACTACGACCGAGCGTTTGTTGCGGTTCATATTATGAAAGGGCAGGGAGGTGTCATCGACAAAGGGCGGTCCCCAGGCCCTGGCGTCATCTCCGGTTTCTGGCCGCTCGACTTTAATCACGTCAGCGCCGAGATCGGCCATAATAGCTCCGGCTAAGGGACCGGCCAGGTTCATGCCAACCTCAACGACTTTTACTCCCGAGAGCGGCATCATCATCTCCGTTTCGCTGCTTATGCAGTCAGTGCAGGGCTGTTGTCTGCGTTGTTTTTGAGCCAGTCTGGGTTCCGCTTGCTACCGCCCCCGAAAATGGGGCGAACGCTTGGCCAGAAACGCGGCCACGCCTTCACGAAAATCCTCACTCATATAGGCGCGGACGATCAGATCCTCTCCCAAAGTATCCTCGCCGACTGCACGCCTATAGTGTTGCAGGCGCCGAATGGCTTCTTTGGTGACCTGAAGGGTCAGGGGAGCGTTCTGGGAGATTTCCTCGGCTATTTGACGAACCCGCTGGCCAAGCTCGTTGGCCTCAAAAATCTCATTGACAAGGCCGAGTTGTAGGGCCTCCTGGGCCCCGACGAGTCTGGCCCGAAACATCAGTTCCTTCGTTTTCGCCGGACCTATGGCGTCCATAATACGGGAGTGAATAGCCACGCTCAGACAGTTTCCCAAGGTGCGGGCGATGGGAAATCCAATCCGACTCTCCGGGGTACAGTAGCGCAGATCACTGACCAGAGCCAAAGCCGCACCGGCTCCGACGGCAACGCCTTGAATGGCGGTAATAACCGGCTTTTTGACGGTTTCGAGGCGATGGATAAGGCGTTCGAGTTTACGCTCGTATTCGATCGCGTCTGAGTTTTCCTTGAACGAGGTAAACTGGCTGATGTCCGTACCGGAGACAAAGGCTTTGTCTCCCGCTCCCTGCAGGATGAGCACTTTAATGGTGTCCTCCCGGTCAACGACGTCACAGGCTTCCTCCAGCGCAGCGTACATAGGCCAGGTGAGGGCGTTCCGCGCCTCGGGCCGGTTAAAGGTCACCGTTGCAATGGAGCTATCCGAGCCGGTGTGATCGAAAAGGAGTGCGCTCATAGGGGCGTATCCTTCCTTTGCTGCCGCTCGTGGGAGAGGAGCGCGCCGTGCATCATGCCGGTGTTTGAAGGGCCAACTGTTCGCCTTCACTCTTGGCCATTACTGTTGTGATTGCCAGGTCGCCAGTGACATTCACCGCTGTCCGAAACATATCGAGAATACGGTCAACGCCGAGGATCAATGCCAGCCCTACCGTTGGAATCCCGGTCGAA
Source organism: uncultured Binatia bacterium (SeqCode) (assembly GCA_965214755.1). Classification (GTDB taxonomy): domain Bacteria; phylum Desulfobacterota; class Binatia; order Bin18; family Bin18; genus Bin18. The sequence continues at coordinate 628,094 of OZ243979.1, forward strand.
GTCAGGACGAGGGCCAGGGTAATCATCCCGGCTCCAGGAACCCCCGCGGCACCAATCGAGGCCATAGTTGCGGCAAGAACAATGCTGAGTTGACTGCCGAACGACAGGTCGGTTTGGAACACCTGAGCAATAAAAATTGCCGCCACGCCTTGGTAGAGCGCCGTCCCGTCCATATTCACGGTAGAACCGAGGGGGAGGACAAAGCTCGCGACCGGATTGCTCACGCCGATATTCTTCTCGGCGCACTCTATGGAAACGGGCAGGGTGGCTGACGAAGAAGAAGTGGAAAAAGCGATGAGTTGAGCCGGGCGGACAGCACGCATAAACGAAATCCAGGACAGGCGACTGAGCAGTCGAACCAAGCCCCCGTACACAATGCCGCCATGAATGGCCAAACCAAGGACGACCGTGCAGCCATACACGAGCAGGGCCGTCAGCACGCTAATCCCACTCGTCCCGATCACTTCTGCGATAAGGGCGGCAACGCCATACGGAGCCAGGGCCATAACCCAACCGATGATGACGATCATGGCGTTCTGAAGCTTCTCAAAGAGCGTGACCACACTCGCGCTTTCCTCGGGACCCAGGGCGGTAATCGCGACCCCCAAGACAAGAGCGAAGAAAATAATCTGGAGCATATTGCCGCTGGTGAGCGAGTCGAGGGGATTCGTCGGGATAATGTCGAGAAGGGTATCGACCATGGAGGGGGAAACGGCCGCGGCGGACATCCGGTCGCCCGCCGCGGCGCCAAACTGGGCGAGCAGTACGGTGCGGTCGGCTGGGTCAATAAACTGCCCAGGCTGTACGACATAGGCACAGACGAGTCCGATGGAGACCGCAACTGCGGTTGTTCCAAGATAGAAGCCCAGCGTTCGACTCCCCAGGCGGCCAAGTTTGCGAATATCGCCAAGGCTGGCAACACCAACCAGAAGAGATGCGAAAACCAGGGGGACGACGACCATCTTGATGAGACGCATGAAGAGCTGCCCGATGGGACGGAGGACGGTGATGATCCGTTCACCCAGCCAGCTGATGGGCCGCGGGGAAAAAGCAAAGCCGCCTCCCTCCAGCGGGGTCCTGGAAATCTGCAACCAGCCTTCCACAGGGCCGCCTGGGGCGAGCACTCCGAGTTGCTGGCGAAGGTGGCCAGACTGGTCTGCCAGCGCCAGTCTTTGACTAAAAGGAAACCGCACTTTCGCCCAAACGGGGACTTCTCTCTCTGCTCCAAGAAGATCGGGATGCCGCTCGAACGTGGTTTCGAGCAACCTCATCTGGATCGGGACACCAGCCGGTATCTGGACACGAGAGGACGTATCGGCCGGATTTTGCTGAAAGACGGTCTGCGAGGCATCGCGAATAGCATAGACATCGTGCGTCAGGAAGAGTGAATTGGGGCCGAGCAAGAGACCGACCAGCGCACCGACCGTCATCCCGATGAGAATTTTTGTATAGAGCTGCATGCAGGCCCCTACGGCAAATGAGTAAACGCGCCCTCCAATCACTACTCAGATGGTGGCACGTTTACTCATTTGCGTCGTCCCAGGTGCCACGCACGGTTGTCTCCGTCTGTTGTTCAAGGGCTTTGATTGTCGCCAACACATCTTCCTGAGCAAACCCACCCGACTGATAGCCCTTGAGCAGCCCTTGTGCGGCTGAGGCCATCGTCAGGGGCACGTCCAATTCCACGCCAAGATCGGTGGCGAGGCCCATGTCTTTGCAGGCGAGATCGATCGTAAACGTTGGCGCGAGCCGGTCGCGTAAAATGGCCCTGGTCCCAGACTCCCAGATAAAACTATTCCCGCTGCTGGCTTTTACGATTTTCCACAGTGCATTCGGATCGACACCGGCCTTCGCTCCGAGGACAAGGGCTTCGGCAGCACCCATCATATGAATAAAGGCCAGCATATTGTTCACCAGCTTGGCGACGTTACCCGCACCAATAGCCCCGACATGAAACACATTGCTGCCCATGCATTGCAGTACGGACTCACACGAATCGTACACGGCTTTGTCCCCACCGACCATAATGGCCAGCGTGCCTTTGCGTGCGCCGCGCACCCCACCGCTGACAGGCGCATCAAGAAAATGAACATCCTGGGCGTTCGTTTGTTCTGCCAGTCGTTTGACGACCGTTGGAGAATTCGTGCTCATATCGATAATGGTTTTTCCTTTGGCAATACCGGCCAAAGCCCCGTTGTCAGCCAGGACGACTGCTTCGACATGCGCAGGCATGGGTAAGGAGAGACAGATCGCTTCCACACCTGTGGCTGCGGCTTTAGGACTCTCAGCCCAGGTTGCGCCATCTTCAATAAGATTGCTGGCCGCCTCCTGTTTGATGTCATACACCTGAAGGGAATGACCGGCCTTCAGAAGGTTGAGCGCCATAGGGTTGCCCATATTGCCAACACCAACAAATCCCAGCTTCATGCTGTCCTCCTTGTCTCGTGCGAAACGGATGCTGTGAGGTCTATATGAATACGTAAGTCGTCTGCAATACGGTCGAGTTGGTCCCTGAGGGTCGTCTCCGCCACGTCGCTCGGAACAGCTAGCGCGATCCGCATATGATAGATGACGGTGCCGTGGCCCGGCTCTGGCTGAGCGGAGGTCTGCATGGATACAATATTCACCCCCCGCTCGGCTAGGCAGCGGGCTACACGGGCAACAATGCCGGCTTTATCCACACCGGTTGCCACAAGTTCATAGCTGCGCGTCTCGTCGTTGGCACCATAGGGGAGGGGCCCTTCTTCAAGCGGGCGAAAAAAGACGGTCAGCCGTTTTTCCCATTCAAGCCGTTTGCAGGCCGCCGATAGTCGTTGCTGACAATCCGGACCCCGACCCGAGAGGAGGAGAAGCACGGCAAACTCCCCACCCAGCAGGGTCATGCGGGAATCTTCGAGGTTGCAATCGCACTCGAAAATCAGCTCTGCCAGATCGGCGACGATGCCAGGTCGGTCCCGACCTATGGCAGATAATGCGAACCATTGTTTCACTGGGAATTCCTTGGCCTCTGTGCGCGGTAAAGATTATGAGCGTTGCGCTTTTACGGCCTCAACCAACTGACTGAGGATGGTAGCTGATAAACCGCGCAAGCTCAGCGTGCATAGGGGAGTTAATTCGCTTTCGTACAGATTCACCTCGATCAGCGTACCGCCTTTCTGGCTGACAGCAATGGGGAAGCCCGCGGCCGGATACACGGTCGCCGAGGTGCCGGCGACTATCATGCAGTCGCATAATTGCGTTTCGCTATAACATTGCTCAAGCGCGTCCTGCGGAATGGGTTCGCCAAACGACACAGTATCGCTTTTGAGAATACCCGAACAGTTGGGACATTCCGGTGGCAACTGGTGTAGGGGTACCTCGGCGCCTGGAAAGCGGGAGTTGCAGGCAATGCAGCGCACCAGGGTATAGTTGCCATGGATTTCAATGAGGTGCTGGTTGCCGGCTCGACGGTGCAGGTTGTCGACATTCTGCGTAATCATGCTGCGCAAGATGCCCATATTTTCCAGTTCAACCAAGGCGGTGTGGCCAGCATTTGGCTCTGCGGTGCCCAGGGTCTGCCACATTTCCTTGCTCGGCCCTGAGGGCGATAGTCGCTCTTCCCAGGCTTTCTTCGGGTCCTGCAGAAACAGCTCATAGCCGTTCATGGGCGGCTCTCCATACTTTGTCCACAAGCCGCCCGGCCCACGAAAGGGTGGAATCCCGCTTTCAACAGAGATGCCGGCCCCTGTCATAGCCATGACATATTTCGCCGAAAGGAGGTGCCGCACGGCCTCCTGAATTATTTCGGGTGTTGCCATATCTCACCTCTGGCTTGTTCCGGTGAACAGGCTGCGCTCACTTGGCCTGCCAATTCGGCGGCCGTTTTTCAGCAAAGGCGAGGGCGCCTTCGCGAGCGTCTTCGGTCGCTTGCAGTTCATTATAGAGCGCGCGTTCTAATTGCAGCCCCTCCTCAAGTGACACATCCAGACCGCGTAAGGCGGCTTGCTTGATATGCTGCACGGCCAGCGGTGCACTCTTGCAAATCTCTTCGGCGATCTCCTCACACTTGCTCATAAGCTGACTCATGGGGACGAGGTGGTCAACCAGACCGAGACGATAGGCTTCTTCCGCGGAAATGCGCGTGCCGGTATATAACAGTTCCAGGGCCCGGCCCAGAGGAATGATCCGAGGTAAGCGTTGCGTCCCACCTCCGCCCGGCAGCCAGCCCAGGCGAACTTCGCCAAACCCGAATTGGGCATGCTCAGCAGCTACGCGGATATCACACGCCAGGGCCTGCTCCAGGCCGCCGCCATTCGCGTGGCCGTTGATTGCGGCGATGATGGGTTTATACAGGTCGAACAGAGTGGGGAAGAGATTGGTATTTTCGTTTTTCGGACGATTGACATAGTTGGCCTTTATGTCACTCCCGGCACTAAACGCCCGTTCCCCGACTCCAGTCAGAATACCGACCCGTAGGTTCGGATCGTCCCGAAATTCGGTCCAGATATCGGCCAGCATATTATAGGTTTCAAAGTCACAGGCGTTGAGACGCTCAGGACGGTTAATGGTCACATAGGCAATGTGGCCTTTTTTCTCAAACAGCACTTTCGACATAGCTCTCTCCTTCCCATCGTCAGCTATCAGGTGAGAGGTTAGGGAGGCAAGGGGAATATGGGAAGGGGCGCGGGCTCAGCCTTACCAGACGGTAGGTACTACCGCTGAGTGAATGAGGTTGTCGTCGGCGGTGACGGGTTTTGTGCCTGTGAGTACTGTGGTGGCAGCGATGACTTTGATTGAGGGTGTCTCAGATGACGGCGCAGGTATCTAAAACAATCATTTCATCGCGTCCCATTGAGCATCTGTTGGCGAAGTGACGTCGTGAATCTTGGCGGTCTTCGATCGAAAGCCGGCGCCTTGGTCTAATTGATCTTCTTCCGCTTGTTTAAGGGTTGACCACTCTGACCCGAGCTGTCCAAACTGATCACGACGCTTTGGCTGAGCTTGGCTAAGTTCCACCCAGTCCTTCCCTCTACCTGTAGCACAAGACACCGACATGCGCAGCCCATTCCTCAACCTTCGAATATATTCAGGTGTACCGTCTGAACATTCAAGGATACGTCTATCTCGTTTATCTTGCTCTCCTTCAAAGACAAGATAGGCCAGAACGAGCGACCAATTATCAGGAGACTGCACTCTCTATCGCCACGCCTGAGTAGTAGAAGGATATTTACTACCGACAGGTTTAAGTCCATCGATATCCGACTTGTCCACCCATTTAATTTTGAGCGGGCCGACCTCAAGATTTAAGTTTCTTCCCCTCATCGGTCACCTGCCTGATTACATGTTTGGCTAGGGATACCGCAAGCTTCCTGAACGCATCGATTGATAATACAGCTTTGAACCTTCCTCTATCCTCAATCTCTACTTTGCTTATCTGTCCGGTGCTGTCTGGTAACGTTTTTATCTTAAAGTGACATATCCCATTTCTTATTCTGCGAATTACGTTAGAGAGCTTATAGCCACAACATGGACAATCTACTGTCACAGAACGTCTGGAAAGTCCCCACAAATCACTGGTGGCTGGAATTTTTTTATCAGGGATTGAATTAAGATGTTTTTCTTTCGGTAGGACTAAAAGACCAAGACAGCAATTTATTAAAAGAGTGACCTCGTACTCCGTATCTCCCTCATATTTACATAGCAGTTTCAAAGTTCTCTTAACAAAATCGACTTCTATTCTATCATAGTCCATAGCCTATACCTCTTCATGACTTTCTTGCCTGACTTGCTTTTCGGACTTGACCTGAATGGCGGCTGCTTCTGTGACCCGTCGGGCGACCACAATAAACCCTGTATGCGCGACCATGCGGTGTTCCGGACGTATGGACCGATCTTTGACATGCCAAAACCGGAGCATGTTTTCCATGACCTCTACGCAGGCAAACCTGGGGTCTGCGTGGAGCGCATCTACCAGCGCTTTGACTTGCAGCACTGTGGGGAGATAGCCCACGAGGACCCCTCCAGGCCGGAGGACTTCTCGGGCATGAGGTAGGACCTGCCACGGCTCGGGGAGGTCGATCAGGGCGCGATCAACCTCTTGGACCGGCAAGCCCTGATACGCATCGGTTTGGACTAATATCCAGTTTGGCGCGGCACCAAGAAAACGCTTGACGTTGTTACGTGCCATCTTGCAATGGTCGGCCCGGATATCAACGGTGAGTAAATGTCCTTCTGGCCCTATGGCCCGCAGCAGAGCCATACTCAACGCGCCCGGACCTGATCCAACCTCAAGCACACGGGCGCCAGGGAAGACATCCCCCCAGAGCAGGATAGGGCCAGTGTCCTTAGGATAGATCACCTGGGCCTGGCGAGGCAGGTTGGGAATCAGGCGTGCATACGTTGGTCGCAAGATGCGGAATCTTTCGCCCTGACCGACCTGGACCACGCTGCCTTCTGCCAGCCCAATGAATTGCTCAGCGGGAATATTTCCGCCGCGTAGCGCAATGATACTACCGGGATGCAGGATACGTAGATATTCGCGCTCTTTCTGGTCAATGAAGAGAACACTGTCGCCCGGTTGCAGGATGGCCCGACCCGATGCGGACGGCAGCGTCATCCCTCCCTCCACGGAACTCGTACAGCTCTACGATAAGAAGACGTAAGTATTTGATTTCGTATGATAATTTTGATATTCATGGTGGCGACGGTACCATGCGTGGTATAGACTGACAAGAACCCTTCACCCTTGACAGTCAGGCAAGCAATCACCTATCCTAGCACGAAAAGCAGAACTGAACGCCTCACTGACCGGATTGGATCGTGGAGGAAAGCATATGGCAGAGAGAGCGAAAACCGCCTCAAAAGATAAAAAAGCTGGCTCACAACAAGTATGCCCCATGTGTGGAGCGACCAGGCGGGTCGTGCAGTTTGCCGGGTTCGGGAAAAAGGGATTCTACTGGGTGTGTGAAAAGAACGTAGAACATGCCGTCACAACAAGCTCAGTCCGGAGTTTGTAAATGCCGCGGGCGAAGCAAGCACAGAAGACGCGCGTACCAGGGCTCTTTGACGAGGAAGAGCAAGGGGAGGACCTCGATGAAGAGGAACTTCCAAAAGACGAAGCTGGACGACGCAAGATAAAAAAACGCTATGAAGAACTCCTTGGCATTCGGGTCTCCAAGCTGCGTGGACGCGTGTTGAATCGGGAGCGGATCAATAAGACCATTGAGGGAATCTATTTTATTTGCGCCCGCTGCTCTCAGATATGCCATAGCTTGGATGAGGGTATCGTTGAAGATCCCGATAATATTGAAAATCTGTGCGCCGCGTGCGCGACGAGCACGGCGGACTGAACAAGCGTAGCGAGCCCTTTTCCCTGTGCGCATTCCCGCGCAATTCTTCCTGCCATTGTCCGACTGTTTGTCTCTTGCACATTCCCGTGCAGTATACTAGCAAGAGTGCAGCGGCATTATGCGGCGCACCGGACGCCGCCAGGGCCTTGTCTTCCTTGCTCGCGTCTATGGGGAAACCTCAGGATTCCAGGAGGTCGTATGCGACAGCACCAGACTCATCCTCCCTTCCCATTCCGGTCCTACTCATCTCGGTCTGGTCTTCTCCCCGGCCTGTTCGTTTTTGTTCTTCTGCTGCTCCTGTCTGGCCGCGCTTCTGCCGTGTCTGCCGTCCCCGTTCAGGTTCATCATGTTGGATTTGATCGACACGCGCAGGCTCCGGTGGTGATTCTTGCAGACACTGAGACGGCCCGATTTCTTCCTATCTGGGTTGGTCCATTTGAAGCTCGGGCGATTGCGCTGGCCCTGGCCGGAACGCCTGCTCCCCGCCCTCTGACGCATGACCTGATGAAAAACGTCCTGGAACACATGGGTGTTGAGTTTCAAAAGATTGTGGTGAGTGCGCTCAAGAATAATACGTATTTTGCACAGATTCATTTGCTCTTCAGCGACCGGTCGGTCGAGATCGATAGTCGCCCGAGTGATGCTATTGCGCTTGCTCTCAGGTTCGATCGGCCTATTTTCGTTGCAGAGGATGTCTTTGCGGAAAGCAGCCAGCGTTTACCCGCACCACTCCGGACCATCAGCGCGACGGTCATGGGTATTGAGGTACAGAATCTGACTGCTGAACTTGCAGAATATTTTCAGCTACCGACTGTGGAGGGGGTGCTGGTGACAAATGCTGCTCAGGGTCGGGGAACACTGCAACGCGGTGATGTCATTCTGGCCCTGGAGGGCGAACTCATCCGAAATATCTCAGACTTTCGGCAGAAAACCTTGCAAGAGAACCAGTCCGTCCATCTCCTCGTCCGACGTTCCGGACAGGATATCAACGTCATCTTTATGCCGAGATGAACAGTGGTGAAAGAGAGAACCAAAAAGGAGTAGAGCCATGAATGCTTTAGAGGATAAAGAGGCCATTCGCGATTTAATGACACGGTATTGCCTCTCGATTGATGCCGGACGCTATGAGGACTGGGTTCAATGTTTTACCGGGGATGGCACTTTTAACAGTCCGATTCTTGGCAAATGGCAAGGAGCGGAGAAGCTGCTGGCATTTACCGCACGCTATAAAGAATGGACCGGAGACGCACAGCCTCGTCACTGTGTCATGAATATTCTGATTGACCTCGACGGAGATACGGCTACCGCAGAGAGCTATCTGCTCATGACGCACGCGGCACAGGGAAAAACCGAACTCGTGATTTCTGGACGTTATGAAGACCAGATTGAGAAAATCGCGGGTCAGTGGCGTTTTAAGGAACGAAAGGTTTGTCCTGATACCTCGCCGGCAGAATGAAGAGGGCCGTTGTCGTCAAGCCGCTGTAACGTCTCTGCCATCCCCCCTTTCAAAGTCGAAGAAAGCGGTGTAAGACCGGCCACGTGGAGGGATGGCCGAGCGGTTGAAGGCGCCGGTCTTGAAAATCGGTAGAGTCCAAAAGGCTCTCGTGGGTTCGAATCCCACTCCCTCCGCTTTATCTTTTTTCTTCTATTCCTGTCCGTTCCCCGGGAAGCCTTGAATCCTTTGTGATTACAGGGCTTTGACCGGCATTGCGTAAAAAACTCGATACTGTCCGCGTCAGGTCCAACGTCGTGCGGTGAGGTACGGGAAACGGACAAGCCGGCATGCCACGACGTTGCTCGCTGCCTTGTGATCTCGTGGCTTCGCTCTACCCAGAAGACTGACCTGTTACTCCGTCTGACCTGCGTGACCGGTGGACGGGCAGCGTACAACGCACCACGACGCTCCACTATCTACACCCGTGATTGTGGCAAGTTCTCAATCGATTGAGCGAGGTGCGAGGTCTTTTACCATGATAATCTGTCTTCAGCCTCATCCCAGTAGAACAATCCTTAACTGGGCCGTCTGGTCTCTGGACGAGCGGACGTGTGTAGTGATAGACGGCCTGAGTACTCACGCGTCGGGAGGTTGAGTATATGCACCATATCGTCGTTGTCGTTGGTCTGTTCATCCTGTTTCCGTCGTACGCTGCCGGCGAACAAATCAGAGTCGCTACCTGGAACATCCAGCATCTCTCAAAACGTGGAGATGGAAACCGTAGGGCCGAGGACTACAAACGGTTGCATCACATTGCGGAGAGTCTTGAAGCCGACGTGATTGCGCTACAAGAAGTTGATGATGCATTTGCCGAGAAGGTATTCGATCCTGACACTTACAGTCTAGAACTCTCCGGTCGGAAGAGCGATCAGAAGACAGGATTGGCGATACGCCGGGGCGTGCACTATGAACGCAAGGACGATGTCAAAGCCTTGGACGTTGGGAGAGTCCGGTACGGGACACACATAGAGCTACAGGTCGGAACTCAGTATATCGATGTGCTGAGCGTTCATCTGAAGTCCGGATGCTTCAGCAACGGGGAGGACTTAGAAGGCAAGACTGCTTGTCGCAAGCTCACTAAGCAAGTGCCTATCCTAGAAGAATGGATCGACAGTCGATTGAAGGACGGCCGGGCTCTCATAGTCCTTGGGGACTTCAACCGTCGTCTGACGATGGAGAATGACCGTGTGTGGCGTGAGATTGCTGACGGAGATCCAGGAATGATTGAATTGGCGACATCTCAAAAGAAACCGCGCTGTTGGGACGGCTACTACAAGGAGTTCATCGATCATATCCTCGTTGGTCCGAAGACGTCGCAATGGCTGTCGAGTTTTCAAGAGATCGTCTTTAGCGAGGCAGCCACGAAGGAAGGGCTCACTGTCTGGAAGAAGAGGCTTTCGGATCACTGTCCGTTGCGGGCGACATTCAATATCGAGGAGTTGTCAGTCCCCTGAACGAAGCCACTGGTACATTAATGCTCTGCCCAAGCGATGAAACGTGCCGACCGAAACGACCCCGACCAGGCGAGATATATTGACACGCTCTCAAAAAAGGGATTCTCCAGTATGGTTCAAAGTAAGGAATGTCAAAGCCTTACGAGCAGTTCTTTCCTCAGCTAAATGAGCTTTCCGTAAAGGCTTGACGCAGGACCAGGCATAGAAGCAAACGACTCTATGAGTGAGTTCGAGACAGCAATCATTGCTTTCCAGAACGCTTCCCTATGGGCGACCTATCTCCAGGCCGGGGGAGCGGGCCTGGTAGGACTGATACAATGCCTTTTGATTACCTACGGCCTCAAGCTGATGCAGCGGAGCAACGCCGACCGACAACGCCAAACAGACCTCGCCGAGAAACGGCATGAGGAAAGCATGCTGGCCTTACACCAGCAGGGGGAAGCCTTGCGGACGCTGATCGAACGGACTGCCCAGCGGTGATAAAAACCGAGTCTTCTGCCTGGAACTACAGCACGCCGAGGGGCGGCATGAGGTGAATCTCGTCGGTATGAATACCGGCCGGCTGGGCAATGACGCTCAGCATGGCATCTGCCACATCGTCCGCAGACAGCATTTTTTCCCGGTCCAGGTCTCCGCCGCTTTTGTCCCACAGGGGAGTATCGACCGCGCCCGGAATAACCGCGGTGACTTTTATCCCTTCTGAACGGACTTCAGCCGCCAAGACCTTGGTCAGACCGAGGGCGCCGAATTTGGAGGCCGTATAGGCGGTTGAGCCAGGCAAGATCATGTGGCTGGCAATGGACAAGACGTTGAGGATATGGCCACTTTTTCGGGGCAGCATATGTTTGAGAGCATTTTTACAGCAGAGATATGTCCCGCGCAGATTGACGTTCATGAGCATGTCCCAGTCCTCGGTGCGGGATTCCATGATGGGACCGAAGGCGGCGCCACCAGCGCTCGTCACCAGAATATCAAGCTGTCCATATTCTTGGACGGCTCTATCCATAAGGCTTGCGATGGCGTGTTCGTTGGTGACATCAGTGGGAACGGCAATGGCCCGGGCGCCGGACTGAGCACATTCTTGGACAACCCCATCCAACGTCGCCTGGGTCCGGGCGGCGAGAACGACCTGCACACCAGCCCGAGCGAGGGCGAGGGCGGCGGCGCGACCTAGGCCAGAACTCGCACCGGTAATAACGGCAACCTGTCCGTGAAGCGTGTGGGATGACATGCTGGGTTCCTTACGCGCGGCTCTTAGGCGCGCGCTCCATGATATTCAAAGAAATTCTTCGGGGTTTCCCATAACCCAACCCGTGATAGCTGCGTGCCCAGACGTGGTTGCAGCAGGTTCCAAATAACATGGACAATGTTTTCTCCCGTGGGATTCAGATTGTGAAACTCCTCTGTTTCACGATTGAGATGTTTGTGGTCAAAACGCTTGATGACCTCTTCTTGCACAACCTGCATCAGTTCGACTAGGTCAAAAATCATACCGGTCTGCGGATCGATAGAGCCAGTGACGGTCACCTCTAATTCGTAATTATGCCCATGGCCATGCAGATTATTACACTTGCCAAAGAGTGCTCTGTTCTGCTCGTCGGATAAGTGTGGGCTGTGGAGACGGTGCGCTGCGCTAAAGCTGAACGATTTTGTGAGTGCGGCCATAGTCCTTCCCTCTCCGCCTGACACATCGGACCAGAGTGTGGGTTCTTCATACAGGCGAACGCGCGAGAGCTGTGCTGCAATCTGCTCCGCACGTAACCGCTCTTCAAGATAGTCTCGCATATAGGCCGCGAGGTTTTCCGTCGTGGGAATGTCACGGCTGAAGACCGGATGGTCGAGATTAATGAATTTATGGTCAAACTGGCTGGTAACCTCTTTGAGTAAGCGATCGAGTTCTTTGATATTGATCACCATGCCGGTTTGGGGGTCACTCTCTCCGTGCACGGTCACACGCAAGACATAATTATGCCCATGGCCGTACGGACTGACGCATTTGCCAAAGGTCCGCCAATTTTCTTCCTCTGAAAAATCAGGGTTCCAATAGCGGTGAGACGCCTCAAATTCAACAAAACGGGTGAGATGATACATGGCCGCCTCAGCAGGATTGCCTCCCTGAGGATGCAGCAATGGGTGCAGGGGGTCAAGTAGGATAAACGCTCGCCCGGGTAAAATCCGACAGGACGGTGCGTTGCTCTAAGAACGCTCGGTGTCAGCTCTGTGGGTTAGGCCCGACAGGTCAGGAGAGCGATTTCGCGTGGGGTAAAAAGACGAATGCGCTGACCGGTGACGCCCAAACCTCGATTCACATACAGGGAACAATTCCCGAGGGTATACTGGCCGCGCGGAAAGCGGGTAATAAAGCGGGCCAAATTGAACTGAGACGACTGGAAGGGCAGTGCAAATTGACCGCCATGAGTATGGCCGGACAGGGTGAGATCAATACCGAGACTGGAGGCCGCGGGAAAAATGTCAGGGCGGTGCGACAATAAAATAATGGGCTCCTGGCTTGGAATGTCTGCTCTGAGGCGGGTGAGGGTGGTATCCGCGTCGAGCCCTCGGGCCCAATCCTTCCCGCGATCGTCCAGACCGATGAGATGGAGGGTTGTGTCGGCAATGGCAAGATGGACGACCCGGTCCCGCAGAAGCGTAATGTGGGTATAGTCTGCCAGGCCAGTCGCAACGGCTTGCGCTCCCGCATATCGATCATGGTTACCAAGGCAGGCAAAGACTCCGTGCCGGGCGTGGAGCGCGTTCAGATAGGGGAAGAAGTCCGGGATATATGCCGGATTGGAGTCTAGGATATCACCGGTCAGGAGAATGAGGTCTGGTTGTAGCTCATTGACCCTTTGCACATAGGTTTCGAGTTCCTGTGCAGTGAGATTCGTCCCAATGTGGAGATCGCTGATATGCGCAATTTTGATGTGAGGACTTGTGGCTGGCCAATGGGCAAGGGGGAGTTCGATATCGGATAGGTGGAGCTGGCGCTGACCTCCAAAGTAGCCATAGATGAAAAGGATGGTAATGAGAATGAGACTCACACCAGCAAAGAGCTGAAAGCCTAGTGTCAGCGCGGGCTGAACAGACAGGTGGAGTTCTGGAAAGGGAAGGAAGAAGCCGCATAGAGCGACGAGGAAAGAGAGGAGGGCCCATAAGACTCCACACAACACGAGAAAAACAAAGCAAAAAGCGGCGATAAAAGCCGAGGCAAAATAGATACGGAGAGGTAAACGGAGGACGGTGGGAAGGGTGGGCAGGCGTCGAGAGAAGCGGAGGAGGAAGAGATTCAAGCAAAAAAGGATCGGTGGGATAGTAAGGGAGGTGGTTGCTGAAGGGGGAGGGTGAAATGGTAAAAAGACGCTCAAAAACCAGACCGGCACGATCCACTGAGATAAGCTGATCGTAATTAAAAGGAGGGTGAAGAAGTTGGCAAAGAAAAGACTCGAAATCCAACGTACCGCTCTCGGCGCGAGTTGGTGTGGTGAAGTTTGAGTCTCAGCAGTTGACACAGGCATGCTCCGTAGAATCTGGGAAAGATGAAATTCAATATCAGAAGCTAGAGTGGAGCAGAGAGGAAGTAAAGACCGGCTGGCCCAGCGGAATATCAGGCGATAGGGTCGGCCAAGGCTTGCAAGATGCGCATCAGGCGTTGGATTTCCTCAGGTTTAATATCCTCGGGGAGCTCAACGACTGCTCGACGACCCGTGCCGAGTGGGATTTCCTGTCTACACAAGGAAGTGTCAGTCGTGGCCTGAAAGGGGGGAGAGGGTGGTTGAGAGGGGAGGGGGGGGCGAGAAGTCAAGGCCTCTTCTGGGGATGCATGAGTGGCTTGAGAGGAGAGGGGCGAGGGAGCTGCTTGAGGGCGAAGCAGACCCAAGCCGGCGAAACGCGATGAGTCCAGGAATGCACGAGAAACGACTTCGGCGTTCTTTTTGGTGAATCTGTGTTTGATTATAAGTTGGTTTGTGAGATTGATATCGGAAGGTAAGCCGGTCTGTTCATATTGGGACAGCAGGCGTTGAAAGACCGTTGGTCGGCCGAGAGCTTCACGTAAGGCTCGACAACGCTCCGTCTCCCCCGTCGCATGTTCTATTCTGATGAAAAGATCGCTGACCCGAAGATCTTTCCCGATAGCTTCGAGGAGGCCGTACTGGCGTAAGCTGCTGAGTTTTCTATTAAAAGGTCCAGATTGTGGAGCGAGGGCAATGTGTTCAGCAATAGATTCCCGACTTGTTGCGACCTGATTTTCAATACGAAATACCTTGCGCGTATCCTCAAGACATTCCTGGAGGCTGTAAGAAGGAGCATTCGGGCTTTTCGCCCGAGTGGTTTTCGCCCCAAGTGGCAGACTCTCCATATTTCACCCCCTACAAGGCGGTTATCCACAGGAAACGGCAGATGTGGATACAGTAATATATTATCTACCAAGTAATATTTGTCTATAAATAGTAAGTAAATATTACTTGATGGGGGTTGATAATTCAACACCTGATACGGGGGACTCTCGCCGTTACCAGCTGGCAAAATTATATACCTGAGTAATATAGGGTAGGTTGCAGAGTGAGTCGAGAAGATTATTCAGTATCGATGAGAATAATTCATAATATATCAGTAAATATTTCTTCTAACAAAATATAAAAGCTGAGTCTGTTTGAATAAAATAGCTAAAAATTATTAAAGTAAATAAATTACTATATTTTAACATAATAAATCCTATAAATATTCACTTATTACTAATCGGATCAGGTGAAAACCTGAAAACGTCAAGGCTATATATCGTCGGTTGTTTCTTGACCCCCTGAGTGAGAATTCCTATGCTTCAGGCAGGGGTAATATGGCGAGCCAAAGTCTCAACAAGGGCGTGAAAAAGAAACGACAGCCGAAGTCGGCAGAACATTCTGATGGAAAGATCTCCATTATTCTTGTCGACGATCACCCGATTTTTCTGTCCGGTCTTCAGGAGTTATTTCGAAAACAGCCTGATTTTGAACTCCTTGGCGTAGCGGAGAGTGTTGCTGGTCTTGAGAAGCTCCTCGAAAAGGAAAAGCCTCAGGTCATTCTCATGGATTTCGAGTTGCCCGAGGGGGACGGGATTAGTGCGACTGCTTTTGTTCGCAAGCAGTCACCGGAAACCAAGGTTGTCATGCTCACCGGCTATGATAATCCGCCTCTTATCTTTCGTGCCCTGAAGGTTGGGGCCGTTGGATACCTGCTCAAAAATACCCGCTCGAAAGAGATTCTTGAAACACTCCGCAGAGTCGCGGCCGGAGAAGTGTTTCTGAATCCTGACTTAGCCAGTAAATTCTTGCACGAATTTCAGCGGGATCAAGAGGTCGAAGAACTGAGACGCCTAGTCCAGACACTCACAAATCGAGAGGAAGAAGTCTTACGTTCAGTAGCAACTGGCGCCTCGAATAAGGAAATCAGTCAGCAGCTCTTTATCAGTGAACTCACGGTCAAGATGCACCTCGCGAGCATTTTCCGAAAGTTACAGGTGAATGACCGGACGAAAGCGGCGGTGCTGGCGCTGAAAGCCGGTTTGGGGGAAGAATGAAGCGGCTGGTCCCGATGATGCTGTCCGCGCTCTCTCTGGTGCTGTTTATACCAGGAGGCGCAGCTGCCGAAGCGACGGAGACGCGAGTGCAGGAACTCCTGGCCGAGTGTCAGGCTGCCTATCACCGCCTGGTCGATTATCGCGGTATATTACAGCACGAGGTATGGGAAAAGGGCGGTGTCCATAGACAGCATGAGATTGCGGTAACCTTTCGCAAGCCCTCTTCTCTGCTCATGCAGTGGCAGTCGGGCTTATACCGTGGGACAACTCTGCTCACCAGGCCGACTCGGGCTCTGGGAACAATTTTCATCAGACTCGGTGGCTGGTTTGATTACGTCCGGGTCAGTATTCCCTCTACGGAAATTAGCGACCCTTTCGCTCCAGCCCTCAAGGATGTGAACGCGTGGTTATACGCACTGAGAGCCCTCTCTCAACGGCCCAGCGCTGATCGCAGCCTCCAGCTTGTGGCGCTTCAGCCGGGAGACCCCCAATTGGCCGAGGGGCGCGTGATTCTGTCCGTGCCGGCTTTCCTCATTCCATTCCGTGACAATACGGTTGCGACGTATGAATTTGTGATCGAGCGGGGCACGGGCCTGCCGCTCGAACTCCTACTTCGAGGGGCATCCGGAGAAGTCCGCCAACGCTTGTCGTATACAGACCTACAGGTCAACACTGGTATTTCACGACAAGTCTTTGAGCGCGAATCTCCCGCGTTTGGGCACCCGAGCCTGTTCCGACCTGGGACCGATCTGGATGTCCGCGGATTTACCCAAAATTGGTTGCGCCGTGCAGGTGAAATACAAGACTATACCGGGGTATGGGTGACTGAAGCGCGTCGCGGGGATCAAGTGAGCCGTCGGACGGCGAGATTCAAGTTCCGGAAACCGTTCGACGTGTATATGGCGTGGGAACAAGAGAGCGGCAGACTCAAGGAAGCACTATTGCGGGCGGGTTGGAACAGAGAACGGATCCGGGTCCGAACTTCGCTGTTCGGTATCCCGGTCATTGGTGATCTGGTCCCGGACGGCTCCTGGATGCGACGAGAATTGCACTATTCTCTCAAAGAGTTTGGGTTTGGTCGGGTTGTCGAACGGCTGCAGACGCAGCTCTTACAAGGATGGCTACAGAGCGAATTAGAAGTGCAATTTCGCGGTATTCAAGAGCATGACGGTCGCCCCTGTTACGTCTTGGAATTCGTCTTCCCGAATAGTCAATGGCGGACCCATCCCTATTATCGGATCGTGTTGCACTGGGACATCGTCTATCGAGTACCAGTGCAACACGAAGCCTACGATTGGAACAACCAGTTGGATACCCGCTATGGGTTTCAGGATCTTCGTTTCAACGTCTCGCTGAACGAATATGACTTTAACTCCGCAAACCTAGAATACGGTTTTCTCTTATTCCGGCGTGTCCCGTGGCTTGATTGGTTTCTAACGGGACGGGAGTGATGAGCGACGAAAGGGTGCTCAGCACCCTTCAAGCCGGAACCGCTGGAGGCCTGTTAGGGCTCCTGTTGGCGGCGAGTGGTTTCTTTGCGTTTAATCTGGGCTATCTTGATCTCTACCAGGCGTTCGTGCCTCTGCTGTGTATCGGGGTGCTGTTGCGGGTTGAGGTGGGACAAGACTGGTTCCTGTCTCTCTTACTCTTTGCGGTAACGAGTGCTCTGCTGTACACGGTTGGGCTGTTTGCCTTGCCCTTACTCCTCGGATCAATACTCCTCAGCCTGCCGCTCGCTCTTGTGGTGAGATGGTGGGGCGTGGATGCCGTGCCACAAACCGTACGAGAGGACGCCCGCCCGGTCCGACGGATTCTTGAATTGTGCGCGCTGCTGCAAATAGCACTCTTTGCCCGCTATATTATCTACCGTTCAAGCGGTGGCCGCATTCCTATTCATATTGGAGAATTTGAAGAACTGGCACGATTCATCCTGAGTGAAGCAGGTGGCTGGGCTGTTTTTGCCCTAGGCTATGGCTTACAGCACCGGGCGCGGTATGGGACACTGTATACGTCCGGGCTCGATTTTGCCGGCAATTTCCCAACATTGATGATTACGGGACTGCTGCTGGTCACGCCGTATAGTGCGATCATGATCCTCGGAGTCAACACCTTTGGGGGGGCAGGGCTTTACTTGAGCGCAATTCCGGTTGGGGCGGCCCATGTGCTCATGCGGACCCTCACGCTCCGCAAAAAGGAAATTGAGCGACAAAATACGCAGTTGCAGTCGATGAATGTAGACATGGCGAGAAGCGAACGCATGGCGGCAATTGGACATATGTCGTCGACGATCTCGCATCAAATCCTCCAAAAAATTGGCCTCCTGGGTCTTCAGTGTGACCTGTTACGAGACACGCTGGACGATACGCAGCCGCCCACCCACGAGACGTTGGACGAGGCATCCCACCGGGTCGAACAACTCGACGCGGCCATTACAGACTTGAACACGACGCTGTCTGATCTGCTGGTCTTTTCCCGTGACTTTGCCCTTCATCGTGAGCCTGGGATATTGAGCAAACTCCTGCAAGAGGCGGGGCGAGAAATTCACGAGGCCGCGCGGACGCGCGGGGTGACACTGCGCTATGAGCTGGAAATGCAGAGCGCTGAACTTCTCGTGCCCTTTGATCGCATCAAGCTCAAGCAGGCCATTTTGAATCTCTTGACGAACGCACTGGAAGCCTCATCTGAAGATGGACGGATTACGATTGGTGCGCGACAGGGACAGGATCAGATGCAGGTCTCAATCCGAGATACGGGCACGGGGATTCCAGAAGGAGGGGGCGAACAGATCTTTGCCCCCTTTGTTTCCACCAAGAAAACGGGCTCTGGCTTGGGCCTCGCCTTCACGCAAAAAATTATCGAGCTGCATAATGGGACGATCTCTGCGCATAATAATAGAGATGGCGGCGCGACCTTTACCTTTGCCCTTCCACTCACTATGCCAGAACAAAAAGGATAGCCTATGCAGTTGCGGAGTGCTCTCGCACTGGTGACAGGGGCGGGCCGTCGCATAGGGCGAGAAATTGCCGTTGCTCTGGCTCAAGGAGGAGCGGATGTGGTCCTGCACGCCCATACGTCGTCAGGAGAGGCGACGCAACAGGCCGTGCAGCAATACGGCCGCCGAGCCTGGATTGTACGCGGCGATTTGGCAAATCGCCGCGACGTACAACGGGTAGCCCATGAAGCGCTGGAAAAAACAGGGAAAGTCGATATTCTCATCAATAATGCCGCTCTGTTCTTTCCTACCCCTATCGCGACTCTGACTGCACAGGAGTGGCGCGCTTTCCGTCAGACGAATCTATCAGCGCCCTTCTTCCTCTCGGTCCTCATCGGCAGGCGGATGTATCAACAGGGGCAGGGGAAAATCGTTTTTCTTGGCGATTGGAGTGGCCGGCGACCAAGTCGCAGTTTTCTTCCCTACTGCGTATCCAAGGCAGGGGTCTATACGCTGACGCAGGCCCTCGCCAAGGCGTTTGCTCCACACGTCCAGGTCAACGAAGTCGCTCCCGGTCCAGTCTTACTCCCCGAAGACTATGGCCCAGGCCAGCAAGAAGCGCTTCGTGTGCACACGCCGCTGCAACGCTTTGGGAGCCCGCACGACATTGCGCGCACAGTCCGCTTCCTTCTGGAATCGGGAGATTTTGTGACCGGTGCCAGCTACGTGGTCGACGGCGGCTGGCTGGCTCAGGGGCCGGATGGAACCGAGACCTCAGTATAATCGGTCCGGCACGGCGCGCCAGGAGCAAAATGATAGATAAATCGGCGCTGTCGCGCGGAATACGCAAGTAATGTTGAAGAGCAGGTGCCATAGCCGTCGAGGTGGATACACAGGCCGTTGCGCGGGTCTTCCGTTCGTGGGTCGAGCGGTGTGGCGTGGTCTGCAAGTCGCTCATGGAGGAGGCGAAAAAGCTCCGCGAGAGAAAAGGACAGATCGGGGGCTGCCATTTTTTCTGCCACGGTCTGAAAATGCTGAAAGGAATGGGCGATCTTGGGACATTCGGGATCATTGAGATTCATATTGGTCAACAGATGAACGCCAGGGTCGAGCTGCTGCACGCGGATGGCCTGCTCAACTGGGGAGACGACATAGGCGGCCTGGCTATCAACCAGGAGAAGATTGAAGGGGTTGTAGCGATCCGCAGGTTGGCGCTGCACGGACGTGGCAGCCTGGCGGGCGGACAGCGCCTGAAGGGCGTCCATGCTGAGCAGTCCACGCGAGCGCCGGTCCGGATCAGCCGGTTGAGGCGTGTGCCGGTTTAACATGCCAGCCACAAGCCCATGCTCGTTGACCCCCAGCCAGGTTCCTCCGGCAATAAGATCCTTCCCACCAAAAATCCAGGGGGTGGGCTGGAGCACGACGGGTGCGGTGGAGGGACGATTCAAAGATTCATCCCGGTTTGCCGCTACCACGAGCGGATAGTCCGGAAAGATTTGAAAGTACAGGGCGAGCGTGCACATCGCGCGCGGCAGTATAGGATGGGGAGTGAGGCGTCGCAAGAGGGAAGGGGGGTTCACGTTGTGTTTCAGCTACCCCTGTGATAGGGTCTGTCGGCATGTCTGCACTGAGGAGGAAGAATGTTCGAATCTGTCGATGACGTTGTTTCAAGACTCTCAGACCAGAAATATATTTGTAGTCGCCAAATCGCGACCGTTGTCTATTTAGCCAGCCAACTCCGTAAACCGATCCTCGTCGAAGGGCCCGCTGGTGTCGGGAAAACGGAACTCGCCAAGGTGGTGGCGGGGGCGATGGACTGTGAATTATTACGCTTGCAGTGCTACGAAGGCCTGGATGAGGCGAAAGCCCTTTACGAGTGGGAGTATGCCAAACAGCTGCTCTATACGCAGATTCTCAAGGATAAAATCAGCGAGGTGCTGGAAGGCACGACAACCTTGAAGGAAGCGGTCGAGCGCATAGGCAAGCAGGACAGCGTCTTCTTTTCGGAACGCTTTATTCTGCCCCGACCCTTGTTGCAGGCCATATCGGCTGACCATCCGCTGGTCTTACTCATCGACGAGATCGATAAATCGGACAGTGAGTTCGAAGCCTTTTTGCTTGAGGTCTTGAGCGACTTTCAGGTAAGTGTGCCCGAGTTGGGAACGATTCAAGCCCAACAGCTCCCGGTGGTGGTCTTGACCAGTAATAATGCGCGCGAGATGTCAGACGCGCTCAAACGGCGCTGCCTCCACCTCTTCATAGACTTCCCGAACCAGGAGCAGGAACTCAAAATTGTGAAGCTCAAGGTGCCGGGGATCGCGGCGCAGTTAGCCAATCAGGTGGTGGAAGTTGTCCAGTCGATCCGCAAACTTGACCTGAAAAAAGTCCCCAGTATTAGCGAGACCCTGGACTGGGCGAAAGCCCTGACCTTGCTCAACGTACACCGGCTTGAAGAGTCTCAGGTGAATGAGACGCTGAATACAATCCTGAAATATGAAGGGGATGTGCGGAAGGCCGAGGCAGAGTTAAAGGAATATATCAGCCGTCAGAAGGCCAAGGTCGAGACACAGGCGACAGGCCAGGAACAAGACGACAAAGACCTCCTCCACTAGATGGGCCGGCGTGAGGCTGTATGGACGACAAGATTATTGAATTTGCCCACTTGCTGCGAGAGAACGGCCTGAAAGTCTCGGCGGCGGAAAACATGGATACCTTTGCCGCTCTGGAGTTGGTTGGGATCCGGGATAAACAATTACTGAAAGATTCGTTGCGAGCGACCTTTGTCAAACGGCAGGTAGACATCTCCGTCTATGACGAACTCTTCGACATGTTCTTTACTGGCCTTGGCGAAGTGATCAAGGCTGCGGCCGCGTCCACCATGCAGGCGATGGACATGACCGAGGAAGAGTTTCAAGCCTTCCTCGAACAGCTAGAAGACGCCTTGCAGAACATGAACCAGGAAATGTCAGACGTAGCGCGCGCCTTGCTGACCAATAATACCGGGCAACTTGAAAAAATGCTCCAAGAGGCCGCGCAGCAGGCAAATCTCCAGGATATTCAGCGCTCTTTTCAAGAGGGGCAGTTTGCGAATGCGCTTGCCCAGATGATGGGTTTTGGCAATATTCAGCAGGAATTGCAGACCCTCAAGGACGCCTTGCAACAGGCTGGCCTCAGCCCGGAACAAATCGAACAGTTGTCCCAATATATTGACCAGCGTCTCCAAGACCTGGCGCATATGATCCGCAGCTATGTCCGGGCTGAGTTGGAGAAAAAAGACTCGGAACTGCGCGATCAGCAAAAGATGCGGAGTTTGGCCGACAAGAGTTTCTATTACCTCTCTGAGGACGAAATCCGCAAAATGAAGGAGGCGGTCACCAAGCTGGCGCAGCGGCTGAAACATATTATTGCGATTCGGCGGAAACGGGCCAAACGGGGGCGGTTGGATTTACAGCGAACGCTCCGAAAAAATCTGCAATACGGCGGCGTGCCATTCAACATCATTCTTGATGTGAAAAAGAAGGAAAAACCGCAAGTTGTGATTCTGTGTGACGTGTCCGACTCGGTGCGGAATGTCTCGCGCTTTATGTTGCAATTTGTCTACTCCGTGCAGGACCTTTACTCCAAAGTACGCAGCTTTATTTTTGTGGCGGACATTGGCGACGTGACCAAGCTGTTTGAGGATAACGAAGTCCACCAAGCCATTGACTTAGCTTTACGGGGCAATTTTATTAATATTTACGCGCACTCGGACTTTGGTCGGGCGTTTAAGACGTTTCATCGGGATTATCTCTCCATCATCAATAAGCGGACCACCGTATTGGTGCTGGGCGACGCGCGCAATAATTATAATCTGCCGCACGACTGGGTCATTCGGGACCTGCAACAAAAAGCCAAACAGGTGATTTGGCTGAACCCTGAAAGCCGGCTGACGTGGGGATTTGGAGATAGCGAGATGGACCGCTATGCGCCGTATTGTGACCTGGTTGAAGAGTGTCGTAACCTCAATCAGCTCTACCGTGTCATTGACCATTTGGTGACCGCCTAGCGGTAGGCATGAGGCCTCGAAGGTGGTATCCTTTCTGTAATCCCATGCAAATGGAGGAGGAATGGACCGCGAGGGCTTTATTGAAATGAAAGTCGGCGGGTTGACGCTTGACCCGGTGACCAAGACCCCAATCGTCATCCTGAAAGATGTAGAGAACAAGCTGAACCTGCCAATTTGGATTGGCTTGATGGAAGCGACCTCAATGGCGACCGAGTTGGAAGGGATCAAAATGGCACGGCCCATGACCCATGACCTTCTCCACAATATGATCAAAGAGGTCGGCGGCAGGGTTGAGGCGATTGAGGTGACGAGTCTCCAGGATAATACGTATTATGCCGCCATTCGCCTCAAGGTTGGGGAACGAGACATTGTCGTTGACTCCCGGCCGAGCGATGCTATCTCGCTTGCGCTGCGCACGAAAAGTCCCATCTTTGTGGCGGCCCAGGTGCTCGAGTCGTCGAGTGTGCTCCAACAGATGGAAGACGGTGAGGAAGAGGCCGATTTGTCAAGTGTCTCTCGGGATAAATGGGCAGAGATCCTGGAGAAGATGTCTCCAGACGACTTTAAGTACAAGATGTAGTCTCTTCCAGAGACTACTCGCTACGGTCCATGGCACGTACTCGTAAACAGGAACTGTCTCCATCTGCATACCCCTCAGCACGACTGATCGAATGGCTCCGGCAGCGGTCGGACGTCATCTCACGCTACAAACAGCAGCTTGTCCTTGGGAGTGTCGTCCTCGCCGTATGTGCCATATCAGGCATTTCTTGGGCAGCCTGGGCACAGTATCGCCAGAGTCAGGGACTGGAACATTTTCGAGTTGGCCTCCTCGCGCTAGAATCGAAAGAGTACGACGCGGCTGTTGCCGCATTAACCCAGGCCGAGGCAGCGCTGAACGGCGAGAGTGGGGGGATCGCCGTTTTGCACTTAGGGGAAGCGTTTGAGAAGAGCAATCAGCTATTGGCGGCGAAGGCTGCCTACGAGAGAGTCGCCACGTCCCGTAATGCCGGACCGTATTTGAAACAGATTGCGCTCTTACGTTTGGGTCAAGGTGCGGAAGAAGCAGAGGAGTTCGATGCTGCGGTACAGTGGTATCGTGAAGCTTCCAGGCTTGACGGGCCAAGTAAGAGTGAAGCATTACTGGCCCTGGGAGAAGCCTTAGAGCGCCAGGGGGGGGCACCCGTTCCCCAAGCGTATTTTGATTTGCTAGAACAATTCCCGGACTCTCCACTCGCTGACATCGTCCGCACCAAGACCGGGAAGTAAGTTCTCTCTAATATATATTACGTCCGATAATATATATTTTGTAAAATTATACCATACGATCGCTCAGGTCGTAGTAGGCAATCCTCGCTGACTTCGCTGATATGGTACTGGGTCTGAGGGAATTCTCCACTATATCCGTATGACGTGGGATGGGCATGAGTTTATCGCTGCTATGCCCTTGTCCGTCTGGTATGACGGCGGAGCCGCATCTGGACGGTCAGTTACAGCGCTCAATGAACATCGTATTGGCGTGCGCTAAGTCCGGCTGTTCTCTTTGATCGGTCTGCTTCAGAAAGCCGGCCTCTTTCGTCACTGACGCATAAAGACAGACGGAGGAATGCCAGATTAGGGAGTTGAGGCCGCACCGCTGTTTGCACCGCCTCGGGGAGAGTATCCAGATAGGTTGACTATAGTCAAAAACATTATTCTGGGATAATACAAGGAAAAAATTCCCTTTTTGCCTTAGAAATATGTAGCTATAGAGGCTTGTCATATTTGGAATATAAGATTTTGACTATAGTCAATCTATCTAAATAATTCTAGGGGTGACGCTCTAAACATAAAAAAGGGGGCCCGAATTCGGGCCCCCTTTTTTTAATCTGAAACTCAACATGCTCAGGACTGACTGAGCTCCACCGCAAGACTGGCATCACTCCCAGCTTCCACTGTGACCTTTTGCATGGTTTCGCCCAAGGTTTCATGCCAGATCTTCACTTCGTATTCGCCAGCAGGGACATCGCTCAGGCTAAACTGCCCCTCCCCGTCAGTCACTGCATGATAGGGATGGTCCATAACAATAATCCAGCCGGACATCCAGTTATGCGCATCGCAGGTCACTTTGACGTACTCAGGCTGGTCGAATTTTTTCTTCAACTTCTTCCTGAACTTCGGCTGCGCCTGATTAAAGGCCGGGTTCGCCTCGCTGTAGGTATGAATGTTGTGCAGGATCCCGTCGTTATTGAGAATCTCGAGTTCCGACCCGGCTGGCGTGAGAATAATATGCGGCGTGTAGACACATTCTTTTTGATCCAAAGGCATTGCCTCGCCAAAATCTTTTCCGCTGGAAATATTCGAGATTGAGACGACAGCGTTCTTTATCCCCTTGTTCGCGCCAACGACGAGACTCTCATCATACTTTTGCGTCTGCGCACATACTTTTACGTCTTTGGTTACTTCAATGGGTTTGGCTTCAGGGGCATCACCGGCAAACGTAATCGTTCCGCTGATACTCCCGCCGTTGCTGACCGCACCAGCATCGTATCCAAAGGCGACAGAAGCGAGAGTGAGACTGGCTCCTGCAACAAGGGACATAACCGTCTTGACATTCATAATACGCATGCTTCCTCCTCAGAATTGAATTTTGTATCGCGTCTCAACACTGTCCTTTACATCTTATCGGCAGATGGGGCTAGCTCCTCCGTCATTGGTTCTGGAGCCGTTACTGCCTGGGCCGTCGTAGCCGCCGTTCCACTCGCTCCATTCCCATTCGTACTGGCAAACGGATCGTCGATACCGAGCAGCATGATATAGTCACGCATGGCCATCATTTGTTTGTCCTCGTCACCCGCGAAGATGTCATCTGGGCCACCAGGGTAAAAGGTCGGCATATTCGTCCCAGGCATCAGGGTCTGGGGGTCTTTAATCCAGTCGATAATCCACTCTGGGTTCAGACGCTCTTTTGCCAGGCCCAAATCAGGCGCCCACCCGTCAGGAGGGCCTTCCGGCTTCTGGTCTCCCTGTTGATGACAAGAGAAACACGCAAAATAATCCTCTGACATGAGGAGGTCGCCAGCATGGACCATTTCCGGCGATGTGCGTGAGCGGTCAAAATAGGTGTAGGGAATCTCCAGCTTGCTTAAGGCATTAAAATAGTCCACGATACCGCTGGCCTCGTCATTGGCGAAATGAAAGGTCGGCATCCGCAGTTCAAGCCAGGGACGGATGGGAAGAGGCTGCTTGAGAAAGCCGTAGAACCACTCCGGCTGCACCTTTTTCCCTTGGCCGGTCAAAATGGGCGGGGCAAAGGACGGATTGTCCAAATAGAGCGAGCGAATATCTCCGCCGCTGCCTTCGATGACATGACAGCCGGTACAATTATAGTACTGGACCAGCCGCTGCCCCTTGACAATGGCGTCGGTCCAGTCACCGTGCGCGGTGAATTGCTCGGGCACATGATGTCCGGTCTGGCTCTTCAAGAAGACGCGCACCGCCAGAAGGTCCTCGTTTGAGAGCTTGAACCACGGCATGAGCTGTTCAATGCGTTCCGTGGCATAACCACGCGGGGCATTGACCTTTTCATACGTCCAGTCCTCCCAGGTATGCGGAACGTCGGTCCGGTTCCCGAAAAAGAGTTCTGCAAGACTCTTCTCCCCGAATGAAGTCAACTCGACGCCGATCCGAGCCTCTCGTTCCATGCCAGGGATGTCGTGGCAGCCGTGGCAGCCATATTTTCGGACCAAACTTTCCCCTTCGAGAATCAAGTCCGGATCCTCCAACTCGGCTCGAATGTCCGGGCGCTCAATCTCCGTCTTGAGGGTCAAGAGGTACGACACAATAGCCTGCGCTTCTTCATCGCTCAGGCGTAAGTCCGGCATGGCCGTATCTGGTGAGTAATCGCGTGGATTTTTGATCCAGTGATATAGCCAGCGCGCATTCGTCTTCTCGGCAACACGAGCTAAATTCGGCGCGTGATTTTTGTTCTGCCCGACCATGGTGGCGGTCTGTTCTGCGCTGAATCCGTGGCAGGCTCGGCAGCCCAAGGAATTGACCAACCGCTCACCTTTTTGGACGAGTGCGGCGTTATCTGGATCAATGCCTGCCGGCTCAGCGTGAGATTCCAGCCACGCCTGGCCTTCTTCCATGCTGGCCTTCATCAAATAGGCCGTCACCGCTCGACCCTGGTCCTCGGTAAAGAAGAAGTGAGGCATCCGGGTATGCGGTCGAAATTCATGTGGATTGGTAACCCATTCAACCATCCAGGCCGGGTCGGATTTGGCGGCAACCCGCCGCAGGTAGGGGCCTATTTTCTTGACCTCGCCATACCCTTCGACCAAATGACAGCCGGTACAGCCGAGCTGCGTAAAGAGCTGTTCGCCGCGGGCGATATGCTGGCCAACTGCGGTATTCCTTGTGGCTACCGTCTGCATATCGGCGTGACAGCTCAGACAGTTGGCTTCCATTTTTGGACCGAGCAGCAGCGGATGCTCCCAGAACTGCACATAGCCGTGGGCAATATCCACGCTACTGGTTGCAACCCCCTGGCCGTTATGACACGAGGTACAGCCAAACAATTCCGGTGGATGGTTCGTCATTATGACGTCATACTGCGGATGCGTCTTGTGCGGATTGGGCTGGTCTTCAAAGCCACGCTTATCGATGCCGACATGGCAGGATTGGCAGCGGTCGACGCGCGCCAGAGGCGTATCAAAATTGCTCCGGTCGAATTCCGGCACGACCACCTGCGTAATAGCGGGAATCGTGGGGAGGACAAGCCCTGGGAGCGGCTGCATGACGTAATTGTCGAGCCGTTGGGTCAGGAAATCCTTTTGCTGGTTCATCTTGCGCAGCGTGTCCTGGGCTTCGAGAACACGGGAGTTGATCTCATTAATCTCGTTTTCAATCCGGTCACGCTCAGATTGCTCGGCCAGAAAGACTGTTTCACGCTCGGCCGCTTCGGCCTGGAGCGCATCAAGATGCGCTTTCTCGTCTTTCGTCGCGTGTTCCAGCTGAATCGCATGGTCGTATTCATACCAGGCGGCCTCAATCTCACTCCGGACGATACGTAAGGCATTCTCAGCATCGCTCGTCCGAATTTCGGCGGCTGCCAGTTCGGTTTGCAGCGCGACGAGACGCTGCCCCCCTTCCCCGCCTGCGATATGGGCCTGGGCAGATTCGAATGCCGCCCTCGCCTCTTGGTAGGCCGAGTCTGCGGCCAGACGCTCGTCTTCGGCCTGGATTTCCGCCTGAGTCTGGTTGTAGGCAATCATCGAGAATTCAGCCTGGTATTTCTTCCAAGGCCGACGCGAGACCGCATCGTCCCAGACCGACCAGACCGACCCGACCAGCAGCAACCCTACTGCGAAGAGAAACACTCCACTATACGATTTCTTCTCGTCGTTAACTTCTCTACGTGCCATAACAATCCACTATGAGCCGGTTGCTCGCGTCTCAAGGAAGCGACCGAGATAGAATACCACTACCCCAATCCCAAGGAGCCATAATTCCTTACCCATACTCTTTTCTTCAGTCAAACCAACGAAGAGCGCGTAGCCAACATCTGCAATCCCAAATGCCTGAAGAAATTTTGCCAGATAGAACGCCATAAAGAGTAAACGGGCCCTCCAATAGAGACGAGATGCTGGATACGTTTCCTCATTTTCAGACATTAATCCACGGCGTCACTAAAATATACTTCACGTTCAGTATATGACGCAGCAGCATCTTAATCACCACGGCAATCATATTCAGCATAAGAAATGACGTTAAGAAAAATCGGGCCGCGCCCCAGCGCTGCATGAATTCGCGGCCTTTGAGCCAGATCACCCACCAGTACATGGCAGCCGTGCCAAGCACAAAGAAACCAATAATGAGGGACAGGCCGAAAGCGGCCGCGGTCCAGTAGTCCCGGATACCGACCAGATAAGGCAGATCCTGGTTGGTCAAGGCTTCAACCAGGTGCGCGTCCCACACTTCCCAGGGCCAAAACCAGTTCCAGCCCGGTCCTCTGACAAAAGTGCCAATAACAATGGTCGAAATCCACAACACATGGAAGCCAAAGATAAAGGTCAGGATTTCATACTTCCGTTCCTTAAAGGTGTAATAGCCGTTTCCCTTGGGATTAATATCAATAAAGGGAATCACCATCAGCCCCATAATAATAAAGGTCGGCGCCACCACTCCGGCGTGCCAGGGATCGAAGAAGACCAGTATTTCTTGCAGTCCCAGGAAATACCAGGGCGCTTTGGACGGGTTGGGCGTGCGCCCAGGGTCAGCCGGCTCTTCAAGCGGCGCGTCGACCAGCAGCGACCATAAGAGCAGGAAGATAATCGTAAACAGGGTGCACAGGAATTCCGCTCGGACCAGATTCGGCCAGGTATGGACCTTATCGTCTCCGGGGCCACTCGCTTTCTTGAGCGTGACTTCGACCCGCGTGGCAGCTGAACCCATTTCCGCCATAACAGCTCCCTTTTCTTACCGGTCCTCAGAAGAAGACGCCTTTGGTTTTGCCACTATGTACAGCAGCCAGCACACGACTCCCATTAAAATAGGAATGACAAGCACGCGCATAATACACCTCTGCTAGAGGGCTGGTCCTGAAAACCCATCACGCCGGATACGCCAGAAATGAACCGCCAGAAATAGACTCGTCACCAATGGAATAAAGATGCAGTGCAGAATATAGAAACGAAGTAATGTATGCGCTCCAATCTCCCCGCCGCCAAAGAGAAAAGCGCGCGCGTCGTAAATAGGGTTCACCCCGAGCACCTCGGCAAACGGCCCTTCGTTTCCAAGTAAGGGCGTCGCCCGCCCCATGTTTGATCCCACCGACACCGCCCAAATAGCAAGTTGATCCCACGGCAGCAGATAGCCCGTAAATGAGAGGAGTAGGGTCAACACTAAGAGCAGGACACCCACGACCCAATTGAACTCACGCGGGGGTTTATACGAGCCGGTCATAAAAACGCGGAACATGTGCAGCCAGACGGCAATGACCATACCATGGGCGGCCCAGCGATGCATATTGCGCATCAACATGCCAAACGGCATATCAAATTCGAGATATTTAATATCAGCGTAGGCATATTCCGCCACCGGACGGTAGTAAAACATGAGATACACGCCAGTGACCACCGTCACCAAATACATCAGAAAGGTGATGCCGCCCATACACCAGGTGAAACGTAAGCGCGTGGCATGCTTGCGGACTTTCGAAGGGTGTAGATGGAGCCAGACATTTCCTGAGACCATCAGAATACGGTTGCGCGGCGTATCTTCGTAGCCATGGCGGAAAATGGACTGCCAAGCCTGCGACTCCATGACTTGGCGTTTGAGTTCATCAAATTGACTGCTCATACTATTTCCTTGCCTTTACCCCGGCCCTTCCACTGGCAGCTAGATGCGCAAAATGCTGTCCGGATGCTGTTTATTAGGCTCAACTCCGGGCTGCATCTTAAAAACTTTACTTTTATCCACTAAGAGTTGGCCGTCATCAGCCAACGACAACTTAAAGCGGTCCATCGGGCGTGGGGCCGGGCCTTCGAAATTGTAACCAGTGCGATAATAGCCACTGCCATGACAGGGGCATTTGTATTTGCTCTCAGTCGCGGACCACAGCGGTGTACAGCCCAGATGGGTGCATTTGGCAAAGATCGCGTAGAATCCCTGCGGTTCTCGGACGATCCAGGTGCGCTGATCCGAACGGTATTTCTCGCTCACTTCCCCCACCGGGTAGTCCCCGGGGAAGCCCGCCTTAAAGGTTGACGGCGGAACGAAGAGCACCCGCGGAAAGGCAGAACGGACAAAGGCAAGCAGACCCACGAGCGAAACCAGCCCGAAACCGCCCCAGCTGAGTCGGCCAAAAAAGTCACGCCGTGACCACAGGCCGCCTCTTTGCGCGCGTTCCCGGAGCCGTTTCTCACGCTCAGCCCGTTGCTCAACACGGCGACGCTCTTCGTAGGCCTGGATTTCTTCGGGAGCAGTTGGTTTTTTTGCCATGGAGCTTACTCCTTGGTGAGAATGATTATACCGTTTCCGTTACTTTCTTCTGAACATGAGAGCGAGCCAGCCCCCTACCCCCATGATCATAGCCAGCAACAACATCAGCAGCCCTATTGGGGCAAAAAGCGGTAGGAGAATGATACCAATAAGCAGAAATGGAATGCTCAAAGCAACTGGGCTAAAAGGAGAAGCAGGCTGAGCCGCATCTTCCCCCACAGGCTCTTCCGTTTGTGTTGTTTCCGTTTCGCCCTGCAGCAGGCTTACTGCGTAGTCGCGCAGTTCTTCACGCCCGTCAGTCCCGGCTTCGTTGATTAAGCGGGACAGCTCTTTCGTCAGGTCCTCGATGGTATTTTCGACATCCTGACCGGGCGCTGGTTTATGCGCGTCTTCTGCCACAGAGTTTCGCCGTTTTCTTGGGCAATTTAGTAACGGGCTGCCCCTCAGTCGTCAACTCCCCCTCCCCAAAGAGGAAACGTGTCCTCCAATAGATACGAGATGCTGGACAGGCTTCCTCTTTTCTCACGGAGCGGGTCATTGCGCCCTATCAATTTTCTCCTGTCCCCCCATATAGGGGCGGAGGACGTCTGGTATCACAACACTCCCATCCTCTTGCTGATAGTTTTCAAGAAGGGCGATGACAACCCGTGGCAGAGCGAGTCCGGAGCCGTTCAGGGTGTGCACGAACTCAGGTTTTGCCCGAGGTTCGGGCCGGTATCGGATTTTCGCTCGGCGGGCCTGGAAATCGCGAAAATTGGAGCATGAACTCACTTCGAGCCATTCTGCGCAGCCCGGGGCCCACATTTCCACATCGTATTTACAGGCTGCAACAAAGCTCAGATCTCCGGTACACATCTGAACGACCCGATGAGGGATGTGGAGTTTTCGGCACACCTCCTCCGCATTGTCGACCAGCGCGAGCAGTTCCGCATCTGATTGCGCCGGCTCAACAAATTTCACCATTTCTACCTTATCGAACTGATGGCCGCGTTTAATGCCGCGGACGTCACGGCCCGCAGACATTTTCTCGCGGCGGAAGCACGGCGTATACGCCACATGATACACAGGGAGCTGTCCGGGTGCGATCACTTCCTCTCTATAGAGATTGGTCACCGGTACTTCTGCCGTAGGAATAAACCAGAAATCTTCTTCAATATCCCGGTAGAGATTGTCCCCGAATTTTGGCAGGTTCCCCGTCCCAACTAAACAGTCCTGTTTCACCATGGCAGGGGGGTATATTTCGGTATAGCCGTGTTCATTGACATGCAGGTCCAGCATCCAGTTAATCAGCCCACGTTGGAGTCGGGCGCCCAGCCCTTTGAGGATATAAAAGCGGCTGCCCGAAATTTTTACCCCGCGCTCAAAGTCAATGATGCCCAAGGCTTCGCCCAGTTCCCAGTGCGGCCGAGGGGAAAACGCAAAAGTCGGCGGTTTTCCCTCCGTTCGGAGCACGACGTTTTCGTCTTCGTCTTTCCCAACCGGGACGTCTGGATGAGGCAGGTTGGGCAACTCCAGGAGCCGTTGCTGAAAGTCTTCTTCCTTCTGAGCCAGCTGTTTCTCCAGCTGGCTCACTCGCTCTCCGAGCGCTCGCATAGACCGGACGGCGGTGTCTCGTTCGGCGGGATCAGAAATTTTTCGGATTTCTTTTGAACGTTTCGTTCGGTCCGCGCGCAACGCCTCGACTTCGCGAATACGCGCACGCCGGACTCGATCAATATCGAGCAGAGCATCAATATCAGCCCCTGGAATACCCACTGTTGCCAGGCGCGCTTTCACCTCTTCCGGGTTGTCTCGGATCAGTTTAATATCAAGCATACCGTTTCTTCGCTCTTTATCCTGAAGTTGGAAATTCAAAAGCCGCTTTGATATGGGGCAGCCGCGCCGTCTCTCCTTCCCCCACAATCCCGATGAGGTCAAATCGTGCAGCGTGGTCGTGGAGTTGGAAACGCGAAAGATAATGGAGGGCAGTCATGACGATTTGGCGCTGCTTTCGCTTCTTGACCGAGGCGAGCGGGTTTCCGAACTCCTGAGAACGATGCGTCCGGACCTCAACAAAAACAATCGTTCCTCTATCCTGCGCAACAAGATCAATTTCTCCGCGAGGGTATCGATAATTTCTCTCAACTCTCACAGAGCCGAGGTTGCGTAAAAACTGTGCGGCGCGCTGCTCACCGTGTTGACCGAACAGGCGTCGCCGGTCGCCTCTCGCCATAGAGAATAAGGTAGCTGACACCGCTTCAGTGGATCAAGAGCGTCCTCCAGCGGAGGGGCTGTTCCGTTGAATTGCCGGGTGTGGTGTGACACACTGGCACTCGCAGAAAGAAGAACAGACATGCGTATTACACGGGATGAAGTTCGACAAGTTGCCGCCCTGGCTCGCCTCTCATTTACAGGGGAGGAGCTGGATGAACTGACGCAACACTTTGATACGATATTGACTTATGTCGATAAACTAGGCGAATTGCAGACCGACAGTGTTGAGCCGACCGCCCATGCCGTGGCGGTGTCCGCTCCGCTGCGAGACGATGTGGTCACCAATACGCCCAGTGCGGCCCAAACGGACGCCCTGCTGGCGAATGCGCCGAGTCGGAAAACCCATTTTTTTCGCGTTCCCAAGATTATTGAGTAAGCCATGTCGCACCACGCCCTGACCATTCACCAGGCCCAGAAGAAGCTGCGCAGCCGGGAAGTCAGTGCCGTCGAGTTGGCGCAGTCTGTTCTGACCCGCATTCAGGCAACAGATGAACGCTTGCATTCGTATCTGACGGTGTGTGCAGAAGAAGCGCTCGCCCAGGCAGAAGCCGCAGACCGGACGCTTTCAAACGGAGCGACTCCCCCCCCACTCTGCGGCATTCCGGTTGCGCTCAAGGACGTTATCCTCGCCCGGGGAGTGCGCTCAACCGCGGGTTCAAAAATGCTCGAAGGCTTTGTTTCACCGTATGACGCCACTGTGACACAGCGCCTCAAGGAGGCGGGTGCGGTTATTATCGGCAAAGTCAACTGTGACGAATTTGCGATGGGCTCGTCGAATGAAAATTCAGCTTTCTTCCCCTGCCGTAATCCATGGGATACGGACCGGGTACCGGGCGGCTCATCCGGCGGGTCGGCGGCCTCCGTTGCGGCCGACCAAGCCTGTGCAGCCTTGGGAACGGATACGGGCGGTTCCATTCGCCTGCCGGCCGCATTCTGCGGCATTGTTGGTCTGAAACCAACCTATGGACGGGTGAGCCGGTTTGGGGTTGTGGCCTATGCCTCGTCCTTGGACCAGGTCGGCCCGTGCACCAAAGATGTTTGGGACTGCGCCCTCTTGCTGGAGGTGATTGCCGGCTATGACCCCCATGATTCGACTTCCGTCAACACACCCACACCGAGCTATACGACCCATCTGGAGCGAGGTGTCAGCGGTCTGCGTATCGGTCTCCCGCAAGAATACTTTATTGAAGGGATGCAGCCGGAGGTAGAGACTGCGGTCAGAGTTGCCATTGCTCATTTACAAGGACTGGGAGCAGAGATTGTCCCGCTCTCTCTTTCTCATACCGAGTACGCAGTGGCAACCTATTATATTATTGCCATGGCGGAGGCGAGTTCCAATCTGGCTCGCTACGATGGGGTGCGCTATGGCTATCGGGCGGCCGAGGTTGCAGACCTCGGAGAGTTGTATCAGACAACCCGCGCTCGGGGATTTGGCAGCGAGGTCAAGCGGCGGATTGCGCTCGGCACCTATGTCTTATCCGCCGGGTATTATGATGCTTATTATTTGAAGGCGCAGAAGGTACGGACCCTTATTCGGCAGGATTTCCTGAGTGCCTTTGAAGCCTGCGATCTTATTGCCACTCCGGTCGCTCCGACAACTGCGTTTCGGCTGGGAGAGAAACTGGCCGACCCACTCACCATGTATCTCTCGGATATTTTTACGATAGCGGTCAATTTGGCAGGCTTACCAGGGCTATCCATACCCTGTGGCTTTGATCATCAAGGATTGCCCATTGGACTCCAGTTGATAGGCCGCCCCTTTGAGGAGGAAGTCTTGCTCCGGGCCGGTTACGCCTACGAGCAGGACCATGACTGGCGGACCCGCAAGCCACCGCTCTAACAGCAGCAATTTTACAGAGTAGCAGTATGACCTACGAATCCGTCATTGGCCTGGAAGTGCACGCGCAGTTACTGACCGAGTCAAAAATTTTCTGTGGCTGTTCCACCCGCTTCGGCGCAGCTCCCAACCAGCATACCTGCCCGGTATGCTTGGGCCTGCCTGGGGTCTTGCCCGTGCTCAATAAGAAGGTCGTCGATTTCGCCCTCCGCGCCGCACTGGCCACGCACTGCACGGTTACGCAGACGAGCCGCTGGGCGCGGAAAAATTATTTTTATCCGGACCTGCCCAAGGGCTATCAGATCAGCATGTATGAGCTGCCCATTGCCGAACACGGCTATGTTGAGGTCGCCGCTCTTCGACCGGGCTCGGGACAGGCCCCAGGACAAGCAAAAAAGGTGCGTTTAACCCGGATTCATATGGAGGAGGACGCCGGCAAGAGCATCCATGATGCGGAGGCCGGTGCGAGTCTGGTTGACCTGAATCGCACCGGTGTACCCTTATTAGAGATTGTCAGCGAACCGGATATTCGGTCTGCCGCGGAAGCGGGCAGTTATCTGCGCAGCTTGCGAGCCTTGCTCCAGTATATCGAGGTCTGTGATGGCAATATGGAAGAAGGCAGCCTGCGCTGTGACGCCAACGTCTCCATACGCCCACAGGGGGACCCTGAGTTCGGCACTAGAACTGAGATCAAGAACCTCAATTCGTTTCGTGCCGTCGAAAAGGCGATTGAGCATGAAATTCAGCGCCAGACCGAGGTCGTCGAAGCCGGCGGTCGGGTCGTCCAGGAAACCCGCCTGTGGGATGCTGACCGGGAAATCACCCGTCCTATGCGCAGCAAGGAGTTCGCCCACGATTACCGCTATTTCCCCGACCCGGACCTGTTACCGCTGGTTGTTGACCAAGCCTGGGTCGAACACGTTCGGGCCGACCTGCCCGAGCTGCCGGCCGCGCGGCGGGACCGCTTCGTGCACGACTACGACCTGCCGGCCTATGATGCCGAGGTGCTAACGGCCCGCAAGGATGTGGCGGACTATTTCGAGGCCGGCGTGCGCGCCTGCCCCACAGCACCCAAGGTCGTCAGCAACTGGGTGATGGATAGCGTGCTACGCTTCGTCAAGGAAGAAAAACTGGACGCCGTACTGAAAATCGAGACCTGGCCCTGCCCGCCCGAGCGCCTGGGCGAATTAATTGGATTGATACAGGACGGTACCATCAGCACGACCATCGCCAAGACCGTTTACGAAGAAATGCGCCGAACCGGACGCAGCCCGGAAGAGATCATCCAGGCCAAGGGGCTGCGCCAAGTCAGCGACACCGACACCTTACAGGCCGCCATTGCCGAGGTACTAGCGGCCAACCCGGACAAGGTGGACGCCTATCGCGGTGGAAAGGAAAAACTGCTCAGCTTCTTTGTCGGGCAGGTCATGCGTGCCACCCAGGGCAAGGCTAATCCCCAGATGGTCAATACTCTCTTACGGCAAAAGCTCTCCCCATAACGTCCCCAGCGATTCGACTGTTTCAGCACAGGAGCCCCGCATGGATTTTCATTTTACCCCGACGCAGAATGCCTTTCGGCAGGAACTCCGTACCTGGCTCGCGGCCAACGTTCCACACAACAATAGTCCGCTCCGTCACCTTCAGCCGCAGGCCTCAGCCGCGGACCTCACCTTTCTGAAAGACTGGCAGCGCACAGTCTTTGAGGGCGGCTGGGCCGGGATTTCCTGGCCCAAAGAGTACGGTGGCCGCGGCGCTTCTCTGATCGAACGGATGATTTTTGATGAAGAAATGGCCAAGCACAAAGCGCCTGGGCTGCTCAACGTTCTGGGTTTGGAGATCGTCGGTCCGACGATTATTGTCTATGGGACGGAAGAGCAGAAGAAAAAGCACCTCGCCGCTATTTTGAGCGGCGCAGATATCTGGAGCCAGGGTTACTCCGAGCCGAACTCCGGTTCAGACCTGGGCTCGCTCCAGACCCGCGCGGTTGACCAGGGCGATCATTTTTTGGTGAACGGCCAGAAGGTATGGACGAGTTTAGCCCGCTATGCCAACTGGTGCTTGCTCCTGGTGCGGACCGACCCGGACGCGCCAAAGCATAATGGCCTGTCAGCCCTCCTGGTTGATATGAAGAGTCCGGGCATTACGATCAAGCCGCTTCGGACCATGACTGGTGAGAGCGAGTTTAACGAGGTCTTCTTCGAGAACGTCCAGGTCCCCAAGGCCAATATTCTGGGAGAAGTGAACCAGGGCTGGAAGGTCATTATCACCTCGCTCATGTTTGAGCGGCAGGGG
Source organism: uncultured Binatia bacterium (SeqCode) (assembly GCA_965214755.1). Lineage (GTDB taxonomy): Bacteria > Desulfobacterota > Binatia > Bin18 > Bin18 > Bin18. The sequence goes on from OZ243979.1 coordinate 665,264, forward strand.
TTGGGCTTCTATTTTACCTTTGCCCAAAAACGAACTTACGAAGATCTGCGAGCTTGGGTATGCAATTCCGGCCCGGCCCCAGGCCGGACGGACCGTCGGCTCCGCCAGAAAATGGCCCAGGCATATATGGATTGCGAGGTCTTGAAGTTGAATAATTATCGCGCCTTGACACGGCTGCTGCGCGGCAACCCGGCCGGACCGGAAGGCTCGATTGCCAAGCTGCATTGGGCCGAAACCAACCAGCGCATGCAAGACCTCGCCGTTGAGATGCAGGGGGTCGCCGGTCAGCTCTACGCTGAAGCTGGAGCCGGGAATTATTGGCAGTACGGCTTTCTCCGCGCTCGAGCCAATACCATTGAGGGTGGCACGTCCGAAATCCTGCGCAACATCATCGCCGAGCGCGTCCTCCAACTGCCCAAGGGCCGCTGAATGTCGGATCATGTGCGGCATGACGAGAGCGGGACGGCACAGCGACAATCTAGCGTGAAACGCTCTCGTTGCGGTCTTTTGTCACGGTAAAGCGTTGGTCGTCGATTCACCTATTGGTGACCCACGAGAAGTTCGTAAAGGGTTCTCTATGAACCGGAGGCGAGGAAGCCAGGGGCATTTCAGGAACGCTTTAGACGTAATGCGACAATTCAAAATTGACCCAGCTACCGTCTTTGTGAACTTTGGCGATAGTTCCTGAAGGAACGGCCGGGTCAGAGGCAAGGCGCGTAGGGCCATGTCGTCAGCGGATACGACGTGAAACACGTTGAGCCAGTCGCGCACGAAGGCACCCGCATGGGAAAAATCAAGCAGATTCTTCCGTGTCGCTGCAGGGAAGAACTCGGCGAGTGTCTGGACTGTCAGCACGCAGCCGCGCCAGGCCGCCTTTGTCACGAGCGCTTTTGAACTCTGGTGTCGCTCGCCGGCGTCCCGGTCAACAGCAGAGACGAGCATGTTGGTGTCGAACGAGAAGCGGCCTTTAACGGTCATAGAGGTCTTCCCGCTCAAGCCTCAAGCCGCCGAGTAGGGTGCCTTACTCCAGTCTCGCCGTCATGCGGTGGTAGGCAGCCGCCCAGGCCGGGTCGGTGGATTTGTCAGCCACGTGGGGAACCAGCTTGGCGATGGGTTGGCCACGCCGGGTAATCAGATACTCCTGGCCGTGCTCGACTTCTCTGATCAGTCTGGAGAATTTCTGGTTGGCGGTCATCAAGGATACCTTGCGCATCGGGCCTCTCCAATTGTAGTAGGCAGTACATTAAGAGACTCGTCCGGCCTGCATTTCAATAGAGGACACGTTCATCTTCTCCATTCTCAAGAACACAGGCAAGAACACAGGCAAGAACACAGGCAAGAACACAGGCAGGATACCCACATTCCCAGGATTTTCAATCGGGAGGCAAATCCTGAGCCGGGTCGGCGTTCGTCTCATGTCGTATACGCCGAATTAAAGTGAACATAGCCGGTGGACAGGTCGGAGGTGACGACGTGGGCGCGGCCCCGACCCATATGCAGGTGGACATCTATGCAGAACTCGTCCTGCTGCATGATCCGTGCGGCCCGTTTTTCGTTGCGCGGCCCGGTACTCATGCCGTTGCGACCGATGGGAACATCGCCAACACTGATAGCCAGCCGGTCCTGATCCAGTTGCGCGCCGGCATAGCCCACCGCGCAGGCAATCCGGCCCCAGTTCGGGTCGCCCCCGAAAAAGGCCGTTTTCACCAAGGGTGAATAGGCGATGCTGCGGGCGACCTTTGCCGCGTCCGCAGTATTTTTTGCGCCATTGACGTAAATATCGACCACCTTGGTTGCCCCCTCCCCGTCTTTGACGCACATCCGGGCCAGGCTGCACAGGACTTCCCGGACGGCGTCTCGAAAAGCCGCATACCCGCGGCTGCGCGGCCTGATCTCCCGGTTGCCGGCCTGACCGTTGGCGAGCAGGACCAGGGTGTCGTTTGTGCTGGTATCGCCATCCACAGAGATCGCGTTGAAAGAATCGGGTAAGGTCTGGTCAAGCACCTGCTGGAGCGCGGCCCGGCTCACGGCCGCGTCTGTACACACATAGGACAGCATGGTCGCCATATTCGGGTTAATCATGCCGGCTCCCTTGGCCATGCCGGCGATGGTCAGAGTCCGGTCGTTCAGTCTCACCTGCCGAGTCGCGACTTTGGGAAAGGCATCGGTCGTCATGATGCCGGCCACGGCATTCCAGAAACCGCGCGGCGACAGGGCCGCGGCTGCGGCGGGAATGCCGGTCTGCATTTTCTTCCAGTCGGGCAGCACACCGATCACCCCCGTAGACGAGGGCAGCACCAGTTGCGCCTCAATGGCGAGTTCGCGCCCGACCAGCGCGCAGGTGTCCCGGGCCAGCTTGAGTCCGGGTTGGGCAGTTGAAGCATTGGCATTCCCGCTGTTGACGACAATAGCTTGCAAATGTCCGGCCTGGAGGCGCTCTTCACCAATGACGACCGGTGCTGCCTTCACCCGGTTCGTCGTGAAGGCGGCGACCGCCGTCGCCGGGACGTCCGATACCAGCAGCGACAGGTCCTTTTTGCCGCTCGGTTTGAGCCCGCAAGCCACCCCGGCAAATCGAAAGCCGGGAATAATGATCGGAGATTTTTTGACGGTGATCTTCATGGATTGACTCTCAAGAGTGAACGTGTCCTCCAATAGACAGGCAGATGCTGGGCACGTTTACTCTTTTATGCGCCGTGACATTTCTTGTATTTCTTGCCGCTGCCGCACGGACAGGGTTGGTTGCGCCCAACCTTGGGCGTGTCCCGTATGGCTTGGACGGGTCTTTCCGCCTGCGGCTGTCCGTTCGGACTCCCAGGTGCGAGTCGCGTTGCCGGCTGTGGTTGTTGGAGCGTTGCTTGTCCGCCGTGCAACATCTGCATGGGCTGTTGGGAAGCCTGTCCTTCCTCCATCCGCTGGATGTCCTCCTGGCGCGCCACTTGGACGCTATAGAGCTTCTCGACAACATCTTCCTCCATCCGACGGGAGAGGTTATCGAAAAGATTAAAAGCCTCTTTCTTATACTCTTGCAGGGGATTTTTCTGACCGTAACCGCGCAGCCCAATCCCTTCTTTGAGGTGATCCATGGCAAACAGGTGATCTTTCCACAGACTGTCCATGGTTTGCAGCATAATCACCTTTTCGAGATAGCGCATAACGGGCGGTGTAAAAGCCTGTTCTCGCTCATCATAGTGTTGTAGGGCCCGGTCTCGTACAAGGTCCTGGAGGTCTTCCGTCGTCAGTTCTTCTTGCTGTTCTTCACGCAAGCCAAGACGCATGTTGAATTGGCGAAACACCGTGTCATCAAGCCCTTTCCAGTCCCACTCCGTTGGGTCGATTCCTTTATCCGCATAGTTCAGCACACTTTCCTCAGCCATCCCTTCAACAATTTCCAGCACCTGACCTTTCAGGTTCTCACCGGCCAGGAATCCCCGGCGCTGCTCATAGATGACTTCGCGCTGCTTGTTAATCACATCGTCATATTCCAGCAGGTGTTTACGGATATCAAAGTTATGGCCCTCTACGCGTCCTTGGGCATTTTCGATCGCCCGGGTGACGAGTCCGGCTTCTATGGGTTCCCCCTCTTCCATGCCCAGCCGATCCATTATCTTTTGTACGCGTTCTGCGCCAAAAATACGCAGGAGGTCATCTTCCAGCGAGAGAAAAAACCTGGATGAGCCAGGGTCTCCCTGGCGTCCCGCACGCCCGCGAAGCTGGTTATCAATCCGCCGTGACTCGTGACGCTCGGTGCCCAGAATGTGCACTCCACCGGCAGCGACAACCTTTTCTCGCTCCTCGCTGCACGTTTTCTCGTACTTCTCAAGAATTTCTTTGAAATCCTGGCTATACACATCAGGGGCTTTCTCCAACTGTTCTCGGACTTCTTCTATGACCTGAACGTGATCTTTGCGCTGCTGTTCGTATACGCGTTCTGCCTCAGCGACAGCGGCTTCATACGGTTTCCGCGCCTCTTCATAGCGTTGGTCAGCCTCCTGGTATGCCTGTTGATTTTCTTCATACGCCCGGCGCGCGGCCTCATAGTCCTCTTGTACGCGTCCGTTTTCACTCAATGTTATGCCGGCCATCTGGATAAGAGACTGACAGTAATCTTCCAGCCAGCGTTCGTAGCGGCTGCGTGTCAGGCTCAGGCGCTCAGACGTCTCGCCCTCCCCTGTTCCATCCCTTCGACCTCGCCCTTCGACGGGGCTCAGGACAGGCTCAGGACAGGCTTCAGTCAATACCGCAATGAAATCATCACGCGTAGTCTCATATTCCTGTTGCTGCTCTTCATTCAGCGCCGGCCCTACCACTTTGTCATATTCGGACAATGCGGACTCATACGCTTCTCGGGCCTGACTATACGTCTCCAACTGTGTCGATGAAAGAGCGCCTTGTGTCGCCTCAATCAGCTGCGCAGCCTCCCCATAGTCAGCCCGGGCTTTCTGCAGCGTAGCGTGGAGGTAGGGACGGTAGGTCTCTGTCATCCGCTTCAAGGCTGCATTACGGTCTCCCTCGAAAGGAGTCCATTGAGGCTCGTATTTTTCCTGAGCCTGAGCAATCGCAGCGTTATACTCTGCACGGATTTCTTCCAGCCGGTCTTCGTAGCTCTTTTCTGTTGTATTCGCTGTTTTTGCGCCTTTCTTGGTCCGGGCGGTACTCGCCTTATTGACCCATTTTTTTTCAATCTCGGAGCGGGCCAGGAATTCCGGGTTTCCGCCCAGCAAAATATCGGTTCCCCGGCCCGCCATATTCGTGGCAATAGTGACGGCACCGAAACGACCCGCCTGGGCAATAATATTGGCCTCAGCCTCATGGTTGACCGCATTCAAGACATTATGTTTGACCTTTTTTCGCTTGAGGAGTCTGCCCAGATGTTCGGACTTCTCGACTGAAATCGTACCGACCAACACGGGTTGTCCCCGTTCGTGACAGTCGAGGATATCGGCAATCACTGCCTCGAATTTCTCACGTTCGGTCTTGTATACCACGTCGGGATGGTCTGCCCGGACCATGGGACGGTTGGGAGGAATGACGGCCACATCAAGGTCGTAGATCTTCTTGAATTCAACTGCTTCCGTATCCGCGGTCCCGGTCATACCCCCCAGTTTGCGGTACATGCGGAAGTAATTCTGGATCGTGATACTCGCAAGGGTTTGATTTTCCTCACGAATCCGGACGCCCTCCTTGGCTTCGACGGCCTGGTGCAGCCCATCCGACCAGCGTCGTCCGGGCATGAGGCGACCGGTAAATTCATCAACGATGACGACTTCGCCATCCTTAATCACGTAGTCAACATCACGCTTAAAGATGGCATGCGCTTTCAACGCCTGGTTGACATGGTGCAAGGTCCCGATCTCAGACGGGTCGTACAGGTTCCGCACGCCGAGAATACGCTCAACTTTCGCTATCCCCTCTTCGGTGAGCGTTGCAGTTCTGAGTTTTTCGTCAATAGCGTAATCCACTTCGCGCTGGAGACGCGGAATGACTCGATTCAGAGAATAATATTTCTGGGTGGATTCTTCCGCCGGACCGGAAATAATCAGGGGCGTCCGGGCTTCGTCAATCAAGATGTTATCCACTTCATCAACAATGGCAAAATGCAACTCACGCTGAACATAGTCCTCAAGATTGAACTTCATATTATCGCGTAAATAGTCGAAGCCGTATTCGTTATTCGTTCCATAGGTGATATCGGCCGCATAGGCCTCTTTGCGGCTGATCGGACGAAGATTCATATACCGATAATCTTTGACCACATGGGTCGGGTCAAAGAGAAAACTCGCGTCGTGCACGATAGAAGCAACGGACAGCCCAAGGGCATGATAAATAGGCCCCATCCATTGCACGTCGCGTCGGGCCAGATAGTCGTTGACCGTTACCAGATGCGAGCCGCGCCCGAGCAGGGCGTTGAGATAGAGAGGCAGGGTTGCAACCAGCGTTTTTCCCTCGCCCGTCTTCATCTCGGCAATGCGCCCCTGATGGAGGACAATACCGCCAAGGAGCTGGCTATCGAAATGGCGCATGCCGGTGACCCGACGCGAGACTTCACGGACTGTCGCATAGGCTTCGGGCAGGATGTCCTCAAGCACATCCGCTTCAGCCGCATGGAGTTCTTTTTCCAGGGAGGTTCGTTCTTCTTGGAAGTACTCCAGCTTCTCCAGCACATCTTCGTCAGGAACACCTTCTGGAGCACTCTCGGCCGCCTGCCGTGCAATCTCATCCAGTTGCGTGCGTGTCGCCGCAGTGGCCTCCTGGATCCGGCTGCGGAATATATCCGTTTTTGCTCGTAGTGCATCCATGCTGAGCGGTTGCAGTTCGGGTTCAAGCTGGCCAATCTCTTCCACCAGCGGGCGCATCCGCTTGAGTTCACGTTCGTTTTTGCTTCCAAAAATCTTCTGTGCCAAACGTGCTAACATGATCGTATTACCTTTAGCTTACACGTGAGAGCATGCTGCAAGAGGAGTCGAAGAACAAGGGCCACTGTGGCGGTATCCGCCCCAGCGCTCACACGCTTCCTTTCTCCCTCGCCTGCCCCCCATCTACACTCTATTCACGTTCCAGACGCACTGCTGATTCAACCACATCCCCGAGAAAGCGGGCCCCAACTTTAATGAATTGATCCGGGCTGTCCGTGACGAAAAAGCTGCCCCGCCCCGGTCCATTCGACTGGGTCCGGCGGTTGTGGGATAAGGTGGCGCTCACTATCTTGGCCGTTTCCTCGGCAGAATCAATAAGTTGCACATGGGCGCCGAGATACGCCGCAATCGTCTTTTTTAACAGCGGGTAATGCGTGCAGCCTAAAATCAACGTATCTATGCCACTCTGTTTGAGACTACTGAGATACGTCGCTACGGTCGAACGAGCCACATCGTTCTCCACCCAGCCCTCCTCTACTAACGGCACAAGCAACGGACACGCGCGGGTATAAATCTCAAGAGAGGCGTCTAGACCGCGCAGCGCTTTTGTATACGCTCCACTCGCTATGGTTGCTTCGGTCCCTATCACTCCTATTTTTCCGTTTTGGCTGGACCGAACGGCTGCCGAAGCCCCTGGCTGTATCACTCCGATAACGGGTATGGCGTAGCGCTCTTGTAACGCCATGAGCGCTACTGCCGAGGCAGTATTACACGCCACCACCAGCATCTTGATACTTCGTTCAGCGAGAAAGTCACTATTCTCACACGCATATTGCGTCACAACATCGTGTGACTTTGTCCCATAAGGACAGCGCGCCGTATCCCCCAGATATATCAAGTTTTCAGCAGGCAAGAGCGTCGCAATTTGCTGATAGACCGTAAGTCCACCGATGCCGGAGTCAAAAATTCCGATGGCGGCCTCTCCCCTCTCACCATTCACTTTGAGCGTCCCTATTTTATCAGCATTGGTTGGGCGTAGGGTGACTTCAGTCTGTGCCTATCTCTTCGACGGAGAGAGCAAAGGACTCCATGGAACCATTCCGAGCCCTACAGAGCAATATATCAAAAAGTGATGTTACACCTGAGAGTATTTTCTGTTTGCTCTCTAACAACTTGATATTTTTTCAGCTTGCGAGTCAGAGAAAATACTTGAAAAATTGAATTATCTCATCCAATACCTTACCTGTTTCACACGAAACATTTTCCTCCCACAACGCCGGCCCGTCTTTCAGATTGTGTTACTGACCGAACGTCTCGACAATGAGCCTGTGATTCTCTCGTACGCGATCAGCTTTTACCCCAGCCGTTGGTGTATACAGAATAGGCAGGTCCACAACGTCTTTCCATTTCTCAATCTGCTCACGACACTCTTCAGGCGTGCCCGCAATCGCGATTTGTTCAACCATGTCGTCGGTCACGGCAGCCGCCATTTTCGGCAGATTAAAGGTTCTGAAATGTTCCCATATCGCCCGTTTTTGCTCTTCCCAACCGTGCAGATTCAGAATGCTCTCGTAGGATTTCACCGAGGCATAAAAGGCGATCTGATTTTTTGCGTCACGTATGGCTTGCTCGCGATCATGACTGATCGCAGTGATCAGCAGTGTTGTCATGTCGATATCTGTGGGCTCGCGACCTACCCGCTTCGCTCCGACCTCTATATTCGGCCGAATACATTCGGTGATATATCTGCGGCTGTAGAGCGGATGACCGACTAAGCCGTCAGCAATCTCGCCGGTCGTACGCAACATGCCCTTTTGCACCGCGGCCAGATAGAGAGGAATGCGCTCACGGACGATATACGGACGCACGTACGCCGGGATGTTCAACCGGTAATAGTCGCCCTCGAACTTCATCCCCCCGCCTGCGTGCGATGCCCATATTTTCCTGATCAGTGCGACACATTCTTTCATTTTCAACGCAGAGCGGGGTTCGAACTTTTCTCCGTACCACATTTCATTCATGGAACGGGTCCCACTCCCCAAGCCAAGAATCAGACGGCCGTTCGAGAGTTCGTCAATATCCATTGCTCCGGCCGCATTCAGCACCGGGTTTCGCATATACGCATAGGCGATACCGGTCGCAATTCTGGCGCGCTGGGTACACGTGGCAACCGCGGCTAAGGTGACCAGACCATTGCGATTAAAAAACTCACCGTTCCAAAGAGAATCAAAGCCGGCCTCATCAGCGAGTTGAGCGATTTCCATCATGTCGTGGATCGTCGGCGTAAAAAGAGCGATGCCATATCGCTGCATACATCCCCCCAAATTTTACAAAAGAAATATTATCAGTCCCAGATTTATCAGGTAAGCAATTCTTCAGCCTATTCTAACACCTGTCCACCACACACTGGCATGTAGTGGCCGGTGACGAAGCTGCTCAACTCGGATGCAAAAAACAGCGCTGCGTTTGCCGTATCTTCAACCGTTCCCGTTCTGCGCAACGGCACCTTACTCTCATGTTTTTCCTGGGTTTCCTGCGTCAGCATGTCTTTGACTTCCTGGGTTAAAGTCAAGCCGGGAGAGACGATATTGACGGTGATATTATACTGACCGCATTCAACCGCCAGATTCCGAGAGAAGCCCAACATAGCTGTTTTTGCTGCAGTATAAGCGTGGTAATTCGGATTAGGTTGATGAATGCCAATCGTGTTGATGCTGATGATCCGCCCCCACTGGCGCGTTTTCATTCCAGACAAAACCGCTTGCGTACACAAAAAGGCGGCTTTGACCGTCGTATCGAGTTGATATTGCCAGTCCGCCCAGGTGGTGTCCTGAAACAGCTTCTGCGGAATACTGCCAGCATAATTGTTAACCAGGATATCAACCTGGCCGAATCGCGCTTCGGTTTGGCGAACCATATCAGCAACTTGAGCTTCATCTGTAATGTCTGCCTTGACAAACAGGACTTGCCCGCCGGCTGACTCGATTTCTCCAAGCACCTGTTGAGGATTGCCTTCCTCTTTGACTTGGTTAATGACAACCTTGGCCCCTTCGCCGGCGAAGACCCGGGCAATGCCAGCTCCGCTCCCTCGCACGGAACCAGTAATAAGCGCAACTTTATTTTCTAGAAGCATGGGGATTTCCTCAGTCGGTCTTCGACTTCGCTTCCGCTACGCTCAGACCGAACGGATAACTTCTCTTTGGGTAAGAGCAATTGCTCACTACTTATACTGTCCTGATGAGTAAATGTGTCCAGCATCTGCACGTTTATTGGAGGACACGTTTACTCATTCTACCCTGGTTGCAGGCCAAGGCCGCGGATCGCAATGATATTGCGCAGAATATTACTCGTCCCGCCCTGGATCGTGTAGGCCGGGGCGTACAGATATTCTCGGGCCACACGGCCGGCTAGGCGAGCATGCGGTGAGCCCGGCAGAAGGACCGCATAATCACCCAGCAGTTCACTGACTACTTTGGCAATACGTTGTTCCACTTCAGTACAAAAACACTTGGCCATAGCGGCTTCGTAGTTGGGTACGATCTTCTGAGTCAGATACCAGGCGACTTTGTAGACCATGGAGCGGCCCAAATCGAGTTCGATCTGAAGCTGAGACAGCGTGTCCCGGACAAGCGGGTCTTTCGTCAACCCCTGTTCTTTGGCGTACCGAACGGCATCCTGAAAAAGAGGATAGTTACTCAGCAGCCGCTCAATACCGCTGCGTTCGTAGTCAAGCTGAGAGGCAATCTGGTACCAGCCCCGATTTTTCTCACCAATCAGCCGGTTTTTCGGTACTTCAACATTGTCGAAAAAGACCTCATTAAAATGATGTTCACCCGTGGCATCGATGAGGGGTCGCACATCGACGCCCGGGGTGTCCATAGCAACCAGGAATTCACTGATCCCCCTATGCTTCGGTGCATCCGGGTCCGTGCGAGCCACCAGATAAGCATAGTCTGCAACATGGGCGAAGCTGGTCCAGATTTTTTGGCCGTTCAAGGTATACTGATCGCCCTCCTCGTCTGCCCGGGTCCGGAGCGAAGCCAGGTCTGAGCCGGAGCCAGGTTCACTCATGCCCAGGCAAAAGACGATCTCCCCTTTACAGACTTGGGGGAGGATTTCCTGTTTTTGCTCTTCACTGCCATACGCCAGCAGCGCCGGACCAACCTGACGATCCCCCAGCCAGTGCGCCGCGACCGGAGCCCCGGCACGCAGCAGTTCTTCAGTCAGGATCAAGCGGTCAAGATATGACTTTTCTTGTCCGCCGTATTGCTTGGGCCAGGTCAGCCCGATCCAGCCTTGCTGGCCAAGTTTCTGAGAAAATTCACGCGAGTAACCGCTAATCCAGCCGTCTTCAACTCGCGCCTCAGCCGGCACTTCGCTCGACAGGAATTCCCGGATTTCCGCGCGAAACGTTTCTTGTTCTTTGGTGAGAGCGAAATCCATACGGTCTCCTTAACTGGGATTTGTGGTTATCACAGGATACGTTGGTTCTTTGCGTCTCAAGGACTCAATCGACTCAGATAGCCCCTACCCCTCCTCCAGCGCCTCATACTCGCCCACTGGAGCGATCAACACCTCCGAGTCGCGTGAGCAACTCAGGTGCAGGGCAAAGGGACTACTCTCATCAAACCGCTGGGCAATAATCCACATCTGTTCAATTTCAGGACTGACCTGAGGCAAAATCTCCAACGTCTTTTGGGTGCGCTGGGCGTCAAAAAAGGCGAACGGCTCATCAAGAATCAGGCACTCAACGCCACACAGCGAGGAGGTAATCAAGGCTTGCGACAAGGCGAGACGGATAGCCAGCATGACCTGATTATAGGTTCCCCCCGAAATTTCATTCAGGTCAACAAAATGACCCTTTTCACTCGACCATACCCGGACGTTCAGGTCATTATCGATCTGCATGGTCTCGTAGCGCCCCTCAGTGAGATGCGGCATGATCTTACTCACAACATGCCGCATCTCCAGGTTAAATCGGCTGAGTAAACGCCGGTGCGAGCCAGCCAGGAGATTTTGAGCGATCCGCCGCACCTCAATACTCCGGGTTTTGCTATCAATGTCCTTTTCGAACGCGGCGATCTCCTGATCCAGTTGTGCCGCTTTATTGAGGCGGCGCTCTTCTTCCGTAATAGCCTGATCCAAGCGCTCCAGGTCTTGGTGGATGGCAACCATGCGTGCCTCAACAGACTGTATTTCTTCCGTTATTCGTCCGCTGAGAGTGTCAGCATCTTCCTGGCAGGTAAGGCTCGCAGCCTCCAGCGGAGCAAGGAACGCCGCAAGCGCCTCCGCATCGAGCAGCGACGCGCCGGGGCCACGGGCAAACTGGGTCAGAGCTTCTTTCAGTTGCGGATCATCACAGCCATCGAGAGTCGCCACCTCAGTGACCAGGGACTGCTGCGGGAGGGCGTCTAAGCTTTGAAGTTCGGATTTGATTTCTTCCTGGTCGGTTTGGAGACGGGCGACCTCCTGCCGCGCGGTCAGAATCCGCTCCGTCAGAGTGAAAACCATCACGAGCAACACCAGGCTCAGCCCACTGGAGACCGTGGCAACAAGAAAAAGCACGGTGTTGTGCGTCGCCTGTAGTTGCAGGTCATTGCTGAGCCACTGTCCGATAGCGTGGTCTGGCATATAGTTCAGAAACCAGAGCACACCCCAACTCATAATCATCAGCAGAAGCGTGACAAAAAAGCCGAGAAGCGAACCGGTCCGCTTCCCGCGTATGCCTTCTCCCTGACTGAGGAGCAGCGCCTGCCGGTCGGGTAAAGAACGCACACGAGCGTCAACCTCAGCCGGACGCTCTCCCTGGCCAATGAGCCAGGCCAGACGTTGGCGATAGGCGGCCGCCGCGTTCCGCACAGGAGTAAAGGCCTGAAGGCGCTTGCGCAGATCGTCACTCCAGGACTGTAGGGCCCCCGTCAGCCGCAGACCCGAATCGGATTCTGCCCCTTCACTCGTCGCGCCCACAGCTTTTGTGGCGGTGTCGATGATATCCGCATGGTGCAGCCACTGCTCCAGGCTGGTATCGAGATTGGCCTGCGCTGTCTTTTTCACCTGCTCGGCCATTTCTGTGGTTGCAGTCCGTAGCCGGTCGAGCGTGAGGTGGCGGCCCGTATTTTCTTTTTTTCGCTCGGCAAGGGCTGAGGTTTGCGCGGCCCGTTCTGTCTTCAGATCGGACAAGGCATCGGCCTGGATATTGAGTTCACCGCGCTGCCGTCGAGCCTCGGTAAGGCCGCTGTGCAGAGGGGCGAGTTCTTCCTGGAAGGTCTGAATATCGGCTTTACATTCAGCCGCCACGTGCTCAAAGGTTTCGACGCCTGCGAGTGCCTTGGCGGTCTGCAAGAGAATAGACGGCGAGGCGATATTGCGCTGAGCTAAATAGAAGGAATCGATAAAGCGTTGATAGGTAAAGCCACAGAGCTGCGCCACATTCTCGTTCACCGCCGCGGCCCCACGGACAAAGGGCTCGGCTTCCCCTTCCCTGCGAAGCTGAGCCAAGTGATTCCCGTCCGCGTCAAAAGAGCGAATAATCAGATAGCTTTGTTTATCCTTGGCAAGAAAGCCAACAGAGACTGAGGCGCTAAACTCGCCCCATTTGATATTTTTTTGGAATTTATCCTCAGGGTGAGAGAACGTCCGGCCAAACAGCGCCAGACACAGAATCTCGGCAATGGTCGTTTTGCCGGATTCATTGGCGCCGCTTATTCCAATCACTCCCCGCCGAGGGAGATTCGTCATTTTCAGTTCCGCATAACGCAGCACATTTTTCGCGTGGACACTCGTAATAATCATGAAAGCTTCCTTGACGTGATTAAAAGAGTAAACGTGTCCTCTGATAGAGATGAGATGCTGGACATGTTTACTCTTTTCGATAGCGGCTGAGCTTCCGCAGGACGAGGGAGACGGCTTCGTGATACAGTGGCTCGTCAAAATTAGGATTGTCGCTGCCCAGGCGTTCGATTTCTGCCTGGCTATGCTGCTCAAATTCCGCTGCTAGGCTCGTGAGCCGAAATTCTTCTATCAGCGCGGGCTCCTTTGCGGTTGCCTGTTCTTCTTCCGTTGGGTTGCTGGGCCGTAATTCTCTTACCAGGGCGATATCTTTCTTTGTTGACATTCGGTCCTCCCTTGCCACGTTGGTACGACTGAACTCAGTGTATCATATACAGACCGGTTGATGACAACGACCACCCCCAGGCATGGGCTCATTTGTCCCTTCCGTCCGCCTTGGCAATTGTCGAGTCCTCAGATACGCTAGGGTCCCAGAACGGCGGCTAAAGGAGGCACGCATATGAGTGGCTATACAATCATTGACGTTGATACGCACGTAACAGAGACACCCGACCTGTGGACCAGTCGGGTCCCCGACAAGTTGAAAGACGCGGTCCCCCGCGTTGACCTTGATGCCAAGGGACGCCAATGGTGGTTCCTCGGCGACCGGCGCATAGCCAATCCGGGTCTGACCGCCACCGCAGGGGTCGGCGATATGGCCAACTGGCCCAAGTCGTATGACGAGATGCACCCAGGCGCATTCGACGCCCAGGAGCGCCTCAAATACATGGATGAAATGGGCATCTGGGCGATGGTCATGTATCCCAACGTCGGGGGATTTGGCAGCCAGGAGTTTCTCCGTCTCGAAGATTCTGAGCTCAAGCTTACCTGTGTCAAGGTGTATAACGATTGGCAGACCGAATGGGCCTCAGCCGATTCGCGCCGCCTGCTCCCGATCACCTCAACGCCGTTCTGGGATGTTGACGCCGCAGTTGAAGAAATCCGGCGCTGCCACGCCATGGGACACAAAGGCATCCTCTTCACCGGAGACCCGCAATCGCTCGGCCAACCCCTTCTGGGCGACCCGCACTGGAATCCGTTATGGGAAGTCGCCTGCGAACTCGACCAGCCGATCAGCTTTCATATCGGCTCCGGCAATATGGACGGCGGACTGCGGCGCGACAAGGTGAAAACCTACGGCAAGATGGCGGCCTTTGCCGAGCTGTCGGTTGATATCTTCATGCGCAACGGCATTCAGTTGAGCGACCTGATTATTTCGGGTGTCCTGGCCCGTTATCCCAGCATTAAATTTGTCTCAGTCGAGAGTGGGATCGGCTGGATTCCGTTTGCCCTCGAAGCCCTGGATTATCAGTTCCTCGGCAACCGTGTCCCGGAAGAACGGCCAGACCTCGATATGCTGCCGTCCGAGTATTTTGCCCGGAACATCTACGCCTGCTACTGGTTCGAGCAGATTGCCCCGCGGCGTCTGATCGACAAGGTCGGGGCTGACCGGGTCATGTTTGAAACCGACTTTCCCCACCCGACTTCGCTCTACGGCGATGAAGTCCACGACCGTATCAAGGAAGGCTTAGAAGATTGTGACGAAGAGGTCCGGCATAAAATCCTGTGGGACAACGGACAAAAACTGTATAGAGTCGAAGGTCCGACCGCAGCCGACGAAGCCAAGTTGAACGCCAGCCAAAAATAGCGTTGCCTCTACTCTTATTCCCTCTCCCCTTGCGGGAGAGGGTTAGGGAGAGGAGACTCATCCGACCTGCCGATTCTAGGGAAGCCGAATATCTTTGTGATACACACACCGATAGCGTACCGGAAACGTTTCCGGCTCTTCTTCAAGAATCTTGCGGCCCGTCCGTTCTTCAAACACCGAGACCCACTT
Source organism: uncultured Binatia bacterium (SeqCode) (assembly GCA_965214755.1). Lineage (GTDB taxonomy): Bacteria > Desulfobacterota > Binatia > Bin18 > Bin18 > Bin18. Next base: position 680,285 of record OZ243979.1, read on the forward strand.
CACAATATGCTCCGGTTGTAAGGAGAACCCGGAGACACCCAACTCCTGTAGAATATGCCGAACAATGCTGCCGGCTGTCAGCGCACGGTCGGGCCGACCGCGATACGCCTTGACCACATAGCGCGCAATATTTTCTTCAACCAAGTGATAGGCGGAGCCATGTCCAACCCCACTATCGAAACTCGGCATGCCAACAACCCGCTCCCACAGACACATGCAGCGCTCCCGACACTAAAGAGGAACCGTCTCCCGCATCTCGCCGCGAGTGGAGGAAACGGTTCCTCTTTCTCTCCTCTGGCGCGACTATACTGACCCGCGGCCTTTCAAGTCAATCTGACCCCCGGCGCTTGACTGCAAACGAGATTCATGACGATATCCATACTTTGGGTCGTGTCTGACTGTGGAGGTCACTATGGCGAGTTTAGCCAGCGTTGGGCAGCCGGCGGGTCATGTAGAAGGGCCGTCAAAAGTAACCGGCCAGGCCCGCTATACCGCGGACATTCGGCTGCCCGGTTTGTTGTACGGCAAATGCCTGCGCAGCCCGTTTCCCCACGCGCGGATTGTCTCGATTGATACCGCGCCGGCAAAAGCGCTGGCCGGCGTCCACGCGGTCATTACCGGAGTTGAGCTGCCGGACCGCCGTATTGGTCGCTTCTTTTTGGACAAGCCCGTCCTCGCCCGTGATGTGGTCCGTTTTGTGGGCGAGAAGGTCGTGGCGGTTGCGGCCGAGTCCATGGACATCGCCGAAGAAGCGCTCACCCGCATAGCGGTCGAGTATGCAGCCCTGCCCGCGGTCTTTGATCCTGTCGAGGCCATGCAGGAAAACGCGCCGCGTGTTCATGCCGATACCAGCACATACACGCATCCGCCGGTGCCCGATTTTGTTCATCCGGGTGATGACCGCCTGTACCCCGACATCCCCAACGTGGTGTCACAGGTCTTCTATACCCACGGTGATGTTGAAGCCGGCTTTGCCCAAGCCACCCGCGAGTTTACCCATACGTTTACCATTCCCCCGGTTCATCAGGGCTATATTGAGCCACACGCCAGTGTCGTCCAGATTGAGCCGGACGGCAAAGTCAATCTGTGGATCTCGAATAAAACCCCCTTTGTGGCCCGGGCCCAGTTTGCGGCCGCGCTCGGTGTGACCGAGGACCGAGTCTGTGTCAACACCGCACCCATTGGCGGTGATTTTGGCGGCAAGGGCTCCTTGATGGATAGCGTCGTGTGCTACCACCTGGCTGCGGCCGCTGGCCGACCGGTAAAAATGGTCATGACCTATACCGAAGAGCTGTTAGCCGGCAATCCGCGGCATCCGGCAGTCATTACGCTGCGGACCGGCGTGGACGCCAACGGCCGGATTGTTGCGCGCAAGGCCAGGCTGGTTTTTAGCTGTGGAGCCTATAGCGCCTTCACGCCCCTGCATACCGTGCACGGCAGTGTCCACGCCGCCGGCCCGTATCGGATGCCCAATGTCGAGATCGAAGTTCTCCGGGTCTATACCAACACCGTTCCCGCCGGGCATATGCGCGCGCCTGGCGCACCCCAGATCGTTTTTGGAGTGGAAAGCCATATGGACCTCATGGCTCAGGAGCTGGGGCTGGACCCGCTGGAGTTTCGGCTCCGCAATACGCTGGTCGAGGGTGACGCCGCCCCGCTGGGTGAAAAATGGAAGAAAATCCGCTGCAAAGAGACTCTGGAGGCGGCGGCCAGGGAAGCGAAGTGGAACACGGAAAAAGCAGCCAATATCGGGCGCGGTATAGGCATGTATGACCGCGAGCCGGGTGCCTTCGGTCCGTCAAGCGCAACCTTGAGCATCGCTGCCGACGCCACGCTGACCCTCATGACGGGCGCGGCAGATACCGGCACAGGGTCGTATACGGTTCTCCAGCAGGTCGTGGCCGAAGCATTACAGCTTCCTTTGGAATCCGTCACGGTCGTACAGGGCAGTACCGACTCCGCGCAGTGGGAAGTCGGCGCTGGAGGGAGCCGTCTGACGCATATGGCCGGTCAAGCCACCCTGGCCGCCGTTCGAGAATTAAAGGCAGGCCTCACGGCATTTGCAGCGCGGCATATGGAAAGTCCACCAGAGCAGATCGTATATGAGGCAGGGGCGTTTGTGAAGACGAACGGGCAGCGTCTTGCGCTCTCCACCCTGATGACCGCACTCGCCGACCGGGAAGCGCTGCCCTTACGCTATACCGGAGAATATGTGGCGGCAGACCCCGTAGATGTGACCTCGTTCTGCGCCCAAATAGCCGAAGTCGCAGTTGACCCGGCAACCGGCCAGGTGACGCTGAAAAAACTCACGACTGCCCACGATGTCGGCACAATCCTCAACCCGCTCACCCACCAGGGACAGGTTGAAGGCGGAGCGGTCCAAGGGGTCGGCCACGCATTGACCGAACATCTGATCGTGCAGGACGGAGCGGTGACGAATGTCCATCTGGGCGACTATAAACTACCGACCAGCCTGGATATTCCAGAACTGAAAACTGTCTTGGTCAGAAGCGACGCCGGCCCCGCGCCGTACGCGGGCAAGGCCATTGGCGAGCACAGCAATGTGGCCGTACCGGCCGCGGTGGCAAACGCCGTCTTTGATGCGGTAGGGGTGCGTCTGATGGATTTGCCCGTGACCGCAGAAAAAGTGCATGCGGCCCTGCGAGAAAAAAACAGCGCTGCCCAGAGCGATGGGTAGAGGAAACAGCCAGGTATGCAATTCATTCAACTCCGAGTAAACGGCCAATCGGTTGAGCGAGACATTCCCGACAACACCCTGCTCATCGACTTGTTGCGCAACGGGCTTGATCTCACGGGGACTAAAGAAGGCTGTAGCGTGGGTGTGTGCGGGGCGTGTACCGTTCTGCTTGACGGTCAGCCCGCCAGTTCCTGTTTGACCCTAGCCGTCACGGCAGACGGCAGTGAAGTCACCACCATCGAAGGGCTGGCTGAAGGCGACAGACTGCATCCGCTCCAAAAGGCGTTTATCGACTATGGCGGCTTTCAGTGCGGCATTTGTACGCCGGGTCAAATCATGTCGGCCAAAGCCCTGTTGGATGAAAACCCGCATCCGTCAAAAGACGAGATTCAAAGCTGGATGATGGGCAATCTGTGCCGCTGTACCGGCTATTACAAAATAATCGAGTCGGTCCAAGCGGTGGCGGACGGAAAGGTCACAACATGATTGCCTTTGAATATGTTGAGCCGGAAAGCCTCGAAGAGGCTTTAGCCCTGCTTGAACAGCACGGCGAGGACGCCAAGGTCCTGGCTGGCGGAACCGGGCTGGTCAACCTGATGAAGCAGCGTCTGGTGCAGCCCGCATATTTGATCGGTCTCCGCCAACTGGCCCGCCACCCGGAACTCGCCGAGATGCGGTCCAACGGCAGCCTCACGATTGGGGCCTTGTGTTCGCACCGGACCATAGAAACCTCAGCCCTGATTCAGCGTCGTCTTCCCCTTTTGGCCACGACCTTTCAGCATGTGGCCAGCGTCCGCATTCGGACCGCCGCGACCCTTGGCGGTTCACTGGCGCATGCCGACCCAAACCAGGACCCACCTCCCGCGCTGCTCGTCCTGGACGCACGGATTCGGGTCCAATCGAGCCACGGCGAGCGCGAAATTGAGTTGAGCGATTTTTTTGTCGATTATTATGAAACCGTGCTCGAACCCGAGGAACTCATTACCGCCGTTATCATCCCATCCCAACCTGCCGGCGTGGGGACTACCTTTCTTAAATTCCTGCCCCAAACGCATGACGATTACGCAACTATTGCCGTCGCCGCCCGAGTCTCCTTGGATGGCGACACCATTTTACACCCCCGCATAGCCTTGGGAGCCGCCGCCGCCACCCCACTCCGGGCACGGGCAGTTGAGGCAGCCCTCCAAGGCCAAACGCCGACCCCCACTCTCATTCGTGATACAGCAGCTCTCGTTGCTGAGGAAGTTGATCCGCTCGCGGACTTTCGCGGCTCGGTGGAATACAAACGCGCCATGGCCGTCGTCTTTACCCAACGGGCCATCGAACAGGCAGTCACGCGAGCCAAGGAAGCGAGAGAGGGTGCATGAACTTCGCACATAGCTGTACGGTCCCGGTTGCGCGCGCAACCCTGTGGGACTTTCTCATGGATGTGCCCCAGATGGCGGCCTGTGTGCCTGGGGTAAGCGAGGTTGTCGCCACCGGTGAAGATCGATACACGGGCCGGATGAAAGTCACCTTCGGTCCTATTCGACTCACCTTACAGGGCGAACTCCGCATTCAGGAACTCGATCAATCGAATTGGCGCGCAGTCGGCAAAGCCGAAGCAAACGACCGTCGCGTTGGCGGCGGCGTCCATATTAGTGCCGCGCTGACGTTAGTCGAACAAGAAGCGGCGCAAACCCACCTGTCCATTCAGACCGAAGCCCGGCTCATGGGCAAACTAGGGGAGTTCGGCCAGCCCGTCATTCGGAAGAAAGCGGATAAAATTGTGGCCGAGTTCGCCCGGAATATCGCAAAAAATTTCTCAGAGTAAGAACCATAGGAGAAGGGATGGTTTCCCCCTCAGTCCTGTAGGGTGGCCGATGGTAATCAACCATGCCCTCCTCGGGGGAATGATGCAGAACTCGATCCCGAAACGTATCCGCTCCCCCTCTGGGAGAGGGGGAGGATTCCCGCTCCGAGGAGGGGGGTCGAAGGGCCGAGGGGGTCCCAGCCCCCTCCCCCCGCAGGCGAGGTCCCTTGGCACTCGCAGGCGTCGAAACCTTTGAGCACGTGCCCCTCCCCCCGCAGGCGAGGTCCCTTGAGCGAAACGCTGCCTTATGCTAGAGGAGCCTCTGGTTCAATAACGTTCAATCAGCATGCATCTTCCAGCGGCCAAAGCGGCGGGGGATACTACCCCCCCTTGACAGCACAGAGAAGGGCTAAAAATGTTCTCCGTAGAGACGCTGTCCTAAGCTTCATCCCGCCCCGCCTCCGGCCGGGGCTGCTCTGGCCGTTGGTCCTGTTGCTGGTGTTGCTGCTAGGCGGGTCGGGGAACGTCGCGGCCCAAACCATCTGTGCCGAAGACAGCACCGCGGTGAATAAACCGGGGGGCGGCCTTGGCTGCCGACTGCACCACCCTGCTGGGGCTCATGAACGAGTTGCGCGGCACGGCCAGCCTGAACTGGGCGACGAGTCTCGATATGGACTCGTGGGACGGCATCACCGTGGCGGGCACGACGGCGCGGGTGACTGAGCTGGATCTCGCCGGGGACGAGCTGGACGGCGAGATCCCCGCCGCGCTCGGCGACCTCGCCAACCTGGAGCAGCTGTATCTCCAAAACAATGCCCAACGCCGGGGGGATCCTCACGGAGTTGGACGCCGACCTCACCAAGCTGGAGGCGCTGACTCTCCAGAACAATCAACTGACCGGGGCGATCCCCACCACAGTCAACCAGCTCAGCAGTCTCACGCGCTTCTACGCCTCCGGCAACACCAATTTATGTCTGCCGGCAGGTTCGACCACCTGGCATAACGGCTTGACCTATAATGACCTGTTGCTGCTCTGCAAGACCATTGCCGCCTAGCAGTATACCCAAAACGCAGCCATTACCGACCTGACCCTGTGCCGGATACCAATGGCGGGGTGCCGCCTCTGTCCTATGAGTTCGATCCGGCCTTACCCGCCGGGCTGGACTTTGACTTTGCCACCCGCATCCTCTCCGGCACACCGACCGGGACCCAACCCGCCACGGCCCACACCTATGCCGTGACCGACTCCGCGCTTAACCCCAACAACAATGAGCCCGCCCCCGACACCGCCCGGCTGACCCTGACGATTACCGTCTTGTTCGACCCGACCAGTCCGCCGGGCCAGCCGGCGCACTTCACGGCCACCGCCGGCAACCGTGCGGTGACACGGCGCTGGACCGACCCCGATGATGCCACCATCACCGAGTACGAATACAAGCCGTGGACCGAACCCGCCCCTGGCACCGGGACCGACATCCCCGGCAGCACCGTCACCACCACCAGCCACATCGTCACCGGGCTGACCAACGGCACGGAATACAACTTCCGCATCCGTGCGGTGAACGCGCACGGCGACGGTGCGGTCTCGACCGTCGCGACCGCCACGCCCACAACGGCCCCGCCCCCTGGCGACGGCGATGACGGCGATGATGGCGATGACAGTCGTAGTGGCGGGGGGGGGAGTGGCGGGGGCAGGCGTGCGCCCGCCGACCAGCACGGCGACACCCCCGCCGCCGCCACCGCCCTGGACCCCACTGCCCCCACCGCCCCCACCGCCGGCTACCTCCAGAGCCGTACCGACGAGGACGACTTCCGCCTGGACCTGCCCGCCCCCGGCGTCCTCCGCGCCCCCCCACCGGCCCGCCCGCCACCCCCGGCCAGCTCTGGCACGCCCCGGAGGGCGGCGCCCCTGTCCGCGTGGCCGAAGACGCGGACTGGGGGGCGCGGGGGAACTTGCAGCTTGGGCCCGCCGGGTCTGCCGGCACGGACGCCCTGGCCGGGGCCGCCGGCGAAGCCGGGACATTAGGGGCCGACCCCCTCGCCGGGCAGTATCCCCCGGGGCTCTTCGCGAACCCCCGGCCGGCCTCCCCCCAGAGCGGGATCCGCCTCCTGGCCGGCGGGGTGGGTGCGACCCACAGCGGGGAGAGCAGGGTTGAGCGGCCCAACCCCGTTGTCTGGCGGGTGCCCGCCGCCGCCGGCCCACTGTGCCCCGCCACCGTAGGGGGGGGGGGCGATAGTGCTAACGGTTTGGGGCTGTTATGGAATGGGACCACACTGGGCCCCGGGGCTGAGGCGGCGGGGCGGGCCCGCCCGGGCTCGTTGCAGAGGGGGGGGGGATCTCGGGCGGGGCGTGGGAGGCGGCCCGGGGGGAGATCGTGGTCGAGAACGGGACGCCGGGAGACCCGCCCACGGTGGCCGCCGGCGCGGGGCCCCGACGGACGGACCCGGCAGACAGGTGTCGGGATACGGACAATGGCTTGGGGGTGTTGGGGAACTGGAACAAGCTGGAGGAGGGCCAACACCCGGTGCCAGCCCTAGGCGATGGGGAAGCGGTCGCCCACCGTACGTTTCCGGTGACCACGCTAGGGGAAGAGTTCAAACGGGGACTGAGTGGAGAGTATGCGTTAGTGGATTGCCCGACTGCGGGGCAGACGGTGACAGTGGAATGGCAACAGGCCTTGCCGAATTTTACCATTACGGGCGTGGAGTAGTTTGCCTTCTCCCCCCACCCTAGTGCGTTTCACGAGAGGTTCTCGCCGTTCCAGGGGGCTCGCGTCCTGCCGGACGTGATCCGGCATCCAGCGGTCGGGGGCTGGGGCCCCGCTGCTGGGTTCCTTGGGGAAAAGTGACGTTACACGATTCCCACTACCCTATATTTTTATCCGTTTGTTCTCTGGATCATACAAAGGACTCAGCGACGCCCGAGCCGGGACGCGCCTGCCCGCGACCTCTATTTCGTAGCGGCCGGACTGAATATATTCGGGCGTGACGCCATCCGCATGATTGACATACCCCAGGCCGATGGCCGCGCCCAGGGTATGACCGAACATCCCAGAGGTAATAAAGCCGACAATTTCATTATCCCGCCAAATGGGTTCGTTGTAGTAGAGCAAAACCTCGGGGTCTTCTAAGGCGAATTGAACCAGTCGCTTTTTGACACCGTTGTGTTGTTGCTCCAGCAGGACTTCTCGGCCTAAGAAATGGTCCTTATTCAGCCGGACGGCAAAACCCAGGCCTGCTTCGAGCGGTGTGTCTTCGTCAGCCACGTCATGCCCCCAGTGGCGATAGGCTTTTTCTATGCGTAAAGAATTGAGCGCATGATAGCCGCAGTGCTGGAGGGAAAGCGCTTTTCCTTCTGAAATAATCGCATCATAGATGGAAAGCGCATATTCAGTCGGAATGTGCAGCTCCCAGCCCAACTCACCCACATAGGTAATACGGATGGCACGGAGCCTGGCGTCGGCAAAGTCAATTTCCTGCGAGCTGGCAAACGGGAAGGCTGAATTGGATAAGTCCGCGTCGGTCAAGGTGCTCAAGAGCGTCCGGGCATTCGGCCCCATGACACCCAGCACGGCGTGGGCTGAGGTCACGTCGGTCAGGAAAGCGTATTCGTCCGCAGCAATATGCGACTGTATATAGGAAAACGTTTTTGTCTGCGTTGCCGCGGCATCCACCATGTAGAAACAGTCCGGAGCAACGCGGGTGATGGTCACGTCGGCCTCGACCCCACCACGCTCATTCAGCATTTGGGTATAGACCACCTTCCCGATAGCAACGTCAATCTGATTGCCGCACAGACGATTGAGCACGCTCAGCGCATCCCGCCCCTGGAGGAGAAACTTGCTGAAAGAGGTTTGATCGAACAGACCGACATTCTCACGCACGGCTCGGTGCTCAGCCGCCGAATAGGCAAACCAGTTTTGTTTGCCGTACGAATATTGATACCTGGGTTCTACGCCCGAAGGAGCAAACCAGTTAGCTCGCTCCCAGCCGGCGACTTCCCCGAAACACGCTCCTTGACTCACTAACCGATCGTGCAGCGGCGACAGGCGCACGTTGCGGCTGGTTGCATACTGCCGGAACGGCCAGTGCATATCGTATAGGAGGCCCAGGGTTTCCGAGACCCGCTTTTCCAAATAGTGGCGGTTGTTCTGAAAGGGTCTGTTGCGTCGAATATCAACGTCCCACAGATCGATGGGCGGGTGGCCGTGCGCAATCCATTCGGCCAGGACCTTCCCGGCCCCGCCAGAGGATTGAATACCGATAGAATTAAAGCCTGCGGCAACATAGAAATTCTTGAGCTCGGGTGCCTCGCCCAAATGATAGCGGTCGTCCGGGGTGAAACTCTCGGGCCCGTTGAGGAAGAGTTTGATCCCCGCGGTCTCCAAGGCCGGCATACGATACATCGCCTTGTTGAACACATCCTCAAGATGGTCCCAGTCTTCACCAAAGGTGCCAAACGCAAAATCTTCGGGAACGGCTTCGCCTCCCCTTCCCCACGGCTTGGCCTGGAGTTCAAAGAAACCGGCCAGGACACAGCCGACTTCTTCCTTGAAATACGTTGCACTCCCAGGGTCGCGTAGCGTCGGTAAGCCGGAGGCCAAGCCAGCAATCGGCTCGGTCACAACGTAAAAATGTTCCGCCGCATGGAGGGGAACACTGACCCCGGCCAGGCGACCGACCTGCCGTGCCCACATACCGGCGCAGTTGACGACATATTCGGCGTGGATGTCGCCGTATGCGGTTGCCACTCCGCTGACCTTGCCATCTTTTTGGTGAATGCCGGTCACCTTCACATTCTCGAAGATCCGGGCGCCGTGCATTTTGGCACCTTTGGCATAGGCCTGGGTGGTGTCGGTTGGGTTCGTCTGCCCGTCGCCCGGTAAATACACCGCCCCCACCAGGTCTTTCGTGTTCATGAGCGGCCACAGGTCGGCCGCTTCCCGCGGCGTAATCACTTCAACCTCAAGCCCAAAGCATTTGGCCATGGACGCGCCGCGCTTCAGTTCCTCAAAACGCTCGGCATTATTGGTAATAGCCACGGAACCAGTCTGCTTAAATCCGGTCGCTTGTCCGGTTTCGGCTTCAAGTTCCTGCAAGAGCCTGCTCGTATATTGAGCGAGTCTGGTCAGATTCTGGGTTGCCCGTAACTGTCCCACCAAACCAGCCGCGTGCCAGGTCGTGCCGCTGGTGAGGCTTTTGCGTTCGAGCAGGACCACATCGGTAAGGCCCAGCTTGCCGAGATGGTAGGCCACACTACACCCGATTATTCCACCACCAATAATGACGACCTGCGCATGCGAAGGGAGGTTCATGGTCAGACTCTCCGTTGCTTTCCTCGTCCGATAAAAATGATTGCCAGGAAAAGATCGTACAAAAATTCTCCCATGACGGCTAGGCCGCGACCAGCGCCGCGAGTACACACCTTCACCGAGTCGGTAACGTCCGATTCGGCCTGTAACGCAGCCTTGAATAACGCAGTGGGTCTGCTAGCCTCATCCTGTCATTGAGGAGTGCAGGCAGACCATGAGTGGAAGCAACTCGTTTGATACGTTAAAATTTTCCACACAACTCCGTGAGGGGGGATTCACCCAACAGCAAGCGGACACCTTGACCAGCTCGCTACAGGAAGCCCTGAGCGCCACTGTTGCAACCAAGGCTGACCTCAACGAGGTGAAAACAGAGTTAAAGGCTGACATCGTTACCTTGCGGGAAGACACGGCAGAAGGCTTTCAGGACGTACATAAAAGCTTTCAGGATGTATACAAGTTTATGCTTGTGTCTACGCTGACCATTGCAGGAACAGTCATAGGGACAGCCATAGCCGTAGTCCGTTACCGTGCCCCCTAATGGCAGAGGGGTGGGGAAAGTGGATGGCGGTATCCTTTCACCCCAGCAGAATCATCGCTATTCCGCTCACAGCAAGGACAAGACCGGGGATCTGACGCCAGACTTCTTGTTCTCGCCACAGAACAAGCGCCAGCCCAATAGCCACGACAGCTTCAATTTGAGCAACCGCCTTGGCGTACACTACCAGGGTCAGCGAATAGGACCAAAAGGCACAGATGCTGCCGCCGAAACTCGTAGCTCCAATGAGCGACATCCGACGCCAGTGCGTTGTAATATTTTGTAATTCCTCACGTTTCAGCCACCACAGTGAGGCAGTCAGAATCACCACCTCCATCCAGGTGGTATGAAACACAGCGTGAACAGCAGCCTCAAAGCGACTTGTTCCAAAGTGTGGGTTCAAGGCGGCAAACTCTGTAGTGGCCTCTTTCAACAAAAAGCTGGCGAGCACAAGAAAGACGGCACACGCACCAGCGAGTAAGGCTCCCAGGTCAAAATGCAGGGCGCGACGCCAGCCCGCAGGCCCGCCCTCTTTGCCGAGATTCATCAGCATCACACCTAGACTGGAAGCAATAATACCGACCCAACCGAAGGCTGACGGATGTTCTGCAAAAAACATGACACCACACAAGGCGGTGAAGAGCACCTCCAGTTTGTGCAAGACAATGGCCTGCGCAAAATTAGTATGCTGAAAGGCGGAAACCAGGGCGATATTGGCAAGAATCTGAGCGATCCCAGTCAAAAAACAATACCCATAGAATGCGAACGATAACTGCGGCACGCCGCTCATTCCCATCAGCATGAGGACAGCGGGACCCGAGAACGGTAAATTAAATGCAAAACGTGCCCAACTGATAAGGACGGGAGAAACCTTGCCGGACAAGGTCCGTGCCAGCGCGTTCCGCAGGGTTAAGAAAACACCGGCGGCAATGGAAATTTCAACCCAGGTCACGGTGGGATGCTATTCTGTACGATCGGTGTGGCCCAGGCTTCTGTGCGGGGCGACTTTATCTCGTATGGACTGTTTGAGGGCTTTGATTTCAGGAAAGCCACCCTGTTCATGGCGTGACCAGATCAGTTCGTCATTCAGCCGTATTTCAAAAATGCCGCTTCCACCCGGAATCAACGCCACCTCACCGAGTTCGTCTGGAAAAGTGGTGAGCAATTCTTGCGCCATCCAGCCGGCCCGCAAGAGCCAACGGCATTGCGGACAATAGACGATCTCGACACGCGGCTGCTGAGGCATCGTTGCTGCATTATTCCTGTGGCTGATCTTCCGTTGTAGACTGGGCATCACTTTCCGCAGGCATTGCCTCGGGAGAGTCTTGGGATTCTTCAGCCGCATCCTCTTCATCCACAATGGCCGTTACCGGAGCGATGAGATTCACGGCTTCAAACAAGTTCATGATATGGCGGGTATTGGCCCCTAAATCTCCCTTGCCGACGCGCGAGGCAGAACGCGCAAAGAGCGTACTCCGCTCTTCCCCATCAGCCTCGACCCAAATGGTGACATCATCCTTGAATTTAATGATTCTGGTCGTCACCACGGCTTCTATTTTCCGTGCTTCGGGCTCAACCGTACTTAACTCCCAGTGGAGCGCCTCGGCCGCCCGACGGGCAACATCAAACATCAGGGCCGCCGGTGCCGCATACGTGCGTGGCCGCAGTTCGGGAAAGGCGGTGTCTGGCGTTGTTTCCGCAACATTTGTTGATAGGTAGGTTATCAGCCGCGTTCCCATCCCCGGGGGGTTACTCCACGGCAGGTCATTGGAAATAAGCCCGGCAGCCAGGAGGGACGCCCACACCACAGCCAGAAAAAAAACAACCTGCAAGAGTCCGCTCATAAATCGCATAACCCTCTCTCCTTGAACTCCGCTCAGGATGGATAGTGCTGGCCTCAGTGCCGTGTCGGAGTTAGCAACGATTGCAACTCTTCCCAACTGGTGACCGGCAAGGAACAGGCAAAATCATGGCAGACATAGGCAGTCAGCTCGTCATCAATCCGCGTCTTGCCTTCGAGAAAGCTCGGGACACCGTGCTGAGGCGGCTGTGCCGGATCGAAACACAAGAGCGTCTTATTCGGGATAAAGCTCCGGTGAATGTCGTGTAGCAGTGCTGTGGTTTCAGGGGCGGCCGAGTCCCCCAGGAGCACGATTTCCTTGGGCCGACGCAGGTAAAAGTCCAGCCCGCACAGCATATTGCTGAAGCCGAAGGGATTTTGCTCCAGGGCGTCGTAGAACAAGCGGAAGATCGTTTCCGCTTTGGTCAGATAGTCCTGTCGCCCCGTTGCATAATAGAGGCGCAGCAGGACAGCAGCGGCCACGGAGTTCCCCGACGGCACAGACCCGTCAAACGCGGACTTTGAGCGGCTGATCAGCGTTTCGTGGTCTGAGCTGGTAAAAAAGAAGCCACCCTCCTGCGCGTCCCAGAAACGGTCCAGCAGCCCGTCGGCCAAAGCCCTTGCCTCGTCCAGATAGGCTGGCTCGAAGGTCGCTTCATATACGTCGAGTAAGGCCGCGCTGAAACAGGCGTAGTCGTCAAGATAGGCGTTGAATTTGGCTTGGCCGTCCTTATAACTGCGCAGCAGGCGGCCCTCACGACACAGGGCGGTCTGAATAAAACGGATCCCGCGTCGGGCGACTTCGAGATAGTCAGGATGACCCAAGACCTTATACGCCTCGGCAAAGGCCGAAATCATGAGGCCGTTCCAACTGGTCAGAATTTTCTCATCGCGGCCGGGTTTCACCCGCTGTTCACGGACGGCGAACAGCCGTTCTCTGGCCTGATCGATCAACTGCCTGACGTCGTCGGCCTCACGCCGGAAGAGCCGGGCCAGTTGCTCCAGTTCCAGCGAGGGATGCAGGATGTTCTTGTGCTCGAAATTTCCGATGTCTGTGACATCGTAATAGCGACAGAATATCTCCCCCACCTCGTCGCCCAGTATCCGCATCACTTCGTCTCGGCCCCAGACAAAAAACTTACCCTCTTGGCCTTCCGAGTCGGCATCCTGGGTTGAATAAAATCCGCCCTCCGGACTGAGCATCTCCCGCCCGACATAGGCCAGCATGTCCTCGACAACCTGCCGAAAGAAAGGGTCTCCGCTGGCCTGGTAGCCCTCAAGATAGAGCCGGGCCAGAAGCGCGTTGTCGTACAGCATCTTCTCAAAATGAGGCACCAGCCAGCGCTCATCGACCGAATAACGATGAACCCCCCCCCCGAGATGGTCGTACATGCCGCCTTGCGCCATTTTGCGGAGCGTATGCGTGGTCATGTCCAGATAACGCTGCTTGCCGGTGGCGTGGGCATAGCGCAAGAACAGTGCAAAAACGGAGGTGTTGGGGAATTTGGGGGCCTGGCCTATCCCACCGTGGGTCTCATCATAGTGTTGGGCCAGCCCTTCAACCGCTTTCTCCAAGACCGACACCTCAAGCGGCCGCGTCGTTGGTTCACGCCGGGCAATTTGCTCAAGCCGGGACAGAATCTCGGCTGTCGAGCGTGTGACATCTGCGGGTTTTTCCCGATAGGCCTGGGCAATGCCCGCCAGGACTCGTGGAAACGCGGGGATATTATGGCGATCCTCAGGCGGGAAATAGGTGCCACCGTAGAACGGCTTGCCATCCGGAGTGAGAAACACCGTCATCGGCCAGCCGCCGCGGCCGGTCAGCATCTGGACCGCATTCATATAGATTTCATCGACATCCGGCCGTTCTTCCCGGTCCACCTTGATGTTGACGAACAGCGTATTCATCAGGGCAGCAATGTGTTTGTTCTCAAAGGACTCGTGGGCCATGACGTGGCACCAGTGACAGGCCGAATAGCCGACGCTCAGTAGAACGGGTTTGTCTTCAGCCTGGGCCTTGGCAAAAGCCTCTTCCCCCCACGGGTACCAGTCCACCGGGTTGTGGGCGTGTTGGAGCAAATAAGGACTCGTCTCTGTTGCCAAGCGATTCGTGAATTTTTCCGGCATACCGACCTGTCGCTTCTTACCCCCTCTCCCCTTGAGGCCTGTCCTGAGCCTGTCGAAGGGGAGAGGGCTAGGGTGAGGGGTCTCAGATATGATAGATATGCTCGGCCTCTCGTCTGAGGTCTGGCTGAAAGTCAGGATGGGCAACTTCGAGGAGGGCGGCGGCACGCTGCTTGAGGGACTTGCCCTTGAGTTCGGCAATCCCGAATTCGGTCACTACATGGTCAACAAATGTTCGCTGCGCGGTCACCACGCTGCCCGGCTCAAGCATGGGCACGATCCGCGAGACCCGGCGGCCGTTGACCACGGCGCTCGACGGCGTGACGATCACCGACCGACCCGGGTTACAGTAGGCCGCGGTGATGGTAAAAATGGTCTGGCCACCCGTTCCAGTATACATAAACGGACCGAACGACTCGGAGCAGGCCTGCCCGCCCAGGTCCACGGCGAGGGCGTTATTGACGGCAACATAGTGCTCCTGATTGACCAGCAGCCGTAAATCATCCGTGTAGGTAAAGTCATAGAACTCAAACTTCGGGTTTCCATCAATAATCGACAGTTCATCCAGGAACACCCCGATCCCGGCGCTGGCAACGACCTTGCCGGGGTTCACCGTCTTGTATTTTCCGGTAATAACGCCTTCCTTGACCAAGCGGGCAATCCCACCAGGAATGACCTCGGTGTGAATACCCAGGTCATTCTTGTTGCCTAAATACATGCCGAGCGGAGAGGAAACGCTGCCCAAACCGATTTGGATGGTATCGCCGTCGTGAATGAGTTCGTTGGCTACCAGGGTGCAGATGATCTCGGTCAGGGCGACTTCTTCTTCGCTGCGTTGCGTGGCCGGGAGTTCGGCCGCAGGTCGCGTGGGTTCTACAAAATAGTCGATCTCAGACACATGAATATAATTCTCTCCGCCGGTTCGGATAAAGTCTTCCTGGACCTCGGCCACGACCGTCCGCGCCGCGGCAGCCATCGTTTTGGACATGAACAGGCCATGCCCAAAACTGCAATAGCCGTGCTTATCTGGCACAGAAACCGGGGTCATATACACGTCGCAGACGATACCTGGCGGCAGTTCACCCCGGCGGTAATACATCACCGGAATGAAGTCCATATTCTTTTTTCCCATGAGCGGGCGGGTGGTTACACCCAGATAGGGAGTCTGAATGGTAAAGGCCTGGTCCGCGCCGGGTTGGTCCCAGTCAAAGAGCGGACCGATGGTGCCGATTTTTACATCGTGCAACTCTTCTTTGCGTGCGAGCAGAGCTTCGCACAGCGAGAGCGGGGTTGCGTGCAACCAGTTGAACTGCACGGAGTCGCCGTTCTGCACACACCGGACCGCCTCCTGAGCAGAGACCAGCTTGTCACCGCATTCATCACGCCAATTCATGGACCTCCTCCTTAACACAGGGACTACGCTTCTTTGGCCGGAGCATAGACCACACGGGTCAAGAAAGCAAAGTCAGCCGGTTTCGCGCCACTCGTTTCGTTGAGCCCGATTCCCGAGTGTGGTAAATATCGCAGACAGGAGGCCGTATGGATATTCGGATTGAGTATTGCGCAGCGTGAAGCTATGAGCCGGAAGCCGTCAGTTTGGCGGAATATGTATTGACCCACAATAAACAACAGGTTCAGGGACTGACCCTGGTCCCGTACGATGACGGCCGGTTCGAGGTCATTGTCAACGGGACAAAGATTTACTCCAAGCGCGAAACCGGCGTCTTTCCCGACAATAGGGAAATCCAAGCCGCACTGGACAAGCAAGCCGCGTAATCGAGCCGCTTCGTAGGGTAAAGATTGCCGGCTTGCTTTGCGTTGAGCTTTCTCGCCAGACGGGCCGTACCTAACGGATAATCTGTAACTTTTCTAGTCTAAGAGGGTTGTATACGGTCAGCATTCGACTCTTCAACTCTATTTCTCATACAGACATGAACCGGCTTGACACTGAATAGCGATACCTCACATCTATTCGCCAAACCTATATCTGGCTGCATCACCGTCAAGGTGATCAATCATCAGGAGGATAAGGTGATGAAGGTATTTCGGGTGAGAATGGCATCTAAATCTATGATGGGGTAGCGAAATGGCCATATCGAGGAAAAGAGTCTCACCCCCGAAGCTTAATTCGACCACAAAGGTGTCGGTTAAGGAACTCCTGTTTGATCGACGTAATCCACGGCTAATTGGGCAGGACGCTGATTCATCCGATGAGTTTATCATCGCGCAACTCTACCGCTCCGCTGAACTTGACGAGTTGCTTCAGTCTATTTCGACGAACGGCTATCTCGACATCGAACCGCTGATTGTCATGGCCGACTCAAACGGACGCGCTGGGTTAGTCGTACTTGAGGGTAATCGGAGACTTGCAACCCTCCGACTGTTGCTTGAAGAGGACCTTGCCCACCGGATCGAGAAGTCAGAAAGATTACGCATCAAAGTCCCGCAAGTAGACGAGTCTCTAAAATCGACCTTTGACAAAGTTTCCGTCTATTGCGTAGGCACCCGCGAAGAGGCGCGTTCGTTCATTGGCTTCAAGCATATCAACGGTGCGGCGAAATGGGATTCGTATGCCAAAGCGAGGTTCACCGCCAAATGGTACAGGGACGGAGATGTCTCTCTAGAAGAAATCGCAAGATCTATTGGTGACCGACATGACACCATAAAGCGAATGGTATCGGCGATATACGTTCTCGAACAAGCCAAAGACACGGATCAGTTTGATCTCGAAGATCGGAATACAAGAAAATTCAATTTCTCTCATCTCTATACCGCCCTTTCCCGCTCCCATTACAGGGACTTCTTAGGTAGAGACACGACATGGGCACGTTATGATCCATCGCCGAATCCGGTGCCGCATAACCGGCTCAAACAGCTTCAACAGGTTCTCGTCTGGATTTACGGCTCTAAGCTAGACGAGGTATTGCCCGTCGTGCAGTCCCAAAACCCCGACATTACGCACCTTGGAGAAGTCCTTGTCAGTGCTGAAGCGCGCCACATTCTTGAAACCACCAGCGATCTCAAGGCTGCTCATGCAAGCACAGAACCAGCGGACACTCGTTTTACGGCTTCTTTACTGCGCGCGCGGATCTCTCTACAGGATACCGCTGCTTCACTAAGAGCTTATGACGGACGCGACAGATCGCTACTCGATATCGCGGAGGATGTCAACGAAACGGCAGAAACTGTGTATTCGAGAATGCAGAAAAAACACCGTGAAGCCACCGCCGCAGGATGACACGTACCCTCTCTCTCCCTATGGACTCGGTAGTAGGACAGCCTACTGACTTCGATCTGGCGACAGATTTTCTGGAGCTGTCCGCTTTCTTCGCAGACACCGACACGGTACCAACGTCGGGTCTTGTCAACGAAATCGAGTTGGGGACTGCGGAAGACCCAGCAGACGTGGATGAGGAAATGTATACGGGCGCGGAGGAGATCCAAACAGGGACAGTGAAGAGAATCGAGTCCCGTCAGCGGATACTTAAGTCTGCGTACCCTTACGAATTGGATAGCAGCGGTGATATGCTGACCTGTGCACTGGATAATCCTTCGATGGGCCAAGCAGCGTATATTCTGAGTCTTGTGCTATCGAATCTACAGACTATCTCCCCGGTTCTCACTACCTCCGAGCTACATCCTGACGAAGCGGACGTCAGCAAATTACGGGAGTATTTCCAGTACTTCGCAACTGCGGCTCTAGCCGCTGAGATAGGAGGTGTTTCCTGGTCTTTCGGATTCCCAAGGCCTGATCATTCGTCTTTTCTTGCCAAGTTGACAGAAATCTGGCGGGTGATCCAAGATGGTCATGTCTCATCACAAGTCGGCGCACCAGCTCACCCCAAGGACGATCAAGTTGATGTTTTTGCCGCTCGCCCGCATCCGGATCGTCTACCAGGCTTCTTGTTGGCTGCGGCCCAGGTCGCAACAGGAAACAATTGGAAGGCGAAATCCCTGAGGGGTCATCTTAGCGCCTTCAAAAGCCGATGGTTCGGATCGCAACCGGTGACAGACTTCCTCACATATATGATTATTCCATTCGCACGACCAGATGAAGAATTGATTGATGACGTGCGTACTATGGGAAATGTGCTGCACCGGCTGCGAGTTCCCGGTAAGGTAGAGGAAGCTGGGAAACTCTTGGAAGCAGGTGTCAGCATTGAAGCCTACGACCTCCTTGAGGGGGCTATGCATTGGGGCGGACTACAGGAGTAGACCGAGGGCGTAGCATGAGACATCGCTTTCATTCGATTTGTCCGTATTTTGCGATGTTCCCAGAGACGTTTGTTGAAAAGCATGTGACCGAGAGTCCCTATGATGGCGTCGTCTTCGATCCGTTCTCTGGACGCGGTACAACAGTGTTTCAGGCGCTCTTGCAGTTCCGGAACGCGGCCGGTTGCGATATTCACCCCGTAGCGGTGTGCATTTCGGCCGCCAAGTGTGACCCTCCTAGCTTCCAGGCCGTTCAAACACGGCTCATAGAACTACACCAGGCATGCCGCGAACCGGGCGACGGAAACTGGAGTGGCGCGATGGATGAGTTCTTCTCCCTGTGTTTTCATCCTGAGACATTAAGACAGGTACGCTATCTGAGAGATGTTCTGGATTGGACACATCGGAAAGACGACCGGTTCATCGCTGCACTATGCCTCGGCGCTCTTCATGGCGAATCCCATCGATCACCCAACTATTTCAGCAACCGGATGCCACGGACCATTAGTACCAAGCCAGACTATTCGGTACGATGGTGGCGTCGTAAGGGCTGCGTGCCGCCATATCGAGATGTGTTCGAGATTCTTGAGCGGATGCTTGCTTATCGATTTTATACACCTCCTGCCGAGAAAAGAGGCCGCGTGGTTCAGGCTGATGCTCGGCGCGCAGCAGACGCTTTTCCAGAGCTTCAGGGCTGTGTGACTGATGTAATTACGTCCCCACCGTATCTCGATACGACCAACTACCGTGAGGATCAGTGGCTCCGTTTATGGTTTCTTGGAGCCGACCCGGCTCCTCGTTATCCCACCCGAGATGATCGTCATAGTAGCAAAGACGCCTATTGGGCATTTCTTGAACAGTCCTGGAAAGGCCTGCGCCCCCTCCTCACGGAGCGTACCCGCTTGATTATTCGGATCGGCGGGCGGCGATTACGAAAGGCTGAAGTACGACATGAACTGTCACGGACGTTGGGGTCGGGCTTGGAACGAGACGTCCGTCTCACCGATCCTGGTGAGACGTCGCCTATCGTCAATACGCAGGCGAATGCATTTCGAGGTACCAAGGTATCACCGAGTGTCGAGCATGACTTTTGTTTTGTTATCTGATGGAAGGGTGTCGTGAAAGACATGACATTGAGCGCCGATATCTTCGTTGGCTCGACAGCCCCGTAACACGTGTACACAGGGAGACCTATGGAAATTGGTATGTATGCGACCACGCACGGTCTGGCCTATCGGGATGACCAGAATGTCCTGGCCCGTTCCCTTCCCGGGGATCAGCTCCGGCCAGTAGAAACCGCCCAGCTCGCCGAGCGCTTGGGCTTTCACTCCATGTGGTTTCCAGACCATGTGTGTATGCCCATGGCCTCGGAGAGCGAGCATGTCGCCAACGCCTCAGGCAGCCGCGCCTACGAGTCGCGCCATACCATGTTCGACGCCGCGGTGGTGATGGGTGCCGTTGCCCATACGACGACCAGCCTCAAGCTCGGCACGAGTGTCCTTATTTCCCCCTATCGTAATCCCCTCAGCGATGCCCGCCAGTTTGCGACCATCGATCAGCTCTCGAAAGGACGGCTCCTATTCGGCGTTGGAGCCGGCTGGATGCAGGAGGAGTTTGCCGCAATCGGTATTCCCTATGCCGAACGTGGCCCACGGACGGATGAGTGCATAGAAGTTTATAAACGCTCGTGGATGGACGATGTCGTCAGCTACCAAGGACAGTTCTATCAGTTTGCCTCGCTGTCCATGGACCCCAAGCCGCGGCAACAGCCACCCCCGATTATCTATGGCGGAGTCACCCCTGGCGGCGCCCGACGGGCAGCACGGTTATGCGACGGCTTTTATCCGATTTTTCTCGACCCTTTTGCGCGGCCGGACCGTTACACCAAAGAACAGGCAGTGATCCGGAAAGAGTTGGATGCAATGGGTCGCCCGCACGATGCGTTTATCATGATGGGCGTGAGTTCGGCCCGCCTCACTTCATCGTCTGATCCTCTCAGTCAGGAGCAGCCACGCCGCATCTGTACGGGCACGGCAGAACAAATCCTCGAAGACCTCCACGGTTTTGCCAAAGAAGGCTATGGACTGATGGTGTGTTTCTTTGACTGTCCGTCCGGGCAATTGTCCGAGCTTGAAGACCAGATGCAGCAGTTTAGCACCAGCGTTATCCCTGAAGCCAAGAACATCCGGCCTCAGGGAGGCTGGAAAACGAC
Organism: uncultured Binatia bacterium (SeqCode); assembly: GCA_965214755.1. GTDB lineage: Bacteria > Desulfobacterota > Binatia > Bin18 > Bin18 > Bin18. Next base: position 701,010 of record OZ243979.1, read on the forward strand.
CCTCTGACTCGAAGAAGAAACGTGTCCTCCAATAGCGCTGAGATGCTGGACACGTTTCCTCTTTGCCCGCCATCAGGTCTCTTTCTGCTTGAGTTTTGCGCCTATGGCTTTGGCCGTTTCAGGCGGTAAGCCGGTCGGGTCCAAGAGCACGCCATACTGCTCCAGCCAGTGGGTGTGGGCAAGTTGATGCAAGGCAAAAGACGTTTGCATGGATTGGACCCGGCCCTGTGCATCTTCCGCCACGTTGACCGCCTCTTTGGTCAGCTTCAGGGCGAACAGGGATTTTTTTGCGATCTTTTGGGCCATGGCCAACACTGTTTCGTCGAGTTTCTCCCGCGGGACGATTTGATTCACCATACCGAGTTGCTGCGCCTCTTCGACCGATAACCAGTCCGAGGTGAAGAGCATCTCTTTGGCCTTACGCGCACCGACTTCCCAGGGGTGGGCGAAAAACTCGACACCGCCGATACCAAAGTTCACCACCGGGTCGCAGAATTGGGCATCGTCGCTAGCGATAATGATATCGCAGGGCCAGATCAGCATCAGTCCTCCGGCAATGACCTTGCCCTGCACCGCAGCCAGCGTGGGCTTGGGAATATTACGCCAACGTTCACAAAAGCCGATGTAGATTTCTTTCTCGCGTGCCATCTGCCTCTCTGCACCGGCACAAGTAAACCCGCACCAAGTTCCCACCGTGTCGAATTCAGACATTTTCTCGTACACGTTGGGCTCTCGCAGATCATGGCCCGACGAAAAATGCGGTCCGTTTGCCGCCAGGATAATGACCTTGATGGCATCGTCTTGTGCCGCACGATCAAAGGCCGCATTCAATGCATACAGTAGCTTGGTATCCTGCGCGTTTCGTGTCTCCTGACGGTTCAATACAATGCGCGCCACGTGCTCCGCAGGGGTTTCATATAAAACAGATTCAAAATCCGACATCGCACCCTCCTTACTTTTGAGATGGTTCCCACTGTACCCTTCCCGGCTCTTCTCGTGAAGTTCGCGCAGAGAGCTTGTTGGAAAATGTCCATTTTAGCCAAATGGATAGCCTCAAAATCCTGGAAAACTCATTTTTGACTATAGTCTGCTATGAGTTTTAGTTTTCTACGGTTCATCGACTCGATAATTATTCGTTTGACAGATGTCATCAGTAGTTCTATGCCTGAGAACTGTCCGATATCTCAACGTATGAAGGAGGATGCACATGATCGTTATTGCGGGAACAATCCCGGTTAAGGCCGAACGTTGGAATGACGCCAAGGCACTTGCCGCCAAGATGGTGGAGGAGACGCTCAAAGAGCCGGGCTGCATCAGTTATCAATTCCACACCGCGGCAACCGCTGAACATACCTTTTTCCTCTTCGAGGAATGGGAGTCGGAAGAGGCGCTCGCCGCCCACTTTCAGACCGCGCATCTGCAAAATTTCCTCAAAGAAGCCCCCAGCCTGCTGGCGGGAGCCCTGAATGCAAAGAAGTACACGGTAGAGAAGTCCGAAACCTTATCGGTCTGAGGACGACCCCTACTCGGAGGATGTCTGCTTGTTGGTAGTTCTTGTGGCAGCCAGTGACCCGGGACTGGATCGGAGGCGGGCATGAACAGAGGCAGAGATGGACGAGGGAGGTCCGGTCGCCACGGCGTGAAAATGGGGGCGCTACTAGCGGCTTTCGGCCTCTTGTTATGGGCCGGTACTGCGCAGGCGGCCATAGATGAAGAGTCGCAGTTTGTTCTGAACACCTTCTCGTTTCTCATCTGGGGAGCGCTGGTGATGTGGATGTGCGCGGGCTTCACCATGCTGGAGTCGGGCTCGGTGCGCACGAAGAACGCTTCTGTGATCTGTCTCAAGAATATCGGGCTGTATTCGGTCGCAGGACTGGCCTATTATTTCATCGGCTACAATCTGATGTACGTCGATGTCGGCTCCTGGGTCGGCTCGGTGACCTTTCTCTACGGTCCTTCAGCCGTCGAACTGGCCCTGTTGTCCGACCAGACAGAGGCCCTGGCCGCTGTCATCGCAAACGGCTATGCCACGATGTCAGACTGGTTCTTCCAGATGGTCTTTGTCGCAACGGCCGCCTCGATTGTTTCCGGCACCCTGGCCGAGCGGGTCAAGCTGTGGTCGTTTCTTGCCTTCACGACCGTTTTGACGGCAATTATCTATCCCATTATTGGAGCCTGGACCTGGGGTGGGGGCTGGCTGAATCAAATGGGGTTTCAGGACTTCGCCGGTTCCACCATCGTCCATTCGACCGGCGGCTGGGCGGCGCTGGCCGGCGCCATGGTCGTGGGGCCACGAACGGGGAAGTTCCGACCCGACGGCAGTGTCAAACCCACACCTCCCTCGAACGTCCCGTTCGTTACCCTGGGCGTTCTCATTCTGTGGTTTGGTTGGCTCGGCTTTAACGGTGGCTCGCAACTCGCTCTGGGTGGCGTGGTTGACGCTGTGGCGATGAGCAATGTGCTTGCGAACACGAACCTGGCCGCGGCCGCGGGGGTCGTGGCCGCCTTATGCGTCTCACGGCCCTTATTCGGGCGGGTCGATCTGCTTGCCATCCTGAACGGTGCGATTGCCGGCCTGGTCTCGATTACCGCGGGACCGGATATTGTGGAGCCATATTGGGCGGTCATCATCGGAGCGATTGGCGGGGTGCTGTGTCTGTGCGGCACGAAGATGCTGGAAAATATGAAGCTGGACGATGTGGTCGGCGCGATTCCAGCCCATCTGTTCGCCGGTATCTGGGGAACGCTGGCGGTCTGCATCGCCGCGGGTGGCAATATCGGCGTACAGTTCCTCGGGGTGCTGGCAGTAGGGGTGTTTGCCTTCGCGACTTCGTGGGGAGTGTGGCTGGCGCTGGCAAGGACCGTCGGGGTCCGGGTCTCGCGTAGCGTCGAAGAGGTCGGTCAGGATGCCATGGAACTCGGCATCGAAGCCTATCCAGAGTTTGTTATCATGCCCGACCCGGACGATATGAAGGAACTCGGCAACCCGGCCCACACGACTCCGTCTCCCGATTAATCGTGGCCGTTATCCTGTTAACAGCCACTGGACGGCGACAATCGCTCCGATGACCCCAGCCAGGTCCGCAGTCAATCCGGCGACCAAGGCGTGTCGAATGCGGACCACGCCAACCGCACCAAAATACACCGCCAAAACGTAGAAGGTCGTTTCCGTACTGCCCTGGAGTGTGGAAACGAGATAGCCAACCAGACTGTCCGGCCCTTCGGCTTGCAGAGTCTCAGCCATAATGGCATAGGCCCCAGAGCCGGATAAGGGCCGCAGGATGGCCATCGGCAATGCTTCGGCAGGGAACCCGATCAGGCTGAGGAGAGGCTGTACGCCGGCGATCATCACATCCAATAAACCCGAGGCCCGGAACATGCCGGCAGCAACAAGAATGGCAACAAGAAACGGAATGATCCTGATGGCCACCTGAAAGCCCTCTTTTGCCCCTTCGATCATGGCATCGTACACCGCCACTCTTTTGGCAATGCCGTAGCCGAGCATCACCACGACCAGCACCGGCAAAAGCCAGGCCGAGACGGCGTTACGCAGCAGCGGACCAAGCGTCTGCGCGTCATTCAAGCCGGATTGCAGAAACAAGAGAAAGGCGACGCCAATCGCGCCAACAGACAAGAGGGCCAGCAGACAGCCCAGCCGGGAGGTCGGCTGCTCAGTGCCCAGCGTTTCCTCATCCGGCAAGTCAATCTCAGAGGTACTTTCTCCCTGCTTAACGGTTCGGTCGCCCACGCTGAACACGGGCAATCCCTGCAAGAGCTTTGCCGCGAGAATACCAACGCAGGTCGAGAACGAGGTAGCCAGAAGAGTGGGCAGCCAAATACCTGCCGCATTCTCTGACCCGATCGATGCTCTCAATGCAATCACACCAAGGGGAGCCAGGGCAACATTCGAGGTATTGATGGCCAGGAATAAGACCATGGCGTTGGTCGCCGTACCTTTGTGGGGATTGAGGCTATCAAGCTCCTGCATGGCCTTGATCCCGAAGGGTGTGGCCGCGTTGCCCAGACCCAGCATATTGGAGGCCATATTCATAATCATGGCGCTCAGAGCCGGGTGGTCGGTCGGTACGTCAGGAAACAATCGCACCATGAGGGGACGCAGCCAGCGCGCCAGGGTGTGCAGAAAACCGCCGACTTGCACAATGCGCAGCATGCCCAACCAAAAGGCCATCACGCCGACCAGACCGATGGCCAGCGTTACCGCGGATTTGGCCGAGTCTATTGAGGCGGCCGTAACCTCGGCCATCGTGCCGGTAAAAGCGGCGGTCACAACAGAACCGACAATCAGGCCGAACCAAATCCAGTTCATATGGGAGCGGCTGCGGAGCGTCTGGAGCTATGCTACACATCGAAGAGTAAACGTGTCCGCCAATAGACAGGTAAATGCTGGACACGTTTACTCTTTTATTCGTGCGGAAATATAGCAGTCTCACATACAAAGGAATATGACCTGACTATGAAGCGGACGAGTTGGGTGGCGCTTGGAATGATTCTGGCGGTGATGGCGATTGTCGTCTATTCGACGTTCCAGATAGGCGGGGTGCGTTGCGAGGTCTGTATTACCTTCCACGGCCGGCAGGTCTGCCGTGAGGTGGACGGGGCGACAGAGCATGAAGCCCAGATGGCGGCAATTACCAATGCCTGCGCCCTGCTCGCCTCGGGTGTCACCGACACTATCGCCTGTCAGAACGCCCCCCGGGACCGCCTCACCTGTCGCCCGGAGTAAACTTGGCTGTAGGGGCAGGGTCCAGGCCGGAATAACAGGGAGTAGCCGTTTGTGTGGAAACCTTCTAGCATTGCGGCAGAGATGCAGAAGAAAGGACTTCCATGTTCAAACTCAAGAAAACGGCGGAGCAGATGGTTGAGGAGGTAAAGACCCGTATTGAGAACCTGTCCGTAGGACAATTGCAACAAGAATTAGAGTCCGGAGAGATGCAGTTGCTTGACATTCGAGACGTGCGTGAACGTCAGAAGCTGGGCTGGATTCCGAGCGCCAGGCATGTGCCGCGTGGGATGCTGGAGTTCTGGCTCGACCCGTCCTCCCCGTATTGCAGCGGAAAGGTTGATCCCGAAAAACGGATTGTCGTGTACTGTGCCGCGGGTGGCCGGTCTGCGCTGGCTGCTGATGCTTTGCAGAATATGGGTTTTCCCAATACCGCGCATCTGGAAGTCGGCTTTAACGGCTGGGCCGAGGCCGGGCTTCCCGTGGAAAGGCCAGACAAATCATAATCTGTTCCCCATGCCCACTATCCTGGTCCTTTTGAGACGCTTCGCCCACCAGCTACGGAAAGACCATTTGGATGTGGTCCTCTTGGTGCTGGTTGTCATCTCCATCACCGGAATGGCGGGGATCTCGTTTTTTGAGCCACAGTTATCCGTAGTGGACGCAGTGTGGTGGACGCTCGTGACCATTACCACGGTCGGCTATGGCGATATCTACCCGACCTCGTTGGGAGGCCGGATCGTCGGCATCTTGCTGATGCTGTTCGGCATCGGGTTTCTCGGCATGCTGACAGCTACCTTAGCCAGCACCTTTGTGGAAAACCGGCGGCAGGAGGGAAAAGGGATGAAACCGCTCTCAAGTACGGGCCATATTGTCCTGTGCGGCTGGAATTATAAGGCCAGGGAAATCATTGAGGAGGTCAGGGCCGACGAAAAAGCCCGGAACCGTCCGATTGTGCTGATCGCCGACTTACCGGAGAATCCTTTGGACGGTGAACAGGTCCAATTTGTCAGCGGGGTCGTCAGCCCGGAAACCTTGGCACGGGCCAATGCGCAAAAGGCGGAGGTCGCCATTGTGCTGGCGGATGAACAGGGCGAGGTCCATACGCGGGATGCCAAGACGATCCTGGATACGCTCACCATCAAGACCACCTACTCGAATCTGTATACGTGCATTGAGTTGCTTGACCAACAAAATATTCCCCACGGCAAGCGGGCAAAGGCGGATGAAGTGATTGTCACCGGCGCCTTGAGTACCAACTTGCTTGTCCAGGCCGCCTTGAACCGGGGCGTGCCTCTGCTGGTCAACGAACTCGTCAGCAACCGCTTCGGGAGCGCGCTGTACACCATTCCGGTGCCGCAATCCTGTGTTGGCCATGCTTTTATGGATGCATTGATTGAACTGAAAAGAGAACAGAACCTCCTGCTTGTAGCCGTCGAAAGCCAGGCACAGGCAAGGTTTCTTGCAAACCCACCCAGCGACTATATAATCCAGGCAGAAGACCAACTCATCGTGATCGGACAGGAACGTCCCAACCAGGGATAAGTGTGGAGGAAGCAACGTATGCCGTCAGAGTATTTTGAAAAAGTAAAATCGCTGCTGCTTGATTTAGGCTATGCGATTACGCGAGAGGACGAAGGCCAGGAATTGTTTATCATCGCTGACGAAGACAGCGGCATCAACAACCTCATCGTTGACTGCGAGGACCCCCTGCTCGTGTTGGAGCAGGTCATTATGCCCATTCCGCAGGAGCCGGGGAATTTATTCCGGCGCTTGCTACAGATGAACCGGCTTCTGGTGCATGGCGCCTTTGTCGTGGACGAAGAGACGCAGACCATTCTCTTTCGTGACACGCTGCGCATCGAGAATCTGGACAGCAATGAACTGGAAGGCTCGATTGAAGCGCTGAGTTTGGCTTTGGCCGAGAATGCGGGAGAATTACTCTCCTATACCACCCACTAATCACTCTGGAGGCATATTATGGCAGGTTTTTTTCAACGCTTGTTCAAAATCGGACAATCCGAAGCCCACGCCGTTCTTGACAACATGGAAGACCCTATCCGTATGACCGAGCAAGGTATCCGTGATCTCAAGAACGATCTCCAGGCCAGCATGACCAGTCTGGCCGAGGTCAAGAGCGTGGCTATTCGCCTGAAAAAGGATGGGGATAGCAGCAAATCTCTGGCTGCCGAGTATGAGCGGAAAGCCATGCTGCTGCTGCAAAAGATGCAGGGTGGCGAGATGGATCAGGCCGAGGCCGAGCGTCTGGCGACCGAGGCCCTGAAAAAGAAAGAAGAAGCCAGCCAGCGGGCTACCCAGGCGCTGAAAGACTGGGAAAATCAAGATAATATGGCCAACCAGTTGCAGGGCAAGATCGAGAAGCTGAAATCCACGATTACCAAATATGAGAACGACCTCATTACACTCAAGGCCCGGGCGCGCACGGCAGCCTCGACCAAGAAGATCAATCAGCAGCTTGCCAATATCGACTCCTCCAGCACCATCGCCATGCTGGAAAAAATGCGCAACAAGGTTGAAGAAGACGAGTCTTTGGCCCAGGCTTATGGCCAGGTCGCCGATATCGATAAAAGCGTGGACAACGAAATTGATACGGCCCTGAGCCAAGACAATACTACGGCGAATGATTCCCTGGCTGCGCTCAAGGCCAAGATGGGGATTTCGGCCGGTGGCTAGTGGTCAGTGGTTAGTGGTTAGTTTTCTCCATTCACTAGCCACTGCCCCAAATGAGTGGGCAGTTTTCTCTACTCACTAGCCATTAATCAGGAGCCCTTATGTCTCTGTGGCAAAAACTCTTTGGCAAAAAAGACGAGCAAGCGGACCTCGACCCGCTCAGTGATTTAACCCTCTCAAATTTGAAAGTCGGCTATCTGGTCGATTATGACCTCAAGACCTGGCAGGTCAAAAGTCAGAGCAGCTACACCTTTGACGATACCAAAACGCAGGAGTGGGAACTCGACGCCGGAGACGACGCGTTCTTCCTTGAGCGCGAGGAGGACGATAGCGTCGAATGGAATATCTCACGCAAAATAGATTTTTCGGCCCTGGGTCACCACGTTCGGGAGCATATCAAGCAGCATGACGATCCGCCTGAGGAAATCGAATATCAAAGCATACGTTTTCGGTTAGTCGAAAGCGGCGCCGGCTATTATCATCCCAACGGGCGGGTTGCCGGCGATGAGATGATCTATTGGGATTATACGGATTCTTCAGAAGACAACACCCTGACCATCGAACAGTGGGACGAAGACGAGTTTGAAGCCTCCGTCGGCAAATACGTCAACGAGTACGAATTCTCCCATATTCTGCCACGGGAACAATCGTAGAGCAGACACTAATACACCTCCCACCTGCCCTGCTGATAATACGACTGTAAAACCGGCCGGCTCTCCCGATTCACCTCAATCTCGTCTATATCCCGAAAAACATCCTTCCCAAAATGGACCATCGCAATCATTGCGTCCTGGTTGAGAAAGCGTGTCTCAACCCCTTGAAAAGACAGACGTTGGACAGTTTCTTTTAGAGTAGCAGGTTCTAACAGTTCAGCATCTACCCCCAGCACAAAGCCCCACTCGCCTAGCGTGGGGATATGGTTGTGGTAGGGCAGGACGCTGAAGCCGGCTTCCGCCATTGTTTTTTGAATGCACATAAAAGCCTGACGGCTGAAAAACGGGCTGGTCGCCTGTGTGACCAGGGTGCCACCCCGTTTCAGATACTTCTTGCACAGGCGGTAGAAGTTGAGCGAATACAGCCGGGCCAGTTCAACGGAGTTGGGGTCGGGCAGATCAATAATAATCACGTCGAATAAATGCGGCGTGTCCTGGAGAAAAGAAAAGGCATCGGCATTGACAACCGACACCCGAGGGTCGGCGAAGGCGTGCGCATTGAGTTGCAGGAAGACCGGATGCGTAGCGGCCAGGGTCGTCATCTCCGGGTCGAGATCAACTAGGGTCACGGCTTTTACCCGGGAGTATTTGAGCACCTCCCGTAAGGCCAACCCATCGCCGCCGCCGAGAATGAGCACCTCAGCGCGATTGCCGGCCAGAGCCAAGGCAGGATGGACGAGCGGTTCGTGGTAGCGCTCTTCGTCATAACTGCTGAACTGCTGGTTGCCGTTGATATAGAGCCAGTAATCATTCCGCCAGCGCGTCACCACCAGTCGCTGATAGGGCGTCTGCCTGACCAGGATAACCGTGTCTTTATACAGAGCCTGCTCACCGAACAGGAGGATGGGTTCCGCCAGGAGAAACAGTCCGATAAGCCCTGCACCGACAGCCGCCCAGAGACCGCTCAGCAGTCGAGGGGCGCTCAGCAAAGACCGAAAGCGCCATAGCAGCAGCGAGGCAACCCCGAAGTTCACCGCGCCAAGCGCTATCGGGGTATAGGTCAGTCCGAAATACGGCAGGGCCACAAAGGCGAAGAACAGCCCCCCAATGAGCGCGCCGTAATAATCTTTCTCCATCACCGAAGAGATGTTGACCCGGAGTTCTTCATAGGCGGCGTTGACCCGTGTAATGAGCGGAATCTCCATACCGATCAACAGACCGATGGCGATGCCGAGCGGGTAAATCACCAGCCCTACGTTGTTGAGAAAAGGAGACAGGACGTAGGCTGCGGCCGCGGCGCTGGCGCACAGCAGGGACAGCGCGAACTCAAGAACGGTAAAGGTGTCCAGCAGATGCGCGCTGCAATAGCGACTGAGATGACTGCCCAGGCCCATGGCAAACAGCATGAAGGACATCATCAGCGTCCATTGCAACACCGCGTTGCCAAGGAAATAGGTCGCAAGCGTGCACAGCACAAACTCGGCGACTATGCCGGCACAGCCTGTTGCAAACAGGCATAGCTTCAGCAGACTAGAGACACCAAGTAATGAGAAAAGACGCACTAATATAGGAGAACATCTCGATATAGGCAGCCCCGAGATTCGGCTGTTCATGCTCAACCAGCTCGGCCGTAATAGTCGTTCCCGGTAAGAGCACTTTGTCCGTAGCCCAGCGAATAATCGGCAATGCAACCAGGCCGACCACAGCCAGGGAGCAGAAGGTCAGCAGGTTGTCCTGCCAGGAATAAAAATCGCCACTCACCGCATAGCGCAGGATATTGCCCATGCTCAGCAACGCTCCGGCAAAGCTGACACCCACGGCAACATTATCCTTTTCGATCTCGTCATGAATGCTGTACGGCGTGATCCACTCGTACACGAGTCCGGTCAGAATCAGGGCCAGTTGGCCCAGCCCCCAAAAGCCGATGGCCGTCCAGACCGTCCCCCCCTCCCCGGAAATGGCACCGAACAGAATCAGACCGGTGGCCGCATACACGCCCCCAGCGGTTATCCCCGTTCCCGCGTTTTGATCTTGAACGATCTCTTTGGTGTTGCTGAACTGGAAGAGAATCAAGCGGTCGCTGACAAGCGTTGAGATATTCAGCAGGATAATGGCCAGTATCCCGTACAGAAACAGATCAAGCACATCGTCGACCAGACCGCTTGACGGACCAACAATGGCTCCGCCAACGGCAAACACGACGCCGAGATAATAACCCACAAGGGCCAGTGCCAAGGCCGAGTTTTTTCGCTCAACCAATTCTTCGCGGACGCGAAAATCGCGGTGCAGGAAATCAAATACGCGCTTCCCCAGCCAGAACAAGACATAGGCCGCCAGGAGGTAGATGCTGGCCAGAATCACAGTGTCGAGAGTCATGACCTACCTCTTGGGCTTATTTACCAAAGCCAAAGCCGCGCGAGCGCACCGGGACGCTGCTCCGCCCGAAGCGATTGTTGAATTTCTGTTGGAAGCGCTGTTGTCGTGCGACATCCCTGGCGCGGCGGCGGGCGAAAAAAGACGGCTTCTTCTGTTGCGTGACCGTACCCCGCGTCCCATATTCTTTTCCCGTCCGGCCATAGTACGGTCGTTGCTGCGAGCGCGAGCGTTGATACGCATCGTAATCATTCCGGAAGATGGACCCCCGGCCCAGCCCGAGAAGGTCACGCATGAGCGCGTACTGGCCGTAAAACGCCCAGAACGACATGCCGCTGCTATTCGTCTGCCACGAGCCGTAGCGCGGATTACCAACGTAGTCATAACCGGGCGGATGGGGAACATTGTTCTCGCCCCCAGGCGTTTTGGAGGCGAGTGTCATGCCGAGAAAATTCTCATTGTCACGATAAAAAGATTCCGGGACTTGCAGCCAGTCGGTCGTCCAGGAATTTTCTCCTTGAACGACTTGGTATTGATGGAAATACGAAGAGAAAAACGTTCCCTCCTCGCGCATATCCTCAAGGATAATAGAATATTCCGGCGTAGCGGCGAGCTGGGATTTTAATCGATCAAGCGGACTGGCAGAGGAGCAGGCGGAAAGCAGGAGGGCGCAGCAGGCAACGAAGAGCAGGCAACAGTTCCAGAGCCACGGACTCCATCGGCACGGGACCATTCTTGCACTCTGTCTCATCACCTTGCGCTGCTCATCCATAAAATACATTCCTGACATTCAAGCAGGACGGGTAGTGTGTAGATTTCCAAAACGTGGCTGGAAAAATTTTCCGCTTGCAAAAATTAGTCCCCCGGTACCCCCCTACCTTTCAAAAGTGAGTAGTTCCAACTACTTAGAAGGTTAGATAGTGGTTTCATGGGTCGCCCATACCATAGATATTGCGACAGAGACTCATTTGCATGCTCCCAGCCTGGTACGTGCATAAAGCCAGTATGGCAGATGCCATGCCTGATTTCCAGCGCTCAACCCTCAGATAGTGTCTCACTTTCACACCGTTCTTCTGTCTGCGGAGCGCCCCCTCCCTGGCCCTCCCCTCAAGGGGGAGTATCTGCTCCCTCTCCCCTGGAAGGAGAGCCTGTCCTGAGCAAGTCGAAGGGGGCTGGAGTGAGGGGGAATTTCAAACTGAGACACGACCAACCTACGCCCCTGCTTGCATATCGAGCCGCTCTCAGCGACAACAGACGGCATGCCTGGAACGAGAAAAGGTTGGAACGATTGTCGTGTTCCCTTTGCTGTAGCCAACTTTTTGGCTCAGGGACCTTACGGAGGCCCAAAATGGTCTAGGCTTTCGCAGAAATCTGTCTATAGGCCTCATTGTTCTTCTCGGCGAGTCGTTTTTCTAGTTCTTGAACAAATTCGATGAAGGGAACTTCTAGGGCAGCACATATGTCTCGAAGCTCTAAGAGATCAACACCGCGCTCTCCTACTTCATATTTACTTATCATTGATTGAGGAACGTTCAGCTTTTCGGCCAAGTCCACTTGTCTGACCCCTGCGTTAACACGAATTTCTTTCAACAGACGTAATCATATTTTATCCAACTTCGTGTATTTCTTGCTCAACTTCTTCAGGGAGCGTGGGGCGGCATGCAGTTAGCACTTGATATAAGAGGGAAAATCGAAAGAGCCGAAAGCGGTACAGTCAACACCGTACTAAGAGTGCGGCCCCTATAAAATGCAGCTTCTCAAGTGGATCGGGAACAAACAAAGGTTTGCGCATGAAATCGTCTCGTTCTTTCCCAAACGATTCAGGGTGTATCATGAGCCCTTCTTGGGAGCGGGCGGGGTTCTCGCTGTGCTAGCGCCCCGGAAGGCAGAGGCTGCGGATAGCTTCAAGCCGCTTGTCGGTATTTGGCAAACCCTCAAACGCGATCCGAAAACAGTAAAGCAGTGGTATCGAGAGCGTTGGGAGGAATCGCAAAGCGGTGAGAAAGTCGCACAATACGAGAAGATCAAAGCCCGATACAATGCCGGTCCGAACCCGGCTGACCTGCTGTTCTTAAGCCGTTCTGCCTATGGGGGTGTGATGCGGTTCAGAATGCGGGATGGCTATATGTCCACTCCGTGCGGCGTTCATAAGCCTATTCATTTCGGAACATTCGGGCGGCGTGTCGATGAATGGTCGCAACGCGTGAGTGGCACAGAGTTCTTTCATAGGGAATACGAGGAATCGCTGGAGAGGGCACGCGAGGGCGATGTCGTATATTGTGACCCTCCCTATTCTCATAGCCAAGCCATTCTGTATGGTGCGCAGTCGTTCAGCCAAGATGACTTGTTCCGCAGTATTGAGAGAGCCAAAAAACGCGGCGTATTCGTCGCCCTGAGCCTCGACGGGTCAAAGAAGTCTGGGGCTAAGGACTGTGACTATCAGATTCCAGCTTCTCTTTTTGAACAAGAAGTTAGGGTAAATTGCGGGCGCTCAATGCTCAGGCGATTCCAAATGGGCGGGCGGACATTAGAAGGCGAAGTCGTTTTTGATAGGCTGCTATTGACACATTAAGGGCTGTTGTTAAACGTTGTGTATAGTCATGTCACCCGCGTTTCCTGCAGGTCGGCTTAGCGAAGCGTAAGCCGACACCTCGGCTTGGCGTCTTACGCCTACGACTCATCCGACCTACGGAGCTTAACTCGTCTTGACGAAGGGCTAAGGATAGGAAAAAACGACCTCATGAGTGAGTTTGAGACAGCGACGATTGCTTTCCAGAATGCTTCTCTCTGGGCAACCTATGCCCAGGCTGGGGTAGCGGGCCTGGTGGGGTTGGTGCAATGCCTCTTGATTGCCTACGGCTTAAAGTTGATGCAGCGGAGCAATGCTGACCGACAACGCCAAACGGACCTCGCCGAAAAACGGCATGAGGAAAGCATACTGGCACTGCGGACGCTGATCGAACGGACTGCCCAACGGTAACGCCCACCCTTCCTAAAATTGACTCCTCCCAAAAACGGGAAGGCTTGATTCAGAAGTGCCGTAGGTCGGTTAGCCTAGCGTCATCCGACATTTCCGTTGCTTTCGTATTTGTCTGTCTGACGTACCCGTCTGACTGGATGCCGGATCACGTCCGGCATGACGGGAGCCTCCTGCACGGATAGAACCTGGTCGATGGTACGCCTTAACCGGCGCATGCATTGAGCAGCCGCGCTGGTCATCCACTTCACGACCGACAATTCCCGTTCAAGGCGCGTAATATCGGCCTTGGTCGCCAGACTTTCTTCTGACATGGCATCAGAGAGCTCGGTCACCATCATGCTCATGGCGCAACTAGAGGACCGTTCCTTGTCACGGGCAAGCAGGCATTCTCCCTTGCGTGATACCGATCTTTTCGCTACGACGTGGACAGTTTTATGCAAGGAGGGGATTCATGAAATACGGCTTGCACTTAGCCGGCGGCGCTTCGGTGTGTGACCGCAAAGTTCTCATGGAGGTTGCCCGTATTGCCGAGGAGGAAGGCTGCGACTCACTCCTCATTGGCGATCATATTGTCCTGCCCAAAACCATTGCCTCGCCCTGGCCGTATGAGGAGTATAACGACGGCAAACCAAACTACGATATTTACACCAGCATGGAGTGGCTGGACCCCTTCGATACCATCGCCTTTGTTGCGGGCATTACCGAAACGGTCCGGCTCGGCCTGAGCGTCCTGATTGTCCCCTACCGCCACCCGTTTGATGTGGCGCGGCGGGTCGCAACCATTGATGTCTTGTCCGGCGGGCGCTTCATTCTCGGCACCGGAGTGGGCTGGCTCGAAGAAGAGTTCAATCTGCTGGGCGTTCCCTTTCAGCGCCGCGGCAAACGCACACGGGAATACATTGAGATGATGAAGGCGCTGTGGACCGAAGACAGCCCGCGCTATGCGGGCGAATTCGTCAGGCTGGAAGAAGACGTCAATGTGCTCCCACGTCCCCTTCAGAAGCCCCATCCGCCCATCTGGGTTGGCGGAGAATCGGTCTACGCCCTGAAACGGGTGGCCCGGTTTGGTGATGGGTGGCATATTGCCCTGCTGACCTTTAACCAGATTCGTCCCATGTTGGAGCAACTGAAACGACTCATGGATGAGGCCGGACGAAATTATGACGACCTCGAACTGACGGCCATGACCGACCCGACCCGGACCACGCCGGACGATATCAAAACCTACCGCGACCTAGGGGTGAAAGTCTTATACACCGTTCCGCTCAGCCGCGACCCGGACGGTATAGCTCAGGAGGTCCGATCGTTTGCCAAGCAAGTCCAGGACGTAGCGTAATCGACGCAGGATACGGCGGAGACGAGACCGACCTGCCCGAACAATAAGGAGGAGAAGACCATGCTGACACGAGACGAAATGTCTACCGCGTTCGCCAAATGGGGAGTTGCCTGGAACGAACACAACCTCGACGGCGTGATGGATCTGTTTCACGACGAGATTTATTTCGAGAACTGGACCGGAGGCTGGGTCAGGGGCAAGGAGAATCTGCGTCAGGCCTGGACCCCATGGTTTGCCAATCATGGCCGGTTCACGTTTACGGACGAAGAGACCTTCATCGACGAGGTCGAACAAAAAATGCTCTACCGCTGGCAGCTCGACTCGCCCTCGTTTGAGAAGGGTCAGGAAGCCAAACACGAAGCCCGGCGTGGCATCGATGTCCTGCACTTCAAAGACGGCAAGATCATTCAAAAGCTCACCTACTCCAAGACCACGATCGAACTGGGAGGGGAGCTGGTGCGCCTGACGCCGTAAGGTGTCATGAGTACAAAAGAAAGGAGCGTGCAGCGTGGCGACATTTTCTCTGGACCAGGTAGAAATTTTTGGAAAAGGTGTTCTTCAGGCTGAAGGCGTGGTCATTGATAAAGAGGGCTCGGCCTATGGTGCGGGTCGCAACGGCATTGTGTACCGGGTGACCCCGGACGGGACAGTGAGTGAAATGGCCCACTTGCCGGAGGGCTCCATGCCCAACGGTGTGACTATGGACCGTGAGGGCAATATTGTTTACTGCGACTTGGCCAAGCAGGCTGTGATGCGCGTTTCCCAGAGCGGTCAGGTCTCGCTCATTGCCGACCAGGTGGGCGACGTGAAGCTCACCATGCCGAATTTCGCCAGCTACGACGCGGAGGGGAATTTATACGTCTCCAATTCTTCGAGCGCGCCGACCCTGGGAAAGGCGCTGGACGAGCTGGCGCAGCCGGCCCCGAATGGCGCGCTGGTCCGCATCCGCCCGGACGGCCGGGGCGAGGTCGTTGCCACCGGTATTTACCTTGCCAATGGGACGGCCATCGCGCCGAATGAAGACGCGGTCTATGTGCTGGAAAGCACCCGGGACGACTGCCTGCGCATTCAAATCAAGAAAGACGGGACTTTTGGCCCGCCTGAAATATACTCCAAGGACTTTCCCGCCCTGCCCGACGGCATGGCCTTTGACGTTGACGGCAATCTCTACGTCACGCTACCGGCGAAAATCGGCGGCTCACATGCGCTCCAGGGGATCGCCCATCAGGGCGTCAACATGGCTCCGGCCCATCAGATCATCAAAGTGGATACCACTGGTCAGTGGAGTCTGTTGATTGACGACCCTGAAGGGCAAAAGCTGAATTTTCCCACCAACTGCGCGTTCGGCGGTCCGGACTTGCAGGACCTCTATTTTGCCAATCTGGAGGGCGACCACTTCAGTCGAGTGCATACCGGCGTGTGCGGACATCCACTCTATCACCAGCGCTAAGACGGTCTCTGAGCGCGCAGTATTCAGCAGTTGTCCGGTCCCTAGAGCGTTTCACGCTAGGCGCTCGCCGTTCCGGGGTGCTCGCGTCATGCCGGACGTGATCCGGCATCCAGGCTTCGACTCCACCCTTCCGGGCTCCGCTCACCACAAACGGCCCCGCGTTCGTCCTGAGCCTGTCCTGAGCCGTGCCGAAGGGCGGAGCAAAGTCGCAGGGCCCAGCCGGGGGTTGGGAGCCTAGGATGCGGGCGTGGGCATGACGGAAGAGACCAGCCGGCTATACGGAATCGTGAATTGCGCTAGCGGATTGTACACTGCGGCACTACCCGCCTTACAGATCCATCGGCAGACCTAAGTGCTCCGCGTAGATGGAATGCCGGTGGTCCATGAGTAGCGGCGTTGCCGCGGCGGCCACGGCAGGATGATGGTTCTGGTAGAGGGGACGGAAGTCTTCGAGCATCGGGCACTCGTCGGGCGGTAAGGGTTCGATCAGATGCGAGAAACCGGCCCAATAAATGTCCAGGGCTGACAACGTGCCGCCAATAAAATAGCGACGGCCTTGGGCTTGTTGCTCTTCAAGCAGGCTACTCAGAGCGTTCAGGATTTCGATCACCCGCGCAGGCGCCGCCTCCGCGGCCTCTGGCGAGTAGCCGTATTTTGCACCAAAGGCTTGGAAGAAAGCTCGTTGCTCTTCCGGCAGGTCAGGCGTGGACAGGCCCTGATGCACCATCATCAAGCGCCGACTCCAGCCAAAGCCGTGCATACCGCACAGTTCATTTGCGTAGCCGAACATTTTGATCCGGTCGGCTTGATTGGACGGAATAAGCGCGGGCTCGGGTTGGATGCGCTCCGCCAGGTAGAGTTGCTCGGCCCAATTTGATTTTGGAAATTCATCATTCCAGGCAATCGCCGGCGCGGAAGCCTGCGCCGTCCAGGCAATCAGATCGGCGTGGTCGGAGCCGATCTCAAACAGCCCGCGCGTGTACGGAATCTTCTTCACGTCCAGAATGCCGCGAATCCCTTCCGCCCACGGACCAGGGATGCCTTGACCCAGGATCATCCGCATCCCGGATTGCTTTCTCGCTTCTGCAACACTGACATATTCGGCCATAGATTTTCTCCTTTTTCCTCTGCTGTTAATTGCCCTGACCGGGCGGTGGAAGCTGATCCGGCGTCACCCATTCTTCGGAAATACCGTTCATAAATTCCGGGGGTAAGGCTCTGATGGGAGTTCCCTCAAATTCCGCCGGCAGCTCCGCCGGCCGACTGGTGTAGACATACACAACCCCATAGCCGGGCCGAACCGCCACAACTCCCGGCAATTGTGACAGGGCATGGTCAGCCGTTGCGTACTGCTTTTCGATTGTGCGGACTTGAGAGGTTTTATAGGCTTTCATCGCCCGACTTGAGACGGCTCGCCCTCGCGCGTCCGTGATACCGCTTGGGATTTCGGCTCGCCGTAGCGCCGCAAAGTCACCCTGCGGCCGTTGCGCGCACGCGCTCAGGAGTCCGAGCACGATCAACCAGCCATATCGACGGAAGAATCTTCTCGGAGCTATCGGTTCTGAGTCAGGCATACGTCCCTCCACATTCAGATGCTACAACCCGGAGCGGGATCAACCGGACCGAGCCTTTTGACAACCTGTAGGCCATTCTTGCTGCCACGGGCAACCACGATAGGCATGGTCGCATGCTGGCTTTCCGGGTCTATGCTTACCGGACCTGTCGGCGACTCGAAGCTCAGCCCACGCAGTCCCGTCAGTGCCGCTTCGGCACTGACCTCTCCGCTTTTTTCCCAGGCCGCTTTGAGTGCGTGAATGGCGTTATAGTGCGTCAGGGCGTGGTAGCCGATGGGCGTATCGCTCCCATGCTGAGAGCGGACCCGTGCAACGAAATCTGGCACGCCACCTTCAGGGTCGCTCGCGACAAACGGACTCGTGGTCACAATCCGTTCCAACTCTTCTTGTGTGAGCCCGTCAACCAGAGTGTCGTTAAACCCGATCCAGCCGACGGTGAGTTTATCCAGCAGGCCGAGTTCGCTGGCTTGACGGAGGAATGCTTGGCCGTGCTTGCGCATCACGCAAAACAACACCGAGGCCGTATTTGTCTCTTGAATCCAGCGGATGATGGGCCGGAATTGCCGCTCCCCAGTCGCGGTCAGGGCCTGGCCGTGGACGTGGAGGCCATGTTGATACATCGGAAGGCGCAGTTGGCGGAACAGCGTATTTTGCCAACTGGGGTACGAGCCCAACATGAAATAATCTTTGATCTGCTCGGCTTCGTCCAGATAGCGGACAAGGGCATGGCCGTCCTGACTCGTGGTCGGGCCCAGAGAAAACAGCACAGGTGAACAAAAGCCGCCCGCGTGATTGCTTGCATTCACCAAGGGAATATTGCGCTCGGAGAGAAAACGGGCCGCATACTTCCGCCCGGCCGCAGCCCAGGGTCCGATAAGAGTGAGCGCTCCCCACTCGTCGATCAACTCCCGACAGCGCTCGGGCAGGACTGCTGGGGTTGTTTCCGAGTCACGGTATTCAACCGCGATCTTCCTGCCGAGGACTCCACCGCTTCCATTGATCTCGGCGACCGCGGTGTCAATGCCAAGACGCATTTGCTGGGCGTACGCATCGGCATCTCCGGTGAGGGGAATTAAGGCTCCAATGCGGATTGTCTGCTCCCCGGCAAAGACAGGCCATACGAATGTAGAGCGCCCCAGAAGCGCTGCGGCACCCGAAGCGGCCATCCATTTCAGCGCGTCCCGTCTCTTTATTCGGTTGTCCTTCTTCCGCACCTGCCCTCCTCAGTCTCTTCCCGCTTGTACCCGAATCGGCGCCAGGTCCTCAGGCCTGAGCCCCATATCGGTTAAGTCTTGAGGTAAACACTGATTCACTATCAGGCTTGCCGCGGTACGGCCCATCGCAGCCGAGGTCTGGATGCCATAACCGCCCTGCCCGGCTAACCAGAACAAGCCAGCACATTCGCTATCCATGCCCACGACCGGTGTTTTATCTCGGACAAAGCTGCGCAATCCAGCCCATTTGCGGTTGATATGGGCAATGGACAAGGTCGTTGCCTTTTGAATACGGTCTAGGGCAACCGCTACATCGTAGTCGTCTGGAAACACGTCGCACGGGTCCATGGGTGTTTCGTCCGCGGGAGAGGCAAGAATCCCGCCGGACTCAGGCTTAAAGTAGAATTCTTCATTGCTGTCTATGATAACCGGCCACGCCGCAAGCTCCTTCGGCGGTATCCCAGCAGGGCCATCACAGGTAAAGGCCGTGCGGCGTTTCGGTACCAGACCGACTGGTCGCGCCCCTGCCAGCCGACCAATGACATCACACCACGCCCCAGCCGCATTCACAACGACCGCAGCCGCGTACTGCTGGTGAGGCGTATGGACTTCCCAACTCGTGTCCGTCTGCCGAAACCGGACCACTTCAGCGTGTGTGACCACCGTTCCGCCCCGGTTTCTTAACCCCCGCAAGAACCCCTGATGGATGGCATGCACATCCAAGTCCAAGGCGTGGGGCTCCAGGATTGCGTAGGCGACATAGCCGGTTCGTAAGGCCGAACACAGAGCGTAAGCCTCTGCGGGCTCAACCGCGCGAATGGTGGGGACCAGCCGCTGCGCCTCACCGAGCGTTGCCTCTAGCCCGGCCTTTTGATCCTCGCGCGCGATCCAGAGCATCTGGCGGGGGGCAGTCAGCGGGTATTCGGTAAACCCGTCCGGCGGATATTCTAAAAACGGGCGGGTCGCCAGGGTGAGGCGTCGAATAATGGAGTTACCGTAGTTCTGGGTTAAGACGGCGGCTGACCGGCCAGTTGAATGATGACCGGGTACGGCTTCGCGCTCAAGGACAATGACCCGACCGTGTGGAGCCAGCTCAAAGGCAACCGACGCCCCGGCTATGCCGGCCCCGATAATGAGAAAATCGCAGCTTTCCATTTGACGCCTCCCTTCGCCTGACCTCGGTCTCCTCTCCTCCGGCCCACCCTGTAGGGGTTGTCTCATTCAGTCCTACCTTTTGTCAATTGTTTTGCGCTGCTCCGGACATGGCGAAAGACCCTCCGGTATGGTATGCCTCCGGTGATTCCCAAGAAAATCTTGCCCTGTTAAGGAGGAGTCCATGGAGTTCAGCGTTACGGTGGCAACTAATATCGGAGACTGGCAGCTCATTAAATTTGCCGAGGACTTGGGCTATGACCGAGCCTGGGTGCCCGATTCCCAGATGATCTGGTCCGACTGCTACGCCACGCTGGCCGTGGCAGCGCAAAACACGTCACGGATTAAACTCGGCACCGGCGTTGCCATCCCCGGTACCCGGATCGCTCCGGTCACCGCCCATTCGATCGCCTCGATCAATCGGCTTGCGCCGGGTCGCGTCTTTCTCGGTATCGGGACGGGACATACCGCTATGCGCGTCATGGGCATGAATCCCATGAAAATTCGTGACTTCCGCGAGTACCTGCGCGTCCTCCGGACTCTCCTGCGTGGCGAAGAGGTCGAGTACACCTTGAATGACACAACACGGACCATCCGGTTTTTGCATCAGGACCTGAAATTCATCGACCTGGAGCATCCCATTCCCATCATTGTGGCGGCCAATGGGCCGTTGGCCCTCAAAGCCGCAGGCGAATTTGGCGATGGCCTGATTTCGGTGTTGAACGAGCAGGAGGCCGTTCTGAATCTGAATATGGACTATGTGGGTCGGGGGGCCGCCAGAGTGGGCCGAGACCTGAGCGACTATCATACGGTCTCGCTCACTTCGGTCGTTGTGCTGGAGCCGGGCGAGGATCTCACCTCGGACCGGGTCATAGACGAATGCGGCTCATGGGTGTCGGCGGTCTTGCACTTTGCCTATGAAATCTACGAGTTCACCGGCAAGGAAGAGATGGTTCCTCCGTCCATCCACGATATTTGGGACGAATACTGCGCCTATGTGAAAAAAATGGAGACTCCGGCGGAGAAACGCTATCTCCAGATTCACAACGGCCACTGCACGTTTCTGATGCCCGAGGAGCGACGCTTTATCACGCCCAAAGCCATTGAGGGTTCGTGCATCGTGGGCACGCCGGACGAGATACTTGACAAGCTGCGCGCCGCGGAGAAAAACGGACTCAAAGAAGTCAGCCTGCTCCCCCCCATGGCCAGCGCCCGCAAAGTGCTCACCGATTTTACAGACAAGGTCATGGCACGTTACTAAGCTCCAGAGACAGAACACTCTACCGATCCGGGACTCTGCTTCCCGGATCGCCTCAGCCTGTCGGTACAGCCTTGTAGGTCGGATCAGCCGCAGGCATAATCCGACATCTCCACACTTGTCGGATGCTAGTCCGACCTGCTTCCTGTTTTGCTCTTGTCATGCCGGACCTGATCCGGCCTCCATGCTTCGACTTCGCCCTTCCGGGCTACGCTCAGCATGAACGGAGTCAAAGGGACTATCCGGGGGCTGGGCGTCTGGATTCCGACCCCTGTTTTCACAGGGGTGGCGTTCTTTCGCCGGAATGACGGCAGAGACCGGCGGGCTATACGGAATCGTAAGTTCTTCTAGGCCAGAAGCTCCACCTTATCACCAATCGCTATCTGTCCGGGGGTTTTCACGGTGGCATAGACTCCAAAATTCTGGTTGGCCTCACGCACCAGGGTGCGCATGATCTTCGGGTCTTTTGGCAGGTTTGCGCAGCCGAGGGTTGTCATAACGCAGCGCAGACAGTTCATCGTCACGTCGAGGGCCATATTCCCGACGCGAAGCTGTTTGCCTGGCCACGAGGTCTCAACAAAACCGGTCGCTTCCTCAGTTTCAATCAAAAAATTCGGACGAAAGCGCCGGGCGTCAATCTGGGAAGTCGGGCTCAGGGATTGGAGTTGCTGCAACGACGCCTCGGTCACCAGCAGCAGCGGGAAGGCGTCGAAATAGGTGCCCGGTGGCGAGGCGTATTGCAGAATCTCTTTTGGAAAGACGGATAAATCCGGCAGGGGCTCGTCTTGCTCCAAACCGAGGAGGCTTCGTAACTCTTCTGCCGGATTGCTATGCGTCGGCTTTCCGCGCCGATAGTGCTCAAGGTTTTCGGCAGGCTGAATCGGCCAGATGGAAACCCGATGGCCCAGGGCCTGACTGAGCCGGGCTGCGGCATCCGGGTCGTTGGACAAGAACGTCGTGCCATCCGGAACGGTAATTTCAGCCGGGCCGACCTGCTCTTTCGTAGGGCTGTCCGGATAGCGTGCCTGACAGTGCATCAGGGTCGGAATTTTTTTAGCACTGCTAATTCCCCCTCGGACCTCATCCCGCACTGCCCAGCCCCGATCACCCACCACGCCCTGGGGACCGACCTCGGCGTGCTCCAGCAGTTCGCCCAGCATGCTCTTGAACGGATAGCGCCAGATCTGTTTGACCGTTCCGACTCGCATAGCGGCCTCCGTGGAATCTGATGGTATTCTCTATGAGCGTCCTATTTACCGGAAAACTCAGGTGGCCGTTTTTCCACAAAATGGGCCACCCCTTCCTTAAAATCTTCGCTGCTGAAACTCGCGCTCATCTCAGTCAGACCGGCCTGGAGCGAGGTCGCAAAATCAACGTCCTGAGCCCGAAAGAGCTGAGATTTCATGACCCGCATGGAACGGGGCGAAACCATGGTTGCCAGTTCGAGCGCATAGGCCCGGACTTCCGACATAAAAGAGTCCGCCGGATAGAGGCGGTTCACCAGGCCCATCTGGAGGGCTTCCTGGGCGGTTATTTTTCGGGCCGAGAGCATTAAATCCAGGGCGTTCGGCAGGCCGACAACCCGTGGCAGAATCCAATCAACCCCGTGTTCGGCAATGAGTCCACGGCGCGAGAAGGCCGTGGTGAAGGCCGCCGTATCTGACGCAAAGCGGATGTCCGCGTACAGAGAGAGGATCAGTCCCAAGCCGGCGACCGGGCCGTTGATGGCAGCGATAATGGGCTTCGGGACAGTTGGAAAATATGCATATCGATAGGAGAAGGCCTGGGGCAGATCGAGCCCACCTGGGATCGGTCCGGGAAAGGCCGCCGGGCTTTCGGTCGCTGCTGCGGTTGCAGACCGCTCTCGGGCCGCGTTCAGCAGGGACATATCCGCCCCGGCGCAAAACCCGCGTCCGGCGCCGGTGAGAATGATCACCCGGACGGCCGCATCCGCGGTTGCCTCGGTCATGGCGTGGCGGACTTCCTGTTCCAGCAGGCTTGTCCAGGCGTTGAGCTTCTCGGGCCGATTCAGTGTAATCGTCGCAATACCATCTTGGGCGTCGTATAAAATCTGCTCGTAACTCATGCGTGTTTCTCCGTTGCCATATGGCTGGCAGACGCCGCAGCCAGGGACTCGGTCCCGGTTTTTCCGCCAAAGCGGGGTAAGGCGTCGCCTAGGGCAACCCAGTCCGCGCGATCAGAAAAATAGTAATGGGCTTGCGGTTCGCGGTCGATGGCATCGTGCAGATTCGCCAAAACAATATCCATGACCTCCGGATGCCGGCTCGACTGACAGAACAGCGAACTGCCGCAGGTATTGCAGAACGACCGTTGGCCATGCTCAGAGGAGGCGAAAACGGTCAACTGCTCCTGCCCCGCGGTCAGGCTGAATTTCGGCGTAGGCACCCCTATCCAGGTCACATAGCCGGCCCCATGCGTACGGCGACACATTGAGCAGTGACAGTGACCACAGAAGAGTGTCGGTAGGGCAAACTCAAACCGGACAGTGCCACAAAAGCAGCTTCCACGAACCAGCCCTGTTTTTTCCCCAGGTTCGTCCATGATTTCCTCCTCTTTGGAGAGAGCACCCCTTGGCTTGGCCGGTTCCACTGCCGGCTGCTATTGAAAGGAAACGTTCCGACGTTGGTCAGTCAGGCATTCCTGATTGACGAACAGACCGCCGTGCAGACGGCACGTCTGTTCGTCCCGAACGGCTGGGTTCATATCGGGCATATAGCATTGCTCATTGTAGAGGACACCACCTCGGGCTTGGCAGCGGCCAGCCTTCCCTTCGGCTTGTGCCATTTGTTGATCAATGCCCTTATTGAATTCGGCAATTTTCTGATTCCACTTGCGTTCGGCATAGGTACACGAGGCAACCCCTACGGCAACGGATGCCAACAGGCCGTATAGACAGAAGACCCGGAAGACCGGTCTTCCGACGGACCCCACCGACCATAATGAGGAAACGCGCCACCATCTGCATTTCTGGTGGAGGGCACGTTTCCTCATTTCATCATGCGGGAACGGCCAGCGGGTTGGACTGCACCACTTCAGCCATTTCATACAATAAGTCACGCGACTCTTCCCAACCGACGCAGGCATCGGTAATGGACACCCCATATTCGAGCGTGGAGCCTTCTTTCCAAGACTGATTCCCCGGTTTCAAATTACTCTCCAAGAGGATACCCATGACATCGTACTCCTGCTCCTGGCGCAGACGTAACACGTCACGACAGATCGCGGCCTGACGGGTATAGTCCTTGTTTGAATTGCCGTGGGAGCAATCCACCATAATGGGGCGGGCGATCCCTTCTTTGGCAACCATCTCTGTCACCTGCGCAATATCCTCCTGGCGGTAATTGGGCCGCCCTCCCCCACCCCGTAAAATAATATGACGGTCGGGATTCCCCAAGGTCTTGATAACTGAGGTCATGCCGTCGGCGTTGATGCCCAAGAAACTATGCGGGTGGCCAGCCGAAATCATGGCGTTGATCGCCCCGGACACCTCCCCGCCGGTCGTATTCTTAAAACCAACCGGCATAGAGAGCCCGCTTGCCATCTCTCTATGCGTTTGGCTCTCGGTTGTCCGCGCGCCTATGGCTGCCCAACTGAGCAGGTCGGCAACGTACTGCGGTGTGACCGGGTCTAACAGTTCACTCGCGCAGGGCACGCCCATGTGGTTGATATAGAGTAGAATCTCGCGGGCCAGTTCCAGACCGGTCGGAATATCGCACGACCCGTCAAGATGCGGATCGTTGATCAGCCCTTTCCAGCCTATCGTTGTCCGCGGCTTCTCAAAATAAGTCCGCATCACCACAACGAGTTGATCGCGTGTTGCGTCAATCACCGGTTTGAGGCGCTCGGCGTATTCATAGGCCGCTTGGGGATCATGGATGGAGCACGGACCAGTGACCACGAGCAGACGGTGTCGGTCCCGACCGTGCAAGATATCGCAGATAGCGTGCCGCGTTTGCATAATCAGGCCCGCCGCGCCTTCGGTCAAGGGGAGTTTATCTTTGATCGTCCGGGGGGACACTAAGGGGGTCATCTCGGTGAGATGGGAGTTTTCAATTCTCTCAGGCATGTAGTTTCCAGTGGAAAAGCAGGCACGGCGCCAGCCTTTCAGCTATAGTGGCATCTGAACTTCAGTCACTCAGAAGATGAGTGAAATCCACGGCATACCACGTCTTTTGTCCGAATGCGAGCCCGGCCCTTCGACACGCTCAGGACAGACCCTTCGACTCCCTTCGTCTCCGTTCGTGCTGAGCCCTTCGGCCCTCAGGACAGGCTTTGCCCCCAGAGAGGCGAAGTCCAAGTACGCTCAGGACAGGCCCTTAGCCCACGCGGATGGGCGTCGTCGCCTCCAGGTACTCGGGCGCGTCCTGCCATCGACACGACCGGGCCCAGACGACTTGAGAGTCCGGGAAGCCTAATGCCAGAAACTCGGTAAAATATTTTTCTGCCCGCTTCGCACTCGCCTTTGACGGCTTGGGGTTAATCAGCTCAGCGGCGACAAAGAGTTCCTCAACCATGGCCGGATCAATCTGCACGGCAAGGCGCACCCGCCCCGCCGGGTCTGCGGCCGAGCATAAACAGATTTCAAAACGTCCTCTGAACAAACGCCGCGCGGAGTCCACCTTCGGCCACAATATCATGGCGAGAATGAGGTCTGGCTCTTCAAGGTACAGGGCCGCCAGAACAACTCCCTCGTGCGTAAACATCTTCACGCGCCAAGAGACTTCGGCAAGGGCAATAGCAAACGGTTGGATGCGACGGTTAAACGCTCTTTGTGGGACTTCGACCTCCAGCACCACTCCCATGGATTCCTCCTCCACATACCACAACTCCACCACACAACGGATCCATTCCGCACTTCCACATGCGCCACCACCAGAGGTGTTTCCTGTCTCTAGTAGAGTATAACAGAGTGAAAGTAAAGTAGCATCAGTCCAGGGTCGGCATCTCATCCAAACTGATAGCGAGAATGCCAAGAACAGGAGAGAAACAGATATAGGGTTATATATACTTATCTTTTCGGTTCATGGTACAAAAACTCAAGCCTGTGATACGAGATGAAGTGTTGCAAATGTCCGACCCAACCCTATCAGTTCTAGCTTCCCTTCTCCGACCAGTCGCTCAGGCTGCCTTCAAGTATGCAGCTAAATATGCATCACGCTTGTCTGCAGAGCGGAAGGCCGGACGGGATCCTACCAACTTGCCCCTGATGGAGAGCATTCTGGACCAGACCTTGGACATATTGCGAGGGGGGAAGATTGACGATTCCTGGTGGAGAAAAATCTTGAACCAGCTTGGGCATCAGTACATTGCTCCGGATTTTTTGAAGAACCAAGAGTTACAGAAATGGCTTGCTGACGCACGTGTCGCTAACGACCTGAAAGTCCTGACAAAAGCCCTCATAATGGGTGGAGCCGGCAGCGATACGGAAGCCCGCGCCCGCTTGGCCCAAAACTACGCGAACCTAACGGGCGAAGCCAGTCATCTGGCAGACGAACCGATAGACGTTACAGTCGCCATTCTTATGGCTGGATACATTGCTTCGATCCCCGCTGATCAACGCCCCTTAGCTGGTATGCTCCAGGAAATGTTCGAGTCCGTTCAGGAACGCTTTGCTCACCTAGAGGAAACCCGTCTGCCAGCCCTGAAGGATCCAATCATTCAGCAAGTCTATACCCATAAGGTAAAGGAAGAATTATCCCGAATTCTTATGATCCGAGCATTCGATCCGCTTCGAGCACGGCGAAATATTCAAGAATTGCAGCACCGCGTCAGCGATGAAGGCGATCTCTTCGCAGTATCTACTTCTACCAAAAACACAGTCCTCTACTGGACCGCGAGATTATGTGCTGGCGATGCTGAAACGCTCGCTTCCGCACGCCACCTCCGAGATGAGTTGCAGCAAACCGATCCTGACCGGGACCTCTCCATTGTGGATGCCCTGCTCGCGGAGGGTGATGGCAACACAGACGAAGCGCTTCATCTTCTACGCGACCGTCGCGATCCCGATTCCAGAACCGCTTTGTTTAGCGTACTGACTCGGTCACGGGGGGAACACACCTCCTTGGCTTGGTACGCTGAGCAAGCTGCCCCCGATGATGGCCAATTTTTCACTGCTGTCGGCTGGTGGAATTGGGCTCTTTGCATGGCCAAAGGCGCTGCTGAACCGCGATGTTCGAGCCGGGCTCGATATCTGTTGCCTCGGCGCGCTGCGCGACGACTTGACCCCCGGGCAGTGGGTAGCCGATCTTACCAGTGATGCCGTGTGGGAAGCGCTCTCTTCGTGTCATGCAAACAGCACCCCATTCTCGTTGCTCGGTGCGCTTGATGTCGCGCTGTATCGCCAAGAAGACGAACGTTTGCGCGAGTTCGCGGCTATGGCTATTGCCAGGCTGTTGGAAGAGAGATTCGGACAGCAGGATGGCCTTGATATCTATAGCCTGCTTCAGATGCTCTACGAATTCGTGCTCAACCGGCTCAATCTTTTAGAAAATGGGTCCACGTATCCCGGCTACTGGAAGCGAATGGGCGCATGGATGCAAGCAGGTCTGATTGCCCAAGCTATGACGGAATCATCATATTCAGTCAAGATTGACGATTTTCAGCAGTGGCTCTACAGCAACATGTCTGCGGCAGGCGTGTATGCAGACTTCGTGCAAGCCAGGCAGGAACCTATGCTTTTGGCGGGCCGCATCCTATTGCGGAATGAAATCCTCGGGCGGCTCCATGTCCTCAAATCACGCCATGAACGCGAAGGGCGCTACGTACCGAAGTCGCAAGACATTGACCAGATCTTACACAGATCGATGAGCGTGGACACCCGCTTGTCTATGACCTTCCTGGCCCCCTTGAAGGCCATGGACGACCAACCGACTCCGTTCCACAAGAAGTCACCGAGAAAATTAGAGACACATGGACAGACGGCGGTGAGCCGGCCGCTTTGCATCAACTTGCAACAATTTCTCAGTTTTTTGCTTTAGGCCAACCGGAACTGGACCGCGCACGGGAAGCCGTAAAGACGCTAAAAGAGAATAACGCTCCCAGCGAGTTGCCGGCGAGTTTGCGGCTTTTGGAATCGGCCAGCCTTGTCGCGGCGGCGAACCGCAACGCGCCTTTGGCGGACGGGGTCGTGGATGCGGTTATCAGGATTGCTCCACGAATATCTACAGAAGAAGAAATTCAAAGAATCCTGCGAATCATGTTACAAGCCGCCGCTGCCTATGAGGAACATGATGCGTGGTTTAAGTGGCTTGAGGAAGGATTGGCCAGCATCGCAACTCGTTTACCTCCACCCCCGAACAAGTCTTTACCAATATTCCTGGATCATCTTAATGAGATAGAAAGAATCTTGTCGATAGACTCCTGGTTTCATATTCGCGCCAGAACTATTGCCTTGGCTGGCGCGGCATGAATCGCCACATGGAACAATAGGGCCCTCCAGTGGGAGCGGTTTTCAGGGTATATGGTTATGCCTTTGGTCAGTTCTTTCAGGGTGATGATCTCAGCATGGGATGGGTCGGCTTCGAATTCGTCTGTGGAAGTCCGGGGCGCTTCAACAATACCCAATTCTTCTACGACCTCTGAGATGTGCCGCTTCGTCACCCCCACATTAAGTTTTGCAAACCTCCCATTTCTTGCCGGTCTCAGTCTGAGCAGCCGTCGGACTTCACTAAGCTGACGATTCTTGTCATCATATCCGAAGGCTTCCAACCAGTTTACAGAGAGTCCGTCTTCATCTGGTCTCAAAAGAAACGCGCTTCCATCTACGGTTTCATCCTCGACAAGTGACGGCTTCACGTATCGAACGATATGGTGATCGGCGGGGAGATTATCTCCAGTCATGTATACAGTACATCATCCAGGTCGAATGCTTCAATCTGCCTCTTTATACCATCCAGTGTATCGCGCCCGCTTACTCTCGAAACAGGGAACCGAGGTTCTCGGCGCGTGAAGATGACATACTGGACTGACCGGTTGTTTATAAACTGAAGTCCGATGTGAGCCTCATTCTCGCCTTTCCAAACTGCGCGAAGATTTCCGTTTTCCATGAGAACAAGGCGTCCGCGTCTTATAAACGGGGTTTTTTTGAGAAATTCAAGAAAGGCTTCTTTAGAAGCGGGGTTGAGCGGATATCCATCAAGCGATGCCTGCTCTTTCAGGATTTCAATCCGCCTCTCATAGGCGGAGACAATATCGCGGAATTGCTGCACTTTAGACTTAAATTCACGGTCATCCACTTCGATAGGATCAAGCGGTCGAATCGACACCCCTTCCGGCTCGGAAGATTCCACCCCCTCGTCAGCTTGGAATATGAAAGGAGCTTCGCCTATCTGTCCTGCTGCTGGGGACAGTACCGGAAACCTTTCAGACTGCGGTATCTCCTGAAGCAAGGAACGCGGATCAATTGCGTCCATATGAAGTGCTGCCATATCGTGCGCCTCCGTTCCTTTCTGCTAGCACCTGAGTGAATACCTCTTCTGTCCGTCGTTCATTGTCAAAGGTATGGACAGAATTTGTCTATATCAAGAAAATCTACTCCCACAGAATGCCCTAAAGGTCCCGGTCCAGCCCGCGCTTGACAATAATTTCCTTCATAATCTCGGCGGACCCTCCGGCAATCGTGGTCTGACGGATATCCCGATAGAACCGCTCAACTGCAAATTCTTTCATATAGCCATAGCCGCCGTGCAGTTGGACACATTCATAGGCGACCTTGTTGGCCACGTTACAGCCATACAGCTTTGCCATTGAGACTTCAGTACTACAGTCACGCCCGCTGGCCAGCACATCGGCCGCGTAGTATGTCAACTGACGGGCGGCTTCCAATTCGGTCGCCATATCAGCCAGGCGATGCGATATGACCTGATGGTCAAATATGCGCTTGCCAAACGTTTCCCGCTCGCGCGTATAGGTGAGCGTATCTTCAAGGGCTTGCTGGGCCGCGCTTACGGCCATGCTGGCTGCAATCAGGCGCTCGTCCTGGAAGTTCTGCATAATATAGTAAAATCCCTTGCCCTCCTCTCCCAAGAGGTTGCGGCGCGGAACGCGCACGTCTTCAAAAACCAACTCGCCGGTATCCGAACTGTGGCAGCCCATTTTGTCCAGCTTTTTAGCCAGGCTGAACCCAGGGGTGTCGCGCTCAACAAGGAACATGGAGATACCGCGGGCTTGGGCATCCTTGTCGGTCTTGGCAGCCACACAAAAGACGTCGGCATGGACGGAGTTGGTAATAAAAATCTTGGAGCCGTTAATGACGTAAGCATCGCCATCTTTCACTGCCGTGGTACGTATGCTGGCGACGTCGGACCCGCCTGAGGGTTCGGTTACGCCGATAGCGCAGACCGCCTCGCCCGTAATCATGGGCCGCAGGTATTGTTCTTTCTGCTCCGACGTGCCGTTGCGCGCGATATGGGTCGAAGACATGTCGGTATGGACCAGCACACTCGTTGGTAATCCCAAGGCCCGGCAACGACACAATTCTTCACAAAAGACGAGTGTCATCCAGATATCCCCGGCACTGCCCCCATATTTCACGGGGTGACGGATGCCCAGAAACCCGAGTTCACCCATGCGCTGGTAGAGCGACTTTGGGAAAAGGGCCTCTTCTTCCCATTGGTCAATATGAGGATGAACTTCCTTGGTCACAAAATTCCGAACCTGTTCGCGGAATATCTCATGGTCTTCGGTAAAAAAGCGCGTCGGTGCAGTGAGCATCGTAGTTTCTAACCTCCTGATCTGCTGTTGACGTGAGCCTAGACGCTGGGTTTCGGGTGGTCAAGGCGAGAGGTCGGTCGGTAGTGTCTCAGCTTCACGTCGCTCTTTCTGTCTACCTGGCGTCCCCCTCCCTGGCCCTCCCCTCCAGGGGGAGGGAGAGGGAGGGGGTGAGGAGGAAATGCAAAGTGAGACACTACCGGCGGGCCGGGCATTACACACCGACCTTGCTCCAGACCTTGAACTGGAGTCGGGCGTATCCGCGCTCCGTGGCGTTGAGGTGTTCTGCTACTTCCTGGTGCAGGGCGGGTAGCCCATACCACGGGACCGCCGGCCAGGCATGGTGCTCGGCATGAAAGTTCATATTCCACAGCCACCAGCTGAAAAACGGCCAGGTCTGCATAGTACGCGTTCGCGCCAGAATAGAGCCTTCGTTCGGCAATCCCGTATGCTCGGTGGTCACCCAGATGGCTTGAAACATATGGCTGAGAAGACCCGCAAACAGCAGCCAGCCCATCCCTGCGGGTCCGATACAGGCCGCAATAATCAGTCCGACCCAAAAGAGGGCGATCACACCCGATTGCCAGGCCAGTGTGGGACGTTGGTCGAGCGGTGCCCAGGGCGCGAAAGGCTCCCACTTCTCATAGGCCAGGAAAGGAAATCGCACAAAAGGACCTATTTTGAAGAGAAGAATGCCCCAGCCGCTAATCATGAGCAGCCAATTTTTCCATTGATTTGGCCAGGACACCGGTTGTCCACCCAAAAACAACAGCTCCGGGTCCTTGTCGACATACTGGGTGTAGCGATGATGATCGAAGTGGAAGGCACGGTATACGGCCGGTGCCATACCAAAGGGAAAGCCGCTGAGCCACGCGCCCAGGGAGTTCAGCCAGGCGGACTTAAAAGCGGTTTGATGCGTACACTCATGAAAGGGAGCGAACAAGGAAGCCCAAATCCCACTAAGCACGATCGAGAGCAGACCTGCCGCCACGTAAGAATACGGCGCGACGAGCAGCACGCCATACGCACACAGCAGGAAAGCAGACAGATGGAGGGTCAGCCGGATAATGGATGGCCAATCTTGGCGCTGCTGAAGAGTACGCAGGATGGTGCGGTCAATGAGCGAGCGGTGTTCAAAGGCTTCGTTCACATCGCCACGCTACAACCAGCGTCTCTAAACGTCAAGGAAAAGGTCCTCACACTAGATAGCCACCGTTCGGGCTCAGCACTTGCCCGGTCACATAGACAGCATCGTCTGAGGCCAGATACAAATGGGCCGCGGCGATGTCTCCGGGCGTACCCATTTGGCGCATGGGGATGCGACGGATAAAGAAATCCACCACCTTCTCGGCGGCGGGTCCGGTGCCTTGTTTGACCATGGGTGTTTCAATCAATCCGGGGGCAACCGCGTTCACAGTAATGCCCGACCGCGCGTACTCCAGGGCTAACGAGCGAGTAAAACCAATAATGGCGGCCTTGGCAGCAGCGTAGTGCGCGTTTTGCGGACCGCCTGTCATACCGGCAACTGAGGCGGTGTTAATCACCCGCCCCCATTGTGCCGCCATCATGTCTCCGATCACGGCCCGCGTGCACAGAAAGGTTCCCTTCATGTGGACATCGATCATGCGCTGCCATTCTTCAGGGGTGATATCGAGCAGGTCCTTAATCTGGGCAATCCCCGCGTTATTCACAAGGATATTGATCGGTCCATAGGCGCTCCTGGCCTGTTCGACCAGAGCGTTGACAGCCTGGCTCCGTGTCACATCAGCCTGAAGACCCATTGCCCGAGAAGCGTTGGTTTGATTGATCTCGGCGGCGACAGCCTCGGCGCGACGCTGGCTGATATCAGCCACAACAACGCGCGCGCCCTCCTGAGAAAAGAGCTGGGCGGTTGCCCGGCCTAAGCCCGATCCAGCACCGGTTATCAGTGCGGTTTTCCCTGCCAGTCGCATCTTAACACCACTTCATATACGAGCCGCCGTTCGGGCTGAGAATCTGACCAGTCATGAATCCGGCTTCTTCCGAGGCCAGATAGGCGACGGCATGGGCGATGTCCTCGGGTTGTCCCAGTTTGCGCATCGGAATGGTCTTGGTCATATTCTTGACCCAGCGTTCAGGACTCTGCCGGACCATCGGCGTATCAATCACACCTGGGGCAACCGCATTGACCGTAATCCCCGTTCGCGCCAGCTCACTTGCCATGGCAACCGTGAGCCCGGCAATGCCAGCCTTGGCCGCACAGTAATGGGCCAGACGAATTCCCCCGGTCAAAGCGCCCATAGAGGAGGTACTG
Source organism: uncultured Binatia bacterium (SeqCode) (assembly GCA_965214755.1). Taxonomy (GTDB): domain Bacteria; phylum Desulfobacterota; class Binatia; order Bin18; family Bin18; genus Bin18. The sequence continues at coordinate 734,454 of OZ243979.1, forward strand.
ATCAACCGACCCCAGCCAGCCGTTTTCATCTCGGGCAGGACCGCGCGAAAGCAATGGTACGTCCCATTAAGATGCACGTCGAACATATGGTCCCAGTCCTCCTCAGTCATGTCCGTAAACGCGACCTGGGTGCCTATGCCGGCGTTGCTGAACAGAATATCAATCGCCCCCAGCTCCCGGCGGGCTTGTGTTGTCGCCGTTTCAACCGCATGCAGGTCTGACACATTGACCTGAAGCGCGAGCGTTTTGCGCCCGCATTCCGTGACGGCTTGAGCCGTTTCCTCAGCCCCCGCCAGATTGATATCCGTCACCACAATGTCGGCGCCGCCTTTGGCCAAGACCTGCGCAGTCGCGCGCCCGATACCCGACCCAGCCCCGGTTAGGAACGCGACCCTTCCTGCCACACCTGCCACGTCAGGCCCCGCTTCCTACGGTTTCGCCAAGCTGGACAGGCATTTCTTCGTTCATAAGCTCACCCAGGCGTGTGTGAATCTCGGCCGCCTCTCTATCTTTCAGGGCAATGGTCAGATTGCCTTGATCGTCAACCGAAAATCGGGCGTTTTTATCCAGTTCCAGGGCCAGGCGGGAAATAATCGTATTGCGCGCAGGACGGTCCAAGGCAGCCCGCTCAAGCTCGTCCGCACAGACCCCGAGCAGCTTGTCCACCACGCCTTTGTGCTTTTCGATATAGAACATGGAATGCCCGATGACGCATTGGCCGTACTGGAGCGTGGTATACGTCCGGCCGGCCCGTTCCTCTTCAAAAGTTCGCTTGGGCGGGGTGGGAAACGCCTCAATATGAGAGCGGACCCAGCCATCCTCGGGATCAGGCTTTGCCTCACAGAACATGAGATTGATATGCTGCATACCGTCGGGTTTTGGATAAATTTCGATCAGCATCAGACCTCTTCCCTGCGTATGTCTCGATACGAGGGAACCCACCCCGCTGCCTCGCAGCACCCTTCTCAAGAGGGGATGGAACCTGCTTAATCTCTCCTCCTCGGAGGGGTGCCGAAGGCGGTGGGCTCCTCTCAGTTGTATTCCACTCAAGGAGTGGCATGCTTCGGTTAGGCTTCCGTCCGCAACTCAACCACATTGCCATCCGGGTCACGGACAAAGATCACCGGCGCCAAACCCATATTGGGCGGCGGAGCAAATTCCTGGAACTTCACCCGCCTTCGCTTAAGCACACGTTTGGCCTCTTCGAGGTCTTCGACCTGGACCGCGATGTGGGTTCCGATACCCGGAATATCCTTGTCGGCCAGCGCGTTACGCTGACCAATGATATGCACCTGGGTTCCATCCACCTCATACCAGGCTCCAGGAACACCTTTGATCTTGGGTCGCTCGATCTCGTCAAAGCCGAGAATCTCCCCATAAAATCGCTTGGCCTTTCTCACATCCGAGACCGGCACCCCAGTATGGCGGATCGATTTCGTCTTGATCATTTCTCCCTCCTTTCGGGTTACTCCAATAAAAAATCTGACACTGCTTCGACAAAAGCGTCCTGTTCTTCCAGCATAATCATATGACCCGAACTCGCGAAGTGGACCAGACGCGAGCCGGGAATGGCACGCTGAAAGGCTTCTCCATAGACCGGTGGAATGAGCTTGTCGGATTCTCCCCACAGCAACAGGGTTGGCAGTTGCAACCGATGGATACGCTTCTTGAGCCCTTTGTCAGGAATCGGCCACAGGAATTTCCCGGTTGAGGCCAAGCATTTATACATCTCAAGCTGGGCTTCAGGGGATTGCAACTGTTCGGTGAACATCTGGCTCATGGGACCGCTGGGATCATGAAACACATGTTCGACCATCTGCTGCGGGTTGAAGGTAAAGAAATCCGGAATGGGATTGTCCTCAAGCCACAGTCCTGCCGGACAGACCAGCACGAGGCGATTGATCCGATACGGGGCGAGCGCGGCGATCTCTGCGGCTAACATGCCACCCAGCGAGTGGCCCATGATATGCGGGCTATCTATCTGTAGTTCATCAAGAAAATCGTGATAGTACAGGGCGAAGTCAATCACGTCGTCAATATGCTCAATACCCGTTCCGAGACCAAAGCCGGGGTGGGCCGGGGCGTAGACAGTAAAAACCTGAGCGAGTTCCTCAAGAAACGGTGCTCCCACCATAGGACCACCGGCACCGTGCAGAAACAGGAGCGGCTCGCCGCTGCCGCCCCACTGCATTGAGGTGGTAAATTTTCCATTCCGAATAGCAACCTTCACTTCTTGCATTCCAAACGATCTCCCTTCGGGGGTCAGCGCCTCAGAGGGCTGCGACCGGCATGCGATCTTCTTCCTTCATCGGGTGCGGAGCCCAGCGGTCTTCCCACTCGTTCCACAACTGCTCGCGCAGAAAGGGTAAAACCTCTTTGGCGTACAGTTCCGTGTTCTTGCGGGTTTGCGCGCTGCTCAGGTTGCCGAAGTGGAGGAGGGAGAAGAGCTGCCCCACATTCATTTCCTTAATGACTTCCACCAGCCGGTCGCGCACGGTTGCCGGAGAGCCGGCAATGACATAGCCCTGCTCAACAAAATCCTTCCATTTGAGGTCGGCCAACTGCTCGAAACTGAAGGGCGATTTGAGCGACTTGATGGTCTTGAGCGTCAGATAGCCTGGTGCCGCAGCCCAATGATCGGGAACGTGCAAACAGCGATGGTAGAAATACGAAGCCGCCTCCGCATAGTCTTTTTCCGCTTGGGCGTCCGTCTCAGACACTCCGATGAGTTGCAGATAGCCGGCGCGGTACGGGTTCCGATCTCGGCCGGCGCGGTCTACCGCCTCCCAATAGCCCTTCATCACTTGCGTGGCCGGCTCGTAGCCGAAATAACTCAGGAAGGCATACATATAGTCATGCTCGGCCACCCAGTCCCAGGTCTCGACGCTGCCGCCGCCTGGAATCCACACCGGCGGATGCGGCTTCTGAACCGGGCGGGGCCAGATGTTCACATACCGGAGTTGGTTGTATTTGCCGTTAAAGGCAAACGGTTCCGGCTCGGTCCAGGCCTTAATGATCAGGTCATGGCCCTCCCGATATTTCTCGCGCAGGGTCAGGGGAGTCTGGCCGTACGCAAAATTGGTGTCCATCGACGTACCAACCGGAAAGCCACCCACAAAACGGCCACCCGAGATGCAGTCGAGCATGGCCATTTCTTCGGCAATGCGAATAGGCGGGTTATACAGCGCAATCGAGTTGCCCAGCACAATCAGTGCGGCATTGGAAGTCCGACGTGCGAGCGAGGCAAGGATAAGATTGGGTGACGGCATCAGGCCGTAGGCGTTGGCGTGATGCTCATTCACGCAAATGCCATCAAACCCCAGGCTGTCAGCAAACTCCAGTTGATCCAAATATTCGTTGTAAAATTGATGGCCCCGAGCAGGATCGAATAATTCACTTGAAACATCCACCCACACACTCGGATGTTTTTCCTTAAAGTCTTCAGGCAGATCTTGATACGGCATCAAATGGAACCAATGGCTCTTCATAGCAGGCCCTCCTTGTTGACGGCTCGGAACGAACCTCAGGCATCCACTTGGAGATGGATGCCCTGCTCGTCCAAAGTGCAAAAAGTTGTATCAGCCGGGGATTTGAGCCACAAGAGGAAAAGCCGACCTTTTTGTTCAAGTGGATGCGACAGACAAGGGAAGAAGCCTGGTTCTCGCCCGTACGACCAGCATCAGCAAGGCGGCACACAGCAGACCGATACCAACACCGCTAAACCCGAGTTGATAGCTTCCGGTCGTATCATAGAGAAAACCCATCACAGTTGGGCCAACGAAGCCGCTTAGACAGATAACGGTCTGATAGAAACCGTAAATCACGCCGTGCGCCTTCATGCCGAACATGCGCCCGGTCACGAGGGCAGTCAGCGGAGTGGTGCCACCAAAAAAGAAGCCGAAGCAGGCAACAAAGCCGACCACGGCAACTACGGGAGAAGCCCATAAAAGCAGGGTTATGCCAATGCCACCCAAGGCATAACAGGCCGCCGCCAGTTGCATGGGATCATAGCGCTCGCTCGCCCAGCCAAAACCCAGCCCGCTGATCACGGACGCGCTGAGCAGCACACTCACCAGCAGGGCCGCGTGCTGAGCGGAAAAGCCTTGATCCGTAAAATAGGGATGCTGATGAATCATTACGGAAAAGAGACAAGCATAGGCCAGAAAATAGATACCGATGAGCGCCCAGAAACGACCGGTTCGGAGCGTATCGCGGGCGGATATCCCCTCCCCTCTGCCAGCATCGACCGGCGTGTCGTCCACGGTCCGTCTCGTCTCGCCGTCCGGCAGCAGGTCCAGGTCAGCCGGCGTATCTCGCAGTAGCCCAAACAACACCGGAACCAGGATAAGCCACAGCAGCCCGCCCAGGATCACAAGAGTGAGACGCCAGTCGACCCACTCGATACAAGACGAGGCAAAGGGCGTCATCAGCAGTCCGCCCACTGGAGCGCCGATCATGGCCGTGCCCATGGCCCGACCGCGCTTACGTGTAAACCAGCGCGAAATAGTAATATTAACCGGCACATGGGCCAGGGCCGTAAACCCTACCCCCACCCCGAGCCGCAGCAGGTAGAGTTGCCACAAGGCCGTCATCTGGGACAGCAACATCAAGCATAGGCCCACCAATACGGCCGCCGGAATCATCACCGCCCGCGGCCCGTACAGCCCCACCGCTCGCCCGACAAAGGGAGCGGTGAGCGCAATGGCCAACATAAAGGCCGAAATCCCGCCCGATACCTGAGCCCGGGTCCAGCCGAACTCTGCGGTCAACGGCTTGAGAAAGACGGGAAAGGACAGATTGCCAATACCACCCGCCATCGACATGCTGACAAAGCATGCCACAACAACCCACCAGCCGTAAAAAAACGTGGACGGTCCCTCGCTCGCTCCTCCGTCCCTGTCTACCATGCCGCTACGATAGAGGCCCGGTCGCCTATCCGTCCAGGGCGGTCGTCCTGGACGTGGATTGGGATTGCGGTAACGCGGGTCGGGGAAGCCTCACTCGCCGAGACAGGGGCTGAGTCGGTGACGTTTCCTCAAATGGCGCGAATCTTGGGCAATACCTCTTGGGCAAAGAGTCGCAGGCTCTGCGTCGCGAGATCATCCGGTAGGGAACCAAACTGAAACATCGCCAGTAAGGTTCCGCGCTTGCCTTCTTCGCGTTGACGTTTGATTTGAGCGATCACACTTTCCGGTCCACCCAGAATGACCGTCCCATTCTCAATCCCCTCATCCACGCTATAGCCCATGGCCTTACCCGTCTCTTTACTCGTGACGTTCTTCAGCCAATCGCGCATGCCATTGACACTCATATGCCCAGGGATAAGCGAGACAGTGCCGATATCAAATGAGGCCAGCGCGCGGAAGAAGTGGTATTCTAAATGTACTTCTGCCTCTTGGCGTGCCTTTTTATCGCTCTCGCCAACGTATAACGCACAGATCGAGGCAAACATATCATCAAAATCCTCAGGGATGGTGATGTTTTGTTCTTGAGCCAGCCGATAATACGTCTCGTGCACCGAGTGCGTCCGCTCAATACTGACCCACGGTGTGGCAATATAGGTGCGATTCCTGACCGCAAAATCGAGCGAGTCCAGGCTATTGGCCGCCATCCAGATTTTCGGATAGGGCTGCTGCAAGGGCTTCGGCCATATATTGTAGTCCCGGACGCGGTAAAACTGGCCATCAAAATCAAACGGCCCCTCACTCGAAAGCGCTTTCAGGACTAAGGAAAAACCTTCCCGAAACCGAGCCTGAGATTCCGCTGGGTTGATATTGTAGGACAGGTATTCGGTCGGAAAACCACGTAGCGCCCCCCAAATAAAACGCCCATTGCTCAGGTGATCCAACATGGCGACCTCTTCCGCAATGGCAAGCGGGTGGTGTAACGGAATACAGGTGCCGGTGACCGCCACTTGAAGATGTTTCGTGCGCTGTGAGACGGCTGCCGCCATGAGGTGCGTCGAGGGCACCATGGCACAAAATCCGCCGCCGCCATGATGCTCCTGACAGGTGAAGCCATCTAATCCAAGCTCATCACTGAGCGTGATCCGGTCCAACTCTTGTTGCAGTAATGCGTTTCCCTGCACAGGATCAAAATACCGATTCGAAAGTGGATACGATCCAGGCTTACCAACGGGAGCATCGTCAGGCAGGTGCGGCCAGCCAAACAGCACCATATTAAAGACTCTCATGCTCCTCCCCTCTCCTGTGGTGGAATAAAGGTATCAATAGCCTGGATAACGGCCTCGCAATCTTCCACATACGGGAGATGTCCGGCCCCCGGAATTATCACGCTGCGAGCGTGCGGTAGCGATGCCGCCCACAGCGCGGCGTGCACTGGTGCCAGGAGGGGGTCCTGCTCGCCCCAGACGACAAGCGTTGGGGTGGTCAAAAGATGCAAGTAATGGCGCAGGCTGCGACTGTGGAGGTAGGGGTCAAACACCAGTCGGATACTCGCGTTTCGGTTGTTGATGAATGCGTCGGTCCAGTTACTCAGGTCTGGAACATACAGTGAGGCATTCTCCAGAGCTGCGTCCGTAAAAAGATACCGCGGCAAGCGGGCTGGGTCCGCGTAGAAGAGATTGGGCACCTTGGTCCAGTCCTGCACTAAGCCGAGCGGGCTAATCAAAACCAACTTGGCAATCCGCTCCGGTCTGAGCAGTGCGAGTTCAGCCCCTACCCACCCACCGAGGCATGAGCCGACAACAATCGGCCGTTCGAGCGACAGCGCATCAAAGAATTGCAACAGCAACACCGCTAAGTCATGCGGTGTCTTTGCCCACTCGGGCAGTGCGGATTGCCCATAACCCGGCAGGTCGGGAACACACACCTGGAAACGTTCGGCTAACCGCTGGTGATACTCCATCCAGCCCGGCTCGCCCCACAACCAGTGGAGCCATACCAGCGGCAGACCCTGTCCAGCCTGATGGTAGCAAAATTGAATAGTAGCCCGCGCCGCGCCATCTCCACGCAGTTCAAGTGTTTCTTGTTGCGAAGTCATACCCACAGATTTTCCCTTTTGCTGTCAGGGTTAGCATAAGTTTAGTAGCTCTACAGCCCGGAATATTTATTTTTGACTATACTCAGTAATTTTTATGTAGTCAGAAAAATATCGAGGCATGGAAACTATCCAGCAAAGAGCGTATAGGGTTTGCCGTTCAGGTGGATGAGTTCTTGCGGTGCCAGCAGGCATCTTTCCTGGGAGAGCACCCGGCTGGCGATTTCCCGATTGATGGCCGGCACCTGCTCCAATTGCTCTATCTGCTCCAGGGTCAAATACTCGGCGCGGTCAACCTCTTCCATATCAGGCGTGGGCTCACCGCTCAGCGGTGTCATCAGCAGAACGATATACAGACTGTTGCCAATATCGGGATCGCACCGATTGCGCAGGCCAATGACGCCTTGCACCTCTCCGGTCACGCCGGCTTCCTCCCGAACCTCACGGACAACGGCCTGCTCAATGGTTTCGTCCGGCTCGACAAAGCCTCCCGGTACCTGCCAGTTCCCCCTGCCCCGCCGTGAGGCACGCCGCACGAGCAGCAAGCGGTTGTCACGCACGATCGCGCCGCCAACACCAAGGTTGTAGCCGCGGTTATACCGTTCGGGGATGGGCATAGTTACGAGAGCGCCAGGTGCCCTAGTTCTTTCTGTCAGCGAGTAAAGCCGGAATCCCCTCACCACCACCGGCCAACACTTTGGACTGTTCTCTCAAGGCGACGGTTTGCGGTTCCATAGCGCGTTTCTCCTGCGCTCAACGTCTGAACGGCATATTATAACGCTCGGGGCATGGAGATGAGGTCGGGAGACACAGACATCTCCCGACAGTATTACGACAGCACCATGGGCAGTCCGATGTACTCGTTATACATGAAGTCCCGATGTTCGATCAGGGCGGGGTCAAGCGCCTTTTCAATCACCGGATTGGGGAACTCGAGGCCGGCACGTAACACCTCAAGAATGGCGCAATGTTCGGGCGGCAGCGGTTTCACCAGGGCGCAAAACGTTGCCCAATAGAAGTCCAGGGCCGTGACGTGTTCGCCCATGAGGAAGCGGTTGCCCTTTGCCTGTTGGTCTTTGAGGCGGGCAGACAGGAGGGTCAGAACGTCGGTCACTCGTTTGGTAGCCTCCGGTCCGATGCCGGGCCGATAGCCGTATTTCGCGCCAAGATAGTGGCCCATTTCGGCTGGAACGGGATAGTCCACATTCGGGTCTATGGCAGCATCGCACATCATGAGGCGGAGTGCCCAGCCCAGGCCCATTTCGCCGCAGATTTCATGCGAGAGCCCGAACATCAGCGCGCGTTGCTCCGGGTCAGCCGGAATGAGGCTGGGTTCAGGCTGGAGGCGTTCGAGCAAGAGCAGGATCTCCGCCCAGCCGGACCGGGGCGCTTCGTCTTCATACATGGCGGACGGCGCACTATCTTCGCCCGTCCACTCCACTAAGCCTTTATTGGCCGCAGGGTCACCGGGCATATAGAGCGTAGCGGTGAAGGGAATATTTTTGGTCTTAAGCATACCTTTGACCGCTTCTCCCCACGGGCTCGGCGCATTGGCCACAAACGTCAGGCGCAGACCCGACGCCTGCTTCGCTTCTTCCAGGCTCACAAACTGCATACTTTCCTCCTTCGCTTCGTTTTGATGATGCGGCATTCTAGCGGAATCCCGCGTCAAGCGCGACACGCGGAGGCTTGATCTCCATCTCTTCCACCGTTAGCTTCGGGTCCATGCCAACACCGGCCATGACGCGCAATCCCTTGTCCTGGTTTTTGCTCCTCAGCTTGGTCCTCAGCGGATTTTTGATCTGGTTGATTTACTATAAGCCAGCGGCCACGGCAGAGGGAGATTGGGTGACCTATCTCCCGGCGGCCAACTCTTGTTTTAACGCTCTGTGCGCTGGCTGTTTGATCGCCGGGTTTGTCAATATCAAGCGCGGCAACCGGGACAAGCATATGCGCTGCATGCTGGCCGCGCTCGTGTTCTCGGTCCTCTTTCTGGGGAGTTATATCGTGTATCACCATTTTCATGGCGATACGCCTTTTCCCGGCCAGGGACCGATTCGTCTGCTGTATTTTTTTATCCTGATCAGCCACATCGTCCTGTCCATTGTTGCCCTGCCCCTGGTCTTTACCACGCTCTACCATGCGGCCCGCAAACAATTTGAGGCTCACAAAAAGATAGCGCGTTACACCTTTCCGATCTGGCTCTACGTCTCGGTCACCGGTGTGCTCGTCTTCTTTTTTCTCAGAGCCTATACCTGAGGCGGTCATGCTTGCAGCGTAATCGGCTCAAGCGCATCGCTCTGCGCCTGCACCGTGCCGATGATGGCCGCGTCCTGATAGCCAAGAGCTTGAAGCTTCTGGAGACATGCCTGGGCCTGCTCGGCCGGGACGCTGGCCAAGAGTCCGCCGGCGGTCTGCGGATCGAACAGCAGAGCATAGAGCGGGTGCCGGGCCACCCGTTCCACCTCGCGAATAGCCCGCCGCAGCCGGATATTCTGCGCTTGCAGAGACGAAAAAATGCCCTGCTGAACGACCTCCGGAGCGCCGGGCAGGATCGGCAACCGTTCCATATTGAGGACAGCGTCAACAGCCGAGGCCCGGACCATTTCAACCAGATGGCCCAGCAAACCGAATCCGGTCACGTCGGTCATGGCGGTTGCGCCGTGCTGACGCAGGCAGTCTGCTCCGGCCCGATTTGACTGCTGCATGGAGGCGAGCGCGGTTTCGATCCAGCGACCTTTGGCCTTGTGTCGCATGTCCGCGGCAAACAACGCGCCGGTTCCCAGCGCCTTGGTCAGAATCAGTGCCTGTCCCGGCTGCATGCCGCTTTTTTTCAGCACGGCTTCCTGGCTTGCCAGACCGTTGATGGCAAATCCAAGCGCCAGTTCGCTGCCCTCACTGGTATGCCCACCGACAAGAGCCGTCTGCTCTCGGTTAAGAACCTCCAAGGCCCCGGCCATGAGCTGGGTAAGCTGATCCCGGACCTTGTGTTCCAAGCCATACGGGATGGTGACCAGGGCCAGGGCGGTCTGCGGCTCCGCGCCCATGGCAAAGATGTCACCCAGGGCGTGGGTGGCCGCGATTTGGCCAAAGACAAACGGGTCTTCAATAAAGGCCCGAAAAAAGTCAACGGTCTGCACCATCGCTTTTCCGGGCGGGACGGTGACCACTGCCGCATCGTCCGGCGCGTGCAGACCGACAATGACATCGGAGCGCTCAACCGGCTCAAGGCGCGCCAGGGCTTGGTTCAGGACCGTACTACCGATCTTGGACCCACAGCCACCGCACCGCATGGCAAAGGCGGAAATCTCTTTAATGACCTGAGTATCGGCCAGTCCCTGCTCTACCTGAACCGGCTCATCTTCGGACATGTCCGGCAACTCGTTGTATTTGCGGATAAAACGTCGGTCGATCCAGTCTTTCCATTTCCAGACCCACTTCCCTTCACACGCCCAGCGTGAACGCGAGGCCACCGCATATTGGTCTCCGGTAGAGATCAGGCTCAGAAACTGCCTTTGCGGTACAAAGGCTTTGACCGCCTGGCCTCGCAGGAAGTGGCGCAGATTCTTCACCAACGGCGGGCCCTGCCGCACAGCAAACACGCCCGATTTTGGGCGGGGATGGTTGACGACCGCAGCAATATCTCCGGCGGCAAAAACCTCGGGGTGGGAAACGGACTGAAGCGTATCCTGTACCGCGATAAAACCCTGCTCGTCTGTGGCCAGACCGGCCTCCCCCGGCCAGCCGGCGGCACCGGCCGTGGTTACCCACAGCATCTCATCCAGAGCGAGGCGGGTGTCATCGCCAAAACGAACGCACCCCTCGGCCGCTTCGGTGACGAGACAATCCGTGCGGATCTCAACCCCGCGCTGTTTGAGAATGCGCTGAAACGCAGCCCGGACGCGCGGGTTGTGGGTCGGCAGAATCTCGGACGTCGCGCTGATGAGGTAAAAAACGAGATGATCGGCCGACCGCTTTTGCTGGGCGAGCAGGCGTTCGAGACGATATTGAACGGCCAGCAAGAGTTCTACGCTTCCGGCTCCGCCGCCAATGACACCGATTGTCGTACGTTCGGCGCGGGCCAGACATCGCTCACGGAGTTGTTCCCAATGTCTCCAAAAACCGTCTATGGGCTTGACGGCCACACCGCTGTGCACAGCACCGGGTATATGTGCAACAGCGGGCGTCGCCCCGATATTAATGGATAAGACATCATAGGCCACGGGCGGCCGGGTGCGACACAGGACCTGCTTGTTGGCTAGGTCCAGGCCGACCGCTTCATCGTGAAAAAATCGTGCCCCAGCAAACCGGGACAATGGCCCAAGGTCGATGTGGGACTGATCGAAGGTATAATGTCCGGCGATATAGCCGGGTAACATGCCGGAATACGGCGCGTGCGTATCACGACAAATCAGCGTCACGCGTACGCCCGGCAGCGGCTTCATCCCAAAGCGTTTCAGCACCGTGACATGACTGTGGCCACCGCCGATCAGGACCAAATCTTTGACTACCGGCGGGGATGGCGACCTCACAAAAGATATCCTTCAGCACGGCAGGCACCCACCCCGCCGCTATTCATGCTGCAAGAGAAGATTCCCGCTCACGTCATACTGGACTGTCCAGCCGGGCGGTACAACCACCGTGGTATCCGGTTCTTCCACGATGAGCGGGCCACTCCGCGCCTGTTCAAGAGCGGTGCGCTGGTATACAGCGGCCTCGCATTCGCCCACCTGTGGACCGAAATACGCTACGCGTGCGGCCGGCGGTGCGGGTGCACTCACGCTCTCCGCTCCAGTCATCTCGGTAAAGCGCAGCTGGTCGGAGGAAGCCAAGGCTCGCAGCCGGACGCTGACAAGCTCAATCGTATCGGCTCGATCATAGCCGAATGTCTGCCGGTGCGCTTCGGTGAAGAGTTGGGCTAGGCGGTCCTGCATGTCCGCTATTGACACGTCGGGAAAAGGCAGGCTCAACTCCGCCACCTGATAGCCATACTTGAGATCGACCTGGCGCTCAAAACGAATCTGATCCGCGGCAATGCCTTCTTCGGCCAGCTCGGCTCGGGCCTGGGTCTCAAGCTCCTGGTAGTGACCCAACACGGTCTGCGGGTCGAGCTGGTCCAAAGCCACGGCTACGCTGCGAATATAGTCGTGGCGATAATCCGCCAGCAATAACCCAAGGGCACTGAACAAGCCTGGGTAGAGCGGAATCTGAACCCGCGTCATACTCAGGCTGTCCGCCAGGGCCGCGGCATGCATCGGCCCAGCCCCGCCAAATGCGATCAGGGTAAAGTCACGCGGGTCTCGGCCGCGTTCGGTCGAGACGGCGCGCAGGGCACGCATCATGGTTGCGTTTGCCACCTGAGTAATGCCATAGGCTGCGGCCAGAACTTCCACCTTGAGCGGTCGGGCGATTTTTTGCTCAATCGCGCTCCAGGCAGCTTGGCGGTCGATAGCCAGGGTTGCACCGGCAATAGCGTCGGGATTCATATAGCCGAGCACGACATTGGCATCGGTCACGGTCGGCTCGGTTCCGCCCCGGCCATAACAGGCCGGGCCAGGGTCGGCACTCGCGCTCTGGGGGCCGACCCGTAACGCGCCCCCGTCATCTATCCAGGCAATACTGCCGCCTCCGGCGCCAACTTCCACGATATCGAGCGAAGGGACGCGCAGCGCATGTCCCCCGCCACCGAACAAACGCGTGGTCATGGTTGCGCCGCCCCCAACCTCCCCACCCGGCTTTTCAAGCGGCACGCCGTTTTCGATCAAACAGGCTTTGGCGGTCGTCCCCCCCATGTCAAACGATAATACCTGGTCCTGCTGCGTCTCCTGGGCAAAGCGCGCCGCAGCCAGCACGCCGGCAGCCGGACCCGACTCGATCATATACGCGGGTCGGCGCCGGGCGGCCTGAGCACTCATGATGCCGCCGTTGGACTGCATAATCAGGACGCGCTCGCTATAGGTCGAAAGGTGCTGTTCCAGTCGGCTGAGATAGCGATCAACAACCGGAATCAGCGACGCATTGATGACGGTCGTACTGGTGCGTTCGTACTCGCGAATCTCAGGGTGGATATCGCATGACAGACACACCACCGTCTCCGGCGCCACTTCAGCGATAAGTTGTCCCAACTGCCGTTCGTGTGTCGGATTGAGATAGGAGTTCACCAGGCAAACGGCGATCGCTTCCACTCCGGCGGCCAGCAGCTGGTCGATCACTGCCCTAGCCTGCGTCGGGTCGAACGCGCGCTCAATACGGCCATTGCCCAGGATGCGCTCCTCAACTTCCAAACGCAGGGAACGGGGTACGAGGGGAGGCAAACGGTCCCAGTCGGCGTCATAGATGTTGGGACGTCGCTGCCCGCGCATTTCGAGTTCGTCCCGAAAGCCTTGGGTGGTAATCAGTCCGGTCCGCGCGGTGGTCTCTTCGATGACAGCGTTCGAGGCAATAGTTGTGCCGTGGACGAAGCCTTCGACCTGGGCCTGCGCACCGACCTCACCCACGCAGCGGACGATATCTTCGCCCACCCGATCAAGCAGCGAGAGCACTTTTGTGGTAAACAGGCGTCCGTCGTCGCCAACCACAATCACATCGGTGAAGGTTCCGCCAATATCAAAGCCTATACGCATGGGGAGCCTATACCATTCCGAGTGAGCTCAGCCCTCGACTAATCTGCTGCCGCGACCGGTCGCAAGCGAGCGGCCCGCAACGCCTCGGTTTCTGGTAGATTGACCTCTGCCGCGGCCGCGTCAATCACCACCCCATACTGATCTCGCGCCTGCGCAACAGACAGCTTTTCGTCCTGCACGTCGGTCAGCACCCGGGCGGGGTCGCGCTCCAAGGGATTGCCGTGTCCGCCCGAGCCGGACACGATGTGGTGAATACGGTCGCCCGGCTTCACATCCATATGCATATGGGCTTTGCGTGGGAGTTCCCGATTCTCTGTTTCGGGGTTCAAAATATTCTTGGACAACGAGCCGGATGCCCCACCGGCCAGCCCCCCGGAGGCTCGAATCAGACGGTTGGTGCGAACCATGACTTTTCCGGGACTCAGAAAGCGCCACTGTTTATAGATGGACACCGAGCCCCGATGCTTGCCAGCCCCGCCCGTATCCGGCACATAGCCAAACCCGTCAACGACCAGCGGAAATTCACGTTCGAGCATTTCCGCGGGAATCGTTCCGTACGACCCGAAGGCCATGGGAGCCACGCCATCAATCCCGTCCTTGTGCGGCCGTCCGCCCCAGCCGCCAAAGAAAATGTCCATGACCGCAAACGGTGTCCCGTCGTCTTTTTCACCAGTGAAGTGCAGGACATCCCCCCCCTCTCCGGGGATGGGCACCCGGTCGGGCAGCGCCTGGGCCAGGGCACGGAACAGCATATCAAAAACCCGAAAGAATAACGGGGCACGGCCACCGACCGCGGCAGGAAAGCGCGGGTTCACCAGCGTGCCGACCGGCGCAACGACCTGTATGGGCCGAATGAAGCCGACATTGGTCAACACCTCCGGGCTGACAATGCTCTTGACCGCACCGTACACCGTCGCTTCCGTCATGCTCAGCGGCAGGTTGATGGCGCCGCGTGCCTGCGGACCGGTCCCGGTGAAATCAACGCTCAAGGTTTCGCCTTGGGCACGCAGGGTTACCTTGAGCGGCAGGGCCACACCGTCGGAGCCAAAACCGTCATCCTCAAAGGCGTCTTCATAGACATATTCGCCCGGAGGAATATCCTTGATGGCCGCCCGCGTGGCCTTTTCCGCATAGGTAATCAGATAGTCACAGCACGAGTTGAAGATGTCCAGGCCATATTTTTCGAGCATTGTTTTCAGCTCTTGCTCACCGCGCCAGCAGCCCGCAATTTTTGCCTCCACGTCTCCGAGCCATTCGTCGGATACCCGGACGTTGGCCAGAATCGTTTCCAGGAGGGCTTCGTTGCGCTCCCCGGCCTGGTACAGTTTGATCGGCGGCAAACGGAGGCCCTCTTCAAAGGTCTCGGTACACTGGCTGCTGAATCCGCCCGGAAAGCGTCCGCCAATATCGGTGTGGTGCGAATAGGCTAAGGTAAAGGCGACCCGCTGCCCCTGCCAGAACGTGGGCGCAATTATCATCACATCCGGCATATGGGTGACACCGGCATACGGATCGTTCACCACAATCACATCGCCGGGCGCGAAGGCTTCCCCGTATTTTTTGAGGATGTGCGGCATCACCGCTATGAAGAAGGCCAGTTGAAACGGAGCCGCATAGCCCTGACCGATTAACCGGCCCTGACCGTCACAGATAGCGGTGGCAAAATCTCCGGTTTTGACCATGGCCGAGCGGCCGGTTTTCCAGACCGCAATCGCCATCTCTTCGGTAATGGCGGCCAGCTCGTTTTTCACGACCTCAACCAGAATAGGATCAAATGCCATAGCTCTCCTCCCGGCCCGCGAGCCTGACGCGGGCCGTCCATTCACCCGTCAGGCCTCCAGGTCAGACGGCAATGTCGCCCGGAGTTGCGCCGTCCGCTGCCAGTCAACCTGCTCTGTGCTCCCGTCAATGGCAACCCCGTACTCTCGCTCGGCGTACGCGGGTGAGATTTTCTCGTCCAACACGTCGTCCAGGACGAGTTGGGGGTCACGTGCGAGCGGGTCGCCATAGCCGCCCGCACCCGGTTGGATATGCAGCAGGGTTTCTCCGGAGCGCACTTTCGTATCGATCAGCATTTCGTGTGGGAGTTGGGTTTCCACCTCGCCGGAGCGCAGCCTGGCAGCAAACGGGGTGCCGTCTTTTCCGCCAGCCAGCCCATACGGAACGGATTTGACCCGACAGGTTCGGAGCATCACTCGGCCGTCGCCCAGAAAACGCCATTTGCGGTACACCGACAGGGCCCCGCGGTATTGCCCCGGACCGCCGGTGTCCGGCAAAAAGCCAAAGCCTTCCAGCATGACCGGGCATTCACGCTCGATCATTTCCGCGGGAATGCTGCGCATGGCGCCGCCGGCAGCCATGGGGGTGACGCCTTCTACGCCATCGCTGTCAGGCCGCGCGCCCCAGCCCGAGGTGTAAATATCCAGCAGCATGGACGGCACACCCGCCTCGACCTGGGGCGTATACACCAGCAAATTCGCTCCACCCTCGCCTGCGGCATAGACTTTGTCCGGAATGGCCTGAGCCAGGGCGGCAAATACCATGTCGATAATCCGCCACATCAGCATCCCGCGCGCACCAACCGCACCGGGAAATTGCGGATTGACCACACAGCCCTCAGGAGCGGTCACCTGAATGGGGGCCATCAGCCCCGAGTTTGCCGGCGCATCCGTCTCAAGAATGGATCGAAAGGCCACATACACGCAGGCACGAGTAAGATTAAATGGGACATTAATCGCACTACGGACCTGGGGGCCGGTTCCGTCAAAGTCCACTAAGACGGACTCGCCGGTGACGGTCACCACGAGACGCAAATTGACCCCCTCCCCGCCTAAGCCGTCATCTTCGAACAGATCCGTACACACATAGGAGCCATCCGGAATGGCCGCAATGCAGGCCCGCATGGCCCCTTCGCTGTACTGGCGTAACTGTTCGTTACAGGCGGTAATTTGTTCCAGTCCATGTCGGTCGAGCAGGTCCTGAACTCCCTGGGCCCCGCGCCGGCAGGCCGCGGCCTGGGCGTCCAGGTCGCCGCGCACATCCTCAGGCGCGCGGACGTTGGCGGCAATCATATCAACCAGACCGTGATTCAGGTCACCCTTGCTGAAGAGCTTGACCCCCGGAATGCACACTCCTTCTTCGTAGACTTCGGCACAGGCGATGCCCATGCCGCCGGGGAAGCGCCCGCCAATATCGGTATGGTGTTCCACGATGGCCGCAAAGCCGACCAGTTGCTCCTGCCAGAAAATGGGCATGACCAGCACGATGTCCGGGAAGTGAGACACCCCGCCATAGGGGTCGTTTGAGACAATCACATCACCGGGGTGGAGGTCGCCGCCAAACTTCTTCAGCACCCACGGCATGACCCCCATAATGTAGCCCAGGTGGACACCGATGGTCAGACCCTGGGCGATCAACAGACCCTGAGCATCGACCAGCGCCGTGGAAAAATCAGAGCCCTCCTTGGCCCCCAACGAGCGCGCCGTCCGCTTCATGGTAATGCCCATTTCTTCGGCAACCGCGGTCAGCTCGTTTTTCATGACTTCGATAAGGATAGGGTCAAACTGAGGCGACATGAACCTTCTTCCTCCGCTTTCCTCTTATGCGGCAGAAAGTTCGCGTACGTGCAAAATTTCTCGCTCTCGCATGAGGCGAACGTCGACTGGAGTCAGCGTTAATAGCGCTATGGTCTTCCCTTCCGCTGTCACGAATTCAACCTCAAGCCCCTGACCATCCTGATAGCAATGCACCACAACGCCTATATCGCCTTCCCTGAGACCATGATTTTCAACGTTATGAGTCAGAACGACTGTATCAAGCTCTTGGAACATATATTTCTTCCTCTTCTCTTATCTATAACGGGTAGGCAGTGACAAAGCGAGGATTATTCTGATGCTCCTCAATAATCCAAATAGTACGAATACGGACCTTCCTTTTTGCCCTTGTTTCCAGTGCCCCCTCAATTACGTATTTTATCCCATGGATCGACCGCGAGATATTTGCCACCTCGTGAGTACGGGCAAGAGTCAAGAGTTGCTGTCTGAGGTCTTCCTCTCTATCCCCACTAAAGCCAATCGCCTGAAAGAACTGCGACTTTGCTTTGCCAACCGCGTGAGTAGGAGAGAGTAAGTATCCTGATAATTTCCCTTGGGGAATATAGGCACTGCGTCGATTGGGTAATTTCACTTCACGACCTGTAAAACAATATTCCCATATGCATCGATACTCGCCTGCCATTGCGGAGGGACCACCACCGTGGTGTCAAACTCTTCGACAATCAGAGGACCGGCGATAACCTGTTCGATCAACTCCCCTCGGCTCAGAATCCGGGTATCGAGTTCACCCTGTTGCGGCCCGAAATACGCGCGGCGTGAGCCCGGCCGCGCCGCCTTTTTTGCCGATTGCCCGAAATACGCGCCCAATTCGCTGAAGGACAGGCTGGGCGTCTGGAGGGTGGCTTTCAGGCGAACGCTGACAATGGCAATGGTATCGTCTTCGCGTCGATATCCATACGTTTGTTCATGCGTAGTATGAAAGCTTTCGGCCAGTACTTGCCGGAGGTCAGCAGCCGCAATCTGAGCCGGAACCGGCAGGGTCAGTTCCGACGACTGGCGCATATAACGCAAATCGATCAAACGTTCATATCTGAGCCCATCCTGCTCACGCTGCTCATGCCGGGCCTCCTGCTCCGCGCGGGCCACCAGCGCGTCAAATTCCTGGAGCAGGGCCGCAGGATCACCCGTGTCCAATTCCTGCGGCACGCTTTGCACATAGTCAGCGCGCAGGTCAGCTACCAACAGGCCCAGCGCGCTGAACACCCCAGGAAAGAGCGGAATATATACCCGTGACATCCCCAGATTGTCGGCCAGCGTCGCCGCGTGCACCGGGCCTGATCCCCCGAAAGCGATCAGGGTAAACTCGCGCGGGTCACGGCCACGCTCGGTCGTGACCGCACGTATGGCGCGCGTCATGGTCGCGTCAGCCACCTGATGAATCCCAAAGGCAACGGCGTGGACCGACAAACCGAGCCGTGCGCTCAGCCGCGTGTCGATTGCCGTCCGTGCAGCCTCGGCATCAATGGGAACGGTTCCACCGGCGATGCTGGCCGGGTTCATATAGCCCAGGACCACGTTGGCATCGGTTATGGTCGGCTCGGTTCCGCCTCGGCCATAGCAGGCCGGGCCAGGGACCGCACCGGCGCTACGCGGACCGACACGCAGCGCGCCGCCATCGTCTACCCAGGCCAGACTTCCCCCTCCCGCACCGACCTCGACAATATCGTATGCGGGAACGCGCAATGCATAGCCGGCCCCCTTGCTCAGTCGTCCGGCTCGGTTGATTCCCGCCCCCACCTCGCCTTCTGCGGTTTCAACCGGTTGGCCGTTTTCTATGAGGCAGCCTTTGGCGGTTGTCCCGCCCATATCAAACGCCACTGCCTGAGCCAGACCGATTTCCCGTGCCAAGCCGGCCGCGGCCAACGCACCGGCCGCGGGGCCGGATTCTATCATATGCACCGGGCGGCGACGGGCGTGCGCGGCGCTCATGACTCCCCCGTTGGACTGCATGATTTGCAGTGGTGGAGGATAAGCCCTGAGCTGCGTTTCCAACTGGTCCAGGTATCGTTCCACCACGGGCATGAGGTAGGCGTTCAAGGCCGTGGTGGAGGTGCGTTCGTACTCGCGGACCTCGGGGAGGATATCGGCTGAGGAGCAGACCATAACCTCCGGGAATATCTCACGGATGAGCGCCACGGCTTGTTGCTCATGGCTGGGATTGACGTAGGAATGCAGAAAGGCCACGGCAATGGCTTCGACACCCTGGCATTTAAGGCTGTAGATGGCTTGACGCACCTCTTCCCTATTGAGCGGCGTTTCCACCTCGCCCCGAACGGTCATGCGTTCGCGGACTTCAAGTCGGCGGCGACGCGGAATCAGGGGCGGCGTACGCTGCCAGAAAACGTTGTAGACGCCGGGCCGTCCCAGGCGGCGGATTTCCAATTCGTCCCGAAAGCCTGTGGTGGTCATCAGACCGATCCGTGCGCCCTGTTCTTCCAGGACGGCGTTGGAGGCGATGGTTGTGCCGTGGACGAGGCTCGTAATGGAGCCCTCCGGGTACTGACCTTCGGCATCGGCAATGCAGCGCCCAACGTCTGCACCAACAGAATCCGGCAAGGTCAAAATTTTATAGGTCAGGAGTTGACCGTCAGCTCCGGCTATGACGACATCGGTGAAGGTTCCGCCAATGTCAAAGGCAACGCGAAGGCTGGCAGGAGTAGACATGCCGGGTTATACAGGGCTCAGAGGAAGGAGAAGCGCATACGCGCCGACCTCAAGCCTTGAGCAGGGCAAAGGCCTCAATCTCAATGAGCAGGTCTTCAAGCACCAGTGCCTGAACGCCGATAAGGGTGCTGGCCGGTGGTTTTTCCTGGGGCAGATGCTGGCTGCGAACCTCACGGACCACACCGATCATGTCAGGCGTATAATTAACAATATACGTATTGGTTTTCAGCACGTCGTCAAACGTGGCTCCAACCGCGGCTAGCGCTCGTTTGAGGTTTTCAAAGGTTTGAACGACCTGGGCGCGCAGGTCGCCCTTGCCCACCACCTCGTTGTTCGCGTTCAAGGCGACCTGACCCGAGATAAAAACAATTTTTCCCTCAGTCGCGGTCACAACCTGAGAGAAGCCCGGCAAAACAGGCATACCGGCGGGATTCAGAAATTCCTTTTCCATGCTGTTCTCCTCATGTTTGCTCCCTCTGTGAGCCGGACAACCACAGGGGGTTTTCTTCACTGCGCCTTCCCGCCTCAGGGCCGTACCTCATAATAGGCGTTAAACGGATTATCAAAGTCGTGGCGGATAAAGCGGGTGAACCCGGCGTCGCGCGTCATATTCCGCGCAACCTGTTCGTTGAAGCCCAGGGTACCAAGACCGGCGCCGCCCGGCTCGGATAAGGCCGAAGACATACAGCCCATAACCGAGAAGGCATACATCAGACCGGTCATGGGATTCTTCAGATTTTCTTCAAACGTCGGGGCGCTCTTGATATCGGCGATCAGCCAAGTTCCGTCCGGCTTGAGCGCCGACCGAATGGCCCGAATGGTTTCCGCCGGACGGGTCATATCATGGATGCAGTCAAACGTGGTGATGAAGTCAAAACTCGTATCGGTCGGTAACCCGTCCTGGGCCGCATGGTGGAACTGGAGGTTGGTCAGGCCAGCTTCGGCCTTGTTGGCGTTGGCGCGAGCCAACGCGTGCTCCGATATATCATAGCCGTGAAAGTCTGCCTGCGGAAAGGCCATGGCCATTTGAATCAATGCAATCCCGGCGCCGCAGCCCACATCCGCGACCTTTGCACCGGCTTGCAGCCTGGACTCGACCCCATCCAGGGCGGGCAGGACAACGGGAATCAGCGCATGCCGATACCAGGGCGCAAAGACCCGCTCAATGCCCCGTGCGCCCTCTGACCCACGTGCGTCGTAGGGCAGGCCCAGACCGGTACGAAAGGCCTCGGGCAGTTTTTCCAATATGGCCATGCGTTGCGGAAAATCACTGAAAATACCGGCGGCAAACTTGGGACTGTCTTCGTCCGCAAGAATCATGGCCATTTCGAGCGAGAGGGAAAAGCGGCCCTCCCCCGCATACTCAAGCAACTGGGCCGCGGCCTGTCCTCTCAGCCACTCCCGCACCCAGCGCTCGCTCAAGCCCGTTTTGTTGGCAAGCTCCTCGCTCGTCACCGGCCCGGCACCGTGCAGCGCCCGGTACAGCCCGAGCCGGTCGCCCAGGTGGATCATGGCCGAGATTAACGCACCGCTCAGCAGGCTAAAGACCTTTTGGCCGCCGGCCTTGAGTTTTTCCGGGTCTATACGGTCGCGAGGCGGTTGCTCCACACGTGCCCCCTTCGCTCCGACCGGACTACATCCCGCTGATCAGTTCGAGAATGGTTCCGTCCGGGTCTTTGAAGCAAACGACCCCAATTTCCACGCCCCCGGGTCCGTCGATTTTCTTGAGCGGGGCTACAAATTGAACATCCATCTCCTGGAGGTTGGCGTAGGTCTTGTCGATATCGTCCACGCTAAAGGCAATACGACAAATCCCGATATTATTGAGTGAGGGGTAAGGCTGGCCCTGTGGGGGCGGGTCGATAAACTGGACCAAGTCCAGGACCGGAGCGTTCTCATCGTCTCCGAGACGCATGAATACGCCGCGCAGCTTCCGGGCGTCGAGACCGAGCGCCTCACCGACGGTCGGGTCTTCGAGCGTAAAGTCGTTGACCTTGTTAAACCCGAGTTTTTCATAAAACCCGATGGAGCGTTCCATATCACGGACGCAGATATTGACGTGAAATAAACGAGTCAGCATGTTTTCCTCCTTTGTACAAAATTTACAAACAATTTTCTCGCTCACTACTCCTAAACTAACTAAATTGAGCTGAAATATCTATGAGGACACCTCTCGTTAAGCTACTGTCTACATCTGAGAGGGAGGAACGCTGTCAAGTGTTTTCGATTCTTCCTCAATTATTTTGGATTTAGCCTCTTGCATTGAAGACTTTACCTCGTCCTTTCGCTCGTCAATAAGCGCAATGAGTTCTTGTTCAAAGTCAGCTCTGTTAAAATGTGCATCAACATTCACTACCACAGCATCTAGCGCGAACCATCCAAATATTGCTCCTAATGTACCGCCAACTGCGGTACCAATCGGTCCAAGGAAAGAGCCGACCGCTGCTCCACTAGCCGCTGAACCCACTATTTTTGCGGCCGTTTTGCCCCCTGTTTTAATTGCTACTGAAGCAAGCAACTTTTTGGTAATTGCGCCGAAGAGAGCCTTACCAGCAATCGCGACCTGGAAAGCGGCGAGACCTGGGCCAGCGACGGATGCTGTAAATCTCTGAATAGAATTTTGCATTGCTTTAGTCAGCATCTTTTCATAAACATCTCTACTCGCCTTATCCACTGTCTGAAGCTCGTCCTGTATTTTCTGCTCGATTAAAGAGCGAAACTCGGCTTTGAATATCTCATTGATTTTTGCAGATGCGTCTTCAAGACGTTCATGTACGCCTGAAAGTAGCCACTCTTCCATTTCACTTTCCAAATCTCCAAAAGCAGCTTCACTAAGCTGTTGATATTGTCCGGATACGGAATAATGCCAATCAAGAAATTTAGGAATTTGTTCATATATGGGCGCAAAGGCTGTATCAATCTTTTTATCTATGGCCTTGTCAGTCTTTTGAAATGATTCTGGACGAAGCACTTTCCCGAGAATATGACCTTTTCTTTTTTCTACCCTCGCTCTCAGCTCTTCTTCTGACTGTGGGGCTTCTTTCCCTTGTTCTATTCTCACCTTCCGTTCTTCTTCTGCCCTCCGTTCTTCTTCTGGTTGAGGGTTTTGATTGAGTGTTGCCAGGATCAGCAAAACACCCGTGACGGATATCAGTGTAAGAATTGTCCACCAGAAATACGTCAACATTCCTACTGGTTTTGTCGGATTTTCTGAACCACTTGGTTGTTGAACGGATTGATTATCATTTTCAGAAACCGACATGCGATTTCTCCTCACCCTTTGCTTCTGTCATCGGATTTCCGGTATTTTTCAATTCCCTTACAGGCCAGCAGACTTGCCCCTCCCAAGCCTTGAACAAACCCGAGATAGACTGCTGCCGCCTTCAAGAAGAAAACGCCCCAAAGGAAAATTTTGATCCAACCTCCTGCCAAAAACGATGACGTCGCGGTCATTATGTACCAAGATAGTCCTTCAATTTCAGCCGCAACCAACAACACAATGTCAACATAGCTGCATCGTGAACCCACATCCGCGGTGAACGCTTCCAGTGTCTTTTCAAGTGAGTTAGGGAATATCTTATCTCCAGGAATTGGGATCAGGTCATAGTTGACGTACCAATAAATGCTTGCAACAACCAAAAACACCAGCCACCCTGCGATATTTTTTGCAAGAACGTTTTCGGCTCCCTCTCTGAGGTGCTTCCTAATTGCCGGAATATTAAAGACAACGGGGAATGCACATACCGCAAAACCGAAAAAATACCAGTCAGTCGGACGAGAGAGCGCCACAAACACCGCGAGAAACACGGTCAGCGGCACGGAAAGGATTAAGCAGAATGTCGCAGACAGCCCTTTACCTTGGAGGCGTTTATACCAGGAAGAAGTATCTCTAAGAAAACGCTTGAGGTAAGAATTTTTTGCTTCCAACCTGCTTTCCAGCAATCCATAAAATATGATGCAATAGGCCAATGCTGGAAAGATAAGGGCCGAACAGGAAGATTCGTAAAAGATATACCAAAGGAAAAGAATAGTCAGGAATAGCGTGCCAGCAGAAAAGGAATAGACCAAGCGTTCCATTATTTACGTTCTGAAGGCATTACGCCTTGCGGAGGCCCGTAGATTGGATTAGCAGAGCGTAATCCGACAACGCAGGGTATGCTTTTGGGAATGTTATACGAGCGTAACAACATCGACGTGGGAGTCTACGGAATAGTAAAAGGTGAACGAAAAAGAAAGTAACAGCGTCGCGATTATAGTTTTTATATTCATATTTCCTCCCTTCTTTTGTATTGACGCGCTTCCAGGTGGCAGGATCGTAGACCCCCTATCCGATGTCCAGAAATGGCTAAAATTATGGGAGCAATATGCGCACTGACGAGGAATTGTCACCTGTGAAGGGGTAGGCTTCCCCTATAGACGAAGACCGGGCTTTTCATAACCGTGCTGGGGTGAGTGGCTCAGCACAGCCCCCTCACCCCGGCCCGCTCCCTCAAGGGGAGAGGGAGCGGGAAAAGGCTAGGCTTGACCCGAACGCAACACCTGGCCCGGCATGGCACCCGTATGTTTGCCGTCCTCAAACAGCACTTCGCCGTTCACAATCGTGTACTGGACGCCCTGAGCCGGCATGACCAAGCGCCGTCCGCCACCGGGCAGGTCGGCCCGCATTTCGCCGCGGCGTGCTGAGCCAACCGTGTTGTAGTCAAAAATCGCAAAGTCAGCCACCATGCCTTTCTTAATCTTGCCCCGTGTGGTCATCCCGTAGAACGCGGCCGGCTCGGAGGTAATCCGCTTCACCGCGTGCTCAAGCGTCATGGCCTGCCGGTCCCGCACCCAGGTGCCGAGCAGATAGGTGCAGTAGCCGGCGTCACACAGCATATCCACATGGGCTCCACCGTCTGACAGGCCGACCATGACCTGATCGTGCGTAATCAGCTCAGGAATGCGGTCTTCGTCGGCGTTGAACAGCTCATAGGTATATTGGAGTTGCAAGTCGTCTTCGATGCACAGGTCCAGGAAGGTATCGAGCCCGTCTTTACCGCGCTCTTTGGCAATATCGGCCACGCTCTTGCCAATTAAGGCCTGCATGGCGGGATTACCGACCTCATGGACGATGGCGCGTTCCCATTTGCCCGAGAATACCTTGGGCGACTCCATCTCTTTGCGGAATGCGGCCCGAAAGGATTCATCTCTGTAGAATTCCTTCTGCTTCTCAATCGGCTGGTCAAAGGCCGGCTTCCAACAGGGCAGATTGGCAAAGATGAACGGCTTGCGCAGGTCGATCTGAATAATGAGCGGCCGGCAGGTTACCTGCGGAATGGCGCCCTTCTCGAACAGCGGCTCAATCGTGCGCAGGGTATTCATGGCCGCGTCCGGCTGATCGTCCCGGTTCAGCAGCGCCAGCCACGTGACCTTCCGTCCACTTTCGGTCAGGAGCATGTCCAATAAGGCATGCTCGGTTTCATCAACAATAGAGACATTATTGGTCAGAGCGAGCTCGATACTGCCCTTGCCAAGTTCCTTGAGCGCGTTGCAGTAGGCTTTGAGTTCGTCCCAACTGGCGTTGCGGCAGGCGATCGGACGGCCTTTATAGCCGATATGTTGAGCAACGTTTGTGGTCGAAAAGCCAAAGGCCCCGGCGGCCACCGCCTCTTTAATCAGGGCCTTGATCTGTGTGGTTTCCTCTTGTGTTGCGCCTCGCTCCATCGACTCTTCGCCCATCACAAAATGGCGAAACGGAGTCAGCGCTGCCATAAAGCCGATATTGATACCGCTCCCGCGCTTTTCGGCCGCATTCATATATTCGGGGAAGGTAACCCAATCCCAGGTCACGCCTTTGCCCAGCACGTCAAACGGGATGGCTTCCACGTTGACCAAGTCCCAGGCCGCGATTTCGTGCACCTCGGGTTTGCACGGGGCCAGGCCGACCCCACAATTGCCCATGACCAGACTCGTGACCCCATGCCAGGAAGAGGACGTGATCAGCGGGTCCCAGCAAATCTGGGCGTCATAGTGGGTATGCGGATCGACAAAGCCGGGTGCCACAATCAGGTCGGAGGCATCCACGACCTTCTTGGCTCCGTCCGAGACTTTGCCAATTTTCGCAATTTTTCCGTTGGCGACGGCGATATCGGCCCGGTAGCGTTCGGCGCCGGTTCCATCCACCACGGTTCCGTTTTTGATGACGAGATCGTATGACATGATATACCCTCCTAGCTTTGGGGGTTAGGTTTTAGGGGTTGGGGGTTGGCTTTGCATCTCCAATCCCTACCCCCTAATCCCCAATCCCTCATTATTAAATTATTCCTTCGTCCTGAAACGCGTCCATTTCTGCCTGGCTCAAGCCGAGCAATTCTTTATAGACATATTCATTATCTTCCGCATAGCATGGCGCGGCGCGGTCGGTCGGTCCGCCCTGACTCACCCGCCCGTTGGCAAAATGAAACGGAATATCCTTGATCGGCCAGGTTCCGATCTCAGTGTGCTCCAGAGGGAGCAGCCAATTCAGGTGTTTGAGCTGCGGGTCGCGTTCGATCCGGTCCTGCGCGGTCTGGCATACGCCGGCAGGAACGCCGGCGGCCTGTAAACGCTCTTGCAGGCCAAAGGGCTCTTGTTCCTGCGTCCAGGCACTCACCAGCGGGTCCAGTTCGTCCTGATACTGCACCCGCTCAGCCAGCGAGGCAAACCGGCCCTGTGCCGCCCAGTCGGGGTTACCCATGACGCGGACTAGGGCTTGCCATTCTTCTTCAGAGGTCACGGCTATGGCGATCCAGCGGTCCTTCTCAGCGCCCTGGCCAGCGCAGGGATAGGCGCCGTGCGGCGCGGCAGGTGTATAGGGCGAGCGATTGCCCGTGCGCTGATAGTGGCGGCCATTCACCGCATGATCCAGCACCGCGGTTCCGGTCATGCCAATGCCGGGCTCTACTTGCGAGCAATCCAGATATTGGCCCTTGCCCGTCCGTTTCTTATAGTACAGAGCCATCAGAATGGTCATGGCACAATAATACGCCCCACTCCAATCCATATACGAAAAGCCCCAGCCGGCCGGAGGATGAGGGGCGGGCAAACCGGACTGTTCGGTCAGACCGCTCACGGCCTGGGCAATCGGTCCGTAGGAGGCGTATTTCACATAGGGACCTTTATAGCCCCAGCCAGGCTGCTGCATGTAGATAATATCCGGCTTGATGGCTTTGAGGGTGTCATAGCCGAGCCCCCATTTTTGCATGGTCTCGGCCGTAAAGGCTTCAACCACCACATCACTGACCGCTACCAGCTTTTTGAACAGCTCGCGGCCTTGGGGCGCTTTCATATTCAGACTGATCCCATATTTGCCGGCATTGATATCATTGAAGTACCCGCCGCGATTGACGCTTTGGATTTTGCCGGTATCCAAGCCGGTTAAGTCCATGGCTTCGGCCTTTTCCGAGCGTTCTTTCGGAAACGGCGGCATATAGCGCAGAAAATCCAGCCGGTCGCGCCATTCAATCCGAATGACTTCTGCCCCGAGACTGGCCAATAAGCGTGGCCCACCTGCCCCGGCCAACAGCCAAGTCAGGTCGGCAATCCGGACGCCTTCCAACGGTCTTCTTTTTTTCACGCCCACCTTACACGATTCCTTTGTTCTGTAAGTCGGCCACCTCTTCGGCGCTCAGCCCAAGCTGCTCACAAAAGACCTCCCGGTTGTGCTCACCAATAAGCGGCGCCCGTGGGCCATGCCGCCACGCGCAGGCGTTCGGCAGCATGGGCGCACCCGTATAGGTGTAGGACTCACCCAACTCGGGATGCTCAACCTGAGAAAACGTCGCGCGGGTCTGCCACTGCACATCGTCGGGATTTTCTTCCGGCAGTCGAATAGGGGACCAGGGAATGCCCAGTTCCTGGGCCTCATGCCAGATTTCCTCCATGTCAAAGTCGGCCACACACGCGGCCTGGATATCGGCAAAATGCCCGGCGAAGACGCGTCCTCGGCGATTCTTGGGTTCCTTGTATTTTTCTTCGTTCAGGTCACCGGCCTTACTCTTGCTCTCCAGAAATCCGACCAGGGTTTCATATCCACCCGGAAACGGATTGGGCAAAATAATGGCATAGCGACCGTCTTTAGTCGGGAACTGCACCTCGGGTCCAATGGCCGGTTGGGCATGCCGTCCCGTCTGGCGGTAGCACGGCGTCTGGCCATAGATCCAGTGCGGGACGTCGATCTCGGTACAGACGCTGACAGCCTGGTGAATGGGCAGCTCAATCATCTCCCCGACTTCAGTCATCTCGCGTCCGATGAGCGCGCCAACGATAGCAATAAAGGCCTGGTTGCCGGCGATATGATAGGCGTGCCACATCTGCGGAGCGATGGGCGGAGTGTCATAGCTGCCATCGTCCGTGGGGCTGTAGCCGCAGCACATCATTTGCCCGCCCAGCGCCAGATGGACCAGATCGTTGGCCTTATAGTCCCGCCACGGACCACTGCTGCCAAACGGGGACAACACCACATAAATCAAGCGCGGGTTGAGCGCTTGCAGGGTGTTCCAGTCCAGTCCGAGTTTTTCAAGCGTGCCCAGCGGCTGGGCATCAATCAGGACATCCGCCTCCGCAATGAGCTGTTTGAGCAGGTCGGTTCCCGGCGGCGACTCAATATCGAGCGTAATGCCGCGCTTGCCGAAATTATAGTGCCAAAAATACAGACTGCGTTCGGGGTGGACTTGGTCGTGATAAAAGGGGCCGATCTCACGCGTGGCTTGGCCGTCCGGCGGCTCGATTTTGAGCACATCCGCGCCAGCCCCGGCCAGCAGCTTGCCACAGAACTCTCCCTTTTCATCGGCGAGTTCCAGGACTTTGACATCAAACAGAAATCCATCCATACCGCTGCCCCCAGGAAGGAGGGCCACTGGCCCTCCCCTCCTTATTCCTAGGGTTCCCCGAAGTCTCCGTGCAGCCCGCTAACGACTGCGCGGAGGATGTCAGGAAGAGGTGAGTCGTGGCACTGGAGTCTGCTGCACCGCATATGATCTCAGCTCGTCATCTCTTGTGAGAGGACGAAGTCCTTTTCATCCTGCGCCGCGACCAGAGCAGGTGTCTGCTGGGAGTCACTCTCAAGAATCCCCAGGGCAATCGACTTTAAGGGCTCCAGATACTCATCGAGCTTGGTCAAGCTGCTGAGCGCCCAATGACGCACCGCCCAGGACTGGGCCAACACCAATAAGCAGTGGGCTTTAAGCCGAATATTCCCGGCTGGGAATTCCCCCTGGGCTATCCCATAGGCAATGATCTCCTCGAAAAAATGCTGAATCCGTTCTTCGCCCTCAAGAAAGCGCTTGCGTTCCGCCAGCGTCAGCGACTTTGTTTCCTGATAGGCCAGGACCGTATTGCGCCGCAGTTCGTCAGTCAGCGCGGCGTACTGCTCGTAGGCTCGCAAAAACAGGGCGCGCGGACTGGCGCCGTCCTGTTTGAGCCGCTCAAACTCAGCACGCTGTTTTTGGAATCCGGCCTCGGCTCGGGCCTGACCGGAGGAGAGCAGAAAAAAAAGAATTTCTTCCTTGCTGGTAAAATAGTTAAAAACCGAGCCTACGCTGAGCCCGGCTTTTTGGGCAACCTCACGCACGCTGGTGTTGTGATAGCCGTTCTGGAGAAAGAGATTGAGCGCCGCGGCGGCAATGCGCTCCTGGCCTTCTTGCAGCCGCTTTTCGTCGGTCACCTGAGACGGGGGTTTGCGTTTTTTGCGTAAGACCTGAGATTTCACTGCTGAGCGCCTTTCGCCAGAGTCCGGTGCGCGACGTAAACTGAGTGAATGTTCATTCCAAGCTCATACGATACGGGCCGGTCTTTTGTCAAGCCGGAAGAAACTCGCTAGAGTAGCCCCAAGGGCGATATATGCGACTCATTGGGGTTGACGTAGGTGGGACATTCACCGATGCGGTCTTGGCAGATACCCGGACGGCTCGGTTGGCCGTCCATAAAGTGCCGACATCTTCAGACGACCCTTCTCTGGGGGTCATGCGCGCGATCACCGAGCTGTGCCACCACCAGACCATTCCCCTCGACAGCCTGGCCCTGATCTACCACGGCACCACGATCGCAACCAATGCTCTGCTGGAACATAAAGGCGCGACCGCCGGCATGATTACCACCCAGGGCTACCGCGACATTCTCCACATCGGTCGCCACCAGCGGCCCCATCACTACTCCATCCAGCAGGAGATTCCCTGGCAAGACCGCCCCCTGGTCCGCCGTCGCTATCGCAAGGGCGTTCCGGAACGGCTCATTCCGCCCCATGGCGAGGTCCTGATTCCGCTCGATGAAGCTGCGGTCCGTCAGGCGGCCCGCGAGCTCAAAGACGCCCAGATCGAATCGATCGCCGTCTGTTTTTTATTTTCGTATCTCAACGCCGGGCATGAAAATCGGGCGCGTGAGATCATCCTCGAAGAATACCCGGAGGTCTTTGTCACTACCTCGGCCTCCCTCTCCCCCCAGTTCCGCGAGTTTGAACGGTTTACTACGACCGCCATTAACGCCTTTATCGGCCCCAGCGTCCACCGCTATATTTCGCAATTGGAGCAACGCCTACGTCGTGCCGGGATTGGGGCTGAGCTGCGTGTCATTCGCTCCAACGGCGGGCTGGCTACGCCACGGGTGGTTGCCCAGAAGCCCGCGCTGACCCTACTGTCCGGCCCGGCCGCGGGCGTACTCGGTGGAGCCTGGACGGGCGAGCGGTCGCAGCGCAGCCGGCTCATTACTTTTGATGTGGGTGGCACCAGCGCCGATATCGGCGTGGTCACGGACGGGCAGTTCAGCGAAGCCACGGCCCGCGATACCTGGATAGCCGGCTATCCGGTTCTGGTCCCGATGATCGACATCCACACCATTGGCGCCGGCGGCGGCAGTATTGCCCATATTGACCCTGGCGGAGGTTTTCGGGTCGGACCGCACAGCGCCGGCTCCCAGCCGGGCCCGGCGGCCTATGGTCGCGGGGGAACCCAGCCCACGGTTACGGACGCCAATATTCTTTTGGGTCGGCTGGACACCGACAATTTTCTCGGCGGTGCCATGACGCTTGATGCGGCAGCCGCCAGACGGGCCATTCATGCTCTGGCAGACCAGCTTGGGCTGTCCGAGCTGGAAGCGGCCGAAGGGATCGTCACTATTCTGAACAGTAATATGGCCAATGCCATCCGCTCGCGCACCGTGCAGAAAGGCATTGACCCGCGAGCCTATACGCTGGTTGCCTTTGGCGGAGCCGGACCCCTCCACGGCGCGGAGGTTGCCCGTCTGCTGGGCATTCCGGAGTGCATTGTTCCCCCCTACCCTGGTATCACCTCGGCCGTTGGTCTGCTCACCACAGATGTCAAATACGACGCGACCCGGACCGCCTTTCAGGTCTCGACCGAGTTCGATCTGTCCCGGATCAACGCGGCCTTTACCCAGATGCAAAACGAAGTGCAGCAACAGTTCGGCGATGACGGTATTGCCCTGTCTGAAGTCACGTTTACGCGTTTTGCGGATGTGCGCTACGTCGGCCAGGGCTATGAGTTACGGGTCGCCGTGCCCGAGGGTCCACTCGATGCTGCCGCGCTTGACAACATCATCGACCGTTTTCACCGGCAGCACGAGTCGGAGTACGGTCATTTCTTTGCGGACAGCCTGATTGAAATCGTGACCATCCGTCTGGTCGGAATCGGTCAGGCGCAGAAAATCCGTGCCGCGTCTGCGTCCGGCTCCGGCTCGCTCCAGGCCGCGCTGGTCAGAACCCAGCCGTCGATGTTTCGGGTTCAGAATGAGTTGCGCAGTCTGGACACCGCTTTTTACCGGCGTGAACGGCTCCCCGTCGATGAGGAGATAAGCGGCCCGGCGGTCATCCTGCAAACAGACTCGACTACCGTGGTTCCGCCGGGTTGTCGTTTTCGGCTCGACACCCACGGGAATCTGCTCATTCAGATAGGAGGGGCAGCATGAGGACCCCGGTAGACAATGCCCCCGAGGGCCCCGGCATTGATCCGATTACGGCCAGCGTCATCCTAGGGGCGCTGGAGAATATCGCGGTGGAGATGGGCTATAAGCTCATGCGCATGTCGTATTCGAGCATTATTCGGGAGTCTGAGGATTTCGGCACAGCCCTGGTCAATGCGCGCGGCGAACAATTATGCGAATCAAAGCAGAGCACGCCCCTCCAGTCCGGTCCTATTCCCGGCTATGTACGGGGGATGCTCGATGCGCTCGCCAAACGGGCAGAAGCCATCCTGCCCGGCGACGTCATCATGCATAACGACCCATATGGCGGCGCCAGCCACGGCCCGGACGTCGGGTTTTGCGTGCCGGTTTTCTACCAGGGTGATCTGGTCGGGTTTTCCGTCACCACGGCCCACCACCTCGATATCGGCTGTCAGACCCCGGGTAGCACCGGCATTGTCGAGGCGTTTGACGCCTATGCCGAGGGTTTGCAGTTCAAGGCGATTAAGGTGTACGAGCAGGGCAACCGAAATGCTGCGGTGTGGCAGTTGTTGCGCGATAATATCCGCATCTCTGACTTGGTGGTGGGCGATATGGAGGCCCAGATCGCAGCCAGTCGCATCGGTGCGCAGCGTTATATCGAACTCATCAAGCGCTATGGGCTTCACACGGTCGAAGCCGCCTGCGCCTCTCTGTTTGATTACTCCGAGCGTTTGATGCGGCAGGCAATCGACCAGATTCCGGACGGCAGCTATACGGCCACCGGCCATATGGATGGCTATATCGATGACCCCGACCCGGGCCGACGCAACCTGCCCATTTGTGTGACCCTGACGGTCAGCGGGTCGGAGCTGAGCGTAGATCTGACCGGCACCGCGCCGCAGGTGTCGGACCGGCCCATCAATATGCCGCTGGTCGGCACGGTTGATGTCGCCATCTGGCTTGTGCTGCGCTCGGTCCTGCTCGACACCGAAATCTACGGCGACCTGCCGCAAAATGCCGGACTCTACCGACCTATTCAGATCATCGCGCCCCGCGGTACGCTGGCTAACCCGGTTTTTCCGGCACCGACTATTGCCCGTTTTGTCACCGGGAATGTCTTAAGCGATACCGTCATGAGAGCCCTGGCCCAGGCCGTCCCCCGTCAGGTCAGTGCCGGTATCGGCAATCTCAAGGCCATTGCCTCAAGCGGGATGCGGCAGAACAACAGCCCCTGGGTGCATTTGGAAATTTTTGAAGGCAGCTATGGCGGTCGGTACGGTCACGACGGCATGGACACCGTTGATACGCTGTATGCCAACACCCGCAATAATCCCATTGAAGACGTTGAGTCACACGTGCCCCTCCGGGTTGAACGCTACGAGCTACGCGAGGATGCGTGTGCGTCCGGGCAGTGGCGGGGCGGCATGGGGTCGATTAAAGAGTTGCACTACCTGAGTGACGGCGGCACGTCGGTTGAAGCCGACGGTTTTGTCTATGGAGCCTGGGGTTTTGACGGGGGCAGCACCGGCATCCCCGGCACTCTGACCTTGAAAACGCTCAATAACGAAGAAAGCGCCCTGCCCTCAAAAGTTCCCTATCGCAGCGTCAAAGCCGGAGAGCGTTTAATCACCATTGGTGCCACTGGCGGCGGCTATGGCGACCCCTATCTGCGCGACCCGCAGCAGGTCTTGGAGGACGTGTTGGACGAGTACTACACCCGAGACACCGCCCGGCGAGAATATGGGGTGGTGATTACTGAGGGGATGCGGTTGGACGTTGAGGGGACGGGGAAGCTTCGACGCAGGCGGAAAACACGCTCATGAGGGTACGGAGATACCAAGTTGCTTGCAAATTCGTGCAGATGTGAATGCGGGAATCTCACGATAACGAGGGACCGAAGTACGGCGATTTGGTGGCCGGATTCTCCCAGATCGAATGTTCTCCGCCTTCCCGCACGAATCGACATCCGTGTTGACTCAAGTGGCGCAGCAGATCACGTCGTTTCATGGCGCGGACGCTTCAGGGACGATCCTGACATGAGACGCCGCAGTCAACAACAAGTGAATCGGCTCCTCTAAGTCAGCCTCCGGGTCAGTCAGTGAGGGGTCGGGCTGCGGTAGAAGTTCACCCCGCAGCATATCCGTCTCGGCCATATCCGCCAGTGCGCCTGCCAGCAACCGTCGGGCTTCCTCCAGAGTAGCACCACAAGTGATCGCGCCCGGAAAATCCAGCACTTCGGCATGGACCCCTTGATCAAGAAATTTATACAGGGCTTTATAAGTCAACATGTTTTGCTCACCATAGCGGATTAGATTGCTTGATACACTATATCAAAAACGTACGCTCAAGATACTCGGGTAACGAGGCATGTTAGATGCTATTTCATTCTGGCGACGAGTTCTTTGGACCGGCTTCTTCATGACAGGTTAAATCTCCCCCAATTATAAACACCGAATGGCCTTTCATCTATTTCCGTGAGATAGCCTTTTCCCATTAAGGATACGCCCATGCAACTCAATCACGCCCGTCTGCTGAACAGCCTCACACAGCTCGCCCAATTTGGAAAAGTTGAGACCGGGGTGAATCGGCTATCCTTTACGCCTGAAGATCGAGCCGCCCGACAGTGGTTGGTCGAACAGATGCGCGAGGCTGGCCTCGATGCGGAGATCGACGGGATTGGGAACGTATACGGCCGGGCACGTGGGGTGGACACCGCTGTCCTGATTGGCTCGCATACCGACTCCGTGCCGAAAGGCGGCTGGCTGGACGGTGCGATGGGGGTACTATACGGCCTGGAGATCGCCCGGGCACGAGATGAATCGAACACTCTGCCCGGCCTCGGCGTTGACGCGATCTCTTTTGCCGATGAAGAAGGGACGTATCGGGCCCTAGCCGGCAGCTTGTCGTTTTGCGGCGAGTTGTCGGACGCGGATATTGAGAGCGCGAAAAACACGCACGGCGTCTCACTCAAGCACGCCCTGACCGAGGCCGGCTATGCCGGACAACCCCGCGTCCGGCTCGATCCGCGTCGGCACCAAGCCTATTTTGAAGGCCATATTGAACAGGGGCCGCGGCTTGAGGTTGAAGGACAAAAAATCGGCCTGGTGACTGCCATCGTTGGCATTCGTCGCAGCCGTATTACCTGTATTGGTCAGGCCGACCACGCCGGCACAACGCCCATGCACTTACGCAAAGACGCCGGTGTCGTCCTGATTCGGCTCTGTACCGAGTTGCTCAACCGATTTGCGCGCACCAGAAGTGAGCTGAGCGTATGGAACCTGGGCCATATTGTTTTTGAGCCGGGCGCCGGCAATGTCGTGCCGAGTTCGGCCCAGGTCCTGGTCGAGTTCCGCGATCCTCAACTGGAAGTGCTCGATCGTCTGGAAGCTGCAATCAATGCTGTAGTCGCTGCATTTCATGGACAGCAGGGCGTGCGCGCTGAGGTGGCCCATCTGCTGAGCATCGCCCCGGCGGATATGGACGCCGCCCTGGTCGATACCATTGAGGACGCGACTCAACAGCGGACCGCCTCTGCCCTGCGGATGCCCAGCGGAGCCGGGCATGACGCCATGGTCCTGAGTCGGCATGTCGCAACCGCCATGCTCTTCATCCCCAGCATCGGTGGCCGCAGCCACGATATAGCGGAGGACACCAGCGCGGAAGATATCTGTCTGGGCGCGGATATTTTGGCTGACACGGTTGCCTTATTGGCCCAGCGGAAAGGATTGGCATGAAGATCAAGATCATCAATCCCAACACCTCCGAGGAAATGACGCGTGCAATCGGCGCGGCCGGCGAGTCGGTCGCCCGGCCGGGCACCCATATCGTAGCGGTCAGCCCCCGATTTGGGCCGGCCTCCATCGAGTCCTATTACGATGATTATCTGAGTATTCCCGGTCTGCTCGAAGAGATCCAAACGGGAGAGGCCGAACAGTGCGACGCCTATATTATCGCCTGTTATGGCGACCCAGGCTTGCACGCGGCACGCGAATGTACCACCAAGCCGGTTGTCGGTATCGCCGAAGCCTCTCTGTATATGGCCGCCATGCTGGCGGCGCGCTTCTCTATTGTGACCGTGATTCCGCGGACCCGCACCATGCTCGAAGAAATGGTCGCCGGGTATGGCTGTCGTGAGAAAGTAGTGAGTATCCGTACCTCTCCGCTGGATGTGCTGGATGTGGAAAAAGACCCGGCCGGGGCGCTCGAAAAGCTGCGGATCGAAGCGCGTCGGGCGCGAGACGAGGACGATGCAGAGGCCATTTTACTTGGCTGTGCCGGGTTTACCCAGTTTGCGGACGAGTTGGAGCGAGAACTTGAAATACCCGTTCTTGACGGTGTGGTGTGCGCCGTCAAGATGGCCGAGTCGCTGGTCGAATTGGGCAAGACCACGAGCAAACATAAAACCTACCGTCCGCCGGAAAAGAAAGCCTACACCGGCATCTTCGAGCATTTTGGCCGCACGTAGCCTGGACGGACACAAGTTCCGCAGGTCGGATTAGCCTATCGTCATCCGACAGCTCCATCAGACCGGCCGAAGCAGCGTGCCGGGCAACCCGCCCTGGTGGACATTATCCGAAAAGACGATATTGCCACCGACAATGGTATGCTGGACGCCGGTCGCCCGTTCGATCAGACGGGGCTTTTCGCCCGGCAGATCGTTGACCCACTCGGGTGGCTGAGGACCGATCGTCTCGGGATCAAAAATGACAAGGTCCGCATCAAGGCCCGCGGCAATACGGCCTTTCCTGGGCTGATTGAGAAACCGGGCCGGCTCTGAGGTCAGACGTCGCACCCCTTCTTCGAGGGGATTTATATACCTAGCTACCCATTGACCGGGTCGCATGGCGTCCGCTCCACTACCCAGGCCGCTCCTCAGTCGGCTCTGTGGATTTCTTCAGGTGCGGCCACGGTTGGTTCTTAGGCCGCTGAAAAAAGCTCTTGGTGACATTCTCCAGCGTATCCGGGATGCGGTCAGGAAACCCCAGCGGGGTGGGAGATTTCCTCTTCCGTGATGACTTCTTCGGCATAACAGGCTTCTTGTGCTGGCTTTTTTCTGTCCCACTGCGGGAAATATCCCCTAATTGTTCTATCTCCGACCCGTCCACTATTGCGCTACCCGCTCGTCGGGTCGCCTGCTGAATAGCATAATCGCATGCCGACTCAGGAGTCGCTACCGGAGGCGCAGTGAATAGGTAGGGCTCATCTCGCGTGTCGCGTGGATAGTGGACACGGCCCGGCACGCCCGCCGGGTCGCACCCATAACCATTCGAGGAGGAGGAATGTCAGGTCGAACTGGACCACGACGAGGTGGCATCTGCAGTATCACTGGAAAGCCCTGCTCTTCTGGGGGAGCGCCCTCCTTGCCTGTCTCACGCTCGCCCTCTCCGCCTGGGCTGGCCCAGCACGCCCCTACTGTGCAGACTGGGACGAAGAATGGTTTCATCATCTGACCACTGTGGCCCATGTGCGTTCCTGCCTCGCTCAGGATCGTGTCAACATCAATCAACAGGACGCAGAGGGCCGCCCGTTACTCATTCGCTTGGCTGTCGATATCAAGAACGATGCTGAGGGGCGGGGGTGGAGGTTTCCCCCTGCCGGGACGTATGAGTATGAGCGATATGAGGGGAATACCCGGAGGGACCGCATGGCGCTGGTGCGGGAATTGCTGCTTCTGAAACCGTAACTCTTCTTTCCGCCGCGCACTTTTTTTCGCCATAGGTCTACCCTACGCGGTTAGTGCGGCGGAGGTCAACCGTCGCCCGAACATTTGCCCCGCGAGGCGCCCCAGCCGTTCACCGACCGGGCGCAACCGGTCGTTAAAGCGGCCGGTGCACTCGGCCACATAGCGCCCGAGATGTTTCGGGCTGACCTGATGATAGACGCCGATAATGCCCCGTTTCAGGATGGCCCAAAAGCTCTCAATGCCGTTGGTGTGGACCTCCCCGTCTTCGGCCACGTACTGCTTGATACGGTGCTGGACCGTATGGTGGTTGGGATAGGTCTCGTAGGCCACAAGCTCGTCGGTGTAGACGCGCGCCCCGCGCTGAATGCGGGGCGTAATGAAAGCGTGCAAACACTCGCGGCTAGGGGTGGGGAGCACCGTCGCGCGCACCTGTCCCGTCGCCCGGTCCTTCATGCCCACCACCGGGGTTTTCCCGACTCCCCCGGTCGCACCGGGAATCTTCTTGTTCCCGTGCTTGTTTTTCTCTCGCCCGCCGATATACGTCTCATCGACTTCGACCGGCCCCGCAAATGCCTCTAGCGCACCCTCGGCCCAGGCGTCCCGTATCCGGTGCGCCAGATACCACGCGGTCTTCTGCGTGACGCCGAGCAACCGCCCGAGCCGCACGCTCGATACGCCCTTGGTGGACTCCAAGAGCAGAAAGGCCGCGAGCAGCCACATCCGGCAGCCGAGCTGCGAGCCGTGCATGATGCTGTCGGTCTTGACGGAGAAGTCTTTGTGGCAGGCCCGACACCGAAAGGGCGCCGGGCGGCGGGTGGGACGGGCGGTGATGTGGGGGGAGGCGCACCGGGGACACCTCACCCCGTCGGGCCAGCGCTGTTTGATGAACCAGGCCTCAGCAGCGGCGGCGTCTGGAAACCGCTTGAGGAACTCAACCAACGACAGCGGGGTACTCATGCCCCGGTTATATACCCCTTAGGTACTTAGGTATATAAATCCCTCTTCGAGCGTCATGGCCTGACGCTTTCTCACCCATTCTCCGAGCAGATAGGTCGACACCCCGGCGTCGCAATGCTGGTCCACATGCGCTCCGGCATCGGACAGCCCGATGAGGCAGTCGGGATGGGTAATCAGCTCACGCACTTCGTCAGGGTCGGTATTGATGACCGAGAGCGTAATACCCATCTCCAGGTTTTCGTCAATGGCCAAATCCAGGATCGTATCAATCGGGTCGCTCTGCGTTTCCGCGGCAATGTCCGCGATGCTTTTGTTCAGATGCCGGGTGTTGTGCTCTTTCGTCACCTTGACAACATGGACCTGATTCCACTGGTTGGTAAAAATGGCACCGCCGATTTGCAGGTCTCGGCGAAAGGCCGCTCGAAACTCCGGCTTCCGGTAGAGCGCGATTTGTTCTGCAACCGGTCGATTGAACGCCTCCTTCCACGACGGCAGGCTAGCAAAGATAAAGGGCACCTTGAGGGTGTAGTACTGCTGGATAGGGCGCGGGGTGACTTGGGGCGGAATCCGCAGCCCTTTGTCGAACAAGGGTTCCAGGCGATCCAGGGCGGACCGGTAGACACCGGGTTTATCCGACCGTCCCAGGAGGGCCAGCCAAGTGACCGGGCGCTGGCTGGCTTCGGCCATAGCCAGCAGCAAGGCCAATTCTTCGTCGGTCAACACGCTCACGCTCCGGGTCAGCGCGATTTCGATGACGCCCTTGCCTAAGTCTTGCATCACCCGACCGAGCGCGCAGAGTTCCTTCTGGGTGGCCATACGACTCGCCAGCGGTTTGCCCTGGTAGCCAATGTGCTGGTCGAGCAAGCTCAGCGAGTAGCCATACGCCCCGGCCTGCATAGCCTCACGAAAAAGCGCGGTCATGCGAGCAAGTTCTGCGTCAGTTGCTTCGCGCTCGGAGGCTTCGGCGCCCATGACAAAATAACGAAAGCTGGATAACGGCACCAGAAAACCTACGTTGAGCGCCGTTCCGCGTTGCCCAATGGCCTGCATATATTGCGGAAAGCTCTCCCACTCATCCCAGCTTACCCCGTTGAGCAAAACGTCGTGCGGCATAGCCTCCACATTGACCAAGTCCCACGAGACTATGTCTTTCTCCTGCGGACGACACGGCGCAACACCCACCCCGCAGTTACCCATCAGGACGCTGGTCACACCGTGCCAGCCTGAACAGGTGAGCAGCGGGTCCCACGAGACCTGCGCGTCGTAGTGGGTATGGATATCAATAAAGCCCGGTGCGACCACGCAGCCGTCGGCGCGAATTGTTCGCGTTGCCGTTCCGGACACCGAGCCCATGTCGGCGATAACTCCGTCCTTGACTCCGATAGCGCCAGGAAAGAGATCAGAGCCGGTGCCGTCACAAATCTGAGCGTCTGTAATGAGCAGGTCGTAGGCCATGCTTCCTCCCTCTTCCCTATTGGCCAATCTCGCTGGCATGGAGAATCGTGACACTCACGAGTTCTTCACCACGGTAGTGATACATCAAATCTCCCTCCATGCGGCTGTCCGTGGCTTTCTGCGGGCGGCGGAAACTGACATACAATACGTCCGCTTCCTCGTCGTAGTCCAGCCACATCTTTTTTGCTCCAAGTTTGAGGAAGTGAGCAGCCGACTCTAGGATGGCGGCAGCTTCTGCCATGATATGCCCTTTCGCAAAATTGTCTCTGGTTGCGACGTCATAAAAGCCGTGATGAGAAATCCGTCGTCCGTAAATTCTCGATAAATCGCAACGACAGATTTCTCGGATATCGAAGGAGTTTCGGAATGACGAAGAGCGATACCCTCGCCCTTTCTTCCTGTCACAATATAGTCTGGATCTTCTACTGTTTCCACAACCAGATCAAGGTTTCCTGCCATTTCCTGCCATTTCCTGCCATATAGTCATGCGACTCCACGACATGTATCCAGCGTTCATCTGTAATCCGTATCGGAACTTCTTTTTTCGATACCGGCCTCGCCATACCATCTTTCTGCTATTGGAACGCGGGCTAACACTTCCTAGAGCCCGTTCGGAGCCCCTGTCCCTCCCGCCTGGATTCCCGTTTTCACGGCCATGACAGATCGTGTTGTCATCCCTGCGCAAGAACGTCACCCCTGGGAAAACAGGGACAGGTATCCGCGGCTTCCAGGCTCCGACAGGGTTGTTGTGTTAGTGGCTCTTATCCAGCCGGCTGAGACTCCGTTGTATTCGCTTCTGTATTCGCCTCCTGGGTATCGTCACTCCCAAGTCCGGCCTGCTCTTTGACATAGAGCGCAATCTGTTCGTGAGTGGCGAACCACACGCCGGGTTTGCTCTTCATATAGGTGATGAGCTTGTCGAGCATCTGCATGCGGTAGCGATGGCCGATGACTTGGGGGTGCAGGGTGAGAATATACATCGTGCCTTCTTCATAGGCCCCGTCGAATTCGTCCTTCCAGATCGAGTACACGTCGTCGGCATTGCGGATACTGACGTGGCGACTCGGCCAGCTCAGTTGAAATAACGGCCAATCGTCGAGTATCCATTCGACCGGAAGCTCAATCAGTCCGGTTTCTTCCCCATTCGCCAGCAGGCTGTAGGGACGGTCATCCGCCATCATGCTGCTCTCGTATAAAAAGCCCATTTCTTTGACGATCTGAATGGTCGCCGGCGTCAGATCCCAGGCTGCGGACCGAAAGCCGGCCGGTCGTTTGCCCACTCTTTCGACAAAGATTTTCATGGCTTTCTCATAAACGGCACGCTCTTCTGTTGCGCTCAGCGTCAGCGGGTTTTCATGCACGTAGGAGTGAAAGCCGATTTCATAGTCGGAGTGTTTTTTAATTTCCTCAATGACGTGCGGATGCAGGACCATAGAGATTGCCGGAATAAAAAAGGAGGCTGGGATGTCGTGCTTTTCCAATAGGGCAAAGATACGCGGCATACCGGCGCGGGCGCCATACTCACCCCGCGACATATACGAGGGGCTCTGCTGGCCCTGAAATCCCATCCAGACCGGCTCGGTGTCAAAGTCAAACGAAAAACTCACCGCAACCCGCCTCCCGTCCGGCCAGGACTTGGGCGTCAGGTCTCTGCCGCTGCGAACCGTAGCCACATGCTGTTGAAACTGCTCCGGCTCCCACTGCCAGAGCGGGACTTCATCCTCGCCCGTCCCGTGGCCC
This sequence comes from uncultured Binatia bacterium (SeqCode), assembly GCA_965214755.1. GTDB lineage: Bacteria > Desulfobacterota > Binatia > Bin18 > Bin18 > Bin18. The sequence continues at coordinate 776,102 of OZ243979.1, forward strand.
CAAGCAACCGAAGCCGGTCCCACCAGCACGCCAAGACCCACTAAGACAACAAGGCTCTTCATCCAGTCCGACCACAGATGCTTCATGACGTCTTCTCCTGACAAGTCTTCTCCTGAAATGGAGGGGATGTGTGTTCCATACCAGATTTAAAAGGCTTTGGTAGAGGCATGGAACTTTACGCTTCTACCCGTCAACCGATATCCCGACAGAGAAGGGTGTGAGATTTCTCCAAGTCGATTCGTCAGCCTGGGGGGAATGATGCGACTTTTTGAAGCAATTGTAAGGGATTCAACTGCGCTATTTATGGACTACATTTACCTTTTCCCTATTCATCAGCCGTCCAGGGATCGCGATTCTCTCACATGCGGGAACTCCGTATTCAGTCGCACGGCGACTCTTGTCTTGACATATCCACATCCGTTTCGGGGGTCTTATGGCCAAGAAGTTCTCAGAGCTGACAAAAGATTTCTCGCCGGAACGCCGGGCGCGTATCGAGGCGAAAAAGGCGGAACTGCGTCAGAAGATGGACCTTGACAATTTGCACAAGGCCCCGAGAGCCGATCCAATACACACCAGCCACACCCCTCGACGCAGGGCAGGCCGAAAGGTCCAGGATCAAGTAGCTACGTAAGGCAGGCTCCCCTTACCCGTTCCGCTCCCGTAACAGTTCCCGAATCCCTGCTCCAATATCGTACGAGACTGCGGCCCCATCCGCGTTGATCGTGCCCCTACGAGCGGGCGAATATCTGGACGATATTGCCGGCCGGGTCCACCGCAGTGAAGTATTTACCGTGTCCGCCCATATCCACGGTTTCGTTGACCGTGACGCCGTTTTGGGCCAGCTTGTCACGCATTTCCCCGAGCTCCTCAACCTCAAGCACGACGGTGGCTCCGCCGCCCGGAGGAACTGAGCCTTCACTCGGGTCGGCCAGGGCCACTCCGACCCCATTCACATCAAACTGGGTCCAGCGGTCGCCATCACGGAATTTGACATCAAGACCCAGGATATCCTGGTAAAAATTGACCGCCTGGTCCATATTATTGACCACGTAGTATGCGCTTGAAAACTTCTTCACTGCCATGTCTGAATCTCCTCCTCTTTACTTGGCGTTCAGCTATCAATTTTTTAACGGAGAGGCTATAGGCTATGCCCGAACTCCCGGAAGTGGAAACGATTGTCCGTAAGCTCACACGTGGTGAACCCGCGGAGGCAGGACTGCCGACCTATCCTTCTCTCATAGGGGCGGAGATCACTCACGCCTGGGGGAATTGGCAGAATTCCATACGACCGTCCATTCGAGCGGTCACCCGCACCTTGCCCGGCCACCGGATCGAATCCCTGGGACGGCGCGGGAAATACATCGTTTTGACTTTGCGGTCCGGTGCAGAGGCCTCCATTCGGTATCTCGTTATCCACCTCAAAATGAGCGGGCGGATCGAGGTCCGCGAGACCGGCTATCCTCGGCATAAGCATGTGCATTTCACCTGTGATTTCGATACGGGCTATACCCTGCATTTTCATGACGCGCGCAAGTTTGGACGGGTCTATTGCGTGGACGATCTCGAAACCGTGACCGGTCATCTCGGCCCTGAACCATTAGAACCGGGCTTTACGCTGCGGCGCTTTCGGCCACTCATTGCCAAAAAAACCGGCGGGCTCAAGGCCCTGTTGCTGGATCAGTCTTTTATTGCCGGAGTGGGCAATATATATGCGGACGAAGCACTCTGGCGAGCCAGACTCCATCCCTACGCCCGTGCGGCTGATCTGAATGACCCCCAGGTTGCCGCGCTGCATAAAGCGATCCGGGCAGCCCTGAACGAGGGCATCAAACACAACGGTGCGGCCATTGACTGGGTTTATCCTGAAGGCAGCTATCAGAATTTTTTTCGGGTCTATGGCCGAACAGGTAAGCCCTGCCGACGGTGTCACACCCCGATTGAACGCACCCTGGTTGGGCAGCGCAGCACGCATTTTTGTCCGCAGTGTCAGCGACTTTGATCGCCGCGCACTGTTCTCTCCTGAGAGAAAGGCTATCTGGAGCCGTCTACACGTACAGCCACGATGTCGATGTCGTGATATTGCCGGTGCCGGACGGACAACGCAAAGTGCCGGAGCAGATCTTCGCCAAATAGCCCGCCTTCCGTATGACACCAAGGTTCCCCTATACTCCACCCAGAGGAGGAAATCTTATGAGTTCTCCGAGACCAATCCCCGCGGAAGAGGTTCCGGCACGTTCAAAGAAATCGAATTACCCTGAGCCATACGCGTCACTGATGGATGGCCGAATCAAGAGAAAACTGGGTGACTTTTTTCAGTTGAAAAATTTGGGAATCAACCTGACCACACTGTCTCCAGGATCGATGTCTGCGTTGAAACACCAGCATTCCCAACAAGACGAATTCGTCTATATATTGAGTGGAACTCCAACACTGGTCTACGGCAGCCACAAATATGTCTTGAGACCCGGAGAATGTATTGGATTTCGGGCTGGCGAGGGAAGCGCTCACCATCTTATGAATCGTTCGGAAAATGCGGTTACCTATCTTGAGATAGGTGATCGAACGTCAGGAGATGACGTGGGCTATCCTGACGATGATATCTGCGCAAAATCCGAGGCTGATGGCACCTGGACGTTTATGCATAAAGACGGGAGGCCCTACTAAAGCGGCCAACCCACAAGCGGCTTCGGTCCTCTGTCCAAAGAGGCGATCGCTGTTGAGAACATCGTACGCAGCCCACAACAGGCGCTACCATTCCTCGCCAAACGGCCGGACTTCCACATTGAACGACCAGCCCGAGCGGTCCTGATGGGCGACGTGGTAGGCCGTATCGGCAATGGCTGACGGCTGAATGAAGAACTCGTCCGGCTTGTCGGGCATCATCTTGCGTGTCCAGGCCAGATCAATCACCGCATCAATGACGATATAGGCGACATGGATACCCTGGGGTCCCAGGGTGCGGGCCATGGACTCTGAGAGAATACGCTGGGCGGCTTTAGTCGGGGCAAAGCCGGCAAAACGAGGTTTCCCCCGTAATGCAGAAGTATTCCCGGAGGATATGATAACGCCCTTGCCGGCTTCGATCATATCCGGTGCGACGGCTCTGGCCAGATACAGCAGCCCCATCGTATTGACCTGAAAATTATCGGACAGCGTTTGCGGCTCGATTTCGAGAAAGGTTCCGAACGCGCCGCCCACCGCATTGTGAATCAGGATTTCGGGCGTGCCCATTTCTTCTTTCACGCGGGCGACAGTGGCGTTGACAGCGGCTTCGTCAGACACGTCGCACACATAGCCACGCGAGCCTGTAATTTCTTTTTCCAGTTGCGACAAACGCTCCTGGGTCCGGGCCAGCATGGCCACGCGATAGCCGCCTTGGGCAAAGCGGCGGCTGAGCGACGCTCCGGTTCCGGGGCCCACTCCAGTAATCAAACACACAGGTCCAGCCATACCCTCTCCCTTCTCACCGTTCGTGCAGACTCAGCCGATGATCCCACCAAAAGAGAGCGGCAAGAGTCCGACCATTTTTATCAGCAAGGACATATCGGTCTTCAGACAATATAGTGAGAAACTTGGAACTTATATACTTTCGTCACAAAGTCTACCGTTCTGCCGTGCGGCGAGGGCAAAAGGCCCCGCCCTCAAAATGTTAATCGCGGCATTCTTGGCTCGGTCTATCCTCAGTCCGCAGGACGGACACTGGTCCCGCTCAGATGTGCCAGGGTCGTACCGCCCCCCGCACTGCGAGCACTCCTGAGACGGGAAGGCGGGGGTGACTCCTCCGCACTCCCGACCGGCCCATGCCGCCTTGTACGCAAGCTGTTGTCTGAGCCGTCCCCATGTTTGCTCCTGTATGGATTTGTTGCACTTGTTCTTGTGGGTTTCCTGCTTCGTCAGATGCGGGATTGCGAATTTCTCAACCGCAAGCCTGCCGTAGCTTGTGACCAGAGCCGGCGGGATGCTGTGGCAGGCATTCCTATTCTGTATGGCCTGCCGACGCCGGAGCCGGGCCAGTTGTTTGCCCTGTTTCTGACGGGTGTGGGAGCCCCGTTTGCACCGGCTGACCCGCTGCTGTTGGGCCCTCATGGCCACGTCGTCAGGTATATGCCGTGCGATGATCTCCCCTGTCGAGAGCGTCATGCTCTTGCGCACACCCATATCCATGCCCCCTGCCTGCTGACCGGCAGGCAGGGGGCGCTTTGCTCCTGCCTATACGAGGTCTACGGGACACCCAGTAGGACGACGGATAAGACGCCGGCGTTTCAAGGCGGTACTCGCCGGGAGGGGGCGCGTCGGACGGATGGTGATAACGGGACAGCCCTTGCGCGTCATCCGGGACTGCTGCCCCCTCCGTTTGACCATGCCGGGCCGGGGCTCAGCGAGATCAATACATTGAAACCGTTGGGGCGGCTTAAACCGCGGGAAGCCGGGGGGCTCTCCGCGCTGCACGCGGCGGAAAAACGCAGTCATCGCCCGGGCGAGTTGCTGGAGTGCGCCCCGCCCGGCTTGCACGTCCGGTTGCCCCCACCCCTCAGGATCGGCTTTCCGTCTCTGGGTGAGGGAGTGCATCTGCTCCTACGCTGACGGGCGCTTCCCCGTCTTCCGGTACGCTGCAATGCGCTCTTCCAAGGCGGCGTTGTACAGCGGACAGAGGGAACGGAGGAGCGCATCAAGGCGGGCATACCCCGCCTGTGAACAATATCCCCGCTCCTGGAAAGTCGCATGCAACAGAGAGACAGCGGAGCCTATTCGACTTGTATTGTTCAGAGGGCCGTGTGACTAAGGGATGTAATTCCCAGAAACTTCTACCCAGAAGTACTGCACCCCGCAACCCGATTGTTCGTGTCAGCCGTATCACACCAGCCACCTTTTGACTCTTCACCAACAATGCACTACATTGTCGTACATGAACAAGACAGAAGTGTATAGCTGGCGGGTGGACATCAACTTAAAGAATGCGCTCGAACAAGCCGCTCGGACCGAGAAGACCAGCGTCGCCCAATTACTTGACTCTATTGTGCGCAACTGGCTGCAAGAAGCTTCCTCACTCAACGGAGAGGACGAACAACAGCAGCGTTTACGCTCCGCCGCTCAACAGTGTTTCGGAACCCTGAGCAGTGGAGGCCCCAATCTGGCAACGCTGGCAAAAGAGCGGGTTCGTAGAAAAATCCGAGAGCGGCATGCACGCACACGGGCTTATTGATACGGGAGCGATTCTCGCCCTGCTGAATGAGCAGGATCGCTGGCATGCTCAATGTGTCACAGCCTTTGTCGCGCTTCGCCTTCCCCTCGCTACGACAGCCGCCGTCCTCACAGAACTCTTCCATCTTCTCGGTGATCATCCGCATGATATTGAAGCGGCGTGGCGGTTTGTACGCTCCGGGGCCATTATTGTTTTGCCGATAACAGATGTTGACCTGCCAGACTTGGACCGGCTCATGAAGCGATACAGCGACCATCCCATGGACTTTGCCGACGCAACCCTGGTGCACCTGGCTCGGCGAGAATCCCTGTCCACGATCTGCACGATCGACCATAATGATTTCGAGACCTATCGCATCGCTGGGAGACGTAAATTCCGCGTTGTTCCGTCTCGTTAGTTAGGACGAGATTCAGAAAATCGTGATCCATAGCGAGTACAATGCAAAGCTGCCGTACACCACGGACGCGATGAGCATCATGATAATCGACATCAGTCCCGGTCGGGCCGAGGACGGCAGATTGCGCAGATTCATATACAGCATCAAGGGCACGTACAGGGCCATGGTCAGACCGCTGAGCAGAGCGGCATTAAACAGAAAGCCCAGCCCGGTAACGGCAAAACGCTCAAAAAACCAGGTGCTGACCGTACCGGCGACCATAAAGAGGACGGCAAAAGGAACGTAGAGTTTGGCCTGGTCGATCTTTGCCCCAAACGGGAACGTGGTGCGGACAATATAGGACCAGACACGGGCGTTGCCATCGACGCTGACCAACTGGGTGCTGAAAAGCGTCGCCATGCCGATCGCCAGAAAGAGATAATGTCCCGCCGCGCCCATGGAGTTCTCCAGAATCAGCGACATATCCCAGATAATCCGCCCCTCAGCCGGAACGACGCCGCTGGGGCGTAAGACGCACAGCACCCCAAACATGAACAGAAACATGGTGAAGCTGTTCAGCCCCCAAAAGAACAAGCACTGGTCCAGGCGTATCCAGCGAAACCAGCCCTTGAAGGCACGCTGGTTGGCTTCCGTTTCCGGGTACAGATACCCGGTTGCCTCTTCTTCATTCGACCCACCCCGTAACGGATTCTGGAGCCGCGGCATACGCGCCCCCATACCGATGTTTTTGTCGCGCAAATAAAAGGCGTACCACAGGTTGCCAGCCCCGCCGGCACCGGCGAACACCACGGCTCCAAAAAAGCGGCTGAAGGGGAAATCCTCCGTTAATTCGATGTGGCCAAAGTTAACCAGCCCGCGCGCCATCTCAGCGACATGTTCCAGGGTTCCGACCTGAAAGGCCACGAAAATCAGCCCCAGCGTGATGAAGACCACCAAGCCGATGACGATCCGTTCCATGGCCTGATACATGACTTTGGGACCAAAGAGCGTGGCGGCGATCAGTACAAAGGTGAGGCCTGTCCACATCCAGTCCGCTCCCGGACCGTCCGGTCCGAAGATAAGGCCCTTCAGGGCCGCGCCGGAAACCCGCGCCCAGCCGGGCAGGAACAGTCCGGCAAAAGTCAGAAACAACAGGATATAAATAAAGCCCATCCAGACCCGGGCAAAGCCGGTATACGGCGCTTCACCAGTGACGATGGTCCAGCGGCCGATCTCAAAATTGATCCAGAGTTGCAGAAAGACTCCCAGTGCCGCGGCCCAGGCCATGCTGGCCCCAAACTTGGCCGTAATCCACGGCCACATCACCAACTCGCCGGCACCTATGGAAAGACCGACCAGAACCGCCCCCGGCCCGGCCAATTGCCAGAACGACCGGGTACGCGGTGGCAGGTCCGCGGTTTTGAGTGGGGTAATATGCGAGGCCAAGCCTTCCTCCTTAGTGGTCGGGGGATTGTAGGGGTGATAGTCAATGAGGACAACAGGTCAGGTCACTGTTTCCCCAAAACCCGTATCTCCCTATAATGAGGCCGGAACGGCTCAAGTCACAGCATTGAAATGGAGGGAATCAAGATGGTCAACTGCAACACAGTTCCCTGCAAATATAGGGGCACTCAGAAAGGAGGAAGCATGAAACGCTTAGCCGTGCTACTCTCACTGCTTGTTTGGTTCGGTCTGCCCGTCACCGCCGACGTCGAGTTGGAAACAAGTATTGATCGGAGGGAGTACGGAAATTGCAGCGTAAGCACCACCATTGACCACAGCAGCAAATACCACGACAAAGAGAGCTACTATTTATTAATACGAGATATATTCGTTTCCACACGGGCGGATTTTTGCGCTCCATAATACAGCTCGCCCAGTACAATACTGGAAAGAAACACCTCATCGGTTTCTGCCAGGCGCTGCTGTACCACAACTTCCCCGGCAAAAAGGGCAATGACAATATTCGTATCGATCAGTATTCTACCACTCATTGGGTTGTATCTGCTCGCAGCCCTCTTTGATCGATTGTTGCATGATGGCTAGATCGTCAGACTCGATTAAGCCGGCAAAACGCAATAATGTCTGCCCGGGCACACCATGTACTCGGGCTGCGACCAAGGCGCGCGCAAACTCTAGCACCTGCCGTTGTTGCTCAAGAGACAGTTGCATAAGTTGCTCCTGGATTGCTGTCCCAAGCGTTGAGTATGACATGACCATGCTCCTGATTGTTAACCTCTACGCTAACTTATGATCATCAATGGCATTCACAAATTCCTCTCGAGTGTGAAATCGATCCACATTCGCCAATAACATCTTTTTCAGTTATCGACCCTGCTATGTACAAGTCAGAAGGAAAACCTCTTTGTTTTGGAGGGCCTGGGGCAAATTCCTGAATAAGCTCTACCAGTTGGCTTGCCTTCTTATTGAAATTATCCGAAGCAGATGAATGAATCTTAATTTTCATTGCAGTCCACGTTTTGGTGACCAAGAATTAAACGGCCCAATAGAATCGACAGAGACCACAGATTCTTGCAGTCTAATATCCCCGACGAGAAAGCCGGATACTCTCCAATTCCCGTTATATTTTAAGCATTTCCTTTCACAAATTCGATCAGCCTAATATTTGATACTATAGAAGGGAATAAGCTTTTTCTTTTCTCTCATCACCAAAGGAAAGCTCAATGCGCTTTGGCACCTATTATTTTCTTCAGGCTCCGCCGGGCAGCTCTCACGAGGAGGTTATTCACCGGGAGTTTGCCCAGATCCTGCTCAGCGAAGAACTCGGCTACGATAGCGTCTGGTTGACCGAGCACCACTTTATTGAGTACGGCATTTCAACCAGCCCCATGGCGCTTGCCGCAGCGATTGCCGCTCGGACTGAACGGCTCACCATCGGGCTAGCCGCAGTGATCCTGCCCTTTCACGATCCCATTCGTCTGGCCGAAGAAATCGCCTTTGTCGATATTCTCAGCCGCGGACGTTTGCGCGTCGGGGTGGGCCGGGGCAATCGGCCCATCGAGTTTGTCGGCTACCGGGTTCCGCAGATAGAAAACCGCGAGCGCTTCAGCGAAACCCTGGCAGTTATGATTCAGGCCTGGACCCAGGAGTGCGTCTCCTATCGCGGCAAGTTTTTTACTCTTGACGACATCCCGGTCATTCCCAAGCCCCACCAGAAACCGCATCCTCCGCTGTCGCTCGTCTGCGTCAGTCCCGAGACCATCCAACTGGCTGCCAGGAACGGCTGGTCCATGTTGAATTCCATTCTATTCGGTCCGTTCAGCCAAATCGAGCAGAATCGGGATATCTATATGGCGGCCCTGGGTGAAGCCGGACACTCCGAGGCTGCCATACAAGCGGCGCTCCAGTCGTGGGGGGTGTCACGCCATATCTATGTCGCACCAACCGACGCTCAGGCCCTGCGCGAGGCCCAAGCGGCCGAACTGTGGTATCAACAAGCCCTGGCCCGCTTTCTCGTCCCCGAGCATATCGAGGCCACCCCCCCTACCCTTCAGCCACAGTTCCGCGCTCTGGCCGCTCGTTTGGCCACCATTACCTGGGAACAGCTTGTGGCAGAGACCGTACTGTTTGGCTCGCCCGAGCGGATTGTGGACCGAGTGCGTGAAATGGAAGCGGCCGGGGTGGGAGAGCTGCTGTGCTGGATGAATTTCGGAGGGCTGCCACAGGACTGGGTGGAACGATCGATGCGCCTGTTTGCGGAGAAAGTTATGCCCCATTTTCGGTAGCCGGCGCGACTGGGCGAAAAATTCTGGCGCGATCTCTTGCCTTCCTCTCCTCAGGTTCAGTAGAAAAAAATGAGCAGGAACATGCAACAAAGGAGGGACAGACCAAGAGACATATCACGCGATAGCACAGACCACACGACAAAACAGTCTCAACGCTCGGACTAAGGAGGGTCTATGGGCAAGGTACAGATGCCGGACGGCAAAAAAATGGCCTGCTGTTTTTGTTTCGATATCGATGCCATGGCCTTGTGGCTGGGGTTTTTCCGCTCTCCGACTGCCAACCCCCTGTCACGCGGAGAATTCGGTCCTCGGGTGGCCATGCCGCGGATATTGGACATCCTCGATAAATATTCCATCAAAGCCACCTTTTTTACTCCCGGCCACAGCGCCAAACTCTTTCAGGATGTCGTGCAGGAGGCCCATCGTCGAGGCCATGAAATTGCGGCCCATAGCATGTACCACCAACCTTCCGAGGTTGGCCTGGCCATGAGTGGGGTAGAGCCGGCCTCGCCGGACCAGCAACGCGTCTATCTCGAACAACAGATTGAGTTATTGGAAACAACCGTGGGTGAACGGCCCATCGGGTTTCGCTCGCCCATTGGCGACTGGCTGGGAGAGCATGTGCCGCAGCATCTGATCGACCTGGGTTTTGTCTATGACAGCAGTTTGCAGGGCCATGATTTTTTGCCCTATCGGCTGCGGATTGGCGATACGATCCAAACCGAGGAGCCGTTTGAAGTCACCTGGGGGCAGCCTTCGGAATTGCTTGAGATTCCCCTGCATTGGGATACCAATGACTTCGCCCAGTTTGAATTCATGGGCTATTATCTCGATCCCAAAAATCCCTGGTTCAATCCGGCCCCTTTTCACACCCCTTCCCAGTCGAAGGAAATTTTCGCGTCGAGTTTCGACTATTGTTATGAACACGTCCCGGGTGGCATATGGAATACGATCCTCCATCCTCAGTGCTGCGGACGAGATTTTAAGCCGGCGTGGCTGGAGAGCGTTATCCAACACGTCTACGCCAAGCCCGGTGTCTGGTTCACAACCATGCGCGAGGCGGCCGCGGCCTGGCAGGATTAGATGCTTGGGAGATTAAAACAGCCCTCACCCTAGCCCTCTCCCAGTGGGAGAGGGAAACAAGAGGAGGCCGTATGCGAATCTTCATCTCGGTGGATATGGAAGGCATCTCCGGAGTGGAAACCGTGGAGGAGGTCTTTCAGGGCTTGCCGGGCTATAAAACGTTTCGACAGATCATGGCCGGGGACGTGAATGCCGCCGTTCAGGGTGCGATCGAAGGTGGTGCGTCTGACATTGTGGTCTCAGACTCGCATGGCTATATGTGCAATATCCGACCCAAGGACGTGCATCGCAAGGCCACCCTGAAGTCCGGGATGAAGCGCAATTTATGCCAGTTCAAAGGCTTCAACCCCGGCTTTGATGGGGCCCTGTTTATTGGCTATCACTCAAAAGCCGGGACGCCGGACGGCATCCTCAGCCACACCTGGATTCCGGCCTTTCAGGATGTGCGGATAAACGGCCTGTCGGTTGGGGAGTATGGCCTGAACGGCTTTTTGGTCAGCAGCTTCGGTGTGCCTATTCTGATGCTGTCCGGCGACGATAAAACCATTGAGCAGGCCCGTCCGCTGCTCGGCGATATCGAGTATGTCGAGGTCAAAAAATCGCTCGGCTATTTTAAGGGCCAGCATCTTCCCCTGAGCGAGAGCCACGCCCGTATTCGCGAAGGCGCGCGGCGCGCCCTTCAGCGATTTGCCAAACGGAAACCGCCCGCCCTGGATATCGCCTTACCGGTCACGGTCGAGCTTGATCTCTGCCACGAGGCGAACGCCTTGGTGACCGACATGGAGCAGGAGAATCGACGCTTTGTCGATGATGATACCCAGCGGGCGATGAGCGATGCCGACCTGATTACTCACTACGCCCCAGTCGAACGCCGGGGGGCGGAAACGGTTGCGTATGTGTGTAACCGCTATGTCGATGCCTATAATACCTTGTTCACCCTTATGTCGTATTTTTACGAACGCGATATTGAGTGGCTGATTGAAGAGGTGGCCAAACCGGAGGAATACCGCCGCAACCTGCAACCCCTCATCGCCGGCAGCCCGCTGAATTTCATGCAATGAGGAGAGCGCAAGCCGTTCGTTCAGACGCCCGCTGGCCTCTGAAATTTGAGCGAGGTCAACAGTTCCGCAGGATCGAGAACCTTGATGATTGACTTTTTGAAATCCTTGACGTTCCGACTGACTATTGACTGTGCGCCGACCAGATACGCCGCTTGCTCCAGCACGGCATCTTCAAAATCCCTTATCTTGCTTCTGAGCGCAGCCTCAATCACAGGCCGGTTGACTGGCGCAATTTCAAAGAGTTCTATCAAACGCTTTAGGGCATCGCGCGCTTCGGATTTTTCCAGTGCCTGGGATAAAAGATAATCAACAGTCGTGACAGTGGTTGCACATAGATAGGATTCCAGTCGGGATTGCTCAGTCAGAGCAAAGATTTGTGCTGCAGCCTGCGCAAACGGCTCTCGGTCCAATAAAGCGTCGAGCACAACATTTGTATCGATCAGTATTTTCACAGATATTTCTTCCGAAGATGTTCCCTGTATGAGGAATCATTCATCCGATGTCCTTTCAGCACGCCTACAAGCGAAGCCGTCAGGGGAGGGAGCTTCTTTGTGTCTTGCTGCTTGGGCGGGCTTAGCGCATCAAAGAAATCGCCAACCATCTGAGAGACCGATTTGCCCCGACGGTCTGCCTCAAATTTTCCTTTTTCGACGAGTCTTTCATCCATCCGTAAGGTGAGCTTTGTGTTCATGACGTACAAATATTATATCATATACGTCACATCAAGCCCCTGTTTGCCATTCATTCCGCGTCTCACTCCCCGTCAGGCCGAGCCGTCCATATGCCTGCGGCGTCACGGCGGTTTTCAAACTTGACACTCTGCGCCAGTAGGCCGTATACACATCGAAAGCCTCGTTATCCTGAACACCAAACCGAACGAGAAGACAACTATGTGTGGTATCGTCGGATTTTTAGACAAAAGCGGCAATCGCCAGGCAGCAGTAGGGCAAACCCTGCTTGACATGTTGTCCGCCCTTGACCGCCGTGGTCCGGATTCGAGTGGAGTTGCCGTTTATGCCGACCGGGGTGCGGACGCCTGTGTCCTGCGGATCAAGCTGGGCGAGCACGGGCCGTTTGAAACCCTGGCGGACGTGGTTGTCGAGCGGGTCAAAAGCCTCGTTTCGGTGTCTGCGGTAGACCTCCAGGGTCCGTCTCTGCGTTTGGTCGTCACGCCTCCGGAGAATCCAGAATCTCTGGAACGGACCATTGAAGCGGTGGATAGAAACGTCGAAGTCGTCAGCCTGGGTAACCGCCTTGAACTGGTCAAACAGGTCGGCTCTCCGGCAAATCTTGAATCCACCTACGCGGTCTCGTCGTATGTCGGCACGCATGGCATTGGCCATACCCGCATGTCTACCGAGAGTCGCGTTGACCTCAGCCATTCTCAGCCCTTTTGGGCGCATGGCCGCGCCGACGTTGCCGTCGTCCACAACGGACATATCACCAACTACCACAAGATGCGGCGCATCTATGAGCAGCGGGGACATCGTTTTTACACGGGGAACGACTCGGAAATTATCGGCCTGTATCTCGCCGACCGTATGGCGCAGGGCGTCAGCTTTGCGGACGCACTTCAGACCTCGCTGACCGACTTTGACGGGGCCTTCAGCTATCTGGCCGCAACCGCAGACAGCCTGGGCTATGTCAAAGACCCGTTTGCTTTCAAACCCCTGGTGGTGACTGATACGCCAGCCTATGTCGCCATCGCCACCGAAGAGCAAGCCCTGCGCTCCGCCCTGGGCGATGACTTTCCGGTGTGGGAACCGGGGGTGAATACCGTCATGACCTGGACGATAGGGAATGGAGTCGGTTCGTAAGGACGTATCGTGAAAGACATCGACTGTACGGGCAAAACCTCCCGAGTCATCAATCAGGAAATCCGCCACCACATCCAGGCCGGCGAAACCGAGATACGCGTCCATCATCCCCAGGCACGCCACAATCTCGGCGTGGCGGTCCTCCAAACGGTCAGCCTGACCATTACCGGAAGCGTCGGCTATTATTGTGGCGGGCTTATTGACGGGCCGCGTATTGAGGTGCACGGGAGTTGCGGCTGGGGCTTGGCGGAAAGCATGCTGAACGGCACGGTCATTGTGAACCAGAACGCGGGCAATAGCGCTGCGGCGTCCATTCGAGGCGGAACGGTCGTGGTCCGGGGGAGTGCGAGTTCACGCGCCGGTATTGCCATGAAGGGCGGGACGCTGATCGTGCAGGGTAATAGTGGCTATATGACCGGTTTCATGCTGCAAAAAGGCACCATCATCGTCTGCGGCGATACGGCCGAAGCGCTAGGTGATTCCATGTATGAGGGACGTATCTTTGTGGGTGGCCGCATCTCGGACCTGGGCAACGATGCGGTCATTGAGGAGGTCACGGACCAAGACCAGGCATTTCTGGCAACAACCTTAGCCCAGTACGATATTGCAGCACCGGCGTCCTTTCAAAAGGTCGTCTCCGGCAGACGCTTATGGCAGTTTGACAAAAAAGACTTTGACACTTGGCGGGAGGCCCTGTGAGCGAGCGCTCTGTTGTCCGACACAGCACAACCTGGAAACCCGAGACCATAGAAGACATCCAGGCCAAAGCCGACCTGGGCCGCTATCGTATTCGGGGCTTTAGCGCCTTGCGCGACCGCCCCCTGCCCTCTTTTGACGACCTGACGTTTGTGCCCTGTACCCTCACCCGGGTGCCGCTCGAAGGCTACCGTGAAAAATGTTCGACCAAGACCGTGCTCGGCACTCGTTTTGCCAAAAAGCCGATTGAGATCGACATCCCTATTATGGTGACCGGGATGAGTTATGGCGCACTGTCCTATAACGCCAAAGTGGCCTTGGCCAAAGCCGCGGCACGCGCCGGAACGTCCACGACAACCGGCGATGGCGGCATGTTGGCCGCCGAGCGCGAGCATTCGGATATTCTGATCTACGAAGTCTTACCCAGCCGCTACGGCATCAATGTACACCATCTTCGGCAGGCCAACGCGATTGAGCTGACGGTGGGACAGGGAGCCAAGCCCGGCACGGGCGGGCTGCTGCTTGAGTCCAAAGTCTCGGACGAAATCGCCGAGCTGCGCGACCTCCCTCCAGGTGTTGACCAGCGCAGTCCGTGCCGTCATCCGGACTGGCTCGGCCCAGACGATATGCTGACAAAAATCGAGGAACTGCGCGAGGCAACCGACTGGCAGGTTCCGATTTTTGTCAAAATGGGCGCGGCCCGCGTCTACGACGATGTGAAGCTGGCGGCCAAGGCGGGAGCCGATGTGGTGGTGGTTGATGGGATGGAGGGCGGCACGGGTGCTTCGCCGGACATCCTGCTTGACCATACCGGGATTCCAACCCTGGCCGCGGTGAGCGAAGCGCGCGTCGCCCTGGAGGAATGTGGTCTGTACGGCACGGTCCAGCTCATTATTGCCGGCGGCATACACAGCGGCACCGCCGCGGCGAAAGCGCTGGCGCTCGGCGCGGATGCCGTTTATATCGGCACCGCGGCTTTGATCGCGTTGAACTGTAACAAGCCGCTGTACGTGGACGATTATCACGCCATCGGGGCCGAGCCCTACGCCTGCCATCACTGTCATACCGGACGCTGCCCGGTCGGCATTACGACCCAGGACCCGGAACTGATGAAACGGCTGGATATCGACGCGGGTGCGGAGCGGGTTGGCAACTTTTTTAACGCGGCAACCCTGGAAATCCAAATGTTAGCGCGCTCCTGCGGGAAGTCGGATGTCCATGCCTTAGAGCCTGAAGACCTGCGCGCCTTAACGCTTGAGTCCTCCATGATCACCGGGATTCCCTTGGCTGGCACCAACGTGGTCTTTGCCGGAGGGCCAGGCTGGAAACCGTCGTCCGAACGGTAGTCCCCATGTCGTTTCTTCTGGCCTGTCCCAACTGCGGTGAGCGGAGCGTGTACGAGTTTCGCTCGGGCGGGGAGTTTCGGCAACGCCCGCCCGCGTCGGTCTCGTCACACGAGTGGGCGCGCTATCTGTATCTCCGAAAAAATGAGGCCGGTGAAACGACCGAGTGGTGGTATCATCAGTTGGGCTGTCGGCGCTGGTTTTTAGCCGTTCGCGACACGCGCACAAACCTTGTCAAAGAAACCTATGAGCACGACTAGACTCCCGCCCCACCCGGCCCACGTCGTCGACCACGAGCACCCCCTGACCTTCACCTTTGCCGGGGAACGCATACAGGCCCGCGCGGGCGATACCATTGCCGCGGCGCTCTACGCCGCGGGCCAGCGGACTTTCAGTCGGAGTTTCAAATATCACCGCCCGCGCGGGCTGTTATGCGGCGCGGGGCAGTGCCCGAACTGTCTCATGAATGTGGATGGTACCCCCAGTGTCCGAACCTGTACCGAACCCGTCCGACAGGGCATGCGCGTCCGGCCACAAAATGCGTGGCCCTCACTCAAGCACGACCTGCTGTCCATTATTGATACCTTCGATTGGCTGCTGCCGATTGGCTTCTATTACAAGACTTTTATCCGTCCGCGTTTTTTCTGGCCGTTGGCAGAGAAGTTTCTCCGCCGGGTCGCCGGCTTGGGAGAAATCGAGACCCAGGCAAAGCCAAAAGGCGGCTATGATCACCAGTATCGCTACACCGATATTACGGTTATTGGCGGCGGACCGGCCGGTTTGACGGCGGCGTACGAAGCAGCCCGCCTCGGCTGCCAGGTGACGCTGATTGACGACCAGCCAGAACTCGGGGGTCACTTGCGGTTTCAGACCAGGACCTACGATGACATCGGCGAGCGGAGTGGCGCAACCGGGTTCGTACTGGCCCAGTCATTACGGGAGCAAGTCACGTCTCAGCCGAACATTGATATTCTGTCGTCCGCGACCGTCTTTGGCGGCTATGAAGGCGGGCTGCTGGGCGTAATGCAGGCCAAGCGGCTGATCCATCTGCGCACCCAGCGCGTGATTGTTGCTACCGGGAGCCACGACTATCCCGCCGTTTTTGAAAACAACGATCTTCCCGGTGTCATGCTCGGCAGCGGCGTACGGCGACTGCTGCACCTGTATGGAGTGCAGCCCGGTACCCGAGCCGCTGTTGTTTGTCATGATGAGACGGGTTGGACGCTTGCCGCTGAGTTGCTCAATGCCGGCATTCGGGTCGCGGCGGTTGTGGACTCTCGCTATAGGCTGCCGGACGCTCAGGATTCCGTACAACAGCTTCAACGGAGCGGTGTCGAGATGCTTACCTCCTACGCTATCCAGGCAGCT
Source organism: uncultured Binatia bacterium (SeqCode) (assembly GCA_965214755.1). GTDB lineage: Bacteria > Desulfobacterota > Binatia > Bin18 > Bin18 > Bin18. The sequence continues at coordinate 792,795 of OZ243979.1, forward strand.
CGCGGGACAAGTCACGTTAAGGGAGCCCTGGTTGTTCCCCTTGATGCCCAGCACCGGCCTTTTCCGCATGCCGGCCGTTTTATTCCGTGCGACTTGATTTGTCTTTCGACCGACCAGGCTCCGGCGGCCGCTCTGGTGGCGCAGAGTGGGGGTGAACTGCGCTACGACGAAGCGCTGGGGCAGACCGTTCCGCAGCAGCTCCCTCCCCAGGTATTCTGTGCGGGCGATGTGACCGGCATTCATCATTTGCCAGCGACGCTTGTCCAGGGACGCTTGGCCGGGCTCCGGGCCGCCCACAGTCTGCGCGCTTCAGAAACGTCTGCACCTGCTTCTCTTATTCAGGCCTTACAACACGAGTGCGATACCCTGGAGCAGGAGTATCGGCACCGCTATGAACCCTACCCTCAGCTCAGCCATGTCTGGGCCAACAAAAAGCAGTTTGTGTGCGTCTGCGAAGACATTACCCATAAGGACCTGGCCCAGGGTGTCGCCGAGGGCTTTGACGAGGTCGAAACCCTCAAACGCTATAGCACGTTTTCAATGGGGCCGTGTCAGGGTCGCATGTGCGCGACTTCGTCGGCGCGGCTCTGTGCCCGATACGCCGGCTCAGAGCCAGCGGCGATACGGACGACCACGGCCCGTCCGCCCGTGACGCCGGTTCCCCTCGGCGTGCTGGCCGGACGCAAGCATCAGCCGGAAAAGCATACGCCCCTGCATCATCGCCATATCGCGCTTGGAGCGGAGATGATGCTGCTGGGCAGTTGGAAGCGACCGTATGCGTATACCACGCCGAGCGAGGAACATCGGGCAGTCCGCGAACGGGTCGGCCTCATCGACGTCAGCACCCTGGGCAAACTGGAGGTCAGGGGCAAAGACGCCGCGCGCCTGCTGGATAAAGTCTACACGCATACCTTTTCGACGCTCCGGGTCGGACGCATCCGGTATGGGGTGATGTGCGACGACAGTGGGATCATTATTGATGATGGCACGGTTTCACGCCTGGCCGACGACCATTTCTTTTTGACGACCACAACCGGCAATGTCGAATTCGTCGAACAATGGCTCAAATGGTGGACGGCCGGCACAGACCTGTGCGCGCATGTGACCAATATGACCGGTGGGCTGGCGGCCATGAATATCGCCGGACCGCAGGCCAGACAGGTCTTCAGCCAGCTTACGGATATTGACCTGTCCTCGGAAGCCTTTCCCTATATGGCCTGCCGGCGTGCCACAGTGGCCGGGGTGCCGGCGCTGCTGCTGCGTATCGGCTTTGTCGGAGAGACCGGCTGGGAAATTCATGTTCCGGCTGAATACGGGGAGCAGGTCTGGGACGCCATTATGGCGGCCGGGGCAGGGTTTCAGATTATCCCGTTTGGCGTTGGGGCGCAGCGTATTTTACGTTTGGAGAAAAAACATGTCATTGTCGGCCAGGATACGGACGCGCTGTCCAATCCCCTGGAAGCCGACATGGAATGGGTGGTCAAATTCAATAAGGACGACTTTATCGGCAAGCGCGGCCTCCAGGCCATTCAGGAACGTGGCCCGCGTCACAAACTGGTTGGCTTTGCGCTGCGCGACTCCGGTATGGCGGAAGGCGGTCAAGCGGTCGTGGTGAACGGACAACCGGCCGGCAGGGTCGCCAGCGCGGCCTTCAGCCCGACTGCCGGGAAGTGCGTCGGCCTCGCCTGGGTGCCGGTTGAGGTGGCGAGCAGCACGAGCCCGTTGCAGATTCGCATCAACGGAACAATTGCCCAGGCCGATATCGTTGACAATGCCTTCTACGATCCTCAAGGCGAGCGCCTCAGAAGCTAGGCTATGGCAGCGATACCCCTCATCCGACGTTCGGCGCTGCATGCCTTTCATCTGGCTGAGGCCAGCCTGATCGAAGACCATGGCTGGCAGTGTGCCAACTCCTACGGCTCGGTTGACGCCGAAGTACAGGCGATCCGGGAACAGGTCGGGCTCAGCGATATCAGTCCGCTGGCCAAGCTCGATATTCAAGGCAAGGACGTGTTCGCCGCGCTCGGACAAAAGCTCTCACTTGGCCTCTCGCTTGGGCTGTCGCTTGAGACCGTCCCGGTCGGGCGTATCGTTCGCGTCCCTGCCCAAGCCCTCGACCTCGACGCACAGACGGGCGGGCTGCTGTGTTCCCTGGCCAGGAACCACGCCCGGCTCATTTCGCCACCCGGAACGGCCAGCGCAGTCCAGGCCCGCGTTGAATCGGTGACGCAACAGACAGATGCTTCAGCCTGCATCCACTTGACCGACGTCACCTCGAACTTTACCGCCATACAGCTCGCCGGCCCGCACAGCCGGGACCTGTTGCGGAAACTCACCGCCCTGGACCTCAGGCCAGCCCAGTTCCCGGATTTGTCCTGCGCACAGGGCAGCCTGGTGAGCATCCATGCCCTGGTCCTGCGCGCAGACATCCAGGCGCATCTGGCTTATCAAGTTTATTGCGGACGAGAGTTTGGCGCCTACCTGTGGGACGCCCTGCTGGGCGCGGGCCAGGAGTTTGGCGCACGCCCGTTTGGCCTGACCGCCCAGCGCCAGTTACACGCACAAGGATGAGACATGTTGCAGCTCTTTCGCACCCAACGGATGTGGCGCCGGCATGAGCTGAAAGATCGCTATGATGTGGTGATTATCGGGGCCGGGGTGCATGGCCTGGCTACCGCCTATTACCTCGGCAAACAGGGCATAAAAAACGTAGCGGTACTCGACCGCGGCTATCTCGGCGGGGGCAATAGCGGACGCAATACGGCTATTCTGCGCGCAAATTATCGCACAGCCGAAGCCATTCCGTTTTATGATGAGAGCCTGCGGCTGTATCAGGAATTGTCTCAAGAAGTCGACTTTAACGTTCTTTTTTCCCAGGTTGGCCATCTGACGCTGGCGCATACAGACACCGGTGTCGACGGTTTGCGTGTCCGGGCCGAGGCCAATGCCCTGCTTGGCGTCAACAGCCGGCTCATTTTCCCCGAGGAGATCAAGAGTCTTGTGCCGGCCATGGATGTCAGCAAAGCGGCCCATGCCCCCATCCAGGCGGCGCTCTACCATCCCCCGGGCGGCATCATTCGGCACGATGCAGTGGTCTGGGGCTATGCGCGCGGCGCGGACCGGATGGGCATAGCAATTCATCCGCATACGGAAGTCCACGCCATAGACACCGACAACGGTCAGGTCACCGCGGTCCATACCAGTCGTGGTCGCATTGCGACCAATACCGTCGTCAACGCCACCTCGGGCTGGTGTTCGACCATTGCGCGGATGGTGGATGTGGACTTACCCATAGTCTCCCATCCGCTCCAGGCCTGCGTTACCGAGCCCTTAAAGCCCTTTCTGGACAAGGTCATCGTGTCGGCTACGCTGCACGTATATGTGAACCAGACCGACCGGGGAGAGGTGGTTATCGGCGCGGAGATCGACCCCTACGCCTCGTACAACAGCGCCTCCACGCTCCCCACCCTGGAGATGATGGCCGCCCATGCCCTGGATCTGTTTCCGATATTGGAAGAAGCTCGGGTTTTACGTCAGTGGAGCGGCATCTGTGATATGACACCCGACTTCAGCCCGATCATCAGCACCGTGCCGGAGGTCAAAGGGTTTATCGTTAACGTCGGTTGGGGAACCTATGGTTTCAAAGCCGGCCCTGCCGGCGGAAAAACGGTAGCCGAGCTGATTGTGACACGGAAAACGCCCACATTGATTGAGCCGTTTGCGCTGTCCCGGTTTTACGAAGATCGCTTAGTAGGAGAGAAGGCCGCGGCCGCCGTGTCGCATTAGGCAGCGAACGTTCGACACAATAAGGAGGAACTCATGGCAACAGTGCAAGACGTGGAAAAAATTGTTCAGGACAATGGCATCGAGTTCTTTCTGTGCTCCTTTGTGGAGATGAGCGGAGCGCCCAAGGCCAAAGTGGTGCCGGCCGTTCACCTCAACGACATGGCCGAGGGCAGCGCCGGCTTTGCCGGATTTGCCGCGGGCAATATGGGCCAGGGCCCGCACGATACCGATATGCTGGCCATGCCGGATTTCAACAGCCTCGCCATTTTACCCTGGCGCACCAACGTGGCCTGGGTCGCGAGTGATATCACCGTTGATGACCAGCCCTGGCCCTACTGTCCCCGCACGATTTTGCAGCGTCAATTAGCCACGGCCCACGACAAGGGATATACCTTCAAAACCGGGGTCGAGCCGGAGTTTATTCTCACCCGGCGTACCGAGCAGGGCGGCTTTGAGCCGTTTGATGCCCTGGACACGCTGAGCAAACCCTGTTACGACCTGCGCGCCCTGAACCGCAACCTGGATTTCACCACCACCCTGCTGAGCTATATGCAGGGGCTGGGCTGGGATCCGTACGCCAACGATCACGAGGACGCCAACTGTCAGTTCGAGATCAACTGGACCTACTCCGACTGCCTGGCCACCGCGGACCGGCACACCTTCTTTCGCTGGATGGTCCGCACCCTGGCCGAGGAGCGGGGCAGTATCGCTACTTTCATGCCCAAACCGTTTTCGCACCTGACCGGCAACGGCTGCCATTTTCACACCAGCCTGTGGAACGCTGAGGGCGAGGTCAATCTGTTTCTCGACGAGTCGGACGAAAACGGCCTGTCCGAGCTGGCCTATCACTTCATCGGCGGCCTCAAGCACCACGCTCGGGCTATCGCTGCGGTGACCGCCCCCATCGTGAACTCCTATAAACGGTTGATTCGCGGCGCCCCCCTCTCGGGGGCAACCTGGGCCCCGGTCTACGTGACCTATGGGGCGTCAAACCGCACCCAGATGATTCGGATTCCCGGCCCAGGCCGGATTGAAAATCGGACCGTGGACGGCGCGGCCAATCCTTACTTGGCACCCACCGTCATGCTGGCCGCCGGCCTCGACGGCATAGAGCACAGGATGGAAGCCGGGAGTCGTAACGACCGCAATTTATATGAGGTCCCGGAAGCGGAGCTGAAAGCCGAGGGAATTGGCTTTCTGCCAACGAACTTGAGCGAGGCGCTTGATGAGCTTGAGCAGGACGAGGTCATCAAAGAAGCGTTCGGACGCGAGTATGCCGAGTATTATATCCAGGTGAAGCGCGACGAGTGGAAGCGCTATCACGATTCCGTCTCGCAGTGGGAAGTAGAGAATTATCTCGGGTTGTACTGAGCCGAGGCGAGCCAGCAGGGGTAAAGATTGCCCCGACGCTACAAGGAACAAATAGATGCATACTGTTTATGTCGAGCAGCGTGAGAGCAGCTATTGGGTGGCCGACACTCGCGTTTCATTAGATTCCATTGTCTCCTTGAAGGGAGCATCCCAAGAGGGGTTGGCGAAGATTTTCAGTCTTGCACCAACCACGTTAGGCCATCCCAAAAACTATCAGCTCCTCCTGGGGGAACTTTACGAGAGTCTCTGGTTCAACGAGCCGGAGCCTGAGAGTTCACACGAACGTGATATCTGGTTAATGCGGGCCGCATTGGTAGATTGCTTCGTGTACAAGCGAACGGGACGTTAGCTCACATCTTACCCTCCATATTTCGTATCCCGCCCCACAGCAGGGCGGCGAAGCCGGCGAGGACGGTCGCGCCGACGAAGCTCCAGGCAAAGCCCTGCGCAATCAACAGCGGTGCAAATGACACTAGACCGACTTCCAGCAGCGCCACGAACAGGTAGGCGCGGGCGAACGGGTCCAGAATCTCTGACTCGTCGCGCGGGTCGACTACGCGCAGCAGCGCCAGGGCGATGGCCATCACGCCGGTCACCCAACCCCAGGTGAACAGCGCTTTTTCAAACCAGAGGTCACGGAAGATGCGTGGGCCGCCAACATAGAACACCGCCCAGCACAGCGCCAGACCAAAGATAAACAGCACCAGCAGCGGTAGCGCGTGGCGGGCCACGACCTCAAGACTGACCGCCGCGATGCCGCACACGACCAGCACGTCGGTGAGCGCACCGCTCAGCCGCTGCATGATCGTGCGGTCAACCGTGTCTGTGAACCGCAGGTAGGTGCTCAGCCATTTGAGACCAAAGCCGCACACGAATGCCAGACAGAAGCTCGGCGGACGGTAAGCCCCCAGATACACGCTGCCCAGACCGGTCAGCAGGTAACCGCCAAAAGCCGCCGTGACAACGAGCGCGACATGGAAAATCAACGGGTCGAGCGCCAGGGGCGAGAGGGTTTCGTAGCCGAGCGGGCGCCGCCGGGTGCCGGGAACGCGACCGGTACGAAACTCGTCGGGCAGATCGTCAAAGCGGACCAGAAACCGGGTCGTGCCATTTCGAGCCGCCCACTGCACCCACAGCATACCGCCGACCACCGCGATCAGAATGCCGACGGTGGCCGAGGTCATGGCTAAGGCACCGGCCTCGGACCAGCTTTGCTCACCCAGGCCGTTAAAGGTCGCGCCCAGCGCCGCAGCCGTGCCGTGTCCGCCCACAAACCCGCTGGCGAGTATGGTTCCGAAGCCGCGCGGCAAATCCGGCCAGACGAAGGACAGCACGGTCAGACTGAATAGAACGCCCAGCCCCCATTGCAGCAGGACGATGGCGGCCGAATACGACCCAAGCTCGGCAGCCCGCCGTGACCCGGTCTCCCCGCTGACAGACCGGGAGGTGTACGGCAAAGCGGCAAACACCAGCGTGATCAAGACGCTGGGGTATTGTGGTAACAAGATCGAAAACGGCAGGATATCCAGCCCGTTTGGTCCACACGCCAAGCCACCACACCCGGCAATCACGCTGGCCGGAAGAAACAGCCGCTGCGCCCACACGGACGCAGTCCGAATTGCGAATCCGATTAAGAGCAGGACCGAGACACAACCCAGATCAATAAACACGCTCCAGACGTCAATAACTGGCATAGATATTTTTGCTGCTGCCTTCTGGCGCTTGGCTCTCGCCCCACCACCACGTAGTATCACGGCCCGAAGGCCGCTCACACAACGGGCAATCCGGCTATGCAGCACCTCATCTTTATCCCAGGTTTTTACGGAACGCGACTCGTCCAAACAAGTGACCGGAAAATCGTCTGGCTCTCGGCATAGCAGGCCCTGTTCGGTTCAAAGACAGCCGCCCGCACCGGCTTTGGGGTAGCGGGAGAAAGAGTACTCGTTCCCGGTACCGTCTTGGACCGCATTCCCGTAATACCCGGCATCTATGCCAAGGATGTGTACGCCGAATTTCTCGGCACACTCCGAGCCAGACTCGGGACACACGGGTCGTCTCCCCGTCTCCACCTCTTCGCCTACGATTGGCGCGAGGACTATTTTACGGCGGTGCAAAAACTGGCCCGTCTGGTCTCCGAACTGAAACACCAGGGCGCTGCGTCAATTGCCATTGCCGCCCATAGTATGGGCGGGCTCATCGCGAGCTATTACTTGCGCTATGGTCCCCAGGCTCCCGAAGAAGCCGTCGAAACCTGGGAAGGGGCAAGCCATATAGACAAGGTCGTACTCGCGACCGTGCCCTTCAAAGGCTCCATGACCGCCCTACATAATCTGCAACACGGCGCTCGCTTTGGCCTCAACACCACACTGATGAAGGCCCAGACTTTTGCGACTTTTCCATCAGTCTATGAGTTGCTGCCCACGTATGCGCCGGTTCTGCTCGACGGCAATCTCACTCCCCTACCCCATACGCTGTATGAAAGCGCTCTGTGGAAACGTTATGGCTGGGGTTTCCTGGATACGGCCACGCGCGTGTCGGAACATACCAGGCAAAAGAGAGAGGCGCTGGTGGCAGCCGCGTTACACACAGGCAGGCAACTGTATGAATGTCTTCACGCCCCGCTCAGCCGCTCACTGCAACTGTCAACGCAGATGCTATACGTCTTTGCCAGGTCACACCCGACGCTTGCGCGGGCGGTGCTGCTCGACGCCGAGCCCACTCCGGCTTTACTCTTCCACAGGGACGAGTTTGCCAAACATCTGCCATACCAGCCCTACCGAGCCCTGTTTGAAGATGGGGATGAGACGGTCAATGTTCAGTCGGCCCAACTGCCTTCGGCCTTTACACACGCGCTGGCAGCAGTGACCGAACGTCACAGTCGGGCCGCACATTCTCAGATATTGAACGACCGCACAATCAGGGACAGCATCTTCGCGTTTTTAGATGTCTAAAAGCGCTCTCCGTGGACGACCTTCCCGCCTACTATGGTGAGCTCCACCTGGATATCTCGGATGGCATCGCGTTTACCGGTGAGTGGATTGTCAGAAAGCACCACGCAGTCAGCAAGTTTGCCAACCTCTATGGAGCCGAGCTCATGTTCCATCCACAAGGCATGCGCTCCGTTATTGGTAAAAATCCTGAGCGCTTCTTCACGTGAGATGCGCTGGGCTGGGCCAATGACTTCGCCAGTTAATCCCGCTTCACCTCATCACCCTACTCCCAGGCCCCGAACGCCATTGTTTTCCAGTTATCAAACAGGCGACGAGCAGATTGGTTCAGGAGCGCGAGATGCCGACTGGTCTCGGCTTCAAACCGGGACAGCGCATCTGGACCGAGTAGTTTTTCCAGCGCGGCGCGATAGGTGGGAATGCTGGCCCATTCGGTGACCGTCACAGCAGATATTTCCGTATGATACTGGGTGCTGAGCGCTTTCTCACCAAACGACAGGCCCTGGATGGCACACGCGGCATTCGTCGCCAGGACAGACGCGCCGGCGGGAGGCTGCTGCACTTCGGCAGCGTGCCACTGGAGGCATTTCATCGTGCCGGGCAGACCCAGCAGAAACTGACTCTTTTCACCGTCCGAGGTTTTCTCGACTTCATATATGCCAACCTCCGGGGCAGCGGCCGGCCCCACCCTGCCGCCGAGCGCATCTGCCAGCAGTTGGTGGCCGAGGCAGACCCCCAGAAAAGGCATCTGCCGGTCTACGACGGCCTCGCGGATGGCCGCTTTCTCCGCCTTCAACCAAGGGTATTGTTCCTCTTCCCAGACATCCATGGGCCCACCCATCACCCACAGCCCGTCGTAGTCGCTCAAGTCGGGGATGGACTCGCCCCGGTCGAGTTCGACCGCCTGCCATTCGATCCCGTCTTCCCGCATGAAATCTCGGAATACGCCGGGGTGTTCGACGTTGAGATGTTGAAAGACGAGTAGTCGCGGAGTCTTCCGAGTCATGGCCACCCCTCCAGAGTCCGTTTGTGTTGTGATCTGTAGCACAGCATCCCTCGGCAATGAAGCAGGCATCTGTTACCGCCTGGAAAAAGGGACTAGGATCGGTCTGCGAACCACCTCAATCAGTTAATCGAGAAGAGCGAGAGGAGACAGACATGACCTTTGCCGTCATCGGGAAATGTCCGGAAACCGGAGCCATCGGCGCCGGACTGGCAACTTTTTCAGTGAATGCCGGTCGTGTGAGCCCGGTCGTACACGGCCTGCTGCCAATCTTCCAGAAGAGCGGGGCCATAGTCCTCCCCCATTCGTATGCCAATCGTCAACTGGCGTACGATACGTTTCGGCTGCTTGAGCGGGGCTCTAGCCTGGAACGGCTCAAGGCAGAGCTGCCGAAAACGGACCCGCATTTCGGCTATCGCCAGTATAGTGTGCTCACCGTGGCCGGCGACCTCTGGGTGCATACCGGCGACAAGGCGTTTGAGTACGCCGGCCATATTGTGGAAGGCCAGTGGGCCGTGTCCGGGAATGCCCTGACCAGCAGCAAAACCGTTGAGGGCATGGCGGCTTCAATGCGAGAGAGTGCGGGCCTGCCCTTGGGCGAGCGGATTATCCGCGCCCTTGAAGCCGGCCGGGATGCGGGCGGGCAGGGCGATGCCCGAACGGGCCAGCATTGGGGCGAGCTGTCATGCGCCATTTTTGTTGCCGACGGGAAAAACCCCTACCCCAAAGTTGACCTGCGGGTGGACTACCATCCGCATGCGGTTACCCAACTGCGGCGTCTGTACGAGTATGCCCAGCCGCTTGACCACTATTATGAAGGCATGCAGCAACATCCGGATACCTTTTGGGATTTTATCAAGGAGCGCGGCGTGCTGGACATGCCGCATTTTCATGCGGACGAGGTCGATATAGAGTGAGACCAGCCCCTAGCGCCCTCCCCGCTCCTCCAGGACACCATGTAAAAAGCTCGCGTTTTCGTCTTCCAGTGCGGCACAGGCCAGCAGCACAGCCTTGACCTGAGCATCATCCTCCACAGCGGCAAAGGTCTCCCAGGTTTTTTTCCCGGCCCGCTCGCCCCGGCGCTGGATCTCCCACTGCTCTTCAAGAGAACGATCTGCGTAGACCGACAGGACCTGGGCTTCAAGGTTGGGCAGCTCAGCCAGGAATTGCTGCTGGATTTTTTGCGCGTCAGGATCGAGCGCTTCGATTCGGCTGGCAATATCCTTTTCTCGCGCCGCGCACCTGAGAAAACCTTCTCGTTCCTGGTCACTGACCTGTTCAGCCCACCTTCTATACATCCTTGCGGCCTGGCGTTCAGCCCAGGCGATAAGTATTTTCTGCTGCTGAAGCGGGAAACGTGTGACAACCGGCGTGAGGATGCCGGCAATGCTCGGAAGATCGTTTGCTTGGGTGGTGCTCATGGATACGTCGTTACATCACTTGAGAGACCGACCGGAATCGCTGATCCAAGAGATCCGCCTCAATCATCAGGCTTGATTCACACGGCCCGTTTTCCCGCGTGCGATGAAGTGATGGTCAGCTCGTAGGCGTCCGGTCCGACGAGCGTAAACCAGCGGTGGATAGTGCCCGATTCGATTTCCGACGGCTGTAGGCCCTGGTTGATATACTCCTGCCGCGTGGCGACTACGTCGTCGACCATGAGATCAAAGGGAGCTTTTGTCTTTGGTGGGATGGGTTTGTCGGCTGGCCGCAAAACTAAATGGGTCCCGCCCCGCAGCTCCAATACGGCAAATGTTTCCGATTGATGAATAAAGCGCAGCCCCAATGAGACCAAATACTCAGTTGCCTGTGGGACATCGGTCACCCGCAGCGTAACATGGCCAATGGCAACCGGCGGCCGGGTCTCAGCTTGCGTAGCCATAAGGACCTCCCCTTCGTCTGTGGATGATATGAGCTATGCTGCCGAATCTTACACTCGTTCAAGCTGACACGGCACAAAGCGATGATAGGGGCAGCCGGTAAAGGGGTCGCGGGCGGCCGTGTCCGTGTAGGCGTTCATATTAATGCCGTTCAGGTCCGTGTTCACGCCATCGCCCTCAGTCGGGTAGATCATGCCGAAACCGTTCGGCATCCAGACATGACCCTCCATCAGCTTTTTGTCCACAACGGCTGGTAGTTCGACCTGTCCCCGCCGAGTACGGAGCCGAATCCTGTCGCCATCAATCACCCCCATGCGTTGGGCATCCCCGGGAGAGAGGTTTAACGCGCAGTGGGGGCCGCGGCCCTTGCGCCAGCTCGGGTCGCGCTGAATGGTGTTGGCGGTCCAGCGGGTCCGCAGGCCGGAGGCCAACACAAAAGGATAGTCCGGGTCTTCAGCCGGTCTGGTTGAGACGGCGCGGCCAAGCTCAGCCGCGATTTCTTCGGGCATGAGACGGATTTTTCCATCCTCAAAACCAATCCGTTCGTCAAGGTTGGCTTCTACGTCAAGCTCGGCCACCTCGATTCCCTCGGGATGGGCCAGGAGACGCCGGAACAGCTCAATGCCGACGGCAAAGGCATCCTTGTCCTGCCATTCCGGCCCAAGAACGCGCACCACCGCGTCTTTGCGGACAGCCCCATTCATCACGGCCTGGAACCAGACGCTGGAGAGAACCGGCGAATCGAGCTGCGGCCCCAGGGTACGGTAGGCCCAATAGAGGGGAGCCGAGAACTTTGCTGCCTTTGACGCGGCCTGGAGCGTCTTCAGATAGGCCGCGGCCCCCGCGGGTTCGTGTGCGTCTTTCGCCAGCTCATAGAGTTCCTGGGGCGGCTCGGGAACCAGGCCCATGGCCTCGGCGAGACGATTATAGATTTCGCCTTCGGGCAGGGCTTCCCCCGGCGCGGGCAGGATGGGCGGGCGCAACTGCGTCTGAACGCGCGGATAGCCACGCGGGAAGCTGGCCATCTCCCATTTTTCGTAACCGGTTGGGGTTGGCAGAATATAGTCGGCCACCAGGGCCGTCTCGGTCATGGTCGGTTCGATCACTACCAGCAGGTCGAGCTGTGCGCGCGCCTCCAGCCAGCGCTGGGTGTCGGGAAAAGATAAGAGCGGGTTGGAGCCTTCCACAATCAGCGCCCGCAGCCGTTCGGGATGGTCGTGCAGGATTTCTTCGGGCACCAGCACCGGCGAGAATATACCTAGCCGGGTCAAGGCCGAGATCGCGCTAATGCCGGAAGCCAGAGCACGTTCGGGCTCAGCGTGACGCCGAGAGTCATGCGTTGGCGGGTTCAAATTCGAGGTAAAGACATTGCCGCCCCGACGACCCATATTGCCGGTCAGGGCAATCAGCAGATGAATCAGATAGGAGTTCAGGGTTGAGAACAGCGTCATCTCGACCCCGAGGTCCCACAACAACGCCGCCGTCTTGGCGCTGGCGTATTCCGTGGCCGTGGCCACGACATCGGCGACCTCAAGGCCGCAGCGCTGGGCCATGTCGGCGATATCGATATCCGTCAGTTGGGTTTTGAGTTCTTCGTAGCCGAGCGTTTTGTTAGCGATAAACTCGGCGTCTCCAAGGTCTTGTTCAATAATGACCTTGGCCAGGGCCAGGAGCAGATAGACATCCGTACCGGGCCGAACTCTGAGGTGACGGTTGGCCTGACGGCTGGTTTCGGTAATGCGCGGGTCCACCACGACCATAGTCCGGTTTTCGTTGCGGGCCAGACTTTTCAGCGCGTCGGTGGGATTATGGCCCCGATTGCTGATGTGGGGATTGGTGCCCATGACCAGCAGAAAGTCGGCCTGGTCATGGTCGGGATGCAGCGTGGTGCCGGACGAGCTGTCCAGCATCCATTTTTCGATCAACCAGTGCTGGCTTTTCTCTTGGGCCAGCGAATTGAAAAAGCGGCGAGATTTCATCAAGGAGAGAAACGTAACGCCATACGGCGCATCCAGGTGGTTGGCTTGGCCACCGATGCCGACCAGACCACAGGCCCGCGGGGAATGTTGAGCAATAATCGTGCTGAGCCGCTCGGCTATTTCGGCAATTGCCTGCTCCCAGCTCACCTGTTCAAACCCGCCGTCCGGCTTGCGCTTGAGCGGATGGCTGAGCCGCTGGGCATGGTTGACGTAATGGTCAACGCTGAAGCCTTTATTACAGATATAGCCGTGCGAGATCGGGTTGGAGGCATCGGCCCGGATGTTTTCGATATGCCCCGCGTTGATATCGACTGTCAGGCCGCAGTTGTGGCTGCACAGCACACAGACGGTCGTCTGGTCCTTGGCATTCGTTTCAATCGGCCTCTTGGAAATGGATGGGTCAACCTGCACTGCGCTCATGGTCTCAGTCTCCTCGTCTATTCTATTCCCGCTCTCTCACCCCACGGGCTCAAAGTACGACTCTTTACGGGAAGCGCGGGGGTGGGAACGAGGGCGCAATCATACACGAAGAGATATCCTAAGGCGAGTCAGCGCGAGACGCCGTGGTATCGACGTTCCGCCTCTCCCCTATGTCAACAGGCTAAGGCCGATCATGAGCTTCAGTCCGACTCAACTTCTCCGGGACCGATGCCTACGGCACCACCCGGCCCCAAGTCGACCACCTCATCCACTCAACCTGATCTTCTGTTGACTCTCATACGGCATTGCCGTATGAGAGTCGGAAAAGGAGCCGCTAAGATGTCGAAAGCAGGAGAACGGATGATCCGCAGTGCCCGGCAGGCATTGGCCTTTGCCCAAGGGGAGAAGGAGCACGACTGCACCGTGCATATTCCGAAAGAGATCAATGTTCGCCGCATCCGGCGGAAGGCGGAGATGAGCCAGTCGGAATTTGCCTCATATTTTGGGGTAAGCGTCCGCACGGTGCAGGATTGGGAACAGGGCAGACGAGCGCCGTCAGGGGCCTCGCGAGCGTTTCTGCTGGTGATTGACCGCGAGCCGGAGGCCGTCCGGCGTGCGCTCACGGCAAACTCATAAACACGAAGCGCTAGAAGCGGAGCTTACATGACCACGACGCTCCGCGCTACTTCGCCCTGCTCAAGCGCGGTCATGGCTGCGTTCACTTCCTCCAGCGCATAGGTCCGGGTAATCATTTCGTCCAGTTTCAGTCGGCCGTTCCGGTAGTGCTCGACCAGTCGGGGCATGTCGATATGAGGACGGGCCGAACCATAGCCCGAGCCCTTGATGATCTTCTCGGTCAAAAAGGTCGCCATCGGAATGGAGACCGTGTCTCGCCGCGACCCCGCGCCAACCACAATCGTCGTTCCGGCCTGGCGGGTACAGGCGTAGGCTTGCTCCACCGTGCTGGACAGGCCGATGACCTCAAAGGCGTAATCCGCGCCCCGGCCCCCGGTCAGCTTGCGCACCGATCGGACCAGGTCGTCCCGACTCGGATTGATGGTATGAGTGGCGCCAAACTGGAGGGCGTAGTCTAATTTATTGTCTAGTAAGTCCACTCCAATAATGGTACTGGCGCCGGCGAGCACACAGCCCTGGATGACGTTGAGCCCGACGCCGCCGCAGCCGATCACCACCGCGCTGCTGCCCGGCTCAACCTGGGCCGTATTCATGGCCGCGCCCACACCCGTCATGACGCCACAGCCGATCAAGCACACCACGTCAAGCGGCACATCGTCCGGCACCTTGATACAGGCCTGTTCGGCAACCACGGCCTGTTCGGCAAAGCTGGAGATACCGGCCATGTGGTGAATGTCTTTGCCGTTCTTCTTGAGGCGACACGTCCCGTCAATCATGGCCGCCTTCACCATGGTCTGAAACATATTGACGCACAGATTCTGCTTGCCGATGGCGCAGTAATAACAGTGGCCGCAATACGGGGCGAGCGACAGGACCACATGGTCACCCGGCTTGACCAAAAAGACATTCGACCCGACCTCTTCGACAATGCCCGCGCCCTCATGGCCGGGGACCATGGGCAGCGGGCTGCGCAAGACGCCATGAATAATCGAGTAGTCACTATGACACACCCCATTGGCAACGATCCTGACCCGCACCTCTCCGCTCTTGGGACTGTCCAGATCAACGTCTTCAACTTTGAGGGGAGTATCAACTTCGTATAGGATGGCTGCTTTCATGCTTTCCTCCTGACTGTTCCGTGGGCGACCGTATTTTTTCAAATGCGGGCGGCAGGGTCTAGGTCTCCCGGCGGGATGCTGCGTAATTCTCGACTTGTGACAGAGCGGTGTGCTAGTCTCCGTCTGGATTGACCTGCCAGCCAAAGGAGGGGGCGCATGCATACGGTCTATAAGATCAGTGCGGACGACCGGGACATAGTCGAGGAATTCAACGCCAAGCCGATTGGCCACCACAGTCCCGCTTTACAGCGTGTGCTGAACGTCATTCGCGGCCAACCGGTTCGGGATAAATATGTGCTCATCTGCACCAAACCCCATAAGGAATGGACGCTCGGTCAGCTCACTGGCGAACGGGGCGAGCCGGTCAGAATTTTCAAGGATCAGGTCTTCACCTCAGTTGAAGATGCGGAGCGGGAGATATTTCGGCGGCGTTGGGAGCTGCATACCGGAGAGCAGAACTGATCGCGCGGAAGCCCATGAGCAATAAGGAAAACCTATGAAAATTACCGGCTATGCCGACAAAATCAGCGTGCGTCCCGGCGAAACCATTCGGTTCATGGTGAACTGCGAACGACCCCGCTATCGGGCCGACATCGTTCGTCTGGTCTGTGGCGACCTGAATCCTGACGGGCCGGGGATCAGAGAACACGTTGTGCAAACGCCGGCCAATACGTCGTATAAGGGCCGCTCCCAGACGATCGAATCCGGCTCGTATGTGAGCATCCCAAACAGTCCGCTGCTGCAAGGCCTCAAGAGCTTTACCATCCAGGCCATGCTGTGGCCGACCACACCGGACAGGGGCACCCAAGCCATTGTGTCGAAGTGGCAGGACCGGCGGCGCTCGGGCTTTGCGTTGGTGATTCAGGCCGGGCGGTTGGCCCTGCAACTGGGCGACGGAAAGGGCACTGTCGAGGTCGTGAGCACCAACAAAAATCTCCTCGCTCGACAATGGTATTTTGTGGCGGCGAGCTATGACGCGGAGACCGGACGGATCACCCTGTATCAAGAACCCCAGATTGATTATCCCACGGTCTCTGACGCGGCCCGCGTCCGGAGAAAAACGCACCTCGAACGTCTGGGTTCCAATCAGTCTGCCCTGATGTTCGGCGCGCTACGGACGGGTTCGGGTCAGGGCAGGCTTGACCAGAAATTCAACGGCAAAATCGACAGCCCGCGCCTGGCCAACCGCGTCCTGGATCGGTCTGAGATGGAACGGCTGAAGAGCGGCGTCCCGGCCCATCTCCAGGAAAGCGTGGTTGGAGCGTGGGATTTTTCCCAGGATATCAGGGCGACCACGGTGACCGATGTGTCTCCCAATCGGCTGCACGGTGAGACCGTCAATATGCCGGCGCGGGGCATGAAAGGCTATAACTGGAGCGGTCAGAGCATGGACTGGAAACAGGCGCCGGAACAGTATGGGGCGATCCATTTCCACGATGACGACGTATATGACGCCGGCTGGGAGGTCGATTTTTCGCTGACCGTTCCAGCCGAGCTCAAGAGCGGCCTGTACGCCGCCCGGCTGCGTTCGGGCAGCGAGGAGGACTATATTCCGTTTGTCGTCAAACCGGCCAAAGGCAAGGAGAAAAAGCTGGCCTTTCTGCTCCCCACCGCCAGCTATATGGCCTATGCCAACGAGCATATGGCCACCAATGCCGGCCTGATCGAGCTGCTCAGCGGTCGCCTGGCTCCGCTCGATAAGAACAGTCTGTTTCTCAACGAGCACCGCGAGTACGGCGGCTCGTGCTATGACTCACACTCGGACGGCTCGGGTGTGTGTTATTCGTCCCGCCTGCGGCCCATTCTGAATATGCGACCCAAGCACATGTCCGCGTTGGGCGGGGACGGCTCGTCCCTGTGGCAGTTTAATGCGGACACGCATATTACCGACTGGCTTGAGGCCCAGGGTTATGACTTTGATGTGATTACCGATGAAGATTTGCATTATGAAGGGCTCGCCCTGCTGAAGCCCTATCGGGTGATTCTGTCCGGCACCCATCCGGAGTACCACTCCCTTCAGATGTGGGACGCGATGAAAGCCTACCAGAATCAGGGCGGGCGGCTGATGTATATGGGTGCCAACGGCTGGTATTGGCGAGTGGCCTTTCATCCCGACTGTCCCGGTCTCATGGAAGTGCGGCGCAACGAGGGCGGCATTCGGACCTGGGCCGCCGAGCCGGGCGAGTACTATCACAGCTTTACGGGCGAGTACGGCGGCCTGTGGCGCAACCAGGGGCGGGCTCCCCAGGTCATGCTGGGGACGGGGTTCAGCGCCCAGGGCTTTGATATTTCGGCGCCCTATCACCGTCTGCCAGACAGTTTTCAGGCGCGGGCGGCCTTTATTTTTGAGGGGATCGGCAAAGACGAGGTTATCGGTGATTTCGGCCTGATCGGCGGCGGGGCCGCGGGTCTGGAGATAGACCGGGCGGATGAGCGCTTGGGCACGCCCCCGCACACTCTCGTGCTGGCAACCTCCAAGGGCGGTCACACGGATATCTACCTGGTGGTATGCGAGGAATTACTGGTCACCACACCAGGCCTGGGCGGGACCGAGAACGAACTGGTCCGGGCCGATATGGTTTTCTATGAAACACCGGGCGGCGGGGCGGTGTGGTCGTCGAGCTCAATTGCCTGGGCCGGCAGTCTGTCACACAATCATTACGACAATAATGTTTCGCGCATTACGCACAACGTGCTGGAGCGATTTCTCGACCCAGCACCGTTTGTGCGGTGAGGCGGGCTCATGAGAGATGCCAGCCTGCTCTTGACAACGGTCTCCTATAAAGATAAGGGGTTTAGGTGATGACCTACCAGTGAAGGCTTGAGTGCGCTCGGGCCAATTGAGTATCTGGCGGGGGGCTGCGGCCCCCCGTTTTTGTTTGGAAAGTATTATATGCGAGTATGTGTCTTCGTAGATGGCGAAAATCTCCGTTTTGCAATCTGCGATCTGTATACAGCCACCTTTGACAGGCGAGACTATTTGCCAAAGGGAGCAGATTGGGCTGGTCTCTATGACAATATCGTCCGTGAGGCGACCGGGGGCGCCGGAAAGAGACTGCGTACCTATTGGTATGTATCGCGGAGCTTTGATGCCTACCCGAAACCGTTGCATAAAAGAGATCGAACCGACAAAGGCATCCCCGGTTGGAAGATACGTAACAAACATCTCCTGAAGGACGAGTTGACAGATCGCTCCGAGAGCGAGCAAATTGTTCGGCTACAGGAATTACAGGATGAATTGGATCAGGAACACAACAAGATTCGTTCTCGCTTCGATGGATTTACCGTTCTTCAAAACGGGATTTCCAAGAAACATTCGGCCATCGAATTTCGACGTTCAGGCACTATTTCTTACAATCTGATGAAGAAAAGATTTGGTCAGGAAAAAACCGTAGACGTGAATCTCGCCGTGGATATGGTCACGTTAAGTAACAATTACGACTTAGCCATAATCGTTTCTGGGGATCAAGATTATGTTCCAGCGGCGCAGGCAGTCAAGAATATGGGCAAACAGGTCGTGAATGTCGCTTTCAAAGCTCGAAACGGGAAACTCCTTCCCGGCGGCGCAAAACAACTCAATCAAACGACCGATTGGAGCATCGAACTGGAGTGGGATAGCTTCAGAGAGTTTCTCCGCATTCCAGCGGCGCAGGAAACGGCCTAAAACCCCAGTTCCATGGCGGCCAGCAGCTCCAGCACCTCGTCGCGCTTCAGGGTATGCAGCGGCGCGGAGCGCAGGTCGCGAAAGGCCCGCTCCACCGGACTGCCCTTCAGGTAGCCAAGCCCGCCGGCGATGCGGGTGGCGAGGTTGCCGACCTCCAGCATGTTTTCGGCCATATAGGTGCGGAGCATCTCAACCGTGGGAATCTGGCGCTCCCCGTACGGACGGTGCTCTGAGATTTCTCGGGCCGTGGTGTATAGCAGCGTGCGGCCGGCTTCCAAACTGTTATACATCTCGCCGATGGCAAATCGATTCCAGGCCAGATCGCCAACCCGCTGGCCGGTCTTTTGCACCTTGCGCGTCCGGGCGTAGTCCAGAACGTGGGCGTACATGGCCTGGCCTATGCCGAGATAGCAGGCGGAAAACGACAGGCAGTACCAGTGCGCGACTTGGGCGAACTCTTCAGCCAAACGCCCTTCCTCGCCAATACGCTGCTCAGACGTGGCACAGACGTCCCGCATGGTAATGGTATGGCTGCCGGTGGCCCGCATGCCCATGGCATCCCAGGTTTCCTCAACCTCCAGCCCCGGGGTGTCGCGTGGCAGGAGAAAAATACAGCCCCCGGAACCCGGACCGGTGTAGTCCGCCAGCGAGACGCTGACGCCGAAATAATCCACCGCGGGGACGAGCGTGGCAAAGACCTTTTTTCCGTTGAGGATATACCCTTCCGAGACTTTGCGAGCGGTCGAGGCCGGCGACATGATCGAGCGCGCCCCACCGCCCTCGGTATAAAAGCCGTTCAAGAGCATTTTTTTGCGACCGACGTTGCCCAGATACAGCTCCTTTTGCGCGCGGGTCATGAACGGCGTGTAAAAGCCAACGCTATTGCAGTGCATATTGATGGCAAAGGCGGTGGCCGCGCAGCCTTGAACGAGCTGTTCTTGGGCCAGCACAAAGGTCAGCGGACTGGCCTCCCAGCCGCCGAACTCCCGCGGCGTGGTCATGGTCGTGTAGCCGGTCTCTTTGAGCCGGGCGATATTCTCAAACGGAAAGCTGCCCTCGCGGTCGTGCTGTTCGGCCCGTTCGGCAAACTCAACCGCAAGCTCCCTGGCAAGATTGATGATACGCTCCTGGTCAGGTGTGAGGTCGAGAAACATGGCACCCTCCTTTATCATTGTATCCACGCGGCATGTGGTTCGCCGTTCGCTGCACTTGTTCCCGCAAAAAGGCTGTTCGACCAATGAGCTTAAACACGCCCGTCCGTACACGTTCCGGCCATAAGGTCGAATGATTATAGATACGCGCCACCCGCTGAGTGTGCTCGGTCAGCGGCCGTTCGCGTTGTTCCCACAATGATAGACCGGATTCAACGTCAACCGATTCCGCTAAGGCGACGGCAAGCGCGAGGGCGTTCATCATTGCGGTCCCCCCACCCTGCCCCAGGTCCGGAGGCATGGCATGGGCGGCGTCACCGACAATGGCGACTCGTCCCGCAGCCCAACGCGTGAGTTGGATAATAAGAAATCGGGCCCACAGCACTCGCTCCCAATCGGTATCCCGCCCAACGCGCTCAATGACTGCGGTCAAATGCGGAAAAGCCTCCTGCCAAGACGGTATGTCGAGCGGTATCCGTTTGCCGGATGCATCGGCATCCCTACAGCTCAATGCGAGATACAGATCAGTGTGACTACACGGATTAGCGATGATCCGTCGCGTGCCTGACCAATATTCGTAATTGACCGCTTCGTCTCCCGGCTCAAGCGCCTTTTCGGCATCGCTCCGAGGAATAACCATACGGCACGCCCCGCCGGCCTGGAGAAAAATACGGCGGACGCGAACCCCAATAGCACCACGCACTCGTGAGTTGACCCCCTCAGCCCCAATGACCAAGTCGGCTTTGCAGACTTGACCGTTTTCCAATACTAATTGTCCATCCCGCTTGGCAGACACAACGGGCGAGTCGACCAGGACTTCAACCCCACGCTGCTCGGCTGCCGTAGCGAAGGTCGCAATAAGATGCTGGCGGGAAATGCGATAGAGCGCACTCGGAGGAGTCAGGGCGAGGGTGGCCTCGTTTCGGGCGTTCCGCGTTTCCAGGCGGCTGATTCGCATGGCGCCCGCTACCGCAGATTCAAAAACGCCGAGCGCCTTGAGGACTTTCACGCCATTGCCGTGGATGGTCAACGCAAACCCTTCGGCTCGCAGAAACGGCGTCCGCTCATGCACACGCACGGTCCACCCGCGATCAGCCAAGGCAATCGCGGCAACAAGACCGGCAAAGCCGGCTCCAGCAATTTCGGCGTGTCCGGCTGCCATACATCGACCTAGACGTTGGAGAAAGCGATCCGAGAGAGTACAGTACCCTTCACAAGGAACGGAATAGTAAGATAGGGGCTTGACGCCCTGTGGTCAAATGGGTAGAGTCACGCCCTGCCTGCTTTACTGCTTACGGTTTTGCTTGTCTTGGCCAGTTGCGCTGCACGTCAGCCCGCCATTTCGGATATCCGGTCTGATGTCGTCAAAGTGCAGACGAATCACAACATCCTCACCGCAAATCCAGCGCCCCAGCAGATACGGGCCGAGGCGCAGCGAGGGTGCCGAGAGTACGGAAATGTGGTGTCTCACTCCCTCTCTACGCGCTGCATCCAAACAGACGGTTTCGGCTACTGCATGCAGCGGGAGCATCTGTTTGCCTGTAAACCGCCCGACTCCCTTGATCCTGCTATTCCTGACCCAACACCCTAACAGCTTTTGCGTTATACCCCACTCGCTTGACACTCGTACGGCCTGTAGCCTATAGCAAGAGCAGAGGAGGAGAGATTGAATGTTTGAGTCTGGCCACACACACAAAAGGAGCATCCTATGAGTGATCCACTAGGCGAGGAAAAGAGGTATTTACGGGAACACCTTGAGGAATTCTCACGCCAACATCCAGGGAAATATCTCCTTATCAAAGGTGCTCAACTATACGGAGCCTTTGAAACCTATGAGGCTGGTGTGATTGCTGGCGCAAAACAGTTTGGCCAAGGGCCGTTTCTGGTTCGGTCAGTTTTACACCCTGACGATGCTGAATCTCCCCGCATTCCCGCCCTCTCCATTGGAGTACCACTCGTTGCCCATCCTTAATGGCAGAGCGCAAGGCGAGGGGACCGATCCCAACGGTAACAAGGTTCCTCTTCCTGAACAGGTAGCTCTTCAACAGGCCGGCCCGTGCGTTCCCATCGTCCTCTCTCCTCTTGAAGAGCATATTCAATCTTTAGCAGCACAACGTGCTGACGGGTCATTCTCGTTGGCTTTCTAATGCGTTTGGTTCCCCGAAGCCCTGAGAGAAGCCCGGCTTTTTTATGCGAACACGCCCCGCAGGAAGGTGTTGAACATGTGGGGGTTCTTCCGTTCGTTGTATTTCCAGCTTGTTTCCGCGATGAAGAGCGGCATGTACGTCTTGCTGTAGTGGTGGTGACTGCCGTACCAGGCCCGTTTAATGAGCGCCCAGAAGCCTTCGATGGTGTTGGTGTGGACATCACCCACGGCGTATGCTTGAGAATGGTTGATAACTTCATGGGCCATCAGGCCGTCAACGGCGTGGTAGCCCCGGTACTCGTCTGTGACCAAGAGCGAGGCCGGCAGGGTGACATGCTTCTTCAGGAACTTGACGATCCCTTTTCCGCTCAAGTCTGTAGCGACCTTGGCCACCACGCTCCCGCCCCGCTCAACGACCCCAATGACCGGCGTTTTCTTCGTGCCACGTCCAGGCGGGTGCGGGGTGTGGTCGTCCTTCGTGTTGGTGCGTCGGGGCTTGCCGCCCACATAGGTTTCGTCGGCTTCGATGATTCCTTGGAGGATCGTGTCCTGGTCGGCCATCGCGGCCCGGATACGATGCTGCATGTAGAGCGCGGTCGGATGCGTGGTCTTGATGTCCCTTGCGAGTTGGTAGCTGGACAGGCTCTTCTTGGCGTTCAGCATCAGATTGATTGCCAGGAACCACTTCCGCAGGTCTACCTTCGTTTTCTCGAAGATCGTCCCGGAGAGCACGTTGTAGCTACTGTGGCAGGCATGGCAGTTCCAGCGCCCGATACGGCCCTTCTCGGCCTTGCGGGCTACATGGTCACTATGGCAATGTGGGCAGGTAGGAGTCTCAGGCCAACGGATGTTTTCCAGGTAAACAATGCAGGCTGTTTGCGTTGGGAATTTCTCGAAAACTTCAATTAAATCCATTGCGCACCCCCCTCTGACTAAGAGGAAGTATAGCAAAATGGTGTGTCCCGTCAAGCCCCTATCTTACTATTCCGACAAGGAAAGCCACTTTTTCAAAAGGACGGCGACTATGCAACCAATTGTCACCGACACCATCCGCATTGAGCGGCTGGTGGAGTCAGAAGGCCCCCTGTATCCCCTGTCCGTCCTCCTTCCCGACTTGGACCAGTCGGTCGTAGACGAACATCGTGCCTGGCTTGCTCCTCGATTTTTTGACCCGGAAACAAACCTGTTGGTGATGAGCCTGCACACCTTTATTATCCGCACTCCTCAGCACATCATTCTGGTCGATACGTGTGTTGGCAATAATAAACACCGGCCCGATTTTGGCAACTGGCACCATCAACACACGCCCTATGTCGAAAACCTCAACGCATTGGGCATCACGACCGGAGATGTTGATTTTGTCTTTTGCACGCACCTGCATGTCGATCATATTGGCTGGAATACGCGCCTGGATGATGGCCGTTGGGTGCCAACGTTTCCCAATGCGATCTATCTTTTCGCCAAGCGGGAATGGGAGCATTGGCATGCCTATGCCACAGACACGGCTGGCCCGGATGACCCCTACCCTCCAACGGTTCGTCAGGTGCTGCGCGATTCCTACCAGGATAGCGTTTTACCGGTAGTCGAAGCGGGGCAATCTCAGTTGATTACCAGCGGCCACCATATTGAAGAAGGCATCTGGGTTGAGGCCGCGCCCGGTCACACGCCGGGTAACGCCATACTCAAGATACAGCGAGACCGCTTACACGTCGTGCTCTCTGGCGACGTGATACACCATCCACTCCAGGTCGTGTATCCAGAGGTCTCCAGCGCCTTTTGCTTTGACCCGGTGCAGTCCCGTCAGACACGTCAAAAATTTATTAAGCGCTACGCCGACTCGAATGCGCTGATCCTGCCAGCCCATTTTGCGACACCAACAGCCGGGCGGATCATCAGCCGTCAGGATTCTTTTCGTTTTGTCTTTCGCTCTTCATCTTAACGTCTTGTGAACGGCAACCTTATGTGTGTGAAGGAAAAATCATTCGTCGCTCGGTGTGATGTGTCTAAACGAATGCGATGCCCTTTGCGCGAATATACTCAGCGAAAGGGATCGAAGTGGGCAAGTTGTCGAATTCGGGCTCCTGAGTACTCAGGATTTCTATGGCAGCACGGGCATCTTCGCCAATCTCATACGCCGATAGGCCTACATCTAAGACTTGACCAGGAAACTCTGCCGCCATTTCAACTCCGGAAATAAGTTGGACTCCTTCTGGAAGGGCCTGAAGCGTCGTCCGAATGTCCTCTGGGTCTTCTGTCATCTTCACTTGAATTTGTTGTACGACGTTACCCTCTGCATCATATCCATAAAGGTCGACAGCAGGATTGCTCGTGTCTAACGCGAGACAGTAGAAGATTCCATCATTACTTTCATTGAGTTGGTCACGGACTTCAAGCTCTCCATAAATTCCTTTGATATTTAATAAAAGCCCACTCAGTCGTTCCGGGGCATTTTCAAAACCATCTACGTAATCATCTATTTCAGCGATAGAAGCCGATATGTCATCAAGGTCGCTCCGACTGCGGGCGATTGCCCGGACCACGTTCTCAAACTCATCTTCGGAAAGTACCTCGGGTTCCCCAAGTTCCAGGGCAAATATCTGTCCCAAATCGTCTTGATCGAGACCGATATCCTCAGCATCAATACCCATATCCGAGAGGCTATCGACTGTTTCGTCCATGATATCATCCATCATCACGTTTCCTCCCGGCCTCCAACAAACGTGTCCATTGCTCGCTCAAGGCGTTTGCCAAGGCGTCCAAATGACCTTGTCTTATCTTCGAGAAACTGTTCGAGAAGTCCTATGCCTTCTTCATCTTTTTCCTGCTCTTCAACCACTTTCATCAGACGTTCGCGGAGTTCGATTGAGTGATGAAGGCTCTCCCCCGCCTCCTCAAAGTCTCCTATTGTCTCATGGAGAGAGACGGCACAGCGGTAGCTTCCGAGCTTCGCCCCATAGATCAAATATGAGACGGCATTTTTCATCGCCTCTTTTGTCGCATAGGCTTGGGCTAAGTAATAATAGAGATTCGCACAATCCGGTCTGAGCAATACCGCTGTTTTGAGATATTTAGCCGCCGACAAGGGCTCTCCGAGCAATAAGTACGCCCTTCCCGTAGCGGCCAAGCACCAAAAGTCCATCGGATCCTGTTCAAGGAAACGCCTACTCAGGCAAAGGCTAGTTCTCGCAAGTGCTACCTCTTTCGCTATGCCCCCCTTTGCCTCACGGATCATACTGCCTGCTCCATAAACGACTAGCTCACTTGGGTTAAAGACAGCATTGATTCCTTTTCGTATATTTTCTGTCGTCCGACTTCGGATAAGCGCTTCCGCTAAATTCATGTAGCCCATAGGATCTTGGGGGTTCTCATGAACCTCGGCCTCCAGTCGAGGAATATCGTAGAGACTTTCTACAATTGAACGCCCGACGCTCATCGTTTTGGCCAAGTCAGCAAGCGCAGTAGTTTTCTCAAGTTCCGAATAGTCAGATTTCTCAGCCATCTCCGCATATTCTTGCTCAAGCGTTTCTCTACGCGCCTGTCGTTCTACGGATGCCTGAGAGTTTCCCTCCTCTAACTCATTGATCTCAATCAAGATTCCTTCAATCTCACGGATCATCGGTGCGAGTTCTACCGGGAGAGTATCAACGAGAGGAGCAATATCTGGGCGTTTATCTATTAGATACTCGACGAGATTGTCGAGTTGATTCGAGAATTCTATATCAACCAGTTCATCTTCCTCATAAATATTGAGATCGACTGTACTCGTACCATTTGCAAGTGCAAGAAGAATCGCCATGTTGTTATTTCGCAGTTGGCTTTCTGTCTCAGCATTGGGAGATTGCTTTGCCAATTGAACTACCATTCGTGCAAGAGCCATTCTCAGCTTCTGCTCGACATCCGACATAGACCAACCCTCTTTGATCTCACTGAAGGCGTCTTGAATATGGGTGGAAAGCGACTCCGCCCGATTGATCAGTTTGTCGAACAAGCCCATAAACAAACCTCAGTTTATTCGACGTGATTTTTGTTTCTCAACGCCTTAGGCACGGTGGCAAAACATAGTCTTTACTTCCGTGCTACGCAGGCGCGTCAAGCAAAAACCGGATATGCGCTCATATAGCCTAGTTCGACCAGTTCGGTATGCGGAGCCCGGCGGACCATTTCTGCTTTGATAGGCACGGTTTCGATCTGACGTGAAAAGCCGGGCAGCCAGTCATCGTGGTGGCTTAAGATGACGCGCCGCGGACGGAGCAGCGCGGCTTGCTGGACGACGAATTGGGCCAGCGTACCCTGAATGGGCTCGCCGTCGATATTGCCCCGTCCGGCCGCAGCCAGAATAGCCACGTCCGGTCGCAGGCCGTGCAGAATGCCCTGCCAGTGACCGGAGGTATCCTGATACAGCAGCGTGCCGTCCGGCGTATCAAACAGATAGACTAGCGCCCCGCCGTCCCCCCGGGCTCCCTGGGCCGAGGCTTGCAAGTGCGCAACTACTTCGTCGCCCATGGCGTTGAGCTGGTCCCACACCCCTTTCAGTTGCTCCTGCTGTTCCTGGTAGGTAACGCCCAGTTCGCCAATGCACACGGCATCTGACGCGGGTAGCGGATCGGCACTCCACACGCAGGAATGCTGACTCGGGTAGACGGTGACCGTTACGTCCGAAGACAGGCGGACGGTTTCGCCGCCGGCGACGGGCAGGAGCTGTTCTTCGGGAACGCCCTGCGCGGCCATAATCCGGATCGACTCGTATGAGCCGATAATTTTTGCACCCGTGTTTTTGGCAATCCGCTCGGCTCCGTAGAGGTGGTCAAAGTGGGAGTGGCCCACCACGATCCAGTCAGCCTGTCGAATAGCGTCAACTGTCGCTCCGGTTGGCGCGGCGCTGGGTACCCGGTCGATATACGCATCCAGCATGACGACCTGCTCGTCCAGCGTCAATCGAAACGTGGCACACCCCATCCAGTCCACGGTCGCCGTCATGCCCTTCCCCTTCTGCTCACACGCCCCGTCCGTATAAAGACAGGCTGTGACCTTAGGCTGCCGAGGCTGAGGCTTTCAGTCTGGTTTTGAACGCCTTGCGGAACTTCCGCATCTTGGGATGAATGACCATCATGCAGTACGGCTGGTAGGGATTCTGCTGATAGAAGTTCTGATGATAGCCTTCCGCGGGATAGAACGTGGTCAGCGGGACGATCTCGGTGACGATCGGGTTGATCCACAGGTCTGAGGCATCAGCCTCTTTTTTCGACTGCTCAGCGATGCGCTGCTGCTCTCCATCATGGTAGAAGATGGCCGAGCGATACTGCGTCCCGACATCGTTGCCCTGCCGGTTGAGCGTCGTCGGGTCGTGGGTCTGCCAAAAGATTTCCAGTATTTCCGCAAACGAGATCATCTCGGGATCGAAGATAATCTGAGCGACCTCGACGTGTCCGGTTGTCCCCGAGCAGACTGCTTCGTAGCTGGGATGTTCGACTGAGCCACCCGTATACCCGGACACCACGCTCTCGACGCCCTCGACCTCCAGATACACCGCCTCAATACACCAGAAACAGCCCGCTCCCAGGGTTGCGGTTTCTCGCCGATTAGCCATCATGCCCTCCTATTCCTGACGTATTCCCGGCCACCCATCAAGGTTAGGCCGGAATGTACCATTTTCAGCTATAATCGCTCAAGACAGGTTTGCGTATTGTGAACGCGCCTGCGTCGAAGAGTAAACGTGTCCAGCATCTCTATGCTGATTGGAGGACACGTTTACTCTTTAGAGTGGATCGATTTCCATGGCCTCCCAGTATTCGTCACCGTAGCTGTAGAAAATTTCCTCGCCGGGCCGAATGCTGCGCAGGCTGACGATCCGGGCCGTTTTCCAGCGCGTTGAGACGATCAGTTGTGCGTTGGGCTTGTTACTATGATTGATATAGCGGGTGTAGTTCGACCGTGGACCAACGGCGTTAATCCAATGGTTTTTGCACACCCACATCAGATAGAGCGACGAACGACAGGGTTCCCGGTTCGCGTGCCAGTCGCGAATGATCTCGCCGGTGTAATAACCTATGGTCTCGCCTTTCTTGATGCGGACTTTGGCAAACACACCCTTTCCCCGGCCGGGGGAGTCCTTGATCTCAAAGCTGTCAGCCGTATGCACGACGTTCTTTTTTGGCATGCTTCCGTCCTGCTCATCCGTATTTATGCATAGACCGGCGTGCCATGCGTCCCGGACTCGCGCAACTGCCAATACAGACGATTGAGGCGCTGGGTCAGCGGACCGGGAACCGCGCCCGGCAAGGGCCGCCCGGCCACTTCCCGCACGGCTAAGGCGCCGCCTGCCGTGCTACAGGTAAACACCTCGTCCGCCGAGTAGAGATCAAAGGCCGTGACATCGCCCTCAACCGCCGGGATACCGGCCTCCCGGGCCAGATCGAGAAAGGTCTGACGGGTGATGCCGCGCAACACCTGGCGTCCGGGGGTGTAGAGCGTCTCCTGTCGGACCAGAAAGACATTCGAGGCCGGTCCCTCGCTCACATAGCCGTCCGTGGAAAGCCAGATCACATCATCATAGCCCGCTTCCAGAGCCTCAATTTTGGCGAGCTGAAAGTGCAGGCGATCCAGACATTTGTAGCGCGGGTCAAGCGTGTCGGGCGTGAAGCTGCGTAAATGGCTGATGAACAGGCGGATGCCGGTATTCCGCTTTTCCTCGTCGGCTAAGAAGATATACGGCGCCGCCCAGATAATGATGGTCGGATCGTAATCGCGTGGGTCGGCGACCACTTGTTTGGCAATCCCCCGGGTCACAATAAAGCGGATAGTGGCATCGCGCAGTTCGTTGCGGCGCACGGTTTCAATGATGGTCTGGCGCCACTCGTCTCGCGTCAGGGCGGTCGTCAGCCGAGCAGCCTGAAGCGACTGAAAAAACCGGTCCAGATGCTCGTCCAGCTTGAAAATCGTGCCCTGCCAGGCCGAGACCACATCAAATACGCCGTCGCCCAGCAGGAAGCCCTGATCGAGCACGGAGATGTTGGCCTGACTCAGGGGTTTATACTCACCGTTGATATATACCAGGGGTTCGCGTGTCATACCCGTCCTTCTCAGCCGCGTTCCCTGGACGAGAGCGCTGTTCCGACCGCTTCACCGACCGCCCACAGGCCGACCGCAAGCGCCGCTCCGATCGGACCGGCAGTGAGTGCTCCGACCCCGGCCGAGGTGCCGGCCCCAACCGCTTGGCCGGTGCGTCTTGCCGCGTCCTTCTCCTTCCCCAGCCCAATCGTCGTCAATACGGCAATCAGTTGGGCGGCGTCCGCGGCAATCAGCCAGGGGGTCGTTGCCACCCGGCCCACGGCTTTGGTGGAGAGTTTTGATGAAGCCTTGAGCGCCAGTCTGGCCGCGCCCGTGGCGACCAGGCCAGCGGCCACCTTGGTTACGACTTCGGAGGCAGTCTGCATGAAGCGGTCCGCCTGCGGACTCTCACGTTTGCCGCTGCGGCACCAGGTGACGAAATGCTCACAGTTATTCCACAGAATGTGATAGTCCTGCTCGCCGAGGCAGCTCAGCGCCCGAAGTACGATCTCCTGCGCCTCATACGAGGCCGGAGAAGCAACGACCTCAATCGGGCGGCCTTTGGAGAACGTTTCATAGGAGCTGACCTGGACCGTTGCGCCGCCTCCATCTGACACCCCGCGTCCGTATTGCACGACATAGCCGTCTCCGAGATCAAGCGCATGGTGGGTGTACCAGCCGCGCCGCACGCTGAGATGGTCGCCTCTTGCCATTATTATCCAGCGCTGCTCTTCGTAGCGCTCAGGAGGCCCGCCGCAGCGCCTCTTCAACTGCTGGAGGAAAATCTACGAAAACAAAATTCGTTAGAGGGTAGAGATAGTCTTCGCCTTCG
Organism: uncultured Binatia bacterium (SeqCode); assembly: GCA_965214755.1. Classification (GTDB taxonomy): domain Bacteria; phylum Desulfobacterota; class Binatia; order Bin18; family Bin18; genus Bin18. The sequence continues at coordinate 822,776 of OZ243979.1, forward strand.
TTATCTATGACTCGAATGTATTGAGATTGAGCCGCGCTTTCATCAGGGAGCACTTCATAAACTCGACGCGGAGTCAGCAAGTCCGCATCGTCGGAATGGATGCAGATTGCGAACTTTTGCCTGGGAATTACCGGAGCAGCCATACTGGTCAATCCAAGAATCTCTTAATCCTCATTTTCTTTCTACCAATTCCATGCGCCTCAAACCAGTGGATTTCTGCCCGGCGTAGAGTCCCATCAGAGAGTCGAACCCGGGCGACCCCTTTCAGCTTTCGCCAACGCCCCGGCCCGTACTGTTTTCTGAGCAACGAGAGTATTCGAATGCGGTTCCCAGAGGCAGTGATCTCTATAGTGGCAATTTCTCCGATGATCTGGAAATGCATTCCTCTCTACTATGGAGTCCCAGATGTCGCACCATCCCACGCTTTTTTGTAAATCGTGACCGCACAGGGCCGGCCGACGACCTTACCCTGCTCGTTAAACTCGCCGTACTCCGATTGGAATACATCCATACCCCATTCCCGGGGCTGGGTGTCAAACCAGAGCTTGGTATGCCCGCAGTAATACAGGACATCTTTTTGGTGAAAACTCCAGGCGTGGGGCTGCTTTGTCACCCCCAGCGCCGTGGGATGACGCGCTGAGGTTGCGGGCTTGCCCTCCTGGAGCATACGCCCCCCGCTCGGGCAGTAGTGCAGGAAAAATTGAAACTTCTCGTCGTCTTCTTCGCAGGTGAAGTCGTAGCCGTGCGAGCGCAGGAACATGGCATAGGTTTCCGCGAGCAGGGCCGGGTCTTTGTCTCGATAGGCTTCCAGCACCGGCCGCCAGAGTTTTTCGCCTACGTAGCGCCAGGCTTCTTCCACCGCGTCCTCACCCAGCCTTTCTTGGATGTAATCCAGAAAAACGGCGGACATATCACCGTACAGGTCGTGAATCGGTCGGCCTTCTTCCCATATGTCGTCAACGGCTTTCAGCGCATCTTGGATACGTCCGTCCCGAATGGCGGCTTTGGCCCGGTCGCGGGCGGTTTGCATGAAGTCGTGGCGGATACGTTTCATAGACTGCCTCCACTGTCAGCCTCGGCTTCACACGAAAATATCGAGCGGTAAGAATGCCGAGACCACGAAGTTCGGGACATCGACCAGTTCGCTGACTTTCAGGTCCACCGCCACGCTACAAATGGCGTAGGCCTGCTGGCGGGTATAGCCGCGCTCGCTCACCAGGTGATCGATCATATTGAGCAAGGCGTTGCGCGCCGCCAGGGTAGCATCTTCGGAGTGGGCCACACCGTCCCGCGTATACGACTGACCGGTGGTCGCAAAGAAGCGTTTGGGGGCGGCCATTTCCGGTGCCGTATAATAGTCCTCACGGTAGAACTGCACCTCACGAATATTGTGCTGAGCGGCCAGGCCTTTGAGGACCTTGAAAGAACAGTAACAGGTGGCCCCCATCTCGACCGCGGTTCCGCAGGCTTCCCCGTCCCCTTGAGCAAAATGGGCATCGCCAACCGAGAGTAAGCCACCCGGCGTAGAGACGGGGAAGCGGATGGTCGTCCCCTTGGTCAGTTGTTTGATATCGAGATTCCCGCCGGTCTCATGCGGGGCAATGGTACGCATGGCAGTCGAGGCAATGCCCCTATCTGCGGGAACCGCGTCTTTGGCCTCTGGCAGCAGGACCACGCCCCCACGTTCGGCCAGCTCGGCTTCACGCTGGTTGATCTGTTGCAACAGTTCATGCGAGGGCGCCAGGCCGATGACACCCATGAACGGCGCGCCGGGAATACGCACCCCGGGTAGGTCGTCTGAGGTTGCAAAGCCGTTCTCAATCGTCCAGCGCACAATATACGGCTCGGTAAAGTCGTTCCGCAAAAACCCGAAGCCCGGCACCTGAACGGTAAAGCCAAAGGGTTGGGGCTCGATTTCAACCAGGGTGACCTCCAGGATATCGCCGGGTTGCGCGCCTTTGACAGAGACCGGTCCGGTCAGCGGGTGCACGACACCCAGGTTGGCGTTTTGCAAATCAGCCGCCGTGGTTGCCGGGCTGATAAAGCCGTCAAAGGCATCCCGCGTTTCGAGCCCAACCACGTGGCCGGGCTCGACTTCCGTGACCGGCTCGATATCGGGATGCCAACGATTATGCCCACAGGCCGGTTCTTCCTGGAGGGTTTTGGAACGGTCGATTGCAATATAGGCGGCGGTCTCAATGCTCATGGTCTTTCGTCTCCCCTCAATCACGACTCTTCATCGGGCAGATGTTTCTTGGCCCAGCCCTCTGCATACGGGCTCAACAGTTTGAGGTTGAGGGCCACGCGGGTAAACTTCCACGCCCCGTCGGCCTGTTTGGCCAGTTCGCTCTCATAGGTGCCGCCGATCCAAAAGGCGTCGTCTTCTCCGGTTTCCCGGTTGGGCATATTGGCCGTTTCCCATAGATACCAGAAGGCTTTGGCCGTCTGGCCACCGGGGTCTACGTCTACCGCGGGCGAGACCATATAGTGCAGCGTCCAGCCGATAAACGCGCCTGACTCGGCCAGGAACTGGCGAATGGCCTCCTTGCCGGTGTAGACCCCAAAGCGGTCTCCCCCGTCCCAGACCCCGGTGTCCGCAAACAGGGGAGCCATGATGTCGGGATCATTGCCCCGGTCGGCACCCTGGGCGTAGCGCACCACCAGGAGTTTGATTGCCTCAATGTCTTCCAGGCGTTGGACGCGGGCGGCGAGTTGCTGAACGTCGACCTCAGCCATGGATACCCTCCATCTAAGGTAAGCGGTCAGCGTGGACCGCAATGAAACGGGACTCGTCAAAGCTGTTGGGCACCCGCGGTTCGCCCTGATAACACTCCACAAACGGGGCGATCTCGGCAAACGACAGGCTGAGATAAAAGAGCCGCCTAGCGTCGGCGGGAAGCTTGTCCAGCTCGTACTGGTTCAAGTATTCCAGCATGGCATCAAGTCGGGGCAGCAGGACCTGATACAAAGTTGTGAGTTCCCCAGGGGTACTGGCAGAGCGTTGCCGTTCCCGCTCACGCTGCGTCGCCAGCGACCAGTCCGCCACAAAGACTTCGAGGTCAGCAAACGGTTTGGGTAGGGTTGTGGCCATAGCCGGTCCCTAGGCATTTCCGTTGGCGGCGTAAAAGCCAACATAGTCTTCGAGCACCTTATAGCTGTGGCGGATCAGGATTTCCTGCTCTTGCAGATGGAAGTGGGTTTTCACCCCGGAGGAGAGCGCCTCCTGGGTTGCTTCCATGGTCCCCGTGTCTTCGAGCCAGGCGTTCCGTAGCACGGTATTGTTAAACTCCTGGGCAAACCGTTCGCCCGGCGTTGTGGCTGGCGGCCAGTAGGCGCGGCCTTCCCACAGCGTGCGGTCCACGTCGAGCGGCCAGAACTGATGCGTGAACCACATGCCCGGTAGAACGTGCAGAATCAGGTTGGGAAAGATCACGTCCAGATCGAAGCCGAATTCCACACTCCGGGTGGGATTGACCTCGGGGGGGAGCTGGTCTTGGGCCGCGGACCGTTTGGTTACCGTTTCGCCAAAATGATAGGCCACCGCCGCGGCCGGGCTCGGCTTGTGATTGGGGTTGCCGTACACAATGCAGGAGCGGTGCGGGCCGTAGAAGCGCACCTCGGGCAGATGACACATGGGGTTGTTCTTGCCCGTAAACGTGTCCGGGTAAGACCGGCCGTGGATCACATTCACGTGATAGCCCTCGGAGAAGGCGTCCAGGGCGACTTTCCAGTTACACCGAATCTCCGTTTGATAGGCGTACCGCGCAGTCAGGTCGGCATACGGAAAGCTGCCCATGCGCTGGCCCAGCTCGCCCAGATAGTCTTCCAGCGATTGCGCCGGCTGCGGGTCCATGTGGGCAAACAGAAACCCTTGCCAGAGTGCGGTCGCCACCGGCACCAAGCCATTGGCGGCTTTGTCGAGGTTATGAAAAAACGCTTCATCCGGCACGCCGACCAACTGGCCGTGCGTATCGTAGACCCAGCCGTGGAATTTGCACGAAAAATTTCGACAGCTTCCCCGCTCTTCCCAGGCCAGCTTATTGCCGCGATGAGAGCAGATATTATGAAAACCCCTGATGGTGCCGTCCTGCCCGCGGACAAAAATCACCGAGGTTCGGCAGGCTTTGAGATCACGCACCATATAGTCGCCAGGGCGGGGGATTTCTTCCTCACGACCCACGTATAGCCAGACTGTGCGGAACACTCGTTCGCGCTCCAGCTCAAAATAGGCCGGAGAAATACAGGGTTCGGTTGGTACGGGCTCGGTTCCCAACTCGGGATACTCTTCCGACCAACGCTTGTTGACATCAAAAATAGCGGTTGTCATATCCCCCCCAATGCTTTCACGCAGGAGCCGAACCACGCTCTTTTTGCACCTCAGCCTGCATCATCGGCATGACTTTTTTAGCGAATAAATCCTGCGTTCTCAGCGCCCGCTCCTTGGCAATGCCGCCATAGTGGCTGATGATGATCATTTCGTCGAACCGCAACTCTTTCCACAGCGCGAGCAGTTGTTTGCCCACGGTGTCGGGCGACCCGACACAGACAATGCCGGCCTCGACGAGTTCTTCATACGACAGATTACGTAAGTTTGGGAAATCGTCCGCAGCGTAAAACGCATACCCGGCGTCGATCAGCCGTTGTTTTTCTGCCGGAGTGCTTCGGGCCAGCGAATCCATGGGCGACACGTTGAAATCAATAAAATTACGGACCGGCTGTTCGGCCTCGCGCAGGGCCGTTTGGTCATCCTCGGCAATATAAATGGCCTTGACCCAACCCAGGTAAGAGGGCTTTCCGGCCTTATGGCAGGCCTGACGATACAGCATGGCCGGTTCCCGAAACACCGAGGTTGGAGCCGGACCCCCAATACACACGCCCCACTCTCTTTGGGCTGCCAGGCTGAACCATTTGGCGCTGGTGCCGACCTGGAAAATCTGGGGGTGCGGTTTCTGGTAGGGTTTGGGCACCACCGACAGGTCTTTGACCTGGTAATACTTGCCGTCGTACGAGAACCGTTCTTCGGTCCAGGCCTTGATCAGAATATCGAGCGCCTCCACATAGCGCTCCTGATTCTCTTCCATCACGATATTGGCCGGTTCATTCAGCCAGGCGTGCCCCCGGCCTACCCCACATTCAATCCGGCCTTTGGTCAGAATGTCCGCTTCCGCGATTTCGCCCGCCAGGATCATGGGGTTATGCAGCGGAAGCGTATGACACAGCGTGCGAAAGCGAACCTGGCTGGTCCGCTCGGCCAGGGTGCAGTACAGGGCCAACGGGTTGGGGTTAATGGCAAACTGTTCAAAGAACGGGTGTTCGAGCGTGGTGAAAACGGAAAAGCCGTTTTGATCGGCATGAATGCCGAGGGCGAGCACGTCTTCGATCAACTGGGCGTGGTCTGTGCCGGGGGGGCATTGAAATTCGACATAGGTGCCGAAGCGCAGGGATTGTGACATACGGCTATCCTTCTTTTGATAACTCTTCATATTTTCACATATGGACCGGTTCTGACAAGGTCGTGACGCTCACGCGGTAGCATCGAGATCGACACACCCGTCGGTCTTAGATAGGCTACGCGCCAGCATAATCCAAAGGGAGGCACATCATGCCGTCCGCAGCATATACTCAGCTCTTCTGGGCAAAATCCGACCGCGAAAACCCACAGCGTGTCCATCTGCTGGAACACCACATGGCCGATGTAGGAGCCTGTTTCGAGGCCCTGCTGGCCCAGCCGACCATACGGCAACGCCTAGCACAGGCAGGCAACCTGGACGACATCGATCCCGTGATTGCGGCACGACTGGCGGTCTTGGCGGCCTTACACGACATCGGCAAGGTCAACATCGGCTTTCAGATACAGATATGGCAGGAGGCCGACTTTCCTGCGGGCACGCGCGCCCCACGCTCCGCCGGGCACATCGTGGACCTGACTCCCGTCCTGAATGAGCAAGACAGCGAGACCGCGGACTGGTTTTTCAACGCGCTGGGCTGGTGGGATAATTTTCTGACCTGGGATGACTGCGACGGGAAGACGGTCTGTGGATTGTTCATTGCCGCACTGTCTCACCACGGCCGGCCGCTGAATATGGAAAAACCCCGGTCCAAGAACTCCCGAATCTGGCAGCCCTTCGGTGAGTTGCATCCCCAGCAGGAGGTGGAACGCATCGGACGGCTGGTGCGAGACTGGTTTCCCGCAGCCTGGGAAGGTAGCGGGCCGCCTCTACCAGCAGCGGCGGCCTTCCAGCATATCTTCCTGGGTCTGTGTATGCTGGCCGACTGGATTGGTTCTGACGAAACCCACTTCCCCTTCTGCGCCGAGCCCCGTGACGACTACATGCAGACCGCCCAAGATAAGGCCCAACGCGCGGTCGCGGAGATCGGCTTGAATATCGGAAGCCAGCGGGGCGCCTTTCACGCCCTCCCCGCCCTGCCGAGTTTCGACACTCTATTCGCTATCCCCAACGCAAGGCCCAATCCCATTCAGCAGACGGCAATAACGGTTCCGCTGGACGAGCGCTTGGTCATCATTGAGTCCGAAACCGGCTCCGGGAAAACCGAGGCTGCGCTGTGGCGCTTTGCCCATCTCTATCGAGCCCGACGGGTGGATGGATTGTATTTTGCCCTGCCTACCCGTGCGGCAGCCAGCCAGATGCACACACGCCTCACACGCTTCATTGCTGAGATGTTCCCCGAAGAAGTCGGCCTGGAGCCCGTGCTGGCCGTCCCCGGCTATCTCCGCGCCGGAGAGGCCACAGGTAAGCATCTGCCGAACTACGAGGTGTGGTGGGACGATCATCCCGACATCCTTACCGAAAAACGTCGCTGGGCCGCCGAGAGCGCCAAGCGCTACCTGGCCTCCCAAATCGCGGTCGGCACGGTTGACCAAGCCATGCTGGCCGCCCTCCAGGTCAAGCACGCCCATATGCGCGCCGCCTGCCTGTCTCGCAATCTTCTTGTGGTAGACGAGGTTCACGCCTCCGACCCCTATATGCGCATCATTCTCGAAGCCTTACTGCATGTCCATATCGGGGCCGGCGGGTACGCGCTCCTAATGTCCGCAACCCTTGGCTCTGTGGCACGCTCTCGCTGGTTGTCCGACGGATCCTCGTCGGTTGCCGGGAACCCGCCGTCGCTGAATAAGGCCATCGAGACTCCCTACCCCGCAATCACGACTCGTATTGGCGAAACGACCATCGCCGTGACTGAAAACGGGAGGGAAAAGACGGTTCGAGTTGAGGCCATCTCGGATGTGGAAGATTTCACCCAGGTGGCCCAACGTACCCTGCACGCAGCCCGCGCTGGTGCCAAGGTTCTGGTGGTGCGCAACACTGTGCAATACGCAATTGACACCCAGCAGACAGTGGAAGCAATGATTTCCCAGGACGAAAGCGACTTGCTCTACGCCTGTCGCAGTATTCTCACCCTCCATCACGGAAGGTTCGCCGGTGAAGACCGACTCGTACTGGACAAAGCAGTGGAAGAGCAGATCGGTAAAGACCGGCCCCCCGGCGGACGCATTATTGTGGGGACACAGACCTTGGAACAGTCACTGGACATAGACGCCGACCTGTTAATCACCGACTTGTGCCCGATGGATGTTCTGCTCCAGCGCGTTGGTCGGCTGCATCGCCACCAACGAGAAGACCGGCCCACGGAGTACGCGACACCCATATGTATTGTGCTGATGCCAAAGGGGAATGATCTCTCACCCCTGCTGTCCAAAGGCCCCGGTCGGAACGGGCTGGGACCGCATGGGTTCGTCTACGAGGACCTGCGTGTGCTTGAGGCGACACGACGGCTGATTCTCAACCACCAGGAATGGCGCATCCCAGAAATGAATCGGGAACTCGTGGAGCGAACGACCCACCCCGACGCCCTGAAAGCCATAATCGACGAACTGGGCGACGCCTGGCAAGACCACGCAAAACAAATAACAGGGGAGACGTTGGCCAAAAATCTGGATGCGAAGAGTGCCCTCGTTCATTACGACAAGTCATTTTTTGGCGAGGACAACCGTGAGGTCGTGTTCGGGAGTGATGAAGAACGCATACGCACCCGGCTAGGTGACGAGGGTGTTGAAGTAGCATTAGACCCGCCAGCGCCAAGCCCGTTTGGTGCAGGGGATATTATACGGCTGACCATCCCCCACCATCTGGCCCCCCATCTAACCGGTGACCCGACCGACGACAAGCCAGTCGTCCCCGACCCGAAGGACGGCGGTTTTACATTCCGTGTGGGTGAGTCCCGTTTCCGGTACGACCGGTTGGGACTGCGGCGGCTGCGAACGGTTTGAGTGCAGCCGAATGAGTCACCCCTTCTGACCGATGAAGATCAGGGGCGTCCATCCCGGACACCCCTGAATTTACCCCGCGTTTGCGGGGAAGACTTGCATTAGACGTCCAAGCGTCGTAGTGCAAAGCGGTCTATCCCCATTTATATGGGGCGGCACAATTTGATATGGGTAGGCTCGTGACCAAATATCGGATGTATGTGGATGAGAGCGGAAACCGGATTTGAACTATACGGTAGACCCAAACAGCAGATTTCTGGCCTTGACAGGCGTGGTTATCGACCTGGAGCACGTCCGGAATAAAGTCCATCCTGAGATGGAGTCGCTCAAAACAGTGTTCTTCCATTCTCATCCCGACGAACCGGTCATTTTGCATAGATCGGACATAATGAATCGGAGAGGCGCATTTCAACCTCTTCGTGACTCCCGCGTCAACAACGCCTTTGGCAGAGAGATATTACAACGCCTGAGGGAGTGGGAATATGTCGTCATAACGGTATGTCTGGACAAAGAAGAGCACGTTCAGCGCACCCGCACTTGGAGCCGGGACCCCTATCACTACTGCATAGAGGTCCTTCTGGAACGTTTCTGTGCTCTGATGCGCCAGCTTCACTCGACCGGAGATGTCATGGCGGAGAGCCGCGGAGGCAAGGAGGACCGCAGGCTGAAGAATGAATTTCGCAAGTTGTGGAGAAATGGCACTGATTACCTGGAGCCGGAGAGGATTCAACGTTTGTTGACGAGCCGTGAACTCAAGGTGAAGCCCAAGAGCACCAATACAGCAGGGCTTCAGTTGGCTGACTTGATAGCCAACCCGTCCCGATCCGAGGTTCTTGCTGAGCGTGGCTTACTCGGACGAGAGCTTGGCGCGTTCACCAAAGAGATCGTAGACGTTCTGGGGGAGAAGTACTACAGGCGAGGAGACAGCATCTATGGGAAGAATTTTTTCTAAAAAAAGGGAACTCCTGAAAGAAGTTCCCCCAATGGACAAACCATCCACCTTCGCATTTGCGAGTTATTTATAACCTATATCCAGAACGGTACAGTGTCAACTTTTTCTTTTCAGTCTTCTTTCGACTCTACTGGTCGGCATGAGAACTGCACAACGGAGGAATCATAAGGCATGTTTAATATCGTAACGGAGAGGCTTATACGGATAACAACGTCTGATGGGACGCGCTCGACCTCCCTCTCGGGGGGATTCGCGGCGCTGATGACGGACGAGGTAGAAACTTTTCCCGCGCTCCGGCCCCATCAACGTCACGCCTGGCACGCCTTTCTGGTGCAGTTGGGCGCAATGGCGATGCACAGGGCCGGGCTGACCAAGCCGCCCGAAGATGCAGCGGAGTGGCTGCATATTATTCGCGCGTTGTCGTCGGACTATCCCGACGACGAACCCTGGCAGCTTGTGGTTGACGACATCACTAAACCCGCCTTCATGCAGCCCCCAGCTTCCTCTACAGAACGTGAGAAGGACTACAAGAGGACCGTCGCCACACCCGACGAACTGGACATGCTCGTCACCTCCAAGAATCACGACCTGAAAGCCACAGTGGCGACGCAGGCTGCTCCTGACGAGTGGCTCTTCGCTTTGATTACGCTGCAAACGATGGAGGGGTTTAGCGGCGCAGGAAATTACGGAATCTCTCGTATGAACGGCGGGTTGGGCAGCCGGACGGCCTTCACCCTAACGCCTTCCGAAAGATTGGGGGCCCACATTGGACGTGACATCTCTGCCCTGCTGGAGTATCGCTCGACACTGATGGACGAGTATCAAATGTCTGATTGCGGTGCAGAGCTGCTGTGGACCAAGAGGGCCTCGTCTTGTCGCGGCGACCCCCCCAGACTCAGGACAAATAGCCCTTTGACAATCTGAACGGCGTTCCTCTACGCGCCGAGGAGTAGACTCATAGCTGCAAGAAGTCTAATAAACTCAGTAGTGGTTCCCCCGCATACGCGGGGATAGACCGAAGATAAGGCCAAAAGAAAGGAAGGCAAAATGGGTTCCCCCGCATACGCGGGGATAGACCGCGGCACGGGCCGCACCGGCCAGGACTGGTGATGGTTCCCCCGCACACGCGGGGATAGACCCCAGATCGGCATCTTCTCGTCGTCGACGATCAGGGTTCCCCCGCACACGCGGGGATAGACCTTGAATCGACAAAAGCCCGCCCGATCCGCCCCAGGTTCCCCCGCACACGCGGGGATAGACCCAGGACATATCCATCCTGCGCGGTATCGAAGGAGGTTCCCCCGCACACGCGGGGATAGACAGCCGCGCTGGCTGTCCAGGTATCGCGTCAGAAAGGTTCCCCCGCACACGCGGGGATAGACACGTGTCCAGAAGTTTTGGACACTTCACTATACCGGGTTCCCCCGCACACGCGGGGATAGACATGCGGTCACCATATCCGGCAAGGGCTGGTCGCGGGGTTCCCCCGCACACGCGGGGATAGACACCGGAGAGCCAGGGGGGGGCCTTTCTGGGTCAGGTTCCCCCGCACACGCGGGGATAGACATGAAGAGAAAAAACCAGCCTTCGCCCTTCTCGAGGTTCCCCCGCACACGTGGGGATAGACACTACAGGACATTGAGATGGTTTGTTCAGGAGATCATGCCCGATTTTGTGGGCTGAGGCGCACGGTCACCCTTTCAGCCTAAACGGTTCGGGCTGCCACTGCCAATACGGCCGGGCTTCGGCCTGATGCCGCACCCCGTGCAAGCGAGCGCGGTCAGTCGCATTGAGTAGCAGCGGCATGACATCCGTCCCGCCGATATAGCCGAGCCCACCGTGGATCACCGCCCGTTCGTGAAACGTGGTTATCGGGTCGGACAGAACGTTGGGTCCGCCGGTAAGCAGCATGGGCACGGCTTCGCCCGAATGGATGAGCGGCCCACTGCTCGGCGTGGCATGGTCGCCGGTCACGACAACCAGCAGGTCGGCTTGATTGGTGATCCGCTCGGCAACCGGACCGAGCGCGACATCGAGCGCCTCAAGGGCCCGCATTTTACCCAGCGGGTCTTTCTGATGGGCAGCCACATCGGGAGCCTTGGAATGAACATGCACGAACTCATACCCCTGGGCGAAGAGGGAGTCCGCGGTGCGTAGTTTCTGCCTGAGGTCCGCAGTGGTATCGGTCTCCCGCGGGGTGGAGACCCGCGTCATACCACACACGCGAGCGATACCAACGTATAATGGATGGTTTTCAATGCTGGCAGCACGCAGACCGTTCTGCTCCTGAAACGGCGCGACATCGGGCTGCACAGCAGCCCACTTGGTGAGGACAAAATTGATGCCGGCACAACCGCGCGCCTGGCGTTCCCGGTTGAGCGGATGCTGGCTGAGTTGATGGTACACCCAGCCGAGATAGGCGTTGAGCGCGTCCGCGGTGCGCTCGGCATTCTGTGGATGTAGGGATTCCGCTAGGGGTTGAGCCCGCGCAACATAGGCGTTGTTATAGAATGGATCGACATCGGTAATGTCCCGGCTCGGCTGGCCGCGTAGCGTCAATATGGCCTCGCAGCGCCCGCACGAGGTCAGCGCAAATTGCAGCCCGTGGGTTTCGTACGAGTTGAGGGCTGCACACAGTCGGACGCACGCCTCCTCATCTTTGGCTTGGCGCTTTTCCCACAAGAGCGCGTCCCGCCGCAGCTTGCCGTCAATCACCGTTGTCTCGGCAAAACTTGCCAATAGCACCACAGACTCGGGCGGTACGTCAAAGCCCCGGCCAATGGCCTCAAACGCGGCCCGGCCAGGGAATTGCTCCAACCCATAGCCAAACAGAATGAAGTGCGCGGTCTCGCTCTCCAGGGGAACACCGGGAGCGAGCGGCGTGAGCAGGCCGGTTGTGCCGAGGGCAGCCAGTTGATCTAAATGTGGTGTATGGGCCGCCTCAAGCGGGGTTTTTCCATTCAGGACAGGCTGGGGTCGGTCGGCCAACCCGTCAAGAATAATGACAAGGATAGGCAAAGCTGGCATGAGCAGAGCCTACGAGGGCGCGCGGCGAGCCAGTCGCTCGTGAGCCCCAATCTGCTTCAGGACTGCACCCACGCCGCGCGGCACGAGTTGTTCCCAGCCTTGTCCTTGGATTAAGCGGCGGCGGACCGCACTGCCGCTTTCCTGCTTGGTCACATCGGGATCAAGGACCTCGACCCGCCACCCGGCCTTTTGGAGTCGTACCATTTTCTCCCTGCCCCACTCCGAGAATACGCGGATAAACTGCACGGTCTCCTTGGGGCAATAATCCGTCCAGCGTTCGGGCGCATGAATGGGAAAGGGCACGATGGAGACACGACTCAGCTCAACCGCTGCCTCGACCAGGGCAGCCCGAATCATCCATTGTCGCTCAAAAAAGGTAAAGGGATTGGCCTCCGGTGTATGCCGTTGCGTATCCGCGACTTCCACCTGCGTTTCGGATGGGTCAGGATTGGTGATGCCGATAATCAGATGTTCACTATGCCTGAGCGCCTCCAGGGTGTAGTGCAAATGGCCGAAATGAAAGGGCTGAAAGCGGCCATGGACCATGCCGTAGCGAACGCGCATATCTGTTGCCTATCCCATGCGGAGCGCAGGGGCAAGGTAAAGAGAGGGACCATGGGCTCGGAACCCACCCTGGCCTTCCCAAGAGGGGATTCTAAAAGGAGGAGGGGATACTGCCTTGTGGCTCAGGTGCCGTCAAAGACTAAACGCCCGGCGGCGTTCTGGGCCTCAACCCGGGCCGCCATGTCAGGCGGCAGATTGATCGGGCGCTCGGGCGGGAATTTGTCATCCTCAACCGCCGGACGCATGAAGTACTCGTCCGGATGAGAGACGGCCGCTTGGGTCTTGATAGAGGTGTCGAGATACCACTGGCGACGCATGAAGTCCGGGCTGAAAAAGACTGTTGCTTCTTCGGGTTTCCAATCCGCGATCCTGTGACTGTCATTGACCAGATAGGACATAATGTCCGTCCGCAGGTCCCAGTGGGAAATAAACAGGGTGCCGTAACCCAGTTCTTTGAGCCCGGGATTGAAGAGTTCAGCCAGCCTGACCTCAATATGGTCAAGCTCTCCGTCCCGTCCGTATTGCTCGCCGCGCAGCGGAAAAAATGAGGACTTCTCCAGCCAATAGAGAAAACGGGGCATATAATAGTCGGGCAACCACTCTTCTCGTGCCACCGCCTCAACGACATAGCATTCAACCCCGCCGTCCAGCGTATAGTGCGGAAAGACCTCGCCCATCAGCTTGATATTCGGAGTCTGTACGGCCCGAGACTGTCCAGTTTCACCGTTCCGCAGGATTACGGTCGGACGCGTGTTCGGAAAGCGGACAGTCTGGTACAGCACGTCTGTGCCGATCAGCCGCCAGGAAAACTCCCAGGCGTCCCGCCCCCACGCATCGTCTGGGGTGAGCGCCATGTTTGGGAAATTGCTCTGACGGCGAAACGGGGCCTGGTGGCGCACCCGTCGAATGGAAGACGAGTAGGCGAAGCGCTCCTCCTTGGTAATCTTTTCTTTGTCCGTCCGATACCGAATCGCCAACCACTGGCCGCCTTCGGCAGCAGGCGGGGCAATGGCCTGACTCAGCGAGCGATAGATCTCTTCACCGGGTGCGGCGGACAGGACTTTGCGCACCCCGCCTCGTTCGGAATCATAGCTGACGAAGGTGATGGAGGTGCCGGGATTGAGGAGCACCCCTTGCGGCGCAATAGACGCCCATGAGTTGGCCACGACCGATGACCAACGCGTACGCGGCGTGAATTCCATGGCCCGGTAGCCCATTTCCTCGGCCGTATACGGCGGGACAAACGGATAGGCTTCGGCTGGAAGATACGGAACCTGGGCATGGCGTGGCGTATCGCCTTCGAGTTGGACCTGGGCCAGCTCTTCTTCCGACATCTCTTTGACGGTTTTCCAGGTGCGCTGGGTTGGTGAGGCTTGCTCTTTACTATTGGGCTCGCTTTCCGGCCCGACCCCCAGGACAAAATGGGGAAATACGAGGACACCACAGATAAACAGAACACAGCAGGCTATACGGCTACGGGACATGAGTACCACCCTACCCCAACGTCAGTGATGCAGCACTATAGAGTCCGGGCATTCATTCAGCAATATAAGCAATGTGAATTATTTGTAAAAATTGTAGTAGTTTTGGTTATATATAACGAAAGAGCGGGACGCGGGCCGGGTCGTGTTGACCTGGACGGCCCTTATCCTGGAGCCAGCAGGTCGAGCGCTTTCCGGGTTGCGACCAGGCGGTCTTCGTTCACCGGACTGACGGCCAGGACCGGCATGGCCGCCCCAGCCTCGTGGAAGGCGGCAAGCTGCTCGCGACACTGGCTGGGGGGACCGAACACGCAGACCTGATTGACCATGGGTTCGGACACACAGGCGGCCGCGGCACGGCGGTTGCCGCTTTTCCAGGCCTCTTGCATGGCTGTGACTTCATCCCGAAAGCCGCAGCGGCGCCATTGTTTACGATAGAAAGGCAGATTCCCGAAAAACGCCAGATTATAGCGCGCCGCAGAGCGGGCCTGCTCAATATCGTCTGAAATAAACGTCGGGATGCTCACAATACATCCAACCTGGTCCGGGGCGCGTCCCACGCGCTGCGCCGCAGTTTGGGCCGCCTCAACGAGCTGCGTCAGATAGGGCAAGGCCGGGAGAAACGGCATAATCCCGTCAGCCAACTCACCGCCGATTTCGGCGCTTTCGGCGGTCACCGCACCGACATAGACCGGTATACTATAGTTGCTCTGCTGCGGACGATGAAAGGCGCTCAGCGATTCCCCGCGAAACAAGGTATTCAGCGCCGTCACATACGAACGCATATACTGCCGCGGCTGCTCCATGGTGATGCCCAGGGATTCGAGCAGCGGGCGATGGCTCATGCCCAGTCCGAGTATCATCCGCCCCTGCGAGAGCTCCGAGATCGTGGTGGCGGTCATGCCGGCCAAAAACGGATGGCGGAAATAGATATTGGCGATATTCGTTCCCACTTTGATACGAGACGTGCCCAACGCAATGGCTTCGGCACACGCCAGGGCATCCCCACGGCCTTCGTTGACAAAAACGGCGGCAAAGCCCTTGTCTTCGGCAATCTGGCCGATTTCAACAAACTCCTGTGGGGGTGCGGCGGTTGCCGTCGAGAGGACAATACCTAATGGATGCATACGTTTTTCCTTTGTCTGGCCATACAGGACCGGTGCTACGAGGGTGCTCCGGTCTTAGTCGAGAGGGAGGGCAGCGTCGCCCCGCTCACGGACCTCAACCGACGTTCCACCGGCCTGTCCTGTGATCGTATCAAAAAAAATAATTGTGCCCTCCATGACCGCTTGCGGAGAGATGACCTGATATCGTCCAGCCTGCGGGCGGTAGGCGAGATAGGCCAAAAGGGCAATGATAAAAAAGAGTTGGAAGCTTAGGAGCCGAAGAAATTTATCAACCCGTTTCATGACGACGGCTGTCTCATTTACAGAACGAGAATCCTTAGGCGGCATGCGCTCTCCTTTCTCTCCTCACATATTCCAAGCAGCTCTTTCTATAGAATGTCCGCGACCGTTTCTCAATTTCTCCCCCTTGAAACCCTTTCCTGGGCAGCGTGCAGCGCCTGTTGCACGGCCTCTTGGGGAGTCTGTACGACGGACACACCTTGAATATGGGACCAGGCCCGTATGGCGATCACTGTTTTTCCAAGCGTCAGCGCCAGTGCGACTTCGGACAGCGTTCCGGTCGCGCCAGGCAGGGCAATCACCGCATCGCCCGAGGCGGCCACCAGCATATTGCGGGCATGCCCGAGCCCGCTGGGGATGACGATCGAAATGCCGGGCGCGGCGGTTGCCGCCTCATACGTTGGGAGAATCCCGATACTTGTGCCATTGTTTTGCGCCGCCCCCCGGGCGGCCGCAGTCATCACACCGCCGAGTCCGCCACACACGACGACGGCGGCGTGCTGGGCAATCAGCCGGCCAACCTCCTCTGCCCAGCCGGCGACTTCTGCCGAGGGCTGGCTATCGCCAATAACGGCGATTTGGATCTGACGTGGCATAGGCGGTCATCCAGATGTTCGTACGCGCACAATCCTTATGGAAAACAACGCCTATGGAAACAGCAGCGATGCCAACTCCGGAATGGCCCGAATCGTATATTGAGGGCGTGGACAGTCCGCCGGGAGTTCGGTCTCGAAGGCGTTGACCCAGGCGATATCCATCCCCGCTTGTTGGGCACCAGTCACATCGTCATAAGGAGAATCACCAACAAACAGGGCGGATTGAGGTGCAACCTGCAATTGGGCGAGCGTGTCATAAAAGATCTTTTGGTGGGGTTTACGCCAGCCATGTTCCGCCGAGATGACCGTACAGCGAAAGCAGTCGGCAACCCGACCTTCTTGGATCACGCGTCTCGCAGTTGGGGCATGATCGAAATTTGAGACAAGGGCGGTCGGATAGCGCTCGCTCACGCGAACGACGAACCGGGTATGCGCGGGAGGAACCTCGGTCGCGGCGGCGAGCAGGTCCATATGGGCCAAAGAGAGGGACACCCCTAAACGAGCGGTTTCAGGGGTGTCGTCCAGGCCGGCGCGGGTCAGGGTGCGACGGAATCGCTCTGCGGAGCTGATTTCACGCATTTCCGCGGAACGGATTGCGCCAAGTTCCTGGTTCACTGCGCCCAGGGCCTGATGAAACCGCTCAAAAGACAGCGACGGAACCACTTCCGTCACCACATCGCGCAGCCGACCCAGCGTGGAGCGTGTCGTCTGCCCCTTCCACTCAAAAACCGGCAGTTTCTCCGGATTAAACAGCGCAATGGTCCCGAAGAGGTCAAACAGCACAGCGTCGTAATGTTTCACACGAGTCCTTTACGGACGCGCTGAGCGTCTTTCCGCTTCTGCGACCGAGTCGCAACAGGATTGAGGATGGGGGTTTGCGCAGCCATTCTTTCGTCTTCGTCCTCAGAGTGCCGAAGTTTGTAACCGGAGTTTCCTACTTGTGCAAGCAGAGACCATGTATTATGGTTTTGGATAGCCTTAGTAGAGTACCGGGAACACTATGGGAGGAGACCTATGGCAGACAGCAAGGTCGGTGCAGGGGAAGAAACCACTGAACAGAGTGTTGTGGGGTTTGAAGAAGACCTGAGTGATGTCGAACTTCCTCAAGAACTCCCGATCCTGCCGTTGCGGGGCGTCGTCATCTTTCCTTCCGCCATCGTCCCTCTCCTGATTTCACGCGTATCCTCCCTCAAGCTGGTTGAAGACTGTCGGAAAAACAATAATCTCTTAGGCTTAGCGGCCCAGAAAAATCCAGAAGATGAAGCCCCTGAGCCACAGGGTCTTTTTTCGCGTGGGAGTGCCGGTCGTATCCTGAAAATGCTGAAATACCCGGACGACAGCGTCCGCATTCTGGTCCAGGGGCTGAAGCGGATCGATATTCGAGAATACGGACAGATCGAGCCCTATTATCGGGCGCAGGTCATACCACTGGAGAGCGAAACGGAAGCCTCCCGAGATTTGGACGCGCGTCAGGCCCATCTCGTCAGTCAGTTTGCCAAGTTCGTCTCCATGGTGCCGTACCTGCCGGATGAACTCCAGGGCGTGGTCATGAACATCAAAGACCCGGCCAAGGTGACGGACCTGATCGCCTCGAACCTCAATATCTCGGTTGATGAAAAACAAGACCTGTTGAATACCCTGAGTGTCCGCACCCGGTTGGAAAAGCTGTCTGCCATTCTGAATCGTGAAGTCGAACTGGTTGAGCTGGGGAATAAAATCCAGTCTCAGGTCCAGAGCGAGCTTAATAAAAACCAGAAAGAGTTTTATTTACGCCAGCAGATGCGGGCGATTCAAAAAGAGCTGGGAGAAGGCGATTCCCGTTCCAACGAGCTGGATGACCTGCGCCAGAAAATAGACGACGCCAAGATGCCTGAGGAGGCGCTCAAGGCGGCCAATAATGAGTTCGAGCGCCTGAAAATCATTCCTCCCGAGTCGGCGGAACACTCGATGGTGCGGACCTACCTCGAATGGCTCATCCATCTTCCCTGGGCAGTCATGACAGAGGACAATCTGGATATTCCGCATGCCCGCCAGGTCCTGGACGAAGACCACTACGACTTGGAGAAGATCAAGGACCGCATTCTCGAGTATTTGGCCGTCCGTAAGCTCAAGCAAGACTCGAAAGGGCCCATTTTATGTTTCGTTGGCCCTCCGGGGGTGGGCAAAACATCGCTGGGACGCTCTATTGCGCGGGCCATAGGACGCAAGTTTGTCCGCCTCTCCCTTGGCGGCGTCCGAGACGAGGCGGAAATCCGCGGGCATCGCCGGACGTATATCGGCTCTCTACCGGGTCGTATCATTCAGTCCCTGCGCTCCGCCGGCTCAAATAACCCGCTGTTCATGTTGGACGAGATAGACAAGCTGGGCATGGATTTTCGTGGGGACCCGGCCTCGGCTCTGCTTGAAGTATTGGATCCCGAACAGAATTTCTCGTTCTCCGACCACTATCTGGAGGTCCCCTTCGACCTGTCCAAGGTCATGTTCATTACCACGGCCAATTACTTGGAGCCGGTTCCGCCGGCCCTCAAGGATCGTATGGAGGTCATTGAACTGGCCGGCTATACGGAAGAGGAAAAGCTCGAAATTGCCAAGCGCCACATTATTCCCAAACAGGTCGGCGAGCATGGCCTGACCGACGCACAGATCGAGTTTAGCGATGAGGCGGTGTTGAGCATTGCCGGCGGGTATACCCACGAGGCGGGCGTTCGGAACCTGGAGCGTGAGATTGGGGCGGTGTGCCGCAAAGTCGTCCGAGGAATCACCGAGGGAAATACGGAAAAGACGACGGTGACCCAGGAGAAAGTCGCGGACCTGCTGGGACCGATTAAATTCTTTCCCGAAGTCGCAGAGCGCACCCAAAAACCTGGGGTCGCTATTGGGCTGGCCTGGACCCCCAATGGAGGAGATATTCTCTTCATTGAGGCGACGCGCATGGTTGGGAAAAAGGGCCTCACCCTGACCGGCCACCTCGGCGATGTGATGAAAGAGTCGGCCCAAACCGCCCTGTCCTATGTCCGCTCCCAAGCCGACCAATTGCATATTCCTGCCAACTTTTATGACAATTGCGATATCCATATTCACGTTCCCTCGGGCGCCATTCCCAAGGATGGCCCCTCTGCGGGGATTACCATGGTAACGGCCCTGGCTTCCCTGCTGACCGGTCGCAAGGTCCGTCAGGATGTGGCCATGACAGGTGAAATTACCCTGCGAGGAAAGGTGATGCCTATCGGCGGGGTCAAAGAAAAAGTATTGGCGGCCCGGCGAGCCGGTGTCACGATCGTCATCCTGCCCCAACGCAACGAAAAAGACCTGGAAGATGTCCCGCCTCAGGTGCGAGAGGAAATGCAGTTTCGCTTTGTTGAGTTTGTCGACGAGGTGCTTGAGCATGCGCTGGAAGCGACCACGGTTGACGTCACCGCCACCCAGGCGGGATTTCAGCCCGAGGTCCCACCCTCCTAAGGACCACTGGGTCCCAAGAGCAGCGCATGGAACTCAAAACAGTTGACCAGCTCTCTCTGGCACACAAGCGCGTTCTGCTCCGCGTTGATTTCAACGTACCGCTGACACCGGAACAAACAGTAGGCGACGCGACGCGAGTGCGGGAAGCATTGCCCACCATACAGCACGCCCTCGCCCAGGGTGCGACCATCCTGCTCGCGTCTCACCTCGGGCGTCCTCGGGGAACAGTCAAGCCGGCGCTCAGTCTCAAACCGGTGGCAGCGCTGCTCCAGGAATTGCTGGGCCGTCCGGTAAGCCTGGCTCCGGATTGTGTGGGCCCGACGGTTCAGCGGCAGATCGACCCGCTTCCGGCTGGGTCGGTCGTCGTGCTTGAGAATCTTCGTTTCCATTCTGAGGAAGAAGCCAATGACCCGGCCTTCAGTCGCGCGCTTGCTGACCTCGCCGACGTCTACGTGAATGATGCGTTTGGCTCGTCACACCGGTCTCATGCCTCGGTTGTGGGCGTTGTGCAACACTTCGAGGACAAGGGGGTCGGGTTTCTTGTGCGCAAGGAGGTTGATGCACTGTCATCCCTGTTGTCCGCACCGGACCGCCCTTTTGTGGCCATCCTCGGCGGAGCAAAAGTATCGGACAAAATCGGACTGATACACAGCCTGATTCCACGCGCAGACGATATCGTCATCGGGGGGGCCATGGCCTATACCCTCTTGCGTGCGCAAGGGGTGAGAACAGGCCGCTCACTGGTCGAGCCGGAGAAAATTGCCGAAGCGGAAACCCTGCTGCAAGAGGCCCAGCAGCAGGGCGTTACCCTGCACCTCCCCCACGACCATATTGTGACAGCAGAGCTTACGGTAGGAGCCACTGCTACCGCTACGGCAGGAGCCGATATTCCCGATACGCAGCTCGGAGTAGACATCGGGCCACACAGTATTGCCGCGTTTCGGTCCGTTGTGCAGTCTGCCAGGACTGTTCTCTGGAACGGCCCAATGGGTGTTTTTGAAATGTCTCCGTACGACCGGGGCACCCGCTCTATTGCAGAAGCGGTTGCGGCCCGCTCATCTTGTTTTAGCGTTGCTGGGGGCGGGGATACGGTTGCCGCCTTGAGCCAGGCAAACCTTGCCGACCGGATCAGTCATATATCAACTGGAGGCGGGGCTTCTTTAGCCTTTCTCGAATCGGGAGACCTGCCCGGACTTGCGGCACTCCGGTCGTAGCCCACTGAGCGGCTTAGCGTCTCCGGGCCCCGCAGTTTTGATCTTGTCGGGGGACACGTTTTCTGTTAGAGGTTTGAAAGGTACTTCCGGTCGGAGGGGTCCTTTTTTGGACAGGCATACAGGAAAGAAAGGAGATCAGGAGATGATTCAAGGGGGTAGAGGCTTTCACTTTGTCTGGGTTATAGTCCTCCTCTTTCTGGTTGCGGGCTGTGCAACGGAAAGACAGAAACGCGCATTCTACGGTGCCACACTCGGTGCCGCTGTTGGAGCTGCGGCCGGGACGGGAGTCAGTGATAACGATACGGATGCGGCGCTTGGTGCTGGGGCCGGAATTGGCGCACTGGTCGGTGCGGTCTTAGGCTATTATTCGGCGGACGATCCACCGCCACCACCGCCACCACCACCACCGCCACCACCGCCACCACCGCCACCACCACCACCGCCACCACCGCCACCACCGGAACCCAAGGAAATCATCCTGCGCGGGATTAATTTTGACTTTGACAAGTCGGATGTGAAGCCTGAGTTCGAGCCAGTCCTTGATGAAGCGGTCCAGATTCTTCAGGACAATCCAGATCGTACCGTCCTTATCGAAGGGCACACTGACTCGATAGGCTCCGAGTCCTATAACCAGAGCTTGTCAGAAGAGCGTGCCGCCGCAGTACGGGCGTATTTGGTCGATAAAGGCATAGACGCGAGTCGTCTCGAATCCGTAGGACGTGGGGAAAACGACCCGGTCGCCCCCAATACGAACGACGACGGGACGGACAACGCGGAAGG
Source organism: uncultured Binatia bacterium (SeqCode) (assembly GCA_965214755.1). Taxonomy (GTDB): domain Bacteria; phylum Desulfobacterota; class Binatia; order Bin18; family Bin18; genus Bin18. Next base: position 844,542 of record OZ243979.1, read on the forward strand.
CCGGGCCATGAACCGACGGGCTGAACTGATCGTTCAATCTGCCGGTGAATGATACGTCGCTCTGAACGGGCGGAGACACGCCTCTGTGTCTCCGCCATGCTCAGCACTAACAGGGCGGGTGCTTGGTTCGAGAAACCAGCCCCGCCCTTTTCGCATCCCACCTGTATGCTGCCATTCAAATACCTTTTCCATAGTTGCGCTTCCGTGCTGCTTGTATTTTTCTTCTTCTGCCTGGCGACGGCCGGGGAGACCTCTCCTCAGCAAAGCGCCCCGTCGTCTCATACGGGAGAGACCCAAGCGGCGCAAAACTCGGCCGGAGAAGAGGCGGAAAATCGAGCCCGGATGAGCTTTGATGTCTTTACCCGCAGATGGATGCAGAAGCTGGCAAAGACCGAAGACTTTCAGAAAAAGAGGATGAATATCAGACAAACACAGGAGGGCTTTGTCGCCGAATATATTGGCTACCTTCCCTATCGCTACACGACGATCAAGCTGACCCAATCAAAGGCGACCCCTTTTGTCGGTATTCTTACCTATTACAAAAAGATCATGCGGAGCGTCGGCAAAACAAAAAAACAGGCGCTCAACGGTCTGTTCGAGCATGCCGAGACCAGTCAAGTCTCCGAGATCTTTCGCTACACCAAAGGGGAATGGGTGTACTAAAAGGCTCAACTCTTGTCCCGAGCCCTTGCCCCAGCGTTCCGATTCGCCCTCCCCTTGCAAACCGGTCTGGCGTTCGCAACTATGACCGGTATGATTACAGGGCGGCAACTGCTGATATCTTTTTCCGCGCTCGTCTGCGTACTCGTCCTCCTGGGTGGCTTTCGGTCCGGCCATAGCCAACCCATCGACAGGAGCGGCTGGCAGGTCACGCAACACGTTCTCAACAACGGGCTAACCGTCATCATATTGGAAGACCATCGGGCTCCGGTTGCGACCCTTCAGGTCTGGTACAAGGTCGGCTCACGCAACGAGCGACCGGGCATTACAGGCATTTCTCATCTGCTTGAGCATCTCATGTTCAGGGGAACGCCGACCTACGGCAAAGGCCAATTTTCTCGGTTGATTCAGGAACGTGGTGGACGGCACAATGCGTTCACTTCTGCCGACCAGACCGTCTATTTTGAAAGCGCGGCCGTGCAGCATCTCGACCTCTTTCTTGAACTCGAAGCGGACCGCATGGCCCATGTCATGCTGGATGAGGAAGGCTTTCTGTCGGAGCAGAAAATTGTCATGGAAGAGCGCCGGCTGCGGACTGCGGATGAGCCAAGTTCCGATTTGTGGGAGCAGGTCAGTGCTGCCGCGTTTACAGCTCACCCCTATGGGTGGCCCGTGGTCGGCTGGATGCACGACCTGGAGGCGGTCACCCTCGCCGATGTCAAAGCCTACCGGCAGACCTATTATGCTCCCGGCAATGCCATCCTGGTGATCGCCGGGGACGTGACCCCAGATACCCTCCTGCCGCGCATTCACAGGACGTTTGGCCAGGTCCCGGCCGGACCGACCATTCCCGAGGTCACCTCAGTGGAACCGCCACAGCGGGGCGAACGGCGTGTTTTTCTCAAGCGCCCGGCCTCGCTGCCGCTGTATATTGCCGGCTATCACGTCCCGACCTTCGCGCATGCCGAGAGTTTTGCGCTCTCCATTGCAGCAACGATTCTTGGCGGCGGTCGGAGCGCCCGCTTGCAACGCTCGCTGGTTGAAGACCAGCAGTTGGTCCTGAGTGCGAACGCCAGTTATGACCGGACTTCAATTGATCCCACACTCTTTACCCTGTCCATGCGAATCGCTCCGGGGAAAACCTGGCAGGCCGCGGAACAGGCATTGTCTGAAGAGATCACCCGGCTCAAGACCACCCTGGTGACGGAAAAAGAGCTGGAGCGGGCCAAGAATCTGATTGAATCGAGTTTTACCTATGCCCAAGACTCGTTCTTCTATCGCGCCCTGCAACTCGGGCAGTACGCCGCGCTTGGCGATTGGAGTCTCATCCTCGAAGTCATTCCTGGCCTGAGAGCGGTCACAGCGGAACAGGTTCGACAGGTAGCGCAAAAGTATTTGATCGATACGAACCGGACCGTCGGCATCCTGGAACCGGACGGCACCCCCCTTCGGGAATCACCCCAGGAAGGCCCAAGACGCCGGGGTACGCATTGACCCATGTTCCTGCTCGCTCCGATCCGTCCTCTCGCTTGAAGGAAGCACGCTATGACACGACGAATTCTGATCGGCCTTCTGCTCAGCCTGGGTCTTGCTTCGTCCCTCTCGGCCGCACCGCTGGGAACACGGACCGTGCTCGATAACGACGCAACCCTGCTCGTTGCCGAGCGCCCCGGCCTGCCCATGGTCGTGCTGAGCATGATTCTCACAACGGGCGCCGCGGTTGACCCGCAGGGCAAACAGGGACTGGCAAATCTCACCGCCGAATTACTCACACGCGGGACCACGAGTTATTCCGCCCAGGCTCTGGCTGAAGAACTTGACTTCTTGGGAACGTCGTTATCGGTTCAAGCAGGCAACGATGCCACGACCATCAGGATGACGACCTTGACCAAGAACCTGGACCGGTCTTTCGCCCTTCTGGCCGAAGTCGTCCTGTCCCCAACCTTCCCGCAGGACGAATTCGAGCGCATCCGCAAGGAGATTGCGGGTCGTCTGCACAGCAACCAAGAAGACCCGGGCTGGGTTGCCGGCAAAGCCTTCAGAGAGCATCTCTACCCTCAGCAGCCCTACGGACGGTTGATTTCAGGCCAGGCAGAGACGCTGGCGCGTATTACGCCTGCTGATATCAAGCAGTTCCATGCGACCTATTATCGCCCCAATAACGCCATCATCGCCGTTGCCGGAGAAATCGCTCAGGACCAGATCGGCTCCCTCCTCACTTCTCATTTTGCCGGCTGGAAAGCGGCAGACCTCCCCGATTTCTCATGGCCGGACCCACCCGGGCGGAAGGCCCAACAGGTAAACCTGAATAAAGAAGTCACCCAGGCCAATATCATGATCGGCCACTCGGGCATCGCCCGCTCGCACCCTGACTATTACGCTGTTCTGATCATGAATCACATTCTCGGGGGTGGGGGATTTGGCTCGCGGCTCATGGATCGCATTCGAGAAGAGCAAGGCTATGCCTACTCCGTCGGTAGCTATTTCTCGGCTCGCAAGCATCCGGGACCTTTCACGGTTGCCTTGCAAACCAAGAATGAAAGCGCCCAGCAGGCCATTGACGAAACCCTGGCCGTCATTCGGCACTTCAGAGAAGAAGGAGCGACCGAAGAGGAAGTCGAGGCGGCAAAAGCCTATCTCATAAACAGCTTTCCGCTCCGGCTCATTTCCAACACGGATGTCGCCGGGATGCTCCCGGTGCTTGAGTTCTACGAGTTGGGACTCGATTATCCGGACCGCTACCCGGACCTTATTGGGTCGGTGACTCTTGAGCAGGTCAGAGCAGCGGCAAAGCACCACCTCCACCCGGATCAATTCCTCCAGGTCGTTGTCGCCGACCTGGAAAAGGCGGGCCTGGAACAGGCCAGGACCAGCGCCGATACGTCCTTCGGGGACACGGAACAAGCAGCAACGGAAGAACCGAACCCTGCCGCGACCATGGCGGAGTGAGGCTCGCCCGACACGCGGAGTGAGCGGATATGCTTCTCCCTGGCAAACTCCCAGCCGATTTTCTCAAAACCTGTATCACACACGCCGGGACGGAAGACCCGCGCGTCCTCATCGGCCCGCGTTTTGGTGAAGACTGTGCCGTTCTCGATGTGGGCGAGCAGTATCTTGTTGTCAAAACTGATCCGGTCACATTCACGGCCGACGACGTGGGCTGGTACGCCGTGCATATCAATGCCAACGATGTCGCGACTATGGGCGCACAGCCGGCCTGGTTTCAAGCCTGCCTCCTCTTTCCGCCTGATACCTCAGAACACAGCGTCAGACAGGTCTTTGTCCAGATTGACTCCACGTGTCGAGATTTAGGTATTAGCGTCACCGGGGGCCACACGGAAGTGACTGCGGCTGTGTCTCAGCCGGTCGTTGTCGGCAATATGACGGGCCTAGTCGCCAAGGACCGATTAGTGACCACGCAGGGAGTCCAAGGCGGAGACCTCGTTGTAATGACCAAGACGGCCGGGCTTGAGGGGACCAGCATTGTGTTTGCCGAGAAGCAAAGGGAACTGGCGGATATTCTGACACCCGAGCTTCAGGATGAGGCGCGGACCCTCCGCACAACATGGGGAATCTCCATAGTCAAAGAAGCCCTGTTGGCCGCCCAACACGGCGCAACAGCCATGCACGACCCCACAGAAGGTGGCGTGGCCATGGGACTGCATGAGCTGACCGCTGTCAGCGGCCTCGGCATGCAGATTGACCTCGACACCATTTCCGCCCTCCCCTCCACCCGAGCCATATGTGAGCACTTCAACATCAATCCCCTCGGGTTGATTAGTTCGGGAACCCTGCTTCTGACCATTGCGGCGGATAAATGGCCGAATCTCGAACAGATTTTTCAGTCAGAAAACATTCCCGCTCAGGTCATTGGGACCGTCACGCCGGAGGCCGGTATTCAGGCTCGGCGGAACGGCCAGGCAGTGCGGTTTGTCTACAGTGAAAGAGATGAGTTGCTGAAGGTTGTTGAGTAAGTAGGGAAGCTCACAGCCCATCAGGTCGTACTCTTGGGGTGGATCGACATGAGCTTCATTCTTGTCCAACAATTCTTGCTCAGCTACGATCTCGGCTAGAGTGTTGATTCAAAAAATCCGCGAGAAGATATCCGTGGGGGCATTCGAGTTCTCACAACATGCTGTGGATCAAAGCATCCTCCGCCACATAAGCGTGCAGGGGCTTCGTGATGCTATTATAGTGGGTAAAGTGATTGAGGACTATCCTGACGATAAGGATGGTCCAAGTTGCCTGATTCTCGGGTTCACTACAGGTGGCCGGCCGACCCGCGTCCAATGTAGCTATCCATCTCGTCCCTATAATCAAGATTATTACGCTTTACGAACCTGACCCGACCTTATGGATGGATTACGAGCAACGGAGGAAGTGAGATGCCTGAAGAGACATTTGTAGAATAAGAGGTCACGTACACCCTCGAAGTCCGCGATCGTTTTATCATCATTGAACACGTACCTGCCCGTGTTTCCTTACAAACGGGGGAGCGATTCTTCTCGCCAGACACGGTTGAGCAATGACAGACCATTGTCTGGGGATGAGAAAGCACCAAGCCGTGTCATCAAGACGCCGGTATTTGAATTCCCTAGGGCTAATACGTAGCTCGTTCATAGAAGCGTATCGGCGGAGATCACGATGATTTTTTCTATTTCGAGTGGATTAGACGAAGTGAGTCAAATTACTGAGAGCAGTTTTATCGGACTGAATATTTGGGAGCGTCAACATATTGAAGAATGGATACGCACCAATCCGGAAATATTAGGCGAAGACCTGTTGGTTGTAAGTACTGAATTTGACCGCTTCACCAACAGCAATGATCGACTAGATCTCTTGGCGTTAGATAGGTCTGGGAATTTGGTTGTTATTGAATTAAAGCGTGATTCTGCCGCTGGTTATGCTGATTTGCAAGCAATCCGCTATGCCGCAATGGTCTCGTCAATGACTATCGAAGTGTTAATCCCTTACTACGTTTCCTATCGAAAAAAATATTACGAAGAAACTCTCTCAGAAGCGGAGGCGAAAAGCCAACTAGGCGAGTTTGTAGCATCAGAGTCATTTACAGAGCTGTCGAATAAGCCAAGGATAATTCTGTGTTCGGAAGGCTTCTCTCAGGAAATTACTGCTACGGTGCTTTGGTTAAGAGATTCGGATATTGATATTAGCTGTGTAAAGATTACGCCATATAAAGTTGGTGAACAAATTATTATAGTACCAAAGATTGTGATTCCACTTGAAGAAGCCGAGCAATATCTCATCGATATAAAACGCAAGGAAGAAGAGAGAGAACGGTCAGGCCGTAAGTATCGACTTCCAACGATGAATATCCTTATTGAGAATCATCTTGTTCAGGAAGGCGATGTCATATTTCTAAAGAACAGGCTTCCACCCCACATCAGGTATGACGAAGAAGATCCCACTTTCAAAGCCACCATTACAGGGAAACTTGGGCAGAGTAATGCGGTAAAATGGGAAAAGGATCAAAAAGAATATTCTATCTCTGCCTTAACGTTGCAAATATTCAAGAATCGACACCCAGAGAATAAAGCTCGAGGTGCCATCAATGGAAACGCGCATTGGATGAATGGTGACGGAAAATCGCTATGGCAAGTGGCTGAGGAATATCTTGCTAGGAACCCATGAAATTTATATGGCCTTTGACATCAACCATGAAGCAATATCATGCTGTGACAGATGTCCATTTTGAGGGCGATATTTTGCATGTCACCATCGATGGGCAGACCAAGATGTTCAACATCCGTGAGATATCCCAAGCCCTCCTCAATGTCCCGGAAAAGGAGCGCCAGATGTTTGAGATTTCCCCATCCGGGTATGGGATTCATTGGCCGTTGCTCAATGAAGATATATCAATAGATGGGCTGCTTGGCATTGTGCATATGCCCTCAAAGATAATGCGGAGCGCCTGACCAGCCCCGCCGTACAAAAAATACCAGTCTCACGCAAACAGGATTAAGAACAAGGAGGCACGAATGGATTACGGAGTGATTTTTCTTTCCCATGTTGAGGCTTATAAAGACGTGATGATTGCCGAGGACACGGGCTATACCCATGCCTGGTTCGGAGACTCCCAGATGGTCTGGAGCGATGTGTACCAGTGCATGGCGCTGAGTGCGACCCATACCAAGACGATCAAACTCGGCACCAACGTGACCAACCCCAGCTCGCGCATTGCCCCGGTGACGGCCTGTAGCTTTGGCACCCTGAATGTGCTCGCTCCGGGCCGGGTCATCATGGGCATCGGGACGGGCAATACCGCCCGGCGGACGCTCGGCATGCCGGCGGCCCGGCTGGCGGACCTGCGGGCCAATGTGGAGGTGTGTCGCGGCCTGCTGAAAGGAGATACCGTTCCGTATCAAGAGGGGGAACGCAAGCGTCAGATCAGGTTTCTCAACCCCAACAGCGAGTTCATCAATCTGAAGAACCCCATCCCGATTCACGTGGCCGGCAGTGGCCCCAAGACGCTGGAGCTGGCCGGGGAAATCGGGGACGGCGTGATCCTCTTTGGTACGGTGGGTGACAGCCTGCTCAAATATACGCTGGACCATATTCAACGCGGAGCCGAACGTGCCGGCAAGCGCCTGGAAGACCTCTATGTCACGGTGGTTACGGCCTTCCATCTGAGAAAACCCGAAGAAACCCTGGAAGACCTTCAACAGGCGGTCGGACCGCTGGTTTCCTCTGAGTGCAATATCTTCGCCCTGTCGGTGAAGGACCCCTTTCAGTTGCCGGGAGACATCCGGGATGACCTCATGGCCTTTAAGGATGCCTATCGCACCCCAAACGCTCCGATCGAGACCCGCCATCTGGACCTCTATACCGAGTATTGCGCCGCGTTCAAGCCGGAACACGCCCCGCTGGTCACCGAAAAGATGATTAAGGAAACCACGCTAACCGGCACACCCGAGGAGCTTCAGGAACGGGTGCGGAAGATGCAGGAGTTGGGCATCAGCCAGGTCTGCATAACCGGCGGAGAAGCAGAGATGACCGACTTCGCCACCCACGTCATGCCGGCCGGGGGGTAGACAGCAGTTTGGATGAGCGGAGCGTAACCTGGCATCAAGGACCGGGCAGCCATAAGGGCTATCCCTACCCTATTACTGCTCGGTCTTGGCTCTATCTGGGAACCCAGCTTTGCGCTTTTGCCCGCCAGACAAGAACAAATTGATCGGTCACCAGAGGGCATAGGGCGATCGTTTCCCCGGCCTCATCGCTAAACTCAACTTCATACTTCCCATCAGGATGACAATGCACAATGACTCCCTGATTGCCTGAGTGCAGCCCATGCTCCGGCACGTCATCTGACAGCTCAATGATGTCGAAGGACTGGCAATACGGCATTGTGAAACGCGCTAAGCCGACACTTGCGGCCCCCGGACGACCTTCTCAAAATAGGTCATATTAGGATTGGTCATGGCCTCGCCCAGCTTTGAATCCAGGCGGTGGTTCATCGCCTCTGTTGCCCATTTACCTATGGCAACGGCCTGGTCGAGATCCACTCCAGTCTCAATCTCAAGACCGTTCAGCATGTAGACCAGCTCTTCTGAGGACAGATTCCCGGTTGCACCCGGAGCGTTCGGGCAGCCGCCGAGCCCGCCGCAGGCACTCTCAAGAATGGACACCCCCATTTCCATGGCAGCGTAGCAATTGGCCAGAGCCATCCCGCAGGTATTGTGAAAATGCGCGGTTAGTACGGATGCAGGGACACCCTCGTCTTCGCAGGCGTGGATGATTGCTTTGATCGAGCGCGGAGTACCGACACCAATGCTGTCTCCGAGAGCGATTTCGTAACAGCCCATAGCGTGGAATCTTTTGACCAGCCGGCCGACTGCTTGAGGATCGACATCGCCCTCATACGGACAGCCGGCAACGCAAGAGACCGCGCCGCGCACTTTGACGTTATGTTCTTTTGCCGCGGCAACAACCGGCTCAAAGCGTCCGAAGCTTTCTTCAGTCGTACAATTGATATTGGCCTGACTGAACTGCTCGGTGGCCGCGCCAAAGATCGTAATAACCTTGACGCCCGCCCTGAGCGCATCGTTAAACCCGCGCATATTCGGCACAAGCGCGCTGTATTCCACGCCGGGTTTTGGTTCGATCCGCTGGGCAACCTGCTCCGAGCCCTGCATGGCCGGAATGACCTTGGGGCTCACAAATTCCCCCACCTCAATAGCGGGAAAGCCGGCGTCGGAGAGCCGGTTAACCAACTCAATCCGAAAGTCTACCGGGACCAAATGCTTAAAACCTTCTAAACCATCTCGGGCAGTCAGATCGACAATTTTCACTTTGTTTGGTAGTGCCATTGCATTTCTCCCTCCTCCTTATTCAACATGTTTCCAGGCGTGATACGAGCTGCGCACCAGCGGGCCGGATTCGACATGGCGAAAGCCCAGACTCAGCGCCTCTTCCCGTAAGGCTTTGAACTCATCCGGATGGACGTAGCGTTCAACCGGGAGCTGTTCCTTCGACGGTTGGAGATACTGTCCCAGTGTCAGGATATCGCATTCCACCGCTCGCAGGTCGCCGAAGACAGTCAGGAGTTCTTCATAGGTCTCGCCCAGACCGAGCATAAGGCCGGTTTTGGTTTTCAGATTCGAGCGGACGGCTTTGGCTTTCTCCAGGACACGTAAGGAGCGCTCGTACTTCGCCCCCGGTCGGACGCGTTTATACAGTCGCGGCACACTCTCGGTATTGTGATTGAAAATTTCGATCGGCGATTCGGCAACCGTGGCAACGGCGCTTTCGTTTCCCTGGAAATCGGGGGTCAGCACCTCGATCGTACAGTCGGGATTCAGGTCTTTGATCGCGTGTACGGTCTCGGCAAAATGTTGGGCTCCACCGTCCGGCAGGTCGTCTCGGTTGACCGACGTGACGACAATATGTGAGAGGTTCATTTTTCGGGCCGCCTCAGCCACGCGGCGGGGTTCTCCGGGGTCAAGGGCCGCCATGCGGCCATGACTGACCGCGCAGAACCGGCAGTTACGGGTACACACGTCGCCCATGAGCATGAACGTCGCCGTGCCATGTCCCCAGCATTCACCGATATTGGGACACTGGGCTTCCTGGCACACCGTGTTGAGCTTGAACGTTGAGACAATGGCCTTGGTCTGCGTATAGCCTGGGCCGGCAGGCATGCGGACTTTAATCCAGTCCGGGTGGCGACGCTTTACGGGACGGTTGCCAGACGTTCCGTTGGAGGAGGCTTGAGAACGGGTGCCTGCAAGCTCGTGTTCCATACGATCTCCTGATGTCCAAATATCCGAGCAAAGCTTCGGACCATCGTTGATTGCACTGTATCGAGCGGGAGTTTTTCCTTCAATAATTGCTGCATGGACGTCATGCGCACGCCAGGCAGTCCGCAAGGGACAATGGCAGAGAAATACGACAGCTCAGTATTCACGTTCAGAGCAAAACCGTGAAACGTGATCCAGCGGCGGACGCCGATGCCGATTGAGGCGATTTTGTCAGCTCCCACCCACACGCCGGTGAGCCCGTCTCTCCGAGTGGCAACAATATCCCATGTGGCAAGCGTGGCTATGAGAACGTCTTCGAGCAGACGCAGGTGGCGATGAACGTCTTTGCCGTGTCGTCTCAAGTCCAAAATGGGATAGCCAACCAACTGACCCGGCCCGTGAAACGTCACCTCCCCGCCCCGACCGACGCGATGGACCGGCACCTGACCAGGGTCGAGCAGATATCTCTCGTCGCCCCCTCGGCCCAAGGTAAACACGGGTGGGTGTTCGAGCAGGACGAGAGAGTCCGGAATCTCGGCCGCGATCCGTTGTGCAACCAGCGTCTGCTGCCAGGCCAGCGCGGCAGCGTAGTCCATCAATCCGGGGGTTATACAGGAAAGTTTCATTGGACCTGCTCGGACCGGGCTGCCCTAAAAATTAATACCCCGCCCTTCGGCGTCCAGCGCGGCTTCCATAATCGCTTCAGACAAGGTCGGATGAGCATGAACGGTTTCGCTCAACTCAGCAGTGGTTGCTTCCAGCGTCCGGGCGAGACCGACCTCGGCAATGAGATCTGTCGCACCGCGTCCGACGATGTGGCAACCCAGGATCTCACCGTATTCCTTATCAACGACCAGCTTGACCAGACCTTCGTCATGGCCGGCAGCCAGCGCCTTCCCCAGGGCGCGGAACGGAAATCGCCCGACTTTGACTTCATAGTCCTGCGCCTGGGCCTGCTCTTCGCTCAGCCCGAAGACCGCGACTTGCGGCTGACAATAAATACAGGCCGGGATACGGGACGAATCCAGCCCTTTCTCCCGTTCGCCGGTCATGTATTCAACCGCGGCAATACCTTCTTCTGAGGCGGCGTGGGCCAGCAGCGGCGGCCCATTCACATCCCCAATCGCATAGATGGCGGTATTGGCAGTTTGCATTTGCTCGTTGACCTGCACATAGCCCCGCTCAATCCCGACACCGGCCTCTTCCAGACCAAGCTCAGCACTAATCGGAGCCCGACCGACCGCCACCAGGACCTTATTGGCCGTGCGTTCCTTGAGGGTGCCGGCGTTATCCAGGTTAACCTCGACTCGACCCGGATATTTTTCCAGACTATGAAACATGGTCTGGGTCAGGACCTCGATGCCTTTTTTCTTAAACGCGCGTTCCAGTTCCTTGGCGATTTCGGCGTCAACCCCAGGGAGGAGTTGCTTTTCCATTTCAACAATCGTCACCCGGCTGCCAAACGTGCTGTAGATATAGGCAAACTCCACCCCAATCGCCCCGCCGCCAATAATGACGAGGGATTCGGGGATGGCTTGCTCCGTCAGGGCCTCATAACTGGTGAGGACCTGCTTGCCATCAACCTCAAGGCCGGGCAGCGTCCGCTCGCGGGAACCGGTGGCAATCAGAATACGCTCGGCTTCGACCTGCTGCGTCTCCTGACCCTCGATCATCACGCGATTATTGCCCTCCAGCCGACCCGTCCCCTTGAGGAGCGGCACCCGGTTCTTTTTGAGCAGGTATGCCACCCCTTTGGCCAGGCGACCGGCAACCTGGCGCGAACGCTTGATGACCTGGGGATAATCAAAGGACAGCCCACTTACCTTGATGCCGTAATGCTCCCCATGTTTGAGGTCCTCATACATCTCGGCTGAGGTCAGAATGGCCTTAGACGGAATACAGCCCCAGTTCAGGCACACCCCACCGGGCTGGTCTTTCTCCACGACCGCGACGTTCAGGCCAAGCTGGGCGGCCCGAATCGCTGCCACATAGCCCCCAGGCCCTGCTCCAATTACCACCAAGTCATAGCGTTCCATTGATCTCCTTTACACCATTAAGCCGACGGGATTTTCGAGCAGATTCTTCAACTCTTGGAGAAATTGGGCACCGGTCGCCCCATCCAATACCCGATGATCGCACGACAGCGTTGCCATCATGGTCCGCGAGATAACCACCTGCCCGTCTCTGACCGTGGGGCGCTCTTTAATGGCGCTGGTCGCCAGAATAGCGGCCTGGGGCGGATTGATCACCGCGGTAAAGTGCTCCACAGGATACATGCCTAAATTGGAAATGGTAAAGCTTCCTCCGGAGAGGTCCTGCGTCGTCGGCTTGCCCGTCCGCGCCCGTTCCACCAACGCATTGGTTTGGGCGGCGATGTCAAGCAGCGACAGCGCCTGACAGTCGTGCAGCACCGGGACAATCAAACCGTCGTCAAGGGCAACTGCAATCCCGATATTGATCTCAGCCTTGAGCTCCCGCCCGTCACCGCTAAAGGACGCGTTCAGCCGTGGATGCCGCCCCAACGCAACCGCGACCGCCTTGACCAATAAATGGGTGTAGGTCACATCGGTGCTCACCCGGTCGCTCAGCTTCAGCGAAGTCCGCAGGCGAACCGCCTCGGACATATCAATCTCAGTGGTGACGTAAAAATGCGGCGCCTCCCGCATACTGTCCGCCATACGCCTGGCAATCGTCGCTCGCATTCGAGAGAACGGCTCCACCTTTCCGGTTGGCGTGGTGGCTGTCGGCGAGGAGGCCCGCGGGGTCTCCGATTCGGCCGCCGCCGGCATAACCTCAGCGCCTTCAAGGTCTTGCTTGATGATCCGCCCGCCCGGCCCACTGCCCCGTACCCTGGCGAGTTCGATACCGCGCTCTGCGGCTATTTTCCGGACAATAGGTGAAGCGAGAATCCGCTCGTCCTTTTTTCGAGCAGACGGCTTCTTGGGAGCGGCTTCACGGATTTTCCGCACCTTCTTGGCCGCCGGCGGGCCGGCTTTGGTATCCGTCCTTTTCTCGGCAGGTGGAGTCGATACAGATGAGCTTGCCGTTCGAGCCGGTGGCGTTGGGCTCACGCCAACTTCAGCCTCTTCTCCCAACAGGGCAATCACCGCTCCAACCGGGACAGACTCGCCCTCCTGGGCTCGGATCTCGGTCAGAAAGCCGTCGTCCAAGGCTTCCATTTCCATATCGGCCTTATCGGTTTCCACCTCGGCAATAATATCGCCGACCTCAATCCGATCCCCAACCTTTTTGAGCCACTTGAGGATCTTCCCCTCCTCCATGGTGTCGCTCATGCGCGGCATGATCACTTCAGTCGCCATACACTCCTCCTGCCCTTTTAGTATAGCCACCAATAGGGGAAGGTTGAAAGTGAACCGGAACCACTAGAACAACCGAAATGAGCGTCGATGAGCCGGGCACGGTCCGTAGGTGCGCAGGGCCTCACGATGGGCGGTCGTACCGTATCCCCGATGGCGGGCAAATCCGTACTGGGGATAGTATCGGTCCAGTTCACACATGAGCCGGTCGCGGTGCGTTTTCGCAATAATCGAGGCCGCGGCAATGGAATAAATATCCCGGTCCCCCTTCTTAACAGTGGATTGCGGTATCGGATAGTCTGGTAGCATTCGGCCATCTATCAGCACGTGTTCGGGTTGAATCGGGAGGTGGTTGAGAGCCAAACGCATGGCTTTTAGGCCCGCCTGATAGATGTTGATCCGATCAATCTCCTCGACCTCAACCAGCCCAATGCCGATACCCGTTGCGATCTGACGGACCTCCACCTCAAGACGTTCCCGAGCCTTCTGAGTCAAGGTCTTGGAGTCGCGCACGCCGGCTGGAAAAGACTGCGGCAGCCGCTCATCCGACAGTCTTGGGGGAAAAACGACTGCGGCAGCCACCACCGGACCGGCGAGGGGGCCCATGCCGACCTCGTCTACGCCAGCAACAGTACGCAGCCCTGCTCGCCACAGGTTTTGCTCAACAACCAGTTGCGGATAAATCAGGCGGGAAGCCACAAGGTTTTCTACCGTGTACCCGATGCTTCCGGGGCGTTTTGCTTGCGCGCATAGACGGCAAACAGAGGATCAGAGCCGCCCGGATTTGGACTCCAGTCCTCAAAGGTCGCGGCCTCGTACCCACCGGCCTGCTGGAAATAGGCGGTAATCAGCTCGGCACGCCCCTGATCTCTCAACATCTGCCACAGGCGGATGGCTTTGGTTGGGAACATGCGGTTGGAGTACAGCACAAGAAATGGACAGCCCGGTTTCAATATCCGATTCACTTCGGCAAAAATTTCGACCGGTCGGATCATGTATTGAATCGAGACGGTCACAATCACCCCATCAAAAGAGGCATCGGCAAAGGGGAGCTGCGGGTCGACGTTGAGGTTGTGGACGATATATTCATCCAGGTTCGGGTTATCCGCCATCTCCTCGGCATTAAGCCCGAGTCCGATACATTTTTGCTTTACAAATCCTTCGGGCAGATGGGTGCGCCAACTGCTCATGAGATCCAGGAGGACGCCGCCCGGCGCAAACGTTTGGACAATGCATTGGCCGACGGCAGCAATCGCTCCATCATCGATATGGACCAGTTTGCGCGGCAGCGTATAAAAGAGCGCGTCATCGTTTTCGTCGAGCCGCTCAAACATATCCGAGGTCAAACGGTGGTCCATGGCGTGTCGGCGGTGCGGAGCCTTACTGAAAAAACGCGGCTAAATGCGTCACGGTTTCTTCCGGTTTTTCAAACGGCGGCGCGTGGCCGCAGTCGGGAATCATGACCAATTGTGACCCTTCAATCCCCTCATGATAGGCGTGCCCGTGGGCGAGCGGGATCATCTGGTCGGATTCGCCCCAGACAATCAGGGTTGGAACGGTCACCCGGTACAGTCGGCGGCGCAGTTTTGGGTTACAGAGATAGGGATTCCAGCCCACCCGGGCCGTGGCTTCGCGGGCGCGCAGAGCGTTTTCCAGGACCTCCTGGGGTGGGTCATCCGGGATAAAACTCCTGGCGAGTTCTGACTCTGGTGCATGGAAGACTAAACGGCGCGTTTCCTGTGGGTCTGCCGCAAAAATATCGGCCATGGGAGAGCCGGGCACGCGGAGCCCAGCCGGGTTGATCAGGGCCAGCTTTCTCAGACGGTTGCTATAGCGTGTTGCAAGTTCGGCGGCCAGCCAACCGCCGAGCGAGAGACCGGCCACATAGGGTTGGTCGAGCCCGATATGGTCCATCAAGTCCGTATAGTGAAAAACCAGGTCTTCTATGGTGTCTATCTGCTCCAAGCCCTCAGACCGGCTAAAGCCTGGATGGCCCGGCACATACACAGTGTAATGGTGTGCGAGTTGTTCAAAAAAGGGCAACCAAGCCACCTCTCCGCCGGCACTATGGAGATACAGGAGTGGGTCTCCAGCCCCCCCGCTGAGCATTTGGATATGCTTGCCACGGATATCAAGAAACTCTTCCCGGAAGGCCATGATCTCTCCTTTTTGCGGTCGCAGTCTTCGTGGTTGATTTGCTCCCCGTGTACCACACCCCTGGCAGTTTGCCTAGCGATTTTGAGCCGGGCGAATGACGGATAAGGCCTGAGGAATCGCCCGTAACGTGACTGGCAAAGGGCCGAGGCGCTCGCCATCGGCGTAAATATCTCCTGGGGTTTCCGAACGGATAACCATTTCTCTCCCGCGCAAACTCTCAATTCCAGTCAGGTAGACATGTGTGCCGCGAAAGACGCGCGGAAAAGCCCGCAGTAGGAGTTCCCACTTACCCATCCCGTGCACCACACAGGCATCCAGGATACCATCATCAACCCGGGCTCCGGGCACGAGTTGCATGCCCCGAGCCGAGCTCCACGAGTTACCGACCGCAATCAGCCAGCTATAGCAGCACTGCTCATGACCATCGCAACGAATCGCGAACTTCTGTGGCGCGGAAAGGAAGACGGAAAAAACGGTCAAGGCCGAATACACGGCGTTAAAGCGAAAGCGGCCCAGCAGGTTTGAGCGACGGTTAATCTCTGCCGCGAGGCCGATCACGGCAACAGAAAAAAAATAGCGCCCATGCGCCTGCCCAACATCAATACAGTGGGCAGGATGAAAAGACTGGGCAGCGAGGCTGTGCTGAGCGATCAGCTCACACGCCTCGGGCAGGCGTAGCGGGATACCCAAGCCGCGCGCAATATCGTTTCCGCGGCCGGCTGGAATAATGCCCAAAGTCGTCTGAGTCCCGACCAGGCTATTTGCAACCGCGTGGAGTAAGCCGTCACCACCCACTCCGACGACCATAGTGCAGCCATCGGCAACGGCCTGCTGGGCCAATACGCCAGGCTCCGTTGGCGAGCTGCTATAGCGTACTTCGTGTTGTAATCCGCGCCGCCGCAGCTCCAGGCTGGCCTGGCGCGCAACCGCCGCTCCCTGTCCTCCGCCCGAATCTGGATTGACAATAAGGCGTGCCGTGGACATCCAGTTGCTCGTCTTTACTCGCTCGACCGGAGTCCGCCACGCTCAAGGTGGGCCTGCAGAAAATTCCGACTCCCATCCGCGGCCATACTGGCTGAGGCCGAGAGTTCGAGGCACAGCGCGGTTGCCGCAATGATTTGCGCAAAGCGATACACCTTCCCTTCTCCCCAGCAGTCCAGCAGTTGCAGATACGAGCGCGCGTGCGGCAGGCTCGTTCCCCCGCCGAGCGTGCCCACTTCCAAGCCGGCAAACCGAATGGAGAGGTGCAGGCCGGCACTGACCGGGCTAACCGTCACCTGCGCCATACTGCTCGTGCCAACCATGCCCAGGTCCTGGCCGGTGGCGGCAAAAATGGCCGCAATGGCGGAGGCTGGAGTAAAGGCAAAGGACTGCATGCCACTCGCGTGCGCGCCGTGGAGGCCGGCATGTTCTAGGGCGAGGATGTCCGCAGCCTCAACGCGTAGGACTCGCCGCAGGACCGCGTTGGGCAGCGTGATTTCGGCATGGACAAGCTTGCCATGCCCAGGGAACTGAAAAAAGGCATGACTCGGTTTTTTATCGCCGCCCATATTGGCTTCGAGAAATACGCGTAGCGGTCTGATGCCGGACTCGGCCGCAAAGCGTTCGCCAATATAGGCATGATTGAGCGCATAGGCGTTGCGCGTCATCATATTGGGCCCACAGGCATCGCCGGTCGTGAAACGGTATAAGACGTGGCACATGGGTCCGACTACATGGGTCTGCACCTCGTGCAGCAGCGCATAGCGGCTGAGCAAATGGCTTGGGGGCGAGGAGTCGGCTGAGTCTTTGAGCCAGGCGGCCATATCGGTGGCATGCGCGGTGACCCAATCAGCCAGGCTGAGGGCCTCTTGCGTAGAAGAGAACACAAAGCACGAGTCTCGGGTGATCCGGTCGGCCAGCACATAGGTGCAGACGCCACCGGCCAGCGCCACGGCAGTCACTCCGCGTTGGACTGAGGCCGAGAGTCCGCCTTCGGTATGGGCCAGAGGCACAAAAACCTGGGCGTCTTGTCGGCCGCGCTCGTTCAGTTGTCCCTGCCGGTCGAGCTCGTACTGGCCCCAGTTCAACGTCAGCGGTCCGACGACCCCAACCGGCAGCATCATCTGACCGGTCAAGCACTCTTGGAAAGGGGTCAGCGCATCGAGTCGGCCGTCTAACACGTGCTGGTATTCATCCTCCCAGTGGGCCAATGTCCGCAGGCGTTCCTGACGTTCGGCAATCCATTGGGGCGTATTGCCCCGCGGCCAACGGGGGAAACGCGTAGGGGAGGTATTTTTGGCGGGCGGGAGCGGCCGACTCATTCTTCTGCCGGGCTTTCTGCTTCGGAGAGGTGAAGGCGCCGGGCCTTGTTCTCAATGTCCCGCTTCACCTTCCCGAACAAAGTCTGCCCATCAATGCCGATCAGTAGCGCCTCGGCTTTCAGAGCCTCATACATGGCCTCCATCAGCCGTAATAATTCGTCTCGCATCTTGAGAAAGACCGGACCGAACTGCGGTTCACGTTCCAACGCCGCGCGTAAATAGAGCTCGGCAAATGCCAGATGGCGGGCCTCATCTCGTAAGATTCGACTCGCAATAGTGGCAAAGAGGGAAGTCGGATGGGCTTTTGCCAAAATGCTGTAGAAATGGCGGGCCAGAATATCGCTGAGCAGTATCCCCCACAGCCATTCAATCCGATCCCGCGATTTGAACAGGCGCGCCTGATAGCGAAACATATCTTTGAGTTGGCGGACTTCGAGCGGACGCTGGTTCAAAGCGTTATAGAAGCGAGTCAAGGTCTCGAAATGACGGGCTTCATCCAAAAGAAAGGTGGAGAGATAGAGTTGGGCTTCGGTCTCATGGGCGGCAAAACACTGCGGGATGGTCGAGCTGGCCCCGACCATAGCTGTTTGCTCACCCAGATAGATCGGGGTCAGCACCATAGCCAGAGCGCGCTGTTCGTGACGGTCGAGGGACAACGGCTGCGTCCAGTCAATTTCGGCCGCCGACCACTGCCCCTCAACGCCCTTCCGAAACAGCTCCATGAGCTTGGCGTTCTCAATGCGGGGAAATACCCGAATCACTTGCCCCAACCCCTCTCCATTACCGACAGTAAGGCAGCACCATAGCAACCCCTCCCCGAGTACTCAAGTAAACGTCTGAGTAAGCGCTATGGTCATGGTCATAGCTTGCAGGGCACAGGTCCGACTTGTAGGTTCAGCAGTTAAAGCTAGAAAGGAATATGATGACATGAACCAGCCGGAACCACAAAGTATCTCGTTCTCGACGCTTCTAAATGACATTGAGCAGGGGCTAATAAAAATTCCACAGTTTCAGAGAGATTTCGTCTGGACAAAGGAGAAGTCTGCCTTGCTGCTTGATAGTATGCTGAAAGGGTTCCCCATAGGCACCTTCATCTTATGGAAGACCAGGGAGTCCCTCCGAACCGTACGGAATCTCGGTGATGCATCCCTACCAGATACGCCGGAAGGAGAGTTCATTCAGCACGTGCTTGATGGACAGTAGCGTCTCACAAGCCTCTACGCAATCGCAAAGGGACTCAAGGTTAGAAGGGAGGAAAGAACGGACGACTTCGCTGAGATTTACGTAAACCTTCAGGCGGAAGGCGATGAATCAATCGTCACGATTGATATTAGCAGTCTCGACGAGGAATCGTTTGTCCGCAGGAGTTTCATAACAAGCTCTCCGAGTATAGGAGGCGCCTAGAAACATACGCATTTTCGATTGTGTTGGTTAGAGAGGCACCCTTAGATGTAGCTACTGAGATTTTCACGCGAATCAATGTAACCGGACGCCCTCTTTCGGTCTTTGAGATCATGGTTGCAAAAACCTTTGATGCAAGGCGCAAATTCGATCTAGCTGATGAGTATGACAACCTCGTAGAGCGGCTACAGGATGTAGGCTACGACACAATTCCAGCCGCAACAGTTCTGCAAACGGTATCGGCCATTTTAGTCAAAGAATGCTCGAAAAAGGATATCTTGAAACGCCCTAAACCAAAGTTCATCAACATTTGGCCACAGGCTACGGAAGCTATCTATGCCGCTGTGGATTATTTTCGCAGCTATTCCCGTATTCCGGTATCGAAATTGATGCCGTACGGAGCACTACTAGTCCCGTTTGGATATTTCTTTTTCCATCACCCCGATAAACCGACCGGTGATCAGCAGAAGTACCTTCAGGATTTCTTTTGGAGAACATCCCTTGGAGGTCGGTATTCATTCGCCCTTGAAAGCCGTCTTGCCCAGGATATCCGTAAGATCGATAGGATATTGAAGGGCAAGCTACCCTCATATGAGTATTCCATAGATATCGCTCCAGATTTCATCAAGGAGAACGGCTGGTTTGCTTCAGGCCGTAGTTTTATCAAGGCGATTCTTTGTCTGTTTGCCCATGAGCAGCCGAAGTCATTTATGGACAACTCTTTGGTCATAATAAGCAACGATTGGTTAAAACGAGCAAATTCCAAAAACTATCACCACTTCTTTCCAAAGGCGTCTCTCAAAAAGCATGGATTTGAGGATACACAGATCAATCAAATTGCCAATATTACAATCGTCGATGATTTCTTAAACAAGCGAGCGATCCGAGCAAAAGCTCCATCGCGGTATATGGCCGAATTCAAAAGGCAGAATCCAGATATAGACCGCACCATGAAGTCCCATCTGATTAAACTCGATTCGTCTGGAATCTGGGAAGACGACTATGAGAGGGTCATTCAATATCGGTGCAAAGCGATTTCTCGGAAGCTATCGAAGCGAATTATCCCACAGACTATTGATAACCAAGGGCAAGAGGTCTACACAGATGACTACGAAGAGGCTGAGTTCGAAGAGACATCGGGCTAATCGTGAGTTATGCGGCAGCTGGTCGTGAGACTCCTAAAAACCGTGATTGTGAGAACGAGAAGTTGTACGCCTATCTGTTGTTTTCGGCTTCTGTAAAGGAAGCGTACAGGATAGTAGGTGCTCACGCCATTCTGTGGTGCAGAAAAGCATGAAATCAATGGTTTCCCATAACCGTGACGACGAAAGCCTTGAGGCGAAGGCTCGTTGGTTTCAAGCCCTGTCTCTCGAAGAACGCATGGACATCCTGTGCGAACTCACCGATCTCGTTCTCGAAAACAATTCCCAAATGGCAGAGGTAGGGCGTGCTCAATCGTCTTCAAAGCGTATTCAAGTCCTCTCAGTCAAAGGGGACAGGTATTAGCGCAGCGTTGCGACACACTTGGAAAACACCGCCTCAGCCGCGGCTTCTCCACTCCGCACACAGTCGGCCAGACCAACACCGCGATAGGCGTTACCGGCAAGCACCAGACCCGGATGCTCGGCTACCTGTTTTTCGATCTTATCAACGAGCTGAAGATGCCCGACGCGATACTGCGGCATAGAGCGCGGATAGCGAGCAATACGGGTCAGGAGGGGTTCGGCCTCAATCCCAAGCAACTGGTGCAGCTCGCCACGGACCAGAGCGTGGATTTCAGCGTCATCCCGCTCAAACAACTCGGCCTGAAGCGCGCCCCCCACAAAGGTGCGTAACAGGGCGTGATTGCTCGGCGCTCGTCCGGCATATTTTACGCTCGAAAAAGTCCCGGCAAGAATGGAACGCTGTTCCACCCGTGGCACCACAAAACCGAACCCGTTCAGCGGATGAGGAATCTGGTCGCGACGGTAGGCCATATTCACCGTCGCCGTGGAGCTGTAGAGGATACTGGACAGATGCTGACTCAACGTCCGGTCAAGCCCACGCACCAGACGCGCCGTAGCAAAGGCCGGCGTTGCCAGCACAAGACCATCGGCGTGGAGGCTGGAGCCGTCGGCACAGTCCACCGCCCAGCGTGATGGGCCTGCCGGCTGATAGCGGACGCTCGTTGCCGGACAGCTCTGACGTAGCGTTCCGAGGCTGAGGCATTCGGTCAGAGCGGAAACGAGACGTTGCATGCCGGTTTGCAGGGTTACAAACAAACTCCAGCGCGCCCCGCTCGTTCCTTTGGTCGTCTGGGGATTGCGGCGAGCTGCTCGCCAGAGTGCATAAATCACACTCCGGTGGTCACGCTCCATTTGCAGAAAACGCGGCATGGTTGCGGCCAGACTGAGTTGGTCGGGGGCGGCGGTATAGATGCCGCCAATGAGCGGTTGGGCAATGCGTTCGAGCGCTTCTCGTCCGAGCCGTCTGCGGACAAACGAGCCCAGGCTCTCATCGGCTTGTTCCGTGGCCCGGGGTAGGACGAGATCGAGCGCCATGCGTAATTTTCCTGGCCAGGAAAAAATGCGCGAACGCACCAAGGGACCAAATTGAGTAGGGGCCAGTAACATAAACCCTTGCGGCAGGGGCTCAAGCTTCCCCTCGTATACAACAAACGTGGCCCGGTGCGCGTCGTTAGTGCCCAAGAGTTCCGGCTCAAGGCCAAGGCGACGACACAAGGCTAAAGCCCAGGGTTTTTCCGAAATAAAGGAATCCGGCCCGAGTTCCAGCAGAAAATCGCCTCTCTGCTCCGTTGCAATGACTCCGCCAAGCCGAGCGCTGGCCTCCAGCAGCGTAAATCGCAGCGGCTGCTCTCGTTCTCGACTCAATTCTTCGAGTCTATAGGCCGCAGCCAGACCGGCAATACCACCACCGACAATAACGATATGGGGGAAGGTATTTTTTGTTGCCAAAGAAGGAAACTCAATGCCTGAGGCGAGGGTCAGGACCGGCCCTTCCCCTGAGTCCTCTTCTCAAGGAGAAGGATGACAATCCCGGCGACAGCAATGGAGCCAAATAGGATAAGGCCAATATCGTAAGGATTCATTTTGCTTACTCCAGCGTCTTGTGTCCGTCCAGTGTATAGCCGATACTCACCAGCGTAAATCCTATAGCTAAGCCAGCAACGATTCGTATCGATCCTACGGGGGTGTTTGCGCTAAAGGCGCGAGAACGAAAAAAGTAAAAGCGACCTTAGCCATGTCCCAAAAGAATTTAGCAAGATTATCTTTTTGCTGCTGTGTGCGGAGAATGGGCATTCTCATTATGAACTTATGGTTATTTGTATTACCTCAGCCATCATCTGAATAAAAAGTGGGTAGTCATTGACGGTGCGGGCACGGACCATATTCAGGCCGTTCCGTGCCGCAATCCCTCTCGCCTCCGTATCCAGATCGTATAGCACTTCGATGTGGTCGCATACAAAGCCGATGGGCGTGACAACGGTATCACGTGCCCCCTGAGCAGCCAGACTCTTGAGCACATCGCCGATATCCGGTTCCAGCCACGGCACCTGGGACGGGCCGCTACGACTCTGGTAGGCCACCGACCAGTTTTCGTGTCCTATGCACGCTGCAACCAGACGCGCGCCCTCTTCGACCTGTCGGACGTATTCCTGGGTACTCGGCATGGAAGTCGGTACACTATGGGCCGTAAAGACCAGAGGAGCCGCCCCACGGCGGTCCGCCGGAAGAGATGAAAACGCTTGTTTCGTCAGATCGGCCACCGCTTGAATGAACAAAGGGTGATTATGCCAGCCAGCGGTAAAGCTCACCTGGGTTGCGAGCGGCCCCACCTTTTCTCTGGCCTCTTCCACATTCGTCTTATACCGCTCCCAGCCGGCCTCGCTCTGCTGAGCCGAGAGAATGAAGCCAACGGCGTTTTTCGCTCCGTCCCGCCCCATCTGTTCCAGGGTCTCGGCGATATAGGGATGCCAGTTTCGCATGCCGATATATATCGGAAGTTGAATTCCTTCTTGCGCGAAGAGGCGTTGGAGTGCCTGCGCCTGACGAAAGGTGACTTCGTTCAAAGGCGAGCGGCCATCAAACAGCTCGTAGTGCCGCACAACTTCTTGCAGCCGGGCCGGCGGCACGGGACGACCGCGCAGGACATTCGCCAAAAAAGGCCGCACGTCCTCCATTCTTTCCGGTCCGCCAAAGGCAATCAAAAGAACGGCGTCGTATTGCATAGGAAGTAGGCTGTGATTTGCGTTTTTCTGATGCTGTGACGTATCAGGTTTGACGACTCGAGAATTCGTGCACCATATCGACCAGCGCAATCACATTCTTCACCGGAGTTTGCGGTACAATGCCGTGTCCCAGATTGAAAATATGACCGTTCCTTCCCCCGGCCTGCTCCAGAATACGTTGCACCTGCTGGCGCAAGGTATCGAGGGGGGCGAAAAGGGCTAAAGGGTCGAGATTGCCCTGCACTGCCCGGTCTGCACCGATCCGTTGCCAGGCCATATCAAGATCAATCCGCCAGTCCACTCCAATCACATCCCCACCCGCTTCAGCCAGCAGTTCCAGCAGACCGGCCGTTCCCGTGCCAAAATGAATGATGGGGACGCCCGGCGTCAGCTCTTGGATGAGCGTCTGCATATGGGGCAATAAAAAGGTTCGGTAGTCCTGAGGAGCCAGACAGCCAACCCAGGAATCAAAGAGCTGAATGGCCTGCGCCCCGACCGCTATCTGACCGTTTACATAGGCGGTGATTGTTCGCACCAGCCGCTCCATAAGCGCATTCCAGGCCCCGGAGTCCTGATACATGAGACGCTTGGTTTCCAGATACTGCCGCGACGCTCCGCCCTCAATCAAATACGACGCCAGGGTGAAGGGCGCGCCCGAGAAACCGATCAGGGGAACGTGGCTGGGTAAGCTGCTGCGAATCTTGTGGACTGCTTCAAACACAAAGGGGACGGCTTCTTCGGGCGCTACCTCATGCAGGGTGTCGATATCTTGGCCCGAACGAACCGGGCGACGGAGAACCGGGCCATCGCCTGCGGAAAATTCCAGTCCCACGCCCATGGGCTCAACAATAAGGAGGATATCCGAAAAGAGAATGGCCGCATCCACGCCCAGGCGTTCAACCGCGTCAATCGTCACCTGCGCGGCCAGGTCGGGCGTCTTGCACAATTCGAGAAAGGGCACACGTTCGCGTAGCGCCCGGTATTCGGCCATATACCGCCCGGCCTGTCGCATGAGCCAGACGGGGGTATACGGGGTCGGCTCCCCCCGGCAGGCACGGAGAAAAACCGGAGTCTCCATGATTTGCTAAATTACCACATGGAAGGGGCAGCAGCAGCCCCACCGCTCTTGCTGTCCGTTCCTGGCTTCGGATACAAAGCAAGAGAAAAGGAGTACCATCTATGGCAGAGGCAGGAACCCATCATGTGGCAACAGTCAATGGCTTTCGGATGCACTATGTGATTGCCGGCTCGGGCTACCCCCTGGTTTTTGTTCACGGCTGGCCGCAGAGCAGCTATGAGTGGCACAAGATCATCGGGCCGTTGTCGGAGCAGTTCACGGTCATCACACCCGACCTGCGTGGCTTGGGAGATTCCGAGCGTCCGCTGAGTGGCTATGACAAACGTACCCTGGCGTCGGACGTATATGCACTCGTCACCTCACTCGGCTTTGAAAAAATCGGTCTGACCGGCCACGACTGGGGTGGCGCGGTCGCGTACTATCTGGCCTACGATCACCCGGAAATGGTTGAGCGGCTGATGATCCTCGATATGATTCCGGGTCTGGGCCGTAAAGGCGACAAGATGGATATCGCGGTGGCCCAGCGGCTGTGGCACGTCTTCTTTCACGCCGGCATGCCCGACCTGGCCGAAAAGCTGGTCAGCCATAATGTCGAAACCTATTTGCGGCATTTCTATAATTCGACCGTGTACAATTATAGCCCGAAGGTGTTCACGGACGAAGATGTGGCCGAATATGTGCGGGTCTATTCCGCACCGGGAGCGTTGCGCGCCGGGTTTCAGTATTATCGCACGGGCATTAACGAAGACCTGGAGAGCCTGAGCGCGTGTACGGAAAAGCTCAAGATGCCGGTCCGCGCCTGGGGCGGACAGACCTTTCTGGGTAACCTGGTACCGATCTGGCAGGGCGTGGCAGACAACGTCGAAGGCGGACAGGTCGAAGAGTGCGGTCACTTTATTGCGGAAGAAAAGCCGGATTTTGTGATTGCCCAGGCCCGGGAGTTTTTTGGTCCTCTGCAAGAATAAACATCGGGGGAGTGGCCGTTCCTTCGGTCGTTGGAACCAAGCCTGACTTCGCCTATAATCCGGTGGGTGGAGGTGGATGTATGAAGAAAGCGGCGGTGGCGGAACAAATCCTGACCACAGACCTCGGGGCTGAAGCGGAAGCGCGCTATCTGAATTACGCCCTGAGCGTGATTACCTCGCGGGCCTTACCCGACATCCGCGACGGCCTCAAGCCGGTACAGCGGCGGCTGCTGTACGCCATGCACCAGAATCTGCGGCTCGGAGGCGACGCCCGGCCCCGGAAGTCCGCGGCGGTGGTGGGTGAGGTCCTGGGCAAATATCATCCGCATGGAGACCAAGCCGCCTACGAGGCCATGGTGCGATTGGCCCAGCCGTTCTCGCTACGCTATCCGCTGGTTCAGGGCGAAGGAAATTTCGGCTCGCTCGATGGCGATGGCGCGGCGGCCATGCGCTATACCGAAGCCAAGCTCGCGCCCCTCTCTGAAGAGCTGTTCCGTGACCTGCGCGGCGCAACCATACCCTATCGTCCCAACTATGACGCCACCCTGGATGAGCCGGTCGTCCTACCGTCCGGCATGCCCCAACTCCTGATCAACGGCGCCAGCGGCATTGCGGTTGGCATGGCCACCAGTATTCCGCCCCATAATTTTACGGAAGTCATCAACGCCCTGCTGGCCATGATTGATGATCCGACGCTGACCACTGCGGGATTACTCAAACATATCAAAGGCCCGGATTTTCCAACCGGAGGGGAGATCCTGACCAGTAAGCGTGCGTTGCGCGAGATCTATGAAAAGGGCCAGGGGACGATCAAACTGCGCGGAGAATGGAAAGTCGAGACCCTGCCGCGCGGCAAGCGTCAGGTTGTCATTACCTCCCTGCCGTATACCGTCAACAAGGCCCAACTGGTGGAAAAGATCGCCGAGTTCGTCAGGAGCCGCAAAATCCCGCAGGTCGTCAATGTCCGGGACGAATCGACCGACGACATTCGCATTGTCCTTGAGCTCAAAGGCCATACCTCGGATGAGCTGGCCATGGCGTATTTATATCGGCATACGCCGCTGCAAACCTCCTTTTCGGTCAACCTGACCTGTTTGGTTCCAACCCCCAACCCGGAAGTCGGCCAACCCCTGCGCGCCACCCTGTCCGACCTGTGTCGACACTTCCTGGACTTCCGTTTTGAGGTGGTCACCAAACGCTTTGAGCATGAGTTGGACGCACTGGAAACCCGCCTGCACATTCTTGCCGGCCTAGCCCTGATTGCCGACCAACTCGACACCGTCATCCGCCTCATCCGGACTGCGGCCTCCCGCAAGGACGCGCGTGAAAAACTCCAGCACAGTTTTCAGTTGACCGAGGTCCAGGCCGACGCCATCCTCGATATTCGCCTCTACCAGCTCGCCCGCTTGGAAGTCGAAAAAATTCAAACCGAACGCGGTGAGAAAGAAGCCCGCGCGCAGGAATTGCGCCGGCTGTTGAGCCGTGAGAGCCAGCGCTGGACGGTCATACGAGACGAACTGGAAGCCCTGGGCAAGCAGTATGGCGATCGCCGTCGAACAGCCCTGCGCTCGGGCGAGCAGCTCAATTACGACCCGGACGCCTATATTGTCCATGAGGAAGCCACGGTCGTCCTCAGCCGGGATGGCTGGATTAAGCGCGTCAGAGAACTCAAGGACCCAACGAGCACCCGCCTGCGTGAAGGGGACGACATCAAAGCCGTTCTTCGGGGGACAACCCGCGATCGCCTGGCCGTTTTCACCAACCGGGGCATGCTCTACGTCATACGCATTAACACCGTTCCGGCGACCACCGGCTATGGAGAGCCCATCCAGACCCTGTTCAATTTTCAGGATGGCGAACAGGTCGTGACCGTCCGTCGTATCCAGGACCGCCCGCTGGAAGACTCGCCTCGGCAGAACGGGACGGGGGCGGCCAAGCCAGGCCAGTCCGACCTGTTTGCCCCTCCTTCTCCCCTCCAGGCTCCTGGCGAGCGAGGACCGGCCCTGCTCCTGGCGACGGCCAGGGGCCTGGGATTTCGTTTTGAACCCAATGTCGAAGAAACCACCCGCAACGGCAGAAAAATCGCCCGTTTGTCCGTAGATGACGAAGTCATTACCATCCAGCCGGTCAGCGGCGGTCGGACGGTGTGTGCCACCGCGGCCGGGTATATGTTGGCTTTTCCCACCGAAGATATTACCGAATTATCCGGAGCCGGACGCGGGGTTATTCTCATGCGTCTGGAGAAAGACGATCATTTGGTTGGGGTGGTCACGAGCGAACCCGGCGCGGGTGTGACCGTTATCAATAAAGACGGGAAAGAGCGGAAAATCCCACTGCGGGATATTCCGTTAGGCAAACGGGCCGGAAAAGGCCGGCGGGTGGTCAAACGATCGGTGCTAGTTGGGGTGCTGCAAAACGGCGCCCGGCGCGGCTCGAATGGTGGAGGGGAGGAGGCTGAGGCGTAATATGGCAGCGCAAAAGCAAGCCTATACGGCAAAAGATATTACCGTTCTTGAGGGTCTCGATCCGGTTCGCAAACGGCCCGGAATGTATATCGGCGGGGTTGATAGTACGGGGCTGCATCACCTCGTCTGGGAACTGCTCGATAATGCGGTGGATGAAGCCATGAACGGCTATGCCAGTCGTATTGAGGTGACGCTGCATAAGGATAGCTCGACCGTCACCGTGGCCGACAACGGGCGCGGGATTCCGGTAGACCGGCATCCGCAGTTCAAGAAGCCCGCGCTAGAGCTGATTCTGACCACGCTGCATGCGGGCGGGAAATTCGGCGATCAGAATTACGCCCACTCTGGAGGTCTGCACGGCGTGGGGGCTTCTGTCGTCAACGCCCTGGCCGACCACATGCAGGCCCGCATCCGCCGGGATGGGGTGGAGTGGGAACAGCGCTTTCGCCGGGGCAAGGCCACAACGGCACTCAAACGGATGAGTGAGGCGCGCGGCCATGGCACCGCCCTCACCTTTCACCCCGATCCCGATATTTTCCCGTCCATTACCTTCAAACCTGAGCGTATTGCCGAAAGACTGGAAGCCAAAGCCTATCTGCACAAAGGGCTGCTGCTCGTCTTTCGGAACGAGACAAACGGGCAAACCCAGCAGTTCTTGTATAAAGACGGTCTCAAAGCCTACCTCCATAAGCTGCTCGCCGACAGCGACAAAAAGGCGGTTATTCAGGATATCTTTCACCTTGAACGCGACACCTCGCCCCCCCTGGAATGTGTGCTGACCTGGACGGAATCGCCGGAAGAACACGTCCACTCGTTTGTGAACGGCATCCCCACTCCCTTCGGAGGCACGCATGAAACCGGCTTAAAAAGCGCCATAGTCAAGGCCGTTCGCAACTCCATTAACGTCAACAATCTGACGCCCAAAGGGGTGTCCATTACGGCCGACGACACGCGCGAAGGGCTGGTTGCTATCCTCAGCCTGTATCTCAAACACCCTCAGTTTCAGGGTCAGACCAAAGAAAAACTCGGCAACCCGGAAGCCACCGCCCAAATTGACAACTTGGTCCGGACCGCCTTGGAGAATTTTCTGCTCCATAACCGCTCCCAGGCGGAAACGATTGCTCAGCGGGTGATATTGGCGGCCCGCGCGCGCTCGGCCTCTCGCGCGGCTTTGGAAACCGTGCGGAGCACGGGATCGGTCTCCCATCGTCTGAACCTGCCCGGCAAGCTGGCCGACTGTTCCTCAACCAGTCCGGCGAACAGCGAACTCTTCATTGTTGAGGGCGATTCTGCCGGCGGCTCGGCCAAGCAGGGCCGGGACCGGGGCTTTCAGGCCATCCTGCCGCTACGCGGCAAGGTGTTGAATACGGAACAGGCCTCGCTCAATAAAATCCGGACCAATAAAGAGCTTAATGACATTGTGTCAGCCCTGGGCTGTGGCGTGGGCAAGGCGTTTGACCTGTCCAAGCTCCGCTATCACAAAATCTGTCTGTTGATGGACGCCGACTCGGACGGCAACCATATCTGTACGCTCCTGCTGACCTTTTTCTACCGCCATCTGCCCGAACTGATTCGCGCCGGCTGTGTCTATATTGCCAAGCCACCGCTGTATAAAATCGAGGTTGGTAAGGAAGTCCATTGGGCGGACGATGACGCAGCCAAGGAACGCCTGCTGGCCCGGCAAAACGGGCAGGCCGGTAAGGCCCAAGTCCAGCGCTTTAAGGGCTTGGGCGAGATGAATCCGCACACCCTCAAGGAAACGACCCTTGACCCACGCACGCGCACCCTGCTCCAAGTCTCTATTCAGGACACCGAGCGAACGGAAAGAGCCATCCAAACCCTGATGGGGAAAGATGTTCAGCCGCGCTTCAGCTTTATCATGGAACGGGCGCCTCGGGTCGAAGACGTAGACGTGTAATGCCTAAGCGTCACCCCAGCCTGGTCCCGCTCTCACGCGAGCATCATCACGGCCTCCTGCTGGCGTTCCGTATCAAGCACGGGCTACCCGAGACGCGCCAGCCACGCGACAGCCCGCACGAACAGGCCGCCGATACGGTGCGATTCTTTCAGAAGAGTCTGACGCCACATTTCAGGGCAGAAGCCGATATTCTCTTTCCGGCGATCCGGGTCATGCAGCCTCAGGCCTCTCCTTTGCTCGACCGGCTCATTCAAGAACATGCAGCCATGCGGGAGCTGGCCAATCACATCGACCGGCAGGTCCCTGACGGACCGCAGTTGACGCAACTGCTCGCGTCATTTGGCACCCTCTTAGAGCGGCATATTCGATGCGAGGAACGTGAACTCTTTCCGATGTACGAGGCCCACGTCTCCGAAGCCGAGGCGACCCGGATAGCACACGCAATTGTTCAAATGATCGGCGACGGTCTTGCTTGACAGTCGGAGTCACAACCGGATAGGGGAAGCAGGAGAAGGTGCGAGCGAATCTCATGAATACGAGGAGGGTATAGTATGGAGTTCTTACACACCATGATCCGGGTCAACGATCTGGACGAGTCACTCAAATTCTACTGCGACGGACTGGGCATGAAGCTGCTGCGCAAACAGGACTATCCGGGCGGTGAGTTTACCTTGGCCTTTGTGGGCTACGGTGACGAAAAGAACAACACCGTCGTCGAACTGACACATAACTGGGGCACGTCGAGCTATGACCAGGGGGACGCCTTTGGGCATTTGGCTATCGGCGTGGATGATATCTATCAGACCTGCGACGAACTCAAAGGAAAAGGCATCAACGTGGTTCGTGAGCCCGGCCCGATGGCGCACGGCGGCGCGGTTATCGCCTTTATTGAAGACCCTAATGGCTACAAGGTCGAACTGATCGATCTCAAAGGCGCCCGCGGATAGCAGATCACGAAAAGGAGTTCCCAGTGCTACAACCCGCAAAAGACTCAATTGACGTTGGGATTTTTGTCAAAGACATCAGCACCATGCTCGATTTTTACCAGGGCACGCTTGGCCTGGAAAAGACCGAGGAAGTGCCGACTGCCTTTGGCACCATCCATCGCTTCCGGCATGGGACGAGCGACATCAAGCTCATGGACCCCAAAGAAGTCCCGCCGGCCGCCCCAAACGGCTTTGGCAAACGCTTGGGTATCGGCTATCTCACCTTTGTGATCAAAGATCTGAGCGGGCTGTGTGCGGCTCTCAGGGACAAGGGCGCGGAGTTTACCATCCCGGAAACCGAGATCCGCCCCGGGACCCGAATCGCCATGATCAAGGACCCCGAAGGCAATATCCTGGAGTTTGTCGAGCGCGGCTAAAGTACCGACAGCAGACCACGGCCCACGGCCCGTCGCCTGCCCCCTTGATCTCAACACGGGTCACGCCGCCCCGTCGTACCGAAAGAATGACCGGGGGTCATCTGCTCACTCCCCGTGTGTAGCCCCCACGGAGTGAGGGCGTTCATTACCCGTAGGTTCAGCGCATTTACGCGCTCTTCCGCCGCCTGCCTCCCGGACTGAAGTGCCGGATGGCGCCGCTGGCAATACGCGCCCCACGCGAGGCTTCCGGCTTCGCAAACCGGCGGAGGGTGAAATGCGTTGGTTCAAAACCTTTGATCATCTTGCGGGAGACCTCTTTGCCTAACAGGCTTTCGATGGCGCGCACGGCTTCGACCTCGTCGGACGAGGCAAACGTGAGCGCCTCCCCGGTCGCCATGGCTCGGGCGGTCCGGCCAATGCGGTGGACGTAATCTTCCGGACGGTTGGGAACGTCAAAATTCACCACATGGGAAATGCCCTCGACGTCAAGACCGCGCGCGGCAACATCGGTCGCGACTAAGACATCCACTTTTCCGCTCTTAAAATTGTTGAGGACCTGTGTGCGGACGCGCTGGGTCTTATCGCCATGCAGGGCGGCAACACGGCGATGCGTCTGGGAGAGACGTTTGGACAGTCGTTCCGCACGGACCTTGGTCCGCGTGAAGATGAGCACGTGCTTGAGGCTGCCGTGCTGAAGGAGATAATGCAGGAGGTCGTTTTTGCGGTCGGCTTCGACCAGATAGAGCACATGGCGGAGCGTTGCCACCGGCGTCGCCCGACGCCCGACATCAATCACCTCGGGTTCTCTCAAGGTGTCTTGGGCCAGACGCTCAATCTCCGGGGGCATGGTTGCGGAAAACAAAAGCGTTTGGCGCGCTTCAGGTAACGTGGCCAGGATACGCCGGACATCGGGGAGAAAGCCCATATCCAGCATACGATCGGCTTCGTCCAGGACGAGTACCTCGACCTCGGCAAGCCGAACGTTGCCTCGATTCAAATGATCAAGCAGACGGCCGGGGGTTGCGATTAACAGCTCCACCCCACGTCGGAGCCGGTCGGCTTGTGGACCGAGCCCGACACCCCCGTAGACCACGGTTGAGCGGACCGGCACGTATTTCCCGTAGGTGCGGGCACTTTCTCCTATTTGGACGGCGAGTTCGCGCGTCGGGGTCAGGACTAAAGCCCGGACGGTCGGCGACTCCACCTGGGCGAAACGTTGCAGGATGGGCAGGAGAAATCCGGCCGTCTTGCCCGTCCCGGTCTGAGCACAGGCGAGCATATCTTTGCCACTGAGGGCAATGGGAATGGCTTGGGCTTGAACAGGGGTTGGGGTTTCGTATTGCGCGTCTTCAAGGGCGCGTAAAAGCTCGGGTATCAGCCCAAGCTCGGAAAAATCAGAACAGTCAACAATATCGCTCTGCTTACTCTCTGTCGTCAAAGGATCATCTCTTTCTCCGCGCTGCCCAGATACACGGACGGATATGGGCGCCGACAAAGCATCGGCACACCGTGTTATTACACAGAACCTGGGAAACGTGGAACTCTGGTCTGGGCAACCAGAGACCCGCTTCTGAGCGGGATTTCTTACAAAGGGAAAGAGACCTGCTCGCGGTTCGTTCTCGTACTGTACAGGTCCAGCATACCTGACAAAGAGTGAGAATACTAGTCGAAGATGCTCTTTTTCGCCCCAGACCAGTCGGCCCCTACGCGAGGTCGGTCTTGCGCTTCGTCAGGAGAATGGCCGACCCCAGAGAGACACCAATCGCAACAACGGAGTAGAAGAGGTAGAAGAGGCCCAACTGATCGGCCCCTTGGCCACCGCGGTACATAAAGAGCAGAAGGTTCACAATGACGTATAGCGCATACACGTGCGCCATGCCCACCACGAACCGTTTCATATACCAGATGCCGTAGGCATAGATGAGCAAATAGAGACCGGCCAGGAGGCCGGCTATTGTATTTGGCGTCCCGGACAGCCGAGAACCAAAGAGGACAAAGCCGGTCGCCTCATTAATTTGGAGGGGTTTCAGTAAGTTTGATATCGCCAGGATAGCAAACAAGACAGCAAAGACCGTGAGTACATTACCACGTTCAGCTTGCGCCATGGGGCCTCCTTATGATCTGAGGCCCAACGTTACAATACTTCCCACAGCCCGAGCAAGCGCCAGACAGGTAGCAATATCCGGAGAGTTCCGATACCAGAACCAGAGTGCGAAAATACGCTGACACCTGAGAGGTAGAGAGTGATGACGATACGGTTACGACAGATATGTTTCGTGGCGGAGAAGCTCGCGCCGGTGGTCGAAGACCTCACATCCATCTTCGGTCTTGAGGTATGTTTTGTTGATGAAGGCGTGGGCGTTTTCGGCTTGGAGAACTCCCTGTTTCCAGTCGGCTCAAACTTTTTTGAAGTCGTCGCACCGACAAAAGACAACACCGCGGCCGGTCGCTTCCTGCAACGTCGCAACGGCAATGGTGGCTATATGGTCATTTGCCAGTGCGACAGCCGCGAAACGCAACAGGCTCGTAAGGCCCGAGCCCAGGAACTTGGCGTCCGTATTGCCTGGGAGCAGGATATTCATGGCTTTCAGTGTATGCAGCTTCACCCTGGTGACACAGGCGGAGCCTTCTTTGAACTCGACTGGGACCCGAGGAATGAGCCCGAAGGGCATTGGGAACCCGCCGGTGGAGATGGCTGGGACACCGCCCAACGGACTGATGTGGTCCAGACCTACTCAGCCGTTGAGTTGCAGTCCCATGACCCGCAATCAATGGCCCAGAGATGGGCAGACATCGCAGGCATTCCACTCCGGCAGGACGCTCAAGGCCGCCTGATCTTTCCGATGGAGAATGCCGCCGTACGGTTTGTTGAGGCCACGGATGGGCGCGGAGACGGTTTGGGCGGAGTTGATCTCGTTGTTGCCGATGTCCAAGGGCTCCTGACAAGGGCGGAACAACACGGGTGCCGGGTGTCGGACGATCAGGTGGAAGTCTGTGGCGTCCGTTTTTATCTCAAAGACGCTTAGGCCGCGCCCTGCCCTAATGACCGTACTTCTGATCAATAAAATCCCGGATGACTTCCGGCGGAGCCCCTGCTTCAAATAGCGTCTGCGCATCCTGCGCTTCGCTTAAACAGTGCATTCAGCCGACGGCGTGGTCGTCCACAAAGCAATCCAGGAGGTTTCTGTGCCCCATGGACCGATCACAGCCACAGTAGCAGTGCAGCCCGGCCAATACGTCCGGGATGGTTTGGGCGATGACGTAACCGTCTCTGACTGCTCCGCTGAACAGGTCGGGCGATAAGGTGGCAGGCAGACTGGTATGGGTTGAGAGCGGTGTTGCTGATTGTTGCTTTTCTGACCCTGGTGTGGTTTCGGCAGCCGGACTCGTCTCGGCCATGGCGACAGGGGAGTGCGGGGCGATAAGCACAGTACCAAGCCCCAAGACGAGTATGAGGGCGACTAGCATACGGATAATCATGCAGGGAATGTCCTCCCGATCTATGAGTCGCCGCTCAGGCTACCATACATTACCACCCAGCCCAACCACGCAGAGCCCTGCTCTCACAGACGGCTACAGCACATCAAGCTGCATGGGCTGGCGCTGGGAAAACGTATAGAGTTGAGCCGGTCGATGCGCGCCCCGCCGTGTTTTCGAGAGTGGCTTGAGCAAACCGGAACTGATGATCTTTCGCCTGAAGTTTCGGCGATCCAACCGACGATCGAGAATGATTTCGTAGACCCCCTGCAACTCCGCAACTGTAAATTCCTGCGGCAGGAGGCTGTAGACGATATTCGCATAGCCCAATTTGCTCTGGAGCCGTTGCAGCGCATATTCCGCGATGGCGTTATGGTCGTAGGCAAGCTCAGGCAGGTCGTGCACCGGGAACCAGGCAATGTCCGCGTATTTTTCCCCGAGGTGGGGAGTCTGCATCAGCGGCGGGATGAGGGCAAAATACGCGACTGATACGGTTCGGGCGGAAGGGTCTCGGGTCGCACTACCAAACGTATACAATTGCTCCAGGTAGAGATCCTGCACCCCTGTTTTTTCATACAGCTCACGCTGGGCCGCGGCATCGAGCGATTCCTCCAACTGCACCAAGCCACCGGGGAAAGCCCAGCGGCCCGCGAACCCGCCTTTCTTAATTTTTACCAGGAGCGTGCGGAGGGCCCCCTGGGTAATCGTAAAGAGCACCGCATCAACGGCTACGCGCGGATGAATGTGTTTTGCAGTATGCTTGCCCCCCGTTGCTCTACCCACAGGAGCATACTATGCATTGAGGGCCAGCATACGGTCAAGTGAACGCTGGGCACCGAGGCGCGTCTCTTCCGGAAGCGTAATCTCAAAACGTCCGTCACGCAGAGAGTCCCGCACCCCTTCGAGCGTAATCATCTTCATATAGGCGCACAGCTTGCAACTCTTGTAGAATTTCTTCTCCGGAACTTCCAACAGCAAGCGGTCCGACAGACCGCACTCCGTGACGATCAGAAACTCCTGGGCCGGACTTTCTTTGGCATAGCGCATCATGGCGCTGGTTGAGAGCACAGCGTCCGCCAGGGCGAGCACATCCTCCCGGCACTCGGGGTGGACGAGCACTTTTACCTGCGGAAGTTTGTCCCGTACCGCTTGAATCTGCTCGGGCGTGATCTGATGATGCACATAGCAGTTCCCCTGCCAGGCAATAATATTCTTGCGGGTTTCATTCTGGACATAGCGGGCGAGGTTCTCGTCAGGCACGAAAAGGATATTCTCCGTGTCGAGCGCTTCCACCACTTGGACCGCGTTCGATGAGGTACAACATACATCGGATTCGGCTTTGACATCCGCGGTCGTGTTGACATAACAGACCACTTGGAGATCGGGATATACTTTACGCAATTCTTCTTTCCGATCGGCCAACGCCTCCCCCGTGATACTCTCGGCCAGAGAGCAGCCGGCCTGCAAGTCAGGCAGGAGCACCGTTCGCTCTGGATTCACGATCTTGGCCGTTTCAGCCATAAAATGCACACCACAAAAGACAACAACGTCCGACGCAACCTGTTTTGACTGGCGGGCTAATTCGAGCGAATCACCTATCACGTCGGCAACCTCAAAAATCTCCGGGCGCTGGTAATTATGCGCCAGTATGACGGCATTATGCTCGCGCTTCAGCTCGTGAATCTCATGAATCCAGGTTGCATATTGCGTGCAAGCATCCAGCGTGTAACCGCTGTCGAGTTGAGCCAGGTGCTCGTAGAGTTGATGTGGAGTCTTTTCCTGATAGCCGGTCGATCCGTTCTGCATAGCTACTCTCCAGTTGGCGCGCTTCAGTTTGCGTAGTATAGACACATACTTTTGTGTCATTGTGACGCAAACCAGGGATGATTGTCAACGGGAGTGGGAGGAGGATCAGGCGGGCACAGTGTCAACAGCCGGATGATACTCACCTTGAGAGAGCGGATGCTGGCTACGATAGGCCAAAAACTGGCCGACCAGATCGTAATAGTGCTGCCGGCTACTGAGTTCCTTCATGGCTAAACGCAGGGGCCGACAGGGCCCAAAAGATTTCGCATACCAGTCTATGGTCTTCCTGAATTGGATGCAGGCAAGCTTCTCCCCACGCTGTTGCACCGCTCGTTCAAAATGACGTGTCATAAAGGTAACGCGCGCCCCTAATGGTGGCTCGGGCGGGGCTGGATGCCCTAGCAGGCCGGCCTGAATATGATGGAAGACCCAGGGGTTCGTCAGCGCGCCGCGGCCGATCACGAGGCCCGCACAGCCCGTTTCTTCAAGCATGCGTTTCGCTGTTTCCGCGTCACACACATCGCCGTTTCCGAAAACGGGCATGGTCTGGACGGATTCCACGACCGTGCGAATACCGTCGAGATCAATCGGGCCGCGGAAGGCTGCGGCTCGTGTGCGGCCGTGAATTGTCAGGGCGGCAACGCCCGCATCTTCGAGAATGGGTGCCAGCACAGGCGCATCGAGCTGCGTCTGATCCCAGCCCAGGCGCGTCTTTACGGTCACCGGGATTTTGACCGCCCGGGTCACAGTGCGGACGAACGCGCCGGTTTTTTTCGGGTCCTTTAACATGGCCGCACCGGCACCGATTTTGATGACCTTTTCAACCGGGCAGCCCATGTTGATATCAATGATATCCGCCCCCTGCTCCTCAAGCCAGACCGCCGCATCGCGGACTTCTTCGGCCACCGGACCAAAGAGCTGGACGCTCAGCGGGCTATCTTCCGGGCGCGTTTCAATCAATTCAAAGGCGCGACGATTTTTCTCAAGCAATGACCGGGCATGGACCAATTCGGTCGTCGCCAGACCGAATCCGCCAACTTCGCGCATACACCACCGGAACGGGAGAGTCGTGTAGCCCGCAAGCGGAGCCAGGAATAGATTGGTAGGAAGCGAGAGAGAGCCTATATGTATCGGAGTCATAATTTCAGGGAGACCGCCACCAGTTGAAGAGGGACAGCAGGCTTCATTAGCGCCGGTCAAATTGACGTTCGAGCTGGCGCACCGAATAGCGGACCATGGTTGGCCGGCCATGCGGACAGGTAAACGGTGAGGTGCAATCCAGAAGCGTTTTCACCAGGGCGTGCATGACTTCTAGGGTCAGCGTTTGACCGGCTTTCATCGATTTTACCTTACAGGCGATACGCGCCGCCAAGTCCTCCTGTTTGGCCTCAATGGAATTATCCGAACGCCCTTCGGCCCGGGCTTCGGCCAGTTCACTCAACAGCGCGGGCGTATCAGCCGGTCGAAAATACGACGGCGTCGCTTGCACCTGAAACGTGTTCCCCCCAAAGGGCTGAATGTCAAAGCCGATCTGGACGAGATAGTCGTGCAGTTCTTCTAAGGCACTGCACGCGGCGGGCGATAACTCAAAAGTGACGGGTATCAGCAACGGCTGCGTCGCGCCATGTTTGTGTTGCAGGCTGTCGAGTACCTGTTCATACATGATACGCTCATGCGCCGCATGCTGATCCACAATCCAGAGTTCGCCTTCCACTTCAACCAGGACAAACAACTCATGGCTCTGGCCAACGACACGGAATTCGACTCCGTCGGGTCGTTGCCACAAGGTCGTTTGTGAGCGGGCCAGACTCAGCGGAGCAGCCTCCGACTCGCGGGCCAACGGTTTGTCCAGCAGGCGTAAGCCGGGCTCAGACCGGGCTCCATAGGAGTCGGAGGAAGGGGCCTTGCGATGTCTTTGAGGTCTGGGATAGTCGGCCGGGTCGGGTATCGGGACCGAGCTGTCCAGGGCCTGACTCTCAGCACGTGGGGGGGCTTCGGTTCTGCTGTCAGCCGGTCGATTGTCGCCTGGCAGGTCAGAGACCGGAAGATTAATTTTTTTGAACAGATGAGCCCGATCAAGTGTCTTTCTGACGGTCTGGACGACCATCTGGAGGAGTTCGCGTTCCTCTTGAAATTTCACTTCGCGCTTTGTGGGATGGACGTTGACGTCAACCTGGTCAGTCGGGACAGTCAGAAAGAGTATCCCCAAGGGGAAGCGGCCCGCCGGCAGCAGTTCTCCGTAGCCACGACTCAGGGCAGATGACAGAGGCTGGCTTTTCACTGGCCGCCCGTTCACGAAGAAGTATTGGCCGGTCCGGGTATTACGGGTACGACTGGGTGGACTGACGAGGCCAGTCACCCCAACGCCCTCTTCCGCCAGGGTTGTGTCCGCACTCGGGAGCGGCAGGAATTCCTGGGCCCACTCCTTTCCGATAACCGTACGTGCGCGCAGGGCCAACTCATCCTGAGGAGGTGCATGAAACACCTCGCGGCCGTCTGACTGAAAGCGAAAGTGAAGGGACGGACGCGACAACGCCAGGGCGATCAACACCTCATGCACCTGATGGCCTTCGGCGGTCGGGGATTTGAGAAAGGCCCGCCGCGGTGGGGTATTGAAAAACAAATGGCGCGTGGTCACCGTCGTTCCCTGTGGACAGCCGGCAGGGGCGGTCTCTATCGGCGCACTGCCACCCGCCCGGACGCGCACCCCTTCGATGGCATCCGCTGTCCGGGAGAGCAATTCGACCTGTGTTACCGCAGCAATGCTGGCGAGCGCCTCGCCCCGGAACCCTAAGCTTGTCAGGAGAAAGAGATCAGTGCTGGATTGTATTTTACTGGTCGCGTGACGCTGGAATGCGAGCGGCGCATCCTCCGGCATCAGGCCGCTCCCGTCGTCCTGCACAACGATTTCATCAATTCCGCCTTTGGTAATCGCCACACTGATTGAGCGCGCGCCAGCGTCAATCGCGTTCTCGACCAGTTCTTTGACAATCGAAGCGGGGCGCTCAATCACTTCGCCCGCCCGGAGCTGCTCAATCGTGTGCGAATCCAGAAGACGAATACGGTCCATGCTACGACTCACGCGCGTGCCCAAAGAGGCCGAGTTGGGCAGAGGATTCTTGTACTGAGGTCGGGGCTTTCGTCGGCCTTCCCCGCGAACGTTTTTTGGCCGGTCGAACCAATCCTGCCGACCCTTCGAGATCCGTGAGTATCTCTTCCGCTCGCTCCGTCACCACCCGTGGCAGTCCAGCCAGCTTGGCAACATGGATGCCATACGATTGATCTGACGCTCCGGCGATGACTTTATACAGAAAAACAACCTCATCCTGCCATTCACGAACGGCGAAGGTGTAATTCACCAAGCCGGGCAGCAGGCGTTGCAGGTCCGTGAGTTCATGGAAATGCGTGGCAAACAGGGTACGGGGTCGCAGCCCGTCGCCGTCAACCAGGAACTCAATAATCGCCCGGGCAATGGACAGGCCATCCGATGTCGAGGTCCCACGTCCGATCTCGTCCAGCAGCAGCAGGCTCCGTTCGGTGGCCGCGTTCAGAATCTGGGCGGTTTCAATCATCTCTACGGCAAACGTGCTTTCCCCCAGAGCCAGATTATCGGAGGCTCCGATACGGGTAAAAATCCGATCCACAATACCAATCCGGGCTCGCTGGGCCGGGACAAATGCACCGATCTGGGCCAGCAGCACAATCAGCGCGGCTTGGCGCAGATACACGGATTTGCCGCTCATATTGGGGGCCGTCAACAGCAGGAACTGCTGATCCGAGCGATTGAGCTGTACATCATTCTCAACAAAGGCACTCCGTCCGAGCAGCGACTCGACAACCGGATGCCGTCCGCCAACGATCGACAGTTCGGCAGCCTCTGACATTGCGGGTCGAACGTAGTGCTGGTTGACCGCTACCCAGGCAAAGCTGGCTAGGACGTCGAGATGGGCACACGCCCGTGCTATAGCTTGAATTTGCGTCATAGACTGGAGGACCAGTTCGCATAATTCAGCAAAGAGTTCCTGCTCCAGAGCGACCGAGCGGTCCTGGGCGTTGAGAATCTGGTCCTCGTACTCTTTCAGCTCAGGCGTAACGAATCGCTCCGCATTGGCGAGGGTCTGTTTCCGCGTATAGGCGTCAGGGACTTTATTGAGGTGGGTCTTAGAGACTTCCAGATAGTAGCCAAAGACCCGGTTATATCCA
This sequence comes from uncultured Binatia bacterium (SeqCode), assembly GCA_965214755.1. Taxonomy (GTDB): domain Bacteria; phylum Desulfobacterota; class Binatia; order Bin18; family Bin18; genus Bin18. The sequence goes on from OZ243979.1 coordinate 885,140, forward strand.
ATTCTGAGCGAGGGAATGCCCGTGCGTTCACTTTCCCGGGCCTGAAGCGCGGCCAGCCATTGCTTGGCATCCGAGGCGATCGCCTGCAAGCGGTCCAGTTCCGCATGATAGCCTGGTGCAAAGACGCCACCTTCTCGGAGGTGAACGGGCGGCACCTCGACCAAGGCGCGCGCCAGGGTGTCCGGCAATGGGCCGAGGTCGGCTTGCAGTTTTTCACACTGTTGCCTCAGCAGCGGACTCTGGACCGCTTCCAGCGCTTGACTCACACCGGGGATTTGCGCCAGCGAGTCTCGCAGTGCTGCGCAGTCTTTAGGATTCGCCACTCGACAGCTAAAACGGGCCACCAAGCGTTCCAGATCACGAATAGGGGCGAGCGCGCCACGTACCGCTTCCAGCACGGCGGGCGTATTGACGTACTCAGCCACCCCGGCGTGCCGGGCTTCAATGGCAGACACGGACAAGAGCGGGTTCCTCAGCCAGTGCTGCAACAGTCGCCTCCCCATGGGCGTGACCGTGTCATCCAATACATCGATCAGCGCCTTGCCCCGGATATCGGGATTTGCCGGACGAAAGATCTCAAGACTGCGCTCAACGACCGGACCCAGCAGCATGGTTTCGCCCGTGTGGAGTCGTTTTGGCAGACCGATATGCGGCAGGCTGACCTGCATATGCTGCTGGAGAAAACGGAGCACCAAGGCGACGGCGATGGTGGTTTCCGGGTCCAATTCCAAGGCGCGTAAAGAGTCCAGCCCGAAAAAGGACTGGATGCACGCGACGCTGTCATCGAAGGCAGCCTGCCAGTCTTCCAGCGTTGTCAGGGCAATCCCAGCCTGACCAGTCCGATACGCAGCCAGGGCGGGATGCCCAGCCATCCCCTTGGTGATGACAATCTCACGCGGCGCGAGATGACCGAGGGTATCAGCCAGGGCCGCTTCCGTCTCATTCCAGAATTGGAACGTTCCGGTCGTTGGTTCAAGCAGCGCCAACCCCCATTGTCTCCCGTGGGCAAACATCCCCAGCAGGGTCGGACTGATTGCGTCGGCCTCGTTTTCGACATACGTGGAGGGGGTCACCACTCGCGTGACGGCGCGCTTGACCAGTCCCTTTGCTGTTTTCGGGTCTTCGACCTGGTCATACAGGGCAACTTTCTTGCCGGCCTTGACCAGCCGGGCGATATAGCCCTGGATGGCATGATAGGGCACGCCGCACATAGGGACCTTGCCGTCTCCACCGTCGCGGGCGGTCAGAGTGAGATCAAGCAGGTTCGCGACCAGCGGCGCATCATCAAAAAATATCTCGTAGAAGTCCCCCAGGCGACACAGCACAATCGCGTCCTGATGCTGTTGCTTGACCGACAGATATTGCTGCATCAGGGGAGTGAGAGCCATACTCTTCTTCGCCGTTCCTCTCGTTTTTCCTTCTTATACGCTTTCCCTCTGTCCAGCCAGTCCGTCGGGCGCCCAGCCCGGCCGGTCGTCCCTTGATCTCACGGCATAAAGCTGGAGAATGAACACCAGTCGGAGTGACCGTTACGTCACAGACCCGGTAGAAAGGACACTAACCATGCCCGAGCTCGACTCAGAACAACAACAAATCCTGTCCACGCTCAACCGTTTCGTGGAGCGTGAGGTCAAGCCGGTCGCCAGCGAGATGGAGCATCGCGACGAATACCCCCACGCCCTGGTCGAGCGCATGAAGGAGCTCGGTTTATTCGGTGCGATTATCCCGACCGAGTATGGCGGTATGGGGCTGTCCTTTACCACCTATGCCCTGATTATTGAAGAAATCTGCCGTGGCTGGATGAGCCTGACCGGCATCCTGAACTCCCACCTGCTGTTCGCTCACATCTTGGCTCTCTTCGGAACAGAGGAACAAAAGCAACGCCTCTTGCCGGCGATGGCCAGCGGTGAGAAACGCGGCGGTCTCGCCCTGACCGAGCCGCATGCCGGGAGCGATGTGCAACGGATTCGGACCACGGCCAAGAAGCAGGGCGACGGCTATCTGATCAACGGCTCGAAAATGTTTATTACCAACGCGCGGCACGGCAATATTCTGGCTGTCGCCGCCAAGACCGACCCCGACGCCGAGCCGGCCTATACCGGCATCAGCCTGTTTGCTGCCGAGAAAGGCGCGCCGGGACTGACGGTCAGCCGGGACATCAAGAAACTGGGGTATAAAGGTCTGGATACGTGTGAACTCGCCTTTGAGGACTTTCCGACACCAGCCGCCTCTCTGATCGGTGGCGAAGAGGGCCTGGGGTTCAAGCAAGTCATGGGCGGCTTGGAGGTGGGTCGGATCAATGTTGCGGCCCGGGCGGTCGGCGTGGCCCAGGCCGCCTTTGAGGAAGCCATTCGCTATGCCCAGCAGCGCGAAACCTTTGGCAAACCCATCTGTGAACATCAGGCTATTCAGCTCAAGCTGGCTGACATGGCCACCAAGATTGAAGCCTCCCGCCTCCTGGTCCGGCAGGCGGCCGAGAAGAAAGACAACGGTGAGCGGTGTGACCTGGAAGCCGGAATGGCAAAGCTGTTTGCGTCCGAGGCGTGTGAAGAAGTCGCCCTGGAAGCGATGCGCGTGCTGGGCGGGTATGGCTACACCCAGGAGTTTCCGGTCGAACGTTTTTATCGGGATGCCCCCCTCATGATTATTGGGGAAGGCACGAGCGAAATTCAGAAACTGGTGATCGCCCGCAACCTCCTGAAAAAATATCGAGCATAGAGGCGCGCAGAACCGTCTTTGTTTCTCGCGATTTTGTCACCTAGGTGCCACTCCCGGCCTGTCTTTTGGCTTGGAATATCTGCGTGTTTTGTGTATTGTAGGGAAAACACTCAGCTATTTGCATTGTTCGCTATGGTTTTCTACCAACACAGGTCGGGCGCACACACCGACCCTTCCCTCTAACCGAACGTTACATTTTTGTGTTGAATTGCGCAGACTTCTCGGAGCAGTGCACCGAGTCGGGAGAAGCACATGTCTACCACATCGGAAAAAACTCGAAACATCGGCATCGTTGCTCACGTTGATAGCGGCAAGACCACGGTAAGTGAACGCGTCCTGTACTATACGGGGCTCTCGCACAAAATCGGTGAGGTGCACGAAGGGACGGCTGTCACCGACTGGATGCCTCAGGAACGAGAGCGGGGTATCACTATTACGGCGGCGGCCATTACCTGCGACTGGAACGACTATCAGATCAATATCATTGATACGCCCGGTCATGTGGATTTTACCACCGAGGTGGAACGCAGCCTGCGCGTGTTGGACGGTGCGATTGTCGTCTTCTGTGGTGTCGGCGGGGTCGAACCACAGTCGGAGACCGTGTGGCGTCAGGCGGACAAATACGGCGTGCCCCGCATTGTCTTTGTCAATAAGCTGGACCGTATCGGCGCGGACTTCCACGGTGTGGTCGATCAAATCAGGAATCGTTTGGGGGCGCAGCCGTTAATTCTTCAACTACCGATCGGCACCGAAGATGCAATGACGGGCGTGGTCGATCTGATTCAGCAAAAGGCCCTCGTCTGGGAGGAAGATACGCTGGGAGCGCGGTTTCACGAAGAGGAGATTCCGCCAGCGCTCCAAGCGGAGGCGGCGAAATTCTCCGAGTTGCTGGTCGAAAGCGTGGCCGATGCCGATGACACCTTATTGGAGAAGTATCTGGGCGGTGAACCCCTCACGCCAGAAGAAATCATAACCGCGGTCCGCGTAAAGACGCAGTCGCTCGATGTCTTTCCGGTCCTGTGCGGCACCGCGCTGCGCAACAAGGGGATTCAGCCGCTCTTGGATGCCGTGGTCAACTACCTCCCGCCGCCGATACGACCAGTGACCGGACAAACCCTCGCCGGGAAAGAACGCACTTGGCAGGTCACGGATGACATCCTGGCCGGCTTGGCTTTCAAAACCATGCATGACCCCTACTCCGGACAACTGACTTTTGTCCGCCTGTATAGCGGCAACTTAAAGACCGGCGCTTCGATTTTTAACCCACGCAGCGAACGCAGCGAACGCATTGGCCGCCTGGTCCGTATGCACGCCAATAAGAAAGAAGACCTGGAGAGTGCCTCGGCCGGAGACATCATCGCGATCGTGGGCTTAAAGAACTTTACGACCGGCGACACCATCGCGGTCAAGCAGCATCCCGTTTTGCTCGAATCGATTTCATTCAAAGAGCCGGTTATCTCGGTCGCGATCGAGCCCAAAACCAAGATCGATTCCGAAAAGCTGGGACTTGCCCTCCAACGCTTATCCTCGGAGGACCCCACCCTGGTGATTCAAACCAACGCCGAGACCGGACAAACGATTCTGTCCGGCATGGGAGAGCTGCACCTCGAAGTGATCTTGGACCGACTCGTGCGGGAATTCAAAGTCGAAGTCAACACGGGTGCACCGCAGGTCTCCTATCGCGAAACCATTACCCGAGGATCAGAAGCCGAAGGACGCTATGTGCGACAGACGGGCGGGCGGGGCCAGTTTGGTCATGTCTTCCTCAAGATTGAGCCCAATGACAACGAGGGCCTGGTCTTTATCAACGCAATTAAAGGCGGCGCCATTCCTCGGGAGTACATCACTTCGGTCGAGAAAGGCGTGCGGGAAGCCGCAGAGAATGGAGTGATCCACGGCTATCCCCTCCTCAACACGACCGTCACCTTGTATGACGGCAACTACCACGAAGTGGACTCATCAGAGTTGGCCTTCCACATGGCGGGCTCCATGGGATTCAAAGCCGCGGTGAACAAAGCCAAACCCGTTTTATTGGAGCCCATGATGGAAGTCGAAGTGGTCGTGCCCGAAGACTACATGGGAACAGCCATGGGAGACCTCCAGGCGCGCCGCGGCAAAGTGACCGAGCTTGGCGAGCGGGCCGGCGGCCAGCGCACAGTGACCGCCCATGTCCCGCTGGCGACGATGTTCGGCTACGCCACAACCATTCGGTCACTCACCCAGGGGCGGGCAACCTACACCATGGAGTTCGATCACTATGACAAAGTTCCCGCCAGCGTCATAGACGAAGCGCTGGGTCGCAACAAGGAACTGGAAGTCGGGTAAAGAACCCACCGCTGCTCCGCAGCCCCTCTCTGAGGACATGTGATGTGTATGGTTAGGCGGGGAAGAGGGTGGCAAGCGCCACAGCGGCCCGGCCGGCCCCACAGACGGCCTGCCGTTGGGCCGCGTCGGGCGGAGCAAATCCTGGCGACCCCGCCCGTCGGCAGCACGGCCAGGAGCAACTGACAGCCCTAGCGCCAATACTGACCCACTACCACGCCCTAGTATCCCTTGAGCAGGTACTGTCCTAATTAGGACACTTTGAGCTTTTGAGCGATTGAAAAATCAACTACTTAGCCGGGCAAATTAGGCAGTTCAGCGTCAAATTAGGACAGTACCAGGGGGCGCTGTGATCTTGTCTCAGCCTCTGTCTGGTGATATAAGTCTGAACATGCCGTTACGCCCTTAACGGCCTCATCCCCACGCCACCCTAAGCGGCTAAGGAAAGAGACAGCCCGCTATAGCTGCCCCCCGCCCTCCACTGCAAGAACGTAAGCCGTCCCCGGCTGGGACGAGGGCCGGGCGTGAGGCGGAAAACAGCCCGCCCCGCCTTGTTCCGCTTGGTGGGGTAGTTCGGCTTGGTTCGTCCCGGCGGAACGATGGGGAGCGCCCCGCCGGGGCGGGGGGAGAATGAGAAAGAAGCGGAAGCCCGCCTTTAGGGTCAAGGCGGCGCGCGGGGGGGTCTTCTGTCTTTCGGGCGGTTTGGCGCTGAAACGGCCGGTCCGGGGATTTTCCATGGACGGCGAAAAAAAACGGCGCGCTCAGTTGCCGGATACGGGACGCTCGCGACCGGGTGAATGGTCAAGCACCTGTGATTTCGGACCATCCCCGCCGAATATTATTAGGCATGCCGGCGCTTAGGCCCGCTCCGCGAAGCCGGACCGGGGTGAGATCGCGCCGGGTCCGCCTGCAATTTAGGAGGCCCGACCTTGAATAATGAGGCAAAAGGCGGACCCGGCCGAACGGGGGGGTCCATCAGGAAACCTCTGGGCCGGGCTTGACCCCGCCCGGCTGGGGGACTGGTAGGGGCTAGGCGGGGCGGCGTAACAGCTCAGCTAAGACTTCGCCTTGCTGCCGGAGTCCCTGGAGGGCCTGGGTCATCATTTCGCCCTGCCGCTCAAGCGCTTGGCCTTGCTGTGTGAACGCCTGGGTCATGGCCTCACCCTGCTTTCTGAACGCACCGGCCAGTTCATCAATTTCGCGATCCCGCCGCTGGCCGGATTCCTTCATGCGCGCCAACCCGATCAGGAGCGCCGCAAGCCCCGTGCCGCTGATGCCAAGCTGGACCACCTCGACCCAGTTCGTGCCCCCTGCGGCCGCGGCCTGCAACTGTAAGGCGGTGACCGCCTCTCGCGCCAACTGTAAAAATTCAGCTTCCATGCTGTCCTCCTGCCGGACACAATTTGCGCCCGCCCCCAGCAAAAAAAGAGGCTCCGAAGTCAAGGGCCGCAGAGCGGCGAAGCGGAGCGGAGTGTACCCTTGACTTGGGATTCTTTTTGCTACAATCGGACAAGCCAGGCAGGAAGGCAGAAAAAAGCGCGCGGGGCCTTGCCCGCCACCCTTGAAAGGGCGGGCGGGCCAGCGGCGCGCGGGGGGGCGGGCGTAGCGTAGCCCTGGGCCGCAGGCCCTAGATATGAATCCGCTCGATCTCATCAAGTGAAACCTCGTCCGGCAGCCGGTTGTATAACTGCGTCGTCCGGGTCGATTCATGTCCCGCGATCCGGGCCGCCGTCTCCAACGTTCCTCCAGCCCTCAAATATTCGGTAATCCCCGTCCCCCGGAAGCTATGCGCGCAGACCTGAGCAGGTAAACCAGCGGCCCGGGCGCGGCGCTTTATCAGCGCGGCGGCATCCTCGCGGGCCAGCGGCCGGGGGACGAGCTGGTCTCGCCCGCGGCGCGCCCCAGCCGACCGAAATAAGGGGCCGTTGGGGTCGGCGGCCAAGCCCGCCTGGGCGACATATTTATCGGTGTACCGCTGCGCCGTATGGTGCGCCGGCACGACCAGATACTTCCCCCCCTTCTCATGCAGGCGGAAATAGGACCGGTGGCCCTGGGTGTAGTAGTCGGCCACGCGCATCGCCAGCGCGGTGGACACCCGGGCGAAGCCGTACACCATCACGCCGATCAGCGCCCGGTCCCGCAGCCCGATCAGGCTCGTAGGGTCGATACGGTTGAGGAAGGCCCGCGTCTCGGCGGCGGTCAACACGGGCGTCTTCCCCATTTTGACCACGTGCTTCGGGCCACGGATGGCGGCGGCCGGATTGCTCGGCATGACCTGGCCGACCACCAGCCAGTCAAAGAGCTGGCGCAGGCCGGCCAGCTGTTGCTTCACCGTGGCCGCCGCATAGGTTTGGGTCAACTGCTCAACGTAGCCGGCGATATGCAGCGGCCGGACGGTCGAGAGGGTCAGCCGGCGGCCCGCGCACCAGTCCGCGAAGCGGTACGCGGCCGTGACGTAGGCCAGGCGCGTATTCGTATTGCGGATCGCGGCGCCAAAGAACTCCCAAAACCGCTCCCGCCCCGCGGCCGTCTCGGCAAAAAGCGTGGGCGTCATCCGGGCTGCGATGCGGGCCCAGATCGCCCCGCTCGGCGGGATCAGTGCGACTGCCTGGCTTGCCATCGGCTCCTCCCTGCCTCTTGTCTCACATAATGCCATTTATGGCAGACTTTCCCCTCCCCGCCAAGCTTCCCCCCGCGCCCATAACACCCTTTAGCTTCGCTCATATCTCCCATGGTACTTTCTTCCGGTGGTCCAACTTCCTCTTGTTATCAATATCTGATAACCTCTCTTCAGAATGGCGTCTGCTCGTGACCACAACCTCGACACCTTACTGGACCTGCACGGGCAGACCCTGTTTGTGGACGAAACCGGCCATTGGGAGAAATTCATCGTGCAGCGGACCGCCGTGACCTTGGATCGTCCGCATGGGCTCAGCTATTCGCTGACGTTGCATGCTCCAGACGGTACGAGACTGGTTGGGTTCGACAATGCCCACCCGGTCCAGGATCGGCGGCGGTCTGGAAAACGACAGCGCGGCGAAAGGGACCACCAACACCGGCTCCGGACAGTTCGGCCATATGAGGACACGGATGCTGCCACGCTGCTCGCAGACTTCTGGAGCATGGTGGACACCGTTTTGAAGGAAAGAGGAGTGCTGCCATGAAAACCCTCCAGATCGGCATCGCTAGCTACGATCAGATGAAGGCCCGCACCCTGGCGATCGCGCGGGGCGAATACAATCCGGCACGGGAGGGGCCGACCGTCTGGTTTCCCTCAATCGAAAGCTTCGCCAAGGTGCTCTCCAAGCGCAATCAAGAGCTGCTGGCCCTGATTGCCTCTGAAAACCCTCGTTCACTCACGGAGCTGGCACGGCTGGCCGGGCGAGAGAAGTCCAATCTGTCACGGACGCTGAAGACCTTGGCGCGCTATGGCCTCGTAGAATTGGAAGCGGGCGGGCGCGGCAGACTGATCCCTCGGGTTGTGTATGATCAGGTACAGCTTGATGTCTCGCTGCGGACGACGCCGTCTATTTCTCCACGCTCGGCCGCGGGTTGGCCCGAGTGAGGTCATGTGTAGCGCGCATAGTACGCCGGCGTCATTGTGGAACTGTTCCGGCGTATGTCCTTCACGAAAGGAGAGTATCCTAAATGGCCCAGGCCTGCTGGCAGGCGTCCAAACAGGAGAGGCGACATACCCGTCAAAGCCCATCCCGCGAGTGACTATCTCACCACGCCGGAAGACGTCGCCGCGCCACGCAAAAGCCAAAGGAAGTATGAACGAATAAGGAAACCATCATGAGACTGAGCCTGTTTCGTGAAAAGCTGCTTGGTGAAATACAGGAAATCAATAAAATTGTCCAAGGCCGTAATTTTCGGTAGTGTATTAGTTTGAATTTCTTTTCTTGTACGGACCCCTAGGGCCTGGCTTCGGTTGCCGAGCATCCACCACGTCTACGATCCAGTCCACGTCATGTAAGGTGCTATCAATGCCAGCAGCCCTAGCTGGGGTCATCCGCAGCGTTTTATGAATCCGGCAAAAGTTGTAGTGCAGGAAGTACAGCGCAACCATATACATGTGATGCTCCACCTTCTTAGAGAAGGCATTAGTCAGCCGCGTGAAGCGTCGCATTCCCATCCGCATACTGAGGTTCTGCCGCTCGACATAACTGGTTGAAATGTGTTCTGGGTCTGGGTCTCCAGCCACGGGCTTTGTCCTCGTCCCAATGCACTCCGCTGGGCTGTAGCGTCGGCTTCCCTCGGTTGGTTTGCCATACAACTTCACCAACTGGGCATAATCAACCGCACCCCCAAAGGCATCCTCTACCGCGTCCAGATAGGCCCTGTGACCGTCCGTAGTGAGTTGTACAGGGTGAGACAGTCTATCCGCCACGTCCGTCATAAATTCAGCCGCATAGCCCCCGTCACGACCGCCTACGAGGTAGGACCCAATCAGCTTGCTCTCAGCATCCAAAGCCGTCCAAGTCCATACATCGCCAGCCGTGTCAGGCGCAGCCTTCGCACCTGAAACATTTTTCTGTTTTGCATAGACAAAAGACCAGATTTCATCGGCTTGGATACGTCTGGCTTTGACGTTTCGTACATGAGCATCGTGATACTCCAAAGCCACCTTCCCAGCCCGAATCAGCAAGGAGCGGATGGTGTTGATAGAGGCCCCTGTCACACGGCTGATCGCCCGCATGGACATCCCCTCGACCAGCAGGGAAATGATCTGGACTTTCTTAGCTTTTGGGAGTGTGTTCACGCTTGGCATTATTGCACATCGTATGCTTGCTGTCATAAAAATATCAGTTTGAAATAGGAAAAAGGCAAGAAAAAACCCGACTTTGCGGGCCGGGTTTTGTTTAGCCAATGTGAGTATGGTTACTGTGCAGATTTCCGGCTGGCAGGAGGATGAATTTGATGTAAGATGTTCTGTATCCCTTGCATAGACCCCTCAAGCCTTTGCACCGACCCATTGAGATTTTGCACCGACCCGTCAAGTTTCTCCAAAGAATGGTAAAGATTCTGTGTTCGTTCTTCAATTTTTCCCAACGTCCCATTCATGTTCGTAAGCTGCTGGTTGATCAATTGAATCGTGGCTTCGTACCCTTGGAGCGTGCCTTCTTGTTGTCCATGCAACGCGATGGACTGGGCCTCGGCAGCGGATACCCGACTTGCCGTGATCCAATACAGTGCCAGCCAGCCCGCCGCGAAAAAGCCCAGGATGGTGAGTACCACAGGTGTTTTAAGGTCATCCCAAGTCATTAAGAGCCTTTCGCCGCCCAGCGGGCCTGAGCCGCCTGCTGGGCTATTTCACTGCGTCGCCCTGCACTGAGCTTCCGTGCACGGGCATGACCGCCCACTGACCGGCCATCCCTCTCCGGTTTTATTGTCTCTTCGATTTCCCCCGTCGCAATGCGGGCAACCTTCACAGCACACCCTACAACGTCTGCCGGGCGATGCTGCCCTTGTGGTCCGTCTGGCATAGGTTTCTCCTCTGTGTAGAAAAAATAAAACACGTATAATGAAGAAGCAAGCTATTCTTAGCATGGAATGAGTCTAGCACAAGGTGCTAACTACCTCTCTCACTGAAAAGGGTGCACGCCGCGTCTTAGCCATCTTCCCCACAGGCACCAGGAATATCAGGATACTGGCACTCCTGGGGGGCTTCGGGTTCCTCGCCACTCGGGACAATGACGAAGTTTTGGAGTGATTGTTCCCATTCAATCGTGACCGAACGGCCAGGGGAGGGAAAGTTCTCAAGCACATACTCCCCGCTCGCCCCCCGCAGAAACTCTTCTCCCAGTGTCGTCACGGTCACGAGCGCCCGTCCGAGTTCCACCCCATCGACGAATACCGCAACCCAAGGCTTCCCATTCCCCAAGCGATTCCAGTTGAACAGCAGCCCAAAGCCATTGTTGCCGTCGCCACAGGCGTCCTGGGTGTCTGGGCGGTTCGTCCCATACGCCGCTCGCCAGACTTGATGATAGAAATCGCCGCGCAGTTCAATCCGCACCTCATTTGCGTCACACACCCAGCCGAAAATCACGCCGATCCCGCTGGCGACACCTCCATCACGGGGATTTTCCAGCACCCCGTTCACTGGACTAGGAGGCTGGGCGGCTGGATACAACGCCTGAATGCCAGCAGTATCGTCTGGCTGTAAGTGGTTGTGGTATATCGTACTGTTCATGATGGCATCCACGTTCTGCCCCGCTTCGTCGGGATGCCCTAGCCCCACGGCGTGCCCGAGCTCATGCAAGAGCAGTCGGGACGGATCGCCCCCTTGGATGGATTCCGCATTGGTACTGAGATAAATCCTGGTCCAACCGGAGCCGTATTCCGTGCGGGCGTCAAACCGCATTGGCCCATCACCCGGACACAGACGGTCGGGGTCGGCAATAATGATGAGGACTTGCCCATCGCGAGGCTGACAGGGATCGGTGGGGCCAGCCCCCCATTCTTCATGGAACACCCAGCCCGCTCCGGCGTTATTCCACTGCCTGAGCGCGTGCTAAATCGCCGTCCCCCATGCTGTGACCCCGAGATAATACGAGCAGGCCCCTGCGCGACAATAGGGGTCCATGACCACCGTGGCCTCCCCCTCGGGAAACGGTTGAAACTCCTCCACCCACGCCGCTACGGGTTTTTGCAGAACAACGAGGAGCATCACAGATAACATCCATTGAAAAACTTTGGGCATATTCAGCCCTCCCTGTATAAATAGTCCCGACAAAGGTGCCGGGCCGTATCAACACGACACAGGATATGTGAAGGTCCCACCTATTCGCCGCCAGACGGGAAGCTACCCCCACCTTGCACGGCGTGCTTTTGTATTCAGCAGGCGACCCGACTCAACGGGTCCTGCATCGTGTTGATGATACAAAGATGGCAAAACGGGAAAAGAGAAGCAAGGGGATTCAACGACCAAGAAAATTTCAAACTGATACACTACCATATTTTCATAATCAGAAAATTCAAGCGCATCTATACTGCATTGCAGCCTTGCTGCGAAAAATTATGACTCGTCTAGAGAAAGTCTCAACAATGAAGATTAAAGCACCTGAACGGGATAGAGAGACTTTCAAACGAAAAGATGAAGATATAAGCCTACATTTTTTAGTGAATCGGATACTGCACTACTGTGAATTCTTGCCCAATACCGATTGGAGAGACTTGGAAGACACGAAGCTGAATATCCGTACATTTGTCACGATCCTATCGAAAAGAGACTCCAATCTCAGCACGAGTCGAATAAACGTCGAAGAATTCCTCTCCCTTGCCCAAGGCATAGCAGAAGATGACGACAGGATCGTGGGGTCTCTGCTACGGCACACAAAGAAATTTTTAGGGCAGGTCGTGTATGCGCCCGGCGAAAATAGGCGGAATGAAATCGAAGCCCTTGAGTCGCTGATTGACCTTTTCGAGATCATCAGAAACATGGGGAAAGAAGACGCGGTTGAGGGCCAAATTGTTGTGTACCATGAAGTAAGAAACGGCTTTGAGCTATTGGGGGTAGATAAGCGAACATTGGAGTATGGAACTCTACTCAGAAATCTCTTTGAATCATGGGATCTTATTCCGTTTAGACAATTTCAGCCTTACAAATACCCTGACGATGGCACAACTGTTCAAGGAAGAATGTTAAAAGTACACCCTTACACTGAGAACATGCCTAATACACTGATGATAAGAGCAGAAGATATTTTGGATTTTTTGGACTTGTCTAAAGAACAATTTCCTATAGGCAAGTGCGAGGCGCGGGAATCCGGCTCACTGGAGTGAGTGGCGGCTCGCCGCCTGGGGCTTGCTGCATCATCCACAAGCCCCAGGCGATGAGCGCACATTGCAGCAGGCCCGCGCCGGCTAACACCCAGACTTGAGCCTGCTACGGCGTCTTGATCCGTTACGCGGAGGCCGGCAAGGTTTTGTTTCACCGTGGCGGCCGAGTAGGTTTGGGTCAACTGCTCAATGTAACCCGTAACGTGCAGCGGCCGGACGGTCGAGAGGGTCAGCCCGCGCGCTTCGCACCAGTCAGGAAACCGAGAGGCCGCCGTCACATAGGCATGACGGGTGTTCCGGTTCCGGATACTCCCGTCGAAGAACTCCCAAAACCGCTCCGCCTCCTCGGCTGTCTCGGCAAAGAGCGCGGGCGTCCTGCGGGCGGCGATGCGGGCAAACTGATTGCTCGTGTCTCCATCTACAACGCCCTCCTACACTGTAGACATAACAGTGTTTTTATGACTGCCTCACCCCCCCCCCGCAACTCAAAGACTTCTTGGCGGCGTATGTCTCAGGGGAGGAGATACGAAAGGCGTGGAAAATCCCCGCTTCTCATTCCGCCTTCACCAAGGAATTTCAAGATGAACTCAGTAAGGTTATAGATAAAGAGAACGACAAGGCGCCTCACAAAGAGCCTTCCCCGCCTTCTCACGAACACGATGCAAAAGCTCCTGAACCGCCTGCTTGATGGGTGACGAGCGGGGACTTTCGCCCATCAGCCCCCTCCCCTCCTCCCGTGGCTGGGCCTGCTCGACCAAGCGGCCGGGGCCTACACCCTGGAGGTGCAGTACAGCGCCGCCCGGTTCGAAACCCCCAACCCGACTCCCCGCAGAGCGGCATTGGCCTCCTGTCCGGCTGGGTGTGTGACGCCGACAGCGTGGAGAATCGAGTTCGCGCGGCCCAACGATGTTGTCTGGCAGGTCCCGGCCGCCACTGGCACGCTACGCACCGACACCGCAGGGGTGTGTGGCGATAGTGACAATGGCTTTGGGTTGTTATGGCACTGGAACAAACTCGGGCCCGGGACGCATACGGTGCGGGCCGTGGTGGATGACATCGTCCTGGCCGCGCATACCATCACCGTCACCACCCTGGGCATGGGCGAGTTCCCGACCGGCCTGAGCGGGACATATGACCTGGAGGACTTTCCCGCCCCTGGCGAGACCACCACGGGCCAGTGGGAGCAAGCTCTCCAGAACTTTGTCCTGGCCTCAGAGCCAGAGGCTGGGGAGGCCGGCTGGCAGCGGGACCCGAGCCAGGCCCGCTTGGAGAATCCGCAGCCGGGTTCGTTTCAGAGTGGGATTGGGGTGATCTCGGGCTGGGCGTGTGCGGCGGACCTGGTGGAGAGCGTGTTCGAGAATGCAACGACGGGCGAGAGTACCACCGTCGAAGCGGGCGCGGGCACCATACGGACGGACACGGCACCGGAGTGTGGGGATACGGATAATGGCTTTGGGTTGTTGTGGAACTGGAACAAGTTGGGCGAGGGACGGCATACGGTGCGGGCCGTGGTGGATGGGGTGGAGATCGCCTGGAGTAGTTCACCGTGACCACGCTGGGGGAGGAGTTCGTGCGGGGGCTGGAGGGAGAGTATGCGTTAGCGGACTTCCCGACAGTGAGGCAGACCGTGACGGTGGAATGGCAAGAGGCCTTGCAGAACTTCGTGATTACGACTGTGGAGTAAGGCCGGAGGACGCACGGCGCACTGCCCCCCCCTCCCTAGCCCTCCCCCTCATAGGGGGGAGGGAATCCGAACTCCCGGGGCGGGCGTCTGCATCACACGTCTCTGAGGAGGGGAGTATGTTGCGGGATGGCAACCCTTCGCCTACAATCTGCCCGCATGCCGGAGTGGTGGAACTGGTAGACACATGGGACTTAAAATCCCATGGGGCTTTGCCCCGTGCGGGTTCGAGCCCCGCCTCCGGCATGGCAGAAACGGCTTGTCCTGATATAGTTATACCCTCTTGATTCCTCTCTTTACGGAATGCCGTCTAGCATCTCCATCAGATCACCACGCCTGAAGGTTGCCGACAATTGCTGTAGCGAAATAGCCCGGTTGCCATAGCACTTCTTCAACGCCTCCTCTAAGGAATGAATTGCATGCGTATGGTATTGCGTCTGCTTGTCCTCAAACGCCGGTAAGAGACACTGAATGTTTTGATGGGAAATTTGGCCAGGGGCCAGGCCTTGATCGCGTAAGAGCTTGCGTCCGACCAACATGGAGATGGAGTGCGAGGCATAGGGGAGAAAGTCCGGTGGCGTTTCTAGCGTCGGGCGCTTTCTTTCGTTCTCAACCGCCCTGAAAATCAAGACCGCAAGGAGCGCCTGGGCGGCATTGAGGGCCGTGAAAATATCCTGATACAGCTTGCCGAAGTGTTCCTTACGGCGAAATTTGGCGTGGTGCGGCCGTTCTCTCCAGATCGCAAGTACAGATTCTGCCACAATTGAGCTGGTAATGACCGATGAGCCGCCACTCCCCTCTTCCCGTTGACGTTTATACGTATAGCCCAACTTCAGGTCTGCCATGCCCAATTCCAATTGCTTTTGGGTATCGTCATTGGAGCACAGGTCCCTCAGGTCCACCGGATTTTGGCTGGTAGTAGCGTAGGTCATGTCCTGGACAAATTCTTTATGGGTATCGGACAATTGATACACCCGTATCATGACGTATGCCGATTCGCTGGCCGGAAAGCGTGATGGGGCATTCAATGTTTGCTGGCTCGTCTTGCAGGTCTGCCCGCCGTTAATCACTTGCATGTTTTGGAGTTACACCGTGTAGTCGGCCTGCTGAAAAGCATTAGAGTCGAACTTGTCGCAGACCACGGTAATACCCTTGTTGTAGAAGTAGAATTTGTCGGATTTCGCTCGGTTGCAAAGCGTCGCGTGAATCCCGGTGTTGACACGATTGGTGTGCAGCCCGAGGGAACGGCGGATATTGCGCTCCAGCAGTCTGTCTCCGTGGTCGATTTTGGTATGGGCCGTAATACTGAATTGCATGCGCTTCCTCCTCGTCAGTATGTCACCGCACGTCTGTATCATTCGCTCCGGATAACCGCAATTTCTCCGGCCTGCCCTTTTGCCCGTCCCTTCTAGCTTCTCAACCGTCCGCCTTTGACTCGCCCTGCTTCCCACTTTAAGCTGGAAATGCGTCTGTGGGCGGTCAGCCGGCATCCGAACGGCTGGAGTGACTTCGGCAGGCCATACTTCATAGGGCCATGTTACGTCGTTATCCTGACACGATGGTAGAATTTTCTGTCAGCCTGATTTTCTGGCTCTGCCTGGTCGGGGCCGGCCTGCTCCTCGCCGGCTGTCAGGCGAAGCGCCCCCCCCCGCTCATCAGCCAGGAGCCCGCACAAGCTGCCGTTCACTCGGACCCGTCGCCCGCGCCACAGAAAAAAGCAGCAGAAGGAGACGATCCAGAGGCAGAACTGGCCTGGGACTTTTTAGCCCGTGTCGATGAGACGGGCGTCATCCCTCCGCATCCGCCGACGCCCGAGTCCGTTCCGCCCGAACTGCCCGTCGCTCAGCCGGATGAACCCCTGCCGCCCCTCCCGACGCTCGGCCCTCCCCAAGAAGGAGAATCCCCGGGCTGGCTCACTTGGGTACCGGGCTTGTCTCCCGACGATTCGGGTCCAAATGGCACTACGCAGTACCGGACCGAACAAGACCTTCTCAAAGTTGTCGCCGAGTTTCAGCGCGTGGCGACAAAAGACACCTACCGCTTTCCGCTCCCCAAAGATGTGACCGGAGCCAATGTGCATAAGGCTACCCTCACCCGCATCAACGACTATGAAACCAAGCACCCCGGGGCCTATCCCGCCATTATCGCCTTCACTCGGGGCCGGGCGTATGAAGGGCTGCACGCCTATGAACAGGCCCTGGCCGAGTATCAGCGTGTCGCTCAGGGCAAAAGCCGCCTCAAACAAGAGGCCCTGCAAGCAATCAAAGCGCTCACCGCCTTTCAGGCGCTCGCTCGGCAGGCGCCGACAGCAACAACGGCGCTTGAGTATGTGCAGGCGCTTGACGAACAGGCACGACAGTGGCGAGACCTAGCCCAGCAGTATCACGACACGTCGTACGGGACCCTGGCACGGGAAGAAGAGGAACGGCTTGACCGGGCGAAAGTCGCCTTCTTTGCCCTCAACCGCTACCGGATTGAGGATGGCAACGAAAGCGTGATCTTGGCCTATCAGCAGTTACTTGATACACACCAGGAGAGCAAAAACCGCTATCGGTATCGGCTGGAGTTGGGCGATTTCTACGTCACCCTCGCCCACGAATATACGGCTCAGAATGATCCTGAAAGTTTACGTTTTGATGCGGACATCTTTGAAGCCCTGGGGCGAGCAGCGCTTCAGCATTACGCCACGGTTGCACAACAGGACGGCATCATGGAAAAGCTTGAAGCCAAGGGCAAACTCGAAGCGCTTGAAGCCTATATGGCCAAGGTCGGACGTTTAGGTCGCTAAGCAGTCCGAAAAGAAAACGACATGTGGTATCGTGTCATCCCTCTGCTCCTGTGCTGCCAATTCGTATCCGCGCCGTCCCTGCACGCCCGGGATTTCGCAGATCCGTTAGCCCGGCGGGTGACGGAGTTTTTGCCGGCCTATAACCCCTTTGTGCCCCCGCTGCCCCCGGAGCGATATTTTCCGGATGAGGTCGGCGAACACGTTGCCGACGCGATTATTGACAGCTACCTGCAAGACCCATCGGCATTACGCAACCGGATCGTTCAACTGGCGCAACAGGACGCGCAACGCCAAGCGCAGGGAGAGGAGGCAACGGGCGTCACCCCCCTGGTCTATGCCCTGCTGTACCGGTCAATAGAGCAGGACGGGCAGGAGGAACTCCCGCTTATTGAACTGAACGCGACGCCGGATGAACTGCTCTCCCAGGCCGATCGACTCTACGCCTCAGAAAAGCGGCACCGTGTTGGCCGGCTGTTCAACTGGGTGCTCTCGACTTTTGACGTGGCCCGGCTGTTTCTTGGCGCGCCCGCCAGCCCAAGTCCCTACGCCGCTCAAGGCGTCGTCTCCTCAGTAGGCCGGCACGCAGGGCCAAGTCCCCGCGAGCGCAAGGCCCTGGCCCTGTATCGGCGTTTCCTCGAACAAGCTCCGCATGACCCGCGGGTCCCGGAAGTCCAAGCCAAGATGGAAGCCCTGGATACGAAACGAAAAAAGTCCGTTGTTAAAGCTGAGTTAGCCCGGGCTGAACAGGCATTCGCTGAGGAAGACTATTGGAAGGCCAATTTCCACTATCAACTCGCCCTGCTGGTTGATGAAAACGCAGAAGAAGCCAAGGCTGGAGTCCAGCAAGTCGAATCCCGTCTGCAACACTATGACGCTCTCAACCAGTACGACCCGGAGACTCCCCAAGACCCGCTCGCCAGAGTGAAACAGGCAGAGTGGGAGCACAGCAAAGAAACCTTGACCTATATGCTGCCGGGGAGCGGTTTTGTCAAAGACAATATTGTTGTGGCAGGTCTCCAGCTCGGTACGGAAGGGCTGGTCGGTGCGGCGACCTTTGGCGGGCTGACCATGATCCAGACCCTGGGCAAACTCTGGCGGGTCATGACCGGCCGAGCCGTCTCCCAACAAGGAATCATTACCGAGGGCGAAAAATACTTACAGCAGACCCCCCCAGAGGAACGCTCCCCGGAGATCTACCCTCTCCTGGCCAAAGCCTATGCCAAGGCAGGCAAAGTTGAGAAGGCCATTGAGTATTACACGCTGGCTGGCATGGAAGAAGAGATTCCCGAGCTCCAGGAAAACGCGGCAACAGCCCTGCTCGAACAAGCCAAAGCCAGTCCGCATCAAACAGAAAAGCAGGCCTACTTGCGTCGCCTGCTGGAGAACTATCCCAAGACTGAGGCAGCAAAAGAGGCGGCGGAAGAATTCCAGCGGGTCAGTCGGCCTGAGAACCAAGGCTTGCAACTCAGTAAAATGTTCTTGCGCGATAATCCAGACCTGTTTGGCGCCCAGGGTCTCGGCCTCAAACGGGAGCTGTACGATGGCGACTGGCGGAATGTGGAACTCACGGACGACGGCATCATCCTCTCCCCACACGGCGATATGACCCTGCGGTTAGAGAGCGACACCGGCCCTCGCACCAAGGTGTACGGTGTACCAACCGAGTCGTGGCAGCAGTTTTGGCGCAAGTTTCGGGAAAAGGGCTATGAAGACGCCTTCTATCGTGGGGACCGGGCAATTGCCAAACTGGTCCAGGGGGCAGAGCCCGCGGATATCACCCTCAAGAGTCAGTTTGAAAAAAATGACGCAGACGGCTGGCGTGTTCTGCCCTATCTCACCGGGAGCCTGGGAGAAGGGTTCGATGTCCGGGGGACGCTGCCCAGAGACATCCTCGGGACCCGACTGGCATTTGGCAGAGATCAGTTCAGCAACTATGTCGGCCTTGACGTCCCCATGCCGCTCGTGCCGGTTGACTTTCTCCTCCTCGGCCGCGACGGCCTCCCCTCACTCTACCCGCGTATTCGGCTGCCGGATCACACGCTCAAGCACGAAGAATTATACCGCTAGGATGCAGGCTTCGAAGCCTCCCGCTCGTTTCGATTTTACGTATTCGCGGCGTAGAAGATAAACTCCACGTCGCCGATACGAACCTGCATGCCGTCTCTGAGAAGGTTTTCGGAAACCTTTTTGCCATTGATGTGAATGCCGTTTCTACTCTGCAAATCGAGCAGTACATAGCCCTGTTTGACTTTTTTTATGCGGGCATGTGCGCGCGAGATAGAGGAGTGAAGAATAATCGCCTCACATTCCTCTCCGCGACCAATCGTCATCTCGTCGCGGGAAAAAGCAATTTCGCGCGGCGCGTCTTCAAACGGGCTTTGACGCACCAGGCGGGCGTACGGCGCAGAGGTCTTCGGCACAACAGGCGCAGCGACTGCGTTTTGGCCTGTGGAAGCGGGTTTGCGGGTTGCCGTTGTCACCAGACTCAGCACTTCAGCCGGAATCTCATTCAGGCGGACGCGTGCCAGCAGCAACAGTCCTCCGGCGGCTAAGAGCGGAACCACCATATTCCACACCCCATAGGCGATAACGGCTTGTGAGTGTTTGGAGCCCGGCCCTGAGCTGCTTGAGACGACTCGTGCGCCGCCAATCCCGCGCACCTGATAGGACACGCGCGCCTCCCCTTCTCCGTTCGGATGCTGAAGGGTCAGCACAATCTCGCGTTCCGCTCCGTCCTCAACCGGGCGGGGACTAGTATAGGTCAGGAAATACTGCGAGGCGAGCGAGCGGCCGATCTCGCCGATCAGCTCGGGAAAGCGTTCTCCCTCACTGACAATATTGTAATGGCGCCCGGCGCTCTCCTTTGCGATCCTATGCAGGTCGGGAGCCATGAAGGGTGGCGGAGAGATAGCATAGACGTTCAGATTCGCCTTTTTGATTTCCGCCAGGACTTCCGCGCCAGACAGTTGCGTGACCTCTCGACCGTAGGGGTTGCTTTTTTCCGAGCCGTCCCCGCGCGTATGATTGGGGGCGTCGGTAATCAAAATGAGGACCGCCTGGGCATCGGGCCGAAACGGAAAGCGGCTGGCCAGCAACATGGCATCAAGCGAGTTCTCCGGAATATCGCCCCCGCCGGCCGGGCGCAGCGCGCCAACCCAGCCTTTGAACTCCCGGGCGCTCCGGGTGAACTCCCGCTCGTCCCGAATCACGTAATCCTCAAAGGTGACCAGGCCCAAGCGATAATCCCGGTTGGCCTTGGCCAGGCGGTCGGCAAAATCGATAGCCGCTTCTTTCATACCGTCAATGAACGGCCCCATGCTTTCCGTGACATCGAAGACCACCACGATATCGACCGGCCGGCCCTGCTGTTCGCCTCGAAAATCAATGATCTGGGCGTCCTGCCCGTCCTCCTGCACGGTCACATGCTCCGGCGTGAGTTGTCCGACCGGCTGCCCACGCAAATCGGTCGCATTGAAGTACAGACCAACCGCACCGCCATTGGTGAAATTCTCCAGTTGGGGATTGGTGACAGAGACAACCACAGAATCTGCCGCAGAGACATGGGGTGTCAGAAACGAGCAGAAAGAAAGGCAAGAGATGAGCATACACACAGCTCGGGTACAGCTCTGCTGAGAAGGATGGGCTTTCAATCTCATGCGACTCTCCATTGCTCTCCGGCCTGTCTATTCCTTGCCTGCACGTTCTCGAAAGAGGAGTAAGGTTCCGCCGACCTCCACCCGGTCGCCATTTTTCAGTTGGACGGGCTGGGTGAGCGGAGTCCGGTTGACGCTGACCTGCCCTTCGTTTTTGGCCAGCACAAAGGTGTTCTGACGTTTTTCGACCACAGCGTGCAGGTTGGCAATGGAACGGTCGCCGAACAGGCCAACATCACTTTCTTCGGCTCTGCCGATTGTAGTTTTGGGCTTGGTCAGATGATACTCACGGCCTTCACGGGCATTGCGGCTTTGTGAGCGAATCACCATAAACCAGCCGCGCTTCAATATCTCGCTGACCAGACCGATCCAGAGACCGATCATGGCTCCCAAGATGGCCAAGGCAACCCCACGGCCGGCGGTCTGCGGCAGGAGGGAAGTCACAAGCTGAAAGAGCGCGCCCCCGATGGCCCCGCCAATGCAGCCCCCAGTCGCGCCATTGCGTAAACGGACCAATGATTGGCCGACCCAGCCGGCTCCCAACCCGACGGCAAGCCCAAAAATTCCCCAGCCGATAACGCGCCCACCAAGACCGCCAAACAGGCCAAACACCAGCTCCCCCATGAGGAGGCCAACCGCCCCACCTCCCAGACCGACGAGCCCGCCCAGCTTCACGCCTTGCCACGTCTTGTTCTTATGCCCGGCGCTGAGCCCTTCAATGGCGCCCATGAACGCGCCCACACAAATACCGGTCCCCCCGCCCAGGGCCATGGCCCGGAGATGGACATTTCCCACCGCGGCCAAAGGGTCAGCCACGGCCCAGCCGGCAAGACCGCCCAAGAAACCGGCCCCGCTATACAGGACAAGTCGTTCGCGTGAAAGTTCCATACCCCTCCACTTAAAGTCTGCTCAATACCCTACCTTCCCCTATGCCAACAGCCGTCATTATGACCCGGCCTAGAGTTGCAGTGACCAATTTCCACTCACGTCCTCGGACGACCCGACACGATAGGTTCCTCTGAGCCAGTTTTCTTCACGCCAGCCCTGGAAATGGTAGACGCGACGGCCAACCCGACTGGCAAACTCAATCTGGTTGCCCTGCGTTGTTCCTTCCAGAGAGGCGGCACCAAAGCCGCGCGCATGAATCACCAGGCGGCCACGCAAGGCCCCATTACTATGCGGTTGAAAATGCACCTCAAGCAGAGCCTCACGCTCAGGGCCGAGCCCGAGGATGCTCCCCTGGTGCGAGTTGAGGACATAAGCCAAATCCCGATCGTCGGTTACGCTGAATTTTCTGGACGAGAGCGGGTAGCCATTAACATAAAAATCAACCCGATAGTCACCCGGGAGAAAGGCACCGCCACTGGCATTGCCGATTCTGGCCGTAAACGTCACCTTCTCTGTTTTATCCGAGACTTCTTTGCCGTCTTCGACCGTTCCAAGAATCTGACCATTGGGGGCAAAATAGGTTGCGGTGACCCGGTGGTGAGAAGGCAACAGCTCATGGAGTTGGTTCTGAAAATCCGCTTCCCAAGCCAGGTATCGGAGTTGTGATGCACCAAACGAGGTTGCCGGCTTGGATAAAGGATCACCATTTTTTGCCGTATTGAAAAAGCGCACGGAGAGCAGAGAAAGCGGTTCTCTGCTCCGTTTCTGGATGAGGGCCAGCCGTTTTTCCACGGCGGCACGCCGGGCGACCTCTTCCTCCGGGGTCGGTCCGCTCGCTACCGGGGCATCAGACCCACCAGCGACACCGCTTTCCTTTTCTTCTGTCACGTCGGCATCTACGACCTGGACCGGGTCCGGTTCAATTCGGACCGTTTGACTGGCCAACTTGGCATCTCCGAGATAGAGCTCAAGCTGATAATCACCGACCGCCCGCTCTTTAAGCCCCTCAAGCAGAGTCACTCCCCGCAGTTCAAGCTCCTCCTCTTCGGGCCGGACAAACCGACCGGCTTCGCTTTTCCCGGCCAGGCCGCCTTCGGGATCGAAAAAGCGGCCTTCCAGCCGATGATTCCCGCCTTCAACCTCGAACAGCCTGTTTTTCAGCACTGCTTCCCAGGTCAGGTATTGTACCTCACTCAGCGTATAGCTGTCCTTGACCCCCGACAGTGGCGTGCCATCCCGCGAAGTATTCACCAGGTTGAGAGAAACCAGTTCGAGCGGGTCGGCCCGTAGCGCACGCAGGCGTTGTTTCTCCCGCTCCCAGGGTAAATCCGCCACAAACGCCCGAAACCTGGTTCGTTGGGATGCCGGCAGCCAGGTTTCAATCTGCTGCCACGGAATCTTTTCTCCCACGCGCGCAATGGGATTGCCTTGCAGCAGCTCAGGAGAGGTGAACAGTCCATACGCCCCGCCAGTCATCAGGAGCAAAAAAATCAGGGTCGCAACCATCCGTCCCCAGCGCCGTTTCTTTTGCGGCGACTCGGCTGGGAGGGGCTCTGCAACCGGCTCCGACAGCGGTTCCAGGATTTGAGTCGCGGCTTGGGACGGGCTGGGAGGGCCAGTGGTGCTCAGTCCGCGCCCATACAGAAACATGTCCTTAAACACTTCCGCGCTCTTGGGCCGCTCTTCGGCTTTATACGCCAGGGCCTGATCAATCGCCTGGGCGAGGAAAGGTGAGGCGTCAGGCTTCTCCGAGAGCACCGGCGGACACGAGAACGGCGGGTGTTTCTCCGGGTCACGACCGGTCAGGATATAGTGCAGGGTTGCCGCCAGGCCATAAATATCGGACCGTTCATCAACCTGTCCGGAGTATTGCTCGGGCGGGGCGAATCCAGGCGTGCCAATCAGGGTCGCTTTGCCCTGGGGAGAGAAAATTCTGGCAATGCCAAAGTCAATCAGCGTGATGCGCCCGTCCGGTCGCAGGATCACATTGCCCGGCTTCATGTCCCGATAGATGATGGGCGGAGAAAAGCTGTGCAGATAGGTCAACACGTCGCACAGTTCCCGGCCAATCTCGATGACCCGGCTCTCGGGGAGCTGACCGCCCAGTCCGGCGATTTCCTGTTCCAGGTTGGTTCCTTCGATAAAGTCCATCACCAGATAATGGCAATTGCCCTCACCAAAGCGATCAAAAATGGCGGGGATGGCCGGATGGGTGAGCTGGGCCAAGGTGTCGGCCTCTCGATGAAAATACTCAATGGCTTGAGCGCGCTCTTCAGGGTTCGTAAACCGGTCAAAAATTTCCTTGATAGCGACCTGTCTCTCAGCCAGCCGCTGATCCTGGGCGACATAGACGACGCCCATCCCGCCACCCGCAAGAAAACGCTCAATCTGATACCGGCCCGCCAGGACCGTTCCAGGTTCGAGTTGACCGCTTTCATTCCGCGACATCGACAATGCCTCGCTACTCGTGAAAGACAACTACCACTGAGGTATTATCGCTACCGCCCGCGGTATTGGCCGCAACCGTCAATTCCAGGGCAGCCTCGTGCGGAGTCCGGTGGCGACTGACAATATCGGCAATCGCCGGGTCAAGAACATGACTGGTCAGCCCATCGCTGCACAGGAGGAGGCGGACGCCTCGCCTCAGCGGTCGCGAGAGCGTATCAACCTGCACGTTTTCCTTGCTGCCCAAGGACCGAATCAGGACGTTGCGATGCTCGTGGGTCAACGCCTCTTCTTCCGTCAGTTGACCGATTTCGACCAGACGGGCGACCAGAGAATGGTCGTGCGAGAGCTGGTGTAATACCCCGTTTTCCAGCAGATAGACCCGACTGTCCCCGACCCAGGCCAGCACCAGTTGTCCCGCCTGGATCAGCGCGGCAACGATCGTGGCGCCCAGACCAGCCGACTCGGGATGATCTTTTCCGTATTGGACAATCCGGGTATTGGCGGCCTCAACCGCCTCACGCAAACCGCGCTCCCAAGCTGCGGCATCAACCCCTTCTTCCGCCTCAGTATCGGCCCGGGCTACTTCGACATGGTGCGCCACCGTCTGAATGGCAAGCTGGCTCGCAACCTCCCCGGCTTCGGCTCCACCCATCCCGTCTGACACAATATACAGCCCCCGAAAATCATCGCCGGCTATGCTGCCCTGACTGACCTCTTTGACCAGAACGGCATCTTCATTATGGTCGCGCACCTGTCCGACATCGGTCCGCCAGGCCGAACGGATGTGCACGGACTGACTCAGCGCGAGCAAGTCGTGTTTCAGCGCGTGCAGGTCCGCATAGCGCTCCGTAGGCTCAAGGGCCAACGCTCGGCTTAAAACACGTTCAAACTCGGGGGTCAGGACTTTCTCAGGATAGAAGACGGGTGGCTCAGGCTGAACCGCCCAGCCCTCAACGGGTAGGCGCCTCCCCACCAGCACGGCGTACAGGCAGGCGCCGAGCGCAAACACATCCGCGGCTTCGTTTAATACCTGGGTCTTGTAGGCCTCGGGCGCAGCATAGCCATCCGTCAACACGGGACGCTCTTCAACCGCGTCTCTGAGGCGGATCGCGTCGAATTGGGTGAGGTGCAGCCGGCCCGTCTTGTCGAGCAGGATATGCTCCGGAGGCAGTTCAACACACAGGAGTCCATGTCGGTGCAAAACACTCACGGCCTGGCATAACTGGACACCCCAGCCAGCCGCCTCCCGCTCTGATGTCCGGCCAATGCGCTGACTCAACGGGAGACCGGACTGAGTCGGCGTGATGCAGTAGACCCGGTCGTCACGTTCACAACGTTCCTGGGGGAGAATCAGGGCCGGATGGTGAATCTCGGCAAGCTGTTCGGACAACCGAAACGCGCCACCCGCATGGGCCTCGGCCTGGTCACTCGACCGTTCCGCTACGAGATAGGTCTGGTCTTCGTCAGTCTGACCAACCGCCCGGTAACGATTTTCCTGTCCGGTCGAGAGGAGTGCAGTCAGACGATAGGTATCAGCCAGAAAGGTGCCGATTGGCAGCGGTTCAAGGGGGGTGGCCGACTCCCCCTCACCTTCTTCTTCAAGCGCTACGCCACAGGCGGTGCAAAATGTTTCGCCGATGACATTGGCCTGTCCGCACTCAACACAAACAGAGCTCTCCTCACGGTCTGTCGGCTCGGTCATCAGCGGCACGGAAGCCATGCATCACCAGTCCACTGAAGGTTCTCAGCTTCGCCAGTTCCAGAACGGCCAAGCCCGCCTCATTGCGCGCACGACACCTTAAAGAAGGTTTTGCCGACGATGATCTCGTCTCCGTCTTTGAGCGAAACGGGCGAGCCCGGCTCAAGGCGTTGTCCCCGATTGACAAACGTCCCGTTCAGGCTGCCGATATCTTCAATCGTCAGCTCGGTCCCGAACTTTATCAGCGCATGCTTGCGGGAGATTCGCGCCTCTGGATCATCGTTTTCCATATCAACTTCGGGGAAAGAGCCGGAATCCGGGTCCCACCGACCAACCAGATTGTCTCCGGCTTGGAGTTCAAAGACTTTTCCCACCGTGCCACCCCGGGTGATGGTGAGCGAGGCGCTCCCGACCGCCTCCTGATCATCGCTGGGGGCAACAACGGCAGGGGCCTCTTCAGCATCCGGTGTCTCTGTGGGTATATCTCCAGCCGCCTCGGCCCCCCCCTCGTCCTCCGCTTCAGCGGGCTCAGCCGTGGCTTCTTCTGCTCCGGCCTCCGTGCTTGCTTCCACTTCGGCGGGAGCTTCCTCCGCTGCTGGGCTGTCGGGAGCATCAGCGGCCTCGGCTTCCGCAGCCTCGGCTTCCGTCGCTACGGCTTCGAGTTTCGCTCCGCAGCTATCACAGTACTCCAGGCCATCCATGTTTTCTTCATTGCATTCCGCACAACGAATCATTTTCGTGTCTCCTTCATTGAACGCTTCTGTGGTGCAGCTCAATCCCGTAGCGCAGCTTTGACGCTCTCAGGATCAAGCTGTTGCGTTTTTCGGAGGGTTGCCTGAGCGTTGAGCAACTGGGTCTTGGCGGCCCCGGTTGCAAGACTCTGGGTTTTCTTCAGCTCACTCTGGAGCCCCTCAAGCGCTTGGGTTGCTTTCGCATTCCCCAGGCGTTGCGTGCCAGCTATGGCGTTACCCAACAACCGCGTGGCTTTATCCGTATTGCCGGCAGCCATAGCCGCCTCAGCCTGCAGCTGGATCTTGGCGACACTGACTTGATCGACCAGATTCATCACATAGCCGTTCGCCTGGCCAATGGCCGAGCGCTCAAGCGTATAGTTCACCACCACGTCCACGCTTTCGTGTTGGTTCTTGGCCTCGGACGTATCGTAATACAGCTCAGCTCGCGCCAGCCGCACCCGGCCGGGTCGGCGCGGCGGGAGGACTAAGACGGCTAGGGCTGAGCTTGGCGTTCCCGCTTCAATATCTCCTAACGGCAGGGAGAGCGTCCGGTTGGCGTCAGGCACAATCTCTTTTATCGGATAAATTTGAGGACTGGCGCGAAAGGCTTCTTTCACCTGCACCCCGGCGCTGAGTTGCATCTCAATACGCGCGTTGGTCAGGGCAACATTCCGCAGTCCCTGGAGTTCACTGGAGAAAATATTCGGAATGGAGGCCGGGGCATCAATCAAGTGATAATTGGCACCACTCACCTCGGCCATTTCCATCAGCAGTTTTTCATTGAACTCAATCCCCACCCCGAGCGTGCTACACGAAATGCGCTCCCGGTGTTGACGGGCGAGATCGAGACATTTGCGCTCCTCGTACGTCTGACCGTCGGTCAGGAGCAACAGCCGGTTCAGGCGGTTCGGCGAATAATACTTCTCCACCTCGGCAAGCGCGGCTTCCATGCCCAGCGCCATTTGCGTCCCGCCACCAATCTCCAAGAGATCAAGATCATCAATGGCCCGTTTCACCCCGGCGGTATCCGCCGCGACCCGCTCTGCCGTTGCCGCAACTTCCGCCCGGTCGGCAAACGCGACCACCGCCACCTTGTCATCCAGACCAAGGTTATCGATCAGATATTTAATGGCCTCGATGACATAATCAAGCCGCTGTTCATCGTACATCGAGCCGCTACGGTCAAGAACAATGCCAAGATTGAGCGGCAGACGCACGCCCTCACCCTGCGGCTTGGTCTCCATGAGCAGGTATAGGATGAAATTTTCTGCACTACTCAGGACAGCATTACGGCTTGTCAGCGCTTGGAATCCAACAGCACCGGACACGGAAGCCTCCTTTTATCAGGAGATTTATTGAATTTTTTATCTCACGTTTTTTGCCAGGGAGCAATATAACTTCCTTGCAGGATTATTGCTCCGGCTTGCGAAACTGGTCGTGACAGCCTTTACACGTCCCAAACACCTTTTGCATATGTTCTTTGGCCGAGGCGGCATTATTTTCTCCCGCGGCTACGCTCAGCGCGTCCGCTTGGGTACTCAATTCTGTGGCGGAGGCGAGAAAAGCGTCCCAGTTCTGCCAGATTTCTGCTTTGGCCCGAGAGGAATCCCCACTGCTGCCCTCAGGAAAGAGAGCGGCAATGCGGGTAGAATGAAGGGCGATGGCCGCGGCATTCATTTTTGCCTCTGCGAGCTGGCCGGCATCGATTTTCCCCTTCATCTCCTTGGCGTTGGCCCCGATATTCTCCATCAGATAGGTGCGAAACGCCACCGTCTGCTGGGGGTCCGGCATGTGGGTCGGATGGTTTTCATGCCCGAAACTCAGCCCACCCATACTATGCAGCCCCCCTGCCATGACACTCAGGCTGACCACAACTCCACGAACTACACGGATGACTATCTCTCTCATTGCGCTCCCTCCTCTTACGCAAGACCCACGCTATTCCTGTTCTTCCTGGCTCCTTGGAGGAACCGACTTCAGATATTTAGCAACCGCGTGGGCGTCTTCATCGGTCATGTCTTTGTACCCGCCCCCAGGGACGCCATCAATCACCACCGCCATCAGCCCTTGGACCGTATCAAAATTGGGGAGAAACCCAGTGCGCAGCAGGGAAACGATCTCTCCTTCACTCCACCGCCCGATACCCGTCTCGTCATCCGGGGTAATATTGGGCGCGACCTCGCCGTCGATGCCAGCCGGATTCCCAGCTAAATCGCGCGTCCGGTCAAGGCTGCCAAACACCGTGCGTGGCGTATGACATTCCTGGCAATGGGCGAGGTGCTCACTGATGTAGCGGCCTCGGGCAATGGGCTCTGCCCAGGCTGTTGTCCGGGTTTCAACTGGTTCAAAAAACAGCCGGCGCCAGACCCGCATGGCCAGACCAGAAAACGGAATGCTCACCTCGTGGGGAAGATTTTCTTGCGCGACGGGCTCACGGCTGCGCAGGAAGGCCACCAGCGCCGTAACATCTTCATCCGTCATGCCGTTCAGGGCCGGATAGGGCATGACCGGACTCATGACCGTCCCGTCGGGCTTCACCCCCAGCCGGATCGCGTCAATGATTTCCTGGTCCGTCCAGGTCCCGATCCCGTGGACCGGGTCGGGTGTGATATTCGTCCCGTAAAACCGCCCATAGGGGGTTTCAATCGGCCGCCCGCCCGCGTTGGTGGGTCCCTTGTCCGCCGTATGACAGCCACACCCACCGGCTAAGGCAAAGATATACTGCCCCTGGGCGACGAGGGCTGCATTATCGGCCCAGACGTTTTGGAGACGACCAAACAAAAAACCACAGAGAACAAAAAGACAAAAAAGCCGCAAGGAATTCTTCTCGCCTGCGTTTTTCATGTCCTCTTGGAGAGCTGTGTGGTCGGCCATGAGCATGGGTAGAGGGTCTTGGGGGATACGGAGTGGTCTGCTAGACTGCCAGGCCATGCAACGGATCGGTCTCAGCGTCGTCAGTTTCTTGATTCTGGGAACCGCAAGCGCCTTCTATCTGTTCTCTTCCCTCGGAGAAACCGTACTCTATAACGCCTGGGGGTATACCATCTATGCGGACTTTGAAAGTGCTACCGGCCTGGGACCCGGTACGCCGGTCGAGATCGCCGGCGTCCGCGTAGGCCGGGTTGATGCCGTCCAGCTTACGGGCGCGCGGGCGAGAGTACAATTAACCATAGACAGTGATATTGAGATTCAGGAAGACGCGATCGCGTCCATTCATACCAAGGGTTTGCTCGGCGGCTCCTATCTCCTGATCTCGCTTGGCGGATCGGATAAAATCATCCCGCCCGGCGGGGTACTCAGAGAGACAGAGTCGCCCGTTGACCTGCCAGGACTCATGTCTTCCTATGTTGCCAGCCGCAAGGATACGGGTGAGGAGCCCCTGGCGCCCTAGGGATTGGCCTCCCAGCTCCACCCCCAGCTCATTCCTTATTTCGCCCGCCCCCGTCGTGTATGCCGCCGGTATGACGCGGGTTTCATACGGACTTTGCCACACTGAGGACAGCGCCATTTTTCGTGTTTATGGGGCCGGTGCGCCTCCACTTTCATCTTTGTTCGGCAGCGCGGACAAATCATTCTGCACTCCGCCAATACCATATCGCCCGAGCAGAGCCCACCCGGATTATTCGCTGGATATCAAATCGGGGCTTGCCTGTTCTCGTCAAGGGAGCTATGGGGAGACCTCAGGCGGATGATGAAAAATCTCTGCCATTGCTAGTGTGGGAGTCACCGAATGCTCAACCCTTATCGAGTCCTTGACCTGACAACAGAACGCGGATTGCTGTGCGGCCAGATCCTGGCCGACCTTGGTGCGGATGTGATTAAAATCGAGCCCCCCGGAGGCTCCTCGGCCCGCAAGCTGGGGCCCTTCTATCAGGATCAGGAGGACGCGGAAAACTCGCTCTACTGGTGGGCCTATAACCGCAATAAACGGGGGATTACCCTCGATATTACGCGGTCTGACGGACAGGACATGCTTCGGCGTCTGGCCCAGGGCGCAAAATTTCTGATTGAATCGGACAATCCCGGTACCCTAGCCCAATACGGCCTGAGCTATGACGATTTGGCGGCAGACAATCCGGGGCTGATTTATGTCTCGATTACCCCGTTTGGCCAAGACGGGCCAAAGGCCAGCTATGCGGATAGCGACCTCATTATTCTGGCCAGCAGCGGACCGCTCGTCATTACCGGGGACGAAGACCGTCCGCCCGTCCGCCTGAGCGTTCCCCAGGGCTATCTGCACGCCAGCGCCGCCGCAGCACCGGCCGCGCTGATTGCCCTGTACGAATCCCATCAATCGAACCGCGGCCAGCATATTGATGTGTCCGCCCAGCAGGCCGCGGCCCAGGCAGCCCAATCGACTATTCTTTCGGCTCCGCTCAACGATGCGGAAACACGTCGCATGGCCGGTGGAGCCAAAATGGGTCCGCTCGCCATCCGCCTGCTCTGGCCGGCGAAAGACGGCCATGTTTCGATTGCCTATTTGTTCGGCTCGGCGTTTGCCCATTTCACCAAGCGTCTGATGGATTGGATCTATGAAGAAGGGTTTTGTGATAAAGAAGTCCAACAGATGGACTGGGTTCAGATGGGTGGTCCCCTCTTTGGTGGCGACCCAAAAACAATTGAAGACTATGAACGCCTCAAGCAGATCGTTGAAGACTTCACCAAAACCAAAACCAAGGCAGAGCTGTTTCAGAATGCCCTGGACCGTGGCCTGCTCGTCGCTCCGGTCACCACGATTGACGAGGTCGTTAAGAGCGAGCAGCTCAAGTCCCGTCAATACTGGACTACGGTAAACCATGAGGAGATTGGCAGAGCGTTTGCCTATCCCGGTCCGTTTGCCAAGTTCAGCGAGCAGCCGATTTCCTATACGCGTCGTCCACCGAAGATTGGCGAGCATAATGCCGAGGTCTATGGCGAACTCGGCCTTGATGCCCAAGCGTTAGCGGAATTACAGAACAAAGGGATAATCTAACCGAGACGCAATCAGGAGGGGTAAGCATGGCAGAGGAACAACAGACTGGCAGTGCAAACAATCAAGCCCTGGCTGGGGTCAAGGTGCTCGATTTCATGTGGGCGATGGCCGGCCCTGGCTCGACTCGTATTTTGGCCGACTACGGAGCCACCGTTGTGCGGATTGAATCCACCACCCGCTTTGACGCGGTACGCATGGTCGGTCCCTTTCAAAACAAGCAACCCGGCCCGAACAATTCCGGTTTGTTCAATAATATGAATACCGGCAAACTGCCGATGACCCTGAATCTGTCCAAACCGGAGTCGCGCGAGATTATTATTGACCTGGTGCGGTGGGCGGACGTGGTGACCGAGTCCTTTTCTCCCAAAGCTATGCGGGAGTGGGGCTTTGACTACGAGTCGCTCACAAAAATCAAACCCGATATCATCATGCTCAGCACCTGCCTGATGGGCCAGACCGGTCCCCACTCGCACTTTGCCGGGTTTGGCAATCTGGCGGCGGCCGTCTCAGGGTTCTTTGACCCTACGGGTTGGCCCGACCGCGCACCCGCCGGACCATTCGGGGCATACACCGACTATATTGCGCCATGGTATAACGCCGCGGCCGTGCTGGCGGCGCTCGAACACAAGCACCAGACCGGCAAAGGCCAGCATATTGACCTGGCGCAGGCCGAAGCTTCGCTCCATTTTCTGGCGCCGTTTCTTTTAGACCAGACCGTCAACGGGCGGACCCAGACCCGTATGGGCAACCGAGATATGAATTTCGCCCCGCACGGAGTGTATCAGTCCGCAGGAGAGGATCGCTGGGTAGCGATTGGCGTGGAAACTGATGACCAGTGGCGTTCGCTGTGCGAGACCATGAACCGTCCGGACCTCGGCAGTGACGAGCGTCTCGCTACCGTCAAAGGCCGGCTGGCCAATCAAGACGATATCGATCAAGCCATCAACGCCTGGAGCAGCCAACTCAGCCCGTATGAGGCCGAAGAAAAACTTCAGGCCAAAAACGTCCCGGCCGGTGCGGTGGAAACCATAAACGAGCTGTACGAGGACAAGCAGCTTCAGCACCGCGAGCACTTTGTAGACCTGGAGCATCCCGACTTCGGCACGACCACCGTCGAAGGCACTCGCTTCAAATTCTCCCGCACCCCGGCCCAGATCAACCCGGCGGGCCCCGACGCTGGGACGTGAGAACCAGCATGTGTTGGAGAACATTCTGGGGTATAACGAAGAGAAGATCACCGAGTTAGTGATTGCCGAGGTGTTGGAGTAGAAGACACTCCCATTCATCGGAACCTGGAGGGGCGCACGACGGTGCGCCCTTTTTGTTTGGGCTTTTGCGTGCGGCCTGAGCGGGTCGAATAATATATCATTTCCTCAAACAACTCTCATACATACAACTCTTTGACGGTCGGCGAATGGTTTTCAAGAACAAGCTGATCGACGCTACAGAAAGGAGTTCGACGAGCCACGCTATGAGCGGACAACAGTCGGTCAAACGGATCGCGTGTCCATGCCACCAGCATAGCGTAGCGAATGAGGGAAAGGAGAGGAACCTCATCCACCAGGAAGCGAGGGTCGTTCAGCAGGGTTTCTGTGAATTCTGGATTTTCGATCTCTATTCGGCCTACCTCAGCCAGGTATTGCACCTCAAGCAGCGATATCGGAGAAACGCCCCATGGACGATATTTATCCAGCCAGGGGAAATCCTTGAGTCGACTTGACCCAAGTACGAGCCAAATCAGGAAGTGAGTATCCAGCAGAATAGTCACTGTTTTTTTCGATAGACCGACACGAGGTCTTGACTTTCCCCTTGCCAATCCCAACTCCACTGATCAACTTGGTCAGCATCAGGAACACGCAGGAGACGTGTATAGTCAGGAAATTGTTGCTTCGATTTTGTGACTTTTTTGTCTTCCCTATGTAAAACGAGCCTCTGTCCTTTCCGCTCCAGGACAACAACTTCTCCGGCAGCGACTTCGTCAAGCACTCGAAACCAATTTTTTCTCGCCTCGGAGGCGGTGAGTCTTTTCATATGTACAATGTGCAACTTAATAACAACGATTGCCAGACACTTATTAATTTTTACCCTAACGGAGAAATACCGATTCACCCTTCGGGTGTTTCATAGGTAACGGTAAGATGGGCGGCATGGCAACGAGCCACATCGGTGCGTCCAGAGTGGAAGCGTCCTGCGGCGGCGATCGTACGCTACGCCCGGTCTCCGTGCTCACTCCGCTCGGCATGACCAAGGATATGGTCCACCCCGTTACACACCAACTCGGAAATCGATGATCCTCGCTCCGCAGCAAGTGCTCGCAAGTCGGAGCATCTGCTGTTCTGTAAGCTGTACCTGAGTCCGAATCATATGGAGGCAGGAATCGAATATCCACCCCAACTTTTTGTTTTTACTGTATTTTCGACAAAATATCTTCTATTTTTCCCACGAATTTACCCACTCTGATTACGGGCTTATATGGGTCTGCATACTTGCCAGAAGGCCGATGGGCCCAACGCTTGGTCGCACTACTCCGCATGCTCACCGATGCGAAGGGCGGGCGCCGGTATTTGAGAACGATAAAGCGCGACACCGGAGATAATACTCGTATGTTGGAGAACATTCTGGGGTATAACGAAGAGAAGATCACCGAGTTAGTGATTGCCGAGGTGTTGGAGTAGAAGACACTCCCATTCATCGGAACTTGGAGGGGCGCACCGCGGTACGCCCTTTTTGTTTGGGCTTTTGCGTGCGGCCTGAGCGGGTTGGACAGTAATTAGAGAACGGGTGACGGCATCTCCTCAGCCGCTACCAATTCCTTACGTCACGAGCCAGGGCACCGAATCCGGTAGGAAAGCATTGTTCGAGAAGCGGCAAATCCTGAGTGAGCCGTCGAGCCTCTTCGGTTGCCCGACGGGTTTCCAGGTCCAGCGAAGGACGTGACGTTTCGTACATATCCTCTTTCAGGCTCCTCGTGGTATAGGGAAAAGGACCCGACGGAAGTCCTGTTATCCAAGCGGCTTCAGTGACGTGCGGGTCGAGACCACACCGATACCAGGCTTCAACTGCAGGAACGGCTATACCGACTGCAACCTGAATCTGGGGGCGTCCTGGAACGGGTCGAAGTTGGCCAAGAACAGAATCAAGAGTCTGGCGCGTTTTACAAAGCCTGCATCTCTCGTTCGCGCCGCCCGATTGTTCATGTTCTGGCTTATGCACCGGTGTCCGGTCGGAATCCACCACAACGACGAGAGCACCTGCATCCGTTCTGTAGTGTAAATGCTTGAGGACAGTCGGAAGAATGTTGAAGATGCCGGAGACGCCGCGTGCTCGGATTGTGGGCATATCAGCCAATTGAGTCTGCCTGTCAATAATAGCGTCAATAAGGATACGAATTGCCGCTTCGTCTGCTGGCGATTCGCTGAGGACCGCGACCTTCACTGCTCGGCCGGTACGCCACCAAGAATGCCGCTATACCAGACCTCGCCCAAGGGAGCATCGTCCAGCACTTCCATAATGTCAGGCTGGTCAGACAACCGCTCAAATTGGGCTCCATCGGCAGTCTTCTGAGCAATGACAATTTCTTCTGGATGATCTTTATAAAGGTCCAGGAAGTACGGAGAATGCGTCGTTGCAATGACTTGAACTGGCTGACGATCTTCGCCGAACTGCTTTGGGTAGCTTAATCGGTAGAGCGCCGTCTGGATATTCCGTAAAAGGCGGGGATGAACACCCCGTTCCGGTTCCTCTATGCCGATTAGTGAGGGTGGATCAGGGAGGTACGCCAGGGTGAGAATGGCCAAGGCCAACACCGTCCCTTGGGACAGGTCTCTGGCTAGTATGGCGTGATGGCCTTTTCGAGTGCGTAATAAGAAAGCTCGCTGTCCGGTCTCGGGCGTTTCAAAAAGGACATGATCGAATTCCGGGAGCCACCGTCCAAGTTCTTTATTCAACACCTCGAATCGCTCGGGTTCCTTATCTCTGAGACTATCCATCACACCCACGAGATTCCGTCCGTTCGGAGCAATTTCAACATCAGGTTCAAGGTTGACGGGTTGAATTATTGCCGAAGCGTCTAACGAATAAACCCGGATTCTGGACAGCAGGGGATTCAGATAAGCATCAGCAACTTCAGGTCGCCTTCCAGATAGTCGATAGTGATGGAGAGGGGAAGAGTAATTGTGTTTGCGGTGCCAACGCGCAGTCGTTACCGTTTTTTCGTATAGCTCCGTCCATTGGAGTATAATCTTTACGTCCGTGTTATCTGTTGCTTCCATGCCTGCGGTAACAAACTTTTCAAAATTTGGCCGATCTGTTTGAGTGATCGCTAAGAGGGATTGTAAGGCCGTACTCTTCCCACTCCCGTTAGGTCCGACGATTAAAGTAAAAGGCGCAAGGGGAAGTGTCGCGTTCCGTAATATCTTGAAATTCTGAAATTCGATTGAATCAAGCATACGAACCGCCTTCGGGCTCTTAGGGAAAAGGGAATGGAGGCGGCGGGAATCGAACCCGCGTCCGAGAGTAGTCCACTCAAGGCATCTACAATGCGTAGCTCGTAGTTTAATCTCATCCTCGGGCCTCCTACGAGCAGGATGCCCTCAGACCAGCCAAAGTAAAGTTTCGGGCACGCACCCTTCGGCACGACGCGAGCCCTATCCCGATTTGTGTCGCCTTAGCCAACCCTACGGGCGCGGGTCGGTAAGACGCAAGCTGCTCTAGGCAGCAAGAGCGTAATCAAAATCGTCTGCAGTTAAATTGCAGCCTGTCCGTTTTACGGGCGGGACAGAACCCCGGCATGCAGCCCTGGCTTTCTAGCCCACGTCGAAACCAGATCGCCCCCTTATCAGAATTATTTCATCCCCGCAGAGGGGAAGAGCAGAGAGAGTATACTCCCCCTAGCCCGTTCGTCTATGCATGGCACGCTGAACATCGCGCTTCATCTCGCGTTCGCGAATGGTAGCACGCTTGTCATACGTCCGCTTGCCCTTGGCCAAAGCCAACTCAACCTTGACCCGACCTTCCTTAAAGTACAGCCGCAGAGGAACCAGGGTCAATCCCTGCTCCTTTGTTTTGCCCATCAGCCGCATGATTTCTTTTTTATGCAGGAGAAGCTTACGCCTGCGGTTGGGGTCGCCGTTGAAATAATGGGCTGGTTTGTAGTCGCTGATATGTGCGTTCAATAAGAACGCCTCGCCCTTGTCGATTCGGCCATAGCTATCTTTGAGATTGGCCCGACCGTCGCGGAGCGATTTGACTTCTCCGCCGTTCAGCACAATCCCGGCTTCGATGGTTTCGTTGATGATATAGTCGTGCCGCGCCTTGCGATTGACGCAGATCGCTCTCTCAGTGGATTTCTCTTTGGCCATACGCGAACTCTGCGACTAATGTAACACGCAGTTATCAATCAGCCGGACCTCGCCGATCCAGACCGCGATAGCCAACAGGGTGGGACCGGATATCTGCTCCATCTCTTCGAGCGTTTCAGGATGGCACAAGGAGGCGTACTCAACCCGCACCTCGGCGTTTTGGGTCAATCCCTGCTGCACGGCCCGAAGAATAACGGCCGAGGAAACTTGTCCGCCGGAGACCAGCTCCTGGGCCGTTCTGAGCGCGCGCGACACGCACAGGCTCATCTCTCTTTCAGTCGCACTCAGCCGGGCATTCCGAGAACTCATAGCCAGGCCGTCCTCTTCGCGTACCGTCGGCAGGCTGACGATATCGATATCAAAGTTCAGGTCCTGGACCATGCGTTTAATGACAACACACTGCTGAAAGTCCTTTTCGCCAAACAGGGCGCAATGCGGCTTGACCATATTGAACAGCTTGGCCACCACCGTGGTCACCCCCCGAAAATGGCCGGGACGAAAGGCGCCGCACAAGGGTTGGCTGACTTTCTCGACCTCAACCGCGGTCTGGTAGCCATCGGGATAGATTTCAGCCGGCGGGGGTATGAACAATACGTCGGTGCCCAATGCTTCCAAGGCGCGTTCGTCCTGGGCCTCATCACGAGGGTATTTATCGAAATCGGACGACTGATTGAATTGCATAGGATTGACGAAAATGGAGACCACAACCACGCCGCCCCGATTTTTCGCCTCACGCACCAGGCTGAGATGGCCCTCGTGCAGAAACCCCATAGTGGGGACAAAGGCCACGGTCTTACGCTCCAAGCGCTGATCTTCCGACCAACGCTGCATCTCTCGAACGGTCTGAATAATCTGCACGGCTCTGTTTCCAGGTCTTTAAGAGTAAGCGCTAATGGAACGAGTGTTCATCCCGGGGGAAGGCCTGCTCTCGCACCTCGCTGATATAGGCGCTCACCGCGTCGGCCACCACCTGCTCCAGATTGGCGTAGCGTTTAACGAATTTAGGCGTAAAATCACCGGCTATGCCCAGCAGGTCATGCATCACCAGAATCTGGCCGTCGCAGTGCGGGCCGGCGCCAATACCAATGGTGGGAATGGGCAGCATGTCCGTTATCTCGGCAGCCAAATCCATGGGGACGCCCTCCAGGACCACGGCAAAAGCGCCGGCATTGGTGACGGCTTCCGCGTCTTCGATGAGCCGTTCCCGCGCGCCGGGTTGGCGGCCCGATTTCTTGCCCTGGACCTTATAGCCGCCCATGCGATGTACCGACTGCGGCGTCAGACCAATATGGCCCATCACCGGGATATCCACATTCACGATAGCCTTGATAACCCGCGCGATGTTGACCCCACCCTCCAGTTTGACGGCCTCGGCTCCGCCTTCCTTGAGCAAGCGCCCGGCATTGGCAATCGCGTCACAAATACCGGCCTGGTAGGACAAAAACGGCATGTCTCCCACAATGAGGGCGCGCGGGCGAGCCCGATTGACCAGCCTGAGGTGGTAGACCATATCGTCCATCGTGACCGGCAGGGTCGTATCCGCCCCTTGCACGGTCGTGCCTAAAGAATCGCCAACCAGCAGAAAATCGATCCCACACTCGTCCAGGATGCGGGCGAACGGGTAGTCGTAGGCGGTCAGGGCCGTGATCTTTTGCCCGGACGCTTTCAGCCGTTGCAATTCAGGAACCGAAATCTTTGTGGGTTGCATGCTGTCCCTCCTTCTACAGCTTCTCCATAGACCACAGTCGGAGGGCGTCGAGACAGGGGGGGGTAAGGACTACGCGGGCTGCTGCCAGAGCCGCACGCTGTCGCTATTCCCTGTCGTAGAACTTCTCTGCCGTCCGTCTCGGTCCGTACAACTGGATCCAAGCGGTCTACCACAACTATTTTTTTGCCCCTCCAGAGCCTATGTGGGTCGACCGGTTTGTCGCCCGACGGCTCCCCCGTCTGGAGCAAAGCAATAGTATGGGCGTGCTGTTAGCATATTTATCTGAGGATTGTCTAGGTGTTGTGAGCTTTTCTTTTCTCGTATCAACCTTCTTGTTAGAGTATGGTTATGAATAACCGCTTCTCCCAAGACGCTCTTGGTCAGTGCTTGATGGTTGGTATCCCCCAGCCAACTCTTGATGCTGAGACGTGCCGGATACTTGCTGACTTGCAGCCCGGTGGCATCATCCTCTTTCAGCGGAACTATATGGACCCGGACACGCTCCAGGCCCTGTGTGCGGAGATACATGCCCTGACACCCGAGCATCCACCCTTGATTGCGCTTGACGCCGAAGGCGGACGTGTCCATCGTTTGTCACCGCCATTCACCCATTTTCCCCCTGCTTTGCAGATCGGCCAGACCGGCTCTCTGCAACTCGCCCATGAGGTCGGCATCGCCCTTGGACGGGAGCTGCGCAGCGTGGGGATAGATATTGACTTTGCGCCCGTCCTGGATGTGTATAGCAACCCTGACAATACCGTTATTGGCGACCGCGCGTTTGGTTCTGATCCGCAGCGGGTGGCCGAGTTCGGCTGTGCCCTTGCCGCCGGACTGCGCGCTACGGGCGTACTCCCGTGCGGCAAGCATTTTCCTGGGCATGGGGCGACCGTCATCGATTCGCACGACGACCTGCCCTACGATGAGCGAGACAGGACAACCCTGGAGGCAGTTGACCTCATTCCGTTTCAAGCCGCTATTGCCCAGGAGATCGAACTCTTGATGACCGCCCACGTTGTCTATCCGGCCCTGGACCCGCAGCAACCCGCTTCACTCTCCTCCGTCATTATGAACGATCTGCTGCGGAAGCGGTTAGGATTCCAGGGCGTCATTGTCTCGGACGATCTGGAGATGGGCGCTATTGTTCGGCATTCGTCTGTTGCAGCCGCTGCGGTTCAGGCGCTCAGCGCGGGAGCCGACATGCTGCTGGTTTGTCACAGCCTCAATCGGGCGCGGCAGGCTCATGACGCCTGCCTGCACGCCCTGCACGAGGGGCGGCTGAGTGAGACGCGTCTTGAGGCGGCGCACGACCGGGTGCAACGCCTCAAGCGGCGGTGCGCCGCCCGGCCCGACATCCCGCTACGCCCCGTCGGCGCGCCGGAACACGCCAAGCTGGTCGACACCATCGTCCGACTCGCGCAGGCATGAGCGGGGTTTCAATGCCCCGGAAGTAGTGGGCGACGCTTGGCATTGATTCTGAAATCGGACCGGTTTCAG
The DNA here is from genome assembly GCA_965214755.1 of uncultured Binatia bacterium (SeqCode). Classification (GTDB taxonomy): domain Bacteria; phylum Desulfobacterota; class Binatia; order Bin18; family Bin18; genus Bin18. Next base: position 925,387 of record OZ243979.1, read on the forward strand.
CCGCCGGCAGCCTGACGACCCGGCGCGGCAATGAAATCCAGATAATTCCCCTGGTGAACGACCTGGAACGAACTGCCGGGATAGGCTTGGTGCCAACCGCGAGGCGCGCGGGCCGCGGCTCGGGGCGACCATTTTATTTCAGCCGCGTGCAAACGCCCGCCCCACTCTTCAATCAGGTCTATCTCCTGCTGGTCGTAGGTGCGCCAGAAATAGCTTTCAGCCAAGTGCCCTGTGTACAGGTTGTGTTTCAGTCGCTCGACCAGAACGTAGTTTTCCCACAGGGCACCGGCGTCGGCGCGCAGAGACAGGGCGTTGAAGTTGCTGATGAGCCCGTTCCTGATGCCGTTGTCGTAGAAGTAGTACCGCCGGCTCTTCGTGATTTCCTTACGCAGATTGCGGCTGAAACCGCGCCGGCCGTAGATGACGTATGTCTTTTCTAGCAGGTCCAGATAGCGGTCCACCGTATTCTTGTTCATGCCAAGTTGCGCTCCCAACTCCGCCACTGAAACCTCGCGACCGATCTGGAATGCGACCAACTGGAGCAGACGCAGCAATTTGTCGGGGTGCCGGATGCCTTCTAACTGGAGGATATCCTTGAACAGGTAGGAAGCGACAAGCTCCTTAATGTAGAGTTCACGATCTTCGTTCGATTCCATGAGGATAACTTCCGGGTAGGAGCCATAGATCAGGCGCATTTCGAGGTTGGCCGATGTCTCATGGGCGCTTTCTACTGCCCGCAGCTCCAGTTGTGCGAGGGGCAAGAGGAGCAGCGTGGTTTTGCGGCCCGTCAGGGGCTCGCCGGCCTGCTGGGCGAGATCAAAGGAAGACGAGCCTGTTGCAATAATGCGCAACCCCTCAACGTGATCGGTCAACAGCTTCAAGTTCAAGCCGACCTGCTGCACGTATTGGGCTTCATCCACGATCAGTGTTCGCCGCCCTCCGACAAACGCCTTCAGCTTGGCTAGAGATTGGCTTTCCAGATATTCGCGCACGGTGATGTCTTCACCGGTCACCACGAGGGCATCCCGGTCGTGCTGTTGCACGTAACGCCGGATCAAGGTGGTCTTCCCCACCCGCCTTGGGCCATACACCACCACGACTTTTCCAGGTGCGATCAAACGCTTGAGCCGGGCCAGTTGCGCCTGGGGTATATAGAGATCAGCCATACTGATAACTGATTTACCGTTAATTCGGTTATTTAACAAGTCTTTATTATTGATAATATGGAACGTAGACCTTCCCGCTCTGAAAAATTCCTCCTAACAGAATACGTCCGAATCTGACGTATTGTTACGCTAACCTTGCTCTTACAAGCCGCGGAAGATGGAGTTTTTCAAGGAGGAAGTACGGTATGAAGAAGTCAGTTATATTTTCGCTCTTGGTCTGTACTTTTCCTTTCCCTACCAATAACTCGGCTGTAGCTGACGATTTCAAAAAGCTAGAGAATAGATGGAAGAAAGACGACTCAGAGAGCAGGAAGAAAGGGAAAGGAGATATCAAGAAGAACTCAAACGACGAGAAGAAGAGCATGCGAAGTATCTTGAACAGCTAGAGCAAGAAAGAGTAGAAGCTCGGAGAAGAATGGAGAAAGCTCTTGAAGAAATCTCCAAAATCAAAGTGGAGGTGTCGCCGGAAATTGCCAACGCTCTCGTTATTGTAAGACGAGGGATAGATGATCTTGGAATAACTGTTGATGAATACATTGGAAGAATCTACTTGTCCCCTCTTCTGGCTAGAGAGAAAGGATGCGAATGGGAAGGACAAGGTTGGTTTTCCTCAAGTAGGAGTCATGACCTTGCTTGTCATTATCCTAATGCAGATGCAAAGTTTACGTTCACAATGTCCGAGGATAACAAGATAGCTCTACTGAAAGTTTACAACCTGAAGCGTAACAGAGAAATTCCGGCTCTGAGTGCTAGGGTCAGGACCTCTAAGGGGTTTATGTGAGCGTAGAAGGAGGGTGCTGGAGTTTCCCCCCGTGCGCAGGAGCCCCAGCCTGGGCGACCATCATTGCGGGCTTCCTGCGGAACGGTTGCCCCGCCTGCCGCCGCTGTTGCCCCATACGCCCCGGGGGGGGGCCGCGGGGGGCTGACCGGCGCGGCCGCCGAGAGGCCCGCCCCGGGGCCGGGGCTAAGCGCCGCGCCGCATAGCCCCGCGCCTCGCACGGCCGCGAGGCTGCGCAACCCAGGGCGCGGCCCCGTGCTCGCGGGCGGCCCCGGGGCGGGCTCCCCGCAAGCAACCGCTTCCCTCTGCCCCCGAACGCGACAAGGAGTGCCATCCGAGTGCGCGCCTGTTTGGCCGCCGGAAGGACTGGCGGCGGCGCGCTCCTCCTTACGACCGAGGCCCCCACACCTGCTTTCGTGCCCTTGGCCTCGCAGCCACGGGCCTGTGCTGGTGATGAGGCCTGAGCCTAGGGCTATGCTTCTAGGTGGGAACTAGAATGCTTTACGATGCTGTGTAGCCACCAGCAACGTCATTCCTGCGAAGGCAGGAATCCAGCCCCCACCCCCCCGCCCTCTGGATGCCGGATCACGTCCGGCATGACGGAGCCCTCTGAACGGCTAGAGCCTATCGTGAAATGCGCTAGCGTGGCCAGCGTGTATACTAGGGCTGGCAGGAAACCGCAGCTCACAGCCACCCCACCACAAACGTTAAGGAGAAAATGTCACCTAGGTGACAATAGTACCTATTTTTCGGCTGACGACTCAAAAAAAGATACGATTATTTCAGAGGAAATCGCCTTCTGAAACGTTAGAGGGTAGACAAGACCCGATTGGGAAAACCATTGAGAGGCCGAGACAGAAAGACAAAGACGTAGAATCCTTCACGAAGGGATTAGGAGGGTAAATCTGCGAGAAAACTCAGAACGAGAGAAAGGTGAGTGAGATGATAATGAATTACAGGACCGAAAGAGAGCATGACCAACTGCTTATTTGTCTATTAAACGATCTGAACTCCGTGAATAGACTAGATATCGTTGGGGAAGCCTTTCAGATAGAATTTTGGGGCACACCTGAACGAGCAACCCATCGACAACCCTTTGATGTAGAGCGCACGTTTTCCAATAATCTATCTCTCGTCATCGAAACAAAAGTCGATTCAGACGAAGACGGAAGATGGGAGGAGATGAGTGGCAGACAGAACGGATTGCAAATCAAGCGCCCTTGTTGGAGTATCTGCGAGGCAATCAACTCATTTTTCTGTTTATCACATATGGAACCTCTGAGTTTTATACGAAACCGTATCATACGGGGGCTGCCTCTTTAGAGTTCAGACACATCGGCTTGAACTGCATGATAGATTTACTTGAACATGCGATACCAGTTATCCCGCAGCCCGAAAAGTATCAGGAATGGCTCAGGCTAATGCATATCGAAAAAGAGAAACGAATCAGTGCGATTACATTGCTAAGCTCTTTTTCAAATTTCAGGACGCAGTATCTCCACATCCACGGTGAGAATGATTTTCCAAATAACAGGCTCATATTTTGTGCTCCCGAACTTGCCTTTCCGGTGCTACATCTCCTGTCCCAGCAATGGAACGCGTCAGAGTATTTCAAAGAATTTGGTAGACTGTCACTCTATCCTGTCGGTAGAAGGTCTCCTAGTATTCATGACTCGATTCTTAGTTTTTTGGAAATGTGGGATACTGGGACCCCTAGTCTTGGTACAATTGTCATTAACAACGGCCAACACAACCCCTTTTATTTTGAGATTAACGGAGACTTCAATCTCAACCTCAAGACAGAGGAGAATTTAGATCAGAATGCTAAGAATCAAGTGTGGAACCACATGCAAGCGGCCAATTGGCCCGATTTCGTTAATGGATGTTGTCGCGACTACAGGCAGGGTGCTTCGGTGCTTTTCGAAATTGATTTCGGCCTGCTGGAAGGGTTGAACGACATGCCTGGGGTAGTAGGCAACCTCGCCGCTACATTAGACGTTGCGGTCCAGGCATTTCCTTAGACAGGCGCGGCGTGGAAGGGGTGGTGGGAGGCGTTACGAGCGGGCCGGGGACATCGTGCGCTTAGCGATTCGTCTCTAGGGGAACCGAGGCGGCCTTACCATCGCTTACATCCAAAACGAGTTCTCCGTCAGCCGGCGTACGGCGGAGCGGATGCGCGATGCCGTTGAGGCGGCGTTCGGGCCACTGGAGGTCGTGGACGCGGACACCGGAGACCGCCGTATTCGTTGGCGGCTCCAGTCGAGTGCCCTGCCCCCGTTCATTCGGGTCTCGCCCGAAGAACGGGCAGGACTCGAAGCGACGGCCAGCAGTCTTGAGCGTACCGGCCTTGAGGAACGCGCCAGCGGGCTTCGGGACCTTGCAACCAAGCTGCGAGCCTCATTGCGCCGCCACTCCGCCCAGGAGTTCGACTCCGCGCTAGAGACCCTCATGGAAGCGGAAGGACTCGCCATGCGCTCCGGCCCGAGAGAAAACCTGGAAGAGGGCCTGCTCTCGCTCCTGCGCAATGCCATCAAGGCGGGGCGCGTGGTTGAGTTCGACTATCTCGCTCAATGGACGGGACGGCGCAGCCACCAGCGTGTCCAGCCCTACGGGGTGCTTTACGGCAACCGTGCATTTCTGGTGGGGCGGACCGACTGGGCGAATGACACGTGGCTCTGGCGGCTGGCGAACATGAGCGATGCCCGCCTCACTAATGAACCATTCGAGCGTGACCCGGCGTTTGACTTACAGCGCTACGCCAAGCGTTCGTTCGGCACCTTTCAGGAAGAGCCGGTCGAGGTAGCCCTGCGGTTTGATCCCAGCGTGGCGTCGGACGTAACGGCGTTCCTGTTCCATCCTGACCAGACTGTCTCCGAGAACGACGACGGTTCATGACCGTGCGCTTCACGGCGGGCGGTATCAACGAGATATGCTGGCACCTCTTCACCTGGGGGGACAACGTAACAGTGGAACGTCCGAACGCGCTCCGTCAGCGGCTGGCCCAAATGTGCTCAGCCCTCGCTGTCCATCATACCGCCTGAACCGGCTAGCGTCTCACCCTTTTCTTTTGACAAATTTCGGCAAGGACTGCTTATAGGGACCGCGGGCGATCCCCTTTTCGGTGATGATCGCGCTGACCAGGCGATGGGGGGTGACATCAAAAGCTGGATGGGCAACCGCGACCTCGCTGGGGGCAATCCGTTGGCGTAGCACATGGGTGACTTCCTGGGCGGACCGCTCTTCAATGGGGATCTTCTTGCCCGAGGGACAATCCAGATCAATCGACGTTGTCGGGGCCGCTACATAGAACGGCACCTTGTGTCGTCCGGCCAGCACGGCCGAGGTATACGTCCCGATCTTGTTGGCCACATCCCCATTGGCCGCGGTGCGGTCGGTGCCCACAACAACACAATCAATCGCGCCCTGTTGCATGAAATGGCCGATCATATTGTCGGTAATCAGGGTTGCGGGAATTCCCTCGCGGACGAGTTCCCAGGCGGTTAAACGTGCGCCCTGTAAATACGGCCGGGTCTCCGGCACAAAGACGGAGATATGCTTGTCCTGCTTCCAAGCGGCCCGGATCACCCCCAGGGCGGTTCCATATCCGGCCGTTGCCAGCGCCCCGGCATTACAATGCGTTAAAACACTCGCCCCTTTGGGAATCAAGTTTGCGCCGTGGCGACCGATACGCCGATTGGTAGTTATGTCTTCCTGATAGATTTTCAGGGCTTCCTGCTCCAGGGCTTCAATGAGGGCGTCACGGCCTTTGGCCCGCACTTTCTCATACCGGCGTCGCATGCGGTCAATGGCCCAAAAGAGGTTGACCGCGGTCGGCCGGGTGGCGGCAAATACCTGACAGATGCGTGCAAAAACGGCGGGCTCAGCACTCCGCTTGAGCTGTCGCGCTCCAAGCGCAATCCCCATGGCAGCGGCTACTCCAATCGCGGGGGCGCCGCGAATCACCATATCGGTAATGGCTCGCGCGACGCTACGGTAATCCGTGTAGCTGCGATAGACTTCCCGGGTGGGTAAGGCGCGCTGATCGATCATCACCACCGCACCGTCCCGCCAGTCTATGGTAAAAAACGCGGCTGACTTCATGCTTTCCTTTCGCCTCGTATCTCCGTTATTCTCCGCGAGGTTTGGCTATCCGTGGCTTGGCGATTCGGACTCCCCCTCGACGAGTTGGACCCCATCGTGCGGCGTCCAGACCGCCACAACCGTATCGTCTCCCGCCCTTTTGAGCGTCACGCTTTCCAACCCGCCTCCCGGCTCGAACACCGCGAGGTCCTGGCCGTTCTTTTGCCAGGTCGTTGCCACCAGTTCGACTACGATGGAGCGCTGGTCAGGCGTCAGATTAGCCCATTCTGGAGAGACGGAAACGGATACCGAGCGCCCGGCGTCGCGGGCTTCCATGCCATAGTACACATCCGCCCAGCGGCTTTCGGAGAGCTGCGTGTCGGTGCGGTATACACAGGTCCAAAAGGCTGGACTGATATTGGCGGGCAGGTCCGACGGGGGCTGCGGCTCTTCGTGGGCTATTGAATCTTCGGGTTGTTGCTCTGGTGGCTGAGCCTCGTCCGGCGAGCGAAAATAAATGAAAAGTCCAATCAGCACCAGGACAAAGGTCGTCGGTATTTTCCGCAGCCCGGCACCGATGGTACCCAGGAGGGTCTGGGCCGGGTTTTTCTTGGCGGCCTGCTTAGGCGTTGGGGGTCGGGGAGTTCTGGCCATGCGTGCAATATCACAGGCTGAGCGCAGCAACTTCTGGAACGAGGTCAGGAGACTCGGGAGATGGAGGCGTCGGGCTAGTCATGGGCCGGAGTGTAGCACAGGGCCGGCCTGTTGCAGAAGACCGGCGCGGCGGCTCTTGCCTTGACTCGCCGTCGGGTCATGGCTATAGATGGCCCACCGCGCTTTGTCCGCCCTGACCCGGCGCGTATCCCAGTAAAGGAGTACAGCTATGGAACGCCTCCACCCCGGAGATCCTTTTCCCTCTATCAGCGGTCCGAGCGTCGGCGGAGGGACGGTCAATCTGCCGGTCGACATCTCGACCCCGTACGCTATCGTCCTGACCTACCGGGCTCACTGGTGACCGTTCTGCGATCAGCAGTTGGCTGATTATCAGGCCAATCTTGAGCAGGCCCAGGCAACCGGGATTTCGGTGTACGCTATCTCAACCGACCCGCTCGACAAAGCCCAGCAGACGGTCGATAAGTCGGGGCTGACGTTTCCCGTCATCTACGGCGTGGACGGCCCGGCCACGGCCGCGACCTTGACCTGCTGGTACGAAGAGAAGCGCAATATCATCCAACCGGCGGCGTTTATCATTGACCCCGCACGCAATATCCTGAACGTGACCTATACCTCGGGGCCGATCGGGCGGCTGCAGATAAAAGACGCCCTGGGGCTGGTCGGCTTTTACGCTTCAAAGAAAATCTCAGCCACAACGGTCGATAAAGACAAAGGCTGGACGGCAAATATAACCGGAGCCTGACACAACACCGGACCGCCTGCAGCAGTGCGCGTCGGCGCCACAGGCGGCTCCCCGTGTTCAGAGTTACGCAGGCCCTGAAGCGAGGTCCAGCTAGGCCGCGGGAGCGCCTCGGGTGAGTTCCCGTGCGTTCACCGCGGATCCCTCACCCTTCCCCTCCCCACAAGCGCTGCGAGGCGAGGCGCGCGCCTTCCGCACACGCCCGCAGCTTGGCCCACACCACGCTCTCGGACACCATCTCCCAGCCGGCAAACGTGCCAAATCCACAATCCGAACCGGCAATGACCCGGCTCCGGTCGCCGACTGCATCGACCACCTGGCAGAGGCGGTCGGCGACAATTTCCGGATGCTCGATGTAATTGGTTGTGGAATCGATCACACCGGGGATGAGCAGCATCGAGTCGGGTAAGGGATGGTGTTGAAAGGCTTTATATTCGTGTTGATGGCGAGGATTCGCCAGCTCGATGGACAGAGCCCCAACCTTGGCCTGGTAGAGAACGGGAAGAATATCGGCCAGCGGCACATCGTGATTGTGGGGACCATCATAATTCCCCCAGCAGATATGCAGCCGGATACGCTCGGCCGGGATATTCTCAGTCGCGCGGTTGACGGCCTCGATATGGGTCTCAATGGTCTTCTGAAATTCGGCCAGTGTCTGATCCTGAAAGAGGAAAGTTCGCTCCATAGCCAGGTCGGGGGCATCGAGTTGCAGCAGCAGGTCATGGGCGTGGATGTATTCGTATTCCTTCTTCATCTGCTCAGCCACGGCCAGCACATAGGTCTCGTGCGAATCGTAATGGGCGTTCAGCATCGTGGTGGCAATAATGCCGGGCGAAGCCGCGGTCATGAAGCGTTCGGTGAACGCCGCCTGCTCCGTACAACGCAGAAACAACGCGCATTCGTCCTGCACGGAGGACAGGTCGTCGTAAGCGACCTCAGCAATGGCCTGTGGGGCGTTGAAGACCTTGGCCCGCATCATATTGCGACGCTGCATCATGGCCGTGAAATCCGGGAATTCCGCCATGTCCTGCGGAGTGGGCCGTTTGCTCTCTCCGCCAAAGCCGCGCATACGCTGCGGCACATAGGTCTGAAAACCGATGCGCGGCTGTTCGCCGTCATTGATGATATCCACACCGGCTTTGAGCTGTTCATCAATCACGTGTTGGACGGCTATTTCGGATTGACGGGCCAGGGCCGCGGCATCTATGGCCTTGCCCTGCTCCTGGTCAATCAGCAGATCGGTCAGCTCAGGATTACGCGGCAGGCTGCCGACGTGGGTGGTGAGAATCCGTTCGGCGCTCTTTTGCATGAGAAGGCTCCGTATGGTTAGCGCTGATGATACAGCGGGTGACCTCGGACTGCGGTCCGGACCTTATTCATATGATCCCCCTCCAGATTGGCGATAAAAAGGTCCTGCATATCAGGGCCGCCAAACGCGCAGTTGGTTGGAAAGGCCAGCGCGGTGCCGTCCGGGTCGTGGATAACGGTCTCCCAGTTGCCGTTCGGATCGACCTTGATGACTCTGTTTCGGGGCTCCAGCTTGCCGTTCTCCGGTACACCGGGCAGCGTGATATACAGGTTGCGGTCCACATCAAAAGCCATCCCGTCCGGCAGGGCCGGAAAGTCTCTGGCATAGATTTCGGGCGGACCAAAGGTGCCGTCTTTCTTGATCTGGATGCGGACGCAATCGTTCCGCGAACTCTCCAGGACATAGACGGCATCTTCGTTGGGGTCGATGGCCGTCCCGTTGGCAAAATAAATTCCGGTGGCGACGACCTCGCCCCGACCGTCAGGGCGAATACGCACCACCGCGCCGTTGGGCTGAGGATTCACAAATTCCTTAAACACCTCGCGGCCCGGTTGGGAGCTGGAGTTCGAGACGTAGAGATTGCCCTCGGCGTCATAGCTGGCGAAGTTCGGAATCGAAATCGGAAAGTCTCCGGCGTGGTCAGCGACGAGGGAGACTTTCCCGTCGGGCGATAGCCGCATCACCGCTTTATGCCTGAGGTCGCAGTAGACAAAGTTACCTTCCCGGTCCAGCGTGACGCCGTTGGGAATGGCCCGGTCCGGCAACTGGGCGACCTCGTGGACGACCCCGTCCGGACTGACTTTATACACAATGCCATTGCGCCCGCCCCCCCAGGCATTGCCTTCTTTATCAATGACCACGCCTTCAGCTCTGAGCACGCCCGCGCCAAAAATTTCCACCTGCTCAACGGGAATCATCACTGTCATACCTTCTCCCTGTCTTGTATCTTGACGTCCAACCAGAGACCGATCAGTGCAGCCGGGTCTGTCCGGAATACGCTAACGGTCCTCTGCGTACAGCACCCCTTTCCCTTGGAGTGCGGCGATGGTTTCGTTGCTATAGCTGAGCTGTTCTCGCAGCACTTCAGCGCTGTGCTGGCCTAAGAGCGGAGCTTGAATGTCCGGGAGCCGGGGGAACTCGGAGTACTTCAGCGGGAAGCCCGGGATGGTGACTTCGCCCAGGATGGGGTCGGGCACCGTCCTGACCATCTCCCGCGCCTTGAAATACGGGTGGGCCAAAATATCGGTGATGGACATGACGGGAGCGGACGGAACCCGATGCTCTTCAAAGATTTGGAGGACGGCTTCATCACTCGGCTGCGCCTGCATCCACTCTTCGATCATCGGAATGAGTTCGCCCTGGTTCTTCCCTCGCTCGGCATTGGTCGCAAAGCGGGCGTCTTCAATCAGCTCCGGCCGGCCCATGGCCTTGCACATATTGGCCCACTGTCGATCCAGGACAAGGACGACGATCCAGCCCTCGGGCCCTTTGAACACTCCACACGGACACACCAGGGGATGGTGGGACCCCATCCGGAGCGGCACAAACTCGCCCTTGCTCATGGTATGGCCCTGTACATTGACCTCATGCATATGGAACATGGCGTCAATCATGGACAGATCTATATATTGACCGACACCGGTCCGTTCCCGGTGGTATAAGGCATAGCCTAGGGCCGCAAAGGCGTGAACGCCGCTACTGACATCGGCAATACCGAGCCCGACAAACTGCGGCGGCCCGTCCGGACTGCCGGTCATATGCATGATGCCGGAGAAGGCTTGCGCAATAAAATCGTAACCCACCTTGTGAGACAGTGGACTTTTTCGCCCAAAGGCAGAGATCGAGACCATGATAACCTGGGGATTGATGGTCTTGAGCGACGGATAGTCAAGATTCCGTTTTTCCATCACGCCTGGCCCAAAATTCTCAACCACAACATCTACTGTCGGAATCAAGGCACGCAGGATGTCAAGGGATTCAGGCTTGTCGAAATCGAGACAGAGGCTTTTTTTGCCGCGATTTTGCTGGACAAAATACGCGCTACGCTCATCCTGAATAAACGGCAGCAAACGCGACGGATCACCCATGGGCGCCTGTTCGACCTTGATAATATTGGCACCCATCTCTGCCATGAGACGGGTCACGGTCGGTCCGGCCAAATATTGGGTAAAGTCTAGGACGGTCACGCCGGAAAGCATATACTGCGGATCATTGGTCTGTTGCATACTGCACCTCCGCTTCATCCGTGCCGGTACGACGGGTGGTGTAACATGGGTCCCCTGAAAAAGCGAGCCTTTTTCAGGCATTCACAGGAGGGGGGGGTGCTATTCGAGAGGTCTGACAGACGTGAGCACCTACCGAAGACTTTACGACGCGGATTCTTTTGAGGAAGGAACCGGGGCCGGATATTTCCAGGTCAACGACAACAGCGTGTCGCCACCGGGAAGCGGGGTGGATTCGGACTCGGGCGCAACATCCGCAGGGACTTCCGGGTGTCGGTTGCGCGCCTCAGCAATCGCCATCTGAACGAGGTCTTGCTGCGCTGACGGGGCCTCACCGTTCAGCGCGTCTTTGAGCTCGGAAGCCCGGAGCTTGACGGTAACGGTCACCTGCATTGCCGCAGAACTGCGGGGTGGCAGTGGGGGAGGCCCACCGGCCTCAAGGTCAACTTCAAGTTCGGTTGGCGCTTCAACCGCGTCCGGCTCGACTTCCACCACCTGTATCCCTGGCTCTGGGGCGGGAGGCGTTTTACCTGGTTCAGAATCAGAGGGTAGCGCAGCTTCCCCTTGAGAGATGGGAGCCCGATCTGTTTCCTGCCGCGTCTCTTTGTCGCGTTCCTGATCGTCTCGTCTTCTCCGCCCCCGGCCTGGCGTTCCCCGCCGCCGTCTGCCCCGTTCATTTGCGTCGGCCTCGCTCGCTTCTTCTCGTCGGCGCTGCACCCGCTGGCGACCGGGAACGAGTCCGAAGGCCAGATATTGACAGGTCTCCGTCGAGAGATACTCAAAGGCATCATTCGCAAAGTCGAGCGCCTTTTCTTCGGTGTACGCGTCAACATCGCAGTCGACAAACACCATGCAGTATGAATTGTTCCCTGCTGATGCAGAGCTTGGGCCTGCACTCAGTTCGTGTTCATGGTAACGGACTCGTTGATGGGAGAAGGACGCGAAGAGGGATGAAACGGTCTCTTGGATCTCTTCTGTTGAAGAGCCACTGGCTTCAAAAACGGCTAAGGCATGAAAGTTGGGCATGTCTTACAGAACTGTATAGAGCGCGGCGCACATCCGCAAGAGCCGTCAGAAGAATAGAAAAGGGCAGTGACAGACTGTGCATCCTCCTGTGGACACTGGACCTTTGAGACATTTGGGCGTAGGCTAGGGGTAGCTTTTCGGTCGGGCTGACACAGCCCGTCTCGTTTCTGTCCCTATAATACGGTAGGACAGAGCGGATCGAGCCTCGGGCCGGTAACGGCGATCGGTTCCTGGCTGAGCGGATTCTGGACCCGCGCTGGGTGCGCCGAGAAAGGAGGTGGTCTAGTGCAGTTATCAACGACGGTGATCAGTGAGGTGGTGGCCTCTTAGGCCGACCTGTCCCCAATCGGGTGGTCGCTTGGGAGGACCAGGCACCACCGTAACCCCGGCAGCCCGTGTTCATCACCCACGGGACGTCTCTGCGGACGTAGCACTGTCGGGGTTTTTTCTGAGAATCGGCAGCGAAACCGATCAGACAAGCAAGCCGGTCGTGATCTTGATTTCTGCCAGGTGACGTTGGAGTGTTAGCCTTTTTTGGCCTGGGCCTCAATCAGCAACCATTGCGCCTGACCAATCCCGCGCAGGCTGTGGTATTCGGCCTCGGACCAGCCCCGACCACCTCTCTTCCGGGCAACATCGAGTACCCGCGTCAGCACCGATTCACACAGCTCAAGTAAGGGCAGGAGTTCCCGGTCCACCTCATCCAGCCGGGCCTCAAGGAATGCAGCCTGGACACAGGGCAGCAGGCTAGCAAGCCCAGCCTGTGCGCGGTGGCCGCTTTCCTGACGAGGGAGAGCATCTTCACGTGCGGTAGAAAAAAAAGCAAAGCCGAGTTGACCGGGGTTTTGTGCGTGGGCTGTTTTGTCTGTCACCGTTTGGGCCTACCTTCAACGGCCGTGCTTCCACAGGCGTCCAGAATAAAGGCGTCGAACAAGAGGCGTGGGGAGGTCGGACTCGATTTGAGGGCGAGGTCCAGTTGCGAGGCGCGGCGCAGGATACGCCGCAGGTCTGCATTTGAAAAGACACGACTCTGCTCCACGGCAGCCCGCAGTCGCTGGCCGCGCAAGCCGACCGCCCGTTCAATCTGACTGCTCGGGGTACTGGCCTCGGACAAATCCTTGACCTGCCACAGACGCCGGAAGTGACTGACCAGCGCGTGCAAGGCTGGGAGGGCGCGTTTCTCGTCGCTCAATACTTCCTGTACCAAGCGTACCGCCCGTTTGCTGTTCCGTCGCCCCAAAGCATCGGCCAGATCAAAAGCCGAGTGCTGATGCAGATCCCCCGTACAGTGCCTGACCGCCGCATGATCTATTTCGGTTGCTGGGAAGATAAAGGCAACCAGCTTGTCCATCTCGGTGGACAGGGCAAGCAGATCCGTTCCAATATGATCGGCCAAATACGAGGCCGCCTCGGCGCTGAGACGGACACCCCGTTCCCGAGCAAAACGCTGCGCCCAGCCGGGGATTTGGTTGACAAAGGGCGGGCGGAATTCGCCAACAAAGCCACGCTTTGCGCACACGGAAAAGAATTTCTGGCTGAGGTTGGCCCTCCCCTGCACGCAGACCACCAGGGGCTGACTTTCATCCCGGAGTTCGGCTTCGGTCGCCAGACGTTCCCGGTCTGCGGCCGACAGTTGCCCGGCGCTCTTGAGCACGACTAATTGACGTTCGGCAAACAGTGAGGCATTGCCCCAGGCCTCAAGCACCTGCTCAAGCGGATATTCTCCCGCATAAAACGTATGCACCGCCGGGTTTTCACCCAGACGCGCCCGCACCTGAGCGATGGCGCGATTAATAAAGTATGCCTCCTCACCGTGAAAGAGGTAGAGCGGATAGAGCGGCTCTTTGGTCAGGAGCGCAAAAATTTCGTCGGGTTGGCGAAACCTCTTTCTCGTCTGCATCGAAGCGGGTGCGCTATGACCTGATACTGACCTCCAGTTGGCGCGAAACGGATTCGGTCGAAACGATATGCCGCTGGAGTTCCATTTCTTTCTCATCGAAGCCAAAGGCCAGTCCCAAGAGCTGAGGGAGGTGGATAATCGGCATCCCGATCTGGGTCCCCGCCTGTTTCTCGGCCGTCGGCTGGTTGGCGTCAAGATTCAGATGACACAGGGGACAGGGGGTCACCATGCAGTCGGCTCCCTTCGTCTTGGCGTCACCGGTATGATCACTCACCATCCGCATTGAATTTTCTTCGTTGACCGTCAGAATCGGAAATCCGCAGCATTTGGACTTCCCGCTCGAATCCACGGACTCGGCACCAAGAACATCGAGCAAGTCCTCTAAATAGGTTTTCCGCCCCGACAGGCCTTTTGGCGCAATAATGGAGGTTGGACGACGGATGTAGCAGCCATAGAACGGCGCAACCTTGAGACCGGTCAGTTTCCGCTTGATATGCGGTTTCAGATTCTCCACCCCATAGTCTTCCATCAGCACCCATAAGAGGTGCTTGACTTCCACCGTCCCTTGATATTCCAACCCCTCCTCGGCCAGGTATTCGGTATTAATCTTCTGGCGATACTCGGGCTCGTTTTTGAAGCGATGGTTGGCCTGGGTAAAGACCCCCTGACAGGTACTACAGATCGTCATGAGGGAGGAAAGCCCCATGGCTTCCACCTTGGCCAAGGTCCGCGCGTTGATGGGGTCGGACAGGTCACGACTCAACACCCCGGCACCGGTACAGCCGACATCGGTCACCTCTTCGATTTCGATCCCGAGTTTTTCCACCACCTTGACCGAAGCGGGATAGAGTTCGGGACAGGCCCCGCGCGACACACAGCCTGGATAAAATGCGTACTTCATACCTCGCTCCTCTGGGCTTTGTCTATGATGCGTCGAATCGCCTGGGCGCTCGGCCGCTTGGGGTGAAGATACGGCAGCGGAGCCTTGCCCTTTGGAATAGCCCGGATCACCGTGGGCAGGAGTTTGGCCAATCCGGCGATATTGGTCAGGCCCTCACTCTCGATTGCCAGCCGGCCTTCATCCAGCCAGCCGCTACGCTTGACCGAGTTCAGGAAGCTGTCGTAATGCCGCTGCACTTTGGGGTTCTTCGTGCCGGAGCGAATACCCTGTCGAATCGCCTCGTCACGGACCTCGAACAGCCGGTCCGTCGGTTCCAGGCCCAGGGGGCAATGCCCGTTGGCCTCAAAACAGTGCGTACAGTCCCAGACCCCGCCGGGCTCGCTGACCAGCGTTAAGCGCTCGTTGTGCTGTCCGTCACGCGGGTCGAAAACGGCTCGATACGCCTTGGTGAGGGCGGCCGGACCGACAAAGTCCTTGTCGATCTTAATCACCGCGCAGCCCTCGTCACACAGGCCGCACATGATACAGCTCATCGCCTTGCGGACTTCGGCCAGTTGCTCCTCGGCGACCACGTATTCGCCCTCGGGCTCCGGCTCACGGGGCGTAATCCAGGGCTGGACCGACTTGATCTTCTTCCACAGGAAGCCTTCCAGGTCATACACCAGGTCTTTCAGCACCGGGATATTGCGAATAGGTTCGACGGTCACAACGCCATTCTTGACTGTTTTGGCGATTTTCAGGGTACAGCCCAGCCGGCCTTTTTTGTTTATACGGAGCGCGCAGTCACCACACGACCCCCGCTCACACGAGGCCCGAAACGCCAAGCTGGGGTCCTGCTCATCCCGAATCTGTCTGAGCCCATCCATCACGGTTGCCGAGTCCGGCAGGTCTACTTGGTAGGTTGCAAAATCCGGTTTGCTCCCATTTTCAGGGTCGAAACGGTAGACCTTAAATGTTGTTTCCATAGGTCCCCTCCATTCTCTGCCTTCAGTAATAGACGCCCGTCACGCAGCCTGCTCGGCACTGACCGGACTGCTGGTCAGGTTGGGTCCATCAGGTCTACACGTCACAAGCGAGTGATGCTGTCCCCCCGCATCGTTCGTTGCCAGAAAGTCACGCCGTTGGTGGACTCCGCGGCTTTCCTGTCGTCCCTGAGCCGCACTCACAATGGCTCCGGCAACGTCGAGCAGCGCTCCCAACTCATAAAAGGTGAGCAATTCATGGTTATACATCTTTCCGTGGTGTCGGAGCCCAACTTGAGCGTAGCGCGCCTGCAAGTCGATGACACAGCGAGCGGCCTCCCGCAACCCGGCCTCGTCCCGTACGAGCCCAACGTGCTCAGCCATAGCGCTCGCAAGTGCACGCTGAATCGCAATAATCGTATCCCCTGACGCAGGGCGGGAAAAAACCGCCTCCAGTGTGTGTTGAGCGTCCTGCAGGGCGGAGTCGGCGGTCGCCTGAGAAGAGATGTTCGACACATGGGCGGCCGCAGCGCTGCCGGCCCGCCGACCAAAGACAACGCTGGCGGTCAGCCCATTCCCGGCCAAGGCGTTGGCCCCGTGCACCCCAGGGGAGGCACACTCTCCGGCGGCAAACAGACCGGAGACAGCCGTTGCCCCGTTGGCATCGGTCTGGATGCCACCCAGGACACGATGCATGCGCGGCATGACCGGCAGCGGCGCTGAGTCCAGACTGATCCCGGCCATCTCATTGGCCGCCCGCTCCAAATAGAGGAATCGAGCGCGAATACGCTCCTTGCCAAGCGAACGAAAATCGAGCGCTACACCATCCTCAGCGGAAGCGAGCGAGCGACACAGCGCGTCCCGGAGCGGCAGGTCGTTTGTCTGGAGGATGGGCTGGCCGTCCGTGTTGCACAGCACCGCACCCTCGCCCAAGGCGCCTTCAGAGGCAAAGGCGGCCCGGTCACAAAAACCTAGCGGATGGTATTGCACCATCTCCATATCTCTGAGGCTCAGCCCGACTCTATAGGCCAGGCTCATGCCGTCACCACAGCACGATTGCGAGGCTGTGCTCGGTGCATAGACGCGCCCGGCGCCGCCTGTGGCCAGCACAACGGCGGACGCGCTGAACGCCTCAAGGTTGCCTGTGCCAAGTTCCAGGGCGAGCACCCCGCGACAGAGGCCATCCTCAACAACGAGGGAGGTCACAAGCCACTCTTCATGACTGGGAATATCCTCTCGCATACATTGCTCATGAAGCGAGTTAAGCACGGCATGACCGGTCATATCGGCAGAAAACGCCGTGCGCGGGAGGGTATGCCCGCCGAGGGCCCACCGGTCGAGTTTGCCTTCAGCATTCCGGTTAAATGGTACTCCGATATGGTCGAGACGCATAATGTCGTCTGAGGCGGCGCGGCACATCTCCTCAACAGCCGCCTGATTGCACAGGCCCGCCCCGGCCCGTATCGTATCCTGGGCGTGCTGCTGCCACGAATCGTCGGCTCCAAAGGCCGCATTCAATCCGTCTGACGACGTCGCGGAATGGCTGCGCAGCGGATGGGTCTTGCTGAGCAGAGCAACCTGTACTCCAGCCTGCTTGGCCGCAAGGGCGGCCTGAAGTCCGGCAACCCCGCCACCAACAATAAGAACATCATATTTTGGCATTGGCGTTCCCTAGCGCAAGACACTATAGCCGAAATAGTGCGAAGAGAGCAAATCCGACCAAGCGCCGCTCGTCACCCCTCCTCGCCTGGTGTTTTTGCAGCCCTGCACTGTACTATCTCCGTCTCTTTTTCCACTTCGGTCCTGACACATTCGATCAGTCGCTTTTCCGTGACAATATAGTTGACGCACTCGTCATGCGTCTCAACAGGAACGTGTGGGACGACTTGGCATTCATAGGCCAGACCAATGCGTAGCGCTCCGGCTAATACGCCTCTCAAAGCTCGGTCATAATAGCCTCGGCCCCGTCCAAGCCGGTGTCCGGCCCGATCAAAACCAACACTGGGGAGCAGCGCGAGATCAGTCTGAGTGACACTTGTGAGCAGGTCTTCTCCGGGTGGGACTACGATATCAAAAACCCCCGGAATCAAAGGCTCGTTGTCGTGACGCCTGACAAACTCGACCTCCCGTTTATCCGCCGTCACTCTCGGATAGTAGACGGCTATTCCTCGCCGCCGGGCTTCCTGCCACAATCCTTCGGTGTCTACCTCATTTTCATCAGGGCTATAGAGAAGAATCTGCCGTGCCTGGTGAAACATCGCCTGAGCGCACAAACGATCAGCAATCCGCTGACTGTTTTCCTTGATATCCCGGGCTGAGAGGGCCCGCCGCCGCTGACGGAGCAGCGTGCGCAGCCGTTGTTTTTCAGCCAGCATAGGCAGCCATACAGACTAGCGCGACTCTGCTAGCCACGTTGGGGCAAGGTGAAGGTCGCCTCGCCGGTCAGAATCTTCTCCCCTTTTTGATTCTGCTGCCAGATCGCACAATCGACCAGGGGCTCGTCATTGGCATGATACGTCCGCGTCACCACGCCACCACAGGTCAAGCGATCACCCGGAAAAACGTTGGCGGCAAAACGCAGCTTGGTTTTGCGCAGGTCCCAGGGACGGTGCAGCCAATCGGTCAGAAAACGGTACAGAAAGGTTTCGTTGAGGGGGCCTTGTTGGACAACGTCGGGCAGCCCGCGTTCCTGTGCGTAGACGCGGTCAAGGTGGAGCGGATTGGTGTCGCGCAGAATAATGGCGACGGGGATATAGGCCAGGCGCTCCATCGGACCATAGGTTGCCTGGGGGAGCGGCATACCCTCATACACATCTTCAAAAAAGATTTTCGGTCGGGTATCCATTGGCTATTTGAACAGGATATACGACTGCGCCCCCTGAAAGGCCACCGCTTCGGAGTCGTCCGTCGCCGTAAAACGGACCTGGATCACGTCAAACGCACGTTTCCCCTTTTTCTCGTACACGTCCGCCACTTCGGACCGAACGGTCAGCGTTTCTCCGACATAGAGGGGTCGCAGATATTCCAACTCCTGCTCACCGAACATGGCGGTTCCGGTCCGGTAGTTGAACAAAAAATCTCTCTCCCAATCAAAAGCCCGGAGCAGCGCCTGCACCGCAACAAACGGGGCAAACGAGGGTGGAATAACCCGGCGGTCATAGCCCACCGCCTGGGCTTTTTCGTCACTCAGAAAGGCGACCTGCTCCTCACCCGCGACCGGAAGATAGTCGTGTATATCGTCCTCACGAAGGGTGTAGCGAACTGGAGACAGGATGCGACCGATCAGGCAGGTCCGATCCGGCGCTGGGACAGATTCTTGGCTGGACATAGACTGGAGCGGGACGCCGGACCTGACGCCCCCTGGGCCTATTTTCCAAAGACCGTGTTGACCAACTCGGTATCCAGGTATTCCGTGACTTGCTGTACCTTTCCATTTTCAAGTCGGAAGACCTGAGCATAGGTGTTGTTATACGCCTTGCCGGACTTGGTCATGGACTCGCCGTGGCCTTGCAGGACCACATTGTCCCCTTCCGCAATCAGATTCTCCACGTGCATGGTCAGCCCGTTTTCGAGTTGGGCTCCGAGGGGGGCCAGGACTTTTTCAATGAATTCCTGTTTGCCCTTGAACACGCCCGAGAATTTGGTCGAGCCGATCAGGGTGAAATTGACGTCATCCACCAGGGTACTCAAAAAGGCATCCGCGTTCCCTTTCGAGAGTTCGGCAAACATATTTCTGATGATTTCCTTATTCTCTGCTGCACTCATGATTTCCTCCTGTGAAATATCCTTCGCCGGGAGAACTGTACGCCGGATGACAAAAGGGTGTCAAGATTAAGATACCCACGCACCGTTTGAACGCGCAGCCGTCTTAGTCCAGCACTCCCTAACGCCCAGGGAATCGCTCGTGCAGCCAGTCAACAATCACTTTCATCGTTGCGTCGCGTCCGCCGTTGTCCGGTTGTGACGTAAGCGGAAACCCAAAGTGATCAGCGTCTACATGCGCGATATGTTTATCGTCAGCCGGCGAGTGTTGATAGACGGCTTCTGACTCCTGCGGATAAATGGCGTGGTCTCCGGTGTGATTCACGACCAGGGTCGGCAGGCTGAGATGGGCTATATTGTCGAGAACAGCCGCTCGCGAGGACTGACCCGACCAAGTACTCAGCCAGGCACGCGGCGTCTGGTATTTGGCAAAGCCTGCCTCAAGATAGTTAAACAGGTCTGGCCGCGGCGACCAGAGCGAGCCATAGTCCCGCGCGGAGGGGTGAATCGACGGGTCCGTATAGGCCAGATTCGCCTCGGTACGGTGGATCTCCATATAGCGCCCAACGAGGGCCCGCCGGCTGAGAAAACTTCTCCGCTCAAGCGACTGACCCTCAAAGTCCGGCTGTCGGATCTGCTCTTGAAAATAGCGCTGCTCGTCAACATAGCGACGGGCAATGGCGTCAATGCGCTGCACTCGCTGCACCTGAGCGGCACGGTAGCGTTCGATGAACTCGGCACTATACGAACTGGGCCGCGGCGGCTCACAAAAGCCGTTGGCCGGATGATACATATCCAGGCTCGGATCACAGGAGAGCGGGTCGTCCTCGTCCGTCACCGAGGGATCGACGGCGCCTTCCAGGAATTTCCCCTCCCCAAGATGAGCCGCCAGAAAAATCATTCCATCGGCGTGGGGCAGTTGAAATCGATTCAGATCGTACGGGTCGCCAGCCGGGGTCGTTGTCAGCCGGTCTGGCGGGGCGGTAACGGCTTGGGCCAAATAAAAGGCGTATAAGGAACCGCCGCCACTATTGCCGATCAGCACGATATGCTCAAAGCCCCGTTCTTCTCTGAGGGGACGCAGTCCGGCGGCGATATCCAGCAGCAGCATTTCGTGGATACAGGCGATATCGTTGCTGGGCCAACGGCCTTCCTGACCAAACGCGGCATAACCGCCATCGAGCAGATAGGGAATGGCATAGTGACGGCTCATATCCGCCCGCGGGTGCATCAGGCACACAACCGCTTTCTCTCCGCCGCGGGTGTACAGCACGCCTTTTGATTCGCCCCGATCCTCTGCGGTAAACGGAAGAATCTCAGCGTTTGTGTGTGACGAGAGCGTCTCAAATGAAATCAGGCTGAGACCCTGGGCCGAATAGCGCGGGATACGGGCGAGTGCCATAGTCAGTCTTCCTTTCTCACACTGCCTCATGAGACATAGAAGACCCCGCTCTTCTTGTCAAAACATAGAAGAGCGGCTTTTCCTGACTCGCCCTTGCACCCCTGCCCTTTTCCGAGCAGTATATGGCGCAAGGAAGAGAGGGTTGTATGGCTACACCGGCACGTGAACGTTTCACCGCTCTTGTCTCAGGACCCGAAGCAGAACTGGACCTTGCCGAAGCCGCCCTGCTGATTGCGCAGGAAGAACAGCCAAACCTCGACGTTGCCTACTACTTGCAGCGCCTCGACCAACTCGCGGACGCGGTGCGCGCCAAGCTGCCCGAGTCCCCTACCCCCCAAGACCGGATTCAGGCCCTCAACACCCATCTCTTTTTTGAGGAAGGTCTGAGAGGCAACGCCAGCGAATATTATGACCCGCGCAACAGCTTTCTGAATGAAGTCTTGGAGCGTAAGACCGGTATCCCGATCACCCTGTCCGTTCTGTATATGGAGGTGGGCAGGCGCCTGGGTCTTTCCCTAGCCGGGGTTGGATTCCCGGGTCATTTTTTAGTCAGATATACCGGCCCGGATGAAGAGCAGATTCTCGACCCGTTTGCCGGTGGGGCAGCGGTGACCGAGGAGCAACTCGCAGCCAAGCTCAAGAGCATGTATGGGGACAATAATCCCTTTGTGGCCCAAATTCCTCAGTTGCTCACCCCGGCAACCAAGAAAGAAATCCTCATCCGTATGCTCCGCAACTTAAAGGGCGTCTATCTGCAAAAGGGCGACTTTACCCGCGCCTTGAGCATTATTGACCGGATTCTTTTGCTCGCGCCGGATTTTGCCGTAGAGGTCCGCGACCGCGGAGCCATTCAGCAACGCTTGGGGCGCATGCAGGGTGCCGTGCGCGACTTCAAGAAATATCTGGAACTGGCACCCAAGGCCGAAGATGCGGCAAACATCCGCGCCCTGATCCAGCGCTCGGTCGCCCAGTTAAACTGAGATAATGGCCAATGCCATTCGGCCTGTTCGCGTCTCAGCCGGTCTCGTGACCCGCTCCAGCCGGCTACTTATCTGTCAGCGACGCAGAGACGCCCTGCACGCCCTGAAATGGGAATTCCCCGGCGGTAAAGTCAAAGACGGCGAAGATGCGGCGGCCTGTCTGCTCCGTGAACTGGAAGAAGAACTCGGGATTCAAGCCACAGTGGGAGAAGAACTCCACCGGACCAACCATACCTATCCGAACGGTCGGAGTGTGGCCCTGACCTTCTTCCATATTCCCGCCTACCAGGGCGCTCTGGCCAATAATGTTTTTGAGACCCTGGCCTGGGTGGAGCCGACGCAGCTCCTCCGCTACGACTTTCTTGAGGGCAATATCGCCTTTGTCACCGATCTGGCGCAGGGGCGATGGAGCCATATTTTCTCCGGCTCAACCGGCTGATCGCCACTCCGCCCACCTCACACCTTGAATCGGAAGTGAACCACATCGCCGTCCCGCATGATGTAGTCTTTGCCTTCCAGACGCATTTTTCCCGCGTCCCGACAGCCCGCCTCTCCGCCGTGTTCGATATACGCCTCGTAGGCGATGACTTCGGCTCGAATAAAGCCGCGTGCTATGTCCGAATGGATTTTCCCCGCGGCTTTGACCGCCGGCGTGCCACGTTCTATGGTCCAGGCGCGGGCTTCCATCGGTCCTGCGGTGAAAAAGCTCATGAGGTTCAGCATCCGATAGGCATATTGAATGAAACGGTCCCGGGCCGACTCCTCAACGCCAAGATCGGCCAGGAAGAGACCACGTTCGTCTTCCTCCAGCTCTGCGATTTCCATCTCCACCTTGCCGCATATGGGAACGGTGGTGAGCCCCTGTTCCTCAATATAGGACACGACTTCCTGCGGCATTTCAGCCTGCATCTCTTCTTCTGCTCGGTTATAGACAATCAGCAGGGGTTTCTGACTCAGAAAGGCAAAGCCGGACAGGAGGATTTCTTCTTCGGGCAGAAACGATTCGTTCCGCAAAGGTTGTTCTGCTTCAAGCACGGCCTGGCATTTCTCCAGCAACTCGCGTTCGCGCTCCTTGCCCTTTTCTTTGCGCAAGCGTTCCAAGCGTTTCTCAATCACCCCCATGTCAGCCAGGATCAGTTCTGACTGAAAGTCACGTAAGGCTCGAAGCGGGTCGGCAGGCGCAGGCGCCAGCGGATCGTCAAAGGCGCATACCACTTGGGTCAGGGCTTCGACCTCGCGCATCTGGGCCAGCGAGCGCGTATCAAGCGCGGCCTTGCGTTCGGCTGAGGGCGGAAAGTCGAGAAACGTCACCTCCGCGTATTTTTTCCGGTCTGGCTGAACGATCTCGGCCAGGGCATCGACCCGGGGGTCAGGCACTTTGACCACGGCAATCGCGGCGTCACGTTTGGTTTCAAAGCTGCCGACCTCGGCGCTCATGCCGGTCAGGGCGTTAAAGATGGTAGTTTTTCCCGAACGAGCGAATCCAACTAAGCCGACTTTCATAGGCCGGAGTCTAGCAGCTTCGGCGGGCTGGATCATCCGGCCCGCGCTAGCGACGGAACTCTTGAATGGACGTGGCTGGCCGGCCGTCCTTGAGGGCAAGCTGACGGGTGACGGAGCGGGTCATAGCCCCGAACGTGGGCAGCCAGCAGGAGTGGCGACCCGGACCGCCGACGACGAGAATCATGAGCCGTTCTGGCTTGCGAATCAGCGGGATAGCATCCGCGTCGGGAAAGGCGTCATCCGGGGTAAAGCCCATACCGATCATGCCGCCCGCCTCCCACTGTTCGCGCGGCACTCGGGCGTGCTCAAAAACATAGGCGCGGATGTCATCTTTTGAGACTTCGTCTCGGGCCAGGATATCGGCGTGCTCCGGTCCGAGCGCGAGAATCGGTTCACCAAAGGCATAGGCATTATTCGAGCCCATACCGGCCATGGTGCTGGCAATGGTCGTCAGAATCCCCGGCGCGGCACTGCTGATATGGTCGTTGATATTATGCGGGCCCTCCGCCCCGCAGACCGTGACCGTGCTGGTCTCGGCTGCAAAGCCGCGTTCGACATGCAGCGGCCCCCAGGGGTTTTCCTCCTCGTTCTCGGCAATACAATAGCTGTATTTTGCGGGCTGACCCTGGGTTGAGCGGTCCAGCATACCCGGCGTTCCCCCGCCGATATTCAGCAGGACCAGGCGGATCGCTCGACCGATCGTGGCGTTTGGCCGCCAGCCCTGGCCAAAGGCGTTATAGCGCGAGTTGACGCCGATTTCAGCCGCAATCGGGCCGTTGAGAATCAGCAGCGGCGCGCAGGGGTGGGTTGTGCTCTGCACCCCGTACAGATTGAACGGCCCTTCGAGCAGCGCCTCGACCGCGGCAATAATGACCGGGAAGTATTCGGGCACGCAGCCGGCCATGACCGCGTTCACGGCTAATTTTTCCAGTGTGGCACTGCCGTATCTGGGCGGTATCGGCCCCAGCACGTCTTGGGGAGCACGGTCCGTCCAGGCCAGCATCTTTTCCACCCGCTCGGGTGTGGGTGGAATAATCGGCAAGCCATCCGTCCAGCCTTGGTCGTAATACCAGTCGTTGACGGATTCGAGAGAATCCTCCAGGGAGATTCTGTCTGATTGGAAATCCATTACGCCCTTGCTCCCTCTCCCGATTCGCCCTTCGACTCCGCTGACGCTACGCTCAGGACGAATGGAACCGCCTGACCCGGCTTTAGTCAAGGTGGTGAGTGGCTAGCTAGTGGTTCAGGCAAAAATCATTCCCTTCCTGGGAGCGCGGGCGTCTTGTCCGCTTGTTTGCCGCTCATGCTGAGCGTAGCCTCATAGGGACGAAGTCGAAGCACGTTCATGCAATCTTTTTCTCCAGCGGCTTGAGAAACCGGTCACGATACCTGTCGGCCAACTGCTCCGCCGGCTGGGTCAAAATGGCCAGAATTTCATCTATCACCGCTGCGGCCTTGGCCTGCACTACTTGCGGCGTATTACCGGCCAGGGGATGGGGAATCACGGCAATGGGTACCCCGCTCATGCCTAGGGTGCGGGACTCGGCCCGGCCGAGCGGTGCAAACTCGTCGCTGCAAATGATGGCGGTCGGAACGCCCTGCTTTTCCAGTTCAATGGTGTCGTGGAGACCCCACGACGTGCACGAGCCTCAATCGCCTATGGCCGCAACAACCACGTCACAGGTTGACAGGCGGGCCATAACCTCCTTGGGCGCACCGAGTGAGGCATTCTTTTCACCCCTGATAACAGCGAAATCTCCGCAGCGTTCGTGCAGCAGCGCTTCCACCTGTTCGAGCAGCAGGCCGGCGTTGGCCTTGCGGTTATTCAGAATGCCGATTGTTTTCCCTTGTAAGTTACGGTCTCGTCGGGCAAGCGGCAGATCACCGGCTTGCGCTTCTCCAACCGGACTGAGGACTTCAATCTGTCCCATACGCACCTCCCTTGCCCTTCGCTATATAGTCCAACCCTCTTGCCCGTGCAATGGAACGCCGGGTACAGTTTCGACCACCCAGGAATGAAGCCATGGCGAATATCAAAATCCCGGTCTACTACGATTATACCTCCTCCCTCAGCTATATCGCCAAGCGCGTGCTGGAACAGCTCGACGGTCAGCTCGCAATCGAACTGCTGTGGAAAGGCGTAAACATCGCCCGCCGGCACAAGGGCTGGAAGAACGGCGAGATGATCGGGGATGATGCCAAAGGCAAAATTGTTCGTATCTCACGCGAAACCGGCGTCCCGCTCCGTATTCCAGCAAAATGGCTGGACTCGACCTACGCCTTAGAAGCGGCCGAATTCGCCAAAGACCGCAACCTGTTTACCGCCTATCACGAAGCGGTTTTTGTGGCTGCATTTGAGGCAGAGCAGGATATTGGCGACCTGTCTGTTTTGCTTGGCGTGGCCGAACAGGTTGGCTTGCCCGTGGCTGAATTAGAGCAGTCTTTACAGTCCGGCGAACTGACCAAGAGGGTCCAGGCAACCGAACGAGAAGCCGCCAGGTTTGGTATAGTCGGCTATCCCACCTTTCTGCTCGGCGAGTTCCCGCTCATCGGTATTCAGCCCGCGGAAACCATGCGTCTGCTTATCCAGCGTTATGTTGATAAAGCGCGCGAGCAGGTGGGGCATTAGGGGAGAGCGATGCTGTGCTGCGGGATAGCGACGACGCCTCCTGCAATGATTTCACGGTCTCAGGAGTCTCCAGACAAACACCCCAAGGATCGCCAAGATCGCCAGCCCGATACCTACGGCAACACTCTCTACCCTCGCTGATGATCTAGTCTCCGTCTTAGCGACGAGGGAGGCAAGTCTTGCTTCATCCTTGGCATAATCAAACAATAAGCTGTGAAATTTCGCTCTTCGGCGTATACTCTCCTTATCGTCTAAATCCAATAATTGAACACCGCCCATTACCTTTTCTGCACCACGGAGAAGAGTCTTATAGCTATCAAATGAATCATTGACGACTTCCAAGGTTTTTGGGCTATTTTTGATCGTATTGCTTGATGCATTCGTTAGAGCCATTATCTTTTGTTGCTCCAATTTCAGACGCATAAAATATCTTGAAAGTAAAGTTGTGTAGTTCTGCATCCGCAATTCTTCGAGTACGGACGATTCCATGACCGTGAATATTTGATATAGCACCTCTTCATCTAAGAAATTGTCATTAAAGCGCAGCAATACCCTGTCTAAATATATTGAAAACAGGAGTGGGATGAGCGGATTATCTGGCTCAGCTAATACGGAGTAACTGAAATAGTTGTGAGTGATATGAGAAAAATCAAATTCTGGCTCATACAATGAACTTGTTGCGTAAATAAATGCCGGAAGGGTTCTTCTGATTTCTGAATCTCGCGCGTATTCAATTGCTGTTCGGGCATGACCCTTCGCCTCTTTATACTCATTTGAAATAAAATAGAGTAAGGATAGTAGGGATTCGCTCTTTATTCTTTCGTCCTCACTCAGAAATTCTTCGTCTGTTTCTATCCCGCTTATAGCCTGCCGTATTAGCTCCTGATTACCGTTAGTAGACAGAGGCGATTTTTTATCGATACCTTCCAAGATTTTTATGGCACTCTCATAGGCATCTGATCCAGAGCGATTCACAGGCGGTGGAAGGGTTGGCATTTTCTCGCTGTGTTCCACCAGATTGTTATACTGGTACTCGATCACCGCTTTGCTCAGTGTATAATCGAATACCATTTCTGTCCCAAATGTTAGTGAAGCAGTGAGGAGCGCCGTCCCACCTACTATGCCAAATCCACCACTCGCAACTGAGCCTCCACCAAGCAAAGCAAGCCCCCAATTGGCCGCGGCGGCACCTGAAAGTCCCTTCAGACCACCGATCCAGGAGCCTATACCCATAACAACGGGGCTCGCTGTACCTCCGGTGGCAATTGTTACTGTTACACCCGCAATAATTGCTATCGCACCTGCAATAAGCCAACTGAAACCAAACTCCTCTTTGTAAAAGGACTCAAAGGTGGCATATTCGCCTGTAAAAAGCGCATGTGTCAGGTCTGGATACAGACAAATCAAAATGAGGAATAAGAGAGATAGCCTATTCATAAAATCTCCTCTAAAATCTTCATTTGTTCTACCAATACTTGGGACTTTCCAAAAATCAGTTCAACACCTCTTTTGTTAGCTTCACTCTCTAAGATTTTTAGATGCCGACCGTCGGGTTTATTTGTCATGGCAAATATGGGAATGACCTGCTGCGAGTTTGTTTTTTTGTACTTAACCAAGGTGTCCAAATCTGCCCTGTATTGATCCATCGGGATATGTCTTCCTGGCGCGTAGTCCTTGGCTTCTATAGCGAAACGCGTACTCCCTCTTTCGAGAACTACATCGATATCGGTTGGCGCTTTCTTTAGTCCGTCCGCGAACTTTTCCCCTATTTCGAGAACCTTAAACCCATTCATAGACGCCGAGTCTGCAATTCTTAGTTCATTCAAGTGGCCCTTTGTAACCGCAGGATTGTTGCCAATTATTTTTCTGAGAGTAGAGCGAAATCCAGGTATATCTCCTAATCTGGCAAACATTCTTTCTGCTTCTTTTCTGGTGACTTTTTCTTGATGAAGAGCGATACGCATAAATGTATCTTCGAGCACCTCGTTGGGTAAGTTTAATTTCCCAAGCTCCTTTCCAACCTTAGCCAGGCCATTGGCTTCATCTGAGAGTTTGGAGAGCCTGATTATTTCATCGTCAGGCAATGTCTTTGAGCTTTTGGCCAGTTTGGCAATGAGGCTGGGTGATTTTTTAAAGAGAGAGCCCCAAAAGGCGTTCGCCTGAGGCGGTGGAGCTAATAGAAACATAAGAAACGCGACGGCAGGATAAAGGCTCAATGGCAAGACAAAACAACGAAGGTTTCTCATAGAAGCCCTAATAACACCTTTCTGACAAAGTATCCAATTCGAGGTACTGTCCTAATTTGACGCTGAACTGCCTAATTTGCCCGGCTAAGTGGTTGATTTTTCAATCGCTCAAAAGCTCAAAGTGTCCTAATTAGGACAGTACCCAATTCGACTGCTGAGCTAAGCGTCGCATGAGCAGGATTCAGAGAGTCCAACAAAAAATTCTTGATCGCGCCTACTAGCTGTCTTCCCATGCAGAAGTCGAGATATTGCATCATAGATCAGACCGAAGGGATATTGAGAATGCGATACTCAAGGGACTGATTCGAAGAAAACTATCGGAGGACATCCGGGGCGTCCGGTATCGGATAGAAGGACCGGCGGAAGATGGGCGGTTAATTCATGTTATGTGTCGCTTTAAGGAGAATGCGCTCCTCATTGTCATCACTGCCTATGCCCTGACGGAGGAGTTATGATCTGCGAGTTCTGTGGCGGAAAGACGAGAAAGAGAAAAGTCAAGCGTCAGCATTGGCTCCGCGGGAAACTTTATATTGTCGAAAATGTTCCCGCAGAGATCTGTCTGGAGTGTAGGGAGCATTATTTTCTGGCTGCGACTCTTGAAGCGGTTGACCGGCATCTTTCAGCCGAACACGAGGTCAAAGAACACCTTGACGTTGAGGTGGTCAGTTTGTAGACATCCGCCGCTGGAAAGCAGGGGCTAAAGCTTCCCTCTGGTTGAGAGGCGTGTGTTTCCGCGTACGAGCGATAAGCGCGGCTGCATTTGTCCTCGTTTTGATCCCGGAAAAATCCGGACTTTTTTCTCAGAACTGAACCGAAAATCCCTCGCGTTCGTCGTTTTCCTTATCAATCACGGAAGTGCGGGCGGAAGAATAGTTGCCGGCCGGATAGTAGAGAAAGCCAGATGCACTTTGGCCGGGCCCGATCGTCATATCCTGGAGCGCGCTGCCCCCACCTGGTGAGGAGACTGGGGCCACCCGCCCGCCACCTTCGGGCACCAGAAAAATCTTGCTGGCCTCAATCGCATACGGTCGGGGGGTGTTGTTCTGGACCGTCACCCGCACGGGCAAAATCCCACCGGCCTGCATATCGCTGCCCAGAACGTTCTGGGATTCAAAACTGTTGAGCGGCACAATGGTCAGTTGGAGGGTACCGGTTTCGGGGTTGGCGGTTTGATATGCCTCGCGCCGCTGGACCATCTGATACGTCATGGGAAAGCTGTTCACAAAATGGTGCGGACGTTCAGCCGCGCCAATCAGTGACGGAACCTGAATCGCATTCCGAGCATCAATCGTGGCACTGCTCTCGGTACACGTAATGGTCACCACGCCGTCGGTCGCACCCTCCTTGGTTGCAGAGATGCGCCCCGCCTGCCCCGGCCGCGCCAAGTTATATTCGGCGATGGTGTAGCCCATGGTCTGGACGGCTTTGTAGACAAGCCGATTCGCCTCTTCACAGGAATTTGCCGTCAGCTTGGGCTTTTCTCGCACCACCCGAGGCGGCGTCTTTTGGGCGGCACAACTGACGATACAAAACGAGAGGGTAGCCGCAATCAGGTGAATGGGACGGACGGTCATCTTCATGGAACTTGCTCCTTGCAGTCGTGTCTGGATGGCGGGCATCCTACCATAGCGTCGGGGGGAGATCGACTAGAAGAGCCCATACGCCTACCCTTCCGGCAGGTCAGAAAAATCTATACACTCCTGCCGGTCACGCGCTGCTCACAGCGCAGCCTATCTTGCGGAGGATAGATCGGTGGAATTCAAAGAAGTTGTTGGTCGGAGACGCTCAATTCGGTATTTCCTGCCGTGGCGGCCGGTGGAACGGGACAAAGTGCAGACGATTCTTGAGGCGGCGCGCTTGGCGAGCCGAGCCGGGAACGCCGACTTTGCGCGGGCCATCGTTGTCGAGCGGGATGTCCTCTCGAAGGCCGACCTTGCGTCGCTGACACTGCCGGTGAATGCTGGCATGATCGAAATGGCACCCATCCATATCTACTGGTGGGGCGATCTCAAAGCCTTTGCCCGCGACATGCCCTCCCGAGCCGCGGAGCAAGTCGATATGGGCATCCTCAATATCAGTCATGGCTGGACGCATACCTTCATCAACGAAGTCGCCTACCCCCAGGTCGTCCAGGCGTTCAGTTCTGACGAGGTGTTATCCGCCAAGGTGACGGGCTGTGAAGCGGGTCTGGCCATATCGCAGGCACTCCTTGCAGCGGTCGATGAAGGGCTCGGGACCATGCTGTGTACCTACCCCGAAGAACCTGCCCGCCAGGTGCTTGGGGTGCCGGACTCCTGGACCTCGTTGTGGGTCCAGTTTGTCGGCTACCCGGCAGAGAGCTGGGAAGCCGGTGGCCAGCGCCCCCGTCCCCCGCTGGGCGAACTGTTCCATGAGGGGAAATATGGCCAGCCGTTTCGGGGCACAGAGGAAGGCGCGGCCCGGCTTCGGGCCGAGAAAATGATTCAGGACCCGGCACCCTTCTCGTGGCGCAAAGAGGAAGTCCGGGCGGTGAGCCGGATGCTGGGCTTGCCGGAAGAATAGAAAGACACCCACACGATGACGACAGATATAGAGAACACCAAAACGGTTCAGGCCTGGCTGAAGGGCCTGGAAGATCAGTCCGGTGTGTCCCGCGACGAGGGATTGCAACGCGTGGCGGTTTTACAGGATTTCTGCGCCCTGGTAGACAAAGAGCCGGATCAGATCATTGCTGAGTGCTTGCGCGAGGTTGAGGGCGGGAAAAAAATTCGGGCCAAGGGTCGGCGTTTTTACGCGGACCGGATCACCGAGTTTGAATCCCGTATCGGAGGGGGCGCGGGCGAAAAGCGGCAAATGGGGAATTATATCCGAAGCTTTTTGATCCATAACGGCGTCCTGTTACAAACGAGTCCACTGTCATAAGCTGGCCCACGGAATAAGGAGGAGACGATGGATTTTCTCGAAGTTGTTGGTTCACGACGCAGCATTCGGATTTTCAAGCCCTGGGAGCAGGTCGAAAAGGAGAAGATACAGCGGATTCTCGAAGTGGTCCGTTTGACTACCTGTCCGGGCAACCTCCAGCCCTGGCGCGCTATTGTTGTTGAACGCGACCAACTGTCAAAGGAAGACCGGGAAACCCTGCTGGCGTGTGACAACTATCAGGGGGCGCACGTCAACGCCCCGGTCTGGATCTACTGGTTTGCCGATGTGGAGGGTTCTACCGCAGACACTTTTCGGACTCGGGTTCATGACTTGGTAGACCTGGGTGCGCTGCCGACCTTCTACGGCTGGACGCATGAGACGATTGATTCGGCCATTGTCAAAGGCGAGACCGCACCCGAAGGTATGCCGGCCATTCACTCGCTGATTCACGGCCTCCCGCGTGAGGCAGCAGAAGCGGTTGCCCGACAGGAGACGGTCGGAGCGTGTGCGGTCGCCGTCCTGGCTGCCGTCAACGAGGGACTCGGCACCTGCCTGCACATGGCTGCCTCGGCCGAGAAAACTCCAGACCTCCACGCCGTCCTAAAGGCTCCTGAGGGCTGGGTCCCGGTCTGGTGTCAGTTGGTTGGCTATCCGGCGGAATCCCCGGATGCGGGCGGCCAACGACCCCGCCTGCCCTTTGAAACGCTCTATTATGACGGCACCTATGGCAAGCCGTTTGCGCGTGATGCCGAGGTTGTCGAAAAATTGGAAGAAGAAAAACTGCTCCAAGAAGAAATGCCCAAGCCCGGACGTTTTGAAGAACTCAAGCATCTGGCCCGCATGTTGGGTTTTCCGCTGTAGGGGCACATGCTCCCCCCTCCCCTCTCCCAGAGGGAGGGGCTGGCTGAAGGCGGACTAACAGAGAAAAAACACATCAGCCATGAACGAATTGAAATCTTATCCCAGCGTCCAAAAGTGGATCGAGAACGTCAATCGCTATTACAATCTCAGCGATGAGGAGTGGGACAGTCGTATTCAGACCTTGGCTGATTTCTGCCGGTCTGAGGAAAAGGATCCGGATACGATTATTGCCGAAGCCCTCGCGGACAGAGGGGAGAAGGTCGATTTTATTCGCCGTCTCAAGAAATTCGTCAAAACCCAGACCTCGAATCCCCGCGTCGGACACGATTTGGAGAACATCGTCCGCTCCTTCTTTATTCATAACGGTGCCCGGGTGGTGACCCGTCCGTATCGGGGCAACGCCTAAATTCGTTATGAGACTATGCTCTAACGCGCCTTGGCCTGGAGCGACTCTTTGAATTCCTTGAGATCGCGCAACGCGGCGACAATATCGCTCAGCGAGTAGTGCGCATTCCGCGGGCTCGTCGACGGCACCGCAAACACATGGGCGCCGCCAAAACGATGGTCCCGGTCGCCCAGCCCGGCAGCCTTTCCGCAACAGATGCGGTAGCCGGTCAGACCGTTAAAGCACACGATACGCGGTGCATAGTGAACGATTTTTGCGCGGAGCGCCTTTGCGCCACGACGAAACTCAGCCTGCGAGACCTCATGGATGCCCCCGGTCGGGCGCTTGACAATATCGGTCAGCCCAATGCCCCAGCCCATGAGTCGGGCGTCATCTTCCGGCCCGACCGGGTCAGGAACCAGGCCGGAAGCGGACAGCGCCTCCCAGAAACGATTGACCTTGTTGGCAAAATAATGGCCCACTTCGGCAGAATAGAGGCCGGGATTCAGGCCAACAAACACGATATCCAAATTTTTTCGTAAATAGTCAGGCAAGGTCCGCCCCTGCCAGGCGTCTCTACGCCGTCTCTGCGCGAGGGTTTTCTGTGTTCCTTTTTTCATCGGGAACGCTCAATTCAGACCCGGGCTTGAAAGGCCAACAGCGTGGTATCGGCGTGTCAGCGCCCGATTTGACCAGACCGTCACCAGAGAGCCGAGGAGGAGTCGATAGAGGTGTGCCCGTGGAATCTTCACCCGGCCGTCCGGGTCGAGCAGGTCTGGCGCCTCACGTAGCAGACGGACGGTTGCGGCACCGATGAGTAAAGGCCAGGCGCAGGCCAGACGCAGTTGCCACTCGCGTCTGGGGATTGCCCGGGTATAGTCCCAGCCCTCTTGATAATGACGCAGGGTGACCTCCAGCAATTCGTTCAAGAGTGGCCGAACCTTCTTCATGGTTTCCAGCCGGTCTGCTCCGCGCAGCTGTTCCGGTTCCACCCCTACGGCAATAAGATCGGCCCGGGGGAGATAGCAGCGTCCAATCCTCAGGTCTTGGCCGAGGTCGCGCAGAATATTGGTGAGTTGTAAACCTTTGCCAAATCGCACCGCCCGTACCAGCATGTCTTCGGCATTCCAGTGTTGCAGCGAGGCGACATGGTCCAGAGATGTTTTCGTCCAGAACTCGCCGACACAGCCAGCCACAAAATAGGTGTAGCGGTCCAAGTCGGCCTGCGTTTCAAGCACGCCAACCCGTCCTTCCTCTTCGGCCGGAAAAACCGTCAAATCCATTTGCATCCCCTGCGTCAGGGTGAGGACAAGCGTACGGATATGGGCCTGATCTTGCAGGTCAAGCGCGTCCAGACACGAAAAGCACTGTCTGAGGCTTGAGAGTAAAGTACGCTCGGCAGGATTGTCCTGGCGCGGAGCAAGCTCGGTCTCCAAAGTCTGGCAGACCGCCAGGTTCTGCTCTGCAAATGCAACTCTATACTCCAGGAGACGCGCCAGGCGGTCCACCGGCGGAACGAGACGCGTATCCGCTATGGTGTCCGCGGCCCGGCAGAACAAATAGGCCAGCCCGATCGGTCGTTGGAGCGCTTTGGGAAGAATACGGACACTCAGGTAAAACGATCGACTCACCCGTGGCAGGATGTCGAACAAGAGCGTGTTTTCAACGGAACGTCTACCCACCATGCGCGTCAGACTCATGCCGGTCAACGGCTCAGCCGGCCAGCAAACCCGATGCTCGGAATGCCTCAAGCGCCTTGCGCCGCATAGAAAAACGATCTTTTTCCGCAGCACTCATTTCGGCAAAAGTGAGCACACTCGCCTCCGGCTGAAAAATCGCATCCCAGCCGAAACCTTCCGTGCCCCGCGGGTGATCGGGAATGGAACCCTGGACCGTTCCGGCAAAGGTGTGCACGCTTTCACCGTCACAATAGCCAAGCAGGGTTGTGGCTGTTGCCGCACGATTCGTCTCCGCCCGCATTATCCGACATAGGCCCTCGGTACCAAGACTGCTGAGGAACCATTTGATTAACGCGCCGGGCAGTCCATTCCAGGCCGCAAAGGCAAGACCCGTGTCTTCAACCAGGACGGGACGGTTAAGCGCAGCGTAGGCCAGACGGGCCTTGTGCTCGACGACCGGGAGGGGGTCGATAGACTGAATTTCGTCGAGCGGTAGCGAGGTATACGCCAGCGTCGCACCCAGCAGACGTTCGCATTCCCGGACCTTGTTTGTATTTCCGGAGATAAAAGTCAGCATGACGACGTACGGCAACCGACTATCGTTTGCGGCGGGGTATTCGGGCGGGGGGTTGGCGCGCATCCCCGGAACGAAAGGCATGGACGCGGTGTCCCTTCACCTGCAAGGAACGCAACCTGAGAAACTCGTCCTGGTCGATCAACACCACGCCCTGCTGTAATGCGGCCACCTGCACTTGTGCTGACGACTTGTGCGGGCTCAGGACCATGACCTGGTTGCAGTCCGTCTTTTTCAACGCCTCACGGGCCGCGTCAATAATCGCCTCATCCACCGGCGCATATTCAACCAGACACCAGATCCGTTCGTCGCCTCTGACAAGCTGTAGATAGGTTGCCGAGTCATCGGACACGTTCTGTATCTGCGTTTCATACCCTTGAGCCTGAAGGACGCCAACGGCCTGTTCCAAGAATTCTGCATCCTCCATCTGATCGATCTCAACCAGCCGGGACGCCTCTGCTTGCTGAGAGCGTTCAGCAGCACTGGGGCGCCGCCGCATAAAAGTGCTGATGAGCAACCAGACCCCAATACCACCCGCCAGCCACAGAACGGAACCCGGCCCAAAGAATCGCAGCAGGGCGGTCGTGCCGAAGATAATCAGAAGGAGAAGCGCCGTTCCCTTCATCAGATTGTCTCGTGAGCGCTTCGCTCGGCGAAGCTTCTGCACTTCAACTGGACGAGAAGGCTCTTGCATAATTTGCTCCTGCACAGCGAGATTGCCCTTCTGGCCCTATCGATTTAGCTGATAGGCTCCTCCTCTCGCAAGCGTATTTACATATTACGCTGTGAGAACCGGAATGGAACATCACTGCTTCGTCGTCAGCACGACGCCACCGATGACACAGGCAGTGCCCAGGATCTGTACCCGCGTGATCTCTTCACCGAGAAAAATTACTGACGAGATCATCACAATGACCGGGATGAGGTTCATGAACACCGCCGCTCGATGGGGGCTCACTCTGGTCAGGGCCTGGTAGTACAGGAGATTCGTCATCGGCGACAGCACCGAGAGATAGCATAAGGCGATCAGGACGAGAGGTGAAAAATCAAAGCCGGCGCTGAACGGTGCTTCGATCAAACACAGCGGGACCAGAATAAAAGTCCCAGCGATATACGAACTCGCCGTTGCCGCAGCCGCCGAACGCTGAGCCAGCGCCACCCGACTATAGACGGTATACGACGACCAGCTAAGCTGGCCGAGCAGGATATATAAATCTCCCCAATTCAAAGACAGATCAAAGAGGATAGCCAGTGAGCCCTGACAAATAATGGAAACGAGGCCCACAAAGGACAGCAGAATGCCCGAGACATTGATGAGGGAAAGCTGTTCCTTCAAGAAGGCCCAGGAAAAAAGAGCCACCCACATCGGGGTAGAGGCGGCGATAATACCCGCATTCGAGGCGGACGTTGTCTTCAGGCCGATATAAAAAAGCGTTCCGGCTCCAATCACGCCGGTGAGCGTCATCACGGCCGTACTCTTCAGGTCTTTTCGGAGTTCAGCCCACCAATCGGGCTGCGACTTCCAGCCCATGAGCGTCAAGAGCACCGCGCCGACGACCGTGCGGATAGCGATCAAGGTCAGCGGTCCAACCGCGCCCAGCATGAACTTCCCGGCCGGGAAATTCGTTGCCCATAAACACACCACACCAAAGAGGAGAAAGTAGGCCGCCACGTATGCCTTATCCTTTAATCACAGCCAGGGGTGCGCAACGTGTTTACCGCTACTGGCCAGCGCCCTCACTCCCCGTCATACTGGATAAAGGAAAAGACGGCATGCGGAGCAAGGCGTTCTCGGCCGCCCAAGAAGGACAGCTCGACCAGAAAGGCGGCTTCTACGATGTGGGCTTGGAGTTTTTCCGCCAACGAAATGGCGGCTTGTGCCGTGCCACCAGTGGCTAAGAGATCATCAATCAGTAAGGCGCGACTGTTCGGCGGGAATGCATCCTGATGAATCTCCAACGTATCTGTTCCATACTCGAGTTCGTAGCTTGCCACAAAAGTTGCTGCCGGCAGCTTGCCGGGTTTGCGAACCAGGGCATGGCCACAGCCCAAGGCATAGGCTAAAGCCGAGCCAAAGACAAACCCACGCGACTCAATTCCCAGGATAACGTCGATTTTGTTTCGGTACCGGTCGACGAGTTGATCAATCACCTGCCTCCAGGCCGGCCCATTGGCGAGTAAGGGCGTAATATCCTTAAAGAGGATGCCGGGTTTGGGAAAATCCGGGACCTCACGAATAAATGTTTTCAAGTCCAGCATGCGCGTCTCCTTGATCTCTTGTGTGCCTGGGTCTGGTCTTATTTCTGCTGCGTCGCGTGGCGCACAGGGGCCAGATAATGGAGCGGATTACGGGCGTTTTTACCACTGCGAATCTCAAAGTGTAAGCTGGGGCCTGTAACCCGGCCGGTTTCTCCAACCTCGCCGATAATATCGCCCCGCTGGACGGCTTGACCATCTTTCACAAGATTGCGGCGATGATGAGCGTACACAGTGGTAAAACCGTTCGCATGCTTCACAATAACAACATTCCCATAGCCGCGTAATGCGTCGCTAAAGATGACCCGCCCTGCGGCTGCCGCACGGACCGGGGTGCCGGCTGGGGCGGCAATGTCGATGCCATCGTGGAAGCTCCCCTTACGCGGGCCGAAACGGGAGGTCAACCTTCCGTTGAGCGGCCAACTGAAGAGCTTTTCCGTATCCTTGGGAATAGGCGGATGGGCTGGGGGCGCTTTCGACCTCCAGCGTGACCGGACATGCCGCTTCTCTGACCTGGAGCGGGAAGACTGGGCTGTTGCCGCTCTGGACCTATTGTATCTGGCTCCGGGTGGCATACGCAGGCGCTGTCCAGCCGCTATACGGTCAGGATTGCGAATCCCATTCAGCGCTGCCAAGTCCTGATACGGAATGCGATACGCATACCCGATCTCGGACAGCGTCTCACCGGGCCGAACGACGTGATATCTGTACTGGGTGCGGGAACATGCCGAAAAGCCGACCAGTACACATAGGAAGACGCCAAGGACCACTCCACCCCACCGCCACACTGCTTCTTCCCTCTCCTAGAGAAAACTATTCACCCGCACGTATGCGGGCTATGAACCATTGTCAGACGCCCGCGCCGCTTTGTCAAGAAATAAGGCCAGTGAAAGACACGCTCAACGCGCCGGAGCGGCGTGGTTCTTGAGGCGGTCCAGGCCAAGCGTTGTTCCCGCACCAAGAGCGATCAGCCCCAGCGCAACGCCTATCTGCCCTGCACTGGGCGGAAACAGCCGGACTGGCCAGTCTTCGGCATCGATCTGGGACAGTGTTTCTGGGGTGACCACTTGACCGCGCACCCGATCTCCTATCTGAGGGGGGATGCCAGCCTGAAATGGCCACAGGCCAACAATCGCGCCAAGCACCAAGCCCATGAGGGCTCCCAGTGTGGCCGTCCGCTGGTGCTCCAACAGCCAGCGGATGAGATTGCTGACCCCAACAATACCTGCCACCACACCAAGGCCAACCGGTATGACAACCCATAACGCCTCGTGAATGAGGGGCCAGTGCAACCCGGCCTGCTCGTCCGCTCCAGACAGGCCCAGGCGCAGTTTTTCTATACTCCTGAGGATGGGTACATATTGACCGAGCAGGAGGAGGAGATACCCTCCAGATACTCCAGGGAGCACCATGGCACTGGCCCCAGCCAAACCGGCAAGAAAGAGTAACCCGAGCGATTCGTCTCCTGGTCCTGTTTGCATCGGCGTCCCAAAGGCGAGCAGGATCATCAGCAGAAAAGTGACCCCAGCGCTGATGAAGAAGCGCCGCGACACCGGCTGAGACAGACGCCAGAGGAGCGGCACACTCCCCAGCGTGAGGCCGATGAACAGGCTGTACATAACCCAGCGGTGCGTAATAACAAGGGTTTTGGTGGGTCCGGCAAGGAGCAGGATGGCCAGGGCTGCGACTCCGCCTATCGTCCCCAGCAGCCCCACCGACGACCAACGCCAGCGCAATGTCGTGACTTCAGCTATGGCCCCAATAAAGCCAGGATAGACGCCAGTGATCAGCAGCATGGTGCCGCCACTGATACCAGGAACGAGATTCGCCAGTCCCATCAGCGCTCCGCCAATGACGGCGTGGCCGAGGGAGCTCGATTGTTCGGCCATATCAGTTAGTATCTTTTTGCAGCTTGAACTCCATACTGTCCACCAACGCCTGCCAGCTTGCCTCTATGACATTATGGGACACGCCTACGGTTCCCCACCGGTCGGTTTCATCACCGGATTCAATCAGAACCCGAACCGTAGCGCTGGTCCCCTCGCCCGCGCCCAGGACCCGGACTTTATAGTCGTGCAGCTCGACCGACTCGAGCTGGGGATAAAATTTTGTCAGGGCTTTACGCAAGGCCTGATCTAGCGCATTGACCGGTCCATTGCCCTGGGCCGCGGTATGCTCTATCTGGCCGTCCGGTCCTTCCAGCATGATGGTGGCTTCGGACAGTGGCGGCTCCTCTTCTTTCCGTTTTTCGTCTATCACCCGGAACCCGATGAGACGAAAATGGCGGACCGTGCCATTCAGGGCTTTGCGCATGAGGAGCTCAAATGAAGCCTCGGCCCCTTCATATTGAAAGCCGGAGTGCTCAAGCTGCTTGACCTCATTCAGGATGTTCTTGACCGCGGGATCGGCGCTCTCAATATCCAGGCCGAACTCTTTGGCTTTGTACAGAACATTGCTCCGCCCGGACAGGTCGGAGACCAGCACGCGTTGAGTGTTGCCTATCAGTTCCGGGTCGATGTGTTCATAGGTCTCGCTGTTTTTCTGGACCGCAGCAACATGCAGGCCGCCCTTATGCGCAAAAGCACTCGCGCCGACATAGGCCTGGCGTTTATTCGGCTCGATATTGGCCAGTTCGTACACCAGACGAGACAACTGAGGGAGTTGCTTGAGTTGCTGGGGACCGACACAGCGATAGCCCATCTTGAGCTGCAAATTGGGAATGACGGAACACAGGTTGGCGTTACCACACCGCTCGCCAAAGCCGTTAATCGTTCCCTGGACCTGAACGGCCCCACTTGCCACCCCGGCGAGCGAGTTTGCCACGGCCAATTCACAATCGTTGTGACAGTGAATGCCAAGTTGCGCCTCGACCTTTTGAGAGGCCGCCTGCATACCAGCACGAATATCGTGCGGCATACTCCCGCCGCGCGTATCGCATAACACCAGGATGTCCGCGCCGGCCTGAGCCGCGGCGATAAGGCATTCCAGCGCGTAGCTTGGGTTGGCCTTGAAGCCATCAAAGAAGTGTTCCGCATCAAAAATGACTTCATCGACCCGCTGTTTCAGATAGGCGATGGAGTCGCCAATGACTTCGATATTGGCCTCTTTTGAGATGCGCAGATCGTCCCGCACGTGGAGGTCCCAGGTCTTACCCACAATGGTCGCCACCGGGGTTGCGGCCTGTATGAGCAATCGAATATTCAGGTCGTCCGCGGCTGTGCTATTCACCCGCCGGGTGGACCCGAAGGCGGCAATCCTGGCCTGTTTCAGACCGAGCTTTTTGGCTGCCTCAAAAAATTCTTCGTCGCGAGGGTTCGAGCCCGGCCAGCCACCCTCGATGTAGTGCACACCGAAGGCGTCCAACTCCTGGGCAATGCGTACTTTGTCATCCAGGGTGAGCGAAACATCCTCGGACTGACACCCGTCTCGTAAGGTCGTGTCGTATAGAGTGATCGTGGGCGTCTCTTTCATAATGCTCTCACATACTTCCCGCCGGTCTCGAGTATCCACCTCGTTTGGCTAGGCCGAGGAGATAAAGGCGTCGTGCAGTACCCGCACGGCTAACTCGGCGTACTTGGCGGCAATCACAATAGAGATTTTAATCTCCGAGGTTGAAATCATCTGAATGTTGATTCCTTCTGCGGCCAACACCTCAAACATGCGGGAGGCCACACCGGCGTGGCTGCGCATGCCCAGCCCGACAATCGAGACCTTGACGACCTCGGTGTCGTAGACAACATCCTCTGCCCCGATCTCCGGCGCCACATTTTTGACCCGCTCAAGAGCCTTGTGCACATCCCCGCGCGGGACCGTAAAGGTGACATCGGTCTTTTCATCTGCGCTGGCATTCTGGATGATCATATCCACGACGATATTGTCTTGCGCAATGGGCGTGAACAGCTTGGCAGCTAAGCCTGGCCGGTCGGGCACTCGTATCAGAGTAATTTTCGCCTGATCCAGATCAGACGTGACACCCGAGACAGTCACCTCTTCCATGCTTTGATCCTCCGGCACTAACCACGTCCCTTCGTCCAGCGCAAAGCTTGAGCGGACATGCACCGGGACCTGATAGCGCTTGGCAAATTCTACTGAGCGGATTTGGAGCACCTTTGCGCCCAAACTGGCGAGTTCGAGCATCTCGTCATAAGAGATACGCTCCAGCTTATGGGCCTGGGGACAGATGCGTGGGTCGGCGCTATACACGCCGTCAACATCGGTATAAATCTCGCACACATCCGCCTGTAGTGCCGCGGCAATGGCCACCGCGGTCGTGTCCGAGCCGCCCCGACCCAGGGTGGTGATATCCTGCTGCGCGTTCACGCCCTGGAAGCCGGCAATCACGACAATATTGCCATCCTTCAGCGCGCTCAACAGGCGTGACGTCCGAACCTCCTTGATCCGCGCCCGACCATAGGCAGCATCCGTCTCGATTTGGATCTGATGGCCGAGCAGAGACACCGCCGGAGAACCTCGTTCTTTGAGTGCCATGGCAAGCAGGGAGATCGAGACCTGCTCCCCAGTGGAAACAAGCACGTCGCTCTCCCGCGCATCGGGCTGCTCGGCAATCTGCCGTGCCAGGGCGAGCAGGCGGTTTGTTTCACCGCTCATCGCGGACAGCACGACTGCGACCTGATGGCCCGCGCCACGCGTCGCAGCCACCCGGTCGGCCACTTCCCGGATGCGGTCAATCGATCCGACCGACGTGCCACCGTATTTCTGGACAACCAACATCAGCGCTTCTTACTTTCTCTGCATATCTGGGCCACCAGCCGCTCATAGCGTTCCCCGTGCGGAGTCAGGGTCAGCGTGCGCCTGTCCCCCTCCCCGTACTCGACCACAATCAGCAGGTATTCTTCTAGCGAATCACGCACATCGTTCGGCAGAAATGGAAACCACTCAATAGCCGCAACCCCGTGCCCGAACAGATATTCCTCATAGCCTAGTTCTTCGCCTCCCACCCCTTCAAGCCGGTAGAGGTCAATATGATAGAGTGGCACCCTTCCCCTATAGTGCTCGGCCACAAGAGTAAAGGTGGGGCTGGTAAGGGTTTCAGGGGCAATCCCGAGTCCGTCCGCTATGCCTTTCACCAGGCACGTCTTACCCGCGCCCAGGTCGCCACACAGCCCGAGGATCATGCCGGGGGTCAGGAGTCGTCCAATCTGACACCCAACGGCCAAGGTCTCTTCAGCCGAGAATGTCTGAATTATATGTAGCATGCGCATCGACTTGGCCGGCCCGCGAGAGGGCACGCAAGGTGTCTGGCAGGTTGTCAATCACGTCGTGCGCCAGCATCCCAGCCTGGCCATGCTGGTGGGCAAAGATATCAGCGGCAGCACCGTGCAAAAACACACCGAGGCAACACGCCTCATCAGGCGCATAGCCTTGGGCGAGCAAGCCGCCGATAACGCCGGACAAGACATCGCCCATGCCACCACTGGCCATACCCGGATTCCCGGTCGGATTGATCCAGGCCCGACCGTCCGGGGCAGCGATAACGCTCCGGGCACCCTTGAGAACGAGATAGCAGCCGTACCGAGTGGCAAACTGACGGGCGACCTCCAGCCGCTGGGCCTGAATGTCAGCGGTGGGCAGTGCGGCCAGCCGAGACATCTCTCCGGGATGGGGGGTGAGCACGACCGGCACTTTGGCCGTTTTCAGCATACCCACCTGAGACGCCACACAGTTCAGCCCGTCGGCATCGATAAGAAGAGGGACTTGGCTGTTTTTGAGGAGCCAGCGCGCCATCCGCTTCGTTTCAACAGACACGCCGATGCCAGGCCCAAAAACGAGGGCGTTTTTCCCATGCAGGGATTGGCTTACTATGCGTTCATTCAGTTTCAGGCTCCCATCTGCACGCTCGGGCTGAGGAGCGGTCATGGCTTCGAGCAAAACAGAGGAGAATATCGGTATGAGTCCTTGCGGGCCGGCTAAGGTGACCAGCCCGGTTCCGGTCCGGAGGGCAGCAGAGGCGCTTAACACAGCCGCTCCGCTCTTCCCGCGCGCGCCGGCAAGGACCAGCAAGTGGCCAAAATCGCCCTTATGCGATTCGGGGTGACGGGCATGTATCTGCCCACCCACCTCGCGGCGTGTCAGAACGTGCAGTTGAGGCGCGACCTCGGCCAGCGCTTGCGGGGCAATCTCGATATCAACACAGGCGAGTTGTCCGACATGAGCCGTCCCAGGATAGAGCACTTGGCCGAGCTTGGGATAGCCAAATGTCACCGTCAGCGCCGCCTCAACGGCACAACCGACGGGCTGTCCGGAATCGGCGTGCAAACCAGACGGCATATCAACCGACACAATGGGCACACCACGGGCATGCATGCCGGCGATAAGCGCCGCCTGGAGACCTCGCACCGCAGTATTCAGCCCCGTCCCAAGCAGGGCGTCAACGATCACATCGCAGCGTCCGAGTCGTTTCTCGGCGGCAGGGACCTGCTCCAGTGCGGTAATTTCTTCGACGCGACCTCTGAGGCGCAAGAACGCCTGCAGATTGCGCCTGGCATCGCCCCTCACCTCTCTCTTTTTGGCGGCAAGCATCACCTCACACGCGATGCCCTGCTTTTTCAGCAGGCGGGCCATGACAAAGCCGTCGCCCCCGTTATTGCCTCTGCCGGCGACCACGACCACGCGTTGGGGTCGCTTCTCAAAAAAGTCAAGCAGAACCTGCGTCGCTCCGCTGCCGGCCTGTTCCATCAGGATATGACCGGGGGTGCCATATTTCTCGATTGTGAGCCGATCGAGCTCACGCATCTGGGCGGCAGAGACGAGATACATGAGACGATACGTTCAGGCCGCTTCATCCGCCCCCAGATGGATGCGCACAGTGTCAGCAACTTCCTCACCATAGGCACGAACCAGTCTCTCGTCTTCACCCTCGACCATGACCCGGAGCAGCGGCTCAGTTCCGGAATAGCGGACTACCAGCCGTC
The DNA here is from genome assembly GCA_965214755.1 of uncultured Binatia bacterium (SeqCode). Classification (GTDB taxonomy): domain Bacteria; phylum Desulfobacterota; class Binatia; order Bin18; family Bin18; genus Bin18. The sequence goes on from OZ243979.1 coordinate 969,255, forward strand.
CATTCTCGCCCAACTTGTCACTGACCTGCTGAATGACTTGCGACACCGGTTCAACGGTCCGTAAATCCTGCCGTTCTCGGACACGCACGTTAATCAGCGTTTGGGGGTAGCGTCGCACGATCTGGCGAAGCTCCGAGAGTGGCTGCTGTCTCTGGACGAGAATTGCCAGCAGAGAAAGAAAGGTAGCAATGCCATCACCGGTTGTGTTCCTATCTAGGAAGATAATATGCCCCGATTGTTCGCCACCGATGCGATAGCCCCCGCGCAGCATCTCCTCGACAACATACCGATCACCAACCGGGGTCCGGACCAGTGCGCCACCCATCTGACGCAGCGCAATCTCAAGGCCCAGATTGCTCATCACGGTCGCCACGATCGTCTTGTGGGGCAGCCTGCCCTGCTGGAGGTGGTCTTGGGCGGCAATGGCCAGTATGGCATCGCCGTCAACGATTTCTCCAGTCTCGTCAACCAGAATGGCTCGGTCGGCATCTCCGTCCAAGGTGATACCAACCTGGGCTCCGTGCTCGCCGACAAGCTGTTGCACTCGCTGTGGATATAACGCCCCGCAGTTGAGGTTGATATTTGTGCCATTCGGCGCTGTCCCTAGCGGAATCACCTCAGCGCCAAACTCGGCTAACACCGCTGGCGCTATGGTAGAGGCGGCCCCATTGGCACAGTCGATTACGATTTTTATTCCATCCAGCGTAAGATGGCGTGGAAAGGCGTTTTTGACAAACCCCTGATAACGGCCAAGGGCATCGTCAATGCGGACCACTTGTCCGATGGACTCGGCGATAGGACGCTCGTCATCGATCGTGTGACTCAGCACCAGTTCCGCTATCTCATCCTCCACCGCATCGGGCAGCTTGAATCCGTCGCGTGAAAATATTTTGATGCCATTATCCTGGAATGGATTATGCGAAGCAGAGATGACCACGCCGACATCAGCACCCAGGCTGCGGGTGAGAAAGGCGATGCCGGGTGTTGGCATGGGACCCACGAGGAGGGCATCTCCGCCCATGGAACACACACCGGACGCAAGCGCGGCCTCCAGCATAGAGCCCGACACACGGGTATCTGTGCCGATAACGATTTGGTGGTGATCGGGATGGTCCTGGAAAACGGCTGTCAGGGCTCGGCCAACGCGGAGGACAGTATCCGGCGTCAGCGGCTCGGTATTGGCCACCCCGCGCATCCCGTCCGTGCCGAACAACCTCGTGCTGGGCGCTCCGTCAAGCGACATTCAGACAGTCCTCTCCTCCACTACGCTGGCAAACAGGTCAACAGGCAAAAAAAGAGGCGGCTGCAAAACAGTGAAATCCTTTTTGCAGCCGCCCTTCATGCGACCATCCATTGAGCCTCGACTGCGCTGGAATGCGGAAGGGACAGCGACCACCTATGCCTGACTACGCACCTGTCGGCTCCGTGGGTGAGGGCCAGATCGTCCGGCGTCGTAATATGCCTGACTACGCACCTGTCGGCTCCGGGTCAATTTCAACGTTGAACTGTTTCAGTATGCCGTCGATCTCGGGTCCGTCCAAGGCTTCTTTTTCCAGCAGGACTTCAGCCATCTTGTGCAGGATTTCAATATGTGTCTGGAGGAGGTCTTGCGCCCGGTTAAAAGCGTCCTTGATAATGTTGCGTACCTCAGTATCGATCTCAATGGCCGTCTTTTCAGAGTAGTCTTTGGTCTGGGTAATATCCCGGCCCAGGAATATCTGTTCTTCCTTTTTTCCAAAGGTCATGGGACCGAGGCGCTCGCTCATGCCCCACTCACACACCATGCGTCGAGCCAGGTCGGTCGCTTTTTCGAGATCGTCTCCGGCGCCGGTGGTCGTATGACCGAGGACCAGCTCTTCGGCTACGCGGCCGCCGAACATGATGGCCAAGCGTTTCAGAATATAGTCCTTTGAAAAGGTGTGGCGATCATCGACGGGCAACTGCTGAGTCACGCCCAAAGCCATGCCACGCGGAATGATAGTGACCTTATGGACCGGGTCTGTCCCCGGAGTGAGTCGGGCAACCAGGGCGTGGCCGGCCTCATGGTAGGCCGTGTTGCGACGCTCATCAAGGCTGAGAATCATACTGCGACGCTCGGCGCCCATGAGGACCTTGTCCTTGGACAACTCGAAGTCGTCCATTTCGACTTTCTCCTTGTCTTTGCGCGCCGCCAGGAGTGCGGCCTCGTTTACCAGGTTTTCCAGGTCAGCCCCGGAAAACCCGGGGGTGCCCCGGGCGAGTTGAGAGACGTCGACCTTGTCATCCAGCGGCACTCGGCGCGTATGAACGTTGAGGATTTCCTCTCGACCGCGGACATCCGGTGAGGGCACAACAACCCGCCGGTCAAACCGTCCGGGGCGCAGCAGGGCCGGGTCCAGGACGTCCGGACGGTTGGTCGCCGCAATCAGAATGACGCCCTCGTTTGCCTCAAAACCATCCATCTCCACCAAGAGTTGGTTTAAGGTCTGCTCGCGTTCATCATGCCCACCACCGAGGCCAGCGCCGCGATGGCGGCCGACTGCGTCAATCTCATCAATAAAGATAATGCACGGCGCTTGCTTTTTCCCCTGAATGAAGAGGTCGCGGACACGCGAGGCCCCGACCCCAACAAACATCTCAACAAAGTCAGAACCGCTGATCGAGAAGAACGGCACCCCGGCTTCTCCGGCAATCGCCCGAGCAAGTAAGGTCTTTCCAGTGCCGGGTGACCCAACCAGCAAGACCCCTTTGGGGATGCGCCCCCCCAGACGCGTGAACTTTTTCGGGTCTTTGAGAAAGGCAATAATTTCTTCCAGTTCCTGTTTGGGCTCTTCCACACCAGCAACATCGCTGAACGTGACGCGTTGTTGGTTTTCCGTCAGCAGCTTGGCCCGGCTCTTGCCAAAAGACATAGCCTTGCCGCCGCCCATTTGCATCTGGCGCATAAAGAATATCCAGACGCCGATGAGGAGCAGCATGGGAAACCATTGAATCAGGATGGTGATATACCAGGGATCGCCTTCTTCCGGCCGTGCGGCCACCCGCACCCCCCTGTCGCGCAAGGTCTGCATGAGGTCGGGGTCGCCGGTGGGAGCGTAGGTCTTAAAGCGGTCATCATTGCGGAATTTTCCACGAATGATCCGCCCCTGAATGACGACCTCGGAAACCTCACCTTTTTCTACGGCCGTAAAAAAATCGCTAAAGACCACCTCTGGTTCTCTCGGTTGTTGGCGATTGAACAGGTTGAACATGAACAGGAAGATCACCCCGAGAACCAACCACAGTGCGAGATTAGAAGAAACCTTATTCACTCCGTCACCTTTCGTATATGCGCCCCTAGCCTACCACAGTTCTTCATCGACCGGCAACGGGTTGACCCGCATTCGATAGACCTGCCGGGTCGCCGCCGTCACCAGCGCACTATGGCCTCTGATACAGCCCGGGACCCAGGCAATCTCACCGTTCATTTCAACCACCGGAAATCCGGGACGAAGCGCTCGCGGGATCTTTGCATCAACCAAGACGTCCTGAACCTTCTTATGCCCGTACATGCCCAGAGGGCGAATACGATCCCCTGTCCGGGCGTTGCGGACAATACACGTCTCCGCAGTGCCGGCGAGGTCGCAATCAAAGAGGGCCGACCAGCGGTCCGCACACCGAGCTGCACTCAGGTCGCCTTGCCATGCAAGGGCGGAAGAAACGCTCAGGTCCCAGCGTAAGGCTAATCGCCAACTCTGTCCGGCCTGGAGGACATAGGAATAGTCTTGCTCCGTGACAGGCCGTCGCTGGGTTTGGAGGATCAGCCGCGTTCCCTGGCGTACGACTGCCCGCCGGCCCGGTAACTCCACCCTGCCCTGGATTTTTCCTTCACTGAGGTCTCTCAAGCGGAACAGATGGACGGTTTTTACATCGTGTACCTGCCCTTCAACCCACTGGCGGAGGATGCGCAGCCGTAAGGCGGTCGGCTCTTTATCCAGGGCAGGCAGAGACACACTCTTGTCCCGTCCTAGGATGCGCGTGCGGGCATTCGTGGCCAGTTCTTCGAGCCAATCCTCCTCTTCTCGGGTCGTTTCAGCCAGAGAAGCCAGATGCCGGCGGATTTGTGAAGAAAATTCCTGTTCCAAAAAGGGCAGGAGAATGTGTCTGATCCTATTCCGTGTAAAGCGCACATCAGCATTACTCGGATCGGTGACGTAGGACAGATTTTTTTCTTTTGTGTAAGCGTCGATTTCCCACCGCGAGCAGTGCAGGAAGGGCCGAATCAACCAATGGTCTCTCAAGGGCGGAATACCGGCCAGTCCACGTCGGGCGCTTCCGCGCATGGCGTGAAAGAGAACAGTCTCGGCCTGGTCATCCTGCGTATGGGCAGTGGCAACATAGTCGAGCGGAGCCGAGGCGGCGCTCTCCCGAAGAAACCCATAGCGCGCCTCCCGCGCCCAGACCTCGAGTCCTTTCAGACTGGAGGGGGGCTGGAGTTTTTTGACCGAGAGCGGGATCTGCCATTGCTGACACAGGGTTTGCACCATGTCCTGTTCCTGGTCTGACTCGGGGCGGAGGCCGTGATTGACGTGGAGCACCCGCAGCCGGTAGCTCCGCAGCGGTGCAATCGTCAGCAGGGCGGAGAGCAGGGAAACGGAATCGGGGCCGCCGGAACAGGCTACGCCAATACGGAGACCGGCCGTGTCCGGTAGCAATTTTTGGAGAGAGGCCCAAAGCTTGTGCTCAAGGGGCAGCATGCGCCTGAAAGAAAAAAGGCGCTCCTGAGGAACGCCCTTACCGTGCTGGTCTCCGGGTCACAGGTTCTGCGGTTGATCTTTATCCATCGCCTTTTGCGTTCCGCAGCACAACCGCGACGGTGGAAACGAGTGCACAGAGCACCCCAATCCCGGCAACGATCTGCATAAATATCGCGAGTGGATCCATACTATCCTCCTTCATGAGACGGCAGTTCTGGCTGCCACGTGGGATCGCTCCAGCCTAGCGGCGGGCGGACTTGAACCGCCGACCTAGGGATTATGAGACCCTCGCTCTAGCCACCTGAGCTACGCCGCCACAGGATGTTAAATCCGGCAGTTCGGGGAAAGTCAAGAGGAGGACCGGGTGCTGATACACGTATACCACTTGCCTCGGCAAAATGTACCACTGAGCGATTCAGCCCGGGCACGCTACCGTTCGGCAATCGAGAAGTTCTGTGCGTTCTGATCCCACACCACGGTCGGGTTCTGTCCCTGCGTGGGGAAGTCGGGCAGGCCCTCCTTACCGGCGTGTTTGCCGGGTGACAGATAGAGTGGTACTCCTCTCTTGACAGCAGGCTTCGACACTCCCTAGATTTTTTCCAATAGGAATATATAGGAAAAGGCCGTCGCACTTGTGACCCAAGTGAAGGAGGATATGATGGCACTCGAACAAGAACTCGGTACCTATAAGAGTCACCTTGCAGAGTGAGCTGAATATGAGGGCAAATATGTGCTCATTAAGGGGGATGAGGTCTGTGGTTTTTATTCGAGCTTTGATGATGCCCTCAAGGCAGGATATGAAAAGTTTCAACCTGATCCATTCTTTGTCAAGCAAGTAAGCACCATTGAAGAGGTTGTCAGTTTTACCCGGACTCTTGCTCCATGCCCCACTTTACCCGGTAGATAGCAGGGGGTGGCTCCCTGCTCAATGTGATAATTGGTGTGAGTGTCGAGCGGCAAACGGTACTCCAGAATGCGCAGGCCGATATTCCGCACCCTCTTGTTGTCCAAGGACTTGTTGATACAGGCGCAAGTGGCACCTCTATTGATCCATCTATCACTCAGTCCCTTCAGTTAGTCCCCACGGGCAGCGCGTTAATGACAACACCAACAACGGGAGATAATCCGGTAGCGGTCAATGTATACGATGTCAGCCTTTCGATCCGGGCCGATCAGCACGAAATCCCCTATCGCATTCCGAATCTTCCTGCGACTGCGACAGACCGACTTGCCACAGCCCAAGGGTTTCATGTACTGATCGGGCGAGATGTCTTATCTCGTTGTTTGCTCGTGTATAATGGTGCCCTTGGCGTCTATACGCTCGCCTTCTAAGTCTGTGAGGCTGCCCGCCGCAGCGGGGAACCCTGACGGCAGCCCTTTCATGAAACCTTGCGGGTAACGCTAGCGATGGAACTCGGCCTCACCGATCATATCTGGAGCGTTGCCGAACTGATGAACGAGGCGCAGGCAACGCCACGTGATCCCCTGCCACTGGATATGCCCCCATCCTACCCGCGGCCAGGGCGCCAGCCGTTCAAACTCTATGTGGTCCGAGGAGGGAAGAGGCGGTAGGGCCATTGCCTACACGGGGCCGGGTTTCGTAGAATACCCGCATGGAACACGGTAACACAGATTGGGTGGCTGAGCGGACAAAATGCAACATGGAACGGCTCTCTGCTGATCTGATACGGCTGGTGCAGGCGGATGTGAGGCAGTGGAACGAGGTCGCGGAGGGCGAGGGGGCCATGGAAGGGCACACGCTGCTTCGTCCGCTCACGGGGCAGATGTGCGTCGTAGAGCACACGGCCATTGCCGAGCCAGAGACCTTGACGACCACGATGAAATTGGGGGTGGTCACGGTAGCGTGTCGTGCTGGGACCGTCACCCTCACGACACGCTGGGATCGGGAAGCGAGTCACTGTTGGCTGGTCATCGTGGAGCGATCAGGAAAATCGGTCGAGTTTCCGCACGAGGAGTTGGCAAAAGTCGTGCAATACATCCTGGAGCCGTTCTTTTTCCCGACCGCCTGATGATTTCAAAGTGTTGTACCACTCAGCGGGGCAAACTGTACCAGTCAGTCTGAAAGTGTACCAGCACCGAGGACCGGGCCTTTCCTCCTCTCGTATCGTGCCGCCACACAAAGAGGCTCAGACGAGCACTTCATCACCCCGCAGGGCTTAGCGCTCATTCCCAATACTCCTTCGCATCGGTCATCACGACCTGCCGGCTGCCCCGTTCGATCTGAAAGAGCTTTTTCTCCGTGATTTCCAGGCAGGTCAATTTCCCGCCATAGACGAGGCCGGTATCAATTCCAATTTTATACGGCAGGTCGAAACCCACTTCCCGTTGGGGGGTATGCCCGAAGACCACGGTATACGGTAGGTCGTGCGGGTGGGCAAAAAAAGCCTCGCGAATCCACAGCAGGTCTTCCGCCATCTGGTCCTCCAAGCGGTAACCTGGATTGATCCCGGCGTGCACACATAAAACGGCCTCGGCTGGCAGATAGAGCTGAAGATTCAGAAAAAACTCTCGATGGGCGGCGGGCATGAGTGCCGCAACCTCGCGGCCCGGAGTCCATGGATCGCACCGATAGCTGGCGAGGGTTTGTTGTCCGCCGTTCATCAGGAAGGACTGACCGTACAAGCCGTCATAGCCCAAAAAGTCGAGGAACATATCTTCGTGATTACCCTTGAGGAACGTGCAGCGACAAACCGCAGCCGTCTGTATCCCTAAGAGCAGATCAACAACGGCCTTGGCATCGGGCCCGCGGTCAACATAGTCGCCCAGGCACACCAGATGATCTTCGGGCTGTAATGCCAGCGCGGAGAGCAGGGTCTCAAGCTCCGCCGGACAGGCATGGATATCACCAATGATACACAATCGGCCGGATCGCTCTGCCACAGCGCCTCCTTATCGTCCCGTGTAGACCGGGTCGCGTTTTTCACGAAACGCGCGAATCCCTTCTTTGACATCTTCGGTCTGGAGCAGTTTTCGCTGCTCCGCCATTTCAGCGCTCAATACATCTCCCAGGCCGGCACCCAACGCGTTATGTATGGACGCTTTGATCGTGGCGAGTGCCAGGGGAGCGTTCTGTGCCAGACGAGAGGCATAGGCTGCAACCTGCTCTCGGAAATTCTCTCCGGTAAGGATACGGTTGACCAAGCCCAGAGTGGCCGCTTCCGTCGCATCGACCATCTCTCCGGTGAGAGCCATCTCCATACCGCGCAGGCCCGCCAGGCGGGGCAGAAAATAGCTGGCCCCACCGTCAATCGTCAGCCCACGTTTCACAAAAATCAAGGAAAAGCGTGCCGCAGGTGAAGCCAGACGGATGTCAGCGGCCAAGGCCAATGAGCAGCCATATCCGGTAGCAACCCCGTCAACCGCGGCAATCACCGGTTGGGACAGATTCCAGATCATCCGAATCACGGCGTTAAAGCCGTCTTCGGTCAGTTCTTCTCCGGGGGTCGTCGGCTGTGAGGGAGCGGCCAGCAAGTCCGCGCCGGAGGAAAACGCACCGCCCGCCCCGGTCAACACAACCAGACGGGTATCGGCGTCACGCGCGCTTTCGGCCAACGCCGCCTTCAGGGCATAAATGGTATCGCGATCAAGCGCGTTGCGACGCGCGGGCCGATTCAACGTCAGCCACCGGATATGGTCTTGTTTATCGTTCAGGAGATTTCCCATCTCTCACACCCTCCATGCGTGCCTCAAAAATCGAGGCGACATTCTCAATGACCGCCTGCTCCACATCGGGAAAAGCGATGGGCAGCGCGCACTCTTGTTGTAAGCTGGTCACTCCCCTATCGGCAAGGCCACAGGGCACAATGTCCGCAAACGGCCGTAGATCAAGGTCAACGTTGAGCGCAAAGCCGTGCAAAGAGACACGCCGCCGGACCGCAATACCGACGGCACCAATTTTTTTCTCACCCACCCAGACCCCGGGATATCCAGACTGACGGCTCGTGAGGACGCCGAAGCGGAGACAGGTCTGTCGTATGACCTCCTCAAGCTGTGTAATAAAACGTCGGACCCCGTATTTCTGTAACAGGGAAGAAAAAACCGGATACACAACAAGCTGACCCGGGGCATGATAGGTTGCGCCCCCACCCCGCTCTGCATACTCGACGCTCAGCCCTCTCTCCCGCAGCTGGCCGTCCGAAAGCTTGATCTGCTCACCCGGCCGGCGGTAGCCAAGCGTGATCACGGGCCGGTGTTGGGTCAACAAAAGAGCGTTTGTCCGTCGGGCAACACACCGGGCGTGCCAGCCTCGTTGCGTCTGAAGCACCTGAGCATAGGCGGTCAGACCCAGATGTACGCATTGAATACTGGTACGTCGTGTCTCGGATCTCCTCCTGTCACAAGTATCCATGCCTACGCTTTCCCTTTGTCTTTAACACACCGCACGGGGCGACGCCCTGTTTTCGGAAACATATACTCTCTTGACCCTCTTTTCCTCAGGTGGTAGCGCGAGTGTATCCGCCATGCGTACTCTCTCTGCGTTGTTTCGCAATACCTTTTTCGTTACCGGCCTCACCCTGGTCGCTCTTGGTTTGGGCAACACGCTGGTGGCCCACTTCAAAGTCCGGGAATATCAGAGCGCCCTGGCCCGCCCACCCTCTCCTGTCGCGGCCGAGCCAACGTTCGGGAAGAACACCAGACTGTACCACTTCTCGAGTGAAGCCTGGAGCCGGCGCGCTCTCAACCAGGCGAAGCTTGACTTCTATCACGTGCTGCAGAACATCGGCTGGCTCATGCTGTGCATCGGCGTGCTGTGTACGATCATGGCGATTCGTCGCCAGCGCTATCGGCAGCCGCGTTGGGTGTCGTCCTCGGCAGAGCGCGGGTAGAGTCTCACCTTCTCCTCATCCCGTCCCTCTTCCAATGTCACTGAAAAGTGATATTTCCCCGATTCCCCAGTTGACATTACCCCCCCGCTCTACTAGTGTCGCAGTGGCATTTCAGCATGGGGGATATCGGGTGCAATCTCACATTTCGGTGATATTAGACAACGCGCTTTCGGATACCGCTTTGTCCGCGGAGGACGGATACCAGCTCATCAACTGCTCTGCGGAAGACTTTCCCGCCCTCCTGGAGGCGGCGGGAGCCTTACGCGACCGTCACAAAGGCCGGACGGTGACCTATTCCCGGAAAGTCTTTCTGCCCGTCACCAATCTGTGTCGGGACCGGTGCTCGTACTGTACCTTTCGCAAGGACCCCCGAGACCCGGACGCCTGGACGATGAGTCCGGAGGACATTCGGAACTGGTTGGAGCGTGCCCAAAAACAGGGCTGCAAAGAGGCCCTCATGTGCCTGGGGGATAAGCCCGAAAAAGCCTTTCGGAGCTATCGAGAAACCCTGGCAGGCTTTGGCCACACCACGACAACAGCCTACGTCTATCAGGCGTGTGAAATCGCCCTGTCCCACGGCATCCTGCCCCACACCAATGCGGGTGTGCTGAGCTATGACGAGATGAAATGGCTCAAAGACGTCAATGTCAGCCTTGGCCTCATGTTGGAAAACATCAGCCCACGGCTATGCGAGCGCGGCATGGCGCACTTTTCCGCGCCCGACAAGCGGCCCGAAGTCCGCGTCAAAATGATTCGCGAGGCCGGCGAGCTGGAGATCCCGTTTACCACCGGCATTCTCATTGGTATCGGCGAAACGCGCGAAGAAGTGGTGGACAGTTTGCTCGCGATTCGGAACCTGCACGAAGAATACGGCCATATTCAAGAAGTGATCGTGCAGAATTTCCGTGCCAAGCCGCATACTCGAATGGCCGATGCGCCTGAGCCGGAAAGCTATGAAATGGCCCGAACGGTTGCTGTTGCGCGGCTGCTCTTGGGCGGACACATGAATGTACAGGCCCCGCCCAATCTCAGTCCGCACGACCACCGGCTGCTGTTGCGTTCAGGGATTAACGACTGGGGCGGTATTTCGCCGGTTTCGATAGATTATGTCAATCCGGAGGCCGCCTGGCCGCATCTCAATTTATTAGCCCAGACGTGCGCGGACGCCGGTTTTACCTTACGGGAGCGTCTGGCCATTTATGAAGAGTATATAGACCGTCCGGGCTTCCTCTTGCCGGCCCTACAGCCGCGTACACGCGAGTTACAAGCCGAAGTGACGGCATGATTTTCGCATCTGAGGGCAAGCATAAACCCTCAAATCTTCGAGCGTAAGGAGACCCAGCCGTGGCAACCGATCACCTTGCCGGCATTCTCAATCACATTGACCCGCAGATTCGCACCATCCTGTATCGTGCTCTGGAGGATGAAGAACTCTCCTGGCAGGACGGCCTCCAGCTCTGCCAGACCAATGGCATCGACTTTCACGCCGTCTGCCTGGTCGCCGATGAAATGCGTCGCCGCCAGGTCGGTGAGGTGGTGACCTATGTTGTCAACCGGAATATCAACTTCACCAATGTGTGCATTAAGCACTGCACGTTCTGCGCGTTCAGCCGGGAGTACCGCGAGGAAGAAGGCTATTTCCTGCCCGAAGAGGAGATCGTTCGGCGGGCCCAAGAAGCGGTTGACATGGGCGCAACCGAAGTCTGCATGCAAGCCGGCCTGCCACCCAAAATGAACGGCAGCCTCTATATCGACCTGACCCGAGCCGTGAAAAAGGCATTCCCGGACCTCCATATCCACGCGTTTTCGCCCGAAGAAGTCTTGTACGGATCGCTACGCTCGGGGGTTTCCATTCTCGAGTATGTGCGAGAACTCAAAAACGCGGGCTTGGATACCCTGCCCGGGACCTCGGCGGAAATTCTGGACCAAGACATCCGCGATATCATCGCCCCAGGTCGCATTTCGACCAAACAGTGGATCGAGGTCATTACCTCGGCGCATAGTCTCGGTATCCCGACCACCTCAACCATTATGTATGGCCATATCGAGACACAAGAACATTGGGTCAAACATATGAACCTGTTGCGCGACATGCAAAAGGAGACCGGCGGGTTTACCGAATTTGTGCCGCTGTCGCTCATCCACCAGGAAGCGCCCATGTATCAGCGCAAACTCGTCAAAGGCGTCCGCGAGGGAGCAACCGGTGTGGAGGTCATTAAGATGCACGCGATTGCCCGGCTGATGCTGGGTCCAACATTCCGTAATATTCAGTCCTCCTGGGTCAAAGAGGGCCCCAAGCTGTCGCAATACTTGCTGACGGTGGGGGCGAACGATCTTGGGGGAACGCTGATCAACGAGAGCATTTCGACCTCAGCCGGCGCGCAGTACGGCCAGTTGGTTCCACCCAAAGAGTTGCGGCGTCTGATCCGCGACGTGGGCCGCACCCCGGCCGAGCGTTCGACCACCTATAAGCTGCGGACAGTCTTTAACGGAACCGACGACAAAGTCAGTCCCCTGGATATGGTCGAAAATGCCGACGAGCAATTCGGCTCCTATCGGAAGCTCGCCGCCTCAGACCAGTTCCGTTACGTTCATCCATTCGAGCGGGACAAACACGAAACCGCACACTAATCTGGCAGCGGAGGGACGCCCTCCGCCCGTTCGACCGTGTCTAGCCTGACCTCCTTACGCATCACCGCCCTGGCCGGCGGTGTGGGCGCTGCGCGCCTCCTGCGTGGGGTCGTGCGGGTTGTGCCGGAGACAAATCTGAATGTGATCGTCAATACCGGCGATGACGAAGAATTCTTTGGTCTGTCGGTTTCTCCTGACCTGGATACGGTGACTTATACCCTCGCCAATGCCGTTGACCCTGAAAAAGGCTGGGGCTTGCCCCAGGAGACCCATCGCTGCCTTGAGGCGCTCAGGCGCTATTATGCCGATACCTGGTTTGGCTTGGGTGATGCCGATCTGGCAACTCACCTGTTTCGGACCCAAGCACTACGCCAGGGGCAGACCCTCAGCCAGGCAACCGCCGCCATTGCGCGGCAGTGGGGCGTTGAAACAAATGTGCTGCCCATGAGCAATGAGCGCGTTCGGACCGTTGTGCATACCAAGGCAGGTGCCCTGCCCTTTCAGGAATATTTCGTGAAACAGCGCAGCGAGGGCCACGTCTCGAAAGTGGAATTCAACGGCATGGAAACGGCCCAGGCCGCACCTGGCGTCGTCGAGGCCATTCACGGCGCCGACCTAGTTATTCTCCCGCCGAGCAACCCCATTGTCAGTATCGGCCCCATTCTTTCCTTACCGGGCGTGCGTCAGGCTCTTCGAGCAACCGCCGCTCCCGTGGTCGCGATCAGTCCTCTGGTCGCAGGGAAGCCCATCAAAGGACCAGCCGACCGGATGCTTGCAGGCTTGGGCATCGAAGTCTCGTCGGTTGGAGTCGCCAAGCTGTATCAAGATTTTGTGGATACCTTTGTCCTTGATCAACAAGATATGGAACACGACCCAACTCCACGTGAACGCCTGGAAAAAATGGGGATGGCTGTTATTGTCACCGATACCGTCATGAGTGATATGGACAAATCAGTTGCGCTGGCACGAACGGTTATTGAGTTTGCCCATCAGAAACGCTCCTAATCTCTGTCATAAGTCGCGCGTCACACGGATGTTTGAGGACCTCGCATGAGTACGATTGCCATTATTCCCATTCCCGGCGTTCCTCAGATCAAGCCCGGTGATGATCTGCCCGCCCTCTTGCTCAAGGCCATTGATGAGGCCAAAGTCGGCCTCAAGGATGGAGACATTCTGGTCCTGTGTCAAAAGATCGTCTCCAAGGCCGAGGGCGCGGTCGTTGACCTGCGGACCGTCACGCCATCGCCGTTTGCCACACAAATTGCGGACATGTGGGAGAAAGACCCGCGCATGGTCGAGGTGGTACTGACCGAGAGTAGTCGGATTGTCCGCATGAAGAACGGCGTGGTCATCACCGAGAGTAAACACGGCTGGGTATGCGCCAACTCCGGCGTTGACGCCTCCAACACCATTGCCGACGACGTCGTCATTCTCCTGCCCAAAGACCCGGACGCTTCAGCCCGGCATCTACGGCTGGCCATCGAGCAGCAGCGTCGCATCTCCATGGGCGTGATTATTACCGACACGTTTGGCCGGCCGTGGCGTGACGGCTTGGTCGAATTCGCGCTCGGCGTTTCCGGCCTTGACCCGCTCGACGACCAGCGCGGAGAGGAAGACCTCCAGGGGCGTGAACTGCATCATACGGTCATTGCCGTGGCTGACGAACTCGCCGCGGCCGCCGGCCTGCTGATGGAAAAAAGTGCCGCCATGCCGGCCGTTCTGATACGCGGCTATCGTTTCAAACCAGCCGAGGTCGGGAGCGAATCCCTGAAACGACCAGCGGACACCGACCTGTTTCGCTAGCGCGTTTCACGAAGCGAGGAATCTTTGAGGGGGTGTGATGGGGAGTCAGCCCGCCGAGGTCTATTTTTCACACAGCAGCCTTCCCCAGGTTGTTCTCGCGCGGACGAAAAGAAGAGGCGCTGGCGCATGGCCCTGAAGAAATCGCAACTCTACTCCTCACTCTGGCAGAGTTGCGACGAGTTGCGTGGCGGTATGGATGCCTCGCAATACAAGGATTACATCCTGACGCTGCTGTTCATGAAGTATGTGTCGGACAAGCCCGATACGCTTCTCGACGTACCCGCCGGAGGCAGTTTTGCCGACATGGTGAAGCTCAAGGGTGACAAGGAGATTGGCGACAAGATCAACACAATCATCAGCCAGCTTGCTCGGGCAAACGGCCCTGAGGGGGTCATCGACCAAGCCGATTTCAATGACGAGAGCAAGCTGGGCGCCGGCAAAGAAATGCAGGACCGACTCTCCAAGCTGGTCGCCATCTTTGAGGCGCTTGACTTCCGCGCCAACCGGGCCGAGGGCGACGATCTGCTGGGCGACGCCTACGAGTACCTGATGCGGCACTTCGCCACCGAGTCCGGGAAGAGCAAGGGGCAGTTCTACACCCCGGCCGAGGTCTCGCGCGTCATGGCGCAGGTGGTCGGTATCGGCGCCGACACCCGCCCGGACCAGACCATCTACGATCCCACCTGTGGTTCATGCTCGTTATTGCTCAAAGCCGCGGACGAGGCACCGCATAGCATCAGCATCTACGGCCAGGAGATGGACAATGCCACCTGGGCACTGGCGCGCATGAACATGATCCTGCACAGCCACGAAACCGCCGAAGTATGGCAGGGCAACACCCTGGCTGCCCCGTACTTCGCGAACAGCACCGACAGCCTCAAGACGTTCGACTTTGCCGTCGCCAATCCTCCGTTCTCGGCCAAAGCCTAGTCCAGCGGTCTTGATCCGGCCAACGATAAATACAAGCGCTTCGAGGACGGCATCCCCCCGGCCAAGAATGGTGATTACGCCTTTCTTCTGCACCTCATCACATCACTCAAAAGCACAGGCAAGGGCGCGATCATCCTGCCCCACGGTGTCCTGTTTCGCGGCAACAAGGAGACCGATATCCGCAGGAAGCTCATCCAGCGCCGCCTCATCAAGGGCATCATCGGCCTGCCCGCCAATCTCTTCTACGGCACCAGCATCTCCGCCTGCATCCTGGTTATCGACAAGGAGAACGCCCGCTCCCGCGCTGGCATTTTCATGATCGACGCGAGCAAGGGCTTCCTCAAGGACGGCAACAAAAACCGTCTGCGCGCCCAGGACATCCACCAGATCGTGGATGTGTTCACTAAGCAGACCGAATTGCCGCGCTACTCTCGCATGGTACCGGTGGACGAGATCGCCAGCCCCGCCAACGACTGCAATCTCAACATCCCGCGCTACGTTGACTCCAGCGACCCCGAAGACCTGCACGACCTCGACGCGCACCTGCACGGCGGCATTCCCAACCGTGACATTGACGCGCTCGACACCTACTGGTCTGTCTTTCCATCCCTGCGCCACGATCTGTTCGTAGACAACGGTCGAGCCGGCTACAGTGAAGCGCGCTCCGAGACGCAACAGATAAAAGCCACTATCCTCGGCCACGCCGAGTTCAAATCTTACGAGCAACAGGTCGCGGCCATCTTCAACGCGTGGCGCAACGCTCACGAACCCACTCTCATAGGACTTGAGACAGAGGCCAATCCCAAAAACATCATCCGCATCCTGTCAGAAGACCTGCTGGCATGCTTCACCGACCTGCGGCTACTCAAAGGGTCGTGGAATCACACGGGAGGATATCTCTGACTCTGGCCTCCCGTGTGTCCGGTACGGGGAGCTATACACGCGATACGAGGAATACGTATTCAACCTAGCGACGCGAATACCTCCGGCTGTTGCCTCGACAGCGCTACCGATTAAGGCAGGTGACCTGCTCTTCGCAGGTTCAGGCGAGACGGCGGAGGAGATCGGGCGTGGTGCAGCCTATGTTGGGGAAGAACAAGCCTATGCAGGCGGCGATATTGTAGTATTGACACCGGTCGGACAGGACTCAATCTATCTCGGTCATCTGATGAACTATCGAGCGGTGGCGATACAAAAAGCTCGTATGGGTCAAGGCGACGCGGTTGTTCACATCAGCGCCAGTAACTTGGCTCAGGTACAAATCAGTCTCCCGCCAGTTGAGGAACAAACCGCCATTGCTGCCGTCCTCTTGGATATGAATATCGAAATTGCCGCACTGGAGCGCCACCGAGACAAAACTCGCGCTATCAAGCAGGGTATGATGCAGCAGCTTCTTACGGGACGGGTGCGGTTGGTCAAATCTCCTTCCACCGTGGAAGCCTCGAAATGCTGAACATCGTCGCCAAATGTCTTTTGGTATCAACGTCCTTGTCTCCCGTGTTGATTGCCGTGGCCGTCAATCAATTCGAGCATTGCGAGCCTTGGACAAGTTATATCTGGTGGCTGCTAGCAGCCTTTCTTCTGATGGCGCTCTGCTGGCTACTCTTGAGATATGCTGCGGCTAACCTGGAGAAGCACATATTTCATATCAAAGAATTTGAACGCAAAGATCAGGAACTGCTGGCGTTCTTGTTTATCTATCTCCTGCCGTTCGTCAGATCAGAAAACGTGACGTTTGCCAGCCAGTGGCTCACGAGCGCGTACATTTTAACGATTATTATTCTAGCTATTGCCCATGTCGGCGCATTTCATTTCAATCCAGTTATGCGTGTATTTTGTTATCGTTTCTATGCCGTAAAGAATCATCATGGAATGTCCACTCTTCTGATAAGCAAGAAAAATCTACGACGGCCTGGGAAAAAATTACAAACGGTACGCCTGGCTTGGGATGTACATCTACACACGGGAGACTCCGATGCTTGAGAATTTCCATCTTACGGCAATCATCAAACAAGGTGCCCAAACACAACTGCTACGAATCCCTTTGCTTCAAACGCTACAGAATAGCCTCGCAGAGGACTGGCAAGTCCAGTACGACACATTTATCGATGAAAGACATGAGGTCAATTTCGACGCCAGTTATCAACCAGCGGAGAATGAGTGTTTTCGCTTAGTAGACTACGACCTACCCATTTGGCTAGCGGACAAAGACAGCCAGACCATCTCGGATATTGATGAATTCAGCAGTTATCGCGCCGCCAGATTGATTGACTCTATTAAGGGTATCGTAGGTGTTGCGCAAAACGAGCAAGGCGAGGAATTGGTGCTGTTCCAGAACTTCGATAGGTCTCGCATAATCCAACCGAGGCGGGCTCTATTCCTGAAGAACAACACCTACGAGAGCATAGAACACCCCGGCCTGACACTCGACAAGAAGCTGAGCGCGATATACAAACCCGCCGAAAGTAAGCTGCTATTTTGGAACTTTCGTACTGTCAACACCTTCCTGCCGCTATCTGACTTCTATAAGGAGGCGTCAGAACAAGAGATTCTGGTGGTACTGGATCACGAGCTTCTCGCGCCAGAAGACTCCAACGCAATAGCGACTGGTGCCAACCAGTGGTTCCGTAAACGGTTCGCCCTGCTCAAGGACTCTGACGTTCTCGACAACTATTCTGCTCAAGAAATTCAGTCGCGTTCCAATGGGTATGATGTCTCGGTTCACATTTTGAATGACAAAATAGTCTTTCCGTCTGATAAAGCCGCGGCGAAGAAACTCTTACAATTCCTCAATGAGGAACTTTTCCGTGGTGCTATCACCGAAACGCTCTACGAGACCAATTCTAAGAAGCAAGCTGATCAATGAGCACGGTCGGCCAGCGGGAAATCTTCACCCAGCAGCGCGTGGTCGCGTTCTTCCGTGATGCCCTCGGCTACGCTTATCTCGGCGATTGGCAGGACCGTCCCAACAACCGCAACATTGATCCGGATTTACTGACCGACTGGCTCAAGCGCCAAGGGCACCACGATGGTATCATCACCGAGGTCCTGCACGAACTGAACAAGGCCGCTGCACTCGGCGGCAGTAAGACCCTCTATGATGCCAACCGTGCGGTCTACAGCCTGCTCCGCTACGGGGTGAAGGTCCGGCCGGACATTGGCGAGCAGCACACCACCGTCTGGGAGCAGTGAGCGCAGTCTGCTAGCCGGAAATTCTTATCTTAGCCGCTTGATTTTGGCATAGACAATTGTACAATTCATCAAGTCCAGGAGAGGCGGCATTGGACATTGTGGTCGACACGTCGGCGCTTATCGCGGTGATCGTAGGCGAACCTGAGCGGGACGCAATTGTCTCAGTGACATCGGGTCAGACGCTTATCGGCCCCGGTTCTATCCCCTGGGAAGTCGGTAATGCTTTCACGGCGATGATGAAGCAGCACCGGATTGAAGTTGCCGACGCCCAAAGAGGTCTGGAAATTTTCGACAGTGTCCCGGTGCGCTATGTGGATATCGACATGGCGAACGTTGTAGCTATAGCGGCAAAAGTAAACACCTATGCCTACGACGCGTACTTTTTGGATTGCGCCGCGCGGTACCGTGCGCCCTTGTTGACCCTAGACCGGTCACTGAGCCGCGCTGCGAAAGGGCTCGGTATCGAGCTCGTAAATCTGGAGGGGTAGGGTGGAAATCTATTCATACTCAGAAGCTAGACAGAAACTGTCCAGCGTGCTCGACGAAGCCGAATCAAGGGGTAAAGTATTCATCCGTCGAAGAGACGGCAGGACCTATGCGTTGGTGCCGGAGCGAACGCCCGCATCGCCCCTGGATGTTCCGTCTGTCTCCGCGAATATCTCTACGCAGGAGATCGTCACACTCGTCAGGCGTGAGCGTGGCAGAACAAGAGGTTTGAGACGGCGAGCCTGACGGACAGGAAGCGAGCCTGTAGCCATGCGCGTCAAGCCCGAGCCAGAGAAACCATGAGCACGGTCGGCCAGCGGGAAATCTTCACTCAGCAGCGCGTGGTCGCGTTCTTCCGCGATGCCCTCGGCTACGCCTACCTCGGCGATTGGCAGGACCGTCCCAACAACCGTAACATCGAGCCAGCGTTGCTGACCGGCTGGCTCAAGCGCCAAGGGCACCACGATGGCATCATCACCAAGGTCCTGCGCGAGCTGAACAAGGCCGCCACACTCGGCGGCAGCACGACACTCTACGACGCCAACCGTGCGGTCTACAGCCTGCTCCGCTACGGGGTGAAGGTCCAGCCAGACATTGGCGAGCAGCACACCACCGTCTGGCTGATTGATTGGGCAAACCCCGGCAACAACGACTTCGCCATTGCCGAAGAAGTGACGGTCGTCGCCCAGAATACAAAGCGGCCCGACCTCGTGCTGTACGTCAACGGCATCGCCCTGGGCGTGCTGGAGCTGAAGCGCTCGACCGTCTCGGTGACCGAGGGCATCCGCCAGAATCTTGACAACCAGAAGCCGGAGTTCATCCAGCCGTTCTTCACCACCCTCCAACTCGTGATGGCCGGCAACGACACCGAAGGGCTGCGCTACGGCATGATCAAGACGCCAGAGAAATACTGGCTGCGCTGGAAAGAAACCGATGTACATCCAGACGCGGGCGACAACCCGCTGCTCCGGGAGCTGAGCCAACTCTGCGGTAAGGAGCGTCTGCTTGAGATCGTCCACGACTTCATCGTCTTCGACGCGGGCGTCAAAAAAACCTGCCGCCATAACCAGTACTTCGGCGTGCGGAAGGCCCAAGCCTTCGTGCAGCGCCGGGAGGGCGGCATCATCTGGCACACCCAAGGCAGCGGCAAAAGCCTGACCATGGTCTGGCTGGCGAAGTGGATTCGTGAAAACGTCACCGACGCCCGCGTCCTGCTCATCACCGACCGCACCGAACTGGACGAACAAATCGAAAAAGTCTTCAAAGGCGTTGGCGAGAACATCTACCGCACGCAGAGCGGCGCCGACCTGGTACAGGTGCTCAACGCTGGCGACGAGTGGCTGGTCGGCTCGCTGATCCATAAATTCGGCGCCTCAGAGGGGATGAGCGAAGCGGATATCGACACCTATGTCGAGGGGATCAGACAGAGTCTGCCCACAGACTTCCGCGCCAAGGGTACCATCTTTGTCTTTGTAGACGAGTGCCACCGTACCCAATCCGGCAAGCTCCACCAGGCAATGAAAGCGCTCCTGCCGGAGGCGACCTTGATCGGCTTCACCGGAACGCCGCTGCTCAAGGCGGATAAGAGCCGGAGCATCGAGATATTCGGGCCGTACATCGACACCTACAAGTACGACGAGGCGGCAGGCGACGGTGTCGTGCTCGATCTGCGCTATGAGGCGCGGGATATCGACCAGCACGTCACCTCGCAGGCCAAGATCGATCAGTGGTTTGAGAGCAAGACCCAGGGGCTGACCGACGTCGCCAAGGCCCAGCTCAAACAGCGCTGGGGCACGATGCAGAAGGTGCTGAGTTCGCAGGACCGGCTGGCGAAGATCGTCGCAGATATTCAATTCGATATGGAGACGCGCGACCGTCTGAAGAGCGGCCACGGCAACGCAATGCTTGTCTCGGACAGCATCCACTCGGCCTGTCGCTTCTTTGATCTGTTTGAGCAGACCGACCTCGCCAGCAAATGTGCCATCGTGACTTCCTACAAACCGGCCCCGGCAGACATCAAGGGTGAAGAGAGTGGTGAAGGGCTCACCGAGAAGCTGCGCCAGTACGACATCTACCGAGAGATGCTGGCGGCACACTTCAACGAGCCCGCGGACACCGCGATGCACAAGGTCGAGCAATTCGAGCGGGAGGTGAAGAAACGCTTTGTCAATGAGCCGGGGCAGATGAAGCTGCTGATCGTGGTCGATAAACTGCTGACCGGTTTTGACGCGCCGCCGGCGACCTATCTGTACATCGACAAGCAGATGCAGGACCACGGCCTGTTCCAGGCCATTTGCCGGGTCAACCGCCTCAACGGCGAGGACAAGGAGTACGGCTATATCATCGACTACAAGGACCTGTTCCGGTCGTTGGAGCAGTCTATCAAGGACTATACCGGTGAGGCTTTTGACGGTTACGACAAGGACGACGTAAAGGATTTACTGAAGGATCGACTCCAGCAGGGCCGGGAGCGGTTGGAGGAGACACGCGAGGCGGTCAAGGCACTGTGCGAGGCGGTCGAGCCGCCATACGACACGGCGACCTATCTACGCTTCTTTTGCGCCGCCGAGAGCGGCAACGCCCAGCAACTCAAAGACAGCGAGCCGAAGCGTGTGGCACTCTACAAGCTGACCGCGGCGTTCCTGCGCGCCTATACCAATCTGGCCAACGAGATGCGTGAATCTGGCTACTCCGATGTCGAGGCGCGGGAGATCAAAGCTGAAGTGGACTACTATGAGAAGGTGCGCCAGGAGGTCAAGCTTGCCAGCGGCGATTATATCGATATGAAAATGTACGAGCCGGCCATGCGCCACCTGCTCGACACGTACATTCGGGCCGAGGACAGCGAGCAGCTCTCGACATTCGACGATCTGACGCTCGTACAACTGATTGTCGAGCGCGGTGAAGCGGCCATCGAGGCGCTGCCAAAAGGGCTGCGTGAGAACCGTGACGCAATGGCCGAGACGATTGAAAATAACGTCCGTCGCCTCATCATCGACGAGAGGGCGGTCAATCCCAAATACTACGATAAGATGTCAGAGCTGCTGGATGCCCTGATCCACAAGCACAGAGAGGAAGCGCTGGACTACAAGGCATACCTTGTCGAGATTGTCGAGTTGACGAAGCAAGTGAGCCGACAGGAGAGCGGGCAGTACCCCCTCACCATTAACAGCGGTGCTCTGCGTGCATTGTACGACAACTTGAAGGACATACCGGGTCTGAAACGACCGATGAAGCAACATGTCGTAGCCGAGAGCGCTGCCGACGTGGCTGAAACGGTTGCCGTGGCCCTGGACGCAGCCATACGGAGGGTGAAGAAAGCGGACTGGAAAGGAAACAAGTTCAAGGAGAAGGAAGTTCGTAACGCCACCGCGTCCATACTCGGCACCAATGCAGGCCTAGTTGATACGATCTTTGAAATCGTGAAGGCCCAGCGTAATTACTCGTGACGACTCACGTCAAAAGCTACTGCCTCGACATCCGAGGAATATCGGTTGAGGTCGTCCACAAGGCCATTAAGAATCTCCACATAGGGGTCTACCCGCCTAGCGGTCGGGTCCGGGTAGCCGCGCCGCTGCGCCTTGACAATGAGGCTGTGCGGCTGGTGGTTGTCTCGCGCCTGGGATGGATTCGTCGGAAGCAGACTGGATTTGAGCAGCAGGAGCGCCAATCCCAGCGGGAGTTCGTGACCGGTGAAAGCCATTACTTTAAGGGCCGGCGCTACCGTCTCAAAGTGCTTGAATATGATGGCCGGCCGACTGTTCGTCTGCTCAACAACACGACAATGGAGCTACGCACCCGTCCGGGTGATAATCGAGACACCCGGGAGGCAGTGCTCCATCAATGGTACCGTCGCCAGCTCCGCAACCAGTTACTGCCACTCCTTGCCACATGGGAGCGGAAAGTAGGCGTGACGGTCGAAGATTTGCGAATCAGGAAGATGAAGACCCGCTGGGGTTCGTGCAATAGAGACGCTCGCCGAATCTGGCTGAATCTTGAACTGGCGAAGAAACCAGTGTCCTGCCTGGAGTACATCATGGTACATGAGATGGTCCACCTCAGAGAGCGGGCTCACAATGAGCGGTTTCGCACGTTAATGGATCAACTGCTGCCGCAATGGCGCTTGCACAGGGATGTCCTGAATCAGGCATCGCTTGCTCACGAAGCGTGGCAGTACTAGCGGTCAGGGTCATCTGAAAAAAGTTGTAGAGTGAAAGGTCCGGTGTTAGTGTTTATCCTGATCGCTCGGTCGAACTTGACGATAATCTCGACTATCTTGCCGATTCTGGCAGAAAGGGTGGTATTCGCACAATGGCCTCACGCGATTTGTCTGAAGCGCGGCATAGCCGAGACGGCGACCCGGCACCCTCACTCTTCGGGCACTACGAGCTTGACGCCCACTTTTTCGACGAGACCTTTGAGTCCGAAGGGCAACCCCGCCCTCACTACCGGCTCCTTATCGACGAAATGGAGCGGATGTCCCAAGAGGAGGTCACGCGACTTCAGGAGCGTGTGACCCGCTCATTTCTCCACGAGGGCATCACCTTCACCGTGTACGGGGATGAGGAGTCTATCGAGCGGGTCATTCCCATTGATTGCGTCCCCCGCCTCGTGCTCGCCCGAGAGTGGGAGCATATTGAGCGCGGGCTTATTCAGCGCGTCCAGGCGCTGAACCTCTTTCTCGCCGATGTCTACGGCAAGGGGCATATCCTTGGCGATGGGACCGTACCGCGCGACCTCGTGCAGGGCTGCCCGAACTACCGCCCCGAGATGGAGGGGGTCCAGGTACCGCTCGGCGCCTATGTGTCGGTGTGCGGGAGCGACATTGTGCGGACCGCCGACGGCTTCATGGTGCTGGAGGACAACCTCCGGGTACCTTCCGGGGTGTCGTATATGCTCGCCTGCCGGGCGGCGATTCGGCGCTCCTTCCCGCGGGTTTTTCGTCGCTACCACGTCCGGGCGGTCGACCACTACGGCCGGGAACTCCTCCGTGTCCTGCGCTCCCTCTCGCCTCGGCAGGGAGAAGAGCCGAGCATCGCCCTGCTCACACCGGGCGTGTATAACTCGGCGTACTACGAACATGCTTTTCTGGCACGAGAGATGGGCATTGAACTCGTCACGGGTGACGACCTGCTCGTGCGGGGAACACAGCTGTATATGCGCACTGTCCAGGGCTTGCGCCCCGTAGACGTCCTCTATCGGCGACTCGACGATGACTTTATCGACCCACTAGCCTTCCGCCCGGATTCCTGCCTGGGCGTGCCGGGTCTGTTTGAGGTCTATCGTGCCGGCAATCTCGCCTTGGCCAACGCACCCGGCACAGGGGTTGCGGACGATAAGGCGGTGTATTCGTATGTGCCGCGCATGATCCGCTATTATCTCGACCAGGAACCGATTCTCGACAACGTCGAAACCTTTCTGTGCCGGGAACCCGAGGGGCTGGCCTATACGCTTGCGCATCTTGAAAACCTCGTGGTCAAGGCGGTGGGCGAGTCTGGCGGGTACGGCATGTTGGTGGGACCCCACGCCAGCCGGGAAGAACGGGAAGCCTTTGCCGCCAAGCTCCGGGACCGGCCCGAGAATTATATCTCTCAACCCGTCCTGGCCTTATCGCGCGCCCCGTGCCTCATTGACGGACGGCTTGAGGCGCGTCACGTCGACCTCAGACCCTTCGTGCTGCACGGGGAGGAAACCAGGATAGTGCCTGGCGGGCTGTGCCGAGTGGCCCTGCGCAAGGGCAGCCTGGTAGTGAATTCGAGTCAAGGTGGTGGCTCCAAAGATGCCTGGATCATTGAGGAGGATGCGCCGTGATACTTGCCCGGGTCGCAGATGCTCTCTACTGGATGAACCGCTACCTGGAACGAGTGGAACACACTGCACGTCTCCTTGGGTTGCAGCTCGAACATCTCCCCTCCAGCCCGGTCCAGGAAATCGCCAATGGCTGGCGACGGCTCTTCAGCAGTCTGGATGCGCGTCCCCCGGGCGCGGATATCTATGGCGGCCCGGAGGATGCGGACGATTTCTTTTTCGCCGACGGCTATACCCTGACCGACTATCTGACCTTCGATACCACGAATCCCACCTCTATCGTATTCTGCCTGACCGCGGCGCGTGAAAACGCCCGTCAGGTACGCGACGCCATCAGCAACGGGATTTGGTCGAGCCTCAACCGCGCCTACCTGCGCTTACGAGACACCAACCTGGTGGACATCTGGTCCAGGGAACCCGTTATGCTGTACCGCGACATTGTCGAGACGGTACAACTCTTCGACGGGGTGTGCGCGAGTTCCACGCGCCGGGACGCAGGCTGGCACTTCATGCGCATCGGACGATTCATTGAGCGGGCGCAACTCGTCGGCTCTCTCCTTGAGGCGCATTGGGCGAACGTCAGGGACATGGCCGAGGAGGACAGTGACTGGGCTGGCCTCCTTCGGGGCTGCAATGCCTTTGAAGCCTACTGCCAGCTCCACGGTGCCCAGATCGGGAGAGAAAAGGTGCTGGGCTTTCTGGTGTACGATGCCGAGTTGTCCTATTCATTGCGTTTCGCAGTCAACCAAGTCCGGAGCAGCCTGGAGGCGATTGACCCACCGGCCCGTGGACGCCTACCGGTGGAGCCATACGAAATCGTCGGGCGTCTGGATTCGGCCCTTTCCCACCATATGGTCAATCTGGCGGTCGGCGGCGGCGGCTGGTATGACCTTGCCGATCTCGTTATAGTGTGTCGGAATTTTCATGAGGCTTTAGAGCGGACCTATATCTATTATCCAACCGAAGCGCAGGCCCCTTCCTGAATGTCCGGCAGACGGGCCGCGCCTATCAAGGTGAAACCGATGCCACCCCGCGAACCCCAACCGAGCGGTGAGAGAATCGAGATCTCCCTCGCCGCCGACCTGTCCGCCCTGCCTATGCTCGCCCAGGCTGTCCAGGAATTCGGAACTGCCCACGCGCTCAGCCTGGACCTTCAGAGTCGCCTGAACCTCGTTCTGGACGAACTGGTAACGAACAGTGTTTGCTATGCCCTGCCCGATCTTGCCGCACCCGAGCTCCGACTCTGCCTGTTCGTTGACCAAGACACGGTCGTGGCGCAAATCGAGGACAACGGCGAGGCGTACAACCCCTTTGAGGAGGTCCCGGAGCCGGATACCAGTCTGGGCCTTGCGGAGCGTCCTATCGGCGGTCTCGGCATCTTCTTTGTCAAGAAGCTGATCGACAGCAGCGCCTATGAGCGCATCGACGGGCGTAGTCGTATGACCCTGAAAAACAGGATTGGAGGGCAAGCCAGTGACGAATGAAAATGCGCTGTCCGTGCAAACCGAGCGAGTGGAAAAGGCCGTGCTCATCTGCCCGGTGGGGCGGGTCGACGGGAGCAATGTCGGAGTCCTGGAAAGCGCCATTCAGGCGCAACTCGATGCGGGCGAGAAGACGCTCGTCTTCGATTTTGCGGGTCTGAACTACATCAGCAGTGCGGGCTTGCGCGTGCTGCTGGTAACAGCCCGCCGGGCACAGAGGGAGGGGGGAAAGGCTCTATTTTGCGAGCTGGCCGACCACATCACCCATGTCTTTGAGATCAGCGGGTTCACGAACATCCTGACGATCTCCCGGCGCCGCAGTGAGGCGCTGGCCGCCTTGTAGACACCGACTCCGATAGAGAGGGACCAGACCTTGACGACAGCACCCGTCCGACTCCTCGTGGTAGACGACGAAGAAGACCTTGAACTGCTGATCCGCCAGAAATTCCGTCGGCGTATCCGCAAGGGCGAATTCGATTTCGTTTTTGCTCGGAATGGCCAGGAAGCGCTCGAAAAGCTCGCCCAGAACCCGGACATTCACTTGGTACTCTCGGATATCAACATGCCCGTGATGGACGGGCTCGTCCTGCTGAGCAAACTCGAAGGCACCAACCCAGACGTCCAGGCGGTCATCGTTTCCGCCTACGGTGATATGGTGAATATCCGCACCGCCATGAACCGAGGCGCCTTTGATTTTGTGACCAAACCGATCAATTTTGACGATCTCGAAATCACGATCGAAAAGACGCTCAACCATATCCGCGCCCAGGAAGCCGCCCAGGAAGCGCGCGACCGGCTCGTCGTCCTCAAGCGGGAACTCGATGTGGCCCAGCAGGTGCAAATGTCGGCCCTGCCCAAGGAGGTCCCGAGCAGCGAAACCCACGATGTCCAGGCACTGATGATCCCGGCCCGAGAGGTCGGCGGGGACTTCTACGATTTTTTCCCCCTGAGCGATGAACTGATCGGTCTGGTCATCGCGGATGTCTCGGGCAAGGGGATTCCGGCGGCGCTGTTTACGCTCATGGCGCGGACCCTCCTCAAAGGGACAGCCAGAGACTCCCCGTCACCCGCCGACTGCCTGAGCAGGGTAAACGAGCTGCTGGCCGAGGATAACGAAACCTGTATTTTCATCACCCTTTTCTATGGGGTGTTCGATCTGCGGGACGGCGTCTTCCGTTACAGCAACGGTGGGCATAACCCGCCCCGTTTGATGCGAAGCGATTCCCGGGTCGAGGTGCTCCCAGCCACGGAGAATCTGGTTCTCGGAATCGTTCCTGGACACGAATATCGCAACGGCGAGGTCCAGTTGGCCCCTGGAGATGCCCTTTTCCTGTACACAGACGGCATTACCGAGGCCCAGAACTCTCGTGAAGAGGAGTTTGGCGAAGAGCGCCTCGATGCAAAACTTGCCGGCCTTGGGCAGGTACCTGCTCGTGAAATCGTGACCGCGGTCGTCAATGAGGTGCACGCTTTTGCCGGAGGTGCGCCGCAGTCGGATGATATTACCTGCATCGCGATGCGCTTCACCGCCCCGCTTTCTTCCCCAACTGTCGGCAGTACATGACGCTCTCTCCCTCAACGCTTTTTCGCACTACCCTGGGTCTCGTTGCCTGGGTCGGCGTGCTGTTGCAGGCCGTGCAGACGGTCGGTGCCGAAGAGCTTGTCTTCGGCCAGTCCGCAGCCCTGAGCGGACCGGCTCGCGCCTTGGGCCAGGGGATGCGTGTCGGCCTGCTGGCCGCTTTCGAGGCGATCAACCAGCAAGGTGGGGTACACGGCCGGCGTCTCGTCCTGGATTCCCTGGACGATGCCTATGAGCCCGAGGCGGCAATTGCCAATACCCGTGCACTCATCCAACGTCATGTTTTCGCCCTGGTCGGTGCGGTTGGGACCCCGACATCTCTGGCCGCCCAGCCGATTGCCACCGAGGCCGGTGTTCCCTATATCGCGCCCTTTACCGGGGCGGAGTTCCTGCGCGACGCCCAGCTCCGGCCCAATGTGCTCAATATGCGGGCTTCGTACTATCAAGAAACCGAAGAGATGGTGACCCGTCTGACTGCCGACCTGGGTGTGCAGCGCATCGGTATTCTCTACCAGAACGATTCCTACGGACGCGCCGGGCTAACGGGCGTACGGCGTGCTGTCGCTCGCCACAATCTACCCCTCGTCGCAGAAGCGGACTACCCGCGCAATACCGAGGCGGTCAAAGTCGCGTTGCTCGACCTGCGCCGCTCCCGGCCCGAGGCAATTGTCATCATCGGTGCCTACAAGCCCGCGGCCGCGCTGATCCGCTGGGCGCGGCGGCTCGACTTCAACCCGTATTTCATCAATATCTCCTTTGTCGGCAGTTCGGCCCTGGCACGAGAACTCGGTGCTGACGGGGCTGGGGTCTATGTCACCCAGGTCGTGCCCTTCCCCACCGACGTCAGCCTCCCGGTTGTCGCCCACTACCAGCACGCCCTGGCCGTGGTGGACCCGGAGAGTACGCCCGGCTTCGTGTCACTCGAAGGCTATCTGGCGGGCCGCCTGGTGGCAGAGGGCCTCCGTCTGGCCGGACCCAACCCGACCCGGGCAGGATTTCTGGACGCGCTCCGGAAGGCTGAGACCATCGACCTCGACGGCGTCCTGCTGCGCTATGGTCCGGCTGACAATCAGGGCTCCGACCAAGTCTATCTGACCGTCATCAACAGTCAGGGACGTTTTCAGTCAGTCCAGAAAATGGTGCCGTAATGAGCCACGACGACCGTCCCGTCGCCGACCCTGGAGAAGCACTGGCCCTGCGCCCTTCCACTCCTTCGGAAGGAGTGGAACCGGAAAAGAGACGCGGCTTCCGTCTCGGGATCGGGCCACAACTCTATATCGGTCTGCTGGGCGGCGTCCTGCTGACCCTGAGTGCCAGCTTGGTGGCCTATTTCTCTTTTCACCAGATTGTCCAGCACGGCTCCCGGCTGACAGAGTCCAGCATCCCGAACCTGAGCAGTGCGGTGGACGCGGCGCGCCAGAGTTCTGTTGTGGTGAACGGGGCGCTCCGCCTCATCTCTGCCTCCTCGCTCCAGGAGCACGGGACAGTGGCCGAAGAGTTGGCCAGAGAACAATCCGCCCTGAGCACTCTCATCCATGCGCTTGCGTCCCGGACCGCTTTTGGCGATCAGACCCGGCTGATCGAAAACCACCTCGCCGAACTGAGCGTCCACCTGGAACTCATCCAACAATCGGCCGCCCGCCGTCTTGTCATCTCCCAGACGCTGGAAGGACTTAATCTGGAACTCGCCGAGACGAACCGACGTATCGAGCAAAACATCGTGACCCTGATTGACGACCAGGAATTCTATCTGGTGGAGGGGCTCCGCCGCCTGCAAGACCAGCCGAGCCCGATCAATGAGCGCGCTTCCGAAACTGAGCTCACCTACTCCCGAGACCTGACGACCTTGAACCACCAGGCCAACCTCGCCGTCCTCCTGCTGGGCAATGCCCTGGCCCTGTCCGACCGGGGTCTGCTTCCGCCCCTACGCGAGCGCTTTCGCAGCGCCGTGCAAAACTTCCGGCGCGCCTATGAGCGGCTGTCAGCGCGAACCCCGGACAGTCTTCTCGGCACAGACCTGGAGCGCCTGGCCCAGATGGGAGAAGCCGGTGAAGGGATCCTTCCCCTGCGCGAAGAACTCCTGCTTCGTCAGGAGCAGGAACAGGCCGCGTTGGCAAAAGGCCGCGGGGCTTCTGCCCTGCTCCTGGCCGAGGTCAATACCCTGGTAGCAGAGATCAACGACGAAGCTGTCGAATCCAGTAACGCTGCCCAGTCTGCCGCCCAGACCGGGCGGTTGATCCTCGGAGCCCTCAACGTCCTGAGCATCTCGGGCGCCCTCTTCCTCGGCTGGTTGTTTGTGGGGCGCTATATGATCCGCCGCCTTGTCGGGCTGGCCACTGCCATGCGCTCCATGGCCGGCGGCGACCTGGAGGTACCGGTCGAGGTCAGGGGCAATGACGAAGTGACGGATATGGCCAACGCCCTGGAAGTGTTCCGACGCTACGCCCTGGAAGTGCAGCGGCTGAACTTGGTCGAGAAGCTGGCCGAAGAGCTGGACGCGAAGAATCATACCCTTGAGCAGACCTTGGAACATCTCAAGCAGGCGCAAGAACAGATCGTGGCCGAGCAAAAACTCGCCTCGCTCGGCCAACTCACGGCCGGTGTGGCCCATGAAATCAAGAATCCGCTGAACTTTGTGAGCAACTTCTCCGAGGTGTCTGTCGAGCTGATTGATGAGATTGAGGAGGTGATGGAGGAAGCGAAGAGCGGAGAGGTCGAGTTATCTGAAGAAATTCCTCCCATCCTCTCGGACCTCAGGCTGAATCTCCAGAAGGTCAAGGAGCATAGCCTGCGCGCCGACGGCATTGTACGGAGCATGCTTGAACATTCCCGCGGGGGACCGGGAGATTGGCGGGAGACCGACCTGAACGCCCTGCTGAAACAATACGTGGACCTTTCCTATCACGCGGTGCGTGCCCACAATACAGACTTCAATATGACGCTGACCCAGGATCTCGACCCGGAAATGGGTATGCTCACGGTTGTTCCCCAGGATATCGGCCGGGCGTTCCTCAATCTCGTGACGAATGCCTGCCAAGCCCTGGATGAAAAACGCCACACCTCGGACGGAGGCTTTGCGCCGGAACTGCATATCGCCAGCCGCCGCCGGGAGGATCACGCCGAGTTCGACATCCGCGACAACGGCCCCGGTATTCCGCAGGCACTGCGCGAACGGATCTTCGAGCCCTTCGTGACTACGAAGAAGCCGGGCGAGGGGACAGGGCTTGGCCTGTCGCTCATCACAGACATCCTCACCCGCCACGGCGGTTCCATCCAACTCGACACGGAGGAGGGCGTCTTCACCGAGATGCGAGTGATCCTCCCCCTCGAACCGCCGCAGGACACAGCCCACCAAACCCCCGCCGTAGCCGGGTGACTCTCCACCTCCCGCTGGCGCACCGCACTGTGGGTCGTGTCTCACTTTGCATTTTCCCGCTCCCTCCAAGATTCTCGCTCTTGACCCAGTCCGCAGCTTGCCGCAGAATGCCCCCTATGACCACCCTGGCTTTCGACACGCTCAGAGCGGCCAAGCTGCTCCAGCAGGCCGGCTTCGATGAATCGCAAGCCGAAGCTGTCGTGACGACCGTGGGCGATGCCCTGACAGAGCATGTCGCCACCAAGGCCGACCTGAACCAAGTGGAAGTCGCTTTGAAAACCGAAATCGCGGAGGTCAAGGCCGACCTCAAAACGGATATGGCGGAGGTCAGGGCCGAACTCGCCCAAGTCAAAGCCGACCTCAAAGCGGATATGGCCGAATTGCGAGCGGAGTTGAAGACCGACCTGGGGGGTCTGGAAGCCTGCCTGGGGGGTCTGGAAGCCCGGCTGTATCGACAGTTGTGGGTGATGGCGGCCAGCATCGTCGGCCTGACCGTTGCTTTGGTCAAGCTGGTGCTGTAAGCGGGCGGCCCGTCCAGCTCCCCTCACCCTAGAGCGTGTTACGCGAGACGGTAGCCGCGCCACTGTGCTTGCATCATGCCGGACGCGATCCGGCATCCAGGGGTCGGGGAGCTACACAGAATCGTACATCGCCCTAACCAATTCATACAGTGAAGTCATGAAAGACCAGCACGTCCTGTCCGCGCTGGCGTCTGACGCCGTCTTAGAGCAGGCGTTTGCCTGGCTGTGTCAGCAGCGCAAACCCTATCCTCCGCACGCCGATGTCTGGGACCTGCGCCGTCACTGGCCGACCGAAAAGGCCTGCATTCAGCACGAACTACGGGCTGGCACCGACCGCTTCGGGTTGCTGGGCTCGACACCATCGCAGTTACCCGATGGTGCAGGGGCAAGCTCATATTCAACGATGCCCGGGCATTCACTTGCTCCTGTGAGGGGCTATAGCCAGATGTTAAAGATGGGGATGCAAGAATCCCATCCCCATTCGAGTCAAGCCGGCGGCCCCTCACCCGGCCCTTCGACAGGCTTCCTTCACCTTCGCTCTGCTACGCTCAGGACAGACCTCCAGGAGAGAGGGAAAGGAAAGAGAATTACATATCTAGTTACCCACAATAATAAAATAACTAACTAATAAATAAAATAATATATAAATAAACTATGCAACATCGAACACGAACATATACCGCGAAGCTCAGCGCCAGCACGCATAAACGTTTAGAATCATTCTTAGAACAGCAAAGACACCTGTATAATGCCGCCCTAGAAGAACGCATAGGAGCATACATAAAAGCGGGCAAATCTATTGGTTTGTATGATCAGCAAAAGAGTCTCACACTTCTTCGAGCAGACCAAGAATTTAATCAATATGATCTCAAGTGCCAGCGCTCCTGTTTATTCACATTAGACAGAGCATTCAAAGCCTTTTTCCGCCGAGTCAAGACAGGCAAGAAGCCAGGTTTTCCTCGTTTTAAGGGTAAGGACAGGGGAGTGAGGTCATTTTCCACTGATACGCCACGCATCCGAACCTCCGATACAAGTAAATGGAACACTTTATCTATCAAAGGCATCGGCAGATTCAGATTCAAGGGAGAGATAGAAGGAGCCATTAAGAAAGTATATATTATAAAAACTCCTCTTCGTGTCGCTATTCATCTCCTCACAGAACTTCCTGACGTTAACGCAACCCCACAGGTGCCCATAGGAATAGACGTAGGCATTCAAGCACGAGTGACATTATCAACAGGCCAACGCTGGACCAAGCATGAAGTAGACCGTGAGCGATTAACCGTCTTACAACAGTGCTTAGCTAAGGCAAAGAGGGGTCCTAATACCCGCAAGAAACGTAAAATAATGCTTACAAAAGAGTACCGGCGCGTCAGAGAACGTGAGCATGATATGCTCCACGAAATGACCGCAGAACTTATCAAGATCACGAATTGCTGGTATGTGGAGAACTTAAACGTGCAGGGGATGATGGGCAATCACCATCTTGCACGATCAATAGCCGAACAACAGTGGTCTACTTTTGTTGCGATGCTCACCTACAAGGCTGCAAGCGCCGGTGGGTGGGGAAGAAAAGTAGACCCTCAATACACCTCTCAAGACTGTAGCCGATGCGGCTATCGGGTAAAGAAGAGTCTATCAGACAGACAACATGACTGCCCCGTTTGTCATTTAAGCATAGATAGAGATTGGAATGCCGCATTGAACATTTTGAAGAGAGGAATAGAAACAGATTTAGCCTCGGGCGGGAATCAGACAATCCCGAGTGTCGCTATAGGCGGCAAGAACAGTATACTTGGGTTATCAAGTATATAATTCCCAAAGAAAAGCCCCTCCCAGCCGCCAGACAATCTCATTTGCATCACACGTCCGGTGAGGGGGAGGGCCAGGGAGGGGGCGCTACGCCGGCAGAGGTGCAGGAAGATTTCAAACTGAGACACGACCGCACTGTGCCCTCCTTTGCGCTCCTGCGGTTATCTGTGGTAGTCAAAAGCGGATACGCAGTTCTCGAAGGGAAGCCTATGAAATTCTGGATGTTTCATCTCATGCCGTGGCCACATCTGCCCGAGAATTTTACCGAGCAATACGACACGGCCTGGGTGACGTGTTCCAACAGCCTGTTTGACCCTGAGCGCGGTCCGGAGGTCTATCAGCAGTATATCGATCAACTCGTCTATGCCGATACGCTGGGCTTCGACGGGGTGGTCATCAATGAACATCACCAGAATGCCTATGGCATTATGCCCTCTCCCAATTTGATAGCCGCCGCGCTTTCGCAGCGGATCACACAGGCCCGCGTCATGGTGCTGGGCAACGGCCTGCCGCTCTACGATGTCCCGCTCAAAATCGCCGAAGAATTTGCCATGCTCGACAATATGTTCCGGGGGAATTTTGACTGTGGCTTTGTCGTTGGCGGTGGCCCCGAGTACTACTCATACAGCAAGAATCCCACCTATGCCCGAGAGCGATTCCGCGAAGCCACCGAACTCATTCTCAAAGCCTGGACCGACCCAGGCCCGTTCTCCTGGGAGGGTAAACATTTTCCGCTCCAATACGTCAACACTTGGCCCCGGCCTGTGCAGACTCCGCACCCGCCGGTGTGGATCCCCGGCGTGGGCAGTATTGAAACCATGGAGTTTGTTGCCCAGAAAGGGCTCATTTATGCGGCCCTGACCTACTCGCATGTTGAGGCTTTTCGTCGGAATGCAGCCTTCTTTCAAGAGACTGTGGCGCGGGTTGGTCCCTCTCCCTATCACCCGGAAATGCTGGGCTGGCTGGTGCCCATGTATGTGGCGGAAACCGACCAAAAGGCGCGAGAAGAGGCGGAAGAGCATATCTGGTATTTCATTGATAAGCTGCTCAAAGGCTTTGCCGGCAAGGGGCGGACCTGGATGCCCCCGGGCTACACCTCGCTCCAGTCGCTCCAGCGCCTCCAGGATCTCAACGATCCGGGCAGCGGCCACGCCTCGGCGAGCAACTGGCAACTCGGCCATGCCAAGAATTGGGATGATATCGAAGCGGGCGGCTCGGTCCTGATTGGCAGCCCGCAAACGGTGCGGGAACAACTCCTCAAATACGTGGCGGAGTTTAAGGTCGGACATATTCTTGCCCTGCCGCAGTTCGGCAGTCTCCCCGATCATTTGACCCGCAAGAATATGGAACTGCTAGCCGGCGAAGTCTTTCCCTATGTGCGTAAACATGCGGGAGCGGAGTTCGAGCCTGCCCCCACGCTTGAGGCCCAGCCTGCCCCGGCTTCGGCCTAAACGAGACACCGAGGTCGGACGCACCGGCCTCCCTGCCCTGCTTACCCGCACACGGCCCCAGACCGACAGGATATATGCTATGACACTTCGCTCAGAAAGCTTAACCATCCGCAATCAAAGGATCCACCTGCTGCAAGGCGGCGCCGGCCCTCCCCTGCTCTATCTGCACGGCCTGGTTGCGGACATTCATAGCCTTCCGGCGGACAGCGGGCTGACCGCTTTTCACGACACTCTCGCCCAGGCATTTACCGTCTACGCACCAGCTCTCCCCGGCTATGCGGAGACAGAAGGCTATGACGAGCTTGAGACGGTTGAGGATATGGTCTTCTTCTGCCTCGACGTGCTTGATGGCCTGAAAATAGACACCGTACACCTGGTCGGCACCTCCCTGGGGGGCTGGGTTGCAACCGAACTGGCAACCCGTCATGCGCACCGCTTGCACAAACTCGTGCTCATTAACCCGCTCGGTATCTCCACGCCGGAAGCCCGTATCGGCAATTTCTTCTATGCCGTGACGCCCAAGGCGGAAGGAGGGCATCACGAAGTCCGGGAGTTGATCTTTTCTGATCGAAATTCGGAATTGGCCGTGGGGGCTATCCCGGATGACATGTCGCCCGAGTCCCAGTTTTTATTCTATAAGGCGCAGATGGTTTCGGCCCGCATCGGCTGGACCCCCCCATCGCTCTACAACCCCCGGCTGAAAGATCGTCTCTTCCGCGCCACAACTCCGACGCTTCTGGTCTCCGCGACGGGAGACAGGCTTGTGCCAACGGCGGTGACGGATGTGTATCAGGCCGGCTTGCCTGAGGCTGAGGTTGTCCGAGTTGCGGACGCCGCGCATGCCGTCTGGCTCGAACACCCGCAACACGCGGCCGCAATCGTCACGCGATTTTTACAGTAAAGCGCACACTGATATGGGTGCCAAGCATGCATTGACCTCCCTGGTCTATCTCGTTGGTGTCGCCCTCCTTTTCAGTCTTGCACGGGCGGAGTTTTGGCAAGAGAAGACGCCCGAAACAGAGCGCCTGGAACACAACTCAGCGGTCCTTGAACCGTCCCTGATTTAGACGGTCGGGCGCTCCTATACGCCCGGAACAGCACCCACTTTGGCGCTTCCTGCTTTCCTGTGATAGGAAAGGAGGCACGCTGTCTCAGGCCACGCAGAGCTGAGTAAGGAGGGTGGTATGTCCGCCGAGAGGATCACGTTAACTTGTCATATTTTAATGCAACAACAGCAACATCCGGGTGCAACCGGAGAATTCTCCATTCTCTTGTCCCAGATTGCACTGGCCGCCAAGAGAATCTCCCGGCGGCTGCGAGTAGCCGGGCTGACCGGAGCGCTCGGGGCAAAAGACGAGATTAACGTACAGGGCGAAATCGTTCAGAAATTGGACGAAATCTCGAATGACGCCTTCCTCGAATCCTTTGCCTATGGCCAACTCGTATCGGACATGGTGTCGGAAGAGATGGATCAACCGGCGCAAATCCTGGGGAACGCCGACAAGGGAAAGTATGTGGTCTTTGTCGATCCGCTGGATGGCTCGTCCAACATCGACGTCGATGTCACGATCGGCTCCATCTTCTCAATACACCGTCGTCCGGCGGGCAGCGGCGACACCTTAAAAAAGGCGCTGCACCTCAAAGGCAGAGACCAAGTTGCAGCCGGCTATGCCTTGTATGGTCCCAGTACCATGCTGGTCTACACCGCGGGTGCGGGCGTGCACGGTTTTACCCTCGACCCCGGCATTGGTGATTTTTTTCTTTCACACGAGAATATTCATATTCCGCGCCGCGGCTCGACGTACAGCATTAACGAAGGTCGCCGAAACGACTGGTTTCCCGAAACGCGACACTACGTCGAATACTTGCAGCAGAAAGACAAAGACTCCGGACGGCCCTACTCCGGACGCTACGTAGGTTCCTTTGTCGCGGATTTTCACCGCACCTTGCTGAAAGGCGGCGTCTTTCTCTATCCCGCCGACCCGAAGAATACGAACGGCAAACTCCGGCTGATGTACGAGGCCGCGCCGATGGCCCTGGTCATCGAACAAGCCGGCGGCCGGGCCAGTAATGGTCGGCAGCCGATCCTGGACCTCGTTCCTCAGACTCTGCACCAACGTACGCCCCTCCTCATTGGCAGCGCCGAGGATGTAGACGCGGCAGAGTCTTTTTATGCATGAGCTGAACGGATATTGATACATCTCAAGAGCGCACGTGAGGAGGGACGATCATGACAGAACGCGTACAAGAAATCCTGAGTTGGTATAATGGCGACAATCCAGGCACGCGGATGAATATTGCCCGCCTGCTCAATCATGGCCGCCTCGGCGGCACCGGCAAGCTGGTCATCCTGCCGGTTGATCAAGGCTTTGAGCACGGACCTGCCCGCAGCTTTGCGCCGAATCCTGCGGGCTACGACCCGGACTACCACTTCCAGCTCGCCATCGACGCCGGCTGTAATGCCTACGCCGCGCCGCTGGGCTTTATCGAAGCGGGAGCCGATGCCTTCCTCGACCGAGTGCCCCTCATTCTCAAGCTCAACAACCACGATGTGCTGCACGATGAAAAAGACCCGCTCTCGTCCGTCACCAGCAGCGTTGACGACGCACTCCGGCTCGGCTGTGTCGCGGTGGGGTTTACGATCTATCCCGGCTCATCCGCGGCCCAGACCATGTATGAACAACTGCGGGAAATCACCAAAGAGGCCAAGTCCAAAGGGCTGGCGGTCGTGGTGTGGTCCTATCCGCGCGGCTCAGACCTGAGTAAGGCTGGGGAGACGGCGATTGATGTCGTGGCCTACGCCGCGCAGATCGCCGCCCAGATGGGGGCGCATATTATTAAGGTCAAGCTGCCGAGCAGTCATATTGAATTAGCTGAGGCGCAAAAGGCGTATCAGAAACATCACGTGCCGATTGAGACGCCGGCCGAACGGGTCCGGCACGTTGTGCAGAGCGCCTTCAATAATAAACGGATTGTGATCTTCTCTGGTGGCGCAGCCAAAGGCGATGAAGAATTCTTCGACGAAGTTCGCGCGATTCGTGACGGCGGCGGGTTCGGGTCGATCATTGGTCGGAACTCGTTTCAGCGCATTAAAGAAGACGCGCATACCTTCCTGGATACCGTGATGGGGATTTACGAAGGGTCGGTCCAATAGCCGTCCTGTCCGTCCTCCGCACAAGTCATGGGTTGATCACTGGAGAGGAGTACGCCGTGCCCCTCTCCACCATTAGCGTGTATCCGTATAAAATACCTTGAGCGCGGCTGGTGAAACGCCAAAGAAATGGCACAGCCGCAGGCCCCACATGAGCAGAATGGTTTTGGTGACGCCGT
The DNA here is from genome assembly GCA_965214755.1 of uncultured Binatia bacterium (SeqCode). Taxonomy (GTDB): domain Bacteria; phylum Desulfobacterota; class Binatia; order Bin18; family Bin18; genus Bin18. The sequence goes on from OZ243979.1 coordinate 1,007,217, forward strand.
GCTTCTGCCAGCGGCGGGCGGAGGTTTTCACGCGGGCCCGCAGACAGGCGACCTTTCCTGTCCGTTTGAGCTGACGGCTGAATTCCAGGTCTTCCATGATGTCCCATTCCGGGTAGCCGCCAATCGTTTCAAATATCGCCCGTCGGACGAAAATCCCCTGATCGCCGGTGGCAATGCCGGTCAGACGAGAGCGGATATTCATCAGGGTGCCGATCATGCGGAAGGACCAGCCCGGCGCGTCCACATAGACGTCAAACCGGCCACCCACAACCCCAGGGTCAGCCAGAGCGTCTGCGATCAGCTCTGCAAACTGGGCCGGGGGCAGCGTATCCGCATGGAGAAAGAGCAGGGTTTCCCCGTTTGCTGATCGGGCTCCGACATTCATCTGACGAGCCCGGCCACGCGGCGCTGAAACGAGTTGGTCAACGTAGGGTCGCGCACATTCCGCCGTGCCATCATCGCTGCCGCCGTCCACCACAACGATCTCGCAGGTACTCGCCTGCCGAACCCGGTTGAGCGTCCCCTCAATGCTGTCGGCCTCGTTCAGTGTTGGAATAACAACGCTAACGCGCATCAGCCCCCTACCCGCAGAAAAGCCATGGTCAGTTGGTGCTTAAAGCGGGCCTGGTCCGCTCCACTGACGCTTTTATATGTAAGCTGCAAGAGCGTCCGCTGGATAAGGAGCGAGCGACTGAACGGGCTGCGCTTCGGTTCGAGCGGATGCATGACCAACTCAAGCGTCCCCTGGCCGAGCGCCGTCCGGTAATACCGGTCAGCGTCTCTGTCCTCCTGGGTATAGGGATAGTCATACTGCCGAAACAGGTTTTCGAGGCGAGGGATGACCTCGTCCGGAGAAAAGGCCACATTCCATTCCATTGTGGTGTCTGTCACGCGGTTCTCCTCGCGTATCGAAAGACCGTCCAGAGGATTTTCCAGCCAGCCAATACGGTCCCTTTGACCGTCCCGCTCACTTTTGAGGTCCCAATCCGCTGACGATAGCGGACCGGCACCTCAGTGATGCGCAGCCCGTGGCGTATGGCTTTAATCTGCATTTCGACTGTCCAACCATAGGTTTTATCCTGCATCTTGAGAGCCAGGAGTTTCGGAAAGCGGATAGCGCGAAACGGCCCAAGATCAGTGTAGGTGAAACCGTACAGGAGGCGGATGAGCCACGTGGCCAGCGCATTGCCCAACCGAGCATGGGAGAGCAGTGCGCCTGCTCCGGCTCGCTGCGGCCGGGAGCCGATTACCATGTCATATCCCTCCTCAAGGATGGGCCGCACAACGTCGCTGAGTTCGTCGGGATAATCGCTGTAATCGCCATCGAGAAAAACCAGGATATCGGGTTGCTTGTCCTTCAGATAATCAATGCCCGCCAGACAGGCCCAGCCATAGCCTCGCCGCGGTTCGCTGAGAACGGTCGCACCATGCGCCTGGGCCACGGTTGCGGTCTGGTCTGACGAGCCGTTGTCGACAACCACGACTTCTGCAAGTCGCCCCCACGGCAAGTCGCCGAGCACCTTGGGCAGGGACGCCTCTTCGTTGAGGGCAGGAATAACCACCGCAATACACGGCTGTTGCGGGTTTTCTGTCTTCATACACTACGGCAGCAATTCAAAAGTGACACGTACCGGAGTACTATCAGGCGGCAGTATCTCCGTATTTGCTCGGAATCGCCCTGGATGGGACATATAGTCAGCAATACTCAACCTCCCGTTGCTGAGCTTACCACTCGGGCAACTGTATAAACACGTCAGGCAGCCCGGCCGCGGAGCAAACGGCACATGGTTAAACCACCGGTCCCGATTGCCTTCGAACGTCCAGGCCGGGCGCTGAGGGCTCGCAGAAAACGGGCGGAAAACACGGTGAATCGGCAGGCGCTCGGGCAGGCTCTCAGGCTGGCCCTGCCAGGAGAGAAAAACGGCAAAACGGCTGCCCCTGGCTTTTTGCCGAGGGGCAGGGTTGTCCGGGTCAGTCCGCTGCGTCCACGCTTCCAGCGGCAGCGTATTGCCCGGCTGACCACCAATGTTGACCAGGGCATCGTGAAAGGCGAGATCATCAACCGGTGTTTCAATGAGCGCATTTTTAGAGTGGCCGCCCTTCCAGGTCAACAGATGGTAGTGCGTCTCGTCTCCCTCGGCCCGATTAAAGCGGTCAGGATAGATGACGCCATAGACTGCGATCTGTTTTGCCTCTGAAGAAATGACGAGCGGACGCTCAGGAGTTAAGGACTGACGAGAGCGGGCGGGCGCTATATCGTCTCCTAAGAGGCACACGACAATCAGGCCGGCAGCGTAGAATTTCCAGACCCCTGTATGGCTCTTCATACCAGCGCAGGTCTCCCCATCTTCATCCGCCATGCTTCCCACGCCAATACGGCATAAAAAGGCAGATATTCCAACCAGACCACCCAGCGGAACGTTTCCGGCTCACCGTGATAGAGAAAGTAAAAGGCAGTGTAGTACAGCCCCAGGAGGCCGGACAAGAGCAGCCAGGAGGCCCGCGGAAAGAGGCACACAAACGGCATCACCCACAGAAAATACCACGGATTGCCGACCGGGCTGAGTAAGAGCAAGGCTCCCATCACAAAGAAACAGCCACGCAAGAACCTGTCATCATTCCCCCCGCTGTTCCAGCCTAAGGCACCCCACACCGCGCCGGCCAGACAACCCGCCACAATGCCGTTCGTCAGCCAGCGATCGGCGATCATCTGATGTAATACAGGGAAGACCAAGCTGTTGGTTTGCCAGTGTTCGGCAAATGTGACAAAGCCCTGCCACAACCCGCTCCCGACAGCCGCAAACGGGGCGTAGCCGCCCATGACCACCAGACCGGTCAACGCGAGCCCGCCGCACGCTCTCCCGAACCCGTAGCGTCGCCAGGCGAGACAGGCAAAAAGGGGCAGCAGGACAACGGGAAAAACCTTTCCCAATATGGCTCCACCAAGGCTGAGAAACCCAACCTGGGACCGTCCGGTGACCAACGCCAGCAGGGCCAGCACCAATAGAAAGGTCGGCACCACGTCATAATGCGCCGAGTTGATCGTTTCTTTAATGACCAGCGGTGACCAAGCGTAGACCAGCACCCACAGCGGGGAACTCCCCAGGTGATATAACAACCGGACAATGACCCCACACACCGCCAGGTCAAAGCAGAAGAAGACGAGACGCAAGGCGAGCAGGCTGCCCGGCGCAATCAAGGCAGCCAGACCGAACACGGCTTGCGCAACCGGAGGGTAGAGGGTCGGCACGTCCGGGTGATTGATCCGCGACAGGAGCAAGGCAAAGTGTGCATCCGTTTCTGTGAGGTCCCGGTAGGGTTGGAGCGGCCCTTCTTTTCCGTTGTTTGTTTGTATCTCTCGCGGAGTGAAACGGTAGGGATTCAGACCGCTGGCAACCACCTTGCCATCCCATAGGTAGCGATAGAAGTCGTCCTCCTGAATGGGCTCGGAGAAGAGCAGGACAAGCCGAAAGAGAGCGGCAAAGATCAACACCAGGGAGAGCGGGGCTGACTCGGTGGCCTGTCGTTTGACCCGCCAGACCGTCACGACATAGACAATAAACGCAACGCCGTACACCCCCACAAAGCTCAAGATCGGCCGATCCTGGTACCCGTGACCATAGCTGAACGACTGGCTCAACCAGGCGATGGCGGCATAGAGAATCAGCAGGAGCACACCGAGAATAGTCAGCCAGAGGGAGAGACGGCGGTCAGGCATGGTAACTGCGAAGATTCTTCTGTGTAATAAAAAACTTTCAGAAGTCTGAAAGTTTCATTAAGCATGTCTCAGCGGCTCGCAGGTAGCCCCCCGCCTCCCTCCTATCCTCAGCCAAACATCTGCCTCTGGAGAAGCATCTTATGCTCGCCATCCTACAGGACGCGGTCTATTGTGTTAGGAATAGGTGTCTGGACAGAAAGATTATTTTTATGGACGACTTCTCCCCGTCTGACCTCAAAACCATTCTCCACTCAAAACGCGCCAACATGTACTACCTTCAACACTGTCGGGTATTGGTCAATGGCGGCCGAGTGGAATACGTGACCGATCAGGGCAAACAGTCGCTCTACTGGAATATCCCGATCGCCAATACAACATCTTTGCTCTTGGGGACGGGCACCTCAATAACACAAGCAGCTATGCGTGAATTAGCCAAGGCTGGGGTATTGGTGGGCTTTTGCGGCGGTGGAGGCTCGCCCCTGTTTACGGCAAACGAAGTCGAAGTAGAAGTCTCCTGGCTTAGTCCACAGAGCGAGTATCGGCCTACAGAGTATTTGCAACACTGGGTCAGTTTCTGGTTTGACGAAGAAAGCCGCGTTTCCGCTGCGAAAGCGTTTCAGCGGGTGCGTTTTGAACAGATTGGACAACACTGGCTTGGTGCGGCAATGCAGCGGGAAAGCGCGTTTGATCCCAGTACGCCTGAGCTGACGGCGCTTCTTGCTGCGACCCGACAATCATTGGAATCGTGTCAAACAACCAACGCCGTTCTTTCTCTGGAAGCCCAGATCACAAAACGCCTGTATAGACTTGCGGTCAACGCGGTCGGCTATGGAGAATTCGTCCGAGCGAAACGTGGCTCAGGCTCCGACCTGGCAAATCGCTATCTGGACCACGGCAATTATCTCGCTTACGGATTAGCCGCCACTGCCGCTTGGGTACTTGGCCTGCCGCATGGCCTTGCGGTGCTGCACGGAAAAACCAGGCGTGGGGGGCTAGTTTTTGATATTGCCGATCTGGTGAAAGACGCTCTGGTCCTCCCGCAGTCCTTCATTTCTGCAATGGCCGGTCAGGATGAACAAGAATTTCGTCAAGCCTGCATCCAGCGATTCAATCAAGCCGGAGCCTTAGACACCATGATAGACGCAATCAAGTCTGTTGCGCTTGAATTCAGCAAAGTGCCCCGGCCATGAATATCTTGCTGATCTCTCAGTGTAATAAAAAAGCCTTGGTCGAAACGAGGCGCGTTCTGGATCAATTTGCAGAACGTAAGGGTGAGCGTACCTGGCAAACAGCAATCACACTCCAAGGTTTGCAGACACTCCGCAGGATGCTGAAAAAGTCAGCGCGGAGAAATACCGCCGTAGCCTGCCACAGAATCGGCGGGAAGAATTATAGTGAATTGCTGTGGGTTGTGGGCAACGCAAACAAGTTCAATACCGAAGGCACTATACCAACCAATTTCACCAGTCGCGACGTATTGAAGACAGATGATGAGAACCAATGGCACACTGCGGAAGACATTGCCTTACTTGCCGCGCTAGCTGCACTGTTTCACGATTTTGGCAAAGCCAACGCCCTCTTCCAGAAAAAACTGAAAAAACACAGAAATCTCCTGGAACCTTATCGTCACGAATGGGTGAGCTTGAGAATGTTCCAGTCTTTTGTTCGTGAAGAGCCAGATAAACAATGGCTGAATCGATTGACCAAAGTTTCGGGTAGCGATGAAGAAGCCCTTTTGCAACATCTCGAAACGGTACAGGACCGTCCTGACAGTTGCCGTGCCCAGCCATTCGCCTCCATGCCTCGTCTGGCTCAAATGCCATGCTACGCTGACCGGCGAGCTACAGCAACGTAGCCCATTTCGGCTATCGCTCAAAGAAGAGGACTATTTTCTACAGCTTGAGGAAGATGACGAAGAGTTTACGATTATGAAATGGCATGAAACGGGCGAAGCGAAAGAATGTAGCGAGATAGAATGTACCCCGATTGGACTGAAGTCCGGGAATAGAATATGGGGATATGTCAATTACAAGGACGCCATGAAGCATCGTGCTCAGCAGGAAGATAGTGAGATGGAAACACTCAGCCGTATCTACGGAGTATTTTCATTACCGCAGGATGAGCGGACCGGTCGGCGTTGGTGCTATACCCCAGAGCTCGGTTTTCATAAACCAGTAGCGGACTGAGACCCGTTGGACCCCGCCCAGAAGCTGACTACCGCCACAACCGTGCTACTCGGATAAGGGGCGTTTGATGACTTCTACCGCTCGGCAGAACGGACTTGCTGCACAAATTCTGGAATACATAAAGCAACGCAGAGATGAGAAACTGAAGAAGACCAAGGACGCCAACAAGCGATTGGAAATCACGGCGCAATACGAGCCTAAAACCTGGTTGAACGATGCAGCCCGGCGAGCAAAACAACTCTCATTTGTCACCCACGCTGCCAAATACATTCACGGGGACTCAAAAGGCAGCAGCGTTGAGGCTGCGAGTTCGTGCAACCTGCCCTCTAGCGGATACATTTCCACGCACAGCGTATCTGAGATTCCCTGCGATGTTGTCGGGAATGCCGCGGCGCTTGATGTCGGGACACTCCTTTTGCTTGAACAAGACGGGCAAACCCTGATCGACACCTTACGGCGGGGCGACCATGCGCCGCTGCTTGCAATCGCGCCCGATACGGATATAGCACAAAAGTGGGCGGAGGGGTTTCTGTCCATGCTGGCAACGCCGGAGCCAAGCGCCCATAAATTTGCAAAGCAGTGTTATTGGCCGGTACAGAGCGACGAATACCATCTTCTTATCCCCCTCTACGCCACCTCACTGGCCCATACGATTCACGCCACCATTCAACACGCCCGCTTCTCTGATGAGGCGAAAGCAACCCGCGAAGCTCACCGCAAAGAAGAGTACTCCGAGCAGGAAGAGGTTTGGTATCCAACCCTTGCCGTCCAGAGCTTTGGCGGCACGAAGCCACAAAACATCAGCCAACTGAACAGTCAGCGCCACGGTGAAGCCTATCTTTTCTCGTGCGAGCCGCCGAGTTGGCAAAGACGGACTACCCCACCCCTCAACATCAATTCCATTTTTCATCAGTACTTTGAGCGCCGGCTGTACCGTGAACATATTCAACCGTTACGCGATTTCCTCCAGCAGGTCGCCGACAAGCCCAAAAATGACAGGATCAAAAGACAACGAGCGGGACGGCTGGATACCATCATAGACGAAATTTTGATCCGGGCCGCTTCCATCCAACAGCTAAAACCGGAGGGGTGGAGTGTCGCCCCAGAGTGTCGCCTGCCGAAGGCAGAACAATTCTGGCTTGATCCGAACAGGGCGGAGACAGACGAGGAGTTTCAATCTCAACGAGAGAAAACGGACTGGCGGATCGAAGTAGCCCAGAACTTCGCTCGCTGGCTCAGCCAAAAACTTGAGAGCGACACGCTTGCTTTCGGCGCGGTCGGACAGCGCGCATTACGCGGCCTGCTGGAATCTGAGTTATGACACAATTTTATAGCAGTAGATGAGGAAGGGTTGTAATGGATTTTGTGATTGTATTACGAAATGTGCAGGTCCACGGGGCTAATGCCATTACCGGCTTTACCTGGGGTTTTCCGGCGATCACCCACTTCCTGGGCTATGTCCATGCCTTGCAACGAAGGTTGCCCCAAAAATTCGACCTCGGCTTGGACGGCTGCGGCCTAGTTTGCCACACGCATCAGGTACACGCCCATCAACCATCGCCCTATACTGACTTTCGTTTTTCGTTGAGTAGAAATCCGCTCAACAAGAATGGCAAGTCTGCCTCATTTGTCGAAGAAGGCAAGATGAATATGGAAGTGACGCTTCTCATTCCGGCGACAGAAAACTGCCAAGTCGCAAGCTGGGAACGAGAGGAACTGAAAACATATTTGTTGCACCAGTCGGCACGGCAGCGCTTGGCCGGAGGCGTTATTACCAATACGCCTGGTGTTGAGATTGCGGATGTACAGGACGAGAAACCGCGCAGGAAATTACTCCGCAGCCTGTTGCCAGGGTTTGCGCTGGTGAGTCGGCACGACGTACTGCGCGCCGAACAGGACCGGTAGCGGAAGGCGAACACACCGGACCCCGACTTGGCCACATGGTTGTCATTTTCTTCCCTGCGGTATGCAGCCGCGCAAGACAAAATAAAAGAGGGGAAGACACCCTGGCGATTACAGGAAAAACCGGAGACTGGCTGGATCAAGCCCATTGCCGTTGGCTATAAGCCTATTTCTCAGTTGTATGAACCCAGCGCAATCGCCAAAACACGCGACGCTTGTTCGCCTGCCTGTTTTGTTGAAAACCTGTACTCCCTGGGGCAATGGCTCAGCCCGCACAGAATCAGAGAACTGAGCCACCTGTTCTGGCAGTATGAATATACCGAGGCCGGGGCCTATGTATGCAGCAATCAGTACCGACCTGTAATTGACTACATAGACTGAAGAGATTGACGAAGAGGAGAGTGAACATGGCACAGTTAAAGACCGCATCAGTTTTGGCGTTCGAGCGCAAACTGGCAAATTCCGATGGCCTGATGTACTCGGGCAGTTGGGGGGATCAAGATAAGGCGGCGTCCTGGTCTCGAGTTACGGTCCACGAGAAATCAATCCGTGGCACCATCTCGAACCGTCAGAAAACTGGCATTGCCTCGGACCCCTTAGAACTCGACAACGAGGTGCAAAAGCCCAATTTGCAACGAGTCGATGTGGCCGTATTACCGTTTCAAGATGACACGCTGAAAGTGTCGTTCACGCTGAGGGTGTTGGAAGGATTAGACCGGCCGTCTGCCTGTGACGACCCGGACTATGAGAAAGCATTGGTCGAAACGATCCGAGCGTATACTGCCGAGCACGGTTTTTCAGAATTGTCGAAGCGCTACGCCACGAATATTGCCAATGGGCGCTTTTTGTGGCGGAACCGCGTCGGGGCTGAGGCAGTAAGTGTTATCGTGACCCGGTATCAAAAGCAGGAAGCGCTAGGCAAATGGCGCTTCGACAGTCACAGCATCTCCTTACGGCAATTCGACACGACAGACGCGCAGGTATCTAAACAGGTATCTAAACTTGCAGCCATCATTGAAGCCGGCCTGAAGGGAAACGAGTTTACGTTTTTACAAATAGAAGGCTTTGCCCGTTTCGGCACGGGGCAGGATGTGTTTCCCTCGCAAGAACTCATTTTAGACAAGAGCAACAACAGGAAGGGTAAAAAAAGTAAAACGCTCTACCAGGTCGAGGACATCGCCGGACTGCATTCACAAAAAATCGGAAACGCCCTACGCACCATTGACACATGGTATCCTGAAGCAGACCAATTCGGTCCCATATCGGTCGAACCATTCGGCTCCGTCACCAATCGGGGTAAGGCGTATCGCCAGTCCAAAGATAAGATGGACTTCTACACGCTCCTCGACGGGTGGATCCTCAAGGGGAAGATACCCGCGGTGGAGCAGCAGCATTATGTTATGGCGGTGCTGGTTCGAGGCGGCGTGTTCGGAAAAGAATCAGAGTGAGGCAGAGCAATGGACCACCATGTTGATATCACGGTGCTTCCCGACCCGGAGTTTCAAGAAACCACATTGATGAATACCCTGTTCGCTATATTGCACCGTACGCTGGGCAAACACGGTCGGAGCAAAATAGGCGTGAGTTTTCCCGACCACAGCAGGAAGCTTGGGCCGCGAATTCGGCTGCATGGCAGCAAAAGGGTACTTGAGGCGTTCATGCAAACACATTGGCTGGCCGGCATGACGGATTATTGTCATGTCGGTCATATTCAGCCGGTCCCCTCTGGGACCTCGTTCCGAACGGTGCGGCGAGTTCAGGCGAAAAGCGCGTACAACAAACGGAAACGTTCGGTGGCAAAGGGATGGTTGGATGAATCCGAAGCGCGAAAGCGTATCCCGGACTCTCAGCAAAGGTGGCTTAATCTGCCATACGCTCAACTTCGCAGCCTGTCCAATGGGAATATGATGCGCATTTATATTGAGCATGGTGAGCCGGTCCGACAATCAGTAGCAGGGCCATTTTCCGCCTATGGTCTCAGCAGTACTGCCACTATCCCCTGGTTTTAACCCTTTTTTTCTAGATATCCATAATCCCTTGATTTACTTATACATTTTTCAGAGACTCATATTAGGGTAAAACCACTGCGTTTTACCCTGACTCCTTAAAAATCAAAGGCTTACACATATATTTCTGTGGTTCACTGCCGGACAGGCAGCTAAGAAAAGGAGGTCGCGGCTTGGCTGCTAGAGCAAGCCGTTCACTGCCGGACAGGCAGCTAAGAAAGGTCAGCAGATCGCGCAGGCGCTCCTCCACAAGTTCACTGCCGGACAGGCAGCTAAGAAAGTCACCGCGGCGTCGGAGAGCAGCGCCGCCCCGTTCACTGCCGGACAGGCAGCTAAGAAATGGTCGATCCCGTGGACCTGGTCGAGATCCGAGTTCACTGCCGGACAGGCAGCTAAGAAAATTTGCTGCGACTCGCCCGCGAGAAACGCGTCGTTCACTGCCGGACAGGCAGCTAAGAAATCCGAGCGCGGGGCGGTCACGCGTCGGCAGGTGTTCACTGCCGGACAGGCAGCTAAGAAATGTGGGCGGAGGGCACGGGCAGCACGAGCTGTGTTCACTGCCGGACAGGCAGCTAAGAAAGCCGACAGGGCGCTCAGGCCGCGCGGCGTCTGGTTCACTGCCGGACAGGCAGCTAAGAAATCGACTGGACTGCGGACACCAGCGACTGGCCGGTTCACTGCCGGACAGGCAGCTAAGAAACGCGACGGGCGCGCCGTATAGGCCGGAGCTGAGTTCACTGCCGGACAGGCAGCTAAGAAATGCCCAGGCCGCCGGAAATACGATTTCCCGGCGTTCACTGCCGGACAGGCAGCTAAGAAAGCGCGAGATCAGCGCGGTCCGCTAGGAGCACCGTTCACTGCCGGACAGGCAGCTAAGAAATACGTAGTTGGCCCGCCCGTCCAGCTCGTTCCGTTCACTGCCGGACAGGCAGCTAAGAAAAGTGCGGGTGAGGCGGCGGCCCAAAATGCGGCCGTTCACTGCCGGACAGGCAGCTAAGAAAAGCCGGATCGACGATATTTTTTGGTACAAATTGTTCACTGCCGGACAGGCAGCTAAGAAATCACAAAATGAGCAGCTATCAGTACCTGACCTGTTCACTGCCGGACAGGCAGCTAAGAAAGTACAGCGCGCGATAGACCTCGTGATCCTGGCGTTCACTGCCGGACAGGCAGCTAAGAAAAAGCAGGCCGGAGCGTACGGATCGCAGCTCGCGTTCACTGCCGGACAGGCAGCTAAGAAACCGTTTTGCTCAGTCTGGGCGCGGCGTAGAGGGTTCACTGCCGGACAGGCAGCTAAGAAAGTCGCGCACCGGGATCGTCCGCGAGGCGAGATGTTCACTGCCGGACAGGCAGCTAAGAAAACGCAGCCGTCGACGATGTGCGGGGGCGGCACGTTCACTGCCGGACAGGCAGCTAAGAAAGCCGCGCGGGCCTTGCTCGCGCGGCTGGGGGAGTTCACTGCCGGACAGGCAGCTAAGAAAAGCTCCCAGATCGGCACCGCTGGGATCCGGACGTTCACTGCCGGACAGGCAGCTAAGAAATCCGCGCGCGCCGCCGCGGCCGGCCCCTTGCCGTTCACTGCCGGACAGGCAGCTAAGAAAAGTGATCTTTTTGGGCTCGCGGCGCCGTCGGCGTTCACTGCCGGACAGGCAGCTAAGAAATCGCGCCGGGGATACTCGCAGTGACAGGAGCGGTTCACTGCCGGACAGGCAGCTAAGAAAACAGGCCGAGCCCTGTGTGTGCCCGCCGGTCCGTTCACTGCCGGACAGGCAGCTAAGAAATCCAGGCGTACGAGGGCGCACTGTATCTGTCGGTTCACTGCCGGACAGGCAGCTAAGAAATGCACGTGGATCCAGGCAGCGGATTTAAAAATGTTCACTGCCGGACAGGCAGCTAAGAAAGAGCAGCCCGTCAGCGGCATCTATCTCGAGACGTTCACTGCCGGACAGGCAGCTAAGAAAACTGGCGACGCCGTGCGGCCCTGGACGCCGGGGTTCACTGCCGGACAGGCAGCTAAGAAAGCGATTTGCGGGGGTCGGGGTGGCCAAGGAGTGTTCACTGCCGGACAGGCAGCTAAGAAAAGGAGCAGGTCTCCCGTGCCGATCCCCGGGACGTTCACTGCCGGACAGGCAGCTAAGAAAAGGAGCAACGCACGCTCGTGGATCAGCTCAAAGTTCACTGCCGGACAGGCAGCTAAGAAAAGTGTGGAGCGGCTGGGAGTCGCCCTGGACGTGTTCACTGCCGGACAGGCAGCTAAGAAAACTATATATAGTGGGGCGTGGCGACACTCGGCGTTCACTGCCGGACAGGCAGCTAAGAAAAGGCCCACGTCCAGGACCTCACGATCCCGCACGTTCACTGCCGGACAGGCAGCTAAGAAAACAGCCGCAAAAAACGCCGCCCAAACGGATGCGTTCACTGCCGGACAGGCAGCTAAGAAATCAGTCCAGTGCTGGCCGCAGTCGCGGAGGAGCGTTCACTGCCGGACAGGCAGCTAAGAAACTGGACGCTCAGGCGCTCGTAGTACGCCTCGGCGTTCACTGCCGGACAGGCAGCTAAGAAAGCCGAGGGGGGGTATACTGGGATCACGTCGTGAGTTCACTGCCGGACAGGCAGCTAAGAAAAAACTGGCAAGCGCGTATGAAAAAATCGTGCGGTTCACTGCCGGACAGGCAGCTAAGAAATTTGAGGCGTTTTTGCTGGGATAAGCTGTCGAGTTCACTGCCGGACAGGCAGCTAAGAAAAAAAAACAATTGGCGCGAAGACTCCAAGAGGTGTTCACTGCCGGACAGGCAGCTAAGAAAAATAAAGAACTTGGCAGAAAAAAAATTAAAACGTTCACTGCCGGACAGGCAGCTAAGAAAATTGCCCGGATATTGCATAGCCATCTTATCTAGTTCACTGCCGGACAGGCAGCTAAGAAAGTACATATGCCGCGCGAGCCCGTCGCCGTACGCGTTCACTGCCGGACAGGCAGCTAAGAAAGGACGCGGATCCCGGAGCGACAGCTGCGGCTGGTTCACTGCCGGACAGGCAGCTAAGAAATGCAGTCCGTCCCCGAGGACCTGGCCCGGGGAGTTCACTGCCGGACAGGCAGCTAAGAAACTCACGACCGGCACGAGCTACACGCTGTACTGCGTTCACTGCCGGACAGGCAGCTAAGAAATGTGTGCGGGGAATATAGTATAAACTCCAAAAGTTCACTGCCGGACAGGCAGCTAAGAAACAAGCAAGTGCGCGTCTTTGTCCAAACTCTTGGTTCACTGCCGGACAGGCAGCTAAGAAAACAAAGAGGAACTGCATATCCGTGGCCACTTTGTTCACTGCCGGACAGGCAGCTAAGAAACTAAAGAGCCTCCAGCAGTAACGAGAAAAACGCGTTCACTGCCGGACAGGCAGCTAAGAAAACCAAAAATAGAATCCGGTGCTGGACGCGGAAGTTCACTGCCGGACAGGCAGCTAAGAAACCACCAGGTCGCCATTTGGCAGTCTCATGGCCGTTCACTGCCGGACAGGCAGCTAAGAAAGCGAATACAAGCGTGGTGGCGGTTGGCCATGCTGTTCACTGCCGGACAGGCAGCTAAGAAAAGCGTAGTAATAGAGTCCTGAAAAAGCGTGTTGTTCACTGCCGGACAGGCAGCTAAGAAAATTACGAAAGACGCTGCAAAAGATATTTTTGGAGTTCACTGCCGGACAGGCAGCTAAGAAATACGCCCGGCAGCACGGCTGCACCGAGGCACAGTTCACTGCCGGACAGGCAGCTAAGTGAGGGGGGATAAAGGGGGGTCATTCCCCTTTATAAGACGCCCTAATAACCCTTCAACACCCCAATGGAGATAAGCGTAACAGGCGTACAATGTGAAGGGACTTTTGTCCTCCATGACTACTTTAATGCCGAGTCTAGCGGTGCTTTAGGGTCGGTCCTCATACAGGGGATTGGCCTTTCCAGGCGGGAGAGATGCTCTGCCCGCCCCATGAGGCGGGGAGAGGCGATGGCGGCGCATTGCTGGCTGTCCGAAGCGCACAGCGCCCGGCTCCGGCCGCTGTGACCGCGGGGAGCGGACACGGGTCACAGAGCGGGGGTCGCTGGCGCGAGGCCCCGTCCGTCAATGATCTCCCCTCAGCCGCTGGACACCCGGTTCGTCCGCTGGGCACGGAAGGGAGACGGCAGAAAAAGGAGCCCGGCACTAGGCGCTCGGGCGGGCCCGGGGGGCGAACGACCACACTCCAGGCGGCGGGCGATGCGCCCGCCGCCCCCGGCGCCTGCGCCTCGGCCCGGGGCAGCGGGGCGCCGGTCTCCCTCACAACCCGCCGCGCAACCGGCGACAGCGCTAGGCCCCTGGCGCCTAGCGCGCGGAATGTCATCAAGCGCCCCGTCTGTCGCCTCACGGACTGGCGGCGCCGCGCCCCCCGCCCCCCGCTCCGACAAACGCGCGCAGCACTACCTCGCCCCTGTCCCCCTCGCCCCCAGCGTCCGTTCTTGGGTATGCGGCCTCACCCTAGCGGTTCACTCGTTAGCTTTTCTCAAGCGGGAATTGAGACGGCCAGAGCGATAAGCCGGAGCGCAGCAGGAGGAACAAACCGCCCAATGTAACAGGCACATACTGGGCAAGGTGGGCAACAATAGAGAAACTGAGCGCCGCTTCCTTGGGCACAGAGAAAAAAGACAAGGCGAGCACCACGGCATATTGAAAGACGCCAATAAAACCTGGCGCAGCCGGCAGCGCAACACCCACAGCCAGCAGCAGCATAACGACGAGCGCCGCTTCCATCGGTAAAGAAAAGGCACAGGCATGCAATAACAGCCAAAAATAGATCACCAAGCCACCCCATATCACCGTCGAGATCGCCAGGGCCTTCAAGAAGAGTGAACCACTACGTAAAACCTGGAGACTATCCAGGAATTCCTCGACTCTAGGCTGTATACGCTGCGGCACTCTCCGCACCCACCTCGCATTATCTCCCTGAACCAGCCACCACGCTGATCCGAGCAGAATAACAATGAGACTCAAGAACAGCGCATTTGTTGCACTATATCCCTCTAGCGCAGGGATGAGCGGGAGGCTGAGAGCCAAGAACAGGCTCACGAGCAACATGTCAAACACCCGATCCAAGGTGCCGGTTGCCAGCGCATAACTCATGGAGACAGGCCCTAAACGCGCCAAGGCGTACAGCCGTAACAACTCTCCGGCCCGCAGCGGGAGAATATTATTACCCATAAACCCGATGAGGGTCGCCGAGAAGCAGACCGAAACGGGCACAGAAGCAACTTGCGCAAGGAGCAACTGCCAGCGATACGCCCGCACGAGAAAAACAAGGCCAAGCCAGAGAGTTGAAAAGAGGAGGAGACCGAGGTCTACAAAACGGAACGCCTGAACGACTTCGCACCATTCCACATCACGCACGGCTAGATAGCCACAGCCAAGGCTGAGCGCGACCCCCAAAGCAATTTTCAGAATCTTCAAGCACAGCTCTCTTGTGTTGGCAGTGCGGGGGATTGCTTCCAAAAGGCGCGCCCGGGGTGACTCGAACACCCAACCTACGGGTTCGAAGCCCGGTGCTCTATCCAATTGAGCTACGGGCGCGTTGTGGGAAAATCGGGCCACAAGCCTATGTCGCAGCCCGTGAAAGTGCAAGGCCGGCCGGCGAGGAGAGAAGACCTTCTCCCTTCTCGGGAGGAGATTATGCCCGACGACTTTCTCCCGTGCGGTACAAGCGACACGACGTGGCCTTAATCACCAAGAAGACCTCGCTCCCAACCTGCAGACCCAACTCAACAAACGACTTCTCAGTCACCTCAACGGTCAGCGACGGAAGGTCGGGGCTGAGTTCGGCCGTTGCCAACCCAACATGGCCGACGGAACGGAGTTGGGTGATACGAGCGGGCAGGACGTTGCGGGCAGACAGCCCTTCTGGCCGCTGCGTGGCCAACATAATATCGTGCGCAGGAATACCAGCCAGCAGTGCCTCGCCCGGTTGCGCCTCGGAGCGGACTGTTACGAGCTCGACCGGCGCTCGTTCACTGTCCCCTCCTTCGCCCAAGCGCACCCGACCTGTACTGCCACTTTCCTCCACCACATAGCAGGGCAGGATATTCTCGAAGCCGTGCTGTTCGGCCAGGGGGAAGATATGGGAGGCGGTCAGCACGCTGCGCGGGTCGCCGTGCGAGATAATCGCGCCGTCTCTGAGCACAACCAGATCGTCACACAGGGCCTGCACTTCGAGCGGGTCGTGCGACACGAACAGCATAGGAATCTGAAATTCGGCCCGCACCCGCCGGAGAAAGGGCAGGAGTTTTCGTCTCAGGGCAATGTCCAACGAGGCAAACGGCTCGTCGAGCAGGAGTAAACGTGGACCGGAACAGAGGGCCCGGCCGAGGGCGACGCGCTGCCGCTCGCCACCGGACAAGGTATGCACCGTGCGTTCAAGGAGCGGACCGAGTTCGAGAATGTGGACCACGGTTTCAAACGTCCGTTGGACAGGGTGGCCCCGCCGCACGCCGCGTTTCTTGCCGGCGAGCAGATTGTGCCGGACATCCTTATGCGGGAAGAGCAAACCGTCCTGAGGAACATACCCAATATGGCGCTGCCACGGCTTGACAAAAATCCCTCGGTCGCTATCCAGCCACGTCTCTTCCCCTAACGCAATGATGCCTCGTGCCTGACGCCGGACGCCACAAATCGTTTCCAGCAGACTGGTTTTGCCCGCCCCGGAGACACCGAAAATCCCGGTCACGTGTTTTTCGGTATGCACATCGATATTCAGCTCAAAACGGTCCAGCGGGAGGCGAACCCGCACGGTCAGGCCATCGAGCGAACCGGTCGGTAAACTGTCATGGGCGGACGAAACGCTGGTCATTATGGACGGGCCAGACTGGGCAGCGAGCGACCGTGCCCCAGCAGTTCGGCACTCAGGATAGCCAGAAAGCCCAGCACGATGGCGACCAGCATGAAAAAATCGGCTCTGGCCTGCGCGCCAACCTGCTGGGCACTGAAAATAGCCGCGGCTATGGTTTGCGTGCGACCTGGGATATTGCCGGCAATGGTGACCGTGGCACCGAACTCACCCATGGCGCGCGTAAAGCCGAGAATGACGGCCCCGAGCAGGCCACGCCGGGCCATGGGCAGGCTGTACTGAAAAAAAGTAGTCAGCCGGCTATGGCCCAAGGTGTGGGCCATCAATTCAAGCCGAGGGTTGACGCCTTCAAACGTGGCCTTTGCCGTTCGCGCAACGAGCGGAAGAGACATGATTGCCGTCGCAATCACCGCCCCTTTCCAGGTCAGCAGGATGTGCAGATCAAATCCGAGCGTCTCGCGCCCCAGCGGTCCATCGACCGCAAATAGCCGCAACAGGAGAAAGCCAACCGCGGTAGGCGGCAAGACGAGCGGTAAGCCGACCAGCGCGGACAGAACATTCTTGCCGGCAAACTCGTAGCGGGCCAGGACATAGCCCAGGACGGTTGCCGGCAGCAGCACAATAAGAGTTGAGACCACTGCAACCTGGAGTGTCAGCAGGATAACCGACAATACTTCGGGACTCATAGTAGTCACGACAGCGGACGAGTGTCCCCTTCGTCTACAACAAACCCCTGCGTGTTGTAAATTGCACCGGCTTCGGGGCTCCGCAAAAAGTCGAGGAATTGGGCCACGAGCTCGGGCTGTGGACGATCTTTGAGGGCCACGGCACAGTAGACGATCGGTTGGTGCAGAGCGAGCGGGACCTCGTACACGACCCGCACTTGGCCTGAGCTCATGGCATCCGTTCGATACACAATGCCGATAATGTTGGGATCAGACGCCACCAGGCCGAGAGCCGCCCGGACATCGGCAGTCGGGACGATTGTGTCTTTGACGGCTTCCCAGACCGAGCGGTCTGCCGTTTCGACCGCCTGTAAGAAGGTCTTGGCATAGCGGCCGGCAGGCACAGCCTCCGGGTCGGCCAGAGCCAGGAAGCTGAATGAAAGCGCCGGCAACAGGCCGGGTGCGGAGAGCTGAAACTCCGCCTCCTTGCGACTGATGAGCACCAGACGATTTGACAGAAAGTTGCGGCGTGATTCAGGCAGGACCAGTTCTGCCCTTTCGAGCGCATCGACCCAATCCGGGTTCGCCGACAAAAAAACATCAGCCACAGGAGCGGCCTGAAGCTGCTGTGCCAGGGTGTTGGACCCGGCAAAATTATAGACCAGGTCCACCTGATGCGCCTCAGCAAAGCGGACCCCAATGTCCTGGACAACATCGCGCAGGCTGGCGGCAGCAAAGACCACGACCGACGGTTTCTCGTGGCCGGATGAGCCGTTATGGCCACAGCCCGTGGACAGTGGGATAAGCGCGAGCAGAGCCAGAGCAAAACCAACAGGTCTCACTTTTATACCGGCCCGCTCCGGTCTGGGAGGGGAATATTTTGGATAATAGCTATGGAGTCGCTGTGCATCGGGCTTCGGCATGGCCCTCAGCAGCCCTTACTTCACCGTCCACGTCGTCCCCGTCGGACTGTCCTTGAGCAAAATACCTTGATCGACAAGCTGCGCGCGAATTTCGTCCGCACGCTGAAAATTCTTCTCTTTCCGAGCGGCGGCTCGCTCGGCTATCAGGGCCTCGATAGCCTCAGGCGTGAGGCTGGCTTCTGCCAGGCCGGTCTGCTTTTGATGTGCTAAAAATTGGGCAGGAGACTCTTGAAGCAGGCCGAGAACATCTCCAATTTTTGCGATTTCATGCCGCAATAGTATGGCCTCCGTGGTCTGGCCGGCATCCAACGAACGATTGATCTCACGCACGCAGTCAAAGGTCACGCCAAGGGCGCGGGGCGTATTGCAGTCATCATCCATTGCCTCACGGAAACGATTGACAAAGGAAGAGGCATCAGGCCCCTCCCCTATCCAGTTGTCACCAATCGCTTCGTCGGCGCGGGCGAGCGTTTCATAGATGCGCGCCAGTCCCTTTTCCGCCTCTGTCAGTTTTTGGGTCGAGAAGTCGAGCGCCATCCGGTAGTGGGACGAGAGCAAGACCTGACGTAAGACTTCCGGCGTAGAGACTTTGCTCAGCGCGGCCTCGATGGTCAGGAAATTCCCCAAGGATTTCGACATCTTTTCCTGCTCAACGGTCACCATCCCGTTATGCAGCCAGTAGCGGGCCAAGGCACAGCCCCTGGCTCCTTCGGACTGGGCGATCTCGTTCTCATGGTGGGGGAAAATAAGGTCGGCGCCCCCGCCGTGAATGTCGAAGGGCTGGCCCAGATATTTGCTGCTCATGGCCGAGCACTCGATATGCCAGCCGGGCCGGCCCTTCCCCCAGGGGCTGTCCCAGGCCGGCTCTCCGGGCTTGCTGGCCTTCCACAGGGCAAAGTCCATGGGGTGGCGCTTGCGCGGGTCCACTTCTATACGCGCTCCAGCCGCCATGTCTGCCAAACGTCGATGCGCCAGCTTGCCGTAGTCGGCAAAACGGTCCACCGCATAATACACATCCCCATCCACCGCATAGGCGAGCTGTTTGGCTTCGAGCTCTTGGATCAGGGTGAGCATGTCCGGGATGTGTTGGGTAGCCCGGGGTTCATGCGTGGGCGGCAGGCAACGCAACGCCTGCATGTCATTATTGAAATCCTGAATAGAGGTGTCGGTCAGCTCTTCGGCAGAAATGCCTCGCTCGTTGGCCCGGTTGATAATCTTGTCATCCACGTCCGTAAAATTGCGGACAAAGGTCACCTTATAACCGGAGAACCTGAGGTAACGATAGATGACATCAAAAGCGACCAGGGCCCGTGCATGCCCGATATGGGAGCGGTCGTAGACCGTGACCCCACACACATACATACGGGCTTCACCAGGCGTGAGAGGGACAAATTCTTCCGTTCTGCCCGTCAGAGTATTGTGAAAACGCAGGGCCATACGGTCTGTCTCACCCTCGGGCCTAGAGCCGTCCCTCGACTAATTGAGCGACAACGGAAGGGTCGGCCAGGGTAGACGTGTCGCCGAGTTGGTCGAGCGCGCCCTCGCCGATTTTCCGCAGGATGCGCCGCATGATTTTTCCGCTCCGCGTCTTGGGCAGCCCGTCGGCGAACTGTACTTTGTCCGGGGTGGCGTGCGGGCCGATCTCTCGGCGGACCGTATGATTCAGCTCTTTCACCATGTCCGGAGAGGACTGCTGTCCGGTCTTGAGTGTCACAAAGGCATAGATGCCCTGCCCTTTGAGGTCGTGCGGCATCCCCACCACTGCGGCCTCGGCCACAGCCGGATGCTTGCCCAGGGCGCCTTCAATCTCGGCGGTTCCCAAGCGGTGCCCGGAGACATTAATCACGTCGTCCACCCGTCCGGTAATCCAGTAATAACCGTCCTCATCCCGCCGGCAGCCATCACCCGAGAAATACTTGCCGGGGTAGCTGGAGAAATAGGTCTGAACAAAGCGTTCGTGGTCGCCGTACACCGTGCGCATAATGCCCGGCCACGGGAACTTGAGGCATAAATTCCCGGACACGCCGTTACCTTCGATTTCCGTGCCTTGATCGTCTACCAGACAGGGCTGGACGCCAAAGAAGGGCCGCGTGGCCGACCCGGGCTTTGTTTTCGTCGCTCCCGGGAGGGGGGTGATCAGGATCCCGCCGGTTTCGGTCTGCCACCAGGTATCGACAATCGGGCAGCGTTCCTGGCCGATTGTCTGAAAATACCAGTGCCATTCGGGGCTCTTAATCGGCTCGCCAACCGTGCCGAGAATGCGCAGGCTCGACAGATCATATTTGGTCGGCCAGGAGTCGCCTTCTTTCATCAGCGCACGCAGCGCGGTTGGCGCGGTGTAGAAAATATTGACCTTATGCTGCTCGACAATCTGCCAGAAACGACCAAAATCCGGGTAATTGGGCA
Organism: uncultured Binatia bacterium (SeqCode); assembly: GCA_965214755.1. GTDB lineage: Bacteria > Desulfobacterota > Binatia > Bin18 > Bin18 > Bin18. The sequence continues at coordinate 1,027,878 of OZ243979.1, forward strand.
CTCCCTCGAACATCATGGTCGTCGCCCGGTTCGCCATCGGGCCATAGACGATGTAGCTATGCCCGGTCACCCAGCCAATATCGGCCGTACACCAGTAGATATCGCCCGGCCGATAGTCGAACACATAGCGGTGGGTCATGGAGGCGTAGACCAGATAGCCGCCCGTCGTATGCAGCACGCCCTTGGGCTTGCCGGTCGATCCGGAGGTGTACAGGATGAATAATGGATCTTCCGCGTCCATGGATTCCGGCTCACACGTCGTCGGCTGGGTTGCCACCTGCTCGTGCCACCAGCCGTCACGGCCGGCCTGCATGGGGACCTCGTGTCCGGTGCGCCGGACGACAACCACATGCTCAATAGACGGGCATTCGGCCACCGCGGTATCGGCGTTGGTCTTCATCGGGATATCGTTCTTCGCCCCACGCAGGCCCGTATCTTGAGTAATCAACAGCTTGCATTCCGAGTCCTGAATACGGTCACGCAGGGAGTCCGGTGAAAATGCGCCAAACACGATGGAGTGGACCGCTCCAATGCGCGTACACGCCAACATGGCCACCGGCAGCTCGGGGATCATCTGCATGTAGATACACACGCGATCCCCTTTTTTTACTCCAAGCGTCCTGAGCGCATTGGCAAACTGGCAGACCCGGTCCAAAAGCTCGGCGTACGAAAACTTTGTGCTTTCGTCTTGATTATTGCCCTGCCAGATGAGAGCGGTCTGGTCGCCGGCACCCGCGTTGACATGCCGGTCCAGGCAATTATACGAAACGTTGAGCTTACCGTTGAGAAACCACTTGATATCAGCTTTGTGAAAATCCCACTCAAGGACCTTATTCCATTTTTGAAACCAGTCCACCTGTTTTTCGGCGTGTTCCGCCCAGAACCCTTCCGGGTCGCGGACTGAGCGCTCATACATCTGCTGATACGTCTCGGGGTCAATGGCGGTCTGCCCCTGTACAGCAGCAGGAATGTCATAGGTCAGTTCACCGCTTTGTTCGTCTGCCATAATGGCCTCCTGTCTTGCACTCTGCGTCACATTCTGCATAACCGGATTGGCTCGCAGCGTACATCTTCAGGAAAGGGATGCTGAAAAAACCGCTCCTGAAGACGCCGCGTCCCTCCCGGTGGCCTGGGCCATTGCCTTGAGGGACGACACGACCAGGCTGATGTCACCGGTTTATTCTTTGATACCGATCGCCTTGAAGAAGCGCTCCTGCACGACGCTACAGGTCATTTCGTAGAGCATATTCCTATTGGGCGATTGCGCCAGGAAACCCAGCGGGATTTGAAAGCCGCCCTTATCCTTGATATTCCCACCCCCGTAGTACGACTTTCTGTCTTCGTCAAAGCCAAAAAGCTTCTTCAAAAACGCATCAGGGTTTACGGTATCGCTCCGCGTCCGGAGCGAGCCATCAACCGTCTTGCCGTCCACAATGCCAAAAACAAGGACCGAGTCTGTTCCTTCTCGCTGGAGCAGGAATTCCGCCACCTGGGGGATGCCATCGCGGTGTTCGCCCCGCACAAATCCTACATCGGTAAACACGAAAGAATCGAACACCTGCTTCCGTTCCAGGGCCTTTTGAATCATATCCATGACAATCGGCGGTAAAGATTTTTCCGAAATCGCCTTGAGGAGGGACTGATCCACGCACGGCCACAAATACGCCGCGGCCTCAAATTCCAATCGACTGGCCTCAAGCAACGCCATAGTATCAGAACGTATGCCGTGCATGAGCGCGGTTGCCAGCCGCACCTGGTCAGTCTCGCCGGGGTTCAGGCCGTCGGGATATTGCGCCCGTAAATATTCGGCATAGATGGCACAAGTCGAGGCTGCGTCCTCCCGGATATCAACAAATTCCGCCAGTGGGGTCCCCAGACGACGGTGGTGATCGATAAAGGAGAGGAGGGTCTTGCCGCCAAGTTTATCCGAAATCGGCGTCTCTGGATTCTGGGTATCAACCAGCGCATAGGCAGAGTATGGTTCCAGGTCGAATTCCTCGTCATAGAGTTGCAGGTCGATCTCAAGGCGCTTCACCAACGCCCGGTTTTCATGGTGGCTGACCTCATGAAAACACAGCAGCGAGGCTTCGATGTCGAACTCTTTGGCCAAAAACTGATGCGCCAGACCGGAAGCGATATTATCGGGGTCCGGGTAGCCCACCAGGATGATGAGGATTTTTTCTCCATGGTGGTGGGCCAATATCTCACGTAATTTTTTCCACTGCTTTTTCGGCGATTCTTTCTCAGCAACAGCACTGTCTTCAACAACCCGTAGCGGGGGTTCTTCCACCGGTGATACTCCAGCAACGTTTGCCATAGTGTTTCCTCCACGTGGTGTAGACAATAGGGGGAACATATCTCTCTTTCAAGCAGTCTGACAAGAGGACCGCGTACCCCCTCCGACTCCTCCCCGAGCGTGAGACTCCCTTGAGTAAACAGCCTGCCTATGGTAGGGGACGTGTCATCATTAGAGAGGCTTCAGTCCTAACGCGACCTCAGCAGACCCGCTCGTCACACGCCCCATGCCGTCAGTCTCCAGACTATCATGAGAAAGGAAGAGGAGTGCTCCGCTTGGTACGTTCGTGTGGGCGTCTGACCCTCTACACCCTGCGCGAAATGGGTCGTATGGGGATATTTCTTGGCACAACCCTGATCGATATCTTTCGCCTCCCCCTGCAAGGCGGTCAGCTTGTCCGCCGGATTTACTTTATCGGCAGCCGCTCTCTCTTGCTCATCGTCTTTACCGGAGCCTTTACGGGCATGGTCGTTGCCCTGCAAGGGTATATTGCCCTGCGGCGCTTTGGTGGCGAAGAGGCGCTGGGCCCTATGGTCGGACTGAGTCTGATTCGCGAGCTGGGCCCGGTTCTGTCTGCGCTGATGATTACGGCCCGTGCCGGATCGGCCCTGACCGCTGAACTCGGGATTATGCGGATTACCGAGCAAATAGACGCGCTCGAAGTCATGGCCCTCAACCCCATCAAGTATTTAGTGGTCCCCATTTTTCTGGCGGCCTGTATCACCTTTCCCCTTTTGAACAGCGTTTTTGTGACGGTTGGCATTTATGGCGGTTATATTGTCGGCGTTGAGTTGCTGGGCGGAAGTTCGGGGGCGTATTTTACGCAGATGAGCAGTGCGGCGGATTCCAGCGATATCTGGATGGGCGTGTATAAATCGCTCTCGTTTGGCGTGATTGTTGCCTGGGTCAGCTGTTTTAAGGGATTCTACGCCGCGCATGGGGCCGAGGGGGTCAGTCATGCCACAACGCAATCCGTCGTGATGTGTGCGGTCTTGATCCTGGTGTGGGATTATTTCATTGGTTCTGTCCTCGTATAGCCAGATGAAGCCGGTATTGAGCATTGCCGCATGATCCGCCTCGTTAATGTCTGTAAATCCTTTGGCAGCCAAACGGTCTTGTCCGGGCTGAATCTCGATATCCCCGACCGAGCGGTGTATGTCGTAGTCGGGGTCAGCGGAGTCGGGAAAAGCTGTTTACTCAAGCATCTGATCGGCTTAATGCGTCCGGATTCCGGCCAGGTTTGGATAGATGACATAGAGATTACCAGCTTGGGCCGACGCGCCCTCAATCGGGTTCGGAATCGGTTTGGCATGCTCTTCCAGGGTGGGGCGCTGTTCGATTCCATGTCCGTGTACGACAACGTGGCCTTTCCCCTGCGGGAAAAGACCCGAAAAAGCGAAGCTGAAATTCGGGACAAAGTCCATGAACGCCTTTTCCAGGTCGGATTAGCCGGTGTAGATGCCAAATTCCCTGCTGAGTTGTCAGGTGGGATGCGCAAACGCGCGGCCCTGGCCCGTTCGCTCGTCTCCGACCCTGAGATTCTCTTATTTGATGAACCGACGACCGGCCTTGATCCGATCCGGGTCCATGCCATCCATCGCCTGATTCTTGACCTCCATCAGTTGCTGGGCTTTACGGCGGTTATTGTCAGCCACGAAATTCCAGCGGTCTTTTCTCTGGCCACCCATATCGCTATGCTGCATCAGGGGGTGATTGTTGAGTCTGGCTCGCCCAGTGCCCTACAGGCGTCGGACAATCCCATAGTGCGGCAATTTATGGGCGGCCAACTCGAAGGTCCTATCGATGTGTACTAAAGTCCGAACGCGGGGCGTATGAAGGCTGACGCAGAACTGCTTTTTGGCACGCTTTTGCTTGGCATCTGCGGCTTTCTGGGATACCTTTCCCTACAGCTTGGCCAGGTTGAACTGGGCTCTGACAGCTATCCGGTGTATGCGGATTTTATCACCGCGGGCGGCCTGCAAGACGGAGCGGTCATCGAACTCGCAGGAGTGGAAATAGGCAGGGTCGAACGCGTGCGGCTGGCTGATTACAAAGCCCGCGTCACCCTGAAAATTCGGAACGATATTGCATTACAGGAAGACACACAGGCGGCAATCAAAACCAAGGGCCTGATTGGTGAACGCTATGTCGTCATCACGCCAGGCTATTCCTCCGTCACCATTGTGCCCGGGGGGACTATTGACAAGACGGTAGAGCCGGTCGACATTCAACAATTGATAGGGGAATTCATTTTCGGCAATGTCGGCAGCGATCAGGCTCCAGAACAGGCAACGGGAGATGGTCCTGATCGCCAGAACGGCGAGGAGAGTACGGACCTGTGGTCACTCGGTCTTGATGAGTCCTCATAAGCCTATCAAGGGGGGAGGATGCTGAAAAAACTGGTCTTGACAGTAAGCATAGTGGGGATAGTCCTGTCTGGATTCTCGCTCACCGAGGTCCAGGCGCAAATGGGGAATGCGGGACAGGACGAGGTGGCTCCCCAGCCCACTGCTGATCCGTTTGAACCCTTTAACCAGGCAATGCTCAGCTTTAACCTGAAACTGGACGAGTATATTCTCCACCCAGTTGCCACCGGCTATGCCGCCGTCCTTCCGCTCGGTGCTCGGCAAGGGGTGGGACGCTTCTTTCACAACATCAATATTGCTCCACGTCTGGGCAATAAATTACTGCAAATGAAACTGGTCGGAGCCGGCAAGGAGCTCAGTCGTTTCGTCATCAATACCACCCTTGGCAGCCTTGGGTTTTTTGACGTAGCGGGCAGTTGGTTCGGCTTGGAAGCCAGCCATGCTGACTTCGGACAGACGCTGGCGCAGTACGGCATCTCCCCCGGCCCCTATCTGGTCTTGCCCTTCTTCGGTCCCTCAACCGTTCGAGATGCGGTCGGCCTCAGTGTTGACGGTGCCATGCAACCCATGAACTACCTCTTACCGACGTATCCCGAGACCATCGCCGCGCGGGGTGGCTGGGTGATGGGCAACGCGGCCAACTTCCGCTCGCTCAATCTTGAACTTTTTGAGAATGTTGACCGATTTTCCGTTGATTTGTACGGCGCCGTTCAAGACGGCTACCTCCAACAACGCGAGCGGATTGTTCAGGAAGCGCTATCGGAGAAATAGGAATCCAGGCCATGAAACTGCCACGATCCTCCTTCCTGCTGACCCTTGGCGGCCTCACGCTCCTTTTCCTGCCGCTACGAGGACTGACAACAGACTCCCCGCTGGAGGCCGTTCGTTCCACCACCAACCGGGTTGTCCGGGTACTCAGGGCTCCGGAGAATCAAGGCCCTCACCTGCGAGAGAAGCGCATCAAGCAAGTCAGCGAGATTGTCCGACCCCTGTTTGACAGACGGGAGGTTGCCCGGCGAACCCTGGGGGTATACTGGCGTGACCGGACGGAAGAGCAGCGCGAAGAATTCATCGAAATCTTTACCGAGTTGGTCGAAAAGTCCTACGGGGAGACCTTTGACAAGCAGGCGGAAAAATATTTGGATCAAGTGGAGTTCCTGTACGATCACGAGACGATTGACGGGAATTTTGCCGAAGTCAACACGCGCATTTTCGTCCCTTCTCAGAAGAAGCATTTTTCGATCAATTACCGTCTCCATCAGGTCGATGGGCAATGGCTCATCTATGACGTGGTCGTAGAGAATATCAGCATGGTCCGGAATTTTCGCACACAATTTTATCGCATTATCGGGAAGAGCTCCTATGAGGAATTGGTGCGGAAGCTCCAGGCGAAACTCAGACAAATAGCCGCCACTCCCTCCGCTTCCTAGGCACGCGACGGACCTCATACGAACCGCCGACCCCGCGGAGCGTTCCGCACACCACGTATATTTCAGCCATGCCCGTTACGATCTCAACCACAGACTTTGACGCGGTGCTGTTTGACCTTGATGGGGTAGTGACGCAAACCGAAAAATTACACACGATTGCCTGGAAAGCACTCTTTGATGAGTTCCTCCGCCATTTCGCACAGCGAACCGGAACGCCGTTTGTCCCGTTTGATGCCGAGACTGACTATTTGCAGTACGTGGACGGCAAACAGCGCTATGACGGCGTTACCAGCTTTCTTGTGGCGCGGGATATTACGCTCCCGTATGGCGACCCGGACGACGACAGCAGCCGCGAAACGGTCTGTGGCTTGGGCAACAAGAAAAACTCCACTTTTCTTGCCTGTCTGGCAGAAAAAGGCGTCGAGGTCTTTGCATCGACTATCGTCCTCATCAAGGCGCTTCGACAAAAAGGGCTCAAAATAGCGATCGTTTCGTCGAGTAAGAACTGCAAAATTGTGCTGGAGCAGGCCGGGCTGACCGACCTGTTTGACACCCGGGTTGATGGGGTCGAGAGTGCGACCTGTAAGCTGCCGGGCAAACCGGCTCCAGACACCTATCTGGAGGCAGCCCGACGGCTGAGCGTCAGGCCGGAGCGGGCAGCCATTGTCGAGGATGCCAATTCAGGGGTTGAGGCCGGGCATAGAGGCGGCTTCGGTCTTGTCCTGGGCGTTGCCAGACAGGACAACCAGGCCGCTTTGGAACAGCACGGAGCCGATGCGGTTGTGACTGACCTGGAGGACGTACAGGTCAACGATACTCCAGAGCAACCACGTATCCGGAACGTCCTGAACCTGCCGTCTATCCTCGACCATCTGCCAGCCTTGATACACAGCCTACAGGAGAGGCGGCCGGTGGTTTTTCTCGATTACGACGGCACGCTGACCCCTATTGTCAGCCGTCCTGAACTCGCCACCTTGGCGCCTGACATGCGGCAGACCATTGCCACGCTGGCCGAACAGTGTCCGGTTGCCATAGTGAGTGGCCGGGATCGCGCCGACATTCAGACCCTCGTTCAACTCGAATCCGTCTACTATGCCGGCAGTCATGGCTTTGACATTGCAGGTCCTCACCAAGTGCGCATGCAGCATGCCAAAGGTCTTGCCTTTCTCCCGCTGCTTGATGCGGTCGAAGCCTACCTCCACCAGCAGCTTAGCCCGATCCCGGGCGCCCTTGTCGAGCGGAAGAAGTTCACCATCGCCGTCCATTTTCGGAATGTGACGCCCGAACAGGCTACACACCTTGAGCCGCTGGTTGACGCGGTGCTGAAGAAGTATCCGCAACTCCGTAAGGGTCTGGGGAAAAAAGTCTTCGAGCTTCAACCACGGCTCGATTGGCACAAAGGCAAGGCCGTGCTGTGGCTGCTGGACACCCTCGCCCTTCACCCCCCGGACGTCGTCCCCATCTATATTGGAGATGATGTCACTGATGAGGATGCGTTCTACACCTTGGCCGGACACGGCCTCACCATAGTCGTAGCCGATACGCCGCGCCGGACAGCGGCCCGCTATGCGCTTCAGCATCCCGCTCACGTCCAGACCCTGCTCCAGCGACTCGCCGCGGCGCTGTCCACGTAACACCTCCTGACCTGTCATGGCCGAACAGACTGACTGGATAGTCCGATTCGATGGCTTCGATCCGAAACAGGAGCGGCTACGGGAGACCTTGTGTACGCTCGGCAACGGCTATTTCGCCACTCGTGGAGCGGCAGAAGAGACCGAGGCTGACACCATCCACTATCCGGGTACCTATCTCGCTGGTGGCTATAATCGCCGGAAAACGGCAATAGCTGGACGGACTATTGAAAATGAAGATTTCGTGAATCTGCCGAATTGGCTCAGCCTGACCTTTCGGCCGGAAGATGGGGAATGGTTTCATCCGGACGTCTACGAAATTCTCACCTGGATACGGGAACTGGACCTCAAACAGGGGGTCCTGACGCGGATGCTGCACGTGCGTGATCCCCAGGGCCGGGAGACCCGTCTGTGCTATCGACGTTTTGTCAGTCTGGCCGACCCACACCTTGCGGGTATCAGCCTCAGCCTGACTCCTGAGAACTGGGCAGGCCGGCTGCATATTCGCTCTGGGCTGGACGGACGGGTACGCAATGCTGGGGTGAAGCGCTACCAACAGTTACGCAGCGACCATCTGGAAGCTCTTCTCAGCCAGCCAATCGACGAGGAGGGGATGGCCCTTCTGGTCCGCACAAATCAGTCCCAACTCACCAGCGCGCAAGCCGCCCGGACACAGATATTCCGGCAGTCGACAGACATCACTCCCGAGCGCACGACGCAGACGGAAACCGGCTATGTCGCCCAGGACATGGCGGTCACTGTCGCTCCGGGAGAAACCGTCACCATTGAAAAAATCGTGGCCCTCTTCACCTCCCGTGACCGGGCGGTGAGCGAGTGCCGCTTGGCCGCGACACAGGCTATCCGTCACGCCGAGCGGTTTACGCCCCTCGTGGAGCAACATGCGCAGGCGTGGCAGCGTACCTGGAAACTGTGCGACAGTAGCGTCACCGAGCAGCCACGGATACAGCGTATATTACGCCTGCACGCTTTCCATCTGCTCCAAACCGTGTCCGCTCATACCCGTGACCTTGATGTCAGTATCCCGGCGCGCGGCCTCCACGGCGAGGCCTATCGGGGGCATATTTTTTGGGACGAACTCTTTATCTTCCCGTTCTTCACCTTCCGCCTGCCCGAACTGACCCACGCCCTGTTACTCTATCGCTACCGCCGTCTTCCCCAGGCGCGTCTGGCCGCTCGTCAGGCTGGGTATCAAGGTGCGATGTACCCCTGGCAGAGTGGCAGTGACGGGCGCGAAGAAAGTCAAATCGTCCATCTCAACCCCAGTTCTGGGCGGTGGATTCCCGACCATAGCACGCTGCAACGACACGTGAACATCGCGATCGCCTATAATGTCTGGCAGTACTACCAGGCCACCCTGGATACCGACTTTTTATCGCTCTATGGTGCTGAGATGATAGTGGACATTGCCCGGTTCTGGGCCAGCGCCACAACCTATAACCCAGAACTCGAACGCTATGAAATTCGCGGCGTGATGGGACCGGACGAATACCACGAAAGCTATCCTGGCTCCGAGACACCCGGTCTGAACAATAACGCCTACACCAATGTCATGGCGGTCTGGACCCTCCAGCGCGCCCTCGATGTCCTCGCCCTCCTGCCAACGGAGAGGAGCAGGGTTCTCCAATCACAATTGGCGCTGAGCGAGCAAGCCCTGGAGCGCTGGACAGACATCACCAAAAAGATGCGGGTGGTCTTCCACGGTGATGGTATTCTGAGTCAGTTCGAGGGTTTTGAAACGTTGCAGGAGTTTGACTGGGACGGCTATCGGAAGACATACGGCAACATTCATCGGCTCGATCGTCTCCTTGAGGCGGAGAACGACAGCCCGGACCGCTATCAGGTTACCAAGCAGGCCGACACTTTGATGTTGTTGTATCTGCTCCCGGAGGATGAAGTGATTCGTCTCCTCGGACAGCTTGGCTATGCCCTGGACCGCGCCACGCTCCGCGCGACCATCGACTACTATTTTCAGCGGACCTCGCACGGCTCAACCTTGAGCCGGGTCGTCCATGCCTGGGTTTTGGCCCGTATCGACCCCCAGCGCTCGTGGCAGCTTTTTCTTGAGGCCCTGGAAAGCGACATCAACGATATCCAGGGCGGGACGACGGCCGAAGGGATTCACGCCGGCGTGATGGCCGGCACGATCGACCTGCTCCAGCGCTGTTATATGGGTATGGAAACACGGGGAGATACCGTCTGGTTTCGGCCCTGTTTGCCTGAGGCCTTGTCCTCCGGCCTCGCCTTTCGCTTTCAATACCGCGGCAATTGGTTCTCCGTCAGAGCGACGCGACACACCCTGCGCGTGACGTTTGACTCCGGTTGGCGTCCTCCGGCTCGTATTGGCATAGCCGGGCAGACCTCCGAACTCAGACCGGGGGAGACTCGGGTGTTTACCCTGGAGTAGATTCCTCCCACGATTTGCCTACCCGTCCCTGTTGTTCGGCGCCGGTTGTCTACCGACCACACAAAGCGGTATGGACTGGAGAGCACGGGTAGTATCCATGACCTCATGCACTGACACCACGTTTCGCCTTATTGAAGACACCAGCCTGGCTTGGACTGCGCCTACCTTACCGCTTGGGCCTGCCTTTTTCGATAATCGGATTATTTTTAGCGATAATTTGCTCGCGCTGAAGGCATTGTCGGAAGAGTATGCCAACAGCATCCAGTGCATTTATCTCGATCCGCCCTACAATACCGGCAATACTATCCCACTCTACCCGGATGGGAGCGACCACCACCAATGGCTTGAGATGCTCAAGCCCCGTCTCGAACTCCTGTGGGCCTTGCTGCGCGAAGATGGCTTTCTCGCCATCCAGATCGATGACAATGAATTTGCCCGCCTCTATCTCCTGCTGGCCGACATGATGGGCGAGCAGAACCTGAAGACGGTCTGTGTCAAAATGGCCGAGCCAACCGGCTTTAAGATGGTGCACGTCATTACGCAGGGCAGTCTGCCACGGCTCAAGGAATACATCATCCTGGTCGGGAAGTCCGGCATTCGCAGCCTGCATCCCGAACGCATCGCCAAAGCGAGCTGGGACCCGGAGTATCGCTGGGTCGTCGGTCAGGCTTCTCGGCAGGCCATCCGCAGGCTCAAAGCGATTCTGGCCAATCCGGACCGGACCACAGACGATATTCAGCGGGCCGATGCGATCTGTCGGTCCTTCTCCCTGGAACCCGTGACCGCCGTCTGCCAGCGTGAAGGCCGCTCCCATCCAACACGGGAATGGCTGGCTGAGAATGCCTGGCGTATCGTCCGCACCTGCTCGACCAGTGCCACGGCAAAACAGCGCGCCGACCAGAAACGGGCGTCCCTCCCCCCCCACACAGGGGCGTTCAGTGTCGAAACCGTCCAACGCCGACTCTATATTGTCACGGCCCACTACAATATACACAGCGCTCAGCCGCGTATGCGACTATTATTTGCCGATGACTATCTTAGCCTTCATCCGGGCGACTTCTGGGCCGATATCAAAACCACCGGCCTGGGCGAGGAAGGAGGCGTGACCTTCGTCAAGGGTAAGAAACCGGAAGCCCTGCTCAAACGAATTATCGGCATGACCACCCAGCCCGGCGACTGGGTTCTGGACGCCTACGCCGGGTCCGGGACCACCGGTGCAGTGGCTCACAAAATGGGCCGTCAGTGGCTTCTGATCGAGAACGGCCCCCAGTGCAATACGCATATCCTGCCCCGCCTCCGAACCGTTGTCGATGGGACGGATCAGACCGGCGTCAGCAAGCGCCTCAACTGGAAAGGCGGCGGCGGCTTTCGGTATTTTCGGCTGACCCCGACCGCATAGGAACGATTCACAGTGGCCCTTCACTCAGGGGGAACCCGATGCACGCCATGGCTGTTGTTGCTCCCGGACCGATCAAGACCCACCCGCTCCATTCGCTGGACCTGCCGACTCCCCAGCCGGCCCAGGGCGAAGTCCTCATTCGGATTGAGGTGTGCGGGGTGTGTCGGACCGACCTGCATATTGCCGAAGGCGACCTGCCGGCCCAGCGCAGTCCCGTCATTCCGGGCCATGAAATCGTCGGGAGCGTGATCCGCCGTGGAGCTGGCGTACAGCGCCTCAGAGAAGGCGACCGGGTCGGCGTTGCCTGGCTGTACGCCGCCTGTACGCAGTGTGACTACTGCCGGCGCGGAGACGAAAATCTGTGCCAACAACCGCAATTCACCGGCTACACCAAACACGGTGGCTATGCCGAATATGTGGTCGCTCCTGAGGCATTTGTATACCCCCTGCCTGCGGCGCTCTCCTCCGTGGAAGCGGCCCCGTTTCTGTGTGCAGGAATTATCGGCTACCGCGCCTTGCGGCGGTGTGGCGTCCAACCCAAACAGCGCCTGGGTTTGTACGGTTTTGGGGGATCGGCCCATATTGTCATCCAGATTGCCCGGCATTGGGGCTGCGAAGTCTATGTGGTGACGCGCGGCCAGACACACCGTGATCTCGCCATCCGCTTAGGTGCCGCTTGGGTGGGGGAGGTCATCGACCCTATGCCCGAGAAGCTCCACGCCGCGATTATTTTTGCCCCGGCCGGGAACTTGGTTCCCCCCGCCCTGGCAGCGCTGGACCGAGGCGGAACCCTGGCCTTGGCCGGCGTCCACATGACCCAGATTCCGCCGCTCGATTATGCCGACACCCTCTTCTATGAGCGCACCATTTGCAGCGTCACGGCCAATACCCGTCAAGACGGGCAGGAGTTGCTCCATCTGGCCCACAGCATCCCGCTCCATACGCAGACCGAAGAATATCCCCTGGTGCAGGCGAACACCGCATTAAAACGAATGAAAAACGGACAGCTCAACGGAGCCGCTGTCCTGCGGATATAAGAGCCTGGATGCGTCGTCCTGCTTGGGTTTGCCTTCGCCACCCCTCTGTCAGTTCGAACGAGTCGTGGGGGTAATCAGTTGCACACTGGGGAAATAGGAGTGATAGCGAGACGCATCCCGCGTCATCAACGATAACCCGCTCACCGCGGCATGCGCACCAATGAAAAAGTCGGGCAGGACCGAGCCTTTTGCTCCGCCTCTCTTCTTGTAAGCGAGGAACGCTTTCCCGGCTAGAAAGAGGGCTTCTTTGGGTAGCGCAATCATATGGATTCCACAGCCGGACAAGGCCGCTTCGAGTTCCTCAATGCGGGCGAAACCGACGGATACCTCGGCGTAGATGATGGGATTTATCGCCGGGGTGTGTGACGTTGCATACTGATGCACCGTTGTTTCCGACCAGTCCGCCCATTGCGCGTCGTCCTCGAAAATATCCAGGAGGATATTGGAGTCCACGAGAAAGGGAGTCATTCCTCGCCTCTGGTCAACGCCAGGATCTCGTCCGTTGTCATTTTGACGGTCGCTGCCCCACGGAACCGATGAAAGCGACTGGTTGGTGGAACGGGCAGGATTTTTCTTTTGATGTACACCCGCCCATCCTCCTCAACAAAATCCACCTCGCTATTGGGCGTAATGCCGAGTTTTTCCCGAATCTGTATTGGAATGGTCACCTGACCTTTCACCGTGACTTTCATAGTGCAGTCTCCGCTGGTCATTGAGTATTACCAGTAAGGGTCTTACTCAATCAATCGTAATTCAAGGGCAGAACGTGTTGTGGCCCCCCAATCCTGTCGTCCCCCGCGTCTTTGCTTGACACGCCCCCGTGGCCTCTCTACTCTCCTGACGCAGGAGTGAAGAGAGTCAGGGCATGGTATGGCAGATACACGAGCCGTTTTCTTTGATTTTGGCGGGACCCTGTTTGACTATGAAACCACCGCACCGGGAGAACGCGCTTGCTTAATCGAACTGATCCAGGCGGCGGGGATTACAGCAGCAGCACGGGACATCCGGCGGGCCTATCGGGCGTCTCTGAAAAACGTGTTTTACCAATACCTGCCCCGCTCCTATTATCTCCACCGCGATATGTTCCAGGACGCCTTGCAGGCCACCGCAGCCCAGTTTGGAACCACCTTCACCCAGGAACAGCTCGCCCGCTATCGAGTCGCTCAACACCAACGGCGGGAGCAGGACTTTCAACTGCGAGACGGGGTCACTGAGACCTTGGTCGCGTTACGCCAGCGAGGGCTCCACCTCGGCATTGTCAGCAATGCCGACAACGACCAATTCTCTCACCTGCTGCAACTCTCTCAACTCGGCTCCTGCTTTGACTCCCTCCTCAGCAGTGAAGACGCCCAGTCCTGCAAGCCGGACCCAGCCATTTTTTCACGTGCCCTTGCCCAAGCGGGCTGTACACCAGGCCAGGCATATTTTGTCGGAGATTCCCTCCAGCAGGATATTGCCGGCGCCAATCGGGCGGGGATGCGCTCGGTTTTAATCTGGTCGCGGCCGGACACTGCTCCACCGGACAGCCCTGCCGTCCCCCGACATGTTATCCGCGATATTCCCGAACTTCTGGACATCGTGTAGATTCTTTGGTCGTGTCTCATTTGCATTTTCCCCCTCACCCCGGCCCTCTCCCCTTCGACAGGCTCAGGCCTGTCTTGAGCGCAGCCGAAAGGACAGGCCTCCAGGGGAGAGGGAGGAGAGATATTCTTCCGCATGAGGAGATGATGCGATGCGCACGCTGTTGATTATTGGCGCAGTTCTTCTTATTACAGTCGGCCTGCTCGCCTTTGCCCTCATCAACCTCAACAACCTGATTGCCCGCAACAAAGACCGGATTCTGCACCAAGTCGAGCAGACGCTCGGTCGAGAGGTTGCGGTCCAGGAAATCGGTGTGACCGTGTGGGGCGGGATAGGCACGCGCCTGACACAGTTTCGCATTGCCGACGATCCGGCCTTTTCGACTGAAGCCTTTGTCCGGGCCGATGACCTCCAGGTAAATGTTGCGCTGTGGCCGCTCTTATCTCAGGAAATCCAGGTCAGCCGTCTGATCCTCAACAGCCCGCAGATTCAGCTTATCCGCGATGAGCACGGACGGTTTAATTTCACCAGCCTGACCCGCACCGCCGCCGCGAGCGCCGCGCAGGAAACACCGCAAGAGACATCGCAAGAGAGTGACGAAACAGCCGCCCCTCCCCTGCTGTTCCTGATCGCCTTCCTCGATATCCAAAATGGAGCTGTTCGCTATAGGGACCGACAGGCCGGGACGGATTTTCGGGTGACCCAGCTCGACCTGCGGGCGCATGACGTGAGTCTTGACGAGCCGGTTCGTCTCGAACTTGACGCAGCCATCCTCTCAGACCAGCAGAATATCAGCCTAGACGTGCAGGCCGGGCCGGTCGGCCAAGGGCTGGATAATGTCAACATCATTCCGCTCGAAGGCGGCGTCACGGTCGGTCAACTCGACCTGAACACTCTGCAACAAGCCTTACCGGACCTTGCCCGATATATCCCGCCAGGGCTGGGGATTTCCGGTCCATTCAGTCTGAAAACCGATGTTTCCGGTCGTGTCGGGGCCCTGCATCTCGCCAATATGGACCTGCAAGCGGCAATCTTCGATGCCAACGCTCCCAATCTTCAGGTCAGGGGCAGCTTCGGTCCGGTTGGTTCCGAGGCTCCTGATTCGCTCGCCGAGAGCACCCTGGACGCCGCTGTCACGCTGGGACCGCTCGCCCTTGAGCGCGTCCGACAGTTTGATCCCGTGGGTGAACACCTGCCCCCAGACCTCAGCGTTGATGGTCCCGTCTCCGTAACCGTCCAGGCGAGCGGCAGACCCAACAATATGGCGCTGACGGGCCAGGTCGAGGCAACCGACAGCGCACTCCGTTTTGGCGCATTCTTTAATAAGCCGTCCGGTCGTGTCTTCGCCCTCTCGACTCAGGCACGACTGACACCACAGGCCGCCGCCCTCCAGGAACTCACGCTCAATCTGCATCCGCTGACCCTGACGGTCAGCGGACATGTTGCCTTTGACGCCACTCCCAGCCTCGACCTGACGGTTGACTCGAATCGGGCCGATTTGGCAGAGCTGCACGACCTTCTGCCCCTCCTCCAGGACTATGACGCGGCGGGCAGCTTCGAGACGCATCTGCGGGTAGCCGGGTCGCTCGCAACGGAACAACTCCCCCAACTCACGGGAACATTGAGCATCCAGAATGGAAGCGCCGCTCCAAAACAGTTGGTAAAGCCGCTGACGGATATTCAGGCAGCGATCACCTTGACGGGTCAGGGGGCCGAGCTGACCGATACGACGGCCCGCATCGGAGAATCAGCGCTTCAGCTTGAAGCCCAGGTTGAACAATTTCAGCCACTGAAAGCCGCCTATGAGTTGCACGCGTCAGTACTGAGAATGGCGGACCTTCAACCCGAAGCCTCGGCGGACCTGCTCGAAGCGGTGTCCGCCACGGGCCGGGTCTGGCTGCAAAGCGGAGACCTCCGCCATGCAGGTCAACTGTCATCAAAGCAGGGCCGTGTTGCCCAGATGCGCTATACCGACTTGCAGTTGGATTCCTCAGTCGCCGACCAGGTCGCCAAGATCGGTCGCTTCAAGCTGCACGCCTTTGAGGGCACGCTTGATGGCAGCGGGCAGTACGATTTTGGGGCGGAGCCACCGCGCATGGCTGTCACCGCTCAGGTGGATGCCGTCAATCTCACGGAATTCTTTCGCTCAGGACTTGCTCTCACAGACCCCCCAGTCCAGGGGACGGCCTCGCTCGACTTCACGACCTCAGGCAGCGGACACACCTGGGATGCCCTCAAGCCGACCCTGCACGGGCGGGGAAAGGCCGAAATTACGGATGGGGCGCTACGAGAGTTCAATCTGGCCGAAGGCGTCCTGTCCGGCCTGACCGGTATTCCGGGCTTATCGCTCGTCCTGCCGCAACAGCTCCGAGAGAAATATCCAGAAATTTTTGCCTCTCCCCATACCGAGTTTGATGAATGCACCAGTCAGTTCTCACTCAGTAAGGGAAAAATCAATCTCGACCGCCTCCGCATTGCCGCGCGTGACTTTCGGACACAGGCGAAAGGCTGGATGGACTTTGCACAACAGGTCGATGCAACCGCTTCGCTGACCCTTTCTCAAGCCCTCTCATCTGATCTCATGCGAGTGACCAAAGAACTGAGATATATTGCGAACGCTGAGGACCGTGTGGAAATTCCGTTCGCTCTCGCCGGCGTTTTGCCCGCCGTCCGCCCGACCCTGGACGCTCAGCAGATCGGGACTCTGATCCAGCGCGCCGCCACCCGAGCCCTGCAAGACGTAGTCCAAGAAGAAATTCTGGACAGGCTGCTTCCTGCAAAGAGAAAGCAACAGGACCGCGCCGCGCAGCAAGCAGACAGCTCTGACCGCACGGCATCCGAACAGCCAGACAAGGCACCCAGCCTGGAACAACAATTGCTCCAAAAAGGACTCGACGCCTTGTTTGGCCGATAATCTCAGGACAATGAGGAGAAGACCATGAGCAGACTCGCGTCATCGGCCCAACGGCCTCTCAGCCAGCGTTTAAGCGCAGCAGACGCGGCCTTTTTGTATTTTGAAAAGCCCAACGAGCCGCTGCACGTGGGCTCATGTTTCGTCTACGACGGCCATATTTCCAAAGCAGATTTGGTTCAGGTCCTCCAGGAGCGCCTCCACCTCCTGCCGCGCTATCGCCAAAAAGTCATGTTTCCACCTTTGCGGATCGCCCACCCCACCTGGCAAGATGACCCCGCCTTTGACATCCAGCGGCACATTGAAGAGGTCGACCTGCCCGCGCCCGGAGACGACCGTGTGTTGTCTGAATTTGGAGGCGAGCTATACGCGCCACCCCTTGACCGCGCCCATCCCCTGTGGAAGATGATCATCCTGCGCGGTCGGACGGATGGAACGACGCCCATTATCTGGAAAGTCCACCATGCCATGGTCGATGGCGTGTCCGGGGTTGACCTGATGACGGTCACGCATGACCGCTCACCGCAACCCTCTGCGCCCTCGTCTCCGCCCCAGCCGTGGCAGCCCCAGCCTTGGCCTGATGTTGCCAGCCAACTGCAAGATGCCCTCAACGACCGACTGACTGAGACGGTCCGAAGCTGGACCGATAGCGCCCAATGGCTCCGACCGTCACAGGCGGCGCAGACTCTTCAGGAATCCTCA
Source organism: uncultured Binatia bacterium (SeqCode) (assembly GCA_965214755.1). Lineage (GTDB taxonomy): Bacteria > Desulfobacterota > Binatia > Bin18 > Bin18 > Bin18. The sequence goes on from OZ243979.1 coordinate 1,045,656, forward strand.
CAGGCCCTGTTCTCCTTCATGCAAACGCTGCCCAGCCTGGCCCAGCCGACACCGGTAACGCCGTTTAATAAGACCTTGTCAGCGTCACGACAGTTTGTCTGGGCTGATTTTCCTTTCGCGGATATCCGCGCGGTCCGGACCAGCTTGGGGGGCACGGTCAATGATGTCGTTCTGACCATCATTGCCGGCGGGCTGGGAAAGTATCTCCGTGCCCAGCAGTACTCTACCGCCCAGAGAGTACTGCGGACCATGTGTCCGGTCAGCATGCGACAGGAAAATGAACAGGGCAGCTTGGGCAATCGGGTTTCCATGCTGCTCGCCCCGCTCTTCGTTGATGAACAGGACCCGCTCACACGCTACACCGCGCAACGGGCGGCTGTCGATCAGATCAAAAAACAGAACCAGGCCGGTTTCTTATATGATCTCTTGAATCGTTTTGATTGGGTCCCGCCGGTGTGGCAGATCATCGCCGGACAACTGCCGGCGGCAAATCTGGTGTTGAATACGGTGACAACCAACGTCCCAGGGCCGCAAACCCCGCTCTATCTGGCGGGACACAAACTGCTTGCCCTGCGACCGGTCGGCCTGTTGTCGGCCGGTATCGGCCTCTTCAATGCCATTGTCAGCTATCATCAGACCCTCGTTATCGGCGGGACGGTTGACCCCAGTCTCGTCTCCGATCCGTGGTCATATGCCGCCTGCCTGCGAGATTCTTTTGATGAACTGCTGGCGGCAACGCAAGCCAAGGGAGGGGATTAGGGGTTGGGGGAATGCGTGACCGACCTTTTTTGTCATAGGGCAAAGTGATATGGCAGCGGTATCATAGTATGTGGAGGGATAGAGCGAATGCTGAAGTATTGTGTACGGGCTGGCCTTTTTTCACTGCTCCTGACCGTCTTCTGCTTTTCTTCGCGCGTTCTGGCTGATGAGGATATGGACGCGCTCAAATCGGCTTTCACTACGCAAATTGAAGCGCTCAACGATCGAGAGCTGGACGCCGCAGTCGCCACGGTTCATGACGATATTGTTCTGTACGGCATTTTCTCCCCGTTTCCGGTCCAGGGCAAGGCTGATTTTCAAAAAGCCGTCCAGGCATATTTTGGCCAGTATGAAGAAGCCGAACTCTCCCCGGTCACGCCACAGTTCCGCATTGTCGGGACCACCGCACTGGCCTGGGGCCACTACCAGCTCGCCGCGACACCCCAGGGCGGGAAGATGACCTATGCGCATGGTCGCTATATCTTCACCTATACCAAGCTCGACGGGAAATGGGTCGTCCTCGGCATGGACTATTCTCCCCTGGAGTCGTACAGATTCGCCCCCTGACTCTGAGCACTGAAAACCTTCTGTCGCCTCCGACGGCGCATGGCCGATCAACGCGAGCGAAGCCCGGCCGCGCAGGCGATTCAGGATGTGCAAAATTGTGGCGGCGTAGCGTGGCAAATCTCAGGCACGCGCCGCCTCAAAGGCCACTACATTGCGAGTTTCCTTACTGAACTCCACCGCGAGCAGGTGGACCGGCCGGCCCGAACCGCGATACTTGTCCGCGTAGCCCCGCTCCCGCAGTTGCGCCAGAGCCGCGCCCTCGGCCGCCGACTCCACCACCTTGAACTCGAACAGGTAGACGTTGGCGTTGAACGCCACCGCCAGGTCGAGCCGGCCGTGACTGCTGCTGTCCTCTACTGTCACGTCCATGTCCCGCGACGCAAAGCAGGCATAGAATACGCTGGCGTAGTAGCCTTCGTAGTCGGCGATGTCATTTTTCGTATGCCACTGGTACGGGATACCGGCGAAGATCGCCTTGAACAGCGCTTCCAGGCCGGCGAAGTCGTTGGCCAGCAGCAGATCGTACAGCCGGTCGCTGTACTCTGCCAGGAGTTCCGGGTTCGCCGCCAGCCGGTTCAGCAGGCTCTCGTTCAGGCTCTGCCGGACCTCCCGGTTCGGGTAGCCCAGCCGGTAGACTGTCCTCCTGCCGTGCAGCTTAGCGTGGAGAATGGTCAGATAGCCGGTCTGAAACAGCAGCGCCGCGGGCGCGATACGGTCCACGTCAAAGGCGGACAGCAGTTCGTCATTGCCGTACATGTCCTCCAGGGTCAGGGCGCCGACCCCGTGCTCCATCAGCGTTTCGATCAGGAACGTCGGCGTGCCGGTCTCGAACCACCACGGCTTGAACTGGCGCTCGTCAAAGAGCAGCAGCACGTCGAAGGGGTTGTAGACCTTCTCCTTCCCCAGCCAGTTGTAGCCGTTGTACCAGCGGCGGATCTCGTCCCGGTCCAGGCCGGGCAACTCCGGCGCAAACACCGTGTCCAGGTCCGCGTCGGTGTAGCCGCAGAGGGCAGAGTAGCGCGGGCTCAGGGTGATGTCCTTGAGGTTGTTAAGACCGGAGAACAGGCTGACCTTGGAGAACTTGCTCACCCCGGTCAGGAGGGTGAACTTGACGTGGGCGTCAGCGAACTTGACGGTCGCATACAGCCCGTGCAGGTAGTCACGGTTGGCCCGGGCGACCTCCGGCGCATCAAGCGCATCCAGAATCGGCTTGTCGTACTCATCGACCAGGACAACGACCCGCTGCCCCGAACGCTCATGCAACGCTTCGAGGAGATGGCGAAAGCGGACCGGCGCGCTGGTGTATTCGGAACCGACGCCCGCTCTCTTTTCGAGGGCGTCGAGTTGCGCGGCTACGTCCTCCCGCAGATTGCCCGGCTCCTTGAAGTGTCCGCCGCTAAAGTCAAGGCGCACAACGGGATATCGTACCGACCAGTCCCACCGGTCGTGGATATCCAGCCCCTCAAACAGCGGCTCGTTGCCCTCGAACAGCTCCTTCAGGGTGTCCACCAAGAGGCTCTTGCCGAATCGGCGCGGGCGCGACAGAAAGTAATGTTTGCCCTCGTCCACCAGCCGCCGCACGTAGGCGGTCTTGTCGACATAGTAGTAGTTTCCCTCGCGGATCTCGCGGAAGGTCTGGATGCCGATGGGCAACTTGCGCCTGGATTGCATGTCCGAACTCCGGTCCGTCTTCGTCATCACTCCCGCCCCGGCGGCGTTGACCCGATTATACGCCTGTCTTCCCGGACAATCCATCTCGGCGAGGCGTGTCCTCAATCTCCCCCGGTCAGCGGTTCGTAGCAGAGCGACAGAGTCGCCCATACCAAGCTCTACGGGAAGTGGGTCGTCCTCGGCATGGACTATTCTCCCCTGGAGTCCTATAGATTCGCCCCCTGACTCTGAACACTGAAAACCCCCTGTCACCTGCCGGTCTGTCCGGCGACATCAAAGCTGCCCTGCCAGACCCGCTCGAAACCGCCTTCTACCCGCGTATACTGGCCGGTCCTGATCTCGACGATGTCGTAGGCGGGAAGGTCGCGCACGGCAACGCATCGCCCGCCGCCTCGAAACCCATGCTCGGCAAAACGGAAGTCCAGGTTGTCAAACGTGTACTGCTGGCGATGGTCGGGCAGGTCGGCGTGGTCGACCGGGTCGATATGCAGGAAGAACTTCGGGTCAATGTCACCGTCTTCGCATTCGTCCCTGACGTAAGTTAGCCAGCTCGCGTCCTCGTTCATGTACACGTCGAAGTCAGCGCGGATGACGGGCCGGGCATTCTTGCGTGCTTTGAGGATAATGCCATCGCTCAGCGCAGCAACTACTTCCATTCCTGGTAGAGTGATAATCTCTTCAAGTCCGTATTGCGCCACATAGTTGAACCACGAGTAGTTCTGGGTGTAGAACCAGACGAAGTACGCGTCTTTCCCGTCCGCATGGACTCGGGAGACCCGTTGAGGCCAGCTATCCGGCAGACTAGCCGGCAGTTGACGATACTCCGCCCGACCATCTGCGAGTAAGAGGTACATCGCACGCTCTGCGGTGGTCCAGACGCGGCCGGCGAGAGGGGGGTGGGCCTTTATGTATCCGAGAATCTCGGACTCGGTCCATTGTCTGGACGCGTAACCGTACCCGTTGTCCACCCAATATTTGATGTTGTGGTAGTTCGCAAGGACCTGTTGCGGAAGCCAGAGGGAAAGGAAGCATATCAGGATAAGCACCGATACACTTACTGTCACTCTTCCGCCTGCAATCTCGTTCGATTTTCGCAAGCGCTGGAGGGTTATGAACAGACGCATATCCGAGGTGGAGCGAAGGAACTCGTTCAGGAGCAGCATAGCTGCAACCAGTGCTGGCACATATAGCGGCGTCAGATATCTCCGAGGGGGCTGTATATCGGTAAGCGGCAAGACGATTGCCAGGAAAAGCGCATAGACCGACACGAAAACGGCAGGGACAGCCAGCGTTCCCCAATTTGAGGAGTATCCTTTGGGACGCAGACGGATCAGCGCATACCCAACACCGATTGCCAAAGCGAGCAGAACCGTAATCTTTAACCACACGCCGGTAACGCTGGGGCCTCCACCAATGGTGATGCCGGATATTTTGGCAAGCCCTATGTCCAGATACTTAAAACCGACATCTCCAAACACCCACCTAAAGAACTCATCAGTTGTGATATGAAGACTGCCCAGCAGTGAAAATCCTGTTGGGTAGCTTCGTCCAGTAAGCGACCCCGTATTCAGAAAGTTCCGCAGCATCCATGCACCTATTGGCGTCAGCGCAATGACAGAATAGGTTGCTGCGTTTCTTATTTTCTGAAGGAGTGTCGTGTCTCTCTGCAACATCAGTAGCAGTAGAGCGCTGGTAACTATGGTTACGCCGATATAGCGGGTCAGGCAGACCACAGCGGCGCACACCGCTGCCGTAAATAAGAACCCCCGTTTGCCCGTCTCCAGGCATCTGTCCAAAGCAAAAAGCGAAAGAACTACGAACAGGATAAACAAGGGTTCTGTCATGGCTTTGGCCGAGAGGTCAGCCAGGGGCAGGGACAGGGCACAGATGCAGCCCGCCCAGATGACGAGAAAGTGCGACTTGATGCGGCTCCGTAGCCACAGCGTTGTCGTGAAGATCGTCAACCCAAAAGCGGCGGAATTCACATATCCCGCCGCATCAATGACGTCTACGCCAAATATGGCCACAAAGGCCAGCGCCAGCGGAAAGAACGGGGCGCCATCTTGATAAATGGCACTATTCCACTGGACGAACCCCTTTCCTTCCAACAAGTTTTGCGCAGTAGAAAGGTACGCTGTGGAATCCACGCCCAGCCCCACGCCATAAGTCGCCTCGCGCAACAGCACCAGGGCCGTGCCCAGCACACCCAGCGCGGCTAACAGCAGGGTGAACCCGTCAAGCCTGATCGTTCTCATAGCGTTCTACGAACGGGCGTCAGGGGTGCGCTGCGTCACGAGCAGCGAGAGGAAGAAGCTGAAAAATATCACCTGCATTCCCCACATCAGCAGCGTCACCGACGGAATCGCAATACGCAGCCGCGCCTCGATGTCGAACTCGCCCGTCTGCGCCCAGACAAACAGGCTCCAGACAGATCCCGCGGTTCCCAACAGAGCCATGACAAAACCGGCTGCCAGACCACCATTGAGGACGGGGTCGCTGTGCAGCCATGCTGTCCGCCGGCCATCCGCCAGGCCAATGCTTTCACAAAAGATAGTCGCCAACAGCGAAAACAGAATCATCTGGACGGCGCAGACGACGAAGGCCGCACCGAACAGCATGGTATGGGCTCCGAACAGACCGCCCTGTTCCACAGGGTCCACAATGGGTACGAGCATTGCCAATACGCCGGCCAGGAACAGCAGGCAGCCGGGGTACAGGTAGAGCCAACGGGGCGAGAGCATCAGGAAAAGCCGCATATGCCGCCAGCCGTCTCGCCAGATTCTCAAGTGTGACACGCGGTCGGGGTCAAGCGCAGCGCGTTGCGCTATGGGCACTTCGGCGATGCGCATATTTCTGCGCGTGGCCTTGAGGATCATCTCGCTCGCGGCTTCCATACCCGGACAGCGCAGCCCAAGGGAGCGCGCGCTGTCCGTTCTGAATCCCCGCAACCCACAGTTGAAGTCGCTGACGGGCGAGCGGAAGAGCACATTCCCGATGCCGGACACTAGCGGAGCGCCAATGTAATGCCGCAGAAACGACATCTGGGCCGTGTTGACGTTTTCGGAAAAACGGTTCCCAAAGACGAAGTCGTATCCACTCCGCAACTTGTCGTAGTAGGGCCCCAGTGAACCGAAGTCGTGTTCTCCGTCGCTATCCCCCAGGATGATGAACTGGCCTTGGGCGCTCTCGATTCCGACGTTGATGGCGTTGCCGTATCCGGGGCGCGGCTCATGTACAACGCGCGCTCCGGCGTCCTTGGCCAAGTCAGCCGAACGGTCCTGGCTGTCGTTGTCTACGACCAGTACTTCGCCGCAAATAGCGTTCCGTTGCAGGAAGCCGCGCGCTTCGCTGACGCAATGAGTGATGGACTTCTCCTCGTTGCGACAGATGAGCAGTATCGTCAGGTCAGGAGATTTTTCGGGGGGGGGGGAACTTCACCTAGCACGTCTCGGTGACCGGAGTGGTTACTTCGCCGGTTCACGGAATCCTCGTTTCACACTTTGTCGGTATCCTTTTCTCGGTCATTTTTAACTCAGTTCGCGGCGTCCGTCAAGGTGATTTTCCAGGTGTCGATAAGTAACGGCCAGCATCGTCGAGGCGGAATTTACACCCGCGCGCTTGGACATGGCGCGAGCTTATCACTTGGGAATTTGAGACTCAAATCATACGGGACGCCCCACTACGCCGAAGGTGATATGAGACCCAGAGCAGCACACGCTGCTGATTTTTTGTGCAGACTGGCTGTCTCTTCCCGCTCGTCAGCATGAAAGTCCAGTCTTTTAGGGCTTTTCGGTTATCGCTGGATTTCGGCCCGCATCTTGCTCACTCTCCACATGAGAAGGCAGGCGTTGGGCCAGAAACTGTTACCCAGGTGACAGAAATTCTACATAGTCCACAAGAAAGACAGGCTTCCGTCACATAGGTGACAGGTGTTTTCTTTGCACCCTTCGCCGGACAGCGTATCGTGAGGAAAGTTCAAGTAAGCACAGTCACACTCTCAGTCTGAGGAGGTCGCCATGTCAGTATTTACCGAGGTTTCACAATATTGGATGGAAGGGGCGGTCCGGTCTCTCGAAGGCTGGCGGCGCGGTTTCATGGATGAGTATCCGGTTGATGAAGATCCGGCACCGACCACGCCCTATACGGTGGTCTATGAGGGCGGCAAGGTCCGCCTGCGACACTATCCGGCCCAAGGCCAGCGGCTGCGCACGCCGCTCCTCCTGGTCTATTCCCTGGTGAAACGCCCGTTTATCCTTGACCTGCTGCCGGGTCGGAGCGTAGTCGAAACGCTGACCACACACGGCGTAGACGTGTATTTCATCGACTGGATTCCGCCAACGCGGGCGGATAGCTGGCGCGGCTTTGACGCCTATGTGAACGGCGACCTCGGCAACGCGGTCCGCGCGATTCAGGAACGGGACGGCAGCGACCAGGTCTCACTCCTCGGTTATTGCTTTGGCGGGCTCCTGACCACGTTGTATACGGCCCTCTTTCCGCAGCATGTCAAAAATTTGATTGATTTTACCCTGCCCCTCGACATGAGCGTGCAGGAGCTTCCCAGCCAGCAACTGATGAGCAAAATCTCACCGCAGACCATTGACCTCGTCACCAGTGTGTATGGCAACTGTCCGGCGTGGTTTATGAAGGCCAACTTCGACGCCATGGCACCCGTCCATCACGCCCTGGACAAGTATGTTGGCCGGTATCGGAGTAAAGACCAAAAGGGCTATGCGGAGATGTTCGAGCTCTTCGAGCGCTGGATGAATAGCGACGTGCCGATGGCCGGCCAAATTTTCAAGGAGATGGCCGGCGATATCTCGCGCCAGAACCTGATTATGAAAAACCAGATGCCGGTCGGGTCGCGCAAGGCCAATCTCAAAGACATCACCTGCCCTGTCCTCAACGTCATCGGTGAACACGATGATGTTGTCCATCCCAAATCCAGCCTGCCGTTGGAAGGCCTAGTTGGCAGCCCGGATGCGGGCACGATTGTGTTTCCGACCGGTCACATCGGCGCCGCGGTCAGTTCGGGTGCTCAGAAAAAGCTCTGGCCCCAGGTCGTCTCCTGGTTGCGGGAACGGGATGAAACGGTCGGGCACTAATAATCGGGGCGTGACGTTTCCATCTTCTGTGGAGGGAGAGCGCATATCCCCCTCCTTTTTTTCTTGTATTCACCGCCGACTCGGTGCTAAGGAAGAGGAAAAGGGAAGTCGGTATGATGGAGAGCTCTCAGAAGCCAGAACAGCAGAGCCAAGCCAGATATGGTCAGATACGGGAGGAAGCCGGATAGCCGCTCTCACCACAGCATCACAGGATTCTTCGGATTCTTCAGAAAATTCTCATGTTGAGGAGGGAAACTTATGGCACAGGTAAAAGCCTCACACCAAGTTAATGCGGACGCCTACCCCGGCGATGGCCTCGTGGAAGAAGAGCAGACCATAACGGAGCGCCTCTCCGAGCCGAGAAGTCGGCTGGATGAGAGCCTGCTGAACGAACCGATCAGCAGGCTGCCGTACGTCCCACCGGTCATTGTTGCTCCGAATACCACAGTCTCAGATGCCATTGCCCAGATGCGAGAGAATAAAATTGGCTGTGTGCTCGTCCGACAAGAGCAGACCATTATTGGTATTTTTACCGAGCGGGACCTGTTGAACCGCGTGATTGGGCCTCGACTGGACCTGAATCAGACCCCGGTTGAGAGTGTGATGACACCCGACCCGGAAACCCTCGTCGTTGATGCTCCCATTGCCTTCGCCCTCAATCTTATGGGCGAAGGCGCTTTTCGGCGGCTGCCCCTTGTTGATGAGAGCGGGCAACCGGTCGGCCTGTTATCCGTGAAGCACATCGTCCAATATCTCGCCGAATTCTTTTCCGAGGAGGTCCTGACCCTCCCACCTCGGCCCAACCTGCTGCATCCGGGCCAGCGAGAAGGAGCCTGACGAGCCTCTTCATCTGTCCGGCGAGTCAGCGTTTATACGCCGTCCCTGCTGCTTCTCCTCTGCGCGCCTTTAGGGGATGCGAACCTGAGACACACCCTTTTCTTTACTTCAACAAACGGATTGGTCTATAGAGAAAGGAGTTCAGGCCCAGTCTGACAAAAGAACGAACAGGCTGGAAACAATGGGCAGGCCGAGCAAAGAGAGCAAGACGAGCGGAATGGGCGGGGCGAGAAAACCCAGAGCCGCGCTGGAGCAGGAAATAGCTGCCCTGCGTAACCGGGTGACACAGCTCGAAGCGATTGAAACCGAACGCCAACAGACGGAAGCCGCCTTACGAGAGAGTGAGGCACGCCAGCGAGTCATTAACGAATCGGCCTTTGATTATGCGTTCTCATTTCGCATCAATGACCAAGGCGACTTCATCTTGGACTGGCTGACCGAGAGTTTCACCCGGATCACCGGCTACGCCACCGAGACACTCATCGGCAGACCCAATCCGCTCCAACAGTATATTCATCCGGATGACTTAGCGCAGGTGACCCGGACCCTTCAGTCCCTCCGACCCGAGCAAACAACCGAATATGAATTTCGCATCGTCACGCGAGACGGCAGCGTTAAGTGGCTCCGTTCACGAGCGCGGACCCGCGTCAGGCCGGATGGCCAGCCGATCCGCATTGATGGCGCAACCCTGGACATTACGGAGCGAAAACATATCGAAGAAACGCTCCAGCAAACCGAAGAACGCCTGTCCCTATTCCTCCACCACTTGCCCGGTGTCGCCTTTATCAAAGACCTGGAAGGGCACTATTTATATGCGAATGAGACCTTGGTGAATCTATGGAAGACCCTGTTCCCGGACAGGGTCCTCACCTGGCTCGGGCAGACTGACTTCGATCTTTTCCCGCCCGACGTGGCAGAACAGGTCCGAAAAAACGACCAGCGCGTCCTCTCCAGCAGACAGAGCGAACAGCTCACGGAGAGAATTCCCCACCCTGACGGTTCGCAGGAATGGCTGGTCAGCAAATTCCCTATCGTTGACCCCTGGGACATCCCGGTGATGTTAGGCGGGATTGGCATCGACGTCACGAAACGGCCCTGATCTCCTGTCCGCCACGTCAACCAGTCCAGCGGATTACTTCGAGCAGGTTGGAGAAATCGTCGCTCCACACGCGCCCGCCTGTTGGCGCTTCGAGCGGTCCCCACATCTCGCTCAGCGCGAGCGCATCAATCGTCGCTTGGTCGCGAGCGATCAGCGCCCACACCGACTTCGTCCCTGCAGGGTCGATCTCACGGTCAATCTTACTGCGGATGCCCCGCACCGCTTCATAGCCCAGTTCCTCGACTATACGGGCGAGCACCGGGGCAAGATTGAGGAAGCGGTTCGATATATGCATCATCAGGACGCCGTCTTCGGTAAGCTTGTCCATGTACAGCGCGACAGCTTCGCGGGTCAACAGGTGTAACGGAATCGCATCGGACGAGAACGCGTCGATAACCAGCACATCCAAGTGCCCGTCGGGCTCCTCGGCCAAGGTCAGCCGCGCATCGCCAAGCACGATGGGCACGGGCTCGGACACGGACTCGGCACAGCGCGCCATCAGGTCGAAATAGCCGCTCTCGACCGCTATCCAGACCATCAGCGGGTCGATCTCGAAAAAGCGCCACGCATCGCCAGCGCGGCGATAGCAGGCCAGCGCGCCACTTCCCAGACCGACCACGCCGACACGTTGGCCAGTACCGCCCGCTTGCGTAGCGGTCAGTACCTCAGTGACCGGACTCGAAGTCGTGTAATAGGCGGTCGGGCTGATATCGCCGTTGGCCGCCATCAGTTGACCCCCGTGGTTGGTCGTACCGTGGACCAGGCTCCGGTTAGGCGGGTCACCGGACTCGGAGATACGGTAGACGCCAAAGAAGCTGCGCCCCCGCCACAGGACCTCGCTGCTCGTCAGGGCGTACGCGCTACTGACCAAAAGCACGCCGACGCACAGCGCAAAGCCGAGCGGGCGTGCTTGACGGGCGAAGACGAGCAGCGCGAAAACCGCGCAGGTACCGGGAACCACGAACGTATGGGGCTGCCAGCCGAGACCACTTACCACTATTTTCCCGCCGACCAACACGGCCAGCATCACCAGCGCCAGGATGACATCGCCCCGGTTGGCCCGCGGGCTGACACTGGGCAATAAGGCCGCGGCCAGGATCAGGCTCAGCGGGTACTCGAAGACAGTGTTGAACAGCACAGGTGCGCATAAGGCGATAAATGCACCGCCAATGACGCCGCCGAGTGAGAGAAACAGATAGAATTCGGTCAGAGATTCCACCCTAGGGCGGCGACGTACCAACTCACCGTGGCACATGAGCGCAATCACAAAGAACACCAGCAGATGGAGCGGCAGGAAAACGCCGATAGGTTCGCGCCAAGCGAAGAGCGCTACCAGGGCCATCAACGCCAGGGGCATGGCTCGCACCGCAACCCAATGCGGGATCAACGGGCGGCGGGCAAAGGCGATGGCAAACGTGAGCAGGTAGAGCGTCAGTGGCATCACCCACAGCAGCGGGGCAGCAGCAATGTCCGTACTGATATGGGCGGTGACACCGAGCAAGAGGGCTGAGGGGACCGCGGCATAGACCATCCAGGTCGCGCGCTGACGCCAGTTCGGGCGACTCGTTACTTTCGGCCAGGGCGTGCTATCAACGGCGTCGGTACGCCGCCACACCAGGACACCACAGGCGATGATGCACACCGCCAGGACACCAAAGCCACTGCTCCAGACGAAGCTCTGCGCCTGGCTGCTGAGCGTGGGCTCCAGGACGAACGGAAACGCCAGCAGGGCGAGCACGCTGCCGAGATTGCTCGCGCTATAGAGGAAATACGGATCGTGCGCATGCGGATGGCCGGTGCGCGCAAACCACCGCTGGATCAGCGGGGCCGTCGCGGAGACGGCGAAAAACGGCGCCCCGACCGAGACGCTGAGCAGACCCAGCAGCCAAGCTGCCGGTGGCGTGCCGGCGTGGGGTCGCCAGCCCGAGGCGACGTCGATTGGCAGCACGAGAGCCGCCGCAGCCAGCACACAGACGTGCACGATGATCTGGCTGTGGTGACCGAACCGGCGCATGAGCCAGTGCGCATATCCATACCCGGCCAGCAGAGCGGACTGAAAAAACACCAGGGCGGTGTTCCAGACTGACGGCGAGCCACCGAGCAGGGGCAAGACCATTTTGGCGAACAGCGGCTGCACCAGGAACAGCAGCGTCGCGCCAATAAATATCGTTGCTACGAACAGCCAGAGCAGCGCTACGGCACCCGTGGCAGCTTCATTCGGTACCGCCAGGCCATCGCTCTCCAGCATATCGCTATTCTGCTTCTTTCTGTAATGCGGCCAGTTCCTGTTCCAGTTTCCGTACCCGACGCAGCAGTTCCGGCAGCTTGGGCAGAGCGGCGGAGGTCCGCCGCCAGGAAAGAACGTTCACCGCGGGATAGCCCCCGATAACACTATTCGCCGGGACGTCGTTGGGAATGCCGCTCTGGGCCACCACCATGGTGTTCTTGCCGACCGTGAGATGACCGGCCACCCCTACCTGGCCGCCGAGTTGGACCCGGTCCTCCAGCGTCGTACTGCCGGCAAGGCCGGCCTGGGCACAGATAAAAGCGGACTCGCCAACATCCGAGCCGTGGCCGATTTGTACCAGATTGTCGATCTTGGTTCCCTTCCGCACGCGTGTTGTCCCCACGGTTGCCCGATCAATAGTCGAGTTTGCGCCCAGCTCGACTTCGTCCTGCAATTCGACGCTACCGGCCTGCGGCTTGGGCATAATCGACCCGTCGGGCAGCGGAACATAGCCAAATCCATCGCCGCCAACGACCACGCCGCTCTGCAAGACCACACGATTACCGATCACCACGCGCTCACGCACGATCGCCCCGGCATGGGCCGTAAAGTGATGGCCGATGCGCACCTCGGGATAAATCACCACATGGGCGAAAATACGCGCATACTCGCCGATCACAACATCCTCACCAATCACCGCATAGGGACCAACGAAGGCGTGTTCGCCGATGCTGGCAGAGGAAGAGACAACCGCCGTGGGATGGACGCCTTCGGACGGTTCATACGGCGGATACAGCCAGCCCAGCACCTGGGCGACAGCCAGGTCAGGATTGTCGGTGCGGAGCGAGGGCAGCCGGACGGCTGGAGCGTCGGTCGGCAGAATGACGGCCGCGGCCCGGGTCGTCGGTAATTGGGCAAAATATTTCTTATTACTGACAAAGGTGAGGTCGGCGGGACCGGCCTCGTCTATGGGCTTGAGGTCAGTAATCACCGGGTCGGCAGTCCCGTGCAGTTCACACTGGAGGCGTTCGGCCATCTCAGACAGCTTCATAGGCAGCATCCTCCCCGATCCGTTTTCTTGGGCGGATCGGACATATTCCATTCGTCGGCCGTGCCATATGTAGCAAAGACGCGGGAGGACGCCTATGCAGGGCTTCTCGTACCGACCCCGGGCTCTCCACCATACAGCGGAGCGCTTTACTTGCGACAGGTGGTCCCTTGTGGTAGGAAATGCGGGCAAGGAACCGACAGACTTGCGTCAGGCCAGGACGGGTCCCATCAATCGATCGGACGTGTCGGGCTGTCACACACCACGCGAAAATCCAAACACCACAGGGTTAGAAAAAGAGACGATATGGAAATTCTGAGGCTTGGACTTCCCAAAGGAAGTCTGGAGGCAACGACGATTGAACTCTTCAAAAAGTCGGGTTGGAAAGTATCCACCCGCTCACGCAGCTATTTCCCCAGTATTGACGACCCGACCTTGCGCTGCACACTGGTCCGAGCCCAGGAAATGGCGCGCTATGTCGAGTCCGGCACCCTGGATGCCGGGATCACCGGGAAAGACTGGATCATGGAGAACAACTCCGATGTCGAACCCATTATCGACCTGGTGTACTCCAAAGCCAGCTTTCAACCGACGCGCTGGGTGCTCGCCATTCCTCAGGACTCGCCCATTCAAGATATCAACGACCTGAACGGGAAGAAAATCGCGACCGAACTGGTGCATTATACCCAGCGCTATTTCGACGAACGGGGCATCCGGGTCGATGTCGAATTTTCCTGGGGAGCAACCGAGGCCAAAGCCGCCGATGGCCTGGTTGACGCCATTGTTGAAGTGACGGAATCGGGCTCAACCATTCGGGCCCACGGGCTCAAGATCATTCACGAGTTGTTCCGTTCCAACCCGCAGCTCATTGCCAATAAACGGGCCATGCAGGACGCGAAAAAGCGGGAAAAGATCAACCAGATTGCCCTGCTGCTGAAAGGCGCGCTGAGCGCGGAAGCAAAAGTCGGCCTCAAGATGAACGTGCCCAAGGAGCATCTGGACCGGATTGTCAAAATGCTGCCGAGCCTGACCGCCCCGACCGTCTCGCCCCTGTATGAGTCCGAGTGGTTCGCCGTGGAAAGTGTGATTGACGAGGGGATTGTGCGTGAGCTGATTCCTCAGCTCATTCAAAACGGAGCGGTCGGCATCATCGAGTACCCGCTCAATAAGATTATCTGAATAAGGGTCCGCCGCCGTATGAAACGGGCGGCAGTGTCCTAGGCGGCTGATTCTTCGAGTTCGATCCCGATCGAGGTCAGGAAGGGCTCTTTTTCCCTGGTTGGCATAATATAGATGCCTTCCCAGCCGCACACTTCCTCACACAGCTTACAGCCCACACAGGTCTTCTCTTCGACCCGTACCCGACCGAGGTATTGCGGGCCGTTGTCGGCCGAGGGAGAGATACAGTCAAAAGGACAGACATCAATACATACCCCGCAGCCGTTACAGTTATCCTGATGGACAACGGCGATCGGACGGTCAACCCGCTTCAGGACCTGAGTCAGATTGCCATACGTGTCGAGGATGGCGTCATCGGGACAGATGACCCCACACGCACCGCAGTCGATACACATCGTCGGTTCAATCAGATAGGCTTTTTTGGGATCGCCACTAATGGCTTTGGTTGGACAGCGTTGTTCACACGCGCTGCACCCCGTGCAGTTCTCGGCGATGATAGTAAACGGCATGCAGTCCGCCTCCCTACTTCTGCATCTCTCGTAAGATCTCGTCGGTGCGACCTTCTTCGATCAGTTGGTCGTTTTTACGCGCTTCACGAAACGCCAGCCAGGTAAAATAGAAGATGAGAAACATCAAGCCAACGATGGGGATATTATCGGGCTTCAGGATGATTTCTAAAAACTGATCCCAGCCTGTTTTGTGTACCATTGAGTAGGAGAAATATCGAGTCCGGGGGTCGTTGTCAATATCGAAGCGTGCCGGCTGTGGCCCCGCTTTTCAGAGCCGGCGACCCGAGCCACCGAGCGGACTATTCTGCCTGCAATTCCAAGCCTTCAGCGCCGCAGCCCTCCCCTTGCGGTAGTCCTGCTTTCCGGTATGGTATAGGGAGGAACGATTCCTCAACACACAAGGGGCTAAGAAATCTCATGATGCAATGGCTTCCGGAGGATGTCTCCCCATACGGGGGAAGCATTGATGCGCTCTTCTACTTTATCTATTACATTACCGCGGCCGCCTTTATCCTGGTCACGGCGTTGATGATTATCTTCCTCTACCAGTATCGGCGAAACGACAACCGGCGCGCCGTCTACACGCATGGCCACTCCGGCCTGGAACTCGTCTGGACCATTGTTCCCGCCCTGGTCTTTATCGGTCTCGGACTCGCCAGCAAGAGCATCTGGGAAGAGGTCAAGCTCAACGTTCCGGAAACGGACGTCGAAATCCGCGTCACCGGGAAACAGTTCAACTGGGAGGTCCTCTATCCGGGGCCTGACGGAGAATTTGAGACCGCCGACGACTATCAGGTTGATAATGACATCCATGTCCCGGTGGGCAAGCCGGTGCGCGTCTTTTTGGGCTCCAAAGATGTTATCCACAGCCTCTTTATGCCCAACCTGCGTTTCAAGCAGGATACACTGCCCGGCCGGCTCATCGAAGCCTGGTTCCAGGCGGATAAAGCCGGTACTTATGAAGTCCCCTGTGCGGAGTTGTGCGGATTCGGCCATTCAGGGATGAAGGGAACCCTCTACGTCGATACGCCGGAAGACTACGCGGCCTGGTACAACAAACGCTGGCCCCCTGCTGAAACGAACGGCAACGACTCCAGTGCGGCAGAAACAACCGAGGAAGTCTTGGCTGGCGGTGCAGTCATGGACGATGAGACCATGTCCGAGGCAGAGGACGAACCTGCTGCAACGGCGGAAGAAACCGCGAGTGCCACGGAAGGTGCGGCTGACAGCACCGCTCAAGAAGCAACTGAGTAATTGACCCTGAATGGTGGGACCACAGACGCAACATCCGGCCAGGATCAAAACAGGAGAGAGGCAATGAGTGAAGCAGGAGCAACTGCCGCGCACGACGCACACGCAGAGCATCACGAACTCGGGTTTATCCGCACCTATATTTTTTCGACCGATCATAAGATGATCGGTCGCCAGTTTCTGTTCGCCAGCATCCTCATGCTCGTTGTCGGGGGTCTGTTGGCCATGATGATTCGCTGGGAACTCGCCTGGCCGGAGACCGCAGTGCCTTTCACCAGTTGGATATCCGAGCCCTTTATGTATCCAGCGGACGAGGATAGCACGGTCGGTGTGATCGAGGGCCTGAGCGAATACGTTGACCCCTATCCGGGCGCAAACTTTGCCGAATCACTGGGCTCCGTGGGCGGAGCCCATATGGACCCCGCCTTCTACAACTCCGTTTTTACCATGCACGCCACGATTATGATCTTTTTTGTCGTGATGCCGTTTATGGTCGGTGGGTTTGGGAATTTCCTCATTCCGTTGATGATCGGCGCCGGCGATATGGCCTTTCCCGTGTTGAACATGCTGTCTTTCTGGACGGCGGTCCCGGCGACGATCATGATCGTGTACAGCTTCTTTGTCGAAGGGGGCGCCGCGGCGGGCGGCTGGACCATGTATGCCACCCTCTCGGCAGATCCCACCCTGAGCGGGGTCGATACGGGTGCCGATCTATGGGTTATCAGCCTGCTGATCTTGGGTGTTTCGTCTCTCATGGGGGCGATCAACTACATCACTACGGTTGTGAATATGCGCGCGCCAGGCATGACCTGGTTCCGGATGCCGCTGGTGATCTGGTCGTTGTTCGTCACCGCCATTCTGCTGCTGCTGGCTTTGCCGGTCCTGACGGCCGCCCTGGGCATGCTGCTCTTTGACCGGACCATGGGCACGAGCTTTTTTATGCCGGGCGGAGGGGGTGAGCCCATCTTATGGCAGCATTTGTTCTGGTTCTTCGGCCATCCCGAGGTGTATATTCTGGTGCTGCCGGCCATGGGCGTCACGTCCGATATCCTGTCCACCTTTTCCCGCAAACCGATCTTCGGCTATAAAGCCATGGCCTTTTCCATGATTGCTCTGGCCTTCCTGTCCTGGATCGTCTGGGGCCACCATATGTTTGTCAGCGGTATGAATCCCGTTCTGGGGACCGCCTTTATGCTGACAACGATGGTCATTGCCGTTCCCTCCGCTATTAAAACATTTAATTGGCTGGGGACCCTGTGGGGTGGTAACATCCGTTTCACCAGTCCGATGCTCTTCGCCCTGGGCTTTGTTTCCAACTTTGTCATTGGCGGCTTAAGTGGCATCTACATGGCCTCGACCCCGGTCGATATCTTTATCCACGATACGTATTTCATTGTTGCCCACTTCCACTATGTGGTGGCCGGCATCATCTTTGGCATGTTTGCCGCCCTGTACTATTGGTTCCCCAAAATATTTGGCCGCATGATGAACGAAACCCTGGGGAAGGTGCATTTTGCCCTGACCTATATCTTCTTCAACTGTGCTTTTTTCCCCATGCATTTCCTGGGTGTGGCCGGCCATATGCGGCGTATTTATAACCCCCTGCAGTATGAATTTCTGCACGACCTGCAGTGGTGGAATGTGTTCATCACTATGAGTGCCTTCTGTCTGGGCCTTTCCCAGCTTGTCTTTTTTGCAAACTTTATCTGGAGCCTGATTGCCGGGAAGAAAGCGGACAAGAATCCGTGGGAAGCCAACACTCTCGAATGGACTGCTCCCTCTCCTCCGGGCCACGGCAACTTCGAGACAACGCCCACGGTCTATCGCGGTCCGTATGAATATAGTTCGCCGCTGGTCAAAGAAGACTGGTTGCCCCAGGACCGGAAGCTTGGACCCGAAGTCGTCACGGCCTCACAGTAGCGCAGTATGAGGCCCTATGGCTGGCTCTATGCCCGGCCGCTCGCTTCTGCCGTCCTCGGGAGGGTGAACGGGTTTGAGTGACAGCGCATGTCCGTGTTTCGCACAGGAGACTGTCTTGGCTGCTCTTGATCACGACTCTGTTTGGCCGCACCGGATTGCCGTCCTGACAGCGGCGCTGACCCTTCCGCTGCTGTTTGTGGGCGGTCTGGTCACCAGCCTCGGGGTCGGTATGGTGGTGCCTGATTGGCCGACAACCTTTGGCCATAATATGTTTCTGTATCCGTGGTCGAAGATGGTGGGCGGAATATTCTACGAACATAGCCATCGCCTGTTGGGGGCGGCAGTCGGCCTGCTCACGATGGTGTTGGCGGCTGTCCTCTGGTTGACAGAGCAGCGTCAGTGGCTCCGCCGGCTGGGTCTTATTGCGTTGGTCGCGGTGACGGTCCAAGGCGTCCTGGGTGGCCTGCGCGTCGTGTTGATTGAGCAAAAAATCGCCATTATTCACGCCTGCCTGGCCCAGGCGTTTTTTGCCCTCATTGCCAGTATCAGCCTGTTTACTTCTGCGGAGTGGCGGACGGGTCAACCGGAGCCGCCCTCAGGCGACACGAAAAAAATACAGCAACTCGGCCTGCTCACCATCGGCCTGATCTACGGCCAACTGATTCTGGGTGCGCTCTTTCGCCATACCGGGGCCGGTCTGAGCCTCCATATCCTGGGGGCCGTTGCGGTCTTTATCGTGACCTTTCTCCTCGTTGATCACGTCCAGCACTATCACGCCACCCAGCGTCCGTTACTGCGCTCAGGAATCCTATTGCGTCGGCTGCTCCTCCTCCAGGTCGGGCTGGGTCTCTTTACCTATGTCATGAAATATGTGGCTCCCCATGGCCCTTTGACACCACAGGCGGTCCTTCTCGCGACCAGTCACCTCATCGTCGGCGCATTCATGCTGGTCACCAGTGTCCGGTTCACCCTGTGGGCCTATCGTATCGGACGCCGTCCTCAGGCGGCAGCGTCACCTCTTTTTTCGGAGCGGGTCACCGTATGATACAGCGAACACAGACAGTCGTCTTCGATCTGCCGCGCCTGCGGCGACTCGCCGCCTTTGTCGAACTGACCAAGCCACGCCTGGTCGGTATGATCCTGGTCACAACAACCGTGGGCTTTTATCTGGGCTCCTGGCTCGTCCTCGACTACACGCTGCTCTTGCATACTCTGATTGGGACGGCCCTGGCGGGCGGCGGCACCCTGGCACTCAACCAGCTCATGGAATGCGAAGCCGACGCCCTGATGGAACGCACCCGGACACGTCCCCTGCCTGACGGCCGGCTGCAGCCTCTGGACGCTCTCGTCTTTGGCGCGGCTCTCACTATGAGCGGCCTGCTCTATCTTATGCTGCTGGTGAATCCGTTGAGCGCCCTGGTCACCGCCTTTATCACCATCAGCTATTTGTTCGCCTACACCCCGCTGAAGAAGAAGACCACCTTGTGCGGCATTGTGGGTGCTGTCCCTGGCGCCCTCCCCCCGGTCATTGGCTGGACCGCAGTCAATGAGACGCTGGGAATCGAGGCCTGGATTTTATTCACCATTATGTTTTTGTGGCAAATGCCCCACTCACTCGCCATTGCCTGGCTGTATCGAGAGGATTATACCCGGGCCGGCTTCCAGCTTTTACCCGTGATTGAGCCGGATGGGAAAAGTACGGGCCGTCAGGTCGTGCTCAACTGTCTGGCCTTGTTGGCGGTTGGCCTCCTTCCGACCTTGGTCGGTATGGCCGGCCCGCGCTATTTTGTTATCGCCTTTGGGCTGGGCTGTCTGTTTCTGTGGTATGGCGTCCGTCTGGCGCGCACCCGTTCGTGCGACTCGGCCCGTCAGCTCATGTTTGCTTCACTCGTCTATTTGCCGGTCTTGCTGACGGCCATGGCTCTCGATAAGCTGCCTCTATAAGCCTTCGCATGACCTGAGAACGGGATACGCCAATGCCATTAGTGACACGCGCCGAGCGACAGGAAGAGAATTCTTCACTCGGCAAGAAACTCGCGTTTTTTATCGTGCTGTATATTGCTGCAACGACGTGTTTCATTATCTTTGCGTAGCCTGTGCCTGAGAGAGGCAGTGTCTATGCCACGCGGATCAGCCCTCGCAGCCGGACTTCCGGCTTCTCAACCAGCGACCCACGAAACAACGGAAGCGCTGGTAGCCGTCCCCGGCTATGGCGGTGGCCCACCGCCGCCCAGCATTCCACGACCGCCGGTCAGCAACGCCCGTATGGGGATGCTGATGCTGATTGGAGCGGAGACCATGTTTTTTGCCGGCCTGATTGGCGCCTACATGGTCTTTCGTTTTGGGAGTCCGGTTTGGCCGTCAGGCCATTTATACCTGCCCGTGGGTATCACCTGGGTGAATACCGGTTTTCTGCTGTCCAGCTGTTACACCATGTGGAGGGCCATGCGCTGCATTCAAGCCGACCAACAGCAGCCGTTTGTGCGCTGGCTGGCTATGACGGCACTCCTGGGGAGTATTTTTCTTGGGGTGCAAGGCTTTGAGTGGGTAAGGCTGGTTCACGACGGACTCACCATTTCAACCGGCATGTATGGCGCGACCTTTTATACCTTGATCGGCTGCCACGGCCTGCATGTCCTGGCCGCCGTCCTGTGGCTCGGCATCGTGCTGTTGCAGGCCAGACGCGGGAAATTCTCTCAGCAACACGCTATCGGTGTCGAAACATGTAGCATGTATTGGTATTACGTCGGCGCGGTCTGGGTAGTCCTTTTCCCGCTAGTGTATTTGAATTAAACAGAGCATATGCGCACTCGACTGTTCTATTGTGTCTCTCGCCTATTCGGCGTTTCAGCGCTGACCTTTCTGGCAGCCTGCTACGTTGGTGGCCTACCTCAGGAGGCCCTAGCGCAAGGCTGCGCAATGTGTCAGACTCTCTTATCCGGCGCGAATGAGCAGGTGACGCAAGGCATGTTACGCAGCGCCTTTTTTCTGATGACCATGCCCTTCGTCGTTTTTGGCTCTATCGGCGGCTGGATTTTCTACCGCTATTGGAAGACGAATCGCTCGCATTGAGCACAGGGAACGCTACCATCCCTTCGGGAAGTATCGGTCCCAGAGGAGGAGCAACCTTGAGTGAAGCCGTTGTTGATTCTCACGCCCCTGTCCAGCAGCCGGCAGAGTCACCCGTCACCCCGGAGAGTTGGGGCAAACTCGGCATGTGGGTCTTTCTGGCGGGTGATGCCATGTCTTTTGGTGGACTGTTAGCCGGGTATGGAGCAATACGCGCCAGCAGTCCGGACTGGCCAAATCCGCTCGACGCCCTAGGTATCCAGCTCACCGCGTTTATGACCTTTCTGCTCATTGTCAGCAGCTTCACCATGGTCAAAGCCCTGTCCGCGGCGAAGCACAGCGACCTGCCGAACTTTCGGAAGTACCTCTTACTGACCATTATTGGCGGGACTATATTTTTGGGACTTCAGGCCTATGAATGGACGCACCTCACCCATGTCGGCATGACCATGAGCGGCAACCCCTGGGGCGCTCCGCTGTTTGGCACGACCTTCTATATTCTGACCGGCTTTCACGGCTGTCATGTCTTTGGTGGTGTGGTGTATCTGACCTGCGTGCTCTTTGCTGGCATGAATGGGAAGTTCTTAGGCGAAAACTCCAGCCCGGTAGAAATTGTCGGCCTGTACTGGCATTTCGTGGATTTGGTCTGGATCTTGGTTTTTACTTTTGTATACCTGCTGTAGAGGAAGACACGATGGCAAACGAACATGCCGCACACGCTGACCATGTTGAACCGAATTATCTCGCCATTATGGTGTTTCTCACCGTTTTGACCATTCTCGAACTTCTCGTTCCACCCCTGGTCTCCGACAAGCTCACCGCTGGCTCTTTGCTTGTCATCCTCGCGGTTGCCAAAGCGCTCCTCGTCGCGCTGTATTTCATGCATCTGCGCTTTGAGCGCACAACGCTCAGCGTAATTGCGCTGACACCCATGGCCATCTGCGTCTTTCTCATTATCATGCTTCTGCCGGACCTGACCTCAACCACCAGGACGTATACACCAGCCGAGCCGACCGCGGTCAGCGAACCGGCTGACCACTAGGCTGCGGTGCCCGACAGCCTTTCAAGCGCTCCCCCAGAACGCCTTCCACAGCGCATGATCTGGGGTGCGCTTGGCCTAGTCCTGGCCTTTGTTGTCGGGTACGGCGTCTTTTCTCTCTTCTCAGATTCCTCCGAACCCGTTTCGCCCGGCCAGCTTCCCATCCTGGGAACAATCCCCACCTTTTCGCTGATCGAGCGGACGCAACAACCCTTTGGTCACACCGATCTGACCGGGTCCGTATGGGTTGCCAACTTCATCTTCACCCACTGTCCGGGCAGGTGCCCACTCCTCAGCCAGCGGATGGCCCGCTTGCAAACGGCCCTGCGTACCAAGCCGGTCCGTTTTCTTTCGTTTAGTGTCGATCCGGAACGGGATACGCCCGAGGTGCTGCAAGTCTATGCGCGGCGCTACCGCGCGGACGACCAGCGTTGGCTCTTCCTGACTGGCGAACGCTCGGCTATGTACGCGTTAATCCGCAACGGCTTTCGGCTTGGCGTGGAAGCCCTCGCGCCGAACGATCCCCGCCTGACGACCGATGAGCCCATCGTGCACAGCAACCGTTTCGTACTGATTGACCCGCAGCGACGCATCCGCGGCTATTATCGGGGAGATGACACGGAATCTATAGCCCGGCTTCTCCAAGACGTTGAAACGCTCGTGGCAAAGTCAGAGCCGGTCGGCTAACCCACTACTCCGCCTGTCTTGGGACGCCTCTCTCCTCTACCGCTCCCGCCTCTCTTGACCCGACCGGCAGGAATGTCCTAATTTTGGGGAGTCCGAGTAAGGCCTATGCGATTTATAGCGATTCCCATCCTGTGTCTCATCGTCATCCTGTTTTTCCGCACGACGGACCAGCCACCTGTTGAGCCTGAACAGAAACCCGAGTTCAGAACCTCAGCCACCTTCCTCTACCAAACCTTTCACAGCGACCGTATGGACGCGGATAAAAAGTATCGAGATAAGGTTATCCAGGTATCGGGGCAGGTCACGCGTATTGAGCAAGATGATTCGGGACAAGTCGCCCTTATTTTACAGGGAGACCCGTCGCGCCTGAGTGGCGTCGAGTGTCTCATTCATCAATCGCAGATTCAGCGCATCCAACAACTTCAGTCCGGCCAGCGCGTTATTGTTAAAGGCTATGGAGCTGGGAAAAAGGTGCATGTCCGACTGAGGGGCTGCCTGCTCGTCCACGCGCCCCCAGCGTCCGCGGTCGAGACATCCGCGTCTCGGGTATCCGCCGTGCGTGTCGCCTATCAGCCTGGGCAGAACATCAGATGGAGGATTCTGACATGAAGACACTGGTCAGTGCGCTTACCCTGCTGCTCTTCTTTGCGTCGAACGGACTGTCTCAGTCACTCTATTCTATTCGCCCGGACTCGTCAGGTTCACTCTTTAGTGAAGACCTCGGATTGGAAAACAGCGAAGAAGAAGCGGAGAATACAGCCGACAGTAGCGACGAGAGTCTGGAGCTCCGGATGCGCTACCCCGAGTTGTACAGAGGCAATCTGTCAGCCGGTAGCGATGCCGAGAACGACGAGGACGCAACCGCAAGTGGTGTAGACGAGAGTCTGGAGACGCAGGCCCGCTACCCTGAGCTATATCTCGGTAACCGGCTGTATGACGAAGACGCCGTGTTGACGATTGAGAGAGAGGACCAGTAGCCTCCTCCCTCAGCCATTGTACTCACCGCTGAGCACACCTGCCTGCCGCGTTCCCCGCCTTGCGCACGGAGCCAGCTCCCCCACAACATTGCTTCTCTGCTGGTATGTGCTACTGTACCGGCTGCGCCCCCGTGGTGAAATGGATATCACACAGGTCTCCGGAACCTGGGGTCTGGGTTCGATTCCCGGCGGGGGTAGTCCTTCCTTTCCTTACGCCTAGAATCGAGCCAACCTATCACCCCCACAAAAAACGCGTAGCGGTTTGTAATCCAGAACAAAGTGGGCTAGAAGCAGGACAAAGCCTATCTGTGTGCAAGGAGGGACGCGTAATGCAACTCGGAAGAATTGTTGATGCCGATGGTCATATTTTAGAGCCACCCAATTTGTGGAAGGAGAACCTTGAGTCCAAATACAAAGAGCGCGCCCTGCACATAGTTAAAGATGAGGAAGGCTGGGAGTCGCTCATCATTGACGGCAAAATTTCTCCGACAATCAGAGGGATGGGCGTTGCCTCCGGTTTTGGCAAGCCCGGCGAACTCGTCTTTTCCAAAGACCAGCTTTATATGGATGGTCCCAAGGGAGCCTACGACCCGCATGAGCGGATCAAGCAGTTGGACGCAGATGGTATTGATGCGGCCGTACTCTTTCCGACAATCGGCCTGCTGTGGGAAGGGGAAGTCAATGACCCTGGTCTCGCCCTGGCCTATAACCGCGTGTACAATGACTGGATCGCCGATTTCTGCAGCCACTACCCCAACCGCCTATACGGGGTCGCCCACATCTCCCTCATGGACCCCGAGGCCGCCATTGTTGAGCTGAAACGTGTCGCCAAGCTAGGTCTGAAGGCCGTCATGCTGACTCCCTATCCCGCAAACGGGAAAGCCTATGGCGACACGACCTACGATCCGTTCTGGGCCGTTGCGCAGGATATTCAGATGCCGGTCGGCCTGCACGTGATTGCGCGCCCAGACTTTCACGGCAGCACCTGGTATAACCATACCACCTTTCACGGTTCGCCCTTCTATTTTCTGTCGGTCACGTTGGGTTTCGATATCCAGGCTTCCTTTGTCAGCATGTTTGAGGGAGGGACCCTGGAACGCTTTCCAAATCTCAAATTGCTGGTGCTGGAAGTGGGCGCAGGCTGGGTACCCCATTTTATCGAACGGATGGATAGCAAGTGGGAGCACAGCGGCTTCATGACGGCCTGTAAGCTTCCACCGAGTGAGTATTTCCGTCGTCAGGTCTGGGTTGGCTGCGATGTGGACGAAAGCATGATCCCACCGGCTGCTGCTCGCTGGGGCTCGGACAAATTCTTCTGGTCAACCGATTTCCCCCATTTTGACGGCTTCCCGGATGCCCTCAACACCTTACAGAATGGGATTAAGGAACTCCCGCCACCCGACCAGCAGAACATCCTGGGCGATAACGCGGCCCGGGCCTATGATCTGTAGACCAGTTTTTTGAGGCCGGTGGAAAACGGCTCGCAATAGCCCGACTCGGCAGGATAGACGGCTCGGCTGAGAACAGCGTGCAGCCGGGGCAGATGATAGAAGGGCACAGAGGGATACAGGTGGTGCTCCAGGTGATAGTTCACCTGCTTGGGCGCAAAGAAAAAACGGAAGATCACGGGCATGAAATAGGTCCGCGTCTGTTGGTAGGCGTTCTCGGGGTCGGGTACATTACCATGCTCAATCGCCCCCCGGATACGAAAGAAGACCTGTGTCACCGTGCAGTACGGGACGAGCCAGTACAACACCAAGCATTTTCCGAATTCCCAACCCCACAAGACAAAACCACCGCTTAACACCACTCCCCAAAAGGTTGTGAACAGACCCATATCAGCGATCTGCCGATAGCGACGGGCGCGCTCCTCACCCAGAAACTTCCGATTAAAGACCCGCGTCACAAAGGGCAGATCAATAAAATACTTCAGCGTCGAGAGGACGTTCAGACCACATGCATCCCGGGCCAGAAGCCGCCAAAACGGCTTACTGCCAAGGGGATAGCGGGCATAAATGGCCAAGTCCGGATCATCCTTGGTATGCGTATACTGGTGGTGATAGAGGTGGATGAAGCGCCATTTCGAGAGCGAGATAAAGACCGGGAATGCCGCGGCCACCCGAGTCAGCGCATCGTTGATCCACCCCGTTCGCGAGATCCGTTTATGAATCGCCTCGTGCACGAGGACCATCAGGGCGTGCTGCCGTGCGGCAATCACGACGACCGCGCCGATATAGACGCACGCGCCCCAGATGCCCGTGAGGGGAGGCAGCACCCAGCCGCTCAGCCAGACCGCCAGTCCAATCACGCCCCAGACTTCAGCCAGATGGTATACGGCCCGCAGCGTCGATATATGGGACAGCTTCTTCACCGTCTGGCGGATAACGGGAATCTCGGAAACAGCCGTGTGCATATGCTATGGACCTATACCAGACTGTGCGCATCGGTAAATAGCGTCCTCTGCCTGGTTTGCGCTTCCCCCCGCAACTGGATAAGACGTTCACACAAAGGAGGAAGAGTATGTCATACGCACAGGTGAATGGGATCAATCTGCACTATACGATTCAGGGTCAGGGTCAGCCGCTGTTGCTCATCATGGGGCTGGGCGGGCCGGCGGCGGCCTGGGATCGTGAGTTTGTTGCGCGCATAGCCGACGACTATCAGGTCATCACCTATGACAACCGTGGCACCGGACAGTCGGATAAACCAGACGAGCCATACTCCATTGCGCTGTTTGCGAGCGATGCCGTGGGCTTGCTGAGCGCGCTCGACATTCCGCACGCGCATATTTTCGGCATTTCGATGGGGGGTATGATTGCCCAGGAAGTCGGCATTCACCACCAGCAGTCCGTTGCGAGTCTGACCCTGGGCTGTACCACCCCCGGTGGCAAGCATTCTGTCCCGGCACCGCCGGAATCCATGCAGGCGCTCAAAGGCCGGCCCGGACAGACGCCGGAAGAAGCCGTTCGGGAGGGTTGGAAGTTGTCCTACTCCCAAGACTATATCGCTGCCCATCGGGATGAACTTGAAGCCACCATGCGCCGCGTCCTGGAACATCCCACCCCTTTCTTTGCTTACAAGCGTCACTTGGATGCGACCATGACGCTCCGCGTGTACCGGCAGCTCAAGGAGATTACCGCCCCAACCCTGGTCGCCACCGGGCGTGACGACGTGCTGATTCCGGCGGCCAATTCGGAGATTCTGGCCCGGGAGATTCCAAACGCGCAACTGGCCATCTTCGACAAGGCCGGGCACGGTTTTGTATCCTCGGCCCGAGAGCCCTTTCTCACCGTCTTCAAGGAGTTCCTGTCCCAGCACCCGCTGTAAGCAGCGCTCATGTCCCAACTCGAACACCTCGAAGTCATCGAGCGCCGGCTTTGGAGCGCCGCCGACACCCTGCGTGCCAACTCCGAGTACGCCAGCAATGAATACCTCCTGCCCGTCATGGGGCTGGTATTCCTGCGTCACGCCTACAGCCGCTATCTCACGGCCAGGGAGGAGATCGAATCCAGCCTGCCGAGCCGGGGCGGCAGGAGGCGGGCGCTGACCAAGGAAGATTTCTCTCAGCGGAGCGCTATCTTCCTGAACCCTGAAGCCCAGTTCGATTATCTCGTGGCTCTGCCCGACAGCGCGGACCGCGCCAAGGCCATCATGGATGCGATGGAATCCGTCGAGTTGAACTACGACAGCCTAGCCGGCGTCCTGCCCAAGAACGAGTATCAAAAATTGGACAACGATACTCTCAGCGATATCTTACGCCTCCTCAACCCGGACGAATTGAAGCAGGTGTCGGGCGATGTCTTTGGGCGTATCTACGAGTATTTTCTGACCCAGTTCGCCGACCAGAAGGCCCACGACAACGGCGAGTTCTTCACACCCGTCTCCCTGGTTTCGCTCATCGCCCATGTACTTGACCCCCAGCGCGGCACCGTGCTTGACCCGGCCTGCGGCTCGGGTGGCATGTTCGTCCAGAGCGCGCGCACCGTCGAAGAGCACGGCCAAAGCCCGACCGAGCAGCTCACCTTCCGTGGCCTGGAGAAGAACGCCACCACTATCCGTCTGGCCAAGATGAACCTGGCCGTCCACGGTCTCGAAGGGGATGTTCAGCAGGCCATTACCTATTACGACGACCCGCACGAACTGGTCGGCAAAGCTGATTACGTGATGGCCAATCCGCCCTTCAACGTAGACGAGATTGACGCCGACAAGGTCAAGACCGACCCACGCCTGCCCTTCGGCCTGCCCGGCGTGAACAAGAAAGACAAGGTCTCCAACGGCAACTACGTCTGGATCAGCTATTTCTACGGCTACCTGAACGAGACGGGCCGGGCCGGCTTTGTCATGTCGTCACAGGCATCAAGTGCCGGCGGCGGTGAGGCCAAGGTCCGCCAGAAGCTAGTCGAGACCGGCGATGTGGACATCATGATCGCCATCCGCTCCAACTTCTTCTACACCCGCACCGTTCCCTGCGAATTATGGTTCCTGAACCGCGCCAAGCCCGAGGAACACCGCGACACAGTGCTGATGATCGACGCCCGCAATATATACCGCAAGGTTACGCGCAAGATATACGACTTCAGCCCCGAGCAGCAGCAAAACCTCCTGGCCATTGTCTGGCTGTATCGCGGCCAGACCGACAAGTTTCTCAACTTGGTATCCAACTACTGCTGCCGCACCCTTGACCACGCTGCCGCCTGTTTCAGCTCCCAGGCCGAAAACGGCCAAACGCTGCCAGCCCTGCCCGACTTCGCCGCTACGCTCGACGGACTCAACGCTGCCCTGCAACCATTCCTCGCCACTCTGACCGGTGATGCCACCCTCACCGACCTTCAGAAAGAGCTGGACGCGGCGCTGAGCACGTTTCACACGGACATACAGACATTCCAACGCACTAGTGAAGAACTGGTGCTTGAAAAACCCCAAGTCAGCGTCCCCCGGCTCACCGTCGAACACCTCGCCCCGCTGGCGGAATCCAGCCGCGACTTGGTCCGGCAGACCGACCAGATATACAAGCTGGCCGCACGGCTGAGTGAGTCATGCGAAAACGCGGCTAACACCAAGTCACGCCGCGACCTCAGCCGCGCCCGTAAAGCCGCAGATGAGGCACGCCGGCGCGCAGTCGAACAACTCCAACAGGTACGCTACTTCTGGCGGCAAGCCCACTGGCTGACCGAGCGTTTCCCCGAGGCCGAACTGTGTAACGTAGACGGGCTGGTCAAGCTGGTGAACCGGGCTGAGATCGAAGCCAACGACTGGAGCCTGACCCCCGGCCGCTATGTCGGCGTCGCGCCCGAAGAAGAAGACGAGGATTTCGACTTCAGGGAAGCCCTGCGCGACATTCACACCGAGTTGGAAGACCTCAACGCCGAGGCGGCCAGTCTGGCCGCAACCATCAAGAAGAACTTCGAGGAGTTGGGGATATGATACCAGGACGGAAGATATTAGCATAAAAAGGCTAGAGCATTGCACGCGAGGCTATATCCAGACCGCTACGCGCTCGTCATGTCGGACATGATCCGGCATCCACAGGCGGGAAACCTGGATTCCGGCCTTCGCCGGAATGACGGAAGGGGTCGAGTGGCTATACGGAATGGTGAATTGCTCTAGCGCATGGCAATTGAGAATATGCCGCACGACCTCACGCTTCTCGGAGAACTCCATGAACGACTGAGCCTGGAGACGATGAACCCATGAGAGCGCCGGACCTTCCTCCGACAGTCATGGCAAAGCTCACCCGTATCTTCGCCACCTATCCCGAACTGATAGAGGTGAGGCTTTTCGGCTCACGCGCTACCGGTAAGGCAAAGGCGTATTCCAACATTGACCTAGCCGCACGCGGCATTGTGGACGACAGCCGACTCGGGCGACTGGCCCTTGACCTGGAAGACCTCGACATTCCACAAACCCGCGACATCAAAGCCTACGCAAGCATCAATTCCGCCCTGCTCAAGCGACACATAGACACCTTCGGGATGATTATTTACTCCAAGCAGCGTTGAATCAGGGCAGAGATTGATGGGCTACAAAACGCGTCGAACGCTGTGAATGCCGGATAAAAAAGTCATTATCATCGCCGGACCCAATGGAGCCGGCAAGACGACCTTTGCGCTCGAATACCTGCCCAACGAGGCGGATTGTCCGGCTTTTGTCAATGCCGACCTGATAGCAGCGGGCCTGTCACCCTTCCGGCCCGCAACCGTGGCCATTCGCGCCGGGCGGCTGATGCTGGAAGAAATCAATGCTCACGCTCGCGCAGGAAGGAGTTTCGCCTTTGAAACGACACTGGCGGGCCGAGGCTATGCCCGCCTTATCCCCCGTTGGCAGGCTCAAGGGTATCGTGTTGAGCTGTTTTTCCTTCGGCTGCCGACACCGGGGCTCGCGCTCCGGCGCGTCAAACAGCGTGCCTTGAAGGGAGGCCATGACGTGCCAGAATCGGTGATCCGGCGTCGGTTCCAAGCTGGCTGGCGTAATTTTGAACACCTGTATCGGAACTTGGTGAATGGTTGGGCTGTATATGATAGTTCAGGTCCTACGCCGGTCCTGCTGGCAGAGGAGAATCATCTATGAGCAAGCAAAACGAGCCATCGTCTAAAAAGCCGCGCCACCCGGATTTTATCGGCGCAGAAGCCGCCATGCGCCGTGCCGCCAGACGCGCCCACCTTATCGCCCACCAAGCCGGGACCGGCGTTGTGGTCATGCGGAATGGAAAAGTCGTGGAAATTGAGCCGGACCCGGAAATGTACAACGACATTGGAAGAGACCAAACTTGAACACTGTGTATGGAAGATGAAAATCGAAAAACCACCATACACAATCACGCCAGATATTCTCTTTCGTATTGAAGAAATCGGTGAAACGATTGGCCGTGCGACGGGCATCTCGCAGGATTTGCGTCTGCGACGAATCAATCGCATTCGCACGATTCGCGGCTCTCTAGCCATCGAAGGCAATATCCTCAGCGAGGAACAAGTCTCTACGATTCTCGACGGCAAGCCCGTTATCGCTCCACTCAGAGACATTCAGGAAGCCCGTAACGCCATTAAAGCCTACGATCAATACCAGCAGTGGAACCCCGCCAGCGATACCGACTTGCTGAGTGCGCACGAAGTCCTGATGGTCGGATTGTTGGACGCGCCCGGACAATATCGCCGTACCGGCATTGGCGTTATGGGCGGAGGCGGAGTCCATCACATCGGCCCGTCCCCCAGGCAGGTGCCGCAACTTATGGGAAACTTGTTGGCCTGGCTGGGCTGCACAGATGAGCACCCGCTGATTGCCAGTTCGGTCTTCCATTACGAATTTGAGTTCATCCACCCCTTTGAGGA
This sequence comes from uncultured Binatia bacterium (SeqCode), assembly GCA_965214755.1. GTDB lineage: Bacteria > Desulfobacterota > Binatia > Bin18 > Bin18 > Bin18. Next base: position 1,076,922 of record OZ243979.1, read on the forward strand.
TGGCAACGGCCGGATGGGACGACTCTGGCAGACCTTGATTCTGACTCGCTGGAAACCGCTGTTCGCTCATATTCCCGTAGAAAGCTTGGTTCATGCCCGACAAGGCGACTACTACAAAGCTATCGGACAGAGTTCAGCAGAGGGTGAGAGTACGCCATTCATTGCATTCATGCTGGAGATTATCCTGGATGCACTCCAGGCTCCCACAGCGAGCGACCAAGTAGGCGATCAAGTAAGCGATCAAGTAGCACGGTTGCTTGTGGTCTTGCGGACAGGTCCGAAAACGGCGACCGAACTCATGGCGGCATTAGGATTGTCGCATCGTCCCACGTTTCGCAAAAACTACATGCGCCCGGCACTGTCCGTAGGATTCGTGGAAATGACCCATCCCGAATCACCCACCGCGAAAAACCAGAAATATCGCCTCACCGTACGCGGGAAAGAAGTACGCTGATGGTCAACGTAATGAACTTGCAGAAGGATTTTGAGGAGTTGGGAGGGGTGAGTTGATTCGTGAGACGCTTGCTAATGTCCCTATTTTCTGCATTGAGCAGGACGTAAAGAAGTGAGGATATTCGCACTATGTCTAAATTAGAGAAATTTGAATCACCCACCGAAGATTCAGAAGTAGACGCTGCTGAATTGGGGCTTGACGTAATCCCTGAAGCAATTTCCGGGGTTTCTATTCCTAAGCCAGTTAAGCAGAACGCGTTAAAAGCATTCAGCCGTCTCTGCTCAGCCGCTATAGAGGTACCGGCTGCCTATTTGGAAGGTAAGGCCGCCGAAAAGAGGGCTGAAGCAAAAGCACGAGTAAAGCTTATTGAAACGAATGCAACACAGATTGCTCGTCAGATGGAAGTAGATCCAGAATACGCGCAGGTTGCAGTTCGCAAATTTGGACAGAAGATTGTCCGCGAACAAGTGAACCTCGATCTGGTCAGTGGAGAGGCTGCACGTCAGCTTAAAGAGGCAAAGAACGCTCAGACCGAAGGTGAGGCCCAAGAAATAGATGACGATTGGCTTAATCAATTTGAGAAGGAGGCCAGTCAGCGGAGTACCGAGGATATGCAACGACTGTTTGGAAGAATCCTCGCGGGCGAGATTCAACGCCCTTCATCCTTTTCCATCAAGACTGTGAAAATCATGGGTGAGCTAGATGCAGCAACTGCTAATTTGTTCAAGAAGTTCTGCTCGGCTTGTATTGTACAGCAGTTCCCGATGGACCATGTATTACTCGATGCGCGCGTACCATCTCTTGGTGGGAATGCAGGAAGGAACGCACTTCAGAAATATGGATTCGGTTTCAGTCAGCTCAATATTTTACACGAGTATGGGCTAATCATTTCAGATTACCATTCATGGAGGGACTATGGACTCTGCATGGCCAATAAGGACAATGTAACTGCGCTTAGTTTTTGGCACCGGAACACGTATTGGGCATTAGTGCCAATGGAAGGTCGAGAAGATAGACAAGAGTTAAAACTAGATGGTGTAGCTTTATCTCAGGCAGGACGGGAGTTATTTGGCATAATCGACATAGAACCAGTTAAAAATTATACCGATGATCTTTTTAATTTCTTTATGAAACAAAAACTAAAGATGACACTGATCCATAACAAAGGGAATGACAAAATGAAGGGAAGGAACAACCGGTGAAAAAGGACAAATACGATATCCCCATGTCCAAATTGGCCGACACGGACACGGAAGGCGTGACAGCCGCCCTTTTCCGTGCCGCTCAGCGCGCCCACCTCATCGCCCACCAGACCGGCACCGGCGTTGTGGTCATGCGAGATGGAAAAGTCGTTACCATTGAACCGGATCCAGACATGTACGGGGAGTTGTTGAGAAATACCGCCGATTTGAGGTGGAGCGATGACAAAGACGCTGACAGCAATTATTGAACGTGACGGCGAGGCCTACGTTGCCCTGTGCCCCGAACTCGACATAGCCAGCCAAGGGGCCACCGTCAGTGGGGCGCGTCATAATTTGACAGAGGCCCTTGAACTGTTCTTCGGGTGCGCTTCGCCCGAAGAGCTAGCAGAGCGGCTGCCCTCAATGAGGAAGTTTCTACACGGCAGAAGGGAGCAACTATGAAACTGCTTGACAAGGAAATAGTCATCGCTGAGGACGGCAAACTACCGCCGGACTTTCGCGAGGCATTTGGCCGCAGGGCCCGTGTTACCGTTTATCTGCAAGAACAGGAACACGGGCAAACAGAAGGCGCGGATATCCTGTCGGACCTCGTCGGCAAGATTCGGGCGTTCCGCAAGATTGATGATCCGGTGGCATTTCAAAGAGACCTTCGGGCTTCATGGGAACGAAGTTGGGACAAATGAACTCCGAACGTTTTCTGATTGATACCAATATTTTTATTCTGCGAGTCAATGACCGCCTGGCAGAAGTGCTGCCTCGCGGAGAAATTATATGTTCGGTCATTACTGAAATCGAATTACTTTCTTTTCCAGAGCTGACTTCATCGGAAGAAACCCTGATCCGTGCTACGCTCGCCAAAGTAGCTGTCTACGGCATTGATCAGGATATCAAGGAAGAGGCTATTCGCCTAAGACGAAAATCAAGACTCAAGCTGCCAGACGCAATTATTGCCGCCACAGCGATTTGTCACGATGCTGTTTTGGTGACAAACGATGCCAATTTGCATAACACGCCGGGGCTGCAAAGCCAGAGATTAGCGGTCAGGCGGTAGTGTTATCTATCGATCAGGCCAAGCTGCCAAGAAGGAGTTTGAGGAGTTGAGGATTGTGGAGTGGGTACCTAGAACTCTTGACGAACTTGGTTACGTGAGCCGAGGCCGCTCCCGGAACCGCCCACGGGATGCCGTTCATCTTTACGGTGGCCCCTATCCATTCGTTCAAACCGGAGATATCAAACACGCCGGACTCTATTTGACCCAGTATTCACAGACTTACAGTGAGGCCGGGCTTAAGCAAAGTCGGATGTGGTCTGCTGGAACTTTGTGTATCACAATCGCTGCAAATATCGCCGAAACTTCAATTCTCGGTATTGAGGCATGTTTTCCTGACAGTGTGATAGGCTTCATCCCCGATAAAGAGAGAGTAGACGCTCGGTTCCTGAAATATCTATTCGATGCCACATTGCAACGTCGATTCAAGCAGTTCACTCAGGGAGCCGCTCAAGACAATTTGAGTCAAGCCAAGCTCCTTTCACTGAAGCTTCTAGTTCCACCGTTAGCCGAACAAACCCGCATCGCCTCCATCCTCTCCGCCTACGATGATCTGATTGAAAACAACCGGCGGCGGATTCAGTTGCTGGAGCAGGCGGCACGGCTGCTCTATAAGGAATGGTTCGTGCGGCTTCGGTTCCCTGGGCATGAGCATGTTAAGATTAGGGATGGTGTGCCGGAGGGATGGGAGAGGAAGACGATTGTCGATGTGTGCGAAACTGTCGGTGGGGGCACTCCCTCGACTAAAGTGTCGGAGTATTGGAACGGTGATGTCACATGGGTTGTCCCTTCGGATGTCACTAGGAACGACGGTTTAGTGTTGCTCGCTTCAGAGCGCAAGATTACTGAGAAGGGGCTTCTTGAGTCGTCTGCAAAGATAATTCCTGCCAAGACTATCCTTATGACGAGCCGTGCGTCGGTGGGTTTCTTCGCCTTGATGGACTTTGAAGTCTGCACGAATCAGGGATTCATCAATATTATTCCTCACGACGAGAAAATGAGGATGTACCTCTTCAATCTCATGAGTCGAGTCACCGAGATTCGCAGCAATGCGAAGGGCACAACCTATCCAGAGATAAGCAAAGGGCGTTTTCGTGCGATGGACATTGTCATCCCGCCGGAATCTCTGGCTGGTCAATTTTCAAGATTTGCCAATAATATTATACGGCAGATACGCTACCTAAAACGGGAAATACTTCAACTCACCAAGGCACGTAACCTACTGTTGCCACGGCTGATGAGTGGGGAGATGATCGCACGAGGAGAATAAAAAAATCTACTCTGGAGGGGTTTGTAATGACGACATGGACTAACAAGTCCGTCGCATCTTTCGCAGATGGGGCAGATCCAGTTGAAAAAATCCAAGAAAATGCTCGCGATTGGGTTTTGAAGGCCATTGAAGCTGGATGGGAGGGACCGCCTTACAATCCAATTGAAATTGCAAAGCTAATGGGGGTCACTGTGGAGCCGTCCTACGACATAGCCGATGCCAGAACTATTGAGCGCGACGACCACCCTGTCATTGAATTTAATCCTTCGCAGCCGCACGAACGTGTTCGCTTCTCCATCGCCCATGAAGTAGCCCATCTATTATTCTCTGATGTATCGGAGGAGGCGCGTCACCGTGGCGGTATTGGCTCCAGTCAAGATGAGTGGCAACTTGAGATGCTATGTCATTTGGCCGCGTCTGAATTTGTTATGCCGATAGGAAGCTTGCAGCTTGAGAAGGAACTAAATTCAATTGAAGAGATGATGGTTACAAGAAGGCGTTACGATGTATCCGCCGAAGCTTTTATGATACGAATGGCGAAGACATCAAACAGGGCAATTGGCGTATTTTGCGCTTCCCCGCATCTAAGTTCAAAAGCTGTTTGGCGTTATAAGGTAGACTACTACATTCCATCATCAATTTCTCCTGTTCCATCGCTCCAAGGCGTCATAATCCCTGCCGACAGTGCCGCATACCGTTGCACCGCTATTGGATATACGGACAGTGGTATCGAGAGTTGGATAACCGGGGCACCGCTGAGAGTAGAGTATGTCGGGGTGCCGGCTTATCCAGGAGGAGCAATGTCCAGAGCGATTGGTTTGGTACACTTTGACACACCGGAGCACGGGCGCAGGCCAATCAAATATCTTCATGGCAACGCACTTGAACCCAGAGGAGAAGATGCAAAGGTTATCTGCCAATTGGTTAATGATCGCGCTCGAAAGTGGGGCGGAGGGATAGCTAAACAGGCTGCTCGCAAATACCCGAACGCGGAAATAAGTTTTTCAAGTTGGATCACTATCATTTCTCCAAACGAACGCCTTGGTATGGTCCATTTTGTCGAGGCAGAACCGGACATCTATCTATCAAGCTTGGTCGCACAAGCAGGTTTTGGTCCGTCAAACAGACCGCGTATTCGGTACCATGCACTTGAGGAAACGCTGGCAAGGGTTGCTGATTTTGCGATGGAGAAAAATGCTTCGGTTCATCTGCCTCGTATCGGGACCGGAGTTGCTGGGGGCAATTGGAATATGATCAAGGACATGATTGAAGAAATTTTCACCAGTTCCGGTCTAGAAGTCATTGTCTATGACCTTCCTCCAAAGAGAGAACAGATGGAGTTATTCTAGGCGTGCATAACTCTCCTCTTCGTATCGTTGTTCTTTCGGGCGCTATCTGTTCCGGGAAATCATCTCTCGCACAGTCTTTGGAATCGCGGTACCAAGCTCGTGTGATCAAGACCCGACAGTTGATACTAACGGCTAAGCCACGAATCAAAGAGAGCCGCATAGCCCTTCAGCGTGCTGGAGATGCCCTTGACCGTAGGGATGGTGGAAAGTGGGTTAGGGATGCGCTGACCAGTATCGTTATGAAATCCGAGGGATCGACTCCTTCAGGTTTATTTGTTGTGGACTCAGTAAGGATCAAGGGCCAAGTACAAGGCATCCGAGACGCGTTCGGGTCGAATGTCCATCACATTCATGTCACGGCTGAACCAGAGGAGCTAGAGTGTCGCTACAATAAGCGTCAAGTAGGTTTAGACGTATCGACTCCGTACGAAAAGGTTAGAAAGAATAAAACCGAACGCAATATTGAGGCGTTAGCAAAAATTGCTGACATTGTTGTCTCAACTGATAGATGCACTAAAGATGCTGTCCTTGTTCGCGCGACTGCGCTTCTCAATCTTTACCCTCGATGCAGCACCAACCTCGTAGACGTCATAGTAGGAGGTCAATACGGTAGTGAGGGTAAAGGCAATATCGTGGGTTACATAGCCTCTGAATATGACTTATTGGTTCGCGTCGGAGGTCCAAACGCCGGTCACAAGGTTTTTGCCGAACCTGAGCCGGAGGCATATTTTCATTTACCCTCAGGAACACAACGCGCACCCGAGACGAAACTTCTGTTAGGAGCCGGAGCGGTAATCTATCCCCAGAAGCTTCTGGAGGAGATCGCTAAACACAAGGTAGAGGTTGAACGCCTAAGCATAGATCCTCAGGCCATGATTATCGAGGATATAGACAGAAAAAGAGAAGCTAAAGCTCTCTGTTCCATCAGCTCAACCGCTCAAGGGGTTGGCTTTGCAAGCGCCCGCAAGATTACTGACCGTGGTGAATACCAAGATGGTAAGCCGTTTAGGCTTGCGAAAGACGTGAAAGAGTTATGTCCCTACATAAGAGAGTCACAAGCCATACTGGAAGACTGTTTCGTTGCAGGGAAGAAAGTATTGTTAGAAGGGACACAAGGAACGCTATTAAGCATCCATCATGGGAATTACCCGTATGTGACATCACGCGATACGACGGTTGGAGGTTGTCTAGCAGATGCAGGCATCGCACCATCCAACGTGGATAAGGTGCTTATGGTATGCCGGACCTACCCAATCCGGGTAGGCGGGCCATCTGGACCTATCGAAATTGAGTTATCGTACGAAAAGTTGGCAGAGAGGTCAGGCATTTCGATTGATGAACTGAAGAAGAATGAAAAAACTACCACTACAAATCGACAGCGGAGAATAGCGGAGTTCGATTGGGTACAATTTAAGAGAGCGGTCCTGCTGAACGGACCAAGCGATATCGCTCTGACATTCGCTGACTATCTTGATGTTAAAAACAGAAACGCCTATCGGGTAGAACAACTGAGCGAAGAGACATTGAATTTCATTGAGGAGCTTGAGCGAGTATCGGGTAGACCAGTCTCAATGATTTCGACCGCCTTTAACTGGCGTAACATAATCGACCGGAGAAACTGGTGAATCAATCTGAGCTAGATGAGTTGTTAGATGACTGTCCCCGTCTCTTTCACATGGCGGAACGTGGAGCGTGGGACGGGATAAAAGAACGTGGACTTCTCAGCACATCATCGCTCCTGGGCTTGTATGGGGTTAACGGCGACGAGCGATTTGCGTTAGAATCCGAGCGGCGAAACGCAACCGTTGAAATCAACGCTTCCGGTCTGGGTCCCGCGAGAATCCGAGATCAACTTCCAATGGATGATAAGGGACTACGGCGTTGTCTGCCGGATACAATATCCCCCCAGCAGTGGTACGAGTTTTTGAACCGAAAAGTTTTTTTCTGGCTGACGAAGGATCGCCTTGATCGACTATCCAGTGCCAAGGCTTATCGCGACACTGAGCACGAAGTACTCGTCTTGAACTCTCGAAGAATTGTCGAATCATACTACAAGAAGATATGGCTTTGCCCAATAAATAGTGGCTGTACCAAGCCTATGCCCGCGCCCCGCGACTACTCAACGTTTGCTCGGATTACCGATTATCCTTATCAATATTGGCGCAAACGGCGAAGCCGTGGAGAACGGGTTATTGAGCTCTGTATAGACGACGGTGTTCCAAATGTCACCGACTTTGTGGAATGCACTTACGTGGTTCACGGTACGATAAAGCTTCTTGAATTGACGCTGTAGGATAGCAGGCTCTAAACTGCGAAGGCTTAGCAAATGAATACGAGAATCCTGCTCTTGGCTTCAGCTGATATGTTGCTCACGACCCCGCAGGATGACGAGGAATTTGAGCCACTCTGCCCGGCGAATCCTACGCTACAAGAAATTCCTCTACGAACGCACCAGCCTGTTGCAGAGTCGCTGCCAAAGTCCCTTCGGGTAAATCTCCAGGATGATTGGGAATAGTTGTGCGACGGCGGTTAACGTCATTCCACCAAATTTCGTGACTTCCCCGCGCTTGTCGGTCAAAGACGAACCCTTTCACCATTGATGTATCGTATGACGTCCACATGCTTCGTTAATGAGATGGAGCAATGAGCACCCTCTGCGAGCAGCGGACCGCGCCGATATGAACGAGCAAGAGCTTCACGCCCTGATTGCCCAAGGCGAAGGATTCACATCTGAGTTCAAACGGTCCATACCGTCCGACCTTGGACGGGAGATATGCGCCTTTGCCAACGCTTCCGGGGGCGTTATCCTGCTTGGTGTGACGGACAAGGGCGAGATTGTCGGTGTGGCGGACCACAACAAGCTGAAATCCCAAGTCCAGGCTATCGCTCGTTCAGCGGAACCACCGATCAAGGTCGAGATAGCGTCCATCGACAACGTGTTGTGCGTTACCATGCCCATCCAAGACAATAAACCCTACTCCTTTGGCGGTAAATTTTTCATGCGGGAGGGGGCGAACAGCCAGCAGTTATCGCGCGAGGAAATCCGGGAATTTTTCTACGCCGAAGGGTTGGTCTATTTCGACGAAACCCCCTGCCCGGCCTTTTCGTTGGAGGATGATTTGGACAAAGAGAACTGGGCACTTTTTTGTCGGCGGGCCAAGATTCCGGACAACATGGCTACCGCCGTTGCCCTGCGCAACCTGCATCTGATCGGCACGGATGGTCATATAACCCACGCCGGGGCATGGCTGCTGGCTCGTGATATCCGCAAGTTCCGAGTCAGCGGTGATGTTGCCTGCGCGCTGTTCATGGGTACGGACAAGGTGCGTATCCTTGATCGCCGAGATTTCCATAGCGATGTCTACTCAATGATTGATGAGGTGGTGGCTTGGATTCTCTCCAAGATCAATGTCGAGTATATCATCAAACACGTTAAACGGGAGGAACGTCCCGAACTGCCGGAGGAAGCCATCCGTGAAGCAGTGGTCAATGCCCTGGCGCACCGTGACTACCGTTCCACCGCCAATGTTCAGGTGTATATCTTCAAGGACCGGCTTGAAATCGTCAGCCCTGGTGGGCTGCCAGCCGGTATGACGGAAGCCGACCTCGGCATCAAGAGTGTTCCCCGCAATCCGCTGCTGTTCGGGATACTGCACAGGATGGAGGCCGTGGAGAAAATCGGCTCGGGCATTCGGCGTATTCGGGACCTGTGCCAAGAAAACGGAGTGGCGGAACCGGTCATCAAGGTGTCCGATTCGTGGGTCACTACCGTATTCAGGCGTCCGGTCGAACAAGTCGGGACCAAGTCGGGACCAAGTCGGGACCAAGTCGTCATTCTTCGGAACTGCCTGTCAGAGAAGACAATTTCGGATATTATGCAGGTCTCTGGCCGAAGGAATCGCACCAAGTTCAGGAACCAAGTGCTCAAGCCACTCCTGGAGGCAGGGTGGTTAGAAATGACCATTCCCGACAAGCCCACAAGCAGCAAGCAGAAATACCGGCTGACTGCCAGAGGCAGAAACCTGTTATCCCGACTGGAGGAAGGGGAGCGGAGGCGCTTACGGGCTAAAGATACACAAACGACTCGCCTCCCATCTTGATAGAAGAGCCAGGACACTCTTATAGACTTAGCCTGACTTAGCCATTTGGAGGAACTGATGAAGGTAAACATGCACGAAGCGAAATCACAGCTCTCGAAGCTGGGTCAATTGGCCTGGGAGGGTGAGGAAATCGTCATCGCCAAGGCTGGTGAACCCTATCTGCGGCTGGAGCCGTATCGCAGGCCGAAGACCAAGCGCAAACTCGGGGCGTTGCAGGGACAGATCTGGATCGCTCCAGACTTTGACGAGACGCCCCAGGAAGTCATTGATTTGTTCTATAACTCGAAGATATTCCCGGATGAAGACGAATAATGGCACGTTTACTGCTGGATACCCACGCCCTCTTATGGGCGCTCACTGAACCTCGGAAGTTGAGCGAACGCGCTCGTGCAGCCTTCGAGGACGCACAAAACGAAGTCTTCGTCAGCCCGGTTAACGGCTGGGAGATCGCCATCAAGGGCGCGTTGGGGAAGTTGCGAGCGCCGGACGACCTGGAGCCGAGCATCGAAGAGCAAGGCTTCACGCCTCTGGTCATGACCTTCCATCATGCGGCCTTGGCGGGGAGTCTCCCCATGCATCACCGGGACCCGTTCGACCGGATGCTGGTTGCTCAAGCTCAGGCCGAGGGGCTTATTCTTGTCACCAGGAACGCCCGCATCCCGCTCTACGGCGTCCACACGATGACGGCATAAGCGGCGATGACATTGACAGCCTACACCGAAGACACGCTTGTTCAGCAAACGACTGCGGATTATTTGGAACACCAACTCGGCTGGGAGTCGGTCTATGCCCACAACGCTGAGGACTTCGGGCCGGACAGCCTGTTGGGCCGTATCTCCGACCGCGAGGTGGTGCTGGCCCGTACACTCCGCGAGAGGCTGGAGATGCTGAATCCGGGTCTGCCAGAGGCTGCCTATGCTGAGGCCGTTCGCCAACTCACCACCACGATGACCTCACAAACCCTGGTCGCCGCTAACCGCGAGCAATCCTCTCTTCTCCGTGACGGCGTGCAAGTCTCCTTTCGTAATGCCAAAGGTCAACTGGCGTGGGAACGCCTGCGGGTGTTTGATTTTGCCGAGCCTACGAACAACCATTTCTTGTGCGTACGTGAACTGTGGGTGCGGGGCGACCTGTACCGGCGGCGGGCGGATATCGTCGGTTTTGTCAATGGCCTGCCGCTGCTGTTTATCGAGTGCAAGAACATACACCGCAACCTTCAGGCTGCGTTTGAGCGGAACTACTCCGACTACCGCGACACTATTCCGCATCTGTTCCACCACAACGCCGTTGTCATATTCGGCAACGGCGAGAAAGCCAAGCTCGGTTCCATTACCAGCAAATGGGAGCACTTCCACGAGTGGAAGCGGCTCGACGAGGCGGAACCCGGCGTGGTGGATATGGAGACGCTGCTCAAGGGCGTCTGCGACAAGCAGAACTTTCTGGACCTGGTGGAGAATTTCATTCTCTTTGACGAGTCCTCGGGTGAGCCAAAGAAAATCCTGGCCCGTAATCATCAGTTCCTGGGTGTCAACCGCGCCATTGAGGCGGTGCGTGAACGTGAGGGCCGCCAGCGCCGGCTGGGTGTCTTCTGGCATACCCAGGGGGCCGGCAAGAGCTACTCAATGGTGATGTTCGCCCGTAAGGTCCACCGCAAACTCGGCGGCAACTTTACCTTTCTGGTGTTGACCGACCGTGACGATCTCGACACCCAGATTTACAAGACCTTTGCCGGCTGTGGGGTGGTGGACCACGATAAAGCCCCCTGCCGGGCCGCCAGCGGCGAGGATTTACGCCTCTTATTGGCCCGGCATAAGGCATACGTCTTCTCGCTGATCCAGAAGTTCAATCGGGACGTGGGTCAGGGCGGGCACTATACCGCACGCGACGACATTATCGTCATTACCGACGAGGCCCACCGCACGCAGTACGGTACGCTGGCGCTCAACCTGCGTAATGCCCTGCCGAACGCCAGCTATATCGGCTTCACCGGCACGCCACTGTTCAAGGATGACGAAATCACGCGGCAGGTCTTTGGTCACTACGTCTCAACCTACGATTTTCAGCGGGCCGTGGAGGACCAGGCCACCGTGCCGCTCTATTACGACGCCCGAGGCGACGACCTGGGTGTGGCCATTGGCAACCTGAACGAGCGGATTGCCGACAAGCTGGATGCATTGGAAATCGATGCCATCGACACAGAACAGCGGCTGGAACGGGAACTGAAGCGTGACTATCATATCATCACCGCGGATAAACGCCTCGACCAAGTAGCGCGAGACTTTGTGCAGCACTACTCAACGGCCTGGGAGACGGGCAAGGCCATGCTGGTGTGCATTGATAAGATCACCTGCGTACGGATGCACTGGCTGATCGAGTTCTACTGGCAGGAGCGCATCAGGGAATTGACCACGGAAAAATCGGAGGTCACCGACGAGCAGGAGAACATCTATCTGACGCGGCAAATCAACTGGATGCGTGAGACCCGTACGGCGGTAGTCGTGAGTGAGGAACAGGGCGAGGTGGAGAAGTTTCGCAAATGGGCGTTGGACATCACCCCGCACCGCCGCCTCATCAAGGAGGGCATGGCGCTGCCGGAATCCATGCGCAGCCAGCCACGCTTTCGCAATATGCAGCGCATGGCGCTGGACGAAGCCTTCAAAGAAGAAGAACATCCCTTTCGTATTGCTATTGTGTGTGCCATGTGGTTGACCGGTTTCGACGTACCGAGCCTGTCCACGCTGTATCTCGACAAACCGCTCAAAGCCCACACCCTGATGCAGGCCATTGCCCGCGCCAACCGGGTCAACGAGGGGAAAAACAACGGTCTGATCGTGGACTACTGCGGCATCCTCACACACCTGCGCAAGGCATTGGCGACCTTCGCCGGCACGCAGCCGGACGGTGACGGGGAAATTGACCCGGCCAGACCCAATGACGAGCTGCTGGCTGACCTGGCCGAAGCGACTGGCCTGGTACGGACCTTTCTGGGCGAGCGTGGCACGCCATTGGACGATGTGATCGAACTGTCCGGTTTCAAACGCAATGCCGCCATTGTGGCGGGTAAGGAAGCTGCTAATGAGAACGACGAAACCTGCAAGCGCTTCGAGGTCTTATGCCGGGATGTGTTCAAGAAGTTCCGGGCCTGCCTGACCGTGTCGGGCGTGAATGTCTACCGGGCTGAACGCGATGCCATCAACATGGTCTACAAGAGCCTGCAACAGGACCGAGAGCGGGCTGACATCAGCGCCATCATCCGCACCCTGCACCAGGTGGTGGACCAGGCCATTGAGGTCCGGCCCGACACTGTGACCGAAAAACAGGAGCCCTATGACATCAGCCGGATTGATTTCGAGCGGTTGAAACACGAGTTTGAGCGCAGCCCAACCAAGAACAGCATCGTCCAAAACCTGCGCCACCGTGTGGAAAACCGGCTACGGCGTTTACTGCAACAGAACCCGTTGCGGACCGATTTTCAGCAGCACTACGAGGAAATCGTTGCGCAATACAACCGCGAGAAGGACCGCGTGACGATTGAGCAGACCTTTGAGGCCTTGTTCAGGCTGGTGCAGGAGTTGGACGAAGAAGAGAAGCGGTGGATTCGTGAGGAACTGGACAAAGAATCACTGGCCCTCTTCGATTTGCTGAAAAAACCAGCGCTGGGTCAAACCGAGAGCAAGCAGATCAAGGCGGTAGCGCACGACCTGCTGGAAAAACTGAAGGCCGAGAAATTACGAATTGACCAGTGGCGGGATAAAGAAGCCTCCCGCGCCGCGGTGTGGACGGCTATCCATGACTTTCTCTATAACAGCGCTACTGGTTTGCCGGAGAACAGCTATAGTGAAGACGATGTGAGAATAAAGACCGATGACGTCTTCCGCCATGTCTTCCAGGTCTACCCGACGCTTCCCTCACCGTATTACGAACCCGGCGTGGCAGCCTGACCGACACGACGCTTGAGGAGCTTGCTTTCGCCCCGGAGAAGCCACGGACTTTGCATCTCGGTGGAGAGCGGGATATTAAAAATCGGGGCGGAACTAACCCGACAAGCATAGCGCCCCAATCAATAATCAACAGATGGTGACGTATGGCTCGTGTGGCACTCAACAAACCAGAGCGTATTGACGCGCGGCGTTCGATGACACTGTTCCAGCGATAAGGGAGGCCCCATGCAGCAGGACAAGAGCGAAATCAAAGGTTTTCACGCGCATGTGTATTATGAGGAGTCCACCCGCGCGATTGCGGCGGACATCCGCGCAGCCATCAGCGATCAATTCGAGGTCGAAATGGGCCGCTGGCGCGACAAGCCCGTGGGGCCGCATCCGCAGTCCATGTATCAGGTCGCCTTTCAGCCGGACCAGTTTGAGACCCTCGTTCCCTGGTTGATGCTGAACCATTCGGGTCTCAACGTCCTGATTCACCCGCGGACCGACGATGATATCGCCGACCACTCGCACCGGGCCCTGTGGCTGGGGGAAAAACTTGCGTTGAACATTCAGTTTTTGCGCGATCTGGAGAAGAAGGAAAAGAAATAGGGCTGGAGTGACATGCGGCTCGGCGCAATCATCGGTCTCTTGCCATCGCAGCCCCAGCCCACCGATTTGGCGGAGCAGGCCAAACGCTACGCCGTGGTTGACTAGGAGCAGGCCTATGAAAACCCCCATTTGCGAGATGTTTGGTATTGAGTTTCCTCTGATTGCCTTTACCCACTGTCGCGATGTTGTGGTGGCGGTCTCCAAGGCGGGCGGCATGGGGGTGTTTGGCGCGGTCGCCCATCCGCCGGATCGCCTGGAAGAAGAGTTGCGCTGGATAGATGAACACATTGAGGGCAAGCCGTACGGTATCGATCTGATTGTGCCCAACAAGATGGCGGAGGTGAGTGTTGGCGGACTGAATCGCAACAAGGTCGAGGCGGCGATTCCCCAGGAGTATTTTCAGTTCGCGGCCGGGATTCTGGCCCAGCACGATATCTCGGCGGAGGGACTCTATAGCTTTCGCGACGAGACGTTTCGGGCCAGCCAGAATATGCAGGCCAGTGGTGCGGCCGAAACCCTGGAGGTGGCCTTTTCGCATCCGATCAAGCTGGTGGCCAATGCGCTGGGTGTCCCGCCCACCATTATGCTGGAGATGGGCAAACGGCACGGCGTGCAGGTCGCCGCTTTGGTTGGCGCAAAAAAGCATGCCATCCGCCAGGTGCAAGCCGGGGTTGACGTGCTGATTGCTGCCGGCGGAGAGGCCGGCGGTCACTGCGGCGATATCTCAACCCTGGTGCTGATCCCCGAGATTCATGCAGCGATTCAGCCGTATGGCAATATCCCGATTTTAGCCGCGGGCGGCATTGTGACGGGCCGCCAAATGGCCGCCTGCATGGCCATGGGAGCCGCGGGAGTATGGACGGGTTCGGTGTGGCTGACGACGAGCGAGGCCGAAACCAATCCGGTCGTCAAGGAAAAAATGCTGCACGCCTCATCCCGCGATACGGTCAGATCAAAAGCCCGTACGGGCAAGTATTCGCGTCAACTCAGGTCCCCGTGGACCGATGCCTGGGAGGCCGAGGACAGCCCTACACCGCTGCCTATGCCCTTGCAGTCCCTGGTCACCGAGCCCGCCCTGGGCAGAGTGGACAAGCTCTCCCAGAGCGGTCATGCCGGGGCGAAGGAATTGGCAACCTATTGGGTCGGCCAGGGGGTTGGGCTGATGAATCGCCAGATGTCGGCCGCGGCGGTGGTTCAGGAGTTCAAAGAAGATTTTTTTAACGCCTTCGTACGTTTGTCGGATGCGCTCGAAGCAGAATAAATAGCGCTCGCCTGGAGGATACGATGCCTATTCTTTCCGCGCTCCTTATCCTACTCATGCTCGGCCTGGCCGGGCTTGTTCCGGGCATGGTTCATGCGCTTGATGAGAGTACGATTGCCCAGCTCCGCACGGCAAAGGAAATCTATATTGCCACCAAGCGTAAGAGCGGCGAGTGGAGCAGCGCGGCCCCGGTCTGGTTCTGGTATGCCGATGATGTGATCTATCTCACCGCCTCACCAACCTCATATAAGGCTAGGCGCATTACGAGCGGGCGCAACGCGGTACGGATTGCCGTTGGCGCGAAAGACGGTCCTGTGTTTACCGGCAAGGCTGGGATTTTTACGGACGCCGCTATCGTCGAACGTATGGGAACAGCCTATAACAACAAATACTGGCTGGCCTGGTTGGGCTTTGCGCGTCCGCGGGTGAGCCGCGTGGAGTCGGGCAAGACCGTCGCCATCAAAGTCACACCGGACGCTCAGGAATGAAAGGAAGAGAAAGCCATGCAACAGATTGATGCTGTTTTGAGCCAAGCCGTGGAGTCCGGAGATGTTCCGGGCGTCGTCGCCACGGTCGCCACTGACTCGGGGCCGGTGTACGCCGGCGCATTTGGGACACGCAAGCTCAATGCCGGTCCTGCCATGACAACGGACACCGTCTTTCGCATCGCCTCCATGACCAAAGCGGTCGCCTCGGTCGCGGCCATGCAGCTCTACGAGCAGGGCAAATTCGGACTCGATCAGCCGCTGGGCGAAATCATGCCCGCCCTCGCCCAACTTGACGTGCTGGAAGGGTTTGATGCCGCCGGACAGCCGCAACTCCGCCCGGCGAAACGACCTGTCACCGCCCGTCAGCTTTTGACCCATACGGCCGGGTTTGGCTACGAGATCTGGAATCCAGGTCTCGGCCAATACCAGGCAACAACCGGTAAACCGGGGATTGGGACTGGGAAAAAAGCGGCCCTGTATATGCCGCTGGCCTGTGATCCGGGAGAACGCTGGGAGTACGGGATTAACACGGATTGGGTCGGCCAACTGGTTGAGGCGCTCAGCGGCCAAACCCTGGGAGACTATCTGGCCCGGAATGTGTTTGAGCCGCTGGGCATGACGGACACTGGTTTTGTGCGTTCCGCGGAACAGGAGGCCCGCACGGTCAGTGTCCATCAACGCGGTGAGGATGGAACGCTCGCCCCAACGGATATTGAGTTGGTGACTCCCGACGCCGAATACCAGAGTGGCGGGCACGGTCTGAGTTCCACCGCCGCGGACTATCTGGCTTTTGTCCAGATGCTTCTCAAGGGCGGCAGCCATAATGGGCAGCAGATACTCAAGCCCGAGACGGTTGCGCTGATGTCAGAGAACCATATTGGTGAGCTGGCTGCCGGAGACATGACCACTGCCATCCCACCGCTCTCCAACGATGTCAAATTCTCCCCCGGCGTCGTGCATAAACACGGTCTGGGATTTTTGATTAATACCAGCGCGTTGCCAGGAGCACGTTCGGCTGGCAGCCTGAGCTGGGCCGGCCTCTTCAATTCCTATTACTGGATTGATCCGGCCAAGCGGGTCACCGGCGTCATCCTGATGCAGATTCTGCCCTTTTTTGATGTCAAAGCCATTCCGGTGTATGAGCGCTTTGAACACGCGACCTATCAGGCTCTCGGTCTGCTTGAGGCCTAACAAGCTGAGCCGCCACGTCGCGCATTGAGCCCCAGCAGAGAGTCCGCTATGGTTTTCTTACGTTGTTCGATTATCTCGTGTTGCATCACCGAACGGAAACGGCAGTCTGATCGGTAGGGACTGACCGTCACGCTCGGGAACTGGAGGAAAGAGTATGGAACGCCCGTTACGTTTTGGCATTTTTATGGCCCCGTTTCACCCTTCGGGTCAGAACCCCACCCTTGCGCTTGAGCGTGACCTGGAACTCATCGTTCGCCTGGACGAGCTGGGCTATGACGAAGCCTGGATCGGCGAGCACCATTCCGCCGGCTTGGAAATCATCGCCTCGCCCGAGGTGTTTATTGCCGCGGCCGCCCAGCGGACGAACCACATTCGCTTAGGCACCGGCGTCAGCTCGCTGCCCTACCACCATCCCTTGATCCTGGCCGACCGTATTGTTCAGCTCGACCATATGACGCGCGGGCGGACCATGTTCGGTGTCGGTCCGGGGGCCCTGCCGTCGGACGCCTATATGATGGGCATACCGCCCGATACGCAACGCATACGCATGGAAGAGTCGCTCGGCGCGATCCTACAGTTGCTGACCTCGGACGAACCGGTCAATATGGAAACCGACTGGTTCACGCTGAAAGACGCCCGTCTTCAACTCCGACCGTACACCTATCCGCACTTTGAGATTGCGGTCGCCGCGACCGTCTCCCCGGCCGGTCCTCGAACTGCGGGACGCTATGGTGCTGGCCTGCTCTCACTGGGCGCGACCAGCATGGGCGGCTTTGCCGTTCTGGGCGATCATTGGAAAGTCTGGAACGACCAGGCCAAGGAATACGGTCATACGGTTGATCGGTCAGCCTGGCGCTTAGTCGGGCCGATGCATATCGCGCCCACCCGCGAACAGGCCTTCAAAGAGGTCGAGTACGGCATTTATGACTGGATCGATTACTTCCAGAACGTGGTGGCCCTGCCCCTCGCCCCAGAGGAAACAGACCCGCGTAAATGGCCCCAAGCCCTGGTTGAGTCTGGAACCGCCGTCATCGGTACGCCGGACGATGCGGTCGCTCAGCTCGAACGGCTGACCAAACAGTCCGGCGGTTTTGGCTGCTATATGCTGATGGCCAATGACTGGGCCGAGCGCCAGGCCTGCCTCAACTCCTATGAGCTGTTAGCCAAAGAAGTATTCCCTCACGTTCAGAGTTCCGCCGATCGAGCCGTAGCTTCCAGGGAGTGGTGCCGAACAGACCACGACACGCTGATTGGTGGAGCCATGAATGCCGTGGCAAAAGAAATCGAGCGCTACGAAAAAGACACCGGCTATCGCCTGGCTATCGCCGATGTGGCCCAAGGCCAGCCCAACGCAAAGTAGGCAGCAGCACCCTCACCCCAGCCCTGGGGGTGAGGGAAAGAGACTCAATAGACAAACGACAACGGTCTGACGTGGAGGAGTACAGTTCTCATGAGTGCGTCCATGCAAAACCGGAACTTTCAGATGATTGATACCAACGGCGTTCGCCTCCGGACCGTTGTTGAGGGCGATGGACCGCTCGTCATTCTCCTCCACGGCTTTCCGCAGTGCTGGTATTTGTGGCGGCATCAAATCGCTCCCCTGGTCGCAGCCGGCTTTCAGGTTGCGATCCCGGACCAACGGGGCTATGGGGGCAGCGACCGACCCGAAGCCATAGACGCCTATAATATCGTTGACCTCAGTCAGGATGTCGCTGGCCTGGCAACCGCTCTGGGGCATGAACAGTTCCTCGTTGTCGGCCACGATTGGGGGGCCCCTGTCGCCTGGCATACGGCCCTGCTCCACGCGGAACGGGTCAAAGCGGTTGCCGGCCTGAGCGTGCCCTATGTGCGCGGCCAGGCCGGGACAATGACCAGGCAGGAAAATTTTGGGGATAATTTCTGGTATATCGTCTACTTCCAGACGCCGGGGGTAGCGGAAGCCGAGTTTGAGGCGGATATTCGCAAGACCTTACGCCTGACCTATTATATCGCGTCCGGCGATGCCCCGGCTAATGCCATGCTGGCACAGAAACCCGCGGGCGCAAAATTCCTCGATGGCCTGCCCGAGCCGGACACGCTCCCGGCCTGGCTGACACAAGAGGACCTCGACTACTATGTTGCTCAGTACGAACAGAGCGGCTTTCGCGGCCCGCTCAACTGGTACCGCAATATCGACCGCAACCTCGAGCTGACCCCACAGTTGGAGAACGCCAAGATCGAACGGCCAGCGCTCTTTATTGCCGGGGAAAAGGACCCGGTCCTGTCTTTTGGCGGGGGTGGCTGGGTCGATCTGATGGACCACTTTGTAACGGACCTCCGCGGGAAGGTGTATATTGAGGGTGCCGGTCATTGGGTGCAGATGGAACGCCCTGCGGAAGTGACCGAGACGCTGCTGGGCTTTCTGAAGCAGTTCGCGTAAGCACGGATGAGCCAGTACGCTGACCAGCTCACTGTGAGAGACGGACGGACTCAGTACTTTCGCGTCAACAAATTGGGCGATGGCGGCTATGGCGCCTGCTGGGTCAAGTTCAAGGTCGGTCCCCTGCCCCTCTTTTTTCCCAATACCCAGGCTCGCATTCGGGCGGTCCGCTTCCATGATATTCACCACGTCCTGACTGAGTACCCCACGAGTTGGACGGGTGAAGCCGAGCTTTCCGCCTGGGAAATCGCCTCCGATTGCGCGCATCACTATGCGGCTTGGTTTATCAACCTCCAGGTCATGGCCATCGGTCTGCTACTCAACCCGGCCGCCGTATACCAGGCTTTTATCCGCGGGCGGCACTGCACCAATCTCTATCGAGCCGAGTTGAACGATGCCCTGTTTTTAACCCCAATTGGTGAGTTACGCCAACGCCTCGGGCTTACAACCTCACCACCGAGGGCCGAGGGCAAGGACCGGCTCGCCTTTATTGGCTGGTCGCTGGGCAGTGTCCTCACGCTCGCCACACCCCTCCTTGTCGGTCTGGTCGGGTTGAGCGTGCTGACCTGACAGACAATCGGTCTACGTCAGCTTACTTCCGTCCGTTCAGATAGTCGGGCAGCCGCGCGGCCTGATACGTCTTGGTCGATTCGAGTTGTTCTTTAGTCAGTCCCTGCACCCCGCTTAAATCGGCCCCGGCCAGAGTTGCCCCGGCCAAGTCGGCCTCGTACAAATCCGCCCGTTGCAGTGAACTGCCGGTCATGTCGGCATCGGTGAGGATGGCATAGCGCAGGATGGCTCCACGCAGGTCAGCCCCATTCAGGTCAGCGCCCTCCAAGGTCACGCCGGCCAGGGCCGCGTCGCGCAGGTTGGCACCGGCCAGGCGAGTCACTTTGCCCTTCTCGTTGACGAGATCCCAGACCAGGCGCCATTTTTCGTCTAATTGTGTGTGGGCGTCGATCTCCGCGCCGGACAACTCGGCCCCGGCCAGATTCGCCCCGGTCAGGTTCGCCCCTTTCAGGTTGGCTCCACTGAAGTCGGTCTGTTTTAATTCCGCTTCGCTCAGGTCAGCACCGGTTAAGCTTGCGCCCACTAGGTTGGTCTGAAACAGGTCGGCGCCTCTCAGCGTCGTCCGGGTCAGGTTGGTTTGAAAAAGATTTGCCTTATGCAGGTTCGCGGCCTTCAGATTCGCTCCTGCCAGATTTGCGCCACGCAGCTTGGCCTCAATCAAATCGGCCTCTTCCAGGTCCGCCCCGCGCAGGTCTGCCTCTCTGAGGCCGGCGCCAATGAGATCGACCCCCACCAGAACGGCTCCGGGCAGTTGAATCCCTTCAAGCTTTGCGCCCCGCAGGTCAGCGCCGTACAGATTGGCTCCGGCCAGATTCGCCCCGGTCAGATTGGTCCGGTTCAGCTTCGTCCATTGCAGATTGACGCGTCCGAGATTGACGCCGTGGAATTCGGCATCTGACAGGTTTGCGTTCTCCAGGTCAGCCTGCGTTAACTGGGCATCCAGAAAATTGGCATAGCGCAGGCGCGTTCCAACCAGGCGTGCCCCGGTCAGATTCGCCCCACGCAGGTCGGCTTCGCTCAAATCCGCCTCGGAGAGGTCGGCCCTCTGTAAATCGCTGCCACTCAAATCGGTCTGGACCAAACGGGCTCCGCTCAGGCGTATGCCCTGGAGATTGAGACCACTCAGAGACAGGCCCTGACAGACGGCGTCTTCACAGGAAGAAAAGAAACGCTCGGCCCAGTCCTCAAGAACGCGGGCGTTCGGTGTTTCCGTTTCAGGAGCCTGCCACAGAAAATTCACAAAACGAGGGGCGGGTTGAACCTCCAGGCTGCGGACCCTGTCAAACATCTGCATGCCGGTTTCAAGCGCACCCGTATTCCCCGCTCCAACCAGAGAGAAGAACATGACTTTTTGCAGGGTCGCCTGCTGGACAGCCCGCTCGTGGCGGGCCAGCAAAAAGGTGTGCCCTCCTGTGTACGCGGCACTCAGCACGATCAGGCACAGGAGGCTGCGGACAAGGATTTTCACACCGATGGTCCTCGTAGATGAGCAATAGCCGTTCAGTTCAGCGCACCCAGGAAATCGACAGTTCGCTCAAACGCCGCATCATCGGCGTGAAAGACAAAGGCACACAGGTCGGTGACACCGATATCTTCCAAGCGTTTGACCTCGTCTTTGATGACACCGGCGTCGCCGGTCAGGATCATATCAACCGGAGCCTGGGCTCCCCCTCGGTCCAGCATGTCCCGATAGGCCGGCAGTTGACCATAAATGGCGAAGACCCTGGCCGCCACTTCAAGGGCGTTTTGCCGATCACTGGTAACCGCTATAGGCACACCGGCAATGACGCGCGGCGCCGGCGCGCCGGCCGCTTGAGCCGCCGCGGTGATCCGCGGCACGACATGCTCTTTGAGCGCCTTCTGGCCGGCCATCCAGGTGACCGTGCCCTGGGCTTCCCGTCCACACAGATCGAGCATTTTGGGTCCGAGCGCGGCCAGCACGAGCGGGACCGGGTCGGCCCCTGGGACCGCTACCTCAAGATTGGCGCGATATTCTTCGCCTTGGTACTTCACCGCCTCGCCGCGCAATACTGGTTTCAAGACACTCAGATAGTCGCGCATATGGGCCATATGACGGGTGTACGCCAGACCGAACATGCCCTCGATCACCATCTGGTGGGACAGTCCAATGCCCAGCGTAAAACGGCCCTTACACGCCGCTTGGGTGGTCAGTGCGGCCTGGCCCATTACCACGGGATGGCGCGGATACGTCGGTACGACAGCCGTTCCCAGTTCAATGCGTGAGGTCTCCCGACCCACCAAGGCGAGCAGATTAATGGCATCGTGTGAAAAAATATGCGCCAGCCAGCCGCTATCGAGCCCAACCTCTTCAGCGCGCTGAGCGCGCCGAATGACTTCATCCATACTGGGCGACTCGCCCGCCCCTTCGCCGATCATCATACCAATACGCATCCGGGTGTCCTTTCTTCCTTGCGTTGACTTTTACGTTGTCTACACGAGATATATAGAGAAACACGAGGGCCGTCTATTCATGAACAGATGAGGTAGCAATAGCGGGACAATCGAAGGGAGACCCGATATGGCAACATCCAATCCAGACCGTTCAAAGCTGCTCAGCGGGATCACCGTGCTCGACTTTACCCACGCCTTGGCCGGGCCAACCTGCACCCGGATTCTGAGTGATCTTGGTGCCGAGGTCATTAAGCTTGAGCCAGCGCCGAACGGGGAATTTGGCCGCAGTCTTTTTCCGGTCCAGGGCGGCCTGGGTTCGATGTTTCTCTACACCTGTGCCGGCAAGAAAAGCGTGTGTGTCGATCTGAAAAAGCCGGACGGAATGAAAATTGCCGCCGGACTGATCGCCAAGGTGGACGTGATGGTTGAAAACTTTGCGCCCGGAGTCATGGCGCGTCTCGGCCTGGACTATGAGAGTGTAGCCCGGATCAACCCCAAGATCATCATGGCTTCCTGCTCGGGCTTTGGGCAGACCGGTCCGTTATCGAAAAACACCAGTTACGACATCATTGGACAGGCCATGAGCAGCGTGATGCATATGACTGGCGACCCGGACGGCCCGCCCCAGTACGTCGGTAATTATATTGGAGATACCAACACCGGCGTGCATGCGGCCCTGGCGGTGTGTGCGGCGCTCTTCTACCGGGACCGCAGCGGCAAAGGTCAGTTGATCGATATCGCCCAGGTTGATTCCCTCTTCTTTATGGATATGATCAACGTTCCCCTGTACGCACTCACAAATGGTGAGCAGAACCCGAAGCGCTTTGGCGCGCATCACTTTGGGGTCGCTCCCCTCGGTGTCTTCAGGGGCAAAGAGGGCTATATCGTGCTCCAGGCGGTTGAGCATCAATTCCCCCAACTGGCAAAAGCCATGGGCCGCGAAGACCTGGTGACCGATCCGAAGTTCGGGACCAATGAGCGGCGGCTCGAAAACCGGGACGAACTCGTCGCCATGATCGAAGCCTGGCTCCAGTCCTTCCCGAGCAATGACGCGGCCCTGAGCGCGCTAGCGAAAGCCCGCATTCCCTGCGCGCCTATTCTTGATGTGGGCCAGGCCTTTCATCATCCGCATATCCGCGCCCGCGGCATGATCGCCGAAGTCGAGCATCCCGTGTTTGGTCGGATGGAAATTACCACTACGCCCTTCGTCTTTTCCGAAACCCCGCGTGAGGTGCAGGGTCCGGCGCCGCTCGTCGGTCAGCATAACGCCGCGGTCCTCAGCACGTATCTGGGCTATTCCGCAGCCGAGATTGCCCAACTCACTGAGGATGGGGTCTTGGTTGAGGAAGAGAAGGTGAAGGAGTTGGCAGGAGATCCCACTCCATAGCCTGAGTCTCATGCTGGTAC
This sequence comes from uncultured Binatia bacterium (SeqCode), assembly GCA_965214755.1. Classification (GTDB taxonomy): domain Bacteria; phylum Desulfobacterota; class Binatia; order Bin18; family Bin18; genus Bin18. Next base: position 1,100,625 of record OZ243979.1, read on the forward strand.
ACTTTCCACCCAACAGAGGTGAGAGCCAAATTCACCGCTCTTGAGCGCGTTGAAAAATTTCCTGTCTGCGGTGACCATTTCTCCCGTCAGCCTAATAGCGAGCGCCAAAGAGAGGCAGTCGTACAGGCTGCGTTGAGTCAGATGAGCCAGATCGAAGGCGAGCGCTAAAGATTCTTCATCCGAATGAATGGTCAAGGGCAGTCTTCGAAACAAAGCAAGTATGGATTCACTTTCTGCAATCGTTACCTCGTTGCGTCTGACCTTTTTGCACAGGACGTTTCCCAACTCCACAATCGAGAATGTGGGGAGGTGCAGTCGATGAGTTGGGGCATGGAGCCGTAGGGCCGCCGCACTGTGGACTTCTGGCAAGAACCATTTAACGGCAACGCTGGTATCAACAACATAGGGACTCACCGTTTACGGTCCTCACGGATAAGCCGCGCGCTATCGGAGAAATTTCTCTGCGCCTGTTTCATTTTTGCTCGAAACTGCTTCACTCTCTGCCACGTATCCATCCCATCAGGCCGTACCGCTTGTTCGAGTAACAGCTTCAACTCAGCCTGGAGGGAGCGTCCGTTCTCTGCGGCTCGCTTCTTCAGTTGAGCAACAGTTTCTTCGTCTAAGTTTCGCACGAGTACCTGGGCCATGCCGCACGACCTCCGGCTTTTGTTCGTATTGATATCAAAATGATAGCATCAGAGACAAGCTTTGGGACAGGAGGCTGTCAGCGGACTCGGCCGTATATGCTGATGTCAGGTAACCACTCCGGCTTTCGACTGCCCCTCCCAAGGAGGGAATGATATCCCGATCTTTTCTTACTCCGCGGTAGGCCCGACCCCCGCGACCGTCGTGCGGTACATGACCCGGCGGTAGCGGGATTTGTCCCAGGGACGGCCACGGTGGAGGCAGCAGCGGTTGTCCCAGATCACCAGGTCGTTAGCGCGCCACATGTGGCGATGGGTGTATTGGGGCTGAATGGCGATGGCGGTCAGTTCTTTGAGCAGCGCCCGGCCTTCTTTGAGCGGCATCCCGCGTATGTGTGACGCGTGAGCCCCGGCATAGAAATTCTTGCGACCGTTGGCCGGGTTGGTCCGGACCACCGCCTGTGGCACCGGCGGGGTCTCCCGCTTCTGTTCTTCGGTCATCAGGTTCGGATCAATCAGGCTGCGGTTATACGCAAAATCGTGAACAGCGACCAGTGGATCAATCCGCTCGCGCATGGCCGCGGACAGGTCAGCGTAGGCGGCCCGCTCGGTCGCAAACTCGGTCTCTCCCCCAGTCGGCGGGACTTCGCGGCCGGACAGCATGGAGGCGGTTGCCGGAACACGCTTGAACGAGCTGTCAGTGTGCCACATTTCGTTGCCGGAGTTAAAGACCATGCGCTTGTCTGTCGGCGGGATAATACTCTTCGTCCCAGGCTCAACGTTTGAGAGGTCGGCAATCTCGGTCCCACCGCCGGTATTTTGCACCACCGTTTTCTCCAGTCCGCCAAAGTTCCCGACCTCGGAAAAGAGCCGACTGAAACGAATCTGCTGCTCGTCGTTGATTTTCTGGTCGTGGAAAATCAGGATGGAGTACTCGTTAAACAAATCAACGATGTCACGCATGGCCGTTTCGCTCACACTCGCGGCGATGTCCACCCCATCAACTTCTGCCCCAAAGACATCTGTAATTTTTGAGAACGATGCAGCCATGGTCATGTCCTCCTGAAAAGCGAAACAGCCCTCAACCGGCATACTCCTGCGCACGTTCATAGCGCCAGCCATTTTTACACATCCATAACCGGTGTCGCCTTCCCGGCTCATCAACATTCGAGGATTCGTATCCGGCATCGCCGCGGTACAGCGAACAATAGCCGCCCTCGACTTTCTCCAGCTTGGGAAAAAAGATGTCCGGCTCACGGCCGCGGACGTCCGCACGCGCATCCTGGACCGTTCCAAAAGCCGAGAGCTTCGTCAGCGAGACAAATGTCGGCGGCGGTAGCTCAAGCTCGCCGGCCTGCCGGGCCGCCAGGGCCTCGTGCGGGCGCATCCAGGCATGGGCGTTGATTTCCGCGCCGTCGACCTGAACGGCATCCCTGCCGGCCTGGGCAACAAAAAACCAGGTTGAAAAACGCTTCGGTCGAACCAGCGGTGTGGTCCAGTGTGAAAAATAGAGCAAATCCGCTTTCGAGAGGCTGAGGCCGGCCTCTTCCTGGGCCTCGCGGACCGCGGCCTGCCGGGCGGCAGCCAGCATATCGCCCGGCGCGTCCGGATTATAATCTTCGGGATCAATATGACCGCCAGGGAACACCCAGGCCCCGCCATGAAAGGCGGTTTTTGCATTCCGACGCAATAACAGGGCTTCAATGCCTTTTGGCCCACTCTCCGCATCCCGGAGCACAATGACGGTAGCAGCAGGAACCGCGGAGGGTGGCATCGTTGTGTTTTCTGACATGGATTCAATGTATCCGAGAGATGGGCTGAGGGGTAGAGCGCACGTGGTGAGCGCTGCCATACCAAAGACAACGCCCAGGGTCCTTCAGAACTCTGGGCGTTTGTGACTGATACGCTGTTCAGCAGCGAGGCCGCCTAGGCCGCTTTCTTCTTCGTGGTTCGCTTTCTGGCTGTCACACGCTTTTTCGACGCGCTTCTTTTTCGCGCCGCCGCTTTCTTTTTGGCCGCCTCATGGGCTTGCTGCATACGCCGAATCTCTTCCCAGCCAAGGTAGCCAGTGAACTCGTCTTTGCCAAAGAAGATGACCGGGCCGTCACACATGAACAGATATTCCGTATCTTCCAGTGCGGTGGTGGCTCCGTGAACCATGCCATTGGCCTCATGCACATAATCGCCGGCGTTAAATGTCCCGCCCCGGACTTTGAGTTTGCCCGAAAGAATATAGGTATGCGCCGCACTCAGATGTTTATGCGGAGGGGCCACATAGCCCTTCAGCCAACGGAAGAGCACCATCCAGCGCCCGCTCTCTTCCCCGGTCCAGAGCACTTTCATGAATGCCCGTTTCGGGTCATCCGGATTAGGAATCCAGTCCTCCTCGGATGACTGCGTGATTGCATCCATCAATTCACTGTTAATCGGACGAATATCTTGCGGTAAAGCCATAGCTCCCTCCTTACTATAGTCGTGCCTTCTTACATGCCTGTCCCTGGGTCGAGATGCAAGCCGCCCGTGTCCTGCCCCGCCCTTTCTCAGCTGGGTGACACTCGCTACAGTAGCCTGGCTTTTGTACAGGCGAGCAACTTTCAGCAGAGGGACAATCAGCCATGAATGCAATTGATTTCAGCAAGAAAACGGTTCTGGTCATCGGTGGGTCAAGCGGCATAGGAAACGGCATCGCCCGCGGTTTTCGCGACCACGGCGCGCAGGTTTTTGTCTCCGGTACCCGGGCCGGAGCAGAAGATTATGCGGACGAAGAGGGCTCCGAACTGGCCGGTTTGCACTATTTCCAATGGGACGTGTCAAGCGACCGCAAGGTCGAAGCCCTGCAACCGCCCTTTGACTCACTCGATGTGCTGGTCGCCTCACAGGGCATCGTCGAATATAAGCGGGCCGAATTTCAGATGCCAACCTTCAGGCGAGTGCTGGACGTCAACCTCATGAGCGTCATGAGCAGTTGCACCAAGTTCCATCCCATGCTGGCCAAAACACAGGGCAGCATCATCGTGCTCGGCTCGGGAGCGAGCTTTTTCTCGGTGTTGGGGAACCCCGCGTATAGCGCCAGCAAGGGCGCGCTCGTCACCCTGACCAAAACCCTGGCCGAGGCCTGGGCCGGGGACGACATCCGGGTAAACGGCATTGCCCCAGGCTTGATTGCCACCAAGATCACCAAGGTCACCTGGGGTCATCCGCGCCGCTATCAGGATTCACTGGACTCCATTCCTATGAAACGCTGGGGAACACCGGAGGACATAGGGGGGATTGCGTTGTTTCTGGCCTCGCCGCTGGCGGCGTATCTCACCGGCCAGATGTTGATCGCTGATGGAGGCATGAGCCTGGGATTGTAAGCACCGCAGTAAGCACACCCTATGGAATGGTATGGCTCGCCCCTCACCCTCCTCCCCCCGCTGGTCACTATTGGCCTGGCGATTGTCACCCAGCGGGTGCGTCTCTCATTGAGCGTCGGCCTGGGGTTGGGTGCGCTCCTCGCCACTCAGCTCGACCCCCTGGCCGCGGCCACACGAACGGTTCGTTTCCTCTTCCACGTGGCGCTGGATGCCGATAATATTCTTATTACGACGTTTTCCCTCCTCGTTGCCAGCATGGTCGCCGTCATTGAACACAATGGCGGAACCATCGCGCTTGTCCGCAAAGCAGAACGGATCGTTCGCGGCCCACGTAGCGCTATGGCGGCCAGTTGGTTGGCTGGTCTGTTCGTCTTCTTTGACGATTATGCCAATTGCCTGATGGTCGGCACCACCTTTCGTCCTCTCTACGACCGCCACAAGCTTTCGCACGCCAAGCTCGCGTATATTGTGGATTCGACTGCGGCCCCAGTGGCGTCGTTTGCCGTTATCTCAACCTGGATTGGCTACGAGTTGGGGCTGCTAGCCGATGCGCTCGCCGGGGTTCCGCTCGCCGGAGGTCTCCTGGTCTTCTTTATGAGCACCTTGCCGTTTCGTTTTTACAGCATCTATTCCTTGGCTTTTGTTGGTGCGGTTGCCCTGTCAGGTCGGGACTTTGGTTCTATGGCTCGCCTGGAGCACAAAACGCGAGCCACGCAGCCCGCTGTCGAGCAGCGTGTACCACCCGACCCTGCTCAGTCCGCATGGTTGGCGGCAGGTCCTATTCTGAGCCTCCTGCTGGCGACCTTGGTCTGTTTATATGTGGACGGACGGACCAGTGCAGGAGAGAGCGGCCCAGCCAATCTCACGCTCCTCTCGATTATGGGGGCTGCCAATGCCTACCGGTCTATGACAATGGGCGCTGGCACTGCTCTCGTTGTTGCCATCATGCTGTCTGTATCCAGCCATACCTTCACGCTGCCCGGAACGCTCCGGGCGAGCTGGCAGGGCATGCGACGTATTCTTGGAGCGCTGGTGATTCTGTATCTGGCCTGGGGACTAGGGGCAGCGCTCGAAGCCATAGGTACGGCTCACGCCCTGACCGATTTACTCACCAATAGCGTAACCGCGTGGAGCCTGCCCGCGCTGACATTTCTGGTGGCAGCGGCAATCTCTTTTGCCACGGGCAGCTCATTCAGTACGATGGCCATTCTCATTCCGCTGATCGTTCCTCTTGCCGTCTCCCTGGCAGGTGGGACAGCCGGCCCTCCGGTCCTGGCCACGGTTGGGGCGATCCTCGCCGGTGCCTGTTTTGGCGACCATATCTCGCCGATTTCAGACACGACGATATTGTCCGCTACCGCCAGCGGCGTCGAGGTCATCACCCATGTACGGACGCAGTTACCGTACGCCCTCACCGTGGGGGCGGTCTCGCTCTGTCTGGGCTATCTGCCAGCCGGTTTTGGCATTTCACCCTTTATTTTACTCCCTCTGGGAGTTGGCTTAGGGACCGCGCTGGTATGGATCTTGGGACGGACGGGTGAGGCGGACGCTTCATAGCCGGGCCGGCGCCTCTTGCAGTCAGACAACCCAGCAGACAATGAGACTGCCGTAGACGCCTACTCAATCATCTCCGCTCCGCCCCAGACAAAGTTCAGGGCCGTCGCCCCGTTTTTGCTTGTGACGGTGTGGGTACACCCGTTGGGCCGATAGCTCATATTGCCGGTTGACACCGGACCGGACTCATCCTCGTTTTCCCCTGCGATCACAAAAATGAGTTCGTCCCCGTTATGGCGATGCAAGGGCAGTACCGACCCCGGCTCAAAGCGCGCAAGCACTGCCCGTCGCCCGGCCGCCTGATCTTCCCAGACGGATTTCAGCCGGATGCCCGGTCGGGCTTCAACCCATTCCAGCCCACTCAGCGAAAAGACCTGGGACGGTGGGGCACCCCCCCGTTCGGTCGCGGGTTCCACCCCACCGGTGATAATCGCAATGGCGGTTGCCCCAGTGCTGCTCGATACGCTGTGGACGCACCCGTCAGGTCGATAACCCATATTGCCCGCGGTGATCGTGCCAAACTCGTCCGACAGGGTCCCTTCAATGAGATAGACCAGTTCGTCGCCCACATGCTTGTGGGTGGGCATTTGCAGGCCGGGCGTGATCCGCGTCATAAGCGCCCGTCGGTTCGTTTTTTCGTCAACCCACAGGTTGCGGGCCTGCACGCCCGGCATCAATTCCTGCCAGGCAAAGTCATTGACGGCAATCAACCGGGATTGCGGGCTCTCGTGCTGTGCGGCCATATCTCCCCCTGCGGTCGCGATGCGTCCTCATGAACGAGCGAACCAGAAACGAGTCGTCAGTGATTCGGCTGGACGGGTGGTGTCGTCTCGCTCAGCTTTTCAGTCACGTCCTTATCCAACATTGAATAGATCACCTCTTGGCCCGGCGGAAACTGCATCGGGGGGTTATTCAAATCAACCTCAGGGTTTTGGACCTTACCCCCTTGAGACTCGAATGCCGGAGGCTTTTTATACTGTTCCAGCTCTTCCAGACTGATGCCGTTAAGTTTCACCACTTCGGGATCGATCCAGGATTCGGCATCAATCGCTTCGCCCTCGGAAGTCGAGAATTCGAGCATCATGCCCTCTGGTCCGGCAAAATAAATGGACTTGCAAAAACCATGATCCAGCGGCCCCATGACCCAGTGCCCGTGCGAGCGGACGCGATCCCGCATGGTCAGCAGATCTTCTTCCGTGTCTACATTGAGCGCCAGATGTTGCATGGCACCAGGCGCTACCAGGCCCGCAGTCCAGCTCGCATGGGAGACCCCGGTTTGGGGTTGAATCTCGCCACTCTCCGGGCCCTGGACAAAGGCAATGGAGGAGGTGTCGCCCAGACGGACAAAGCCGTGATAGGTATTCTTCACGCCATGCATCCAGTACAGCGCAACCAGTTCCATACCGACGACTTGGGTAAAAAACTCAATCTGCTCCTTCATATTCTTGGTACAGATCGCCAGATGATGCACGCCATTCGGTAAGCCCATAGTCTTCCCTCCCTGTGGAATAGTGTTGGTATGTCAACATCCCACTTGCGTATATGAGAGTCAAGGTTCAATTCTCCCTTTTTATGCTAAGGTAGGGGCGATGCAGGCGTCGCCCCTACAGACGCAGGGACAGGAATCGCGAGGAGACGGCTGGTATGCTTGGTTTTCAACCCGACGACGAACAACAACTGATTCGCGATACGGTTGCGGAGTTTGCCCGCGAACAGTTCCGCCCGCTTGCCCATGATGCAGACGAGAGTGGCCTATGCCCCGCCTCCGTGGTTCAGCAGGCCTGGGAACTCGGCCTGGTGCAAAGCACGATTCCCGAAGCCTACGGCGGTGTCGGCGCCGGGTCTTCGGCGGTCACGGGCGCTCTCATTTGTGAAGAGTTGGCCTGGGGCGACCTCTCTCTGGCGCTGCATATCCTCTCACCCCAACTGGTCACCTATCCGGTCATGACGCTGGGGACACCCGAGCAAAAGGCGCAGATTCTCAGTTGTTATGTCGGCCCCCATTTCACGGCCGGCACGGCCGCAGTGATGGAGCCGCGCTTCGGCTTTGACCTGAATGACCTCGCCACAACAGCCGAGCAAAACAACGGCGAGTTTGTGCTGAACGGCACCAAGTGTTTTGTGCCGCTGGCCACCGAGGCGACCTATCTCCTGGTCTATGCCAGGGGAGACAATGGTCTCACCGTCTTTCTTCTGCCCCAGGATACGCCGGGCCTCAGCATAGGCGAACGCGAGAAGAATATGGGACTCAAAGCGGTAGCCACGTATGAGCTGCGTTTGGACAATTGTCGCCTGCCGGCTTCCTCACATCTGCAAGGCGATATCCAGCCCGTGTTGAACCGCTCTCGTGTTGCGCTCTCGGCCATGGCCGTTGGCGTAGCCAGAGCCGCCTATGAGTATGCGCGGGAGTATGCCAAGGAGCGGAGAGCCTTTGGCACGGCCATTGCCCAGAAACAGGCCATTGCTTTTATGTTGGCCGAGATGGCCACGGAAATTGACGCCGCCCGCTTACTCGTCTGGGAAGCGGCCTGGAAGCTCGACACGGGCGCAGATGCGACTCGCGAAGCGTGTTTGGCTAAGCATTACGCAGCGACTATGGTTCTCAAAGTGACGGATAACGCCGTCCAAACCCTGGGCGGACATGGCTATATTCGGGACCATCCGGTTGAGCTCTGGCTCCGAAACGGACGCGGATTTGCGACGTTCGAAGGACTGGCCATGATCTAACGACTCAACAGACCCGAACCTATTGGAGGCAGACCATGATCGAATTCTCCCTTTCCCCGGCAATTGAAAAAAACCGGGACCTGATCCACGCCGTTGCAGACGGGACCATGCGCCCCATCTCGCGCGAGTATGACGAACGCGAACACGAAAAGCCGACGGAATGGCTGAACATGATGTGGGAGGCCTCCAAAAACATGATCAGCTTCGGTGATGGTAAGCAAAAGAAGGAGGCGAACGGGCAGACGCAGACCGGCGAACGACACCCCTCGGAACGTACCGTCCGTTCGGCAGTCCTGATTGAAGAACTGTCGTGGGGCGACGTCGGTCTGTATCTCAGTATTCCCCATCCGGCACTCGGCGGTGCTGCGGTCGCCGCGGCCGGTACGCCGGAGCAAAAAGAGCGCTTTCTGTCTCGCTTCCGTGACGGGGAACCAAAATGGGGCGCCATGGCGATCACCGAGCCGGGCTGTGGCTCAGACTCGGCCGCGCTCACCACCACCGCGGTGCAGGATGGGGATCAGTGGGTCATTAATGGCACCAAAATCTTCTGCACCAGCGGGCTCATGGCCGCCGAAAAATCGGAAGGCTTTGTCGTTGTCTGGGCCACGCTGGACAAGTCGGCCGGACGCGCGGGGATCAAAGCCTTTGTGGTGGAGCACCACACCCCGGGCATGACGGTCGCCAAAGTGGAAGAGAAAATGGGTATCCGGGCCTCAGACACGGCCATGCTCGTCTTTGAAGACTGTCGGATTCCGCTCGATAATATTCTCGGCAAGGTAGAGGTCAAGCAATCGACCACCGGTTTCAAGGGGGTCGTGACCACGTTCGACGCCACCCGGCCGCTGGTTGCGGCAAGCGCGCTTGGTGTGGCGCGGGCCGCGGTGGATTATATCCGTGAGACGCTTAAAGCAGAAGGCATCACCATTCGGTACACCACCCCGCCCACAAAGCTGACCACGCTTGAGCGAGACTTTATGGAGATGGAGGCTAATCTCCAGGCCGCACGGCTGTTGACGTGGCGGGCGGCCTGGATGCTCGATCAGGGTATCCAGAATAATCTCGAAGCCTCTATGGCCAAAGCCAAAGCCGGCAGCATGGTGACCCAGGTCACCCAGAAGGCGGTCGAACTGCTCGGTCCGGTGGGCTATTCGCGCAAAACCTTGCTCGAAAAATGGATGCGGGACGCAAAGATCAGCGATATTTATGAAGGCACCCAGCAGATCAACCTGCTCATTATTGCGCGGCGTATTTTGGGCTATTCGAGTCAGGAGTTGAATTAACACGCGGGGAGCGGTGATTTGTCCGGGCAGTGGTTTTTCTCATGCAAGTGATTGGACATCGCGGCGCGGCGGCGCTCGCTCCGGAGAACACCTGGGCAAGCTTTGACCGGGCGCTCGCGACCGGCGTGGACGCGATCGAGACTGATGTACATTCCACCAGTGACGGTGAGCTGGTCCTGATTCATGACAAAAACCTGAGCCGGACGACCGACGGGTCGGGGGTTGTGCACGAGACCCCTTGGTCAGTCGTGAAAGAGCTCGACGCGGGCTCCTGGTTTAGCCAAGACTACGCCGGCGCGCGGGTCCCCTTACTCCGGGAGACGCTCGCCCATTACGGCAGACGGACGCACCTCGTGCTCGAAGTCAAGCAGCGCGGCATAGAACTCCGGGTGCTCGATATGGTTCGCAAAATGGGGCTGCTGGACCAGGTCACCTTCTCGTCATTTTTCTTTTCCATTGTCCACAATCTCAAGACCCACGCCCCCACGGCGAAAGTCGGCTTGCTGACGATCGATGCCAAACTGGAAACTACCCAGCGCGTGCTGGACGCCGGGTTTGATCAAATCTGCCCGCCGGCCCCATTTCTTTCCCGTGCGTTGGTCACGGCCTGGAAAGCCGCGGGCCTCGAAGTCCGGGCGTGGGGCATCAAAGACCCGGATATGATGCGTGCGGCCATTGACGCTGGGGTTGACGGCATGACCGTGAATTTTCCCCATCTCCTCTTAGCCGCGGTCGGCAGACCGGCGAATCTCTAAAATCACAGTCAGAGAAAACACTCTCCCGGTCAGCCAGGGACATGCGTGATGGGGACGTGCAATTACGCGAGATGAGTCCCGTTCCGGTCGGCTGTGCCGAGATTCCTGTCCGGACGGCTTTCCGGGGCAAGACCGTTCTTCAGGTTTTCGGCCAACACCACGGTAAACAGGGACATCGGGTGGGTTTTATACCGCTTCTCAATACGGATAGGCACATCGTCAAAGGCTTGTTTCAGACGCAGTGAGGCGCTCCAGCCCAGTCGTCGGGTGAGCGGGTCAAGGGCACCAATAAGGGGGCCAATAAGGGGCTTGGTCGATCGGAAATGATTGATGATGGCGATTTTCCCGCCAGGCTTACAGACCCGGTGAATTTCACGCATCATCCGTACCGGGTCAGGCACGACGCTGATGACGTGAAACGAGGTCACATAGTCAAAAGAGTTGTCTGGAAAATCGAGACTCATGGCGTCCATCGTCAGCAAGCGAAAATGGCGCCACTGGTTCTCGTCCGCCCGTTGCTGAGCACGCTCTAACATGTCGGGAGCAAGGTCGACCCCGGTCACCTGACAATGGGGCGGGTAGGCCTCCATGGACAAACCGGTTCCGACCCCCACTTCGAGCACGCTTGCACTGGGCTGAATGTTGAGGCCCTGGATGACCGCAGAGATGCGGTCGGTAAAGAAACGTGCGAAGATTTTATCGTAGAGGTGGGAAAACTCGGAGTAAATCTTGCTCTCGTGAGCGTGCCGGGTATCCCGCTCATTCTGTGTAGCCAGCACCCGCTATCCCCCTTCGAAGTCTAGGCGGCTTCCTGCTTTTGCTGCTGTTTCTTAAAAAGCGAGATGTCCTGCTGACGAAACCGCCACTGCCTCCCCCGTTTGACACCTGGGAGGATGTTCTTCCGAGCAAGCTCGTTGACTGTATCCGGACTCAACTCAAGGAGCGCGGCCACCTGTCGGCTATTGAGCAGCACTGCTTCCTTCTCTTCCACAGCTCTGTATTTCCTGCACGATTCAGATTGGTGGCTGGGGTATACCACACCCCCCCTTAATCGTCAATGTCCGTGTAATTTCGCAGGGTTAGTGCTCTTTCAGATCGCGCAGGCGAAGCTGGAGACTCGCCTGCCCATTCCAGACGTTCAGCGTTGGGGTGTAGAGCACATCAACGCGCTGGCGGGGGACAATCGGACGGTCGCCCATCCCAAACCCGATAGCGTCAACAGGCCGTCCGCCCTGGCCAGAGCGCAGCACGAGCTTGAGGTGTCCGGCTTTTCCATGGGACTGATCGCCGACGATACGGGAGCTGACCACTTCAACCTGCGAGGAGCGAAATACCGGTTCCGGATTGCCCGGCCCACAGGGCTGAAGACGATGCAGTTCGTCCAGCAATTCCGGTCCGACCAGCCCGACGTCAACCTCAGCGTCAAACTCAATAATAGGGACAAGATCATCAGGCGTCAGGTGCTGACGCACGACCGCCTCAAACTGGTCCGCAAAAGTCGGTATTGACGCCGCCTGAATCGACAGCCCGGCGGCTTGGCGATGTCCGCCATAACCAGTCAGGTGCTCGGCACACGCCTGCATCCCTTTATAGAGGTGGAAAGCCGCGGGGCTCCGGCCCGACCCTTTGCCCATATCGCCGTCAATTGCAATCAGGATGGTCGGACGTCCAAAGCGCTCGACCAAGCGAGACGCAACAATACCAATCACCCCAGGGTGCCATTCCGGAGATGCCAAGACAAAACTGTAGCGCAGGTCCTGTTCAAGCTGGGCCTGCGCCAAGGCGAGCGCCTGTTGCCCTATGGCTTCTTCAATGGCTTTGCGAGCCATGTTTTCCTTGTCCAGCTCAGCGGCCAGCAACCGGGCGCGTTCGGTATCCGTTGTCGTGAGCAGTTCAACCGCCTTCTGCGCCTCGGCCAACCGCCCACCGGCATTGATGCGCGGTCCGAGACGAAAGCCGATATAGCTCGCCGTCACATCGTCATCACCACTCACCGCCCGGAGTGCACGAATACCGGGGCGTTGGCTGTTTGCAATATGTCTCAGGCCGTGGGTGACGAGCACACGGTTTTCTTCAATCAAGGGTACAAGATCAGCCACCGTCCCCAGACAGACCAAATCCAAATAGCGCCGGAGGTCGGGAACCGGCTGCTCCCCCTGCTCACGCAGCCGCATCCGCAGCCCCATCAGCAAATAAAACGCAACGCCTGCCCCGGACAGGCCGGAAAAGGAGAAGGGACAGCCCGCTTCCATGGGGTTCAGCACCGCATAGGCCGGCAGTTTTTCCTCTGGGACGTGGTGGTGATCACACACGATCACATCGGTACCGAGCTGTTGCGCCCGGGCAATCTCCCGATGGTTGCTTGCCCCGCAGTCGGCCGTCACCAAGACCCGCATGCCCTCACCGGCCAGTTGCTCAATAGCTGGCGTGTTCAGTCCATATCCTTCACGGGTCCGGTGGGGAATATACAGCCGCGGGTCCATACCGATTTCCCGTAAGAACAGGATAAGCTGGGAGCTGCCGGTCACGCCATCAACGTCATAGTCCCCCCAGATACACACGCGCTCACCGCGCTCGCGGGCGTGGAGCAAACGGTCTGTGGCGCGCCGCATATCAGGGAAGAGCATGGGCGAACGCAGACCCGTGCGCAGGGTGGGAGATAAAAATGTGGTCGCTTTTTCCGCGGTATCGATGCCGCGGTTGACGAGCAGCCGCGCCGTGTCTGGAGAGAGGAGTTCGGGATGAGTTGACGCGATCAGATCCTGAATCCGCCTCGGGTCAGCCGGGCGCAGGTACCAACGTTTTTCGAGTCGGGCGCCTGACTCATTCACTGCCGGGTGGTCCCCTTTTCCCACAGCAGGACAACCGGGCTGGCGACATAGATGGATGAATACGTTCCGACCGTCATCCCGACCAGGAGAACGAGCGCAAAGGCATGGATCACCGAGCCGCCCAAAAAGAAGAGGGCCAGGATGACCATGAGGACCGTCCCGGTCGTAATCACCGTGCGACTCAGGGTCTCGTTAATACTGCGGTTGATAATCGTCCGCATGGTTTCACGGCGCAGCTTGCGCATGTTTTCCCGCACCCGATCACACACAATGACCGTATCGTTGACCGAATAGCCGATGACGGTCAACAGCGCGGCCACAACGGTCAGGTCGAACTCCACATCGGCGACGAGCAAGACGGTGGTGGTCACCAAGACATCATGGACCAGGGCGACACCGGCCCCTACCCCAAACCGGGGCTCAAACCGGAACGCGATATAGCCGCCCATCATGAAGGTGGCGAACACAACGGCAAGAATGCCTTTCCGCCGCAAGTCTCTGCCGACTTTCGGGCCGACGCTTTCGACCCGTCGGACATCGAACGCTTCAGGGCCGTAGCCATCGGCCAGGCTCTCGCGAATCCGATTCGAGAAATTTTCCGCGCCCGTTTCCGACTTGGGAATACGAATCAGGAATTCATCTCCGTTCTGCCCAAAATCCTGGACCGTAATGTCTGAAATATCCGTTTGAGAGACGACAGCACGAATGCTCGCCGCATCGGTCTGCTGGCTGAATTTGACATGGACGATGGTCCCGCCCGCAAAATCCACCCCATAGTTCAAACCACCCCGATACCAAAAGGCAGTGGTACCGAGCAGGATGAGTAGAGCGGAAAACAGATAGGCGACTTTGGTGTAGCGCAGAAAATCAATCGTTGTGCCGGCTTTAATCAGTTCCATGGTCTTGCACTCCTGGCTGCCCGCCCGGCTTAGACGCTCAGGGTGTTGAGACGCCGCCGCGCCAGAAAATAGTCATACACGGCCCGCGTGCAGAACACCGTGGTGAACACCGTGCTCATAATCCCGATACACAGGGTGACGGCAAAGCCTTTGATCGGGCCGGAGCCAAACTGAAACAGAATCAGGCCCGATAAAAACGTGGTGATATTCGAATCAAAAATGGCCGGCAAGGCGCGCTCGTAGCCGGAGTCCACCGCGGCCCGCGCCCCTTTGCCCAGTCGTACCTCTTCTCGCATGCGTTCGTTGATCAGCACATTAGCGTCCACCGCCATCCCCACAGTCAGGACGATACCGGCAATGCCCGGCAGGGTCAGGGTGGCATCAAACATGGCCAGAGCGGCCAAGAGCAGCAGGATATTCAGAGTCAGGGCGAGGTCTGCCAGGAGGCCGGCCAGGTTGTAGTACACGACCATGAAGACCACGACTAAGACCCCACCAATAATGAAAGACATAGTTCCCTGCTCAATCGAGTCCCGCCCGAGAGACGGGCCGACTGTCCGTTCTTCGGCGATGGTGACGGGCGCGGGCAGCGCACCAGCACGTAAGACAATGGCGAGGTCGCGGGCTTCCTTCATGTCAAACCCGCCCGTGATGGAGGCGTGCCCGCCACCGATCCGGTCGCGAATTACGGGAGCCGAATAGACGGTATTATCGAGCACGATGGCCAAACGGCGGCCGACATTGGCCCCGGTTATCTCTTCAAAGATATCGGCCCCGCGATTGTTCAGAATCAGCTCGACGTACGGCCCTTCAATGTCGACGCTGGGACGCACACGGGCATCGGCTACCCCATCGCCAGAGAGCAAGGTCTGCTTTTCCAGGGTATAGGTGGTCCGAATCGGCTCTCCGCTCAGCGGGTCGCGGTCTTGGCCGTTCAGGGTCTCGGTTTCGCGCGTACTGCCCTCTTCCGCCACCAGCTTGAATTCCAATACCGCGGTTCTGCCGATTAATTCCTTGGCGCGTTCAGGGTCCTGGATACCGGGCAGTTGGACCAGAATATCCCGCTCGCCCTGACGTTGGATCACAGGCTCGGCCACACCGAACTGGTCAATCCGGTTGCGAATGGTTTCCAGGGATTGATCAACCGCGTACTGTTGGAGCGCTTCGACCTGGCGGCTATCGAGGTCAACGACAATATCCGAGCTTGAACCTGTGCTAATCCGGGGTTCGAGAATGGGGAAGCGGTCGGCCAGAATCTCTCTCACGGTCGTTCGGTCTGATGCGGAGGTGGCGGAAAAGCGCAAGGTATTGCCTTCGCGCCGAATATCGACGATGCCGGCCTCGGCCTCACTCAGCGCCCGCCGGAATTCTTCGGCGTACTGGTCCAGGCTGTTTTCCACAGCCTTCTCCAGGTCAACCGTCAACAACAAATACGTACCACCCCGTAGATCAAGGCCCAGACGAATCTGGTGGGAGGGCAGAAAGGACGGCCACCAACCCGGCAACGCGGGACTGAAAGACGGGATCAGATAGAGGCTCCCCCACAGCGTGAGAGCGACAATCAAAAGGATACGATACCGCAGACCTTGGGGCATTATTTATCCTTTCCCGACTTCTTGTCTCCACTCGCTTTCCGGCTGCCCCCCTCCTCAGCCAGGGCCTCAATCTTGGAGCGTTCGACCCGAATGCGAACGTTTTGCGCCAGTTCGAGGGTCACGACTTTTTCCCCAATTTCCATAATGCGCCCGTACAGCCCGCCCACTGTCACGACTTCGTCATTCCGTTTGAGTTCGCTGAGCAAGGTCCGGTGCGCCTTGGCCTTTTGCTGTTGCGGGCGAATCAGCAAGAAGTAGAACACGATAAAAATCAGGATCAACGGAAAAAACTGGACCAGCGGCCCGGGACCTTCCGGTGCGGCTCCGCTTTGGGCAAAGGCAAGACTCATGAGACACTCTCCTGTGTTGACTGCGCGCGCTCAGCCGTATGGGCCTCCAGGAACGGCCGCGCAAATTCGGCAAAGCGGCCCGTAGCCAGGGCTTCACGCATGGTGCGCATCAAACGTTGGTAGAAATACAAATTATGCAAGGTATTTAGCCGTGCAGACAGGATCTCACCAGCCACGGCCAAATGGCGTAGATACGCCCGGGAAAAGTGCCGACAGGTATAGCACTCACAATCTTCTTCAACGGGTCGAAAGTCAGCCGTATACTCGGCCCGACGGATATTGAGTTTGCCCTGCCAGGTAAAGAGCGAGCCATTCCGGGCATTACGCGTAGGCATGACGCAGTCAAACATATCAAACCCGAGCGACACATAGCGAACGAGCTGCTCCGGCGTCCCCACTCCCATTAAATAGCGCGGACAGCTCTCGGGTAGGAAGCGGATCGTATAGGCGGCCAACTCGTGCGTCAGGGCCGGCGACTCGCCGACACTCAAGCCGCCAACCGCGTAGCCAGGGAACCCTAGGGCGACGAGCGCGAGCGCGTTCTCTTCGCGCAGGGCCGGAAACATCCCGCCCTGGACAATGGCAAATACGGCTTGGTCGTCTCGTTGCTTGGCCGCCAGAGACCGCTCTGCCCAACGGACGGTCAAATGGGCCGCGCGTTCCGCCTCGGCCACATCGACCGGCGCTGGCACACACTCGTCCAGGACCATGGCAATATCAACCCCAAGACGTTCTTGGGCGCGCACCACACTTTCAGGCGTCAGTTGATGGCGCGAGCCGTTCAAGTGAGAACGAAACTCCACCCCTTCTTCCGTGACCGTGGATAGCGATTTCAGGCTGAACACCTGATAGCCGCCGCTATCAGTGAGAATCGGTCCGTCCCAGCCCATGAAGGCGTGCAAACCACCTGCTTGCTCGACCAACTCGACGCCCGGTCGCAGATACAAATGATAGGCATTGGCCAGGATAATCTCTGCGCCTATGGTCCGCAGTTCCTGGGGGGTCATGGACTTCACCGTCCCCTGGGTTGCTACCGGCATAAACGCCGGCGTGGCCACACTGCCATGCGAGGTCTGCAACGTGCCGAGGCGGGCCTGGGTCGCCGAATCTGTCTGTATCGTCGTGAACTGAAACATGAACGGGGATAGTGTGAGAGTGCGAATTGTTCTGTGGCCTGTCGGAAAGTTTTATTCGTTTTTTCGGGGGCTGGCAACTACTTGTTGGGCTGCCTGAGACAGGTAAGAGTCATAAGATTGAGCGAATATGTCAAAACACCGCTACAGACGGTGAGCGTCAGGCGGCATAGCGTTAGGCTTTCAGAATTTATAGAGTTTGCCTATCAGAATTTACAGAGTTTGCCTATTTCATTAGGCGTTAGGCGACCTAATTGTAGTTGGGCAGCTAGAAGGGAATAGTAGTAATATGAATGGACTTTACACGAATAGAAACATCCACGGCGACTTTATAGAAAATGCACTCTACCGATTGGTGGATCAGGGTCGAAATGTTTTCATTGCTGTCGCCTTCTTCACAGAAGCCAGTGTGGTGGAGAAACTGCTTGAGGAAGGCTGTCTCGTTCGTCTGATTGTGCGGCTCGGATACCCTACGAATCCTGACGCGTTGTTGAGGATTCTAGTAGAAAGTCGAAATCAGATTCTTTACAGATCGCTCGTTCCATCCAAAGTTGTACATCTTCGGTGACCAAGAGGCTTTAATCGGCTCTGCCAACTTAACGAGAGCGGCAATCCGTCCCAATCAAGAGGTAATGGTCAGCATTGCAGGGGAGGATGAAAGGTTTAATGAGCTAGCCATTCTGTTTTCCGAATACTGGCAAGAGGCATCGGTGTTAACGGAAGAAGTGCTCAAAAAATACAAAAAAACTCTATTCGTCCTACTCAAAAATAGATCAGGAAATTTCTTTACTGGCAAAGGCCGTTAATCAAGACATCGGAAACGTTGTATTTCACAACATCGGGAGAGAAAAAAGAAAAGTCTCAAAGGAGAATATTTTCCTTGAAGACTATCGAAAGACGTATCAAGAGAATGTAACCGCTTTCAACAAAGTCCAAGTTCTGTACAAGTCACTCCAGAAGCGGAAAGTAGACGAGAGTCTTATTCCGCTGCGGTTGGAGATAGACTCATTTCTGAGTTTCGTCAGAGATGAATACGCATCTGGTGATTCATGGTTAGAGCCGCAGGTCGGCTGGGGAGACCGGCAAGTTTCTCGTGTCAAAGAATACCTGGAAAAGTGGTTTGCCATATCGTGTCGACATCTCGAAGAGACGATTGTAAACGTCAACTACCCACGCCTCATGCGGATTTTCTCTTCACGCAAAACGGTCATGGAGAGTCGTGATGACGAGCTTTTTGACGCTTTGACTACAGTCCATTCTCTTCACGACCGCCTTAGGTTCTTTCCTGGAGGACTCCCAAAACTGCGTCCAACATTCTTTGAGACGAATGATGGAAAGCAAATTAGAGAAAGCCTTTCCTACTTGGTATTTGGCGATGATGATGTAATGGAGAGAATGGCGAATCTGATATTTTACCCTAAATACAAGCTAAACCAGTTCGGTCAAGCGAATGTTCAGGAACTTGTTGGCTGGTGTAATAAAGAGGGATACCCTGTAATCAATGGACGAACAACAAAAATACTTCGGTTCTTTGGGTTTGATGTACGGCAGCTATCATGAAGGGAAACAAGCAACGCGGGTCCGGCTTGAACGGCACTTCGGCGAGGTTGATCTCGGACGATCCCTTCTGAATTATGAATCAATCACCCCTCAAATCCTTACACCCTGAAAGTTCATTAAGTCAGCCTAAGCTGACTCAATTTGACAAACTAACAACCGAAGAACTCATAGAATCACTCAGGCCCGGACAAGAAGGGGCACTCAAAGTCAAGCGCGACGGAACTATGGGTGCTGGTACAGTTTGAGCTGTAAGTCACTGTTTCTGTTGGGGTAAAACCCCCCAAATGTACCAGTACCGAACTATGGTCGATGGTCATCATCGGATTCACGTCTTACGAGATCAAGGAGTTGACGTGGACGCGCTACCTCGTGAGCTTTTTGATGAGGAGCCACTGCCGTAACGAAGAGACTTGCATGAGAACAACGGTGTATTGGATAGAAGGTCCCTGGTCCGGTCGCCTAGCAATAGTCCCGCGGCCGCGCGGAGGAGACTGGCTCGAAGAGGAAGTCCGCTCCTGGAAGGAAGCCGGGCTAGATGTAGTGGTTTCACTGCTCACCCACGATAAAAACATTGAGCTTGAACTGAATCAGGAAGAGCTTTTGTGCCGGACACAGGGCATCCAATTCTACGCCTATCCCATACAGGACCGAGGGGTCCCGACATCACGAAAAGCAACGACTGATCTAGTAGAGAAACTGGAGAAATTACTTGAAACTGGCAAATCCGTAGCTATCCATTGTCGGCAAGGGATTGGGCGCTCAAGCCTGATAGCGGTACTCTTACTCGTCTCAGCCGGGATAGACCCGGGAGCTGCCTTGGCCCAAATCAGTCAGGAGCGAGGGTGTGCAGTGCCGGATACTTTTGAACAGAGTAACTGGATAAAAAGCTTTGCCGTGACTCCTGTAAGCACGTAACGAGAGCTGGCTGAGCATATTCCGTTAATGACCGTGCGAGCGCTTGCATTCATGGGTCACGAAATGCACGAAGTAGTGTAACACCACTACTATTTGACCTATGCCGAAACGGTACACCAGTCGGGAATTGATAAAGCTGGCGGAGCGGTGCGGTTGGCGACTGGTCAGTGTCAAAGGGGACCACCACAACTTTAAGCACCCGGACAGCCGTTTTGTGGTTACGATAGTACACCCACAGAAAGACGTTCCCGTGGGTCGAGCGGTTGACACCGTGAAGAAAATCAGACTAGAGGTTACGTAATGCGATACCTCATTATGCTGGAACAAACGGACGCAGGGTTTGCCGTACAAGTGCCCGATTTAGCAATCGTGACATACGGAGAAACGATCGAAGCGGCGAAGCAAGCGGCCAGTGAAGCGATTCGGATCAATATGGAAGCATATCGGGAAGCTGGCCAAGCGGTCCCTGAACGTCAAGCGGTTGAGCACCATCTGGAGAATCCCGAATTTCAAGAACTGGTCTTTGCCTACGTAGAAGTTCCGCTACCCACAGAGCGGATAGCGGCCTAGTTCGACCTCATTACGGGTGAACAACTCCAAGCCAGAGACGACCCCTCTCTCACCTACACAATCAACATCGCATCCCCATAACTGTAAAACCGGTAGCGCTGCTTCACCGCTTCCGCATAGGCGTGCAATATCCGCTCCCGTCCGGCAAAGGCGGACACCAGCAGCAGCAGGGTTGAACGAGGGAGATGGAAATTGGTGATCAAGCCATCTATCACCCGAAATTCATAGCCGGGATAGATAAACAAGTCGGACTGATTTGGGCCAGGCTGGACGTGGCCGGTCGGCTGGGCTGACGATTCGAGCGCCCGTGTTGTGGTTGTCCCCACAGCAACGATTTTTCTGCCGGACGCTTTGGCCGTGTTGATGCATTCTGCGGTTGCCGCATCGATTTCGTAGGATTCGGTTCCCATGGTATGCGTCTCAACCTGCTCCACCCGGATAGGCTGAAACGTGCCCAGACCAACGTGCAGGGTGACAAAGCATAACTGAACGCCACTCTGGACCAGCTTGTCGAGTAAGGCCGGCGTAAAATGCAGCCCGGCAGTCGGAGCGGCAACCGCACCGGGTTGCTGAGCATACACCGTTTGGTAGCGCTCCTGGTCGGCTGCGTGCCGGCCTGGGGAGCGCCTGATATACGGAGGCAGCGGGACTTCTCCGTGTTGTTCGACGAGCCGCTGAAAATCTTTTTCCGGGAAAAAGCGCATACTCCCCTGACCGGCACTCGGCGCTTCCACCCACTTACCCCAAAATTTATCCGCAAAATTAATGCGTCCGCCAGCTTTCTGGTTCTGGCCGCCTTTACATAAGACCTGCCAGACTTCTCCCGCAGCAGCTGTGCGTCGAACCAGGAGCAGTTCGACTTTTCCACCCGTCGTCTTCTTCCCGCGCAGGCGGGCCGGGATCACCCGGGTGTTATTACAGACCAGCACACAGTCTTTGGGCAACAGGCCGAGCAGGTCCGCAAACCGGTGATGCGAGAGGGCAGCGTCGCCTCGCCCAAGGCGCAGCAGACGGGACTGATCGCGTTGTTTGGCCGGCTCCTGAGCGACAAACTCGGCCGGCAGGTCGTAGTCGAAATCAGAAAGGTCCATTCAGGAGAGCTGACATTTCCCTCCCCCGTGAGGGAGATATATATTGAGTCAATCGACTCGCAAGAAAGACCTCTTACGTTGTCGAATTATCTGGCGAGCTGTCCGTTGGTGCCGATCCGCCCATCCCGCGCAGAAATGGCTGCAAGAGATCAATCGGCACCGGGAAGAGGGTGGTTGAGTTATTCTCCGTGGCGACTTCAGAAAGCGTTTGCAGATAGCGGAGTTGGAGCGCGACCGGATGTTGTTCGATAATCCCCGAGGCGTCAGCCAGCCGCTGGGCCGCCTGGAATTCTCCCTCGGCATTAATCACTTTGGCCCGGCGTTCCCGCTCGGCCTCCGCTTGTTTGGCCAGCGCCCGCTGCATCTCTTGGGGGAGGTCAATATGTTTCACCTCGACCAGCGAGACCTTAATCCCCCACGGATCCGTCTGGGTATCAACGATCTCTTGCAGATGGGTATTGATCTTGTCCCGCTCGGAGAGCAGCTCGTCCAGTTCGGCCTGGCCGCAGACACTCCGGAGTGTCGTTTGGGCCAGTTGCGAGGTGGCAAACAGATAATTCTCGATCTCAATCGTGGCTTTATTCGGCTCCAGGACGCGAAAATAGAGGACCGCATTCACTTTGATCGAGACGTTATCCTTGGTGATCACGTCTTGGGGCGGAACATCCAGGGTAATCGTCCGCATATCCAATCGGACCATGCGTTCAATCACGGGGATAACGTAGATCAGCCCCGGCCCGCGGTGCTTCACCAAGCGGCCGAGTCGGAAAATAACCCCCCGCTCATATTCGGGCAGAATCTTGATGCCGCTCGCCAGGAGTACCAGGCCAATAATCAAAAATGTTGCTACCGGACCGAAACCAAACATGGAGTGTCCCCCTTTTTCTCATGAATTCACTGCGCGGCGTACCCGCAGTATCATATGATCAACAGCGACGATCTGGACCTTTTGGCCAACCTCAATCTCTTCGTCACTCTGGGCCGTCCAATACTCGCCGTGCACCCAGACTCTTCCCTGTGGGGCGAGCGGGGTGCGCACTTCGCCTATTTCTCCCTGGAGGCCCTCTAGTCCTGACGCGACCGGGCGGCGCCACGCCCGCACGGCGAGTGAGCCAACAACAAACATGAAGGTCCCCACGGCCAGCGAGGCGGCAAAAATAATACCGCGATCAACCGCGAGCTCGGCGTCCGGCGTATCGAACAGGAACAACGAGCCCAACACAAAGGCGGCAATACCGCTGACACCCAAGATGCCGAAGCTGGGGAGAAACATCTCCGCTATGAGTAGTGCCATGCCGAGGCCGATTAAGACCAGACCGGTGTAATTGATGGGTAAGACCTGAAAGGCTGTCAGCGCAAGAATCAAACAAATACCGCCCGCCAGACCGGGAAGCAGCAGGCCGGGGTTCGAGAACTCAAGATACAATCCCAGCATGCCGGCCATCATGAGCAGGTAGGCGATATTGGGGTCGGCCAGGATATTCAGCACCTTATGCTTCAGCCGCATCTCGACCGTGACAATATTGAAGCGGCCCTCACCCAGTTGGGCGGCGCTAAAATCCAGGGTGATCTTTTCCGAGCCCACCTCAACGACCCGTCCGCTGGCCTGGGTCAGCAGATCGTGCACATCCGTCGCAACAAAATCAACGACATTTTTCTCCAGCGCTTCGACCTCGGTGATCGAGACACTCTCCCGAACCGCCTTCTCTGCCCACTCGACGTTGCGGCCCCGGCGCTGCGCAATCGATTCGATAAAGGAAACCGTGAAGTTTTCGATCTTTTCCCGCATATCGCCTTCGATATTTTGTCCGCCGCTGGCAACCGGATGGGCCGCACCGATAGTCGTGCCCGGAGCCATGGCGGCGATATGGCCGGCCAAGGTGATAAACACGCCCGCCGAGCCAGCCCCCGCCCCGCTCGGAGAGACGTACAGAAGAACGGGCAACGGGGCGCCCAGCATGTCTTTGACGATGCTCTTGGTTGAGTTCAGCAATCCACCTGGGGTATCAAGCTGAATAATCAGCGCTAAGGCCCCCTCTTGGGCGGACTGATCAATGTTCTCGTGAATAAAGTCACCCACAGCCGGATTGATCGAGGCGTCGATAACAATCCGGCTGATATGGGCGGACTGACTTTGTGCGGATACACCAATGAGCATACCCAGGCCCGTCAGGAGACAGACGCAAGACAAAAGTCGGACGAGTCGAATTGTACGGTAACGCTTTCGCACGCTAGAGACGTCCTATTTCTCGGAGTACGGCTTTAATATCTTCCCACACCAGACGCTTATCTTTCGGGTTGCGCAGCAAGTAGGCCGGATGCAAGGTCGGCATCAGTTTTATCCCGTGATAGGACTGCCACTTACCGCGCAAGCGGGTAATGGGGGTCGTATCTTTCAGCAATGTCTGGGCGGCAAATTTTCCTAGGGCAATAATAATCTTGGGCCGAATGATCTCCAACTGTCTGACAAGAAAGGGCTCACACGCCGCAATTTCATCAGGTTCAGGGTTCCGGTTCTCAGGCGGACGGCATTTGACGACATTGGCAATATAGACGTCCGAGCGCTGCATTTGCATACCTTTGGCAATGATCTGCGTCAGCAACTGCCCAGCCCGTCCGACAAAAGGTTCGCCCTGTTTATCCTCCTCGTAGCCCGGCCCTTCGCCAACAAACACGATCTCTGCGTCGGGATTCCCGACCCCAAAGACGATAGTATTGCGTTTTTCGCACAAACGACAGCGCTGGCAATCGCCGATTTCGGCTCGGAGTTCTGCGAGCGTGCTGGTCGTAGCCAGAGAGGCTTCCTTGACGGGGGCCGCTGGGACAACAGGGTCCGAGGACGGAGCCGGGAGAACTGCGGTCGGTGCGAGCGCGTCAGCAGCCTGCCGAGGCTGATGTGTTTCCGCATGACTTTCTGCAATTTGTCCTGGAGCGTTCTCGTCCGCCGATATCGTCGAAGAGAACGGAGCAGGTGGGAAGCCCTCGACTCCGCCAGCCTGCAACTCCTTTGCATACGCGTGCAGGGAGTGGGTAATCTGAGCCAGTCGTGCGTGTGGAGAGTCAGCGGCCATTACCTGTCGAGGATATGCCTAGGCAGTCCGATTGACAAGCTGGGAGACAAAAAAAGCAAGACCGTCGGCATATGGAGACGGCGACAGTACTTCCAAAGCCTTCAGGGTCTGTTTGCCGTAGGCGTGGGCCATACGCGTGGCTTCGTTGAGCACCCCGGAGCGACGAACCTGCTCCAGTGCGCCGTCAATTTCCTGCTGACTCGGCGACTGTTTCTCAAAGACACGCTTGACCTCAGGCGCACGGGCAAGGGCCAGAACAAGCGGCAGAGACGGATTACCCTCTCTGAGGTCCGCCCCGGTTGGCTTGCCGGTCCGGTTGCCATCGCCAGCAACATCAAGGACATCATCGACAATCTGGAAGGCCATCCCAAGGCAGTAGCCGGACTCGGCCAGGCCCTCAACCACATCCGGCGAAGCCCCGGCAAGATGAGCTCCCATACGCGCGCCCTGAGCAAACAGCGAGGCCGTTTTCCGTTCGATAATTTCCAAATAATCATCCTGCGTCACGCTCGGATCGTGGCGTAACCGGTCTTGCAAGACTTCTCCTTCGGTCAGACTGATACAGGCATCTGTTGCCCAGGTAATGACCTTTTCCTCAAAACGACCGCACAGCGCAAAAGCCCGTCCGAATAAAAAATCCCCGGCTATTAAGGTCTCAGCCAGCCCAAAGCGGTGCAGGGCCGACTCTTTCCCACGCCGTGTCCCCGCCTCATCGATAATATCATCATGGAGGAGCGAGGCTGAATGAATGAGTTCCAGGGCGGTGGCAACATCGATGATGTCATTCACATTTTTTCCGCCACAGGCGCGAAATACCATGAGGGCCACGGTTGGCCGGGCGCGTTTCCCGCCTGCTCCGACAAGATAATTCCCAATGTCGCTCAGCAGTTGTTCTCGAGATTGGAGGAGACCGGTGAGCCGTTCTTCAACCTGCTCAAGCTCGGCGGCGACGCAGTCTTGTGGAGAAAAGGAGTCTGCTTGCGGGAGGCTGGCTTTGACAGACACATTACACTCAAATCGTTCAACATTCCCTCAGACCCGTCCAGAGGCTTCCCACATAATGCCTAAGGCAGGAAAAACGTCAAGGAGTGCAACTATCTTGTTAATTCAGGTGAAATGTCCAACGGTACGAGGAACGGTGGTTCGGTCTCAGGACCTTGCTCCCCTCCTCTTTTCCCTCGTATGATGCAAAAAGAGCATACCGTTAAAACAGTGGAGGGAGCGGAGGGCCCCGCTATCATCATGGTATTACAAAACAAAAACATCCTTCTTGGAGTCAGCGGCGGTATTGCCGCCTATAAGGCGGCGGAGCTCGTCCGCCGCCTGGTCAAGGCGGGAGCCACGGTTCGCGTGGTGATGACCAGAAACGCCCAGGAGTTCATTACGCCACTCACCCTGCAATCGCTGTCCGGCAATCCGGTGTCAACCGATACGTTTGACCTGACTCAAGAATCCGAAATCGGCCATATCCGACTGGCGGATACCGCCGATCTTGTTCTCATTGCGCCGGCAACCGCCAATATCCTGGCCAAGCTTGCGCACGGGATTGCCGACGACCTGCTCTCAACCCTGCTCTTAGTCGCGCGCGCTCCGGTCGTCGTTGCGCCGGCCATGAATGTTCATATGTATGCCCACCCGGCAACGCAGGAAAACCTCAAGACCTTACAGCGTTTTGGCCACCACATTATCGAGCCCACGGAGGGGGACTTGGCCTGTGGCTACGAAGGCAAAGGTCGCTTGGCCGAGCCTGAACAGATTGTCGAGTGCGTGGAAGCCACGCTGACCAAAAAGGATATGCGGGGCGAGCATGTCATCGTCACGGCTGGTCCCAACTGTGAGCCCATTGACCCGGTCCGCTTTATCACCAATCGCTCGACCGGAAAAATGGGCTTTGCCATGGCCCGCATTGCCCACCAGCGAGGAGCAGAGGTCACCTTAGTCAGCGGGCCGACCGCGCTGGCTGCGCCGTTTGGGGTGCGTCTGTGTTCGGTACGCACCGCGCTCGAAATGCAGCAGGCCGTCCTGGCCCGCTATCCTCGGGCCACCATCGTCGTGTCAGCTGCGGCTATTGCCGACTATCGACCAGCTCAGACTGCCACTCAGAAGATCAAAAAAAAAGACGGCGACTTTTCTATTCCGCTCGCCCGCAATCCAGATATTCTGGCCGGACTCGGCCACGACAAGGGCAATCGACTGCTGGTCGGCTTTGCCACGGAAACGGAAGATGTCCTCCAAAACGCCGAGCGCAAACTGCACTCGAAAAACCTCGATATGATCGTCGCCAACGATGTAACGCAAGAAGGCGCTGGTTTTGCCGGCGATACCAACATCGTGACCCTGTTGGACCGCACTGGTCAGCAAGAACCCTTACCCCTGATGTCCAAGGATGCGGTCGCCCATGCGGTCTACGATCGTCTGCTCGCTCTGAAGAAATCCTCCTAGGTCCCTCCGCATATGGGCACGCCGAGCCTCCCCCAGCCCGTGAAATTGTTGATGGGGCTGCTTGCCGCCGATACGGCGCTCTTCGCTCAGACGGCTGCGCGGCTGGAAGCGGCCTATGGTCGGATTGATTTGGAAAGCGCGGTTTTTCCCTGGGAGACCACAGACTATTACCGAGCGGAGATGGGCAGTCGCCTGCTGCGGCGCTTTGTGACGTTTGCGCAACTCATCATGCCTGAAGACCTGATCCGGCTGAAGCGCGAAGCCAATGAGTTGGAATACACCTTTGCCGCGCCACCGGGTCCCGCTTCACCGCGTCGTGTGAATATCGATCCCGGCTATATTGATACGACGAAGCTCGTCCTGGCATCAACCAAGGCCCAGGCCCATCGGCTCTACCTCTCGCGGGGTATTTATGCCGAGGTGACGCTCCTCTATCACCACACCGCGTACCATCCTTTTGTGTACACCTACGCAGACTATCGCTGGCCGGAGACGCACGCCTTCTTGAAGCAGGCCCGCGCGAAGTACTTGAAACAACTAAGGGAGCGGCAGGACACGGTGTAGAGGCAGGCTCCAACAGCCGATCCAATCAACGATCAAGGCCGCCGGCCCAATACCGCCCGCAACTCACGGGGCAGCCGTTTCACCCTGCCTGCATCATCAACACAAGCGTGCTGCGTCGCCCCTTCCGCGGTCAATATATCGTCAGCCGGGCGAATGATCCGGTAGCCGAATCGAATACTCGCCCCACCGACCGCCTCTATTGTTGTCGTCATACTGAGCACGTCATCGAACAGCGCGACGGCCCGGTAACGACACTGGACCTCCCGAACGGGAAAGTGAAACCCTTCGGCTTCAAGCTCGCGGTACGGCTTGCCCAACGCCCGCAAGAGCGCCACCCGCCCCTCTTCAAACCAGGGCAGATAGGCGGCATGATGCGCCATCCCCGCTTGGTCGGTCTCGGCGTAGCGGACACGCAGGGTGTGGATGTGGGAAGGGAGGGCTGGGGGTGGGGAAGGAGATTGCTCGATCTGTGCCATGAACCCTCCTCCCCACCCCCTACCCCCTATCTCCCTTTCCAATTGGGTTTGCGCTTCTCGGCAAAGGCCCGTGGCCCCTCGACCACGTCTTCGGAGTTCATCATCTGCTTGAGCGCCGGGTAGGACTGGGCAAAGGCTTCGTCCAAGGTCAGCCCCGCCCCCATCATGGCGCACTGTTTGGTCGCCCGGACCGACAGGGGGGCGCACTCCTGGATTTCGTCCGTCCAGCGTTTCACCGTGGCCTTGAGGTCGGCCAGTGGGACGACTTCATTCACAACACCCCAGCGATGCGCTTCCTGGGCCGTCATATGCTTGCCGGTCAGCATATAGCCAAGCGCAATCTTGAGCGGCATTTGGCGCGGCAAACGGTGGACACCTCCCGCGGCAGCCGCCAAGCCAACGCGCGGTTCGGGCAACCCGAGCCGCGCATGGTCGGCAGCCACGATGATGTCACACGCCAGCGCCATCTCAAATCCACCACCCAGGGCAAAACCGTTTACCGCGGCAATCGTTGGTTTCCAGATATCGGTACGGTCGGTTAAACCCCCAAAGCCGCCCTTGGCCCGCTTTTTGGGGAAGCCGTACTCTGCCGTGTATTTGAGATCGTTCCCGGCCGAAAACGCTTTGTCCCCAGCGCCGGTCAAGACAATCACCCAGGTATTGTCATCGGCGAGGGCGTCATCCCAGATTGCTGACAACTCCTCGGCAGCCGGTGGGTGCACGGCATTCAGCCGCTCCGGGCGATTCATAGTGATCGTAGCAACATGGCCGTCCTTTTCATATAGTGCATATTCGTACGCCATAGCTCCTCCCTCGTTATGTGTCTTTCTTCACCTGGCCAAAAGCGGATTGGATACTACCGTTCCGTCATGGTAAAAGCAACAAAATGGCGGCTCATCCCTCCCCCCTCTCAGAACAGGTGGCCCTGATTACCGGCGCGGGCCGCGGCATCGGCAGAGCTATCGCTCTCAGGCTCGCTCAGGCCGGAGCGAAGACGGTGCTTGCGGCCCGGACCGAGCAGGAACTCCGGGAAACGGCACGGAGCATTCAGGACAATGGCGGCGAAGCGCTCCCGGTTCCGACTGACTTACAGCAGGATGAGCAGGTCACAACCCTCGTCGAGACAGCGCTCGCGCAATACGAACGCATTGACATCCTGGTCAATAATGCCGGTGGCGGGCCGCCGCGCACGCCCATCGTGAAATCGCGCTTCAGCGACTGGGAGTATGTCTTACGGGTGAATTTATTCGCGGCCATGTCTCTCACTAAGCAGGTCCTCCCGTCCATGATCGAGTGCCGGCACGGCACCATCGTTATGCTGGGGTCAACAGCCAGTTTGAGCGGGCGGGCCGGTGAGGCCGCCTATGCGGCCAGTAAGTTTGGCCTGCGGGGGTTTACGCAAGCGTTATTTGAGGAGGTGCGGCGCTACGGCATCAAGGTCTCCTTGCTCTGTCCGGGCTCGGTTGACACCGCGCTCATTCCGTACAATAAGCGGCTGAATCGCGAGAAGCTCCTCAGTCCGAACGACGTCGCCGGGGCAGCCTACCATATTGTCACCGCCTCGCCACGCGCCTGTCCGGCTGAGGTGATCCTCCAGCCACAGTTTGAGCCGTTTACGTAAACCCTTTATTTTTTCCTATGGACCTCAGCGGCAAAGTCGCCCTTGTTACCGGCGGAGCAAAGCGTGTGGGGAAAGCCATCGTCCTTGCGCTTGCCCTTCAGGGCTGCAAGCTCGTAGTCCACTACTACACCTCTCGAACCGAAGCGGAAGCAACCGTCCGAGAACTTCGGAACGCCGGTCATGAGGCGCTCGCCCTTCAGGCCGACATCAGCCGTGAGGCGGATGTTGACAGGATGATTGAGCAGGCGCTTGGCCGTTTTGGTCGCATCGACGTGTTAGTCAATAACGCTGCTCTCTTTTACCGTACCCCGATTGATGCGGTCACGTTTGATGACTGGGAACAGCTTATGGACGTGAACCTGGACGGCACCTTCTACTGCGCGCACAAAATCGGTCTGCGCATGAAGGAGTGGGGCTGGGGTCATATTATCAACATGGCCGATGTCGCCGGGCAGCGCCCGTGGACCGACTACGTGCCCTACTCTGTCTCAAAGGCCTGCGTACTGGCCTTCAGTCAGGGATTGGCAATGGAACTCGCTCCCGAAGTCATGGTCAACGCGGTTATTCCGGGACCGGTCCTGTTCCAGGACGATACGCCCCAGGAGGTCCAGCAACGCGAAATCGAGAAGACCCTGGTCAAACGCGCCGGAACCCCCGAAGAGGTCGCCCAGCTCGTTGTCTTTGTCGCGGAGTCCGACTTTAGTACGGGCGCGGTGTTTTCAGTGGATGGGGGGCGGGAGCTGCTGTGAGTCAGCAGGCACGCTCCTTACAAAGGCCTTAGACGCTCGGCATGGAGTGGCACAATCCCAGACAGCCCGCTACACTCCCTCCGCTATGAGCGCCGAGAATGTCCTTCCCCACCTCACGCCCCCAGTCTGGGAGGATATATTCGGCAACGCCAATCCCGTTGAAGTTGAAA
This sequence comes from uncultured Binatia bacterium (SeqCode), assembly GCA_965214755.1. Lineage (GTDB taxonomy): Bacteria > Desulfobacterota > Binatia > Bin18 > Bin18 > Bin18. Next base: position 1,130,978 of record OZ243979.1, read on the forward strand.
TAGGCCCTGGGAAAGGCGCTTTTCTCCTGGCCGCTGCCCACAGCACGCCGGAGCATAATTTCTTTGGGGTCGAGTTCTCCAGACGGCGGGTGTATCGGATCAAGGAATTGATCGAGCGCGAACAGCCGGGCAATGTGCTCGCCATTGCCGCGGATATCAGTTGCGTGCTCAACACCCTGATTCGGCCGGCATCCGTCACTACCTTTCACCTCTACTTCCCGGACCCGTGGTGGAAGCGGCGGCATCATCGCCGGCGTTTGTTTCAAGGGGACTTCTGCCTCGCACTCACCCGCGCGCTCATTCCCGACGGAAAAATATTGATCGCCACCGATGTCCATACGTATTTCGTCGAAATGGTCAGACAGTTGGCAACTGTCGCTGAGCTGACGCAATTCCCCTGGCAACGGGACCAGCGGAATCGGAACGGCAAGTTGATCCTGACCGACTTTGAACGTCAGTTTATAGACGCGGGCAAACCCATCTACTACGCCGGCTTCTCCAAAGACGTGTAGATTATCCAACCCGACACGGTCTGTTATATGCAGCGGTCGTCTAGGAATAATGTCCCGGTTTGCACTGTCCCCCCCACCCTAGCCCTCTCCCTCCGGGGGCGAGGGGATAATAATGAGAGGTTGGTTAGTTAGGCTGCCAGCTTTTTGACCTGGGCGACAATATGTTGGGCGCTGATGCCAAAGGCATCCAGCAATTCTGCCGGCGCGCCGGAGCGAGGAACGCCATTCACAGCGAGTTTGTGGACCTTGACCCCCTGAGCCGCAACCGCGTTCAGCACGGCGTCACCCAAACCGCCGTCATAATAGTGGTCTTCAACCACGATCAGGGTGTTATTCGTTTGTCTGGCCGCGGCCAGTAGACCCTGGGCATCAATCGGTTTCACGGAATAGGCGTCAATCAGGCGAATAGCCATGCCCTCGCCTTTAAGCATCTCGCTGGCTGCAAGCGCCTCGTGCAGCGTCACCCCGGCGGCAACGACCGTCAGCACATCGGTATCGCTGGACCGGAGCAGCTTGCTGCCACCAACGGGAAACTCCTCGGTATTGGAATAGAGCACCGGCGTTGCCGGGCGGGTCGTGCGCAGATAGGTCGTGCCGGGCAGGTCGGGCATGGCGCTGACCAGACGTTCGGTTGCGACCCCATCGCTGGGGTAGAGCACGACCGAGTTGGGAATGGCCCGCATCATCGCCAAATCTTCCAACCCCATCTGAGACGGGCCGTCTTCCCCAATCGAGACCCCGCAATGCGAGCCAACGTATTTGATACGCACGCCAGAGATAGCCGCCATACGGATATGGTCAAAGGCGCGCGTGAGAAAGGCCGCAAACGTCGAAGCAAACGGAATCTTGCCGCACGCCGCCAGCCCGACCGCGGCCCCGACCATGTTCTGCTCAGCAATATAACTCTCAAAATATCGCTCCGGGTGGACCTTGAGAAAGGTTTCGGCAAACGTCGAATTCTTGGTGTCGCCATCAAGGGCGACCACCCGGGGGTCTACTGCCCCGAGCTTGGCCAGGGCGGTTCCGTAGGCCACGCGGGTCGCAACCTTCTCCCCTGATGCATAGGTCGGGGCGGGGACACTTCCGCTGGCAGCGGTCGGAGAAAACCCGTTGGTTTGCGGGCGCGTCACATCGGGCACCTCCGCGCTTCGGTCGAGCGCCAGCTCACCCAAGGCTTTGTCCAGATCATCCCCCTTGAGCGGCTTTCCGTGCCAGCCGGGTTTATCCTCAAGAAAAGAGACACCTTTGCCCTTGAAGGTCTTGGCAACCAGCATGGTTGGCCGGCCTTTGGTGGCGTGGGCCTGGTCGAGCCCGGCTATGACCTCTCCGATATTATGGCCGTCAACCACCAGCGCGTTCCAGCCAAACGCGGCAAAACGGCGCTGATAGGTTTCCACATCAAAGTTGTACATGGTCCGTTCGCTCTGCCCCATGCCATTGACATCGACGATGCCGATGAGGTTGTCGAGTTGATAGTATGACGCCATGGCCGCCGCTTCCCAGACGCTGCCTTCTGCGACCTCTCCGTCGCCCAACAGGACATACACGCGGTAGTCGAGCTTATCCAAGCGTTTGCCACTCAGCGCCATACCGACACCAACGGAGAGCCCCTGTCCGAGCGAGCCGGTTGCGGCCCCCACCCAGGGGATGCGCGGCGTGGGATGGCCTTCCAAATCACTGGAGAACTTGCGGAGTGAAGGCAACTGCTCCACAGGCAGGGCCCCGGCTTCCGCCAGGGCCGCATACAGGACAGGAGCGGCGTGTCCTTTTGACAGCACAAACCGGTCATTGCCCGGATGGGCCGGATTGGCAGGGTCAAAGCGCATGTCGGCAAAAAACACGGCCGCCATGATGTCAGCAGCGGACATGCACGACGTCGGATGGCCTGACCCTGCTGCGGCTGTGGTACGCAGTGAATGGATACGCAATGTATCCGCGGTCGCCTGTAAAGCGTTGAGATCACCCCTCACGATTCGTCCCTCCCCCTAGAATTAAAAAAGGGACACGGTGTACCGTGCCCCTTCCCACTATCATCCCCCGGCATGCGCCCTTCTTATCCGTGGCTATCCACACACCCCACCGGCAAGCGGCGGAAAAATGCTCAGTTCCAGCCCGTCTTCAAGGACGGTCCCCACTTCAACATAGGTATCACCCACGACAAGCATACCCGCCTGCTCGCGCGGCATGTTTAGCATATCGACCGCATCCTGGACGGTTGCCCCAACGGGCAGGGAGAGCGAGATTCCATCCCTACTCCCCTGGGGCGTATATTTTTTCAGCGCCGCAAAAAGCTTGACGCTGATGGTGACGGAATCGGCCATAGGCAGTGGTGCGGAGACAGACCCCTTCGGGCTAGGCGGCGTTGACCGGGCGCAAACCACAGAACTCTTCGTAATCGATCAGCTCCGTGATTTTCGGGTTTTCGCTGCACACCAGGCAGTTCGGATCTTTGCGCAGTTTTAACACCCGAATTTCCGAGCTGAGGGTGTCAAAGTGCATCATCCGTCCGACAAGCGGCTTGCCAGCGCCGAGAATGATCTTAATCACTTCAAGCGCCTGCACACAGCCCACGAGTCCGGGCAGAACACCGAGTACGCCTGCTTCGGCACAGCTCGGGGCTGCCCCTGGAGGTGGCGGCTCGGGGAACAGGCAGCGATAGCACGGGCCTTCGCTCGGATCGACAACCGTGACCTGGCCTTCAAACTGGAAGATCGAGCCATCGACGAGCGTCTTCTTGGCCATGATGCAGGCGTCGTTAATGAGATAGCGGGTCGGAAAGTTGTCACACCCGTTCACCACGATGTCGAAGCCATCGATAATGCGCATGACATTCTCGGAAGAGAGGCGCTCTTTGAACTGAACGACATTCACGTCGGGGTTGAGCGCGTTCAGGGTCAGTTGCGCCGACTCCACCTTGGGCATACCGACCCGGTCATTAGTGTGCAGGATCTGGCGTTGAAGATTGCTCATATCAACCGTGTCATGGTCGGCAATCCCTATCGTGCCGACCCCAGCCGCGGCCAGATATAAGGCCACCGGCGACCCGAGGCCGCCCGCCCCAACGCATAACACTTTGGCGTCGAGCAGCTTGGCCTGGCCGGCTTCCCCGACTTCCGGCAGGGTAAAATGACGCGCATAGCGCGTAATCTGCTCTTGGGTGAACTGTCGGTCCGCCACCCATTTATAGCCGGCGTTTTTCCAGGCCGTGTAGCCGCCGGACATGGAAGTGACATTTTCATAGCCCATTTCTTTGAGCGTCCGAGCGGCGATGAGCGAGCGGACACCGCCGGCACAATACGCCACGATGGGGGCGCTCTTATCCGGCACGGCCTCTTCGATGCGCATTTCGAGAAAGCCACGCGGCAGGGGAACCGATCCTTCGAGATGGCCCTCCCGGTATTCTTCACGTTCGCGGACATCAAGGAGGGTTGGCCGCGCGCCGTTTTCCATTTGGGCCTTTACGTCGTCAATCGTGACTTCCGGTACGGTATCTCGGGCCTCGGCCATGAGTTCCTGATAGGTCTTTGCCATATTCTGCCTCCGCGCGAGAGCCTCAGGCTCCAGGAGCGCCAATCTCCCGTGCCACTCGCTGCTCTGCTTCCTGATAGCTTTCCAGCATCTCAGCTATGATAGAATCCCGTCCACCCGCCGCCAGGGTTCGGGAGCGATGCATAAGAACTTCTTTTGACTCGATAAAATCCTGGCGGTCATAGCCCCAAATACGCGGATGCACAGAGGTATCCATCCGGATCGCGTCACACGGACAGGCTTCCACGCACATCCCACAGTAAATGCAGCGCAGGGTATCGATTTCATAGCGCAGCGGGAATTTTTCCACGTCAGGGTCAGGATGTTCCCCGGCCTCAATATGAATGCAGTTGGCCGGGCAGGCCGTTGCACACAGAAAGCACGAGGTACAGCGGACCGACCCGTCTTCTTTGAGCGTCAAACGGTGACTCCCCCGGTAGACGTCCGGGTAACGCTTGCGCTCTTCCGGATATTGAACCGTATATGCGGCGCGCGTCTCTTTAGCAAAACCGAGCGCGTGCAGGATATGCAGGGTCAGATTCCGCCAGAAGTGGGACGTGGTGACCAGAAGACCCCGCACGATTTCCGGGATATACAGCCGCTCCCACCACGTCATCTCTTCTTTACGTTTCATAGGGTCCTAGCTACCTCCGTACCATAGTGGCGAACCCACTATGGTACTGCATATGCTGCACTTCACTATTATGAGGGGACCGGTGTTTGTCAAGACAGTTTTTAGTGGAGACGATCTTTTCTCCCACCCCCGCCTTCCGGCAAGCGACTCTCTGACAACTTAAAGTCAAGAATATCCCGCAGGCAGGTCGCCCGCTCGTCAAGCGTCGCGGCATCCAGCAGACTTTGTTTCTCGATGGGCAGGAGGTCGAGTTGAAAGGCAAAGAAATTAATGAAGAGTTCGTCGTTGATATCAGGGTCTGCCAAGAATTTCTGCACAACCTCATCCTTCTGCAAATAGGACGCTAACAGACTGCCGATGGCCTCACGTTGCGCTGGCTCAAGCGTCTGGTTTCTCTGCGGGAGCCATTCTACCCGGGCCTGACGATAGCTCTTCTCATGAAATTCTTCCTGAATGCGATATTCCCGTAGCCCCTGCAGGAGAATATTAAACCGTCCGTCCGGGAGCGGCACGGTCTTCACCATCTGCCCCACACAGCCTATTGGGAACACTTGGGGATTCCCTTCATACTGTTCTTGCCAGTCACCCCGGAGCAAGGCCATGCCGATGAGCGGTGGCTCTGCCTCCATGACATCGCGCACCATGGCGCGGTAGCGCGGCTCAAAGATGTGCAAGGGAAGCTGGACCCGCGGGAACAGGACGACATTCGGCAATGGAAAAACTGGAATAATGTCGGGTAGTTCAGACACAGCAGACTCGCTTTTCTGGCTGGGGGCCCGAAAGGTCCGAGCGGTCGGGGTTCCCCCCCTCCGGGACCATCCCGGACAGGCTACGCCATATTGAGTTCCTTCAACAACTGCTCCACGCACGGACGCTGCTTTAAGCGCTTAATCCACGCAGAAACATGTCTGAGCCGCGAAGGGAGCTCAACACCAAGCTGCGACAGAATCAACAGCCGAGGGGTAAACGCCAGGTCGGCTAATGAAAATTCGTCAACCAGATATTCTTTGCCGTTCAGGTGCCGGTCAAGAAATTCGAGCACGCGAATGAGGTCGCCCTGATAGCGTTGCACGCGCTCGTGGTCGATTTGCTCTTCGGGTTTGCGCAGCTCGGCATACAGCAGTCCACACTGCGCGGTAAAGGACGTATCGGAAAAATCTTCAAACATCCGCACCCGGGCTCGGTCTCCGGAAGGCTCAGGTCGCAGGGGAGGATGCGGATATTCATCATCAAGATATTCGTTAATAAACGTCGAGTCGTAAATGACTTCTTCATCATCGACCAGGACCGGCACCTTACCGTACGGATTTAACCGGAGAAATTCAGGACTGCGCTGTTCGTTCTTGGTCAGGTCAACAAAGACCTTATCGTACGATAACTCTTTTTCAGCCAGTACGAGGCGGACTTTTTGGCAGTAGGGGCTGAGGGGGAAGTCGTACAATTTCATAGTGCTGCTCTCCTATCTCATGCCAGGGTAGTGTAGTGAAAAATGCAGGAGCCCGCAAACCAAAAATGCCGCTCCTGCCGGCGCTACCCCAGGCCGGTCTCAACTTCTGCTCAGTAACGGTATAGCATGCCCCTCATGAGCCACATCCCTCCCTCCCTCTCTGCGCAATTGGCGGGCATTCCGGTCGGCGACACGCTGCCGGTCCGGATTATGGCCGTTCTGAACGTCAGCCCTGAGTCCTTTTACCCGGACTCAGTCCATACCAATCCTGAGCAGATAGCGGAAACGGCGCATGCATTGGCAGGTGAGGGAGCTGATATCATTGATATTGGGGCGATGTCCACTGCCCCATACCTGAAAACCGATATTTCAGTGGCAGAAGAGACCCAACGTTTAGCCCAGGCGGTTGAAGCCACCGCCGCAGCCGTTTCGACCCCAATCTCGGCCGATACCAAGCGAGCCCAGCCAGCCCAGGCCGCCCTGCGGGCGGGCGCTCGGATTATCAACGATGTCAGTGGCTTGAAGAACGATCCGGCCATGGCTGCGCTGATTGCCCGTTCTGGAGCCGGCGCGATTCTGATGGCGAGTGAACCGCGGCCTCAGCAAGGATTACCTCTGGAGCGCATCCGGAACGCCCTGCGGGACAGTCTGGTACGCGCGAAGCAAGCCGGCATTCCAGCGCAGCAGATTGTACTCGACCCTGGGATTGGGTTTTTTCGTGAGCCTGGGATGGCCTGGGACGAATGGGATTGCCTGGTTCTGCGGGCGCTCGCAGACCTGCGGTCGTTAGGATTTCCCCTCCTCGTCGGAGCCTCGCGCAAGTCCTTTATTGGCAAGATTCTGGATCAGCCAAACGTCCGGGATCGTCTTATTGGCTCGCTGACCTGTGCCGCCATTGCGGTGGTCAACGGAGCCCACATCATCCGCGCCCATGATGCCAAAGAGACCGTTGAGGCGGTCCGCATGGCCGAACGGCTGCGCCGGCCGTTAGAGAAGTAGCGACGGACCCACAGCGATCCGCTGAAGGGCCGGTACCGTTTCAACCAGAAACGTAGGCGGACAGGTCTCGAAACCCGCGCGTCCAAACCCCCACGTCACCCCACAGGTGGCAATGCCCGCGGCCCGGCCCGTGCGCATATCGATCTCCGAGTCGCCGATCAGCAGCGTCTCAGTCAGGGCGCAGCCAACTGCTTGCTGCAATACGAACACTCCCTGCGGGTCGGGTTTTCGCTTCGGGAGAGTGTCGCCTCCGATGATCGCCTGAAAATGATCCAGAAGACCCAGGCCCGATAGAATTGCCCTGGTTGGCTGTTCCGGTTTATTCGTCAACACAGACAGGCTCACCCCCCGAGCGCGGGTGGCCGTGAGCAGCGTTTCCATGCCTGGATAGGGTCTGGTCTGATCGAGCAGATGGGCGTTGTAATAGTCCATGAAGGCCGCGAAGCCGTCCGCAACCAGAGCAGCCCGCTCTTGGCCCAGCGCCCGTTCGATCAGCACGCGCGCGCCAAGCCCGATAAAACTTTCAACTTGAGCAACGGACAGGAGCGGAAGGCCCAACTCCTGCAACATATGGTTGGTTGCCGCGGCCAAGTCGGCTCTGGTATCAACCAGGGTCCCATCAAGATCAAAAATAAGATGCGCGAAGCGGGACATGGAAAGCAAAAGGGCCTGGAGAGTTCCAGGCCCTTCAATATTCCTTCAGTTGGAGAAGAGCAACTTAGACTGCGAACGACGAGCCGCAGCCGCAGGTCCGAGTCGCATTCGGGTTGACGAACTTAAAGCCCGCCCCATGCAGCCCATTGACGTAATCGAGCATGGTCCCATGCACGTATTGGTGGCTGATGGGATCGACGAACAGTTTGACGCCATCCTGTTCGACCACAATATCATCGTCCCGCGCCGCGGTATCAAGACCAAGGCTATACTGGAAGCCGGAGCAGCCCCCGCCCACCACCGAGACCCGCAGCCCGCCGTCCTCCATGCCTTCTTTGCGCAAGGTTTCTTGTACTTTTTCTACTGCCAGGTCAGACAGCGACAGGGCCGGCCCATCAGATGCGGGAGCCACCGCCTGCGGCGTATCGTTGGATTGGAGTTGTGTCTCTTGATCCAGATTGTCCATGCCGACCTCCTCAAAGGAGATAGATAAGGTCTCTCTTGCTCCGCGTCAATCCCTTTGTGCCTCTGCTGGCCGTTTTGACCCAGATATTTGTATGCTACCACAAAGCCGTGTCCCTCGAAAACGCAATCCGGGCCTACGCGGCAGGACTGGGCTTTCCCCTGTGTGGCTTCACGCGCCTGTCGGTGCTGCCACGCGCGTCGTTTTTCAATGACTGGCTGGCCCAGGGCTTTGCCGGAGAGATGCAGTATTTAGCCAGGGAGCCCCAACGACGCATTGATCCATATATTCCGTTTCCACAAGCCCGCAGCGTCATCTGCCTGGGCTTCCCCTACTCTCCGCCCGTCCTGCCTCAGATGAATTGGCAACACGAACTGCGCGGCCGCATGGCCGCCTATGCGGCTGGAACGGATTATCACGATGTCATCACAAAAAAGCTGAAACAGTTCGTTGCCTTTCTGAAGGACCAACAGCCAGGGATTTGGGTCCGGCCGTATGTGGACACCGGCCCTTTGCTGGAGCGCGACTGGGCGTATCGTAGCGGCCTGGGCTGGTTCGGCAAAAACACCATGCTGCTGCATAAATCCATGGGGTCGTGGTTTTTTCTGGCCGAGATTCTTGTCAGCCTCGACCTTGCGGGTGAAGGCATACCGAGCGCCCATTGCGGCACTTGTACGCGCTGCCTCGATGATTGTCCGACCGACGCCCTGGCGGCCGGCTATGTCCTCAAGTCGCCCCTGTGTATTTCCTACTTAACAATCGAACATCGCGGTCCGATTCCGCACGCGCTACGCCCCAAGCTCGGCAATTGGATTTTCGGGTGTGACATCTGCCAGGAAGTCTGTCCGTGGAATACCAAGTTCGGCCAGCCCCGCCACGACCTGGTGGACGAGTTGTTGCCGTCCCTGCCCGAGCTGTTGCGGCTGGACAAGGACGGCTTTCGAGCCCGTTTCCGGCGCTCCGCAGTATGGCGTACCAAGCGCCGCGGTTTGCTGCGCAACGTCGCCGTCGCGCTGGGCAATAGCGACAATCCCGCCGCAATAGACCCGCTGCAAGCAGCGCTCCACGACCCCGAAGCCCTGATCCGTGGGCATGCAGCCTGGGCACTGGGACGCCTGACACAAACGGCTCGTCTCAAGACCGCCCTGGACCACGAACGGGAGGCCTACGTCCGCCAGGAATTGCTGGCGGCCCTCGGTGAGCAGCCGGCGCCTGAGCCCTGAGACCCAGAGACCGGCTGCGAAAGAGCGCGCCTAGAAGAGGTCGGTAATCGTCCAACTTCCATCGGCATTCCTAGTGGCAGAAGCGTCGATGTCGGCATCAATGACATCGCCGATCTCGTCAAGAACGTCTTCGAGTTCTTCAGTGGTATCAAAGCATTCGTCTATGTCGTCCACCAGGGGAATCTCAGCCTCAATACACCCCTCCCCGTCGGCCTCAACGGAAAAGGTATAGTCAATATCGCCGAGGGGAATATCTATGGAGCCGCTGCACGTCGTTCCTGGATTCACCGTCAGATCAACCTCGCACGACCCAAGGTCAAAGGCTGGGAAGCGGTGAATGGTCCAGCTCCCATCCTCATTCCTGGTGACAGAAACTCCGACCTCCTCAAGAACCTCTGGCAGGCTGGCCGGATGGCAATTATCGAATGAAGTACTGCCGCTGATCTTTACGCATCCCTGTCCATCGGCATCAACGGAAAAGGTGAAACCGGTGCTGATCTCACCCAGAGGGGTCGTAAAATAGATGGAGCCATTGCACATCGCTCCCGACTCCACCGTGAGCGCCTCTATGCAGGCGTCAATATCTATGGACGGTTCCCGCGAGACCGCTTCCAGATGCTGAGTCGCCTGATTCCAGGCAAAAGTCGTGGTCTCTCCCGGCATGGGGAAATCCGGGAGACGACACTCCCCGCTTGCTCCTGTCAGAAACGCCGTCCCAAAGGTCGTCACTGTGAACGTGCTGCGAGCAAACTCCACGTCATCGTCGTATGCAATTGCAGTGTAGGTCCCGTCGCTGAGATTCCCCCAGTTCCAGATAGCGACAAAGCCGACATTTGCACTGTCACAGGCGCCTGCTTCAAGGACATCGGTCCGCTCGGTCCCGTACACCAAGGGAAGCGGGTCCCCAAGGGGCAGCATGTCTTCATCAAAAAAGCGGGCAGTGAGCGACCCGTTGGCCTCACATTTCCAGCCCGATACAACCCCAACACCTGAGTAGGATAAATTATTACTCGGATTCCCCAGTGTGGCGGCCTGCGCCAGAGATGGAAGCAGGATAATCAGTCCAAGGCAAAGACGAAGCGAGAAAGACATTGGCAGCTCCTTTATAAAAGCGTGGGAATAGTACGCGCACGTTGTATCTTTTCGTTAGGGAGGACACAAGTTTGACGCCCCCTTGGCTTTACGCGGTCAGAAACGCGATAGTGGTCCAGCAAATGGCGGCCAGACCGGCGGCCACCGAGGCTTGCGGGATCTGCGTCTTGACGTGGTCCATCAGGTCGCAGCCGGTGCACATCGCGCTCAGAACGGTTGTGTCCGAGATCGGCGAGCACTGGTCGCCATAGACACTACCGTCCATTACCGCGGCAAAGCACAGCGTCATGAAGAGCTCGGGGTGGGCGAGTTCGTGCGCCCCGGCAATCGCCCAGGCGAGCGGCATGGCGAGCGGAAACGCCACCGCATAGGTGCCCCAGCTTGTCCCGGTGGAAAAGGCGATAATCATGGTCAGGAGTTGAAGCAGGACCGGCAGGAGGAAGTAGGGAATGCTCTCGCCGAGTTGGTCAACCAGAAAGACCGCGCCCCCGGTCTGAGTGTTGACACCGCCTATCGTGATGGCCAGCAGCAAGATCACCGAGCCGAGCACGACACCCCTGATGCCGTCGTGAAACCCGGCCATGAGTTCCTTGAGCGCCATGCCCTTGGCCAGCGCCATCCCCACTGCCAGGAGGAGGGCCGCACCAAACGCCCAGTGCACATTGGGCGAATCGGTGATAACAAAGGTGCCGATCGCAATGCCGATCAACGCGCCCAGCGGCAGGAAGAACTCCAGCACGTGCGGCGTGTAGCCCGCGGGCACATGGCTGGCTTGCAATTCCCTGGCGCTCAGCGGTTCGGCCCCGTCCGCGTCGAGTTGACCAGTAGTACGGGAGCGGTCTCGGGCCGCAGCCAGTCGCTTGCCCAGAAAGAGGGGCTTTTCAATACCGAGCAAAAACGTGCCGAGAACGGCAAAAATGGCGTAGAAACAAAATGGAACGCTCTGAAAGAAAAAGCTGATGCGGTCGGCTTCGGTCGCCAGAAAACCGACCCCGGAAACAAAGATGAACGCCTGCACATAGCCCGGCCAGGCATTGAACGCGAGCTGTGAGGCAATGGGCGAGGCGGTCGAGTCGACAATATAGGCCAGTTCTTCGTGGCTGACGTTTTCCCGGTCGGCAATCGGCTTGACCGTGGTGCCGACCAGCACCGTACTCATGCTCCCGCCCTGAAAAAAGATGACGCCCAGCATCCAGGCCACCAGCTTGGCCGTCCTTGGGCCACGCACGAAACGCACCGTCATGAACTCGGCAAATGCCTGCGCCGCGCCAGTGCGCGACCAGATTCCCATCAGCCCCCCGAGCAGCCACAAGTAGAGCAACAGAATACCGGCCGCATTGGTCGTGGCCAGGGCGGGAATCAGCACGTGGCCCGTCAGGTCGTACTGGCCCAGAATCAACGCGCCGGAGACGATGCCGCCCAGCAGTGCCGGGACGGGTTCTCTCGTAACCCAACACAGGAGCACGGCGACCACCGCGGGCAGCAGCGACCAATAGCCCCAGTGGTACTGGGCGGTGAGTCGGTAATAGACAGGCGTGGCTTGTCCGTCGCGCGTGACGGTTGCCACCGCAAATTCCTCCGTCACCGCCGGCGCGACGTTCGAGCCCTCAACCCGTGCCGGGTTGAGTTCCGCCCGCTCAATGGGAACTGCCTCGAAATACGCTGGCTCGCCCCGAGCGATATAATACAAATGTCCGTCACCGTCTGTGTGGACATCCAGCACGGTCTGGCTGACCGTCCAGGTCGGCGGCACGACGGCCCCGACAACCCAGGAGAGCAGCAAGGCACCGGAAAAAATGAAAAAATTAAGCAGGTGGGCAGGCATCGGTTCTCTCCAACTGGGCTGTCACTCGGGGCGGCGTTAGTGGTGCAGGTCGCCATTTCAGGGCCTCCTTTCACCTCTTCATCTCCATCTATCACAGCCGGCGACTCAAGAGGAGTGGCGGACAGCCCCCGTTTCAATCCTCGGTTCGGCCCTGTACGGCGTTCTGCAATGAATGCGTCTATACAGACCTCGCCAATATCTCGCCAATATAAGTAAGAGCCGGGAAAGGGTATGAGGCAGAGGAACCCGTCACCGGACAGTCATCTGACCAAGCCCGAACACCGTCCCCTTTCCGATATGAATCCACTGGAGGGCGGCCAACAGGGGCAGCAGCGGACCAACCCCCTCAGGGAGTTCCAGCGAGCCGGCAACGCCACGCAGTTCCAACTCGGCCTGCTGGCGCCCTGACCAACGAACCATATCCATTCGCCGTCCGCACCAGGGCCGGGCCGGTATCCTACCGGCCCTATCGAGCGTCGGCCCCCACAGTCGGCGCAGCCCGCCCTGCGCCGGGTCAGGCAGCAGGACGCGCAAACGGCGCAGCCCACCCAGCACGATGTCCAGCAGCGTAGGTGCCGTGACCAACCGGCCCTCGCGAATGAGACGCAGCGGGGCCTCAAAGCGCACCTCGCACGCTGCCCGACCCGTCCCGGATACACGACCAGCGCGGTCCAGGGTCCACTCTGGCGCCCCGTCTCCAGGACCGACCGCCTCACCGTCAGGGCGCAGCCCATCCATTGATTTGATGAAAAAACGGCAGCGTTCTGGGCCTAAGCCCAGGCCCGAAGCAACATCCCAGGCACGCAGCAAAACCTGGTCATACGAGAGCGCCGGGCCAAACCCGACCCACTCAAGGGCCGGAGCGATTTCGGAGTCTGGCTGAGCCGGCCGCAAGACATAGCCGGGAGTCTGTTGTGCGCCTTTCCCCCGGCCCTCAAACACCGCCTGCCAGGCTTCACCATCCAGACCGTGCAGCGCCGCTCCCCACACCCCACGCAGCATGGGCACGGTCGCAGCCACTCCCGGAGTCTCCAGCAGCAGGCGTCGCGGCCTGACAGCCACCTGGGACAAGAGCGCTTCAAGGCCTGCGGCTATCTTGACATCATCCATACCGCCATCCTAACGCCAACCCCACCGTCCCAGCAATCCGCCCGCACCAGGGCCTTGGGAGCACGGGCCACATTGCGCGGACCTCGCCCCCCCTCCGTTCACCCTGAGCGTAGCGAAGCGAAGTCGGAAAAAGCCACGAAGGTTGAATATGGCCGTGAGAGGACCGTTGTGGGAGTGGAGACCGCATGTGAGGTAGCAGCGGACCACACAACTGTGGTAAGTCTTGCTCCTGCTCCTGAGAGCGGCTGAGTGACACGTGAAATCGGAACCTCTGGTCGCATTGACGACAGCCTGCCTAGCGCGAAAATGACAGAGACGATCTCCCTTCCAACCTGGGTCGTAGCGGTTGCCGGGGCCCTTGTCCTGTGGGCGGTGCTTGACCGCCTGATTGTGCCAAGCACCCGCTGGCTGTTCCGCCGGCGTGCCAGTCGGGTGATCGACGAGATCAATACCCGCCTCCCCCTGCAAATACCTCTTTTCCAACGGACAAAACGACAGGTTCTTCTCGATCGACTGACGTACGACCCCACGGTGATGGAGGCGGTCGAGACTGAGGCGCAGCGGTCCGAGAGGGCGCGAGAAGTTCTGATTCACGAGGTCAAGCGCTATGCGCGTGAGATTGTCCCGTCGTTCAACGTCTACATCTATTTCCGCATTGGATATTACCTGGCTCGGCGCCTGCTGCAATTTCTCTATCGCGTCCGCCTCGGCTATGCCGACGACGAAGCCCTGGCCAGCATCGAGCCCGACGCGAGCGTCGTCTTTCTGATGAATCACCGCAGCAACGCGGATTACATCATCGTCGCCTACATGGCCGCAAATCGCGCCGCCTTGAGCTATGCAGTGGGCGAATGGGCGCGAACCTGGCCCCTGCAGTCATTGATTAAATCGCTCGGCGGGTTCTTCGTGCGGCGGAACTCCGAGAATCCGCTCTACCGCCGCGTGTTGGCGCGCTACGTGCAGATGGCGACAGCCGGCGGGGTCGTGCAGGCGTTCTACCCCGAGGGCCGCCTTACCCGCGACGGGCATCTCCGCAAGCCCAGGCTCGGCCTCCTCAGCTATGTGGTCTCGGCGTTCGACCCCCAGGGGGAGCGCGACCTCGTGTTCATCCCGGTGGGGATCAATTACGACCGGGTGCTGGAAGATCGCACCCTGGTGCGCGAACTCGACCCGCAGGCCCTGCCACGCAGCAGGACGTACACGGTCGTCACCTTTCTCAGATTTCTCGGTCACAATGTGAAACTGCTGCTGGCGTGGCGCTGGTATCGCTTCGGGTATGCCTGCGTCAACTTTGGCCCGCCGATTTCCATGCGCTCCTATACCGCGCGCACCAAGACCGATTTTCGTCTTTTGGACGTAGCGACTCGTTTTGAGGCCGTAGAGCGGCTGGGGAGCGAAGTATTCGAAGCGATTGCCGCGGCCATTCCGGTATTGCCGGTTCCACTCATCGCGACCGTGTTTCTCCACCATCCCCACACCGCCCTGAGCGCCCTCGAGATCAAGGCGCACGCCCAGACCCTGATCACCGCCCTTGAACAGCACGGGGCGTATGTCCATATCCCGCGGGCAGACCACGACTATGCGGCCACCGTGGGGCTGCGGATGCTGGTCCTGCGGCACGTGGTGCAGGAAGTGGACGGGCTGTACCGAGCACGCGAGGCCGAGCGCGACCTGCTGCGCTACTACGCCAACTCGATAGCGCACTTCCTGCCCGACCCGTGAGGGCTCCCTGCGCAGCCCGCCTGTGCGGAGTGCGCGCAATCCTGGCCTGAGATGAATCAGCTATCGCCAAACACCGCTCGGCGAGATTGGTTTCAATCCTCTTTTCAGCGGGGCAAAGGTCGGAACCACTGCGGCAGATCGGCCACGGCCACCAGGTGCAGAAAGAACCGGCCGGCGGTCTCGGCCGGGACGCACTTCTCTTTGCTGGAGGAGAGCGCCCCGTTGTGGAGAGAGGGCAAACGGCGCCCGGCCCCCCGGGGGCCGGCGGCCACGACTGCCTGGGGAGGCCGCCCGGGAGGGCCCCGCCGCCGGCCGGCGCCCACACCCAGGGGACGCGCCACAATGGTCAGCAGGGGACTACCATAGGCCTGCAGGGAATAGATGGGGGAGCCGCGGATGCCCGGCCCAGGGGCCCCCTCGTAGAAGAAAAACGCGGCCCGCTCGTCATCCGTCACCACAATGTGGGCCCGGTCCGCGGCGGGCAGGATCGCCCGGTTCCGGACGACGCCCTGCGGCGAGCCGTCGTGCTGCACATACAACGTGGCGGCGGGGTCGCGGTCGCGGAGATATTCCAGGCCTTGCCGGTACGCCACCTGCCAATAGTCCAGATCGTACCGCTCCCCCGGCGGCGTGCGAGTCCCCAGGAAGTTGAAATAGACCTGTTGGTGCGGGTGGAGCGAGACTAGGGCCCCCACGCCCTCAGCCAAGCCAAGACCGACGACGCCATACACGGCCGCCCGGCGCCACCACGCCGCCCCATGGGCCGTGAGCGCATGCAGGCCCATCGCCGCCAGCAGACAGAACGGGGCCCACAGAAAGTACAGGTGGCGCCAGCCATTGTAGATGTGGGCCTCCAAGACGATCACTGCGCCGACCGGCGCCACCAGACAGCCCAGCAGCAGCAGGCCGAAGCGCACCTCCCCATCGCGCAGCAGCTGCCGGGGGTGGCGGAGGCCCCGCCAGCAACACCTCCCGATCCCGATCCCCCCCAGGAGCAGGGTCAGCGGGGGGGTGGTGAGGCCAAACCAAGTCGGCAGGTAATGCCACGGCAGGGCATCCCCCCGGAGCATCTGCCCCTGGAACAGCTCGGTGCGGACCGGGATTTGAGAGAACGCCGTCACGGCGTCTATCAGGTGGAGCGGATTGGCCCACAACACCGGTAACGTGGCGTACAGGGTCAAGCCCGCGGCGGCCACGAAGGCCACACTTGTCAGAAAGACGTGGCGGCGCTGCGGGGGGGGGGGGCGAGGGTGGCGTCCACGGCCCGCAGGACAAGGACCGCCGGCACCAACATCAAGCCAAAGATCCGCAGGTTGATGGCCAGCCCCACACTCAGGCCGCACAGTGCGAAAGCGGAGAGCGTGTCCTTCCGGCAGGCCCAGTGGGTAAGCGCCAACGCCACCATGACCAGCACGAGGAAGGGGATGTCCTTCGGGTTAAAGAAGGAATGGGCGTAAAGCCGGGGATGGAGGAGAAAGAGCAGCAGGGCGCCCAGGGCCAGCCAGCGGCGGCCGTACAGCCGGAAGACAAGCCCGCCGCAACACAAGCCGCCGGCCACAAAGACCAGGTGGGTCAGCAGATGGTGCAGGAGGAGGATGTGCCGGAAGTCGTCCAGGCCCAGCGCCTGACCAAGCAGCAGCAGCGGCAGTTGAAAGGCCATGCCGTAGTAGCGATCGTGGCTTTTGTGGGTTGCGACCTCGGGAGCAGCCCCCGTGATATAGGCGAGGTTGGCGCGGGCCGTTTCGCGCTCGGCGAACTCATCCGCTCCGACGCCGTAGTCGTCCAGCACCGCCACCCCGACGCCGGCGAACAGCACGCCTACCATCAGCGCCAGGGCCCAGAACGGGAGGCGCCGCCAGCGGGGTAGGGCGCTCGTGCTGGAGGCAGTGGGTGTAGTCACCGGGGCAGGCCACCCCTTCCCGCCTTAATGTTCAATAAGGGAAGTGGACCCGGCCCGGAACCGGCCGGCCGCACGAGGGCCGCACGGAAGGGAAACTCGGCTTTCCAGACCTCTCCTTCGCCTGAAATGAACTGGCCTGTCCTGATGCTGACGATGGCGTAGCGGGGCAGAGCGACGGCTGCCAAGCATCTGCCGCCCCAGGATATCGTGCCTTGCGTGATAAACCAGAAGTCCAGGTTGTCGAAGCCGTGTTGCACATGGAAGGCGGGCAGGTCATTCACGTTGGCTGGAGTCAGGTGCAGAAAGAAGCGTTCCTTGATGTCGGCAGGGTCGCACGGCTCCTTGAAATAAATCATGCGGTTCTCAGTGAGATAGATGTCGAAAGTCGACCGGACTGTCGGCTCGCCGGACACGATGGCAGCCACGGCTCTGTCGTTGAAATAGTGAAAGAGCGCCAGTCCGATACTGCATGTAAATACAATAAAGCACACCGTCAGCCAAGCCGGTAGGCGGCAAACGCCTGACCTCCGGACCACCTCATCTGGTGGCAAGGGCCCTTTCCGACCCGTTTCAGTTCGGCGCGGAATTTAGGTGGTATGGTAGCGGCTTCCGGCCGTTGAACAGCGTCGCGACTTTGCGTTGGATTGATTCTTGAGCAAATAGCAACTCGATAGAGAGCAGCATACATATAATGCCGGTCAGGTACTCATATACTTCCAATTCTACCGATTTGATATTGTCACTGTTGAGGTATGTTATGGTCAGGGTGAGTGCCACAGAGGAGATTGATACTATGATCAGTTCGGCGCGTCTTGAAATAAAGACATAAATGACCAGGGATAAAATTAACAGGTTGAGATAAATCCCGCCGATAGGATTGATGCTCCCCCCCGGGGAGTCGAATTGAGTTGTCGCCATAGCCCCAAGCGCCAACAGAAATGATGGGACCGGAACACCAAACAGAAATTTCTTGTCGCAGAAGAACGCTCCACACGTTACCATGCAAAGCATCAAGATTCCATATGTGTCCCATTTGTGAATTTTTAATTCTAGTATGTTGTGAAGGTTGAATTCTTTCTGAGAATTCAAATTTATCAAGAAGTCGGGCGTTGAAAATCCAACTATGCGCTGTCCCCAGGAGATCTCTTCCCCAGTGGCGAATAGCATCGCGATTCCGCCGAGGATATAAGTAGCAGGAAGCCTGACATGGAACGAAGCGACGGGGAATTCGTCAAGGGCGGCGCCGGCGGAGCCGACGCGTACGCGCGGGTCCGCTCCGAATTCGTCCCGGAGCCACGCCAGTCGCTCGTCATCGTCATCGCCCGCTTGCGTTTCGATTCTCACCACCAGGTCGTGCACAGGATCGGCCAGGACGGTCCCGACGGTCTCGATGATCTGGACGGCTGAACGATGTCCCATATCGACGGTCACCAGATACTGAGGCACGGTGAAGACTCGACCGGTCCTGTTTCTGCGCAACGAGTCGTGGGCGATCAGGTGAGCTGCTTTCCCAAGCTGACGCCGACGCTGACGCCGTTTGGAGTCTCTGCCCTCATCC
The DNA here is from genome assembly GCA_965214755.1 of uncultured Binatia bacterium (SeqCode). Classification (GTDB taxonomy): domain Bacteria; phylum Desulfobacterota; class Binatia; order Bin18; family Bin18; genus Bin18. The sequence continues at coordinate 1,149,645 of OZ243979.1, forward strand.
CATCGGCCCTGATGCCATGCGAAGGCATTCCGAACCGGCACCAGCAATCCGCCGCGCGAATACGCCCGGTAGCCGAATTCGGTGTCATCCAAGCCCCAGCGCACGAACGATTCATCGAATCTGCCTACCTGTTCGTAGAAATGCCTGCGGATCCCGAGGTTTCCCCCGACCGAAACACTGTACAGGTCGTCGGCCCTTGAGGTCAGATCGTTGGATCGCAGCAGGTACTCTTCAACCCAAGACCGGTCCACTGGCCGGGCCCCGAATAGCTCTTTCAACGATCCCGTCCGGCGTCGAACCATCTCAGCGTCGATGCCGTCCATCGCCACATGACCGCGGGTTCCCAACGTCAGAGCGTCGGAGACGACGTGGTGCCAGCGGGCGTGGGCCGCTATCCAGCCTGCCTCAGCCAGCATGTCGCTGTCGAGAAAGAGCAGGAGGGCGTGGGAAGCCGTCCGGACACCGGTGTTGCGCGCCCGGGGAGTTCCGCATCCGCAATGCTCCTGGCGGACCACCTTGACGTCCAACGGCGTCGAGCGGGGCTGGGCCAGCGGCGGCTCCGATCCGTCGTCCACGATGACCACCTCGAAGAGTTCCCGAGGGTAGGTCTGGCGTTCCAGCGCCGCGAGGGTCCTCGCCAGCGACTCGAGCGCGCGGCGGGAGGAGGCGTAGAACGGAATGATTACGCTGACCGGCAAGGTGGGCTTGAACGCCTCGGGCGCCGGCATGTCCACTTGCCGCCAGTCGTTGTAGCGGACGCAGGTCTAGGGATCATTTCGTGTCTCAAGTACCAGGGTTATTAGCGGAGAGTTGCGTTGGCGAGTTCCTTCTCCCAGGCGCACCACCTTCGCCTCGAGCTGGCGGACCTTGACGCTGAGGGGTTTCATTCCATGATAGCCGAAGTGTGCAAATATCTCGTCGCGTGGTTGGTTGCGATAGCGCCCCATTAAGTTTCTGTATGTCATTAATTTTACCTCCGTCTGAGCATTTCTCTATCTACAACACCCTTTTCTCCCTCTCAATTCTCGACGGAAAGGAGTTCGCCGTCGGCTCCAACAATTTCAGTTGACCCTGACTTTGTGACGCGGATGGATATTGCTGTTCTACTGCTTGCTCAAAATCTCCCAACGCGTTTTTATGGTTTTTTAGGAACCACTTCCTATGGTTCTCTAAGTATGGTTTCCGTACTTCAGGTTTCCGGAGATCGAGTGGGACTCGTTCCATCCTGGGGTCAACACTATCAAATCCATTGAATTCTTGTGCTAATCGGGCCTTGCAAGATTCGACGTATTCAGGATTGATCTCAATGCCATAGCCTCCACGGTTCAACTGCTGACAAACACGCAGGGTCGTCCCGCTCCCAATAAAAGGGTCCAACACTAAAGCCCCTTCTCTGCTAGAAGCCAGAACCATTCTCTCGATCAATCCTTCCGGTTTCTGTGTTGGATGGTTCTGGCGATTCTCATTGCAGTAATGGACATGGGAAAATTGCCAGACATCCCCTGGGTTAGCGCCGCGCATATTGTTGCGTTCACGGTAATACTTCTGTGGAACGCGAATGGCATCTAGGTTGAAGGTAAACTTTTTTGATTTCGTAAACATTAAAATATCGTCGTGTCGAGGAGAAAATCCCCTGGTCTTACCCATGCCCTGTGTGTAATGCCAAACAATCCAACTATTGAAAAACATTCCAAGCTCACGATCGAGAATATCGTAGAGATACGAAATGAACCGGAAGCCCATGAACACATAGATTGTGCCATGAGGCTTTAGAATGCGATGAGCATGATTAAGCCAAGTCCGTGAAAACTCTAGGTACTCATCAAATCCTTTTATATCGTGATTGTTTCCGTAGTCCTTACCTAAGTTGTATGGAGGATCGGCGATAACCAGATCAATGGACTCTGCTTCGATCCTCGGTAGTTCATCGAGGGCATCAGCCAAAATAATCTGTTGCTCAGTCATCTAGTTTTATCCATCCGCTCTTCTTCGCCAGTTCATGCCACTGCTCGAAACTCCGACGAGCAGACTGTAAATACTTTCGATCCAGGAGTTGACAGAACTCCCATGTAGTTCGCTCCTCAAGCTCGACATAGTGAATATCTTGAACTTGGACCTGCCCCGTTCCTAATGACGGGTTATAGTTCAGGTCTTTTGAAGAGATGAACTTGAGGTCATAGGCGTTGTAGGCAATCACTTCCATGATTCCATCCATTAAACCTGTGTCCTCATTTCTTGTAGAGTAAACTCGGTGTTTAAGCGAGAGAACGACAAATAGGTAATCAGGGTCTTCCACGTACGCAGTACGAATCCGTGCATACGATGTAATGTTCGGAGACTTCCCGCTTGACGCGATATCCTCCGCCGTGGCCTTCACGTCAATCTCAGCGGTAATGCCAGACTCAACTTTGCGCTTCTTCTTGAATTGAAGAATGATGTCGGCCATGTGGAGCCGTTCGACAGCCTGAACATTGATAAGATGGTATTGGTTACTCTTGTCTTCGAGAGCATCGTAGAACATCTCCGCTGCCCAAGCCTCCACAAACGGACCTGCTACCTTGTTGATGTTCTCCATCGGAAGGCCGCGCTTTAGATTTGTATTGATAAAGATTTTGTTTTTCTCCGCTCCGATTGCATCTCTGATTATCGATTCAATTGATGAAGTGACGAATTCAGAGCATTCTGAATAATCGTCGGATTGCTTTGGTATTTTGAATGTCTGGTCGTTATAGCCCATAAACTTTTAAGGGTCATAGAGTACGTAGAACCTATCTCATAAAGAGAATAGATGCCCCTTCTGCTCAGGGTCGGCGGCCTACAGATCGCCCATCAGACATGGAGGGGATAGTTTCTAGTAATGATAGCGCGCCTGAAGAAAGTCGATCCGCCCATCGCTGACAAGGAACACAATGCGGTGTTCCCCAGGTTTCAATCCCCTTTTCAGCGGGGCTAGGGTCGGAACACACTATGGCGCCAGCGTTTGCCGTAGGAGAATTCGCGGCGGAGGTCTTTGTGGCGAATGACCTAGGTGCCCAAGCTACTGATCCAGGCCGAAGCCAGGGCCAGGACGAGCCACAAGCGATTGGCATGGGCGGGCGAGCGAATCTGGGAGCGCTGCCACTGCCAGCCGCCCGACTTCAGGTCGCGAAAGGCGGCCTCTTCCCACATGCGCAGGCTATACCACGAGGCGCGGGCGTGGGGCCAATTGGTCAGCAACAGCCACAGTTCTTTAGAGCGGCCTTGCCAGTGCCCTATGGCCCAACAGGGGCGCCAGCCACTTTTCTTAAACGCCAGGACAGCGCCCGTCCAGCGCATGCCTGGCTTGGGGACCAGCGTGCGGAACTCGATCTCCTGGCCGTCGACCTGGGGTGCAGGGTGCGCTGAACCCGCACCAAGAAGTACCAACCCAAGGCTTCAATGGCGGTCAACAAGCCAGGGCTACAGCCAATACCACGGTCGGCCTGGACCAAGACCGGACAGGCCGGAGGCACATGAGGGGCGATCTGGCGCAGCAAGGTAGTAGTCAAGGGGACTTGGCCCATCGGCCAGGCCTCGTTGCGATAACACCACCAGGCCAGCGGCAGGGCGCGCCCGCGATAGGCCAGGCTAACGACCATGACCTTGAGATGGGCTTGCAGGCTGGTTTCGTCAACCAGCAGCACGAGGGGGCTGGGGGCCGGAGGCTGCGCAGAATCCAATCTGCCAAGCCCTGGGCGCCGACTTGCCAATAGAGCCGCGGGTTGGCGACAAAGCGTTGGAGCCGCCGCTCGACCGTACCTGGTTTGCCCAGCGTGGGCAGCGCTTCCGCTACGCCCCCTGGATGGCCTCTCCTCGCTCAGCTCCAACCAGAGTTGCACATTATGTTCTCTCTCTTCTGACTGTTGAGAAGCTTAATCAAAGCCTAATTCGTTTTCCCTCTGTAATTGAGCAATAAATTGTTCAATGGCGAGAACGTCATTCTTCCCAGGCTCCCTTTTCCGAACAGACACGGTTTTGTTCTCAATTTCTTTGGCTCCGACAATGAGAAGATACGGAATACGATAAGGGTACGCTCTATGAATCTTCGCTGGGAGAGGCTCAGAACTCCTGTCTAAGGTCGCACGAAAACCGTGCTTCAGGAGAAGCTGACATATCTCTTCTCCGTACTCCTGAAAGCGATCACTGATAGGAAGAATTCTCACTTGTTCAGGAGAGAGCCAGGTTGGGAAACGCCCGGCACAATTTTCGATGAGGAGGGCCATAAAACGTTCGATCGCTCCATAAATTGCAGAATGGATGACGACGGGCGTCTGCAGAGAGCCATCTTTGTCAGCGTATTTCAGGTCAAAGCGTTGTGGCATCTGAAAATCAACCTGAGTCGTGGCTAATTGCCATGCCCGCCCAAGCGTGTCCTTCACATCAATATCGATTTTGGGACCGTAGAAGGCCCCCCCACCCTTATCAACTTGGTAGGGAATCTTCATGCCTCCTAATAGTGCTTGGAGCGTTGTCTCAGCCATATCCCACAGCTTCTGGTCTCCCATGAAATTCTCAGGTCGGGTCGATAATTTACAAGTATATTCGAGATCAAAGGTCGAATAAACACGATCAACCATTTTGAGAAGCCGTTCTATCTCAGTAGGCACTTGTTCTTTGGTGACAAAGATATGTGTGTCATCCTGGTGAAACATGCGTAAACGCGCGAGACCGGACAAGGTTCCAGATAGCTCGTTTCGATGTAAAGTGCTCTCATCATGGATGCGAAACGGGAGCTCTCGATAGCTCTTGGTCTTCATCTTGAAGATCATCATGTGGACAGGACAGTTCATCGGCTTGAGACCATAAGCACTATCCTCTTGATCGATCAAGAACATGTTGTCTTTGAATTTTTCCCAATGCCCAGATGTTTCCCATAAGCTTTGATGACACAGTACCGGCCCACGAACTTCTTGGTAGCCCTCAGCTTTGAGGAGCTTGCCCATACGGTCTTGTAAAATCTTGTAGATTGTTAAGCCATTAGGCAAAAGGACTGGGGAGCCAGGGCTGAAGGGGAACAGCGCAAAAAGTTCCATCTCTTGACCAATTTTTCGATGGTCTCTCTTCTCCGCTTCCTCAAGACGTTTGAGATAATCTTGCAAATCTTGTTCTGTTTGCCAGACAGTACCGTAAATCCGCTGCATCTGAGAGTTATTGGCGTCTCCTCTCCAGTATGCACCAGAAATCTTTAACAATTTAAAATGGGATAACCGTCCGGTTGCTTGGACATGCGGACCTCGACACAGGTCGACAAAATCACCTTGCTTATAGATAGAATACGAATCAAGACCAAGACTTCTCATGATCTCGACCTTGAACGTCTGATTCTGTTTAGTGAAATATTCCTCAGCTTCTTTTCGAGACCATTTCTCATGGACAAAGGGGTGGCTAGCCCCAATGCTCTCCTTCATCTGTGCTTCAATCTTGGCTAGATCATCGTCGGACAAAGGCTGTGGAGTTTCAATGTCATAATAGAAACCGTTTTCTATTGCCGGACCAACACCGAGCCGGCTTGATGGAAAAAGATGAAGCACCGCTTGTGCAAGCACATGAGCACAGGAATGCCGAAGACAGTGTAATTGGTATTCTTCATCACTGACAAAATCTTTTCTCTCTAATTCGTGTGACTCAAGAAGATCCGTGGTCGGGGCGCTTGGGGAGGTGGTATTGATTTCTTTCATTGGGATAATTCCGTTAGTGGGTTAGAGGTCTCCCGGGAAATACGGTGCCTTGGCCCAGCGGGCGATCACGCCCTGCATCCCGGGTCGGGCCAACCGCAAACAGCCGGTCTCCTACGATGCCGAGCTCTACAAGCAACGCAATCGCATTGAACGCATGTTTGGTCGGCTCAAGGACTGGCGCCGCATCGCTACCCGCTATGACCGCTGTGCCCATACGTTCTTCAGTGCCATCTGTCTGGCCGCTACCGTTATCTTCTGGTTATGAGTCCTGAGCCTAGGCATCCAATAATATTTCATCGTGATAAAAAATCACTCTGACGCGTTCAATAAGGGTGGTGAATTGCTCAAGCATATCACTCTCTTCCCACAGTGTTGAAGGCAGTGGTGACGGCTCCGTAGCTACCCGTGCCGCTGCTGGGTATGAATAGCGAAAAATTCCATGTGGCTCCCGGTAGACTATGTAAAAAAAGAGTGATGAGCAAGGCCAAACGGAATGCCGGAATACTGTGGGATTAGGACTACTCAGGAGAAGAAAATTGAACAGGACTTACGCTTGAGGGCGAAAAGTGGCATGGTCTGGGCATGATTACCAAGAAGCAGTATGTGGAGGACCTGGTAGCACGCCAAAATGCTGCTCAATCAGCGTGTTCAGCTCTTGCCAATCCAGACGGGCCAACAGCCGGGGCAAGTGTGCGCGTGACACGGCTTGAGCTTGAGGTTGGTGCAGGAGCTCGCGCAACCACCCCAGGCGGTTCCGGCGAGATTGTCCCATGCTCCGTTAGAGTTTGAGAGAGTGGCCGAAGTCATCTCATAACCTCAGGCCGCACTGGCGGCAAGGGGTCGGGGGCCAAGCGCGGCAATCAAGGCGGCCGCCTGCGCCATCCCCCGCACGCGCCGCATCTTCTGACGATGGGCGCTAATCGCCGACGCCATCCAGCGCAGGATCTGATTGGACCGCCGCCCTTGCCAATTCTTGACACGCTGGATCTTCTCGCGGACCACGGAGAAGAGGGACTCGATGAGGTTGGTGGAGGCGAGGCTCTTGCGCAGTTCGCCTGTGATGCCCAGGCCGTGGAGCGTCAGCAGTTCCTCCCCGACTTCTTCTATCGACGCGGCGGCCTCTGCCGAGAGGGCGGCCAGCCAATCCCGTAGCGTCGCGAGTTCTCGCCGAGCCGCGGCCTGAGAGTTGAGGCTCATGAGTTTCTTCAGCCGCCAGTGCAACGAGCCGTAAGCCCGTTCAGGGACATAGCTGCGCAGATTGCGTAGCTTATGCAGCCAGCAGCGGTGGATCAGGACCCGGTCCCCAAAGACCTGCGTGAGGGCTTTGCGGAGCGCCTTGGCTCCATCAATGACCGCCAGTAAGCGCTCGCAGTGCAGGGTAAAGCCCCGCTCCTGGATCGAGGCCAATAAGTCCCGCACTACCTCACTATTTTCGGTATTGCCTTCGCGTAAGCCGAGGGGGACTTTGACCATGTCGGCGGTAATGCCTAACGCCGCGACCACCGTGCGACCCCCAATCTCCAGTCCGTCGATCATTAGCGCCACAAACCTCTCCCCGCCCAGCGGGCCTTCATTGATTCGATCGAGATCTTTCTGGCTGGCCCGGATAAAGGCGCGGGACACCGACGAGCGCGACACCCCTAGCTTCTGTGTGTACCCGTCGATCACCTGCTCGTAGTTACGGCTGCTCACCCCCAGGACCAGCCGTTAGCGCATCTGTTCGTCCAACAAGTCCTGAGCTTGGAGCTTGGCGAACGGGGGTAAGCCCACCTCCCGGTTCTCCTTGCGCACGCGCGGGCGACGGTCCTTAAATTTATTTCCTAGAAATTCCCCAAGGGTTCTCCTTGCGCACGCGCGGGCGACGGCTACGTCTGCCGGCGATGGTCTTGGCACTTACGGTTCTCCTTGCGCACGCGCGGGCGACGGGCAGAGATCCTGGAGAAGATGTCTCCAGACGACGTTCTCCTTGCGCACGCGCGGGCGACGGACTGCATACCGCGCTCCCTCCAGGATCACCGAACTCCGCTCGCTCCCACCCCGATGGCAGTCCTGCTCCCCTTTGCGGGCGTAGCGGGGGCCACATAACGCCTCCGCGTCCTGTTCTAACAGCGCTACCGCCATTGCCAGGGCCGCTTGCTTGGCCCGTTCCAGCAGCAGGCCTTGGAGGGCCTGGGCATCCAGGGTCGCGAGTACGGACAGCAACTCGCCTTGCTTTTCCTTCTCTACTGGTGTCTTCTGCATTTGTGGATTCCTTCCTTTCGAGGGTTGTACAACCGGGATTCTCTCCCGGTGGAGTCCACTCTTCAATTCCTAACGATTATTGGGACATGCTCGTTCCAGATATACCGAAAGATACTCGAGACCTTCGCACGACCGCTCAAGATCGCCAAGACCACGCCTACCACCACAAACGCTAGGGGGTGGCTCTTGCTACAGTGTCAAATAATACCGATAATTCCGATAAGTCCCTGACGTCTCCTCAATTTTTTGACACATCTCACTTTAACCAAGTGCTGAAGAGGAAAGTCTTATATTGATGGATTACCGCTTGTTTCTTCGCTTGTTCCTTTCTTTCATCGTGATGAGTGCCATGATCTTGGAGACTCGTAGGGCCAGTTCTGTTTCTGCAAGTGAGCCGACATCTATCCGGATAGGCTGGCAAACGACCTGGGCAACCCAAGGGCAAATCACGCAAACGCTCAAACAAACTAATGCGCTTGAGAAGCATAGCCTGAGAGGAAATTTTATTGGGGTTTCCTATGGCGCCCCACTTAATGAAGCTGCCCTCGCGGGGGAAGTTGATGTGATATTTACAGCAGACCAACCAGCTGCAGCCCTTTTAGCACGGAGTCCAGACTGGGTTATCATTGGACGACTGATGTTTAACCGTGTCGCAATTTATGTCCCACCAGACTCCCCTATCAAAATGGTTGCAGCCCTAAAAGGGAAAACGATTGCGATGCCATTCGGTGCGGCTGCTCAGCGTATCGCCTTCAAAGCCATTGCTGATGCAGGTCTAGAAGTACAAACCGAGATTGAGGCTATCAATTTGGACATTACTGAGCAAACCGGCATCATTCAGCAGGGCACCTCCTCCAGTTGGGGAGAGATTGATGCCTTGGCCGGCTTTGATCCAATGGTCGCTATACTTGAGACGAATAACACTGCCCGGATGCTGCACCTCGGAACGGTAACTTCGGTCATCGTTATGTCTAAGCCATATATCAGTACCCACCCAGAGGCTCCGGTCCAATTTCTAAAAGCTTTTCATGAAGCTGTTTTCTACTACGCGCACCACGTGGAGCGGGCGAACGATTGGTTTTTGCAAGCCTCACAACTGACGTTTAGCCATGATGTTCTTGCACTTGCAGCATCTGTTGAACCCAACCTCAAAGCAAAAACCATCAAGGATGTGAGCATCACGTTCACCCCCGCGCTCATTGCTGGAATGCAGGAAGCAGCAAATTTTATTTTCGAACAGGGCTTGATTCGCAAACAGCTCAATATGGCAAATCATATCGACCAGCGGTATGCTGAAATAGCGTATCATGCTCTCGTCTCAAGCCCCTATAAACCCGCGAGCATATATGTTTTGGAGGCGAAGAAGTAAGGCCATTCTCAGGAACTCAATCCCTGAGGGTACCAAGAGCACCCTTCGCCCAATCTGACCGAAACATGGCACGGGATGCATTGAAGAAAACCCTACGGTATACCTACCGGACAGTAGACGCGTTATGGCCTGTCGGACTGATTCTCGTCGTCTGGGAGGGGTTATCACGCACTGGCATGGTCAACAATACTCTTTTGCCTGCCCCTTCAACACTGGCTGGTACAGTGTTCGTTTTAGCAGATTCTGGAGTTTTATTCACAAATGTGAGCAGAAGCCTCGGACGTGTTTTGATGGGGTTTGGCGTAGCGACAATCTTCGGGGTGAGCAGTGGTGTTGTACTCGGTACCTTTCCACAGCTAGGCCAGCGTCGGGTTTCAATCCCCTTTTCAGCGGGGCTGAGGTCAGAGCGGGTCTCCCGCTGTTCTTGATGCTATTCCGCTCATGAGTTTCAATCCCCTTTTCAGCGGGGCTGAGGTCAGAGCAAGAAATTACTATTCGTGTGACCAAAAACGACATCTTAAGTTTCAATCCCCTTTTCAGCGGGGCTGAGGTCAGAGCCGACTGCGTTGCTTGCGACCACCAGAGTGCAAAAAGTGGGGTTTCAATCCCCTTTTCAGCGGGGCTGAGGTCAGAGCGATATCCGGCCTCTAGGATAGCCCGATATCGGGCTATCCTGTTTCAATCCCCTTTTCAGCGGGGCTGAGGTCAGAGCCGGATGACACTCCGGTTCTCACCCATGTGGGGCCGGAAGAGTTTCAATCCCCTTTTCAGCGGGGCTGAGGTCAGAGCCCATCTCCATACAAGATGTTATAAAGATGCCATTCAATCCGTTTCAATCCCCTTTTCAGCGGGGCTGAGGTCAGAGCCGGATGACACTCCGGTTCTCACCCATGTGGGGCCGGAAGAGTTTCAATCCCCTTTTCAGCGGGGCTGAGGTCAGAGCCCATCTCCATACAAGATGTTATAAAGATGCCATTCAATCCGTTTCAATCCCCTTTTCAGCGGGGCTGAGGTCAGAGCCCCATCTCGGTCCGTTTTTGAAGTCAATAAACAGAGGAGTTTCAATCCCCTTTTCAGCGGGGCTGAGGTCAGAGCCTACCCTGAAGAAAGCAGTGGCAAAGGATCAGATTCCTCTGTTTCAATCCCCTTTTCAGCGGGGCTGAGGTCAGAGCTTTTTGCTGACCGTCTCGGTAACAATCAAGTTGTTGCTTCTCGTTTCAATCCCCTTTTCAGCGGGGCTGAGGTCAGAGCGCCATTGCCAGGGCCGGGGCCCTGCTCCAAGAGATCGGTGTTTCAATCCCCTTTTCAGCGGGGCTGAGGTCAGAGCTGCATCGAGAACCTCGTTCCTATCCTTAAAAAGGTTAAAGGTTTCAATCCCCTTTTCAGCGGGGCTGAGGTCAGAGCTGAAATCCAGCTCAGGATGGAACGTCTTCCTCACCCGAGGTTTCAATCCCCTTTTCAGCGGGGCTGAGGTCAGAGCCCAAGCCGCAGACTTTTTGGGGCGTGGATCTCTCCCGCGGGGTTTCAATCCCCTTTTCAGCGGGGCTGAGGTCAGAGCCAACTGATACAGTTGGTCACGTGCCGGAAGAGGGTTGTGAGTTTCAATCCCCTTTTCAGCGGGGCTGAGGTCAGAGCGCCCGCCCCGTTCCCGGCAGGCGGTGAAAGACATTTGCCGGTTTCAATCCCCTTTTCAGCGGGGCTGAGGTCAGAGCGTGCCCAGATCGTGAAGTCCAGCTCAGGCTGGAACGTCTTGTTTCAATCCCCTTTTCAGCGGGGCTGAGGTCAGAGCACCGAGACGGTCAGCAAAGATTAAATTCCCGTCATCGGCGTTTCAATCCCCTTTTCAGCGGGGCTGAGGTCAGAGCGATCCTAAGATGCTGACGGCTATTGCCAGCCAGCTTTCGTTTCAATCCCCTTTTCAGCGGGGCTGAGGTCAGAGCGAAAGCCGTTGGCGCTAAGCTCCAGTGTCATGTCATTGCTGGTTTCAATCCCCTTTTCAGCGGGGCTGAGGTCAGAGCCTGGACATCAATTGTCCAGGCTCACAACTCACAGTCTCGAAAGGGTTTCAATCCCCTTTTCAGCGGGGCTGAGGTCAGAGCATGAGCCAAACTAGACCATCGCTGATGGAGGTCAAGATGGTTTCAATCCCCTTTTCAGCGGGGCTGAGGTCAGAGCCGATGGCTAATTTTTTTCACCGGCGGCCGTATTGGAAGTTTCAATCCCCTTTTCAGCGGGGCTGAGGTCAGAGCGGTGCCCCGTTGAGCTTTGTCAAAGACCGTTTCTTTTGTTTCAATCCCCTTTTCAGCGGGGCTGAGGTCAGAGCATCCGCAAAGCGCGCAAGCGGTTGCGGAAAGAATCCTGATGGTTTCAATCCCCTTTTCAGCGGGGCTGAGGTCAGAGCCGATCTCACAGCCCCGCACGGAGTCTGCAGCTGGCAGCAGGTGTTTCAATCCCCTTTTCAGCGGGGCTGAGGTCAGAGCGCATAGTCACTCCAAACTCCTTAGGGGAAACTAGATCAGCGTTTCAATCCCCTTTTCAGCGGGGCTGAGGTCAGAGCATCCGTCTCTAGCGTCTACCCTGCGTAAGGTTCGCTTGTTTCAATCCCCTTTTCAGCGGGGCTGAGGTCAGAGCCCTATATCGGATTTTTGTTGATCTGACAAGGGTTTATCTAGGCATTTATCGTAACCTAGTGGATTGAGGCGAACCGTCCCGCCAAGCAGGGCGGTTCGTCAGGTAATAAGTAGCACGAAAATCCAGCAATGTCAAAGAGCTTGAACGTTTCGTAACCCAGCCGGGTTTTCAGCGCCGCTACAGGTTACGATAGCCGCTCATGCAATGAAAACATCCTCTTCGCCAACGCGCTCGGCCTTTTCGCCCGCGCCAAGATAGAACCGCTCCTTCTCGCAGGCGGCACACAGCCGATAGACGGCCACCGTGTCTTCGGTCGGGTCAATAAGAGCCGATAGCGCAGACAGGCAGGTGTCAAAAAGCGCGCGGTCAACCCGCATCTCGAAGACACTGTCCTGCACCCGGTCCCCATACACATCCAGGCATTCAGCCACCTTACGGCGGCGCTGGTCACTGGTAATGTCATAACACACGACAAAGCGAAGCATCAGTCTCTCTCCTCACGACTGGCCTAAAAGCAATGGACAGTACGGCTCACGACCACGCACATGGTCAGCCAGACGGTCGGCTTGACGGCGGAGCAAATCCTCCGGTGCAATTTCCTCCTCAACCCCTGGCAGGGGCGCATCCATAAACGCCTCCCAGGCACGGAAGAAGGTTCGCATGCCATCGCGGGTAAGACGCACCCCACCCCGCTCTGCATCGGACTCGAAATGTTCGGGACGCAGTTGGCGCAAATTACAAACCCGCAACACAAAACGATCAACGACCGGATGGCGCAACTCCTCCAGCAGGTCAAGCGCCAGACTCGGACGACCGGAACGGACCGTGTGCATGAAGCCAAGGTAAGGATCGAAACCGCGCGCTTCCAGCAGGCTGGACAGAGCGTTGGCCAGCAGCACATAGCCGAAGGACAGCAAGGCATTGGCCGGGTCCGGCGGCGGCCGGCGGGCGCGGCCCGTAAAGTCAATGTCACCGGTAAACCCGAGCCGCAGCCCCGAAAAGTAACGCCGTGCCGCGTCACCCTCGAAGCCCATCAGCGCGTCCCGGCTGGACGCCTGTGAGAGCGTCTCCGTCATCAACTTGATTTCGCTAATTGCTCGTCCCAGGGCCGGCTCGCCACGACGATTGGAGCGCAGAGCCGTCAGTACACCAGCGGCATTGTGCAGCTTGGCTGAGATAAAAGTCTGGGCAAGCGGAAGGGCCTGTTGCTCGTCTGTGACCATGCGGAACTGTGCCAGACGGAGGTCAGCCGTGCGTGACAGCTCGGGAACGAGGCGGCCCACGAAGTCGCCGTTGGCCCGGAACCACGCGACCGCAATGCCTTGCTCCAGGCAAAGCTGCGTTGCGTCCGAGGTGATATGAACCCGGCCCACCAGGGAGATGAGTTCCAGCCGGTGCGGTTCGACCTCAATCAGACGGTGCCGGCGCTCAGGCAAGGGGCCGGCTCCGTCGGGGTCTTTATCAAGCGTGACCACAATGGAACCGGCTGACCGCCGCACCACCGCGCCCGGTTCTGTGACGTACAGGGTCGGCATGACATTACTTCACGGGAAACAGCAGGCTTCCTCTCACCTTCAGCCGCTCATCTGCCGGGCGCGATTACTTACGGCGCGCAATGTACTCCTTAACTAATTCCGTTTGAGCCGTCCCGCGAGCGGATGTCTCAACGCGTAAGGGCAATAACGACTTCTTGTCCTTGCCGTATCGCACGGCGATAATGCCGTTGTCTCCGTCGAGCACTTTGACCGTCGGACCACCAAAGGCAGCCTTATCATATGAGACCCGGCTCACCGCATCGATCTGACAAAGGCGAGAGACGAATCTCTCCCAACCTTTCGGACGGTCGTGCTCCTCATCGGAGAGGCCGTTCTTTTCGGCTGGTGTACTAGTCACTGCATCGGGCCAAGTCGCGCGGGGGCCAAGGCTCAATTGTTCTTTGGCAACCTTAAATAGCAAATCACCCGCGGCATTGAGATACGAGCAGCCGTCCGAAGCATCTTCGATGAGCGGTCGAATTTCTGGAGATGCCTTCAATCGGCTCTCCACCGCCTCGCTCGGACGCGGCTCTTCATCGATCCAATCAAAAAAATCCTGTCGTTGCAGAACCCATCCCGTATCCCAATTCAATGGCAAACGAGGCAAGCGAACAATTTCTCGAAACTGCTCATGAATATAATTCACCTCGACCTCGAGCAGAGCACCCAATAAGTTGAGAAAGGCAATTTCGGCTTTGAATCCGCCCGTAGCACAAAATACTGGCTGGAGGGCTTCATTTCGTGCTTGATTCACGGCGCTAATGGCCTCTTGGACAAGGACCTTCAATCCTTTTTGCGAGAAGCTAGCGTGGGAATAGCCTAACGCAGTCAGCGAACGACCGGTGACTTTACGACAACGTATCACGTTGACATAGAAATGTTGCAGCCTCTCGGAACAGAAGCGGCCTTCCGGTGTGTCGGAATGCAGGAAAAGCACCTGATCTGAGTCTTGGATTCCAACGGCCTGCAAGGTGTTGGTCTCGGCGCTGGCTTTGCCCACATCAGCATTAGCTAGCCACCCATCTACGCCTTCTGCTTCTGGTAGCGGGTCCCCCGCCCGTCCGTTCCATCCTGTCCAAGGGCGATCTTCTCGGTTGGTGAGCAGAGAGGTGCCAACAGTGGTGATAAACAAATGTGCCATATGACCGCTCCTTTATTGTGTATACACTAGCCCAATTGAGCCACAAATGCGGCGTGCTCGGCCGTACAAAATAAAGTGTGGGGTTTTCCGTGCATGAGCAACCGCTATGGTATATCGCCAGTTTTGAAGGAGAATGAGAGGGACCTGCCGCCTAAAACAACTTGAGGGCGGCGAACAGCAAACCGGCGACGGCGATTTGAGCGAGCAACATCTTGTTGATGGCAGCACTGATTTCGATCTTCACATCGGACCGCAGGGCGTCAAGGTCGGCCCGGACCGCGGCCACTTCCTGCTTGAGGTCGGCTTTGGTAGCCAGCTCGGAATCTGAGCGGCTGAGGGCGGCCACAATGACTTCGGCTTGCTTGTCCGGGATGCCGGCAGCCACGAATTGCCGCACGGTTTCATGCGTATCGAGCGTGTAGGTTGTCATCTGAGGGGTTCCTTTCCCCGCGTCCTACAATCAACTTGCTATCAGTGGTGCTGAGGACTCGTCAATGTCTTCAGCGTTTTCCGCCCGAGTCCTGTCAAACAGCGGAGAACAGGGCCTCCAGAGAGACCTCAACCCCTTTGCTGTCGATAATCGTGGAGACGGCAAGTATCTCGATTTCTAGAGGTCGTCCATTTTCGGATAGGTGCACGATAATCCCCCAGCCATATCTGTGGAGTCGGAGGGTTGGCCCCCGCTCAACTGAATAGTGAGTACATCTACATCACGAGAGTATACGATCTTCATATTTCTCCCGCATTCCTCAACCAGCTCTCCATAAATGGTGCCGGCCATGCATTTATTGTTATTGTCTTTCTCTTCTCGACTAGCCATTACTCAAGCAGGTGATCGAGCTTCTTACGCCACTCGGTGTTTGCGTGCTTTTTATCCTTCCACAAACTCTTCTTGCCTCCCATCTTCAGCCATTCTCGAAGTTGTTCTACGCAGGCGCGGCGAGCAGCCGGGTCGGAGAGTCTTTCGATGCGCTCAACAATCTCTTCCATCTGGCTCACATCGCCTTTTCCTTTGAGCTTCCGAATCGTGTCTTTGATGCGGTCTGCCTCTTCGCCTGCGGGGGCCCTTGGTGTGAAACTGACTTGCGACCGTACCGACGGTCTGTCTACAGACTTAGGACCTCCGCGACTTCTTTCTTGAGGTCGGCTCTGGTCGCAAGCTCCGTATCGGAGTGGCTGAGAGCGGCGACAATGACTTCGGCCTGCTTGTCAGAGATGCAGGCTACCACAAATTGCCGCACGGTTTCATGCGTGTCGATAGTGTAGGTCGTCATTGCCGAAGAGTATCTGGATGTCTGCATCGAAACCAGGTTTGAAGTTTCATGCGTGTCGATAGTGTAGGTCGTCATTGCCGAGCCTCCTCTTCCAGATGCCGGGGCTATTCCGGGCGGCTCTCTTCTAGTGTCTTGGCGATCAGACGCGCCCGCTCTTTGAGCTTATTCTTTCCGACATGAGTGTCTGAATCGCGTGGTCTGCCCTTACGCCAGTATTGGAACAGGTCCAGAGAACGCACGGCTTGGGCGAAGGCTAGCCGATCACCGGCATCTTCCAGAGGTGTCTTCTCCAAATTGATTCGTACTTGTTCGAGGACATCGGTCTCGGACAATCCCCGGAGTTTTATACGCCACCGCCCTGCCGGGCTTTTTATCGCTTCCTGCCACTCATGCGCCTCTCGACGCTGTTGGTCTTCGTTCTGCATCTGCTGCGACCAACGCTTGGTCTGTTCGTCGTCATGGCGGAAACGGCCGTACCCGACCGCGGTCTTCGCGCCACCTCCCACCCACTTCAAAGCGTCGCCCAGCCAAGTCGAAACGGTATCCAAGTCGGCGGGCGCGACCGGACGACACGGGATGAATCCGAACAAGAACGCCGTCTTTATAGCTGTGGTCAGGAACGGAATGGGTGTTGGGGATTTCCAGTCGCCCGGCGGATCCGCAGCACTCCAGCCGGCATAGTGAGGCGTCATCACATCGGCTTCGAGTTGCACGGGAGCAACCGGTACGGCATCCAGGAAACATACGCTCCCCACTTTTCCGTCCTTCCCGGCCTTTCCAAGCAGGTGGGCCAGAGTCTCCCAATCGGGGGTGGGGTCTGCATGTGTCTTCGCCCACGCACGAACCAGCCCCTTGACAGAGCTGCCAGGCAGGTAAGGCGTTCCTAATGTGGGGTGCCAGGCAAAGCCGTTCTCGACGGGGTGGCTCCTACCGAGCCCGGTGACGAAACGGGACTCGGTCGTGAATACGAAGAAGCGGCCGCCGCGCCGGTGGATCATACATACCAGCCGCGACACAAATTTCTCGATCTGGTCGCCGGTACCGATGTCGGCGCCAGCGAGGGTCCGGAGCCACTCCAGCTTCGGGCTCTTGTCCCCGAAGTCGTGTGGCGTTTTCATCGTCCACGTATGACCGTTGACGTGCCACTGGTCGCAGAACTTGTCGAACCATAGGCCAGCGTGGCCTTTGCTCGGCTCCAGTGACTCTAGGGCATCTGCTTTGTAGAACGGGCGGGACATGTCAATCACCTTCACCCTTCGGAAACGACGCCCGACAGAACTTCTTGTGCCATTCGAGCCATGCCAGCGATTCCGCTTGGGCATACAGATAATTCTGCTCGTCGTTCTTGGTGATGGATTGAAGCAGATCACCACCCGACGAATACACGCCCCCGTCCTTTCGGCAGAGCCAACGCTGAAGGCTAATGTACACTTCGTGGTGCGCCTTCTCGCTGGCGCTCTTACGCGGCCCTGCGGCAGCCAACTCCGTCGCCAGCGCTTGCCCCAAACCATTCATTACGATGGTCGGTCCTAGACGATCCACATAGGCGCGGTACCGCTTCTTGAACTCGTCGTCGAGGCAGTCCTTCAATTCGTTTACACGCGACAGAGCATTCTCCGCGCGTTGCTGCTCCAGGGTCCTCACGATGCACCTCCGGCATTGCTGCGACGCACGCTGACGGCGAACCATCCTTGGCCTACCGTTTCGTTGCCACCCGTCTGCAAGTACGGATCGTCTGCCGGAAATAGCACACCGAGTGTGTCGAGGGCTTCGTCTCTGCGACCCATGACGAGCGCGTGCATGACCGTATCCGGGGGCAGCGTTTCCTCGTACCACAGGTTCTGGCTCTTCTTGGTGCCGTCCTCCAGCACATTGCGCGCCTGTATGGGCAAGCCGTAGCGGGCGAACCAAGCGAAGTCATCGTCGTGCAGCACGACAATCTGGGCGTCTAGGCGCTGCCGAGTCTCTTCGTGCAGAATGAGCGGCTGGATGGCTTCCACCAGATCGTCTCCAGGTTTCCCGGCGATGGTGAATTGCCGCTCTTCCAGGAATAGGCGACCGCCGCCCGCTGCGAAGCATTGGCGACTTTTCAGACTTCTTAGAGCTGGCATCGTTGGGCACGGCGCCATGCCAGCCCGGGCAAGATCGCGGCAGTAGCGCTCAATAAGATGCGGGCAGGTCGCCCAGCGGAACGATGCCGTCAGGCTCCGCACGGGCAGGAGCAGCAACCGCCCGTCCGAGACCAGCAGATCACCCGCCTGATCCGGTTTTCCAAAGTGTTGCTGAGCGTCGAGAGCTGCTTCGGTCCTGTCCTTGGCGAGCGTCTCCGCCTTGTCCCGCAACGCACCTTTCAGGCTCGATCCAACCAGCACCGGATAGTCCGTGGACACCTCGCGCGTTACCGGCAGGTCCACGATCCCCATGCCGCGCCCGGAGCCCGGATGGACTGGAGTCTCGGCTAGCAGACCGAGCATTGCTGTCTTCATACAGTCACCTCCGATTCGTCAGGCCAGATGCCCAAGGCTACGAGGCCAAAGCCCCATTCCCAGCGCGATCCCAAGCGCGGCAGCCCATCGGCCGCCGTGATTGTTTGGATGAAGCGCCGTATATCTTCCGTTTCGCAGAAAAGCGTGCTGCCGGGGGGTAGCACGGACTGAAGCGGCAGAGGTCGCCGAGTGAAGGAGTCCCAGCCCCCAACCCGCAACGGTCGGTCCAGACAGGCAGAAACGACGCGGGCCTTGCTGGAAGCCTCCAGGACCTGCTTACCCAAGTAGGCGGCCGCGTCCATATCCAACGGCGACAGCGCGAGCACTGTCACCTGCTTACAGTCTTCGATTGCCTGGGGCGTCTCGAATGACATATCAGCCTCCCATTTCCGGCACTCCACGAGACGACTTTCGCCCCCCAGCGGGATCACATCGTCAAAGGGCCACATCCAGTCCGCAGGAATGCCGGCGACGCCCACGCCAAGCGACACACCACGATTCAGGCGCACGTGCTTGGCGCTGTAGAGCATTCCCTCCACCGCTGCGCGGGTGTTCCGGTCGCGTCCGAGGCCAATACGCAACTCGTCGGTCCAGAGTGTCTTGCTCGACACCACTTCAGCCGCGGGCGGAACCTCACCACGCAATACCGCATTCATCCCTGCCCGCGTGAGCCACCAGGCGTCGCCCGTTTTCAGTTCTTCCGGCTTTTCATAGGTCTGCGGCGCTTCAGGTAGTCGCACGGCGTCCGCCAAATCACATGCGACTTCTCTGCCGGGGCGAAGGAGCGTGCGTGGAGTCCAGCCAGCGGCATCGTTCATACCGAGTAGGTGGCGTGGTGCCCGAAAGAGCGGCTGACCGTTGCGGAGGACGAACGGACCATCCAGGGCAAGCGCCCCTAGGTCTTCCGAACCGTCGCCGAGAATTGCGTTGAGTTCCTCTGGCCATCGGCCCTGCCCGTTCCAGCCGTTGCAGCGTGCAAGCGCCGCACGGAGCGCGCCGGAGATCGACAGCGGATGCGGAGGAAACAAACTGGCAACGCCCCCTTGGGATGCATTGTCGGTTGAAAACGGCGTACCGTCGCGGAAGAATACAGTGTCTACTGGATCAAACTGAACGCCGATCATCTGCTCGTCTCCTCGTGTCCGCCGGAAGCGAGGAAGCGCGCAAGCAGGAGCGCATCAACCCCGGCTTCGGCGATTCCGTCGCCGCCGTCAGGAGGCGGAGCCACCGTCTTTGCATATGAAGGTCTCAATGTCTGCCAGACGAGGTCTGCCAACTCGTCAGCGTGCAGGTCTGCTCCTTCGTCCCTCCTCACCGTCAAGCTGTGGTGAATCTCGGCGCGAAGGAAGGCGCGCACATCAAGCCCCGCAGGCACGGTGCCCCAATCACCCGGCTGCCATTGATTCCATCCACAGAGCCGCGCCAGCATCTCCCGGATGCGATAGACAAGCGCCGAAGAGAGTCCTGGTTCTCCGGCGCTGGCCTGGAGGCGTCCCACCAAACCGGCAAGCAAGTCCAGGGCGGGCGCGGCATGGTCGCTCGGCTTCTGCCGTGTCCAGGTTGTGGTCCATTGACAGTTCAGGCCACCGGGCTTCAGGACTCCAGCCGCCAGTGAATCGCGCCCGTTGGCATCTTTGGCAACTTCGTCAAGCAGCCGGTGGGCCTCGGCGATCACGCCGGTGAGCGGCAATCGAATCTGGGCGAACACGACCGCCGCAGAGAGGGTCGCTTTGGACCGTACCTCCTGTGGAAATGCGGACGTATACTCATCCGCTAGGTGCGACGCGCACGCCAACGCTTTGGGAACGGGCAGCATGGCTAGCACATCGTCTCCGCCGGCGTAGATCGTCACGCCGTCATGCCGCTGCACAATCTTCGGAACGTCGTTTGTAAATTCCGACAACGCTTTTCCGACTAGCTCTCCGCCCCAGGCGTTTACCATCTGTCCCAGGCGGTCACCGTCCGCAAGTAACAACGCATAAAAGGTTGGCGGTGGCCCCAGTTTCTCGCCGGTCTTGTCCTGGGCCTCGTAGATAGTCTTCAGTAGATTCACAAGTTTCTGCCGCGCGGCGCTCGTGGCATCATCCAGGGGACATTGCCGTTCGTTCTGTACGAATTCACAGTGCAAGTAGTTCCCGTCAAGCTTCGGAAAATCGCCAGCGGCCGGCACGTCCAGGCCCGTGAATGAAGACCCGCTCCCCGTCAGAGCTCCGGAAGCGTGTTGGCGAACCGCCTCGGCGTACTGACGGGCCTGTTCTGGCGCACTGGCAATCACCCGCCGGAGCCATGGCAACGCGCCGAGGTAGCCTGTCGAAGGCCAATGCGACGTATTGACGTTCCAGTCCAGCGCCTCGCTCGCTACCTTCGGAAAGAGCCGCTTCACGAGCGCGACGGCGCATAGCCGTTCGTTCTCCGGCAGATTCAGGTTGCCGGTACGCTCACGCACACGGGACCAGAACCGGTCCTGCTGATCCCGGCGGTGGCCGCTCTCCGCGCGGATGTATCCCGATAGTTCTTGCAGGTCGTGCATGACCGCGCACTTATCACCCGGTTCGGTGGGCGGGCGATGCGTCCGCCAGTGTTTGCGGCGCGCCAGCAGTCCACCCTGATCGGCAGGGTTCCCTGCGGCCCACATTACTTCCCAGAATGTCTCGATCTGACGTGTCCATATAGCCTCCGTTCCGGCCCCGAATGAAGCGACATGCGCCACAAAACGATTCCAGACGGCGCGACACACTTGCCGCCAGGCATCCTTGAGAGCGCGGTCGGCGGCGGCGGCCACTTGCCGCGCCGCCTGGGCCTCCACCTCGACCACAAAGTGGTTCGGTACCGAACCGGTCCGTGGCGCTTCGCCCTCTCGATTCCCGCTGGCCCACAGGTAGAGTGGATCTTTGGCGACGGTCGGACGAATAATTTTTCCGCCGGCCTTCTCTGCGCCGTGCATCGCGTGGGCTGAGAGAAAGGACAATAGGTACGAGCTACCCCATAGATCACGGGTGCGGCGTGACTGGGCGACAAAGCTCTGCACCGGACCGATGGAGATGTCGAGATGTATGGTCACGGTTGCACCTCAATGGGGGATGTGAACGGCTCCTTGCGCTGCTTCGGGTCAAGAAGGCGGTTGAGAAAGTCGCGAATGGGGCGATACAGTCTAGCTTCCGGAGTTTGTTGAACCTTTATCCCTCCAACCGAGATGTACGACTTGCCCTTGGGCAAAAACCGGGCGGGAAGGAATGACAGGGCCGCGATTGGGGTATCGCCGCACTCGTGGATGTGGATAAATAACGGACTCCCGCGCCGGTCGAGATGTTTGTCGAAGGGACCAACCTGCTCGACAGCGAACTTCCCATAGTTGTGCGGGAGTCCAAAGGCGATGCGCCGCGGATGAGACTGAGGCTGGATACCCTTCTTAACGTCCTTCATCAGGTCGTGATCGTCCATGAAGTTGCATTCCGATTTACTGCCCAGGACTTTGCCCCCGTGCCCCCAACTCCGAAACCTGAGCATTTCGCGGCCAACCAGGTCTAGCAGTTCGATGGGCTTTTTCGTGAGACTCGTCGATACCAACACGATACGCGATTTGTTGGACAGCGCTGTGAACTCGGGGAGATGGGCGCCGCTGCTTCCGCGGCGAAGACGGGTGATCTCGCTTTTCAGTTCCTTAATGGACTGCGGTGTGCTCCATGTCTTTTTGCCGTCTACGGTGAGGGACTGAAGCGCTAGCGAACCGTACCCCTTGCGGCTCTTGGCACCCATGCCGCCGAGGGTGCCGAGCGCGATCAGGGCATCCGTGAGCGACGGCAACTCCTGCACGTCCTGAGAAGGCACTCTCATGCACACAGTGAAGTCGAACGGCGCGCGAAGACAGGCGCGCGTGAGCTGCCCCTTCTCCGTATGCTTTTTTTTACTCGCGAAAGCTTCCATAACACCATAGCCCAGATAGCGGGCACCTTCTCCGACCGTTAGATCCGTACCTGGTACTTTGAGGATATTATTCACAGGTATCGTCTCCGGCTTGGGGACAGCATCCAAGCGCATGGCCACGCGGGACTGACCGCCCCCCGCGCTCCCAAAGAGCGCGTCTTCCTCTTTCCGGATGGCGTCGAGGTTTTCACCGCATCGCGACCACGCCAGCACGCGCCACCAGAAGCGCAGAACGCCCTTGAAGCTAGTCAGACGAAACTCAGGACACTTAGGGTTAGCACCCGCACAGAATAGCGGCGTGACAACTCGGTAAGTCGCGTTAATTTCGGTGGCCATCGCCATCCTCCACAGCAGAGAGCCAGAGCGGCACGACGTTCTGGCTATCGTCCGTTTGCAGCGCGGCAATGTTTGCCAAGTGGCCGCGCTTCCGCAGCAATACATCACGTTTTGGCATCAGTGGTTTCAGCATCGGGAAACCTCACCGTCAACGGGAATTCCAACAGTGCGCAATATTCATTCCTTTTCAGTCATAGAGTCAAGCAGCCGTCCGCAGTTCTCGGAAGGTATCCAAACGACGTGTGGTCTCCCGGTCATTCGAGATGCGCTCCTAGCAGGCTGCTTCCTCCAGACACCGCAAACGGAGAGCTACGAGTACGGCCTACGCTTTCCATACTCGTCTTCGAACTACGTACCTTAGGCGTCTTCCTCGATGATCGTTCCGTCTTTCGTTTTCCACCTTTTACTGTTGATATCGTCACCGTCCATGAGAATCGTAACTACACCTGCTGCGATGGCTCCTAGCCTTAACAATAACGCACCCATATGTGTCTTTCCTTTCCCTGAATTCGCGTTTCGCGATCTTCTGTTCAACTCTCAAGGGACAACATAGCATCCCTCGCCATGTTTCAATTATTTGGCAAGCTTGCCGTCTCTCGAATCGCCCCAGTCGGAGGGTCGATGACATCAAATCGTATGGCGGCCGCCGGCAGGTCAAGACCAAACCGCTGCGAGCCTCGCTGTCCCGTAGCGACGATTTCATATGCTGCGGCGCGAGTCCTACCAAGCGCTGGATTGAGAATATGCTTGAGGCTTGCATTCAGCTTCGACTTGGTTTGCGTGAAGAACTCATGATCCATCCCCTCCGCCAGCCGCTTGCTAGTGGGGTGGTCATCGTCCCGTCCGGCAAATGCGTCATGGTGTTCGGCGAGATACGTCAGCCGTGGCAGGCCAAGTGAGGAAGGTTGCCATTCACCACGCATGGCACGGTGTTCGGCCATATATTCGTCGCGATAGTTCTTTTCAGGCTCAGCGCCCCAAGAAGGGCAAGCCACACCTTCTTCGCCATGCACGCGCCGGCGCGCCAGCCACGCCAGAAAGGCGAGCTGGGCCGGCGGTAGCTTCACCACCGTGCCGCCAGCGCGGATACGATGGTCGGTCAGGTCAATAACAAGTTCGGGCGGCCCGACGGCGTGTTGCGCTGCCTTCACCGCATTGACGAAGCTCTCAGTGCCGTTGAGAAGGCCCTCGGGCAATCCCTCCCGAAGCCGCACGAACGGGATGGCAGCCAGGTTTCAATCCCCTTTTCAGCGGGGCGAGGGCCGGAACCGTATCATTGAATTTGCTTCCTTACGGTTCGACCTCAATCAGCCGCTGCCGCCGTTCGGGCAGGGGGCCGGCTCCGTCGGGGTCTTTATCAAGCGTGACCACAATGGAACCGGCTGACCGTCGGACCACCGCGCCCGGTTCGGTGACGTACAGGGTCGGCATGACAGGCTCACGTTGAGGCGTCGTCGAAGGCCAGCCAGCGAGCCGTTTTCAGGCGCTCCGCGGCGGCGCTGTCGTCATCGAACAGGAGTTTTTCTGCATCCTGATACATTTTTTTCAAGGTCTCACGGTCGGGGGCTTGAGCATCAAATTCATGGTTGAGGATGCTTTGATTACGCCGTCTGCCCAGGTTGGCCGATTTGGCGGCCTTGAGCAGCTTGTCGCCTAAGGGATCACCCAGCCATTTCAGCAAGAGCGCGGCTTTTTCTCGGGTTGCTTCCAGGTACCCGGCCGTTTTCGCCCTGGCAAGCGGCCTCTCATTTCTTTTCTGCAAAAAATTCTGGAACTCTTGAATATGCGGATCGGATTCCGGCAGCGCCGATGAATCGAGTCCCACGTCAAAGAGTCGTATCTGACCGAGCATCTCAAGCACCCGATAGGCCCGAATCAGTGCATCCTCCAGCTCACCGTTCTGCAGGCGGCGCTCGCCGTTCGCCTGCACGTCGCAGATCACATGTCGCAGCCACGCCGCAAATTGCTTATGCTTGTCGCGGTCCGGTTGTCGAGCGAGTCTCCGCACCCACCTTTTGACTTCTGCATCCGGCAGAAAAATGCGTAATTCCTGCGGAACGGTCCGTCTTTTGGGCAGCTCTTGGATTGCATCGGCGGCGCGCTGATAGTCGAGCCTGTCCCATGCGCCAAAAAACTCAGCTAACGGACGTAAGGCCGTCAGCGTCCCATCGCCCTGCCCTGTCGGGGGTGGCAATCCCTGCTGCGGCAAGAGATCAAGCACCGCAGTGTAACGACCATGCTGAAACAGTGAGCGGACGGTATCCATCTCCTTTCGTTTGTGAAGCGCCTGGGTATCGAAATTCCCGACGTTTTCGGTGCCGGCTATGACCGTACCGCCCGGTCCGCCCCGCTCCCCGCTGATGTAGCGGAATTGCGGCACATCATGGGTGGCCGCGGCGAGCACCAGCGCGGCGCTCATTGCCTTGGTCCCACGGGTGAAGTCAACCAGGACCCGCGAGGCCTCAACATCCTTCAGGGTGGCACGTAACTTGTTATTGAAAAAAGCAAAGCAGGCGTCGGCGTCGTCCTCCAGCCCTGGTTCAGGCAACGGGTATGTTTTGAACTGTATGGCGTGCCCCGCGTACCTCTTAGTAAGCTCTTTGGCGCGCCCTTTCGTATCCTGCGACGGAAAGAGTACCACCCGCGTCCAACTTCCCATGTCAATCGACTTTTGCAGCGGGGCATACAACGACCCTTCGAGGTCATTCGGATTGCCCGTCCCAACGGTCAATACCAGTACTCTTTGCACTCTGTTATCATTCGTCATCGGCGTCTTCCTCCGAGAGATGGAAACGTATTCTATGGCGCGTACTATTCCAGGCGAGCTATAAACGCGGCGTGCTCGGCTGTATCCAGTCCTTTTTGCAACTCGGTCACGACCCGCGCCATGTCACCAGCCACTTCCTGCTTGAGGTCGGCTTTGGTGGCCAACTCGGAATCTGAGCGGCTGAGGGCGGCCACAATGACTTCGGCTTGCTTGTCCGGGATGCCGGCAGCCACGAATTGCCGCACGGTTTCGTGCGTGTCAATGGTGTTAGGTTGTCATCCGAGACACCGCCGTCAGCGCTGCGCTGCGCGAGCAGGCTGTCGTTTCATGCGTGTCGAGCGTGTAGGTTGTCATCTGCGGGGCTCCTTTATGCCACTCCGTTAATGAATTCTCCCTTCTTCACGTCCGGCATGGCCGTATAGCGCCGCTCAAACTCCTTTAGAGCAGTTTTATCAAGGCAATAGTCAGGCTGGCATTGGCAATTACAATGCCGACAGCAACCTTGAGCATGTCGGCTTTCAACTCGGCGACGGCAGCGGCAAGGTCGGCTTTGGTGGCCAACTCGGAATCTGAGCGGCTGAGGGCGGCCACAATGACTTCGGCTTGCTTGTCCGGGATGCCGGCAGCCACGAATTGCCGCACGGTTTCATGCGTATCGAGCGTGTAGGTTGTCATCTGAGGGGTTCCTTTCCCCGCGTCCTACAATCAACTTGCTATCAGTGGTGCTGAGGACTCGTCAATGTCTTCTTCCGGGTTTGCGACCCCTGCCTGGCTTTCTTCTTTGGCGGTGGCGGCTTAGCCGACGGTACTTGTCACCCTCCGGCAAGCCACTTCTGGACCTGTAACGTATCCTGGTAAGGTCGATCTTT
This sequence comes from uncultured Binatia bacterium (SeqCode), assembly GCA_965214755.1. GTDB lineage: Bacteria > Desulfobacterota > Binatia > Bin18 > Bin18 > Bin18. The sequence goes on from OZ243979.1 coordinate 1,175,914, forward strand.
GCTGGGCTTCTTTTTTTGACTCGACTCTTTCCATCGTTTCTCACGCCTCATTTCAGTTTCAAGCCATCGCGCAACCTCGATTTTCTCCTCTCCAGTCCAGGAGCCATCCTTCATGGCCCGAATGATTGAGGAAATTTTTGGCTCGTTCTGATTGGTGCGTTGATCCAGGGATTCCTGAATCGTACGCTCAACGGGGCTCATCGCTTCTCGTTCACGGGTCTCCCGCTCTTTCGCTTCGCGCTCTTCCTGCTTTTTGATCTCATCCTGCTCACGCTGGGTGTCCCGCTCCATTGCCCCATAGCCGACTGCTGTTTTTGCGCCGAACCCAAGCCATTTAAATGCGTGGGCGAAGGCTGCTTTGAGGACTTCCTTCCACTCGTCGTTTTGGACAAGGGCCGGTGCGAGACGTTCCAGATGCCGACGGTCACAGGTGACATGGAAGGTGAACCCAGAGCCGGGCGGCACGGTGAGGAAGGAAATCGGGTTGGGGCTGCCTGAGTCGTGGGGCGGCGCGGGCCGCTTACCTTCCTTTTCCTGGTAGTAATGCGTCTGGTGCGGCGTCATGATTTCGACGCTTAGCTGTCCGCCTTTGATTTGGGGGATGACATCCCAGAAGGAAAGCGCACCGTGAACGTGATGACTGTCGCCCGGATGTGGCTCCCTACCGAACAGGACATCGATCATGGAGAGCGGCACGGATTCATCGTGACCGACCTTGATGGTATAATCCGCCTTGTTACTCCATCCGTCGGAAATGCCCCATTCGCCCTCGGCCAGTTCTTGGGCCGCCCGTCGCACGACTCCCTTGACCCCGCTGCCTGGCAGATAGGGCAGCCCGTAGGGATTCAGAAAGGCGAAACCGTTTTCCAGCGGGTGTTCGTTGCCCAGGCCGGTGGTGAACGGTGCTATAGACTGAGCGAGTATCGTAAGGTGATTTTGCTTTGACAGGGTATTGGCAATATTTTTTTGACGGGATGCCAGGGCAGCCAGGGTTGATTTGTCAACATCCGTAATATGACGTGCGGTTTTTAATGCATGCGTCTTGTTCTCATCGTGAAATTCCCTCTCCTTCTTATCTCGCCCGGCCTCTCGATAATTGATGTCATACGTGGTCCAAAGCAATTCCTCAGTCTTGTTATTTACGCCCCAGAGTTCCAGAAACATCCCAAACCGCAGAGCAGGGCTTGCGGTCTTGAAGGTTTTGCCAAGATAGGCGGGCGCTGCGGCGGTCGGCATGTCAATCTCCCTTCGATAATCGAGCAGCAGACATTTGCCGCAGCCACTTGAGCCATGCAAACGCTTCTGTCGTGATCGCGCGAAATTCGTCAGGTTTGGCGCTTAGCACGGCCTCCATGAACGGCTCGAATTCGGTGCTCTTAATTTGCCGGGGATAGCGTCTTTTCAACCACTGACGCAAGTGTTTGGAAACCGCCTCGTGGTGCCCCTTTTTCTCATGCAGAAACGCTATCGTCTGCATCAAGCCGCTGTTCATCATGAGCGCTGGCAGGCCCTTCGCCAAGTTGACGTGTTCCTTTTTGTAAGCCGCGCATTTTTCCCAGGCGTCCTGCGCCCGCTGCTGCTCCAGTGTGGGCATCGCTCTATCCTCCCACTTTCGTCACTACCAAACCGCGGCCGGTCGTGGCGTCGCCGCCAATCTGTAGCAATTGGCCATCAATGACATGGCGAATCTTGAGCAAGGCTTCCTGCGCGCCAAGGTCGTTCTCTGTACCGGTCCGCGTTCGACTCACGAGCAACGGGGCGATCAACAGAGATTCCGGCGGCAGGTTCTCTGTGTAGAACAGGCCGCCGTCCGCAGCAGTTCCGGTTGTATCGTCAATGCGGACATGCGGTTCAACCAGGGTGGCATGTTCCACAAAATAGGTGAAGTCCGTATCGGAGAGGACCACCAAGTCGGTTTCAAGTTTCTTGCGGAAGAAGTCATAGCCTTCCCCGGAAGGCAGCGCGTGCGTGACAATATCCCTGGCGAGGGTACCCAACCACCCGTTGGCCGCCTCCGTGCCGGCCTCGTTCTCATACTCAAAGGCTTCGAGATAGAGTTTGCTATCCGCGAGCAGGTCGGTATTGGACACGTAACAGCGACCGTCTTCAACCATCGAGGGAATGTTCCAATCGACTTCGACTCCAGCCACTTGCAGCAAGCGCTGCGTTCGCGCCAAGGCCAGCGGGCAGGTAGCGTACACAAATCCGCAGCGAATGCTGCGTACTGGAAAGGCGACCAGTTGGCCATCGCCGAAACTGATCGCGCCGGCGTGCAGGTCGCCGTTCGTGGATTTCGGGCCGAACAGACCGGCAATTAGAGTACTGTCTCCGCCAATGGCGGTGAAACTATGTCGTACCGCCCCCTTGATGCCAGACCCTGCAAAGCAAGGATGGCCGGTGTGGCGCTCGCGCTGAATCGGATTGTCCACAATGCCGGTAGCTGTGCCGGCCCCCATGTGAACCGGACTGACCGTGTAAAGAAAGACAGCGGCTCGTTTTTCAAACATCCTTACTCCTTTACTAAGCGCCGATAGCCACTCGATTGAAGCCTTCGGCACGCCTTGATTCGTTATACTCAGGACCGGACCAGAGACCCTTGGCTGCAAGGTTGCGAAGCCCGTCCACTGTGGTTTCCAAATTTTCCAGCCAATAGACGCTGCCAGTGGGTGCCATACGCTGCGCCGGTTTCGGCATTCCTTTTGCCACATCAAAACCGGAGATGACCTCGGCGCGGGGGACTGCCGCGCACGTCAACCGGCCCCTGACACCATGCAGTTCAAAGCGCAGGTCTGTGTCTTCACCCGTCGTACCTGTCGGTTGCCAGCCTCGTGCGAAGATCCCCGGTGTAGTGAGTATCAGCCGGCAACAGTCGGCACGGGCAATGGCGTCGTAGTCCGGCTGCGGGATGTTAGCCTTCACCTGCCTGGCCACTGCGCCTCTGCCGTCGCCACCAAAACGAAGCGTCAAGGATTCGGGAAACTGTGCCCCGTCCGTCTCAACCAGAAAGCCTACGTCAAATTGACGCCCATCGCTACTCCGGTATTCAGCTTTGCGCAGGGATACCGTTTCCATACTGAAGAGCGCGCCATCTGCGGCCCGGCCTTGCGAAGTATCAAGGCCGATTCCAATACGCATCTCCTGACGCCAAAGCTCTTCGCTCCTGACGAGAGACGTGTTCGCATCAATCGTCTCCCCACAAAGATAGCGCTCCCAGCCGCTTGCGGTCAGCCAGAATCCGCTTTCCGGCTTGCCGCGCTCCGTTTCAGCCAACACAGCGAGCGACGCTGTTGCCTGTGAGCCCAGGATACCGTCGTACAGGCTATGAGGAGAAAGCGTCTGAACCACCACGTCGCCATTCCGTTTGCCGATGACCACATCGGCCGGCGGCTGGAACAGCGGCTCAATATGTTCAGCGCGTTTTGCCTCCCGCCAGGCAAAATGAAATGCCGTCAGCTTGAAGGTCCCCGGCTGAGCCGGCGTGCCAAGTTCGGGGTCATCCATCAAACCCCGCGCGAAACGAGAGACATCAATATCCTTGTGGGCAAGCAGTGCGGAGCGCAACGCCCCTGCTGCAACGGACGGCCAGGGCGGCAACACCAAATCGCCGTAGCTGCCGGGAGCACCGAACAGCCTGTTGCCACGTAGATAGAGAACGTCGAGTGGTTCAATGAAGTGTTGCACCCTGGTCATTACGCCTCCGTCTCCGCCGCAGGCCAGCGGACTTCACGGGCCAGGAATTCGGCGACGCTCAGAAACTCCCCAAGCCACGCTCGTGCCGACGTGTCCTTCATGCAGTGGGTTTGTTGGAGGGCGAGTTCCGCCAGGCGACGCGCCAAGTCCGGTACGTTGTGGTGGACGAGAACAGTTTTGTCGCCGGTCGTCTGTCGGGCGAGTTGGTAGCAGAGCAGGTGTCCCAGCATTTCTGCATCTGCCTTGTCGGGCAGGTCCCGGAGCCAGACGAGACTGTGATACACGGCCCGCCGTGAGACTGTGGGCTTGGCAAGGAATTCACAGAATTTCTGCAACAGTTCGACCGGCTTTCCCCCTTTGTCCAGCCTCCCCCACTTGGTGGTGAGGCGGAGGTCGCCGCCACTGCGTTTGATGACGGTAAGGCTGAAGGCGTCCCGCCCGCCTTCGTTTTTGGCCCGTTGTTCCGCGGCGCGAAGCTCGCGCATAACAGCCCCGAGAGGAGCCTGATAGTGGGCGATCACGGCTCCGCAACTCGCTGTGGCTCCACCACCCATCATGCGCATGAGCCGTCCTTTCAACCAAGCGAAACCGTCCTTGCACACCAGTTCCCTACTCTTCCGCACCTTGCCCCAATCAGTCTGTTGATCTTCCAGAGCGTCGCCACTGTAGACTTGGCGCAAGCGCTGCATGGCTGGCAGAAGATCAACGACCGGTAGCATGGCCATCACGTCGTCTCCGCCAGCGTAGAGCAACCGGCCCCGATATTCGTGCTCTACCACTTCTGGCACGACATGCAGAGCGAAATCGTTAAGCACTGCGGAGATGGCGAGATGCCGGTTTGGTGAGACCGCTCGTTTCTGAGCACCATAGTTCTTGAGCACCGTGTTTGACCCGGTCAGCCTCTCAAATCCATCCTGTACTTGAGGATGAAAACTCTCCCGGTAGCTGATGGTGCAATTTTCTTCATCACCAGACAGGATGCGGCCCATACGGTCGCCGTCAAGCAACAACAGGGCATAGTAGGCTTCGGGGTCGTGACCGAGCAGTTTCCTGATCCCCGCCTCAAGCCGCGCAAGTTCGTTTTTATCGTCATCCGAATCGCGCAGCCGATCCAGGGCCGCGAGGACACGAGCGGCATGGCTATCTCGAAGATACGCCAGTTTGCGCGGCAAGGCTTGAGCCTGATCCGTCTTTTTGAGAATTATATCGGTCACTACCTGCGCTTCTTTCTGGGCAGCGCCGGTCGGCTCGGTTAAGACGCTGTGCAGACGTTCGAGATTGCCGGCCAAGGCCATCGTATGGGTGGCAACGACGAAGCGGGTCGCGGCCCCGTCTTTCTTCCCCGTTGCCTCTGCTACCTTCTCGGCAAACAAGGTCGGCCATAGCCGCTTGATAGCCGGCAGTGCCCCTAAATGTTCGCCCTTTTTGGCCCACGCCGGCTTGGATTCTGCTACTTTAGCCCACAAGGTATTGCTTTGTTGTCGGTAGGACTTTTCTAATTGAGCGGGCTCCGTGGTCAGCCACTCGGTTTCGCCGGTGAGTGAGCAGCGCCACCCTTGTTGTTCGGTCTGCTGAAAACGGCGAGTCGCTTTTGCCGCCGCCAGCACTCGCTCCGAAAGTTCCTGAATGGCAGGATAGAGCACGCCAGGATTCGGGGCGAAGAATATGAGGTTGTCGATGTGGACATCCTTTTGCAGCACCCTCCAGGCGTCGGAGCTCAGGAAACCGGGTTTGTCCGAGGCTGCATTATTGCCACCAAAGAAAGGGAACATGGCCTCGGCCAATGACGAGACGTCCAGGTCGGTATCACGGTCGGTGTTTTTTGCACGAATCAGGGAGAACGGTATCGCGGACCAGTGTACCTCCGGGAACCCGTCCAGTTGTTCGCGCATCTGACGACGGCAGTAGATATTCTCATCGTCCGGCAAGCCGGCTGCTTCGAGAAGCCGGGTTACGACCGTTTGCCCAAGCTCCTGAAGCCAGCAGCGAACGGCCTTTTCAATCTGCTCAGCCAGGTATTGGGCTTTGGCCTTGGGGATGACCGCCACGAAGCGATTGGGCAAGGCTGCGGCAAAGAGCGGGTTGGCATCGGTGTTCGATTTTGTCCATTCGCACTTTTTGAACCAATCAGAAGGGAGTTTCATAGCGTCGCGCAGCCACAAGTCCACCTGTGGTAGACCGCGCAAGCGAGGAAACAGAATAGCGTCAGGGCCAAGCTGCCCACAAACGACCTTCATGGCTTCCCAGGCCAACCGCGAGAGCAGGTGCGACCCGGCCCACAGGTCGGATGTCGTGCGTGCTGCGGCAATGAATCCCTGCACCGGGCCGATGGAGAGCGCAAACAGGGCAGCCTCGCTGTTTGCGTCTCCGGCGAAGGCACCGGCAAAGGCTGAAGTCAGGTCGAGATGATCCCAAATCGAATGGTCGGGAACGCGGGTATCGGCCGGTAGCAGGGTCCACAGATGGCCCAACTTCCCGCTGTCTTCTTCTTCCGTCAGTTCGGACCCGAAACGCCAGAACGCCAGTAGCGTCTTTTGCCAGGCCACTGCATTGTCATCATCGCGGACAACGAGTCCCCGGAAATGGGCAGTGCTGCGTTGCTTGATATCACCAATCTCGGTTTCAGCGAGGGTCGTGAGATTCAATTGCTTGCCGGTCAAGGGGTGGATGAGCACGGGCTTCTTTGACCAGTGCACACGCGCCCAATCGGCGACCCTGTCATCCTGCATCGGCCACTGTGGACGGTCAGCGGCGGAGGCCCACCAGTCCGCACGCTTGACCTGTTTGTACATAGTGGTCGGGATGCCTCTCTCGAACAGCACCCCCTCCAGAACATCGGCATTATCCGGGTCGAGCCAGTCTTTAACGGGTAGATTGTGGAAACCCAGGTCTCGGTGCAACACGCGCGACGTACCGCCTTCGTGTCCTTGGGGATCACGCAGCAGCACCAGAGCCTTTTCTGCTGGGTCGTGCAGACGGGCGTGGAGTTTGGTTTGCCAGAAGGTATCGTTGGACATTGCGTTCACTCCGGGATTCGCTCAAGATGGACATCAGGAGATGAGTCCAGAAACTTGTACACTCTCTGCCATACGCTTTTGATGGTAGCCCTGTCGGGCTTGAACTCGGGCGGCGGCAGGCAGGGCATATGAAAGATCATCCCACGGAGCTTTTTGGGGTCTTTTTTATCCGGGCGGACTTTGAAACGCAGCGTGTTGGGAAGGCGCTCGCTCGTCTTCTGCCATGTATTTGTGCAGTGATTAGTGACCGGGTATGCCAACCAATGGCGTTCGGCAGGCTCCCGGTGTTTGTTACCTTTGAAGGCAAACAACTTCGTGCGCATCTTGATCTTCACAATTGCCAAATCGCGCATCACTTGCTTCCAGTCCGAGTAGTTCTTGACAGTTTGCCAGATAAGCGGGGACCCTTCGTGGTCGCAGCCGATAGCGTGGGCCCATTCAAGGTTCAGAGCATCTAGCCACGGACGCCTGAATTGCTGCAAACCAACCGGCAACGGTGGCGTACCGGCGAGTGAGTCTAGAGACAGCGAACCCCAGCCGTTGCGCGAGCGACTGCCTACAGCGCCGTAGGCGTTCATGAGTGCAATGGCAGCTTGAAGACACGGGATGGAGTCAGCGGGCGCAGCTATCGAGAGTTCCGCTGATTCGCCTCTGTTGATGGCAGCAGTGTTTTCTTTGAGGAGTGTAGGATAAAAATGACCGCCCGTTGGTCTTTTCTTCTTTTTTGTAATGAGCGGACCATATCCAACATACAGGAGCGGGCCAATTTCTTTCCCTACTTCGGGGTGATCCACTTTGCTCTCCTCAAGATCGTTCTGGCCAGTCAGCTTACCCCTGGACCAATGGTCCAATCGTATCCGCACGGCACTTGCACGGGCCGCAACAGGTCCCCCTTCCTCGTCCTTGTCCTTTTTCCACCACGCATGGCCGAACAGAACGGCTTCCCGTTCACGCAGTTTTTGATGGTCGTAATCTACCTCCCGCGCTACCGCGACGCGCCACCACTGCCGCAGTAGCGCCTTGAACGGCGGCGTGCGCCACTGGCCGCTCTGCTCGGCGTTGCCGAGGAAGGCAGGAGTCGTGAACCGTACTCTGTATTCGAGTTTCTTCATTTTCTTTCCATTGAGCGAGCGTCCATCTCAACTGATGTCGGCACAAGTCGTTGAGCTGGAACTAGTGTGGCCCGCGCCGGGCTATGATCGTCTGTGAACCACATGCCTTTGTCGTCTTTCTCGATAATCATCCTATCTTCCATTGTCCAATATCCATAGATATCCTCGGTAAGAATCTCAACACACTCCTTCACAAAATCTCGTAGCGTCCCAGTCCAAAAACCGTTCCCTTGCCCACATGCAAATCCGCTCCCAACCGCAACAGCGGCACGAACGGTCCCCACTCGCCGGCGAACTCCACTTCACCGACCAAGCCGCCTAATGTAATCTTCCGTTCCTGCCGGTGTGAATATCGCTCCCAGTCGTGCCAACGCACCTCAGCCGCTACGGCCTGCACCTTTTCCGCCTGCTCAATCCAGTGCCGGTAGTCCAAATCCAGTTCAGCCCCACAGTGGAAACGAGCCAAGTCCGAAGCACGCCGCAGGAGGACTCGCACCAGCAGGGCGAAGTCGATCCGGTGGATATAGTGCCCTTCCGCCTTGAGCCGGATAGGGGTGCGCAACCGGAGTCGGAGCCGCCCTCCAATCTCCTCGCCGTTAGGCGGACCAACGCAGACTGGATAGTCTGGCATCAACCGTCCGGTATCCGCCTGATATATGCACTGCTCTGCCCCGGAACTCAGGGCGATTACCCGCTTCAAGGCAGCTCTTCCACGCCCCGCTCCCAATCCTCGGCGGCCCATTTCTTCAAAGGCGTAGATGAAATAGGGCAAAGAGTCCAACGCCCGACCTACCAACACCAGGCCGACTTGGAATGTTGCGTCTGGTTCGTACATTCCCCGCGTCTCTTCTGGGGGTTCAATGACAAGAGGATGCGGGGCAAAGGCATATCCTCGCGGGTCTCCCTCGCCGCTGAACGGCGTCTCGAACACATAGTAATACACACAGCGGTCACAGATCAGGCATGTAGAACAGTCCAGGTCTCGCTTGATACAAACCAGCTTTTTGAACGCATGACCAAAGGCCCCTCTGAAGGTGGAGCCCTTATAAGGAGGCAATCTCAACCGATCAACCGCCGCCATCTCCAGGCGGAAGCGGGCATAGCGGATTTTACGCAGTTCGTCCAGCATAGCACTCATTGCGTGGTTCAGGCTTAGTCAGCCTTATCGGTTGAGGCCGGGACAAGGCGTTGAATAGACTGCTCAATCACTTGTTTCAAGCGCGGCTCATCTCTCAACAGGTCTCGGATACGCGGGGACGAAACAGAGGAATGCGCGAGCGCGTTGCGGATGGAGTTCAGCTCTCGGTAGGCTTTCCTCTTCCCATCTGGATGCCTTCCCGCATCGAACTCTTCGTGCAATTTCTCACCCATTCCTTTCCGTCCTTTGTCCGTAAAATCGTCAGGGTCTCGACCGTGGACTTCGCACTCATAGGTAATATATGCCTCCCAACCAAGTACCGCGGCACGCACGAAATCGCCCCGCTTGATGTATTGAAACGCGAGTTTTCGCTGTTGGGCCCAGAGATACGGCTCTTTTATCCAGGCCAACCGTTCCCGGAGCCTCTGCTGAAACAGGCCGGATGCTCCTGACAACGGTTCCGTTAGGACCGGCGCGAATACACGCAGGTTGTCTGTTGCGTCTTTCAGATTGAAATTTCGCTCGTAAAAAGCGGCTCTTTTCAAGCTCTCCGTCTTTCTACGTGGTATACCGTCGTTCTCAAGCAGCGGCGCAAACACGCTGTAGTCACCAGTGGCATCGAACCGTGCCAGGGCATCTATCCATTGTTGCACACGGCTCAGGCCGTCAAGTTGAAGTACGGGAGTCATGTGAGTCGCGCGGTCCGTCATGTCCAACGCGCCGTACCAGAGGCCGCGCACGTTGAGTCGGCGCACGCGCTCTAACATGTAGGTGGACAAAAATCCGATCATGCCGAGATGGCGGAAGCCGTGGGTTACGTCGAAGTTGACGTTGCCGCCGGGTACCGAGTCCGCCACAGTATCGAGAATACGATACTGCTCGGCCGCATCCTTGCCGAATGGAATCAATTTCGGCAACACGGTGCGGCCCGCGGCGCTGCTCATCAGGTCCGCAAGGTCATTCAGCATTGCCTGGTTAACCGTGGCGGTGGCTTCCGCATCCATGAGTTGGAGAATCTTGTCTTCCTCCTGGCCTTTTCCCAAGAGGTTTTCGACAAGGACGCCCCACTGGCTGCCGCTCGTGCCCAGAATCAACACGGTGTCTGCGTCGAGGAAGTTCGCCAAGGCTAGGCCGAAGAACGCGGTTTTCTGCTCCGAGTCGTCGGGAAACCGGTAGGTCGCCGGTCGGTAGCCGGTTTGTCTGTCTTCCCGTCCCTTGCCAAGAAACGTAACGAGGGTGTTCGTTTCACTCATCGTTCTCAGCCTCATCGTTGAACAGGGAATCCCATAGTAATACGGCCACCCCGAAGATGACCGCGGCAATGATCTCGGTTTTCTCGTCTGCGTTCATAGACACCTCTTTTTAAGTGACGTGATCCCCTGTCCGTTTCCTATGACTCTCACATAGCATCCCTCGCCATGTTTCAATTATTTGGCAAGCTTGCCGTCTCTCGAATCGCCCCAGTCGGAGGGTCGATGACATCAAATCGTATGGCGGCCGCCGGCAGGTCAAGACCAAACCGCTGCGAGCCTCGCTGTCCCGTAGCGACGATTTCATATGCTGCGGCGCGAGTCCTACCAAGCGCTGGATTGAGAATATGCTTGAGGCTTGCATTCAGCTTCGACTTGGTTTGCGTGAAGAACTCATGATCCATCCCCTCCGCCAGCCGCTTGCTAGTGGGGTGGTCATCGTCCCGTCCGGCAAATGCGTCATGGTGTTCGGCGAGATACGTCAGCCGTGGCAGGCCAAGTGAGGAAGGTTGCCATTCACCACGCATGGCACGGTGTTCGGCCATATATTCGTCGCGATAGTTCTTTTCAGGCTCAGCGCCCCAAGAAGGGCAAGCCACACCTTCTTCGCCATGCACGCGCCGGCGCGCCAGCCACGCCAGAAAGGCGAGCTGGGCCGGCGGTAGCTTCACCACCGTGCCGCCAGCGCGGATACGATGGTCGGTCAGGTCAATAACAAGTTCGGGCGGCCCGACGGCGTGTTGCGCTGCCTTCACCGCATTGACGAAGCTCTCAGTGCCGTTGAGAAGGCCCTCGGGCAATCCCTCCCGAAGCCGCACGAACGGGATGGCAGCCAGAGTCACCTCCGCTTGGCTCGCATCGTGAGGACAGTTGTCGTGGTCGTGGATCACGCGCCGTTCGGACGATGGGTAGAAGAAGTCCCGTAACGACTCATACGGCGCGGAGACAAGAACGTGACTCAGCCGATCCTGAGCGCGCCCGTAGAGCGACAGCGCATAGCCGGTGTAGAAGCCCATGGTCTTCCTGCCACCGGCGATGGAAACGTGCAGGGCCGAGTCCTGGTCACTGGTGAGTGTACGAACCTGTTCCGCGATGTGGTCGGCGGCGATATCGTTGTCTTTTTCTGTGCGGATGTCCGTCAGCGGGGTAGGCTCGCCGATCACATGGATGTTATCCGACGAAAAAGCGATGGGCGGAAGGTCGTATTCGTCGCACAGCCGATCGAACCAGGCATCGCCGGCCAACAGGCTGAGTTCGGCATTACGCTTGCCTTTCCCGGTGGTGATAAGGTGCACCTCCGTGGGCGTGAACGCTGGCTTGCCAGCGACCGCCAATGCGTAGATGGTCTCGGTCACTACCTGGGGCGACAGGCCGGTAGCGGCGAGCAAAATACGGCGCGGGTATTCGTGTGGTTCCCTGCTGCCGTGACGTTTGCGTTTCGACATGAGCGCCACAATAGCCCACTCTTGCCGTTGAGTCCGGTCCGGCAAGCTTGCGGTTGCGGTCTGGATGCGAGGCTGGACAACGCTCAGCCCACCTTCAATTTATCCCCGCTGGTCTCACCCCCACCGCCGGCAACCTGCGCTCGCATTTTGGAGCCTTGCTCATAAAAGCGCGTGGCCCAGATGCCGCTGAACGGTTCGTCTTCGCCCGGCATGCGCCACGTCATGACCTTGGCCGATTCCAGAGCGACGCCGATCAGGGCGCGGGGCTGGTCGTGGGTCTCGGTCAGATAGTAGTCGCCCGACTCTTCGTCCACGTAACGCAGGGTGATGCGGCGGTAGATGTCGCGCCATTCATCGTCATGGCCGAGCGGATAGAGCACCTCGGCTTTTCCTTCGACCAGCACCTTGCGATACAACCCGGCTTCTTCATCAATCGTAATAGCCACCCGCGCGTCCTTCTGAATGTTGGCCCAGAAGGCTGAATATTTGCGCGGGGTGATGATGATTTTTCCGTCCTCGTACACAAACCAGACCGGCACCACGCTGGGGCTGCCGTCTTCCTGAAGGGTGGCAAGCCGGGCCAAATGACCCCGTTCCTGGAGAAATGCGTCGCGTTCTGCAACTGATAATTTTGGCATACGCCCTCCTTTTTCGGTGAGTGTTGATGCCCCAAGAGAATGCTTTTTCTCCGCGGTCGTCAACTGGTCGGAGTGGCTAGTGGGGTTACGCTGCGGATGACCGGACTGACCTGCCCTTAACTTGGTGTTTTCTCTGAATATAGTATGGTGCCAAACAATATAATGGAAACTGTAGCCGGAACCTCTATGCAGGATGCCTCACCCGAACGCCTGCCGGTCGTTGCCCTGGTCGGGCGACCGAACGTTGGCAAGTCCACGCTGTTCAATCGTCTGAGCCGCCGGCGCAAGGCCGTCGTAGACAATACGCCGGGTGTCACCCGGGACCGTGTGTTCGCCCAAGTGCAATGGCGGGGCAGCCCGTTTTTGCTCGTGGATACCGGCGGTATCGATCCGAGCGAAAAGGACGGGCTCGTCGGACGGGTGCAGGAGCAGACGCGCCTGGCCATTGCGGAAGCCGATCTCGTTATTTTTCTGTTCGATGGCAAGGAAGGGGTTAATCCGGCAGACGCGCAGGCGGTTGATCTGCTGCGGCAGAGCGAGACGCCTGTTTTTTTTGCGGTCAATAAGATTGATGGCGACAAGCAGGAACTCACCTCGAACGAGTTCTACACCCTGGGTCTCACCGCCTTCTTTCCCATTTCGGCTGCCCACGGGCGGGGTGTTTCCGAACTGCTGGATACAGTGGTCGAGACCGTTTCAGAACAGGAAGAACCCCCCTCCCCGGCTGCCCTTGACGCAGCAATTCCCGATGCCAAACCGGACCTCAGGCTGGCCATTATCGGACGGCCCAACGTCGGCAAATCGTCCCTCCTCAACCGCCTGGTAGGAGTCGAGCGCTCCATTGTGGACTCAACTCCGGGAACGACGCGCGATGCCGTTGATAGCTGGCTGGTCTGGCAGGGCAAACGCATCCTGCTGGTCGATACCGCCGGCGTGCGGCGGCGTACCCGCATTCATGAGCATATTGAGCAGGCCAGTGCGCTGATCGCCCTGAAAGCCCTGGAGCGGGCGGAGATTGGCCTCCTGGTCTTTGACGCACAGGAGGGCCTGACCGATCAGGACGCGCGTCTCATTCGCTACGCCTGGGAGCGCGGGCGCGGCATCGTGCTTGTCGTCAACAAATGGGACCTGATTCCGTCAGACAGAAAAAATCAGCCCCAGTTCATACGGGCGCTGCGCGAGGAGTTCCCGGTCACGCAGCCGCTGCCGATTGTTTTTCTGTCCGCCCTGACCGGCTCGCGCGTGAAACATTTGCTGCCCACCGTTGACCGTGTGGCCCAGGCGCATCGCACCGAGATTCCGACCCCGGTCTTGAATCAGGCATTTACCGAGTGGACCACCCGCCATCCGGCTCCCATCTATCAGCGCAAGCCGGTACGCTTTTATTATACCACTCAGGTTGAAACCAGGCCACCCAAGATCGCCGTGTACACCAGCTCGCCGGATGGCGTCCCGGCCCACTACGAGCGCTATTTGGAGAATCAACTCCGCGGTGCGTTTGACCTCGAAGGCACGCCAGTCCGGCTCGACTTCCGCGCCCGCCGTCCACAACGCTATGGGAAGAAAAAAAAGCGTTGAGATATCGCTATGGCTGGCGAAGAAGACTGGCTACTGCCTCATATATTTGACGACGATGACCAATTGCAACAATGCGAAGAGTTCGCTTTCTTCAGTCTATCTCATACACAACACGAAAGCGGCGCACTCGATACTTCCAAAGACCCTTCAATTCTCTTCTGAGAGGTTCCCCTGCGTTCGGGTTGATACTCAGAGCACGAATTGCCTGTTTGATGCCGCGCTTCAGGTCTGGCGGGAAGCGCCTGATGCTCGTGGCGACATGTGGAGGGATCTCAGGGCGGAATGCCGTCATTTGCCAGGACGTTTTTTATCGGGGAAGAGGGGTTCCCCAAATACGCAGTCAAAGGACTCCCCTTTTCCACCTTCGGCATAAAATTGTCGACTCTTTTGAATCTGACGCATCAAATCCGGGTCGCTCAAAACGTCAAGCGTTTCTTTCAGACGTTCGTATTCCGCAAAATTGATCAGCACGGCCGCGGGTTTTCCCTTCCGTGTCACCACAATTTCTTCTTCTCGCTCCTCAACACCGGTGACAAGCTCAGGAAGACGGGCCTTTACTTCGGAGATAGGAAGGGTTTGAGACATGGCGACTTCTCGCTGACCATTTTTTAGCCAATCTGGACCCTACTGTAGGGGATAAAATGCTGTCAAGCCAGAGGAGCAAAATTCTCTTGCTCTTCTGGCTGCTCCACACGTTTAATACACTCCTTCCGGCAGCTTGGTATGATCCCAGCTTGAGGTTTTGACCGGTGTAATCTTGAGCACGGCACGTTTTTTGGCACGCTCTTTCAGCACCGCGTCTTCCGTCGGTGTCACCGTTGTTCCCTGGAAGTCACGCACCTCTTTCATGATCTGCCAGACATCTTCCGGCTCGTCGATCACTTCACATTCACCCCGAATCAGGACCCCCTTGAGTTCGCTATAGGCATCGCCGGATTCGACCATGACCGCAACCTTGGGATTTCTTTTGGCATTCACGACTTTTTGGGCCTTCTTGAAGGACGTCATATAAATACAGCCGTCCTTGGCCATATACGACATGGCCACCACATGCGGATAGCCATCCTTGCCGATGGTACACAGCGCCATATTCCGCGCTTCATCCAGGTAGGCGGAGAGTTCCTCTGTCGTCATGGCAATCTTACTTCGTCGGTTCACTGTTGTTCTCCCTTCTGTGTTACTCGCTTCGTTACTGGGCAAACCAGCCGCCGTCGATGACCAACTCGGTCCCGGTGGTATAAGACGCTTCATCGGAACACAGATAGAGCGAGCCATAGGCGATTTCTTCCGGGCGACCCAGCCGACCCATGGGCGTGGCTTCCTTGATCTGGGCATCCTGCTCCGGGGTCAGTCCGGCCAGAATGGGGGTATCAATCTGGCCGGGATGAATGGAGTTCACCCGAATCCCCTGCCGCACATACTCCAGGGCCGCGGCTTTGGTCATGAGCCGCACCGCACCCTTTGAGGCGTGATAAGCGATTGAGCCGGGGCTGCCGATCAGGCCGTACAGGGATGAGATGTTCACGATGGCTGCGTTCCCGGATGCACGCAATGCCGGCGCCGCGGTTTTCATGCCCAACCAGACGCCCGTCTGATTAATCTCGATCATCTTCTGCCACTTGTCTCGGGTTTCCTCCTCGACCCCGCTCGGCCAGTATACCCCGGCGTTATTGATCAGCGTGGTCAGCTTGCCGAACTGCGATACGGCTTCATGAACGGCCTGCTGCCAGTCGTTTTCATTGCTGACATCCAGATGGACAAAGACCGCCTCGCCCCCGTTGTTGTTGACACCGGCAGCGACCTCCCGGCCTTTGGCTGCCTGGATATCGCCAATAACGATTTGCGCCCCTTCGGCCGCAAATACCTGCGCGTGGGCCGCGCCAATACCGCTCGCTCCACCCGAAATAAGCGCGACTTTCCCGTCTAATCGTCCGGCCATGTCTTCCTCCTGGTTCATACCATCTGCGGCCTTGCTGAGAGTCGGCCGCCTCGGCCCGTACCCTATCTGTGGTCGTTTTCTCACGCAAGGAATCCGCCGGCGACCTCAAGCGCCTCTCGGAACACTGGGAGGAATTGGCAGGACAGCGGCCAAATGCTAGAGATGAGGCGCACGCAGGAGGGCAGCTATGGATTTTCAGTTGACGGACGAGCAGGAAGAGATTTGCAAACAGGTCCGTGCGCTGTGTTCCCGTTTTCCGGATGAGTACTGGCGGGAACGGGATGAGAGCGGGGAGTTTCCCTGGGAGTTTTACCAGGCCATTGCCGACGGGGGCTGGCTGGGCATCACCATTCCCAAAGAATACGGCGGAGCCGGTCTGGGCATTACCGAAGCCGCGCTCGTCATGCAGACGGTGGCCGAGTGTGGCGGCGGCACGCAGGCCTGTTCCGCCATTCATCTGGGCATCTTCGGTCTGGAGCCACTCATCAAATACGGCACCCAGGCGGCCAAAGACAAATACCTCGCCCCCATTCTCAGGGGCGATATTCATGTGTCGTTTGCCGTGACCGAGCCGGACGCCGGCACGAATACGACCCAGATCAGCACCTTTGCCACCAGAAGCGGTGACGGGTATCTCATCAATGGTCAGAAGGTCTTTATTACCAAGGCCCAAGAGTCCAAGAAAATGCTGCTGCTGACGCGGACCACCCCGTTTGATCAAGTGGAAAAGAAAACGCTGGGGATGAGTCTCTTCTTTGCCGACATCAACCCCGAGGCTGTGGAAATCCAGGAACTCCACAAGCTCGGCCGCAAGGCGGTTGATACCAATATGCTGTTTATCGACAACCTGTACGTGGCCAAGGACGATCTCATTGGCGAAGAAGGGCGGGGCTTTTATTACATTCTTGACGGCATTAACCCGGAGCGCATTCTGATTGCGGCCGAATGCGTCGGCATGGGCAAGCGGGCGGTCGAGAAAGCCGTACAGTATGCCAAAGAGCGCGAAGTCTTTGGACGCCCGATTGGGAAAAACCAGGGCATTCAATTCCCACTGGCCGAATCCTTTGCCAAGCTGGAAACCGCGGAACTCATGGTCCAAAAGGCCGCCTCTCTCTACGACCAGGGTCAGCCCTGCGGCAAAGAAGCCAACATCTCGAAGTATATGGCTGCGGAGGCCGCCTGCGAAGCGGCCGACCGGGCGATTCAAGCCCACGGCGGCTACGGCTATATCAAAGAGTACGACGTGGAACGCTACTGGCGCGAGGCGCGTCTGTTTCGTATTGCTCCTATCTCACAGGAAATGGTGCTGAATTACGTGGGAGAACACGTACTCGGGTTGCCGAAGTCGTACTAGCGCAGTGCGCCTAAGAGCATCTGGATCAGTTGTCATTCCGAGGAGAGACCAGACCCATGAAAATCGGCTATATGCCTGACACCCACGGTGGCCCGTATGATCAGCCCGAGCCCTCCCCCGAGGCAGCCGCGCAGTTCTGCGACCAGTTGCTGAACGAGGGCATTGAGGCGGAGCGGGCCGGCTTTGACGGCATATTCCTGCCCGAGCGACATCACCGCACCGAGACCATGTTCCCGCCGCCCTTGGTCATGCTGGCCGGCTATGCCACCCGCACCGAGCGGGTTGATCTTGGCACCTTTGTCCTGCAAACGCCGTATTACAATCCCATGCATCTGGCTGAAGATGTGGCCATGATTGACCTGATGTCCAAAGGCCGGGTCATATTGGGCGTCGGACTCGGCTACCATCCCGACTATTTTCGGCTGTTCAACGAGCCGTATAAGCAGCGCTTCTCTCGCTTTGAAGAAAGCCTCGATATCATGCGTCTGGCCTGGGGCAGCCATACTCCGTTCTCCTATCACGGCAAACGCTTTCAGTTTGACCAGGTCATGTTGACCCCGAAACCCTATCAGGCAGGCGGACCGCCGCTGTGGATTGGCGCCGCGTATCCCGAGGCCATCAAACGCGCCGGCCGGCTGGGCGATGCCTGGGGCATTCTGCCCTTCTGGGACCCCATACCGAATTTGCAGGCGCAGGCCGCCCTGTATCGCGAGAGTGCGGCGGAACACGGCCGCTCCCCCACAGTGGTGCTCATGCGGGATGGCTGGGTCGCCCCCACCCGCAAAGAGGCTGAAGACACGTTTGGGCCGCTGTGGGTGGAAGAGATGCTCTTCTACTGGCGCTGGAAACTCCTCTCCCCAAACGAAGAGTTTACGTCAGAGGCGGATTTTACGGTTGAAAAGCTGAGCAAATACCTGGTCATGGGCTCGCCCAGCGAGTGCAGAGAACAGCTTGAGATGTGGAAAGAGGTGGTTGGAGCGGACTATATTATCATGCGCTTCCGCCTTCCGCTCGGTCCGGCGCCAGAGCGCGTTATCGCCTGTATTCGCCAA
This sequence comes from uncultured Binatia bacterium (SeqCode), assembly GCA_965214755.1. Lineage (GTDB taxonomy): Bacteria > Desulfobacterota > Binatia > Bin18 > Bin18 > Bin18. The sequence goes on from OZ243979.1 coordinate 1,194,127, forward strand.
TTCGGAACGGAAGTCATTCCGCACTTCAAGTGAGCATATGTCATCTGAACACCCGGTTCCCCGTCTCATTCTGGCTTCAGCCTCGCCTCGGCGTCGAGAGTTGTTACACCAAACCCCCCTGCGGTTTCGGGTTATCCCCAGTCGCGTGGAGGAAACCCGTCGCCGTGCGGAAACTCCGGAGACCTATGTCGCGCGTATTGCCGCGGAAAAGGCCCACGCGGTCGCCGAGCGTCATCCGGGTTGCTGGGTCTTAGCCGCGGATACCATAGTCGCGTTGGAAGGCCGGGTTTTCGGCAAGCCGACAAATCTGGACAACGCGCGACAGATGCTCACCGCTCTCTCAGGCCAGCCCCATCAAGTCATGACGGCCTTTGTCTTATTGGATACAGCCGGCAAGACGACCGCTGCCGAGGTTGTCGCCAGTCAGGTCACCTTTAAGGCGCTGTCAGAATCGGAGGTGAGCGCCTATCTCGCCACCGGAGAGCCTTTTGACAAGGCCGGCGCCTATGCCATTCAAGGCAAGGGACGCGACCTCATCGCCCAGGTCTCGGGCTCACACACCAATGTTATCGGTTTACCCATGGACGAGGTCACAACCGCCCTGCGTGCGGTTGGCCTGCTCTCAGCGTCATGCCCACAGCAGAAAAAAGACCATGGATGATATAGCCAGTAATTATGCCCGCGTATCCGAGCAGATCGCGCGGGCCGCCGAACGTGCGGGGCGTCGCGCCGACGAGGTCACGCTTGTGTGTGCGGCCAAGACAAAAGGATCCGAGCTCGTCCGGGCCGCCTTACGAGCCGGCGCAACCGATATTGGCGAAAACTACGTTCAGGAAGCGCAGCACAAGATTCATGCCATTCCAGAGGCAGCAAGCTGGCACCTCATTGGTCATCTGCAGCGCAATAAGGCCAAGGTCGCCGTCTCTCTGTTTCGTCTCATTCATTCCCTCGATAGCCTCGCCCTTGCCACAGAGCTGGACCGGCAGGGCGCAAAACAGGACAGAACGGTGCATGCCTTGGTCGAGGTGAATCTTGCCGCAGAGGAGACCAAGGCCGGCGTGCAGCCCGCTGCTCTTGACCCCCTGCTCGAAGGGGTCAGCTCCTTGTCTCATCTCCGGATTGACGGCTTGATGGCCATTCCACCGGCAGTCTCGGACCCGAACCAGGCGCGGCCCTATTTTCGGACCCTGGCGCGGCTGCGGGAGCGCTATGCTAGACTCGGAGAGGCCAGGATGCCGCTGCGGGAGCTCTCGATGGGCATGACGCAGGATTTCAGCGTTGCCATTGAAGAAGGGGCGACTATCGTCCGTGTTGGACGCGCGATTTTTGGCGAGCGGTGACACCGCCACGAGGCGAGAGGAGGACGGACCAGGATGAAAAAGGTTGGGTTTATTGGCGCGGGGAATATGGCCGGGGCACTGATTAAGGGCCTCATCAATGCCCAGCTCTACACCCCGCAAGAGATGGTCGTCAGCGATACGCTCCCCGCACAGTTACGCAAAATCAAACGCCGCTATCAGGTCGAGGGCACGCAGGAGAACCGCGCGGTTGTGCAGCAAGCACAGACCATCGTGCTTGCGGTCAAACCACAGATCATCGATCAGGTCCTGGCTGACATTCAGCCCGTGGTCACCGCGACAAAACGCTTTATTTCCATTGCTGCCGGCGTCACGCTGACACGTTTGGAAAAGGGTCTGGGAGGGAAGGCCCGCGTGATTCGTGTCATGCCGAATACGCCGGCCCTGCTGGGGAAAAGTATGACGGTGGTTGTCCGCGGGACAAAAGCGAAGGCGGCGGACGAAAAACTGGCCCTCAGATTCTTTCGGGGCGTTGGCGATGCGTTAGCCGTACAAGACGAGAAACTGCTCGACCCGGTCACCGGCCTGAGCGGCAGTGGGCCAGCCTATGTGTATTTATTCGCCGAAGCGCTGATTGCCGGAGGTATTAAAGCGGGTCTCAGTCCAACGGTTGCCGAACGCCTCACCTTCCAAACCCTGGAAGGCGCGGTCGCCATGCTCAGGGAAACAAAACAGAGCCCCCAGGAACTCCGCGAAATGGTCACCTCGCCCGGTGGCACAACGTTGGCCGGTCTCAAACGCCTCGAGACCGGCGCTTTCTCCAAGACCGTCAGGGCCGCAGTTGACGCGGCCGCACGTCGGTCGCGCGCACTCGGACGCGGTTGAGGACAGGAAAGAGAAGCCTATGTTTATTCTCGGGAATCTTTTACAAGCAGTGGCCAGCATTCTGGGCTCTTTACTCTGGCTCTATTTCTGGATCCTCGTCGTCCGTATTGTCCTGTCCTGGGTCAATGCCGACCCCTATAATCCCATCGTGCGCTTTCTCTGTTCTGTCACCGACCCCGTTCTCTATGCCCTGCGGCGTCTCCTGCCGTTTCCAACGGTCATCGGCGCGCTTGATCTGACACCGCTGCTGCTCATGCTCTTTATCCAGTTTCTCCAGATTTTCCTTGTTCAAAGCCTCGTCGATCTGTCCCTTGCGCTGCGCTAAGCCCGGCGACGGTCGCCGCCTTGACAATCAATATGGGGATGATTAGCGTTCCGTGGTAAGACAATCCCTTGGGGATTGGGAGGCTTGGGGTCATGCCGATCTACGAATACGCCTGTAAAAAATGTGATGGGGAATTTGAAGTCTCCCAGCGTATTACCGACGAACCGCTGAAACGCCACCCGTGCCCGTACTGCGGCAAGAGGACTGCGGTCACCAAACTGATCTCCCGGTCGTCCTTTCATCTCAAAGGCAGCGGCTGGTATGCGACCGATTATGGCAAGAACGGATCGAAATCGTCCAGCTCAGACGATACGAAGAATGGCGAATCCAAAAGGAGCGAGACCAAGAGCGACGCCAAGAGCGACGCCTCCTCTTCGACCAGTGAGAGTTCGTCCCAAGCGGCGAGTTCTTCCGCCTCCTGATACCGCCTCCCCTCTTACACAAATCTCAGCGCCATGCTAGGAAATCTATTCAGGGTCGCATAGCTCAGCAGGCTAGAGCGCTTGCCTCACATGCAAGAGGTCCGGTGTTCGAGTCACCGTGCGACCATACAAGAGCCCGTCTCAGCGCGGGCTCTTGTACGTGGTCCGTTCTTCCCTTCCAGGCCTCCCACTCCTCCGCTGAATCCCACGCTGAACCACGCTAAGAGTGATGTCTCTCACAGTGCGCGTCCTTCCCTCCTCTTTTGCTTCACCCCCATAAGTATGCTACATCTGGCAGCGCATTCTGCATCCAGAGGGGTCAGGGAGGTCACAAAGCATGGCTAATAGAAGTTTTGGGCGAGTGATCGAAGGGCGCCGCCGGGAATTGGGCCTGACACAGGAGGCGGTCGCAAAAAAAGTCGGCGTTCGAGCGAATTATATCGGATACCTGGAGCGCGGCATGCGCCACCCAAGTCAGCGCGTTGTCGAAAAATTATCAACCGCCCTGAAGCTCAATGCCCAAGACCTCTACCTTTTGGCGAATCCGCGGGTACGCTCTCTGCTGGGAAAGGCGCAGCCGACTGCGCCAAGCTTCTCACCCTGGCGGCAGTTCATTCGGAGCGCTTCTCTCCAGCAGAAAAACGGACTGAGTAAAGCCGAACGCGACGCCCTGGCACAGATTGCCAGAGCAGAAAAAGCCACCAGCATGGCTGGAGTCATCAAGGCGGTCCGGGCCCTGCGCAAGGGATTCAGGGCCGAGCGCCCAGGTCAGCGCGCCTGACGGTAGAGTTCCGCGCCTCCCTGGCGAAATTCTTCTGCCTTCTCTTGCAGACCCGCCTCCAGTGCGACCTGTTCGTCCATGTTCTTGCGTTCCGCGTAATCCCGCACGTCTTGCGTAATTTTCATGGAACAGAAATGCGGACCGCACATGGAGCAGAAATGGGCAACTTTAGCTCCTGCGGCGGGGAGCGTCTCATCGTGAAACTGTTGGGCCGTTTCGGGATCAAGGGACAGATGAAACTGATCTTCCCAGCGAAACTCGAAGCGGGCCTGCGAGAGCGCGTTATCGCGGGCTTGTGCCCCCGGATGGCCTTTAGCCAGATCAGCCGCATGGGCCGCGATCTTATAGGCGATCACCCCCGCTTTGACATCTTCCCGGTCCGGGAGCCCGAGATGCTCCTTGGGCGTCACATAACACAGCATGGCACAGCCGAACCAGCCGATCATGGCCGCCCCAATGCCGGACGTAATATGGTCATAGCCGGGAGCAATATCGGTCGTCAGCGGTCCGAGCGTATAGAACGGCGCCTCATGGCAGGCGGCAAGCTGCTTTTCCATATTGGCCTGGATGAGATGCATAGGCACATGCCCTGGGCCTTCGATCATGGTTTGGACATCGTGCTGCCAGGCAATCTGGGTCAACTCGCCCAGGGTTTCCAGCTCGCCGAATTGCGCCTCGTCGTTCGCATCGGCAATAGAGCCGGGACGCAGACCGTCGCCCAGGCTGAATGACACGTCGTAGGCCTTCATGATCTCGCAGATCTCTTCAAAGTGCGTATACAGGAAGTTCTCCTGGTGATGGGCGAGACACCATTTGGCCAGAATCGACCCACCGCGCGAGACAATGCCGGTCAGGCGCTTGGCCGTCAGCGGGACATAGCGCAGCAACACCCCGGCATGAATCGTGAAGTAATCGACACCCTGCTCAGCCTGTTCGATCAGGGTATCACGATAGATTTCCCAGGTCAGTTCTTCTGCCTTACCGTCCACTTTTTCCAGGGCTTGGTAGATGGGGACCGTCCCAATCGGAACCGGGGCGTTGCGCAGAATCCATTCGCGAGTCTCGTGGATATTCTTGCCGGTAGACAGGTCCATGACCGTATCCGACCCCCAACGAATCGCCCAGATCATTTTCTCGACTTCTTCATCGATGGAAGACGCCACCGCCGAGTTTCCGATATTGGCGTTGATCTTGACTAAGAAATTCCGGCCGATAATCATCGGCTCCAACTCGGGGTGATTGATATTGGCCGGGATAATCGCCCGGCCCCGGGCGACCTCGTCACGCACAAATTCAGGCGTGATCGTCTGGGGAATACTGGCCCCCCAGGCATTGCCCGGATGCTGATGCGCGACCGCGCTGGGGCCGGTGCCGTTCGCCTCAGCCTGCTCACGCAGTTGTTCTCGGGCCTGGTTTTCGCGGATGGCAATATATTCCATCTCGGGTGTCACGATGCCGGTACGCGCATAGTGCATTTGAGAGACGTTCCGGCCGGTTAGAGCGCGCCGCGGGCGCCTGAGATGAGGAAATCGAATTTCCGCAAGGGAACGGTCAGCCGCACGGAAACGGCCATAGTCTGAGGAGCTGCCCTCCAGTTCTTCCGAGTCCCCCCGGGCGGCTATCCAGTTGTATCGGACAGGCGCAAGCCCCTGACGAATATCGATCGAAACGGCCGGGTCGGTATAGGCTCCGGACGTGTCATACACGGTGATACTGCTCGGGGTGGTCTCCGAAGCGGGTTCGAGGCTCTGGCCCTGAGGGGCGTGCGGTGAAGGCGGCGAAGTTAAGGTGATTTCACGCATGGGAACGCGCACGCCGGTGTGCGTCCCTTCAACATAGACCTTGCGCGAAGCCGGGAATGGCGTCGTCGAGAGGCCGTCGTGTGGGGCAGACCCATTTTGATGTGTTCCGTTCAGAGGCTCCTGTTTCATATCCCTCTCCTTCCATATCGTTGGCCAATCCGGACACAGAGCACCACGCAGGAATGCGGGCGTCCCTTACCAGCGACACTGATGGGCAATAGAGATGTTGAGACATTGTGCTCCCTTCGCTGGCATTACCCAGATCAGGTTCCAGGGGTCGATGCACTAAATACAGTGCATCCTCTCAGCCAAAACCTCAGCTCCCCCAACACCTTAGGATTGATATCGAATCATGCTACGCCGCCCGTCTCGGGCTGTCAACGCAGGCGAACGCTTCGCAGCCCGGGTCCGGCAGCTAGCCCGGCAAATACTCCCCGCCATTGACATGGATAGTCTGACCAGTGAGAAAGGCCGCCTCGTCAGAGAAGAGGAAGGCAACCGTCGCCGCGATTTCTTCGGGCCGACCAGTGCGACCAACCGGAATATTCTTTCGCATTTTCTCCCAGGTTTCATCCGGGAAAACGCCCTTCAGCCCCTCATGCCAAATGAGTCCTGGGGCCAGCACATTGACGGTCACCCCATGGGGTGCCAGATCGCGCGCGGTCGAGCGCGTGTAGCCGGTAATCCCCGCTTTCGCGGCGGCGTACGGCGCTTCCGCTTCGCCCGGATGATAGGCGTACAAAGAGGCAAGATTCACGATGCGTCCAAAGCCCCGCTCCTTCATGGCGGCGCTAAACGCGCGCGTCATGTAAAACGTGCCGTGCAGGTTGACCCGGAGCACAATTTCCCAAATCCGCGATTCCAACTCCCACACCGCACCCGCGCCATTCACGCCGGCATTATTCGCCAGATACGCAATATGGATGTCTTGGTCCTTCAGCATCCGCGCCAACTCGTTCACCTGATCTTCTTTGGTGACATCAAGAGGATAGAACGCGACTCGCTCACGCTGTTCGGCCGGAAGGTTCCCGAGCCAGTCGGCAGCCAGCTCAGCCCGGCGATCACAGGCCACCACGGAATGCCCGTCGGCCAGGAGTCGCCGCACCATAGCGCTTCCCAGCCCACCCAGCGCTCCAGTCACTAACGCATGTCCACGTGCCACGTCTGTTCCTCCCTCATCCCTCTTCACTCTTGTTCTGCTTCATCCGGTCGCTCCATGTCCAGACGCCCGTACACAAATGTTTTTTCTGCCGGGGTATGCTTGAGTTGGCTCTCTGCCCACATCCAGTCTATGGATTGGTCGGTATGGTCCCGCTCGCGGACCAAGTAGTTGCTGACCGCTTCGTGCAAACGCGGATCGGTCAAATAGTGCATACTCACCGTCGGTTGGGGATCAAAGCCGCGCAAGCGCTTGAAGTCACCCCCCGCGCCGGGTTCAAATCGAATGAAACCATTCTCAATGCAGTGCCGGATAGCGGCATAGTAACTCACGTTGAAATGCATATGCCGCTGCTCACGCAACACTCCCCAATAGCGCCCATAAAACACCCCGCTCTTCTGGACGTTAAAGGTCCCGGCGATGATCTCGCCATGCTGCCGGGCAATCACAAAACACAGGTTGCGCTTAAAGCGTTTGGCCAGGAGGTCAAAGAACTCGGGGAGGAGGTATTGGCGTCCCCAGTACAGATTGTTGACCGTAGATTGATACAGGTTGAACATGACCGGAAACATCTCATCCGGAATAGCTGCGCCGCTTAGCACTTCGATCTCTATGCTGCGCTTGTCCATCTCCCGTATTTCACGCTTGATCTGGTTGCGCCGTTTGCTCCGGAAATGCCCCAGATAGTCATCAAACGTCCGATAGTCATGATTGAGCCATTGGTACTGAATACCCAGACGTTTGAGATAGCCGATCTGAGACAGCGCTTCGGCTTCGTCCGGTAGGCAAAAGTTGACATGCACCGAGGACAAATTGTTGCGTTCACACACCTCACGCAGGGTTCTGCCCAGGATGTGAATTAACCCGGTCCGGTCGGAGTCCACCGCGGTCAGAAAGCGCACACCCGTTGCCGGCGAGAAGGGAGACGCCACTAAAATCTTGGGATAATAATTGATCTCGGCGCGGTGGGCGGCATCAGCCCAGGAGTGGTCAAAGACAAACTCGCCCATGCTGTGCCCCTTGAGATACATCGGACACGCCGCAATCAGGCGCTCTCCATCATAGACCGCCAAATGCTGAGGCTGCCAACCGGTTTTGGCGCGGACACAGTTCGACTCTTCCAAACACGCCAGCCAGTCCCATTCGAGGAACGGCGAGCCCCGTCCGAGCAGACCGTCCCACTCTTCCCGCCCCACCTCTTGCATACTGTTGAGTATTTTGACTTTCAGCTCGGCCATGATGAATCGATAAATGCTGAATCGATGTTCCGGGCGTTTCCCAGCGCCGCTCAAGTCTGGCCACTATAGCGCAGAATGCCAAGTCCAACACCCCTGCCTGAGATGTGGGTAGTGGGTCAGTTTCAAATCTTCCTGCACCTCTGCCGCCTTGAATCCGGTGATTCAGGGTGCTGGAAAATTGAGACAGATGGTCTGTATCATACGTGACCTCGCGTAGTGGAAGGGGAAGGGAAACGAATGACAAGGGGCTGGGGAGAGGGAGCGCCCTCTGGACCGAAGGACGAGGGGCAACGGAGCCACTGCCCATGCGGCCCCTGTGTCCTGAGAGAAACCCGCGGGGAATTCTCGATTCCGTTCCCCCTGAGCGTAGCGGAGCGCAGTCGAAGGGCCCGCGCAGGTGCTTCGCCTTCCCCCCTCCGGGGCGACGCTCCGCACGAACGGTTCCACCGGGGGAAGGCCCAATGCCGGAGAGCCAATCGGTCCCTGTCGTCATGCCGGCGCAAGCGGGCATCCAGGCGCTCGACCCCGAAACGTATCCGCTCACTCTCTGGGAGAGGGTTCCCGCTCCGAGGAGGAGGATCGAAGGGCCGAGGGGGTCCCATCCCCACTCCCCCCACCGCCGCCACCGCCGGCTACCTCCAGAGCGGCGCCGATGTGGACTACTTCCGCCTGGACCTGCCCTACCCCGGCGTCCTCAGCGCCACCACCACCGGCCCGACCGACACCCACGGCCAGCTCTGGCACGCCCCGGAGGGCGGCGCCCCAGTCCTCGTGGCCGAAGACGCGGACAGCGGGGCGCGGGGGAACTTTCAGCTTGGGCCCGCCGTGTCTGCCGGCACGGACGACCTGGCCGTGGCCGCTGGGACGACCGGGACATTAGGGGCCTACACCCTCGCCGTGCAGTATACCCCGGGGCTCTTCGAGACCCCCCGGCCTGCCTCCCCGCAGAGCGGGATCAGCCTCCTGTCCGGCTGGGTGGGTGCGGCCGACAGCGGGGAGAGCGAGGGTGAGCGGCCCAACGCCGTTGTCTGGCGCGTGCCCGCCGCCGCCGGCCCCCTGCGCACCGACACCGCAGGGGGGTGTGGCGATAGTGCTAACGGTTTTGGGCTGTGGTGGAACTGGAACAAACTGGGACCCGAGACGCACACGGTGCGGGCCGTGGTGGATGGGAGCGTGTGGGCCACGCACCCCACCCCCGGTGCGCCCCTGGGCTGAGGCGGCAGGGAGTTCCCGACCGGGCTGAGCGGCACCTCTGCGCTCGCAGACTGTCCCACCGAGGGGGCGACCCCCACCCTCCAGGGGGAGGAAGCCCTCCAGCACTTCGTCATTGCCGGCGGGGCCGGCGGAGGAACAGGGGCGCCACGTCCCCCCGCGCCCGCCCGCTTGGAGCATCCCCAACCGGGCTCGTGTCAGAGGGGGAGTGGGGGGGCGGGGGCGGCGGATGTGGGGGAGATCGTGGTCGAGAACGGGCCGCCGGGAGAACCGCCCCCGGTGGCCGCCGGCGCGGGGCCCCTACGGACGGACCCGGCAGACATAGGGGGGGATACGGACAACGGCTTGGGGGTGTGGTGGAACTGGAACAAGCGGGCGGATGGCCAACACACGGGGCGGGCCCTGGTCGATGACGTGGAGGTAGCCCACAGTACGTTTACGGTGCCCACGCTAGGGGAAGAGTTCAAACGGGGACTGAGTGGAGAGTATGCGTTAGTGGACTTTCCGACTGCGGGGCAGACGGTCACGGGGGAATGGCGGCAGGCCTTGCTGAATTTTACCATCACGGGCGTGGAGTAGGACGGCGGGGGGATTCATCCCCCCGGCCCGACGGGCCACTCCTCCCGGGCCGTGTGCTGCCTAGCACGGCTGGCTGACGCGCAGCGCGGCCAAGCTGGCCCTCGCTCAGTTGGTGTGCCTACACAGTCTCAATGAGTAAAGGCGGCCGCGCGGTGTGAAAGCCGGCGGCATTCCGATGTCCACCCCCGCCGTAGCGCTTGGCGATCGCACTGACATCGAAATCGCCCACCGAGCGGAGACTCCACTCCCGTCGGTCCTCGGCCGTATCTCGATAGCTGGCGCTGAACGCCGCCTCGGGAAACACCTCACATAACCGATGCCCCAACTCGGAGGTGTGCCCGGTAGCATTGACGACGGGGACCCGGTAGCCACCAAGCTCCATCCACATCACGGCGGCCATCAGTTCTTCTATGTCGTGAGCTTGTTTACGCAGAATCGCCTCGCCGTCCGCAAGGAGATGCACTGTGGCATCTGCCGCGGCTAATTTTTCCGCCCAGACCGTAAAATCGTACGGATAGCTTCGAATGGCCGCATTGATCGCCTGACTGCCTGGCAAGGCATGCTGCCACAGGTCCCGATCTTTAATATAGCGCAGGAGTGCCGGGCAATCCGTCTCGGGATGAAAATACTGCCATGTCAGGGTGGCACCCGACTCCTCCATGTCAAAAAGGGCAAACAGACCCGGTGGTGCCTGGTCTGTCTCAAACCGCGGCGGTTGCTCCCGGATATCCACAAGCGCGGCCTGCGCCGATTTATGATGGTCCAGGATAGTAATGTGGGCAACAGTCTCTTTCAGTTGCACGAGCTGTTCTGCCGGATAGGCAAAATCAACCAGGAAGAGGCGAGCACAATCCGGGAGGGACGGTGGCGGGACGCCGTGACGAACCGGCACATAGGTCGCCATCTCGCCCAGTCGCTTCCAGGCGGCCCAGGCCGCTCCAAAGCCGTCCGGACAATGGGCATGGTACAGAACATAGTCGCGCATCAACCCCTCCCGCTTCATCAGAATATTACCCAAGCGTTTAGATAGTATAGCAGTTCAGGCAGCGGGCAGACATCAGGGGTCAGCGTGCCCGCATACGGCTCTTTTTGATATCGACCCCGCCTCCGCCCCCGAGGGTATTTCTCTGGTCAATCCAAACAGATATGTAGGACGCCTGTCTCAGGACTCGGAACCCACGCATTACGCTACGCGAGAAGATTGAAACCCTTATGCAGCCCGGATCCGTCGTTGTTTATCGTGAACGTGGGCAGCTTGCGCTCGGCGTTGTCCAAAAAATCGGCACATCAGGGAAAGGCAGCCTGGAACTCCTCGGGGAAAGTGACAAAAAACTGTCCGTATCGAGGGACCGTATTTTTTTCGATTGTCGAGCGACGTTTCCACTCGACCAGTCTCCCGCCGATCGTAAAAGACGCCTCGCCGAGCTGCGCGAGACAATACGGCACCACGCCCAAACGATAGATCTCAAAGAGCTGTGGGAGCTGTTAGAAGCAGACCACACCGCGGTCTTCACCTGGCAAGAACTGGCCGAATTCATTGTTTCTGGAGCTGAGCCGTTCGCCATGGCCGGTGTCCTTGAGGCACTCTGGAACCAGTCTCTGTATTTTAAGGAAAAACAGGCCGGCTCCTTTTCTCCACGCAACGTGCAGAGCGTGGAAGAGCGTCTGCTTCAGCAGCAGCGAGAGCACGAAAAAGCCCAGGAGCAGCACGCCTTCCTCACCTGGATGGAAGCGCAGCTACAAGGACGATCTGTGCATGAACCGCCCCCGGGCCATACGCAATTTCTGTCATTGATTCAGGGGTTGGCTTTATATGGCGAGGGATATGACAAACGCCCCCAAGCCCTGCAACTCTTGAATGCCATCGGCTTTCAGGGCAAGGGACAGCCCTGGGACGCTGCGTTTCAGTTACTCGTCCACATCGGTATCTGGCAGCCGGACGAAGAGCTTTGCCTGCTGCGGTATCACATTCCGACGCATTTTTCTGAGGAAGCCCTCCAGGCGGCACACGATCTGCCAGTCTTTTCGGCGGATATGGCAGATAGCAACGAGCAGGACACTCTGGAAGACCTGACCGCTTTGGAGACGTTGACGATTGACGACACCGATACGAATGAGATTGACGACGCGCTCAGCCTGACCGAGCGAGATGGAAAGCTCTGCATCGGCATCCACATTGCCGATGCTGGAGTCTCTGCTCCTCCACGGAGCATCCTCGACAAATCTGCCTTGGCGCGCGGGACGACCCTTTATCTGCCGAGCGGCAAATTCCCCATGCTGCCGCCGGTCATCAGCGAAGATAAGGCCAGTCTGATGGCGCAAGCGGAGAGACGCGCGCTCAGCTTTTTTGTCCGTATTGATGAGACCGGCCACCTCCACCCCGAACGCATCACCCGCAGTATCGTTCGGGTGTCTCATCGCCTGTCCTATGCTGAAGCAGACGCGGCCTTAGTCGAAGGCAGCACGGCCCCCTATCGCTCGACCCTGCGGCAACTCGCTCAACTCGCCCAAAAACGAAGGGAGCAACGTATCGCCCAGGGAGCCATTGTGATTGACGGAAACGAGGTCAAGGTCAAAGTCAGAGATGGAACGATCACCACGACTTTGCTCAGCTATGACTCACCGTCTCGCGGCCTTGTGAGCGAATGCATGATCATGGCCAATGAAACAGCGGCCCGCTATTGCCACGCCAACCACCTCCCCGCGCTCTATATTAGCCAACCGCCGCCGGATGACACGATTCCGGACCGCTCCGAGTTCCCCACCCGGCAAACCTATGTCCATGCTGCCAGACGCCTGATGCCCCCCTCTCAGATCGGCACTCAGCCAGAGGCGCATGCCGCTTTAGGGCTGCCGTTATATACCCAGGCGACCTCCCCGCTTCGGCGGTATACGGACCTCCAGATACATCACCAGATCAAGCATCACCTAGCGCATGGCACCGCCTTGTTTCAGGAGAGCCAGCTTCAGGTTGTGGCGGCGAGTGCCCAGGCGGCTATGGGAGATGCCCGACGTTGCGAGCGCGAGAGCACACGTTTCTGGTTACTGCGTTTGCTTGAAGAGCGGCACGGGGAGATTGTCAGCGGCCAAGTCGTGCGCGCCCAGCACCGCCGGCTCTTTGTCGAGTTGGACGAGACGCTCCTGCTTGTTCCCATGAACAATGCGCCGCCGCTACCCCTCGGCACCCCAGTCCAGGTCAGCATCAATCACGTTAATGCCCGGCGCGACATACTGAGCGTGAAGTTGATTAATAACAGGAGGTAGCTCCCGGTTTATGAGCGGTGTCTCTCATAATGGCCAATACTTTCGCTTGCATCGGGGGAAGTTCGAGCGTACAGGAGGAAGTATGCGAGTAAAGAGATTAGTGAGCCTAGTCGAGGCACGATCCTCTCTCAGCCGCCTTGCGCGCGAGGTCGCTCAAAGTGGGGAGGCCATTGCCATAACCCAAAGATCAAAGCTTGCGGCAGTCCTCGTTGGGGCCAGCCGCTATGAGGCGGATATGGCAGAACTTGAACAATACCGTCGCCGGCAGCGCGCCCATCCGACCCCCTCTTTTTCAGGCCTGATGGCAATTGTTGGCGACCTCGAAGAGGGTTCCCGTCAGCTCACCGAGTCCTATGAGGCGGCACTCAAGCGGAGTGGAGATCAACTCGGCGATACTCTACGTGACTGATACCCACCCCCTTGTCTATTTTTCTACGGGACGAGCCCGCAAACTCGGTCAGCAGGCTCGTCGGGCTTTTCAACAGGCCGAGCGTGGACGCGGGCATATTGTTATTCCCGTCACGGTTCTGGAAGAGATATTGCGGCTCAGTGAAATGGGAAGGGTGAGACTGAAACTCTCCTTGAGCGCGTTAGTTTCGCGCTATCAACAACAGGGCAGCCCCTTCTCAGTGCAAGACTATAGTGTAGATATTCTTCTTGCAGTTGAGCAGTTCCCGGCCATCCGAGACCCCTTTGATCGCGTGATAGTCGCCACCGCCCATACCTTGGGCTATCTCCTTATTACCCACGACGGATTTCTCCAGGACCAACAGTTCGTTCAGACTGTGTGGTAAGTCTGATAAGGGGAGGCTGTCATGTCGCTTTTTCGGAGAGAGAAGAAACGCCCGGACCGGCGTATGGTCTGGGTCACCACAAGCACGCGCAAGGACGACGACGGCGATAAACGCTTCGTCCTCGAGATACGCAAGGCGTATGTCTCTCCGTTCTCGGACGAAGAAACCCTGCTTTTTGAGGGCGAGTATCCGTCGCGCTTTCGCCGCTGGCGGGCGCTGCGCCGCTGGTGGCGGGCGAACCGCAAGCAGTACTGGTATACGAACCTCATGCTGGATTTCGATGCGTGGACTTAGAGCGGGGAGGGTTCAGACAGCATGGAGAGCATCGCTGGATACCCACTTCCCGTCCCAATAGCAGGCAAGAGACGCACCGACAGCCAGACAGGGTTCACAACACCCTCGCCTCTACATCTCCCGTCCTTTAGACAAGAGGGCCGCAAATGGGTTGTCGGGCGGTCTTGTTTGCGGAGACGGAAGTTGCTCGAACAACTTCCGTGACCACGCCTGCTCCGGCTCGTTCACGTATTCCCAGAGATTTCCTGGCAGCCATCCGTCCACAGTTTGACGGTTCATTTCCGTCACGATGAACCACGAATCCGATAGACATCTATGAAGGATGGCGCCGAGGTCCTGAGCATTGAGATCGGAGACAAGGATGGCGGCGTACGGAAACGGCGCAACCCACGTCTTGATTGCCTTGGTATCGTTGAGAAGGGCATGCACCTGTGCTTGCATGCACGCCTGACTGTACGCAAAGAAAGCCGTTTCCCGTAACAGCCACGCTAACATAGACAAAATGGGGAACACCACCACGAGTAACGGGACCAATGGCCCCATTACTGTGCCACGCTTGACGAGCGCAATGCCTGTAATCGCGCAGGCCGCTCGCTATTCTGTTTAATTCCTGCATTCTGTTCGAGTCTGAACCATACCCTTACCCACCGCATAAATAGCATTGAAGATACCAGTGAACCCGCGTTCCTCGGTTGGGGCAATGTCGATGAGGCACCTCTAATGACGTGGGATCATTATATTCACTCTGTCTATCAGTATCACCACATCACTACGCCACCGTCAATATTGAGGGACTGGCCGGTGATATACGAGGCTTCAGGCGTACACAGATAGGCCAGGAATTTTCCGATCTCTTCGTCGGAACCGGGTCGATTCAGGGGGATCAACTGCTGAATCGTTTTGTTCCAGGTTTCATCCCGCCCGAGGTCGTCCATACGCGAGGTGTCAATCACGCCCGGACATACCGCGTTGACCCGGATGTTATGCGCGGCCAATTCCATGGCCAGGGCTTGGGTAAAGCCCTGAATCCCGAAGTTCGACGTACAATAGGCCACCATATTCGGATTGCCCTTTTTGCCGGCAATGGACGAGATATTCAGGATACTCCCCCCCTGGCCCTGCTGAATCATGATCGGCACCACGGCCCGGCTCATCAAAAAACTGCCGGTGAGCTTGATGTCGAGAACCTTACGCCACACGTCTTCGGGGAGTTCGGTCAGCGGCACCCGGTCCGGCCCACGCGCAAAAGCCGAATTGTTAATCAGAATATCAATCTGTCCAAACTCTTTGAGCGTGGTATCGACGGTGTCCCGCACCGCCGCACTGTCGGTGACATTGGCAACCAGCGGTACACACCGCCGGCCAGCGGCCCGCACCTGCTCGGCCGTACTCTCAATATCTCGCCAGCCGGCGGCTTTTTCATCTTCCGGATAGTGCTGAGGATCGCGTCCGGTTCCGGTGACAACGATATCAGCTCCCAGTTCGGCTAATGCCAAGGCCGCGGCCCGGCCGATCCCGCGTAAGCGTCCTGCCCCGGTGACAATTGCGACTTTTCCATCAAGGCTGCCCATCGTTCTCTCCCCGGTCAGCGCTCGGTTACGAACCGAGTGCTTCGGCGAACAGGGCTTTCACCCGCTCCCAGGCGTCGGTCGCCGCGGCTTCGTTATACGACCCGCGCTGATCGCAGAAAAACCCGTGGTCGGCCTCGGGATAGACCACCACTTCATGTGGAATATCGTTGGATTCGAGCGCGCCCCGAATCGTATCCACATCGCTCATAGGGATGTGGGCATCTTTCCCGCCGAACAGACACAGCATGCGGCCTTCAATTTGCCCGGTCCGGCCTACGGTTGACGGCTGGCCACCAAAGCCTTGTGCCCCGGCAATCCCGCCACCATAAAAGCTGGCCGCAGCGACCACATCGGTCTCACACGCCGTTAGATAGGTCATATGCCCGCCAACACAGAATCCCATGGCCCCAATTTTATTACCGATCACAAAATTCTTGCGTTTGAGAAAAGAAACGGCCGCCAACGCATCGGCCGCCATTTCGTCCGCCTTGAGTTGGCTCAGGAGTGTAATGCCCGCTTCCATGCCCGCTTCGTCATAGCCGTATTCCACCCCAGGCCCGGTTCGATGAAAGAAGTCCGGCGCCAGCGCGACATAGCCCTCTTTTGCCACACGTTCGGTCACGTCTCGAATATGGGAATTTACACCAAAAATTTCCATAAAGACGAGCACGGCCGGTCGGGGCGTCGAGTCTGCCGGCCGGACCATATAACCGTCCATAGTCTGCGCGTTGACATTGATATGAATGCGCTCAGTCGTAATCTCCATCCGGTCCTCCTTATTTGTGCTCCTGTTTTGCGCGACCGTACTCCGGGCAAACACCGGCAGTCATGGTCGGCCCTCCTCCGTTTTTCTCACATACCCGTACACCCTCGTCAAGGCGTTGGGGGTGTGATACAGCGGGGCCGTGAGAATCACACACTTAAGGAGGGCGCTATGCCGCATGTACACCGAGACGGCGTGAATGTGTATTACGAGAGCTATGGGTCAGGAACACCGATTGTGTTTCTGCATCCGTTTTCGACCAACGGCTATATTTGGTATTTTCAGACTTTCTCGTTTGCCCGGGATTATCAGTGCATTACGGTCGATCATCGCGGCCACGGGCGTTCGGATAAGCCCGAGTCCGGCTATGCCATTCCCGAGATGGCCGCGGACGTTGCCGCCATTCTCGATGCAACTGGTAACGAGCGGGCCGTCCTGGTCGGTAATTCGATTGGCGGTATGATTGCCATGCAGTTCAACCTCGACTTTCCCGACCGTGTCCTGGGCACGGCTATCGTCAGCAGCGGAACCAATCTCGGAGCCGGCATGCCGCCTGAGGCCATGCAAGCCTTTCAGCAAGACCTCAACGGCGCGTTCGGCGGCCTGATTGAGGGCGCGGTCGCGGCAAAGACCAAACAGGACAAACCGGAAATTCTGGACCTGATGAAGTCCTGTTTCGCGGTGGATGACAATTTTACCGAGCAGGTCTTTTTTGCCAACGCAACCGACCCGAATGGGGTCTTTCAGTGGAATATCTCGGATCAACTCAAGAACATCACAAAGCCGACCATCATCTTTGCCGGTGAAGAGGATCAGGCCACACCGGTCGAAGCCAATCAATTCCTGGCCGATAATATCCCCAATGCCCAGATCAAAATCCTTAAAAATATTGGCCATTTTTACCAATTGGAAAGTCCTGCGGCTTTCAATGCAGACCTGGCTCAGTTCCTGAAACAGGTCGTGGCCTGACGCGGAGTTCCGCAGAGCTTGTTTTTTCATTGGTGAGCGATAAAGCATGGGCGATACATCACTGGCCAGCATGATTCTTGATCGGGCTGCGCGGTACGGCTCACGGCGCGTCTTTCTGCGGAAACGCGGCAGCTCCTGGGAAGACATCTCCTGGCAGCAGTTTGGCGATCAGATTGTCCGTGCCGCTCGCGGGCTGGCAGCCTTAGGCTTTCAGCCGGGTGATCGGCTGGCCATTCTGGCCAACAATCGCCCCGAATGGCCGCTGCTCGACCTGGCCTGCCTGTATCTGGGTGGGGTAGACGTGCCGCTCTACCTGACCAGCCCGCCGGACGATCTGGCCTATATCCTCAACGATGCCGGGGCGAGCGTGCTGGCCGTGGCCGGCGATGACCAACGACAAAAGGTCGCCCAGATTGCCTCCGAGGTACCGAGCCTCAGACAGCTTATCCATCTCGACACGGATTCCGCCCCGGATATCGGCTTGCCAGACCGTCTCACCGCGCTCAGCCTGACCGACCTGCTGGCCGCTGGCGAGCGCGGCACCGGGCCGGCCCAGCCGGTACCCGACCCCGGTCTGGCAACCATCATCTACACCTCGGGCACGACCGGCCGGCCCAAGGGCGTTATGCTGAGCCACGCCAATATGCTGGCCAACGCCGAGGATGCAGCCGCGGTCCTGCCGCTGAGCGAAGAGGACCTGACCCTCTCCTTTCTGCCCCTGTCGCACGGGTTCGAGCGCACCGGCGGGCTCTACACAAGTTTGCGGGCCGGCGGCACCATCGCCTACGGCGGCGGAATCGCCAGCCTGACCGCTGATTTGGCCGCGGTCCGGCCAACCATACTGGGCTGTGTGCCGCGTGTGCTGGAACGGGTCTATCGGCATATGCTGGGTGAAAGAGAAAACGCGCCCTTTGTGAAACAGAAAATTCTGGGCTGGGCGCTGGGGGTTGGACGAGCGGCCGGTCGGGTACGCACAGCCAACGCCGCCGGCACGGCCGCCCTGCCCTTTCCGCTCAGCCTGCAACACGGTCTGGCTGACCGGCTGGTGTTCCGGACGCTACGCACGGCGCTCGGCGGTCGGATTCGCTTTCTGGTGTCGGGCGGTGCCCCGCTCAACGCGGACCTGGCCTGCTTCTTTTATGGCGCGGGCATCCCCGTCTATGAGGGCTACGGCCTGACCGAGGCCGGGCCGGTCGTGGCTTGTAATACGCCGGACCGGAACCGGGTCGGCAGTGTCGGAACGCCGCTGCCCCAGGTATCGGTGCGTATTGCCGACGACGGAGAGGTGTGCGTGCGTGGACCGAACGTCATGGCCGGCTATTACAACCGACCGGAGGATACAGCCGCAGCCCTGGACGCCGAGGGCTGGCTGCACACCGGCGACATAGGAGCAATCGATACTCAGGGCTTTCTGACCATTACCGACCGCAAGAAAGACCTGCTCATCACCTCGCAGGGCGAGAACGTCGCGCCGCAGCCCATTGAGGGGCGCTTTCGACAGGAGCCGCTGATCGAAGAGGCCTGTCTGATTGGCGACCAGCGCCCCTATCTGACCGTCCTGTTGGTGCCCGACCGTGCGTTTGTGGAGATCATGGCCAACACGCACGGGGTGAGCGGCGAATGGCCGGCCGTACTGGACCACCCTACCATCCGGGCGCTGTTTCAGCAGTGTTTCGAGACGGTCAACCACAGCCTGCCGCGACACGCCCAGCCCCGCCAGTTCACCCTGCTGGCTGAACCGTTCTCGCAGGCCAGCAACGAATTAACGCCTACCCTCAAGGTCAAACGCCGGACCGTATTGCAAACGCGCCGGTCTGCAATTGACGGCATGTACCCGGACCAGCAGTAACGTTTCGCACCGTGTTATGAGTCTGGAAACAGTTGACGATATCGAGCTGCTACTGGACGTTTTTCCGCCGGTGCTGCGTCAGGCCGTGTTGCGGGAGAGCGCCCTGCACGAGTTGCTGGAGGTCATCCTCGACCTGGGTCGTCCGCCTGAGGCGCGCTATGTTGCCAAGACCACCGATCTGGCCTCTGAGCCGGTCGATGCCGAGACCATCGCCTTTGTGGTGGAACGCATCGGCGCGTTCAGCCACGACAACCGGGCCGGCATTCCGCGCACCCTGCACCGTATCTCCGCGCTCCGCAACCGCACGGGCGGCATCATCGGCCTGACCTGCCGGGTCGGACGGGCCGTGTTCGGGACGCTCGATATCGTGCAGGATCTGGTGCATCAGCCGGACAAGAGCATCCTGCTCTTAGGCCCACCCGGTGTTGGCAAAACCACCTTGCTGCGCGAGGCGGCCCGCGTGCTGGCCGACGAGGACGGTAAACGGGTCGTTATCGTGGATACCTCAAACGAAATTGCCGGCGACGGAGATATTGCCCACGCGGCTATTGGGCGTGCCCGTCGGATGCAGGTCCCCTCGCCCGACCGTCAGCACCGAGTGATGATCGAATCGGTCGAAAATCACATGCCCGAAGTCATTGTGGTGGATGAGATCGGGACAGAAGCTGAGACCGAAGCGGCGCGGACGATTGCCGAGCGCGGCGTCCGGCTTATTGCCACGGCGCATGGCGGGACCTTGGAGAATCTCGTCCTCAATCCAACCCTGGCGGACCTCATTGGCGGCGTACAGTCGGTGACCCTGGGCGACGACGAGGCCCGGCGACGGCGGACCCAAAAGACCGTGCAGGAACGGAAGGCACCGCCAACCTTCGACGTGCTGATTGAAATTCATACGCGACACCGCTTTGCCGTCCACCCCGACGTGGCAGCCGCGGTGGATGGCTTGTTGCGGGGCTGGAGTTCCAGCCTGGAGATACGGATCCGCCAAGAGGACGGCAGCATTACCACCGAGCAGTTGACAGAGACCGGTTCCGCAGTCCGGGAACAGACTCCCACCCAGGGGGCGCAACACCGGGTCCTGCGGATCTATCCCTATGGCATTAATCGACAACGGCTTGAACACGCCATCCACGCGCTCGATGTCCCGGCTCGGGTTGTCGACCAGCCCACGTACGCCGATGCCATTCTCACAGTCAGAGGCCAGGCTAAACGGCAACCAAAAGCGCTCCGTTTGCTGGTCGAACGCGGCATGCCGCTCTACGCCTTACGGAGTGATACGGCCTCGCAAATGGAGAAATTTCTCCGCGACCATCTCAGCCAGGAATTTCCCGAAGATCGGGCCGCACTGGCTGAAGCAGAAGCCAGCGTACAGCGGGTGATTGCCCAGAACGAGCAGTGTGAGCTTTCGCCGCAACGCGCCCGGCTGCGGCGCTTGCAGCATCAAGTGGTGAAGAGCTATGGCTTGATTTCGCACAGTGAGGGGGAAGAGCCGTTTCGGCGGCTGATTGTCTATCCGGTCGGCCGCTAGAAAAGGCGACCGAGCGGTCGCCCCTCCCAACGTGAGTTTCACACGTCCTGTCGCCGGCTAGGAGCCAATGACCATGGCCACGCTGGTCGTGCCCGAGCCACCGATATTCAAGGTCGCGATTTTCTTCGCGCCTTCAATCTGGTAGTCCCCGGCCGTCTCCGTTACCTGACGAAAGGCGTCCAGAGCCTGCCGCGTTCCGGTTGCGCCAACCGGGTGGCCGCAGCCGATCAACCCCCCGCTGGCGTTAATCGGCAGCGTACTCCCGAATTCGATTACGCCGTCCTCGATAGCCTGCCACGATTCGCCTGGGTTAGTCAGACCGAAATGGTCGATGGCCATATACTCAGAGGTGGTAAAGCAGTCGTGCGTCTCAATACCCTGCACCTGCCAGACATCGGACAGGCCAGCCCGTTGAAAGGCATCAACAATAGCGTGCCGCGTATGGGGCAGGACGTAGGGGTTGCCCTTGCTCTGGGCGATTTTGGTGTCAAACTTGATGGGCGCGGTGTGGTGTCCCCAGCCCAGAATCTGAGGCAGACTCGCCAGAGCCAGACCTCTCCGTTCGGCGTATTTTTTGGCAAAGGATTCCGAGGCTAAGAAAATCGACGTGGCACCGTCCGTGACCTGCGAACAGTCGCGCACCCGCAGCCGACCGGCCACCGGATTCCTATATTTTCCTGAGTCCAGATTCTGCGATTCGTCCGCAAACCAGCCGCGGGTTTGCGCTCTGGGGTTGCGGCGAGCGTTTGAGTAATTCACCTCGGCAATCCGGGTGAGGTGTTCTTCCCGCAGCCCATAGCGTTCTTCGTACACATCGCCAAGCTGGCCGAACAGCTTTGGAAACGCAAACTCCACCCCTTTGGCCTCCTGATCGTACCAGGCCGCGGTGCCGAGAAAATCACCGCCCGTGGCCGGGTCCACGGTCTTCATCTGCTCGACTCCAACGACCAACGCGAGATCATACCGGCCAGCTTCGATTTCAGCCGAGGCCATAAGCATGGAAATACTGCCTGACGCGCAGGCCGCTTCGTGTCGAGCGGTGGGAATCCCAGAGAGGGCCGGATCGATTTCCGCCAGAAAGGCACCAAGATGACCCTGCCTGCAGTAGAGTTCCGCCGCAAAGTTGCCGACATGGGCGACATCGACTTCCTGCGGGTCCACCTCCGTTGCAGTGAAGCCCTCCGATACCGCTTCTTTGATCATATCGACAATGTCGTTCCCTTCTTTCATCCAGTTGCGAGCAAAATCGGTCTGGTGCCCACCAAGCACATATACGGGTGCCGCCATGGTATTCCTCCTTATAATATGCGAGACGTTTTCTTTGCTTTAGGCAATGAGGACGGTCGCGCTCCGCCTCGACGAGAGTCGTCCTATCCTGCTCATGGGTCAAGGTCAATCCGCAAGAGCCCGCAGGGATTCAGACATCACTCATCGACGGCTGTGCATCCACCTGTTCGACTGGTGGCGCGGTGCCGCCCGCGGCTTCCAGCAGTTCAATTACTCTGGTCTTGCTGTTTTTCTTGGCAAAATAGAGTGCCGTCTGGCCGTAGTCATCCTCGGCGTTGACCTCAGCGCCACGCTCAAGCAGCACTTCGACAATGGCAATATGGCCAAACCGCGCCGCAACAATGAGCGCCGTCGGACCACCGAAGGGGGCATGGACGTTGATGTCCACACCTTGCTCCAGCATCTCCAGCATGGTCTCCATATCGCCCGAGCCAGCCGCCCCAATAAAGATATCCCGCTGTATCACTTCCGGCGAAACGTCAGAGGCGGGCCCAGAGCGAAGCCATTCCAGGGAAACGACAATCACCACAATCAAGAGCCCAACGCCAATCAGCATTTTCTTATCCATGGGCAAGGCCTCCTTTTTGGCAGGAAGATAGTCTAGCGTCGAAACGGAACGGCTGTAAACCGTCCTGCTCGTTGCTGCCGAGATGCGGTTGAATCATATCCTTGGTGAGATACAGCCCAGCCGCTGAGTCGGCGCTAGTCAAGGCCAGGAGCGGCGCGCAACAGCACTTTGCGCGTTCCACGCCGGGCGGCGTGGTTGAGCGCCTGTAGACCGGTGGCAAGCGGATACACCGCCTCAATCAGGGCGGCAACCGGAATCCGGCTGTGGGCCAAAGCGTCCAGGGCCGGGGGGAATGGACCGCAACGCGAGCCGATCACACTGACCTCGTTTATGACTAACGGTGCCAGCGAGAGCGTGTGGTTCTCGGCAAGCGTACTTTTCAGGACGAGCGTGCCACGGGGACGGACGGCCGCTATGGCACGCTGTAAACCGGCGGGTGAGCCGGTTGCTTCAACTACCAAGGCAACGGCTTGGGATTGCCAGTCGGAGAGGTGCACCGCTCTCATGCCGGCCTTCCTCGCCAGGGCGAGTTTCGTGCCATGCCGGCCAACAACCGTCACCGCCGCACCAGCCTGATGCAACACAAACGCGCACAGCAAGCCCAGCTTGCCATCCCCGAGCACCACCGTCTGTACCCCAGGCCGGACAGGTATCTGTTCCAGGATTTCAAACGCGGCAGCGAGCGGTTCGGTAAAAACCGCGGCTTCGTCGGGAACAGAATCCGGAACGGGATGCAGGTTGGCAAGCGGCACAGCCAGGTATTCGGCAAAGCTGCCGTCCGCGCCGAGGATGCCCATAACCTGACGGGTTGGACAGTGGCGTTGCAGGCCGTGCTCGCACATCTCGCATATGCCGCAGCCGAAATTGATCTCAGCCACGACCCGCTTGCCCAGCCATTCGGCCGGCCCTGCATGGACCTCACCCACAAACTCATGCCCCGGTACGCCCCGGAAGTCCATATAGCCTTTGAGTAACTGTAAATCGGTCGAACACACCCCGGCCAGCCGGACCCGAACCAGCGCCCGCTCAGCGCTCGCCTGCGGTGCAGGATACTGCTCCTGCACACGCAGGTTTTGTCCGTCCCAGTGAAGCGCTCGCATGATGATCAAGAATATGGAGACCGCTCCGCCGTTACGACTCCAGGGTCACTTTTTGCGCGAAATCCTCCATGAATCCTACGCACTCTTCCAGTTTGTCGCTCCATAACGGCAGCGGCGCAAGAAAAGAATCATAACCCAGGTCCTGATAGCGTTTGGTCTCTTCAATGAAGGTGTCAACCGAGGTGGTATAGGCCGGAGCGACCAGAATTTGGATGCTGCTCATGTCTCGTCCGGCTTTGTCCGCAGCGACCCTGATCATCTCCACCCCCTCTTTGAATCCGTCGTAACTCTTGGCCACTGCAACCCAGCCCTCGCCATGCTCGACCACCCGGCGCATCGCGCGGGCGGAATGCCCGCCAATCCACACCGGTAGCGGATTCTGTACCGGCTTGGGCTCGCATTTGATATCGCTGAACTGGCAGAACTCACCGTCAAACTGCGGGTCGGGGTTGGTCCACAGCTCACGCATGGCTTGCAGATATTCGTCGCTCAGCTTACCGCGTTTCTTGAACGGCGCGCCGAGCAGGCTGATCTCTTCTTCCATCCAGCCAATGCCAGCCCCCAGCATCATACGTCCCCGCGACAGCACGTCCAGGGTGGCGAACATCTTGGCCGTGACAATCGGGTTGCGGTGCGGCAGCACGAGCACCCAGGTCCCCAGCCGCACCCGTTTGGTTGCGCCGGCCAGATAGCCCAGCAGCGACAGGGGTTCGAGAAAACCGTCGGCAGGATTGGCCGGAAACTCACCGGTGTCATTATACG
The DNA here is from genome assembly GCA_965214755.1 of uncultured Binatia bacterium (SeqCode). GTDB lineage: Bacteria > Desulfobacterota > Binatia > Bin18 > Bin18 > Bin18. The sequence goes on from OZ243979.1 coordinate 1,218,577, forward strand.
GGTAGCGGGATTTGATGTGCATCGGCAGGACCACATGGTCGGCCACCCACAGGGCGTCGTAACCCAGTTCTTCCGCCTTCATGGCAATGGTCGTCACCACATCAACCGAGCCGGGTCCGGTGGCTAGGGGCCCAAGATTGGGAACGAGTAAGCCTACTTTCATGACGTTCTCCTTCGTTGAGAAATTGAGCCGAGAAACCTAGGCTCTTTCCTATAGCGTCGTAGCCGGTTCGACAAGCGCAGGGCTCGGCTCTTTGAATCGCCCCTTCGCTAATGCCCCACTTTCCGCTATACAGTCGCTCAGCAAAAGGGAGGCAATAAAGGAGAACGGCTATGGCAGACACACAACCATCCATGCTGGCCGGCACGACCGTGCTCGACTTCACCCAGTATCTGGCCGGCCCGACAGCAACCCGGCTCATGGCCGAACTCGGCGCGAATATCATCAAAGTCGAACAGGCCACGGGCGGCGACCCGGCGCGCTCCCTGCCCTTTGTGAAAGACAGCCGCAGCATCTATTTCATTCAGCAAAACCGCGGCAAGAAAAGCCTGTGTATTGATTTCAAACGGCCAGAAGGTGTCGAGCTGATTCGGGCGCTCATCCCCCATGTTGATGTCGTCATTGAAAACTACGGTCCTGGGGTGATGGAACGGCGCGGATTGGATTACGAGGCGCTCAAGGCGCTCAATCCCGGTCTGGTCATGTGTTCCATCTCGGCCTTTGGTCGGAAGAGTCCATTATCCCATTTGACCGGCTACGATTACATTGCCCAGGGCTTTTCCGGCATTATGCACATGACGGGCGACCCGGACGGGCCACCGCGTTTTGTCGGCGTGGCTATTGCCGACGGCATAGCTGGGGTCAGTGCCTTTGGCGCCCTCGGTTATGCCCTGCTGCACCGGGACCGCACCGGCCAGGGCCAACACGTTGATATTTCCATGGTCGATGCCCTGTATCATATGCAGTCCGTTGAAGTGCAGGCCTTTGCCGCCAGCAACGGCAAATACAAACCCCTGCGTTTCGGCACCCACCATTACGCCTCCTGTCCGCTCGGTGTGTTCAAAAGCCGGCAGGGCCATTGTGTGATTTTAGCCCTGAACCGCCAGTGGCCGAATGTAGCCAAAGCGCTGGGCAAGCCGGAACTCGTGGATGACCTACGTTTTGCCACCGCCAAAGCGCGTGGTCAAAATCAAAAAGAACTGATTGCCATGATCGAGGCCTGGCTGCAATCGTTTCCGAGCGATGAGGCCGCGCTCAAAGCCTTGGCTGACCACCGTGTTCCGGCCGGCCCGGTATTGTCCATTGAGGAGACGATCTCCCATCCCTATTTCATTGCCCGTAAAATGGTCCGTCAGGTGCCGGACCAGATTCTTGGCGAGGTCACCATTCCGGGTTTTCCGTTCAAGTATTCGGCCTTCCCGGATGAACTCGACCTCCAGGCTCCTCTGCTCGGTCAGCACAACGACGAAATACTGAGTCAATACCTGGGCCGCTCTTCGGATACGATTACCACGCTGCACGGCCAGGGTGTGTTGTACAAGGGCGCGCGGTAAGGGCACGATCTTACGCCGGCCGCAAGTCGTCCCAGCGCCGACACCACCGCTGGCGTTCCTTGTCCGAGAGCGCGAACATGCGCTCGGATTCAGAGCGGGGCATCAGGGTACAACGATTGCGTGAGAGTTTTGCGATCAGCGCATCCAGGAGATCGTCGCCCTGACTCGGGTCGGTCAGGGATGTGGATTCGGGATTTCGCTTGCTCTGAGACGCAGCAATAGAGTAGCGGGCAGAGTCGGCATAATCTCGGTACGATGCCATGCTTATCGCCGGCGCTGGATCACCTACGGCTTCCGTTTCAGATGGTCCGAGCAGACGCGTGACCTGAAACCCGAAGACGTTCATGGCCAAATCGTAACGACCGGGGAAAGAGGGGTTTTCCCGAACATCCGCATGACGCGGCTCAAGGTTGCCCATACCACCGATCACGTCGAAAATCCACGGGCCGTGCGTATACTGACCTCCGAAGGCGACCATATAATCGGTATTGTCGGCCAGCGTGGGCTTGAGCGCGTCGTCCTTGATGGCCCACGGCTCATGCGAGAATCCGACGCCGAGCATGAAGTTTTCAGACACTTGATAGGTGAACCCGGCGCCCATCCGCCAGCGGTCCTTGGCCCGACCCACCGCGGGTTGATTCAGCGCAGTATACTGCTTGAACCGGACGCGCGTCTCATCGAACACGGACAGATGGCTCCAGCGCGCCTGACCGGCAAACGTCAGACGATCGGTGACACGATATGCGAACCCGAACTTGACGTTCTGCGGGATATTGAAATAGACCGTGGCGTCGTCGCCCATCCCGTCCACCCGGGCGTTGCCGAACATCCAGATTTTGCCTGGCGTCTTATACGTCACCCCCAGGTTGAGCCGTTCCGTGGGTTGATACAGCAGCCCGATAGTCCCGAACACGCCCGGCCCGCGCACATCGAGATCAAGCCGACCGAGCGGAGTGGGCGATTTCGTCTTCAGCCGTCCATAGGTCGGATTGAGACTGACGCCGAGGTGCAGGTTCGATGCCAGCGAATAGGACAGGGCCGGCGCCAGCGACACCGCTACCAACTCGGTAAAGAAATTGTTGGGGACTCCGTGTTCGGGTCCGGCCCCATAGTTGAAGGCGAAACCCAGTGAGCCATACATACCGATCCCAAATGCGAAAGGTGCAAACCGGTCGGTCCGATAGCCAAAGTTTGGCGCCATCGGGAACTCGCGACTGGTGCTGTCGTAGTACCCTGAGCGATCGGCCGACGGACGGAATCCTCTGAACGCGCGGAACCCTTCCGGATCAACGCCGGGCGGTAGCGCCCCGCGCAAAGAGTCGGGCAGGAAGATGCCGTGCCTATTCTCATAGGATGGATGAAACATGATGTTGAACGAGCCGGTGGAGAAGGAGTTCGGCACCAGGCTGAGTTGGGCCGGATTATGAAACAGCGCGGTCGCCGCGTTGAACGGGTAGGCCACCGCGTTGCCGACCACCATACCATCGCTAGCGGCTAGCCCTGGTGCGGTGAGTTGGCTGGCCTGCACGAGGGAGCCGGTAGAGAGCACAGCGAGTAGCGCCAGCGTCCATATTCCCCACTGCCAACGGCCTCCCAGAAACTGAACCTTCCTCATCTCTGCTCCTCTCTTGCTGCCGGAGCGGTCTAGCCTATGTGAACGTCGGGGTTTACAAAAGGGGGGGGGTGGGCCGACCAAAAAGGCATGCATAAGCGCCGAGAAAAGCGGGCGAGGGGTGATAAGGTAACAAAAACAGATTCGGAACCAATTGACAGATGGTCAGGAAGAATAGGATGAAGCTCGCCGAACAGATAGAAAGAGTCAAAACAGGACTTCGCCAAAGGCGGTATATCTCGGAAGCTGCGGTTTCTCAGGGAATCGTTCTCCCTGTCCTAAATGAGTTAGGGTGGGAAACTTCCGATACGTCAATCGTTATTCCTGAGTATTCAGTAGAGAGTCGGCGGGTTGATTTTGCGATGTGTCCTCCCGACCGCCTTCCGTCTGCATTTGTTGAAGTAAAAAAGGGAGGCAGATTATCTGAAGAAGCGAACCGCCAGCTATTTGAATATGCCTTCCATGTCGGAGTGCCGATGGCTATCCTCACGGATGGAAAAGAATGGCTCTTCTATTTGCCGGGTGAACAGGGACACTATAGCGAGCGTCGAGTAGACAAGCTCGACCTGCTGGAGAGAAATCCGAACGAGACGATTAAAAGACTGAGACGGTATCTCAGTTATGAAAGAGTCCGTTCTGGGGAAGCCATAGAAGCAGCAAGGTCTGACTACCAAGAAATTGTTCAGAATCGGGAAATAAAGAAAACTTTCCCTCAGGCCTGGAACACCTTATTAGAAGAGCGAGATTCTTTGTTGCTGGAAATGCTAGCGGAGAAAGTTAAAGACCTGTGTGGTTATGAGCCTGAGCTTGAGGCGTGCGGCAAGTTTTTAGAGTCAATACCCCAAGTAAGAATGCAAGAAGAAGCTACCTCATCGGAGCAACCCTCCCTACCGTCCTTGCAGCAACGAACACGGGGAGCAGTAAAATCCGAGGTCTCACCTACCCATAAAGATTATGTCTCAACCTTATCCCGGTTCTTTACCGAGAAATTAGAGCCTCGGAAAGGCGAAAAAATACGCCTGAAGAAATTGAAAGATGAGTACGAATCTTGGTGCCGGAGCGAAGGGGATAACGATTCGGTACGTAGCTCCCGCCACCTCCGGGCGCACTTAGAGGAGTCTGGCTATACAGTACGGAATGCCTATGGAAAGAATGGGCGTCAGTATTACATAATAGATTATGATTTTAAGGTTGGAGCCCTCGTTAGGGGTGTATGACTGACGAGCAGGTATCGATCAAGATACATATTGAGCAAGCCGCCGCACTCATAGCTGAAACGAGAAGACAAAGGGGGTAGGCCATGAACCAACGCATACGGACCATCTGTCCGCGTGACTGCTATGACAGCTGTGGCATAGTGGTCGAGCGACAAGACGGAGCCATCGCCCGGGTGCTGGGTGACCCGGACCATCCGGTTTCGCGAGGCGCACTGTGCGGCAAATGCGCCACCGCCTACAACGGCGTCTGGCAGGATGAGCGGGCCCGATTGTTGTATCCGCTCAAACGGACCGGCCCCAAAGGACACGGCCGGTTCGAGCGGATCAGTTGGGAAGAAGCCCTCACTACCGTTGCCTCGAAACTCCAGGACATTGTAAAGACGACCGGCCCGCAAGCCATCATTCATACCCATTACACCGGTACGCTGTCGCTGCTGGCCTATATGTTTCCCCTCCGTTTCTTTCACCGCCTGGGCGCAACCGAGATCGAGCCCGACACCATCTGCAATATGGCCGGACATGTTGCCTGGGGGCTGTTGTTCGGGAGTTCATATGTGGGCTTTGACCCCCGTACTGCCGCGGACTCGCGCTGTATTCTGGTCTGGGGCGCGAACCCGGCCCATTCCGCTCCCCATGCCCACAAGCACTGGTTGCCCGAATCCCCGGCCCGGAAGATCGTTGTCGATCCAATCCGGACGGAGACCGCGGCCCAGGCCGACCTCCACCTCCAGCCCTTCCCTGGGACTGATGCGGCCCTGGCGTTCAGCTTATTACACGTTCTGCACCGGGACGGCTTTTTTCAGTCTGACTTTATAGCCAACCACACCGTGGGCTACGATGAGGTGCTGCCGTTGTTAGCCTCCTGTACGCCGACCTGGGGAGAGCGGACAACCGGCGTTCCGGCAGACCTGATTGAACGCGCCGCCCACCTGTACGGACCCGGCCCTTCCCTGCTGTGGGTCGGACAGGGTCTGCAAAGACAAACGACCGGCGGCAATATCATGCGCGCCTGCGGACTGCTGCCGGCCCTGACCGGGAATATCGGCAAACCCGGTGCCGGCTTTTACTATCTGAACATCACCCCCAGTATTGCGGGCCTGGACTTTGATGCGCTGGCCGGTAGCTCGTTGGCAAAGGGGAGAGCGCCGCGCCTCAGCCATATGGATTTTGCGGCACGGCTCGAAGACGCCAGTGCCTCACAGGCCCTGCTGTGTTGGAATACCAATCCCGCGGCGTCCGCCCCGCAACAGCAACGCCTGCACGCGGCTCTCAAACGAGAAGACCTGTTCACAGTGGCAGTCGATTGTTTTCCCACCGACACCACGGATGTTGCCGACATTGTGCTGCCCGCGGCGAGCTTTCTTGAATTTGACGACCTGACCTTCAGCTATTTTCATCTCAATATTGGCGCGCAGTCCAAAGCGCGCGAGCCCATGGGTGAGTCTCTGCCCAATCAGGAAATTTTTCGTCGTCTGGCTGCGGCCATGGGATTTGAAGAACCGGCGCTATTTGAGCCGGACGAGACTGTTATCAGCCAGATGCTCACCGAAATGCAGACCGGCTGTGACTTCAGCAGCCTCCAACAGACGGGCTGGCGTGCGATCAGCCGGGCTCCGCTTATTTTCTACGAAGACCTGGCGTTTGACACCCCTAGCGGTAAAATCGAAATCGCCTCAGACAAGGCCGAGCAAAGGGGCCTGCCGCGCGTGCCCCAACCCTGGGCGGACACCCCGCCAACGCATAACCGCTTCCGCCTGCTGAGCCCGGCCTCGCGCTGGCGGCTCAACGACTCGTACGCCAACGACGCCAACATTCAGCACCGCGCCGGGCAGGCCAGCGTCACCCTGCACCCGGACGACGCAGCACGGCTGGGTGTGACGGACGGGACGCGTGTTCGGCTTGAAAATGAAACCGGCCAGCTTGAGCTGAGCGCGACGCTTGACGCCATCGTTCCCCGAGGCGTGGCCCTGGCGCATAAAGGCCGCTGGCCCAAGCTCGAAGCCGGTCGTCACAATGTAAACACCCTGAATCCGGGGATTCGGTCCGATATGGGCGAGAGTTCCAGTGTGCACAGTACCGAAGTGACCATTCGTCCGTGCTAGCGCGTTTCGCGCTAGGCTCTAAGCCGTGCAGAGGGCTTCCGTCATGCCGGAGGTGATCCGGCATCCAGCGGACGGAGGGACCGGGGGCCTGGATTCCGGCCTTCGCCGGAATGACGTTACGGGTGATGGGGGGGGGTCGGCAGGCAAGATGCCCGTACTCCCAGCGGACGCTTACGCCGTCAGGGTGCGTATACCATAGCGCCGGATATGGCGGTCTCTGGTCATGAGGATGAGCCCTTCAGCCTGGGCTTGGGCGATCAGTAATCGATCAAACGGGTCGCGGTGGTGCATCGGCAGCAGCCCGGCCTGCCCGGTATGAAAGAACGTCAGCGGCCGATGTTCAAAGCCCTTTTCTTCAATCACGCTTGACAAATTATCCGGGGCGGTGAGGTGCCCTTTGGCCCGCTTGACCGTGATCTCCCAGGCGGTGATGGCGCTGACAAAAATGTCATTGTGCGGGTCGGCAATGGCGGCGTGGGCGTTCTCGGTCAGCCTTGACACATCAGATATCCACCACACCAGGGCGTGGGTGTCCAAAAGCAAGCGCATGCCTAGTCGTCCTCGTCCGGAAATATCTTCGAGTTCTCGAACATCTCGATGATCTCTTCATCTTCCTCGTCAAAATCCGGCGCCATCCAGATCTGCCCTTCCAACCCGCCCGGTATTCGTTCTGCCTTACGCGGGCGATACGGCTCGCCGGCCTTGGCGATGATGACTTCCTCACCCTGCCAGGCCGGCTTGGCCAAGCGGGACAGTTGCGACTTGGCTTCGTGCATATTCACTTTCATGACAGGCCCTCCACTAGCTAAACTTGGCTAATACGAGTCGGTTACGCGAGTCAAGAGATGACAGGAAGTATATTACGCTGGGGACATCGACAGATAGGGAGCAACGGACTACTCTGGCGGCGCTTACGCAAGCGAAACGACCACGATAAAGGAGGAGCGTATGTCCTGGGGTTTTGAAACCGAGCCGGAATTTCAAAAAGAGTTGGATTGGATTACAGAATTTGTCCGTGAAGAGGTCGAACCCTTAGACCATATTTTAGGCAATCCGTACGATATTCAGAATCCGCGCAACAGAAAAATCGTGCCCAAGCTCCAAAAACAGGTCAGGCAGCGTGGCCTGTGGGCCTGCCACCTGGGACCGGAACTGGGCGGCCCCGGCTATGGCCAGCTCAAGCTTGCCCTCATGAATGAGATACTGGGCCGCTCCCGCTTTGCGTCTATCGTCTTCGGCTGCCAGGCACCGGATACGGGCAACAGCGAGATTCTGGCGCACTACGGCACGCCGGAACTGAAAGAGCGCTTTCTCACACCCTTGCTCAACAACGAAATCGTGTCGTGCTTTTCCATGACCGAGCCGCACGCCGGCGCCGACCCCAAGATGTTCAAATGCAAGGCGGAGCGGGATGGAGACCAATGGGTCATCAACGGCCAGAAGTGGTTCTCGTCCAACGCCCGCTGGGCCAGCTTTCTGATCGTCATGGCCGTGACCGACCCGGACGCCGCACCCTATCAGAGCATGTCCATGTTCGTGGTGCCGGCAGACACGCCGGGCATTAACATCATTCGCAATGTCGGCATTGGCGACGAACGCGAAGACGAAGGCGACCACGCCTATATCAGCTATGAAGATGTACGCATTCCCGCGGACCACATCCTGGGCGGGCCGGGTCAGGGCTTTGAGGTCGCCCAGACGCGCCTGGGTGGCGGGCGGATTCACCACGCCATGCGCACCATCGGCCAAGTCAAAAAATCATTCGATCTGATGTGTGAGCGGGTATTGTCGCGCGAAACCCAGGGCGAAATCCTGGCCAACAAGCAGATGGTCCAGGAAAAAATCGCCGACTCCTGGATCGAGATCGAGCAGTTCCGGCTACTCGTGCTGCAAACCGCCTGGCGCATCGACAAATACAAAGACTACCGCAAGGTGCGCAAGGACATTGCCGCGGTCAAAGCCCAGATGCCCAAAGTCTTTCACGACGTGGCCTGCCGTGCGCTCTACCTGCACGGTTCGCTCGGCGTATCCAACGAGATGCCGTTTTCCAAACAGATCACCGAGTCCTTTGTCATGGGTTTGGCCGACGGCCCGACCGAAGTGCACAAGGTCACCGTGGCCCGCCAGGTTCTGCGTGAGTACGAGGGCACCAAGGGCCTGTTCCCCACCGGCCATTTGCCGGCGCTCCGCGAGCAAGCCATTCAGAAGTACGGGGAGAGGCTGGAGTTGGAAGTGGGGAACTTGTAAGGCCGGCCGGTTAGCGCAATCGGAGTTACGAGTCAGTTCCTTTGCCCCGACCGATGACTCTCGTCATGCCGGGCTTGACCCGGCATCCAGACTCCGACGGTAGGCGGCTGGATGCCTGCTTTCGTAGGCATGACGGAAGGTAGTTGCCGGAATGACGACCTGAAGTTCGCATTTTGAAAAGACATGTTGAAAAATCCGCTCAATATGCGGATATGACAACATGGTTTCGTCTCACAATAGAATCCTTTCCGCATGGACAACAAGCCTGCTTGCGGCTGGCCGCGTTGTTTTCTCATGTGACGAAGCAGCCGAAGCGCTCGGCATCAGCCACGGAGCATTTCTGGACGCTACGGAACGGCTCCAGCGCCGGCTGCGCTTGTTCAGCCCCCGCCGTGGCTTTTACGTAATTGTACCACCGCAATTTCATTCATGGGGCACGCCGCCGCCGTCCTGGTATATTGACGACCTGATGCGGTTCGAGGGCTGCCCTTACTATGTCGGGCTGCTCAAGGCCGCGGAACTGTACGGCGCAACGCATCAGGCCGTTATGGAATTTCAGGTCGTGGTCGATAAACGTCTGCCGAGGATACAAGCCGGTCGGTCCCTTATCGTCTTCTACTACCACAAGAAAATCGCTGAGGTCGGCCAAGGCATACAGGACTACAAGACCGACACGGGACGCATGAATATCTCGTCACCAGAGTTGATCGCCCTCGACCGGCTGCGTTACCCACACGCCGCAGCCGGGCTCGACAATATCGCGACAGTCCTGACCGACCTGGCCGACAAACTCGATGCCGAAAAGCTCGCCGTATTATCGAAAGCATTCAAACGGCCAACCGCGCAACGGCTCGGACATCTGCTCGAATGGCTCGGACATCCGACACTGACCGATCCTCTGTACGCCGCACTGTCTGCACCACGAACAGGCTGGATTGAGCTCGACCCGGCCGAGGCCGGCGACCCAGATTTTACACCGGCTCCGGTTGAGCGGGACGAAAAGTGGCGCATCATCACACGCCGAGTCCCCGAGGTCAAGCGGTAATGATACCGTCGCTCAACATCGTGGCTTGGGGTGCGACTGTTCCTTGGGCTGCACTGCGGCAAGTCGAGCAAGACCTGCTCATCAGCCGCGCAATCATCAAGGTATTCAGAGATCCGTTTCTGCGCAGAGAGTTACGTTTCCGTGGCGGTACGGCACTCAACAAACTGCATTTTCCAGCGCCGTTACGCTATTCGGAAGATATGGACTTCGTTCGGACTACAGCAGGGCCGATCGGGCCAATCCTCGACCGTATTCGTTCATTGCTCGAACCGTGGCTAGGACATGCCGGATTCGACCAGAGCCCCGTCGCTCCCAAGCTCCGGTTCAGGGTGCCGGCCGAAGATGATCCAACAACGCAAATCAGGTACTATTTTCTGCTAGGAAGAACCGTGACAATGAGCGAAGCACCTAGCGTCCGTGGCGCACGAGCCGTCAAATTGATCGCTATCGGCAACTCCAAGGGCATCCGTCTTCCGAAGGCGTTAATCCAGAAATACGGCTGGAGCGACTCGCTTGTCCTGGAGGAGACGGTATCCTTTTGTGCGGCCCGAAAAAAATAAGCTCTCCTGGAGAGACACCTACCGCGCCATGGCCGCGGCCGGCGAGGACTGGCAAGACCTCGACGCGACGGTCGCCGATGGACTGGATTGATGGCAGCCTTTCCCAGGCGCTACGCTGTTCACTTTGCCGACCTCAACCCCACGGTGGGCGGAGAAATCCGCAAGGTGAGGTCGGTCGTGGTGGTCAGTCAGGACGAGATGAATCAGTTTCTGGATACGGTCGTTGTCTGTCCCCTTACCTCTACGGTACATCCTCAGTGGCGGAGCCGGTTGCAGATTCAATGCGCAGGGAAGAAAGCTGAAATCGCCGTTGACCAAATACGCGCCGTCAGCAAACGACGGTTGCGGCGGAGGGTCGATAGGCTCTCTCCGGAGGAAGCGGCTCAACTCCGACGCATCATCATGGAGATATACGGAGAATAGTAGATATGACTATGAAATTGATGTCCTGGAATGTTGCGAAAAAAGATGAGAAACTTCCTCAACAACAGCTTGAAGCAATTGGCAAAGCTCAAGCAGACATTCTTGCTCTACAACAAGCGGACATTCTTGCTCTACAAGAAGCCGCTTCAAGCAACGTCGAAGACTTCAAAGCAAGGCTTGTCGGAATCGGCCTCATACACGTCTTTACAACCTTCGACTTACCGGACGATCTCGGCTTGGAAATCGGACCGAGCGAGAGCGGCCTGATCCTCGCCAGCCGATGGCCGTTGGAATCAATGCCAGGATTCTTTGGGAAAATTCCGTGGCAGAAAAGCGCCCTTTCAGTTGTCATTAAGTCCGATTATGGAGAGATCGAAATGCATAATGTTCATGTGCCGAATGCTAGTTCAAGCGGTCGGTGGCGGAAAGAAGCGGAGAGCGGAAGTTGGACTTATGACAAACCGACGCCAGAGACCAAGAAGTGCGTCGTTCGATCAAGGTCGAGGCTTTCAAGGGAGTATACGAGGCATTTTCAGGGGTGCCGCGTAGCGGAGGGGTGGGTTTCTAGCCGGTTCAGGGACCCACCCCGGCCTACATCGCCACAGCGTCGTCGCCCGCTCTGATTAAGGACTCGGCCGGAATACCCAGCCCCTTGTGCAAGCGCCAAATCATCTTCAAACTGAGCCGACGTTTCCGGTTGAGCACCTCGTAAACCCGGCTGCGGCTGCCGACGAAAGGGACCAAATCTTTCGCAGCCAGTCCCTGTTGCTCCATGTGATAGCGGATCGCGGCGACCGGGTCGGGCTCGGCGAGCGGGTAATGCTTAGCCTCCCATGCCTTGACCAGAGTCGCCAGCACATCGAGGCGGTCCCCTTCCGGGGTGTTGCGTTTCGCCGTCATCAGCCCCTCGATTTCCTTCAGCGTCCGCGTGTAGTCTCGCTTGGTCTTTATGGGGGTAATCTCCATAGCTTGAACCTCAAATCGTTTGTGCGTTAATCGCATCGTACATCCGGTGCGTTCCGATGAAGCGGATGTAGACAACACGATAGGGATAGTTGATCCATACGACGATACGGTACTTGTTGCCGGCGACGTTGAACACCACGCGACCGTCTTTGAGAATGCTGGCGTTCCGCATATCCCGCTTAACCGGGGCGGGATTTCCCCAATCAGCCGCCTTGACCTGTCGGAACCACGCCATCACAGGCCCGCGGGCGTCTCCGTATTCGGATTAGCTGTTGAGAAACGCCTTCAGCGTTGAGAGCGCGATGATCCTCACCGCCAGGACAATACCAGAGTCCCATATTGGAACCAGGAGCAAGAGGCGCTGACTTTTTGCTAAGTCCGGTTCTCACCCTCGGCTTTTCCGTGTCATCGGCAGGCGGTCATTCTTGGAGAAGAACTCGACGAAGTTCCCCTCGTAGTCGTAGATAACAGGTGTTAGATGGGGCAGGCCGCGCTCTTCGGCCACGATTTGCACATCGTGCTTCTCGGCAATGCCTACCAACTCGTCGAACGACTTTTCGGTCGTAAACGCAATGTGCCCGAAGTGGTGGTCCTGGCCTGCCGTGCGGTCGGTAAACTCGCCCTTGGCCCAGTGTTTGTCCAGCGGCCAGAACTCCAGGATGTCGTTCAGCCGGCCGGGCTGCCAGTCGCCGAACACGACCGTGCGCACGCCGATGCTGTTCAACTGTGGTCCCGAGCCGACCACCGTGCCGTCCAGCAAGTCGGCGTACAGCTCGGCAGAGCGTTGCGGATCATTTACCCGAAACGACATATGCAGCAGTGTGGACATGGCAAACCTCCTCTACCGCAGATGAGGCAGGACCTCAGCGGCAAACTTTTCCATAGAGCGGCGTGAAATATTGCGGTCCATGCCAGGGAAATGAAAGAATAGGACGAGTTCGTCCAATTTGGTCTGTTCTTCCAGTTGTTTGATTTCATCGAGCACTTTTTGAGCGGGACCGGAAAAGAAATTATCCACGCTCCGGAAGCCATCCGATTGCAGCCGACGGTCTTCAGGTTTATCGTTCGCCTCGAACATCCACTGTGCGTAGCAGTCCATCTGATATTTGACGTGGGGCCAGACTTTTCTCCATTCCTGGTCATAATCATCCGTCACCAGACAGGAACGCAGCATGCGTACCTGGCCAGGTTCGCGGTCCTCGGCCCGACACGCTTCGCGATAAATCTCAATGTCCATATTGTCCCCGATGGGGAGGAAGTGACACCCCATACGCGCTACGCGCTTGATGCCCTTCTCACTCCGCGCCCCTATCATCAGCGGCGGACCGCCGGCCTGCGCCGGGGCCGGGGTCACGGTGATATTCGTGTACTGCCAAAACTTCCCCTCGTGAGAGAAAGGCTTTCCCTCCCATGACTGACGGAGGACCTGGATGCCTTCGGTCAGCGCCCGGCCACGCCGGGTGTGATCTTTTTCAAAACCGATAAACTCCCCGACCCGGTAGCCCTGCCCCAGCCCGAGGATCAGGCGTCCGCCGGAGATGAGATCGACGACCGCGGCGTCCTCCGCAACGCGCACGGGATCGTGTAAGGGCAGCAAGAGCACAAACGTACCGAGCCCCACCTTACTGGTCCGAGCAGCAACAGCGGACAGCACCGCCAGTTGGGAGGGTAGATAGCCATCGTCAAGAAAATGATGCTCTGTGGTCCACACCGTGTGAAACCCCAGTTCTTCGGCAAGGACCATGTCGTCCAGCGTATCCTTATACAGGTCCGGATACGGCTGGACCCATTGGGGCGGATTCCGAAAATCATACAAACAACCAATTTGCATAATACACCTCCTGCTTGCGGTATGTTCTCTGGCAATTTGGCTGGGCGCTCCTTATTCCCACACGCCGAAATTAGCCAATACGCGCGCTCTGGCCGCCATCTACGGGCAGCAATACACCGGTAATAAACTTTGCTTCGTCCGAGGCCAGGAAGAGCGAGGCGTTGGCAATATCCCAGCCCGTGCCCATTTTCGCCCCTAGGGGCACTGAGGCGTCACGCTCCTGGCGCAATTGCTCCTTGGAGATGCCTCGGGCCTTTGAAATACCCTCAATGGCCATGGGCGTATCCATTAAACCAGGCATAATGCAATTCACCCGAATGCCGTACTTGGCATTGCCCAGCGCCATCTGATGCGTAATCGCGTTCACCCCGGCCTTTGAAGTCTTATACGCCAGAATGCCCACCGCACAGACCGCGGCAATGGAGGAGATATTGATAATCGCTCCGCTACGCTGGCCGCGCATAACGGGAATGACACATTTGCTCGGCATAATCACGCTTTTCATGTTGACGCTGAGAATACGGTCCCAGTTCTCTTCCTGCATATTGGTCACACCCGAGTCGCCGTCACCAATGCCAACATTGTTATGCAGGATGTCGATACGGCCATAGCGTTCGACGCAGGCTTCCGCCATTTTCTTGCAGTCGGCCTCACTGGTCGCGTCCGCGGCAAAAGCAGACGCAGTCCCCCCTTCTTGCTCAATCATGCCCTGCGTGTCCTGGGCGGATTCCAGCCGACGGTCCACCAGCAGCACCTTGGCTCCCTCACGGGCGTAGACAATCGCCGTGGCCCGGCCGTTGCCGATCGTCTCGCCCGGCGTCTGCCCGGCCCCGACCACAATGGCCACCTTATCCTTCAGCCGATCTCCCATGGTCCCTCCTTGTGCGGACCGAAGTCAGTCCCCTCTCCCGCTGGGAGAGGGCCAGGGTGAGGGTCACCTTCGGTGAGCGTTCCCCTCAGAATCCCTCCAAGCCTTCATCCAACTGCACGCCCAACGTATTCAGCGCCATGGACACCAGATTATACTGCCCCACGGCAAACACCACATCCATAAGCTGTTTTTTGTCAAAATGCTGACATAACCCGTTCCAGGTCGCATCGGTGATACACGCGTCTTTACGCAGTTCATCCGTAGCTTGCAGCAACAGCTTATCTGCTTCGTTCCAGCCCCGCGCATTCGGGCCGGCTTTGATACGGTCAATCTCCTCAGCAGTCAGCCCGGCTTCTTTGCCAATCAGCACGTGCTGGGCCCACTCATACTCGGCCTCGCACAGCCAGCCGATGCGCAGGATGATCAATTCTCTCTCTCGCGGCGGCAGGGTGGATTTGAACAAGACGTGATTGCCAAATACGAGCCAGCGGCGAAACAGGTCAGGGTGGTGGGACAGGGTTTTGAAGATATTAAAAACCGTCCCCTTTTCGACATTGGGCTGTAAAATTTTCTTGATCTCATCAGTCCAGTCCTCTGGTTGAATGGGGTCCAAACGGGGAGTAGCGAGCTTCATGCATGTCTCCTTTCCTCATCGCTCTTTGGGTGAAGGGAGCATAGCTTGTTCGATATTCCTTTGGAAGATCGGAAGAATAATGATAGAGCGAGGCGTATGGGAGAAACTTATGAAACTGTACGAGCACCCGGAATCCGGTAATAGCCACAAGGTCCGCCTCCTGCTGTCCTTCCTCAGGCTTGAATATGAATCCGTTATCGTCGATCTCATGGCTGACGAGCAGCACCAAGCACCGTTTCTGTCTGTTAATCCGCGTGGTGAGGTGCCGGTTCTGGTTGACAACGACGTGGTTTTGCGTGACTCCATGGCCATCCTGGTCTATCTGGCAACCCAGTACGATGCACGCCGGCAATGGCTCCCGACCGATCGTGCTGGCACGGCCTCCGTCATGGAATGGCTGGCCTTTGCGGCCAGCTGGATTCAGTTCGGCGTGTTTACGGCACGCGCCCTGGTGTCGTTCGGGATTGCCGGTAACGGCCTGCCGCATACGTACGGTGGTCACATTGAGGAAGCCCGCATACGTGGCACAACGTCGTTGACGATTATGGAGAAGCAGTTATCCGGGCAAGACTGGCTGTGCGGAGACACACCCACGATTGCCGATGTGGCCTGCTTTCCGTATATCGCGCTCGCACCTATGGGTAATATTTCTCTGGAGCCCTACCCTGCGGTCCAAGCCTGGATTGCCCGGTTCAAGCAGTTGCCCGGCTATCTTACTATGCCGGGATTAGAGGACCCGGACTATCGAAAGGGGTAAGGCGCCGGCATTCTTGCCGGTGGCCGGTCTTGCGTCTCCCCTAGTCCTTGAACGCTGAGGCAAACAACCATAGGCTGGACACAGAGAAAAAAGGAGCAATGGCCTATGAGAACAAGGAGTCTGACCCTCCCCGCTATCTGGTTCCTCATGCTGCCACTGACGGGATTGGTTGCTCCCCACACTGCCAGCGCCCACAGCGTTGCCCACGAGCAGGACTCGAACAACGACAGGGTCATGGCCGCCCAGAAGTACGGCGGGGTTCGCAAGAGCACCGGGGAAGTGACCGTTACCTACTACGGTCATATGGCGTTCAAGATCACCTCACCGCGCGGTATCGAACTGCTCATTGACCCGTGGCGTAACGATCCGACGCATATGTACGGCATGTGGTATCAGATGCATCTGCCCAAGCAGCGGACCGACATCGCCCTCGTCACCCACGCCCACTTCGATCACGACGCAACCGAACGGGTTGACGCGACCATGATTCTGGATCGCATGGCCGGAACATTTGAGTTGGGCGACGTCAAGATTCTCGGGATTGCCGAAAAACATATGTGCGAAGCCCAGGGGAAGTATCCCTTTCGGAGCGCGGTCCTTGCCGCTACTGGCGAGGACCCCTGCCCGCCCGACGAAAGCACCCAATGGAACAACAATATATACGTGATCGAAACCGGCGGACTACGCTTTCTGCACTGGGGCGATAACCGGCAGAACCCGCCCGAGCATATTTGGGACATGCTGGGCGATATCGACGTGGCGTTTTTGTCGGTCAGCGACGACGGGCATATTCTGACACCCAAGTGGGCCGACGTGGTCATGAAAAAGCTCGGGGCCAAAATCGTTATTCCGTCTCATTACTATGTCCACGGGATTGGGGTGCCGCACGCCGGCGGCCTGGAACCCGCCTTGGAGTGGACCAAGACGCACGAACACACCCTGCTCGACAGCCCTACTCTTGTACTCACACCGGAGCAGGTAAAACCGTATAACCAACATGTGATGTATTTTGGCGACCACGTCCCCTTTGCCGTCACCGGCACGCCACCGGAACCGCAGCCGGACATCCCACCAGTCCCGGAACCGGCCAAAGCCTGGGAGCGTTTTGCCCATTAACTCGAAACCGTACCCAACAAGGAGAAGCCTATGAAATTAGTGACCTTTACCCAGGCCGGATCGACCCGTATCGGAGCGGTGGACGGCGCGGACGTTGTTGACCTGTCTGCCGCTGCCCCAGACCTTCCCACCGAGATGTGTGCCTTCCTGACCGCCGGCGCAGAGGCCCTGGCAAGCGCACGCCAGGCGGTTGAAAAAAGCGGAGCCCGGATTGCGTTGGCCGACGTGACGCTGGAAGCGCCGATTCTCCGACCGCCGAAAATTCTGGCGGTCGGCCTCAACTACCGAGATCATATTGAAGAAACCGGCATGAAGACGCCGGAATTTCCCATGATCTTTAATAAGCAATCCACCGCGGTGATCGGGCCGGGCCAAGGCGTACACGTCCCACGCGCCTCGGACCAGGTAGATTACGAGGGCGAACTGGGGGTAGTCATTGGCCGCTATTGTCGCCACGTACCAAAGAACCGCGCCGCCGAAGTGGTTGCCGGCTACACCATCGCCCACGATGTCAGCGTGCGGGATTGGCAGATTCGCGTGCCCACCTTCACCATGGGCAAATCGTTCGATACCCATTGTCCGCTGGGGCCCTACCTGGTGACGCCGGATGAAGTGGGCGACCCGCATACCCTGGACCTCAAAACCTGGGTGAATGGCGAGCTGCGGCAAAGCTCGAATACCTGTCAGTTGCTGTTCGACTGCTTTGAGTTGATTGAGCACCTGTCAACGAGCTTTACTTTGGAGCCGGGGGATGTCATTTCTACAGGGACTCCGAGCGGTGTGGGTTTTGCCATGAAACCACCCAACTATCTCAAGCCTGGGGATACAGTCAGAATTGCCATCGACAAGCTGGGCGAGTTGGAAAACCCGGTGGTCGCCGAGCCGGAGAATACGGTCAGGATGTAGGCCCCCTCCTCCAGACGGTGACGCACAGAAACTGAGGATACAGCATGAGACTTGAAGGCAAGGTCGCGGTTATCACCGGTGGGGCCAGCGGTATGGGACGCTCGACCGTTCTGCGTTTTCTGGACGAGGGCGCACGGGTTGTGATTGCGGATTTTAACCAAGCAAACGGTACGGCGGTTGTGGCTGAAGCCGAAAAGGCCGGTCATGGTGACGCGGTGCGTTTTATGAGAACGGATGTAGCCAAAGAGGCCGATGTTGAGGCCATGATTACGCTGGCAACCTCTGCGTTTGGCCAGGTTGATATTGTGTTCAACAATGCCGGCGTCGGCGGAGCGGTGGGTCCGGTCTGGGATATTGAGGTTGAAGAGTGGGACTATACCTTCGATGTGCTCACCAAAGGGGTCTTCCTTGGCATCAAACACGCCGCACGAGCCATGAAGCAGCAGGGCCACGGTGGAGCGATTATTAACACCGCCTCAACAGCAGGCTTAAGCGGCGGTAGCGGGCCGCTCGTCTACTCAGCCGCAAAAGCCGCGGTGATCAATCTGACAAAGGCTGCGGCCGTACAACTCGCCCCCGACCGGATTCGCGTCAATGCGATTTGTCCTGGAGGGATTCTGACCGGTCTGACAGAGCGGGGCGACCCGGCAGCAAGCGCCAAGGCCCTGGCAACGTTTCAGCCCTGGCCGGAGCACGGCACGGGCGAAAACATAGCCGGTGCTGCGCTCTTTCTGGCGAGTGATGATGCGTCCTTCGTTACGGGCGAGGCCCTCGTCGTTGACGGCGGCCTGACGGCCATTGGCCCGGACATGTGGAGACGCTTTGGCATGAAACAAGAAGCACAGGCGCGGAACAGCCATATCAATCGTGGCACCACCGGCGAGTCTATGACTGCGAGGCCGGTCAAACCGCTGGATTAGCCCGGCTCGTCGAATGCACTCGGGCTGACCCGGTTCAAGGAATGTTGAGGTGGAGTATGAGGTGGAGGACAAACGTGCGCAGGTATGGACTGTGCGTCATCGTAAGTCTGGCGCTCGGGCTGACCGGCCTGACCGGCTGTGCGTCGTATGAAAAGCGGACCATGATTGTGACTGCCTACTCGTCCGACAAAATCAGTACCAACTGGCGGCGAGGCTGGATATTTTTCTGGCGGGCGTATGTCGCCAGTGGGCCGAATAAGGGCAAACGAAAAATTGTTGGACAGACCGCCAGCGGTACCAAGGCCAAGTATGGCACCATTGCCGCGGATACCCGCTATTATCCGTATGGAACGGTCATGAAAATCCCCGGCTACGGCAAGGGTGTGGTCGAAGATATCGGTAGCGCGATTAAGGGCCCCAATCGGTTGGACGTGTATTTTTCCACCCGGAAGAAAGCGCTCAAGTGGGGGCGGCAAAAGCTGGTCGTCAAAATTCAGCAAGATTAGCGTATCTGAGCCATGCAGAACGGAACATCTTTTCTCCAAGGGCAACTCAAGGCGCGGCCCTGGTGGATGAACATCCTCTTTGTCTGGTGCATCCTTCTGGCCCTGGGTGTTCCCATTGAACTGATAGCCAGGCCGGTGGCGGAAGACGTTGAGGTCTGGTTCGGCTTTGAGTTCATGGGCTGGCCGGCAAAGGCCGGCGGTCTGCTGCATGCGATTATTTTCGCCGCAGGGACCTGGGGCTTCTGGAAAATGCGGCCCTGGATGTGGCCCTGGGCCGCGCTCTATGTCGCCCAGGTCGCCCTGAGCCATCTGGTCTGGAGTGAGCTCAGCCCACACGGCAGGGGCTGGCCCATCGGGCTGCTGCAAACCGCCGGGATTTCGATTATTGTTGTCCTGCTGTGGCGGGCGAGGCCGTTGTTTCAGCACAACGATGTCTCAGCCTCCTAGAACAATTCACGCTCGGCTGTAGCCGTGCCGTTACGCGCTCGTTATGCCGGACTTGATGACGGATGGAAGGCAACGCTCCACTTATTCCACCCCCGTAATCACAAAGTTCTGCTGATTCTGTTGCCACTCCAGCGTGACCCGCTCGCCTGGGGACGGGAAGTCCTCGACCACACATTCCCCCGCCGCCCCGTGCAGAAACTCCTCGCCCAGCGTCGTCACCGTCACGGTCGCCCGGCCGAGTTCCACCCCATCGACCAAGGCCACCACAGTATGCTCCCCGTCGCCCAACCGGTTCCAGTTGAACAACAACCCAAACCCATTGTCCACGTCCCTATAGATATCCAGCGTATCCAGCCGCTCCGTCCCATACGCGGTCACATGCCGCTCCACGGCCCCACTCTCAGTCTCGATCTCGAGCTCCACAGTGTCCGCCGTACACACCCAGCCCGACAGCACGCCAATGCCGCTCTGAAACGAATCTCGCCCCGGATTCTCCAGATAGCCCACCACCAGGTAGGTCTCGACGCTATACCGGCCGGTCGCGCCCGCCACTGCCACGACGACCGGCCCGGCCTGCACGCGGAGGCTCAGCCGGAAGTTCCGCCCCGTCCCGCCGCCCTCTGCCCGCGCCGGTTCCGCGCCTGCCTGCCACACGGTCCCGACCGTATCGGTGGTGCCGGTGGTTTCGACCACTAGCACCCCGGCGTGGGGCAGGTGGAACTCAAAATAACCAGTATCATCGGCGGTATTGATCTGTCCGGCGGTGGACGAGGCCCACGGCGCGGTGCTGGCCAGCCGGACGCGGGTCGCCGCGGCGGGGGTGTTGCCATGCAGGTCACGGCTGTCATCACCGCCACCGCCTCCGCCACCGCCTCCGCCGTTGGGCAGGCGGCGGGTAACCACCACCTGATAGGTCTTGAGTGTACCGTTCTGCGCGGTGACCGTCACCTTGCTGGTGTTCTCCCCGTCCACCAGCGTCACCTCCATGCCAGTGCTCGGGCTAGCGGGGAAGCTGCTGGGAGGGCCAGCGGCCCAGGTGACCGCGACACTGGCGTGGGCGTGGTTCGGCGTTGCCGAGACTGTGGTGCGCGTCACGGTGTTGGCCACCGAGGCGGTGTAGCCGGTCTGGCTGCTGCTGAAGGATGGGCGCAACGTGACGCGGCTCAGGCTGAGAGAACGCAACGTGGCGTCGCCACCGCCGCCAGAAGACCCGACAGTGATGCTGATAGGGATCGAGGCGGAGACTCCAGACGGGTCAGTAGCGACTACGGTGACCCTGTAGACAGTGGCCCTGGAGGTCGGCCCGCTTTTCGCCAGGTCCGCACAGCGCGCCCCCCCTCCTGGGGCCACCGTGATCTGCCCGCTGATCCAGTCAATGCTGAAACAGGCCGTGTCCGGTCCGGTCAGCGTGTAGGTGAGTGGATCATTCTCCGGGTCCTGAGCCGTCACTGGTGCACCCACGTCGCTGCCGGCTCCCAGGTTGACTTGGACGGCGAGGTCGAGCGTGGATGTGGGGAATGTCGGAGCGCTGTTGGTGACTGGCGCCGACCGCACCCTATGGGGCGCAGCACATTTCTCGCTCTTGCCGGACCCGGCCCCGTCGGTGTAGGTCGCCGTGGCCCGCAGGAAGTTGCCCGTGTCACCAGCCACCGGCGTGTAGCTCTTTGCGGTCTCCCCACCAATGGGCGTCCAGGTGGTTTCGTCCGAAGAACGCTCCCAGACCCAGGTGGTGGCGCTGATCTGGCCGTCGGGGTCGGTCAGGGTGGCGACGAAGGGGGTTCCCACCTGCGGCTGCACCGACGACAGGGTCACGCTGCCCGCTTCATCCACATTGGTAACGGTGACAGTGACGGCCCGCCTCGTGGTGTTTGTCCCATCAGAGGCACGCATCGTCACCTGATAGACGTTATTGTGGCCGTCGTCGGCAGGGGCCTCGTAGTCGGGAGGGCTGTTGAAGGTCAGGACCCCCGCATCGCCCGAGAAGGCGTCGCTATCGGCTCCGCTCAGTGACCACGCAATCGTCGCCCCCTCCGGGTCCGCCGCGCTGTAGGTGGCGACCGGCCCCGTGCCGTTCTCGTCATACGGGACGCTGGTCGGTCCCGTCAGCGTGGGTGCTTCATTCCCAGGCGTGGCAGCGGTCAGGGCTGACCACGGGCCGGGGCCGTTGGCGTTGATTGCCCGTACTTGGATGTCGTACTCAACACTAGGGTCCAGACCGCTGATGGTGTATTCCAGAGCGCCGCCCGTGGTGGAAGTCCAGACATCCTCCTCCACGGTCCAGTTGTCGTCGTCCGTCTCGTCATCAACGGTCTTGATGAAGCGCACATCGTAGGTGGTGATGGCCGAGCCGCCGTTGTCGGCGGGCGCGATCCAGGTCACGACCAGGGTGAGCCCGTCAGAGTTGCTGCCCTCCGTCACCGTGGCGATGGTGGGGGCTTCGGGTACGCCGGTCTGTGCCCAGGCTTCGGGAGAGACCAGCAGCAGGCAAAACAGCCCCTAGGCTGTCGCCCACAGCCGTATTTTCATCACCTGCGAGGGCATGGTCTTGGATCAGGCGCTCACTTTGCCGTCCTTTCTCTCCACCAATTATGAGCACCCTGTCCTGCGCGACCAGTGCGTTGGCCAACTCCAGGGACGGGAACCCGGGCGCGGTCTCTACGAAAAAGCCATTCGTGACATAACCCAACTCGGATACCCGACCTGGATTGATACCGTTCTGGGCAAAAAAGGTGTTCGTCTCCGCCCGGCTCCACTCTGCAGCCAGCACCAGCAGGACGCCGCCGGGCAGGGTCATCAAGGTGCCCGACTCGGAGCGGAACACCGGTTGCCCGCTGCTCCTCCTGGAGCTGTCCTTGGTCACGATGTGCTCCCCACCGCCGCTGCGGTCGTCCCCGCTCACTTCCAGGTCAGACTGAAGCCGAACCCGCATGGTGCGGTCGCCGTCCTCCCAAGTGTACGCCGGACCTTGGGTCGATTCAAGCGAGCGGGGGGTGTTTTGCGCCCCAGGCTTGGCCGGTTCGCGGGGAGCTTCCAGCGACGCGCCATCCAGCACGGTCTTACTCTGCTGCGCCCAAACGACCGGCGCGGCAACCAGCACCACGACAACCATACTGATGATTCTTTTGCTCATCTCGCCCCCCGTCGGCTCCGCACAGAGCGCCTGGCCTGGATACAGAGACCAACGCCGCTACCCCTCCGGCTGTCGGGTATGCCAGTCGGTTGCCTGTTCATAGGCGTGGGCGGCCTGCATGATCGTGCCTTCTTCACCATGCCGACCAACAAGCTGAACGCTGAGCGGCAAGCCGTCGTCCGTAAATCCGCACGGCAGGTTGACGGTCGGGCTGCCGCTGAAATCCATCGGCGCGGTAAAGGCCAACAAGGACGGGATATTGTCAGGCGGAAGCACGGCTTGCGGCGAGAAGTCCTTGACCGCCATGGGCGGGGTGGCCATGGCCGGGCACAGCAGCATATCCACCTGTTGCAATACATCGTCAATCAGCCGACGGGTATGCTGGCGGGCAACATGCGCTTTGACGTAGTGTGCGCCGGTGACTTTGACCCCGTCTTCCAAGAACGCCCGGAACGTGGGCCCGTATTCATCCGCCCGAGACGGAAAGGTCTCTGCGTGCGCCGCCGCCGCCTCTGCCGCGCACATGGCGTACCAGAGCGGCGTAGCATCATTGATCTGCGATACGTCTACCTCGTGAATCTCGGCTCCCAAGTCCCGGAAGACCTCGACCGAGGCCAGCACGGCGCTGCGCACGACCGGGTCAACACCTGTGGTACAGTAGGCTTCGTCCACCCCGATCTGGAGACCCTGGGCTCCGTTGTAGACGGTGTCCATATAATCGCGCACCGTTTCGCGACGGGTGGTCGGATCGTTGGGATCAAAGCCGGCAATCGTGCGTAAAATCGCGGCGGCATCGGCCACGCTACGCGTCATCGGACCAACGTGATCCAGGCTTTCTCCCAGGGGAAACACGCCATAGCGGCTGACCTTGCCATAGCTTGGTTTGACGCCCACAATACCGCAGGCGGCTGAGGGGAAACGGATCGAACCGCCCGTGTCCGAGCCTAATGAGCCAAAACACAGGCAGGCCGCGGTCGCCACCCCCGACCCGCTCGACGACGCCCCCGGCCAGTGTGCCGCGCTCCACGGGTTGACCGGCGGCTGCATAGACGGATGATAGCCGGACAGGGCAAACTCGGTCATCGCCAGTTTGCCCAGCATGACGGCTCCGGCTTCATAAAACTTATCCACCACGGTGGCGTTGAAATCAGGCTTGAAATCCGCATACATCGGCGAGGCCGCGGTGGTGGGGATGCCCTTGGTGTAACACAGGTCTTTGACCGCAATCGGCACCCCGTGCAGCAGCCCGCGATACGTTCCGCTTTGGATTTCTTGTTCCGCGGCTTTGGCCTGTTCCAAGGCCAGGTCGGCCGTGACCGTAATATAGCTGTGGAGCGCGCCATCGAGATCGTTAATGCGCTCAAGCATGGCCTGGGTCAACTCGACCGGCGAGACCTCTTTTTTCCTGATCAGCACGGCAACCTCGGTCAGCGTTTTCGTACACAGTTCAGCAACGTCTGCCATAGCCTGGCCCTCCTTTTTCTCTGAGCACTTTCTCTTATCGAAGGAAAAGCTACAATACCTGACCATGACATACCACCCTGCTCTGCTCAGGGCAGTCAAGGATTTCAATTCCGGTCGCTATTTTGAAGCCCATGAGTATCTGGAAGCAGCCCTGGATGAGGTGGAAGACGATGACCATACCTGGGAGATGTTCGTCGGCCTGATTCAAATCGCGGTGGGCTATCATAAATATGTCTCTGGCTATCCGGGTGGGGTAAAAATGCTGGGGAAGGGACTGAAGAAGGTGTCATCACTCCCGGAGGAATGCGCCGGAGTCCGCTTGGAGTCACTCCGTCAGCGCGTTCGACAAGACCTGGAGAATCAGGAAAATATCCGAGTGTCTTCACCAAGAATTCAATTGGTACGCATCTAGGCAGGACTGAAAGGAGTATTCATGAAGCGCGGAACATATATTTGCATCCCCACAAACGCCAAGGTCTGGCTTATGACAACGCTCGTCGTCACCAGCTTCGGTTTTCAGCCTTGCCTTTCGTATGGAGACCAGCATGCGTCTGCTGACAAAGGGGAAGTGCATTCCACCCCTCTGGCCGCCCCACTTGATCTGGACGTTGTCGATAAATTACTGACGACCACGCGTACGGTGCGGAGACGGCTCGACCTGACTCGTCCGGTCGAACCGGAGATTATCGAAGAAGTCATAGAGGTCGCCCTCCAGGCACCGAGCGGCAGCAACCGGCAGAATTGGCGCTTTATGGTCGTGACCGACCCGGACAAGAAAAAGATCGTCGCGGATCTGTACCGACAGAGTTTTGAGAGGTATGCCGGCCCACGTCCCACTGGCACACCGACAACCTCGGGTCAGCGTATTGCCGCCTCGGCGTGGCATCTGTCCGACCATATGCATGAGGTGCCCGTACTGATTATCGGCTGCATTGAGGGCCGGCCGGACAATCCGAGCCCGGCGGCGCAAGCCGGTTTGTACGGCTCGATCCTGCCGTCGGCCTGGTCGCTGATGTTAGCCCTGCGCGCCCGTGGACTCGGTTCCGCCTGGACCACACTGCACTTGGTTGAAGAACGTAAAGTTGCTGAAGCCCTCGGTATCCCCGACTCCATCACCCAGACCGTCCTGCTGCCGGTTGCCTACTACACGGGGGAAGACTTCAAACCCGCGAAGCGACGACCGGGGAAAGAGGTGACCTATTGGAATACCTGGGGAGAAGGTAGGTAAAGCCAAGGAAACCGTTAGGGGTCAGGATGAGGGGAGCCACCCCGCTACTTACTTGTTTTCATGGCGGTTCCTCATCACAGAGCCGTAAGGCTTCGTAGTGGAGAGCCGGAGTCAATCGAAAATCACTTTCTCCAGGGCAGTGAGCAACGGAGCTATTGCCGGAATAAGGCCTTTCCGCTTGACGTCTATCAGCACGCCAATAGTCCCTATCACCTTGAGCCCCACAGTTGCTGGGCGACCCGTCAAGCTTTTTTGTCATCAAGAATCAACAGAGCATTCTCCAGTTCCAGGGCGAGGGCAATGGCTTGGGCTTCGCCGTCATCAATCTGTGTTTTTAGAGCCCCAACGACCGCGCTATTCTTAACCGGCTGAACAGTCAGCCAGTTGATTGGGGAGCCGAATTCGGATTAGACACCGGGTGGAGCAATGATGGAGGGGAATATCTGAGGGATAAGGGCGAGTTGGTCAATACGTTCCAGCGCGATGAGACAGGTGCTGTCTATGACAACATGGTCAGTCACAACGCCCTTTCCTCTTTCAATTCTTCAGCCGGCTGGTCAAACACCGCTACCCCCGATTTGCCCAGCATCTCCATAAACACACGTTTCGAATGTCCAGACAGCTTGGCCGCTTGTCCCAAGGACAGACGGCCGGTCTCGAACAACTTTATCATCAGAAGCAGTCTGGCTTCTTCTATAGGGACCTCCGGCGGCAGTGTAACTCTGAGTTCGTTTAACATGGCTATCGGCTCCTGTGTTTTGGGCTTCCTATTCACACTTCACGTCTCCATCGGGGAAGTCGAACAGGCGGATGGCATCCTCCTGTGTAGGCGTGAGCATCAATCGGGATTCACCGGGGGATTCTCTGGACACCGGATAGATGCGAGTGGCCTCCCACTCTGCCTTCACAATACTGGTCGCCACGCCTATTTTTACTCCGCGTTCACAAAGCCGCGTAATGAGCGGTTGTGCCTCAAACAGAAACACATCCGTAATAACCCACGGACAGGGCCGTCCGCGCGATGTCATAGCCGGCGATTTTGGACCGGTGAGCACCAAGTAGTAGTCCGACAGACGTTCAGGGTCAGGGTGGATATCAAGTAGTCCCGCCCTACTTAGCATACATTTTGATGTTGACCGATTTCCCTCTCAACGGACCAGACTGGAAACGTCCGTCACTCCCAGGGTGAGTCGCTGACTTCTCCAGTTTAATGTCGAATATAAGACTGGCAATAAACTCGCCAACATGGCCGATGAGTGCCGGCCGATCAATAATCCGGGTCATGGCGATCTCGTTCGCGTTCCGAGCCCGGATCAGGTTCGCGAGGGATTGGCATTCGTTCATGTCCTTCCGCCCCTATGTCATAAGGCACGACAGTGGGATTAGTCGAGCGGGTAGCGTCATTCGTTTTTGAGATCACAGCCGCAAAATGGCTCCGCGGGCTTCGAGTTGCCGCTGGAGCTTTTTCACATCCAGGGCTTTTGGACCGAGACCGTTTTGCACGGCCAGAGCCGCAGCGGTTCCCGCGGCTTCGCCGGTTGCCATGCAGGGCGGGATTTCTTTGGTGGCATGGTGGACGCGGTGATCGACCGAGATGCAGCGACCGGCAACCAGCAGATTTGAGAACTCTTTGGGAAGGAGGGAGCGGTACGGAATATAGTAGAGGCTTTCGTATTTGGTCCAATGGCCGGTAATGGCAATCACGTCCTCACAGGGGCTGTCCATCTCTTCCCGGCTGAGCATATACTCGCCAACTAAGCGCCGGCTTTCGGTAATCCCGAGTTGGTCGGCAATATGACACAGATAGGCGTGCCGAAAGCCGGGAGCCTCTTTCCGCAGACGATCGACCTCTGCCATGACCTGCTTGCGGCATTCCAACTCGGCATAGGTCAGATCATCGGGATCGGTGGCGTCAATCTTTCTGGAGACCTTGTCAGTCGCCCCCCAGGGCAAGAGGACCTTGTCCTTTCCGATGGTATGGAAAAACCAGCCGCCAGCACGAATGGCGTCATCAGGGTTTTCTACCCCGCCCATGGAGAACCACAGCCAGGGCAACACCTTTTCTTTTTCATAGGCAGACCCGGCTGAGACAAAAACATCGCCGTCCCCGCTGGCGTCGATGACGACGTCGGCGAGGATGGCAAAGCGGCCGGCTTTACTCTGAAACGTCACCCCTGTAATACGGTCGCCCTCGACGAGAGCCTCACAGGCGTGCGTATGCATCAGCAGTTGCACCTGGGCGTCTTCAACCATGCCGTTCAGGGCAAACTTGAGCTCTTCGGGATCGTAGGCGACCGAATAGCGCACGCGATGCGGGCCATGACCCCAGACCAACCCCCAGGACTGATCGCGTTGCACCAGCGCTTCGTCCGCGCTGCCCCATTCGTCTTGGGATGAAAATTGGGCTGCGCCGCGCTGGTCCAATCGCTCGGTCACTTCCTGACATAAACCGCCGACCACCTGCCGCCCTCGCCCGTCATCAAGCGTCAGCAGCAGAATAATCATGCCGCCGGTAGCCAGACCGCCAAGATAGCCGAGGCGCTCAACCAGGGTAACGTCAGCTCCCTGGCGGGCGGCGGCAACAGCCGCCGAGACGCCAGCCGAACCGCCGCCAATCACGAGGACTTGAGTTTCGGCCTTCACCGGTGTTGAGCGTGCAGGCTCTTCGATGAAACGCAACGGCTTTGGCATTGGACCCTCACCCCACCCCTCTCCCTCTGGGAGAGGGAGTCAGGCATCTATCAATATGGATCATTTCAACCCCCATCCCCTAATCCCCAGTCCCCACCTACCACATCTGCCGGAGCAGTCCGAGCAGCGCCTCTTCCCCACCCTGTTGGTTATGCCACAGGGAACTCTCTTTAATCACTTCCTCGGCAACGATAGGCAGTTCGTCCTCTATGGCCCCCACGTCGCGCAGGCGGGTCGGGACGTCGAGTGACCGGATAAAGGCTTCCACCGTGTCCGCGGCTTCGGCCGCCACGTCTTCAGGGCTGCGTCCGTTGGTCTGAATCCCCAGGGCCTCAGCTATCATGCCTTGCTGCTTTAAGGTTTGCGGAGCCAGAAAACGCATGCAGTGGGGAATAGTAATGCACGAGGTCACCCCGTGCGGCACATCCCAACGCGCGCCGATCTGATGCCCGAAGATATGACTCAGGCGCACCCCGACATTGGTCAGCCCGAAGATGGACAACCAGGCAGCGACCTGACATTCACCCCGCGCTTCAAGATTATCAGGTTCTGCGATCGACAGGGGAAGATAGCGGTGCAGTTTGCGAATCGCCTCCATGGCCAGCGCGTCGGTCACAGGCTGGGGGTTGACCGACCAGAGAGCTTCGATGGCATGATCCAGGGCTTTCATGCCGGTTGCGGTCCAGAGTAGCTGGGGCGTGGGCAAAGTAACCTCAGGATCGAGAATGACTGTCTTGGGACAAATACGCGGGTCCGTCCGTAGCCCCTTGACTCGTGTTTCTTCGTCAGTGATGCCGGCGAACGGGGTAAACTCACCCGCGGACAGGGTTGTGGAAATCGCAATCTGGGGCATGGCCTCCTGGGGCTGGCCCTCCTGGAGTAATTCCAGGGCTACAATTTTTGCCGCATCAATCGGACTGCCACCGCCAAACGCGATAATGGAGTCGGCCTGAACCTCTCGCGCCTGGGCGACCGCGGCGGTGACGGTCTGACTCGGCACATGTTGGCGAATGCCATTATTCGTTCCGGCCCAGCGCTCGCCCAGCAGGGTTTCCAGTTTTTTCACCAGATCGGTCTTGGTCGAAAGGCTGTGGCCCGTGAGGAGGAGCGCTCGTTTTTTGCCGAAACGGTCCAGCTCTTCCGTGACTTTTTCCAGTGCCCCAATCCCAAAGATCACTTTTTCGAGCATGGGGAATTTATATTCGCGAATCATATTGCCTCCTTATGACGCTCGCTGTGCTTTGACTCTGCTGACTCTTCCTGTTCGGCTTGACGCGCTGTGCCAGTGGACGGCATTGCCTGAGAGTGCGCCGCCATTATTCGGGTGCGGCTTCGGGTTTGTCAATCCGTTGCGGCGAACACGACGCCTGCACTCCCGTGCTCAGGCAGGATACAGCTTGCCTGGCACGGTCTTCTTCGACACAGTATAGTCAACCCAACACGGCTGAGGAGGACGACCCATGAAGCGGCCCCTGACATTGTTTGTGCTGTTTGGTCTGTGGCTGATGAGTCGGCCGGGACTGGCCCTTGACGAAAGCAAGATTGTTGATCTGACGTATCCGTACGATGAACACACCATCTCGTGGCCCACGGCCAAGCCGTATGCACTCGAAGTTGTGGCCGCGCAAAAGACGGACGCGGGCTATTGGTACGCGGCCAATAATATCTGTCTGGCCGAGCATAGCGGCACGCATATGGACGCCCCGATTCATTTTGCGGAAGGCAAACGAACCGCCAGCGAGGTGCCGGTCGCACAGCTCATCGGTCCGGCGGTTGTGATTGACGTCAGCGCCAAGGCTGCTCAGGATGCCGATTACCGTGTCACCGTGGCGGATATCCAGGCCTGGGAATCCACTCACGGTGAGATTCCCCCAGGGGCGCTCGTGCTCATGTTCAGCGGCTGGGGAAAATACTGGCCGGATAAAAAACGCTACTTGGGCACGGACCAGCCGGGAGATGTGGCCAATCTCCACTTTCCGGGCTTTTCACGAGAGGCCGCCGAGTTCCTTGTCTCGCAACGCAACATAGATGCAGTGGGAGTGGATACACCCAGCCTCGACTACGGCCAGTCGCAAGACTTTATTGCCCACCAGATTTTGAACGGGGCCAATAAGCCGGGTTTGGAAAATATCGCCAATCTGGACCAACTGCCGCCACGCGGGGCAACGCTTATTGCGCTGCCCATGAAGATTGTCAAAGGCTCGGGCGCGCCAGTTCGGATTATTGCGGTTTTACCGTGAGGGAGATGAGGATGTCCGCTCCAACCGCGCATACGCTTCATCAAGTTGCGCTCGAATGCGGTCGAGTGTGGCTTCGAGTCTGTCATGCTGTTCTCGAACTTCGGACAGTCTGGACCTGAGGTCAGCAAGACGTGCGGGATCGTCCTGATTCCTCCCACACAGCCGGCGCTCAACCTCGTCAATGCCTCGTCCGAGACGGATGACGGCGACCCGCCAGGTGCGGTATTCCTCTTCGAGTGCGTTGACTTGCTGAAGGTCCTGCGCCAATCGGGTGTTGTTATCCATAACCACAGATCGTGAAGAAAGCCTTGGGACACGACTATGTCCAACCAGAAGCCGCTGACAGTATATCTGATCCGTCACGGGGAAACAGCCTGGAATGAAGAGGGTCGCTGCCAGGGCGTGACGGATATCCCGCTGACCGAGACAGGCCGTCGCCAAGCACAGGCAGTGGCAAAAGCACTTGAGCGCGAGCCCATCTGTCGGATCCTGACCAGTCCGCTGCAACGCGCGCGCGACACCGCGGCGGTGATCGCCCAATCGCACGCAATCGCACTGGAGTGTTATGACGAGCTCAAAGAGTGGGACCAGGGCAGATTGGAAGGACTGACGGGCCCGGAGTTAATGCAAGACTATCCGGGCTTTTTTGAGCGCTGGCTGGCCGACCCGGCCGGGACGGCTCCACCAGGGGGCGAACCGTTAAGAGCCGTCCAAGGGCGCGCCTGGCCGATTCTTGACCGGCTGCGACAGCTCGACCCGCACGAGTTGACCGGACCGGTTGTCGCGGTCAGCCACACGCTGACGACCGCGGTCATGCTCTGCGCTGCACTCGGTCTTGATCTCGCTCAGGTCCATCGTCTCAAAATTGATCTGGCCTCGATCAGCAGCCTGATTTTCACCGAGTTTGGCCCCTTTGCGATGTGGCGGCTCGCCGTGCTGAACGACCGGCATCATTTAGCTGCCGATTGACGCTAGACAGTGCCCGCCATTTCTCACCGCAGGGCTTTCTGGTACAGTACCCGGCAATCTTTACCGAAACAGGGAGCGTTCACATGGGCGGAACGAAAATAGGTATTGGCTTTGGATTATGGGGACTCGGCTTACCGAGTCCGGACACAATCTGTGACTACGCGGAGCGGGCCGAGGATCAGGGGATCGACTCCATCTGGCTGTCCGATCATATTGTGGCGCGTAATCCTTCGTTTGATACGGCCTGTATTATGGCCCTGTGGGCCGGCCGCACGAAGCGCATCAAAATGGGCCCGAGCGTGTTGACCATGCCGGCCCGCGATCCTGTTCAGGTCGCCAAAACCTATGCCACCCTGGATTATCTGTCGGGCAGTTGCAATCGGGTGATTATGGCGGTCGGCCTGGGGAGTGACCCCAAGGACTGTCAAGCCTGCGGCGTGCCACTGGAAAACCGGGGTAAACGGATGGCGGAAGCCGTTGCCGTCATGCGCAAGCTCTGGGCAGGCCCCAATGTGACCCATCAGGGCGAGTTTTATCAGTTTGAGGATGTGACCATTGAACCCCGCCCGGCAAAAGGCGCGCTCGATGTCTGGATTGGGGGCGGAAGTGATTTGGCCATCAAACGCACGGCGCGCTATGGTGACGGCTGGTTTCCGTCGCTCGTCACTCCCCAGGAATATGCGGTTGGGTTGCAGAAGCTGATCTCGTACGGCAAACAGTATGACCGCGAGGTGGACCCGGACGAAACCGGTGTGCTGATTTTTACCCACATCAATGAGAATCAAAAAAAGGCCGACGAGATCGCGCGTGCGTTTTTGTCTGATTTTCCCACCATGTCAGCCGAACCGCTGATCGCCCGCTCTGCGATCGGGCCGGCAGAGATGTGTATGGAGAAAGTCCAGTCTTATATTGATGAGGGCTGCTCCAAATTCGTGCTGTGGCCCATTGCCCCACCGAATCAGTTAGTGGGCCAGGTTGAGACCTTTGGGCAAAAAATTATTCCCCACTTCGTCTCGTGAGACGCCGGTATCTCATTTTGCATTACTCCCCTCACCCCAGCTCTCTCCCTCAAGGGGCGAGGGAGCAGAAATTCCCTCCCCTCAAGGGGGAAGGTCAGGGAGGGGGCACTGAGCCGACAGCCGGGCAGGGGAACAGGCAACTGAGACACTACCCATGATTCCTCTGGAGAGGCATAGGCCCTGAAACAGGAGACGAGAACAATGCAGATGACATCATCCTTCTGGGAGTCAGCCACACCAGAGAATGTACAGGCCGAGCTTGCCAACGGCGCCGACCCCAACGCACGGGATAAGAACGGCTGGACCCCCCTGCATTGGGCGGCAAGCTCCAATCAGAACCCGGCGGAGATAGAGGCATTATTGGACGCTGGAGCCGGTCCCCCGGCTAAGACCTCCAACGGCGAGACTGCCTTGGACTTTATACAGGAGAATTAAGGAATTACACGGTACGGACGCCTATCGGCGGCTGAACGATCTACCCTATGAATGAGGATAGTTTGCTTTACTATGGATCGCATTGAAAGCAAGATCAAAACGCACTCACCCGAATTCCAGGACAACATGGCCCATATGGCCGCGTTGGTGGACAGCCTCAAAAAAGAGCTGGCCGCGGCCCGGCTGGGTGGGCCGGAAGCGTCGCGCGGGCGGCATAAGGCCCGAGGAAAGCTGCTGGCCCGCGAGCGGATTGAGGCCCTGCTGGACCCGAATACGCCGTTTCTTGAACTCTCTCCGCTGGCCGCTCACGGCATGTATGACAATCCGCCCTCGGCCGGCATTGTCACCGGCATTGGGCTGATTCAGGGCCGCGAGACCGTCATTGTTTCCAACGACGCAACGGTGAAGGGTGGCACCTATTATCCCATGACCGTCAAAAAACACCTGCGCGCCCAGGAAATCGGTCAGGAGAACCGCCTGCCGTGTGTGTATCTGGTGGATTCCGGCGGCGCGAATCTGCCCTTTCAGGCTGATATTTTTCCGGACCGCGAACACTTTGGGCGTATTTTCTACAACGAGGCTCGCATGTCCGCCTTGGGCATCCCGCAAATCGCCGTTGTGATGGGCTCCTGCACGGCCGGGGGAGCGTATGTGCCGGCCATGGCAGATGAGAACGTTATCGTCAAAGGTCAGGGCACCATTTTTCTGGGTGGCCCGCCACTGGTGAAGGCGGCGACGGGTGAGGAGGTGACCGCGGAAGAACTCGGCGGCGGAGATGTGCATACGCGGGTGTCCGGCGTATCGGACCATCTGGCCGAGGATGATGCCTACGCCCTGGAAATCACCCGCTCTATCTTTGAGAATTTACCTCGACCCCAGCAATTCCCGCTTGACCGGGAAACGCCGGAAGACCCGGCCTATGACCCGGCCGAGCTGTACGGCGTGATCCCGCACGATACCCGCGTCCCGTACGACGTACACGAGGTCATTGCGCGGCTGGTCGATGGGAGCCGTTTCCACGAGTTTAAGCCGCGCTACAGCCCAACGGTCGTCACCGGATTTGCTCGCCTGCACGGTTATCTGGTCGGCATTGTGGCCAATAATGGCGTCCTGTTCTCCGAGTCAGCCCTCAAAGCCACCCACTTTATCGAGCTGTGCAGTCAGCGAAAAATTCCGCTGCTGTTCCTCCAGAACATCACCGGCTTTATGGTCGGCAAGCAGTATGAGCAAGGGGGCATTGCCAAAGACGGGGCGAAAATGGTCCACGCCGTCGCCAACGCCCAAGTGCCCAAGTTCAGCATTCTCATTGGTGCGTCTCACGGGGCGGGCAACTATGGGATGTGTGGTCGGGCGTATTCGCCACGTTTGCTCTTTATGTGGCCGAATTCCCGGATTTCGGTCATGGGAGGAGAGCAGGCGTCGTCGGTTCTGCTGACCGTCAAGTTACAGCAACTGGCGGCCAGAGGAGAGACAATGAGTGCGGAGGAACAACAGGCATTTACCGCGCCAACGCTGGCGAAATATGAGGAAGAGGGTAGCCCCTACTACTCTACCGCGCGACTGTGGGATGATGGCATCCTTGACCCCAAAGAGACCCGGGACGTCCTCGGGCTCAGCATTGCCATGTCGCTCAACGCACCCATTCCCGACCATCAGGTCGGAGTCTTTCGCATGTAACGCGGAGGGCACCCCGCTTATCCGCACGGCCCAGACTCGCTATAGTGTTCTCATTCTCCTCTTGGCAATAACGACGTATGCAGTAAGGAGCGGTATATTGGCATGAGCTCGCGACGCACCATGCACGACAAGAGTCGCACCGAATCGGACTCTCAGACAGCGCAGCACTCACCAGACGGTATCCAGGAATACGTACGCAAGATTCTCCACCACATGGGCGAAGATCCAGACCGGGAAGGCTTACTCAGGACTCCGTATCGGGTGGCCCGCGCGTTCGAATACCTCACCAAAGGCTATCAACAGGACCCGAAAGCAGTCATTAACGGAGCCATCTTTACCGAAGAGGACTACTCCGAGATGATTGTCGTCAAAGACATCGATTTCTTCTCGATGTGTGAGCACCATATCCTGCCCTTTTTTGGCCGTGCCAACGTGGCCTATATTCCGGACAAGCATATTGTGGGGATCAGTAAGATCGCACGCCTGGTTGACGTGTACGCCCGGCGCTTGCAGGTCCAGGAACGGCTCACAACCCAAGTCGCCAATACCATCATGGAAGAGCTGAGACCGTTAGGCGTGGGCGTCATCATCACCGCCGAACACCTCTGTATGCGGATGCGGGGCGTGGAAAAACAGAACTCAATTGTCACGACCAGCGCCACCTTGGGAGCCTTTCGGACCCATCAGGAAACACGAGAAGAATTTATTACCCTCGTCAATGGGCGTCAGCGTTGAGGCAGGTAGTCTTGGGCGAAGACACCAATGGCGTTGTCGAGATTCAGTAAGGCGATCTGGTGGGTATAGGTTTGATCGATCAGCTGGGTCCGGACCTGGTTGAGCGTATTCAAGGCGGTGGTGACGTCGAGGCTGGTCGAGAGTCCGACCCGGTATTGCTTCGACGTCATCTCATAATTCTCGCGGGCAAGCGCGACCTCTTTATGCAAGGTCTCCAACGTGGCGTGTAAGGTCTCAACGCTTAACAGCGCCTCCCGGACTTCAACCCGAATCTGTTTCTCCAGTTCAGTCACGCGCAGTTTCGTCTGAGAGAGCGTCTCGTTGGCCTCAAGCAAGTCGAGTTCCCGATTGCCACCATCAAAGAGCGGCCAGCGGAGATTCACGAATAGCGTCCAGAATTCATCCCGGTTGGCAAAGGTCTCCGGATCAAGCCGGGGATAGGAGAACTGGGCATCGACCTGCGGGAAGTAGCGGGTCAGAACCAAGTTCTTGCGTTCGTGGGCGACACGGACGGCGAGATTCTGAGCGCGCAGGTCCTGGCGGTGGGCATACGCTTGGTCAAGCAGGCTGACGTAGTCACTCCCGACTGCCTGGGGTGGAGTGGGTTCCAGAACACCGACCGTTTCCGACAGGCCCACGGTTCGGGCGAGAACCGTACGGGCGAGTTTCAGACGGTTCCGATCAACGACAAGGGCACGTCCGGCGCGTTCGACGGCAACCTCGGCTCGCAATATGTCAGTCTTCGTCACCTCGCCAACGCGAAATCGGACATGCGCCCGTTGCAGTTCCTCTTGGGCGAGGTTCAGGGTATCCTGCGCGACCTTGACTTGGGCCTCAAACCGCAACACTTCGTAGTAGGCTTGGGCAACGCCGAACAACACACCACGAATGGTGAACTCGTAGCGCTCCTCCTCCTCGCGCACCGCGTCTTTGCCGAGTCGCCAAGACGGAAAAAATGAAGGTTCAATCAGCGGCTGGGTAACTTGAAACGTGCTCAGCCAGTTGTTCCGTGGACGGATGACCGAGGAACCACCAAAAAGGCCCCGCGCTTCAGGCGGCGCATTAAAGGCGATCTCATCTTTGTTGCGGGAATAGGAACCGCCGATTTCCCCACGTGGCGTCATCAGTGCCACTGCCCGCCACGGCAGGAGCTTCGCCTTTGCCAGTTCGCGCGCCGCTATGGCGACCTGTTCCTCGTTGACCACAGCCAACTGGTAAGCCTCTTCCAAAGCGATCACCCGACTCGGACGCTCGGCAAGAGGGGAGATGGTCGCAGTCGCCCTTGTTGTGGGTTGCTCCGCTTCCGCCTCCTCTGACGGGGGTGTCTCGACCGCGGCTTGTGCCGCCACATCCGGCGGCTGCGCTTTCGAATCTACGGCTGGTGTGGCCGCGGGAGACGCCGAATCCTCCTCTGCGACGCGAACGACGCCCTTTTCGGGCTCAGCCGTAGCGCCCGCCCGAGGGATTTCGTCTGCGGGAGGACCGATTGCAATCTGCAAACGTGGCGGGTCAGATAAGCGCATTGTCTGACACGACCGGGCAGAAGCCAAGTCCAGGACGACCCGGACGGTATCGGCTCGAAACTGGGCCGCCCGGACCTGAAGAATCGCTGCCGAGTCGACAGCCACATAGCGCTGAGCCTGCCGGTCGAGTATGGCGGGAGTCAGGTCCACGTAGCAACGGTCCTTGAGGGTACGCTGGATATCCCCGGGCAGCGTCGTTTGCGTGAAGGACACCGCCTCTGACAGCGTAATCATCACGTGGTCCGTCTCGGCGGTTATCGACCGGACGGGGTAGGGAGAGGCGACAGCCATCGGGGCCAGCAGGAGCATATACACGCCAACCCAGCCCCCTGCCCACCACAAGGGGACGTATCTGAAAAAAGCATGCGGCTGGAGAGTATCCTTCATTGAGTCAAATCAGGGGCGGCATATGACATCCATTGGAGCGCTGAGCTGGATAGATTGAGCGGTGCGGTAAGCACACTCAGCGACTATCCGAAATGCCTATACGGCGCAATGGGATGAACTTACCATCCCGGCCAACCGGCGGCCGAAGAACCCGACTCTTGGCCTTTTTCCTGCAGTAGATACAGACCGCGGGGCGCCAATTGAAGCGCCTTTTCATCGATCGCCTGCCGGCTGAAAAGACGTGATTGGGGAACTGCCCCTTTGGGTGTCTGTTGATCGAGAAGGCTTAATTGAGACGTTGTCCCCTCGGATGTCTGCTGATCGAAGAGGCTGACGGCTTGTGCCGGTTGGGTTTCGGACGAAAACGGAGTGCGCAGGTCCAGGTACTCGAGCGCTCCGGAGGCCTGAAGTTCAGCAGCAGGTTCCTGCTGAACGACCCGATCTCCCTGCGGTTCAGGTATGGCCTCCTGCCGGAGCGCCTGGGTTGGCGGTTCCGCTGGCATGAGGCGTGCACCAACCGTACTGGCCGGCTGTGTCGAACGGCCAACAATAATCTGTAACCGGTCCGGGTTCACCGCTTGCTTGACCTGGCAGGGCTGAGCGGTGAGGAGATCGAGAACGACGCGCACAGTCTGGGGCTGAAACTGGGCCACGCGGACCTGTTGGACCCGTTGCGCATCCCCAACGTACCAGCGCTCTACCTGTTGCCCTAACACCCCGGCCACATCAACGTAGCAGCGGTCGGCACGCCCATGCAGCGGGTCCTTTGGCAACGCCGCCTGAGTATAGACTGAAGCGGCTGACAGATGGATCGTGACCTGTTCGGCCATAACCTCTATGGATTGAACGGTCGCCCTGCCCCCGTCGTCCGCCGCAGAGCTCCCGGTCTGCCACACGGTCAGGAAAACGGTCATACACAGCAACAACGCCAGTCTGGAAGACGGCATGATGGCGAATCCTATGACGCAAGGCGGTCTGCGCAGTTTCTACCCATACGGGCCCCTGTATAAAAAGGGGAGGAGATCGGTAAGCCGGATTCTGTGTCCTTCCCTAATAAGGAAAGGGAACGGTCATTCCTCTAGGCGTATCGTTACCGATACGCTCAAGCGATCGAACCCAGAGGGAGAGTGGGGCGACTCTTGCCCGTAGTACGGGCTCCTCTTATTTGATCTTGCTCCAGGTGGGGTTTACCCAGCGTCCTTGATCTCTCAAGGAATTGGTGAGCTCTTACCTCACCTTTTCACCCTTACCGGCGAATGAGGCCGGCGGTCTCTTTTCTGTGGCACTCTCCCTACCTTACGGCAAGCTGTCATTAGCAGCCACCTTGCCCCAAGGAGTCCGGACTTTCCTCGCTCCTGCCGTGCAGGACCGCGACCGTTTAATCTCCTCCCACACTGTGTTACGCGTCGGACGCTCCGTCTGCCTCGACCTGTATGTACACAATCCGTCCACAGTAGGGATGCGGACAGTGGAATATCTCACTGTTGCCCTGCATCTGGCTACTCTGAATCTGATTACACATATGGGGCGGAATACGCATATAGCAGCCCTGACAGGTTCCGTCGCGGACTTCCACGACCGCCAGAGCCCCACGATTGCCGAAGATGCGCTCATACCGCGCGCATAAACTCGCGTCCAAATTGGCCACTATTTCTTCCCGTTGTCTGCGGTCGGCCCGCGCTTCCTCTTCCAAGCTCGCTATTTGTTTTTCTATCTGGACCGCCTCCTCGACGAGCTGAGTGTCAAGCTCGTCAAGGCGCGTTTGGATCTCGGCGAGTTGTTGCCGCTCTTCTTCGAGTTGCTCCAGTATACTCAGGATACTTTCTTCGATCTGGCCATTCGCCTCTTTCATCAATTCGATTTCACGCTGGAGGGCGAGCTGCTCACGTTCATTCCGCACCCGATTCAACCGGACCCGCTTCTCTTTGATCTTTTCTTCTTCCAGCTTGAGTTGTCCATCCGTCTCGCGCTGTTGGCTTTCCAGTTCGCTGATACGCTGTTGCCGCTCTTCGGCCTCCCGCTGCCGCATCTCCTTCTCAGACCTGACGGCGGCAACCTGCTGATGGAGGTCTTCCAGTTGCTGCTCTTTCCGCTGAAGGTGCTGATCAAGCTCCTGTAGGCTGACCAGCTGGGCAATCTGCGTGGTCAATGCTGACCTCCTTTCACATCTGGCTTTCGTGGAGAGGCACCCCCTCCGTTTTGTATGGGCCCACCAGGACTCGAACCTGGGACCAACCGGTTATGAGCCGGTCGCTCTAACCAACTGAGCTATGGGCCCATCTGTCCGCCTCAGCGGCCCCTTGTATACCATGCCCCTCGCCGTTTTCCTACGACCTCCCTAATGCGCGCAAGGCTTCGAGTCGTTGGCGGACGCCGACATCATCTCCACGCAACTCCGCCTCCCGAATTTCTCGCTGAAGCCGGACTCGCTTGGACTTGTGTTGTACCTGCTGGATTTTCTCCATGCAGTCCCACATCAGTTGCTCCTGCGTCGCCACGCGCTCTTCGGACATTTCTTCATCCAGCATTTTCGAGACATGGTCAGCCGCTCTTTTCGGTAAACGATCCAGAAACGCACCAATGTCGATGCTGGCCCGACTGGCTGGCGGAGCCTGCTCGGCATCTTGCTGCCAGGCTTGCGCGATATCGGCGGCGACTTCCCCCCACTCTTGAAAGGCGGGAATCAGGTTCCGCTCACAGACATGCGTGACGACCTGCCGGTCTACGAGCATGAGTTGGACTAATTCCAATTCAGCCGAAGAAGGGGTGCTGCCCGGCCTGGACATCGGCTGGTCGGGAGACGGCGGGGCGTGCCGGGGAGTCCGGTTCGGTCGTAGCCGGCGGAGTTCTTCTTCGCTGACGCCAAAACGCTGCGCCACCTGGGTGAGCAGCGCTCCCCGGGCCAGGGTATCGGTCATGGGCGACAGAACAGCGACGGCGGCTTTTGCCGCTTGGGCACGCTGAAAAGCCGAGGCCTCAGGTGGCGGGGCATGTTGCGTAAAATAGAACGCTTCTAATGGCGAGGCCGCGCCGATTAATTCTTCGAGCCCCTCCCGCCCATACGCTTGTCCGAACGAGTCCGGGTCCGCGCCCTGAGGCAGGAAAACCCCGCGCCCGGTCAGTCCAGCTTCAACACACAGTGGAAAGGCCCGGGTCGCTGCCCGACGGCCGGCCTCGTCACCATCAAAAAAAATATGGATGTCCGTCGAGAAGCGTTTGAGCAGGCGTAATTGCTCCAGGGTCAGGGCGGTTCCGAGCACGGCGACAGTCTCGCGAAAGCCGTGTTGTACCAGCGCAAGGAGGTCGGTATAGCCTTCAACCACAAGTACCCGGCCGGTCTCTCGAATGCTCTCTTTGGCCTGAAAGAGGCCGTACAGCAGCGCCCCTTTCTTATACAGGGCTGACTCGGGCGAGTTGAGATATTTGGGCTGTGGCCGCTCTCTGCCCGCGTCTCGCTGCGGGTCAGGCAGCAGGCGGCCACCAAAGCCGACTGGCCGACCGGTCACATCGGTAA
The DNA here is from genome assembly GCA_965214755.1 of uncultured Binatia bacterium (SeqCode). Classification (GTDB taxonomy): domain Bacteria; phylum Desulfobacterota; class Binatia; order Bin18; family Bin18; genus Bin18. The sequence goes on from OZ243979.1 coordinate 1,259,303, forward strand.
TAGGAAACATGAGGCGATGGCGGAATTTGTCGTACCACTGCTGGGCCCCCGAACTGCTCCGTTCGTCCCGTCCGGTGCGTTCGCCAATCAGTCCCAATGCGGCGGCTTTGTCCAGGGGCGCGCGTTGGTTGACAAGAAAACGGACGAGGCCGTTCCAGCCGACGGGCGCATAACCAAGCTGGAAGCGCTCTGCCACGTCCGTAGGGATGCCGCGCTCGGCCAGATAGCGTTGTGCCGCCGCTCCGGCCTTATCAAGCAGGCAGCGACGGAAATAGGTTTTGGCCAGACTTGTAAGCCGGTAGAGACGGGCCTGTTCTCGCGCCTGCGGGTCGTCGGGCGCCTGGGGCAGCGAGACCCCGGCTTTTGCGGCGAGTCGTCTCACTGCTTCCGGAAAGGAGATGCCTTCAAGACGGCACAGAAAAGTAAACGCATTCCCCCCTTCCCCACAGCCAAAACAGTGAAAAAAACCACGCTCGTCGTTCACACTGAACGACGGCGTCTTTTCCTCATGGAACGGACACAAACCGGTATAGTTCTTGCCCGTTTTGCGCAGAGAGACATAGACGGAAATCACCTCGACGATACTGATTCGGGAGCGGATCTCAGTCAGGGTCTCTTCGGGGATTTTGTATGCCATAGCGCTTCTGCGCATCGCTGAGGGCGACAGGGGAAGGCGCTGAAAAAGAAAACACCCACCTTATTAATATTAATGCGATACATCGCCTTAATACATCGATCGACTTGCCCGGCGTAACGCACGTTTTCGTGCAGCAATGGCCTTTCGCTTACGCCGGACACTCGGCTTCTCGTAGTGTTCGCGTTTTTTCAACTCTTGCAGAATGCCGGCCTTTTCACACTGCTTCTTAAAACGGCGAATGGCACTCTCAATGGGCTCGTTCTCTTTGACTCGTACACCTGCCATACGGCTGACTCACCCCCTCCCGGCTGGGGACCCTTTGTTGGATTGCTCCTCTGTCCAGCTTAGGGATTTTCCTCAGAAAGTCAAGAGATTGGGGGACTTACGGCCTTGACAGGCAAACCGCCCCTACGCTAAGGAGGCCCCAGAGCTGTATTCAAGGAGGTCTGTTTCATGGAGTTCAAAGAAGTCATTGGCCGGCGTCGCTCTATCCGCTACTTCCTTCCCTACCGTCCGGTTGAGCGGGAAAAAATTCAAACGATTATGGAGGCGACGCGACTCTCGTCCTGTGCGGTCAATGCTTCATTTCTCCGGGCCATCGTTGTGGAACGTGATAAACTCGCGCCTGAGGACCTGGAAGCGCTCAAGGTTCCCACAACCACCCTCCAACTCGACATGGCTCCGGTGCATATCTACTTTTACGGCAATCTCAACGCGATTCAGGAAAGCCATGGGCAGACCCTCAAAGAACTCTTTGATGTCGGGGCACTCAACCCCACCCACGGTTGGAGCCATAAATTCATTGAGGAGACCGTCTGGGCGCAAATTTTAGATCCGATTTCAAAGGACCCCGCTATTAATCCCATTGCGGTGTCCATGGATAGTGGAGTCGCGATGAATCAAGCCCTGCTGACCGCGTTTGATGAAGGACTGGGCGCCCTGCTGACCGCGTTTAATGCGGAAAAGGCCAAAGCGATATTCAAGGTTCCGGACCATTTTCTGCCGCTCTACGCCATGCTGATTGGCTATCCGGCCGAATCCTGGGAGGCTGGTGGACAGCGGCCACGCCCCGCGTTTGAAAGCCTGTATTTTGAGGGAGAATATGGTGTGCCGATGAAGCGTGACCCAGCCGTCGTTGAACAGCTCAAACAGGATCATATGATACAGGAACCAGCGCCGCTCCCGTGGCGTAAGGATGAGGTTCGGGCGCTCTCCCGTATGTTTGGCCTGCCTGAGTGAGGTGCGGCATCCAGGACGGTACGACGGTGTATCCGTCCTGAAACTCTCAAGTAAAGAGGTATTGTACGCAAATTCCACGTCTTTCTCTCCCCGCCCATATTCGCCAGCAGCTCAATCGTATCCAACCGTTTTCCATTATGGCGCAGGCCTGCGCCGTCGGTATTATCACCGGCTGTGGCGCCATTCTGTACGACGCGCTGATTCATCTGGTCCAGAGAGTTGCGCTGAGTTCGGACGACCATCCGCTCCATGTGCTTCCCGAGTTGCCCTGGTATCGCATTCTGCTGGTTCCCACACTCGGCGGACTGGCGGTCGGGCTGGTCGCCCTTTTTCGTTCGCGAGACGCGCAAGGACACGGGGTCCCGGAAGTCATTGAGTCGGTTGCCTTGGGGAATGGGAAGTTGCGCTGGCAGACGGCCCTTGCCAAATCCGTTTCTTCTGCCCTCACTATTGGTTCTGGAGGCTCAGTCGGACGCGAGGGTCCCATCGTCCATATCGGGGCCTCGCTTGGCTCTGTTCTTGGCCAATTGCTCAAAGTGCCGCCCAATCGACTGCCGACTCTGGCGGGTTGTGGTGTCGCGGGTGGTATTGCGGCGGCTTTTAATGCGCCTATTGCCGGTGCCTTTTTTGCGCTTGAGGTCGTGATCGGCAATTTCGCCATGCCGGCCTTTGGCCCCGTAATGTTGTCTTCCGTCCTTGCCACGGTTGTGAGCCGGGCCTATTTTGGCGATCATCCCGCGTTTGTGGTCCCCGCCTATGCACTGCTGAGTACCTGGGAGCTGCCGTTCTATCTCGGACTCGGCATTGTGTGTGGCCTCGGCGGCCTGGCCTTTATGTTCATCCTGGATCGTTTGGAAAAAGAGGCCGAAAAGATTACCCTGCCTGAGACGATCAAGCCGGCGCTGGGCGGATTCCTGGTCGGCTGTCTGATTCTTATTGCCCCGCATGTGTACGGCACAGGCCACGACACCATGGATATCATTCTGCGGGGTGGCCTGGACTGGTCATATTTGCTGCTGCTCTTCCCCATCAAAATAGCGGCAACGAGCCTGACCCTGGCATCGGGGGGCTCAGGCGGACTTTTTTTCCCGGCGCTCTACCTCGGGGCCGTATTGGGCAGTCTGTGCGGCATGATCGTCGGAGCGGCCTTTCCCGCGATTACCGGTCCGAGCGGCGGTTACGCACTGGTCGGCATGGCCGCCTTCTTGGCCAGCGTGGTCCACTGTCCGATCACCGCCTTTCTGCTACTCTTCGAGATTACCACTGACTATCACATTATCTTACCCCTGATGGTCAGTTGTACGGTGAGCACGGTGGTTGCCAAACTCTTTCGGGAAGAATCGATTTACACCTTACAGCTCTTACGACGTGGCATTGACATCAGGCGGCGCGAACAAACCTTGATGCAGGGTTTTACCGTAGGACAGGTCATGCGCCCGGAGCCACCAACCTTTCAAGAGGGGGCCCCTTTTCCCGAGGTCATGGACCATTTCCTGGCCAGCACGCTGCCGTTGAGCTTTGTGGTTGACAGAAACCACCGCCTCCTCGGAACCATCTCCATTCACGACGTGAAGGCCACCCTTCAGGATGACAGTTTGACGCCGCTCGTCGTGGCGGTTGACTTGGCTCGACCGCCGGACGCGGTCACTACCGCCCAAGAAACGCTGGCCCGCTGTCTCGAAAAGTTCAGCCTGAGTGAACAAGAGTATTTGCCCGTTCTTTCGGCTGATCAGCAATTAGAAGGGATTGTCTCGCGGTACGATGTGCTGGATCTCTATAATCGAGAGATATTACGCAACGAATACCTCGGCGTCAGTCTCCGGTCCGAGGCGCTCACAGAGATGGTCCACCAACAGGTTCATTTGCCGCATGAATATATCGTCGAAATCGTTCATGTCCCTCCGCCGCTCATTGGGAAAACATTGGGCGAGTCTCAGTTGCGCAGTCGGTTTAATGTGACGGCTATCGCCGTTCGCCGTGGAGGCTTCCATAGTCCAGACGAACTCCCCGACCCCGACATGCCCTTACGCCAGGAGGACTCCCTTGTGCTTGTTGGTCGTACGGAACACCTGCGTCGATTAGCCGAGATGACAGAGGAGACGACGCAGGCACGAGGATCATAGGCTGGCCCTGAGGACACATCATGTGTACAAATAACCCATCCCACACTCGCTCCCTCAAATATCGGAACTATGCGTAGCGCCAGGTATAAACCCCTCACAGACCTGCTCCAAACCGGCCGAGAGGGCCTGACCATTGCCCTGGCCTGCGGTGTCGGTCTGCTGGTCGGCGTTGCGGCCATTGCCTTTCACGAGCTGCTCCATTTGGTCCAGCGAATCGCCCTTGGCGGCGATTCGCCCCTCTCGGTTCTCCCGACCCTGCCGTGGTATTGGAAAGTCGGGCTCCCCGCTCTTGGTGGAGCACTGGTTGCGCCGATCGTCTATAAGTGGGCGGTTGAGGCCAAAGGGCATGGTGTCCCTGAGGTGATGGAAGCCGTTGCGCTACGTGGCGGGATTATGCGCGCCCGGGTGGCTTTTGCCAAAGCGCTTGCCTCCGCGGTGACCATTGGTACGGGCGGCTCGACCGGCAGAGAAGGTCCGGTGATCCAAATCGGGTCGGCCTTAGGCTCGACGTGTGGACAACTCCTTCATCTCACCCCTGAACGCATCCGGACCCTTGTCGGCTGTGGGGCCGCAGGCGGTATTGCCGCTACCTTTAACGCGCCTATTGCCGGAGCGTTTTTCGCACTCGAAGTCATCCTGGGGAATTTTGCCATTCCGACCTTCGCACCGATCGTCCTCTCCTCGGTGTTAGCCACCGCCGTCGCCCGGGCCTATCTAGGGGATGCGCCCGCATTTGTCGTCCCGGAGTACACCTTGGTTCACTATGGGGAAGTCCCGCTGTATGCCGCCCTCGGCATGCTGATGGGTTTGGTGGCCGTGGTGTTTATCTGGGCGCTGTATAAAAGCGAGGATCTGTTTGAACGCAGTTCGCTGCCGCCTCTCTTCCGAACAACCGTTGGGGGTCTGTGTGTGGGAGGCCTGCTGCTGATCGCACCGGAGGTCTACGGGACGGGCTTTGAAGCCATGTCTCGTCTCCTGCATGAGACCACCGAATGGCGGATTCTGATCTTCCTCTTTTTGCTCAAGCTCCTCGCGACCTGCACAACGTTGGGGTCCGGCGCTTCAGGAGGGATTTTCTCTCCGTCGCTCTTTCTTGGCGTGGTTGCCGGCGGCCTCTTTGGGCAAATCGTCCATTTCGTCTTTCCAGACATTACCGCCACGCCTGAAGCCTATGCCATGATTGGCATGGGCGCGGTTGTTGCCGGGACAACCCACGCGCCGGTGACCGCCATTCTCATGCTGTTTGAGTTAACCGAGGGGTACCAAATTATTCTTCCGGTCATGATTGCGTGTACCCTGAGTACAGTGACGGCGCGCTATCTCCATTCCCATTCGATTTATACACTCAAGCTCGCCCGCCGTGGCATTTCTCTCTCATTAGGCCGGGAAGAGACGGTGATGCGCTCCTTTCACGTCGCAGATGTCATGCATGCCCCGGCCCCGACGTTGGCGGACGATGCGGCGTTTCAACAGGTCGTGAGCCGCGTCCTCGGCTCACCCGATCCCTACTACTATACCGTCAGCCCCGGCGACCAACTCACCGGTGTGATTTCGTTACATGACATTAAAACCTTCCTCAACGAAGGAGGCCTTGACGGTCTCGTCGTGGCGCGTGACATGGCCCGTCCGGTCCACACCGTCGCCCATATGCACGAGCCCCTGACAGAGTGCTTGCGCAAATTCCGCGAGACTCAGCTCGATTGTTTGCCGGTCACAGCAGACGCGACCAGTACCCAGGTGATTGGCGTTGTCACCCAGACCGACCTGCTTGAGGTCTACGATCGAGAAGTCCTGCGCAAAGAAATTCTCGGGACGCTGCCGGACCCGACCGCCCAAGACGAAGGAACGTTGGCGATGCCGTCCCAATATACGATCCTGGCCCTGTCGGTCCCGGCTCGCTTTCGGGAGAAAACCCTGCAGGAACTGAACCTGCGTGTCCGCTATGGCATAACGGTACTGGCCATCCGCAACACAATTTCGTCCGGCTATGAAGACCGTCTCCCCCAGCCGGACCAGCCGCTCCAGGAGGACGAGACGCTCATCTTGGCTGGTCCGAGAGAGGACATGACCCGGCTCCAGCAGGAAGCTCAGGCGGCTCCACTCCCCCGGGAGTAGCCCGAGGTCTCCTGGTGTTTCTTCTTCGCAGGGGAGGGACAACGCTGACCGCGCTCAGGGGACGCCAGATAGCGGTATCGTTGTAGCAAGCTGCCTCGCAAATATACCCGGATCAGCCGTAGGCAAGGAGCAGACGTGCTGTTCACACACATAGGCCGTCACTTTGCCTTTGATTGCTCGCTTCGCCTCAAGCCACGGAACGATCTGCTGGTGGGTGGTGAGTTCGGCTCCCTGTGTCACAATAGTAAGAACACGATTTGGTAAGAAATGTCGGCGCAATTGCGCTAAGAAAGGCTCAGCCGTATCGTCTGTTGACGCTTTGACAATTGCAATTTCTTTCGGACGGTCCAGAAAAAAATCGAGAGCGCTGAGCATACGTGGCATGCTGGTCGGGCGCTGCTTCAGCTCTGAAGCAAACGCCTGGAGACAACGTTGCGCGCGCTGGCGATAGCTGGCGTTCATGGTCCATTCCGCCAGCCGCAGGAGGTTGTGCGCAGCCACCGCATTACCAGACGGTTCAGCCCCATCGTACGCAGGCTTTTCACGGGCAAGGAGTTGCTCGGCATCATCTGCGGTCAGGAAGTAGCCCTCGTTTTTGTTATCCCAGAAATGGGTGTCCTGTATCGCTTGCAGAGCGATGGCTTCCCGCAGCCATCGCAGTTCAAAGGTCACCTCGTAGAGATCGAGCAAGCCGGCAATGAGACAGGCATAATCATTGAGGTAGGCCTCTCCGCCTATCCGTGTCCCCAGCGCGCTGTGTCGCAGCCGTCCGTCTCGTTTCAGCTGCGTCAACAGAAACGTTGCGGCGTGCCTTGCTCGCGTGGCATAGTCAGGAACATTCAAGATGTGTGCCCCTTTGGCAAACGCCGAAATGGCAAGGCCGTTCCACGCCACAAGTACCTTGGTGTCCGTGTGGAGCGCACGACGCTTCTGTCGCGCTCGGTAGAGAATCGCGCGGGCATCTTGGCGCTCACGCTGCGCCTGATCCAGGGTGAGACCCAGCTCTTTTGCCACCGTCTCAAGTGGACGCGCAATATGAAGAATATTCGCGCCCTCGAAATTCCCCTGGCGCGTCACGCCATAATGGGACTGGACCAGCCGGAGCTGTTTTTGACTCAGAAGCGGTTCGAGTTCGGGCAGCGTCCAGATAAAGAATTTTCCCTCGTCGCCCTCGCTATCGGCATCCGTAGCCGAGTAAAACCCACCGCCCGGTGCGCTCTGCTCGCGGTCGAGATACTCCAGGACTTCCCGGGCGATGCGGGCGAAGTCTTCCCGCCCGGCGCTTTGATACCCTTCAAGATAGGCGATCGCGAGCAGCGCGTTGTCGTACAGCATTTTCTCAAAATGTGGGACGCGCCACTTTTGATCCGTGGCATAGCGGTGAAATCCGCCGCCGACCTGATCGTATATCCCACCGGCCGCCATGGCCTCCAGGGTCTGCACCACCATGTTCTGCACCTCGGGGTCATTGGTCCGGCGACTGTAGCGCAAGAGGAATTCCAAGGTGACGCTTCGCGGAAATTTCGGCGCCCTGCCAAAGCCCCCGTACTGCGTATCAAAACGTGCTGTGAACTGTTCGGTTGCCTGTGTCAAAGCGGTCTGGGTCGGATGCTCGGCTGACGCCTCCGGGACAAGGGCAGCTCGTATGCTCTGCGTCAGGTTCTGCGCTACCGTGGCCACGTGGCTCGGCTCTTGGTGATAGACCGCTTGCAATCGGCTCAGCAGGGTGAGCAGCCCGGTCGGCTGCCCACGCACGCCATCGCGCGGCGGGAAGTAGGTACCGCCATAGAAGGGGCTGCGATCAGGAGTAAGCCACACGGTCATGGGCCAGCCGCCTCGCCCGGTCAGCATGTGTACGGCTGTCATATAAACGCCATCCACGTCCGGCCGTTGTTCGCGGTCAACTTTGATCGCGATATAGTGGCGATTCAGGTATTCGGCAATCGTGATGTCCTCAAAAGACTCCCGCTCCATCACGTGGCACCAGTGGCAGGTCGAATAGCCGATGGACAGGAAGACGGGTTTGTTCTCTTTTTTTGCCCGGGCAAAGGCTTGCTCTCCCCACGGATACCAATTGACCGGATTGTGAGCATGCTGGAGAAGATAGGGGCTCGGTTCGAGGATCAGTCGGTTCGTATAATGCGGACGACCATCTTCAAAGAGATGCTGGGTTCGAGGCGTATACCCGTCTCCTTGCGCTTGGAGTGCCCGGTCGAGCTGTTGCCGAACTGCCGCCGGAAACGGCTCCATACCGGGCAGCGCTTTGGGCGCGGTTTCTGCCAGGGCATGGGTCAAGAGGAGGAGGCTCGCCCCGATGACCCCGTAGTATATGATCCGCATGGAAATCCTCGCTCTCGCTTATTTGTTTCAGAGGAGAACGGCAGGTGTTGCTTCTGGCTCCCACTAACAGTCTATACTAGAATGTTCTCGTCCGACTGCTGAGATACCGATTTCTTTCAAAGGGAATTCTTCAACGAGTTGAAAAGAGTATGCCCTCTTCTATGCGTCCCTCCGCTGCTGCATTCCGCACTGCGGAGTCCTCTCGCAAGACAATACACCAAGCCGATATGTCCGAGGGCAGTTGTCCTCCTTGGACCCCTCTCCTCTCCGTCATTATCCCAGTCTATAACGAAGTCGAAACCCTCTACGAACTCTTAAAGCGGGTTGCCCGCACCCCCTTTCCCAAAGAAATCTTTGTGGTTGATGACAACTCGACTGATGGGACACGAGAATTACTCCGTGATCTGCCCGCCATGACGCGGCTGTTTGAGGGCAGTCCACTTCCTGCTCCGTGTCGGGTAAACGCGCTGTTTCACGCGACCAATCAGGGGAAGGGTCAAGCCGTCCAGACCGCCTTGCGTCACACCACCGGCTCCTTCGTTCTGATCCAGGACGCGGACCTCGAATATTCTCCTTCCGATTATCCCCAACTGCTCGCCCCACTCCTGACCGGTCAGGCCGATGTGGTGTATGGGTCACGATTTCTGGATTCCCCGACAGACTCGTTCTCCTGGCACGCTGCCACGAACAAGGTCCTGACAACGATTTCCAATATCTGCACCCGTCTCCAACTGACAGACATGGAGACCTGTTATAAAGCCTTCCGTTCTGAGGTGGTACTGGGGCTCACGCTCCGTTCAAAACGCTTCGGATTTGAACCTGAAATTACCGCCAAAATCGCGCGTGGTGGAGCCCGCATCTGTGAGGTCCCGATCTCCTATAGCCCACGCACCTATGCCGAAGGCAAGAAGATCCGTTGGCAGGACGGTTTTGTCGCCCTGTGGACGATTCTCCGCTGCCATATTCTTGAAGCCGGCGAGCGTGTGAAGGTATAATACCACGCTGCTAGGCCTCGCGAGCCATTCCCCAGCTCCGTCAAGTCCTTTTCGCTTTCTTCCGCCTTTTCGTTTTTGATGCTGTTCCACTCCCCGCCGTCACGCAACGTCGGAAAACCCGGTGCCAATTGGTCACCGTTCCGAACTGCTGCACGTACGACTCAAGGCCAAGTAAGGCCCGAACTAAGAAGAGCCGGTGCCCAGGCGTCTTAAAGATCCGATGCCGGAGACTAATATTTGTCACCTCTCTGGCCCTCTCCACAGCGTGAAAATCGCGTGGATCATAGGGGCGGTCTTCCAGGACGGGCTCAAAAAGAAGATACATGATCCGAAAAAGCGGCTCCGGATCATCACCGGGATCGAGATAGCCGAGTTCAAGAAAACAACGCGCCATCGTTGTTTTGTCTCGCTCCAGGACGGCTTGCGCCAACCGCTGATAGCCGGCTCGAATCGTATCCGGGAAAAGGCGCACACTGCCAAAGTCCAATATGGCAATCTTGGGATGGTAGGTCATCAGATAATTCCCAGGATGCGGATCAGTATGGAGCACCCCAAAAGAACAGATCTGTCGCCAGGTAATCTCAAAATACTTCACCGCCACCCAGTCCTTGAGCTCTCGATCAACGCCGCGCGCTAGAACATCCTTGAATTTGTAGCCCTCGATAAATTCCAGAGTTAAGACACGCCGCGAGGAGAAATCCGGATAGACACGGGGAATGATGACCTCGTCGTCCCCGGCGAAGAGACGCTGAAAGATCGCAACGTTTTTGGCTTCATTGACATAATCGAGCTCTTCTCGTAAGCGTTCCTCCATTTCTTGATAGAGCTCAGCCGCATCAAAGTTCTGGCGCATGACATCGCGGAGGACGAGGGTCAAAGCGCTGAGCAGCGCCTTCAGGTTCTTGAGGTCCTGTTCCACGGTCTCGTCAACCCCTGGATATTGGACCTTCACAACCACCTCTGCGCCGCTCCAGAGTTGGGCCCGGTGGACCTGCCCAAGCGAGGCTGCGGCAAATGCCGTTTTGTCAAAGGACCGAAAAAGCTGTTCCGGCTCTTTTCCAAGCTCGCTTTTGACCTGGGTTCGGATGAGCTCATAATCCATCGGCGGGACGGACGACTGGACGACCGCGAGAATGTCGAGGACCTCCATCGGAAAGAGATCGCTGCGCATGCTCAGCATTTGAATCAGCTTCATGAAGGCGCCGCGGAGTTCGTGGGAGCCTTCCACAATCTTCAGCGCGTTTTTGAGATGCAGCTCAAACCGTTCCTGCTCTTTTTCATCCGCTGACTGGAAGGGCTGTTTCAGGGCGTTCCAGGCGTAGCTCCCGCTGACCGAGGTTGCGAGTGAGCCGACCTGAAGAGCGCGTTTTGCCCGACCCTGGGTCAAGGCGTTGGAGGATTTTTTAGAAGACATGGACGAGATGAAGTATGTTTGCTCGTTCAGGGATAGAATAATTGTGGCGGGCCATCGCAAGCTGAATACGGTAACGGTTAAGCTGCTTAACATAAACGAGGCATTCTTCCTTTTGTAGTAGCAACGTCGTGACTCCACTCCAAAGAAAATACAAGCGGACACGACACAGAAGCTGAGGCTAGAACAGTGATAGGGCTGATAACCTCAGGTAGGAAACGGTGATTTCGATACTGCTCTATGCTACAGGACCTTTTGTAGAGGTGCTCAAAAATGAGCTGCCTGCTTGTGTGGAAGGTATTGAGACGAGGAGTAATGGAGTGACCAAGATACTCAGCGACAGAAGAGACGACTGTGTTCAGCTCCGCTTAGCGTCCGGCGAGACGAATGTGCTGACCACCGAGATGCTAGGCGCCTTGTCCGCCGCGCTGGCAGAGGCCGAGCAGAGCGCCCGAGGGGTGATGCTGTGTGGGGGCGACAAATTCTTCTCCAACGGCGTCGATCTGGAATGGGCGCTGACCCAGCCGAGCGCCGATATCCGCGCCCTGTTTCTCGAACTGGGGTATTGCATCCTCAAGATTATGGAATCTCCTGTGCCGGTCGTCGGAGTGGTGAAAGGGCATGCCATTGGCGGGGCGTTGGCGCTGCTGCTGGCCTGTGACTATCGGTATAGGGCAACTGGCCGCGTGTTGCTCGGCAAGCCAGAAATCCTGCTGGGGGTCCCCAACCCCTACTATAGCGATCAATTGCTGCGCTTTATCGCCGGGGATTTTGTGGCCTCCGACTTAATTTATACCGGCAGACTGGTCCCTGCTGACGAGGCCCACGCCCTCCACCTGATTCACGATGTGGGTACGAAAGAAGAAATCGAAGCGGTGGCTTGGCAACAGCTCCTCGTCCTGCGCGATCTCGCCCCCGAGGCGTTCGCCGAGTCGAAACGGATGAGAACCGGACGCTTTTGCACCGATGTAAGAGAACAGATGTCGGCCCGGGTAGCGCGTCAAGTTGAGATCTGGAACAGCACTGAAGACCAGACCAGATTACACGCCGCAGCAAAGCGGCTTGCACGCTAGCGCCGGTGGCCCCCCACTGATGACAGGCCTCAGCAACCGACATGCCTGTATGCCTGCAATCACGATCACTCGGGGAAGGCTCGTTTTGGGTTACAGCTCCAAGGGCATTTTGAAGTAGGTATGCATGATCCGGTCGCGGTGTTCCAGCAATATGGGATCGACCGCGGCGGCGACCTCGGCAGGCGTGTTCTCGAACATGGGCCGAATGGACAGGTCGAGCAAAATATCTTCGGGCGATTGGAGGGCAACGAAGTTGCTAAACGCGGCCCAGTAAAAATCGGCAGCCGTCACCGATTGTCCGATAATGTAATCGCTCCCGCGGGCTTTTTGCGCTTTGAGTGTCGCGGCGAGTTCTGTCATGAATGCTATGACTCGCGGATTGGCAAGTTTCGCGTCCGCGTCGCGGTAGCCATATTTCAAACCGAATGCGGACGGTCCGGTGGCGTCATCAGCCGGACGCATCATGTCGAGCCGTCGGTTCCAGCCGAAACCAAGCTCGCCGCAAATCTCGTGACCGATGCCGAACAATTGAATGCGCTCGGCTGCGTTTTCCGGCACGAGCGACTTTTCCGGCGCGAGTCGTTCGAGCAAAAGCAAAATATCATCCCAACGGTTGATGGGCTTTTCATCGTTCCAGGCAACCACCGGCCCGCTGTTCGTACCCGACCACGCCAGCAGCTCCGGGTTTTCCTGCATCGGTTTTTGCGGCCCGAGCGTGAAGTCCAAGGACTTGTACTCCATCATCGCCTTCACGGCGACACCCCAGGCACTGGGCATACCTTGCACTAAAATAAGACGGAGGCCATCCGCATTGATGGCTTGATTGATGTCAACATAGTCCATTGCTTGTCTCCTCCTGTCTTCGATTACGAGACCTTTCGCATCTCTTTTTAGCGAAGTTGTCAGCCCTTCGCTACCAGCGCCCGAACTTCACGTGTAGTGAACAGCTCCGGCTCTTTTTCATCCGCCGCCCGGACCGGCTGTTTCAGCGCGCTCGAAGCTCGTTCAAGATCTCTGAGCGCTGCTCATCGAGCTCAGGCGGTCTGCGGCGAATCGACGGAGCCGCTCCATTGATCCGTAGTGGTGAGGCGAAAGTCCGGGTGGTTGCACCGCTGGGGAGCGTTAAGGGTTGGACCCAGCCCAGCTCGACAACCTGCGAGTCGGACAATGCTTCAGAGTACGTGTTGGTGGGGCTACACGGGACCCCCCGAGCTTCAAAGGTTTCAAGCCAGTCGGCCACAGTGCGCGTGATGAACACCTTTTCGAGGATTTCTTTCAGCACCGTCTGGTTGGCAGCGCGGTCGCTCGTCGTGAGAAACCGAGGATCGACACCAAGGGCCGGCTGACCGACCTCCTCGCAGACGATCTGCCACAGCTTGTTATTGCCGGCGGCAAGCACAAAATTGCCATCCTTCGCCCGAAACAGATCATAGGGCGCATTACGGGGATGCGCCGCGCCGAGTTTCCGGGGATTTTTTCCAGTCCCAAAAAATTCACTGGTTTGGAGGGCGGCAATGGCCATGCTCACTCCCATCATCGGGACGTCAATATGGCCTCCAGACCCGCCCGCCCGGACGCGGGCCAGCAAGGACGAGACGGCAAAGGCGGCATACAGGCCAGCGGCAAAGTCCGCTAACGGGACCCCGCATTTGACGGGCGCTCCATCCGGCTCTCCGGTCACGCTCATGATCCCCGCTATCGCCTGTATCGTGACATCGAAGCCACCCTGCTGGGCACGCGGGCCACGTTGACCAAAGGCTGACAGTGAGCAGTAGATCAGCTGAGGGTGCGTCTCGGCGAAGTCCTCATAGCCGAGCCCGAGACGCCCCATTACCCCAGGCCGGTTGTTCTCGATCACGACATCCGCGCTCTGGACCAAGCGGCACGCCACGTCGTTATCGGCCTCGTCTTTCAAATTCAACGCGATAGAGCGCTTATTGCGGTTGAGTGCGGCAAAGTTCTCACTAAACCCGTCCGTTATCGGCGGCCATTGCCGCAGGGCGTCACCGTGCCGGGGCTCAACCTTCACCACGTCCGCACCAAAATCTGCGAACAGCAGGCCACAAAAAGGACCAGCCGCCACATTGCAAAACTCAATCACTCTGACATCCGCGAGGGGCTGCATTGATCCTGCCGTGCGATTCACTGCCTCTCTCCTCCTGACCCAACCGTCCCTCGGCCGCGGCTGGTGAGATTCGGCCTTCACGTTCTCCGGGCCGTATGCGAACAACGGAGATGTGCACCCCCACTCTGTGGCATTGCATGGCGCAAGTCGGCTTGCTGCATAAGGGGCAAAACCATTGTGATAAAATAGTCGAGGTCTGGCCCGAAGTCGAAGAAATTGACCTGCACCCCGTCCACGCCAGCCTGCCGCAGGCGTACAAACCACTCCACGATTATTTCCGGTGTCCCAACAAGATGGAGATTGCCTCCCACTGCCCACTCGAGCGCGCTATGCTGACGCCACGAAGACTGGTCCCCGCCCATGAAGGCGTTGAAGAAGTTTGTTACTGCCACCTCATCACGTTCATCCCGGATCCGCTTGTACCACGCCTGCGCCTCTTTCTCAGTTGGACGACAAATCACATGCGGATTGACGAGAATCTTGACCTCTCGGCCCTTTTTCCGGGCTTGCGCCCTGATCGGCCCAATGCGTTGGGGTAAGGACGCACAGGCCTTGGCCGGATCAGCTCCCGTGGGCGAAGTCGCAAAGATGATATCCGCATGACTGGTGGCATAGTCCATACCCGCCGGCGACGAGCCGGCACTGACCAGGACGGGCAAGCCGTTAACGGGTTTGGGCGCAACAAAAGCGCCAGCCGTCTTGTACCACTCGCCGGCATAATCGAGGTTTTTATCCTCAGTCCACAGGCGCTTCATCACTGTCGTGAATTCATCCGCCATGGCGTAGCGTTGATTGTGGGGGAACGATTCATGGCCAAACATACCGGCCTCGTCCGGCCGATAGCCGGTCACGACATTCAGGCCCCAGCGACCATGACTGATATGGTCAATGACGGCTCCATATTTCGCAATATGTAAGGGATGCCAGCCGTAGAGGACATGGATCGTTGATATGAGCAGGACATTGTGGGTCAGGGGTGCGAGTGCGGCACTGGTGATAAAGGGATCAATGGAGTGCTCACGAAAATGAATGTCACCACCATAGCCGCCTTTGCCGAGCCAGGTGGCAAGGGCAAAGATGAGGTCAAAGCCGGCCTCATCAACGCGGACTGCGAGTTCGGCGTTGTACTCAAAGGTCCACGAGGTCTTCCGGGGCGCTTTCGATGGTGTCCAAGCCCCCTGTTGGTGGGGCATGAACAGCCCGAGCATAAGAGGTTGGCGAACCGCTCGCTCAAACGAGGTGAGGCCATCGAGCTGTTGCAGATAGGGTGCGGAGCTGATGCGTGTCATGGCTCTCTCAGCCTGCAAGCAGGGCACGGGCTTCAGTGGTTTGGCCCTGTAACTGTCGCCACCGGCCGCGCCACGAAGGCCGGTCTCTACCCGTCGTCCAAAGCCGGCGCGTCCAGCTCGGGCAACACCTCGGTCATGAACACCCCCAGTTCCTCCAGCATGAGTTCTTTGGGACAATGCGCATAGTGCCAGATGAGCGTGATGTATTCGCACGGAAGCGAGGCGTAGATATGACGCCATTCCGCTTTCAGCTGCTCCACCGTGCCGCCCAGAAAAATACCACTGTCCTTCATGCTCTGGAGCGTGGCCGCTTGGGTGTCGAACTTGGGGATGCCGTCGTAGAACGTCGAGTAGTGTTGGACCCACATTTCGTAATCGTAGCGCAACAACTTGTCGGTAAATTCTTGTTCGTCACGCCCGAGATGAATCCAACGCGCAATATTCTGTCGGGCACCCAGCGGATAATCCGTGCCAGACGCCCGCCCCTCCTCAACATATAGCCTGGCGAAGTTCACCAGGGTATCGAGTGCCGTGAAATAGGTCGGCCGAAAACCATGCTGGGCCAGAAAGGGAACCGAGGCCGCACTGCCGCTCATCGGGACGAACACCCGAGGATAGGGGTCGCTATACGGGCTCGGGACCACGCTCACACGGCGAATGGCGCCGTCGGGTCCGAGTTCTCCCGGCGCGCCGGCAGATTCGATACTCTTGTGCGCCGGGTAGCCCCGCACTCCGGTTTCATACGGATACGGAATCTCGTAATGCGGCTGCTTGGTCGCCACGGACTCCTGTTGCCAGCACTGGAGCAATATGCGCGTACTCTCCTCGAACATCTCACGGTTGCGCTTATCCGCTGCGCTGCCGTCCGACACGGTCGCAACGGCATGGACATGCTGCCCCAGGGTGTCCATCCAGCGGGACTGGTAGCCACGCGTCAAACCCACAAAGAAGCGGCCCTGGGTCATGTGATCAAGGATGGCGGTTTCCTCTGCTACCCGAATCGGATCGCGGGTCGCCATCACATAGCCGAGGGCCCCGACATAGGCATGCTTCACCTGACTCGCCCACCACGCATTCAGGACTCCGGGGTTCGGCCCCACCTCGTACCCCTCGGAATGCAGGTGGTGCTCAATGGTACTGATACCCCACACGCCCATTTCGTCGAGCTGTTTCACCAAGTCGAAGGTCTCATGCAGCACCTTATGGTACACGTCACGATTGCGTCCCAGCGGGCGCTTGCGCTCCCGGTCGGCACGATCCTCAGCCGGAAGCACCGGGTAGATTTGCACGATCACTTTTGGTGTTGCCACGCCGTTCTCCTTTGTGTGGGAGATGGTCAATCACGCCACCTTCCTCTATAGCCGAGGGTATCATCATACTCCAGTCGTGTTCCATCGCAATGTGAGGTGTGCCAATGCAGTGGGCCGCCATATGCCACACAGGCTGGTATCGCAGCCACCCCTGGAATGGCATGCAAGAGGTCGGGCGTTCAACTCTTGGCGGCTCGCTCACCGTTTTGTTGGGTGATCAATGTAGCCGCGGCAGCCGCACCAAATCCGTTATCGATATTCACCACCGTCACACCCGCTGCACAGGAATTGAGCATGGCCAAGAGGGCAGCGACACCACCGAAACTGGCACCATAGCCGATACTCGTTGGCACCGCGATGATGGGCCGGTCCACCAACCCACCAACAACACTCGGCAGCGCACCTTCCATACCAGCCACGACAATCAAAACTGATGCAGCCCTGAGTCGGTCCAGATGCTCAAACAGGCGGTGCAGACCAGCCACGCCGACATCGTATAAACGCTCGACGGTATTGCCGAGCCACTCGGCCGAAATCACGGCCTCTTCGGCAACCGGAATATCCGCGGTACCAGCCGCGACCACCAGGATAGACAACCGCGTGCGGGGAGTCGGTTGTTCGCCCAGGGCTCCGATACGCGCCGCCGGATAGTAGACCAGGGCGGGCAGGGAGATTTTGACCTCCTGTGCCTTTTTTTTATCCAGACGCGTAATCAGTGCCGGCTGTCCGTTCTCAACCAGACGTGAGGCAATCGCGGCAATCTGCTGACTCGTTTTTCCCGGCCCCCAAATGACCTCGGAAAAGCCTTTGCGCAACGTTCGGTGGTGGTCGATTCGGGCAAAGCCGAGGTCTTCAAAAGGCAGGTGCTTGAGCCGTTCGAGCGCTTGCTCGACCGGCAGTACCCCCTGTTGCACTTGGGTGAGCATTTCAGCCAGGCGGTCTCGTGTCATGCTCTGCTCTGCGCGAAATGATTAAACCCGGTAAACTCGCTCGCGGCCCGTACCCCGTCCGGTAATCTGACGGTCACCCCGTCAGCCTGGGGCATAAGGGAACCGATGCGTGTAATCGCACAGCCGCTTCGGTCTGCGATCGCCTGTATCCTGGGGCGCGCGGTAGCCGGCGCACTAAAGAGCAACTCGTAATCCTCCCCACCAGCCAGGGCCGGCGCCCACTCCTGTGTACCCAGGAGTGTCTGATAACTCTCGGACAGCGGAACCGTTTGGGCTTCAACAACAGCGCCGACCTGGCTCGCTTCGCACAGGTGGCCCAGATCCTGGAGCAGTCCGTCACTGACATCAATCATCGCCGTCGCCAGGTGTTGGGCCGCGAGTTCTTTTCCGATCGAGACACGGGCAGTCGGGCATAAGAAGCGCTGTTTCAATTGTTGGGCGACAACACCTTCGAAATCTCCAGCCAGTTCCCCAGTGAGGATGCGTAAGCCTAAGGCCGCATCGCCCGGCGTTCCAGTCACGTACACCTCATCCCCGACGCGTGCGCCAGAACGGGTGACCGGCCCGTAGGGTGTCTGCCCCAGCAGGGAGACGGAAATCATAAAAACCGGCGCCGCGCTCATATTGCCGCCAATGAGGGTGGTTCGCATCTGCTGAGCGGCATCAATGAACCCATCAAAAAAGGCGTCCAGATCTTCAACCGCAGAGTCTTGGGGAACACCCAAACTGAGGAGGACGAAGGCCGGCTCACCGCCCATTGCTGCCACGTCGCTTGCATTGACGGTAAAGGCTTTCTGCCCCAAGACAAAAAAAGGGGCCCACTCACACCGGAAGTGGACACCGGCAATCATGGCGTCCGTTGTCAACACCGTGAGCCCTGGGAGTGAGAGTGCGGCGCAGTCATCGCCAACGCCGAGTTGAACCCGAGGGTCGTGGATGGCGTGTGGTAAGCGCTCACGGAGGCGGCGCAAAAAGGGAAACTCACCGAGATCCCGTATTTTCATACCCGCCTATCCAAACAGCTCTTTGACCTTATCAAAAAATCCTTTGGAGATGGGATGTACCTCCCCCCCGTTGAGCCGAGCGAACTCTTCCAACAATTCTTTCTGCTTAGCCCCAAGATCGGTAGGGGTTTCCACCACGATGCGAACGAGCTGGTCGCCTCGCCCACCACCGTGTAAATCGACGATGCCCTTTCCTCGGAGTCGAAAGACACTGCCCGATTGCGTGCCGGCCGGCACCTTCATTTTAATCTTCCCTTCGAGCGTGGGGGCCTCGATATCAGCGCCAAGCGCTGCCTGGGGGAAGCTGATGGGCAGTTCGCAGATCACCTCATTGTGTTGCCGCTCAAAAAGAGGGTGCTCTCCCACCTGAACGGTGACATACAGGTCGCCAGCAATACTGCCGACCGGCCCGGCTTCTCCTTCTCCACGCAGCTTGAGCCGAGAACCGGAGTCCACTCCACCGGGAATTTTAATCTGGAGGTTCGACGTTTTCCGCACGGCACCAGCACCCTGACACTCCGGACACGGGTCGGTCACCACTGCCCCCTGCCCACCGCACTGATTGCACGTGCGAGCCACCGTAAAGAAACCTTGTTGAAAACGCATCTGGCCACTGCCACGACAGGTGCCACACGTCTGTGGCCGCGTTCCTGGTTTCGCCCCGCTCCCCTGACAGGGCGCACACGTCACCCGGCGCGGAATGGAAACGGTTTTTTCCGTCCCGAAGGCAGCCTCTTCGAAGGAGACCGCAAGGCTATAACTGAGATCTTGCCCACGCGCCTGACGCCCAGCCCGGCCTCCACCACCGAAGAAATCACCAAAAATGTCACCAAAAATGTCTTCAAAATTCGTTGAAAAGTCGAATCCTCCGCTAAATCCTCCCGCGCCTTGCTCAAATGCGGCATGCCCAAAGCGATCATACTGGGCGCGCTTCTCCGGGTCACTGAGTACCTGGTATGCCTCCGACAGCTCTTTGAATTTTTCTTCGGCCGCCTTGTCTCCAGGATTGCGGTCCGGGTGGTAGCGGAGCGCGGCTTTGCGATAGGCCTTTTTCAACTCTTCTGCGCCTATGTCTCGACTCACGCTCAACAGCTCGTAATAATCGGCTTTGCTTGCCATATCGACCTCTATTCCCTGATACGGAAGACCCCCACTTCATCCTCCAACTGTAGGAGAAGTGGGGGTCTTATGACAAGGGTCCCGAGAGACAGGGAGAATCTTACTTGACTTCTTCAAAATCCGCGTCAACAACGTCGTCGTTCTCTTTTGCCTGGGTACTACCCGCACCGGCGCCCGCCGACCCATCGCCGGGAGCGGCTTGGGCACCTTGCGCCTTAGCTTGCTCCTGCGCCGCTTTTGCATACATGGCTTCAGCCAGTTTATGGGAGGCCTGGGTCAATTCTTCCGTTGCCGCCTGCATTGCCTCGGTATCATCCCCCTCCAGGGCTTTTTTGGCTTTCTCTAATGCGGCCTCGATATTCCCGACCGTTTCTGCATCGGTTTCGTCTTTATGGTCGGCCAGAGACTTCTCGGTGGAATAGACCAACGCATCAAGCTGATTATGCGCCTCAATGCGTGCCTTTTTCTTCTGGTCCTCTTCGGCGTGAGACTCGGCATCCCGAACCATATCCTGGATTTCTTCCTCGGACAGGCCGCTGGAGGCCGTAATTTGAATCGATTGCTCTTTGCCTGTACCGAGGTCCTTGGCGTTCACGTGGACGATGCCGTTCGCGTCAATATCAAAGGTCACCTCGACTTGGGGGATACCACGGGGCGCCGGCGGAATCCCAACCAGATCAAACTGGCCCAACAGCTTATTGTCCGACGCCATTTCGCGCTCCCCCTGGTGAACGCGAATCGTCACGGCCGTTTGATTGTCGGCCGCAGTTGAAAAGACCTGGCTCTTTTTGGTTGGAATTGTCGTGTTTTTCTCAATCAGCCGCGTGAAGACACCACCGAGCGTCTCAATGCCCAAGGATAACGGCGTCACATCTAACAGGAGCACATCTTTCACATCGCCGGTGAGCACCGCGCCCTGAATAGCGGCTCCGATGGCGACCACTTCGTCAGGGTTCACGCCTTTATGCGGCTCTTTGCCAAAAACCTTGGCCACTCGCTCCTGGACCGCAGGCATTCGCGTCATACCCCCAACCAGGACGATCTCATCGATCTGCTGGGCGGAGAGTCCTGCGTCTTTGAGGGCCGTGAGGCAGGGCGGGTCAAGACGGTTGAGCAGGGCGGCGCACAGCGCTTCCAGCTTGGCCCGCGTGAGCTTCATGGTCAAATGTTTCGGCCCACTCTGGTCCGCGGTAACGAAGGGCAGGTTGATCTCGGTCTCCATCGAAGACGACAGCTCACACTTGGCCTTCTCGCCGGCCTCTTTCAGGCGCTGTAGGGCCATCCGGTCGGTGCGCAGATCAACGCCCTGATCTTTTTTAAATTCATCGGCGAGATAGTCGATAATGCATTGATCGAAATCGTCGCCGCCCAGAAACGTGTCTCCGTTCGTGGCCTTGACCTCAAACACGCCGTCTCCAACTTCGAGGATGGAGATGTCAAACGTTCCCCCTCCCAGGTCGAACACCGCGATCTTTTCATCCTTCTTTTTGTCGAGCCCGTACGCCAGCGAAGCCGCGGTCGGCTCATTGATAATCCGCTGCACATTCAATCCGGCGATGCGCCCGGCGTCCTTTGTGGCCTGCCGTTGGGAGTCGTTGAAATACGCGGGCACAGTAATCACCGCGTCAGAGATTGTCTCGCCAAGATAATCCTCGGCCGTTTGTTTCATTTTCTGTAAGGTGAACGCTGAAATCTCGGGTGGGCTGTATTGTTTTCCGCGGCTCTCAACCCACGCATCTCCGCTCTCGGATTTGACCACTTGGTAGGGCAGCAGCTGTTTCGCTTTGTCCACCTCTTTATCTTCATGGCGGTGGCCAAGGAGTCGTTTAATCGAAAAAATCGTATTCTCCGGATTGGTCACAGCCTGTCGTCGGGCAATCTGCCCAACGAGTCGCTCCCCACTATCGGAGAAAGCGACAACAGAAGGAGTCGTACGATTGCCCTCAGCGTTCGTGATCACCGTGGGCTCACCACCTTCCATCACGGACACAACGGAGTTTGTTGTTCCCAAATCAATCCCAATAACCTTTCCCATGCCTATTCTCCTTAGCGAGAGCCTTCTCGGGCGACTCCCGTTGTACAGCATTTGTTAATCATCACCTTGTACGTTGGCAACCGTTACGGCTCTGATTCTTCCTCTCTTTCTTTCTGTGCCTGTGGCGGTACTTTGGAAACGCTCACCATCGCCGGACGCAATAAGCGGTCATGCAGTTGATATCCGGACTGATGTTCGTCCAGCACGGTATTTGGAGCAACCTCGGTATTTTCAACTTGCGCCACTGCTTCATGCAGACTCGGATCAAAGGCCTCTCCCTTTGCTTTCACCCGGCTCACGCCGTGCTTACCTATGGTGTCCAGCAGCGACCGCAAGACTAATTCCACCCCTTCGATCAGCGCCTGACTGCCTTCGCTCCCCTTGGCGTGTGCGACTGCACGCTCCAGATTATCGATAACGAGCAAGATATCGCGAAGCATCGGCTCGCTCGCAAAACGCAGAGATTCGCCTTTCTCCCGCTGCATCCGACGTTTGAAATTTTCCAGTTCAGCCCGTTCCCTGAGCAAGAGGTCGTAGTTCTCCTTGGCGAGCGCTTCTTGTGCTACGAGTTGTGCTCGTACGACAGTCAGTTCATCAGGCATATCTTGATCGGCCTGATCCTCGTATTCCGCGTCCGCAACACCCACTGCTGCTTCACCCCCTTGTCCTTCCACCCCCCCCTGATTGCCTTCTTGCTCTTGGCGCTCATCTTTTCCATTCGCGGCCCCTGATGCCCCCTCAAACGCCGTTTGGCCGGATGCGTGGCCGGTCGTCTTCTCCTGTTCTTCTGGCTGACCGTCTCCCTGTCTTTCCATACATTCCCTCGTTCTCCCGGCTCTCCCGCCGGACTCTTCTCACCGCCCTCGTTTGTTCGCTTTTTCACGTGTTTATGGTAGGGAAGAAGAGAAGTTGCAGGAAATGTAAGAATCACCCTCTGGACTGTCAAGCCGCAAATGCAAGAAGAACGGACCCCCGCTATTGTTCTGCGTACGCGAGTACACGGAGAATCGGACAAGATCGTCACCTTCCTCACGCAGGACTGGGGGAAGCTCACCGGGATTGCAAAAGGGGCGAAACGCTCACGACGACGTTTTGTCAACGTTCTTGAACCTTTCACCCATATTCGTCTCAGATTCCGGCCAAGTCGCTCTGATGAACTGGCTTTTATCCTGGGCTGCGAGCTGGTCCAAGCGTTTCGCCGTCCGAGTCAAGATATCCACCGCTTTGCGCTGGCCAGTTATATGGTTGAACTGACAGACGTCATGGTCGCTGGGCGGGAAGCCGGCGAGGAAATCTACGTGCTCCTCCTCTCCGCTTTAGCTCGGCTTGAAGAGTCGTCTCCTCTCCCGGCTTTGTTTCTTCCCGCTTTTGAGTTGCGACTCCTGATTGAGGTTGGCTATGCCCCAAACCTGAGTTCCTGTTGCGTCTGTGGGACCTCCCTACCACCGCACACTACAGACGGGCCGGCGCTGCTCTTCTCTCCGAGTCTCAGCGGCCTGTTGTGTCCTCGGTGCGATACTCAGGGAGGCGCAACGTTTCGCCTTGCTCCTGAAACCCTCAGCCTGCTCCAGACCTGGCTCGCAAGTGAGCACTTGCCCGACGTGTGCTCTGATAGCAGACCGCCACGGATTTACCAGGAAACGCGCTCCCTTGTGTCACGTCTTTTAGCTCAGCATCTGCCCCGGCCACTCAAATCCCTCGCCTTTCTTGAGCGAGTCGATGTTTCGCCCGTATCCTCTGCCTCTGGCCCTGCCGCTTGCGTTGACGACCCACAGAGTGGGTGATAGGGCTGCTCCCTATACTAAGGCTAGACCTCTGCCCGTTATGACAGATAGAATTGTGGTCAGACAAACGTCATAATGAGTTTAACTCATGGATACCAAAGCACAAAACGGGCTACAAAAGCGACAGAAACGATCACGGCGCAAACGCTACGTCTACTCTTTCGGTACCGGCCAAGCCGATGGGCGGGCGAGTCTCAATTGGCTGCTGGGTGGGAAGGGCGCAAATCTGGCGGAAATGGCCGGCCTGGGCCTGCCCGTTCCACCGGGTATGACGATCACGACCGAAGTCTGCAACTATTACTATACCTATGGCCATACCTATCCGCCGGAACTCTCACAGCAGGTTCGGACAGGCTTGCGACGGGTTGAAAAAATTATGAGCCGTCGTTTTGGAAACGCAACAAATCCCCTGCTCTTGTCAGTCCGCTCGGGCGCCCGTGTTTCCATGCCCGGCATGATGGATACGGTGCTGAACCTCGGCCTCAACGATAAGACCGTCCATGGACTCATTCAGCAGTCCGGCAGCCCACGTTTTGCCTATGACTGCTACCGCCGCTTCGTGCAGATGTACGGGGATGTCGTGCTCGGCCTCAAGCCGCAATCGAAGACTGAACGGGGCCCTTTTGAGCGGATTATTGAGGAGAAAAAGGCCGCACGAGAGATAGAGCATGACACCCAATTCACTGCGGAAGATCTTCAAGCCCTCGTTTCAGCATTCAAGGGTTTGATTCACGAGCGGTCGGGCATCCCGTTTCCCGATGATCCCCACGATCAACTCTGGGGCGCGGTCGGGGCGGTGTTCAGTTCGTGGAATAATACCCGAGCGGTCACGTATCGCAGGCTGGAAAACATCCCGGACGAATGGGGCACTGCGGTCACGATTCAGGCCATGGTGTTTGGCAATCTGGGAGAGGATTGCGCCACCGGCGTCGCCTTTACCCGCGACCTGTCTACTGGGGCAAACGAGCTGAATGGTGATTTTCTCATTAACGCCCAAGGAGAAGATGTCGTTGCCGGTATCCGCACACCCCAACAGATTACCCTCTCATCCTCACGCCAGCGCGCCCAACGGGAAGGATGTTCGGAAGAGGAGCGAAAAGAACGCTACCCAGCCCTGGAAGAACAAATGCCGGATTGTTTTGAGCAATTGAAAGCGGTCGCCCATACGCTCGAAGCGCATTACAGTGACGTCCAGGATATTGAATTCACCTCAGAGCACGGTCAGTTGTGGATGCTCCAGACCCGAACGGCCAAACGGACGGCCGCCGCGGCCGTACAGATCGCCGTGGATATGGTGTACGAAAGTCTCATCAATGAGGAGCAAGCGATCCTGCGGGTCGCCCCAGCTCAACTCGATCAGTTACTCCATCCCATTCTTGACCCAGAGGCCCCAAAGGAGGCGATCGCCCGTGGCCTGCCCGCGTCTCCTGGGGCGGTCAGCGGGGAAGTTGTTTTCTCTGCTGAGGATGCCGAAGCCGCGACCCGCGCAGACCGGCAGGTCATCCTGGTTCGGATCGAAACCTCGCCGGAAGACATCAATGGCATGAATGCCGCAGAAGGTATCCTGACCACCCGGGGCGGGGCCAGCTCACACGCTGCTCTGGTGAGTCGTGGTATGGGCAAGTGTGCTGTCGTCGGCTGTGAGGCGCTTGAGATTGATTACGCTCAGCAGACCTTCCAGGTGCGCGGAACAGATTTGGTCCTCCGGGCCGGGGATCTCATTACCTTGGACGGCTCAACCGGAGAGGTCTTCCGAGGTCGGGTGCCAACCAGCGCGCCCCGAATGGAAAGTCCTTCCTTCAAAGCCCTGATGACCTGGGCAGACCGCCTGCGCCGCCTGCGTGTCCGCGCCAATGCAGATACCCCACGTGACGCGCAGGTGGCCCGATCCTTTGGCGCCGAAGGTATTGGCCTGTGTCGCACCGAACATATGTTCTTTGAGGGCGATCGTATTGATGCCGTCCGAGAGATGATCTTGGCCGATGACACGATCGGTCGCATTCAGGCCTTGGAAAAAATTGTTCCTATACAAAAGGCGGACTTTATCGGCATTTTGCGCGCGATGGAGGGGCTGCCGGTCACGATCCGCCTCTTTGATCCACCACTGCACGAATTTCTACCGCAGACGGATAAGGACCTTGAGGAGCTCGCCGGCAAGCTCCACATTCCCGTGGGACGCCTGCATACCAAACGGAATGTGTTGTACGAACTGAACCCGATGTTAGGACATCGGGGCTGTCGTCTGGGCATCACTTTTCCAGAAATCTATGAAGCCCAAGTGACGGCGATTATGGAAGCGGCCTGTGAGCTGACGCGATCCGGTATTACCGTTCTGCCCGAGATCATGGTTCCCCTTGTCGGCTATAAGCGGGAGCTTGAAATCCTGCGCAAGCGGATTGCCCACGTCTGTGCTGAGGTTATCGCCTCCCAGGGCGCCACACCGCAGTATTCGATCGGAACCATGATCGAAGTGCCCCGAGCCGCCTTACGAGCCGATCATATTGCCACGGCCACCGACTTCTTTTCCTTTGGGACAAACGATTTGACGCAGATGACGCTCGGGCTGAGCCGGGACGACTCTGGGAAATTTCTCCCCGACTACGTCTCACAAGGCATCTTCCCCCAGGACCCGTTTGGGTCGCTCGATCTGGACGGCGTGGGCGAACTGATGGCCTCCGCCGTCCAAAAAGGACGCGCCGTCAGAGAGGGCTTGAAAATCGGGATCTGCGGCGAACACGGCGGAGACCCCGCTTCGGTTGAGTTCTGCCATAATATCGGCCTGGACTATGTTTCCTGTTCGCCCTATCGCGTGCCGATTGCGCGTCTCGCCGCGGCACACGCCGTCCTCAAGGAACAGATGGCGAATGAGCGGCGGGCTGTGCGGAAAGCATCAGGCAAACAATCGAGCGCCGTCCTTGCACAAGGGTGAAACCAACAGGGTTATCGCAGCAGTAGGCATACGCTCACACCAAGGGCTCTTCTCGGCATGGCTACCTTGCGCGTGAATGGGGAAACCCGGGTCATTGGGATTTTCGGCAACCCCATTGCCCACACCCGCTCGCCGGCCATGCATAATGCGGCGTTCCGAGCGCTGGGCTTACGCTATGTTTATATTCCCTTCTCCGTCCCTTCTGCTGCGCTCGGCAAAGCGACCTCCAGTATTCGCACGCTGAATCTTGTCGGGGTCAACGTCACCGTCCCCCACAAGGAAAAGATTCTTCACTACCTGGACGAACTCAGTCCGGCGGCCAGCCTGTATCGAGCCGTTAATACGGTCATCAATCGGCACGGCAAACTCTACGGAGAGAACACGGATGGGCAAGGATTTTTACGCTCGCTCTCGGAACGCAAGTGCTCAGTCCGAGGCCGTGAGGTTGCGCTGATTGGCGCGGGCGGGGCGGCCCGGGCCGTTTTGGTTGCGCTCATTCAGGCCGGCAGCGCGCAGATTACCATTGTCAACCGAACGCAATCCCATGCGAAAAGACTGATGCGTGCCTACCAATCGCTGGGTACAACACAACTCGCGTCCGTGCCCCTGGATGCGCTCCAAGACCCCACTCTCATGAAACGCACCGCTCTGGTTGTGAATAGTATCCCGCTCGGCCTCCACACCGACACTTTCCCGGCTCTCGACTACAGCGCAACACCGCGCAGATGCCTCTTTTATGATTTGGTCTATAGTCCTCAGCCGACGGTCTTCTTGCAGCGCGCTCACCACGCCCAGCGCCCGACACTGGACGGACGCCGTATGCTGTTGCATCAAGGCGCACTCGCCTTTGAACTCTGGACCGGCCATCCGGCTCCACTCAGGGTCATGTCGAGCGCGTTAACCCGGTCGCTCACCGGCTCTGCGTAATTCACTTTTCTCCCGGCCCGCCCGCTGCGCCCTCCTCGCCGGTCCAGAGGTCACACCTGCGCTACCATTCTTCCTTTGTAACGCGCCGAGTGTCATTCCTTTTTCTAAGGAGTCGGACCGAACGGAGAAACCGTAAAGGGCGAGATGGACGCCCCGAACGCGTCCGTAGTTGCTACTCGTCTTCGCCTGCGGCGTATCCGTCCCCTCCCGGACCGCATCCGTGCCAGAGACAGGGGTCTTGAGAGAGAACTCCATATTCCAGGCCTAGGGGAGAAGGTCAAACAACGGGACGTAAGGAACACCGTCACGACCCAAGAGGCCACCTATGCCGACAGTCAGGCGTATGACCCTACGGTGAAGGTCGAAAGTGACGGCGTCACCACCAACGTTACGGACAATCCCCCCACTGTCGATGTCACGGGCACGCACGCGGCCTGCACGAAAGGGACGTCCTCTTTCAGCGGCAGCACTAGCGAATATGCTTGGACTCCCTGAAGCCCTCTCCGTTTTCTTCACCGGCAGGAGTTAATGGCGTCGGGCGACACAGGAAACGGAGAATACGGGCTTAACGCCGGGCCTCAGCCACAAGCGCCCGCGCCTCTTCTGACCCAATGGCGTACTGCTCGGCGCAGAATTCACAGGCGGCCGAGATTTGGCCCTCTTTCTCAAGCAGTTCTTCTACTTCTTCAGCACCAAGAGCGACAATGATGCCGTGAACGCGTTTGCGCGAACAGCGACACGCAAAGCGAACCGACATTTCGTCCAGGAGCGTTGGCGAAAAATCCGCGAGCACCTGTCTCAGGATGTCCCACGCCGCGAGCCCGTCACGCACCATCTGGCTAACCGGCCTCGCCTGGGCCACCGCCTTTTCTATACCAGCCAGCGTCAC
This sequence comes from uncultured Binatia bacterium (SeqCode), assembly GCA_965214755.1. Taxonomy (GTDB): domain Bacteria; phylum Desulfobacterota; class Binatia; order Bin18; family Bin18; genus Bin18. The sequence goes on from OZ243979.1 coordinate 1,287,597, forward strand.
GTCCTCCGCGTCGGGCATGGCCTGGATGATGAAACCACCGGCAGCAGAGACGCCTTCGTCAGGCCGGACAAAGACCCCCAGGCTCACCGCAGAAGGCACTTGTTCGGAGGTCAGCAGATAGTGGGCAATATCCTGACCAATTTCTCCCGACACAATCGGCAGGACGGAACGATAGGGTTCTTTATCCCAGTGCTGCCGGCGCACGACAGCCATGGTCCCCTTGCCAACAACGCCGCCAACATCCAACTTGCCGTTTTTTATGGGAAGGTGCGCCCGGGGTTGATAGACAAACCCACGGACTTCTCCTTTGGCATTGGCATCAATCACCACCCCTTGGAGCGGCCCATTGCCCATGAACTGAATAGAGAGCTGTTCCTCCTCTTTCATCATACTGCCAATGAGCAGTCCCGCGGTCATGACACGTCCGAGGGCGGCAGTCGCTGTGGGCGCAGTCTGATGGCGGCCTCGGGCTTCTTCCACAACGCCAGTGGTCACCACAGCCAGGGCCCGGATGGTGTTACTGGCAGCCGTTGCCTTGACTAACACATCAGCAGGAGTTGAACGATTCATGATGGGGTCAGACACTCACATCTGAGGTGGATCATCTTTTCTTCCTGGCAGCGGACTGCTGACGGGGATGCAGGTCTAATGGAACGGTTTCTACGACCTCTAGGCCGTAGCCCGGCAGGCTCACTAAACGGCGCGGAGAGTTTGTCAAAAGTCGCATCTTGCGGACGCCCAGGTCACGGAGAATCTGTGCGCCGATGCCATAATCCCGAAAATCTCGCAACTGAGAGCCCGGATTCGTACTTGCCTGCTCCGCGCCCTTGTTGGCGCGTTTATCCGCTCGGCTCGTATCCCGGAAGAGTTGCTCTCCCTGCCCTCCTTGTCGCAAATAGAGGATGACCCCCTTCCCTGCCGCAGAGATCATGGCCATAGACTGCTGCAGGAGAGCGCTGGTATTCCCAAAGGTATAGCCGAAGACGTCTCCCGGCACATACTCGGCGTGCGGTCGAACGAGCACAGCTTCATCCGGGCTGATCTCGCCCTTGACCAGCACAAAATGCTCGGCCTCATCGACATCGCTGGTGTAAACATGGGCCGTGAATTCTCCTCCATACTGGGTTGGCAGACAGGCCTCAGCAACACGATGGACGAGGGAATCGTGCTCAAGACGATAATGGATAAGGTCAGCAATCGTGGCGATTTTCAGTCCGTACTCAACGGCAAATTCTTCCAGGTCGGGCAGACGGGCCATGGTCCCGTCCTCTCGCATGATCTCACAAATGATCCCGGACGGATCGAGGCCGGCCAAGCGGGAAAGGTCAACCGAGCCTTCGGTCTGCCCGGTGCGAACCAGGACCCCCCCCCTGCGGGCGCGCAGCGGGAATACATGACCGGGGACAACAAAATCTTCAGGCCGCGCATCCTTCCGGGTGGCCGTCAGGATAGTGGTAGCGCGGTCCTCGGCCGAAACCCCCCGCGTCACCCCCTTGCGGGCGTCAAAAGACATGGTGAATGCTGTCCCAAGAGGAGCCGTATTCTTGGCCACCATCATCGGCAGCCCGAGGGTGTCAATACGCTCCTCCGCCATGGGCATACAAATCAACCCACGCCCGAGTTTTGCCATAAAATTAATGGCTTCTGGCGTCACTTTTTCCGCTGCCATGCACAGATCGCCTTCGTTCTCCCGATCTTCATCATCCATGAGGATGATCATGCGTCCAGCCCGAATTTCTTCGATCGCTTCCTGGATCGAGGCGATATGCGGACTCTTATGATCGGGGGCACGCGAAGGGACTGAAAACATAGCTGTTCTCTCTTCTTATAGATTTCGACGCTCCTACAGGAGCTTATAACTGGTGTCCTGACAATCTGTAAAGTAGCCGAATACTCCCCATATGACCCCTAAGACTTGACCGTCCGACGAGCGACAGATACATAGCATTTGTGGAGGGGTAGACAAATAAAGAGGCAATCAGAGAGGGCTCTGGAACACGCTGAGAGCAGGGGAAACGTGATTCCAGACAGGGCGTCAACATGAAGGAGAGGGCTTATGCCAAACGTAACAATCCAAGGGCCGATTGACCTACGCCAGATCATTATCCGTCGGCCAGAGATGTTTCTCCGCGACCCGGATGGCATTAAACGTGTCAGCGAATATTATATTAATACCGAATGCACCAAACTGCTCCTCGAAGCGCTCGTCATAGAGCCAGGAAAAAAACAACAGTTTTTTATCCAGGTATGTAAAAAGAGCAACGGGGCGATGGTTCGCCTTGAACCGATTTCCCAAGTAGAAAAGACGGTCGGCGTCAAGCGCCTCATGGGACAAGTCGCGTTTGCCATTCGTTCGCTTTTCCCAGGCGCGCGCTATGCGAAGACCAACATCGCCGAGCATCTTCCAGACAGTGAGGGGATGAAAAACTCCTCCCGAGGCGGGAAGAAGCTCCGCGCCGTCGCCTGAATCCGTCCCCAGGGAAACGTCTACGCAGGAGGCACTTCAGCCGGACTCACGAGTTTGGCACGCCTCCTCTTTTGCCTTTCTCTCTTAGCCCTCATGAATCTCAGGGGCACCGTGCGTCTCGCCGAGATTCCCGGCTTTCCCATCGGAGCCAATCCAAGGGGGCATGTCCTTTCCACCTGCCAGGATATGGGGCATGGTATCGACCTAGAGTAATTTACGATGCTGTGGAGCCGTCCGTCATGGCGAGAGCATATCAGCACAGCGAGAACCTATCGTGAAACGCTCTAATATATTGCTCAGTCATACATCCTATATCATGTTTGGCCGACCCGCGTGCTTGAGGCATGGCATAACGCAAAGACGAGAGCCGCCCTGTCAGCACCGGATCAGGGGAAATCTGTAAGCCCTCCTTGTCCAGGTTATCAAATATGATAACCTGCTGTATATCAATGCAATGGCGCGTGACATTCTACAGCGAGAATGTGGAGCGAGAGACTCTAGCCTTTCCAGCAGGCATCCTAGCCCATCTGCTCCATATCTTTGAAATGATTGAGGAGTAGGGGCCTGCCTTGGGCAAGCCATCTACCGCACCACTGGGGGAAGGACGAGTTGTAGTCGACCACGCAAAATACTTGGCGCCCATCTACCGCACCACTGGGGGAAGGACTCTTCGAGATACGCGCCAAGGGTAAGGAAGGCATCGGACATTCGCTCTTCTGCATGGTCAAAGGACGGGAAATTGTCATTCTCCACTCCTTTATCAAAAAGACTCAGAAAACGCCGAAGAAAGCCCTGGACCTTGCTAAGAAACGAATGAAGGAGATCAAAAAATGACACGTCCAACGTTGGCCGGCTTTAAGAAAAAGGCACTGGAAAATCCAGAAGTTCAAGCAGAGTACGCGTCCCTCTCCCCCGCCTATGAGCTGCGTAGAAAGCTGATTGCTCTCCGCAAAGCAGCCGGCCTTACTCAAGAAGAACTGGCGGAACGGCTCCATACAAACAAGAGTAATATTTCTCGCTTGGAAAACGTGAATTCGTCGGTCTCACCAACACTGACAACCATTGAGGCGTATGCAGAAGCAGTCGGCTATCGAGTGGAGATCAACTTCCTCCCCGTCTTGCATTCAACCTGACTTCCGCCGAAAAGAAGCAGCCCCTGTCGGATTACGCTACTCTTATTTCTCTACCGGACTCCGCCTTCCCGAAGTGGAGGCTTGTGGCTTTTAAGGCTTTCCGTCTTATTGCACACAGACCGCAATTACTGCGCTCCGGCTATTAGCAACCCCGTTGATGGGATGGTTTTCACCACCACATTCGAGCTTTGTAGCTCCGGGCCTCTCGCAGTCAATTGCGCTGTGGAGACACATTTGATCCTTGACCGCGTTCGCACGTTCCTTCGAAAGATTCTTGTTTTTCTGTTGCTCCCCATCTGGACTTGCAAAACCGAAGACAGTCCATCGTACTGACCCATCTTTCCCGGCCCATTTACCGACAAAATTCTCTATATTCTCTATCTTTCTTTCGTGAGTAGGATCGGTTCCGATCTCCGTCTTATCTCGATTGAACCGAATAAATTTCGATATACGGACCTGTCTATCCTCCTTACTCCATTCCATCTTTTCGGTGATATGTTGACTCATCTTTTTCTCCTTCCTCTATCACCAATGGAAATATTCGACACAATTCCTTTCAGACTAAGGGAGAACAAACAAGCTCCGTCCCCAGGCGGCTAAGGCCAAGCCCACCTTGAGTGGAGTGGGCAGAGTCACCCGACGTTGGAAAACATTGAATTGCTGCAACACAATTCTTTTGAGCAGTCCGTGATAAATGAGCCGCATGGCTTCGGCGGCTACAAGAGAGCGGCGATCGTGACGGTCCAATAAGCTGACCGCCCGACTATAATACTCCTGAGCGCGTTGGCTCTCGAACGTCATCAGTTTCAGGAATGCCGCATTATGCTCGTGACTCAGGAGTTCCTGCTCCGAGTATGCAAACCGGTCCAGGTCTGCAAGCGGCAGGTAAATCCGATCCCGTTGCGCGTCTTCGCCCACATCGCGCAGGATATTCGTCAGTTGAAACGCGATGCCCAGATTAATGGCATAGTCGCGTGCCCGCGGCGATTGATAGCCAAAGATTTCTATGCAGACGAGGCCGACCAAGGAGGCAACCCGGTAACAGTACTCATATAATTCCGAGAACGTCTGGTAGCGCGTCCGACTGAGATCCATAGCCACGCCGTCGATAATGCCGGCCAGGTGCTCCTGCCGAATGGGAAAACGTCGCACAGCATCAGCCAAGGCCCGCGAAATGGGATGACGCGGAGTCCCCTCATAGCAGCAGGTCAGTTCCTCTCGCCACGTGTCCAGGAGTTGGGCGAGTCGCTCTTTTCGGCTCTGGGGTTGTTGTCCGTCAACTGAGGGAGGATCCTGGTCCGCGATATCGTCCACGAATCGGCAAAAGGCGTACAACGCACACAGCGCATTATGCCGCTCTCGGGTCAGGAGACGGAAAGCATAATAGAAATTCGACGAGCTGCGCTGGGTAATATCACGACAATAGGCGTACGCATCCGCGAGCGAGCCAGCCTCCGGCGCCGGCGAGAGCACGGCCGCAGACCGCTCCTGAGACATGCCGTCCTCCTCACTCATCTCGCTTTTCCACCGGTCTACCCACCAGTCCCCGCTCAGCCCTCTGGTCCGGTTGCCTGTCCCCCTGTTCCTCTCGTCCGCCTAGGCCGCCACAGTCTGTTCGGATATGCCCGCTCTCCTTTTCGCCTGGACACGCGCCCACCCGTCGGCCTCAAGAACGCTCTCCAGGTCTTTCACCGGCTGGACAGCATGGGCGGTGAGGATCTGCTTATTGATGTCAGCAATGTCGGTGAAGCCTATTCGTCCGGCAAGAAACGACGCCACAGATACTTCATTCGCCGCGTTGAGTGCTGCGGGACACGTGCCCCCCCGCTCCAGCGCCGTATAGGCTAACCCCAGGCAGGGAAACTTGTCATAATCCGGTTCGACAAATTCGAGCCGGGCGGCCTCGGCCAGATCTAACTGCGGCAGATGGGTGAGCGGCAAACGGTCCGGATAGGCGAGGATGTAGGAGATCGGCACCCGCATATCAGGAACGCCCAACTGAGCCAGCACAGAACCGTCCACATATTCTACCAGGGAGTGCACAATGCTTTGGGGATGCACGATCACCGATATCTGCGTCGGGGACAGGTTAAACAGCCAACGCGCCTCAATGACTTCAAGCCCTTTGTTCATCAGCGTTGCCGAGTCAATTGTAATTTTATTGCCCATCTTCCAGGTCGGGTGCTGGAGCGCCTCTTCTATACGGATAGTCTGAAAGTCCTCAGCCGGGCGGTGTAAAAACGGCCCCCCGGAGGCGGTCAGAATGATCCGCTTGACCCGATCCTGTTTGTGTCCATGCAGGGCCTGAAAGACAGCGTTATGTTCGCTGTCAACCGGCAGGAGTTGCACTCCGTGTTGCGCGGCCTCACGCGTCATGAGTTCGCCGGACACGACCAGGGCTTCCTTGTTGGCGAGCGCGACATTTTTACCCGCCCGTATGGCCGCCAAGGTCGGAGGTAATCCGATGGCCCCCACAAGGGCGGCCACGACCATATCCGCGTCTTCATGCGTCGCGGTCGCGTGCAGGCCGTCTGCCCCCCAGACGATATCGCCTTCGAAGTCGGGCAGTTCCTGCCGCAGCCTTTTGGCATCTTCTTCCTGGGAGAGGGAAACCAACAGCGGCTGGAAAGATTTGATTTGCTTGATGAGTTGCGTCAGGTTTTTGCCAGCCGCAAGGGCAACAACGCGAAATTTCTCAGGAAAACGTCTGACAATATCGAGAGTCGACACCCCGATGGAGCCGGTCGAACCGAGAATGGCAATACACTTCATCTTTTCCACCCTTCCTCTCCCTATACTCCAGAGTTCTCCCACAATGACAAAATACTTTTTGTCATGACCAGCATTCGTACCGAACGGGATGCGGAGCCGTCAAGCTCAGCCTGTTCACAGCACCCTCCCCGCCCCTTTCTCCTGGATCGTTGCCCTTCTCGCAAACTCTGCTATCGTGGCCGTGGGCTGGGGCGATCATGACTGCACGCTGCCACGTTTCTCTTTCCTTTTTTCTTGCGATTGCTCTGCTCCTGACACACGCGCCGAGTCTAAGCGCGGCACCACCGGTCAATCGGGTCGCCTATATTGATCGCGCTGGCGACCTGTATACCATTCGGCCGGACGGGACCGGTCGCCAAAAAATGGCTTCCGGCGAAATGCTCCAGCAGGCCGGCTTCGCCCCCCGCTCAGTCCAGCGCAATCAGGATTTTTATAGCTGGCCAGTCTGGTCACCAGACGGACAGCGCCTGGCCAGCTTTCGCGTTGAGCTCAACGGCGGTCAACTCACGGATGGCCTGTATATCTTTGACAGTATGAGCGCACGCATTCTCCATGTCTATAAAGAGCCTGGTCTCCAACCCATTTATGCCTATTGGTCGCCCACGAGCCAGCAATTGGGCGTTCTTTTGGGCGGGCGGGGACCTTTTTCATTAAACCTCTGGCCGCCGTCAAGCGGCCAGCGCCCGCAGAGGATTGCTCAGGGTGCACCCTTTTATTTTCATTGGCGTGCGGATGGACAAGCCGTGCTCACCCATACAGGAGGCAGTCGCGGGGGAGAGGCCGGTCATTCTATTAGCGTCGTCACCATTCCCACCGGCGAACGGCACCTGCTCTCTCGCTCACCCTCGATATTTGGACCACCGTCATGGTCTTTTGATGGGGAATGGCTCGCCTATGGCAATACGCTCGAAGGCCAGGAACAAGCGGCGTTAATGATCGCTGCCGGCGATGGCAGTCAGCCCGAATCCGTCGCGATTATTCCAAAACGGATGGCCCTCGAATGGTCCCCGACTCAACCGCTGTTGGCCATTGCGACCACATCCTTTATCAGAGCGCCCCTCTTTGAGGAGGTGCGCCTATTCGACGTGGTATCAGGCGCGATGTATCCCCTGATTCAAGAGCCTGTGGCCGCCTTTTTCTGGTCTCCGGATGGGACGCGTATCCTGTATGCCAGACGCAACCCGGATCGCGCCCACTGGACTTGGGTGGTTGTGGATGTCCATAGCCGAACATCCATTCCAGTGGTCAATTTCCTTCCCTCTCGCCCCCAGATTCTGGTTTTCCAGTATTTCGACCAATACGCGCTTTCGCATCGCCTCTGGTCTCCAGACAGCCGGTTTTTTACGTTTAGCGGGCAGACGCGCCCCAACCCAGGTCAAGGCTCTCGGGGCCCGTCCGTCTATGTCGTCCCAGTCACGAAAGATGCGACACCACAGCGGCTTTCAGACGGCCATATCGCCTTCTGGTCTCCCCAATAAGGATGCCTTTCCCCCGCGCGCAAAGCTGACGAAAAAATAGGCGTTGCTTAAAATCCAGTCAGCAGCAGCTTAGCCTCGGCCCCTCTCAAAGCAAAAAAAGTCAAGCATATTAGGCATTTCCCAGTCGGCATTCTTTTTGCCTATAGTAAGGGACCATGCAAGGACTAGCCTCACCTTCTGTTGCCAATCTGGGGCAATCGGCAGCGGTCATATTCGTTCTTTGGGCGTGAGGGAAGGAGGAGTTCACAGTGAAACTTTTTCGGAAGACGCAACAATCCGCCTTATGTGGGTGGAGAACACTCTCACTCGGTTTACTCAGTCTGCTCGGGACAGCCGTGCCAGCCTGGGCCGAGGAAACAGCAACGCTCGATAGCGGGGACACCGCCTGGATGATTACTGCCACGGCACTGGTGCTCTTCATGACCCTTCCGGGCCTGGCCTTATTCTACGGCGGCCTGGTAAGGACCAAAAATGTCCTGTCAGTCCTGGGTCAATGCCTGGCAATGGCCGGAGTCATGACCCTGCTCTGGATCATCTACGGCTACAGCTATGCCGCGACCGAGGGGAACGCCATCATCGGAGACGCCTCCAAGCTTTTTCTCAAGGATCTGAGCGTGGATTCCCTTAGTGGCACCATACCTGAGTCGGTCTTCCTGACCTTCCAGATGACCTTTGCGATCATCACCCCGGCGCTCATCGTTGGGGCCTTTGCCGAGCGGATGAAGTTCAGCGCCATGCTGATCTTCATGCTCATCTGGTTTACCTTCAGCTATGTTCCGATCTGGCATATGGCCTGGGGCGGTGGCCTGTTCGCCGGTTGGGGTGTACTGGACTTTGCCGGGGGGACCGTCGTTCATATCAATGCCGGGATCGCCGCGCTGGTTGTCTGCGTCATGATCGGCTCACGCACAGGCTACCCCACAGAGCCCATGCGACCCCACAGCCTCGTCCTGACCGTGGTCGGAGCCGCGATGCTCTGGGTGGGCTGGTTTGGTTTCAACGCCGGGAGCGAGCTTGCCGCCGACGGCACCGCCGGCATGGCCCTGCTCGTCACCCAGGTCTCCACCGCCACGGCAGTTGTTGTCTGGATGCTCATCGAATGGGTCAGGCATGGCAAGCCCAGCATTCTTGGCATGGCAACCGCCGCAGTGGCAGGTCTGGTCGCCATTACGCCGGCCAGCGGCACGGCCGGCCCCATGGGCGCGATCCTGATCGGCGCTGCCTCAGCCATCTTCTGCTATCTGGCCGCCACCACGATAAAACGGTCCTTCGGCTATGACGACAGCCTCGACGTCTTCGGCGTGCACGGCGTTGGTGGCATTGTCGGCGCGATCCTGACCGGTCTGTGCGCAGCCGAATTCATGGGTGGCGCCGGGCTCGAAGCCGCATCTGCGATGGCCCAGGTCATTGAGCAGATCAAGAGCGTTATTGTCACCATCATCTGGAGTGGCGTCGTCTCTGTGATCGCCTATTTTGTGGCCAATGCCCTCACCGGAGGGGCGCGCATCAGCGAAGAAGGCGAGCAGCAGGGTCTCGACCTGACCGACCACGACGAGAGCGGCTATATCGCTTAAGCCGACTTCACATATCCGGGCCGGTTCTGGACTGGCCCGGATTTTTTGAGCCCCTCTCTGCTAGACGATCTGTCAACCAACGACCCGGGCCGCTCTGAACTGCCGAAGGTCTGTTGCAGTCATCCCCAGCCCGGTGAGCACTTCGTTCGTATGCTGGCCAAGAGTCGGTGGGGGAGCTTTAATTTCTGCCGGCGTATCCGCCAGATGCCAGACCGGACCAACGGTCCGAAAGCTACCACCCCTCGGATGGTCAACATCTTTCAGGATATCAAGCTCGGCCACTTGTGGGTGGGCACATAACGTGGGGTAGTCGTTAAAGGGCACGGCATCCCCGCGGAATTCATGGACGAGTTTGACCACTTCAGCATTCGTCAATTGCTGAAACGCTTGTTCCCAAATCGGCTTGACCTCGGGCGCATAGCGGCCAATGCTGGTCGCCTCTCGTCCAAAGCCCTGAAAACGCGAGTCCGTAATATAGTCCGTCAAGCCCAGCATCAGCATCAGCCGATCCCAGTCCTCACTATTGCCGCGGCGTAAACCGAAGTAGACATGACCGTCCTTGGTTTTATAGCCTTCGTCGGGCGGCCGGGTGTAATGATCGAGATGGAAACCGTACCACTCGTCCGGGTCCGTCATGGACGTCCACATAATGCCGCGCATATGAAGCAGAGTTCCCAGCATACTGACCGCAACCCGCTGTCCCTCGCCTTTGCGCACGCGGTGAAACAGCCCAGCCGTTATCGCTTGGGAGGCCATAATACCGGTGTTGAGACTGGCCACATCCGTCCCTAAGCGAACCGGCGCCTCTCCGATTTTTCCAAGCGAGTGAGTGTAATCGGCCATGGCCTGCACCACCAACTCCGCCCCCGGCTGGTCTCGCAGCGGCCCTTTCTCCCCAAAGGCACTGATCGCACAATACACCAGCGTCTCATGCGCCCGGCTGAGGTCTGTATAGCCCAACCCCAATGTTTCCGCCTGGCCCGGTCCGAAATCCTCTAACACAACATCGGCCCGCGCAATCAGTTTTCGCGCAATCTCTTGGCCGTCGGACGTGGTGACATCAAGGGTCACGCTCTTTTTATTCCGATTGAGACTCAGGAAGACCGCGCTTTCGTCCTGAATGAACGGTGGCCCCATGGTCCGCGCGGTATCGCCGCTCAGCGGCTCAATTTTGATCACCTCGGCCCCGGCGTCAGCCAGACGCATGGAGGCAAACGGTCCACACAGCCCTTGGGTGAAATCAATAATCGTAAACCCATCGAGTGCGCCGGGCATCACGGCTCCAGTCTTTTGTCGCTTCCGTCCCGCTCCGACGTCTCTGCTGCTATCCCAAACTCGCGCAGGACTCCCTCGGTCTGCTCCCCTTGCAGTCCGCCCGGACGAATCGGACCAGCCGGAGTTTTCTCAAACTTCCACGGCACCCCATCGACGCTCAGGGTTCCCCAATGCGGCGTCTCCAGGTCAACAATATGCTGATTGCATGTGACTTGGGGATCGGTGCGGAGCGCCTGAAAATTGACCGTGCGATCTACCCGCGCGTTCGGTACGCCTGCTTGTGTCAGCCGCAGACTCCACCACCGAGTTGGCTTGGTCTTGAAATGGCCTTCAAGCAGGGCTATGAGGGCGGCCCGATTTTCGACCCGTTTCGGATTGGTCGCAAAGCGCGGATCGTCACACAGAGCCTCCTGCCCGATAGCACGACAGAAGCGCGGCCACTGGTCTTCGCTCACCACCCCAACCGCCAGATATTCCTGATCTTCACACAGAAGGGCCTGGTGCGGCACGGTTGTTGCCGCGGCACTGCCCATGGGCTGAGGTTGTTCGCCGGTCGCAAAATACTCGGCTAAGCGACTGGTTTGCAGCGACATTGCGGCTGAGACCATATCGATCTCAATATGCTGCCCCTTGCCCGAGCGCTCCCGCGCCAGCAGCGCCTGCAAAACGGCTTCAACAATCATGGTACTGGTCGTAATGTCGAGATGGGCCAGGTGGCGGAACATCTCTCCCGTCGACCCGGGCGTGCCAGTAATACTGCACCAGCCTCCGAATGCCTGGACGGTCGGATCGATCCCGGCCTCTTTTGCCATCGCACCGGTCCGGCCATACGCGGACGCAGACACATACACCAGGCGCGGGTTGAGCCGTGAGACCACATCATAGCCCAGGCCCAAACGCTCGACCGCGCCCGGACGCATGTTCTGAACAAACACATCGCTCTTTTCAACCAGCTTGAGCGCAATGGCCCGATCACCCTCCTCTTTGAGATCAAGCACAATATTCCGCTTGTTGAAATTGGCCGAGATATACAGGACGGCCGTTCCCTTGATCGGCGGCGGGATGGCGTGTGAGAGTTCCCCGCCGGGCGATTCAACCTTAATCACATCCGCGCCCAGCTCGCCCAGCAGTTTGGCCGCCCAGGGCCCGACCGCAGCAATACTGAGGTCAAACACGCGAATACCGTCGAGAATACCAGGCATAGATACTCCTTCTCTCCTTCAGTGGCGTCGTGCCGGTCTGTTTACCCTTTCCGGGGTCGAAACTTTGCCAGGGTGACCTCGTCGGTCACATCATCGAAGACCACTTCCACCGGCAGGCCGATAGTAATGTCCTCGTCCGCGACTTCGACCAGATTGGTCAGCAAACGGGGGCCTTCTTCCAGTTCGACCTCGGCAACAGAGTACGGAATGTCCTCCTTGAACGACGAGAAATAGGCCTGATGAAAAACGACCCAGGAGTTCACCACGCCCCGCCCACTCACCACCTGCCAGCGAAAATCACGTGACCAGCAGTCCGGGCAGAACGGAGCCGGAGGATACCAGACCGCATCACACGCCTCGCAATAGGGCAGCACCATCTGCCGTTGTTTCAGGCCATCCCAGTACGGCTGGTTCAGCGTCGAAATCGCCGGGAGTGGTTTTGTATACTCGGCCATGCCCTCTCCTTTTTTCAGCCCCCACGATAGATGAGCGAGTCCCCGTACGCGTTGGCCCATTGGATGAGTTGCGCATGTGGAATCTGTCGCTCCCCACACTCCCCCCGTAATTGGCGCACAATCTCGACCTGATGATTCCAACCCATGATATGGCCCTCGGACATCAGCCCGCCATTGGTGTTCATAGGCAGCTCTCCGCCCAACTCGATGCGCCCGTCTTGGGTAAATGCCGCGGCTTCGCCCTGCCCACAGAACCCAAAACGCTCCAGTGCGGTCCAGGCCAGGATCGAGAACGCATCATAGGTAAACAGCGCGTCCAAGTCCTTGGGCAATACGTCCGCCATCTCATACACCGGCTGTGGGCCGGGCACATAATCAAAGGCGGTTTGTTGAGAAGTTCCAAAGCCGGGATAGGTCCAGATAAATTCTTCACGTCCCGCGGGCAGGCCCTGCATACCGCTAATGCACACCGGCCGTTTGGCCATGTCCCGCGCGCGTTCCTGGGTGGTGACCAGGACACACGCTGCGCCATCGTTAATCAGACAATAGTCCAGCAAGTGCAGCGGCTCGCACACAAAACGCGAGTTCTGGTGATCTTCGACGCTGATCGGCGTCTGCATGACGGCGTTCGGATTCATGGCGGCATGTTTCCGAAACGCCACTGCCACCGCGGCCAATTGCTCACTCGTTGCGCCGAAGCGGTCAAAATACTTCCGGGCGACCAAGGCCGCCCCGGCCCCAGGTGAGGTCATGCCGAACACCGGGTCTTCGCCGTGTCCCCCGCCGGCCTCACGCGCGCCCTCAGCATCTCCAGTTCCTCCCATCATGGGTTTGCGGAAACCGGAGAAGCTGATCGACGCCATGCAGGCCACCACATTGGCCAGCCCGGCACTGACTATCATCGCCGCCCACTGTATGCTGCTGGCCGTAAATCGTCCGTGCGCCCAGGTTTGATTATACGCGCGCAGTTGTAATCCCAAGGCATAGGCCAAGGTGTCGGCGTCCGCCCCAATCGGCGTCCCAAAACTGACAATGAGCCCGTCCAAATCATCCCGCCCCAGCCCGGCGTCATGGAGCGCGTTGCGGATGGCCTCACCGGCAAGATCGATCTGACTCCGATTCATTTTTCGACCGTATGCCGTATGGCCCACACCACACACAGCCGCGACATCTTTGAGGTTCCCCGCAGGCATATCCCGCCCTCCTTTGGCCAGCGTCCTCGGATCATAGGCAGAGACACGGTAGGGGTCAAGGAAACCGGGGCTGGTTCCAGGCTCGCCCTGATTTTCGACGCTCTTTCTCGTCTGGCGTCTTCGCCTTGACGCTCTGGCTGAGACAGGCAACAATCGCTACACAACCCAGACGCCGAAATGGTAGGGGCAGCCCGCTATGGCTGCCTTTTTTAGTATGCTGCCACTCGCCGACATGCTCCTTATTACCCTCAGCGGTCTGGCCGCCGGCTTTCTCAATGCGATTTCCGGCGGAGGCGCCATGCTGACCGTGCCGGCCCTGATCCTGATCGGGCTGCCACCCGGAGTTGCCAACGGCACGAACCGTTTGGCGGTTGTCCTGCAAAGCCTGACTGCCCTGGCTGCGTATAAAAAACTGAAGCAGACCGACTCAGGCTTAGCCATTGCGCTCATGATCCCAGCCATGCTGGGCTCGGTGTGTGGCGCGCTGGTGTCGGTCCGTCTGGACGATGCGGTCTTCCAGACCTTGCTGGCCATCACCATGATGGTCCTGCTCATCCCGATAGTGTTTGAGCCGGTCCTCAATAGCAAACTGCTGGCTGTCAGCGGGACGGAACGGGGGCGACGACTGCTCCAGGCCGTCTTTTTCGGCATCGGGCTCTACGGTGGCTTACTTCAAATTGGGGCCGGTATTTTTATACTGGTGACGCTGAGCACTATGGGCGGCTTGAATCTCACGCTGGCGAATGGCGTGAAGGTCGTTATTGTCATGGGTTTGACCGGCATCGCCTGCTGCGTCTTTGCACTGAACGGGAAAGTCGATTGGAGTGTGGGACTGCTCCTGTCGATAACGACCAGCATCGGTGCATGGTTCGGGGCGCACTGGGGCGCCAGCAAGGGCGAAGGCTGGATTCGGGTCGTGCTGGCTGGGACAATAGTGGTCATGGCGCTCCAGTTACTCGGGGTGTGGGAGGGGCTCCGCCCGTTGTTTGCGTTCTCTCAACTCTGACGCAGGTTGACCGCTGCCGAACTAGACACCACATGGGCACGCTCATCTACAAGGACCAGTCGGCCACCGAGCTACAGCTTCACGTTGTGGTGGACAGGGTGGATTTCCAGCAGTTTCTACCCCTGGCCGTAGCGCGACTGGAGCATCGCCCGCAGTTCCAGATAAACGCGGGCATTATCGGCTCCAGCCATATTGTCCAACTGTCTCATACGACGCAGCACGTTTCTGAAATCCTGGCCTGCACCGCCCTGCCCACGGATGTGCACGCCGCGTTTTCAAGCCGCATTACACAGATGTCCGAACCGCTTGACCTCCAGCTCACACCCACGCTGCACTATCATTTTGCAGCCCAGCAGACGGACAGCCAGCGTGGACAGCCTTCCTTCCAGGCATTGACACAGCGTATTGTCCAGACGAGATCAGACACCTCCCTGCCCTCCAGCCTTGGTCTTGCGTATTCTTTTCCAGCGACGCGACGAGGCGCGGCCCCACAAACTCTGGTCTGGGTGATGCTCGACAGTGCGAGCCAGCGTATGACCATCAAGACCGCCCACAGCTACCCGAATGAAGATACGATTATCCTTTCCGATTCCTGGGTCACTCTCAGTCTCCCAACGACCGTCTGAGTGGGGATGAACCGGTTCGGAGGCGACGGAAGCAAGCAGAGCAGGCAGGTTAACCCCAGAACCACTCCGTAAAGGCCAATGTGCGTACCCATCGGGAACACTGCGAGCGGATGCGGGGAACCACGCCAGTTCGCGGCCCGCGCCGTCCCGGGATTGTGCCGAGCAGGCACGGACGCCGCGTAAACCCAGTGCCTTGGCCCGTGCACCGATGGGCTGACAGCGAGTATGCGGGACCGAGCTACCGTCTTTTTCCAGGGGATAGGTGTCAGGCAATCCAGCAGCGCGAACGCCGTCCACGGTATGTACGTCGCACACGACCTGACCGCGCGGCAGTGCGCAGCAAACGAGAATCGGCCCGGTGTCGTCGCGGAGGTCTTCCGGCTCATACGGCCACTCGGCGATGAAAGCGCGAAGATTCAGGCGTGCGGTCACCACGTCCTCGTTCAGGTGGAGCACGGGGGAACTCTGTGGCGGATTCCACCGCCCACCATGTTCCCGCGCGAAACCGGGATCAAGCAGGTCTGTCCACGAGGGGTCGGCGATACGCCACCAGTCGTGACCATCGGGAAGCGTCTCTCGAAGTAACTCCACCGCCAGTCAGCCTTGTGCCCGCTCGAACCGGAACATATCCCGGCACGCGATCAACAAGGCTTGCGTATCGCCGCGCGCCAGCAAATCCATCAAGGAGGCACCGTCAAGCGCTCGAATCGACCTCCGCACGACGGCCGGTATTCGGTCGCGTTTGAGATAGTGCGCGAGCAGTTCGGTGGCGGCAGCGAGATCCGATACCGCGCCTGTACGTTCCACGGGTACGCCTTGCGTGAGCCACTTGCCGACCGCTTGGCTGCTCACGCCAAACAGGCGCGCCGCCTCGGCTTGACTCAGTTTCCATGTCTCGAGCACTCGCGCAAAGGACTGGCCCGCGCGCCGGCGATCAAGGCTCTCGGTGAAAGCGTCGAGCCATGCCGCCTCGTGCTGATGCGCCGCATATATCTGCGCCGCTGCTTCCTCTGGGTCGAGTCTCTGGATCAGTGTGACTGCACTCATGCCGCGGACTCCACATTCGGGGGCAACCACATGTCAACCGCTACCGAATGTCAACCCCGGACTCTGAGCCTCGTACGGAACGGTTCTGCCGGGTACCAGCGCCTCCGCAATAAGTTAAGGTCGGCTGCCCCTTGAAGTTCAGTCTGGCAGCGTTGTCCAAGTCTTCATCATCAGCGTGACACCGACTCCCGGACATCGAAACCACCTGCCCAGATCTCGCCTTCGTCGGGGATGTACTGGCCGGTTCGGATCCGGTTGATGGGGTAAGCCGGAAGCTGGAGCACCGCAAGGCATCTCCTGCCGCCGCTGAGGCCATAAGTCTCGAAGTCAAAATCGAGATTGTCGAAACCGTGCTGCCTACGCCAGTGGGGAAGGTGGTCTTTATCGACCGGGTATAGGTGCAAGAAGAAGTCCTGGTCAACGTCACTCGGGGTACACAGATCTCTCAGGTATATCAGCTTGTCGCCGTTGCGATAAACGTCGTAGACAGAGCGGATTACCGGCTCGCCTGCCTCCTCGATGAACTGGTACACATCAATGCCGTTCCTCCAGACATATTTCAACTCATTGTCATAGATATACCAAGGCCACATAGGGACGCCAGCGTCCCGCAACTCGTATGGTCTGCCCCCTTGGAGAACCGAAGCCACGTCGTAGGCATACGACAAGGGCCTATAGTTTTCCGGCAAGTGATGGGGTTGGTCCTTTGTATGTTTGACTATGTAATACGGCTGCCCGGCATCGTCCGGTGGAGCCGTGTGTACATCAAACTTTTCGCCATAAAACTGTAGTAGAAAATTGGGGTAGTCACGAACGATTTTATCTAGCAATTCGTTAGGGTTCTCATACAAGACCTGGACATACTGGCCTTGCTCGTGAAGGCGGGTCATTTCGGCGAGGAGCTTTGCCTCGGTATGCCGGGTGCTATGCTGGACGACGGTCTGGAATAGAAGATTATAATAATTACAGCAAATAAAGAACATGATGAAGCCGGTCAATACGGACGCCACTAAATTTCGGGGAGTAAAACGCGCAAGATTGAACCGGAGTGAGCGCCGCTCTCCGGCGAACTCCAGCATGAACTTCGCGGAAAAGGCCAGCAGCGTGGTAAAAACGGGTATGAGGATGTACCAGTAGCGAAGCACTTGCAGCCAGGAAGTACAGACTATGAGATACATGCTCACAAACTGGCCCAGCAGAAATAGCACGAAGATAAATTCGCTGCTGAACCAGCACTTAACGGCCTTGTCAATTACGAAGAGCAGCAACAGCGCCGAAAGTATAGCAAGACCAGCAGTAATTAGGGAGGAGGTATCGACCTGGAACAGTTGTCCAAGAATCCAACTTGAATTTTCAATCATTAGCCCCAGTGTTATGTCTGAAGTGCCGTAGTCGCCGGCTTTCTGAATTGCATATACTCTATCCAGGGTATGGAAGAAAACCAAAATTAGAGGCAGGCCACCCAAGACTTTCCACCCGCTTGCCCCTTTCAGCGTGTGGATGACCCCATAACCGAACCGCCCTGCCTCCTGATCCTCAAGACTTTGCCGTCGTACTGCCCCTATCAGGAGCAAGGCGTAGTAGCAGACCAGCAGCCAAAGCATGGCTGCGATGTTCACTTCCTTGGACCCGGCTAGGCCAAGGCAGCCTAGGTAAAACAAGCCGTATATCAGCAGCGTCGACCGGAACTTTTCCTCCCTGCCCTCCCGCAAAAGCATGAGCGCCAACATCCAGTTGCACAGGCCGAGGAAGAAAACGGTGTTGAGTTCCTGAGGGCCCAGCCGGGAAGCCGGCGAATTGGGGAAGAAGAGCCAAAGATAGACAAGCAAACCCAGCGGCAGGAGACGGCAGAACCGGGACGCTCTGCCATGTCCGGCTTGCCTGTTCGGAGCAAAACAGAGAAAGGCCGCCGCGAAGGTAAAAACGGAACCAAAATGCACGACCCACCGAGCGAGGTGATGCAGCCAAGGGGTTGGCCCGAAAACTTTCCAGGCAACCGCGTTGTAGAACTCCCAAAAGGGCCGGTGCCTGAGGTTGTCTTTATCGGCCAAATCGAGGAAGCTGGAGTCGAACCACCGGAAGAAGCGTTCCAGACTGTCGAAGGTATCGACCTAATGCCAATCGCCATAGTCGTCAACCAGGGCAAACGGCGTGGTCAGTGAGTAGTAGAATACCGGCAGAAACAGCAGGACCGGGATAGCAGCCAAGGACATGGCTTCCAGGGTCAGGCCCGAACTTTTTAAATCAGACGTTGGCATGTTGCCGGTCAATGAGCGGTTTGACTCCCGGGAACACGGGCTGCACAAGGCCATCCACAATTCCGGTGAGGAGCGACAAAAGGAAATCATGTGCTCTAAGTGTCATGGCTTTTCTTCCGCTTGGCGAGTCTTCGGTCAGGACAGAATAAGAAAGATTGCCACTGCGCTAAGTAATATACCGAGCGCATGTTTGAAGGTTACTGTTTCTCCCGCCCACATGCCGTAGGCAACAACGAGTAAAACGACTCCCAGGGTCATAACCGGAGAAATCTTGCTAATCGAGAAGTGCCTGAGGGCCAGGTAATAGGCGCTAAAGGACAACAGATAACAGAGAAGGCTGCCAAAGATGTACACAATCCAGTGGATCTGGCTTGACTCAAACAGTGTCGCGCGCTTCATACATATCTGGGCCAGCGAGGAGGACAGAATGCCGCCTACGACATAGACCCAACTCAGGTAGGGGGCTATCATCAGCTTGCTCTCGGTTCGCCGGTTCGTTCGGAGACGGGAAACCCCAGCCGCTCCTTGACCAGGTAGAGCGGCCGGCGCTTCACTTCGCCGTAGATACGCCCCACGTACTCGCCAAGGATGCCCAGCAGCACGAGTTGCACGCCGCCCATAAACAGGATGGCGATAAAAAGCGACGTCCAGCCGGAGACCCAGGCGTCGGTCAACAGGCGCAGGGCAACGGCATAGACGATGCCCGCCAGGGCCAGCCCGGCCGCGAGAAGGCCGAGCCACGTTGCCAGGCGTAGCGGCGCCAGGGAGAACGACACAATGCCGTCGACAGCAAAGCGCAGCATCTTCCTGAGCGGCCACCCGGTCTCACCTGCTAACCGGGCCGCCCGCCGATAGAGGACGGGCTCTTGCCGAAAGCCGGTCCAAGCCACCATGCCGCGCACGAAACGGTCACGTTCCGGCATGGCCAAGAAGGCGTCGCCCACCGTGCGGTCCATGAGGCGGAAGTCGCCAGTATCGAGGGGGATGGCGACATCGGTGAGACGGGCAAGGAGGCGATAGAAGGCGCTGGCCGTCCCGCGCTTGAAGGCCGTCTCGCCCTCGCGCTCGGTCCGCACCCCGTAGACGACGTCGGCACCCTGGCGCCAGCGGTCGAGCATCTCGACGATGACCTCGGGCGGGTCTTGGAGGTCGGCGTCGATGAGGACGACGACATGACCAGCGACGTGCTGCAAGCCGGCGGTGACGGCCATCTGGTGGCCGAAATTACGGGACAGGGCGAGCACTCGCATGCGCATATCGGCGCGTTGGAGTTCCCGCAGGACGTTCAGCGTGCCGTCGCGGCTGCCGTCGTCAACGTAGATGAGTTCAAAGTCGAGTTCGGGAACTGCTTCCAGGGTGGCGACGAGGCGGCGATGCGTCTCGCGGACGACCGCTTCTTCGTTGAAGCAGGGGATGACGACCGACAGGAGCGCGGCGGGACGAGCGCCACTTACTGGTAAACCATTGAATTCACGGGGGTTTTTCGGGGGGGGGGGGGAGACATGCGCTTATTGTTCGGTGTTTAGTAGGAAGCGTACTGCGTCGCGGCGGTTCGGGTGGCGTGTTTGTTCAGAGAGGAAGTTTACGGACTATGTATAATGAAAACAACGATATTATCAACATGCCGCGCAACCGGGGCATATCGGTACGCAGATTAACGCGTTGATGTGGAGAGCAACACTGGTCAGTGCGTGGCGTGTGTAGTAGACTTTCACCCAGCATGACACCGCGACAGCGAGAAAGCGCCGCTAAGTTCCTCTACGATTGAGCAAAAGGCGTAGCCCTGCTGACTATCGTCAGCCCGTGGGGCAGAATACAAAATGACAATGTTTGAATGGACAATGTTGCTGATCGCGATTATCGGCGTCGTCGGAGCTTTCGGTGACATACTTCCGCACCCGTTCGCATAAATAGTCTCCTCTAACTTGGTACAGTGAGGAGGTCGTATTAGCGTAGCGTAATCCGACAAACACAGACTAGACGGAGGATTGGACTGGAGGCGTCAGCAAGAATCAGCCTGTCCCTGGAAAGACTGGCTTTTTTTGGCTATAATTGACCCTTGACAAAAGAGGAGAAACGGGAACGGATTAAGTATTATTCGGATTGGATAAAATCCCTGTGGATTGGTGTCTTGGCACTGAGCGGGGGATTGGCTGGTCTCTTGTTGAAGCTCGATAGTCGTCCGAAAATTGTTCTTCTTGCCGTTGGCCTTATACTGGATTTTGCGCTTGGTATTTTCGTCGTGCTTCTTCATCAACGGATCGAACTGCTTATGAAAGAGATCGGGAGGAATGAAGAATGAGCGCTTACGAACTTATCGGATTTGCCGGACTCTTCATGGTTGCAGGGATGATCATTTACGTCGTATGGCAGGTCGTCAGAGATGCAGGGCGGCCTTCGTTGTAGAGATTGAGAGTAACAAATTAAGACGGTCCGACATAGCAGGCCCCCTCACCCTAACCCTCTCCCTCTAGGGGAGAGGGAATCCGATTTCTCCGACCACTAGCCACTGTCCACTGCCGGCTAGCCACTCGCCGAGAACACGCCCTCGCTATAGCTATAACCCGGTGATTTGCTACCCTGTCTCTGAGTTTATGACCCAACGGAGGGAGTGTGGCACAGTCACGACAACTGCGGCTCGGCGCGTTCATGCGGCCGGTCAGCATTCATACCGCGGCCTGGCGCTATCCGGGGGCGTTTCCGGATGCCAACTTCAATTTTGCGCACTACCAGCGCTTTGTGCATACCCTGGAACGTGGCCGCTTTGATGCCTTTTTTATGGCCGATCACCTAGCCGTGCTCAATATGCCGATGGCGGCGCTCAAACGGAGTGCCACGGTCACGTCTTTTGATCCTCTCACCCTGCTCCCGGCTCTTGCCACCGTCACCACGCATCTGGGGCTGATTGCCACGGCCTCTACCACCTATAACGATCCGTATCATGTGGCGCGGAAGTTTGCCTCACTCGACCATATCAGCGGCGGGCGGGCCGGCTGGAACGTCGTGACCTCGGCCAACCCGGACGAAGCGTTGAACTTTGGACGCGAGGAACACATGGAACACGACGCGCGCTATCGTCTGGCGCGCGAGTTCTACGATGTGGTCACCGGCCTGTGGGACAGTTGGGCGGACGATGCCTTTATCCGCGATGTCGAGGCCGGCGTGTATTTCGATCCTGAGAAGCTGCACGTGCTGAACCATAAGGGTCCGCATCTATCCGTGCGCGGCCCGCTGAATATTGCCCGGCCCATTCAGGGTTGGCCCGTCATCGTCCAGGCCGGCGCGTCAGAAGCCGGTCGTCAACTCGCCGCGGAGACCGCTGAAGTCGTGTTTTCCGGGGTCAATAATCTGAAGGCCGCCCAGTCCTACTATGCGGATGTCAAAGGCCGGATGAAGGCCTATGGGAGATGTCGAGATCATCTCAAAATCCTGCCGGGTGCCTTTGTCGTCATTGGCGCCTCCCTGGCCGAAGCGCGGGCAAAGAAGGCGAAGCTCGACAGCCTAGTCCACCCGGATAGCGGCATGGCCACACTCTGCGTCCTGCTGGGCCATGACGTGTCGGGCTATGACCTAGATGGTCCACTGCCCGACATCCCGGAAAGCAATGCCAGTCAATCCGGGCGGCAGAAACTGGTCGATATGGCGCGCAGGGACAATATGACGATCAGGCAGCTTGCCCAGTATGTGGGAGGCAGTTTCAGCACCCTAGAACTCACTGGCACGCCGAGCATGATCGTCGATCACATGGAGGAATGGCTCATGACCGAAGGGTCGGACGGCTTTAACGTTATGTTCCCCTATCTGCCGGGTGGGCTGGACGACTTTGTGGACCAGGTCGTACCCGAACTCCAGCGCCGCGGTCTGTTCCGGCGCGAGTACGAGGGCGCCACCCTGCGTGAAAACCTCGGCCTGCCGCGCCCGGAGAATCGCTTTTTTCAGGCTCACTAGCGTGGGGTGTAGACGAGGAGACATCGCAATGACCGATACACAGTCGTATCACGAGGCCGCCAGATTTTTATGGAACGAACGTCAGGCCCGCCGGTCCTTTGTTCCCATCCCGGAGCCGCATACACCGCACAGCCTTGAAGATGCCTATGCCGTTCAGGCAGAACTTCAGCACCTCTTGATAAAGTCCTATGGTTCTATCGCCGGATATAAAATTGCGTTGACCACACCGGTGATGCAAAAAATGGTCGGTTTTGACGAACCTATTGCTGGCGCAAAACCATCCACCATACCCCGGCTCGGGTGCGCCTGAGCGACTATGGTCGTCTGGGAGTCGAGTGTGAGATTGCCGTACGACTCGCGCAAGATTTGCCAGCCGAGCGGGCTCCCTATACGCGAGAGCGTGTGGCCGAGGCAATCGGGGCTGTCATGCCGGCCTTTGAACTGGTTGATGATCGCCACGCAGACTACACCAAAATCGCCGACCACATCCTGACCCTGCTCGCGGACAACGCCTGGAACGGCGGCATTGTCCCGGGTTCGCCACTGACAGACGGGCAACCGCTCGACCTGGCAGCCATCCACGGCACCATGCGCATCAACGGCGAAGTCGTTGGAGAAGGGGATGGCCGGGATGTGATGGGCCATCCGCTCGACGCCCTGGCCTAGCTGGCGAGCACACTGGCCACCCAAGGCAAGACCCTGGCTCAAGGCATGGTCGTCATGACCGGCAGCGTAGTGGCGACCAAGTTTGTGAGTCAGGGCGACAGGGTGCAGTTCACGATGGATGGGCTGGGCGAAGTGGAACTGAGTATTGAATAAGGAAACCCACCCCGCCGCTCCAGGGAGGGGATAATACTGCCCCGACTTACTTCCCCATCTTTTCGTCCAGGAATGCGCCGACCTTATCAATCCCGATGCGTTCCTGCTCCAGGGTGTCACGGTAGCGCACCGTCACGGTCTGGTCTTCAAGCGTGTCGCCGTCAATCGTAAAGCAGTAGGGCGTGCCGGCTTCATCCATGCGCGCGTAGCGTTTGCCGATGTTCTGCTTCACATCGAACTGGACGGCATATTTCGGACGCAACTCCTGGTAGAGCTTCTCGGCCACCTCGGGCATGCCGCTTTTGTTGACCAAGGGAAACACCGCCGCCTTGATCGGCGCCAGCCGGGGGTGAAACTTCATATAGACCTTGCTCGGCCGGCTCTCGTCGGGTGTATAGGCTTCACATAGTGCTGCCAGGGTTCCACGGTCGGCGCCAGCGCTCGGCTCAATCACGTGCGGGAAATAGCGCTCGTTGCGCTGGTCATCAAAATAGCGCAGTTTGTCCCCCTGACCGCAATGGGTGGCGTGCTGGCGCAGATCATAGTCGGCACGATGGGCCACACCTTCCAATTCCCCGTAGCCGGGCGCAGTAAACGGGAAACGGTACTCAACATCACTCGTACCAGCTCCCTCTTTAGCGTAGTGGGCCAGTTCGTCCTGGTCGTGCTCACGCAGCGTCAGGTTCTCGCCCGCCAGACCAATAGACTGCCACCAGCGAAAACGAGTATCGCGCCAGTACTGATACCACTCCGCGGCTTCCTCGGGATGAATGAAGAACTCGATTTCCATCTGCTCGAACTCACGCGAACGAAAGGTAAAATTACGCGGCGTGACCTCGTTGCGGAACGCTTTGCCGATCTGCGCAATCCCAAACGGCACCCGCACCCGATTGGTATCAAGCACATTCCAAAACTGGGTAAAAATCCCTTGGGCCGTCTCCGGGCGCAGATAGGTGACCGCCGACGGGTCTTCGACCGCACCCGTGGTGGTCTTGAACATGAGATTAAAAGGCCGCGGCTCAGTAATTTCCCCGCCACAGAACGGGCACGGCGGCGGCAATTCGCCAGCAACGCGCTGCTCGTTGGCAAGCCGCCCGACTAATTGGTCCAACCCAATGCTGAGCGGTGACTCTTCCTGATCCAATTCATCAGTCAGGAGCGCAAGCGTTTCCGCTGGCTTGCGGACAAGGGCCAGATTCGGGGCGCTCTTTTTTGCGGTCTTTTCTCCCCAGCGCTTCACGCTTTTGACAGTCATATTCCCCGCTTCATACAGCTCTTTCAGCGAGGCATACCAGTCGCTCTCGTGGATGATCTCCCAGATGTGATCGTACCGCACGAGCTTTTTGCAGTAACGGCAGGTGCTCATCAAATCGGAGAACCCGCCCACGTGCCCTGAGGCTTCCCAGACTTTCGGGTTCATAATGATGGTCGCGTCCACCGGAACAATCTCAATGGGACGACCGTTCGGACCGGGAGCCGGACAGCGGACCACGTCTTGCCACCAGGCTTCCTTGAGGTTGCGTTTCAACTCGGCGCCGAGCGGGCCATAGTCCCAGAAACCGTTAATGCCGCCGTACAACTCGGACGACTGAAAGATAAATCCCCGGCGTCGGCATAACGAGACAATGGGGTCCATTGATTTTGTTGCGGGCGGAGTCTGTTTGCTCATACAGGTGTTCTCATCTTGTCTGTATTGAATAGTGTCTCAGCACCCCCCTCACCCCAGCCCTCTCCCCTGGAGGGAGAGGGCTGGGGTGAGGGGGAGTATGCAACGAGGCACTACCCTATCATTATCCTACCGGGCGTTTTTGCAGGCGGCATACGTCAATGTCTAAGTCGATATTTGGGCCGAACCGACTATCATTATCCTACCGGGCGTTTTTGCAGGCGGCATGATATTGGATGGCCCTGACCTCGGCAAGAGAGCAGCCCTGCGCCCCCTTCGACGCTGCTCTGGACAGGCCCCTTTGCGTCGGGAATCAGACACGGTACAAGTAAGCGCAAAGCAGCTATTTTGTTTGGCGAGGAGAAAACTATGGGAAAAGCTTTGGACGGCATCCGTGTTCTTGACATGACCCACGTCCAGATGGGGCCTTCTTGTACCCAGATTCTCGCCTGGCTCGGCGCGGACGTCATTAAGGTCGAACTGCCGGGGCGGGGCGATATCACCCGCCAGCAGCTTCGGGACCTGCCCGATGTCGATAGCCTGTATTTCACCATGCTCAACTGCAATAAGCGCAGCATCACCATCAACACCAAGACCCCGAAGGGACAGGAGATTTTTCGCAAGCTGATCGAGGTGTGCGACGTGCTGGTCGAAAACTTTGCGCCCGGCGCACTGGATCGTCAGGGATTTAGTTGGGAAGCCATCCGGCAGATCAACCCGCGCATGATCTATGCCTCCGGCAAGGGGTTCGGTCCCGGTCCGTTCGCAGACTGCAAGGCGTACGAAACCGTGGCCCAGGCCATGGGCGGGGCCATGAGCACGACAGGCTGGGATGACGGCCCGCCGACCAGCACCGGGGCCCAGATTGGGGACTCCGGTACGGGCATGCATCTGGTGGCCGCGATTCTGGCGGCCCTCTTTCAGCGCGAGAAAACCGGGGTCGGTCAGCGAGTTGAGGTCGCCATGCAGGACGCGGTGCTGAACCTGTGTCGGGTCAAGCTGCGCGACCAGCAGCGGCTTGCCCACGGCCCCTTGAAGGAGTATCCGCAATATCCCGATAAGACCTTTGGCCCAGCCGTGCCGCGTTCCGGCAATGCCTCCGGGGGTGGCCATCCGGGGGTAGCCCTCAAATGCAAACCCGGCGGCCCCAACGACTATATCTATGTGGTCGTCCAGGCCCAGGTCTGGGCACCCCTGATGAAGCTGATTGGCCGTGAGGACCTCATTGACCATCCGGAGTACGCCACGCCGGAGGCACGTCTCTCTCACCTAGATGACTGTTTCGCAGCAATCGAAGCCTGGACCCAAAAACACACCAAGTATGAAGCCATGCAACGCCTCAACACGGTCAACGTGCCCTGCGGCCCGATCCTGGACATGAAAGAGCTGATGGAAGACGAGGCGCTGGCCGCGCGGGATATTATAGCCGAAGTCGAGCATCCGGAGCGCGGACGATTCAGAACGGTCGGCTGTCCGCTCAAGCTCTCCGATTCGCCGGTCAAGGTTACGACTTCGCCCCGCCTTGGTGAGCATACCCAGGAAATCCTGCGGGAGCTGGTCGGGTATAACGACGAAGAGGTTGAGGCAGCCCAGGCCGAGGGCGCGATCTAACGCCACTCAGCACCCACTCCCCGCATGTCACTCATTACCTGGTCGTGGATATTTCTCCTCCTCTATATCGGCGGCATGCTGGCCATCGGCGTGTTTGCCCAACGACGGGTCAGGCACGCTGACGACTTTGCCACCGCGCGCGGCGCGTACGGGCCGTTATTTCTCGCGTTTGCCTTTGCCGCGACCACAGCCAGCGGCGCCACCTTTCTCGGCAGCTCAGGTCTGGGTTACGAGTGGGGGCTGCCGACGATGTGGGGTTGCTTCCTCTACCCGACCGGGATGTATGTCGGCGTGTTGGTCGCCATGCGCCTGATTACCACCTCGGGCCATCGGTTCGGGAACCGCTCCATACCGGAATACCTCGGAGACCGCTACCAATCCGAAGGTATTCGGATACTCATTTCGGTCTTTTCCTTAGTGCTGTTTTTCTATCTGGCCGGCCAGTTGGTGTCCGGGCTGGTGATGTTCGAGATTATGCTGGGCATGTCACCAGTCTGGGCGCTGCTCATCACCACCACCGTGTTGTTGGTTTATGTCGTGCTCGGCGGCGCGCATGCCGACATCCTGACCGATGGGGTGCAGGGCTTCATGATGCTGCTGGTCGCGCTGATGGTGATCGTCCTGTTTCTAACCGGATTTGGGGTGGACGGCGAAAGAGCGGGCCTGCTGGGCATCATCGACAGCCTGACCGAGCAGGACGCGCACTTGGTCGGCGTGCTCAATGCCGAGACCGCACTCTACCATTCCTGGTGGTCCGTTGTGGCCATTTTTATTTCGCACATACCGCTCGGCCTGTTGCCCCATCTCGGGAACAAACTCTGGGCATTAAAAAGCGTGAGCCAACAGAAATCGTTTATCAAGCTGGCCTTCACGTTTGGGCTGACGCTGGGCATGCTCGGGCTGGGCGGTCTCCTCGCCCGTGCGATCTTGGGCGATGCGCTCTACGCCGAAGGGGCGAACCCGAATCAGGCCCTGCCCCTCCTCTTCATCGAATTGTTCCCCACCTGGCTTGCCGCCCTCATTGGGGTAGGCGTGCTGGCGGCGATCATGTCCACCGCCGATGGGCTGGTCATCTCCTCATCCCAGGTGATTGCCAACGATCTCTACCGTCGGACCATTGTACCCAGACTCAAGAATCCTCCGAATGCTGAGCAACTGGACCAGCGAATTTTATCCATCAGTCGGGTGGCAACCGTTGTTGTTCTGGTGCTGTGTACCGCCCTGGCCTGGGCTTTGGTCGAGACTAATATCGCGCTCATTGTCTGGATTGGGAATGGAGGCATGATGGCGGCCTTTGCCGGCCCTCTAGTGGTCGGTGCGCTCTGGCGCGGCGTCACCCGTACAGGCGCCTATGCCGGTTTGGTCAGCGGTTTCGTCACCTTCCTCGTGCTGCACACCCAAATGATTGACCCCGCTTGGTTTACGCCCGGCCTGCTGCACACCGCCGCCACCTGGCTTTACGCCGAGGGACCGAGCCCGTTCTCCTGCGCAACGATAGGGGAACTCATGTCGGTCGCCTGTACCTATGTCGTCTCCAAACTGACCCAGCCATTACCCGAGCCGCATGTGAAGGCGTTGTTTGAAGGGGCGTAAAGCAACAACCAAAGGAAATCTCCTGGACCGTAACAAGGTAGGGAGTCCAGGGAAGATATTTACCAAATTGCAAGGCCAGTCCAAGCTCAGACCCGTCGAGGAGACCCCGATGTATGTAGCTGAAGACAATACGGCTCCCTAGAGCGGCTAGAAGGGACGTTACAACTTTATTAACCTTACTGGATAACGACTCCTACATGCCCTCTAAGATCATTCTGTTTGCCGTTGTGAATGTGGCTATTTTTCCTTACGCTTGGGGGACTTGCAACAAGGGCAAAGGAATCCGATATGAACTCGACCCGTAAACCGGTCGCCGTTGTGGTGGGAGCAACATCCAAGTGGCAGTCAGATGGCCGCAATACCAAACTCGCGCACGGTAAGGTGATTGACGACAGCGGTATGCCCGTCGGTGCGCGCTGGGGCATCGGCGGTGCCGTAGCTCAGAAGTTTGCCAAAGAAGGCTTCTTCGTCGTGTTGACGACCCGGAATGCCGCCAATGCGTCTGGGTTGGAGCAGGCAATCCGAGAGCAAGGTGGCGAAGGCATGATTGTCGAGTTGGACCTAGTGTCGCACGACTCCATATCACAGGCGTTCGCCCAGATTCGAGAGCAAGCCGGTGACCCGAATGTCTTGGTCTACAACGCGGGCTACCTGGAGGGGCGTGACCTGCCGCCAGAGAAAGAATTGCTTGAATACATCCCGGTCGAACTATTTGACACCGCGCAGCACATCTCCAGCCGAGGACCGTTCTTAGTCGCTAAGGAGGTGTTGCCCGCCATGCGAGAACGAGGCGCAGGCTCTTTCTTCATTTCTAATAACGCGGCGTCCTTGCGCGGACGAAAGCGACTGACGGGACAGTCGTTGTACTATCCGAGAGTGATGATGCGCACGCTGGCGCAGGTGCTGACGGAGGAATATTCCGAGCATGGCGTACACGTGGCCAACGTCGTGATAGACGGCCTCATCGACTCTCCGGGCACCCGCGCCCTGCCGATAGCCCAGAAGCGGCCTGAAGTGGTGATGAATCCCGTTCAGATCGCTGAGGCGTACTATTATCTACACACCCAAGACAAATCCTGTTGGACGCACGAACTCCAATTGACTCCATTTTCGACCAAGCCGAGCTTTTAAGGGCATCAACTGAGAACAGACGCCTACCGAAAATCCCATTCCTTTCGCAATCATCGCTTGGTGCGCGAGGGCGCGGTCCGCATTGTGATCTCAAGACCATTGTCGGTTTCTTCAGAGTGTTGACGGAGATTCCGTTAGGCGTACACGGGTTCCGGTGCTACACTGCACGAGAAAGGAGACCGTATGAAAGATCAAGACGTCGTCGTGCATAGCGATCCTGACATTCTCGGCGGAACTCCCGTCTTTATAGGGACACGGGTTCCGGTGAAAGCGCTATTGGATTACTTCGCTGGGGGACATACTCTGGATGACTTTCTTGATGATTTTCCTACGGTAACGCGCGCTCAGGCAGTGGCAGTCTTGGAGCAGGAGGGACAGTTGCCGGCAGGTGTTCATGCGCGTTCTGCTTGATGAGTGCGTCCCCTGGAAGATTCGAAGCGAACTGCCGAGCCATGATGTGCAGACCGTAGCCGAGATGGGCTGGGGAGGCACAAAGAACGGAGCGTTGCTCCGCCGAGCTGCCTCGGAGTTCCATATCCTGCTGACCGTAGACCAAGGAATCCCATATCAACAGAATATCGGGGGCCTTTCCCTGGCTTTGGTCATCATCAAAGCACCAAGTAATGACATCAATGACTTACGACCCAAGATGTCCGAGGTGTTACGAGTGCTGGAGACGATTCAGCCTGGCCAAGTGGTACAGGTTGCCTCACTACACGCTCTAGCCGTTCACATCCCTATATCATCCAGGCGATTTCTTTCTGCGGCATAAACAATGGCATAAACAATAAGGCATTGCTGCATGGTCAACGAACCGTGTAGTAAGAATGAAACCAAAGGTCTGGCCAATAAAGGAGGGTTTAGTATGGCCATGTCGGAACTGGAACAGCGCATCACCAGGCTCGAAGACATCGAGGCGATCAAACAGCTCAAGGCTCGCTACTGCGAGATCTGCGACGATATGCACAACCCCGCCAGAGTCACGTCGGTATTCGTTGAAGACGCCATCTGGGAGAGTGCCGATTTCGGCAAGGCTGAGGGCCATGGGGCTATTCGCGAGTTATTTCGCAAATTCCAAGGAATGTTCAGCTTTTCTCAGCACAACATCACGAACCCTATCATCGAGGTCAGCGGAGACCGCGCCACCGGCGTCTGGTATATCATGGGTCCGTGGACGTATGCCGAAAACGACGCTGAGAAATGGTTGGCTCTGCGCTATGATGACGACTACGTGAAAGTCAACGGGGAATGGAAGTACCAACACTTACGGGTCGCCCTGCGGATGACGGCCGATCGATAACGCTAGCCCCTGCGCGCAGTGTGGCGAAGCGGGCTCCGTGGAATCCCCAGACTTCCCTTTGGACGTGTAAGGAAACCTGCCCATGACACTCATTAGCTGGTCGTGGTTCTTCCTCGTCATCTATATCGGCGGCATGATAGCCATCGGGATTTTGGCCCAGCGGCGCGTCAAACATGCCGACGACTTTGCCACGGCGCGTGGCGCGTACGGACCTCTGTTTCTGGCCCTGGCATTTTCCGCCACCACTGTGAGCGGGGCAACCTTCCTGGGCATGCCGGGGCTGAGCTATACTTGGGGGCTGACCACCATGTGGGGCGTCTTTCTGGGTCCCGCCGGTCTGTGTCTGGGCATGTTGCTCACCATGCGCCTGATTACAAGCTCCGGCCATAAGTTCGGCAACCGCTCCATCCCCGAGTATCTGGGCGACCGCTACCAGTCCGAGGGCATTCGGGTGCTGGTGTCGCTGTTTTCCCTGTTGTTGTGTTTTTATCTGGCCGGACAGCTCGTGTCGGGCTTGGTCATGTTCGAGATTCTGCTGGGTTTACCACCGCTCTGGGCCCTGATCATCACCACAACCGTGTTGCTGATTTACGTGGTGCTGGGTGGAGCCCATGCCGACATTATCGCCGACGGAATCCAGGCCTGTCTGATGCTGCTGGTCGCCGTCGTGGTCGTCGTGCTCTTCCTCATCGGCTTTGGGCTGGATGTGGGCGAATCGGGGAGGAGCGGATTCTTGGGACTGGTCGATAATCTGGCCACCCAGGACGAGCACCTAGTGAGTCCACTCAACACGAAAACCCCGCTCTATCACTCCTGGTGGTCCATTGTCTCGCTGGTGATTTCGTTCATTCCGTTGGGCGTGCTGCCTCACCTGGGCAATAAGCTCTGGGCCTTAAAACACAGTATGCACCAGAACCGCTTTCTTACCCTCACGACCACATTCATCATCACCTTGGCCATGCTGACCTTGGGCGGCCTGTTGGCCCGGGCGCTGCTGGGTGACGCCCTGTTTGCCGAGGGCGCGACCTCGAATCACGCCCTGCCGACACTCTTCATCGAGCTGTTTCCGACTTGGTTGGCAGCCTTGGTCGGTGTCGGCATCCTGGCCGCCATTATGTCCACCGCGGACGGACTCGTCGTGTCATCTTCCCAGATTATCGCCAACGACCTCTACCGTCGGACCGTGGTCCCACGATTGAAGCACCCGCCAACCGAGGCACAACTCGACCGCCAGGTTTTATATATCAGCCGGGTGGCGACCGTTGTCGTGCTGGTCATTTGCGCAGCAATAGCCTGGTCGTGGGTTGAAACCAACGTCATGTTGATTGTCTGGATTGGCACCGGCTGTGTCATGTCGGCCCTTGCCGGTTCCCTGGTATTCGGGGCCCTCTGGCGCGGCGTCACCCTGGCTGGGGCCTACGCCGGTCTGGTCAGCGGCTTTGTCAGCTTTCTGGTCCTGCACGCCCAACTGCTTAACCCGGCCTGGTTTGCACCCGGCCTGCTGCACTCCGTCGTCTCCTGGCTCTATATCGAGGGCGTCAATCCGTTCTCCTGCTCGTCCCTCGCCAGTCTCACCTCGGTGGTCTTCACCATCATCGTTTCCAAAGTGACCCGGCCCCTGCCCGAGTCGCATGTCCGGGTGCTGTTCGAGGACGTTTGAAAGAGTGCAATTCTCATACACGAATATCTCGCAAATCCATTAAAATATGCAGCATTATTTCGCAAAACGCCGATTTTCTCTTTCTCAGTCATACGTCCTATAATACTTTTAGCCATTCATCTAAGCGTTCAGAAAAGGGCTACTTATGGCGAATTTGCCGACCATTATCCCTATCACCGCACTGCGCCAGGACGCCGCGACCGTGTTAAAGCAAGTCAGCAAGTCGGACGACCCGTTTGTCATCACCCAACGAGGACGGGCCGCGGCAGTGTTATTGAGTGCAGAAGCCTACCAGCGGGCCGAGTCTGAACGGCAAATCCTCAGGCTCCTGGCTCAGGGAAAAAAGAAATTGCTGAAGGGCGAGGTATCGACTTGGACACGGTGCTCGCCGAGGCCGACGCACTGCTTGAGGCTGGAGACTTGTGACCGTTGAATTCACCCTGTCTGCTCGGGCACAATTCCTAGCTGCCATTACTTACATCCGCCGCGACAACCCAGAAGCGGCGAGACAGTTTCGTCAACGCGCTGCTCAGGTTCTCCGTCGGCCCGGACAATTTCCGGCCTCCGGCAGAGTTATTCCTGAGTTTCCAGAATTACCCCACCGGGAAATCATTATTGCTCCGTATCGCTTTTTCTATCGTCCAGAACAGAACACGGTCTGGGCCGTGGGCGTGTAGCATGGTGCCCAGTTACCAGATGAACCCCTAGGCTGATTTCTGAGGCCGTCACAGCCCTCGCTCCTTAGGTATGCAGACGTGTCGTCTGTGGGCAGACGTCGTTAATCGTCAAAATGGAATTTCTCTCTCCACACCAGCCTACTGAGTTGGCAACATCCTCCCGGAGTCTTCTTGAAGGACCAACCCGAACGATAGTGATATCTCCTTGTTGAAAAAGCACTCGCTCCGAGGGAGGATCGAGCAGCACGAAGCCATGACGAAGGCCGTGCACGAAGCGTCGTTGGATAGAAGAATCAAAAGGCTCGTAATAAAGGCCAGTATATGGGGGCACCCCCTGTTTATACCTTCTCTTACTGACTATGAAAACATCAACGCCAAAATGGTAATACAGTGTGTCAACGTCAGGCCAGTTATCGGCATAACAGGCAATGAGCATTGCCTGTATCCGTTCTCGCCTTCTATTGTAGTAGCCAAGATAGTAGGGAAGAGAAGTTTCTCTAGAGGCTAATATGCTACGATGTGCCCTGAGCGGAACATCGTCGGCATCATCAGGATGCGCCGCAACAAGGGTTTCTTTCGGCAATGTTTCCAGAAAAAGGTAGGCGGCTTCCATATCGGGGAATCGACTCGGAGTGGTTAATTTTTCCTTAATACTCAAGGCTGCCTCGCCAAAAAAGATTAGCAGTACGATTCCACTTCACGGATACGAATACTTGGCACTGCCTTCTCTCCGGTAGGTTTTGGCAGATTCTGGATATCCATTTCATCTTCCGAAGGGAGTCGACGATTGCGGGAAGGAGTGAGCTCAAGAAAAGAAGGTAAAATACCGGCAGGGCATAGCGAACAAAGCGGTTAGGGAAATACATGAGAAAAAGGGTTATGTGGGCAAAAACAAACAAGGCAATGGATGTAGCGGCCAAGCTCCATATTTCGATGCTGACGGCGCGTGGAAAATAACGTAGGGTCAGTATGGTGACAAAGAGCAGACCGAGGGCGGCGTATGGATTAATGCCAAGACCGGACGAGCTTTTCGTAAAATAGAAGGACCATATATTTTCACTAAAAAACGCACTTCGTCCGCCGTCGAAAAACTCAGGCATAGAGAGCGCGGCTTCGAGGGGAGTTCTCGGACCTATCCCGTCAGGAAGCGGTCCGAGGTATGCCGACGCTAGAGTGAAAGCCGCACAGCAGACGAAGAAAAGCAACGTAGGCCAACTCGCTGGAAGTTTTTTGTCCGTATACCAGCGCAGCCCAAGAACCACGGCTGTGAGCAAAACGAGATTTGCAGCAACGGGGGGATAAAACAGTACGCCGAAAAAGATGGACAAACCCAGGGCTCCCTGCCTGTGTTGCGATAAGCTCCACATTCCGAAGAGAAGAATGGGCACCGCAAATGACCTCGGGAGACCCGAGCGCAGGTAATGCATCTCTACTACGGTAAAGAATATAACTGCGAAGGCTGCACCCAGAGAGCCCCTGCCGCAATGATGCCCCAGGAGCCATACCAGAACCGTCGAAGGAAGGATCAGTACAAAAGGGAGAATTTCTCCAAATTGCTCCGCGTCAAAAAAAGGAACGAATAAGCGATAGAGGTATTGCCAGCCATAGGTGGAAAATATCGGCAAAGAGAAGAACTCCAAGATAATGTCTTTTGGGAAGAGTTCAGCGTCGTTAAATTGGTAGGTCCACCAGATAAGCTGCGCGTAATCATCTTCCCGGAGGTCTGGACGCAATAGGGCTGGTAGGAAATGACGAAGAGAGATAATCACCGTAAGCAAAACCAAGTATGCAATGACAAACGGGCGTATGTTGCACTTGGACATATGGCGAGCAAATCAATATGTTTTGGCGGTCCGTCGTACTGCTCTTGAGACCAGACTAAGGTCTATATCTATGCCGACTGTTACCGACTGGTTATAAGTTTTGCTCGTCCGTCCGATTCCTTGCATAATTTCCTCCTCTTCTCTGTCGTCCTTGTAGCGGTGAGTCTGTGCCTTCCTGCGGGTGTGTCGGTAAGGGGAATCAGCTTGATACCCCGCTCTCTGCTCTCCAAATCTGGTTATTCTTTACGTCTCATGACTCTCCCCCCCTTTCTTCTTTCTCCCATTTTCTCGCTTTGGGTTTGCTCGTCTGTCTGCGTATAACCAACACCCACACCCTCTCTCATAACACCTATCAGACATAATTTTATCCTTAACTATGTCTGATAGACATAGTTCCACCTCTGACAGATATATTTTGTCAACAAACTACACTTCTCAAGCGGTTTATCCGGCATAGCGGCGTATCCATACTGTCCTTGAACTGAGAGGCGGTTATGGATGACCGGAAACTGTTGGGAAAGCGGATAAAAAGCCTGCGAAAATCGAAGGGCCATACCCAGGAAGGGCTGGCGGAAATCATCGACATTAGCGCCAAATACCTGGCCGGCATTGAGCGAGGAGAGGCGAATCCGACGCTGGCTCTGCTTCAGCGCCTTTCCACGGGTCTGGAGGTTCCACTCCCCGAATTGTTTCGGTATCGCCCGGAGGAAGGGCAGCAACCGGCTCAGCTCCGCCAAAGGCTGGACCGGCTGGTCAATGAGACCAGAGATGGAGAGCTGCCCCGGCTGACCCGAGTTTTTGAGGCATTGTTGGAGTAACGTCGAGACAAGGGCTTCCCCGCTTCGCCACGGGGTGTACACTCACACGCATTGACATTTATGGTGAGAGAGACGAAAAAAGAGAAGCACCACGGAGGACACACACTATGATCAAAATCTACGGCACGACCCTGAGCAATTATTACAGCACGGCCAAGGCTGCGCTAGTCGAAAAAGGACTCGCCTTTGAGGAAGTCTCGATCATGCCGAGTCAGGACCCCGAAGTCCTGGCCAAAAGCCCAATGGGCAAGGTGCCCTATATTGAGGTCGAGGGTACGACTTTGACCGAGACAAACGTCATCTTCGACTATCTCGAAGATATCCAGCCGCAGCCGGCGCTATACCCCAGCGACCCCTGGGCCAGGGCCAAGGCCAAAGAAATCATCCGCTTTGTCGAGTTGTATCTCGACGCACCGGCCCGGCGCCATGTACCGACCGTGTACTTCGGTGCGCCGGTTGACCAAGCCGCGTACGACGCAGTCCGGCCATTGCTGGAAAGCGGGCTGCGGGCCCTCAAGCAGCTCGCTCGCTTCGAGCCCTATATTGCCGGCGACACGTTCACCTTCGCCGACCTGACCGCCTATTTCGAGTTGCGCTTCACCAATCTGCACACCACGCAAGTCTACGACTGGGACATTACGGATGATGTGCCCGGCCTTGGTGAATATTTGCAAAAGGTTGGCGAACGTCCGGCGGTCAACGCGGTCGATTCCGTCATGCAACGAGACTTCGCGGCCTTCAAAAACAAGAGCTGATTCCGTGGGGTAGCGTCAATCGCGCAGACCGTGTAGCCTGAGTCCTGTGGTTGAGCATCAGCTCGACAGCGGCGAACAGCAGGCCCTCTCTGTCTCTCCGAGGGCGCGCCGCTAAAAATAACCCTTCTTCCCTTTCCCTGTTGTTTGGGTCGGAAAATACGGCCGGGCCGTACAGGAGCACCCTGTGCGCCTACGGCGGAGATTAATCTATTTATGTCTGATTCAGTATCAATTGCACCGGCCACGTTTGACCGGTTCGGCCTCCACAAAGCCCTCATCCGCGGCATCCACGCCGTCGGCTTTGAAACGCCCTGGCCAATCCAGGTCGAAACCATTCCCCCCGGCCTCGATGGCCGCGACGTGCTCGGCTTAGCGCAGACCGGCACCGGCAAGACGGCCGCCTTCGCCCTCCCCCTGCTTGACCGGCTTCTCGGAGAACGCGGCAAGGACCCGCGCGCTCTGGTGCTCGCACCCACCCGGGAACTCGCCAGCCAGATTACAGAAGAAATCCGGACGCTGGCCAAGTTCACCCGCCTCAAGATGGCCACCATCTACGGTGGTGTCTCAATACACAGTCAGGTCAATGCGCTCCGTCAGCGCCCTGAGATCATAGTCGGCTGCCCAGGCCGCGTACTCGACCTGCTCCAGCAGGGCAGACTCCGCCTCGGCCAAGTCGAAACCCTCGTGCTCGACGAAGCTGACCATATGTTCGATATGGGCTTCCTACCCGGCATTCGCAAGATCCTCGGCGCGCTGCCCGCCCACCGACAGAACCTGCTGTTCTCAGCCACTATGCCGAAAGAAGTCCGCGGGCTGGCTGACGATCTGTTGAAAACGCCGCACGTGGTCGAGTTAGCCGATATGGCACCGGCCGTGACGATCAAACATGCCTTGGTTCTCGTCGCGGAGCAGCGCAAGCATGCCCTGCTCGAACACGTGCTCACCCAAGACAACTGCGACTCGGCTATCGTCTTCACCCGTACGAAACACCGCGCCCGGCGCCTGGCCGAACGGCTCGGTCAGGCCGGACACCGGGCCGTGGGTCTCCAGGGAAACCTGTCCCAGTCTCAGCGCGACCGGGCCATGCGCAGCTTCCGCTCACGCCACCACAACATCCTCGTGGCAACAGACATCGTGGCGCGCGGCATCGACGTAAACGGAGTCTCTCACGTGATTAACTTCGATGTACCAGACACCCCTGAGGCTTATACCCATCGTCTCGGGCGTACCGGTCGCGCCGAACGCTACGGCGAGGCCTGTACCTTTGTGACGGCTGGCGAT
Source organism: uncultured Binatia bacterium (SeqCode) (assembly GCA_965214755.1). GTDB lineage: Bacteria > Desulfobacterota > Binatia > Bin18 > Bin18 > Bin18. The sequence continues at coordinate 1,325,165 of OZ243979.1, forward strand.
TCCGGCTGGGTACGTGCGACCGAGCGCATGATAGGCTCACGTATTCCCCGCCGGCAGATCGAGGGCTTCGAGCCCGATGTCAACGAGAATCCCAAGCGACCCGACGGACAGGCGCGCAACAGACCGCCTCATTCGGCGCGCCGTGGGCGCAGCCACAGACGTGCCGGCTAGACACACCGCTCCGCGCGGGCAAGGAACCTCGCCCGCGCAGTCCTCTATCACCATCTCTATCCTGACTGCGTTTTCGCAGGGCTGTATGCAGAGGGTCTTTCTCAAGCGCAGCCCCGTACCGTTCAGGCCCTATATATAGGCTCTCTCTGAAGGTACATTAAGCTGCCAGACGAGATGGAGTTAGACCCTGCACGAATGAGGAAGAAAGCCATGCCCAAAGACACAGATACTATTACCTTCCGACCGATGACATCAGAAGACGTTGGGGCGGTGCCGATTGGCCATCAGGGCGACGAGCAGGAGGTCCGCGCCCGCATCCAGGACCTTGGCTCAAGCGCGATCCTGGCGTTTGACGCGGCTCAGCATGTCGGCCAACTCCAGTTTCGGCGCTACGCCGCGGACACGCGCTCGCCAAAGGGGCTGTGGGACCCGCTGTATTGGGGCGAGTTCGGCAACGCAGCACCCGCGCTGCCTGACCGCAGCCTGTCCATTTACTGCTACCACGTCGGCCAACTCGACGACACGGATGACCGAGACGCGCGCTATCAGGGCCGGGGCATTGGCCTGCGTCTCTTGGACTCTTTTTTGGACTGGGCCAAGCAGGCCGGCTTCGAGGCGGTGACGGCCAAGGCTACGCCAGCTCCACGCGAGGTCATGGCTTTTATGGGCGGGCAGCCGCCCAAAGCCTATCTGGCACGCGGCTTTGAGGTCTTTTCGAGCGTGGTCGATACCGAGCTGCGCGACCTCGTGAAAGACAGACAGCTTGTGCCGGCTGACGCGGATTACGACAGCGCCGCGCGGATCAGTTATTGCGTGAAGTTTTTCTAACGCTCCGCTTTTCGTCTCTGTGTTCGGCGGTTCTTGTTAGACGTGGTGAGAAATCACAAATCGTCGAACCCAGCCATTTCCCGATATAACTCCAGGAAATTTCTTGGGGAAACGACCTGCACCCCTTGGCGGCGCGAAGCGGGGTAATGCCTGAGATTACCGGTCACCAGACAGTGTGCTTGACTCGCTATAGCCACAGCAAGAAAAATCTCGTCGTCCGGGTCTGGCGGGCCCTCGGAAAGAGGACGCGCAGTCACGAGGTCTCCATCCGCTTCAAGTTGAGCCAGTACGGATTCGATCTGGACTTGGCTAAACGAGAAGGCTGGCCGCAGGAGGACCTGACGATACTCACCCAGGATGCGTGCATCGTAACAGACCCGTACTGTCCCAGTCGTTATCAGCCTCACGATATCTCCCGGAGGGCCGAATGGAGAGAGCAAACCGGAGACCAGGATATTTGTATCCAGCACGATCCTCATCGAGCGCGCTCCCGGCGCGCCGCGTTGATCTCCGCGTTGATGTATTCCAGCGAGAGGCGATCAGTCCCGGCTTGCAGCGAGGATTGTTGCAGGGCTGCGGCTGCGGCTTGGGCGCGTGCACGACGCACAGCCCCCAGCGATGCTTCCAGATCTTCCTCCACCATCGCGGACAGGAGGGCGATAGGCTTGCCGTTAGAGGTAATGACCAGGTCCTTCTCTTCGGACAGCACTTTCCAGACCAAGGCCGACTGGTTGCGCAATTCACGAACGCTCACAAAGCGCATAACAATCTCTTGTTTTCTCTGTGTACTAGATCGTATATACGATAGTAACACAAAAAATGAAGAGGCTTGCCATGAGTGATGTAGATTTCTCACGGACTCAAGCATTAGTAGACAGACCGAGCGAGAGTCTCTCGATTGAGCTTAAGCGATGGATTAATCCTGACCCAGCCAGAGGGTAAAGCAAAGATCGTAAAGGCTGCTTTATCAATGAAATATCAGATTGAAATGACAATGGCTCTCGCTACGGTTTATGACCATAACATCGAAATTGAGGAAGAGAAAAGACTTTGTTTTATCATAGCGGGTCTAGGAGCAGTTAATGAAGCGGCAAAAGAAGGAGGCAGAAGCAGTAGACGACCGCACACTTGTAGTTGAGTTCGACAATAAGCAAAGGAAACAATTCGACATTACTCCCTTGCTCAAGAGAACCATGTTCTCCCCCTTAAAGAATTCTGCGCTTTTTAAGGCGGTGAAGGTCGAGCCGGGCGGCTACGCCGTGGCGTGGAGTAGTAGCATAGACATTAGTGAGTACGAGTTATGGAGGCGTGGGAAGGACTTGCCCTGACAGAACCTCCCGACATGTAATCTCCCAAGGCCGTCGCGTACATCAGTGGTAAGGTCGTCTAGCCAAACGACGCCACAATTGGTATTTAGGCTGGACACAGTAGGCACTAAAGGAGGCCAGGTATGAAAGTATCTATGTTTCACCTGATGCCCTATCGGGACCTGCCGGACGATTTTGAACAACGTTACCACTCGGTCTGGGTCGATCCACCCTGGACGGAACTGGGCGACGCCGAGAAAGTCGGCCAGTATTACAACTGGACTTTTGACGAACTGATCCATGCGGCAAAAGCCGGTGTGGATGGAGTCTGCGTTAATGAGCATCACCAGAATGCCTATGGCTTCATGCCCAACCCCAACCTGATGGGCTCGGTCCTGGCTCGGGCCACCAATGGCATGGACGTGGCTGTGGTACAGATGGGCTCAACCTTGCCAACGACCAACCCGCCCACACGCGTAGCCGAAGAGTACGGCATGCTGGATACCATAAGCGGCGGCCGCCTGGTGGCCGGCATGCCGCTGGGAACGGCCATGGATGCCACCTTGTGTGCAGGCATCACCCCGATTGAGCAGCGCGAGCGCTATTACGAGGCCCACGATTTGATCCTCAAAGCCTGGACCGCGGATAACATCTTCGCCTGGAACGGCAAATACTATCAGCTGCCCAAGGTCAACGTGTGGCCGCGACCGATCCAACAGCCCCATCCGCCCGTCTGGATTCCCGGCTTCGGCAGCCTCAGCACCTGGGAATTTGCTGCTCAGCACAACCATTGCTACTGCTTTTTGAGCTATTACGGCCCCAAGGCGGGCAAAAACGTGATGGACGGGTTTTGGCAGTTCATCAATGATCGCGGTATTGAACCCAACCCCTACCGTGCCGGCTTTCTGCAACTCGTGGCCGTGGCCGAAACCGACGCCAAAGCCGAAGCCTTATACGAAAAGCATATCCAGTACTTCTACAATAAGTCCCTGCATATCCCGCCCGAATACTTCTTCCCGCCGGGCCACCAGGATTATCGCAGCCTGGAAAACAACATCCGCAAGGGCATCTTCAAGAGCTATTTCGATAAACTCGACGCCATCCCCCACTGGAAGTTCAAAGACTTTGTGGACGAGGGCTTTGTGATTGCCGGCAGTCCGGCAACGGTTCGCGACCTGCTCACCGATGCCGTCACCAACCTGCGGATCGGCAATTTGATGGTCTTGCTGCATATCGGCTCCATGCCGCATGACTTGACCCTCAAAAACATCGATATGTTCACCAGCGAAGTCATGCCCCACATCCACGACATGTGGGACAACCAGTGGGAGAATCACTGGTGGCCGGAAAAGCTGCGGACCAAGCGCCACGCCTCAATTGCGGCCTTGTAAGGATACACCTGAAGGGAAAAACAGATGGTCGCAGTCCAAGAACAAACCGTCAGTGTGTGGAAAAATAAGATTAATCCCAAAGTCCAGGTCGCCGGCAGTGGGCCGGCAGTGGTGTTCTTACACGGCGCCTACGGCCTGACCTGGGACCCCTTTCTGGATACGCTGGCTGAGCAGTTTACCGTGTACGCACCGGAGCACCCCGGTACGACTCTGGGCGATCCGGACGGCGTGAAGGCTTTGGACGATTTGTGGGACCTGGTGCTGTATTACGACGAGCTGTTTGCTCAGCTCGGCTTAGACAATCCAACCGTCATCGGCCATTCGTTTGGTGGCATGGTCGCCTCGGAGATCGCCGCCTGCTATCCGCAACGGGTCGGCAAGCTGGTGCTGCTGAGTCCAATCGGCCTTTGGCGGGACGACGTCCCGGTCAAAAACTGGATGATCCTGCCTATGGAAGAAGTGGTCAAAGCCGCCTTCTACGACCCCAGCGGTCCACTCGCCCAGCAGATGCTGACCGTGCCGGAGGATGAGAAGGAAGCCCAAGATGTACAGATTCGGGTGACCTGGTCACTCGCCTGTACGGGGAAATTTATCTGGCCCATTCCGGACAAAGGGCTCAAGAAGCGCATCCATCGGATCACCGCCCCGACCCTGATTGTCTGGGGCACTGAGGACAAGCTCGTCCCACCGGCGTACGCCGAGGAGTTTGGCAGCCGGATTGCCGGCTCGCAGATTGCCATGGTTGAGCAAGCAGCCCACGTGCCACAGTTAGAGCAGCTTGGGCGTGTCTCCGGTCTGGTCCGGGATTTTATTCAGTCTTAACCCTATCGCAAAACAAGAAGGAGGTAGAGCATGATTAGTTATGTCACAATCGGAACGAACGACCTTGACCGCGCGGCCAAATATTACGACGAACTCTTGGCCGAACTTGGAGCCAAGCGCATGATGGAGAATGAGCGCATTATCTTATGGGGGTCCCCAGGGGCTCCGATGCTGGCGGTGTGCAAGCCGTTTGACGGTAATGCCGCCTCGGTTGGCAATGGCGTGATGGTCGCCCTCGCCGCGAGCAGCGCGGAACAGGTGGCCGCAATCCATAAAAAGGCGCTGGAGTTGGGCGGTACGGACGAAGGTGCGCCCGGACCGCGCGGTGGCGGCGGCATGACCATCGGCTATTTTCGCGATCTGGACGGCAACAAGCTCAACGCCATCCATATGGGATAGGTCCGTAGGCGCGGCGTTGTTCACCCAAGGTGGGTCACTCGACCCACCTTTTTTTCTCCTGCCCCGCCTGTCCAGTCTTCATGCAAGATGATGCCTACGAAGGTCTGGATTTTTGGCTATGGGTCATTGATCTGGCACCCCGGCTTTCCCTTTGAACAGCGTCAGGTCGGTTATATCCGAGGCTGGGCGCGGTGTTTTTACCAGGGTTCACCCGATCATAGAGGGATTCCAGGCTTCCCAGGCCGCGTCGTGACCCTGGTCGCCGATGCCCAATCTGTGTGCTGGGGCGTGGCCTATCAGGTTGCCGGAGAGTCTCTGGAATCGATTTTTTCTTATCTCGACAAGCGCGAGCAGGGCGGGTTTCGCCGTCATCAGGTGGACTTTTACCCCAAGACCGATCCAGCGCATGCCCCAGCGCCCGCCGTGCCGACCGCCTTTGTCTACATCGCTCAGGACGGTAATCCTCATTATCTCGGTCCGGCTTCCGTCCCGGAGATGGCGCTCCAAATTTTTCATTCCAGGGGTCCGAGCGGCTCGAATCGAGACTATCTGTTCCGACTCGCCGAGAGCTTACGCGACATGGGTGTTAGGGATGCGCATGTAACCGAACTCGAACACTCCGTCCGTCAGCTCGGCGCCCACAGTAAAGACGGATCAAGCGGCTGAGGCGAGGGATATATTGCAGCAGCAACGTCGGGTCAATCGGGCAGGCTAAAGGCGACCACCGCATTGCCCAGAGGAAAATCAAACAACTTGTGTCCACCGGCGGCAGCCGCGACAAATTGCTGCCCGTCCACCGCGTAGGTCACCGGCGGAGCATTGACCCCGGCCCCGGCGTTGAAGTGCCACAGCGCCGTACCGTCCTGGGCATTGCGGGCAACAAACTGGCCGTTCGATTCCCCATAAAAAATCAACCCACCCGCGGTCGTGAGCGAGCCACTCAGCAGCGGCAGGTCCGTTTTGACCTGCCATTTGATCTTCCCGTCCTGGGGCGCAATGGCGCTCAGGGTTCCCCAGCGTTCCACGCTCTTATCAAACGAAACGACGATCCGCTCAGGCTGGTCGGCCTCCCCCGGTTTGAGTTGATAGCGCGTCGGGTTGTGGGTCCCTGAGACGTATAACCAGCCGGTCTGAGGACTGTACGAAGTGGGCGGCCAATTTGCTCCGCCCGCGGCTCCGGGCGCAATCAATATCCCTTCAGCAGTCGGTCTACGAAAGAGCAAATCGTTCTGAGGCACAAAAGCTTCCGAGCGGCGGAATGGCTGGCCGGTCTCCCGGTCGAATAGATACAGCCAGCCGGACTTCGAGGCTTCTGCCACCGCCCGTACCGTTTTCCCATTGGTGGGGAAATCAAACAGAACCGGGGGTGAGGCTACATCATAGCCCCAAATGTCATGCGGGACGATCTGGTGATACCAGCGCAGCGCGCCGGTCTGTATATCGAGCGCAACCAGGGAGGCGGTGTACAGATTGTCGCCGGGGCGCTTGTAATCATCATAACCGGGCGACGCATTCCCGGTCCCGAAATAGATCAGACCCAACTCCGGGTCGATCGACGGGGAGGAATAGATCGAACCGCCGCCAGTCTTCCAGGCATCGCGGTATTTGTCCGCATTGGCACGCTCGGCAACCAAGTCGCGCTCCAGCGCATCGCCGAACGAAGTCTGCCCGACAAAATCGCCTTCCCAACCTTCCGAGGCGGTTGAGTACCAGCGCCAGACCAACTGCCCGGTCGTTGCATCATAGGCGGACAGGAAGGCGCGTAGGCCACGCCGCGGACCGGGCCGACCGAGGAGGGACGGGTCGTCCGCTTCGGCTTCACCAAGTATGCCGCTATACCCAGTCCCGCTCACGCCGACGAATACCTTACCGTCGTATACGACCGGCGCCATATTGCCGGCAAAGCGCGTCAGGGCCGCGAGTGTGGACACGTTTGCAGGATTTGCGGCGTCTGTGGCTTTGATCTCTTTGAGCGCCGTGAGGTCAGCCGGGTTTCCGGTCGTCGGATCGACAACCGGCATATCCCACACGCTTCCCCCCGTGGCAGCATCGAGCGCTACCAGGCGCGCATCCGCGGTGATCATATACAGTCGCCCGTAGCCCAGGGCGAGTCCCCGGTTGTGGGTGCCGCAACAGAGCGTGTCAACGGACATCTCATGCGTGTAACGCCAGCGTTCCACTCCGGTTCCTGCATCAAGAGCAACCACGTGGTTGTACGGCGTAGTGAGATACATCGTTCCGGCGGCAACAAGGGGGTTGGTTGGAAACGTCCCGAGCACACCGGTCTGATAGATCCACTTCGGCACCAGCCGGTGCACGTTGTCGGTCGTAATCTGCTCAAGCCCGCTGTAGCGCTGATTGGCATAGCCATGCCCATAGGTCAGCCAGTTGTCATGGTCTGTGTGGGCGTTGAGCAAACGTGTCCCTTCGACCGCTCCGACCGTTCCACCGCCAAGACAGAGGACAGTAGAGACACAGACTGCAATCCGCATGATCTGTCTGAACGTCGTGCTTCGCTTTCCTCGTTTGTGCATGGAAAACCTCAATAGATGTGAAAAAGAGTGGCTTCTAGGTATAGGAAAATCACTACCGTGCCTAATCCTCTCCAATGAAGCGGGGAAGAGATAAGATTGCCCCGCCAGGGTGCGATGGCTCCTCCCCCGTTCACCCTGAGCGTAGCGAAGCGAAGTCAAAGGGGGGAGAAAACAGCTTCGTTCCCCGCTCAGTGGCCTTTTCACCCCGGGTGTGATTTGTTTGCCTGGCAAGACGAGTGACAGCGCAGACAGGAGCAGCCGATGTTGCAGCAAGCTCTGGATTTCCGGGAAGAGAGCGAAGCGGTATTTACCCTGCTTGATGGCTTGGACGATCAGGACTGGGGAAGGAAAACGCAGTTCAAAGAGTGGACGCTCAACGACATCGTGGCCCATCTGCATATGGGCAACTACGCGGCAGACCTCTCATTGCAGGATACGAACGCCTTCCTGGACCTCGTGAAAGAATTTACCGACGGCCGCACACAGCACGGCCGTCGGGCCTTCACTCATGTCTGGCTCGACGGGCTGCGGGACCGTGCGCTGTTGAACCACTGGCGCGCTTTCTCTCTTGAGATGACAGACCGCTTTGCGACTGCGGACCCGAAAAAACGGGTGCAATGGTTTGGACCGGACATGAGCGTACGCTCCAGCATGACGGCGCGTCTGATGGAAACCTGGGCGCACAGCCAAGCCATATACGACCTACTGGGTCAAACGCGAACCGACACCGATCGGATCAAGAATGTGGTCGTCATGGGAGTGAACACCTTCGGCTGGACCTTCACGAACCGCAACCTCGCCGTGCCAACGGACATCCCCTATCTGCGGCTCAGCGCACCGTCGGGCGCACTATGGGAGTGGAATCAAGCGGATCAGGAGAACCGGATTGAGGGGAGCGCAGTCGAGTTCTGTCAGGTGGTCACCCAGGTGCGCAATAGCGCAGACACCTCACTTCGAGTGAGTGGCGTTACGGCCACCAGATGGATGGCCATTGCCCAGTGTTTTGCCGGCCCGCCGGAAGAGCCGCCCGCGCCGGGCAGCCGCTTCCGGCAAGTCTAGAGGCCGCGCTCTAGCTGTCCCGGTCGGACTCAGAATTTTTCCTTGAACGGCCGCACGTCGATTTCGGTCGTCCAGGAGCTGCGATCCTGATGCGCCATATGCCAGTAGGTCTCGGCAATGGCCTCGGGCTTGAGCATGTCCTCCTCAGTCATATTGGGATAGTTACGGCCAGGGATATCGATCACGCCATCGACATTGACCCAGCCTACATGGATGCCCTTGGGCCCGAGGTCGCGGGCCAATGACTGCACTAATCCTCGCAGGGCGAACTTGGCCGGGCCGAAGGCCACCGAACGGGGGCCGGCCTTCACGCCGGCGGTCGCACCGGTAAACAGCATGGCGCCGCGCCCGCGCTCAAGCATGTCCGGGACCACTTCCTTCGCGCTCAGAAACGCGCCATAGGCGTTGACGCGCCAAGCGTCCTCGTACTGTTCCGGGGTCATATCGGCGATTGTGCCGAAGGCCCCACTGCCGGCGTTATAGAGCAGGATCTCGGGCGGGCCGAGCTGCTCACGGATCGTCTTGAACAGCGTCTCAATCTGGGCTCGGTCGCTCAGGTCGGCTGATGCCTCGCAGACCTGCCCCCCTTTAGCGCGGATCTCTTCCGCCAGCGACTTGAGATATTCCGCGCGCCGGGCGTTGATGGCCACGGCATACTCTTGAGCGAACCGATGGGCCAGCGCGGCCCCCAAGCCCGGACCAACTCCGAGTACTGCGACAACTGGTTTTTCTGCCATACTCGCGTCCTTTCGTTTGGAAGGGTTAATGCAAACTCAGACCACCCCAACCACACATTCTCCCCGCCCTTTTGCTTGCTTCCCAAACTTCTTATCAAAAGTGACCAACTCTGAGCAGCCCTCACTCTCACAACTGGCGAGGTGCATGGCATCGGCAAAGTCGAGCCCTTGTTCGTGCCAATCGATAATCCGCTTCATCCTCTGAGCATTCCCAACAGAAACCGGCGGGAGTCCTAGCAGCTTACGGAAAGCCTGCACGACAGTATCTGGAGAAAATTCATAGGCGTAGCGGAGCAGCCATTCAGTTTCGAGCAGAACACTCTCTGAAACAAAGAGCCGTGGTTCTCTGAACAGTTTGACCGCTTTCTTGAATTGCGTCTCATCATCTCGTGTCAAAAGACGCACGAGCACATTGGTATCAGCGGCAATCACGCACCCGCTCCAAAATGCCCCGTCTAATGGCGTTATCCATATCTTCCAAGGTCTTTGCCCGTCCCTTGTATTGAAGACAGCCCAGCCACGTCATCCAGACATGTTTGAGGGAAGGGAGCTTGAGGGCGGAGCAATATCCCCTGCTCGGCTTGTTCAACAAGGAACTCTTGCCCGACTGGCCACTTGTAGGCTTGCCGAATGGCCTTGGGAATAATGATCTGCCCTTTACTTGAAAGCCGGGTCGTTTCGATAGCGCCCATCCTCTCTAGCAGTAAGAACAGGGTAAGACGGAAGGAGAGTAAAAGCAAGCGGTCAGGGACAAGCGTTTGCAGCGGACACCTATCTGATATACCTATCGGCGTTTGTCTTAGAGAGAAGTGAAAGGCAGAGGAGAGACGCATGCAGGATGTCAAGTTTGGTTTGTTCTTACCCACTGGCGACTTTGCCGCGGCAAAGCAGACCGCGCTCCGTGCCGAGAACGAAGGCTTTTATTCGGTGTCGATCAACGATCACTTTTTTTCTCCGTTGGGCACACCGCAGGTGCCGCAGTTGGAGTGCTTCACCACCCTGACGGCTGTTGCCGCCGTGACCAGCCGTATCCGGCTGACGCCCACGGTCGCGGCCGCCTCGTTTCGTCCGCCTCCGCTACTGGCCAAGATCACCTCCACTCTGGACCACGTCAGTAATGGGCGGCTGACCCTGGGCTTGGGAGCCGGCTGGCAGCAGTCGGAATACGAGGCCCACGGATATGCCTATCCCTCCAACGCGGAACGTCTGGACCAAATGGCCGAGGCCATCCAGGTCATCAAAGCCATGTGGACCCAGGCAGAGCCGACGTTTCACGGCCAGTATTACGCAATTGATAAGGCGTATAATAATCCGCGACCGGTGCAACAGCCCCGTCCGCCGCTCATGCTAGGCGGTTCTGGGAGCGGACTGCTCAAAATCGCCGCGGCCGAAGCCGACATCCTCAATATCATCCCCCCCATTTTTAACGGCAAAGACTTTGTGAACGACCCGGTCGCCACTGTCGCCTTCGACATGGCCCAACTCAAACGGCGGATTGGCATGTTCCGCACCTATGTCGGTGAAGTTGGCCGTGACCCGCGGAGCATCGAGCTGGGCGGCATGGTCATGCTGTGTCTGTCCGACACGGCCGACGATCCCATGTTCGGTAAAATCGCGTCCCGCCTGGGCTTTCCCGATGTGGAGACGGCGCGCCGCTCTCCCCTGCTCTGTATGGGCACCCCGGCCGAGGTCAGACGGAATCTCACCATGCGTATTGAAGACCTGGGCATCACGTATTTCGTTCTCATATCGGTATCCGCGGATACGCAGGCGCTCTTCGTCAAGAAAGTCATGCCTGAGTTTGTGTCCCACTAGCGTGAGGATTATTCCCACATGCCCCACATTGGCAGGCTGAATACGCTCCGGGTGGTTAATGCAACAGATAGCGGAGTCTCTCTTGACGCGGGAGAACTCGGCGAGATAGGACTCCCGCAGCCCGATGTTCCCGCTCCGTGTCGGACGGGCGAGCGTCTCACCGTTTTTCTCTACACGGATTCCGAGGATTGTCCAGTTGCCACCACGCAATCGCCGTTGGCCATGGTCGGCGACTTTGCGCTGCTCAAGGTCGTCGCCGAGACACCGGTCGGCGCTTTTCTCGATTGGGGTTTACCCAAGGATCTGCTGGTTCCCTTTCGAGAACAAAACACGCCGATGAAAAAGGGACGCGCCTATATTGTCAGGGTCTATCTGGATGAGCGGAGTCAGCGCGTCGTTGCCTCGGCAAAGCTTGATCGCTTTCTGTCCGATACCGCGACCGATCTTCACGCCGGTCAAGAGGTTGAGCTTTTCGTCTGTACTCAGACGGTGCTGGGCCGCAAGGTCATTATCAATAGCGCACACTGGGGGCTGTTGCACTCCAGCGATATCTTTCAGCCGCTTCACACAGGACAAGGGCTGACCGGCTTCGTCAAAACCGTGCGAGCGGACGGGAAAATCGATGTCTGCCTGCACAAGCCGGGGTATGCCAAAGTCCGGGATATCAGCGCGACCATTCTGGACGCTCTGGAACAACATGGCGGACAGATTCCCGTCACTGACCGGAGTACGCCCGAGTGTATCCGACAGTGGTTCAGGGTGAGCAAGAAGACGTATAAAAAAGCCTTGGGAGCGCTGTATAAGAAGAGATTAGTAACCCTGACGGATGCCAAGGTCAGCCTGAACCAGAATAGACGGAGACAGGTCAAGGAGACATAGCCGTAAAGGTTACTCTTCCCCGCCTAGGCGCTCTGCCGTTCAATCCGCTTATGCAGCTTCTCCAGATAGGGTTGGACATCTGGCGCAAACGCCTCGTGTTCGGACAGCCTGGCAAAGTGAGCCAACGCTCGCGGATATTCGGCTTCCGCGCTGGCATGGAATATCAGGTCGAGCCCGTTGTCGGCCAGCAGCTTCTGCTGGGCCTTTTCGTTGGAGAACAGGGCAATTTCCGCCACAAAGCAGATATCCGCCAGGGTAACGCTCTCACCAACGAGATAGTCCCGGTTCGGGGCCAGCCCCTGTTCAATGCCGGAAAGATAAATCCCAAAGGCGTCCTTCGCCCTGGCATGCATATCTGCCGTGAGCGAGCCGCCCATTAAGGCCAGGAGATAAATCTGCGTGTCCCGCGCAAAGACCAGGCTCGCGTCCAGAAAGCTATCGATACGCGTGGCGGAATACGCATCCGTTCCATACACCGGATAGGTCTCCTGCCCCAGACGCCCCACCGCGCGCATGATACTGTTCGACTCAAAAATCCCGGTCTTGCCGTCAGGACTGAACGCGGCTGGAACCGTCCCGAACGGGTGCGCTTCGAGAAAGGCGTCGGTCTTGAACAAACGCCCGCTAAAACCGGCCCGGGCCTGTCGTTCCGTCTCCTGGGGAGCCGTCCTTTCTTCCTCGGTCAGCGGGCGGGCCTCAAAATCCCACAGCCAATGCTGCAAGTCGGGCGGAGCAGTACCTCGGATATCAAGGCGGATATCGCACAGGCGGGCCGCAACGGTGGCCTTCCAAATGCGCGGGTTGGGCAGATAGGAAAAAATGCGGAGATCAAAGTCTGGCATGGTGACTATCCTTTCCGAACGGAATATATCTCAGGCGAGAGAGCATAACAGAAGATCAGAGTTGAGGACATGACGACACGCACGCACAAAGAAAAACCCGACTACGGCGACGGTGAGGCCTCCTTTCAGGCCGCCGGCGGTGTGACCGGGATCCGACAGTTAGTCGATGATTTTTACGATTTGATGGAGCGGTTGCCCGAGGCCCAGGAAATTCGGACCATGCACCCGGCTGATCTCACCCAGTCCCGAGACAAACTCGCCCGGTTTTTATGTGGCTGGTTAGGAGGGCCGAGGCTGTATCGTGAAAAATATGGTCCGATCAGGATTCCGAGCGCGCATGCCCATCTGAATATTGGTACGAAACAGCGCGACGTCTGGCTGGCGTGTATGCAAAAGGCGCTAGAGCAACAGCCCTACGCCGCAGGCTTCAAGGCGTATCTGATCGCACAGTTGGCTATTCCCGCAGAGCGGTGTCGGACGCGGGATTAGGCCGTGGAGTCCTCGGCCCAGGGTTGGCCAAGTCGCTCGGCAACCGCAGGCGGTGAATATGGAGACGAGTAGAAGCCAACTTTATAACTCGATCCAGCAGATACGTCGTCACGCTGGAGTTCGACCAGCACCATGTCGGCGGATGATACGTCTTGCGGTGGAAGACCGGGGTCAAGCGCGGGAGCCTGGTCCGTGTAAAACCGATGGACGCCAATATCCAAAGGCCACTGGATACTCTCAAAAGGCCGCTCATAGGCCGGCTTGCCGCCAACGGCAATCAACCGATTTTGCTGTTGGATAAACCACACTTTTGCCATGGGCTCAGCTTTCCTTATGGGCGAATGGGGACGACTTCCGTTTGGACCGGATCACCGGTCACAATCGCTTCATTCTCGGTGACATAGACGTCAACCTCGCTGCGCACCCCAAAGTCCCCGGCCAGATAAATACCAGGCTCGACGGAGAAACAGGTATGGGGCAGCACCCGGCGCGTATCACGGGTCTCGACGCCATCCATATTTGCGCCGTTGCCATGGACTTCCGTGCCAATGGAGTGGCCGGTTCGATGAAAAAACTGGTCGCCATAGCCGGCATTGATAATGACGGTTCGGGACGCGGCATCGACTTCGTGACCAAAGAATGCCTGTCCGCTGACCACGCGCGTTTTCACAAAGGCCAGCGCGGCATCTCGCGCCTCACGAACGAGCTGAAAGATCTTCTGATACCGCTCAGGGACGACCCTGCCCATATATCCCGTCCAGGTGATATCGGCATACACCCCGTCCGGTTCTTTGGCCCAGAGGTCAATCAATACAAAGTCACCGGGCCGAATCAGCGCCGTCTGTTCAGCCGTTGGCGTGTAGTGCGGATCCGCGCTATGGGCGTTGGCCGCCACCACGGGCGGATAGTAGGTCGTCAGCCCGTGCTGGGCAAAGCGGTCCAGGATGAACTGCTGCACCTGATATTCAGACACCGGTGCGGTGTCGCTCAAATAGCCAAAGGCGGCATCAACCGTCTGGCGGACCACGGTGGCGGCGCGGCGATGACTGTGCCATTGCTCTTGGGTCCAGACCGCCTCAAAACGCTGCACCAGGTCCGCAGACGAGACCACCTCAACCCCAAGCTGACGGATGGTTTCAATGGTGCCGGCGTCAACACGCGAGATGTACGGGATGGCATTCCCCGGCGAATACTGCATGGCAATGCGTCGCCGATTACGCAACAGCTCGGCCAGGCGTTCTGCGTGCTGCTGCCAGGTAAAAAACGGCAGCTTTGATCCGGGCAGGCTATCCAGACGATACGGCTCAATGGTGGAAACGAGTCCGACCGGCATACCGTCAGCCGGAATGAAATAATACCAGCGCCGCGTCGACAGCTCAGTTTCATTGAGCCCGAGAATCCGGTAGGCGAGCGGGTCGCTGCCCCGAAAATCATAAAACAGCCACCCGTCGAGCGTCTCCTCTTGCAATGCGCGCTGAATCTCGCGCAAGCGGTCTGCGTCCATACCCTCCTCGCTTGAGTTGCGGCCCATCTGACGAGATGGTAATAGTAGCCGCTGGAGGTTGAGAATGAAAGCAGGAATTCATCCAGAAACGTATCGAGATGTCGTCTTTCAGGATACCTCGGCGGACTTCGCCTTCCTTACGCGGGCATGCGTCGAGACGAACGACACGATTGAGTGGGAAGACGGCAAGACCTATCCGTTATATAAACTCGATATTTCGAGCGCGTCCCATCCGTTCTACACCGGGAAACAGCGCATTGTTGATACAGCTGGACGAGTTGAACGCTTCCGCCGGAAGTATGGGTTGCAAGATCCGGAGAAGAAAAAAGAAAACGCCTAGCCTGCGTCGGACGGACGCGGAGCAAGACCAAGCGGAGGGGCGGTTTTCTACCGCCCCTTATTATATTTATCTCCGGCTCTGGCCCTTGGTTGCGATTATGAGTGAAGCCGTTGCGTTGCACGAAAAACTCTCCGAGGTTGAGAGGCGTTACGAAGAAGTAGAACGCACGCTGGGCCGTCCCGAGGTCGCCAGTGATGCTAAGGAGTATGCAAAACTGGCCAAGGAGCATGCTGCCCTGGAAGAGGTCGTGACGTGTTTTCGAGAATGGCGCAAAGTCCATGCGGACCTCGAAGGCAGCAAAGTCCTGCTTGAGGATAACGACCCGGAGGTGCGCGACCTGGCGCAAGAAGAGATCGAAGGTCTGGGCCAACGGGCCACCCAGCTTGAAGACCAACTCCATCTTTTGCTACTTCCCAAGGACCCGCTCGACGAGAAAAACGTGATCCTTGAAATCCGGGCCGGCACCGGAGGCGAGGAAGCGAGCTTATTTGCCGCCGACCTGTTTCGGATGTATTCGCATTATGCCGAACAGCGGAACTGGCGTATGGAGGTGCTGAGTTCGAGTCCCACTGGTTTGGGTGGATTTAAGGAAATCATCAGCATGGTGACCGGCAAGAATGCGTACAGCCGTCTCAAATTCGAGGGTGGGGTACATCGCGTCCAACGGGTCCCCGAGACGGAAGCGTCGGGTCGGATTCATACCTCGGCCGTCACAGTCGCGGTCCTGCCCGAAGCGGACGAGGTCGATATCGCCATTGACGAAAAAGAGCTCCGGATCGATGTTTTTCGGTCTTCCGGACCGGGCGGACAGAGTGTGAATACGACGGATTCGGC
The DNA here is from genome assembly GCA_965214755.1 of uncultured Binatia bacterium (SeqCode). Taxonomy (GTDB): domain Bacteria; phylum Desulfobacterota; class Binatia; order Bin18; family Bin18; genus Bin18. Next base: position 1,341,116 of record OZ243979.1, read on the forward strand.
CGTCCGCATTACGCATCTGCCGACAAACCTCGTTGTCTCCTGCCAGGATGAGAAGTCGCAGCACAAAAACAAAGCCAAGGCGCTCAAAATTCTGCGCTCCCGACTGCTCGAACGGGCGCAAGAAGAGCAACATGCTGAAATCACGGCGTCCCGACGAAGCATGGTCGGCTCGGGAGATCGCTCCGAGCGGATACGAACCTATAATTTCCCCCAATCGCGGATGACGGACCACCGGATCAATATGACGCTCCACACGCTTGAGCGTATTCTCGATGGCGAACTCGACCCCGTCGTCGATGCTCTCGTCACTTCGCATCAAGCCGAAATGCTCCAAGCTGAAACCGGCTGAATCCGGCCTGGTGGGTTTACTCTCCGGTGAAGAACGCTCAGACTCGCCCGACCCCGCTCGCCCGACCCCCGCGTCTCCAGCCGGATTCTTTATCTCGTGTTGAAACGGTTGCTCAGCTTGTGGCCTGGGCCGAAAATAGACTCAGGACGTACGATATTGATACGCCTCGCCTGGACGCGGAAGTCCTGCTGGCGCAGACGCTCCAGGTCAACCGGTCTTGCCTGTACAGGCGACTTCAGGAGGCGGTTCCCGCTGCCCAGAAAAATGCCTTCCAGCGGTGCGTGGTCCGCCGTACCCAGCGTGAGCCGATGGCCTATATCACCGGCCACCAGGAATTCTGGTCGTTGGATTTTCGGGTCAACCCCTGCGTGCTTATTCCACGTCCGGATACGGAGATTGTCGTTGAAACGGCTCTACGCCTGCTGGCATCGTCTCGGATAGCCGCTCCACGCATCCTCGATATTGGGACAGGCAGCGGCTGCATTGCCGTCGCCCTTGCGACCGAATTGCCGCATGCGCTGATCTGGGCGGTCGATAGGACGCCAGCAATTCTGTCCATTGCTCAAAAGAATGCCCGCGCGCATCAGGTCGGCCAACGCATCACGTTTGCCTGCGGAGACCTGCTCGCTCCCGTGCCGCTTGGCACACCGTTCTTTGATCTGATCGTGACCAATCCCCCGTATATCGACTCGCAGGTGCTCGACACGCTTCAGCCCGAGGTCCGAGCGTGGGAGCCTCGGAGCGCCCTGGACGGCGGAGTGGACGGTCTCGATTTTTACGGCCGCCTGTTGTACGACAGTCCAGACTACCTGCGGCCTGGCGGCTGGCTCGTCGCGGAAATTGGGGAGACGCAAAAAGACCTTGTGGTGCAGCTCGGACAAAAGCAGCGCCGCCTGCGTTTTCGAACGTGCGGGCAAGACTACGCCGGCCGGGAGCGGGTTATCGTCTTCCAGGGGATCGCTGGTAGTCGCTGGTGGTGAGGGAGCGGGACGGACTTTCATGCATTTCTTACAGACCTTCTTCGGATCTCTATAAATGGACACGATTCTCATTCAAGGCGGAATTCCGCTGCACGGTGAGGTGACGGTCAGCGGAGCGAAAAACGCTGCCCTACCGCTGCTCTTTGCCTCTCTTCTGACCCACGAAGAGTGCACCCTGCGTGGCGTGCCGCGTCTGATCGATATCCAGACCGCCTTGGGCTTGCTGACCGAACTCGGGGTACAGGCCGATTGGCTGAGTACAAATGAAATGGTGCTCAACGCCGAGCGGGTCGGTCAATTTGAGGCACCGTATGACCTGGTCAAAACCATGCGCGCGTCGTTTTTGGTGCTTGGGCCGCTGTTGGCGCGCTTTGGCAGAGCGCGCGTCTCAACCCCGGGCGGCTGTGCCATTGGTACCCGGCCGGTCAATATTCACCTGGCAGGCTTACAGCAGCTCGGCGCATCCATACGGATTCGGCAAGGCTATGTCGAAGCGCGGGCCAGCCAGTTGACGGGAGCGCGGATCACGCTCGATTTTCCCTCTGTCGGAGCGACAGAGAACCTCATGATGGCGGCTACCTTAGCCACAGGGACGACCGTCCTAGACAATGCCGCGCGTGAACCCGAAATTGAAGACCTGGCAGCCATGCTTATGGCAATGGGCGCTCGTATTCATGGGGCCGGGAGCCGGACAATTGTGATCGAGGGCGTTGAGGCCCTGCACGGCGTCAGCCACCATGTTATTCCCGACCGCGTCGAGGCCGGGACTTTTCTTATTGCCGGCGCGATCACGTCGGGCAATGTTCTGGTTCAGGGTGCCCGCGCCAATCATCTCACCAGCTTTCTGGACATCCTACAACGCGCAGGAGGCGCCATTCGCCACGAACCGGAAGGGATTCGGGTCCAGGGCAATGGGCGGCCGACCGGTGTCCAACTCGACACCCAGCCCTACCCCGGCTTTCCAACCGACCTGCAAGCGCAGATGATGGCACTCCTGACCCTCGGCGAGCAGCAGAGCAGCATCACCGAAACAATTTTTGAGAATCGCTTTATGCACGCGCAAGAACTCGTCCGTTTAGGCGCGGACGTGCATGTCCAGGGCCATACCGCGACCATCCAGGGCGTCGCGTTTTTAAGCGGCGCGCCAGTCATGGCGACGGACTTGCGCGCCAGCGTGTCACTGGTCTTGGCCGGACTGGCGGCCCGCGGTGAGACGGAGGTCTCCCGCATTTACCATCTTGACCGCGGCTATGAACACATCGAAGCCAAGCTGTCTCAGCTTGGGGCAAAAATTCAGCGTCAAACAAATCGGCCCGTCCAATGACACGCTCGACAACAAAAGCCCTGATTCCGCTGCTCTCCACAACAGACGCGGCCTGCCAGCGTCACCTGGACAAACTGCTGTCACGGGGCGAGAGCGCCAGTACCCAGGTTGAAGCCGCGGTTCGCTCTATTTTGCACGCTGTTCATAAGCGTGGCGACCGGGCGCTTGTGGCCCTCACCAAAAAATTCGATCAGGTGTCACTCTCACCTCATGAACTGGGCGTGACCAAGGACGAGATGGAAAGCGCGCTCAAGAGCCTGTCAGCACCGATCAGAAAGGCGCTGCGAGCCGCGGCCCAACGTATCCGTCGCTTTCACCGCAAGCAGCGTCAGTCATCCTGGACCTACCGGGACGAGCTCGGGGTCACCCTGGGCCAAAAAATAGCACCGCTTGAACGGGTCGGGGTATATGTTCCCGGCGGCACCGCGGCCTATCCGTCTTCGGTGCTCATGAATGTGATTCCGGCGAAAGTTGCCGGGGTCAAAGAGGTCATCGTGGTCTCGCCCCCGTCTCCCGCAGGAGACAATCCCGCCCTGCTGGCCGCGGCTCGCATTGCGGGAGTGGAGGCCTTTTTTCGGGTCGGCGGGGCGCAGGCCGTGGCCGCCCTGGCATATGGCACCCAGACGATTCCCCGCGTCGATAAAATCGTTGGACCGGGTAATATCTATGTCGCGACAGCCAAACGGCTCGTCTTTGGCCGAGTTGATATCGATATGATTGCCGGACCGAGCGAAATTCTGGTGATCGCCGACCAGACGGCTAGGCCCGATTATATTGCGGCCGACATGCTCTCCCAGGCGGAACATGACACCCTGGCCGCTCCGTTATGTCTGACGACGTCCCGACGCCTGGGCCAGGCGGTCGTCCACGAACTCACCGAACAACTCGCCCAGCTTTCCCGGCGTGCCATCGCGTCTGCCTCCTTACGTCGCTTCGGTGCAGTCATTATCGCCCGGCATCGTCAGGAACTCGTGGCACTAGCCAATGCGATTGCCCCTGAACATCTGGAACTCGCCGTCAAAGACCCACAGACCTGGATCACGGATATTCGTCACACCGGAGCGATATTTCTGGGCCATCTTTCAACCGAACCGTTTGGGGACTATATAGCCGGGCCCAACCACGTACTGCCAACAGGCGGGACGGCTCGATTTTCCTCACCCTTGGGTGTCTACGACTTCCTGAAACGCACCAGCGTGATACGGGCGTCGTCGCAGGCCTTGTCCAGCTTGGGTCCCGAAGTGGTGCGGCTGGCCGAGCTTGAGGGACTTGAGGCTCACGCGCGGGCCGTGCAATATCGTTTAGACGGAGGCAGGCATGGCCGCACGCAAAGCTGACGTCCAGCGGAAGACCAATGAGACCGATATCCACCTGAGCATCCAGATCGAGGGCGAAGGGAAGTACGAGGTCTCGACCGGGGTGCCCTTTCTTGACCATATGTTGGAACTGTTCACCCGGCACGGCTTCTTTAATCTCAGCGTGCAGGCGAGCGGTGATATTGCGGTGGACGATCATCATACGGTTGAAGATGTCGGTCTGGCGCTCGGCCAAGCGCTTCGGGAAGCCCTTGGTGACAAACACGGCATCCGCCGCTTCGGAGAGGCCAGCGTACCGCTGGACGAGGCCCTGGTCTCGTGCGTGGTTGACCTGAGCGGGCGGCCGTTTCTGGCCTATAATCTAGAGATTCGACAGGAACGGGTGGGAAATTTCTCAACGGAACTGATTCATGACTTTTTTCTGGCCCTGACGAATCAGGTTGGCATGAACCTGCACCTGAATATGACCCAGGGCCGGAACCCCCACCACATTATCGAGGCCGGCTTCAAGGCTTTTGCTAGGGCGCTCAGCAGCGCGGTTGAGCATGATCCGCGGGTCCAGGGTGTCTTATCTACAAAGGGGACGCTATAAGTTCAAACAGGAGCCAAGTCTTTCGTGGAAGTGGACTCTCAATTGTCCTGGACAAACTGTTTTAGCTTTGCTTTCAACTCTCTGGAAATCGGATAGTCGTTAATGATCCGAAGATTTCCTCCTTTGTCTTTCCCTGTGCCCTCAGCCGGCTGATGGTCCCTTGATAAACACTCTCGAAGCCATAATCAGAAATGGCTTTGGCGATGAGCCCTGACAGGCCAAGTACGGCGACTCCGCCGAGCATACCGAGCGGTCCGCCCAGCGTTGCTAGCGCAGCCGTAATGGCCGCGGCTCCCCAGAAACCCACAATCTTTATCGCTATCAGCAACACAAGGCCGGGAACTCCTAATGCAACGATTTTATCTATGATTTTGTCCATGCTGCCGTGCCCCCTTTCGTCCCGGCAGGATTGCCGGGTCGTATCTACTGCACAACAGCGAATGGAGTGAGCCCTGCTTATTCACCGCAGCACGGGTCATGACTCCCACGCTTCATGGCGGTTCTTGTATTCAGCAGGCGACCCGACTCAACGGGTACGCTGCTGGCAGTAGATGAGGTTATACTTGCAAGAAGCAGACAGTATCTCAATGGTACGCCATAGTAAACACAGAAGCCTAACCCAGCGCGTTGACTATGACAGATCAACAGAGATACAGAGAACCATGAGCATGTACGGAGATGAATGGAGTCAGTATGCCTTGAGCTTCTTCGATGAAAAGGAAGGAAAATAACAATGGCTGATAATAACGGACAAGAACCTAAATGGATTCCCTTGTATGGCAATTGGTCTTTTCAGGGAACAAATGCGAAATACGAAGGTCCAGATGATCCTCAGTTACCAGCGGCGGGTGTAGTACTCTCCTCCACACGAATTCGGAACGGCCGTATATCCACGCACATACGACTCAACAAGCCTGAGGAGGGCAATGTGGGACGTATACTGCTTGGGTACAATGCTGCAACGGAGAATTATTACTCTGTAGGGCTAGGAGGTTATGAGCGTGCCTATTTGATCGACGAGTGCACGGATGGAAGACGCTGGCAGGGTGTGAGGACTAAAGGCATGGTATCTCATCTTGCAGGAGAGAGTCTGTATAAAGTGGAGGTTAATATTAGAGGCCAGATGTTGTCTCTTTCTGTGGACGGCATTGAAGTTGTTGCCGAGCAACTACCTCACCCTTTGGAAGGGAGTCAGGTCGGATTATTCGCCTGGGGACCTGGACCCGTTGATTTTGAGGGTTTCGAATGTTCGATATCGGAAGACGATCGCCCCAGAGCTTTTGTCGTCATGGAATTTGATGCCCGATACGACAGCCTCTACTCAGAGGTCATCAAGCCCGTTTGTCAAGATCATGGATTCGAGGCGTATCGAGCCGATGACGTCTACCGTCCTGGCATAATTCTTCAAGACATCATATCCGGGCTGAAGGAGTCTGACGTGATCATCGCCGAGATTTCCCCAGCAAACCCCAATGTCTTTTACGAACTTGGATATGCCCACGCTGTTGAGAAGCCGGCAGTCCTTCTGGCCCGTCGTGGGGGGGAGCTGCCGTTCGACATCAGCGGCTACCGAGTCATTTTCTACGATGATACGATCGGAGGTAAATCGGCAGTCGAAAAAGATCTTAAGAATCATCTCTCCCATATAATAGGTTCAACTAGGTAACTTTATCGGCAGACCAGAAAACGAATAGGGGTAAATAAGGCGGTACTGCCCAGACTCGTCAGTCCGGGCAGTTAGGCATGACTTCTTCGACTAACATACGCTACTAGTTCTCCCTGGCTTCGTTATTCTCTGACTGGTCAAATGTCAGGGCGAGCAAACAGGTGAACCCCCCGGTTTGTTCGTCCATATCACCCAGCTTTTGGGTCACGGTTTGCGGTGAGCCTGCAAGCCTCAACCCCGCAATGCTTGAGCTTTGATGGTTTGGAGAGGATTGGGGCTTGGTAACGGTATTCAGCGGGGAGTCGAATCCTACGCTTTTGGTGGCGTACCGCTGAACTACCAAGAAGCACGCTTGTATCACTGGCATCAATCTGTCGATGGGATCATCGGGGTCGAGAATATCCCTCCCGAACTCCGCGTCGCGCCTGTCATTGAGCCGGACTGGATTTCCCATACCTGAGTGAACCGGAATATAGGGCCACCCTTAAAAGAAACCCAGCCGAGTGGGGTTCTTGATTCCCTCTCTCGACTGGGTCCTCAACGACAAATTCTGCCGTGACACTTCTGTGGCTCCGCGGCATCATGCTCCTCCTGAGGACTGCGTTGCGTGGGTCACTCCGACTTGTTGAGGTGCATGCCGAGCAACTCATGCGCGATATGGAACCCCAGATCCTGCACCAGCCGCTGCTTCCACTGTCGCCGCAGCACCGCACTCGTCATACGCCGGATCGCACGCGGTTTCTGCATAATCTTTTCGGCAATCTCCCATGCCCGTGGTTGTAGATCGTCGAGCGGGAGCACCTCGTTAACGAGGCCCAGTTCCTTGGCCGTCTGCGCGTTGATCGTGTCACTGGTGTACAGAAAGTACGCGGCGCGCTTCAGCCCCATCAACTCTTGGAACGTCAACCCCTGGCCGTCCCCAGGCACCAAGTTAAACTTGAAATGCGGATCGAACAGCTCAGCGTGCTCTGCGCACAGCGTAATGTCACAGAGCAGGGCGAATTCCGTGTGCAAACCTGAGCCGTTGATACAGGCAATCGTGGGAATATCGATATTGAAGACGAAGGCCTCCAGCAGCTTGGTCGCGTCCGCGTAGATCTGATCGTAGAACACATCTGCGGGCATCTCATGGAAGGGCAGTTTGGACATTTCCGGGTCAAACCCAGCGATCCACTTATCCCCCGTGCCGCTGAAGATTAGCACTTCGTTGTCGGGGTCGTTCCCGATGTCGAGCCACAGCTGAGACCAGGCGTTGTGAATCGGCAGGCCGTAAATGACGGGCCCTCCCTCGGTGTGCATGTGCACCTGGAGGATGCCGTTGCGGCGCTCCATGTTAAAGTATGTGGCGTATTTCTCGCGATAGTCCTCGAACCGCGGCCGGCTCACAAACCCCAGGCGTTGTTCCCGTGCGCGCGCGTTCGGCCGTTCGTCAGTATTCGTACTCATGCGTCTCTCCTCCTTTGAACATCGGCCCGGTCAGGCAGCGATGTCCTCGACAAGCGTTACGGTAAAAAAGTGCAGCGGTTTCCCTAGGCGTAGCATCTCCAGAAGGTATTATACTATCCCTTTTGCCCGGGTTTGGTGGGCTAGCTGCAAGAGAAATTTTTTCCCTAAAGGATACCGCAATGGTCTCAGGAGAGATCAAGCGGCTCGAAGACCTCAGCGTGACGGATTTGTGTGGCCTTGTCTTTCAGGTCGATAATGATGTCTTCGAGCGCACGGTCGATTTTTGGGGTGCGCTACCCTGAGAGCTTGGGTGTGGGTGCCCTCTCCCTCAGGGCACCCTTGAGTAGCGATTCAGTATTAGCTAGCCGGCGCATCGAAATCGCTGGCGCTGTGTCGTTCGATGAGCCGCTCTTCCTCTGGTCCCCAGGACTTGTTTACGCGCCGGCCGCGTTGTACGGCGGGCCGGGCTTCAATTTCTTTCGTCCATCGGATCACATTCGTGTACGATTGAACGTCAAGAAACTCAGCGGCTTCATAGATATTCTGTCCGACTAAGGCACCATACCAGGCGTAGTTCGCGATGTCTGCGATCGTATACTCGTCACCACATAAATATTGCCGGTCGCTGAGATGGCGATTCAACACATCTAAGAGGCGTTTCGTCTCCATGGCGAAGCGATTGATGGGATACTCGAACTTTTCCGGCGCGTAGGCATAAAAATGCCCAAACCCGCCGCCTATGTAGGGAGCGCTGCCCATCTGAAAGAATAGCCACGACAGGCATTCAGCGCGGTCCGAGGGCTCGGTCGGCAGGAAAGCGCCAAACTTTTCTGCCAGATAGACAAGCATGGCACCTGACTCAAAGACTCGGGTCGGGGGGCTGGTGCTCCGGTCAAGCAGCGCTGGGATTTTGGAGTTGGGGTTAATGGCCACAAAACCAGTGCCGAATTGATCACCCTCACCAATGTTGATGAGGTAGGCATCGTACTCGGCCTCCTTGATGCCGAGCTCAAGGAGTTCCTCCAGCAAGACGGTCACCTTGACGCCATTGGGCGTGGCAAGCGAATAGAGTTGCAAATCGTGTTCGCCTACCGGCAGTTCTTTTTCGTGCGTCGCGCCGGCGACAGGTCTATTGATGTTTGCAAAACGCCCCCCGCTTTCTTTGTCCCACTGCCAGACTTTCGGCGGTGTGTACGTACTGTTTTCTGCCATATCTTCTCCTTTCCTTGGAATGGTTTTCCAGAGCATGCGTAATAGGGCTGATCAGCGCACAACCGCGGGCGACCAGTTGTAGATGCGGGCGAGGCTGCCCCCCATGAGCGCGGTCCGCTCGGAGTCTGACAACTGGTCGGAGACCCGGAACGCCTCGACACCCTGCTCGTAGGTCAGCAACCTGACCGCCCGGGTCCAGTCCGTGCCCCACAGGCAGCGCTCAAAGCCGTACGCTTCAAAGATCTGTCCCAAGGGCTCCCAAATGTCGGCGTAGGGGAATGGCTCGTGCGACAGGGTGCACGCCCCGGAAATCTTGAAGGCAACATTGTCATGCTCGGCAAGGGCGAGGACCTTGCCGAGATCAGCAAAGGGCTCTGGCGGAGCAGGAGGCTCGAAGGGTTGCCGGAGGCCCACGTGATCCACGACTACCTGAGTGTTTGGGTTCCGGCGAGCCAGTTCACCCAAGAGCGGAAGTTTTCCCCAACACAGCACGTTCACCGGTAGGCCGTGCCGTGCGCCAGCCGCCAATATCCGATTCAGCCCTGGATCGTCGGCCGTCGCGTTGCCCATCATCATGATGCGCGCCCCGACCACGCCCGGCCTTGCTGCCCATTCGGCAATCTCGTCGCTGACGGTTTCTACCCGGGGGTCGAACGGTTTGATCAGACCGAACCGGCCGGGATGCTTCGCATACACTTCGAGCGCGTAACTCGCGTCAAAGCGGTACATGGTCCACGGCGAGACCAACAGGGCCCCGTCAACGCCAACGGCATCCATCGCTGCAACCATGTCATCACCCGTGACCTCGGATGGGCCGGGCAATGTCCTAATCCACGGCCGCTCCGGGTGGTCACGTTCATAGGCATGGACCTGCGAGTCGATCGTCGGGGTCGGGTCAGTTTGCGAAGCGACCACCATTCTTTTTGTTCCTACGCGTCTGCAAAGTGGGGCAGCACTTCTTCAACCAGCATACGCTGTGAATTTTCCCAGGCCTCGTTGTTTTCCGATTGATCGAAGGTCAGGGCCAGCAGACAACCGAAACCGCCGGTTTGTTCGTACATATCGCCCAGCTTTTGGGTCACGGTTTGTGGTGAGCCAACCAGCCACACATAGTCAGCCAGGTATTCCAGAGTCACGTCGGAATCCGGGACTTCAGGGTGGTGCTTGAACAGACTCATCATATCGAACGACTTGAAGAGCGGCAGCAGATACTCGCCCCACACCCGGCCCAGCATCCCGTTCAGGGCTTGCTCGCGAGCCTCCTGATCGGTCTCGGCAATATAGACCTCGCGCGAGATGCGCCAGTCACTCCGAGATGGCGTAACGCCGGACCGCTCGGCGCCCTCAACCACGGCCTGCCAATGGGTGTTGAGATAGCTGTTGCTCAGCGCAATGCTGAGGGGCAGAAAGCCGTTCTCGCCGGCGAACTTCAGCGTGTCCGAGCCGGGGGTGAGGCCGGCGATACCGATGGGTGGGTGGGGCTGTTGAAAGGGTTTGAGGTGAAACTTGAGGCTGTCGAGCATGGTGTCAATGCGGTTGAACGACCAGAACTCGCCCTGATATTCGAACGGCTCTTCGCTCTGCCACAGCCGGAGCATGATATTGAGCGCCTCCAGCGTCATGCGCCGGTTTTCTCCGGCCGCACCGTCCACATTGAACAGTTTCCAGTCGCTGGGCAGGCCGCTCGTGCCGACCCCCAGCATGAAACGACCCTGCGCCATATGATCCAGGAAAGCCACCCGGTGGGCCAGCTCAACCGGATGATGATACGGCAGGAGATGAGCACCGGGGCAGAGTTTTATGCGCTGGGTGCGCAGGAGTGCCTGAGCAATGAGCAAATCCGGGGCGGGGTTGGGTTCCCAGGGGGCGGTGAAATGCTCGCCTATCCATGCCTCGTGAAAACCGACGCGATCGACAAACTCCAGGTGTTGCAGGTCCCACGCATGGCCCTCGTAGAGATCTCTTTCGGGTGGGTGTGAGGGCATCATAAAGACTCCGGCTTGCATAGGCTTCCTCCTTCAGTTCCCGCTCCTGCGGGCTGCGTGAGTACCTATCGGTTTTCGCCCGGAGCCTCAAGGCCAGGGATTTTCCGCAGTCTTCCTTTTTCACAAAGAATATAGAGTTCGCATTTTCGCTCGAAATTCGTTCTGCCCACCGTAAGCAGGATGTCGCACATATATAACTTCGTGCCCATCACGCAGACTATGAGCCACTTCTTCGGCATCTCTGCCAACCGCAATCAGTCGATGTGGCTCCAGGAGATGTATAAGTTGCGAGAGGAGCTTTTCCCCGGCCCTACGCTCACGCGCATTATGAGGCCGATTACTGCGCGGCTTTCCGGTATTATGCGAGTGTAGGGGGAAGACATTCCAGAGAAAAACAGGCTTCTTTATCTGCGAGAGAATGTCCCATACGGCGGTAGCCGTTCGCTCTTGGACTTCTATGCCTTTTGTTGACCTCTCGAATGGCACGCTCCAACGCTCAACGTGTCCCCGGAGATGCACGTCATCTGTGAAAGCAAGCCCTGTCCGGCGTCCTCCACCATAGCCAAGGTCGCGTCCTATCCACAGAGAATCGATTTCTCGCTGCGTCGCCGCATCCAATACAGCACGTAGTATTTTTGATCGGATACTCGGCGCGTGATAACGGTCGTGAACGGTGCATCGGTCGGAATACGGATTAAATGTGTCCTTAAATTTTAATTTTCTCAGCGCCGCGACAAAGGACTCTGGAGTCGTCACACCCAACCTCCTCACATGAGCTTGTATTCAATGGTACGAGCCGCGCGATTTCCGACCACGATCCCACCGTTATTTCCTCGAACCTGTCTGAAAACCTTGTATCCGTCCAGGATAGCGCGCTCCCACAGATTAAGCGGGCAAGCTTCCGCTTCGTAGCCTTGAATGAATTGCTGCACTGTCTTCAGCATATCAAAAGAGATTAGGTTCGGCCCATCAAAAAAATTAAGATGCTTAGCACAGGAAAATATCCAGGCTGTCAGTCCTTCCTCAACAGCAATTGCCCTGCCACCATCCTGTGCCTCATCAATTTTTGGATCACTTTTACGCTTTTGCTTTATCAATGCACGAAAGACGGGTGACCAATGGAGTATGGCAGCGTACGCAAAATGGAAAACGTCGTGGAAGCGGTAGCCATCGGGATCAAGAATGTTGTCGGTAAGTGGCTCTCCAATAAATACGCCGTTCCATTGGAGATAACTTTGCCCGCTTTTTCTCTGTCTAAATCGAATCTCGAAATACTGGGGCAGTCTTTCATCATCCGGGAAGGCGCTGTCGAATGTTGGTAGGCTTGACCTTTCCGGATCAAGAAATCGTCCTCGTACCTTTATGACATTCCTATGAACAACATTCGCAAGGTTTACATTGGTCGCTTGAAGCGCCTCTAAGTAACACTGTGAGAACCTGAGCAACATATCCTGCGTCTGCCCACCCAGGTTTTTCACCCTCAGTAAAGCTGCCGTCGCCTCGCCCAGATTCAGAAGCGGTTCAGCAAGGGTACTGAAAGACGAGAGATGAGAAACTGAGCTATCTGGAGGGTCGATATGATTCTCTCTGACGCGCTTTACAGCATCGGAGAAGACGGTCTCAACGTCAACGCCCGAACGTCGGCATAACGTGGCGAAATACCATAGTGCATCGCCAAATTCTTCCGCTAATGCCTGTCGATATCCAGCATAGGCTTCTTTTTCCCGGTAACGTTTCTTTGCTGCTGCCAGAATGCCACCGACCTCACCAAATAGCCCTAAAAGGACTGGATACAAGTCGTCTGGAGGAAGGCTGTCGGTAGGTTCAATTTCCCGTATATAGTCGCACAGTGAGATTGGGTCTGTCGAAATCCTTTTCTCTTGATGGCCTGAGGAAGATGACTTATTGGTCATGGTGTTTTCGACCAGTCTAGGGGTTCATCCAAATAACCGCTTACGTCCAGGGAGCGGAACCAGTTAACAAAATCATTAACCATGTCCTCTCGAAATTGATTCTTGTGTCCCCGTTTGGCACAAATATCGCACCCATCGTAGTCTCTGAATTTGGGAGGGATCCTCGGTCCCGAACGACCCCAGTATGCATAGTCCGTACTCAGCAGAACTCTATCCGCCTGTGTGTCATTTTTAATATTATGCCGATTGGGTGCACCATCCTTATAGCTGTGATGAGAATCTTGTTGACGCCATTGGCCTCTCCCATCTTTGCAATAGATGTTATCGCCAAACGCCTGTTTCTTACTTCCTCGCAGATTCGGTCTTTTCTGGCGAAATCGCTCATCGTTCCAGTATTCGTTGAATGTCATGCTCTCAGTTACCGGCATCGCGTAAACGAGATACCCTTGTCTCTTCTTCGATGCACTCCCGGTACCGACAATCCAGTCACCGACGGATGCACCCTTTCGGATAAGCGGCTTACAGGTCGCTAAAGTGCAGACTCCATAAAACGGATTGGGCGCAAAACCATAGTCGCGGGCCACGACATAAGAAAATATTCTCAAAATAGCCTTCCTAACTGCAGCTATGCCGCTTGATTTCACGCGGGGCGACCGGTGTGCCGTCTGAATGTTCCCAGCCGTTGATCTTCCCATTTATAGCGTCGATGATGCGGTTGCCAGTCCAGCCAACTATGGCGTCGGCGTAATTGTCCAAGGCTTCAGGAACCTCGCAATCTTTTTCCCCATACTCCCAGACTCCTACAATCCGCTTGTCCTGCTTCTGCGCGTACTCAACTTCCCAGTTGACCCACTTGCTCTCTCTGGTTTCAGGCGAGATATAAACAACCAATGTGCTCGATTGTCGAATACGAGGAGCGAGAATCTTGGATTTGATGTAGTCTTCTGAATGCGCATTGTTGGGATTATCCGCGGTAATTGAATAGTCCCTGACTGTCATCCCATTATCTCTCAGCAGTCCCTTGAGTTTCCCAAGGCATTCGTCGTCTTCATGAATGTGACTTATAAACACGTTTTTCGTTTCTTCAGCCATGAACTGCGGCTCCTTCCTGTGAAAGAATGAGTCTGGACCATTCCAGCATACATAGATATGTGTCCGCTATGCTATAAAGTAAAGGTTGAGTAACCGTCAGTCAGGAAAATCGAATGTTACCACCAGTCTTGGAACTCTACGTCGTATGGCACCCAGACGATAGAAAAGGGGCTAAGGTCGCCAACGAATTCTTTGAACACTTTCACGGCTCCGCGTTCACCGGCCTCATCGGAGAGGCAATCGAGGTTTTCGTTCGGAGTCAGGGCTGGCGCTCGAAGGACGACGCGCCAAGGCCCATTCCGTCCGAACAGGATCCTCTTCCGAATGGGGTTGAGCCTGCCCAGTTTGTAGCAATCGTACCATTGATGGGAACGGGGATGGCGGCAGGGGTCGAAAGCAGCGCGGGTCCCTGGTACAGCTATATTGAAAAAATGGTCCAGTCGGCTGAAGAGATGTCCGAGCGTATCGGGCTTTTTCCATATTTGCTTGACCCCGGAGCAGTCGACGGTACAGTCCTTGGGGCTCTGCTGAATCCCTACCAGCGAATTGCCGTCTCTCCGCTAGACCCGGATGGAGAATCAGAGGAAACTCTACGCTGTCGTGATCTTGCACAGGGTGTTGCACAGCTACTCTCCAAGGAGGAAGGTCGGCTCACGGTTTTCATTAGCCACACAAAGCACCACCTTCCTACCCCTGCAGAAGAAACGGCTGAGTTGATAGCGCTGGTCCGGCAAGTTGTCGCAGATACCCGCCTCCGGGAGTTCTTCGATGCGAGCGATATACAGCCGGGTCGTGACTGGGGGGCCGAATTGCGGTCCAAAGCAGCGACCAGCGCACTAGTCGCAATCAGGACTGACCTGTATTCCAGCCGTGAATGGTGCCAGCGAGAAATTCTACTTGCCAAGAATGCAGGAATGCCCATCGTTACTATGGATGCTCTTCAGAGCGGAGAAGAAAGAGGATCATTCTTAATGGACCACGTTCCCCGCATCCCAGTCCGTACAACGCAGGGCCAATGGAGTAAGCAGGACATCAATCAGGCGCTCAATCGTCTGATTGATGAATGTCTTAAACGGGTGCTATGGATTCACCAGGAAGAATTATCGCGCAATACTCCTGGGCTAGATATCGCGTGGTGGGCTCCATATGCTCCAGAACCGCTGACACTGGTGCACTGGCTGAAAGAGGCCGAGCGGGCTGGAATTCTTCCTGGAGAGGATACTAATATTCGCATTCTTCATCCTGCTCCGCCGCTTGGTCCAGATGAAGAACTTGTGCTGCAACAACTATTGTCCCTATATCTGCAACAAGGAACGTTGGATATCATGACTCCGCGGCTCCTCGCAGCTCGGGGTGGCTAGGAGGAAAATCGAATGCAACAGACAGCAGAGATTCTTCCACCAAACGCCCTGGCGGGAATTCGGTTGGGCGTATCTGTTTCGGACAGTCCCGATTTGGCTCGTCTGGGCCTTTTAGAGACACATTTTCGTTTAGCCTTGGGCGAGATCGCACGCTGTGTCTTGGTGTCCGGGGGACATCTTACCTATGGCGGACACTTGCAACCCGACGGATATACAGCCTTTTTGATCCACGAACTGCATAGATACAGCCGCAGAGATCGCCCGCTACGTATCTGTCTGGCGTGGCCGGAGCACCGCAAACTTTCCGCGAGCGCTATAAAAGAGCAGCAAGAGGCTCTGGGCCTATACGGCCAAATTGATTTCCTTGACCAAACTGGGAAGGTTATTGATCCGTACGAGAACAGGATGGCAGAACCCTCGCCGGAAACCAATGAGGAAACGCGCAAGGCGAGCTTGACTGCGATGCGGTGTTATATGGCGCATCATACGGATGCACGGGTTTTCATTGGAGGGAAGCGGCAAGGATTCCAGAGTGATTTACCCGGCGTTGTGGAAGAGGCGCTGATCGCATTGGAATCCAAGCAGCCCATCTACTTGGCCGGAGGATTTGGCGGAGTTACGACAGGAATCATTCAAGCCCTTAACGTGGACGATGGTTCATGGCTGCCCGAAGTGTCCGATGGAGAACCAGAGGACGAAAGGACGCTCAAGGGTCTGAATATGCTTGCCAATTTCCTTAAGCGTGAAGATTGGACGGGTCTGAATAATGAGTTGAGCAACGAGGAAAATCGAAGACTGGCGGCTTCACATCGCCCAAGCGAAATTGCTGCATTGATCAGCCTTGGCTTAGGTCGAAAATTTAGAGCGACTCAGGCAGCGCATTGATGCAGGAGGGGCATCAAGGAAAGATAACATTTCGCTACTTTGTCCCATTACCCGCCCATTCTCCATCCCCTCGCCCATTCTCATACGTGCCTGAATATTTAGGAAATTATATGCCAAAGTTACATTTACTAATTCCGTTCCAATGAATGGAGGAGGACCATATGCGTATTTTCTGGTGGCAAGGCGGAATCCATATTCATCCCGAGTCAGACGAGGACTCGAATCGGTAACGACGCTGGTCAGAGTGTCGATCCAGGAAATGCGACTTCCGCGCTTTGCCAATTCAGCCACGCCAACTGTTCAAAGAGCGACCTTAGATTTCCCAGGGTCGCTTTTCTGTTACGGCTGGTCGCTTCCCTTATCCCTCATGATATCCAATAAGTCTTCCATCGCCCCTTCTATGTCTTCGCGGTCTTCCGGTGCCACCTCATCTTCCGCTTTCGCTTCCATTTCTTCTTCGACTTCGAGGCTGAATGCCTGAGGGGTGGATTGACTGACGCGCGTGCCAGTAGCGGGGTAGCGCTGTAACACGATATCGGTCGTCATTGATTCAATCACAGAATCCGAAAGACAATTCCCAAATCCAAAACCGTAATGTCCCCGGACACGGCCGCCGGTTGGTTCATACAAAAAATACGAACGGCATATGCCGCTGTCTTGGTGCACCAATAAATATGAATGGCCCTGTACCTCCCCCAGACCAAGCGCTGCGTTTTGCGTATCGTCATATACACATTGTTTAGAGGCATCCCCCCGACACGCTTCCACACGAGGGAAGCGATAGGTTTGCGTGGTATGGCTATTGGTGAAGCGCCATGTCCCGAGGAATTGACCGACACCACTTGCAACAGGAGGAGGAGTGGTTTCACCACCTGGGGCAGTATAATCCGTTGCCACAAATGACTGCGTTGCCTCCGACCACCAGAGTGTGGCACGTTGTCCATTACTCAGCGTGGCGGTCCCTGAGCCCGTCACCCCTCGCAGAAATTCAACCCCGGTCGTCACAACGGTGAACGTCGCCCGGTCGAACTCCACCCCATTATCGTACACCACAGCCGTATGAGTCCCATCGCCCAGGTTGCCCCAATTCATGATTCCCACAAAGCCGTTATTCGTATCGCCACAGACGCCCCGTGTGTCTCCTCGTTCGCTGCTATAAACGAGCGGAACGGCGCTACCACCATCAAAGCGGACGGTCAGACGGCCATTGGCACGGCATTTCCAACCGGAAATGACTCCAATTCCTGATTGCGTGGTGCCTGAACCGGGAATCTCCAGCGTGGCGGCCCATGCGGACGCGGTACACAGAAAAAAGAATCCAACGGCAAGACTCACTCGTGGCATGGTATCCCCCTTGTTGGACAGTGGTAGTCCCGGCAGATGGGAGTTGCCGGGCCGTATCGACTACACAACAGTACAATGGAGTGAGTCCTGCCTATTCACCACGCTGTGAGTGGCCAAACTCACAGACTGAGGCGGTTTTTGTATTCAGCAGGCAACCCGACTCAACGGGCGTACTGCTAGTAGTCGATGGGCTGAAAATGGCAAAATGGAGGAAGGAACGCAAGAGGGTAAAGGTCAATATGGTTTCAAGAATGTGACTTTGGCACATAGTTCCCATATTTACCCTGAAGAGTTCCTAGTTGGCGGCTCTGGCCGTATTCTCAGCCTCTAGCTCGGTGCTTATGAGCCCCTGAATTTCAACTAGTGGTTAAGGCTCGCTCGTAACCGACCGTCCCTTGATTCCCGCTAGGTGGACCGTAATAATAGCCGTCCACGATGATCGCGATTATTGATTACGGCATGGGCAATCTGCGGAGCGTCCAAAAGGGCTTTGAAAAGATGGGTCATGCGGCAACCGTCACCCGAGACGCCGTTCAGATTGAGGCGGCAGCAGGCGTTGTCCTGCCCGGGGTGGGCGCGTTTGGGGCGTGCATGGACGGCCTGGCCGAATGCGGTTTGGTCGATACCGTGCACCGGGTGGTCGATCGGGGCACGCCTTTTCTCGGCATCTGCGTGGGGATGCAGATTCTGTTTTCGGAAAGTGTCGAGTTTGGCCGGGTCCGCGGGCTTGATATTCTGAAAGGCCAGATTGTTCGGTTTGATCCGACCACCCTGGCCGGGCAGAAAATTCCACACATGGGCTGGAACCAGCTCCAGATACAACACCGCTCCCCCCATCTCGACGGCGTGGCCGAGGGCGCGAGCGTGTATTTCGTGCATTCGTACTATCCGGTCCCGGATGACGACGCGATTATTGCCACCACCACAGAGTACGGGCTGCCGTTTGCCTCCAGTGTGTGGTCGGGGAATGTCTTTGCCACCCAGTTTCACCCGGAAAAAAGCCAGACGGTGGGCCTGCGGATTCTGGCCAATTTCGGACAGCTCGTTCGCGAGCAGCACGCAGACAGCCCGTCCCGCCCCTCGTCTATCTCAGTGCCACCATGCTGATTATTCCGGCTATTGATCTGAAAGCCGGGCAGTGTGTCCGCCTCTATCAGGGGGATATGGACCGGGCCACGGTCTACTCGGACGACCCGGTTGAAACCGCGCTACGCTGGCAACGGGAAGGGGCCCCGCGGCTGCACGTCGTGGACCTTGACGCCGCAGTCAGCGGAACCGCAGTCAATACCAGTGCCATTGCGCGCGTCTGCCAGGCCCTGACCATTCCGGTTCAGGTCGGGGGCGGTATCCGCAGCCTCGCCACGCTCGAACGCCTGCTCTCTCTCGGCGTCAGTCGCGCGATCCTGGGGACGGTAGCCTATCGTCAGCCGGCGCTCGTGGCGGAAGCCTGTGCCGAGTTCCCCGGCCGTATTACGGTCGGCATTGACGCTCGGGACGGTCGGGTCGCGGTCCAGGGCTGGACGGAAACGACCGACCTGGAGGCCACGGACCTAGCGCTCCGCTGTCAGGACCAGGGGGTGAGCGAGATCGTCTATACGGATATCAGCCGCGACGGGACCCAGCAGGGCGTGAATCATGAGGCAACAGGCGCCCTGGCCGAGGCGGTCTCCGTCCCGGTCATTGCCTCGGGAGGGGTAGCAAGTACCGCCGATATCCAGCACCTCTTGCCCCTTGAACCGTTGGGGGTCATGGGGGTGATTATCGGGCGGGCGCTGTATACCGGCGGGGTGCAGTTGAGGGAAGCGATTCGGCTGGGCAGCTCCCATGGGTAAGGCCCGGCCACGTGGCGGCCCACGCGCTCATTCCTGTGGAGATTCCGGGACAGCTCCCTGTTCAATATGCGTTTGGAGGTTGTGAAAAGCCTGAAGCAAGTCGGTCGAAGTCAAAATACCGCAGACCCTGTCGTTCTCGACCACCGGCAGACAGTTAACGCGACGGCTCAGCATCTGGGTAGCGGCCTCGGACAGCAAAGTCTCCGGTTGCACGGTCACCACGGCAGACCACATGATATCGGCGACCGTGACCAGCTCCAGGTCTGACTCCCGGCTCATACAGCGCAGCAGGTCGCGGTCAGAAATCACCCCGGCCAAACGGGCATCGGCATCGGTCACCAGCAAATGCCGGAACCGATGCCGAGCCAGGAGCGCCAATGCCTGCGCAAACGGTTGCTGCGGCCTGAGCGCAACCACGTCTCGGGTCATTACCTCTTTGACCTGTCGCGGATACGTTGTCTGAGCTGCCATACGACCATACTCCGTCTGAGCGTTTTTACGCCGCGTAATCCTAGCATACAATCGAAGTGCCGGGCATATACAGGCCTCCCTTGTCGTCTCCGGCTCGCTTCCTCTACAATGTGGAAAGGGAACGCAGGGGATGGCACAAGCGATACCTACATTTCAGCCACTTCAGCGCCTCCGCCAAGCGATCATCAAGCAGTTCGTCGCCCTGCTCACCAAACCCCTCAAGAACTATGCGGTTCGTTTTCCGAATAGCCTGGATGCGCTCAAGAGCCAGATACGCAAAGGAGACATCCTGCTGGTGGAGGGCTCTCAGCGCATTAGCGAGGTCGTTAAATATCTCACCCAGAGTTCCTGGTCGCACTCGGCCATCTATATTGGCGACGAGTTGATTCGCGGCAACCATCCGCTGGCGGAGCAGATCCGGACCGCTTTTGGCGACGACGCCCGATTCCTGTTGGTGGAAGCCCTGGTTGAGGAAGGGGTCGTGCTGTCCTCGCTGTCGAAGTACGTCGAGTACAATATCCGCCTGTGCCGCCCCCACAACCTCCAGCCTCAGGACTGCCAAGTGATCTTGGACGATGTGATCAGTCAACTCGGCTATACTTATGATCTCCAGAATATCCTTGACCTGGCACGCTATTTCCTGCCGGTCAGTCTGGTCCCGCGCCGGTTTCGCCGACGGGCGCTCCATTTTGGGAGCGGGCTGCCAACCCAGGTCATCTGCTCCAGTATGATTGCCTCGGCCTTTGGCAAAGTCCGCTTTCCCATTCTGCCCCACGTCGAGTCCACTCCCGACGCTCAGGAAACGCAGCCACCCTTTTACCGCCGCTTCTTTGCCAAGGAACAGGACACTCGCGGCCGGCCGGTCTTTCGGCGGCGGCACCCAACCCTGATTACCCCGCGCGACTTCGACCTGTCGCCCTATTTCCATGCGATTAAATTCAATATCATCGGTTCGCGGCGGCTCGACTATCGGAATATCATCTGGGCCGAAGACAGCGCTGCCGAAGAAGCGCAGGCCCACACCACACCGCCGCCCGCGCCAGCGCAGCCAGACCTCGCCGCTTCCCCAGTCTCCTCAGTGCCGTCTGTCCAGGGTCGAGTCAGTTGAACGCGTCCGCCTCTCTTGACAGTTTTCCGGAAACGCCTGACACTGCGCGCATGCTGAGCAAACGCATTATTCCGTGCCTGGACGTGAAAGAAGGTCGCGTGGTGAAGGGGGTGAATTTTGTCGATTTGCGTGATGCCGGAGACCCGGTTGAAGTCGCGCAGCGGTATGACGCAGAGGGTGCGGACGAGCTGACGTTTCTCGATATTACGGCCTCGCACGAACGGCGGCGGATTATTCTCGATGTTGTCCGAAAAACGGCGGAAACCGCTTTCATGCCGCTGACCGTTGGGGGCGGGGTGCGGGAGAACCAGGATATTCGTGACCTGCTTAATGCCGGTGCAGATAAAGTCTCCATCAACACCGCGGCAGTCAACCGGCCTGAGTTTGTCAAAGAAGCGGCCGAACGCTTTGGGAGCCAGTGCATCGTGGTAGCGATTGATGCCAAGCGGAGGTCGGCGTCCGAGCCGTCCGGTTGGGAGGTCTTTATTCATGGCGGACGCACCCCGACCGGCATTGACGCCGTCGAATGGGCGCAGCGGATGGAAGCCTATGGCTCGGGTGAACTCCTGCTGACCAGTATGGACCGAGACGGCACCAAGGCTGGCTATGATATCGCGCTCACTGGCGCGATCTCAGAAGCGGTGACGATTCCGGTCATTGCTTCGGGCGGTGTGGGGAATTTGCAGCATATCTACGAGGGTCTCACCGCGGGTAAAGCCGACGCCGCGCTGGCCGCCTCGATTTTCCACTATCAGGAACACTCCATTCAGGAGTGCAAGCGTTTCCTGGACGCACGCGGGGTCCGGGTGCGACTCTCAGACCATCAGGGGTGAAATAGACGACCAAAAGGAGGGATTATGGCCAAGATCATGATTGAGGCAGCCATCAACGGCAATTCCGATAAAGCCCGGAATCCCCATATTGCCTACAGCCCGGAAGATATCGCCAAGGATGCCATCGCGACCTGTCAGGCCGGGGCGGCGGCGGTTCATTTTCATGTCAGGAATCCGGACACGGGCGAATGGGTGCAGGACGTGGGGTATTACAGCGAGGTGTTCAGGCGGACGCGCGAACAGTGCAATCCCATTCTCTGGCCCACGTTTCCGTTTGGCGACGATCCGGTTGAACGCTTTGCCCATTTTCTGGAACTCGCCAAAGACCCGGCCACAAAACCGGACCTGGGTTGGGCTGATCCTGGCTCGGTCAACCTGGTTTCGTATGACGCGCACACAAAAACGCTCTCAGGCGGGAATTTCATCTATCAGAATTCGTATGATGCCAATCGGTATTTTCTGGAACAGTCGCGGGCGTGCGGGGTGAGACCGACCCTCCAGATTTTTGACCCCAGCTTTCTACGGGCCGTGCTGGTCTTTCTTGACCAGGGCCTGCTGACCGAACCGTTGTTGCTCAAGTTTTATTTTGGCGGACCGGAGTTGCCGTTTGGACTGCCCCCTTCGCTCAAGAGCCTGGAAGCCTATTTGGACATGCTGCACGGCGTGCGCTGCAATTGGTTTGCGGCTACGCTCGGCGGAGATAATCTTCCGTTTATCCCGCAGATCGTCAGCCTGGGCGGCCATGTCCGGCTTGGCCTGGAAGACTACCATTATGCGCAGGAGGGACAGCCCACAAACCCGCGACTTGTCGAGCGTGCCGTGGCAACCATTACCGCTATGGACCACGAGGTGGCGACGCCGGACGAGGCGCGGGCCATCATAGAAGCCTAAACATGGCAGCCGTTCACACCGCACGCATCGCCCAGATCCATGCCAGCTCTCTCAGGGCCATGCTTGTGGTGACAGGTGGCGGAACGCAAGCGATCGCAGACCTGCTGGCTGTTCCGGGTGCCTCTCGGACTGTGCTTGAAGTGGTCGTCCCCTATAGTGAAGCCGCGCTTGTCGAATTTCTGGGAGCCAGCCCAGACCAGGTCGTGAGCGTGGAAACCGCGGCGGCCTTGGCACGAGCCGCCTATAAACGGGCAGTTGCCCTGCACGCTGTGGAGGACCCTGTGGTTGGCGTCGCCTGCACCGCTACGCTGGCGACGGACCGACGCAAAAAGGGGGCGCATCGCGCGCACCTTGGCATCAGTACCGCGGCGGAAACCCGGGTCTATTCGTGCATGCTGATCAAAGGCGCACGAGACCGACAGGGGGAAGAGCGGGTCGTCAGCGACCTCCTGCTGGCGGTCCTGGCACGGGCGTGTGGTCTGGACGTGACGCTTGACGGCCTGCTGCTGGCGGATGAGCGGATAGAGGAGCAAAGCGTCGCATAGCGGGCAGCGCGTTATCGTCCCTCTTGCATGAGCGCCGAGCAAACACTACACATTGACTCAACGACTCAAAAGACTACGACTATCGTTATGAAAATTGGCATTGTCTCCGATATCCACGCCGACGCGCCGGCCCTCCGGCGCGTGCTCAACGACATGCCCGCGACCGACTTATTGTTATGTCCCGGAGACGCGGTGAGTGAATACCGTTTCTGCCCGGACACAGTCTCGCTGCTGCAAGAGGCGGGCGTGCACTGCATTCAAGGCAATCACGAGGTCGTTCTTTTTGGCGGCCGTAACCCCGCCTATCTGAAAAAATGCCAGGAAGCCTTCTCGGCAGCGTCGCTCGCCTTTCTGGCAAACGCCCCTCTCAACCGGGAGTTTGAGTGCGATGGCCTACGGATTCTCATGGTCCACGCCAGCCCGTGGGAGCCCTATGAGGAATATATTTATCCGGGCAGCAAGCGCTTGGACGAGTTCGCCGCCCTGCCCTATCATATGGTCTGCTTCGGACACACCCATGTTCCGCTGGTCCACCAGGCTGGCGATGTGGTGGTCATTAATCCGGGCTCGTGTTCGCAGCCACGAGACCGAGACCGGCGGGGAGCCTATGCGCTGTTTGATACTCAGACGAGAGAAGGAACGATTCACCGGGTGGAGCTGGCCTGAATCCGGGCACGCTTTTGTCTGGGGCCAGGAAGTCCTGCGCCGCCTGTCCATGACCACGCGAAAAAAGGAGGCCGTCTGCCATGCGTAAGCAACAGTCCCAGGTTCACCTCTCTCCCCAGCAGGACGAGCAGGTCAGGCCGCCGACGAGTCGGCGCACGTTTCTGAGAAATGCCGCACTGGGTGCGGTCGGCGGCGGCGCGGCGCTGGCAGCCGGTTGTGAGTATAAAACCCAACTGTTTCTGTTGAGCCAGCCTGAAACCGAAGCGGAGGAAAAAAGTCCGGACTGGCAGGAGGCCCGGGTTCGCAGCTATCGGCAACTGGGCCGGACGGGAATGGAGATGTCGGATATCTCGTTCGGCTGCGCCGGGCTCGACAACGCGGATGTTGTGCGGCGGGCCATTGATCGGGGCATCAATTATTTTGATACGTCTCCGGATTATTCGCGGGCCGGGTCGGAAAAAACCCTGGGTCAAGGTATTCAAGGCTATCAGCGCGATAAACTCTTTATCGTCTCCAAGTTTTGTACGACACAGGGCCATCTGAGCGATACGACTCCGGTCAAGGATGTGATGGCTGCGGTTGAAGCCAGTCTCCGGCGAATCGGCACCGACTATCTTGATCTGGCCCATATTCATGCCTGCAATTCCATCGAGCGGCTCATGAATCCGAACATCCACGAGGCCTTTGATCGACTCAAAGAGCAGGGAAAACTCCGTTTTCTCGGTGTCTCATCCCATACCCCGCGGCTCGAATCGGTCATGCGTCACGCTGTGGACAGCGACCGCTTCGATGTCATCATGGTCGCCTATAATTTTCGCAACTGGCCCGAGCTGACGAATATTTTTCACGATGCCAAGCGGAAAGGTGTCGGCGTGGTAGCCATGAAGACCCTCAAGGGGGCTCGTCATAGCGCATTGTCGGACTTTACCCCAACCGAACGGGAATCGTTCGCTCAGGCAGCCTTTAAGTGGGTGCTCTCCAATCCTGACGTGAGCGGTCTTGTGGTCACGATCGGCTCATTTCATCACATCGACGAATACCTGCACGCCTCCGGGCAGCCGTTTCAGCAGGCCGACCTGGCGTTGCTCGAAAAATACGACCGGCTCGTTGCGAATGACTATTGTCCGCCGGGCTGTGGCGAGTGCTTGTCCTCCTGTCCGTCCGATGTTCCGATTGATGATGTCCTGCGCTACGCCATGTATTATGAAAACTACGGCCAGCAGCGGGTCGGCATGGAAGAATACGCCAAGCTTCCATCCGCCCGGAACGCCTCTCAATGTGTCGACTGTCGGGCCCCGTGCGAAAGCGCGTGTCCCCACCAGATTCCGATTCAGGCCAAGCTGCTCCGGGCGGATCAGATGCTCCGGTTTGGGTAGGCGCCAGCATGAAAAAACTGAGTCATACTGACCTCCAGGGTCGAGCTCGGATGGTCGATGTGGGGGCGAAATCCGCGACCGAGCGGGAGGCCATAGCGACCGGTACTGTCCATATGCGCCCGGATACGCTACGACTCATTACAACGGGTCAGATACCCAAAGGTGATACCCTCGCGGTCGCCCGTGTCGCTGGTATCATGGCAGCCAAGAAAACGCCGGAACTCATCCCGCTGTGTCACCCACTGCTCATCTCCTCGGTGAGGGTTGAATGTATGCCGGACGAAGAAAGCGGCCGCATTGATATTGAGGCGCGGGTCAAAGTCAACGGACAAACCGGCGTGGAAATGGAAGCCCTGACTGCGGTTTCCGTCACCGCACTGACCATCTATGACATGTGTAAGGCTGTGGAAAAGGACATGGTCATCTCGGACATCAGCCTCAAACACAAGAGTGGTGGAAAAAGCGGCACCTACGTCAGAGCGACCCCCCTCCATCGACCGGAATGACCCTTGCGTCATCCATTCTGACCGAGAAAAACCGCTCCAGTACAGGGCTCCGGGCAGGGAGGGGATTGAATTTCCCCGGGGAAAATGGAACTCTGGACCGACAGCCGAGAGGAGCCCACCATGAAGAGTCGCCCGTCTGCAAAGCCTGCCAAGAAGACGAAAAGTATGACGACGGCGAAATCTGCAAAAAAACCAGTAAAAAAGTCGGTCAGAACCGTGGCCAAACAAAAAACAGTCGCGAAAAAGAGCAAAACAGCCGCTAAGAAAAAAACACCGACCCCAGCAGCCGCCAAGAAACTTCCTCCGGAGCCTGCTGAGGTGAAAACCGAGTCTCCCCCCACTCCCCCTCCCCCACCAGAGCCAGTCGCTCCTCCGGTTACCCCTCCCCAAGCGTCCGACCAGGAGCTCGGAGAGGAATCGTCACTGGCCGCGGCATCTCCGGTTTTTGTGAAGCGAGACCTGACCGGACCGGATGGGAGCATCCGTCCCGGCTGGGAAATGTGGATTGGCGATCATTGCTTTGGGCGAGCAGATAGCAAAGACTTGCTGCTGGCAAGCTTTGAACGGCTCCAGAGTCCGCCGAGTAGTTTTCACTGGCGTGAAGTCCGTAATCGGATGCCGATACGCGGTCGCGCAAAACGGTCCTCGGCCTCACAGGATACGGGGCAGGTGGCAGGCAATGGTGAGGAACTGCTCAATGATCTGGACGACGTTGAGGAAACACAGGACGTTTCGTAAGACTGGCGCGCCGACGCACTCGACACGCAGGAAAAAGGATACTCTGAAATGAGTGTCCTTTTTTTGTATACGCTTCACACGGATTGTTGTTCAGTTTTTCAGGGAGTCCTGTCGCAAACAGGTTTCACAGGATAGAGAGAGGGGGTACGATATGGAACGGATTGGCTTCATCGGACTGGGAATTATGGGCAAGCCTATGGCTCGGAATCTCCGCAAAGCAGGCTACCCGTTGACCGTTTATAATCGGAGCAACGGGCCTGTTGAAGAATTAGTCGCGGCAGGAGCCGTCGCCGCAGCATCACCCCGAGACGTGGCAGCAAATGCAGACATCATTGTGACCATCGTCACGGACACCCCCGATGTGCAGCAGGTGCTCCTCGGAGAAAACGGCGTTGTACACACCATTACGCAAGACACTATTGTTATTGACATGAGCACTATCTCTCCCACGGCAACCCGGGAAATCGCGAGCATCGTTCAAGAAAAAGGCGCGTCTATGCTCGACGCCCCGGTCAGTGGCGGGGAGGGAGGGGCCATTGCGGGAACGCTCTCTATCATGGTTGGCGGAGAGGAGGCAGTCTTCAATCGGTGCGTGCCCCTCTTCGAAACGCTGGGGAAAAACATCGTTCATGTCGGTCAGAGCGGTGCGGGCCAACTCACCAAATTGTGCAACCAGATCGCGGTAGCGGTGACCAATCTGGCGATGAGTGAAGCCTTGATTTTTGGCGCGAAAGCCGGACTGGACCTGAAGAAAATGCAACACGCCATTCGGGGCGGGGCCGCAGGTTCCTGGCAGCTTTCGAACCTCGCCCCCCGTGTTCTGGAGCGAGACTTTGCCCCTGGTTTTATGGTCAAGCTGCAACAAAAAGACCTGCGGCTCGTGTTGCAAGAGGCCGACCGGCTGAAACTCTCCCTGCCCGCCACAAGCCTCGTCCACCATCTCTTTCATGCCCTTGAAAGGGGATTTATATACCTAGCTACCCATTGACCGGGTCGCATGGCGTCCGCTCCACTACCCAAGCCGCTCCTCAGTCGGCTCTGTGGATTTCTTCAGGTGCGGCCACGGTTGGTTCTTAGGCCGCTGAAAAAAGCTCTTGGTGACATTCTCCAGCGTATCCGGGATGCGGTCAGGAAACCCCAGCGGGGTGGGAGATTTCCTCTTCCGTGATGACTTCTTCGGCATAACAGGCTTCTTGTGCTGGCTTTTTTCTGTCCCACTGCGGGAAATATCCCCTAATTGTTCTATCTCCGACCCGTCCACTATTGCGCTACCCGCTCGTCGGGTCGCCTGCTGAATAGCATAATCGCATGCCGACTCAGGAGTCGCTACCGGAGGCGCAGTGAATAGGTAGGGCTCACCTCGCGTGTCGCGTGGATAGTGGACACGGCCCGGCACGCCCGCCGGGTCGCACCCATAACCATTCGAGGAGGAGGAATGTCAGGTCGAACTGGACCACGACGAGGTGGCATCTGCAGTATCACTGGAAAGCCCTGCTCTTCTGGGGGAGCGCCCTCCTTGCCTGTCTCACGCTCGCCCTCTCCGCCTGGGCTGGCCCAGCACGCCCCTACTGTGCAGACTGGGACGAAGAATGGTTTCATCATCTGACCACTGTGGCCCATGTGCGTTCCTGCCTCGCTCAGGATCGTGTCAACATCAATCAACAGGACGCAGAGGGCCGCCCGTTACTCATTCGCTTGGCTGTCGATATCAAGAACGATGCTGAGGGGCGGGGGTGGAGGTTTCCCCCTGCCGGGACGTATGAGTATGAGCGATATGAGGGGAATACCCGGAGGGACCGCATGGCGCTGGTGCGGGAATTGCTGCTTCTGAAACCGTAACTCTTCTTTCCGCCGCGCACTTTTTTTCGCCATAGGTCTACCCTACGCGGTTAGTGCGGCGGAGGTCAACCGTCGCCCGAACATTTGCCCCGCGAGGCGCCCCAGCCGTTCACCGACCGGGCGCAACCGGTCGTTAAAGCGGCCGGTGCACTCGGCCACATAGCGCCCGAGATGTTTCGGGCTGACCTGATGATAGACGCCGATAATGCCCCGTTTCAGGATGGCCCAAAAGCTCTCAATGCCGTTGGTGTGGACCTCCCCGTCTTCGGCCACGTACTGCTTGATACGGTGCTGGACCGTATGGTGGTTGGGATAGGTCTCGTAGGCCACAAGCTCGTCGGTGTAGACGCGCGCCCCGCGCTGAATGCGGGGCGTAATGAAAGCGTGCAAACACTCGCGGCTAGGGGTGGGGAGCACCGTCGCGCGCACCTGTCCCGTCGCCCGGTCCTTCATGCCCACCACCGGGGTTTTCCCGACTCCCCCGGTCGCACCGGGAATCTTCTTGTTCCCGTGCTTGTTTTTCTCTCGCCCGCCGATATACGTCTCATCGACTTCGACCGGCCCCGCAAATGCCTCTAGCGCACCCTCGGCCCAGGCGTCCCGTATCCGGTGCGCCAGATACCACGCGGTCTTCTGCGTGACGCCGAGCAACCGCCCGAGCCGCACGCTCGATACGCCCTTGGTGGACTCCAAGAGCAGAAAGGCCGCGAGCAGCCACATCCGGCAGCCGAGCTGCGAGCCGTGCATGATGCTGTCGGTCTTGACGGAGAAGTCTTTGTGGCAGGCCCGACACCGAAAGGGCGCCGGGCGGCGGGTGGGACGGGCGGTGATGTGGGGGGAGGCGCACCGGGGACACCTCACCCCGTCGGGCCAGCGCTGTTTGATGAACCAGGCCTCAGCAGCGGCGGCGTCTGGAAACCGCTTGAGGAACTCAACCAACGACAGCGGGGTACTCATGCCCCGGTTATATACCCCTTAGGTACTTAGGTATATAAATCCCCTCGAAAGCCAAGGGGCCGGAGACGAGGGAACACAAGCCTTAGTCAGAGTCCTGGAACAACTTGCCGGAGTTGAGGTGAAACAAAAGGGCTGAGCAAAATAGAGTGGGAAGACATACGGTCTAACCTTGGGACAAGGTCTTCAAATCTTCGGCCCAGTTTTCGTACGGGCGCAGGGGCAGCATTTCAACGTCTGATACGATATGCGCGTAGCCAAGCTCCCAGATCGGTAGCGCATTGATCGCCTGGTCAAGCATATCGCCTGACTCCACATCCATGATCACCACCACCTCGGGTTTGCCCGCAACCTTCCAAATCCCTTGAATAACGCCGGCCTCCTTCGCCCCCAGGGCGGCCTCGGACTCTTTCCGCCAGACAGTATAAAAGTCTTTGTTTGACATATCGGCAGGCTTGTTAATCCTCGCTTTGAACATCAGCAGCATAACGGTCTCCTTTCTGTCGTGTACAATACGCTGACACGACCTATAGCCGACCTCCTCCGCATTCGTCAAATATATCTCGCCCGGTATGCTCACATGGACCCATATTTTCCGCGAACAGTGGACAATATGACACAATAGCCGGTATGGTACACATGTCCCTATGGCAACAATATCTAGTGCGTTCTGGGCTCCTCCCCTACAAGGGACGATAGCCCACCACACGCCGAGCGAGAAAATTCTGGCCCGGCTGCGCTGGCTTGCATTAGGGGTCGGAGTCGGAGTTCTCTGGTTCAATCCGCCTGCCCTCTTCCAAACCGTTACACAATACTGTCTTCTCGGCAGCGTCCTGTATTGTTTCTTCGGTCAATATTCTGCCTATCGTCACTATAAAGGGACGCCGTTACCGTTTCCCATTGGGCTGAGTGATGTGGTCTTTGTCGCCGTGTTGTGTGGCCTCAGTGGCGGCCTGTTGAGCCCGCTGTCTGTCTATTTGTATGGACTCACCCTGATCGCAACGCTCCGCTTTGGCTGGCAGGCAGGCTTCGGTATGGCACTCGCTACGAGTGCAGCCTCAGGGCTGCTGCTCTTCCTTGTTCCACCAGCGTCCGCCTCAATTCCTGAGCTCTACTCCAGCCTCGCCTTTCGCTGTGCCCTGCTTTTTGGCATTGCCGGTCTGGGAGGCCTTTTTTCTGCACAACGCCTCTCGCAGGGCAGCCTTCCGAAAGCGGCTCCAGACCCTCAGCACGCCAATCAAATCGAGACCCTTCAAGAGAAACTCGCGCTCTTGGAAATTGACCCGCTCCTCCAACAGTTGGTTGAGGAAGTGTTGCGACGTATTCCCTGCCGCGGTGTGTGCGTTGTTCTTCTTGCCCCGGACACCCAGGCGTGTGTCAAGGTCAAAACGGCAGGGTCTTTTCCGATGCTTGCCCCTTCTACGTGGGACCGTTCCTTTGCCAAAGGCGGTGCCCTACGGGCGGCTCTCAACCTTGGTCTCAACGTCCTCAATACCTCACAGGATATTTATGCGCGCTTGCAAGCGCTCTCTGAAAAAGAACTGGCACAGCGACATCTCCTTATCCATCCGCTTGGCAATGACTCGTTACTCGGCTGTTTTCTTCTGTCTGATAGAAATCAACACGGCGGCTTTCGTCCCCAAGACAGCGAGGTTCTCACGGACATTGCGCAATATGCTCTCCCTGTCGTGCAGCGCGCCTACACACTTGCTGAGGCCCGTCGGTCGGTGAGGGAACTGCGTGGTCTTCTCCACGCCGTGCTCAACGCGCAAGAAGAAGAACGCCAGCGCATTGTCAGCGAATGGCATCACCAGATAGAAGAACGGCTCTTTTGCGTTTTCCAGGATTTTCACGGCTTTCAGGGATTCGTCCTGCAACAGGCTCCAGCGGGTCGTGAGCGCTTTAGCAAGCTTGTCGCTGAACTGGATGCGATCTCCGTGCTCGTCCGTCAGTTTACCAACGGATTGTTGCCGCCGGTGCTTGAAGACTTCGGCCTTGTGCAGGCACTCCGGGCCTATGTGACCGACCTGCAGGAACACGAACCCTTTGAGGTGGTCATGCAGGCCGATGACGGGGACCGGCCCCTTCCGACCCAAACCAGCCGCACGCTCTTTCGCATTACCCAGGAAGCCCTCCACAATGTCCAGCGACACGCCAAAGCCAAGCATGTACAGATTGCCCTGACCTTTGAGCAGAAGGGCGTGTCCCTGATGATTAAAGATGATGGGCAGGGTTTTCAGCCGGAACAGTCCATTCCTGGCCATTACGGCCTGCTCTATATGCGCGAACAGGCCGTCTCCTGTGGCGGACGTTTCTCGGTGCAAAGCCAGCACGGTCGCGGCACCGAGGTCCGGGTGGAACTCCCCATCACGGACGATCCTGCCCCGGCGCCTGACACAAACGCAGGGAGCTTTCCGCCGGTCCCGGCCGTCGCCTCGCCCGTGTCCGAGTCATAGTCGCGCCCACGTTGTCGTGGCCCTGGTCTCACCGGAGCGGAGGGTGCTCGCTCCGTATTGCACTTCACATTCTCTGGCAGACCCGATAGCATAGCGACCCAGCACGGTACCGGCTCGACTAGACGGGAGTTTGTCACATGAAGTTTCACCTTTTCATCTATGCCACCCTAGGCCGTCGTCACGAACTCGAAGCGGGCATGGCGGGTAAGCGGCCCGAGCTCTACCAGCGCATGCTGAGTGAAGTGGCGGAGTATGTCCAGTTTGCGGACGAGGTGGGCTACGCCGGCTTTGGGCACCCCGAACATCATCTGCAAATCGAAGGCTTTGAGGCCAGTAATGAGCCAGGCTTATTGTCCATGTGGATTGGCCAGCATAGTCAAAAACTCCGCGTGAATATGGTCGGCTGGGTTGCGCCGACGCATAATCCTGTTCGCACGGCAGAGTATATTGCGACCCTCGACCACATGCTCAAAGGCCGCCTGGCGGTCGGCATGGTGCGAGGCTACCAGGCGCGTTGGGTACATAATTTTCGGATCCGTCCCGACCTGAACGCCGTCGGCGAATGGAATCGCAATTCGGAAGACGACAATATGAACCGCGAATATTTTCGTGAGTTCGTCGAAGTGGTGCTCACCGCTCTGAAAGAAGACACCTTCAGCTATCAGGGCAAATACTGGACGATTCCGCCTGAGGACTTTGTCAATCCGCACCAGCAAGGGGTGTATACGCACTATGGAGCGGGCGTGGATGCGGATATGCGCATTCGCGAGATTGGTATTGCGCCTAAACCGTACCAGGACCCGCACCCGCCCATCTACGGCGGTTTCACCCATAGCATGCGCACCGCACTCTTCTGGGCACGCTACGGAGGCAAGCCGATTGTCCTGGCCTCGGACCTCGATTTCTGTCAACGGCTGTGGTCCGGCTATCGCGACGAGGCGCTGAAACACGGGCATGATGTTCAGCCCGGAGACGAGGCCGCCTGGGGCGGCGCCATGATCTGCCATCAAAACACCTCGACGGCTCAGGAATGGCTGACCGACCCCATGTGGATGTGGGATACCTGGTTTACTCCGTTCGGCCAGGGACATCCTGAGCTATTGGTTGGCGACCCGGATACGATCTCTCGCCGTATTGAAGCAGCCAGCAAGAAATTTCCCATCAAGGAGTGTTTTCTCCTCATCCAGCAGGGGATTCACGAGCGTGAACAGGTGCTCAGTTCGCTTGACCTGTTCGCCAACAAGGTCATGCCTCGCTTTGCTGACTAGAGCGCATCTGCTTTCCCAGGGTGTCCTCTCTCGTGCAGCGGGGTCACAAGGGACAGAGCGGCACGACTGTCCTGTACGCAAATGACTCCAACCGTTGGCATCGATATTGGGGGGACGTTCACTGACGTCCTCGTCCATGACGAAGGCAGCCCCGTCTTTCACAGGAAAATCCCGTCCGCCGCTGATCCGGCCGAGAGTCTTCAGGCGGCTTTTGCCGTCCTCCACACGCAGAATCTGCGTCCGAGCGCGCTCCTCTACAGCACGACGCTGGCCACGAATGCCTTACTCCAACACAGCCTCCCGCGGGTCGGCCTGCTCATCACCGCGGGCTTCCGCCATATTTTGGCGTTAAACCAGCCCCAACAAGAGCGAGATGACGGGTCCCCTTCGCCCCTTGCTTCTCGGCCAGTGGTGCCGCTTGAGGATATCCACGAGGTGACTGAACGTCTTGATGCCCAGGGGAATGTACAAATACCCATTTCCGCACAAGAGGTACGGACAATCGTGGCGTGGGGTCATACCCAAAACCTGAAAACCCTCGCCGTCTCGCTCTTACACAGCGTTCGCAACCCTGAACCGGAAAGACGGCTGAGAGCGCTGCTGCTCGCGGAAGATCCCTCGTTGCATGTGCGGCTCTCGTCCGACGTCCTGCCCGAACAGCGCGAGTATGAGCGCACCGTAGCCACCTGTCTGAACGCGGCCCTCCAGTCATTGCTGGAAACGCATCTCAATCGGGTCAGACACAGCATGGAGGAGAGTGGCCTGCACCGGCCGCCGCTGATCATGCAGTCGTCCGGCGGGCTGCACAGCGGAGCGCGTGTCAGTCAGCGGCCTTTGACAACCGTTTCCTCGGGGCCCAGTGCAGCGGCAGTCGCTATGGCCCGCGTTGGAGCCGCAAGCGGGTTTCCCGACTTGGTTACGTTTGATATGGGCGGCACCTCAACCGATATCGCCCTCGTCCAGGCCGGGCAGCCCGTGCTCACCACGCACGGCCAGGTCAGCGGATATCCGCTCCGCACGCCTATGGTCGATATCACCTCCATTGGGGCGGGCGGTGGTTCCATTGTCCAGGTGGACCCGGATACACGCTGGCGCGTTGGTCCGCTCAGCGCTGGCGCCGACCCCGGTCCGGTCTGTTATGACAAAGGCGGGACACAGGTGACGGTCACCGATGCCAATCTCCTGCTGCATCGTCTGCCCGCGTCTCTGCTTGACGGGGCTCTTCCTCTTTCACAGGAAGCGGCCGAAAAAGCGCTCTTTGTCTTCGGACAGTCGCGCCGCAAAAGCGCGACAGAAACCGCCCAAGACATCGTCCAATTGGTCAATCACACCATGTGTGGAGCCATCCGGCGCGTGTGTACGCGGCGCGGCCTTGATCCTCGGGAGGCGGTTTTGATGGCTGGAGGCGGAGCCGGTCCGCTGCACGCCGCCGATCTTGCCGCGTTGCTCGGTATACCAACAGTCGTGATTCCAGCTCAGCCGGGGTTTGCCGCGCCCTTCGGCCTGTTCTGCGCCGATATCCGGGAGGATGGTGCTGCCCCTGCTCCACCCGACGCCTCTGCGCTTGATCCCCAGCGGTTGACTCACCACTTTACGCAGCTCGAACACCAGGCTCAGGCTACCTTGAGCCAGCAACACCTACCGGACGCAGCCAGGCAGTTCAGGTGGTCGGTGGATTTTCACTATGTCGATATGTCAACCCAGCTCACTATCGACCTTCCTCAGGGCGGGCTTACCAGCGATATTCTCCAGCAGGCAATCGCCTGGTTTCATCATAAGCACGAGCAGCTCTGCGGCTTTTCGTTTCAGGGCCGAAAAGAGGTCAGCCTGTCTACCCTACGGATAACTGCCATTGCGACGCAGCCAAAGCCGGGGCTGCCCACGATTGCCGAACAGACCGGCCCCATTCAGCCGATAGACACGCGCTCGGTCTTCTTTTTTGAATCGCGCGGCTTTCAGACCTGTCCGGTCTATGCGCGGACGCACTTGGGGGCGGGAGCTACTCTCATTGGCCCGGCAGTTATTGAACAGTACGATGCCACCACACTCATTCCGCCGGACGGCCAGGTCACGGTCGATCGGTTTGGCACGCTGACTTTGAGGCGGACTCCTGTCCGGTAGACTGAACTGTTTATCTCTATGTCCATTCACGCTCGACTCAACACCCTGGCCAGCCACCGTGCGCAATCCGTCTGGCATATCTGCCTCAACCTCTTTCTGCTCTTGGCAGCCTGTGCCATGTGGCTGTGGGTCACCTGGCGAGCGGTGTATTTGATCGCCATGGTGCCGATTGCCATCATGCCCTTCTCGTATGCCCGGCAACGTTTACACACTCATTGCGTCAGCCTGCTTGGGCCTTCTTCCCTGTCGCTCGCGCTCTTCAGCGTGGTCGGAATGATGTTCGATGCCATTATGGCGGCGCAGATTCTGACTGCCCGGTCCGGTAGTCCTCTCCCGTTCCTGCACGCGCCTGGTATCTCCTGGGTCGGCGCTCTGTGGTATAGCGCCTATGGCCTCCTCTTGTTTGGTTATGCCGGTCTTGGCATTATTCGAGGATTCGTTCAATTGGCACGGCGCGGGAGAGCATGGTGCATACGACAAAAGGCCCGGCACGCCCAACACGATAGTCTGCCCTCCCCCGAGCGGCGGCAATTCATGCAGCAGCTCGGTCTGCTGGGGGCAGGGGCACCATTTTTCTTTTCCCTGTCGAGCGTCAAGCTCACCTATGATTTTCAGGTTGAGGAACGAGACCTCGTCCTGCCCGCCTGGCCCACGGCGCTCGACGGGCTGCGGATCGCCCATTTGTCGGACATCCATGTTGGCGGGGAAATGGATCGTCCCAAGCTGCTCCACGTTGCTGCGCTGACAAACGCAGCCAGACCCGACATCGTGCTGCATACCGGAGACTTTCTGACGCATCGGACCGGCGATTTTGACCTGCCGCTGTACGAAGCGTTGGCCCGGATCAACGCACCGTACGGCCAGTGGGCCTGTTTGGGCAACCATGACTTCGACAATCCTCACCGCCTTGTCCGGTATTTACGCCAGGCCGGCGTGACCACCTTACGCAACCGGGTTGTCGCCCTTTCGATTGATGGACAGCCCCTGGAACTCGCTGGCCTGGACTTCCTCTTCCAACGCTTTGAGCGGGCCGCGCTCTACGATCGTATCATCAGTTCCTGGGGTCCACGGCGGCCGGTTCCACGTATTCTGCTCAACCACGACCCGCGCGCCTTTGTCACTCTGCCGGCGCGCTGTGCCGACTTGGTGTTGTCCGGACATACCCACGGCGGACACGCCGGCATTCAACTGGGCAAAAACCGGGCACTGAGCGTTGTCGGCCTGCTCGGCATTCCCGATCAGGGGCTGTATCGTCGTGCGGACATGCAGATGTTTGTCACTCGGTGTGTCGGGTTCTACGGCTATCCTATGCGGCTGGGGATTCCGCCGGAGATTGCAATTATGACGCTACGTTCGGCGCAAAAGACGTAACACCTCGCCCTTTCTCTGTAGACAGGTCCAGCCATGCACCCTACATTAGCCTCAAGGAGGGACAGTATGACCTGGCGGTTAGCGGTAGACATTGGTGGGACGTTTACTGATGTTGTTGCGCTCGAAGAGAGGAGCGGGACGCTGCATTTGGCAAAGGTACGCAGCACGCCGGACGACCCTGCCCAGGGCTTTGTGAACGGCCTTGAGCATATCACTCAGCACGGGGGGATTGATGCCCACGAGGTCAACGCGGTTTTTCACGGCACGACTGTTGCCACTAACGCTATCCTGGAGCGCAAGTATTCAGAACTCGGCTTGATAATCACCGCAGGCTACCGGGAAGCCCTGGAGTGCGCCCGCCAGACCGTCCCCGGAGAATTTGGTGATATCACTTGGTGGATTAAACCGCCACGCGTGGTGCCGCTCGAACGCATCCGTGAAATCAGCGCCCGGATGGACGTGCGGGGCACGGTCACCCAGGAGTTGGACCGGGACGAAGTGGCGGCTATTGCTGAGGACTTCAAAGCGCGCGGCACTCAGGCCGTGGCCGTTTCGTTACTGCACTCCTATCGCAATCCGGCGCACGAGGAAGAAGTCCGGCGCATTATCCACGAGGTGTATCCGGACTGCTTTATTTCCATCTCGTCAGACATCCTGCGCGAATACCGCGAGTACGAACGGACCAATACAACCTGCTTGAACACAGCCCTGATGCCCCTCCTGTCCGCGTATCACACCCGGATTGAACAGCATTTACGCGAACAGGACATTAGCGCACCGTTTTACATCATGCGCTCAAGCGGTGGACTGGCCCAGGCCCAGGAGGTCGCCCGTTTGCCGATTGCCGCGGCCCTGTCCGGCCCGGCCGCGGGTGTGATTGCCGCTACCCATTTTGGTACGCTGAGCGGCAGCCAGGACATTATCACTTTTGATATGGGCGGCACCTCGGCTGATATTTGCCTGGTCGAAGGAGGCCAGCCGCGCATGTTGACGGAGGGAAAAGTCGATATCTATGACCTCAAAACGCCCATGATCGAGCTACATACGGTTGGGGCCGGCGGCGGGTCGATTGCCTGGTTGGCGGGCGGACGGAGCCTGAAAGTAGGGCCGGACAGCGCAGGCGCGAATCCGGGGCCTGCCTGCTATGGTCGGGGCGGCAGCCAGCCGACGGTGACCGATGCCAATCTGGTGCTGGGACGCATCACGCCCACCATCGCCGGGGGAAGCGTTTCTCTGAATCTCGGTCAGGCGACCCAGGTTGTAGCCGAACTTGCCACGGGCCTGAAACTCGATACGATCGCTGCGGCAGAAGGCATTCTGCGCATTGCTGTTGAGAATATTGCTGCCGGTATTCGGACCGTTTCGGTAAAACGCGGGCGCGACCCACGGAGCTATGCCCTGGTCGCGTTCGGCGGAGCAGGACCGCTCCACGCCTGCTATCTGGCCGACTGGCTCGGTATGCAGCAGGTCATTATCCCACCCAATCCAGGCGTGACTTCGGCCTACGGCCTGCTGCTGACTGATGTCCGCGTGGACCTGGTGCATACGGATGTCCAGCGTGAGGATCGCCTGGACGTGGACCGTATTACGGCTGAAATTCAGGACCTTGAACGCCGCGTGACCGCCCGTCTGAAGGATGAAGGCTTGCTCACCCAGGAGACCCGGCTCGATCATTTTGTGGACATGCGTTACGCCGGCCAAGCCTACGAGATTCGGATTCCCCTCCCAATTGATTCGGCAACATCGGACATTCAAACCCATATTCAGCGCGCCATCGTCGCTTTTCACGCCAGCCATAAGGACCTCTACGGCTATTCCTATGCAGGTAAAGAACTGGTCGAGTTGGTCAACGTGGGTGTCACCGGGCTGGGGCTGCTCAAACGCCCCCACGTGCCGCAAGCGCAACCGGCAGGCACGAGTCCGGAGCAGGCCCGGACGGGCCAGACTACGGTCTATTTCTCCAAAAGCACGCTGGATACGCCGGTGTATGATCGGTCGGCGCTGCAAACGGGCAACGAGCTGAGCGGCCCGGCCATCATCCAGCAGTACGACGCGACCACGGTTGTGGAGCCGGGCTGGAGCGGCCGGGTAGACCAGTGGGGGACGCTACGGCTTGAGCGCACGCAATAACGAAACGCATTCTACGGAGTGTCAGCATGGCCGACCACAAGCAGTTTTCGCAAACCTATTATGACAAAGGCAATGAGGCCGTCGCCTTTCAGGACTACGCCCCGTTTCGGTACGGCCAGGTTGCCCAGGACCCCGCCGCTGTCAGCCGCATCGACGCGCTGAGAAAAAATCTGGACCCGATCCTGGTTGATATTGTAGACGGCGGAATTGAGGCCGCCATTATGGAAGCCGAAGCCGCGGTTGAGCGGACCGCCCGTTCGACCATTATCCGCGAACAGCATGACTATCGGGCCTCGCTCAATACGCTCGACTGCCTGTCGGTCTCGCGCGTGTCCTGGGCCGCCACCGCCGACCCGATTCGGATGAAGTTTCCGGCCGAGCGCATTTATGAAGGCGATGTGTTCATCTACAACGATGTCTATCAGTCAGC
The DNA here is from genome assembly GCA_965214755.1 of uncultured Binatia bacterium (SeqCode). Classification (GTDB taxonomy): domain Bacteria; phylum Desulfobacterota; class Binatia; order Bin18; family Bin18; genus Bin18. The sequence continues at coordinate 1,380,116 of OZ243979.1, forward strand.
CGGAACGATCGGTCATCTGCCGGACTATTGTGTGGTCACTCCTATTTTTTGGGATGGACGGCTGATTGGCTTTGCGCAGATTTTCGGCCACGTCAACGATGTGGGCGGCCGTATGGCAGGCTCCTGGCCGAACACCTCGACCAGTATTTTCGAGGAGGGCACCATCTGTCCGCCCGTCAAGCTGTACGAAAAGGGTCAGCTCAACGAAGGGCTGTACGATATCCTGCTGCGGAACAGTCGTTTTCCCGAAGACCTGCGGGGCGATATTGACGCCTTTGTTGGCGCGAATGAGGTCATCCGTCGTCGGGTGACGGAATTATGCGAGCGCTTTGGCGGCAATGAGGTAGAGGCCGCGTTTTATGAAATCCTAGACCGCTGCGCTGAGGTCGTGCGCGAGAAGGGCCTGCCCCTATTCCCGGATGGGGAGTTCATCGGGGAGGATTTTATTGAGAACGATGGCCTGACCCTGGACAAGCCGGTCAAACTCCAGATCACCATGCGCAAGTACCCCGACAAGATGGTGCTGGATTTCGCCGGCACCAGTCCCCAGGCCAAAGGACCGATCAACTGGCCGGTCGATGGCCGTCATTACTCCAAATGGCTCGGTGCGTTTTTCAAGGCGCAGATCCCCGGCATCATCATTAACGAAGGCGTGACCCAGGTGTTTCGCTGTCGTATTCCACAGGGGACCATTCTGAGCCCGAAGTTTCCGGCTCCGGTGGTGAGTCGCATGACCTGTATGCTGCGCATGATCAGCGCCTATACTGTCGCCATGGCCAAAGCCTTTGACGGCGAGGTGGTGGCCGACATGCAGAACATTCAGATCTACGGTCTGTACGGGCAGGACTTTGAGGGCAAGTTGTTTCTGATGCGCGAGATTTTCGGGGCGGGTTCGGGCGCGCGGCCGTATGCGGACGGCACCGACGCCGTAGACTTGGTGCCCTACTCCAAAAACCTGCCGGCGGAATTCATTGAGCAGCGCTTCCCGGTTGAAGTCCTGCGCGTTGGTCTGGCGACCGATTCGGGCGGAGCCGGGAAATATCGCGGCGGGCTGGGCTATGAGAAAGAGATACGGACATTGGTTGACGGGTATTATCTGACGGTCACGGAGCGGACCGCCTTTGCCTGCACGGGTATCAAGGGCGGCAAGTGGGGCGCGCCGAGTTCGTCCATCAAGAACCCCGGCACCCCGGAGGAAGAGTCGGTCTACTTCAGCCGGGATGCCATTCCGGTCAAAGCGGGAGACATTATTCGCCTCACTACCCCAGGCGGCGGCGGCTGGGGCGACCCCCTGGAACGCGACATCGACGCCGTTCGTATGGATGTGGTCCGCAAGCTCGTCTCGCCCGAGCGGGCCGAGCGGGATTACGGCGTCGTCCTGGACCCGGTCACGCACGAGGTCGATCAATCGGCCACAGCACAACTGCGCAGACGGCTGGCCGAAGAACGCGGCCCGGTCAAACTGATCGATCGCGGACCGTATGCGGAAACCTTAATCAAAAAGGGCTTGCTGGAGGTGTCCGACCCGGAGCTTGAGTGTCTCGACTGCGCCGACGATGCAGTGCTGGATCACTATTGGAAGGATTTGTATAAGTATACGCCCCGGCCAATGGGAGGCGCGTAAGATATCCTTTACGGTTACGGGAACTCGTTATGGAAACCATTTCTCTCACGTTATCCGACGAACTGCTCAAAACGAGTGGTCAGTGCGCGAAGCTTCTCCAGTTGTCCAGAGCCGAATACATTCGCCGCGCTATCGCGAGGATGAACAGTAGTACCCGGAGGCAGCTTCGAGCAAAACGGCTTGCTGACACCTCCAGAAAGGTGCGCCTGGAGAGCATGCGCGTCAACGCGGAGTTCGAGGCTATTGAGCACGACCCAGATGCCTAGGCGGGGGGAAATTTGGCTCGCGAACTTGAATCCACAGCGTGGTCCCGAGCCAGGGAAAACACGACCAGTTCTCATCGTCCAGTCTCAAGCTCTCCTTGATGTCGAGCATCCCTCCACCCGGATCATCCCTCTTACGACACATCTCATAGAAGATGCTGCACCTCTCCGTATTCGCCTCCCGTCTTCGGGCGAGCTCCGTCATCAATCTGACCTATTGGTTGACCAGCTTAGGGCAATAGACACCAAACGCCTCATTCAAGGCCCACTACTGCGAGTATCGGAAGAAATTCTCGCTCAGGTAGACAAGGCAGTCCGTGAGGTTTTAGACATCATGGATTAAGAGGCTCAGAGGCTATTCCTCATGCTGGCGGAGAATTTTCGCATCTAACAAGTCTTTTTCTCTTCCGCTGGCCTCTTTGTTTGTAATCAAATCTGTACGGGATAAGACCGGAATTGCTAATGCTTCGATCTCCACCTGCGAAGCGTTTCGAGCGGCTTCAGCAAATTCCAGCCCGCTGATACCGGTCATAATATCAATCCGACGTGGAGCAACACCAATCTGAAATACCACGTCGGAGTATGAAAAATCCTGCGGTGTCACATCCTGGAGGGGCGCGCCAAACGCCGCGAGCGCGGCGTAGACACGGCGTGCATTATCGGGCGAAGGACGCACCCAAATGTCAATATCTCCTGTCGCACGCGGATGGCCATGAGCCGCAAGCGCATAGGCCCCAACCAGAAGGAACTCAACGCCGGCGTCTAACAAGCGTTGCAATATTTCTTTGTAGTCTTCGTTGAGCATCAGCCTGTTTCATGAAGGACCACGTCTCGCGAGTAATCGGCCACACGAGGGCGATGCGGGTCGCGGGGTCACCTTCGACATACCCATCATCGTCAGTTGCCAAGCGTGTCAGGCGCGTGACAGAGCGGTCGAGTTTTGTTGTTTCCATCGTCTTTAGCCGCTTTTGCTTCAGTCGTATGGGGGTGGTTAAACGCCGGCCTCCGCTCTCTCCACAAGTCCTGGCTTAATTTTTTTCAATTCGTTCTTGGCCGCTGCTCTGCGTGCCAGACGTCATAGTTCTGCTGCATCCGAAGCCAGAGCCCAGGGCCGTTGCCGGCAAGTTTACCGAGTCGGAGTGCCATCTCAGTCGAGACCGGATGGGTACAAGCGAGGACCCGGTGGAGCTGCTGGCGCGACACTCTGAAGCGGCGGGCTGCTTCGCTAATGGAAAGGCCCAAAGCTGGTAAAACGTCCTCACGCACCACTTCACCAGGATGGATGGGAGGGCGCTTCAGCGGTCGCTTGACGGTATATTCTTCCATGCTGTCATGGACTCGGGTGCAGACTGCGGTACTTACCCCTGGTTACGGTCGTCCCACTGGGTAGGACTTGGGTTCGACTGTTGTAGCGGCGGCCTCTTCTCTGTGCGCGTCGAGATAGAGCGTATCCGGGCAGATATCCTGGTCATGCGGCCACGCCACCGTGCCGTCCACAACTGTGACTTGCTGAAAGTAACCCTTCTCCCTGAGTTCTTGAAAGACACCAAAGTCAAGCAGCGAAGAGCAGTCATAAATTCCGTGCTCTCCGTTAGTGAAGGTCAGCAATAATTTGTAATCGTCTGCTGGGGTGACTGTTTTGACTCGTGGGTTCATAGCTTAATCGGTGGGCAAGGCAGCTTATCGCCAGTTCCGATACGTCCCTTTGAATTTCTTGCCGTTGACCTTACCCTTGTGTCTGACCGTACCACCAGGGAACACTTCGATTGTACCCTTATGACGGTTGCCGAGGCTGTCTGTGTATTTGTACGTGTGACGGCTGTAATCGCCTACGCTGTAGCGCTTGCTCTGCGATTTGTACGTGTAGTTCGGCAACGATGGGCTTGTATACGACGGACTGCGGTAGGAACTGGAATACGGACTCGTATACGAAAGGCTGCTGCGGGGACTGAAATACGACCGGCTGGATGGATCAGCGAACACTGACTCGGGAACAATTGGAATGAGCACGAATGCAGCAACAAGAAGTATCCGAGCCACGGTTGTGATACTGGCCGGTATGATGTTCATGACGTTCCGCTCCTCTACTCAGGAAATAATATGCAGACAAAGTTTTGCTGCCAGAATCTTAAATTCTATGACGCTCACTTGACAACGGGCACTCCAAGGTCTTTGCAAATCTTACGGGCCAAGTTGTTCTCTATTTCGGTATGTCTCGGAATCTCGGAACCGCCGATCGTCTATTCTACCCAGGATTGTACCACCACGAATGCCGACGCCCTTCCCGCAGCAGCTCACAGCCGTTCCTTCGGAGATGCTGGAGCAATTTTGTGCGTTTCATATGGCGAGGGCTGTCTCCTCAAAACCCTCTCCAGCGGCTTCAATCGCCTCACGGCGGTTGAACTCCAACGCTTCTTGCAGCGTTATCTTGAGCGTATCGAGCAATTCCGTTTTCGTCCGCTCTTGGCAATTGACGCCTGGAAGCTCTTCAATCCAGCCTATCCACCACGGGCCAGACTGCTTTACCACTGCGGTGTACGTCTCTTTCATGGTATTATCTTTCGTTGTCGTTCCAGAGGTCTGCTACTAGTCGCGTCTCTCCCTGCAGAGCCTCCTGTCATCCCTGGCGAAAGCTCTCCTCGGCGGTCTTCAATTTGGGTTCGTTATCCATCTTCGACTTCTGAGAGAAGCAGTAGTAGCCGTAGGTCAGATTAGCGCAGCGTAATCAGACATCTTCCGAATACCCACCGGATTCGGCTCCTTCTACGCGGCAAAGTCGAGCATTTCGAGAGTTATACCTCGCTCCCATTCCGCATGAGCCTGACTCAGCAGTGCTTCATTCACCTCTGCGGAAACATATTCTTCACCACAATTTTTACAGATTTGAGCCGGGACTTTCTTGAACACCACCGTTGTCCGCTCACGCTCCAAGACAACGGTAATGTACCCATCTGTGGTCGTCCCGTTCCGGCAGATCGCACACTTCATGAGACCCTCCGTGAAAAGTTATCTGTCCATCGGAGCGTATCCGGTTCGTATGCCGTTATGACAACCAGTGTTTTCTCATCCTCGTTGATGCCAACAACGACATGTAAAGGTCAATTACTCGCGGTACGACCATTCAGCAAAACTGTCGGCAGGGGAAAATCTTCATCATAGCGTTCGATGACTCGACCATATCTCATAATCGATGTGATTTCCTCTGTATCAATATGCCTCTGAAACATTCGTCGCGTAGCATGTTCACGGTATTCTATGGCATAGCTTGCTAGGTTTCCTTTGGGAAGTTCTATAAATTTCGCCATGCGGTTTTATAGTCGATTTAGAGGTCACTTGATGTATGGGTAGCCTATATCTGGCTCATAGGAGAATAAAAGGTATGCCTCATCAATCTGCTTGACTGGTCCGAATGATTGGAGGGGAAGATATCTCTCATAGACTTCTTCTTGATCTATAAGGAGGCGGCACTCGTCCGTATGGATGACAAGAATTGTCTTCGCATAAGGTCCGCCCTTGAATGTCTTACCATCCTTTTCCTGGATAATACGATTGAACTCAGCGATTACCTCATTCGGCCTCCAATCCCGATAGACGCGGTCTTCCAAATTCCTTCTCTGATTTGTCTCTATTGCTTCACGCGATACAAATTCCGTAACTTCTACGGCGACTTCTCTACCCGCGCGATCAAGTACCACACAGTCTGGTGGGTCCTTGGGGGCTGGAATGGGGTTCGAGTACGCTGCTTCGCCTCTTGATTCCATTGAACGCAGCCATCCTTTGACAACACCTAGCTCCTTAGTTTGTTTATCAGGCCACTCAAAGTGTGTTGCATATCCCCGTCGAACCGACCACCGAATTTTCTCAAGACGTTCCGCACTCATAAGACTTCTCTGACTCATTCCATTGTCTCCTTTGATCCAGGAGCGATCCTAAATCATCCGTATTGCAATGGTGAGCCCTGCGAGAATGAGCAGGAGGAAAGTGAGTTCGACCAGCCTCGGCCATTCTTCCCGAATGCGTCTGACCGCAGAGAGTAGCCCCTGCTTGATGGGTTGCTGCCAAAATAGCTTTTCTCTCAATCTCATATAGAGCTTCTTGTCATCCTTTGTAGATGATTGTGGTTTTTCTCTTCTTATCTGTGTCAAGCGTGAGCCACTCGTTATACCTTTTCATAACCTGACTACCCCACGGCTTGCCCCTTGCGTTACGGCACACAGCAACGAGGTCTTCGTAGAATGCTGTGGTATCGAAACGAATGACGACATCAATCCCAGGGGCGTTCAACAAACTCAGATGGCTTGTTTGTTCAGACCAACTAACCGACCATCTTACTTCTCTCTGTCCTGTAATCAGCGTCCGCAGTTCGTCTATGTAGGTCAACGAATGTCGAAACAGAAGAGTCAGGATAACTGCCTTCCCCCGATACCCAGCCCGCACTGCCTTAAACTCATTTTCGAGTACGGATTGCAGATTCTGCGCCGTTCTATCGTTGCGATAGATCAAGTCCCCCACCGCTTCGGCAATCAAAAACGTCATACGCAGGAGCGCCCAAAAAGGCGCTGTGTTTGGAAAAAACCCTACTTCCTTGCTCTTCGAGATGAGCTGAAGTATCGCCCCAACGTCGTCTTCAAGACGGCAGAGGATTTGATAAAATGATTATTCGTCTGATTCGACTTCACCAGGCCGCTTAGCATTTGCTCTCCTGATCCTTCGTTCCAATAACTCCCTTTCTGCACATTTGTCGTCAGTAACTTTGGCTTCGTCCTCCTTAAAAATGAGTTGCTCCGGGGGGCAAAAAGTCCTCCACGACCTGGATATCACCCAGAGGCTCATCCGTGTATGTGATTTTCTTCTTCACAGGCCTGTTTTCCTTTCCGCCAATACCCAGCGCCGATAATGCGGATAATGCTGCCTCGATAGGTAAACCGAACGGTGAGAATGCCCGCTCCAACCTTGCCAAAACAATACTACCTCTCCTCTTCCTGACTATGGGTCAGGTCTTTGGCGATAACACGCTGTGGGTCAGCGAAGGCGTACTGCGCATCTTCAAACGCGACGCCATGCTTCTCCAGGTTTTCTCGATTCTTGTTCTCATCCCACTCGAACCCGTGACTCACTTTTCCCTCACAGCGTCGTACAGCGTTAAAAGGGAACGAATACCGACGAAACGAGCGGCCTAGGCCGCTTTTGCTTCAACGTCCCACTGCCGGAGTTCAGGAATGACTTTTTGCGCGATTAAACGCTGTGAGCGCTCGGCATCTTCGAACGGAATCCCGGCTCCGCGAAAGCCGAAGATGAGATCAAACCGTCCGACCACCTCTCGCCAGTGGGACAACTTGTCCAGAATCTGCTGCGGGGTTCCCCAGGCTTGAGCGTTGACATACATCCGGGCCATGCCCTCAAGACCCAGTTCACGCAGCGTGTCTACGGCGTCGCCATAGGCTTCGTAGCCCTTGGCATTCTTGAAGTGGTCGCCCATGAGTTCGTAATGGTGCATGGCAGACAGCAGATAGCCCGAGATATACTTGTGGGCCAATTCCTCGGCACGGCCGGCGTCTTCATGGCAGACCGACATGCCGGCCATCATAGGCGGGGGTGCGTCAACACCGTGGAGTTCGCGAAACAGGGCCCGATAGGGCTCAAAATCCGCATTGTGTTCTTCAATCGGTTTTTGAGTGAAGACCATCATCTGGGCGCGGTGCTTGGCCGCTTCCAGGGCTGAGTCGGGCGACATCGCCACCTGGGTCGTGCGGCCCTTAAAGGTTCGTGTGGGTTTGGGACGAATCGGTGCCCGTGGTTGCTGATAGTATTTGCCGTTGCCCTCGATAATGCCGGTCTCCAAGGCGTTGAGAATCATGGGCACGGCTTCGTCGAAGCGCTCCCGCGAAGTGTCCATATCAATACCGAACTGGTCATATTCCCGGCGTGACAAGCCGCGGCCCAGACCAAGGATCACCCGACCGTTCGACAACTCGTCCAACAGCGCGACCTTCTCGGCTGAACGTAGCGGCGTGTTCCACGGCACGATCACCGCGCCGGTGGCCAGCTTGAGCCTTGTGGTGATGGCGGCCAGATGGCCCAGATAAATGGCGTTATCGGGACAAAAGGAGTAGTCCTCAAAATGGTGCTCCACAGACCAGTGCGCGTCATAGCCGAGTTCCTCTAGCTGCGAGGCCAGAGCCAATTCTTCCCGGTAGACTTGGCTGTCCGTCACACTGTCGTCATAGCCATAGCGTTGAAAGAGCGCGATTGTCCCGATTTGCATAAAAACCCCTCCTGTTGGATATGCTTTGATTCTCGTAGTGCGTTTCACAATAGGCTGGAGATCCCAATCCCCTTCACCCTCGCCCTCTCCCGCCAAGGGAGAGGGGATTTGTCTGTTCGCGGTGTCTCAGGCCGCTGGTTTCAACTTGCCACCGTGCGCTTCCATATACGCGGCGAGACGTTGGCATTCCTCGTCAGAGACTTTGTCTTCCAGCAGACTGATGCGGTCCCCTTCAAAGACGGCCCGCTCTTCGCCTTCCATGCAGCAGTCGGGTGCGCCGTCCAGGGTGTAGGTCGCGAGCCAGCGCATCCAGACCTCGCCGTTCTTTTCCGTTGGCCCCTCAAGAAATTCAACGCGACGTGAAGTAAAGCGACGGTCGAAGTCATTAACCACGACCTGAAAATCGCTCAGGATTGTGGCCCGACCTTCATGCCGTGCGCCGAGCGGCGGTCCGGAAATAAAATCGTATACCGAATCCTCGGTGAAATAGGGCTCAAGCAGCGACCAATCATCGCTGTCATACGCGTCTTCAAAAGCCTGTGCATATTCCAGGAACCGTTCGACAATACCCATACGATGATCTCCTTTTTCTCCCATGTCGGTTTGGCTTGCGAGTCTGGGCTGGGTTTTTATCTACGTATCACACCGCTCAGCGAGAATACACGAGGAAGGGAACTGTCCTGAGCGTGCTTCGACTTCGCCCCTTCGACCGGCTCAGGACAGGCTCAGCACGAACGGAAGGGGTCGGAGGCGTGGAGACTTCACCCTTTTGTTGCCACCACGGTCCACGTACTGCTCACCGTGGCAACGACTTCATCCTGCGTATTGCGTATGGTCGCTTCAACAAACGCCACCCGCTGGCCCTTTCGCAGGACTTTGCCCGCCCCTTTGACCAAGCCTTTTTTGACCGGCTTGAGAAAACTGATTTTCAGTTCCGCGGTCGTGGCAAATTCGCCCTCGTCCATGACTGACCCGATTGCACTGCTCAGCAGTTCGTCGGCAAAAACGCTCAGATAGCCACCGGCCACATAGCCGAACGGATTCAATACGCGCGAGTGGCTGGCATCCCATTCCCATTCGGACGTACCAGGACCGAACCGTACCGGTCGTAGACCGATCTCTCTGTGCGCTTGCGTGGCATAGTCTTCGGGCCGATTTTCGCGCAGGGCGGCATTCAGTTTTTCTACAGGAGAAAGCATGTTTCCTCGTACCAGCTTTTGATCGAGTTCTCAAAAGGGTAGCCGCATGCGATGATTGAAAGAGGAAACGTGTCCTCCAATAGATATGAGATGCTGGACACGTTTCCTCTTTACCGGCAGTATGAGCGCGCATGCGTAAAGAGATACTCGCCGCCCGGCTGGCCGAGGTGAAAGAAAATGGCTTGCATCGTCGCTTGCGTGCAGTTGAGAGTGCGCAGGACGCAACCATTATCCTTGAAGGCCAGGAGGTCTTGCTGTTTTCTTCCAATAATTACCTGGGGTTGGCCAACCACCCGGCCCTCAAGCGGGCGGCCCAAGAGGCGACCCAGCAGTACGGCTGTGGCAGTGGCGCGTCACGCCTGATTTCCGGCTCCATGGCGGTCCATCACGAACTGGAACACCGCCTTGCGACACTCAAAAAAACAGAAGCGGCCCTTGTTTTTCCTACGGGTTATCACGCCAATATCGGGGTGCTGTCCGCCCTGATGGGACCGGGCGATACGATCTTGAGCGACAGCCTGAACCACGCCAGTATCATTGACGGCTGCCGCCTGTCGCGGGCTGATATCCGGGTCTATCGTCATGCGGACACCGCGCATCTGGGTGAACTGCTGCAAGCGTGTCCAGCGACCGGCCAACGCCTGATCGTAACGGACAGCGTGTTCAGCATGGACGGCGACCTGGCTCCACTGGCGGAGATTGTGAGTCTGGCCCAACAGTATGACGCCTGGGTGATGGTTGATGAGGCTCATGCAACCGGCGTGTTCGGGCTGCACGGCGGCGGCCTGGTTGAAGAACTCGGCCTGACCGGGCAGGTCGATATCCAGATGGGCACCTTGGGCAAGGCCCTGGGCTGTGTGGGGGCCTTTGTGGCTGGCAGTCGTGAGTTGATCGACTGGCTGGTGAACCGGGCGCGGAGCTTCATCTATACCACGGCGATTCCGCCCGCGGTTGTGGCGGCGGTCCTCGCTGCCCTCGATATTGTGGAGCGGGAACCCGGGCGACGAGAGCAGTTGTGGGACAACACCCGGGTGCTGTCGGACGGACTCCGCTCCCTCGGTTATACGCTGGACGCGACCCGCTCGCAGATTCTGCCGGTCATCATCGGCGAGGCGCACGAGACGATGGTCGTGGCCGCGGCTCTCCTCCAGCGTGGCGTCTTTGCCCACGGCATCCGCCCGCCAACCGTGCCAGAGGGTACCTCGCGTATCCGCGTGACCCCGATGGCAACCCATACCCAGGACCACCTGTCACGCACGCTGGACGCGTTTGCCGCGGCCGGCAAGGAGGTCGGGATTCGATGAGTACCCCGTCGTACGCCGAGCTCAAAGCCTGGGATCATACCTATGTGTGGCATCCGTTTACCCAGATGCAAGACTGGTTGCAGGAAGACCCGGTTATTATTGCCAGGGGTGAAGGCAATTATCTGATTGATATCGACGGCAGGCGCTATCTGGACGGGGTCTCGTCGTTATGGTGCAACATTCATGGCCATACCCATCCCCGTCTCAACATGGCCATTACCGAGCAGGTCAACCGGATCTCACATTCGACCATGCTTGGGCTGGCCAATATCCCCTCCATCCTGCTGGCGAAAAAACTGGTGGAGTTGGCGCCGTCCGGTCTGACTCGGGTATTCTATTCGGACGCGGGTGCCACCGCCGCGGAAATTGCGCTCAAACTGGCGTTTCAGTACTGGCAGTTGCGCGGAGAAACCCGGCGCACGAAATTTGCCTCATTAGTCGAAGCCTACCACGGTGATACTCTGGGCGCGGTCAGCGTGGGTTACTCCGAACTCTTTCATCATTTTTATCGACCCCTTTTGGCAGACACGGTTCGGTTGACCCCGCCGCATGTGTTTCGTTTTGTCCGCGGTATGTCGGCCGAGCAGGCCCTGGCCGCGGCTCAGGAAGAAGCCGACCATACACTCGCCCGGCAGCAGGCTGAGCTGGCAGCCGTGATTATAGAGCCCCTCATGCAGGGTGCGGCCGGGATGTGGGCGCACCCGGTCGAATATGTGCAGACCCTGCGACAGCTCACCCGGCAGCACGGTATTCTCCTCATCTGTGACGAGGTGGCTACTGGGTTTGGCCGCACCGGGACAATGTTTGCCTGCGAGCATGCCGCCATCAGCCCGGACTTGTTCTGCGTGGCCAAGGGCATTACCGGCGGCTATCTGCCGCTCGCGGCGACCCTGGCAACCGAGGAAATTTTTTCCGCCTTTCTCGCGCCCTACGAAGAGTTCAAAACCTTTTTTCACGGTCATACATATACCGGCAATCCCGTGGCTTGCGCCGCGGCCCTGGCCAGCCTGGAGGTTTTTGCCGAAGAGCAGATCCTTGAGCGCCTGCAACCCAAGATCGTCCTGCTGACCCAACGCCTCCGGACCGATATTGCCCCCCTCCCCCATGTGGCCGATATTCGGCAGTGGGGCGTGATGGTCGGGATTGAGTTGATGCGCGACCCGGCCAAAAAGGCCGCCTATGATCCGGTCGAGAAGATTGGCATTCGGGTCATCCAGGAAGCACGCAAACACGGGGTGATGATTCGGCCGTTGGGTAGTGTCATTATTCTCATGCCGCCGCTCAGTATTACCGAGGATGAGTTGTCACGCTTGCTTGATGTCGTCCACACCGCCATTCAGACCGTCACATGACCAGCCTGTTTATCACCGGCACTGACACCGGTATCGGTAAGACTTTGGTGGGCTGCGGCATTGCCGCGGCCCTGACCGCCCAAGGCAAACGGGTGGGCGTGCTCAAGCCGGCAGAAACGGGCTGCGACAGACGAGACGGGGTCTTATACCCGGACGACGCCATGCGCCTGGCCGGCTATGCCCGTAGCAACTTACCGCTTGAGACCCTGTGTCCCTACCGTTTTTCCCCGCCGGTCGCCCCGAGTGTCGCTGCCAAGCAGGCCGGCGTGACCATTCAGCCGGAGCGGATTGTCGAGGTGTTTCAGACGATTGCCAGCCAGCACGATATGACGCTGGTAGAGGGCGCCGGCGGTCTGCTGGTGCCGCTCGTGGGCCGCTATTCATTCGCCGACCTGGCTCGTGATCTCGGCATTCCGATTCTCGTTGTGGTCGGCTCAAGGCTGGGCGCGTTGAATCATACCTTGCTGACGCTGTACTGTATTGAGGCCCGTGGTCTACCCCTGGCTGGTTATATCCTCAACCATCCGACCCGGACGACGGATGACGCCATCACAACCAATGCCGCAACTTTGGCCGGCCTGACAGATGTGCCGTGCCGGGGCATTATTCCCCATCTTACGCTGAGTGAAGATATCGACCGGGACCGCGTGAGGCTGGGCGAGCTGTTCTCCGCAGCAGTTGATCTTCCCGGACTGCTCGGATAGAGCAGAGTCCTGCGCAGCACGTTTGGACGGAAGGGGAAAACCGTATGAATAGCTTCTCGCACTTCGCGACCCAATCATTAGCCGGCGAGTTACTATCGCGTGAAGACGCCTTCGCTGTTTTACAGACAGCCGACGAGGAGCTATCCGACCTGCTGCACGCGGCCTTCACAGTACGAGAAAAATTCTTTGGGCGGAAGGTCAAGATATGTGTCTTACAAAACGCCCGTAGCGGCCTCTGTCCGGAAGATTGCAATTACTGTTCCCAGTCCTCCATCTCCAAGGCGCCGATCGACAAATACCGCCTGCTCTCAGCCGACGAGTTGCTTGCCGGCGCACGTAAGGCCGCCCAGGCCGGTGCACGGCGCTATTGCATGGTCGCCAGCGGGCGTGGCCCGAGCGCGCGCGATATTGCCCATCTGACCGCGGCGACACGCCAGATCAAAACCGAGTTTCCCGGCCTGGAGATTTGTGTCTCTCTGGGACTCATGAGTGAGCCCCAGGCCCGCGCGCTCAAAGACGCCGGTGTCGGCTGGGTCAACCACAACCTCAACACCAGCCGGGAGTTTTACGCGCAGATCTGCTCAACGCATACCTATGAGGATCGGGTTGAGACTATCAAAAACGTCAAACGAGCCGGGCTGTCCACGTGCAGTGGCGGCATTATCGGCATGGGCGAGAAAGACGAGGACATGGTCGAATTAGCCTACACCGTCCGGGCGCTGGACATTGACTCCGTGCCGGTCAATTTTCTGTATCCCATCGACGGCACGCCGCTCGGTTCGCGCAAAGACTTTAATCCTGTCCGCGGGCTCAAGGCTCTCTGCCTGATGCGCTTCCTGAATCCGCGCAGCGAAATCCGTATGGCTGCGGGACGCGAACTCTATCTCGGCCAATGGTCGGGCCTAGCCTTCTATCCGGCGAATTCGATTTTTGTCGAAGGCTATCTCACTACCCCGGGCCAGCAGGCCCGGGATGCCCATCAGCTCGTTGAAGCCGCCGGGTTTGAGGTGGAGCAGGAAGACCTGCCAGGCGCAGAAGCGCACAGTGTCGTGTAGGCTCTCTCTGCATCTCCTGCCCTCTGACGTCCAGGAACTTGAGCCGTCTCGGCATAGCTGGTAGGCGTGCCGGGGAGGGGGATATCTTATGCGTATGTCTGTGTGCCTGCTTGTGACTGTGTGTCTGGTGCTGTTGAGCGTTCCAACGCAAGCCGAAGAAAAGCAGCCGGCCATCCGTTTTGGCCTGCAAGTCGCGCAACAGCAAACTACGGTCGAAGAACTCAAGGACGTGTGGCAGGAAGCCGAGGCCTTGGGTTTCGATACCTTGTGGGTGAACGATCACCTGCTGCCCAGCGTGGGTCCGTCAGACGAGTCCATGCTTGAGTCCTGGACCTTGCTCGGGGCGATGGCGGTCTCTACCTCAAAAATTCAGATTGGCTGTATGGTGACCAGCAATACCTTTCGCCATCCGTCCATCCTGGCAAAAATGGCGACTACGGTCGATCACCTGAGCAACGGCCGGCTTATTTTCGGGATTGGTTCGGGCTGGTTCAAACGTGAGCACGAAGCCTATGGGGTTGAGTTCTCCACGATGCGAGGCCGCTCCCAGCGTCTGGATGAAGCGCTGCAAGTGATTACCAAGCTCTGGCAAGCCAACCCGACCGTGTCGCATACAGGTACATATTATTCGCTGGTGGACGCGCCGTTTGTCCCGAAGTCGGTGCAGCAACCGATGCCGCCGATTATGATTGGCGGCATCGGTGAAAAGCTGACCCTGCCAATTGTCGCCCGCTATGCCCAGATGTGGAACGTGCCAATTCTTTCGCCCAGCCAATTTGCCAAAAAGAATCAGGTGCTTGAGCAATACTGTGCGGACATCAACCGGGACTGTAGTGAAATTGAGCGCTCCTATCTGACCCCGATGTATCTCAACCCGAGCCCCGAAGCTCTACAACAGGTGCTGCAACGAGCGATGACCATGCGGGGTCTGACTGAGGCGGAAGCACGCCGGACGATTCTCGCCGGCACACCGGATGAAATTCGTGCGCAGCTCCAGGCGTATATCGATATTGGCGTCACCCACTTCATTATTAATTTGCGTCGTCCGGGCCTGTATGATCGAGAGGCCGTGCGGGTCTTTGCCACAGAGGTCATGCCGGCCCTGCGCTAGCACGTTATTGCGCTCGATTTGACACTGCCTTCGATTTATTCCGCATTCACATGGCCCTATCCCCCCAACGCCGCGCCCTGCTGCTGATGATTCTGACGGCCCTGGTGTGGGCCGGCCTGTTCCCAACCGGGAAAGTCGCCCTGCGCAGCATCCCGCCCTTTCCGTTTGCAGCCATTCGTTTGACCATTGGCGCGGCGCTCCTTTTTCTCTATCTCCAGCGCAGAAACGAAGCGAACGAGATGCCGGTTAACTGGACACCCCGTCTGGTCGGCAGTTTTCTTTTTCTCGGTTTCACTGGCTATCTGCTGTCTGTGGGCGGCAGTTATCAGGGGCTGCGTTTAACCACGGCCACGAATGCGGCCCTGCTCAACGCGGCATCGCCTATTGCCATTGCGCTCCTGGCCGCCATATTTCTGAGAGAAAAAATGTCGTCCAAGATGCTCCTGGGCATTGTTATTTCCATTGTTGGCGTGGGTGTGATTGTTTCGCGGGGCTCGTGGCAGGTCATTACCGCCAGCGCGTACAACCCGGGCGATCTGATTATTGTGGCTACGCTGTTTGCCTGGGGCATCTATACGACCTACGGCCGCCACCTCATGCAGGTGGTCTCTCCGCTGGCGGCAACGACCTATGCGTATATTGCCGGCGCAACGTATTTACTCATTGCCTGCTGGCTGACCGAATGGGAGAGCTGGCAGGTTGCCGCAACGCGCTGGGATTCCTGGCTGGCCGTGGCGTATCAAAGTACGCTCGGCACTTTCGCCCACTTCTGGTATTACCAGGCGGTTGAAATCCTGGGACCGAGCCGGGCTGGGGTGTTTATCAACCTCGTGCCGGTCATGGCTATTGGGATCGCGTATGTCTTTCTTGATGAGGCATTAACGCTCCCCCATCTGATTGGCGGACTCATTGTGCTGGTTGGCGTTGGGGTGGCGGCCCGCCGATAAAAGTAAGCAGCGAATATCTCTGACTGCACGCTTTTCCCTTCCTGGCCCGCTTATGCTATATCGGAGCAGAGAAAGATATTACTCCAAGGAGGGATGAGTATGGCTATCGAAGTTGTGGAACTGCATCACCACGGAATTCGGATTGGCAACACCCAAAAGGAGGCAGAAAAAGCGCGGGAGTTTTATTCCGGCGTGCTGGGTTTGGACACAGACCCGGCTCGGCCGAACATTGCATCCATTCCCGGTTTTTGGATGTATGTGGGTGAGGGAAAGAACACAACCCAGATCCATCTGATGGGTGCCAAAGGCAAATCGCCAATGGCCCGCTCCAAAAAAGAAGACCCGACCCTGCCCCACGTCGCTCTTGCGGTCAAAGATATTCAGGCCGCCCGGCAGGAACTCGATAAACGCGGTATCTGGTATTGGAGTATCCAGGGTCTCGTCGGTCAAAATTCGGATCAAGTGTTTGTTCGCGACCCCTTCAATAATGTCATCGAGCTGCATCAGGTCGGGACGTGTACGTGTAATAAGGTTGCGCTCAAGCCCGCGAGAAAACGGACCGCATCCGCAAAACGAGCGCCCTCCAAGAAACGAACGACAGCAAAAAAGAGCACAACCGCGAAAAAGTCGGCGGCTTCCAAGAAGTAGGACAGACGGAGTGCAAGCATGACCGAACCGTATACCAAACGCCTCCTCTCAGCCGATTCTCATATTGTGGAGCCAGCAGACCTGTGGCTGACACGGATGGACAAAAAGTGGCGGGATAAAGCGCCGCGCATTGAAGCCCTGGACGAGAGCGGGGACTATATTGTCATTGACGGTCTGCGGCCGCGGCCTTTGGCGTTTGAGGGTCCGATGCAGGACCTCAAGGCCCAGGGTATGGATATCCCCGCCCCGAAAGGCTTTCGGTATGCGGATAATCGTCCTGGAAGCTGGGACCCACATGAACGACTGAAAGACCAGGACATGGACGGGGTGTCCGGGGAGGTCATCTATCCTGGGGTAGGGCTGACGCTGGTGCGCGCCCCAGATGCCGAATACCTGTACGCCTGCTGTCGGGCGTATAACGACTGGCTGGCGGAATATTGCCTGATCTATCCGGACCGGCTTAAAGGGGTGGGCATGGTGCCGTGTCGGGGGCCGGTTGAATGGGCCATTACGGAAACGGAACGCTGTGCCAAACTGGGTCTCGTCAGTGTGACGCTACCGGCCTGGGTGGACGACCGTCCGTATAATCTGCCCGACTGGGACCCACTGTGGGCCGCGCTCCAGGACATGAATCTCGTTGCCAGCATTCACATTGGTGGCCGCGATCCGTTTGGCCGATCCCACGGTCCGGGGGCCGGTGGCATCATCATCGGCATTGTGAAATTTGAGATGAACGAGACCCTACAGCAGATTATTTGGGGTGGCGCTCCGATCCGCTTCCCCAAGCTGAAATGGGCCCTGGTCGAAAGCGGGATCGGCTGGATTGGTGCGGCGCTGGGCTTTATGGACCACTGGTGGCAGGACCATAAGGGCTGGATGGAGCCACGTCTGCCTGAGCTGCCAAGCACCTATTTCCACCGTCAGTTTTATGCCACGTTCGAGGACGATCGAGCCGGGGTGCTTACCCGCGAGTTGATGGGTGTCGAGAACTTGATGTGGGGCTCGGATTATCCGCACACCGAAGGGGTCTGGCCGTTCTCGCGCCAGCAGGTAGCGGATAATTTTTCTGCTATTCCAGAAGACGATACACGGAAGATCGTGCACGATAACTGTGTCAAGCTGTATGGTTTTCCGGCGGAGTAGAATTGAGAGGATGAGGGACTGGGGACTCGGCGTCCTGATGAGAGTATTCCAGGGTGAGGCTATATCAAAAATTTCTTCGTCGCTTCTTCCCTTCCCTCTCTCCTCATTCCCTACCCCCACCACCTCCTGTCTGTGTTCCACTCGGTGCATTGGACAGTTTTCCCGACGGCCAAGGCAAGCCGGTTGTCGTGGCCGGAAGAAAAATCGCGATTTTTCGACTGGGTGAGGAGGTGCACGCGCTGCATAACGCCTGTCCGCATAATCGGGTTCCGCTATCGAGTGGCATTGTGACGGGTCACACCCTTATATGCCGAGCGCATGGCGCCCGTTTTGATCTGAAAACCGGAGCAGTCCTCCGTGGCCCTGCTCGCAAGCCGGTTCGGACCTATCCCGTGCGGCGAACAGGCGACACCCTCGAAATCGAAGTCCGCTCATGACGACTCACTCATGAGACGGGGATTGTGTTTGCTCGACTTCCCATTCCCAGGGCAGGGCATACTTCTTTTTGCTGTGCAGTCTTTACACGCCGCAACTAGGTTTCCTTTGGTTGACTTCCCCCCCCGGACGAGGGGAATAAGGTGATCCATTGTAAGCTCCGCGGGCTGAAACTGCTGCTGACAGTAGTAACACACCCCGCTCGCGCGTTTGCGCTTCCACCAGGCTGAGCGACGCAGTTCGCGGGCGCGATTTTTTTCACGTTGGATATCGGCCGATGTGACGTCCGAAAAGAAAACGTTCTTCAGTGAGGTCCGACCCATTACTTCTCCCAACCCGGCTATACTCTCCAGCCTAGCACCAGAATGAGGCTGAAAAAAGATATTTTCCACAGGTGGGTTCTCGCATAAAAAAACGGGGCGTTCTTCAGAAGAACGCCCCGTTTCGTATTATCTGCGTGTATGAGAGATACAAGGTCCAAAGGCTTAGTGTGAGCCCTCACTCTTACCCATCCCATCGCCGCCGCAGGCACCGCCGCCACCGTTGCCATCACCGCCACCGTTGCCATCGCCACCACCGTTGCCATCACCGCCACCGTCGCCAGAAGTTTCTCCTGCCTCGTGGCTATCCGCATGCACACCGACAGGAGCACTAATGAGTCCTATAGCCAAGGCACATGCCATCACTATCGTCCAACGCTTCATCTGTGGCCTCCCTTCATACAGTTGCGCTAACCAAACCTCGTCAGCCTATTCCCCCTAGCATCTTCAGCTATGATGTTCAACCCTCTATAACCATCAGGCAATCCATTCTGGCGATATCCGTATTCTGCCTGACTGTGCTGTTCTCAGGATTCTTGCCCGACCTCCAATTTCCCGAGACCATCCGCTTTGGCCCAGCCCTCGGATATGGGCGTGAAGTAGAACATATCCACCCGGCGAGATTTGAACTTCCATAGCCCGTCCACCTTGACGTACTCGTCATGCAGACGACCCGCACCGATCAAGCTCTCATCGCCACGGGTGGCCCGATTCTCAACCGAACAGATGCCGCTCGCAGTGTCTCCATGAATGTGCAGGACGTGATTCGTGAAAAACGGTTTGACCCTGAGGGGCCACGTTGAGCGGTAAAATTCCTTAATGGCGTCGGTCCCCTGTATCACGCCTCGACCCATGGAACTGAAATCCACCGAGCCGTCTGGGGTGAACAAATTGGCCATTTTTTCCTCATCCTGGGCCTCGATTGCCAGACCGTACTGGTAGGTCAGTTCTTTAATGTGTTCCCGGTCCCAGAGTTCTTGAACCATTTCCTCGTGGGTCATTTCTCCTGCTCCTTGTTTCTATCTTTTCTCATCAGCAAGGGGCCAACGAAGAGCACTATAAAGAGGCGCTCCCCGAACGGCAATGTGTATCGTCCTCGTAGGTCTCTGTTTCCCAGGCAACACCCTGGTGCTCAGGAAACGGGCAATCTCTTGTCTGAGCACTACGCAAGAGAGGAAAAATCATTTGTATTACAGTCATATTTCCTATTCCAAGGATTGGCACTTGATTTGCTGCTTTATCTTCCTGACTTCTCTTTTCGTGCGAGGGTCATGTCGATGTCACCGAGGAGACAAAAAGAAGGATTAGTCGCAAAGAAACACAAACGATGGTCACATAGGTGACGATGGCTCGCTTGGTTGGGTCCTGAAATCGTCGTAGAGTGGAAAAGGTTCATACGAAACACATGAAGGAGAATGGTAATGGCAGAGAATAATGGCGCAAATATGATGACGGATGCCATGAAAATATATAAGACTCTGTTCTTCGACCTGCCTGTGGCTGGCATACGACAGGGCTTGGGCTTGGCAGATGATAAAGAAACAACGACAAGCGCCTGGGGTGGCTATGATGCCATGGTCCGGCTGACCTCTCAGGGCATTGATAACTTGTACCGTACCCCGCAGTTTGCAGAGGCAACCGCTCGTGCACTGGACGGGTTTTTGCGCTGGCAGCAGGTCAGTACTGCCTTGACCAGGACCGTTCTGACTGGCTTGACCCAAGCGGCGGGGCTCCCGTCAGCGAATGAGACTCGGGCACTCCAAGCCGAAATTCGCTCTCTCCGGGAAGAAGTGACTGCTCTCCGAGGGGCTACGGAACTCAGAGCAGCATCTCCAAAGGTCAAGCACCCTTCTCCTCCTCTCAAACGCGTGGCAGCCTAGTTCGGCTTCGCTACGCTCGCTGAAAGAATACGGAAGAGGGACCGCGGTCCCTCTTTTTTTCTGCCTACATATCCTCTAACAATTCAGATATGGCTCAAGACAGGACATATAGACGTTTAACTCAGACTGAGGCAGCATTTCTCTATAGAGAGAAGCCATATACTCCCATGCATATTGGGGGCTGTAGTCTGTATGACGGCACTCTTTCAAAAGATGCGCTCTGTTCATTAATTGAAAGTCGTTTTGACCGCCTGCCCCAGTATCGTCAGAAGGCTGTTTTCGCTCCCCTGAACATTGCCCATCCGACCTGGGAGGATGATCCGGATTTCGATCTTGACTATCATATAGATGAAGTCACCCTCCCTCCTCCCGCCGATGATCGGGTCATTTCTCAGGTATGCAGCCAACTGTTTAGCACCCCATTGGACCGAGACCGGCCCTTATGGAAACTGACGCTCATCCACGGCCGTCCGGACGGCGACACCATGGTCCTGGCTCGTGTTCATCAGGCTATGCTGGAAGGCGTCTCGGGCATTGACCTGATGCTCGTCTTGCATGACCTGAGACCGGAGAGCGAACACGGCTCACCACCGCCTTCGTGGGAGCCTGAAGCCATTCCCGATGCGATAACGCTTATGCAAGAGGCGGTTCGGGACCGGATGACTGAGGTGGTAGAGTGGTGGGCCGATCAGAGTTTTCATGCCTTTCGCTCGCCGTTCCACGGCTCACGGTCAACACGGTTAAGCAACGCGCTGATGAGCTTCATGCCTACCCTGATACAGCCTGTGCCGCGCACCCCGTTTAATGCTGCGCTATCAGGCCAGCGGCAGTTGACGTGGCTCGAATTTTCTTTTGCCGAGGCGCGCTTCATTCGTTCGGTTCTGAGAGGAACAGTAAACGATGTCGTGCTGGCGATTATTGCTGGGGGTATTGGACGCTATTTACGGACCAAGGGACACAAGACAGACGGCCTGGAACTCCGTGTTGCTTCTCCCGTCAACCTCAAACGACACGAGCCGCGCAGCCGGCGCGGAAGACGACCTACGGGCCGGACGGCGACGATGTTAATCCCGTTGTACGTCGGTATCACCGACCCGATTTTACGGCTGTCCGCACAAAAAGCGACGGTTGAGGAGCTGTACGAACAGGATCAGGCCGGAACCTTCCATACTCTGCAGTCCTTGGCGACCTGTATCCCGCCAGCTTGGCAAGCGCTCGCCGGCCCAGCGCCCTCAATGAGTGCGCTGGCGAACACGGTCGTCATGAATATTCCTGGCCCGCAGGTCCCGTTGTACCTGGCCGGGCATAAACGCCATGCGTTCTTTCCGATGGGCCCGTTAGCGGCACGAGTGGGACTGTTCCATGCGGTGACCAGCTATAATCAGAAGCTCTCGATAGGCGTCACACTTGACCCACAACTCATACCCGACGGCTGGGAGTATGCCGACTGCCTGAAGGCGTCGTTCCTTGAATTGCGGGAAGCAGCGGAGCGATTTTCAAAACGTTCAGCCAGTGCCGACGCACGCCCGGCCGATGTCCGTACGAGCGCAGCCTAAGCCGCCACGCTCTCCGCTCAAGGGGTCACCTAGGCGGAAGGAACATGGCCCGACAGGCCCGTCATGTCGTAGGCCATGATAATCAGGTCTCGCGTCTGTCCAGAACGATCAATGACAAAATCCGGCAGGAGTGCCTCAGTTTGAAAGCCGAGGCGGAGGAAGAGCGCCCGTGCCCCTGGTTGGTCCGGCATCATCTGAGCGACCACTTTGCTCAGTTCTAAATCCTGTGCAATGGCAATAATTTCCTCTGCCAAGGTCCGACCTAATCCCTGAGAGCGATACTCCGGGGTAAGCAAGATACGAATTTCTCCGAGATGACGCTGCCACGTCACTATATTGTGGTGCAGAATGGCATAACCGGCCATCTCCTCCCCGTTTTCGGCAATAATGGTCACGGTCTTACGGGCTTCAAGATTACGCACCCATTGCTTCACAATTTCAGGGTCCGTGATATCAATCCTCAAATGGAGGAGATCGTCCGCGGGCAAGCTATGCGCAAAACTCACAATGCGGTCGGCATCAAAGGACGTCATTAAGCGTAACGTCACGCTCGACCCGTCACGGAGGGTAATCGTATGAGGGTAAGGACGTTCGATGTGCATCCGTGCTTCAGCCATATGCTCCTCCTTCAAGCCACATCAATCACGCCGTGAGCGCTCACAAGAGTGAGCAGGCGATGCTAGCAGATATCCGTTCAAGAGCCAATCACACTCACCGTGTCTCGGGTGAGAGCCATCCGGTTTCTTTCTCCTGAGCGTTTTGCTACGCTTGCAAAAGTTACCATCTATTGCAAGCAAAAATCCAGTCAACACTCCTGGGGGGAGCGGACAACATGGCACCGGATAATCTTCTTTCTGACGCATATCCTGAACGGGAAGACATCGAGCGTTTTGGTACGCTTTTCTGGCAACTAACGGCGGCCTTTCCAGACTCATACCGTCAAATGGGTGCCCTTCTCCGGGACGACATCTATCGTCATCCACCAGTCCCTCAGGCATCGGGAGAGCCCGTTCTTCTGATCCCTGGATTTCTTGCTGGCGACTGGACCTTACAATTATTAGCTGGTTGGCTGAGACGTATGGGTTATAATCCATATTTCTCCGGGCTGGACTGGAATATCGATTGTCCGAATCGAACAGGGCATTTGCTACGCTGGCGTTTGAATCAGATCATTCGGGAGACTGGCTATCCGCTCATTGTTTTTGGCCATAGTCTCGGCGGCATGCTCGCTCGTTTTCTGGGGACAAACTTCCCCGACCAGGTCCGCCACGTGGTCACTATGGGCTCCCCTATTCAACGGACGAGTAATGTGAGCCCGCTGGTTTTATTTGCCTCACGCATGCTGCAACCCTTTCGGCGCTGGCGCGGCGAGCTTCCGTCCGAGTGCGGGACGCTCGACTGCAACTGTCACTTTAACCGCAGCGTTATTTCATCCGTGCCTGAAGAGGTCGGATTTACCTCGGTCTTCTCCAAACAGGACGAAGTCGTAGAGTGGAACGCGAGTATCGATCCTGAGCGCGAGAACCGGGAGGTCACGGGACGCCATATTGGTCTGATTGTGAATCCGCAGGTCTACCGTATTCTGGCAGACGTGCTCTCTCGCTTACAGGAACAAGAACGGGAGCCCCATCTGACAGTTGCCTTGTCTTCACAAGACGATGCGCAGACCTGAAAAGCGAACAGAGGGGGCGAGGGGGCACGCGGCAGGGCAAAACCCAACCCTTCTCCAAGCTACCGCTGTGATATGAAAAAACGACTGGTCAGAGGAGACAGGTGTCTTACTCAGACGGCGACGTCATGAACTCTTTTGCCAGGTCGTTCTTCCCTTCAACATTCTTCTTATAGATATGGGTCTCCCAGATCGCCTCGTGGGTCCCATCCTTGTCTGTGTAGGAGAAGCGAACCCACCGGCCTCCCGGAGCCTCGAAGAGATTGAAGTATTGACTGAGTTCGTCGTTGATCCGGTCTCCCTGAGAGAGTAACCCAGCCTCCCACGGTCCCATAGTCCACGGGTTCCCGGCACGGCCGGCGATATCTCGCCGTTTCTCTATATTAGAGATAATACTGAACCCGTCTTCGGTCGTATGCCCTTTGATGAGCTGAATCGCCAATTCTTCTTTCTGTCCCATGGGTCGTTCGCCACATGCCCAGAGAGAAAGACAACTGGCCATGATCAGGCAAGAAAATAGCTTCTGATACGCGTATACTTTTCGCATCCGCCCTCCTCCATCGCAGACTAGCAGGCTCAGCGTCCCGCTGTGTTTTCTATTAGGATAGGCATACTACAATGAAAAGCCGCTTGGGTCTACGGATGGCAGAGTGCATTCCCGCTCGGCGGCATGTGGAGTAAGCATACAGGCGACTTGCTTTATTGTCACTTGGGTGACAATAAAGGGAGAGCAGATGAAAACAGTATCCCCTTCGGGTAGTGAACCATCAGGACGTAGGCCTAACCTATGGTAGAGCGCGTATGGCACGTACACCTGTCCTTAATGTGACAACGATCAGGCGCCTGAAGGCCTTTCCCTGGGCTTCAGATCAGCAAGTGGAGCGGATTCTGAGTCAGATGGACCTGCATCACATCGAAAAGCGCACAGTCCTGTTTAACGAGGGAGTTCCCTCAGATTCGGTGTATTTCCTGATTTCTGGCGTTGTCAAACTATCCTTGCGCAGTCCGGATGAAGAGCGCGTTCTGGTCAGTCTCATCTCACCTGGGGAGTTATTTGGTATTACCTCCTTGATGCCAGGTATGTACCGCGCCTTTCGCTCAGAAGCGTTTAGCGACTGCTGGGTCAGTTCCGTCCGTCCAGATGTTTTTGTGACGACACTGCTCAACGTTCCATTTACGGATTTCAGTGCCCTGATGGAAGGAACCGTCGGCCGCTGGTTTGCTCTCCTCTACCGTTATACGCATTTTCAGGGGTCTAGCCTGAGACAAAAACTGGCTTTAGCTCTGCTCGAACTGGCGCAAAAATTCGGGATTCAGGACGCCCGGGGGACCATGCTGATCTTGCAGCTCACCCATGAAGATCTCGCTGATCTGGTGGGCGCGTCACGCCAGAAGGTGACGGAGCATATGCAGGAGCTTGCACGACAGCAAGTATTGCTCAGAGATGGGCGCAAGCTCATCGTCCATCCAGACCGCCTGCGAGAAGTCGCCGGCCTATTGTTGGACGAGAAGTGAAGGAAAGGCGGAGGATATCACAGGGATGGAGATATCCTCCGCGCAAGAGATCATACCGATTTAATTGCCCGCTTCTGTTGCAGCCTCTTCGGCCTTGGGCTCAAGCTGCCAGAGCTGACGGGTCAGCGCGGCTGACGAGTCAAAAATCTGACGGGCAAACGATCGCTGGGTTTCAAAAATTGACGCAAACGGCGTGTCCTTCGCCCACTCCGTTGCCTTTTCGTTCATCTCGAAAGCTCGGCTTGCCCATTTTTCGCTGGACTCAAGCGACTGCACAGCCATTTGCTTCATCGATTCGCTGAACGGCATATTCATCCCGCTCATCATCTTGACAAACGGATTGTCGCTGGCGTCGAACATCTTGTTGAAAGTACTGCAGTTCCATGCGTTATCGGCCATGAGAAACCTCCCTGTTTGGTTGTGAGATTACCGACGCTGTCGGCTTATTCTTGACTGGCTTAATGCTAACTACAATCGCTAACTTTTGCAAGCGCATGGAACAAAAAAATGTCTCCCACGTGACTATAATGCTCTTTTAGATCGTACCACTAGCGTCATTTACCTGCCGAAAGGACCGATACATATCGATCATCATTTCACGCTGGCGGGCAGACAGGTCGGGATCATGCAGAATCGCTTTGATCACATCGCTCTCCTCAGCTTCTTGCGGGTCAAGAATGCCAGCTTGAGTATACAGGGTTTCGGCCGAAATGCGCAGTCCCTTAGCCAGCGACTGCAGAATCATGCTGCTCGGCGTCCGGAGCCCACGCTCAATCTGGCTGAGATAGGGATTGGAGATTCCGCATATGTCCGCTAGCTGCCGCAGAGAAAGGTGTGACAGCTCACGTTGACGCTTAATAAATTCTCCAAGCGTGACATATGGGTCCGGTCGCTTCTGGGCCATATCCGGCATGCTAACAAAAAACGCTAACTCTTGCAAGCGTTCTCCAACCAAATATTTTGAGGCGCTCTTTCGGGGCCGGCGTTATGAGTCTAATACCCCCATGGCTTGCAACTCTCGCCGCAGCTCAGCCCGAGCGGTATCGGTAAGCGGTGCAATCGGCTTCCGGGTCGGACCCGCCGGAAGATTGCGGAGTTGCATGGCGGCTTTGATAGGCGCAGGAAACGAGCCAAGGCCCATGACTAACCAAAATCGTGTCAGGCGATTTTGCACCTTCCAGGCGCGGTCCTGCTGTCCGGCATCAAAGAGACGAACAATTTCCAGCGAGAGTTCAGGACACACATTTGCGCTGCCTAAAATTGCGCCCTGACTGCCGGCCAACAGGCCCGGCAGGAGTAGGGTATCGATACCTGTCAGAACGCTGAAATCTGACCGCCGCCGCAACATCAGATTGTTCAGTAGGGTCAAATCTCCGCCGCTGTCTTTTATCCCCCGAACATGGACGTAGCGTTCTGCCAATGTTCGGACTGCGGGCGGCTCTAGGGCATTGCCCGCCAGCATGGGGATGTTGTACAGCAGCAGGGGTAGCGTCGTTGCCTCTGCAATGGCGCCGTAGTGCTGGATCATCTCGTCTTGGGTTGGACGAATAAAGCTCGGTGGTACAGCACAGACAGAATCGGCACCCGCGGCTTGAGCGGCCTCGGTCAGCCGCACCGCTTCACGCGTTGCGGGAACACCCACGCCAGCTATAACGGAAATACGCTTGTTGACGATTTCTACTGTGTGTCGAAAGAGCCGCACTTTCTCCTCAAAACTGAGCGCCCAGGATTCTCCCGTACTACTGACGATAAACACGCCGTTAAGACCCTTCCCGATTGACCATTCCAGGAGCTTCTCTAACCCGCTCTCATCAATGTTCTCATTCTCGTCAAACGGCGTAATCAACGCCGAATAAATACCCCGCAGCATGGCCTACTCCTTTTCCTATTTGAGCTGGTGGTTCAGGTCCTGGGCTTGTCTCTCAGCAGTCTCTAGCACACTTTACCCGAAGCGCCCAACTCGGATACCGGCTATCGGCTGACGACTTCCTCGGGTCTGATCCGGTCGCTCCTCTCCTGGTTGACAGCCGCCCAGCCACAGGGTGTATGATTCGCCAGCGATACGGATCAAGCAGGAGGCACGATGTTTAACGCCACAAAAGATAAAAAGCTACCGACGGCTATGGTCGGATCTTTTCCAAAGCCTACCTGGTTTACCGAGAGCTTGCGAGGTCGGCCATTCAAAGTTGCGATGGGCGACTCCCTCTATCGGGAGCAGTATATTGACGCGGTTGCCTGTTATATGAACGAGCAAGAACAGGCCGGTCTTGACATCTTCACCGATGGAGACACCCGTTTTGATCTGGAAGTAGGCGGGCGCTCCTGGTTCTTTTATACGATTGAACGCCTCAACGGTGTGAGCGGCTTTCGCGACTCTTCGCACTTTCTCGACTATGCAGATATCAAGCCTGGCCATATCCTGTACGAGGTGCAGGAAGCCTACCATCCTCCGGCGGTCACGGACAAGGTGACGCGTGGCCCCCTGCACTTTTCTGCCATCTGGAAAACCGCACAGAAGATGACCGGCAAACCGGTGAAGTTCGGCTCGATCAGCGCCACCTGCCTGCCCATGATGCTGTGGAACGAGTACTATAAAACCGATCATGCGCTGGTCATGGACTTAGCCGCGGCGCTGAATGAAGAGTTACGGGAGTTGGCGGATGCGGGGTGCCCGGTCATCCAGATCGAAGAACCGCCCCATCATTTTGCCTGCTGTACGACCCCACCAGCAACAGACAAAGAACTGGAAGCCTATACCCAAGCGTTCAATCGTGAAGTCGAAGGCGTCAACACAGAGATCTGGGCGCATACCTGCTGGGGCAATCCCAACCAGCAGAGCTTTTACTGGGAGCGACCCAGTTATGAACGGTCACTCCCGCACCTGCTCCAGCTCAATGCCGACGTCCTCACCCTGGAAGGAGCGAGTAACCAAGGCCGCGACCTGCCGCTGCTCAAGCAGTATAAGACGGACAAAAAAATCGCCATTGGCGTCATCAATCACACGGTCACCACGGTTGAGCCGCCCCAGATGATCGCCGACCTGATTCGTCAAGCGCTCGAATACGTCCCACCGGAACGACTCATTATTACCGCAGACTGCGGCTTTGGACGGGAAGGGTTATCTCGACGGATTGCTTTTTACAAATGTATCGCCCTGGTTCAGGGCACAAATATGGTTCGGCGAGAACTCGGTCTGGCGGAGGCTGAAATTCGGGCCGCGGATCCACGCTTTGCCTTTCGGCCGGTTGAGTAGAGCATGCGGACAGTCTACCGCCTGCCTCAAGCAGAGTCTGATGAAGCCGCTTGGATCAAGGGGGCATGGGGAGCAAGCTCAGTCTCTCCTTTGCCCTCTTTTACCGACAGAAATTCCAGCAGATACTGATTCACCAATTCAGGTTGTTCCTGTTGGACCCAATGACTGCACTTGGGGATGTACTTGATCTCAAAACGATCGCTGAAGTACTCATCCATGTCGTAGGTGAGTTCTTTTCCCAGCGCCATATCTTCCTCACCCCAAATCAGGAGAGTTGGGCTTGAGATCTGGGGAAGGGGTAATGCGCCAGTGCGGAGACGGTAGCGAAACGCCGCTCGGTAATAATTGATAGCGGCCCGAGCACTGCCAGGGGTGCGCAATGCTTCGGCATATTTGTGCAGCTCTTCGTCGGGGAAAGCCTCTTTCCGTACGGCCATGCCACGAAACGCCTGCGCGATGAAACGACGCCGGAACAAACGTAAGCCCAGCTCAGGCAGCCACGGAATCTGGAAGTAGAATATATACCAACTACGTCGAAGCTGCTGGCGATTCTCTTTCAACGCTTTCTGAAATGCTCCGGGATGGGGGCAATTCAAAACAACGAGCCGTTCAGTCAGGTATGGATAATTGGCGGCAAACGACCAGGCCACCCCGCCACCCCAATCATGACCGATAATGATGGCCCGTTCTGCACTAAAGGCACGGATCAGACCCTCCACATCCCCGGTGAGCCGGTCAATATGATAATGGGTGACACCAGTCGGCTTATCGCTCTCGTTGTAGCCTCGCATATCCGGTGCCACGACGGTGAAATGTTTCGCCAGGGTCGGGATTTGATACCGCCACGAATACCAAAATTCAGGGAACCCATGCAGCAAAATGAGTAGCGGGCCCTCCCCTTGCGTGACGTAATGTAAACGGACTCCATTCACATAGGCTGAGCCGTGTTTCAGAGTATCGCGAGCCATAAGTCCTAAGAGGGCACGCCTATGCCTGCCTGGCGCGCCCGGTCCAATACGATTTTTTCAATGTCGGCAATCGGTCCATCAATCATCCGCCCTTGGAAGGAGACGGCTCCATGTCCCGCGGCCACCGCTTGTTCAAAAGCGGCGACCAGGGCGCGCGCATACTCAACCTCTTCTGTCGTCGGTGTGTATACGGCGTTCACGGGCTCAACCTGATTGGGGTGAATACAGGCCTTGCCCTCGTAGCCGAGTTCCTTGCCCTGCTGCGTTTCTGCGCGCAAACCGTCGAGAGCCTTAATATCAAGATAGACGTTATCAATCGGCGTCACGCCCGCAGCCTTGGCGGCCATGACCACCTGACTGCGCGCTTGTAAGACAACGCCGGCGGTTGAGGGAGCGGCTTTAATCCCCATGGACAAGGAGAAGTCGCCATGCCCAAAGGCGATACCGGCAATCCGGGACGTTGCCGAGGCAATGGAAAACGCATTGCCGATTGCCTCGGGCTGTTCAAACAAGGGTATCAGGACAACGTCGCCGGGCTGGCGTCCGGCCCGTTGTTCAGCCAGGGAAACGAGTTGATCCACGAACCGAATCTGCTCGGCGCTGTTTGTCTTGGGTACGACGAGGCCGTCGGCTCCAGCCTCGACCATAGCTAACACATCATCCAAGAAGTAGGGGGTATCAAGCCCGTTAATACGTACAGTCCGCTCAAAGCGTTCAAAGTCGGCGTCTTGAAGGACCTCCCGCATCGTCTCACGCGCCTCGGCCTTGCGCTCTGGAGCGACTGCATCCTCCAGATCAAAAATCAGTGTATCCGCCGCCGACCCTTTGGCCTTGGCAAAGAAGCGCTCGCTACTTGCCGGGACAAATAATAAACTCCGACGCAGCCGTGACATTAGATCGCTCCCTTTTCTTTTAATTCCGCCAGTTTCTGCGATGACAGACCGAGCTGCTGTCCATAGATCTCTTCGTTGTGGTGTCCCATATGGGTAGGCGCCGACCAGCGTATTGCGCCAGGAGTCCGAGAAAATTTAGGGACGACATTTTGCATTTTGATGGGTCCAAGCTCCGGGTCAGAAACGGTGGTGACCGTTTCACGCGCCTGGAAATGGGGATCGGAGAGAATTCCGGTAATGTCGTACACCGGCGCACAGGCACATTCGAATTCGTCAAATCGCTTCAAGGCCTCTTCGGCAGTGTGAGCGCCAATCCAGCCGCCAACAATGGCGTCGACTTCATCAATATGCTCAATCCGGGCGCGGTTGTCGGCGAAGCGGGGGTCATCATTCAGCTCAGGCCGACCAATGGCGACAAAGACTCGTTTGGCCAAGGCCGGCGCATTGGCCGAAAGGGCGAGCCAGTGACCGTCCCTGGTCTGGTAGGTATTGCGGGGAGCACCAATAGACGGAACCCGGTTCCCGGTTCGATGCTGAATGACGCCGAGCTGGTCATAGGCCAGCGCTTGATCGCCGGTTGTCGTGAATAGTGGCTCCAAAACGCTCAGGTCAAGCATTTGGCCTTTGCCACTCTTGTGATCTCGCTCGTAGAGCGCGAACATGACCGCCCAGGTACCAAACTGGCCAGCCATGGAATCGGCCAGCCCATAGCCGGGCAGGGTTGGCGGCCCCTCCGGCTGGCCGGTAATGTGGGCAAAGCCACTCATGGCCTCGGCAAGAGTGCCAAATCCAGGTTTGTCTTTATAGGGTCCGGTCTGACCGAATCCTGACACACGGACAACGATCAGGCGAGGGTTAATCGCATGCAGGGTCTCCCAATCGAGGCCCCATTTTTCCAGGGTTCCCGGTCGGAAATTTTCTGTCAGGACATCGGCATCGACGATCAACTGCTTAAGCAGTTCCTGGCCTTCTGGAGTGCTCAGGTTAAGCGTAATGCATTTTTTATTGCGATTCGTAATCTTCCACCACAGCGGGATGCCATCCTTGGTCGCCCCGAGTGAGCGTAGGCTATCCCCCATTTTCGGATGCTCGACCTTAATCACCTCTGCCCCAAAATCGCCCATATTCTGGGAAATCGTTGGCGCGGCAAACAGGACGGCAATGTCAACGACTTTGAGACCTTCGAGTGGCAGGCTAGCCATGAATCCGTTTCTCCCTCATTCAGGTTTGCCTGCGGTTGTAGCGCGTTTCACAAATCAGCGCAAAGCAGACTTACCCAAAAGAAAGAGCCTGGGGAAGAGTCGTGGGAGCGTACAGGTGGGAGGAGTCTTAGCCTTCTGCCCGCGGATGAAAGGACGAGACGTGTTGGAGTTCTTCAAACAGGGCCTTTTCTCTGGGTGTCAGGGTTTTCGGAATAGTAATCCGAACGATGGTGTACAGATCGCCAGGTTCGCCTCCCTTTTGGGGTAACCCCTTGCCTCGACTCCGAAATTTTTGTCCCCCCTGGGTCCCTGGCGGGATGGTCAGCTTAATGCGTCCGTCTAATGTAGGGATCTCGACCTTTGTCCCCAGCGCGGCTTCCCACGGAGAGACTGGCACCTCAACCGATAAGTCGTGGCCCTGTGGAGTAAAGCGCTCATGCGGGGCAATATGCACGCGGAGAAAGACATCACCATTTTCTCCCAAACCTGTGCCCGCTCCGCCCTGGCCTGCCAAACGAATGCGTGCACCTTCGGTGACGCCTGGCGGGATTTTAACGTCGTAGCGTTTGGCTTTTCCAGCCCCATTCCCTTTTTCCTGTTGTAGAGTCAGGGTCTTTGACGTGCCTCGATAGGCTTCCTCAAGGGAAATCATGATATCAACCTCGTGGTCTTTGCCACGTACTGACGACCCGCCAGACCTTCCAGCCTTTTGCGCGTTCCTCCGAGTCTGACGACGCCTCTCCTGAGGCCCGCGTCTCGTACCAGCGTCATGTCCAAAGAGCGCGTCAAAAAAGTCACTGAATCCACTGCTGCCAAGGCCGCTGAAGTCAAACCCGCCCGGGCCATTTGGTCCACTGGGGTCACCTGGTCCGCTGCGGAAGTGAAATGTCGTCCGGCCGCCACCTGGCCAGCCGGATTGACTGGTAACATTCTCCCAACCGGGCGGCGGCCGAAAATCTTGTCCTGCCTGCCAGTTGGGGCCGAGGGTGTCGTATCTACTGCGCTTTTCCGGATCTTTCAGGACTTCATGGGCTTCATTAATTGCTTTGAATTTTTCCTCTGCTTCCTGACTCTTATTCACATCAGGGTGATATTTCCGGGCCAGCTTGCGATATGCCTTCTGAATTTCTTCTTGCGAGGCGGTCCGCGAAAGCCCGAGTGTTTTGTAGTAGTCCTGAAATTTCATTGTCGATGCTTCTTTACACAAGAATGTAAGACCTGTGGAACAGAAGGCAAGGTTTTACCTGAAGCAAAGAAGAGATAACGACCCTTACCGCCACCACAGGAGCGCGCTACTCCTCTTCCCCAACCATCCATTCCCCACCCGGCTTCACCTCATAGAGCTCCAACAGTACGCCGTCCGGCGCTTCGCACATGGCGTATCGAAAAGGTGTACTCTCAACAATGCCTTTCCGAAAGACGACTCCGTTTTCCTGCATATGGGCGATCAAGCCCTCTAGGTCATCAGTCCGAATACCGAGATGATGCACCAAACCTCGGTCCGCACTCCGCGGTTTTTGCGCGTAGATGTGCAGCGCCTGCCCACCAATATCGAGGCGGATATTCCGCTGACCCACAAGCATGGCATCGTATACTATCCGGGCCCCAAACATGGTCTGATAAAAGCGTAGCGTCTTGTCTATGTCGGAGGAAAAGATGTGAACGTGGTCAAGACAGATCATGGTCGATTCACGCACTCCCTGCCTGTACAGGCTCTTTTTGCAGGACAGAAACCAGTGGATTCTCTAGCAGGACCTGAAGATATTGAGCAAGAGACGGCTCCAGCACGCCGGCTGAGCCGCGACTGATCAGACACCCTCTTGAAGCAAGGACGCGCACAATTTCTTGTAGAGACCGCTCAAACGTGTCTTCGCTCATAGGAATCTCACGGTTGAACATATTTGCCGTGTAGATGAGATGGAGGGAAGCGGTGTTCAGTGCACTCAGGTCACTCACCGTCCCGTGATGCAGGCGAATGCGTGTTGTGAGCCGGGGTTCATTCGCGCGGAGCGTCTCAAATGCCTTGGCTGCCTCAATGATATGTTCGCCGATCCATTCGTAGGCATGGACACAGTCCAATTCAAAAGTCTTGAGCAGATCATAGGGTTCTTGCGCATTGCTGCCAAAGCCCATGCTGAGGCCGACTGCCGGGCGGTGACTGCGGACTACGTCCAAGACATTCACCTGGGCGATTGCCTGAACCAATCCGATAGCTTGCTGCAAGGCAGGGGCAACATGGCTCCCGATACGGTCGCGCAGTCCAGGGTGTTCAAGAATAGTCGCGTAGGCAGGGTCATGCAGCCAAGGGACAGCGTTGTCAGGATAGACGGGTCCTTCGATGAAGTCAGACCAGGATTCAGGAGTGGCTAAATCAACCATACTCCGATACTCGCATTCATCTCTCGGCCCTTGCAATAGCCCAGGAATTCGTCCATTTCCTGGGGTACGCAGACACGGAGGAGGAGGTTGCGTGAGCGTACTCAATCAATTACGGCTGGACGGGAAAATTGCCCTGGTAACCGGGGCGGGGCGGGGTTTGGGTCGGGCAATGGCCCTCGATCTTGCGGAAGCTGGAGCTGATGTTGTTGTCGCTTCACGAACGCAGAATCAAATCGACGAAACCGCCGATCTCGTCCGGGCTCAAGGTCGTCGCAGCCTGGCGGTGCGCGTTGATATTACGGATTCCTATTCGGTCAACGCCCTGATCGAAGCCGGGCGGGCCACATTCGGCCAGATTGACATCCTGGTCAACAACGCCGGCGGCGCGACGAAAGGCATGTTTCGCCCGCTCGATACCATCCCCGATACGCATTGGCACGTGGGCGTGGATACCAATCTCTCGGGCGCGGTGTACTGTTGCCGGGCGGTCCTGCCCTCCATGGTCAAGCAAGGCGGTGGGAAGATCATCAATATTACTTCCGGTTTCGGTGTCCGGGCGGCAAAGAATAATTATATGTATACGGCAGCCAAGGCCGGCTTAATCAATTTTACCCGCGCTCTGGCAATGAATTACGCCGAGCATAACATCCAGGCCAATCTGATCCTGCCCGGCATCTTTCCACACGATGATCCCGCACTGATCGAATTTTGGCGCGGCGGGAAGTTCATACCGGTTGGGCGGGTCGGCCAGGATGCTGAGCTGGGACCGGCTTGTGTCTTCCTGGCGTCGGACATGTCCAATTACATGAACGGTCAAATGATTGCACTAGAGGGGGGCGGTCTGGCGGGAGGGCAGGCCCCGTGCGGATTTGCTCCGATCGTTCCGCTGGCAGAGGATAGCGTATGAGCTTGGCCACGTTTTCTTTAGCGAACAAAAACGCGTTGGTGCTCGGAGCCAGCTCGGCTATTGGCAGGGCGGCTGCATATGCGCTGGCCGAGGCTGGCGCGGATGTCGCAGTAGGCTCAACGCTTGCCACACCGCGAGAACAGGAGGCTGTCCTCGCGTGCCGAGCTGCGATTCAATCTCAGGGCAGAAAGAGCCTGGCTCAGACGATAGACGCAGCGAACGAAGCTGACGTACAGGCGCTGGTGGATCAGACTATCTCAGAACTTGGCACTCTCGATATTCTCGTCAATGCTCACGACCTGCCGTTTGCCAAGCCGCTCCGTGACATTTCATCCAAGGAATGGCGGCGGGTGCTGGAGGTCAATTTGACAGGCGTGTATTTTGCCTGCCGGGCAGCAGTCGAGCCCATGCTGGCTCAACACAGTGGACGGATTATTAATATTGTCTCCCTGCTCGGCGAGCGGGGTATGATCAATGGCAGCGCGTATTGTGCGGCGCAAGGTGGAGTTCTCAACCTGACCCGCGCCTTGGCCCTTGAATGGGCTCGAAGCGGAATCACGGTAAATGCCGTTGGAGCGGGCTGGACCGAGGGCATGGGCTTACTCAAAGACACGGCCGTACAGGAACAGTTACGTCGCTATTTGCCGCATAAACGCCTGGCGCAGCCGTATGAGATCGGCGAAGCTGCCGTGTATCTGGCCTCAGATATGTCGGGCTTTATCACCGGCCAAACCATATGGATTGAAGGGGGGGCACTGAGTCATTTGTAGACCAGCGGAGTTGGGTCACGCCCTGCTCTCCTCATCTCCAGGAGCAGACTCAGCCCTTCACCCGTAGACCATCAATGAGGCGTTCCAGGCTGGCACCCATTTCCTGCCGCGCAGCGGGTATATCATCGGCGCGGGCAATATACATCGCCGATTCAGTTACTGCGCTTAAGAGAAGGTGAGCGAGCGGTTCAAGTGGTTGCGAAGCAAGCAGCCCGGCGTCCATGAGTTCTTGGAGGGCACCACGGATGAGACTTCTCATCCAAAGCACGATGTTCCTCCCAGCCCAGGACGGCGTAGGCCTCAATCGCCGAGATACGCTGGAAAGCCGGGTCCAAGCAGGCATCCAGATACGCTTCAGCAGTATGGACTATCTGATTCCAGAGGTCCCCTTGCTCCTCCTGCTCAGACTGTATGGCACTCGCAATTTTTTGAGCAATATGCAGATTGAGGTCTTCAAAGACTGCACGAAAGAGACCAAATTTGTCATAGAACTGATAGTAGAGGGCCCCACGGGTCACCCCCGCCCGTTTGGCAATATCTTCGGTGGTCGTGTCAGCATACCCACGCTCGGTAAAGAGTTCACGGGCTGCCTTGAGTAACGTCGTACGGGTGGCTGCTGATTGCTCGGCCTTCTTCATCTTGACTTTCCTACAACCCGTCTATATCGCTTGCAGTAACCGTTCTAAGGGCCGCAGTAGTAGACTGAAAGGAACGCGTCCATGCTCGAAGAATCACAATCATCTGTCCCAGATACTGAAAAGCCGGCTCATCTCGAAATATCACTAGAATTCAACCCCCTTCAGCAGGATTTCCGTCAGAACCCCTACCCGACCTATCGCCGGTTTCACGAAGCTGATCCTGTCCACTGGAGTGAGATGTTCGGATTTTGGGTGTGCACGCGTTATGATGATATTGTCACTATACTACGTCATTCCGAAGCCAGCGCCAACCCACGTGATTGGGAGCGGTTTGACGATTATATTGAAGCCCTGGGTGGGACCGGCCCTGCTTACGATATGCAGAGCCGCTGGATGCTCTTAAAAAATCCACCCGACCATACCCGGCTCCGCAAATTAGTCGCAAAGGCGTTTACGCCGCGCGTGGTTGAAAATATGCGGACCCATATCCAGGACATCGTGCATGACCTACTTGACGCTGTCCAAGCAAAGAGGCGCTTTGACATTATCCAGGACTTGGCCTTTCCGTTGCCGGTCATTGTGATTGCTGAGTTGATTGGCGTTCCCACACAAGACCGAGAATATTTCAAAGATTGGACCGCGGCCCTGGCCCGGTCGCTTGATCCGGTTATCACACCCGAGATTACCCAGGCCGCGGACAAGGCCACCGAAGACCTGATCGCCTACTTCACCTCACTCGTGGCCGAACGACGAGACTCTCCCCAGGATGACCTCCTGAGTGGCCTCATCGCCGCAGAAGAAGAAGGCGATAAACTGGACGAAGATGAACTCTTAGCCACGGCCATTCTGTTGTTCGCCGCAGGCCATGAAACCACAATGAATTTGATTGGCAACGGCATGCTGGCGCTGTTTCGCAACCCCGATCAAATGGCCAAACTGAAGGCCGACCCGTCGTTGATCAAAACGGCAGTTGAAGAATTTCTCCGCTATGACGGCTCGGTACAAATCACCGCCCGTGTGGCACTTGAAGATATTGAGGTGGGTGGCAAAACCATACGCAAAAACCAACAAGCCCTGCTCCTGCTCGGAGCAGCCAATCGTGATCCAGCTCATTTCTCCGACCCTGACCGGCTTGACATTACTCGCCAGGAGAATCCGCACCTCACCTTTGGCCACGGCATTCACCATTGCTTAGGAGCACCGCTCGCTCGGGTCGAAGCGCAGATTGCGATCAACTCGATTCTGCACAGGATGCCGGATATACACCCTTCAACCGATCAGCTTGAATGGCGTGATATGTTGACCCTGCGGGGCTTAAAGGCTCTGCCAGTAGCGTTTTAGTCATCCGGGCGATGGCAATCCGCCCGTAAACGTGCGATATGTCCGTTACTCTATATGATTACAGGAGGGACTATTATGGGTGCTGCTGAGAATAAACAGTTGGTTCACGACACATTCGCCGCTTTGAATGCCGGTGATTCGGAAAAGTTTTTCAGCCATTTGTCGGATGATATTCGCTGGACCATTATCGGCACCACGAAATATTCTCACACCTATACCGGCAAAGCAGATATCGTCGAGCGACTCTTTACCCCGCTGACTGCGCAACTCGACGGGTTCATCACCAACACCATTCTGAATACGATTGCCGAAGGGGACTATGTCGTCCTGCAAACCCAGGGCAAGTCACAAACAAAGACGGGTAAGCCATATAATAATACCTACTGTTTGGTCATCCAGCTTCAGGACAGCAAAGTCCAGCAGATTACGGAATATCTGGATACGGAGTTGGTGACGACCGCGTTTGAATAGAGGGCCTCGGAGCGCCTGCCTCCCACGTCCCTGCTGGTGCTCAGTGACTTCACTCATGCTGGGCAACGCCGGATTGCCCAGTCCGGCTCTTCTTTCAAACCTCTCCTACAGCTTCTCCATGACTTTCCGCGTAAAATCTTCAATCACCCGATACTGCGTTACGAGAGAGGGGAGGAGCATGATCTGATCCAGACCGGTTGCCTCAAGTCGTTTGATTTGTTCGATGACTTCCTCTGGGGTACCGGCAAGACAGGTCGATTTGATGAGCTCGGGCGTAATGAATTTTTCCTCTTCAGGCAGATGATAGACGCAGTGGCCGGCGTGAATACGCAGGTGACGGTGTGAGGGTGGCGTTCGCTCGACCAGCGCACTGTATTCGTCCCAGATATTGGCGAGGTGCCGGGGCGGCTGCCCACCAAACTGGCGTACCTTATCGTACAGGTAGTGGAGCGACGCAATGGCAAACGGGCCGCATTCACGCAGAATACGCTCTGAGCCGAGCGATTCGCCCGGTTCTAACAGGGCAACCGCGCTCAGGGCGCAGGTATAATAATCGTCTCCATTCCGTCCGCCACGTTCGGCGCCAGCCTTGGCGTTGAGCAGGGCCCGGCGCATGAATTCCGGGTCTGGTGGGATGGAGACAACCAACCCGTCGCCATACTCACCCGCCAATGCCTGAGCCTTAGGGCCGAAGCCGGAGACGTACAGAGGGATGTGGTGTTCGACATCAATGAATTTGTACTCCTGCATCTGGAATTGGACCGGCATGGTTTGACCTTGCCAGGTCATGGTTACTTCTTCACCGTGCAGGAGTGCCCGCAGCACCCGCAAATACTCACCAAACTCTCGCAGCTTCATGGGCTTGTGACCCATAATCCGCATGGCGGTGTTGCCGGTGCCAATCCCAAGAAAAGTGCGACCTGGGGCTAAGCGGTTAATCGTGGCAATGCTATGCGCCGTCACTGGAGCAATGCGCGTCCCGGCAACAGAAACACCAGTGCCGATATGAATCGTGCGGGTTTGCTGGGCGACCAGGGCAAGCACAGCGTAGCAGTCTGACCAGATCATTTGACTATCAGCGACCCAAGCGTGGGAGTATCCAAGATTTTCCGCATGGGTGATGTAACCGACATCATCAATTTTTGCGGCAACACAAATTCCAAAATCCATCAAAGCCTCCCACTGTCTTTGTGCGTGTCG
Source organism: uncultured Binatia bacterium (SeqCode) (assembly GCA_965214755.1). Taxonomy (GTDB): domain Bacteria; phylum Desulfobacterota; class Binatia; order Bin18; family Bin18; genus Bin18. Next base: position 1,419,128 of record OZ243979.1, read on the forward strand.
TGCCTGCCTGCATCTGAGCAGGCTCGTCATAGCGCGTCAGTCTTCTCCAGTTGCTTCCTTGAGGGCCTTACGAGCCGTCCGTGTAACAATGGTGGTCACCACAAGAGTGGCGACCAAGCCCAGGAGTAGAACGAGGTAGTCAGCAATCCCTCGTTCCGGTGCGGCCCCTCCAGCCAGAGCAGCCACATCGCCAGCCAGTTTCCCGTAATAGACATACAGAACCGTTCCCGGCAGCATACCAAATGCGGCAATAGCATAGTCCACAAAGCGCACATTGGTCAGGCCCAGAGCGTAGTTCAGCAGATTAAACGGGAAAACCGGAGACAGGCGTAACAAAAAGACGATTTTCCGTCCCTGAGCACTCACCGCCCGGTCAATGGCGGCAAAGCGGGGGGTATCGGCCAGCTTCCGCTCAATCGCCTCCCGAGCAAGGTGACGCGCAACCAGAAACGCGAGGCACGAACCCAGGGTAGCGGCAATAAAGACATACACAATACCGTTCAGGAGCCCGAAGATCGCACCCGCAGCAAGGGTGAGAACAGAACCAGGGATAAAAGCCACGGCCGCAATCGCATAGCCGGCAATGAAGACCAGCGGTCCCCACACCCCAAGCGTCTCCACCCAGGCGGCAAACACCGGCACATATGCCCCAGCCTGACGGCCTAAAAAGATGAGCAGGGCGACCCCAATAACAATAAGTACAATTTTGCCGACAAGGCGTCTTTTACTCGCTGCTTGAGTAGGGGAGGCTCCTCCAGACATATGCCCCTCTTCCATGTGCATGCTCCCTTCCGAGAGTGTCAGGCGCCCGACTTCATCCTGGCGTTTCAGACTTTTGCACACGGGAATGGTCCGGCTATAGCGCAGACTGCACAAACTGGGCAAGGCCCTCTTGCCAGGGAGGGAGTTGTATACAGGGCTCTTGGAGCGTTGTCAGTACCGCATAGGAGGGACGTTGTGCCAGGCGAGGCATCTCTGTGCTCGGAATGGGTTGCACCTGAGAACGAGCGCCAAGGAGTGCATAGAAGGTCTGGATAAGGTCAAAGCGGCTCGTGCCACCCCGACCGGCCATATGGTACGTCCCAAAAGCTTCAGTTGTCACAAGCCGGGCCAAGGCTGCGGCTAAATGCGGGGCATAGGTCGGGGAACCAAATTGATCGTTCACCACCCGGACTTCGGGCTGCTGAGAGAGGGCACGCATGGTTTGTAGAAAGTTCTTTCCGTGCGTGTGGTACACCCAAGAGGTGCGAACGATATAATGCTTCGGATTTAAGGCCCGCGCTTCCTTTTCTCCAGCGAGCTTGCTTTGCCCGTAGACCGACTGGGGGTGAGGCATATCAAATTCATGATACGGCCTGCGGCTCAGTCCGTCGAAAACATAATTCGTGGACAGATGCAGGAGTGGAATCCCACGGGCTGCGGTCACGAGGGCAAGGTTACGAGGGCCGAGGGCGTTTCCCCGATACGCAGCCTCAGGATCTCGCTCGGCTTGGTCCACAGCATTATACGCGGCGGTGTTGAGTACCAAGTCGGGAGCCTGCGTTGCGACCGCCGTGCGGACCGCGTCAAGGTGAGTAATATCGAGCTGCTGCCGGTCGTAGGCGACAATATCGTGGTTACTGAAGATGGCTTGAACGGCATGGCCGAGCTGACCGCCGGCACCAGTGAGAAGGATGTGCATGCTTGTTCTCTTTGACCTGACTCACGCGTTGGACGCACGCACGAGACGAGCGCCGAGAGGAAAGTCAGAGATCGATATTGTCATCATACCAACAAAAAAGGGCGTGTCCCAAGACACGCCCGATACAGAGCAAGGAAATCCCAGAGGTCATCTCAGTCTTTGAATTCCGGCAGGATTTTGGTCCCAAAGATTTCGAGCTGACGCCTAGTCTCTTCCCACGGCATCATCCCTTGATCAAAGAACCAGCCAAACCACTCAATATTGGCATTGTTCTGGAGTGCTTCCAGTTCGCGTTTGACATCATCGACAGTCCCAACCAGAGAGTACTTCGCCTCGACCATACGCTCGAACTTCCAGGGAACGGGCATCGTCTCGCCAGGGTAGCGGTAGGCCTCAAAGAAACCGAACCCAGCGAAGTATTGGATGAATCCGGCTCCCTGCGTTTCCGCTCCCAGAGAATAGCCTTCGGTATACGTATTCCCAATATGCACTGACCGAAAGGCGCCGACGCTCTGTCCGAGTTCAAGATTCCGGCCATGTCTGGCCGCTTCGTCACGATAGGCTTCACACAGCTCACGGAACACAGGAGGGTGCGAAATCAGAATCCACGGCACAATCCCTTCGGTGGCGCACCAGCGGATCGTTTTCTCACTGACTGAAAACGGCTGCCAGATCGGCGGGTGGGGTTCGGTATAGGGTTTGGGAACGACACAGATTCGCTGCACCGCCCCGTTTTCGTCCACCTCTCCCTCAGCCCCGTATTTCGAAGTCCAGTTTTTGGCGACCGGCCAGCGCTGAATGCCGTGTTCATAGGGGGTCGGGACTTCGTAGTACTTGGTCTTGAGCCGAATGGACTCTTCGGTCCAGGCGGTCTTCATAATCTTGAAGACTTCTTCAAAGACCGCCCGGTTATGCGCATCCACTTCAGAGCCATCCATGGGCGCGCCGGTCACATGGTAGTGCTGTCCAAGCACATTGGTCCAACGATCCTGATAACCCCGGGCAAAGCCGGCAATAAAGCGGCCTTTGGTCAGATGGTCAATGACGGCGATCTCTTCCGCTACCCGGAGCGGGTCCCAGGTGGGTAAGACCAATCCCAGCGAGGCAAACTTGATACGCTCGGTCCGCGCCGCAAGGTCGGTGTACAGCATTAGCGGCGCAATGGACGCCTCATAGCCCTCGGAGTGAAAGTGGTGCTCGGTGGTTGACATGGCGTCAAAGCCGAGCTCTTCAGCCAGTTGCGCAATCTCGCGCAACTCCGTAAGCATTTCTTGATATTTATCGTTGTTGCGGCCGATAGGCCGCAGTCTTTCGCGCTCCCCGAACGTCGCCGGGATGGTCGGTAAAACAAAAAGATTAAATTTCATGGGACTTCCTCCTGACCTTGAGCGTATTACCGTTGCAGTCCCGCTCCAGGGTGATTTCCCAGCCCTAGCTCGTTTGGAGAATCTTGGCTAGCACCGGCATCAGATATTTCTTGAACGTGACGGGATTCTCACACATGGGGAAATGACCGATTTCTTCCATAATAATGCACTCGGAGTTCTTGACCTTTTTGGCCGTTTTTTCCGTCATTTCCGGCGTACAGGCGAAATCATACACGCCCGTCATGAAATATATGGGAATATCGCCCGGCAGTTGTTCCGCCATTTCACGGAAATCGTGATCAACGCTGTAGAAATACAAGTCGCCCTTGAAGATGCCCGGGCCACTCTGTGAATAATACCACCAAGTCTCTCGACGATACTCTTCCGGGCTCTGCGGGGCCATCAGTCCATACACCGAAGTGGCACACGCTTCGCCGCCGTGCACATGAGGATTCCAGAGCCAGTCCAGCCACCAGCCGGGCGAGTAGTCACAGGCCTCAATCGCAATCAGGGCACGCAGGTCAGACGAGAAGTTACGCGCCAGGTGTAAACAGATATTCCCGCCCATTGAGCTGCCCATGACGACCGGATTGTCGAGTTCGAGTTCTTGACAGAAGGCCATCAGGAACTCCGAGTAAAACTGGGCCGTCAGTTTATACTCTTCTTTCCACCATCCGGTAGGCGGAATAGATTTTCCATGGCGAGGCAGGTCAAGCGCAATCACCCGAAAATCGCTGTTGATATCGGCATCACATAGTTGGTGGCGCCACTCGCGCGTATCCGTACCAGCCGTGTGAAGACACACTAGGGGGACCCCCTGCCCGGCTTCCTCATAAAACACCCGATAGTCTTCTCCCGCGTACGGGACACGTACATAATGACCAGTAATGGGTTCAATATTCGCCATGGCTCTTTCTCCTATTCTTGCACATTCCGCATCAAATCGAGCGTCCAGGTAAAGGCCCGGAGGTTCTGCCACATCACTTTGACGTCGCCTTCGATTTGTAGCCGTCCGTGGAGCGGATGGGCCATCGCCCAGATGTCATTATACATGGGTGGCGGGACGGGCTGAATAAATTTTGCCCAGGTTTCCGCGGGGCCACGCAGGGCAAATGTGTAGGTCGATTCGGGTCCGATATCGGACGAGACTTTCGGTATCGTCCCGCCCACAAACGACACGATGTAGGCGGTCTCACCGAAGGCCAGCAGGACATCTGTGGTCAGATGTCTGCCGATGATCTTGGTCACGCTGTCTTGATTGACGAGGGCTTGCCAGCGCTCCATCCAGCCTGTATCAAACGCAGCCATAGAGTTCCTCCCTTGTGGATTTCTCCCGGATTCTTCCTCCCGGCTCATCCCGAAGGCTGAACCGGAGCAGGACGGCTTCTTATCAAGCGACCTCCCAGACGTACAGGGCCGAACAGCTCTACTGCGGTGGCCGTCCTCCTTGCTGTAACAGACGATCACTGATGAAGACCAGGGCTTCCGCAGAGGCGTGCCGCACCGTTTCTTCTTCCTCGGCAAGCATATCCAGGAGTTGGGGAACACTCTCGGCTCCACCAATCTGCCCGATCGTCCATAACCCTTGCGCCTTGGCATACAGGTCTCGTTCCTGTTTCACCGCCTCAATCACCTCAGACGCGACGCTGGCGTCCTGATTTTGACCAATAACCTGATACGCGTTGGAACGTGTCAACGGGTCCCGAGCATGCAAGGCTTTCACAATCAGCGGCTTCGCCGTCTCATAGTCCATACGGGTAAAGGAAACGGCCGCGGCCAGACGAATGCGAAAATCAACATGCTCCAACGCTTGTTGGACAAGGGGAAGGCCGCTCGCATCTTTGAAATGGGTGAGGGAGGCAGCGGCTGTGGTGCGAACCGTTTCAGACGGGTCAGATTGCAGGACGCTTCGCAGCCGCACGACAATACTCGGGTCCTTGAGCGATCCGAGCAATCCAACTGCGGCATCACGGATTTGCTCGCTTGCATCGCTCAATTTCGCGGTGAGGTAGGCGAGTCCGATGGCATCACCCGTCGCCGCCAGCGACCACGCCAGCGTGACGGCAACGATCGGGTCTTTCTCTGTTTTGAGGAGCGTGTGTAACACCGGAGACGCTACCGCAGAGCGGAGTTCGCCCAGGCCCCCCGCCCCTTGGGTGCGTAGTCGCGTATCCGCACTATTCACGGCATCAAGATAAAGCAGGAGCGCGGTTCGATCCCGTGTCCGCCGTAAGCCTGACAAGGCCAGGCGCTTCCCTTCTGAGTCTGTGTGATAGAGGCGACGCAGCAGCCCGACCGCGTCAGGCGTCGCCATATCCCCGAGTGCATCGACCGCGGTCCGGCGGAGCATGGGCCGATCAGACTGCAATGCCTCATCAAGCACCACGATTCCGGCGGAATCACCTCGTCGTCCAAGGATGCCGGCAACGACATTCCGCTCATGCGGGTCGCCCAATCGCAGCCCTAGTCGCAAGACCTCAAGCGCGAGTTGCTGGAGCGTGACAAGCCCGTGCTTTGCAGTCGGGTCGTGGGCGGCCTTATATGTGGCCACGGCCCCAAGCAAATCACCCTGCTTGGCCTGATCCACGGCGGATTCTTCCTCAGTCGCCGTGGCAAAGGAGATCTCACTGACGAATAGCAGCAAGGAAAAGAGAATGAGAAGACTGTAGGCATGACAGCGTTTCCTCATGCTTACTCCTTTCGTCTGGCACCCGAGGCGCGCCCTGACATCTCTCCCTCAGAGAGAAACCTGAGGCTCAACTATGCGAGATGGCCTACCTGTCGCAGTACCGCGGCGTAATCCCAGTAAATACGTTCCGCGGACATCTTCCCATCCCGAAATTCAATGATAATAACTAATTCCGCAGTGACGGTCTTGCCGGTCGGAGGAATCCCGGGCAGGAACCAGTCCATCTGCTTCGAATGGACCATACGGATTGTGGCTTCTTCGACGATACAGTCCTCCGTCACCACCCGGTTTGTCATGGTGTGTTCCCATTCAGCGGGAATCGAGGGGATGAACATATCCCGATAATAGGTGCGGAGCTCAGTCTTGCCCTTTCCGCCGGAACGCGTCGGCATGTGCATAACCGACGCGTCTTCCACCATAGTCGAAAGTGACAGCTCTTCGTCTTTTTCGACAAACTCGCCTATAACGTGTTCTTCCCAGAGTTTGACCATATCTTCCGCAGCCATCTCGGCGTCTCCCTTTTTCCGGCTCTCCATACGTCATCTCACTGACGGGATAACTTCCTTGGCAAATCGTTCCAGCGTCGTACGCGCCGCAACTTCATCCTGGGTGGTCACAAAAATGGCAATATCGGTCAGGCCAGCGGCTTTGAGTTCACATGCTTTGTCAATGCAGTCTTGAGGCGTCCCTGCAATGGTACATTTCTGAGCAACGACATCAGGAATAAGTTCACGATGTTTGGCGGTTAAGTCAAGATGTTCATAGAAGCGGTAGCTTTCGGTCACCGCTTTCACAACATCAGCGTGCTCAATGCCAAGCGTGTCCGGAAGCCAGAGTTTGTTGGCAATATTCCGCGCGGCAGTCGGACGAACCTGATCGATCGCCGCGCTCCGGTCATCGTCAATAGCCGCATCAATCGCAGCAATAAAGCGGAGTTGGGCGGGGTCCCTGCCCGCTTTTCGCGCGCCTTCACTCGCCGCCTCGACCGCAACCCGCGCGCCCTCGCCGTTTCCGCCCATATGGCCGTCAACAATAACACCGTCGCCTATTTCACCGACCAGCGCCGCGGCCCGCGGACTCATGACCGCAACCTCAATGGACACTTTCCCCCACTCTTCGGCCCCAGCCACCCTCAGCCGCAACTCTTGTCCCCAGGTTTTCTTGTCTCCAGGGGTGGACACAGCCGGAGCTTCCACTTCTTGTCCTGAAAACAATTTACGAATGAAAACAACATCCCGACGCAGTTGATCTCGCTTAGCCGGAGATAAGCCCGCGGTTCTCACGGCCGAGTCGCCTGCGCCGATACCGAGCACGGCCCGCCCCTGGCTGAGCATATTGAGAGAGACCATGGCATTGGCCGTCACGGTTGGATGGCGGGTGACCAGATTCGTCACGCCGGGACCGAGTTTCACCCGTTGTGTAGCCTGGGCACAGCAGGCCAGACACACGTAGACATCGTTCCACAGCATCTGCGAATCACCGACATACACCGTCTCAAAGCCACAGGCTTCGGCGCATTGGGCGAGGCGGACAACCGGTTCTATCGTCTGGCCCGAGTAGGGCCAAATCATGACACTAAATCGCATCGTGCCTCTCTCCGCTGATATGTCTCGTTCAGCAGTTCGCTGACCTTTTCCTTCCACCTGTCTTCAAACAGCATTCTGAATGTAGCCGGAGGCTCGCTAAACTGTAATTGCCCCCGTTCAGAGGCGGCTGCGTATGCCTCTTCAAGGGTCTCAAGCAGCTTTTTCTTGTAGCCCGTATCCGTTTCTTCGTCTCCTTTCAGGTGAATGCCTTTCGTTTCCAGGATCAGCAGCTTTCCGTCTTCCTTACGACAGGCCACAAAGTCGGGATACACGCGCTGGCGACGCCAGCCCTGAAGGTAATAGTCCTGCCGCGCGGCGACTCTGTGCCACCAATATATCGCGTTGCTCTTTTCCAGATACAGCGCAAAGTCCTTTTCCAGGCTGTTGAACCCGCTTTCAAAAAGGGGCTCGAACAGGCTGCGCTGTATTGGGCTGGCGTGCGCACCCTGAAGAGTTCTCTCCTCCTTGGCAGCAAACACCTCAAACGACCGGCCCAACTCATAGTTCAGCCGTTCGTCGGTCTCAAGCTGGAACCGGACCTCATCGCTCGCTACCTTATTACGGAAAACCGCTTCGGCTTTTGCGTCGATGTCCTTTTTCACCCTGCGTCTCAATACTTCCGAGAGATACACCCGGTTGCTCAGCAGTTTCGAGCTATTCTCTCCCTTTCCCTCGTGCTTGCGCAGAAAGCTCTCCGCTATACGCGACGCCGGACAGTGATCGGTTTCGGCGCATCTCCTGTGCCGTGTCCGCGAACGCTATCGCCCAACCCGGTCAGCCCCTCGTTCTCCAGCCCGGCTTTCACCCCCTCAACCGCCTTGCCCACGTCCTTGTTGTAGCAGTAGATGTAACACTGGTTCAGGGCCTTACTCGTCTCAATTCTTCGGGCGTAGGGCTGGCGCATGATCCGCCCCACCATTTGTGTCATGGCGGTTATCGCCGTTGCGTTATCCAGCAGGGCCAGCACATACGCAAACGAGCAGTCCCAGCCTCTTTGAGCGCGTCTTTTGTCAGAATCCAGCGTACGGAGCTGTGTTCGCTCAATAAATCTTCGTGCCCAAGTTCCTTGTTTTCGGACGACCGCACGCGTATCTGCGTCTCCAGCACGGAAAGATTCCGTATCAGGTATTCGCGCGCATCTTCGGAATGAATGTGGCCCTGGCCCCGCTGCTCCCTGCCCGTTCGTTGCGCTCGTACCAGGGCGATGGGACGAACATAGCGGTTTTCTTTCGATTGGAGTTGCCGCGCTTCCTGCTCCAATTGCTCTGATTTTTTGTGCGTTCCGGCCAGCGTATGCTTCCAGTCGGAATTGGTGAAGCTGTGAACCTCTATGGGCAGCTTTATCATTTCCTCGGCTTGCAGCTCGGTCCCCGAAATGTTGACCAGGATGTTGCTGATACCGACCTTCGGCGTAGCAGACAGTTCGAGCACGAAGCGGGGGTTGAGTCGATTGACGGACTTGACGAACTCCCGGTTGTTTTTGTCATTCGGCCCATAGGCTTTGTGCGCTTCGTCCAGGATCACGGTAGGGCGGACGAGTTTCAGGACGTTAATCAGGCTTTGCTTAACCCAATCGCCGCTACTGTTCTTCTCCAGGTCGGGGAGTTGTTCTGAAAGCTCATGGTTGGCGGTTATGTCGTCCTGCTCGGGAAAGAACGACGTGTACCCGCCACTGTCCCGAAATATCTTGAGAAAGTCCTTGCCCCTTTGTCTGTTGGCAGACGGCAACATGAGCATCATGACGCACAGCCAGCTTTCAACGTCCTGTCGGGTAAAGCGCTCGTCCTTCTGCAACAGCTTGACCTTGCCGCCAGAAAGCCGCTCAAGCATTTGCCGATACGGATGTTCGCGGGTTCTGAACGCCCTGAGCGTCTGTTCGTAGATCGCCTTTGTGGGAACGATCCACAGCACAAAGCCGGTGTCCTGCTTGATACGCTCAAGCGCGGCAACGCTCAACAGCGTCTTGCCGCCGGTCGGGACCTTCAGGCAGATGTGCGGGACAGGCTCACCGGACGTTGCGGTTCGGGATATGTAGTCGGGGACTTCGGTGTTTCCGTCTTGGTTCTGGACCGCGGGAAGAATGCTTTGCTCTTTCAGACTCTTCCAGGCGGAAAGGGGATAGTTTTTCAGTTCTTCGGGAGCATCGACGCCGCTCTCTTCGAGCGCCTTTGTGGCCTTCTCGCATTTCAGCCGGGCGTCCTTGAGCGCGTCAAGCCAACGGTCCAACTGGTCAAGGGCGTTTTGCTGGTAGGTTTTGAGTTGCATAAGCTGTGAATGGTTGCGATTCGTTCTGGGAATATCGGCTTACGAAGCGTAATCCGAGTTGTGGCCTTGACGGCTACGCCGCGTCTACCTCTATACACTCGCTTTTTTGATGAGTGCTGCCACTTCCTGACGGGTCTCTGCCACCGCAATACACCCCGGGAGATCAGGGACATGAGCACCCCAGCTTGACTCGCCTTTTTCAATAATCACGAGGTACTGCATCATCTTACTCCTTCAACCCCGTCCTCGGTCAGCAACTCACGCAGCAGGTGCAGGCGCGGCTACATCATGCACAGCCATTTGTCGTGCCGCTCCAGGTCTTCGCCGTCCACCGAACTTCTGTCTTTGAGCCACTCCTGCATCATTGGGCTGTTCACGTTGTCGTTGTACACCCAGCCTTCGTTGCCGGTGTTGTAGGGCGGGTCAATGTAGATGCAGTTCACCCGTCCGGCATAGCGCGGCATGAGCGCCTTGAGGGCGTGCAGGTTATCGCCGTGAATAATCAGGTTGTCGTCAAGGGACGGCGTTTGCCCCTTCGGCGGAAGAGATTTTTGGGCATCCGGCTCCAGCGTCCTTGAAGGAACGGTCAGGTGATAGGCATAGACGATCTGTTTACCTTTGAAGTCCAGGGTTGGCATAGGTGTTTGCGCTCCTCTCCATCGTGTTGAATGGCGCGAACGCCATAAAAGCGCACTCTTACAAAATTACGAGGAAAAATCATGGCAGATTGGGGAGAGTCAGCAGAATCGGATGTGGCCTCTTGCCTGGAGTTCATCATTAACCCGACGCCTTCCTATTCATCTTAACATCAAAGGAGAGATTCAACTTCCTCAACAATGGCGATCAAATTGGGCTGGGTAAACTGAAGATGGGCGACGGGAATGCGATTGCGTTTGATGTCAGGAGGAATGTGCTTGTGGTGAGGAAAGGTGGGGGCAAGTGAGGGGTCTTCGGGATGGGGAAAGTCATCGTACCAATACAGGCGCTCTGTTCCTCGATAGACTTCATAGCCATACGACGTGATCAGACCATCTGCAAAATCCAGTTCTTCCCGCATCCGAAAACGTACCCCGTTGGAGAAATTCGCCTCTCCTTCGGCTGTTCCGGTGAAGGAACTGGTTGACCAAACGCGAATCGTTGATCGGAGAACGGAAGGACGATTCAAGGTCTCAGAGACAAAGCGACTATAATCGGCAAGCGACTCAAGGAGGTTCTCAGCCATATCAATACGCGGGTTGGACGCGCAAGGCGGCAGCCGGGTCGCTCTGTTGGAGTTGTTTGCTGTAGGCTGCCCTGCGGCGTTGCCAGGTTTCGTAGATGCCTTTCCATCGGCTGAAGTCCGTTCGGGTTTCGTCGAAATCGTCGTAGCGCGCGAGTCTTCCCGCTTGCAGGAGGTCGTGAAAGTCCTGGCTAAGAATACCGTATTTTTCTTCGTAGAGTGTGAGGCGCCGCTCAAGCTGCTTCATTTCAAGGACGAGTTCGTGCAGTTCCATTGTGGTGCTCCTTATTGGACGGGGAGTGAAAACGGCCACTGTTTTCTTCTTTTGCTTCGCCTGTTGGCGATGCGTGCGGCGCGAACTAAAATTCCGGCTGAAACCCTCTCTCAGCGCACGCTTCCCGGGGTTTGTGGACGGCAATCCCCCGCTCCGATACTTTCCGAAACGGAATCTCTTGCCCGAATATCTCAACACTTATCATACCGCTCGTACAATCGAACAAGGTGTGAAGGACATACCCACGGCGCACCACGCCGGTTTTTGTCACATCGGCTTCGTCCCAATCAATAGGCTGGCCGGTGTATCCGGTATAGGGCGGTTCATATCCGCCCCTGGTGCGGTCAAACGACGCAATATCAGACAGCGCCAATGATGATGAGCAGTGTCAACACCAGCCCAAGCCCCGCAAAAACGGAGACGATTATCTTTTTCATGTTTCATCCTCCGAACTACCATTCCGTAATTGCGCGGTTTTCATTATATCGACCGCAAACGTTGTCGGATGCACCACTACCCTATAGTCCCGCCGGGCGCTTTCAATTGAGACCAATCCGTCCCTCACGTCTTGCACGACCTTTTCGATAGCGCGCTGCTTCGGGTCGCCAAATCCGCCGCCACCGCTTGAGAGCAACTCCACTTCATCCCCTTTGGACAGGACACTCGTGGAATTGACCGTAGCCTCTTCGGTGCGGTCATCTGCATAATGAAAAACCTGCCGGTTGGGCGGCGCGGCCTGTCCTCCCCGCAGGCCGAAGGGTGCTGTGGCGGGTTGGGTACCGCTCCCGAAGTTTGCACACGCAATATTGTCGGCTTCGACCCGCCAGCGATAGATTACACCCATGCCGCCCCGCCATTGTCCGGCTCCGGCACTATCCTGGCAATACTCAAACTGCTCAATAAAATACGGATTGACCAATTCATGCAGTTCAGGGTCTGGCGAACGCAGCCCGCCCAGACACATAGCGGTCCCGATGTGGTCCCAGCCGTCAAAGCCGGCCGTGGCTCCACCGCCCCCTTTGCTTAAAAAATGAATCTCCCCGAACGGCCGCCCGGTCCGTGGATTCATACCCGTGGTGGCTGGCGCACACCAACGTCCCCAGGCGGCCTGAACGCACTCAGGGATAACCTCCGACAGAGCCAGCCAGATTGCCTCGGTTATGGTTTCGCCGGTTAGCACCGTACAGGCCGTACTTGGCGCTGGCTCGACCGGGTTCACCACGCTCCCGCTCGGCGCCACGATGGAAACCGGACGCATCGCCCCTGCGTTATGCGGCACATCGGGATTGACCAGAGTAAACAGCGCCAGGTAGGTCGCAGAAGCGGTATTGGCAAACGGACTGTTCACATACCCAGCGACTTGGCCATCCGAGCCGGAGTAATCGAACACAATCGCCTCGTCCTGCACTTCGACTTTCACCCGAATGGTCACCGGCCGGTCGTGGACAATCCCATCGTTATCGATCTGTCGCTTGGCCAGATACCTGCCGTTCGGGATCGTACGAATTTCCTCGCGCATCTGTTTTTCCGAGGCGTCCAGGATTTGCTCAATAGCCTGCTCGACAACGGCGATTCCATGTTTCTTCACCAGCGCGGTAATATTGCGTTCGCCCAGGCCGGCGGCACCAACCAGACAGTTCAGATCGCCCTCAACCAAAAACCGAAGACGCACATTGGACACAATCATTTCCCACAGACCGCGATTCACCTTGCCTCGCTCATAGAGTTTGGCCGGTGGAATCCGTAGCCCCTCGTCCCACATATCGCGTGCTTCCGGGTGATAACCCGCCGCACCGCCGCCGCCGGTGTCCGCTTGATGGCCTTTCGTGACCGCCCAGAAGCGCAGTTCGCCATCGATATAGACCGGCTTGGCAATCGTAAAATCGGGCGGATGGTTATTACCCCGATACGGGTCGTTGAGAATGAAGACGTCGCCTTCGTGCGTATCGCCGGCATAGGTCTCGGCAATCGAGCGGACCGCCCAGGGCGTTGCGGCAAGCAGGATTGGAATATAGGCCGTCTGGGCGACCAAACGGAGCTGGCAGTCATAAATAGCGGTCACAAAGTCGCGTGCCTCACTAAAAATAGGCGAGCGCGAGGTCCGCAGCATGGTCTGGCCCATTTCTTTGGTAATCGAGTCCAAGCGATTCGCGATGACCGATATGAGGACCGGATCAATCCTGTCCGTTTGCATTCTACGCCCCTTCCGCACTGGCAAGGCGGCCGCCCAACCCAGCGAGGATTTCGTCAAGCGGTCGCTCAGCCGGGTGCATGACATAATTGCGGTAAACATCGCAGACTAAACGATAGCCGGGCGGGACAAGGACTGTGGTGTTGGAATGTTCGATCAATGCCGGTCCGGCAAGAGCCATGCCACAGTCGAACTGCTCCCCAGCATAGACAGCAATCTGATACGGCGTCCCGGAGAAGTACGCGCGCCGCTTGTCTTTGAGCGCGACAGCCGGGTCTGTGTCCACAAGCGGACTTGGCGTGAGTCGCGGTTTCTCCGTGAGTCCCAGCGCCTTGACCCGCAGATTGATCATTTCCAGCGGAGCTTCCGGCATGGCGTATCCATAGAGCGCCTCGTGGAGACGGTGAAAACGAGCGGCAGCGGCCGCCAGCTCAGAGGCGGTGAGAGGCGGCTGAAGCGGGACTTCGACCTCATGAAATTGGCCAACGTAGCGCACATCGCACGTTGTGCGGAGCTGTATTTTCTCCGCCGGTATGCCTTCCGATGCTAATGTTGCTCGCGCATGCTCTTCAATCTCGCTCAGAGTACCGCTGAGATCGTCGAGAACGATAGCGTCCCAGTCTCGGGTGAAGGTCTGAACGTAGTCGTGCTGCAAATCAGAGATCAGCATGCCGGCCGCACAGAACACCGACGACTCCTGGGGAATCACAATCAGCGGAATGTCCAATTCTCGGGCGATCATTCCGGCGTGCAGCGGCCCGGCTCCACCGGCAACCACAAGAGCAAACTCGCGTGGATCATAGCCCCGTTCGACCGAAACGCCCTGAAGCGCAGCCGCCATATTAGCATTCACAACGCGATAGATACCCTCGGCGGCCTCAAGAGGAGAGAGGCCCAAGGGCTCAGCAATCGTGTTTGTCACCGCGCGCTGAGCCCCGTGATAATCGAGGGGCATCTCCCCGCCCAACAACCCGTCTGAGGAAAGATAACCCAGCACCAGGTTGGCATCTGTCACCGTGGGTTCGACTCCGCCGCGGCCATAACACACCGGACCTGGCTCGGCTCCGGCACTCTTGGGTCCGACCTGGAGAATTCCCCCGGCATCGATCCAGGCAATACTGCCCCCGCCAGCACCAACCGTGTGGATATCCAGCACGGGCAGAGCGAGCCGGTGGCCGCCAATCTCGCCCTCCGTTGTTGTCACGGGCTGACGGTCGTGGATGAGACAGGCATCAAAACTGGTCCCGCCCATGTCAACCGTGATCACATCACGCAAGGCGTAGCTATCAGCATAGAACACGCCGGCCATGGGCCCGCCAGCCGGACCGGATAAGAGGGTGTTCGCGGCAAAGCGTCGTGTCAGGTGGGGCGACATCACACCACCATTCGACTGCATGATGAGCAAGACGCCAGCAAATCCCGATTCGTCCAACTGGCTTTCAAGCTGAGTCAGATAGCGCGCCAGCGGAGGACCGACGGTCGCGTTGAGGACGGTGGTGGAATGGCGCTCATAGGCCCGAATTTGTGGCAGCACTTCGGAGGATAAGGACACGTATACGTCGGGTACGGCGTCCTGGATGAGCTGACCGGTTCGTCGCTCGTGCACCGGATTCAAGAAAGACCACAGATAACTCACCGCCACCGCCTCAATCGCCTGTGCCCGGATATGCTCGATCGCGTCCATCACATCCGCTTCGTACAGGGGGGTCACTCCTGCGCCCTCAACATTGACCCGTTCGGTAATAGGGTAAACATGCGCCCGAGGAACCAAAGGCGGCGGTGGACCGTATTTGCTATCGTACTGACGGTCGCGCAGCCCACGCCGCATATTGAGCACATCGCGAAAGCCACGGGTCGTCAGCAAGGCGGTTTTGGCCCCTTCCCCAGTCAAGACGGCATTGGTCGTAATAGTCGTCCCATGAACGATGACGCTGACGCGACCGAGAAAATCCGACAGCGTACGTTCAAAAGAAGCGGCAATCTTCCGCAGTCCCTGCAAGACGCCGACCGCGGGCTGTTGTGGCGTGGTCGGCGTCTTATAGACTTGAGCCGCGCCCTGCGAGTCGGTGACAAGAAAGTCGGTAAACGTGCCACCGACGTCAATGCCGATTTTGTATTTCATGCAGCTTCTTGGACCAGGGCAAATGTCGGCACATAGCGTTCTTCACCCTCGGGGTCCTGCCCGACCGCAGACGGCAAGAGGCGCACAGCACGTCCCCGCTCAACCAGGCTGGGCTCTGTTTCAACCAGTCGAGTGAAGATCCTCAGGCCTGCAACACAGACCACGGCGAAAATCAATGGGCGTGGAAAGCCCGGAGGAACGCCGGTATCCTGAATGGTATAGGCGTGGATCGTCCCCCGGCTCGGCAGCTCAATCCAGTCGAGCCGATCTGAGAGACATTCTGGACAAACCACACGCGGCGGCCAGTGGCGCAGGGCACACGGCGGACAAAATGTGGTAAGCAGCTTTTGCGACCGCAGGGCTTCATAAAACGGCACCAGTCGGGTGTTCTTACTGCTCTGGAGCGGAAAGGGATCAATGGCACGAAAATACTCGCTCATCGGCTGCTACTCCCGCCCGTAAATCATGACCACATGCTCGCCCATGCCACTATTATTATGCGTCAGTCCGATATGCGCCTGCGGGACCTGGCGTTCGCCGGCTTCCCCGCGTAACTGCCAAAAGGCTTCAACCGCCTGAGCCACCCCCGTAGCCCCAAGCGGGTGTCCGCAGCCCATCAGCCCACCGCGCGGATTGACCACCACGTCACCACCATAATCGGACCGCCCTTCCGCGGCAAACGGGCCGCCTTCGCCCTTGAGGCAGAATCCAAGCTCTTCATAGGCAATGATCTCGGCAATGGCAAAACAGTCGTGGACCTCAGCAAAATCAACGGCGCTCGCCTGTATCCCGGCCATGGCGTAGGCATCCCCAGCGGCCTGCTTCATGGCCGGCCAACTGGCATAATTCGGGTCGAGGCTGGAGACAGAAAACCCGTGGACCGCCTGTCCGGTTCCACGAATAAAGACCGGTTTGTCCGTCATATCCCTGGCTCGCTCTTCACTCACCAGAATAACAGCAGCCGCACCATCGGTGATAGGAGAACACATAAACAGCCGGAGCGGGGAGGCGATCATGCGCGAGCACACGACTGCATCCAAGGTGACACCACTTTGAAAATGAGCGTACGGATTCTTGCTTGAATGCGTATGGTTTTTCACTGCCACCTGGGCCAACTGCTCTTCTGTTGTGCCGTATTCGGCCATATGGAGTTGGGCTGCCAGGGCAAAGGAAGGCGGGGCGGTGAGGCCAAAACAGGCCTCCCAGTCCCGGTCCACTCCAGCCCCCATATTCAGCACGGCCTCACCCATATTGGGCAGATTGAGCTTTTCGACCCCTAGCACCATGACAACGTCGGCCAGGCCGGCGGCAATAAACGCGTAGGCATAGCGTATGCCTGCAGTACCACTCGCACACATATGTTCGGTCCGGGCCGAGAGCTTGCTCGGCTGAATGCCCAGCGTTTCTGCGGCAAGCGGAGCAATATGACTTTGAAAGGCTGCCCGCTCAGGCAGGACAGCCCCGACGACCAGCCCCTCAATATCCTTGGGTGTCAATTGCGGAACGGAGGCAAAGCAGGCCTGACCGGCCTCGGCCAGCAATTCCCGAAAGCCGGCGGCACGCACCCCAAAGCGTGACAGTCCCGCCCCGACCAAGGCAACCCGACGCATACACCACTCCTTTTTGTCTGAGACAGCCCTACCTAATCAAGAATTCTGTTTACTGAAAAGGCTGTGCTTCCCTCCGGGAGAGGTCTTACTGTTGAGGAGAGGCCGCCTGCATGGCTCTCAGACGGTCACGGGTCTGTTTGGCCGCGTCCGTCTTCCCGGTCTTTTCATACAGCCGAGCGAGCTGTTCAAGCGTCTCGCGGGTTACCGGGCTGTCTGCGGGCAACGCTTTCTCTTGGATGTGGACCGCTCGCTCTGTGAGCGACACCGCCTCTTCATTTTTTCCCTGCTCTGCATAGAACATCGCCTGGGTGCGGAGATTCAGCGCGACGTTCGGATGATCTGCGCCAAGCGAGGCCTCCATGACTGAAGCGGCCTGCTCGTACAGGGGTAAGAATGTCGCATAATCCCTGGTGTCCTGGAGGAGGTCAGCAATGCCGCTCAGTGTCGTAGCCAGATTATTCAGACTGACCGCAATATCGCGCTGCTCTGGTTCCAACGCCTTGGTCTCAACCGCCAGCGCTTCTTCATAATACTGCTGAGATGCGGTGAGGTCCCCAGCATCTTTCAGGAACAGCGCAAACTGATTCAGGCTCGTAGCAATATTCGGATGATCCTCGCCCAGCGAGGTCTTCATCACCTGTACGGACCGCTCGAACAGCGGACGGGCGGTCTCAAAATTGCCGTTCTGATGGTGCAGTGAAGCCAGGTTATTCAGACTGACCGCAACATTGGGATGGACCCGGCCGTAGGCCGCCTCGGTAATCTGAAGCGCTCGCTCGTACAAGGGCAACGGACGAATACTATCCCCTCCCTCGCGCAGGGCCAAGGCCATATTGTTCAGATTCATCGCCACGACAGGGTGGTCTTTGCCCAGCGCTTGTTCGTTGATCGCAATGACGCGCTCATAGACCTCTGCGGCCTCAGCGTAGTGCCGGACCTGATACAAGAGGGACGCCAAGTTGTTCAGACTGGTCCCTACGTCTGGATGCATCAGACCATAGGCGGTGGTATAGATCTCGGCAGCCCGCTCAAACATGGGCCGTGCTGTGGCAAATTCTCCTATCTGATATAACGCCGATCCGAGATTGTTGAGACTCGCAGCCACATCGGGATGTGACGGGCCAAGCGTCGCCTCTCGGATTTCGAGCGCGCGTTGCTGTAATTCCTGTGCCTTGGGGTAATGACCCATTTCCTTCATGAGCAGTCCCAACCGGGTCAGGTCGTCAGCCACGACAGGGTGCCGAGCACCGTGTGTACGCTCATGAATGGAGAGTGCACTCTGAAGCAACGTTCGTGCGCCGTTATAATTCTTGGTCGCAATGAAAAGCTCGCCCAGATTAATCATACTGAGAGCGACAGCCGGATGGTCGCCCCCGAGTTGCTGCTCGTGCATCGCCAATGCCCGTTCAAAAAGCGGCCGGGCTTTCTCGTACTGCCTTTGCTCTTTATACAGGGTTGCCAGGTTCCCGACACTCACGGCAACCGCGGCATGCGACTGCCCATAGGCTGCCTCGGTAATGCGAATGGCTCGCTCGAACAGCGGACGGGCGGCATTAAACTGCTGCTGATCCTGGAGCACAAGGGCGAGATTCGTCAGACTACGGACAATGCCGGGATGATTTTTCCCCAGTTCCTTCTCGTCAATGCCCAGCGCCCGTTCGAAGAGCTGACGAGCTTCCGCGTACTGACGGGTCTGCTGAAGGAGGAGAGCAAGGTTATTCAGGCTTTGAGAGACGAGCGGATGATCGGGGCCGGTGATTTTCTCCGTCTGCTCAAGGAGTTCGCGCACAACAGGAATGGCGGCCTGAAATTTTCCGGCCGCGTGCAAACGTCCGGCCTCTTCGGCTAATTGCTTGAGACGGATGCCCGGTGCTTCATCCGCACCAAGAGCAAACGGTGCGAAACAGAGAACAGTAAGGAAAACAGCGACGCTGAGGATTCGGCTTGCACTGTTCCCTACCGGTGAGAGCCGAGGCATGAGGAAGGGTTCATAACCCTGCGAGACAGACTATTCCGTCTGCGTCACAGGATCAGGAGGCACGGAAATAACGTCTTCAGAAGGCTTATGAAAGGTTTCCGCCACGTCAAAGGAGCCGCGCAGCGAATACACGTCATCTTTGAACATGGGGAGGTGAGAATAGTAGGCGCGGTGGTAATAACAACCTAGGCCCTCACCCGGCTCGGCGGTTTCCTCCTCGACAATAGCGTCGGAAACCGCAACGCTTCCGCTCTCTGTCGAGGGGGCTGTCTTGACTGACGCGATATCAGGCTGCTCGGCCTGTTCAGCGTGATTTTTTTCAGTCAGCGTATCAGCAGCGTTCTTCTGGATCGGTGTTATCGCCGGCGTCATAGGTTGATGAGACGGATTTTCAAATTTATTGAGCCAGCCGTAATACGCGGAAGCCTTGTGTTCCGTTGGTTGTGGCTCTCCTTCTGCCCGGAGATCGCCAGCGATCAACACAACGCCAAGACTCAGAACGATAGTCAGGATGTTTTTCATGTTGTTTCAATCCTCACCGGCCCATTAAGGCCGGTGCTACCTCTGTTTGCAGTCGTATTGTAAGCTGAAACGTACAAGGGGGAGCAGTGTCTGCTCCCCCCCGGAAATGTCTTCTGAGGCTGCTTAGCGGTGCAACTCAGTCAGACGGTTGAGGTCGTACAGGCCGTTAATGAAGTCCATCGAAAAGTCGGGCAGGCCACCACCGTATTCACGCCACAGGTTGCCACGACCGTTCTGGATGTCGACCGTGTCCACGTTCCGCCAGTGAATCGCGCCACGATTGGCGTTCATATACTGGTATTTCTTGGAATCGTCAGACCACTGGTAGCCCCACTGCCACAGCTTCCACAGCTTTCCTTTCCGGTCGAAAGCGACGTGGTTCCAGGTCTCCCAGGTTTCCGGGTCGATCGCCATGATAGCGCTCTTGTACGGATGACGCGGGTCTTTCGGTATCCGTTCCACCACGAAGAGTTCGCGGACCTGCCACACATCCATATTTAACCAACCATCTGGTCCGCCGTACCGCACACCATCATCATCCCATTTGGTTTTGGCATGAACGGTCAGGAATTTCTTCTTGCCCCAGAACCTCCAGTCCCACTCAAGCGGACGACCTGAGAAGCCATAGAAGTCTTCCAGCGTATGCTCAGTCCCCATCAGCGAGTCAGACTTCACCTCGGCCGAAATACGGCGGACACGCCGCAGGCTGGGAACATAGGCCCAGCCGTCATCGGTCCGGCGGGGGTCAATATAGCGCGCAATGATAAAGGCCGTCCCTCGAACGTCGTACGGCTCGAAGAAACCGGTGAACTCTTTCCAGTGAACGGTTCCGGCGTCGTCGTTCTCCGGCAGGTTGTAGTTATTATCGGGGAACATCGGCAACTGCGAGTGATACGCCTTGTGGTAGAAAGTCCCCAAGCTGCGCTCGTAGGTCCCGCCACCGCCATAGATCTCTTCCGTGTTATATTCCCAGTCGGTGTCGAGATCGACCTCGTCACCAATCCAAGCGTCGGGCGGCTTGGTAGGCTCGGGGGCGGTATGCGTCCCGCCAAAGCGCAGCCACGTGGTCAAGGCGTTGGCCACGAAATATCCGCGCCAGTAAAAACGCTTGTCATAGTTCCAGGCGACCTTGAGGCCCGCGACGCTATCGTCGGTTTCGCTCAGAATGTCGTCGTTGGAAAACGGATAGCCGCAGACGTAGTTCTCAAGCGCGCCATCAGCGGCAAGCGACACTTGCTTCTGATATTTCTCGTCGCACTCCAACACCGTCTGGTGCGCCTTCACGTGATAGGTTTCTACCACTTCCATCTGGAGCGAGCCGTCATTCCACTTCTCATACTGCTCGAAGTACCCAGGGAACATAAACGGCTTCACCTTCGGTAGGTCCGCATGGGTGAGAACATCGCCAGCTTTGAATTCCGGCTCAACATCTTTGGATTGACTGAACCATTGGACAAAGGTGTCATGCGTATACTGCGTGGGGTCCCCGCTCTGGGCCCACACGCTGGTCTGTGCCCACAACAGGCTGCAGGCCGCGAGAAACGAAAACGCTGTGAGTCGCTTCATAAATCCTCCTCTGAAGAAAATTTACCGCTCTATTTTGGTTGACGTTTTTAGGAAGTCAATAATACCTCAGCAGGTATTTTTCTAATTTCAGTCAGGGCGAAAGGGCAAGCCCCCCACCCTGGCCCTCCCCCCTTCGGCTCTGCTCAGGACAGGCCTCAAGGGGGAAGGGAATGATGACTAGAACCGATAGCGCAATCGGCCCCAGAACTCGTTCATCTGGTTCCGCTCCGAGCCACCGGCTTGCATATGGAACAGGCCGAAGCCAGCTTCCGTGTATGGACCCTGGCAGGAGCCGGGACCAGCAAAGCCACCGTAGCACGAGCTGTCGTTGAACACTCCGAATGTACCGAGGTCGTGGCGATGCCGTGCGCCGAGAAACGCGGTAAAACCGAGCGTAACTGACCAGTTGTTGGTGATCAGATACTCGATATTGCCGCCGGTCGTGCCGTCCTGGGCTGCGGTGCCGAACGCGCCAAAGACCAAGTATACCAGTTGGTCACGCATGAAATGGTTCTGCGCGAACACGGTGAAGATGAAGTTGTTGTTCTCACTCACGATACCGCGGCGGCCAGCCCGCGAGTCGGGATAGTGAGTGCCGTACGCCTGGGCGCTCAGGAAAAAACTCCTGGTCGGGTTGAGCCAGCGGATCAGGGTCGGTCGGTCAATCCCCAACACCCACTTGAAGGCGTTACCGTCGCCCATCAGGTCGATCTTGGCCGTATCGTTCAACAGAGCGTTAGTGGTCCAGGACGATTCCCAGCGAATGACGAAGCCGGTGTACGGCTCGAACCAGTCGAGCGACAGGCCCAGCGTGTTCGTCTTGCGATATCTGGCAGCCAGCGAGCCACCAAAACCGCACAGGTTGGCATATTTGGCATGACGGTTTTTCGCCTTGGTGCCGTATGCCGCCCCGCCCTCTTTGAAAATACCTGCCTCGCGTATATTGATGTGCTTCGGCTTGACGCCGATTGTTTTGTCGCCGTAAACCGTGCCGCCGACTTTGTGGAATTGCTTGGGGTCTCCGGCTTCTGCCAATTGTGCTGACGTGATGGGCGCGTCATTCCGGTCGGCAGGCAGAATGCTGTTCCCGTTCCCGTCCGTCGAGCAGCCTGGAGAGTTAATGACGTTGATACGGTCCCATCCTGTCACCGGTAAGTCAGGAAACGCGAAATAGTCGGTGATCTGGACACGCAGGTTGCCGACGGTGGCCTCCCAGCGCATGCCGATACCGCCGTTCTTCAGGTTCCAGTGCGGGGCACGGTTCTTGTATAGCGCCATATTCTTGAACGGGAGATACGGTCTGCCTTCGGCTGCCATAGTCGGATCGTCGGCCGTACCAGGGAAAAGGGCCGTCGCAAACAGGTCGTTCCCGAATACGAAGCCGTCGATCGTTCGTCCGAAGCCCGTGGCCCAGGGTTGGGCCGGATGACCGAGACCGGTCGGCGTATGACGGTCAAAGACATAGATCACGCTACCGGCCACATCGCGCAGAAAACCGATGTTGCCGAAGCGGTGCTCGAACAGGGCCGACCAGAGCGGCACACGCGTGTCGTCGAACAGGTCAATGAAGAAGTGGTCGCCGAAGTCGACCGGGTTCACGATGTCTTGCAGGCGGAAGAAGTCGGCCTTCCCCCACACGTGCTGCTGCTTCCCGATACGCAGCCAGTTGCGGCCGCCGAGGCCCTTCCAGAAGAGGTCCAGATATGCCTCGCGGACGGGATAGTACAGGTCCATATTGGTCTCGCGGGTCATGCCGAAACGCAGGTCGTTCTGACTGGCGTCCAAGCCGTAGTAGCCTCTGCTGCGCGAATCGATATCGCGACCGGGCACGCCGTACGTCGAGCCGGGGACTAGGGTGTGCAAGAACTCAATATTCCCGCCGCCAGTCGCGTTGGGCTCCTTCGGCCAGAATCCGCCATAGTGGCTCGGATTCAGTCCGAAGGCTTGGAGGAACGCGACATTGTTCGGACTGGGATAGCCGGACCGCCCGGAGGTGAACTTCTTGTTCTCGCCCTTTCGTCCGTTTCCGAATTTGTCGTCTATGTCGTAGATCGACTCGTACTGAGGCCGCAACTCGATGAAGTACTCGAAGCGGTCGAAATAGTCCTGCATGACATACAAAGGGCCGGCCAACTGCACGCTGGCCCGATAGCGGGACGACGCGACATGATAGTCGGTCTTGAACGTATCGCTCCGTAGAATGGAGAAGTTATCCACATAGCCGTGGATGGCCATTCTATCGAAACTATCCAAGAATCCTTTATCGCCCCTTCCAGCGGCGTCCGCAGACGGAGCCGCGAGCGCCAGACTCAGGCCGACGGCCACAAGGCCCGACCAAAACCCGGCAAATATCCCTCTCCCTGCTCGTTTCATAACGAGGCCTCCTTCCTTCTTGCCCTTCGCCCTCACGAAGGGAAAATCTTTACTACCCCCAGAGGGGCCATTTGTCACAACAATCCCTCAAATTTTTATCAGCTTGTTGGTTGCGGGCTCGGCTCCGCCATCATCGGCTGCTCTTCCTCAACCTGCACACGCTGCCCAACCACAAACTTCGGCTTCACGATCGCGATCATGGCCGGAATCATGGTCAGCGCCGACAGCCAGTGTGTCACCAGCAGAATGGCCAAGAGCAAGGCCATCTCCGCGGAGAAACGCAAACTCGACAGGAAATACCACGGAATCACACCGGCAATCATCGTCGTAGCGGTAAAAGTCACAGCCATGCCAGTTGTTGACACGGTACGTTTAATGCCGGCAATCAAATCCCCCCCTGCCCGTGGGACTTCGAGTCGAATCCGGTCAACGACATATAAGATGTAGTCCACCCCAATGCCCATCCCCACCGCGGTCACCGGCAGCGAGTTGATATTAATGCCGATACCCATAAAGGAGACGTACATATAACTGGCCACCCCCGCAGCAATCAGCGCGAGCATCACCAAGGTTGCCGCAATAAGGGAACCGTAACTCAAAAGGACAAGGGTGTAAACCGTCAAAATGACGAGCATGGCGGCCTGCTTCTCGGACCGATCAATCTCCTCGTTCAGGGCTGCTGTCGTGCCGATAAATCCGCCGGCCAAGCGCAGCTTCACCCCCTCAATGGGATGCTCAACCATGAACTTCTTTGCCCGGGCGATCGCCTCACGAACGGTGTCACCTTTCACATCCTTGTAAAACACGACAAACTGGCCGTTCTGGTAGACCATATCGGTGTACTCAAGAATAACACCCGATATGGGAGCTGAGGCTTCATACACGAAAATCAAATTCCCAGTGATAGACCTATCAGGCGGAATGACCTGCCAGCGTGGGTCGCCGTAATGATAGCGGCGATTCAGATTACGCGCCAAAGTGTACAGCTCGCGGGTGTCCCCTGCCTCAACCTGCTCCAACAAATAGCGGCGCATTTCCTCAAGGGTATCGAGCACATGCGGCTCCTTGAGGATATGTTCCCGCTCACCTTCCAGATAGATCACCAGTTGGTTGGCCCCGGCAAATCGCTCGTTAATCGTCCGTGCGGACACATTATAATGGGCATCCTGCCACAGCAGCGGAGAGCCGGCTTCCTGTTCCCCAATCGGTACCGTAATCGCCGTCCGCACACCAAAAAAGATGGTGACCGCGGCGGCGACCATAATCACCCAGCGGCTGGTTGACCCAGTGGCAACATTGCCGACCGTGGTCAGCGTGACCTCCATCCAACGCGGAATAAAATGTTCCGTTTTCTTTGGCCTCGGAAAATATGACAGCAGGATAGGCATGGTGTGGGTAATACAGAAGATATTGGCAAAGGCCCAGAAACTCCCGTAGTAGGCAAGCTTCTCGATCAGCGGGATGGTGGCAACGGACAGGACGAGAATCCCACCGGAGTCGCTGATAACACCGGTCACGCCCGGTAGAAACAAGTCGCTCATACACGTAAACGCAGCTTTCTCCTGGTCTTGCGAGATCTCGAGTTCCTCAAAATAGCGCTCAATCATCTGCACCGCATGGCTGACCGAGCGAGCCGTGATCAGCAGCGGGATCACCAGGATGAGCGGGTCCAGATTAAAGCCCCACCAGCCAACCCAGCCCAGGCCCCATACGGTCTGGATGGCTGCGCCAATCAACGGGACGAGCACCCCATACGCCCGTCGAAAATAAATAATCAGCGCAAGAAAGACCATTACTCCGGTGAAGGTGAAGATCAGGAACAACTCGCCGGTAAAATACCAGACCCAGCCTTTGAGCGCCGGCTCGCCAGCGACGTATACTTTTGTGTTGTCGTCTTCTATTTCACTCCGAATGCGGGTGATCTCACGTTGAATTTCCCGGTAATCCAGCCGGTCTTCGTTAAATCCGGCAAGAACGAGCGCAGCTTTGCCGTCTTCCGAGACGTATTTGTTCATAACGATATCGTTATTGAACATCTCGAACTTCAGCGCGCTGAGCTCATTGGGATCGTCCGGTATATCAACGGGAAGCACCGGGTACGAACGCACCATACCACCCGGCAAGGTCTTGATATTACGGATTTTGACGTGTGAGAGCGAAGCCACCTGATTATGGTCCACACCAGTAATCTGGTCGAGCTGGTCGGTGAGGAAACGAACCTTTTCCAGGCTTTCTTGGGTGAAAATATCCCCTTCGTCTACCTGGAGGACCGCCGTCACAATATTGGCCCCGCCAAAGGTCGTCCGATGCTGGTTGTAGGCTTGGATGTAATCATGGCCTTGGGGCAGGAGGTCGGCAAACTGGCTGTACATTTCGACCTTGCGGGCTTGATAGCCCCAGAGGACAGTCGCGATCGCCAAAGCGACCATATACGCAAGGCGGTGTCGCCAGAGAACTGCCAGATAGGCTTGAATGATACGGTCGGTGGTGCCTTTTGGTTGACCTGGGGGGGTATGGGCCATCTTAATTTCTCCTTACACGAGCAGAGGCGTCGTAGTGTGTGAGTAATATGTCGTATTTATAGACATGTCAGTCATGACAGCACCGTTGAGCGAATGCGTTAGAGAGACGGGTTCGCGGCATACAGCTTTGCCTTGTCCGCGGCAGTCCAGCTCTTTCCACTATCGGTAGTGACCAGGACCGTGCCCTTCCCTCCACACGCAACGCCAAACTGTCCGTCAGACGCAAAGGACGCCGTGCGAATCCACGTCAGCACATGCTGACGGACATCATCGTCAAGTTGCCATGAGTCACTGGTGGCTGAGGCGAGCGTGCCGAGCACACCTGTGGCAAAGTCACCGCGGTTGTTATCGGGAGCGGCGGTGACGGAGAGAAGCGTATTAAAACTTCCACTGGGAATGTTTGTCCACGTCTCCCCCGCATCTGTTGTTTGTAACAATGTACCACTCTCCCCGGTGACATACCCCTCTTGGGCGCTGCGAAAATCCACATCAATAAGGAAAAGGTCTTCAATATAGAGAGGGGGGATACGCTGTCGGATGGCTTCTTCTTCGGAGAGCTCCGGGCGGGTATATTTCGGCAGGTTGCGCACATTGCGTTGCCGCTGCCAAGTGACGCCACCATCCTGGGTGCGCAGAATAATTCCAAATTCACCCGTGACCCAGCCATCCGTATTCGTGGGGAAAGACACCCCGTTCAGCGTCACATCGCACGGGTTCATCCGCAGGGTTGACTCGGGATCATCCGCGGGGTCCGAGGTTGCAAAATTCTCAAAGCTCAAATCACACCATAGCGAGAGATTCTCCCAAGTCTCTCCACCGTCCTGTGAGCGGATAATAGCGCCCACCGGACCGACGGCCCATATGTGTTGCGCGTCCGCACCACGGCTGACCGCAAAATAGTGCGGCTGGGCCACCTGCCAGTCTTGCAGCGGTAATTCGATAGGAATTCGATTCCAGGTCTCTCCGCCGTCGCTGGTCTTGAGGACGATTCCATCCTGTCCAACGGCAACCCCATCCTGGGCAGTCGCAAAATCAAGCTCGTAGATTGCCTTTTGGACCCCGGTCTCCAGCATGGCAAAATCTTGTCCGTTATTGGTCACATGCAGAATAAGCCCCCGTCCGCCAGAGACCCACGCATTGTTCGCGTCAAGGACAAAGGCATCATAGTAGTCTTCACGGTCGGGAAACACATTCCCCCTGGACGCTCCCATTTCGTTGAGTTCGCGCAACACCTCTTCGTCGGCTGCTTCAATACAAGCTGACAGCGTAAAGAGGGCGGCGGCCAGAACGCTCCAAGCCGCACGCTGCCACGCCAAATGCGTTTGTTTTTTCAAGATGTTCTCTCCTTACTGATACTGGGAAAGTATTGTCGTCTGTAAGATTTCTGGGATTAAGCTCCCTTACTTATGAAGTACGGACAAAACTGTCAAGGGACCCCACAAGGGTCTCCTCACCAGCAGAATTGCAGGGATTTCTGGTTCAGTCTTGTTGTTTATATCGAATGGCCAAACCAACCAGTTGGAATTCGTAGTCTGCCCGGCTTCGGTAGTCGCGGGCGGTACTCGCCCCGACATGGGCCACCGTTACTTCGTCCTGGAATTCTCCGGCTTTCATCCGTTGCAGGACAATGGCCTCCGCCCCTATCGCACACGCCTCACGGTGCAGTGCAGTCTGCATGGCTTCCATGCCCGTACCCGCATTGCCATAGGTTTTCACGCGCGCGATCACCTCGTGGGCTAACGCGGGAGGAGAATCAAGAATAGGAATCTTGCAATTCACCGTGGTGAATTCGATGGGAATCGCCCCTACCTGTTCCGTCAAAACCAGCGGTTTTGTTGGGCGACTCACGCATCCGGTCAGGGCGCAGCCAACCAGAATCGTCAAAAGAATTCTCAAGGCTTTTCCGAACAGGACCCCTCGGGTCCTTGCATCCTCTGCAAAAGTAACGGTCTTCCATAGCATATTCGGAAGCATTACTCTACATTTTTTTGGCCGCATACTATCAAACTATGTTATATTATAATCCTGACCTCGTGCGGACGGGGAAGGTGCCGCGGAGGTATAGAACCGGAAGGGCGAGGAGATTCTTCACATGGCGCAAGTCCAGTTATTGCAATGGGGCGTTCTCTTTAATGGAGATAAGCTGAGCCTCGATCAGATTATCCACTTTGCCACTCAAGCGGAAGACGCTGGGGCGGAGAGCATTTGGGCCGCCGAGCTGTGGCGGGATGCCTTTGTGCCACTGACCGCCATAGCCAGTGCCGTCCGAACCGTCCGCCTCGGGACGGCGGTCGCCCATTTTGCTCGTCCGCCTATGTTGACCGAGCTATCGGCAATGTCCCTCGCCGAATATACCCAAGGGCGTTTCATTCTGGGACTTGGGACCGCGCCGAAAGACTGGAACGAGCAGTGGCACGGCCTGGAATACCGCAAACCCGTTGCTCGGATGCGAGAGTATGTTGAGTGTATTCGTACCATGTGGCAAGGCTCCCCAACGCAGGCAGTCGGATATAGCGGTGAATTTTATCAGGTTCGCAATTATCAACGTCTCACCGAGCCGGCCTATCCCCGCGTCCCTGTTTATCTGGCCGCGGTTCTGCCCAATATGATTCAACTCGCCGGGGCGCTGGCCGACGGCATTATCCTTAACGTGCTCAATACCCCCCGATATTTTACGGATGTCGTCCACCCGAATCTGAAAAAAGGCTTCAGCCGTAGCGGGCGGGGCAGGGACGACCTCGAGATTTGCGCCGTGAAATGCTGCGCAGTGAATACCAACCGTCAACAGGCCCGTGATTTAGCCAGACATGCCGTCGCCTTTTACGCGACCCTGCCCTATTTCGATGTGATCCTTGACCCCCCAGGCTTTACGGAGGCCAAGCTCACCATCCGAGACGCGATGGTACGCAATGACGTCCCAGCCATGCTTGCGGCCGTGAGCGACGACATGATCGATGCCCTGGTCTTGGCTGGGACGCCTGACGATATCCGGCAACAACTGACCGCGTTCGACGGTTTGTTTGACACGCTGCTCTTGCTCAGCCCCTCTTTTGCGGCTGACCCGGAAGAGGTGCGCCGCAATAACGCCGCAATGATTGCCGCCTTTGCCGAATGACGCTATGGAGAGGGTACGCATTGAATGGAGGAGTCACTATGAAGACACAGTTACAGCACGACCTGCTCCCGACCGCCACCCATGATGAGTTGGCCCGGCAAAACTTTGTCCAAAGCCTCAAGGTCCATCTGGCAACCAAAGTCTCACCTGGCAATAAATCTATTTACGAGCGCAGGGCGGCTCCCCGCTTCGAGCGTGAACATCGGCGTCCCCCCCAAGACCGGCATGAAGTCCGTAGCGTCATGAAGGACGAACCCTATTACCAGACGTGGAGTACCCTGCTGCGGACCAGCCAGGAAATGATGTGGGATGCGGTCAATGTGAGCGTGGAACGCCAGCTCCCGCAGCTCCGGGAGCGCGCCGCGACGAACGGGAAGACGCTCGGCTCCCTCAGCTTGAATCCGGACTTAGCCATTCCGGCCTACCACACAGCGGTGGATATTCACTGTCAGCCGGGCGGCTACCACACCGAGCTGGGACCGGATGACGTGGCTGCTGGAGCGACCTATGACCGGGCCGTCTATATCTACGCCATGAGCCGCTTAGGCAGCCTGAACGATGAAATGGGCCAGTCAGTTGTACTGCACCTCAAAGAGCAGCATGCGGACTTCCGGCCCGCTCGCATCCTGGATATGGGCTGCACCGTCGGGCATAGCACCCTGCCCTATGTTGATGCCTATCCCGCGGCCGAAGTCTTTGCCATTGACGTGGGCGCGCCGGTCCTGCGCTATGCCCATGCGCGCGCCGAGGCATTGGGCAAACGCGTCCATTTCTCTCAGCAGAATGCGGAGCAGACCAATTTCGCGGATGGCTCATTTGACCTCATCGTCTCCCATATCTTGCTGCACGAGACTTCGAGCCAGGCCATTCGCACTATCATGAAAGAGTGCTACCGCTTGTTACGGCCGGGGGGCATGATGCTCCACCAAGAGGTGCCGCAGTATGAAGGCCTGCCGCCCTACGAGGCGTTTATTCTTGACTGGGACACCTATAACAATAACGAACCCTTCTGGGGGACAGTGCATTCCATGGACCTCCAACAGCTCGCCCAAGAGTCCGGTTTTGCCGCACAGAGTGTCATCCAGACGATGATCCCGAGTGCTCTGGAGCGGGCGCAAGCACGCACGAAGAAATTTCAAGGCGGCGATTTTGGCGGCGGCGGGGCGTGGTTCGTCTTTGGCGCGACCAAGTAGCAGGAGACCTTCATGCCGCGCAAAGCAAAAGGCAAGCGCCCGACTTTTTTCAACGACCCCCAGATCGATACGGTTATGGGGATCGTTATGGCTCTGGCCGGCGAAGTATCTGTGCTGCGGGAGCGCCTCGATAGCGTTGAGCGTCTGGCTGCGGCCAAGGGCCTGTTCACTCAGCACGACATCGAAGCCTACCGCCCAGACGAGGCCGTTATGGCCGAACGGGAACGCTGGCGTGCCGAATACATAGAACGAGTTCTGCGGGTCGTCCATCAAGAGTTGGAGGAAACCGACAAAGGCGAGACCGCGGAATCATACCAGGCCGCGGTTCGCGCGGTTTCGTCCTAACGGCCAGAGCGCACAAAAAAACGACCAACCGGTGCTCTTGAATCAGAAAGTGCAGGCTCTTCATGTCCTTCAAACTTGGTGTTGATGTCGGCGGAACGTTTACCGACCTCATCCTTTTTGACGAGGAGAGCGGCCGGCAGGTCCGCGCCAAAACGCCGTCTACCCCCAGTGATCCATCGGCTGGCGTGCTGGCCGGGATTGAGAAAATCTGCCGCTCGGCCAACATCTCACCCGGTGACATCGCTCAGATTATGCACGGGACGACCGTAGCAACCAACGCCGTCCTTGAGGGAAAAGGCGCCAAGGTTGGCCTGATTACGACACAGGGCTTTAAACAAATCCTCCACCTGGCGCGCTCCTGGACACCGGGCCCACTCGCCGGCTGGATGATTATGGAGAAACCGGACCCCCCAGCGGCCATCGAATACACCCGCGAGGCTATAGAACGTATCGACACACGCGGGCAGGTGGTCACTCCGCTGGACGAAGACGCGCTACGCACAGACCTGCAAGATCTAGGCGCACAGGGAATCGAGGCGCTGACGATCTCTCTCATCAACTCGTACGCCAATCAAAGCCATGAAAAGCGCATCAAAGAGATCGCCCAGGAGGTTCTGCCCAACACGCCTGTTACCGCGTCATCGGAAGTATTACCGGAGTTTCGGGAGTACGAACGCGCCCTCACCGCGGTGATGAACTCTTACGTGCGACCGAAAGTCTCCCAGTATATGCGCAGCTTTGCGGATCAGCTTACGGCGCATGGCTTGCAAGCGGACGTCAACATTCTCCGCTCTGACGCCGGGCTGATGACCTTGCGTATGGCGCAGGAACGGCCGGTCTACGCCGTGATGTCAGGTCCGGCCGGTGGCGTTGCAGGGGCGCTGTATATTGCGAAGAAAGCTGGCTTCCCGCATTTGTTGACCCTCGATATGGGCGGCACGTCCACCGATGTGGCCCTGTGTCAGGATGGCAGTCAGACCATTTCTCGGGAAACGACCCTGGGCTATTTCCCGATTAAGGTTCCTTCGGTCGATGTCCGCAGTATCGGGGCCGGCGGCGGCTCCATTGCCCATGTCCCCGAGATTACCAGCGCGCTCCGGGTCGGTCCGCAGAGTGCCGGCGCGGATCCCGGCCCGGCCAGCTATGGCCAGGGCGGGACGGAGCCCACGGTGACAGACGCCAACGTTGTCCTGGGCCATCTGCCGCCCAATCTGCTGGGCGGCGAAATGACGCTGGATACGGACGCCGCCCACGCCGCGGTTGAGCGCATCGGGAAAAGACTCGGCCTCGACGTGTATCAAACCGCCCAGGGCATCCTGGATATTGTGAATGAGAATATGCACGGGGCGTTGCGTCTGGTCTCCGTCCAGCGCGGCTATGACCCACGCAATTTTGCCCTGGCCGCATTTGGCGGCGCCGGTCCGCTGCACGCCAACGCGGTCGCCAAGCTGATCGGCTCCTTCCCGGTTATCGTCCCCCCCGCACCGGGCATTTTATGTGCAATGGGCGACGTGTGTTGTGACTATCGGGAAGAATTCTCCCGAACCGTCTTCCGCACCCTGGATCGTATCACCGCGTCGGAGGTCATTGAGATACTTGAAGGGCTGAGCGCAGAGGCGACCGGCTGGCTGGAGCAGGAGGGCATCTCCCGACAGCAGCAGCGGATTTTCTACAACGCCGATATGCGCTACTTCCGCCAGGGCTATGAACTGCCGGTGACCACAACGCTCGACGAGTTGCAAACCAACGGCACCGCGGCGCTGGCGGAACAATTCCACGCCCTGCACGAACAGCTCTACCGCTTTCGTCTGGATACCGAGTGTGAAATCGTCAACCTGCGCGCAGTTGCCCTCGGCACGGGAACGACACTGAACTGGCCCGAGGGCGAAACGGACGGGCCGTCCGCGGCCCACGCCCAAGTGGACGAACACCGGATATATTTTAACGGCGGCTTTTTGACTACCCCGATTTATGATCGGGCCAAGCTCAAGCCAGGCAACCGCCTGCCCGGTCCGGCGATTATCACCGAGATGGATTCAACGACGGTCGTGTTACCGGATTGTGCGGCAGAGGTAGATCGCTATGCGAATATCCTGATTCGACAGGAGGACAGCGAAGATGAGTAATATTTTGAAACGTTTGCAAAAAGTTTTCGAATCCCCGGAATCTTGTCAAGCTCCAGGCTGCGAGAAGCCCGTGAACCAGAAAGGACACACACTGTGCTACAGCCACTATAAGCAGAGAAGGTCCAACACGCCCGTCGAAAAAGATGGAAGATTCAGTACCAGGAAGGTCTCACCCTCATCCCCTGCGCGGACATCTAGTCGCAGGAGCGATACGGAGATGCTCACCGCCTCAAAGCTTGGCAAGGCCCTAGACATCCCTAGCGCTCGGGTCAACTTACTCCTGGCCGAGTTGGGCTGGGTCGAGAAGTCCACCGAGGGTTGGAAAGTCACCGGCCAGGGAGAAAGGCAGGGTGGACGAACCCGGACATTCAAACCGAACGGCGCCCCTTATGCCATTTGGCCAGACAGTTTGCTCCAGAGCAAAGTTTTTCTCGCCGCAGTGAACAAGTTCGGCAAAGAGACGTACAAGGAGACTGTGGAAGCTATCGCAAGTCCGCCCGTCGTCGCCGAAAAGCCACACGTCGCATATCTTCGCACTCGCTTCCCTGCCAAATATCGAGCCGCCGACGGACATTACGTTCGCTCGCGTGCGGAGCTATCGATTGACAACTGGCTCTACATGCACGTCATCGTCCACGCCTACGAGCGGAAATTGCCCGTCAAAGAAGAGGCCTACTGTGACTTCTATCTGCCTCAGGGCAAAGTGTATGTTGAGTACTGGGGAATGGAAAAGGATTTGGCTTACGCGCAGCGAAAGAAAGAGAAGCAAGCGATCTACGCCCGATACGGCCTGAACTTGGTCGAGTTGGCGGACGCCGAACTCGAGAACCTTGACGACAACCTAGTACGGCTCCTGCTCCCCTTTGGCGTTGCCTGTACCTGACGAAACTCCAATGCTCCTGTTAAGAGCCGAACTAGCCCGACTGTCGGATTACGCTCTGCCAATCCGACCTACGATAGAGGAGTAGTATTATGCGCGATGTGAAAATTGCTGAGATTCCAGATATCGAGGTCGACCCCGTTACGCTCGACATTATCGAGAGTGCGCTCAAGAACTATCGTTATGAAATGGATGCGGTGTTGTTCCGCACGGCCATGTCTCCGGTGATCCGTGAGCAGCACGACGAATTCCCCATGATCTGCGACCCCAACGGACGGATGGTCGTCGGACAGTTTGGCTCCTATATCCGGGAGATGATGGAGCGTTTTGACCAGCCGCTCTATCCCGGCGATGTCATTCTGCTCAACGATCCCTATCTCTGCGGAGGGGCTATTTCCCACATCAACGACTTTCTCGTGCTGGTGCCCGTCTTTGACGGCGACGAACTTATTGGCTGGACTTCCATGTTCGGCCATCAAATGGACGTGGGCGGCCCGCTGCCCGGCTCGTTTCCAACCAACGCGACCTCAATCTTTGGCGAGGGACTCCGCATTCCGCCGGTGAAACTGTTTGAAAAAGGGGAGCTTAACCAGGCCGTCCTGGACCTGATTCTGAACAATGTCCGCATCCCCATGATGAACCGC
Organism: uncultured Binatia bacterium (SeqCode); assembly: GCA_965214755.1. Lineage (GTDB taxonomy): Bacteria > Desulfobacterota > Binatia > Bin18 > Bin18 > Bin18. The sequence continues at coordinate 1,453,396 of OZ243979.1, forward strand.
TCGGATCTCATGGGTATTGTGGCCGGCTGTAAAACCGCTGAACAGCGCGTGCAGGAACTGTGCGAGCGCTTTGGGCGGGATACCTATCTGGCCGCCTGCCAGGCATTATTGGACCGGACCTATCGGGCGGTGCAGACCCTCATTCAGCGCAACATTCCGACTGAGCCCCAGTCCTTCGAGGACTATATTGATGATGACGGGCTTGGCAACGGCCCATTCAAGATGAAGCTCACCATCTGGCGTGAGGGCGACCGGGCGGTTTTCGACTGGACCGGCACCGACCCGCAAGCTGTTGGGCCGATCAATTTCTATCTCAATCCGGGCATGTTCAAGATGTTCATCGGCGTCTACCTCATCATGGTTTACGACCCGCAGATTTTGTTTAACGACGGTTTTTACGATCTGATCGACGCCCGCATGCCGGACGGCTCCCTCCTCCATCCGAAATTCCCGGCCCCGCTGGGCTGTCGCACCCATGCCCTGGCCCGCCTGTTTGATGTCATGGGCGGCTGTCTCGGCCAGCAGAGCCCGGAGTTGACGACCGCGGCCGGCTACGGTACGAGCCCCCACCTGCTGTACAGCGGCAACGATAAGGACGGCAAATTCTTCTTCATTATGGAGATCGGCTACGGCGGCATTCCGGGCCGTCCGATTGGGGACGGTATGGACGGCCATTCCTGGTGGCCGCTCTTCACCAATATTCCAACCGAATACCTCGAAAGCTATTGCCCCCTGCGCGTGGACCGCTACTCGTCCGTCATCGACTCCGGCGGAGCCGGTTTGCATCGGGGCGGGAATGGCATCGACAAATGGTACACCTTTCTCGAACCGGGCGAGATTGCCATTCACGACGACCGCTGGCTGACTCCCCCCTGGGGGATTCTCGGGGGTAGGCCCGGGATGCGCTCGACGAAAATTCTGCTCCACACCGATGGAACCCGCACCGTCCTGCCCTCAAAATGCGACCAGATCAAAGTTGAACCGGGCGACCGGCTCATCTTCCAGACCGCGGGCGGCGGCGGCTGGGGGGATCCGCTGGAACGCGACGTTGAAAAAGTTCGAGTTGATGTCGTGCGCGAGTTGGTGTCCGTGGAAAAGGCCGCGTCCGACTACGGCGTGGTATGCGACCCGGCAAGGTCTGAAGTTGACAGAGACGCCACCCAAGCGCTACGTCAGCGTATGAAGGAGAGCCGGGGCGAGCTACAGACGTTCGATTTTGGTCCGCCTCTCCAAGAACTCCTGGCGCGCTGTAAAGAGGAGACCGGACTGGAGCCGCCCACCGCTCCCAGTTTACCGCCAGGCTGGGAAACAAACGGAGTGAAGAAAGTCGCGGCCTGACCTATTCTTTTTCCTTACTCCTAAGGGAAGGGATGCAGGTCAGGGAAATTGAGCACTCGCCGTTCATGTGAGACCGATGATAGTCCTCAATGCTCCTCCTGTAGGTTTGCATCGGAAAGCTTGGTGTGTGCTCGCCCTCGTTTTTCTTTTTCCCTTCTCCTGTGACCAGCTCCGCAACCAACCGCTGACCGGGCACCGCGACATTGCCGCCGCCCTCCGGCCCTTGCTGGACCTAGCGTATGCCGGGCCGGACTATCCGACCTACCATGCCGAGTTCCAGGCGTTTCATACGCTTGTGCAGCAAAAGATGGAGGAGACGCCTCACGAAATGCGGCCGTACGTCAACACCATCCTAGCCTATCTGCAAGTCGCGGATAAAGTCCTGGAATGGCACGCCCAACAGCATACAGAACAGCCGCCGCAGCTTACCACCTGGATGGCCGACCACCCATTTCTGAAAGCCGCCCTGGGTGCCCGGCTTGAAGCGCCGCATACCTTTGATGCGGAAACCGCGCTCCAACTCCTGTTTGAAAAAACGGACCAGACCCTGGTGGCCATGCAGGTCAAGAACAAACCCATATAATCGCAGCATCCCAAAAAGCGAGGAGAGACCGATGGGAAAACTCAATAACAAAATCGCCCTGATCACCGGCTCAAGCAGCGGGATTGGAAAAGCGGTCGCCATAGCCTTTGCCAAGGAGGGGGCCGACCTGGCCCTCAATTATCCGAATGATTCCCAGGCCGATAACGTGGCGGCGGTCCAGCAAGATATTGAATCCCTGGGCCGTCGGGCAGTCTCCATCCGGGCGGACGTTTCCCAGGAAGACGAGGTGCAGCACCTCGTTGATACCACGCTACAGACCTATGGCCGCATCGACATTCTAGTCAACAATGCCGGTATTGCCTCTGCCGCAACCGTCGGGGACATGCCGGTTTCCATGTGGGACCAGATGTTGTCGGTCAACCTGAGAAGTGTCTTTCTGTGTACGCGCCTGGTCTTACCGCTGATGTATAAACAGGACTACGGCAAGATTATTAACACGGCCTCGCAACTTGCCTATCTCGGCTCACCCGGCCTGAGTCATTATTGTGCGGCCAAGGCTGCCATCATTGCGTTTACCCGCTCGCTGTCGCGTGAAATCGGCACCCGCAATATCAATGCGAATTGCGTCGGCCCTGGCGCGACGCAAACCCCGATCCTCACAGGCATCAGCAGCGAGGCCCTTGAGGCGATTCGGGCCAGTATTCCCAAAGGCCATCTGGCAACAGTCGATGATATTGCGCCGACCTATGTTTTTCTGGCCTCCGACGAGTCGAGTCACTATGTCGGCCAATGCCTCAGCCCGAATGGTGGAGATATCATGCTCTAGATTCGCGTCCCTTGCCCCTCCCCACTACCGCCTATAGACTCAGCCGCCGTGCCTGAGTCTCCCTCCCCCCCGCAACGCCCGGAAATCTTATTCACACGGGATTTTGTCCTGCTCTGTCTGGGGACCTTTTTATTTGCCGGCAGCATGTTCCTGCTCTTTGCCGTCCTGCCGGTCTTTGTGGTTGAGGAACTCCACGGCGCAGACTCCCAGGTCGGTCTGATCATGGGCGCGTTCGCCGTCTCCGCCCTGCTCGTGCGTCCTATGACCGGGCGATTGGTTGACCAGTGGAGTCGGAAAACCATTCTCAGTATTGGCGCCCTCATCTACTGTCTGGCCCCCGCGCTCTATACCCAGGCCGAGTCCGTCCCGGTCATGCTGGGTCTGCGCTTTTTTCACGGCTTCGGAATAGCCGCCTATACCACCGCCGCCGGGGTCATCGTTGCCGACCTTGCCCCGCCGAGTCGTCGTGGAGAGGGGATGGGGTATTACGGCATGTCCCTGAACTTGGCCATGACCATTGGTCCGGCATTGGGGGTCATGCTCATCGACCACATCGGTTATGATTCCCTGTTCTGGCTGTGTGCGGCCCTCGGCCTCGGCAGCCTGATCCTGTCACAGCTCATCCGAGAGCCGGCGCACGCGCCGTCCCCACACCAGGCAGGCACACACCAATGGGTGAGCCGGGCTGCGCTCTTTCCCGGCTTTATTGCCGTCTGCATGACGGTCACCTTTGGTGCCGTGGTCTCCTTTCTACCGCTCTTTGTGAAGGCCGCCAACCTTGGCAATCCGGGCCTCTACTTCAGCGTGTATTCCATTGTGGTCGTGGTTTCGCGCCCCTTTGCCGGACGGCTATCCGACCGTTTTGGCCGCGCCGCGGTGATTGTTCCCGGCATGGTCTGCCTGGTAGTTGCGATGATCATGCTCGCGCTGTCGTCGTCCCTTTCCGGCCTTCTGCTTGCAGCCGCATTACAGGGCTTGGGCTTTGGTGGGGTGCAACCCTCCATCATGGCCCTTGTTGTTGATCGCTCGTCCCTGCACGAGCGCGGGGCGGCGCTGGCCACGCTGATGGGAGCGTTCGATGTTGGGGTAGGGTTGAGCAGTATCGTCCTGGGGGCAGTACTCGAATACACCGATTTTACGGTGATGTTTTTGTGCGCGGGCGGCGTGGCTCTTGGTGGTGCGGTTGGAGCGGCGTGGGGGACACGCGCAAGACCCAAACCAGAAGGCTGACACATTCACATTGCGTCAGTCCCGCGCCCATGTCGTCAGTCCCGCAAAGGCGGGAATCTCAGGTCTCGCCCGTAAAACCCAAACGCCCGCCCGTCGCCTTCGCCCCGCCCGTCGGCACGGCTCAGGACGAACGGATGGGGTGAAGGCGAAGCACGCTGGGGAGTGACACTGCCGTCTCCTTGCGGCAGTCCCAGGGCTCGGTTAGGTTGACGGGAACAGTAGCAGGCCGGGAAGGAAGCGGAATCCATGAGCAGAACGACTTTTTCCATGTGTGGCGTACTCATTACGCTCGTGCTGAGTATCGCGTTGACTCCTCATGTCCACTCGCAGGGTCAGGGTCTCCCCGCTCGGGAAGATGTCCAACAGTGGATTCGCACGAATCTGACCACGCTTCCCCAATTCAAAGAAGGGGATGTTCTGAGGCAGGCCGACCTGGAGAAGCTGCGCCCCTTCTTGCCGCCGCGCTATATTGACGAGTTTGATTTTCCTGAGGTCGAGTTTCATGTTGCGCCCACGGGCCATTACCCGCCCCACCCCGATTATCTGGCGGCGACCGAGCAATACGCCAATCAGACTCGCCTCGCCGCGGACGGGGCGCTTGAGAATTATATTGCCGGGCGGCCATTTGCCCAAGCGCTGATCAATCCCGACGACCCGACCTCGGGGGTCAAAGCCGCCTGGAACTTCAATTACCGCTGGCAGTACTACGGCATGAACGTCGAGCGCTATCTGGGCGCACTCATTGCCAAGGGCGGAAACGCATCACGACTCTCCGGGTTTCCAGAGGACCTGATTCAGGGCGGGGGGAGAGCCATCCGCCATCTCGTTGCCCTCTACCAGCGCGTCTATCATAACCATTTGGCCCAACTCTCACACCAGGGCCATCTCCTGCCCTTCACTGATGCGGGGCGATTTGAATACAAGGATTATGTCGAGGTGCTGGAGCCGTACGATGTCCGTGGACAACGGTTTATGATCTATCGGTACGATAATCCGCGTCAGCCGGACGACGCTTGGGGTTTCCTGCCCCAACTGCGCAAGGTCCGCCGCCTGTCCACGCATGAACGGGACGATTCCGTGGCCGGAACGGAAATGACGCTAGACGACTTTACCGGATTTTCCGGGCGTATCCTTGACCATGAGTGGAAATTTCTGGGATGGAAAGTGCTGTTGCACGTGATGAATTCCCAGCACCCGTACGCCCGCTTCTACGGTCCCAACGGCTGGCTGCCCAACGACCGATGGGAGCTGCGTTTGTGTGCCGTTGTCGAGCAAACACCGACCAGCACCCGCAACTACAGCAGCAAAATCTACTTTTGGGATGCGGAAACCTATGAGACGGCGATGGTCCTGGTTTTTGACGCTGAGGGCAAGCTCTGGAAGGTCAATGACCTGCTGCACGGCTGGTCTGAAGACCCGAGTCAGGCCGAGTCGGACCGGGGCAAACAGGTGCCTCGCAATATCGGTTTTACGATTGTTGATGTCAAGCAGGAGCAGGCCACGATTTTCTCCGCCTACACCATTGAGTACCCCGAGGTTGATCTTGAACACGTCGAAGAACGTTACGATGTGAATATCTTGAGCGAGGGACGGCGGTAATGTTGTGCCTTCCGGGAAAGTTCTCTACTGACAAGGAAATTGTCATTGTTGGGGTAAGGATATGGTGAAAGTCACGAGCAAGTTGCAAGTGACGGTTCCCAAGGTACTCGTCGAGCAGTATCACATCCGACCCGGAGACGAGATTCAGTTCGAGGCCGCGGGAGACGTGATTCGAGTCCTTCCTCCGGCCACGAGCGTGTCAACCGCCGTGCTCAACGTAAACGAACGCCTGGAGTTGTTCGACGCCGCAACAACACGGCAGCGCACACGTGAAGCGCGAGCAAAACCTCGTGGGCGGGCTTCCCGCCGTGGCTGGACACGCGAAGACCTGTACCAACGTGGCCGTCCCCATTGATACCAACATCCTAGTCTATCGTTATGGCGCTCGCTTTCCTGAAAAGCAGCGGGTTGCGACCGACATCCTGCGTCAAGGCATTAAATCCAGCGAAGTCTGGTGGAAGAGCGAGAGTTCGTACTCCTTTCACTCCGGTGTCTTCTTGAGGAGAATCCTGCTCCCCACCCAAGCCCTTGCCTGTTTATTTCTTAGAGGATATACATAGGATATACATTGATGAATGTGAGGAGCCTATATGTTGGCCAAATTGCAGAAATGGGGAAACAGCCAGGGGATACGGTTCACAAAGGCAATTCTGGACGAAGCCCGAATCCGTGTAGGCGATCAAGTCAACGTCTTGGTTCGGAAAGGGCGGATCATCGTTGAACCTGTACGCACAGTACATGGGAAATATGACTTGAAGGACTTGGTCTCAAAAATACCCGAAGATTATCGGGCTGAGGAGTCAGATTGGGGGCCGCCGGTCGGCAAGGAAGCCTGGTAAATGCCCAACTATGTCCCGAAGAAAGGGGATTTCGTGGTTTTGACCTTCGATCCGCAAGCGGGGCACGAGCAAAAAGGACGGCGACCAGCCTTGGTAGTCAGTAATACCTTGTTCAACCGTCATACGGGGCTCGCCATGGTCTGCCCCATCACGAATACGTTTAGGAATATCCCCTTTCACGTAACGGTTCCCGAAGAATCTTCCCTGACCGGGTACATCATGGCCGAACAGATCAAGTCGGTCGATTACAACAGCCGACGGGTAAAGTTCGTCGAAAAGGCTCCTGATTTCGTTCTGGACGAGGTTCTGAGCATCCTTGACGCCTGCTTGTACGAATCATCTTCATGAATACTGCCGTATATGCTGCCGCTCATCAAACCACTCCATCCCCACGCAACTGTCCAACTTCTTGCGCCGAATAACCGAGCAGCCCGGTCAAAACCTCGTCCGTATGCTCTCCCAATAAAGGTGGCGGGAGGCGGAACTCAACGGGAGTTGCAGAGAGTTTGAGCGGTGAGCCGGCGAGCAGGACTTCTCCCGCGGTTGGATGCGGCATGGACACACGCATGGCGCGGGCAAGTACCTGTTTGTCCGCAAAGACTTCGTCGATGGACTGGATAGGCCCGCACGCAATCCCCGCGGTCCGAATTTTCCGCAGCCAGCCGTGTACTGTGTCCGTGCCAAACACGTCTTGGAGAATAGGAATGAGGATCGCTCGGTTTTGCACGCGCGCGGGGTTAGTAGAAAAACGTTCGTCCGCCGCCAGCTCAGGGCGGGCGATGAGCTGGCAGAGTTTCTGCCACTGGCCATCGTTGCCAACGGCCAGACAAAAATAGCCGTCTTGGGCCTGAAAGGACTGATACGGCACAATCGATGGATGGGCATTCCCATATCGGCCGGGTTTGGTGCCGGACACTAAATAATTACTGCCAACATTGGCCAGCCAGGCGACCTGGGCATCCAGCAGAGAGATGTCGATCGCCTGCCCCTGGCCCGTTTTCGTTCGAGCGAGCAGGGCAGCCTGAATGGCATTAGCGGCAAACAGACCCGCAGTGATATCCGTGATAGCGACTCCAACCTTCATGGGCTCGCCCTCGGCCTCGCCGGTAATACTCATCACCCCACCCCGCCCCTGAATAATGAAATCGTAGCCGGGCAGGTCTTTATCCGGTCCGGTCTGGCCGTAGCCGGTCATCGCACAATAGACCAGCCCGGCGTTCTCCTGCTTGAGCTGTTCATAGCCCAGTTGCAGCGACGCCATTTCCCCGGATTTGAAGTTCTCAATGAGCACATCGCTGACTCGGACGAGACGGCGGATCAACTCCTTTCCGGCCTCAGATTTGAGATTGATGGTGATGCTTTTTTTATTGCGGTTGGCGCATAAGTAATACGCACTTTCCCCACCCGCAAACGGCGGCCCCCAGGCGCGGGTATCATCTCCGGTTCCCGGCCGTTCGACCTTAATGACCTCGGCTCCAAGGTCCCCCAGGGTCATGGCGCAGAACGGTCCGGCTAAGATGCGCGAGAGATCAAGGACACGAAAGCCACTCAACGGTTGTGTCATGATCTAGCGCCGGCTCACGCGGTTCCGATTTTCTCTGCCAACTGCTGGCGGACATTCCGCTCGTTGACATTTTTCTCGATAACGATGAACAGCCCCTTGCCGTTGCTTTTTTGTTCCCATAATGCACCAATCGCTCGTTTTTCAGCAGTATCCGCTCCATCAGCGATATGCGCGCCCTTATACTCGACAACGAGCAGCCGTCCGTCGTGCAGCAGCGCCACGAAATCGGGATAAAACTTGTCTGTGGCGGTCGGCAGCCAGAACGACTCTGGATGACGGGCCACATTACGAATCCAGTATTTTACGCCGGATAGCCCGTCGAGTTCCCGGGCGCACTGGATTTCTTCGCCATCGTCCGCGCCGTCAAAGGCCGGAACCCGGTCCGGGCCTAAAAAATGCTTTCGTGGCTTCCAGCGTCCCCGGTAGTGCCCCTGGTCCTGATACATCCCGGCCTTGAATGAAAAGGCGTCATCAAAAGAGACCTCGACTTTTGCCTCTGGCGCAAAAAGACGCTGCTGATAGGCGCTCCTCCGTTCCTGCCGACGAATAGCATCAATCTTGTCGCGTATCTTCCGCGCCAGGATAAACTTGCACCGCATAAGTGCGGCAGTAGGCAAGCCACGAGTATTGAGCAGATGGCGAACGAGTTCGGAAAGCCACTTGATCAATTCCGCTTGCCTGATGTCGGGCTGACGCGCCTGTCGGTCGAGCCACAGGACTAGGGCTTCAGGCGTCCAGCCTGTCACAGCGACGTTCAAAGTCAGTTGTTCCTTCTCGCCAGCAAACTGATAGGTGACGCGATTGCCGTCAATGTCGATCTCGAAGCTGCGCGCCATCTCTCGGATCACAAATTCATGCTCGTCCAGGTGCGGCGAGTGGTTGAGCGGCGACCAATCATGATCTTCCATGAACACGTCGGTATCGGCGAACTCGAGCTCGCCCTGGTGTTCCGCCATGAGACGCGGCACCTTGAACGGCTCGCCCTGTTCCGCGGGCGAGAGCCGGTTTTTTACCAGCTTCCGATACGTCTCAAAGGACTCGGCAATCCGCCAGCGCTCAGCCTCTGGAAGCACTGCACAGAGCGCCTGTTCCAGGCGGGCCTCCACCTGGCCGGCAATCGTAATCTCGACCGTCCCACTGCCGGTCTCACTCACCGTCACACCGTCTCGCTGCGTCTGCTTCAAGGCCGACAGCATCTCCGGTGTCGCTGCAAGCCTATGCCGGAAGGCTGGTTGCGACTTGTCGCTGGTGCTGAAAAGACCGTCCTCCCCGCCCAACTCTCCCTGCACCGGCTCAATGTTGTCGCGCGCCTCGTCTTCTTCAAAACCCATTGCCACGAGCTTATCGGTCAAGGCCAGCGCCGCCTTACCCGCGGACGGCTCGGACGGATAGGCATACGCCTTGTTGAGCTCGCTCACCCTGCGCCGCTCGGCATAGGGCATGCGCAGCACGCGGCCCAGGAGTTGTTCTACATCTGTCGCGCTGTGAATGCGCGAGACCGAGCAGAACACATACGCGAAGGAACAGTCCCAGCCTTCTTTCAACGCCTCAACCGTGATGACGTATTCAATCGGACAATGCGGGTCGAACAGGTCGATGCCATCCAATTCCCGCTGGTCGCCGGTGGCAACGGCGATTGTACTTGCGGGGATATGCTCGACATCCGTCAGATGTCTTTTCAGCGCCTCGACGGTGATTTCCTGGTTCTTCTTCTGGGCCTGGAACAGAACGAGGGGCCGGAGGTAGTCAGCATCCTGTTTGGCGGCCTCGGCCAGCGACGCCCGTTTGGCAATCGCGCCGTTGACCGCGTTCTGCCAGGTGTCGTGCTCGGACAGCATGATCGGCAGCTTAATCATGTCTTCGCGTTTGAGTTCCTGGGCGGAGACGCTGTACAGGATATTCGACTTGGGCCGGGGCGTGGCGGTGAACTCGATGATTGCGCACGGATTGACCCGCGCCTGCATCTCGCGGGTCAGGCCGGTCACCGCGTTGTGGGCTTCATCCACGATCATCAGCGGGCAGTGGATGTGCAGCAGGTTGGCAAAGGAGAACCTGACGCCGCCACTCTCCAGCTTCTCCAGCTCAGACGCAGCACCCGGGACGGCGGAGAAATGCGGCTCCATTTCCTCGTGATGGGCGTACACCTTACGGCCTTCGGTACTCTTGACCCGCAAGGTCTGAATGGTACCGACCACAATGCAGCAGTGGGCGCGCAGGTCATGGGGCCGAATATGGGTAAAGTCGGCAATGTCGAACACGCGCACCCGACCGTCAAAGTCTTCATCCAGGACCTGCCGATACGGGTGGCCAGCGTTCTTCAAGGCTTCGACTGTTTGCAAACGGATCGTATTCGTCGGCGCCAGCCACAGGACCAATGGATAGTCTTTCTCGACCCAGGCATCGCGCGCAACGGCAACGGAGTGAGCGCCCAGGATCGTTTTGCCCCCACCGGTCGGCAGACGCAGGCAGACATACGGCACGTTCGGCAGGTCCGTGAGCGGGACGCTATACATTCCGCCGTAACGTCCAAGCCGGTCCGCATATTCGGGTTCTTTCGTGATTGTTTCGTAGGCATTCTTCGGCCCGGCCATGCGGGCTTCTTCAAAGAAACGACGCAGGACGGCCAGCGTGTCGGCCTGATACTGCTTCAGTTGCACGGCTCAGGGCCTCGCCTTAAGAGAGTTCATATTTTCTTCGTACTTCCCGCCTCTCTCAGAATAGCGTTTGCCGTATGGCGGCTTTTCAAGTTATGCGGGACCAGCAAAATCTTACCAGTTGTCAGGCTTTTCCACTTTTCGTGTGAACCTTTTGCGCTTTTCCAATACTCAAAACCAAGTTGTGAGATTTCTTTGGTGACCCTCATGTAGAAATTGACCGCCAAATTATGCCTCCGCCTTCTCAGTCTCCGGGCGCTGCCACACAATGGCCGGTATCAGTTCCTTGAGCGAATGATCGGCAAGCTCGGAGGTGCTGCGATGGTTCACCATGATGAGTTCAGGCGCTACGTCCAACATGATGGCTTCAAATTCATCCAGGGTGGCCGCCTCGATGTGTAAGCCCTCAATATCGCTTTGGGAGTAGAATACTTCTCCCTCAGCGTCCCACACGGCTCTCACTCGAAAGGTCTGCTGCATTTCTCTATCCTCCTGTGGAGTCTCTGATTCCCTCTCCCCCGGAGGGAGAGGGCCAGGGTGAGGGGATCAAAACTCAACCTCATCTCCTCACGTCCGCGCCTTCACATCATACGGCATTTGCTTAAACACAATACCCGTCCGTTCCAAAGTCGCAGAGGCCAGCCGCGACTGTTCGCCATAGACCGTCAGCGGACCGCTGAAATGCCCATGCTTTCGCTCAATCTCCTCCCGAATCACAGCAAGTGTGGCCCGCGTCAGCACATTGCCAGCATTCGGCCGCCTGTCGCCCAGAATGCCGTTGTACAGCAACGCATAAGCCTGGCCGTCATGCAGGCCGAGCAAGGGCGAATCCCCATTCCCGTTCCACGGCCGCCCGGTTTCGCTGAACCACACATGGGCAGCTAGCGCCGGAAAGCGAATGTCCGCTCGAATCTGCCCCGCCTCATTACACACCGGCGGCCCGAGCCGGTAAAAACGAAACCCACCCCCACCCTGCCAGCCCACGCTTTTGGAAATGCCGCCCTGCTCTCCCGCAATCACCTTGTTCAAGCGCGGCACGCAGTGCGTCACCGCGTGCTCGCCCATCTCAATGCCGATGTAGCGCCGGCCCATCTTGTGCGCGACCGCCGCAGTTGTGCCGGATCCGAGGAAGGAGTCAAGAACGAGGTCGTTGGGGTTGGTAGCGATGTGGAGGATGCGTTGGATGAGGCGTTCGGGTTTAGGGGTAGAAAAAGGTGTGTCTCCAGGAAATAGTTGGATGGTTTCGTTTTTTGCCTCCCCGTTCGTACCAACTTCTTGATAAATCCAAAGCGTCGATGGAACGAGCCCCTGTTGCACTTCTGACAAAAACTTCTTCACTCGGGGCACATTGTTGCCTTCGGCTCCAAACCATATACGGTTGTCCGCTATCATTTCCCTAAAGCGTTCTTCTATATACAGCCAACATCGTCCTGGAGGAGGATCAACCGTCCGTCCCGATGGGGTTGTCACCGTGAAAAACTGCTCCTTCCGCCGCCCCTTTTCAGCTTTCGCGTGAGCCGGAAGAGAAGCCCAAGGCCCTCGTGGATCGTTATCTGGGTTTGTAAATCTCTCAAGCTGACTCTCTGATGCGGGAAGAACATTCCGAATTTCCTTCCAGACCTCCCTGTTCCGTGCGAAGAGAATTATATGGTCATGTACGGCCGATACATCTGTTCGATTCTCTCGTGTGTGGGTTTTTTGCCAAAACACATTAGCTACGAAGTTTCTTCTTCCAAACACCTCGTCCATGACCACCTTGAGATAGTGCACCTCATTGTCGTCGATGGACACCCAGATTGACCCGTCTTCGGCCAGCAATTCGCGTAAGAGTCCCAGGCGCGGCCACATCATCGCCAGCCATTGCGTATGTTCCAAATTGTCGTCGTAATGCTCGAAGGCCGAGTGCGTGTTGTATGGCGGGTCGATATAGATGCACTTCACCCGCCCGGCGTAGAAGGGCAGCAACGCCTTGAGCGCTTCCAGATTATCGCCCTGAATCAGCATATTGCTGGCGTCCGGGTCGCCCGCCGACAGGTCGGGGGCTTCCTCCAGCAGGCGGTAGGGAACACGGGCGGCGGTGCGGAGGTCTTCGTCTCGGGTGAGCCAGTGGAGGGTGGGCATTAGTTAGCGTCTGCCTCGTTGAATACCGACATCACTTCTTCATACTCGGCAATCCACTGTTCGGCTTCTTCTGCGGTGTAGGCTCCGGTAATGGCGCTATTCGGTGGTTGATTACTTACTGGCTTGCCAATGTGCGGTGTCAGTAGCTCTCGCAACTCCGTTACCTTTTCATCGGACAAGCCTTCAACGAGGGAGACCATATCTTCCTCGCTCAGTCCACCCCCAAACGTCGCCCCGACAAGAGTGCTCGTTTCACCGCTCTCCTTCCTCATGCGTAGTGCGAAGGGGTAGGAAAGATTTCCCTGATTGCTGGCCCCTCGCATATCCGCTCCGCTCAGGTTAGCCCCTTGGAATTGCGCCCTAGGAAGCAGAGAACCTTGCAGGTGCGCCCCGATCAACTTAGCCCCCTGGAGGTGCGTTCCACGAAGCAGAGAGCCTTGCAGGTGTGCCCCGCTCAGGTCAGCCCCTTGCAGGTGTGCCCCGCTCAGGTCAGCCCCTTGCAGGTGTGCCCCGCTCAGGTCAGCCCCTCGCAGGTACGCCCCGCTCAAGTCGGCCTTTTCTAAATGTGCTCCTTGAAGGTCGGCCCCGTTCAGCCGGCTTCGTCGCAAATTGATGTGAAGGCCCTTGAAAATATCGTAATCCTGCACAAACAGCATGTCTAACAGGCTTTGGATTTCTTCCGAGGGTTTCGACTTGCGCATTTCCGTTACCCTTCCTCACCCGTCGTCCGACGGATATAGGCGTCGAGAATATCCAGGACAGTCCGGCGGAACCGTGGCTCCTCAATATCTCGCGCGAGTTGGTGGAGTTCATAAGCACCAGCTATACGCACGGATTCCGAGTCATGGCCTAGGTGCTCAATGGCGTTTTTCAGGCGTTCCTGCCGCTGGCCTTGCTCGGTCTTCTCGTTGGCTTTCGCCTGTTCCTCCGTGGCCTTGGCCTGTGCTTTCGCCGCCTCAGCCTGCGCGTTCGCGGTGTCCTCCAGTGCCTTGGCGCGTTTGTAAGATATCAAGGCTTGCAGGGCGAGCAGCACGCCGCCCATGCCGATACCGAGAAACTTCAGGGTCTCGTATTTTTTAGACTCCCTTGCTTCAGATACCCCCAACAGTTGAGCAATATATTTTTCGGCACCTCCGCAGAACATGACAGCTAGGAAAGTCCCCGACACCAGGACCAACACACCGCTCAGGAGGTATAGCAAGGGTTCAGTACGGATTGTCTTCAATAGGTCTGAAGCCTGTTTCTTCATCATTTACCACTCATCTTCGACATTCTGCTTTTCTGTGACAGAGCACCTAGCTCGGTAGCCTCGGCCCCCTCTCCCTCAAAGGAAGAGGGAATAAGCGGCACTCTCAATGTACAATGTAGGGAATCCATGACTGTAAATCGGCAACCGTCCACTCCGATTTAGCGCTTCACAACCTGTCTCAATAATTCCAGAGCGGATACGCATAGGCTTGGTCGGCTCCTCCGTGGGTAATGTAGCCTTCCAGCCTGGATTTCGGCCTGAGATATCTCCTTTTCAACAGTTCCCTGCCAACCAACGGCAGTTTAGCGACACAATCCTCTAATGCCTCTAGCGCCTCCTCGCTGTGTCCAAGACGCGCAAGTGCCAATGCCTCCGAGTAGAAAATTTCGGGGAAAACGTCATCCGCATACTTACGGCAATGAGTGAGAATTCTCGATAGTTCGTTTTTTTTCAAACAAACATTGCGGCAATATGCACCTTACTCCCTGGTTGTCATTTGGGTTCACGGACAGAAGCCTCTCAAAAATCTCGATGGCCTCATCGTACCTCGCGTTGTCGAGATTCCACACGCCGAGGTTCTGGTACGCTCTCATGAACGGACGATTCTCCAACCACCCCCATTCCATCCTCGCGGTTTCCCACCTGAATTTCTTAGGAAGCGCGTGCAGTCCGATACCGACAGCGGCTTGACAATAAATATACGCTTCCATCTCCCTCCCTTGCTCGCTGTAGATCAGCGAGAGATGATGGATCGCGTCTATATGATTCGGGCATTCCGCTACGATGGATCGGAGCATTTTTTCCGCAACTTCATCGTGACCCTTTTCCCAAATATCCAATACTTGATCGAACCTTTCAAAGATCTTACGGGTGAAGGTCGAATCCTCCTCGAAACCCCAGTTGTTTTTCTCCATCTCCACCAGTTTCATGAAGCCTCTCCTCTAGGGTGCACGACGCGACCAAGCTACGGCCTCGGCGATGTCGGCCTCGGACAGCTCTAGTTCGGCCAGCCTGGCCCGCACGGCGCCCGCCCGTGCAAAACGCACTGGCGTCAGCACGATACGACCGTTCTCCTCAGTCACCTCGAAATACTCGATGTCTTTGAAATCGGACAACACTGCTTTTGGGAGAATCAACTGATTTTTGGACGTTAGCTTAGCGAGCATAATCACTTCCCCAGTAGGGCAATGTTGTATTGGCTCTGGAGTTCGAGCCAGAAACCGGGTTGGTTGCCGAAATAGCGGCCAAGCCGAACCGCGGTCTCAGCGGTTATCGACCGGCGGCCATTCAAAATGTCGGTGATGCGGCCGGACGGCACGCCAAGGGCGAGCGCTAACCTATTGGCGCTCAGGTTGCGCGCCTCAAGCTCGCGTTTCAACAGTCTGCCGGGGTGGGCAATAGGGGGCATCATTTTATCCTCTATGGTAGACGCGAGCACTCTCATCTTGTTCGTTTTTGATATGTTCAGATAGGCATCAACTCTATCCGTCTGGGGCCGTCACGCCACCGCTGCCCGATGCCGCGTGGCTCAAGTCACTGAACGATGCCGGGCTCTCCTGACCGTGATCCGAGTGGTCAGCCCGACCCGGGTGGCCATATTCACCAGCTTGTCGATAGTGAATTTGCTGATCCGGTCGTTGACGAGCTCGCTCACGCGGGAGCGCGGCACACCGAGCCGTTGGGCCGCCTCTTCCTGCGTGATGCCCTCGTGGTCGATGTATGCCTTTATGGCATCCACCAGATGAGAGCGGATCTTGAGGTTGGCCGCTTCTTCGGGGCTGTCCGCAATAGCATCCCAGACGCTCCGGTAGCTGTAAATCTCCATTGGCTATCTCCTCTGCTGTAATTGGGGATCGAAGCGCCTTCAGCCGGGACTTCACCGTCTCAATGTCCTTCGCTGGAGTCTTTTGCGATTTCTTCCTAAACACGTGCAGCACGTAAACAGCATTGTCGATGTGCGTCACGTACATGAGGAACCAACGAACTTCACGTCTTTCATGGCTAGAACCGTCTCAAATTTGAGACAGAACGTCAAGCTTCATTCTGAAATTGTCAAGACTTCTTGACTAACGACGCTCGGCATTCCGCCGAAACCAGTCCCGGACCGTGGCCAGCAGGGAGGACGGCGGGGATGGCGCGGCGGCTGGAGGGGCAGCCAGGCCGCGGCCCTCCTCCCACCACTCAACGTGGGTCAGGTGGAGCTGGGCGATGCGGGCAATGGCGGGAATGAGTTGTGTGCTGATGAACGCCTTGTTCACCTCGCTCTCCAGCAGCACGTCTGTCTGGGCGATACAGTTCTCGGTGCTGGAATGCAGGCTTGAGATGAGAGCACCGTCTGTCATACCGGGTACGGCTGTTTTCAGGGCGCTGCCCTCAAGCCGGGCCAAGGCTCTCTGGGCGACGAGTCGGGTTGCAGAGTCGGGGGTGTCGACGAGAAAAATAAGAGAGAGATAGCGGAGCGCGGAGCGGTGAGGCTTTGGCCGGGCAATGCGGCACAGCCCGGAGAGCACCTGGTTTCCGGGACGCTCAAGCGTGAACTCAAAGAACGCCAGCATTTGTTCGCCGGCATACAGGTCAATAAGCTCTTGTCGGAGGTCAATGACGCCCTCAGACTCCCGTCTGTTCCCCGCGTTCTTTGTGTTCTCCATGCCTGCGCCTCTCTACTTAGCCGCCAATGCGCATCAAGATTTGACCGTATCACATCTTTTCGACGCCGGTCATTATAGACTCTCTTGATTCATCCAGTATGTTAAAAATACCCCGATTCATATCATCTCCGCCCGAGATATGAGCCGCAAGGAGCGAACCCATTATGAGCAGGAAACGTAAATCTATTCCTATCTTCAAGAACGAGGCGGAAGAGCAAGTCTTTTGGGAACGCAATAGACAGTTAAGGGCTTAACCGTCATTCTCCAGACCGGGCACCCAGGCCGGCAACGCCGGTATGAGATGGGATAACCGGGGGGCCTGGGCCCCCCGGCCACCGACGCGCCCCCCCCGCCAAGAACGCGTCAAACGCCCGCGTATCGTTCCGGTGATTCGACGTCCCGCAGGCTTCTGCCACATCCAGGGACCTGAAGTCCTTGCGGTCGTGCTGGGGGGAGCCATACCCGGCCCGTTTGAGCAGCCTCCAGATCCCCGCGAGAGTGTTCGTGTGAATCCGCCCGTCTGCATACCGGCTCGTGGGTGCGATCCCGTCATGCGGCCTGAGCGCGGCCCGCGCCCGGTCGGCCCCGCGGGCATCCGTCCTCCGGTGCGGCGGGTCGCTCTCCCCGGTTTCCCGCAGGCAGCGCCGCATCCCGCGCCGGGCGAGGTCCGGTGCCACCTTTGCAGGCGCCCGGCCCCCGCGCTCGACCGCTCCGATGACCGCGGGGGTGCGGGGGCCTCGGCCACGCGGGGCAGGCGGCGGGTTCTCCTCCTGTGTGGTGCGCTGCCGCGGCTTCCCGCCGACCGAGGTTGCGGCGGCTTCCACAATCCCACTAAGCCAAGTGGCTTGGTTCGCCGCCAGTGCGCGCCGAATCCGTTGCGGCATCTCCCAGGCCGACGGCGGGGTGCCTTCCCGGTCCCGGGAAAGCGGAGAGCGGGACAGGCTCTTCTTGGCGTGCACCATCAGCCCCATCGCCAGAACCCCCTGCGGCAAGGGAAGCGGCGGCGGCGGCCGGCTCGGCTTGGAGAGCCCGGTGAAACGGGCCGGGCACGCAGGGCCGTTCCACCGCCCGACCCGGTGCCCATCAGCCTGTCTGGCCACACGGTCACGGGCACAGTGGGGGCAAAGCGGAGGCGCGCCCCAGCGCTCGGCTTCCACGCACGCCATGCCGGCCGCTTGCGGCGGAAAGCGGGTGCAAAGGGTGCGGAGGTTCAGGGATACCTCCTCGGTTTGAGAGGACTCTCCGACCAAAAGAAGAAGATGGCGTCAAGCCCCTATCTGTGTATTGCGTTAGGGAAAGCCACGATTCGACCGATTATGTGGACTGGAGTAAGGCCGAACGTGTCCGGTTTCCCCATCTCAAACCGTGGACCAAAGCGATTTCCCTCAGGTTACCCGTCGATCTGCTGGAGCGGATCAAGATCTCTGCCAACAAGCGGGATGTCCCGTACCAGTCACTCGTCAAAGTCTGGCTGGCCGAGAAGGTCGACACATAAAAGCGACTCCCCTTACACGATACGACTCTGGAAGGCGACATGAAAAAGGGCGTCCTTTTTGGACGCCCCTGTTGATACGCTTACCGGTCTTTTACTCTAAGTTATACAGCTCGGCCACGTTGTCGTGAAGAATCCAGTTCTTCTCTTCTTCGGTGAGATGGGAGGTATGCTTTTCGAGCAGTTCCTGCGACCAGGGCCAAGTCGAGTCGCTGTGCGGAAAGTCGTTGGCCCACATCAGACGGCGCGGGTTGCACATATCCTTCATGCGAAACGCTACCCAGTCATCCTGAAAGGTGGTGTAGATATGCTCGCTGAAATACTCGCTCGGCATCTTTGACAGTTCCTGGCCGGGCTTCAGCCAGTAGCGGTGCCGGTCGTAGGCATGATCCATACGATACATATAGTGCGGCACCCAGCCGGCGTCGGCTTCGACACACACGATTTTCAGTTTGGGGTTGCGTTCAAACACGCCACCCAGAATAAACGTTCCCATCAGGTCCTGATTGCCTCGAATAATGGACAGAAAGCCGTTCAGCTTGGGCCCACGCGGAGATGAGCCGACCACATCGCTCCGGCTGGTGAGAATATGAAAACTCAGCGGCATCTGCATATCAATGGCAGCCTGCCAGAACACATCATAGAGCGGGTCGTCGTAGTCGGACACCTGGGGGTTACCCGGCATCATCACCCCGCGCAGGCCCAACTCTTTTATCTTGCGCAGGTCGGCGATGCCTTCATCAACCGAGCGCATGGCGGTCTGGCCCAGGCCGATCAGGCGCTCCGGATGAGCGGAACAGTATTCCGCGATCCATTCGTTATAGGCGTCGAAACAGGCATTCTTGTAGTCAAAGTCGGAGTGATTGCACAGCAGCATGCCGACGGTGGGATAGATCACCTCGGCAGCAACACCGTCCCGGTCCTGGTCGGCCAGGCGCGCTTCCGGGTCCCAGCCGCCACGGTGCAAGTCCTCAAACTTGGCACCGAACATGGCGAGGTCTTCGGCCTTCTGCCCAGCCGCGGCAACCAGACCCATGGGGACCGGCTGTTTCATGCCGCTGATGACGAACAGATCCCCCTTCTTCTCGTCGTGGATCATGTGCGGGGCGGTATCTTTATATTTTTTGTCAATGCGATCCACATAGGTGCCCGGCGGTTCGGTGATATGCGAGTCAGAAGAAATAATGGGTTTGAGCATGTATGGTTTCTCCTTGTGTGACAGCCTTATTTTGCCGAGAACAGCGTCTCCTCGGTCGGCGTTGCTTTGTGCGGATTAAAATACGGAATCACATGTTGCCCGATCCGATCAATCGAGCGCATGATGTTCTTGTGCGGAATCCGACCGGCCTGCTTGAAGAAAATCACCTGATCCAGACCGGCCTGGGAAAAGGTTTCAAGCTTGCGGGTGACCTCATCCGGGTTGCCGACCGTGACCATGGGATGCTCTTTGATCTGCGCGTCGCTCAAATCGTTGGCGTCCGCTTCCAGGTCGAACAGGGTACGCAGATATTCATACGAGTACAGATTGTTCTTGACCATCAGGGGCTCAAACAGCTTGGCCACGTTGTGCAGAAACCAGCGCGCGCCGTCGATCCCAATCGCCTCTTCCTCTTTGCTCTCGGCCACATGACAGATGGCCACCCCGGCAAACCGTTCGTTAATCACCTGTGACACCACGTCACTGCGGTCTTTGCACTTCTCACGATAGGTGTCCATGGTCTTCTGGACCTGTTCCCAGTTCAGATTGAAGCTGAGCACGCCCAGGCCGCGGTCGGCAGCCATTTCATAGCTGTCCGGTGCTACGCAGGCCATCCACATCGGCGGGTGCGGTTCTTGAATGGGTTTGGGTACGACCCGCCGGGGCGGGACCTGAATGGTTTTGCCGTTGTATTCCAGGATTTCTTCGGTCCAGGCTTTCACGATCACGTCGAGTGCCTCACGCACCTCCTCACGCGTCCGGTCGTAATCCACCCCAAAGCCGTCCAACTCCTGGGCTGTGGTTGACCGGCCCGTGCCCAGGTCCATTCGCCCGTTGCTCAGAATATCGAGCACGGCGGCCTGTTCCGCCACCTTGATGGGATGGTTGAAGCGATGCGGCAGGAGACGCACACCGTGGGCGATACGGATGTTCTTGGTGCGCTGCGAGACCGCGCCGTAAAACACTTCGGGGGCCGGGCTGTGGGAGTATTCCTCCAGAAAATGATGCTCAACTTCCCACACGTAGTCAAAGCCAACCTGGTCAGCCCGTTCTATCTGGGCCAGGGCTTCGTGGTAGACGTTGTACTCACTCAGCTTGTTCCACGGTCGGGGCGTTTCCATTTCGTACAGAAGACCGAACTGCATAGCGTACTCCTTTTTTGGTTGTTCGTTTCATATAGACGCGCGTCGGATCAGGACAGTCCATACACGCCGGCCACATTCTCACCTAAGACTTTCCGCCGGCTCTCTTCAGACAGCGGCTCCACCATCTTTGTCAGGTCTTTAATGTAGTCACAGGTATGATCGTCATGGGGGAAATCGCTCGCCCAGAAGAACTTGTCCGCGCCGATATACTCAATCAGGTAGGGCAAAGCGCACTCATCCGGGTCGGCCGATATCCAACACTGGCGCTGAAAGTAGTAGCTCGGGACTTCTTGAAGCGGGACGCTTCTGCCGAGGGCAGTCTTATACGCCGCGTCCATGCGGTCGAGCATATGGCCGATCCAGCTCGCCCCGGATTCGAGCACCACAACTTTTACGGAGGGAAAACGGTCGAACAGACCGTATTGGAACAACCCCAAAAAGGCTTGTTGGGGGCCCTGGCCACCCAGCATGTCCACCCACCATTCGCCCCATTTATACATCTCCCGAAACCGCTGGTAGACCCGCCGGTTTGGCGGTTCGGCGACTGGATGAATCCCGACCGGAACGTCCAGGTCCTGGGCCATAGCCCAGAACGGATCGTGGTCCTTATGCCCGTGGGCTTTGTCGGTCAGCGTATAGGGTGAGATAAAAGCGCCCTTGGCCCCAGCTTTGACGGCCCGCTCCAGTTCCTGGGCAGCGGCCTCCCCGGAGGTGAGACAGATGTGGGCAATCGGAATCAGCCGACCGCCAGAGTCGGAGCAAAAGTCGACGATCCAGCGGTTATAGGCGCGGGTGTAGGCCTGAGCCAGATCATGGTCAGTGACTTCGGTTTCCCATTCCAGGCAGATCGTCGGATAGATCAACGCTTTGGCCAGATTTTCCTGATCGAGCAGGGCCAGACGTTCCTGGGGATCGTTTCCGCCAAAAGGGACACTTTTTGTGTAACCTTGTTGCTTAATGACCCCGCGCTCTTCAAACGTACTGCCCATGCTAGTGCCGCGAGCCAGGATTTCCGCGTCAAAATAGCGCGAGCGTTGGCCGTTCAACTCCAGATGGTCGAGCCCGTCCGGGCCGGGCCGGATCCGAATTGCGCGATCCCTATATTCCGGATCAATATATCGTTCCCACAGATCGGTGGGTTCATTGATATGGCCATCGGCATCAATGGCCCCTGCATACGGTAGCCGTGAGGTTTGAAACACCTTCCCTCCTCCGTGAATGCGCCGGTGAGTATTGAAAACTCCCGTATTCGTATGAGGCGTTATTGTTACAATGCCCCTCCGGGGGTGTCAATCCGAAGCAGGCCCGGCGTTTTGAAAAAAGTCCAGCACCTGTGCTGCCAGTTCGTCCGCCCGAGTGTCCAACTCGTCTTCCGTCAGATTGGCGATGGGGTGGGCAGTCACCACAAACCGGTAGCCCTGGACCCCCCAACTGGTTGCCATGGCCCGGCCAGTTGCGATAAAGGGCGTGGTCACGATAGACGCGGTGGGGATACCCGCTCGCTCCAATTTCAGTCCGTCGAGCACACTGCTCGAACTGCACGACCCTCAATCGCCCACGCCGGCCAGAGCAATATCGACCTGTTGCTGAAACAGCGCAATCGTTTCTTGGCTGACGGCATGGCCGGATGATTGCTTCCGATTCACGGATACCAGGCGCATGTCCTGTTGTTGCTCCAGTCGCTTGGCCACCTTGCACAGTAATTCCTTGGAATTGAACTTGGTATTTTCAACCAGTCCGACCCGCAGCCCCCGGAACGATCCAGGCCGCGGCGCATACGCAAATTCTTGGGTTTCCAAGGGGAGAGTCGGATCAAAAACCGTACGACGCATTCGTCTTCCTCCTTTATTGTTTCAGTTACACCCGCACGAGTTCGGTCACGCTGCGCGTCCACTTATTCCCCCAACCCGGTAAGCAGGCCGACCAACTCCCGCCCTGGGCTCCCGCGCAGACAATCAGTACATCGTCGGGGTCGCGCATCGCATAGCGCCACGTCGTTTCATCTTCGGGCCGAATCTCCCCCGGGAGCCGTCCGGCCCGTTTGAAATCCGCCACACTCCGCCGCGCCTGTCGAATCACCCACTCCTGGACCTGTCGCCGGCTCCAGCCGCTCTGTTTTATGATTGCGGCGTGCTCGCCGGCGAGCACCAGCAGGCTTTGATTAAACCCATACACGTTCGGTGAGGCGAGATTACACACGGCATCGGCAAATTCCAGCAGCAGGGGTTCGGGCGTACTGGCAAGCTGATTATACACCCCCATGAGGGTATTGGAGGCGTACAACGTCACTGTACTGTCCTCGGGTTGAAAGCCGCGTTCAACGTGGAGCGGCTGCCAGGGATGGTTGTCCTCGTTCTCGGCAAAACAGAACGCATACTTCCCCGGCGAGCCCAACGTGGCTTTGTCCAGCAGACCTGGACGGGTATTGAGCACGTTGAGCATGACCAGGCGCAACGCCCGGCCGATGGTCGCATTGGGACGAAATCCCGGCCCAAAGGCGTTATGGGTTGCGTTGACCCCGAGCGCAGGACCAATCGGGCCGTTCACAATCAGGGTGATGGCCGAACCGCCGGTGCTGGTTGCCGGATTATGATAATGAAACTCGGGTCGGCACAGCCCTCGCACCGCAGCCAGCACCACGGGGAAATACTCGGGCAAACAGCCGGCCATCACCGCGTTGATCGCTACCTTCTCAGCCGGGATGGTCACATTCCGTTCCGCAATAGTCCCCAGACTTTCCTCCACCTTGACCTGTCCGGCCTCCAGCATGGCCCGGACCGATTCTTCGGTTGGCGGGACGAGCGGCAGCCCGTCACTCCAGCCCTGCTGGTAATAGAACTCAACCCAGGCGGCAGCCGCGTCTGGATCGGTTAGGGGTATGTGTTTGTCCATATGCCCTTGGATGCTTCAGAGTCTCATAGCATAAGCATTGCACGAGAGTCAGGAGCCAGTACAATAACGACAATATACGGAGAGCCTTGGAGCATGTTTTTGGGAGACAGGCATGAATGAGGCAAAGTTGCTCGCATGCAGGCATTCTTCGCCTCGTCAATCTCTCGGCCCGTCAACAACTCGCTGCGCACGGTACGGACCTGGAAACTGGCGCGATCATTACCGCCGAGCCTGGCAGATTACGCATCCGCCCAGCTTCGCCCACTTCTTCATAGCTTGCCCTGATTCCACAGGGCTGAGCGTGGCTGCGTTCGTGTCAGATAAGGACTATGGCTCTTTGGGCGGGGGAAGTCTTTCTTGAATCTGACGGGATAAGTCAGCAGCGATCTTCTGGTCACGCAAGTCGAGCTCTCGCAGAATGGCCTCAACCTTCTCTTCCAACCTGATAATCCGTTCTTTGTTCTGAGACACTCCCCCTCGGATATCCCGCATATGCTCGCTCTTTGGTCTCCTCAAGCGATTGACTGAGGGTGATGATTGTCTCCGCATATTTGAGGAGTCGCTCGCTCAGGCTCATGTATCAAGCTCCCGTTTTATCTCTTTCAGCGTCTGATTGATCTCTTGGACCGTTTGCACAGCTCGTTCCAAGTGGCTGTTCGCAAAGGCAAAGAAGACATCAAGGGTTGCTTCATCAGCAAGAGATAAATCTTTTAACACTTCATCGAGTTTTTCCCGTGTGTCCATGCGTCTCGTCCTTCTTTCGTTGCTATTGCTCCAAAACTGTCTGTCTCCAATAGTCGTGAGGATTGTATGCCGCCTCAGAGCATGGGTAAAGCTAAAGAGACCGAGCAGCCTCCCAAAGAGTATGGTATGGAAAGAAAAAAGGGCCATCCCGAAAGGACTCCGCCATGCCACACCGCTTTATGACTTTGCGCGAAATTCGACGTGCTGCAAAAACCATGCTGCCGCCCGGACCGTGGGCGTTTGGCGCTGGGGGCGCGGAAACGGAAACCACGCGCCGCCGCAACCGCCGGGCGCTGAAGCGGCTGGCCATCCGCCAGCGGGTCCTGCGCGATGTCCGTCATATCGATATCAGCACGACCTTTCTGGGACTCGAACTGCCCACCCCCTTTGCCATCGCGCCGATGGGCAGTCTGGTACTCTTTCATCCAGAAGGTGACCTCGAAATGGTGCGTGGCGCAAGCCCCAGCCGCAACCTCGCCTTCGTGAGTGGTGTCACCGGTTGGCCGGTCGAAGACCTGGCCCAGGCGGCACGCGGCCCCCTGATGTATCAGCTCTACTGGAGCGGTCCGCGTTCCTGGTGCCGGGACCTGCTCGCCCGGGTGGAAGCTGCGGGCTATCACGCCGTGTGCCTGACGGTTGACGTGCAGACCTATAGTCGCCGCGAGCGGGACGTTGAGTTGCGTTTCGACCCGCAGGGAGCGCGATTACTCACCCCCAACGAACAACCACCGGAGTTCGACTATCAGACCCGCCTGACCTGGGATGATGTGGCCTGGCTCAAGAGCATCCTGTCGGTTCCGCTTGGCTTAAAAGGCATTCTCACCCCGGAAGACGCCAGGCTGGCCGTTGAGGCCGGAGCCGAGATCATTTGGGTCTCGAACCACGGCGGCCGTCAGCTCGATTCCACCCTGGCGACCATAGATGCCTTGCCGGACATCGTCGCAGCCGTTGAGGGCAAGGCCCAGATCGTGATTGATGGCGGCTTTCGGCGGGGCACGGACATCATTAAAGCCCTGGCACTAGGCGCAAACCTGGTGGCCCTGGGCCGGCCCATGCTGTGGGGTCTGGCCGCGGACGGCGCGGACGGGGTGCACCGGACAATCGAGTTATTCCGCGACGAACTGGAAACCAACCTGGCCTTGTGCGGGCAAACCAGTGTACGCACGCTGGAGCCGAATTTGGTCCGCCCGGTGGAGTATTAAGCCAGCGGCTTCAATAGCAAAGCGGCGCACAGTTGAATCACATACAGGAGAACGCATGCAGTTTGGTATTATCTTTCCCACCCGCATCGATGACTGGCAACTGGTGAAAGACGCCGAGGATCTGGGCTATGATCGCGCCTGGGTCCCGGACTCCCAGATGATCTGGTCGGATTGTTACGCCACCCTGGCTCTGGCCGCACATCATACCTCGCGGATTCATATTGGCAGTGGGGTCTCGATTCCCGGCAGCCGTATCGCTCCGGTCACGGCCCATTCCATTGCCTCGATTAACCAGATTGCGCCGGGTCGCGTCTTCCTCGGCCTCGGCACCGGGCATACGGCCATGCGCGTCATGGGAATGAAGCCCATGCGCATCAAACCCTTCCACGAGTATCTGCGCGTTGTGCGGGCGCTCCTGCGCGGAGAAGAAGTTGACTACACGTTTGGTGATACCACGCGCACGATTCGCTTTCTCCACCAGGACCTGCCCTTTATCAACCTGGAAGACCCCATTCCGATTTATGTTGCCGCCAACGGACCGCGGGCGCTTGGCCTCACAGGCGAATTCGGGGACGGCCTCACGACCCTGCTCTACGAAGATACCAGCGTCCTGCGCGATCATTTGCGGTTGATCCGGGCAGGAGCGGCCAAGGTCGGGCGCAGCCTGCCGGACCCTTTTCACGTTTCCGCCGTTACCGCCGCCGTGATTCTGCGTCCGGGCGAAACCCTGGAATCGGACCGGGTCATCAACGCCTGTGGGGCCTGGGTCACCACGGCGCTCCATTTTGTATATGAGGTCTATCAGTTGACCAAGAATGAGGAAGTCATTCCGCCGGCGTTTGCGGACACCTGGGAGGAGTATTGCGCCTATGTCGATCGGATGCAGACGCCGGCCGACAAACGTTATCTCCAACTCCACGACGGCCACAGCACCTATCTGGTGCCGGCCGAGCGGCGCTTTGTGACCCCTAGGGCGATTCAGGGCACGAGTCTGGTGGGTACGCCGGAGGAGATTATCGAACGTATCCGCGCGGCAGAGAAAGCCGGGATGCGCGAGCTGACCATCCTGCCTCCGACCGAGACAAACCGGGAGATGCTGACAGAGTTTGCCGAGTTGGTGATGCGCAAGTATTGAGACTCGTGGGTGAGGACGACGGTGGCCTACCCCTCAAGCTGTTCGTTCAATCTGGCGATGGCTTCGACATAGCCCTCCACCATTTCCCGCACGATATCGCGGGTGGCACGCACGCTGTTTTGCGCGCCGATACCCTGTCCGGCAGGATAGGAGTACAACTGATACGCTCCGGACTCCAAGGTGACGCTGGGGGCCTTCATGGCGTGGTCGATGCGACGCAGGGAGTGATAGTTCAGAACGCTTTGGAGCGGGGTTTTGAGGGGGTCCGGGGTGTCGGGCCGATCCCAGGCTTCAGTCCATGCGGAGCGTAAAAAACGGGCGTGCTTGCCCGTCATGGAGCGGGTTCGCACAGTGTCGTCCGTCCCCGCGGCCAGCATCTTTTGCTTGGCCATCCGGTCCAGCTCGGACTCGGCCGTCGTCAGCCAGACGGAACCGCACCACACGCCTTGGGCGCCAAGCGCCAGGGCGGCGGCCATCTGCCGGCCATTGCCTATGCCACCGGCGCCGAGCACCGGAAGCGGGGCAACGGCATCCACAATTTCCGGGATCAGCACCATGCCGCCAATCTCTCCGGTGTGTCCCCCGGCTTCGTAGGACTGGGCAATAATCACGTCTACGCCGGCCGCCTTGTGGCGCTCGGCGTGTTTTTTCTTGCCGGCCAACGCCCCAACGTAGAGACCCCGCCCGTGGGCCGCCTCAGTGACCCAATCCGGTGGCGTACCGAGTGCGCTCACCAGAAACCTGGCCTTGTGCTCAAACGCGATATCCACAATGCCTTTGGCCTGTTTTTGGGAATAGCGCAGGCCGCGTTCCTTTTTGGAGGCGGTCAGATGGTCCGGCAACTCGGGCACCCCGGCTTCTGCAAGCAGCTTCTCGACAAACTGCCGATGTTCGTCCGGGATGTACTCCCGGAGCGCCTTTTGATCCATCCCGCCGGTTGAAGCGCCCACATAGTTTGCGGGCATCATCAGGTCTACGCCATACGGGATGTCGCCGAGTTGCGCGTCTATCCATTGCAGATCGATTTCCAAGCGTTCGTCCGTGTGAATCGCGGCTCCAAGCACGCCGAGTCCGCCAGCCTTGCTGACGGCAACGACCACGTCACGGCAGTGGGTGAAGGCAAAGATGGGGTATTCAATTCCGAACATTTCCGCGACCTGGGTTGGCATGCTGTGCTCCTCAGCCTTTCTGCGTCTGTCTACCACTCCTATAGCATTGACACCGAGAACCTCCCAGCGCTAGGTTCCGGTCATACCAGAATGAAGAGAGATCCCTGAGTATGGCGTATATCGGCAGTGCGGTCAGTGGCATCTTGGACACCAAACTCGTGGCCGGCAGGGGGCAATACACCGCGGACGTAAGCCTGCCAGACATGGGCTATATGGCCGTTATCCGCAGCCCCTATGCCCACGCCCGGATTCTCAACATCGACACCAACGCGGCCCGGCAACATCCGGGTGTGCGTATCGTTGTCACCGGGGCGGATATCAAGCAGTGGAGCAGGCCCATTCCGCACACTTTGAACCCCAGCGCCTTTGGGGGAAACACGACCGACATCTACTGTCTGGCGGTTGACCGGGTGCATTATGTCGGAACACCAGTGGCCGCGGTGGTTGCCGACACCAGACACATCGCAACCGAGGCGGCCGATCTTATCGAAGTCGAGTACGCAGACCTACCGGTGGTGATCGATGCCGAACAGGCCCTGGAGCCGGATTCCCCCCTGCTCTACCCCGAATGGGGAACCAACGAACTGATGCAGGTGCGCTTTCAGGGCGGTGATGTTGAGCGGGCCTTTGCCGACGCCGACCATATCCTGGACGATACCCTCCGCCTGCACCGGCATACGGCCACGCCGCTGGAACCGCGGGCGGCCCTGGCTCATTATGACACTCGCGCTGAACGCCTGACCCTGTGGGTCTCCACCCAAGCGCCTCATCCCCTGCGCACAACCCTAGCCAATACCTTACATATGGATGAGAACGACATCCAGGTGATTCAGCCCCAGGTGGGTGGCGCGTTTGGAGTCAAGATTCCGACCTATCAGGAAGACCCGCTGGCCTGCCTGCTGTCGAAACGGACCGGCAAGCCAGTCAAATGGATCGAAGAGCGCACCGAACATTTGATGGCCGGCGGTCATGCCCGCGAGCAAACCCTCAAGTTCTCGGTCGCCTGCAAGGCGGACGGAACCGTGACCAGCCTCAAAGTTCGCATCATCGGCGATGTCGGGGCACTGGCCGCGGTGGCCGGTTGGGGCATGTCCTATGTGGCGTCCTTTGTCGTGCCCGGCCCGTACAAAATCCCGAACTGTGAGGTAAATTTATCCATCGTGGTGACCAACAAGGGCCCCTGGAATGCGTATCGTGGGTTTGGCAAGGAGGCGGCCTCGTTTCTCATGGACCGCGTCATGGACCGGGTTGCCGATACGGTTCAGATGGACCGCGCCGCGATACGGCTCAAGAATTTTGTGCCCAAGGACGAGTTTCCTTACGTGCAGATTTCGGGCGCAACCCTGGACAGTGGTGATTATGCCAAGGCCCTGCAAGACGTCATGGACAAGGCCGGCTATCATACCTTTGCCGAAGAACAACAGCGCCTCCGCGCCCGGGGCCGATATATTGGCATGGGCGTGGGCTTTGAACTCACGCCCGAAGGCGGCTGCATCCCCGACTCCTTTATCGGCGGCTATGAAGGCGCCACCGTCCGCGTCAGCCCGAGTGGGCAAGTCACTGTCCTGACCGGCGTCACCTCGCCCGGCTCGGGCAATGAAACCGGCATTGCCCAGATTGTGGCAGATGCCCTCGGCGTTCCGCTCAGCACCGTCAGGGTCGTGCAGGGCGATACCCAGGCGTGTCCTTATGGGCTGGGCAACTGGAGCTCGCGCAGTCTGTTCATGGGGGGCTCAGCCTCGCTGTACGCGGCCCGGGAAGTGCACCATAAGGTGCTGCGGGTCGCGGCCAGTATGTTAGAGGCAACGCCTGAAGAACTGGATTGCGAACAGGGCCACATCCGCGTCAAGGGACAGGCCGACCGCGAGGTTGCGTTCAACGAGGTTGCCGAGTACGTCCACAAACGCGCCTTCGACCATCACGCCTTTGATATGGAGCCGGGCTTGGAGTCTACGCGCTATTTCCGCATGGGCAATATCCACCATGTGCCGGACGACAAAGGGCGCATCAATACTTATCCCTCCTATCCCTATGCGGCCTGTGTGGCCGTGGTTGAGGTGGATATTGAAACCGGCGTCATCACTCTCTTGCGCTATGTGACCGTCCACGACTGCGGCACAGTCATCAATCCATTACTGGTTGAAGGCCAGTTTCAGGGTGCCGTCGCACAGGGACTCGGGGGGCTGATCTATGAACAGCTCGGCTATGATGACAACGGCCAACTCCAGACCGGGACGTTTATGGACTATACGCTGCCCACCGCCGTAGAAGTGCCGAGCGTGGAGATTCACCACCAGGAAGTCCCGAGTCCGTTCACACCACTCGGCACCAAAGGCGCGGGCGAGTCCGGCGTGTCCAGCCCATTCGGGACCATCGTCAGCGCGGTGGAAAACGCTCTTGCGCATCTTGGGGTGAAAATTCACGACACCCCGCTGACGCCTCAACGCGTCTGGCGCATGATTCAAGCGGCCAGGAACGGCAATAACGAAGGGACGGACGCATGATACGCGCCCCTTTTCAGCTCCATGCGCCCCCTTCGATCAAGGAGGCCGTTCGCATCTTATCCCAGTGCGTACAGAACGGCGCAGACGTCAAGCTGCTGGCCGGGGGGCAGTCGCTGATGCCAAGCATGAACCTCGGCCTGGTCGCGCCGGCTCATATCGTCAGCCTCAACCATGTTGCCGGTCTCGACTCCATTCGCCAGGACGGGGAGACGCTTGCCATCGGCGCGGGGACTACCCACCGCGCCCTGGCCGAGTCCGAGGTGTTACGCGCCCACTGTCCAATCCTCAGCGAGACCGCGGCCTGTATTGGCGATGTCCAGGTCCGTAACCGCGGGACCTTGGGCGGCTCGATTGGCCATTTTGATCCTGCTGCTGACTATCCACCCGTACTCGTCCTGCTTGACGCAGCCTTTCAGATTGTTGGCCCAAGCGGCGAGCGAACCGTTGCCGCCAACGACCTCTTTGTTGATTACATGACCACCAGTCTGGCCGCGGATGAGGTCCTGACCGAAATCCGTGTTCCTGTTCTGTCCTTAGACACCGGTACGGCCTACGTGAAGTTCACCCGGGTGGAGGGCGGCTTTGCCATTGTCGGCGTGGGCGCGTGTCTGAGGCTCAACCCGGATAGGACCTGTCGGTCCATCCGGGTCGGTATCTGTGGCGCAGCCCCCGTCCCGGTACGTTTGACCGCTATCGAGGAGACTCTGACGGGCAAGGCTGTGGACGATGCCTTTATTGAGGCGGTTGCGGATGCCGCGTATAAGACGGCCCATGACCCGGTCGCAGAGCTGCACGCCGACGCGGCTTACAAACGAGAAATGGTCCGGGTGTTTACCCGTCGGGCGGTCAGGACAGCGTTGGAGCGGGCGGATTAAGAAACCGTATGGGAAGGCTATGCACACTACCATTCAACTGACAGTGAACAATACGCCGTGTGAAGCCACGGTCGATACGCGCACGCTCCTGGTTGAATTTTTGCGCGATCAACTCGACCTCACCGGCACCCACCTCGGCTGTGCCACCGGCAATTGTGGCACGTGTACCGTTGTGCTTGACGGTCTGACGGTCAAGGCGTGTACTATTCTGGCTGCCGACGTTGCGGGCTCCGCAGTCACCACCATTGAAGGCTGGACACAGGACACAAGGCAAGCGGGCGACCTGCATCCGATTCAGGATGCCTTTGTCAAACACCACGCTTTGCAGTGCGGCTTTTGTACCCCCGGCATGGTCTTATCCGTTCAGCAACTGCTGAAGGAAAAGCCGAACCCGACCGAGGCAGAGATTCGGCACGGCATAGCCGGCAATTTGTGCCGCTGCACCGGCTATGCCAGCATTGTCAAGGCGGTTCAGGAAATCGCGCAAATGAGGGCTGACTAGAGTACTGATCGAGAGACCCTGTAGAACATCCTCACTATCCGCTGGGGCATAAATCCTTCCTCTTCAGGAGACTCCTATGGGCGGACGTGAAGCTCTGGTTCCTAAGCGTTGAGTATATCCTTCCCTTCGGATTATCTATTAGATTCCTATCCTTGAAGTCTTTTCGCAGGTCGTTGTCGTTCGAGTACAGCAAACGGGCACCACTGACTTTCGCGAGGGCGAGAATATGCGGATCATCCGATTGGTAACCACCGGCATTCTGAATGTCTTCTGTCCGTTGATCTACCACCGAATCTTTTTCTTTCTTTATCCTTCCCGAACGAATAGCATCCAGCAGCCATCTTTCAGCCAATCTCATCCGTTCGAGTTCTCTGAAGTTTTTTCCACCAGTCACGAATCGTCCACTTTCAGTGGTGATCCATTGGCGGAATCTCGCTCCGGCCTCGGGAGTGTTGGTACCAAACACCTCGCTAACAACATTTGCATCAAGAATTGCACACATCTTTCGGACCCCAGATAGACCGGCTTGTCTCTTCCATAAAGAACCTACGATAGCTGTCTGGCGCATCCAGGACATTCCCCTCTTTGTCCAGTCGGATCGAGTGGATGCGGACATCCAGGTCACCGCGCTCGAAGAACAGAATGGATACGTCCTCCGGTTTCAACTCCGTCGTGCTGTCCCGAACATCCATCCGCACCCGGTCAAGCAGGTGATCGCTATGCGTTTCGATTATCAATTGACGCTTCAGGCCGGCCATCTGGCAGAACAACGTCCCCAACGCAGCCTGGGCGCTTGGGTGGAGATGCACTTCCGGCTGCTGTAATAAGAACAGCGGCGGCCCATCTTGGCTCAGCAGCTCGGTGATGATGGGGAGCGCCTGACTGACACCGTAGCCAACGTCTATTAAGTTACGCCAAGGACCTTTCAGCTTGCCACTGAATTTCCTGACCTGCACCTGAAAAGGTTCACTATCTTTTCTCCCCAGCGGTTTGATGGAAATCTCATCGAAAAGCCCTGCGGCTTTCCCAAAGCGCTCAAGAGCACTCTTCAGCCTCTTCCATCCGGGTTGGTTGTTGAAATACAAGTGGGCGAGATACATGGGAACGCCAGCACCTTCGGGATCCGATATTAGGCGAGTGGGGTCGTAGGTTCGACGCGGGTAGGATCGGACGGGTGCACTCGAATAAGGTCGCACATTCTCATGATGACGAAGTCTTTCCCGGCTGAAAGTGAGGCATAGTCGTTCAATGAGCTCCCAATCTTCGTCGGTAGGCGAGCTAGAGCCTTGTAGTGTGACGAGCCCTTTGCTTTTCCGATCTGCAGCCATCCTTAGATGGGGGGCGATAGAGAAAAAAACCGGAATCCGTTCGTCAGGGGCATTTAACCGGGCATGGATGGGCAGGGAAGTGTCCAACTTCCAAGCACCTCGCAGCGTTCCAAAGCTGGTCTGACTAAGCCGATTCTTATCGAGAAGAACATCGACCCAGAGGCCCTCGCTGGCAAGCCGTGTTCTTACCGGAGCCGGTGCAGTTCCTGTCTTTCCGAAAGTCACATCGAAGCGATAGGATCGGCCGTTGGAGCCTAATCCTGGAGTGGTACTGAAGCCCGCCTCGAAAGTCTCGGCTCGTCCGCCTTTACCTCCCCGATAATGAGCAATCTCATCAAAACTGCCGAGGTCGTAGGGTTCTTCTTTGAAGTCCGGCACCCATTGCTCATAGACGACATCCCACAGCGCCTGGCTCATAGCCATAAAGGAGGTCTTGCCGGTACTGTTCTCCCCTACGAGTAGCGTGAGCGGTGCGAGGCGAGCTGTTTGCTTTTCATGGAAGCAGCGAAAATTCTTGAGTGTTATCTCGTCCATGGCACCCCATGAAAGGCGCTCAAACAGCATCGAAAGAAATACCCCCCGAGTAAGAGAGAATCAGAGCCTCCCCGGAACTTATCGAGGGGCGAGGATTCTTCACTCCGCCGGCTTCATGAACTTGAGCGTCATGCGGTCGCTCTCCCCGACCTCCAGATATTTTTCCCTGTCCTCATCTCCGAGCGACAGGGCGGGCGGCAGGGTCCACACGCCTTTGGGATGGTCGCGTGTATCTTTCGGATTGGCGTTTATCTCACTCAGATCCACAAGCTTGAAGCCCGCCTTTTCTGCCATTTGAATCGTTGCCGCCTCGGTGACATAACCCGAACCCGCCTTGGGGTCCTGTTCCGTGTCGGGGTCGGCCCGGTGCTCCACCAGACCGAGAATCCCGCCGGGCTTGAGCGCCGCATACATGGCGGCAAAAACCCCGTCGGCCGTCCCGGCGCTCATCCAGTTGTGGACGTTGCGAAAGGTCAGCACCATGTCGGCCGAGCCTGCGGGGGCGATATCGACCTTGTTGGGCGGGGCGAGTTCGGTCACCGTGGGCGTGCCGTACACCTCGGGCTTGGCGGCCAGTTTCTCGTCCAGGAGGGCGTTCAGCCTCTTCATGTATTCGACCTCGGATTCTCTATCGAATGCGGCCAGGTATAAGCGTCCCTGGTCTTTCAGATAGGGAGCCAGAATCTCGGTGTACCAGCCTCTTGACGGAGAAATTTCGACCACCGTCATATCCGGCTTGAGTCCCAGCCACGTCAGGGTTTGCGCGGGATGGCGGTATTGGTCGCGCGCCTTGTGCCCGGCCGGGCGATGTTCCCCGTCAATAGCAGCTTGCAGTGCAGGATCGACGCCTTCTGCCGCGGCGTGATGGTCGGCACGGGTTGGGCCGGCGAAGATCAGGCCGATACTCAGAGCGAGGCAGCATTGGGAAAACCGAGATGTGAATATTTTCTGCATGAATTCTTCTCCTTCTTCTGTCGTGCATTTCCTGTCTACCCGCAAGCCTGACCCGTTCCAGACATTTCTGCAATACCCCTCCCCTCTCCCAGGGGGAGAGGAAAATGAGACCGATGTCCTATTGTGCGGACAGAGAGGCATAATGGTTCACGCCGTTGTTCCGCCGCAGCAAGAGCAGCAGCGGCTTGTCTTCCGCCACTGTGACGATTGCCTTTTTGACCTCGTCCACCGTTTTGACCGGGGTCCGGTTGACCTCAAGGATCACGTCTCCCTCACGGACTCCGGCGTCCGCGGCCGGGCTGTCGGGTCGTACACCAGCCACGATGACCCCCTCACCCGCTTTGAGCTGCATCCGGTCTCGCTCGTCCGGAGTGAGATCACGCAGCGCCATGCCCCACTTGCCTCTTTTGGCAGCCGCAGGTCCGCTGGCGACTTCGGGTTCGTCAAGTTTGGCGATTTCGACCGTGAGCGTCCTGGTCTTTCCGTCGCGCACTACGTCAATAGGAACTTTTGTCCCGACTTTCGTATTGGCGACCAGCAGAGGCAGGTCGGCGTTCTCTTCCACCGTGTGGCCGTCATAGCTGACAATGACATCGCCGCGTTCCAGGCCGCCTTTATCGGCCGGGCTGTCTGTGGTGACATTGGCCACCAGGGCCCCATTTGGCTCGTCGAGACCG
The DNA here is from genome assembly GCA_965214755.1 of uncultured Binatia bacterium (SeqCode). GTDB lineage: Bacteria > Desulfobacterota > Binatia > Bin18 > Bin18 > Bin18. The sequence goes on from OZ243979.1 coordinate 1,488,359, forward strand.
AGAGATTCCGCTAGCTCTGTGGTCATCTTCTGGATGGTGACCCCCAGCCAGCCGCGCGTTATATGGCCTTTGGTCTCCAGGTCGGGCACGAGCTGCTTGGCCAAGTTGATCGGAATGGCAAAACCAATACCGATATTCCCGCCGCCATTGCCGAAGATGGCGGTGTTAATGCCAACGACTTCGCCCTTCTCGTTAAACAGCGGTCCTCCCGAGTTACCGGGGTTAATGGAGGCATCGGTCTGAATGAAGTCATCGTACGGTCCAGCCCCGATAGTCCGGCCCTTGGCACTGACGATACCTGCGGTTACGGTATTGCTCAGCCCGAACGGATTGCCAATGGCCATGACCCAGTCACCGACGCGGACGTCTTCGGAATCGCCCAGATTAGCGACCGGCAAATCCAACTCGGCCTCAACCTTGAGCACAGCCAGATCGGTTTTGGGGTCGCGGCCAAGGACCGTCGCCGGATATTCGCGCTCGTCCGGGAGATTCACCATAATCTCGCTTGCGCCCTCAACCACATGATTATTGGTGATGATCAGCCCGTCTTTACGGATAATAAATCCAGAGCCGGAGCTGCGCCGTGGGATACCCCGGTGAGGACGCGGTCCGCCAAATCCGGGCGGGAACGGAAATTGAGGGCCGAACGGATTGCGTGGGCCGCCAAAACGGTGGCCACGCTCAGACGCTTTTTCCATACCAACAACGCGTACATGGACTACAGCCGACGAGACTTGGTCGGCCAGATCAGCAAATGAGGGTAATCCGGACGGCGTTAGGGTGAGCCTGGAAGCTGTCGGTTCCGAGGCCGCTTGGGCCACATCCATTTGGGTCATCCGACCCAAGGTCAAGCCACCCAGCACCAGGGAAACCGCCATAAAGAGTAAACGTACCCTCCAAATCATCCAGAGCTGTTGGCACGTTTGTTCTTTCACTCCGGCCACTATTTTTTTCTTCGTCTGCATCATACTCCTCCTCTCATGAGCGTTACTGTGTTCTTTGACGCTCAGTATGGCAACTGCCTATGAGAGGAAGATGAAACCAGGATTAGAGATTTCTCATTTTTGGCGGGAGGAGAGTCAAGGGGGAAACGCGGGCCACTCTGGTCAGGTCAGGCCGAGCAGTGGTATACGGGAGACTAGGCAGGCACAACGCGCAATCACGAGGAATGAGGCTATGCAAAATGTCAAAACCGGCGGGGTTGAGATGCTCCCGATTGATGGCAAATATACCGTCTGGACCAAGCGCTTTGGCTCCGGGTCGATTCCCCTCCTCACCCTGCACGGCGGGCCTGGCTGTACGCATGAGTATTTTGAGTGTTTTGAGGACTTCCTGCCGCAGCATGATATTCAGATTATATACTACGACCAACTCGGTTCGGCCTATTCCGACCAGCCGGACGATACCAGCCTGTGGACGGTGGAGCGTTTTCGGGAAGAAGTAGAGCAGGTCCGACGTGCTCTGGGACTTGAGCACTTCTATCTGCTCGGCCATTCCTGGGGCGGGCTGCTCGGCATTGAGTACGCCCTGGCCTATCAGCAGCACCTCAAGGGACTCATTCTCTCCAATATGACCGCCAGCATTCCGGCCTATGTCGCGTATATCAACGAGTTACGTGCCCAGCAGCCGCCCAAGGTCCTGCGTATTATTGAAAAATATGAGGCGACCGAAGACTATGAGGCTCCAGAATACGAGGAGGCCCTATTCACCCATGTATACCGTCAGCATTTGTGCCGGCTCGACCCCTGGCCGGAACCGCTGCTGCGCATGTTCCGCAACCTGGCCAAGCCGGTCTATAACACCATGCAGGGCCCGAATGAGTTTGTGGTGACCGGCACATTCAAGGCCTGGGACCGCTGGGCGGATTTGCACCGGATTCAGTGTCCGACCTTGGTCTCCGGCGCACGCTTCGACACTATGCGCGTGTCCGAGATTGAACGTATGGGCGAGTTGATCCCCCACTCGCGCGTAGCCGTGTGTGAAAACGGCAGCCATTGCGCCATGTATGACGATCAGGAAGCGTATTTTCGGGACGTGGTGCAATTCATTCAGGATGTAGAGTCGGACGCGGTGTAAGGAGGATTTCATCATGGCCCACTTACTCATTGCCTTTAAGCGTAAGGATGGTCTCAGCCTGGCGGACTTCTCACGCCACTGGCGCGAGGTGCACGCCCCACTCGCCAAGCAGATGCCCGGACTGCGCGGCTATGTCCAAAACCACAGCTCGACCGTGGTGAGCCGTAGCCAAGCCTATGACGGTGTGGTGGAAATCTGGATGGACAGCGAAGCAGCCATCACCGCCGCCTTTCAGAGTAAAGAATATCGCGAAGGCGCGTACGCGGATGAGCCGAATTTTGCGGATGTCAAAAACGTGGTGCGGCTCGTCACCGCAGACCATGTGCTGCGCGCAGGAGAGGCACACAATAGTCCTGAGCCGCGGGTCAAACGACTGTCTTTTATTAAACGGAAGCCCAACTGGGATCGGGAAGAGTTCTTTCGCTACTGGAAAGACGTGCACGGCCCGCTGGCCCTCGCCCTGCCCGGTGTGCAGCGCTACGTCCAGTGCCACGCCCTGCCCTCGGCATATGCGCAAGGCGAGCCGCAGTACGATGGCGTGGCCGAGCTGTGGTTTGAGACCCTGGGCGATCTCAATTTTGCTCTGGCGTCGGTGGAATATAAAGATCACGCCCAGCCGGACGGGGCGAAGTTCGTTGACCCGGCATCAACATTCACCCTGATTACCGAAGAATACCGGATTGTATAGCCTTGCCCCTCCGGCCGAATGGTCTCCCGAAACCGGCCGGAGATTCTACAGCGCTGTCAAGAAAGATCGGAGGGAGGCAACCGCTGCGTGACCGAAGTCCCAATACCCGGCCTGCGCCGCCACGCCAACTGAGACATGGGGTTTCTCTCGGGTCCACATGTAGGCGCGTGCTCGGGCCTTGTCCGGTATATGGCTCTGCTTCCCAGAAAGGTGTTCGACACATTCAAAGAAGTCGTCGATACACGTGTTCACAGGGTCATCCGCAAATGTCCGGTTCAGCAGGGTTTCCAGCATCCCCGGTTGGTTGCGCTGATCGTTCCCCTTAACTAGAAGTTATTTTGGCTGCCCAATTTTGAGTTCCTCAACGGTTGATCTTCGCGGAGTCATGCTCAACGCCTCTTTTTCCGTTTGAGCAGTCAGAGTATTCTCCGATGAATTTTGCCATACTTTCCCTTCTTTAATTGCTCTCAGGTTACAGTGAAGACAGTATAGTTTTTCATCTTCATCCATCTCCATTTCACACCTCTGCATTGGGCACCTTCACCCTGGTTATAGTGACGGTGGACCGTTCTAACTACGCCCGAGACGGTAAGCGCACCACGCCGGTGCTGAGCACGGACAGTTCGCCGTCCTGGTTTTTGGCGTTTTGCTGCACCTCGACGCAGTGATGACCGTCGTCCTCAAAAATCCGAGTCACCTCACCGTTGATAAAAAGCGTGTCACCAACCGGATTGTGACGCCGTATCTTCACGGAAATCTGTCGCAGAAACCCCTGATCACCCATCCAATCGGTCAGATGGTGGGTCATCCACGAGGTGCGCTCCGGGCCGTAGTCGTAGGCTTCGGGCGTGCCGACCCGTTGAGCGAGTTCGGTATCCCAGTGAACGCGCTCGGGCACGTCAGGAATACCGAAGCGGTCAGGAATCCCTAGCCCGGGATGTTTTTGGAGTTGCTTCCAAGCCAGGCGGTTGGCTCGAATATACAGCCCGCCCCAGCCCTGGGCATAGGCGATAAAGCCAGTGACCGTCATCGGTCCTTTGACCATGGTCGGCAGGCTGTCGCCAACGCTGACATCTTGGATATAGCGCGGCCTTGCCCCACGCACTTCTTCCTGCGCGTACTGGGCGAAGATCTCGGCTATTTGTTCACGGCTATAGCTGACCGGCGCTTGCTGTTTGACCTCGGTGTATTTTGTGCCGATCTCCCGGGCGGTATCGCGCTCGGTCCGAAAACACCAGCTAGCGCCCTCGATCACCAGCTCGTCGTGCTGGTTGTAGTAATCAACGTGATAGATCTGCTGAATCGCCCGGCCAGCAAAGCGCGTCTCATGCTCGACCAAATCTTTGAGGTAGGCTCTGGTCGTAAAAGCATCATTACGAAATATGGGCTTATGCCAGGTCAGATCCGCGCCGGCCCACATGGCATGAATCCCCGGCAGGCCGCCCACATATCCGCTCAAGACCCGATTGAGCGGAAAGACAAACGACGGCGGGGCAGTAATCATGCCGTAGTGTGTGGTGGCGGCATATTCCGGGTCGCACCACAGGGGGTTGTCGTCCCCTATGCCGTGCGCGTAGTGGCGGATGTTGTCGCGCGTGGCCTCATAGCACCACGGCTCCAAAGTATCCTCGATAGGGACACGAATAAGCTTGCGCAGGGAATCCAGGGCCTCATCAGTAATAATGGCAAAGCGGGGTTCTTGGGCTGACATGGGTTTTCTTTTCTCCTCGGTCGTCCGCAAACTGGGTCCGGCTGTTTGCCTTCCACCATGTGGGATTTGAATCCGGAGCGCAAGGCGGGACGCATCGTGGCACAATTGCCAGCCGCTTTTCGCATTCCTTACGTTCTTCCGACCGGCGCACGCTCAAAAAAGACAAAGAAGCGTTCTCGCACCCAGCGTTGTTCGTCCGCATTGGGTCGTGTCAGCAGGACGACACTAACGCACGCAGCCGCGTTGAGCAGAAAACCGACCAGGCCAGCTTCAAAGATCCAGACCTGCTTCCAGCCAGTCAGCAGCATAGCGGCCATACTCAGGGTTCCGACGCCAATCCCGGCAAAGGCCGCCCGGCGCGTAAACCGCGGCCAGTACAGGCCCAGGATCAGAGGCAGATAGAGCTGCATCAAAAACTCAAACTTGATAATCGTGAGCTGCCACAATGTGGTAACGGGCTGGAGCGAAAGCCCCATGACCAGCAGGAGGAGCAGCACGGTAAAAATCCGCCCGGCGCGGGCAATCTCATCCTCACTCGCATCGAGACGAAAGCAATGCCGATAGAGATCGTGGGTCACAATAGACGAGAGCGTGAGTAAGACACCCGCCGCGGTCGACATGATAGCCGCCGCAGCTCCAATAAAGACCAGGACGACGATCCAGTACAGATTCTCGGCCTGCTGGCCGAGCAGCAGACCGAGAATCTGGTCGGACTGTATGGTTTCCAGCTCGTGGAATCGCACCACCCCGACTAGACCGATCAATACAACGCACAGCAGGATGAGGATGTAGTTCGGGACCATCAGGGCGACGCTACGCCGCAAATCAGCCTCGGTCTTGGCGGCATACACGCTCTGGATGATCTGGGGATACATACAGCCCCCCAACGCAAAAACCACCGCGTACAAGAGGTATGAACGTGTCAGGGTGCTATACGAGCCCACGACCTCCACTTTTTCAGGTGCGATCCGAACCGCCTGCTGAATGACATTAGCCAGCCCGCCTTCGGACGCAACCAGCACTACCGCGGCAATCACGATTGAGCCCAAGAGCAGACTCCCCTGTAATACCTCGGCCCAGACAACGCCGCGCCAACCACTCAGCAGCACATAGGACAGCATGACGGCGGAGATATAGACGACTCCGCTGGCGAATGAATACTGGCCGTTGGTAAATCCGACAAAGGCATGCCCCATGCCCGTGGCCTGAATCATCAGATAGGGAATTACCGACAGGATCAGGAAACAGGCGACAATGAGCCGCAGAGGCCGACTCTGAAAGCGGTCGGCGTAGAAATCGGCGGGGGTCAGATAGTCATATTTCTTTGACAGGACGTAGAGCCGGGGCGCGTAGGAGAGAAAACCCACCGCAATCGCCACCATGAACGGCACCAGCAGGACCGACATCAAGCCGACCCGGTAGGCTTGTCCGGGCAGACCGAAAAACGTGTTGCCGCTGAATTTAGTCGCCAGCATGGCGAAGAACAGCACCAGCGCGCCGGTTGTTTTTCCGCCCAGAAAATAGTCGCGGGCCGTCCAGGTCTCTCCCGAGCGGTAGGCCAAAAACCCGATGAACAGATTACTCAGCAGATACACCGACAAGAGAATCAGGGCGCCAAGGCCCAGGCCGACCGTCTCAGCCGGACTGCTCATATTGTCTCAAAAGAGTAAACGTGTCCAGCATCTCATGTATATTGGAGGACACGTTTACTCTTTAGTCTGTTTCCTCGTCCAGGATGACGGCGGCCAAACGCCAGTGCCGGAACGCCACATACATGGTGAATCCCCCCAGGAGGAAGGAGCCTAACAGGGTTAACAGGAGCCACAGAGGCAGGCCGAAGACGAGCGGCTGGTAGGTGCCGACGAACCCATACGGCATACACACAAACAGCAGGATCACAAAGGTTGCCCATATCCAGGCGCGGGCCGGTTCCCTGAGAGACTCGTGCGGGTGCTGCTGCATGGCTCTTTGCATATGCCGTGAAAGCCGGCACAGGTCGGGCCCTACTCAAGACCGGCGTAATCGAAGGGCATGGGTTCGATATCACCCGCCTGAATGGCCTTCAGACGAGTGTCTGAGAGCGGATAGCCGAATTGTTCGTTACGCATCTGGAGCCGCTGGATCAGAATCGTGCGGACCATATCAACGACCGCGGCCCACTCCTCGGCAGACAGGGTCTGTTGCGCCAGCCCGACAAAGCCTAAGCGCATATGCCCGATTTCGTCGTTATAGACCTGCTCACACGCTTTTGCGATGCGGTCGTTGAGCTCGCCTGTGCCCGCCAGCCGCATCCCCGCAACAAACATGCTGCAATATCCGCCCTCGGTAAAGCGCGAGGCAAAGTGACCCAGTTGCCCCCGCTGTTCCTTGTAGTCATAGCGCAGCCGGGCGAGCGCGTCGTCCGCCTGCCAGCCGGTGAGTTGCCGCGGGTTCAGCCGGGTGCCGCTGATATAGTCGTAGATATCGGCAAACAAACAGTAGTGATAGAATTCGGAGCGCAGGTCGTCGATCACATCCAGGACCGTGTGGCGATCAACTTCACAGTCGATCTTGGTAAAGACGTCGTCCAGATAGGCAACCGGTCCCTGAAAGAGACCCTTCTTCTTATCGCCGATGCCCGAACCCCATATTTCTTTGAAACACTGCCGTTTGAGCCACAGTAGGTCGGTTTCGTTCGTGCGCTGCGGACTCTGAAAATAGGTCCGGACGATTTCTTCCTCACCCGCCCACAAGGGAGCGGCAAGCTCAACCAGCCGTCTGAGATTGGCGTGTATCGGCATCCGCACCCTGTCTCAGCGTCCGCGCTCTGCTACGCTAGGCAGCGTTTTTATTGGCATCAATATGATCGCCTAACTCGCAAATACCCTGATAGAACAGCTTATCGGCCGTCAGCGCCAGTTCCATCCCATCCAGAACTTCCCGACGCTCAGCCTCAGTCGTCACATGCCGGGCGATGGGCTCCCAGACCTTACGGCCAGCATGATCGTCGTCGGCCTTGGTGTGGTAGGAAAAAAAGAACACCTGCTCGTCATTGAGCTGAAAGGTGGCCTGCCAGGCCTCAGGTCGATAATTATGCTCGCCGGACATGGCCGTCAGCATGAACTCATCCACCGAAGTCGCCAGCCAGCCCGCAACCCAGTGTTTTGAGCGGGCAGTATTCTCCCACACGTTCAGCGCAACATCGACCAGTGGCACGGCCCGGGTATTGTCCATTTCTTCGTTGGTCAGGCCGACGTTGCGACCCATCTCCCACAACAGGGTGGTATGGGGCTGGGCAATCTCGTCATCAAACACCAACTCTTCCCGCATCTGCCCGATGGTTTTGCGGACGATGGCCAGGTCGGGACACCGACTTATCCAGGCCGGCCGGATGACCGCGCTGAACAGCCGGTTTCGCAGAATGTGTTGCAGAATAAATGCCTGACCCCGCCCCGGAGTCAGTGGCTCAACCAGCCAGGGCACCTCGGGGGCAATCTCCAGGGCGCGCTGGCAAATGACATCAACAATGGAAGGCTGCGACATGTTTGCTCCTCACTTGGTTTCTCGTTGCGACTTCAGGGCTGGCCAAGCACGGCCACGCACGACACAGCCCCAGGACCACCCACATTATGCACCAAACCCAGCTTCGGGTCGGTGACCTGACGCGGGCCGGCTTCTCCTCTGAGTTGGGTCACAATCTCATACACCATGCGCACCCCGCTCGCGCCTATAGGATGGCCAAACGACTTGAGTCCGCCGCTGGGGTTGACCGGGATATCACCCTCCAGGGTGGTACGGCCTTCTTCGATCAGCTTCGCACCCTGGCCTTTTTGGACAAAGCCCAGGTCTTCATAGTTGGAAATTTCGGTCCAGGTAAAGCAGTCATGCACCTCGGCGACATCGATTTCCTTCAGCGGGTCGGTAATGCCGGCCATGGCATAGGCCTGGGCCGAGGCGTTCTGGGTGGCTCGAAAACCGAGATAGTCAAAATTCGGGTCCATGAACGGCCGTCCGCTCGTCACGGACAAGCCTACCCCTTTGACCAGGATATGGTCGGCGCGATATTTTTTTGCCAGATCAGCGCGACACACCACGGCCGCGGCCGCGCCGTCAGTCGTCGGACAGCAGTCGTACAACCCAAACGGATAGGCCACAATAGGCGCCGTCAGAACGGCTTCCGGGGTGACTTCCTTCTGCAAGTGGGCTTTGGCGTTGAGCGCGCCGTTGCGGTGGTTCTTGACGGCAACTTTGGCCAGGGTCTCGCGGGTCAGACCAAACTCGTGCATATAGCGGGTGGCGGCCAGGGCAAACAGGCCCGGGGCGGTGGAGCCGTCGTGATAATACGGATGCACGCCCTCTCGGGCGAGGCCGCGTCCGGGACGATCCTTATATTTTTCAACCCCCAAGACGAGCGCCGTATCATACATGCCGGAGGCGACCGCGAGGACGGCGTGCCGAAACGCATCGGTCCCGGTCGCGCAAAAATTTTCTACCCGCGAAATCGGCTTATTGTATAAGCGCAGCGCATCACCCAGGGAAACCGCGGCTTTGCCGTGTCCCTGGGCCGGCGAGTAGGTGCCAAGCCAGGCGGCCTCGATCTCTTCCGGGGCAATGCGAGCATCATGAAAGGCCGCGTACGCCGCCTCGACCGCCATGTCTTCATAGCCCTGATCAAAATTATCGCCAAACTTGATGCAGCCAACACCAATAACCGCGACTTGATCCTTGAGTGTTGTCCCCATCTGCGTGTCCTCCCTTCCGGAAAGAGTAAACGGGTCCGGCTTTGTACGCTTGTTTGGAGGACCCGTTTACTCTTTGTCGTCCCATGCTAGCCGAGCGCGTCGCCTTTCGCCAGACCGAGATCAGCGCACCGGCCGACATTTCCAGTAGTAGTTATGCATCGTGGGTCCTTCTTTCCGGCGTCTGAGGGTCAAGACAACCGGGTCCTCCACCCGGACGTCTTCCGGGTCCACATCGGTCATCTGGAGGTAGAGACGGCCGCCCTGCTCGACATCGACCACACTCATAATGGTCGGAGAGTCGGGAGCCACGTAGAGATGATCGCGGGTGAAGGTAAAAATCCGGCCCGTGTGTTCGAGCGGAACTTCGTGGAGGGAGTCGCGGTTCTGACATCCGCCGCAGACCTGAGTAATGGGGTATTGGCGCGTCCCACACCGCAGGCACAGCGTGCCGTGCAGACGGATATTCTGGCTCTCCTCCTTTTCCAGGAGGACGTTGGACAGCTCGGCCGCCTCCTGATGGAGCTTGTAGTAGGAGCGCATTTTCTGAAAAATCTGGTAGGAGGAATACAGCCGTTTCTCACTCAGATGGTCCGAGAGCGAGGACGGCAGCGGACGCTTTCGGATGGCCTCGGTCACGCGCAACAGGACGCCGTCCGCGCCGTCGCCATAGTTGAGCAGCAGCAGCAGGTCACCCGGATTTGCTCCTTCCAGGGCGGCTGTCAGCAAGAGGAAAGGAGTGGCACTGCCGGGTGCACCAATCTCCGCAAAGCGCGGATCGAGAAGCTGCGCTTCCTCAAAGCCGAGCTGCCGGACGGTCGCGTTATGAGCCCGACCATCCGGGGAGGGGAGGATCACCTTCGCCACCTGCTGGGCTGGCACGCCGTGCTTTTCAAGCAGCGATTTGCCGACCGCGACGAGGTTTTTCTGATAGCCCCGCTCGGTTGAAAAGCGGGACGCCTGCGTCCGGATAAAGTCGTCTCCGTCGCGTCGCCACTCATCCCAAAAATCGCTGGAGTGGGTTGCCAGACCCATAATTTCAGCCAGCACGTTCTCTCGCCCAAGGGTGACCGCGCTGCCGGCGTCGCCAAACCACTCTTCTTCGGTCTCTCCCGGCTGGCCGTCGCGCACCTCGCCGCTTGCGATCAAGAGCGTGGACAGGCGGCGGCTGTTGAGCGCGTCAACACCGGCGCGCAGAGCTGCGGTCGCTGAGCGTAAGCTGCCCCCAAAGTCCGAGGTTTCGCACGCTGCCGGCAGGTCGCAGGCCGCAGCCAAAAAGCTGGCGGTCGAACGTTGCCAAAACGGGGCGGAGGTTGAGGCAAAGAAAAAGGCATCGACCTTTTTCTTTCCGATGTATTCCAAACAGCGCTGGGCCGCCTCAAAGCCGAGGGTCAGGGCGTCTTCATCAAAATAGATGGCGGCCCGCTCTCCCTTCCCGGCCCGACGGTTCCAGGCCTGACCGAAGTGCGTGCGCTCCAGGCGACAGAAAGGCAGATGATAGCCGCAGCCGGTAATGCCGATCATCGTCCGGCCTCTGCCAGCCTGGCCTGCCTGGCTCGTTCAAGAATGGTCCGCGCCCGCGTGAGATGCGGCACATCGACCATCTGGCCTTTGAAGCTGAACGCCATTTTCCCAGCCTTCTGGTTTTCTTCAAAAGCCGCCAACAGTTCCTGGCTTTCCGCGACCTCTTCCGCCGAAGGCGTGAACACCTCGTTGACGATGTCGACCTGACTGGGGTGAATGGTGATCTTTCCGGTAAAGCCCATCCACGCTCCTTCGACACATTCCTGGCGGAGCCCCACGTTATCTCGGATATCGACGAAGACTGTATCCAGCGGCTGGACGCCCGCGGCTGTTGCCGCCAGCAAGGTCATAATCCGGGCATAACGAAACACTTCAAGAAAAGTGCCGTCTTCAGCCCGGTTCCGTCGAGCGCCAAGCGCGGCCGACAAGTCCTCGGCTCCCCACGACAGCGCATCGAGCCGCGGACAGGAGCCAAAATCCTTGATGTTCAGCAAACCCTCAGGCGTTTCTGTGGCTAACACCACCAGCTTGACTTCGCCCGGCGGATAGCCGCACGCCTTTTCCATGCGGCTGATAATCGTATGAATCTTAAGCACATCATCTCGGGTTCTCACCTTGGGGACGAGGTAGGAGTCGGGTCGCCCGCGCATCGTCACTTCGAGATCAGCTACCCCCCAGGGGGTATCCAGCGGATTCATGCGGACTATGCGTTCCTGACGACCAAAGTCCACATGCCTGAGCCAGTCTGTCACCGTCTCCCGAGCAGCGTCCTTATTGTCCGGTGTGACCGCGTCTTCGAGGTCCAGCACGAGCGTGTCCGCTTCCAGCGCCAGCGATTTGTTGAGCATTTTTTCATTGGCCCCAGGCACGAAATGGACGGCACGGCGTAAGCGGGTCATACTCTCCCCTCTCTCGCTATGAAATCTGGGCTTCTTTCTTGCGCATCATGGCGCCCCGGCGGCAGCTCATCACAATTTCGCCCCGCTGGTTCCTGGCCCGGTGCTCGAAGGTCACAATCCCCCACTGCGGGCGGGAACGCGATTCTCGCTTTTCGACAACTTCGGACTCGGCGTACAAGGTATCTCCGATAAAAACAGGCTTGGGGAAGACCACTTTTTCAAAACCAAGATTGCCGACCGTCGTCCCCAGGGTGGTATCGCCGACAGACAGGCCCACGGCTAGCCCCAAGGTGTAAATACTGTTCACCAGGCGTTGGCCAAACTCGGCTTTTTTTGAAAACTCTTCATCCAGGTGGAGCGGCTGGGGGTTGTGGGTCATCGTCGAGAACAACAGATTATCGGTCTCGGTAATGGTTCGTCCAGGTTGATGCTGGAATACGTCACCAACATTCAATTCTTCAAAATGTTTTCCGGCCATGCGACCCTCCTTCCAGTACAGCCCGCTCACACACGGGCGGGCGTGGCTGTCTGCTTACCATGTCCGCCACAGTCGTGCCAGCGAACAGGGCATCAGATTGAGAGGTGCCGTCAATGGACTTCGTTAAGGGACGATAGGAGAAATCAGTTCAGCGTAATAAGCGTAGCCAGCAGAGCGGTGACAACGGACAGCACCGCAAAGAAGGTCCCCTTGGTCAGCATCTTCTCTTCCACCCTATCAAGACGCTGTTCCACCCTATCAAGACGCTGACCGAGACGCTGTTCCGCCAAGTCAAGCCGCTGGTCCAGTAGGTCAAGCCGCTGGCCCGTTTGCTCAGTCCGCTCATCAATACGACCGAGAGTATATTCCCAGGACTTGTCTTCAGCGGCTACCATGATCTGCACTATCACGCCAGTAATAATATGAAGAACAAGGGTAGGCCTTTACTTCGGCGGGTGGACGAATGACACCCGACTCGGGCAGACGACCTTATCTCGCCCGGTCGGCCTGATACCACACCCGCCCATCTTTGACCGTGAGCTGGGCGACCAGTTTTTTCTCGCCGGTCATGTGGTTCTGGTCGGTATCGACAAAATCGAATTCCCCGTGTTCAAGGCTGAGCACGGCGACATCGGCAGTGGCGCCGGGTCTGAGCGTTCCGAGTTGCTCCGCCTCTCCAATCACGCGGGCGGGATTGGTGGTGACGCAGCGGATTACGTCTTCCAGGCTCATGCCCAAGTTTAAGAGCTTGGACATGGTCGTCGGCAGATCAAAGACCGGTCCCTTCGTCGCGCTGGGGAGCGTCAGGTCGGTCGCGATCGTGTCGGGCAGAAATCCGGCGTCCAGGGCCTGTTGGACAAACGGAAACGGGAAGTGCATGCGCCCGTGCGCACAGTCAAAAATAATGCCCTCTTTCTGTGCGGCCCAGACTTCTTTGAGAATGGCGTTCTTTTCCGGTCCCATGATGCCGTATTGAAACCCGTGGAAGCAGTGCGTCACCACATCGCCCGGCTTGAGGAATTCCAAAATCTGAGGGACCGGCAACAGGGCGTCAGTGATATGCACCATCAAGGGCACGGCCGCCATATCGGCCGCCTGGCGGGCAAGACGCAACGGTTCGGTCCCGGCAGCGTCCGGCACAACGTTATTGCTGAAGCGCAGCTTGACGCCAATGGCGAGGTCACGATTGTCGGCAATCGTGCGCGCACAGCCCTCAGGGTCGGCATAATCCATATGCATCAGCTCCCCGACCCGCAGGTGAATCAGACCCAGGGCTGACAGATGAACGAAACAGCGCAACCTGACTTCGCTCGCATTTGCCACATACTGCCGCAGTCCGGGGAAGGTGGCTGAACCGGCGCTGCCGGCGTCAATCAGCGTTGTCACCCCACTCGCGGCACAGCGCCGATCGGTTTCAGCACCCATATCGTGGGCGTTCACAAAGGTATGGGCGTGAATATCGATCAACCCAGGGCAGACAATGTTACCGGACACCTCGCGCACGCGAGCCGCTTGGGTCGCAGGGATGTCGGCGGCGACAGCCGCTATTTTGCCGTTCCGAATCGCCACGTCCACGGCTTGGAGTTTGTGGTACTGCGGCCAGCCGGGGTCAATGACCTGGCCGCCCTTGATGAGCAGATCGTATTGCATCAGCAGTCCCGCTTACCTCGCTATCCAGAGTGGAAAGGCTAGGGTGCACTCCCGCTAAAACCCGTTCTCGCGGTTGACAAACCGGATGCCCGCACCGGCTTGTGAGTGCCCAAGGTCAATCTTCTTGAGGGGATGGAGCGTGTCGGCGTCAAACACGGACAACGCGCTCCAGTTTCCGCCGCAGTAGACTTTGGTCCCGTCGGGATGGAGGAAAGCACCAAAGACGCTGTTGGTGTCGAACTGCGTCACTTCTTCCATCTGGCGCGTCGGGATGTCCATCTTCCACAGCTTGTCCCAGCCGAGATAAGCCTTCTGGGTTTTGGCCGATACTGCGCCGTGGGCCGTCCACCACTCGGCCTCATAGGGCTGAAGCTCCACCACTTGCAGGTCCGGATTGGCCTGTTTGAGGTCAAGGGTCGCGACCCCAACGGTGGTGTGCCGGGTAATCGTGTCGGTCATATATACGGCAAACGAGGCCAGGTAGTCGTTTTCCTGATAGGGATTCCATAGGGGCAATCCCTCCAGCTTCCCGGCGCCGGTCACGTTCCAGTCCGCCATGGGGATCACGTCCTCCACCTGACCCGTTTCTGGATTCAGCACCGAGATATCCCTGCCCACGCTAAAGGCGTACAGCTTTTTCCCGTCCTGGGACGATGCCAGCGCCATCACCTGACGGGGGGCGGGGAACACGTTGGCGACCGTATTGGTGTCCAGGTCGATGACTCGAATACGGGTTTCCAGTATCTCGTATGTGCCCAGGTCTTTCTTCAGCGGCATCTCATGGATGTAGAGGCGATTGCCCTGCGGATTGACATCAATGGCCATGGTCCTGACCAGTTCGTTGTCATTAGAAAGGTTAAAGCGCAGGACCTCCTTTCCCTCATCCAGATCAACCAAGGCCACGCTTTGACTGAGGTTGGTGACCGCATAGGCGAATTGGGGCCGAGCCGGATTTGGCGCCACCGTAAAGAGGGGACCCTTCCCTTCGAGTGGGATGGTCTTCACCACCGTATCGGTTTCCGCATCAATCACATACACGGAGTTCGGATGGGCCCCAGTCAGGATATACCACTTGGCCCACACTAGGCCGGGTAGACTGCAAACGAAGATCAACGCACTCAGCGTTGACACTGTCCAGAACCGACTCTTGCCCTTCATAAACGCCTCCTTGTTGGAAACATGATCTCGACCAGCGCCTTGTGGGTATAGCCATTCGGCACCAGAAACGCCTCGGCCCTAATCGGCCGTTGCTCGACCTGGACCACTTCCTTGACCACCTGGGTGACCAAGTTCACGGTCCTGACCGGATAGCCTATATTGATCAGCTCGGTTAACTCGGCGAGCACGGCTCCTGGCGGCGTCGTGCGAGAGGTCCGCAGCTTGTCGATAAACGCGTGCAGTCGGGACATATCAACGTCCGTCCCCAGCTTGATCTTTTCAGCCAGCCAGGTTTCTTCATACGCGATGCCGTTCCGCTGGATACGATACTTATGGGCCGTATACCCGGCGACCGAGTCGGACTCCGACATCGGGGTGATGGTAATCGTCAGTCTGGGGCTCAGACTATCAAACGGGCCGGCTCGTCTTGCCACGAATTGTTGCGGACCGTGAGGGAGCTGGTTCATCAACCGTTCCGCCCGCGCCCGCCGTTCCTGGGTGCGCGCAGCCATAACCGTAGCGTAGGCCTCAATTGGTCCTTGCCAGTACACCTGTCCCGGATGGCTCACAACCGAGAGCTGCTGCGTATTGAGATCGATAATTTGGGTCCAAGCTCGGGTCTCGTAGGTCAGCCGGTTCTGAGCAACCCGAGTCACAACCTGGGGAGGCCGCCAGGAAGACGCGGAAGAGTGCGGCGGGATGGTTGTCGAGGCAATATACCAGCCCGCCTCAACGAGCGGGGGGAAGCAGTAAAGGAACAGCAACAGTCCGGCAAAGAGAACGCCTCGGGTCCATAGACGCGGTCTTTGCCCAGGGTTCATATCGGAAACCCCTCATTGATCGCCGCACGAACTGGGGGGAGGCGACTATTTCTTCTCGGGAAAGACCAGCTCTAAGCTACGCCAGTCCTCAGCGTTGACCCCAGAGCAGGCACTCGCCCATTCGGGGTAGTTTTGCAGGCTATCGGGCACCTGAGCCGGCCACCAGCACACATTAGCGCAGCCGAGCAGGTCAGCCTCCATTGGCGCACACATGCCCGCGGTGCCGCCCCAGGGGTTCGCCTCCCAGCCGGGGTTGAAAATCGTGGTGCAGCCCATCGGCTGGGCCATGCCCAGCACGTCTTCCTGAACCTGCCGTTTTTCGGCGGCTGGGGCGGTCTCGACTCTGTGCGCTTTATGGTTCGCGGCCTTGAGGTGTTTCATCACGCCCTCCTTGCGCTGACCGGGAATTCTCGCGTCTCCTCCCAGCCTCGTAGCATACCCTCTGCTCCAACGCCAGCCTTGGTTCGAGCGCTATTCAATTGGTTGGAAATTATACTTTGCCGGCATGACCAGCAGGTGGGCGCGCGCCCCCATAGGCCGACGGGCACCATTTGGCTGATACCAGGCCTCCACCCAGACATCGCCGACATTGCCCTGTGATAAGTGGCGTTTCGGATTTGGACCGTCCTCGGCCGGCGTAAAAAGACCGTGGGCATCCATAGCACCGACAAAGCGCACATCGTCGTCGTTGACGCGCTTCACATACTCGTTCAGTTTCCACGTCACCGGCCCGACGCGCCCCAGCTTCACATCGTCGTCCGTCCCCTTTCGCCCGTCCGAACCGTTGGCATACCCGACCGCCTCAAACTGCTGAAAAATTTTGGGGGTCCGGATGCCGCCGGGCCGGGAAAACGCCTGTTCCGGTGAAAGCCGGATATAGTCGACCGTATTGTAGACGGCCAACGACCGGTCTCCATCAGCTCCCCGAATCCGAGCCTGTCGAGCACCCACTTTTGCCTTTTTCCCCACAACCACATCGGCCATGACCGTATCCGCATCAACCCGCCGCAGAGACTGGACCGTCACACCCGGTCCCAGGGAAACCGCAGCCGCGGTCAGGGACTCGGGAAAGTTCATGCCAAACAGCCTGAGCGTGGCGCGCTCGCCCACTTTGAGCGCGGTCGGGCTGACGGCCAAAAACCGCGCCTGGCCTGTATTCCGGTACAGGGTCTCCTCCATCCCCAGGTCGCCAACAAGCGTCAGCAACCGTCTGCCGCTTACGACTGTCCCATCCTCATTGGCAAAAAAGATTTCTTTGTGGGTCTGGCCCTCATCGACCTCAGCCACACCCCGCCACTGGAATCCGGTATACATCGTCACCGTGGTTGTCCCGGTCATACGCGACCCATCGGCAAAGTCGTAAGCGAGTTGGCCCTCATAGTTATCGTTCCCCGACGCGGTGAGCGTCAGACGACCGGTATAGGCCCCGCCCTTTCCAGGATCGTGACCGACCACATTCCAGACCCCGGCGTAGTCCGGTTTGGATTTGGCCTGCCACTGCTTCCAGGCGGCCGAGTCAAACGGGTAGGTCTGCGTCAGATAGGGGACGGTCTCTTTCCGCACCAACGTGTACCAGAAGTCGCCCAGCAGCCCTGTTGAGGCGACCTGGTTTTCGATATTCGGCAGCAAGGCCGCGGTCAGGTCCGGCAGACGCCCCCACAGCTCGGGCGTGCGTCGCTGCAAGGCGATCCGCGCATAGGAGTGGCAGGCCACACAGGTGCTCTTCACTTCCTTGGGAACCTTCTGTTCTATCGTATTATTGCGTTTCTCTAAGGCATACCGAAAGGGTTCGACTTCCGACGGTGCCAGGCCATACCGGTCGCTCAGGTATTTGATCAGGATGCGGGCCTCACCCGCCTCCAGATTCGCCCCGTGGGTGCGCAGCATGCGATAGATGGTCATCTCCCAGGCTTCGGGAGTCTTGCGCTGGTGTTCAATCGAGTCGAACTTACCGCCTTCTTCATGGGGGGGGTGACAACCCGAGCAGCGCGTCTCCAGCAGGGCCGGCCCGGTCATCTCCTGGCCCCACGCGGGTTGTCCCGCAAAACAGAGCGTGAAGCCCAAGACGAATCCGCTGAGTTTGCCCAGCAACAAACTGCGTCTCCTCCATACGGTATTCATGATCGCTCCCCCCGTTCCGGTTATGCGTTCACACCCGAATATGTCTGAAACCTCTCAACACCTATAGGCCACTCAAAATTCATGTCAACAGATAATGCTCAACATTGGTAGGCAGGTGAGACATATATGGAGCACTAGATGGCATCAAAAGCGCTCCAACCAGGGGGGTAGAGCGAGAAATCACCCCTCATCCATCCTTGAAACCAAGGGCATTCCCCCGCCCCTCTGAGATGGCGTAGAGACCATCTGCCTACCACGTATTCTCGTGGATCAGGTTCTCAAGCGGGATTTTTTTATTCGTCGGTTTGCGCGGCTTTTCTGCGGGATAGCCGAGGGTGATGAGTCCGACCGGGCGGACGTGGGCGGGCAGTTGAAAGACCTTGGCGACCTCTTCCGGATTGTACGCGCCAACAAAGCAGGCCCCGAGCCCTTGCTCGGTTGCGCCTAACAAAATGAGCAATGAGGCAAACGCGGTATCCACCAAGCTGTAAAAAGCCCCGCGCGTGCCGTATTTCTCGCCCATACGCTGGATATCGGCACAGGTGGCAATGATAAGCGGCGCGGTGGCAACCGAGTGCTGATTCATCGCCGCCTTGGCGAGTTTGGCTCGGACCTCGGGGTCGCGCACCAGAATAAACTCCCACGGCTGGAGATTGCCCGCGCTGGGCGCGCACACTGCGTAGCGCAGCAGTTTTTTGATCTCTTCTTCAGGAACCGGCCTGTCCTCGTACTTGCGGATCATACGCCGGCGTTTCACGACCGCAGCAAAGCTGGCGGTATCGCCTTTTTCCACGGCATGCGCCAGACTGTACGCTTGGCCGAGGAGGGCGGCGGTGCCGAGACCCTGGAGCATATACCGGCGGGTGAGTGTTGTCTGAGACATGCCGGGCGCTAACGATTCACAAACCGCAAGACACTCACCCCCCCGGTCTGCGAATGACCCAAGGGGACCTTAGTAATCAGGTCGAGGGATTCGGCGTCGTAGACCGCGACATCGTGCCAGTTGCTACCGCAGTAGACCTTCTTGCCTTCGGGGTGAACGAGCGGCGCAAAATAGGTGTTGGACAGCGACACCTTTTTCTCGATGCGACGAGTTTTCGGGTCAACCTTCCACAAACTGTTGTACGCGAAATAAGCCTTATTCGTATGCGGCGACAGCGCACCCGTGAGCACATAATCGCCTTCAACAAAAGGCTGCAATTCAACGATTTTCAGTTCCGGGTCTTCCTGGGTGAGGTCGAGTGATCCAATGCCGAGCGTCACCTGGTTGGTGATGGAATCGGTGGTGAAGGTCCCGAAAGAGACGAGATGGCCGCTTTCCTGATAAGTCCCGCCGAGCGGCAGGCCGTCGGTTCTGGCAATGCCGCTGATGTTGCGGTTTGCCAGCGGAATGGTATCGAGCAGTGCTCCGTCTTCCGTACTATGCACAAAAATATCCTGACCGACGCTGAACAGATAGAGGCGTTTGCCGTCTTGTGAAGAGGCCAGACCCATCACCTGGCGGGGAGCGGTGAACGTAGTCAGCGTCTCATTGGTCTCCAGATCAATGACCCGTATTCGATTGTCCTGGGCCGTATAACGGCCCAAGTCTTGCTGAATCGGCATTTCATGCACGAACAGCCGGGTGCCCTGCATATTCACGTCTATCGCCATGGTGCGCACGAGTTCGTTGTCGCTCGACAGGTCAAAGCTTTTGACCTGCTTGCCCTCGTCCAGATCGACCATGGCAACGCTTTTGGCCAGATTGTTCACGACATAGGCAAACTGCGGCTGGGCCGGGTTCGGAGCGATATACAGGGCCGGCCCGCGACCCTCAAGGGCAATGTCTTTGACGACCGTGTCTGTTTCGGTATCGACGACGACCAGGTTGTTGGGATGCGTACTGGCCAGGAGATACCACTTGGCCCAAGTCGGCTGCGGCAGGACCAGCAGCCCGAACACAAAGAGCACACCCGCCAGCAACGGCCTGCTTTTCCCGTTCACCACCCGCTCCTTCAGCCCACTGCTGTTGCTTAGCCGGACGTGTCGGTCTTGGGGAAGACAACGTCGAGGTTACGCCAGTCTTCCTGGTTCATGCTTGAGCAGCCTTTCGCCCACTCCGGGGCGTTCTGGAGGCTGTCCGGCACCTGAGCCGGCCACCAGCACAGATTCGCACAGCTCAGCAGGTCGGCTTCCATGGGGGCACACATGCTGCTGACTCCGCCCCACGGATTGGCCTCCCAGCCCGGATTGAAGATCGTCGTACAGCCAATGGGTTGGGCCATCCCGACGACGTCTTCCTCTACAGTTTTCCTCGTCGCTTGCGCCACGCTGGCGGTGACGGCCCGGGCTTTGGAGTTCGCTGCCTTGAGGTGCTTCATACCACCCTCTCCCTTAGGTCAATTCTTTTGGGGCGTCTCCACGCCCGCGTAGCACGTATTGCTCGACAAACCCAGGGGTTTGCTCTTGCAACTGCATATACACGCCGATGCCGTATTCTGTCCATTCCCGCAAGAAATCGCAGTAGTGCAGATTGGGCAGCGTCGTATCCCCAAACTCGGTCATGGCTTCGTGATAGCATCCGCCGCCACACAGGCCCCGAATCCAGCAGGTTTGACACACCGGCTTATTGCCCAGATGGGCACTGTTGATAAAGGCGTTCAGGCGGTCGTATTGAATGCCGTCTTTGACATTGCCGTATTTCTGCTCCTCCGTACCCGGAAAACGGTGGCAGAGATACACATCACCGTTGCCGTCCACGTCCAACAGACCCAGGCCAGCCCCACACGGAAAGAGTTTGTTTGTGCCCAGGTGAATGTCTGTCAGCAAGGTACTTAAATTCGAGAACCCGGTGTACTGCTGGTTGAGCGCCCGCTCGATATATACCGCGCCAAGCTCACGAAACTGCCGCAGCAATTCGCGCAAATCGGCCGGCTCCAGACCGTAGTCGGTCTCGGCCTGGGCGGTGACCGGCGAAAAGCCGACTTCAAAAAAACCGAGCTGGGTCAGATGCTCGTAGGTGCGCACGACATCGATGGCATCTTTGGTGACCGTCACCCGGGCGACCACCGGCCTGACCGTGTAGCGTTCCAGCAGGCGTTCCAGGCGGGGCCGCAACAGATCGTACGAGCCTTTTTGCTCGCCCCGATTGGTAAGAAAAACGCGTCGTTTGTCGTGCAGGTCTTTGGGGCCATCGATGCTGATGGTCACGCCAAACCGATGCGCCTGGAAAAAGTCGATCACCTCGTCGGTCAACAGCGTCCCATTGGTCGTGAGCGAAAAGTCGACGACCTTGGCTTCTGCCTGGGCCTTTTCTTCCGCATAGGCGACGACCCGACGCATGAGTTTGAAATTCAGCAGCGCCTCGCCCCCAAAGAAGATCAGATTGACCTCTTTGCTGGCGCCCGACTTCTTGAACAGGAAATCGACGCTGTCGCGCGCAGTCTCCCAGTCCATCTGGACCGGCGACGGACCGTATTTCGCACCCTCGGGTTCGTAGCAGTAGGTACAGTGGAGGTTGCACTTATTGGCCACGTTGACGACCAGCGAACTCACCGGGAAATGCTCAACGTCGAGCACCGGCAGGGGGGCGGCAGCAGTGGAACGCTCCTGGGTTTGCAGAATCTCTAAGGCGATGAACTCCTGGACCGTCTCGGTTATCTCCGCGAGCGGGAAGTGCGTGGCGAGGCTGGCAGTCAATTCCTCTTGGGTCGCGTGCGGATGCGCCCGCGCATACTCTAGGACGGCGAGTGAGACCGGGTCCATGACAAACATGGACATGCTCTTGGCCGCGACCAGAATGTTCTGGTTGTCCTGCGTTATGGCATGGGCGTTTTCCGCGCGGAAGTGCAGTTCCATATCGCTGTGCCTCACCCGCTCTGTAGCATGCTATTCAATCGGTGGGAAGACAAACTTGGCCGGCATCACCAGCAGATGGGCACGCGCCCCCATAGGCCGTTTCGCGCCCTCGGGCGTATACCAGGCTTCCACCCAGACATCGCCCACGTTGCCTTCCATCAGGTGTCGTTTGGGATTCGGCCCATCCTCGTTGGGGTGAAACAGGCCGGTTTGATCGACCGTACCGACATACCGAATATCGTCGTCGTTCGGACGTTTCACATATTCTTCCAGATTCCACGTGACCGGACCGACCCGTCCCAGCTTGACGTCGTCGTCCGTGCCCTTGGCATTGTCCGGGCCGTTCGCATAACCCACCACTTCGTACTGCTGAAAAATTTTCGGCGTCCGAATGCCGCCAGGGCGAGCGAAGCCCCGTTCCGGAGTGAGGCGGATATAATCGACCGCCTCATAGACCGCGACCTGGCTCGTTCCCGCCATACCTTGAATGGAGACCGTGCGCAGCCCTTCTGTCGCCTCTGCCTCGGCAAGGACTTCTACCACAATCATATGGTCGCTCTCGAACTGCAAAGATGACACACTCACTCCCTCACCAAAGGAAAACTTGTCCGCTGACAGCATGTCCCCGGAGGAGCTGTAGGCCATATAAGCCAGCGCTGCTCCGCCGGATGAAAAGTCGTTCGCTGGCAGTACCCCCTCTGAGAAACCCATCCCAAAAATTCTGACTTTTTGCGGTGAACCGGTTTGGATCATGGCCGGGCTGACCGTCAACAGCCGCGCTCCATCCCGGAGGCGATACCAGGTTTCGTCCATGCCCAGGTCGCCGAAGTTGGTCAGCAAGCGCCGACCGGAAATGGTGTTCCCGTCTTCAGAGGCAAAGAAAATCTCGCGCTGCCGCATCTCCCGGCCGGTCGGTCCGCTCTCCTTGGCTTGGGCAACGCCGCGCCATTGGAAGCCGGCGTATATCGTCCCCTTCGTGGAGCCCTCCAGCCGAGAGCCATCGGCAAACGTATAGGAAAATTGACCCGTATATTGATCGTCTTCCCCTGCGGTCAGCGTGAGTTGTCCGGTGTAATCCCCGCCGCGTCCGGGGTCGTGGCCAACCACCAGCCAGGTTCCGGCATAGCTTGGCTTTTTGACAGCCTGCCAGGCCGTCCAGGCTTCGGTCTCAAACGGCTGGTGCTTGATCAGATGGGGAACCGCGCTGTTCTTTGCGTCATCAAACCAATAATCCTTCAACTGGCCGGCAGAGGCGGTCTCACTGCCGATATTTGCCATAAGCGCGACCTTGGCATCCGGCAGCCGCTCCCATGAATCCTGAGTCCGGCGCTGCAAAGCAATCCGCGCATAGGAATGACACTGGATACAGCCGGACTGGAGGGGTTTAGGCACGTCCTGGGTGGTTCGGGTATTGCGCTGTTCGAGAATAAAGCGATAGGGCTCGACTTCTTTGGGAGCCAGGCCGTAGTGATCGCTCAGATATTTGACAAGAATGCGGGCGTCTCCGTCCTGTAATTCGACCCCGTGCGTTCGGACCATACGGCTGAGCGTCATGCTCCAGCCTTCGGGTGACTTCCGCTGGGCCTCAATCGCGTCAAGCTTGCCATCCTCTTCTCGCGGCGCGTGGCAAACTAAACAGCGGATCACCAACACCTCTCGGGCGGAAGGCGTTGCTTGGTGTTCTGCGGCTCTGACATCGTGGATCGTGCCAACGAGCCCCGCCAACACGAGCAGCACCCAGCCGTGCCATCTCATCCGTTTCTCTGTTTTTCCGGTCGGCATACCTGTCCCCTCCTCCAGGCTGGAACACTGGACTCCATCGCTGACGCAATAGCCGGATTCTATACCTCTCTGAGTGGGAGTCAAATGGAAAGCACTGAGATTGCGGCCGCCGTCTTCTCCCTCGCATAAAGCCACATATTTGGTATGCTTTGCTGGCAGGGAGCAGAGCATGGGTCAGGGCAGGGACAGTGCACCAACCGGAGCAGGTGTCAAAGTCGCGCTTATCGATAGCGGGGTGAATGCCCAGCATTCTCATGTTGGCAGCGTCGCGGGCGGCATCCATTTTTTCCTGAACGAGGAGAACGAGGTCCGGACCAGCCCGGAGTACCCCGATCACATCGGGCACGGGACCGCACTCGCCGGAGTGGTGCGTGCCAGAGCGCCCCAGGCGGAGATCTATGCGGTCAAGATTTTTACCGACCATCTGGCTACGGCGTTTCCGGTCCTGGAAGCAGCCTTGGGCTGGGCCATTGGACAGGGCATGAAAATCATCAATCTGAGCCTGGGACTGATTAACGCGCAGTATCGCCAGCCGCTCTCGACCCTCGTCGCCCAGGCGCAAGAGGCGAATCTCATCCTTATTGCGTCTTCTCCCCCGGACCGCTCGGATGTGTTACCCGCCACTTTACCCGGTGTCATCGGCGTGGCCGCGGATGAAAGCTGTGCGTGGGGCGAATACCGCGCCCTCACCGACAGCCCGGTTCCCTTTCGCGCCCATCCCTATCCACGCCCCCTGCCCGGTCCGGCCCAGACGCAGAACTTTTACGGGCATAGTTTTGCCTCAGCGCATATTGCGGCAACCCTCGCCCTCCAAGCCGAGCGTCACCCGGACCTGACGCCCGAAACCGCCCGGACCTATCTCCAGCAGACGAGGCGCGCGTAATCGCGTAATAGCGCAAGAAAAATGTGAACCCTACCCGGTTGCGGCCTGTAGGATATCGGGCGCTTGGGTCAGGTCCCGGTAGGTTCCCTGCCACTCAACCGCGCCGTGCTTGAGCACGACAACCGCATCATCAGCGTGGAGCGAGCTCAACCGATGGGTCACCACCAGGGTTGTGCAGCCTTGCATCAAGGCAGACAATGCCTGGCGGACGTCGGCTTCGCTTTCGACATCAAGACCGGACAGGGCTTCGTCCAGCACCAGAATCCGGGGCTTTTTGAGTAGGGCGCGGGCCAGGGCAATGCGCTGACGCTGGCCGGCCGACAGGCGTGCGCCCCGTTCACCCACGGTGGTCTCGTAGCCGTCAGGCAAAGCGGCCACATACTCGTGCAGACCAACTGCTGTGACCGCCGCAACGATCTCTTCGCGGGTTGCCTCGGGGCTGGCGTACGACACGTTTTCCAGAATCGAGGCGTGAAACAGAAAGGGCTCGTGGCCCATAACGACCACGTGTTGGCGCAGCCATCCCAGGTCAAACTCTCTCACGTCATGACCGTCCAGGCGGATGATCCCGGCCTGGGGTTCATACAACCGTATCAAGAGGTCAACCAGCGTGGACTTGCCCGTTCCGCTCGGCCCCAGAATGGTCAAGCGCTGCCCGGCCCCAACCCGAAAACTCACCCGCTGCAACACCGGCTGACTGGCAGGAGCGTTGGTCTGATAGCCGAACGTCACGTCACGAAATTCAATCTCCCCCCGCAGGTCTTCGAGTCGTAAGGTCCCGTCGGACGGCTCGGTATATTCCTGCCCGATGTCCAGAAACTCGAACACGCGGTCCACGGACACGCCGGCCCGCTCAAGGCGCAAATACAGGTCCATCAAGACCTGAATAGGACTGAAGGCGCGGGCCTGGTAGGCCGAGAAGGCAACCAGACTGCCAATACTCATCTGGCCCTCAATCACCAGATAGCCCCCGTACAAGGTAACCAGGGTACTCCCAAGAAACGTCGTGGCCGTCGCAGTCGTGCTGCCGATATAGCCGATCATTTCAAACCGCGTCACCAGCGCAACAAAGCGCTGACCCAGGCGGCCCAAGCGTCCCAACTGAGTCGGCTCCGCACCAAACTGCTTGACGAATTTTATGGCAGACAGAGACTCAACCAGAAAGGCGGAAATCGAGGCGTTCAACTCGCGTACCTTACGGGTTTCCTCGACCATATACGGCTGTATTTTACGCACCCCATATATTTGTATGGGGATAACGAGCAGGCTGACCAGAAAGAGCTGCCAGTTGAGCCAGATGAGGAAGCCCACAGTTGCCAGCAGGACGAAGATATTGGTGACACAGGTGAAAGCCGCATCGGTGAGAACGGACTGAATCTCGGCAATATCGGTATTCAGACGCGACAGGAGATCGCCCACTTTGACCTGGGTATGGAAGCGGAGAGAGAGTTTCTGTAAATGAGCGAAGAGGTGCTGTCTGAGCGCGAATAAAACGCGCGCCGTGACCTGGGTGTAGAGATAGCGATTGACCGCCCCTATCCCGTAACCGAGCAGCGTGACACCCAGCATGATCCCGCACAGCGTCACCAGGAGCGACACGTTGCGCGCGAGCAGCACATCGTCAATCAGGATTTTCGTGAACAGCGGCCAGAGCAGGCCGAGAACGGTACCAAAGGAGGACAGGAGGAAGACCTGGCCGATTCTTCGCACATACGGCTTCACAAAGGGCGACAGCCGATAGAAGCGGGAGAGTACCGAGGCAATATGCATGGCAGCAGTCCTGGACGCGTTCGAGAGAACAGAGCCCAGGCCGACTGTACAGCAGGTTGGCCGGAGACGAAACAGGCACCGCCTTGCAGGCCGTGCCCCAGATGGGCTGTTTTCTCTCCCCTCCGAAGAGGGAAGGGGTTGCGGATGGTGCCGGTGCCGCTGGCGGCGGCGGTGTTGATGGAGTAGTGATCGGGGGATACAGTGCGGTCTGGAATATCTGAGCTGAGCGAGCCTGCGACGTTGCTGATGGTGAAGGTGAAGGTGAAGGTTTCATCCGGCTCGATAGGGGAGTCGTCGTTGGTGTCTATCGCGACGCTTGCCTAGGTTTGATCAAAAATCGGGATGGTCTGCATGCCGCTCAGCGCCTGTCCCGGCGCGAAGTCGCTGGTGTCCGTGGTGCCGTGGGTAATCTCCCACGAGAAGCACGGATACCTCTCGTTGTCGGCTTCGGTAATTTCGACGGTGAATACGATTCTGCCGCCTTCGTTGGCGACCTGATTGGCTTGAACGGAGAAGACGTGCCCCGTGCCGTTGGCGAGGGCCGACGTTGGTGCACCGACTGAGCCAACGAGGAGCAGCAGCGCCAGCGCGTAGCGGCGGAACAGACCGGTCGCGGCGCGCCAGCGGGATCTACTAGCGGGCGCTCGGCCCCGCTTCAGCATGGCCGAGCGCCCGGCGCAGGGGGCAGAAGCGCTAACGGGTTGGACGGGGCGGCAGCTGTTGCCCTTTGGCATGTCAGGCCTCCTCCCTCCACAGGCTGGAAGGATTCACTATACATACATGCGTTCAGTCATGCGTTCAGTTTGCAATAAAAATCATACAGACGTTCAGTCTCCAATCAACGGCGACCGGAAGACCCTGGCGGTCGTGTTTTCACCGTTTTACCTTGTGAAATTGCCCCGTTTACGATGTGACATCCTGGTCGTGTCTCAGTTTGCATTTTCCCCCTCACCCCGACCCTCTCCCTCAAGGGAGAGGGAGCAAAAATTCCCTCCCCCTTGAGGCCTGGCCTGAGCGAAGCCGAAGGAGGAGAGCCAGGGAGGGGGGCGCTCCGCAGGCAGATGTGCAGGCAGATGTGCAACTGAGACACGACCAACTTGTATGAGAGGGCGACGAGAGCTTGCTCTGCTGTTGCTCTTCTTGGGACGACCGCATAAGCTCGACATAGGAGCGTGAAATTCTCAGACTCGAAGACTCCAGCGCGTCATTCGCGGCAGTCTTATAGGGCTTGCGTGACACTACCACTCTCAGCAGACATCGTGGTTGCCGGTGGCGGCCCGGCCGGGGCGACTATCGCCCACCAGCTTGCGCGTTTCGGCTATCGCGTCGTGCTGATTGAGAAGCGCCGTTTTCCGCGACACCAGATTGGGGAGTCCCTGACACCGAGCATCCTTCCCCTGCTCGACTTTCTGGGCGTCCGAACCCAGGTGGAACAAGCCGGCTTTCTGCGTATGGCTGGTCACAGCGTGTGTTGGGGCTCGTCTCAACCGCGCACCGCGTATTACAGCTCGGATCAACACCGACGCGGTTTTCAGTCTGTGCGCGCCGACTTTGACCTGATTCTGCTCAGACACGCCCGCCAGGCCGGTGTCCGGGTTGTGGAAGGACAACCGGTGCGAGACATCCGGCCTGATGGGGAGCACGACGTGACCGTCTACTATGGTTCGGGAGAGCGCCTTCGGGCGGCCTTCTGTGTTGATGCGACCGGCCACGCGGGCATATACGCCCGCCAGAACCTGCGCCAGCGAGATAGCATCTTTCAAACCCTGGCTCTCACTGGCTATTGGCAAAATGCCGGGAATCCACCCGGCGTAGACTTCGCCAACACCCTGCTTGAAGCCTATGCAGACGGTATGGTCTGGTCAGTCCCGCTGCATACGGGCGAGCGGAATGTCACGCTGCTGATTGATTGGCGACACAGCCGCACCATAAAGCGGGTCGGACTGCCACGCTTTTATATCGAGGAACTCCGTAAGGCGGCCTATGTCTCGGGCTTTCTGGCTGACGCGCACCTCCCCCAGCCACCCCAGGTCTTTGATGCCAGCCTGTATACCGCGCGGCAGTTTGTCTCCGGCCGCACCCTCCTTGTCGGCGACGCCGGCCTCTTCATTGATCCCTTGTCCTCGGAGGGAGTCCGGAAAGCCATGGCATCCGCCATTACGGGCGCCGTGGTTATCAACACCGTACTCCAGCGACCCGCCATGCAGTCCCAGGCCGCCGAGTTGTACGAAGCCGGTCAGCGAGACACCTATCATAGCCACTATCAGCAGTCGGCCCGCTATTACGCGGAAGAGGGCCGCTGGCCGGACCGTCCTTTTTGGCAGCACCGTCGCCTACGCCCTGAGCCCGACGCGAGTCTCGTCACTTCGCAGCAGCCGTCCGCGGCTTTTTCTCCCTTTGATGCACAGCCGGTTTCCCATCTAGCCCTGACGCCAGACCTGCGTATCCAAGAGAAGCCTGTTATCGAAGGCGCGTATGTTGAACTCCGGCCCGCGGTGGTGACCCCACGTTACCCGCGCGGCCTGCGCTTTCTGTCTGGGCTGAACGTCCCGACCCTGCTGCGCTGCGTGCAGACACAGCGCGCCGTTCCAAACATCCTGGAGGCCTATCATCGGCATCCTGACGGGCAGCAGAGCGCTCCTTCCCAAATCCGTCAGGTCCTGGCCCAGTTGTATCAAGAGGGCCTGCTCAGGCCGACCTCGCCAGACGGAAGCCAATCAGATTGAAGCGAAAATCGGGGTTGTTGCGGAAACGGTAGGACACCCGGCAAAACTCGGGGAAGAGTAGCCAAGCTCCTCCCCGTAACCCCTTGACCGTTCCGGTCGCCGGGCCCTGCGGGTCTTCGGTCGGGGAGACCACATAGTACTGTGGGTCGTACCAGTCAGCCACCCATTCCCAGACGTTCCCAGCCATGTCAGACAAACCATAGGGGTTGGGCGGATAGCTCCCGACCGGTGTGGTCCCAGCCCGATTGTCATAATTTGCCAGGTCCCGATTGACCCCGTCCCCCCACGGATAGGGCTGGTCTGCTAACCCGCCACGGGCGGCGCTTTCCCATTCGGCCTCAGTTGGCAGCCGCCCTCCGGCCCAGGCGCAGTAGGCCTGGGCGTCATGCCAACTCACCAGGACCACCGGGTGGTCTTCTCGCCCTGCCGGCGGTGCGTTTCGTTCCTGATCCCAATTCTCGCGTTCCGCCCGGGCATCATCGAGAGAGGGCGCACGATGGCCGGTGGCCAGGATGAACTGCTGGTACTGGGCATTCGTCACCGGGTGTCGAGCAATATAAAAACTCCCAAGTGAAACCCGGTGGGCCGGACGTTCGGGCGGCGTCCCGCTCTCGCTACCCATGCGGTACTCTCCCGCGGGGATGCGGACGAGCAGACTGCCATCT
This sequence comes from uncultured Binatia bacterium (SeqCode), assembly GCA_965214755.1. Taxonomy (GTDB): domain Bacteria; phylum Desulfobacterota; class Binatia; order Bin18; family Bin18; genus Bin18. The sequence continues at coordinate 1,517,866 of OZ243979.1, forward strand.
TGGGGGTTGAGCATTTGATTCATGCAGCGCCATTCATGAGTTGACCAAGCGATAATCGTGACCCAAGGAGTCAAACAGTTCGGCCAGGGCGCTTTCCACGCTGCGTCTCAGCCCGGCTCGCGGCACCATGGTCAGCGTCCCTTCCATCCAGGTTGGAGCCAGTAAATGGACCTGCTCCGTTCGCTTCAAATGGACGATTTGTTGCACTTGCAGTTCGAGCGAATAGGCCAACACGGAGGCCGGATGTTCCACAACCCGAAGCGAGATATTCAGTACGGCTGGAAAATCCCTGTCCTGAGCCCCGTCGAAGGGTCCAGTCGGAATCGTGTTGCGCCGCAGATGGGTGACCGCCAGCGTGTGGAGCTGTGTTTCTGAAAATCCCAGTCGCCGCGCCGGAGGGCTAATGGTCGTAATAGCCACCCGAAAACCTTCAATCCCGAACAGCGTCGTGGCGTCAGACCGGATACTGGCAACCGGGGCGGGCCAGGCCAGACAGATGAGCAGACACAGCAGGCAGAGGCGTACGGCGACGAGGTGGACTGAGAACGGCATACTACTTACTGCGGCTGGGCGGGGGGCTGTTGTTTGGCAAGCTGGAGGGCAACCGCCTTTTCGACCAACGCGAACAAGCGCTGACTCTTTTCCGCTGGCAGGGCTTGAAGCGCTTTTTGGATCAGCCGGCCCATCTCCGCCACCTCCCGCCCGCGGGCCTGGGCACCACGCTTCCTCAACTCCTCAAATTGCAGTCGCTCCCGTTCGGGTAGCGATCGGAGGGCCTCGGCATAGATCGCATCCATTTCGGCTCGCTCGGCGGGCGGTAAAAGCTGGCGTCCGGCTTGGGAAAGCCGCATCCCCCGTTTTGTCGCGGGCATCCCGCGGGCTTGCAGGACACTCTGGACGGTCTCTTTGGGCGGGGTACGATAGCGATAGGTCATCGTCACCGCCACCACGCCTATGGTCAGGAGCCCGAGCACCAGGAAAACGCCTTTATATGAACGCGCCGTTGCCATGCAAACCTTATACGCGCTTCGGCACGGTCTGAGTAGGGGAGGAGACGGTGCGGGGTCGGGAGTTCGTCAGCTTTCCTTGCGGCAGGAGAGATGCTATGCTCTTCGCTCCATGGCCCAGGAGCCTCTCTTGCCGCTGCCCGACCTCAGCGGCCGTCTTGCCGTGCTGGGGGGCCAGCCGCGCGACCGGACCGAGTTATGCCTGAGTCTCGCCCTGCGTCAAGCGAGCCAACACGGCGTGGTGGTGTGTCTGGACGCCCACGGTCGTCAGCAACTCGAAATGCCTTTTCGTCTCCTGCTGCGCGAAGACGCGGCCTATATGCCCCTGCCGGCAGAGGGTTCGGTTTCGGATGATATCGCTCAGCAGGTGCTTCAGACGCTACAGACCGGTCTGGGTGCGCCGCCTTCCCTCCCCCCCCTCCTCATCATTGATGGTGCACAAGAGACTGCTGACTGGGAGCAAACGCTCACCTTCTTTTTACGCACCGGCATCGTGGTAGTCGAATTTCTTCCGCATCCGGCCCGCCTCGTCTTTGGGCGGTACGAAACAACGCTGCTCTTGCGCACAGCAGGGGATGAGGCGGAGGCGATCAGTCAGACTGTCGGCAGAAAGGTCACGTCCGACAATCTGGCTGCGTTGAAACCGGGAGAGGGGTATTTCATCCATCTGTCACGGGTGTACCGGGTCCGATTCCCGGAGCATTCTTAGACAACAGAGCGTTCATTGACATTATCGAGCCGGACCCGCCATTCCTCACTGTAATCAACAAGAGTCCCGTGCTAATACAACTTGTCCTGAGCACAGTCGAAGGGAGGGCGGGCCGATATGCGGGTTGTGATTCTTGGAGCCGGGGGCGTGGGTTCGGTTGTCGCCGGGCATCTCGCGCGGCATGGCGTAGATGCCGTTATGATCGCCCGGCCGGGGCACGCGCGGGCTGTCCAGCAAAACGGCCTCCGACTCACCGGACTGTCCGCCTTTCGGGTCCGGCTGCCAGCCTACGCCGATGCTTCAACCCTCGACACCGCCGATGTCTTGTTGATTACCGTCAAGACCAAGGACATGCCGCGAGCCTTGGCCAGCGTTAAACATCTCCGCATTGACAGTGTCGCCTCACTTCAGAATGGCGTGGTGAAGAACGACCAGATGGCTCGCGTTTTTGGTGCGGAGAAAGTCGTTGGCGCGACCACCATGATCGGCGCGACCCTCGTCCGAGACGGCGAGGTCAACTACACCCTGGATGGGATTACGTTCTTTGGCGAACCGGACGGCACGTGCTCAGAACGGGTCAATCATCTTGCCCAGACGTTTATTGACGCCGGGCTCAAGGCCGCCGCGGTCGAGAATATCGTCTCAATCGAATGGACGAAACAAGCCATCCAGAACCCCTTTGCCCCGCTGGCGGCCCTGACCCGCCTGCCTGTCCATTTGGTCTGGTCGAGCCCGGAACTGGCGCCCCTGTCTGTCCATATGTTTCGAGAAGTTGCAGCCGTTGCGGATGCCCTCGGCATTCCCCTGTCCGACCATGCGGCCTGGAGCCTGTTCAACCAGCAGACGCTTCGGGACGCTCCCTTCGACCAGGCAGTGCAGATGCTCGTCAAGGTGGGACAACAGGTGGCGCGGAGCGGGCGGACACGTATTATTCCGTCCATGCTCCAAGATGTGCTGGCAGGAAAAAAAACGGAGATCGAAGAAACCGTCGGCCACGTCTTCAAGGAAGGCCAACGCCTCGGCATTCCCGTTCCCTACACCGAGTTTGCCTATCGTGCGGTCAGAGCCATAGAGGAGCACTACCCTGCCCGGCTTGACATCTCTGAGTGAAGGTCCTTCGTTCCTGCCCCTCTCTTTATGACGCGGGAGTCCGCAGCATCTTACCCGCCTGAATGTGGTGACTGCGGAGGTTGTTGAGCCGCACCAGGGTCGCAATCGTGGTATTGTAGCGGCGGGCAATTCCCCCCAGAGTGTCCCCCCAGCGCACCCGGTAGAGCGCCGTCTCGGTCCGGCCGGTGGGAATCCGCAGGACCGCACCGATATTAATTTGAGTCCCGCGCAGACCATTTGCCACCCTCAGCGCACGCACCGTCGTCCCGTAACGCCGAGCGATTCTCTCCAGGGAATCTCCGCGCCGCACGGTATATCGAAGGTCCTGCGCGTTTTCCTTTTCTTGAGCGTCACGTCCTGTGGCAGGGGGCATCGGTGTCGGCAGGGACGTCATTGTCCGTCCGTCCGGCGCTGGCACAGGAGGTGTGGGAAGGGAGATTTCTTTTCCAACCGTAAGAGGGTGCAAATACCATAGCTGATGCTGCTGACGAAACGTTTGCGGATCGACCTGAAAGACGTTGGCTAGCAGCTCAGGGGTGTCTCCGATACGGACCACATACGCCGGCTTTTCCCCCACGCCAACCAAGTCCGCAGGTATGTCCGTAGGATAGGCAACCGTCGAGCCTCCTTGGAGAAAACGCTTCGCCAGCATTGGGTTGTACAAACGCAGGACGGTTCGCGCGAGCCGGAGGGTCTGGGCAACGGATTCCCACGACTCTCCGGGTTGGACTTTTCTGAGCGTGAGCTGTGCTGCTCGGCGACGTACTTCAGGCTCATATTCCTGCAAAATGGATTTATAATACCCAATACTCACAACGTATTGCAGCGTCTTGAAGTGGATGGGCTCGTCTTCCTGCACCCGATCGGGACCGAGCTTATAGGCAGCCAGTACATAGTCCTCACGCGCGAACTGATTTTGCAACTGCGCCAAGTATTGTATACCGGCTTCAATGTTGGTTGGACTGCCGAGTAAGCGGACGATTCCGGGGGGCATTTGGAAATACCCGACACCGCCGCCCGGGGAGACCCACTCCGCATTCCCGCCCGATTCCTGTAGAATCACGGCTCGAGCGAGCCGATGGTCCACCCCGTAGCGGGCCGCATGGGTGAAGAGTTCACGCTCGATCTCAATGGTCTTGCGATACATGCCCAAGAGGGCGGGAGAAATATCCGCTGTCGCCCCGGCTGACTGGACCCAGAGCAGACTGCTGAGAATCACTATCCACCATGTCATGCTTCATCCTCCAGCGTTACTGAAGTACCGTCTCACTATACTCAGAACAGCCCGAGAAGGCAACTCAGAACAGCCCGAGAAGGCAAGAATAGGGAATGATAGGCAAGGCGTTCCTTGACACCTAAAGTTGAGTCAGCTGGGCTGTTTCCATGTTTCACACAACCTTTCAGGAGCGGGGATATGGTTCACGGGCGGGGTCCGCCCGCCTCGATACTCTCCTGCGCTCCCTCTGCCCCCTCTGCCCCCTCTGCCCCCTCTGCAATGCCGCGCTGGGAGGAACGGCTTGAAGCGGACCGCACGGCGGGCCCCTCCCTGAGCCTGTCCGCGCAGAGGAAGCGCGGGCCCCAGCTACGGCGAGCGGCCCCCGAAGGCTGGGGGAAGCAGGAGGTGCAAGCCGGGCGGGGGGTGCTCCGCCGCTTAGCTCGGGCGCTGCAGGCGGGCTTCCGCCGCGTGAAGGCCGGGGAGCCGTCCGGGTTCCCCCGGTTCAAACCGGGGCAGCGCTTTCCGTGTCTCGCCAGTGCCGTGCCGCGGCCGGGCATGGTGCAACGGCGGGGGCAGCACTGGATTGTCAAACTGAAAGGCTGTCCCGTGGTCAAGATGCGGCCTCGGCGGCCCTTGCCGGCCAGCCAGCAGTTGAAGGCCCTGCGCATCGTGCGCCGGCCAGCCGGCTGCACCGTTGATCTCGTCTATGCCGTCGAGAAGCTCCCGCTTCCTGCCAGCCGCGCTGCCGGCGACATTGCCATGGGCGTGCGCCACCGCCTGACGCGCTCGACGGGGGAGACGATCGACCGGGCTGAGCCTGACGATGAGGCCGTGGCACAGCAGCACCGCCGGGTGAGCCGCTGTCGCAAAGGATCGAAGACGCGCCGGCAGCAGGGCCGGCAGCTCGCGCGGCGCCGTCGCCGGCAGCACGTCCGCAACCGGAATGCCTGTCACCGCCTCACCACGGCTCTCCTGCAGCGGTTTGGCCGGCTTGCGGTCGAGCAACTACCGGTGCCGCCCCTGCCGCGCTCGGCCCAAGGGACCGGAGAAGAGCCGGGCCCGCCCGGCGCCCAGCAAAGCGGCCGCACTCCGGCCCTCCCCGCCCAGACGTGGGGAGGGCTCCGACACCAGTTGACGTACAAGGCAGCGGGGGCCGGGCGGCAACTCGTGGCAGTCCACCCGCCCTATACATCGCAAACCTGCTCTCGGTGTGGCGCCCGGCCGGCCCTTGGACGGTCCGAACGCTACCAGTGTCCGGCCTGTGGGCTGCGCCTGGACCGCGCTGTCAATACGGCGCTGAACATCTTGCGGGCTGGGAATCGCGCCCGCGCCGCCCGGCAGAACGGGATGCTTGGAGCACCACGTATCTAATGCCCAAAGAATAATGCCCCATGACGAGGTTGAGGGGTGGCGTCTCGTCCCCGATATTTTCTCACCGGCCTTGATCTCAGCATAATAAGGCTTACATTCTCCTGGAATGCGCCGCGCTGTTTTGCTCGTTGAGCGCCAGGCAGTATCATTGCAAGAAAGTCTCTGCTCCCGTGTTTGAATTGTTCTCGGCATCCGCTATTGATTACTGGGTTTCTTCCCTCACGTATTCACCCTATATAACCATCTTTCTGCTGCTTATTGCGGGGATATGGTTCATCCCACTCGCCGAGGAAATCGCCCTCGTTGCCGCCGGCTATCTCTACTACTCGGACCAGGTTCAGTTGACCACCATGCTCACGCTGCTCGGCCTGGGCGTTTTTTGCGGCGATTTTGTTGGTTTTTGGGTAGGACGCCATTGGAGGGGCAGAAGTGCACGTGCAGCATTTCCTTTTCTCCATCGCAGCAAATGGGTTGAGCGATTTAAGACCTGGCTTGACCAGCATCGGAATCGGGCACTCTTTTTGACCCGCTTCTTGCCCGGCCTGCGCCTCCCGGCCCATATTATTGTCGGTGCCCACGGGATGCCGACGCCTATCTATGTCCGGATTTCTCTGATTGCCATCGCCGTCTATGTGCCGGTCATTTTTACCTTGGCCTATTCCTTTGGCGCCGAGATTGAGGCCGCCCTCGTTTCTATCCAGCGTCTTGGCCACGTTGTGTGGGGTCTGCTGCTCGTCGCTGTGATCGTCTGGAGCCTCTTTCGGTTCTGGACCACCCGGCAGTCCCTTTTCGACCAGACTCAATAGGGGCGGTGCGTGAACCGCTCTCTGGTGTCACAACCGACCACATTGAGTCGGCGCACGGTTTTCCGTATGGTAGGGACCTGCAATCAAACCATTTCAGTTGGAGGAGACGATATGGAAAATCAGGGACAAGGACCGGCCTGGGTTGTTTTTCTGCTCTGGATGCTCGTCCCTTTGCTGCTCTTCTTTCTTATTTTGACCTTTACCGGCTAGCAGCATTTAGAAAAGGAGCAATGATGAGACCACACGGGCAGAAGAGCTTCAGCCTTGTCTATGCCTTTTTACTCGCAGGAGTTGTGCTGACTCCGGGCTCACTCAAAGCCGACACCACCAGCGCGGTGCTGGCTACGGTCGGCGAGAGAAGTATCACCGAGGCCGATATTGAAAACCAGATTAAAGGCCAGATGCTCCGCTTGAACAATCAGGTCTACTCGCTCAAAAAGCAAGCCGTCGACTCGATCATCAACGCCCATCTGCAAGAACAGGAGGCAAAGAAGCGGGGCATCACCCGCCAACAACTCCGCCAGCAAGAGGTGACCGATAAAACAGAATCGGTGACCGATGCAGAGGTCGAGGATTACTATACTAAGAACAAAGCCCGGTTTGGAGAGCGCAAGCTGGAAGAGGTGCAGGCCCAGCTCAAACAGTCCCTCCAGGCCCGCAAGCAGCAACAGCGCCAACAGGCCTTTGCCGCCGAACTGCGCAAAGCCGCCACGATCGACTTTAAGCTGACACCGCCCATTGTTGATGTCCCGACCGACGGGGCACCCACAAGAGGACCGGAGAACGCGCCCATTACGCTGGTCGAGTTCTCCGACTATCAATGACCGTACTGTGCCCGAGTGCAGGCTGCACTCTCCCAAATTCAGGAAAACTACAAGGATAAAGTCAAATTTGTATTCAGGGACTTTCCGTTAACCCGGATTCATCCCCAGGCGTATAAAGCGGCGGAGGCAGCGCACTGTGCCGGCGATCAGGGCAAATACTGGGAGTATCACGACATACTGTTTGCCAACATCAAAGCCTTACAGCCCGAGGAGCTGAAACAATATGCCGCCGACCTTAAACTGGACGAAGTGCAGTTTGCGGCCTGTCTGGACAATAATGCCTATACCGCGGCGGTCAGCAAGAATCTGGCGCTGGGTACGCAACTCGGGGTGAGCGGCACACCGGCCTTTTTTGTGAACGGACGTTTTCTGTCCGGTTCGCAACCCTACTCGGCGTTTGTCGAATTGATCGAGGAGATGCTGGCTACGCAGTAGTCTGTGGGGATGACCCGACTGTAAGCGCCTAGAGCGCACGTTCCCTATGTGGAGCCTTCAAGGGAGCATTTTCGAGCTGCGCAAGCCAACCTTCTGCGGTTCGGCGGCTCTCCTCCCCGCGAAGGGAAGGACCAGGGGGAAGCCCCGTAGAGCCACAAGTCCCCGCGCCAAAGCTGCGTCACGGTCCGTTCGAATTCCGAATCATCTCCAGTTTCCGCCGTGGCCCCCTTCAACCAGACGGCAAAGGCATGGACAAAATAACTTGAGACCCATATATTGCTGTTGTGACTGACAGAGTTGCCTGAGCGACTCGCCGAAGCCAGTTGCCTTCAACGCTAACCTTCCAGCAGGTTAGCGTTTTTTTGTTTTAGGACGGCATTCTGAGGATGATGTCATGTATCTGCTGTACCTTGACCGAGTCTGGCAATGAACGGGACGCAAACGATCGGTATTTTGTCTTGGCGGGCATTGCGTTGTTCGAAAGACAAACCTACTACCTGTCCAATCGTGTTGAGGAAATTCAGAATAGGTATTTCCCTTGCTCAAGCGTATCGAACACTTTAGTCTTTGCCGCTAGGTCCATCTGGAGGCAGCCGCCGCGGCAGGGCCCCGCAGTGGTGCAAGGCTAAGGCATCGAGGCGTTCCTGGAAGGCATTTTTTTCAACTGCGGTCTGACAGGGTAAAGCACACAGGGCCTGGCGGTCCTCCAGGGGAAAGGCCTGCCATTCCTTTAAGTGGAGTTTGATGCCGACTTGGTCGAGCTTGTCTCGAACAGAACGGGGAATCCAGCCCAGATCATCCGTCTCCATATCTTCTCTCTTTCCACATCACGATCCGTTCGCCCCTACCCGCTTTCCCCGCGGCGCGCAAGGCAACCCTGCCATCCTGCCCCTATTGGCGCTTCAGAAAAGGGTATGGTAATGCTTCAGCCCATGTCAGCAAAGAAAGCAAAAGCGGCCCGCCGTCAGGCAGCCACACACGACCCAGCCCCGCAGACAACGCGTCACGCAGAACGCCGCGTTCCCAGTTGGCCACCGCTCGCCATCCGTATCCTTGGCGCGCTCGGTCTCGTCCTCGGGGTCTACCTCTCGGTCCTCCACTATCAGGCGGGCGCAAGCGGCAGTATTGAATCGGCTTTTTGCGGCAGCGGGACTACGGTCAACTGTAGCCTGGTCTTGAGTAGTGCCTATGCCACGCTCTTTGGGGTTCCTGTTGCCGTGCTCGCCGCTGGCAGCTACGCGGTCCTCCTCGCCAGCACGTTCCTGGCAGTGCCTGGGCTGACCGTCCTGCTGTGCGGCTGGATGTTTGTCTTCTCGCTGTATATGGCGGTAATCTCATTCTTCACGATAGGGGCGGTCTGTCCCCTGTGTACCGGTCTGTACCTAGTGAACCTGGGCCTCTTCGTGAGTGCCGTTGTGCAGGGACGGGCGGACCGTACGATTACCTGGCCTCGGCTGGTTTACGCCGCACTTGGCTTTTCCGTCGTGCTGCTGGGCGTCGGGCTGACCCAGACAGAGGACGCCGCATACGTGACCCCCCTTCAGGAATATATTGCTCCTCCTCCAGCGGAAATGGACCGGGGGTTTGTGCGCTATTACTACGACCAGCCGGCCGTCGTGCTGCGGGGTTCGGAGCGTCACGTCGAAGGTCCTGCGGACGCCGTGCTCACCATTCACGAGTTCGTTGATTTCCGCTGCCCGCAATGTGCCAGAGCCCGAAACACCCTGCTGAAATTTCAGCATGCCAACCCGGACGACGTCCGTATCGTGTTTCGGCACTATCCGCTTGACCAGCAGTGCAACACCAGCATGAAGGGCCAGGTTCATCCGGGGTCCTGTGCAGCGTCAATGGCGGCCGAGTGCGCCGCGGAACAGGGGAAATTCTGGGAGTATGCCGACCTCTTGTTTGCAGATCAAACTAAGTTCAAGCGGACCGACTTTGAGGCCCATGCCAGGACCGCCAGACTGGATTTCGAGCAGTTCAACGCATGTATGGATGATGGGCGCACTGAGGCGCTGGTCAAGAACGATATTGACGAGGCTCTGCGTCTTGAGATCGAAGCCACCCCCACCCTGGTGGTGAACGGGCGAATCATCCGGGGTCTGCCGCCCGTCAACAAACTCGCCACCCTGGTCACCCTCCAGAAACAGCAGGCAACCGGCAGTGCCCCCTAACCGTCCGGGAACTCGGCCCTTTTGATGTAATCCTCACTCTGTGCGTGCAGTGGACAGCGTCACTCGCTCGCTGGCAACGTCCCGTCGAAGCGATTGCTGCCTTGCCCGGTGGGGAACATGTCCGGCATCCCAGGCCTGCTACCCAGCCTCGTACTCCGCCCCGGCTGGGGCCGCCCACACCAACGCCAGGGCCAACAGCATCGCTCCCCACGCTTTGCGCATCCCGCCTTCTCTCCCTTCTTATGTCAGTGTCGGCACTTTATCAGGCCGCATGGGATAGGATAAGGTGGATGTTGTGGCTAGTGCCAGCCGTAGAGCGCGCGAGTGCCGCTTCCAACGACCTTGGAAGGGAGGCGTATTGAAGCCCTTTTCACCGCCCTTGGAGCTAGAGTCATTGAGGGGAGCGGTTCACGGGTGCGGTTTGAACTGAATGATGTTGTGGCTACTTTTCATCGTCCCCACCCTCATAAGGAGGCTAAACCCTACCAAGTGTGTGATGCTCGACATTTTCTCCAACGAGCAGGAATACGGCTATGAACACCATGACCTATAGAGGCTATGCGGCCCGCATCGACTATAGTGATGCCGATGGTTGCTTTGTCGGCCCATATTGCCGGCATCACGGACATTGAGGGATTTCACGGCGAATCCGTCACGGAACTGCGGACTGCATTTGCAGAAGCGGTGGACGATTATCTCCAGACCTGTGAGAAGCTGAACCGCCCGCCCCAAGCACCGTTTTCTGGTGATCTCATCTTACACATCCCACCGGAAGTACACGCCCGTATTGCACGGGCGGCTGAAGGGAGCGGTAAGAGTATCAGTCAGTGGGCGACGGAAACCTTCGCCCAGGCCCTCCAGACGCCGTTGTCCTGAGTGGGCTTCCAGCCCTTCTCCAGGAATATAACGTGTCGGGAATTTGGAAAACGGTTGAGCAGAGACGCTGTTCAACGATCAGATTCTCGGCGGCACTTTATCAGATCACACGGGATGGGATAGGATAGACCTGTCAAGGGAGACCTGCCATGAAGTGGGATGAAGTCTGCAAGGATACCCTGCTCCCCTGCAGGAGCCCTACCAAGAAGAACTGGCCGCGTCCCGCTGCCCCGCGTCCCAGGCCCGCTGCCCGGCCTCATAGTCTGCCCCGACCGGTGTGACACACATCAACGCCAGGACCAGTATCAGCGTTTTCAACCTACCACTCCGAATCATCTCTCGCTTCTCTCCTTTGGAACGCTCTTTTCTTACGCACTGAGCGCCCGGACGACAGCCTCCGGTTCGTGGGCAATGACCGTCAGCAGTACACGCGCCGCACGGTCTGGAACGCACCGGCCCTGCTCCCAATCCTGGACAGCTCGCGCATCGAGTCCGAACCGCTCCGCAAACCGTTCACGGCTCAGTCTGAGGCGCTTGCGTAGCGTGCGAATCCGCTCCGCGCTCGGGTCGTCTATCACCCGGCACGTCAGCTCAACCTCACCGCGCACATGGGCGAGCACCTCGCCCAACGCCGCCTCAATCTCATGGCCGACACGGCTTCGTTCTGGGCTCATTATCTCTTCCCCTCTTTCTTGATTGCGGCAACCAGCCGGGACAAGACTTTTCTGTCTTCAGGCGTCAGGTCGTCGCGGTCTGCTTTCGCATATGCCGTCAGCATGTACAGCGCTTCTGGTCCAGCGTGATAGAAGTAGATCGTCCGAATGCCTCCTCGCTTACCCCGTCCAGAGCCAGCCCAACGCAGTTTACGAATGCCTCCGGTGCCCGGTATGACCGACGCTCCGCCAGGGTCGGCAAGGACGGTGGCCTCCATCTCCTTGCGGCCGACCTCCGAAAGCAGCTTACGGATGGCGCGTTCGTAGGGCTTGGTGACGAAAAGCTGTATCATTGCTCAATATGCGGCATTGCCGCACACATCTCAAGACTTCCATTGAAGTCTGCTCTGTCTCTCCGTTTGTCGGCGTTTAGATTATCCTGGCGGCACTTTATCAGATCACACGGGATGGGATAGGATAGACCTGTCGAGGGAGATCTGCCATGAAGTGGGACGAAGTCTGCAAGGATACCCTGCTCCAGGACCTGCCGTACAAGATTGAACTCAACGAGTGGGGGAATATCGTCATGAGCCCGGCCTCCAATCGGCATGGCACCCTGCAAACCAAAATTGCCTTTCACCTGATGAGCCATATGCCGGACGGGACGGTCCTAACCGAATGTTCGGTGGAGACAGCCAAAGGCGTGAAAGTGGCTGACGTGGTCTGGGCGTCTGACGCATTTCTGCAACGCAATAGAGGTGCGACGCCGTATGTCGAGGCTCCCGAGGTGTGTGTCAAGATTCCATCTCCTTCCAACTCTGACACGGAAATGGCGGAGAAACGCTCCTTGTATTTTGCCAGGGGCGCGTGCGAATGCTGGCTGTGTGACGAAGACGGCAATCTCTCGTTTTTCAGCCGGCAGGGAAGAATAGACAGCTCGCAGTTCTTCCCAGCCATGGCAGCCCGGATTGAAGCGGAGGCGTGACCCTGCCTGGAGCGTTTCACGCTCGGCTGGCTATACGGAATCATGAATTGCTCTAGCCCACGATGACGTGCTCGCGGGTGATAATAAACGGCAGTCTGGTACCATCGATAAAGTTGGCTTCATCCGCCCGCGTTGCTGCATATTCGGGCAAGGATGCTGAGGTGCGCATGGCCTGCGTGTCAGCAAACCAGGTAATGGCTACCCCGTCGTAGATGGGCGTTTTTCCGGCTTGATACGCGGCGAGCCGGGTATGGCTCTGCACATAGCGTCTGACCACCGGAATGGCCGCCCCGAGTGGGCCGTGGACTTCCCGCCAGTGTTTCTGAAATGCCTCAATCGATAAGTCGGCCCGATGGGTGACAAACTCCATGTTCTTGACCGCATTGGGCGGGACACTCTCGTCCTTGATCGTATGCTCCTGGGTGATAATGCTGCCCATGGTTGAGAGGTCGATGAAATGCGGCTCGTCAGCCCGAACCGCGGCGTATTCCGGCGTCTCGGCCTGAGCCCGCAGCACCCGGGTATCCTCGACCCACACCTCGGCCACGCCGTCGTAGACCGGCTCCCCTTTGCGATAGCCGGACAGCAGCGTATGCGACTGCACATAGCGCTGAATACCCGGCAACTTGACCACCACGTCGGCATGTTTCGTCCGCCAGTATTCCTGGAAGGCCGCGACCGACATACCAGGTTTCCGCTTAAAAAATGACATGAGTTTGATCATTGCTGTCCTCCGTTGTGTCGTTCTTAAGCGGGGCGCGCTGACGTTCCAGGAGACGATGATGAGTGATGCTCAGCCGGCACCGCCCTGCGTTCCCCTTCAATATATGATGAGGAGAGATGAGGCGACTCAGGCGCTCAATTGCTCGCGTATGCCCATCGCGGTCACGAAGTCAACGTTCTGGCCGACGTTGTGTTTGCGGCATTCGATGATCTTGCCTTGGGCGAAGCGGTAAAAACCGAGAACATTGAACCTCAGTGTTTTGCCCGAAGACGGGACCCCGCAGAATTCGTCTTTCTGCTCACCGACGAACGACAGAAAAGCGAAAACCAGATCGTCTTCAGCAACCAATTCCTCGATTTTGAAGGTAATTGCTCCTTGGGTCGATTATTAATGTATGACTGCCGCAGTTTTGCAGCGAATAGCGAGAAAAAGGAGATATGTCAACGTTTCCGACGACCCGCTACTCCATGCGCTTCTGGCCGTTAGCAGTCACTCGGCCCAATAAGGATGCTGGCAACAAAAATGGAGAGACTCGGCCACATGAAAAAGAAAGTGGCATCAGTCGCATTGAGCCCTCGGGGCCAAACGCGTATAAAAGTCGGGCATTCGATTGAACGAAAAAGGAGATCGCATGATTTCGGTTGGCTATGTTCCCGATACCCACGGCGGCCCGTATCAACAACCAGAGCCTGACCCGGAGCGTTCGGCCGATTTTGCCCAGCAACTACTGCACGAGGCCGAGCAGGCAGAACAGGCCGGCTTTGACGCCCTGTTCGTGCCGGAACGACACGCCCGCACAGAATGCATGTTTCCCTCGACTCTGACCCTCATGGCCGCGCTGGCCGCCCGCACCGAGCGCGTCAAGATCGGCTCTTACGTCATCATGCCGCCTCTGTATCATCCGGTCCATCTGGCCGAGCAGGCCGCCCTGATTGACGTCCTGTCACGCGGTCGCCTCATCATGGGTGTGGGTGTGGGCTATCATATTGATTACTTCAACCATTTTGGCGTCTCGATGCGGCAACGCGAGGGCCGCTTTGAAGAGTGTCTCGACATCATGCACAAGGCCTGGACCACACCAGGACCGATTGCCCACCACGGCAGGTATTACGATTGCGCGGCGATCCACATCACGCCCAAGCCCTACCAAAAACCCCGCCCGCCCATTTGGATAGGCGCATTCGGCCCGAAGTCCATCGCGCGGGCCGGACGCCTGGGCGATGTCTGGTCGATGGCGCCGTTTTTTGACACCTTTGATACCCTCAAAGCCCAACTGGAAATCTATCAGGAGGCGGCAATACAGGCCGGCAAGACGCCGCATGTGGCTCTGTTGCGGGACGGCTGGCTGGCCTCCAGCATGGAAGAAGCCGAAGAGACATTTGGCCGACTCTGGCTTGAAGAGTGCAAGTTTTATCTGCGTATGGGCATGCTCACGCCGACCAGAGATTTTCGCTCAGCAGCGGATTTCACCCTGGACAAAGTCCGCCCCTATATGGTGATCGGCACCAAAGACGACTGGCTCGAACACCTCAGCCTGTGGCAAAAAGAACTTGGGGTTGAGCATTTCGTGCTGCGCTGCCGGGTGCCCATGGGCCCCAAGCCGGAGCGGGTCATCGAATGCATCCAACGGCTGGGAGAAGAAGTTTTGCCTGCCCTCAAGACGCTGGCATAAACGGAAAGGGGAAGAGTATGGATTTTCAATACACGCCTGAACAGGACGCCTTTCGGGCTGAAGTCCGCGGCTGGCTGGCCGCAAATCTGGACCCCGCCCTGTGTGTCGACGACCCCAAAGACGAGCGGGTTGCCCCGGACCGCGAAACGTTTGAAAAACGCCGCCGCTGGCAGCGCACCATGTACGACAGCGGCTGGGTCGGTATTGCCTGGCCCAAAGAATACGGCGGTCGCGGCGCCGGCCTGCTCGAACAAGTCATTTTTGACGAAGAATACACCAACGCCCGCGCGCCGGTCTTACCCGGCTACTCCGGCATTGCCCTGTGCGGTCCGACGCTCATGCACTGGGGCACAGACGAACAAAAGGAACGCTTCCTCAAGCGGATACTGAATGGCGATGATGTCTGGTGTCAGGGGTATTCCGAGCCTGGCGCGGGCTCGGACTTGGCTGGCCTGCAAACCAAGGCCGTGGTTGAGGGGGATAATTTCATCATCAACGGCCAGAAGGTCTGGACCTCGGGCGCGCAGTATGCGGACTGGATTTTCATGCTGGTCCGAACCGACCCGGACGCGCCCAAGCATCGCGGTATCAGCTATATGCTGGTCAATATGAGAACCCCCGGCGTGACGGTGCGGCCCTTGGTGCTGATGAATGGCCATTCGCATTTCAACGAAGTCTTTTTCGAAGATGTGCGTGTGCCCAAGACCAATCTGGTTGGCCCGCTCAACCAGGGCTGGAAGGTGGCCATGACGACATTAATGTTCGAGCGTGCCTATGCCGGAGTCGCGAATTATGACGACCAGATTGGTCGTTTGGTGGAACTGTCTCAACAGGTCCATATCGACGAAAGCCCGGCCTGGAAGCAGTCCTGGGTGCGGCAGAGGCTGGTCCAATTCCGCATTGAAAGCCAAGCCCTGAAATACACCCGCTTGCGTGGCCTGACCAAACTGCTCAAGGGTTTACCCCCAGGTCCGGAAGGTTCCATGCTGAAGCTGTGCGGCTCGGAGCTGGGGATTGATATTGCCGCGTTTGCCAGCGAACTCCTCGCCGGTGCGGCCATTACCGAGCAGGCGACCGACATCGTTCCCGACGCTCCACGCTGGTTCAACCGTGTCCTCAGCGCCCGGCAGTACACGATTGCCGGCGGAACGAGTGAGATTCAGAAGAATATCATGGGTGAGCGGGTGTTGGGGCTGCCGAAGGGATAAAGGCGCGGAACATGCTGGGGCAGGAACCTTGTTCCTGTACGTTATTCTCCCCCATCTCCCCTTACCTGTCCCATCACGACCGTGTCGGCATATCGTCCGTTCAGACAGCGGTCCTGTCGCAGGGTGGCTTCACGGACAAAGCCTCGCTGTTCCAGCATGGTAATGGTCTGAGCTTCCGCAGCATCCACGTACAGCCACAGACGGTTCATGCCGAGGACTTCAAACACATAGCGTTGCATCAAGCCGACGGCTTCAGACAGACAGCGCTCACCGTTTGCCTTCTGCTCGCCAAGAAACAGCCCTAATTGGACATGACGGTTTTCCTGGTCAATACGATTGAGGCCAATGAAGCCGAGCAGGCTCTCCGTTTCCTGCATGACGATCCCAAGGGCGATGTCGTGTGTGTCGCTTTTGGTACGCTCCAGAAACAGCCCGGAGGCGGACTGGTCCAGGGGACGGTAAAAGAGATCTAAAGCAGTCCGTATTGCCGGCTGGGTTGTCCAGTCGGTCAGGCAAGGAACATCCTCCGGCTCCAGCGGGCGGAGATAAATGTCTGTGCCGAGACGGAAGGGGTTACGCATTATTCATTCCAGCTCCCCTCCTCGGAGAGGGGTCTTAGGTTTTGCTCGGCTCGGACGCAGGCAAAGCCAGCCTTTTCTCCCATTCCTCACGCAGGAGCGCCATGACGACCGTATCCCAAAAACGGCCGTCGTACACATGCTCCTGTCGCAGCACGCCCTCCCGTCGGAAGCCGACTTTTTCATACACACGCATGCCGCGCAGATTATGTTCGTACACCTGGAGTTGGACACGGTTCAGATGGAGTTTTCTGAAAGCATAGTGCACAACTAGCGCTGTCGCCTCCGTTCCGTACCCTTTACCCCACGCATTTTTCTCGCCAATCATAATGCCAAAGCCGGCCCTCTGATTCCGAAAGTCGATCTGATGCAATCCGGTTGAACCAATAAGCTGGTCGGTCTCCTGTACGACAATGCCGAAGAGCACATCGTGTGCGCTGGCATTTGTCTTTTCTATAATGACCTCTTCCGCTCGGACATCCATTGCCCGCACTCCAATAGCCAGCGTACGCGTAACCTCAGGGTCGTTGACCCACGGCACAAAGACGGCGGCCTCCGCGCGTGCCAGAGGGCGGAGACAGAGCCGGCGCCCAACAGCAATCATATTTTGCATCTTCGTTTTACGGCCTCTTTCTTGGGAACATTGTTTTTTTGTTTTTGCTGGGTATAATAGCTTAATCATGACGAGTCGTCCGAACTATTATCTGTTCCAGCATAGCCGGAATTGGTGGTGGCTGCCTGAGGAGGTGGCCCGGACGTAGGATAATGACTGCACTCGGAGCCGCCTTGTAGATGTGAGGCGGCTTTTCTTTTTCTCAGGCCGCCGCCTCTCCAAGGTTGCGGCCTTTTTTATAGGCCCGGCTCTGGTCAAGAGTAAACGCGCGCTCCACAGAATATGTCGTTGGCACATTCACTCTTTCACAACGGAGGATAGCGAGGCCACTATGACATCCCTGCTCCAACACACCGACCATTACCATACCCGTGGGGGAATCACGGTGCATCGGGTGATTGACGACCTGCCGGCGGCAGACACGATCGAACCCGTTCTGGACGCACTCGACAGTCAGCGCGGGGCCCTGTTTGCCTCAAGCTATGAATATCCAGGGCGCTACACCCGTTGGGATATGGGCTTTATCAACCCACCCTTGGCGGTCGGGGGGCGGGGCTTGCATTTTTGGGTGTCAGCCCTGAACGAGCGCGGCGCCCTGCTCTTACCGGCTATCACGACAGTGGTTGAGCAGCTTTCCGCAGTTGCATCGTTGGAGGTCCGGGGGCAGGACCTGATCGGCTCCGTCACACCAACGCGTGAACGCTTCCCGGAAGAGCAGCGCAGTCAGCAACCCTCTCTTTTTTCCGTGCTGCGCGTGCTGGTGCAACTCTTCTACAGTACCGCGGAGCCTCATCTGGGTCTGTATGGCGCGTTTGGCTACGACCTCGCCTTTCAGTTTGAGCCGCTGCGGCTGCGCTTGGAGCGTCCGGCCGACCAGCGCGACCTGGTGCTCTATCTCCCGGACGAGCTGATCGTGGTTGACCATCGCCGCGAGCGGGCGATGCGGCGCAGCTACGAATTTGAAATAGACGGACACTCGACGCATGGCATCCCGCGCACCGGCGAAGGCCGGGCGTATCAGGGCAACCCCCAGGTGGGGCAGAGCTGCGACCACGAGCCGGGGGAGTATGCCTCAGGGGTCAGCGTGGCAAAGGCAGCCTTCAAAAAGGGCGACCTGTTTGAGGTAGTGCCGGGGCAAACGTTTTTTGAGGGCTGTACAGCCTCTCCGGCGGAACTGTTTCGGCGACTCCGGGAACGCAACCCATCGCCCTACGGCTTTCTCATCAACCTCGGACAGGACGAGTATCTGGTAGGAGCCTCGCCCGAAATGTACGTCCGGGTCGAGGGCCAGCGCGTCGAGACCTGTCCCATATCGGGCACCATTGCCCGCGGGCAGGACGCCATCACCGATGCCGACCAGATTCTTGAACTGCTGACCTCAAAGAAAGACGAGGCCGAGCTGACCATGTGCACCGATGTGGACCGCAATGACAAGTCTCGCATTTGCAAACCGGGTAGCGTGCGCGTGATCGGGCGGCGTCAGATCGAAATGTACTCCCGCCTGATCCATACCGTCGATCATGTGGAGGGTTATCTCAGAGACGAGTTTGACGCGCTTGACGCCTTTTTAGCCCATACCTGGGCCGTGACCGTCACCGGCGCCCCCAAAGCCTGGGCCATGCAGTTTATTGAGGATCACGAAAAATCGCCCCGGGCCTGGTACGGCGGTGCGGTCGGTCTGGTCGGATTTAACGGCGGCCTGAATACCGGCCTGACGCTGCGAACCATTCGCCTGAAAGACGGAGTGGCTCAGGTTCGGGCCGGCGCAACCCTGCTGTACGACTCTGATCCACAAGCGGAAGAGGAAGAAACCCAGATCAAAGCCTCTGCCTTTCTCGACGCTATCCGCCGTCCGCGTGGCTTTATCCCGGAAAAGGGCATGCCCCTGGCACCGGTTGGTCGGAATAAGAAAATCCTACTGATCGATCATCAGGATTCCTTTGTCCACACCCTGGCCAATTATCTGCGCCAAACCGGAGCCGAAGTCCTGACCCTGCGAACGGGTTTTCCTGAGGGCGAGTTTGATACTTACCGTCCCGACTTGGTTGTCCTCTCCCCTGGTCCGGGGGAGCCCAAGGATTTCAACCTCTCGGAGACGCTCAGCGTACTACTGAAACGGTATTTGCCCGTCTTTGGCGTGTGTCTGGGCCTCCAGGGCATTGTCGAGTACTTTGGCGGCAGACTCGCCACGCTCCCCTATCCGATGCACGGCAAACCGTCGCGTATTCATGTCCGTGATGGCCATAGCACGGGACGGCTGTACGACAATCTCCCCAGCACATTTCGGGCGGCGCGTTACCATTCGCTGTTCGCCCTGCGGGACAGCCTGCCCGCCTGTCTGTGCGTCACCGCTGAGAGCGATGATGGCGTTGTCATGGCGGTTGAACATACGGAGTTGCCCCTCGCCGCGGTGCAGTTTCATCCAGAGTCCATCTTAACGCTTCAGGAAGACCTGGGCCTGCGCTTGATGCACAATGCGGTGGAGACGCTGACCGCTCCACGGAAGGTACAGGCGGCGTAAGGGAGGAGGTTGCGGCCTAGAATTCTCCGCCAAGGTCCGCTAGATTCGGGAAAAGTAACTGTCGGAAACACACCATCCACGAAACGGAGGAAGCAATGAAATTCACATGGTTTAATCTTATGCCGTGGCCGAATCTCCCGGATAATTTTCGCGAAGAGCATCATTCCGTCTGGGTGGATATTCCCAACAGGCTGTATGACCCCAACAAGGGCCACTTTGTCTACCACGAGTATATGGACCAGCTCGAATACGCCGACTCGCTCGGCTATGACGGCATCGGCGTTAATGAGCATCACCAGAACGGCTACGGTCTGATGCCCTCTCCGAATATCATTGCCGCCGGCTTGGCCCGGCGCACGTCCCAGGCGGCACTGGCGGTGATTGGCAATTCGCTGGCCCTGTACAACCCGCCGCTTCGGGTGGCTGAAGAGTTTGCCATGCTGGACGTGATTTCCGGTGGCCGCCTGCTGGCCGGCTTTCCGGTCGGGACCTCGATGGACACCAATTATTGCTACGGTCAGATTCCGGGTCTGACCCGGGATAAATATGCCGAAGCGCACGAACTGGTCATGCGCGCCTGGCACGAGGAAGAACCGTTTGCCTTTGACGGCAAATACAACCAACTGCGCTATGTCAACCTGTGGCCCAAGCCGATTCAAAAACCGAATCCGCCCATCTATATCCCCGGTGGCGGCTCGGTCGAAACCTGGGACTTCTGTCTGGATAACGACTACAACTACTCCTATCTGTCCTTCACCGGCTATCTGCGCGGGAAGAAACTGCTGGACGGCTATTGGGACCGCGTCGCTGCCCGCGGCAAAGACGAGTCCCCCTATCGGGCGGCCTTTGCCCAGACCATTTGCGTGGCCGATACCGACCAGCAGGCCGAAGAGATGTACGCCGAGCACGTCAGCTATTTCTATAACCGCTGCCTACACGTCCACGGCGGGTTTGCCGACGCGCCGGGCTATCGCACGATCAAGACCCTGAAGGCGGATGTGCTCAACGCCTTGAGTGAGGAGATGCAAAGTTTGTTTCCCAACCTGACCTGGAAAGAACTGGTTGACGAGGGCTATATCATTGCCGGCAGCCCGGCCACGGTTCGTGAACGCATGGAGGCACTCATCAAGTCTCTCCGCGTGGGACATATCTTCTGCCTGATCCATATCGGCAATATGCCCGACTGGAAAACGCGCTACTCGACCAAGCTATTTGCCGAACAAGTCATGCCCCACCTGCGCGATATGTGGCCGGAGTGGAAGGACGATAATCGCTGGTGGTGCAAGCCGTTCGACGAACGTCTGCAACCCGAAACCGGTATTGAGCAGGCGCGTCAGGACGCAAGGATGCCGCTATGAACAGCCGCATGATCGAGACGGGACGTGGAGCCAAGGTCCATGTACTCGACGCGGGCAGCGGCGAGCCGCTGGTCTTTATGCACGGCGCCGGCGGCTTGTTTCCGGAGAATCCGTTCCTCGACCAACTGGCCCAACACTACCACGTGTTTGCCCCGGAATTCCCGGGCTTTGGCGAGTCAACCGACGAAGCCTTGCTGGAAGATATGCTGGACTTCACCTTGCACGGCTGGGATGTGGTGCACGAGTTGGGCTTGACCAAGCCGCATATTGTCGCTCATTCGATGGGCGGCATGATTGCCGCGGAAATGGCGGCCCTGGCGCCGAACGACGTTTCCAAGCTCGTCTTGGTCGCCTCAGCCGGTCTGTGGCTACCGGAGCACCCGATTCCAGATATTTTTTCCTTTCTGCCGCATGAGTTCGCGCAGTATTTGTTTCATGACCGGTCTCAGGGTGAGACCATGTTGACCGGAGGCCTTGACCTCAAAAACCCTGAGGCGCTCAAAGAGTTCTATATTGGCAATTCTCGCCGGTTGAGTATGGCCGGAAAAATCCTTTTCCCGGTTCCCAACCGGCGGCTTTCAAAACGCCTGTACCGCCTCAGCGCGCCGACGCTGCTCGTCTGGGGTAAGAGTGACGCGCTCATTCCTCCAGTCTACGCAGAGCGATTCAAAGCGCAGATCGCCCATGCCGAGATTGTTGAAATCGAAAAAGCCGGGCATATGCTTCCCTACGAACAACCGGAAGAGTTTGTTCGGGCAGTTACGACCTTTCTGCGGTAAACGCACGGGCGCTACGCCCGTGCCCACTTTACTTGCCCGGAAGCGGCACCCGCTTTGTCCAAGCCTTTTCTCAACCGACCTGAAGTGGTATGGCGGAGAGCAGACGGCAACAATCGAGGGAGGGAGTCCATGCCGATTCAAAGCGTAGAGCGTACTGCCGCGCTGAATGATATCCTCGCCGTTCTCGGACGAGACGGGGTGGTCATCATCCGGGAGTTGATTGAGCGGGCCAGCATGCAAGAGATGCTGGGCAGGGTCACTCCCAGACTCGCCGAGCGCAAAACCGGCGGGGGTGAGTTTTTCGGGTATCGCAAACGCAGCATAGGCGCGCTGTTTTCCCACGGGCCGGAGTTGAGCCAACTCCCGCTCAACCCAGTCGTTCAAGCCCTCGCGGACAAGGTTCTCGGTCCGACCTGCAACACCTACCAGCTCCATGCCACCGGAGCGCTTCAGGTCTGGGGGGGTGGACAGAATCAGCCGCTGCACCGGGAACTCGACGCCTATACACCGTTTATCCAACCCAAGCCGGACGACCCGGAGTATATTCTCTTTTTCATGTTCGCCGGCTCTGACTTCAGCGCCGAAAACGGCGCAACCCGGCTCGTGCCGGGCAGCCATCGCTGGCCGGCGGACCGACGCGCCGCCGAAGCGGAGGTCGCCCAGGCCGTCATGCCACAGGGGTCGGCGGTAGTGTGGCTCGGCAAGACCCTGCACGGGCTGGGGACAAATACGACCGCTACCCCACGCACCGGCCTGTTTTTCTCCTTTAGCGTGGGGTGGCTGCGGCAGGAAGAGAATCAGTATTTGGCCGTCCCGGTCGAGCGAGCCAAAGAACTGCCGGAACGCTTGCAGCAGTTGCTCGGCTACCGGTCGCACGGCACCTTCCTCGGCTGGGTCGATGGGCGCGACAGCACGCTTCAGACCCGCGAGACCCCGCTCGAAATGTTTGAAGATGTCGAAGGGGTGACGTATTGAGGAGTGACCCGCATGGCAGAGTTTAACTACTCGGCGTTTTTTCGCCGGATTCAAGACCTCAAGCGGTTGCAGATCAGGGCGGAGGACGTCTCCTGGATCGAGAAGCACAACACGCCCGACCGCGCCTACGAGACCGTGCTGTATCTGGGCTGCAATATCTTACGCACTCCCCATATCGCCAAGCAGGTCATTGACGTGTTCACCCACCTGGGGATCGATTTTATCCCGGTCGGCGGGGTGCAGTTCTGCTGCGGCATTGTCTGGGACAAATTTGACGGCCCCAAGCGAGGCAGTCAGGTTTCTGATCGGACGGTTCAACGCTTGGAGTCCTATCAGCCCAAACAAGTAGTCATGTGGTGTCCGTCCTGCAACGTCCATTTCAAGGACATTGTCATTGGCCGCGACAGCCGCCAGCCGCAGTTCGAGATCACCCACACCACCCAGTTCCTGGCCGGGATGGTCCGGCGCGGCGAGATCGCATGGGAACGCGCGGTTTCCGGTCAGGTCGCGCTGCATACCCATGTGGGTCGCACCGGGCACGAAGAGGGACAGCGACGGGCCAAGCGGGACCGAGAGGCCGCGGCTACCCTCCTGGGTTCGATTCCTGGCATCGAACTGCTCGACGAACTTCAGTCCCCACCGGAGTTGGACTACGACTGCGGTGCGGCCGGCCTGCGTCTGCCGCCACACCGCTTTCAGGCCATCCGGGCTGAACTGGTCCGCTCGCTCAAGAGCGCGAGTCAGACGGATACCTTGGCAACGATCTCACACGCCTGTCATCGCGAGTGGTGCGACATCGGCGACACGTGGCTCACCGTCCGCAACTATATCTCCATTGTTGCCGAAGCCCTAGGGCTTGAGACCGAGCACGATCAACTCGGCGATTTCAAGAAGACCGCCGACCTGGAAGACATCCTGGATCGTTCGCGTGACGCCTGGGAGTCGCACGGCCTCAGCCGCGAGCAGGCCAGAGACTTGGCTGCCTAATATTTCGCAGATGGGGCCATGGCTCCGTAGTGCATGAAACGCGGAGCAGGTCCGTGGGACTGTCTATTCCCTATAGTTCAGCCTTGAAGGTATCCGTCAGGCCGTTGGCGTAAGAGACACGCTTGGGGGTGAGGCGCATCATGCGTAGGGTGTCATAACCAAAGAACGGCTCTTCAAACGGATTCTTTGTCAGGAAACGCTCTTTTAACTCGTCCCATTCGGCACTGTCCCGAGCAACCTCTCTGGCAAGGCCCTGTATCGTCGCGCGTGCCACTTGCAGGGTTGAGACATCAGCCGTGTCTCTATTATCAACCACAACGGTCGCCTGGGGACGCGTGAGCAGATTGGAATACTTCTCCGCGTCGGCCAGCATAATGAAGATCAAATCCAGGTCGTCGGTCTGCCCAAACGCTTGCAGATGGGCCGTCGGCCAGGCTTCCCCTTGGGTTGTGAGGATCGCCACATGCTGTTGTACGCATAAGTCCGCGAGTTTTTGTTTCTGCTCGGCATCCATGTCTGTCACCTTCCTTATTCTACGCGGGTCCTGACGGAGCATACCCGCCGGGCATGACCGGTCCTATGCCGGCTCCCGCTCGTTAAACGTCACGATCTTCCGAAACTTGCCTAGCACGTCTTCCCCGTAGTCGGCGCGAATCTGTTCGGTGATCTTCGGCGGCACCCCGACGTCATCACGCGCATGGACTTCCCCGGTAATAACGGTCAGCAGGACGCTGTCCTTGTCCGCGACATTGCGGAAGCCGCGATACACACCCGGCGGGCAGGAGAACACGTCCCATTTATTGAGCCTGATCGTCTCCTGTCCTTCCTCGCCCACGGCAAACTCAAACGCGCCGTCAAGGACCATGAAGGTCTCGTAGGTGCTGTTGTGCGCGTGCAAACACGGCCCCTGGCCCGGCGGACAGACGGAGACGTTCATCGTCGTGCCAGCCGCACCAAATATCGCGGCCGTCTCCCCAAACGGATTCTTGGTCTTCTCCAGGATGACGGGCATCAGGGTACGCGCAAAGATGACATCCATTGCGGCCTGCGGCACGTCCGCCATATCCTTGGCCGTGGACATGGGCTGGAGCTGATCAAACCGGGCCACCCGCCGGGTAATTTCTTCTTTGGTCATATTACGGTTTTCCTCATTGTTCATGTGGCTGCCCTCCTTCAGACTCGTCATCTTACCACAAACGCTCGGACGCTAAGGCCGCGCCTTGGCTCAGCACCTGTAATTTCGCCCATACCACGTCGTCGGCCACCATGGTATAGCCGGCAAAAGTCGAAAACCCACAGTCCGTACTGGCGATAACACGTTCCCGCTCGCCAACCACGTCGATTATCCGCGCAATGCGTTCGGCCACGACCTCGGGGTGTTCGAGATAATTCGTCGTCACATCCACCACGCCAGGGAAAAGCAGCATATCATCCGGGAGCGGATAGGACACAAACAGCTCGCCTTCATGCTGATGGCGCGGGTTGGCAAAGGGAATGCTCAGCCCGCCCACATTGGCCTGGTAGAGGAGTGGCAGCAGGGGTTCCAAATCCATGTCGTCGATGTGGGGACCGTCCCAATTCCCCCAGCACACGTGCAGGCGCACGCGGTCTGGGGGAATGTTGACCAGGGCAGCGTTGAGCGCCTCAATATGCAGTTCGACCCGTTTGAGAAAGGCATCAAGCGGTTTGTCCACATACAGAATCTGGCGCTCAAGGGCTAGGTCCGGTCCATCGACCTGAAGAATATGGCCGCGCGCAACAATGAGTTCATACTCGGTGCGCAGTTCCTCGGCCAAAGCCAGTACATAGTCGCTGTCGGTGGCGTAGTCCGGATTATCCGGATTGCGTAAGAGGGTTGTCGAGACAATGCCCGGCGTCGCGGCGGTCACAAACGTCTCTGTCGCCCGGTTCCCGACCCCCGTTCGTTCGAGGGATGCTTTGAAGAGACGCAGCTCTTGCTGCACGGCGCGCTTCTGTGTGTCGTATTGTACGGCACATTGGCATTCCGGCATAGCGTATAGGGTTGCGCTCTTGGAAATCTCGTCTCCCTTGGTCGCCTGCTGTTGCTTGAGTCTGGCGTAGCCTGGGAACTTTGCAAAGTCCGTCACCGTACCACGTGGCGAGTGGCCCCCAAAGCCTGACATGCGGTCCTTGACATAAAAGGAGAATCCGAGCCGGGGCAGTTCGCCATCGCCGACAATATCGACTCCCACTTCGTGCTGTTTTTGCAGGACATAATCGAGGTCTTGGGCGACCTGTTTTTCAAACGAGGCCTCGTCGACCACGTGCCCGGCTTCTCGATCGACCAGCATCCGAAGGAGTTTTTCACCGCGCGGCAGACTGCCAACATGAGTGGTGAGAATACGAGCAGCGCTGTGTTGCATGCAAATCTCCCCTCCTCCATCACGAACCTACCGGAATCCAGAAGGAGTGCATATCAATAATAAATTGCGACGCGACGAACAAGATTATCTTTCTCCCGCTCCATTCGCTATACTCACGCCACAGCGTTCCGTATGAACGTCCTCAAATATAAAGGAGAAACCCATGCCGGCCACTGCTCTCACCGTTCGCGCCCTGCGCGCCCGTGCCGTCAGCTTACCCATGAATCGTCCGATATATACCGGGGGTGGATCAGTCACAAAATTCCCCATAGTCCTGGTTGATCTTGAGACCGAGGAGGGCATTTGCGGCTGTAGCTATATCTTCTGCTACGCCCCATTTGTCATGCTGCCACTGGTGCAACTGCTCGAAAATCTGGGCGAGCTTATTGTTGGCGACAAGGTTATCCCGCTCGCCCTGGAAGAAAAGCTCCACCGCGCGTTCCGTTTGCTCGGCCCGCAGGGTTTTACGGCCATGGCCGCGGCCGGGATCGACGGGGCGGCCTGGGATGTCTGCGCCAAGGCGGCAGAACAACCCCTGGTGCAACTCTTGGGCGGGCAATCACAACCCATTCCAGCCTATAACAGTACCGGCCTGAGCATTACGGACGTGGACCGGGTACGGAGTGAAGCCCGCGAGTTAGTCGAACCGGGCTTCAGCGCCATAAAAGTGCGGCTGGGCTATGAAGACGCCCGAGCGGATGTCGAGATTGTACGGGCAATCCGCAATGCCGTACCGGACGATATTACGCTCATGTCAGACTACAATCAGTCCTTGACCGTGTCGGAGGCCATACGACGTGCCCACGCCCTGGACGGCGAAGGGTTGTGTTGGATCGAGGAGCCGACGCGCGCGGACGATTATGCCGGCTATGCCCAGATCCGCCAGTCTACCCATACGCCCATCCAACTTGGAGAGAACTTCTGGGGGCCGCACGACATGGCGAAAGCCATCGCGGCCGGATCAGGAGATTTTCTCATGCCCGATGTCAATAAAATAGGCGGCGTGTCCGGCTGGCTGCGGGCAGCCGCACTGGCCGAGCCAGGAGGGATTCCCGTCTCTTCCCATCTCTACCCGGAAATCAGCGTCCACCTGCTGGCCGCGACCCCGACGCGGCACTGGCTGGAGTATGTGGACTGGGCCGAGCCCGTACTCCAGGAACCAACGCACCTTGAAGACGGCTATGCCTGGCCCTCGTCAGCCCCAGGGACTGGTGTCGCCTGGAATGAAGACGCGGTCGCCCAGTACTTATTGTAATATCAGCCCGATACGAGAGGTTTCGATGAAATTCATGCTGCACCTCACCCCGGTTGTTCCCGCCACCCCGGAGGAACGAGAACGTCTGGCTCCCATTGCCCACCGCACGGATAAGACGCAGGAAATGCTTGAAGAGATGGTTGACCTAGCCCAGTTTGCCGAAGAGGTGGCGTTCGACGCCCTGAGCTATTCAGAACATCATTTCTATACGGAGGGCCTTGAGGCCGGGGCCACGCCGATTCCTCATATGCTCAACCTGGTACACCACACCAAACGCATTCAGGTTGGACCAGTCGGTTTTGTCTTACCCACCTGGGACCCTATTCGCCTAGCTGAGGATATAGCCTGGGTGGACCATATGTCGAAAGGTCGCATCTTTGTTGGTCTCGCGCGTGGATTTTTTCCGCGCTGGGTGAATGTTCTGGGACAAAAATATAGCGTTGAACCGGGAACCTCAGGTCCCGACGCTGAACTCCGTAACCGTGAGGTTTTTCAAGAGCTTTTTGAGGTCATGAAACTCGCCTGGAAAGACGAGCCGTTCTCTTTTCACGGGAAATACTATCAAGCTCCTTTTCCTGCCGGCGGACACGACTGGCCGGCCCATGAGGCAACCCGGCGTTACGGCGCACCGGGCGAGGTGGACGCCAAGGGCTGGCTGCATAAGATATCCCCCGTGCCCAAGC
Source organism: uncultured Binatia bacterium (SeqCode) (assembly GCA_965214755.1). Lineage (GTDB taxonomy): Bacteria > Desulfobacterota > Binatia > Bin18 > Bin18 > Bin18. The sequence goes on from OZ243979.1 coordinate 1,545,769, forward strand.
CGTATCAAAAGCCGCATCCGCCCTTGTTCCAAGCCTTAACCACCAACGAAGAAACCATCCGCTGGACTGCCCGCGAGGGGATTATCCCGATGATGTTCCTGCCCTTCCCGGACCTGGCTATCAAGGGCGCGTCGTTCTACGCCGAAGCCGCGAACGCAGCAGGACACGCTGTCCAGCTCGGCCAGAAGGTCGGCTTGGCCAGACTCTTGTACGTCGCAAAGACTCGCGAAGAAGCCCTGCGGCGGGCGCACAACGGGGCGATTTTCTTGTTCAGCCAGTTCCACGCCAAGTTTGCGCAAGAGATTCCAACCACGATTGAGCCGTTTATCGAGGCCGGCATTGCCTTTGTCGGGACGGTCGATGATATCCGGCGACAACTGGAAGCGGTCAAAGAAAAACTCAACCCGGACTGGTTCATGATTCTCTCCGACCAGGGCTTCTTACCGCGGGATGAGATGAAAGAGCAGTTGGATATTTTGGGGACAAAAATTATTCCCGAATTTGCTCACTAAGCGAGCGGTCGCGTTTCGCTCCGCTTCGAGGGCCCTCTCCCCGTGGGAGAGGGCCGGGGTTTTTCAGAAACCCGATGGCTAGGGGCGTTGTTTGCGCATCGAGTTCTTGACCAAGATTTTGCCGTTCTTAAAGGTCAGCACGTCACAGCCCCGTGCCCTCACCTTCGTCCCGTCCGACACCCTGGTTCCGGTGAATATCCACTCACACACCCCCCGGTCTCCCGCGATGAAGTCTTCACCCACCGGCTCGAAATGGGCATCCGGATAGCCTTCCCATAGACTGGCAAAGCCTTTGCGGACTTTTTCTCTCCCCTCCCATTTGGTCCCCTCAACCTCGGTGCCGACAGAGGCCATGAACACACAGTCATCGGCCATATGCTCCATCAGTTTATCCAGGTCCTTGTCGTTCCAGGCCTGGGTGAATTTCGCCAGAAATTCAGGGGTGACCTCGTTTGCGTCAGCCATACGCGCGTCCTCCGTCAGGGGTGATTGCGCTCTCGGGCCATAGCGGCCCGGGAGTCTGGGCTGATACTATCAGCGCATCCTGCATAGAGTAATGGGGCAAGGGCATGGGTATTACACGACCAAGCGCCCAGGAAATCCAACGCCTGGGCGAGCACGTCTTTATGGATATTGAGGCTGCCGAGGCCCAGGCGTTCGCGGAGTTGATCGACAGCAATCTCCGAATCTACGAAGCCCTGGACACATTGCCGGACGATCTTCCGCCGGTGAAATACCCCCGGACTCCCGGCTCTCGGCCCGGCCCGGCGGATAATCCGTATAACGCCTGGTATTGGCAAACGCATATCGCCGGTGCAGCGCAGGGTCCGCTGAGCGGACGGCGAGTTGTCTTTAAGGACAACATCATGGTTGCCGGGGTTCCCATGATGAACGGCTCCTCAACGCTTGAAGGCTATATTCCCGATGTCGATGCCACAGTAGTCACCCGTGTCCTCGATGCCGGCGGGATTGTCGCCGGCAAAGCCCATAGCGAATATTTTTGCACCTCGGGCGGGAGTCATACCAACGCCACCGGGCCCATCCACAACCCGCATAAGCCCGGTCATACAGCCGGCGGCTCCTCCTCGGGCTGTGGCGCGCTGATGGCCGCCGGCGAGGTGGACCTGGCAGTCGGGACAGACCACGGCGGCTCGTGCCGCATACCGGCATCGTTCTGTGGCATCGTTGGCATGAAGGCCACCTTTGGCCTCGTACCGTATACCGGCGCAATGCCGATCGACCTGACCATCGATTATGTCGGTCCCATGACGAAAGATATCGCCACTAATGCCACCCTGCTCGAAGTGTTGGCCGGCTCCGACGGACTCGACCCGGTGCAGCCTGACTGCACGGCCGAGCGATACACCAACGCGCTCGGAGAATCCGTCACCGGCCTGAAAATCGCGCTCGTACAAGAAGGTTTCGGCCATGCTAATTCGGACCCCCAGGTGGATGAAAAAGTCCGGGCCGCGGCCAAGACATACGAGGCGCTGGGCGCAACGGTCTCTGTCGTGTCGATTCCCCTGCATCGGGTGAGTGCCGCATTTGGACGCCGATTTATGTAGAAGGTCTGGTCGTCTCGATGATGCACGACAACGGCTATGGCAAAAACCGGGCAGGCAGCTATGTGCCCAGCCTGATGCGCTCCCATGCGCACTGGCGCGATAATACCCATCAATTCGGACCCCAAACGAAACTGGTACTGCTCACCGGAGAGTATATGACGCGGGCCTATGGGGGCCTGTACTATGCCAAGGCTCAGAATCTCCGTCCACGCCTGACCGCCGCCTACGACGCGGTGCTCGAGGAGCACGACCTCCTGCTCATGCCAACGCTGCCCATGACCGCTCCCGCGATTCCGGCAGCCGACGCCCCCGCCTCCGAAATTGTCGCCCGCGCCCTTGAAATGGTGCCCAATACCCCGGCCTTTGACCTCACCGGCCATCCGGCGCTCTCGCTCCCCTGCGGGACCGTCAACGACCTGCCCGTGGGGCTGATGCTGGTGGGCCGGCCTTTCGATGAACTGACCGTCTACCGCGCGGCCCATGCCTTTGAGCGGGCTGGCGACTGGAAGCAAATGTGAGATCTACCCATCTCCAACACGCAGGAGGGCAGCCCTTATGATTATCGGTCACGAACTGTACGGCAGCGGCCCGGAAGGCGTTATTGTCATGCACGACTTCTACGGTTGCCGGGATACCTGGGCGTTTGCCCGCAATTTTTTTGATACCAGGAATTTTACGTTCGCGTTTGTTGAGGTACGCGGCTACGGCGCGTCACGCCATATTCCCGGCGAATACACGCCGGTTGAAGCCGCGTCCGACATCCTGGTCCTGGCCGACAATCTGGGCTGGCAGCAGTTTCACATCGTCGGTCATTCCATGAGTGGCATGCTGGCGCAAAGGGTCGTCCTTGACGGCGGCGAACGCGTCAAATCGGCGATCCTCAATACGCCGGTTGCCGCGACCGGCTTACGCTTTTCGCCCGAGGGCCTGGCCGTCATTACCGACTCGATTACCGACAACGACGCCCTGGCCCAGGCCTTCGACGTTCTGACCGGTAACCGGCTGTGCCGGGAATGGCTCGATTTCAAAATCCGGCAGACCCGCTCGACCCGCAGCAAAGAAGCCCAGGCCGGCTATTTGAAGAGCCTGGCCACCCAAGGCTTTCTCGACCAGATGAAGGGCAATACCACGCCCATGCTCATCATCGTTGGCGAGTTTGACATGGAACCGTTCACTGAAGCGATCACCAAAGAGACCTTTCTCGCCTGGTACCCCAACGCCGAAATGGCCGTCTGCCGGAACGCCGGCCACTATCCGCAGCAGGAAGCACCGGTCTACGTCGCCACGGTTATCAATCGCTTTTTGCAGAAACAGCGTTGAGCCGCGCCGTTGTCTTTCGGCACGTCCCGGAAGGGGATAGAGTCTTTCCAATATGAAAGGGGAGAGGAGCTCGGTATGAAAATTGTTGACGGCGACAGTCACTTGATCGAACCGCTGGATTTATACCTTCGGTATATTGAGCCGGCCTACCGCGAGCGGGCCATGCACGTGGAGCAGGATAGCGCCAGCGGAAAGCTCCGCATGGTGGTGGATCATAAATCCATGCGGCTGGGGAGCGAAATCGACGAGATGCTCAGCATCGTCGTCGGTTATGGACAGAAGGAGGATGGGAGCGCACTCAACGAGTTTGACCAGTCCCTATATAAGGGTGGCGATTGGCAGGACATGGACAAGCGCATGCAGTTTCTGGACGCCGAGGGTATTGATTATCAGGTCCTCTACCCCACCCTGGGCCTCCTGTGGGAAGGCGAAGTCCAGGACCCACAGCTCGCCGCAGCTCTCTGTCGGGCCTATAACACCTGGGCGTTTGAGGTCAGCGCCAGCCATCGGGACCGCCTCTTTCCCGCGGCCCATATCTCGCTCCGTGAGCCAACGCTGGCCGTACAGGAGATCCAGCGCGTGGCCAAGCTTGGCGCGCATTCCATCATGATCGGTTCCGCGCCCATAAACGGAAAAAGCTTTGGCCATCCGGATTACGACCCCCTCTGGGCAACCGCTCAGGATTGCAATGTGGCCGTCAGCATTCACCCGGCCGGCAACAAGGAATATCTCGGTAGCGCCTGGTATAAAAGCCGCAACCCCGGCTTCATGTTTATCTCCATGAATGTGATACAGGACCCCCGCATGTCGCTGAGCACCATGGTGTATGACGGCGTGTTCGAGCGCTTTCCCAAACTGCGCGCAGCAACCGTGGAATCCATGGGCAGTTGGGTCGGGGAGTGGATTGAGCGTTTTGACTACCGCTACCAATACATGCGCCACACCTCGCAGATGAAGCGCCCGATCCGAGAGTATCTAGCCCGCAATATCTGGATCAACGCCGACCCAAGCGAAAAGCTGCTGCCGTATATCGTCCAGTTTGCCGGGGATGAGAAATTCTTTGTCGGCTCGGACTATCCGCACGCTGAGGGCTTTACCAAGCCGGTGGAGACCATGCGTGAGCTGCTCTCCGCGCTGCCAACGCAGTCAATCGATAAAATCCTGGGGGCGAATGCCGCCGCGTTTTATGGGATTTGATGAAGACCGCGCGTGATTTCTCCGCATCTTCGTGATTCCCTGTCGGCTCGAAAGGAGGCAGGGATGAAACAGAGACTGCTGACGGTTATTGCGTTGTGTTTGATGCTGTGGAGCGGAGTGGCCTGTGCTCAGACTGGAAACGGCATGGCGATGTTGGAAAACCCCGCGCCCGATTCGCACCAGAGCGGGGTTTCGGTTATCTCGGGGTGGGCCTGTGATGCAGAGGAGATCGCCAGGGCGACCGAGGACGGCCACTGGATTCATTACCTGTGGCCCAACCCCGCGGCGGGTAGGCTAGAAGAGCCCAAGCATACGTGGGCCATCCGTCACGACGGACTCATTTTCGGATCAGGGTATTATGGGCCGCCGAATTTCCAGGAATACAAGGGGAATTATATACAAGGCGATCCTCTGCTCAGATAACATCATGCACCGCACTGTAACCTATACGGCCAAACTGATTGCCGCCACGCATGACCGGCTCTCCGCATTCCTAGAGCAGCAACGGCTGCTGTACAATGCCGCGCTGGAAGAGCGGATTGGTGCGTACCGGAAGGCCGGCGTCTCGGTGAGCCTCTACGACCAAAACAAGAGTCTGACCGTCCTTCGAGAAGACAGCGCGTTCTCCCCCTACGCCCTGAACTGCCAGCGGTCCGGTCTGTTCCCCCTCGACCGCGCGTTCACGGCCTTCTTCGGGCGTGCGAAAGTGGGTGACAAGCCGGGCTTCCCCCGTTTTAAGAGCTGCGCCCGAGGATGCCGGTCCTTCTCGACGTCCCAGCCCCGGCTCAAGGCGCCCGGGAAGGGGTCTAGGCTCTCCCTCAAAGGCAGAGGGCGCTTCCGGTTCAAGGGGCAGATAGCCGGGACAGTCCTCACAGCCCGCGTCGTGCAGACACCGCTCCGAGTCGTGGTCCAGGTGGTCGTCGAACTCCCTGACGCCCACCCCCATCCCACCCCACCGCTGGGCATTGACGTGGGCATTGCGGCCCGTGTGACGCTCTCCGATGGGCAACGGTGGACCAAGAACGACGTGGACCGGGAACGCCTCACCGTGCTCCAGCAACGCCTGTCCGCTGCCAAGCAAGGTGCTCGGCGACGCCCACGCCCACGAGCAGGCCCACGAGCAGGCCGAGCAACGCCTGTCCGCTGCCAAGCAAGGTGCTCGGCGACGCCAGAAGCGCAAGAGCACCTTGGCGAAGGAATGGCAGCGCGTTCGAGAGCGAGAGCGGGCCATCCTGCATGAGATGACCGCTGATCTCGTGAAGAAAACCAACTGTTACTACGTTGAGCACCTGCACGTCCAAGGAATGATGGGCAACCATCATCTCGCTCGGTCCATCGCGGACCAGCAATGGGCCACCTTCGTCGATATGCTCACCTACAAGGCTGCAAGGGCCGGTGGGTGGGTGGTCAAGGTCGACCCCACGTATACGTCGCAAGACTGTAGTCGGTGTGGGAAGCGGGTCACAAAAACCCTGTCAGACCGGCTGCACGTCTGTCTGGCCTGTGGCTTGTCCCTCGACCGGGACCGGAACGCGGCGATGAACATTTTGAACCGGGGACGCACCGGGCGTCCTCCCACGGGGGGGAACACCCCGGGCGGCACTCCGGGGGCCGAGAACGGAAGGAGCGCCTTATATATAATTCCCAAAAACATAGAATCTCTGAAAGTCTGAATATCAGTCAAGAAAATTTATGGGAACTCTAGAAACCAGCACAGTAGGGAAGCGGAGGACAGTTGTCCTGCCAGCCCGTCTTCGGTGTCGTTTTGGTATCAAAGAAGGTTCCTTTGTGACTGCTGAGGAGTGTGCCGAGGGCATTCTTATCCGTCCTGCCGTCGTCACCCCCGTTGAAATTTATACTCCAGAGCGCAGAGCAGAATTCCTGCTGTCAAACGCGGTTGACGCAGACGATTATGCAGAGGCGGTCCAAGAGGTCCGTAAACTCGGCCTTGATCCAGATAAAATTCCTCATCACCGGCTCTCAACGGACTGAGCCGTGGAACGTGCCTTTCTCGATGCCAACGTCCTTTTTTCTGCGGCCGATAAGACGAATGCATCCTTGACCAAGTTATGGCATCTCTCAGACGTGGAATTCGTGACTTCTACCTACGCAGCAGAAGAAGCGACTCGTAATATCATCCTTGCCAAACCTGACCGCCTCTCTGCTCTTCGGGACCTCCTCAAGCAGACAACGGACTTCGGGTCGTATTACGGTCAGGCGGTAGGAGGAGTCCTTGATTCTTCCTCCTAGGGAGTTCATTCGGCTTTACGAGCAGCGGCTGTAAGAAGATGTATTCCCCGCTCAGATCAACGACGCGCCTCGTCCGGGGTCTATGCCCAGTAGCGTTCGGCCATAGGTTTGCAGCTTGCTGTCGAGGTCGAACACTACGTGGCAGGACATGGTATTCACATCACGCCAGGCGCGCTGCAATGGACTGTCCAGAAAGTGAGAATGGGCACCGCTCGCTTCGCAGACGCTTTGAATAATGCGCTTGCATTGATCGACCGCCAGCGCGAGCTGAGGCGCCCAACGCGCCCTATCCTCCAGTGTGGCGGTATTCCGCTTGGCACGCAGATCCTCAATCATATTGAGTAGGAGTAATTCGACCTCCCCAACTTCCACTTCCGCCCGCGCGAGACGCATTTGCGAGGCGGGTCGCTCAGCCTGTTTGCCCCCCGTTTCGATGAGGACACGCGTGGTGAGATAGTCACGGAACAAGCGGACCACCGTTCTGGCCTGACCCAGCGCCGGCATGGCCGCGGCCAGGGTCAATATGGGCATCATCGGGGTCCGGTATAGCGGACCGTCGTGGAGTTGCGAACCGGGGGCATGACCGGCGCCCATCTCTAGAATTGGGACGCTCCGCTCCGCGGGGATAAACACGTCTTCAACGACCACGTCGTTACTCCCCGTGCCGGACATGCCATCAACATACCAGGTGTCTTCGACTGTCACCTCGGAGACGGGCAGGGCGAACCAGCGTGGATTGGGCTGACCGTCTGCGATCAATTCCAGAGCCGCAGGAATGACCCAATCCGCGTGCATAATGCCGAAGGCCCACTGCCAGCGACCGTTCAGCCGATAGCCCCCGTCTTCCGGCACGGCTTTCCCGTCAAGCGCGACCATAGCCGGCGCGAGGATATAGGACCGGTTCGCGAAAATCTCCTGCTGAAACACGGCCGGGAACTGACTCAAAATCCAGTTGTATTCAATATAGAAATTTGACACCCAGGCGGTCGATGCATCCCCTTCGCCCAGCGCCACCCCAACCTCAAAAAAGGTGTCCATATCAAGCTCAAGCCCGCCGTAACATTTGGGGACCATGAGCTTATAGATTTCGGCTTCTTCCAGGGCGGTAATAACGGCATCGACCGGTTTGCGTTGTTTTTCCGCCTCTGCCGCGTTTTCCGCCAGCATCGGGATCAGCGCCCGTGCCCGCGCAGCAAGTTCCAGACCAGTCGTGGGAGCGATCTTCACGTCAACCGTGCCCATGGTCTCCTCCTTTTTGCCGTCTCGAACCGAGGTGCATCCTAGCCGAAAAAGCGCTATGCAAACAATCATCTCTACCGAGCGGCAGGAGGAACATCATGCCAGTGAGTAGATTAGCCAGAATGGCCGGAATTGGGGTTGACCGCATGGGTAATCTGGCGGACCAGTCTCAGGACGGAGCGATACTGCGTTTGGAGAATCTCGACACCGACCTGCGTCCGCCGCCCGGAGTTGAAGAGGCAACCCGACAGGCGGTGGCCGAAGACGACGCCAACAGCTATCTGCCGTTTCTGGGGGCCGACTCCCTGCGGCAGGCAGCCGCAGCCCTCGTCAGCCGCCTCTCGGGTGTGGAATATGATTGGCAGAATTCCACCATTGTCAGCGCCGGCGGCCTGAACGGCATTCTCAACGTACTATTAGCTCTGCTTGAGCCTGGAGATGAGGTCATCCTCACCGATCCGATCTATATCGGTCTGGTGAACCGCGTGCGGCTGGCCGGCGGTGTGCCGGTTTTTACTCCGTACACGATTGCAGACGGCGTCTGGCGTTTGGACCATGACCGATTACGGCAGGCCGTGACCGCCAAAACAAAAGTCCTGCTGATGATGAGCCCTTCCATGCCGACCGGCGCCGTCTTTACCCGCCAGGATTGGGACAGCATCTGCGCGGCCTGCCAGGCAGCCGACGCCTGGCTGTTGTATGACAGCGCCATGGAACGCATTCTGTTCGACGGCCTGGATTCTCTGCACCCGGCCGCGTTCCCCGGTATGGCCCGGCGGACCATCACCGTAGGCGCGGTGTCCAAGGAGTACCGGATGATAGGCTGGCGTATCGGTTGGATCGTTGCCCCGCCGGCCATTATCGATGATATCGGCCTGGTAAATATCTCCAACGTGGTCTGCCCGGTCGGTATCGCCCAGGCCGCGGCAACCATGGCCCTCCAAGCGCCCGACGCGGACATTGCCGCGGCCAGCGCGGAATGGCAGCGCCGGCGAGATACGCTTCTGCACGAACTTGCGGGCCTGCCCATCGTCAAGCCCCAGGGCGGCTGGTCCATGCTGATGGATGTCTCGGGCTTTGGCCTGACGGGTGCGGAGGCCTCCCGGCGTTTATTGGAGAAGGGGAAAATCGCGGCAACAGCTATGACGGGCTGGGGCGGCGAGCGGAGCGCGAACTTTATCCGTTTTGTCTTCTCAAACGAACCTGTCAGTCGTTTGCGCGGCCTGCGGGGACGGGTGGAGGCCGCTCTGTCCTGAGGAGGGGTAATTCCTGAATTGCCCCCACAGTCAAGTGAGGCCCCCTGGGACCGAGGCAACCACAGGGGGTTGTCCGTGCGGTCTTCACTCCCTCTCCCCTGGAGGGAGCGGGCTAGGGTGAGGGGGCTTCCCCTAGCTCGGCGACGCTTCGAGTATGCGTCCGATTAAGGGACTCTGGTGCCAGCAGACCAGCTTCCAGGCTCCATCCCGGTACACCCAGGTCAGGGTAAAACCCATAAAGCGCTGACGGAAGCCGGCATCGCGCGGTTTGCCCCGAAACGTCGAGAAGCCGCTGACATGGCCGGTCTCGCCAAACACTTTGAAGTGCATTTCGCGCGGCTTCCATTCAAACGATTCCCACAGCCCTTTTCCGCCGGCGTGGAAGGCAATATGGTCCTTGAAGTCGTCCAGGTCCATGCGCCACGGAAAGTCTTCGTCCAGAATTTCCGCCCCTGCGTCAAACGCCTGCCAGAAGGCGTCCAGGTCACCGGTATTGAGCCCGTCTTTCCAGGCGTGAAAGGCCGCTTCCAAACTCTGTATATCTGCCGCCATGATGTTCTCCTAACCCTCTCCTTTTCGCTTGTGGCCTATATAGCGGGTTGACCAGAGGAACTCTATGATGTTTTGGGGAATTCTCTACTTTAGTCACATGGGATATAGAAGGGCTACTGACACGGCTAGGCTGAGTGCGGCTGTTCATGAGCGGTTGAATACGTTTCTGGAACAGCAACGAGTGCTGTCCAACGTTGCCTTGGAAGAGCGCATCGGCGCATAGCGGAAGGCGGGGGTTTCCGTGGGTTGGTACGAGCAGAGCAAGAGTGTAACAGCACTCCGGGAAGCTGCGGAGTTTTCTCAATACGCTGTGCCGTGCCAGCGCTCCTGGGTGGTTACTCTGGATCGAGCCTTCAAAGCATTTTTCTGCCGGGGGAAAGCGAGACAGCAGCCGGGCTTTCCGCGTTTCAAAGGAAGAGCCCGGGGCGGCCGGTCGTTTGCGCCCGCCCCGCCCCGTCTCACGTCGCAGGGGAAGGGGAAGAGCCTGTCCCGGAAAGGCCTTGGCCGCCTCCGGTTCACGGGACAGATCGCGGGCCCGGTCCTCAGAGCACGGGTAGTGAAAACGCCGCGGCGCGGCGTGGTCCCCCGCGTAGGCGCCCGCCCGGCCCGCCCGCCACGCGGCATTGACGGGGGTGTGGCCGCCCGTGTCAGCCTGGCGGATGGGCCACGGTGGCCGCCGCCCGCCGTGGCCCGAGACCGGCTCCCGGGCCGGCCACAGCGCCTTGCCGCTGCCCCCAAGGGCTCCAAGACCCGACAGACGAGGCAGATGACCCTCGCCAAAGAGTGGCCCCGCGTCCGGGAACGCGAGCGGGCTCTCCTCCATGAAATGACCGCCGATCTTGTCAAGAAAACGAATTGTTACTATGTCGAAAACTTGCACGTGCAGGAGATGATGCAGAATCATTGTCTTGCCCGATCAATAGCCGAACAACAATGGTCCACCTTTGTTGCGATGCTTTCCTACAAGGCTGAGAGTGCCGGTGGGTGGGTAAGGAAGGTAGACCCTCACTACACGTCGCAGGATTGCAGTCGGTGCGGAACGAGGGTCGTAAAGACCCTCTCCGACCGGCTGCATGAAGGTCCTGTGTGTCATCTTTCAATAGATCGGGCCTGGAACGCGGCGCTCAATATTTTGCACCGGGGACTCAGGGTGAGTCCTCCCTCGGGTGGGAAGGCCCCGAGCGGCACTCCGGGTGCCGAGAACGGTATCCTTTGTGACCAAAGTATATAAGTCCCCTGTTTTGAAATAAATATGTGGCAGGACACAACGAGAGAGCCAGTTGACTGTTAAGGAAGGCGAATTATGAAGAAAGGAATCGCACACACCATCAGAGTCCTCTTACTGCTAGCGAGTGTCTTTGTCAGCCTGCCAGAGGCCCGAGCCGAGCAGCTTGGAGAACTGAATTTCCCGACCTCTGGCTCAGCCGAAGCCCAAGAGCACTTTCTTCGAGGCGTCAAATACCTGCATAATTTTGGATTCGAAGACGCTGCCGAGGCATTCCAGGCTGCCACGAAAGTCGAGCCGGACTTTGCCCTGGCCTACTGGGGAGAGGCGCTCAGCCACAATCATCCGCTGCAACCTGTGCGTGACCTTGAAACCCCAAGAAAAATACTGGCCCGTCTCGGTTCTTCGCCGGCCGAGCGTGCCGCCAAAGCCCCGACTTCGCGGGAAGCCGGCTTACTTGCCGCGGTAGATATTCTGTATGGAGCGGGAGATGATGCAGAGCGCGCCTTTGCTTACGCGGAGGCGATGGGTCGCCTGGCTGCTCAATATCCCGAGGATGAGGAAATTCAGGCGTTTTACGCTGTTGCCCTCCTGGGGACAGTCCGCCATATCGGAGACAGTTGGGGAGCAGAGTCAACGTTTGGGGTACGGATGAAAGCGGGTGCGATAGCCCAGGAGGTGTTTCGCAAACACCCGAACCATCCGGGCGCGGCCCATTATCTTATTCACGCCTTCGACGATCCTATTCACGCTCCCCTGGCCCTGACGGCAGCCCAACGCTACGCTACAATCGCTCCAGATGTCTCCCATGCTTTACACATGCCCTCGCATATTTTTATCCAGCGCGGCATGTGGGCCGAAGTTGTTGCTTCCAATGAAGCCTCCTACCAAGCCGCTTTCGCCAAGTGGCATCAACGAGACAGCTTTTCTGAAACACAACGATATTTTAATGATGTGTATATTTGGCACGCTTTGGATTGGGGCCAGTACGGTGCGCTTCAACAGGCGGATTGGACCAAGGCAAAGCAGGCGATTGAGCTTCTGCGGCCAGTGGCAGAAAGAAGTACCGTCCTGTGGGTCAAGGAAGGGGTCGGAGAAATGACGGCCCGCGCTATTGTCGAAAGCGAGCAGTGGGAGCAACTGCCGCTTTCTTCCGACCTGACTGCGCACGAATTGATGGCAACAGGAATGAGTGCCGTCCGCCTGGGGGATGTGACAAGCGCTCAACAGGCGGAAGCCAAGTTGAGAGAAATGGAGCAGGAAGAGCCGCAATTTCGTTCCAAACGTGTCCAACAGGCGCTGACTATTATGCGTCTTGAGGTTGCAGCTCTGGTCCGTCTGGCCCAGGGGCAGGGCGACGAGGCGGTCGCCCTCATGGACGAAGCCGTGCATATTGCAAACCGTATCGGCTTACCCAATGGAGCAGCCGTACCAATTAAACCCGCGCACGAGTTGTATGGAGAAATCTTGCTTGAGCTTGGCCAGCCGCAACAGGCGCTGACTCAGTTCGAGACCTCTTTGCAGCGGACGCCGAACCGTCGTCTTTCTCTACGTGGCCTGGCGCGAGCAGCCGAAAAAAGCGCCGCCATCAGCACTGCGCGTTAAGGTTATCACACGCTTCTTGCAGTCTGGAGGAATGAGAATGTACCCGAGGTAGTGCAAGAAGCGAGGATTTTTCCGGCTACAGCGAACCGGTAATATTCCACGAACGAGGAGCAAACATGTCCGAGGAATCGCACAGACAAGCAATAGATACCGGCACGGAACAGCTTCTATGCCGTATCGAAGATCGAGTTGGGGTGGTGACCTTGAATCGCCCTGAGGTCCGCAACGCGCTGTCGGATACGTTGACCCCAGCGCTCCGCACCATCATTCCGGAGCTGGCAGTCCGCCCCGATGTGGGCTGCATTATGCTGACCGGAGCCGGGACAGCCTTTTGCGCCGGCGGCGATGTTAAAACCTTCGGCTCATGGTCCAAAGAAGAACAGACGCTGGAGGACAAGATCCAACTCCTGCGGCGACGGCAGAGAACGCTGACCGGCATGATCTACGAACTCGAAAAACCCGTGATCGCCGCCCTGCCCGGCCCGGCTGCCGGCGCTGGCCTTTCGGTCGCCCTGGCGTGCGATATCCGTATTGCCGCGGCGCGGGCGTTTGTCACCACCGGGTTTGGGAAAATCGGTCTGTCCGGAGATTACGGGGGAAGCTGGTTTTTAACCCAACTGGTTGGCACAGCCAAGGCGCGAGAATTCTATTACACCTCTGAGCGCATCGATGCCGCCGAGTGTGAGCGTTTAGGCATCTTCAATCGTGTCTTTGCGGACGAGACATTTGAGACGGAAGCCCTCGCCTTTGCCAAACGGATTGCCGCCGGTCCACCGCTCGCCCTGCGCTATATGAAGGAAAACCTGAACCGGGCCACGACCCAAGACCTGCACACCTGTCTGGATATGGAAGCGGACCGGCTGATTCGGGCGTCTGGAACGGAAGATTTTCAAGAAGCGATTCGAGCTTTCAAGGAGAAAAGATCGCCGGTCTTCACCGGTCGCTGAACTTTCCCATGACGACAAATATTCTCTTGCTCGATGTCGATGGTGTACTGAAATCTCTCCAGGGAGCTGCTGGCACCATACGCGGGACGGATTGGAAAGAAGGAGTCCAGGAATTCGTTGCGTGGTGTCAGGAACAGTTCCACGTCGTCCTTATTCTCTCTTCGTGGCAGGCCCACATCCACCTGGAATTCGCAGTGCTCGATATCCACCTGCCGTCACTGTCCTGGAAGGCCACAAAAACTGAGGGGCTGGCCGGCCTGGCCGGGCCAGGAAAAAGGATCGTATGGGTCGAGGATGGCTGGGACACCAAGGATCGAGCGATAGCGGAAAGTCTTGGTATTACACTGGTGGAAACACATTTTCACGAACCGCTTACACTTACGCGCCAAAAGATCGCCGCGGCATAAACGCCGGGCTCTCACTGGTCAGCAGCACTTCAGACTGATACACGAGAACGCCAGCTCGCAAACAAAAAGGAGAACATCATGGCAGAAATCGGTCTCGACGCTATCACCATCAAGTACGCCAGCATTGAGGACGCAAAGCAGATGTCCGGTCTGCGCCTCGTCTTGGGCGACTATGCCGTTCCCGGTCCGTGGCGGGAGGCGTGTAAAGGGCTCTTTTATGTCAAAAAAATCCCCTACACCCCGGTTGTTGCGGCGAGTCTGGACGGCAACGACACCGCCCTCCGCGAATGGACGGCCCAGTCCAGCGCGCCGGTCGCCATCTGGAATGACGAGCCGCCGCGCTCGAAGTGGTTCGAGCAGCTCTACCTGGCCGAACGGCTTGAACCCAATCCGCCTCTGATTCCGGACACTATCGAAGACCGGATGCGCATGTTTGGCTATTGCAACGAGATCTGCGGTGAGAGCGGCTATGCCTGGTCAAAACGGCTGATGATGGTCCACAGCATGCTGACCAATCCAGACGTAGACGAGGGAACCAAAGCCTTCTGGGCCGGCTTTGGCAACAAGTACGGCTACAGCCCGGGGGCAGCCGAAGCTGCGCCAGAACGCATGGCGAGCATTGTCCGCTCGCTCGCCGCCCGGCTTGAGCAGCAGCAGGCTCAGGGCAGCAAGTTCTTTATCGGCAGCCAGCTTTCCGCGCTTGACATTTATTGGGCTACCTTTGCTGCCCTGGTTCAGCCGCTTCCCGAGGACCAATGCCCAATGGCCAGCGCGTTTCGTGCTTTCTATGTGACCACGGAGCCGGTGGTTGTCGCGGCGCTCACGCCCGCCCTCCTGGAGCACCGCGATTTTATTTATCAGGAGTATTTGGAACTCCCGATTGTGTTCTGAAGCGTCGGCTGGGTATCGAGGGACGACGAGACACCACAACGTCAGTTGGAGCAGCGTATGACAGACGGACACACCAACGCAGAGCAGATTGAGTATTGGAACGAACGGGGCGGTCCCCAATGGGTCCAACTCCAGGAGCGGCTCGATACCCAGATCGGTCCGTTGGGACTGGTCGCACTGGAGCAAGCGGCCGCGCAGCCAGGTGAGTCCGGGCTCGATGTTGGCTGCGGCTGCGGACACACCGCGCTCGCTCTGGCAGAACGGGTCGGTCCTCGCGGCTCGGTGACGGGGATTGATATCTCCCGCCCCATGCTGGGCCGCGCCCGTGAGCGTCAACAGGAACAGCAGCTTCACAACCTGAGCTTCCTGCAGGCCGACGCCCAGACGCATCCGTTTGAACCGGCCAGCGTTGATCTGCTCTTTTCTCGTTTCGGCGTCATGTTCTTCGAGGACGCCTCCCAGGCTTTTGACAATCTGCGGACCGCGCTCCGCCCTGGGGGGCGGCTGTGTTTCCTGTGCTGGCAGGAGTTACAGAAGAACGATTGGGTTCGGGTGCCGCTTCAAGCCGCGGCTCAACACGTGCCGCTTCCGCCTCGCCCCGAGCCCGGTACTCCCGGTCCTTTTTCTTTGGCTGACCCTGACCGCGTGCGCGGCATTCTTGACTCAGCCGGCTTTCGCAATGTGCGCTGCCAGTCCCATGAAACGGATATCAGCGTCGGCGGAGCAACAGGAGTAGACGGAGCGGTCGCCTTCCTCCTCGCCATCGGGCCGGTTGCGTCCCTGCTGCGTGAGTCCGATGCCGACACGCGCGGCCGCGTTGCCGAGGCTATCCGGGCAGCCCTGCTCCCGTATGCGGACGGAGACAGCGTCTATCTGTCGAGCGCAACCTGGATCGTGCAGGCAGACGTACGCCCATAAAACGACGTGGCGGAGCCTGACTACTCCCGCCAGGTAAAGAGGCGCAGGCAGTCCGTCGCCAAATCGAACAAATGACGACAGCCGGTCGAGCCACCGATCCGGTCGGCCACAAAGGGCGTGAAATTTTTCCCGAGTTTGAGGCCGTTAAGCCCCACCGTTCGGGAGTGGGGCTCCTCGCATAGCCCGCGGAAGGGCAGCCGTCCGGGCCGACTGGTGGCATTGGTAATCGTCCCCTCGGTGTCGATATCAAAGTCGACCTGCATTTGCTGAAAGGGATCGTCCATTGCATGCTGACAGTGAAAACCCGCCCGGTAAGGACGTGGGGTAATCTGTAGGCGCTTCGTGCGCCAAAAGAAACGTTTCTCTCCAGGTTCTGGAGTAGCCATATCAGGATCGAAGGGTTCGACTGTCCGTTCGTCAAACAGCCGAGCCGACTGGTCACGGTATGTGAAGCACGAGTTCTTCAGCATGCTGAAATCGGCGCGATCCCGTTCCCAGAGCATACGTGCGAGCCGACTCGGTCCTGGCGGCATGTCCGTCACGAACGACGCAAACCGCTCGTGATCGTCTTTGGGAACAGGGAAAGCCTGGAGGCTGACGCGCGCCATTTCCGTTGCTAACGTCAGGTGCTCGGTGTGCCCCGGCAGATCGCCCAGGGTCGCTGCCACGATTCGGGTAAAGCCCTGACCGACCGTTGCGCCCTGAAGGGCGGGAAGGCGTGTGGTCAAGGTAGGCGAGAGTACATCGGGGGCAGCGGAGAGATGCGTCGCAGAGGCCCGGCGAATTTCATACGTCGGCAGCCGCACGACCCACTCGGCGGCCAGTGTACAACGAGGGTCGGTAAGCATTCCCCGAACACGAATTTCTGAGTCAACGAGATTATCAATCTCAGCCTCAAAGGTCCGCGTATATCCAGCTTCCGCAGACGGGAGAGGGCAGGCGCATGCCGCGGCAGGGCGAGTCATAAGAGGAACGGGAGGTCCGCAGACGGAAGGTAAACGCTCGTCGCTGGGCAGAATAGGCCCTTATACTGGCCGCGCGCTCATGGGCTCGGTGGAAAGCGTCAACCCACGTCCCGCCCGCATTTTGGTGAGGACGTGCTGCACCACCGTTCCATAGTGAATACCGACAATCGACAATTCAATCGCCTTCACGAGATGTGATCCCGGAAACTGAAACAGGGCGCGTTTCGTATGCAAATACTCGCGGGCGGCTTCATAGACCGATTGGGCTTCTGCGCGTGACAGGGCACCTTGGGCAACCGCTTCCCGAACGCGTTGGACAAAATCCTGGATTTCTGTCAGACCCATGTCGGGCCGACAGCGTACCAGAGCGTCCTGGGCATAGGACAGCATCTCGGCAAACCGCTTCGCATCTTGTCCGTCCAGCTCTATATAACTCTTGGCCGCGACCCCCACCTTGTCCCAATAAGAGCCCAGATTCCGGGCTTCCGTACGGACATCCCGCAGGAATTGCCGGTCGAGCTGAACAGCCCGCCTGATCAGATGGAGGTAGCTGCGCTGTTCCTTGGTCCAGACTCCGCTCAGGCTCTGTCTGGCAAACGAGCGCAGAGCGGCAGAGACGTGGCTCGCATCAAGATGACTGCTCGTAAAAATATGGGTATCCAGGCGACCAATCAGGCGCTCCGCTCGGCCGTACATGGCCTGCGGGCTGAACAGGGACTCCAGGATATGGCGGAAACCACTCTGCAGATTGTCAAGGCCCATCAGGGGTTTGAACTGGACCGTGTCGTCGACATTATTGCACGCCAAATCCGCTTCGAGCAGACGGCCCTGCTCTTTGAGCTCGACATACAACGGCGTATGCGGCAACGGGGTCAGGGTGCCCGTCATGGCCGAGAAGACCCCATTCTTTTCGACGAAGTCCACAATACTGTCCGCCGTCTGTCGGGTGTCGGTATCGGCCCCAAAGATAAAGCCGGCCTGGACCTCAATCCCGTGTTTCTGGAGCAAGCCGATCGTATCTTTTGGGGCGGTTTTGATATTCTGAATCTTATTCATCTGTCGCAGGGCCGCGGGGTCGGGATTCTCGATGCCCAGGAAGACGATGGCAAATCCGGCCTGCTGCATCAGGGGCACCAGATAGGCCAGCGATTCCTTGCCCAAGTCAATACTCGCCTGAGTAAAAAAGTCAAAGGGATAATCGTGCTGACGCTGGAATTCCGTCATCGCGTCCAGAATCTCTTCCATGGCCTTGGGTTCGGACACGAAATTATCGTCAACCGTAAACACTCCGCCACGAAAGCCGGTGTCATAGATAGCTTGTAATTCCCGCGTGACATCCGTGCCCCCTTTTGCTCGGGGGAATCCGCCGTTGAACTGAATGATGTCACAGAAATTACACCGAAAGCGGCAACCGGCCGTCGTTTGCAACATCAAGGCGCGGTAGTGACCGACATCAATCAAATCCCAGCGTGGGCTGGGCAAGCCGTCAAAAGGCTCGAAAATGGAACGGTCCTGGAGATACTTGCGGGATGCCTCGGGTGCGTTGAGGACTCGTTCGGGGATGAATAGAAAGGGGGACTCGTCACTATGTTTGGGGCACTCCTCCAGGCGACGATTGAGCTCGGCAATCCACGGACTCGCCTCGCCCCAGACCAGGTAGTCGAGACCCTGATGCAGCACCGCATCTATCTCGTTCCGCGGGTCCATAATGGAGTTGCGATAGGTCGAGGCCAGGGGACCACCAAGAACCCAGGGCGTATCCGTACCTTGGGCCGGTCCCTTGAGGAGGTCAACCAGGGAGTCGCGTTGGACATTCATCGCCCCGGTAAAGACGGCGTCGCTGTCCTGAATTTTCTTGCGGAGCTTCTGGTATGAAAGGCGCTCGACATTCAGATCAACCAGTTCAAATTCCCATTCGTCCTGCGGCATCAGAGCCGCAAAGGTCAGCAGCCCGAGCGGCGGGAACGTAGCTTTGCGCCGAATGTACTTCATCACATACTTAAAGCTCCAGAAGGAGTCGGCCGGGAATTCCGGCGCAACCAGCAGTCCTTTTTTCATACGCATGGCATGTTCCCCTCGCTGTCATCACACTCCGCACGATTCCAATATGCCTTACCTGTTTATCCCGTACAGTTCAATGCACTCAGGCAAAAAGGCAGATGGGAGGAACGGCATATTTTCAATTTGCAAATTGGCAATTGGCCGGTGGGCAGTGGATAGCCCCTGTCCACTACCCACTGATTACACGAACTGATATAAGGCGGCGTTATCGACCGGCTGCCCGGTCGGTTTTAGGGGCCAGGGAGACCGTCGGCCAACAGGGGGAAGTATGCAAAAATTGTTCTGGGTTTTGAGCGTGAGCGTCTGTAGTCTGCTCCTGGCGTCGTTCGCCTGGGCGGAGATGTCCGCCACGGCCCTACAGGCGATGTTTCATCCCTACGCCAACGGCAAGCCGTCGGTGGAGGGCCTGGCTCCCGGAACGCGGATCGGACCGGATTCGTGGCAGGCGGCCCAGGACTATGTGCCGGCTGAAATTCTTGACAGGATCAAAGCCGGCGAACTGGCGTTTACAGTCCGGGAAACGACCGACCTGCCGGTGAGCGACGCCTATATCGCGGCAACCCGGAACCACGCCGAACACGTGCAACTTGGCGCGGACGGCGAACTCGGCGGCTATGTGGCCGGCATGCCCTTCCCCATTCTCGACCCGGCCGATGAACAAGCCGGGCTCAAAGCGGCGTGGAATTATCGCCACCGCGACTTTGGCAATATCATGCAGGTCTGGAATACGTTTCGCCTCATCGAAGAATCGGGCGCCGTCAATCGGGAGATCGAAAACTATTACGTCGTGGCCTACGGCATGCATCGACCGCAGACACAGGACGCGAATGGCAACGATCCCAATATCTGGCAGGAAGAGGGCCTGCTGTACAAGGAATATTACCATATCACCGCGCCGTTTGATCTGAAAAATACGATCAGTCTGAAGCATCGCCATATACGTGACCAAGCCAAGGATGACGACTGGGTCTATTCCCCGGCGGGCCGCAAGATTCGTAAGATCATTGTGAAACACGAAGATGTCGCGCTCGACTCGGGCCTGCTGAACGACGACTACTTTGGCTTCTCCGGTTATATCCGCAGCTATACGTGGAAGCTGGTGGGCATGCAGACGCTCCTCGCCCCGGTCGGTGTCCAGGCGGTGAAAACGGCCTTTGGCGGGCGCGGCGGCTGGTATCCGGTCGATCCCTGGGAGTTGCGCGAGATGGTGGTCCTCGAAGGGGTGCCAAAGGCCGACGATCATCCCTATAGCAAACGGGTGTTGTATATCGACCGTCAGATGTTTGTGCCCGTTTATGTCCTTATGTATGACCGCGCCGGGGCCCATGCCAAGACCCTGTTCGAGCTGTATGGGAACCCGCAATTCAACCCCGGCAACGAACAGGTGCGCGTGCCGGTGTGGACCGGCGAGACCATGATTGACTATCAGAATGCGTTTGGGTCGGTCACCGAACTGACCAAAATTATCTACAATGAGCCGATGCCGGCCGACTTTTTCAACCTCAACAAAATTGTCGCCAGAGGACGCTAGCGGCTCCAGTGAAGCGGTCGGCGGGTCCGCTCCCGGCCTCCGACCTTCCCACGCCATCCCCTTTCGTTATGAACACCATTCATTACACGGCTCTCTTACGGTCCGGCTGTCCTTTCATTGCGCTGTGCGTGCTGACCCTTGCCCTGCCTCCCTCCTTTGCCCGCGCAGACTTCACCTATGGTGATCTTTCCCTGTCCGGCAATCTGCAAACCCAGCAGATTTTTCGGCACCCGGAACCGGACACATGGTCAATCATTCAGCAGCGCAACGTCCTCCGCGCGCGCGTGGAATATGACTGGGTCAAAAACGGCCAGGCCTTCAGCCGCTTCTCCCTGCCGGGCATAGACTATGCCCACTTCGTCGGTCTGTACCGGGGCGTGTATGACAGCGTGTACGATTTTCAGCCCGGTCCCCGCCAGGACGTGTTTCCCTATCGCGGCCAGGCCGGTCGGGATGGAAAATTATCCGACCTCTCTCAGAAAGCGGCCCATGCCCTGCGCTTTGAGAGCACGTTTCGCGAAGTCTTCACCGACATTGAGTTCGCCCGGATCCCCCTGTCCGTGCGACTCGGGCGTCAAATGGTGGTGTGGGGCGAGTCGGACAACCTGCGGATGCTCGACCGCACCAACGCGCTGGATACCACCTGGCACGGCGGCGGAGTCGGCCAGGAAACCTGGGACGATCTGCGTATTCCGTACTGGATGATACGCGCCACCTATAGTTTCGGGCGGATTGGGAAGTTGAGCGATGTATATGCCGAGTCCTATTGGGTGCCGGGGCTGTGGGTGCCGCTCAAGCTGGGCTTCTCTCCGGGCCGGCCCTGGAGTTCGCCGAGTGCGAATCCGTTTGGGGGGAGTCCGACCGGAGGAAATTTCAAGCTCCTCAACCGCACGGTCCTGGGCCGACGGGGCAATTATAGTAAAAGCATCGATGAGAACAGCCAGGTCGGCTTCCGCCTAGGCGCGACCACACCCCAGGGTGTGACCGTGACGCTGAACTATCTGTACCAGCGCACGGCCCACGATGACGGCGTCAATACCTCCAGCCTGCGCGGTCTCAACCAGTGTCAGCTCGGCACAGTTGGTTGCGAGACAATAGCGGATGTGGCGCGCAGCAATACCGCCCTGCTGGCACGCGGCATTCTGCCGGCGGAAGCCTACTACCCCTACACCCATGCGGTCGGCATCTCCGCCAGTTATGCGGACGATGACTATACCGAGGGCGTGTGGCGCATGGAAACGATTTACGAGTTCGGCAAGCCCTTCGCGGATAAACGCAAGCCGATTATGATGCTGGATGCGGGCGAGCGACCCATACAGAGCGGTTTCCTGGGGATCAAGAAGAGTGATGTCTGGCAGGCGTTTATCGGCTTTGACCGACCGACCTGGATTCGCGCCCTCAACCGTCGCTCCACGTTTTTCCTGACCTCGCAGGTCTTCTGGCAATATATTCCGACCAGCACCGCCCGTTTTCAGGGGCAGATTTCAGCCACGGATAAAGTCCGCAATTGGGAAGCCGTCGGCACGATTGCGGCCAGCACTACCTATATGCGGGGCAAGCTCCTGCCGGTGGCCTTCTTTGTCATTGACCCGATCAATCACTACAGTTCCCAGCTCGGCTGGGTGGTAGATTACTATATCACTCCCCGGCTGATCGCCCGGCTCGCCCAGAATTATTTCTTCGTGCCCGGCTTTGGCGGCACCGTGGACGAAAGCTGGGGTCTGGGCGGCCTGTATCGCAAGCGGGATGAGACCGTTGTCCGCCTGACCTATCAGTTTTAGCGCTTTCAATTGTAGCGACTAGGCCTCAACCGGCGTATCCGACAGCCGGCCCCACACATTCCACGAGGCGTCGAAACTGCGCACGGCCGGATAGCCGAGCAGTTGCGTCAGCACAAACCAGGTATGGGCCGAGCGGATGCCCACCGCGCAGTACGTAATCGTTTCCTTGTCCGCGGTGACGCCGTGGCTCGCGTACAGGGCCGCCAACTCGTCCGCGGACTTGAAGGTATCGTCTGCGTTGAGAGCGGCCTCATAATAGAGGTGGGTGGCTCCCGGAATATGGCCGGCCCGCTCGCTGCCCTGGGGCGGCTCCAGCAGGAATAATTCACCCCGATATTCTTCGGGTGTGCGGACATCCAAGAGGACCTGGTTCTCTTTTCCAACGGCAGCCCGGACGCGCTCCTGGAGCGCCCGCAGGTTCGGGTCGGGCTCGCGTGCAGTATAGCGCGTGGCCGGAACGGTCGGCAGCTCGCTCGTCAGCGCGTGGCCGTCGGCCACCCATTTCTTGCGTCCGCCGTTGAGGACACGCACATCAGCGTGACCAACGGATTTGAGAAACCAGAATACCCACGGCGCAATCGCACTATGGTCACTGTAGGCGATCACCGTGGTGTCGTTGTCAATGCCCGATCGTCCGCAGAACTGTTCTATTGAGTCTGTGTCAAAATTGAGGCGCCAGTCCGGCTTGAGCAGGGTCCCAAAACCGTTCCAGAAAACCGCCCCCGGAATATGGCCGGACTCGTAGGGCGCAGGGTCGATATGCGCATGAACGACCCGCACCTTCGGGTCGTTCAGATGTTCGGCAACCCACTGCGGGTCAACCAGCGCCTCAGGATGTGCATAATTTTTCATCAGTTCCCTCTCTCCTGTTCAAGCTCAAGGACATACTCGACATCCTACGCAACCGACGCCGCTCCGGTCAACACAGCGCCAAATACCGTAGTGTCTCACTTTCACATCTTCCTACACCTCTGCCGGCGCCCGCCCCCCTCCCTCTCCCCTGGAGGGAGCGCCGGTCCTGAGCAAGTCGAAGGGGGGCGGGGGAAAATGCAACCGGAGCCCCTCCCCTTTCTTAAGGAGCCCTTGAACGACGCGCTGCCTCATGCTAGGGACTGGCTCTCGGTAATCCTGAATCACCTGCAATCAGCCTGGATCCTCCGGTTGACCGCACAGAAAGGATCATAACGATGCGCTCCGCTCTCCGTAGCCCTGAATCACCTGCCAGCAGCCTGGACCTTCCGTTTGACCGCACAGTGAAGGAGCACAACGATGCTCTCCGTAGAGCCCCTGTCCTCGGTTCCATCCCGCCCCGCCTCCGGCCGGGGCTATGCTGGCCCTTCGGCTTGGTGCTGCTGGTGCTGCTGGTGCTACTGGGCGGGCCGGGGCTGTCTGCGGCCCAGCCCTGCGCCGAAGCCGACCCCGCGGTGAACAACCGTGGGGCGGAGTTGGCCGCCGACTGCACCACCCTGCTCGGCCTCAAGGACGAGTTGCGCGGCACGGCCGTCCTGGACTGGGCGACGGCTGTCAATATGGACGATTGGGACGGCCTCACCGTGGCGGGCACGCCGGCGCGGGTGACCAAGCTGGAACTCCCGAGGAGACGCCTGACCGGCACCCTGCCCACTACCCTGAACAGCCTGACCGGCCTGACGGTGCTCGACCTGAACGACAACCGCCTCACGGGCTCTATCCCCGCCCTGAGCGCCCTGACCCGCCTGACGGTGCTCTACCTGTTCGTCAACCGCCTCACGGGCTCCATCCCCGCCCTGAGCACCCTGACCCGCCTGACGGAACTCGGCCTGTCCACCAACCGCCTCACGGGCTCCATCCCCGCCCTGAGCGCCCTGACCAGCCTGGAGGGGCTCAACCTGTTCAACAACCGCCTCACCGGCTCCATCCCCGACCTGAGCGCCCTGACCAGCCTGACGCGGCTCGGCCTGTCCGGCAACCGCCTCACGGGCCCCATCCCCGACCTGAGCGCCCTGACCAGCCTGACGCTGATCAACCTGAACAGCAACCGCCTCACGGGCCCCATCCCCGACCTGAGCGCCCTGACCAGCCTGGAGCAACTCGTCCTGTTCAACAACCGCCTCACCGGCCCCATCCCTGACCTGAGCGCCCTGACCCGTCTGACGAACGTCGACCTGAGCAACAACCAACTGACCGACGGCCCCACGACCGGTGACGGCGGGGGCGGTCGTGCCGGGGGTGGTAGCAGGCGTCCGCCCGCCGACCAGCACGGCGACACCCCGACCACCGCGACCGCCCTTGACCTCACGACCCCCGCTGCCGGCTACCTCCAGAGCGGCACCGACGTGGACTACTTCCGCTTCACCCTGCCCCGGCCCGGTATCCTGCGCCTTGAGACCACCGGCTCCACCAACACCGTCGGCACGCTGTGGGTGGAGGACGAGGCAACAGCCCTGGAGACCGACCACGACAGCGGGAGCCGGCGCAACTTCCACCTCGCCCAGGCCGTCACTAAAGGCACGTATTATCTCGCCGTCAGTGGCGAGGGGGGTGCCACCGGGGCCTACACCCTTGATCTCGCCTACAGCCCTGGCTACTTCGAGAACCCGGGCGCCGGCTCCTTCCAGAGCGGGGTCGGGGTCCTGTCCGGCTGGGTGTGTACGGCCGAGGCGGTGACGATTGAGTTTGTCCGGCCCGATGCCACGGTGTGGCGTGTCCCGGCCGCCGCCGGCACCCTGCGGCCCGACACCGCGTCCGTGTGCGGCCACGCGGAGACCGGCTTTGGGCTGTTGTGGAACTGGAACAAACTGGGGCCGGGCGCGCACACGGTGCGGGCCGTCGTGGATGACGTCGTGCTCGCAGAACACGACGTCACCGTCACCACCCTGGGCTTGGGCGAGTTCCCCACAGGCTTGCACGGCGAGGCAGCCGTCCCGGACTTTCCCGTCCCCGGCAGGACTACCCGCCTCCAGTGGCAACCCGCCTTGCAGACCTTCGTCATTGGCGCCGGGGCGGGGGGCGGTGGGGGGCATCCCGGCGAGGCCACCCACGCCCTCCTGGAGAATCCCGCCCCCGGCTCCTTGCAGAGTGGGATTGGGGTCATCTCCGGCTGGGTGTGTGCGGCCGACGTGGTGGAGATTGTGGTGGAGCCGGGCGGCACTGGCGCGCCCACCACCTGGCAGGCGGGCGCGCAGACCCTGCGGCCCGACACTGCGGCCGTCTGTGGGGAGACGGCCACGGGCTTTGGCCTGTTGTTCAACTGGAACACGTTGGGCGACGGTCGCCACACGGTCCGGGCGCTGGCGGATGGGGAGGAGTTTGCGTGGAGTACCGTCACCGTCACGACGCTCGGGCACGAGTTCGCACGGGGGTTGCGGGGGACGGCGGCGGTGGTGGACTTTCCGACGGCCGGCCAGACGGTCACAGTCGAGTGGCAGGAGGCCGTGCAGAACTTTGTCATTACCGACCGGGAGTGAACCGGAAGGAGCGTGCGGTGGCGAGGGGGCAGTGGTTCGTGCCCAAGGGGCGTTTCGACTAACCTCACGGGCGGCGCATTCCCCCCTCACCCCAGCCCTCTCCTCCAGGGGCGCGGGAGTAAAACACTTCCCTCCTCTGGGTTAGGGAGGGGAGAAGCCAGACTGAGACACTACCCCGAATGCGAGCACGAGAGTTGTACCATTCCCACCGAGACGCTAAAGAAGACTCCCGTGCAGAGCGCGGCGAGGGGAACGCAACCATGGCTGACAAACGAGACGTGCAGGTTCCGGCAACCCGGGGCGCGGCCTGCGTGGTCCGGCAGGGGGAAACGATTCGTATTGTTGATGTGGCCGGCCAGCAGATCTGCGATTTCGTCTGCTTTCACCTGCATCACCTGGCCGAAAAACTGTCTACCGGCGAGACCGTGAATTTCAATACCTTGGCCGGGAGCGGTTCCCTGTATTTCACGGTAGGCAGCAGGTTCTACTCCAATCTTCAGCATCCCATGTTCGAGATTGTCGAAGACCAAGCCCGCGGCGTGCACGACGCGCTGTTTGCACCGTGCAGCAGCGCGCTGTATACGGCCGCGGGCGCCCTCAACCATCGTAACTGTCGGGACAATCTCACCGAGGCGGTAGAGCCGTACGGGCTGGGCTATCTCGACGTGCCCGACCCCATCAACCTGTTCCAATATACGCGGGTCCGCTCCGACGGCACCATCGACGCTCGCCCCGCGGCAACCCAAGCCGGCGAATACATTGCCCTGAAAGCGCTGATGGACTGTCTGGTCGCGGTCTCGGCGTGTCCGTATGATATGGAAATTGACGGTCAGCAGCCCAACGGGACGCGGTGTACGCCACTCAGGATTGCATTCGTTTCTTCATGAGCAAAGCAAAGAGGGTGTGAAAGGAATTAGCAGGAAAGAGGGGGAGAGACTATGGACGAGCAGTTTGTGGCCTATTTGTACGAATGTTTTCAGGGTGAGGTATTGGGCGAGACCCTCGGGGCTGCCCTTGCCGAAGCGGCGCAGGACCCCGCTCACAGCCAAAAGTGGCGGTTTGTAGAACAGCTTGAACGCGAGACCAAAGGCCGGATTCGGGCCGCGCTCGAAGCCCTCGGCGAATCGGTCGAAGAGGACCCCGCAAAGCGGACCGAGGGAAAATCCTGGGCCGAGGGCTTAGCCAAACTGTCCTGGTCTGAGACTATGGATCAGTTGAAACCTGCGCTTGAGAAATACATCCGTTCCTTTGAAAAGCATGAGAAGACGGCCCCATCCGATGGGCTGGCCATCGCACGGCATATTACTCGACACGAGCGCGCCTTATTGGAGTTCACCCTGCGTGAGATAGAAGGCAAGACGGACAGCTCGGTTGAGCCGATTGAGCGCCTCTTGGACAATCCGCCTCTGGCTGCGTAGGACCCCAGATACGCCCCCTGTCGGCAGCCCCTCGCCCCTCAAGGGTGAGGGCGCCGCAAGTCAAGGACACTGCCCCTACTCCAGGCCCTCCCGTAGCGGCGTGTGCGGTACCCGCTCCGTCCAGGGCTGATACGTATCCGCGTTCTCGGGCGTGATGAGCCGCCCCAGACCGGCAATAAAAGACGCTCCGCGTAAGTCTTCGCCATCAACCAGGACTCGCGCGACCAGATCACCGACCGCTGCCCCGATATTGGTAATCTCAATATCCCACGTTCCGTGAGACCTGCCGGCACGGACGGCTTCGACGGCTTTCGGACTGCCGTTGCGCGAGACCATTGTCATCTCACCGGAGCGGCCGGCCGCCTCAATCGCATTGAGGGTGCCCAACATGGTTTCGTCGTTGAACGGAATCAGACCGGCCAGGTCGGTAAAATCGGCCAGCAGACGCTGCGCGGCCTCCCGACCGCCCGCGGCAACATCTTGCAAGTTCCGATAGCGTTCCTCAAACGGATCGTTGACCAGGGTGAACCCACTCTGCCTGACGCCGTGCACGATGCCGGTGACAAGCTCGATGTCGTCAATGACTTCCGGCCCGCCGATGATCGCCACCCTCGCCCCGACGGGCATGAGTGAGGCTAGATACTCGGCCATATACACGCCGTGATTAAAGTTCGGGTAGACCAGGGAGGCGGCGACCGGATAGCGCGGGCGCTCAAACGAGAAGACTGGAATCCCCTGCTGGCGGGCGGCCTCGACCGCTTCGGCAGGCTGGAGGGGGTCAAGGACATAGACAATGATACCGTCCACCCCAGCCTGAATGCCGCGTCGAATCGCCTGGTCCTGCCCGGCTATCCAGTCCGGTCGGCGCACATCGACCGTCAGCGTTCGCAGCTCAATTCCCGACTGTTGCAAACGGTGGTCAAGTCCATGCGCAAGGGCATCAAGACCCGGATGCGCCCCGTATTCCATCACATTAATGTAGAGTACACGCACCTCGTCCCCCCGCTTTAGAGCCCGACCGATAGCGGTATGCAGTCTACCCGCTCTGACCAGGGCTTCCAGCTCTCGATATTGTCCAGGGTGATCATCCGGCCAACCGGGCTCATGCTCAGATAATCCTCAAGGACTTCTCCACCCACCAGATGACGGACAACCAGCTCTCCAAGGGTCGTCCCTATGCCTGAGGCGTCCAGGTCCCAGGTGCCGAGGGTTTTCCCGGTTCGGACCATCTCAACCGCTTGGGGTGAACCGTTCCGGGAGACGATCTTGAGGTCGCCCAAGCGGCCCGTTTCTTCGAGCACGCTGACGCAGCCGAGCATGGTCTCGTCATTATAGGGCATGAGACCCTGGAGCTGGGACTGAGGGATGTTTGCCAACAGGCGAAGAGTTGGCTCGCGCGCCCCTTCCGAGACATCTTGGACGTTACAATACCGGGTATCCTCAGGATCGTTCAGCAAGCGGCAACGGCTGCGTTTCAGCGCGTATACCAGACCGGCCACCGCTTCTGCATCGTCCACCGTATCCGGTCCCCCGATCACCCCCACCCCGCTGTCCGCCGGCAGCACTGACGCGAGGTATTCGGCCATGAACACGCCGTGGTTGAAGTTCGGATACACCACGGCCGCATTGACGGCATAGCGCGGTCGGACAAAAGAAAAAACGGGGATGCCTGCCGAGCGGGCCTTGGCAACCGCCTCACCAAACAGCGTCGGATTGAGGGCATAAATCACGATGCCCTCAACGCGGGCGCGTATCCCTTCCTCAATCGCAGCCTGATATTTTTCTCGCATGTCCGGTTCGCGAAAATCGGCGAACAGCACCGGCATCTGAATATCCGCCGCGTGCAGGACCGATTGCAGCCCGTAGGCGAGCGCGTCTATGGCGGGATTGGCATCGAGGTGAATGGGGTTCACGTACAGCACTCGCTTCGTCATGGCCGACCTCACGCGGTGTTTTCTCGCCACCTAGCACGAGGGGCAGATGAGGTGCAAGCGGAATATCGAAGTCTTTTCCCCGTTGATGTGGGAGAATGGGACAGAAGGTGGTATAGTATCGGTAGTTATGAACGCCTATGAAGACAAGCTCAAACAGTTTATTGCCAGCGGCGGTCTTGAGGCGGAACATTTATCCTTCGAGCGGTCGTGTCACTCGGTAGCCGAGGCGGCAGCGGTGGTTGGTACGGGCCCGGAAAATTTTGTCAAGAATATCTGCATGACGGACGCCCAGGGCCGGGTGATTGTCGCTATCGTCAAGGGTGAAGATCGAGCCAGCACCTCACGGGTTGCCAGGGCACTCCAGACCGAACGGGTGAGAACCATGACCCCGGACGAAATGCTGGCCAAAACGGGCTATCCGTGCGGCGGGACTCCGTCGTTTGGGTTTGCCGCGAGGTTTCTTATTGATCCTCGGGTCATGCAGAAAGATGAAGTGTATACCGGCGGCGGGTCAGAAACTGCGTTGATCCGGGTCTCGCCCCAAGCGCTCCTCCAAGCCAACGGGGGCAGAGTCGTCAGAGTCAGGAGATAAGACGGCGGCTGGAAAGAAATGGTGAAGAGCGGTATGCCGGCAGAAGCAATCGCCAAGGAGGGCATATGGGCAAACTCACACTCACGACCGTGGGATCAGACGTCGGCGCGGAAGACTATCTGTCCGTGATCGAGCGGGACGGTGGGGTGATTATTGAAAACCTGCTTGAACCCGACCTGCTGAGGCGGCTCAACACCGAGCTCGACGGCGATATCGCCACCCACCCGCCGGGCAGTCGTAGCGACGCAGAACTCTGGCAAGTCTTTCATGGTAAAAAAACGATCCGTTTCTGCGGTCTGGCCGCCAGGTCACCGGCGTTTATTGAGGTCCTCCTCCACCCCGTGCTCAAGGCGTTTGCGGATCATTATCTTTTGCCCAATTGCGGTTCGTATTGGCTGAATACCTCTCAGACCATGATCGTTGGTGGAGGAGAACCAGCCCAGATGCTGCATCGCGATGAGGCCAACTGGCCCCATTTTTCCTGGCCTGGCCCGGAACTCACGGTCAGCTCAATGTTTGCCCTGAACGACTTTACCGAAGAGAACGGCGCCACGCTCGTCGCGCCGGGCAGCCACCGCTGGCAGGACCCGGAGCGCGAGGCGCGTCCTGCAGAACTGGCCCAGGCAGTCATGCCGGCCGGCTCTGTCCTGCTCTACACGGGGAAAGTCATTCACGGGGCTGGGGCAAACCGCACGCCAGACACATGGCGGCGGGGGATGCACATCAGCTTTGTTCTTGGCTGGCTGCGCCCGGAGGAGCACCATTCCTTGGCCGTTCCTTTGAAAGTCGCCCGCCAACTGCCCGAACGGGCCCAGCA
The DNA here is from genome assembly GCA_965214755.1 of uncultured Binatia bacterium (SeqCode). Taxonomy (GTDB): domain Bacteria; phylum Desulfobacterota; class Binatia; order Bin18; family Bin18; genus Bin18. The sequence continues at coordinate 1,576,198 of OZ243979.1, forward strand.
CCTCCTGGGCTACCGCTCGTATCATCCGTCCGTCTTTGGTGGACGGCTGGGACTGGTGGATTTTGACGACGCGGCCCTGGTGGAAGCGCAGAGCTGAGTTAAAGGCGATAGCGGTCGTATGGATAAAGGGAGAAGAAAACGTATAGCTGATGTTGCGGAAAAGCTTGGGATCGGGCTGTTGCTGGGAACCCTCATTCAGAGAATATTTAGAGAATCCTCCTTCCGCTCCTCTCTCATCGGAGTTATTATCTTTCTTTCTCAGGAGGAATAGAGTCTATGGAGCTCATGCTACTCGCTGCAATCACTGCCCTGCTGGTTGTGTTGGGCTCGTTATGGTTTTTTTCGCGGGAGTCCAAACAGAAAGAGCATTGAGAGTCTTGGAACGCAGCCTTACCTGGCAGGCATTGCGGACACTGGCTGGATTTTCTCTTCCTCAAAGCCATACGACCAGCCTTGGACCTTCCGTCGTCCAGCATAAGGAGCCAGTATGACGACCTTACTCACCGATATACGAGAGTCGCCCGTCGGGCGCCTTGTGCTCGTATATGACGCAGGTCGGTTGTGCGCGCTTGACTATGCAGACCGCCGCGGGCGGATGATCCGACTGTTGCAGCGGCGCTATCACCAGTTCCGGTTATGTGCAGCCTCCAAGCCTCTCGGCGTGACACAGCAGCTCAGGGCCTATCTCGGGGGAAAGCTCGATGCGCTCGATAACATTCAAGTTGACCCAGGCGGGACGCTGTTTCAGCAAAAAGTCTGGGAGGCGCTGCGCACTATTCCGCCGGGAACCACGCGAACCTACCGCGACGTGGCTGAACAGATAGGCCGACCAAACGCCTGGCGAGCCGTCGGCAGGGCGAACGCCCTCAACCCGATCTCCATTGTCCTGCTCTGCCATCGTCTTGTTGGTGCCAACGGTGCACTCACCGGCTATGCGGGAGGGCTGGAACGCAAACACTGGCTGCTTCGGCACGAGGGGGTAGAGGTATGAAAATTTTTGTGACTGGCGCGACTGGGGTCATTGGCCGTCGTGTTGTTCCGCAACTCATCCGGGCCGGGCATCAGGTGACCGGCCTTGCGCGCACGGACCAGAAGGCGGGGCTTCTTCGCCAGTTCGGAGCAGCCCCGGTTCGGGTCGATCTGTTTGACACGACAGCGCTGGGGCCTGTGCTTGCCGGCCATGAGGCAGTCGCCAATCTGGCGACCAATGTGCCGCCGCTGGAACGGGCGCTGGAGCCGACCGCCTGGGCTACGCATAATCGCCTCCGCAACGAGGCGGCCCGCAGCGCGACCCGAGCGGCGGCCGAGGCGGGTTGTCAGACGTTTATCCAAGAGTCGATTACCTTTCCGTACGCGGATAAAGGAGCGGAATGGATTGAGGAAACCGATGCGGACGACTGCCCGCCAGAGATGGCCAGCAGCCGCGTGGCAGAGGAACAGGCCGCGTGGTTCAGCGACAATGGCGGACGAGGCATCGTGCTGCGCTTCGCCCTGTTTTACGCCCCTGACAGCTCGCATACCCGGGAATTTCAGGCTGCAATCCGGGCGGGCCAGTCTCCCTTTCTCGGCGACCCGGCCAGCTATATGAGCCATATTCATGCCGAGGATGCCGCTGCGGCCGTTGTGTCCGCGCTCAATGCGCCTGCGGGCATTTATAATGTTGCCGATGACCAGCCGCTGACCCGTCAGGGGTTGGCCGCGGCCATTGCCGAGCTTGAAGGGGTGGCGTCGCCTGCTCCACCTGAGCCCATCCAAGGCGAGCTGCCCGGGAGCATTGAAGCCTTAACGCGCTCGCAACGCATCTCGAACAGGCACTTTACGCACATCACGGGCTGGACCCCGCGCTATCCCAGCGTGAGAGAGGGCTGGCGTCAGATGCTCAATAGCTGAGGAGGAGTGAGCCATGACTGTTGATACCCGTCTGCATGTCGGTCTCTGGTTTCTCGTTGCGAGCGGCGTCATGGTTGGCGCGTGGGCACAGTTCTTTCCCCAGGCGTTTTACGATAGTTTTCCCGGCCTGGGCCGCAGTTGGGTTTCGGTGGACGGTCCGTTTAATGAACATCTGGTCCGAGATGTGGGCGGCCTGTATTTAGCCCTGAGCGCGGTAACCCTTATTGCGGTTTTTGCCCAAACCCGCGAGACGATTCTTGCCGCCGCGCTCGGCTGGCTCGTCTCCCAGTTGCCGCACTTCGCCTACCACATGACACATTTGCACGTGTACCCTTCGCTGCTGGATAAGGCGGGGAATGTGTTGACGCTGGGCCTGCTTGTTCTGGTGCCGGCGTATTTGTTCGTGCGGGTGATCCAAGGAGAATAAGGGAGGGGATACGCACCAGATAGCGCGTTGTCTTTCAAAGCGACCGTCTCCCTTGAAAAGTGACAATTGTCACTTGTATAAAAATGTGGGGTTAAAAGCTTTAAGCATCGCGGGCTGAAACGCCTGTATGAACGCGGCGACCGTAGCCGGATCAATCCGAATTACGTTGGTAAAATCGAGTTGATCCTTGCCGACCTAGATGCTTCCGAGACGCTTGAGCACATGCGCCGCCCCGGCTATCGGCTCCATGAACTCAAGGGCGATATGAAAGGGCTGTATACAGTGGATGTCTCGGGGAACTGGCGGATTATCTTCCGCTTTGAGGACGGCGGGGCGTCGAACATTGACTTGATTGGGAATTACATCCTTTAGTCACACGGCCCTCTGAACAAGACAAGTCGAATAGGCTCCGCTGTCTCTCTGTTTCATGCGACTTTCCAGGAGCGGGGATATTGTTCACAGGTGGGGTATGCCCGCCTTGATTCACTCCTCCGTTCCCTCTGTCCGCTGTACAACGCCGCCTTGGAAGAGCGCATTGCCGCCTACCGGAAGACAGGGAAGCGCCCGTCAGCGTGGGAGCAGATGCACTCCCGCACCCAGAGACGCAAAGCCGATCCTGAGGGGTGGGGGCAACAGGATCTTCAACTGGGTCGGGGGGCGCTCCAGCAACTCGCCCGGGCGATGACTGCGTTTTTCCGCCGCGTGCAGCGCGGAGAGCCCCCCGGCTTCCCGCGGTTTAAGCCGCACCAACGGTTTCAATGTATTGATCTCGCTGAGCCCCGGCCCGGCATGGTCAAACGGAGGGGGCAGCAGTCCCGGATGACGCGCAAGGGCTGTCCCGTTATCACCATCCGTCCCACGCGACCCCTCCCGGAGAGTACTGCCTTGAAACGCCGGCGTCTTATCCGTCGTCCTACTGGGTGTCCCGTAGACCTCGTATAGGCAGGAGCAAAGCGCCCCCTGCCTGCCGGTCAGCAGGCAGGGGGCATGGAGATGGGTGTGCGCAAGAGCATGACACTCTCGACAGGGGAGATCATCGCACGGCATATACCTGACGACGTGGCCATGAGGGCCCAACAGCAGCGGGTGAGCCGGTGCAAACGGGGCTCCCACACCCGTAAGAAACAGGTCAAACACTGGCCCGGCTCCGGCGTCGGCAGGCCATACAGAATAGGAATGCCTGCCACAGCATCCCGCCGGCTCTGGTCACAAGCTACGGTAGGCTTGCGGTTGAGAAACTCGCAATCCCGCATCTGACGAAGCCGGAAACCCACAAGAACAAGTTCAACAAATCCATTACAGATCAAATGTGGGGACTTCTCAGAAGGCAGCTCGCGTACAAGGCGGCATGGGCCGGTCGGGAGTGCGGAGAAGTCACCCCCGCATTCCCGTCTCAGGACTGCTCGCAGTGCGGGGGGGCGGTACGACCCTGGCACATCTGAGCGGGACCAGTGTCCGTCCTGCGGACTGAGGATAGACCGAGCCAAGAATGCCGCGATTAACATTTTGAGGGCGGGGACTTTTGCCCTCGCTGCACGGCAGAACGGTAGACTTTGTGACGAAAGTATATAAGTCCCATTTGATTGATGACCACTAGGCGAGGAGAGAGATATGGTTATGCACAGCCCACCCCACCCCGGCCGTCATGTCCGAGAGACCTGTTTGGAGCCGCTCAAACTGTCGGTCACCGCCGCGTCAAAGGCTCTCGGCGTGACCCGGCAGACCCTCAATAATCTGGTCGATGAGAAAGCGGGGATTTCCCCGGAAATGGCGATACGGTTGGAAAAGATGGGTTGGGGGACGGCTGATGGATGGCTCCGGCTGCAAATGAACTATGATCTTGCACAGGTGCGTCGGAGAGAGAAAGAGATTGTTATCCATCCGTCTGCTCCAGTGTAGACCTCTCACCACATCCGAGTGATGATCGTGAGATGATTGCTTCTCACCCCGGAGGATTCCATGCTCCTGGAGCGGCGGTCGGCGACTGCGAGTGATACGGAATTTGCGCGCATATCGCATCATGCAGCCTATCGCGCTGTCGTCTCTCGTCAATTCGGAGCATGGGATGAAGCGCTGCAAGATCGTTTGTTCGATGAGAAGTGGATACCACACCAATTTGAAATTGTCCTCTGCGACGGCACCCCCTGCGATTTCCTTTCAGCAGAAGACCGTCCCGATCACATCTATATGAGTGAAATCGTCATTGCCCCCCAATTTCAAGGACGCGGTATTGGCTCTCAACTCCTCAACGAGGAGATGCAACGGGGGCGGGAAACGCAGTCTCCACTCCGGCTTCAAGTCCTCAGAGAGAATCGTGCTATCGAGTTATACCGAAGACTTGGTTTCCAGGAATGTGGCACGCCAGAGACGCATATCTATATGGTCTGGGAAGCCTTGTAGGTCGGGTGAGCCGAAGACGTAACCCGACACGCCGCACTTGTCGGATTACGCTGCGCGAATCCGACCTACGGACTACTGCGCGAATGCGTCTAGTGCGGCCCGGACACTGTGGTCCATGTCTCCATCTATGGCCATCGGATAGAGAATGGAGTGCGCTGCCCCGGCCTTTTCAAAAGCTTCAACCTGGTCTCGACACTCTTGCGGAGTACCCGCAAGAGCGCATTCGGCTGCCATGCGTTCGGACACGGCATCAGCCGCGCCGGACTGGTCTCCCCTGAGCGCGGCATCCATGATTTGGGCCGCTTCCTGTTCAAAGCCGTGCCGAGCAAAAATTCGATTGTAAAATGGCATCTGGCCGTAAAAGGCCAACTGCTGTTGCACCGAACGGAGCGCAAGGCCACGATCTTCACACACGCAGCAGTGGACAATCGGCGCAATCTCGACGTCCCGTGGTGAACGACCGGCTTTCTCCGCTCCGGCCGCAACACCGTCAACAATTTCTTTCAACATCGTCGGACCGTATTGGGCCAGGATACTCCCGTCAGCGAGTTCGCCGGTCAGCTAAATGCTCTTAGGCGATACACCGGCCAGATAAATCGGGATTTTTCGTTCGGCCTTCGGGATTGACAGGCCCGCGGCTCCGAGCTGAGACAGTCCGGGATGATCGCCATGAAAGACACTTTGCAGCTCGCCGATATAGGCGCGCAGCGCCGTCAGCGGTTTGTCCATAGGCAGGCCATACGCTTGGTTCAGGGCTGCATGGCTCGTTCCAAGCCCCAGAAAGAGGCGGCCAGGGGCGATCTCATCAATCGTCAACGCGTGCAGCGCGGCTTGGAGGGGTGGGTGAAAAAAATATTAAAGATCGCGGTGCCGACCTGAATCCGGGAAGTCACACTCGCCAGATGTTGGGTGAGCGCTAAGGCGTCTGAGGCGGCTTCGGTGACCAGGAAATTCCGAAAGCCACGCTCCTCGGCCATTTTTGCATATTCGGTTGCACGCCCCAGCGTCACGCTAGCCGATCCTGTGAACAGCAACATCCCAGGTGTTTGCATATCTCCCCCTTCATGGAGTTGTCGGTCTTCCTCCGGCGAGGCTGCACACGGCCTCACTGGCGCTTCGTTATGGCCCTGATATACACCCGGCCGACCCCCTTGGATAGCCTGGGTATGCTAGAAAGTGGGTTCTCATGATGGGGAAATGCCTCGGACGAAGATTAGGCCTCGGCAGCGTCTTGATCCTTCTCCTCGGGGGGACGGTTTGGTCCGCGCCCCTCGACGGACCAGCCCTGTATGCAAGGGAGTGTGCAAGCTGTCACGGCAAAGATGGGCGGGGGTCGCCTGAAGGCACTGGCCTGACCGTTCCGCTGCCGGATTTTACGGACTGCTCGTTCAGCAGTAGCGAACCCACAAATGACTGGACCGATGTCATCACCAATGGCGGCGCATTCATGGGACTCTCGGATCACATGCCCTCCTTTGGCGAAGCCCTCAGTCAGGAAGAAATTCGGACTGTCCTCACCTATGTCCGCAATTTTTGTCAGGAAGAGGGCTGGCCGCCCGACGACCTGAATTTCCGCAAAGCCCTCTTTACGTCCAAAGCATTTCCAGAAGATGAAGTGGTGCTCAAACAGGAATTCATCAAAGGCAAGCACGGGACAAAAAAGTGGACAACAACGCTCTCGTATGAGCAACGGCTTGGTGCGCGCGGCCAGTGGGAATTCAGCCTGCCCTATACTGTCAAAGAAACACGCGAGAAGACGACCGCGGGTCCGGGCGACCTGTCACTCGAGTACAAACACATCCTGTCCACCCACACGGAAAAGCGGGCGCTGACGGCCGCCGCTCTCGAAGTGGTTGTTCCTTCAGGCGACCGAGACCGAGGACTTGGCGATGGCACGTTCACGTTCGAGCCCTCCTTTTTGAGTGGGATTGCGCTGCGCCAGTTCGTGTTCCAAAACCAGATCCAAGCAGTTCTTCCGCTCGACGAGGGCCGGGCGGATCGGCAAATGCGCTATCGGATCGCCGGAAGTTATGTGACCTCACTATTGAGGCGCGCCCTCGTTCCCAGCCTGGAGGTCGAGTTTCGTCATCACCTGCAAGGTGAGAGTAATGGGGTGCTCCTCTTGACCCCTCAACTCTATACCGGCCTGCGCTTTCGCGGTCATGTTGCCTTGCGTATTGGCGCCCAAATCCCCATAGCCGGGACGGACCCCTTTCATTACCGTATCGGCGCCGCTCTTGTCTGGGACTATCTCGATGGCGGGCTGTGGTGGTAAATGGATTGGGGATTATATACAAGCCGATCCTTGTATTTGCAGGCCAAGCCGACCAGTGTCAGCCTTCGCGCCTCGCGGACCATCCCCGGCCCGCAGGATATTCACGGCCGCATTGTGGGCCCGATCCCAGGACCAACCCACAGGCCGGACACTGATGGACCCGCACGCGAAGCGGTTGCGGCACCCGCTCCCCGCAGCCGCTACCGTCTTGCGAGGTATAGGCGGGATGCACTTTCACCAATGGCACGCCAGCACTTTCAGCCGTGCTTGCCAGTCGGCGGAGAAAGGCTCCCCAGCCCACATCCTGAATCTGTCGGCTCAGCCGCCCACGGGCGAAGCCGCGAATGTTCAAGTCTTCAACGACGATCTTCTTGCCTTGGGCCACCAACCGGGCAGCGGTCTGCCAGTGCAAATCGGCCCGTGCGTGTTTCACTTGCTCATGCAGTCGGACGACGACCTGCTTCTGCCGGGCGCGGTTCCCACAGCCCTTCCGTTTCCGGGCCAAGTTGCGCTGCTCCCGACGCAATGCCTTGAGTTTCTTCTCCAAGAGGCGAGGCTTCGGTATTGAATCCCCCTCAGAAGTCGTCAGGAACTTGGCAATCCCCACATCAATGCCGAGGGCGTCTGTCGGCGCCTGCAGGGGGATGTCGGGCAGTGCCAATATGAGGTGAGTTTCCAGCCCTGTGTAGCCCGCACGAGGCGGGCCGCTTTCTGTGCGACCGCATCAGGAAGCGGGCGCTGCAGCCAGACCCGAATCTTGCCGGAAAGTCCTTTGAACTGGATGGTTGCCCAACCGTTGGGCTGGCCATCTTGTCCTTTCATGGGTTTCAGATGATAGTTCGCCCCCAGCTGCAAGGTCCGGTGTCGGTCTTTACTCTTGAAACGCGGATAGCCCACACGGGCCGCGTGCTCCGGCACGCGCCGGAAGAACCCCTGAAACGCCAGTCGAAATAGGAAACCGACTTCCCTCCCTTCTGGTAGGCAGCCCGGTGCTCTTGCAAGGCGGCGTTGTAGAGCTGGCGCGTCAGCTCCAAGAGGTCATCAAGCGCGCGGCTCTGCCGGCCTGTCGGCAAACAACGGGATTCGTAGGTGCGGTGCATGGAACTTTACCCTACCGCAGGATCATCACGTATAGAAGTCCCAATGGATTCGTCTCAATCGGTCCGAGAGCCTGAGCGGCCTGAATGTCGAGCCCCGGTCCGTCTGATGAGGGGACAGGGAATAACTGGAAAGAAGAGGGAATGATAGACAAGGGGCTCCTTGACACATAAAGTTGCGTCAGCTGGGCTGTTCCCCTGTTTCACACAACTTTTCAGGAGCGGGGATATGGTTCACGGGCGGGGTACGACCGCCTCGATACTCTCCTGCGCGCTCCCTCTGCACCCTCTACAATGCCGCGCTAGAGGAACGGATTGAAGCGTACCGCAAGGCGGGCACCTCCATTAGCCTGTACGAGCAGATGAAGAGCTTGACCCAGATACGGCGAGAGGACCCCGAAGGCTGGGGGAACCAGGATGTGCAAGCCGGGCGGGGGGTGCGCCGCCGATTAGATCGGGCGATGAATGCGGTCTTCCGCCGCGTGAAGGCCGGGGAGACCCCCGGGTTCCCCCGGTTCAAACCGTGGCAGCGCTTTCCGTGTCTCGCCAGTGCCGTGCCGCGGCCGGGCATGGTGCAACGGCGGGGGCAGCACTGGATTGTCAAACTGAAAGGCTGTCCCGTGGTCAAGAGGCGCCCCGCGCGCCCCCTGCCGGCCAGCCAGCAGTTGAAGGCCCTCCGCATCGTCCGCCGGCCCGCCGGCTGCACCGTGGATCTCGTCTATGCCGTCGAGAAGCTCCCGCTTCCTGCCAGCCGCGCTGCCGGCGACATTGCCATGGGCGTGCGCCACCGCCTGACGCGCTCGACGGGGGAGACGATCGACCGGGCTGAGCCTGACGATGAGGCCGTGGCACGGCAGCACCGCCGGGTGAGCCGCTGTCGCAAAGGATCGAAGACGCACTGGAAGCAGGGCCGGCAGCTCGCGCGGCGCCGTCGCCGGCAGCACGTCCGCAACCGGAATGCCTGTCACCGCCTCACCACGGCTCTCCTGCAGCGGTTTGGCCGGCTTGCGGTCAAGCAACGACCGGTGCAGCCCCTGCCGCGCTCGGCCCAAGGGACCGGAGAAGAGCCGGGCCCGCCCGTCGCCCAGCAAAGCGGCCGCAATCCGGCCATCCCCGCCCAGACGTGGGGATGGCTCCGACCCCAGTTGACGTACAAGGCAGCGGGGGCCGGGCGGCAACTCGTGATAGTCAACCCGCCCTATACATCGCAAACCTGCTCCCGGTGTGGCGCCCGGCCGGCCCTTGGTCGGTCCGAACGCTACCAGTGTCCGGTCTGTGGGCTGCGCATGGACCGCGCTGTCAATGCGGCGCTGAACATCTTGCGGGCTGGGAATCGCGCCCGCGCCGCACGGCAGAACGGGATGCGTGGAGCACCACGTATATAATGCCCAAGGAAAAGCTTTTGGGGGTTGTTGTCCTGTGTTGTTGGGGAGGAACGGGATGGGTGGCGAATGAGAAGGCGCCGGGCACGACGAAGGAAACGGTCCTCCGTTGGATCGAGACCTTTCGGAGTGCCAAGCCCGAGTTTCAGGCGGGCGAAACATTTTCACAAGAGGAGACCGCATGAAAGCTGCCGTCATAGAAGCGATTGGGCAACCGCTTGTGGTGAAAGATGTCCCTATCCCAGAGCCGGGACCGAGGGAAATTCTGGTCAAAATCGAAGCCAGCGGTGTATGTAACGGAGACATCGACGCCCATGCCGGCGATTTCCCCACTCCAGCCCTGCCGCAGTTGCCGCGCATTCCGGGCCACCGAGGCGCAGGCACAGTCGAAACGGTTGGCGCAGATGTCACTCGTGTTGCTGTCGGCGACCGGGTCGGGGTGCCGCTTATTCACCGCTCGTGCCGACACTGTGAATACTGTTTTAACGGCCAGCATATGCTGTGCAGCGCTGTCGTTCTGACCGGGTTTCAGGTTGATGGCGGCTACGCCCAATACGTCAAAGCCGACGCCGACTACGTTGGTCTTATTCCCGACGGATTGAGCGTGGAACAGGCCGCTCACCTGACCTGCACCGGGGTGACGGCCTGGGGCGCTCTCAAGGCGGCCGAGCTTGAGGCCGGCCAGTGGTGTGCCGTGTTTGGCTTGGGCGCAGTCGGCCAATACACGGTCCAATACGCCAAGGCGTTTGGCCTGCGGGTGGTTGCCGTCAGTGCCCATGACGAGGCCCTCGATATCGCCCGTGGCAATGGCGTGGAGGTGAACGTCAATAGCAGGGAGAATGATCCTGCAAAATACATCCGCAAACACATCGGCGGAGTCCATGCGGCGCTCGGCAATAGCACAAAGGTGGAGCCTTTTGTCCACTACTTTCACGCTCTGCGGCGCAAGGGAACTCTCGTGGCCGTGGGCCGGCCGGTCGCCGACCTCCCGATCCCGATTTTTTCGTTGATTATGAAGGAAATAACCGTGCGGGGTTCGTTTGTGGGCTCACGGAACGATCTGGAGGCGGCGTATCATGCGGCTGCTCGCCTCGGCATTTATCTCGACACGGAAGAAGCGCCGTTGGATGCGGTCAACGAAGTCTTTCAGCGCATTCGCGCAGGGACAACAAGCAGTCGCATCCTGCTCCGACCCTAGACCGCGAGCGCGCATGTGCTGGAATCAGTATCGCCGGTATCAGTCTGAGGGTCTCGCCATGACAGCTTGCTGCCTGTCGGGATTGACAGTACAGTAGCGAAACAAAGGGGACAGTATGGCCGTTGACCCGCACGGTATTCGCTTGAGTGAAGCGGACCTGGCAGTGCTGAATACACTCGCCGCTGAGAGCGGTAAAGAGTTCTCCACAGCACTGCGGGAAGCCGTGGATGGCTATCTGGAACGCTCGCCCGAAGCAAATGGCAGGCCTGAATCCGTACAGGGACGCAAAGAAGCGTTTCGGCGAGCCGCCGGAGCGTGGAAGGACCTGGATACAGATACCATGATTAAAGAAATTTACGCCCTGCGCTTGCGTCCCTCCCGTCCGGCCCCAGAACTGTGAGTCTCACAGATCTCATTGATACAGACTGGGTGGTCTATTATTTCAAGGGGCGCCAAGCTATCGTTAAACGCCTCAATGCGCTTGAAGACGGGAGCTTGGCGATTTCCGTGGTGACGCTGGCCGAACTCTATGCCGGCTTGTATGGGTCACACGATCCGAGGAAAAGAGAGCAAGACCTTTTACCTTCTCCTGCTTTTCAGTTTTTTCTGGTAACAGGCCGTCGATGCCTATGCCGCGGCAACCGATGACCACCAGTGGTTTTGCCACGTAGGTGGAATCAATACGCGGGCGCTACCAATGGGAGCCGGCGTGATGTCACGCCAGCAGCTAACCGCTAGACCACCGCCGGTCACGCGGAAGATATGGCTTCCGCTACTTGTTTCCGTGCGACCCGAATCAGCAGGCGGAGCGCCTGATTCACTGATTCTGAATTAGGAAATACTGCTGCAATATCAGGCTCAAGCACCACGACGTTTGTCCCCTGCCGATACCGTTCGTAGTACTTCCCGCGTACCCCACCACGAATGTCATATTCTGCTCGCATCTGTTTGTCTACCATTGTCTTATTCGCCTGACTCATAAATCCTCCGCTCGTGTGGCGTTGCTTCCCGCGCCCCAATAATGCGAATCACGTCCTCCTCTTCGGTGTGCCACACAATGATCAGCCGTTGCTGTCGAGAAAGGCCCGTTGTAAGAAATCGCTCCTCGCCGAGAGAATGGTCAGGGTCTGCAATGGTCGTGGCCAAGAGATCGCCAAAGACGGACTGCGCTTCTTCGAAAGGCACCTCATGGTTCGCTACATTTTCCGCCGCTTTCGTGGGATCCCAATCGAATCTCATGAACGAAGCGTAGGATAGCTCATCTTCTCTCGAAGGTAAACGAAAGGAGCAAGTGTTTTGCGGCGGGAGACAGTTGGGCAGGGTGAGGGCGAACAAGGCAGCGTGCTCAGGCGCGCGGCAACGGAATTCCGGTGGCGGTCAGTACCAGCCGTACCAAGGCGGTCTGCTTGGAGATGCTCAGCTTGGCGTACATCTGCCTGATGTGCCAGCGCACCGACGCTTGCCTCCTGTACGTCGCAGTGGCAATGTCCCAGACGCTGTGGCCTACGGCGAAGGCGTTCGGCACGGGTCAGGCCAAGTGTCGTGGCGAGGGAGGCGGGATCAACCGAAGCGTTTGGAATCGCTTGTGGTAAAACGCGCTATCGATCTATACAGAGAGCTTGGTTTTAAGGTGCGCTTTATGACAGCCAAGCGGATTCTCCTCCGAGACCTGCCCACTCTGGTCGGTCAGGAAGTCGGCGTGTCGGACTGGGTTCTCGTCACGCAGCGGGCCGTCGATGCCTATGCCGCGGCAACCGAGGACCATCAGTGGTTTTGCGAAGACGTGGAGCGAGCGAAAAAAGAGTCACCCTTTGGCGGGACGGTGGCCCCCGGTTATTTTATCCTGGCCCTTGCCCCGGGGCTGCTGAAAAAGATCTGGTATCTGCAAGGGGCTCGGCTCGGCATGAACTATGGGATCAATCGCCTGCGCTTTCCCGCGCCGCTGCGCATTGGCAAGCGGGTGCGACTACGGGCCAGCGTGCGGCGTGTCACCCCTGTTCGAGACGGACAGGAAGTGACTTTAGGGCTGTCGTTTGAAGTCGAAAACGGCCAGAAACCCGTGTGTATTGCCGAGACGGTGTACCGCTATCTGGGCTGAGAGAAAAAAACATCACCTTGCCTACGATTGGCCGAGGCTGGGGCGGCGGGAAAGTGCCTAGGCAGCTACCCGGTCTCCGACCACCAAGCCGCGACCGACAGCGTGGAGCGCCCTCTCCACGCTGTCAATATGGGAGCGATGATCAAGATCGAGCAGCTTGCGGATAGCGCCCTCACTCACGTCCAGACGTTTGGCGAGCGCAACATTGGAGATGTTCTGGCACCGCATAGCCGTGTACAGCGCCAACTTGGCGGCGGCCATCGCTGGCACCGGGATAAACTCCTGCCCGGCAACAGCTACGCTCGGAACCGGAATGTTCTGGCGATTGTCAACGTATGCGCCCAAGGCGACGGTGAGCGCGTCTTCGGCCATCGCAAGGGCTTCCGCCCGGTTGTTGCCGCAGGTCAGCGCCTCCGGGACATCGGGAAAAGAGACGTCGAAACCGCCATCTTCCTCAGGCGCGAAGTTGCAGGGGTAGACACACTGCATCAAAAATCCTCCTTACTGGCTATTCAATAGCATCACTTGCTTCCGAATAGCCTCCAGCCCGACTCAATCGTAGTGACTCGCCCCCGTGTTTATGCCATGCTGAGAAACGCAGCGGGAGATTATGCGGGACATATACCGAACACACCTCTCCTCTCTCGCGGCATAGTCTCTCCGGGCAATCACTCATGGATACCCGTTACACTCATCAGCACTCTCCTAGACTCGCGCTGTTTGGATATCCACCCGTTCTGGTGTTCGTGGTGTTCGGCTGCCTTCTTTTCGGGGCCTGTCAAAAAACCGTAGAGCCGTCGCCCAGCCGGACACCGCCCCCGATCCCCGTACAGACGCTGACACTCAAGGCGCAGCACCTGCCGCGCACGATTCCGGCGGTTGGCGGGCTTGAGAGCCCGCAGACCACCCAGGTGACCGCCGACCGGAGCGGCAAGATCGTCTTTCTTGATATCCCAGAAGGACAGGAAGTTCATCAGGACCACGTCCTGGCGCGTATCGATGCCGCGGAGGCACAGGCCGCGGTTGACGTGGCCCGGGCCCAGTATCAGAACACCCGGGCGACGTTAGAACGGCTCACCAAGCTACCGCCTAGAGCGCGCTCCCAACAAGCGCTGGACAACGCGCAGGCGGCGGTCCGAACGACTAAAGGAGAGTTGGACGAGGCGCAAACAATCTTACGTAAAATGACCATCCGCGCCCCCTTCACCGGCCGCCTGGGGCTGCGCCAAGTCAGCCTGGGCACCTATCTGGAGCCCGGCGACGCCGTGGTCCGGATCACCCAGGTTCATCCCCTGCACCTGGTCTTCAGCCTGCCGCAGCACTACGTACCGGACCTCAAAACCGGCCAGTTCATTCGCGGGGTGGCCGGTCAGTGTACCAGCCGGTTCACGGCAACCGTCAGCGTGATAGACCCCTTCCTCAATCCGGACACGCGGTCGGTCACGGTACAGGCCGTTGTCCCGAACGAGGAAAGAACGCTTTTGCCCGGTATGGCCGCAGCCTTACGTCTCGAAGTTGCCGCGGTCTCAGACGCGCTTTCCATTCCCCTGGAGGCTATTATTCGACAGGGGACGAAGCGACTCGTATATACGCTTCAAGACGATAAGCGGGTTACGAGTCAGCACGTCCGGCTCGGACAATTTGCCCTGCAGCAGGTTGAGATTCTCAGTGGGCTCAAGCCCGGGGATACCATCATTGTTGCCGGGCACCAGAAACTGCGACCCGGAGACAGGGTACAGCCGACCCCGTATGAGCCGGTTGAGAACACCAACCTTGCACTCGGGGCGAGCTCGGCGCTGCTGACGACGTGTGATTTTTAACCCATGATTCTTTCCGATCTGTGCATTACCCGTCCGGTTCTGGCAACGGTGATGAGCCTGCTCATTGTCCTGGCTGGGATTGCCGCCTTTTTATACATCCCGGTCCGAGAATACCCCGACGTCGACAACCCGGTTGTCTCGATTACCACGATCTATGTTGGAGCCAACCCGACGACGGTCGAGAGCACCATCACCGAGCCGCTCGAACAGTCCCTCAACGGCGTCGAGGGGATTCGCAATATCACGTCGATTAGCGGCTTCAGTCGCAGTTCGATTACGGTCGAGTTTGTTGCCGGTCGCGATATCGATCTGGCAGTCACCGATGTCAGCAACGCGATCCAACGCGCGTTTGACGATATTCCAGAGGAAGCCGAGCGGCCGATTGTCGCCAAGTCCGGGGCCAATACCTTCCCGATTATGTGGCTCGGTTTGCAGAGCGAGGCGTACTCGACAGAAGACCTGACCGATATTGCGGACCGCATTGTCAAGCCGCCGCTTCAGATTCTGCCGGGGGTGGCCGAGGTGTTTATCGGCGGGCGGAAATACGCCATGCGTATTTGGCTCGACTCGGCAAAAATGGCGTTGCACGGCGTGGACCCGGCCGATATTCACCGCACCATTATTGAGAACAATCTCCAGGTTCCAGCCGGCGAGGTCGAGGGCACTACCCGGAAATTTACCGTTCTGGCCGATGCCCAGATTGATGACCCGAGCGTGTACGAAAACCTCATCATCCGCGAGGAGGGCGAGACCCGGGTACGCCTCAAGGATATTGGCTGGGCCGAACTGGGCTCCGAGAATTATAATGTGCTCACCCGCCTCAACGGCCGCCCGACGGTCGGCGCCGGCATCGTCCGACAGTCACGCTCAAACCAGCTCGCAGTCTCGGATGCCGTGCGTCGCAGCCTGCCGGCCATCCGCGCGGCCCTACCGGACGGGGTCGATCTCCGGGTGGCGGTCGATAGTACGATCTTTGTGCGAGCCTCTCTCGCAGAGGTGTGGTTTACGCTGGGTGTGGTCTTTGTCCTGGTTGTAGTGGTCAATCTGGTCTTTCTCCGTTCAGCAGTGACGACGCTGATCTCCTCGATTGCCATTCCCGTCTCCTTGGTCGGCACCTTTGCCGTCATGCTTGTCCTCGGCTTTTCGGTCAACGTCCTCACCCTGCTCGCCCTGGTCCTGGCCATCGGGCTCTTGGTCGACGACTCCATTGTGGTGATGGAGAATGTCTACCGGCGACAAGAACTCGGCGAAACGCGCCAAGTCAGCGTCCGCCGTGGGGCAAAGGAAGTCGGCTTTCCCGTCATTGCCACGACCATTGCTCTGGTTGCCGTCCTTATTCCTCTCTCCCTGTTGACTGGTAACTTGGGCCGTCTCTTTCGCGAGTTTGCCCTGACCATGGCCGCCAGCGTCCTCATCTCAACCTTTGTCGCCCTGACCCTGGTGCCCATGCTGTGCTCCCAGTTTTTGACTGTTCGGGCGGTTCACGGACGCCTCTACTATGTGCTTGAGCCCTTCTTCGCCAGCTTGAACCGCGGCTATGAGAGCGCACTCCGCTGGGCCCTCTACCATCGCCCGTCCATGGGCTTGCTGCTTGTAGCGACCATAGGCTTCGGCCTGCTGCTGCTGCAAGCCCTGCCCTCTACCCTGGTCCCCATCGAAGACCGGGGGCGGATTATCACGGTGATTAAAGCACCCCAGGGCTCGACCCTGGCCTATACTGCCCAGACCCTGGAACGGGTGGAAAAACGCATCCAACAAATTCCGGAGGTCGAGGCGTTTTTCGAAGCCATCGGGCTCTCTATTGGCGGGCCGCCCAATACCAGCGACGGCATCGTCTTCGCCCGCCTGACCGATTGGGAAAAACGCAGCGTCGCACAGCAGGCCATTGTCGCCCAGCTCTTTCCCGAATTCTTCGCCCTGACCGGAGCCTTGGTCTTTCCGATTAACCCCCCGTCCCTCAACCAGCGCAGCATTAATGATTTGGAATTCATCCTCAAGAACGCCGCCGCGACCCAAGGAGAATTTACCCAGACGGTCAGCACCATGCTGGAGCGGGTGCGCCAGCTCCCGAGCCTGATTAACGTGGACAGCGACCTGCGGCTCAACAATCCCCAACTGGACATCATCTTTGACCGCGACCGGGCCGCCGACCTCGGTGTGCCCGTTTCCACCGTGGCCCAGAGTTTGCAGCTTCTCCTGTCGCAGGCCAAGATTGATGAATTCATTATGCGCGGCAAGCAGTACGATGTGGTGACCGCGCTGGCGTCGCACTTTCGGAGCCTGCCCGACCAGATCGGAGAGATTTACGTCCGCAGCCGGACCGGGACGATGGTACCGTTGTCCGGCCTGGTTCACGCCGCGCCCGGTATTGCTCCGGCCCGACTCAACCGCTACGACCTCCAGCGCTCGGCTACGATCACGGGCAGCCTGGCCCCTGGGGCGACCCTGGGCGAAATGCTGACCAGTGTGCAACACATTGCGGACGAGGTCCTGCCCGCCGGCTTTACGACCGCTCTGGGCGGCAGCGCGCGCGAGTTTGTGGAATCCTCGGCCGAGATCTATATTGTTTTTCTTATTGCGCTGGTCTTCATCTATCTCGTCTTATCGGCCCAGTTTGAAAACTTCTTTCATGCCCTGACCATACTCGGTAGCCTGCCCCTGGCACTCTTCGGGGCCTTATTCGTGCTCTTTATGACCGGCCACACGCTGAACCTCTACAGTCAGATTGGCATTATTTTGCTCATCGGTCTGGTGACAAAAAACTCGATTCTCCTGGTGGACTCTGCCAATCAGTCGCGGGCGCGTGGCACCGAGTTGCTGGCCGCGGTGCTGGCCGCGGGACGCAGTCGCTTACGCCCTATCTTGATGACGAGCGCTACCTCTATCTTTGGGGCCTTACCGCTCGTCCTGGCCACTGGAGCGGGTGCGGAGAGTCGCCGCCCGATTGGTGCCGCGGTGGTTGGCGGGCTGGCCTTTTCCACCGCCTTCACCCTGCTCGTCATTCCCGTGGTCTATCTGTTTGTGACCTATGTGGGCGAGCGGCTGGGGATCAATATGATCCCTCCAAGAGTGAATTTGATGGAAGACGAGCAGGACCAGGAGGTCGTTGCCCGCACGGCAAGCAAGAGTGCCGCTTTATAGGACCCGAGCGCGTGATAAGGAAAACGGTATGAAGAGGACGCTGACCCGACCCCGGAGGCTGGCCGTTTCGTGGCTCCCGCTCCTTGACTGGAGTCCACCGGAAACGAGGCGGCGCCGGCGTCCCTCCTCAGCCTGGGCCCTCCCCTTCCTCCTCTTCCTGGTCACTGCTTGCACGGTGACCCCAAAACGACCAGTCGCCTCGGTCACGCTTCCCGAGACGTGGAGTGAACGGCCCGAACCAGCCGACAGCGCGCAACCGGTAGCGCTTGCGCGCTGGTGGAAAACCTTTCAGGACGCCACGCTCCAGGCCCTGATCGAACGGGGGATCAACCACAATCGAGACATCCAGGAAGCCACCGCACGGATTCAGGAGGCGCGCGCTTCACGGCGGGTCAACCTGGCCGCCCGCTGGCCGCGCCTCGGTTCGGCCACGTCGTATACGCGCAGTCTGAGCAGCCGCACGACCACCTCACTGTCGTCCGATTTTCTCGATGACGAGTCCACCCGCACGGACAATAGCGAGAGTCCGGTTGGGACGTCATTGGGCTTTGGACAAGAACGGAACTTCTATCAGATGGGCCTGGACGCAAGCTGGGAGATTGATCTGTTTGGTCGTCTGCGTTGGGCCGAGCAGGCGCTGAGCGCCGATATCAGCGCGGCGGAAGAACACCGTCGCGCTGTGCTGATAGCGCTGTTGGCCGAGATCGCACGCAACTATATTGGACTCCGCGGCGCGCAACAGCAACTCCGTATTGCCGAGCAGCATATTCAGGCTCAGCAGGATTCGGTCGAGGTCACCCAGGCCCGCTATCAAGCCGGGTTGACGAGTGCCCTGGACGCTGCCGAGGCCGAGGCCCTGCTGGCGAATATCCGTGCCCAGGTCCCACCCCTCCAAACCACAGTCAAACAGACCCTCCACCGTCTGAGCATCCTGGTGGGCGAGCCGCCCACTACTTTCACTTCCTTCCTCTCCCAGGACCATCCGATCCCGCATGCCGCCCTTGCCAATGATATCGGACTGCCGTCCGAGCTCTTGCGCCGGCGGCCCGATATTCGGCAGGCTGAACGTGAACTGGAGGCGGCCACCGCGCGGGTCGGGGTGGCCACCACCGACCTCTTCCCTCGGCTGACCTTGACCGGACGATTGGGGACGCAGGGATTGGATGTGACGGATCTGGCCAAACGTACGGGTCTGTCCTGGGCCACCGGCCCTGCGCTGAGCTGGCCGGTTTTCGACGCCGGCCGCATACGGGCTGCCATCAAGGTGCAGGACGCGCGCCAAGCACAGGCCCTCGCCCGTTATGAGCGGGTGATTCTCACCGGGCTCGAAGAGGTTGAGAATGCCCTCGTGGCGTACAGCAAAGAGCAAGTCCGCCAGCACTGGCTGACCGTATCGGTCGCTGCGCACACCGATGCAGTCGAGATTGCCACTGATCGCTATCTGAGTGGCCTGGAAAATTATCTGAGCGTCGCCCTGGCCCGACGCGCGCTCCACACTGCCCAGGATGCCTCTGCCCAGAGCCGAACCGCACTTGCCTCTCACGTTGTCGCCTTATATACGGCGCTGGGTGGAGGCTGGGACACAAGCTGGTCGCCGGGCTGACACTATCTGTATCTGGCTGTACCTGGCGTTGGCGAGGACATGGGATTGCTTCCCGTATTCGGGCTTGGTAGGGAATTTTCTGAGAAGAAGGAGCAGTCTATGCGACGAATGATTGTGGCAGCACTGGCCGGCATCGTACTCATGGTTCCGGGTCTGAGCCAGGCCGCAACCTGGAAGAGTGACCCGACGCATGCCAGCGTACAATTTGCCGTAAGTCACTTAATGGTCTCCACTGTGCGCGGAACATTCGATAGATTCGACGTGACCGCGATAATAAACGAGAACGATATGAGCCAGTCATCGGTTGAAGCCACAATTGAGGTGGCATCTGTCAACACTCGCAACGAGAAGCGTGACAATCATTTGCGGGGTTCGGATTTCTTTGACGTTGCCAAGCATCCGACTATTACCTTCAAATCAAAGGCCGTCAAAAAAGTACAGAACAACACCTATCAGGTCACCGGGGACCTGACCCTCATGGGCGTGACAAAAGAGGTCGTGCTCGATGTCACCGGCTCGCCTAAAGCCATAAAAGACCCCTGGGGCAAGAGCCGCCTGGGCGGGGCTGCCACTACAACGATCAATCGGACTGACTATGGACTCACACACAACTCGGTCTTGGAATCGGGCGGGGTTGCGATTGGCGAAGAGGTCAAGATCACGATTGATATTGAGTTCGTGCAGGCGCCGTAAAACTCCAGCTCTCCGCACCTGATCGATCCCCAGGGACGGCGTGGCCCGCCCCCTTTATCTGCATGGGCGCATCTCCCGCACAAACGGGCGACTCACAGGCGCGTTCCTGCCTCACCACCAGCCCTTGACGCCCCCCCCGGTCTTTTGCTTGGTTGAAATCTCCCATGAAGCTGCTCGGCACGCAACTCGCCTATTTTCTGAATGAGCCGGCAACGCGCCGGAATATTGGCGCGCTCCTCAAATTTACCGCCTTTCTGTTCGGCATTATTCTGCTCTTCTCGGTTCTCTTCCACGTGATCATGCTGCACGCGGAAGGGCAGAATCATTCGTGGCTGACTGGCTTCTATTGGACCCTGACGGTGATGAGCACGCTGGGCTTTGGTGACATTACTTTTCACAGCGATATTGGGCGGCTTTTCAGCATTGTGGTGCTCCTCTCCGGGATTGTCCTGCTGCTCATCGTCCTGCCCTTTACCTTTATTCGCTTCTTTTACGCGCCCTGGCTGGAAGCGCAGATACGCTTCCAGGCTCCGCGCGAAGTACTGCCCGATACCCAGGGACATGTGATCATCTGTACCTACGACGCCATTGCTCCCGGTCTCATTGAACAACTGCACCTCCAAGACATTCCCTATTATGTTCTTGAACCCGACCCAACGACCGCTGCGCACATGTATGAGGACGGCATTTCGGTCATTGCTGGTGAGATCGATAGTCGTGAGACGTATACGAGAGTCCGGGCTCTGCAAGCACGGTTGATCGTTGCGAACAGTGCGGACACCGTCAACACGAATATTGCCCTGAACGTTCGAGAGGTTGCACCGGATGTCCCCATCATGGCAACGGTTGAGGAAAAAGACTCTGTTGACATCCTCGAATTGAGCGGTTGTACGCACGTGGTCCCCCTCAAGCAGCGCCTGGGAGAACGTCTCGCCAACCGCATTAACATCGGTCACGCCCAGGCCCATGTGATCGGCAGTTTTCGGGATCTCCAAGTTGCAGAGTTTCCTGTCCACAATACCCCCCTGGCTGGCCGGACGATCCGTGCAACACGGCTCCGCGAAGTCATCGGTCTCAATATTGTCGGGATTTGGGAACGGGGTCGTTTATTGCCGGTGACCCCAGATACCTACCTGTCCAATACCAGCGTCATGGTCGTTGTCGGCTCGGAAGAACAAATGCTGGAACTCGACACTCTGCTTGTCATTTACGATACCAATTATAGTCCGGTCCTGGTCATTGGGGGGGGCAAGGTCGGCTGTGCCGCTGCCGAGGCCCTGAAACGCAAGGAGATCCCGGTTCATCTGGTCGAGCATGACGAAGTGCTGCGGGAGCGGATCGCGCCTATCCCGGATCAGCTCTTTATCGGCGATGCTGCCGACCGAGAACTCCTGATGCGCGCCGGCTTGCAGGATGCCCCGGCCGTACTCCTGACCACGAACGACGACGCCATAAATATCTACCTCACGGTCTACTTCCGCCGCCTCAACCCCGAGCTGCGCATCGTGAGCCGGATTACGCATGAACGCAACCTTGAAGCCATTCACCGGGCCGGCGCAGACTTCGCCTTGAGCTACTCTTCTCTGGGTATTGAACAGGCCCTCTCCTTGCTGCAAGGCCGCGCGTTAGGACTTCTCGGTGAAGGGGTTGAGCTATTCGCGGTATCCCTGCCGCACATGCTGATCGGCTTGACCCTATCCGATAGCGGCATTGGGGCTCGGACGGGGCTGAACGTGATCGGCATCCAGCACAACGGGAGCCTCGTTACCAACCCGCCGGCCTCAACCAGGCTCCAAGAAGAAAGCGAACTCATCATGCTGGGCAGTACTCAGCAGCGGCAGGCCTTTACCGATGCCTATGGTTAAAGCCTACTAGGTGATATTCTTCTTGTTCAATCCACTCGCTCGCATAGGTCAGGACGGCCCGCACATCTTCTTCAGAAACCCCGTACTCGTCAGCAATCTTTTCGATTGTCATCTTACTAGAGCAAATTACGATGCTGTACTGTGAAGACGGCGAGCCGATCCGCCAATTTCAGGAGCCAAACAGCTTCGAGACTGGCTTGACCAGCCCGAGCGCCACTAGCAGCCCGACCAGCACCAACACGGGGTTGAGAGTATAGCGCAACCCGTCAATCTTGGCCTCTACCGCCTCGAATCGTCCCTCCAGGGCCTTGAAGTCGGCCTTGGACGGGAGTTGCTCGGTCAACTCGTCACCCACAGCACCCGCGCCAGGGCTTCCGCCTGCTCTCCTACAAAGCCTGCCTCCTTGAGCCGGTCGGCAAAGCGGAGGGTGTTGATCAGCGTTTGACTCATGGACTGTACTCTTGCCTGTTGAACACAGGCCGTTCCCGCTTCCGCTTCAACCTCTCGCTTTCGCGTCGTCTGCCTGGTCCTGCGTCAGATGGAATATGACCAGCAGACCGGCACTCAGCCCATACGCGAGGGCAAATTCCGGCGCGGCAGCAAAACCAAACGCATTCTGGACTCCCGCGGGAGTCAGTTCATAGGCGTGTATCACCCCCACAAACGACAGGGCCGCGGCGACCAGCAGCCAGGCCGCCGCGCTGAGAAATTGGCGTTCGATAATAAAGACCAGGGTGGCTGCCAGGACCATGGCGCTCAGGAGAAAGCCCTGGCTGAGGGCGATCACGCCGTGAATGTAGATATCACCCCCAAACTTTGGCGCGATGTCGAAGAGCGAAGCGCCAGCTTTGCGGAGGCTGGTTTCGATCAACTGCAACGCCCAGGCGGCCAGCGCGGGAATCAGCCCGAAGGCAACTGCGAGCGCGTGCGCTTGGGGGACGGCCTGAAATGCCTGAGCCGTCATAATGATACCGATCCATAACAAAATGCCCAGCGTCGCTTCGATCGGGACGACGTGGAGAATCACCGTCATTCCGCCAATCAGACACAGCAGCCAGATGACCACCCCGTTGATCGCCGAGTAGCCGACTCGCGCTCCCATCGCCTTCCAGGCCGGGTGACCAATATAGATGGTCGTGGGAAACGGGCTGCCGAAGAAGGCGGCCAGGAGCGTCCCGGCACCATTGGCGACCAGTGAAGGCCTGGTTGCATAGCGATCGGCGGCGGCCTCCGCACTTTCCAGATTCTGTAATGAGCCAATGATATTAAACAGGCCCATAGGAAAAATAATGGCCAGATACTGCCAGCCCCGCTCACTCGTCAGCAGGGCAAAGAGGTCGGACGGGACCGGCGTCGGCATATACAGCGTCAACTCGTACTGTTCCGCCGGCGGCTCAAAGACCGGCAGCCCCAGCAGGCGCAGCCCCCACGCCAGGATGACACCCGTCAGCACGGCCACCAAGCCACCGGGTAAACCGCCGGGGAGTACACGGCGTGACGCGTAGGCGGTCAGGATTATCATCATCGGCACGATCGCAATCAGCGGCTGGGCAAAAATCTGGAAGATAAAGCCGACGGCAATAAACGTGATCGCAACGCCGGCCAGCGCCGTCAGCAGGGCCGCCCGCGGCGTATGCCGGCGTAGCCAGTCACCGACAAAAGCCCCCGCCGTTTCCATCACCCCGCTGAGCAGACAGGCCAACAGTCCGACCTGCCAGGCGAGAGTGGGGTCTTGCGTTTCCTGATAGACCGGCCCCATGATGAGAAAGATGTAGGCAAAACAGCTCGGCGTATTGATGCCATAGGGGAGAGCCGTCACGTCGTTTCGCCCGGTTTGCAGCATCAGCCGTCTGGCCTGCCAGGCGTAAAAAACATTGCCGAACAGGATGGAGAGTGCCGCCCCAGGGAGGATGCGGCCAATCACCAACTCTTGGGGCAGACCGCAGACCAACGGACACAGCACGGCGATCAGCATGAGCTGCAAGAGGTTGTCGATGAAGAGCCCAAAGAAGCCGTCAATATCCCCGCGGACAAACAGGGCGCGCAGCCCGCGTAGCGTCCAGGCCTCTCCCCGTCCGTCCGAATCTTCGTGCATACGGCATGCAGCCTAACGGCCAGACAGACGACCGTCAAACCGAACCGGGGTTGGGTAGTGTCTCAGTTTCACATCTTCCTGCACCTCTGCCGGCGTAACGCCCCCCTCCCGGGCCCTCTCCCCCCGTGAGGGAGAGGGTTGGGGACAGGGAGAAAATGCAAACTGAGAAACGAACCGGGGAGTTGAGACGAGGTTGACAGGCCGGGCAGGAGTATATTGAGTCGTTCTTTCATTTTGATTATCTGTAGTGCGTGTGACGTAAGGAGGCGCTATGAAAACGTTCGGACGATTCGCTCGGGTGGGCCTGGTCCTCGGGGCGCTCGGCCTCTTCTTCCAACCGTTCGTGCAATCGGAATCCATGGCGGCAGACCTCGATGAGGTCCGAAAAGCCGCAGAAGACGGCAGCGCCCAGGCGCAAAACAGCCTGGGGGTCATGTATGTCAAAGGCGATGGTGTCGAGCAAAACGCCAAGGAAGCCGTCAGATGGTTTCGCCGGGCCGCCAAGCAGAGGCATGTCGGCTCACAGTATAATCTGGGCCTCTTGTATCTCGCCGGAAGAAAAATCGACCGGGCAAAGCAAGAAGCCGCCAAGTGGTTTCAAAAAGCGGCCGAGAACGGGCATACGAAAGCGCAGTACCGCCTGGGTATGCTCTATGTCCAAGGCCGCGGTGTTGAGCAGGATTATGCCACCGCCGCCATTTGGTTGCGGAGCGCGGCTGATGAGAATCATGCTGAGGCCCAATACAATCTCGGCGTGTTGTACGATAACGGCTACGGTCTTGAGCAAGACCTGACCAAGGCCAGAGGCTGGTATCTCAAAGCTGCGGACCAGGCCCATCCAGGAGCGCTGTTCAATCTCGGCACCATCTATTTCGCCGGCCGCGGCACAGAGCAGGACGATGCGGAAGCCGCCCATTGGTTCCGCCAGGCCGCAGAACGGGGCCATTCCGGCGCGCAGTACAACCTGGGCGCCATGTATCTGGAAGGCCGGGGAGTGGCCAAAGACGATGACACGGGCATCGACTGGTTGCGCAAAGCGGCCAAACAGGGCCATGCCAATGCCCAGAAAATCATCGATCAAATCAGTGCCGGCAGCTAATGGTTCCGGTTCGGGCCTGTTGTCTCGTTGCTACCGAAGCTGATGGGGGAGGCATGACAGCCGTCACCAAACGAGCGCGGCTCCTGCTGGCCGTGCTGATTGTCCTCACCGGCGTGGGCTGCGATCAAGCCACCAAACAGATTGCTGCCCAACAGCTCCGCGGGACGCCGCCCATCTCCTTCATGCATGACCTTGTTCGCCTGCAATATGCGGAGAATCAGGGCGCTTTTCTCGGACTCGGCACTAGCCTGTCGCCCGAACTGCGCTTCTGGCTGCTCACCGTTGCAACCGCCGTGCTGCTCCTGGGCTTAGCCATCTTCCTCATCGTGCAATGGCGGATCCCGCGTCTTTCGTTCATCGCCCTCTCGTGTGTCCTGGCCGGAGGGCTGGGGAATATGATCGATCGACTGGTGCACGACGGCAGGGTCATCGATTTTCTGAACCTCGGTCTGGGCTCACTCCGAACGGGTATTTTCAATATCGCCGATGTCGCCATCACAGGCGGTGTCGTTCTGCTCTGGACCGCCAGCTTGCGGGCAACGTCCCGGTCGGATGAGCGGACTACGCCCTGATATATGATATTGAGCGCCCCCGCGCTCACGAGCCGTTTCAACTCTTTCCACATGGTGCTAAGGTCTGAGCCAAACGCGGATAACGGAAAGAAAGGAGACAGTATGGCCAAAGATGTTGTCATCCCAAAGGGAATGGAAGCCTATTACAACGATTTTCATTTTGCGCCCGCAATCAAGGATGGAGATCGCCTCTACTGTTCCGGCCAGATCGGGGTGGGCGAGGGATATAAGGTTTCGGACGATCCGGAAACGCAGTTCACCCAGGCGTTTGAACATGTCAAATCCACGCTGGAGGCGGCCGGCGCGTCATTTGACGATGTGGTCGAGATGACGACCTTTCACGTCGATCTGCAAAAAAACATCCAGGCCTTCATGAAGGTCAAAGACAACTACATGGCAGCCCCCTACCCGGCCTGGACGGCGATCGGGATCACCGAGCTGGCATTTCCGGGTGCCTTGGTCGAGATCAAAATCATCGCCCGGTTACCGTAGGAGAAGGGATGAGGGGCTAGGGGTGAGGGAAGAAGACTCCCCGTGGTTTCCCGCCCCAATCCCCACCCCCCACATGAAACCGTTCTGGAAGACAAAATCACTCGCCGCCATGAGCCGGCGGGAGTGGGAGTCTCTGTGCGATGGCTGTGGACGCTGCTGCTTGAATAAGCTGGAAGACAGCGATTCCGGAGCCATTCATTATACCAATGTGGCCTGCCGCCTCCTCGATCTCAAACGCTGTCGCTGCAAACAGTATGACCAACGGACGCAGCTTGTCCCCGACTGCGTGCAGCTCTCGCCCAAGAATCTGCACAAAATCGGCTGGCTGCCGCACTCCTGCGCGTACCGACGCCTGGCCGAAGGCCGGGACCTGGCCTGGTGGCACCCCTTAGTCTCCGGCAGCGCCAAGACCGTCCGACAGGCCGGCATCTCGGTCCGGGGCAAAGTGATCTCCGAGGAGACCACCTCGCCCGAGGCGTTTGAAGAGCATATTATTGACTGGATTGAACACGACTGACCGACCGACACCCGTCGGCCAGCGGGCTTCGACAAGCACGGCCTGAACGGGTATGGTCGGTACCTGATATTTGCCACGGAGTGATACATGGGTCAGAAACGCTGGTCGTTATCGGTGCCTCTGGAGGGGTTCAGCCTTGCAGAGCATGTTGAAATCGCGCGGGAAGCCGAACAGGCCGGCTATACCGACGCCTGGTCCATGGAAGTCGATGGCGTCGATTGTTTTGCCCCGCTGGCCACTCTTGCCCAGGCAACCGACCTGCGGCTGGGCACGGCGATTGCCAATGTGTATACGCGCGGGCCGGCAACCTTGGCCATGAGCGCGGCCGGCCTGGCCGAACTCGCTCCAAACCGGTTTTGTCTGGGCATTGGCGCGGGTTCCCATCCGATTGTTGAATTCTGGAACGGTGGCAAGTTTGCCCGTCCGGCAGTCCGGGTACGAGAAATGCTGGCCTTCCTGCGCCAGGCCTTTAGCGGGGAGCGCGTCACCTTTGAGGGTGCAACCTTTACGGTCAAAGGTTTTCGGTTCAGCCGCCCGCCACAGCGGCCCATTCCCATCCACGTTGGCGCGCTGAAACCGATGATGCTGCGGATCGCCGGTCAGTATGCAGACGGGGCGATTATCAACTGGCTCTCCGCCACCGACGTCAGAAAGTCGGTCGCCGTCGTGCGTGAGGCGGCTCAGGCGGCGGGCCGCAGTCCTGACGAAGTGGAAATCACCGCCCGGATTTTCATCAGCGTTGACCCTCCCGGTCAGACGGTTGAGACCGGCATCCGGCGGCATATCAATACCTATTTGAATGTGCCGGTGTATAAGGCATTTCACCAATGGCTGGGTCGGACGGACCTGTTGGGTCCCATGTGGGAGGCGTGGGCCGGCGGCGACCGCAAGGCTGCCGTGGCCGCGGTACCGCCGGAGGTCATGCAGGATTTATTTATTCAGGGCTCACCCGAAGAGATGAGAGCACAGGTGCAGCGCTATCTGGATAACGGGGTAGACACGGTCTTTCTGCAAATGCAGTCATTTGAAACCGACCCGGCCCAAAAGCGCGCCAATATCCTGAACGCACTTCGCACCCTCACGCCGGGAGCATAGTCCCTAACGCCGTTCAAACGCGGAGAGCAAGAGATACAGTATCCCCATACCCAGGTTGGCTTTCACCAATTGGGTGTAGCGGTCGTGCAGCCGCGCAAACTCGTCCCAAAAATCTTTTTTTGTCATATCGAAAGTATCGAAATCCTGAATCTCTACGACCCGCAGATATTCCAATCGGTCGCCCACGACCAAGACGTAATAGATCAGCGTGGCAACCATAACCACAACAAGCACCGTCTTCACCAAGCGTACGACCGTCCACCAGTCCGAACGCAGTAAGAAGTACACCGCCGACACGGCCATCCCCGCGGCCGCAATAAATTCGAGGCGGTTCAGCTTGGCCAGCACCGCGGCATTCACGTTTCCAGCCAGATTGCTTGTGGGCAGTTCTTGAAAGACCGTGCCAGCCACGGCAAAGCCGAACCCGGCCAACGCTCCAATCCAGACGCCGGCAGCCAGCGTCTCTATAAAGACGAAGATACGATCAAAAAACAGCTTCATACCGCACCCTTTACTCGGGCCGTCCTGCCCCAGCCTCTTTTCCCAGTACATGCCGGAGTGCACTCTCAAGCTCCGGATGGCGAAATGTATAGCCGGTCTGCATGAGGACACGCGGCTCAACCCGAGTGCTGGCAAGCAGCAGGGCATCGGCCATCTCACCAAGGGCAAGCCGGGCCGCAAAAGCCGGGACAGGGAAGAACGTCGGACGGCCCAGGACTGTGCCGAGCGTCCGGGTATATTCCCGATTCGTCACGGCCTCGGGACAAACCGTATTGATCGGACCGCTGACTGCGTCGTTGGTTATGGCGTACTGTATCACCCCGATAACGTCGTCCAGGGCAATACCGCTCATATACTGGGTGCCCGCGCCCATAACGCCGCCCAGGCCGAGTTGAAACGGCAAAAGCATTTTTTTCAACGCCCCGCCGGCGGGGCTCAGGACAATGCCGATCCGTAGCAGGGCGGTCCGTATGCCGGTATCGGTCAGCCCTGCCGCGGCGGCTTCCCAATCACGACAGACCTCGGCCAGAAACCCCGCCCCCGCCTCGCTCTCTTCGGTCAGGGTTTCGTCTCCACGATCCCCGTAATACCCAATCGCGGAGGCACCGACAAAGACCTTGGGCGGCTGGGCGCATTGTGTCAGCGCTTCGCACAGCACCTGCGTCCCCTTGACCCGGCTGTCCCGAATGCGGCGTTTGCGCTCAGGGGTCCAGCGCCCGGAGGCGATATTCTCTCCAGCCAGATGGACAACCGCGTCAAATCCTTCCAGCCCGACCCGATCAATCGTTCCGGCAGCCGGAGACCAAGCGACTTCACCGTCCTCCGCGCTTGCCCCGTCCTTTCGGACCAGACGCGTGACGCTGTGTCCGCCCGTTGTCAGGAAAGAGAGAAGCGCGGAGCCGACCAAACCGCTTGCACCGGAGACGAGTACCTTCATCGGTCTTCCTCCATAGTTCAACTGATTGCGTTGTTGATTATGGTCATGGGCGAGCACGTCCTGGCGCGTCACCTCATGCCGATAGGTAAAGAGCCGCGCCAATTTCCGCCTGGTCCATGCGCCACCGAGCATCTGCCCCAAGCGTCCGCCCGGCAGCGCGTATTCAATCCGATCCTCCAAAATGCAGCCTGCTCGTCCGTCCGCTTCAACTCGGTGGGTATGCGCCCAGTGGGCAAAGGGTCCGGAGATTTGGACATCTCGGAATTGGACTCCTGCTTCATAGTCACGATGTTCAGCGATCCATTGTTGGGAGAAGGGACCAAGTCCCATACGCAGCACCACCCGCCCACCGTTTTCAATACCACCGCGGCGTGCAACAACCTCGACTGACTCCCAGGGTGGGATGAGGCGCTCGAACGCCCCCGGTTGTGCGTGCCACTCAAAGACCTCAGCCGCTGGCGCGGGAATATGCACCCGGCGGATAAAAACCTCCGTTCTCATGACATCCTGCCAAACATCTTGGAGCCGGCCTTTTTTTCAGCATAGCCGGTCAGCTCGACATAGCCGTCGCCTTCAAGTCGACGGCCCTGCACTGTCCCCCGCGCCCGGACCGCGCCTTCCCAATACCGGATCAGCGTGTGCATTTCCTGGTCAGCCATATACGGCGTAATCGTCAGGTCCAGCGCCGCGCCCGGAATACGCACCCGCCACTTGGCCGGGTATGCGGTTCCGTCCGTCGGACTCTGCCAGGTTTGCAACACCTCAATCTGAAAGTCCACCGAGGTCAGGGTCTGCGGTGTCCCATCCGCGGCGACCAGGGTTCCGCTGCTGAGGGGATGGATGCCCCCCGATTGCTGACGGACCTGATAGACCATCAATTCTTGTCCGTTTGTCAACTGAAGGGCAAACCAGTCCCAGCCCTGGAGCGCCTCGCTCAGCACGCTCGTACTCCATTCCCGGTCCATCCAGCTCAACCCCTGCACCTGAAATTCTTCGTCTCCCAATCGCACAACACCGGCTGAGCGTAGACGGGTGAGGGAGTAATAATACGAAGCCTGACCTGCCGCAGTACCTTTCTGACTCAGGCCATTCCGGCCGTGCAGGACAAGAGGCTTGTCGGACACGAGCCTGAGGTCCAGCGCCACGTCCTGTTCTTCAGCGGACAACTGCATGGACATGGGCTGCTCCACAGCCGTCTCTCCAGTGGCCGACCAGTCTTCCAGCCAGACGCGAAAGGGGACAGCCGACGCCCCGGCCAAGCCGAGCGCCGCTCGACTCAGGCGTTGAAAGGCATGAAAACGGTGGGCTGCCACATCGCTCAGCGCGAAATGGGCCATATACACGTCCTGCGTACCCCAGGCCGAGGTCCGCCCGACCCGGTCTGTTGGCGCGTTCAGGGCTGTGCGAAAAAACGTGAGCTGAAATCCGAAATGGCGGCCTTCAGCAGACTTCAGATTGCCGGTGTAATACCACCACTCCGTCCGATAGGCCGGATGCGGGCCGTGATCGTCAGGGAATCGGAATTCCCGGGGGCGATCGGCCCGCGCAAAGCCGCTCAGATCCCCGCCCAGGGCCTGGCTGAGCGACAGCCTGGGTTCCGTGGTCGTAGAGTCAGGCGTTTGCCCGACGAGATACCACCTCCCTACCCCAATCAGGGTGGCCAGCAGCAGCAGGATTCCCACGATACGAAGGAAGGGGGTCAGGTTCATGCGACGCTCACCATTTATTCATCCCGCAAGGCCAGGGACGGCGAGATCCGAGCCATGCGCAGGGCCGGGTAGAGGCCGGCCAGCAGCGCAGCCACCACTGCCATCGCCATTGCCTGCACAAGGATTTCCGGGGCAATCTCGATTTGCAGGGTCCAGCCAAACGAGCGTCGATTAATCACCAAGACCAAAATAAGCGCCAGCCCGATTCCAGTCGGCACGGCCAGCAGACCGGCAATGAGGCCCATCAAGCCAGTCTGGGAGGTCATGAGCCCCCAGACCTGACCGGGGGTGCAGCCGGTCGCGCGCAGCACCCCGAGTTCACGTGTCCGTTCAAGCTGAAGGGCCATCAGCGCGCTCAATACCCCAATGAACGCCACCACCGTGGTAAGTAAATGAAGGACGGTTGTGATAGTAAAAGTTCGATCAAAGACTTCGAGCGAGGCTTCGCGCAAAGTCCGGTTTGAGCGGATGAGGACGTCGTGCTCTGCTCCGGCCAGCCGGCGCAGTGATTCGACGAGCTGGTCGACATCGGTGTCCGGCTCGGCATACACGCCGAGGGAGGAGACCTTTGCATCCTGCCACCACTGGTCATAGGTGTGACGGCTCATCATTACAATGCCATGATCCGAGCCATAATCCGTAAAAATCCCGACGACCCGAAACGCGTGCTCACCCCGGTCCGTGCGCAGTTGAAGCGCGTCATTGAGGCCTAGCTGATGCCGATACGCATAGGGCTCGGAAACGATGACCACCGCCTCGTTCTGAAATAGCGGCCAGATGGCTTGCGGATCACCGGCACTGAACGTAAAGGCCACATAGCTGCGTTCCGCCAGGTCAAGGGCGACCAGTTGGGTAAGACCCAGATGGGATTCGACCTGAAGTCCTCGATAGGTGTTCACCCGCGCAATATCGGGAGCGGACGCCAGCCGCTGTACCAGCGCGGGATCGAGCGTGGAATCACTCCGGCGAGCAATCAGACTTGGTGGGGCAATATAGACATCGGCATGAAGTGAGGATTCCAGCCAACGCACGACAGTGTGGCGAAAGCTCTGTACCATGATTCCCACACCGACCGTGACAGACACGGCTACCATCAGCGCGGCAATCGCCACCGCGGTCCGACTCAGCGTGGCCACCACGCTCCGTCCGCACAAACGCCCGAGCGTCCCACCCCAGGCATGCAGCAGGGGTTGAAGCAGACGGATGCAGCCAACGGTCGTCAACGGCGTCATCAGCACGCAGCCCAGGAGAACACCGAATAGGGAGCCAAAACTCAGCCATAAATTCGTCCCCGATATCCAGAGACCACCGAGCCCGGCAGCGAGCGCGAGCAGGCCCAGGAGCATCGTCCGTGGTGCGGTTTGCCGCGCGCGTGTCTCCAGGCTTGAACGCTGCAAGGTCACGCGGGGGGGGGTCGCCGTGGCTTCCCAGGCCGGCCGGAGGGCGGCCAGCAGGCTGGCCCCGATGCCGAGCACCAGCCCTTTGCCGAGCACGGCAGGAGTCAGCGCGAGTTCACGTACCGTCAGAACAAAGTACAGATCGGTAATCGTCCGCGTCACGAGTTGCACCAAGCCGTGGCTGAGGAGAATCCCCAGACCAATACCGGCGACGGTCCCCACCCCACCCATGCACACGGCTTCACCCAGAACCAGGAGGCAAATCTCGCGGCGGGTCACGCCTTGGACGCGCAGCAGGCCGAGCAGGCTCCTCCGCTGGACTACAGAGAAGGTCATGGTGTTATAAATGAGAAACGCTCCGACGATCAGCGCCAACAGACTCAAGGCCGTCAGATTGAGCTGAAAGGCGCGCGTCATCTGCCCGACGGCCTGAGAGCGGCCACGCGACGACAGGACTTCCACTCCGGCGGGCAAAAGCTGACGAATCGTTGCCAGGAGTTTTTGCCCGGCTTCACCCTCAGGCGCTAGGACATCAATCCGGCTTAACTGGCCGACAAGCCCCAGGACTTCCTGAGCCGTGGCAATATCCGTAATGAGCAGATTCTCCACCGCGCTGGCGACCCGGCTGTCATGCGGGTCAAGCAGGCCCACCAGGGTCATAGCCTGATGCCGGGTACCAACCCGGACGCTGAGCCGGTCTCCAATATCGAGACCGAGCTGTCGGGCCGTGTGAGCCGCAATCAGGCCGGTGGCCGGCTGGGTCAGAAAGGCCAGAAAGTCATTCTCGTGACTCGTTCCTGCGCTGCTGAGATACGGACGGAAGGGAGCTTCCGCAAACGCGTCAACCCCGAGTACATGAAAAATCCGACCGGGATAGTCTGTCGCGGCGACATCGCTTTCCACCACGGGCGCAAGAGCCCGGACTTTTCCCGTCAGCCGCAGGCGGCGGTACACCTCCTCGGATAATCCATTCGGCCCGCCAACAATTTGATGCGTCGCTCGTCCGACGATGCTCTGCGTCGCCAGCAGAAAGGCCCGACGGGCGCTCTCGTTTGCCACGTCAATCGCCACCACGACCGCAACGCCGAGGGCGACGCCCAGCAGAGCCAGGCCGACCTGCCAGGCGTGTTGCTGTAAATAACGGAGGCTGGAACGCCACAACAGCCGACTCATCCGGCTGCCTCGGCAGGGTAGTCACGCGCAACGACTTGACCGGCGTGCAGCGTGAGCAAGCGGTCGGCGACCCCAATCACCTCGGGGCTATGGGTGACCATAATCAGCGTTTTACCGCGTTGCCGAGTCAGCCGGTCCAGAAGATCAAGCACCCGCTGCCCGGTCTCAAGATCAAGGTTGCCGGTTGGTTCATCGGCAAGCAGCAGCAACGGGTCGTGAATCAGTGCCCGGGCTATGGCAACGCGCTGTTGCTCGCCTCCGGACAGGCGGTCAGGAAAGCTCCGGGCACGGTCCCCCAAGCCGACGGTCTCAAGCAGGTCGTGCGCCCGGTCTCGTTCCGTCGGCCCTGCCCTACCGTTGAGTTCCAGCGGCAGGAGCAGGTTTTCTTCGACCGACAAGGTCGGAATCAGATTAAAAAACTGGAAGATAAAACCAATATGCACGCGACGGAATAAGGTCCGCTCGCGTTCACTGAGCCGGGTGAGATTCACTTCGCCCTGATCGGTAGAAAAAACGACTTCACCGCTGGTCGGCCGGTCGATACCACTCAGCACATTGAGCAGGGTGGATTTCCCGGACCCGCTCCGTCCGAGCAGAACGACAAATTCGCCGGAGCGAACGGATAAGTTGACCTGCCGCAAGACCGGATGGAGGCGCTCACCTTCCTGATACACCTTGGTCAGGTCTTGTAACGCAATAAGCGGTCGACCCGACTGACTGCGACACAGGCCGTGCGCCTTCTCCTCCCTGCTCACCGGACTCCCCATCCCCTGCTCCTTCCCCTTCCATGCCGGGGCGATTGCCCCTGGTTTTCTTTCTGTCAGATTTCTCCCATTGTATAGACGGAATACAAACTGAGAAGCCCTCCGACTATTGTGAGGGCGGTGTTAAGAACAGCGGCAGGGCGATAGACGCAAAGTACCGCCGAAACCCGCGGGGCGACGTGGGTCTGGAGTGTCCTGACTGAAGTCTGTGAGGAGTAAACGTATCCTCCAATACATGCTGAGCGATTGATACGTTTACTCCTTCCATCTTTGGCCGCCTATGGTTCATCCCCTCATCAACATCGTCTCGTTTTACCTCGGCTGGTTTGCCTGTCTCCTGGGCGCCATCCATAACATGCCCTGGCTTGGTGCGCTGGTCATGGCCGCCTTACTGACTTTGCATCTTTTTCTTACGGAAAATCGTGCGCAAGAACTGCGCTTCATACTGGTCACGGGCCTGTTCGGGACCGGTCTGGATTCGCTGCTCATGCTGAGTGGTCTGTACATCTTTACGAATCATACCCTCTCGTGGCTGTGTCCGGTATGGATACCAGCGTTGTGGATGGGGTTTGCCTCAACCCTCAATCACTCCATGCGCTGGTTACACGGACGCTATGGCCTGGCCTGTCTCTTTGGGGCGACTGGTGGGCCGCTGAGCTATTATGCCGGCGTGAGTCTGGGTGCGCTGACCTTTGTCCCTTCTACGGGGACCACGCTGATAGTCCTGGCAGCCGTGTGGAGTCTCGTCGTTCCCGGCCTCCTGTGGCTGGCACACACCATGTCACCCCAGGTCAGCCCAGAAGAGCCATGATCGCCCCCCGTCGATAATCAAAGATGCGTTCCAGCATACGGGCGACAAAGAGTTTCTGGGCCAGAGTGCCAATGATTCCGTACGGGATTTCGTAATCCACCACATCCCGCATCAGGGTGCAATCGACACTCGCTGAGAACTCATGCAGATGCACCCATTGCTTATAGGGGCCGGAGAGTTGGCTATCGACAAAGCGGTATGGGGGCGCGTAGTCCTCTATCCGTGTGGTCCACCGGAGAGGAACACCAATCAGTCTGAGATGATATTCAATGCGTGCGCCGACCTGCATGGTCACCGGCAACGGTGTCAGAGTACGGAAATGTAAAAACGGCGGGGTAATGCGCTCCAGGTTTCCCGCGTCAGCAAAAAATGAGAAAACAGTTTCCAGCGGTTGTGGGATGCGCTGAACGCGCTCAAGTCGGTACCGAGCCGTCATTATTGTACCCAGCGTAGCGGATGCGGAGCGTCCGACAAGTCAGGTGACGTGAGGCCGTTGCCAGCACGCTATTGGACGCGTATGCCCAGATGAACAGGCATCACAGTGGATGAGCTATCCGCATGAAAGTCGATACATTCAGCGAGGCGGGACCGCAAATAACCGCCTAGGAAGGCCCTTTATGCTCCGCCGCCTCCTGCCTGTCCTCGGTCGCTGTCTCCGCCTTCAGTGTCCACGCTGCGGACAGGGCCGCCTGTTTGCTCGCGTCTTTACGCTCTTTGCCCAGTGTCCTGTGTGCGCCCTGTCCTTTGAACCGGAGCAGGGCTATTACGTTGGCGCGATTTATCTCAATTACGCCGCAACGGTGTTGGTTGCCACCCCCGGCTTTTTGGTCCTGGATTATTGGACCGATTGGTCGTTGACACACCAAGTGCTGGTCTGGAGCGCCTTCGCGATCAGCTTTCCCATTCTGTGCTTTCGTCACTCAAAAAGCCTGTGGCTGAGCCTGGACTATTTTTTCACCCAATCTTCCAGGGACGGGGAGCGGTCAAACGCGACAAAGAGTTAAGGACTGACCGTCTTTTTGTTTTTCTCTCTGAGAAGCGCGCGGTACAGTCTTTTCACTGCGGGTCTGGTCGTGCTGGATAGTTCTGCCGGAACAGGGCTCGTAGAGCGGACGGAAGAGACTTGAGATCTTCCAGGATCAGATACGAGGCCGGCAGCAGCACCAGGATGATGACAGTTGCAAACAGAATGCCGAAGCCGAGAGAAATGGCCATGGGCACCAGGAAGCGGGCCTGGACCGAGGTCTCAAAAATCATCGGAGTCAATCCGAAAAACGTAGTCAGCGAGGTCAGTAAAATAGGCCGGAACCGACGGGTCCCGGCCTGACTGATGGCTTCGCTGGCTGAGAGTTGCTGCGTCGTGCGCAGAGCATTGGCCGTGACCACCAGAACCAGCGAGTCGTTAATGACCACCCCGGCCAGCGCAATGATCCCGAACAGGCTGATGATGCTTAAGCCGTAACCAAGCAGAATATGCCCAATGATCGCCCCAATGATCCCAAACGGGATGCTCAGCATGACAATCAACGGCTGGACATAGCTGCGGAACGGAACCGCCAACAGGCTATAGATACCCAGCAGCGCAAACAAAAATCCGATCCCCAGCGCTTCAAGCGATTCTTGTTGAGAGGCTTGCTCACCTTCGAGGACATAACTCAAGCCTGGATATTTCTGCACCAGCGCCGGCAGTTCTTGGCTCAGCACCTCGGCAATAATGGTATTCGCATTGGACACTGTTTCATCCACATCCGCAGTCACGGCAAGAATCCGCCGCCCTTCCCGCCGGCGAATCTTGGTATAAGCGTGCCCGTGCTCAACGTCCGCGGCCTGGAAGAGTGGAATCTCACCGCCGTGGTCTGTCCGGAGAATCAACTGCTCTACGGTATGGGCCGTGCGCCGTTCGTTCTCAGGCAGTCGGACCATCACCCGAACTTCGTTGCGCCCACGTTGCTGTCTGAGGGCTTCCGCCCCATAGAACGAACTCCGAACTTGACGGGCCAAATCCGTGGCATTGATCCCCAGGCTGCGCCCTTCGGGCTTGACAGTCAGACTGAGCTGCGGCTTCCCGCGGGCAAAACCGTCGTCAATATCACGCACCCCGGCATACCCGGCCAGTACCCGGGCCAACTCCGTTGCCGCAGCCTCAAGCGTGGCCCGCGAGCGGTGCGTGAGCTGAATGTCGAGCGCCGCGCCGCTTACTCCGGTCTCAGCATCAAAGGTCAGGGTTTCGATTCCCGCGATATGCGCCGTTGCCTCGCGCCAGGCATTCGCAAACTCCAGACTGCCTATCTCTCGCCTGTTCGCGGGAACGAGAGCGACTTGGACACCCACCAGGTGACTCCCCCCCGCCCCCCCACTCCCAGGGTCTGGCGGCCCGAACGTCTGTAACGCGCTTCCGATCTGGGTATACATCCCCCGGATGATGTCCGCTCCCCCCTGCTCCTCAACGGTGGCCGAAGCTGCCACAAGCAATTGGCGCTGCACGCGTCGAGCGGTCTCCATCGGAACCCCAAACGGAAGTGTCGCCTGGGCGGCGACGATATCGGCATCAATACGCGGAATAAAGCTGAACTGAATATAGCCCCCGCCTACCGCTCCGACTGCAAGAATAAGCATCGTTATTCCGGTTGCGAGTGTAGCGTAGCGGTTGGCCAGCGCCACCCGCAACAACGGCTGGTAGCCCTGCGTAATGCCGCGTTGTAAGAGCGCGGCAAAGAACTGGCGTGGCTTGCCGAGTATTTTCCACACCCGATTCTCGGGCGTTTGGTGAGACAGGTGGGCCGGCAGAATAAAGAGCGATTCAATCAGCGACACCATAAACACGGCGACCACAACAGCCGGGATCTGACGAAAGAATTTTCCCGTGGCACCGGGCACAAAAAAGAGGGGCAGAAACGCGACGATATTGGTCAACACGGCAAAGAGGACCGGCGTGGCTATCTCCTTTGCCCCTGCAATGCCTGCGGCCAGAAAGGACAGTCCCTGTTCGCGCTTTTCATACACATTCTCTCCAACCACAACCGCATCATCCACCACAATGCCCAGGGTCACGATAAAGGCGAAGAGCGAGATCATGTTAATCGAGGCGCCCGTAATCGGCAAAAAAAGAAAAGAGCCTAAAATAGAGATGGGAATACCCAAGGTCACCCAAAAGGCCAGCTTCGGGTCGAGAAAGGCTCCCAACAGCAACAGGACCAGGACCAGACCTAGGAACGCGTTTTTGACCAACAGATTAACGCGGTCGCGGTACACTTCGGAGCGGTCATCCCAGACCGTCAGACCAATGCCAGCCGGGATACTCGGTTCAACTTCAGCCATATAGGCCCGGACCGTATCGGAGACAGACTGCGGGGTTTCATTGCCAACCCGATAGACCTGGACTTTGACGGCTCGTTGGCCGTTGAAAAAGGCTTCTTCGTCGGTCTCTTCAAAGCCGTCGTAAATCTGTGCAATATCGCTCACCAGAATCTGAGAGCCATCCGGGGCGGACGCGACCGGGATATTGGCGTATTCACGCGCAAAGTCCCGTCGTTCCTGGGTACGCAGCAAGACTTCTCCACCCGTGGTTTTGATCCCCCCTGCTGGCAGTTCAATAGCCGCTTCACGGATCTCGCGGGCAATACCGTTGAGGGTCAGATTATAGGCCCGCAGATTACGCTGGGAGACTTCAATGCTGATCTCCAACGGTCGGGTAGCGGCCAATTCAACCAAAGTAATCCCCGGTCGTTGTAATAAATCATCTCGAATTCTTTCGGCCAGAGCCCGGAGCGTTTGCTCGTCCTGATCTCCATGAACCAGAATAGTGAGGACTTGATTGCGCACCTCAACCAAACTCACAATCGGACGTTCCGCCTCCTCGGGAAAGGACAGAATACTATCAACCGCATTCTTGACATCTTGCAACGCCTTGCCCGTATCTGTCCCACTCAGCAGTTCAATAGTGATTGCGGCCCGGCTCTCGGTCGCCACTGCGGTCACTTCCTTGACCCCGTCCAGCCCCCGCACCTCGTCTTCGATGGACAGAATAATCCCCTGCTCGACTTCCGCCGGGCTGGCCCCGCGATACAGCACGGAGACGCTAATGATATCGACGGCGAACTCGGGGAAAATTTCTTGTTTGACGCTCGTGCTGAGCATGAGGCCGCCCACCAGAAACAGCAGCATCACCAGATTGGCGGCCACGTGGTTGCGCGCCATCCAGGCGATTGGACCGCCGGCAGGCGGCGCTGTGTCAACTCTATCGGCCACGGAAGACTTATTCCTCGTCCGCGCGTGTCGAGGCCGGCTCGGCCTCCACGGCCTGCAATCGCATCCCCGGCAGCGCAGCCGGCAGTGAGCTGGTCACGACTTGGTCGCCATCCTCCAGACCGGCTCGAATCAGTACCGAGTCCCGCCGCCGCAGCGCCACCTCTACGTGCCGAATTTCCAATTCCCCCCGCGTGTTATACACCCATACCCGCTCGTCCTCGCGCAGGCTGCTGCGCGGCAGGACAATCGTCTG
Organism: uncultured Binatia bacterium (SeqCode); assembly: GCA_965214755.1. GTDB lineage: Bacteria > Desulfobacterota > Binatia > Bin18 > Bin18 > Bin18. The sequence goes on from OZ243979.1 coordinate 1,615,750, forward strand.
GGGCAGGGTTGGACCGAGAATCTCCACCCTGACATACTCTCCGAGCAAGAGAGACGGACGGGGCTCCACATCGGGCCTGGCCTGAGCCCGGTCGAAGGGCTCCAGACCGAGTGGGTCCGGGACCAAGACCAGCACCCGGGCCATGCGGCCGTTTTCGGTCACGTCACCGAGCAGACGCTCGACCCATCCCGTCCACTGGACGGACTCTCCGTTCCCGAGATCGCGCAAAATACGGACAGCGGAGCCTTTTGCCGCGGTATTCGGGAGGCGCTCAGATGCCTGCGGTTGAACAGCGTCCGGGAATTCCACCCAGCCTAATTGATTGAGCGGCACGCTCGCTTCGACTCGAAACGCATCGGTACACACCAGGGTCGCAACCGCACTCCGCGCGTTGACCAGTTGCCCGACTTCAACCGTCTCCTGCAACACCAGGGCGTTGCACGGCGCCGAGACCTCTGTTCGGGTCAGGTCCAGCTCGGCCTGGGCCAGACGACTCTTTGCCGCGGACACCGCGGCCCGCTTCTCCTTGAGATGAGGCTGGCGCAACGCCAGGACCCGACCAAGTTCACTGGTCTCGATAGACGGCTCCAGCAGGTCCCATTCCTGGTGGGCAACGACCTGGTTGCCCTGTTCGACTTGCAGTTCAAATTCCGCCCGCGCCAGGTTGCCCCGCTCGGCATCGACCGCCAGACGATAGTCCTGCGGGTCAATTTTCAGCAGCACCGCGCCCGCCCGGACCAGGCCGCCGTCTATCAGATCGTCATGCTGGGCAATGACATAGCCCTCTACCCGGGGAAAGAGAGTCAGTTCTCGATGGGCGCGAACGGTGCCATACGCCTGCAGTGCGGCGCGTTCAGCCCGGGCGTGAACGGTGAGCACCTCAACCAGCGTGGGCACGGCCTCGTGGTCAACCCTGGGGACCGAAGGCCGGCTGGCGATCAGCGCACGGGCGCCCAATATGCCGGCAATGAGAATGAACAGCGGCAGTCCGAGCCGGAACAGACGCGTCGTCCAGGCTTTCCTCCCTACGGCTGACGTCACAACGGTCCTCCTGGGAGAGCGGCCAGGCGGAGGGCGTTCGGAGCTTCTAGGGTCTCTGCCCACCTGCCGCCCAAGGCGCGGTAGAGTTCGGCCCGTCGGCTCAGCAGGGTCTTCCGCTCGCTAATCACCCGACGCTGGAGAGCCTGAAGCGATTGCACCGCCACGAGCACGTTGAGGTAATCAATCAGGCCGTGGGTATAGCGCGAGCGAGAGACATCCAGGGTTGACTGGGCAATAGTCATTTGCCGCTCAAGATTGCGGATGAGCTCTCGTTGCTGACGTTCCTGGACCAAGGCGTCTTCAATCTCGCGCAGGGCCGTCAGATACCTCTGCCCAAAACGATTGAGCAATTCCTGGACCCGGGCTTTTTGCCGCACCACCTCGTTCCGGCGTCGGCCGCCATCAACCAACGGTGTGAGCACATCACCGATCAGCGAACCGATTTCTTGACGAAAGAAGGTGTCCCAACTCCGTGCGCTGAACTCGTAGGACAACTGCAACACCAGGCGGGGCAGGCGCTCAGCCACTGCCGCGGCGACCCGATAGTCCGCGGATTGGAGGCGGAGCTGGGCGGCCTGCAAATCCGGCCGGGACGCGAGCAGCATGGTCGGAGAAACTAGTTGCGGAAACGGCGGCAGGTCGGGCAGTGTTCGGCCGGGCGCCAACTCGTCAAGCGAGCCCGGCACACGACCGAGGAGAATCGCGAGCTGATTCAAGGCCGTCTCCAGAACCGACCGGACAACCGGCACCTGGGCTTGGGTGTCGGCAAGCTGCTGCCGTTGCTGCAATACATTCACGGCCGAGCCCGTCCCCACACTGAAGCGGAGTTCGGTCAGGTTGAGCAGGGTCTGGCTCACCTGAATCTGTTCCCGCAGCAGGTCCAAAAGGGCGTATTGCTCCTGACAGGTGAGCCAGACATTAACCACGGCACCCGTGAGCAGCAGGGCCGTGGCCTCCACGTCCTGGCGCGAAGCCACCGATTCAAGCTGAGCCGCAGTCCGCCGGGCCGCAATCCGCTTCCAGATATCAATTTCATATGTGAGGCCCGTAGCCACAAAATAACGGTCCGGATTCGCCGTGTGCGTGAAGCGGTTGCCACGCAGGTCCGTCGCTTCCCGGTCAACGCTATGGAGACGGGAGGCGCCCGTGCGGAAATCGACCTGGGGCACCTGCTCAGCCCCGGCAATTCGAGCCTGGGCCTGGGCTTGCGCGAGCCGCGACCAGGTCTGCCTCAACTCGAAATTCTCAGTAAAGACGATCTCCATCGCTGCGTTCAACCGGGGGTCACCAAACTCTCGCCACCATTGACCCAGGGCCCGCTCGCCCGTCGCCCCATGATGATACGCCTGCGGGATGGCAACCGTCGGCCGCTCCAGGGAACGCACGGCGTACGGGCTACAGCCTGCGATTACGAGCAGGAACAGGAGAGAAAACGGTACCATCTGCCAGGAGTGCATTCGTTGAGAAACGTACTGTTGTCGTGCCATGAGCAGGACGGGCTTTCACCTTTGTGGCTCTGTTTCATTATATTATATCGTGCAAACCAGGGTTTGCATCAGGGGCCGGCAGATGGGCGGGTCGCACCCGTCCGGTGGACGGCCTTTGCATTGCCTCTTCTGAGGAGACTTGATAGGGGACGAAGTTCAACAGGCGCTCGCCTGTGAGGAGCAGAATATCGCATGGTCAAAACAACCTATTTCGAAGAGTACGAGCTTGGCGCGTCGCGCGAGACCTTGGGCCGGACGATTACCGAGAGCGATATTGTCACCCACGCCGGACAGACCGGAGACTTTTTTCCGCATCATGTGGACGCCGAGTGGTCCAAGACCAATGAGTTTGGCCGACGCATTGCCCACGGCACGTTGATTCTGAGCATTGGTGCCGGGATGACGGCCACGGAGATCAATCCGATCTCGTTTTCCTATGGCTACGACCGCGTCCGTTTTATCCGCCCGGTTTTTATTGGCGATACGATCCATGTCCGCCTCACGGTCAAGGACAAACGCACCTATCCCCGACGGACAACACACGGAGTGCTGGTTGACCTGCTCGAAGTCATCAATCAGGACGGCCACGTCGTGCTGGCGTGTGAGCATCTGTCTCTGGTAGAGCGGCGCACGCCCCAAGTAGGCTGAACGCTCCGAGTACTCCTATAAGGAAGGACACAAATCCATGCAGTTCGGTATCTTTTATCAGCTACCCTGCGCTCCGGGGCAGTCTGTTCCGCAACGCTACCGGGAGACGTTCGATCAGATTGTCTACGCGGACCAGTTGGGTTTTGACTCCGTGTGGCTGGCCGAGGCCCATTTTGACGCCGGCTTTTCCACCATGCCAGCTCCGCTGGTCGTTGCCGCAGCCCTCTCAGGGCGTACCGAGCGTATCCGTTTGGGTATCGGGGTCAGCCAACTCCCCCTCCATAATCCGGTCAGCGTGGCCGAAGAAGCCGCAACGGTTGATATTGTCACCGGCGGAAGGCTGGACTTTGGCCTGGGGCGGGGAACATGGAATCACAACTTCGACGGTTTTGGAATTCCCTGGGAAGAACGCACGACCCGACTGGAGGAAGCGATTGATATCCTGGAACAAGCCTGGGCCGACGCCCCGCTCACCTACCACGGTCATCATTACCGATTCGAGTCAATCAACGTGGTTCCCAAGCCGATGCAGCAGCCCGGCCCGCCGCTGCATATCGCGGCCAACAGTCCGAGTACGGCCGAGTTTGCCGGTCGGCGCGGCTTACGCCTGTTAATGGCCGCCCCCATTCACCCCTGGCCGGATGATTTTCTGACCCATCTCGGGCGATACCGTGATTCCGCGGCCAAAGGGGCCTCGGAAAATGCGCGGGAGTCAGCCATCTTCTTTGTCTTCACGGCTCGGGACCGGGCCGCCGTACGCAGACAGATGGCCGACAGTTTTGCCCGTCACCCCATAGGTCAGCGCACCGCGTATGAGACCGCGGAAGAGAAAATGGCCATATTTGGCAGCCCGCAGGAGTGCATAGACCGGATTGCAGAGGTGCAGCAGCGGGCAAAACTGGATTCCCTCATCTGTTCCTTCAATCCCGGTGGAACCGTTCTCCACGAACAGGTGACGGCGGCGATGCAGCGCTTTGCCGAAGAGGTGCTGCCGAGCGTGCGTGACCTGTAGCCTCTTAGCGGCTGACGCTCCGCTCAACCGTTCGGCTCACGAAGATGATTGAAGCGGGCTTGCCGGTCCTCGGATGGACCGGCTCGCGGCATTCCAGGATAGCGAAACCATTGTCTCGGAGGAGTCGAACCCAGGACTCCACGGTGCGGAAATACCAGGGGGCCGGGTCGGTAAACTCCGGCCCGAATCCATCCCACGAGCCGGGTCGCCAGCCGTCACAATAGGGCCGGTCGCCGCACGCCGTGACAGGATGAAGGGTCTGGATGAGCACATGGCCCTGGGGCTGTATATAACGCGGCAGGGCGGGAAGCAGTTGCTCCACCGAGTCTTTTCCCAGCAATGAAAAATTACAGATGATCGTGTCGAACCGCTCTGCCCTGAGCCGACCGGCGGCCATATCTTCGTAGGAACAGATCTGAAACCGTCCACCGCCGAGTCGTTGCGCTTCCGCTATCAGTTCGGGCACAACGTCAACACCAACAACCTCGGTTCCACGGTCCGCAAGAGATCGCGCCAGCCAGCCTTCGCCGCAGCCAACGTCAAGCACGCGCCGCGGCCTCAGGCTCGTAACGGCTTGGACTATGGCCTGATCGGTGACCAGGGTCCGGCTTTCAATCTCTTGGTTCTGGACGGCTTTCGTCCAGGGGCGGGCGTTCGTATGCCACGAAGTCACGATCCGTCTGTCGCTGAATTCCGGCATCGAGTTACACGCAAACTCAGCTTCCCTGTTTCGTCTGACGTCTGGAACGCCGAGCAGGACGCGCCGGGCGGGTGTCCAGCCACTTCTGAAATGAAGATTGACTCTCCCCCGATGGTCTCCCCGCCAGGAGACTCTCAACGCTGATATCCTCGTCGATATCTTCCCAATGGATCCCCTGTCCTTTACCGATCAATCTCCAGTTCACGGCTTCCTCTTTCGTCGCATGATACAGCCGTGGAAACCAAGCGAGGGGAGCGAATATGGTTCGTCCGTCGTCCAGATCGACGCGTAGAGTGTCGGCAGAGAGCTTCACTCTTTCCGCTTTGGGGACGACAATCTCAACCGCGGAAATACTCACGCCAAGCCTCCTGTCAAGCTGTCTAGTATCTCGCAACAAGTTTCTGAATACGGCCTATCTCTACCCGAGAGAATCCGTCGCTCCGTTGTAGACGGATTGGATCACGCCAGAATTTTGCAATATTATCGTCACGCTCTACCTGAATATGTGGAGGTTCCATACTATCTCCCGCCTAGAAAAAGAAGCGGTATGGACCGGCTCTCAGCACCGTTGGCATGGGTTAAAACGACTCTGGCATGCCGTTCACTTTTGGCACGTCCGGGTGCATCACATCCCACGGCTGGGCACTGGCCGCATAAATATCCCGCTGGGGTTGATACCAGCTCGGGTCGTCCAGACTGCCCGCGTACAGCACCCTGAAGTCCGGCGCGGCAGCGTTGGTCAACAGGACGGGAGAGCCACAGGAGGGGCAGAACGCGCGGCCCATGGTGTGGCCGCGATCGGCTGGCTTCTCAAACCAAGCCGGCTCGCCCGTCAGAGAAAAATCGGATTTTTTGACGATGACCGCGGCAAAATAGGCGCTGCCGGTTGCGCGTTGGCAGTCCCGACAATGACAGTTCCCCATATAGAGCGGTTCAGCGGTGCAGGTATAGCGGATCGCACCGCAGGCGCAGCCACCGGAAAACGGGGTCTTCATATTCAACCTCCTTCAGACTCAAAACGAGATGTCCACAGGAACAGAGACGCCTGAGTCCTGTCAAGTCATACAGCACAGATACAGGGTCAGGCTGCGACCGCAGGGTTGAATTCTTTCAGGCGCGGGTACACCTCTCGGGCAAAGAGTTGCATGCCCTTGACCGTCTCTTGATGGTCCAGGAAACCGGCCTGTCCCATCAGCAGGAGCTGACCAAAGCCGCCCACGTGCTCGGAAAACTTGATGATTTGACGGTAGACAGAGTCCGGGTTGCCGGCAAAGACCAGCCCGTGCTCCATAAAGCTCTCCAGCTTCGGGTTCTGGAACATCTTGAACACGCCCGAGGCCGGCCCTTTCATTGCACCGGCCATTGCCGGCGGCGGATGATAGCCCGGCGGGCTGGTGAACTGGAACGGCACCTTATTGGCCTCAACATACCACATCAGCTTGCGCGCCCCGGCATAGCCTTCCTCATCCGTCTCGCCGGTGTAGACCAGGGCGGCATAGGCAAAACGATCCAGGCTGGCAGGGGGAAGGCCGAGTTCGGCCCGGCGCGTCCGATAGGCATCAAACACCTGTTTCGACCCGTCGAAGCCGGTCAAAAAACAGGCCACAACAGCGCCACGTTCACCAACCGCCTGCGCAGAGCCCGGACTGAGCGCCGTGATCCAGACGGGCGGGTGCGGCTCCTGATAGGGGCGAGGCCAGATGTTAACCTGACGATGGTGAAAGTATTTGCCCTCCCAGTTGAACGGCCCGTCGTGACTGGTCCAGGCTTTGAGGATCAAGTCATACGCTTCCCAAAAGCGCTCCATCATGCGCGTGGGTCGATGATTACCGGCCGACATCTCGTACGGTACACCACGCACAAAGCCGACCTCCAGACGTCCGCGGGAGTAGACATCGACCATGGCCATCTCTTCTGCCACCCGTACGGGCTCGCGTCGGTTGGCAATCGGGTTGCCGAGAATCAGCAAGCGGGCCGTTTTGGTCTCACGGGCGAGGATGCCCATGATGATAGGGCCGGCCGGGTTAAGATTGGTCGCAGTCTGATGGTGCTCGTTCACCATGATGTCGAGCCCCAACTCCTCGGCAATCAACCATTCGTCAATAAAGCGATGGTACAGGTCGGCTCCGATTTTCGGATCGTAGTAGCGATTTGGGAGGGTGACGCGGATCGAGTCGTACTCTTTTGCATCGGGCAACAGATGGTAGGCGTTTTCGCTGAAATGCCAGGCACGCATGAACACAGCTCCTTTATCTATGTTGAGGCAAGAAACGCGCTGACCCGCTCGACAACTGCCTCCGGCTGTTCCACGTGCGGCCAGTGTCCGGCCCGGTCAATGACGGCAAGCTGCGCATCGGGAATAGCGTCACGATAGGCCGTGCCATAATAGCCGGGGGTCACAAAACGATCACTCGCCCCCCAGACGAGAAGCGTCGGAATAGCGATCCGGTGCAAACGCTGCCGCAACTTGGGATTATGGAAATACGGCTCCCAGGCATACAGGGCAGTTGCTTCCCGATTACGGGCAATCACGAGGAGTTCATCGTCGGACAGGCGAGTGTAATCAAGCGCGGCCCGGCTCGGGTCGTGGTATTGCAGCCGCACGACCTCTTCGGGCGGCAGGGCAAAAATATCCGGGATGTCACGCGTCTCCCGGTCACCAACCTTGATACCGAGCGACGCGACCAAGACGAGACGGCTGAGACGAGCCGTAGACTTCACCGCCATTTCAGCGGCTATCCAGCCTCCGAGCGAGCAGCCGATGACAACCACCTCCCGGAGATCATATTCGTCGAGCAGGTCGAGGTAGAGATAGGCCAAGTCATCCACCGTGTCGATATCGGCCATATCGGGTGCATGGCCAAAGCCGGGATGGGTCGGCAGGACCGCCCGTCCCCGATTCGCCAACAGAGTAAAAAACGGAGCCTGAGGGCACGGCCCGTCTTCCCCGTGCAGGACGAGTATCGGACGGCCCTGCCCGTGCTCATAGACGTCAAGTTGTACGCCGTGCAGCCTCAACCGGCGCGACTGGATGGTAGGGCTCATGGTTCACCTGTGTCTCGTGGAACTGTCCGAGGACATGGGGTGCAACTCCTCGTCGCGATCGAGACTTTTTTCACACCGCAAACAAACGTTCGACGTTCCCGTGTAATATCTGCTCACGCTCGTCATCAGAGCAGGCCAGCTTCTCCACCAGTTCAATGGGCCGCTGCCAGGAACCGTAGGGATGATCCGTGCCCAGTACAAGTTGCTGGGCTCCCATCAGCGACAGGCACCATTCGAGCGGTTCCGGCTCATAGGCCACCGTATCCATATACAGTTTTTTCAGAAACCGACTCGGCTCCTTTACCACATCCTCTCCACCAAAAGCCCCCAGCATGCCGTCCAGTCGGCCCATCAGATACGGCACGGTCGCGCCAACGTGGGGGATGATGACCGGTGCCCGCGCATAGTCCGCCAGCACCCCGGACAGAGCCAGACGCATGGCAGCCAGCGTATTATCAACCATAAAGGCCAGCACCGGCACCGGCACCAAGTCCATCAAATAGCGCTGATTCAAGGGAACGGTGGGATGGATAAAAATGGGCCGGCCGAGTTCAGCCATACGCGCGAAAACGGGACGGAACTCGGGAGAGTCGAGCGGTTTGTCGTTGATATTGGAATACAACTGAAGGCCGCAAAAGTGCAGCTCCGAGATACAGCGGTCGAGTTCCCTGAGCGTCGCCTCAGGATCCCCAAAGCCCAAAGTCGCATAGCCCCACAAGCGGTCCGGGTGGGTGGCAATGAGTTCGGCCAGGAGATCGTTCGCAATCCGGGCCAACTCATCAGCCTGGGCGCCCCCTACCCGGTCCGGTCCGGGTACGGCCAGACTCAGGATGGAGATGTCAATGCCGGCCTCATCCATATGCGCCAGCTTGATCTGTATATCGTATAAAGGTGGTAGCATGGGAATGGTTAAGCCCTGACAGCAGTGAAAATGATACGTGCCGTCCACCAATCGGGTGTAGGGGAAATCGCTCCGTTTTTCGAGCGTGCGGGCAATGTGCTCGGATAAGAAATGCGTGTGAACATCAATTTTCATGCTCCCCCTCCTCTCTCTTTGCGACAACGCGCTTACCCGGACGTGCGGGATGCACTCCGCACGTCAAAGCCGCCCTCTTCGGGCGCATGGCCGTAGATGTCACGCACATAGTATTCGGACTGATGCGTCGCGGGTCGCCCACCCCAGCCATACTCGATCAGCCAGCCCGAGGGCGTACGGAAGTAGAAGGAATACATATGGTCATTGGAGTGTTTCCCCGGTGTAATGGCGACCGGCACCTTATGCTCACGGACAATCTCATGGGTCAGGCCCACGTCGTCCAGATTGTCCACCTCGACCATAATGTGGTTGAGGCGCTTCTCGGACGGACCTATCCCAAAGGCCACGGAGTGGTCACGCTCATTGCAGTGCATAAAGGTCGGGGCAATCACCTTCTTGCCCCTTTGAATCTTGTATTCCACGCTGCCGCGCATGCCCAAGGCACGGTAAAAGCGATACGCCGCATCCGTATCCTGTTGGCCGACAATACAGTGTCCCAATCCACCCGCGCCGGTCTTGAACCGACCGTGCATGCGGCGTCCTGGATAGAAAGGCTGGCTGAACTGCACCTGCGGGCCGTGAAAAATTTCAACCGGATTGCCGTTGGGGTCGGCGAGTTTCAACACTTCCAGCACGCGACGCTCAGCAGCCTCGTCCGGCGATCCCACGCGGTAAGCGATCCCCGCTTCGGACAACTGCCGTTGCATCTGCCCGAACTCTTCGGGCCCGGCAACTCGAAAGCCGAGATACAGCAGATCGTCGCTGGGGTCGTTGTGCAGGACAATCCGATGATGCCAGTAGTCCATGCGCGCGTAGCAACGGTCATCTTCCCCTTCATCCGCAATCTCCCAGCCAATGATCTTAGCCGCGAAATGCTTCCAGGTGTCGAGGTCCTGGACACCAACGCCGATATAGCCCAGCTCCGTGACGTGAATCATATTTCCCTCCTCTGGCGACATGGTTACTCCCTTGTGATTCCAGCGCGTTGATCTTTATCTGATAGCGCTATAGAGAAAGAATGAAAGTGGGGGCTTAGGGCATGGCTGACAAAGTCTATGAATGCACTATAGCAAATGGCCAAGTCGTGCTACCTGCGGGTATATATTTGCCGGAAACCTGCCGCGTGTGGCTAACGGTACATGAGGAAGCCACACGTCTGCCGGCGAGCATCCCCAGTCCTCGTCTCGTTCATCCAGAACACGCTCGACATTTCGAAATGGAAGTCGAAGATGTGAGCGATGCCAAAATATGACGCAGCGCAGTTTGACCCACGGGCACCAATGGCCTTGGTGACAGTCCATTTACCCGGGAGTGAAGTGTCTCTTCCCCGCGTGCCTGTCCTTCTTGACAGTGAGTCTGTCATCGACCCAAAAGACGAACACGGCCAGTATGCGCTCGAAGGATTCGACGGCAGGCAGAGTCTAGCGACCGCAGTCCGTCTGGAAGTGCGATTTATCGGGACAGTCTTGCGTGGCAACGTTCTTCTGACCACTCAGGACTCCGACATCCTCGGACAGAATGTCTTGAATCGTTGTTCTCTGCTGCTTGACGGCCCGAACCTGACTTGGGACGAATATCAGGAAGGCAATGGAGCAAGACGGGGGTTGTCATGATCCGCACAACGGTCGTAGGCAGTTGGCCGCTGCCTGAACAGTATCGGAACCGCTTGTTACAGTATCACCGCGGGCAGTTGCCCGACATGCTCGTCAGACCCACGCTCAGCGGCGCGGCAGAAGTGGCCATCCGTGAGCAGCAGGCGACCGGCGTGACCCAGTTCATGGGTGGCGAGTTTTTCGCTGAGGTCTTCATCCAGCACATTCCCCGCCAACTCACCGGTATCCGCCTGGTCAAACCGCAAGCCAACGAATTACGGACGTATAGGGATGTTGCCCGCTACGAACTGACCGGCGATATTGAGGCTCCCCGCGGTCTGGGCTATGTCGAGGCCTTCCGTCGAGAATCTCATATTGAACCGAGCCTGGATAAAGCCGCCGTCCCCGGTCCTTTAGAAGTACTCGGGCACCTCAAATGGACGGATGCGGTCCGGGCACAGGTTCCGCACGCAATCGAGATCGTGAATCGGGAGCTGCGTGGGCTCGCGGCAGCCAAAGTCCGAGAGATCCAACTGGATATTCCCACGATCGCCATTCGCTCCGTCCTGGGCCGTCTGGCTCCCGAAGAGGCGGCCGATTTGATTACCCGGAGCTTTGAAGGGGTTGATACCCTTAAAACCATCCACTGTTGCCTGGGCGACCTGGGCTCGCAGTCGGCCATCACCATCCATAACCTCCACGCCCTGCTGCCCTATATTGAACGACTGGCCGGCGTGATCGACAAGGTCCATCTGGAATGCTCCCACCCCGGCCAATGGGCCGATCGAGCCTGTCTGCGCGATATTCCCAAGGGCATGCAGCTCGTTGCCGGCATTGTGGATGTCAAAGCTCCAGTCGAAACCAACGCCCAGATTGAGGAGCGCATTCGTGAGGTGCTCAAATATGTAGAAGCAGACCGGCTGTGGATTGCGCCATCCTGCGGCCTGGGCCGGCGCACAGCGAACATTGCCATGGGCAAAGTCTCACGCATGGTCGAGGTAGCAAAACGCTGCTGACACAGGCTATAGATGTGTTCACAGCCGAACAGGCCGGCAGCATCAGGAGGGAGCAGTATGTCGGAGTACACGACTGTGTTTGGTTCCCTGGAACGGTATGAGAAAGGCCGGGTCGAGATCATTAACGACCAGGCCCGGCATTATGCCTTTTCCAATATCTTTGAGGTCGCCTCTCAGGCCCAGCCGTATGAAAAGATCGCCGTGGCGAAAAACCTGGAGTACGTGGTCGAAGTCCTGCGTGCGGAAGGCCGCTCGGACTGGTTTACCGCGGCGCACGATGAGTTCGTGGTGGTAATGGACGGACACCTGGAGCTCCAGCTGGTCAAACTTGACGACCCGGCCTCCGTGGTGTCACCGGACACGCAAGGGTCCATGCGTCTGTCAGGACCACCCGTCGGCAAAAAAATGGGCTGGATGAAACTCCGACGCGGGCATCAGGCCCTGCTTCCGGCTGGTGCGGCCTATCAGTTTCTTGCCGAACAGCCTTGCGTCGTACTGCTGCAAACGCTGAAGGGCCCGCTCACGGTCGAAAAATGGGCAGATATTTGTGAAGCATAAGGAGGCAGACGATGAGTAGCGTCAAAGCTTCGGCCCCCAACGAGCAGACTGGGTATAAGAGTTTTGAGCTGGGACGGTTTTCTTTTTCGCGCGACGAGTATTTTGTCACCGTCCGCTGGCCAGCCAGGGAGGCGCAACTCTCTCACACCCTACCCGCCGACGCCTTTCTCCGGGCACTGGTGCGCGATGTGGCCTGGGGGTTTTTTTACGGCTGGGTCAATTTTGATGCCGTGCTCGGTACCCGTAATCGATACGGGCAGGTGGAGTTATACGCCGGACGCTATAACGACAGCTATCATGACTCCCGTCTCGATTATGTCGAGACCTTTGACACGCCGGAGATTCTGGCCACCTTCAAGGCTGTGCTGACCGACTGGACGAACGCCGGCTTTGACCCGTTTGCCGCACCCGCGGAGACCGGCACCGCAGTCTTCGGCAGAAAGAACGGGAGCAACACCGCGGCCATTGAACGCAACCGGGAGACCTGTCGACGCATGCCCGGGCTGCCCGGTGATGCCTCGCTCCGCTCGGACGCGAATGGCTATCCGATCAACCGCGCCTTTGTCGATGTCGAACAGGACGATCCCGAGATTCATGCCGAGCCGGGCTTTGAGAATGAGGTTCACGCCTTTAATCTGTTCAAATACCTGTCCCGCTCCGACGTGACCTGGAACCCTTCCGTGGTGTCCGTGTGCCGCAACAGCCTGTTCTGCCCGACCACCGAGGAACACATATTACCAGTCATTCACGGCAACGATCGGGTCGAGTGGTTTATCCAGGTCAGCGACCAGATCACCTGGCAGGTGAGCGATAAGGAGACCGGCCATCCTCGGGCCAGGGTGGTCATGAAGCCTGGCGATGTGGCAGCTATGCCGGCCGATATTCGACACCAGGGTTTTTCGCCCAAGCGGGCCATGCTGCTGGTCTGGGAAAACGCAACGGCAGGTCTGCCCGAGAAATACGATAGCGGCGAACTCCCACCCTATCCGATCGAGCTGTAACCAGAAGGAGGACCGCATGAAATTCGGCGTGTTGTATATCCCTGACTATTACGAAGAGCGCCATAAATCGTCCAGCCATTACTACGGTGAAATGCTGGAGCAGATCGGCCTGTGTGAAGAAATCGGTCTGGACAGCATCTGGTTTGCCGAGCACTACGTCGGAGGCTATGCGTTTCCTTCCCCGCCGATTTTTGCGGCCGCGGTCGCGCAGCGCACGAAGCGCGTCCGCTTCGGCACCGCGGTAACCTTGTTGCCGCTGACCAACCCGATCAAGACAGCCGAGGAATATGCCATGCTGGATGTCCTCAGCGACGGTCGGCTCGATTTCGGGATCGGCCGGGGCATCCTGCGCCACGAGTACGACCTGTTTGGGATCAATCCGGACGAGAGCCAAGGCCGTTATCATGAGGCGCTCGATATTATCCTCCAGGCCTGGACCCAAGACGAGGTTACGTGTACGGGCGACTACTTCACCGTCGATCATATCAAAACGCTGCCCAAGCCGGTTCAGCAACCTCACCCTCCCGTCTGGGCTGCGGCCGTGGCTTCCCAAGAGTCGTTCGTCTGGACGGGTGAGCGAGGCTATAATGTCATGCTGGTTCCATTTGCCTATCCAACCTTTGGGCCGCTCCGTGAGCGGGTCGATCTGTATCGCCAGACCTTGATTGACAACGGACACGACCCGGCGCAACGAGAAGTGCAAGGCACCTACCATCTGTATGTGGCCGAAGACGACGCGCAGGCCCGGCGCGAAGCCGCAACAGAGTTAGACCGCTATCTCAAATTCTTTGCCAGCCTGGATAAGCCCTGGCAGTCGGCAGATTACAAAGCCTATGGCAAAGGACTCGGCGATATCTTCTCTCAGCTCAGCTACGACATTATGGACAAAGGTGATGGCCTGCTCTTCGGCAGTCCCGAGCGCTGTATTCAGCGCATCAAGAACATCAAAGAAGGCTTGGGCCTCACCTATATGCTGTTTGAGGTCAACTTCGGGGGCATGGCGCACGACAAGGTGCTGCGCTCGCTGGAACGTTTTGGCAAGTATGTGCTGCCACATGTGCGCGATGTCTAAGCTACGCTGGCTGGGGGAGGCGGCTTGTGAAAATCGCCATTATCGGGGGCGGTATCGGGGGCATGACGCTGGCCCTGTCGCTCCACGATGCCGGCCTCACCGATGTCGATATCTATGAATCCGCTCATACGATCAGTGAGTTAGGAGTCGGCATTAACGTTCTGCCGCACGCGGTCCGCGAACTGACCGAACTCGGTCTGCTGAACGACCTCTCCGCGGTCGGCATCCCCACCGGCGAGCTGGTCTTCTACTCCAAACATGGCCAGCGCATCTGGGGTGAGCCTCGCGGGCGCGCCGCGGGCTATCACTGGCCCCAGTTCTCCATTCATCGCGGTGCGCTGCTGAAAGTGCTCCACCAAGCCGTATCAGACCGGCTCGGTCAGGCGCGCGTCCACACCGGCCACCATTTGGTCCGCTTCGGACAGGCAGTGGGAAGGGCCTGGGGCGAGTGCGTCGATAGAGCAAGGAGGTCAGCCGCGCGTCGTATCGAGGCCGACCTCCTTGTCGCGTGTGACGGCGTCCATTCTGTCGTCCGTCAGCAACTCTATCCTGACGAGGGTCCGCCCAAATGGAACGGGATTACCATGTGGCGCGGGGTCACTGAGGGAAAGCCGTTTCTATCAGGTCGCACGATGATGATGGCCGGCTATTTCCAGAGGCGGGCGGTTATCTATCCGATTTCAAAACGCCACGAAGACCGGGGACGAGCGCTTATCAACTGGGTGGCGGAATTCAAGGTTGCCGACGATCAACCCATGCCCCCGCAAGACTGGGAGCACACGGCGCGTCTTGAAGACGCCTTGGCTCCCTTCGCTTCGTTTACCTTTAATTTTCTGGATGTACCGGCGCTGATGCGGCAGGCTGATACCATTTACCAATATCCGATGGTCGATCGTGACCCCCTGCCGACCTGGGATTTCGGCCGGGTCACGCTGCTGGGTGACGCGGCCCATCCCATGTATCCAGTCGGCTCAAACGGAGCCTCCCAGGCCATTATTGACGCGCGCGTATTGGCCCGGGAACTCGCACTCCAGCCGTCGATTGAGCACGCCGTGACGGCCTATGATGCCACGCGTCGCCCGGCTACCGCGGCGGTCGTGCAGGCTAATCGTAAAGTCGGACCGGAACGGTGCATGGAGCTGGTCGAGCAACGTGCGCCGAACGGTTTTACCAATCTTAACGAGGTAATCAGCCAACGCGAATTGGAGGAAATCTCCCGTTCGTATAAGCGCACGGCCGGCTTCGACCCCGATATCCTCAACAACCGATCTTCATTATCGGTTCGTTAGAACCAATGTCCCTACGCCTTAAATAATTCTGATTCGACCTCTTTCATATATTTGTTCGTATAGTAAAGGTCAGGGGCTTGCTTTCGGGGTCGAACACGGATTTTAAAATCAGGGTCGTCAGCGTTCGTCGCATCAAATAACACCAAGCCGATACCGAACACTTGGCAGAGTGAATCGACCCGTGAGATATCTTCTGGCGTAGCCTTTTTGGGGATGACCAAGTATGACTTGTGGCTGAACAGGCAGTATGCACAGGATTGACCGAATGCTGTGACTAGCTGATTCGTATCTGTCTTTATTTCCGCAGACACGATTTCCACAGGCGATTGAATAATGTCGCTCGGCTTTGAGACACGCTTGCCGATTACGTCGGGCCTTCCCCATTTGACGCCAAATCTTTTCCCACCAAGTGGAATCGCTTCAGTTACATCTTCAAGTTCGCTCTTTATCCCGTCAGCGAATGGTGAATAAAAGCTTTCCTCCTTCCGTGCCGTAGCAGCGCCACGACGAGATTCTTCTTCTTCCATCTTGGAGAATTTACGAAGTCGAAATAGTCCACGAGACGGTTTTTCGACTTTTCTCTTAAAAACCTCCTGCAAATTGAATATGGCACCCGCAATCGAGTTGGGGTTGAGTGAGTCATCTCTGGCCTTGATAGCCCTTTGGAGATCTGCAAACTTGACCCCTTCGGGTTCCGACTCCAGGATGCCAAGTGCCGTTTTACGGATTCAATCTCTTTGCGACCTCTGCTTCATAGTGCCGTCCTCTCGGGTTACATCCAAATCGGAAACGAGGCAGCTTCCTTCATATGTGCTCCTTGTTGAGAAGAGAAACGCTTCTCTCTGCGTTGAAAGAGCGAATATGTGGCTAATGCTGACCTGCTTGGATGGGATCACTCGCGATGACGCGCGCAATCTGTCGACGTGTTTCGCCCAATGCCAAGAGTGTCTTCACCAACAGGTCCAGGCTTACGGAAGGATCCCCTGCTTCCATTTTGGCGACCCGTGATTGGCTCGACTTGATAGCCTCAGCCAAGGCTTGCTGTGTAATACCCTTTTCGTTCCGCGTTGATCTCAATCGCTCCGTCAGCGCGAGCTTCAGTTCGACAAAGGCTACTTCGTCCGCCGTCAGGCCCAAGAAGTCCCCTACGTTGCCGAATTTCCAACCTTTCCGCTCAAGTTCCCGCTGTTTGGATTTCTTCACGATCGTAGTCTCCCGGTCGTCGTTTGCACGCGTCAATCACCTTCCTGGATGTTCGGGCCGTCTTCTTGGGGAACACCTCAAGAATGACTATCGCATCCTCATCAATACGGTAAACGATTCGCCAGGTTGTCTTGTCATCGCGAATCCGCAACTCATGACACCGCGCGCCGATCGACGGCATCGGGCGGGATTGCGGCATGGCCAATGGCCCACCTCGCTGCAACCGCCGCAAGAGATACCCGGCGTCCCCCCTCGCGCCAGCTGAGAGAGGGGGCGTCTTGATCTCTCCATGAAGCCAAACAAGAGGTTTGTCATTCCTGTTCACAAGCAAGGTCTATGTCAAATTTGATATAGAATTTCAAGAAGGCAGCAGTCGTGTCAACAGCCCCAGCCAAAGCCGCCGGCCAGACCTTTCTTGCTTGGGGCAGATTTTCCCCTATCCGCACGCGGCGAAACGCTCCAAATGGTGGTCCGCGTCGCCAAAGGTCTGGGCGATCATGGTCAGCCGGCGAAAGGTATGACTGACTTTCAATTCCTCAGTCATGCCCATCCCCCCGTGCAGCTGGACGGCCTCCTGGCTGATGTGACGACACGCGTCGGCAATATGGATTTTTGCCGCGGATATGGTCCGACGGCGTTCGTCGGCATCCGCGCCGTCGGCCTTCACACAGGCCAGACAGGCCATGGATTGAGCCTGCTCAAAAATGATCGTCATCTCTACCATACGGTGTTGCAGGGCCTGAAACGAACCGATCGGCACCCCGAACTGCTTGCGGGTTTTGAGGTATTCAAGCGTGGTGTCATTCGCAAACTGCATGGCTCCGACCGCCTCGGCGCAGACCAGGGCAGTTGCATAGTCCACCACGGCTTCGATCAGCGGCAGGGCCTGGCCTTCCGGTCCGATTAGCGTATCGGCGGGAACAATCGTCCCGGCGAAACGCACGTCCGCGGCGCGTAAATTATCAATCGTCCGATAGGGCGTGAGCGTCACACCTGGCGCGCTCGGGTCCACCACGAACAGGCTGATGCCGTCTGGGGCGGTGGTGGACCCTGCGGTGCGGGCCGACACAATGAATTTATCGGCGCAAGGCGCGTGCAGGACGACGCATTTCTCGCCCTCTAGCCGATAGCCGTTATCGGTCTTCTCCGCCCGGCAGGCCACATGGGCCAGATTATAGCGCGCCTGGCGTTCGGTTTGCGCGAACGCCAGCTTGCACCGACCCGCGATGAGAGCCGGCAGAATCTCCTGCTGCTGGGTCTGACTGCCGCCCCTGGCAATGAACTGTCCACCCAGACCGACACTGGCCAGGTAGGGCTCGACTATAAGCCCGTCGCCAATCGCCGCCATGACCGGCATCAGGTCTACCGCATTGCCCCCAAAGCCCCCAACCTCGCTCGCAAAGGGTAGACCCAACAGACCCATTTCGGCAAACGTAGTCCAGACCTGCTCACTATAACCCTGGTCAGACTCGATGATCGCTTGGCGAGCGGCAAAGGTGTATTCTTTGGTCAGAAATTGCCGGATGCTCTGCGCCAGCAGTTGTTGTTCTTCGCTGTAGTCGAAGTTCACGCTGCAGTCTCCTGTTCACATATCCGGTTTACAGTCCGAGGGACGCCTTGGCGATGATATTGCGCTGGATCTCATTGGAACCCGCGTAGATCGAAGTCTTGCGATAATTGCAGTAGCGCGGGGCGATCCTGGCCGTTTGCTGGTTGAAGTCCGCGGCATGCAGCGACTGGAATGGCTGGGCAAGCGGCCCGACCGCTTCCAGCATGAGTTCCGTGAGCGCCTGTTGGATTTCCGTCCCGCGAATTTTGAGCAAGGAGACTTCCGCGCCAAGTGCCCGTCCCCCCCGCATCTGGTCCAGAAAGCGCAGATTGGTAATCTCCAAAGCCATCAGCTCAACTTCCACCCGAGACAGCCGGTCGCGGAAGCGCGGGTCGTCAATGAGCGGTTCACCGTTTTTGGACTGCTGGGCCGCCACCTCTTTCAACCGCAGCACTTCTCGCTTTGACGCGCCGGTGTTACCCGTGCCGAGGCGCTCATAGCCCAGGAGATATTTGGCAACCGTCCAGCCGTCATTTTCTTCGTGGATGAGGTTTTCCGCCGGGACCCGCACATCGTCAAAGAACACCTCGTTCACTTCATGGCCGCCATCCATCAGTATCAGTGGCCGAACGCTGATGCCCGGCGTGTTCATATCCATGAGCAAAAAGGAAATACCCTGCTGTCTTTTTGGGAAGTCGGCGCTGGTCCGAACCAGACAGAATATCCAGTCTGCGTGCTGGGCCCAGGTGGTCCAGATCTTCTGGCCGTTGACGACATAGCTGTCTCCCTCCCGGACCGCGCTCGTTTTGAGCGAAGCCAAGTCCGAACCCGAGCCCGGCTCGGAATAGCCCTGGCACCAGAACACGTCGCCATTATACATGCCGGGCAGAAAGCGCTGTTTCTGCTCTGCGGTACCAAATTTATGCAGGACAGGCGCACACATGGACACGCCAAAGGGAATACGCGGCGGGCAGCCGGCATAGCCGCATTCTTCTTCAAAAATATGCCGCTGAACGATGGTCCAGTTTGTCCCGCCCCACTCTTCCGGCCAGTCGGGTGCCCCCCAGCCTCGCTCGGCCGTGATTTTCTGCCAGCGCAGCAGGTCTTCTTTGGTCAGCTCTTCATAGTTGACCACTTTGTCGCGCAGTTCGTCCGGCAGGTTGTCTTTGAGCCAGGCGCGGACTTCATCACGAAAAGCCATTTCTTCGGAAGAATAGTTGAGGTCCATATCGTCCTCCTCTTCGTCGGTCTGCCCTATGTATCAGGCTGCTACGGAAATCCTAGTCCGTACTCCATTGCCCCCTTGTCATAGGGCTCCCTCCAGCCCCATTCACCGTAAGCCCTTCGCCAAGCTCAGGACAGGCGGAACGGAGTCGAAGGGGCGGGGGATACAGTCGGGGGCAGGTTTGCTATGCTTTACTCACGCTGTACCGCTGACCATACCAAGACTGGAGGATTTGGGTATGCCTGCCCGCAACGCACCACACTCCCACGGACAGCCGATCTTTGGCATGCGGAAGACGTTTATCTCCGAGGTCGCACCGCCCCACGACCTGTCCGGTCCGGCCTGGTGGTTCGGCTTTCACCGCAACCGCCTCCTGCTTCAGAAGCATGACGAGACGTTTCAAGTTCCCTGCCTGGAGCGCTTTGAAGAGTTGGAGGTCTCCGCGGGGAATCGGCATTATCTTGGACGGTACGACGGGCGGGCGTGTTATGCCGTTGATGTGCTGGACGCATCGGTGCCCGACCATCTGGACTTCAAGGACCTCCGCCAGGCGCACGGCGGACTGGACGAGGACTTGTTCGTGCTGGGTGGCCGCGCCGTCCAGATTGTTGAGTGGGACCGCACCCATCAGTACTGCGGGCGGTGTGGGGCTCGCAATGAAACCAAATCGGATGAGCGGGCCAAGCGCTGCCCCAAGTGTCAGCTCTTGAGCTTCCCCCGTTTATCACCCGCCATTATTGTCATGGTGGAGCGCGACGGAAAAATCCTGCTCGCCCGTTCGCCCCATTTCCCGACCAAGATGTACAGTGTGCTGGCCGGCTTTGTGGAACCCGGCGAGACCATAGAGGAGAGCGTTGCCAGAGAAATCAAAGAAGAGGTCGGCATCACGGTCGATAATATCCGATATTTTGCCAGCCAGCCGTGGCCGTTTCCGAATTCACTCATGCTCGGTTTTACCGCCGAGTATGCGGAGGGCGAGATTGAAGTGGACGGTGAGGAAATCGCCGAAGCGGCCTGGTTCAGCCCGGATGCCCTGCCCGCCATCCCCGGCCGCATCAGTATCTCCCGCCGCTTAATCGATTATTTTCTGGACAAGCATGGGTAGGGCACGCCCGGCTGAGCCTCTCAGAGAGATTTTATACATTGAGTCGCAAGGAGGGAGATCATATCTAAATCAAGTGGTTCTGGTAGAGGTGGAAAAGGCGGCGGCAGTGGAAAAGGTGGAGGCAGAGGTTCTGCTACCCCCTCAAGACCTGGCGGAAACTGGCCTTCTACAACCGGTAATCCTTCTGGAGGCGGACGCGGGAATGCCCCCTCCAAAGGCAAATAACGACATTTGCCCCAGACTATTCTTCTGTCATCGTCGTATGCAGCGTAGCTCCAGAGGTCGGATTAGCGTAGCGTCATCCGACCTCCCTACTGCTGTTGCTTAAGCGCGACAACGATCAACAGTTTTTCCTCGTCCGTATATTGCGTCACCGTCAGTCCGTACGGCCCGAGGAAGGCATGCGCTTCGTCCTGTGATGGTAATGCCGTAATCGGAAACGGCTCCGAGCGGACGAGCCCTTCAACAAACGCCCGGCCCTCTGGGTGACTGATCACGACCCGCCCGCCCGGTCGCAACATGCGTATGATATTGCGCAGCGACCCAGGCTTGTCCGCGATATTGCCATACATGCCGTTCATGAAGACCACATCGACGCAGGCGTCGGGCAGGTCCAGGTCCCGGATGTCACACTGATGGCGTTCGACTTCAAGATAACGCCGCGCGACCTGTTCCAGCATTTTGCCCGACAGATCGCAGGCGTAGATATGGCCGGGCTGATACTTGCGAATGTCGGGCATGAGTGCCCCCGTCCCCGTCCCAACATCGAGCACGTTTTCTCCCACCTGAATGTTAGGCGCGGCAACGATGCGCTCCATACGAGCGCGGACATCCTGGGGTAAATCAACCAGAAAACGGTCGTACACATTATCAAACGCCCGGCGTTGTTTCGCGTTGAATTGGGCAATCTGTTCGTCGTTCATGCGTTTCCCTATCTTTCTGGCTCCAACCACCCCCGGCCCAGGTCAATCTCAATAGCCGCAAAGGGTTCGGCCCGTATCAGGCCACTCCCGCCGTGGGTACTCAGCACGACCCAGCGTTGCGCTTCCAAACCATACACTTCCAGGGTGCGTAGCCCAGGGTCAACCAGCCATAAATGGTCCACCTGCTCTCGGGCGTAGATCGGCATTTTAAGCACCCGGTCGCTGCGGCCTGTGCCGGGTGAAACCACCTCACACACCCAGTCAGGAGCCAGTTCGCTATACGGAATATCTTCCAGCACGGGCATGCGCTCTCTTCGCCACCCGGCGATATCGGGCACCAGAATGTCCGCGCCAAGGTGCACTTCCGGCTCGAAGAGAATCCACCAGCCTCCGGGACCGCCAGAGCCACTAGGCCCCCGGTCAAAGGAGTCAAGCTGGCGGGAGATAACAGAAACCGCACGCGCGTGGGGAAACGACCGCCTGGGTGCGGTCGTCAATTCGCCATCGATGATCTCTGCCACAAAACGTTCGGGGACCTGGAGCAGGTCTGCATAGGTGGATCGCTTCCGCGCCGGGTTCATGACGAGGAGCCTACCACGGGCCTGGCAGCCGGGGAAGCGGCACCACGGCGAACTGTGGTCAGGGGGAGAGAAAAAGCGTATGCTTGGGAGAACATCTGACAGTGAGGAGTATCCTCATGAGTACGGTAGTATCCACTCCGTTGCCCGATCTCAGCTTGTACGACAAAGATTTCCACGCCTGGCTGTTTCAGACTGCGGACCTCCTTCGACAAGGACGGTTGAATGAAGTTGACGCGGCACATGTTGCGGAGGAGTTGGAAGACATGGGGAAACGCGAGCGTCGGGCCTTGGAAAGCCACATCAGAAACGTGACGCTGCACTTGCTCAAGTGGCGCTATCAGTCAGACAAGCGCACGCCCTCCTGGCGCAAGTCTATTCGGAATGGACGCCTTGAGATTCAGGCCCTTCTGAAGGACAGCCCGAGCCTGACGAGCCAACCGACCCGGATGTTGGCAAACGCCTATCCCGCGGCCCGGGCGGACGCCGTCGATGAGACCGGGCTCAGCGAGGAGGCGTTTCCAACTCAGTGCCCGTTTACCGTCGAACAGGTTTTGGATGTGGAATATTGGGGAGGGGGAGGGTAGACACACAGTCTCCCCCTCATTCAGACTTGCCTAGGCCACGGCCCATCTTTCGCGTAGAAACTCCCCTACCCGTTCGATTCCATTCTTGCCCTCATCCAACATAGGGTGAAAAGCGTGCCAGACATGGATCATATTGTCCCAGATTTCGAGGCGACACTCGACGCCCGCCGCTCTCGCCTTTTCGTCGAAGATAATGGCGTCATCCAACAGAATCTCATCCCGACCGACATGGATCAACACCGGTGGTAGGCCACTGAGATCAGCCAGATTGGGCGACGCATACGGATGCGTGGGGTCGCTGTCACCAACATACAGGCCGGCCATGCGTTTGAGACCATGGACGGTCACCATGGGGTCGGCCGCAGCTCTGGTCTGATACGACTCATTCGAGCAGGTCATATCCGACCACGGGCTGATCGCCACCGCAGCCGCGGGCATGGGGACGCTGTTGTCACGCGCCGCAACCAAGGTCGCCAGGGTCAAGCCGCCCCCGGCCGAGTCCCCGCCAATGGCGAGATTGGGGGGGGGAAACCCCTGTGCGATCAGCCATCTGAGTGCCGCGAGTCCGTCGTCAACCGCGGCCGGAAAGGGCTCTTCCGGTGCCAGACGATAATCCACGAGCAAAACCGCGGCCTGGGCGCAGCGGGAGATTTCTCCGGCCAACGACCGGTGGGTGTTGATCGAGCCAACGACATAGCCCCCGCCGTGCAGATAGAGGATGGCCCGCTCGGCCTGACTGCCCGGTGCCCGGACCCATTCCGCGGCGCGGTCCGCTACGCTTACCGCCTCTGTCTCAATATCGTCCGCAGCCTTGAAGGCCAGCTTTTCCATGCTTCTGCGCATGGCCTCAACCGGCGGCTCAACATCCGCCGGGAGCTGTTTCTCGCGTAAAATCTGCTTCAGTTTGTCAAGACTCATACCTGCCATTGGCTTCCCTCCTTCGCGTGATAGTGTAGACACCCTATGCTTCATGGTTGCCATTGTCACTATTGCCCGCTTGATGTCCCGCAGGGAAAAAATTCGGGCGAGGTGTGAGTGAAATGCATGTGTTGGCGCTCTACCATATGAAAGGCGGGGTGGGAAAAACATCCGCGGCGGTCAATCTTTCCTATCTGGCAGCACGGTCTGGAGCCCAAACCTTGCTCTGCGATCTCGACCCTCAGGCTTCGGCCACCTATTACTTTCGTATCCAACCCAAGCTCAAAGCCAAGAAGAACGTTTTTGCGCGCAGTGGAAAGCAGCTTGAAAAGAGCATCAAGGCAACCGACTTTGCGCACCTGGACCTGCTCCCCGGCGCATTGTCTCACCGTCACCTGACAGCGGTGTTTCAGCAAGCCAAACATCCGGCGCGCTGCCTGCACCGCAGCTTGGCCACGCTCCGGGACGAATACCAGTATGTGATTCTCGACTGTCCCTCCGGGGTGGGCCTGATAGCGCAAAACGTTTTTTATGCCGCAGATTACGTCTTGGTTCCCATTGTCCCCTCACCACTGTCGGTCCACGCGTATCAGCAACTCCGGACGTTTTACACCAAACACGGCTACAACCCCAATAAACTCCAGACGTTTTTCTCCATGGTGGAAGGGCAAAAAAAGCTGCATCGGTCCATCATGCAGGAGCTGACCGCTTCTCACCCCGAAGCCCTTCCACAGACCATCCCGTATCTCGTCGATGTCGAAAACATGGGCATCCACCGGGAACCGGTTCTCGCCTCGCTTCCGCATTCCCGAGCATCCCAGGCGTATGAACGGTTGTGGACGGTACTGGAAACCCTATTCAATCAGGCTCACCCAGGCTCTCTGCCCGGTCGTGCGGCCCGGCACTCTCAACCCGGCCAGGACCATTCAGGGGCGGAATCCTCCGAGCAATCACCGCAATCACCGCCCGAAACTCTTCCACAACCTGCTGCTGCAACGCCTGCCGCTCTGAAGCCAGCGCAGTAAGCAGGACTCCCAGGGCGGAGCGCGTGTCATTTTCGTGCAAGGCAAAACCGCCGCCGGTTGCACTGAACTGTTTGATCAGGACGCTCTGTACGCTGATGTCCTGTATTCGACCTAGGGTTCGCTGGACGCGCTTCAACTGCTTGAGCACGTCTCGGACAGGGAGGTCAGGCAGGGCGGTAATAAAAAAATCCAGCAGATAGCGGAGTTTTTTACATTCGATTCTCAGCCTGTGGAGCTGCTCGCTGTCGGCGTGTTGCAGGCTGTCCGGCTCTATTGAGACGAGTGCCCGGCATTTCTCGCCCACCCGGTCGAGGACGAATTCTTTGACGGCTGGAGTATGGGCAGCACCGGCTTCGGGCTGGCTCGCAAACGCCTCCCACTCTCGGATCACAGCCCGATAGCGCTTGGTCTCAAAGGTCTTCACCAGAGTCCGATAGTGTTCTCTCCGTTCCTGCTGGAGAAAAGCGGAAAACGGTTGAAGAGCGGACCGACTGTCGGCCGGAAGCCGCTGACGGTATGCGTCTTGCATCAGGAGAAAAGCATCCAGATCCCGCGCGCTCCCGGTTGACCGGCCGAGCTGAGCCAAATCTTTTCGAAACCGCCGGGTTGCTTTAGGGGGAAAAACCTCACGAGTCTGTCCGAGCAGGGAGCGCGCCCGTCTGACCGCAACCCGAAAGTCGTGCAAATAGAGCGGATCATCTCCCTGACGCAGACCCCGCTCATTATAGCGCACCATGGCCAGGAGGAGGCGCAAGAGGCCGCGGACTGCCCGCTCAACCGGGACCTCCGGCTGTATCGGCAGCGGGCGTTTGACCGAATATTTACCCGGAGAGCGACCGGCTGTCGCCAACACCTCTTGGTTGACACTCCCGGTCGCCGGTATGAGGTCCTGCTCCTTGCACCACAGCACTAATCGTTGTGCCTCTTTCTGATATCCCCTGAGCGGATGGAGCCAGATACGCGGCCGGAGGGAATACTGTCGATTTTTCTTGGCGAGGGTATGCTCTTCAATAATCAGGCGCACCGTTGTCTTCTGGCGCTGGTCAAGTATCCGTATCGGGATAATACGAGTGTGCAGGCTGAAGAGCGGGGAGAGCGGGAGAGCGTCAATCAGCGCCACCAAGCGTTCTCGCAAACGGCTGTGCGGCAAATCCGTTGCCACAACGGGGAGACTGGGACAGGTCAGCTCTTCAAGCGGGAAGACGGTATCATACGACCGCAGAGCAAGCGTTTTCGCGTTTACACAGAGGGCCAGACGGTACAAGCTAAGTTGCCAGTCAGCCGTGTCGTAGTACATCCGCCGCTCGGTCGTGAGCGGCTCTTTGTGGATGGAGAATGTCTCTGCCAGCGCCTCAAGGAACCTCTTTCGGCTCCAGCGCCCTCGGGGCAGGAGTTGAGTATCGGTAGTGTGTTCTCTTGGCATGCGCTCAACGAGAGCGCTCCGGGATTTTTGTCTGACCTCCTGCCCTCGCGCCTGTACTTGTAGCGCAGCACACCTTGCTCCGACAATACCGCTTCCTCCTATGGAGGCAGCCCTGGGGCTGTCTGCTGCTAATCGCCCAGCGGCGGGCCGGCCCAGTTTTTGCCGATCATCGCTTCGACTGCAATCGGGACTCGGTCCGCCACGATCTCTCGCATGGCTTCGACCATATGCCTGGTCAGCCAGGCCTGGGCGGCTTGTGTATCGGCCAGGGGCGCTTCGACCAGAATTTCGTCGTGGACGCAGGCAACGGGTGTCGCCTCCGGCACTTGGTCGCGATGTTCAAACAAGCGCGCCAGAGCCAGCTTGAGACCGTCACCCCCTGTCCCTTGCACCGGGATATTGAGGAGCACGTTAAAGTGCCGCACCCCCAGAAAACGGCGGCCGGTGAGGGTGCGGGTTTCGAGGCCGCCCTCCTGATGCCTCACCTGCTCGGCCTGTTGTTTGGCCTGCTGATGCCAGCGGGCAATGCCCTGATAGGTCTGAAAGAACGCCCGGTGGTATTGTGCCGCTTCCCGGTCGGACATACGGACACCATATTTTGCCTCCGCATCCTGTTTCAGGCCGTTTACCCCCATGCCGTACAGCAGGCCGAAATTGACGCTCTTGGCGAGTTGACGGTGGTGCGGTTCGACTTGGTTCAGCGGGACGTGCAGGATGCGCGAGGCCGTCAGGGCGTGCAGGTCGGTTTCCTCCTGAAACGCTTGCAGCATGGTCGGGTCGTTGGCCAGGACCGCGGCAATCCGCAGTTCGACCTGTGAGTAGTCGGCCTTAATCAGGGCCTTTTCCGGTGCGGCGCAAAAGCAGGCACGAAAGGCGCGCGCCTTTGGGATCTGTTGGATGTTCGGGCCACCGCAACTCATACGACCGGTGGCCGTTCCGTTTTGAAAATACACCGGATACACACGGCCCGAGTCTACATCGAAAAACGAGTCGATCACGCTTCGGCCGTAGGTACTGACCCGTTTGGCCACCTCTTTATAGCTGACCAGCAGCTCGGCAATGGGATGATCGATTTTCCTGAGCGTGGCAGAGCGGACATTGGGCAGCTCGATACCAAGGGTCTGGAACAGGGCCTTGATTTGCTGTGATGACGCCCAGTTGATAGTCATGCCGACATCCCGGGCGTAGGCGTGCAGTTGGTGGGTGAGCGTTTCGAGTTGGGCTTCATCTTCCAGCGTTCGCGCCAGCCAGCCCTGGGCGTCAAACGCGATACCGGCCAGTTCCAGCCAAGCCAGCGCCTTGACGCAGCGAAATTCAATCTCCGCCGCCCGTTCCAGGCCAGCCTCAGCCAGGGCTGGCCGCAAACGGTCGTACAGCGGCCACAGCATCCCCACATCACGGGCGGCATATGCGGACTGGGCGGGACTGAGTTCTCCCGACCAGTCCGCGGTTTGCAAGTGTTTCGGCAGGGCCAGACCCAATTCCTGCTTGACCACCTCTTCGAGACTATGGCGGACGCGCAGTCCGGCTTTGAGCACCTGGCTGGCTAACATGGTGTCAAAGACGGTATCGGGCCAGGGACAGCCAGCGGAGACAAGAAATTTCAGATCAAACTTGGCATTGTGGAACAGCCAGCGGCGCGAGGCACGGAACAAGGGGAAGAGCGCTTCAATGGGAATGCGGCGTACATCAAACAGGTAGGCGTGGTCCGGCGTCGCGACCTGCACGAGCCGGAGCGAATCTGTCCGAAAGTCGAGCCCGGTTGTCTCGGTATCGCAGGATAAGACGGACGCGGAATGCAGGCTGGGCAGCACGCGTTCAAGCTGAGCGGATTCCGTCACCAAGGTATAGTCAGGCGTTTCACACACGGGCAGGGTCTCAGATGGAGCCGTCTGACCCGTGCGGGAGGTCATCTCTTCCGGGAAGAGAACACCTTGTTCGTGTCGCATATCTTCGTCTCATCTGCTTTACCCGACAAGCAGCCGCCGGATCGTTGCCATCGGGAGAAACAAGCGTCGTCGGTCATCAACGAATTCGCCAAACCCGAACTTTCGATAAAACGCGACCGCGGAATCGTCCCGAGCCTCAACCACCAACGCCTGCACGGCAATAATCTGGCTGGCCGAGTGAACACGGTTAATCACATCCATCAGGAGATACGTGCCCAGCCCCAGGCCCTGCTGGCTGCTATCGACAGCGAGGCGTCCCAGCAGCGCCCCAGGAACCGGATAGTACGGAAGCCGTTTGGCCTGCTCCGCAGGCAGGGCTTCGCGGCGGAAGTGCGCCGCGCTCAGCGTGTAATAGCCGACTACAGTCTCAGCATCAGAGCCGGTCGCCACGAACACCCGCGCAACGTCCCGCCGCATATCTTGCGAAGCTCGCCGACGAATATAGTCATCAAGCTCTAGCGCTCCGCAAGAGAAGGTGGATCGGTCATGCACCTTGCTGTTGATACGGTGCAACATGCCAGATGGTAGCCCCGGCGGTCATCCATTGGCCTTCCGGTACCGGGCATACGCTTTGCGGAGGGCGGTATTCGGTGAAGGCGGGTTGGTCAGTGCCTCATAAAACACGTTCCAATCCGCACCGGACAGGGTGACGACTTCGTTCTCTCGTATGACTCGCTCGGCTTCTTCCAGGGCGGTGCTGAGTACGAATTGGCTGAGCGTTTTCTGACGATGACTAGCCGCACGCTGCAAGATACTCTTCGCCTGGGCGTCAAGCCGAATTTGCAAGCGTTCCTGTTTGGCCTCGGCTGCTGTGGGCATGGTTGTCCTCCTGATCTCCTACATATCACTTTGTACTTACAATAGGAGTACCAGACAAGAAGACCGCCGTTCGCAGAGTCCATGTGGCATAGCGATTCGCCTCACCAGCACCGCGACAAGGGTTTCTTGGTAGCTAATGCACCATTGAACCGAGAAGGCGGGGGCGTAGAGTCGAACAAGGTCTGTGAGGGGTCCAGGCCCCTGCACGTCAGACCCCGCTCTTATTGAGCCTGGGAAACTGGCACCTGCTCGGTGCGCTGCGGGAGGATTTTGCCGGTTGCTACCGCCTGAACCTGTTTGAGGATTTCGGCGCTATAGTAGCGATTGGCGCACGTATCACAAACCCCAATTAGAACATCCTCCAGGATGACAAAACCGGCTCGGTGTTTGAAAGCTTCCCGCTCAACCCGCTTCTCTTGAACCGTTCCCTCACAATACTCACACTGATAGTAAAAATGTTCTTTCATAACGCTCATGCTCCTACATGTCCTCAGCAGCTTGGTGGGCCGTTATCTAAAATAGATGCGTCCGCCTGGGCCAACGATACGACTAATTCGTGTGACCGTCCCACGATTGCAGGACTTTGCGCCATCGACCAGCGATTCGATTAGCTCAGATGAGCGTCCTGCGATTACGGTGCTCTGCACCATTATGGCCTTATTGATCTCCCGAATGAAGCCAGTATTTGCTATCTTCAACTCAACTTGCTCTTTGGAGAGGTGCGAGAAGTAGTACGGTTGAACTGCCACGTCCCAGGCAAGAGGCAGTAACATATCGCTTGGGGCGCTGTCGGGTGACTGCTCAGGAGCACGTAGCTCTAGAATCGGGCGACTTCCAATGATGAAATTGTCATTCGAGTCATATATTGCCGTGACGATGAGTCCCATTTCCGCCAAACGTCGTAACGATTCCTCGCTTGGTTCACCAATAGCCATAGTCCTCATGTTATGTCTTATCCTGGACATGGTATGCGGATCATTCTCTATATTCTGGAGTTCTGGAGAAGGCTCTTCTCCCGCCGCTATATGACGTTCAATTCCGTCTAAAATAACCTTGTCAATTTCGTAGGCTGGCAACCTTTCGTTAAGAAAATCCGGTACACGCTTCCACAGGAAATAAAAGAACTTATCAAATGCCTCCTTTTCCCGAGAAGTCAGATACGGAACTTTTCCCGAGCGAGCTTTCTCGACAATTTTTTCAACCACCTCGTTTGCTTTACCTTCAAGTCTGGATAATTCCTCCTCCACAGAAACATCCTTTTCTCCGCTGTCTAGGAACTGAGTATGGAGATGTTGCTCTACGAAAAGGTTTTTCGGGATAGATCGTTGAATCCCCTTTTCTGGAAACCGGTTGTCATAAAAATATAGCCGTCCTTCCTGATCCGTAAATCGGCGTTGAAGCATTTCAGGATTAAAATGATGGCGTTTTGGATTACTCATAGTGTAGCTAACCCCTGTTCATTTGCTTCCTTCTCCGCATAGACAGCGGCCTCAAAGTCCATTCTAGCGGTAGTACGCATTGAGTCTGCTTGCTCGCGCAACTTCCTCGCCGCATCCATTGTTATGTCAAGCGTAGCTGCAAGCCGTGATTGCTCATCAAGGCTCGGCAATGGTATTGGCGCGCTCCTTACAACAGATGAATTGATAGTGCCAAGGCCACTTGTTGTTTTGCCTAACTCAAAGAAATGTGCGCGGCCTGATTCGCTGTTGAACCAATGGGCGGCGAAATATGGATTGACTTAAGACTTGTCCAATCTCGCCCGGATCGGATGGTTTTGGTGAATACAGTCCTCTATCTGGTTCCGCCAGACCGCGACTCGGCCTAAATTCTCCCGAGTTCCATTCCCTTCAACAAACAGAAGGTCTCCATCTTTTAGTCGAAGCCGCTCGAAGTCTACCTCATCAACGTCAATCATCTTGATATCGTCCAAGAACAGGCTTCCTCTTTGGACGTTGGCTACATGGAGATATGGTCGAGGATTCTTGTTCGGTCGGTTACCCGGATGTTTCTGAATTCCATAAACGACTTCCGCCACTGTACTTAGCAGCTGGGAAGGGAATTTCCCGCGCGGGTGTATATCTGGATGGAGTTTACGAAGAATCCCCTCATGGCTCCAACGGTCAAGGTCCTTGAAGGAGGCGATGAAGGCCGGGCGGTCGGGCAGCGGCTTGGGCGGGTCGAAGCCAAGCGCTGCCTCAAAGGCTTCTCTTACTTTCGTCTCAACATCCTCGGCTTCGCGTTCCATATCGGCTGCCCGTGCAAGCGATTCCCGATACGTGGCAACGATGGATTGCTGCTTGACCAGAGACGGCAGAGGAATACGGAGAGCGAGAAATGCCTCTGGCGTGATACGCTTCCGCCCGCTCGTTCCGTTGGCCTTCCTACGCAAGTCGGTCAGAAAATCTCCCGTTCTGAGAATGAGCTTCGCGAACTCACCGTTAAGGCGGTCTGAATGGGGGATAAGCACCGGAAATTCTGGCGTGACGACCGCCTTGGGAATACCGAAAGGAAGAATCCCAATGGTCCCGTTTCGGGCGTCGATCTTGGAAAAGACAATATCACCGGGATAAACAGCGAACATGCTGCCCTTGTAGGGCGACTTTCTATTCCGGGCCGATACCTCGCCGGTCAGATGCACGGTAATCGGTGTCCAATCATCGAAAGAGCCGGTAACGGCAACCGCTTCGCGCCGCTGTGAGACGACCTCGCGAAGTAGCGTAAGAGGGAAACGTGAATGCTGCTCCTCACCTGCTTCCGTAACGATCCATGTCTCAAGCGCCCTCCACCGGCGGATCAGGCAGCGGAGGGCAGGGGAAAATCCGGCGTGTCCTCTGGCTTGGCTCCTTCTTCCTACCCAGTTCTCGAAGGATTGATAGGCGTCAAGTATCTGCGGCAAATCATTCGGCACGGCCTCGCCGGTGGACGTGATGCCAGCGGCCTTCGGCGCGGCAACGAAGACGGGATAATCAAACGTCTTCCGCACCGTAGCCCAGAGTGCGGCGTTGTGGGCTTCGTCTATGGCCCGTAAACCTGCCCGCAGTTCGCGGAACAGGTCGTTGGACTGAGCGACGGTCGCCTCGTCGAAGGCGGCAGTATAGTCCTTTTTCAGTTGGCCGGCACGCTTCTTGTCGGTTGCCGTTCCCTTCCAGCGCGGTTTGCTTAGCCGGGTGACTCCAATCCCCCTGGGATAATCCGGCGGTGGTCCGGCCGGCCGCTCAATTACCTGTTGAACAACTTCCACGGACTGGCGGAGGTCGGCAGCTTCGACGATTTGTGCCTCTGGCTGAACACCCGGTATGGCTCGGACGCCTTCGCCGACCGACACTTCCTGTCCCAAGGCGTGCAGATACGCCTCGAGAACGGACGCCAGCACGAGTTTGTTGGCCGTTTCGAGAACCTCAACGCCGACCTGCGCCGAGTGGCCGAGCGCCTCGGTATGCCGACGCCGATGCTGCCACTGTTGAACACGATGGCCGATTGGCAGGCGACGCCGGACGATCTCAACGCTGCTCGGGCGGCGGCGGATGCCTACCTGACCGAGCGGAATAAGGCCCTGCTCCGAACACGGTACGCAGACGACTTCGAACTAGGCGACTATTCGCCGGACTAAAGAAAACGCCAGTCGCGAGACGGAAGAGACGAGGAATGATGCCTGACCCGAACGGGAGCGGTGGCGGGCGGCGCCCGACCATGGAATCGGGGTGCCTGGGACACTCTGACACCGACTGGTATGTTTTGACCGGCAGGGGGGCACCCTTTGCCGATGGATGATAGGTGGTGTAAGTATATCAGCACCGGAAGCGGAGGCTTGAAATGGCTTTACTGACGGACCGTTGACACTTCATTCATGTGCCAAAGACCGGGGGCACCTTTACAAAAGCTGCCATGCGCCTTGCACTGGCCAAGGAACGGCTCAGTAGATTTCACTGGATGGCCACTTTTGAAACCTATGCAGCCCTTCGTTATGCGTGGAGACGATGTCACGCAAGTGGTCGGGTGTTGAGATTGCCTTGGGGGTGTAGCGGTGGCGGGAGCGCGAAAGCGTGCGCTCCACATGTCACGATTAATGAACTGTACCGCGTCTCTGAGCATGTCACCAAACCAGTCTTCACCATCGTTCGCAATCCCTTCGACCAACTGGTTTCCATCTGCTACCATTCCCTGTATAGGCATCCTGCTTGTCGTCCGAAGGAAGTCATCAGGCTACGCCTCTCCAAGTCGCCGGACCGTGGCTTTGCGGACTTTTTGCGCTACAACGACAACTGCCGGCTCAATGGCTTGTTGTCCAAGCACGGAATCTCACGGAACGAATTGAACATGGATGTCGGTTTTCTGACCTGTCGTTATGTGTTGATGTGGTTCAAGAACCCCGCCCACACACTCAGAACCATGGACAGAGACTATTTCACGAGCGGACGTTGCAAGAAAGACATGCCCGAATTCACATTTATGCGGTTTGAAAATCTGAGCGACGACCTGTATCATGAACTTCTGAATTCCGGCATGGCCTCCCAGTACATCGACTTCCTCAGAAGAACGCCGCGCAAAATGAATGCATCCCGCCACAGAAAAAGGCGTCATTGGCGCGAATACTACGACAATGACTTGATGGAATACGTGCTTACCAAAGAGTGGCCGCTGTTTCATATGTTTCCAGATTACTCCGTGCCGTGAGGGATTCCTTGTCATGTGGACTAGCCGGTGCTTCGGACTCCATCTATAATACGGGCTGCTGACGGGGATGGCGGGACTGGCGGTCTTCCTCGCCACCATGGCTTGGCTGGCGCCGGAATACGGCGCGGCAGGAGCTGCCTGGGCCAGAACGTTGTCCTACTCGGCCTCTTTCTTGGTCATAATCCCCTTTGCAGTCTTGGTCCTGCGGCAGAGCTACCGGCTGCGTAGCCCGGGGGAGGCGGAGTAGCCGCTGTCGCGGACTAGGGAAATCAATGGGACTGGGCCAACGTTGATCCAGCGGCGAGGGGTGCAGATCGCCGCTCTCATCCTGGCCTGCCCTGGCTGGTGCTGCTGGCTTATCTGGCCGACACAGCGTGGTTCCTGACCGACGACGCCTTCATCAGCTTCCGCTACGTCCGCAACCTGCTGGAAGGCCACGGCTTGGTTTTCAACCCTGGCGAACGGGTCGAGGGTTACTCCAACTTCCTGTGGGTGCTGGAGTTGGCGGCGCTCTGGGGCACCCTTGGCGTCCGCCCGGAGCACGCCGCGCCGTGGCTGTCGGTGACCGTCACCGTCGGGACGCTGGCGGCAATCCTGTGGTGGGTGGCGCGGTTGCCAGCACTGGCCCATCGCGGCTTGGTTGCTTGGATGGCGCTGGGGCTGGTATGCAGCAGTGCCACCTTCGCGGTGTGGACCTCGGGCGGCGGGCTGGAGACGCGGCAGTTCACCTTCTTCATCGTCTTGGCTGTGGTCTGCCTCAGCCTCTACCGAGACAGCCGACGGGGTTTGCTGGCGTCATCGCTGAGCTTGGCACTGGCGGCCTACACTCGTCCCGAGGGGCCGTTGATTGCTGCCTGCTGCTTCGCCTGGTTCGCCGCCCAGCGTGTGGCCGGTACCGGCCTGCTGCGGCTGGACCGGGAGAACCTGCGGGACTTGGTCTACCTGGTTGCGCCTTTTGTCATCCTGGTCGCGGCCCATTTCCTGTTCCGCTACGCCTACTACGGCGAGTGGCTACCCAACACCTACTACGCCAAGCACGTCCGCCCCTGGTACGAGGCGGACATCCTCTACCTGGGGGCGGCGGCGCTGGAGACGGGGTTGTACCTGCTGGTCCCGTTGGCGTTCCTGGCCCTGTGGCAACGTTGGCGGCAGTACCGGGATGGGAGCTATCTGGCGAGCCGGTTGTCGTATCTCGCGGACATAGCCTCCTCGTGGCAACGTTGGCGGCAGTACCGGGATGGGAGCTATGCCCTTGTCCTGATATTGATTAGCATGCACATGGCCTACGTCATGCGTATTGGGGGCAATCATTTCGAGTACCGCCCGCTGGACTTCTACTGGCCGTGGCTGGCAGTTCCAGCCGCAGAGGGCATCCTGCGCCTGGGGTCGGGCGCAGCGTCCGGGCTGCGTGCTATTTTACCCCTCCCCCGAGCCTGGCGGCCGGGGACGCGGACATGCGCCTTGGTACTGTTTATACCCGTCCTGTTCTATGCCAGTGCCATGCAGGCGGCGCTGCTGTTCGAGGCCGACCGCACTGGCGGCCGTGATGTTGTGCTGGACAAGCAAAATGCCGGTTGGCTGCTCCATGCACCGGGAATGGGGCTGCTCAACGCCCTGGCCGGTGGCCTGCGCACGCAACTCAACCGCCAGTTTGTGGGAGTGCGGTTCGCGGGCCTACGGGAATTCACCAAAGTTCAAATGGAATTTGGGCAACCTTATGACGGAATGGTGGATCGGCTGCTTCCCAGCGATGCGGTGACGCCGCGGAGTCCATTGGGCATTATGCCCTATTATCTATCCAGCCTGACCGTTATCGACTTGAACGGGCTGGCCGACAAGGCCATCGCCCGCCACCCGGTCACGCACCCCAATAGCCAGCGGAGAATGGCGCATGACCGGTGCCGGCCGGCTGGCTACCTGGAGCGAAGAGGCGTGAACTTCATTCCCTATCCGGCAACCTCCAGCGCGGCCGAAGCCCATCTCGTCGCGCCCTATGCCGTGCCCGTCGCTCCCGACCTATGGCTGCCCTTCGATACCAACAACCCTCGATGGGCCGAGGAATACTTTGCGGGGCTTTCCCACGATGAGGTGGACACAGTGCCCGCCGTTATCGTCAGCGTGGGAGCTCCGGTGGTCGGCGAGCCTTTCACTGTCAGGCTATCCGACGCAACGCGCAGCGCAGGCTTCACCAAACGCACCCTGCGATGGTTCTGGGAAAGGGGGAACGACGCCATGGGCTGGCGCTGGGTTTCCCCGGTCTATGGTCCGTCCTACCAATACGTTCCATCCCCGACGGACGTCGGCCTCCGCCTCCGGGCCAACGTTCATTACACTGACCATGCCGGGAAGTGGGTCAGGGCGATGACGCCGGCCTCTACCCCCGTAGTCTCCAGGTGAGCGGAGATGCGGTACTCCACGGGAGCAGTTATGCGCTACTGACACGCGCGCCCGGTGTTGGCCGCCAATACCATTGTTGCCCCTCGTAAACAGCAACCTTCCCAACCCGTCCCAATTGGCTCGCTTGCCTCTCAACTATTTCCCAACTCCCGGCCTTCTTTTTCAACGCCGCTACCCGTCGTTCCAGGGATTCATCCTCGCCCCCGACTCACTACCGTCTTCATCAACCCCGGGCGGCCAGCCGGTACGCTCTCACCTGACGGCCCCCCCTTCCTGTCAACTCCATAGCTTCCCGTTGCTCCTGATGGCCAGCACATGGGGTATTCCTCGCTGTTCCAGCCACGTCCGCAAGCGGCGGTCACCGCCGTATACCTCATCTCCAGTGACCCAGCCAAAGGGAACTCCCGATTCCAGGGTTCGCTGCAACATCCCATGGGTCAACTGGGACTTGGTCTGAAAGGAGATCTTCTCCGGCACCTCGGCTTCCCGCCTTCGCTCCCGGTCCTCCCGGACGGACCCCCCGGCCCGCCGCTCCCCCATGTTCCAAATGCCCCATCTCCAATAGGGCCGTGCCCCATGACCCCTAGAATCCCCATGTTCCAAAAGGAACATTTCATAGTTGGCCCTGCCCCATCGAGGTGGAACCAGCCCTTCCCGGAAAGTATTCAATGAAACGGTCCCGGAAGCCCTGAAATTCCCGTTTCCAGCTACGAATCTAGCCCCCTGCCCATGCTGCTACAAATCCAAATTCCTGTACACGTCTATGACATCGCCAGCGAGGCGCCACTTCCCAAGCCCTATGGGGTAGTTCATGGCGTCACCGCCGATGAGAAAATGGGCGAAATCGCCGGTACGGAATTGACCCGCCTGAATAAGAGGGCATCATTCACGAAGTCTTCGTGGAGGTGCTCACACTTTGTTGAAGGCGGGACAAGTGAAAGAGATCTACGAGATGAAAGGAGAGGGCCGTTCTATCAGGGGGATCGCCGAGGACCTGGGCATCGCCCGGAACACGGTTCGCCGGTATCTGAAGTCGCCGGAGGCCATGAGGCCCAAGCCCCGGTCGCGGCGGGCATCCAAGCTGGCCCCTACACCGATTATCTGGACTGTCGGCTGTCGGAAGGGCTGGAAAAATGCCAAGGTGGTGACCCTGGGCCGGGACGAGGGAAAGCAGCCCATCTGGAATCAGCGGATGCTGGACTTCGCCTTCAGGGTGGGTTGAGGTCAGGCTGTGCCAGCCGTACCGGGCGCAGACTAAGAGGGTGTGTCGAAAGGGAGAGGTGTGTTAAGTTGCAGGATGAATAAGGAAGCCATATCCCAGCGATTTAACGGACGCTCAATGGGAACAGCTAAACCCTATCGTTTCTATAGAATTATACTTTTACGTCATCGACTGGAGAGCATCAAGGTAGTGATTCATTTCTTCTCCCACTCCAGCATCCGCACTGATCGACAACACCCATTTGTTGCCAGGACGAGTCAATCGACCGACTCGAAGTAATAATTTCTGCCGTATCGTGCCAAGCTGCTGGACCACCCAAAGAGGTGAGCGCTTGCCGTTGGTTCCACGCTGCGGCCCGTCAGCGGTCATCTGCAACTCACGGGTCAGATTGTGCGCAAGCAGCGCCGCAAGCAGGTACGTCTGATTGCCCGTTTCCTTCTTGACCGGGATGTATTCCATCTGACAGTGCGACTTCAACTCTGCGAAGATTCCCTCCTGAGCGCCTCGACCTTCGTGGAACTCCACCACCGCCCGAGCCGTCCATCTCTGATTGGTCACGCTGACCTTGAACTCGTAGTCATATTCGCGCGGCACGAACAGGTCGAGGATGTTCGTGCGGGCCTCTGCATGGTCGGTCATGCGTTGGTGGCTTGACGCCCACGCCTCGCCGTAGCGTTCTTGACAGCGGTTTCGGTAGGCCGTGTCATCAGGCACGCGGGCTTCCTCGCTGCCCCCGACCTTCTGGTCGCTCCCAACGTTGGCGCCGAACGGCTGATTGGTCATAACGACGTCGAATCGTTCGGGGGAAGATCCCGTTAATATCGACCAAGCCGTCGTGGTAATGAATGCCGCCGTGACCGTCGCCGTGCATAATCATGTTCATCTTGGCGGTACGGGCGGCTCGTGGCTCAGCATCGGAACCGAAGATACAGTTCCAGGCGAGACGGCCCGCGCACGTGTCGATGGGCTTGTTGGCGTCGTCTGAAGGCAGCAGAGCGCGGTTCAGACAGGCGTAGGCTTCAGCGATCAGCTTTTCTTCTTTGTCCGGCTTGAGTTTCTTGGCTTCGATTTCGGCGCGGGCTTCATCTTTCCGCTTCTGAATGTCGGTCGCTATCTGTTCACGGACATGCCCAAAGGCGCAGATCAAGAAGCCGCCTGAGCCAGCCGCGGGAGCGCAAATCAGTTCGCCCTCTTTCGGTTCGAGCAGGTTCACCATGAACTCGACGACCGGGCGCGGGGTGAAGTACTGACCGAGTTCGCCACGAAAGGTCGTACCCAGGAACTTCTCGAAGGCGAGTCCCTTGATGTCGTCTCCGGTCTTCGACAGGTCGAAGCGTTGGAGTTTTTTGACGACACGGCGGAAGGTGAATTTAGATATCTCAAGGCGGTCGGTTTCGGCGAAAAGGTCGTCGCTCCGATAGTCGTCCTTGGTCTGATCAAATAGGCGGTCGTGGACAAGCGGTTCGTTCGGCATCCGCGTCGCTTCTCGGCGGTCGAGAAAATCAACGGCGAACGCGCCGTGCAACCCTGAACGCTCGACATACATCTTGATGAAGAGAATTTTCGAGATGGTGTCGAAGGCGCGTCCGGGGTCCATCTTGTGGACGTCCCGCAAAATGCTGTGACACTCGAACAGGAGGTCTTGGAACTCCTTGCGGTTGAATGCGCGAGTACTGGTTTTGATTTCCTCGATGCGTTTGGCGTCGGCCCCAATCGGTAGCTTTGGGAATTTCGTTGATCTGGACGAATTCACCGAGCACGCCGGGCACGAGTTTGAAGACCGCCGTATAGCGGTCGTTATGAGCGATGAAAAATTCACAGCCCGCGGCGCGGGTGTAGCTTTCGCCCTGGTAAAAATCCTTGATGTTGATGTTCTCGGCCTTGCACTCGCTCACAAGTACGGGCGTCCTGTTCGCAGCCTTGTCTCCCACACAACGATGTCGGCGCGCGGGCTCTTGTGCCCGTGCATGGTCCGCCGCTCTTGATCCATCTGCGACAGTTCGTAGCCGTAGTTGTCCCAGAGATGACGGACGAAGCGTTGGCGGACGACCTCTTCTGGTTTGGCCGAGATGTTCCGCCACTCGTTGCGTAGCGGAATCCAGAGCCAATCTCCCTGCTCGTGCAGCGTTTCGGAATCCGTCGGAAAAGGCGTTGATGGTGGAGTCTTGGGTTTCCTGGTCTTCGCTTTTGCCATGTCCATTTTTCCCTGTCTCGATTCTTCTCTGTCGTCTCAATGTTTGGGCCTATGAGGGTCAGGCCCGGCATGACACAGGCGAAAATTCCCTGGACATGCACCGCAATGTAAACTGAACCATGACGCAACGCTCGGCTGACTTTGGCTTACGGCTCCGGTCAATACTAGAATATGTCACCCCTCTCCAGACTTGTACAAAACTCAGCCGCCGGCAGAATGCGGATGCCGTCATCAGTCCGACGCAGCTTGGGCTCAAGGCATACGACTATCCGTTCTCCAATCTGGGGATGCTCCTGGGCCAGGCTCCGCAGGCCTCGCAGATGATCGGTCGTGATTTTCTGACTTGCCTTTGCCTCGACAGCGAGCTGCATATCATTCACGATGAAATCCACCTCAATGCCACTTGCCAAGCGCCAATGGCTCAGCGTCGCAAATGCTTCGGTATAGGCATTGTGGGCGCTCAACTCATGAAATACCCAATTCTCAAAAGCTTTCCCATACAGCTCTGACCCGGCTTGTAAGACTCCCCGTCTCGCCAGGTGATTCACCACGCCAACATCGGAAAAGTAAAATTTGGGCGCGCCGATGAGCCGGCGCTTCGGCCGCTTTTTATACGCTGGGAGCCATTGCCCCAGCAGTGTATCTTCAAGGATTTGGAAATAGCCTGTAATCGTGTGGCTGGAGACACCACAGTCACGGGCAATAGTCGAGAAATTGACGAGTTCGGTATCCGACAGCGCGGCGATATTCAGAAACTCGGAGAAGACGGGCAGATGCCGTACCAGCCCCTCGGCGGCCACTTCTTCTTTTAGATAATCGGCAACATACCCATTCAAGAGACGGCGCGGACGGTCTGACCCATACAGCCGAGGAAGATAGCCATGATTCAGCATACGGTCGAGGACGAAGGCCGGACCGATTTCCTGTGCAGTAAGACCGAAGAGGTTATAGCGGACAGCCCGTCCCCCGAGCAGGTTGGCGTGGCCCCGTTTCACCTTGCGGGCGCTTGATCCGCACAGGGCAAAATGACATGACCGATTCTCGTGCAGCCAGTGCGCTTCATCGAGGAGCTGGGGGACTTTCTGTACTTCATCAATAACAACTTGAACACCCCGGCGAGAGCCAGGAGAGCCTCCCTCCAATTCCGCGCGTAAGAATTCGGGATTCTGCACATAGCGACGATATTCCTCAGCCTTCAGCAGATCGACCCAGACAGCATCAGGATAGGCGTGCTTCAATAGAGTCGTCTTCCCTGTCTGACGAGGTCCCCACAGGAAAAAGGTCTCCGTACCAGGCGGTGGAAGGCGCAATGATCGCGTGAACATACACTTCAAACTATCATGATAATTTGAAGTATCAATTCATTTTTAACATCCAGTAACAACTCTATCAGAAATTGTGTTATAGTCGGGTCTTGGAGACCGAGGACGGAAAGGCGAACACAAGCACACTCGGATGAAGTATCCCAACCTTATTACCCCTGAGCGCTTTGACGCCGTGCTCTTTGATCTGGACGGCGTGCTGACGGCCACGGCAAAAATTCATGCCGCCTGCTGGAAACAGATGTTTGACCGCTTTCTGCGCCAGTACGCGACAAGCCACAACCTCCCTTTCCAGCCTTTTGATATTCGGACGGATTACAATCTCTATGTTGACGGGAAAGCCCTGGACGACGGCGTGCGGAGTTTTCTCGAATCACGCCGTATCGAGCTGCCGGACGGAAGCCCGGATGCACCTCCCGATGGGGAGACGGTTCACGGCTTGGGCAACCAGAAAGATGGCCTGGTCAATCAGGTCATTGCCTCGGACGGCGTGGAGGCCTTCCCCGGCAGCACGGCCTTTGCCATCCATGTCCGGCAACTGGGGCTGAAAACCGCGGTCGTCACCCCCAGCGCGAACTGTCAACTCGTGCTCAAATCAGCCGGGATTACACACCTCTTTGACCTCCGGGTTGACAGAGAGGTAGCCGCCCAGGAGCAGCTTGCCGGCAAACCCGCCCCGGATATGTTTCTGGCGGCAGCGGACAAACTGCACGTGCTGCCGGCGCGGGCCGTGGTGATTGAGGACGCCATCTCAGGCGTGCAGTCGGGTCGGGCCGGGGATTTCGGTCTGGTGGTTGGGGTTGACCGGCGCGGTCATGGCGACTTACTCAAAGCCAACGGGGCCGACATTGTTGTGAAAGACGTGGGAGAGCTGCTCAGTCCTGCGGCGCACAACTCAGCCCGGTACTCCTGAAGCGGCACGGTCGGGGCAGCCCTGCGGCATCGCGTGGAGTGACCTCCCAGCCTCCCTTCTCTCGCTCCAGCGTCACATAGCCAAAGCCGGTCAGCGTTTCTGCCTGTGAGACCGTTCGGTCGGCTATGTCGAGGCCGGCCAGTTCGGTGGCAAGCGGAGGGTCGAGTAAAGCTCCACCATTCCCAACCACGAACTGATGCGGCTTTCCTTGCGCAAAGGCCAGGAACTCGGTCGTGTGGAGGTGGCCCGACAGGACCAACTCAATTCCATCGGGCAATCCCTGCTGGACCGCAGCCTGAAGGGTCGGGTTTGTGCGGAAGAGCACCTCCCTTCCCTGCGCCTGTCCCCGCGCCCCAAAGGCCCAGAACGGCTTGTGAGACAACAGCCAGGCCGGGCGGTGCTCGGCCAGTGCCGCCAACTGAGTGGCGAAGTGGGCGACGCTCTCAGGCGCAGCCCTCAAGTCATGCGCTGTCGTGGTATCCAGAACAAACAGCGTGATCTCTCCGATTGGCACGGTATAAGGCTCAGTCTGGTCGGTACATTCCTGGGGTAAGGGCCGGGGATCAAGCAAACGAAACCAGGCCTGACCCGTCCGTTGACACTCCTCATGATTGCCTCGGACAAAGAGCCACGGCGCCGCTTGCAGCAAGGGCTCAGCCGGCGCGAAGAAGTCGGCCTGGGCAGCCCCCCAGGTATCTCCCCACGGATTGCCAGCACAAGCAGTGTTGCCGGCCGGACAGGGCGAGTCGCGGTAAAAATAATCGCCCACATGCAGCACCAAGTCGGGCTGCCAAGCCGCGGCACTCCGAGCGATACGCCCAAAGGGCCAGGCATTCGGATCGTGACAAGCCTGGACCAGGGTGTTTTTCATCCGACAGCCGGTGTCGCCCAGGATGACGATTTTTTCCGGGGGGCGCGATAAAAGCGGCAGTTGTCGTCCATCTATAGTGGCGCTGGTAGCGTCGGGTGGTAACGCAGCCTCGCAAACCAGGATTGGAAAGTCCGGTCGGGATGGATGCGCGCGTATATGTAACGGGAAGCGCTCGGCGTTCACCTGTAATACCGGACAGACCGCCTCGGTTGACACCACGCGGACGATCTCTTGTCCGCCAGGCCCAAGGACGGTCCAGGCCAAGGGGAGCGCCGCTAGCGCGGCAACACAGAAGAGATGCAGTACACAGGAGATCAGCAGAATATGCCGGAGGCAAGACATAGTACGGGAAGTTTCCCTTCCGGCTCATTCTCGTGACGCCGGCGTGATTGTCAGTTCAACCCACTGCCCGTTGCGCGTGACCGTCATACCGACCGGTCCGTCAACTTTGAGACCCCCCAGGACGTATGTGTAGTCATAGATATTCTCAATCGCCCTCCCGGC
Organism: uncultured Binatia bacterium (SeqCode); assembly: GCA_965214755.1. Taxonomy (GTDB): domain Bacteria; phylum Desulfobacterota; class Binatia; order Bin18; family Bin18; genus Bin18. The sequence continues at coordinate 1,658,648 of OZ243979.1, forward strand.
CAACTCGCGCACCACATCCCCGGCCCGTACCCCAGCCCGGTCGGCCGGGCCGCCGGTCGCCACCCCGGAGAGCTTGACCCCGGTGATATTGCCCTGGGCATAATCGGGGATCGTGCCCAGATAGGCCCGCAGACGGCCACGACTGGCGAGGGGGAGGGGCTTTTCGATTCGGATATAGTCCGGTGCCGTTGGGCGGCGCGCCAACGAGACCGTCAAGCCGGTCATCAGCCGGGTAATTTGTGTGAGCCCCGCATAGTTGAGCTTTTCTACGGTATCGCGTGGCGAGTGGTATTCCGCATGCCCACCGGTAAACGCGTTCAGAACGGGAACGCCCTTGAGATAGAATGAGGTCGCATCGGTCGGCAGATAGCTGTCGTTTTGAAGCGTGATGGGCAGGCCGACGGACGCGTTGTGGTGTTCAATTTCCCCGGGCCAGACCGAGCTTGAGCCAACGCCTTGCAGCACCAGGGCGGTATCCAGTCGGCCGACCATGTCCAAATTGAGATAGGCAGCAATGGCAGGGGAGAGCGACGGCTGTTCCGCCTGACCGAATGTCCTGGCGAAATGGCTCGACCCCAGGAGACCCAACTCTTCGCCAGACCACAGGGCAAATACAACATCGCGTTTCAGAGCCACCTCGCCTACGGCTTGTTGCGCGGCAAGCGTTTTGGCAATACCCAGGACGGCCGCCACGCCGGAGGCATTGTCATCTGCTCCAAAATGGATATGGCCCTTTTCATCCTCGCGGGCCAGCGACCCGTTCCCCAGGCCTGTGCCCAGATGATCGATATGCGCCCCAACCACGACGATACCAGCGTCCGCTGCGCTCTCAGTCGCGCGTAGCCGCGCCAGGACGTTGCGACCCTGACGTTTCTCCTGCCGAATATCGATCGTCGCTCCGAGCGTCAGACCGTCGAGGCTGAAGCCGGGTGTGAGCTGTCCGGTATCTAGGGTCTCCTGGAGTTCTTTCAGCGCTCTGCCCGCCTGCCGGAACCAGGCTTCAGCCAGGGCGTCAGTCACGGACACCGCCCCGATGCTGCTTCCGGCCAGTGAGGCGTCAAAAACGAGCGGGACCAATTGCTCCTTGACGGTGGTATTCGGCCCGCTCGCAACGATCAGTCCCCGTGCCCCCCGGTCGCGGGCAACCATGGCTTTATAGCGCAGGCTGGCGTAGCGGTTGAGATGCTGACGGTACGAGACGTCTATACCTTCGGGTAGATAGCGCAGCACCAACACCCATTTGTCCTGCACGTCCAGATGGGCATAGGAGTCATATTCCGGGTGCTCTTCGACAGCCGGGGCAACAATGCCATAGCCGGCAAAGACCACACCGGCAGGCTCGAAATCGCCCACCTGCGAGAAGGTCAGCGGACGCCAATCCGTATCAATGGCATACACCCGGCCCTGATCTGACGTAGACTCGGGCTGTGATTTCAACACATTCTTCGGACCAAGAGAGACGCCGGCGGTGAACTCAAAAGACTGAAAAAACGTCCCGTTGTCGCCGGCGGGTTCGAGTCCGCTTTTTTCCAGAATCGCGGCGACATACTCCGTTGCCAGCCTTTCGCCCTCCGTTCCCGTGAGCCGCCCAGCCATGCGCTCGGAGGCAAGGTCAGCGACTATCTGGCGCAACTCCCACGTCCGGGCTTCGTGCCAAGTCTCTGGAACAGCGGATTGCGCGGTGGTCGCACTCGAAGTCGCAGGTGGGTTCTGGGAATGGTTGTCCTGCCGGGTCGGGTCGGCGGGTACCGGACCGGCGGAAAAGGTAAAACCCACAATAAGGGCCGTGCAGACAATGACATGACGCTTCATGGGTCGGCATGATACGTGAGGAAGGGTCAGCAGGCCACGGGTATTGTGTCCTCCTTCCCGGAGCGGTTCACGAGCGCTCCGGGAAGCGCACCACACGTTCGGAGGGTTATACATTGCTGAATGCGGCATGGTATTTCACCACGCTGCGCTGACCATTATGCATACATCGCTCAAAGGCTCCGGGTTCCAGTTCCATTGCCATAAACGCCTCGTCAGGAACGTTGTATTCGCAGCGGAGTCCGAACCGGGAGGCCGGTGAAAACCCAAAGCGTGGATAATACTCCGGATGACCGAGAACAACGACCGCGCTGCATGCCATCGCTTTACAACGCGCAAGGCCAGCTCGGACAAGAGCTGAACCGATGCCTTGGTGTTGATATGCCGGTGCCACTGCCATCGGGGCCAACCCCATCATCCAGAGTCCGGAGTCTGCCGATACCGAGACCGGCGAGAACATGATATGGCCGACAACTGCCGCGTCCACCTCGGCAACCAGCAAAATGAGTGGTTGGACGCACCCACGAAGCGTTTCAACAAGCTCGGCCTCAGCACGCGTTTCAAAGGCCGCGGCATTGATTTGATAGACCGCCGCTCGGTCGTTCTCTTTTTCGGCCCGAATGAGCATAGATCACGTGTACGTCAGCATGCGCACGATCCTTCATATACGAAACATTGACCGAACACAGGCCGAAGCGATACAAACGCAGTATGAGGAAACGGGTTGCCGTCTATTCCACCCCCACCTGAGGCCCATGCACAATGGCGAAGGAGTTTCTTTCGCAGGCAGGAATACCATTCACCGCCTATGATGTCAGTACTGACGCGGCGGCCCAGGAACGTCTCCGCCAACTCCCAGGTCGGATCTCTCTGCCGGTGATTACCGTTGACGATGACGTCGTTATCGGCTTTCAGAAAGCCAGGCTCCAAGAACTGTTGGGAATTGCCTGAAAGCGGGGAAGGAGAAGGAGGTCACAATATGCCGGATACCGAAGAATATGAAGGCTTTTATATTGAGCCACGCTCGAAACAACTCGATAGCGGCGAGTGGAAACCGGTGGCCCGGGTCTTTCGGCTCATCGATGGGGTAGTTGATGAGTTTTACCCACTCCGGGGAACCGAGCAGACCTTTACCAGCCAGGGAGAAGCTGACGGCTATGCCCTTCAGACCGGCAAAGACTGGGTAGACCGCAACTAGGGTGCGGTTCCATAGATATGGCTCGAATGCGCACAGCCCCACGTATACCACAGCCCGTCCGCGTGCGCGCGACAGGCGCTCATAATGACACTTGACCAATAGCCCTCCGCTCAGTTACGCTCTCGGCATCATGAGCGCTGAATTGACTGGCATTCTGAGTGTGGACGGAGCGCTGGCGGCGCTCACTCTGCCAAGCATCAAAGAGGTGCGAGAGGATATGCGGCGTGTAGAGAACTGTCTGGATGCGCTGGAACAGCGGATGGCACGTCTGGAAGGGGTCTTGGATGGCCTGCGGGAGGCCTTATTCGGCAGGACGCGGGAGGCGGCTGGATGAGCCAGGGATTATTTCACAGACACAGGTCTTATTAACCCCTAACGGTAAAGGAGGCAGTATGGCCTACGTATTTGCACACATCAAACTCCGGGCGGGCAAGGTCCAGAAATTCACGGAAATGCTCGGCTCGCTGGCGCCACTGGTGGAGAAACATGGCGGCTGGAAGCTCCAGGGGAGTTATTTCAACGTCATCGGTCGTTTGAACACCGTCGTTGACGTGTGGGAGGTCCCGGATGCCAATTCGGTCCAGACGACCCTGGAAATCGCGTCTCAGGACCCTGAGTTCCAGAAATGGGTGCCGGTGATTGAGGAGTGTATTGAGGACGAAACCTTGCAGGTGATGACCAAGTTGCCCGTGTAACGGCCTCCCCCTCTCCCTCCAGGGAGAGGGAATTTCCCGGTTGCCCGCCCAGTCTTACTTCCCCGTCAGCTTGTTCATCAGCCACACGACCGGATCATAGTAGGCATCAACGACCCGTTCTTTCAGCGGAATAATCGCGTTGTCGGTGATGTGGATACCCTCGGGACAGACTTCGGTGCAACACTTGGTGATATTGCAATAGCCCAGACCGGCATCAACCTTCAGGAATTCCCGGCGGTCCTCCTCGTCAAGCGGATGCATTTCCAGGGAGGCCATACGCACAAACGAACGCGGCCCGGCAAAGTCGAGCTTGTTGTCCTCGTGATCGCGGATGACGTGACACACGTCCTGGCATAAGAAGCATTCAATGCATTTGTGGAATTCCTGCACCCGGTCCACATCGTCCTGATACATCCGGCGCGTGCCGTCCGCCTCTTTGGCTTTCAGCTTGAGGGCGGGAATACCTTTGGCTTTCTCATAGTTGAAAGACACGTCGGTCACCAAGTCACGGAGCAGCGGAAAAGTCTTGATCGGCGAGATCGTAATAGTTGCGCCCGGCTCAAAGAGATTCATCCGCGTCATGCACATCAGCCGGGGCTTGCCGTTGATCTCGGCGCTGCACGAGCCGCACTTGCCGGCTTTGCAGTTCCAGCGAACCGCCAGGTCAGGCGCTTGCGTGGCCTGGATGGTGTGGATCACGTCCAGAACGACCATCCCTTCCTGCGCCTCCACGCGATAATCCTTGAACTCACCCCCTGAGATGTCGCCGCGCCAGACGCGCATGGTAAATTCACTGGCCATTACGTACTCTCCTCAAATAATTCCTTGAGATCGTCGGGCATCTCAGGCAAAGGCTCTTCGGACAGGCTGAACTCTCCGTCTTTACGACGCAGCACGAGATTGATCTTACCGTATTTGTCCGGGTCGGGGCCGGGATGATCTTCTCGGGTATGACCGCCCCGGCTCTCTTTGCGCTCCAGCGCTCCCATGGTGGTGGCTTCAGCGACCGCCAGCAGCGACTCCAAGTCGAGCGCCAGATTCCAGCCCGGATTATACTGGCGGTGCCCCTCGACCGTCACCTTGGCCAGCCGCTCTTTCAGACTGGCAATCTCGGTTTGTGCCTGTTTGAGCTCGCTCTCGGTCCGAATGATCCCGACCAGATTCTGCATACAGTCTTGCAAAGCCATATGAACGCTATACGGATTCTCGCCGCCGTCGTTGTTGAACGGGGCGAGCAGTTCCTGGGCGTACTGTTCGATCTGGTCATCATCCGGACTGGGGTGACCCTCAAGGTTTTGCGCATATTGGGCCGCATACAGTCCGGCGCGTCGGCCAAAGACGAGCAGGTCCGACAGCGAATTCCCGCCCAAGCGATTGGCTCCGTGCAGGCCGGCCGCCACTTCGCCCGCGGCGTACAGCCCCGGCACGGTCGTGGCCGCGGTATCGGCTTCAACCCGAACGCCACCCATGATGTAGTGACAGGTCGGACCGACCTCCATGGGCTCTTTGGTGATGTCCACGTCAGCCAGCTCCTTGAACTGATGGTGCATGGAGGGCAGGCGGCGCGCAATATATTCGGCGCTGCGCCGCGAGGCGATATCCAGCAAGACCCCGCCGTGCGGGCTGCCCCGGCCGGCCTTGACCTCGGCGTTAATCGCCCGCGCCACCTCGTCGCGCGGCAGCAGGTCCGGCGTACGGCGGTTATTCGTTTTGTCCTCATACCAGGCGTCGGCCTCTTCTTCGGTCTCGGCCGTTTCCGCCCTGAAGTAGTCGGTAATATAGTTGAACATGAAGCGCTCGCCCTCGGAATTCCTGAGGGTGCCACCGTCACCCCGCACCCCTTCGGTGACCAGGATGCCGCGTACGCTGTTGGGCCAGACCATGCCGGTGGGATGAAACTGGATCATCTCCATATCGATCAGGTCGGCCCCAGCATCGGCCGCCAGGGTGGTCCCATCACCGGTGTATTCCCACGAGTTTGAGGTAAACTTCCAGGCCTTCCCCACCCCGCCGGTGGCCAGCACAATCGCCTTGGATTTGAAGCTGACAAACTTGCCGCTTTCACGCCAGTAGCCAAACGCCCCGCACACGCGCTCGCCGTCTTTGAGCAGGCGCTGGATGTTACACTCCATGTAGACATCAATGCCCTTGTGCACGGCGTGCTGCTGAAGGGTGCGGATCATCTCCAGGCCGGTGCGGTCGCCCACATGGGCCAGGCGCGCGTAGCGGTGCCCGCCAAAATCACGCTGAAGAATACGCCCGTCTTGGGTCCGGTCAAAAAGCGCCCCCCACTCTTCGAGTTCCAGCACCCGGTCCGGCGACTCCTGGGCGTGGAGCTGGGCCATGCGCCAGTTGTTGAGCATCTTGCCGCCGCGCATGGTATCCCGGAAGTGGACCTTCCAGTTATCTTCCTGGTAGACGTTGCGCAGGGCCGCGGCGATCCCGCCCTCGGCCATGACCGTGTGCGCCTTCCCGAGCAGGGATTTACAGATGAGGGCCGTCTTGACGCCGGCCGCGGAGGCTTCGATGGCCGCGCGGAGCCCCGCACCACCCGCACCAATCACGATCACATCGTATTCGTGAGTCTCGTACTTATCGTTTGCCATCTTAGAAGAACCTCACGTCTGAAATATATCCCATTGACAGGAAGCGCACATACACATCCGTCAGCATGACAACCACCAGGCTGATCCAGGCAAAGAGCATATGGTTTTCGTTGAGACGGCTGACTTGACGCCACAGCTTGAGCCGCAGGGGAGACTGCGACAGCACGTCAAGCCCGCCGCCACACAGATGGCGGCAGGAGTGGCACGAAAACGAGTAGAGAGACAGAAACGCGGCGTTGGCAATCAGCACCAGCGTCCCGAGTCCCATGCCGAACTCGCTTCCATTCTCGGTCGGAAAGCGGAAGGCCAGCAGCGCGTCCCACCACAGAAAGAGCACGACCAGCGTCGCCGCGTAGAAAAAATAGCGGTGGAGGTTTTGCATCAGCAGGGGAAAGCGCGTTTCCCCGGAGTATTGGGCATGGCCGTCCCGCACGGCACAGGCCGGCGGCGACATCCAGAACGAGCGATAATAGGCTTTCCGGTAGTAATAACAGGTCAGGCGAAATCCGGCCGGCGCCCACAGAATCAGAATGGCCGGCGACAGCGGCCAGTCGAACAGGCCCACTGTCACATGCGCACACGAGGTGCTCAGGCAGGGGGAATAAAACGGCGACAAATAGGGCGCGGCATAGTAATGTTCGTTCACCAGGGCCGCCCAGGTCGTATAGATGAGAAACGTCGAGAGCATCCCGACCGTGACCGCCGGCTCGACCCACCAGGCATCAATGCGGAGTGTTTTGTCAGTCGGTCCGCCTCTATTCATAGCAACGGCTTGATCGCTCATACTCACAATCCCTCGTCGTAGTGTTGCGTTTATTCCGCACGTGCGTATTTTCTACGCCCGTCTTCATACAGATCATTGCCATACGCATCATTGATGACGATACCGGGGAAATCCTCGACAACCAGGCGTCGAACGGCTTCCGTTCCCAAATCCGCGTAGGCCACGACCTCCGCACGCCGAATATATTTGGACAAGAGCGCCCCGGCCCCGCCGACCGCACCGAAGTAGACACAGGTATGCTGCTGCATCGCCTCGCGGACGGCGCGAGAGCGGCTGCCTTTCCCAATCATGCCCTTGAGCCCAAGGGCCATCAGCTTGGAGGCGTAGGCGTCCATGCGTCCTCCTGTTGTGGGTCCGGCCGCACCAATAACCATACCTGGCCGTGGTGGCGTCGGCCCTACGTAGTATAGGACCTGTCCGTGGAGATCAATCGGGAGGGGCTGACCAGCGTCGATGCGGGCCACCAGCCGTTTATGGGCCGCGTCGCGGGCGGTCAGCAATACACCGGAGAACCGCACCCGGTCGCCGGCCCGTAAACCCGTAACGTCCGCATCAGCCAATGGAGGAGTCAGGAGCCGAATCCCTTCTGTCGTCATCCGTCGCTCCAGGGCGCTTACAGCACCGCTTCCTGGTGTCGATGGGCATGACACTCGATGGTCACCGCCACCGGCAGGCTGGCGATATGGCACGGGTAGGTATTGATATGGATGGCGAAGGCAGTCGTATCGCCCCCATAGCCCTGTGGCCCGATCCCGAGATTATTGGCCTCAATGAGGAGGTCGTGTTCAAGCGCAGCGAGTTCCGCATCCGGGTTTGACGTTCCGATGTCACGAAACAGGGCCCGCTTGGATAAGGGGGCTGCCTTCTCGAACGTTCCGCCAATCCCGACTCCGGCAATCAGCGGTGGGCAGGCGTCCGGCCCGGCATTCCGGATGCAGTCGAGAACAAACGCCTTCGCGCCTTCGAGTCCTTCCGCCGGGGTACACATCTTGAACTGACTGCGGTTTTCACAGCCGCCGCCCTTGGCCATCAGCCTGAGGCAGAGCCGGTCGCCGGGAACGAGTTGGGTGTGGACCACGGCCGGCGTGTTGTCGCCCGTATTCTTACGGCGAAAGGGGTCTTCCACAATGGAGGCGCGCAGATAGCCTTGGGTATAGCCGCACCGCACCCCTGCGTTGATGGCGTCTTCCAGGAGCCCGCCATGAATATGCAGGTCCTGTCCGACCTCGGCAAAACAGATGACAAAGCCGGTGTCCTGGCAATACGGCAGACGCTCGGTCCGGGCAATCCGGGCATTCTCTTTGAGGATGGTCAGGACTTCGCGGCCGGTCGGTGAGCGTTCCGTCTTGAGTGCGCGATCAAACGCGGCCAGCATGTCCGCGCCCAGATGATAATTCGCTTCCGTACACAGCCGGGCAATCGTGTCAGTAATCTGTTGGGCTTCAATGGTGCGCATGGGGCGAATGCGAGACAATCTGCCAAAGTCCATCCCCCCTGTCTAGGTCGGGCTGCGGAGAGGGGACCATCTTGGCGAGAAATTCCAGGCGTGGTAAGGAGCTTGCCTGCACCGCACGGCCCGTGCGATGAGATTGAACAAAAGAGGGAACGTGTCCTCCAATACACATGAGAGGCTGGACGTGTTTCCTCTTTCAGACAGGAGGAGTCCGATGAGTGATACGCCACACACCCGAACAGAGACGGATAGCATGGGGGCCATTGAGGTGGCCGCAGACCGCTATTGGGGCGCTCAGACCGAACGCTCGCGCAACAACTTCCCGATTGGCGTGGAGCGTTTTCGCTTTACGCGGGCCATTATCCGGGCGCTCGGGGTACTCAAGAAAGGGGCCGCTTTGGCCAACGGTGAACTCGGCCAACTCCCCCAGGAGAAGGTTGCTCTTATTGCCCAGGCTGCGGACGAGGTGATTTCCGGCACCCTCGACGATCATTTTCCCCTGGTCGTGTTTCAGACCGGATCGGGGACCCAGACGAATATGAACTCGAACGAGGTGATCTCCAATCGAGCGATTGAGTTGGCCGGCGGCGAGATGGGTTCCAAGCATCCCATTCATCCCAACGACGACGTCAATCGGGGCCAGAGCTCCAACGACACCTTTCCCACGGCCATGCATATCGCCGCGGTCGAACAGCTGGAAGACGTCCTGATCCCGGCGGTCACCCAACTGCGCGACACGCTTCACGCTAAAGCCAAACAGTTCCGGGAGGTTGTCAAAGTCGGTCGGACTCACCTCCAAGACGCCACCCCGATCACCCTGGGCCAGGAAATCAGCGGCTGGGTCGCTCAGCTCGACGCCACGCTGGCCGATGTCCGCCGCACGATTCCGGGCTTATGCGAGTTGGCGATTGGCGGAACCGCGGTGGGAACCGGCCTCAACGCCCATCCGCAGTTTGGCGACCTGGCCGCGGCAAAGATGGCCGAGGAGACGGGTCGGACGTTTGTCTCCGCGCCCAATAAATTCGCCTCTCTGTCGGCCCACGACGCCATGGTCACCGCCAGCGCGTCCCTGCGCACCCTGGCCGGGGCCTTGATGAAGATCGCTAACGACGTGCGCTGGCTGGCGTCCGGGCCGCGTGCCGGGATTGGGGAGATTCTCATTCCGGAGAATGAGCCGGGCTCGTCGATTATGCCGGGCAAGGTCAATCCGACCCAGTCCGAAGCCCTGACCATGGTTGCCGTACAGGTGTTCGGCAATGATGCCGCAGTGGCCTTTGGGGGTTCCCAGGGCAACTTCCAGCTCAATGTGTTCAAACCCGTCATGGTGCATAACCTGCTCGAATCGGTCCAACTGATTGCGGATGCGTGTGGGGCCTTCAACGATCACTGCGCGGTCGGCATCGAGCCCAACACCCCTCGGATTGAAGAGCATCTGCGGGATTCCCTCATGATCGTCACGGCCCTCAACCCCCATATCGGCTATGAGAAAGCCGCGGAAATTGCCAAAAAGGCGCATAAAGAAGGCACCAGCCTGCGCGAAGCCGCCCTGTCGCTCGGACATCTCACCCCGGAGCAGTTTGACGCCTGGGTCCGGCCGGCGGATATGACACAACCAAAAGGCTAGACAAGCGCTCCGCCATTTCGGTAGTATCTCAGTTTCCCGTCCCCCTCACCCCAGCCCTCTCCCGCCAGAGGCGAGGGAGCAAAAATTCCCTCCCCCTTGAGGGGAGGGCGAGGGAGAGGGAAAGATTCAAGGGCTGTTCCGCAGCAAAGGCGGCGTTGGAGTCTATACTGTGGGCTCAACGCCGAGACGAAAGGCTCCGCGACTATACTGTGGTTCGGGGCCTTGCTGCCGTAAGACAGTATTGCAATAAAATTTGGCGGACTCGTTTCGATTCTTGATCTTTGGAAAGGGTCATATTGAGAAGAAGAGTGAGAGAAGCAGCGGAAGCGTAGTTTTTAGGCAGTCAAAACACTGGGTTAGCACCCAGAGACACGGTTAGAGGCCCGTCGCCTCCACCACCACACTGCTTCTCTCGTAGGGGCTATACGGATGAAGAAAGGATAATGGAACAGCCGAGGAAAGGGGGATACACGTGCCCGACAAGAAACCGTTAGTGGGGGCGCTGGAGCTTCCAGCCGATGGTTCGTATCAGAGCGGAATAGGGATCATTTCTGGCTGGGTGTGTAACGTCCAGAGAGTCGATATAAAAATCAAGACTGGAAAAGGGGGTACGTTCCACTGGCCCGCAGCCTATGGAGCAGAGCGGCCCGATACCGCAAGCGTCTGTTCCGATCTCTATAACGGCTTCAGTTTACCGGTGAATTGGAATCTCTTAGGCGATGGGACTCATACTCTGGAAGTGCGGGCCGATGGTGTGGAGTTGGGCCGGGCGACGGTGACGGTCACCACGTTGGGGGCGGAATTTGTTCGTGGTGTGGAGAAAACATTCACACTAGAAGGGTTCCCCAGTCCTGGCGAATCTGTGGAAATTCAATGGTCGCAGTCGTTGCAGAATTTTGTCATTGCGAAAACAATCCCTAAAGATGAATGAAAGAGAGACGTAGAATGTCGAAAACGTATTTTGGAGAAACAAGCTATGTGTCGGTCGGGACGATGCCTCCTGATAACACAAAACTCTTAATGCTTGCACGCAAAATCTTCGTAGGCAATTTCTCCGCTGTGGATTCCTTAGATGAAAACAGGGTCGAAGAGATCTCGCGTCCTTACGCTGTACGGTTTGTTGAGGAGGAAGGATACCCCCGCCGCATTTACGACCTGCTGCAGAACAGGGCGTTGTAGACATGCTGGTTGAGCATGTCCTGAGCTTGCACTATCAAAGGCGAAGCCGACAATAAGGGCGACGTACTCGTACAGAAAACAAATACGCTAAAATATCTTTGTGTAACGCTGCGGGTAATGCTATTTGCCCCAGCAGGGGTAGGGGTGGCGGGATTTGAACCCGCATCCTCCGCTTCGCGAAAACGGCGCCCAGTCCAAACTGAACTATACCCCTTCTAATCCGTCTTTCCGCACTTTCTCTTTAGGGGAGGGGTGTCGCGAGAATCGCGGACTTCTTACCGAATCAAATCCTTCCTTTCGCAACGGCGCTGCACAACGCGTGTCGGTAATCCCATTGCGTAAGACCCAGCAAGGGACTTCTCGCTGGTCAGTTTTCTCTTCTCGCTAAGTACGCTCAGACGGCCTTTCAAATTGAAACGAACGAAAAAAAGATGAGTCTCCCACCAAAGTCTTTTTGTGGTACTTCATACTGATTGAAAGGGGCTCATGATATAATAATGGACAATAGTATGTGGTAAATACGCCGCACCTCAACAGAAATAAGGCGGCAGGAAAAGCGAAAATCCTCCTTGTGGGCCATCTTTTCGTCGGGTACACAGGAGGGGAATCAAAGGAGCAATAGAATGGCAGAACCCAGTGAGCAGATGGAGATTAACGTTCCGTTTTTTTATGCGTCATCAATTACGATTCAAGTTATGAGCAATGATTGGACGTTTTTTCTCGGAAAGGTTGTGCCTCTTCCGGGGGATAAACAGCCAGAGCTCAGGCCGACGTGTATTCTTCAAGTCAGTCCACAAACAGCGAAGGATTTACATCTGCTAATGAAATTACATCTTGAAGAATACGAAGAACGGTACGGCACGATAGAGACTGATTTTTCTCGGCTTTTGGAAAAGGAAGAAGCATGATGGCGGAGCACACTCCAACAACTAACATAGAGTGGCGAGTCAGGGTCATCGACTCTTTCCACGCTGGTGGCCACCAGCCACCATACTATGGACCTTTTATAGGGGATGATGTGTGGCGTGTGGTAGCCGACTCTGTTGTCAAAACTCTCGAACAGGACCTTGTTGAGGAGAAGCTAGAACGGATAGGCGGATTCCACTCCGGCTGGCATTTCGGAGAAGGATTTCCTATGCGCTCCGACGCAATGCATTGTGCTCGTCAACTACACAAGTTCGGAAAAGCGCTCGATCTTGTCGCAGACGTGTTTCCTCATGAAGATGGCGACGTTTCCATTATGTTCAAGGCAGATGATCGGTATCTTGAAGTGCTGTGCCTGCCAGACATGAAGTTTTCTTTAACGCTAGAAAGAGGTACTGAGCATCCGTTTACGCTGATGAAAGAGAATAAAGAGAATGAAGAGGCAACACTAGCGGATGTCTTTACGGAATTACTCACATTTGCAAAACCGGAATCGTTATGGAACTTCTTCGACTCCTTCGCCCTGACCAATACAGTGAGACTCTCGGACGATTTACATCCTATTGCTTTCGGAACTCTAGGCGACGCGCCGACGGAACCCCTCTCTCAAAGGACGAACGTGGGATCAGCGTTGTCGACTCCGATTGCATACGGCAATGCTTCCCATCTCAATCTATTTGCGAATACATCATGGAGAGATATGGCGAGACCGGAGTTGTCGGAAGGCCCATTATCTACTGGCGATTACCCACTTTACCTTCCTATGTCGAAGTGGCCGGAGAAGAAGGGACAGCCATGGACCCTTGCCATCGAAACCTGAAAAAATTTCCAGATAATAAAAGCAAAGAATTCTTTGGGGGTGCGTTTCTGATGGAAGACGTTCGCGTCTGTCCAGCAAATCTGGCCGGTAATGGTGAACGCTTTAACGTTACGCCATTAGGAATTTGAATTCTCGAAGCGGTATTTAAAGAGCTAAGATTCAGCCCCTTTGCGGCCCTTCCGCTACTCACCGAATCAAATCCTTATATCGGAGTCGCTTGCCAACCATGCCCACCGCCAACGCCGCTATCTGCTCAAGCGTGTCCAGAGAACGGAGATTATGCCGACCGGCGAACTCCGTCACATAGCGGTGTAAGTGCTTGGGACTCATCTTATGATACGTGCCGTAATAGCCACGTTTCAGGAGTGCCCCAAAGCTTTCTATGCCGTTCGTGTGGCTGGCCCGTTGACATATTCCCCCACGCTATGAGTCACGGATTCGTGATTCTCTAGGCCGATATAGCCTTTGTGGTCGTCGGTGTAGATCTTCGTTCCTGGTTCTACATTCTCGTTGACAAACGCGTGGAGGGTGACTTGATCGGCATGTTCCACGACCTTCGCGCGAACCTTATTCGTTCGTCGATCCTTCATTCCGGTGACGGTCAATTTCCCGCCTGTACCGCCCCCAACGTGAAGTTTTTTCTTCGCATGTTTGTTCTTTTCCTTCTCGCCAAGATAGGCTTCATCGGCCTCGACCGGACCGTCAAAGGGTCCGGTCCCCTCTTCCTCTGTAAACTTTTTCCAGGCTTTACGGATACGGTGGATCATGTGCCAGGCGTTACTTTGCGCCATGTCCAGCTCTCTATGCATATGCATCGACGACACCCCTTTGAGATTCGTGCACATGAAATACAGGGCATAGACCCACTTTTGGAGGGGAATCTTACTAGATTGCATGACCGTGCCGGTTTTCACGCTAAAGTATTTCCGGCAATCTGAGCACCGATAGGGCATCGGTTTTTCGTTGGGAACGCGCTTCGTATTCTCCGAAAAACAGTATGGGCAAAAGCGACCGTCCGCCCAGCGTATTCCCTCGAACCATTCACGAGCAGACTCTTCATCCGGGAAGAGCTTACCTAGTTGAAAAATGGAGATACCTTTTCGGTCGGCACGTCCGGGGCCTGCCGGATGAGTGACATGCCGAATTTTCAGTTTTCGCTTCTTCGCCGGAGGGCTGGTCACTATCCGTTTTTTCAATGCTGGCTTCGTGATAGTTCTTTTCTTGAGTTCTTTTTTCATACCCCGGAGGGCATAGGATTTTCATCACTCTATCAAGTTTCCACTATAATTACCACCATTTCCAACATCAATCTCACACACAGGAGGGTCAGACCAATGACACAACGACTCGGGAAGCAAGCCATGATTGTTGGGGTGGATCAGCCCATAGAAGTCTGGGAACGCGAGTTTCCTGCCCCGGAACCGGGCGGGGTGCTGCTGCGGATGCAAATGGGTGGCGTGTGCGGAACGGATGTGCATTTATGGCGTGGACACGCCTCCCCGCCCCTGCCGGTTGTCCTGGGTCACGAGGGTATTGGCCTGGTTGAAGAGTTGGGCGCGGGCGTCAGCACGGACCATGCCGGTCTTCCGCTCGGCGTAGGCGATCGTGTCTACTGGGGCCCCATCCGGCCCTGCCATCACTGCTATTACTGCACGATCGCAAAAGACTTTTCGCTGTGTGAAAACCTGGTGCTCTTCAGTGGGGCCGATGAGCCCACCTGGAATACGTATACGGACTACGCCTGGCTCCCCTCCGGCATGTGTTTCTATAAAATCCCGGACGACACCCCGTCTGAGCCGGTGATTGCTTTTGGCTGTGCCATGCCGACAATGATTCAGGCCTTCGAGCGTTTGGGCGGCCTCGCGCCCAATCAAACCGTCGTGGTTCAGGGCTGCGGACCGGTTGGCCTAGCCGCCACCCTGCTCAGCCATCTGGCCGGCGCAAAGACGGTCATCACCATCGGTGCGCCAGACCACCGTTTGACGATGGCCCGCCGTCTTGGTGCTCGGACAACGATTAATTTTGAAACCCTGTCTGACGAAAAGGATCGGATTGCCCAGGTTTATGATCTGACCGACGGTCGGGGCGCCGATGTGGTGATTGAGGCGGCCGGGGCGTATTCGGCTTTTGCCGAGGGGGTGAAACTCGCCGCCCCGAACGGATGCTATGTGATTGTCGGCCTCTGGTCAGGGCATGGGGAGATTCCCATTGACCCGCGGTATATCAATAACCGCAACCTCAGTATCATTGGCTCGGCCTTAACCCAGCCGCAGCACTACTACGAGGCCATCCGGGTTGCCCAGGCGCAGCACGCCGCCTTTCCGATGGCCGAGGCCATCACCCACCGTTTCGCGATTGCGGAGAGTCAGCAGGCCCTCGAAGCAGTGGAGCGGCAGGAGACGATCAAAGCCCTGATTGTGCCGGCCTAGCCGTACCGCCGACACCGTCCGCTCATCCGTCAGGTCAAGCGGTCACAGATTGCGGACAATTTCCAGCAAGGTTGACACGCCGCCAGCGCCGGGGCTAATGGCTTCCAAAGGGAGAGCACGCTCATGCGATTTGGCTTTCTGTCGGAATGTGAGACACCGGAAGGGACCACCCATCACCGACGCTACTGGGAGGTCATGGACGAAGTCATCCTGGCCGAAGAGATGGGGTTTGATTTGGGAATTATATACTTTAGTCACAAAGCATACCGTTCTCGGTACCCGGAGTGCCGCTCGGGGCCTTCCCACCCGAGGGAGGACTCACCCTGAGTCCCCGGTGCAAGATATTGAGCGCCGCGTTCCAGTCCCGGTTGATGGATAAACCACAGGCCGGGCACACGTGCAGTCGGTCGGAGAGGGTTTTTTGTACCCGTGTTCCGCACCGGCTACAGTCTTGCGACGTATATTGCGGGTCAACCTTGCATACCCACCCACCGGCGCTTGCAGCCTTGTAGGAAAGCATCTCAACAAAGGTGGACCATTGTTGTTCGGCTATTGATCGGGCAAGACAATGATTCTGCATCATCCCCTGCACGTGCAAGTTCTCGACGTAGT
The DNA here is from genome assembly GCA_965214755.1 of uncultured Binatia bacterium (SeqCode). GTDB lineage: Bacteria > Desulfobacterota > Binatia > Bin18 > Bin18 > Bin18. The sequence goes on from OZ243979.1 coordinate 1,674,781, forward strand.
AGCAGTTGGTTTTCTTCACTAAAGCAGCGGTCACCTCATGCAGCATGGCCCGCTCCCGGTCGCGGACCCGCTGCCATTCCTTCGCCAGCATCCGTTTGCGCTTCTGCCGGTTCTGTGAGCCCTTCTTGGCCGTGGAAAGCCGCTATTGCAACACCGTCAGGCGTTCCCGATCAACCTCTGCTTTCGTCCACCGCTACCCGTCGGAGAGTGTCACCCGGGCCGCAATCCCCACGTCAATGCCCAGCGGGGGCCAAGGATGCGGCTGGGTGTCAGGCTGTTCGACCACCAGTTGCACCACCACCCGGATAGGGGTTTTCACGACACGGGCTTTCATGACCGTGCCGTCGACCTGCCCTTTGAAGCGGAACCGGCCGAGGCCTTTCACCGACAGGCTGTGCCACGTGCCGTGGGCCTTCAACCGAGGCTGAGAAGTCGAGAACGACCGCACCCCCCGGTCTTTGCTCTTGAAGCGGGGGAAGCCTGGCTTCTGCCCGGCCTTGACCCGCCGGAAGAACGACTTGAAGGCCCGGTCCAGGGTGAACAGGCACGACCGCTGACACAGGACGGCGTACTGGCTGAACTCTGCATCTGCACGTAGCGTTGTCAGACTTTTGTCCTGATCGTAGAGACCAATGGAGATGCCGGCTTTGCGGTAGGCCCCAATCCGTTCCTCCAGCGCGGCGTTGTAGAGCAGCCGTTGCTGTTCAAGAAACGTACCCAGCCGGTCGTGTACCGCAGGGCTGCGCTTGGCGGTGTAGGTGTGTGTGCGATATCCCATGGGTATCCCATGTGACTACAGGATATCATTCCCTTGTTTTACATGGCTACGTGCCCCTACTACTGGGCGACATACCCACCATCAACCGACATGGCGTGGCCGGTCACAAACGAGGCCGCGTCCGAACACATCCAGACCACAGATTCGGCGATTTCTTCCGGTTTGCCTGTTCGACCGACCGGCTCGGCCGCAACCAGGGCTTCGCCCAATTGCGGCTGCTCAGCGGTGAGGCGCTCCACCATTGGCGTCTGAATCAGTCCAGGGCAGACGGCGTTCACCCGGATACCGGACTTGGCGTATTCCAGGGCCGCGGTTTTGGTCAACCCAACCACACCGTGCTTGCTCGCCACATAGGCAGACATGCCGGCCACACCGATCAAACCGGCCCCCGAGGCCGTATTCACAATCGCCCCACTCCCCTGCTTGAGCATATGCGGCAGCTCGTATTTCATGCACAGCCACACGCCGGTCAGGTTAATGTCAATCACTTTGTCAAACACGTCTTCAGGATATTCGTCCGTCGAAGCGAGCCGCCCTTCGATCCCCGCGTTATTATAGGCGCAGTCAATGCAGCCATAGGTGTCCACCACCGTGTTCACCATAGCCTCGACATCCGCCGCGTTTGCAACATCGACCTTAATAAAAAATGCCTCGCCGCCGGCTTCTTTGACCATGCGGACCGTCTCTTCGCCGCCCTCAACCACGATATCAGCAACCGCAACTCTGGCCCCTTCACGCGCAAACGCCAAGGCCGACGCCCGGCCAATACCCGAACCCGCGCCCGTGATGAGCGCGACTTTTCCATCCAACTGTCCCATGCTGTGACCTCCTGTTCTTCTGAGTCGGTTTCACTTCTCCGGTCCGTAGTGTTCAACCAGATAGTCCATAATAGCCGTTTGCTCGTGTGGTGTAATCTAAGCGGCTCATCCGTCAATTCAGGGCAAAATATCCCAGGTCTCAAGCCTGAGCAAATCAGCAGGCAATACAGGATAGGCCATCCTCCGACGAAATGTTAGACTGGCATAAGCTTTTCGCTGCTGACCGTTTGTACCAGAAGGAGGTTCATACATGAGTCGTCCAGCCGTACCGGAAGCCTGGATACGCATCCCCACAGAGGAAGAATTGCGGGCAAAAAGGCCCCCAGGAGCAAAAGGCGTATACGAATTCGGCTCTATACCCGGCCATGGGTCGTTTGATTGCCGCCCATGCCAGTATTGGACAGGCGTTCGGGAATCTGTTCATGCAGATCATGTTCGCGCCCGGACATCTGAGTCGGGCGGAGCGGGAGATGGTCGCCGGCGTTGCCGCGGCGACCCAGGATTGCCACTATTGAACGCAGTCTCACGCAGAGTTTCTGCGTGTCGAAGACGGCGACCCGGCCCTTGTGGAAGCCATCAAAACCCGAAGCTGGAATACGCTGACCGGCCTGTCCGAACGGGCGCGTGCCTTGTGCATGCTGGCGAACAAGCTCAGCGCCACGCCCACGCGCATGACCGCCGCCGACTGGCAACCGTTGCGCGACCTCGGCTTTGACGATACCGCCTGCCTTGAGGTCGCCCACATCGTCGGCATCTTTAATCATTTGACGCGCCTGGCCGATGGACTCGGCTTGCAGTTGGATGCCGGCACGCAAAAAGCGGCCGAGACCGGGGAGGTCTTGGGTACGCCGGAACAGGCTGCCGGGCGGGCGGCTTGAGAAGTGCCATCTAGGTACGCAGGAGCAAAGCGTTTCTCGGGGCCGATTAACAGAAAAGCCTTGCCTCTACACACGGAGGTCCCGGATTCCACTCCATTCCATCTAGGCTATAATCGCGTTGTTGTAGGGACAGCCTTTGTGGCTACCCGTTCCCCCTCGGGCGACCGCCTCACGGCACGACAGTTTTACGGACGCACGGGCCGGGGACGCTCCATCCCCTCTTGGGAGGGAAAGAGGAAACGTGTCCTCAACACAACAGGCAGAGGTTGACACGTTTCCTCGTGCCACGGAGCGGCGGGGTGGGTTCTGCGGTAGGGGGCCAGGAGTGCGGGCTTCCAGCCCGCATGGCGGCCAAGATGGCCGCCCTCCCAGGAGGGGAGTTGCTGTTCCCTGCCTCCCTGATTCCCTGTCTCTGCAAAACTGTCGTGTCCTCAGGGCGACCGCATAGGGTCGCCCCGATGAGAAGTCCCAGCAAACGACAACGCTCGAGCGGTACCACCGCTCAACAACAACTTCAACTCGGAGGGGCGGCTGGCCGATAGTGGGGGGCGGTTTCCGCTGCAGTTTCGGCACTGCCGCTGGATGCCCCTCCACCCGCGCTTACTCCTTTTTCGCTTTGCTCCCGGTTTGTCGTATCTCCTGCGGTCACACCAACAATCCGGAAATTGTGCGCTGCGATGGTCGAGTTGATTTCAATAGTGTGATCGTCGATTATACCCCAGTCACCGTACTGCTCAGCATCGCAGTACACCTGTACAGCCTTCGGGTCTGGGAGTTGCGTCACCTTCCAGCGGGTCGCTTCCCCCCGGCGCGCGGCAGTGGCCGCGTAGGTTGAGACGTGCAACGTCCCGTCGGTGACCTCATTCCGAGCTTCACAAATGCCCAGATTCGGAAAGTCGACCCCTTCTACTGTGGGGAGCTCGAACTGGGCGTCATGTTTGCCTTTATACACATTCGTCCATGCCCCAGGCCCGCCGATCTCGCTCAAGATCAGTAAGCCGTTCAGCTGACCACGTGGATGGGGTTCATCCAACCCAAACGTCCAGGCAAAGCGGTCCTCGTCGTCGGCAAAGAAATCCGGCCCGTATTCTTTTTCCGCCACGGCTTTGAGACGCTTCTCTGTGGTCACGTCTCCAACCTCACGCGCCAGCATTAACGTCATGGTCAGCCAGCGTGGATCGTCAAATGCCTGCACCAGAGACTTTTTGGTGTCGTTCCAGCCAAGGTCCCGTACCCCGGCCTCATACAGCACTAAGCCAAACTCCGGTGCCTGAGGATATAAATAGAATAACGGGGCGAGCATCGACAAACCGCTTAAACCCGTCGGCGGTGCGTAAGCGAATTCTTCGAGCGGATCATAATAAAACGCGAACGACGCAATATCTCCACGCGCGTTGCGGGTGGTGAAGTGCTTCTGCGCAAACTCAATCCATCGGTCGTAGACCCAATGCGTCTTGCCACCAAAAATCTTGTCATGCAGCTGAAGGCTCAACCCTGCCGCGCTCAGACAGTATGGCCAAATTTTCGTGTTTTCACATTGCGGCCCCTGCGGGCGCTCAGACCACTGGTCTTCCAGAAACTCGGAGATACCACGCTGGGTCCATTGGAACAGACGATCGTTATATCCCGTGACCTGGAACGGCTTTTCCCATTTATTGTCACCCGAGACATAGGAGTACGTGCCGAGTAATAAATTAAAAAACCCACGAAAAAAGAGATTCCCGTCCGCGCCGATAGGGTCTGGCTGAAGACCCCAGGGCTCGACCCCGTTGGCAGTCCAGCCCGGCGGGTCGTAGCGCCCGCGCATATGCTCAGGCATAAAGACCAGCCATTCCGGTGGGTAGGTATCCTGATGCGGGTCGTGGCCGATGTAGGTCAGCCAGTCGACGGCGCCCCAATACGTGACATAGCGCCCCACCAACTCATCGGCGATACGCGTATAGACCTCACGCCACGCCGGGGTCTGGTCGGCCATGAGCGGCAGGGCGTATGACGTTTCGGACAGATCGAATCGAGGAAACGCACACATCGGCGGGGTGGTCGTTCGATCCCACCAGGGGAGTGGCTCACCACGACTGCTCCAGTCGTCTTGGGTGGTGGCCTTATCCCAAATGAACCGCAGCCATCCTCGCGCCCGCGGGTTGAGACCTTGCACCCTATTCACTGGTTTCCTCCATTGCTGAGGCCGGCACGTCAAGAACAGGTTTGAAATTCTTGCTCTTCCCCGGCACCGGAGCTCCCTCTCCCACTTGCCACATCATCAGTTTTTCGCGTTGAGTAACGGCCGCAGTCCACGTCGGGTCGAGTGCTTCGGCCACCGGTTCTCGGGTTATGCGGTCGGAAGCCTTCCCGTGTAGATTCGGCTTGACATAGGCATCTGGCATGACGTGTGACGCTTGGACGAAACCTGGGACAAAGGCCATGACCATTTCATAGAACCACAGGATGCTCGTCGGATCACCTTTGAGTTCAGTTTCCTTTAACGCGAGCCCATTCACGACTTGCGCCAGGCCATCTGGAGCCAGAAAAATCCGCGCACCTTCTGGCGCGGTTTGGAACAGGAGCGTGCAGTGCGCGTCCGGCTCCAACCCGGCGTGCGAAGAAACACGCCGGTTGCGGAAGACATAGCTCCGAGACACACCGTCTCTGGAACCAATAGCAACGCTCATGTCTCGGGTCAGTTGTTTTCGTAAGCGTGCGCTGGTCCGACTTGCGACGGCGAGTAGCAGACCAACTCCCCAGAGGACAAAACGAAAAAGCATTGCCTACCTCCAGCAGGGCCTCTCCCCCGTGAGTAGGTTCCTCCAAAGAGGGGACGGCATGCCCCCAAACTCAACGAGAGACCTAGGCCACTACTCCCAACTGTCGTAGCAGAGGAACGATCTCCTTGCCAAACCGTACGGTGTCATCATAATAGTGCAGAAACTCGATCAGCACGCCATCCATACCCAACTCGTATAAGCGGGCCAGTTGCTCGGCGACCTGGTCCGCGGTGCCGACCACCGGCAGCGCCCCGGCCCCCAACGCCAGCATCTTGAGGCTGAAGCCGGTCATGGACTCACTGCCGATGCTCAGGCCGCTCGCCCAGTTCTGGGCGGCAACCATATCCGTCTGATCCATAATCCGTTGCACCTCGGCCTGGGCTTCCTGCTCGGTCTCGCGCCACAGCACAAACGGCATCCCCGCACAGCGAACCTGTCGGCCATAGCCCTGCGCCCGGTGCTTGAAGTCGTTTGCCATGTCGGACGTGGCTTCAGCCGAAGGCGGGGCAATAAAGGCCCAGTCGCACAGGCGGGCCACCAGGTCGCGCGCGGCTTCGGACGTGCCGGCGTTCACAATCGGCGGGTGGGGTTGCTGCATGGGCTGGGGCCTCACATAGCCGTCTGTGATTTGGTACCAGGGGGAAACATGCGTAAAAGAGCCCGGCTCCTGGGTCCACAGTCCTTTAAGGATTTCAATAAACGCGCTGGTGCGCTGATAGCGTTCTGTATGCGGCAGGAGTTCAATACCCATCATGCCGAACTCGCTGGCACTCCAGCCGCTGACGATATTGATGCCCCAGCGGCCCTGTCCGATGTGGTCGAGAGTCGCCCCCATTTTTGCCGCTACAAGCGGATGGAACACGGGAACGTGGACGGTTGAGTACACTCGAATGGTCCGAGTGGCCGCCAGAATAGCGGCGGCCCAGGTCATGGTTTCGAGCGAGGTGCCCAGATAATTGGTCTCGCCGCCAAACCCGCGCCAGCGGCTGACCGGAAACAGAAAATCAAATCCCGCGGCCTCTGCCGCCTGGGCGATGTTTTTATTGGACTCGTACGTCCAGTCGTCAGGTTCCGGTTTATAGGTGCTGATGGAATAGGCATGGCTGCAATTGGGCATGAATATGCCAAGTTGAAACGGCTCACGTTCGGATTCCGGCACGCGTGGTCTCCTTCAGGGAATATTTGCACGGAAAGGTCAGATTCCGCTCGGCTTATCCGACGCCTCACGCCCGAGTTCCGTTTCCGTGCGAATCTCTCGGATTTTGGACGACAGTAAGATTCCTAAATCACGCCTTGTTCTCTTAACTCCTCAAGGCTGGCAGCGTCGAGTTCAAGCAGACCAGCGTACACCTCCTCATTATGCTGGCCGACCTCCGGGCAGGGTTGGTCAAACCCCAAGGACTTGCCGACAAACTTGATCGGCATCCCAAACCCTTTCACGCCCGACAGCGCGCCATGCCGGGGATGCGGCACGTCAACGACCATCTCGCGTTTGATCAGATGGTCGTCCTCGACCAGCTCGGCCGGACTCAGGACCGGCCCGGCCGGCACTTCGCGCTGCTGAAGATACGCTACCGCTTCCTCGACCGTATGCTGTCCAATCCAGGCCTGGACCACAGCGTCGACATCGGCGCGGTATTTCATGCGCTGCTGAAGATTGGCAAATCTCGGATCGTCGAGCAGGTCCTCGCGGTTCAGAGCCCCGAGCAAGCTCTTCCAGTTCTGAGCCGATACCGCACAGATGGACACATAGCCGTCCTTGGCCTGATAGACATTAAACGGCACTCCGCCCGGATGCGTATTCCCCCGGCGTTCGGGGGTCAGGCCCGCCGCCATATGCTCAATCAAATCCGGCAGCAGAAAGAACGTGCCGTCCTGCATGGAGGTATCGACCCACTCGCCTTTGCCCGTTTTCTCGCGTAACTGCACCGCGGACAGAATCCCGATCAGGGCAAACAGGGGAGCCGTGGTATCGCTGATCGCCGCCCCGCAGCGAGCCGGCGGGTGGTCCGCAAAGCCGGTGACGCTGTTGATGCCGCTGGCGGCCTGGATGATCGGATCGTACGCCCGCCAATTGCGGCGTGGCCCGTGCTGGCCAAAACCCGAAATCGAGCACAGAATAATGCGCGGGTTACACGCGTGCAGGGTCGCATAGCCGAGCCCCATTTTGTCAATCGTGCCCGGTGAAAAATTCTCCACGACCACATCCGCTTTTTTCACCAACTGTTTGAACAGGGCCGTCCCTTGCGGGTCACGCAGGTTCAGGGTGATGCTTTTTTTATTCCGCGCCCGATGGAGCACCATCAGCCCGATATCGTCATCCGTTTGCCGTGACATGCTCGCCCCGTGCGGCCCGGCAAACGGAGCGCGGTTGCGGTGGGCTTCGCCGCCCTGGGGCGACTCGATTTTAATGACCTCGGCCCCCAGCCCGCCGAGCAGCAGGGTACAATACGGACCGGCCAGAAAACGGGTGAGATCCAGGACAACCAGACCTTCGAGTGGTTTCACATTTTCCTCCGTATACGAACAAAAGAGTAAACGTATCCTCTAAACAAGCCTACAAAGCTGGACACGTTTACTCTTTGCAGCCGGTGTATCTGAATCTCTCGGGAAAGAGAAGCGCTCAGTCGGCATACCGCTCTCCGCGGCCTGCCAGCTTGACGGCCAGACTGACGGGCCGTAGCATTCCTGAGCGAACGTGATTGTAACCCGCTCGTGACCAAGGAGGACACAATGAAATTTGGCGTTTCCGTTTCCACAAAAATTGATGACTGGCAGCTCATCACATACGCCGAGGACTGCGGCTTTGATATGGCCTGGATACCCGACTCCCAGATGATCTGGTCAGACTGCTATGCCACTCTGGCCCTGGCGGCTCAGAACACCTCGCGCATTCAACTCGGCACCGGCGTGGCGATTCCCGGCACCCGTATTGCCCCGGTCACGGCCCATTCGATTGCGTCCATCAACCAGCTTGCGCCGGGCCGCGTGTTTCTCGGCATTGGCACCGGTCATACTGCTATGCGCGTCATGGGCATGCAGCCCATGAAGATTCGTGACTTTCGCGAATACTTGCGCGTCGTCCGCGCACTGCTGGGCGGAGAAGAAGTCGATTACACCTATGGCGAGACCACCCGGACGATTCGCTTCCTGCATCAGGACCTGCGTTTCGTCAATCTGGAAAACCCGGTGCCCATCTACGTTGCGGCCAACGGTCCGCGGGCCTTACGCACCGCCGGCGAGTATGGCGACGGCCTGGTGTCGGTCTTCAACGAACGCGCTGACGTGGTTGCGCACCATCTCTCTTTGGTGAAAGAAGGCGCGGAACGGGCTGGGCGGACGTTTTCGGATGACTTCTTTGTAGCCGCGTTTACGTCAGCCGTTGTGCTCAAACCGGGCGAGCCCCTGACCTCTGAGCGGGTCATTGATGAATGCGGCTCCTACGTCACCGCCATTATTCACTTTGTGTGGGAGATCTACCAGCAAACACAGGATGAAAGCGTCGTGCCCGAAGCCTATAAGGGCATCTGGGACGAGTATTGCGCCTCGGTGGAAAAGATGGAAACGCCGCGCGACAAGCGCTATCTGCAAATCCACAACGGCCACTGCACCTTTCTCGTGCCTGAGGAACGGCGCTTTGTCACCCCCGAGACGATCAAGGGCACCTGCCTGGTGGGCAAGCCGGATGAGATCATTCATGAACTCCGGGAGTCTGAAAAAGCCGGTCTCCGGGAGGTCACCCTACTGCCGTCTATGGCCCACGCGCGGAACGTGTTCAAGGATTTTGCGGAACAGGTCATTGCCCGCTATTAGGCAATCTCTGACTTTAGCGGTCAGCTTGACAGATGCAGCAACCGCCGCGAATAAAGTTATCGGCTGCCATTTCCCCCGGATCATCAATCGGGGGCACCTTTTGCGGAGGGCGAAAGGTGAGCGGAGCTTCGTTCATAGCGAACACTGGAGAGGATGACCGTACCGAGAGTACCAAGGCTTCCTACTGCGTGAATTGGGTACACCGAAACCGCCGCCGCTCGGCTTCGCAAGCTCAACAAACGGCATTCCTATATTCGCTTGAGCAGCCGGTCGTACTCGTGGTATGGACCGATCAGAACCACACGATGTCGCCTTTATCCAGTACGCCGAGGGCACGATAGTTCATGCTCACACGCACCGAGTACACAGGGCGGCTCTGACTTACACGTTTGAAATCCAGGCTGGGGTGACGAGGGTCCGACATGAAGAATCGATAGGATTCGCGGGCTTGCCGCTGGGCATGTTCCGGGAGACGCCGATAAGCATCCCGAAAGCTCCTGTGGGTAAACGAACGCAAGCCTACAATTCTTCTATATTGAGAGGGAGCGTTCGTCCTGCCCGGTGCGCTGCCAAGGCAGCATCGGCCAGCCGGCCCAGCACATCTTCCGACTCGGGGAGACTGAACAACTCGGTCCAGCGCCGCTCCGACTCAAGTTCGGCCAGCAGAAACCGCGCAAACTTGTCCTGCTCCTCTTGCGGGAGTTTGGCAGCTCTCTCGAAAGCCTGTTGAAGAAGTCGGTTCATCCGTTTTCCTCCTTGCCTGAGTTCGGGGGCGACTTCATTGCGAATACTGTAAGGGATGACCGTACCGAAGACAACGGGGAATCTTGTCTGATAGCGCGTAGGATCAAGCCTGGCGTGCGTAAGTGACACCCCGCGCTGACCGGGTCCGCTGGGGAGGTTATGGCGTTATCGTACAGGAGATTGGCTAGCACACACTTCCTGGCTTCGTTTCAGATATTCGAGCGGAGCTTCGGCAGCCCAAGGCTTTACTCCAGAGCGGCACCTGTTCGCTCGTCCAGTTGTTCCGAGCGGTAGGCATCCAGCAGCTCATCGACAGCGCCAATCCGGCGCACCCGGCCCTTGTGCATCCAGACCGCGACATCGCAGAACTCGCGGAGGATCGGCGCGGATTGGGAGGCTATCACGAGCGTGGTGGTGGTCCTCTTGCGGTTGATCCATTCGCGGACCCTGGCGCGAAATCGAGGGTCGCCGGCCCCGATGTCCTCGTCGATCAGCAGCAGGTTCCAATCAATGCAGAGCGCGGCCGCAAACACGAGGCGGGTGCGCATGCCGACGGAGTACATCCGCAGCGGCAGATACACGTAGTCCCCGAGTTCGCTGAACTGGAGGATGTCGGGGATGAGACGCTTGATCTCTTTATGGCCAAGGCCGCGCGTGAGGCAGATGAGGGTTATGTACTCTATCCCGGTCGCATCGCGATAGGGGCCCACTCTAATGCTCAACAGCGTGGAGATTCGCCCTCGCGCTTCGCAGCTCCCGGAACTGGGCGAGTAGATGCCCGCCATCACCCGCAGCAGCACGGTCTTGCCCGCCCCGTTATGGCCAATAATACCGACCCGCTGTCCTGGCGCGATGGTGAGGGACACGTTGTCCAACGCGACCACCTCCGTCGGCGACCCTGGGCTGACGTCCAGCGGGACGCCAACGCTTCCTTGCGGCTGGTGTAGACCACGGCCCACCCGCTTCCCCACCGGCAGGCGCAACGTCACTTCCCGCAGCCGAATGGCGAAGTCCTGGCGCATGCCGTCACATCCAGAAGGCGAGCCGCCGGTGATACTGTCCATAGAGCACAAGGGTTACGGTCAGTCCGACAGCGTTTGTCACAAGCACCACGGTCCACGCGGCATCCCATATCGGTTCCCCGATCAGCGGTGCCCGCACCACGTCCAGGAAGTGCGTGAAGGGATTGGCGTGCGCCAGCAACGAGCGGTTCCCCAGATCATCGGCCCGCCAGAACACCGGGGTGGTGAAGAACAGGAAGCGCATCGCCAGCGCGAGCGCGTACTTGAGGTCGTGGAACCTCGTGCCCAGGAGTCCTATCAACGCCGCGACCCAGAGGGAGGCGAGCAGGACCGCCGCAAAACCCAACACCGCCATGAGGGGATTCGAATCTGCCGGCGCGACGGGAACGAGCGCGGCCACCAGCACCAGGGCGTGCAGCAGGAGCCGCGCCAGGCTGGCGACGAGGTGCCGCAGTACATACGTGTACTGCGGGTTGTTGATGCTGAGGATCAGCAACTCCCTGCTTATGAACAGGTCGGCGCTGGTCGCCACTATGGACGACATATAGAACCAGAGGATTATGCCCACACTGACGTACGCGAAGTAGTTCCCGTCCTCGCGCCCAAGCAGGCCGCCGAACACGACCCCGACCCCACCGACCCAGGCCGCCATGGCGAGCGTTTCCCAGAACGGTCCAATGAGGGTCCGGCGGTACTGAAGGACGAAGTCGTACCACCCGGGCACGACCCAGAGCTTGGTCCGGCGAAAGGACTGGGCGATATCGGCGATGCCGGCCAAGAAAGGCGAATCAAGGGGACGCATAGCAGGAGTATCAATCATATCTTATTATTATGCCATCCCCTCAGCGACGCCGAAAGATGATATCGGCGTCCGACCTCGGCAATGGTGCCCTTGCGAACTGTAATGCTACGGTTTACTGTCCAGCATGAGGTTCGCACACAAAGGTTACCGCGGTTCTACGAGCGCGGCGACACCAGCGGCCTAAACGCGCCGGAAGCACGCAAGCGGAGAGCGAAGATTACCCCCAAACCCACATCCGTTCGGTATAATGACTGGCGCTCGGTGGCGGTGGAGCCGCTGGATACGTTCACCCCCACCATGCCAGTCAGCGTGATTATCCCGTCCTACCAGACGCCCGCCGAGACGCTGGCGAAGACCCTCGCGGCGCTGGAACGCCAGACCTACCCTCGGGAACTCTTCGAGGTGGTCATCGTGGACGACGGATCGGAGCCGCCGCTGGCCCAGCCCCGCTCGACGCCGTTGGACGTCAAGGTGGTCCGCCAGGAGCATTGCGGATTCGGAGCTCCCCGGGCGCGCAACACCGGTGTCCGGACGGCTTCCCACGACATCCTGCTCTTTCTCGACAGCGACATGCTGGCTGAGGCAGGCTGGATAGCGGCCCACACCAGATGGCACCACGCCGTCTCCGATGCCCTGACCCTGGGGTTCCACGCTCACGGAGCGGTTGATGACATCGAAGCGGAGACGATACGGCACCGGCAAGGGTCGTTAAAAGAGATGTTTTCGGATCGGCGGAGCGACCCGCTTTGGACCGAAAGCCACATGGCCAGAACCGACGACCTGACCTCGATAGCCGACGACGTGTTCAGGGTGGTACACAGCGGAAACTTCGGAATCCGCAAAGACTTCTATTGGTCGGTGGGCGGGTTCGATGAATCGTTCACGCGATGGGGAATGGAGGATACTGAATTCGGCTACCGCGCGTATACCTACGGCGGGCTGCTCGCACCGGTACCGGACGCCTTCGCCTGGCACCAGGGCCGATGGAAAGAGGATAGAGCCGCCAAGGACCGGAATCTTCGGCTTCAGCGCGGGAAGACGGCGCATCTGATCGCGCATCCCAGCTTCCGCAGCAATCAGCCCGGTCGCATCTTCCGGGTGCCGCAGTATGTGGTAACCATCAATGCGTGGGCTATTGCGGCGGAACAAGTCATCAGTACCGCCACGAACATCCTGGCCGACCGGGAGTATGACCTGGTGGTGAGAATCGAAACGCATGCGAGCGACGATACTGAGCGGCTGGCGCGGCTACGGGATGAGTTCGGCGCGGATCCGCGGGTTCTCATCGCTCCCACCTGCGCCGCCCTTGAGCAGTTTCCTGCGTCGCCGTTTCAAGTTACGCTTCCCGCATCAGCATTCGCCAAGGACCTAGTGCATCGGCTGCGCGCTGCACTGGGAAACGCAGTCAGCGCGACCTCGACTCTGCCCGATGGAACCATGGTGTCAATCACCCGGGCGTGGGCGCTCCATCGGACGCGCCGCGCGGGGAAAAGCCCCGCCGACTTCGGCGAGGCGCGGACGATACCCGCCGCGGCGTTGAAGCTCAAGAGCACCAAGCCGCAGGACTATCCCACCAAATGGGACACCTTGCTCAACTGGATGCGGGACATTCACAGCCCGAGGGATGCCTGGGCGCTCCTGAAGGGCCTCGCCATCGCGCTCCGGTGGTGGGCGGCCATCAGGCGTTAGGCGGCTTGGAATGACTCCCAAACCCACAGCCGTCCGGTACAACGACTGGCGGCAGGTGGCGGTAGAGCTGCCGGATACTTTCACTCCTGTCATGCCGGTCAGCGTGGTAATCCCGTACTACCAGACGCCCGCCGAGACGCTGGCGAGGACCCTGGCCTCGCTCGAAGGCCAGACCTACCCGCGGGAGCTGTTCGAGGTGGTCATCGTCGACGACGGGTCAGAGCCGCCACTGGAGCGGCCCCGCTCCAGCCCGCTGGATGTCAAGGTGGCGCGTCAGGAGCGCCGTGGATTCGGGATTGCCAGGGCGCGCAACACCGGCGCCAGGGCGGCCGTCCACGACATCCTCCTCTTTCTCGACAGCGACACGTCCGTGGAAGCGGGCTGGATGGCGGCACATGCCAGGTGGCACCACGCCGTCTCCGACGCCCTGTCCCTAGGGTCGTGCAACCATGTGTCGATGGAAGGCATCGAGGCGGAGACCATCCGGCGCAGGCCAGGGTCGTTGAAAGAACTGTTTTCGGACCAGCCGACAGACCCGCCGGAGCTTGAATGGCAGATGCTCAGGACTAACCATCTGGATTCGAGAGCCGACGATGTGTTCCGGGCGGTGGGCGGCGGAAACTTCGGAATTAGCAAGGATTTCTACTGGTCGGTGGGTGGGCATGACGAATCGTTCAGCCGCTGGGGAGCGGAGGATACGGAATTCGGCTACCGCGCGTATACCTACGGCGGACTGCTCGTGCCGGTACGCGAAGCCCTGGCCTGGCACCAGGGCCGCTTTCGCGAAGGCCGAGCCGCCAGGGAGCGGAGCGGCAGGCTCCAGCGCGGGAAAACAGCCCATCTGATCGCCCACCCCGCCTTCCGCGGCAGCAGCCCCGGTCGCATCTTCACGGTGCCGCAGTATGTAGTAACCATAGACGCGGGAGGTCGACGGCCCGACCAGGTTGTCCGGGCCGTCGTGGACATCCTGGCGGACCGCGTGCATGACTTGGTGGTCAGAATCGAAACACCCGCGCGTGACGACGGGCAGCGCTTGCAATATCTGCGGGAGGTGTTCGGGCCGGACCCGCGGGTGCGCTTGGCTCCCACACGCTCCGCCCTTGACGAGTTTCCGGCGTCACCGTTCCACGTAACGATTCCCGCCGACGTCGCACTCGCCAGGGGCTTGGTGCATTGTCTGCGCGTCGGGCTGGGAGATGCTGTCAGTGCGACCTCGACCCTCCCCGATGGAAGCACGGTATCGATCACGCGGGCGTGGGCGCTCCATCGGGCGCGCCGCGCGGGGAAAAGCCCCACCGACTTCGGAGACACGAAGACGATACCTGTCGCAAGGCTGAAACTCAGACTCTCCAGGCCGGCTGACGGCGTTGATTCAGAAGAGCCGGTCGGCTATCCCACGAAGTGGGACTGCCTGCTCGATAGGGTACGGGATACCCGTAGCTTTGGAGAGGCGTGGTCATTCCTGAAGTGGTTGGCCGGCATAGGCTGGAGGAGGGCGGCAAACAGGCAGCGGACGGCATGGTGGCACCTCCAGCGCTGGACCAAGATGTGACTCAACAGGTGATCGAGGGGTGTGCATAACCTAAGAGGGTGTTTTCAAAGTTCCTTCTCAGGTAATTGACGAGACTTCGCTGCATGTCGGCCAAAAACAGACTCACAAGCAAATGGGGCCACCTGCTCGACAGGGCGCGGAATATCCGTGACCTCCGAGGGGCATGGTCTTTTCTGAAGTGGTTAGTCGCCGAAACTTGGTGGTGGGCGGCTATCAAGCGGCGAGAGGCTTGGTGGCATTTCCAAAGCTTGATGCGAAGCCGCTGGCTGCGGGCCAGAGCGCCGCGGATGGTCGGTACGTCCGGCGAAGCGGCACCGGCCTTTGACCTGCGGGCCTATAACCCGATTGGATGGCGGGCGGACACCGGCCGTGAGGGAGCGGCTCTGGGGCCGGTCGAGAAGCTGCCGCTTGGTGTAGAGGCGCACCGGGTCATTCCCCGGAGCAATCTCCATCGGCTTCGCCACGTCCACCACCTGGAGGACGTGGCCGCGTTCCACTCCGACCCCGTCACCCGGGCCGGCGAACTGGTACGCCTGGCCGCCGCCGGGGTGGTGACGCGTCTGGCCGACGATGATGAACAGCTGCGGCCCTTGCTGGGCGATGAGCTTTACCGGCTGATGACCGCCGACATGAAAGGGATGGACGCCGGGGAGCGTGAGTTGCTCAGCATCAAGATGCGCCGCGCCGCGTTGCGGGAACATTCGTCGTGGGCCCGCGCCCGGCGGCTTGGTACGGAGGGCCTGCCCCTGGTGTCGATCCTGCTGCCGACCAAGCGCCCTGGATTCTTGCCGTATGCGCTGGGCAACGTAGCAAGGCAGACCTACCCTCGGCTGGAACTGATTCTGATGCTGCACGGTGAGGGCTTCGCGGACGGCGAGCAAGGCGTTGCCGAGTTGCCGCATCCGGCAAAAGTGTTGTGGGCGCCCGCGAGCGAGCCGCTCGGCGCCGTGCTCAACGCCACCGTGGAGGCATCAAGCGGGACGCTGCTGACCAGGATGGACGACGATGACGTATACGGCGCCGAGCACGTGTGGGACTTGGTGCTGGCGCGGCAGTATTCCGGCGCGCATCTGGTGGGCAAGTGCCCCGAGTTCGTCTACCTGGCCGCATCGGACCAGACCGTTTGCAGGCGCCACAGAGGCAACGAACGCTTCACTACGGGGGACCTGGCCGGGGGCACGCTACTGATTTCCCGCCAGGACCTTGCCCGCGCGGGTGGCTGGCGGCGGGTGCCGCGAAGCATAGATGCGATGCTGGATCAGGATGTCGGGCGGACGGGCGGGCGGACGTACGGCCTCTACGGCGCAGGCTTCATGCTGGTCCGGCACGGCCATCGCCACACCTGGAAAGTATCGGATGACTATTTCCTCGTGCGGGCTGACAGGGTAAGCGCCGGCTGGAATCCGGCCTTGGCCGGAATTGATGATTTGAACCTCCCGCCTCCGACGCACAGGGCGCCGCTTCAATGAGGAATGACCGCTTCACCGCGGGGCCTTTCCATTGTCACCCTGAACGGAGTGAAGGGTCTATCCGGCGCTGCCGAGATTCTTCGTTGCGCTCAGAATGACAAAGTAGTTGTAAAGACTGAATGACAAGGTGTTAAGGTTTGCCGACAGTCACTTTGGAAGTTACTTTGGAAAGGCCATGTTAATGCATCGTCTGAAACAGTGCTTCACTCTTGCTTCGGTTTTGTATCATTATCCCGACATCGCCGGAGATATCGGGGGCGCATTGTTGCGCGGACAATTCGGCAAGGCGCGGCACACGGCGCGCACGGTGGCGCGGACACCCGACCTCCGCACGGAAAAGATTATCTCCCGCAAGTACCGGTATCTCTGGATATGCAACCCCAAGGTGGCGTCGCGGAGCATCATAGCTGCGCTGCGCTGCGCGGACCCCAGCGCCGAAACCATCTACACCAAAAGCGTCTCCGAAATTTACGCGCGGTATCCGGAAGTATTGGACTACTACAGCTTCGCCTTCGTCAGGCATCCTTTCGACCGGGCGCTCTCATTATATTCGGAAATTTATTTCTCCCCCGAGCGCTATCAGGGAGCGCAGCGCCTGCACAAAAAGGAGAAACGGCAGAGCTTCTTCGATTGGTGCTATGGACTGGCGGAGGTCCGCAGTTTCGACGATTATTGCCAGTGGCTGAATACGCCGTGGGGCTCGGATGCGTGCGCCGACCGGCACTTTTTGTCTCAGCACGTACTGATACGCCTCGATGACGGGCGCTTGCCCGATTTCATCGGCCGTTTGGAGAACATCACCGGGGATTTGCAGCAGGTCGCCAAGCGCGTGGGGATGCCGATGCCGAAGCTGCCGATGTTGAACACGATGGCGGGATGGCAGGCGACGCCAGATGCGCGGCGGGCCATCCGGTCGGAGGCGAGGGCTCACCTGACTGAGCGGAACAAGGCGTTGCTCCGAACCCGGTACGCGAAGGATTTCGAACTGGGCGGCTATTCGCTGGTTTGAGGACGGTTCGGCGCACAATGGCTGATGGAAACCGTAAGATGGAAACCGTATAGAACGTCCTTCTTGGCGCGACTGAATACGGCCAGTGCTTCACGACAAAATGTGGCGATGGAAGCGACCTGCAACCGCTATCCACCATAAGCAGGGGAACGTGGTTCACGGCGGCGCGAGCAGCGCAATCCCTCGCGAGGGCCGAGCGCCGGCAAACCGCGGTGTCGTCGTGACGAACCATGAACCGTCCAACGTTGCCGTGCTCGTTACCGGGTCCCCCGGAGGAGGCCAAGAGGGTCGCGACCCTCTTGGCCGGCGCCCTCGCCCACAACGGGCGTCGGGTCGACTTGCTGTTCTTCGTATCCCCCGGACCGTCTCCGTACTCCGTGCCGGCCACGGCCAACATCGTTGATCTAGGCGCCGAGCGCAGCCTTCTGCGGCTGTTCGGCTTCCTGATGGTTCGACACGGCGATCGCCATACTGGGGACTTGTCCGAAGATTGGTTCCTGGCGTGGGCTGACAGCATCACCCCTGGCTGGAACCCGGCCTTGGCCGACCTCGGGGACCTCAACCTACCGCATCCGGTCCCTAGCACGCGCCGGGCGGGAAGACGCGTCGCGGCCTACTGCTAGGCCCGCCGCTCAGACGATTCCCGTCGAGGCAGTTGGCGGAGGCGGGCGCCGCGAGCCCCGGAGGGGGCATGAACATCGGAATGTTCAAGGCCGCGCCTAGGGTAATGAGCGCGATTGCGCCACACCCGTACGTCGCCTGGAAGATCGCTGGCGCGCTGGCGCTCGGAGCGTTCCGCGAGGCGCGGCACATGGCACGCACGGCGCAGCAATGCTCCCATCCTCGCAGCAAGATGCTCATCTCCAAAAAGTTCCGGTTTCTGTGGATATTGATTCCCAAGGCTGCTTCGCGGAGCCTCTTGATGGCGTTGCGCAACGCGGACCCCAATGCCGAGAAAGTTGACGGCAGGAGTCTCCGCGAGGTCTATGCTAGGCGCCCCGAGATCAAGGATTACTACAGCTGCACGTTCGTCAGGCATCCCTTCGACAGGGCGTTGTCGTGGTATTGCGATGTCTTCTTGAACCCGAAGACCTATACGGAAGCGAACACTATGTTCGTGCGGAGGGAAGACGACATCTTCTTCGACGACGGTACGCGGAGCACACGCTTGCCCTATGACCCTTCCGAAGTCGAGGATGCGGACGCCCGCCACAAGGAAAGAAAGCGCCGGAGGTTCTTGCGAGACTATTATGGGATAGCCGAAACGAGCAGCTTCGATGACTTCTGCCAGTGGCTGAATACGCCGTGGGGCTCGGACGCCTTCGCCGACCAGCACTTTGTCTCTCAACACCGACTGACGGATTCTAAGGACAAACGCCCTCTGGACTTCGTCGGCCGGCTTGAGAACATTGATACGGATTTTAACCGGGTCGCGGCGTCCCTCGGGATGCCGCCGCCGAAATTGCTGCTGTCGAACACGAGGGCCGGTTGGCTACCGAAGCCGGAGGCGCTGAAAGCCACCAGAGCGGCGCAGGAATCTCTCCTGACCGAGCGCAACAGAGAGTTGTTGACAACACGGTACGCGGAGGACTTGGAGCTATTCGGCTATTCGCCGGCCTGAGGGTAGTTCGGCCGATAAAGAGGCGCGTGGATGCGGCCGGCAGGCTGAGTTGGGGAGCCACCGTGGACGGCTCCGGCAACGGGTTTGATAAAGTGTGCATCTGCATATAACTATTAGGAATCCATACTAACTATAGTAATATAATGATTAGAACTTTCTGAGGGTGACAACATGACAAAATATGAACCTTTAACCGGACACTTGTCCTCTTTGGAGAAGGAAAACGTGCCAATGACGTTTGCAGAAATTGAAAAGGGCATCGGCAACGAACTGCCACCGTCCGCCTTCAAGCATCGCCCCTGGTGGTCGAATAATCCTTCGAATAGTGTCATTACCTATTCGTGGCTCCGCGCGGGGTACAAAACCGTGCATGTCGATATGAAGGGACGGAAGTTAGTGTTCCGAAAAGCGCCGCCGGACGAACTGCCGGCCGACGTGGTGACCGCTGCTCGGAAGGGTTTGAGCGACAATGACGAGAGTAGAACCGGTGACGGTGACAATGGCGGTCTATTTTCGCGTATCTTCGGCGCCCTCAAGGACACAGTGACGGTTACGTCGGGAACGGACCTGACCATGCCGACAAACGAGAAGTGGAACGCGGCGGAATAACCCGCGATGCAGGATTATCTTCTCGATACCTGCGCGGCCCTCTGGATCGTAAACGGTGATTCGCTCCGCGAGCCCGCGACGGTTGAATTGCCGGAGGCGCTGAAGCGGAACGGGCGTCTCCTTGCTTCCCCTATCACGGCATGGGAAATCGCCATGTTCGTGGCAAAGAAAAGAATCTTCCTCACCCTCAGGCCGGAAGTCTGGTTTCAGAGGCTGTGCGATTTGCCAGGCGTCACGCTTGCCGAGATGCCGCCTTCGGTCCTGATGGCCTCCGCCGACCTCCCCGGCGAAACACCGGCCGACCCTGCCGACCGGATCCTGATCGCCACGGCGCGTGAATTCGACTACCCACTGGTCACGCGCGACCGACAACTCCTGGACTATTCAACCTCCGGCCATATGCGGGCAATAGCGTGTTAGTCAGAAAGCTCTCTGATTAACTTCGCCGAGTTGCGACTAACCGAGCAGGCGTAGCACGCCTTCCTTGTCGATGAGTTCGACCTCCTCCTCCCGCGCAAGAAACGGGCGGGCGTCGGCTACCGCCCGGGGCCAATCCAGCCCTTCGAGACGTTCGCCGACGATGCGCTTCCAGGCCTCCGGCGTCATTATATCGCCCTTCCATCCGCTCTGCCGGAGCGCCGCGTTCAAGAGGATCAAATTCGGCGCCGGCCATTGAGGATCACTCAGATACCAGGCGAGGTCGAACAAGTCGCGCCCCTTGGTCCAGGGGCGCTGCAGAACGGCGTGCAGTTTGCCCGCCAGCAACGAGGACCGGTCGTGATGATGGAGCCGAAGCGTCGCGTGACGGCGTACCAGGGTGATGTCCGTCCCCGCACCCGAGGGAGGATTGGTGTCGACTTCGATCTTGACGGCGAGCACCTCCGAAGCGTGCGGCGAAAGGCCGATGTCGTGCAGGACGCCAGGGAAACGCACGAGGGCGCTGTGGAAGACACGATGCTCCCGAACTCGCACATCTACCCGGTAGTTCTCGGCGACAAGCTCCGCTCGGACGACCCGCGCGTAGCCGCGTAGCGAATTCGCTGGCTTGCCCTCCAGGGTGAAGTTCAGGTCCTCGGAGTAGCGTGGGAGATCGTACAGAAAGCGCAGGCAGGTTCCACCGTGAAAGGCCAGCGACGTCATCGCACCGGCGCGTTGCAGCACCGCCAGAATTCGCGCCTGAAGGTATTCGCGCGCAACGTTCCGCCCGTGCAGCGGGTCGTGTCTGCGCACCAATTGCCGAAGATGATCATTCATATCGCCTCGTATTCCGGCTCCTGTACGGCCAGAGCACGGATATGCTGGACGGCGCGCTTCAGTTTCGGCGACCGGCTGGCGGTAGCGAGCGCGGCTACGGTGTCCATGCACAGCACACCGTAGCTGAGCCGCAGCTCCTGAAGGTATGTCGGGTTGTCACCGCTGGGTTGCAGGTACACGGCATCGAGCAACGCCTTTTCCGGGGTCGCGACAAACGCCTGCTGTTCGTCGCCGAGGTCAACTAGGCGGTAGCCGAACAGCAAATCGGCCTTCAGGTGTCGAAATGAGTATCGTCCGAGCGTCACCGGCGGACGCGCGGTCGTCCGCCGGTGACGCTGGTGATCTCCGCAACGTACTCGGGGATCGCCCCCGCAAAAGCCAGCGCCGAAAGGCCGCTCACATACGAGCCCGGTGCGAGCCGGTTCGCCACTAGAAACGGATGGGGCGTGTGTTTCCGCCAGGGCGGCGCCAGCACGTAAAGCCCGCACCGCAGTTGTTCGATGCGGCCCATCCGTGTCCAGCGCGAGAGTTGACGTCGCAGGTCGGCGGGGTTGACCGGACCGGCGAGTAGCAATCCCGTCTCGAACAGCGGCTCGTCCGCAGTAATGGCAACCATTTCATGAAATTTCATTGTAATAAAATGCTAATTTCGATGATATACTGCAAGCAGTCGTGCATGCCGCGCATCCTCGGGCTCGGCACCCTGGCGTAAGGATATAGTCATAGTGATCGGAGAATTTATGCTGTGCGCCTTAGTGTCCGACATGGCCTTATCCATCCAGAAACTCAGCGGGCGTTACGATCTGCACGCCGCGAAACGGATTCAGAACGAGCAAGTCGTTATCGCCTGTGACAAGCACTGCCGCGTTTCCATTGACCGCCAGATCAAGGACATGATCGTCTTTTGGAGCGCGGCATACGTGGATGAGCTCCGTGACGGTGATCAGTTCGGATTCCCTCACCAAAGAGTCGAGAAAATCCACGCGAATCTCGCGGGAGACATACCGGTCGAATCTGTCACGCGCTAGAACAGCGCTTAGCTCTTCCACCAGTGCACCAGAGATAAGAATCGTTCCAGGACGCAATGCCTGAACGACCGCCTATCCTGGAACGGAGTTGTCAAAGAGTGCCGCGCTGACAATGACGTTCGTGTCAAATGCAACCCGGGTCACTTCTCGTCCAAGATGGACGGCAAGATCTCTGGAGTCAGACCGCGCCGTTGCGCATTGCGGCTCATTTCCCGCATGATATCCCGAAGCGACTTGGGAGACTCTGTCGCCTCGCGCAAGCGCAGATTGGCCAGCAAGTCCAGTTTACGACGGTCACGGTCGGACACCGAGCGGTAAAACTCGGCCACGTCAGAGTCGACCGACACGGTGATTTTATCTGTCATTTGGTTCCTCCAACCGCGTCCAAGCCACGAGGCAATTGCCGTGGCTCCAGCAATAGATGGATAGTGTCCCCGGAAGTGGTGTCTGAGGTAATGGCGCGCAGGGAGGGCGATAACTTCATAACGAACACTGTAGGGAATGACCGCGCCAAAGGCAACAATGGAGCCGGAGTTGATTTCGTGGTGTGTCAGGGAGTCGGGTCGCAGACTTCCTGGTGCTGTTTCAGGTATTCGAGCAAGGCTTCCGCCGCTCATCGGTGGCCAGCGGCGTTCCAGTGCGCGTCGTGCGCCCACCGTGCATCCCGGGGCTCGGCACCCTGGCGGAGAATGTAGTCGTACTGGTCGATGACGGGAATGCCCCGCGTCTCGACCATGGCGTTCAGGCGATCGAATGGCGGTTCGCCTCGGCTGCGCATCAAATGTACCGACAGGATGACCAGCGAGACACCGTCGCGGTCGGCGCGTTCCTTGAATTGATTGAGGGCAAAGGCCGTGAAGTCCAAAGCTTCCTCGAAGACCGGCGGCAGGTTCTCGTTTCGGAACATACTGTGTAAGCTTCCCCTTGCCGTTGGCCGCCACCCATCGAGCAGCGACGCATAGGCCGTGCGCCGGCTCAGAATCTCCGCTGTCGTGATCAGGTGCGCAGCGTTGGATGGAAACATGGATCGTCTCTTGGCGTACAGCCAATTCGCGACGTAGGACGTACGAACCACGTCTTTCATAGGCATGTACCAAGGTCGCCATAGTCTGAACTCCCAGTCTGGATCCGGCGGTCGCAGCGTCATGGATCCGTCCTCGTTTCTTTCCGCGGAGACCCACGGAATGCGCTCCGGGTCCCGTCCCACATCCAGCTCGTCAAGGACCGGAGAGTTGTCCATGAAGTCGTTGGGGACGAAGACGAGCACCAGCAGCTTGGGGTGCGGGTACCTCGCGAACTCGTCGTAGAACGGCAGTTGGTTAATTTGACCTGTACCCGTACATCCGAACGCCGAGGTGGTGACGTTCAAATGGGGTAGTTCCCGGGCGGCAAGCTCCTCCAGCCGGATGTGGCTCTTGTCGGCGATGGGGACCTCCTTCGCCTCCACGAAGGAATCGCCGATCATGGCAATGTGGCAGCTTGCCGCGGCACGCTCGGGGCTCACAGGTTCGCGGTCGAGAAAGCCCAGGCGGTTGGTGCGCGAGACGGTCCAGAAATCGAGCCGGTTCGTCCAGCGTACTTCCGCATTGGGTTTCAGGAGTGTGCCGACACCGGGAAAAAAGTGCAAGGGTAAGCTCGGGCTCATGAACGGTGACGTCAGCCGGAGCCAGACTTCCACGGTGGCCGCCGCCAGGGCCAGACCGGCGGCGAGCAACAACGCGTTCCAGCCGACCACGCGCAGGGCGCGCCGAATACGGGAGGGGGTAAGCGAGCGGTGTGTCATTTTCACCTGTCCTTGAGCGCGAAGCCATTCCTCGCGTGTGGCTTTGCCCGAACAGACGGTGACCGCCGCCAGCGTGGCACGCAGGATGAGGTCCGTTGCGCGTTACATCCGCCTCGGCATTGGTCGCCTACGCGGGGATAATGTCGTCGACGGCGACCCGCAAGCTGTCGGCCAGCTTGCGGAGGGTAGGGACCGAGCCTGTGTTGCGCTGCGCCTCGATGTCGATGATCTGGATTCGGCTGACCCCAGACACGCGAGCAAGGGTGGACTGCGACAAGCCGCGGTACTCGCGCCAGACGCGTAGCGGCGACTCGCCGGCGATGAGTCGGTCGGCCACAGACGCCGGGATTAGCTCTTCGATGCCGCTCGCAATCCTCGCCTCAACGGCCAAGGCCGCCTGAATGTCGGCGAAGTCTTCTTCCAAGGCGCACAGGCGCGCATACTCGGCCTTGGGAGTCCTTACGGTATCGTTCATTGGTTTTACTCCTTGTAGGCGCTGCTGCGACTGGCTATGTGCAGGACTTGCAGCACCTCCTCGTCTCGCATCACGACGCGCCAGTCTCCGACACGAGGACGCAGCAGACCGTCCTGGCCCCGTAGACGCGTGACGTTGTTTGCCTGCGACGCCGGGTTGTCAGCGTAGGCCCGAACCTTGTCGCGGATACGGCCTGCCAGTTTGCGAGGCATACGAGTCAGTGCCCTGAGCGCTGCGCGGCTGTTGTCAATCCTATTCGAACGAACCTTGATAACCCGCGCACCGGAGCGCCGGGTTCTGCTCCTCTTTGCGCAGGAAGCAATTGCCAAAGGCCAGGCAGTCTATATCCGTGCCTATGAAACAGCGCAAGGCGTCCGCCGGCGTGCCCACGATAGCTCGCAGCTGACGTTGAGGATTGGATTGGGAATTCCGGTACTGGCTCATTTTGCTCTGTAAGGCGTTGATTTTATTGGTTAGAAATCCTCAAAATACGCCAGTACCGGAATTACATACTTGATGATCCTGTAGTAGAATGAGCCCATGCACCGTACCCTGCCCTAGCCCGCCAAACTCCGCCCAGCCGTGCACGACCGGCTCAGCACGTTTCTGGAACAGCAACGGCTACTCTACAATGCCGCATTGGAAGAGCGCATTGGCGCCTACCGCAAGGCGGGTGTCTCGGTGAGCCTCTACGACCAAAACAAGAGCCTGACCGTCCTCCGAGAAGACAGCGAGTTCTCCCACTACGACCTGAACTGTCAGCGCTCCTGTCTGTGTCCCCTGGACCGGGCGTTCAAAGCCTTCTTCCGGCGCGTCAAAGCGGGGCAGACCCCCGGCTTTCCCCGCTTCAAGAGCACAGACCGGGGCATGCGGTCGTTTTCGACCTCACAACCACGTCTCGAGTCGCATGGAAAGTGGAATAGCCTGTCCCTGAAAGGAATCGGACGACTCCGCTTCAAAGGACCCGTCGCAGGACCCGTCCTGAGAGCACGAGGAGTCACAACTCCTCTTCGGGTCTCCGTGCAACTAGTCGTCGAACTGCCCGATGCCCACCCCCATCCCACCCCGCCGCTGGGCATTGACGGAGGCATGGCGGCCCGCGGCACGCTCTCCGATGGGTAGCGCTGGACGAAAGCAGAGGTCGATAGGGAACGGCTCACCGTGCTGCAACACCGGCTTGCCGCGGCGAGGAAGGGCTCGAAGACCCGGCAGAAGCGGAAACGGCTGCTGGCGAAGGAATGGCAGCGGGGGCGCGAGCGCGAGCGGGCGAGCCGGCATGAGCTGACGCCTGATGGGGTCCCAAAGACGACCGGCTCCTCTGTGGCGCATCTGCCCGGCCAAAGGAGGATGGGCACCCCCCAGCTTGCCCGGGCGCGAGCTGAGCAACCGTGGTCCCCCGTGGGCGAGATGCGCCCCTCCAAGGCGGCACGTGCTGGTGGGGGGGGCGTGCCGGGCGACCCCACGGACACGGCGCAAGACGGGAGCCGGTGGGGGCACCGGGTGCAGAAGGCCCTGTCCGACCGGCTGCACGCGTGCCCGGCTTGTGGCTTGTCTATGGACCGGGACTGGAACGCGGCACGGAACATCTGGCACCGAGGACTGGTTGTCCGCCCTCCCTCGGGGGGGAACTCCCCGAGGGTCGCGGTGGGCGGCAAGAACGGTATGCGGAGATCGTCACGTATCTAATCCCCATTGGATTCCTGTCGTGGGGGTGCTGGTACAGTTTGAGCTGTAAGTCACTGTTTCTGTTGGGGTAAAAACCCCAAAATGTACCAGTACCGTCGTGGGGTCTTGACTGCAATCAATGACTGCATAGACTTTATTCAACGATCGCACTGATGAGGATTCGCGCCATGAAGACTATGACGATTCGCAACATACCAGCCGAATTAGCGGAGGCACTGGAGAACGAGAAGCGACGCCGCGGTTCGTCTCTCAATCGCACGACGCTCGCGCTGTTGCGTGAAGCATTGGGGCTGTCGAGGGCCGGGCCGCGCAGCAACGGACTCCGCCGGTTGGCGGGCGCCTGGAGCAATGACGAATACCAGCGGTTCACGCAAGCCATCGCCCCGTTTGATGGGATCGACGAGGAGCTCTGGCGGTGACCCGTCTTTGCCTCGACACCTCCGCGTACAGCAACTTCCAGCGCGGCTACCCCGAGGTCGTTGAGCACATTGACCGCGCGGAGTGGATCGGTGTGTCGAGTGTGGTGCTCGGGGAACTGTGGGCCGGATTTCTGCTGGGCGGACATGCCGACCGAAACGCACGGGAGCTGGCGGAATTTCTGGAGCACCCGGTGGTCGAAGTCCTCGTGAGCGACGAGGAAGTCGCTCGCATCTATGGTGAGATCGTCGTCGATCTGCGCAGCAAGGGCAAGCCCTTGCCGACCAACGACATCTGGATCGCAGCGACCGCCGCTCGGTCCGGTGCCACGGTCCTGACGTTCGATGCGCACTTCCGCGAAATCGTGCGTATTGGCACTCTCGTGCTTTTGGCCTCTGACCTCTGACACACACGGTGGAGCTGTCCCGGGCGCTCTGACAAGGTGCGTCACCCGCCCTCCGGTGTGTCAAAGTGCTTTCTTGGCCGCCGGTCCTGCGCAGATTTCCTGGTGCTGCTTCAGATATTCCAGCAGGGCCTCCGCTGCCCACTGGTGGCCGGTCGAGTTCCAGTGGCCGTCGTAGGCCCAGCGTGTGTCCTCGGGCTTGGCGCCCTGGCGGAGGATGTAGTCGTACTGGTCGATGACGGGAATGCCTCGCGCCTCAGCCATGGCATTCAGGCGGTCGAAATGAGGATCGCCTCGGGTACCCATCCGGTATATTGACAGGACGGCCAACGAGCCACCGTCGCGATCTGCGCGCTCCTTGAATTGATCCAGGGCGAAAGCAGTGAAGTCCAAGGCATCCTTGAAGACAGGCGGCAGGCTCTCTTCCATGAACATGGTCGTCAGGGCGGCCCTCGTGGTCGGTTGCCACCCATCAAGAAGCGACTTATGTTGGGAGCGTTGGCTCAGCACATCCGCCCGCGCGATCAGTCGGGAGTCGACATCGGGCCGCGGGAAGGAAAACGCTCCTCTCTTGGCTTTCAACCAACTTGCCAGGTAGGAAACCCCAGACATCTGCTTCTTGAAGAGAGTTGTCCACCGGGGTTTTGATCTGAATAATCTGGGACACGCTAGCGCGTTTCACGCTAGGCAGTAGCCATTGGGGGAGGAAGCTGGTCGGGCGAGGGGTAGGAGGCGGCAGCGCTGGGACGGGCGTAGGCAATGGCTGTACGCGAGCGGGTCTTGGCGGCCGGTGATGCAGGGCGCGCCGCGCGGGTGGGGGCCGAGCAGTCTCGGGTGAGACGGGCGTGGGTGGATCGGCGCACGCCGCGGCGGCGGGCCACCGGGGAGAGCGGGTCGCGGCGGCCGGAGCGGTTCCAGCCCGCCGTCCTGGCCGGGCCCCTGGAGCCGCTCCGGGCCCTGGGGGCAGCCCGGCCCGACCGGACACGGGCCGAGTGACGAGAGGCGCTCGGTGTCTCGTGTCGTCTGATGGCGGTGTGGGGGGCACTCCGGCGGTGAGACCTCCCAAGAAACAAAAGTCCGGTCCGCGCAGGCACAGCCCCGGCTTGTGTGGGGACTGCCCGGCGGCGCGGGCGGGCGCTCCCACCGCCCTGGGCGCCCCGCGGGTGGTGGTCATTGCTGAGCGTGAGGTTGCCACGACCCTGATTCGCCGGGGGGGGCGCCGCGCGGCCACCGGGGCGTGGGGCGCGGCCCTTGGGGACGCTGGCAGCCCACGACGGTTGGCGCCGCCCGGCGGACGCCGGGCCGGCCGGCTCCCGTGGTCCGGGATGGGCCGTTGCCCACCGCCGCCGGCCGGGCGGATGGCGCCCCCCTCTTCGGGCCGCCCCTCCGCGGGGGCGCTGGTGTGATGCTGGCCACCCTCTCGGGGCATCGGGACCCGCTGCGCGCGCAGCCGATTGCGCCGGCCGGGGCGCCCCGCCGGTTTCTCCCCCCATACAGGCCTGCCCTCCATCCGCTTGAGTGAGGCTTTGCCAAGCGCAAAGAGCGGGCGCGCGGCGGCGCCCACCGGGCCCGTGAGGCCCGCTGGACATCCCTCGGCGCCATCGTAGCGGGCTTCTCCCCGGTCGAAGGTCAGCCGTACTCCACCATTGTCGCTACACTGCAGCGGGAAATGCTCTAGGGTTGGGCGGACGCAGTTGGATTGTCCCGTCGGCGCCTCTTACGGCGGAGGCGAACGGAAGTCGGTCCGCGTTCCATCCCCACTCCAAGCTGCGCAGGACCGAAGAATTGCCCATGAAGTCGTTCGGGACGAAGACGAGCATCAGCAGCTTGGGGCGCAGGCGCCGCGCGAATTCGTCATAGAACGGCAGTTGGTTGATCTGACTGGAGCTGCCGCGCCCGAACGCCGAGGTGGTGACGTCCATGTGGGGTAGTTGCCGGGCGGCGAGGTCTTCGAGTCGGACGTGAAATTTGTCGGCGATGGGAACTTCACGTGATGAGGCCGGTCGGCGTCACCACGGCGAAGTAGATCACCGCCAGGACGATCGGGTTGACGATGCGGTGCAATAACAGGCCGAACCTGAACCAGACCGTGTTGAACGGCGCCAGCCACTCCGCCTTGACGAGCGTCAGCACAAGAAGCGCGCCGGCAACGGCAAGCGACTACGCGCGGGGCGACCTGCCGTCAAGCAGCGGAAACAGGCCGATCATGGCAAACACAATGGTGAAGACGAAGCCGAAACTGCGGTCGGAACCCATTGCGGGTTCGTTGGAAGTAATCGTTCCATCTGTCCCCACGGCTTTCCCCTCGTCCGTCAGCCGATCCTGCTGCAAACCAACTCCCTACGGCCGCACTTCATAATAGGCGTTGATCGGATTATCGAAATCGTGGCGTTTGAAGCGGCTGAAGCCGGCGCTGCCAACCATCTGACGCGCAACGGGTTCGGTAAATCCCAAGGTGCCCAAGCCCTCGCCGTCCGATGTGGACATGGCGGAAGACATGCAGCACATGACCGAGAAGCCGTACATCAGCGGGGCCAGCGGGTTCTGCTCCAGATTTTCTTCAAACGTCGGGAAGCTGTGAATGTCCGCGATCAACCAGGTCCCGTCCGGTTTGAGCGCATTATAGATGGCCTGGATGACCGGGGTCGGGTTAGCCATATCGTGCAGGCAGTCAAACGTCGCAATAAAGTCAAAACTCCTGTCAGTGGGAATCGCGTCACCGTTCGCATCGTGAAAAGCAATGTTCTGCACTCCCGCTTTTGCTTTATTCTCTTCGGCACGGGCGAGGGCGTGTTTGGAGATATCGTAGCCGTGACACTCAGTATGAGGAAAGGCTTCGGCGATCTTGAGCAGGGCCACGCCGGCCCCGCAGCCGACATCGGCCACTTTTGCCCCGGCTTCAAGTTTGGAGACTACCCCGTCCAGGGCGGGTAAGGCTTTGGGGACCAGGTGAGCCTGGAACCACGGGGCCAGAAAACGCTCAATCCCGCGGGCGCCCTCAGGCCCGAACGCATCATACGGCAAACCCAGGCCGGTCTTGAACGACTTCGGGAGTTGTTCCAGCACCCCGATCTGTTGCGGCAACGAACAGAACCCGCCGGCCAGGAACGCCGGGCTGTTTTCGTTCGATAAGACCAGGGCGGCTTCGGCAGACAGCTCAAACCTGCGGTTGCCCTTATACTCAAGCAAGCCTGCTGTGGCCTGGCCTTCGAGCCATTCTCGCAGCCAGCGCTCGTGCAGACCGGTTTTCTGCGCCAAGTCGTCACTCGTCACCGGGCCTGCGCCATCCAGGGCCTGGTAGAGACCCATCTTGTCACCCAGATAGATCATACCGGAAATCACGGCCCCGGCGAGAAAGCCCATGGTGTGTTCGGCCATCTGCTGGACCTTGTCACGATCAATCTGTGCCTCATACGATTTGTCTGCCATGCGGCGTCCTCCATTCTGTTTTTGAGTTTCCTTCGTTCACCACGGTTTGAACTCGACGCTGAACCCCTCTCGCTCCTGACTGCGCTGATCGGCCAGCGAGCCGCGCGCGCCCGTATACGTTCCCAACGGATAGTATAAATAGCCCTGAATACTGGCCCCCGGCCCAATGGAACGGTCTGTCAGCGACGGAGCGGGGAAAGCTGTCTCGCCCTCGCCTATGGGTTTCACCCGTTTCCCGGAAGAGTCCACTAACGCGATCCGCTGGGTTTCGAGCAGATACGTCTGCTGGGTCGGATTGGAGATATTGATCTTGAGCGGCAGCACGGCCAGTTCCTTGGTACCAAAGACCACCTGATTATCAACCATATTGAGCGGCCGCAGAGCCACATACAGACGATCTTGATCCGCCGGGTTTCTCGCCAGGCGCTCTTCCAGCTTGTTAAAAGCAGTAAAAAACCCGAGTTGGAAATCGGTCAAGGCCTTATAGAAGTCAACATTTTCCAGGACCGGGCTGTCCTCGCTGGTGTCCATCTCCACCCGGTTGCGTTCGATATAACAGGTAATGGTGATGGAAGTTGGCTCCGCGCCTTCTTTTTCGCCGGTAATCAGGCCGACCTTCATCAGGCTTGCCGGAGTATAGGTGGTGACGGTAAACCCGCTGCTCTCCACGGCCTGACGCATCACCATATTGGCCTGCTCACACGGGGTCACGTCTGAGCGAGTCGCTATACGGACGCCGTTCGGGTCGCAGGCGATGGTGACGGACACGCCCTCTTCTCCTCCCCAACGGCCCATTTGCTTCGCCTCTATCACACCCTCTTTGTCGTCTGAAGCCGGCGTGAAGGCCGTCACCTCATAGCCCAAACGCTCAACCGTCCGAACCGAGAAGCGGTTTGCGTCCGCACAACTCATGTCCGGGTCTCTCACATCGTACTCATCCGTGGGCTCAAGCGGGGCCATGTCAGCGGCCGCCCGAACGGCCTCAGGCTCTTTCGGCTCGGTCGGCTGCGAGACCACTTCCGACCGTTCGCCGGCCTCACAGCCCAGCGTCAGGATTCCAGCCACGCACGGACCAATCAGAAAACGCAAAAAATGGTCCTTCAGTTTGGGCGTATGCATACAGCCCCTCCTCATCTGAAGTGTGGACCATACCAAACCCAAAACGATCAGGCCAGAGGAGAAGGGTGGTCCGGAGTATTCTGGCAAAGCATGGGTATCTGAAACGGTCACATCAGATAGAGGCCCACCACCAGGAGAGAGAAGAACCCGCCGGCCACTCGAATAAAGCGGATGGCCCAGGCAACTTGCACCCGCTTTTCCTCACGGATGAACGAGACCTTGAGGAGCTCATAGACCAGCACCCGCCGGAGGCCGTCCTCATCAAGCGATTCGAGTTGGCGCAGATATTCTGCTGCCGACAGCTCCATATAATTCCCCGCGCGCCACGGCAGAAACGTGCGCCAACCAGTCAGTGTGGATTTAATGTGGAGGTAATAGAGCGGCAGTGGTTCCACGCCATCCATGTCTATAAACTCTTCCGGATTGACCCGAGGGTTGAGCGCCCATATGGCGCACACCGCGGCAATGAGAACGTGGGCTAAGCCGATGGTCGTCAGGACCTGTAGAGGCAGCGTATCAATCCGGCCGTGAATCGCCCCAATAAAGGCCAGGACACCGCCAACGAGAATGATAACAATCTCGGCCTTTGTATCAGTAGACCGGATGGTCTCCTGGGTATCGTTCAGCGCCCGATACAAAAAGTCGATGTGGTGTTCGTCTTTGGCGTCCATGGGCCCGGCTAACTTCCGGTTTGGTGGCAAAACTCTTCCAGAGAACGCGTCACAGTGGGGAAGGTCTTGAGCAGGCGGGCATCTTCGGTCACGCAGAGCGCCTTGAGCCTCCGGGCGAGAGCAATGTATTGAGCATCGTAGGCACTCACGCGGTATCTAGCAGCGATTTCCAGCGCAAGACGCATATCGACCTCTCGCTCTGCGGGAGCCAGCAGCTGAAACGCTCGCTGTCTCACATCTTCGGCAATCTTCTTTGTTATTCCCTTCCGGCGAATATAGGTTGCCAAGACATTAAGAAACTCGTGTTTCCATAAGGAAGGAACTCTCCATTCCGAGTCTTGCCGCCGGGCTGCTTGCGCCAACGGCGTCTTTTCACCAACGAGAAAAAGGTAGGCGATGATGTTCGTATCAACAACGATCACTCACGCCCCTCGTGTTTCGCCTCGTCCAGGAAAGCTTGGGTCACGAGGAAGCGACCCTGGACCGGAGTTGGTAGGGCTACTGAGGGAGGAGAACAGGAAAGGGCTTCCTTCAGAATGGAAAGGGCTTCCTGCCCGAGGCTGCGGTGATGTCGCGCGGCCTCGGTTTTTAACTGACTGTACAGTTCAGGTGAGATATCTCGTATTAATAGTCCGGGCATAGCGACTCCAGCAAAAGCTACCGATATGGGGTGAATTGAATATCACAACCCCACCCGTACCTTCCAGTCCGTCAATTGGCCTCATAGCGAGCTACGTCTTACCTCACCACATCCATCTGCTTGAGCAGAGGTACGATCTTTTTCAGCAATGAGCAGATTCACCGCCAGACCGTAGACGGGGCCGGCTCCCTGTGGCAGGGTCATGCCTATGGCAGACACACACACGCCGGCAGGTGGCTATCGTTGGCTCGTTCTTGCTAATAGCGTTCTGGTCTTTACCTTTGCCTTTGGGTTTGGCTGGACGTATATCGTCATGGTCGTCGCCCAGGTTCTGGCCGACCTGCACCTGGAGATGTCGGACTGGGGTATGCTGTGGGCGGCCATCTCGCTCGGCACGCTGGTCTCGGCCATGATTGGCGGGGTGCTCGGCGATCGCTACGGAGTCCAGAAAATTGTCGGCCTGGGGGTGGTGCTGATGGGGGCCACCCTGGTCATGCGGGCCACGGCCTCCGGTTTTGGTTCAATGTATGTCTGGATGTTTCTCTTCGGTATCGCTCTTGCCCTGACGTTTCCAAACGTGCCCAAAGCGCTGGGGATGTGGTTTGCGCCAGAGGAATTCGGTCTGGCCAATGGGGTCACCCAAGCCGGCTACGGCGCGGGCGCGGCCCTGGCCCTGGCCCTGACGCCGCTGGTCCTGGAGTCGGTCGGCGGCTGGCGCAGCCTGAGCACCATCCTGGGCGTGGCCACGTCCGCCATTGGGGTGCTGTGGTTCATGACCGTCCGGGACCGGGCACATGAGCCGGACGAGGGCGAGGCTGGGCACCTGGGCACCGTGGCCGCGATTCGTCAGGTCCTCAGTATCCGGGACGCCTGGACTCTGGCGGCCTGTCACATGCTGTTTCTGGGCGGGTATATCGGCATCATCGGTTATGCACCAACCTATTTCGTGGACGTGCAGGGCATGACCTCGGCCGCGGCCGGGGCGGTCGTCTCGGTCATTATGTGGGCCTACGTGGTCGGCGCGCTGGTCGTGCCGTCCGTATCGGACCGGGTCGGGCTGCGCAAACGTTTCTATGTGCCAGGCATGCTCATCGCCGGGGCGTGCATGGTGCTGTCCGGCTATGCGCTGGGCACGCCGCTGTGGATCGTAGCCCTGATGTGGGGATTCTTTGGTGGGGCGGCTCCACTGGCCTTCGTGGTACCGCTGGAAATGGAAGGCGTCGGGCGTCGCCTGGCCGGCTCCGCAGTAGGCATTGCCATCACCGCCGGCTATCTGGGCGGCGTGCTTGCCCCGGTCGTAGGCATGTGGCTGGTCGGCCTCACGCCGGTGGCCGGCTTCTATTTCTGGGGCGGCTGCTACATGCTGTCGGCTGTGCTGTTTGTGTTGTTGAAAGAGACCGGCCCCTATATCCGCACGGCCGGCTGACCCCCCTGCTCCGAACTGAGGGGTGCGGCAGAGAGCGCCCCCCGACGCCAGGCGGAGAGCCTCCTCATAGGACGATGGGGCCTCGTGCTTATGCCAGTGACCTGTCTCCATAAACGTGGAAGCTGGACCCGATGCTGGAGTCTGGACCAGGGAGCCTCCTTCTCGGTTGAGTTGCAAAAAGTCGCAAGAAGTTGTACTCTTTACTGAAAGGATGACAGATATGGCTGTAACACAAGGCATCAAACTCGACGAACACACCCGCTTGCGCCTCAAACAGCTTGGGAAACAGCGCGAGCGATCCCCGCATTGGCTTATGCGCACAGCCATCCTTGAGTATCTCGACCGGGAGGAGAGATACGAACGGGAAAAGCAAGAGGATATGGCCAGATGGGAGACCTATCAGCTCACCAGTGAGGCCATTCCTCACAAGACCGTGGCCAAGTGGCTACGCGACACGGCTCAAGGTAAGGCCGCCACATGGCCGAACTGAAATGGCTGCTGGAAGCGATGGACGCCCTGGAGCGCTTGTTTGTGTTTCTCCGGGAGAAGAGCCCGTCGGCAGCCGCTCGGGCCGCCCAGGCGATTCTTGAGGGAGCCGACCTGCTGTTGACCTCGCCGCGCTTAGGCCGTCCAATGCCAGACCAAACACGGCGGCGAGAGCTGTTCATTCTGTTCGCCTCCAGCGCCTATGTCC
Source organism: uncultured Binatia bacterium (SeqCode) (assembly GCA_965214755.1). Classification (GTDB taxonomy): domain Bacteria; phylum Desulfobacterota; class Binatia; order Bin18; family Bin18; genus Bin18. The sequence goes on from OZ243979.1 coordinate 1,709,372, forward strand.
TGCGCTACATGCTGGAGGATGACGATACGCCGGTTATTATTCGCGTGTGGCATAGTCGAGAAGTACGCGAACCGTAGTACTCCACAATATCAAACGTTGCCACTCGGTTTTTATAGGGCAGAACTGTCCAAAGCGAACCTCGACCGCACAAATCTGTCTGGCGCAACCCTCAAGAACGCCAACGTATCTGGTACAAGGTTTTTCTCCGGTGGTATCGGTCCGGCGAAAGGCATCACCCCTGCCCAGCTCGATTAGGCTTGCGCCGATGCCAATAACCCGCCCGATCTACATGACTGCTTTGATGCCACTACTGGAAAACTGCTGGTCTGGAGCGGTAAGCCGCTTTGAAACGCCGGGAGTCGCCCCAAAGCTCCGGCCTCAACGACCAAGTTATATGATTCAGGCCGCAGATGGCGGGACGATGAACGAAGCGTCCTGGTCTCTGCTAAAGAGAAAGGCGAAGCAATGGTTCACCCAACCTCTTAGGGGTGGTAGTGTGTCCACACAGCCTGAAGGCGGGAGGTCCTCATGAGTGCCGTCAGTGGCTATCACCATTAACCCAGCGAGGAGCAATGTTACAGGAAGAGCAGTGTGAGGCTGAAATATCCCCTGCTACCCGCTCTCATCACCCTTGCTCTGGCGTGTGGCCCAGTGGATGAGGAGGCGGAAGCGAACAAGCGGTTTGTCGAGGCCGTCGCTCTCCCTAGCCGGCCATACCAAGATACGCCCCACCCTCGTCCGAGGCCATATTGTGGGCACGCTACGGTCGCAGAGGCGGATCATTGAGACACGCTCTTCTCCAGCGCTTGGACAATCCAGCTATTCAGGCTCAGACCGCTCTCTGCTGCCGAGCGTGCAACGCTTTGATGTAAGGCCGGCCCGAGCCGAACGTTCAGCTTCCCTGAAAAAGGCTTGCGGGGATCAACGCCATCTTCCTTGCAGGACTCAAGGTACTCGTCGATGGATCGGTGGAACTCGCGCTGAATCCCCTCGACGTCGGTGGCTTCAAAAGTCACGATCGGATAGGGGCCGCTGTTCACAACTCGTCCATGCAGCCGACCCACAGACTCGTCGAGTTCGACCGTGGCGGTGTATCCCTTGTACTCCATCATGACGTGACTCCTACAGCTTCGAGAAATGTGGCGATATCGCGGACCGTCGCTCGCCCGGCCTCTGGTTCTGAATGAGGGCGGTGCACCACCATCCGTTCCGATCCTTTCTTGAGAAGCACACGCGACCCCGAACGCTGAGAGACCTCCACGCCTGCTGCTTTCAGCATAGCGACGATGTCCCCCCACCGGATGTCAGGCGACGTCGGCTTCTTGAACATGCTCTCCAAGGTGCGTTGACGCTTCGCACGCATGACACCTTTCATAGTACCAAATCAGGTACTATTCGACAAGTGGCCGTCTTCCTCATGTCTGCCACGCCACGATATATGACCTGCGCGAGAGGGCGGGTGAGCTGCTCGGTCTATGCCTTGGCGCTCGGCCGGGTGGAGACTTCTTCGTGCCAGCGAGCCAGGTTCTTTTGATCCGGCTGGATCGCAATTTTTACTACTCGGCCAAAATCCACCGCGCACTGAGCAACGATGTCGGCGACGGTGTAGCGCTCGCCCGCTATATATTGACGGTCGGCCAACACCTCGTCCAGCCAGGCCAGACTCTTTTCGGCCTTTTCTTTTGACACCGCAGCATATTCCGGCACCTGGGGCACGCGGCCTTTGAAGAAGGCGTGCTGTTGTTGAAAGGCCAGGGTCGTCGGCTGAAAGAGTTCAAATTCCATACGACGATTCCACATCTCGACAATCGCCCTGTCCTGCGCGTCTACACCCATGAGTGGCGGGTCGGGATAGAGTTCTTCAAAATAGCGGCAGATCGCACCGCTTTCGGCAATGCAGGTGCCGTCGTCGAGTTCGAGCACGGGCAGGGTACCCATGGGATTCTTCTGCGTCCGGAATTCCTCGCCTCGATTGACCGCGTTGACGATATCGACCTGTTCGTACGGTACCTCAATGCCTTTTTCCGCAATAAATATCCGTACCCGGCGTGGGTTGGGCGCGGTTGTTGCGTCATGGATCTTCATACTGTCCCCCCCGCAATGAGATGCAGCTACTCTATGGGGCGTACAGGCGGAAAGTAAAGAGGGGCGGTCTCCCGGCAGTGCTTAGGCCAGCACCCTGGCAAGCCGCTCAAAGGCTTCGTGCAGCGTTTCCAGAGTATTGGCAAAACACAGGCGGATAAAGCCTTCGCCGGCCTCACCAAACGCCGCGCCCGGCGCAAGACCAACGCGGGCTTCAGAAACAAAGCGGCGACACTCGGCCACGCTGTCGGTCATCCCGTCCACGGCGAAGAATAGATAAAAAGAGCCGGGCGGAGAGTGGACGCGGACGCGTGGCATGGCCCGCAACCGTTCCACGCCCAGGTCGCGGGCGGCTCGATAGCGCTGCACCATATCACGCACGAATGGTTCGCCTTCCATCACCGCGGTGACCCCGGCCCGCTGGGTAAAATGGGCCGGACACGAGTAGTGAAACTCGATGACCTTTTCAAACACCTCGCCCAGTCTCGGTGGAGCCGTCACCCAGCCCAGCCGCCAGCCCGACATGGCCCAGGTCTTGGAGAAACTGTTAATCACCAGGACCTTGTCATCCGGCTCCGCCAGGTCCAGCAAGGACGGGGCAACGGGCCGGTCATACACCAGACGGTGGTAGACCTCATCGGAAATCAACCACAGGCCACGCTGACGGCAAAAATCGAGTACAGACTGCTGCCCGTCTCTCTCCATAACCCAGCCAGTAGGATTCCCAGGGGAGTTAATGAGGATCGCGGTAGTCCGGGCATCGACCCGGTCAAAGAGGCGGTCCAGATCGAGCGGCCAGGCCTGTTCACCAAACGTCAGCGGTACAATCCGTGTCTCCCCACCCATGATGTGGATGGTCTCAATCAGGTTGGGCCACAAGGGACCAACCACAATCGTATTGGAGCCGGGGTCGGTCAGGACCTGCTGAATGAGATTAATCGCCACGCAGCCGGAGGCGGTGACGGTAATGCGATCCACACCTACCGGGCGGGCGTGCAAACCGGAGGCGTATTCAGCCAGCGTAGCACGCAGTTCAGGAATGCCGCGGTTATGGGTGTAAAACGTACAGCCCTGCATCAGGGCGTCGGCACCGGCCTGTTTGATAAACTCCGGCGTGGGCAGGTCGGACTCCCCGAACCAGAGCGGGATCAAGCCTTCGAGCCCAAGGCTGGCGTTGGCAATCGCCCGAATCTTCGAGGTCGGCAACCGTTCGATTCGCTCTCGGGCCTGAATCAGTTCCCGCTGCTCGGCGTTCATGGATGTCACTTTTTCGACAACTCCCAGCAATGCATCCGGCGTTCCTCTACCGCAGAGCAAAGAGCGGAGATCTGGTTCATATCCTGAAAGACCTGAGCCCCGGCAGCAGCAAGGGTTTCCGCGTTTTCGGGTGTCTCGCTATCAACCAGCGCCCCATCACAGTCAAAGATCGCCGCTTCAAATCGCATACAGAGGTCCACGAGAAAAAGGTGGCCTGGGTTTGGTCATATCGTCTTGGCTCAATTACTTTGGAGGTGATTTTCTAGCCGCTGAGCCAACTCGTTGAAGTCTTCAGGGCATTTCTGTCGGATTCTATTGATTCGCTGTGCGGCCTCTTCTGCGAGCGGCTTACGGCCACCGCTGCCAGTGCTGGCTACGCCACATTGGATGGCCAGTGGCTCAAAGAAACGCTCCTTGACCGACACCTCGGCACGAATATCCGTCCAGTTCCAGCCAGCAGGCAGGTCCAGGCCAGCCAGAACCCAGGCTTCAATCTCTTCCCAAGCATTCTCGGCAAAGAAGGTTTGAGGGGTGCCAAACTCCTCTTCGAGTTCGTTGAGCCGTTCACGGCGGCCCTCCTTGCCATCCCGATCAACACACAGGATGAATATATCCGTCATTCCCTCGTTATCACCGACGATCTCTCCGATGCGCTCTGATTTCAACGCTTCCTCGACGCCACCAAGCACCGGGTTCTCACAGACTTGAATCCGCGCCCTTGGCTTGCCTATAGATGTAAGAAGAGACTCGAACAGAGGTTTGAGAATATCCTTATCCCTGCGGGAATCTTCAGGAATAATAAGGGAATTATAGCGCAAGGTAACAATCCTACTTGACCCCTTCCCTCACTGTATCGTGCGTATTGACTTCTCGGAAGGAGATACCTAGACCCCCCATGACCCCTCCCTAGACCCGCAACAAGGCTGCCAGTGCCGGTTTCGGAGATCGGAAGGGGTCAGACCATTGGCACTATCGAGAACTCTGGGAGTTCTTCCTCGGGCGGGAATCAGACATCCCGAGTGGCACTGATACAGAGGGGCCAAGAACGAGATGCTTTGGTCTGTTGTTATCAAGGTATATAATTCCCAATAATAAGGACTCTCACCGGCCGTCCTCCGCTTCGTCATAGTCTTCGGTAAAGGCCAGCGCGGTCTCCATCCAGCGGGATGTCAGCAGCCGTCCCAGCCCGCCTTGGGAGGTGCGTAACTTCCTGGCGTTGGGCAGCGGCAACCGGGCGGATAATGGCATCCTCCGAGTCTTCAAGACGGCAGACAACGGACATATTCTCAAACGTGCTATCGTTGACAAAGGTCAACAGGTCGGGCGCGTGGGTGGTGGTTACTATCTGAAGGTTTCCCTTTGCGACCTGCTTTTCGATCAATTCAAGCAAAAGCCACAGCCGCGCCGGATGGATGCCCGTGTCGATTTCCTCAAAGAAATACAGGCCCTGAGGACTATCACCGAGGAGCACGGCCAGCGTGGCGAGAAAACGCAGTGTACCGTCCGAGGCGCTGTCGGCGAACACCTTTCGGCCATTTCTTTCACAAATTTGAAGATAAACCCGCCCACTGGGATCACGTGGAAACTCAAACCCTTCCACGTCCATAGGAGTGAGTTTTTGCAGCCAACTCGCCAGAGTCTTCTTCTTTTCAGCGTCGGTGCATATCTCCTGTAACACTGTGGGTAAATTATCGCCGTTATCGCCCAAAACGGTCGCGCCTGGGCGAGAAGGCTCTCGCATCCGTTCGGGTGACAATTCGAGAAAGCGCATGTTAGCGAAGATGCCAGTTATCTTTTTGGGCAACTGCTCAAACGCCGGTACAATGTTGTTGTGTTCCTGCATTATCTGCGTTAGGGCTGGTCGGTCTCGCCTCACACGAAATGGACGAAGCAGCCCACGTTCTTCCTTGTCCTCGATGTATGGTTGAATTTCCAGGTACGCAGGGTCCTCTCTGTGTAGGTTATGAGAGGGCTGATAAACATAGTATTTATTACCGTGGCTATAAATGACTTCGAGTTCTTCTGTTATGAGCCGGAACGAGCTAGGCTTCCTATCATCGCTGCCGACCTCGATCATAAAACGCACATTTTCGTGCGTATGAACATTCATCTCAACTTCAATAGAGAGCGAGGATTGCCCAAATCGGATAATCTCATTCATCGCGCCGCGGACCGGTTTCCATCCGGCCTCGCGTTTGCCACCGAAAATCTCCGTTAGCGTGTAGCCCCGACCAAGACCACTCAGGAAGCGGAAGGCATCGCGGATGTTGCTCTTACCGCTGGCGTTCGCGCCTACGAGGGTCGTGAACGGGCCGACGCGTAGCGTCTCGTCAGCGAAGTTCTTGAAGTTCTTCAGTCGGATGGATGTAATCATCGGACTTCCCTCAACTACATGCCCTTTGTCTCTGCGAACTCTCTACGGATTTCCGGCACTCTTGAGTCGCACCGCGGGCCGTCGTTTGAGTCGCTGGTTGAGCGGGTCGCCTTCAATCCCGACGGACTCCAAGGCAGTTACACCCAGGAGTGGCTCGGCGTCCGCCTCGCCAAAGATGATCGTGCCGCTGACGAACTCCCCCATGAATTCGATCTGTCCAACCGTGATGTCCAATTTGATTTCACTGCCATCGGCTAGCTCGTATGACCGCTGCCCCTTAGGCTCCAGACTGATGGCCTCCAGGTGTGGCCTGGGAACGAGACAATCGGTCGCGCCGGTATCGACCAGAAACAGTCCTTCCCAAGTACGCTCCGGCTCGGCCGGGTTGCGAATGGCAACGGTGACGTGGGTAGCACCCATGTTATTGAACTTTCTTTCTCATATCGCTCTTCTTACAGATCATCGCGAAGAAGGGACACACCTGTTGCACCCAGGAGCAGCGGCAGGAGCGTGTCGATGATCATCCAGACCAAAACGCTCACGTCCTCGCCCTTTCCTGGGGCGAAGTCGGCGCTGACCGACATGGTGTTGAACCAACTCCAGAAGAAGAGGATGCCCACACCCAGAAAGCCGTAGAACATTGTAGTGGCTGTCAGCCGTTCCCAGGTCACGGGCGCGTCCGGCCCGGCGCTGCTGGCGCGTTTCATGCGCGGATAGCCGACTATCAGGCCCAGTACGATCGCCAGCCCCATTAACGGGTCCAGCAGGGTCCACAGCGGGCTGTACGGATGGGCTTCGCTGGAGACGTGATAGAGCGGCTCAACTATGGTATGGATCGCAACCGTAACCCCAATCACGATGAGAACGATACCAACGATTCGCTTGCTGTCCCTCACTCGGCTCCCCTCTGCGTGTTCGGCCCTGATACTGTGTCATACCAGCGGTCGCACTGTCTACGGTCAAGGCGCGTGTCGTTCCGAGCCGGAGGGATTTTCGCTGAGGCCAAAACGCGCTATGGAAACACAGGTATTGAAGGAGGCTTGCTATGGCACGCGTGGCACAACTCGGCTACATCGGCTTGGGCGTCGGCAATGTTGATGAATGGGAACAATTCGCCACTGGAGTGCTGGGACTCCAGGCGCATAGCCGCGACCCGGACGGCTCGTTGCTGTTGCGGATGGACGACTACCACCACCGCTTCATTGTCTCCCCCGGTGACGAGGACGACCTCACCCTGGTCGGCTGGGAAGTGGCGGACGAGGAAACGCTCAAAGCGATGGGAGATCGGCTCAGCGCCAATGGTATTGCTGTCGAATGGGGAAGCCCGGAAGAGGCTGAAGCCCGGCGGGTCGTGGGTTTGCTCAAACTCCAGGACCCGAACGGCCTGGCAACCGAAATCTTCTATGGTCCCCTGGTGGGCGTGGATACACCCTTTCAATCTCCCCGGCCGATTTCCGGGTTTACCACCGGAGACATGGGGCTCGGTCATATCACCATGACGGTCGATAGTTTGGAGCAAAGCCTGCACTTCTACCGTGACGTGCTGGGCTTTCGCCTGAGCGATTGGGTACGTCCCCAGCCCGAGCGCGGCGTGGCCTCCACGCTCAATCTGGCCTTTCTGCACTGTAATCCGCGTCACCACAGCATGGCCTTTTGGGAAGGCAAGATGCCCAAACGGATGCACCACTTTATGTTGCAACTCCAAAGCCTGGACGATGTGGGGTCAACCTATGATCTCTGCCAGAGCAAGCAGGTGCCGATTGATATGACCTTGGGTCGGCATACCAATGACCTGATGCTGTCCTTTTATCTCAAGACCCCGTCCGGCTTCAGCGTCGAATATGGCTGGGGCGCGCGTGAGGTTGATGACACGACCTGGCAGGTCCAGCTGCATCGTACCGGCAGCATTTGGGGCCATAAGCACGTGAGTCATTAGAGGCGCTCTCCCTGACCTTCTCCGGGGAGCGAGAATTGAAGGAGCACGCAGCGTGACAGACTGGTCACACTTGATTGACTTGGAAAAATGCACGGTCAGCCCTCGGGTCTTTGTTGACGAAGAGGTCTACCGGGACGAGCAGGAGCGGGTCTTCGGCCGCTGTTGGCTGTACCTGGCGCATGAATCCCAGCTTCCGAATCCGGGCGACTTCATCACCCACTACATGGGCGAGGAGTCTGTCCTGGTCTGCCGGACGGCAACCGGGAAAATCCGGGTCTTTTTGAACTCCTGCCGCCATCGCGGCGCGCGCATGTGCCGCCTGGACGCCGGCAACGCCAAAACGTTTACCTGCCCCTATCACGGCTGGACGTATGACAACCAGGGCCGGCTAGTCGGCGTTCCGCAATTCAAGGAAGCCTATTACGAGGAGCTCAACCGGGAAGACTGGGGGCTGCTCGAAGTTCCCCGCGTGGAATCGTTTCGCGGCCTCATCTTTGCCTGTTTCGATGCAAGCGCCCAGAGCCTGGATGCCTATCTCGGAGATATGAAGTGGTATCTTGATCTCATCTTCAACAAGACTGAGAACGGCATGACTGTCCTGCCCGGATTGCACCGCTGGAATCTGGGCGGCAACTGGAAGCTGGCCGCCGAGCAGTTCAACGGTGACAACTATCACACCGGAGCGGCCCACGAGAGCATGATCAAAATCGGTCTCGGCCCGGCAGAGGGCCAATTTCTGGGCGACCGGCCCTGGGTGCGAGACTTTGAAGCCAAGCTGGAGAACGGGCATGGCTGGATCAATTTCAAGATCGACATGGCAGGCGGCGTACCCGCCCCTCTGGCGCAGCATATGGAGCGGATGCAGGCCGCGGCCAGACAACGCCTGACACGAGCCCAGAGTGAGCTGGTCGGCTGTGTCCATGTCGGAACAGTGTTTCCGAATTTTTCCATCCTGACCTTTCTGGGTTTCCTGACCATTCGCGTCTGGCATCCACGCGGCCCGCATAATATGGAGGTGTATTCCTGGGGCATGATCGAGCGGGAAGCGCCGCCTGAAGTGGTCGAGATCGCCCGGAAGATGCAGGTGCTGACCTTTTCGCCCAGCGGTATCTTCGAGCAGGACGACGGCGAGATGTGGGGCAATAGCGTCAAGGCCCTGCGTGGCGTGTACCGCCGGAACTTCCCCCTCAACTATCAGATGGGCGCCGGGCATGGCCGCACCGACCCGGACAAGCCCGGTCTGATCCATCCCCCCTCAACGGAAATCGGCATCTTTGGCGTCTACGAACAGTGGCAGGCCCTCATGGGTGGAGCCTAAGAGGAGCTCTCCCGATGAATGCGGAAGACCGTACCCGACTCCGTCACGAGTTCGAAGCGCTGCTCTATCATGAGGCCTGGCTGCTGGACAACGATAGGCTCGAAGAATGGCTTGAGCTGTTTACCGACACGATTCGCTATTGGGCGCCGGTCCGCGGCAACATGGAGCCGGGACAGGAAGACCTGTCTCAGCCCCATCTCCTGGCGCATTTTGACGATGACAAAACCAGCCTGACCCTGCGCGTCAACCGCCTGAGAACCGGAGCGGCCCATGCCGAGGAGCCGCGCTCCCGCATCCGGCATTTTGTCTCCAACGTACAAATCCTTGAGATCGCCGGACCGGACCGGGTCAAAGTCGGCTCGAATTTTCAGGTCTTCCGCAGTCGCTGGGAAGGGACCGAGCACGTGTTTGTTGGCTGCCGGGAAGACTGGTGGCGGCGCAGTGATGACACCTGGAAGAATGAAGAACGCTTTATCCTGCTCGATCACAACATACTGGAGAATATGACGGTCTTTTTCTAAGACAGACGCTCGCCCTTCTCTCAGTTAAGGACACGCTATGGACGCCTCAATCACGCAACTCTTCAACCTCGACGGCCAGGTCGCCCTCATCACCGGCGGGGCCAAAGGCATCGGCCGGGGCGTCGCGGAAATCCTGGCCGCTGCCGGAGCCCGTATTGCCCTGGCGGATACAGACGCCGAAACTGCAGCCGCCACTGCCAAAACCCTCAACGGTCAGGGCCGGACAGCCCTGGCAATCGGCGCGGACACATCCGACGAAGCCTCGGTCAAAAATATGGTGACCGTGGTCATGGACGAGTTTCAGCGCCTCGATATTCTGGTCAATAATGCGGCGATCTACCCCATGGCCCGGCTGGCCGAAATGGAAACCGCGCTGTGGGATAAGGTGTTGGGGGTAAACCTGCGCGGTCCGTTTCTGTGCACCCGCTTTGCTGCCGAGCAGATGATAGCCGGCGGGCGCGGCGGGCGGATTATTAATATCTCCTCCATCAATACCGCCCGGACCTATCTGGGCATGGCCCATTATGATGCCAGCAAAGGCGGCCTCAACGCCTTTACCAGGGCGAGTGCACTGGAGTATGCGCCGCATAAAATCACGGTCAATACGATTGCGCCGGGGGCGGTGAAAACGCCGGGCTCCTTGCGTGTGCGGAGTAATCTGGCCAGGGAGATGGGGCATGATACGACGGAGCCGCTCGACGCCGCGTTTGCCGAAAAAATTCCGCTCGGGGACTGGGCCCAGCCGGCTGATATTGGCCAGGCGGTGCTGCTGCTCACCAGTCGGGCGGCGCATTATATTACCGGTCAGTTGATGTATGTGGACGGCGGCCTGATGCTCATGATGTAATCGGTCGAGAGAAGAGGAGCACCATGGGCGCACGGCGTGGCCAGGAATATATTGACGGACTCCGAGACGACCGGGAGCTGTACGTCAACGGAGAACTCGTCCGTGACGTGACCACCTACCCCGCCTTTCAAGGCGTTATCCGGGAGATGGCCCGGCTGTACGACCGCCAGTACCAAGAGCCCTATACAGATATTCTGACCTATCCCTCTCCCACGTCGAATGCGCCGGTCAGCACCTCGTTTGTGTTGGCCGAAAGCTGGGCGGATATTGAAAAACGACGCTTTGGAGAGACAACGCGGTGTGAGTTGACGTGCGGCATGATGGGCCGTCTGCCCGACTATATGAATGCCTTTGTCGCCGATATGGCGGCCATCACCGCCTGGCTGGGACGCAACGAGCCGCGCTTTGGGGACAACGCCTGGACGTATTACGAGTTGTGCCGCGAAAAAGACCTGTGCCTGACCCACACCCTGGTCGATCCGCAGATTGACAAGACCAAAGGCGTCGAGGACCAGGAAAGCATCCGTATCGTCAAGGAGACCGATGCCGGCCTGATCGTCAACGGCGCCCGCATGCTGTCCACCCTCGCCCCGATCAGCGACGATATCTGGGTTGCGCCGTATATGCCGCGCAAGCCGGGACAAGAAGCGTATGCCGTCAGCTTTTCCATCCCGGTGGCGACCCCAGGGCTCAAGTTCATCTGCCGGGAGCCCTACGATGCCGGGGCCGGAGACTTTAACCGTCCGTTGAGCAGTCGGTTTGACGAAGGCGATGCTATTGCCGTTTTTGACAATGTGCTCGTCCCGTGGGAGCGGGTTTTTGCGGCCCGGGATGTGGAAACCTACAATCTCATTGCACCCCGCATGCCGGGCTATTTTGCCTTGCAGGCTGTTATTCGTGGCGCGGTCAAACTGCGCTTCATGACCGGCCTGGCCTGTCTGGTTGCCCACAGCATCGGACGCTCGGAGATTGTGCGCTATCAGGAACTGCTGGGCGAACTCGTCTCCTACGTCGAGTTGGCCGACGGTCTGGTGACAGCCACGGCGCACGAGGTCTGGACAAATGCTCAGGCCGGTGAAGGGGAAACGGATTCAGCAGCAGCGGTCGCTACGGCAAAGAGCTTCGTGCCGGGTCTGGCCACTCTTTTTGGAGCGCCCGACAAAGGCATGTTGGGCATCACCACGCTACGCATCTTTTTCCCCTTCGTCCACACAAGGGCGGTTGAGGTTATCCGCCTTGCGGGCAGCAGCGGCCTGGTCATGACCCCGACCGAGCAGGATTTCGCCAACCCCGCCCTGCAAGAACTCCTGCCGCGTTATCTGCGTGGCCGCGATACCCCGGCCGAGGAACGGGTGCGCATCATGAAGCTGGCCTGGGATGCCATCAGTACCCAGTTTGGTGGACGGCAATTATTGTACGAGTGGTTTTTTGCCGGTGATCCGATCAATAATCGGATTCTGTATTACGGCACGCATAAACGTAGCGAATGTGAGGCCCTGGTGCGGAATTTTCTCGACTCTCTCAAGGGATAAGGAGTGACAGCATGGCGGAATATCGCAAGCATGAAGCCCGCGAATGGGCCAAGGCAACCATGAAAGGGGTGGCCAATACCATCACCCCGACTTTTACCCAGGACTTACGCAGCCTGAACGAAAGAGCCATCCGCCACGATGTGCGTAAGGAAATCGAGTATGGCTTTTGGGGTACCCTGCTCGTTGCCGAAACCGCAACAACCTTTGGGGAGTACGTACAATTTGCGGAATGGGCGGCAGATGAAGCCGAGGGGCGGCTCCACCTCATCCACCACGCCAGCTTCAATAGCCTGGAAGAAAACATCGAAGCCGTCCAAGCCACCGAACGGGCCGGCGCAGCCCTCGTCCTGCTCTCCTACCCGCCCACCTTTTATCCGGACAGCGCCGACGACATCTATCGCTACACCAAAACATTTTGTGACAACACCAATCTGGCGGTGATGCTCTTCCCCGTCCCACTGTGGGGTTTTGAACGCATCCATCCGGCCGCGGGCTTTGGTCCGGATCTGATCCAGCGCCTGCTCGACGAGGTGCCGAATATCGCCGCGATTAAGGCGGAAGGCGGCATGCCGTCCATCGGTGGCTTTGTGGATGTGTATCAACGCTTCGGCGACCGGGTCGTGGTCACCGAACCGATTGAGGGCAACGGTCTGCCCATGGCCAGCCTGGTGCCCATGCAGTTTATGGGGACGAGCAATTACGAGTACTGGGGGCCGATGATCCCCCGGATTTTCGGTCTGATCCAGGACGGCCAGTTCGAGGCCGCCATGAAATTATACTGGCAGATTCACCCGGCGCGCCAGGCGAGTATGCAGGCCATGGCCATGCTGGCCGGCTCGAACTTCCTGCACCGGATGCTGTGGAAATACCAAGGCTGGCTGAGCGGCTTTAACGGTGGCCCGCTCCGCACGCCGACCATGCGCTTGAACGACCGCCAGATGAAGCCCTTACGCCAGGGATTGATCGCCTCCGGCCTCGAAGTCCCGGTTGAAGACGACAAAGAGTTTTTTATCGGGCGGAATCCGGCCTAGGGAGACCGCGTGACCTTACTCCTGACGAACACAGACGTGGCACAAGTCACGGACATCACGGCCCAGATCAACAGCATCGAGCAGGGCTTACGCGAAGAAGCCAGGGACGCGGTCGAACTGCCCCCGCGGCTGAACCTGGCAACAACCTCGGGCTTTTTTCGCGTCATGCCGGCGGTGATGCGAGACAGCGGGCTGATGGGGTATAAGGTCTTTCACGGCTCGGTCCAGCACGGTGTGCGCTATCTCATTGCAGTTTATGATGAAAAAGACGGGCGGCTCTTGTCGCTCATGGACGCCGCCTATCTGACCGCGACGCGCACCGGTGCCACGACCGGCGTGGCCACCAAGTATATGGCCCGACCCGAGTCCAAAACCGTGGGCGTGATTGGCTCGGGCCTGGAAGCGACGACAAACTTGCAGGCCGTGTGCGCCGTCCGACCGCTTGAAGCCGGTAAAGTCTTTAGCCCGACCCAAGCGCATCGTGAGCGCTTTGCCGGGCAAATGAGCGAGCAACTAGGCATCAACCTCAGCGCAGTCACGACCCCGGAGGAAGCGGTCAGCGGGGTTGATATTGTGGTGGTTGCAACCAACACCACCGGTGTCGGTGATCTGATCGCCTACCGTGGTAAATGGATGGAAACCGGCAGCCATATCAATTCAATTGGCTCAACCGGCTTACAACTGCGCGAGATTGACGCGGAGACCTTCCGGCGTGCGGAACGCATTGTGGTCGATTCACGAGTGCAGGTGGAGGGTGAATCGGGCGACCTCAAAGCCGCGATGGCGGCCGGGACGTATGCTCGCACGAAAGTGACGGAACTCAAAGAAGTGGTCGCCGGTCGTGCCTCAGGCCGATCAGGCCCGGACGAGATCACCCTGTTCAAATCCGTGGGCACCGCCATCCAGGATGTCGCCGCCGGCTTTGCGGTCTACCAGGAAGCCGTCCGCCAGGGGCTCGGTCAGGATGTGGGCGAGTTTTTGGAATTGAAGACGTTTTAGGCGGCTGCGTTCCCCGCCCCGAGAGCATCCGGCTGCGTGACGTTCAAGCACCTTGAGCCCGGACTTGCCGGGCCGCGCGTTGGCCCGTCCAGTACGCTCCGTGAACCGTTCCAGGGTCATAGAGATGCAGGGCTTCCCCAGCGAAAAAGACTCGACCAGCAATCGGTCTTGAAAGAATCTCCGGCTCCCCGCCATTCGCCCCGACGCGGAGATAGGCGTACGACCCGCGCGCAAACGGGTCCGAGCGCCAGCGCTGGATCATCACCTCGGTTGGCTCGGGAATGGCCGTCCCCATCACGCTGGAGAATTCTTTCCGCAGCCGTGCCACAATGGCCTGGTCTGACAGCCCCTCAATCTCGTGGGCAGTTGCGCCGCCACTGAGACCGACCAGCATGGGCAGGCCGGCATAGGCAGCAAAATTGACATAAAAGGAGCACAGGCTGTTACCACACACAAAAACAAAGTCCGGCTCCTCGGGCCAAAACACGCGCGGGAAGCGCAGGATCACCTTATTGAAGAGCCCCATGCCGAGGCGGGACAAGGCGGTCCGATGCCAGGAGGGCAAGGCCGGCTCAAAGGTGATCCGGTCCGATTGCAGCACCCCGATTGGGACAGTGACAACCACCCCGTCCGCGGTAAACGTTTCCCGCTCTGTCTCGGCCCGGACGCCGGCTGCTCCGTAGGCAATTCGCTTGACACTCTGGCCGAACCGGACCGGAAGTCCTTCGGCAAGGTGCCGGACCAGCCCGTCCATCCCGTCGAGCACAAATTGCTCCCCCGAGGCGAACCCTTCTCCTGTTGGCCCGGTGATCGATTCGTATAATAAGCTGGCAAAACCGAGGTTGTGCAGAGACGCGGCGTAAAGGTTTTCAATCCCCCTCTCGATCCGACAGCGCGCCAGACGACCGGCCTCAGTCAACGGAGCGGGGAGTGCGCTCAAGACATCGGCGACCGAAACCGTGGTGCCGGGGTGTCCAAGCCAGCGACGCACCAGGGTCGAGACAGAGGTCCAGCCGCTGTGTCGATACACCGCGGCTTCCAGTTTCGCGTATTCGCTCTCAAATGCAGCGCGGGGAACGGCTGACCGCCCGACAGTGCCCAAATGATAGGCGGCCATATTCGCATACTCACTCACTCGCGTCCGTATTCCCAGGGTTGCGGCAACGGCCTTGAGCGGATTGCCCGGCCCGCCGTGCAGCCAGGACGCTCCAAGATCAATGGGGGTTTCAAAGCGTCGGTCCGTCCAGACCCGGCCACCGATGCGGCCTCGAGCTTCCAGAATGGTGACCGCATAGCCGGCGCGCCGGAGCTCACGGGCCGCGGCCAGCCCGCTTACGCCGGCCCCAATAATAAGGACTGTGCCGCCAGGGGGAACCGCAGAGGGTGTTCGAGACTGACAACCAGGCAACATGATCGTCCCAGCCCTCAGCACCAGCTTGTGAAAGTCGCGGCGTGCGATGCGTGTCTCCACATCACCCCTGCTCACGCCATCCGGTTGAGCACATACTGCGGGACCGTCTCCCGGTCCAGATACTGATTCAAGAACTCGACACACACCGGACGGCATTGCCGGAAGAGGTCGGCCCGTTGAAGGTCCTGGGCGGTCGGCGGCTGCGCCGCGGCCTCGCGGAGTTGGCCGAGCAGGTCTGCCTTGTTGAAACGGAGGTGGGTACGGTTTTCCATGACCAACTCACCGTCAATAATGACGGTCTCCACATCCGTCCCCTTGGCCCGGTACACAAAGGCATCAGCCATATGGATGTCAGGCGCAAGAGACGGCTGGGTCATGGTCCGCAGATTCACCAGAATGATATCCGCGGCCCGGCCCGGTTCGATCTTGCCGATAGCGTCTGCTCGCAGGGCTGCCCGCGCCCCGTTCAGCGTGGCCATGCGAATGACGTCGTGCGGACTGACCCGGGGCGAGGTCGGACGTGGCAGGCGGTGCAGCTTGGAGACCAGACGCAGTTCCTGGACCATATCGTCGTCATCGTTAAGCGTGCCGCCATCCGTCCCAACCCCGATATTGACGCCGCGCTCCTGCATAAAAGCCACCGGGGCGATGCCGCTCCGGAGGCGCAAATTCGAACTGGCGTTGTGGCACACGGTCACCCCGGTCTCGGCCAGGAGCGCCAAGTCGTCCTGCGTCGTCCAGACGGCATGGGCAAAGGAGGTGCGGGGACCGAGCAGATGCATATCGTGCAGCCAGGCAACATTACTCTTGCCGTAGTGCTTGAAGAAGTATTCGGCCTGATACGGCGTTTCGACGACGTGCAGGTGGAGTCCCCGTCCCTGTTGGACCCGCTCACCAATCGCTTCCAGAATATCCGGTGTTGTCCAGACGGCGTTAATCGGCCCGTAGAGAATTTTGACCTTGGCCGCGCCCTCTTGATTGCGCTCGGTATAATACTGCTCAACCAGGTTCAGATAGGTGTCACGATCTATGGGTGGACGGGCCTTCAGCGCGGCTTCGACCTGTTTGCGGAGCGGTGCGCTCAGGTGTTGCAGGAACCAGTCGTCGTCATAGGCGAACGGATGCTGATTCATCACCTCAAGCGCCAGGGCAACACGCTGGCCCGAGGTCTCGTAGGCTTTGAGCGTCGCGTTGACCTCATCCTCGTAGTTCCCCGTGCGGCAGAAATGACTGTGCAGGACCGTCGTCACTCCGGACTCAAGCAGTTTCATATTGGCGTAGAGCGTATCCAGATAGACGTTGGTCGGCGATTTGAGCACCATCAAGTCGGTAGATCCAGGGTTCCAAGGTATCGTCCAACGCGCCCTGCTGGACCGCGCTGAGCCCCCAACCGTGGTGATGCACGGCTATCAGGCCGGGCAGAATGAGATGTTCGTTTGAACCGACCTCCCGGTAGTCGGGGTATTACTTTTTGAGCGCGGCATAACTCCCGACCGCAGCAATGCTGGTGCAGGCCACGGCCGCGGCCTGCACCACAGCCGTTTTTTCTCCTGGCCGGGCTGGGTTGAGGAGGTATTTGCCGTGTACGAGTAAGTCGGCCATGGGCTTGCTCCTGTCGCTAGAAGGCCGCGGTCAGCCGTTCCTTGGGATATTCTGCCCCGACAACGTGTTCGATGGTGAGCGCCCGGACCATCTGATAGGTCCGCACCCGGAAAGCGGGGTCGCAGGACATGCGGATGTACATATCCTGTGGCTTGATGTCGTAGTCTTCACGCAGCCATTCGAGCATATTCTGGGCCGCATCGTACACGGCCTGCTCCATGGGTCGGTTGATGCCCACCGCCACAATACTGGCGGGTTTTTCAATCCGCACGCAGGGCAGGCGTTTCTTCTTCACCACCGTACAGCTCAACTGCACGGTGGCCCGAGTTTCGTCGGCAATGCCGGTAAACTCGGTGTCTCCCTGGCCGCCATGGATATCTCCGATGTACAGCAGGCCACCCGAGTTATAGGAGTTCAGATAGATCGTATGCCCGGCGCAGACATCGCGGCAATCGATATTGCCGCCAAAGGGACCCTGTCCAAGCAGAGACGTGAAGACTTCCCGCTCCGGTGCGGTCGCCAGCGTACCGCAAAAGGGCTGGAGGTCCCAGGTCAGCTTATCGGAATAGACGCCCTTGCCGTCACGGGTATAGCCGCTCGGTCCGGGCAGATGCTCAATCACCTGTACGCGGGCTTGAGAGCACTGCCCGTCAAACAGGGTCGAATTGCCGTATGGGCCGATGCCGGGCAGAATGCCGGAGAAGCCGTAGCGCCAGGGGTCGATAAAGTCGATATGCACGGCCAGCACGTCGCCCGCCTCGCAGCCTTCTATATAAATCGGTCCGACAACGGGGTTGTATTTTGGCGGATAGGCGACCGCGAGCGCGGCAACATGGGGATCATCCACAAACTGGTGGACAACGGGATGATCACTGGCGTCCTCAATCAAGCCCGAGAGCGCATCCTCGGTCTCTACCTGGAAGACTTCACCGGCCCGGACCCGCAAGACAGGCTCGTCCCGGTTATCGAAGGCGTATTTGGTTACCTCGCCGCGTTGGATTTTCTGCATACCGACCCTCCTTATGACTGCTCGGTAAAATCCCGCTGTTGAGGCGGGGGATGAGTTGGACAGGTAGCCGCCGTGGCCCATCTCCCTGAGGCGCTGGCGGACTTCTGCGGGTACGGTCTCGACCCCTCAGTGAGGGATACTTCGAGACACTACTTAAAGGCCATCTATTCCAGAGGTTAGTTTCATGACAAGTCCAAGTTGAAAAAGAAATCCTTTATCTGAGTGATGAGATTCGAGTTCGCGGTACTCACCTTCTTGACGAGCACTCCTTGACTGCGCGCAGAACTAACGAATTCATCCGGACAATTGGACGATGCACTTACGAGAATGATCGCCTGAGCTGCTTTGGCATATCTCTTGTACTCCAGGGTTGTCTGAATTTCGTGCTCGTTCAAGCTTGCTATTGGAAAATGCTTGCAATCAACGACGTAATGTTTGCCTCCCTGTCTTCTCTCTGCAATATGAATATCCATCCTCATCCTCCGACCATCTGCATACGTCCTCGTTCGTTGGCATTCGACCCTATCCTTATCATCAGGGAAACATTTCTTGATTAATTCTCCACAACGCACTTCGAATTCATACCACGTCATCTCTTTTTCCTTAAACGGCGATATGATTTGCTCCTTACGGGTTGTAATTTGGACCGGTTAGTACGCTACTCAGTCGCCCGCCACTGCTACGGCTTACTCGCGCTTCCGCGCCTCCCGCCGGGCTTGATTGTGGCACTGGCCGCAGCACCCTGCAAGCGAACAAAGTTCAAGCCTTGACACGGCCGCAGGGAAAGAGGAAGACGGCAGGGGAAAGGAGGAAGCATGAAAAAAGAGGCAATCTTTCCAGAGGCTCTTCCCAGGCCGCGCGTCGCATACTCACCCGCAGTCAAGGCCGGACCGTTTGTCTTTATCTCCGGACAACAAGTAGTCTCGGATTTTCAGACCGGCATTCCACCGGCGGCCACCATTAACCCGAACTTCCCCCACCACGGAAGCAATATCGAACGCCAGGCCCAATATATTGCCAACAATCTGTGCGTCACGCTTGAGGCCGCCGGCTCCTCCCTGGAACAGTGTGTCTCATTCACGCTCTATCATACCCATACCCAGGAGTTGCACGGCGCTTCCGAGGTCTTGCAGCAGACCTTTGGCCCGAGCGGTATCCCGCCGCACACCACCGTTCTCCTGGAAGAACTGCCCGTACCGGGCTGTACCCTGGAGGCCGACCTGGTGGGCTTTGTGTCCGAGACCGGCCAACAGCCGGAGGTTATTCAGGCCGAGGCCCTGCCCCCGCCGGCCATACACGGGCTCAACGGCCAGACCCTGTATCACTACGGCGTGAAAGCCGGCGAGTTTATCTTTACCGCCGGCCTGACGGCAACCGACTTTTCAACCGGGCTTGCGCCCGAGGCCCAAGTCGATCCCAACTTTCCCTATTATGCGGAGAGCGCCCGCCTGCAAACCGAATATATTCTGAAGGCGCAGCAGGCCGTTCTGCAGGTCGCAGGTGCATCGCTTGAAGATGTGGTCAAGGCAGAAGTCTATATGACGGGCATCCAGGACTTTTACCGCCTGGAACAAATCTGGAAACAGTATTTCCCCACAGACCCGCCAGCCCGAACCACTGTACCGGTCAACGACCTGGGCGTTCCGGGCCTGCGTATCGCCATCAATCTGGTTGCCTATGTCCCACAGGACGGACCGGCGAAGCGCACCATCCGAACCGAGGCGGCCCCTATTCCTCTGGCCCACGAGCCGCAAGCCGTCCAGGCCGGCCCCTTCCTCTTTTTCTCTGGCCAAATGGCCACCGACTACCGTACCGGAGTGCCGGCCGAGGCGCGGGTTGACCCGAATTTTCCGTACTACTCGTCCGCCGCGGAAAAAGAGGTGAACTCTATTGTGAAAAACATCGAGGCAATCTGCCGGGCGGCCGGTACCTCGCGTGACCAACTGCTCCGCCGGCGCGGATTTTATACGGACTTTGGCGAGTTTTTTAGGGAATGATATACTTTAGTCACCAAGCATACCGTTCTCGGGACCTGTAGTCCTGCGCGGGCTCCTTTTCCCACCCGAGGGAGGGCTGACACTGAGCCCCCGGTTGAAGATGTTGATCGCCGCATTCCAGTCCCGGTCAATGGACAAGCCCCAGGCCAGGCAGACGTGCATCCGGTCTGACCGGGTTTTTGTCACCCGTGTCCCACACCGACTACAGTCTTGCGACGTCTACTGGGGATCAACTTTCACGACCCACCCACCGGCCCTCTCAGCCTTGTACGTCAGCATTTGTACGAAAGTTGACCACGGCTGTTCTGCAATCGAACGGGCAAGATGACGATGGCCCAGCATGTTCTGTATCGGTAAATCCTCCACGTAGTAACAGTTGGTCTTCTTGACCAGGTCCGCGGTCATCTCATGGAGGATGGCCCGCTCCCGCTCCCGCTCCCGCTGCCATTCTTTGGCTAGGGTGCGCTTGCGCTTCTGGCGGTTCTGTGAGCCGTTCTTGGCCGCAGCACGCCGCTGTTGCAATACGGTGAGCCGTTCCCGACCCACTTCAGGCTTGGTCCACCGCTGCCCGTCCGACAAGGTGACACGGGCGGCAATCCCCACGTCAATACCCAGCGGGGGCTGCGGATTCGGCTGGGCATCAGGGAGTGCGACCACCCGTTGTACCACTCCCCGCAGCGGCGTCTTCACGACGCGGGCCTTCACGACGCGGGCTTTCACGACCGTGCCCTCTATCCGCCCTTTGAACCGCAACCGGCCGATGCCTTTGATCGATAGACTCTGCCATTTCCCGTGTGTTTTGAGCCGAGGCTGAGACATAGAAAAGGACCGGATGCCCCGGTCTTTCCTCTTGAAGCGGGGGAAGCCCGGCTTCTGCCCCGTTTTGACGCGGCGGAAGAAACTCTTGAACGCCCGATCCAATGTGAACAGGCAGGACCGTTGGCACTTGAGGTCGTAGGGGGAGAACGCAACGTCTTCCCGGAGGTCCGTCAAGCTCTTGTGCTGATCGTAGAGACCAAGAGCTATGCCCGCCTTCTTGTAGGCCCCAATACGTTCCTCCAGCGCGGCATTGTACAGCAGCCGCTGCTGTTCGAGAAACGCGCTCAGCCGTTCGTGTACCGTAGGACTGAGCTTCGCCGTGTAGGTGTGTGTTCTATACCCCAGGTGACTAAAATAATTCCCATTAAAATCCCCTCAAAGGAGGGGATTTTTACTCCCTCGACGTCTTCTCCCCGTCATACCACCATGGCCGGACTTTGAATTTCTCTCCACCCCAGCCTTCATGCAGCGGAACCATAAAGTCCGTACCAATGACCTTCTCCGTAAATTTCCACTCCCCTTCAACACGGAGCAGCTTGTCTTCGTAAAATCCGGCAACAACAACAGATTCGCCCTTCAGATCGCCGACCGCATCAAAATAGCTTTTTGAAAACGCCCGCTCACCGTCAAGGGTGATGATCTGGTTATGAATGAGATGCCGTAAGACTCCGAGACGATGGCGCATATAGCGTCCGTACCAGCGCTCGACGGCGACGCGTCCTTTGCGGCGTCGGCCCGGAGGGCTTACGATCAGGTCACACGAATCGTGAAACAGCGCCATCACATCTTGAAATTCTCCCCGGTCCACAGCCCAACAATAGCGATGGACCAAGTCGCGGATGGCTTCTTTTTCAACAAGCTCCCGCAGCATACGGTCTGACTCTTGCCCCATGCCTGCCTCCTTATTGACCCCGTCCGTTTACATAGCACGAGAGGAAAGGCCCACGCCCCTCCCGTTGGGCCTGGCGGAGTGAGAGAAGAATCCGGGGGAGGTGCTACACCGCCTTCACCGTCAGTTGTAGCGGATACTGGTATTGACCCCGTCCGTTTACATAGCACGAGAGGAAAGGCCCACGCCCCTCCCGTTGGGCCTGGCGGAGTGAGAGAAGAATCCGGGGGAGGTGCTACACCGCCTTCACCGTCAGTTGTAGCGGATACTGGTGGAGCGAGCTCGCGCCCTGCGACGTAACCCGATTCATATCCCCGATGAAGAACCCACACTGCATATCACGTGTGACGGGATTGGGTTCAATGACAATGAGCTGATTCTCTTGAAAAGGGACGTCAAGATCGACCGCCCAGCACGGGTCACCCGGAACAGAAGCATAGGGTGGGTTGATCACCTGGGTATAGCCATAGATCACCGGACACTGAACCGTATACCCTTCGTCGAGAATACGCTGAGACAGCGCAAACACATCCCTCGGCGTATTGCCGACCTTCACAACTTTTTGGACCTCCGAGTACAGGGTTACCGCTAATTCCTCTAGTTTTTTGAGCTGAGGCGGGGGTTCTCCCAAAGCGACCGGACGGATGAGCTGCCCTGGGTAACCATAATACGTTCCCGTGGTCTCGGTCAGAATCAGATCGCCGGGCTGAATAGTTCGGGTAGACCCTCCCGCTACCCACCAGGAGTAGGGAATAGAAGGCTGAGCCATTGAGGTGGAAGCCAGTGCGGCCCCATACAGAGAGCCACCCAACTTGAGATATGTTCCATGGAGCGTTGCGATGATCTCACGATCTTTCATGCCCGGCTCGACCGTATCAACGACAGCGCTAAAGGCCCGGTCGCACAGTTCCGCACCCTTTTGATACCATTCGATTTCTTCTGGGCTGGCGCACAGCCGGATCTGATACATCAGGTCCTGAGCCTCGACAAAGGTCGCTTCAGGTAGAGCATCCTGCAATAAGAGCCAGAGGTCGTGGGGCACACGGTCGGCAATACCCACCGTTCCCGTTTCCAGCCCGCCCTCTTTGATCCGCTCCACGAGCGCTTGGTGGTTCACTCCGGCTCCCCAGCGAACGTCCCGGATGTCCGACTGCGCAGCCGCCTGCGGCAGGAACGAGTAGAGACTCGCAAATAAGGTCGGCTCCTGGTCTAACGGAAAGACAATGGCTCCATAGGCAATATCGATATAATTGCCGATATAGATGAGATTCGCGCTAAAGACATACCCGTTGCTGAACATGAGCAGGCAGTCGATATTACGGTCAGCCATCGCAGTGCGAATTGTCTCACAGCGACGCTGATACTCCGCCGCCGAGAACCTGGGCCACTGGCCCTGATTCTCAGCACGAATCCGAGCGTACAAAGCTTCGGCATTTTCAATACCAGGAGGCTGTAAAGTATGCGCCATCGTCATTCTTTCGACTTTCGCTCTTTCTCGCTCCTGCCTACCCCTCTTTATCACCCCGCTTTTAATCAACGGAATAGTAAGTTAGGGGCTTGACGGGGCATCCTATTTTTGCTATACTTCCTCTTAGTCAGAGGGAGGTAAGCAATGGATTTAATTGAAGTTTTTGAGAAGTTCCCGACGCAAGAAGCGTGCATTGCCCACCTGGAAAAACACCGTTGGCCTGAAACTCCCACCTGCCCACATTGCCACAGTGCCCATGTAGCCCGCAAGGCCGAGAAGGGCCGTATCGGGCGCTGGAACTGTCATGCCTGCCACAGTAGCTACAACGTGCTCTCCGGGACGATCTTCGAGAAAACGAAGGTAGACCTGCGAAAGTGGTTCCTGGCAATCAATCTGATGCTGAACGCGAAGAAAAGTCTGTCCAGCTACCAACTCGCTCGGGACATCAAGACCACACATCCGACCGCGCTCTACATGCAGCATCGTATCCGGGCCGCGATGGCCGAAAACGATACGGGGCTCCAGGGCGTCGTTGAAGCAGATGAAACTTTCGTGGGCGGCCGCCCACGCCGAACCAACAAGAAGGACGACCACAAGCCGAACAAGCCTGGACGTGGCACGAAGAAAACCGCCGTGCTAGGTGTAGTCGAGCGGGGCGGCCACGTTATTGCCAAGGTCGCCAGCGACTGGACCGGCAAGGGGATCGTCAAGTTCTTGAAGAAACATATCAGCCTGGAGGACTCGCTCTTGGTCACGGACGAGTACCTCGGCTATCACGCCGTTGATTCCCTGATGGCGCATGAGGTCATCAACCACAGCGAACAGTACGCCAGTGGCGATATTCACACCAACACGATTGAGGGCTTCTGGGCGCTGATTAAGCGGGCCTGGTACGGCAGCCACCACCACTACAGCAAGAAGGACAGGCCACTGTTCATTGCTGAGACTTCCTGGAAATACAACGAGCGCAAGAACCCGCGCCTGTTTGATACGTTCCTGCGGGGCGTGTTTGCGTAGCCCTACTATCTTCTAGGCGAGGCCACGAATTTTCAGAATTTCGTCTCGCAACTTGATCCCGACAACTTCATAAACTTGGGCAAGCCGGAGTCCGTTCTGATAGGCAGACGATTCCATGGCGTCGATGATATCTTGCCTGCCCTGTTCTGTAAGTTTTCCAAGAAGGAAGAGTTTTGCATGATGTAGACATTCTTCTTGGATTTCATCCGGACTTTTCGACTCTGCTATGGTGTGATTATGGCTCTTCGCATACTGCGGAACCCATTGTTCAGCCTGTATGTCCTCGGCAACTTTGTTGCCAAGATTGGTTAATGTCGTAGGACTACCAGGCCGGGACACCGCTGGATCAAGGCGCCCAAGGATGTCTTTTACATCATCGCGGATTTCTTTCATAAAATCTGCGACGACCTTCTTGAAATCCTCAAGATTTCCAGAAACACTGTCTACTCGATTCTTCCAGGTGGTAATTTTTGCCGTCAGAAATATCGCCAGCCCCACACTCATCACAAGCATCACGATAAACAGGAAGGTAATGGCAAGGAGATTCCCCTGGATAGCATCCTGGAGAACTGTGTAGTAAGGCGACGGGTTGGCGGGCACGGGCATGTCTGTCACCTCCCTTCTTGTTAAATATGACTCTTAGGAGGGGAGAGTCAATAGCGGAAAGCGCCAAAAAATGCAGGCGGAGGTTCTTTTCTACCGCCGGTAGCTAGCGAGTGTCGAAAGGGACTAGCGCCGCTAGCTAGCGAGTGGGGATTTCCAGCGTTTGTTGCGGCTGAAGGCCGCCGCGGCGGCGGAAGTCTTTCAGCGCCGCATCCGACCCTCGGAGTTTGATGTTTCCGCGCTCCGCTCCTACTTGGATCACGGCGCGCTGCCCTTTGGCTAAGTCTTCCATGAGCCTTCTCGCAAGGGCGTGATCCTCAATAATGCCCGCGTAGCCTTCTTTGTCCCAGTAGGCAGATCGTTTAATGACTTGGCCAGTATCGACCCGAAGAGCCACTGAAATACGGTCATCAAGATGAAACCTGATCCCCGTGCTGATTCGCACTGCTAAACGTTTCTCGCTCCAGGATGAAAGCGCAACCGATGAGAGGTCTGAAAAGGTTTCCTCTTTGCATTCAAAGTGGTGAGACACGTCATCAGTCATCATGTCCTTCTGTGTCCATGTTCGGCAGTTGCCGTAGCTCTTGTGACTCACCATATCGTAACTGGAGGATGTATCGGCCTGGGCCAAGGACCCGACCAGGGCGAACACAACAAGACAGAATAAGGTAGACATACCAAGACTAGAGAGGCGAGCCGGCAACCTACTCTTAGGGTGTCGGATCAGGAACAGCAGGAACAGCAGGATCAAGGGCGTCGGGCGGTTTGCAGGCAAACAGATGCTCCCGCTGCATGCAGTAGCCGTAACCGTCTGTTCGGATGCAGCGCGTAGAAAGGGAGTGCGACACCACATTTCCGTATTCTCGGCACCCTCGCTGCGCCTCGGCCCGTATCTGCTGGGGCGAGGGGTTTGCGGTGAGGATGTTGTGATTGGTCTGCACTTTGACAACATCAGACCGCATATCCGAAATGGCCGGTTGACGTGCAGCGCAACCGGCCAAGACAAGCAAAACCGTGAGCAGTCAAGCAAGCAGCGCGGCATAATGCCCGGCCCCTTGACAGAAGTCAGGCCCTTATCTTACCATTCCGTTAATCAAAGTGATAAATTCGGGCGGTATTCCCCCCGACAATTTTCGCCTTTTCCTCTTCGCTACAGTCCACCAGGATGGTCTCAAGCACTTGGTGTGAGTTGGGGAAGGTACACTCCGGATGGGGGTAGTCCGAGCCCCACAGGATGTTATCCACACCGATGATATCGCGGTCCCTGATACCGAGGGCGTCTTCCTGGAAGCTGAGGAAGACGTTCCGCCGAAAATAGTCGCTCGGCAGCATATTTTCCTTGAATTTCTGCCGGCCTCCGGTCGCCGGGCGTTGAACAAAGTTATAGTCCATCCGTTCCAGGAAATACGGCACCCAAGCCAACTCCTGCTCGACCGACCCGATCTGGAGTTTCGGATAGCGCTCGAACACGCCGCTAAAAATAATATGCGACAGCGACATGCGCACCCAGTAATCGACATTGGTCAGAAAGGCGGTACTGACCGCTTCCAGATCGACCAGGGGCGAGTTTGGAGCGGGCCGGTTGGTCGCAATGTGCAGGCTCAGCGGGAGGCCCAAATCCTGGGCCGCGGCCCACAGCGGTTCGTACTCGGGGGAATCATAGCTATGCTCCTCCAGCGGGTAGACCGTGATCATTGCGCCGCACAACCCCAGCTTGGCGCAGCGCTCCAACTCTCTGACACTCTCCGGGACATCGTCAACATTCAGCATGGCGATGCCCTTGATCCGCCGCGGGAAGGGCTGGCAGAACTCGGCCAGCCAGTCGTTATAGGCCCGGCACAAGACGGTCAGGAGCTCACCATCCGGAATGCTGTACAGCAGCAGTCCCTGGGTCGGGTAGAGCACGTCGGCATCAATGCCGTCCAGGTCCAAATCTTTAAGGTGTTCCTCGGGGAGATAAGCTCCGGGTCGGACGTTTTCCATGACGTCGCCAAACCTCATCGAGTCCCGCTCTTCGGGCACAAACCGCTTGCCGGCTTGTGAGCCGCCGGACCCCCCGCTGACCCCTTTCACCCCGTCGCAGACCCACCAATCGGTATGATCTTCCTCACGGTGGACGACATGCGGCGCCCGGTCTCTGAACCGGGCCTCGACCCGGCTGGTCCACAAATCCGACGGCTCGAACACATGACTATCGGATGAAATAATTTTGTACTCAGCCATACTGCACCCTCCTGAGAGTATTTAGATCACATTGAGTTCTTGCAGCGGTCGCCCCGCGCTCACACGTTCAAACCCGAGCGGCGTAATGTCCACCGTTTGGTATGCGCCATGCACGATCAACTCGGCAATGCCCCGCCCAACGCCAGGAGCCTGTTGGACCCCATGGCCGGAGAAGCCATTGGCAAAAAGAAAATTTTTCAGCACGGGATGCCGACCCACAATGGCATTCTGGTCAAGCGTATTATAGGCGTAATGCCCGCTCCAGGCCGAGACAACCTTGATCGCCTCAAAAATGGGAACGCGATGCGCCAAGGCCGGCCAGACGATCTCGTCGAACAGGTGATGCTCAACCCGAAAATCTCCCGTTGGGGGGTCCTGGTCTGCTGGCGGAGACACTCCACACACGAAGTACTGACCTTCGGGCCGAAAATAGACGCCAGAGATATCCACAACCAAGGGGCAGGGTTGCAGCACATCGGCCTGTCGGCAATCGAACACGAACACACAGCGTTTCCGACTCTCGACCGGCAGCTCGATATCGGCCATACGAGCAATCTTCCCAGCGGCCGGACCAGCGGCATTCACAAGCTCGCCACACGGGAAGACCCGTCCGTCGGCGAGTTGTACGGCCTCCAGACGCTGCCGTGCAACATGCAGCGCAACGACCTCGCCAGTGAGAAACTCGGCGCCCCGTGATCCGGCCGTGTTGCGGAGCGCGTACAGCAGGCTGTGGGCATCAAACCAGCCTTCCCCGGACAGTCCGAGGCAACCGGCAGCGAGGTCCGAGGTCGTCAGCCACGGGAAACGCGCCTGCAATTCGGCAGGACCCAGCAGACAGACATCGGCGCCCTGCTGGGTTTGGACCCGCGCGTTGCGTTCGAGAATAGCTTTCCCCTGCTCGCTCGCGAGCAACAGATAGCCCGCCTCCCGAAAGCCGACCTCAACATCCGCCCCCAAGCGGTCTTTGGCTGTCCGCAGAAACTCCACCCCAAACTGAGACAGGTGAATATTCACCGGGGTCGAGAACTGCTGCCGAATCGAAGCTAAAGAGCGTGTGGTTGAACAGTACTGATAGGAGGGATCTTTTTCGATGACGAGCACGCGGCCATGAAAGTCTTTGTCCGCAGTGAGAAAATAGGCAACGGCGCTGCCAATAATGGCTCCACCAATAATGACAACATCGTACCCGGCACTCCGCTTGGCCATAGCTCGCCCCAGGTTTTAGGACGTTCGCGCCGCCGTGAGACCGCGTGGGTTAGGATAGAGGACAGGATTCGGCTACGTCGCTTCCATCTCGGCCTCGGCGGCAATTTTTTCCAAGATGGCAGCCATCTCGCTAGGGTCGGACACAAACGACGGAAAGTCAAGAATCAACCGGCTCACGCCCAGGCGTTCCCAGCCCGGCAGGTCCTTGAGGACGCCCGCGGCCGTGCCGGCGATGATCACCGCGGTAATTTCTATGGTCGAGAAGTCGCGCCCCGCCGCGTCACACATCTGCCTGAGCGTCTGTAAGTCCTTCGCCAGGTCGCCTTCGGTGCTGTACACATCGTCGGGATGCTCGGAGACGACCTGCCAGCCGTCGGCCATACTTACCACGCGGTGGAGGCTCGCCCGGCCGCGGCCGCCGATCGTAATCGGGGGGTGCGGTTTTTGCAGCGGCTGAGGCCGACACTGGACATCCGTAAACCGGTGGTATTCACCCTCAAAGCGCGGTTCCTCCGCGGTCCAGAGTTCTTTCCATATCCGAATATGCTCGTCCGTGCGCGTCCAGCGTTTGGCAAACGGCACTTCCAGGGCTTGGAACTCCTCCTCCAACCAGCCGCTGCCCACACCGACAATCAAACGCCCGCCCGACAGGACGTCTATCGAGGCCATCATTTTCCCGGTCACCACCGGATGTCGGTACGGCGCCACGATAACCGTAAACCCCAGACGCACCCGGCGCGTGCAGGCCGCCACAAACGACAGCACGGTAAACGGCTCCAGATGGGCGCCCGTGGGGTCGGCGATGTAACGCCCCGACTTGCTGTAGGGGTACGGGGTATTAATCTTGTTGGGCATGACAACGTGATCGGGCACCCAGACCGACTCAAAGCCGCGCTCTTCGGCAAGCTGCGCCATGTCCAGCATGGTCTGCTGGGTTGCCATGGCACCGAACGCGGGCAGCATAAAACCGATTTTCATGAGGTTCCCCTTAACAAAGAGTGGATGGTACTTGCTCCTATACTACTGGTTCTGGCATAAACGAACGCATGAGAACAATGGTTTTGAGCAAGTTATCTGTGAAATAGGGAAATATAAGCACTTATAGTTGAAACGATGCCAAAGGGACAACGACCGTCCGGCGGCGTCTCACAAGCCGCCACTGTGACAAACAGCGACATCTCTATTCCCCGTTCCGACGCAATTCCGGTCACGGCGCCGTCTCCGCGCCGCCCGAACGCTACTGGCGGACGGGAAGTTGTCATCATCTTCGCGACCCAGACAGGGCGCTGTGCCTCCGGCCTCCTGCTCCAGAGTCTGCTGGCCTACCTGCTGCTTCCCGAAGGTCGGGGCGCATACGCGGTCTGTATCAGCTTCGCCTCCCTGCTCGGCGTGGGCGTTACCTTTGGCGCCGATAGAGGCGCTCAGTATTTCATGATGGCGAGGCAAATCAGCGTCTCGCAGGGCATGTTCCTGGCTCTCGGCGTATGTCTCGCAGGCAGTGCCGTTGCGGTGGCAGCAGTCTTCCCGCTCATCCACAGCGACCTGGCCTTCTTCCAAAAAGTAGACCCCGGTTCGCTCCAACTCACCCTCGTGCTCATACCGCTCATCTCAATCTCCACGGCGACCGAGCTGCAACTTGCCGGACTCAGGCGCTTCGTACCGCACGCGGTCTTTTCGTTAGCCCGGTCCGGCATCACGGCACTGGGGAGTGTGGTCTTGGTCTGGAGACTGCATATGGGGGTTGACGGGGCCCTCCTGGCGGTCGTGGCTGGTCACGTCGTTTTGTTCGCCGGCTGTATCTGGGACCTGCGCAAGCATTGCGGCTTGGCGTTCGAGATGCCGTCCCTTGCCGAACTTCTTCGGATTTTAGGTTACGGCCTCAGATACTATGGAGCACACGTAGGCGCCACGCTACAACCGCACGTGAGCGTATTCCTCCTGGGAATGCTGACAGGCCGCGCGAACATTGGGCTGTTCGCAGCCGTCTCTGCGCTCATGCTCAACCTCACCATGATTTCCAACTCGGTGGGGATCGCGCTCTACCCGCGGATAGCGAGCGACGCGGGCAAGCGTCCGGAAATAATCGAGCTGTGCCTGCGCTTGGTCTGCCTGGCAACTGGAAGCGCGCTGGTGGTGCTGCTGGCTATCAGCACGCCACTGGTCCGGACGTTGCTTTCCGATGCTTTCGTGCCGGTGGTTCCGCTGATGTGGATTATAGCGCCCGGCATCTTGGCCTCCGCGAGCAACGGCCTGTTTGCGACCTACTTCAACGGCGTCGACTGCCCGGAAGTCTCATCCTGGGCCGCTTGGCTCGGGCTGAGTGCACACGTCGTCTTACTCCCGGCGCTGTATCCGACACTGGGTCTGGAGGGCGCCGCCTGGGCCATGACCATCGGGATGATTTTCCGTACCGTTTTCCTCTGTTTCCTGTTCCAGCGGGCGACCGGCATAACGCCGCGTTCGATCTGGTTGCCGCGGCGCGGCGACTTCGTCTTTCTATGGACCGCAGTCAGCCATGCCTTGAGCCGGCGGCCCACCGAAACATAGCGAGACCACTGACCCGCCCGGTCAACGGTCTCGCTGAGGCGCGGCCATGTCGGACCCACGCCACGGATTTCAAACTGATGCACTATCCGTGATTTGCAGGAATTGATATAGGGGATAATAGGAGAGAAAAGTCAGAATGACGGCTGTATGGGATAAGCTGCACATCGGGTTCGTGCTCTACCGCTTGACAGGAGGCGGGGCGGAGCGGGTGGTTCTCACTTTGGCCGAGTCGCTCATCAAGCGCGGTCATCGCGTAGACCTGCTGGTGGCGCGCTTCATAGCGGCGTACAGGGACGCCCTTCCTAAGGGGCTGCGGCTGTACCGTCCGAGGCTTCCGTATTCGGACTGGGAACTGCTCCGTCACTGCCGGGACCGTGGCATTGAGGTGAAAACGGTCCCCATCAACCCGCTGGCCGCGGTCCGGGCTTGGCTTACTCTCAGGCAGAAGCGGCTGGGCGTATCCGTCAGGCCCAGATACGCGCTGTTTGCCCATTTGGTTGCCCGTTACATTCGTCAGGCGCATCCTCAAGTGCTAATGTCGGCGCTACAAGCCGCGGATACATCCACGGTGTATGCCGCGGAGTTGACAGGCCGCGCCGTTCCCTTGGTTGTTTCCCTGCATACCAGTCCCGGTCTGGGATACACCCGGGACGAGTTGTCTGAGGCCAGGGCGCTCTTTCCCAGAACAGCCGGCGTGGTTGCCGTCTCAAAGGGCGTGGGTGACGAAGTGCAACGGTCGTTTGGGCTGAAGGCCGAGAATGTCCATACCATCTACAATCCCATCCCGTCCGCCAAGATATGGCGGCTGGCGCAAGAGGCTGTCACTCACCCCTGGTTTGGAGAGGGTGAACCGCCGGTTATTCTGAGCGTGGGAAGGGAGTCGCCCCAAAAGGACTATGCCACGCTGGTCGAGGCATTTGGCCGAGTCCGCGGTCGCGTCAATGCCCGGCTGGTCATCATGGGGAGCCTTTCAGAGCCGTACCGGGCCGGGCTGATTGCTCAGGCGCGGGCCAGCGGCGTAGAGAGCGACCTGGGGTTCGTGGATTTCGACGAGAACCCCTTTCGCTATATGCGCCGGGCGGGTCTGTTCGCCCTTTCCTCTCGTCGGGAGGGATTGCCGACGGTAATCCTCGAAGCCCTGGCCTGCGGCACGCCCGTGGTGAGCACCGACACGCCCCACGGGCCGCGAGAGATACTGGAAGGTGGGAGATTGGGCGAACTGACACCTGTGGGTGATGTTCCGGCCCTGGTGCAGGCGATGGTCAAGACGCTGCAAGGCGATCGGGCCCCGGAAGAAACGCTCCGCAGCCATGCTGCCTGGTTCTCCTGCGAACGCGCCGCCGATGCGTATGAAGCGCTGTTCAGAGAGGTGGCGGGTTAGGCTATATTGGCGGGAGGGTGTACGGGTGCTTGGGCATATTATATTATGCGGCGATTTTTGGAAGAGTAACAATGGACAGGAACACGCAAAATGACCAACTATGAAACCGCCACTTTAGCCCTCCAGCACGCCGGCTTATGGATTGCCGGCGCTCAAGTGGGTGTGAGCATCCTCCAGTCGGCATTGATTGCCGGCGGCTTGTGGCTGATGTGGAAAGCCTCCACCGCCCGAGACAACCAGCACCAGGAAGCCAAGGACCGGCACGAAGAAACGATGGCCGTCTTACGCCAGCAAGGGGAAGACGCTGCGCGCCAGCACGCCGAGAGCATGGTCGCCTTCCGCCAACAGGGGGAAGCCTTGCGGACGCTGATTGAACGCACTGCCCAGCCCACACCGACCGCCTAGCCAGAAGAACGTATGCGCCATGCCCACTTTATCGCACGCGACCGGAGCACTGGCAGACCGCCACCGACCATTTCCCCCCTTCCCACTTCATGCTGCGTTCTTGTTCTTAATCACCAAATCCCTGTCGCAGTTCAGGATATGCAACAGGGCAATCAATTGTTTAATGGACTTCCTGGAATTGGTGGGGTGCAATAATCGGTATAGTTGAGGGACGGATGTCGCCAGACGCTTGGCTATTTGACGCCGGCTCAGGGCGCTCTTTTCAACGCGTTGCTGAGCCTCAATAGACAACCTGTACGTCAGCAATTCCGCAAAATAAGTCGGGTCGTTGTTATATTCCAGTACTTGTTCCATTGGTGAACAGAACCCTCTTCACCCGATTCCAGCAGATACGTGAACGCCTCGCTGCCAAGTTCCTTATCGACAAAGAGCTTTTTGATGCGATTATCAGGCTTTGGACGTGGCTCCGCCTCCGAGTATGGAAATATATATACAGCGCCCGAACGAGTGGTAATGGTGAATTCGAGTTTCCGATTATTCATTGCAACATTTCGTATTTTCACAGCATGTTCTCTCTTTCCAATTCGTTCATGATTGCCGACAAATCCCTGGTCATTCTCCCTTTTATAACCTGCCTGAGAGCCTACCCCTGTGCAAACAGGGGAATGACATTCTTGCGTCGGCATGACGAAAGGGAGAACGGTGCCTAGACACGTGATGTTCATAATCAGCGGCCTGGAACGGGGCGGCGCCGAGAATCAGCTTGTCGGCCTTGCCAACGACCTTGCGGACCGGGGATGGCGGGTTACGGTTGTTTCGTATCTGCCGTTCTCGGAGAGGTCGCTACGCTGGGAGTTGGACCCCGGGGTCCGGGCCGTGACCTTGAACGCATCCACAGGCATCATGAAGTATGCGAGCCTGCTCTGGGCAGCCTCGGCTATCAGACGCGCCAAGCCTGACCTGCTGGTCGGATTCATGTTCCACGGCATGATGACCTCACGGCTTCTGGGGCCGCTCCTGGGGAGGCCCGCGATAGTGTCGTGCTTTCGGAGCGAACGTGATGGTGCGGCAAGGGAGCGTCTGCTGGGAATTACCGATGGACTCGCGGACGCGGTGACGGTACAGTCACAAGGTGTAATGGACGAACTCTGCCACCGGGGAGTCGTGAA
The DNA here is from genome assembly GCA_965214755.1 of uncultured Binatia bacterium (SeqCode). Lineage (GTDB taxonomy): Bacteria > Desulfobacterota > Binatia > Bin18 > Bin18 > Bin18. The sequence goes on from OZ243979.1 coordinate 1,743,015, forward strand.
GCCGTCCCATACGCATGTCATACCCAATTCCATAGACATCGCCCGGTTCGAGGCGGTGTGCAGCCGGGAGCGTACGCGAAGAGACCTGGGCGTCCCCGAAGGCCGGTTCCTCTGGCTGGCGGCGGGCCGGCTCCACGTCCAGAAGGACTACCCCAATATGCTGAACGCCTTCGCCGAGGTGTCCCGGCGACACCCCAAGGCATCCCTACTCATTGCCGGGCAGGGATCGCTGGAGGGCGAGATTCGGTCGATGATTCAACGGCTGGGACTGTCCGAACGGGTTTCGCTGCTCGGACTGCGGCAGGACCTGCCGGAACTGTTCGCGGCCTGCGACGCGCTGGTGTTGTCTTCGGCATGGGAAGGTATGCCGGTGGTCGTATTGGAGGCGATGGCGGCGCGCCGGCCGGTGGTGGCGACTTCGGTCGGAGCCGTTCCCGAGATGATTGCCAATGGAGAGACGGGGGTCGTCGTGCCGCCTGGAAATCATGCAGTACTGGCGGATGGGATGATCCGACTAATGGAACTCCCTTCAGAGGCTAAATCCGCCATAGTCGAACGAGCATACCAGCGTGTGTGCTCCGAGTTCTCCCATGAAGCGGTTCTGGACCAGTGGGAAGCCCTGTTTGGTCAACTGCTGGAAGGCAAGGCCCGGAGATGAGGGTATGGCATTTTCAGTGTCACCCTGAGCGAAGCGAAGGGTCTCTCTACCATAGCTGAGATTCTTCGACGGAGCCTGTACTGAGCTTGCCGAAGTGCTCAGAATGACAGGCCCGTCCTGAGCAAAGCCGAAGGGTTTGGCGATGACTTTGGAAAGGCCCTGGTAGGAGATATGAAGCAATATGGAAATGAGTCGCAACCGATTCAGGGCAACTGTCATCGGCCTAGGGTCTTACCTTCCCGGCTGGCCGGCGTTGTCTCGGCAGTGGTCACGGCGTCGGTATCCACAGAAAGCATCGGCTGGATACTGCTACTCGGTCTGGATGCAACATCTCCTGACCTTGTACAACAACGGCCTGGCGTCTCGGCCCAGGACGGTTGTAGAGATAGGCCCTGGCGACTCCCTGGGAATCGGCATCGCCGCCCTGTTGTCCGGCGTAGAACGCTACATCGCTGTCGATGCGGTAAAGCTGACTGATTTGGCGGACAACCTGCCGGTGCTGGGCGAACTGGTCGCCCTGTTCGCCCGGGCAAGCGCCGATAGCCGACGACAAAGAATTCCCCCGATGAATGCAGATCTGGCGGGTTATGACTTCCCGGCATATCTGATTGACGCGGGAGTCATTCGTCCAACGCTCAATGATAATAAGTTGCAGGAGATACGGAACGCCCTGTTGATGCAGGATGACGATAACGCATGCACCAAATACTTCCCCCCCCGCAGGACCCTCGCGAAATGGCCGAATTCGCCGATCTGGTCATTTCCCATGCCGTTATGGAGCATATCGACGATCTGAAAGGAATGTACCGGGCAATTCACCACTGGCTGCGTCCGGGCGGAATGGCACCGCATAAGATCGACTATCGTTGCCACGGAACCTCTTCTCGGTGGAACGCTCACTGGACCTGTTCCGGCCTCACCTGGAATCTGCTGTGGGGGAGAAGACCGTATCCGCTGAACCGGGAACCCCATTCAACCCATCTGCGGCTGCTGGAAAAATACGGCCATACAGTCCTGGCAGACATCAGAACCCGGCAGCCGTCGGCCATCTCCCGCTCCGAACTGGCCGGGCAATTCAAAACGCTGTCGGAAGACGACCTCACCACCAGCGGAGCGCATATCGTGACGAGGAAAGACTAAGCGTCACCCTCCGGGCACCAAGCAGTTGGCACCTGTCCTGAATACCTATACGATTGATCAAGGAAGGATCACGATTGACCAAGGAAGGATCTCTGGACCAGTGGGAAACCCGATTCGACCAACTGCTGAACGACAAGACCAGGAGATGAACGACTTTCCCGGGTCGGTGGCCCTAGTCGCCAATTCGGATGCCAACATTTACATGTTCCGGGCGCGGTTGATATGCAGGCTACGGGAGCTGGGCGTCATCGTGTACGTCATCGCCCCGCGTGGTCGGTTCGTGGCAAACATAGAGGAGATAGGCGCGGTGTTCATCCCCTGGGAACTGAAGCGCCGCGGTTGGAATCCGTTGTCCGCCCTCAGGCAGATAATCGAGTTGGTGAAAATCTACCGGCGGCTCAAGGTCGACCTGACCCATCACTTCACCATCAAGCCCAACTTGTATGGCATTATTGCGGCCCGGCTGGCCGGCATCCCGGCCGTATTCGGTGGAGTCATGGGCCTGGGGTATCCGTTCTTGGGTACTGGCCTGGTGCGCTGGGTCTTGCGTCGATCCGTGTGGCTACTGTATCACCAGGTCTTAAAGCTGAGCGACTGCATTACTTTCGAAACACACAATGACTTTGACACATTGCTGAAGGCGGATTCGTTACGCACGAAAGGGCGGGTGATCCAGGGAGGGGTTGGAGTCGACCTTACAGCCTTCCGCCCCGACGCGGTGTCCGCCAGCGACCAAGAGAGAGCCAAGGCGGAATTGGGGATAGAACCGGGGATGCTGGTGGTCAGCATGATCTCGCGCCTGCTCTACCCCAAGGGCGTCACCTACTATATTGAGGCGGCGCGCCTAGTCCGTAAGCGACGACCGGACGTCTGCTTCCTCCTGATCGGTGAGCCTGACCAAGGGAATCCCGAATCGGTAACCGACAAAGATATCGAGGCCTGGAGCGGCGAGAGGTCCGTAAATTATATCGGTTACCGCGACGACGTCACAACCATCCTTGCCGTGTCCGACCTGCTTGTCCATCCGACTTACTACGCCGAGGGCATACCGAAGGTTCTTATGGAAGCGGCCGCTATGGGAAAGCCGATCGTTACCACCAAGCTGCCGGGCATCATGCAGGTAGTGGAGGACGGTGTGAACGGCGTTCTCGTCCCCCCCCGGGACGTGGACAAGTTGGTGACGGCAATCGAACATATTCTGACGGAGGCGGATGTCCGAGACCGATACGGCTCCACCGGGCGAAGAAAGGTTGAACTCGAATATAGCGACCAGATGGTTGCGGACGAACACATCGTTGAGTACCGCAGGGTGTGGATGTGTGTCCGTCCGCGCCGTAGAAGAGAGAAGCATCACTGGTCTCAGAACACACGAACACACCCACCCAAGACCTATCACCCCTCGGTATCGGTCATCATCCCGGCCCGCAACGCGGAAGCAACCATAGCGGAGACGCTCGACTCTGTGCTGATCCAGGAGTATGCGGGGGCAGTCGAAGTGATCGTCGCCGACGGCTCCGACACCCCTGCTACCGCCGAGATAGTCCGGCGACAGTACCCGTCGGTGCGGCTGATTCCCAACCCCAGCCAGCTTACCGTCTCCGGCCTCGTCGCGGCACTGCAGATCGCGACGGGGCGTGTGATCGTACGCTGCGACGCCCATACGTGGTTCCCACGCGGCTATATCCGGCGAGCCATCGAAACGCAGGTCCGCACGGGGGCAGCCAATGTCGGTGGCAGACAGCAGCCGGTCGGGACCACCTTCTTCGAGCGGAGCGTGGCGATAGGGATGACTACACCCCTTGGGGCCGGGGATGCGCACTACCGGCTGGGTGGCTTTGCGGGGCCGGTGGATACCGTCTTTCTGGGCACGTTCCGACGCGAGGTAATGGATGCGGTGGGTGGCTACGACCCCACCTTGTACGGCAACGAAGACTACGAACTCAACTACCGGCTACGGGAACGGGGGGAGACAGTGTGGTTTGATCCCAACCTCGTGGTCACCTACCACCCTCGCAGTACGCTCCGCGCCCTCGCCAAGCAGTATTTCAACTATGGCCGGATGAAGGCCCAGGTGTGGCGGCGGCATCCATACTCGCTGCAGCCCCGGCACTTCGCCGCTCCGCTGATAGTGCTGGGGTTGGTGCTCTCGGCCGGCCTGGCCGTGGCGGGCAGTGCGTGGGCGGCGGTGATGCCGCTCGCCTACCTCCTCATCCTGGGAGTGGGCGCTCTGGCGGTCGGCCTCCGACGCCGCACCTTCGCTACGCTCCTGCTCCCGCTGGTGCTGGCGACCATGCACTTGACCTGGGGTCTCGGCTTCTTCCTGCCGCTCGCCAGGGCGGTGAAGTCCCGGACAGTGAACGACAGGCACGTCGATGAAACGACCAATGGACCGTATCCGTGAGCGCTATGAGATCGAAAGACCGTCCGCCGTTGCGGAAATTGTTGTTCTTAATCGGCAATACGACCGGCGAGAAAGGAGCGCATGATTTCGAGGATTGAGTTATTTGGGCGCCGCCGACCAATACGACAACTGTTCAAGTAGGCAGTGCCAGAAATGGATGCGACAACTCCAGCCCGGCGGCCATCAAATCCATCAGTCAGGTTCGTATTCTGGCTGACGGCGGCCATGCTGCTGCTCAACATCGGCGCCATTCCCGAGCTGACCGGGCTTGAGGCGCTGCAGTGGGCCATCGCGTTCGTGCTCGCGCCCAGCTACCTGTTCTTGGCAAATCTTGCCTTCCGCGTTCCCTTGCAGCGGACACTGGGCGCTCCCGGCTTTCTGATCGTGGGGACCTTGGTATCCTGTATCGTCATCGGCTCGATCATGGCCACCGGCGGCGGGTCGTACCCGCTTGAATACATACTGAAATACAGTGGCATTAGCGTGGTCATCGTAGCGACGGCAGTTGGCGGATCGCTGGTGCTGCACCAGACCGGGGTTGAGGGGCTGGCGAAGGGGCTCTTATGCATCCTCGGCGTCACGTGCATCCTCATACTCGCGTCCCCGTGGCTCCACGACCTGTGGACGTTTTTGCCCGACCGCGCCGCCGGCCGGTTCTCCGGCGTTTTCCAGGACCCGAACGACGCCGGCTATATGGGTTGCCTGACGTTGACGCTGGCGCTGGCGCTGATCGCCGTACGTCGGCATCGGAAGCTGGCCGGCACGGTCCTGGTCTTGAGCGTTACGGCCACGATTCTGTCCAATTCGAGGACCGCGATCGTCAGCCTCGGGCTGATTTCCCTCTTCTTCTTGCTGCTGTCGTTGCGTCGATCCTTTATCGTCTGGCTGTTCTTCACGGGCACGGTAGGCGTTGTGGCCCTCACGGTCAGCGTCTCCGACCGCGTACCGTTCTTCTCGCAGAGGGAGAGCGACCGGATACTGTCAATTGTGGAATCGGGCGTCAGTCGAGAGCGTCTGTTCCTGTGGCGAATCGGTCTGCAGCGCATGGCGGAGTCCCCCATTCTCGGCAACGGTTTGGGCACCTTCTCCATCATGGAAGGCACCGCCCTTGGCGATTGCAACACGCGCTCCGGTCAGTGCGGCGTCCATAACACGTACCTGCTGCTCCTGGGAGAGGCGGGCATCGTGCCGCTAGCGTTGTTCCTGCTCTTTCTCGGCTCCTTATTGTGGAGGCGCTTGGGGGGTGGGCATTCCCTTGCCGCCGATATCGCCGCCGGTTGGACTTTGACCCTCGCCGTCTATGCCATGACTTTTCACCACATGCTGGGCATTATGCGCTACGGCTTCGTCATCGGTTTGAGTTGCACCCTAGCGGCGTTCGCCGCGGAGACCGCGGGCCGATCCGGGGCCGGGGCAGCGGCCCGCTTCAGCCAGATACCCCCACGCGGCGCGCGATTGAATCGTCAATGACCAGACGGCAGACGCGTCAAGCGTGAGATGCGACTATCGGCAGACTCAAGGAACGCAGTTGAGCCCGAAAGAGCGGAAATCGGCGTCAAGGGTGAGACACAGTTGCAGTTGCAGGTGGCGAACCGGTGCAAAGCTGGTGCAGTCGGTGAAGCTGAACGCTTTGTCGTCATAGCGGGAGAAGATTGACCATGCCGCTTCCTCGTCTCGCGGTGCCACCCGTTCCAAGCGGGTCAGGCGGCCGTCGCGCAGCCGTTCACCCAAACGATGGGCGACCTGCCATCCAAGCCGATAGCGCGCCAGCGTAAGCGTCTCGTCGAAGATGTAGTTGCTCGTGACCAGACGGTCGCGATGCGCGTGCACACATTCAACCACACGAGCGTGATCCGGATCCTTGGCATCGACCACGCACCGGTATCCACGAAAACCCGCGTCATGGGACATCCCTGTTGTACAGGTAGCGATCATGGGCGCGACCGACGGGTTCTCCGGTTCCGCTGCCGATGCCGACGATGGACTCCAAAGGGTCGTCCGCCGCAGACGGACTCCCACTAAAGTACGTGTCCACGAGTCGGCGAATCAGCGCCGACATGCTGATGCCAGCCCGACGCGCTTCCTCACCGAGGCGGCGGCGCCGCTCCGGCTCCAATGAGATCTGTGAGCGATACATATGGGTCAGTTTCTCCTGCCGGGACATTCTTAATTTACATCTGCAAAGCAATGATGTAAACACTACAGGCCCTATAGGCGATGGCTCGCCACGGCGGCGCGACTCAAGCCAAGCGAGCCGGCGCGTCGATCCTAGGCTGCCTTCCGGCGTGCGAGAAACGGTCGCACACCCATGAAGTCTAAGAAGAACGCCCCGAATATCGCCCCAATCAATCCGATGATGCCTGAGAGAATTACCAGCAGGAAGACAGGAACGGTGTTCCTATTGACTACTGCGGGGGACCCCAAGCGGAATCTCTGGTCGGCGGAGGCCGTCTCAATGCTTATCTCCGCGGCTTTCCCTTCCAGGGAGGCCAGCGTGTCCTCCAGCAGGTCTCGTTTCGAGACGAGTCGGCTGCGCTCGGCGTTTGCCGCTTCCCCTGCGAGGCGCAGCGCCTGAAGGTCGGTCTCCAGCTTCGAGATGCGTTGTGAGATCAACTCGCCGCTCAAGGTCAAACCCAACACGCTCTCATTATCGGGCCGACTCTCGGAGGGAGTGTTGATTGCTGCCGTGACCCGCTCAATTTGGCTTTGAAGCGCCTGAATGAAGGCCTCGACATCGGTCCGCTGGTGGGTCACATTAGCGTGCATCGCGCCCAGGTCGTCAAGCGCAAACTCCCAGCCCGCGTGCGAACCGGTGGCATAGGCGAATGCGCTGGCCTTGAGCAACAGAATCGCCAGCCCGTTCGACTTGACGCCCGCTTCGCCGCCGGCCTCAATTTGCTCGCGCAGTCCCTGGGCGTCGGCGAGAATCCTGTAGAGCGTTTGCCGGCGGGAATAGAGGTCGGTCTGCGCTATCCGTCGCACTTCCGCGATCTCTTGAATCTCTCTTATCTTTTCCCGTATCCGCCGACCCATCCTGTTGAATTCGTTGCGGGCGACATGCGCTTCCAGCTCCGCTTGGGCGACCGTGTACGCGTCCAGCGTCTCGGACAGCTCCTCCTTGATCGCCCTGCGCTGTTGCTCCGGCGCATATTGCAAGAGATTGGCCTCCCGCACGTACTCCTCGGCCCAGAGACCGGCGATGGTCCGCGCTTTCTCCGGTGAGTCGGCGGTCACCTTGATACGGACCATGTCGCTGAGATTGTTTCTGTTTTGGGCTTCGGCCAGTTCGGCGGAGACGGTGCTCATCAGCCAAGACACGCTCCGTTCCTCTTCCCTTAACTGTCCGCCCAGGCGCCGGAGCACAGCCGCAGCCACCTGACCGTGGTAGACGAGACCGACCATCGCGGCCTGCCTGGAGGTAAAGGCGGGCAGTCCTCTCAGTTTCGAGGTCTCGGGAATAATTATCACCGTGGCCACAGCCGTATGCTGCGACATCAAGGTAATTATGGCAGGACTGACTGTCGTAAGCAGAACGCCAGCAAGGACGATCTCCCGCCACCAGGAGAGCGGCACGAGCAGGTGCCGGTGGAGGTCGATTTTGTCCGGCCAGTCCTCTTCGGAGCGGTGGGGCGACGGCTGACCTGGGGGTTCCGGGGGCATGGTAGCTGTTCCTCTATGATCTGTTCTCGCGCTATAGTATTCGTGGTCGCGTGATTCTAGCCCGAATCCTGGGTTCAGGCTACCACACATTGATCGGTGATGACGTCGGTAAAGCCGGCGAGTGCCGGGACGGCGGGTGGGCCGCAGTCGATCTCGGCGCCAGGCTTCGATCCGAGTCTTCTCAAATCGCAGCTTCCCTGAAGTCACCCGGACCCATCGCGTCGACAACCGCCTGGGTGTCGTCAACGCGATGTTGAATGCGTGGCTGTGAAGTCGAAAGCAGAGCCAGGACCGCAAGTTTTCTGTCGGCGAGATTCTGCTGGTATTGGAGCTTCTGGTCCGTGGTAATCAGCAACTCATAGCCCTCTTCCTCCGCCTTCTCAAACAACAAACCATTGGGGAGATTCGACCACCCTCGCTCAAAGGCGATATTGATCGAATGTCCGGCAAGGTAGCGGCGAAGAGGGACAGGCGTTCCCTGATCAAACAGAATCCTCATGAGCAAACGGCATCCGCGTTCGCTACGGTCCCGCCATCTTGCGGCCCCACTGCTGGTACTGGGGTTGGCACTCTCGGCAATCCTGGCCTTGGCGGGGGTCTCATGGGCGGCGGTCTTGCCGGGCGTCTATCTCCTCACCCTGGTGGGCGGCTCGCTGGCGGTCGGCCTCCGGCGCCGCACGGGCACGGCCCTCCTGCTCCCGCTGGTCCTCGCCACCATGCACTTGAGTTGGGGCCTCGGCTTCTTCCTGCCGCGGGAAATCGCGGTGAGGTCCCGGACAGTGAACGACGGGCGCGTCGATGAAACGACCAATGGACCGTATCCGTGAGCGCTATGAGATCGAAAGACCGCTCGTCGTTGCTGAAATTGTTGTTCTCAATCGGCAGTGCGGACGGCGAGAAAGGAGCGCATGATTTCGACTATTGAGTTCTTTGAGCGGTGCCGATCAACACGGCACCTGTTCAAGTAGATGGCCCCAGAAATGAATGCGCCAACTCCAGCCCGGCGGCCATGCTGCTGCTCAATGTAGGCAACGGTTTGGGAATGTTCTTCAGCATGGAAAACACCATCTATGCCGGTTGCCAAACACGTTCCGGTCGGTGCGGCGTCCATAACACCTACCTGCTGCTCTCCTGGGAAAGGCAGGCATCGTGCCGGGCGTTGTTCCTGCTCTTTTTCGGTTCCTTAATTGTGGTGGCGCTTGGGAGGTGGGGCTTCCATTGCTGCCGATATGGTCACCGGTTGGGCCTTAACCCTCGCCGTCTATGCAATGACGTTTCACCACCTGCTGGGCGTTATGCGCTACAGCTTCGTCATCGGTTTGAGTTGTGCCCTGGCGGCGTTCGCCGCCGAGGCCGCGGGCCGGGGCAGCCGGGGCCGGTCGGCTTCAGCATCTCCCGTTGACATTCATTTCACGCCCGATAGACTAGCCAATCAAACTAGATTGATGGAGCGCGGATATGATTGAAGTTGGCACATTTGAGGCAAAAACGCATCTTTCCGCCCTGCTCGAAAAAGTCAGCCAGGGGCACGAAGTGCTCATCACCAAACGCGGCGAGCCGATTGCCCGGCTAGTACCCGCACAACGCTTTAATCAAGCACGCTTGGCCGCGACTATCGACAAGCTGCTTGAGTTTCGGAAGGACATGAACCTGGATGACCTGAACTGGAAGGCCCTGCGCGACGAGGGCCGGCGATGAGTGCGTTCGTGCTGGATTGCTCCATCGCAATGGCGTGGCTGTTTGAGGATCAAGCCGACGCTGAAACCGATCATCTGCTCAAGATGCTCAGGGACAACGGCGGTGACGCAATCGTGCCCTCTCTCTGGCGTTTGGAACTTGGCAACGCACTGACGCAAGCGGAACGACACGGAAAAACAACAGCCGCGCAAGTGGCGACGGCGCTGGAGCTTGTTCGCAACCTTCCTATCATCACCGACGCCGAAACCGACAGCCGCGCGTTCAGCGAGATACTGAGCCTCTCCCGCGCCACGTCTCTCACAACCTACGACGCAGCCTATCTGGAACTCGCCATGCGACGCGGCCTTCCCTTGGCGACGCGGGACAAGGCGTTGATTCACGCGGCCCACAAAGTCACGGTCGAGACATTGCCGCGCTAGTCGGTTACTTCTGCCGGCTACAAATCGCGCTGCACCACCCGATTCAGTTGGACTCCCTCCTCGCGGCGCGCTATTGAATCGTCAATGACTAAACCGCCGGCGCGTCAAGCGTGAGCTGCCTCCCGGCGTGCGAGAAACGGGCGCACCCCTATGGAGTCCAAAAAGAACACGCCGAATATCGCCCCGGCCAATCCCATGATGCCGACGAAGACTGTCAGCGGCAGCCCGACAAAGCCGCTCGTCAAGGGAAGCCAGACGGAGGGCGCGGCGCTGAGCGACTTCGAGATAGGCGGCATCGTAGACCGATAGCTCATGTTCACGAGACAGCTCGAAGATCACTCCCTCGTCATGGTCGTGGTCAATGGAGATGGGCATCTCCCGAAGGTCGGCGAGCGTTGCCCGAGTATCCATCCGCAGGGTCAAGACGACCGCGCCGTTCGTTGACCACGAGAGCGTTTCGCAACTCGTACCACCAGATCCCGGACACGACGGCGTCGCGCGCGATCACGAACTGCATCGCCCGGTCAGCGACCGGATCGCTCTCATCAGCCAGACACCTGGACAGGACGATAGAGTTATCGAGAACGATGGGCGTCAAAATCGGTGCCCTTCGTGGAGGGTGTTGGTCAACTCGGCGAGCGAAGCCCGTTTGAGGCGGCTGCGGCGTCTCAGGATACGTCCTGCCGCCTGCCGGGCGCGGTCGTCGTTCTCCACGGGCACCAGACGGGCGACGGGACGGCCGTGACGTGTAATGGTCAAGCTCTCTCCCCGAGCAACGCGGTCGAGAAGCTGGGGCAAGTGGGTCTTGGCTTCGTAAGCACCGATGCTCTGCATTGGGTGCTCCTGATTAGACTGGTCTATTCGACCGCTCTAACTATCATTCAGGCCGAACGTCAAGCCCGGTCTCGGCGACTCCATCTGCCTGCCCGGTGACCTCCCGGATGCCGTACTGTCCAATACGCTTCGCGGAGACGCTTTCCGAACGGATGCGGCAGATACCCGGTCATGCTCTCCACTCCGCGATGCCCCGTAAGGCGTCGGCCACCCGATCATACCACGGCCTGCTACGGAAAACCTCCCCTCGCTCCCGCGCCCCGTCGCACAGCCGCCGGTACAAGCCGGGGTCGTCCAGCAGCCGCTCAATCGCCACCTTCAACTCCGGGACGGAGCGGGGTTCGACCAACAACCCGTTCTCTTCGTGCTAGATGAGTTCGGGAATGGCACTCCACCCGGCGGCGGCGACCGGCACACCGCACTGGAAGGCTTCAACGATAATGCCGGGATACCCCTCGCCTCTGAAGTAGCTTGGAAACAGCAGCAGGTCGTGCTCGCTCAGAGTGCGGATCATTACCGCCGGCTCCAGCGCGTCGCCATAGGGCGCCCTGGGGTAGCCATCGGGTACGTGTTGCGCATCACGGGTCCGAACACATTGAGATGGCAGCCTTCGGGCAGCGAGCGGCAGGCCTCCAGTGCCTCTGCCACCCCTTTGTCTATACGCAGTTGAGCGGCGAAGATCAGCCTGCGGACCCGCGTGTGCCGCGCCGGCGGAGGAGTCGCAATATCCCGCGTATTGGGTAACCAGCGTCAATTGCTAGGGGTACCGAACGCGCGGAGCAGATAATGGGTCTCCAGATATACGAGCGGGCAGCGCAGAAAGGTCCGATTGGCCAGCCAACGGGCCACGCGGCCATACCCTTGATAGATCTCGGGCAGTTCGCCCTAGAAGAACCGCAGCGCCAGGGGCCAGCGCGCGGCCTTGCAGATGAGCCAGAGGGCCGACGCGACGCCAATCGCCGAGGAGGAGGACATATTCAAGAAAACGAGTTGGGAGCGCCGAACGCGCTTCAGAACGCCCCACATCACCCGCGCCAGCACGGCAAGGCCGGCACAGCGTCCGGGAGCCGCCGATTGCGTGTCCGGCGGTCGGCAGCGGGCCGATTGCCAGGATCCTGATCTTTTTACTGTCTGCGGGCAAAGGCTCTTCCCTTCTCATGCGCACCCGCTTTTGTCATTGCGAGCGCAGCGTAGCAATCCCGTTGGCGCAGCGCGGGTAGCTGAACGTGGCGGTTCAGGTTTCGTTGACATTCATTGTCACTCCTGCGAATGAACAGCCCCCGTGCTTGATACGGAGGGGGAATCCAGTCCAGAGGGCTCTGTGATAGCAGCATGCCGGACTTTGCGGTCGTCCTGGGCTTGCAGCCGTTCGCTGATGACGCTCATTACCCGCACCGTTTCGAGGCCATCTTCAGCCGTGGCGATTGGAGGGAGGCCGTTGGCGCTTCGCTCGAAGAACTCTCTGATGAGTCGGTCATGGGTATTCCGGAAACGGCCCGTGAGATAGCTGACGCCGTTGGCGAAGGCGCTTGAGGCAATCCGGGCGGCCTCACCAACAGCAGAAAAGCCAATCCCTCTGGGAGACTGATTTACCCGGTCATAGTTGACCAGCACTTTGCTCTGCATGTCTATCTTCAGTACACCGTCGGTGCCCCACAACTCCACTAGGTAGGCCGAATGTTTGCTGGTATAGGTTAGAGCAGCGCTGCAGGTGGCGTGGTCGCCCATCAGTTCCAACCGATAATCTTCAAAGGGCGACCAGGGGTATTGGGGCAGGACCTTTCGGCCCCGAACCCAGACGTCCCGGATAGGACCGATGAATGACCGGGCCAAGTACACCACATGAGGGCCGGTCTCGCCCACCGATCCGCCAGGTAACCGATTGGCGAAGTGGCCCGGGTCTGTCGTCCACAGGGTGACGGGTGTGGAATAGAAGACGCGCATCCCTGTGAAGTCCCCAATGTCTCCGCGCGTAATCCGCTGGCGAGCCTCGATAACCGACGGGTGGAACAGGTCCGTGTGAGCCACCTCCACCCGACTCCCGGACTCCCGGACTCCCGCTCGGCCTTGATTATCCTTTCACACTCTTCCACCTTCACAGCCAGAGGTTTCTCAATCAGAACCTCCGCCCCCGCCGACAACGCCGCCACCGCCACGTCGGCATGAGCGTCGGGCGGCGGACAGATGTCAACGAAGTCGGGACGCTCCGTCTCGATCATTTGCCGGGCGTTGGCATAAGCCGCCGGAACTCCGAATTGCCGGCTCACCGCTTCGGCACGGGAGCAGTCGGTGTCGCAGACGGCGACGACTCTCACCTCGCGGCGCAGCCGGCGCCAGGCCGGCAGGTGTTTATCGGTTGATATGAATCCGGCGCCTATGATGGCCGCTGTGTACATCCGTCAGCCTCCTCGCCTCACTCTCCCATGCAGCATAACCCGGCGTAAGTTCCAGCCAAAGCCCGCAAAACGAACGCGCCTAGTCACAGCGACGGCTCGCCGCTTTCATGACCGCGACATAGAGAAGCTTTCTGCCGGGGACCAGCACCTTACTCGGACCGGTAGTCCGCACGGTTATTACGGCGCAGAACGAGAGTATCCAGAACCTTGTAGGCGGACAGGCCCACGCGTACAATCGGTCCATGCCCCGCCGGTTGACCTATCCCGTTCGGATAGAACATGACCCTACGCAGGCGCCATAGTCTATTCGGCATGGGTAGAGTCTGACACTTTTGCGCGCGTCAAGCAATAAACGGAAGTGTCCCGGAAGGGATACCCGCAGCCGACCAGCGCAGTCACGTTACTTGTCTCAACCGTGTTTTCTGCATATTTTATGCGCCATGTGTTCCGCTTCGAAAAAAACGACCGCTCGTGCAGGCTCTGCCGTCCCCGTGAACGGCTCGGCGTGGGGCAAAGTCGATTCGGGCGTGTTGTCCCTGCTCATTGCAACGGATTTGGGCGTCGCTGTGCTGGCGTACGTGGGAGCGTTCGCCGCGCGCATCTATTTCCCGCTGCCGTGGACGGAGGGTTTCTTACCGTTCGCCCAGGTGATGAACGCGGCGCACCCGGTCGCCATGCTCGCCGTGACGCAACTCGGCATCTTGTACGCGTTCGGCCTGTATGATCTGCATGCATTTGGGCAGCGCGGGGGGATGCTGGGTCGGGTGGCCGTCGCGTTCGGTGTTCAACTGTTGGCGGCCGGGGCATGGTTTTTCTTTCAGAACGACGCCTCGTTCCCGCGCTCGGTGTTAGCGGTATTCTGGCTGCTGAACACCTTGGGAGTGACCGGCGTGCGCATGTGGATCAGCCGGTGGCTCACCGGCGGCAGTCCGCTGCGCGTCATCCTGGTGGGGGCGGATGCGGACATCGAGGCGTTTGTCACCGGCTTGGCCCACCTCCATCCGGCGCCGCGCCTGGAAGTCGTGGGCGTGGTCGGGATGCAGGATAGCGACGGACGGACGCCGACCGAGTCCGGTGTGCCGTGGCTGGGCCACGTGGACGCCCTGCCCGAATTTTTGCGACGCACCGCGGTCGACGAGGTTATCCTGGTGTCGGCAGCGAGCTGGAAAGACACCCTGGTTGAACGTCTGACGCACCTGCCGACGGAGACAGGCCGACCGCGGATGCTGGTCGTCCCGTCGGTGTATGACGTATTAGTCGGCCGCGTGTCGGCCCTGCGGCTGCACGACATCCCGCTAGTCGAGGTCTTGCAACAGCCGTCGGAGAATTTTGCCTTTTTGGTCAAAAACGCGGTCGACCGGGTGCTGGCCGGGGCGCTCCTGATCTTCGGCCTGCCACTGATAGGTCTGGCGGCCGGACTCGTCAAGCTCTCCTCACCGGGTCCGGCCTTTTACAGCCAACGCCGGGTCGGTCACCACGAGAAAGAATTTACGCTGTATAAGTTGCGGACGATGCGGGCCGACGCCGAAGCCGAGACCGGGCCGGTCCTTGCGGACGTCGCCGACCCGCGGGTGACCGCGGTGGGCCGGTACTTGCGGATGACCCGGATCGACGAGTTGCCCCAACTCTTCAACGTGCTCGGCGGGAGCATGAGCCTGGTCGGCCCGCGGCCGGAGCGGCCCGAGTTTGTGGCTGAATTTCGACGCGCCATTCCGGGCTATATCGAGCGCTTTCAGGTCCGCCCCGGCGTGACGGGTCTGGCCCAGATCAACGCCGGCTATCGCACCCCGGCAGAACTGAAGCTCAAATACGACTTATCCTACATCTATAATTACTCGCTGTGGCTGGACCTGCGCGTGCTGGCCAAGACCGTCAGAACCGTTTTGACCCGGCAGGGCATGTAGGTGGAGGCGATTGGTGACAATCAACGGATCGCGGGCAAGCTGGGATACGGTACGTTGCGGCGTGCTGGGCGTGTTTGTCGCGAGTTGGAGTCTGCCGATCGCGATGCAGCAAACCGCGCTGGGCTGTCTCCTGGCCTGTCTGGGCTATGAACTCTGGCGGGAACGCCGTCTGCCCCGCACGCCGCTGGACGGGCCGGTCGGGCTGTTCGTGGCCGCCCTGCTCGTCTCGACGCTGCTGAGCCCCGACCCGCTCCAATCGTTCATCGGCTACCGGAAGCTGTGGCTCGCCGGCGGCGGCTTGGCAGTTTTCATGCTGGTCCGCGACCGGGCCGAGGTTCGCACGCTGCTGGCCGTTTCGGTCGGGGTGGCGAGCCTAGTCGCCGCGTACGGCATTCTCCAGCATTTCACTGGCATTGATCTGGCAAAAACCCTGGTCGGTAAAGAGACAAACCTCTCGCCGTTGGAGTTCTTGGATCATGAGTACTATCGGGTGAAGGCGCTGCACCCGTCCGCGATCACCTATGCGCATAATCTTCTGTTTCCGTTGACGCTGGTGACGGCCTGGGGCGTGGCCGGACGGCTCCTGGCCGGACGGCTCCTGGCTGGCCGGCGCATACTGCTCCTGCTCGGTTGGGCGCTGATGGCGGGAGCCCTCGTGTTCTCGCTGACACGCGGCGTCTGGCTCGCCTACGCCGGCGTGTTCCTGCTGTGTGGGGTGCTGGGCGGTCGGGGCGCGCGGCTGGGCGTCGCGCTGGGCGGGCTGCTCTGCGGGCTGATCTTTTTCAGTGCCGGCGACAGCGTATGGGAGCGCGCTCGGACGGTCTTCGACTTCGAGGCTAATATCGGCCGCACGCAGATCTGGCGGGCCAATCTGGACATGATCAAAGAGCGTCCGCTCACTGGCTGGGGGTATGGAAATTACAAACAGTTTCGCGGCCCGTATTACCAGCGCTACGCCGGGGCGGATCACTCCGGGCACGCGCATAATAATTTTATCCAGATGTGGGTGGACACCGGGCTGCTGGGATTGGCTGCGTTCGTGTTTCTGCTGTGGTCGATTTTGCGTCTGGGGTGGCGGGCGGTGGCGGCCCAACGCGCCGGGCCGCTGCACGGCCCGAGCCTGGGCGTCTGGCTGGGGCTGGTCGGCTTCCTGCTCGGTGGGCTTACCCAGTACAACTGGGGCGACGCCGAAGTCGCCCTGGTGTGGTGGGCCAATGTGGGCCTGCTGATGCGAATATACACGCTGTCCGCGCCGGTACCGACCAGAAACGACGCGGACACTCATACAGCGGCGTGAAAAACCTTCGCGGTCTTCAGGCGGCTCTTCTCTTGCGCAGCATTTATTTCGCCCCGGCAACGCGGGCTGATTCGTCTTGTTGCTGCTGGGATGAGACAACAGCCGGTACGCTATCCGATTCCGAGCGGCGGTATTGCGCAGCCGGGTGCGGAGCGCTCAAGCGCGCATGTCCCGCTCCATAGAGTTTTTCGCGCAGGGTTCCGTCTTGATACTCGGTTTGCATCAGACCGCGCTGCTGGAGTACGGGCACGACCCCGTCAACAAACTCTTCAAACGTTCCCGGCGTTACTGCGTAGGCGAGGTTGAACCCATCGACTCCAGCCTGGGTCCATTCCTGAAACTCGTCCGCGATCTGTTCCGGCGTACCCGCCACTACCGGGCCACCGCCACCCAGGCCGACATATTTTGCCAGGTCGCGCACCCTCCACTTGCGCTCCGGGTCTAAGCGTATGAAATTGTTCCAGAGCGCACGAATGGCGTTGGTTTCAACATATTCGAGCGGTTCGTCCGGGTCGAGCTTACCGAAATCGTAGCCGGCCCAGCCACACCACAGCGCCATCGATCCGTCATAGCTGGTATGTTCCAGGTAGTCGTCATACTTCTGCTTGACTTCCGCTTCCGTGCCGCCGGTGACCGTTTTGAGGTAGGCAAAGAAAAGAATATCCTCCGGGTTGCGTCCGTTCTGCTCGGCCTGTTTCCGCGTGGCCTGGATGGTCTGCCGCGCAATGTCAGGCGTCGGGGAAGCGATAAACACGCATTCGGCGTGTCGGGCGGCAAATGCCTGTCCACGGGATGAGGAACCGGCCTGGTATAACACCGGGGTACGTTGCAGAGACGGTTCGGACAGATGACAGCCGTCCATCTTGTAATATTTGCCCGCGTGGACAACATTCCACACCTTGCTCGGGTCGGCATATATGCCACGCTGCCGGTCCTTGACCACCGCCCCATCCTCCCAGCTCGATTCCCACAGCTTGTAACACACCTCACAATACTCATCCGCCATGTCATAGCGCTCGTCATGTTCGGGCAAACCGGCCCGACCATAGCTGCGCCCGGTACTTTCCAGGTAGGAGGTCACGATATTCCAGGCCACCCGGCCTTTGGTGAGATGATCGAGCGTGCTGATGAGCCGGGCAAACGTAAAGGGATGGTACTGGAGGATCGAGCTGGTAAAGGCGAAACCCAGATGTTCGGTTGCCGCAGCCATAGCCGGGACCAGTAGCATGGGATCGTTCACCGGCGTTTGGGTAGCCTGGGTCAGGGCGGCCTCCCGATTGCCCCGGAACACATCGTATACGCCAACAACGTCGGCCAAAAACAGGGCATCGAACTTGCCCCGTTCCAACAGCCGGGCCAGTTCAATCCAGGTATCAAGGTCGGTGTAGTTCTCCATCCGATCTTCCGGCAGGACCCACAGGCCAGGAGATTGGTGAACCACACAGTTCATATGAAAGGCGTTGAAATAGATACGTTTGCGCATGATCCATTCCTATAGAAAGGAGAAGCGAACCTCAACCTTTGTGCCCACTCTTCGATCGTAAACGCCGCTGCCGCACCATTCAGGGTCGGCCAGAATCAACGAGGACCAGGAAAGCCGTTGGGTGACGGTCATCCCCCCGCGGCTTTCCTACTCCCAGGTCGGAACCAGTGGGGGTTGAAGCTGCTGCGGGTCGAGCTGGAGTTCGTGGACGCTCAGGGACGACAGACAAAAGTCGCTGGGTGGATGCTGCATGGTCGCGGTCGCGCCATCGCGAAACAGACGCTCCAGCGTCGCGGGCTTAAAGATCGCGTGACCGCCGCCCATTTCGAGCGCCGAGCGGGTCGCAGCGGCGACGGCTTCGCCGACAATGTATTTTGCTTTGAAGTAGGTGGCTAATACCTCTGCCGTCTGTCCTTCGACTGTCGTGCCATACTGCTGTGGGCGGTCAGTATAGCGCTGGCGTTCATAGGCTTCGTCGGCCAGCCAGGCAACATAGCGCAGGAGCCAGCGGGCGGCTTCCAGTTGGGCGCTCATCCTGGCAACCCGGCGCCGAATATCTGGATGATAGGCCAAGGACTGCCCGTAGCCTTTGGGTTGACGCTGCGTCACATTGTCTTTGATCGCCTGGAGAGCCGCAAAGCCGACGCCGAGATACACGGCGGTATACGGAATATTAAAACTCGGCTCATTCGTGGCCAGCCATTCACCGATCTTTGGAATAGGTTCACCCAGGATGGCATCGTCCGGCACAAAGCAGTCTTCGAGAATCAGATTGTCACTCCGGGTAGCTCGCATGCCGAGCGTGTCCCACACCTGCTCGAAGCGAATACCGGGTGAGGTGGTCGGCAGCATCACCACTATGGCCGTTTGTGGATTGTCGATTTCCTCGGGATGGGCAAAGAGGCATAGATAGTCGGATGATTCGCCCATGGAGCAAAACGCTTTCTTGCCCGAAAGCCGATAGCCCCCGGATACGCGCCGAGCCTGAGTTGAACACGCAAACGTCATAGGCACAATGCTGGTGGTGCTCGGCTCGGACAGAATAGCGGCAATCAGCTTGCCCTGTTTGGCCGCCAGCTCAGCTACCCATTTTTTGATTTCATCCGGCAGGGCCGAGTGCATCAAAGACGCCAGAGTCGCGGCGTGCATATTGAACGAGAGCGCAGTCGACGCGCAGCCCTGGGCGATTTCCTCGGCAACAATGGTATAGCCAAGCAGCCCGACCTCCTGGCCACCATATGCCTTGGGCACGACCAGGCCGCAGAAGCCGGCCTCCCGGAGCGCCGCATAATTCTCCTTGGGCGGCGAGCCATCCCGGTCGTGCTCGGCCGCACGGGTCGCAAAGTCGGCGGCGAGCCGACGGGCAACTGTCTGGATATGAATATGGTCTGCGGTCAGTCCGAATTCCATGAGACTCCCCTTTTTGCTGTGGCGCGCGTGGAGATGAGTGGGTGCGAATACAGGGTTTATAGTCGCTCGGCGAGAAGGAATTCAAGACGTTACTGTGGTTCGTGGGCGCAGCGTCGCTACTGACCGACTTGTTTCGAGGGGTCAATAATAACAAGCCCTTTGAAGTAGCTTCGATAGAATCCGCTATCGCGAGTTAACAAGCGCTCACATTGGGTTGCGGCATGCGCCCCAATCAAGAAATCGGCTGCGACCCGATTTCACTTTCTCCCACTTGCTCGATAGTGCCGCCAGGCATCGCCCGCGCTCAGGGCAACTGGCTTTGACATTTCCGAGAACTCGATTCCTAAGGTGTGCATGGCTGTGAGAAATGCAGCTTCGTTGGAGAAGCCGACCGCAGCCTCAGTCCCACCACAGGGCAGGCCACAACGATCCCCTCGGCCAGACAACGCCTCACTGCTCGTGCAGAGTTCAGGCCAAATTTTGCGTCAGCACCAAAAATATCAAGGAGGATATTGGTATCGATGGCCGTGATCACTCGTTACCCCGGAGTTTGGCCATAAGCTGGTCAGTACGCTTTCCTCGCCCAAGGCACCCATAGACCTGATCGACAGGATCAGCGGCTATGACTTTGACTGCAACCAAGCGCCCGTTTTCTTCTGAAATTTCCAAAATGGAGTCCGGCTGTAGCCCGAGTCGTTCACGCAGACGTTTCGGGATTGTGACTTGCCCCCGTTCGGCAACAGTTGCTTTCATAAGAGTCTGAAGTATGTATTTTTGAATACATATTCATACTTAGCGAAAAAGGGCAACCACATGAGGTTGCCGCTACACTTATGCCGCCGCTGACCAACGCTGCGACATCGCGCTGAATTCCTCGCGCAAGGCTGGCATCACGTCAGAGGCAAACAGGTCCATGTTTTTAATGACCCGATGATGCGGCATATCGCCCACGTGCAGGAGGGGGAGCAGCAGGCCGAAGCCGAGTTCGTTGACCAAATGGGCAAGGCGCTCGCGCACGGTCCTGGCGCTCCCCACGACACAGTAGCCGCGCTCGTTGAGCTGCTTGAAATCCATGTTTTCCCAATCAAAGTCGGCCGCACGGGCAAGAATGCGTTTCATGGACGCCGCGGATGTGTAGCCCGGCGGGAAGAACATTTCCCATTTATGGCGCAGGCCGTAGTGGTAGAGCCACAGGATATGGGCTTCGGCTTCTTCTTCCGCGCGGCTGTCCGTCTCGGCCACGTAGACCGGCAGGAGGTGGCCCATTTGGTACGGTGAGGCTTCGTAGCCATACTGGTCCGCGGCTTCGCGATAGGCATCGAAGAACCACTTCACCAAGTCATCCGGCATGAACACCGCAAGATAGGGATATTTGCGGGTGGGGTGGGCGCACCATTCCACGGTTTCCTTACTCCCGAAGCCGGGAATCCAAATCGGCGGGTGCGGTGTCTGGATGGGACGTGGCCAGACGTTGACATAGCGAACTTGATAATGCTCGCCGTCAAAGTAGAACGGGCCAGTCTCGGTCCAGGAACGGATGATCAGGTCGTGCGCTTCACGAAAGCGCGCCAGCGAATGGGTGGGATTGATACCCAGGGAAAAGTATTCATCTCCGATACCGCGCACAAAACCGGAAATAATCCGCCCGCCGGTCACGACATCAAGCATGGCGACTTCTTCGGCGACCCGGAGGGGGTGATCGCGGAGCGGCAGGCCGTTGCCGACTATCGCAATCTTCATCCGCGAGGTCCGGCGTGCCAGCAGGGCGGCCATAATGTTCGGCGACGGCATGGTGCCGTAGGTGTTCTGATGGTGCTCGTTGACACACACGCCTTCGAACCCCAGCTTTTCGGCGTACTCAAGCTGATCCAGATATTGGTTGTAGACCGTATGCCCTTTTTCGGGATCGTAGTATTTATTCGAGAGCGTCACCCAGGCCGATTCATGTTTGGTCTTGTCGTCAAAGTCGTCGGGCAGGTCGGGCCACGGCATGAGGTGGAAGTTGTAAAACTGCATGCGCTGCTCCTTTGCGAACAAGGCGGCGAGAGCGTTTCACCCTTGGCTGTAGCCGTGCCGTTCCGCTCTCGTCATGCCGGACGTGATCCGGCATCCAGAGGCCGGGCCGGAATGACGGCAGGAACCGGCTAGCTATACGAAAGCGTGGATTGCCCTAATCCTGAATCATTCTCTTTTCAGCCCAGCCCTTTTCAAACGGCGTCCAGAACTCAAACTTGACGCGCAGGGTCTGGATTTTCCACTCGCCGTTGATCCGCACATAGTCGTCGCTATATTTGGCCGCGCCCCACACGGCTTTATCCCCGTCTTTCTCGGTCATGGTGCAGGGCTGAAACAGATACCACTCTCCCGTGGCCGCGTCGCCGTCAACTTCAATGATGGGATTCATGACGTTGTGCACGGCAAACGGAATGACTCTGGTCGCCCCGGTGAAGAACTTCCGAATAGCTTCCCGACCGTCGTATTTGCCAAACACGTCAACCCCGCCGTCCCATACGCCGTCTTCGGCAAACAGCCCAGCAATCCCGTCCGGGTTGTAGCCGTTGTCACAATGCGCGCAGTATTCGGCCTTGACTTTTGTAATGGCCTCAATGTCTTCCAAAACCTGGAGCCGTTGGGCTAACTCGTCAACACTCATGCTGCCCTCCTTATGCAACTTGTCGGTTACAGCGCTACTCCGTACCTGCGTCAAACGCGAGGCCGGTCTTCTTGATCTCCTCTAACACTCCTGGGCCGGTCTGGTCTATCTGCTCGGCCACGCTGGGTGGAAAAGCGATGTCCTGCATATCGTGCACGCCGCCAGTAATGAATACTTGGAGGAAGCCTTCGTCATTGCCTATATTAGTGAAGCTGCGACACACGCCTGGCGGCACTGAGATCGTGTCAAATTGATTCAGTACAATTTCGTGTTTTCCATCATCGCCCCACTGGATTTTGAATGTCCCTTTGAGGCAGGTAAAAATCTCGTGCGTCTTGTGATGGGCGTGCAGTCCTGGCCCTTGGTTGGGTGGGCACACGGCAAGAGTCATGGAATAGCCATCGGCTTCAGCAATTGGGGCCGGCCCAAACGGTCCTTCTCCGCCCTTGGAAGAGATAACGGGCAAGAGCGTACGGGCGTAGATGTGGTCCCGGGCTTCCAACGGAATTTTGTCGTTCTGCATGGCTGGAATGGGCTTCAAGTCCTGGAAACGGGCGATACGGGCTTCCATGTCTTCAGGGCTCACCGAGATCGTTTTCATGCTGGCCTCCTTGGTCGTTGCAGTTTGGGGAGCCGTCAGAAATAATCGTCACCATAACCAAGCTTGGATCGTTTGCAAAGACATTACGGGCAAGCGCAGAGAGCAGATGAGGGAGGGTGCATGCAGTTTGTTCTTCTCTTCATAGGATTACTGGTCTGGAGCGGACCCGGTTGGGCGCAAGATGAGCGAAGCGTCATGACCCGAGAAACCGTATTGGAATGGGTGCAGCAGTATCAGGACGCCCAGCCGGCGTTTACGCCCGGCGAGACGCTAGGGCTGAGCGATATGGACAAGATACGGCCCTTTGTGCCGCCCGGCTATTTTGAAGAGTTTCAGTTTCCGGAAGTGACCTTTGACATCGGCTCCCCAGGCGATTATCCCGCGCGCACGGACTATCTCGCAGCAACAGAGAAGTTCGCCGGCCAAACCCAGCTCGCCAAGGACGGCAGCCTGAGGAACTATACTGCCGGCCAACCGTTTCCCGTGGACCAGCTGGACCCGGCAGACCCGACCGCGGGTCTCAAGATTGGCTGGAATTTCAATTTCCGCTGGCAGCATTATGGGATCAAAGTCGGGAATTTCGCCACGATCATGATCAAACCGGGAGGGACGCACGGTGCGCTGTCGGGCTTACCCGAGGATATGATTCAACCGGGTGGCACAGTTGAGCGGGTGCTCCTCCAGCGCTACCAGCGGGTGTATCATAGCTATCTGGCCATGCTGCCCGAGCAGAATTATACCCTGCCCGTTGACGGCGCCGCGGAATTTGAGTGGAAAGACATTAACGACTTTACCGATCCGTATGAAATGCGTGGCTTGCGCGTGCTCATCCAGCGTTCGAGCGACCCGCACCGGGCAGATCAGGCGTGGACTTATGTTCCATCTCTGCGCAAAGTCCGGCGTGTGTCCGCGGAAGAGAAAGCAGATTCTTTCCAGGGCTCAGATACGACTATCGATGATTTCTTCGGCTTCTCCGGGCGGGTGCTGGATTATGACTGGACCTTCCACGGCTGGAAAGATGTGCTGCATATCATGAACTCGCCCCATACCTATGCGCGCTATTACGGTCCCGCGGGCCGGGCACCGCTCGGACCGTGGGAGCTGCGCAAGGCCATGGTGGTCGAGCTCAAGCCCAAGCGCGCGAATCATCCCTACAGCAGCAAGCTCCTGTTTATTGACGCCCAGACCTATCGGGTGACTTCCGGCATGGCGTTCGACCAGGAAGGGACATTGTGGAAGGTGTGGGGCATGCAGAACTCCTGGTCCGAAGACGCTCAGCACCTGCCGGAAATGAATACGGGCGCGCATCTCAGTCGTTACCTTGGCGTCACCGTCGTTGACGTTAAAACCGGTCAGGCGTCGTTATTTCCGGCGCTGGATATGGGCTATCCGGAGGTGGATGTAGAGGAGGTGCTGAGCCTGTACGATGTGAACAAGTTGACCGAGGGGCGACGCTAGGAAGGACACGAGGCCGGAGCCATGCGATTGAGTCTGCTACTCTCACTCTTTATTTTTAGCGTCTGCTTTGCACCCGCGGTATGGGCCGACTCGCCTGCCGCGGCAAAAACCTGGCGGGTGGTGGGAGAGCTGACCGAGGCGGAGCGTGAGCTGTTCGATCCTCGGAGCGACACACCCCGCGACCCCGAGCGGACGTATATGCCCGCCGAGCGCTATCCGTTTACACCTCCATACACAGCAGAGGAGATGGGCTATCGGGCCATGGAGTTCAGCCACTCGCCGCGCTGGTCGTGCAATCTGGTGGATGTCTCTGGCGCGCTGACCGCGCACGGCTATCTGCTGACCGAAAAAATGTACAGCCCGATCTTCTACGTGCCGAATGCGATCGGTCAGCAGGGTCTGGAAGGCGAGTTGTACGGGACGAGCCCTGGCGAGCCAACACGCAAAATCACTGGGCAAAACTTTTATCCCCCGGAAAACCTGGGGAATCAGATGTTTCTCACCCAGTACCGGGCCGGCCAGGAGGCGGCTATCCGCTGGGACTTGTTTGTCTATTCGCCAGAGTTACGCCGGGTCCGTCGCCAACCCCAGCCCCGCCGAGGGGATAAGCTCGCCCAGGGGGCTGAGAGCTTTGACGATTTGTTTGGCCGCGACCCCTGGGAGTTTTCGTGGCAGCTCATCGGCGTCGATACCCTCTACCAGACGGTTCGTTTCCCGCGGACGCGCCCGACCGTGACCCTGGCCGACCCGGACGGCAGCCTGCACGATGTGCCGACGGACAGCATCAAGATGATGGGCGATGAGTATCCGTTTTACACCAAAGACGGTGGGGTGGAGTGTTGGGTGCTGGAAACAACGGTCAGAGAAAAATGGCTGCCCAACTACTATGCACCCAAGATCATCTATTGGCTGGATAAGCGTTATTTTTACCCGCTGCGGATTGAGCAGTACGGTCAGGACGGGAATCTGATCTTTGTGGAGACCCGGATTGCCAAACACCACAACAAGCCAGCCGGGGAGCGTGGCTATGGGATTCTGTTCAATCACTACTGGGACGTGACCATTGATTATATGCGCTATAGCGTGCACGACGCCCACGAACTCAGAGAGTGGTCCACCGAGGATCAGGAGGTCTTTTTTAATCCCGGGGTGCTCCCGCGGGTCTGGTATTTTGCGCAACTGAAAAGCCAGTCGGAAGTACCTGTCCCGGAGCAGTATTTTCTGCGGCCGACCCTAGACCGGGAGAAGTTTCCTCAGCACCGCAAGATAGAACTCTCGGCCGACATTGAAGAGAAAATTCGTGCCCAGGAGGAAGCCGGACATTTGGTGTTTATAGAGGAGGATTAAGGCGGTCAGGTCCTGCCATAATACGACCGGCTCAATACTCCTCCAACTCCAGGCCGTCTACCGCAACGCCACCGACTTGTCCCGCAGACGCGGCAGCGAAAACCACAGATCATGACACAGCTCCATCTCCTCTTCGTCGAGGCTCATCTCGACCGCCGGCAGGGACTGTTGGAGTTGTTCGGTTGAGGTTGCGCCGACGATCGGCGAGGTGACTTCGGGCTGAGCGAGCACCCAGGCGATTGCCACTTGTGCCAGTGGTTTATGACGCGCCGCAAAAAACTCTTTGAGATGCTCGACTGCGGCAAACTGGGCTTCCTGCCAGTAGCGCTGACGGTAAATCTCCCCGGCTCTGCCACCCAGAGCAAAACGCGTTTCCGCGGCCGGTTCTGCACCAGCCCTGTGCTTGCCGGTCAGAAACCCGCCGGCCAGCGGATTATACGGAATCATGCCAATGTCCTGCTCGCGACACAGGGGGAAGAGTTCGTGCTCGATTTCGCGGAACAGCATATTGTAGCGCGGTTGAACACAGTCGAAGCGCGCTAGGCCCAGCTTGTCGCTCTGCCATAATGCCAGGGCCAGACGCCATGCCTGGAAATTTGAGCAACCGATATAACGTACCTTGCCTTGACGGACCAAGTCGTCCAGGGCTTGTAAGGTTTCCTCGATCGGCGTTTTCGGGTCGGGCGCGTGGACCTGGTACAGGTCGATATAATCCGTCTGCAACCGTGTGAGACTCGCCTCAACCGCGGCGCAGATATGCTTGCGTGAGAGGCCCCGGTCATTTGGCCTGTCACCCATTGCGCCCCAGCATTTGGTGGCCAGGACGATGTCCTCGCGCCGACCTTTTAACCATTTGCCGACAATCTCCTCGGTGCGTCCCGCGGTTTCGACGCCCCCCCCGGCCGGATACACGTCCGCGGTGTCAAAAAAATCCACACCGTTCTCGAAGGCGGTATCCATAATGGCGAAGCTCTGGACTTCTTCGCACTGACGCCCAAAGGTCATTGTGCCCAGGCAGATTTCAGAAACCTTCAGACCGGTTCGCCCCATGCGCTTTGTTTTCATTCTTCCTCCTCTTTTTTCCGTCTTGCCAGTCCGGTGTCAGTCTGGGATTTTTAAGATGACTCGTATATGATCGCATTCGGACCGAATCGCAAGAGGGAATCTACAAACAACGAAAGGAGAGAGGTATGGCACGGCAGACAAAAACGCAGGCAAAGGTCGTTCCGTTACGGCCCCGTAAGAAACCGTCTTCGGTTGCCCTGGCCTCACGGCAGGCAAAAGCATTACGCAGGCAGGATGCGGCTCATCTCGTCCACGGCTTTGTTCCGCTCGGCTTGCAGCAAAACAAAGGGGTGCCCGTTTTTGTCAAGGGCCAAGGCATCTACCTCTGGGATACGGAAGGCAAGAAATATATCGATGGCCTCGCCTCCCTGTGGAATGTGCATATCGGACATGGGCGAAAAGAAATCAATCGCGCTGTGGCCGAGCAGATGAAGCAGTTGGCCTTTGCGCCCACGCTGATCGGCCCGACTTCGGTCCCAACCGTCCAACTGGCGGCCAAGCTGGCCAAGATCGCGCCCAAGGGCCTGAGTCGAGTGATCCTGACCTCGGGCGGCTCGGAGTCGAACGAATCGATGATCCGTCTGGTCCGCGCCTACTGGAAAGCCAAAGGACAGCCCAAAAAGACGAAATTCGTCACTCTGGAACAAGGCTATCACGGCACATCGAGCGGTGCCGCGTCGCTGACCGGCATTCCTCTTTTTAATAATCAAGTCGATCCCGGCCTGCCGGGTGTCATCCATATGCCTCGCCCGTATACCTATCGCGAGAACAATGGCGCGGAGGAGCTCGAAAAAATCATTAAGCGCGAAGGGGCGGATACGATTGGGGCTTTTGTGGCCGAGCCGATTCAGGGGGTTGGCGGCGTGATTGTTCCGCCCGACGGCTGGTGGCCCACGATTCGGGAGATTTGCTCGCGCCATAATATCCTGATGGTGTGTGACGAAGTCATTACCGGCTTTGGCCGTACCGGGACCATGTTTGCCTCGACCGGCTTTGGCGTTGTACCGGACATTCTTGTTTCGGCAAAAGGCGTCACCAGCGGTTATCTGCCGCTTGGGGTGGTCCTGTTCAAAGAGGACATCTTCCAGACCTTTTTGGAGACGGGCGATGATTACGCCTTCTGGCACGGCTACACCTATACCGGCCATCCAACCGTCTGCGCCGCGGCCCTGGCCAATCTCGAAATCATCGAAAAGGAAAGACTCGTCCAGAACGCCCGCACCCAGGGGCGCTATTTGCAAAAACAGTTAGCCGCTCTGCACGACCTGCCCATCGTGGGCGATACGCGCGGCAAGGGCCTGATCGCCGCGGTTGAACTGGTCAGAGATAAAGCCACCAAGGAAATGTTCCCGGCCGAGCTGCGCATTGCGCAACAGGTCTGGGAAAAAGCCTTGGATAACGGACTCATTACCCGCGTGGCCGGCGCGAATAATATCGCGCTCTGTCCGCCTTTAATCATCACCCGAGAGCAGATTGACGAAATGGTGAGTACGCTGGGCAGGGCGATTCGAGAAGTGGCGGAGGAGCTTGACGGCGAGTGGCAGAAAGCGGGCGGCAAATAACAGACAGGGCAGAGTGTCACGTGGCCTCTCCCGACGGGAAAGGAGAAAGCCGTATGGATACGCGACAAGTTTCACACGCCTTAGAGGACTCGGGGTTCACCACAGCCCAAGCCGAGGCGATAACCAACGCCATAAAGACCGCAGTAGCGACGGACGTAGCGACGCAGGCTGACCTTCAAGAACTCAAGGTCGATAGGGACAAGGCGATGGTGAGTCAAACCGTTATCCTGCTGGGGTTTGTCTTTCCCATGCTTAAGTTCATATAGCTGAAAAATGGCAGATCTGTGCAGCGTATCCGTTTTGTGTTTCTTATCGTAGGCTTGCTCCCGCTCCTGCCAGCATCTCTCCGGGCGGGAGAAGCCGCACCTGCTCGCTCTCCCCAGCCCGGCGCGATTGTCCTTGAGGGCTCTGCCCTGCCCTTCTTATCCGGTCTCTCCCTCTCGCAGATTCAGGTGTTCGCCTTCCACCACGCGGCGCTGACGCCCATCCCCTTCCAGATTGACGAACGCGACCGACGTGGCCGGTGGGTTATCAAGGCCGGCCCACGCCCCAGCCGAGACGATCAGCCAGGGCGGTTTGACCCGAACGATACGATTATTTTTCTGAGACGGGATATAGGAAAGCGCGCCACCGCGGCAGCGTTTCCGGCGGGCGGGTGGCATGAGGTGCGCCTCGGCTCTCACGCGCCCCCGCTTGGCTTTGTCTATATTCGGGTGGGAGTGCAATCGGCTCGGCCCACCCGACCCGGCCTGGTTCGCTACGACCCCCAACAGGATCATGTCTATGCCGAAGGCTATAGCGTGGCCTTTGACACGCCGCTGCCCAGCCACCTCGCTTTTGTGGAGTCACCGGGCGACTTGGGCCAGAACCTCATCTCGCATATCGGCGTTGAGGCTGAGGTCGGTTTTCTGGGCGGGCTGCTGAATATCCGGCGCACCGACAAAGACCTGCACGCCCGGCTGTACGGCTATACTCAGGGCCCGGTCCGGCTGATTCGCCGTGCGCGTTATTGGTTTCCCCTGCCCTTTGGCCTCCGCGCGAGGGGGCGAATTGATCTCATCTTTTATCCGAACTTTGTCGAGGGTACGGCCCTGGTCAAGCTCAAGATTCCGCCGCGTTTTATTTTGGCCGATGGCGAGGTCAGCACCTATTTCAATTTTCTCAATTTCGGCCAGGCTCAGTTGTTGCAGGCGGACGAGTCGCCCATGGGAGAAGAGCAATCTCCTCGCTGGGCAGCCTTACAGCTCCCCACGGGCCAGACACTCTTACTGGTCATGCGTCTCGAAGGCGGACTCCAACAGCTTGAGCAACAGACGTATTTTTCCAACACGGGACCGCCGCACAGTGGGCAGCCGTCTTTTGGATTTCATTTTTCCAACCTCGCGCGGCTGGCTGCGGGCGCCTATCGGCTCTCAGCCTTCGGCGTCCCGCTGGAGACGACCGACCCGGAGGTCATTCGGTCCACCGCCGCCTTTTTCCTGTCGCCCCCACCCGCAAGAGTGACACCAATAGGTGGAGCCGGACACGAGTAGGCACCCGTCTGGCGAGAAGCACACCGAAGAAGGCTTAGAGCCCTTGCTCAACCAGGCTCCAGCCGACCGCGCAGAGTTGCTTGCACTTCTCCCCTCGGGTGATGGCTTCGGGTGAACTGGCATTGCCTTCGAGGCCACGTTTATAGACGCCTTGTACGATGGCGGCCAACCGGAAAAGCGAAAACACCAGATAGAATTTCCACTCCGGGATGTCTTGCTTGCCCGTCTTCTGACAGTACCAGGCGACATATTCCTCTTCGGACGGGATGCCATAGCTTGCGTAATCTATGCTGGTCAGATCGCCGCGCATATCATCCGGGACATAATACGGCAGACAGTTATAGGCCAAATCGGATAAGGGCGCGCCCAGCGTACTCAACTCCCAGTCCACCACGGCCAGCACCCGGGGCTCGGTATGATGAAAAATCATGTTTTCCAGACGGAAATCTCCGTGGGCAATGGTTGTTTCGTGATGCGCCGGCAGATGTTCGGGCAGCCATTGCATGAGGTTTTCCATGGCCGGCAGGTCGTCGGTTTTGCTGGCCTCATACTGTTTGGACCAGCGCCGCACCTGGCGTTCCATATACCCGCCGACTCTGCCGTAGTCTTCCAGCCCAACGGCCCGAAAATCGACCTGATGGAGTTTGGCCATGACATCGACCATAGCCTGGTAGATTCCGCGGCGTGCCGCCGGTGCCAACTCGGGCAATTCATAGCCACGAAAGACCCGACCATCCACAAAATCCATGATATAGAAGTCCACCCCGATGACGCTGGGGTCCTGACACAGGACGTAGGGCCTCGCGACCGGCACATCGGTTTCCCACAAGGCGGAAATGACCCGAAACTCACGGTCAACCGCGTGTGCCGAGGGCAGGAGTTTGCCCGGCGGTTTTTTGCGCAGCACATAGCGCCTGCCCGCGCCGTCGGTCAACACAAAGGTCGGGTTGGACATACCGCCCCGGACCTGACCGATGTGTAATGGCGCGCTAAAGCCGTCAACGTGTTTCTGCATATAACGTTCAAGGGCAGCTTCATCAAAGCGATGCTGGTCCAGCACCGGCGCGGTTTCGGTGGTGAGAGACGTACGCGGTGTCAGCATCATTTCAGCTTCAGGTGTTGTCATAGCTTGCCTCCCCGGAAATGTTCGGGCCTGCGGTTTTCGACCTGTTTCAAACACTCCCGCAGGCAGAACGCAAGACCGGAGCGTACCGAGCTTAGAGAATCCGGGTCTCTCGCTGGCGACCCAGTTCGACTAAACGGAGTCGGCCATCGCGTACTTCCAGACGGGTACACGAACAGTTATCCGGTTCAAAGCAGATTACCCGGTCATCCTGCGTGGCCGCACAGACCGCCACGTTAATGGCGATAAAGTGGGAGGTGACCACGGTTGTGGTCTTGAGAGCGACCAGAGCCGCAACGACCTGATCCCGCCACTCCTGATACTGGGGCGCAAGCTCACTCCAACGGCCGCGCATGGCCTGTCTGAGCCAGTCCGTGCGGGCTTGCAGATCTTTCGTTGGAGAAGGGATCTCAGCCACCGCCGGTTCGATTCGGGCCCGGACTTTCCAGCGTTTCTCAAACGCTGCGGCGGTCTGGCGCGTGCGCTGGAGCGGGCTGGTGACAAGGGGCAGCGGTCCCAGCGCTTCCAATTCGTTCGCTATGGCTTCAGCTTGGGCCAGGCCAATGGCATCGAGTCCTGGGTCATAGGCTTGATCAAAGCCGGCGCTGGCCTGCCCGTGACGGATGAGATACAGCGTCGGAGGAGTCGTAGGCATGCTTGTCCTTGGTAGGGGGCGTTTGCGTATCAGTCAGCTTACGTCCGGAGGCATCTTCTGCAGGAGGCTGCGAATAGCGTTTACAGTCAGAGAATTCAGAAGTTCCTGCAAGAAATCGTCCTGTTCAAACCTTGTGATAAGGGCCTGCCAGAGAGCGGGGTCGGTGTAGCCACGAATGCACGGGATGACAAACTGTTCACGGTAGGCATTCAAGGCGTCGGTGTACAGGGTGAGTCCGGTTCGATACTGTTCCAGCCCGCCCCGATAGCGGGACAACGCCTCAGCATAGACCTCACGAGCCTGGCAGTATGCCCCCTCTGAGAGCAGCCTTTTCCGGTACGCTGCTTCGGCTTTAAGAAATTCCTCATGGGCCAATCGTATATTCTGTTCCGACTGCCGGCGTGCCGCTGTGTGTTGTTCTTTCAACTGGGTAAGCAGGGTCCGCTTGGGTCGAACGATGGTCCGACGGATTTTTCCAATCTGTCGAGCTAACGCCTGGTCGTAGTCCTCGGGGGGATGGAGGCGTAAGTTCTGGTAGATGGCCTCCTGTCCCTGGGTTTTCGATTCTGCCTCACGGACCGTTCCCTGAATAGTCCGCAGCCCATGCAAAAGAAAGCCAACGCTTCTCTCGGCCTCTTTCAGGTGGTCGCCACAGGCCGCAAAAGTTACACCAGCACTCGCTAACCAGACAATACACACCCAGCAGACCGAGCCCCAGTTGCAAAAAAGAGTAAACGTGTCCAGCATCGCATGTCTAGTGGAGGGCACGTTTACTCTTTGAACCAGAGCACAGGAGAAACGGGCGCTTCGCATATTACGCAGGCAGGACGGTAACATTGAGGGAATAGGCAATACTGTCTTTCAAGAGCCCGCGCACATAGCAGCCCTTTTCTGCTCGTGTGACCACAGTCCGAACCGTTTCTTCAGGCGCGGCACTGCGCACGGTCAGGTCAACATCTATGGTTTTCACAAAGCCTTTTGTGTTCGACCTGGCGGAAACCGACGCTCCGGCAAGGGGAACCTGGCGCGCCCGCGCGGTGATCTCAAGGGACATCAGCAGACAGCCACACAAGCTGCCCAAGAAGGCCGTGATCGGGTCAGGAGCGGCGCCATTGCCGCCCGATTCTTCGGGCTCATCAAGTGTCCAGGTATGCTGACCGGCTCGGAGTTCGACCGTACCCGAATCGCTCGCAAGAGAGCCAACAGCATGACGAAAACCACCCTGAGCCGGCGCTGTGCTGCTGTCCATCGCGCTTTTGATTCCGTGCCGCCGCGCTTATTAAAACTCGATCAATTCTAACACGGTTCCGTCAGGGTCGTGAAAGCAGACAAAACGGGTTAACCCGCCGCCGAGAATGGTCTCCTGCGGCGGTGAGAGAAATTTGACCCCCTTGGCTTTGAGGGCTTCGTATTCCTGCATCAGGTTTTTCGTCTTGAGGGCAATGCGGGCGATACCGGCATGGGCGAGATGGGGATAGGGGGTCCCGTCCGTCTTGGGCTGCTTCCATTCGATCAGGTCGATGCGCGTCGCATGGGGATTGTCGCCCAGCATCAAGAGCGCGGCCCGTGCCTGTCCGTTCGGAATCTGGAGACCAGCGTCCAGTTGCGGGCTGCTGCCAATCCCAAGATCGTTGACGACCCGAAAGCCCAGCATTTGATAGAACGCGAGCGAGCGTTCAAAGTCGGAGACATTGATGTTGACATGAAAAATACTTTGAATCATGGGTTCCCCTCCCCTACGTCCAGAGCATCAAGCGGATAGGCAATCGCGTTTACCTGAGGAGTCTGCTGTCGAGCCTGATCGGTCTGGAAGGTTTTTTCGAGTTCACGGTCCAGGACGGCTTCGGCGACATAGCCGGTGAACGCGCGCTGCACCGTGCCGTCAGGGGCAAACAGGAAACTGCTGGGCAAGGCAAACACCTGATAGCGCAGCCCAATCTCGTCCGACGGGTCGCGGCCGATGGCGTACGGGATATTGTACTTCTGGACAAAGTCCCGCACCCCGTCTTCTTCACTCTGCAAGGCAACCCCAATAACGGAAAATCCTTGGCGTTTGTACTTGTGGTACATCCGGACCAAAGCCGGTGTTTCTATAACGCACGGGCCGCACCAAGTCGCCCAGAAATTGACCAGGACCACTTTCCCCTCATAGTCGGACAAACTCACCCGATCGCCGTCAATGGTCGTCAGGGTAAAGTTATAGTCACCGTAGCTGTTTCGTACCGGCAGAGAGTCAGACGCACCCGGCGTTCCTACGCCGACTTCTTGTCCCTCGCTGACGAGGATCGCTTCCGGGTTCAGAAAGGTCAGCCGCGACGAGATCCAGGCGAGCTTATCGGTAAAGATGAGCAGGCCGACCAAGACCAGCAACATACCGGCCGCCACTTCCATTTGCCGCAGATAGCCCTTCATCCCTTGGAAGAGCGACAGAAAGCCGTTCAGGAAGGCGGCGGAGAGCATAAACGGGATGCCGAGCCCCAGGGAATACACCGCCAGCAGGAGAACTCCGTGACTGAGCGTTTCGGTCGTGGCGGCAATCGCCAGAATACCGGCCAGAATCGGGCCAACGCAGGGTGTCCAACCAAAGGCAAAAAACAGCCCGGCCACAAAAGCCCGGATCATCCCAGGCTCGGCGGGCTCTTTGGAAAAGCTGCGCTGTCGGAGTAAGGCCGGGATGGGCAATACCCCGGCCAGATGCAGCCCCAGGACCATAATGCCCAGTCCGGCGACGCCTTTGAGGATACCCAGGTTTGATCTGAGCAGTCCACTCACCGCAGAGGCCGAGGCGCCGAGGGCAATAAACACCAGAGAGAAGCCACACACAAAGGGGACGCTCTTGATCAGTGCACTGGTCATCAGTTGCGCCGAGCGCTGGCGGGCGGTGAGTTGCTCAAAACTCATACCGGTAATAAAGGTCAAATAGCCGGGCACAATAGGCAGGACACACGGCGAGGCAAAAGACAGAAAACCTGCCAGCAGGGCAATACCAAGTCCGATATCCATTGTTCTTTTCCCTGTCGTCTGCCTAGTGGATATGTTCAACAAGCTGGCTGACGAGCCTTGCGGTTAACATGGCGCTTTCGGGGTCCGTCTTCCATCCTTGCCTTTGCTGAAAACACCCTCCGGTCGCGGTGTGCCATAGCGCTTGGCGAAGACGTTTTGTTTCGCGGTTCAGCGTACTCCACCTATATTTAAGGGGGAGAATGCGGTAGGACCTTTTCGAAAAAGTGGAGAACTCGGTCGAGATGATACGCTGCGTAGCACTCATCCTCACCTCTAGATTGCTACGCTTCGGCATCCTCAAGTCTGCGTTGATCCAATAGTCCAACGCCAGTTCAAGATAGTTGTACAGATGACTTTTCAGTTCCTCGGTAGCCCGAATTCGCCTATGTAGCCATTCTTGGATAAGGAAGTTCCCAATCAATGCTATAATGGCTGCTAGAATCGCCGGAGGAAAAAGTGAAGGGCTAGTCATTGTTGATGTGAGGCATCTTGAATGTATCTCTTAGCTAAATCTCTAAAGTCCTGAAGGTCTTCCTCTAAGGTTGATATCTTCAAATGCTTGTCGAGAAATTCCTTATCCATCCCTTCTACTCGCACCAACCCCCCAAATGCCTCTTCTAGGAAGGATGAACCAAAGCCTGCAACTCCGTCAAAGCTAACCTCCACGACAGAAGAATCACACATCCTCAGCGCCGGCACGAGCTTTTCCTTACGAAATCGCGTTCCATTGAAATCTCCGTCTCCGGCATACCGGCCGGCGGGAAATTGAGAAAAATCTTTGGCTATGGATATACTAATAGTTTTCTCTGTGTTCATTGCAGATGTAACCTCCATTCGATTAGGGTTCCATCTAATGCCCGTTTATGGTTTTCTAGCCGTTCATCTGTTTCTCCATTCACCTGCTTCTCGAAAATATACCGTCCTTGTAAACTTGTCACACGATAGCTGCCACGGCAGTTCAGCTTATTTAAATACTCGCGCACATCAGTTCCAAGGCCATTCCCTCGGTTCTTCTGCTCGCTTGATGATCGAGAAAGTTCGTGCGCAGCTTTGATTATCTGGGCATGGTTAGTTCTTGCGATCCCCCTAATCTGTTCAGAAAATTTACGCGGAAGCGTTTCTGGTATGCCCACACCTTGATCGAAAAGCATAATTACGACCTCACCATCCGTAACATTGTATGATGCGGAAAGCCACCAGTTCGGTAAAATCTTTTGGTCTCCATACGCGTGATGCACTACGTTCGTCATTGCTTCAGTGACCGCAGCGTATAGATGACGCTTGCTCGGGACTTCGCCTACTACCGGTTCAAGATCATCTTTTCGTAACTTTTCAATGGCCTCGCCTTCAACTAAGCGGCCAGTGCGAAATTGCACATATCGAGTATCTGTATTGTTATTCGCCTCTCCGATTGGGTTCTCGACTCTCAAGAGTTCAAAGAATCCCATATTGCCAAGCAGACGCCTCACCACGGGGTCCCATTGTGCAACATCCCTCGCCTTGAGGCGATTTCCTTTTCCTCGGAGTTGTAGAACATGATTCCATCGAGTGAGTTCAGCCGCCAATACGAGGGGCCGCAGACCGGCGACAGCTCTCTAATAGGACGAAAATCAACGTAAACATATTCGTTCCTTTGTCGTCCGCTATAAGCACGAATCTCATGAAGTACCCCGATCACTCCTTCAAAATTCGTATCCAACGAAAACTCCGACGGACATTCGACAAGATTTTGGAAGCCTCCTTCGACTTTTATTTTCTTGCTCTTGTGTTGTCGTCATTTTTTTGGTCGCCGTCGGTTCAAACGATGTATA
Source organism: uncultured Binatia bacterium (SeqCode) (assembly GCA_965214755.1). Taxonomy (GTDB): domain Bacteria; phylum Desulfobacterota; class Binatia; order Bin18; family Bin18; genus Bin18. The sequence continues at coordinate 1,779,125 of OZ243979.1, forward strand.
TGAATACGATGCCATTGCCTGCGCCTGTTCTTCCGACTCAGATTCTTCATTCCGACTCAGATTCTTCATAAAGCTTTACATGACGCTTTATCGTCCGCCTCCTCACTCGCATCTTGGATAGGTGTGGCAATGTAACTGCCACCTACACTCGATAAACCGCCACCATAGCGGGAATTCCGCAGGACCTCCTATAAAGAGAACCATGGTAGCTTTTATTTAGGAACTAGTGGGAAGGTGGGAAGCCTGTCAGGTCAGAGAAGACTCAGGCCAAGCAGCGGTAGCCCTTTCTCCAAGAAGGACCTAGCATTCCTCTTAATCTCTCGTGTGTGCGTCCCTACATGAAAAGATTTCAAATTTGATTCCTCGATAACCCGCTCCCTCTGTTTGGATGGGGTGTCTCAGAAGGTCCATTGCATTCTCCCCTATGACAAACAGAAATGACTAGAGAAACGGAGGAGATATAGATATTCCCTAATCGAAACTTAAGTTATTTCAAAGCTTTATAGAAAGTAAGTGGCGGAGAGGGGGGGATTCGAACCCCCGATACCCGAAGGTATACACGATTTCGAGTCGTGCGCGATCAACCGGACTCTGCCACCTCTCCGACTCCTTAGCGAAACTCGTCCCTTACTATAGGCGATTTCCAGACAAGCGCAAAGACGGGTCAGTCCGCCGGCTCTTTCTTGTGACGAGACCGTTTCTCTCGGAAGAAGCGTTGGAGGAGCGTCCGACACTCCTCTTCACAGACCTCGCTCGTGATGTCCAGGCGGTGATTCAGACGGGTATCCAGAGCAATATTATAGAGCGATCCCGCGGCACCGGCTTTGGGGTCAAAACAGCCAAAGACGAGGCGTTTGACCCGCGCGGACACTAACGCCCCCATACACATGAGACAGGGCTCGACCGTTGAGTACAACGTCGCATCTACCAACCGGTAATTCTTGAACCGCTGCGCGGCGTGCCGCACGGCTTGGATTTCAGCATGCGCAGTCGGGTCGGTGGTTGCAATAGGCGTATTATGGCCCCGGCCGATGATCCGCCCTTCCAGGACTACAACCGCACCAATCGGCACCTCGCCGGCGGCTTCCGCCAAGGCGGCTTGTGCCAGGGCGAATTGCATCCAGGCTCTATCCTGTTCCACCTGTCGGTCCGTTCCGGGAGAATCGTTTTCAACTGACATCTTCGACGGCTCGCAGCGGCACCTGTTCTTGGCTCTGCCGCTTCTTGTCCCGCACAGCGCGGCGCAACTCATCCAGCGTTCCGACTCCTCCCCGGCTACCGACAATGCTCTCGACCGCGAGGTCGTAACTCTCGATGGCGTTGAGGAGGTCCTGAGACCAAGCAGCAACCTGTCGAACGGCTCCTGGCGTAAACAGGTCGGCCACAAAAAGCAGGCGTTCCTCAGGCAGATAGACGATCAACATGCCATCCACATGTACGGTCTCAATCGGATAGACAATAACCACCCGATTTTCATCAACGAAAAACTTGCGTTCATTCCTGACCGCTTCAATCACCGCAACTCTCGGGCGACGCTGGAGGCTGTCCGGGACTTGGGTGTGCAGGGCCCGAAAGGCGTCTTGGAAGAGTGGGACGTTCAGTGCGCTGGTCACCACAATCGTATCGGCTGCCACATAGGTCCGCAGCCCGCCCGCGTGCTCACTATGAAAATGCGTATTCACGACAAACCGGACCGGCTTGGTTGGAAATCGCCGGCGTAAGGTATCCAGCACCACGCGTGAGTGCGCATCATCCTGCGGGGCCTCAACCACAATCAAGTACTCGCCCATCTCAACCGCCAGGCTCTGATATCGCCCCCCGACAATATGCATCACCCCTGGAGCAAGGTCGCGCAACGCGAGCGGTGAAGCGGGCGCATCGACCGGGCGGCCCTGAGCGATCTGACGGAGCACCCAGTGAGAGCTCTGTTCTCCGCGTGCTCCGTCCCACTCTTGCGGATGCTCGATTTCTTCCGGAATGGTAAAGTCCACGTGCGACAGATCAACATCATTCTGAATGACGTCAACATGTTCAACCATGATGGTCTGGCCGTCGACCCGATAGATGCGTTCAAACGGGAGTTTCAGCTTGCCGACTTGACGCCAGTCGGAAAAAAATACTTCGTTCTGTACATCGCCGTACAGAGGATCGTCTTCAACAAAGACGACCTTGGTCAGCAGTCGCGTTTCCGAGTCTATGGCCAGCACAACGAGCTGAGTATTGTCATTAAACGAGACAACCACCTGGCGACGGCCATGAATCGTTTGATCCATCAGACGCAGAAAGGAGTCCGAACGACTCAGGGCATGAATCAGGATGGAGACGGGCGAACGGCGCAGCTCTTTGTGGCGGGCAGCAATACGGGAGGCTGACATGGCCCGGTGGCAGGGGCTCTCAAAGCCGTCGCAGCCGAGTATGGCTCCGTCGAGTCCATTCATGATCTCCGTGTATGTCCAGGTTTCCTGGAAGGGATAGACCAGCCTGCGCTCCCACTCATAGCGCACGCGGCCCTTCTCCAGGTCTCGGAACAGCACGTAACGAAATTCTGACACCTTCCGCGGCTCGGCTCCGGGACGGGGGCTCAGGTCGGGCTCAAAATTCTCGCCATGGCTGATAATCCGCTGGCTTTTGAGGTCCAGCAGAACTGGCCGTTCGCCAATGGCGAGTACGGCCGAATTCACAAAAACCTTGGCAGGCTGGGCAGAGGCAGGAGCAAGGCCAAAGAGCAGCGGCAGGCAGACTCCCCAGACCAGACGTGTCGTCATGCTGATGCTACTCTGTTTTTTCATTCGGACTCTGTGTTCCAGAGGTCTCTCGGCTAGGGACGGCTGCTCCACCGCCCCCAGGGGCGTCGTCCGAGAGAAAGGGGAAAAGAGTAAACGTGTCCTCTACTAGACGTGCGGATGTTGACACGTTTACTCTTTGCAGTGGTCTAACCGGTCAGACCAATCCGGACCTCTTCGTAACTCGGCCGGCCTTTCAACCGCTCAGCCCAGGCCGCGACGTGTGGAAATGGACTGAGGTCGATCCCTAATTTGTCGCACAACCCAAGAAACGGGGTGAAGGTAAGGTCAGCCAGGCTATAGTCGCCCATGAGATAGTCTTGATGCTGGAGGCGTTCTTCGAGTTGCGGAAAGAGCGCGTTGAGTTGGTCTGTATTCCGGGCCATGCGTTCCGGGTCTTGCTCCGATTTAGGCTTACGACTGGTATACAGCAGACGAATGATCGGTGGTACGAACTGGCTGTTACACAGTTCGATGAGGAGCCGCATTTCAGCCTTGGCAGCCGGCGCCGACGGGGAGAGCGCCGGCGTTGGATAGGTGTCTTCCAAATACTCGTTACAGATGGCCGACTCATAAACCCAGGCCCCTTCTTCGACCAGCACCGGAACCTTCCCGTACGGGTTAATCGCCAGAAACCACGGTTCTTTTTGTTCTTTGCTCGGCAGGTCTATAAGAATGCGATCAAAGTCGAGCGCTTTTTCTTTGAGAACAATCCTTGTTCTCATGGCGAACGGTCAAGGCAGATAGTCGAACAGCTTTCTCTTGATAGTCATACGTGGCTCCTCTCCGCGTTGTGTACATAGCTCTTCAAGGGCTGACCTTAGAAAGACCGGGCGTGTACGTCAAGTCTCTTCATCTAGCGATCAGTCGCATTCCTCAACACAGGCAGGCGTACATCTCTCAGTATCGGACATCGGCGCCTGCCAGCCGTGGTGGCGGCTGGCTTCAGTGCGTTTTCCTCATGCTACGACTCAATCACCTCGGCAAAGGCCTGCATGAACTGGCGCATCTGTTCGAGCGTGCCAAGGCTCAGCCGAAAGCTGCCGTCAACCACGGGCTTGCCCCGCATATTGCGGACCAGTATGCCTTGCTCGCGTAGCGCGCTTTCAACCACCTCGCACTCTCGTGGCGGCCAGACGAGCAGATAGTTGCCGCCTTGTCCAAAATATCGCACGCCCAAACGCTGAAGCTGTTGCGTCATCCACTCCCTGGCGGCTTGGACCTGTTGGACGTACTGTTCGACATAGGCGCGGTCGGCGAGAGCAGCTTTTCCGGCAATCACTGCAAAGGCGTTAATATCATAGGGGCCGGTGACGCGGCTGAGCCGACTCACCACCTCGGGCTGACCAATAGCGAAGCCTAAGCGCAACGCAGCCAAGCCCGCAGATTTGGACAGCGATTGAAGCACCACAACATTGTCCAACTCAAGCGCGGCCGGCAGGACCGACTTCTTCGTGAAATCCGCATATAACTCGTCCACCACAACCAGGGTATCGGGCGCAGCCTGTGCCAACTCCAGTAACGTCTGTGGTTCGAGCAGCGTGCCGGTGGGATTGTTAGGATTACAGATAAAGCATAACCGAGGCTTCTGCGTGAGCCGTTCACGCATGGGCTCAAGCGGAAAACTCAAGTCAGCAGGATACAGGACTTCATCCTGTTGCATGCCGTGCTGGAGCGCGCACGGCTTGTAATAGCCGAAAGTCGGCGCGGTTGTCAGAAAGGGACTCCCCTTTTCGCCGTAGACATCGAAGATCGTGTGAATGGCCGCATCCACCCCGTTAAAGGCTTCAACGGAGCGAGCCGGGACGTTGATGGACGCCGCATACGCCTCATTCAGACCGGCGTATTCCGGATAGGTCGCATAGGCACTGGGCGGGAGGCGGCGAATGGCCTCAACCACTCTCGGGCTCGGCCCAATCGTATTTTCATTAAAGTCGAGGCGCAGCATGGGCCGTCGCCCTTCAAGCGGGGCAACATAGGGTTCAAGCTGCTCGACTTCAGACTTGGCCTTAATCATAACCGCGCCATCCCGTGATTCCGCCTGCCGTTACACAAAATGGGGCAGGATGTCTTGTCCATAGTGTTCAAGCTGAGACGGAATGTCAGGCAGCGGACAGATAGGCCGGAGCACGAATTTATCGCAACCGACTTCGACAAAGCGCTCGATCTGCTCCACGCACTCTTGGGCTGAGCCGATCAGCGAACGCCGCATGATGGCCTCCGGATCGACTCGCAGGCCGTGGAAGAACGGCTCAACCGTTTTCATGGCTGCGGCCCGATCGTCACACACATGAGTGAAGAGCAGCACCCCGGCCTCACGCGGATCAATCGTCCGCCCGTACTCCTCCCCATACACCCGGAGCTTTTCCATATCGCGCTGAAACTCGATGGGTGAGGTCAATGCGGGGAACCAGCCGTCCCCGAGACGAACGACGCGTTTGAGAATCGCATCACTCTTGCCGCCAATCCAAATATCGAGCGCGCCCTGCTTCGGTTTGGGCTCAATCGTCACATCCTCAAAATGGTAGAACTCCCCATGATGCGTGACGCGCGACTCGGTCCACAGCTTGCGCAGAATCTCGATCCCTTCTTCGAGACGACGGCCGCGGGCTTGAGGCGGCACCCCACACGCAACCAAATCGCGCGGATCGTTGCCGCTCCCGACGGCCATGATCATCCGCCCGTTTGAAAGATAGTCGAGGGTAGCATAGGTCTTGGCCACCTGGACCGGATGTCGTGCCGGCAGGGTAAAGACGCTCGGTCCCATTTTCAGGCGCGAGGTGCGACCGGCAATCATGGCGAACAAACAGGAGATGTCCAACGTGGGATTGAGGGTCACGATATGATCGGACAACCATAACGAATCCAGCCCGGCGGCCTCTGCCGCTTCCGCGCTGCTGCACAGGAGTTCGGGGTCAGGTAAGCCATACTTCCATTGTCCAAAGCCGATACCGATTTTTACGCTACTCATGGTGCTCCTCCGCGCTCTTTCCGACGGGTGCTTCTCGCTGTATATAGGTGAAGCTATCAGACCCGAGCAAAGAGTACAGACCAAGGAGGGAGCGTATACTATGGGCAGTAAAGTCGAGAAGACCGAAGAGGAATGGCGCGCGCAGCTCACTCCCGAGCAGTTTGCCATCTGTCGGATGAAAGCGACCGAGCGACCGTTCTCGGGCGAATACAACGCCTGCAAGGATGAAGGTATCTATCAGTGCGTGTGTTGCGGCACCGACTTGTTTAACTCATCCACCAAATACGAATCGGGCAGTGGTTGGCCCAGCTTCTGGGAACCGGTGCAGCCGGACAGCGTACGTCTGGAAGCGGACCATAGCCACGGCATGATCCGGACCGAAGTGCTGTGCAATACCTGCGATGCCCACCTCGGCCATGTCTTTGACGATGGCCCACCGCCGACCGGACAGCGCTACTGCATGAACTCCATTTCGCTTCAGCTCAAGAAGTAAAGAATGCTCGTTGTTATTCTGGCCAGCTCGGTCGGGCGGTATTTGAGGACGGCTTTCCTCGCCGAGATTCTGAAAACCTACCGTGCCGGAGACGATTCGGTTGCATCTTGCTGAGCGGATATCCCACGCGATAGCCGTCGGCCTACGTCAGCGTGGCATTGATGTCACGACGCCCGAGACTTGTCCTACCCCTTCGGCTTGACCATCTTGAAAACCTTACGGATGACAGCCGAGGCATTCTCATACGGGGCAGCCTCGCCCATATCCGTAATCTCCGTATAACGCTCACGAATCTGTTCCGGCTGTGGAATCGTCTCGGTGTCAAACAGCGCCCCGGCTGCTTCCCAAACTTCTATCTTGGCGTAATAGCCTGCCCCGGCCTGGATAATATGCCCGGAGTCCGTATTGTCGGGCGCGCACAGCCAAGCGACCGCAGCGGTGACGAACTCGGGTTGCATCAACGGCGCATATTGCGGCGTGGTTGCCGGCTCGGACATCCGCGTCAGCGCAATAGGGGCAATCGCGTTGACGGTGATATTATAGCGCCGGCCCTCTTCCTTGAGGGAGTTCATCAGTCCAATCAGGGCCATTTTCGCAGTCCCATAGTTGGTATGGCCATGATTGCCGTACAGGCCGGCGGATGACGTGGTCATCACCACGCGACCAAAGCCTTTTTCTCGCATAATGGGCCAGGCCGCGTGGGTACAATAGACCGCTCCCATGAGGTGTACGTCAATCAGCGACCGAAAATCATCCAGGTCCATTTTGGCAAAGCTTTTATCCCGCACGTTTCCCGCGTTGTTCATCAGGATGTCCACCGTACCAAAGGCATCCAGCGCAGTTTGGATGACACGCTTCCCACCCTCTTCGGTGGCAACCGTATCGTAGTTCGCCACCGCCTCCCCACCTGCGGCGATAATCTCTGCCACAACCGCATCAGCCACAGCCCGCGATCCCCCGGTTCCCGCAACCGTTCCCCCAAGATCATTCACCACTACCCTCGCCCCACGCGAAGCGAGGAAGAGAGCGTGACTTTTCCCCAGGCCATTGCCCGCACCGGTGATGACGGCGACTTTCTTGTCAAAACGGATGTCGTTCATGGGTGATTTCCTTGTTTACTGTTATTCTTCATGAGAGGAGAGAAATCGAATGGTCGAAATCTCTTTAATGGCAACAAAGCACCGGAGATTTGTGGTAATCAAAGGGAGATTCTTTTCCCAAGCAGTTGCAGCGATAAGAGCGTCTGCGGGGTGACGCTGGAGAGCAGGGTATTGCTACAACAGTTCAGAAAAACGGCTGGCAATCTGCGCATCAGGGTTGATAGGCCGAAAACGACTCAGAAAAGCTTTTACGCGCTGATCTTCTGCTGCGCGTAGTGGTTTTCTCAGCGGTTCTTTCCGCGTGACTTTGGAATAATAAACAGTTCTTCTCGGGTCACGGAAGAACTGCCATGCGGTCCGGTCTCCACGCAACCAGTAGACAAATGCACCGGTATCGACGAGTGCGGAACGTACGTCTGACCCCGAAGCGTCACTCATCCCAAGCTGCTATTTCTGCGAGGTATTCTTCCGGCGTTTTCAGTTCACCGTTCTTTTTTTGGCTTCTTCCTCACGAAGGCGTAGAACATACATCTCAGGGTTTTCCACATCGGGCCGGTTCTGCCACATCCCAAACCCTTGAGATCGTTCCCGGATTTCAACAATTAGCCGCGCCTGCTCTTCGGGTGCAAGCTGAGCGACGAGATGAAACACCTCTTGATAGGACGGTTGCCACGACATGGGAAAATCCTTTTCATATACAACTCATAGTAGAAGCTTCTACCAAACGCAACAAACCGGGCGCTACGGAACGGCGGGGAGGGCTTTAATCACGAGTCCGCTCAGATTTTCCTCTGGAGTCTCTTAAGTCAAATCAGACCTGAGAGTAGTAGAATTATCTATATTAAAACAGGATTGGATAGGAATATGTTGGCCATTTAACGAAGATTTGAAAGTTCTATAATCAGGTGAAAGATCATCTAGGGTAGTGTCAGGCTTGTTCTTTGCGGGAGTCTTCCGCTATGAAGGCACCAACTTAGCAACGACCCCTTACTTCCTCTGGCACTACCCGATCCCAACAAAAGGTATCATGCCAGCGAAGGGTGCCGTTAGGGAAGCTCTCGAAAGGGAGACACTAAAACTCATTAGGCGATATAATGCCCGCAGTCAGGCGGCTGACAGGAACGCCCATCACGCGATATACCACTTGATGAGCGACATACGAGGGCAAAATCGTCTTTTTGTTCTTGAGTATGATTTCTCAAAGTATTTTGACTCCATCCGGTATGCCTACCTTAAGGCCACACTCACCAAGCATTTTGAAGTATCAGCCAGAGAACTCTCTCTAATCACGAAGCTTCTAAATACTCCCCGAGCGCGATCAGTAGCGGACTATCAGGCATCCACATTCGAAACTCCGACATTGGGTATTCCCCAAGGGAGTAGTGTTTCTCTTTTCCTCGCAAATGTCGCATGTTACGAATTGGACCGAGAAATAGAAAAAGTTGGGGTAGTACTTGCACGGTATGCTGACGATACCCTGATAGTCACAGACTCATATGAGAAAGCAGATCTATGTGCAAAGCTTCTCATTGCTCATGGAGATCGGTCCGGTACGAAGATTAATTTCGCAAAATCTCCTGGTATCTCCCTACTTACATCCGACGCAAAGGCTGAATTCAGACATAAAGAGCAGGTTCATTTCCTAGCGCATTCCTTGTCCAGCTCAGGCGTAAGGATCGCCGAGAAATCCATCATGCGTATTAAACGACGCTGCTCGAATATAATTTACAACAACCTTCTGCTCCAACCTAAGCGGGGTCTAGTAAATCACACGAGGATCGGTTCTCAGTTTCATGACTGGGACCTCGTGACATGCGTGAATGAGCTGAGGCGCTATATTTATGGACGTATTTCGGAAAGTGCCTTATCAGTTGCTCTATCAGGACAAGGCCCTATAAATATTACCCGGTGCGCTATGTCCTTCTATCCTACTGTTGATGAGACTGGGGGAAACGATCTCAAGCGACTTGACGGTTGGCTTGTAGATACCCTGTACCGGGCGTATAAGAAGCGCTGTCAGTTATTGAGATCTCTGGGCGTGACAGTCAGTCCAGTTAATATTCATGCCCTAAAGTCGGGGAGTTGGTACGCCTATGCGCCAATCCCTACAGAGTCTAAACTCCCAAGTTTCTATAAATCGTGGCTTTATGTGAAAAAGTCAGCTCAACTCTACGGACTTGAGAAATTCCCTTCGCCTCAATACGGATACGAATAGTTTTTGCCCTTCCTCTTATTGAGTAAACGACCTGATCTCCCTCTTCTTTCCAATATCCCTACGGCTTCTGTCATTTTTCCACGACCCTATGGTTTAATTTGGATATTTTCCCCTCCCTCCGATCCTGCTACAAGAACAATTCGATCACATTGCATTTTCCGCTACGCCAAAGCCTATCTTGAGCGGAGTCGAAAGGAGGGAGCCGATGTCGTCACACCACACAGCCGAGCACATTCACGCTAAACTGAGCCATCCGGTTATTGACTCAGACGGCCACTGGATCGAGTTTGAGCCTGCGGTCATGGACTATTTACACGGGGTCGCTGGAGAGCGGGTGGTTGAGCGCTATAACAAGGTTGCCAACCAGTTTGGCAATAAGAAATGGGCCGCGCTCTCGGAAGAGGAACGCCACGACCGGCGGATGCTCCAGCCGGCCTGGTGGGGGGTGCCGACCAAGAATACGCGCGACCGTGCGACCGCGATGCTGCCCAAGCTGCTGTACGAACGCCTGGATGAGCTTGGTATCGACTTTGGGGTGATCTACCCGACCGGAGGCGCGCTGTTTGCCCCATTTCTACGTGATGATGAAATTCGCCGGGCGGCCTGCCGCGCGTTTAATATGTATACGGCCGATCAGTTCGCCGGCCTGCAAGACCGTCTGACTCCCGCCGCGGTGGTGCCGATGTTTACCCCGGAGGAGGCGATTGAAGAGCTGGAGTTCATCAAGAGCAAAGGCTTTAAGGTGGCCATGTTGTCGAGCCTGCTCCGGCGTCAGGTTCCGGCGGTGGCGCGCAAAGCCCCCGAGGCTGGGCGCTATGCAATCTGGCACGATACCCTGGGTATAGACAGCGAGCATGATTATGACCCGGTCTGGGCGAAATGCCTCGAAGTGGGCATCCCACCCAGTTTTCACTCGGCCTCGTCAGGCATTGGGATGCGGGCCTCTATTTCCAATTTTGTATATAACCACATCGGCCATTTTGCCCAGGCCGGAGAGGCGGTCTGTAAATCCATCTTTATGAACGGCGTGACGCGGCGTTTCCCGGAACTGCGCTTTGCCTTTTTGGAAGGCGGCGTGGGGTGGGCCTGCGGCCTGTATAGCGACCTCATCGGGCACTGGAAAATTCGCAACCCCAAGGCCCTGGATAATGTGAATCCCGCCAATCTGAACCAGGAAATGCTGGTTGATTTGTTCCAGAAATACGGCTCGCCCGCAGCGGTGGAAAAACTGGGGCAGAAAGCGACTCAGGCCCATCTCGGCCTGCTCACCAAGGAGCCGGAAAAACTGGACGATTTCGCGCCCTGCGGGATTGAGCGCGCCGAAGACATTCGCGACCTGTTCGTACCGAATTTCTACTTTGGCTGCGAGGCCGACGACCCGCTGAACGCCTGGGCCTTCAACACCACAGTCAATCCGTATGGGGCCAAGATCAACGCGCTCTTTGGCTCGGACATCGGCCACTTCGATGTGCCGGACATGGCCGGGGTGTTGCCCGAGGCGTATGAAAGCGTTGAAGACGGGGTGATGACGGACGATAATTTCAGGGATTTCGTGTTCGCAAATCCCGTCCGCTTCTGGAGCGCCGTCAACCCGGACTTCTTTACGGGAACGGTGGTGGAGTCACAGGCGCGGACGCTGGTGGCGGAGGGAGAGGCTTAGGTACAACACCAATCCGGCTCACCCGCGGCGTGGCCGTGGCGCTCGGCCCGGAGTTGGCGCATGCCGTCCATCATGCGCTGTCGGTCAATAGGTTGGTCGAGTTCATTCTGAAACTCCTGGTAGAGTCGCATGATGTTGGGCAGAATCCGCTCGGGCTCGCGCCAGCGGGCGTAGATGCCGAGCTTCACGTCGCGGGCGGCTTCTTCGGGGCGCATACCGAGCTGAAAGCGCTTCTTGGCTTCCCGCCGGACGAGCATAAGGTAAGACCGCATTTCGCGCAGCTCTTTTTTACCGCCAAGCGGGCCGTGCCCCGGCACGATGAGGTCCACGTCCATCTTCAAAATCCGATCGGCAACCTTGATCCAATTGCCGACATGCCCCTGGAAGGCCAGGGGCGTGACATAATAAAAAGCCAAGTCCCCAGCAAAAAGAATTTTGTCTTTGGGTAGATAGACGAAGGCGTCACCAAAGGTATGGGCCGGTCCGAGATGGCGCAATTCCACGTCTCGTCCGGATTGGTGGAAGACCAGCCGGTCTTCAAAGGTCAGGTCCGGGACCTTGGGTTTGAGTTTGGAGAACTCCTTGGCAAAACGGGGAATACGCTGCCGGAGTTGTTTGACGGGCAGACCTTCCCGTACCTGTTCGTCGCGACAAAAGGTGTGGCTGATGACCTGGGCGTCACGAAAGAGAAAATTGCCGCCGCTGTGATCAACGTGATGATGCGTATTGACCAGCCGGGAGACCGGCCGTCTCGTCACTTTCTTAATCGCCCCGAGAAAGCGTGTGGTCATGGACGGAACCATGAGGGCGTCAATCGCCATGACGCCTTCACGGTCCAGCAACAGGCCGGCATTACTGACACCCAGTTCACCGTACGCCTGGATATAGGCGTAGACTTTCGGAGCGACCTCCTCAATCCCCGTCCGCCAGCCGGCGGGAGTGATATAGTCATGCATATGACCGACCAGCGTTTAGAGGTTGAATAAGCGAGCGGCGTTCTTACTCAGAATCTTTTTCTTCAGCCCGTCTGATATATCCGTCCGCTCATAGATGGCTTTGACTGAATCCGGGCACATGCAGTCCCAGTGCGAGTAGTCCGAAGCATAGATGAGGCGCTCTTCCCCGATCAGTTGGGCCACGAACGGAATGGTCTTTTCTTCCGGCTCGACCGCGAAAAAGCAGTTCTCGCTCGCAATCCAGTCCTCAGGGCTGCGTTGCTGCCAGGGCATCTGCTGCGGCAGCAACTCATAGTGCTCGTTGAGCCGATCCATCATCCACGGGACCCAGCCGGCGCCGGCTTCCATAAAGGCCACCTTCAGCTTCGGGAATCGCTCCAAAATTCCCCCGGAGACAAACGAGGCGACGGCCAGCATGGTGTCAAGCGAATAAAAGGCATGCTTGAACACGTAGCGATCAAAGCGATCAACACCGGCGGAGTTGGTTGAAATGATATGCGCACAAATGGGGACGCCCAGGCCCTGGGCTTCTTCCCAAATCGGGTCGAACTCGGCTTCGTGCAAGAGCTTGCCACCGAAATTCGTCAGGACCTGGACCCCGACCATGCCCAGTTGCTCAACCGCCCGCCTGATTTCGACCCGAGCCGCCTCAGGGTCCTGCATGGGAATCATAGCGATACCTTTGAGGCGGTCAGCATAGGGTTTGCAGTATTCCGCCAGCCAGTTGTTATACGCAACCGAGACAGCCATACCCAGGCCAGGATCTTCAATTGACGCTGCGGCACCCAGACCGATAAAGGTTCCGAACAGGACGGCGATGTCGATCCCTTCGAGATCCATATCAGGGATACGCTTGTGCGGGTCCTGCATCCCTGCGCGGTCCCAGCCCCATTGGTGGTCCGGCTTCTTGGGCTCGGGCCACATGCCGAGTCGGCCGTAGAAATCACGCCGGCTGGGCCACATTTTGCCCTCAACCACCAGATGCTTGCGACCGTCCGGGTAGCTCACCCAACAGGGCGCGTCCTTGTGATAGCGCTCGGGCAGTAAGTCAACCCAGTTGACGGCCTTCTCATCGACATGCCCATCGGCATCAATAACGGTGTAATCAGGTCTCATGTTTCCCTCCTGTGTCTTCTTCTTTCCCGCTTCTCGTTAGGGCATATCAGAACGCCGACGAAATTCCGCATACTCTATCGCGGCCCGGAGCGCGGCGACCGCTCGATGGGCGCTTGGGTAGCACACGCGACCGGCTGCGCGGACAGCCAGGGGGCCGGCATTGCCGTACTCCCAGGCAGTATAGACGAGTTCGGTGGTCGTGAGGACGGGTTTCTGATGCCTGTCTGAAGCTTCGGTCGCGGCCGCGGCATAGCGCCGCTCCTGGTTTTCATGGAATCCGGCCATACGCTCCAAGCCGTAGTCCGGATAGAATACACCACCCTTAAAGCCGTGGGCGGTTGCGGCCTGGATACCTAGGCCAAGGTGCAGCACCGCATCGACCGCGGGGTGCCCACAGACGAGGTTGAGGACTTCAGGAACCGTATCCCTGGTCTCGCCGCCCGCCAGATCAATCGGATTATTGTGGCTCCAGCGAGCCGGGACCAGGGTACTAATCGTCTCGACGAGGTCTTGGGGGAGAGGGATGAGATCGAGCCCGGCCTGGGCGCAGGCATCCGCGGTCAGGACCCCCCAGCCGCCAACGGTGGTAAAGACCACGACTCGTCTACCTTGTGGGAGCGGCTGGGTCGCCAGGGTTGCCGCCCACTCAAAGGCGTGTTCGATCGTCGGCGCTCGCAATATACCAAACTGGCGACACAGCCCATCAAAGACACGGTCGTCCGTCGCCAGTGAACCGGTGTGCGATAAGGCCGCCCGCTGTCCCTCTGCCGCAGCGCCGCCTTTCACCAGCACCAAAGGTTTGCGCCGGGTGAGAGCGCGGACTGCGTCAATGAAATGAGGACCGTCAGGAACGCCTTCAAGATAGGCAAGAACGACATCGGTTTCCGGATCGGCCGCAAAATATTCCAGATAATCGGCAATATTCGTGTGGGCCGAGTTGCCGGCAGAAACAGCCTTACTCACGCCGACTCCGGTCTGGACGGAGTAGTTCAAGAAGGCAGACAGCAGGTTCCCGCTCTGACTCACAACAGACAGGCGACCCGCCGGAGGATACGGAGCCACAATTTGGGCACACATGGACACCGGCGTCGAGATCACCCCTTGACCGTTCGGCCCGGCCAGCAGCATGCCGAGTTGCTGTGCGGTTTCGACCAGTTCGTTTTCCAGGCGTCGGCCCTTCTCTCCCGCCTCCCGGTAGCCCCCACTGGCAACAAAGGCGGCCCGCACGCCGATCTTGGCACAGGAACGCAGCAGTTCGACGTTGGCCGCAACGGGGGTACACACAAAGACGAGGTCCGCCCTATTCGGCGGAATTTCCTCCACAGCCCGATAGCTTGGTTGGCCGAGAATCTCCGCACCGTCACGATTGACCGGAAAGATTTCGCCCCGATACCCAAAGCGTCTAAGGTTATGTAAGGAGACAAAACCGAATTTCCCCGGATGTGAGGAGGCCCCGGCGACGACCACGCCACGCGGGTGAAACAGCGGGCGGAAGCGTTCAAGAATCTCTTCAGGGGCACGCCTTTGAACTGTTGGTCTGGTGTGGGGCGTCTTATTCGTGACGACCAGTGCGTCAACCGCAATGGGTTTTCCGTTGACAACAATCAGCGGGTTCACGTCAACGCTCTCAATGTCAGGCCGTTCGACAGCCAGACGGCCCAGCCCAACCAGGAGATCGGCCAAGGTATCGAGATCAACAGGCTCCTCGCCGCGAAACGGTTGGGTGACGAGATGTTTGAACCGCATTCCCTCAAGCATGAATCTCGCCTGGGCGTGGGAGAGCGGGACCAGGGCAAAGACCACATCGCCGAGCGCTTCGGTCAGAACGCCGCCAAGTCCCAGGAGGACGCACGGACCGAATTGAGGATCGCGGACCATACCGGCTATCAACTCTCTCTTCCCGGCAACCATCTCAGCGACGAGCAGATCGACTTCCCCATCGTCATCCCGACGGCGTGCCCACAGCTCGTGCGCAGCCCGCTCAACCGCCTGGACCGTATCAAGACCGAGGCGTACGAGGTGACGTTCGGTCTTATGCGCAATACGCGCCCCGCACAGTTTCAGCACAACCGGAAAGCCGATCTCCGCTGCCGCACGACCTGCCTCGGACGGATCATGGACGAGGGCTTCTTGAGAAATCACGCCCCCGTATCCGGCAATCACACGCTTTGATTCATATTCGGACAGGGTCGATGTGTCCGGCTCGGTCGAACGTTTCATAACGGTACGGTTACCCCTCTTGGTCAGTCGTGTCCGCGCCTCGTCATAATGACCAAAGTGAACGAGCCTGAAAAGTGCGACATACTAGC
Source organism: uncultured Binatia bacterium (SeqCode) (assembly GCA_965214755.1). GTDB lineage: Bacteria > Desulfobacterota > Binatia > Bin18 > Bin18 > Bin18. Next base: position 1,794,728 of record OZ243979.1, read on the forward strand.
ATACCCAGGACCGTTCGGGCAGGCGTCAGCAGGCCAGGGTCTTGAGGGGTTGCTTTCACACAGGTGAGGCATTAGTTATTGTGAACTTCGCAGACGATAAAGGGGACAGCGTGAACGCTTCGGTCAGGCTTATTGAACAAGTGATTCCTTCAACGGTTGCCATTCAGGTCACCGTTCCCTCACAGCACCAGTCCGCCCAGCTGTTAGGCACTGAGCGTATGGGGTCCGGGGCAGTGGTGAGTCCGGACGGCTATATTCTGACCGTCAATTACATTGTTATTGGCGCGTCTCAGGTGCACGTCAGCATGATTGACAACACCCAACTCGAAGCCGAAGTGGTGGCCCAGGATTTTGCGAGCGGTATTGCCGTGTTAAAAGTTCCCCAATCCGGTTTTCCCGCTGTCCCGCTCCAGCCTTCCACGGCACTGCACGCAGGCGATGAGGTTTTCCTGGTCGCCAGTGCAGGAGAAGAAAATGGCCGGCGGGTGAATGGCGGCGGACTCACCTCGGTTTCCCATTTTGATGCCTACTGGGAGTATAGCCTGGAGCGAGCGTTGACGAGTACGGCTATGAATCCGGGCTTAGGCGGCGGACCCATGTTCGATATGCATGGCCGTATGGTCGGCGTCGTTTCCCTCAATCTCAATGAAATCGGAAAGTTTTCCCTGGCTATTCCGGTTGAGCATTTCACCGAACATCAAGACGAACTCCTGCGGTATGGACGCCGGATCACTCGGCCCTCACGCGCCTGGATCGGCATGTATTCGTATACGCTCAAAGAACACGTCGTTATCGCGGGTCTGTTATCCGACGGTCCAGGTGCCAAATCGGAGTTGAAAACCGGGGATGTGATCCTCGCCATTGACGAGAAAGAAGTAGCCGACCGACACGCCTTTTATGAGCAGCTCTGGAGCCGGCCCGCTGGCGAGACCATTCTGTTCCGTGTCTTTCGGAATAATGCCGTCCAGAGTGTTCCGGTCGTTTCCGGCAATGTCGAGGAATTTTTCGGCTAAGCGTCGCTCCTGTCAGCAACCGTCCGTCGCAGCTCCCTCTGCCCCTGTGGGCTTCCTCCTCCCTTTTGACGTACCCCCTAGCCCTTTCTTACCGCGAGTCTGATATACTATCCACAGGGAGGGCTTATGGAAGCGCGTATGCAACTTGGGAATTATCTTGTCGCGTATTTGCGCAGGATTGGCCTGACCCACCTGTTTGGGATTCCAGGGGATCTGGTCATTCAGCTTTTCATGAAATTCGGCCAACCCCACGATATCCGAGTCATCACATCTTCGCATGAGCCGGGTGCCGGCTTCGCCGTCGATGGGTATGCGCGGGCCACCGGAAAAATCGGCGTCCTGTGTGTGACCTACGGGGCCGGGGGGCATAACGTCGTGAATAGCGTTGCCGGCTCATATTCCGAGCGGGTGCCGGTCTTGGTCATCAGCGGTGGGCCGGGTGAAGAAAAGCGGAAACTCGGGGTGTTAGTCCATCACCAGGCCAGAGAGATTGAGTCCCAATTCCATATTTTTCAGGAGATTACCTGCGCCGCGAAAATCATCGACGATCCACGGACCGCGGCAACGGACATTGATGAGGTTGTCCAGGATATCTGGCGTCACCAGCAGCCGGGCTATATTGAGATTCATCAGGATATGGTTGAGCGGGAGGTCAGCGTTCCTCCGCGGATCAGAAATTGGGACGGCAGCTTTTCTCGAACCCGGTCCGATGCCCAAAAGGTTGAGGAAGCGGTCCGGGAGACAACTGCCCGTCTCAATCAGGCCCGCAAGCCAGCCGTTATCATTGGCATTGAAACATTTCGGCATCATCTCACAACCGACATCATTACCCTGGTCGAAAAGATCGGAGGACCCTGCCTGACGACCGTTTTGGCCAAGGGCGCTTTCCCCATGGATCATCCCCAATATATGGGCGTTCATATTGGGGCCATCTCGCCAGCACCCATCCGTCAACGGATTGAGGAGTCCGACTTGGTGCTCCATCTGGGTTCCCTTCTGACGGATATGAATCTGGGCTCACAGCCGCAATACATCGATCGTCACCACTCAATCTGGGCCGCGGAGAATAAGGTTCACGTCAGCTTTCATACCTATACCGATGTCACCATTGAGGACTACGTCCAGTCTTTGTTGCAGGCTCCGCTGAGGCTGCATCGGGAAGAGGTTGCCTATTATGACAATCTCGCTCCGCAGCCGCCCGGAGAGAATCGGACAATCCAGGTCTCGGACATGTTGTGGGAAGTCAATACCTTCCTGGATGGGCGCAAAGGCTATATGGTTGTGGCTGAAGCTGGCGATATGCTGTTCGCCGGGTTGGATATTAAAATCGGCCAAGGCGGCGGCTATCTCGCCCAGGGATACTATGCCTCGATGGGCTTCGGCGTCCCCGGCGCACTCGGCGCTCAACTCGGGACCGGTCAGCGGCCGATTGTGTTGTGCGGGGACGGAGCTTTTCAAATGACAGGCTCAGAGATCTCGCACGCACCCCGTCACGAACTCAATCCCATTGTCCTGGTCATGAATAACGGCGGCTGGGGCATTTTTCGACCGGTGTCCGAGCGGCAGGACCTGCTCACCATCCCCCCGTGGCCCTATGCCACCCTGGCTAAAGAGTGGGGCGGTCAGGGGTTACAGGCCTCTACAGTCCAAGAACTACGCCAAGCGTTATTGGAAGCCGATCAGACCTCGTCTTTTGTCATCGTTGAGGTTATGATGCCGCCACGTGACTTATCGCCGGTCACGGAAAAGTATATCAAAGCCTCAGTTGGCAGGAGCCAATAACAAATCAAGCTGCAAGAAAGAGAGGAGAGAACGCGTGAAGATTGCTATTTTGGGAGGAACCGGAGAACAAGGTCCTGGTCTGGCCCTACGCTGGGCACTCGCGGGAGAAGAGGTCATTATCGGCTCACGCCAACAGGAAAAAGGAGAACGCGTGGCGACCGAGCTCAATCAGGAACTCGGGAAGGACCTCCTGCGCGGAACAGATAATGTCACGGCCGCGGCAGAAGCCGACGTGGTGTTTATCACTGTGCCGTATTCAGCCCACGTCAAGACGATAGAGTCGGTGAAAGATCAACTCAAGGGGAAAATCTTTGTGGACGTGTCGGTTCCGCTCGACCCGGATAACGCACGGCGGGTGATCATGCCGGAAGCAGGCTCGGCAACAGAAGAGGCGAAACAAATCCTCGGCGACGATGTCCAGGTCGTGTGTGCGTTACAAAACATTTCCGCTCACCTCTTACGCGATGTCAACGCCCAAATTGACTGCGATGTATTAGTCTGTGGAGAGAAAGATGCCAGACCAACCGTGATTGAGCTGGTGCAGAAGCTAGGCATTCACACGGTTGACGTCGGCCCGCTGGCCGCCGCCAGTTTGATAGAGCCGATTACCGCCCTGCTCATTCGTTTAAATATCAGGAATAAAGTGCATTCCGCCGGGATTCGGATCACCGGACTCTCCGAAAACTAGACCCGCCCGATTTCCCCATCACAGCAATAAAAAAGGCCCTACACAAGGAGGGCCTTTTTTGATGAGGACTCGGTATAGGGGAGACTACATCATACCGCCCATGCCACCCATACCGCCCATGCCACCCATACCGCCCGGAGGCATTGGAGGCATACTGGCGGCACCTTTCTCCTCAGGCTTCTCTGCAACTGTGGCTTCCGTTGTTAATAACAGACCGGCGACGGACGAGGCATTCTGCAGTGCAGTCCGCACGACCTTGGTGGGATCAACAATGCCGGCTTTGATGAGGTCTTCAAACTGACCGGTGGCGGCGTTAAAACCATTCGCACCTTTGCCGTTACGAACCCTATCCAGAATAATAGACCCCTCTTCTCCCGCGTTAGAAGAAATCCAGCGTAAAGGCTCTTGCACCGCTCTTTGGATAATGTTGACGCCGACCTGTTCCTCTTCGCTCGTCTCAACCTTGCCGAGCTTACTGGAGGAGCGGATGAGGGCGACACCACCACCGGGAACGATGCCTTCTTCAACCGCAGCCCGCGTGGCATGCAGGGCATCTTCGACACGCGCCTTCTTCTCCTTCATTTCGATCTCAGTTGCGGCACCAACCTGGATGACGGCCACCCCGCCGACCATTTTGGCCAAGCGCTCTTGCAGCTTCTCCCGGTCATAGTCTGAAGTCGTCTCATCGATCTGGGCACGGATCTGGTTGATACGACCTCCGATGTCACCCTTCTTCCCAGCGCCGTCAACGATGGTGGTGTTGTCTTTATCGACAACAAGACGTTTGGCCCGGCCGAGGTCGTTCAGCGTCAGGCTCTCCAATTTCACGCCCAGTTCTTCGGCGATGACCCGACCACCGGTCAGAATGGCAATATCCTCAAGCATGGCCTTACGGCGATCACCAAAACCAGGTGCCTTGACAGCCACACACTGGAGGGTGCCGCGAATCTTGTTCACGACCAGCGTTGCCAGTGCTTCGCCTTCGATATCTTCGGCAATGATGAGCAACGGTTTCCCGCTCTTTGCCACTGCTTCGAGCACGGGCAGCAGGTCCTTCATGGCTGAGATCTTCTTCTCGTGAATGAGCAGATAAGCATCCTCATACACTCCCTCCATCCGTTCCGGGTCGGTCACAAAGTAGGGAGAGAGATAACCCCGGTCGAACTGCATCCCCTCGACGACGTCGAGCGTCGTATCCAGCCCTTTGGCTTCTTCGACGGTGATCACGCCTTCTCGGCCGACCTTATTCATGGCTTCGGCAATAATGCCACCGATGGTCGAGTCGTTATTGGCCGAGATCGTGCCGACCTGGGCAATTTCGGTTTGATCGCGTGTGGACTTGGACAGGTTGCGCAGTTCGTTGACCATGGTGGCTACAGCCTTGTCGATACCACGCTTAATACTCATGGGGTCGTGACCGGCGGCGACCATCTTCACGCCTTCCGAATAGATGGCCCGGGCGAGTACCGTCGCGGTCGTGGTCCCATCACCGGCTACATCAGAGGTTTTGCTGGCAACTTCTTTGACCATCTGAGCGCCCATATTTTCGAACTTGTCCTCAAGCTCGATCTCCTTGGCAACCGTCACGCCGTCTTTGGTGACATTTGGTGCGCCAAAGGATTTCTCGATAACCACATTCCGTCCCTTTGGACCGAGGGTAACGGTTACCGCATCGGCTAGGATATTCACTCCTTTGAGGGTTTTATCTCTCGCATCTTGACTGAATTTGACAAGCTTCGCAGCCATTCCTGATCCTCCCTTGATATCCCGGATTATCCTTCGACCACGCCGAGGATATCATCCTCGCGCATAATCAAGTGCTCTTCGCCATTGATCTTGATCTCCGTCCCGGCGTATTTGCCAAAGAGCACCTTGTCACCTTTCTTGACATCGAGCGGGGTGACCCTGCCATCTTCTCCGACCTTCCCGTTTCCGACGGCGGTCACCTTCCCCTCTTGGGGTTTTTCCTTTGCGGTATCCGGAATGATGATGCCACCTGCGGTCTTCTCTTCTTCCGCAATCCGCTTGACAATAATCCGATCCTGTAGAGGTCGAATTTTCATACCTCGTCTCCTTTCTCTCAGATGTGTTTCCTTACTGTATATGGGAGGGATTCCACCCCCGCTCAGACTGGGGGAAAATAATCACTCTTCTGGTGTTGTCAACCGTCAGCGCTCAGAATTTTCGCTTTCGGGACTCCTCTTCGCAATACCGACGATACAGGATATCCCACTCTGTACTTCCTGGGGCGACTTTTCTCGACAGGGAATGAATCTTTCGCCGCACCGCCGTATCGATTGCGTCTCCCTGCTGAAAGTAAGAACTCAATATCCGTTTGCTCTTGATCAACGCCCCTCTTTCATTGACAATTTTTCCTTCTGCTGCAATAGCCCGTAAAGCCGAACGAGCCAAGGCAGTAATGCGATTGTCGGACAGATCGCTCATAGCGCAAAGTCCCGCTCTTCAGCTAAGCGTCGCTTAATGAGTTGGACGACCTTATGGCGATCAACCGTTGGCGATTTCTGAATATGCGCTTCAGCCAACCGCTCGGCTTCCTTTTCAAGGGCAGCTTCTTGGCGGAAGTTCGCGAGTAACGCGCTCGCAACCTTGTTCGCAACCGCAGCCCGTTGCCCACTCAGGCGGACCGTACCCTTTGTGCACAATGCCTCCACCAGAACCTGGCTCACATGGCGACAGAGTGCTTCTGGGTCTCGCATCTTAAAACACCATAGCTGGCGCCGGCGCTGTTTGGCAACCCCGTCTTGACAAGAAAAACAAGGTTTGAGATGGGACCTTGAGTGACGCATCAAAGACCCACCTCAGGCCAATCTCCCTCAAATTTCCCCTCAGGCTATTGGGAGCATATTGCCACATATCTCGAAGAAGGCCTGGTAATCATCGATAACCGGCACAACATCGTTTTCTTTAACGCCGCTGCGGAATCCCTCACCGGTGTCGCACAAACGCAAGTCCGGGGGGTTTCGTATACCCAGGTTTTTGACGCCAACCCGTGGCTCGTGACCCTTATCCGAAGGGCGCAGGAACCTGGCTATAGCCGGACGGCAGGGGAGGGAGAGTTACGGGATCGTTTTCGCCGCGTCGTCCCGGTCCGTGTCACCTGCTCTCTGATTTTCGACCAGGACGACGCTCCCCTGGGGTTTGTCCTGGTTTTACATGATCTGAGTCATCAGAGAGAGCTGGCAGAGGAGCAACAGCGGGATGACCGGCTGACCTCTCTTGGCGTAGTGGCTGCAGGACTCGCGCACGAAATCAAAAATCCTCTGGCCGGCATCCGAGGCGCGGCTCAACTCCTCCAGTCCCGTGTCAAAGCCGACCAGTCTGCCGTTAAATACACTACTGTCATGGTGGACGAGATTGACCGCCTCAGCACACTTCTTGAGCAGTTGCTTGAGCTATCGGCATGTCCCCACTTTGATCCACAGCCGGTCAATATTCATAAGACGATTACCGATGTCCTACTGCTTGAACAAGAAGCGACCTCCAAAGGGACAACTGTTCAGACCCATTTTGACCCGAGTTTACCTCCCGTGTTGGGCGATGAAGCGCGCCTCTCCCAAGTCTTTCGCAACCTGATCAAAAACAGCCTGCAGGCCCTCCGCAGGCAACGTGGTGGGGTGCTCAGCATTGCGACGAAAATGGCGACAGACTTTCATCTTGTGCGTTCGCCTATTGACCGGACTATCCCTCTTCAGCCGGGGAGTATTGCTGCCGCTGCTCAAGCGCAGTCCCCAGATGCTCCGGGCAAACAGCCTTTCCACGACAAACACGCTGGCGGTCGTTTTCTGTGCATTATTTTCGCCGACAACGGGCCAGGGATTACCCCCGATCATCTCCCCCACCTGTTCACCCCGTTTTTTACAACCAAGAGCCAGGGTACAGGCTTGGGTTTACCTGTCAGCCAGCAGATTATTGCTCAACATGGAGGGACAATTCGGGTAGAAAGCAGTCTGGGGCAAGGGGCATGCTTCCAGGTGTATTTACCCGTCCCCCCTGTATAGGATGCCGTGGTGAACGGAACGATTCTCATTGCCGACGATGAAGACCTCATCCGCCAGGTCCTGTGTGATGCGCTCACCGAGCAGGGCTATCACGTCGAAGCAGCCGCGACCGGCTCTCAAGCCTGGGCGGCCTTGCAGGAACAGGCGTTCGATCTGGCCTTTGTCGATATTCGCATGCCGGGACTCAGCGGTTTAGATCTCTTACAGAAGACGCGAGCCGCTCAGATCGATCTCCCGATCATCATTATGACTGGTCAAACCACACTGACCAATGCGATTGAGGCCATGAAGCATGGGGCCTTTGACTATTTGCCAAAACCGTTCGACCTCGATGATGTCCGCGCTTTGGTCTCCCACGTCATGGAAACCAAACGGCTCACGGCCAATACCGAACGTCCACTGCCTGCTATCCAAGGGCGCGATGAGCAGATCATCGGCAGCGGCACCGCCATGCAGCAGGTGTATAAAACAATCGGACGTATCGTCCGTAGCGATGCGACCGTACTCCTCCAGGGCGAAAGCGGGACAGGCAAGGAGTTGGTGGCAAAAGTGATTCACCACTACTCAGCCCGCTGGCGGGCGCCTTTTATCGGGGTGAATTGTTCGGCCATTCCGCTCGATTTGCTCGAAAGCGAGCTGTTCGGCCACGAACGGGGGGCATTCACAGGGGCGGTTGAACGGCACGCCGGGAAGTTCGAACAGGCTGCCGGTGGGACACTCTTCCTGGACGAAATAGGCGACATGCCCCCATCGCTTCAGGCCAAACTGCTCCGCGTCCTCCAGGAGCGTGAGTTCACCCGTGTCGGCGGCAGTCGGGTGCTCCAAGCGGACGTTCGCATCATCGCGGCCACGAATCAGGATCTGGCAACCGCAGTCAAAGAAAAACGTTTTCGGGAAGATTTGTATTTTCGCCTTCGCGTTGTGCCGATCACCCTGCCCCCACTGCGCCAACGGCGCGAAGATATTCCCGAACTCACCGCCTATTTTCTCGATAATATTATGCAGGACGTAGGGACCTCGGCCACAGGCATTACTCCCGAGGCGCAGGCCCTGCTCACCAATTACTCCTGGCCGGGAAATGTGCGCGAGTTGGAAAACTCCCTCCTCCGAGCTGCCGTCCTCAGCCCTGGGCCGCTACTGACGCCGGCAGATTTCTCGCTCCCACAGCCAAGAGCCCCGCTGCCGGCCGATCTGGCAGAACTCTCATTCGAGGAGGTCGTCCAGCGTCAACTCACGGCCTATCTTCAGCAGCCCGACCTGCTCGAGACCGGGGACCTGCATGCGGTGGTCATTAGCCAGGTCGAAAAGCCGCTGATCGAACTTGTCCTGGACCATACCCGCGGCAATCAGCTCAAGGCCGCGGAGATTCTGGGGATTAATCGTAATACCTTACGCAAGAAAATGACGGACCTCAAAATAGCCGTCAAAAAGTGAGCGGCTCCTCGCATGCCCTTCTCCTTTCCCAGTCCGTTCTACGCTATGGCTGATACATTGAATCGGCCCGATCTGTCATTTCAGCGACTGACCCACCAGCTGTGCGCTGGAGGCGTGCGGCTCCTCCAGCTTCGCGTCAAACAGCAGCCGACGCGGGATTTTGTCGCCCTTGCCATACAAGTTCAACGCATCTGCCGACACTCTCAGTGTACGCTCATCATCAATGATCGGGTGGATATTGCCCTGGCAGTTGAGGCTGATGGTGTCCATCTGGGCCAGGAGGATCTACCACTGGCCGCGGCCCGCAAGGTCTTTGGAGGCGAGAAGATTATCGGAGTGTCAACCCACACTGTGCAGCAAGCGCTGACCGCGGAACAGGATGGCGCTGACTATATTGGATTTGGGCCGCTGTTCGGCACAGTAACAAAGGCGACCGGCTATACCGCCCGCGGCCTTGAGCAGTTGCAAGAGGTACATCAGCAGGTCCGTATTCCTATTGTGGCGATTGGCGGGATTACGGCTGAACGGGCGCCAGCGGCCCTCCAGGCTGGCGCAGATGCGGTCGCGCTGATTAGCGATATTGTTCTCGCCTCGGATATCCAATATCGGGTCAAAACCCTGCTTCGACAGCTCGACAGTCCCAAAAGGGAAAATGGGCAGGGAGAAGAGGGCTCGCACTCCTGACACTCCAGAAGCGTATCATCCCTCTTCCACCAGGTCTTCTCCGGGTTCGGCAAAGGTGTCGACCAGGTTGTCAAACCGCGTGTACTCGCTCCGCCAAGCGAGCCGGACCATACCCGTGGGGCCGTTACGTTGCTTGCCGATAATGATTTCTGCGGTCCCTTCTTCTTCCGACTCGGCATGGTAGACTTCGTCCCGATAGATAAACATGATGACATCCGCATCCTGCTCGATAGATCCCGATTCGCGAATGTCTGACATGACGGGTCGTTTGTCTGCGCGGAGTTCGACCTGGCGGTTGAGTTGGGAGAGGGCGACCACGGGGATGCCCAGCTCTTTGGCCAGGGCCTTCAGACTACGCGAAATTTCTGCAAGCTCCTGGGTCCGATTCTCCTGCGCAGTGAGGCCGCGCATCAACTGGAGATAGTCGATAATAACGAGGCCGAGGTTGGCCTCGCGTTTTAACCGGCGCGCCTTGGCCCGGAGTTCAAGGACATTTTGTCCGGGCGTATCATCAATATAGATCGGGGCTTCGGCCAGACGCCCGGCGGCCATGGCCAGACGGGGGAAATCCCTTTCCGCTAAATACCCGGCGCGGACTTTGGTATTGTCCACCCGGGCTTCCGCACACAGCATCCGCATCACCAGTTGTTCTTTCGCCATTTCGAGCGAGAAAATACCGACTGCGGTCTTTGCCTGCATAGCCACGTACTGGGCAATATTCAGCACGAAGGCAGTTTTACCCATGCTCGGGCGTGCCGCGATAATCACTAAGTCCGCGGGCTGGAATCCCGCCGTTTTTTGATCGAGGTCCGGAAAACCGGTCGGGACGCCGGTCACCAACTCCTTGCGTTCATACAGTTGTTCGATGGTCTTGATCGTGTCTATGATCATATCCCCGACCTTGGCAAAGGCCGGACGAATCCGCTGCTCGGACACGTCAAAGATCAACCGTTCGGCTTCATCAAGAAAGTGCTCGATATCCTCCTGTCCCGTATAGGCTCGACTGACGATTTCCCCGGATACGTTAATCAGACTGCGCAGGACGGCCTTCTCTTTCACGATACGTGCATAGAAGGCGATATTCGCCGCACTCGGCACCTTATCGCTCAGCTCGGCCAGATAGGTGGCTCCGCCGATCTCCTGCAATTCGTCGCGTGCTTTGAGGGCATCGGTTAGCGTAATCAGGTCAATCGGTTCGCCCCGCTCGGTTAAGGCCAGCATGGCCAGAAAAATCTTTCGGTTCGTCTCGCGATAAAAATCATCGGGACCCATGACCTCAATCACCCGGTCGAGGGCGTGGGGGTCCAGCAGGATACCCCCCAGGACGGACTCTTCCGCTTCCAGGCTCTGCGGTGGCACTTTGCGTAAAGCATCTTCAAGAGTTGACACAGGCCCCTGTCCTTCCTTCTGTCTGCGGACAGCACCCACAGGGCATACAGAAACTGCTTAGGCGTCCATCGTGTCCCGCACAAAAGCAAATAAACGGGACAGTTCGGTTAAACCGTGAGCGATGCGTGGCCCATACCAGCACAGCGCCATACCATCAATACAGTAGAAGTGACCGCCGCGGCCAGCCGCGGTCTCCTGGAGTGGCGTGAGATGGACGAAATGCTTTTCCGCAAAGGGATAGGGCTCACTCGGGAGCAGAACGAGGTGGGGGTCCGCAGCAACGACTTCATCAAGGGAGAGAGAGAAATATCGCTCGTCCTTTGTACGAAAGACATTCTCTCCACCGCACCGCCACAGCATATCGTCGCTATACGTCTCGTGATTAAAGGACATCCAAGGCTTACGCCAGATAGGACAAAATACGCGGAGCCGTTCGCTCTCTTTGAGCCCGGCCGTACTCTCTTCGTATTGCTGCCAGAGTGCTAGCGCCAGCGTCCGGGCCTGCGCCTGGCAGCCGATGAGCGGACCGAGCTGCTCCACCATCCGTATCCCCTCGGCTACCGTGCGCGGAGCGGTGACATACAGCGGCAACCCTCGTTTCTCCAGCGCGCCGAAGTCCTCCTGCCGATTCTCCTCATCGTTGACGATAACGAGGTCGGGCTTCAGACGCGCAATTGTGTCGAGGTCAGGGTTTTTTGTGCCACCAACGCGCGCCACACCTGCCACCCCATCGGGCGGATGGGTACAATAGGCCGTCACGCCGACAACACGCTCACCCGCCCCAAGCGCAAACACCGTCTCGGTAATACTCGGGACGAGCGAGATAATGCGCTGCGGCACCTGTGGGAGCGCAACAGGGCGTTTATAAGCGTCCAGGAATTTCATTGCTTCGGGTCAGGGCAGGCTCTATTTTTCTTTCACCTGTTGCAGAATAGCTTCTAATTCTCGACGTTCCTCTTGGGTGACTTCTTCGACGGCGGCGGCTGGGCTCTTTTCAGAAGCCGGTTGAGCAAGGGCCTGGCTGTGGACCGTGGTCTTCTCTTCCTCAGGACCGAACAGGCCAATTCGACGTAATTCTTCCTCCATTACAAAAATTGCACCAATAAACAGCACCAACCCCACACACGCCATAAGGAGTATGAGTTTCGGGATCCACAGCCAGCGTCCTTTTTTACGCGTTGTTTTACGCCTTGGTGCTGCCGGTCGAGTCTTTTTCTGCCGTGCCACGCTCTTGCCTCCTTAGGGCTGCCGCGGATATCGGTTGATGACCGCTCGGACGGCCTCCCATCCACTCCGCTGATGCCAGCCCTCCACTCCGTTATACCATTTCAGGCCAATAGATTGGAGACGCTTATGCCGAGCCGCAAGCGTGAACCACAAGCGTGCGGTCCCACCATAGAACAGCTTGGTGGCAAAAGACAGCCGGGCCAGCTTCTTGCCGAGCCAGGACCGGGCGATCGTCTGGGTATAGATATCAAACGAGAAATCCTTAGTCCGCAGCGCCTCGCGGATGGCCCGCGCGGCAAAGGCTCCGTATTCAAACGCAAAGGAAATACCCTCCCCCATAAGCGGTTCAACTCCTGCTGCATCGCCGACGAGCACAACATGTGGGGCGGCAAGTGGTCGTTCGGGGGCATAACCATAAATGGGAAAAGCCCGCAGCCGTCGGGTTTGCCCGGCTGCCGTCGCTGTACTGAAGGTGGCGATTTCTGTGGTGAGACGATCCTGGAGGGCCGCGTTTGAGAAAGAACTGACGCCCAATGAATAAATACCGAGGTTCACATGCGCAACCTGATCAATCAGACAGGGGAAGGCCCATAGATAGCCACGCAACCCATCCTGGACGGGCAGGAAATTAAAGTCGTAGCGCTGCTGGACGAAGCCGTCCCAGTCTGTTTCTGAGACCGGGACATCGGCCATCATGGCCTTGCCGACTGACTGCTGGGTCTGTTCGATCAATTGCCGTCGCACCCGGCTCCCGGATCCGTCAGCCCCGACCACGATCCGAGCGCGATAAGTCGTCTTTTCGGTCACCACCCGAATGCCGCCCGGCTCTCGAACCAACTGGATGACCTTCTCACCCTGCCGGATTTCCGCCCCGCGTTCCTCAGCGCTCCGCACGAGTAAAAAATCAAACTCGTTCCGTCGAATAATGGAACACATCCCCCCTTCCTCACAGATGACCTCGTGGCCAGGCAAGGCCTGGACACGAGCCCGGTTGACCTGGACGTGAGGAACGGTCAGCGGAATCTCCAAGGCGTTGAGACAATCAAGGGTATGGGGGATGAGCCCCCCGGCACAGATCTTCTCCCGGGGATGCACGGCCTTGTCGAGCAGAAGAATATTGTGCGCAAACGCAGGGGCAGCCTGCAACAGATTAAGCGCGGTTGCGGTCCCGGCCGGGCCGGAGCCGATAATGATAACGTCAAAGCACTCCACAGCAGCGGGAGCCGTCCGAAAGCAGATGATTAGCCGTCAATCATGGGAACTTCTTCAGTCACGAACCAGACGAGGTTGGTATGATCTGTGAACTTCAGTTCGTCCGGTCGCACTTGAGCCAGGTAGTCCGAGTCCGCTAAAAAAGCCTCCACCGCAGCGTGGTCGTCAAACCACAGTTCCGCAATACCGTCAAAGGGCGCGGTATCGTTCTCGTACGCCTGTGGGATCGTGTGACTCTGGACATATTTCCGAATATACTGCCGTAGCCCTGGGATGCCCTTCACCAGATTCCCATGATGAGTCCGCCAGTAGTCATGGAACTCTTCGACACCCATGCCGGGCTTGCGTTTGACACAAACGACAAGTTTGACCATACTTCCCCTACCAGCGGGGCTTGTTCACCCGCTCAGAGCCCAGACCGGGGTTCCACATTGGCCCAAATCCAGTCCACAATTTCTTGGGTACTGGCTCCGGGGGTAAACACTTTTTTCACCCCGACTTGCATCAGTCCGGGCATATCGTCTTCCGGGACGATCCCCCCACCAAAAACCGTGACATCCTCGGCTCCCCGTTCTTTGAGCGCACCCAGAATAGCCGGGAATAAGGTCATATGCGCACCGGAAAGAATGCTTAACCCAACGGCGTCCACGTCTTCCTGCACGGCCGCCTCAGCGATCATTTCCGGTGTTTGATGCAAACCGGTGTAGATTACCTCAAAACCAGCGTCCCTGAGTGCACGGGCAATAATCTTTGCGCCGCGGTCATGACCATCGAGCCCAGCCTTTGCCACCAAGATACGGAGTATTTTCTCTTCGGACACACCAACCTCCAAAAAGCGCGGAGTTGGGGTTGAGCTTTCCCCTCAGTCTCCGTTCCCGACCCCTTTTTCGTCACAGCCAGGCAGGGTCTTGATAGACGCCAAACACCTCACGATAGACATCCGAGATTTCGCCCACCGTACAATGCGCCTTGACCGCATCAATCAGGACTGGCATCAGGTTCTGTCCGTTACGCGCCGCGGCATGGACACGGCCCAGATGTCCTTCGGCCGTGGCCTTGTCACGCTCCTGTTTGACCTGCTTGACCTGGGCAATCTGGCTCCGCTCTACTTCCGGATCGATCTTGAGGATTTCCAGCGGTCGTTCCTCTTCAACCGCGTGCGAATTCACCCCAACAATTGCCTTTTCCTTGGCATCCAGCTGTTGCTGATAGCGATAGGCCGCATCGGCTATTTCCTTTTGTGGAAAGCCGCTATTAATCGCCCGGATAATACCGCCGAGTTCGTCAATCCGGTCGATATAGGCGAACGCATCTTTCTCCATCCGGTCCGTCAGGGCTTCGATGGCCCAACTGCCGCCCAGCGGATCAACGAAGTTTGTGACCCCGCTCTCTTCCGCAATAATTTGCTGGGTCCGCAGCGCGACCGTGACCGACTCTTCAGTCGGGAGGGCCAGGGTCTCGTCCATGGAATTGGTATGCAGCGACTGGGTGCCACCCAGGACACCGGCCAGGGCCTGAATCGCCACCCGCACGACGTTATTGACCGGTTGCTGAGCCGTCAGGCTGACACCAGCCGTCTGGCAATGCGTACGCAGCAGCAGCGAACGGGGATTCTTTGCGCCAAAGCGTTCCTTCATGATCTTGGCCCACATCCGGCGGGCTGCTCGCAGTTTGGCAATTTCTTCAAAAAAGTCGTTATGAATATCAAAGAAAAAAGACAGGCGCGGAGCAAACTCGTCGACATCAAGCCCGCGTTCCACTCCGGCTTGGACATAGCCGATGCCGTCAGCCAGGGTAAAGGCCAATTCCTGTACCGCGGTCGAGCCGGCTTCGCGGATGTGATAGCCCGAAATCGAGACGGCGTGCCAACGCGGTACCTCCTTGGCACAAAATTCAATCATATCGGTGACAATACGGACGGCTGGTTCGGGCGGGCAGATCCACTCTTTCTGAGCGATATACTCCTTGAGCATATCGTTCTGGATCGTCCCGCTGATCTGATTCCGCGGGATGCCCTGTTTATCGGCAACCGCAATATACATGGCGAGTAAAACACTGGCCGTGCAGTTCACCGTCATCGAGGTGGAGACTTTATCGAGCGGAATGTCCTGGAACAGACGCTCCATATCTTTGATGGTCGAGATCGACACACCTTCACGACCAACTTCGCCCAGCGAGCGCGGATGATCCGCGTCATAGCCCATCAGCACCGGCATATCAAAGGCGGTTGATAGGCCGGTCTGGCCCTCAGACAACAGCAGCTTAAAGCGTTTATTCGTATCTTCAGGCGTCCCAAACCCGGCGAACTGTCGCATGGTCCAGTAGCGGCCCCGATACATGCTCGGGTAGACCCCGCGGGTGTAAGGGTATTCCCCCGGATAGCCTATCCCTTCGAGGTTGGAGCCGTTGAGATCGTCCGGCGTATAGACGGGCTCAATCTCCATATCGGATATGGTCGAAAATCGCTGCGAACGTTCCTCCTGTTGAGGATATTTCTCATTCAACCACTCTTGCTTATTCATGCTTCCTCCGAAAGAACCAACTGTCTCTCCAGCGTATTCGCTCTACATCCCAAGTCCTTTGGGGAGCAACAAATTTTACGCTACATAGCACGACGAGCCCACCCGGAATAGGGCACGCTCGTCTTATTTTCCAGCAAACTTCGCCGCTCGTTTTTCAAGAAACGCAGCCATCCCTTCAGCCTTGTCCTGCGTCGCAAACGTCAACCCAAAGGCCTCCGTTTCAAAACGACAGCCATTGACAATATCCATATCAATACCGGCATTAATGGCCGCCTTTGCCTGCTGAACGGCAATAGGCGGTTTTGTTGCCAGCTTCTGGGCGAGGGCTTTTGCCTCATTCACACACTCGGCCACAGGGACGACGCGATTGGCCAAGCCGTAGCGAAGCGCGGCCTCGGCATCGATCATATCGCCAGAGTAGATCAGTTCTCGAGCCAGCGGCAACCCAATACGACGTGCTAGGCGCTGGGTGCCGCCAAAACCGGGAATGACCCCGAGGTTGATTTCAGGCTGACCGAACTTGGCCGTATCCGCAGCAATAATCATATCACAGGCCAGGGCGAGTTCTATGCCGCCCCCCAGGGCAAAGCCGTTGACCGCGGCAATCACGGGAATGGGCATCTCCTCAAGTGTCCGCGCCACGCGGAGTCCCAAGGACGCAAAGGTTTTTCCCTCCAAGGGGGACATCGACACCATCGCCGAGATATCCGCTCCGGCCACAAAAGCGCGGTCGCCCGCGCCGGTCATCACAAGACAGCGGAGCCCGGCATCCTGCTGGACCGCGGCCAGGCAGTCCGCAATCTCATTCAGGGTGGCGGGATTCAACGCATTCAGACTCTTGGGGCGATTGATGCTCAGAATGCCGATCGCCCCTTCTTTTTCAAACACGATATTTTCATACGTCATATTAGTACTCCGGCTGTTTCTCAAAAGAGTGAAAAGTGTTGAGAAAGCGGATGGTCCGGCTCTTTGAGCGCATCACCACGGAATGCGACTCGCCCCCCCCAGGAAAAAACCGCACCCCGCGCAGATAGTTCCCAGTTGTCACCCCGGTTGCGGCAAAGACCACGCTGCCTCGGGCGAGTTCTTCTGCCATATATTTTTTCCGAATATCGTCCACTCCGCTCTCGCGCAGTTGTTCAAATTCCGCCGCATTTCCCGGCTGGAAGCGGGCCTGAATCTCCCCGCCCAAACACCGCAGGGCCGCCGCGGCGAGAATACCCTGTGCGGCGCGACCCGTCCCAACCAGCAGATCAATCCCGGACTCCTCCCGCGCGGTGGCTAAAGCCGCCGACAAGTCCCCATCACTGATCAGGGTGACATGGACGTCGATGTCACGCAGTTCGCGCAGCAGCTTGGCATGGCGCGGCCGGTCAAGCATGACCACCCGCAGGTTTTGCGGTTTGACCCCTTTCACTGCTGCGAGGGCGGCAAGATTGTCACCCATCGACTTATCCAGATCAATCACCCCCCGGCCCCACGGTCCGACCGCAATTTTCTCCATGTACACATCAGCGGGACAGCGGAGAAACCCCCCTTCTTCGGCAACGGCAATGGCCACAATCGCATTTGGCGCGCCGAGTGCGCAGGTGGTTGCCCCTTCAAGTGCATCGACCGCGACCTCAATGGTCGGGCCCGTCCCCGTCCCGAGCACTTCGTCGACGTACAGCATGGGCACCGAATCTTCATCTCCCTCGCCAAGGACGAGGTGGCCCCTGAACTCGATATCAGGGAACAGCCGGTGCATGGCCTCCACAGCGGCAGCGTCGGCAACGGCTTCATCTCCGCGCCCCATATGGGCCGCGGCGGCTAAAGCCGCAGCTTCTGTCACCCGAACGAATTCAAGCGCGAGGTTTCGATCCATGCGGAATCTCTTTGTTGCTCCCGATATCTATTTACACTAAGGCCCGCACCTCTCCGCGAATCACGTGCTCCATCAAACGCCAGGCCTCAGCCACAAGTACATTCGTCGCTCTGGCACACGGCTCGTTATAGCCCACAGCCGGAGACGCTGGCGTGCGGTCATGAGACGAGAGCACGGCAAACGGCACGGGGTCGGACGAGTGGGTCTTGAGCGCGACGGGCGTGGCATGGTCGGGCATCAGCAGGATGGTCCACTCCGGGAAAGCGGCCAAGCCATCCAAGATCGTCCCAACGACTTTCTCATCGAAATCCTCGAGCGCTTGGACCTTTTTGTCAGCCGCCCCCATATGACCGGCTTCGTCCGTTGCTTCCACGTGCAGAAAGAGAAAATCCTTGTCACGCAGGGCGGCCAAACCGTATTCGGCTTTGCCGAGATAATTCGTATCAAGAAAGCCGGTCGCGCCGGGCACCTGGATCACCTCAAGCCCGGCCAGGACGCCAATACCACGGACCAGATCAACCGCGGAAATGACCGAACCGCTGAGCCCGAAGCGTTCGGCGATCGTCGGTACGGCAGGACGGCGGCCCTGTCCCCACAGCCAGATCGAAGAGACCGGTTTATGCCCCTCGGCCCGACGCTTGGCATTGACGGGATGCTCGTCACAGATCTCCCGAGCACGCTGCATCAGCGAGCACAGCTGCTCGCCGCCGTCTCCCTGGGGCCAATACCCCTGGACGGCTTGCCCGGTAATATCGTGCGGTGGCGTGGTGTCCATCTTTTCCTTGCCGCCGTGCCAGACCAGCAAGTGTCGATAGCTCACGCCAGGATAAAAAGAAAACTCAGCGCTGCCCAACTCGTGCTGAAGCGTCCCGATCAACTCGGCCGCGTCGGCGCTGGGGATGTGGTCGGCCGCAAAGTCGAGCATGGTTTCGGTTCCATCGGCTGCCCGGCCCAGGGTCACCAGATTGCACCGAAACGCAATATCTTCCGGCCCCAGGTCCACCCCCATACTGGCCGCCTCAATGGGCGAGCGTCCGGTGTGGTATTGACGCGGGTCATAGCCGAGCAAACTCAGGGTCCCGACATCGCTGCCCGAGGGATAGCCCTCGGGAATCGTCTGTGTAAGGCCAAATATACCGTGGGACGCAATATGGTCCATATGCGGCGTCCGTGCGTACTCAAGCGGCGTTTTCCCGCCGAGTTCGTCGACCGGCCAGTCGGCCATACCATCACCTTGGAGAACGATGTATTTCATACGTCTCACCCATCTAGGAGTCCGTGAACAGAAGCTGCCTGCCTACGCTTGAGCGCGCCGAAAATCGCAGTCCGGGCACTGTGATAATCGGCCGGCGATTCAATCGGCCTGTTGGCAGAATGCGCGGCCACCCCACGCAACCGCCCTTCATGATAGCGTCGCTTAAAGTCGGTAAACTTGAGCCCATGGGCAGTGGATATCACAACGACCCGTTCGTGTGACCGGATCTGCCCGCTGCGCGCCAGTTTCAGCAGGACGGCGAGCGCCACCCCGGTGTGCGGACAGTTGAACAGGCCGGTCAGGTCTGCCAGTGCCGACGCTTCGGCCAGCTCTTCTTCGCTGGCTTGCTCAACAATGCTATCGAAGGTCTGCAAGACCCGAATGGCTTTCTGCACACTGACCGGGTTCCCGATCTGAATGGCTGACGCCAGGGTTTTTTTGGCTTTGACTGGGCGATATTTTTCAAAGCCGGTGGTAAAACTCTTGTATAACGGATTGGCGCGTTCGGCCTGGGCACAGACGAGACGGGGCAGGCGGTCAATCAGCCCAAGTTCCTGCATGAGCAGGAATCCCCGGCCGATTGCCGTGACGTTCCCCAGATTTCCTCCGGGGACGATCACCACATCGGGGGCTTCCCAGTCAAACTGCTGAATAATCTCAATCGAAATCGTCTTCTGCCCCTCAAGCCGCAGACTGTTCATCGAATTGGCCAGATAGATGTTTTCTTTTGTACATAGCTCGCGCACGACCCGCATACAGCCGTCGAAGTCGGTATCGAGCGACAAGGTCAGCGCCCCGTTTGCCATGGGCTGAATGAGTTGGGCCGTAGACACCCGATTGCGGGGCAGAATCACAATAGCCGGGATGCCGGCCGCGGCGCAGTAGGCGGCCAGGGCGGCTGACGTATCGCCGGTTGAGGCGCACGCAACCGCGGGAATAGACACCCCGTCGGCAATCATCTGCTTCACCATGGAGACGAGCACGGTCATGCCCAGGTCCTTGAATGACCCGGTGTGGGAATTGCCACACTGTTTGACCCACAGATCGTCGATACCGATATGTCGTCCGAGTCGCTCGGCCCAGAACAGATTGGTACCGCCCTCATAGGTGGAAACGATGTTCTCGTCGTCAATAGCCGGACACACCATTTCTTTCTTGCCCCACACTCCACTGCCATAGGGGTAGAGTGTCCGCCGATAGCGCTCGTCAAACAAATGTCGCCATTCTTGGGGCGCTCGCGTCTTGAGAGCGGCGATATCGTGCTGTACATCCAGCAGCCCGCCGCAGGTCGGGCAGTAATACAGGATCTCGTTGAGCGGGTGTTCGCCGGGGCAGCCGACCGCACAGCCGAACCAGGCCCGAAACGGAGACGGGTTCGGGGCCGTCAGCGGAAGAGCAGGAACGTCTGCCATCGCGCCGTGTGTCATACCTGTCTCTGACCGCCTCTTTCCATCGAGGCCGCTGCGTTAGCCAAGACTCTCCTCAATGCGGACATATACGGACTTGCCATGCACAATGGGCAATCGGTCCACTAATGTCATCGCCGTCTTCAAATTCCGTTCAGGTGCGGCATGCGTCCGCATGACCAAGGGCACAGTATTGTCGCCGTCGCTCCGACCACGCTGAATCACCGAGGCAATGCTGATGTCCTGGTCGCCTAAAATCCCGCTAATCTGGGTCAGCACCCCAGGGCTGTCAACGGCCATGAAACGCAGATAATACTCACTCACCAACTCATCCATGGGCCGGACCGCGGCCGGCTTCAGCTCCGTCCAGGCACAGCCCAGCGGTGGCTGGGGCTGTTGCTGCTTCGTCTGCGCCCGCGCGCTATCAACCACGTCAGACAAGACCGCCGCCGCAGTCGGCAAACTGCCTGCTCCCTGTCCGAATTGGAGGGAAGAGCCGAGGGCTTCGCCTTGCGTAAAGATGGCATTATACGCGCCGCCCACACCTGCCAGCAGACTGTCCTGTGGAATCATGGTCGGATGGACCCGGGCTTCCAGCACGCCGGACTCTTCCTTGGCAATCGCCAACAGCTTGATCGCATAGCCGAACTCGCGCGCAAAGGCGATATCGATCTGGTCGAGTTGTCGAATCCCTTCGGTGTAGACGGCATCGACCGACACCCGCACACCAAAGGCGAGCATCATGAGCAGCGTCAGCTTCTGAGCGGCATCAATGCCATCGACATCCATACGGGGGTCGGCTTCCGCCAAGCCCAACTCCTGGGCCCTGCATAGGACGGGCGCAAACTCGGCGCCATCCTCACTCATCGTCGCCAGGATGTAATTACAGGTTCCGTTCACAATCCCGAACAGCGCCTTGTTGCGGTCCGCGACAAAGCCTTCCCGCAGCGTCCGAATAACTGGGATACCGCCGGCCACGCTGGCTTCAAACCCCAAGCGCACCCCGTGCGCTTCCGCCGCGGCAAAAATCTTATCGCCATGGAGAGCCAGCAGGGCTTTGTTTGCCGTCACAACGGCTTTGCCCCGCGCCATCGCTTCCAGAACGAGAGAGCGGGCGGGGTCGGTTCCGCCAATGAGCTCCAGAACAATATCAACCTCAGCATCATGCACGACGCTCCACGGGTCGGCCGATACACGCACACCGGGGAGAGGCGGGTGCGGTTTTGTGGCGATGCTCCGACTCGCGACGTGGACGAGTTGCAGGGGAACTCCTATTTTTCGCGCAAACGCCTCGCGCTGCCGGTCCAGGAGTTGGACCACACCGGAGCCAACCGTCCCCAACCCAACGAGACCAAGCTTGACACCCTCCCTCGCCATTATACCGCTCGAAGCTTTTTCCCCGCCGGCTCGGCCTGTCCTGAGCCGGTCCTGAGCGGGGTCGAAGGGCCCAGTCGCGAAGCCGGAGCACTGGCGCCGCCAAAGGCTTTACGGATACCGCGGACCGCTTGTCGGGTCCGATGCTCATTCTCGATCAATGCAAAGCGAACGTAGTCTTCTCCATACGGCCCGAAACCGATTCCTGGGGACACCGCGACCTTGGCTTCCGTCAGGAGAAATTCCGCAAAAGCCATGGAGCCCATGGCCCGCAGCGGCTCCGGGATTTGCGCCCAGACAAACATCGTGCCTTTGGGTTTGGGGATAGGCCAGCCCACCCGCTCCAGGCCGTCAATCAGGACATCGCGGCGAAGACGATAGCGCTGGCGCATGTCTTCTACGCAGTCCTGGGGACCGTTCAAGGCATGAATCGCTGCGATTTGAATGGGCTGGAAGATACCGTAGTCAAAATAGCTTTTGAGCCGGCCCAAGGCCATGATCGCTTCGGGATTGCCACAGGCAAAGCCCACCCGCCAGCCCGGCATATCGTAGGATTT
The DNA here is from genome assembly GCA_965214755.1 of uncultured Binatia bacterium (SeqCode). GTDB lineage: Bacteria > Desulfobacterota > Binatia > Bin18 > Bin18 > Bin18. The sequence continues at coordinate 1,817,154 of OZ243979.1, forward strand.
TGACAGGGTAAAAAACTCGACGCCGATCTCTTTTGCGCCAGGCACCTGGAGGAAGCTCGGCGGCGTATAGCCGTCAAAAAAGAGGTCGGCATAGGCGAAATCGTGAATGACAAACAATTTATGCTCGCGGGCGAATTCCACGACGCGGGTAAAAAACTCAAGGTCCACAACGGCCGTTGTCGGATTATGCGGGAAGCACAGCAGCAAGACCTTGGGCCGCGGCCAGCACTGCTGAACCGTTTCCTGAAGAGAGGTAAAGAAATCTTCCCCCGGTCGGAGCGGAACGACCCGCAAATCCGCGTTGGCCATCACAATCGAATACTGGTGGATGGGATAGGTCGGACTCGGGCAGATGGCCACGTCACCCGGACCGAGAATCGACAGCGCCAAATGGGATAAGCCCTCTTTCGAGCCAATAGTCACAATAGATTCGGACTCAGGATCAAGCTCTACCTCAAAGCGGCGTTTATACCACTCACAGATCGCCAGGCGCAGTTTGTACAGCCCGCGGGAGGTTGAATAGCGATGATTCTGCGGCTTGGCCGCGGCCTCAACCAGCTTGTCCACAACATGCTGCGGAGACGGATGGTCGGGATTGCCCATCCCGAAATCAACAATATCCTCCCCAGCCCAGCGTGCCTCCATTTTCATCTTGTCCAAGGTGGCAAACAGATAGGGCGGAAGCCGTTTAATACGTGGGAATTCCATGTTGTTTCACCCCTCTCGGAGACAGGCGGTTCAGCCCACCTCCGAGAGGGCCTCCATTCCTGCTAAGGATATAGGGGATTTACTGAAACCGGTCAAACCGCCGGGGGTAGAGTCTGGGCCTCGACGTCTGTATGGAGGTGAACGGAATGGATAGGCGACTTGCAGCGTTGACACATACTACGTGCGCACATAATATGTGGGACATGAATGTTACCTTGTCCATCGATAATCGAGTTGTGGCCGCGGCTCGGCGTATCGCGACCACCCGCGGCACCAGCTTGAACCAACTTATTCGCGATTACCTGGAAGAATTGACTCACGTCAACGATGTGGAGACGACCATAGACCAACTCGACGCGATGTGGGCGGAAAACGTGTATCGTTCATCAAGCCCGTGGACCCGGGATCAACTGCATGAGCGGGCGTGAGTTTATCGACACTAATGTACTGGTGTACGCTGACGACGCCCGCGACCAGCGTAAGCAGACCTGCGCCCACGAACTGATACGCTGCTTGATGCGGGAGCGTCGCGGAGTCCTGTCCTTACAAATCCAGCGTGCCTCCATTTTCATCTTGTCCAGGGTGGCAAAGAGATAGGGCGGAAGCCGTTTAATACGTGGGAATTCCATGCAGTCACACCTCTGAGGAGACAGGCGGTTCAGCCCATCTCCGGCAGGGCCTCCATTCCTGCTAAGGATATAGGGGATTTACTGAAACCGGTCAAACTTGGCCCATATCACCATCTTGATGCCGGTGCATGTATTCCCGGAGTGCCGCATTCATTCGAGACTGGAACCTCCCTCCCTGGGACCGGAACCAAGCGATGATGTCAGCATCCACTCGCAGGCTGATCGCCTTTTTCACTGGACGATAAAACTGCCCCCGGACGGCATCGCTCCAGTCTGTGGCCTCCGGGATATCGCTCGTATCAATGTCTTCGTCCGGCAGGGCCTCCAAAACAGCCAAGTCGGCCTTTGTCGCAGGGGAATCTCTTTTAGCCTTCCGCATAATGTCTACGCTCCTGCTTCTTTGCTTTCCGAGCCGAGATGATGGAGCAATTGCATGAGCGGTCGTGAGGTCATTTCTTCCCGCTGCTTTTTCCCATCTTAGGGGGATTAGACGGCGGTTTTTGAGGAGACGAATGGCTAGCCTTGGGTTGATACCCCTTCCTAAAGAATATGGGCGGACGTCCGTCTTGAGCCTGCTTGGGACGGGGCGGCGGGACAGGTTTGTCATTCTTGCTCATTTATTTCCTCCTGAGGGTCATTCGACCGAAACTCTATCGTTCTAATTTCGCCGGCCGAGATCAGAACGCCTCTCTCGTTGTCAGGTAGAGACAAAGTGCCATCCTCATTTATATCGTAAACCCATTGAATGTACATATCACGCTCGTCAGGACTGGAAGACGTGAAAGATTGCGCGCCGTAGAAGCCCGCGAAACGGGTGCCATCTTTAAGCGTCACAAGAACCCATTGTTCAGGCATACTACTGAACTTCCAGTCCCAGGCGGTCGGTATGGCATGGACGGGGTAGAGACCGAACCGATTGAGAAGGCGGCGAACGAGGTCTTTCTGGATGTTGATTCCGAGGAGTAGACCGAGAAAAATGGGGCCAACAAAGACCAAGCTGAACCAAACCAGTTTTGATTTTCCTATCAACTCAGGATCGACGAAAGGGAGAACTAGAGCGCCATAGATGACTGAAATGGTAAGGTAGGAAAGAAGCGAAGCCTTATTCTCGGACAGGGTTCTTCCGGTTACGAACTGCGAGCGTACTGACAACGCAATAAAGCCGGGGACGATGAATAGGAGAATAAGGTAGAGACTGTTGAGAGATAGCAGTTTAGCCAAGGCGCGAGGTCTCCTTATTGTCCGCCAGACAGTGCGGCTGTAAAACTGACGCTTTTCTCCTGACCATCAGCTATGTCCGCCCAGCCAAGACGCGGCCCTTTATATCACCCCTCCACCCCCGCGTCCGGCTCTCCCGCCGCCAGCGCATTCAGCTGGGCCAGACACAAATCACGCGAGCGGTAGCGGCCATAGGTCGCTATCTCCTGGCGTTCGACAATGGGGAAGGTCGAATAGATGTAGCGCACGTCGTCCCGGTCGGTGACACCGTACAAATGAAAGAACATCGCGTCGAGTTTGGCCCGCAGGTGCAACCGTCGCTCCTCGTCCCACACGAACGGCGGCTTCACTTCGCCAGCCTCATCGATATAGCCCAGGTCACGGGCGAAAGGGGCCATGTCGTGAGCCGTATAGGTGAGTTCCAACACGGCTTCACGGATAATCTCGCTGGCGGTCTTGGATCCAAAACGGACGGCTTGGAAGCGGTCGGGCGGAACGACCGGCATTTGCTCCAACACGTACCACGTGAAATGTGTTGCCGGCACTTTTTGCCGCGCTACGAAGTCGAACGGCGCAGTATTCAGATTTGCGACAATCAGACTTGCCTGTAACGCCGTATCATCGGCGCGCTCAAGGAACGGGAGCACGGGAAGCGTATTTCCCGCCCCGGCACGTGGGATGATGGCCGCAATCATCGTCCGCATATTGGTCGCTGCGGTAATATCTTTGAACGCAATGACCCACTGACTCTGCCAGGACCAGCGCTCCGCATCGTCTATCACGTAGTAACGCGGCTTCGGGCTGCGACTAAAATCCGTTTTCTCCGAGACCGGAATGGCCTCCTGCTGACCGGGGCGGAAGAGGTTTTCCTGGTTCAATGTCGTATCCGCGGCCCGGTGGTCGAACGCCTGCACCATCTTGCCCTCATACAGCGGCACCCATTCCCCGTTTGGGCTGTCAAAGCGGTTATTGCCGACAGGGTATGCCCCTTCCTGTTCTTCCAACTCTTCCCGCGTACGGAACAGGCCGGAATCATTCGCCATGTGAAACATGGTCGAATATCGGACCGGCCACGTCCTGATTTCTTCGTCACCGGAACGGTCCACCAACACCGGCAGGCGTTCGTAGATCGCGGTCGTCAGCTTGGCGGCGCGGCTGGTGCGGAAGATGGGCGCAGTGCCGGTGTTCGGATTGACGCGGGCGAAGTCAGCCGCGGCCAGCGGGAAACGTCGCTCCGGGTCGTTGAGTTCGGAAACATCCTGCAAAAAGAATGCGCAGTGGGCCGGCTCGCTGATTGATGTCGGGCTGGCCACAATTGCACAGAACTTGAAGCGGCTGTCCACATCCGGGAAGAACGGCGGAGCGTTGAACTTGGTTCTGCGATTCTCAAAGTCGTATAACGCCCGCAGCCGCCCTTCCGTTGCCACACCCTGAAAAAATGCCGCCGCGGTCTTGTCCGACGCAATGCCGGACGGCACCAGCAGGCCGACCATGCCCTGCGGCTTGACCAGCGTCATGGCCCGCTCGACAAACAGCGAATACAGATTGACGTCGCCCCGCGCCAACAAGGGATAATCGCCACACGTCCGCGCCATGCGCGCAGTAGTGGCCGCCCGTTCGCTCGCCTTGGCAAAATCATGGCTGAGCGGGTCGCCAGCCGTTTCCAGGGCAGCGATCATGCGCTTGCGGTCGGACGCCCGCTGAGCATGGGCAATCTCGGGCCGGCGGGCTGCGAACCATTCGACCTGTTGCAGCTTGATGCGGTCCCAGGGCGGGTTGCCGATGACTGCATCAAAACCGCCGTCCGGCTCCGCATTTTTCAGATTCGTCCACACACCGGGAAACGCCGCCTGCCAGTTCAGAAAGCGCTCTTCGGCCATGAGAAATCGTGCTCGTTCCAGCAGCTCGGCGAATCGTTCGCCGTCGGGTGTCGCAGGCGAGACGGCGCATTGCCCCTGCGCAATGGCGAGCGGGTCGCCCAGACGGCCCTCGAAAAACGCGTGCAACGCCGCAGTGTCGTCACGGTCTTGGATGTCCAGCCAGTCCAAGGGCGTGCAGCAGCGACAGAAACGCGTTGAGCGGCGCGGTCATGGCTTCTACCTCGGCAAAGGTCTGCGCGGACCGGTGAGCCTCGGCAAGCGCGGCGTCCGTCAGATGCTCAACCACCTGCATGGCGTTGGCCGCGTCCGCAGCCCGGTTGACCGGCTCGTGGATGAACAGCCCATGACCACCGGCGCTCATCTTCTCTATGCCCGAGCGCGCCCAGCAGCCGAACAGACTGTTGCCACAGCGCAAATGGTGATCCAGAAAGCTCAGCGGTGCCCCCACAGTGAACGTATGCAGCCACAGCGACACCTTGGCCAGTTCAACAGCCATAGGGTTTTTGTCTACGCCATAGACGCAACGCTTGAGCACCATACGGCGAATGATATGGCGGTCGTCAAGCTGCTCCGCGTCTATGGTCCAGCCACGCTCGCCGGCATTCTTCAGGATGGTGGTACGAATATCTTCAATCCGCTCGGTCAACGGCGAAACATAGCCCTCAACCGTGGCCTGAGCCTCGGCAAGCGCGGCGATAACGCGGTCGGCCAGATAGTCCACCAAGCTGACCAGAAAATGCCCGGAACCCATGGCCGGGTCGCAGATTTTCAGTTCCAATAGCCGCTCGGCAGGATCGAGCCGTCTGAGGTCGGCAAGCCCGGCGCTCGGCTCACGACCCTTTTCTCGAATAGAATGAGGACGAACATTCCCTGCCCTATTGGCAAAAGCCTTCGTGCAGGACTCGACCAGCGGACCGACCGTCTCCTTGAGCATCACCTCGACAAGATCGTCCGGGGTGTAATAGCTGCCCGAGCCCTTACGGGCGAACACATTGTGCCGCACGCTGATTTCGGGGCCATTGCGGACGACTTCGTATTCGAGCAGGCGTTCATAAATCGAGCCGAGTTGCTGCACGCTCAGGTCGCGGTAGTTGATATAGCACCGACCATCTTCCGTCTGCTCAAACGACAGCGCGTCAATGACATCGGCTATGACCGCATCGCCCAACCGAACAGCCGCCAGCAATGGCGTGCGCTGCCGGTCGAACAGACCGCCGTTATAAGGCGGCAGGCCAATCAAGACGTCGCCTTGGTCAATCGCCCGGCACAGATCGTCGATGATTGCCCAGTAGCGGGCCGCGCTGGCCGAGAAGGTAGCACCCTGATTCTTACGGCGTCCGATGTCGCCCCGCACCTTGTCGCGCAGGCCGTAATCGTCGTAGCGGTTATCACGGACCGGCAGCAGGGCACGGTCTTCGGCATACAGGATAAACAACAGCCGGTAGAGCAGAATCAAGGCCGCATCACGCACCTCGGCCAACGGCGCGTCCGGTACTGCCTCCGCAATGGCTCGGGCAAGCTTGGGAAAGACCCATTTGAAAACCAGTTCGGACAGGTCAGCGGCAACGCGTTCTTCGTAGAGCTGGCCCTCATCAAGAACGCGCTGGTGTAGCGTGCACGAATCCGCGGTGTCCGGGTCAGGCAGAAAAGCATTGCGATGAAAAAAGAGTACGAACAGCTTGAGGCAGTGCCGGCGCTCGGCCTCGGACAGCGCGAACAGGCCGTCGTTATGGCCGGGCAGGCCCAGGACTGTCGCCAAGTCAAGCTCGAAGAACTGTTCCGACACGGACCGCGCGCCAGCCCAATACAGCCGCCACTTGGCTCCATTGGTCAGCACCCCCCAGCGCAGCACGCCGTTCGTCAGGTCGTCCACCCGTCGCAGATAGCGGAGCATCTGAGTCGAAGGCGCGGTCTCCTCACCCTGCCGCTCGGAGCGCCGGTCAAGCGGGCGTTGCCAACGCTTGGACTCCACCACAGCTAGGCCGTATTCGTAGCGTCTCCATTCCTGCCGGTAGCGGTTGGCGCGATCCTTGGTCGCTTCGTCGGCAAAGAGCAAACCGTCCGGCACATCGTCCCGCCCGCGTGACGAGAGATTCTGTTGGCACAGGCTGGCCGTCCAGCCCAAAGCTCCGAGTACCGGCCAGATCAGATCGTCCTCGGTCTGGCTCTCGTTGGGGGTCTGGCCGGTCGGGAAGCGGTCGAAGACGCTCCGCAGCGTCCGTTCACATTCGTCCAGTGCCGCGTCGTCAAAATCCTGCCAGTCGGATAACTGCAAGATGGATTCGGTCAGGAAATCGCGGGCAAACAGACTGCCTTGGACTGCGCTCTCAACGTTCACGTGCCCAGATTCCTTGTATCGTTACGGCTTGCACCTGCTCACGCTGAATTGTATCGGATCAACATGAAGATTGACGAGGGGCGCATATTCCGAGCCCATCGGGAGCGTCTGGCCAGAGAAGCCAAGGCACTGGTCGCCGAACAAGCCAGCCAAGTCAGCGCGGAGCAATCGTTTACGCCCAGTGGTCCACCTCAACCCGCGCCTCCAACGATGAACGAAAACGGAGAACTGATTTGGAAGGAACCGCAAAATAAACCAGAAACCCGCTGAAGCCGAGATTAGTCCCCTCTTGAACAATATCCGTCACACCCAATCCCGTGTCTCAAACAGTTCTACCCCACCCGAGCCAGTTCCAGGCGGCCGGCCCAGCGGTCTTCGAGGACGGCGCGCAGGCGGCGGGATTCGGGTGCCGTCAGGTTGGGGTCGCGTTCGAGCCAGGCCAGGGCTTCGTCTCGCGCGGTTTCCAGCAGTTTGCTGTCGCGCACGATATTGGCGACCCGGAAGTCGGGCATGCCGGACTGCCGCGTGCCCAGAAACTCACCCGGCCCACGAAACGCCAGGTCGGCTTCGGCGATTTTGAAGCCGTCGTCGGTTTCCGTCATCACCTGAAGACGCCGCAGGGACTCGTCGCCCGGCGCGTACTGCGCCAGCAGCAGACACGAGGAGGCCGCCTGCCCGCGTCCGACTCGTCCGCGCAACTGGTGCAACTGGGCCAGGCCGAAGCGTTCGGCATGCTCAATCACCATGACGGTCGCGTTCGGCACGTCAATACCAACCTCAATGACGGTGGTCGAAACGAGCAAGTGATGCTTGCCGGCCTTAAAACGCTGCATGACCGCTTCTTTTTCGTCGCCCTTCATGCGGCCGTGGACGAGCCCGACCGAATATTTGGCAAAGAAAGTCCGCGCCAGCTCTTTGGCCATTGAGGTCGCGGCCTTCAGGTCGGACTTCTCGGATTCCTCAACCAACGGATAGACCACATAGGCTTGATGGCCTCGTTCGAGTTGGTCTTTGACAAGGTGATAGGCTTTCTTCCGCTCGCCTTCATGGAACACGTACGTCGTGATCGGCTTGCGGCCCGGCGGGCGTTCGTCCAGGGCTGAGACATCCAGGTCGCCGTACAGGGTCAGGGCCAGGGTGCGGGGGATCGGGGTTGCGGTCAGCAGCAGAATATCCGGATTCGCACCCCGTTTCCGCAAGGCGGCGCGCTGCATCACCCCAAAGCGATGCTGCTCATCCACAATAGCCAAGCCCAGATGCTGAAAGCGCACGCCCTCCTGAATCAGGGCGTGCGTGCCAACCGCAATCTCGACCTCGCCCCGTTTCAGGAGCCCGTAGATCTCTTGTTTCCGTTTTGGGCGGATTTCTCCGGTCAGCAATGTCATGGACAGACCGAGCTGCTCTGCCAGCGGCGTCAGCGTCCGGTAGTGCTGCTCGGCCAGGAGTTCCGTCGGAGCCATAAAGGCCACCTGGTAGCCGCTGTCGAGGGCGGCCAGGGCCGCAAAAAAGGCCACGATGGTCTTGCCCGAGCCAACATCTCCCTGGACTAGGCGGTTCATCGGGTGGGGAGCGGCCATATCCCGAAAAATCACCTCAACCACCCGCTCCTGGGCTGCGGTCAATTGGAACGGCAGGATGCCGTACACCTGCTGGACGAGCGGCCCCGGCACAATGGACAGCCCCTCTTCCCGGACGGTATTGCGCCGGCGGAGCGCCATCCCCAGTTGCAAATAAAAGAGTTCGTCGAACACGACCGCCCTATGCGCCTGAGAGGTAGCGTCATTGAGTTCAGCAACCTCAGCATCAAGCGAAGGGCAGTGCAACTGCCGCAGGGCGTGCCTGAGCGGCATCAGGTGCAGGCGCTCACAGATGTCCTGCGGCACGCCGTTGGAGACCTGATCGACGTAGAGGTCAACCGCGCCATGCACGACCCGCCGCATGGCAGCCACCGTCATTTCGGTGGTCTTATTATAAATGGGCAGGACGCGGGCGGTCTCGTCGTCTTCCTCCAGCGGCTCCATGTCCGGGTGGATCATCCACTTGCCACCCTTCATGCCCTTCTCGACCTTGCCGTACAGCAGGACCCGCTGACCAAGCTGATAGCGTTGCTGAAAATAGCGATGCTGATGATACCACAGCAGAAAGAGAAAGCCGGTTTCGTCTCGGACAACGGCTTCAAGCACCCAGCGACGCCGACGGGCCAGAAAGCGACGTTCCATCCGGGCGATTTGGCCGGTGACCGCCGTCTCATCTCCCACCTGAAGATGACAAATTTTCTTGATTTCGCGCCTGTCCTGATAGCGGAAGGGGATATGGTAGAGCAGGTCTTCGACCGTCTCTATGCCCAACCGCGCCAACTGCTCGGCCCGACGCGGGCCCACGCCTTTGACATATTGGACCGAATTTTTAAGCGCCTGTCCTGAGCCCGGCCGAAGGGGCGGCCGGCGCGGCCGCAAGGAACGCGCCGGAGCAGAAGCGGGAGCAGCATCTCTCTGCTCTCCTTCCTTGATAAGGGGGGCGGGGGGGGATGCCCGGTCAAAGAGACGGGGGGTTTCATCCGATGTGCGACTTTTCGTCTCTTCGCCTTTCGACTTTCCGTCAGCCATACCTCTCTTATCCGTGGTATTCCTGGAGCGGGCACACGCCGAGCAGGCCCTGCTTGAGGCGGGCAATGCCTTCGACCGCAGCTCCCGCTCCCGCCACCGTCGTAAAATACGGCACCTGAAACTCCAGGGCGCTCCGCCGAATCGAAAAGGAGTCTTGGATAGACTCAGCGCCCTCGGTCGTATTAATGACCAGATCAATCGACCCCGCCTGGAGAGCATCCACAATATGCGGGGACCCTTCCAGGACTTTATTCACCATCTCAACCGGCAGCCCGTGCTGTTGGAGAAATGCACAGGTGCCGTGCGTTGCCACCAGGGAGAAGCCGTTCTCTGCCAACTGCCTGGCAATGGGCAGGGTGGCGGGCTTATCGCGGTCGCGCACACTCAAGAAGGCTTTGCCCGTTTCCGGCAAGATATTCCCCGCGGCAAATTGTGCTTTAGCAAAGGCCATGGCAAAGGACTGGTCCACCCCCATGACTTCGCCGGTTGACTTCATTTCCGGTCCCAGGATGGTATCCACACCGGGGAATTTAATAAAGGGAAACACCGCTTCTTTAACATTGACGTGGTCGGGAATAACCTCCTGGGTAAAACCCAACTCGTCCAAGGTTTTCCCCGCCATGACGCGCGCGGCTATCTTTGCCAGCGGGATACCGATGGACTTGCTCACAAACGGCACGGTCCGTGAAGCGCGCGGATTCACCTCAATCAGAAACACCCGCTGATCCTTGACGGCGAACTGGATATTCATCAGGCCAACCACGCCCAGCTCTTGAGCCAACAGAGTGGTTTGCCGTCGAATCTCAGCCTGCACCGCGGCGGACAAGGAGCGCGGCGGGAGAGAACACGCACTGTCGCCGGAGTGGACACCAGCAAGCTCGATATGTTCCATAATGCCACCGATTACGACAGTCTGGCCGTCGCTCAGGGCGTCCACATCCACCTCGGTGGCGTCATCCAGGAATTTATCGATCAGAACGGGTCGCTCCGAGGACACGGACACCGCCTCGCGCATATAGCGTCGCAAGCTCGCCTCGTCATACACCAGTTCCATGGCTCGTCCGCCCAGGACATAGGAAGGACGGACCAAGACCGGATAGGCAATGTCCTGAGCAATGGCCACGGCTTCCTCAACCGACCGGGCGGTGCCATTGGCCGGCTGCCGCAGGCCGAGCCGTTCGAGCAGCCGCTTGAACCGTTCGCGGTCCTCGGCCCGGTCAATGGCATCCGGCGGCGTGCCCAGAATCGGCACCCCGGCCTGTTCGAGCGGCACGGCTAGCTTGAGCGGCGTTTGCCCGCCAAACTGGACAATGACGCCATACGGTTGTTCGCGCTGCACGATACTCAGCACATCTTCCAGCGTCAGCGGCTCAAAATACAGCTTGTCAGACGTGTCATAATCCGTGCTGACGGTCTCGGGATTACAGTTCACCATAATGGCTTCAAAGCCGTCTTCTTTGAGCGCAAAGGCCGCGTGCACACAACAATAGTCGAACTCGATACCCTGACCGATCCGATTCGGCCCGCCACCCAGAATGATCACCTTCTTGCGGTCGGTCGGCTGGGATTCGTCTTCTCCTTCGACTTGGCTCAGGACAGGCCCTTCGTAGGTTGAGTATAAATATGGCGTATGGGCCACAAATTCGGCCGCGCAGGTGTCCACTGTTTTATAGACCGGAATCACAGCCAAGCGTTCGCGTTCGGCCCGGATGTCATCTTCGCTGACACCGAACAGACGGCCGAGATGGACATCGGAAAAGCCCATCTGTTTCGCCCGGCGCAACAGGCCGGGCGGTAATGCCGCCCCGGTGGTCTCATCCGTCCCCCTCGCCCGCTGGATCTCTTTTTCACACTCTATGATCTGCACGATATTATCGAGAAACCACGGATCGATTTTTGAGAGATGATAGAGTTCATCCACACTCATGCCCTGGCGGAGCGCTTCCGCCACAGACCACAACCGCTGGGCGTTTGGGGTTTGCAGAGACGCGCGAATGGCATCCAGCGGCGTCTCAACCCCTTCGTCTACGCTCAGGACAGGGCTTCCGTTTGCCTGTCCTGAGCCCAGTCGAAGAGTCGATTCAAACCCGTAGCTGTCGATTTCGAGCGAACGCAGGGCTTTCTGAAGCGCCTCCTTGAAGGTCCGACCTATGGACATGGCCTCGCCAACCGATTTCATCTGCGGTCCGAGCAAATCCCGGGTTTGGGGGAACTTATCAAAGGTGAAACGCGGCACCTTGACCACCACATAGTCGATCGTGGGTTCAAAAGAGGCCGGTGTCTCGCGCGTAATATCATTCGGAATTTCGTCCAGGGTGTAGCCCACAGCCAGTTTTGCGGCAATTTTGGCAATCGGAAAGCCTGTGGCTTTACTCGCCAGAGCAGACGAGCGGGATACACGCGGGTTCATTTCAATCACGACCAGCCGGCCGGTCTCCGGGTGGACGGCGAACTGGATATTGGACCCGCCCGTGTCCACCCCAATCTCGCGGATGATGCGCAGCGCCGCATCCCGCATGAGTTGGTATTCCTTATCGGTCAGGGTCTGGGCGGGCGCGACCGTAATGGAATCGCCAGTATGGACACCGAGCGGATCGAAATTTTCGATGGAACAGATGATGACCACATTGTCCTGGGTGTCACGCATCACTTCCAATTCAAACTCTTTCCAGCCGGCGATTGACTCCTCAATCAGGACCTCGTGGGTGGGAGAAGCCTGCAAGCCCCACTCGACAATGGCCTGAAATTCCTGCGGGGTCTGGACGATCCCGCCCCCAGCCCCCCCAAGAGTGCGGGACGGTCGGATAATCAATGGCAGACCCAAGGTCTCGCGCAAGGCATAGGCTTCCTCAAGAGAGTGGATATAGCCGCTCCGAGGCAGGTCCAGGCCGATGCGCTCCATGGCCGCCTTAAACAAGTCTCGGTCTTCAGCTTTCTTGATAGCCGGCAGCTTGGCTCCGATGAGTTCCACTCCGTAGCGGTTGAGGATGCCCCCTTCGGCCAGGTCAATAGCCAGATTCAAACCGGTCTGGCCGCCAATGGTCGGCAGCAGGGCGTCTGGACTTTCCCGTTCAATAATTTTTTCAAGGACGGGCCGGGTCAGCGGCTCAATATAGGTCCGATCGGCAAAATCAGGGTCGGTCATAATCGTGGCCGGATTCGAGTTGACCAGTATGACACGGTAACTCTCCTCTTTGAGCGCCTTGCAGGCCTGGGTGCCTGAGTAATCAAATTCACACGCCTGGCCAATCACAATAGGGCCGGAGCCGATCAGTAAAATGGAATGGAGGTCTGTACGCTTGGGCATGGTGTCTATCTGCTGGTCAGGAATCAGCCTCGAAACTGCTCCATCAGCACGGTAAAGCGCTGGAACAAATAGTCTGCATCGTGTGGACCCGGAGAAGACTCGGGATGATATTGCACGGAAAAGAGCGGCTCCTGTCTATGCCGCAGGCCCTCTACCGTCCGGTCGTTCAGGTTGAGATGAGTGACTTCGGCCCGCTCGGATAACGAGTCCACGTCCACACAGAAACCATGATTCTGCGCCGTAATCTCAACCTTCCGGGTGGCGAGGTCCATCACTGGCTGGTTACCCCCGTGATGGCCGAATTTGAGCTTATAGGTCTGTCCACCCAACGCCAGACCCAGAATCTGGTGTCCCAGGCAGATGCCAAACAGGGGGACTTTTCCCACCAAGGCGGCAATATTCTCCTTGGCATAGGGTACCGCGTCCGGGTCGCCCGGACCATTCGACAGGAAAACGCCATCCGGCTTGAGGCGCAGCACCTCTGCCGCAGGTGTGTGAGCCGGCACGACCCGCACCCGACAGCCCGCCTCAACCAGATGGCGCAGGATGTTGAACTTCACGCCAAAATCGTAGGCGACTACAGAGAGGCTCGACTCGGGTATATGTCCCTTTTGTCCCGCCCCTTGCTGGCGATAGCCGCTCTCCAACTTCCAGTAGCCTTGGGACCAGTCATACGGCTCGCGGCAGGTGACCTCTTTCACCAGATCACGTCCGATCAAGCCTGGGGCGGCCTGGGCTTTTTCCACCAACCGCTTGGCATCGAGGTCACGGGTCGAGAGCACGCCCTGTTGGGCGCCGCTATCACGAATACGACGGACAAGCGCCCGGGTATCAATGCCCTGAATGCCCACAATGTCATGCTCGCGCATATAGGCGGCCAGGCTCTTTTGGGCTCGCCAGTTGCTGGGCCGCTCCCAGTATTCCTTGACCACAAAGCCCTCAACAAAGGGCTGACGGGATTCGACATCTTCGGCATTGACCCCGACATTGCCGATCTCGGGATAGGTCATGGTAACGATCTGGCCTGTATAGGAGGGATCGGTAAGAATCTCCTGATAGCCGGTCAGCGAGGTGTTAAAGACGATCTCGCCGACCGCTTCTCCCTGAGCGCCAAAAGCGCTCCCCTCAAAAACCGTCCCATCGGCAAGGGCTAAGAGCGCTGTGGTCCTCATGCCGGCTTGCCTTCCTGTTTACAGTCAGCGTACACGACTCGACCATCAACCATTGTCAGCCGCACCTGACCGGTCAGCTCCCAGCCGGCAAAAGGCGTATTCTGACTGCGCGACCGGGAGGCGAGCGGATCCAGCCGCCAGCTCGCCTGCGTATCAAAAAGTGTCAGGTCGGCTGGCCGGCCCACCGCAAGCGTGCCGTAGGGCAGACCCAGAATGCGAGCCGGGTTCACACTCAGTTTCCGTATGGCTTCGGAGAGGGAGAACACCCCGTCTTGGACTAATTTCAGCGTCAGCGGCAGGGCCGTCTCCAAGCCGGTCACGCCGTGAGCGGCCTGATCGAATTCGACCTCTTTCTCATCTCGATGGTGGGGGGCATGGTCGGTCGCAATGGCGTCAATGGTCCCGTCTCGTAAGCCTTCCTTCATCGCCGTCACATCGTCGGCCAGACGGAGTGGCGGGCTCATTTTCGCGTTGGTATTATACCCCTCAACCACCTCTTCGGTGAGCGTAAAATGATGCGGAGCCACCTCGGTCGTAACCGCCAAACCTTCGGCTTTTGCCTGGCGGACCAAGTCCACCGCGCGACGGGTACTGACATGAGCGATATGCACCCGTCCACCGGTAAGACGCGCCAGGGCAACATCACGGGCGACCATGACCTCTTCGGCCTCACTCGGGACGCCGCGAATACCCAGTCGCACCGAGGTCGGCCCCTCATTCATACTCCCCCCGGACGAGAGGTGCAGGTCTTCTTCATGCACACTGATCGGCACGTCAAACATCGAGCAGTATTCCAGGGCCCGGCGCATCAGGTTGGCATCCATAACCGGGCGTCCGTCGTCTGATATGGCAACAGCTCCGGCCTCGACCATCTCCCCGATTTCGGCTAACTCCTCTCCACGGAGGCCCTTTGAAAGCGCCCCAATCGGGAACACCCGAGCCAGCCCGGCACTGCGCGCCTGCTCAACAATAAAGCGTGTAACCGCCCCATTATCGTTGACCGGATTGGTATTGGCCATACACGCCACCCCAGTAAACCCGCCAGCCACCGCAGCTTGAGTGCCGGTCAGGACTGTTTCTTTGTATTCATAGCCCGGCTCGCGCAGGTGCACGTGCATATCAATCAGTCCGGGAGCGACAACGCAGCCGGAGGCGTCAATACGCTGCGCCTCGACCGAGGCAAAGCTGCCAGGCTGACCCAACTCACGAATCACGCCCGCTTCAATGACGAGATCAAGGTCTGCTTCCAGCCCGTTGGCCGGATCAATGACCATCCCATCCTGCACGACTATGCGCATGGTTTACTGCCCCACCGCCCGTTTGGGTAAGAGAAATGGCTCGGGTTGTCGGGGGGACCTGTTTTTCTGCCTGTCCTGAGCCGCGTCGAAGGAGTCCGGTTGGGGGCGCTGATCCCAGGCACCGGGCTCAGTCTGCATATCGATCCTCTCCTGCCCGACCGCCTGTGCATGGGGCACCGACTGCTCCCGGGTCGCCAGCCGCTCCTGCGTCGTAAGCAGGTAGAGAACAGCCATGCGGACCGCAACGCCGTTTGTCACTTGTTCGAGAATCACCGAATACGGACCATCCGCAACCCGCGAGTCAATCTCAACACCGCGGTTCATCGGACCGGGGTGTAAGATGATGACGTTCGGTTTTGCTTCCTTGAGCGCCTCAACAGTCAAGCAGAAGCGGCGGGAGTATTCATCCAAGCTGGGGAAAAAATTCCGCGTTTGTCGCTCACGCTGTAAGCGCAGCATCATAATCGCGTCAACACCGGCCAAGCCGGCCCGTAAATCTGTATGCCGTTCAACACCCCAGCGTCCGAATTCCGGCGGCAGCAGGGTTGGTGGACCGATCAGCCGGACCTCGGCACCCAGAGTTGTCAGAGCCAGGAGATTGGACCGCGCCACACGGCTATGGAGGATATCACCCACAATGGCAATGGTTTTCCCGCCAACCTCACCGAGATGTTCGCGGATGGTCATGACGTCCAGGAGCGCCTGGGTCGGATGCTCATGGGTGCCGTCACCAGCGTTGATCACCGGACACTGATTCAACCGGGCCAGCAGGTGGGGCGCGCCGGACGCCGGATGACGAAGCACCAGAGCTGCCGGACGCATGGCGCACAGGTTGCGGGCCGTATCCATCAGGGTTTCGCCTTTGTTCACGCTGCTCGTGGAGGCGGAGATATTAATCGCATCGGCGGACAGGCGCTTGGCAGCAATCTCAAAGGAGGAGCGCGTCCGGGTGCTGGACTCGTAGAACAGGTTAATAATGGTTTTTCCCCGCAGCGTCGGAACTTTTTTCACTTCCCGCTCAGAAATCTCTCGAAAGGATTCGGCCGTGTTGAGCACAGATAACAATTCGTCCCGGGACAAGCCTTCGATACCGAGGAAATGGCGCTGGCTGAACGTCATGGCGACCCTCCCTACTCGATCACGACCCGATCCTGTCCGTCCTGTTCCACCAGACAGACCGATACACGCTCTTCGTACGACGTTGGAATATTTTTCCCCACATAGTCAGGCCGAATCGGCAGCTCGCGGTGTCCTCGATCAACCAGGACTGCGAGTTGAATGCTTTTGGGCCGGCCAAAATCAACCAGCGCGTCCATCGCCGCGCGGACGGTCCGCCCCGTGTACAGCACATCGTCCACCAGCACGATGCGCAGAGTATCGACCGCAAAAGGAATGGAGGTGCCGTGCACCTCGGGCTGGGTCCGGGTCCGCCCCACATCGTCCCGGTAGAGGGTGATATCAATTTCTCCGCACTGCGGACGGACCCCCTCGACCGCGGCGATCTTGTCCGCCAGGCGGACTGATAGGTCTACACCACGGGTGTGAATGCCAACCAGCGCGAGTTGGTCGCTCCCCTGATTCCGCTCAAGAATCTCGTGTGCAATCCGGGTCAGGGCCCGTGCAATTGCCGCCGAGTCCAGAACGATATGCTGTGCCGCCTGTGGCATACGTCAAAAAAAAGCCCCCTTGGAAGTCCAAGGAGGCTTATTCTATTTTCGTTAACGCAGTGAGGAAGATGAAAAATTTCATGGCCGTCCTTCCTAGCCTCTCGGGGCTAAATTAAAGGTGCTTTTTGTGTACCCCTGTTCCTCTTGACTGTCAAGGGATTGCCCCATCCGGCATCTTGCAGGTCGAGTTAGTCGAAGGCGTAACCCGACATCCCGCGCCTTACCCCTGTCGGATAGAGCAGGCAGCTTTATGACGTAAGCGCACAACAGTACAGCCGATAGCGCATTGGATATGATCGCCTGAGACCAGACTCGTAATGAAAGCCGACACCTTTTACGTAACGGAACAGCCTTCAGGACACTCCTGGCGCTCGTCTTGCTGCGCTCGAACCATTGGTTGCCATTCACACCGATTATCACCCAGGTCTCCGAGGACTGATTGCGCTCTTGTGAGAGTCGGGAGGGTATCGATTCTTCGTTCGACTTTTGCAAGACGGTTGTCGAAATTTCCGTAGGCAACTATCAAACCGACAATGGCAGCGACAGCAGGGATTACTGACGAGGTCGTTCCAATTTCAAGTTTACCCATGCACAGTATCGCCTTTGATTCTCACCGGATAGTGAGGGTAAGAGAAAATTTCAACGGGGTACTGCTCTAATTAGGACCGTACCCGACAGAGAGGAGTCCTCCTCCATCTCCTCTTGGGAGGGGTGCCGCGTAGCGGCGGGGTGGGTTCTGCCCGCCTGACACCTTTCTGTTAAATACCGCTTGCGCCCTCACACCAGTACTGATAAATTTTTACCTATTAGGTAAATTAAATGAGATTCAATAGTGGAAATTGTCTTTCGTACCAGGAAGCTCACCAGAATCTTCAACTCCACCAACGCCCTATGCAGGCAGTACGGCGACCGCATGGCACGCGCAATCATGACGCGCCTCGCGATACTCCGAGAGGCCTCGACACTATCAATGGTGCCAACTCTTCCACCGAATCGGCGTCATCAGCTTCACGGCGGCCGAGCCGGACAGTATGCCGTTGATCTCACGCACCCGTATCGGCTTATTTTTGAGCCGAGCGACATGCCGATGCAGGAAGCCGGCGGTGGCATTAACACCGATGAAGTGACCGCAATCACGATCATCGAAGTCACTGATTACCATTGAAGGAGGCGAACACTATGGACGCCACATATCCCTACCAGCCCGACTACGCGGTCCCGCCCGGCTGGGTCGTAGAGGAACACTTGCAGAGCCGAAACCTCTCCCCGGCCGAATTCGCCCGGCGGTGTGGCCGTTCCGCAAAGCTCATCAGCGAGATCATTACCGGCAAGGCTCCGATTGAACCTAAGACCGCCCTCCAATTCGAGAAAGTGCTTGGCCTTGATGCGAGCATTTGGTTGGGCATAGAGGCCCGCTATCAACTTCACCGGGCGCGAGAGGCCGAGGCGCGAGAGGCCGAGGGGGTTGCTTCCTGGGTGAAGATGCTTCCCCTTAGGGAGTTGGTGAGACGAGGAGGGATCGACAAGCCCGCCTCTGCTTCCGACGCAGTGTCAAAACTGCTCTCTTTCTTCGGAGTTGCCTCGGTTGAGGCTTGGCAGATGAAATACTATCGCATGAGTGTCGCGTATCGGCACTCGCCGAGCTTTGAGAGCGACATGCCCGCACTGGCCACTTGGTTACGGCTCGGAGAACTTGAGGCAGAACAGCAGGAATGCGCTGATTATAGCGAAGTGCAATTCAGGCGGGCATTGAGACAGATACGCGGCCTCACGCAAGCACCTCTCGGAGAAGCGTTAGAAAAGGTCCAACAACTCTGTAACGAATCCGGGGTTGTCCTGGCCTTGGTCAAGCCTCTCCCAAGAACCGCACTCAGTGGCGCGGCTTGGTGGCTCACACCTCGCAAGGCCGTCATTCAGCTCAGTGCACGCCATAAGACCGATGACCACCTGTGGTTCAGCCTGTTCCACGAAGCTGCTCACATCCTCCTACATAGCAAGAAGCGTGTTTTTATCGACGGAACAAAAGCAAATGAGGAGCCCGCTGATATTGAGACGGAAGCCAATCAATGGGCTGCAAATTTCCTCATCCCGCCGAACGACTGGAAGCAGTTTGTCGAAACGCCTCCATACGACGAAAGCGCTATTCGCCAACTCGCTGAGGAACAAGGCATAGCCCCAGGTATAGTCGTAGGGAGGCTTCAACATGAGAAACATATCCCGTGGAGTCAGTTAAACCCACTGAAAGTGCGGCTGAAGTGGGAGACAACAGCATGAGCGATGGACCATCTTCGCCCCCGGCTTCCTCGGAAAAGTTCGACCGGTTGAAGGCCGTCCTGCGAACGATGTTTCAGCTTGACCGGGGCGACCTCGATTTCGGTCTGTACCGAATCATGAACCTGAAGGCAGAGGAAATTATGAATTTCCTCAACAATGACCTTCTGCCACAGGTATAGACGGCCCTGGTAGGGAACACCGCGGGCAGACTGGCTGAATTGGAAAAAGAATTAGCCGATGTCCGCGCGCAGGCAAAAGAATTGGGTGCCGCCGACCCCGACGATCTCCCAAAAATCGTCGCACTGAAACAACAACTAGCCGAGGCCAAGGCCGACGCAGCCGCAGAAACCGATGTCTACAATCATCTCGCCAACTTCTTCGCCCGCTATTATGACGAGGGCGATTTCATGTCGTTGCGTCGCTATTCGGGCGGTGGTCAGTCGAGCTATCTGATTCCCTACGACGGCGAGGAAGTGAAGCTGCATTGGGCTAACGCGGACCAGTACTACATCAAGTCAACCGAAAATTATGCCTCCTATGTCTTTACCGTAGGCGCGGAAAAACGGCGGGCGCGGTTCGAGATAGCCAAGGCGGATAACGAAAGGGACAACGTCAAGGAAGCGAGCGGCAAACAGCGCCGTTTTCTGCTGGTGGAGAGCGAGAGGACGAAAACGGTTGAACTCGCCAACGGCGAGCGAGTCGTCCGTTTTGAACACCGACCATTAACGGAAAACGAAAAGAGAACCTACCCCGGCAACAACAGCGGGCAGCAGGACAGGATTAACGAGGCGACAGCAAAGCGAATACTCCAGGATTTAGAACCGGATTGGCGGGCGCTGCTTGCCGCGCGTGCACCCACGGAAAGCAGCCCAGACCGCACCGTTCTGGACAAGCACCTTGCCACCTACACGGCCAAGAACAGCTTCGACTATTTTATTCACAAGGACTTAGGCGGCTTCTTGCGGCGCGAGCTGGATTTATACCTAAAAAACGATGTGCTGAACGTAGACGACCTGGAGGCCGGCGACGCGGCCCGGCTGCACCGGGCGTTGGCACGCATGCGGGCAACCCGCCATGTTGCCGACAAGATCATTACTTTTCTGGCGCAGATTGAGGACTTTCAGAAACAGTTGTGGCTCAAGAAGAAATTCGTACTGGAAACGCAGTACTGCGCCACGCTCGACCGCGTGCCGGAAGCGCTGTATGCCGAGATAGCCGCCAACGAGGCGCAGCATAGCGAATGGGTGGAACTATTTGCCATTGACGAGATTGAAGGCGACCTTGCCAACGGCAACACCGGCTATACCAATCCGTTGACCACAGAATTTCTCAAGACCAATCCGTATCTGGTGCTGGACACGCGGCATTTCGACCAAGACTTCACGGACAGGCTATTAGCAGCACTATCCGAGGCCAAACCGTTGGACGAGCAGATGGATGGACTGCTGATACACGGCGAGAATTTTCAGGCGTTGAACCTGCTGCAAGCCCGCTATCGGGAACAGGTGAAATGCATCTATATCGACCCACCGTATAATACGGGAGATGACGGATTTCTGTACAAGGACAGGTACGAAGATTCGAGTTGGCTGTCGCTCATGACAGACCGCTTGGCGCTAGCTTATGCATTGCTCGACAGAGTCGATTGATGACCGAGAGTTTCATGCTCTCTTGTCTCTGTTACGGGACACGGAACTCGGGGGCGCAATCAAGACCATTACCGTGAAAATGGCTGAACCGACCGGCGTCAAAATGGCGCACGTCATCCACTCTGGCGGAATCCCTAAACTCAAAGAGTATCTTGTTGTTACCAAACCGAAAGGAATTCAGGGATTTCAGCTTGAAAAAGTTCCTAAAGATAAATGGGATAGTGAATACAACTTGGTTGTCACTGGTATTTCGAGGGAAGAAATAAGACGATTAAAGAGCATTGTTGAGGATGAAGCGCGGGAAGCCCCAGACGTGAGCATTGAAGATGAAAAATGCTTGGCGTATCGTTCGGACAGTTGCCACGACCAACAGCGCTAAGGCTCTGGCCGATGAGAAAAGAGCATCTTTTTCGGCCAACTGCTTTACCGTAGTGACGCCTAGACGACAAATGTACGTTATAAAAGCTGAGTACGCCGAAGAGGCAGACCAGCCTCGCATACGGCTTCTGTTCGCGGATGACTATCTGACAGTACATCCCGGAGACTTTTGGCAGGACATCAAAACGACGGGATTAGATAATGAAGGTGGAGTCGAGCTGATTAGTGGAAAGAAGCCTGAAAAACTTATCAGACGTATTATTGGAATGGCTTCATCACCTGGAGAACTGATTTGTGACTATTTTCTCGGGAGTGGGACGGGCGTTGCCATAGCACAAAAGATGAACCGAAAATGGTTCGGAGTCGAATCGTCGAACTTCTTTGATGACCTACCCCTCACACGAATGAAGCTAGTGCTCTTCGGTGAAAAGGGTGGAGTCAGTGATATAGAAGAATGGAAAGGCGGTGGATTCTTCAAATACCTCCGTCTCGAATCCTACGAAGACACATTGGACAGCCTGGAAGTAACGTCACGGTCGAGCGAGCAAGAGGGCCTACTGTCACAGAATCCTGCCTTGGCCGAAGATTACCGGCTACGGTACGCACTTGGCGAGGAAACGGCAGATAGCGCAGGCCTGTTGGGCAAACATTTCACCGACCCATTTGCCTACACCCTGTCCGTGGTGCGTGACGGTGTACGCCAAGAAGTGCCGGTCGATCTGTCCGAAACGTTCAACTATTTACTTGGCCTGCGCGTCGAATCGCACCGACGAATAGACGGCGTGCTTGCCATCATCGGCACGGACGCCGAGGGCAGACGTGCCCTGATTCTGTGGCGCAACCTAGATGAGATGGACAACGCTACGCTAGAAGCGTGGTTTCTTCGCCACCTTCAGGAGGCGGGCTCTACGCTAATTTTGACTCAAATGGCGGTCGAAGAAGTCCAAGCGCACTTCAAGGCTACAGATAACGAATTTCGAATTTGGTTCAGGCATTCGGAAGCTGATATAGACAAGGAAATTGCTCGTCACTCAGGCAAAATCCTGATCCGTGCTTACTTCTACGCAAAACTTGGCCCCATTCAAGGAACACCACCTAAAGACTGGGGAAGCTTTATAGAAACGATTTGCAGTTATCGAGATCTTCACGCAACCGAAAAATCCAGGAAACAGATAAGAGACTACCTGCTTGAAAGGTTTGCAATGGAGTACTTCGATGGTGATGATTTGGCACGGATCACAGACGAAAATGAAGTACAGGCACTTAAGGATAAACTTCAAGAAATTTAAGGAAGAACCGGTATTGGTCTTTAACGATGCCCGACAGATTCTTGGAGTTTACGGAAAACGCCGCGAATTGCGGGAAGACTACAAACCCAATCCTTACGGATACCGAACTTGGTGGCTGACACATGAGACAAAGGTCCGTAGAGTCACTAAGGACTTAGTGAGGGAGCGCGGATCAGAATATATTATTCGCCCGGAATTTATACTGAATTTTGTTGCGCTTTCACCAACGACGGAGCAGGTACGCCAAAGCTATAATGCTATTTTTCCTTCTCTTCTAGGCGTGAGATTATCCAACAGAATGCGTGAAGATATTTTCCACGACGCAATGAGAAGAGTAAAGGAAATGAGAGAAGGCGACGAATCTCGCGCGAAGACGATGATGGCTCAGATGTCGAATGAACTTAAGGGCGACAATTTCAGGGCTTATGAATCCGAATTGACGTTTGATGGGGCTAATCAGTAAGGAAGAAATATGAGCCCAGAAATTATTGCTATCGTGTCCGTAGGGGTGGCCTTGGCCGGCTTAATCCTGACCGGCCAACGAGCCATCCGCGCCGAGCTGGCGACCCAGCGCCAGGAGATCGCCGCTTTGCGCGAGCGGATGGCGCACCTGGAGGGACTTCTTGAGGGCCTCCGGGAAGCTCTCACTCGCGAGCGAGTAGCCTAGTTTCGTAGGTCGGGTTATGCCTGCGGCTAACCCGACATCCCGTGCTGCCCATAGGTCGGATTACGCTTCGCTAATCTGACCTATGGGACATTGAGATATTTTCTTATGCCAGCGTCTCGCCAGCGCCGAACGGGGAATATGCCCCTGCAAAACCGTCTCGTCCTGCACCGCTTCGTCTGCCGAGAGTTCGGCTATGAGGACATGCCGACAATGCTGGATCGGCTACGCGATGCACCGGCGAGGTTCACCGCAAGTGGCGAGAGTGAATACGCCCATGCGCTGTATCTCATCCCAGCAGCTCCGGTCCGACCTGATGAACAGTCCCAATACGATGCCAACATCGCCACCCACAGTCGCAAGCTACGTATGACCGGCGAGCACGGACGGGGATGGAAGCCCTATCAGTATCTCGCGCTACTGTTCACCGAGCACTACCTGAACCGCTATTTCACTGACCCCGAAGCGCTGTGCGCCGCCCTGAACGCGGCCAAGGCTCAAGGGCGGCTGACTGCGACTCTGCCGGATTATGAGCCGGACGAACTGCGTACCCTCGCCTTTCAGAGCGCCACCGGCTCCGGCAAGACACTCCTCATGCACGCCCATATCCTGCAATTTCAACACTATCTGGACCGGTCCGGCGGGCGGCTCAACAACATCGTCCTGTTGACGCCCAACGAACAGATGTCAGCCCAGCATGAACGCGAGTTGTGGGCCAGCGGTTTGCGAGCACGATTGTTTTCAGCCGAGGCCGGAGCCGACCTCTTCTCGCACATTGAGATCGTCGACCTGAACAAACTAGCCAGGAAGAAAGGCGTCAAGCGCGTAGCCGTGCAGGACTTTGGCGACAATAATCTGGTGTTGGTCGATGAAGGTCATTTGGGCGCGTCCGGTAAGGTGTGGCGCGAGCGTCGCAAGGAGCTGTCCCGCGGTGGCTTCACCTTCGAGTATTCGGCCACCTTCAACCAAGTGGTCGGTAAGGATACGGAACTGCTGAACGCCTACGCCAAATGCCTGTTGTTCGATTATGCCTACCGTCAGTTTCACGACGACGGTTACGGTAAGGATTACGCCATCTCCAACCTGCCGGGCGGAATAGAAGGCGCGAGCAGCAAGATGTATTTGTTTGGCTGCCTGCTGACCTTCTATCAGCAGTATCGAATCTGGCGGGACAAGGGCGCACAATGGACAGACTTCAGTATTACAAAGCCATTGTGGGTGTTTCTGGGTAAAACCGTCACCGGCTCCAGTAAGGCCGACACGGAAACGAAGTCCGACGTTATCCTCATTCTCGACTTCCTGGGCTGGGTACTGGCAAACGCCGATGCAGCACGGCCCATGCTCGCCAGCCTGCTTGCCGGTCAATCCGGCCTGCCCGATGAGACGGGCAAGGACTACTTCGCCGGGCGGTTTGGTTATCTCAACCAGCACGTGCAAGACGACCTCTACGCCGATATGTGTAACGCCCTGTTTCACGGACAGGGGAAACTGCACGTCGTCTATCTGACTGCGGGAGTAGGTGAACTGCACCTGCGTAGCGCGGATAACCCTGTCTTTGGTGTGGTCAATATCGGCGATTCGGCGGCTCTCCATAAGCTGTTGATGGAGAAAGCCAACCCCGATATCTCCATCGACCGGGAAGCCGGATTTGCGGAACGGCTGTTCGCCGATGTGGACAGACCGGACTCAACGGTAAACATCGTCATCGGTGCACGGCGGTTCATTGCCGGTTGGAACTCCTGGCGGGTGAGCACAATGGGGCTGATGCACGTCGGGGTGGGTGAAGGTCCGGAAATCATTCAGATGTTCGGGCGGGGGGTCCGCCTGAAAGGGTGGAATACGAGCTTGAAACGTCACCGCAGAAGCGAGGCGGAGCTACCGAGCGACAGTGTTGATCTCGGAGAACTGGAAACCCTGTCTATCTTCGGGCTGCGCGCCAATTACATGCAGACTTTCCGGAACCTGCTGGAAAAAGAAGGCATGCGTGTTGAGCAGGAAACAATCGAATTGCCCGTGACCTGGAACTTCGGCAAGAAACCGAACCTGAAACTGCTCCGCCTCAAGGACGACCGGAAGTATGAGCGCTCCGAGGCGCGCGTGACGCTCCCGAACCCCGGCGATACTGGCGCTCCCGTCATAACACTCAATCTGTACTCGCAGTTGCAATCCGTGGCATCCGGCGACGTATCTTCAGCTGCCTCCACGCAAAAAACGTCGGTCAAACTTGAGCCACGCCATACCAGCTTTTTCAATCGAGCCCGTCTGTACGACACGCTGCTGAGACGCAAGCAGCAAAACGGCTGGCACAATCTGGTCATCAGGCCGGAGACGGTCGAGAGTCTTTTGCAGAATGAAGATTGGTATGACCTGTATATGCCGATGGAGCGACTGAATGTGACCGATTTTCGGGACGTACGGGAGTTGGAGGACATCGCCCTTGATCTCATGACCGAATATGCAGACCAATTCTGGCGTAAACAACGCCGTCAGTGGGAGAGTAACAACATCGAAGTGGTGACACTGGACGAGAGTGACCCCAACAACGCGCAGGCTTACGAGCTATCGGTGGACGTAACGCGGAGTCAGTTGATCGATGACATACAGAAATTGAAGGAGAATGTTGAACACGGCCATTTCGATAATCTGAAACTCGGAGCCATCATGACCGGCGCTCATGCCTATCAACCGCTTCTTTACGCCGAGAAGGATTGCAACGTCACGGTCCGTCCGGTTGCCCTAGATGAGAACGAAAAAACAGTGGTTGAGAGACTCGCGGAATTGGCCGAAAGCCGCAACCAGTCCCTTCGACCAAGCTCAGGACAGGGTTTACAAGGCAAGGAATTATACCTGATTCGCAACCTGACACGCGGTCGGGGCGTGTCGTTTTTTGATGCTTTCGGTTATTACCCCGACTTCATTGTCTGGCTACACGACCCCGACTGTCAGCATGTCATTTTTCTCGATCCTAAAGGGTTGAGCCGGTACGGGACCAGAGAGCGCAAGAAGGTCGCATTATACCACGATATCAAGACCATTGAAGAACAGATTCGTGTGACTGAACGGAACCTGCGCCTGCATGCCTACATCCTGTCGGTCACACCGCCAGGTAAAATTGACGATGGGAGTCGTTCTTCAAGCGACTGGAAAAATGACGGCGTGTATTTTCTGAATCAGGCCGACTGCCTGCAACAGATTATCGAAGACGTATTGCACTCCGGGTAGTCCCATAGGTTAGACTCTTGTCCAAAAATTCCGGTAGTGTCTCACTTTGAAAAATTCTGACAGTAAAAACAAGGGGTTATATCTCAAACTGAGACAGTACCAAAATTCCAGATATCTTGACTTTTCCCCCAGTATAGCTAGCCTAGGTTTGACGGTGGGCGGCGAGATATCCGGTTTCGCCTGCGTCTATTTAGGGGCTCCTTCGGGAGCCCTATTATTTTGCGAGGAAGGAAAACGCCCGATGCAGCTCGCTCTCTTCGTTGATGCAGGCTACTTATATGCTCAGGGGTCGCGACTGCTCGTTGGACAAAAGCAGGAAAGAATCGCGAGATTTTTGCCAAGCAATTGTGCGATGCGATTTCGTCTTAGAGATACAAAAGAGACAGCAGGCAAAATTAACCCGCGTCTTACCCCTGTCGGATTACGCTACGCTAATCCGACCTACGGGCACCATACGAACAAGCCCGGACAGCCGACCCGTTTACACTGGCCAGTCCTGTATTTGGTAGGCCATCTCCCAGAAGAGGTATTCGTAGCGGGCGCTGGTTTGAAAAATATGTGCGAGTTGCTTTTCGTCCGCGGGCGGTGCCAGACGGTCAAGCACGTCTCGTAACCAAGTCGAGAGTGCGGCAAACTCCGGGTCAGCGTATATATCAATCCATTTGCCGTAAAATGCCGGAGCGCTGGGCTTGCCCTGTCGTGCCAGAGCCTGGCCGATTTCACTATAGCCCCACTGGCAGGGCAGAACCGCGCCGACTATGGCGGCCAAGTCTCCGAGTGCCGCCACTCGTACCAAATGATTCGTATAGGCCTGCGTGGTTGGCGCAGCCTGGGTTGCCTCCAGGGTCTCCGCACTGATGCCACACTCCGCGGCAAACGCGCGGTGGAGCGCCATTTCCTGATTGAGGGTCGCATCAAGGAGTTGGGCAAAGCGCCCCATAGTGTCCAGGTCGGGAGCTTTTGCCGTCGCCAGGGCCAGGACGCGGCTGTACTCAATCAGGAATAGATAGTCCTGACACATATAGAACTGGAATTTTTCCAAAGGCAGGCTGCCGTTTCCGAGGCCGACCACAAAGGGGTGCGTGAGCGTCTTTTGCCAGGTCGGCGTGGCTGCATGTAATTTTTGACTCAATGACATAGCTACCTCACAGGCTTCTGCCCGGAACGCGGGTCAAATAAAACCGGTCTCAGCGCTTCTGTAAATACAGGAAAAATTCCTTATTGCCTTTGGGTCCTCGCAGGGGAGACTCCGTCACCCCTTTGACCTCAAGCAGCCAACCGTCCGCACGCGCCTGCAAACCCGTCAGCACTTCCGCATGGAGGGCCGGGTCGCGGACAACACCACCCTTCCCTACCTGCCCTTTGCCCACCTCGAATTGAGGCTTGACCAGGGCGACAATCTCTCCCCTGGCGGTAATCAAGCTAATGACACGTGGAAGAACCAAGGTGAGCGAAATAAACGAGGCGTCTATCACCGCCAGACTCGGAGTCGGGATCAATTCGTCAGGGGTAAGGCTGCGGATATTCCGCCGTTCCAGGTCTACGACACGCGGATCCTGGCGGAGAGGCCAGGCCAGTTGCCCGTAGCCGACGTCAACGGCAAAGACCTTGACCGCGCCGTGCTGCAACAGACAGTCCGTAAACCCGCCGGTTGAAGCCCCGACATCCAGGGCAGTGACCCCGGTCACGTCCAGACCAAAAGCTTTCAGCCCACCCGCCAGTTTGTGGCCACCGCGGCTGACGTAGGGCGACTGCGCGTCGGCCTTGAGCCGCACCGCGGTCGCCGGATCAACCAAGGTGCCGGGCTTGTCCGCCCGCTGCTCGCCGGCAACCACGGCACCAGCCATGATCAGCCGCCGGGCCTGTTCTCGGCTGGAAACCAGACCCCGTTCAACCAGCAGCAGATCAAGGCGCTTCCGTTGGCTCACGTTTCAGACGGGCCTGTCCTGAGTTCCGTCGAAGGGACGGCTCGTTCGACCACAAAACGGGCGATCTGGCGCAGCGGTTCGGCTTTGGGGCTAAAGGATTGGAGGGCGGTGAGCGCCTCATCAAGCAGTTCCCGCGCGTACTGCTTGGTTTTTTTCATTCCCAGGGCGGCCGGATAGGTGGCTTTGTTGAGATCCGCATCCCGTCCGACCCGTTTGCCCGTTTTTGCCGTGCCACCTTCAATGTCCAGAATGTCGTCTGTCACCTGAAAGGCCAGTCCAATGGCTGTCCCATACCGGTCAAGGCCTGCATATTGTTTCGGGCTCGCCCCCCCGACCCGGGCGCCAACACGGACCGATGCCCGCAACAAGGCTCCGGTCTTGCGAGTATGAATATATTCAACCCGTTTGCGGGTCGGCTTTTGGTGTTCGGCTTCAATATCCGCCACCTGTCCGCCAACCATGCCAGCCATACCAGCTCCGGCCGCCACTTCCCATATGGCCTGGAGAGCCGCGGTACGGTCCTGCCCGCGTTTGAGCGCGGCCTGAGCCATAATCCGAAAGGCTTCGGTCAGCAGCCCGTCGCCAGCCAAAATGGCCATGGCTTCACCAAACACGACATGATTGGTCGGCTTCCCGCGGCGCAGATCATCATCGTCCATGGCCGGCAGATCGTCGTGCACCAACGAGTACGAATGGATCAGTTCCAGCGCACAGGCAAAGGGCAGGATGGGCTGCGGCCGCGTGCCGACGGCCTCCCCGCTGGCAAGGGCCAGGATGGGCCGAATCCGCTTCCCCCCGGAAAACAGACTGTAGTGCATGGCCTTGCCCAGGTTCTTGGGCGGAGCCTCATGGTTGGCCAACAGTTGCTTGAGCGTCCGGTCAATCAGCGTACAGCGCCGTTCTAAATACTGTTCGAGTTTCACACGTCCCCTTCTTCGTCGGTCTCCAGACTCTGGGTCTGAAAGAGACCACTGTTATCCCGCGTTAGGACCTCGACCCGTTTTTCCACCTCGGTCAGCTTCTCTTCCAGAAAGCGGACCAGCGCCACCCCTTCTTCAAAGGCTTGGAGGGATTCTTCAAGCGACAGGGTCCCAGCGTCGAGTTTCTCAACAACGCCTTCCAGATCCTGCAAGGCGTCTTCAAATTTTTTATCCGCGGCAATGTCCATCTACGGAGTTACCTCTTCAACGCGGGCTCGCGCCTCGCCCTGAGCAAAGGTCAAGCGCACGATCTCTCCGGGACGCAACGTGGCCGCATCCCGCACCACGGCGTTCTCGGGGATGGTCCGGGTGAGACTATACCCCCGACCTAAAACGGCAAGGGGACTCAGGCTGTTGAGGGTTACAGCGAGGTCTTCGAGTCGGGCGCGGGCCCCCTCGTTCTGACGCTCAAACGCCGAGCGGAGACGGGCCAGCGCTGTCCGCGTCTGCTCGCGTAACGCGTCAACCCGGTGCTGCGGGTCACGCATACGCTCTTCCAGCCGCCTAGCCTGATGCCGCCGGTCGATCACTGCCCGCTGCATGGCGGTGAGCAACGCCTGGGCAGTACTCGCCACCCGGTCGGACAGATCAGCCCAGAGTGGCACAACCATTTCTGCTGCGGCAGTCGGCGTTGGGGCCCGAGCATCCGCCACCAGGTCAGCAATGCTCAGGTCAATCTCATGGCCGACCGCAGCGATGACAGGCCGGTCCGAGTCGGCGATTGCGCGGGCCACCACCTCTTCATTAAAGGCGTATAAATCCTCACGCGAACCCCCGCCGCGCCCGACAATAATCACCTCGACCCGCCCGTGTTCGTTCAGGTCATTGATACCCGCGGCAATTTCAACACTGGCCCCGGCGCCTTGCACCTTGGCGGGCCGAACGACGACCTGCGTATACGGACAGCGGCCGTGCAGAATGGTCAGGATATCCTGAATAGCCGCCCCTCCGAGGGCGGTCACGACGCCGACCCGACGCGGGAAGAATGGCAGGGGACGTTTGCGTTCCGGGGCGAAGAGGCCCTCAGCCGCGAGTTTGGCTTTGAGCTGCTCCAAGGCCAATTGCTGCTCGCCCAGCCCGCGCGGCTCCATACTGGCCGCATAGACCTGCAAATCGCCCCGGGCGGCATACAGACTGACCCGGCCCTTAATCAGGACCTCCAGGCCGTCTTCGGGCCGAAAGCGGAGCAGCCTGGCATAGCCGCGAAACATCACGCCCCGCAACTGGCTGGTATCATCCTTGAGGGTGAAATACATATGCCCGGAGGCGGGGGTGCGCAGTCCGGAGAGTTCGCCAACGACCCAGACATCACCGAAATCAGCCTCAAGCTGACCTTGGATCAGGCCTGCCAGGTCGGAGACAGACAGCGCACGCGCGTGGCCGGGTTCAAAGGCAGGAGTCGTCATAGCAGCAGGGGTCGCACACCGGCCGCCCTAGCCTTTTGCCTCAGCCACCGTTGTCTGAAAGACCTTCCACGACTTGAGGAGTTCAAGCGCCCGGTCAAGCTGCGGGTCTTTGCCCAGCTCCCCTTCTGTAATATCAATCTCAGGCAGGGCCTGGGGCTCGGCCTCAGCGTCGGCCGGACGGCCGTCCGGTGCCCCGCTCGGAGTGCTGCTGATATTGTCAAAGTGGCCACGCAGATTCTCTTCACGCACCCCGTGGCGGCGGCGCGCCACGACATAGGCTTCGGGCAGGTTTTCCAGTTCAATATCAGGGACAATACCCGTCACCTGGATCGAGCGTCCGTTGGGCGTGAAATACATGGCGGTGGTCAGCCGCAGAGCCGCCCCCCCATCGACCGGTAAAATCGTCTGCACCGAGCCTTTGCCAAAGGTCTTGGTTCCCAGCACCACTGCTCGGCCATGATCCTGTACCGCACCGGCGACGATCTCGGAGGCGCTGGCACTGCCGCCGTTGATCAGAACAACCATCGGGATGTCCATATATCCTCCGGGATGGGCGAAATATTTTTGCTTCTGGCTTTCAAGCCGGCCTTCGGTATACACGATCATACCGGAACTCAAAAAGAGATCGGAGACTTTGACCGCCTGGCTGAGCAGTCCGCCAGGATTATTGCGCAGGTCCAATACCATGCCTTGGAGTTGGCCATTCTCCTGGCCGAGTTTTTGCAGAGCGGCGTCCAGGTCATGACTGGTTCGATCTTGAAACTGGGTGACCCGGATATAGGCATAGCCGTCTTCCAAGGTTTTTGATTTCACGCTGCGAATCTTGATCACTTCACGAATAAGGGGCACATCAATCAGCCGGGGCACCCCTTCACGGCGGACCGAAATCGTAATCTCGGTTCCCTGCTTGCCCCGCATCTTTTTCACCGCCTGGATGAGCGACATGTCTTTTGTCAGCTCATCGTTGATCTTGATAATCTGGTCCCCGGCCTGGACTCCGGCGCGGTAGGCGGGCGTATCCTCAATGGGCGAGACAACCGTCAGAATGCCATCTCGAATAGTGATCTCAATACCTAGGCCACCGAAACTGCCCTCCGTATCAACCTGGAGTTCCTTATAGGAGTCGGGTGTCAGATAGGCACTGTGCGGATCCAACGCACCGAGCATGCCATTAATCGCCCCTTCAATAAGGGCTTGTGTCTCTGTTTCCTCAACGTAGTTCTTGCGAACAATAGCCAAGACGTTGCTAAACGCCTCAAGGTCTTCATAGGTGCTGCGGTCAACGGCTGAAACAAGATTGAGCCCATATCCCCCAAACAGAACCACGCTGAGCCCAATACCACCAGCAACCAATCCGATCAGGATTCGCCGCCGCTTCCTGTGCATCATTGTATTCCCCTGCTATCTACCATGCGCTCGGCTTTATACGGTATTGCTAGCCGTTTAGTATAGCATATTTCATACTCTCCGATATGGGACGGGCCCGCTCTCCGGTCTTGTCTTCCTCATGCTGCTCGGGAATAAGGACCTCTTATCCTTCTGACAGTAAGGGGGTATGAGCGCCGCGCACCGGCATCTCCGTATCGACCCGCCACTCTCCCTGCTGGATCAAACGCCGGAGCGTTTCCTCTACCTGAGGCTGAGCCCAGTCATTATAGCCAATATGGTGATAGACGACTTGCCCTTGACGATCAATGACAAATGTTTCGGGATAACCGGTGACGCCATATTTCCTGCCAACCTCTCCTTGGACATCAAGCAGCACTGGAAAGGTATATCCCCCCTCCTGCAGATAGGGCTTCACTGTTGCAGCGCCATCGACATCCTGGCTCACGGCCAACAGCACAAAGTCCTCGTCGCTGAGCTTGTGCGCCAGGGTTTCCATAGTCGGCATCTCTTGCCGACACGGGCCGCACCACGTCGCCCAGACATTCAGTAGAATAACTTTTCCCTTGAGCTGAGACAGACGGACGGCCTGACCACCCACATTGGGCAGCAGGAAATCCGGAGCTGGTCGGGGCAGTGTGATCTGAGAGGGCGTAGTGATCAACATCATTACACCCAGGAGAACAAGCAGGCCGATACCCCCGAGGATAAGCCAGGATCTCACTGTGATTTCTCCAGCGTATCAGGGGCAGCCGGGACGCCTTGACCCTTCTCTCTTTTGCATAAGAAGAGCGCTCCGACCAGCATCAAGCCGATGCTGATCACCTGGGCTTGGGAGAATGTTCCCCAGAGCGGAGGATTGACCCGTACAAATTCCAGGAAAAACCGGGCTATCCCGGCCAAGAGCAAATATCCCCAAAACAGGGAGCCCGGACGATACCCCGCGGCACGGCGGTTCCATAACACGGCCGCAATCGCAAAATACGCGACCATCTCGTAGAGCGGTGTCGGATGAACGAGCACATCCGGCGGATAGTCCCAGCCGACAATGGCGTCCGGGTAGGCCATCCCCCAGGGCAGGTCGGTTGGCGGTCCCCAGTCCCCGTCACCAGCTAACTGGCAGCCAATGCGTCCGGTCCCATGGCCCAGGGCGATCGCCGGGGCAATCGCATCCATGGTCTCCCGCCAGGGCAGCTTGTAGTGCCGGATACCCACACTGACGCCGACGATGCCACCGATTAAGCCACCGTGCCAGACAAAGCCGGCACCAGTGAAAAGCAAAGTCCACGGATCGGACAGAAATGCGGACCAATTATCCAGAATGAAGAGCAGCCGAGCACCGATCAGCCCTCCGATAGCTGCCCACAGGACCAGGGTCGAAGCGAGGTCCGGATTCCGGCCTTGATAGGCCAGCCCTTTGCCCAGCAACCAGGCCGCGGCCACAAAGCCGAGGGCCATCATGACCCCGTAGCTGTATATGGTGAAGGGGCCGAGTTCGAGCAGAACAGGATACATGCAGCGATCATACCGGAGAACCTGAACTGATTCCAGTTCAGTGGACATCTGGACGGCCCTCATCTTGTATGAACTGGAGGACTCAGCTACCTATCGCACAGAGAAGTGACATGCGGGCCGTTATCCAGCGAGTGCGCGAGGCGCAGGTCTCGGTTGCAGGGGAAATCGTCGGGCAGATTCAGCACGGTCTGCTTGTCCTGCTCGGCGTGACAACGGGTGACACCGAAGCGGAGGCGGACTTTCTGAGCGAGAAAATTATCGGGCTGCGGATTTTCTCGGATCAGGCCGGAAAATTTGCCTACTCAGTCCAAGACGTGGGCGGATCGCTCCTAGTGGTATCGCAATTCACGCTGTACGGCGATACACGCAAAGGCCGCCGCCCATCGTTTACAGCCGCGGCAGGGGCGGCCACTGCCAAACCGTTGTACGCCTATTTTGTCGCCTGCTGTCAGCGCCGCCATATCCCGGTTGCCACGGGCCACTTCCAGGCGCATATGGCCGTCCAACTCGTGAATGACGGCCCGGTGACACTTGTTCTCGACACCGCAGACCGCGGCCCACGTCAGGAGAGCTGAGCAGCCATGCCACAAGCCGGCTTCTGGGCCATCGACCCCACCCGCAAGATACACTTTGGAAAAGATGGCTGGTGGTATGCCAACGATGAACGTATTCAAAATCAGCGCATCAACAAACTCTTTAGCCAATGTCTCCAAAAGAATGCGCGGGGCGAATATGAAATCGTACTGGGGCGTGACCGCGCGCGCGTTGAAATTGAAGACACCCCCTATGTTGTTACCCAGGTCGCCAGAGACCCGGAGCGCGGTTTTACCCTGCGCCTAAACGACGAGAGTGAAGAGCGACTGTCCCCCCACACGCTGGCCATTGGTGCCAACGATGTCCTGTACTGCAAGGTCAAGGGGCAAAAACACGCGGCCCGCTTTCTTCGACCGGCCTACTATCAGCTCACCCAGTATGTCCAGTCAGCGGCTACGGGTGGGGGATTCGTGTTGCAAATAGGTGAGATCGCCTACCCGATCCGGGTCAAAGACCTGGACTAGGCCCGCCGTCTGTTCTCTATGCATATCGTCTTTGTCGAACCGGAGATTCCTCCCAACACCGGGACAACCGCCCGGCTGTGCGCGGCCACGCACAGCCCCCTGCACCTCGTTGGTCCATTGGGGTTTTCTCTTGAGGACCGCTATCTCAAGCGGGCCGGTCTCGATTACTGGCCGGCTGTCGACCTGCACGTGTATGAGTCGTGGAGCGCCTTCCTCAAGCGTCGCCCGCCTGGCCGGCTGCTGGCCTTTTCCGCCCGCGCCCAGCAGTCCTATACCACGGTTCGCTACCAGCCCGACGATCTGCTCGTCTTTGGCAGCGAGACGCGGGGGTTATCAGAGGCAATCCGCACGGCATATGCCGAGACCCTGTACACCATTCCAATGCCGGGAGCGCGGGTACGCAGTTTGAACTTGTCCAATGCCGCGGCGATTGTGTTGTATGAGGCCCTGCGCCAATTGGGGCGGGTCTAGCAAGAAGCGACTCCGGGAACCTTATTTTTCTGGAAACAGCCACTTGCTGAGAAACTGCCGATTCCGGGCGACGATCCAATAGCCCAGTTCAACCCCCCATACAAAAGGCGGCAGACGGCCCACCCAGGCCAAGCGCGGGAACCCCACCTTTCCGAGTACATACAGGCTGGCCCGACCGGCGGACAAAACCTGTCCGTCTGGCGTAATGACGTAGACCGAACGTTCACACCGCCGGGCCAGACTGTCCGTCATCGGGGGGCGAGGCGCCTCCTGGTAGGGGACCGCCCGAATCTGATTCGTCACATCGTGATGCTTGACCCAGGCAACGGCCCGCCGACACAAGCCACATGCTCCGTCCCAGAACAACCAGGCAGATTGGGCTCCGTCCGGTTCCATTGCTCCTCACACAATCCCCATGTGTCTCAGCTCTTCGATTATGCGTTCGCGGTGGGTGGCGTTCCAATAGACGCGCTGACACTTCCGGCAGTAGGAAAAGGTCGTTTGCGTTTGCCACACATACGCGGGCACGCGGGCTTGGACATGCGATCGGTCTATTGTTTCCAGTTCCCGGTTGCACGCGCTGCACCGCCTCAGCAGAGAGGACGGGACCGTGAGTTGCAATTCGGTACAGACCTGCTTGAGCTGCTCCCGAAAACGGTCAGCACGAATAAACACAAACGGCGGCGTATCTCTCTGGTTCAGAAAACAGGTCCGGCGGGTCAGCAGAATACGACCCTGGCGGTGCGCTTCGCGCTTCACGCTCGTGGGTGAAACCTCGGGCATATAGACGGTGTCATAGCCAAGAATACGCAGCCATTTTGCCAAGGTGCCGACCATGCGATCGGCGAGAAAACGAGGCAGTGGCTCAGCAGACATCCGGGGCTCCTGACCATGGTGTGGACGACTTCAATACTGTCGCAGTGATCGGATTACAGCCTAAAATAAGGGCCGGGGAAAGACAAGGCGCCAGACCGCAAGGGCACAATTTTCTATTGCGCGTAGAAGTGCCAGGATTGATCAGTCCACTGGCGATGGTATAAGCAGCTCTTCAAGAAAGTCTGAGCAATCTGCAGGAGGTTTCGAGAGCGAGAAGGATACACCTGAATGGAAGATAAGATCGCTTTTAATTTTAATGATCTCCTACCTCAAATTGAACCGTTCTTCGCCTTGCTCAGCGGCGGTATGACCTCGGAGGGGATAAGCTCCCTTTTTATCGCCGTTTTATTACTCATCTTCATCTGCTTTTTGGTATGGGTATTCTTGGCTGGTTTCCTCTCTCGCCGGTCGATTTTGTTCTTCCGTGAACTTCTCCAGGGGCTCACGCCGGATAGTCTTATAGACAAACGTCAGGACCTGAAGCAACGAGCCCAGCAGGGCGACAAACGGCTGGGCGAGCTATGGGTAGAGTTTGACGAGACCCTCGCTATGTCCGAAGGTGAGAAGCGAATCCAGAATACCTATGACGCCGCCCACTTCTTTAATGCGCATACCTTGGGTCGGGGAATCACTGAGAATCGACTCCTTGCCGCTGTTCCCGGATTCCTGACTGCTATTGGTGTTGTCGGGACCTTTACCGGCCTGTTTCTGGGTTTGTCCGGCCTCAATCCCGAAGAGGTCAGTAGCATCGTCCGGCTCATACAGGGGGCCTCTATCGCTTTTAAGACCTCCGTCTGGGGGGTATCACTCAGCTTTATCTTCAATCTGGTCGAAAAATGTGTCGAACAGTACGTCAGATATAACATTACGACCTTACAGGATAATATCGACGCGCTCTTTCCACGCCTCAGCCCAGAACAAACACTGGTCCATGTCCATGAGGCAACTCGTCAGGCCGCTATTACTCTGGATGGTCTTTCCGAACGCATCGGCAATAAGATGCAGGAAACGGTCAACCAAGTTGCACAGAATGTCCAAACCGCTGTTGTCGAAGGTCTTCAGCAGGTCTTACAGCCCGCTTTGAAATCCCTCGCTCAGGCTTCAAACGACCTCGCGGAACGGCAGGCGCGTGGCGGAGCCGAGGCTCTTGAGAATCTTATCCATCAATTCAGTGACGGTCTCAAAGGTCAAGGCGAACAGCAGCGAGAGATGATGGAGGCGACAACAGCGGAGGTGAAGACGGCCATTAGTCAGTGGGGTGGCTCAATGACGCATTTCATGGCCGACCTGGAGGCACTGAACCAGCGCATAGACGCCAGGGAGAACGCCCGTGCAGAATCGTTTGATGGGCATCTCCAAGCATCGCAAACAGTTCTTCAACAGAGTCAGAAGTTGTATGAACAGGTCGCAACGGTCACGGAAGGACTCCAAACGTCCGCCTCGGCGATGCAGACGGGTAGCGAGTTGCTGAACAGCGCTTCCGGTGGACTGCGAACCCTGGCTGAACGGCTCCAGTCGGGGGTCAATCAACTCGATCAGGCGCTCGGTCGAGTGCTGGAGCAAACCCGGCGGCTTTCTGAAGAGAACGAGACGACGAGCCGCAATATCAACCAAGTGATCGGCGTCATTACGGACCTCAAGGATAGGTTCTCTAGTGCGGCTGACAAAATTGTAGCAGCGTCAACCGCTTCGCACCAGCAGACGGCTCAGCTCACCCAGCATCAGCAGCAACTATTCGACGCTCTCGAAAATCATATTGACCAATTACAACAGCAGGTGGCTCAGCTTCTGACGGATTACGCGAACCAAGTGCAGACTCAGACTCAAGACCGTCTGAACGAGTGGACTACGCAAACCCAGCAGTACACCACCGCTATGGAAGGAGCGGTCCAATCTATTGCTAGCGTCGTCGAAGAGATGGACGACAAGAGTGGGAGAAGGGGATAACGCCCATGTTTCAGCGCGTCTCCAGCGATGTCAGACGGCACGTTGACGAAGAGAATCCGTATTGGATTTCGTTTTCCGATATCATGGCCGGCCTGCTGGTGATTTTCATCCTGGCGTCGGTTGTGTTTATCATTCAGCTTCAGAGAAGACGACTTGACGTTGAGCAGGCGATCAGAGAATTGAGTGAAGCGAACAAAAGCCGCGCCGACCTCCTTGACGAAATCAAAAAGAAGTTGGAGGAGCGGGGCATCCTGGTTGAGGTAAGCGATAACAAAACCGTACTGCGGATTCCTGACGAATACCTCTTCTTCGAGACTCGTAGCTATCGGATTCCACCGGACAAACAGGCTCCGGTGGAGGCGATTGGCAACACACTTCACAACGCCCTGCGTCAGGGAATCAAGGATGGTCGGCATCAATACCTCGATACAATTTTTGTAGAGGGCCACACCGACAGCAGACCGGCAAGGACCCTTGAGCTTGGGAACTGGGGATTATCCGCAAACCGGGCGATACAGGTGTGGCGTTTCTGGACCGAGGAACATATTGCTTCTAATGGTCTCGCAACTCTCCTGAATTTTGAGGGCAAGCCCCTTTTCTCGGTCAGCGGCTATGCTGCGACGCGTCGTCTGCGAGAACCTGACGATACCGATGAAAAGCAGCGTAAAAACCGACGTATCGACCTACGTTTTACGGTGAGACAGCCTGTTATTGAACAATACCAGGGAGTACTGGATGTCTTTGACAATTAAACTCCCCAAATTCAGTCTCCCCAGGATGGAGTTTGCTTTGCCTGAACAAGCTGGCAGGGCAGATGTGACACATTATCAAGCCCTGTCCGATAAACTTGAGCGGCTTGCCCACACCGCCGGCACCGGCTCTGATGCCTTTCGTAAACGTAAGGAACACATCCATCACTTGTTGCACACGGGTAAGCACGTCCAGGAGGTCGTGCAGACGCCCAAGGACATTCGTCCGCTGGTGGAATTGTGGCAGGCGTGTGACGAATGCGTTGGCCGGAATCCAATCGACCGCGCGATACTTAAACATTTGACCGCGCTACGCCCAAGACAATCATTGCTGGTGCTGTTTGCTTTCAGTCAACTCTTCTTTTACCGTTTCGACCAGCTTGGGGATACGCAATCACTTGCAGCGTTTATCCGCTCCCAGTTTCGTCTGAACACCGGTCGGAAGTTTTCACAGATGATGGCTCGCTTTGCCAAGTACGCCAGGATTCTCTTTGCCCTTCACGGGCCAGCGGCGGTTGTTGAGCAGGCTCGGAAAGACGGTCTCCCCTTAGAGCAAGCCGCAGCTTCTCTCGGCGTTCCTCTGGAACGGGAAGGACGCTTCTTCGCCCAGTGTAAGAATATTTACTATCTGGACACTCTGAAAGGACTCCGGGTCGGACAAGATCACGAGGTTCTACATGAACTGGTACAGAAGGATGCCTATGAAAGCGCGTATGAAAGTGGTTGGTTGCTGGGTCACAAGGTGGTTCAGATCATGGTCGATAAGGCTACCGGACACCAGGAGATGCCGGACAAATGGCTCCGGGTAATATTATCCATTGCCGGCGACCCACGGGTAAGCACGCGTGCCTTCAATTACGTACGATGGTGGGCCAGGCTGGGAAGAGAATATGTCAAGCAGGTCCGTCAGTGGCTCTCAAGGATGGATATTGAGATGTTTCTCAAAGTCCTTGAGGACTATACGAAGCAGAGTGGTGACCCCGCTCTGAAACGGATGTTTCCTGCTCGCAAGCGATTTCTTCAAGGAGTTTTCGAGAAAAGGCTAGTCAGAGATGCGCGACTATTTCTCAGCAGACGGGCTGAAGAATACATTCGGCATCATTACCGAGAAAATGCTACCCCCGCTTATTCCCGAGTGAGAAGTGCCTCCATATCCGCCATCTACCTCAACATCGACGGGAAGCATGTTATTGAGGGGACACATAACTTCTCTTTACGAATATACCGGCGGCTCCCTCAGAGGAATCCTATTGAAGATTATGAACGCGATACTGCTGTCTCCATATCTGAATTCGGACATGGGGACATCCGTATCCCACATCATCCTGCGAGTTGGCAGCGTAAGGCCCTCGTCGCATTTCGCGAACTTGGAACATATATTGATCCTTCAGATGTGTTGGACGACTATCGGGAGTACAGACGCCGATACGGTGTCTGACCTGGACTTTGCGAATAACTCATAGCGTCATGACAGGCGCGGGGGCTGCCCGACAATTCGACCATGACCGTCAGGGAACGAATAGCGGCATTGTGGCGGAGAAGTCCCCAAGATGAGGGGTTCTCGTACAAGGTGGAAAAAGAAGAGGTCAGCTTTTATCCGCCCCATAACGCCTTTGCCGATTGTGAGTCTGGAAAGGGTGGCGAATTATCGCTGACGCAGTATGTCCATTTCAAGATGCTCGAAGAGCAGGGACTTGCCGAACGGTTTGCGAATGGCTTTGCCTTGGAACCCGAGGCTGTGGTCAATTTGGAATCGGACCTGCGTCTGCTGTTCGGACTACCCGACAGTTGGCCGGGTCGTTTTGAACTCCGAACGCAGGGGAGCAGCTTCCAGCCGTCTTTTGGTCTGAGCTTGCGCCTACGGGCAGTCAGTGGAGATACGGTAGGCCCATATCGTCTTGAAGGTCCTTTTCTGCGCCTCAGTGAAACCGAGCGTTATCTTCCATCCCCGTCCCAATGGTCGGCTTTGAAAACGGTTGCCAATCATCAGGCACTGCCGGATGAGGCACGGTCTGAATATCGCAATCTGCGTGCCGTTCATCAGGTCCAGAAAGCCGCTGAATCCGGCTGTGACATCGACTTACGTCACTTTGCCGACCTCAAGACAGTGGAACCGGGAGGGGTGTCGGTTTCGATTGAGGCTCTTCCCAGCGGCGACCTTGAACTCACCCCGAATTTTGAAGGTCTTGCCTCACCCGGGCAGGTCGCTCGTCGGCTGGGGCAGATTACCCCGGAGAACGATACAATCCAGAGTTTGCGCGTTGGCGACACAATTATTTTGCTTGACGAGAAACGCTTGAAGGCAACCCAGGAGATTATTAAAAACCGTTCCATACCGGCGAAATATGCTCAACAATTCCTTGCCTCACCAACAGCTTTCCTTGATGCCACCCTCGTTGATCTCGACGTTGGCTATTCCGTTCGAGTTCAGGGCGTCGCAGAGTTCAGACACGCCTACTTCGGTGAGACCGAAGCATCAGGAATTCCCTGGTTCGGTCGGGTAAGCACGGATACGACCAAAGCCATTTCAGAGTTGGAAGACCTCGATAGCGTAATCCAGGATTTGACGGACCTCACCGAATTTCGGGAACGGCTGCACGATGCCATTCAGGCCGGAGCCAATCATCTGACATTTAAGGACCAGTCGCTTTCGCTTGCCAATCGAGACTCAATTCAGCGGAGTCTTGATAAACTCGAACAAGAATTTCAGGCCCAGAGCGTTAGTGATGATTCCTCGAAAGAATCGGTTCAGACCGACACACAAGGAGAAGAAGAGGGCAGTCAGACAACGCTTGTTGTTGATGTTCACCTGAATGACGAACTTCTTGCCATAAAATCCCTCTATGAAAACTCACCGCCTGGCCTGCATTTTTATCAGGGCGATCTGTCAGGGTCGGATTACAAGCGCCAACCATTTCCCCATCAGGAGAAAGGCATTCGGTGGCTGATCGGCCTCTCACAGCAGGCACTTGAACGTCCTGATGAAGATACGCTGTTCGGGGGCCTATTGGCCGATGATATGGGACTGGGCAAGACTTTTACGACCCTTGTTGCCCTTGGGGAGTACTACCGTCTCTGCGCTGATCGTGGAGTCACACAAAAGCCCGTCTTAGTGGTCGCTCCGCTGTCTCTTCTTGATATCTGGAAAACTGAGGTTGAGCAGACATTTGCGATCTCACCTTTTGGTGACATCGTGACACTGCACGGTGATGCCGACCTTGGGCGTTACCGCCTTCCTGGGCATGGTATAGAGGTCCGGGAGTGGAAGAAGCGGGCTGTTCTTGAGAACGGGGATACGAGTCAACGAGTGCTTCTTTCTCTGAAAGTAGGCGAAAGCTTCGGAATCGACCGCCTGGATACACCGGGGCGACTAGTTATCACCAACTACGATACCTTGGCCAATTATCAGTTCTCGCTCTGTCAGGTTGATTGGTCCTTTGTCATTTTTGACGAAGCCCAAAACATCAAAAACCCCAACACCATGCAGACCCGAGCCGCCAAGGGCATAAAGGCACAGTTCAGGCTAATGATGACAGGGACCCCGGTCGAGAATCAACTAAGAGATTTCTGGTGCCTTTTCGATACCGCCGTCCCTGGCTTACTCAACAGTTATCAAGCCTTCCGTAAAACGTATGTACATCCGTTACTCAGAGCCGGGGAAGCGTTACCACAGGTTCGACAGGAGGTTGGGAAACGGCTCCGCGAGCATGTTGGCGCGCTCATGCTCAGGCGTATTAAGGAAGAGCACCTGGACGGCCTCCCTGATAAAAAAATATATGTTGGAATTAGAAATGCCCCAGGAAACCACATCTATCTGTCGAGTATGGAATGTACTATGTCCGGTTCGCAGCTCGATACCTACAACATAGTTATCGCGGATACCGTCCAGGGAATGGCTGAAGAGAATGGAGCGGGCCTTTTCCTGACTGGATTACAACGTTTACGCGACGTTTCCCTGCATCCCGGCTTACTTGGCGGAGCGGCACCGCCCCTGCCAGCTACAGTCCACGAGTGTCGGACCGAGGCTCGAAAGTCCGGGAAGTTAGCGGCCTTGTTATGCTTGCTAGATGAGATTCAGGCACGACGGGAGAAAGTTCTTGTTTTTGTCATCAACAAGCAGCTTCAGGCTTTCCTGAGTCATACTCTGGGTAAAATTTATGCCCTGCCTGTGGCCGTGATTAACGGCGATACTAAGGCGGTCGCCAAGCGGAAATCGGATGTCACACGTCGGGGACTGATTGAGCAATTTGAGGCGCGTGAGGGGTTCGGCATGATGATTATGTCTCCGGTGGCAGCCGGAGTAGGACTCACCATAACGGGAGCCAACAATGTCATTCATCTCGAACGCCACTGGAACCCAGCAAAGGAAAATCAGGCCACAGATCGGGTCTACCGCATTGGGCAGAGTAAGGATGTGGGTGTTTTTATTCCGATTTTACATCACCCTGAGCATGACTCCTTCGATCTTCACCTTCACCGGCTCCTGGCGAAGAAAATTGACCTGAAAGACGCCGTTGTGGCCCCGGAGATCGTCACCCCTGAATCGTTTCAGCAGACGGACATCCTGGGCCGGACAAGCGGTCAGGGCACTTTTCCGCCTCTTTCAGACCAAGACTTGGACCTAGTCGGCTGGGAGCAATTTGAGGCCCTGGTGGCTGAACTGCTTTGTCGAATCTTTGATGGCGACGCGCAGCTTACCCCTGTGAGTAACGATAAGGGGTGCGACGTGGTGCTCGTTTCCACGCATGGCAACCTCCTCGCTCAATGCAAACAGACAAAACATAGGGTTCTACAAGGGGACTCTTTCGTCCGTGAGATTTATGCCTCTCAGAAATTCTACGCTAATCATCTTGTGAAGGATTTTGAGAAACTCGCCGTTTTCACCAATGCCAGGAAGATTAGCAAACAGGGAGTAAAAGCCGCGAAATTCCACAAGGTTCAACTCTGCGATCGCGCCTGGATTTTGGAACACCTCCGGCAACATCCTATCACGAGATTTGATTTGCTGCGGCGTATCGACAAGCCGCGTCTCACTTGGTGAACTCTGACGTTTTTCTTGAGAATGGGCCACTCCTTTCCCTGGTTGTTATAATATCCACAGTCGATATTGAAACGAGTATTGTCAGTTATTACACGAGTCGTCCGAGTCGTGACCTTGTAACTGCAGCTCGTCAACAGATCACTCGCGAATGGTGGGAAACCAATCGGCTTGTGATACGCGCCCCCTTCGGTCCAGTCCTTGCGCCCCAGGGAGCAAATAGGCTAAACCGCTCTACAATAATACACCCCACGAAGGAGGCGCTTATGAGAATGTATAATTCGCTTGGTCCCAATCCGCGCTGTGTGCGCATGTTCATGGCGGAAAAAGGCATCACGCTTGATACGATCGAAGTAGATATTCTGGGTGCGGAAAACCGGCAGGGGCCGTATACCGACAAGAACCCCGGCGGCCAAATGCCGTCGATAGAGCTAGACGATGGCAGCGTCCTGG
The DNA here is from genome assembly GCA_965214755.1 of uncultured Binatia bacterium (SeqCode). GTDB lineage: Bacteria > Desulfobacterota > Binatia > Bin18 > Bin18 > Bin18. Next base: position 1,861,260 of record OZ243979.1, read on the forward strand.
CAGAAACGACCGCCATTTGCGAATACCTCGAAGACACCCAGCCCAGCCCAGCCTTAATCGGCTCAACCCCGGAAGAAAAGGCCGAAACCCGCATGTGGCAGCGGCGTATTGAACTCCAGATTACGGAGCATATGTATAACGGCTTCCGCTATGCCGAGGGGCTAGACATGTTTAAGGACCGTATGCACTGTCTGCCCGAAGCCGCGGCCGGTCTTAAGGAAATCGTGCAGGAAAAGCTCGCCTGGCTGGATGGCCTGATGGGGGACAAACAGTTCATCGTGGGCGATCGGTTTACCCTGGTCGATATTATTCTGTACTGCGCCTTTGATTTCGGGGCCGGCGTAGGCCAGAAGATCAGCCCGGAACTGGAAAACCTGACGGCTTGGTTTGCGCGCGTCGATGGTCGCGCCAGCGCGGCCTCCAGTATCCATGAAAAGGCTAAAGCCGCGGGCATGAAGGCGTAGTCTTTCTGCCGCCCTTGAATCCCTCCTCTTGGGAGAGGATGCTGCCTCTCCCCTGGGGTGATGCTTACGGCCCCGTACTTTTCTGCCGCTCTACGCTCTCGGTCTCCTGCTCTGTATAATAGCTAATCGTCCGATAGACTGACTCGGCGGGTTCGAGGTAGCCCCCCTCACCGTCCGGAATCCACTCCGCAGTGACCTGCTTTACCCAATTCCCGTGGGCATCATACTCGTAGGTATAGACTTCTTTTTTCTGAACAGAGCCTTCCGTGTCAGACGCTACCCATTCCCGTTCGTTTCCGTGCTCGTCATAGGCGTATGCCCAGCGGGACGTCAGCGCCCCGCTTCGTCCGTGGGTGATTACGGTTTGTATTCTCCCAGCGACGTCATACGCATAGGTATTGCTTGAGATCGGAGAGCCATCGGCGTCGGACAATGCCCGTTCGGCGACCCGGCCTTCCCCATCGTAGATAAAGCTGGCTCGATGCAAAAAGGTCCCGTCCGGGTCGTGGTGATCAATGTGGGCCGGCTGCCCGTCTTTGGTGTACGTATAGACATCTCGAAACCAGAGATCGCCATCCACGTCGGTGCTTACCGCCAGTGTCAGACGACCCACCTCATCATAGGTATGGCTAGTCTGCCGCCAGAGTGTCCCCTGGGAGTTATACAGATGTTCGGTGCTCAGCCTGTTCGCCCGGTTATACCGGCGGACGGCGCGGACCATCACTGCTCCGTCAGGCGCGTACTCTATCCTTTCCGCGAGTGCTCCATTCGTCCCGTATTGAGCGATTGCCGTGAGTATCCGTTCGTCCTCAATCCACGTGTCCGGCTCTCCAGGCGGGTTCACGAACAGCGCCCTTTCCGTCTGCACAGTCTGGACAGACCCAACCAGCGCCTTACTTGCGCGGATTTCCTTCGCCCCCATGGCCGCAATGACGTCGGCCTGCGCGTGAGGGGCGAGAGAGACAGAGAGGGAGAGTAAAAGCACGAGACAGGACGCGTTCAGCTTCAGTTTCGAGGAACAGGCGTGCCGCGCATAAGGGGAGCCTATCACGACTGGTCGTCTTCGGTCTTTCAAGCTCATAGGCCTGAGGCAGTATATCCCTTCTTGGCGTTCCTTGACACGTCCCTCGTCTCCGCAGAATAATCTCTCACAGGAGGAGAATAGTATGCGTAACAATGCACTCAAAAAATCACTCAAGGCCGGAGACTGTGTTCTGGGGACGCTGGTGTGGGACCTCAAGAGCCGTGGGGCAATCCATACGCTGGCGCGGGCCGGCATGGACTACATCATGATCTGCACCGAGCATTCGGCCTACAATCTGGAAACGGTCGTTGATCTGTGCGACTACGCCCATGCAGCCGGTATGACCCCGGTGGTCCGCATCCCCGATCTTGAATATGAGCACGTGACGCGCCTGCTCGATAGCGGCTGTCAGAGCCTGATCGTGCCGCATGTCAAAACCGGGGCCGAGGTGCAACGCTTCATCGAGCTGGCCAAATACCATCCCGAAGGGAAGCGGGGGACAGCCATCTATCTGGGAGCGAATACCGAATATGAAGACGTTGAAACCCAGACGGCCATGCAGCATGCCAATGGCAACACCTTGCTCGGCGTGATCATCGAAACCAGAGAAGCCGTGGAGAATATGGACGAGATTCTGATTCCCGGCATCGACCTGACCCTGGTCGGCTATCAAGACCTGGCCCAAAGTCTTGGCACGCCGGGCCAATTCAACAATCCCGAGTTGCTCGAAGCGACTGCCCTGGTCAATGCGTTGTGTCGAGAGCGTGGCATCGCGACGGCGGCGGCAGTGACCCAGCTCGATAAGATTCAGGATATTGTTGACAGCGGTGCGCAATATCTGTTGTACGGCACCGATCTGATCCTACTGCGGCGAGAGGCGCAACGCGCCGCCGAGGCCCTTGCCCCATTTCGGAAAGTCCGGACACACTAGACGCGTTTCCCCTTTACCTCAACCCGGCAAGTAGGATACATCCCACAAGGGATTGAAAGCATTTGTCATCGTCAAAAGGAGGTCAGCATGAAGTTCGGTATTTTTTATGAGTTATCCGTTCCCCGTCCCTGGGACCAAGAGGCCGAGCGCAGCGTCTATATGAATGCGCTGGAGCAAGTGCGCCTGGCCGACGAACTCGGCTTTGAGCAAGTCTGGGCGGTGGAGCATCACTTTCTGGAAGAATACTCCCACTGTTCGTCCCCCGAACTTTTTCTGACCGCGTGCGCCATGCAGACCAAGCATATCAACGTCGGCCACGGCATAGTCATTTGCGTACCGGAATTCAACCACCCGATTCGGATTGCCGAACGCGCTGCGGTGCTGGATATTTTATCCGGCGGACGGCTCCAGTTCGGGACGGGTCGGTCGGCAACCTGGACCGAGTTGGGTGGCTTTCGGGCCAGTCCGGACGAGACCAAAAAAAGCTGGGACGAGTTTGTCCACTGCATCCCGAAGATGTGGACGCAGGAGCGCTTTGGGTATGAGGGCCAGTATTTCTCCATGCCGTCACGAGCGGTGCTGCCCAAACCCTACCAAAAACCCCATCCGCCCATGTGGGTGGCTGTCACCAGTCCGGGCACCGAGCTTGACGCCGCAGACCGCGGCATCGGCTGTCTGGGGGTGACCTTTACCAGCTTTGCCGAGCAGGAAGCCAAGGTCAAAGAGTATCGCCGCCGCGTGCAGAACTGTAATCCGGTTGGCTCGTTTGTGAATAACCAGGTCGCGACCGTCAACTTCCTGTACTGCCACCCAGACAATGAAACCGGCGCAAAAACCGGCATGAACATGATTCGCCATTTCAATTACATGGCGGCGCAGTTGGATATGGCCAAAGAGGCCTATCCCGCCAAATCCTACCCAGCCGCGGGTCTGCTGCCTTCCCTGCGGCGCCAAGCGTCCAGCCCCGGTGATCAGTTCAAGGCCCCGGAAGGGATCGCGGTCGGGAATCCCGAACATCTCATTGGTGAACTCAAAAAGTGGGAGGCCAGCGGTGTGGACCGCGTCAATTTCCTCCTCAACGCTGCCGAGATCATTCCGCAGGCCCAAGTCCTCGACAGTCTACGGCTGTTTGCCAAAGAGGTCATGCCCGCGTTTGCCGACTCCCAGCCGCAACACGCCGTCGCGGGAGGAGCCAGCTAATGCCGGTGTTTGGGAAACAGGACGTTGAAGCCACCGCGGCCCGAGCGCCGCTGATGACCGGCCTTGATACCGATGCCTGGGAGCTCAAAGGCGCAGAGATTCTCCAACTCAGCTATGAAATTGCCGAGGAGCCAGCGGAATGGCTCATTCCGCCCGCTCTCCATCCGAGTATTCCACCGTACGCCACGTTCTCGGTCATGCATTATCCCGACAGCCCGGTCGGACCGTTCGCCCTCGCCCAGGTCCGTATTATCGTTCGGGCCGGTATTCGGCCGCGCGGCTACCTATTGCACGCCTATGCCAGCACCGAGCAGGCAGTGAGCGAGTTGCAAGCACGCTGGGGGTTTACGGTCGAGACCGCCGCGGTCTCGCTCCAGCCGCGCCACGATCGGGTGATTGGGAGGGTTGAACGCGCCAGCGAAACGCTCTTGGAAATCGAACTGGAGAACCCCGAGCATATCTCAGGTGCGGATATTACCTATCTCGACAGCCTGCATCTGGCTCGAGTTCAAGCTCAAGACAAGCCGGTCATTGTCCAGGTTGACCCGGAATACGTGTTTCAGGCGGCGCAGCGCGGCAAGCCCCGCCTTATCACCTTCAAAGCTGGAGCCTGGGGGGACTCCGGGCGGTTGCACTGCACCACCCCGATTATTGCGACCATGACGAACTGTGATACCGACCTGCCTCAACTCCGCTTCGCCCTTGACCCCTCTCTGCCCGCCGCCCAGGGCAGCCGGAGACTCGCGGCGTAAACGTCTCTGAGAGTGGGCGAGAGTAGCGTATATGGCAAAGAACTTAACCTCGCTCCATAAGCAGGTCACAACGGTCCAGAGCAAACTGGAGGCACTCGATAAACAGGTTACCGAGCAAGGGGAAACACTCCTGGATATCCGGCAGCAGACCCGGCTCATGTCCCGACTCGTCAGCCTCATGACCCAACTCAGAGAGGCCGATCAAGAGCGCCTGGAGCATATTGCTCAGATGCAACGGGATACGGCGCTGATGACTGGTGAGAATCTGAAGTTGACGCGGGGTATCGCAGAACGTCTGCTCGAACGGCGGCAGGAGACCTCTTGCCAAGCCCAGTCGCTCCCTTAGAGCCACACAGGAGGCAGTTCATGTCTGATGTCACATTTAATGTCTCAGGCCAGTCGGAATCACCCGCCCGCTTGGCGGTTCAGGTCAGAGGGTTTGAGCTGATCGTTGATGAGCCGCCGGGCCTTGGCGGGGATGACGAAGGACCGAATCCGGTTGAATACATCCTGGCCGGCCTGGCCGGCTGTCTCAATGTGATGGGACATATTATTGCCAAAGAAATGGGCTTTACGATTCGAGCCCTGACCATTGATGCGTCCGGTCCGCTCAACCCGGAAAAATTACTCGGCAAACAGACAGATGACCGGGCTGGATACAAAAACATCGCCGTCACGCTCAAGGTTGACGCCGATGTCGATCAGGCCACCCTGGACCGCTGGCTGGCGACCATAGAGACGCGCTGTCCGGTATCGGACAATCTGATGAACCTCACCCCGGTGACGGTCCGGGCGCAGTCAGCCGGGCAGGCGGAACATACCCCCTTCGACTCCGCTTCGCTACGCTCAGGGTGAACGGAAACCAGACCGGCGGCGGCTCCGTTCGTACTGAGCGTAGCCGTCTGAGCGGCGAAGTCGAAGGACGCCTACCACGCCGTCTCCCAGTGGGGCATCGTCAACACGCCCGGCTCGGACCACAGCCCAAGGCGCTGTCCCATCTGAATAGCGGGTCGTACGGTGTGCATGACTTGGCGCAGAGCCACTGCTGTCGGACTGACCTCGGCCGCGGCGTCCTCCCGACCCTGGAGGCGAGACAGGACCGTTTCAACGAGGGTTTTCTGTTCAGGGAAGAGTTTGATCTGCACTGGCGCATCTGCCTCAATCCCCGCCGCTTGTTTGGCGAGACGCAGCGCCACCGGAAAGCCGCCGAGTTCGTCGACCAGGCCAATACCTTTGGCATCTTCACCCGTCCAGATCCGGCCCTTTGCCACGGCGTGCACCTGTTCCTGGGTGAGCCCCCTTCCCTGGGCAACTTTCTGCGTAAAGTCTACGTACACGTGATCGAGCCACGCCGTGATCCGCTGCCACTGCTGGGGCGTGTAATCGAGCGAGCTTGACCACATGGTGGCGTTGGTACTGGTATGCACCTCGTCCGATGAGATGCCGAGATTCTCCATGAGTTTGGACGTGAGCAGCTTTCCCCCCACCACGCCGATGGAGCCGGTGATCGTACCGGGCTGGGCCACAATTTTATCCGCGGCAGCGGCCACAAAATAGCCGCCCGAGCCAGCCACGTTGCCCATGGAGACAATGACCGGTTTGCCCGCCTCCTTGGCTTGGACGGTCTCGCGCCAAATCGTATCGGAAGCAACATAGGAGCCACCCGGACTGTCAACCCGAAACAGAATGGCTTTCACTGTGTCGTCCTGCACGGCATCCCGAAACGCTGCTGACACAGAGTCCGATCCCATCGTCGGCCCGCTCAGTGCAGCACTATATTCACTCTTGCCGCGATGCACCCTACCGACTCCGTAAATGAGCGCAATCGCCTCCCCTTCGTTGTGCGGACGACCCATCTGGCGGAGATAGGTAAACAAACTGACGCGTTCTGCCTCCTCACCAAGGTCGTCGATGATGGCCCGGACTTCATCCCGATACACCAGCCCGTCAACTAGGTTTTCCGCTAAGGCCTGTGCGCCGAGAAACGGTCCACGGTCAACCAGGGCTCGGACCGCATCAACCTCCAAGCCTCGGCCCGCGGCGATACCCTGCACGATCTGGCCGAACTGGGATTCAATAATCTGGAGGGTCGCCTCACGATGGGGTTGGGTGTATTTTTTTTCGGTGAACATATTCAGCGCATTTTTATATTCGTAGCGGTGATCCATACGGGGCGAGATACCCAGCTTTTCCAGCGTCCCGCTAACGAATGCCGATTCCGCCATCAAACCGGTGAGGCCAATGTCTCCAGACGGTTGGAGATAAATGCGATCAAAGGCAGCCGCCAGATAATACGCTCCATTTCCAGGTCCAAACTCGCCAAAGGTCTCGGCATAGGCAACGGTCGGCTTGCCACTTTTCCGAAAGGCACGGACCGCATCCCGAACCTCCTGAATTTCCGCCAGGCCCATACGCGGAGTGCCTGTACGTGCAACCAGCGCCAGGACGCGCTCATCGGTAGCTGCCTGTTGCAGCGCGTCAACAATATCCCGGACTGACACGGTCTGTTCCATGAGGACGCTCGCCAGTGGATCGGTTGGAGTATACTCGGCAAACTCGCGCTCGAAGTCGATCTCAAGCACGATGCGCTCCGGCAGACTCTCTTGACTCATCAGAGTAGCGATAGCGCCGACAATGGCCATGACGACAACCCACGCGCCAATCAACATAAGCGTCCGTGCCAGAAACTTTTTCATATGATCTTTCCTCGCTCGATCATCTGAGCCTCAGCCGTTTATCGATCCTCCGAACTCGCCTCGGGCGGTGTCGGCTCAAGCGTGCCCGGCGTTTCTCCGTAGGGCCAGGGCAACTGAATCGGCTCGCCGGCACGATTGAAAATTTCGACCGGAGTTTCCAGGACCGCAATCGCCTGCATCTCTTCCTCGCCGGTCGTGCAGATCTTGTGCGGGGTGTAGGCAGGAACGGTAAGGACGCTGTTGGGTCCGAAATCGATCTGCTGCCCATCCACCTGGCACCAGCCGGTTCCCTTGAGAACAATAAGAATCTCTTCGCCCGAATGATAATGGGTTGGAGTCGGCTTGCCCGGCTGTGAGGTCTGCATCCAGATTTCAACGTTTCGAGAATCCTCCTTCACCAAGGTCTGGTGGATGACCGCAGGATGAATGAATTTTTCGATGCCGGAAATTTTCCGCATGGAATACATGGGTGCGCCCTCCCTCTACTTGTGTTGTCAAAGGAACGTAGCAAAGAAGCGGGGACAGGCCAATCAGAACGCAATCTGAAAGTCCTGCCGTTCCACTCCCGTCATACCAGATGTGATGGGGATATATAACGCCACCAGGAAGGATAACTTGTATGCGCAGTCTCCTCACTCGCAGACTTTTGGCTCTTTGCCTTGTAGCAGTCTTCGCCCAACCTGCCTTTGCCCAGTCCTTGCTTGACTGGGACTGGATGAAGCAGGCGACACCTGCCGCTGTCCAAGCCCTGCTCGATCGCGGCGCTAATGTCAACGCACGGGCTGAGTACGGTGTGACGCCCTTGCACTTGGCGCCATCTAACGAGAATCCGGCGGCAGTCGCCCTCCTGCTCGACCGTGACGCGGACGCCACGCTTCGCGACAAGGAGAATACGCTGCCCTTTGATGAAGCCAAAAAGAACGGGAAACTCAAAGGCACCGCCGTGTACTGGCGACTCAATGACGCCCGGTTTGAAGACAGCCAGCCGTCCAAGCCCGAAGCCGGACTTGGCGATTGAGACGGTCACTGCAAGCGGACAGGATTCGTTAGAATTCAATCTGAAAACCCTGCCGCTCCTGACTCTGCACCTCCGTCAGAGTGCCCTGCACGCTCAGATACTCCCCCGCCGGATAATACAAATAGCCGTGCGTGGCGACCTGAATCCCAAGCGCCTGACTGACCAGGGGTGGCGGGAGACTGGGAGCATCTTTTTCTGCTAAGGCCCGGACTGTGCCCCCTCCGGCCGAGAGGAGGTGGACCTGCTCCGTGTCGAATACGTAGGTCTGTTGCGTCCGATTAGCGACTTCGACGGCGACAATAAAAATGTCCGGCGTGTGGACACCGAAGAGCAACTCAGCCTCCATCGGCGGCAGAGGCCGGATATGCACATACACTTGGCCTTCGGGTCCGTAGCGTTTGACGTTATCGGCCAGCCCATGAAACAGGGAATAAAACGCACGCCGGAAGTAGGTGGTCGGTGGCGGGCGATTCTTGGTGAGACGCGGGGCCTCTCGCTCCTGATAATCCGTCACGAGCGGGTGCGGCGTATGAGAGGCTACGTCCAAGGTGCTGAGCGAGGCGGCATCGACAACCACGCCCTGCGGCTGACACTGAACCGTTACCTGGACCAGCGCCGTCTGACCCGACCGTCTTTGCTGCGCCTGTATTGCCCCGGTTTTTCCCGGCGTGGCTCGGGTTGCCGCCGTCACGCGATACCCCATCCGCTCGACTGTCTTATAGACGAGTTGCTGAGCTTGTTCACACGATAAGTCCGTATCAGTAATCTCGTACAGTTCGGCCAGCGGCTCGGCCTGTGCCGCGGCCCGGTTGGCTTCCATACTCGTAAACACGGCCGCGGCGGAGGCCCTGGCAACTGCACGCGCCGCGGGTTGAGAACGTGGGGCGCAACCAATGAGGGTCAGCAGCATGAGGAGTCCGACCAAGGCCGGGAGGTACTTCCTGCATTGCCCAGACAGGGGTGTCATTTCAACTCAACTGAGGAACGACCAACTCGGCAAAGCGCTGGAGCATCTCCTGTTCCTGCTTATACGGAAACACCATCTGGAAATGGTGGAAGCCAAGCGCCTGCAACGCCCGCAGGGTTTCAGCCAGGCGCTCCGGCGTCCCCGCTGTTCCCAGCTCTCGGGACGCCCACAATCCACGCCCGCCCAAGGCCTGGGCTGACTCGGCCTCTCGCCGTTTGAGTTCTTTTTCATCTTCCGCTAGCACCACAGCCAGAAACAGCGACTTCTCAATCGTTGAGAAATCCCGCTTCAGCGCGTCACAGTGCCGGCGCAGGATAGCGGTCTTTCTTTTTACGGTTTCTACCGAAGACCTCAGCAGGATGTTCCAGCCGTCGGCATACGTGGCAACAATGCGTAGCATGACCTTCTCTCCGCCGCCGGCAATCCAGATTCGAGGCGGTTGCTGCACGGGCTTGGGAGCGCACAGCGCTTCCTGCAACTGGTAGTGCGTACCGGGAAAAGACGCCCGCTCCTGAGTCCACAACAGGCGCACTACCTGCACCGCCTCTTCGAGCTGAGCCAGACGTGTACCAATTGAGGGAAAGGGAATCCCGTAGGCCCGATACTCAAGTTCCTTCCAGCCGGCTCCAATACCAAACTCCAGTCGGCCGTTGCTGAGGTGATCGAAGCTGGCCGCGATCTTTGCCAAAATACTGGGCGGACGATACGAGTTGCACGTGACCAGCGTTCCCAGCCGCAGTCGGGTCGTCACCGGCGCGAGTGCGGTCAGCAGGGTCCAGGCCTCCAGGCAGTTACGCTGCTCAGACCTGGCGTCCCAAAAAAGATGGTCCGAGACCCACAAGCCATAAAAACCAAGCCGTTCCGCTTCCTTTGCGATTTGGGCGACTTCGTCGTAGGTAAAGCCAAACTGCGGCTCGATCTGGATACCGAAGCGCCACCCCTTCGCGGAGCTTTCCTGAACGGCCCGGCCAACAGGCGTCTCTGCTTCAGACGGCGTTACGGCAGCGGCCGGTAAGCCGGCCACTCCGGCGACAACCGTACCCGCGTCCTTCAGAAACTTCCGGCGGCTGATGTCACGCATCGGCGAGCCTCCTTTCGAGAGCGCCTATGCCCCGGCCCGCTGCTCTATGACGCCTAAAGCCGTCCGGGCGGCTGTCAGAGCGGCTGCGAACGGCACGCTTGTGGGTGCAGGCGATGGCCCCGCGTCACCCTGAGTTTTATAGCCGCCATAAATGGCGTGCCCGGATTGGAGCCAGAAGCAGTCTGCCACCGCAAAGCCGGCCTGCTTGAGCCACGTCAACTGATCGAACAGCGGTGAGGGTTTGTCGTAGGGGTCGGGGGTGTGGAAATAGTTCCACTTTTCCTGCGTGAATTTATCAAAGAGCCGAGTGGAGCCGGTCTTTTCGACCGAGAGAGACTGCGTAATCCGGTCCCAGCCTTCGCCAAAGGACGCCCACGCTTCAGACCGCTGCGGTCTGACGATATCGGCAAGCAGGACAACACCCCGGTCTGAAATCCTTTTGCCTATTTCCGTAAACAGCCATTGCTTTTCCGGCCCGCTCAGATGATGCACGCACAGGGAGGAGACGATGCAGTCGCTCGTATCCAAAGAACCGAGCCAGTCTGGCGAGGCCATATCAAATGCCTCGACCCGCCCTCTCTCTCCAAAACGCTGGAGGTGACGGCTGGCCTGCTCGCGCATGCTTGCCGAGCCATCCAGGGCCAGCACCGAGGCGTTCGGAAAACAGTCTAGCACGGCGAAGGATAAGGCCCCTTCCCCGCAGCCAAGCTCAACCGCGCGGAACGTATCCTGCTGCTGAAAGGGTAGCAAACTCAAAATCGTCGCGACCTGCTCGGCCCGGGCCGGCACGGCAATCGCCGCCAGTTCGCGGTAGAGTTGGGAATCGTCCTCTGTCCATTCCGTGCGCTCCTCAGCCATACGCAGCCCTCCTTTATGTCTCCCCGTCTCCGGGTGGTTTCCCGGAGGGGGACGGCAAATGGTAGCACGGTTAGGGGAGATTACGAGCGGTTCGGGCTCGATTCTTTAGTTCCCGTTGGGCGGGTGAGGCACAGGCGTCACCCAACAGCCCGCTACCCCACCCCTGTCGGATTACGCTCTGCTCATCCGCCCTCCTCCACATTCCGTTCGGTCTGAGCGGAGCGTTAGCGAAGTCGAAGACCCTGGGACGGTGTGGGAGCCGGAAGGAGCGCCTGTCCGGCGCCTGTTTCGCCTTCGTCCTTCCAGGGCGACGCTCAGCATGAACGGGGGAAGGGAGGATGGAGGATTAGGGATGGGGAAAAGCCCCCTCACCCTAGCCCTCTCCCTCCGAGGGAGAGGGGATGGAAGCTGAGAGGGGTTTCTTATTGACTGGCTAATGGGCCACGTAACAACTGCCCCGGCAGCGCGCCGGTGTGTTCATTGTTCCGCAGGACGACTTCACCATTGACGATGGTCGCCAGAAAGCCGTTGGCTTTTTGTTTGAGCCGTCGGGCGCCGGCCGGAAGATCATAGGTCAACTCGGGGACCTGCGGCTCAACCGTTTGCGGATCAAAGATCACGACATCGGCCTTCCAGCCTTCGCGCAGCAGGCCGCGTCCGGCCAGCTTCCAATGGGACGCCGGCACGAAGCTCAGTTGGTGCACTGCGTCTTCCAGGGTCAGGGCTTCTTGCTCACGCACCCAGTAACTCAACAGATGGGTTTGCAGGGAGGAGTCCATGATCTGTGAAACATGGGCACCCGAGTCGGAAAAGGTAATAACCGAACGGGGATGCTGCATCATCTCTAAGGTGCTGGGCTCGTGGGTGTTGGTCAGCGGCTGCATGAAGAAGCGCTTCAGCCCTTTTTGCAAGGCGAGTTCGATATAGGTCTCCACCGGGTCCTGGTTGCGTTCGGCGGCAATCTCAGCCACCGACCGATACGGCGGCACGGCCCTGTCCATGATGGGGAACAGCCATTTGAAATTCGCCGCACGGGCTTCCGCGCCAACCGCCCGCGTCCCCTCTTGGGGCGGCTGGTTGGCGGACTGCACCAGCTTCTGACGCATCTCAGGATTGCGTAAGGCCGCTTCCTGTTCTGCCAGGGGCAGTTGTCGGATGTCGCGCCAGACGGGCAGCTTGTCAAACGAGGTGACCGACTCGAACGACTGCAACACGCTGATGGGCCGACTATGGACCTGAATAAACATCCGTCCGCCGGCTTCAGCGGTTTCATCCGCCAGTGCAAAAAACGGGCGCCAATAATCCGGGGCCTTGGGCGCGCTGAACATGCCAAACGTGACCGGCACGCCCGTATCCACCGCCAGGGCTTTGAGCCGGTTACAATAGTCTCGAATCCGTTCCGGGTTGAGTCCGGTGTCCTCGCCGGCGATCTCAAATACACCCGCGTTCAGCTCGCCGAGCACACCGACCAAGTGGCGAACCTCGTCCCAGGTAGCGAGCCGACTCGCAACTGGTTGGCCGTCAGGCGTCTGGTGGTTCCGCGTACGTGAGGTGGTAAAGCCGGCGGCGCCCGCTTGTATGGCGCTGCGGACCTCACGCTTCATGGCTTCAAGATCGTTGGGAGTCGCTTCTTCGGTAAAAGCCCGCTCACCCATGACATAGGTCCGCAGTGCAGAATGACCGATATAGGCGGAGTAATTAATGCCTTTGGGCAGGCGTTCGACCGTATCCAGGTATTCCGGATAGGTGGTCCAACTCCACCTGATACCGGCTTCCATGGCTTCTGGCGAAATGTCTTCCGCCCGCTCCAGATTGCGCATCACCAGCAGTTTGTCCTCTTCACTACAGGGTGCGAGCGAGAAGCCGCAGTTACCCATAACCACGCTGGTAATGCCATGCCAGCACGAGCACGTTCCCAGCGGATCCCAAAACACCTGGGCGTCCATATGCGTATGGCCGTCAACAAAGCCGGGGGAGACGACGTGTCCCTCAGCATCGATGATTTCCTTGGCGTTCTCACAAATTTTGCCAATGGCGGCAATTTTGCCCTCAGCGATGGCGACGTCAGCCTGAAAACGAGGTAGCCCGGAACCATCAACCACCGTACCGTTTTTAATAAGGAGATCGTATTGCATGCTGCTTCATATAGACTATTCTGTTCCTCTTGACCACCGCACAAAGCGTGCTAGTGAGAAAGAAGTCGGCACAACTGGAAGGTCTGGTTCGTTGTTCGTTTCGGGAGACATTCATGACAGCCAAGGAGGGACACTATGGCACAGTCTGGAGTGATTTCGGCGGATTCGCACTTTGTAGAGCCACCCGATATGTGGGCAGAACGACTGGATAAGAAATTCCGGGATAAGGCTCCGCACACAGTAAATGGGCTCAACGGAAAAGAGGGCGAGTTCTTTGTGTGCGAGAACATCAACCCGATACCGGTGGCTGGATTTTTTGGTGCTGGCGTTCCTTCGGAAGAGCTGCCAGCACACAACAGGAAGGGCTTTGAGGCTGCCCCAGCGAGCGTCTGGGACCCCGCCGCGCGCATCAAGGACCAGGAGCGGGACGGTCTGGAGGCCGAGGTGATCTACACCTCCATGGGCATGCCGCTCTACGGCCTGGATAATATCGAGCTGCGGGACGCCTGCTTTCGGGCCTATAATGACTGGGCGGTCGATTATTGCAGCCATGATCCAAAGCGGCTCCTGCCGCTCGGACTCATCACGCTTGAAGATATTGAGACCGGCGCCAAGGAGCTCGAACGCATCGCTAAAAAAGGCATGCGCGGAGCCATGATCTGGGCCGAACCGCCCGATGAGCGCCCGTACAGCCACACCGACTATGATCCGTTCTGGGCGGCCGCCTCAGACCTCAATATGCCGCTTTCCTTACACATCTTGACCGGCCGTAAGGGCATGGGCATTGACTTCTTTGCCGACAACCTAGCGCTCCAGGTCTCCACGCTGCATCATGAAGTAGAGCGCTCGATTGCCGTGTTTGTCCTCGGCGGCGTGCTGGAGCGTTTTCCCAAGCTCACCATTGTTTCGGCCGAGAATGACGTGGCCTGGATGCCCTATTTTATGTGGCGGATGGATTTTGCCCACCGACGAATCGGCCCGCTCTCCTCGGTCGAGTTGAGCATGAAGCCGAGCGACTACGTGAAGCGCCAGGTGTACGCCACCTTCATTGAGGAGCCCATCCTGCTCGACGGCTATCACCGCTATGCGGCGGACAACGCCATGTGGTCTTCGGACTATCCTCACACGGCCGCCATCTGGCCGCGCTCGCAGGAGTTTATCCAAGAGACCTTTAGCGCGCTGTCCGAGACCGACCGCCAGAAGCTCATTCACGACACCGCCGCGCGCGTGTATCGCATCGAATAAGCACTGAGGGCCCCCACCTGGGGGCCCGTGCAGGGACGGTGATAGAGACCGGCAGTACATGAAAGACCGCAAGCTGCTGTGGTTGAGCATTGGTCTGGGGACCGTGTTCTGGCTGTGTGATGCGGCGATTGACGTGTGGCTGTTTGAGCAGCAGCGTCACTTCCTTGCCGAAGTCTTTACTTCCGAGCCCGAGGAGGTACGTCTACGCCTGGTGGTGTGGGGTTTATTTGCCGTTATCGGCTATTATGGACAGCGGCTCATCACCGCACTCCAGACGGCGCGCGATGAGCTCCAACAACGGGTGCAGGAGAGAACCCAGGAACTCGAAGCCACGAACGGCGCGCTGTCCGAGGAAATCGCCGAGCGGAAGCAGACCGAGGCCGCGCTCAAAACCCTGTCTCGCACGGTTCAGGCTTCGCAGGAGGAGGAACGGCAGCGCATTGCCCGCGAGCTGCACGATGAAGTCGGCCAGACCCTAACCATGATCAAATTGAATCTCCAGCTCGTGCAGGCCAAGGTCCCGGAGACCGAGACCAATGCCCCTTTACAAGAGAGTCTGACCCTGACCGATCAGACCTTGGAAAAAGTACGGGACGTCGCGCTGGACCTGCGTCCGTCCATGCTGGACGACCTCGGTCTTGTCCCGACGCTGCGTTGGTATGCGGACCGGCATGCCCGGAGTAGTGGTGTTGCCCTCTCCTTTCGGAGCGATGGCGTGGCAGACCGCGACATCCCGCCGGACATTGCCACGGCATGTTTTCGGATTGTCCAGGAAGCCTTGACGAATATTGCCCGACACGCTGGTGCCCAACAGGTGAGGATTGCGCTCGGCACCGATGCCGATAGCCTGCACTGCACAGTTCAGGACGACGGAGCCGGGTTCAACGTGGCGCACGCGCGAGAATCCGCTATCCAGGGGCGCAGTATTGGCGTATTGAGTATGCAGGAGCGCGCTGAACTCGCAGGGGGCAGGTTGCGCATTGTGTCAGCCCCACACAAGGGCACTGAGGTCTGCGCCCGCTTTCCCCTCTGATCTGGAGTCCCGTTGTGAAGCCTATGCGTATTCTCCTGGCCGATGACCATACCCTGGTCCGCGCCGGGATTCGGTCCCTCCTCGAACAGGTTCCCAACGTCGAAGTGGTGGCTGAAGCCGATGACGGTCGGGACGCCCTCCGGCTCGTTCAGGAGTACCAGCCGGATCTCGTCTTCATGGATGTGACCATGCAGGGACTCAACGGCTTGGACGCGACCGCACAGATCACAAAAACCTGTCCTGGGGTCCAGGTGATTATGCTGTCCATGCACAAAAACGAAGAGTACGTCAGTCAAGCGCTGCGGGTGGGGGCAGCCGGCTATCTGCTCAAGGACGCGGCGACGGCCGAGCTCGCATTGGCAGTGCAGGCCGTGGCCCGCGGTGCAACTTACCTCAGCCCGGCGGTCTCCAAACACGTTGTTGCTCGCTACTTGCAGCGCGTAAATAGCACAACTGGGAGCACAGCCGAGCCTTCAGCACCTCCTTTGACCGTCCGCCAACGCGAAATCCTGCAATTGATTGCCGAAGGGCATACTACCAAGCAGATCGCCAGCCTGCTGCATCTCAGCACCAAGACCGTCGAAACCCATCGCAGTCAGCTCATGGACCGTCTGGGCATTCGCCATATCGCCGGTCTGGTCCGCTATGCGGTGCGGACTGGTCTGGTCGCGCCCGATCACTGACCCGTCTCGCTTTCAGGGGTATCCCGCCCGCTTTTCAGGGTTTTCCCGGATACTGCGCTCCCTTGTGATCCAGCTATCTACATGTCTTTCGGCAAATACGGAGGACATTTCATTGCGAAGAAAAAGGACTCGTTTTGTCTCGCTGTACGCCGTTGTCAGCAGCGCCGTGCTAAGCCTCGTGTCAGCCACGCCGATTCTGGCCCAGTCTTCGCCGCCCGTCGCATTACCGGACATTGAAGTGCGCGGCACGACACCGTTGATGAGTGCTCCCGTTGCGCGCGAACACATACCGGCCAATGTGCAAACCATCACCAGCGAGCAGATCACAAGACGCGGTGCGCTCAACCTGACCGACACCCTGTCCCGCAGCCTGGGCGGGGTGAACCTGAATCATGTCCAGAACAACCCCTTCCAGCCCGACGTCAGCTATCGGGGTTTTACCAGTTCCTTTCTGATTGGGACGCCGCCGGGGCTGAGCGTCTTTGTCGATGGCGTGCGCGTCAACGAGCCCTTGGCCGACCAAGTCAATTGGGATTTGCTGCCCACCGATGCCATTGATCGTCTGGAACTCATCCCCGGCTCAAACCCGGTCTATGGTCGCAACACGCTCGGCGGGACCATTGTGATGCAAACCAAGCGCGGCTTTACTCATCCGGGGACCACCACGGAGGTCTGGGGCGGGAGTTTTGCCCGCTATCGGACCGTGCTGCAACATGGGGGCAGCCACGGCAAGTTCGACTATTTTGTGTCGGGCAACCTCTTTCTCGAAGACGGCTTTCGGGATTTCTCCAAAAGCCACGTTGGCCATCTCTTCGGCAGGGTCGGCTATCTGGGGACGCACGACGATTTCTCCCTCTCCCTGACCCATGTGAACAACAAGTTGACCGGCAACGGCCCGCTGCCCGAAAGCCGGCTCAAGCGCGACCGCTCCGCGGTGTTCACCCATCCCGATATTTTCAAGCCGGACCTGTGGTTTCTCAACGGCCAGTACAAACGCGACCTGGGCCGGGGCTTCTCGCTGTCGGCCAACCTGTATGGTCGCTTGTTGGATGTGGATCAGTTTAACGTGGATGTCGAAGAAAACGTCGACGCCCGCACGAATCAGAAGGGCTGGGGAGGCGCGCTCCAGTTGGCCTATCAAGGGACGGTATGGGAGAGGCCGGTCTCGATCACGATTGGCGGCGATTACGCCGGGGCTCGGCTTGACCACCTCATTGGCGAACGAGGTGAGGACGATGATGACGACGGCGATGACGAGTTGGAAGACGACTTGGCTCTGCTCCAGGCCCTGAGAGAGGGCGAGGCAGATGAATTTGAGGTGGAGACCAATGTCAAAACCGAAACCCACGCCGGCGGTCCGTTTTTTACTCTCAGCGCCGAACCGATCGATAAGCTGACGGTAACCGTGTCCGGCCGTTATGAGGTCACCCATCTCACCATTAAGGACCGCCTCGCCGGACACATGGACGATGACGCCGCCGAAGAGGTGAGAACGGACGCCAGCGGCAACCACACCTTTGATCGGTTTAATCCCGCGGTCGGAGCAACCTATACCTTCACCGAGCATCTGAGCCTGTATGCCGGGTATAGCGAGAGCTATCGCGCACCGACCGCGATTGAGCTGACCTGTGCCAATCCCGAAGCGCCCTGCCCGGTGCCGACCGCGATTGTGGATGACCCACCCTTGGACGCGGTGAAGGGAAAAACCTGGGAGACGGGCGTCCGCTGGGCCTTTCCCCCCTATATTGATGTAACGCTGGCTTTCTTTCGGACAGACCTCAAAGACGACATCCTGTTTCGCAATGAGCCGGAAAGTCGGGTGCTGGGATTTTTTCAGAATGTGGATGCCACTCGTCGCCAGGGCATCGAACTCCTCCTGCGCGGCGTGTGGGGTTGGGGTAATTGGTTTCTGAACTATACGGTAACGGATGCCACATTTAGTGACGAGATTGAGCTGTTCACGTTCGCCAACGAAGAGCGCATTGCCCTGGTCCGTGACGGAGACCGGCTACCGCTGGTCCCGCCGCATCGGGTCAATGGCGGCATCGAGTTCTTCATCGGCTCTCAGTTACGGCTGAGCCTGGACGGGGCCTACGTGGACGGGCAACGGCTGCGGGGCGATGAGGCCAATCAGCGCAGTCGGCTGGACCCGTATTTTGTGGCCAACGCCATGGTGGAATACAGCTATAAGGCGTTTGATATCTTTCTGCGCCTCGAAAACATTTTTGACGAAGAATACGAAAGCTACGGCGCGTATTTTGAGAATGCGGTGGATGAGACTGGCGTCGAGCGCTTTATGGGGCCGGCGCAGCCGTTCGGCGCCTTTGGTGGGGTACGGGTGAAATTCTGAGGGAGGGAACGGCGCTACGCCGTCCGTCCTCAGATGCTGAAATCCAGCAGATTGTAATCCTTCATGTTGGCTTTGGCTGCTTCGTCCCAGCAGTAGCGCTCTCCCGATTTGGCAAACGGCTGATAGGTAAACGGCGTTTCGTCCGGGAAGCGCTGCCGGCGCGCATCAATGGCATAGCCGATCACGCGCGAACGGATACGGATACGTTCTTCATCGTAGACAGCCGGTGCGCTATGCACTCCGCCGCCTTTCACCCCCAGCACGGACGAGCGGCGATGAAAGCCGAAGTTCACCGTGACGCGCCAGTCCGGGCTGGTATTGGCAAATGAACAGTGCAGCAATTGCCGGTTGGAGATGACCACATCGCCCGGCTTACATACCATGGGAACGGCATCCGGCAGGCGCTCAGAGCCGGCCTCGGCAACCCGCTGCGTGATATCGACATGCCCGACTTTATGCGTCCCCGGCACAACCCACACCCCGTTTGCCGGAGTGCAACCGTAGAGCTGGGCCATAAAGTTAAAGCCATGGGTTCCCTGATCCCAGGTCGGACTGTCCCAGTGGGTCGTGCCATCCTGATGCCAGGCGACTGACGCGCCTTTACCCGGCTCTTTGATGAACAGCGCGTCGGCGAACGGCACAAAAGCCTCACCGTTGACGGCCTCTGCTACAGCTAAGAGCTGCGGATGGGCATAGGTACGCAGGCTGGCTTCGGAAAATTGCAGCGAGCCGATTATGAGATAGACCACTTCCTGGGGCAGACCGGCAGCCGGAGCGGGCTCCAGCATCTTGACCGGATGGCGACCATTGGCGAGATCGGTCCCGCCAAAAGGGTCGCCGAGCGGTTTGGACCAGAACAGCGTCGGCGCCTCACATTCAACTGCCAGGGCCGGGCGACCCTGGGTATCGACCGCGGAACCGCGCTCGGTCGGGAGGCGTTCCATGATATCGAACAGGTCGGCTTCAATATCTTTCAGTTCCTCTTCCTTGAGCACCCCCTCGAAGACGTAGAAGCCATATTTCCAATAGGCATCAAGAATGTCGGTATGGACCCTGCCATCGGCGTGAAAACGAATCGGACCGCGATTATCGAGATCATAGGCCCGTTTCTCTCCCTCACGCAGATACGCCTGCATAGCCGCTTCAGCCGTCCCATAATCGCTCGTCGTCATAATGCTCGCTGCTGGCATTTCGTCCTCCGTTCTTTGCACCCGTCACTTAATACGCGCTTCTCGGTCGCTATACAACCTTGGCCGAGCCGTACAGGTTGACTTCCCCGTCCCGGTCTCGTTTCATGAGGACTATGCCACGATTCGGGACAAGCGTTGTCCTATTTATGCTCCTGTCTCTGCTGGGTCCAATCAAGGTGGAAGCCATTGAAACCGCCCAACTCCGGGCTGATGAACAGACGGCGTTTCAATACCAGGGTTCACATGAAGTGACGAATCAGTACAGGCGGGCCGACACCTGGTTTGACCGGAACGAACGACTCATATTCTGGACGATTATGGCCCTGCCCTATCTCACCCTTGCCGGCTTCATAGCGTTTGTCATCTGGGACGCGCGGCATCCCCCTCGCCCGGTTAAAAGCGCCGAGAGGAGGAGGCTCGAAGAGTTGCGCAAAGACCCGGACAAGTGGAATGCCCTGATCGAAGCCCTTCGTGAGGTGAGCAAGGACAATGCAGAGGTCGCGACCGCCCTCCGTCAGCACGGGCTGCTATGAGCTACAGTTCCGGGCCTACTCCCGTCAAGGACAAGCGTTTTTCCGTTTCCTCGCCGGTTGACTTCTCCGTCCCGGTGCCGTTTCATAGGGATCATGCCCCGCCTCCGAAAAATCGCTGCCCCGTTTCTATTTCTGACCCTGCTGAGTCCCATAGCGACCCAAGCCATTGAGCCCGCCCCGCCTCTCTCCGACCGGGAGATAATCGAGTTTGACTAGGTTGGAATCTGGCCAAGACTACCCATGCCGCGGAACTCATAGAGTCGTCCGTGCAGGACGGCGTGCGGACTGTCTCGTTTCCGTTTGACCTTGCGGCTGAATACCTGCCGTACATCAACGCAGACCACATTGTCCGCCTCACGCAAGGGCTACCGGCGGAAGCCCCGGAGTTTGGGGCGATCATCCATCGCTGCCAGGCCATGAAAACCGAGATTGCCCGAGCCAGACGGCTGGCTGTACACGACGTACCGGTGCTGATTCAGGGCGAGTCGGGCACCGGCAAAGAACTGTTCGCACGAGCGATTCATGCCTCCAGCCCCAGGGCTGGACGACCGTTCATCGAGGTCAACTGCGGGGCGATTCCCAGTGAGCTGGTCGACGCCGAGTTTTTCGGCACCACCAAAGGAGCCTTAACCGGAGCCGAGGCCAAAGCCGGCTATCTGGAAGCCGCGCATACCGGTACGCTGTTTCTGGATGAAATCGGCGAGCTGCCGCTTGCCGCTCAGGTCAAGCTGTTGCGCTGCCTTCAGGAAGGCAGCGCAACAGCAGGTCGGTTCGACCAAACCCAGGAAGATAGACATTCCGGTCATTGCCGCCACCAACCGCAACCTCCGAGACGAGGTTGCCGAGCAGCGATTCCGAGAAGACCTGTTCCACCGGCTGGCGGTCGGCGTGCTGCACCTACCGGCCCTGCGCGAACGGACCGGCGATGTGGGCCTGCTGATCGATCGCGTGTTGGAAAAAATCAATACCGACTGGGCGCGGCAGCCCGGTTGGATTCATAAGCAACTGTCTGTTGAGGCAAGAAATCTTCTCCTCCAGCACCCTTGGCCGGGAAATATCCGAGAGCTGTCCAATACTCTGTCTCGGGCTGCTATCTGGACCGTGACGCCCATCATTGACGCGCAAGACGTTCAGGCGGCACTCTTTTCGGTCAAAAAGGAAACCGATGCTGCCGAGTCGGTGCTGAACCGCAGTCTGGGCAACGGCTTTGACTTACCCAGACTGCTGGCCGAGGTGGCGCGGCATTACCTGAGCCGGGCGCTGGGCGAAACCCGGGGCAACAAGTCCGCGGCCTGCAAGCTGGTCAGCCTGCCGAACTATCAGACGTTTACCAACTGGATGAAAAAATATGGGGTCAAGTAGTGGCCAGACCGTATCTGTCTCAACGATCTCGCCTTCGGAAGCGGGAGGGGAAACAGGTAAAATAGGCGGTAGTCGCGGACGCTCGTTAGGCTGCGTCTGACTGTTTTTGAAGACGCTCTGCAAGATGCTTGCGTGCAGCGGCAAGTAACTCTTCGTCTTCCACGTCCCAAGTCGCCTCGTTGGTTGGTCCCTTCGCCAGATAGGAAAGATTGACAATCAATTGTCCGAAGCGCACCTCAGGGCAATGCTGACTGAGTTCTTCAAGTATATGGAGAATATCCTTCCGGACTGGAGTGGTCATGACACATAATCTCCTATGGTTGGCAGATGGCCGCACGCCGCTGGCAGGTCCCCCACGATTTCCACCCGGATGAATCTTCCGGGAAGCAAGGGGGCAACTCGCATGGCTCGTGTGACACCATCGTAAATCATCAACGCCCCGTCGGTACCGCGATATACCCACGGAGAGGGCATTCCCTGGATTGCCGAGCCGTACCGAGCAATCTGGCGCGCTAACCTGCCAGGATCGGCACCGGAGGCACGGCTAGGCGGCAGATGCAGCGTTCGTGGATCGATATCGCGATATGCCGGAGCATTCACAAATCAAAGGCACTATCATCATCTCTTCAATTCAACATCAATTCGGTACCCAGGCTAGCGCCCGAACTTCGCCGAACTCTCGTTCCGATTTACTCCACGACGCCCCGCCGTCCTGACTGGTGTAAACATAGCCGTGCAGGCTGTTGGCCACAATAAAATCGGGGTCCGCCGGATGCGTAGCAAACCAGTACATGGTTGAGTTGGGTACGGCGGGTAAGGGGGCGGCCTGCCAAGTTTGCCCGCCATCAGTCGAACGCTGGATAGCCCCGACCTTGCCCGGAATGAAATCGCCATTGCCCACAAACATGACGTTAGGGTCATCGGCTTTCAGCGCCACGCCGCGACAGTACGAAATGCCCCGCTCGGAGAAACGCGGGAACCCGTGCAGCGCCCAGCTCTGGCCTTCGTCCGTGCTGCTCCAAACGCCATCCGGGGTGGTGGCGATGATTTTTCGGTGTGGGTCGGGGCTGATAGTCAGGCCGTGGATATCCTGGTTCAGCTCGCTTTTGCCCAGGGCAGGCAGATGCTCCCAGGTGTCGCCACCATCGAGACTCCGATAGATGCCGTCAATCTCAACACTGGCCCAGACCGTGCCGGAGGCGCGCGGATCAAAAAGAAGGTTGGTGACCTTGGGCGCTCCGGCGAGACAACGCTCGGCCGCATTGATGGGCAGTTCTTCCCAAGTCTGACCGCCGTCCTTGGTGCGAAAAACACACGGCGGTTTGGTCCCGAAAAGAATGACGTTCGGGTCGTCAGGATGCACGGCAATCGACCAGATTTGTTTGCCGTCCGCGGGAGACTCTACCAGGTCCCAAACTGCGCCCTTGTCTTCGCTACGATACAGCCCGACCTCGGAGCCGGCATATACCACGTTGGGGTCGTGCGGAGACCCCACCAGCGAACGAATCTGGATTTCCCCTGGTTCGGCATGGAACGGCAGCTTCATACGACTCCGCCGCCAACGGGCACCGCTATCCGAGCTATACCACACCCCGGCGCCAACGGTTCCGACACAAATGGTATGTCCGTTTTCCATAATTCCCCTCCTGAGTACTGAGCATACGTTTCAATACTGACGGCATAGCACTCTCGGACTCAGGTGCAAAGACGTATGAAGACTGCCCCTTTCCCCGGCGGCGCACACCGGGATATGATCCGACGAACGAGAGCGTTTCACACTGGACTGTAACCATGCCATTCCACTCTCGTCATGCCGAACGTGATCCGGCATCCAGAGGCGGGGAGCCTGGATGCCGGCTTTCGCCGGAATGACGGAAGAGACCGGCTGGCTATACGGAATCGTGAAGTGCTCTAATGAGGCCAAGCTTATACCAGCCAGAGGAGATCGCTATGGTAGAGAATAGGAATGGGAATACTCGCATTGACGTCTATCTCATCTGTAATGCCAAATATCACGACACTAATTTTGCTCGACTTGAATTGCTCAAACTCCTGGCTGAACACGAGGACGTGGTTGTCCGAGTCGCCGAGGATTACCGCGATGCTGAAGCCATCCGGCAGTCCAGACTCCTCGTTACCTATACCTGCGATGTCTGCCCGACCCCGGAGCAACAGGAGGGCCTCAAGCAATTTCTTAGTAGTGGCGGGCACTGGTTTGCCCTGCACGGCACGAGTGCGCTGCTGGAGTTTGTCGGCGAAAGCCTGGAGACCGACGGGATCGTGATTCCCGGCAAGGTCGATACGCCCCGGAAGGCCCCGGCCTTGTCCGACATGCTGGGTAACCACTTTGTGTCGCATCCGCCCATTCAGCCCATTCACGTCACGGTCGCCGACCCCAGCCATCCGCTCGTCCGCGGCATTCAACCCTTCGAGGTCATGGATGAGCCGTATTATTGCGAATTTTATGGTGAAATCCATACGCTGCTGGAGGCGCGCTATACCGCTAAATCGGAGGGCTATGTCCGCGAAGACCTGGGTAATGACGACCCGCGTCCCCAGCTCTATCTGCATCCCTACGGTCATGGGGAAGTCCTCTACCTGACGCTCGGCCACTGTCGGGGGAAGTATGACATGCAGCCCTTTATGCCGATCTGCTCTGTTGAGCGCTGTTCGTGGGAGTCACCGGTCTACTATGAGTTGCTCAGGCGCGGCCTCCGTTGGGGTATCGGTCAACGCGGAAGCTGAGCACCCTTCGCCTTCCGACGCGGTGCGTCTGACGCTCAGGACCGACGGTCCCCCTCGCCGTTCGGGCTGAGCGCAGCCCCGGAGGGGCGAAGTCGAAGCACGCTCCGGGGGAGCCCTCGGCACGATAAGAGCCCAGCGTGAAACGTACTAGTGTTTTCTCGGGGTGCCCAGTAGAATAGGCAGGAATGGACGCCGCAATCGATCCCGTTGCTCCGGATTCCCTTATCCATAAAATACAGAAATTGCTCCAACTCAGCCGCGATGAAGCCGCGACCGAGCACGAAGCGGCCTTGGCGGCTGCCAAGGTTCATCAACTCCTGGCCACGTATAATCTCTCGTTGACCGAGGTTGAGGCCCAAGGCGCGCAGAGCGACCAGGCCATGCGGGTCGAGGGCTGGAAGACGAGTCGCCTGCTCCCGTGGGAGCGGTTGCTGTGGATCGCGACCTGTAAACTGTATTTCTGTTGTTCGACCCTGTCCGTGGGCCGGTCATTCATTATCGGTCGCTCCCACAATGTCGTTATTGCCAAAGAAATGCTGAGCTACCTGATTCACACCGTCCAGCGCTTACGCAAGGAGCATTACGGCAAGGGGCGGCGTTTTCTGGACTCCTTTGCCTATGGCTGCGCCCAGTCTATCACCGACAAGATCAAAGCCCTGATCGCCGAACGAGAGCCGGCCGCAGCCAAGACCACGCTGCCTGCGGTACGGAAAAACTATCGCGACGAGGTCTATACCTATCTGTCCGGCCAGGGGACGCGCATTCGTAAGCTGTCCGGCACACCACGCTCGCTGAAAGTTGATCCTGAGGGCTATGCTGCCGGACAGGTGGCCGGAGAGACCGTCGGGCTTGACCCGCAGCTCGCTGGCGGCCAGGAATGCGGGACACTGCTCGGATAAAAGCAGAAGGGCGGATACGATCACTCGCATCCGCCCTTCTGGAAAGTCAAAAAAATCCGACGCTTAACGTTGAGCTAACGGCCCGCGCAACAACTGTCCGGGTAGCGCGCCGGTATGCTCGTTTTCACGCAGGACCACTTGGCCATTGACGACCGAAGCCAGAAAGCCCGCGGCTTTCTGTTTGAGCCGCCGCGCACCTGCGGGCAGATCATAGGTCAACTCCGGCATCATCGGTCCGACCGTTTCCGGGTCGAAGACCACGATATCCGCGGTCATCCCCTCACGCAGCAGGCCGCGTCCATGCAACCCCCACTGAGAGGCCGGCACAAAGGAGAGCTGCCGGACCGCGTCTTCGAGGGTGATGGCTTGCTGCTCGCGCACCCAATAGCTCAGCAGATGGGTCTGCAAGGACGAATCCATAATCTGGGACACGTGCGCACCGGAGTCAGAGAAGGTGATGACTGAACGCGGGTGCCGCATCATCTCCAGCACATGGTCCTGGTTCTCATTGGCCAGGGGTTGCAGGAAGAACTGCTTGAGGTTTTTCTCCAGGGCCAGATCAATAAAGGTCTCGACCGGGTCCTGGTTCCGCTCTGCGGCGATTTCTTCAATGGAGCGGTGGGGCGGATTGGGCTTGTCCATCAAGAACAGCCATTTGAAATTCGCCGCCCGCGCTTCGGGCCCGACCCCCCGATTGCCATCGTCTTCTTGCGTATGGGCCTCTTCGACCAGCTTGCACCGGTAGTCGGGATTCCGCAGGGCCGCTTCTTTCTCTTCGAGTGACTTCATCTTCTTGAGCGCACGCCAACTCGGCAGCCGGTCGAACGGCGTATTGGTCTGAAAGGACAGGACCGCATTCAGCGCACGGCTATGCACTTGCAGGAACATGCGGCCACCCGCGGCCGCGGTTTCGTCGGTTAGGTCGAGATAGGGCTGCCAGCAGTCCGGCGCCCGGCGCATACTGAACATGCCGTAGGTCACCGGAACTCCGGTATCGACTGCCAAAGCCTTGAGGCGGTCCATGTATTCACGGATGCGCTCCGGGTTCTGCCCTGTGTCTTCTCCGGCAATCTCAAAGATGCCGGCCCCTATTTCGCCCATGGTACCAACCAACTGCCGGACCTCATCCCAGGTGGCCAGCCGGCTGGCTACCGGCTGGCGCTGCGGCGTCTGGTGGTTGCGGGTGCGTGAGGTAGTGAACCCCATCGCGCCGGCCTGAATCGCTTCGCGCACAGCCTGTTTCATGCGCTCCAAATCCCGCTCGGTGGCCGGGTCGGTAAAGGCCCGTTCGCCCATCACATGGGTGCGCAGGGCGGAATGGCCCATATAGGCGGCATAGTTGATGCCTTTGGGCAGCCGCTCAACCGAATCCAGATACTCGGGAAAGGTCTCCCAGGTCCATGTGATGCCGGCGTTCATGGCCTCGGGCGCAATGTCTTCGGCCCGCTCCAGGTTGCGCATGACCATGTCCTTTTCGCTCTCCTTACACGGCGCGAGCGAAAAGCCGCAGTTACCCATCACCACGCTGGTAATGCCGTGCCAGCAGGAACACGTTCCGAGCGGGTCCCAAGAGACTTGGGCGTCCATATGGGTATGGCCATCGATAAAGCCGGGGGTGACGACATGGCCTTCGGCGTCGATCGTCTCCTGCGCGCCGTCGCGAATACGGCCAATCGAAGCGATTGTCCCATCCACGATGCCCACATCAGCGCGGAACCGGGGCATGCCCGAGCCATCAATGACGGTCCCATTTTTAATAATCAGATCGTACTGCATTCTCCCTCCTTACTTCTGGAACGGTTACCCACCTGACGAAGATTTTCTTGCTATAGCCGGTCATGGGATACCTCTGCCGTGGATTTGTCAACCTGTCGGAGGAATGCTACGGAGCGTAGTCATGAAAGCCACACTCAGTATTGCACGCTTCGTCATCCTTATCGGAGGCTTCCTGTTACCTCAATCACTCTGGGCGCAGTCGGTTTTTGAGAACCCACAGCCGGGTTCGTTTCAAAGCGGCGTAGGGATTATTTCCGGCTGGGTATGTGATGCCGAGCGGATTGACATTGTCTTTAACCCCGGCACCGCCACAGAAGAGACTTGGCGGGCCGGCTATGAGACCACCCGCGAAGACACTGAGCCTGTTTGTAACGACATCAACAACGGCTTTGGCCTGCTCTTCAACTGGAACCGCTTGGGCGACGGCCAGCACACGGTCAGCGCATTAGCCGACGGGGTGGAGTTTGGCAGCGCCACCTTCACGGTCTCGACCCTGGGGCAAACTTTTCTGACAGGAGCGAGTCGTAATTTCGTCATTGAAGATTTTCCGGCGGATGGAAGTGATATCACTCTCCGGTGGCAAGAGTCTCTCCAGAACTTCGTAATTCAAGGAGACATGGTGAGTAGCGGTGGGACGAGCGGTACGCCACCACGTATTCTGGAGAACCCACAGCCGGGTTCGTTTCAAAGCGGCGTAGGGATTATTTCCGGCTGGGTATGTGATGCCGAGCGGATTGACATTGTCTTTAACCCCGGCACCGCCACAGAAGAGACTTGGCGGGCCGGCTATGAGACCACCCGCGAAGACACTGAGCCTGTTTGTAACGACATCAACAACGGCTTTGGCCTGCTCTTCAACTGGAACCGCTTGGGCGACGGCCAGCACACGGTCAGCGCATTAGCCGACGGGGTGGAGTTTGGCAGCGCCACCTTCACGGTCTCGACCTTCGATACAGACTTCCTGAAGAACGTTGGCAAACACGCCCGGCTGGAAGATTTCCCCGACACCGGAACAGACCTTATTGTTGCCTGGCAAGAGTCTCTCCAGAACTTCACGATTGCGCGGCTCGATAATCTCGCGCCCCGGATTGCCTCCATCGACGCCATCGGGGACAGCATCAGCAAGGCCGTGAACGCCCGGGTGAACGACCAGGGGTCTTGTACAAATAACGACCAGGAGCGCTTCAACTGGGCAACCAGCATCACCCCGAACGGAGCGTTTTGCAGCGACGGTGGAGACGAGGTCTATAGCCAGGCGGAACGGATCGAATGTCGGCAGGGCGCTATGATTGTGAACACCGACCCCAATAGCGCGGAATCCGGTGCCGAGATGCTTAAGGATTTTTTCGCCCAGGCGCAGGAATCAGCCGCGCTTTTCGGGACGCAACCACCGGACGCCCCACGCTATGTCACGGTCGAGATGGGCCATAACGATATTTGCAGCGGAACCATTGAGCGGATTCAAACCGAGTGTGCAGAGAGGGAGGATCAGGACCCGCTGAACCACTGTCGCACCACGGAGGCGGCGTTTGAGCGCGAGTTTCGCAAAGGGCTCGATGTTTTGATTGCCGTCCCGGAATTGAAGGTCGGCATTGCCGCACCCGTGCGGGTAACCCAGTTGTGCAACCACGCGAACAAAGCGAGCTGTTCCCTTCTTGGTGGAAGCTGCGAATCACTGTGGGAGCGGATTGTTGACATACGTGAGACCGGCCTGTGCGGCTCTATCACTATCGACTGTGCGGACGAACGCCGCCTGCAAGATGGCTACGAAACAGCTAAGGCTTATCGTGACATTATGGAGCGCGTCTCTTCGGAGTATGCCGCCTTGGCTGAAGGGAAATCCTCTCCTGTGGCGACAGTCGGCGGCGAGACGGTTGGGGGTGCGGTCAAGGCGGCCGGCACCTCCCTCAGCTTCAGCAATGCGTCTTGGGTGTACAAGTTTACGAGCGAACAGATTTCGTGCTGCGACTGTTTCCACCCGTCGTTTCAGGGTCAGGATGGGGCCGCCCGCATCTTGTTTGACGGCTTTACCTGCGGCCCGACAGATGTGTGCTGCGCGGACAGCGGAGACCCCGTGTCCGACGCCCTGTGTACGACCGAAGATACCGGCGGGACCTTTCATCCGGGATTATTCTGATCGGAGGGAGAACTTATTCTTCACTCCTTGGATGCGGGGCAGTCGGCGCAAGACTAAGAAAGGTGATGAGGGTGAGCTTACGGCTCTGAATTCGCCAGCCCTCTTCGGTCTTCACCACGGTATCTTCGTAGGTCCCATTCGCAATATCAATACTGCCGTTTGGCATAACATGGGTGGCGTGCAGATAGGTGCTCATCGTGGCACTCTTGTCCTGCACCTCAATACTGATGGTTCCGCTCAGATGTTGGGTACTCGTATAACCAGCACCCTGAAATACCGTCGCTACAAAGTCCGCCCAGGCGTCTGAGCCGGTCCTTTCCTCGATTTGCCCGTTTGGAAAGACAACCGAGAAGGTCGCGTCTTTTGTAAAGCACGGCTGGTAGATCGCCCTCCCTGCCGCAACATCACCCCGTCCAATAGCATCCGTTCCGTGTGCATAACAGATAGTGAGTTTACGAATATCCGCCCTGTCCTGCAAGCGGCGGGCCGGCTCTGCAGCAATACTCAGACCCAGAGACCAGCTCAGCAAGAGAGCGGCTATCAGCACTGTCAACACGACTCTTTTCTTTCCGCGTAGCACTACTGTCGAACAACTCATAGGGGATGCCTCCTGTCATCAGGATCTTACACGGTGTGATTTGACACGTCGGAAGCGAAAATGCTAGGCGTTGCTCGAGATTGCCGTCCAAGGATGACCAGATACAGGGGGAGAGATGGAACCGCTGCGTGTTATTTCTGCTGATTCGCATATGACAGAGCCGCCCGATCTGTGGACCACCCGGCTCGATCAACAGTTCCGCGACCGCGCCCCACGGGTGGTCGAGAACAAGGAAAAGCCCGGACATTTTTTCACGGCTCCCGGTATCACGCCCTTCCCGGTTGCAGGAGGATTTTCTACGGGCCGCAGTGGCGAAGAACTCAAAAAACATCTCACTCGTGGCTATGAAGC
Source organism: uncultured Binatia bacterium (SeqCode) (assembly GCA_965214755.1). GTDB lineage: Bacteria > Desulfobacterota > Binatia > Bin18 > Bin18 > Bin18. Next base: position 1,891,288 of record OZ243979.1, read on the forward strand.
GGCCCGGCCCAGCGGCTGGGATCCGGTCGAGCGTATCAAGGACCAGGATATCGACGGGGTCCGGGCTGAGGTGATCTACACTACGCTGGGTCTGGCCCTGTTCCAACTCGCAGACGCCGAACTCCAGCAGGCCTGTTTTCGTGTCTATAACGACTGGGTGGCGGAGTTTCGGTCGCACGCTCCCAAGCGGCTCTATCCCGTTGCGCTGATCTCACTTGAGGATATTCCGACCGCCGTCGACGAGCTTGAACGTGCGGCAAAATTGAGCCTCAGCGGCGGTATGATCTGGGGCGCTCCGCCCGAAGATCGGCCGTATTATAGTCCGGTTTACGATCCGTTCTGGGCCGCGGCGCAAGAGCTGGATATGCCGCTCTCCCTGCATGTCGTGACCAGCCGGGACAATAACACTCGCGTGGTCATGGACCGCGGCTCAAGCGGCTGGGTCAACCAGACGGCCATACGGTTCGTGCACCTCATTCACGAAGTCCAAAAGTCCCTGACCAGTCTCATCTTTGGCGGGGTATTAGCCCGTTTTCCCGGACTCAAAATTGTTTCCGCGGAGAGTGACATCGGCTGGCTGGCCCATTATGTCCAGCGCCTGGACCATACCTATGAAAAGTTTGGGGTAATGGTGGAACATCCGCTCCCTATGAAACCCAGCGAATATGTCCACCGCCAGGTATGGGCCACCTTTCAGGACGACCCGATCGGTGCTTCAAACGCTGCGGTCTTTGGTGAGGATAACTGTATGTGGGCGTCCGATTTTCCGCACACGGACACCACCTGGCCTCATTCACGCAAAGTGATTGAACGAGACTTTGCCAACGTTCCAGCCCATATCACGCACAAGATTGTGTGCGACAACGCCGTAAAGCTGTACGGGATTGAGCTAGACTGAGCGGTCGAGAAACAATTCAGCGACCGGCATCCCGGGAACGACCGGAACAGCCCAGGTCGGGGAACGCTTCAAGGCTAGGCGGTGTTGCCGTTCACATGCACCCGCGTGAAATAGCCGTGTTCCTCCAGGTGTTGGTGATAGGTAATCGTACAGTCTTTGCCGAGCCGCGATTCGGCCTCGCTGAGCGCGGCTTCAATGGTCGGGAAGGGCTCGAAGCCCATCCGGCGCGCAACCGCTTCGTTTTCTTTCGGTACGCCCGCGGCCAGGACGCCACCCAGATGGTTGAGCGCATACAAGCCCTGCCCGTACAGAATACACGGGTGCGCGCCGTGGAACGCAAAGCCGTTGCGATACTTGTGTACGAACTCCGGGCGGTGCGCGTACTCTTCAGAGTAGGTATCCCACACCTCAACCGGGTCCTGCATGGCTGGCAACACCTCGTGGTAGAGGGTGTGGTACGAAGGATGGTTGAGCAGACTGAATTTAGGGTCAAAGGGGTTGGCGACGATGAGCATCCCGCCTTTTCGGACCAGGGGGTTCTCGTGATAGGCGTTGAACAACCCGGATAATGCTTTGTTGCGACAGTGAATGGGATTAAACACCGACAGGCGCGAGTAGCCGTCCCCATCGGCCATCCCCATTAGCAACACATCCGTCTGCCCTTCCACGTCGGTGACGAGTTGCGAGAGCAGCATATCAATGTGCATCTCCCGCACCGGGGTGATCAGCCCAGCGTCAATGGCCGCAAACCGCTGCGGGCTACTCCTGGTCAGGACGCCCTCAATCTTCATGATGGGCGGGTGGCCGCGACGCACCAGCTCGGCGTCCACCAGGGCCCCCATTTCATTCAGCAGCTTGTGGAAGGAACTGTTTTTGGGGTCCTGGACCGAGTGGCCCGAGGCAAACGGCCAGGGGCGGTGATGATAGCGGATGGACTCCCAATTACTCATCCCGACCAGAATGGACTTCCAGCCGCCCTGGAAGAATCCACCGGGAACCGACATAAAGATGAACAGATCAGACTCAACAACCGAGCGGTGGACCATGACTTCCATGCCCCGCCGGGTCATGCCCAGATTGACAAACTGGTCCAGGTCGGTCGCATCAATGCAGGCCAGGCGACCCCCCAGCGTGTAGGGCAGCTTCGGGCCCAGGATGTGGGTCATCTCCTTGCGGGTCCACATGCGGTGGAGCGCGTTGGCAACCTTGATCTGAATATCTTCAGGCTTGACCCCGTACTGGCCTAACAGATCAAGTAAGATGGGTAGCCCGAGAATGCGCAAATCCTGGTCGTCGGGATGGTAGTGCGTGGCACGACCATCCTGAATGCCGATGGTGACCTTTGCCCCCGGCCTGACCAGCTTCTCCAGGGCCGGCATGCCGACCGGCTGGGTGACCGCGGCCCGAAAGGCGGCTGCCGCGTCGGGCAAGGGAGCAACAGAGGGTGGCGGTCCGGGTGGGATGCGGGTCCGGTCAACAGGCAGATGCGCCGGCATTTTTGTGGTACCACAGCTCACCAGATATTCTTGGGTAGATGCCATTGTCTTCCCTCCTTAATACAGCAAGACCTCCGTTACCAACCCACGGCATACGACGCACGGCGCGGGTCGGCGCCACCGGCCAACACCCCGGATGTCGGCTCGACGTGAATGCAGCAGACCGCCCCGGCCCGCCACACCCAGTCCGGCCACCAGTGCACCTGATGACCACGGGTGGACAACAGCGCTCCGGTCTCCTCGGCGATACGGCTCTCTATATTCAGCCGACCGGGATGGTAGGCGTGCGGTTCAAAGGAATCCGGGAAGCTGTAGCTGGCAAAGCGCGGCGCTTCGACCGCTTCCTGGGCCTCCATGCCAAAGACCGCGCTATTGAGCAGGGTCTGCAACATGGCCTGGGGCTGGACATCACCGCCGGGAGAACCCAACACCAGAAAGGGGCGTCCGTCACGCAGCACCAAGGCCGGGTTGGGGGTCAGGCGGGGGCGTTTTCCAGGGGCAACACAGGAAGCATGATTGGGGTCGGCCCAGGACTGCGAACCGCGCGATGACGGACACACACCCGTACCGGGTACGACCGGCATATCAGATGAGGTATCGCTCGGGGTGGCGGAGAAAACATTGCCATACCGGTCGATGACGCAGACATACGAGGTGTCCAGGCCGGGCTGGGCCGTTTCATCCGGCAACGGATGGGTCTCGGCGTCAGCAACCGCCCGGCCCCGCCGTGGGTCGCCGGCCGGCGGCATCTCGGGCCAGGCTTCGTGCTGCCGAATCAGGGAACGACGTTGCTCAGCATAGTCCTTGGACAACAGCCCGTCGATGGGCACCTCAACGAAGCGTGGGTCGCCGTAGTAGCGCTCCCGGTCGGCAAAGGCCAGCTTGAGCGCTTCGGTCACGGTGTGGATATACTGAGGCGAATTATGACCCTGGGCCGCAAGATCGTAGCCTTCCAGGAGATTCAGCGTTTGCTGCAAGACCGGTCCCTGACACCAGGGACCGCAGGCATAGACTTCAAGGTCCTGGAATGTTGTCCGCGTCGGGGGTTCTACGGCAACCCGAAATTCGGCTAGGTCTTTGGCAGTCAGCAGCCCGTCGTTCTCCGTATGAAACTTGACAATGGCCGCGGCAATATCGCCTTGATAAAAAGCGGCCCGGGCCGCCTGGAGCCCGGCTTCCCGTCCCCGGCTCCGGGCGTGCGCCTCTTCGTCTGCCATATACTGCAAGGTGCCGGCTAAGTCGGTCTGTTTGAAGATGTCCCCCGGCTGCGGGGCCTGACCACCGGGCAGATAGATGGCCGCGTTCGATGGCCAGCGTCGATATTTATCGGCATTCGCCTTGATGATGCTCGCGGTAAAAGTGTGGATGGGAAACCCGTCTCGCGCAAAACGGATCGCAGCAGCAGCCACCTCGCCAAATCCCATGGTTCCGTACCGCTCCAGCGCGGTAATCCAGGCGTCGGGCGCGCTCGGCACGACAGTACGGAGCATACCCACAGGAATATGGCCGGCGTGCTTGTGCAGGAACAGTTCCAGCGAGGCGGCCTGTGGCCAGCAACCCAGACCGCTGATCGTCGTCACCTCACGCCGGTCTGCCAGGTATAGGACGATCGGGGCTACCCCGGCCACGTTCACCATGTCACTCTGTAAGACACCCAAGGCAATACCAGCAGCGACCCCGGCGTCAACCGCATTGCCACCGGCTTCAAGAATATGAAAGCCGGCGTGCGCCGCCAAATAGTGCCCGGCCACGACCATGTGGCGGGTGCCCCGGATGGTCGGTCGATGGGCAGCTACGGTTCGTGCTTCGGTTCCGGCGTCAGACAGACTGTCGAGTGACATAGGAGCCCCCTTCTTCAACGACGCTTTCTCATCCCCACCGCTCGACGACCACCTTCTTCTCTGTATAAAAATCGATGGCATCGCGCCCCTGGCCATGCAGATCACCAAAGAAGCTGTCTTTCCAGCCGCTAAAAGGGAAGAAGGCCATGGGCGCGGCAACACCGACGTTGATCCCCAGGTTGCCCACCTGGGCTTCGTATCGAAATTTTCGGGCCGTAGCCCCACTCTGGGTAAAGAGACAAGCCATATTGCCGTAGTGCTGACCGTTCACCAAGCTGAGAGCGTCGTCAATATCTTTTGCCGACATCACACTCAGGACTGGCCCAAATATCTCAGTGGTCGCGATCTGGCTCCCCGGCCGCACCTCGGTCAGGATGATTGGTTTGACAAAATAGCCCTGTTCGTATTCGGCGATCTGGGCCTGCCGGCCGTCTACGATGGCTCGCGCCCCGTCATCGAGACCGGTTTGGATAAGCTGTTCGATACGAGCCTTACTCTCTGCTCGGATCACCGGTCCCATTTCCACTCCAGCGTCCAGCCCGTAGCCAACGTTTCGACGGATTGCGACGTCGGCCATGGCCTCAACAAATGGCTGTGCGGCGTCACCAACCGTGATGGCCAACGAGGCGGCAAGGCAGCGTTGGCCGGCGCAGCCAAAGGCCGACTCGGCCGCGACCTGGGCGACATCTTCAATAGTGGCGTCCGGCAGAACAATAATCGGATTTTTTGCACCGCCCTGACATTGAGCGCGTTTGCCGTTTGCTGTGGCTCGGGCGTACACCGCCTTGGCAACCGGCGTGGAACCAACCAGACTGAGGGCCCGCACCTCGGGGTGGTCGACCAATGCGTCTACTGTTTCTTTTGCGCCGTTCACCAGATTGACCACACCTTTGGGCAAATCTGTTTGCTCCAGCAGGGTAAATATCTTTTGGGCGGTCAGGGGCGTTTTGTCCGACGGCTTGAGAATAAAGGTGTTCCCGCACGCAATGGCATACGGCAGGAACCACAGCGGAATCATGCCCGGGAAATTAAACGGCGTAATCGCCGCCACTACGCCGACCGGCTGCCGAATCATGGTCTCATCGATACCGCGAGCAATATCCTCGCTATACAGACCTTGGAGCAGACTGGGGATACCACAGGCAACCTCGACATTCTCAATGCCGCGCCGCATTTCTCCAGCCGCTTCCGCATAGGTCTTGCCACATTCATTGGTAATAGTTTGCGCCAATTCGTCGAGGTGTTCCTCCAGTATGGTCTTGAATGTGAACAAATACTGTATCCGCTCACCCGCCGGTGTGCGGCGCCACTCAGGAAAAGCACGGGTGGCCGCCCGGACCGCGGCATCAACATCAGGAGCTGGGGAGACTGGCAGGATGGCGACTGCCTGTACAGTCGCAGGATTCGGAATAGTCAGCGATTCCGTTGCGCTCGAATGACACCACTCGCCGTCCACAAAGTTAAGCAGTCGCGTAGGACTCATCCTTATCCTCCCTCCGATTTGCCCCTATTGCCTTGGATGGCCTGAGCGACTGCCGGCCAGGCAATATCACCCAACTCAACCCGAGGATGTCCTCTCTGACAGGCCGGGCACACGCGAAGTGCAGGGTCGGTGTTGAACTGCTGAACCGCTTGCCAATAGGCCGCTTGGGGGATTTCAGCCTGGGTATCAATGGACCGCCAATACACCACAGCCCGGCAGTCGGGACAGTACCACACGACTGCTTCTCTGCCTGGTATCTCGGCTTTGAAGCGGACCTGCAAACTCGGGGTGTGGGTTATCACCTGACTGGGGATACCGGCTGGGATATAGACGCTGTCCCCGACCGCAAGCGGCAATTGCTCCGGCCGCTCACCCGCACACCAGACCTCTCCCGCTCCGGTCAGGTTAATCAGCGTCTGGTCCTGGTCGCTGACAAGGAAGAACGGTTGCGAGATCGTATTCCGACTGAGATGCGGCATAGGATCAACGCCAGGAGGCAGGGCAGGGAAATCATCAAACGACCCCCAGAGTTGCTCGGCCGCCTCAAAGAGCTGCACCATGCGTCTGCGTTCCATGGCCGCTCCCCCTACCCGTCGCGCGCGGCACGCTGCTCGCTCACTGCCCGGGCGCGATTGGCAACCGCAACCTGCTGAGCGTAGCGTCGCCAGCCAACCTGCTCGGCAGGAAAGGGCTCCAGCACCTGGCCACACTTGAGACACGCCCGAGCTGAGGCGTTGAACTCATCAATCGCATCGGCATAGAAGCCGAGCGCATAGAACTCCGGATAATACGGCCGCTCCGGTCCGCGCTTGATATTGGTTTCGCGCCGATAGACGACCTCGTTGCACTGCTCGCAGCGAATCACAAATCCCTCGTTTTGATTGTCCTGGGAGTTCATGCGAATAGTAATCAGCACGACCATATAGGCGTGTTCGTTCGCCAAGTCTTTTAAGAAATTATTCACTCCGTGCATATTGGGCAGCACCATCATCTGGCCCGCCTGGAGCGCACTGTCTTCGCCAGCGAGGCAGAGCAGTACTTCAGGGACGACGTTCTCGTGAAAAAACTGGAACTTTTTGGTGTTCGCCCCGCCGATCGAGACGCTCAGACACGGCACGATCGCGCCATCGTCAAGATAGGGAAAAACCGGCACAAGCTCCAAGGTTCCGGTGGCGTGAATGACTTCTTCAAACAGGTTTTTCTTGACGGGCCTTTTGTCCGGCACGAGCGGCTGCCCAAACCAGATTTTCTGAGTGACGGCTGTCATATCCGCTCCTCCCGGACACTCTGTCCGTTGACCGTTGGCATGTGGGCTTCAACCTCTGCAAACTCCGGCATGACTTCCTCGGCAAACAGTCGCATTGAGTTCTGGATTTGCGCCTGACTCAGGCTGCCATAGGCAAAAAAGAGAATCATGTACTCGAGGTCTGGCAAAAATTCCTGATGGCGCTTAATCAGCCGCACACAGGTTTCCGGGCTACCGATCAGGAGCATACCCAGGTCCATGAGTTCAGTCAGGTCGCCTCTGGCCGCGGCATCAAACGTTCCCTTAAGATAGGCGTAGGAAGACGACTTTGCCATTTCATCAGGTTTGGCGAGCTTGAGGAGTTGCTGCCAACGAGTGGCCAGCGTTGGGAGGACCTCGGCGTTGGCCTGCTCATCTGTAGCCGCCAGATACACGTGACGTGTCGGCACCAAGCCAACGTGATCAATCCGATGGCCATGCCGGGCATTTTCCTCCCTGTAGATGTCCCAATGCTGCTGCATGGTCGGGAGCAAGGTATACACTTCCATACACGGATAGTTATGTCTCGCCGCCCAGCGGACGGACGGGGCGGACAGACCCGCGGTCCAGATCGGGGGATGGGGTTTTTGGACCGGCCGGAGCTCCAGGGTCGTCTCAGGAATATCGATAAACCGACCGGTGTAAGAGAATGTAGGCTGCGTCCAGGCGCGAATGACCGCCTCGTGGGTTTCGTCAAAAATCTCACGACTCTGGTTATGGTCCACCTTCCAGGGGACAAATTCTCCAGGCTGGATGCCCCGGCCTATACCCCACAGCAAGCGGCCCTCACTCATCATATCGAGCATGGCCCCTTCTTCAGCCAAACGAATCGGATGGTGGAACGGCAGGACATTCACCGCCGGGCCAAGCTTGATGCGGCTGGTCCGCTGAGCGGCCGAAGCCACCATCAGGTTGGGCGAAGCAATCATGCTATAGGTAGAAAAGTGGTGTTCGGCAAACCAAAAGCTGTCATAGCCGAGCTGTTCGGCATACACGACTTGTTCCAGGTTTTCTTTGAATAGCTGCTGGACACTGCGCTCGTCAGCTTTTGTTACGGTAGAGAAAATTCCGAATTTCACCGCGCCCTCCCTTTTCCAGAACCGTTCTCCTCTCTACGCCCTTTTCCCCTCTGTTGGCAAGACATACTCTGTGGCCTCGGTCGGGTGAAACCATTTTTTCATTGACACTCGGTCTGAGATGGACTAGAGCGATTTCATATTCTTTGCATGAAAGGCGTGCGCCATGACTCTTTCTACGCAAGAGCCGACAGCCGTCAGGCCTGTCATATGTTGTAGCTGCTCCCAGCAGTGTGGCGTGCTCGCCCATGTGGAGGAGGGCCGCATCACCCAGATCAGCGGCGATGCGGCGCATCCGATCAGTCAGGGCTTTATCTGTATCAAGGGCCGGCGGGCCGCCGAGCTACATTATCAGGAGGGGCGCGTCCACTGGCCGCTCAAGCGTACCGGGCAACGGGGCGAGGGGGCCTGGCAGCAGGTCACCTGGGATGAAGCCCTGGACGATATTGTCGCACGGCTCCAAACCCTGAAGCAACAGCACGGTCCTGAGAGTGTGGCCGTCACCTTTGGCACGTTTCATGGTGCGGACTGGGGTCTGGGCGAGCGCTTTCTGAACCTCTTCGGCAGCCCCAACAGTGCCGGGCAGGATAAAATCTGCTCTGGCCCAACGACCATGGCCGAGGCCCTGACCTATGGCTATGGCCCGACCGCGCACACCTCCCCCGTCCCCGGCCTGACGAAATGCATTGTGCTGTGGGGGATGCGGCCGAGTGCTTCGGTGCCCCTGCTGTGGAAGCAGATCGTCAAAGCCCATCGCCAGGGGGCGGCACTCATTGTGATTGACCCCCATTATACCACCGAGGCAAAGCAGGCCGATCTGTGGCTGCAGCTCCGCCCTGGAACGGATGGGGCCTTAGCCTTAGGCTGGCTGGCGGTGTTGATTGAAGCAGGCCTGTACGACCGGGAGTTTGTCGAGCAGTACACCACCGGGTTCGACGCCTTGCAGCAGCACGTGGCCGCTTACCCGCCGCAGCGGGCCGCCGAACTCACCTGGGTCCCGAAGGAACTTCTGGTCAAGGCGGCCGGGCTGTTTGCACGCAACCGGCCCGGCATTATCAATAGTGGCAACGGGGTGTGCCAGCTCGGCCCGGCGAGCCTCCAGGCCGCGCGGGCAATTGCCTGTCTGGTGGCCATTAGCGGCAATCTGGATCGAGAGGGCGGCCACTGTCTGTTCGGCCCTCCTCGGCAGGTCGTGGCAAACGGGGACGTGATGCTGATGGACCGACTGCCCGAAGAACAGTGGCGCAAACGACTGGGGATTGATCGGTTTCGTCTTCTGGGCGACGGGTATAAACAGCTTGATGCGGCCATGGCACCGGCCTGGCACGGCAAGCATCACCTGCTGAGTTGGACGGCTTCGGCCCATGAACCCAGCCTGTGGCAGGCGATTACCCAGGGCGATCCCTACCCGGTCAAGGGATTGTTTGTCCAGCACCATAATCCGTTAGGTGGGAGTGGCAATGCCAAGCGGGTAGAGCAAGCACTGCGGAGTGCTAACCTGGAACTGCTGGTGGTCCACGACCTGTTTCTGTCTCCGACCGCGCAGTTGGCCGACTACGTGCTGCCAGCCTGCCACTGGCTCGAAAAGCCGTCCTTCTCCACCGGTCTGGGCTATATGGGCACTGCCGGCGATTACGCCGTGGCGAGCCGTGCAGCCATTGAACCCGAGCATGGTCACCGGAACGATTATGAGCTGTGGAGGGACCTCGGGCGGCGGCTGGGTCAGAAGGCTGATTGGCCGGAGACCGTTGAGGAGTTCTGGGATACCTGCCTGCACCCGGCCGGCCTCAGCTTCCACACCCTTGCTCAGCAGAACGGACCGTGGATGTCCGCTACGCCACGCTACGGCAAATTTGTTGGCCGGTCGGCCCGGGACACTGGAACGCGTTTTGGGACCCCATCCGGGCGGGTGGAGTTACGATCAGCCATCCTGGCCGAACTTGGCTACCCGGCCCTGCCCGTCTACGAGGAACCGGAGATTTTTACGCGCTGGTCCGCCGCCTATCCACTGGTGCTGACAACCGGAGGGCGGGTGATCGAAGGCTTTCACCAGAACAGTCAGCAGATGCCCTGGTTCCGCAAGAAGTATCCCCATCCGGTGGCCCAGTTGCATCCGCACGCCGCAGCGGAACTCCGCATTGAGGACGGGACGTGGATCACTATCGAGACCCCAATCGGCAGCGTGCGGCACGTCGCCCGCTTGGATGAAACCCTCCATCCGTGCGTCGTCCAAGCTGACCGCTGGTGGTATCCCGAGCGCTCGGGACAGGCTCCAGAGCTGTACGGCCTGTGGGAAACGAATATCAATGTATGTACCGATGATGATCCGGCGCAGTGCGACCCCATGATGGGCACTTGGCTGCTGCGCGGTCTCCCCTGCCGTCTGGTCAAGGCGGAGCAGGCCGTGCCCTCCGGGTCTTCAACAACAACGAGACAATAATATCTCACCAAGGAGGGAGCAGACATGAACGCTGACGATCTCGCTCAACGCATCCAGACCCTGGAGAGCGTTGAAGCCATCAAGAAACTCAAAGCCCGCTACTGTGCCTTCTGCGACAATCAATACGACGCGGACGGCATTGCGGAGCTGTTTGCCGAGGACGCGGTCTGGGACGGCGGAAATTTTGGCCGGCACGAGGGCCGTGAGGCCATCCGCACCTTCTTTCAAGGCGCGTCAGAAATCTTTCCTTTTGCGGTCCACAACGTCATGAACCCCATTATTGAGGTGGACGCGGATACCGCAACCGGGCAGTGGTATCTGTTTCAGCCCTGCACCCTGGCCGAGGGCAACCAGGCCGCCTGGCTGACCGGTCGGTACGAAGAACGCTATGAGAAGCGTGACGGCGAGTGGAAATTCAAACACCTCAGCGTAACGCCCTTCTTCTTTACGCCATACGGCGCCGGCTGGGTGAAAAAACCCTTCCTCGGACAGGAGTAAAAGAGAAGAGGAGCGGCCATGCCATTCGTTGAAAGGGAACACGGGGTTCGGGTGCATTACGACGATTATGGGCAGGGTCGTCCGCTCGTTTTTCTACACGGCTATTCCTGCAACGCCTGGATATGGACCTACCAGGTCCCGCTCCTGGCCCACCGCTATCGCTGCATTGTGATTGAAGCCCGTGGCCACGGACGTTCGAGCAAGCCGCTGAACGGCTACTCCATTCAAGACATGGCTGCGGATGATGCCGCCGTATTGGCTGCTTTGGGCATTGACCGTGCGATTCTGGTTGGCAATTCCATGGGCGGCATGCGGGCCATGCAGATCTGCCTGGACAACCCGGATCTCGTCGCCGGCAATCTGATTATCAGCAGCGCGACAAATCTGACCCGGTTTGTGGATTCGACCGATCTGCTGAGAGACTTGCGGACCAGATACGAAGAGATGACCGACGAGTTTGTGCGGCGCTGTTTTTCCCAGCGGACGAGACGCGAGCGTCCCGAGATTTGTACCCTGCTCAAAAACAACCTGCTCGATAGCGTCGCCTTTCCGCGGCGCGTGGCCCGCGCCCTGGTCGAACACCCGGACGGCGTGTGGAATTGGGATATTACGCCCAGGCTCACGGAGATTACCCAGCCCACGCTGATCGTGGTCGGCGAAGAGGATGAGGCCACCCCGGTTGAAGCCAACCGGATTCTGGCCGAACACATGCCCAACGCGGAATTACAGATCGTCACCGACGTCGCCCATATGTACCAGATCGAGCAGCCGCTGGCGTTCAACCAGGCGTTAGAGAACTTTGTTGCCCAGCTTGGATGAGGACCGCACCTATGCCGACCACGGAACAGGACACACAGCAGATCAAGGCTATTCTTGAGCGCTATTCACAAAGCTGGGAAGCCATGAACTGGGAAGGGCTCAAGAGCATCTGGGACCCCGACTATGAACACATCCTCTATATCCCCGAGGAGCGCGCCCAGCCGCTCCGGGGCTGGGCCGAGGTTGAGGCCTATTTTCGCCATGCCGCAGAGTCGGTCATCCGCGTTGGGGCCATGCAACTGAGCGATATCACCATCGACGTGTTCGGCGATACGGCCTACGCGTTTTGCAATTTCCACTTTGAGGCCGACCTCAGGCGGCTGGCCGAGCCCTTTGTGACCGGTGGACGCGACACCTTTATCCTGCGTCGCACAGACGCGGCCTGGAAAGTCATCCACTACCACGAGTCACGGCCCCACACGTCCTAGGGGGAGACGATAGATGGCGGGACGACTATCTGGAAAAGTTGCCCTTATCTCCGGTGCTGCCCGTGGCATGGGCGAGAGCGAAGCACGTTTATTCGCACGTGAGGGAGCCCGGGTCGTCTTGGGCGATATCCTTGCAGATCAAGGCCGAGCTGCCGTCGAGAACATCGCTCAACAGGGCGGAACCGCCACATTTGTCCCACTTGATGTCACACACGAACAAGACTGGCAACGGGCCGTTGAGACTGCCGAACAGACCTACGGCAGGCTGGATATTTTAGTCAACAATGCTGGTGTTGTCCGCATGGCGCCGCTCGATGAAACCAGCCTCGAAGCCTGGAATGAAGTAATCGGCGTGAATCAAACCGGGGTCTTTCTCGGCATGAAACACGCAGTTCCGGCCCTGCGTCGGGCCGGTGGTGGCTCTATTGTGAATATTTCGTCTATTGCCGGCCTGATCGGCCTGCCCAATATCCCGGCCTACCAAGCCAGCAAGGGCGCGGTACGGCTTCTCACGAAGAACGCCGCAGTCCAGTATGCGACGGATAAGATTCGGGTCAACTCTGTTCATCCCGGTCGCATCGAAACTCCAATGACTGCTCCGCTGGCCCCGGAACGACGTGAGATGCTCTTGCGGCTCACTCCTCTGGGCAGGGACGGCACGGCCGAAGAAGTCGCGTATGGCGTGCTCTATCTTGCTTCGGATGAGTCCTCGTATGTGACCGGCGCAGAATTGGTTATCGACGGAGGATATACCGCCCGCTAAAAAGAGCGAACCATACGCCCAAGCAAATAAGGAGGGATGCATGCGCTTTGGGTTTTTCGATCAGTTGCCGTGCGCGCCCACGCAGTCAGAGCGCCAGCGCTACCACGATATTCTGGCCCAGATTCGCCTGGGCGACACGGTCGGCTTCGATACTGTCTGGCTGGGCGAATTGCACTTTGGGCCGAGCACCTCGATTATGGCCTCGCCGCTTATGGTGCTGGCAACCGCGGCGCAGCATACCGAGCGCATCCGCCTTGGCACCGCCGTCACCCTCCTGCCGCTGCACAGCCCGATGAAAATTGCGGAAGAGGCGGCCACCGCCGACATTCTGAGCGGCGGGCGGCTGGAGTTTGGCGTCGGACGCGGAACCGCACCGGTGCATTACCAGGGCTATAATGTGCCCATGGAGGAGAGTCGGGAGCGCTTTGCGGAATCACTCGACGTGATTCGGACCGCCTGGACAACGGACCGGCTGTCCTATCAGGGCAAGTACTTCCAGGCGGAGGGCTTGCCGGTCGTGCCACGCCCCATTCAGAAGCCCTATCCGCCGCTACGCATGGCGGCCAACAGCCCAGACACCTTTGCTTTAGCCGGTCAGCTCGGCCTGTCGATCTTTGCTTCTCCGTTGATTAACCCGCCCGACAAACTGCGCGGCTATATCGCGGAGTATCAGCACAATCTGAAACCCGGCGTCCGGCCCGATGTCGCGCTGATGTTTCCCGTCCACGTTGCCGACAGCCGCACCCAAGCCCGGGAGGAATATGAACCCAGCCTGATGAATTTTTTTCGAGCCGCGGGAGAACGGCTCCGTCCGCTCGGCAAGACCACCATCAAGAGCTACGAAGCATTCAAGCAGGTGTTAGAGCGGTTAGAGCGGGTCAACTACGAGGGGCTGGACAAAAAGATGGGCGCGTTCGGTGACCCGGATCACTGCATCGAGCGCATTCGGCACTTCAAGCAGGAATTTCCCATGGCCGAATTTATTGGCTATTTCAACCAGGGCGGGCTGGTTGATCATGCCATCGTCAAACGCTCGATGGAGCGCTTTGCCAGGGAAGTGCTTCCGCACTGTCGATAAGCATACGGTTAGATAACTTTCAGTGAGAACTTTCGAAATTGCCGAATAAGCCGAAAGTCCTCCTCGTTCCGAGTGACGACCGTTGCCCCGACAGAACGGCCACTCAAAGTAATGAGAAGGTCATTCAGAAGACGAGACATCAGTCCTCTTCCCACATATCCCCAAACTCTGGCGCTTTGCCAGCGACTCGATCAAAGCCACACCTAACCTCGTTACGGAAAGCCACAAGATTGAACGCTTCCCGGATAGTCTCTGACTCGCTCTTTTTCCCCAATATCCTCTGGGCACGTTGGTAACGAGAACCGAGAATCAAGGGCGATGGGCAATTTTTCTTTTTGCCGGGCCATCCCCAAAGAGAATGCTTGACAGTAAGACGGCCCCCTACAATAATCGCCTGCCAGAGAAAGGAGCCATCCATGGGGCTAGTCCACGGGGACAGAACGCTCAAAGAGGTCGTTGAGGAGCGCGAGCGCAACCAGGCCGAGTCCGGCTCGTCGTACGGCCCCGAGGCCCTCCACCTCTTTGCGCATGAGCCGACGCAGCTTGAGCGGATTTACTGGAAACTGATCACGGCGACGCAGTATGGCCGCGACACCTCCATGCTGATCTCAACCTCGCCGAGCGCCATTACCGGAGAGTTGCTGCAATTTGTGGCTACCCCGGACGGGCGCGCCGTTGCTTCGTCCTGGGGACTGTGCGGGCATTCCGGTGCCCTGCGGATGATGATCGGGACCATGGGCCGGCTGGACTATGACGAAGACCCCGGCATGGGCGGCATCCGCGACGGGGATATTTTCTCGTGCAATGACCCGGTTCACGGCAGCTCGCAGAACAACGATATGTACACCGTGCTGCCGCTCTTTGCCGAGGACAAACTCATTGGCTGGGCCGCGGCCAGCCTGCATCTGGTCGATGTCGGGAGCGCGTTTACGCCGGGTATGGCCGGGGTATCGCCCACCACCTATACGGATGGATTCGTCGTTCCGCCGCAGAAGACCGGCCAGCACTTCGTCCAATCCAAAGCCTGGGAGCTGACCCTCAAACGGCGGACCCGGATGGGGGTGATGAATATCCTGGATGACAAAATGAAACTGGTCGGCGCACTGATGGTCCGCGAGCGCGTCCTCAATATGATCGAAGAGTTCGGGGCTGAACGCTTTGTCCAGGCCACGTACGAGATTATTGAGCGCGACCGGCGCGAGATCATTGAACGGGTCAAAGCCTGGCAGGTGCCCATGATCTCCCATCATCCCAAAATTATTCATGTTACCCAAAAGCAGTATCTGGGCACGGCGTTTCCAGAGGCCATTGATTGCACCCTCCACGTCCCGGCGACCTGTCAGATCAACCCCGACGGAACGATCACGCAGGACTTTCGAGGGGCCAGCTCTCAGGGGTTTACCCATTATAATTGTTATCCTGGCGGCTGGAATCTTGGCGCGTATACCGACTTTCCGGTCCTGGCCATGGGGCCGGCGATCAGCAACGCCATCTATGAAATCGCCCAGCGCAAGACCGACCCCGGCAGCCTGTGTCAGCCTACCCGGGATGATCTGGGCTCGGTCCACGGCTGTGTCATGGCCATTGATGCGCACAGCAATCTGGGCCGCGGCTATGCCCTCGGACGTTTTGCGCGAGGCTTTCTGGAAGAGGCCTGGGTCAACGAAGTCCTGTGGGGTATCAGCTCTTTTGAGGGCAGCTTCGCCAATGGCACTCCCTTTGCCAGTGCGGACTGGAGTCTGACCGCGAACATGCCCCTGGGCGTCACCCCCTGGCGGGATGGCGTGTCCGTGGCAGTCGGCACCGGCAACCCGCTGTCCGACATTGGTGAGGCGGAAGAGTACGAGTTCCTGTGCCCGGCCATTACCCATCTCAGCCGAGGACTCGTGCCCGATGTCATGGTGCATGGCAAGTATCGCGGACCCGTGGCGTTCGGCATCGGCTATCTGGTGACCAACCCTGGGGGGAAAATGACCTTCCACAGTACCGGCTCGCCGACTGGGACTTCGCCCGCCTGTATCGTCGGCATCTGCGGCGGCTATCCCGCCCTGCCCTCCTATATTCTGCTCCTGCACGAAACCAACGTCCGGGAACTGATAGCCCAACAGATTCCGTTGCCACGCAATGCGCTCGAAGCGCGGGACTATCTGGAACGCGGGCTGCTCAGGGCCGAGCAGACGCGCGACAACGTCACCCAGACGCCGGAATGGGAAGTGACGGACGGTGATCTGATCTATTACGCCAACGAGGCCGGCAGCTCGTGGGGCGAGCCCTTGGACCGGGACCCGGACCGGGTACGCGCCGACCTGGAAGAAGGCTGGCTCTCGCCCGAGGTGGCACAAACGGTCTACGGCGTCATGGCGCGGCGGACAGCCCACGAGTGGACGGTCGACGCAGAAGCCACTCAGCAGGCGCGGCGTCGCCTCAAGGAGCGAAGAAAACAACGCGCCGTACCGGTCCGGGACTGGTGGAGAAACGAACGCAAACACGTGCAGCACAACAGCCTGCCCGAAATGAGCCAGCAGATGTATCAGGACTGTCGCCAGTACGAGACCTTTCGAGACGCGTTTGTCTCGTTTTGGCAGATGGCCGAGGACGAGGGAACGCATGGATCGTAAAATGCAAGAACGCATCCGTCTACTGGTTGACGGACAACTGCCAGAGGACCAGGTCAAAGACCTCATCAGAATGCCGACCAAGGACCCGGACCGCTTCTGGACCTATCTGCACGTCCTCCAGGAGCGGGTGGCCTGGGACGACACCATTCTGCTGCGGATATCGGAGCATCTCTATATCGTGCGCAAAGAACAGGGTGGACGGGTCGTCAAATGTGACTGCGGGCATGAGTTTGGTGACTACCGGGTGAACTGGAAACTCCACACCATGCTGGCCGTGCGGAAAACCAGAGAAGAGCTTGAAGAGGTGTATAACGCCGGCATTCTCCCCAACCCCGACTATTTGGAAGTCCGAGAGTTCTACTGTCCGGGGTGCTATGCCCAGCTCGGCGTTGAGGTCGCACCCCACGGCTACCCGATTGTGTTTGAACTCCTGCCCGACCTGGACAGCCTGTACCGGGAGTGGCTGGGCCGACCGCTGCCGGACGAGAGCCCGGACTGGTATCAGGATCGTTCCGCCACCCTCACCGCAGCCTGGGCCAAGGAAGACGACCAATGACAGCCCGCTATTTTCTGACCCTGGACGCGGGCGGCACGATGACCGACTGTTACCTCTCGGACGAAGCGGGTAACGGCTATATCGGCAAGAGCCTGACCGTCCCGGACAATCAGGCCGAGAGCTATCTCGAAGCGGTGGCTGACACGGCTCAGGAAGCCGGTGTCAGCCGCAGTCAGGTCCACGCCACCACCCAGATGGTAATTTATGCCGGCACGACGCTGACGAATCTGGTGGTGACCGGGAGCGGCGCAAAGGTGGGTCTGCTCGTCACGCGCGGCTTTGAACACTATCCTTCCATTGAGCGGGGCCTCACCTGGCTGGGCCAGACGCGTCTGGAGCAAGCCAAATGGCAGCTCCACGAACATACCGCTCCGTTAGTGTCCCTCAGGCATGTGAAAGGCATATCCGAACGGATTCTCGGCGGTAGTCCGTATCGCACCGGGTTGCACCTGGCCGAAGGCCGGGTCCTCATCCCGCTCAACGAAAAAGAGGTCGAAGACGCGGTGCACTTTTTCCTGGACGAGGGGATCGAGGCCATCGGCATTGTCTTTTTGTGCTCGTACACCAATCCCAGCCATGAACGCCAGGCCAAAGCCATCGCCGAGCGGGTCATTACAGAGCGAAGGAAGACCGTTCCGGTCGTCAGCTCGGCCGATATCTGTCCGCGTCGCCAGGAAAGCACCCGCATGAAGAGCCTCCTGGTTGAGTGTTACGGCGCAGAGCACACGCGGGCTCAACTCCTCGCGGTTGAAGCCGCAGCCAGAGCTGACCAGTATCCTTATGAACTGGGTACCCTGCTCTTATACGGCGCGGTGGCCAGCATCCGTCACCCCCGGCTGTATGAGACCGTTGTCTCAGGACCCATCGGCGGCATCCTGGGCGGCCAGGTCCTGGCCGCTGTCAAGGGTTGGCAGAATGTCATGTGCTGCGACCTGGGCGGCACCACGTTTGACGTGGGCGCGATTGTCGCCGGTCTGCTGCCGGTGGCGCGGAGTCTGGACTTTGCGCGCCATCGCCTGAACGCGCCGGCTCTGGGCATAGACTCCATTGGGGCGGGCGCGGGCACGGAGATCCATGTGGACCCGCGCTATAAGCGGGTCACCCTGGGACCCCAGAGTGCCGGCCCCCAGGTCGGCGTATGTCTCAATCACCCCGAGATTACGGTGGCCGATGTGGATCTGGTGTTGGGCTACCTCTCGCCGGACAATTTTCTCGGCGGGCGGGTCAGGCTGGACCGTGACAGGGCCCTGGCCGCGCTTGAAGAGCGGCTGGCCCGACCGCTGGGCATAGAGGTGTATGCGGCCTGTGAAGGGGTCCTGGACATGATTCACGACTCCCTGGGCGATC
This sequence comes from uncultured Binatia bacterium (SeqCode), assembly GCA_965214755.1. Taxonomy (GTDB): domain Bacteria; phylum Desulfobacterota; class Binatia; order Bin18; family Bin18; genus Bin18. Next base: position 1,909,914 of record OZ243979.1, read on the forward strand.
ATATCAATGGCTCATTGCTCAGCCGGGGGCTCAGCCCAGGAGCCTATGTGCTCTTGGTGTACGGCGGCAGCGGCCCGCTCCATCTCTGGGGCGTGGCAGAGCGGGTTGAAGCCGCGGCCGTCTGTACCGTCCCCTGGGCGGCGGCCTTTTCCGCCTGGGGCATATCCGTGGCAGAAAATTTTTCCCGCATCGAAAAAACCGTAGTATGCACACTTTCGCCAGAGCTGACTCCTGACGAACGTCTCGATGAAGCCAGAAAAGTCGCCACCGCCTGGCGCGAACTGGAGGAGCAGGCCTATGCTGAACTCGCCCGGGTGGGGGTCGCCAGAGGGAAGATTCACTTCCGCTACGGCATCTCCGCGCGCTATGTCGGCCAACTCTTTGTGAGTTGGAGCGCCCACGTGCCACACGGTAGCGTCGAAACACCGCACGACGTTGAGGTCTTGGTCGAGAGTTTTGAGAAAGAATTTGGTCGGATCTATCCGGTTGCGGGCCGCTTCCCGGAGGCCGGCTATCAAATCGACGGCGCGTTTATTGAAGCCGTGGTGGACAAGCGTGTGCCCATTACTCGACAATTTGCGCTCGGAGACAAGACTCCTGACCCGGCGGCCTTAAAGGGACAGCGTCAGGCATACTGGAAAAAAGAATGGCTGAACTTCAATCTGTGGGATATGGATCGTCTCCGGGCCGGGAATGTGGTCGAAGGGCCGGCCATTATCGAGCATGCGATGACCACGTTTGTCGTCCCGCCGAGGAAACGGGTCGAGTGGGACGAGCATCAGGTGCTGTGGTATCGTTGAGGTGAACAGGAGGTGGAGTGTGTCCTTCCAATTACGCTACAGCATCGACGGCGAAGAGATTACCGTTGTTGCCATTGGGCTGTTTGTCGCCCCGAACAAGATGCTGCTCGAATTGATGCGACTCGGAGTGCGGGTCATTCTGGTCGAGCCCATTGTGGGGGCGCACCATGGCCGCGGCCTGCCCGACCGGGACCGCGGCCCCCTGAACCGGGCGGGGGTCAGCATTCCCTGGCAGATGCTGCACCGCGGCATGCAAGCGGTTGCCATCGACTTTCGCCAAGAGGCGGGCAGACGACTCGTCCTCGACCTCATTCGAGAAACCCACGTGCTGGTCAGCAACTGGCCTCCGCGTATGGCGCCCTGGCTGGACTACGCCCATCTGGTTGAGCACTGCGGCCCATCCGTCATCAAGATCCAGTTCGACGGCGGGCACGACGGGCGGGCGGCCAACGATTACTCCATGCAGGGAGCGACCGGATTAGCCCACGCCACCGGCGAGCCACACGGCAGACCGCTCACCATTCCGGTGGCGTTTTTCGATATGCTCACCGGACTGCACGGCCTGAACGCCTTCCACGTCGCTCTGCGCCGCCTAGCAGAAACCGGGCGGGGCGACTGCTATCAGATCGCTCTGGAACAGGTCGCCTTCCAAACCCTGGCGGAGCTGGGCTGGTACGCCCAGGCTGAGACAACCGGCGAGGGCCGGGAACCGATCGGCGACAATCTGCTGGATGCCGTTCATGGTCATTACTGCGCTCGGGACGGGAAGTTCGTCACCCTGAATCTGATTGGCGATTCGGTCTTACGTCGGCTGCGCGAAGCCACCGGCCTGCGCAACCTCGCTCTCGACGAGCAGGGCCACGAGATTCATGGCGACCACGCCCGCTATGAGCGGGTCGATACGATTAAGCAGCAAATTGCCGACTGGATTGCTGCCCGGTCGCAAGAGGAAGTGCTCACGACCCTGGGCCAGGTCGGGCTGGTGGTCGAGCCGTGTCGAGACAGCATCGAAGCGGAACAGTATTCTCAGGACCTGCCCTGTTTCCATCACGTTGACGACCCGGATCTCGGTTCGATCTGGGTGCCCGGTCCGGTGATCGAAGCCCGCGACCTGGAACCCGCCGACCTGCCCAGCGCCCCCCATCCCGGTGAGCACACCCACCTCGTCCTCAAGGAAGTTCTGAGACTGGCTTCAGAGGAACTAGCGGACCTGGAAAGCCAAAGGATTATCGCCGGTCCGCCCCCGGAGAATTAAGGAGATACCCTCACTCTGGCCAGCACAGTTCGGCTTTTAATCGGCTTGGTCATCCGGCCACGGTAGGACGCCAAACGGCAGGCGGGTATGGCGCAGAGAGAGGCTTCGTTTGATTTGCTGGACGCGGCGATTGACTACTTTCTGAGCCAGTATATTCTTTGCGTCGAGCAGCGTTTCAAAGGTGGTCAGCCAGCTTTCATAATAGGTAGGTCTCGTATCAGGCGACTGTCGATCCGCCCTGGCAATCTCGGCAATCAATCGCTCCTGAAATTCGGACCAAGCGTAGTGCCGCTGTTCGCACAGGGCGACCGCCAGGGCAAAGGCTATCCCTTCCCATGGGTCCTGGAACTGGAGTTCACCGCTCCGCCGGGGCAGCGCGGCAGGGCCCTGCATGTCAGAGACCTGTCTCCGGGAAAGACCGGGCGGCTGTTTTTTCTCGGGCTCGACCCGCGTCACCCCGATCATCGCATCCCGCGTGACAATGGCCGTGAGTTCATCGAGCGTCATCTGCTCCGTGCCGGCCGGTCGCTCCGGCAGGACCATATAGCGGGTCTGGAAAGTGCTGTTCCAGACCTGAATCTGGATGTTTTCGTCCAGCTCAAGTCCAAACTCCCGGAGCACCTCGCGCGGCCGGCCCGTGACTCTGGACCGATACGACTGACTCTTATACCAGAACGGCGGCAGGCCCAGGACCGGCCAGGGGTAACACGAGCATAAGGCGCAGACGATCACGTTATGCGTCTGGGGAGTATTCTCCACCACGACCAGATGCTCGCCCTGCAGGCCACCAAAGCCCAGCTCGGCGATGGCGGCGGTACCATTCTCAAGCAGACGGGCCTTATAGGCGGGGTCCGTCCAGGCCCGGGCAACAATCCGGCAGCCGTTCAACGGCCCGCTATCGTTTTCATACGAGTCCAGAACGGTATCGAGCAATGCGCTGGAAACAAGGGTTTTCTCGGCCAGCAGGGCCTCGATCGCCTTGACCCGAATCTCGCGTTCACGGTTCTGGTCTTGTGTCAGCAGGCGTTGCTGAAAGGCCGCGCCGGTATCATGTTCGTGAGCATCGCTCATTGGGCGCGTCCTCCTCAGTCTGGGGCCAGCGTTTCTCCTGCGGACATCCTACAGACGCTCTGCGCACAGAAAAAAGGGGGGTCTCACAACCACCCTTTCTACCTTCACACACCGCGCCCAGCCTTTATGTGCGACCTAGCCGGCCATGCCCAGCGCGGCCAGCGGTTCGCGGTCCACGACCGGGTCGCGCGTCACCCCGTTGCGATAGGCTACCGAGCCTGGGGTACGTTCAAACGGATCGACCAGATTGATCTCCTTGGCATACTCCCGCAGTCGCGGGGTCAACTCTTGGGCAATCAGGCGCATGCTCGTTTTCCGCTCCTCGTCACCGACCGGCCCCTGGATATTGAAGAAGACAAATATGCTCGGACGCAGCACCTGCAGCAAAGTCTTGGCTTTGGGCAGGACGGACTCCGGGGTACCGATGAGGAGCTGGAGGTTCTTCTGCGCCTTGCCGTAGCCCTTGAGCAGTTTCTGACGGACGGTATCAAAGTCGGTGGTGTCGGGCCGACCGCCGTCCGAGTGGGCGCGCAATTTCTCGGGGCTGACACCCAGCCAGCTCCCACCCGGATGTTTGGCCAGCATCCGGATCGCTCCCTTGGAGTTATAGCCCGGCGGCAGGGTATGCTCGGGGCGGGAGAAGGCGTTCTGGCCACCCCCGAACACAAAGTTCTTGCCGATTTCCTGGGCCTTCTCTTCCGTCTCGGCCAGAAAGGTCGGGATCAGATAGCCAAAGTTTTCCGGGCCGGCCTGATAGCCGTGCTTGGCGGCTTCATCGGCGTAGAAATCCCACAGGTCACAGGTCGGTCCCAGGGCCGTGCCCAACCCCAGATAGGGGTAGCGATGTTCCGCACACCAGCGAGCCGTCTCCGGACTCAGTACACCGGGAATCCACATTTGCGGATGCGGCTTCTGATAGGGTAAGGCCCACGGATTCACATGCCGATAGTGAAAATGCTTGCCCTCGTAACGCCACGGCCCCGGCTTGGTCCAGGCCTGCACGATAAAGTCGTGGGCCTCGTTGAACATCTCCCGGTTATAGGCCGGGTTGGCATTATTAAAGAACTGCTCGCTGCCGGCCCCACGCACCCAGCCGGTCACGAGGCGCCCGCGCGAGATCAGATCGATTTCCGCCAACTCTTCGGCCATGCGCAGTGGGTGCTTCAGCACTGGCAACGGATTGCCGATCAGGACGATCTTGGCTTTCTTGGTAATACGCGCCAGGATGGAAGCTTCGACATTCATGACGCTGCCCATGCAGAAGGGGTTCCCGTGGTGCTCGTTGAGCGCAACGGCATCGAAACCGAGCTCTTCGGCATAGCAGTATTCGTCCAGATAATAATTGTAATCGTTCGCCGCCTGCTCGCGGTCGAACAGGGCGTTGGGCACGGCGAAGTAGGCTTTGTTCTTGAGTATCTCGTCTTCGTCGAGACCGCGATAGGGCCGTTCGGTGAAATATGAGATTTGCATAGCGCGCTTCTCCTTATATGAAAGCGTCTCAGGCCATTACGACGCCAGGAAGTTCTGCACGATTTTGACAAATTCGGCCAAGTTCTCGATTTCCGGACGATGGCCGACATTGGCGATTTCCACGGCCCTGGCTCCGTCAATGGCTTTGGTATAGGCGGCAATGCAGCCCGCTGGCACGATCCGGTCTTCGGCCCCGCGGATCAAAAGCGTGGAAACGTTTTTCACGCCGCGCAACAGATAGGGCAAGCTCGGGTTGTGCATATACGGCTCCCAGCCGATACGCGCACTTTCCGCCCGGGCATCCTCAAACGCCTCGAATTGCTCCGGCGTCATCTCGCCGCCGTAAATGCTTCCGAACTCGGCGGTGCCCGGGTCGGCAACGGTGGCCCGCAAATGGGTCCGAATCGTCACCGGGAAGATGTCCCATATTTCGCCCTTCTCGGGCTTGAGCCCCATCGGACCCACCAGAATCAGGTGGTCGAAAATCTTGGGGTCGGCCGCGACCATCTCGGCGGCAATAAATCCGCCGGCTGAGAACGCAATGACGTCCACCGGGTCGAGCCCCATTTCTCTGACCGCCATGCTATACAAGCCGGCTAGGTCACGGAAACTCCGAATCCACTCCAGACGTGGAGTTTTGCCAAAACCGGGCTGGAGCGGAATCACAAAGGCGTGCTCTGCCGCCAGTTCGTCATTCCATTTCATCCATCCTGGGAATCCCAGCTCATCATGCAGCATTAACAAGGGTTTACCTGATCCGCCCTTAATGAGCGTTAATTCAGCTTCGGCTATATGAGCCTTCTGTTCAGTCCAGTTTGCCAAGAATCTTTCCTCCTTACGCAAGGTTTCCGCCCTCAGACGCCGCCTCCCCCGCACAGCCGGATTACTTAATCAGGCCCGACCCGAATTGTCCACACGCTCTTCTTGGAGCAGAACCCTTCTCTTGATCTCTACCCGCTTCAAGGGATAGGAATAAATCTGTCCAAGCAGAAGGAGGGTCTGAGTGTGGACGCATTCGAGTACGCCGCTCCGCAGAATCTACAAGACGCGGTTGCATTGCTGGCCGAGGCAAGCGGTGAAGCCCGACCCCTGGCAGGCGGGACCGATCTCATTGCCCAGATGAAGGAGAACCGCCGGAGTCCGTCTCTGGTCGTTGATGTCAAAAAAATTCCCGAGCTCAATATCCTCTCCTATGAGGCTGGACTCCGTATTGGTGCGGCTGTGTCGTGTACGCACATCGCCGGCTTCGAGCCGGTGCGCCTCCACTACCCGGCCCTGGCCGAGGCCTGCGCCCTGATCGGTTCATATCAAATACAGAACCGCGCCGCGCTGGGTGGTAATTTTTGTAACGCCGCCCCATCCGCGGATGCCGTTCCACCAGCCCTATCGTACAGCGCGACGCTGGTGATTGCCGGGCCAAACGGACAGCGGGAGATTCCGTCGGAAGATTTTTTTGTCGGACCGGGCCAGACCGTGCTGGAAAAAGGCGAAATCCTGGTCGAGATTGTGCTGCCGCCTCCCCCACCCCGTTCCGGGGCGGCCTATCTGCGTTTCATCCCGCGCGAAGAGATGGATATTGCGGTGGCTGGAGTAGGCTCGTTTGTCCAGCTCAGCCCGGACGCTCGCACCTGTGAGCAGGCCCGTATCGTACTCGCCGCAGTTGCTCCCACTCCCGTCCGGGCTCAAGAGGCCGAGGCGTTTTTAACGGGGCGGGATTTGGATGAAACAGCATTAGCGCACGCCGGAGAGTTGGCGTCCCAGGCTGCCAGTCCGATCTCCGATGTGCGTGGCTCGGCGGCCTATCGAATTGAATTGGTGAAGGTGCTGACGCGGCGCACGCTGGGCACGGCGCTGGAAAGAGCCAGGGGGCAAGCAGCATGAAACAAACCATTGAACTGAACGTCAACGGCGAGCCGCACGCCGCGCTGGTCGATACCCGGGAAACGCTGCTGGACACCCTGCGCTACAAGCTGGGCCACATGGGGCCTAAGGAAGGCTGTGGCAATGGCAACTGCGGGGCCTGTACTGTTGTCTTGAACGGCGCAGTCGTTAATGCCTGCCTCGTGTTCGCGGTAGAAGCCGCGGATGCGGACGTGATCACGGTCGAGGGTGTTGCGGCTGAGGGCAACCTCCACCCCGTGCAGCAGGCTTTTATTGAACACGGGGCGTTGCAGTGCGGGTTTTGTACGCCGGGCTTTATCATGTCGGCCAAAGCCTTATTGGAACGCAACCCCAACCCAAGCGAACTGGAGATCCGTTTGGCGATTTCCGGCAACCTGTGCCGCTGCACGGGATATGACAAAATTGTTCGCGCGATTCAGGCCGCGTCGCAGGCGCTTTCACAAACCGCCTAAGGAGGGACAGCATGGCTGAGTATAGTGTGATTGGAACGTCTTTGGCCAAGGTTGATGCCCCGGAGCGGGTCACGGGCAAGGCGACCTATGGGGCCGACCTCGATCTGCCCGGCATGCTGTGGGCGAAACTCGTCCGCAGCCCGTATGCTCACGCCCGTATCAGGCATATTGATACCAGCCGGGCCAAAGCACTGCCCGGTGTGAAAGCCGTCATTACCGCGCACGACCTGCCATCCCTGCCAAAAGGCGCGACCGCCCCCCTAGTGGGGGAAGTCAGCATCGACATGAGCGCCATCCGCGAGATCGTCATGGCCTCAGACAAGGTCCGCTATCACGGTCAGGTCGTGGCCGCGGTGGCCGCCACCGACCCGTTTATTGCCGAAGAAGCCGCCGGACTGGTTGACGTCGCCTACGAACCCCTGCCGGTCGTGGAAGACGTACTCCAGGCCATGCAGCCGGACGCCCCGCTCGTTCACGAAGACCTGCACACGCTCGAAGAGGCGACCCAGGAAAGGTCCGACCAGCCGAGCAATATTTCCACCCACATGATCTATACTCGGGGCGATGTTGAGGCCGGGTTCAAAGCGGCTGACGCGGTTATTGAGAAAACGTATACGACCCAGATGGTCCACCAGGGCTATCTGGAACCCCAGGCCTGCGCCGCGCGGGTCGAGCCCAACGGCCGGGTCACCTTGTGGACCTCGGCCCAAGGGCATTTCACCGTCAGGACCCAACTCGTGACCCTGCTCGGTCTCCCCGCCAGCCAACTCAAGGTCGTACCCATGGAGATCGGAGGCGGATTTGGCGGCAAGGCCCTGGCGCTGTTTGAACCCACCGCCATTGTTCTGGCGCAAAAGACCAGCCGGCCGGTCAAACTCGTGGTCTCCCGGGAAGAAGTGCTGCGCGCAACCGGCCCAGGGGCGCCCGCGGTCATCACCGTCAAAGCCGGCGCAACACAAGACGGGAAGATCACCGCGCTGACGACGACCATGCGCTACGATGCCGGTGCCTTTCCCGGCTCGCCGGTCGCCCGCGGCCTGCTGGTGGGTTTAGCCCCGTATAAGCTGGACAATATGCTTGCCGAAGGATTTGACGTGCTGACCAATAAGCCGCGCGTCCAAGCCTACCGCGCCCCTGGTGGCACACCGGCGGCCTTTGCCGTGGAAGCGCTGCTGGACGCCCTGGCGGATGAGATTGGCGTCGATCCGCTGGCGTTTCGGCAGAAAAACGCCGCCGAAGAAGGCGATACTCTCCCCCTGGGTATGCCGCTCAATCGCATCGGTCTGACCGACATGCTGAAACAGATTGAGACACATCCGTGCTGGACCACGCCGCTGGAGGGTCCCCACCGCGGACGGGGACTGGCCCTGGGCTATTGGATCGGAGGCTCCTTCACCTCGAGTGCCGAGGTCAAGATCAACCCGGACGCCACCGCCTCCATTTTTGTTGGCACCGTGGACCTGACCGGCACCCGCACAACGATTTCACAGATGGTGGCCGATGAACTCCAGCTTGACCCCCAAGACATCACCATCACAGTAGGTGATACCGATTCCGCGCCGTTTGCCGACCTGAGTGGTGGCAGCCGAATTACCTACACGATGAGTGCCGCCACCCATCAGGCCAGTCAAGATGTGTTGACCCAACTCAAAGAGCGGGCTGCGGAAAAGCTCAAGGTGTCCGTCGATGAGGTCGAGTATCAGGCCAAACGTTTCTGGGCCAGGAACGATACCCGGAACGAAGTCAGCCTGGCCGAGCTGGCCCGCGAGAGTGTGGCCTGGGGCAGCGGTCCGATCATCGGCAAGGGCAGCACCACCCGGATGCAGCCGGCTCACGCCTATGCCGCCCATGTCGCGGATGTTGAGATTGATCCGGAGACGGGCAAAGTGACCATCCTGCGCTATACCTGCTTCCAGGACGTTGGCAAAGCCATCAATCCAACTCAGGTTGAAGGTCAGATTCAGGGGGGAGCCGTGCAGGGTATCGGCTGGGCCCTGAACGAAGAATATATCTTTGATAATGGCGAGCTGAAAAACGCCAGCCTGCTGGACTATCGTTGTCCGGTGGCGCTGGACCTGCCCATGATCGAAACCGTCCTGACCGAAGTCCCTGCCTCCGAAGGTCCCTACGGTCTGCGCGGAGTCGGCGAAGTGCCCATCGTGCCGCCGGGTGCGGCCCTGGCCAATGCGATCTACCACGCCACCGGCACAAGGTTATACGAGTTGCCTATGAATCCCGAACGGATTTTCTGGGCCACACGCGGCAATGGGACCAACGGCTCACACGGGACGAACGGATCAGGGGGAGCGTAGAGGACCGCGAGACTTCCCAGGACGGTCCGAGGGGACCGTCCTTCCGGTCCTACTCCGCTCCGTTCGTCTCCCCGGTAAAGACAATATAGCCGGCGTCCTCCTGAGCCTGAATTCTCTCTTCCAGATAGGCCGGCAGGACAAGGCTGCGCTCGGTGGGAAACTTGCCGCGATGGAGTTGGGGTCGGAGGAAAAACTCCTCAGGCACACTGATCCCGGCTTGCGTCTTGAGCGGCGCCGGGAACCAGGTACGGCGCATAAAGTCCGGATTGAAGAACACGTCTTTGTCCTCTTGCGACCAGTCTCGAAGCTGCATGGCATCGTGGATGCCGTATGAGTAAAAGTCCTGCTGCGGGTCCCACCACAGCGTAATCAGGTTATGATAGCCACGCTCCTTGAGGCGTGGGTTCATCAGCTTGGCCACGCGCTCCTCTATCATAATGGGCTCGCCGCTCCTGCCGTAGATTTCGGTCCGCAACGGATAAAAATAGTGCTGGTCCGCCCAGAACAGAATCCGGGGGGCATAGTAATCGGGCAACCAGTCTTGCTTGGCTACGGCCTCGACTAGATAGCACTTGACTCCGCTCTCTTCCGTATAAAACGGATAGTCATCTCCCATCAGTTTTACGGCACTGGCCGGTACGTCCTGAAAAGTCCCGTCCTCGGTCTGGAGTGTGATCGACTGACGCGTCTTTGGAAAGCGCGCGGTTTTGTAGAGCACGTCGGTGCCCAGAATACGCCAGGAGAACTCCCAGGCGTCGCGGCCCAAAAAATCGTCATAGGCCATGGGTGCATTTGGAAACTTTTCCTGCCGGCGCGGCTGGGGAAAGCGACGCACCCGGCGCATACTCAGGGAATACCCAAACAAATCAGCCTTTTTGGTCAGGTGTTGATCGGTCCGAAACGTACTGAAGAGCATCTGGTTGCCATAGTTTTCCGGGGGAGCGACATCCTGGGTGAGCCAGCGGGAGTAGACTTCCCCCGGCTTGGACAGAATCTGGCCCATCAGTCCTTCCGGGTCGCGATAATGCACCAGGGCGATAATCTGTTGCACAAAGAGATAGCCGGTCGGCGTAAGCGTTCCCGTGTCTTCAATCTGGACACAGTTCCAGCGGGGCATATGCGGGAACTCCATAATCCGATAGCCGACCTCTTCGGGCGTGTAGGGCGGCTCGAAAGGATAGGCTTCCGCCGGCATATACGGGATGTCTGCGTGGCGGGGTGTGTCCGTTGAAAAGTCAAAGCGGGCGAGTTCTTCTTCGGAAAGTTCGTCCAGCGTGCGCCAAGTCCGGCTCTCGTTGTCCTCGGCCGAAACCGGTGTTCCCCCCAGCCAGCAAGCCAAGACGAGTATTCCCCCCAGCCAGCGACACAGCACGAAGCTCGCAGCGGTCTGCCCTCTCGACATATGTTCCTCCCTTCCAGAGCAGCCAGCCTTACCATACTCGGTACGAGAAAGGGAGAGGTCGCGGGGAACAGGCCGGGCTGATGCTTATACAGCCGGAAATGTGTGGTGCGTCATGAAAACGTCAGCGTCTGGCTGGGCAAGAAACACCAAACGGACTTCTGTGATAGTCGCGTCGGCGGCTAGGAAGTCGGCAATAGCCCGCGAGGCAACTACCGCAGCCTCTTCACGCGGATAGCCGTACACGCCGGTGGAGATAGCCGGGAAGGCAAGTGTCGTCAGCTTATGCTGTACGGCAAGCGAGAGGGAGTTGCGGTAACAGGCAGCGAGCAGACCGGCCGCCTGCTCTCCGGCAGCGCCATAGACCGGCCCGACCGTATGAATCACATGCCGGGCCGGCAGGCGTCCGGCTGTGGTGAGGACGGCTTCCCCCGTGGGCAGCCCATCAGGATAACGGATCCGCCGCAGTTCCTGACAAGCCGCGAGAATATCCGGCCCGCCCGCCCGGTGAATGGCACCATCCACACCACTGCCACCCAGCAGGCTTGCGTTGGCCGCATTCACCACGGCAGCGACCCGCTGTTGGGTGATGTCACCCACCAGAACGGAAACGCGACCGTTGAGAAGTGTGTGCGACGTTGAGGTTTGTGACATACAAGCAGCCGCAGAAAACGGCCCTATCCCGATTTAATCTTCCTGCACGGTCAGCGCTCCTGACGGACATTTGGCGACAACGGCCCGGACCTCGTCCTCTGACGCCGCGCTGGGATCAATCACGAATTTCCCGCCTTCAACCTTGAAGACTTGCGGCAGGCTCTTCACACAATTTGCCGAATGCGTGCAGACTTCCTCATCCCAATCCACTTTCATACTAAATCCTCCCGTATGGTGTTGGTTCCCATAGCCTAGCGCTTTCGCTATGCCGTAGGCAAGGCTGCTTCACAACGAAAGGGCTGTATCGTCCCGACCCATTCGGTATGATACAGAGATGCGAGTAGAGCGCTTCACTGGAGGCATGTCCACATGGCTATTCCCACAAGCACGCCTGATCCGCTGTCTGGAGTTCACCCACTTCCGTTAGAAAACGGCGACCGACTCACCCGGCGGGAGTTTGAACAGCGCTATAGCGCTCGGTCGGATATCAAAAAGGCCGAATTGATTGAGGGAGTCGTCCATATGCCGTCACCCGTCCACTTCGCTGGTCACGCAGAACCGCATTTGGCAATTTTGACCTGGATGGGGACCTACTGCGCCTTCACTCCAGGGGTGCGGGCCGCGGATAACGCCACGATTCGTCTGGATTTGGACAACGAGCCTCAACCCGACGCGCTGTTGCGCATTGAACCGCAAGCCGGCGGTCGTTCTCGTTTGAGCGAGGACGACTACGTTGAGGGAGCGCCGGAGTTGATTGTTGAAATTGCAGCCAGCAGCGCGGCCTACGATTTGCACGACAAGCTGCGGGCCTACCGTCGGAATGGCGTGCAGGAGTATCTGGTCTGGCGGGTGTATGAGAAACAACTCGACTGGTTTGTGTTGATAGAGGATGAATACCGGCCGCTGACACCGGATAATTTCGGCCTGATCCACAGTCGGGTCTTCCCCGGCTTGCGTCTGGCTGTTGAGGCGTTACTGGCCGGAGATGTGGCCTGCGTCTTAGCCGATCTCCAGAAAGGCGTCGAGACGCCTGAGCACGCGACCTTTGTTCAGCGTTTACAGGTTATTCGGTAATAGCCATACTTATCGCGTCACCTCCTTACTCATACGCTTCCTTTTTTCACATAGCAATTGATTAACGATCAGCGAAGCGATCGACAAGGCTACTTCATAGGGAACGCGAGGAATCCCCCTCACCCTGGCCCTCTCCCACGGGGAGAGGGAACTTGTGGAAACTGGCTTTTGTGGCATTCTTCGGACGAATCTGTTAGGGGAAGTGCAGGAGGGATAACACCGTATGAAACAGTTGCGCGTAATTACCGAGAAATGTACAAGCTGCGTGCAGTGCGAGTTGGCTTGTGCCTTTGTCCAAACCGGGACCTTTCAGCCGTCCCGTTCCGTTATTCGCGTCCATATCTTTGACGAGCAGGCCGTCTACGCGCCCTATACCTGTTTTCAGTGCGAAGAAGCTTGGTGCCTGACGGCCTGTCCGGTGAATGCGATCGGCATTGACCCGGACACGAACGCCAAGGTCGTGATGGACGATGTGTGTGTCGGCTGTGCGGTCTGCACGGTGGCCTGCCCATACGGCACCATGTTCTACAACCCGGATACCCACAAAGCCTTCAAGTGCGACCTGTGTGGCGGCGACCCGGCCTGCGTCAAGTCGTGCCCAACCGGCGCACTCGAATACGTGGATATGGATCAGCCGGACTGGCTGGCCGGTTGGGCGGACAAAGTCAACCAAGGCTTTCAACATATGCAGGACGAGGAAGGAGGCAACGCATGAGCGCGACCAATACAATGCACGGCTGGACCGGTACTGTCCTGCGCGTCAATCTGACCACCGGCACCATCACCAAGGAACCGCTGAACGCCGAATGGGCCAAAGACTATGTCGGCGGCCGCGGGCTGGGCGTCAAATATCTCTACGAAGAGATGGACCCCAGCGTTGATCCGCTCAGCCCGGAAAACAAAATGATCTTTGCTACCGGGCCGCTGACCGGCACCAACGCGTCCTGTGGCTCACGCTATATGGTCGTCACCAAGGGCGCGCTGACCAACGCCATTACCACCTCGAATTCCGGCGGCTTCTGGGGGCCGGAGATGAAATTCGCCGGCTATGACATGATTATTCTGGAGGGCAAGGCCGCGCAGCCGTCCTATCTGTGGATTTATGACGACCGGGTGGAACTGCGCGATGCGACCCACCTGTGGGGTAAAACGGTCTGGCAGACAGAAGAAGCCCTGCGCGCCGAGCTCGGCGTGCCGGATACCATCATTGCCAGCATCGGCCCGGCCGGAGAAAACCTGGTGCGCTTTGCCTGCATCATGAACGACCTGCACCGGGCCGCGGGCCGGTCCGGCGTGGGCGCGGTAATGGGCTCCAAGAATCTCAAGGCCATTGCCCTGCGTGGGACCGGCGGCGTGTCTCTGGCGGACCCGCAGGCATATCTGGAAGGCCAGTGGGCTATGAAGGAAAAGCTGCGCCAGTCGCCCGTGACCGCCGAGGGTCTGCCCATGTACGGCACCGAAGTGCTGGTCAACGTGATTAACGAGCACGGCGCCCTGCCGACGCGTAACCACCAGCAGACCGTCTTCGATGAAGCCGAGAACATCAGCGGCGAAACCCTGACCGAAACCCGTCTGGTCGCCAATAAGGCTTGTTTTTCCTGCACCATTGCCTGCGGGCGGGTCAGTACCCTGCCGGGCGAAGCTTCGTCGAAATACTCGGTCACCACCAATCCGCAGAACTGGAAAATCGCCGGCGAAGGCCCCGAATACGAAGCGGCCTGGGCCATGGGCTCGGAATGCGGTGTGGGCGACCTAGACGCGCTGATCAAAGCCAACTGGTTGTGTAACGACCTGGGTATGGATTCCATCAGTTTTGGGGCCAGCGTGGCTGCGGCCATGGAGTTGTTCGAGAAGGGTGCGGTCAGCCAGGACCAGACCGAGATTCCGCTGGAGTTCGGCAGCGCCGAAGCCCTCATCGCTATGGCCGAGAAAACGGCCTATCGGCAGGGATTTGGCGATGCCGTGGCCGAAGGTTCCAAACGCATGACCGAAAATTTCGGTCGGCCAGAGTTCTTCATGGGCGTCCGCGGTCAGGAGTTTGCCGCGTATGAAGCCCGCGCCATTCAGGGCATGGGCCTGGGCTATGCGACCTCCAATCGCGGGGCGTGTCACTTGAAAGCTTATACGGTTGCGGCCGAAATTCTGGGCCTGCCGCGGCAGATGGACCCGCGCGCCACAGAAGAGAAGGCCGAAATTACCAAAATCTTTCAGGACGCCACCTCGACCGTCGACGCTACCGGCCTGTGTCAATTCCTCACCTTCGGGGTTGGTCTGGAAGAGATGCTGCCCCAACTGTCGGCAGCCACGGGCGTGCCGTATACGCTAGAAGAACTGGTCCACATTGGAGAGCGTATCTGGAACCTGGAGCGACTGTGGAACGAACGGGCGGGCTTTACCGGCAAGGATGACACCCTGCCCAAGCGGATTCTGGAAGAGCCCATCCCGTCCGGTCCGGCCAAGGGCGAGGTCAACCGACTGGGTGAGATGCTGCCCGAGTATTACGAACTGCGAGGCTGGTATAAGGACGGTAAAATCTCCGAAGCAAAGAAGAAAGAGCTGGGGCTGGAGTAAACCAGGCAATGAAAAGTTTTTCAGCGGTCAGGCGGCGGACAGGGGTATTGGTCGGTATCGGAGTACTGTTGCTCATGGCCGGGTGTGGGCCGACGACCCGGGGTCATGGGGGTAGCAACAGGGTAGACCTGCTCAAGCCACAGACTCGTCAGTCTACTCTTGGTAAGCTTGCAAGTGGGATAGGCAATTTTGCATTCAACACCATTATGCCAAGTGAAGTCAAGCGGGCATTTGCCCCCCGCCAAGGTAATAACATGGCACAGATCACTAATCAGTTATCTCAGATTGGTGAAGGTCTGACCGAACTTCATGAGTTGGCCGAACAGTTATATGCAGACCAGTCCCTAGACCCATCTGAGCGAGAGGAGAGGCGTAAAAAAGCAGTATTCCGGCTCGCTACGATGCGGAATCATTTTAATAATCTGCGTGTGCAAGCTGCCATGGCTCAAGGTGTAAATTATTCGGATGGTGCATGGGAATCAATTGCAGATGTGTTTGAGGATGTTGGTCAGAGATATCGTATCAGTAGTCAGTCGGTTAAAGACCTGGGTAAAGAATTGGAGGGGAGGACGGTAGTCTATCCTGGCCAGGGTAATCCATATGATGATCCCGAACAACGGCACCATAGGTGGACCTACCGTGATGGTGAATGGATACGTTTCACAAGCCCAGGTGAGGATACTCAATCTTCATTTGGAATGCTCGATGATAGATTTGTTATGGCGTTAGCATCTGCGAAGGCCCTTTATACGCATACTCTGACTGAGAAGGAAGCAAAAGACCTTTCTGCTAGAGGGGTCCCTGTGTTGGGTCGAACTGGTCCACGGCATGATGATGGCACGCAGATGTATGTATTCGATATGCGGAATAGTGCTGTCCGTGCTGAATTTTTTACTGGCCAGGAGGATCGAGGTCCGTCTATATCTATGGAGCCGACCACCGGACAGTCTTCTCCTACACCTAGTATTCAAGGGGAGCCAGAGTCAGAATATCAAGCTATCAGTAGTCCTGGTGATTTTAATGGTAATGCTATAAATGTGGCTCAACGTGTTGCTGTTACTGACCCGCAAAAGACGAGAACGGTAACCGATATAACGGCAAAATCACGACTTACCGAGACGGGCGTGTCCGCCACAAGGGGAAGGTGAACGACAAGAAGTTCAAATACGAAAGTTGGTAGAGTCCTGGAAGGAACACACGTCATGGCACAACACATCATTATTGGAGGGGGACCGGCCGGGGTGGCCGCGGCGGAAACGATCCGGGCAACCGCAGGCCCTGAGGCGAAGATTACGCTCATCTCCAATGAGCCAGCCTACTCGCGCATGGTCCTGCCCTACTACTTGGCGAACGACATTCCGGAGCGGCATGTGCTGACCGGAGACGCGGCCTATTTTGGACAACACGGCATTACATCCGTGTTGGGCCAGGTCGAGAAAGTCGATACCCAGGCCCGCACCGTCACACTTGGTGACGGCTCAAGCCACGCCTTTGATACCCTCCTCATCGCGACCGGCTCTTCGGCCCAGCGTCCGCCCATTGCCGGCATCGACCAGGAAGGCGTGTACACCTTCTGGACGCTCGAAGACGCAAAACAGGTCATGGCGAAAGCACAGGGAACGCCCAAGGCGGTGCTCATTGGCGCCGGCTTTATCGGTTTTATCGTCTTGAACGCCATGGCCAAGCTGGGCTGGAACCTCTCGGTGGTCGAAACCGAAGCCCAGGTCTTACCGCGCATGCTCGACGCCACCGGCGCGCAAGCGGTCGAAGGCTGGCTGACCAGCCAGACTGTAGCCGTTCATACCGGCGCGCGAGTCCAAAGCATTAGCCATGAAGGCGAGGCTCTCAGCCTGTCGCTGAGCAACGGTGCTAGCCTGAGTGCGGATATCGTCATTTTGGCCACGGGCATTCAGCCCAACCTGGGCTTTCTCAACGGCTCCGGCATCCACGTTGACGGTGGCATTGTGGTTGACGACCGCATGCAGACCAATATCCCCGGCATCTATGCGGCCGGTGATGTTGCCGCCGGGCCGGACCTGCTGAACGGCTCGTCCGCAGTGCACGCGATTCAACCAACGGCCGTGGATCACGGTCGGATTGCCGGCGCAAATATGGCCGGCCAAGAGACGCACTATCCGGGCAGCCTGCTGCTCAACGTGTTGGACGTCATCAATCTGCACTGCGCCAGCTTTGGCCAGTGGCGGACGGATGCGAATGAGGCGATCACCACCGTCTGGAACCCGACGCGCCCGCTTTATCGCAAATACGTCTGGGACGGCGATCGCATGGTCGGGGCGCTGTTTGTTGGACCGATTGACGATGTCACCATGCTAAACGATGTCGGTATGGTCAAAGGGCTCATTCAGACACGGCAAGCCATGGGAAACTGGGCGGACTACGTCAAAGAGAACCCGACCGATGTACGCCGTGCCTATGTCGCCACCGGAACCGCGCACAAACTGGTCAGTCACACCCTCTTGGGCGCGCCGGCCACAGCGCGCGCCTATCGGGTGGACGGGAAGACACCCCCGGCCTGGCAGAAAGGTTCGCACGCCCCGCTTATCGGCTCTCGCCCGGACGCGCTGGATACGCTTCCACGGACACCGACACCAGGCATTGAAAAGGGTGAATAATCGATGCAGGTTAGCATCAAACTCTTTGCCAATCTTCGGAAAAAACTACCCAAAGGCTCTATGGGGAAAGCCACGCTTGATCTCGCGGATCAGGCAACGATTAATGATCTGATTCATCACCTTGACATTCCTCTCGACCTGGCCCAAATGGTCCTGGTCAACGGTGAGCAAACCCGGGCGTTCGATCAGGCGCTTACGGATGGCGACCAGGTCAGCATCTTTCCGCCGGTGGCCGGTGGGAGCGAGTGAAACGTCTGACGTGAAAAGGCGGTCGAACCGTTTCTATAATCTGATTTTTCACTGCCTGCCTTCCCTCAGCCAGTACACCCCTCAGCGGGGAATAATCGGCAGCACCACATGCGAGGGATGCGCCTCGTCATGAAACACGCGCTGGAGAGCCGGCTCTAAGCGACTGGCCTCACCGCTGGCCTCGCCAGTTTGCGGATTGCGATCAAAACGCGGAAAGTTTGCGCTGGCAACTTCAAGCCGAATGCGATGCCCGGCCTTGAAGACATTGCTGGTTGCCCACACGTCTAGCGTAAACGCGTAGACCTCACCGGGCTGGAGGAGCGTGGCCTGGGCTTTCGAGGTCCGATAGCGGCCACGAATGATGCCGTCCGTCAGGTTCTGCGCGTATCCTTCGGGATGCACATCCACCAGCTTGGCCGTAAAATCCGTATCAACCGCGCTGGTCGCCGCATACAGCGTCACCGTGACCGGCCCGGTGACCTCGACATCCTGCTCAAGGACGGGGGTGGTATACACCAGCACGTCTTCCCGCTCTTCCACGGAACGCTGATCGAACGCCCCGCCAGGAACGGCCGCCGGCCAGCAACATAGCCCGCCGCCTTTGGTCGGAACGGGGTGACGCGGGTCGGAAACGAAGATGTCCACCGGCTCGCTGCGCGGAGCCTCGGGGCTCAGGCCGCCATCCCCGTGCAGGCCGTTCGCCTTACCGGCGCTGTGCAAATAGTATGGCGTGTACTGCGTCCGAGCCAGTGGCCATTCGTTCTCATTCCGCCACGCATTCTCGCCCATGACAAAAATACGCACCCGCGGCTCTTCCAGCAGGCCGTTCTGTTTGCCTTTGAGCCAGTAGTCAAACCAGCGCAAGTGCAGCCCGTCCAGGCCCGCGGCCAGTTGCGTCGTTGAGAGCCCAAAATTTGCCTCACCCACAACATTGTTCAGCGGGAGCGCATGATGCCACGGACCGATAACGAGCTTTTGACCGTCGCGGGCCTCCGGCGTAGCACCGCGCTCGCGCATACCCAGATAATTGCGGATCGTGCCCCCCAGGAAGATGTCGTACCAGCCGCCGACATTACAGGCCGGAACGGGAATCGTGTCATGCCGGTTTTCGATATTGAACTGCGCCCAGTAGTCGTCGTCATCAGGATGTGCCACCCAGTCGTAAAAGTACGGTGCAGACTTCTGAAAGAATGGAAAATCCGTGAGCGGCAGGTGACGAAAAGCCTCACACATGTCGTCGATCCCGGACAGAAGCTGTCCCACGTCGTCCCGCAGCTCAGGCTGTTCTTTCGCCAGACGCATGGCCGTATCGGGCGCCAGACCGGTCATGGTCCAGCTTGCGTTAAACCCCAGCGCAAAGGCCCCGCCCTGATACGTCCAGCCTTCGTGATAATCGGAGGCCGTAATCAGCGGGAAGATCGCTTTCAAATGGGGCGGCTGGCTCAGCGCGGCCAACCATTGGGTGGCCCCGACGTAGGACGCACCATACATACCCACATTGCCGTCTGACCACGGCTGCACGCCACACCACTCAACCGTGTCATAGCCGTCGGCTATATCATCGCGAAAGGTGTAAAACTCGCCGTCCGATGCGTAGCGTCCCCGCGAGTCCTGGATAACAACGGCATAGCCCTCACTAGCGGTTCGGATAACATCAAGCATGAGCATGGCTATCGTCGTCAGCCCCTTGTCGTACGGGGTCCGCTGCAAGATAACCGGATGCCTTCCCGTTGCCGGACGATAGACATCGGCGCGCAGCAGCGTGCCGTCCCGCATGGGGACGGCCACATCTCTTTCAACCGTCAGAGTAGACTCGCTCATACTCACCTCCTTAATTTCCCGACACGCTATCGACCTGTCCGAACAGTGCGGCCAGTCGCTCACAGTCCACCAACGGCAGCGGTTCTTTGAGCAGCGCGGTTATATTTTCTTTGAGATGCTCGACGCTACCGGTGCCGGTCAGGACGCTATCCATACCGGGCTCATGCCGGCAGTAGCGGTAGGCGGCCTCGGGGATAGTCTCGGCTTTTCCCGTGTCAGTCAGAAAACCAAGCAGGTCCGGTGTCTCACACAGGGCGGGGTCGACTTGGTTTCTATCTCTGAGCTCGGCCAGAATCTTTTTCAGATGAGCCGGTCGGCTGAGCGCGTTCCGCACGGCGAACATGCCCATGGTCCCCATGTTCTTGGCCTGGGTGTGCGGAAACACCCGCTGACGGGCAGATTGGTTGAGCAGATTGAAGCCGACCATCACTACATCCCAGCAGTCATCTTCCAGAGCCCGTTTGAGCATGGCGTGCTGCGGGTCGGGAATAAACGCCTCGGTCACGCCAAGAAAGCGGACCTTGCCCTCCTCGCGCAACCGGGCCAGCACGGGAGCGAACGTACCGTGCGCATATTGATATTGCTCGGGTCGCACCCCGTGGAGATAGAACACGTCCACATAGTCGGTCTGTAGGCGTTTGAGGCTGTGTTCCACGCCACGCCGCAGCTCTCCGCTTGGGTCGTCGCCCTCAGGGGCCGGACACAGCTTTTTAGTGGAAATCACCACTTGGTCGCGGCCAACGTCCTGTATCGCCTTGCCGACAATACGCTCCGTCCCATACGCCTCAGCCGTATCGATGAGGTTGATACCCAAGTCTAAGGCGTGCCTGACAACGCTAATGGATTCCTGCTCGGTTTTGCCCGTTTTCTGTCCCAGCCGGCTGTGGCCGCCGCACCCAAGGCCGGCCACACTGACTCTGAGGCCGGTCCGTCCGAGGGTCGTGTATTGCATGGCTCTCTTCTCCGGGCAGTGCCCGCCCGTCCTCCAGATCGCACTCTGTTTCATAGGGGCTAGCGGACCGTATTTCAACACCTTGAGTCCTGCTCCAAGAGCCTGCTCCGCCGCCCATACCGTATTTGATGCAAGCACCCTCACGGGTAGCCCGTCCGGACTCTCTATGTCTATACCAACCGTCAGCGGCGTCCTCTTGCTTTTCGGTCGGTCCGGCGCTATGGCGAGGAGAACGGTTGAGTCATCCACACCAAAGGAAGGGAGTCACACATGGCGAATAAAGATTTTGAGGTCAAACAAATTCTCAAGGCATATCGGCAAGGGCTGATCTCAGACGAACTCTTTGCAGAACAGATGCAAGAACTTGGGGGCAACGGCGCGACGGGCGGGCTTGATGTGGCCAATGTTTTTGACCACCGGGGGAGTGAGGTCGCTAAGCTACAGGAAACTCCGCTGAGTCAAACCGTGGCCTTCACGCTGCCGGCCGGCTATAGCAACGACACCGAGAATACCCACAAGGGCGACCAGATCATTTATGTCGTCGAGGGCTGTGCAACCGCCAAGGTGTCCGGCAAAGAGCAGGACATCAAAGCCGGTGATGTGCTCATGATTCCGGCCGGCGCTCCACATACGCTCCGGACCGGGAACGAATCGTTCTTTGGCTTTACGATCCTGGCGCCGCCTGAACTGTAGCCACTCTCGGACGACCTCTTCGGCAATACCGGGGGGCGCAGCCTGCTGCGTCCCCTACGCCAACGCCTGGATCACCTCATCCGACGTACACACCGTCGTCAGCCCTCCCAGGGCTGCGCCTAGAATCACCCCATGGGCTTCTTCGGTCGTAGCCGCACAGCAATCTTCGGGAATGAAGATATGATAGCCACGGTCAGTCCCGTCCCGGGCTGTGCCTTCGACGACGCCATCTGTGGCGATGCCGGTCAGCACCAGGTGGGTGCGCCCTTGGGAATTGAGAATGGCTTCCAAAGGACTGGCGTAAAAGGAACTCACCCGCGTTTTGGTAATCACCAAGTCTTCCGGCTCGGGGGTAAGGTCGACATGGATATCAGCTCCCCACGTCCCGTCCTGCAAGGCTTCCGTTTGCTTGATCACCTGAAAGACCTTTACGTGCTCCAGTAAGTCGGAGTAATCCGACCGGTAGGCATGTCGAACATGGATGATCGGCACCTTAGCCGTCCTCCCCGCGGCAGCCAGGGCGCTGATATTTCCCAAGATGTTCTTTTCCTTAATAAGCCTAGGCATAGCCCCGCCAGTGAGGTGCCCGCCCAATTTACCGTCTTCATGCACAATATCGTTTTGGCAGTCCATCACCAGAATAGCGGTTTTCTCTTTTGGCAACGTGAACTCACTCATACGACTCTCCTCCTTTTTGCGCCCTATAGTGTATCCGGCGCGTTCACTTTCACTTCATATCCATATCACATCGTTTCAGATTGACAGACCAAGACGTCCTCTATCTAATCGCGGCAGTCGCGCTGGGTCTCGGCGCGGACCTGCTGGAGCGAGGGCTCGGGCAGGAAGATATTCTGATGGGTTTGCACTTTGACGACATCCGAGCGGCTATCTGAGATAGCTGACTGGTGAGCTGCGCAACTCGCCAGGAGCAGGGCGAGGAGTATACAGAGCGGCACTTTTTGCATAGACAGTTTCCATCCTGACGCGGCGGAAGCGGGCAATGTGTTGACGCAGAGCAAAGGAATCGGAGGAATCCTGGTGGGGCCTAGCTCATGGCGACGTGTCGGGGAGTTCAACCGGAAAGGCCGTTGTTCGTCGCTCCCGACGTTGACCCACCATCATTTTATTTGGAGGATGAGACATCATGAAACAATGGAAGGACTTGGCCCCGCATCAGGTGAGCCGCGTGGGAAGAGCACTTGTGGCGGACGAACTCAACCGCCGGGGTTGCCCTGGCCACCCTGACAAACACCACGCGCGTGGCTGTTGTGGCCATGCATCCGGATACTAGCCGTACGGTTAACATTCTGGTCAAGACCAAAAGATTCAAGGTGTGGCAGTGGAATATCGACAAAGCCGAAGCCGAGCAGCAGGCTCCGGAGGACGATTTCCTCATCCTCGTGGACCTTCAGCCGTCGGAGCCAGCCTATTATATCGTGCGGCTCCGGGATGCCGCCAAGAGGAAGGTGGAGGTTCATAACGCCTGGCTAAAGAGCATCGGGGGCCGCCGGCCCCAACACTCCAGACTCCAAGCACACCGCGATCCCGGTGGAAGATGTGGAAGCGGGCAAGGATGCCTGGGGCATACTGGGTGTGATTCCAGACGCGGATTGACGAAGAGCGAAGCGGGCAATGTGTTGATACAGAAAAGATGGGGATATCATACGATGCAAAGGAATCGGAGGAATCCTAGTGGGGATCTCCGTGTTTTGGGGAAGCAGCGTCTGGGCGCAAACGACCGAACGGGGCGTGATTGAGTCCCCGTCTGCCTTTGTCAGCGGGATCGGCTTTATTTCTGGCTGGAAGTGTAACTCCAACGATATTACGTTGAAGGTGCTATGTAGCCCCTATATTCACGATCTCGATCCCGCCCAGAATATGTTGCGTTCTGACACCAGAGAAGTGTGCGACGGAGAAATAGACAATGGCTGGATTATCCAGGTCAACTGGGATGACTGGGTTGGGTGTACCAGAGTTGATGCACTGGACAACGGGCAACAATTTGCTTCTCGGAAATTCGCAGTCGGAGAAATAGGGGATGGGTTCATACGAGACCAAGAGGGGACGCAGATCAAGGTGCTTGGCTTTCCGTCCCCAGATCAAGTGACACATTTTGCCTGGTCTACCGCAACGCAACATTTTGAGGGCATGTACACCGCTGACTGTGGTACCGACGAGGCGTGTCCTGGCAGTGAAGGCCAGAATACTCCTGCTCCGGACAATCCCCCCGTACCCTATCCCGAAATGCAGATCATTGACGGCGCGTATGCCGGCGATCAGGATTTGGTCCAATACAAAGGGATGTTGGCCCTTCCTCCTCCCACATACCAGGAAGCTCTGGTCAGGGGTGATAGTGTGACCTGGTACAGCTCCTTTTCCTTCTCCATGATCTTTGAGCCAGAGGCATGGATCGCAACACACGAAGTTGGAGAAGCCGAACGCCTCATATCCAAAAGAGATTTATCTGAAAGGCTTGGGGCAGTAGGGAAAATTTGCACCAGTACGCCTCTGCTGCATGAAACCGGCCATGTATGGGTTTTCAACCTGACTGGTGTGGGCGGGGAGATCACCATCTATGACGGAGAAGAGACGGAGAAGACGACGATTTTTATGCGGAGACACGAGTCAACAGGCCGGACCTGACCTATGAAGGCGGGGAGAGTATTAAGTATTTTATAAACAAAGACACGGCAGCAATTGGATTTAAGATTGTACCACACAACCTAAACCAGGCAGGGGGTGGCTGGTTGGATGCAATAAGAGGAAATGCACGCTGCGATGGCACCCAGGGCCGCCAGGGAGACTGGGCGGTTCGAGCTTGTGAAGAAGTGATAAAAACGAGAGATGCCTGGTTTGCAAAAGTTTTGTTCCCCAACCAAGGGCGCGGGCCGTGGAGACAGGTCTCGGGATTCCACCTCACACTCAGACCCGGGCATATTTTCCGGGATGCCCAATCCTGTGTAAGCATAGAGGGCCTGAATACTTCCACAGACATCCCCTGGCCGCATTCCTCTTTTATTACCGATCTCACCGGCACCGGCAAACTGGAAATCGTTTTAGCTTCCAAGCCACAATACAATGCCTGGCGTGAAAGGGACGACCTCTCTCTTTTCCTCACTCCAAAATTAGAATTAGGCTCTGTTGTTGATTAAGAAGGGAGTGCGCCCAGGCCTGGGCGTCTATCCCCGCGTGTCATGCGACCCTCCTCCTTTTTGCGCCCTATAGTTTATCCGGCGCATTCACTTTCGCTCCCTATCAATATCATATCGTTTCAGATTGACAGACCAGGACATCCCCTATCTAATCGCGGCTGATGAGAGAGCCAGGGTCCTTGGACGACCTCAAGAGCGAGGACGGGAGTGCAGACCGCGGCGAAGGCATCTTCTATGGCTGGCTGATTGTCGGCGTCCTGTTCTTTATCTCTATCATCGACGGAGGGTTCACCTATACCTTCTCGACGTTTCTGAAGCCGCTCACCCAGGAGTTCGGCTGGTCACGGGCCGAGACCGCCACGGCGTTCTCCCTGTACTTGCTGGTTGCCGGCCTGGTCCTGCCCGCCTGGGGCTGGCTTATTGACCATATTGGTGCCCGCTGGGTCTTTCTGCTGAGTGCCCTCATTGACGGCGTCGCCCTGCTTCTGCTCAGCACCGTCCACAGCCTGCCCGGCTTCTATGCCCTATATCTGCTTTTAGGGGTGGGACTGGCCGGCATCGGACCCATGCCCGTGGGGAAGGTCATTACCCAATGGTTTGTGGCCAAGCGGGGTCTGGCGATGGGCATCGCCCTGGTCGGGGCGAGCGGTGGCGGGCTGGTCCTCGTCCCGCTGTGCGGTTTTCTGATCGCCGAGTTTAGCTGGCGGGTGGGCTATCAGGTCTTGGCCGGCCTGTCCCTCTTCGGCATGCTGCCCCTGGTCTGGTTCTTTGTCGTTAACAGCCCACAGGAAAAGGGCCTCAAACCCTTGGGACAGGATTATTCGACAGTACGTCCCACGCGGCTGGAACCCGAGCCGGAGCAGGACGTGCAGGACTGGACCCTCAGACAGGCACTGTCCACATCAACATTCTGGCGCCTAGGGGTCGCATTCTGTCTGGGGCTGATGGCCGGGGGAGCAGTGCATGCCCACCAGGTCGCGTTTTTTCAGGATGCCGGGTATAGCCTCGAGTCTGCTTCAACGATTACCGGCATCTCTCTGGGCATGAGTATGGCCGGGCGGTTTCTGGCAGGTTGGGTCAGCGAACACATCCGCTACCCCCACGCCATCCTGGCTGGGTGTCTGTGCATGCAGGCGATCGGCATTGGAGCGTTACTCTTTCTGGAGAGTCTCGGGTTTTGGGCGATCACGCTGTTCGTGTCGCTCTTTGGACTCGGCTATGGCGGCATGATTGTGCTGTGGCCCCTGATCGTCGGGCATAATTTTGGTCGGCGGGCTTTTGGGGCCATTGCCGGTGTACTGGGGACGTTGGGACTGAGCATTGGCGGCGCACTGGGACCCATTATTGCCGGCGTGTTATACGATAACACCGGCAGCTATGACTGGGCGTTTCTGTCTTGCGTCGGCGCATTTTTGGTGGGCGCGGGGGCCGCAGTCGTAGCGCCAGAGCCACAGGCTACGTAGAGCAATTTGCAGCGACGTTTGTGGAGAAGTCCAACCAAGAGAACCCCTCACCCTAGCCCTTGTATGTTGACGTAGTAGGGGGAAGGGCAGGGGCAAAAATCAGGACCGACGGTTAGGTTGTAACACCAAGATACACATACAAGATTGACGCGGCAAAGCTTGAAACGCTACGGACAGCATGAAGTCTGCCCCACTTCTCAAGCAGCACTTGAGTTTCTTCTGAGGTGCGGTCGCGCTCCGGGTCAAGCAGTTGCTTGTTCGTCGGCATGATGCCTAAGAAAGTGAACGGCACGACGATGAAGATGAGGCACGCTCCCACGAACCATAGCCCCGCCCCCCCGTTTATCGCTACCGCAACGCCTGCCAGTGTTGCGAGAAGCGCGAGAGAAGCTTGCATAACTGCGGCGCGCTTGTAGCTCGGCCCAAAAACAGTGGCGGCGAGTTCGGTTCCACATGCGAGGCGGGCCGGATGCTCCGCCACAGTCACGTAAATCGCAGCACCAGCGAAAATCGAGCACGCAAGGATGGCGATCATTTCTAGAATTTCCATACTCGCCTCACAAAACGGCCTCCCAGTCCTGTCAGGTTTTAACCAGTGGCCCGGGGCCCCCGCAGCAACCGACCGGGCAACGCGCCCGTGTATTCGTTGTGACGCAAGACCGTCTCGCCGTTCACGACTGTGGCGAGGAAGCCCTTCGCCTGTTGCTTGAGTCGCCGCGCGCCAGCCGGCAGATCGTAGACGACTTCCGGTAACTGCGGTGCGACGGTCTGGGGATCAAAGATCACGACATCGGCGTTCCACCCCTCACGCAACAATCCGCGCCCTCTTAGACCCCAGTGAGAGGCAGGAACGAAGCTCAACTGGCGCACGGCCTCTTCCAACGTCAACGCCTGCCTCTCCCGAACCCAATGACTGAGGACATGGGTTTGGAGCGATGAGTCCATGATCTGTGAGACATGCGCACCGGAGTCTGAAAAAGTGATGACCGAGCGCGGGTGCCGCATCATTGCCAGCACATGCTCTTGATTGTGGTTGACGAGCGGTTGAAGGAAGAATTGTTTCAAGCCTTTCTCTAAGGCCAGATCAATAAACACTTCGACCGGGTCTTGATTGCGCTCATCAGCAATCTCGGCGATTGAACGATACGGTGGAGTGGCAGAGTCCATGACAAACAGCCACTTAAAATTCGCCGCACGCGGCTCTGCACCAATTCCCTTGTTCTGACTGCGCGGCCTTTGGTGGACGGCTTCAACCAGCTGCTGACGGGTTTCCGGATTACGCAACGCCGCTTCTTGGGCGGCTAATGGCCGTTTTCTGATATCCTCCCATACGGGCAATGTATCGAACGGCGTGGCGGTCTCGAATGACAGCACAACGTTCAGCGGACGACTATGCACCTGGATGAACATCCGCCCGCCGGCCTCGGCGGTTTCATCGGCCAGGGCAAAGAACGGCTGCCACATGTTTGGCGCCTGGCGGCTGCTGAACATGCCAAACGTGACCGGCACGCCGGTGTCAACGGCGAGCGCTTTGAGTCGGCCAAGATACTCATCGATCCGTTCAGGGTCGAACCGGGCATCTTCGTTGGCAATTTCAAACACACCGGCATTCAACTCGCCCATAACGCCAACTAATTGGCGCACTTCCTCCCAGGTCGCCAGGCGGCTGGCGACCGGTTGACCGTCCGGCGTCTGGTGGTTGTGGGTCCGTGAGGTGCTCAGTCCAATAGCGCCCGCCTGAATAGCGGCACGCACTTCGCGCTGCATGGCTTCCAGGTCCGCCGGGCTCGCTTCTTGCGCAAAGGCGCGCTCCCCCATGACATGGGTCCGCAGCGCGGAGTGCCCAATATAGGCGGCATAGTTGATACCCTTCGGAAGCGCATCAACAGCATCCAGGTATTCCGGGTAGGTTGTCCAACTCCACGGAATACCCGCTTCCATTGCTTCCGGGGCAATATCTTCTGCCCGTTCAAGATTGCGCATCACCAGCAGTTTGTCCTTCTCTGCACACGGGGCGAGCGAAAAACCGCAATTCCCCATCACCACACTGGTGACGCCATGCCAGCAGGAACACGTCCCCAGAGGGTCCCAGAACACCTGGGCGTCCATATGGGTATGCGCATCGACAAAGCCCGGGGCGACTACATGACCCTCGGCATCAATCACCTCTTGAGCACTTTCGCGGATTCTGCCGATGGTCACGATTTTTCCGTGGCTGATACCGACGTCAGCCTGAAAGCGCGGCAGTCCTGAACCATCAATAACCGTACCGTTTTTCAGAATCAGATCGTATTGCATGCACCCTCTATAAACGATGCGGAAGAGCGAAAGCAAGGCATAGTAACCTGGTCGAATCTGACGTAAAGTATGAGCAGCAAAAAGCAACCAGAAGGAGGGGAATCCCATGTCAGAGTATCAGCTTATTTCAGCAGACTCCCATTTCGTTGAGCCGCCCGATATGTGGGCCGAGCGGATGGATAAAAAGTTTCGCGACCGTGCTCCTCGCACCGTCAAGGGGCTGAACGGGCGCGCCGGCGAGTGGTTTGTGTGTGAGAACATCACCCCCATGTCCGTCGCCGGTTTCTTTGGTGCTGGTGTGCCGTCGCCGGAGCTGCCCGAGCACAACAAAAAGGGCTTTGATGAAGCGCCCAAGAGCGTCTGGGACCCCGCCTATCGGATCGCGGACCAGGATCGTGACGGCGTCCGGGCAGAGGTCATTTATACCTCTATGGGGATGCCGCTGTTCGGCTTGGACGACGCGGAATTGCGCTATTCCTGCTTTCGCGCCTTTAACGACTGGGCCACCGAGTATTGCAGTTACGACCCGAAACGCCTCGTCCCGTTGGGTCTGATCACCCTGGAAGACATTCCGTTGGCCGTGGACGAACTGCAACGCATTGCCAAACAGGGCATGCGGGGCGCCATGATTTGGGCTGAACCGCCTGACGACCGGCCCTATAGTCATCCCGACTATGAGCCGTTTTGGGCCGCCGCCCAGGACCTGAATATGCCGCTGTCACTCCACATTCTCACCGCCCGGAGTGGGACGGGGGCAAACCAGGCGAGCGGTAAGGGTTTCCTGCTTTCTCTGGCGACCCTCCATCACCAGATCGAGCGCTCGATTTCCGAGATGGTCTATGGCGGCGTGCTTGAGAAGTTTCCCGGCCTGAAAATTGTCTCCGCGGAAAACGATGTCGGCTGGATGGCCTACCTCATGTACCGGCTCGACATTGTGCAGCGTCGCTTGGGCGCACTCGGCAATATGGACCTGCCCATGCGCGCCAGCGACTATGTCAAGCGTCAGGTGTACGCGACCTTTATCGCCGACCCGGTGTTCGTGGACTCGCTCCATCGCTACGGCCCGGACAACACCATGTGGTCGTCCGACTATCCACATACCGCGGCAACCTTTCCGCGCTCGCGGGAGATCGTCAACAAGCGTTTGGGCATGCTACCCGACGAGGAGATGCGGAAGATCGTCCATGATACTGCCGCGCGCGTGTACGGTCTGGCGTAAAGCAGAGCCGCTGTTGATACCTGCCATAGATAGACAAGGCCAAGGGCACGCTCTTGGCCTTGCTGTAGAAAGAGGATGCCATGAAACTCTCACAGCCCCGCATCACCCCACTTGCAGCTGAAGAATGGACGGACGAACAACGCGCTTCACTTGAGGTCCGCTCCCGTGCCGGACACGTCTATAACGTCGTTGGCACGCTGGCTCGGCATTGGGAGGCCTCGAAAAAATTCCAGGTCTGGGCCTTCCACATCATGGGCGAGACCTCGACTCTGGTTCCCAGAGAACACGAGTTATTGATATTGCGTATCGGTTGGCTGTGTCAGGCCGAATACGAGTGGGGCCAGTGTGATTTTCGGTAGAGAAGCCGGGCTGATCGGTTGGCTGTGTCAGGCCGAATACGAGTGGGGCCAGTGTGATTTTCGGTAGAGAAGCCGGGCTGACGGATGAAGAAATCGCACGGATTAAAGAGGGCCCGGACACGGACGGCTGGGACCCGTTTGACGCCACCCTGCTGCGCGCCGCAGATGAACTGCACGCAGACGCATTTATCAGCGACGAAACCTGGACGGCTCTGAGCGAGCGCTATACGACCCAGCAACTCATGGACGTGGTCTTCACCGTCGGCCAGTACAATATGGTGTCCATGGCGCTCAATTCCTTTGGCGTCCAACTCGACATGGCCCAGTAGAGTAATGAACACCCATAGTTTTCTTGCTCTAGACCTCGAAGTCGGACGGCACGACAATCGCATCCATGCCTTTGCTGCGGTACACTCACGTAGCGGTAAATCCCTGAGGTTTCGTAGCGGCGACTTGGCTGCGGCCCTGGAAAACCTGGACGCATTCGCCAAGGGCGCGGATTACTTGCTGGGCCATAATCTGATTGCGTTCGACCTGCCTCATCTGAGCGCGGTAAAACCCGACCTTCGGCTCCTGCGCTTGCCTGTAGTGGATACTTTACGGCTCAATCCCCTAGCCTTCCCCCGTCACCCCTATCATCATCTAGTCAAGCATTATCAGGACGGACAACTCAAACGCGGACGCGTCAACGACCCGGAACTGGACGCCCGACTCTCCCTGGATGTTTTCAGCGATCAGCAAAAAGCGCTGAAGGAGACGGACCCCGACTTGCTGACCGCCTGGCATTGGCTCACCAGCGCGGACGACGCTGGGGCCGGCTTTGACGCTTTTTTCGCAGCCCTGCGAGGGACGGCCCGACCGTCCCACATCGATGCGTATGGGACGATCCGCGCCCGGCTCGCGGACACGACCTGTCTCACCCGGAGCCAGGCGGTGCTGCAAGAAGTCTTAGCGGATACAGCCGGCAACGGCTGGGGACTGGCCTATGCGCTAGCCTGGTTGTCGGTGGCCGGCGGGACCTCAGTCATGCCGCCCTGGGTGCGGCATCAGTTCCCCGAAGCCGGGGTGCTGGTGCGCCGGTTGCGCGATACGGCCTGCACCAGTCCCGCCTGCGAGTGGTGTCGGGACCGGCACGACGCTCGCAAGGAGCTGACACGCTGGTTCGGGTTTGCAGACTTTCGTCCGGAGCCCAGCGACAAGGACGGTCGGCCTCTGCAACAGGCCATTGTCGAGGCGATCATGGCCGGACAACACGTACTGGGCATTTTACCGACCGGCACCGGCAAGTCACTGTGCTACCAGATTCCGGCCTTGTCCCGGTACGACAAGACTGGTGCGCTGACCGTAGTCATTTCGCCGCTGGTGGCGCTCATGGCCGACCAAGTCACCGGCTTGGAATCTCACGGCGTCGTATCCGGCGTGACCATCAACGGCATGTTGTCCATGCCCGAGCGCTCGGCAGCCCTGGACCGGGTACGCCTGGGCGATGCCAGTATCCTCATTGTCTCACCCGAGCAACTGCGCAGCCGTGCCGTGCGGCGGGTCTTGGACCAGCGCGAAATCGGCACCTGGGTGCTGGACGAGGCGCATTGTCTGTCTCGCTGGGGCCACGACTTCCGGCCCGACTACCGATACGTGGCCCGTTTTATCCGTGAGAAGACACCCGCCGGACAAATAGTCTGCCTGACGGCAACGGCCAAACCCGATGTGCGAGAAGACATCCACGCCCACTTCCGTGACAAGCTCGGCATTGACATGACCGTCTTTGACGGTGGTGCCCGACGCACCAACCTGGAATTCGTGGTTGTGCCGACGACGGGCGGCGAGAAATTCGCTCATATCCACCAAATCCTGAGCGCGGACCTGCCGTTGGACACCCCCGGCGGTGCTATCGTCTACTGTGCGACACGCTCCCAAACCAAGAATATCGCTCAGTATTTATGCGCCAAGAATATCAACGCCGCCCACTTCCACGCCGACCTGTCACCGGAGACCAAGAAGAACGTGCAGCAGCGGTTCATCTGTGGCGACCTCCGGGTGATCGTTGCCACCAATGCCTTCGGCATGGGTATCGACAAACCGGACGTGCGGCTGGTCATTCACGCCGATATCCCCGGTTCGCTGGAGAACTATGTGCAGGAAGCGGGCCGGGCGGGCCGCGATCAAGAAAAGGCGCGTTGCGTGCTGCTCTATACGGAGGCCGATGTCGAGCGTCAGTTCGGTATGTCGGCTCGCTCACGGCTGACCCGGCAAGAAATCCACGCCATCCTCAAGGCGCTGCGCAACCTGGATCGCAAGAAGCGCCTGAACGGTCAAATCGTCGCCACCGCACGGGAAATTCTCGGTGAGGACGAGGATGCTGAGTTTGAACACGACTCCGCGACCGACGATACTCGCGTGCGGACCGCCATCTCCTGGCTGGAGGAGGCCGAATTATTGACCCGTGAGGAGGACCGCGTACAGGTCTTCCCATCCTCTCTTCGAGTCGGCTCAATGGAGGAGGCCCGAGCCAAACTGGCTAAGACTACCGTTACAACCGACTATCGCAAGCGGTTATTAGCCATTACCGCGAGTGTGATTGATGCCGATCCTGACGAGGGTATCTCTACCGACGAGTTGATGACAGTCTCCGGGCTGCCCGCAGAACAGGTACGCCACGCCCTGCACGACCTGGAGCGACTGGGGATCGCCAACAACGACACCGCGCTGACCGCCTTTGTCCATTCCGGGGTCCAGCATGCGTCAACAAAACGCTTTGACGAAGCCGCGGATCTGGAGCGCGCCCTCATCGCCGCCCTGCAAGAAGCAGACCCGGACATGGGGAAGGACGACACCTCAACGCTGCACGTGCGCCTCACCACCCAACGGCTCAAAGACGCCGGCCATACCTCCGCCCTGCCGGAACGTGTGGTACGTATTCTACACAGTCTTGCCCTGGACGGACGCGGCGAAGAGGGTGGCAAGGGGAGCCTTGGCTTACGCGAAGTGGGCCGGGAGACCGTGCAGATCACACTTCAGCGGGAGTGGGCCGCGCTGAGAGAGACTGCGGAGCGGCGCCGGGCCGCGGCGCGGGTCTTGTTGGACCACCTGCTCGACAGCCTGCCGTCAGGAAGTCGGGGCACGGACCTGTTAGTCGAAACAACGCTTGGCAAGCTGCTAAACGCGATCCGGTCCGACCCGGAACTGAAGACCACAGTCAGAAATCCCGAACGGCTACTGGACCGTGCCCTGCTGTGGCTGCACGAACAGGAAATCATCCGTCTCAATAAGGGATTGGTCATATTCCGTCCCGCCATGTCCATCCGTCTGAGTCAGGAACTGCGTCGCTTCACCAACGCCGACTTCGCACCGCTCAAGCTCCATTACCAGGATCAGGTGCTCCAGATTCACGTCATGGCTGAGTATGTCCAGCGCGGCTTGCAGGCCATGACCGACGCGCTGACTCTCGTCATGGACTATTTCAGTCTGGAGCAGCAGGACTTTTTGCGCCGCTGGCTACCCGACCGCGACAAGGAGATTACACGCCAGACCACGCCAGAGTCGTGGAGAGCTGTTGTGGAAGACCTGAGAAATCCCGTCCAACAGCGCATTGTCGCCGACGACCGAGAGCAGACCAACGTCCTGGTGCTGGCCGGTCCTGGCTCCGGCAAGACACGAGTCCTGGTGCATCGGATTGCCTATTTATTACGCGTGCGGCGCGAAAACCCGCGCGGCATTCTGGCCCTGGCCTATAATCGCCATGCTGCTGTCGAGATTCGTCGCCGCCTGGCCGACCTGCTCGGTGACGATGCCCGTGGCATAACCGTACTCACCTGTCACGGCTTTGCTATGCGGTTGGTGGGCGCCAGCTTTAGCAGACGCGTGGAACGATTGGCCAACGATGTGTTCCAAGTGATACTCCGGCAGGCGGTGGACCTGCTGCGGGGCGCGGGGCTGCCAGCGGACGACGCCGATGAGCAGCGGGCGCGACTGCTGGCCGGGTTCCGCTGGATACTCGTGGACGAATATCAGGACATCGGGCCAGAGCAGTATGAATTGATTTCGGCTCTGGCCGGCCGAACCCTGGCTGATGAGGACGATAAACTCAGCCTGTTTGCTGTGGGCGACGATGACCAGAACATCTACGCTTTCGACGGGGCGTCGGTCGAGTTTATCAAGCGTTTCGAGGCGGACTATCGGGCCAGACCGGCTTTCCTGACGGACAATTACCGCTCTACGGCTCACATCATTGCTGCGGCCAATACGGTTATTGAACCGGCCACACGGCGCATGAAATCCGACCATCCCATCCATGTTGATCGGGCACGCGCCAAGCAGCCGCCCGGCGGGGTCTGGGAGGAGTTGGACCCGATGTCGCGCGGACGGGTACAGATTCTACCCATACGGCGTGACCCGATCTTACAGGCCCAGGCAGCAATAGCGGAGTTGCAGCGTCTGTCCGCTCTGGCACCGGGCTGGGACTGGTCCGGCTGCGCTGTCATTGCCCGCAAGTGGCAATACCTTGAGCCGGTGCGGGCCTGCTGCGAAGTCCACGGCATTCCGGTCCAGATGGGTAACGAGGAAATCCCGGGGTTTTGGCGACTACGAGAGACCCAGGCACTACTTGTCTGGCTACGCCAGCGTGAAACCGACCTCGTGGACAGCACCAGCCTCAGCGCTTGGCTGAACGCCCAGGTCTCCAATCCCTGGACCGAGCTGCTGCGGGAAGCCGTGGACGAATACGCTCTGGAAACCGGCGGGACGGAAACGCCGCTGGACCACTTCATCGAGTGGCTGGCTGAGTGGGGGCGCGATGTGCGCCGTCGGCAGCGCGGCCTGTTACTGTTGACCGCGCACCGCGCCAAAGGACTGGAGTTCGACCACGTGGTCGTCTTGGACGGCGGCTGGAACAGTACCAGCTGGGGCGAAGATGCAGACGCACCGCGCCGCCTCTACTACGTGGCCATGACCCGTGCCCGGCAGACCTTGGCGCTGACATGCTTTGACGAGTTCCATCCGTTCCAAGCGACCTTGCGCGCTCATCCCTCGGTCCTGCACCGCTCTCCGGTCGCATTGCCACCTCACACCCCAGAGATGACCACCCGTTATCAGCGGCTCAGCCTGCGCGATGTTGATCTGAGCTTTGCAGGGCGCTATCGGGCCAGCAACCCGGTGCATCGTACCATCGCTGCTCTTTCGCCCGGCGATCCACTCCGAGTCCGTACCACCCAACAACCGTGGCAACTGCTGGACCGCGCCGGCAACGTGGTGGGTCGCCTCGCCAAAGGCTATAAGCCACCGGCCGCTGCGCGGCTCCGGTCGGCAACAGTCCTGGCTGTTGTGACGCGGAGGCGGGCAGACTCGAAGCCGCACTACCAGGACGCTCTCAAATGCGAGGAGTGGGAGGTGGGGGTGCCGGAACTGGTGTTTCAACGCGCGGGCTGATCCGCCCCATTCGTAAAGACTGTGGGATTTCATGAACTCTGCTATCTGGTATGGCAAGGCATATGATGCAGAATCGTGGATCCGCACGGACCTTACGCCAAAAATCCTGCTCGTTGATAGTGACGAATGTTGGCTGGGGCTGTTGGCGTAATAAGTCAGGAATGGCGTCGTCTTTGATGACACTATTCGGACGCAAATCCAGGATGTATTGAACCGCTCCTTGATACCATTTTGCGATATCTCGCTCAATGTCTCGTCCCAACAACTGTTCGTCCAGAACAATCATCAGGCAGATTCTAAGTGTGGGAGGGTCTTGATGAATTGATCCGTTACCAAGCGGACCGCCTCCATTAGTGCAGCCTGGGAGACACGACCGCGATAACCTTCGACAATCTCATCGATATTTTCTCCAGCCGCTAGTCGCTCAAGCGTACCGGTGATCTCAACGCGGGTGTATTTGAAAGTGGGACGACCTCCGCATACGCCCACCGCTCGTACGACATAGTCCCCAAGCGGGTAATAGTGGTAGGGTTCTCCAGCAACTATTTCGGTCGAGAGAGCTAACATGAAAGGGGCTCCTTACCGGCCTGTTCCCCCGCTATTATGTACCAGGAAAATTGCTGAAAACAAGGCAAGACATTCCAGCGCTTACCATACAAACCCGTGGAGGCTATGCGCCCTCTACACTACGTGTGATGCAAATGACATTACGCGGTGGCCGACCGGCTATTTTTTCCTCACCCCGCCCCCTCCCTCTGAGCTCAGGGCACCACAGTTTTGGGGAGGCGAGGGAAGTAGAAGAGGCCAGCGAAATCATAGACGACCCGACGGCCGAGCGCGCGCCAGCGGGGAAAGGCGCTGGGGCTAACATTCGTGAGGCGAGGGTCTTCCTGTACGGCATCTACTCAATGCAATGTCGTGCGTCAAGTTTTCTCAGCCTTCATCAACATACGCGCGTAGCGCTGGCAGCACCCATTCTCCCAATAAGCTCAGACCCTGCACGGGTGTAAGACCGTGGGGGGTACCGAACTCGATCCGTCGGGCACCTGCCTCAAACAGCGCCGCGGCTTGGTTGGCCACCTGGTCCGGAGTTCCGGCAAAAGCCAGCCGCTGGAGTAAATCGTCAGAGATATAGCTCCCGGCCCGCTCAAAATCGTAGGCGTCGGCCGCTTCCTTGAGGCGGGCCAATAACTCGGGCTCGATGGCAAGGCTGTGGTCCAGCGCAGCGATGATCGGCAGATAGAGCGCAGCTTCTCGTCGCGCCAGGTCGCGGGCGGCTTTGCCGTCGGTATCAACCACAGTGACCGCGCCGACCACGAGGCCAATCTCGTCAGCCTGCCGTCGGGCCTGCGCGGCGCTCTCGGCTATAGCAGCCCGCATCTGTGATACTGCGGTCGGATTCGTTGTTCCGCCGAGTTTGACCTCAGCGATCTCTTCAATACACGCGGCCAGCGTCTTCTGCCCCCACGTCCCCAGCAAAAAAGGCAGTCCTGGCCGGGGAATCTTCCAGCGCAGGGCTTCACCGCCGGCTAAGGAAAACACCTCTCCCCGATAGGGTTGGGTCGATTGGCTGAGCAGATGTCGAATGCAACCAAACGCCTCCCGGAGTGCAGCGATGGGTCGCTGAGGGTACAGGCCGACAAAATCCAACCATCCTCCACGCGCCAAGCCCAAGTACGCCCGCCCGTGCGAGGCTTCATCAAGAAGCGCGACATTGCCGGCGATATTGATGGGATGACAGGTAAACGGATTGACCGCCGCGGGACCGATCCGGATGCGGGTTGTGTGTCGCGCGATTTCCAGCAACGGCAGCCAAGCGGGCTGATAGAGCATGTCATTATAGACGCTCACGCCGGCAAAGCCGAAGTCTTCAACGATTTGAGCCAGCGGCCCGTAGGCTGAAACGGGTTTATCTGTCTGAAAGGCAACACTGACTGAACGGGTCATCACGAGTTTATGACGCAGCGGCCACGTCCCTGGCCGCTGCCGGAGACAACATTACCGTCCCCTACACACCGGGCGCAAAGGCTTCGACCGCGCGCATATCGGGTAGGGATTCGTCGTCTGCCTTGACCGGCAAAAAGCAGACATGCGTGGCACCAGCTTTAAGATGGGCGTCGATCCGGTCCTGAATCTGCTCTTCGCTGCCCCAGGCAACAATGGCATCCACCAGGGCATCGCTGCACCCGTCTTCAAAGTCCGCGTCCTTCCAGCCCAGGTTTTTCAGGTTGTTGGTGTAATTGGGCAGTCGGGGAACATAGGTCTTCATATACTGCCGCGCGGCGGCACGGGCCTTGGTCACATCCTTTTCAAGGATGACCGCCTGGGCAGCACAAATCCAAGCGTCAGGGCCGATCTGCTCACGCACCTTGGCCGTATGTTCCGGCGGTACAAAATAAGTATGCGTGCCTTGGGCCTGTTCGGCGGACAGGGCCAGCATTTTGGGATGCAGGGCGGCAATCACGATGGGAGCCGGCTCTTTGGGTTTCGGTGCTTGGTAAAAGACGTCTTTCAGCTTCGGCAGATATTCCTTCATATAGCTGTACGGCTTGTTGTAGTCGTGCCCGCGCAGATTGGATACAATCGGCTTGTGACTGACCCCGATGCCGAGCACGAACCGACCGCCTGACAGCTCGGCCACCGTGTTGGTTGCCGTAGCCATGGTATAGGCGTCCCGCGCCCAGATATTGGCAATTCCGGTCGCAATGGACAACTGCTCGGTATGACTCAGCAGATAGGCCGCATGGGCAAACGGCTCACGCCCCACAGCCTCCGGAATCCACAGGGTCTTATAGCCAGATTTCTCAACGGTCTGGGCGAACTGGGCACTCTCAGGAGCCGTCATGCCATCCAAAAAAAACCAGACACCCACTTTACCGATATTCATAGAAAACCTCCTCAGTCAGCAATCTCATCATTGGTGACGAACCGCACCATATGCTGCCTATTATTGGGCTGTCAATCTTGAGCGAGGGTTGAGGGCCGCGCTCCCTCGCCAAGACAGGCAGGGATGTGGTATAGCAGCTTTCGAGAAAGGACCGATTCCCATGTCCCTTATATTTCACAAACTCCACCCCCAGTTCGCAGCCGAGGTCGGCCCGATTGATCTCCGCCAGGTGGCTGACCCTGAGACGCTGCTGGAGATTCGCGCCGGCATGGACGAGTACGCCCTGCTCGTCTTCCGCAATCAACACCTCACGGACGAGGAACACCTAGCCTTTGCGCAGCGTCTGGACGGCCAGTTGCACACCAAGACCGGCATCAGCGCCCTCCAGAAAAGCCGGCTGGGCAACGAGGCATTGGCCGATGTCTCCAACCTCAACGCGAACGGGGAGGTCTATCAAGCCGATGATCGCAAGCGCATGTACGGCCTGGGCAATCGGCTGTGGCACACGGACGCGTCCTTCCAGGACCCGCCCGGACGCTACTCCATGCTTTTTGCCCGAGTCGTCCCGCCCGTCAGCGCGGACACGGAATATGCCGACATGCGAGCGGCCTATGACCGCTTATCAGACGGGATGAAAGCCCAGCTTGAGGGGCTGCGCGTACATCACTCGATCGCCCACTCACGCCACATTCTGGGTTTCGAGTTCTCCCAGACAGAGCAGGAGATTCTCAAGGGCGCGATTCATCCCCTGATCCGCACCCTGCCGCGCACGGGCCGCAAGTCGCTCTACATCGCGGCGCACGCCTCCAGAATCATCGACTGGTCGATCCCCGAA
This sequence comes from uncultured Binatia bacterium (SeqCode), assembly GCA_965214755.1. GTDB lineage: Bacteria > Desulfobacterota > Binatia > Bin18 > Bin18 > Bin18. The sequence continues at coordinate 1,948,859 of OZ243979.1, forward strand.
GGGCGCCTGCTGCTGCTCGAATTGATTGAGCACGCCACCCGCCCGGAGTGTGTCTACCGGCACTCCTGGCAAGTCGGAGACTTGGTGGTCTACGACAACCGGGCGACCATGCACCGTGCCCGGCCGTATGCAGACACGACATACCGGCGTGAACTGCGGCGGGTGACCTCGCTGGATGTCGAATACGATATCGAGCAGGCTGGGGCCACCCCTCACTAAGCAACACGTGAGGAGAGAGGAAAGGAGACTCACCCATGGCAAATGTCCAGACCGTACTCGGCGACCGTTCCACCGACGACTTGGGATTCACCCTGATCCACGAGCATTTAACCGTTGGTTTCCCTGGCTATGAATGGGATAACACCAGTTTTGACCGCAAAAAAGAAATCGCCGGAGCCGTTGAGAAGCTCAAAGAGATTAAAGAGCTGGGTGTCACCTCGTTTGTTGATCCCTGTCCGATGGAATTGGGGCGCGACCCGGAATTTGCCGCGGAATGCGCGGACAAATCCAGCCTGAATGTCGTGGTCGCCACCGGCTTGTACAACGAGGCGCTCGGCATTCCGCCCCACTTCCGGAGCCTGCCCGCAGACGATATCGCCGAGATTTATGTGCGGGAGATTACGGACGGCATTGATAAAACGGGCATCAAAGCCGGCCTCATCAAGACCGCGACCAGTGGGATTCCGGGCATGACCGAGACCGCAAAAACGATCGGCACGCACGAAGAAACCTGTCTGCGAGCGGCGGCCCGCGCCCACAAGGCGACGGGTGTTCCCATCCTCTGTCACAATGACGAGTTGGGCCCGTTTGGCCGCGAGACCCTGGACGTGTTTGAAGATGAAGGCGTGGATTTCAATCGCGTGCTCATCGGTCACGCCTGTGGTGTGGGCGATATGCGCTATTATTTTGACGTTTTAGACCGAGGCGCGTGGATCGGGTTTGACCGCTTCGGCATTGACATCATTGCGCCGGATAAAATGCGCCTGGCCTCACTGATTGGCCTGCTGGCCGTCGGCTATGATCGGATTATGCTCTCGCACGACGCCGTCCATTGTCTGATGGGCCGCCCCAGCAAGGCCTGGGAGCAGTTTGTCGAAGCCTGTCCGAACAGTAATTACTCCCATATTCTGAAAAACATCATTCCTACCCTGGCCAAGGCCGGTGTGAGTGAAGGAACCATTCACACCCTGATGGTCGAAAATCCCAAGAGCTATTTTGGCGGATAGACCTTGCTCTGAGCGGTTGCGCTGTCCATCTTGGCAACCGCTCAGCCCGCCGTTCGATACGGCCCGGAGAGCATCCCCCAGACATGTCCTCCCAGCCACACAGCGATCTCGATCAGGTCCGTACCTACTTCCAGAACTTCGGCCTGAAACAGGCGCCGGAAAACGGCTCGCCCTTATACCACGCCTTATCGTTAGGCGTGCTGAACGACCCCGGTATGCTGCGCTTGGCCGCAAGCTGTCCGCCCTCGCAACCGTCGGCAAACCTGCTGTTCGGTGCGGTGCATTATCTCCTCTTGGGTGGAGTCCGGCATCCCGTGCGCGACTTCTACCCGGATGTGGTTGCCTCAGAAAAAGCACCGCGCCTACCCGCTCAGGAGACCTACCCGCTGTTTCAAGACTTTGTGTGGCATCACACCGAGACAATCAGACAGCTCATCACTACCCGCTTGGTCCAAACCAATGTCGTCCGCCGCACGACCTGCCTCCTGCCGGTCTTTGCTCAGCTTGCACAAGAGGCTGGGAGTCAGGCTCTCTCGATTATCGAGGTCGGAAGCAGCGCCGGCCTGAACCTACATTGGGACCGTTATCACCACCGCTATGAGTATCCGTCCGGGGCAAACAGAACGTGGGGCGACAAGAACGCGGCCGTCCGGCTTTCAACCCAGGTCAGAGGGACCGTCCCTCTCCCGCCTCTGCCCAAAGAGTTCCGTATCGCCTGGCGCGCGGGGATCGACATCAACCCGATCGATGTGACTGACGCGGATGCCATGCGCTGGCTGCGCGCGCTCATCTTTCCCGAACATCTGGAGCGTCACCAGGAAACTGAGGCCGCCGCCCGCATCACCCGCGATAACCCGGTTCCTATTGTAACAGGAGACGCGCTTACCCATTTGCCCAACCTGTTAGCCCAAGCCCCGCAGGACTCACACCTGTGTCTCTACGCCTCCATGGTCCTCTACCAACTCTCGCCTGAAGCCCGCAGAAAGTTATGGAGGATGTTAGCCGCATTCTCGGCAACCCGGCCAGTCTCCGCCGTCATTCTGGATGGCGTCCCGGAAGGCTGGGCACAGCTCCTCATCAGAGACTTCAAAAACGGCGCCTGTGCAAAACGCCATGTGGCCGCCACCCATGCCCACGGGCGTTGGTTGGAGTGGCGTGAAACGGTATGACAAGCGGGAAAGGACGCCAGAGGACACCTAAAAATGCATCTCCTTCCTCTCTAAAATACGTTATATCCACAATAGTCTTGCCGATTTACATGAAATCCAGCATCGTGACTGTATATTTTCACGTATATTAAGGTCGGTGTGACCAGTCAAAACTTTTCTCCGCCGCCTCTGGGATGGGGAGATCATCGCGTAAGCGGGTTGACACTCTACGCCTGCGCCATCACCACGTCCTGAATCCTTGCCGGCTCGAACGCCACCTCAAAAAATCCCACTGTCCAAAACCGCCCTGCTCATTCACCGCCCGAATCCAGATGTCCATAGCCGCGCGTTTCGCTCGGTTCTGTTCGCTGTCTTGGCCTTTCACTTCTAATACTAGCATCTCACCGTTGCGGAAACGAATCACATAATCCGGCACAAAGTTTCGGGATGAACCCCGATCCAGATGGTTGTTCTTGACCCAGGCTGAGATAGGCGGCTCAATTTCACATATATCCGCAACCGCCTTCTCCCACACACTGTCGTACACGGCGTGACTGATGTGCGATTTCACCGTGGCTTGGCACGGCTTTGTGGTGTACTAGGTCCGCATAGAGGCGGTTGAGCCAATCGCCTGATCTGGATCAAAGCAGACCTGCAATTGCTCGGCATTCTGCTTGCGCACGAAGCAGCTGACATGGCCGACCACTGTGTCCATATTCAGCGCAATCAGGATGCGACGACGCACCGGGTCTTGATGCCACAGACCGGGGATGTCGAGTTTGTCGCTGGCCAAAAACGCTTCTGCCAGCCGAATCAATTGCACCGCTAGATAGGATATATCGCCCGAGAAGGCATCGGCGTTCAGAAGATACAACTTCCGGGCCGCTCGGAAGATGAGATTTTGGAGCCGAAATTCTTCAACCGCCTGCTCCAGGTCGATAGTACTCAGCTTGGACAAGTCAGTATGCCCGGTCAGGGCCGGAGCGACTTCCGCAGAGATGGGCGTCTGTGCAGGGTCCAAGGTCAAGGGTTCTACGGTATCCCAATCTATGACCAGTGTAGGACGGAGAAGCGTTTCTATGCGGGCCACATTCGGCCAGCGGATTTCATACTGGTTGCGTCCGGGGACGACTTCAACTTGCACGCTGGGTTTTGGCGGGGGCGGTACTGCTCCGCCTTCTCCAATATCCTGAAAGATGGACAAAGGAACGCTAAAGACATTGACGTATTCCGGCAAGAATAATCCGTCCTCATCGCGCTCATACGACACCCGCCACAGCCCCCGACCAATCACCTGCTCGCACAGCAATTGACTCGTAAAGGCTCGTAGTCCCATGATGTGGGTCACATTCGCGGCATCCCAGCCTTCCGACAGCATGGCGACAGAGATGATATTTTGGAGCTTCTGTTCAGGTTTTCCCCGTTTGCCAACAGTATCGACGCTGGCGCGCAACTGTTCTTCCTGCTTGGCGCGTAACAACTCTTCGAGTTTATCATCAGGCAACCCTGAAACATTCAGGATCGCCTCCAGCCGTTCAGCATAGTCCTTATTTTTTGTGATCGATTCACCACGTTCGGCTTTTTCCAGCACCCGCGAATCAACCCGCAGCGTCTTTTCGAGATGTTGCAGACAGTCAGCAGGACCGTCGGTATCTCGTGCCCCTCGGCCTTCCAGTCTTCGGCTATTTCGCGCCAATCGTAGGCCAAAAGCGCATAGGCTTTCTGCACCAAATCGGGCAAGGGTTCGTGCGGCTCTGCCTTCCGGTTGAGGTCCTCCTTCACTTCCGCTTCGTTATAGAGGTGATAGAGCTTGCTCCTATAGGTTTGGGCATTGGCGAGGGCATCGTCACGGACAACCACACGCGGAGTCTTGACTAAGCCGGCTTCAATAGCGTCATTCAGGCCAAAATCAGAAACGCTCCAATCGAACAGCCCCTTTTCGGTGGACTTCTTTCCGGTTGGGGCAAAGGGTGTCGCCGAGAGGTCAAAACAGCGACGAATCCGCCGGGTCTTGTGGATACGGTCGAGCCCTTCTATCCAACGGGTGGCTCTTCCAGATCAATACCAAATTCCTGTGCCTCTCTTTTACTGACTTTGACCTCGGCACGCTGGCGGTAGGCATGGTGCGCTTCGGCATTGATAACCACGAGATTCTTGTAGCCGGCCAGCTTGCCTAATACGCGCCGCGTAAAAGCCTCATCGCTTCCCGCTCCCTTTTTGACAGCAGAGCGATCAGGCTCCTTGAGCGGCATGAGGCTATGCCAGTTCTCCACCAGGAGGACGGCCTGATTGACCTTCTAACGCAAAGCCTCATTCGGACACAGACGAAACTCGTCGTAGACATTCTTTTCATGGCCCGGATAGAGCACCGGCAAGCGCTCCTTCACGGTCAGGCCCGGTGCAATAACAAAAATGGCTTGGGAAAATTCTTTGCGTTTGGGATAGGTCAGGGCATTCAACACCTGCCAGGTAATGATAAGGCCCATGAGCGTGGTCTTCCCGGCACCGGTTGCCATCTTATTGCAAATGCGTTCCCAGGGACCACTATCGCCGGGCAGGTGGATACCTTGCTTATATTCCGGCGGCCCTTCTACCCACCAGATCAATGTCTCGATAGCTTCGAGTTGGCAGAAGTAGAACGGCAACTAGCGTGCCTCGCGGTCGTGCCAATGTTCGAGCAAACGACGAGACACACTGGTCACGCCGGGATAGCCGGCCTCCCGCCACGCATCCACACGCGGACGAATACGGTTGACTCGCTCAAGCTCTTTAACCCGGCGGGTGTTGTTGCGCGTGTCAATAATCTCATACCCAGCCTCACGCCGGCCGGGTCTGACATCTAATACCTGTCCCCGTTCGTCCTGAGCCCAATGCTGCTGTGGATTGTCGTAGGGGGAGTTAATGATGAGGGAGGTTTGGGTCATTACACTGTCTCGGGTGGTAACATATCGCTAATAGAGAGAAATGGCGTTTCCGCGAAGGTCGTAATATGTATCGATCTGTATATCTCTTGCTTTCCTTCCGGGGAAACCAGAACTCCTTGTCTATCAAGCATTCTGCTCAATTGCTCTGCTATAAGGACATATCTGGGCGTCAGATTGGATCTCCAGTCGCTAAACTCGCGTTCAGCTTCAACTTCACACACGGAAAGCAGATATTTCAAAATTGGCAGGGAGCGCCGTAGCTGCTCCTTGGCCTCTTCCTCTTCGCGCAGCTTGTTCTTCAATTCGACAAAGATAACGTAATCGTTGCCGTCCGATTGACCAGTCAGCACATAGTCGCAGCTTTTTTTCACATTAGGGTGGTCTCGCAACCCTCGCATATGCATGCGTGGGCTTATACGTATGGCGAGAAAAGGTGCGGAAACACCGGTAAGCTCAACCTCCATTTTCGATTGATGATCCCGAAGAGTGACGACGCCATTAGGTGCCTTGGGACGCTGAAGAAATTGCGATCCTAGAACGGTCTCCAATTGGGAAATCAACTCCACCTCACTCTTCCTCTTCGACCGTCATACCACTTACTTTTCTCTCATCACTAATTGTTAAATATACTACTTGTGACAAAAGAATCAATCTCCCTCGTGCTTTAGCCGGAATCCGAGTTCATTGGAAATCTTGTTGATATCGTGAATCGTTGTGTCAAAGACCGGCATGTCAATGCCGTATTTTTCAATCGTACACTGCGTCAGGCTGTTGTTTTCCGCCGCGTAGGCTCGGACCGAATCGGGCTTCAGGTAGTCGTGCTCTGAGTACTTGAGTTTTTTCAGCACCTTGGGCTTGTCCTTGAAATCCTTGCTCAGCATGAGCAGATTGTTGATTTCCTTAACGATATAGTCGCTGTGGGTCGTAATCAGGACTTTCAGACCAGCGTGGACGGCCCGCGCCAACAGACGCGCCAGGGCAATCTGATTGGCTGTGTCAAGATGACTTTCCGGTTCGTCAATGATGGGAAGCTGATTTTTTTTGGCGATGTGGCGCAGAAAGAAATACAGGTCCGATAATCCACGGACCGAAGAAGAGGCGATATGGAGAGGAATATCGAAGCTATCCGCTTTCCGCGCATTTGATTTGAATCGGATGTCGTCACCGGAACTTTTGTAATAACCTCCCATCATGTCTCTGATATTCTTAAACAATTCAGAGGCGTATATTTCGCTTCGTTGCCTTTGGAGATCGGGAAGACCTCTGGTGTAGTCGATGTTGTCTCTGATGGGAAGCGCGTACCGACCGGCCAGCTTGTCGATTATCAGGAATGGCTGGAAACGTTCTCTTTCCCTGTCCTGTCCGATTTCTTGAAGCGCCTCCACTAAACGATTCTTTGTAAAGTCGAGTTCCTTGTAGAAGAGCGATATACCAAAACGCTCGGCGGAGAGAATGAACGGTTCGGGAGATTCAGGAAAAAGAAACGAAAGATAAAGGTCTGAGAGAACACTTGAAAGAGCATCAGCGGGAGGAGATTTTCTGCTGCCCCCCTTGCTTCTGGACAGACACATTTCATCATCTGTATAGGCAAGTGTAAATTTGTCTCCGGTGGAGAGATTAAGCGTTTTGCTCGGCGCGTGCTCAGGAAACTTATCTCCAATTACGACTTCGATAGACGCGCCTTCGAAGTCTTTGTCTGAAGAGCTAAACACATTCGCCAGGGCTTCTTCTGAGAAGTCTTGAGCCACTTCTCCCATAATGAAGTGGCGATCTAAATTAAGCGTCTCTCGATCCACGGACCACTTCACCTGACCCTGTTCTACGACTGTTCTGGCAAGCGTTTTCATGGCTGGGGGACGTGATTTAGTGCCGGAAAAGGGAGGGAGCTGGACCAACTCATCAAGAAACTCTGGGAGCGGGGGCCAGTTTGGCCACATTTTGAGAAACCCATACAACGTATACGCCACATATGTCTTGCCGGTATTATTCCGACCGGCAATGATCGTCAGATCGCCTAGTTCCAGTTCGGCTTCGTTTATGGGACCGAGGTTCTTAAATACGAATTTCATGGCTCTGTCTCCGCAGTGCAGGTTGCGTGTTTCCCTCACCCTAACCCTCTTCCAGAGGGAGAGGGAATAGGAGGCCGGTCAGTCGGTGATATCCATCACCTTGAGGCTTTCAATGCCGCGGTCATCAACGATTTTTACGGCGATACGTCGATTGTCGCCCGGCTCGAAGGGCAGGGATTTTGTGCCCTGAAACCGGGCCAGCAACAAACGGTCGCGCAAATAGCTGAGATAGGAGTGAATCCCCAACTCCCACGTGTCCCGAAACGCCTTAATCATCTCCGGCTCTTGGGTCAGGTCATTATCATTCCGATCTTTCACATCCCGCTTATTGGTGAACGGCTGAAAGTTCGAGCCGTATTTGATGCCATACGGCGGGTCGATGTAGATCATCTGCACCTGCCCGGCCATGCTCTCCTTGTGTAACAGTGAGTTCATGACCAGCAGCGAATCGCCGGCAATCAGCCGGCTGGCCCAGTCGCGCTCGTGCTTGTAGAAGTCGATGGCTTCGCGCAACGGCAGGTTCTCGAACGGAGCGGCAAACAGGTCAGGCTGGAACTCTGACTTGCCTCTTGCCTTTTCCTCCCTTCATACGTTTCTGTACCGCAGCCAGAAGCGTGGCCGGGTCAATCCGCTCATGAACGTGCAGCGCCACCGTATCGACCTCAAAGCTGGTCCGTTCGGCCTTGCCGGTCCAGTTGAGATATGGCGCGTGCAGACGTTTGAGCTCTTCCAGGGCTTGGCGCATGACCGCCTCATCTCCCGAGGCGAGAGCGTCGTCAATCAGCCTTTCAATGTCGGCGCGGGCGGTGTCAAAGTTGAGAGTCGGGTCGATATGCGGGTCGCAGGCCCAGCTTGTCTGTCCCTCCACCTCGTCGCTGCTGGTATCGACCATGCCGACATGCGGATTGTTCTTGCGCTTGTCGCTGTGGCGGTAGCTGAGGGTCTGCTTGGCTGTCTTTTGCTTAGAGGTTGCCATTCCATGTTCTCAAAATATCTGTTCTCAATTCTCTGTGTCCAGCCTGGAAATTTCCTCAACGCTCCAGCGGCCCGGACGCTTTCTCCATGATGACATATCCAGCAACAAATGTCGTTTATACAGCGTTTCGTTCGTTGCCGGGTCGGCCAATCCCTTGGCCCCGGCGGCCCAAGATGCTATGGCCCAAGAAAAAGGAGGATACTATTATGAGCGCATCTGACGCGCGGGCGGCAACGAGTTCCTACGCCGAAGCCGACCCGCAACTGTACGCCTTTCTCGATTGGATGGAGCAGCAAGACCCCGACTATGCCAAGGCATTCCGAGCCTACGGCGAGAAGGGCACCGGGGAAGGTCAGGCCCTTGCGGTCAAATACCGTGAAATGGTCATGACCGCTATTCTGGTGTTCACGGGCCGGAAGGAAGGAGCCGTGGCCCACCTCAAACGGGCAATCGAATATGGAGCCACAAAGCGCGAGCTGTTCGAGGCCGGCCAATCCGCGGCTATTCCTGGCGGCGGGGTCACCTTGGGCTTATGGATGCAAATCCTCACCCAACTCGATAGCGAAGGCGCTTTTATCAACGGCTAGGGAAGGAGGGCGTCCCTATGGCACAAGCAGCGACAGCACAGTCCGAGCCGATTCACCCTCAAACCCGAATCGGCCACATTCACTTGACGGTGACCGACCTGGAGCGATCATTAGCCTTTTACCGTGATCTGCTCGGCTTTGAGGAGACCATGCGCTACAAGGATTCGGCCGTATTTCTGTCCGCCGGCGGCTACCATCACCACCTGGCGCTGAATACCTGGGCCGGACTGGAGGCCAGCCCGCCCCCGCCCGGACATACCGGGCTGTATCACTTTGCCATTCTCTACCCTAGTCGTCGGGAACTGGCCCGGGCGGTGCAGGCACTGCGGCAGGCCGACTATCCGTTGCAGGGCACCTCCGACCACGGCGTGTCCGAGTCCGTCTACCTGGCTGACCCGGACGGCAACGGAGTGGAGCTGTCGGTGGACCGTCCGCCCGAGACCTGGTCCCACGACGCGCAGGGCAATATTCAGGCCGGTCGCGGGAAGGTGGACCTGGACGCGTTGCTGGCCGAGTTGGAGGAAAGGGCTTAGGAATGGATTTCAAATTCAGCCCGGAAGACGAAGCCTTTCAGCAGGAATTCAGAAGCTGGCTGGAACACAACATTCCCCGCGACTGGCGGGGCGACGAGTTACACGACCCCGACACCCTAGAAGAGTTCGAGCGGCGGCGCGCCTGGCATCGCCGGTTGTATAACGGGGGCTGGATGTGCATCCACTGGCCCCAGGAGTATGGCGGCCGCGGCGCGAGCCTGATCCAGCAGGTCATCTACCAGCAGGAACTCGACCGGGCCAAGGTACCACCGACGGTCAATTTTCAGGGTATCGCGCGGGTGGGACCGACGTTGATGCAATGGGGCACCCCGGAGCAGAAGCAGCGCTATATCCCCAAGATTCCGCCGGCTGAAGAAATCTGGTGCCAGGGCCTGTCAGAACCCGACCACGGCTCCGACCTAGCTGCAGTGGAGACGCGGGCCGTTGACCGGGGCGACCACTTCCTGGTCAACGGTTCCAAGGTCTGGACCTCCAACGCCCACCGCGCCGACTTCACCACCCTGCTGTGTCGAACCGATCCCGACGCGCCCAAGCATAAGGGACTCAGTTATCTGCTGGTCAATATGAAAAGCCCCGGTATCACCGTGCGGCCGCTGGTCCAGATAACCGGAGAGAGTGGTTTCAACCAAGTATTTTTTGATGATGTCCAGGTCCCCCTGGCCAACCTTGTCGGAGAGAAGAACCGGGGCTGGATGGTTGCCATGACCAATATGATGTTCGAGCGCACGATTCACGGTGGACGCACCGACATGATGGTCGAGGTCAGACAGCTCACCGAATTGGCAAAAAAAGTGGACCGGGGCGGGCGTCCGGCCTGGGAGGATAGCTACGTCCGGCAAAGTCTGGCCCGTTTCGCGTGCGAGGCCGCAGCCCTCAAATACACCAGCTTCCGGCAGCTCACCAGCCAACTCAAGGGGCTCCCGCCCGGGCCGGAAGGCTCGATTATGAAGCTGGGCACGAGTGGCTTGAACCTGCGCATGCAGGAATTTGCCATGGAGCTGTTGGGCCCCTATAGCCAGTTCGAATATCAGGCCAGCAGGGCGATTGACCGTGGCAAATGGTCGCATCGCATGCTGGCGGCGCGGCGCGGCACCATCGCGGCTGGAACCAACGAGATTCAGCACAACATCATCGGCGAGCGGGTGCTCAAGCTGCCCAAGGGCTGACCGGCCCCCTACTCTCGTGACGACAGGGGTGATACCAAACAACGGCCTGAGCAGCTATGAAAAAACAGCACGAAGCGGAGGGAACTGACCATGCGTGACGGATTCAAAATTGTCGATACCGATTCTCATATGATGGAGCCGGATTGGCTGTGGGAACGGCATATGGAAGACGCCTATAAGGCCGAAGCGCCCCGAATGGGCGAGGCACCGGGGTCGGGCCGCCGCACCTTTCTGGTCGAGGGCGAGTCGTTTACGCGCGAAAAGGGCAAATATCCGATGGCGGCCAAGGCGTTTCTCAAGGCCGCGTATAAGGCCATGGATCGCTTTGAGCGGGCCAAAGAAACCGGCTTCAGTGCCAAAAGCCGGCTCATGGACATGGACGAGCAGGGCGTGGATGTCCAGATTCTCTACCCGACCTATACCGGCCAGATGCTCGGTCGCGAGTTCCGCGATACCAAACTGCTGGCAGCCTGCTGCCGGGCCTATAATAACTGGGCCGCTGACTACACCTCCGAAGCGCCAGAGCGCCTGCGCTGGGCCGCAGCCCTGCCCATGCAGGAACCGGCGGAGGCGCTCAAAGAGGCCGAACGCGCCGCGACAAACGGCTGCGTCAGCTATTATATGCGGCCCAACCCGGTCGGCGGCCGGACGCTGTGGCATGAGGACTATCACCCGCTGTGGGCGACCATTGAGAGGCTGGGCCGACCCATCTCAACCCATGACTCGGCTTCGGCCTCGGTGCCCTCGTTTGGCGACCGCATGGACACGCATACCAGCGGCCATATTTTATCCCATCCGTTTGAGGCCATGGCGGCCATGGCCGGTCTGATCTGGTTCGGCATCTTTGAAAAATTCTCCCAGCTTAAGGTCATCCACGTCGAGGGCGACGGCGGCTGGACCCCGTACTGGCTGCAACGCATGGAACAGCACTGGAATTTCAGCGGGAACGCCGAACACGAATATCTCACCCGGCCGCCAACGGAGTATTTTCGCAGCAATGTGTGTGTGGGCTTCCGGGGTGACGAGCCCACTATGAAAGCCGCAGTCGAGCTGGTGGGCGACGATAATTTTACCTGGGACTCCGACTATCCGCACCCGGACGGCACCTATCCGTGGGGCGTGCAAGCCATGCTCGATCAGCCCATTCCCGAAGAGTCAAAACGCAAGCTGTTCTGGGATAATGGGGCGCGTATTTTTAATCTGGAGTAGCCACTGGTTGCTGAGGAGACACAGACTATGGATTTTAGCGGTAAAGTCGGCCTGGTGACGGGTGCGGCCTCGGGCATTGGCCGCGCGACCGCAATGGGATTTACCCAGCGCGGCGGGGCGGTTGCGGTCGCGGATATTAACGCAGAGAACGCCAACGCGGTGGTCGCCGAGATCACGGAGGCGGGCGGAAAGGCCATGGCGGTCATCGCCGATGTGACCCAACAGGCCGACCTCGACCGGATGATTGCGACCACGACGGATGCCTTTGGCCGGCTCGATTTTCTGCACAATAATGCCTTTGGGCTGCCTGCGGCCCGGCCTGACAGTACGGTCATGGCCCGCACCGCTGACCTGGACGACAGCGTCTGGGACAAGACGATCGACCTGGGTTTGTCGTCCGTTTTTCACGCCATGAAAAAGGCGATTCCGGTCATGCGCCAGAACGACGGCGGAGCCATCGTCAACACCGCCTCCATTTCGGGTCTGCGGGCCGATTACGGCATTGCCGCGTATAACGCCGCCAAGGCCGGCGTGATCAATCTCACCCGAGTGGTGGCCGTTGAGTATGCCCGCGCCGGCATCCGGGCCAACTGTATCTGTCCGGGTGCCATCGACACGCCGCTGATCGCACCGGCCCTGGAGCTACCGGGGTTTGCCGAGAAGTTCGATGAGGTCATCCCCATGGGGCGGCTGGGCAGACCGGAAGAAATGGCCAATGTGATCCTGTTTCTGGCCTCTGATCTGGCCTCGTTTGTGACTGGCGCGGCGTTTGTCGCCGACGGCGGCCAAACCGCCAAAACGGGCAGCCCATCGTTTCTGCCGGAGTGATGACAACACCCTGGTTCTCTCCCGGACGGAGGGGGAATAAACGCGACAACATCCTCTCTCGGAGGGAGAGAGAATAAAAAAGGAGGAGAACATGGCAGACAAAAGTCTTGAGGCGCAGATGCAAGAAATGGTTGACCGCGAAGCGATTCGCAACCTGCCTTTGCAGTATTGTCACTGTGTGTGGCAACAGGATTTGGACGGATACGTCAACCTCTTTACCGAAGACGGCTCGTTCTCGACCGACGACCCCAGCCTGCCGGGCGCGCAGGGGCATGACGGCTTGCGCACCATGATTAAGGGTGGCTTGGCGATGCAGCCCCGGCCCTTCATCCATAACCACGTCATTGAACTGAGCGGGCCGGATCAGGCCACGGGGACGTGTTATGTGGAAGTCCACATGAACCGCGAGGGCAAAAAGTGGGAAATGAAGGGTTGGTATAACGACGAGTACGCCAAAGTTGACGGCGAGTGGAAGTTCAAATCGCGCCGGATCACGACCGATTCCTTTGGCCCCAAGGACGAAGCCTAGAGACTGGAATTAGGCCGAAGCGCACTGCCAAGAGCGGCCTCCCCCCATCCTAGCTTTCCCCCTCAAGGGGGAAGGGACTGACCACTAGCCGCTGACCGCCCTCCCCACCGCTCAGTCTCTGGGCACCTCAGCATACACGCGCTGCATGGTGTCCAGATGACCCTGCGCATCCAGACCGCCCCCGAGCGTGCGTAAACATACATGACTGAGGCCGGCCCGCCGCCACCCGGACACCCGGTCGCGCCATTCCGCTTCGCGGGGACCGACCACAGCTATACCGGCTTCGGTGTCGATATCCTGCGGACTCCGACCGGCCGTTTCGACCGCGCGCAGAATATCGGCCTGTATGGCTGGAAACTCTTCCGGTGTACACAGCACAAACCAGCCATCGGCCAGACGTCCGATCCGGCGTCGGATACGCGAGATGGGAACACTCTGCGCGCCAACCCATAGGGGGATCGGCCTTTGGATCGGCAGCGGATTCAGGCCGGCCCCAGACACCGTGTCCCAGCGTCCGTCAAATTCGACCGTGGGTTGCGTCCAGAGTTGCTTGAGGAGGGTCATCTGTTCTTCGCAGCGATCCCCCCGCGTCTGAAAGTCCATACCCAGGGCGTGGTATTCCTCCGCGCTGGGACCAACGCCGATGCCGAGACGCAGGCGACCACCGGACAGCACATCCAGTTCCGCGGCCTGCTTGGCCACCAGCACGGTTTGACGTGAGGGTAGAACAATGACCGAGGGCACCAGTTCTATCCTCTGCGTGATTGCTGCAACATAGGCCAGCAACGTCAGCGGCTCGTGCACATAGCCACTCTCGGGCCGGAGGACCTGATCCGGGACGCGCAAATGCGTATAGCCCAACTCGTCAGCCGTTTGGGCAAATGCCCGGATCGCTCCCAAATCGCCCTGAAGCTCTCTCACTGGCAGTGAAATCCCAATCTTCATGAACTTTCTCCTCCTCATTCAGCCCTTTTTCGTAGGTGGAAGAGGGTGACAATGCGGTAGTGTCGCCCTTAGAATTTCAACACCGCCTTCGCCGCCACACGTTGGCGGTACGCAGCGTCCCAGCGTATGATATGTGGATAGTCTGCGATGAGATCAAACTTGGCAAAGCGCATGAACTGCAAGGCGGCCTGAAGGGTGCAGTCGGCAACCGATACACGATCGCCTAAGAGCAGGGCGCGACCGTCAGCTAAAACATTCTCAAAGTACTGAAAGGCAACCGGTAGTGCCTGCTTGGCCTGCGCCGCAGCCGCAGGATTAGGGGGAAGGCCGATAGGCGATTTCGTGGCATGGACATAACGTCCGACTTGAAGCAGCACACGGAGATCGGCGATACGTTCCAGCTCACGCGCGCCTATACGTTCACGCGTTTCAGTACCCCACATCACCGGTTGGGGAAAGCACTCTTCCAAATACTCAATAATCGCCAGAGATTCGACAATGTAGTCATTGTCCGCAACCTCCAGCACGGGCAGACTCCCAAACGGATTGCGCGCCAGATGAGCCTCGCTCTTTTGCTCATTTTTGAGCGTATTGACAAGGACCTGTTTGACATCCATCTCAGTCCCGGCGGCCGTTTTCTCGGCAATATACAGCATCACTTTCGTGGGGTTCGGTGCAGCGGGAACCACATAGAGTTTCATGATGTCAGCTTTCTACCAGTGTGATTTTCGTTCAATTTCACAATGCGGCGTGCTACAGACACAACTCCGCCAGGACACGCAGGGCTTCGACCTGATTCGTGCCGATAATCATGGTCGTGACGGGTGACGCTTTCCAGCGCGTGAGCTGCTCGGCGATACGCCCCTTGGGACCGACCAGGGCGGCGGCATCAACAAGCTCGTCAGGTACGGCCGCTTGCGCTTCTGCCTTCCGGCCCGAGAGGTATAAATCCTGCAATGTTGTGGCCAGCCCCTCATACCCGAAGTTTCGGACATAGCTGTTATAGAAATTCTTGGTGCGGGCTCCCATGCCGCCGATATACAAGGCCAGACTGGCTTTGACCGGGGCGCGACATTGGTCCAGATCGTCCCCCAGCACACACGTCACATACGGGGCGAGATCAAAATCCTGGCGGCTTTTGCCGTTCCCGGCTTTGGCAAATCCGGCTTCGAGGTGCGGGAGATAATACGATTCGCCCCAATCCGGGCTCATCCACACCGGGAGCAGGCCATCGGCAATTTCCGCCGCAAGCGTAATCCCCTTGGGACCGATTGAGGCGGTATAGATTTTCATATCGTGCCGGCCATGGAGAATACTCTTCAGCGGCTTGCCCAACCTGCTGGCATCCGGCCCGGCGTACGGAATCTGATATTCCTGGCCGTCAAATTCAAGCCGTTCCTCACGAACCAGGATTTTGCGCAAAATTTCGACATACTCCCGATAGCGTTGGAGCGGCTTGCCATAGGGCACGCCGTGCCAGCCTTCAATGACCTGCGGATTCGACGGCCCTAATCCAATCAGGAAGCGTCCGTTGGTCAAACCATCAAGCGTCATGGCGGTCATGGCCGTCATGGACGGAGTCCGCGCCTGCATCTGTAAGATTCCCGCTCCCAGCTTGATTTTTGACGTGCGCGCGCCAACAAAGGCCAGAAAAGAAACGACATCCGATCCCCAGGCCTCACCGGTCCAGACCGAGTCAAACCCCAGCCGTTCGGCTTCAAGGATCACCTCCATGGTGTGCTGCATTTTTGGGCCTGAGTATCCGGTGACTAATCCAAGTCGCATCGCCATACCTCCTATGGGTTCGGACTATAGCGTTCACACACCAAAGAGACAAAGGGAGGCTGGGGAGCAGCGAAAAAACGCATTGATTCTTCATGCCTCAGCGTTTACGATTCGGACACGTTCCCGCGGTAGTCCGGTCTGTGTGTAAAACCGTTTCGTAAAGGAGTACACCTATGGCAACGGCCAGTAAGATTGATGCCATCCCCCTGCCGCCCACGGAGGCAGCGTTCGACCCTATCACTTTTAGTGTGATCCGAAACCGCTTTGAAGCCATTGGTCAGGAGATGACCCTGGCGATGGAGCAGACGGCCTGGACCTCGGTCATCGCCCTGGCCCGCGACTACTCGTGCATGATCTACGACGCCCATGCCAGCGGCCCGCGTCAGGTCACCATGGCCGATTGCCTGCCCATCCACTGCAACAGCATTCGGACCCTGCTGATGGAAATCGTCTCCGTGTTCAAAGACGATATCCACGACGGCGACGTGTATATGTCGAACGACCCCTATCGAGGCAACACCCATATCCCGGACCTGGTGACGGCTCAGCCGGTTTTCGTGGACGGCAAGCATGTGTTCTGGACCGTGGCGCGCGGCCATCAGCTCGATACCGGCGCCATTGAGGCGTCGAGCATTGTGCCCGCGGCCAAGACCATCTTCCAGGAAGGCATTGTCATTCCGCCGACCAAGCTGGTCGATCGCGGGGTCGAACGCCACGATATTGTCGAGTTGTATCTCGCCAACGTGCGCTATCGGGACGCCCTGCACGGCGACCTGCGCGCCCAGCTTGGGGCCTGTGGCGTGGCCCGCAAGGGTCTGATCGAGCTGTGCGAGCAGTACGACCGCGACGAGGTGGTGCGCTATAGCGACGGGCTCATGGACTACGCCGACCAGCGCGCGTCTGAGGAGTTCCGCTCGATTCCCGACGGCGTCTACCACGGTGAGACCTGGACCGACACCGACGGCAATGGGGCGACCGATATTCCGATTCGGGCCACCATCACCAAGAAGGGCGCGGATATCCACGTGCATTACAGCGGTGGGCCGCCGTCCACCGGCTCGTTCAACGCCACCTATGCGGTCATGATGGCGACCTCAACGATCCCCTTCCTGTACTATATTGATTCGGACATTCCGCATAACCACGGCGTGCTGCAACACATCAGTGCCGACGCCGACGACAACACCATCTGTTTGGCCAAGTGGCCGGCCGCGGTTGCAGGGGCAACCCAGAATCCGGCCGACCCCATGCACGAGGTCATCAATATCGCCATGGCCGAGGCCATTCCCGAGCGCGTGCCCGCGGGCGGGGCGCATACCGCCCACGTCCCGAACTTCAACGGGGTTGATTCGAGAACCGGGAAGGAGTGGGGCTGCATGCTGTTCAACAGCGGCGGAGGCCAGGGTGCGGCAAAAGACGCCGATGGATGGCCGGTCCTGTGTACCATTGCCGGCATGGGCGGGCTTACCTCGGCCTCGATCGAGCAGTTGGAGCTGCTGTATCCGATCCGCGTCGAGCAGAACGAGATTGAGACCGACGCCCTGGGCATGGGCCAATGGATCGGCGGCCCCGGGCTGCGTACACGCTATCGGCCGATTGCCGGCGACATGGAGTGCGTCGGCTTTGGCGAGGGCCTGAAGAATCCGCCGCACGGGGTGAACGGTGGCACCATGAGCCCGGGCGGCGGCATCTATATCGAGCACGCGGATGGCCGCCGGACGTTCACCTCCTCCGCGGGGCAACTGCTGATTCGCGAAGGCGAGACCTGGAATGGGGTGTCCGCGGGCGGCGGTGGCTGGGGCAACCCGCTCGACCGCGACCCGGAACAGGTGCGCCGCGACCTGCGGGACGAGTGGATCAGCGAAGACACGGCCCGCAACGTGTTTGGTGTGGTCGTCAAGGACGACCTGGAGCGCAGCCTCGACGTTGCCGCAACCGAGCAACTCCGAGCCGAAATGCGAAAGAACGAGCGCCCGATGATCGAGCCCACCGCTCCGGCGGCCGGCACCTGGACGCAGCAGAGCATGCGTCCCAGCGATCGCTATCTCGAAGCCCCAACTATTGCCCGGAACTTCAGCGCTACGCCGCAGGAGACGTAAATATGGGGCATCGAGTCGGCATCGATATCGGCGGCACCTTCACCGATGTGGTCCTGCTGCGCGACGACGGCAGGTTCCACGTCTATAAAGAAGACTCGACTCCTGACCAACCGCTGCTAGCGATTACGCGGGGTCTCGCCGGCATGGCCGAAGAAGCAGGAACCACGGTTGAAGAGCTTTTGCATGAGACCGAGTTTCTGGTTCATGGCCAGACCATGGCGACCAACGCCCTGATACAGCGCAACGGTCCGGTCATCGGCCTGCTGTGTACCCAAGGGCTCCGGGACATCCTGTATCTGGGCCGGGGCGGGAAGCCCGAGCGATTCAACATCCACCTCCAGAAACCCGAGGACTTTATTCCGCGCTATTTACGCCTGGGCATTCCCGAGCGTACTGGCGCGGACGGCTCCGAGGTCCTGCCGCTCGATGAAGAGGCCGTTCGCGTAGCGGCTCAGCGACTCGGCGCCCACGGTGTCAAAGCGGTGGCGGTTGCCTATCTGTGGTCCATCGTCGATCCGAGCCACGAAAAACGAACCGCCGAAATCGTGCGCGAGGAGTTGCCCGGCGTCGACGTGCTGTGTTCTTGTGATGTCTTACCGGAGATTCGGGAGTGGGAGCGCACCTCGTCAACCGTGCTGTCCGCCTATATCGCGCCCATCATCGGCGATTATCTGCGCGCCTTTGAAAAGGAGATGGCAGCCGGCGGCCTGCCCCATCCGCCGCAGATCATGCAGGTCAACGGCGGCTGTGCATCGGTTGAGGACCTTTTGGCGCGGCCTGTCAACGCGGTGGCCTCGGGTCCCGCGGCCGGCCCGGCCGCGGGTGCGCACTACGCTTCGGATACCAAGGCCCCCGACCGGCTGATCATTATCGACATGGGCGGGACCAGCTTCGATGTCTGTATGCTGCGCGACAGCGAACCGGTCATGTCAACCGATATCCGGGTCGCGCATCAGCCCATCGGAGTGAATGGGGTTGAGGTGCTATCGATCGGCGCCGGCGGCGGCTCCATTGCCTGGCTCGACAGCGGCAAGGCGCTACGGGTCGGGCCGCAGAGTGCAGGTTCCCAACCGGGTCCGGCCTGTTACGGCCGGGGTGGCCGTGCGCCCGCAGTCACCGACGCCAACCTGGCCGTTGGGCGGATGTCGTCCGGTGCGTTTCTGGGCGGGCGGCGCTCCCTCAGTGAGCACCTGGCGCAGCGGGCTATTGCCGAGCATATTGCCACGCCGTTGGGTCTATCGGTTCGTGAGGCCGCGGCCGGCATCCTGACCATCGTGAACTCGAATATGGCCTCGGCCATCCGAGCGGTCTCAATCGAACGCGGCATCGATCCTCGCGACTATGTCATGGTTGCGGGCGGCGGCGCGGGTGGCCTGCACGCGGCCGAGTTGGCCCGCATGCTTGAGATCGGCGAGGTGCTGATTCCGCGCTCCGCGGGTGGGCTGTGCGCCTTCGGTATGGCGGTCACGCCGGTACGGCACGACTATGTGCGCCTCCACCACTGCTATACGAATCAGCCGGGCGCGGCCACGGGCATAGCCCAGGTGTTTGACGAGTTGATCGCCAAGGGCGGCTCCCATCTTGAGGAGGAAGGCTTTCAGCCCGAAGAGATTCGGTTCGCCCGACACCTGGAGGGACGCTATCCGGGCCAGGTCCACAACCTGACAGTACCGCTGCCCGAAGGGCCGATTGACGCAGATCTCTTGCGTCGGCTCGAAGCCGACTTTCATGATGAGCACGAGCGACGATTTACCTATTCGATGCGCGACCAGCCCGTTGAGTGCCTGCACTGGCGCATTGCCGCCACGGGCAACCGACCCGCCCCTGAGGGACGGCTGGCTACACAGTCCGCGGGCCGGCCACAACCGACCAGCCGACGCATGGCCTATATGGCAGGGGTCAATGCCGAGGTGGAAACCGAGATTTATCAGGGCAACGCGCTGGCGGCGGGGGATCAGCTCACCGGCCCGGCCATTGTTGAGTTCGCCACGACCACGGTGGTCGTCAACCCAGATGACCGGCTGACCGTCCAGGCCGATGGCAGTTCTCTGCTAACAATTTCCCTCTGACATAAAGGAGACTGTTCATGTCGGGTGTCATAATCGTGACGGGCGGAAGTCGCGGTATTGGAGCCGCTATTTCACGGCGAGCGGCACGGGCCGGGTTTGACGTATGCGTCAATTATGCCCGCGCCAAAGACCGGGCCGAAGAGGTGGTCCACGACGCGATGCAGGCCGGGCAACGGGCGATTGCCGTGCAGGCCGATGTGGGAACGGAAGAAGGCGTTATTGAGCTGTTTCGCCGGACCGATGCCGAACTCGGCCCGGTCACCGCCCTGGTGAATAATGCCGCAATCGACTATGAGACCGCGGTCGTCGACGCCAAACTGGAGCGTATCCAGGGGGTTTTTGGTCTCAATATCTTTGGCGTGTTCGTGAGCGCCCGCGAGGCCATTAAACGCATGTCCACCAAACGTGGTGGCGCCGGAGGCGTGATCGTCAATGTCGGCTCCATTTCCTCGCGTTACGGCGGGCTGCCCGGTGATGTGGTCTACGCCTCCAGCAAAGGCGCACTTGATTCCTTTACCATGGGTCTGTCCAGGGAAGTCGGGCCTGAGGGGATTCGGGTCTGTTGCGTGCGGCCCGGAATTACCCGGACGGAGATTTTTGACGCGAGTATCGGCATTGAACGGGCCGAAGCCATAGCCAAGGCGCAGACGGTCCTGGGGCGTATCTGCGAACCCGAAGAGGTCGCCAATCTGGTGGTGTGGATCTGTACGGATGAGGCCTCGTATGTCACCACGACGATCTACGATATTTCGGGCGGACGCTGAACGGGTCGCCCTGATGGCACATCAATAATATGTCACGTTGACAAAGGAGAAACCCGCATGACCAGCGCCATACAGGATATACGGCAAGACGAGGTACAGACTGTCCCGACGCATCCCCTGGACCCGCTGAGCCGGAGCGAGATTGAGCGCGGCGTGGCCATCCTCACAGGCTCGGGCGAGCTGAGGGGCCGGATCGCCTTCTCCAGCGTCAATCTGGTGGAGCCGCCCAAAGAGGCCGTCAAGACCTTTACCCCAGGCGCACCGTTTACTCGGGTGCTGCGCTTTCTGGGGGTGGACGAGTACACCAACAGCAGGCAGGCAGGCAGTTTTGCAGCGCGGGTCAATATCACGACGGGAGAGCTGCTTGAAGTGCAGCGCCTCAGCAGCGGACAGGTACCGTTTGGGGGACGAGACCTGATACAATCGATCAAGATCACCAAGGCCGACCCGGCCTGGCAGGCCGCGGTGAAACGGCGCGGCGTTGAGGACGTGAGCCGGGTGCAAATCGATATGTGGCCGGGCAGTGGCCCTCTCCCTGATGGCGTGGACTCGACCCATCGTCTGGCCCGGACGATTGCTTTCGTGCGCGAAGACAAGACCGACAACGGCTATGCCCGCCCGCTCCAGGGTCTGATTGCTCATGTGGACCTGACCGCGGGCCGGGTGGTCCATCTGGAAGACCACGGCCTGACCGCCCTGCCACCGGAGAGCGGGCGGTACGAGGCCAGCCATCAGCCTTCGCTACGGACCGATTTGAAACCCATTGCCATTACCCAGCCCGAAGGGCCGAGTTTCCGCGTCGATGGGTACGCGGTGGAATGGCAGAAGTGGTCGTTCCGGGTCGCCATGCACCCCCAGCACGGCCTGGTTTTACACACCCTGAGTTATGACGACGCCGGGGAGCGACGGTCGATCCTGTATCGGGCGTCGCTGGCGGACATGGTGGTGCCCTATGGCGACCACGACCCCATGCACACCTGGAAGCATGTGCTGGATGCCAGCGAAGCGAGCGTGGGCAATCTGGCCAATTCGCTCAGCCTGGGCTGCGACTGTCTGGGTGAAATCTATTATTTTGATATGCCCATGCTGCTGGCCGACGGGTCCGTCTATACGGTCGAAAACGCGATCTGCATGCATGAGGAAGATTACGGCGTGCTGTGGAAGCATCGGGACCTGTTGTCCGCGACCACGGAAGTCCGACGCTCGCGGCGTTTAGTAATCAGCTCATTCTTTACGGTCGGGAATTATGAGTACGGCTTCTTCTGGTATTTATACCTGGACGGCACGATTCAGATGGAGGTCAAGCTGACCGGCATCGTCGGCGTCAGCGCGGTTGAAACCGGGGCCGAGCAGCCCGAGTTCGCCCCGCTCATTGCGCCCAACCTAGCCTCTCCGATTCACCAGCATCTGTTCTGTTTCCGGCTCGATTTTGATGTGGACGGTGAGCACAACTCGGTCTACGAGGTCGATGTCGAACCCGGTCTGCGCGGGCCGGATAATCCGCACGGGACCCAGTTCCGCGCCAAGACGACCCTCTTGGCATCCGAAGATGGTGCACGGCGGGATATTGCCCCGCAGGCCAGCCGGAGTTGGAAGATTGTCAACCCGCAGCGGACAAACCGGCTGGGGGTCCCAGTCGGCTATAAGCTGGTTGCCGGCGCAACACCTACCCTGTTTGCCCAGGCAGACTCCTACGTGGGGCAACGGGCCGGGTTTGCCCAGCATAATCTGTGGGTCACCGCGTTTGCGCCTGACGAACTCAGCGCGGCTGGCGACATGACGCTCCAGAGCCCCGGTGGTGAGGGCCTGCTGAGCTGTTCACGTGGACGCAATATCGAGAACACCGACATCGTCGTCTGGCATACCTTTGGCCTCACGCATATTCCGCGGCCCGAGGATTGGCCGGTGATGCCCGTCGAGTATGCCGGCTTCAGTCTGATGCCGGTTGGCTTTTTTGAACGCAACCCTGCCCTGGACGTGCCGCCGAGTAAGCATGAATGTAAGTAGGTTGGCCATCATCGGAGGAGTGAAACAGTGACTACTCAGCAGGTGTACCATTCACAATCTTCGTGAGTGCTTGTCGTACAGATTCAAAAGCTCGTGAATTCAATTCACCAATGCTGTCCGACACAATCGACGTATTCGCAGTGAATATCTTACCCGGACGAATATAGCTGGTTCGATTAAGTGAGCCAGACTCGAAGTCCTTACCACTGAATCTCTATAGCCAGCGGATCTGAATACGCTTTACTCGTAATTTGACAAAGAATCAGATCGTCACGATCCAAGATTGCGATAACAAGAGCGGGCCGGAGTTTCGAGGCAGAGAGGTCAGAAAACGGGAATCTGACAATGACTACTGAGCTTGGTCTAAGTGGCTCCACGCTTCATCTTCTTCTGGACGGTTCCAGTCTTTGGCAAGTGATTCTTCGCTGAGTAGCGCCGCTGATGGGATTGTACGCGGCTCTTCTTCAAGAATAGTAACTATCGCACGCCGAGCTTTAGGAAGCTGTACCGGCGCCAACAAATGGACACTCCCGTCTTTGTCGATTGTGGCTTCAATAGTACGAATCATTGTGAATCTCGTTCATCTGATTTGAGGCTTCGTTGCGCTGGCAGTCTATGCCTACCTCTGTGGACCTTGTGCCCCCTATCATCCCCTTAACCTCCCGAGTCTGCCGATCGCAACGACGTCGGGTTTGCGTGTAGTGAATTCTTCGGTCTCCTGCGTCGCATCCGCAACGATGCTCGCTGCTATACAACAACGGAATAGGGTCGTCGCCGTCAAAGCGGACCGTGAGCAGTCCGTTGGCCTCACACTTCCAGCCGGAAATCACTCCAATGCCCGATAGGGTGATACCATGCCCAGGAATATCAAGCACGGCAGCTTGGGTCAACGAAGCCACCAAGACAGCGGCAACGGTTATTGCCAGAATACTTCTACGCATATTCACGCCTCTTTATAGTGAAGTCGTGCACCCGGTGAGTTGCCGGGCCGTGAACCTACCACACAGAGATGTTGTGAGAGTCCTGCTTACTTGCCGTTGGTATCGGGAGCTACCCGACACCAGTCGCACGGCTGTTCCATGTCACAGGCGACCCGACGTAAGGCCTCCATGGAGGGAGAGCGTCTATAGTCTCCCAAGCTCACTGAGCCGGTGCGGAAGCAGAGAGCGCTCGGGCACAGCTTCCGGTTCTCGATCGATAACGACCAGAAAGGCTCGCGACGGGCCGGACGGGCTTCGTCTGTGCTGCTCCCAGCCCTGCGCCGTGCGCTTGCTCACCCCAAAATGTCGCGCAAATTCCTCCTGCGACACGCAGACCTTCCCCCGGATGTTTTCACATCAAGTCTCTCTGGAATATGGACACCGTACTGGTGCGTTTCGGCTGTCCCCTTTGCATAGGCTAAAGCCTGCCGGGCACTCTTCAGCATCCTGCTTCCTGGCTTACTCATGGCGTTTTGCCCCTTAATTTAGACGGCTTGTTCTTCTTCATCCTCATCTGTCACACTTCTACGCTTGACAGACGATTTGTGGTCTTTCAAGCTATGCGGTAAAGCGTACTGATGAGGAAAAAGGAGGCTGCATGATTGCCCTGACCGTGAACGGAACGGAACACAGCGTTGATGTCAGCTCAGACATGCGGCTGCTGTGGGTGTTGCGCGATATCCTGGGGTTGACCGGAACGAAATTCGGCTGTGGCATGTCCCTGTGTGGAGCCTGCACCGTCTATCTGGATGGCGAACCGGTGCGCTCCTGCGTCATGCCGGTCTCTATTGCCGCAGGCAAAAAAATTACGACCATAGAAGGGCTCTCCACAGATGGCAGCCACCCCTTGCAGCAGGCATGGATTGAACATCAGGTGCCGCAGTGCGGGTATTGTCAGACCGGCATGATTATGTCAGCCGCCGCGCTGCTGAAGAAAAAACCTCAGCCAACCGATGCCGACATCAACGAAGCCGTGACGAATATCTGCCGTTGCGGGACGTATGCGCGTATTCGGGCCGCCATTCATACTGCCGCCAAAAAATCCAACCCGGACAACGGGATGAAGGGATAAGGACGCGCCCATGAACCAGATATCGAATATGTCCCGTCGTTCGTTTTTGTTACGCTCGGCTGCAGTCGGGGGCGGACTGCTGCTGGAAGTGACGCTTCCCAAGTCTTCTGTCGCCGAGGCCGAGCAGGCGGCTGAGACCAGTCCCGAAGTGACGGCCTGGGTCCTGATTCGGTCGAATGATACCATCGTCATTCGCGTCGCACGGGTGGAAATGGGCCAGGGTAGCTTTACCGGTCTGCCCATGCTGGTTGCCGAAGAGTTAGCCTGTGACTGGAGCAAGGTCCAGGCCGAGTATGCGTCAACGAGCGAACATCTGCGGCGTAATCGTATTTTTCGGACCATGCTGACTGGTGGTAGCCGGTCGATCCGTGACAGCCAGGAGTATCTGCGCACCGCCGGGGCCGCGGCCCGCCTGATGCTGACCACCGCGGCCGCGCGGCGCTGGGGTGTGCCGGCCGCGGAATGCGTCGCCGAGAACAGCCTCATCACCCATACCCCAACCCAGCGGCAGGTCAGCTTTGGAGCGGTAGCGGCTGAGGCGGCCATGCTCGATATTCCCGAAAATCCACCGCTCAAAGACCCCGCAGACTGGACCCTTTTGGGCCAACCGGCCGCACGGTTTGACATCCCGGGTAAGGTGACGGGCAAGACCGCCTTTGCGATCGATACGCGGCTGACCGGCATGGTCTATGCCGCGATTGCCCAGTGCCCGGTGTTCGGCGGCAGCCTGAAAAGCGCGGATGCCAAAAAAATTGCCGACATGCGCGGGGTGGTCAAGATCGTTCCCCTGGAAGACGCGGTCGTCGTCGTTGCCAAAGAAAGCTGGTGGAACGCGCAGCAGGCGCTCCGCGCGCTTCCGA
The DNA here is from genome assembly GCA_965214755.1 of uncultured Binatia bacterium (SeqCode). Lineage (GTDB taxonomy): Bacteria > Desulfobacterota > Binatia > Bin18 > Bin18 > Bin18. Next base: position 1,974,656 of record OZ243979.1, read on the forward strand.
TTGAGTGGGATTTTGGTGAGCATTCACAGGTCAGCAGCGACAGCATCCTGGAGTTTCTGCGCGAGGGTATAGAACTCGAAAAAGCGCCGGTCTCACGTCAGCAAGGCGATATCGAAAGCGCATTTTCCAGCGCGGCCACAACCATCGAAGCCGACTATTATGCCCCTTATCTTGAGCACGCCACCATGGAACCCCAGAACTGTACGGCGCTGTATACGGATCAGCGGGTTGACGTCTGGGCACCGGCCCAGAACAGTGAGGCTACCGCGGCCGTGACGGCTGAAACCGCAGACGTTCCGGTGAGTCGGGTCGAGGTCCACAAGGTTCATCTTGGAGGGGGCTTTGGGCGGCGCGGAATGCACATCGAGTTTGTTCGTCAGGCCGTCAGGGTTGCCAAGACCATGCCCGGCACCCCGGTACAATTGATCTGGTCCAGAGAAGAGGACATCCAGCACGGTCGCTATCGACCGGTAGCCCTGGTTCGCATGAGAGCCGCGCTCAACGCGGTCGGGGAACCAACCGCCTGGACCGTGCGGCAGGCCGAGCAGTCAATTTTCAGTGAAGTCCGCCCCCATCTGATTCGGGACGGGGTTGATATCGTCGGTGTTCGGACTTTTGCCGACGCGCCGTATACCTTTCCGAACATGCATATGGAATACGCCATGCGCAATACCCACGTGCCGCCAGGACCGTGGCGAGCTGTGGCGCATACCCATAATCCGTTCTTTCGGGAGAGTTTTATTGATGAGTTAGCCCATGCGGCCGAGCAGGACCCCTACCAATTTCGACGTACACTCCTCCAGACTCCCCAGGCGTCGAAGGACCTGACCATTCTGGACGCGGTCGCTGAGGCAGCCGGATGGGACAGCCCTCTACCGGAAGGCGTCCACCGCGGGATTGCCGTACAGGATTCCTACGGGAGCTATACCGCGGCAGTGATTGAAGCCTCGGTTAATGGTGAAGGTGAGTTGACTATCCATCGCGTGGTTATTGGTATTGACTGCGGCTATGTGGCCAATCCCGATTCGGTCCGGGCCCAGCTCGAAGGCAGTGTCGTCTACGGCCTGACAGCCGCGCTGTACGGAGAGATCACCATTAAGGAGGGCCGGGTTGAACAGTCAAATTTTCATGACTACCGGATGATGCGGATAGCCGAGATGCCCACGGTTGAGGTAGTCCTCAAGCCGACCGGCGGTTTTTGGGGCGGCGCGGGCGAGCCCGGCATGGCCCCGCTTGCGCCGGCGCTGTGCAATGCCATCTTTGCGGCAACTGGCAAGCGCATTCGTTCGTTGCCGTTAAAGAATCATGATTTACGCCCGGCCTAGTCGCCTGTCACGACGGCGCGTACTCGTCAGGCTGCTTTGCTCTCTGGGCTGCCTACTCGTACCGCTCAGGAAGGCGCGTTCGGCAGACGCGCTTCCCGAGAAGCTCGTGCCGCTCATTCGCGAAGCAACTGGAGGGGTGACGCCCCAGGTCGGCCGTGTCACACTCACTCTGCCCACCCTGGCCGAAAGTGGCCATTCCGTGCGGCTGCGGGTCCGGGTCGAGAGTCCGATGACGCCACAGGCCTATGTGAAGCGAATTCATATTTTTTCGGAAAAGAACCCCAGACCGGTTATTGCCCGCTTCTCGCTGGGGCCGCGGGCCGGACGGGCCGAAGTGCACACCCGGATTCGACTGGCCGGCACCCAGCAGGTTGTGGCGGTTGCCGTCCTGAATGACGGCACGGCCTGGATGGCAAGCGCGGAAGTCGTTGTTACGGCCGCGGCCTGTGTTGAAGGAAGCTAAGCGGACGGCATTCGGCATGGCCAAGGCGAGAATCAAAGTCCCTCAGGTTGTCAAGCGCGGAACGGTCTTTGAGGTGCGTTTGCTCATCCGCCATCCCATGGAAACGGGTTTCCGGTATAACAACGTGGGCCAAAAGATTCCCAAAAACATCGTACATACCGTCCGGTGTGTGTACAACGGCGCGGAGGTTTTCCATGCGGAGTTATTCCCCGGCATTGCCGCCAATCCGTATTTCTCATTTTTTACCACAGCTGAAGTGTCGGGCGAGTTGGATTGTGTGTGGACAGACGACACCGGAGTCACGACATCCGAGCGCGTAGGGCTCACGGTCAGCGAATGAAACGGCCGCTTGTCCTGCGCCATACGTGCCAGCTCTTCGCCCTGCTGGCAGGTCTGCTGACGGTCCCTGCCTTAGCGAGTGCGGCCCCCATTCAGACACGCGGCGCGGCCTGGGCTCAGGCGTGTGCGGCCTGTCATGGTCCTGACGGGCAGAGTCAGGGAGCGATTCCTGCTCTTGACACGCTGTCACCCGAGGACTTCAGGACGGCCATGCAGGCGTTTCGGACCGAAGAGCGTCAGGGAACCGTGATGAATCAGATTGCCAAGGGGCTGAGTGAGGCGGACATTGAGGCAGTAACAACCCATTTCGCGGCCATGTGGCCACGCAGACAGCAGTAGATGTCTTTTTTCACCCGCCGTCAATTCTTCGGCATAGCCGGGAGCCTTCCCTTTGCTCGTCTGCTGACCGGCAGAGCGCGGGCGAACACCCATGCCAGGGTCGTCGTTGTTGGCGGAGGTTTTGGCGGGACGACCTGTGCAAAATATTTACGCTTAGCTGACCCAAGCCTGGAGGTCACGCTGGTGACCCCACAGCGTCAGTTTATCACCTGTCCGTTCAGCAATGCGGCCCTAGTTGGTCTGCGTTCACTTACCTCGTTGACCTATACCTACCGGCGGCTCCGGGAACGCTATGGCGTACAGATTGTCCACGCCCGGGCACAGGAGCTTGATCCGATCGCGCAGCGCCTCATACTCAGTGATGGTAGTACAGTGGCCTATGACAGGCTTGTCTTGTCCCCTGGTGTTGAACTGCGTTGGGACGCAATAGAAGGTTACAACGCTGAAGCCAGTACGGTGTTCCCGCACGCTTGGCAGGCCGGTTCGCAAACGCTGCTGCTGCGCCGCCAACTGGAGGCCATGGAGGATGATGGGCTGGTGGTGATCAGCGCGCCGGAGACGCCCTACCGCTGTCCACCAGGGCCGTACGAGCGGGCCAGTTTGATTGCCCACTATCTCAAAACCCACAAGCCAAAATCAAAAGTCTTATTACTTGACGCTAAGGACGGTTTTACTAAGGACAGGCTGTTTCTGGCCGCGTGGAAACGGCTGTATCCGAGTCTGCTCGAATGGGTACCCGGCGCGCAGGGTGGGCGGGTCACCCACGTTGATACTCGGGCCGGCATCGTCCGCACAGAGTTTGACGAGTATAAACCCGCGGTAGCTAACCTCGTTGCCCCGCAGCGCGCGGCGGCCATTGCACGGGCAGGCAGCCTCGACGCCGGCACAGGCTGGTGCCCCGTACACGGCAGTACATTTGAATCCCGGGTACATGCCAATGTTCATATTATTGGCGACGCGGCTATCGCCAACCCCATGCCCAAATCCGCCTTTAGCGCCAATAATCAGGCCAAGGTCTGCGCCGCGGCCATTGTGGCCCTGCTTCGGGGCGAGCCGATTGCATCGCCGGCATTGATGAATACCTGCTACAGCCTTGTCGCGCCTGACTACGGCATCTCTATCAGTGCGGTGTATTCCGTCGAAAACGACGCGATTCAGATTGTCCCAGGGTCGAGCGGAACCAGTCCGCCTGACGCGCCGGAGACAACCCGCGCGCTCGAAGCGGCCTACGCCCACTCATGGTACGCCAATATTACAGCCGATACGTTTGGGTAGAGGCGACGCTCCGATGCACGGAAGCTATTGGAAAACTTTTGTCATTCAGGTCTGGATCGGACTTCTGGTGCTGGACGATCTCTACGCCCAGGGGAATTGGCAGGTCGACGGGCCGCAGGCCCGGCATGAAGGGATTCCCGTCTCATTGACCGACCAGCCCGGCGATGCGGAGCGGGGATGGCGCATTGTGCTCGACCGGGAGCGCGGTGATTGTGTGGTGTGTCATGCCCTGCCGCAAAGAGGAAACATGTCTTCCAATAGGCAGGCAGATGTTGACACGTTTCCTCTTTTGCCCGAACGCCGCTTTCACGGTACGGTAGGACCGTCCCTAGACACTATTGGGAATCACTATACCGCTGCTGAGTTACGTCTGCGCCTGCTAGACTCCAAAGCGCTGAACCCTCAATCCATCATGCCGGCGTATCATACGGCGGCGGGCTTGCATGCCGTACTCGAAGCCTACCGGGGCAAGCCGATCCTCAGTGCGCAGGAAATCGAAGATGTTGTGGCCTATCTCTTGACCCTTCGTCAGAACGCTTCACAGGCTGCAGAAGCTCCCCAAAATCCGAGCGGTCCGCACCGCGAGACTTCTCCATACAGTGTGGCAGGCCGTCGCTCCGGTTATACCTATCTGTCGGAGGAGCACAGACAGTTACAGGATGACGCGTTTGGCAATCCGGGGATGTTATGGGTCGAACGTGGCCGGGCGTTATGGGGCCAGACTCAAGGCGACAGCCAGCAGGCGTGCGCTGGTTGTCATGGAGACGCGGCAACAAGCATGCGCGGGGTGCGGACCCGCTATCCACAATTCGACCCTCGCACAGAGAAACTCATCAATCTGGGGCAGCGGATTAACCGCTGTCGCACGGAGCAGCTCCAGGCCAAAGCCTATCCGTATGAATCCGAAGCCTTGTTGGCGCTCAGCGCATTTGTGAGTTTTCAGTCACGCAGGATGCCGCTTGATGTGGACATCGAGGGACCGGCCGCACCGTTCTTCGAGACGGGTAAAGCATTCTTCATGCGCCGCCGCGGCCAGCTCGACATGGCGTGCAGCCAGTGCCACGATGCGTATGCCGGGCAACGCCTGCGGGGTGAGGTCGTCAGCCAGGGACAGACCAGCGGCTTCCCCGTCTATCGGCTGAGCTGGCAAACACTGGGGTCGACGCACCGCATGTTTGCCTGGTGCAACACCGCAATTCGTGCCCAACCCCTGGCCCACGGGGCTGACGACTATGTGAATCTGGAATTATATCTGGCCTGGCGCGGCCGCGGCTTGCCGGTAGAGACGCCGGGCGTGCGGCGGTGAAGGCAGGTAATAGATTTATGTTGCAAAGGTGAAGGCCTAACCCCTTGTTTATTTTTGACGATGTATTACGTGAGAGTTCCCTCGAAGGGAAAATTGTCAAAAACTAATTTGGCAAGAACGTATATGCCCTGGTAGTCGTACTTCCGCCCTAATTTCGGTTCCCAATATCTCCCATGTGCCAACCAGTGTCTATATTTGAACGCGCCTCTCAAGTCAGAGAGGATACTGGACGCCACAGACGAGTTATCCTTCCATGCCGAAAAGATGTCGTCCTCTAAGGACACGCGTATTCCCTTTTGTTTGTGAATATCTCGGAGAGCTCTTGATAGGTGATCTTTTCTTCTCTTGTAGCAACGTTGCAAAAAATCAACACGAAACGCAGCTTCTAGGGCAGCAAGGACATTCATGGCTGAATTGTGATCGTGCTCTTCAAGAGTAACGCGCATTTCATTATAGATCTCGTCCAGAGTGTAACCGAAGAAGCGAACCTCATAGCGTGGGTTAATAGTGGAAAAATAATTTCTGATCGATGCCGCGATATCTTCATAATATTGATTGATCTCAGAGATCTCGAGGTTCTCACCAGAGAAACTCACCCGCACCAGTCTACCCATTTACAACTTCCATCATTGCCGAGTAAAAAGACTCTTCTTCCAGTTCTATATATTTAATGTTGGGGGGGGGGGTCGCTATCTTCCACGCCCATTCGGTAATAGACGGTTTTGCCTCTTGAGTAGGTAGCTCTTCGCCCGGACCCCTTACGCGAATGCTTATTTTCGGTCCTGACGAACTCTGAGGCACGAGGACAAACCTTACTGTTCCCCGCGGACCGTTCATGTCCACTCTTCCCTTAGCACCGATGAGGTTGGTTCCAATTGGTTCAAAGTGAATCTTGCTGCTTCCGATCGTTACAACGAGAAACTGAGCATCATAGATTCCGATGGACCCCTCATGCAATTGTCTTTTCCCGGAGTCTATCTGGACTTTTCCTTCGACAACATACTTCTGCAAAAAGCGTTTAACTCGGTTATAAAATTCATCTAGATACTCCATCCACTCCTCAAGCTGTTTGCTCCAATCAATTTCCTGTTGGGAGGTCCATTCTGCTTGCTGGTTGACAAATTCATCAAAGAATTTACTGCTCATGGGAATTCCCTCTTCCTGTGGTGCACGTGGCAGACGGCATTCAGACCGGGCCGTATATTTACCCTACTAATTTCAGATATTCAGCCTATCTGTATGTTCATCAGATGGGCTCTCATACTCCTCAGTTAGCTTTACACTATCTCAGGACTTTCGAGAATAGAAAAGAGTCTTAAAGGAGCTTGGACTATGAACCGACTGCTGACACATTATTGCGTTGACGTACAACATCCCGAGGTCAGCGGCGCGGAGCATCTGGAAATGTTAAAGATTCGGGATCAATTGTCGGATGTTGAGGCAACGCTGAGCGAAGCAGAACGGCAACAGTTAGCCGAGGCCGACCGGCTGCTGGTCATGCAAGCGGAGGTCGTCTCTCGGGGTTTGCTGAAATTTCTTAACCTTTCCCAGCATCGTCAGACTACCCACATCCCACCGGAGCGGTGGTGGTATCTGGACGTTGTCCGCCATGTTCCCTATCTAGGGCAAGTCAAAAAAGCCATCACCTCTATTAAGAAAGATGTTTTCCTCACAGGTGACGTTTTACGAGTACTTAAGGGCCACTATTACAGCGACACAAAAACACCAGCGGGTGCTTCTCGTAATGCTCAGTTTGGGAAGTTCCTGAAAAGAAACGCCCTGGATTTGGGCATCATTGAAGTGGAGAGCCTTGTTCGAACTAAAGATGACGCCGGTAACAGAACGACCAACTCTAGGTGGCGAAAAAGCGACTCACGAGGAGATCGAATAGCGCCTTGGTGAGCTCGATTCTGGCCATATGGAGCTTGTAGCATGGGAAGTAAGCCGTAGGGTGGCTTGCGCTCCGCTAATCCAACCTACTTCATTCTTTCTTGAATTCGTCCCAAATATCGGAAAGCCAAATTACCTTATCCGCGTAGCTTTGAAGATCTGGAGATAGACTATTTTCGTATCCAGTAATCCATATCTCTTTGTGTAATTCCTCTTTATGCGAAGGCAATTGCGTCTTCAAAATCGCCATCCCCTGCTGAGAGTATAAGACGCGCGTACTGGTCCTGCGCGGTCAGTTTTACGATGAGGGTAGCTATGCCAACATCTACCCCTTTCTGTACAGTTTTTTTGAACTGATTATTACACTCATGACATTCCATATGGATATTTTTCAGCTTATAGAGCATAACTCTCATCTTTGGACCTCGCGGGGGAGCAGATTTAAGCTAGGTATGAAAACTATCCTGAGCATCCGTAGGTGGGTTTGGAGTCGAATCTAGATAGAAGCTCTCGGCGAACGGAGTCTAGATCTCTTTTTCAAGTACCTTTTTTAACCGTAGGTAGTCGAACTTGCCCTTGTCTTGGTATGCACTGAACAGGTAGCCCGCGTCAGCGATCCAAATGTTTCGTTCCTTTTCCATTGTATTAATCTCCCTTGCGCCTGTTAAAAATATGGAGGTATCGGATTACGCGCCGCCCATCCGCCCACCGCTTACACCTCTCCCCGTGGCCCCGGGATGCCCGGAATCTTCACCCACATCCTGCCCATCTCACCAAACGTAGGGATAAACAAGGTCTTCCAGTCATCGCCCCGCCCAGCGGTGGGGGGCGTAATAGCTCAGCCCTATTACCGGCCGTTCGCAGCATGAAGCGCACTGCGGATTATCACTCCCTCACGGGTCAGGGCCTCTCGAAGCGCCCGCAGTATCTCCGGAGCCCGCATCAACTCGCCCGATATGGCAATGCTTTCTGCATCAAGCGCGAGCTCTTTGCCCCCCGTGGTCGTGACCTTACCCTCGGTGACAACTCTCATAACGAGCCGTACCGCTTCTTCCACACTGTCCTCGCCGTGCCCGTACGTCAGGTCTCCGTCATCCTTGTATCCTAACCCTGGGTAGAACTCTTTGACGACCCGCATCCCCAGTTGCTCGGCGACTTCCAAGACAGGATAGCACGGAAGCGCTGGCAGGTAGGCCACGATGTCCGGGTTCACCGCTTGAAATCCCTCAAGCATAGCTCGGGTATTCTCCTCGCTGAGCTGTGCCCACACATAAAACGCACTATGCGGCTTGGCCGCCTCAAGCCGCAATCCTGCTGCTTCGGCAAAGGCTTTCAGCGCCCCGAGTTGATACACAACATACTCCTTGCCCTCTTGGGGAGTGATGTGCATAAGTCTCCGGCCGAAACCCCGCATGTCGGGAAAGCCCGGATGGCCCCCGACTGTCACACCGTATTTCTTGGCACTCTCGACAGAGCGACGGACCCAGCTTGGATCACCTGCGTGAAAGCCACACGCGATATTGGCGTGACTGATCCCCTGCATCACCTCCTCGGGTCGTCCCAGCACATAGTTACCAAAGGATTCCCCCACATCGCTGTTGAGATCAATCCAAGTTCTCGTGCTTCTCATGCTCAAACCTCCTCGCCTGTCTTAGAAAAATCGGACGTTCCGTTTTGTCACGTCTGCCCGCACTCTCTACGCCGCCCGGCCAGAAGTTACTCGAACTCCGATGCACCGGTTGCGGGGGGATATTCGTTCCACCATTCCCGGAATACACGACACCGGCCACTCTCGGTCAGTGTGATCAGAAAGATTCCTTCCATTCTGACGGATTGGCCCACCTGCACGGATTCCATCGCGGCCCACCAGCGCGCGATGTACCGCCCGTCTTCGGTCAGCGCCAGAGGTTCGTAACCGAACGTAATCCCGGCCTGGTTCCTCTGGGTAGCAGTCTCCCAGGCACGTCGGATCGCCGGCTGACCTGCGATCGGCTCGGCGAACGGACCCCAGACGTAGGTCCCGTCCTCGGTGAAGAGTGCTGCCGCAGCATCCGGGTCCTGGTTCTCCCAGGCATTGCCGTAGGCGTCGAGCCAAGCGTTGAGTGCCTCGAAACCCATAGGAGCCTCCTTTCCTCTTTTTACACGGTTGAAGCCCATACATAGCGCCCGACGGGGGATTGTCCACAGGCAGCATCTACCCGTTCGTCTGCGTGGCTTGACAGCAGCATGAGAAGCATTCCACAGTTGGAGCTACGCACCGCGGGGCACGTATTCGGAGCTAGAGAGTGGAGAGGGCTGACCATGCGAGATTTTTCGACCCTTGGCAAACGCAAAGCCGTGTTGGGCATGATTCATCTGCAACCGCTGCCCGGCACCTTGTTTTACCAGGACGGCAGCTTCAACCAGACACTCGATACTGCGGTTGAATCGGCTCGGGCGCTCTACCACGGCGGAGCGGACGGGTGTTTGGTACAGACCGTCGATCGTATTTACAGCGTGAAAGACGAATCCGACCCGGCACGCACGACTGCCATGGGCTTGATTGTGCACGCCATTGTCCAGGCCACGGGTGCAGACTTCCAGGTCGGAGTGCAGTTGATGCGGAATGCGCTCAAAGCCTCGTTGGCGGTGGCAAAGGTGGCGGGGGGAAGTTTTATTCGGGCCGGCGCGCTGGTGGGCACGACGCTGACCGCGCACGGCATGGTCGAAGCCAATCCGCTCGACGTGATGGAGTATCGCCAAAAGATCAACGCCTGGGATGTCAAGGTCATTGCCGAAGTCGACTCCATGCACTTCAAATGGTTGGGCGAGCCAAAGCCGACCGCGGAGATCGCCCGGAGCGCGAAATATGTGGGGGCGGATGCGGTGTCGTTGGGCGCTCCCGACGAAAACAGAACGCTGGAAATGATCGCCTCGGTGCGGAAGGCCGGGCCGGGCCTGCCGATTATTTTGGCGGGGTACACCAACCACGAGAACGCAGCACGGTTACTGGCCGCAGCGGACGGGGCATTTGTCGGCACCTGTCTGGAACGCGGCGGGTGGGGTGGACAGATTGATGTCGAGCGGGTCAAGACCTATGTAGACATCGTGCGAGGACTGGAATGAAAAGGACGGAATGATGGAGCCACTCAAGCCAGAGGTGATGTTCAGGCAGGTCGCTGGCTTAGCCAGCGACTTACGACGGTTGACCCACCCGTTTGAGCAGCAGGTGCGGGCGGCCCTCACGCCGTCGGAATGGCAGGCAGTGAAAAAGGTTTACCTCACCGGGGACGGGGACTCCTACCATGCCTCGTGCGCCGCTGAAATAGCTTTTGAGGCTATGGCCGGCGTGGACTGTGAGCCGCTGAGCGCACAACGTTTTCTGGACTACGGCGCAGCCTGGATGCGTCCCGCTGCGCAGCATCAGACCCTGGTGATTGCCACCTCGGCCTCGGGTAGTACCGAGCGCGTCGTGCAAGCGATTAAACGGGCCAAAGAGCACGGCGCGTTGACCCTGGCGCTCACCGGTACGCCCAACAGTGCGGTCACACAGGTGGCGGACCGTGCCATTACGGTCGAACTGCCGCAAAGAGAACGCTCTCCAGGGATTCGTACCTACCAAGCCAGTCTGGCAGGAATGCTGTTGGCGGCGATTCAGTTAGGTGAGTGGCAAGGCAGGTATGCCCAAGAAGAAGCAGAGCGTCTGCGCCGGGAACTGGTTGATCTCGCCGATGTTGTGGTCGCCACCACGAACGCTATTCAGGTAGGCTGTCGGGAGGTGGCAGACACGATTGCCGCAAGCCCCGTTGCGGTCGTGCTGGGCAGTGGGCCGAGTTATGGCACCGCCCTCTACAGTGCGGCAAAGCTGATCGAGGCCGCGGGGATTTTTGCCATAGGGCAGGACTTGGAAGAGTGGTGGCATGTTGAACGTTTTGCCTATCCGATGGACATGCCGGTTTTTATTATTGCCCCGCCGGGCCGCTCGCATTGGCGGGCAGAGAGCGTAGCAGCAACTGCGCGCGGCTTGGGCCGACGAGTTATTGTCGTGACGCACAAAGACGATACCCAGGTCGCCCGCCATGCTCACATGGTGTTACCCGTCCCCGGCGAGGTGCGCGAGGAGTTTTCACCCTTGCTCTACCATCTGTTTGCCAGCTATGTAGCGGCCCATGTCGCCGAGCGTTTAGGTCGCTGTCCCTTCCAAAGCGACCGGCCTGAATTGCTCCGCTCGGTGAACGACTACTTCGCCCGCCAGCGACAGGATGCCGATTAAAGACATAAGAATCCATCAGCTTCCATTTCATCTCACTCTGCTCTTCGGAAGATTTTCCCTCAGCATCTCCCTTGAAGCAGAGCTTTTCTTTTGGGTCGCCAGATTCGTTCCACCAGGAGACCTCCAATTGAAGGTAGAGGGGACATTCTGCGTTCATACTCAGCGGTTTCCACCAAAAGCCTATAAAACCGCCGGAACGATTAGAAACGTCCTCCCAGCCCATCCATTCCTCGTCGGTTCCCTTACACAGCTCACACTCGAACCTCCGATACAACCCTTCCCAGGCGAGTTTATCGTCTCTGTTTTCTTCTTCTCGCGTCCATTTACAGTAGCTCTCGGTGCGTTCCTCAATTCCCCGCAGGTATTCTCGGAAGTCTACGAGAATCGGGTGAGAGCCACTGTATTTCTTCAAGACCTGCAGGAAATCTTTTCGGCGAAAGAGTTTATAGCCGCATTTCTCAATTTTTTTGTCCTCAGCAAGAGACTGGTTCCCTGTCTTGAGTTAAATAGGATGGACATTATTCTCGTTAACTTCTCCAAAGCCCGTCTCTCCAGTGATTACGGCCTTGTAGTACCGTGCTAACTTATCCTCGCGATCTTTCGCCATCGTCTTATCCTCAATCAGAAGAACGTATCTTTCGTTGATCCGAGCGAAGATGTCGATTTTCTTATCCTGCTTACGAATCTCAGCCTTGATGTTCCTGTCAAACCGTACCCAGTCATCCCTTTTGTGATTGAGGAGCGCTTGTACGAATTCACGACCACAGGCGCGCAGTACCGCCTGATCCTCATCAACGCAAGTATTCTCATTCTGGCCCGCCCAGGCGATCAGCCAGCAGATCATCGCATCCTGGGACACTTCCTTCGTGGCGTAGCGAAATATATTCGGGCGACAACCTTTGTTGTCACTTGCCATAACATCCGCTTCTCTCTCTGTCCGCCATATCCCCCAATTGGACGCGCTTGGTCTCTTGCCCGATCTCATACAGGAATTCTGGAGCAAAGTCCGCTCCGTTCGGCCACTCAATCGTGTTCGTCTCACTATTGACCCTGGCCTGTTTGAAAAAACCCACGTCTTTGAGCGGTTCAAACACCTCACCGTGAAGTTCTCCTCGCAGGTCCACTTCTTTGACCACCCCATCATTGAACTCGACACGAATTCTATACGCTTCGAGATAGCTAACGGCTGAGACGTGTAAAAACATAGCTCCTCTTCAGGCTAAAGGAGGAATCGGTACAAGAGGTCTTCTTTCTCTTGCCTACTCCCAGTTTCTGAGCAACTCCTGGTGGTATTTCTCCGACCACTCGAATATCAGCCTCAATGCCTGTCGTGACATCTTTCCTTGGACAATTCCCGTCTCAATTTCTACAAGGACTTCTTGTTCCTGATAGCGTGCGTGGAAGTGGGAGGGCGGATGGTCATTGTAATTCATAAAGACACCGATTCCGTGGAATCGACTAATGGTTGGCAAAGGTTACCTCGTAGTGATACTGCTCCGGCTGTCCGTCATAACTTACGCAGCCGCACACGAAGCGGCCAGACTCGACAGGGCGACCCGCCGGCGGGCTTCACGGATGTCGTGCCGGTCGAACCCGTTGGTCAGAAACCCGAACGAGATACCCGTTGCCGGATCGGCCCAGCCGCTCTGGCCGCCAAAGCCCGGATGGCCGAACGATGCCGCGGAATTGGTGCGCCCGAAGCCGCGCATATTGGCCTTGCCGTCTCCGCCGGCGACGGCAATCCCCAGGGCCCGGTTGGCCCGGTGGCCGAGGAAGGGGTCGCGCAGATCTCCGGTGCGAACGCGCCGCGCCTCTTTCAGCATTTCAGACTGCCAGACCGGCGTCCCGTCGTGGGCACGACCGTCGTTCAGCAGGGCCTGATAGAATAAGGCGATATCACCCGCCGTGGTAATGCAGCCGGCCGAAGGCGACCCGGCTTCTCGGGTGACCGTTTCGTTCAACTCCAATACCCCGTCTTCATTGATGGCATTGGTCGTGGCGTTAAAGCCTTTGACCCCCATTTTTTCATACTCTTCGGCGGTCGGGGCTGCGCCCACCCACTCCACATCAGCGACATCCGCATTCCCGGATGGCGGCAGCCCGAAGCGTAAATCAGGCAGGCCCAGCGGCTCGGCAATTCGCGTCCGCACAAACTCGCTCAGACGTTGACCGCTGAGGTGCTCGACAATAGCGGCGACCGGCCAGAAATTCGCAGACACATGATAGACGAACTTCTCGCCTGGCGTATGGTCCAGCTTCCACTGGGCAAAGCGAGTGAGGCGTCTGTCGCGGTCGGCCCATTCTTTTTGCCAGTGCGGCGCATAGGGAATGGCCGACGTGTGAATGAGCAACTGCTCGATTGTCACCACGTCTTTGCCGTTCGTCCCAAACTCGGGGATATAATCGACCACGCGCTCTTCCGGGCGCAGTTTGCCCGCTTGCATGAGAATCCAGGCCGAGGCTGAGGTGAACGCCTTGGTCGAGGACATAATGACAAAACGCGTTTCATCAGTTGCCGGTTTTTCTGTCCCGCCTTGGATAGCCTTGCCAAAGGTCTGCATGGCACCGATTTTTCCATTACGTGCAATCGCGACCTGGGTGGCTGGCAGCAGGCCGGATTTGACGTCCCGCTCGGCCCGCTCAAACAGGGCATGAACTTTTTCCGGGTCGAGACCGACCTCTTCAGGATTCTTGGCAAAAAAATGTGCGGCTGGCATACGGCTTCCCCTCCTGATTCTTTCTTTGCAGCTTCCTCCCTTGAATTCCCCCCTACTCCTTGCCACTTTATGGGTTTCGGATCAAGGCAAAAAGGAACCGTATGCCCTCGGAACTCATTCTGCATCATTACGATTTTTCCAACTACTCTGAAAAGGTCCGTCTCGTCCTGGGCCTCAAACGCCTGACTTGGCGCTCGGTCGAGATTCCCCCTACCCTGCCCAAGCCGGACTATATCCCCCTCACCGGCGGCTACCGCCGGGCGCCGGCCCTTCAGGTCGGCGCCGACGTTTTTTGTGATACCGCGCGGATTATCGAAGAACTGGAGCGGCGTTTTCCGGAACCCACGCTCTATCCGGGACCGGACCCGGTCGCCCAACGGGCATTTATTGCCGGCCTGGAGCGCTGGACGGACGCGACCCTGACGCGCAATACGATCAATTATATTTCCTGCGAACAGGCCGACGCCGATCGTTTCACGCCGGAATTCCTGGCCGACCGGGCGGCTCTGCTCGGTAAACCCGAACCGGGGCTCGCCCACCGGAAGGCCGCGGCAGCCAAGAACCTCGCCCAACTGCGTCCGCAGTTGAGTTGGATCAGCGACATCCTGCACGACGGACGGACCTATATCTATGGCGAAGCACCATCTCTGGCCGATTGCGTGATCTACCATCCGCTGTGGGTCATGGATCAGCTTGCCGGCGAGCGCACGACCGTTATTCCAGTCATCATCCGTGAGTGGATGGAGCGCGTAGCCGCGCACGGCCATGGCAGTCCAACCTCGATGACCGCGCCCGAAGCGCTGGAGGTCGCGGCTTCCAGCGACCCTTTGGCAGCTCTCCCAAGTCAGACGCTGGACGGAGACCCTGCCCTCGGTGCGACGGTCTCCATTACGCCAACCGACTATGGTCGGGCCAATCCCAGTGTCGGCAGACTCGTTTCCATTGACGCCCAGCGTATGGCGCTTCAGCACCGGAATGAGCGCACCGGGCTTGTCACGGTGCATTTCCCCCGCTTTGGCTATAGCGTCCGTACCCTCGACGGGTAGAAGACGCTGGGAGGCAGCCGGATCATGAATGCGCAGGCCACAACTTCGCAAGAACACAAATGGCAGATTTGGATCGACCGCGGCGGGACGTTCACCGATCTGGTGGCGCACCGTCCTGACGGCACCCTGGTCACGCATAAATTGCTGTCGGCCAATCCTGAACGCTACCAGGACGCCGCCGTCCAGGGCATTCGCGATTTGCTCGGGATCGGTAGTGACACGGCCATCCCACCCGATACGATTGCTCTGGTAAAGATGGGAACCACGGTCGCGACCAATGCCTTACTGGAACGCAAGGGCGACCGAACCGTGTTCGTGACCACCCAGGGATTTGGGGATGCCCTGCGGATTGGCTATCAGAACCGGCCCGATCTGTTTGCCCGGCATATTGTCCTGCCGGAAATGCTGTACGAACGGGTGGTCGAAGTCAGAGAGCGAATTGACGCCCACGGCGCACTGGTCACACCCTTGGATGAAGATGGCGCGCGGCGGAGCCTTCAGGCCGCCTATGATGCCGGCATTCGTGCGGTGGCCATCGCCTTTGTCCATGGCTATCGGTACGCGGCGCATGAAATACGGGTCGCCGCCATTGCCGCAGATATCGGCTTTCAGCAGGTCTCGGTCTCCCATACAGTCAGCCCGTTGATGAAGCTGGTCTCACGCGGCGATACCACGGTGGTGGATGCCTATCTCTCGCCGCTGCTGCGGCGTTATGTCGAGCAAGTCGCGGGAGAGCTAGAGGCGGAGCGCCAGTCCGGTCCCAAGCTGATGTTCATGCAATCGAACGGCGGTCTGACCGATGCCCACCTGTTTCAGGGCAAGGACAGTATTTTATCCGGGCCGGCCGGTGGAGTGATCGGCATGGTCCGGACCGCGTCGATGGCGGGGTTTCGCAAAGTCATCGGCTTCGATATGGGCGGCACCTCGACCGATGTGTCGCATTACGATGGCGAATATGAGCGGACGTTTGAAACCCTGGTCGCCGGTGTCCGTATGCGCGCCCCGATGATGCACATCCACACCGTCGCGGCGGGCGGGGGGTCGATCCTGCATTTTGATGGTGCCCGTTTTCGGGTTGGGCCAGACTCGGCCGGCGCAGACCCCGGGCCGGCCTGCTATCAGCGCGGCGGCCCACTCACCGTGACCGACTGCAACGTCATGCTGGGCAAGCTGCAAGCCACCTTTTTTCCCGCGGTGTTCGGCCCGAACGCAGATCAAGCTTTGGATGTGCAAATTGTTCGACAAAAGTTCGTCGCTTTTGCCCAAGAAATCGCTAGCGCCACGGGCAATGCAGTCCAGTCGCCTGAGGCCGTGGCCGCTGGCTTCCTGCGTATCGCAGTGGAAAACATGGCGAATGCTATCAAAAAAATCTCTGTCCAGCGCGGCTACGATGTGACGGAATACACCCTGAACTGTTTTGGTGGGGCCGCCGGTCAGCACGCCTGTCTGGTCGCGGACGCGCTGGGCATGAAAACCGTCTTTCTCCATCCGTTTGCCGGGGTGTTGTCAGCCTATGGGATGGGTCTGGCCGACGTGCGGGCGTTGCGGGAGCGACAGATCGAACAACCGCTCTCAGCCTCAGCCATACCCGTATTGGAAACGGCCTGTGCGGAACTCGGCGACGAGGCCAGCAACGAAATTCTTGCGCAAGGCGTGTCTGCCGATCGACTCAGCCTGCACAAACGGGTCCATCTGCGCTACCAGGGGACGGACACGGCCTTGCAAGTGGATTTGGCTGACCTCGACGGCATGCGGGCCGCGTTTGAGACCACTCACAAGCAGCGCTTCGGCTTTATCGTCGAGGGGCGACAACTGGTCGCCGAGGCGGTCTCGGTCGAAGCGGTCGGCACAACAGAGCACCTCAATGACGCCGAGCTGCCAACGGATGAGGATAATACGGCACAACCGCTTCAGCAGGTCCGGGCATATATGGACAGCGTTTGGCGGGACACGCCGGTATTTCAGCGCGAGCAGCTCCAACCAAGCCAGCGTATTCCCGGCCCCGCCATTATTTGTGAGCCCACGGCAACCACGGTGGTTGAGCCGGAGTGGCAGGCCGAGCTGAACCGCTATGGCCACCTGCTCCTCACCCGCACGAGACCAAGATCACAGCAAGCGGCGATTGGCACCGCAGCCGATCCGGTCATGTTGGAGGTATTTAACAACCTCTTCATGTCGGTCGCCGAGCAAATGGGGGCGACGCTAGCCAATACGGCCTACTCGGTGAATATCAAAGAACGACTGGATTTCTCGTGCGCCATTTTCGCACCGGACGGGAGCCTGATTGCCAACGCCCCGCACGTCCCGGTCCATCTGGGTTCCATGGGCGAGTCGATTAAAACCGTCATCAAGGCCAATCAGGGGAGAATGCAGCCCGGCGATGCCTATGTCCTGAATGCCCCCTATAACGGCGGCACCCATCTACCTGATGTGACGGTCATTACGCCTGTGTTTGACACCGCCAGTGCAGATTGCATTCTGTTTTATGTGGGCTCACGCGGGCATCATGCCGATATCGGCGGACGCACCCCAGGCTCGGCTCCGCCGGACAGCACCACCATACACCAAGAGGGCGTGCTGATCGACAATTTCCTCTTCGTCCGCCAGGGCCAACTGCGCGAACAGGAGATGCGGCAACTGCTGGGTTCGGGCGCCTATCCCTGTCGAAATCTTGACCGGAACATGGCAGACCTCCGCGCCCAGCTCGCGGCGAATGAAACCGGGGTACACGAACTCAGGAAAATGGTTGAGCACTTTGGCATCGAGGTCGTGCACGCCTATATGCAGCACGTCCAGGACAATGCCGAAGAGTCCGTGCGCCGCGTGCTCGATGTCCTCACCGATGGCGCGTTCACCTACCCGATGGATAACGGCTGTCAGATACAGGTCAGTATTCGGGTGGACAAAGCGGCCCGCCAAGCGCGCATCGATTTCAGCGGTACGTCTTCCCAGCACAGCGGCAACTACAACGCGCCCGCGGCAGTGTGTAAGGCCGCCGTCCTGTACGTTTTTCGGACTCTGGTGGCTGACGCGATCCCGCTGAACGAAGGCTGTCTGAAACCGCTCGATATCATTATCCCACCGCACTCTATCATCAGCCCGGAATACCCTGCTGCTGTCATCGCCGGCAATACGGAAGTCTCTCAATGCGTAACGGACGCCCTGTATGGCGCGCTCGGGGTGCTCGCCTCGTCACAAGGCACGGTCAATAATTTTGTGTATGGCAACGATCAGTATCAAAACTACGAAACCATATGCGGCGGCACCGGGGCCGGTCTTGACCATCCGGGCTGTGATGCGGTGCATAGTCATATGACCAACACGCGTATGACCGACCCCGAGGTGCTGGAGTGGCGCTTTCCGGTGCACGTTGAAAGTTTTGCCATCCGCCACGGTTCGGGTGGTGCAGGACAGTATTCCGGTGGCGCGGGGATCACCCGGCGACTGCGGTTTTTGGAACCCATGACCGTCACTACCTTGTGCAGCCACCGCCTGACCGAACCGTACGGATTGGCCGGTGGTCAGGCCGGGGAACGGGGTCGGGATACGGTCGAGCGGGCAGATGGGAGCATTGAAGAACTCGCCGGCAGCGATGAAACGCTGATGCAGCCGGGCGACGTTTTTGTCATGCACACGCCGGGCGGGGGGGGATTCGGGCCACCGGATACAGCCGGGTAAGCCGGCTGGATTCCTGCTCTCTGGCCTGGGCGTGTGAGTAAGAGTCCCTTCGAATTCGCTCCGCCCCATCCCTCCCAAGGGGAGATAATTAGGCGAGAGAAAAGAGAGTATCCCTTGATATCTTTCCTTCAAGACGCGCGATAAATTCCTCCAGCGCCACCCGAGCCCCTGCCTGTAGGCCGAGACATGCGGCAATGCCATCCGCACCCGTACTCAAGCGAGAATCAAGCTCGATTCGAAGCGTCGCATCGTCCTGTTCGTCCATCCTGTAGGAATGGATGTGCATCGAATCTCCAAGGACCGCCCGCCGGAAATGTTCAAAACGAAACTCTCGTTTCATATATTCAAGAAGGCAGTCTTGGATAACGAGCACCAGACGCTTGTTGAGATTCTCAAAGGTCTCAATCTTATGGTGAAGCTGCACCAGAATGGTCTTTGCGTTCATTTTCCAGTTTATGCCGTATTTCCGGCTTGATTCGACAGCGGGGTCATCAATGTGCAGCCCAGCGTCCCGGAGAAAGCGTTGACGCTCGGGCCAGACCGTTCCCGTTGTATCGAGCGTCTGCAATTCGATACCGACAAAATCCATGACTTTTTGGTTTCTGACAGATGTAAGAAAATAATCAACATTGCCTCCGGGGATAGATATCTCCGGTACAATATGAAGCTCGTTTCCCGGCTCATGTGCGGTTAAAAGGAAGAAGCAGTCGGTAAATATCTGCCCCCGTTCAAGAATACGATGGGGACAGATAACGATGGGAAAGCTATCCTTACCGTGAGAAACGATGCACGGGCCAATGGAGATAGCAGGTTGACTCTTTCGTATCTTGATACATTTGCGTCCTAAGAAGGGACAGTTTTGCCGCGAGGATTCCGCGTGCCAATCAATGCTACCGGTAGTCGTCGCCCGCCCGAATAGTTCACGGATTTTACTCATAGAAGAGAATGACAGCGCTCCTTAGCGGCTTCTATATATTCTGCGGCAAGATCGATTCCAACGGATTTTCTACCTAAATTTCTCGCCGCTAACATGGTCGTCCCAGTGCCGCAGAACGGGTCAAGAACGATGCCGTTCACCGGACAGGTGGCAAGGATGGGAATCTTACACAAATCTTCTGTATACGGGGCAAAATGGAGCGAGCGTTTCTGCGTATCTTCAGGCAGGATGTCCCATACGTCAGAGGGCTTACTGCCCTTCGGGTGATACTTGAGAAAGTAAAATCCCTTTTCCTTCAGTTCTCGGGCGCGCCCCGATACCCCTTCGGCATCCGAATGGGTGACACGCTGTTGCCCACGAATAATCATCCGAAAGTCGGCGATTTTGCCTTGGCTGACATCGTGCAGGATTTTCTCCAGGGCAAGGAAGGCGCTCTTCTTCTCATCATCCGTCAGCGCTGTAGAAAGCTCAATCTGACGCTTGTAACGAATCCCCGTCACCCCCGTTGCGGATACCACCGCGCCGTTGACCACGCGCGCTTTCTTTGGATTGGAGCGAATCGCGTCTGTATCGTAATAGTAGCCTTTAGGGTTCTTCACAAAGTGGAAGATGTTCTCATGGACATTGCGTAGCTTGTCCTGTGCATTGTCCGGAGCACCCTTGACCTTATTCCAGATAATGCTGTTACGCAAAATCCACCCCTCTTGATCGGTCAGCGTGAATGCTAAACGCCACGGAATACCTAGGAGTTGCTTGCCAAGATAAGTGTCGCCGATATTCAGCCATAAGGAGCCCGTAGGTTTCAGCACCCGTTTCACCTCACGTAAAATATCTACGAGATGTGTGATAAAATCCCGATAATTTCTCTCCGCCCCAATACCGCCGCCGGCGTACTCGCGTTTTGCCCAATACGGCGGGCTGGTCATGCAGCAATCAAAAGCTCCATCAGGCAGATCGTGGAGAACGGCCAACGCGTCGCCCAAGAGAAATAGCGGGGAAAAGGTCAGAGACTGAAGATAATCCCGCACACAGCTTCCGTACTCCGAGGAAGGGGACTGCCGGAAAGGAGTCTGACTATCCGGTACGTGAGACTGATCTTTCATAGGAAATTCGTGTCTCTTTTCTTAAAGCTATCGTGGGATTGATTCCAGTGGGGTCCTTCCGCTCAGAAACCTCGCCAAAAGGGAAGCTAGGATGAAATTCTCTCAGTCACTCTCCTTGTTCAGGCTTGGCGACGGTGAGAGCAATATGCGTCAGCCCGACATCAGACATTGTGCTATTCCTTCCTCAGTGCCCCTCCCACGAGAGAAAAGATTGTACGCCAGTTGGAGGAAGGAGTGTGAACTGCTAAGACTTGCCGATAGCGTAAAATATTGAGGAGGAGACTGCTATGAGAGAAGCTGTCATCGTATCGACTGCCCGGACACCGATTGGGAAAGCCTATCGTGGCGCATTTAATGACACCACAACCCCGACCATGGCCGGACCGGTTATTCAGGAAGCCATCAGTCGCGCCAAGGTAGAGGCGGGCGAAATCGACGACCTGATTATGGGCGCAGCGCTCCAGGAAGGGACCCAAGGGTATAATGTGGCGCGGCAGTGTGGCATCGCCGCAGGGTTGCCGGTGAGCGTCTCCGGCCAGACCATTGACCGTCAATGTTCCTCAGGGCTGATGAGCATTTCCATGGCGGCCAAGCAGATTGTAGCCGATGGCATGCAAACGGTTGTGGCCGGTGGTTTGGAGTCAATCAGCCTTGTCCAGAACGACCACCAGAACGAATATCGTAATGAAGACGCTCTGGCTCTGGAGCAGGCCCCGGACCTGTATATGGCCATGATTGACACCGCGGAAGTGGTCTCGAAGCGCTACAATCTCTCCCGGGAAGCGCAGGATGAATATGCGCTCCAGAGTCAGCAGCGTACCGCCGCGGCCCAGCAAGCCGGACGGTTCGACGACGAGCTCATTCCGTGCACCGTCACCAAGCTGTTCACCGATAAAGAGACGGGCGAGACCACGCGCCAGGGAATTACCATTGAGCGGGACGAGTGTAACCGTCCGAGTACGAACGCGGCTGGTTTGGCCGCGCTCCGACCGGTCATGGGAGAAGGCAGCTTCATTACTGCCGGTAATGCCAGCCAGTTGTCGGACGGCGTCTCAGCCTGTGTGCTGATGGAGCGCAAGCAGGCCGAGCAACGCGGGCTCCAGCCCCTGGGGGTGTATCGGGGCATGGCCGTTGCCGGCTGCGAACCGGACGAGATGGGGATTGGTCCGGTCTTTGCTGTTCCCAAGCTGCTCGAACGTAACGGCCTGACCATGGACGATATTGACCTGTGGGAACTGAACGAAGCTTTCGCCTGTCAGGTCATCTACTGCCGTGATCGGCTCGGTATTCCGAACGACCGGCTGAACGTGAACGGCGGGGCCATCTCGATTGGCCATCCCTACGGGATGAGTGGCTCACGTATGGTCGGCCATGCGCTGATCGAAGGCAAACGGCGAGGCGCGAAGAACGTGGTCATCACCATGTGTGTTGGTGGCGGCATGGGCGCGGCCGGACTGTTTGAAGTCGCGTAAGTCTCACTCCAGACACTTCTGATCCCCTCCTTGGAGGGGATTGTACTCTACTCAGCCAAGGAGGACGTTATGGCAAACGCATCTGCCACAACCATGCGGGAAAGAGCCCGAAAAGTGGCGCCCAAGCTGATTGACCTGACCGAGAAAGTCTTATTTGGCGATGTCTGGGAGCGCCCAGGTTTGTCCAAGCGGGACCGCAGCCTCATCACCGTGGCGACCCTCATGTCCACCTACCGTCCTCAACAGCTCCGTCCGCACCTCCAGCGTGCCTTGGACAATGGCGTTACCCAGGAAGAAATCGGAGAGCTGATTACACACTTGGCGTTTTACTCCGGCTGGCCGACGGCTATGACGGCCGCCGGCATTGCCAATGAGGTTTTTGAACAGCAGGAATAGTCCAGTCTCACCGCGGCCGCGGCCAGATGTTCGGGACCGTGGTGGCCAGCCATTTCACCAGAGCGGCATTGACTTCCGTCGGCTTTTCCTGAGCCATCCAATGACCGGAGCGGATCGTCTCTTCGGACAGATTCCGGCAGTAGGTGCGCATGGGCTCAGCCAGGCGCGAGTGGACGCACTCACACACAAAGTCGTATTGGGCGGTCAGGAACAACACCGGCATATCGAGATAGCCGTCGTTGTGGACGGTCTCGGCGTAGGCCGCATTAACCGGGTGATTCCTATACCACGAAGAGGGGCCGAAGAATCCGTTGCGTTCGAGCGCGGATGCATAGATGCGCAAGTCCTCTTCGGTGACCACATCGGCATCACGCGGCAAATCGGGGATCTCAGCCATGCCGAGCATGCTGTGATCGCGACGCGCGGTTGAGGTGATGGCCGGCTTACCCTCGCCTTCGGGGTTCCCTTTCCGAAACAGCAGTTTGACGAATCGATAGGCCTGGGCATCCATTGGAGCGATAGACTCGGCAAAGCTCTCTTC
Source organism: uncultured Binatia bacterium (SeqCode) (assembly GCA_965214755.1). Taxonomy (GTDB): domain Bacteria; phylum Desulfobacterota; class Binatia; order Bin18; family Bin18; genus Bin18. The sequence continues at coordinate 1,997,735 of OZ243979.1, forward strand.
GTAGTAGCGCATATAATCCCACTGGCCAGCAGGATAGGTATCCTCAGGATAGAGGTCTCGGTCCACCAGGGTCAGCGTGTGCTCAAGCCCGCGCTCAAGGGTATAGTAGGGGACACATAGATTAGCGACCGCATGACACCGGTCCGGATGGTGACTCGCCATATTCCACACCACCGGACTGCCCCAATCATGGCCGACCCAGACGGCTTTCTCCTGTCCCAGCGCGTCTATCAACTCCAGCATGTCGCGGACGATATGCTCTTGGGCATAGTCGCTGTGTTGCCCATATACAGACGAGCGGCCATAGCCACGCATATCCGGCGCTATGGCCCGAAACCCCAGCGCGGCCAAAGCGGGCAGTTGATGCCGCCAGCTTATCGAGAGCTCAGGCCAGCCGTGAGCGAAGATGACAAGCGGCCCCTCTTCGGGACCGGCGGCAAGATAAAAAGTCGTATGTCTGTCAGTTTTGACGGTATGTTCGGTAATCGACATGTCTGCGCTCCTTGATGCTTCGATGAGAATCTCACGGTTGAAAAGATAAACGAAGAATTGATAATGACCAAGCCATTATACAGGCAACAGTGAACGAGGAGCGAATCGTAGCGGATGATTCTACCCTTGAGATGAGTGGAGAGTAGATTCATCAGTATTCAATCACAGCACAAAACACGAGCCAGATTGGAGAAGACATGGAGTACGCAAAGCTTGGCAATACGGGGATGACGGTTTCGCGCATCTGTATGGGATGCATGAGCTATGGGGATGGCAAATGGCGCAAGTGGACCATCGGGGAAGACGAGGCGCGTGAACACTTCGCCCTCGCCCTTGAATCGGGCATTACCTTTTTCGATACCGCGGATGTCTATTCGATTGGCGTGAGCGAAGAGATTACCGGCAAATGGCTGGGCGAAATGGCTGTACGCGACGATATTGTCCTGGCGACCAAGGTCAACGGGCCCATGGGCGATGGCCCGAACCGACGGGGGCTGAGCCGTAAACATATCATCGAGGCCTGCGAGTATTCCCTGCGCCGACTCAAAATGGACTATATCGATCTGTATCAGATTCACCGCTGGGACTTTTCCACGCCGATTGAAGAAACGCTGGAAGCGCTTGATAGCCTCGTCCGCACCGGCAAAGTACGCTACCTCGGAGCCAGCAGCATGGCCGCCTGGCAGTTCTCCAAGGCACTCTACGCGGCCAAAGAGCACGGCTGGCACCGCTTTGTCTCGATGCAGAACCACTACAACCTGATCTACCGCGAGGAAGAACGCGAAATGAATCCGCTGTGCATAGACCAGGGCGTTGCACTGATTCCGTGGAGCCCGCTCGCGCGCGGCTATTTTGCCGGGAACCGCACAAAAGTAGAGGGAGAAGGCCCGACCAAGCGAGCGCAAACTGACCCGATGACACGCCGAATGTATTTCAACGATAGCGATGAAGAAGTGGCCACCGCGGTGCAGAAAGTCGCCCAAGAGCGTGGCGTGTCCCCGACTCAGATCGCCTGCGCCTGGGTGCTTCAGTCACCGGGGGTGGTCGCCCCCATCATCGGCGCGACCAAGACGCATCACCTCAAGGAAATCTTCGAGACAGTCAATATCAAGCTCAGCCCGGAAGAAGTGGCCACCCTGGAAGAGCCCTACCGGCCACACCCGATTCTGGGCCATATGCAACCTGACCCTAAGCGGATGGGGTAATGATGAAGGCTTATTTAGCCGATCTTTGGTCCGAGAAAAAGCAAGCTCTGTTAATGAGCGCACTATTGGTCGTTATAGTTCTGCTCGGCGCTCGCTATGTACAAAAAGCGGTCCGTGGACTCCAAAGCCCAGATGTCCAGGTATTAAAATCTGTCAATATTCAGAAACTGACAGTATACAAGCTCTCCTTCGAAGTAATTACACGGGTGAGTGAAACAGAGGAGGGGGACGTCAGCGTCCCAGTTCCTATCGGGCGGATTGCTCGGGAAAGATCGTAAAACAGCGATACTGTATCGTGCCTGTCTTGAGATGCGCTACGGAATTGATCTTCCCAAATTGACCGATCAATATTATCAATTGGATGCGGATACTATCAAAATCACCCTTCCTCCGCCTCGCGTCATTGGATTACCTCAGCTCGTCACTACTGATGACTGCGCTACAGATTCGATCGAGACTCGTCCAGATACGGGAGATACGAGAGACATCGTCAAATACGCCCGTATCCAGTTGCAAGAAAAACTCCCGAAATGGATACGCCAGTACGATTTCGACGAAAAAGCCCGAGAGCGGACCGAACAGGTCCTCAAAGGTTTATTTGAGGGCCTTTTTCCCAACCGCAGAATTTCCATCTCTTATGATGATGCTGAATTGGGAAGTTTACTATGATTCCGTTTTTTCTCTTCAAGAAGGTGCTTGGCTTCCTTCTTGTTCTAGCAGGCATCATGGCAGTGCTTAACCTGAGCGAGTTCGGCGCTGGTGGAGTAGTCCAACACCACCTTAAGAATATTACGGTCACTTTAGACGCAATAGAGGAAAGAGACGATTTTCATCTGACGCGCGATTTTAAGTCATATAAGGACAAGTTCGACCTCAATGTTCAATGGGCAGATGATTTTCAGGGCAAATTGGAGGTACACTACGTTTCCCTCGTTATGATAGATGCTTCCTTACCAGTGTCCAAGATACGGACCTCCAGAGAGGCTGACGGAATTACAGCATGTCTCCCTCCAATTTCTTTCAAACCGGAAATTCAAGAGAGGGGGAGCTTTATATGGAAGTCAGAGACTCCCGAGAAAAAATGGTGGATTTTCAAGAGAAGCACAAAGGCAAATAAGGTGGATATTGAACAGAAAGTGGTTGATGCTGCGCGAAAACGTATAGAGAGTCAATTGATGGAGGACGGAGGCATCAAACAGCGGGCAGAAGAAAACGCCATAACCTTTTTCTCTCAGTTGTTTGAGACGCTTGGTGGTGCCTCTGTAGACGTCAAGTTTTGCCAGAAAAGCTTATCTCCCCTAGCAGAAGAGTGAGGGATCCACGCGCTTACAATGCTTTCCTCATAATGGGCTCATAAGTATGACTCCAAATTTCCCTTCCAATCTCAAAATCGATAAAACAGCCTTCTCCACTGTGTCTCATGGTGACGAGTCAGATGAGAAGGTATATTGGCGCTCTCGTTCTCCTCATGAGCGATTGCGGCATGTCGAAGTGCTCCGCCGGATTAATTATGGAGATCACTCTACCGCCCGACTTCAAAGAGTTCTTGAAATTGTTAAACTCTCACGGCTGTGAGTATCTCCTCATTGGCGGTTACGCAGTCGGCTATCATGGCTATCCACGGGCAACTAATGATCTCGATGTCTGGATTGCGCGTACTCCAGAAAACGCCGCCAGAATTATGCCCGCTTTACAAGAGTTCGGATTTACGACTCCAGATCTTTCAGAAGAGCTCTTCCTACAGGAAAAAAATATCATTCGCATGGGAGTTCCCCCAATACGTATCGAAATCCTGACTTCCATATCGGGGGTCGATTTTGAAGAGTGTTACTCAGAGCGCATTATCGACACATTAGATGGGGTAGAAGTCGTTCTCATCACCCTCGAACATTTGAAAAAGAATAAGCGAGCAAGTGGAAGGTTTAAGGACCTAGACGACCTGGAACATCTCCCTTGAGGCAGGCCTCATCAGCCCTGCTGCGGTAGTCTCAAGATTAATCCCCTTCCTTCTCAAACCCGCAGCCCAAGCCTGTCCTGCCAACTTTCCGCCTTACTTCATCGAGCGACAGACGGAAATACACGGGACGGTTATGGGCGCAGGCGTGGGGATTACCGGTCTGGGTCCAGGCGTTGAGGAGACGGCCTTGCGCTTCACGGTCGAGGATTTGGCCGGCTTTGATTGCTCCGAGACAGGAGAGGGCTTGATGCAGGTCTTCTTTTTGAGTGCGCACCCGCGTGACAAGTCGAGAGAAGGTCAGCCCCGACGTTTTGGGGTCGAGAAATTCAGGAATCGCCCGGAGAGCCAGCACATGTGGACCAAAGGGGTCGGCGCTGAAACCACACGCCGCAAACGCTTCAGCCTGGGTGTCAAAGAACGCATGTTCTTCGGCTGAGAGTTGGACGACTTGAGGCGAGATAAGGGGCCGGCGCTGAACCTCGCCGTTTTGAAGCCGTTCGTATAATACGCGTTCTTCGGCGGCGTGTTGATCCAGCAGATATAAATGTCCTTCAGATAAAGTGAGCAGGAAGGTGGCTTCCACCTGGCCGACCAGAGAGAAGCCCGCGTGCGGTTCTTCTCCATACGGCACCCCGGCTTCGGCCACTTGCGAAGCTGAAAGCCAGCTTGGCGCTGAACGGCGTTGGAGACCACCTCGGACCAAGTCATACACGCTCGGGTCATCCCGAAAGCGCACTTCGGTCTTGGCGGGATGGATATTCACATTTAGTTGGGAGGGGTGCAGTTCGACGAACAGACACACCATGCCGCCGTCGTTGCCGAGGGTGTCACGCACGACACGATACAGGGTGGCGTTGCGTACTGCTCGCCGATTTACAAAGAAGTAGTACCGTCGGCGCCAGGCTTCCTCTTGCGTCACCAGAAATCCCCAGACACGACCGTTCAGACCCGTGTTCTCAAACTCTTCCTGGCGGGAGGCGGTCTCAACGCCAAAGCAGGCGGCGACCCGCTCCTGGAACGGGACGGACGGAAAGTTGTAGACCTCGCGTCCGTCAAACGACAACGAGAGGGTTTTCTCCGGGAACGCTAAGGCAAAGCGCGTGAACGCGCCCATAATGTGGCCGTACTCAGTCCGCAAGCTGCGCATGAACTGCAAGCGAGCCGGCGTGTTGTAAAACAGATCGGAGACTTCGACACAGGTTCCAACCGGCGCTCCGGCTGCCTGGACGGGACTCAGTTTGCCGCCTTCACTCTTGACTTCCACCCCCAATGGAGCGCTCGTTGGACGACTCAGAAGCCGTAGCCGGGAAATTGCGGCAATGCTGGGTAGCGCCTCTCCGCGAAAGCCAAAGGTCTGGACGCTGGTCAGGTCGTGGTCGTGCTGAATCTTACTGGTCGCGAACCGTTCACACGCGAGCGCGACTTCGGGCGCGGCCAGTCCGGCACCATCGTCGGTGACGCGAATCAGCCGTCGTCCGGCCTCCTCGACCTCCACCCTGATCGTCTGCGCCCCGGCATCCAGGGCGTTCTCCATGAGTTCCTTGACAACGCTGGCCGGTCGTTCCACCACCTCACCGGCGGCGATCTTTTGCTGGACGTCAGGGGGGAGAATACGAATGGGCATGGGTATGGATGTCCGTGTGATTGTGCAAGGCGAAGCGTCAATTGTCAGGGGTCTCCGTGCCCGCTCTCTGCGCTTTGACCGCTCCCCTCTCAGCCAGCCGCTTTAATTCGGCAATCAACAGCAGCGCCTCAATCGGTGTGGTCCGTAGCGGGTCAACCTGGGCGAGACGGGATACAACGGTCTGGTCGCCGGGTGCTTGGGGCCGTTCCACTCTCTGCTGATGACTACCGGGCGGTGGCTGCTCCGCTTCAATTTCGGCTAATAACGTCTCGGCCCGCTCGACCACATCGGGAGGCAGTCCGGCAAGCTTCGCGACATAGAGACCGTAGCTCTTCTGGGCCGCTCCCGGCACGACCTTATAGAGAAAGGTCACTTCGTCCTGATTCTCGCGGACCTCAAGCCGGGCGTTGGCCACTCCGGGCAAGGCGTCCGCGATTGGCGCCAGCTCGTGATAATGAGTAGTAAACAGGGTCTTGGCCCGGACCTGGGTAGCGAGCTTTTCGGCAACCGCCTGAGCAAGGGCACGGCCATCCGTCGTGCCGGTCCCCCGGCCGACTTCGTCGAGAATGACCAGACTCCGCTCGGTTGCATGTTTCAGGATGTTCGCCGTCTCCATCATCTCGACCATAAAAGTCGATAGTCCTTGCGCCAGAAAATCCGCCGCGCCCACCCGGGTAAAAATACGGTCCGCAGCCCCAATAGCGGCAGACCGGGCGGGAATGAAGCTTCCCATTTGGGCCAGCAGGACGAGCAGAGCCGCCTGTCGCGCATAGGTACTTTTTCCGGCGGCATTGGGGCCAGTGATGATCAAGACGTGCCGGCTTGTATCCAATCGCAGGTCGTTCGGCACGAATTGCGTATCGCGCGTGTCAAGGACCGGATGCCGGCCCTCTTCTATGAGTAGCTCGTACCCGTCGATGACATCAGGACGAATCCAACCCTTCTTCGCGGCTAACTCCGCCAGGGAGCCCAGCGCGTCGAGGGTGCCAATAATAGCCGCAGTGTGGCGAAGCCGCTCGGCCTGAGCGGCGATGTGCTGTCTGAGTTGAGTGAAGAGGGCATACTCTAACTGATTGCCATGGTCTGTCGCAGACAGTACCGTAGATTCAAAGGTACGCAGTTCATCCGTGACAAAGCGTTCGGCATTGACCAGGGTTTGACGGCGGATGTAGTTTTCGGGCACACGGCTGAGCGCAGACTTGGTGACTTCCACGTAATAGCCAAAGACCTTGTTGAAACCGACCTTGAGGTTGGGGATCTGAGAGCGTTCCCGCTCTTGCTGTTCATACTCGGCCAGCCAGCCTGTTCCATCGGTCTGAACCGCCCGCAGTTCGTCCAGGTCGGCAGAGACGCCGGTGCGAATCAGCCCACCCTCTTTGGCCGTAGGTTTTGGCTCGTCAAGAAGGATGCGCGTAATCTCGGCGGTCACATCGTCCAGCAGATCGATTTCTTCACGATACGTCCTCAGCAGACGGCTCCCGGCCCTAGTCAGGGCAGTGCGGAGGTCCGGCAGACGAATCAGGGAGGATTTCAGAGTTGCCAGGTCTCGCGGGCTGGCAATCGTGGACGTAATGCGTGAGGTCAGACGGTCGAGGTCCGGCAGGCCGGAGAGAACACGCCGCAGTTCTGCTCGCACCTCATGCCGGCGGCTCAGTTCGGCAATTGCCTCCTGTCGGGTGTGAATCTCATCGACCGCGCGTAAAGGATGCAGCACCCAGTGCCGCAGGCGCCGCTTGCCCATCCGGGTGGTGGTGTGGTCCAGCACGGCCAGCACGGTTCCCTCGGACGAGCCCTCGAACACATTTTCCACCAGTTCGAGATTGCGCTGCGTCTGCGGGTCGAGCACGACAAAGGCATCGTGCCGATACGGCTCAGGCGCACGGATATGGGGCAGGAACGCGCGTTGCGTTTCCCGCGCATAGGTAAATAACGCTCCGGCTGCGCAGAGAGCATGCCGATGGGAAAAAACGAGCGTGTCGATGCGCTTACGGCTGAACTGCTTGCTGAGGACTGTACGCGCCCGCTCAAAGCGAAACGCCTCGGCCGGACGCTCGGTACGACAGACCTGACGACTCCAGCCCGTGTCGCAAGACTCACCCGCCACACAGACCAATTCTTGCGGCTGGAGCTTTTCCAGCAGGCTGGGCAAATCAGAGACGTTGGTTTCGGCAACCAGAAACTCAGCCGTCGCCAGGTCTAGACTGGCCACGCCGACCGCATCTTTCTCAGACAATACGGCAACCAGCGTTCGTTCCCGACTCTCGGATTCAAACAACGTCCCCGGCGTGACAATGCGAACAACATCACGCGGAATAATCCCTTTTCCTTTTTGGGACTCCTCAAGCTGTTCACACACCGCAACCTTATAGCCCTTCTCGACCAGCCGGGTGAGATACGGCTCCAGGCGGTAATGCGGCACCCCGCACATGGGGACCTTTTCGCTGCCTTTTCCGTGTGCGCGGGCGGTCAGCACAATGTCCAATTCGCGCGCCGCGACTGCCGCATCGTCAAAAAACATCTCGTAGAAGTCACCGAAACGGTAGAACAGCAGTTCGTCTTTGTACTGTTCCTTGACCTGCCAGTACTGCTCCATCATGTCGGTTGCCGTGCGTGAGGCAGATGGAGAAGGATGAGATGTATTCTTTTTTGCCATTACGTCCGCCGGTTCCGCTCTCGAATCAGGTTTCCGACTCTACCATATGTTCCTGCGCTCGTCGTCCGCATATCGCTCTCCCTGACCTGCCCGAGCGTCAGGGGCAGCACGGTTCGGGCGAGCATGCAACGTCTTGTCACGTAGGCAACAAAAACATCTGATTGTTTTAGAGAAACACTGCTTTCCGTCACCTATGTGACACCTGTCACCTTGTACATCAGCGGCACCCCTCCTATCGTGGCCGCTAAGATCAGTATTGACCCCTACTTCTCTTTCCCTCCCCCCTCTAACCAGCCCGTAAAGGAGAGCGTTCGCATGGACAAAACTGAAGGTACGCAAAATTTCGACCCACTCCGGACCTGGCGCGAATGGTACCAAAAGTCAGAGAAGCAATGGAGTGACACGCTGTCGGGTATGCTGGGTAATGAGCAGTTTGCCGAAACCACAGGCAAGTACGTCCAAGAAGCGATGCACCTGCACCGCATGTTTACCGAATCCATGGCCCAATACTTGTCCGCCCTCAACCTCCCGTCCCGTACGGATATTATCGCCCTGAGCGACCGGATCGGCGAACTCGAGGATAACGTGGCCGGACTCCAAGTGGAGGTCCGACATTTGCGCCGCTTGCTGGCGGAATATGAGGGCGGGGCGGCTGACGACACGCCCGGACGTCCGAAACGTACCAAAAAGCCCAAAGAGTCCGCCCCAGAGGATTAGCCCATGCAACAGGCACAACCACTGTCGCACGAGGACGTTGCAGCAAAAGCGCGGGCAACGGTTGACCGCGCCCTTCAGCGCAACGTCCCGGACCTGCCGACCCTCCGCGAACTCGACGTTGAGGTTGGACCAACACCGAAAGACGTCGTGTATTCACGCGGCACAATGAAGCTGTATCACTATCGTCCCCTCAGCCCTGAGGTGTATCGGGTTCCGGTGTTGATCGTCATGTCCCTGGTCAGTCGGCCCTATATTCTCGACCTAGCCAAAGGCCAGAGCCTTATCGAATATCTGCTGCTCCAGGGTTTTGACGTGTATCTGACCGACTGGGGTGTGCCGCGTCGTGAACATAAACACCTCAGGCTGGACGACTATGTGGCCGATTTCATCCCCGAGTGTGTGGCGGTGGTAGGCGAAGATTCGGGAGAGCCCGATGTGTCTCTCATCGGCTATTGCCTGGGTGGCTTTCTGGCGGCGCTGTACGCAGCCCTGTATCCCGACGGTCCGCTCAAAAATCTGGTGTGTTTTACCACGCCGGTGAACTCGGACGGTATGCCGCTCTACCGCACCTGGACCGATCCGGCCCATTTTGATCTCGACCGACTGATCGATAGTCTGGGCAATATCCCCTCGGAGCTGATGGACGCCTCAATCCAGATGCTGCGCCCGTTTCAGAAAAGTGCCGGCCAGATGAAGCTGCTCGACAATGTCCAAAACGAAGCCTTTGTCACCGCCCACATGCGCTTTGATCGCTGGGCCGCGGATCATATCCCCTTTCCGGGAGAAACCGCCCGCCAGTTAGTCAACGACTTCATGCGCGAGAATAAACTTATTCGGAAGACGCTGGAGTTAGACGGTCGCAGGGTCGATCTGGGAAACATCACCGTTCCCTTTCTGCACGTTACGGCCCAGCACGACCATATTGTTCCTGCGGCCGCCTCGCGGGATCTGGTCAAACTGGTGGGCAGCCCGGACAAGTCCGAGATTGTTCTCAAGGGCGGCCACGTCAGCCTGGTCGCCGGGGGGAACGCCATCTATCGTCTGTGGCCAAAGCTGGACGCCTGGTTGTCACATCGTTCAGTCTGAGAGAGCGGTCGCACAAAAGTTAAAATAGAGGAGAATAGCGTGGAAGGGTTTCCCAAAACCGTTGAAGTCAGAGATACCGTCCTGAGCCTGCGTATGATGGGCGCGGACGATGGGCCACTGATGCTGGATTTTGCCCAACACCTCCCCTATCACGACCTGATGTTTTTACGCCGTGATATTACCACACAGTCAGCCATAGACCGCTGGCTGCATGACATCGCCAGTGAAAAAATGTATACCCTGCTGGCCGAGAGCGAGACCCGACTTCTGGGTTATGCCACCCTGTATCGGAATGACTTTGACTGGTCACGCCATGTGGCAGAAATCCGAGTACTGATTTCCCCAGACGCGCGAAAGATGGGTCTGGGCCGATTGTTGACCCGCGAGACGTTCAACGTTGCCCTGTCTCTAGGTATCCAAAAAGTCGCCGCGCGCATGACGCTGGATCAAACCGGAGCACGCACCGTGTTCGAGGAGTTGGGTTTTCGGGCAGAAGCGATTTTACGCGACGAGGTCAAAGACCGGGCCGGCAAAACCCACGATATTCTGCTCATGGCCAATGATGTTACCGAATTCTTGGCCCGTGGTGAGGCGTACGGACTTCCTCGATAAACCGCTCTCGAGTTTTTGTGGTGAAAGCTGGCTATACAAGAGAAACGAGACCGCTATAATCGTGTCGCCACGTTACCGAGGAGCAAAAGAGGGAGGAGGCCTCTATGAAAACAGCATCGCACGTCAACGCCCCGATGAATTATCTCAATGTCGAAGCCATGCAAGAAAAGCCGACGTATTACTTATACACCCCACCGGCTGGCGTCCCCCAGCGGAATACCACGCAGGTCAAACACATGCTGGCGATCCAGAATGCCCGCGAGCACCTCGACGAAATCTCGCTCGATAAACAGGGCATCACCTTTACGCCGCATGAAACTGCGGTCGAAAACTTTTATGACGCCGAAGAAGTCAAAGCGGTCTATTATCCTGAGGTTGTCGAGCTGATTAAAAAAATCACCGGCGCTGAGAAGGTCCACGTGTTCGATCACAACGTGCGCTGTGCTCCGATGTGTGCCCGTGGCGAGAATGGCGCCCGCGAGCCAGTCAAGTTTGCCCACAACGATTATACCCTCAAGTCCGGTCCGCAGCGGGTGCGCGACCTGTTGCCGGCCGAAGAAGCCGAAGAACGGTTGCAACATCGCTTTGCCGTCATCAATGTCTGGCGACCGATTCGCGGTCCGGTACAGGATGCGCCGCTGGCCGTGTGCGATGCCACCAGCATGACGCAGGACGACTTTAACGAGACCGACCTGAAATACGAAGATCGGACCGGTGAGGTCTATTCGGTCTCTCATAACCCCAACCACCGCTGGTTTTATTTCCCACATATGGAGCGCAACGAGGCCATGTTGCTCAAGTGCTATGACTCGGCCACCGATGGTCGGGCGCGTTTCACCGCGCATTCGGCGTTTGAAGACCCGACGGCTCCGCCAGACGCGCCCGCCCGGGAGAGCATTGAGACGCGGACGTTGGTTTTCTTTCCACCTGAGGCATAGAAAGCGATTGACGAACTAGGGGGCCTTCTGGCCTCCTCATCTTTTTTATCTCCACTTCTCAAACTTCCCCACGGCAGATATTTCACAATAAGGAGTGACCTATGGAATTCGGTGTTTTCTACCTTCCCGCGATTGGCAACAAGAGTGAGCTGCAAGCAGGTATGGCTGGTCGGCGGACAGACCTCTACCAGCGCATGCTGCGCAACCTGTCTGAACAGGCCCAGTATCTTGATGCGCACGGCTACTACGGCATCGGCTTCACCGAACACCACTTCCATATCGAAGGCGAAGAGGTTTCGACCAATCCTCTCATGCTCGACCTGTATCTCGGCATGCAGACCGAGAACATCCGGTTGGGACAACTCGGCCTGGTCCTCCCTTGCCAGAATCCCATTCGCGTGGCCGAAGACACCGCCATTCTCGACCAAGTCACAAAAGGCCGGGCCTTTGTTGGCTTTGCCCGGGGCTATCAGCCGCGCTGGGTCAATACCCTGGGTCAGCACTACGATACCCTGGCTGACAACAATACCGACCCGGAACGGTACGAGGAGTTGAAGAGAGAACTCTATCAGGAGCATTTTGCGATTATCATGAAGGCCTGGACCAACCCGACCTTCAGTCATTCGGGCAAGCACTGGCAGATTCCGCCCAAGGATGTTTTCTGGCCGGCGCACAATGTCACCCGCGAGTTTGGCCAGGGTGTAGATGACAACGGCATTCTGACCGAGGTCGGCACAGTGCCCGAACCGTATCAGAAGCCTCACCCGCCCCTCTTTCAGCCGTTCAGCTTTTCAGAGTCCTCGGTCCGCTGGGCCGCCCAGAACAATGTCGTGCCCCTGACCGTCGTCTGCGACCCGGATATCTGCGCCGGTCAGTTCCGCGCCTGCCAGGAAGGCGCGGCTGAAGTCGGGAAGAACCTGGACTTCGGTCAGGGCGTCGGCCTGGTGCGTGAAGTGATCGTGGCTGACACGGACGAAGAAGCCCTGGCCTTGGGCCGAGAGAGTGGCTGTTTTATCTGGACCAAGTTCTTTGAGCCGTTCGGCTTTAACGCCGCCCTGATGCGGGTTGATGAGGATTACCGAACGATCCCGAATACGTTCGAGTCCATGGTCGAGCGCGGCCTCACCATTTGTGGCAGCCCAGATACTGTGAACCGCACGTTTGAGGCGATCTTCAAAAAGTTGCCGGCCGAGTACTTCTGGCTCTACACCTATAATGAGCTCGTGCCGCACAAGAACGTCATGCGCAGCTTCGAGCTGTTGACCGACAAGGTCCTGCCGAATTTTACGGATAAGATTCAATGAAGGTCCAGCCCGTTGACTCCATCGTCCCTCGCCAGTAGAAAATTGCGGCGAGGGAACGTTGGATGTCGTGTGCGGACTGCCTCCACTCATTGCGCCAAGCTTCAGATAAAATTGACCGCTGGAGCCTCACCCGTCGGGCCCTGCTGATCTTCCTGTTCGGTCTGGGTCTGGGCCTGCCGTCTTTTGACCGAGCGGCGAACGCTGCGAGAAAAAAAGACCCGCGCCGTTCGCGGCTGACGCCTGGAGATCAACTGGTCTTCGCCTTTGGTGACCGGGCCGGGCAGGCTATCACACCACAAGATATCTCGTTGGGGGAACGCCCGGAGTTCGCCTATCCCAAGGACCCGGCAACCGACACCGTGCGCAGCCGGTTTCGGCTCAATCAGGTACTCTTGATCCGGCTGAACCCGGAAGAGTTGAGTGAAAAGACGCGAGAGCGTTCACTGGACGGCCTCGTGTGCTATTCGGCGGTATGTACTCACACAGGTTGCGATGTGTCCGAATGGCTAGGACCGACGCAGCAACTTGTCTGTCCGTGTCATGCGTCGTTCTTTGACCCGAAAAACCATGGCCGCGTGGTCGGTGGACCGGCCCCTAAGCCACTGGCGACCCTCCCCCTGGAAGTGAGAGATGGGCTCCTCACAGTCAAGGGATCGTTTATCGGTAAAGTCGGTTTTAAGAAAAAGAAATAAGGATACGTCAGATGCGATACCGCACCGCCATTACGTTCAGCCTCCTCACGAGTCTCCTCGCCGGTCTCTTCGGGTTTACCCCTGCTCTGGTAAACGCACGGCAGCAGGACTACACGCCCGTGACCGCACAACGACTGTTACAGCCCGAGCCTGAAAACTGGCTCATGTATCGCGGGACGTATAATAGCTGGGGTTATAGTCCCCTGGATCAGATTACGCCGGCCAATGTGGGTAAGCTCGTTCCGGTCTGGACCTATTCGACCGGCGTGACGGAAGGCCATCAAGCCCCACCGATTGTGAATAACGGTGTCATGTTCGTAACGTCCCCCGAAAATCAGGTCTTTGCCTTCAACGCCAAGACGGGCGATCTCCTGTGGCGCTATGAGCGTGAGTTGCCCGAAGACCTGTTCCAGTTGCATCCGACCAATCGTGGCGTCGCCCTGTACGGTGACAAAGTCTATTTCGGGACGGTCGACACCTATGTGGTCGCCCTGGATGCGAAAACGGGCGAAGTGGTGTGGGAGGAAGAGCTCGAAGACTATTTGTCCGGCTATTACATGACCCTGGCTCCCTTAGCGGTGAATGGCAAAATCATTGTCGGCATGTCTGGTGGGGAGTTTGGTATCCGCGGTTTTATCCAGGCCCTGGATGCCGAGACCGGCAAATCCATCTGGAAAACCCATACCATTCCCGGCCCGGGGGAGCCCGGCCACGAGAGTTGGCCGGGCGAGAGCTGGAAGACCGGCGGGGTGTCGATTTGGGTGACCGGCAGCTATGACCCGGACCTCAACCTCACCTTCTGGGGCACCGGGAATGCCGGCCCGTTTATGGGCGAGGCCCGGCCGGGGAATAATCTCTACTCGACTTCGGTCATCGCCTTGGACGCAGACAGCGGTGAGCTGAAGGCGCACCATCAATACCACTGGAACGGTTCATGGGATTGGGATGAAGTGTCCGCACCGCTGTTGATCGATGTCAAAAAGGGCGACCGGACCATTAAGGGCTTGGTGCACCCCGCGCGCAACGGCTATCTGTGGACCCTGGAGCGGAGTGCCGACCAGATCAATTTTGTTGAAGCCCGGCCTTTTGTCCGCCAGAATGTCTTCAAAAGTATTGATCCTGAAACGGGCCGACCTGAATACGATACCACAAAGATTCCCGGTATCGGACGACGCGCCGAGTACTGCCCGTCCTCGTGGGGTGGCAAGGACTGGCCACCGGCAGCGTATAATCCAAAGACCGGCCTGCTCTATGTCCCGGCCAACGAGAACCTGTGCGGTGCACTGACTGGCCGCAAAGAAACCTATCGCCCTGGTCAGCTCTATATGGGAGTCGCGTTTCCAGACGATTTCGAATTACTGCCCCATCCAGACGCCAAAGACCATATCGGTGAACTCCAGGCTTGGGATTTGAACGCGGGCAAAAAAGTCTGGACCTCAACCTTCAAGAGTCACAATTGGGGGCCGGTGCTCACCACCGGTGGCGGTCTTGTTTTTATGGGCGGCACCAATGATCGTTATTTTCGCGCCTTTGATGCCAAGACCGGCCAGGTCTTATGGAAGCAACGCACCAATTCCGGGGTGACGGGCGTTCCCACGACGTATCAGGTCGATGGGGTCCAGTATGTTGCCGTGCTGTCAGGCTGGGGTGTGGATGCAGAGCGGAAACAGGAGATGCTGAATACCTTCTACAGCACCAAGACGCATGTCCCGCAAGGCGGGGTGCTGTGGGTGTTCGCGGTTCGGGAATAGCGTTCACCGTCCTGCGTCAAAAAGCTGCTCACCGGTTCGCCAGCGCAGGGTTGCGTCCGGCAGGTCGAGCGCGCGGAGTAAGGCCGCATTGAGTTCATACGCTCCGCCATCAAGCTCAGCGTTTCGCGTGGCGTCACTCAGACCGTTCAATACCGCATTCCCCATGACAAAAGCGAAGGTATCAACGGGCACTTTCGTTGTGGTCTGGCTTTGCCCGTAGGCCCGTTCGCACGCTTCAAGACGAACAGAGTTCCAGCCGCGACATTTGAACGGACGGGCTTCATAGGCCATACATCTATCGTCCTGGAGTAAGGCACAGGGGAGTCGCTTCTGGGTTAACGGGTTGGCCGTGCTCTGCTCACACCGAGCTTCCAACCTGTTCCGCACCGTCACCAACTCATCCGGTGTACACTTGGCCCTCAGCCAGTCCGCCAGATAGACCACCTCAGCGGCGCTGGCCAATACCACGGGCAAATAGCAACAAAATGCACAGCCCGCTTTGCACGCGCGTTGGTTACGATCAGGCGATTGGTCGATCCGGTCGTCCGCCCAGGCGTGCGCAGAGTTCATCAGGAGTGCTACGGACGCCGCCTCATCATCACTGTTCAGAGCAGCAAGCGCCTCATGATACTGCGCAGCGTAGGCAATCAACTCTTCGCCTCCAGCCGGCGGCAGCCCGCGTTCACGGAGCTGTCCGATAAACTGCTGTACTTCCTGAGGCGAAGCCGCCTGTTGGAGTTGGCTCTTAATCTGGGCAATATCCAACCGTGGGGCGGAGGTTTTCTGTTCTCCAATGGATGTCCTCTTTGCGGCCTTGGCTTGTCGCCTTCGCTCGGCACGATTCATAGCGTCGCCTATTCGTCCTCAGTCAAGTTCAGATAGGACGCGCTGTTCGGGCCGTCAACCATATCCCCACTTGATGGAGAAGGGAGCTTCGTATGGACGACGACGCGTATCGTCCGTTACAGTCTCTTTTTGGTGTATGATGCAATACATAATCCAGAAGATGAGTGACGTATGCATCGATCTCAAATTATGCTCAAGGAAACGCAATACCGTTTTCTCGTAGATGAGGCCCAGCGCACAGGACAGTCTATTTCGTCCATACTCCGAGAATTGATTGACCGGCGTATGCAGTCACAGCGCCAGTCCTCGCTCGAACGAGATCCGCTATGGGATATGGTCGGCCTTGCACGTGGTGGTCCGGGTAAAGTCAGCGAAGATCACGACCGTTATTTAGCAGATGTCCGCCTGAAACGACAGGCGAGTCGTACACGTCACAAATAGATCAGGGCACGGTGCGAACGATTATCGCAGATACCAGTGCCCTCTATGCTCTCGTTGATGCCGACGACGCTCACCACACCGAGGCAGTCGCCTTCCTCAAGCACACGGGGAAGCGGCTTACGTTCGTCGTTCCGGAGACGACCCTTTTTGAGACCCTCACCTTAATTAAGAGCCGCCTCGGCCAGGATACCGCGACTCGTACTTTAACCGCAATGCAGGCGAGGCGCCGCTATCGCATTATCAGTCTGACAGAGCAGGACCGGAAAGAAACGTGGCGGATATTCACCGAGTTTGCAGATAAAGGCTGGAGCCCTTTTGACTGTGCCTGTTTAGCACTCGCCCGTACGCGAAAAATTAATGAAGCATTTGCTTTTAATGTCCATTTCGATCAGATGGTAGGCGACGGTCTGATTCGCCTCCCTTGACACCGAATGCAGAAGGGGAGCTTTGTATGGACTGTTACGCGTGTCAACTGATTCAGGGCCAAAAAGACCTTCCAGGCGGACGCGTTCATTGTACGCAGTACTGGGTTGTCGAACACTGTACTGGGCCCTTCGGCGTTGGGACGCTTATCGTCAAACCCTTGCGACACTGCCTGCATTGATGGAAACTCACCAGCCAGGAAACAGCAGAGATGGGACCACTGCTCCACGAGGTGTCGCAAGTCATTTCTGAACCGTCCCAACCTGACCAAATATACGTTTGTTTATGGTCGCACGCCGGGTGGCGGCCTCAACATTTGCATTCCGTTGTACAGCCGAGTTGGGAGAACCTGAAGAATGTTTCGGACAGGCCAGGACCCTATCTCCAGGCAGCAATGCTGCAGACTGGTGAGACTCCCAACCGAGCCGCCGTTGAGCAGTTCTGTGAGCGTGCACGCGGAGTCTTTCAAAAAACAGGCCATGGCGAGGTCGTATGTACGGGAACCCTCCGGTATCGCTAGTAGGATTGCTACGCTTATAGATGGAGACCCAACTAAACATCGCCCCGTTGCAAAGCCGATGGCAAAGCCTTAGGCTCACACAAGGGCGAGGAGTACCTATGCTGCACACAGATGTTGAGACATCACTCAGCGCACCATTCAAGCTCAAGGTTCAGACCACCCAGCTGACAAGTGAGCAGCTTGTCAACCTATGCCAGGAGAATCGAGACCTCCGATTTGAGCTCACTGCCCAGAAGGAATTAGTCATTATGCCGCCAACAGGGTCGGAGAGTGGATGGCGTAGCGGTGAAATATTTTTCGCACTCACAGTTTGGGCAAAGAAAGAAGGCACTGGACTCTCTTTTGATCCGTCAACCGGATTCACCCTCCCGAATGGAGCGATCCGTTCTCCAGACGCTTCATGGGTGAGGCGAGAGCAGTGGCGGGCGCTCACACCAGAGCAACGAGCCGGCTTTGCCCCTCTCAGCCCTTACTTTGTTGTGGAACTCCGGTCTCCAAGCGACCAGCTTACTCCCTTACAGGAAAAGATGCAGGAATATAGTGACAATGGGGTACAGCTCGGCTGGCTCATTGATCCTATTGAGAAGCGTGTCTCTATCTACCGCCCCGGTAAACCAGTCGAATCGAGAGATAATCCAGCCACGCTCAGTGGCGATCCTGTATTGCCGGCGTTCGTGTTAGACCTGCGTCCACTCTGGTAAAGACAGCAACCGCCTTACGCTTGTCCGGTCTGCTGTGCCCACAAACCGTCGGCCTGCTCCCAACCCACGACGGCCAGGGTATTGCCATCCTCGTCAATAAATTGGAGCGGTCCGAGGAAGGTCATATAGAATTCACTATCTTCGACAAAATTGGTCTGGTCGTGCCGGGCGTTACAGGCCTCGTAGCCATAGCCGACGGCCATCGCTGTCGCCCCACCATCGTCTGCGCCACCGCGGACTTCCATTTTTCCCTTGGTCAGGAAATATTCACCCGGCCCGACATGAATATGCCGGGCAAACGAGGAACCCTTCGGGCAATCAAAAATCGCGGTCCAGGCTCCCATCTCAGGCGAGACGTGCAACAGCTTCCACCGAATGCCTCCAGTCGAAAATTCTCCGGGAAATGGCTGCCAGCTAACTGAGTCAACGTGGACGTATTCGCCCGCGAGTTTCTGTTTCATACCAGGACCCTCCTTCTGGATTTGCGTCGTCTGTCTGACGGGACGGCAACATCAGCCGGGGTGGTTATGCTCGGTCGGGGCCGGCGCTTCCCGGAGCTGTTCGTCAAAATCAAACGGATGCTTATCATGACCAAATATCGGCTCAAGCTTCGGCTGCGATACAAGCGCGTGGAGAGGTCGCGCGATCAGCCACTCAAGCATAGAGCCGACCGCGTGGACCGGGTAGGAGACAATCCGAAGCGGATGGGTATCCTCAAAATCATCATAGCGGTCGCCGGCGACCGCCACAGGAGCCAGGAGCAACACGGCTGCCGCCGTCGCAACCGCTTGTTTCTTCCATATCATTGGAGGTTTCCTCCTCTTCCGCATATCCGTCTTCACTCCGTGTACTCTACTCCTCTTGCCTGGAGCGCTCAATCTCTTTTCTGGCCTCCCGCCGGGCAACCGGGCGATGATATTTCTTTTCATCCTCTTGCAGACGGACTGGTGGCGGGAGTTCTTTCCGCACCCGGCGGAGCGCGTCGAGCGGAGACACGACAGCCGGTTTCTTTTTCTTATGGGACATGACGAACTCTTCTCAATGATCGACGAGGTCAAACAAAAGACCGATACTCTCTGATGACGTTACGCGGCCCGACCCTTCTCTAGTACCCGCGCCGCGTCCTTGGCAAAATACGTCAAAATGAGATCGGCACCGGCGCGCTTGATGCTCGTCAGGGCTTCGAGCATGACGCGCTCCTCATCCAGCCAGCCGTTCAGGGCTGCGGCCTTGAGCATGGCGTATTCCCCACTCACATTATAGGCGGCGAGCGGGTAGCCGAATTTCTCCTTGACCCGGCGGATAATGTCTAAATACGGCAAGGCAGGTTTGACCATCACGATGTCTGCCCCTTCTTCAATATCAAGGGCAACTTCCCGGATTGCTTCGTCTCCATTGGCCGGGTCCATCTGATAGGAGCGTCGATCCCCAAACTGCGGCGTCGATTCTGCCGCCTCGCGGAAAGGGCCATAAAAGCCGGACGCAAATTTGGCTGCATAGGCCATAATCGGAATATGCGGAAAGCCCTCCCGGTCGAGCGCCTGACGAATGGCTCCAACCCGGCCGTCCATCATGTCAGACGGCGCCACCATGTCTGCCCCGGCTCGGACATGCGAGAGCGACTCTTTCACCAGGAGCTCAAGCGTTGCGTCATTCTCGACGTCGTTGCCTTTAATCAGTCCACAATGCCCGTGGTCGGTGTACTCACACAAGCAGACGTCGGTGATCAGCGTGAGTCCGGGCACTTCTTCTTTGAGCGCGCGCAGGGCGCGTTGGATAATACCGTTCTCGTTATAGGCGTCAGAGCCGACCGCGTCCTTTTCATCCGGGATACCAAATAAGATCACGCTGGGAATCCCGAGGTCTCGCATCTGCCTGCACTCTTCTACGGCCCGGTCGACCGAGAGTTGGGCAATACCGGGCATGGCCCCAATCGGGTTTTCCACCCGCGTACCGGGCACGATGAATAGCGGCATAATCAGGTCATCAACCCGTAGATGGGTTTCTCTCGTCATCCGACGCAGGTTCTCAGTGCGTCGCAGGCGGCGGGGCCGGTGGATGGGAAAAGACATAAGGACTCCAATCACCTTATTGTATTATTCTCTGTACGGAAATATGCAACGATGGCCTCGACAAAAGCTGAGATCGTATAGGCTGACGGCTGGACCGTCACAGTCAAGCCGTATTCTTGGGCAGTCGCAGCGGTGATCGGTCCAATACATCCAATCCGGGTCTGATCCAGTACGGTGGCGCTATCCTCTCCGGACAGGCACTCCATAAAGTTGCGGACTGTGCTGGAACTGGCAAACGTCAGCAGATCGACCTGCCCGGCGCGCAGCATATCACGTAGCGTTTCGTCTCGACTCTGGGGCCGGATGGTACGATAGATTGCGATCTCGTCAACCTGGGCGCCGGACGCGCGCAACTCCTGGGGTAAAATGGCTCGTGCCTCGGCAGCGCGGGGCAACAGGATACGCCGCGCCTTTTCTGCCTTGAGCACCTCTATAAGCGCCTCGGCCTGATATCTGTGTGGCATGGCATCAACCCGGAGGTGGCGAGCCTGTATCGAACGCGCGGTTTCCGGCCCAATCGCAGCAATACGGAGGTCTCCCAGGCTGCGGATGTCTTGCTGCCGGGCTTGCAAACGCTCAAAAAAATAACGCACGCCATTCACACTCGTAAAGACGAGCCAGTCGTAACCTGCCAAGGCATCCAGGGCGGCGTCCAGAGCGACAGAGGAGTCCAGCGGCACCGTTTCGATCAACGGAAAACGAAAGACCTCTGCTCCGTGCTGTTCAAGCAGATCGGCAAAACGGCTCGCCTGAGTCCGAGGGCGAGTAATCACAATGCGTTTGCCAAAGAGGGGTTGTGATTCAAACCATTGCAACCGTTCGCGGAGGCGGACCACGTCGCCAACGACGATCACGGCGGGTGGTTCAAAGCCTCGTGCGGCGGTCTGCTCAGCAATGCGCCCAACCGTTCCGATGAGCACTTCCTGGTCAGCCTTTGTCCCCCACCGGATCAGCGCGATCGGAGTCTCAGCCGGCAGGCCGAACTCCATGAGGCGGTGCATATTGTTTTGCAGTTGTCGCGTCCCCATCAGAAAAACCAGGGTTCCGCCCACTCCGGCCAGGGTGGCCCAATTCAGGTGGGGCGCGGTGTCCCACACCTCTTTATGCCCGGAGACGATCGCAACGGCGGAGGCATGATCGCGGTGGGTCAAGGGAATGCCGGCATAGGCCGGCACGGCAGTGGCCGAGGAGACACCGGGAACGATTTCAAACGGGATATTGGCCGCGCCCAGTTCCTCCGCCTCCTCGCCTCCTCTGCCGAACAGCAGCGGGTCACCGCCCTTGAGCCGGACAACAACTTTGCCGTTTGCAGCCGGCTCACGCATGAGTTCATTAATGGTCTGCTGCGAAACGGCTCGCTCCCCGCCCCGTTTTCCGGCGTAGAGCAGGGTGGCTTCGGGCCGAACATAATCCAGCAGGCGGACATCGACCAAATAGTCGTAGATAATAACATCAGCCTCTTCGAGGCAGCGTTTGCCTTTGAGGGTCAGCAGCCCAGGGTCACCCGGCCCGGCTCCAACCAAGTATACCTTCCCAGTCGGCATACGAGTTCCCCTCAACCTTCCTGCTCCAACCGCGCGAGGATCTCGTTCCCACCCTGGGCCAACAGGCGCTCAGCAAGCCTGACCCCCAGTTGCTCAGCGGCTTCTGGAGGACCGTGTTCCTGCCCACGCAGCATGGTTTGCCCATCCGGGCTGGCGATCAGGGCCACAAGCGTGACCCCTTCAGTCCGGGCGGTGGACAGGGCCGCGAGGGGTGTACGACAACTGCCACCCATCCGACCCAAGAACGCCCGCTCAGCCGTGACGGCCAGCGCGGTTTCAGCATGATGCAGTGGCCGAAGGAGTGCTTCAGTCTCGGCTTCGACCCGCGTTTCAATGCCGAGCGCCCCCTGTCCGACGGCCGGGACAAAGACCTGCTCATCCAGGATATGGCTCCGCGCAGGCATGAGACCGAGTCGCTTGAGGCCGGCCGTGGCCAGAATCGTCGCATCGACCTCTCCGTCACGCTGTTTACGCAAGCGGGTCTCGACGTTGCCGCGCAGCATTGCGATGTGGAGGTCGGGTCGGAGATGGAGCAACAAAGCCTGACGGCGCAGGCTACTCGTCCCGACGCGGGTGCCCTCAGGCAACTCATCCAGGGTTTCCCCATTGGACGTAATCAAGACATCCCGCGGATCTTCCCGCTGCGGAATGACACTCAGTGTGAGTCCGGCAGGCAAGAAGGCCGGCACGTCTTTGACCGAGTGGACCGCCAGATCAACCCGGCCCACCTGCAGCGCCTCTTCAATTTCCTTGACAAACAGTCCTTTGCCTCCGATACGAGACAAAGAGATATTTTGGAACCGGTCACCGGAAGTTTTAACTGGAACCAGCTCAACCCTGAGGGCCGGCCAGTGCTGCTCCAGTCGGTCTTTCACCCACCGCGCCTGCCTCAACGCAAGAGGGCTGCTTCTCGTTCCGATCCGGATGATTGTGCGCATGACCTGCGAGTGGCAGTTGCCTATTCTTCGTGGGTATCAAGACCGAATATTTGACGGATGACGCGGGGAGAAGCCGACTCTTGGGCGTATTCAGCTTCACGCGTGACGCTGTTGTGGTGACGTTGTTTGAGATACGTGAGAGGTGGATGGAGCAGCTTGTTCGTCAGGGAGCGGGTGAGGGCTTCGATCGATTCCTTTGCCTGCGGTGAGAGATCGGCAAGCCCGGCCAGGGTCTTTTCCACTTCGCGCGTGCGGATCATCTCGGCCTGTTCTCGGAGCGCTACAATCGTGGGGGTCACCTCTTGGTTGACAAACCAGCGCCAAAATTTTTTCACTTCCTCGGCCACAATGGCTTCAGCTTTGACCGCCTCAATTTGTCGCTCCCCTCTATGATCTTCAACGACCTGCTCCAGATCATCAATGTCGTACAAAAAGACATTATCAAGAGTGTTCAGACGTGGATCAAAGTTGCGCGGTACCCCCAGGTCGATCAGAAACATGGGACTGCGTTTGCGCTCTTCAAGCGCCTCTTCGACCACACCGGAATGGAGTACATAGTGCGGGCTGCCGGCAGCACCTATGACAACATCGGCCAGGTAGAGGTGTTTGTCCAGTTGATCAAACGGCACGACTGTCCCATTGCAGGTCCGAGCAAGTTCAACCGCGCGGCGAAAGGTGCGATTAGTCACCAGAATGGTTCCTATCCCTCGTCCGCGCAGATGCCGAACAGCTTGTTCGCCCATCTCGCCCACACCAATGACCATGGCGGTCTTGTCTTCCAGGCGGTCGAAAATCGTACAGGCCAGATCAACGGCCGCAGAGCTTACCGACACCGCTTTGGCCGCAATGCTGGTCTCGGTTCGCACCCGCTTGGCAACCGAGAACGACTTGTGAAAACAGCGGTGTAACACCGCTCCCAAGGTGCCGAGCGCGGAAGATGCGTTATAGGCGTCTTTCACCTGACCCAAAATCTGGGGCTCACCGACCACTAGAGAATCGAGACTCGAGGCAACGCGAAACAAGTGGCTGACCGCCTCCTGGTTAATATGGGTGTAAAGATAAGGTGCAAAGCGGGGCAGCGCCACGCGCTGTTCTTCGGCTAAAAACACACGAATCTTCTCATTCGCCACATCCAGATTTGGCGCATGGGCAACCACCTCAACGCGGTTACACGTAGAGAGGATCGCCCCCTCTCGGATGGTCTTCGTATCCACGAGCCGCGGTAAAGACGCATCCAACGCGCCGTCATTGAAAGCTAATTGCTCTCGGAGTTCGATCGGCGTGGTATGGTGGTTGAGGCCCACCACCATGAGCGAGGAGGCCGGCTGGACAAGACTAGCCAAATTGACCTCCATGTCGTCCGGGGAAAAACTGGACCCCAACAAAGGAACCCACCAGCACGGCAAAGCACACAATCGTCAGCGTTGCCGCCCGTCGGCCACGCCAGCCGGCACTCCGGTAGTGGAGCAGCAGCGCATAGAAAATCCAGGTCAGCACGGACAAGATGAGCCGAGGCTCCCATATCCAGAAGTGTTCCCAGGCGTACCCGGCCCAGATCGCTCCGCTCAACAAGCCGAGGGTCAAGAGGAGAAAGCCCCAGGCCAGGGAGCGGTAGTTCAAATGATCGAGAGTTTCCAATGAGGGCAAACGGCGGAGAAACGAAGAGGCTTTTTTCTGTTTGAGTTGCTTTTCCTGGACCAGATAGACCAGGCTGGCACTAAACGCGACGACAAAGACGGCATACCCAAGAAAGGCAGCAGTCACATGAATGGGCAGCCAGGCGCTTTGCAGCGTCGGCGGCAGCGCCCGCGCCTGGGTGTAAAAGACATACACACCCAGGGTCAGGATAAACCCAAGGGGACTCACAATGGCGCCTAGAATGGAAACGGGCAGCCGCCACTGGACCAGCAGCCCCATGCCCGCAGTGAGACAGGCAAAAAAGGAGAGCGCTTCATATATATCTGTGACCGCAAAATAGCCCACCGTGAGAGACCGGACCGCAATAGCGCCGGCATGGCACAGACAGGCGGCCAGCAAGCAACTCGGCGCGACCGTCCGCACGACGGGCCGAGCGGAAAGCAGCCCGACAATAAAGATCGCCGTGCTAAGCAGGTACAACAGCAGTGTCAGTGTCAGCAGCCAGACTTCCATACCGTCACTCACCACGAAAAGGCGAGACGCTCCAGGGTATACGCCTCCCCCAGCATTTGCTGTAGGAGTGAATCCAATTTATCGGTTTGGCGATCTCGAAGATAGTCCAGCAGAGGGGATTCGGCTAGGCCGGTCAATAGGCGCTGGCGATCTTTCGCGCTGCGTTGTTCGTACATCAGGCGTTCACGAATCCGGCGCAACAATCGGAGCGCCACCGCATATTCCGATCCGAATTGTTCAGTCAGGTCTTGCCGAATCTTTTTTGCTAGGACGGGACTTGCCCCATTGGTTGAGACCGCAATCGTCAGGTCGCCCTGTTGTACCACAGCCGGCACAATAAACGAGCACAACGCAGGCTGATCGACGATATTGCACAAAATATTGGCCTGTTTGGCATCCGCGGCAATCTGTTGCTGCAAGGTAGGGTCATCCGTGGCAGCAATCACCAGCGAAACAGTGTCAAGGTCTCCCCGTTGATAGGGGCGTTGCTGAACTGTCAACCGACCGGCGGCTTCAAGGGCGTACAGAGCGGCTGTCAGCTCAGGACTGATAAGCGTCACCTCCCCGCCGGCCGCAAGCAACGCCTCAACCTTGCGCTCGGCAATTATTCCCCCACCAATGACCAAACAGCGTGTCTTATCCAAATCGAGAAAAACAGGGTAATAGCCCACGCGGTCCTCCCTTCCGTACGCGGCTCAAATCGTAGCATACCGGTGAGGAGTGGAGGAATCGGAGTTGTTGACTGACATCAAGGACGCCGCCAAGTCTCCTCCGGAAGATTCCGTCCAGATACAAGGCCGCTCTTCAGCCCGTGGGAATACGCAATATCTGGCCGATTTGCAGGCGTTTAACGTTTTTCACGCCATTCAGACGCTTGAGGATGGACACCTTTGTGCCGTAGCGCCGGGCGATGCTGCCGAGCGTTTGGCCTGGACGAACTCGGTGTTTGACATACTGCGCTTTGGTCTTACCGGGTGCGCTGGCCGAGATGCGCAGTTTTTTCCCGACCGGTATCAGCGCGGCGTTTTTGATACCGTTGAGCCGTTGGAGTGCTGTAACGGTTGTTTTATAACGCTGGGCGATCTTGCCGAGCGATTCTCCCGGACGCACGATGTGCGTCCCGTCCCGCGAAGCTGCCCGCGCCATTCGGATAGGCCGGGTCGCCGGCCGCCGTCCCTTCCCTCTCAGGGGGACGCGCAGACGTTGTCCGATGCGGATGAAATGTGCGCTTCTGAGTCCGTTCAGACGTTGCAGGGTCCGAACGCTCGTCCCGTAACGCTGCGCAATACCGCCCAGCGTCTGCCCGCGCCGGACCTTATGAAAAGCAAAGGCAGCGGCCTGTTGGTCGGCCTTGGCCCGAGGGCTGAGCGCGGCGTAACGCCGAGTGAAGTCTTTCCGCGCACCAGCCGGGATACGCAAACGATGGCCGCGTGGAACGTAGAGTTTCCCGTTCCGAATCAGTGGCCCGAAGGACGGGTTAAGCGCCACTAACCGCTCGGTACTCGTGTTGGCAGCTCTGGCCAGATTTTCGAGCGAGACAAAATGCTGGAGATCGACTTCATCATACCGGAGGAGCGGGTCGCGTTTGAGGGGACCGAAGTATTTGGCGCTGTTTTTCTCAACCTCAATGGCCGCCAGCAGCTCGGCATAGAAATTCCGTGAAGCGAACCCGAACGTCCGACTCTTGTAGCGGCGGATAATGGTAACAATATCGCGCGTGCCGACTTTCCGGACGGCGCGCGCCATCCCGGCCGGACCATGGTTATAGGCAGTGACCGCCAGCGGCCAGGTTTGTAGCTTGTCATAATTTGACTTGAGCAAGTCGGCGGCGGCCCGGGTAGCAATAAGAGGGTCGAGGCGCTCGTCAACCACATGGTTAATCGTCAGAAACGAGCGCCCAGTCGCGGGCATGAATTGCCAGATGCCGGCCGCACCGACTTTTGAATAGGCCTCGATATTGAAAGAAGACTCGATCAGCGGCAGGCGGGTCAGGACAACCGGGAGTTCTTTTTGACGGAATATTTTTTCCATCCTGGGCAGATAACGACCGGAAAGGCGCAGGCTCTGGCGAAAGCGCTCCCGTATCCCGGACTGTGCGCGCAGTCTCCCTTTCGCCGCGGCCTTGCGGAACTTGTGGCGTTCCTTGACATCTTTGAAGAGCGTCCGGATTTTGCGCTCACGGGTACTCAGCGTCCGCCCTTTTGCGCCGTGTTTATGGAGTTTATGCAGGGCGGCCCGGATTTTTTTGAGTTCCTGCTTCGTCCGCCTGGCTTTCAGCTTACGGACTCTGGCCTCGCTACGCTTTTTTAAGAGCGGTCGAAAATCGAGGACGGCATATACCTTGTCCAAATAGACCGCGTCGTGAATGACGACCTGGTATTCCGAGTAGGTGCTGAAAATCTTGGTCCAGAACTCGACCTGGGGTTGGAGGGCGCGGGGATAGGGAAGCGGAGAGACCGCGGGGGGCGCGTGCTTGTCAACGTTCCCAAGTGCGGAAACGGACCCCACTCCGACGAACAAAACGACGAACAAGAGCGCCGCATGCCATCCCGGACATTTTGCCTGCATCACCACCCTCTCCTGCTAGAACACCGACCAACTCTTATGCAGACCTGTCTATCTGCGCTTTTTTCTCTATTGAATGAGTCTCCCAACTAGCAAACCCACGCATCCAGTTCAACATACCCACGGACAGATTCCGCCTCTCTCGCCTTCTTTCCAGGGGGAAAGTCGGCTATGACAAGGGACAATAGGAGGCGGTATGCGAATCTCACTCTTTCATTTGCCCAGCTTTTTTCCGGAATTTCACGTCAGCGATGAACAATTCTACCTTGACATGCTCAGCGAGACCGACCAGGCCGAGGCCTTCGGCTTTCACTCCGTATGGTTTGCGGAGCATCACTTTTATCATTACGGCGGTCATCTGCCCTCCGTCCCCGTGATTGGAGCCGCGGTCGCCCAACGCACAAAGAACATCCGCATTGGCTCCGGGATTGCCCTCCTGCCGCTCCAGGACCCGATTCGGCTGGCAGAGGAGTATGCCATGCTCGACTGCTTATCGGGCGGGCGGTTGGAGTTCGGGATTGGCCGCGGATTTCAAAAAGGCGAGTACGACGCCTTTGATCGCGATATGGCTGACAGCCGGGCGCTGTTTGAAGAAGCCCACGCCATCATCATGAAAGCCTGGGCGGAAGAACGGGTCTCCCATGATGGTAGATTCCGCAAGGTCCGCGATCTCCAGGTCATTCCGCACCCCGTCCAGAAACCGCCACCCGTCTATGTTGCCTGTATTTTTACGCCGGAATCGTTCGAATGGGCCGGGAAGATGGGCTATCATCTCATGGTTGTCCCCTATGCCCAGCCCAATCCGGAAGCCTTGGTAGGCCGCATCCAACTCTTCAGTCAGACCCGGCAGGCACATGGCTATACGGACGCTCCGGAAGTCCTCGGGGTGTACCACTTTTATTGCGGCGAGACCGCACAAAAGGCGAAAGAAGAGCCCCGCGAGGCCATGCTGCGCTATCTGAACGCGGTGGTCGCCTCCAACCCGGAAGACGCCTACTCAGACCAGTATCGGTCGTACAAGGGCCTTAAGGACGCCTTCAAGACCTTTGACTACGAAGGCTATATGTATCCGCACAAAGTCATATTTGGCGATCCGGCCCAGTGCGTCGAGCGCATCCAGGAAATTCAGGCCACGGGCATCACAAACGTGAGTTTGCTGGCAAATTTTGGCGGGTTGGAGCACGACAAAATTATGGCCTCGCTGGAGCGGTTCGGAAAAGAGGTCTTGCCCAGAGTGTCGTAGAGGGAGTCACGCTCTCCTCTCAAACGGACGATACGGCACATCCAGCCCGAGACTCAGCATCAGGCGCACACGGGCTTTGCGCGGGGAGAGAAAGTTCTCGATAATCAGGCCGGCCTCAACCAGTTCGGTATACATGCCGGGATAGTATGCGGTGGCCGCGGTCGGACCACTTGGAACACTGGAGCAACATACCACGGGCAGTCCTGTGGCTGCGAGACGGCGGAGCTGCCCGAGTGCTGTTGGGGGAATGCTCCCGGCCCCCATGCTCGCGACTACCAGGCCGTCCATGGACCGCTCGGCCCGTTCGCTTACCAGCCTG
This sequence comes from uncultured Binatia bacterium (SeqCode), assembly GCA_965214755.1. Lineage (GTDB taxonomy): Bacteria > Desulfobacterota > Binatia > Bin18 > Bin18 > Bin18. The sequence goes on from OZ243979.1 coordinate 2,026,529, forward strand.
AGAAGTACAGCGTCATCACCAACCCCGAGCGTGAGGACGGGAATTGAGCAGGACATGGCTTGTGGCAGACGCCCCAGACGATTCCAGCTCGTGGGCTGCCAGTCGAGTGCAACCCGCTGTCCATTAACGCGCCCGGACGGAGCGCCGCGCCGAGTTGTAAAGGCGCCCAGGGCAACGGTATCGCTTTTATACACGCTCCAGGCCTCAAAGATGTCACCGTGCAGCGTGACCAGTGTCCCGTATTCAGGCAACAGACACGAGGCGACCCGCACAGCGTTCTCCAGGTTTTGCACCCCGTCATAGTCGGCGGTCCAACTCGGCCGCATCGCCCCGGTAAAGACAATCGGCACGGTCCCGGAGAGCATTTCATCGATAGCGTACGCCACCTCTTCGAGGGCATCGGTTCCATGCGTCACCACGATACCGTCCACGCCCTCCTTGGCCGCCTGCTCAATCGTCTGCGCAAGCGTGAGCAACTCGGCACCTGAGGAGATCACGCCGTCAGGATACGGCAGGTCCAGGCAGTGGAGATGTGTGGTACCGATTGCAGTCCGAGCCAATAAATCGGCGGCCGACAGCACGGGACGCCTTTCTCCGCCCGGCTCGGTGCGCCCCTGACTGATCGTCCCGCCGGTTGCGATGAGGAGCAGCTCTCTCCGGTCTCCTGCCTGCGGCATGTGCGTGCAGCCCGCTTAGCCCGTATAGCGAAAGAGGCTCAGGAGAAAGAGGGTGTCGGGATCAGTCCATTGGGACTGAAACTGGAAGCCGTGGCCAGTCAGTTGTTCTTTGACTTCTTGCGCGTCGAACTTTCTGGATATCTCGGTGTGGATGGTCTCGCCCACTCGAAACGAGACGGTCAGGTCTAAGGCAGCGATGGTCACTTCCTGGGCCACTTCGCTCTTCAGGTGCATTTCGATTTGATGCAGCGCCTGATTATAAAAGGCCAGATGAGAAAACTGCGCAAGATTAAAATCCGCCTGGAGTTCACGGTTGATATGACGCAGGATGTTGAGGTTGAAGTCGGCCGTGACTCCAGCCGCGTCGTTATACGCGGCTTCTATAATCTCAACAGACTTCCGCAGGTCGAGCCCCAATAAGAATTGGTCGCCGGGATGGAGGGATGTTGCCAGGTGCTGAAACAGTTCGGTCTGTTCCGTCGGACTGAAATTACCCAGATTGCTGCCCAAAAAGAGGACGAGGCGGGGCCGGGTATTGGGCAGGGCGGTGAGTCCTTCCAGATAGTCGGTCACCAGAGCCTCAATCGACATGGTTGGATAGTCAGCCAGCAGGCCCCGTGCGGTCTCTTCGAGCATCGAAGCGCTGATATCGACCGGCACATAGTGCAGGAGGTGGTCCTGGCGTTGATATTCATCAAACAGCAGCCGGGTTTTCACCGAACTGCCGCTTCCCAGCTCGACCAATGAGGCACCAGCCGTCTGTCTCACAATATCCGCGGCATGCGTGCGCAGAATCTGGGCTTCGGTCCGGGTGAGGTAATACTCCGGCTGCTGGCAGATATCCTCAAACAGGCGCGACCCGTAGGCGTCGTAAAAATACTTGGGCGGTAGGATTTTCTGGCTTTGCCGCAAGCCAAAGGCAACATCCGTCCGCAACTGCGAACGCCCCGTGCCCGCTGTAGAAATGTGCAGCCGGTCAGTCTCTCGGAATACTGTTGACATACCAAACAACCCACCTTGCTCAGTCGATCCAACGCCTTCCGCCACGCTACGCCGCCGCGTTCTTTACACACCGAAAGCCGGCAAAGGCGGCCCGCATTCCGGGATGATACCAGTTCCGGAACGTTGAGCGTAGGACATGTCGCCGCGTTACCCACGACCCACCACGCAGGACTCGGTGGTGTTGATCAAAATACGGAACGGAATAACCGTCGTACGGAAAAGCCTGAAAACCCGGATAGGGGTGGAACCAGGTATGAGTCCACTCCCAGACCCCACCGGGCATATCGAGACGGAGTGCGAGAAGGTCCGATGGCGCAGCCGCGGCGTGCTGTTCAGCGTCCCACCAGGCCGCTTTTTCCCATTCGGACTCGGTCGGCAGCCGTTTCCCAACAAAGCGGGCGTACGCCTCGGCCTCATACCAGCTCACGCACCGCACGGGTTGGGCCGGGTCCAACGGCGAGACGCCGAACGGATCGATCTCCAGCCAGTGCCCCTGAGTACTCCCGGAACGCCAGTGCAGGGGATGGGCGATCTGGTTTTGCTCGCACCAGCGCCACCCCTGCTGACTCCACCAGGCAGAGTTCCGATATCCCCGGCCTTTCAGGAACGTCAGGAAATCGGCGTTTGTGACCGGCGTTTGATCAATCCAGAATTCCTCAAGCCAGACCTGCCGCGCGGGGCGTTCATTGTCCAACGTGCGGGCGCTGTCGTCGCTGCCCATGCTGTAGGCTCCGGCGGGGATGCGGACCATTGTCGTTCGGGCAGGCTGCGGGGGAGAACTCCGGCGCGGGACGGCGGGGGCAGAGAACGACCTCCCGTCTCCCGCATCGAAGCGCCGGGCTGCAATCAAATTGAGAATCAGCAGGATGGTCTCGGTGTGTTGTTCTTCGTGTTGGAGGAGCATGTTCAGGAGGCGGCCTTCACCCAGCAAGGGATGGCTGTCCGGCCAATCGCCCCGCTCCAGAAAGGCAAACACGTGGGCGCGGACTGCATCCAGATAGGCGAAAATCTCATGCGTGGCGGGCAGATTGACCCGGTTCTCTTTCGGGTTCTCAAGCGGCGAGAAAACCACGTCATATTCAGGCGATAGTGATGCGACGTTCTGACACTGCTGCAGAATCCAGAAGCCTTCGGTCACTCCAATATGGCCGAGGTGCCACCCGACCGGACTGAACTCGGCGTGCACCTGGCGACAGAAGTCTTCTGGCTCGATAGCCGCGAACAACGACTTCGTATACGCGCGCGCCTCCATCATCCGCTGCCGGAAGTCCGCAACATCGATCATGCCGCCTCCTGGCTACCAAGGGCGACAAGGGCGATATCCGTGGCGTTCCGGCAGGTCACAATATGACTCTCCGGGACCGTTTGCCAGCCTGGGTCGGCAGAGAGTTTCTCCGAGGCAATGATCACCGCGTCGGAGAAGTCCGTCCCGTTGCACAGGCAATACAGCGACGGCGCCGGCGAGGTATTCGCAAAGCGGAGAGCGACAATATGTACACCGTCGGCCAGTACCAGATTCAGCGCCATATGAGCCGCCTGACCATCTGTCCAGGCCAATAACTGGGTAACCGTTTGCTGAATAGCGGTCGCATATGCCTGTGGCGTCTGCTCCTGACCGTGCAAAAAGTTCAGGAGCAGGGCAAAGATGTGCTCAGAGTCGGTGGAGCCCCGAATGAGGCGATAATATTCATCGCGGAGGGTCTCGCGTATCTTGCGCAGCAGGCCATCGCGGGCCTTTTCAATAAAACCGTTATGCATGAACGACAGACGACCGTAGGAAAACGGCTGACAGTTGCTCTGATCGAGTCCGAAACCGGGTGTGGCGCTACGGACGTTGGCGACAATACAATCCGAAACAATATGGCGGCTTAAACCGGGCAGATTGCGGTCATTCCAGATAGGGACGATATTCGTATAGATACACGGCGTGGGGTCAAGCGCGCGGTTATACCACCCGATCCCAAACCCATCCACATTGACCGTTCCGGCGGTCATCTCTTTGGGCTGGTAACTCTGCTCTATCAGGGAGTGCTCGGGCGCGCTGATGACCTGGGCGAGCGGGACCGGCTTTCCGCGATACACAACAAAGCGGCACATAGCTGGTTCAAGACTTTCCGGCCGGCGCACTTACCACGGCGAATGGGCCGGCTGTTTCAGCAGCCGGCGGCGTAAGGCCTCGGCTTCCGCATGAATCGCCCCATAGCTTGGACCGAACAAATCGATTTGGGCCAACACAACGCCAAACTCGCTCACCGGACGAATCTCCTGTCCCGGCTCGACATAGATCGTCAGATCGCTCACTTCCTGTGCCCGCGTAAAATCGAACAGATTCTCGGCCAGGTCTTCACCAAAAGTGATAAAATTAAACTGACCGCCCACGACATCGGTCTGTCTTAGAGGGGGCCGGGGAGCCTGCCCGCCGGCCAGCGTCAGCCCGGCTTCGTACACACAGGCTCCGAGACAGCGACGATACAGATTATAGAAACAGGTTGCCGCCCGTCCGTTGACCTCCGTCAGGGTGACCGCGTCGTCATGGCACCAGAACTCGATATTGAAGAAGCCATTGTCCAGGCCGATATTGCCGATCGCTTCCAGGGTCTGCTGAGCCAGCAGTTCCTGAATGTGGGCCGGGTGTCGGGACGGCAGTGAAAAATTGTCAATAATCCGGGTGCCCGGATAGGTATTGGTATCCGTAATCGCCCAGAGCGCCGGCTGCCGATTAGCGACCCAGCCCTCGACCGTCACCTGCGGCCCGTCAACAAAGTCTTCAACCAGCATGATCTCTCGGGTGGCCAGAGGGAATTTCTCGCAGTCGATATAGTGTTCGAAAAACGGCAGGTAGAGCGGTGACCAGGCCGGATACTCGCGTCGGGCAATCGCCAGCGCCCGCTGGAGGTCATCGGCCGAGTCGAGCTTAAAACCCAGGATTCCGAGGTTCAGCCAGGGCGGTTTGAGATAACACGGGTAGCGCGTGAGCTCCGGCTGCTCGTCCGCCAGATCGATAGGATCACAGCGAACCGGATGGGGTTCATATTGCCGGCCGTAGTATTTGTGGAGGCAGAGAAAGACAGACTCCACACTCGGTCCCGGAAACCCAAACTCCTCACACAAGACCGCAGCTACGATATCGGCCACGTCTCGGGAATAGAAGATGGCGTCTATGGCGTGCGCCTTGATATAGTCGCGGCACTGATCGGTGTAGGCCAGCAGGTCCAATTCCGGGGAGGGGGTGCGCGGATTCAGCGGCGCGTCGAGCAGATGAAACGTGTGCTCGGCCATACCGGCCAAGGCGTTGCGGTCCCGTTGCGACGGGCACGGAATCAGGACGTCCACCACTCCCCTTCTTTATTCTACCGAACCATCCGTACATATCCTGACAGGCGGTGCCATGGCGACATCAGGCAGCCTGTTGTTGTTCCTCAAGAACAGCCTTAAAGTCTGCCGTACGCAGCGTCGCAGCCACGCTCATATCATCGTTCAGAACATCGAACAGGGCGTCACTGTCACCGCGCACGCTGTAGTGCACAATCGCCCCGTCGGCGCCACCCCCTTCGAGGTGCGCGTCTCCGGCGGGGCTGGAGGTATATTTTCCAACCGGGCGCACATCTTTGACCGCGCTCCCATCGGCCTCGTAGATAATATGCTCACCATCCACGACCAAGGTGTTGGTCAGTGCCAGATGACGGTGCAGAAATATCTTCTCATTGGGCGCGAATTTGACCATCAGATCCACCATATTGTTTTCTTCATCAACATCGAGCAGAGTGACCTCGAGGTGTTCAAAATCGCCCAGGGTCTGCCACCGGATATTACGGTCATCAAAGCGGCGGGCAGAGGGTGTAGCTGCCATACATCGTCTCCTCTATTATTGCGGTATTGCTCAAGGCGGCGAGCATAGCAAGCGTTCTGGTGACGGACAAGGAGTCAGCGTGCAACGAATTGAGGGGGGATGCCACTGCGGGACGATCCGGTACGAATTCCTGTGGCCGCTTGACGCCGCGGAGATGCCGGTTCGGGCGTGCAGTTGCAGCTTCTGCCTGAAGCACCGGGGCACTTATACCTCGCATCCCCGAGCGGAACTCAATGCAACGATCACGAATACCGTGCGCGTTCCCACCTATCGCTTTGGACATGAAACGGCCGACTTCTCTGTCTGTTCAGGCTGCGGGGTGCTTACCTTTGCGGTGAGTCGGATTGCCGAGCGTGATTACGCCGTGGTCAACGTCCATACGTTCGAGCATATCGACCCGGCCAAATTCACCACCCGCGTGACCAATTTTGACGGGGAGACACCAGAGAGCCGTCTTGCCCGACGCAAGCGGACCTGGACGCCCACGGTCCAGATTACTCACGCTCAGAAAGAAGAATCAACCTAGGTCTACACCCCTGTCAGCAAGAAGCCCGTCAGCAGTCGCGTAAAAAGGAGGATTCCATGCTGCTCTATCTCGACACAAAACGCGCGCCCAATCCGCGCAAGGTTCGCATCTATCTGGCCGAAAAAAACCTGGACATTCCGATCAAAGAAATCGATCTTTACGCCGGCGAGCAGAAGACGCCGGAGTTTCTGGCCAAGAATCCGTTTGCCGGTGTTCCCATCTTGGAGCTCGATGACGGCACGGTCCTGATCGAAACGCTGCCGATTATGGAGTATCTGGAGGAACTCTATCCCGACCCGCCCATGATCGGCACCGACCCCGTCAGCCGGGCGCTCGTGCGCTCCTGGGAACGGCGCTGTGAGATCGGGGTGTATTTGACGGCCTCGCGCATGGTGCTGTCCAAGGGCGAGGTGTCCGACCAGGCTCGGAGAGTCCTGCTGCACCGCCTCCCGCTGGTCAACGCAGGCCTGGAAGGCAAGGACTGGCTGGCCGGGGATTTCTCAATTGCCGACATCATGCTGTTTATCGGCCTGGAGACCGCGCATCACGGCGGGACGTTTCGTCTCGACCCGGCCTGGAATAACCTTGCCCGGTGGTATGAGGCCATGAAGGCACGGCCGAGTACGTCGGTGTGAGGCCGTCATTTTCCCTCTAATAGGGCGGGCGTAACGCCGCCGGTCTTCTCTCCTCGCCCCTCAGGGGCGAGGATACGGGTGAGGAGAATTTAAAGAGGAAAGGCATCTGAGCGACTCTCACCCTGGCCAGGGTGAGGGAATCTTACTCCACGAAGGAGACAGAAACACATCGCCTCTCTCGCCCATTCATTCCGGCGGGCAATCCACCCTTTTCGTCGTGAAGGGGTGCGGAGTTCTGCGCTGTTTTTCGCGGCGCTCTATTTTGTTCAGGGTACAATCGATCTCTCAACTGGTCTGCCCTATCAACCGATTCAATATCTCCTCAAAGAAGACCTGAGCCTGAGTGCCGGTCAGGCCGGCTTTGTGTGGGCCATGATCGGCTTGGGTTGGACCATCAAGCCCGTCTACGGCCTCTTGTCCGACTTTCTGCCGTTGGGCGGCTCGCGGCGCAAGGGCTATCTCATCTTGATGAGCGCCTTGGGTCTGGGAAGCTGGCTGGCTCTGGCCGTTGCGCCGGCGGCGTATACCACCGTCCTCATGCTGCTCATGGCGTGTTCGTTGACCCTGGCCTTTGCCGACGTCATGGCTGATGCACTCATGGTAGAGACCGGGCGTCCCCTCGGTCTCACTGGGAGTTTTCAATCGATTCAATGGGCGGCAATGGGCCTGGCGCTGACCCTCGCCCATCTCGGTGGCGGCTATCTCTCGGAATATGCCACTCCGCACACCGCTTTTTTCGTATGTGGGTTCTTTCCGCTCGCCACCTTGCTGGCAACGCTCTTCTTTGTGCGGGAAGCGCCGCATCCATTGGGACCGGCGCAGTTGCGAGAGACTGCGTACGCGCTCAGAACCGCCGCCCGGTCGCGGGCGGTCTGGATCGTGGCCGGCTTTCTGTTTGTGTGGAATTTCAGCCCGCTGTTCGGCACCCCGCTCTTCTATTATGAGCGCGATATTCTCCAATTTTCAAAAATCTACATCGGTACCCTCGGCGCGCTGACAAACGCGGCTGGCATGCTGGGCGCGGTCATCTTCTTTTTCTTTTTTCGGAACGTTTCCCTCCGTCGCCTCCTCGGTATCGCCGTGACGCTCGGCGTTGTGTCAACGCTCAGTTTCCTGGGCTTAACCGGACCGCGGTCCGCGCTGGTCATTTTTCTCAGCTACGGCCTGATTTCGCAGATTACGCATCTGGCCGTTCTCGATCTTGCGGCCCGTTCCTGCCCGGCCCGCGTTGAGGGAACGGTCTTCGCGCTCCTGATGTCCGCCCTGAACATCGGGCGAAGCGGGTCTCAGGCGCTGGGCGGCTGGCTCTACGATCAGACCGGCTTTGTCCCATTGGTCTTCATCAGTGCCGCTTTCACCGCCCTGTGCTGGCTGATGATTTCTTTGCTGCGTTCCGAGGAGTCTTCACTGGTCAGGGCACGGCCTGTGTAGTAGACTCTCACCAAACATGACACCGCGACCGCGAGAAAGCGCAGCCAAGTTCCTCTACGATTCAGCAACAAGGCATAGCGCTGCTGACCGTCATCAATCCGTAGGTTAGGGGTCAGGAATCCTGGCTTGTATTGATCCCCGGCGGAATGGGCACGCTCGGAGCCTTTCTGTGGGCCTATTGGCTCGAAGGGGGAAATACCAAATGGCCATGTTTGAATGGACACTCCTAGTGATTGCAATCATCGCCTGGGTTGGGGCTTCAGTGACATACATCCGCACCCATCGTTCTCATAAATAGCCACCTTTGCACGACCCTCACCCTAGCCCTCTCCCTGGCCAGGGAGAGGGAATACTTCCACCATCCCCCGTCCTATACAGCAGGGGGCCGTGGGGCATCGAATATCTCGCGCTGGAACGCATCCGCCGCCCGCAGGACCGTGGCATCATCGCCTTTGCGTCCGATCAGCATCATGCCGATCGGCAGGCCGTTTGACATGCCGCAGGGAACATTCATGGCCGGATGGCCGGTAGCATCAAACGGGCAGGTGTTGTTCAGCATCTCGAACGCCTTGCGGACATAGACCTCCCGGCTCATATCGGCCGGCGGAATTTCGGTCGCCTTCATCGGCAGGGTCGGCATGACCAGGAGATCATACTCCTCCAGAGCAACATCATACGCCGCACACAAGGCCCGGGATAAGTTCTGAGCCTTCGCATAATACCGACCATGATAGCGCTCCTGCATGTATCGACCGGTCAGCATCGTGAGCTTGACCGTCTCGGATAAGTCGTTCGGGCGCGTCTGAAGCCCACGCCCCATCGCATCGAGCAGGCTGGTCGTATAATGGCCCTTCCAGTTCGTCCCCATGCCGTTGCCCTCGACCATCAGCAGGGTCGCGCCTTCCTGGGCAATACCGATGAGAATATGCACGCCATCACGATGCCACGGAATAGAAACGCTTCTCACCTGCGCGCCGAGTTTTTCAAAGGCGTGGGCCGATTGCTCGACACTTTCATCAACATCGGCCTCAGAGGCATCTTCCCAGCCGAAGCCTTCCCGGACAATGCCGAGACGCAAGCCGTCCACTTTGCCGCTCAGGGCCTGGGTGTACGCCTGGCCTGGCAAGCCAGCCTGCTGACGGGGGTCGAGTCCATCCGGCCCGGCAATCACCTCCAGCAACAGGGCCGCGTCTGCCGCGCTGCGCGCCATCGGGCCGGCATGATCGATGGTCAGTTCAATCGGCGCAATGCCGGTATAGGGCACCAGTCCATACGTGGGCTTAATGCCGTAGATTCCGCACCAGCAACTGGGCATCCGAATGGAGCCCCCCTGGTCGCCGCCAATGGCCATGTCCACGAGGCCGGCGGCAACCAGCACGGCGCTCCCGCTGGAGGAACCGCCGGACATGTGGCTTTGATCGTGCGGATTCCGCACTGGTCCGGTATCGCTGGTATGACTCCCGCCTGAGTTACAGAAATGCTCACACACCGCCTTGCCGAGAATAGTGCCACCGGCCTCAAGAATCCGGGTGACGATAGTGGCATCGATTTCCGGGGTGTAGCCCTCCAGCACATTGCTGCCGTTCATCATGGGCACACCGGCCACACAGACATTGTCTTTGATGGCCAGGGTCTTTCCTACCAACGGCCCGGACGGCGCGCCGACAATCTCGGTTCGCCAGTACCAGGCATTATACGGATTCTCCTCCGGTTGCGGCCGAAAGCCGGGGGTCCGGGGATATGTGACCGGCAGGGTTGGCTCGGTCAGGGCGTCCAGACGCGCGTAGGATTTGAGTACCCCGTTCATCAAACCTTGAAACGACTCCGCATCGCCATCTGCCAAGCTCAGGCCATAGCCCTCGGCAATATCGGCAATCTCTTCGACTGTTGGTGGGTGTACTGGCATACGTCCTCCTTTTGATTCGAGAGATAGCGCACCTGCCTTTCCCTTGCCAAGGCGCACGAAACCACATAAGACGGGGCGCACGAAAAGAAAGACACCAGGAGGCACAGCATGGGACGCTTAGACAGTAAAGTTGCCATCATCACCGGAGGCGCGGGCGGGATCGGTCTCCAGGCCGGCAGGCTGTTTGCCCAGGAAGGCGCGAAAGTCCTGTTGGTTGATTTGCACGAGAATGCGCTTAAAGAAGCGGTCCAGACCATCGGGAGCAATGCGGTGCGCTATTGCGCCGCTGATGTCACCCAGCCCGACCACACCCAGCGCTATATCCAGGCCGCAGTTGAGCAGTTCGGCGGGGTCGATATCCTGCTTGCCAACGCCGGGATTGAAGGCGAGGTCAAGCCGATTACCGACTATGCACTCGACACATTTGATCGGGTCATGGCCGTCAATGTGCGGGGCGTATGGTTAGGGCTCAAGTACGCTGCGCCGGAGATTGCCAAGCGGGGTGGCGGCAGCATCGTCATCACTTCTTCGGTTGCCGGCGTACGCGGTGCAGCCGACGTATCGGCCTATATTGCCAGCAAACACGCCGTGGTCGGGCTGATGCGCACCGCGGCCCTGGAAATGGCAGCCATGAAGATTCGGGTCAATACGGTCAATCCGGCCCCGGTGGATACCCGGATGATGCGCTCCTTGGAAGAAGGTTTTCAGCCCGACGATCCGGGTCAGGCCAAGGAGATGATGTCCGCTATGGTGCCGCTGCAACGCTACGCCGACCCCGTAGAGGTCGCCAGGATCATGCTCTTTCTGGCCAGTGACGAAAGCTCCTACTGTAGCGGTGGCGTGTATATGGTTGATGGCGGGATGACGGCCCGGACGTAAGGCCAGCGGCTTGGCCTATGTCAATCGCCGTCCGTTACCTCTCACGCCGCACCTGCTATCATAGCTCCCCATGGCCAGAGCAGGAAAACGACCGGCCGAGGAGGAACAACTACACCTGTTCGGCCCGCCCTCTTCTTCCGAAGCACCAGCCAGACAGGCCCAACAGCTCAATCCCGCACCCCTCCTGCCCGAGGTGGAGGCGCTGGCCGCCTCCCTGCCGGAAACGATTCGGCTCGGCACCTCTTCCTGGTCTTTCTCTGGCTGGGAAGGTTTGATTTATGACCGCCCGGCCCCACAGGCAAAACTGTCGCGTGAAGGGTTACCGCTGTATTCCCGGCATCCGCTCTTGCGGACCGTCGGGGTTGACCGGACGTATTACCGCCCAATGACTGCGGCCCAATTCGCCGACTACGCGGCCCAGGTGCCGGAGACCTTTCGCTTTCTGGTCAAAGCCCATGAATACTGCACGCTGGCCGGCTTTGGCGATCATCCTCGGTATGGCACGCGGCGTGGGCAGCCCAACAGCCTGTTTCTCGATCCACACTACGCGACCCAGGAAGTGATTGGACCATTCACGGACGGGCTCAAAGACAAAGCCGGCCCCCTGCTTTTCCAATTCTCTCCCCAAGATTATGCCAGCTTGGCTGGTTCGGGCTCTTTTGTCGAGCGGTTGTATCAGTTTTTGGATAGACTGCCACGCGGCCCGCTCTACGCGGTCGAGATTCGGAACACTACACTCTTTACCCCTGAGTATGTCGATGCCTTATCCGCGGTCGGCGCGTGTCATTGCCTGAATGGTCATCCCAGTATGCCGCCGGTCCGCGAGCAGGCCGCGCTGGTTCAACCGGAACGGAGCCAGGCGGTTGTCATCCGCTGGATGCAGGCTCGCCATCTGAGCTATCAGGCCGCAAAAAAGAAATACGCACCGTTTAATCAGATTGTCGATGTAGACCCCACGTCGCGCCAGGCCATCGCCGAGTTATGTCTCGACAGCAGCGTGCGACGGCGGTCCACCTATGTGATTGTGAACAACAAGGCCGAAGGCTGCGCGCCACTGTCTATTTTTCAATTGGCGCAGCAGATTGTAGAAACGAGGTCCGGCGTGGGAGCGCGCGGCACGCTCAGCTGACCAGCACGAACACGCCGTCCCAGACCAGCAGAAGGCCAAATAGGAGGAGGGACACTCCGCTCAACCGGAGGGCTATCCGATAGCCACGCCCTTGCAGGCGCGCCCGTCCGCCGTGGACAAGCACGGCAATCAGGACCTTCGACCCGACCAGACAGCCGTAGAAGCCGAGCAGAAAAGTAACAATGGGAAACCACATGTTGTGACGAGCGTTGTCCGTGACGAGCGGTCCCCCAACCGTCAGCCAAAAGATGTAGGGATGGGGATTCAGCAGGTTGACGAGCAACCCTTTGCGGAAACTCAGCAACACGCTCCCCACCCCTTCCTCTACCATCCTCATGGGTGCCGGCGTCCGCAGAGTCTCCCCTCCGAGAAAGCACACGTAGCACCCGCCGATGAGGCTGAGGACCGAAAAGCTCGCAGGCGGAAGCTGATGCAGTACGACGAGCACGAGACCGACGATCAGCACATCCGCCACCGGCGGAGCCAGGGCCACGCACGCCCCACTCTTCCAGCCCTTGCGTAAGCTCTCATGGATCACCAGGCTGGACAGCGGACCGGGCGTGATGCCAGCACCGAGTCCGAGGCTGATGGCAAAGAGAAAGGTTTGCCAGGTCGTCATTTGTCTATGCCGCTCTTCTTTCGCATTGTTTTTTCACCCGAGGCAGCATGATAGAAAGGAGTAAACGTCCCCAGCTTTATCTGATTGATGGAGGGGACGTTTACTCCTTTACGCCCCAAGAGGAGATCGCGATATGGCTAAGAGTCACACGCCTGTCCATACGCCCAGTTCGCACGAGCATCATCAGCACGATCACCACGGTCCGCATTTTCGATTCTGCCCGAAGTGTGGCGGCGCGTTAAGCCGCCAGTTGCTCAAGCCCAACGAACCCAAACGGCTGGTCTGCGGGAGCTGTTCGTTTATTTTCTATGACGATCCCAAAGTCGCGGCCTGTACCATTCCGGTCATGCAGGGCAAGATCGTCCTGGTCCGGCGCGGTATCGAGCCCGGCTATGGCAAATGGGTCTTTCCCGGCGGCTTCCTGGACCGAGGCGAACGCGTCGAAGACGCGGCTATTCGCGAGACCAGGGAAGAGACCGGTCTCACAGTGGAAGTAGGGCACCTACTCGACGCCTATTCCTACCCCGGCTATCCGGTCGTTGTGCTGGTATATCCGGCGACCGTACTCGCCGGCGAACCCCAGGCCCTGGACGAAACACTGGCAGTCAAGCTCTTTGCTCCGGCCGATATCCCCTGGTCGGAACTGGCGTTTCCCAGCACGACAGACGCGCTGACCGAGTATCTCTCACGTGTTGAGAAGTCACATTCTGCTTAGCGGCAGCCCAACTTTTTTTACTGCTCCTTTTCTGTTAGGGTGTCGCAAATTTTTCAGGAGGACATGAATGGCAGACGAACACTTATCAGCCGAGGAGAAACTAAAAAAAGCAACCTGGGGCTATATTGGCGTGGGCGTGTTATGGCTCTCTCTGATTATATCGGGCATGGCGCTTGAGCGTCTGGACCTGACCAGCGGGTTTCTCACTGGCCTCCTGCCGGGTGCCGTCAACACCCTGCGGGACGACAATGCCGCGCTCAACGAGCAGGTGCGCGAACTGAAAGACGCCAAACAACGCCTGGACGGCCTGATTGGCCGCGAGCGGGCCACGGCCGAAGCACTCGATTATTGCCAGGCCGAGAACAGAGAGATTAACGCCGAGTTGAAAAAGCTCAAGGCGAGGGCGCCGGCCACGGAGGCAAACTGACACGGTTTCCGGACGTCTTTTGAACCGTTTATACCCTGCCGTAATACAAGGGGCGTCTGTGACCGGACGCCCCTTTTCTTTGTCAGGAAACAGTTTTTAGCAGGCCCGGCTACTGCCAGGCGTGCTGGCGCTGGATAAATTCTGTCACCACATCAACGGTGGTCTGGGCTAATTCGATATTAAACAAATGGCTGGCATTGGACAGAATGGTCAGGTCGGCGTTGGGAATCCGCTGGGCCAAGGTGACGGAGTTCTCCGGCGGAACCAGGCCGTCCTCTTTGCCGGTCACGACCAGCGTTGGCACGCTGATATTCGGCAGGCGCTCATACGTATCATGCCCCTGAATCGCGGCCATCTGATTGATCATGCCGTGCTTGGGGGTCGGATGCCGGCTGGAGAGCTGGTTGAGTTCGAGCAAGGTGTTCATATGCTTTTGCATAAACCACGGGGTGACGGCGACCTTGGTCATGGCCAGGGCGGCTTGTTCCACGTCGAAGTCGGCAATATTGTTCAGCATGTCCAGCACTTCGGGGTCTTGTGACAGCAGCGTTTTTTCCCCACCGCAGTTGGTGCAGCCCAGGATCAGACTTTTGACCCGCTGCGGATGACGCAAAGCAAACTCCTGGGCAATCATGCCGCCCATGGAGATGCCGAAAACGTTGGCTTGCTCAATCCCGAGATGGTCCAGCACACCGGCGGTATCATCGGCAAACATCGTCATGGAATAGGGCACATCCGGCTTCTCGCTTTGTCCCACCCCACGGTTGTCAAAGGTGATTGTCCTGAAGGCCTGGGCAAAGCCGTCCACATTCCAGTGCCAGCCGATCGAGCTAACGGTGAAGCCCATGATGAGGAGCAGCGGTTCGCCCTGCCCCTGTTCTTCGTAGTATAACTCAATACCGTTTGATTCTATATGCGGCATAGATGATTTCTCCTTGTCTTTCGTTTCGGTCGGGCGGTATACAAAAGGGCAATCGCAGGAGATTGCCCTTCTTCATATCTGAGAGAATGGAAGGTTCCAGGCTAGTCAATATACGGACTGAAATTCCGCATGGCGAGTAGGAGGGCTTCAAGGTCGGCATATTCGCTCAGTTCGATATACAGATCGTCATACTGGCTGCGGACGGTATCGGGGTCTTGTTCATCTTGAGGGACAGTGAAAAGCGCCTCAAACTCTTTCAGCATACCTTGCGATTGCAGCTTGGTCTCAACCGGAATTTCATCGTTAGTGGCGATGAGCAGTTTGGTCTGCTTGATCAGCCGTAAGACCATTTCTTCATCGCTACGCTCTGGCATGGTCACTCGCAATCCCCGCTCGTTCTCATCGTGCCCGGTTTACTCTTTCTGCTCCTGTAACTGTCGTTTCCAGTCGAGCATGCGCGCCTTGGCCGCCACGGCTTCTGCCTCCGGGACCATGCCTTTCTGCTGGTACAGGCGGGATAAGACCGTGTAGCTCATCTCGTCGTCGGGGCTCAGCTCAGTCAACTTTTTTGCCATTTCAATGGCTTCATCAAGCTGTTCATTATCGGCGTAGGCATGGGCCAAGTCGTGCACGGCTTCGACGTGGTTCGGATCAATCTCCAGAATCGCCTTATAGGTGGCGATGGCTTGAGCGGTCTCGCCGTCACACAGGAAATCGTAGGCTTCATCGTATAATGCTTCGATGGATGGCATGGCCGTTCTCCTTGGTGCGGACAGCCTAGCGGATTTCAGGAACAGCTCCAACCCCATATCAGCCTCTCGTTGACAGGGTTTTGGTGACTTCCTATGCTCTTTTTCCTGTGGATACTCTACGAAGCCACATAGACGCTCGCGTCCTGGATTTCATCGCCGCGCCTGAGGGGAAAGACTTTAACGCCCTGGCCCTGGACGTCTTTGCCCATCAATTTGCGCATAATCTTCCGTACCAGCGCTTCTGCCTGACCAGAGACAAGACCCCGGAGGCCGTCCAGACCTGGCAGGCCATTCCAGCCGTCCCGACCGTTGCCTTCAAGGAGCTTGATCTAACCTGCGGTCCCCCGGAAAAAATGTTTTTGACCAGCGGCACCACGCGGGGACAGGAAAAGCGTGGCCGCCACCTTGTCCCCGATCTTCAGTTATACCACGCCTCGGCGCTGGCCCACTTCTCGCAGTGCGTGCTGCCTGAAAATCGTCCGCTACGGGTCCTGAGCCTGATTCCCGATCCCGAGACCCAACCGCACTCGTCGCTGACCCAGATGGCCGAATGGGTCATGCACGATCTTGGGACCCCTGCCAGCCGTTATTTTATTGACGCGGACGGCATTCATCTGGAAGCCTTTGCCGAGGCCGTCACGCACGCCCAGGAGACGAGCGAGCCGGTCTGCATCCTGGCGATTACCTCAGCCCTGGTCGCCTTTTTCGACTGGTGCGCCGCCAATCAGAAAACCTTTGCGCTCCCCTCCAGCAGCCGCATTATGGATACGGGCGGCAACAAGGGCAAAGGCCGTCCGCTGTCGCGCAACGGCTATTTGCAGTCGTGCTGGAAATACCTCAAGGTCGCCGGCTATTACTGCGTGAACGAATACGGCATGACCGAGATGGCCTCGCAGTTTTACGACCACGTCTTGTACAACCGCTTTCGGAAGAGCAACGAGCCGCGGTATAAAATCGGTCCGGCCTGGACGCGCACGCTGGTCGTCCATCCTGAAAGCCTGGAAGAACTGCCACCGGGCGAGCACGGCATCTTACGCCATTTTGACCTGGCCAACTGCGGCTCGGTCATGGCGATTCAGACCGATGACGTGGGCTATCTGACGGGCGAGGGGTTCGAGATCATCGGCCGCACCCCAGGCTCGGAAGCGCGCGGCTGCGCGCTGGTCCTGGACGAGTTTTTATCCGCGCAGTGAAAAGTGTACGGATGCCTCCCCCCTCCCCGAGTGACCTCAACGCCGTCATCGACACCCTGCTCGAAAATCGCGCACGTCACCTTACCCACAGACCTGTCCGAGAAATCTTGGGTTCCATGGATCAAGCCATTCAACGCTGGCTCGACCCCTACTCACCAGAACGTCAGGGAGCCGAAGCCCGCCTCCCGGAAACAACCGGCCTCTCTGCGGCCATGATCCGGCACGTGCTGCCCCGTATTTTTCAGGAATATCGGGCGGGCAAGATGGAAGCGCTCTGCGTTGATGAGCTGGGCTGCCTTGAAGTCCTGGACGGTTTTGGCCCGTCTGTTTCAGGACAAAAGCGCGCCTCTGGTCCGCCGCTGATTACGCACGTCCTCGCCGGCAACCTACCCGGGGCGGGACTCGACAGCGTTATCTTCTCTCTGCTGGTGAAATCCACCGCCCTGGTCAAAACCTCATCCACGGAGCCCGTCCTGCCCGCCCTGTTCGCCCGTTCGATTCAGGACATCGATCCTGACCTTGGCTCCTGTCTCAGCGTCGTTTCCTGGTCTGGGGGAAACGCAGAACTTGAAGCTCCGGTATATGGACGGGCAGACATAGTAGTTGCCTCCGGTTCAGACGCGAGCCTTTCGGCAATCCGGAAACGAACGCGCAGCACGTTCATCGGCTATGGGCACAAAGTGAGTTTCAGTCTGGTGACCAGAGAGAGTCTGGCGGATGCGGAAGCGACCGCTCACAAAGCGGCCTATGACGTAGCGTTATACGATCAGCAGGGCTGCCTGTCTCCCCAGCTTATCTATGTTGAGGAAGGTGAAACCGTCACTCCAAAAGAGTTCGCGGTTTTCCTCGCCACGGGCCTAGCCCATTGGCAAACCGAGTTGCCGCGAGGTCCGGTCTCACCGGAAGGCAGCACCACCATCCGAAGAGTGAGAGACGAAGCCGAATGGCAGGCCCTGGCCGGTAAAGATGTTGCCCTGCACGCGAGTTCGCAGGGAACGGACTGGACCGTAGTGTACGATGCCGACCCGACCTTCGTCCAATCCCCTTTATATCGGACGATTCGGGTGAAGCCGTTACGGAACATTGCACAGCTCAGTGGGATTCTTGATTCGTGGCGGCCTTATCTCGAAGCCGTGGGGGTGGCGGCAGGTTCAGAACGGATGGCGACTCTTGCCGATACATTAGGGGAGTTGGGTGTCAGCCGTATATGTCCCATCGGGACTATGCAGTGCCCTCCGTTGAGTTGGCGTCATGGCGGAAGACCGAGAGTTGGTGATTTGGTGCAGTGGGTTGGGGTGGAAAGATAAATGAAGAGATAGAGTGTCTTCTTACGTCTCTATAGAGGATGAGAGAAGTATATATACAGGAATTTTTAATTTTTGCCCGGCAAACGGTATGTATAAGTAGTTTTCGAGTTATGTAAGTTGAGGGTCCCTGATACAAAGGTTATTAGACTGGAACGATAATGAAATAACCCTTGCGCAGAGCAAGGGCGGTGTGTACGCATTTACGGATGTCATGGAAGGGCTGCTTCGCGGTGGAGTCCCGCTCTGGCCAGCCCTAGAAGTCGTTCAGAAACTCTACAAGAGCATCCATCAACAATCCTATCGAGGCGAAGACCTAAAGGCGGTTTCGGAGAGGCTGGGCTACTACTGCGACCTTCAGTCGGTTCATAGTGAAGACGCGATAACGTGGAACGTTTTTGGTCCTATTGTCTACGCTACAGAAGAGACGCGCATTGCATTCTGCACCAAGCTCTTCTCTTTGATTGATCCGTCACTTCGACCGCCCAACTCCGCGACGATCTCCCTATGGCGGCGTGTACCTCACCCGGATACTTTCGGCTCGGGCGGACCGGAAATTGATGTTTTCCTTCAGACTCCAGAAGTAGTGGTCGTGGGAGAGGCCAAGTGGTTGTCGAGTGTTGGGTCAGGCCAAGGTGTTAATAAAAATAAAGATCAGATTACGCTCCGTAAGGAATTCTTCGAGAAACTCGGGCAGAATATCTACTCTACCGGAACAATGTTCGTGATACTCGGCATCAGCTTCGACGATATGGATATGGATACCTATACGAGCGACGATAAGGTATTATTTCGAAACGTGTTCTGGGAAGATGTATGCAACATCAAACCACACCCGGCTGCCGCGGAACTTCCAAAGTACTATCAGTGGAAGAAGGACAATTCTGTACGAGGCACGTCTGCCTTTGTGAAAGCTCTTGTCAGAGATGAACTTGATAGTGCTCCTGGAGACTAAGTGCCAGTGGACAGCCCATGTGGTGACGGTGCAACCGTCTTCGCCCTATACTGTGGAAAGCTGTCTGCCGGTCTTCAAAAATGAATTGGCAACCCTTCTACTTAGGATGCCGCGTCGCATCAAATGCGAGATAGACAAACAGGGCGGGAACGGCAATCAAGAGAAATGCTGCAATATATTCCATAGTTAGAGCCCCCTCAAATCTTTGATCGGACGTTCAATCCGAAGATGAAGTCTGGCAATCCCAGCGCTCACCCCGGTTACAGCCACGAGGTCCATAGTCAAAAGACTTTCGGATGCCTGCCCGTAGTTCCCGATAAACCAGCCAATTAGACTGATATCGGTGACAACCATGATACCGAGCCAAAGCTTGAGGTAGGCGATCTGCTCTTTGGCTACATCAAGCTCCGACATCTTCTATCGTCCTCTCAACCAGTGTTTCAATGGTACAGCACTCATAAAGTGATAATCAACACACTATAGCCAGACCCAATAGTCATGCGTGGAGCATTATTCACTCAGTGCCTCGTCGCCTTGGCGACTATCCTACTTGGGGCTCAAGTGTGTGAACTCCTATCAAGCGAGTCCTCGAGCGTGGTCATCGAGCGCGTCACGCCGTCTCTTGAGAAGTCCCTCCGGGAGAGGCAGCTTCGGCTTGGAGCCCCGATCTTTATCCGTATTTTCAAAGCAGAAGAAGAGCTTGAGTTATGGTTTGATGACGAGGAAAAATTTCAGCGCTATCGGACCTACCCGATATGCACCTACTCTGGCGACCTGGGACCGAAATTGCGGGAAGGAGATTACCAGAGTCCCGAAGGGTTCTACTTCGTCGCACCCGGACAGATGAATCCGCGTAGCCGGTTTCATCTATCGTTCAATCTCGGCTATCCAAACGCCTACGACCGCTATCACGATCGCACGGGCAGCGCGCTTATGGTCCACGGCCAGTGCGTTTCCATTGGATGCTATGCCATGACCGACCCGGTTATTGAGGGGATATATACAGCAGCCGACGCCGCCCTGCGGCAGGGACAGCCGTTCTTTCGCGTGCACATCTTCCCTTTCCGCATGACAACCGAGAACATGGAACGTCACCGAAGGTCCAGGTGGTACGACTTCTGGGAGAACCTGAAGGAGGGCTACGATTTCTTCGAGCGTTCAGGCCGGCCGCCCAATGTTGAGGTTCATCAGGGACGATACGTTTTCGAGGATGATGCGAACCCGGCCTTGCCTACACCGGCGGTATCCAGCCTAAATCCTGGTAGCGCTTAATCAAGTTGCAGAACATATCCTCCGTATCCATACACTCGTGGAAACCGGCCTGCCTGATTTTAATCGTACTGACAATGATGGGCGGGGGTGGCTCTGATGCGCCGTAGGCAAAGGACAAGTCGGTCAGCTCGAACGACCCGCCCACAAAGTCCAGCATTTTTCGTGGAGCCTTGAGATTATACTTATCAACAATCGCGGCCCATTCGGCGTCGCGCTTGGGCATTTCTTCCGTGAGACACATCGGCTCGGGCGGACCGACTTCCATGCCCAGGGCATCGGCAATCGTTGGCCAGACGTTTTGCCACACAAACACATCGCCGTTGGTGCTGTTAAACGTCTCGTTGCGGGCGTTCGGGCTGGTCGCGGCCCAGGCTAAGGAGCCTGCCAGCAGGTCGGCATCTACCGCTTCAAAGACGTAGGGCGGGCCGCCGGGAAACGAAAGCGGGAGACCCGCTTCTTTGCGAAGTGCGGCGTACACGCAAATGGCGGGCAACACGTTAAGATTGCCCTTGAGGGCTTCACCAAAAATGAGCTGAGGCCGGAAAATTGACCAGTACCAATCTTTTCCCTGCTGCTGTTCGCGCAGATAGTCTTCTTGTAGAAAATAAAAATTCTCGTGCTGATGGCGCGGCCAGCGCTCCCGCGCCGGTGCGGGAAATGGTTCGATATGCGCACCGTAGGCTTTGGT
Organism: uncultured Binatia bacterium (SeqCode); assembly: GCA_965214755.1. Taxonomy (GTDB): domain Bacteria; phylum Desulfobacterota; class Binatia; order Bin18; family Bin18; genus Bin18. Next base: position 2,047,411 of record OZ243979.1, read on the forward strand.
GCCCTGCAACAGCGACACGTGTTGGAGCTGTGTCGCCACGCGCTTGAGCGGCTCAAACAGATTCTCCAGCATCCTCAAGTTTGTTTCCATCTGGTCCCGCTCACGCCAGCCCTGGACCACACCGGGCTTTTCGTACAGCGCGGTATAGACCAGATGGGTTACATCGTGCATCTGGCTGAAGACCTCGGCACAACGGGCCTGGTCTTGCAGGTCAACGGATATAAGCGTCGCGCCCTCAAGACCGTCAGGAATACGGCGTGACACGCCCACAACGTCCCACTCGTCCAGGCTGGCAAAATGGCGCACAGCCGCAAACCCGACCAAGCCGGAAGCACCGGCAACTAAGACTTTCTTCTTGGCCATGATTCTCTCCTTGCCCTCCTTACTATGCCCAGGGCGCACGCTACCAATTTGTCGGTCAGGGTCAAGAGGCCATTTCTTGCTGAGCGGGCATCCCTCACGTATGCTGCCGGCTATGGCTTCTCTGCGTGACGATTTTCTGCGCTACGTGAGTCAGACCTCGCCCGCACCCATGGGCGTAGAAGTCGCGCGGTCACACGGCTGCGTTGTGACAGATACCAGCGGCAGGGAATATCTCGACTTGCTGTCCGGTATTGGCGTGACCGGCATCGGTCATACCCATCCGGCTGTGGTTCGGGCCGTTCAGACCCAGGCCGAGCAATATCTACACACCATGGTCTACGGGGAATATATCCAGAAACCGCAGGTCGATCTGGCGCGGCGGCTGGCCGAACTGACCCCTGGCGAGTTGTCGGTGACCTACTTTACCAATAGCGGCACAGAGGCCGTTGAGGGTGCGCTCAAGACCGCCCGGAAATATACCGGTCGGTCTGGTTTTGTCAGCTTTGTCGGCAGCTTTCACGGCGACACGTTCGGGTCCGTATCGGTCGGGGGCAATCCGGTCTATCGCGACCCGTTTGAGCCCCTGCTGCCAACCACGACCTTTCTGCCCTTTAACAACCGTCCGGCCTTGCACACCATCGACGAGACCGTCGCCGCCGTCATTATCGAGCCCATTCAGGGCGAGGGCGGCGTCCGTATCCCGGACGACGACTATCTGCCGGCACTCCGGCAGCGCTGCTCCGAGGTGGGGGCCTTGCTTATTTTTGATGAGGTGATTACCGGCTTCGGGCGAACCGGTGCGGTGTTTGCCAGCGAGCACTGGCAGGTGACACCCGACATCCTCGTTGTTGCCAAAGCCCTGGGCGGCGGTATGCCTCTCGGGGCGTTTATCAGTACCCCGCAGATTATGGCCACCCTGTCGCACGACCCCGCTCTCGCTCATGTCACAACGTTCGGCGGGCATCCGGTGTGCTGTGCCGCGGGCTTGGCCGCGCTCGACGTGCTGCTTCAGAACCGCCTCGTACAGCGGGCCCAGGACAAAGGAGTAGAGTTCTGTCACCGGCTGAAAACCCTGATCGAGACCGGCCGGTGTACTGCCGTGCGGGGACGCGGCTTGCTGATCGGCCTGGACTTCCCTACCCCGCAACTGACACAGCAGTTTGTTCAGGATTGCTTTGCCCAGGGTCTCGTTTTGGGCTGGACCCTGCACGAAGACACGGTTGCCCGCTTGGCCCCACCACTGGTGATTTCTTCGGCAGAGATTGAGCGCGCCGTGTCGGTCATGCAACAGGTGCTGGCGCATCTCTGAGCGGGACACCGGTCCGACACACGCTCAGTCTTGCTCGATTTTCCCCCAAGCGTGCACCTTGGTTGGCGAGATGCGGACCATGGCGTTATTGGCGAAAGTAAGGTCCATGGCTCGATACTGGGGATAGCGTTCGCGCAGCCGGGCCAGTATGCGGGTGTATTCGGCTTCATCGTCCACCAGCGCGGTCGTGCCGGTTATGAGGACATAAGCGAGGCGGGTCCAGTCGTCATCATAGGCGTCAATCACGATGGCCGCCTGGGGGTTTTCCAACATATTACGAATACGCTTGAGGGGTTTGCCGGTCTGGCGCTTGGGCTTATGGTCCACCACGAAATAGACATGCTGGCCATCAAACGCATAGCAGAACGGAATCACATGCGGCTGGCCCGCGGCATCGGCGGTCGCCAGACGGGCAACCACGTGGTCATTGATGAAACGCTGAACTGGCTCTGGAATGGCGATCGGCATACAGTCGGGTCACTTTCCTGCCGGTGTCAGCGCACCGGCTGCGTTCGGCTCAGCTTGCGGAGCGGCCGGGAGCGATTCGCTACAAAAAGACGCCTGAGCCTCACGGTATAATTCCTCGGCCCGCCCGGCGTAGCGCGGAGAAAAGTGGAAGACCCGCAACTCCCGCGCGTGAGCGGAGCGACCGAGGAGGCCGGCCTGTTTTGCGGTGAGATGGTAACGCCTGGTGGCCTGATCTTCGTCGGCATCCAGAAACGGAGATTCACAGAAAAAAACATCCGCGTTCTGAGCTAGGGCCGCGATGCGTTCCGCGTTCTCCGGGCTGAAGAGCGTGTCCACCACATAGGCAAATTTCTGTCCTTGTGTTTCCTTGACCAGCGAGCCACGCACCTCGCCCAGGCTGAAATCCTGGGAACGGTTCTGTCCGTTTTCCTTCCACGTGGCCGTGACCACAGCGCTATCCGGCTCTCCCCTGCGCAGGGCGCTTTTAAGCGCAGACAGCCACGGGCCTGGGGGGACGCCCAGCCGCGCCAAGTAGGCGGTATCCACATTCAGATGGCTCTTTTCTTCCAGCGCAAACGCCATAGAGCAAATACGATGGTCAAGATGAGTCGCGCGAATACAGAACGCCGGTTCATCCACCACTAGGCCGTGGAATGGCTGGGCCGGTAGCGACTCCCGCTTGAAACCGGCTGCCGCATGAAAGACGGCTCTCTGGATCGAATCCGGCCAGACCTCTGCCACCTCAAGCGAGAACCCATAGCCATCGACCAGATTCCAGGTATAGCCACGCAATTTACCCTCAACACAGTCCAGGATGCCGGGTGGTCCGTAGAGCCACAGGGTCTGATCTCGCCCCAGAAACACACGCAGCAGTCGGTCGAAGCCGATGAAGTGATCCATATGGCAGTGCGAGACACACACATGGCTGACCCGGCACAGGTCTCCGGCGGGGAAGCTGTCGTTCTGACCGAGATCAAACAAGACGGCCCGGCCTTCCCAGCGCAGTTGAATATACAGTCCGGGGTCGCCAAACGGCCCGTTTATCAGACGGGGAACAAAGGCAGGATTCATGGCGGCGGTGTAGTCTACTCTTTGATGATCCGAGGTTCAAACCGTGAGTGATATTATCTGTTGTACTTCTTCGGTTTGCAAGGCAGGACGGGCAGGCGTGATCCGGCACTGCTTCCTCTCTTGGGAAGGGAGAAAATCAGGGTCATTGACAGCCGCCTGACTGGTCGCTACCCCTACTGAAACCGAGGCGAGCCAGAGCGGATGGGCAAAGGGAGTGACTGGTAATGGCGACGATGATCACCGAGGACTGCATTAACTGCGGGGCCTGTGAACCCGAATGTCCCAATACGGCCATCTATCAGGGGGGCGTGGAATGGGAATTTAACGAAGCACTGCATCCGGCCATCGATGACGACATCTTCTATATCGTGCCGGATAAATGTACGGAGTGCGTCGGCTTTTTCGACCAGGAGGCGTGTGCGGCGGTGTGTCCGGTGGACTGCTGCCTGCCCAACCCGGACATCGTAGAGACGGAAGCCGCGTTACTGGCGCGGGCCAAGGCGTTACATCCCGAGCAGACGTTTGGGGATGAGTTCCCCTCCCGCTTCAAGGGGGAAGGCGGAGAGGCGGCTTCAGCCCCGGCTGAGACCCCGGCGGCACCTGAGGCGCCCCCGGCTCCGCAACCCGCCCCAGCAGCCGCTCCAGCGCCGACTGCTGCCCCGCCCCCGGCAGCCGCTCCAACGCCGGTTGCCGCTCCTGTCTCCCTCTCCATTCCGAGCGTAGACGAATGGCAGGTGCCGATTAACTGTCATCGTTGCGACGGAGAATTCAGCGCGCCGTTTCGGCATTTTCGGATTGGCATCGTCTTCTATTGTACTCACTGTGGTGGCTCGCTCGTGGTCAACTCTTCCATGTTCAAGGATGTGGCTACTGCCCTGGACAGCTTCCACGCGCAGTGGGTCAGCGACTTCGAGGCGTTCCAGGCAAAACGGCAGCGTGAGCTTGAAGAGTTTGAGGAGCGGAAGCGCGTGGACCTTGAGAATTTTTCAGCAACTCTCAAGCAGGTGGTTGCCAAGGCAAAGCCGGCTGGCCGGACCCACAGGCGGCTGTCGCTGTTCGGCTTTCAGCGGGTGGGCTAGGCCGTCTCACGCTAGGCTCTATCCATACTGCTACGCTCTCGTCATGCCGGACGTGATCCGGCATCCAGAGGCGGAGAGCCTGGCGCCGGAATGACGGAAGGAATCTCACTGTTCGTACCTTTTTCCCAGCTCCATTGCTTCCGGCACACCGAGCAGTGTCGTCAGTTCCTCAAATGATTCCCAGCCTGCGCCCTGCACAATACGGCCCGTAGTTTTGAGTTCCTGCATGGCGTCGCGCATGCGGATGTAAGCGGCCATCAGGGTTGCGGAATAAATCGTCAGCTTGAAGCCGTATGTGGCGAGTTCCTGTACGGGTAGCAGTTGCCCGTTATACAGCAGCGGCAGGTCGCCGAGTTCCTGGACGTAGCGCTTGATATCGTCGTGCGTTTTAATCCCGTCCACAAAGATGAGATCGGCGCCCGCCTCTCTGTACGCCCTGGCACGCAGGATAACATCGTCCCAGCCATTAACCGCCAAGGCATCGGTACGGGCGATAATCACAAAGTCCTGACTGCGTCGGGCGTCGCACGCAGCTTTGACTTTCGGGATCATGTCGGCCATGGGAATGACCTGCTTCCCGGATAAAAATCCGCACCGCTTGGGCCATACCTGATCTTCCATGTGCAGCGCCGCCGCTCCGGCCGCCTCATATTCGCGGACGGTCCGATACACATTCACCGGGTTGCCATAGCCGGTATCCGCATCGCACACCAGGGGAATATCAATGGCACCCGCAATGGCACGCACATTCTCGACCATCTCGGCCATGGTCAGCAATCCGACATCCGGAAACCCGCGCGAGGCCGCCGTCCCGAACCCGGTCATATATACGGCCTCAAACCCGACAGCCTGGGCAATCTTGGCCTGAAACGCATCAAAGATGAACGGCGCAACAACCATCTCAGGGCCGTTGAGCATGGCACGCAGACGGGATACAGTACTCGACATAGCTTCCTCCTTGGGAGTGCAGTTTTTCGGTGCGGTATATCGGCACCGGGCGCTTACCACTCGGTCCGTGCTGGCGGTAAGGCTCCACTCGGACTGGGGGCGTCAAAGAACTCCGCGCCCGCCTGCGTTGCGCGGCGCAGATAGCGCTTGAGGAGCCGCTCGGAACGCTTGAGCAGTTCGTTTTTCCCCCGAAAGACTCGTTCGCTCACCCATTCGTTGCGGATCCAACAGTCGAACGAGGCCTCCTGAATAAAGTTGAACTCCATCAAAAGGCCCAGTTCCTGGGTATCGGCCACAATGGCGCGCAGCGACAGACCGGAGTCCACAATGGCACCGCGCAGATTGGACGGGAGCGGCATGGCGCGCTTGATCTTGTCGATTTCACGTTGGGAGGACTTTTTTTCAAGCAGGGCTACATACCCCCACGCGCCAGGCGCGGGATCGGCCTGGGCTAACAGTTGCGCGTTCAGGTCGGTCAGATTCTTTTCGGCCTGGACTTGGTCGTAATCCTCAACGGTCTTGAAAAACGAGGCCCCAGCCGGAGCCTGCCGTTCGACTGGATTCGCCCGTTCGCGGCTTTTGTGCTCCTCCACCCACCACTCATTTTCCTTGGACCTTTTTTTCTTTCGCTCCGCCATCACGCGTTTCTTTCCGAACCCATCGGCGCTGGCCATTATTGGGCCGGCAGCAGATACGAAAATCCTGCCGTAAAGGTATGCGTGTTCAAGCCCCGGTTTTCGTCATACAGGCTGGCATTCGAGGCGTGCCGGAAACGATAGCCGAAATTAATGGCCAGATTGTCGTCAATAAAATAGGTGCCGCCACCGCCCACCATTTCGGCGAAATTGAATCCGCCTCCAAGGTCATAGCCCTGAAGATCATGATACATGACACCCAGCCCCCCCTCGATATAGGGGTAGAACGGGATGCCGAGATCAAAATGATAGGTCAGCACCGGCAGCATCAGGCCAACCTCAAAAGAGCCTGTGTGGCGCTCAAACCCCCGGCCCTGTGATTTTTGCGTGATCAGCGAGCCAAACGGCTCGGTGGCGATTTCGAGCGAGCCTTTGGGCAGAAACCATTTTGAGCCCTGAAAGGCCGTATAGCCGATGCGTAAATGCACCGGGACTTTTTCAATCTTCCGCGACCCGGAGTCCGCACTGATGGTATAGCCGGACTGCATCCCGAGCGACCACGTGCCCGCCTTCGGCAAGTCGTTCGCCCAGACAGCGGAACTCACGAGCCCCAGCATCCCGCCCACCGCGACTAAGGCACACAGCCCACGTTTCACCCGTTTTTTCGTCATGCTTGCCGCTCCTTATTTGCACTATGGCACGCCTTGCCGCTCTCAGAGACTGACGGACTGACAGACATTCAGGCTGGTCGGGCCGTCCGCTCTATCAAGGCGTGCAAGGCTTCCCCCTGCTGTTGCATGGACTCGCCCAAGGCGCGCAGGGTTTCCCCTTGCTGTTGCATGGCTTCCCTTTGCTGCTGCAAACCTTCTCTTTGCTGCTGCAAAACTTCCATCGTTTCTTGATGCCGGTCTTGTGCTTCTTGGTGTTGATCGTCCCGGGTGTTTGACGCCTTTTTCATCAGCCACAATCCGCCGACGATCAGGACGCACTGTATCGCACCAGTCAACACTTGGGCAATCAAGGCATACCCTTGGAGCGTCAGGCTTGCCGTTTCATACTCGGTCATCTTCCTCGTCCCTCAAGACCTGACACTCGGTTTCAACAAAATCCCTGCTGGTGTCGTCCCACCCAAACGCCTTGATGGCTCTGACCTCACGCTCATGGATGGAGATCACCAGATACGAGGCATCCGGGTAGGACGGTTCATCACCAAACATGGCTTGGGCTTTATCCTCATCGGAGAAATAGGCGTCATGGTTGGGATGAGAATGGTAGAAGGCGGTCAACTCGGCCCCGGCATCAACCGCTTTGAGCACGGCCAGCAGCTCTGTGGGCTCCATGAGATACGCAATCGTGGCATCCCGCGGATAGGTGTGCGGGTCCTTGGCGTGCATGGCGTTTTGGACATTGGTGATGCGGTGGACTTCCTCACGTCCGTCCACCCGCATAAGGGCCCCACAGCACTCCTCCGGAAAAGTCTCCCGCGCGTGCTGACTCAGGGCTGCGTGTGTCTCGGACGTGAGCCGTACCACTCTGGCGTTTCCCTCTCGTCGCGTAACCCCCGAATTATGGCTGTCTCCCGTGGAAAAGTCAAAATGCCGACACGCCCTCTTCCTTTCTCCCTCCTCGACTTTCTGCTCCCTCGCCCCTGGCGGGAGAGGGCCGGGGTGAGGGGGAAGATACCAAGCGAAACACCACCTCCCCAATCCCCTCTTGGGAGGGGGATTGGGGCCACGACATTACAAAACAGTTTTGGGAGCAGCCTAACCATCCTGATGCCGAGGCCCCGCTCCGGGCATGGTACAAGGAAGTGGAGAAGGCCGATTGGGCGACGCCGGCGGACATTAAGGCCCAGTTTCGTTCCGCAAGCTTTCTCGCAAATAACAGGATTGTGTTCAACATTGCCGGTAACAAATATCGGCTGATCGTCTGGGTAGATTATCCCGCTCGCGTGATGAGGCAGGCTATGGACATTCGACCGCTCAAGACTGAGGCCGATCATGCGGCGGCCATCGCTGAAATTGAAACGCTGATGGCCGCCGAACCTGGCAGCGAGGCGTTCGACCGGCTTGAGGCCCTATCGACCTTGGTGGACGACTACGAGGCCAAAGCATATCCCATTGCAGCCCCGGACCCGGTTGACGCCCTTATCTTCCGCCTGGAGCAACTAGGGGACCGACGTCTGGAGATCTCCGATTACATCGATGTTTCAAGCAAGCTGGAAGAACTGGGCTGTTCCCCGCCCGAAGGCATTGGCATCCTGCCCGAACGATTTGACACCTACACCTCTACGGACGAATTCGTCCAACTATCTCGGACACGCGCTGTAGTGAGCCTGTTTGAAGATAATCACATACCGTTTTCGATAATAAAGAAAGAGGGGCAAAATCTCCCACCTATTCACACCGCCTCATCCGAATGGAGTACGTGGGTCGGACCGACACTCTTTGTTTCTGCCGCTCTCTTAGCAGAAAATCCCCGCGTCATCTCGCTGGCTCTTAATCTATTCGCCAACTCTCTCACAGACCTTTTTAAGAGGGCGAGAGAAGAAAATCCCAGTTTGGAGAAGAGCAATAAGGTCCGCTTACACATGGTGTTCGAAAAAGGCGGACCAAGGACTTACAAGAAAATCAGCTATGAAGGGCTACTTGAGGGGCTGAAAGAATTAGATGAACCTATCAAGCAGATATCCGATGACAAGTAGAGCCCCACTTCGGCTGAGCGAAACCTGAGCCGCAACTTCCGTTCTACAGCGTATGCCTCTCTCCAATCCCCTCCGCAAGTGGGTCATCGCCTTCTACCTGATGACGACCAGCCTCAAGGGCGTGTCGAGCATGAAGATGCACCGCGATCTCGGCATCACCCAAAAGACGGCCTGGCACATGATTCATCGGATACGGGAAGCCTGGAACCTGGATGATTCTGCCTCTTTCAGTGGGCCGGTCGAAGTCGATGAAATGTACGCAGGCGGCCGCAACACGAACAAGCACCAGCACAAGAAGATTAAGAACGCCAACGGGACAGGCGGCAAGACGGCCATCGTAGGCGTGAAGGACAGAGAGACGAATCAGGTGCAAGCGAAGGTGGTCGAGTATACCAATGAAGAAACTTTACAAGGCTTCGTAAATGCCCGGATCGTTCCCGGCCCAAAAATTCATAGCGACGAACACGGCGGCTATATCGGCCTGGACAACTATGAGGTCGTCAAGCATTCCGTGGGCGAATACGTCAAAAATCAGGCCCACACGAACAGCATCGAAAGTTTTTGGGCGGCCCTCCGGTGCGGCTACTACGGCACCTACCACAAGATGAGTGTCAAGCATCTCGGGCGGTATGTGAACGAGTTTGCGGGCCGTCACAATGTACAGAGCCTGGATACCATAGAACGGATGAGTCTGCTGGCGCTGGGCATGAGCGGCAAACGGCTGCGGTATCAGGATTTGATTGCATAAAAAAGCCCGGCACTGAGGCCGGGCTATTAATTGCTGAGGATAAGTCGGTTTCCGTACAGGGTTAAATGAAATCCTGATTGACAATTCCGCAGAACAGTGGCCCCTCGTCCGTCAGACCGCAGATGCAAAGCGGGAATGATCGACAATGTTCGGCGCATCGTCAAGGCTAATACGTCGATGGTTGACCAACTGGGTTTGAATCGTCATTGGCGATACGTCGAAGTGATTCGCGACTTCGTTCTGTTTTTCCTCAGAGTAATCCCCGCCCAACATATCTTCCACAAAAGCGAACGGGCTCAAGAACTCCGCAGCGAACGCTCGTTGTGCCTTTTGTCGATAACTGGAAGCACGCGTTGCAGGGAGTAGGGGTTCAGCAGGCGTACTTCTCTGTGTATGGAGCAAACGATCACCGATGAGGCGGGCAAGATCGAAGCGCCGCCCTGTTTTCCGGTGCGACCGGAGGGACACCCGGGTGCCACTATCAAAGTCGAGTGCAAAAGATATTTTGAACGAATGCCGGCGTTGACTCGAAATTGCATTACTCACAATTCCCGCGAAGCCTACAAGGGTAGTATCGGAAACCGACTCTCCGTCCAAGCGTTCCTGTGCACGAATCGCCTGTGCAGCATGCTCTCCCCAACGCCACGCTTCGACCTGTCCTAGTTGCGGCAGGTCCGCACTGTCACTTAGAGTAATTGCATCATTCGGATTGGCCTCAAAACCATTTTGCCGGGCGATGTTTTCAAAGTCTCCAGCCGTCATCATATTACCCAGCGCGTTATCACCAAGTGTTGCGTCGGCGGCTATCTCTCCTAACGCCTCTTCTCCTAATCTTGGCGCATCATCAAGACGGAGGCGTATCGCGGCCTCTTCGGCCTCGTCCGGGTCATAGCCGAGTTGCGCTTCCAGCCGCCGAAACCGGGTAAGCTCAGGGTCTACTCTTTCCATCTTCAGTTCGTTCCATAGGCGATGAAGATTGGACTCACGGATACCCGCCCCCTCAAACCTAATCAGGATATCTTCCACGAATCCATCGATAGCCGTCTCCAGACTCACTGCCAGAACCGTTTGCCCCGAAGCTCCGATGTACCGAAAGAGACTCGTTTCTGGACTCCGAGAGGGCATGGAGAACAGGGAAGAGTGAACTCCATCCGAGAAGATTGTGATGTTAGGCCACACATAGCCGTCACCAATAGTAGACATCCGATGGGCAAAATTCCAACGGCGCACGGCGTTTTCATCGGAGGGTTGTCCGATCTCCCACCGAAGCCTCCACCAGTTCCACGCCAGCCAGTCGGCAATCGGATAGCCAGAAACATAGGGGCCATGACGTAGTTCTTGTTTATCGACTTCTACACCTTCGGTGAGTAAATGATTGTTCGCTATCACCGAGAATAGGCCAAATGTTGCTCGTTCCTCCGCAGACTCATGAACGAGGTTCTCCTGAGAGATCGAAACCTGGGAGAGCGCAACTATGAGTTCACCTAACATCTTAAATTCCATTCCTTTATAATCAACCTTTTCATGTCACCATCATCGCCCAGTTCGTATCCGTGATACTCTAAACTGTCTCCCCCACGTTTCGCTTCATAGACATGACCATGTTCGTCCATAGCCCAGACGTATTTGGGCAATTCACCCTCGATACAGGCACTAATCATACCGCGCTGTATCCCTTCCCGAAAAAGAGCCTGCGCCTCAGCAGAATGTATTCTCCGACTGCCATCGCACAGCGATTTGGTCAGACGCGGACTTACCGGAGGGTGAAAACCGTAGTCGGCAGGATGCCGCTTGTGGTGAGGGCTACCACTATAGCGGGCCTGATTTGCATACTGGTCTAGCACCTCAGGATCAATTGCATCTTTAGGCACAATTCTGCGCTGGATTCTATTGCTTTGGCGCTTGGGCATTGACAGGCATCCTTTACACTTATTTTATCGCCTGTAGCCATACCTTTCCTTTTATCCGCCGACATGCATGGTCAAGAACCCCAGAGAAGGCGTTCTAATTTTTTCTAATTGATTGGTCATGGAATCGGACGGACATAGCGTACCTCCTCCAGTACAGACACTCCTTTTCTCTCCTTAATAACGCCTTTTGTCTGAAAGAAAACAGAGAAACACCAGAAAAATTTGAGAGGGTCAATCCCCTTCAGGGCCAAAGACACGCCAAGGTAAGGGGCTGTTCTCTTCGTGCTGTGTGACAGCAGGGAAGTCGAACAGGCCACCCGCCTAGAGGGAAGACGGGTAGCCTAGCCCCCGGCCCAAGGGGAGGTCAGGCCGAGGGGACTCGCATTCACTGCCAGACGATTACGGAATCTGCATGCCCGTCGCAGGGTAGTTCCCAGAGTAGACTTGCTGGGCAATCGCTACGACGACCGTTGGATCAAGACAAGACCCGACGGCCGCACCGTAGTCTCCTTCTACCACACCGTCTGTTGGCTCATACAGAAAGAACGCCCGCGGGACGGCTATATCAATGCAACGCGCCTCTGTCAGCGGGCAGGAAAAATGTTTGGGCACTATTATTTCCACTGGCCGCATGTTCTCTGATTTTCTCAGGAATAAGGGCATTGATCCCGAACAGTTCCCCTACCTATGAGCATGAGTTTATTGACCGATCACGACCGGCCGTCAGGGCACGATTATATCCGATTGAGTATCTTCCCGATTTTCGGAGATATTTCCACAAGGACTGGCTTCCCAAAAAAGCGCGGCAATACTTTGAAAAGCGATTCCCCAAAGCGTTGCCGTACCTGCCCGCACTGTTAGAACTGCCTCAGTCCTAAGCACTTTTGCCGCTGACTCGATAACGCTTGCCTGATAAAGTATAAAATCCCCTCCAAGGAGGGGATTTTCTGCCCCCTCGCCCCTAAGGGGAGCGGGCTGGGGTGAGGGGTTCCCCTCGTTGCTCTTTCTTCTGACCCCGCTATAGTGACACGCATTGCAAAAAGGAGCGGAGTCGTATGGTCACGATTGAAGAGTTCAGCAAAATGGAGTTGCGGGTGGGAACGGTCACATCGGCAAAACCCCACCCAAATGCCGACCGCCTGCTGGTCCTCACCGTCGATATTGGCGAAGAGACCGAACGCCAACTCGTGGCGGGCATCCGGGCGCATTACCGTCCGGAGGAACTCGTCGGTCGGCAGCTTGTGGTGGTGGCCAATCTTCAGCCAGCAAAACTGCGCGGGGTCAAGAGCCAGGGCATGCTCCTGGCCGCCTCGGACGGCGAGCAGGTCATTGTCTTACGCCCGGAGAAACGAGTACGGGTCGGCGCGCAGGTCCGGTAGAGAGAGCATCAATCGTGCGTTGACATGCGGGCCGGTTCCTGGTACTATGGTGACACGGAGAGAGGACGATGAGCCTGATCGTATCAGAAGTCTACGATGCCCTGATCGAAGCCGGAGCTTCCGAGGCCAAAGCCAAGGCTGCGGCAGGGGCGATTCCCCTGGCCGAGCAACTTGCCACCAAGGAAGACATGGCCGCATTAAAGGAAGACATGGCTGGCTCAGAGGTCCGGCTCTCCCGTCATCTGCGGGTCATGGCCGTCGGCATTGTCGGTCTGACCGTCACCTTAGTGAAGCTGCTGGCATGACCTGGTGCGGCAGTACGACGAAACCCACCTCGCCGTTCCACAGCACACAGCCCGCTACTGAGTTGACGAACAGACAGATGCTCTGGTAGTTTTGAATGCTAAGGAAGTTCGGAAAAAAGCGCATGGGGCAAGAGCGTGTATCACCGAGGGATGAGGAGGAGAAAATGAAGGCATTACTGGCCGCAAAAGTAGGAGTGTTCCTGGTTATTTCTTTCGTCCTCGTGGCGTGGATGCTGCTGGCCGCCAGCCCTGTTCTGGCGCAGCGAGTCCCTACAGCCCCCTCCTGTCCAAATAGTAGCGAGATTAACAAGCTCACGGATACGGATGACGAAACGACGCCTAATCCTAATGGTGACGTTACTATAAATATCACTACGGATACTACTTTTTCGGACGGTTTCAGTCAGGACCTAACCGAGGGCGGAATTGTGGCGGATAATCCTGCTACAGAAGATGCTGATGAGAGTATAAAAGTAAACTACTTCTGGATTAGAGTCCCCGCCCTGACTGTGGGGGAGCTGAGCGTGGACGTTACAGAGAACACGGCTCCCGCCAGCAAACTCAGCCGGCCGGTTGTGCGTCTCTGTAGGGGCAGCAGAGCTGTTGCGACTCATCCTACGACTTCTGAGGCCAGTGCCAGAGCCCATGCGACTAATCCTGGTGGTGTAGCTTCTTATGGTGTTATGGAGCCGGTCACACCGGGAGACTATTTTGTGGCGGTGAGGGGGCAGGATACAGAATTGACAGACGGCTCAAGAATCGACTCCAATACAAGTGATGGCGATAAGGCCGGAACAATAGGAGAGTACACCCTGACCATCACTTTCGACGGAGTGATGCCTGCTGAAGCAGGGACTCAAGACGAGGGCTCGTTTACGAAGAACAATCAGCAAGATGACTACGGTTTCATTACCTCCACACCGGGGCTCCTGACTGTGGAGACGACGGGGAGCAATGTGGATACGGTAGGGAGTCTTTATGATAATACTGATACTTGGATTGCATGGGACAATGATGCTGGTGACAACAACAATTTTCAGATTATCGCGCCCGTCGCTCAGGCTGCTGCTCCTACGGCTCCATATAGGGTATCTGTAGAGGGGAAGAACCGGGATGAGAGAGGGGATTACAGCCTGAAGGTAGACTTCAAAGTCGCTGGTGACTTAGATGAGATTGACACCGTAACACCTAATATCCCACCTGACCCGATGATTGAGAGGGGGCGCGCGGATTATTTCTTTTTTACCGTTCCTGACGGGACGTACAGGTTCCTGACTGTAGAGACACAGAAGCACGATGACGTCACAACGGAGACGAACACTAAAGGGACGCTTTTTGGAGCGACTGATCGGGGGGCTGGTCAGATTGCGACGGACGACGAAGACGGCGCTGGTTCCAATTTTCTGATTCATGCGCCGGTCTCGCCGGGGAGTTACATTGTGAAGGTGGAAGGGCAGAGTTCCTCTACAGCAGGGAAATACACGCTGAGCATAGGCGCCGAAATGTCTATTTCTCAGGGAAGCGCCCCAGATGAGATCACACGTGAGACGCAGGAGATCACGCTTAGTGCTGCTGCTCAGGTGGATCCCTACTCAATTACTGTCAAAAAATCGGGCACACTGCAAGTCAAGACAACAGGGAACACAGATACAGTTGGGGTGCTCTACGGGCCGGCTGGCCAGGTGATTGCGACGGACGACAATAGTGGCGAAAGCGACAATTTCAAGATCACTCAATATGTCGAAGCCGGGCAGCATATTGTGACAGTAGAAGGGCAGACACGAGACACAACCGGGAATTACGTCTTGGTGATAGACTTTATAGAGGGCGCTCGTCTCGATTCGGGGGCTCGGGTGGCGGAGTTAGATGCCGAGGTAGAGGATTTGGAGGCCGAGGTGGCGCGGTTGGAAAGTGATTTGGAGCAGTGCGAGCAGCCTGTTGCGATTAATACAAGGGGTAGTACCTTCGAGGATCCCGCTAACGATAGCGTCAGAAGCGGCATTGGACTCATCCGGGGCTGGGTGTGTGCGGCCAATGAGGTCGAGATTCAGATTGATAATGCCCAAGGACGCGTAGCCACACTGGACGCCGCGTATGGCACGAGCCGACCGGATACGAACGGGATGTGTGGAGACGAAAATAACGGGTTTGGGCTGACGTACAACTTCAATCATCTGCCTGAAGGAGAATATACGATCCGAGCAATGGCGGACGATCTTCCGATTGGCCGGGAGGCGAATTTTACGGTCGTCCATCTCACGACCTTCGAGAACGACGACAGATTTCTGAGAGGATTAGAGGGTGAGTGCCGTGCGGAGAATTTCCCCGCTGATGGACAAACGACGACGCTGAAGTGGGAACAGAGCCTCCAGAATTTCTCGATTACCGGCGTAGAATAGACCGCTCCTTCAGGGGAGGTCTTGCGACCTCCCCTCTCCTTTCCCTTCCATAGGACAAGGGAGCGAAGATGACCGAATACGAAACCGCAACAGTGGCATTTCAGGCTACTCGAATCGAGATCAGCCGGGCCGGGCTATAGGTTGCTATCGCTCAGGTCGGGGTTGGCCTGCTTCAGGCCGCCTTGATTGCCGGAGGATTGTGATTCATGCATAGAACCACAACGGCCAGAGAAAACCAGCACCAAACCCGGCATGAAGAAACGATGACTGCGCTAGCCCAGCAAGGCGAGTCCATGAGGCAGCAGGGCGAAGCCCTGCACGTTTTGATAGAGCGCACCGTGCCCCAGTCGTAACAGTTCTCTATATCCCCTCTTGGGACATGAGATGCCCCTTGCGTCGTGGAGGCAATCACGGGACCGGGCTTCTATCAGCCTCAGCCCGGTAGCAACTTGAGCAGAGCCACAATCACCCCGCCCTGGGCAATCAGCGCCCCCACCATCCACTTGATCAGATCGGATTTGACCTCGGTAATATTGGCCTTGGTCTCTTGACGCAGGACCTCAATCTCGCGTTGGACCGCGGCGATATCGCGTTGGACCGCGGCGATATCGGCTTGGGTGGCATGATTGGTGTTGAGCAGGTGAACCTGCTCGTCGGCCAGGACTTCGGCCTGCTGCTCGGTAAAGCCGTTCTCGGTCAAATGCTTGACGAACCGATGGGTGTCAAAGGCAATCGCTTCGGGCATGGAGCGGGACTCTAGCATATTCCGAGCGAGCGGGGCAGTCCCGTGGGCTGCCCCGCTACCCGGAAAAACGACTGATATCAATCACCGCGCGTTCGTGCAGACCCTCACCAATCTTGGTGCCTTCCTCGTTATAGGCCTCAACCGTAAACTTGAGCCGCCGGCCCTTGATTTCTTCCAGACGGACTCTGC
Organism: uncultured Binatia bacterium (SeqCode); assembly: GCA_965214755.1. Lineage (GTDB taxonomy): Bacteria > Desulfobacterota > Binatia > Bin18 > Bin18 > Bin18. The sequence goes on from OZ243979.1 coordinate 2,063,663, forward strand.
CGGTCACCCGCTGGCCAATCTGGGTGGGCGCCAGATGACGGACATCCACGTGGAAGCCGACCGTCTGCTCGCCCGCGTCCATATAGGGGGTGAGAAACTGCACGCAGGTGCCTTCCATCAACTGAATCATGGCCGGCGTGGAATACATGCGCGGCGCGTCCGGCCCGAGATGCACGATGCCCATCTCGGGTGTGGTCGTAATGGTTTGCTCAAAGATCATGCCGGTTCTGAGTGCGTCTTTCATGCCTTCCTCCACACGAGGGTCGCGGCTACGGCAGCAGCGAGGCGCGGGTAATCTCTTTGCGGTCTGATTTCTCCATGGCTTCGCCCGCTTGCTCAAGCGGGAACTCCGCGTCAACCAGTTCGTGATAGGGATAGGTGTCAATATGCGCCGACAGAAAATTCAGCGCTTTGTGCAGATAGTGCGGGTTATAGGTGGCCACACCAATAATCTGGGGCGACTTGAAGGTAATGAGCGCCGGCGGGACCTCGACGGTCAGCCCCAGGGAGATATTCCCGATCTCAACGACCCGCCCACCGTTTCGCACCAGATTGATGGCTTCCAGAAATGCCTGGGGCACGCCGGCCACCTCCAGGACCATATCGGAGCCAAGGCCGGCGGTCAGCTCCCGCACCCGCCCGACCCGCGCTCTGGTGTCGGTATACTCACGCATGTCAACGATCTCGTCCGCGCCAAAGGCTCTGGCCCGCTGGAGACGCAGGTCCACCCCGTCAATGGCAATGACCCGAGCGCCCCGGGCTTTTGCCACGGCCATGGCGTGCAGGCCAAGGCCGCCGGCGCCCTGCACCACCAGGGTTTCTTCATAGCTGAGATTGGCCTGATCCAGCCCAAAGAAGACCTCGGACAAGGCGCAGTTGGCTGCCGAGGCGGCATGGTCGGGCACGTTGTCTGGCACTCTGTAAACGTGCTGGCCGGGCTGGATGTAATAATGCGTGGCAAACGGCGTATGAAAATGCGGCGGGTCGTGCGGACCGACGCGCCGCGCGCGGATGCCCAGCACGACACAGGCTGCCGCGTTGCCGGCCCGACAGTTCACACACTTGCCGCAGGTCTCGTAATAGACCGGCGCAATCCGGTCGCCCTCTTTTAAGGGCTGGCCGGCCGTATCGTGGGTGACGCCCCTGCCCAGCTTATACACCCGGCCCACCATCTCATGTCCGGGCATGACGCCCCGCTTGCCGAACTCGCCGCGCCACATATGGACTTCGGAGCCGCACACATTCGTGCGACTCACCTCGGCCAGAATGGCACCCTCGGCGACCTCCGGCAGGTCGTACTCAAAAAACTCTATGGTTCGCGCCTTGGGAATAAAACTGACGGTCCCCTTCATGATACCCCTCCTGTTCGCACACACGCGGGCCGAGTCTGCCCGGAGCACGCGTGTCTTAGAATGTTGGCGGTCGATATTCGCCGAACTCGTTGCGCAGCGCGTCCGATATCTCGCCCAGGGTGACATAGGCCCGCACGGCATCGATAATCGCAGGCATCAGATTGCCCCCATCCCGCGCCACCTGTCCAACCCGGTTGAGCGCGGCCTGGGCCGCGGCCTGATTGCGTTCGGCCCGCACGGCGGCCACCCGTTCTTTCTGTCGTTCCTCCAGGGCATGATCCATCTTGAAGATGTCGTCGTGATGAGCGGCGCGCAACGCGAGTGCAGCACCTGTCTCGCGTTCCATGGACAGATTAGCCTCAAGGAGGGCGGCGCGATTATCTTCCGCGAGCTGGAAGTCGTTGACGCCGACGATGATCTGCTCCTTGCTTTCAACAGCCTGGTGGTGGCGGAACGCAGCGTCATGAATTTCACGTTGCTGATAGCCGTTCTCAATAGCCCTGACAGCGCCACCCATCTTGTCGATCCGGTCGATATACTCAACCGCCTTGGCCTCCAACTCGTCGGTCAAGGATTCGACAAAATATGACCCGGCCAGCGGATCGATGGTGTCGGCCACGCCGGACTCGTAGGCGATGACCTGCTGGGTACGGAGCGCAACCCGCACCGCGTCTTCCGTGGGCAGCGCCAGGGCCTCGTCTTTTGAGTTGGTATGCAGCGAGTTGGTACCACCCAGGGCCGCGGCCAGGGCCTGGAGGGTGACACGAATCACGTTGTTGTCGGGCTGCTGGGCCGTTAAGGTCGAGCCGGCCGTCTGGGCGTGCGTGCGCAGCATCCACGAGCGGGGGTTCTTCGCGCCGAAACGCTCCTTCATGATCGTAGCCCACAGCCGCCGCGCCGCCCGAAACTTGGCCACCTCTTCAAAAAGATTGTTGTGGACATTGAAAAAGAATGACAGTCGCGACGCGAAGCGGTCGACGTCGAGCCCGACCGACAGTGCCGCGTCCACGTAGGCAATACCGTCGGCCAGGGTAAACGCAATTTCCTGGGCCGCGGTCGAGCCGGCTTCGCGGATGTGATAGCCGGAAATCGAAATCGTGTTCCAGTTCGGCACCTGGTCTGCACAGAAGCCGAAAATATCCGTGATGATGCGCAACGACGGGCCGGGCGGATAGATATACGTGCCGCGCGCGATATATTCCTTGAGTAGGTCGTTCTGAATCGTGCCATTGACCTTATCCCAGGGTACACCCTGTTTTTCGGCTACGACCAAGTATAGGGCCAGGAGGATAGCCGCCGTCGCGTTAATCGTCATCGAGGTGCTGATCTTATCTAGCGGAATCCCGTCTAAGAGGGTTTCCATGTCGGCCAGCGAATCAATCGCCACGCCAGCCCGGCCAACTTCACCGACCGTCAGCGCGTGGTCGGAGTCGCGCCCCATCTGCGTCGGTAAATCAAAGGCCACGGACAAGCCGGTCTGGCCCTGTCCGAGCAGATAACGGTAGCGCTGATTGGACTCCTCGGCCGTGCCAAACCCGGCGTACTGACGCATGGTCCAGAAACGACCGCGATACATGGTGGGCTGAACGCCGCGGGTAAAGGGGTACTGGCCGGGAAAGCCGAGCTTTTCCTGGTCGTCGCGGTCCAACGTATCCTCATTGGTATACACCCGCTTCACTTCGACACCGGACGTGGTCTCAAAGCATTCTTTGCGTTCAGGAGACCGCGACAGGGCCTTCTTGAGGACAGAGGCCTCCCAGGCCTGCCGGGCTGTTGTCACCGTCTTTGCATTCCTCATAACACACCCTCAAATCAACAGAAAAACAGGCTCCCTGCCTACAGTAAAACCGGCGGAGAGACAACCCTCACTCCCTGCGGATGGCGGCTACGGACCGGGGCTGGAGGCTGGATGGGCGAGTGACGGCTTATTCCTCGGAGTGACGCTCTTCCAAAAGTTTCTTCCGGGCATTGATGTGTGTATCCAAGGTGACCGCAATGCTGTTGAGCGAATTGGCAACACCCCTCAACACCTCGGCATTCGCCTGCCGTTCGGCATTACTGCCCTACTGCCCTTCATGACCTGGATGCCGTAGGCGATCAGGGCCAAGCCGGCAATGCCGATCAGTGCATTTATCAACTCGGCTGGAGCCATGGGCTGACTGGAAACAATCTGACTGGGTGTCATTCTCCCTCCTTCCCCTCAAAGGCCCGAGGAGTGGACACGGCGTGAATGGTTGGAGAAAATGCCGGGAGCGAGACTCGAACTCGCACGCTGTCGCCAGCGGTGGATTTTGAGTCCACTGCGTCTGCCAATTCCGCCATCCCGGCAGGCCGTAGGGCTGCGCCGGATATTACCGGACAGGCGAACCTCCTGGCAAGGGAGCCTGTGCGGACTCCCAGACCGCAACCGGCGAGTCGAGCGAACCGCGTTCCCAGGCCGCAGCCTATGTCCAAGCTTTCCCATTTATACGAAAATAGCCGCCCTTGCCTCTCAATAATGGAAGATAATGGAAAATTTGCTTCCCATACACCACTCATCGGACGACAAATATGGTATGGGGTATACATCTCACACAGAAGGAGGTGCGTATGCTGGTCCGTAATCGGATGACACCGAGTCCAGACACTGTGACGCCAGAGGATATGCTCGTCACTGCCCAGGAAAAAATGGCGAGAGGCAAGTTTCGACATCTTCCGGTGGTGCAGGATGGGAGCGTGGTCGGAATGCTTACCGACCGGGATATTCAGCCCTATGTGGGGCTGGAAGACCGGACCCGGGTCAATATGGCTATGGTGGCACATCCACTGACTGTCACGCTGTCCATAACGGTAGAAGATGCGGCCAAACGCATGTTGGCGGAACAGGTGCGGGGCCTTCCAGTGGTAGAGGGCAAAAAGCTTGTCGGCATCATTACCTCCAACGATATCATGCAGGCTTTTCTTGATGGGTTGGGAGCAAGTGCCACAGACAGTTTTCGTGTTGACATGGCGGACGAGGAAAAGGGACCGGCTCTGGTCACAGCGCCCAAGCTCATAGAAGAGATAGGCGGGGAAGTCCTGAGTATTGGAACGTACCGCACTCCTCACGAGGATCAGAGCGTTTTCTATCTTCGGTTGCGCGGAGTCGATCCAAAAACCGCTTCCGCGGCCCTCCGGGATAAAGGCTATACCGTGCTGAGTACCCACGCCTAGGAAAGCTCCGCGCCATGCCAGATATATCTTCCCTTATGACCGCACTGTCTCAGTCGGACTGTTACCCTGATCGACCCAACACGGTTGAAGTTATCCAGACGCATATCTCAGTTGTCTTTTTGGCTGGGGACTTTGTGTACAAGCTGAAGAAGCCGGTGAAATTTTCTTTCCTCGATTATTCGACCCTAGCCGCCCGAGAGTTCTATTGTCGTGAGGAAGTTCGACTCAATAGACGGCTGGCTCCAACCGTCTATCTCGGGATTGTCCCCGTCCTGCGGTCCGGAGAGACATACACCATTGGCAAAGGTGAAGAGAATGGGAAGGGAGAAGTCGTCGACTATGTCGTCAAGATGCGGCGTTTGCCCGAGGAACGCACCCTCCGCGCCCTCCTCCTGAAAGGCCGCATTGGGAAAGACGACATGACCGCTTTAGCGACTACATTGGCCGATTTCCATGCAACAGCGCCCACCGAGCCGGCTCATCGCTATGGGGCTCCCGAAGCCGTCTGGCAAACCCTCTCCGATAATTTCCAAGAGACACGCCCTTTTGTCGGGTCCACGCTGAGCGCCAGACAGTACGCCCGGATCACGGACTTCAGCCAGTCTTTTTTGGCCACGCATCAAGAACTCTTTCAGCAACGAGTTCGCGCCGGACGGGTGCGCGAGGGGCACGGCGACCTGCGTTGTGAGCATGTCTACCTGTTTGATAGTGGAATCACGGTGGTTGATTGTGTGGAGTTCAGCCCCCGCCTGCGGACGGGTGATGTCGCCTCAGAGCTGGCCTTTTTGAGCATGGACCTCGACCGTCATGGAGCATCGGAACTGGCGAAGGCTCTGGTTGATGCCTATAGCACACTCACTGAGGATCATGATCTGTTGGCGCTGATCCCTTTTTATGCCTGCTATCGCGCCTATGTGCGCGGAAAAGTGAGTAGTCTGAAAAGCCAGGAGTCAGAGATTCCTCTCGCAGAACGTGAAAGGGCGCGAACCAAAGCCCAGCAGGCATTTCGTCTGGCCTACCGCTATGCCCGTGGGACCCCGGCTCCGGCCTTGATTGTCGTGTGTGGCCGTATTGGAACCGGGAAATCCACGGTGGCCAGATTCCTGAGTGAATATACGGGCTTCAGCGTGTGGAATTCTGATATGGTGCGAAAGAAGCTCTCTGGATTGCAGCCAACAACTCGAGTCGCCGTGGACTATCAGACGGGGATATATACAGAAGCCATGACCCAGCAGACCTACGCAGCGTTAGCGCACTATGCAGAGGAGGAACTGTCTGTCGGACGCGGGGTGATTATTGACGCGTCGTGTCGCCAGCCCGCTCACCGCCGGCTTTTCCGTAGCGTAGCAGAGCGCTGCGAAGTCCCCGTATTCTTTCTCGAATGTCAGGCGCGCGCCCAAGTGGTAGAGCCACGGCTCAGAGCCCGCGCCCAAAGAGAGACGGCGGTGTCTGATGCGACCTGGGAGACCGCGCTTCGGCATCAGGCTGCCTTCCCGCGGTTTGATGATCTCCCAGACACCTGCCATACTGTGATCAATACGGAACAGACCTGGGAAACATTACGAACAGAGATTGAGCAGACGTACGAGCGTCTCATATAGCCAAGACGGAGATGTCGTGTGGCGCTCTTAGAAACAGTCATTGTTGCGGATGATGAGGAACTGGGTCGCCAGGCAGTGGCCGAGCTTCTCGGCGACGAAGGCTACCAGGTCCATGAGGCTGGTGACGGACAGACCGTCCTCGATATTTTGGAGGAATACGAGATCGACCTGATCCTGTGTGACATCAAAATGCCTGGGATGGACGGCATGGCGGCCCTCAAGCAGGTGGGCGAGCGTTCCCCCAGACGCTGGTGAGGTCAATGACCGCGTACGCCTCGATTGAGACGGTGATTGAGGCGTTGCGTCTTGACGCTCAGGACTATCTGCTGAAACCGCTGTTATTTGAAGACGTGCTGAACAAGGTCCGGCGTCTTTTTGAGCATAAACGCCTAGGGAAAATCAGATGCTCCGGCGTGAAGTCACTCGTCATTATGATTTCGACGGGATGGTCGGCCAGAGTACAGCCATGCGGGACCTGTTTGACATGACAAAGAAAGTCGCGCCGACCGCTGCTACCGTTCTGATCGGTAGAGAGAGTGGGGTGGGGAAAGAAGTGCTTGCCCGACTGCTCCATACCCATAGTGAGCGGAACAAGGGGGCCTTTCTGCCGGTGAACTGGAGCGCCATTCCAGAGACACTCTTGGAGAGTCAGCTCTTTGGCTATACCCGCGGTGCATGTACCGGAGCGACCAACGCGCAGGAAGGCCTCTTTCAGCGGGCGCGGGGTGGGACCATCTTTCTGGATGAAATTGGCGAGATGCCACTCACTCTTCAACCGAAATTATTACGCGTGTTAGAGGCGAAGGAAGTCTTATCGCTTGGCGCAACGACCCCGGTGCAAGTGGATGTACGTATATTAGCCGCAACCAACCACGATCTGAAGCAAAAGGTTGAGGACGGGATGTTTCGAGCAGACTTGTATTATCGGCTCAACGTGATCGAGATTGAAATTCCTCCGTTGAGAGAAAGACGCGAAGATATTCCACCGCTGATCGAGCCCTTGATTCGTCGTCATAATCAAGAACTCAAGAAAACCTACCGTGGGGTCGATAACCAGACACTGAAGATTCTGATGGCTCAACCCTGGAAGGGGAATGTCCGTGAGTTAGATAATGTGCTTGAATGGGCCATGATACCAGGCAACGGCGAATGGATCAGACCAACGGAGCTTCCGCAGGGAGATGCCCCGGATGCTGCGCTCGGCATACCCGCCGGGGACAAGCTGAAAGACGCCGTGCATGCCTATGAGAAAACGTATATTGAGCATGTGCTGCAGAAGACGGAGGGGGATAAGAAACGCGCCGCCGAGCGACTCGGGCTCGGTCTTTCCTCGCTTTATCGAAAACTTGAGGAATTTGGCGACCCATAGCCCAGCCACCAACTCGCCGGCCTCAGCAGTCGATAACAACTGAGCCATCCCTTGATGACGGCACGACGGTCCAAGTGTGTGAAGGCGAAGTTACCCCAGGGGACACGGTTGATTCTTAGAAAGCGAAATTTGCCCTGAACAATGACGGTGAAAAATCTGAAAGGAGAGGAACCATGTTCATGACCGAAATCCTACGCCGCTGTAGCCAAATGGAACAACGCGTCGCCGACATATACGGCCAGCTTGCCACCAGCCTGAAGGACGACCGGGAGTTGGCAAGCTTTTGGCGAGGAATGGAGGCGGAGGAAAAGCACCATGCCAAGGTTTTGGCTGCGGAACAAGCAGCCTTGGCCGTTGATTCAGACCCCGGCCTCTTTATGCCTGAGTTTCCGGAGAAATTGGCTGAGATGGACCGCTTTCTCAAAGACAAAGAACAACGGGCGCGGCGCGGCATGACGAAAGATGAGGCGTTCTCACTCGCCCTCGAAATAGAACAATCTGAGTTGAATATCGTCTACCGAGATCTAGTCATTATGGGTCGGGCCGCAGTAAAATTAATGGAACGCAACATAGACGGATCACTGTCCATTGCGAAACATCATCAGGAGTTTGTGACAGGCATGAAGCGTTTCGAGCCGGCGGCCTATGTCCTGAAACAAGCGGAAGACTGGTTAGATCAACAGTATAAAGTGCACGCCCCTGCCCGCTAGAGCGTTGCACGCTCGGCTGTAGCTCTGTCGTTCCGCGCTGTCATGCCGGACGTGATCTGGCATGACGCAAGAGACCGGATGGCTATACGGAATCGTACATTGCTCTAGCGAGCGGTCTTTTGCCGCGCGGAGCATCGACACTGTGGCACAGGGGTTGCCCTAATCCCTCAGAGTACAACTCTTCTCGCGTCCCTCAGGGGTCATGCTCAGACATGCGGAAGAAGCAGGTCTGAATGTGTAAAAGTGAGAATCGCTATGGACATCAAAAAAATCCTAGTTCCCTATGATTTCTCCGAGTACGCAGACAGTGCGCTGGACTGGGCACAAGGTTTTGCGAAGCAGTGGGAAGCGACGCTGACGCTTCTCCACGTCGTCCCCAGCTTCTCTGAACTCGCGCATCCGGAGAGCGTCCAACTGCTCGGTCTGGCAAGTCTTGCCGCTGACATGGTGGTGAACGCTGAACAACGGTTACACAAAGTCATCGCGCAGCAAGGAATACAGGGGATTCCTACGGAGGTCAGGGCCTTACTCGGTGAACCGTTTCACGGGATTTGTCAATTCGCCACACAGAACCAGAGCGAGCTTATTGTTATGGGATCACACGGTCGGACAGGGCTCGCGCATGTTTTTCTGGGCAGTATTGCCGAGCGGGTGGTCCGCCATGCCCCGTGCCCCGTGCTTGTTGTCCGATGAGCGAGGCACTCATCAGACCCTGCTCAACCACGCCGCCAGGAGCCCTGCACTCAGGGCGCTCAAGAGAATAGGAGTGCACCAACGGGCCAGCGCCCAGCCTCCAATGACCGCGGCCAAGAGAGCCTTTGTTGCGGTATTCACCATCACCGCGATGATGACGCCGTTTGCAGCAATAGAGACAGGGAGATTCCGGGTCGTCGCTTGAGCGAGAGAGAGGCTGACCGCATCAACGTCACCAATGCCGGAGAGGCCCGAGACAATATAGACGCCAGCATTCCCAACCCACTCTTCTGCCGCCCGAACGAGGAGAAACAAAAGCGTCAGGCCTGCTCCAAATCCGAGCGCAGCACCAAGTTCCAGGGGATTTTTGATTTCAACCGGGGCCGGGGTTGCATGCGGAGCCGTTCGATACATCACAAGAACAGCAGCGCAGAGCGGGACTCCGGCGACAAGAACAAATGGGGCTACGAGGGGTGGGATCAGCGATGGATTCACAAAGCCCACCACGAGCAAGAGGCGGGGCACCATGGTTGCGGCGGCAAGCGCAATCCCCGCGCCCAGGAGAGGAGCCGTATCAGTATGATGTTTTGCTATCCGGGCAAATGAGACTGTGACCGCAGTGGACGACACAAATCCGCCAAGTATGGCAGCGGCAAAAATGCCAACACGAGGACCCAGGAGCCTGACGGCAAAGTACCCGACATAGGATAGGGCTCCGACGAGGAGGATCAATGTTCCGATCGTTCGTGGATTGAACGCCTGCCAGGGACCTAGGTCACGATTTGGCAGGAGGGGAAGGATGACCGCAGCAATAATAAGGAGTTGCAGAGTCGCGGTGAGTTCTTGTCGATCAAGGTGCTCAATCGACCGATGCAGTTCTCCCTTAAACCTGAGCAGGCCGGTGACGATGACCGCCACCGCAGCCGCTTCGGCCTCAAATCCACGAACGGCCAGAGCACCGATGCCGAAGGTAATAAAAAGAGCGAGTTCGGTCGTTATTCCAAAATCGTTGGACTGGGTTGCGGTGAGGACATAAGAGACAACAATAATACCAGCGAGTGCCAAGAGGGCGAGAGCTAAGGTACTGGCCACGACTTCCCCGGCGAGGAAGGCAGACAATCCGCCAAAAAGCCCGACGAGCCCGAACGTTCTCACCCCCGCGCTTCGAGCGCCGGCTTGGACATGACGCTGCTCCCAGCCTCTTTCGAGGCCAATAATCAGCCCCAAGGCGAGTGCGATTGTCAATCGAAAGGGAATAGCGATATCCATGGGCCGCCTCTTGAGGCTGGTTCGCAGGGAGACTGCAAGGGCATGTCCACTTCCTTCTACTGGACTTCTTAACACGAGGACAGGGGTAATACCCCTCTTGTCCCCTCCTCAGAAGAAGGAAGGAAGCAAACTGTATTTCCCAGAAGCAGGAAAAGAACTCGTGTGCTTGCCAGAAATGCTCAGTCTATGCAGAATATAAGATGTTCAGCCGCCCTTTTGCCCAATAGAGCGCTCTGTTGGGACGAGAGTCCTTGATATGCCACATAGCACACGAGATGCTTTTCCTGCGAGAAGAGGAGGTAAGCGCCATGATGAAGGCTGTCGATTGAGACCGTCAATCAATATACTGATGACGACCAAGAGGCTACCGCTATTGTCGCTGCCCTGATCAATGAGAGGATATTCTTATGGAACGCCAAGGTATCGGGACAAAGATTCAGCAGCAACATACCACGATAAGGGCAGAAATTGACACGATTACTGCTTTACTGTCAAAGGAGGTGCCTGACGAAGACTTCCCGAACTGGCGGCTTGAACTGCTCTGGGCATTGCGGGATTTCTCTAACGACCTTCACAAGCATTTTGACCTGGAGGAGGAAGGAGGCTTTCTCAATAGTGTCCTGAAAGTCGCGCCGCAACATCATCGAGCGGTGAACAGGCTGGAGACAGAGCATGAGACCTTATCTACTCAACTCGGTCAGGCTATCGGCGGTCTGAAAGGGATTTCGCTTTCCACCCGTCAGCAGCTCACTTCTCTCCGAGAGACAGTCGAACAACTGTTCACCCTGCTCGGCCAACATGAAGCCGCGGAGGGAGAGCTGCTGCTAGAAGCCTACGCACAGGATGAAGGCGGTCGAGGCTAGTGGCAATGGTATATATGGCTGCCGTAGGGGATGAGCATGGCTGACAATGCCTCCGAAGCGGCCTGTCGGTAGTTCGATAAGGCATCTCAACACTTAGCGCTTGCTGCCGAGATTGCCAGTTTTCTCCGTGTACCCCAACGGGAGCTGACGGTCAACTTCCCGGTAAAAATGGACGACGGCTCAGTCCAGATTTTTATGGGCTATCGCGTCCATCACAACGCGGCGCGTGGACCAAGTAAGGGTAGCATCCGCTATCACCCGGCAGTCACACTAGATGAGATGCGTGCCCTCGCAATGGACTTAGACTGCGAAGTTCTGGTGCCGGCCGCGCTCGAAAACCAGATCACCACAACAAATGCTCCTCGGATCAAAGCCCGCATTCTCGCCGAGGGAGCAAACGGACCGACCACGCCCGAGGCTGACGAGATATTACACGAGTTGGGGGTCTTTATCATCCCGGATGTTCTGTGCAATGCCGGTGGCGTGACGGTTTCCTATTGTGAATGGGTCCAAGGGCTCCAATCGTTTTTTTGGACGGAAGAAGAGATCAATGACAAGCTGCACCGTCTCCTCACGCAAGGCTTTGCCGGCGTGCTTCATACGGCGCAAGAAAAGCAGCTCGACATGCGAACCGCGGCTCAAGTCCTGGGCGTGTCTCGGGTCGCAGAAGCCATCACTCTCCGGGGTATTTATCCGTAGTGGCCGCGCTCTTGTGTACGGGAGTCACCCCTCAGGAGCAATTCAACCGGCCTGGACCTCGCGCACCACCTCGACCGAACACGGTGCGCGAGCGGCAATGGCGGTCGAAACACTGCCCAGGAAGAACTGACCGAGGCCTCTGAGTCCCCGGGCTCCAACAAAAATACAATCGGCACCCCAATTTTCGGCCTCTTTGAGCAACACCTGCTTGGGAGAGCCTTCAACCACAACAGCCTCGGCCTGGAGCCCGGCTGAGGAGAGCTGGTTTACGGCCCCTCTTGCCCTCTGTTGGACAAGAATTTGTACTGCCCCGTCGTCTTCACTGGGATTCGTTTCCCACGCCGCGGTTGCCAAGAGCACTGGATCAAGGACGGAGACGACCCGGACGGCACTCCCGGCTGGCCAGACGCGTTGCGTTATTGAGCGCATGGCAGCTTTGGCACTCACAGAATAATCCATGCCCAGGAGCAGGCGCACTGGCGTCGTATTGGCAGTCGCACATTCCCGAGCAATACGGACTGCACACCGAGCCTCAGTAACAACTTTTTGAGAGACGCTGCCGAGGATGAGGCGCTCCAAGACTGAGCGTCCGTGGGCACCAACGATGATTAAGTCGGGTCTCCAGCTTTCGGCCCTTTTAATAATCGTCCAGGCCGGGGAATCTCCCTCTGCTTCAGTATCGACGCGCCAATCCGGGAAAGTCGCCCGGAGCCGTTCACCGGCCTGACGCGCGAGCGTCTGTGCGGATGCAACCGCACGGAGCGCCCGATCATACATGTTCTGGCGGGAGACAAGAATCTGGTTCCCAATCACGCTGGACGGGGTGGGTTCGTCCGGTGGTGGAGTTGGGGGGAGCCAGATGTCAGCAACTGACAGGACGATGGCGTGGACGTCCGCAGGCAAGCCAGTCCGGGACAAATCATTGAGGGCGGCTTCCGCGCAGCGCGACCCATCATAGGCAATCAATACCTTCATATGTTCATATGCCTCACAAATTTCCTAATGGGCAGAGCGGACCTTCAGCAAAAATCAACGGCGCAGTCATGACCGGGCAGAAACTCACCCAGCGACGGCCCATGCGATGAATGCGCCAAGAACAATCACACAAGCCGACCAGGCGCGAGTGAAGCCGAGTGATTGCCGGGACCACCAAGCCATCACTTGCTTAAGACGGGCCAAGCCTATAAACGGCAGTCCGACCCCCGCCACAATTGATATCACTGCCACGACCTGCAACGTGGTTGGAAAGCGTGAGGGAGAAGCGACACTCCACAGAGCGACCCCGAATAGGAGCCGGAGAATCGCGCCGGCCCAGAGCCCCCCGCGTGTTTGCCAGCGGGAGAGAGAGGCGAGCAACGAGACGGGCGCACTGAATCCCCATAAGCCGAGACTGATGAACAACACAGCGAAGGCGATAACAAGGAAAACCATGGCCATCCCCCTTATCGAGTCACGCTTTTGAGAAGGGTGTCAAATTCCCCACCGTCCAGCCAAATTCCCTGGCACTCAGGGCACGTATCAAGTATGACTGAGTGACCAAGTGCGCTCGACACGCGGATCAGTCCGGTGGCGTCTCGTGGACACTGGCCGTGTTTTTGATTCATTCTCTCTGGAGCGCTTCTCCCCCGGAGGGCTGTGAGCTCTGGCAGGCTTTCATGCAGCACTGGGACAAGTTCGTGCTTGTCAAACCAAATCCCCGCGCACCTTGCACAACGGTCCACCTCAGTGGCTTGCACGTGCGTGGCAACGAGGGGACTGCCGGGACATTTTGGACACTGCATGGCTCAACTCCTCGCTTTCGTTTGTTTGCTGCTCACGTCATAGCGTAAAGAGAAGGCAAATTCGATACCAGATTTGAGGAATAGAAGATTTCAAGTTCTCCTTCTGGCGCTGTCCGTGCGCTCCATCTATAACGGCGAAGAGCGCGAAGCGAAGGAGGAGCGCGAATTGTCTTCAGACCGGGTGAAGATGCCCAATTCTTTTGCCCTATCGAGTGGACCCGGGACGAAAGAGCACCGGCATACGGTGCTCCTGGGCACCCTGCTCGCTCTGTACATCATCAATCCATTTGTCCAGGTCTTCTTCTCGAGTCGTCCGGGCCTGATTCTGCTTGACCTGCTGGTGTCCACAACCTTGTTGGCGGCCACGTATGCGGTCTATCGCAGCAAAGGCATGCTGCTTGGCGCAGCGATCTTTGCCGGCCCGGCCATAGCTGGACGGTGGGCCTCATACGCGGTCTATAGCGACTGGCTGTCTATCTTCAGCCACTGTTTCGGCTTCCTCTTTCTGGCTTTTACGGCCGGGGCGATTCTCCTCAACGTGCTGCGCCCGGTCCGCGTGACCGGAGATATCGTCAATGGCGCGGTGTGTGTGTATATGCTGGCTGGCCTGGCTTGGGCATTCCTGTTTTCCCTGCTTGAGGTACTCCAGCCCGGGTCTTTCCATCTCCCCGAGCTTTCGACCGACCCCCTTGGCCTCGCGTCCATGGAAGTCCGTCGCCTGTCCGTCTTCATGTACTACAGCCTGGTTACGCTCACGACCCTCGGATACGGGGATATTACACCGGTGACTCCGCTGGCCCGGAACCTGGCGGCCTTCGAGGCGGTCATGGGTCAGTTGTATATTGCCATCCTGGTCGCGCGCCTGGTTGGCCTGCACATTGTCCATTCCGGCCCAGAGGATAGAGAGCGCTGATCAGGAATATGACTCCGCCAAGCTGCACGCCGCAGAGATGAAGCTCTGAGTGCGCGCTGGCAGCCTTCGGGTGGCTATGTCATAATTCGCATTTTTGCTGACCGAGAAACCTGGAGAGTGGAATCACGATGCCTGCTGTCGCTGTTGGGCCCGATATCGGGCCGCGTCTCAATGAGGCCATTAACGCCGCAACGGCATGGCTGTATCGGGATCAGGCGGAGGACGGATACTGGGTAGGGATGCTGGAATCCAACTGCTGCATGGAAGCGCAGTGGCTTTTGGCCATGCACTTCCTGAGCTATGAGCACCCGCGCAAGCAGCAGATTGTGCAGACCCTGCTCAACGCCCAGCGCGAGGACGGCTCGTGGGAGATTTACTACGACGCCCCGGATGGGGACATTAACACCACGGTCGAATGTTATGCGGCCCTGCGCACAAATGGCTTTGCCCCGGACGATGAGCGCCTGTGTAAAGCCAGGGAATGGATATTTGCCCACGGTGGGCTGAGCGCGGTGCGGGTGTTTACCCGCTACTGGTTTGCGCTGGTCGGCGAGTGGCCGTGGCAGAAAACGCCCAACCTGCCGCCTGAGGTTATCTTCTTCCCCACTTGGTTTCCGTTTAACATCTATAATTTTGCCTCCTGGGCGCGGGCGACGATTCTGCCGCTGACTATTCTGTCCGCCCGGCACGTGGTTCGTCCCCTGCCCCCGGACTGTCGCCTGGACGAGCTTTTTCCCGAGGGTCGTGAGCGCATGAACTACGACCTGCCGGCCCGGAGCGGTGTGTGGCAATCGTTCTTTTTTGCGGCGGACAAATTCCTGCACGCCTATCAAAATCTTGGGGTCTTGCCCGGTCGCGAGGTCGCCATCCGGCAAAGTGTGGAATGGATTATCCGCCACCAGGACGCGGACGGGGCCTGGGGTGGGATTCAACCACCGTGGATTTATAGCCTGATGGCCCTTAATGTCGAGGGCTATCATTTGTCGCATCCAGTCATGGCCAAGGGGCTGGCCGCTCTTGATGCTCACTGGTCCTATGAACGCGACGGCAGCCTGCATATTCAGGCCAGCGAATCCCCCATTTGGGATACCCTGCTGGCCCTGCTGGCGCTGACCGACTGCGGTTTCCAGTTACCGCAGTCGGAACCCATGCAACAGGCGCTCCGGTGGGTGCTGAGCAAAGAAGTGGATACGGTTGGCGATTGGCAGGTCACAGTCCCCACCGCCCGCCCCGGCGGCTGGGCGTTTGAGCGTGCGAACGCCGCCTATCCGGACGTTGACGACACCGCAGTGGCCTTGATTGTGTTGGCCCACCTCCGGGCGCAGAACCCTGGCGACAGCCGTTTTGATGCGCCGATTGAGCGTGCAAAGGCCTGGCTGCTGGCCATGCAGTCGGACAACGGCGGCTGGGGCGCGTTTGATAAGAATAATGACAAAGACCTGCTGACCAAGATTCCGTTCTGCGATTTTGGCGAGGCGCTCGATCCACCCAGCGTCGATGTCACCGCGCATGTGCTCGAAGCCTTTGGCGTCCTCGGGTATGACGCCTCCCACCCAGCCCTGCGCCGCGCACTTGATTACATCCTGGCCGAGCAGGAGCCGGAAGGCAGTTGGTTCGGCCGCTGGGGAGTCAACCATATCTATGGGACCGCGGCAGTCCTACCGGCTCTCAAAGCCATAGGCCAAGACATGAGCGCGGCCTATGTGCATAAGGCCGGCCGGTGGCTGGCTGGACATCAGAACACGGACGGGGGATGGGGAGAGACCTGCGCGTCCTATATGGACGACCGCTTACGCGGCACGGGGCCGAGTACGGCCTCGCAGACGGCCTGGGCCTTACTGGCCCTGCTGTCCGTTGATGGCCCTCGTTTTCACGACGCCATTCATACCGGGCTCGACTACCTGCTCCGCACGCAACAGGCCGGCACCTGGGATGAGTCCTATTACACCGGCACCGGCTTTCCCGGCTACGGCACGGGCGCCCGCACAAACCTGCACGTCCAGGCAATGAAAAGACGCTTCATGCAGGGCACCGAACTCCAGCGTGGGTTTATGATTAACTACAATCTGTACCGGCACTACTTTCCGCTCATGGCCTTGGGAAGGGCGCGGACGTATTTTGCTGGACCGTAGAGCCTGAGAAAACGAAACAAAGACACCTATGCGTTTGTGTGAGCCTGACTTTCCGTCAAGACAAAATCCTTGTCGGGCGCATCAGTTCCCGCTGTCGCTGAAGGAGCCAGCTGACCATGGTTCGGGTGTCTGAGGAACTCACCTCACAGCGCCTTTACATCGGCGTACTCGCCGACTTCAATCCCGAACGATTCCGCCTGCTGGAGCAATTCCAGGGCGTTGCGGACGTGGGCGTAGTCGATCATCATGCCGTCATAGGTGACTGCGGCTTTGCCCACTTTTTCGGCGTCAGCCATGGCCTGCATCACACCCTTATTCCATTCAATCTCTTCCTGAGAGGGCGCAAAAATTTCGTTGGCAATGGGCACGGCAGACGGATGGATCAGCAGGCAGCCGCGAAAACCCACATCCCGGCCACGCTGGATTTGAGCCCGCACCAACTCGATATCACCGACTTCGAGCGAGCCGCCGCCAATCGGATATTCAATACCCGCGGCCCGCGCGGCCAGAAGAATATGCGAGGCCATATATAGCGTCTCCAGGCCCTGACGCGTCCACTTATAGCCAATGGCCTTGGTCACGTCTCCGGACCGGGC
The DNA here is from genome assembly GCA_965214755.1 of uncultured Binatia bacterium (SeqCode). Classification (GTDB taxonomy): domain Bacteria; phylum Desulfobacterota; class Binatia; order Bin18; family Bin18; genus Bin18. The sequence goes on from OZ243979.1 coordinate 2,080,833, forward strand.
CCCGACGCCGCCGATGATATTCCCGACCCGCGGACAGGCCGTGGCCAGTTTATAGGCGTCCATGATGCCGCGTGCGGTTTCGGGCAGGGCCATGATCTCAACCGTACCGATGGGCAGGCCAGCCTTGCGCTCAAACAACTCCAGCCAGGCGTCAACCTTGAGGACCTCCTCAACCGTCTCCAGCTTGGGCACGGCCACCGCGTCGAGCCCTTCCGTCACGATAGCTTCGATGTCCTCGCCGGTCAGACCGGTATTCACCCCGTTCAGACGCACAAAAACACCGACGCCTCTGCCACGCAAGCCTTCAATCCCGGTGCGGACAATGTGGCGCGCCTCGACCTTGTCGGCAATCGGCACCGCGTCCTCAAGGTCCAACAGCAGCGCATCCGGGCCGTATTTTGGGGCCTTGTCTATCCAGTCGGACCGATTCCCCGGCACAAACATGGTCGAGCGATAGAGTTTCATAATCCGATTTCCTTTTCATTTAAGGAGAAGCATAGCCTGCCGCGCCCCTACGGGTTCTATCCGCCAGCCAACAGATTCGGACGCACACTATGACTGCCACAAGTCAGCCACAAGCGCCGTATCGATATAGGCCGTGCCTTCTCGCACCTTGCCGTCCGCGACCCGCATCACCCAGCAATAGCTATTGTTATAGGGTTTCCCGGATTTGGCCGTGGCCTTACCTTCCCATTGCAGGACGACGTTGTCTCCTTCGGCAATGATATTCACCACCGTCGGCTGAATCGGCCCTGCCAGCTTGGCGTTCAAGGGCTTGGCCGCCCCGTCTAAAAATGCCTGACGGCTGGTGTAGGCCCGCGAGACGGGACCGGAGCCAATCACCGTCCATTGAACCTCCTCGGCTAAAATATTGAAGAACGCCGCACTGTCTCCATCAGCCCAGGCATCAAAGGCAGCCTGGATCAGTTGCTTGTTTTCGGCAGCTCCCATACGCTCCTCCTTTTCTCACGCTGTCTGCTTATTATCCCAGACATCCCAATGGATGACGTCTTCGACCGGCGCGCGTGAGACCGGCCCGAACCTGCCTTGCGGATAACCCATGGGAATCAACGCTGAGACTTCCATATCCTCCGGGATATCGAAGCGCTGTTTCAGCCCCTCTTCAAAGAAACAGTGAATGGTCGTCAGCGTTGCCCCAACACCCAAGGCGCGGCAGGCCAGTAGAATATTCTGGACCGCCGGATAGATCGTCCCATGGATGACCGCGGCGTTGGCGCGCGCATGATTCATTGCGGCGAGCGGCGGATATTCCGTCTTCGCGCAGGCCAGGAGCAGCACCGGCGCCTCGTCCAAATGGGCGGCCAGGTGCGCGGCCGCGTTCAGCATGCGTTGCTGCGCGGGAGGCATATCATCAGGGATGCCACGCTCGCCCATGAGCTTCTGCCAGGTATTCCAGTAATAGTCGCGGATAAAACGCTTCCGCTCGGTCTCGCGGACCAGGATAAACGCCCAGTCCTGCATATTGCCGCCGCTGGGCGCCCGGATACCGGCGTCAATAATTTTCTTGAGGGTTTCTTCCGGAATGGGGTCGGGTTTGAGTCGTCGCATCGCGCGGGTCGAGTACATAATCTCAAAGATGCCGGCTTCTGCTGCTTCTGCCATAATCTCTCCTCCGTTTTGGGTTTCTCTGGACTGTTGCTATAGGCTCAAACCGTACAGGCCAGCCGCATTACTGACCACCATTTGAGAGACTTCTGACTCGGGCACACCCGCGAAGTCTTGCATGATTTGCTGCTGAGAATGGGGGAAGGTCCCCTCGGTATGCGGATAGTCCGAGCCCCACATCAGCCGGTCCGTCCCCAACAGCTCTCGGGTCAGGATACCGGCCCGGTCATCCTCAAACGTGGCCCAGAACTGCCGCTTGAAATAGGTACTCGGCGCTTCGTCCAGCCGTGGCTCCATCCAGCGATGATGGTCAGCCCACCAGTGGTCCATCAGCCGCAGGAGAGCGGCAATCCAGCCGATGCCGCCCTCGACAATCACAAACCTGAGTTTGGGATAACGGCGCGGTACGGCTCCCCAGATGAGATCGGCCAGGGCCCGCATGGGCAAGGATATCTTGGTGTCCACAACCCCCATGCCCATGCCCAACCGCTCAAACTTTGTGGCAAAGGGCTCACCCGTACTTGTCCCGGAATGGATGGACACCGGCCGGCCGATATCCTGGAGGACTTCCCACAGGGGATCGAATTCCGCGTGCCGGTAGGATCGGTCCGCGACCTCAGCCGGAATCGAGATCGAACGCAAACCCGGCTTCCGGGCAATGCGCTGCGCCTCTTCAATCGCCCACTCCATAGGGCCTTTCATGGGTAAAAATCCGGCTCCGATGAGCCGCTCCGGGGCCGCAGCACAGAATTCACTCAGCCAGTCGTTATACACCCGCCAGCACGCCCGTTGGTAGGCAACATCGGGAGCGGTCCAGAACTGCAAACCAAACAGACCGGGATAAATCACCTCCGCCTTGAGGTGGTCCATGTCCTGATCCGCCAGACGAGCCTGAGGGTCCCAGGCACCGGGACGTGTTTCGCCGTGCCGATGACCGACCACAGTGGTAATTTCTCCGGCAATCTTGTCTTCCATGGTCGCGCCTTCGAGGCCGACCGGGAAGGGAGACAGACCATCAATGATGTAGTAATCGGCATCCGGGCGCGACTCCACCCGTGGCGCCCGGCCACGAAACCGCTTATCCATTCTGGTTGTCCACAGGTCCGCGGGTTCCACCACATGGCCGTCGGCGGACACATAGCTCCCCGAAGAGTAAACGTGTCCAGCATCTGCATGGCTATGGAGGACACGTTTACTCTTTGTCCCACTGGTTGTCATACCGCCCTCCTCTCTCGTGCACTGGGCATACCGTGAGGTTTTATCCTGTGTCAACCTCAGCCTTTGCTACAAGCTTTACGCTATGAGGAGACCCGTGGTATGGGAGGCGTATGGAGGAAAGGAGGACCTGCCATGATTCGCCCGAAAAAAGTCGGCCATGTTGTGCTCAAAGCGTGTGACCTGACCCGCGCCGAGCAGTTTTATACTGAGGTGCTGGGCTTTGAGGTTGTCACTCGGCTCAAACGGCCACGGGGCGTCTTCTTCACCCTGGGTGAACAGCACCACGATCTGGCGGTCTTAGAGGTACCGCCAGAGGCCGAGCCGGTGAAAAACAAGCAAGTCGGCCTGCACCACGTCGCCCTCCAGGTCGGGAGCTTTGACGAGTTAAAAGAGGGCTATCGGACGCTCAAAGCCCACGCCGTGAAGATCACCGCCACGATTGACCACGGCATCACCAAGAGCATCTATTTCCTTGATCCTGAAGGAAATCAATTCGAGCTGTACTATAATGTTGGCGAAGATGGTCTGGAGCGCATGCGGCGCGGAGAGGCCAACGCCCTCGATCCACTGGATCTCGAAGCGTAAAGGCGCAGGCTGGACGGATCCGGACCTTGCCGCGAAGAGCCCGTGTCGCTGGAGGCTTCTCGTCACAGGCGAACGCGATTCAAATAACCACCTCTAACTGGATGATGACGTTGTCGCGGTCGCGCAGAAAACCAATGCCGTTATACTGACCATCCAGATAGTTATACTGCACAGTCAAGCGAAACGGATCGCGGATAAACGTGATTTCGGGCTGGACCAGCCAGGCCCCCTGCCAGTCGTACAAAAAGATCAGCTTGGGCTCGACCGCGCCCGAGAAATAGGCGGTGGAGATTAACAGGGTTTGAATCAATTGATGCTGGTCGATGTTGACAAAGCTCTGGTTGTCCCGGTTGGGCTCGAAAATCGGAGCGGCAAAATGTCCGAAGCCGTACGAGCCCGACACTGCCGAGACCGGCGTGTCATTAAAGTCCAGGATGTGCCGGCCAAAAATCTGGCTGCTGATGAGAAAGGATTCGTTCGGGTTCAGCAGGCTGATGTAGCGGGTCATGTCTATCCCGAGGGACCAGCGCACCACATCCGACCGGGTGATCTTGTTCCGGTAGCGGAGAAGGGGGCGGCCCGTTTCCGGGTCGGTGCCGACCTGCTGGTAGCCGGGCGTGATGCCGCCCGTTAAGGCCGGCCCCAGAAGCTGGTCTGAGGCAGAATTGTGAAAAAACGGCTCGGAGTGAAAATAGGCAAACTCGCTGCGGAGAATGGACGAGAGGCGGGGAACACTGAAGGTGAGTGAGCCACCGCTGATCTGTATCTTCGGATACAGCGCCTGGGCCTGAAAGTGGTCAGTCAAGAAACGACCCGTGTCGTCGGCCTGTACCGCGGCCTCAAAGGCACCCAGGCTGACGGGTCGGTTGGTCGGCGTTACGATGCGCAGCACGGGCGTGTCCAGATAGGTGGCGTAGTGGGCCAGGCTGAACATGACCTCGCCCCATACGCCCACAATACGTCCGCCCCCACGCGCGTCCACAAAATTCTTTGAGGGTTTTTTGATCTGACCGGTGACGCCGGGCGGATTGGGCGTGGACCAGGGGGAACCGGTCGGAACCGACGCGGCAATTTTATCGTCAAAGACCAGAAAGCCTTCGAGGTTCAGCTCGGACAGCGGCCCCACACTGCCGAACCCATACACGACCCGCGCCATATCGAGCGGAACCCGTCGCTCGTCAAGCGAGACCAGGAAGCCCCCAAAGCCGGCATCCAGCGGATTGATCTGATCCAGGAGACGAAACACATCGGTCTCGCCCCACGACAGGTTCTGGCGGCCGATCCGCAGGAAGAACGGCCCGTAGGCATAGTTCACATAGGCCTCAAACAACCGATGTCGATGCCGTAAGCGCTGGCGCGGGTCGGCATGGCGACAGCCAAAGCGCCGGGGGTGCGCCCGTTTCGCTTTGGTCGGCGTGCCGCAGTCCGTAAACAACGGAAAGCGCTCCCGAAAAACGGCCGGGCCATAGTCCCACACCCCGTCGTATTCCCCTCGGTAGGTCATAAAATAGTCGAGGGTGTCCGCTCTCAGCAGCCGCAGGGGGGCGAAGAGCGCCTGTAGCGGTGCCAGCAGCCCGGTTGTGTTCCCCGCCACCAGACCGGTCAGGTCATGGCCCAGCTCGCCCTGAATGAACGTCCGGTTCTGGAGCATATTCCAGTCGTTATACGGAGTCTGGAGGCGGGTATTCTCTGCGGCGCGCTCGACGGAAAAGGCGGTGCGGTTATAGACGCGGCCGCTGAAGCGCAGGCTTTCGTCCTGATCCAGAAAAACTGCCCAGGCCGGAGCGGACTGCAAACCCAGCAGCACGCCAACCAGCAGGCTGACCCATAGTTTTTTCCCCGGCAGACAGGCAGGTGTCTCAGCGTCCTGTGGAATAGGCATTGCCGCTGTCTTACTTCCCGCGCAGCATGAGCGTCATGACAGTGAACTGACTCGGGGGGAGGGCCCGATTGAGGAGAATCTTCGTGATCTGAAAATTGTTGGCCCGCTCAAGCTGATAGTCAATCGAGCCTTGGGCGGCAATCTGCGCCACCCAATCTTTATTGCCCCACGGATTGAATTCCGGATGCCGGGCGACCACCAGAAAACTCCGTTTATGCTGCCCCTCGTGGTCATACGTAAAGGAAAATAAGGGCAGAGAGGTCTGGACATCGATATAGAGGATACGCCGGCTATACAGGGGGTGTGCAATTTTCGGCGTTGCCTCAACCACTACGGCCCGGCGCAGCTCCCAGGGGTCAACCAGATACCAGTTGCCACGCCCGCCCCAGGTGGGCGCGCTGGCTCGGATTGGCCCAGGGGTCAGGACTGTTTGCGCGCGCAGGTATTTCCAGTCATAGGCGTGAATATAGCCGAGGAAGCCGGAGCGGTCCTCAATCAGCACCACGCCCCGACCCGGTGAGATATACGGGGTATAGACGATTTTACGGGTGCGGCGCGTCTTTGGATCATAGGCCCACTGGTCGTGCGGCAGAAAATCGCGGTCAGGCTGCACGCTCAGGATTTGATTTCCCTCGCTGTCGGACGGCGCCAGCATGCGGGTGTATTGTTTGGTGTAGATGCCGTGTTTCTCCCACTGCGGGAGGTTTTTGGCGCTGTCGGGGCGATGCATGCCGTAGAGCGAGAAAAACGCAAACGTCTGCGAGCGTTCGGTATTGCCATTGCTATTGACCAGGCTATTCGTCGCCCACATCTGCGCGTCATCGCCCTGGTCGCGGTAGCGCAGGTTCCAGACCGCTTTCAGCCCGGCCTGCGGGTCGTCCGCGTTGAGCACGGGAAAAGGCCGGCCGGCCACATAGTTCTGAAGCTCGCCCTCCTCAACGACCACTCCACTGTGGTGTTGGAGCGTCGCGTCAATAAAGGCTTGTCGGAGTGGCAGGTCCGTGGTCTCCTGCACGCTGATCGAAAAGTCACCCGCCGCCAGATAGGTCTGAATCTCCGGCGGTAAGACCGCAGCGGCGACTGCGGCATTGCTGGCGTCAAGTTTCAGACCGGGCTGGATACCCTCCACCCGCGGCGGCCCGTCTCGGTAGGGGAAAAAATCTTCAAGAATGCGCTCGCGTTCGCCCTCTTGAGCCTGGGCAACCAACGCAAAAGACCCGAAAACGACACCGGACACAAGCCAGCACAGGAGGACACACCCTCCACGAAGAACATTTGTCACACTGTTTCCCCTGAGAAAGCCCCAGCCCAACATCCCCTCCAGAGCCGGGATGGTTTTCGTTACCGAGCCTTTCTGCCTGAGAAAGCACAATTCCGCAACCGCCGCCCCTGAACCGCCGGGTCGGCTTGCATCCCTTTCCCAGTCCCGCTAAGCAGACAGGACACTATAATCCATACAGGAGGAGGCAAGCTATGAGTGCACAAGAAATCGAAGCCGCCGCCAGGGGGTTCTTTGACGCCTTTGCGCAATTGGATGTGGAAAAGGCAATAGACATGCTGTCCGAAGACCTTGAGGTGATTGATCATGTGCCCTACCGGTTTGACAGCAAGGCGGAGTTCGCCGATTTTTTGCGGGGGGCGATGGAAGGCATTGCCTCGGCCAGCTCCGGCCTACGCCAACTGTCCTGCCGGACCATTGGGAGGAATGCCGGGGTGGCAAACGCCTATGACACCTTCACCTCGGTGGGGAAGAACGGGCAGGTCAGCACCTTAAACGGACGGACCACCCTCGTCTTCGGCGAAGAAGACGGCCAGTGGAAAATCGTCAGCGCCCATTTTTCTCCCCTGCCAACCCATTAGTGCATTTCACGATAAGTTGTCGCCGTTCCGGTGCGTTCTCGTCATGCCGGACGTGATCCGGCATCCAGAGGCCGTGGGGCCGGGAGCCTCGATTCCTGCTTGCGCAGGAATGACGGACGGCTACACAGCAGCGTGATTTGCTCTAGTTCTACTGCTTCTCTCCTCGGAGGGGTGACCCTGAGCTTGTCGAAGGAGGGCCGGGGTGGGTTCCCATCTCCAACTCCCCTTCCTGGAGGGAATTATACGATAGTGCCCAAAGATCCCTGCACCTGGAAACTAACTCATCACCTTGGCCTCCCTTCTCTCAACTTATGGTATTATTCTGTGAGAGAGGAACTACCAAAATTTGGGCACTGTCTTAATCAGGACAGCACTGGAGACAGCTTAAACCTGCCACCAGTGACCCCTGTGCCCATAATAAAGAGATACAACTCTCTTGCCTCTTTGGGCATCTATGCATACGATTTTTTCCCTCAGCATCTATGAGGAGGAGGGACCATGTCACGGAAACAATCACAGAACAGCGAATCCGGCCACAAGCCAAGAATCTATATAACCCCTAAAGGTGCCTTTCAAGTCAAAGCAGAAGAGTTATTTGCAAGCCCCAAGGTACGAGCAACCCTCCAGGAAATGGCTGAAATTGGAAATGAGTTAGGCATTTTTCAGGCACCATTAAAGAACAATTCGGAGCATCCCACTAAATAAGCCGTACCGTAGAAAGCCCTATGGGCCTCGGCTTACTCCTGATTCCTACTCTTGCAGGGTATTGGATTCTTACACACTGTATCCCTACCCGCTATAGAGTTAGACGTTATCAGGGCTATCATGTCGTTTTTATATCAGCTCTTTGTGGCCTGATTCCTGCCGCAATTGCATATATTCTGGTTGCAATAATGAGATATATAGAGGCGCCGTTCTATGTGATTTGGGAGAGATTCGTACCCTTCGATTATTCCTGGATGCTGTTGGAAATGATACAACACCGTTACTCGCACTAACTATTTCATGGATGAGCGCATGAAACGTGTCTTTTGCACGCCCTTCCTGGAGGGGAGCCGCGGAGCGGCGGGGGGTCTCTTGCCCCTTTCTCAGAGCGGTATTCTTATCGCTCCAACGCCGTCACAATCTCTCTAAAGCGAGCAAGCCCGGACTCCAAGTTTTCAATGATTTCGGCTGCCAGTTCATCCGGCTCGGGCAAGTTGTCGAGGTCGGTCAGACTCTTGTCCTTGAGCCAGAAGATGTCGAGGCTGGTCTTGTCGCGGGCTGTAAGCTCCTCGTAGCCGTAGCTGCGCCAACGGCCTTCCGGTGCGTCATTGTCGTCCCAGGTCGCCTTGCGCTGGTACCGGTTCCGTGGATTGTAACAGCGGACGAAATCCAACAAATCCTCATAGCGCATCGGCTTTTTCTTCAGCGTGTGGTGAATGTTAGTCCGATAGTCATAGTACCAGACTTCTTTTGTCCAGGGGCTCGGGCTGGCTTCGTGATTGTCGAAGAAGATCACATTGGCCTTGACCCCTTGCGCGTAGAACACGCCGGTCGGCAGGCGCAGGATGGTGTGCAGGTCCGTATTGTCCAGCAGCTTCTTGCGAATCGTCTCGCCGGCCCCGCCCTCAAACAGCACGTTATCCGGCACGACAACGGCAGCATGGCCAGTGGTCTTGAGCATGGTGCGAATGTGCTGCACGAAATTGAGTTGTTTATTCGAGGTGGTCGCCCAGAAGTCCTGCCGATTATAGGTCAGGTCGTCCTTTTCCTGTTCGCCCTCCTCGTTCGTGAAGCTCATCGAGCTTTTCTTGCCGAAAGGCGGGTTCGCCAGCACATAGTCAAAGCGCTGGCCGGCATCGGCCACCAGCGAATCGTTTGGCGAGATGGGCGCGTCGCCGTCGATCTCACCGATGTTGTGCAGGAACATGTTCATCAGGCACAGCCGGCGCGTGTTGGCGACGATCTCGTTGCCGTGAAACGCCTCGTGTTTCAGGAACGCCTTTTGCTGCTTATCGAGCTTGAAGTTGTCCGGGTTGGTGATGAAGTCATAGGCGGCCAGAAAGAAGCCGCCCGTACCGCAGGCCGGGTCGGCGATGAGCGTGCCCGGTTCGGGCCGGACGCATTCGACCATGGCCCGGATAAGGGCGCGCGGGGTGAAATACTGGCCCGCGCCTGACTTGATATCCTCGGCGTTCTTCTCTAGCAGCCCTTCGTAAATATCCCCCTTTACGTCAGCCCCCATGGTCACCCATTCGGTGTCGTCCACCATGTCGATGAGGCGGAACAGCTTGGCCGGGTCCTGAATCTTGTTCTGGGCCTTGGTAAAAATCTGACCCAGCATACCGGCCTTAGTGCCGAGTTGGCGCAGCAGGGTGACGTAGTGGCTTTCGAGTTCCGCGCCTTTTTTCGACTTGAGGCTCCGCCAGTTGCATGCGGCCGGGATGCCGACATCACGGTTGTGCGGTGGCTGGACGTACTCGTCGGCCATCTTGAGGAAGATCAAATAGGTGAGCTGTTCCAGGTAGTCGCCATAGCTCACCCCGTCATCGCGCAGGGTGGTGCAGAAGCTCCAGACTTTGGAGACGATAGGAGCCGTGTTCATGTAGCGGCACTCTTCCTTTTGAGCGGATTGGGTGTTTGATACGGAGTTTCCACCACGACCGGGCCGCCAGCCTTGAAGTCCCGGGTGTTTCTCGTGACCAATATCAGACCTTCCTGAATGGCGATGGCCGCCTGAATCGCATCTGGAAGTTTCCAGCGCTGAGTGCGCCGCAACCGTGCGGCTGCATCGGCGACTTCGACAGTGACGGGCAGCGCCGCAAATATGTCCAAGAGTTCACGGGCCAAGGGCTCCGATGCCGTAGGGAATCCAGCAAGCGTCTCCGCACGGGTAATGACAGAAATCACGCAATCGCGCCTGTGAGCGGCAAGAAACTCCGTCGCCGCCTCAACGCCGTTAAAGTGGTCGATGACGATGACCGAAGCGAGCAGATATCTGGCCATCCCTCAAGGCCATTCCTTGCGAACACGCTCCTGATACTCGAGTCCGTCCCCGGCCTGCCAGAGCCCTGCCGTATGCTTGAGGACCTCTTGAAACGACGCGGCCGAGCCACACTGTTCCCGCATCCGAAATTCGCTTACCGCCTGGCGAATCAGCGAGGCCATGGACACGCGCCGCAGCGCGGCCTGCTGGTCCAGCCACGCCTTCTGTTCGTCATCCAGGCTGATCAATGTTCTGACAAGCACTTTGCCCATAGATTCATCCGATATCGGTATATTGTGAAAACGATATCAGTCTTCGGAAGAGGGCCGCAAGCGCTGGTTGGCGGCTTCGTTGGCCCTCTTGTTGCGGTAGTTGATGAGAGGTTTGCCGGTCATGCCCTCGGCTTTCTCTTCTTCGTTTTCCTGGAGTGGCTGTTCTGTGCCGCCTGCTCTCTTTCAGCCCGGATTCGGTCCAGAAGAACCGAGGCCGGTTCGTCATGCGGGTCCTGCGCAACAAGCTGGCCGGTAAAGGCTTTCTTCAGGATGGATTGACGGAGTGCTTCCGACATAACCAACTGTGTGTCTATATCCTCAAGTGTCTTATCAACCTTTGAAAGCCTCTCCTCGATCTGAACAACAACTGCCGATTCCTCCGCAGAACTTGCAACTGGAACAACAAGATTCGAGACCTTCGAGATACTCAAGGTATGTAATCCTGACGTCGAACTGGCCCCTCTGACGATTAGGTCACGTCCTAGTGGAGAGAGGAGGAATTGAAGGAAGAAGCGAGGAAGGAAGTTTTTTAGGAGGCGGGTTCTTATCAAATGGTTTTGATGTCCGCAGTGAGAGAGTTCTCCGTCCCAAAGGGCTACGCGGCCAATCTGATCGATACTGCCGTTTCCTTCTACAATAAGTAAATCTCCCGCTTCGAGCACAACTGTTTTTGCTTCGGAATCTGTCACTCCGATCTCGTGGATGTCGTCGGTTAGAATCTCGTCCGCGTAGACGTTTGCCACCCGAAGATACTTCATTTTCCGTGGGAGGCTGTTCCGTTTCTGATTTTTTGTGAGTCCTCCAGAGACATCAGATATGCCGCCAAGGCGCGCCCACAGCCAGCCTTCCGGCAGATGCGGTAGTTTCGCGATTACATCCTGGGGTACATCAGCGAATTCTAGCAGCTTCTTCGGCTTAGCCGGCTTCTTGCCTGACTTACCGCCTTCCTCCCATTCCTTTATAGCAGCCTTCCACTCCCGGAGTTGCCGCTCGTAGCGTGCCTCCCGCTCCTGTTTGATGCGGGCGAGCAATTGTTCAGGCTTCTCAAGCTTGTCTCTGTTCTCTTCGCGCCATTGCGCCGTGAGCTTGCCTTCGAAGGCATGTTTGAGCACGGCCTGGCGGTAGACCTTGAGTTGTGCCTGAGCGGTTTTCAGGCTTTTGATGCCTTTATCCAGCGTGGAGAAGAGTTCTTCGATTTTGGCGACGATGCGGGTTTGCTCCCGCGCTGGCGGCATCGGAACGAATTGGTCAGCCAGATAGGTAGTCGGGACTCGGCGCTGACCAACCGCGCCAGTCATAGTGTGCTCGGCGTTCCTACGAAACGACTCCGACGATACGAAGAAGTAGATGTACTGAGCGCTTATCTCGCAATAGGGTCTCAACACATGGAATTCAGTTGACCCAAAGCCAAGACCGTTCTTCAGAGGCGGAACGACCGCCATCTTGCCGTTTTCCATGCACGGTGTGATCTTCGCAAAGAGTACGTCGTCCTCTCGGAAAGGCGTGTAGCCCTTCTTCACTTCCTCTAAGCTTCGTGTCTGACTAACATCAATAGCGCCTGTACCCGCTTCTACTCCAGGCATTGGTACGAATGATACCATTGGATTGCCTGTATGAGCAGACTTGTCGATCCGTGGGTTCAATTCTGCGACTTCACATAGACCCGCGAGCTTCCAGCCGTTAGGCAGATTCGTTTGGGGTTCGCCGGTCACGCCGCCAACACCCCGTTCAACTCATCAATCACATCGTCCATCCGGTCGCCGAAGAGCTTGTACATCTGCCCCAGGCCGCCCTTGCCATCGAACGGGGCCATCTCCAGGTCGTCTCGCTCCAGATGAAACGAGGAGATGATGTGGTCACGGATCATGCGCAGCCAGTCCATCTGCTCCTCGTTGAACTTGGGGGCGTTTCCCTGGTGGCGTTTCATGATCCAGTTCTGAAAATTCCGGTTCACCGTCTGCCCGTATGGCGTGAGCGTACCATCTATGCCACAGGCACGCCGGATGAGAGCGACAAGGGCAGCCAGCTCGTTTTCCGGGGTCCTGCTTTTCAGGTCATCTACCTGTGCATAGGCCTGCCACACACGAAGCGGCGCCAGTTTGGGCTTGTCCCGTTTCAGGGTGTCGAGCACTTCACGAATCATGGCATACGTCAGTTCCCGGCGTCGGTACGGCTGATTGTAAAAGATAGACAGGGCGGTGATCTCGTCCTTGTGTTCCACAAGATAGGCGCGAAAATCCCGGACCAGGTCGTCGGCTTTGCTTTTTGCCTCCCGGTCCCAGCCGGCAAAGGTGACGGTATAAGTATTCACCGTATCGATGATCTGGTCATGGTCCCGTTTGATGGATGCAATCAAGGTGTTGAGTTCACCAGTAAAGACCTGGGTCGCCTGTTGTACCAGGCCGGTTCTCGCTGTTGCCAACTGTCCTCCGGTCGGGGCTTGATGTTCCGGGAGGACATATTGCTCGCGTGCAGCGGCTTCAATCGTGTCCGGGTCAATAGCGTGCAGCAGGCTATGCACAATCTGTGTTAGCGGCGTGCCGTCCGTTTTTTCCGTCAAGCGACGTTCTTCATCTGGGGTGAGTTGCTTGTTCAGACGCGCCAGCCGGCCGGCCAGAGAACCCAGGCTGTCATCATCGTGCGCACCAAGCATGACCCCGTATAAGAGGTCTTTGAGAGAGACGCCCGGTTTGCGCTCTAACGGCCGGCTCTCGGTCTTGAGCGACTTGGTGACACCAATGGCATCAATAATCACAAAGTGGGTCTTGTCGCTCGTGGCAGACGGGGTGACTTTTTTGAGGTCGTCATGCCCGAGGGTTCGGGTGCCGCGTCCTTTCATCTGCTCAAAATAATTGCGGCTTTTGACATCGCGCATGAACAGCAGACATTCGAGCGGCTTGACATCCGTACCCGTGGCGATCATGTCCACAGTTACCGCAATACGCGGATAATAATCATTCCGAAAAGCCGCCAGTATCGACTTCGGGTCTTCTTCGGTTTGGTAGGTCACTTTTTTACAGAACGCATTCCTTTCATCGAACTCCTCGCGCACGATCTGGATAATGTCATCCGCGTGGCTATCGGTTTTGGCAAATATCAACGTTTTGGGGATTTCTTTTCGTCCGGTAAAAATTGTGGGGAGCTTATCTCGAAAGGTCCGAATTATGTTTCTGATCTGGCTGGGGTTCACCACATCTTTGTCTAACTGTGTAGCCGTGAAGTCTACATCCTCGTCCAGTTGTTCCCAGCGCTTTTTGCGCGTGAGCCGGTTTCGCTTGTCCACATATTCTTGCGCCCTGATATGACCGCCCTGCTTGGTAATCTCAGTCTCAATGATGTACACATCGTGGCCGACGTTGACACCATCGGCGACCGCTTCTTCGTGCGAATATTCACTGACGATGTTTTCATTGAAGAAGCCAAACGTTCGGCGGTCTGGCGTTGCAGTCAGGCCGATCAAAAACCCATCATAATACTCCAGCACTTGCTTCCACAGGTTGTAGATAGAGCGGTGACATTCATCAATAACGATGAAATCAAAGAACTCGATGGGAAGGCCGCCGTTATAGACAACCGGCAACGGGGCTTTGGGCTGAGCGTGTTCAGCCGGATTGTCCTGTTCGGCAGCCTCGTCCAAAGGCTCGCCTTTGAGAATGGAATACAGGCGCTGAATGGTGCTGATACAGACCTGGCTATCTTTTGCCACATAACTCGATTTGAGCCGCTGGACATTATACAATTCGGTGAACTTCCGGCTTTCATCGTTCGGCACATAGGCCATGAATTCTTGCTCGGCCTGTTCACCCAAATTCTTTGTATCCACTAAAAAGAGAACCCGTTTGGCATCAGCGTACTTGAGCAGACGGTAAATCGCCGTAATGGCCGTGAATGTTTTTCCAGAGCCGGTCGCCATCTGGATCAACGCCCGTGGGCGGTTCTGTTGAAAAGAGTGCTCTAGCTTGGTGATGGCACGAACCTGGCAGTCTCGCAGACCGTCTTGGTTGAGGTCAGGAAGCCCCAACAACCGACTGCGCAGCGTGGCGGGCTGAGTCAGCCGCGCTTGGAGTGTCCGTGGCTGGTGAAAAGAGAATATCGGACGCGAACGTGGTTTGGGATCACGTTCGTCACGAAAATGAGTCAGCACACCAGTGCTTTCATAAATGAACGGCAACGGCTTGTTGTGCTTCACCCATTTGAGCCGAGCCCTGGCATAGTCGCCCGACTGCGTTTCTACCACGGTCAGGCGATGTCCTTCCTCCTCTTTTTTGGCTTCAATAATGCCAACCGGCTCGCGGTCAACAAAAAGGACGTAATCTGCCGGGCCAATATCTGTCTGATACTCACGTATGGCAACACCAAGGCTCGCGTTGAAATCGATGCCCTTTTTGTCTTGGACCACCCAACCTGCCTGAGTGAGCAAACTGTCAATAGTTTCGCGAGCCGCTTGTTCCGGGGTCTGATTGGCTCTGGCCATGTCCGTGGCGTCTTGTTGTTATTCTGGTTTTGGATGAGCGGGAGTGTTTCGGCCGTACAGAAAGGACCGCCGCCGCCGCGCGGCACCCCTCCCAAGAAGGAAGGTGTTTTGCTCCCCTCCGAGCGAGGGGAGCCTAGCTGAAGAAGCGGCCTAGGCGGCTCCGGCCCGCAGCACTTGGCCCGGCAGGTCACCGGTGTGCTGCTGGTCTTGGTATAAGACCTCACCGTTCACAATCGTGTGCATCACCCCCTGAGCAGGGACGACCAGACGCCGCCCACCACCGGGCAGGTCGTAGCGCATCTCGGGTCGTCTGGGTGAGCCAATCGTAGCGGCATCAAAAATGGCAATATCAGCGGCCATGCCTTCAGCAAGCACCCCCCGATTGGGCACGCCAAAGAATCGGGCCGGTTCGGCGGTGATCCGCTGGACCGCCCGCTCAATCGGCATAAGCTGTTTTTCCCGCACCCAAGTGCCGAGCAGATAGGTGCAGTAACCCGCGTCGCACAGCATATCCACATGGGCGCCGCCGTCCGACAGGCCGATCATCGTGTTGGGATGGGTGATGAGTTCGGCCACCCGATTTTCGTCCGCGTTAAACAGGGCCATGACGTACTGGATATTCAGCTTGTCCTCAATGGCCAGATCGAGGAAGGTGTCCAGCCCGTCCTTCCCCCGCTCGCGGGCCACCTCGTCAACCGTTTTACCCTCGTACGGTTTGAGCGCCGGATTGCTGACTTCCTGAATATCGACCCGGTCCCACTTCCCAGGGAAAACCCTGGGCTGCTCGAACGTTTTGCGCCAGGCTTGGCGGAAAACGGGGTCGCGGTAGAGCGCGCTCTGCTCCTCTTCCGATTTGTTAAAGGCGGGATTCCAACACTCCAGATTGGCAAAAATGAACGGGTTACGCAGATTGACCTGCACGCTGAGCGGCCGACAGGTGACCTGCGGGACGATCCCGCGCTGGATCAGAGACTCGGTCTGGCGGAGCGTTTCCATGCAGACATCGGGCTGGTCGTCTCGTGACAGCATGGCCAGCCAAGTCACCGGACGATTGCTTTCCGTACCCAAATGGTCGAGCAAGGCGTAGTCACTTTCTGTTACGACGCCCGGTTGGTCGTTCAGGGCCAGCTCAATCGAACCCCGGCCCAGGGCTTTGAGGACCCCGGCGTAGGCGGCCAGTTCGTCAAAGCTGGCCAGGCGGCAGGCGAGCGGACGGCCTTGATAGCCGATATGCTGCGGCCCGTTGGTGGTCGAGAAGCCAAACGCCCCGGCCTCCATGGCCTCGCGCAGGAGCGCGGCGATCCGGCTTGTTTCCTCTGGCGTGGCGGCCCGCTCCATGGACTCTTCGCCCATGACGTAATGACGAAACGGGGTCAGTGGAGCCATAAACCCGAGGTTGATCCCCGAGCCACGCCTGTCGGCGGCGTCCATATATTCAGGGAAGGTTTCCCAATCCCAAGTCACGCCTTGGGACAGTACGTCAAAAGGAATGGCTTCAACATTGACTAAATCCCAGGCCGCGATCTCGCGCACCGCAGGTTTGCACGGAGCCAGACCCACGCCGCAGTTGCCCATAATGACGCTGGTCACGCCGTGCCAGGACGACGGGGAGATGACCGGGTCCCAACAGATCTGGGCATCATAGTGAGTATGGTGGTCGATAAAGCCAGGGGTGACCGTCAGATCGGACGCATCAATGACCCTTTTTGCGCCGTCGGTGATTTTCCCAATTTCAGCGATCTTTCCCTCTGCGACCGCAATATCGGCCCGGACCGGCGGTGCGCCGCTCCCATCCACCATCGTACCATTCTTAATCAGCAGTTCGTAGGACATCTCTCTCCCCTTCCTGTGCAACTCTTCGTTTTTGACGTACCGTATCGTCCTATCCTGTTCGCGCGGGCAGGGTCAAGCGTTCTTATTTCTACAGAGGACTTGACACACAGGTTGGAGAAAGCTGACAATTCTTCCTCGTCATGCGGCACACGGTCCCGCCGGGAGGAGGCGGCACGCCAGAGAAAGGACCTTCAGAGCAATGACAACCCCGGGCGCAGTCCTCCAGGAAGTCGAAGTCAAACTCCTCACTGAGGACGTAACGGTCTTCGACCAGATCGCGGCCCGCGCTCAGTTCGGCCCTTTTCGTCTTGAGCGCCGCTCGACCTTGCAGTTGCAGACGACGTATCTGGATACGGCCGACTTCCTCATCACCCGACATGCGCTGGCCCTGCGTCTTCGGCGCATCGGGGACGACGGCTGGGAAGTTTCAACCAAGGGACAGGGACAGGTCAAAGGGGCTATTCATGCCCGCCCGGAACGGACGGTGGTCCTGCCCAGTGCGCCGATCTTTCCCTTCGTCCCACCGGCAGAATTAGCCGACGGTTTGCCGACCGTTACGAGCGGCCAGACCCTGGTCCCGATTCTGATTTCCGAGGTGGAACGACAACGCCTAGCCATCAAACGGAGCGCCGAGCCACAAGAAGCGGCGCTGGCAGAGGTGGCGCTCGATACGGCGCGGTATCGTGACCCCAAAGCGCCTGAGCGCACCTTTGCCACCTTTTATGAAGTCGAAGTCGAGCTGGAAACCGGCACGCAGGATGAGCTGAGACGGATCAGCCGTTTTCTCCAGGAGCATTTTCCCTTACACCCGGCACGCGACAATAAGCTGCATCGCGGGCTCGCCCTCTTATACGGCCCGGGGGTGTGGAAAGTCCCCTACGCGAGCCCGCCATAGGCAGGCACGTGAGGTCTGTGGACCGTTCTCCGTTACTGTCCCGTTTTATGACCACGGGGCGACCTCGGCGATAAAGTCCGTAAAGGTCGTCTGGACTTCCGCGTGCAGTTGCTCCTTGTGATTCTCGAACGTCTGCGTCAGGAGATGGATTACTCTATCAGTGCGATGCTGCTGGCTGGGCGAGCCCGGCACTGCGCGGGCGAGTGTTCGCAGCATCTGCTGCTGGACATCGAGATCGTTGAGCTGGCCTAACACGTCCTGGAGGGTGCGCAGCCGTCGAATCGACTCAGTCGTCATAGCCGCGGGGAACGCGCTGGCAAAAAACTCGAACAAATAGCGGAGCTTCTTACATTCAATACGCAGTCTATGCAGTTGCCGGGGATCGCTCTCCTTGAGGGCGTCTGGCCGTATGGGGGCCACCACGCGCTGACACTGCGTGCGGATACGTTTCCGCACAAGCTTTCCCAGCCTGTGTTCTGCCCACGGTCCCTTGGCTTTGGTCTCCGTTGCCACGCTTTCCCACCGCCGGAGAATGGTCGCACATTGCTGTATGTCCAGCGCTTCCACCAGACGGTGATGCGCGGCGTAGCGTTTGTACTGAACGGCGCGAAAGAGCGGCTCAATATCCGGGCGCAACTCCGGCGGAAGGGCGGTCAGATAGTCCGACTGTTGGAGCAGCAACACGTCCAGATCGCGCAGGTGATTGGTGAGGCTGCCCAAAAAGGACAGCTCCTTGCGCAGGCGTTTGGTCAAGCCAGCCGGCAGCACCTTGGGCAGTTGGCCGAGCAGGGACCGGGCGCGCCGAATGGCGACGCGAAAGTCGTGCAGGAACTCAGTATCGATGTCGTGCAGGATGCCCGGCCTGTTTCGTCTGACTATGTCAAGCAGAAAGGCCAGGATCGTGCGTACCGCATGCTCGGCCCGCATATCGGGCTCGAATGTGAACGCGAGTTTCGCGGAATATACCCTGGCCTGCTGGACGGTGTACAGGGTTGCCATAGGCCCGCTCGGGAAAACCGCTGTCAGGCCCAAGGAGTCCAGCCACGCCCGCAGTTCACCGGCCACGGCCGACCCGGTATAGGCCGCGACCTCGACCTGGGTCGGAAGCGATCCGATCCGTCCGTAGTCTTTGGCTGCGCCCTCTTCAAAAACAATATGTGCCACAGGGCGATGGGGAGCCGCCCGCTCCGCCAGCGCAAAATACGCGGCGTGCACGACCGCGCGCTCCATAAGCGCACGGATGGAGACCAACGGCAGGAGTTGCGTTTTGAGGGGACTCTCCGCCCACTCACTGACATAGGGCAGGAGAACTGAGCAGGGCACGCGTTCGCTAATCGGACAGTTGTCCAGCGACCAGAGTGCAGCCGTATCGTGCGTCTGACACAGTGCCCGCTCACGTCGAAACAGACGCCAGTCAAAGGTGTCGAAATAGTGCCGCGTCTGGGTTCCCAAAAACGCAACCTCAACGGGAAAACGCGCCTGCAATTGACCGAGGAACTGGTCCTGGGTCGTACTCCCTGGCAAAGTATAGCGGGTTCGCGTACTCATATCCGGCTCTTCTCTCTTATTCAGCACACTTGAACGTCCCCCTAATATAGAGGCTGGTGCGGACGAATAAAGGCCGCCGGGGAAAAATCCTGCTCTTCTTGCATGAGAGACGCGCGGCTATGAACACTCTCATTGTGACGCGCCCTCCTACGCACCCGTGGACGGTTTTGCGGGTCTTCTTCCGTTTGGGATTGCCCTCATTTGGTGGCCCTGTCGCTCATTTGGGCTACTTCCGTGACGAATTCGTCACCCGTCGCCGCCGGCTCAACGACCGTAGCTACGCCGACCTGGTGGCCCTGTGCCAGTTCCTGCCCGACCCCTTTGGCGGGATTGTCCTTATCTTCGTGGCGATCACGTTCATCAGGACATTGCTCAGAGAGTTGATGGTCGGCCGAGCAAAAGAGATTCTCCATTCTGCTATCGGGCGCGGACCGATCGCCGGCATTACGGCCGGCACGCCGATGACCGTTCTGGTCCAGTCGTCCTCAACGACCACAAGCTTGATGGTCCCCCTGGCGGGGACTGGGGTGTTTCGGCGGGCTCAGATTTATCCTTTTACTTTGGGCGCAAATATGGGCACGTGCATTGCCGCTTTACTTGCCGCAACGGCTGTCACTGGTGCGGAAGCGATGCCGGCTCTCCAGATTGTAATGGTTCACCTGCTTTATAATTTTCTGGGTGTGGTCGTGATCTATGGCATCCCTTTTCTTGCCCACCTTCCAATCGTGGGGGCAGAGACGCTGGCCGAGGTGGCCAGCGAACACAAGTTTTTCCTCATCCCCGGTCTGCTCTTGGGAATCACTTCCATGACATGATATCTACATGATATCCGGCCCATTCGAGGCGGCCTGGAAAATGAATGCGCATCCCGGCACCTATGCCCTCATCTTGCGAGCGGACCGCCAGCAGGCCATCCAGATTGGGCGTCTGGGCTCACTCGCCGTTCAGCCGGGCTGCTACGTCTACGTTGGCAGTGCCCTGGGACCGGGAGGAGTACGGGCGCGGGTCAGTCATCACGCCCGGCTGGCGACCCGTCCGCATTGGCATATTGACTATCTCCGCCGGGCAGCCGCGCTTCGGGACGTCTGGTACTCATACGATTCCGTTCGCCGAGAGCATGCGTGGGCCGATATTTTTGCGCGCCTGCCGGGCGCATCAATTCCTCTTCCCGGCTTTGGTGCATCCGACTGTGCGTGTCTGGCCCATCTGTATTTCTTTCCGCGTCAACCCAGACTGGACACCTTTCG
The DNA here is from genome assembly GCA_965214755.1 of uncultured Binatia bacterium (SeqCode). Lineage (GTDB taxonomy): Bacteria > Desulfobacterota > Binatia > Bin18 > Bin18 > Bin18. Next base: position 2,101,241 of record OZ243979.1, read on the forward strand.
GCGCGGGCTGCGGGCCGCTCTTCCGAATCAGATCCGAATCGAACGGCTGAGCGCGAAAGGAACCACGTGTCTTGTCTGGCAAGCCTAGCCTAGTCTATAGAGGAGCGGGGATAAAGGATAGCGATTATGGGGGCACGCACCGGAGCAGAGTTTACCGCGGGACTACGCGATCGGCGTGAGGTCTGGCTTGGCAACGAACGCGTCGAAGATGTGACCACCCATCCGGCCTTTCGAGCCGCGGTCGAGAGCATTGCGCAGCTCTATGACATGCAGCACGACCCAGCCTATCAGGATACGCTGTGCTACCCCTCGCCAACGAGCGGCGATCCGGTCGGACTGTCGTTTCTGATCCCGCGCACGCGGGACGACTTGGTGCGGCGGCGGGCCATGAGCAAGGTCTGGGCGGACGCCACCTGCGGCATGATGGGCCGCAGTGCGGATTTTCTCAATGCCATGGTTACGGCCTGGGCGGCCAAGGCCGACTATTTTGCCCAGCAGAGTCCAGAGTGCCGGGAACGCGTCCTGGACTATTACGAGTACTGTCGCGAGAATGACCTGTTTCTCACCCATACTCTGATTGATCCGCAGGTGGACCGCTCCAAGAACCGGGCGGAGCAGGACGACCCCCATCAGTGTCTCGGTGTTGTCGACGAAACGGCTGAGGGGCTGGTGATTCGAGGCGCAAAAATGATAGCCACGGCCGCGCCGTTCGCCGATGAGATTCTGGCCTGGCCCTTTCCGCCGACGCTGACCGCAGCAGAGTCAGCCTATGCCATTGTCTTTATCATCCCGGTTGCCTCGCCGGGGCTGAAGATTCTGTGTCGGGAGTCCTTTACCCGACCCGGTGCGGTAGAAGATCATCCGCTGAGCGCCCGGTTCGACGAGATGGATGCGGTCGCGGTTTTTGATGATGTGGTTGTCCCCTGGAAGCGTGTTTTTTTACATAAAGATGTCAATCTGGTCGGCCAGATGTATACCGGCACCCGCATTCGAGAATGGACGGCCCACCAGACCAATACACGACTATTATCCAAGATCGAGTTTGTCTACGGCACGCTCAGCCTGATGGCTGAAGCCATCGGGGTCCAGGACAAGCCTGTTGTCCAAGAGACCCTGGGTGAGGCGGCCAGCTATGTGGAAATCATCAAATCCATTCTGCTGGCGGCGGAACACGAGGCTGAAATTGACCCGTCCAACGGGGCTATCTACCCAGCCCTGGCACCCCTCCAAGTCGGACGCGCCTGGGGGCCGCGCATTTACCCGCGGCTGATGGCCATGCTGCGTCGGATTGGCGCGGGCGGGCTGATGCAGTTGCCGGCAACCTTCTCGGCCTTTGACGGACCGACCGGGCCGGACCTGGAAAAATACTATCGCGGCGCCCGCATCCCAGCCCAGGATAAAGTCCGGCTCTTTAAGCTGGCCTGGGACCTGGTTGGCTCTGATTTTGGCTCACGGCACGAGCTGTACGAAATGTTCTACGCCGGCGACCCCAGCATGATTACGGCCAGCCTGCACCGGGATTTCGACACTACGCGGTGTACGAACCGGGTCAAGGCATTTCTAGGTCTGGGCGAGTAGAGCCCTAGACCGGTGTCGCCAGCAGCTCGCTCAGGTGCTGATCAATCTGTTTCAGATAGTCCGGCTCAATGCCAAACAGACCGAGGTGGCCGTAGATGCTGTGAAGCACCCGGAATTCGCTGTTCGGAATGAGTTGTTGTTCGGCTTCACAGTCGCGTGGCGGAAAAAACATGTCTTCGTCAATCGGCATGACAAATACTTTTGCCCGAATCCGCTCAAGCGCCTGCTTCAGGTCGCCGCCGGTATGCCGACTGACATCCCCCCGTTGCCATTTCCAGGCCATGCACAGCAGATTGTTCGGGTCCATGGGCAGAAAATAGTTTTCAACAAAACCGACCACGAAGTCTTCGGTGGAGGAGAAGCCCAACTCCCGCCAGGCTTCCTGCTTAAACAGCTCGGTACAGAAGCCCATCACCGCCCACAGGCGGGCCTGGCGACGCAGTCCGACCTGGACCGCGTGCGGGTCGGTATACCAACCGTTATTCCAGGCCAAGTCCGAGGTGATGGACTCGTTTAAGGTCTCAACGTACAGAAAGTCGTGCGGCGTATTCTTGGCCGTGCCGGCTAGCGGGGCTGCACGCTTGACCATATCGGGATAGCGCACCGCCCACTCATAGGTCTGCTGGGCGCCCATGGAGCCGCCACACACCAGCTCCAGGCGTTCAAGGCCAAACTGTTCGGTCACCAGCTTGTGCTGGGCGCGGACGTCGTCACCGATCCGGATGCGCGGGAAACGCGCCATATTAAACGGAACCGGTGTATTGGACGGCGAACTTGACAGACCGTTGCCGAGTTGGTTGGCAATAATAACGAAATACTTGTCCGGATCGATGGCCCGACCTTTGCCCACATGGACGTCCGCCATGATCTTGCTGGTTCCCGAGTACCAGGTCGGCAGGAGGATGGCATTGTCCTTTTGGACATTCAGCGTTCCCTGGGTGGCATAGGCGAGCTTGCCGTCATGCAGGGCCCCGCCTTCTTCCAGGGGGAAATTACCGAGATCGAACAGCTCAAATGGGCCGTGGTTCTCGTGCGAGTAATAGTCGTTGAATACGCTGGACATGCTGCGTCTCCTTGTCCGCTGAGCGTGTGTTTGAATCAGCCGCCTGGTTGGGGTATAGCTGATCCGGACGGAAAGCCCAAGAGAAGTAAAGTGAATACCATGCCACACGACGCACCCCTGAACGCGGAACTCGACGCCATAGAATACTACTTCGAGCAGGGCGTCACCGATGGGCTCCCCGTTGTCCCCCCAACGGAAGAACGGATGCAATCCATGCTGGCCGCCACCTCACGGGCCGCAAACGAAGTGGTTGCGCTCGTACCACCCAATTTTGGCGAAGCCTCGGTCGAGAAGATCGCCGTGAATGCGGTTATGGCTGGTTGCAGGCCGGCGTTCCTGCCGGTCGTTATCGCTGGTGTACGGGCCATGTGCGACGACCGGGCCAATCTGCACGGCGTGCAGGGCACCACCCACACGGCCACGCCGCTGTTTATTATTAACGGCCCGGTCCGCCAGCAGCTTGATATTAATTGTGCGGCCGGCGTGTTTGGTTCGGGCTGGCGGGCCAACGCGACCATCGGACGGGCGCTACGCCTGATCATGATTAATATTGGCGGCGCACATCCGGGCGAGATCGATAAATCAACCATGGGCCATCCCGGCAAATACACCTACTGCATAGGTGAGTACGAAGAACAGAATCCGTGGGAACCGCTCCACGTTGAGCACGGCTACGCGCTGGAGCAGAGCACCATCAGCGTCTATTGCTGCGACGCCCCACAGTGTGTGAGCAATCACGGCAGCCGTACGGCACGCGGCATTCTGGACACTCTCGGGGCCAGCATGGCCGTCGGCTGGAGCGATAAGACCTATCTGGCCGGTAACTATATTGTCGTGCTCGGTCCAGAACACGCCAACAGCATTGCCGCGGACGGTATGAGCAAACAGGACGTCAAGCGCTATCTGTACGAGAACGTCCGGCGGCCGCTGCACGAACTCCTCCCCGGACCGGACGGCAGTGAAGGCGTGAAGCGAGCCAACCTGCCCGGCTGGCTGAACGCCGCAGACGACTTCAGCCTGATCCCGAAAGTGTCCTCACCGGACGGCATTATTATTGTCGTGGCTGGCGGGACGGCCGGACGCTTTTCCGTGCATATGTGCGGCTGGGGCGGTGGTGCCGGGCGGAGTGATCTGGTGACCGTACCCATAGAGACCTAACGCCCTCAAGAGGAGAACGACATGCCAAAACTCTATGACCCGACTGCGGCCCCGCAACAGGCCGCCGTGGCGCTCGCGGCCCGCTTACTGGACTTGCACGACAAGACCGTTGGTCTGCTCGACATCAGCAAGGCCAAGGGCAATTTCTTCCTGGACCGCGTAGAAGAGATGCTGACCGCGCAATTTCAGCCGCGGGCAATCATCCGGCGCATGAAGCCTACGTTTGCCCGTCCGGCCCCGGAAGACATCCGCCGAGAACTGGCGCAAAAATGCGATGTGCTGATTGAAGCCCTGGCCGATTGAGGCTCGTGTACAACGTGCAGTGTGCACGACGGAATCTTTTTTGAAAAAGCCGGGATCCCTTCGGCGGTATTTGCCACAACCGAGTTTTCCAATGCCGCGCTCGCCCAGGCCAAGGCGCTCGGCATGCCGGATTTCAAGGTCATCCTGGTGGAGCATCCCATCCAACCGCTCACACCGGAAGAAGTCCACGGACGGGCCGGAGCCGTGTTCGGCCGGATGGTTGAGAAGGTCACGGGACAAGAACTTGCCTCGTTAGCGCTCTAGCTGTCTCCAGGCTGCATCCCTGGTGTTGGTGGCGTGTCTGTGAGTTGGCGGCGTTCCACGTAGGCTTATCCACTTCCCCTGGTGACCTTGCAGACGGAATATGAGGCTTTCATATTTGCCCCTCCTCTATGGCTTCGCTGTCCGTTCTATCAAGGTCCGTAGCGCGGTCATGCTCTCTTCATGACGCTGGTGGTTCTCTTCTCTCATAACTTTGGTCTGGTTCACTCGTTCCTCATTGCTCCGGTGCATCATGTGTAAACCCCAGGCAATAAGGAGGCATTGCAACAAACCAATGAGGAGCGCTATCCAGTCCCCCGGTAGCATCCCAGGGTTAGCGATAGCAGCCAACGCCTTGAGGGTGTCCGCTCCTAATTCAACCGTTTGGGAGTCCACGTGATTCCTTGCGCTTCAATGCTGAGGTAGAAATATCCTTGCCACAACCTTCGCATTTTACGAGTGCCATAGATCAAAAAATGATCTAGATATTCATGCTCACTTACTCAGCCAACGGGATGATGCCCATCACCACCGGTTCGTCACTCACCACGCGGGTGGTATGCCCCTGGCCGGTCGTGTCTTCGACCAAACGGGCATCGCCGGGGCCAAAACGCCGGGTGGTGCCGTCGCCTAGACCGATTTCCAGTTGACCGGAGAGAATAATCACATACTGCCGGCGCGGCGCAGGATGCCAGTCCATAAAAGTCCCGACCGGCACCTCGACAAAAGAGATATGCGACGTGTTCTGCGGCTCAGTCAGGCTTGGATGCGAGGCCAGGCTCTGATCTTCAAAGTGCGATTGGCCGTCGTCTCCGGTGTACAGGCGATAGAGTCCCACTGTGCGCCTCCCTTCCTACTCCGGCTGAATCGGATACAGTTTGAGCGCGTTATCCCACATGATTTTGCGCTTGCTCGCGTCCGAGACCTCGGGCAGACCGAGCAATTCCTCGGTCGCGCGCGCATACAAGCGGCCTTCGGGATGACCGAAGTCGGTGGCGGTGACAATATTGTCATCACCCAGGGTGGCGATCACCTGGGCGATGCCGGGGTCATCCTGGTCGGCGGCGATATAGCACTGACGCTGAAAATAATCGAGCGGTGCCATGCTCAGCCCGTCAATGGCCAGCCCCCGAAAGCCACCCTGGACGCCGGCTCCGAGGCGGTCCAACCAAAAGGCCACCCAGCCCGCGCCTGACTCAAGATGGACCACCCGCAGCCTGGGATGGCGCTCCAATACGCCCCCCATAATCAGCGCCGTGCTGGCCAGCATATTGCCAATGGTGAACGCAACCGTGCTTTGCGCAACACGGAGTTCGGGCAGGTAGTAATACAGCATCTCGTCCGCGGCGTTGCCCGCTCCAACGTGGATACCCAGCGGGACATCAAGGTCTTCCAGCGCGGTCCACAGCGGGTCGTAAAACTCGTCGTATAAACGATGCTTCCCAACCGGGGTCGGATTGATGTGCACCGCCTTGAAGTCGAACTCTTTGACGCAGCGACGAGCCTCTTTTGCCGCCTCAAGGGGATCGCGCAAGTCAACCGAAGCAACCCCGACAACCCGTTTGCCGGCCGCGGAACAAAAATCGTGCAGCCAGTTGTTATACGCCCGGCGATAGGCCGCCGCGGTGTCGGCGTCGAGTTCAGGCACCGCAGTCATGTATAGACCGGCCGTCGGATACAGAACCATATAATCAATGCCCGCCCGCTCCAGGGCCAGGTCGTAGTGCTCGGGCGGAAAACCATCGCGCGCAAAGCTCGCATAGGCTTCGTCATGCTCGGGCAAGACAATGCGGGTGCCGGCATCACCAAAGGCGGGCCGGCCCTCTCGGACAGGATCGCTCCCAAAGGGCATGACGTATTCTTTGTCGTAGGCCGACGGAACGGTGACGGAAATGCCAAAACCGAGCGGATCGCCCTGATAGTCAACCCACGCGTGCGGCATGTGGGAGTGAAACTTGGGTTCGAGGTATTTCTCAAATAGATCCGGCGGCTCCAGGATATGGGAGTCACTATCAATGAGACGATGACTCTTGCTCATTGTTCCTCTCCTTTTTGAAGCAAGACGCTCCGTCAACTTCAGCCGCACCCTAGCGTACCCGAAAGCCGTGTCAAGTTGTGCCTGTCCTTCCGAGGGACGCTTTGACACGCCTGCCGTTTCGCAGGATAATCTCGCCAGCAAGGACAAGGAGATCACAGCATGACAGATATGACAGACAAAGTCGTCTTGGTGACCGGAGGCAGTTCGGGCATTGGCCGGGCCACCGCCCTTGCCTTCGCCCGGAACGGCGCCAAAGTCGCGGTTGCCGACCTCAATATCGTCGGCGGACAAGAAACGGTATCCCTCATCACAGGTGCCGGCGGCGAAGCGTGCTTCATTGAGGCCGATATGGGCGAGGCCGCCTCCGTAGCAGCCATGGTCGAAAAGACCGTTGAGACCTACGGCAGGCTCGACTACGCCCATAATAACGCCGGCATCGAAGGCGTACTCAAAAGGACAGCCGAGCAGACCGAAGAGGACTGGGCATCGGTCATTCAGATCAATCTTACGGGCGTCTGGCTGTGCATGAAGTATGAGATCCCGCACCTGCTCCAACAAGGGGATGGAGCCATTGTCAACACGGCCTCTGGGGCTGGCCTCATCGGCGTGAAGCGCATGGCTGCCTATGTGGCCAGCAAGCATGGTGTGGTCGGTCTGACCAAAACCGCGGCCCTGGAATACGCCAAATCCGGTATTCGGGTCAACGCGGTCTGTCCCGGGGTCATCAAGACAGCCATGGTCGATCGAGTCTCAGGCAATCGACCGGACGTCCTTGATAAAATGATTGCCGCGGAACCCATAGGTCGTTCCGGGCAGCCGGAAGAAATCGCCGAGGCCGTGGTGTGGTTGTGCTCGGACGCGGCCTCATTTGTCACCGGCCATGCCATGGCCGTGGATGGCGGGGCAGTCGCGGCATAAACCTGGAAAGGGAAGAACTACGAGGCTGGCTGCCGACCCTTTGCCCAGGCAGCCATGCCTCCGAACAGGTCGGCAAAACTCGGAGCCGCGGTTTCGCCGCCGAACTCGCGATAGAGCGTGTTGACGTTCACGACAATGCGCTCGGCATCCCCCCATGCGGCGTAATCGTGCAGCGCGATATCATTCGCGGCTTCGGTCTCGGACAGGCCGGCGTCAAAACGTTTGCGGGTTTCCACTTCGATATATTGCAGATAGCCCTTGACCGACTCGACGCCGCGTTTGTCGGTAATCGGTCCATGCCCCGGCACGACCGTCTCAACATCCAGGGCGAGCATCAGCTCACACGCCTTGATCCAGTTGGCGATCGGTCCGTTCCACATCAACGGTGTCCCGTCAATAAAAAGAATATCACCGGTGAAAATCGTCCGCTCGCCGGGCACATAGACCAAGACATCCCCTCGGGTATGGGCCGGACCGACTTCAAGGAGTTGGACGTCTTTGTCACCCACCTTGAGATCGAGTCGTTTTTCAAACGTGCGTGAGGGATGGGTAGGGATGATATCGTCAAAGCGAAACGCACCGAGAATCCGTGTGAGATATTCGCCCAGCTCGCCCATATTGGGAGCGGCTTTCATCATATCGGCAATACGGCTTGGCGGGAGTTCTTCCATCTCTTGCGCGCACGCTTTGGAGGCAATGATCTGCGCGTCGTGCACGAGTTGATTGCCGAACCAGTGGTCGCCATTGGCGTGGGTATTCACCAGCGTATCAATCGACTGCGCCGCAGCGGTTGTGTCTTGCATAGCCGCCAGCATCTCCCGCGTGAGGGTAAGGTCAAAGAGCGTATCAACCAGCAAAGATTGATCCCCATCCACAACCAGCCCGGCGTTACTCCAGCCCCATGAACCATCGGGCAGGAGATAGGCATAGACGTCATTCCCCAAATCGTGGAGTCCTTTGGTATAGTTCCATCTCGGCATTGGTGTCGCCCTCCTTGCGTGTGGTCTTAGCAGGTGTCGGCTGAGACGAGTAGAGCGTGCTCCCCCGCTTCCCTCCTTTTACACACAGACGCATGCCTGATACAGCAGGACGGGGCAGAGATTGGCAGAACCGTCAGGCTGTGAGTGGCCAGATGTTTCACCAGTACGACGGATATTAAGGAGTATGCGCATGGCAAATTTAATGCGGGACAAAGTCGCGCTTGTTACCGGTGGCAGTTCGGGTATTGGCCGCGCTACCGCACTGACGTTTGCCCGAGAGGGGGCCAAGGTCGTAGTGTCCGATGTTGCGGTTGAAGGCGGGGAAGAGACGGCCAGCCTCATACGAGAGGCAGGCGGCCAAGCCCTCTTTGTCGGCGCGGATGTGTCACAGGCCGCGCAGGTCGAAGCCCTCGTTGCCAAGACTGTCGAGACCTACGGACGGCTGGACGTGGCCCATAACAACGCGGGGGTTGAGGGCAGCTCGATGATGACAACCGACTATACGGAAGCGGACTGGGACCAGGTGATTGCCATCAATCTGACCGGCGTGTGGTTGTGCATGAAGTACGAGATTCCGCAGATGCTCACCCAAGGCGGGGGGGCGATCGTCAATACGTCTTCAGCCGCCGGGCTGCTCGGTTTCCGCAGGGGCTCGGCCTATGTGGCCAGCAAGCATGGCGTGCTCGGTCTGACCAAAACCGCGGCCCTGGAATACCCCAAGTCCGGTATTCGGGTGAATGCCGTCTGCCCCGGCGCGATTGATACGCCCATGATGGGCAGGCTAACCGACCACCGCCCCCACCGGGCCGCAAAGATGGCCTCTTTTGAACCGGTCGGTCGCATGGGCAGCCCCCAGGAAATCGCCGAATCGGTGGTGTGGCTGTGCTCGGACGCGGCCTCGTTCGTCACCGGCCATGCCATGTCTGTCGATGGCGGCCTGGTTGCGCAATAGCCTTAAACGAAGGCGGGAGGTTTATTTTTCCGGCCGGGAGGTCCGTTCTATCAAGGCTTCTAGCGCCCATATTGTTTCGCGGTGTTGCTCTGGCGCGTCTTACCGTTGCTCTTTGAATGCAGCCATCACTTCATCGTGCATCTTATCACGCTGACTGGCGGCTTCTCGCATGACCAACAGCCCGCCGGCAATAAGCGCAGCCTGGATCAACCCAACTCCCAGGGCAATAAGATTCCCTGTTTCTCTCAAGGCAATAATGGCTGTTTCATATTCGGTCATATCTTCTTCTTGCTTTCTCATACCTCACACGGGCCTCTTGGACAAACACCAGAAAACAGGGACCTACCCTGCTTCTAGCATTGAGGGGAACGGTCAAGTATATCAATCCCCTATGAAACTATCCTTTTGCAAGGATAAAGGAGGATGACAGCATGGGAACGCTGACAAGCGGGAAAGTCGCCTTGGTCACCGGGGCCAGCTCGGGTATTGGACGGGCCGCAGCCCAGATATTCGCTCGCGAAGGGGCCAAGGTCGCAGTGGCTGATGTCAATGTGGCCGGAGCCGAGGAAACCGTAAAAATGATTCAGGACGCCGGCGGTGAAGCGTTCTGCATTAAAGCCGATGTGTCCAAGGCCGCGGAAGTCGAGGCCATGGTTGGCGCGGTGGTCGAGACCTACGGCCGCCTGGATTGCGCCTATAATAACGCTGGCATTGAGGGCGCGCTGGCCTCAACCGCGGATTATACCGAGGCGGACTGGGCCCCGGTGATTGCGATTAATCTGACCGGCGTGTGGTTATGCATGAAGTACGAGATTCCGCAGATGCTCAAGAGCGGTGGCGGGGCCATCGTCAACACGTCCTCGGCCGCTGGGCTGCTTGGAGCGCCGCGGATGCCGGCCTATGTGGCCAGCAAGCACGGGGTGGTCGGCCTGACCAAAACCGCGGCCCTGGAATACGCCAAATCCGGCATCCGGGTGAATGCCGTCTGCCCGGGCATTATTGATACGTCCATGGTCGGCCGGCTCAAAGAACGTCGGCCCAGAATGTTCGAGAAGATTGAAGCCGGTGAGCCCATCGGCCGTATGGGTCAGCCGGAAGAAATTGCCGAAACCGCAGTCTGGCTGTGCTCGGACGCGGCTTCGTTCGTGACCGGGCATGCCATGGCCGTTGACGGTGGTATCGTGGCGCAGTAGCCGAACCCGACAAAACAGGAGGGATTTTCTATGGCGATGTATTGCGGACTACACGTGGGTGGCGGGGCAGCGCTGCGCGAGGTCGATGGGGCACGTAAAATCGGCGAGACCGCGGAAGCCCTCGGTTATGACAGTATTGTGACTGGCGACCACATCACTATCCCCAAAAAGATAGACTCGACCTATCCCTATGTGGATGCGGCCCAGGCGCGCGGCCAGGACCCCTATTCGGTGTTTACCTCAATGGAATGGATGGACGCCTTCACCGTCCTGGCCTTACTCATTCCGGTCACGAAAACAGTCAGGCTGGGGACCAGCGTGACCATCGTGCCCTACCGGCATCCGTTGGAGATGGCGCGGGTAGTGGCCTCGCTTGATGTGGCCTCAGGCGGACGAGTGATCTTTGGGGCTGGCGTGGGCTGGATGGCGGATGAGTTCGAGCTGCTCGGCGTTCCATATAAAGAACGGGCGCCCCGCACGCGAGAATATATCGCGGTCATGAAAGAGGTCTGGACGAACGAGACACCCCGTTTTGCGGGTAAGTTCGTCCAGATCAACCGCGACCTGCATTTTGCGCCCAAGCCGACCCAGAAACCGCACCCGCCCATCTGGGTCGGAGGCGAATCCACCCCGGCACTGAAACGGGTGGTTGAGTTCGGCCAGGGCTGGCATATCGGCCCGCTGCCCCTGAGTGATATTCAGCACCGTTTTGATGAATTGCGCCAGCTTATGGAAGCCGGCGGACGAGATTATGCCGAGTTGGAAATCACCTCAATGGTTGACCCCAGCATCACTGCGGCTGAAATCCGCGCCTACCGCGACGCGGGTCTGCACGGGCTGCACGTCACCTGCGCCGCGCCCAAGCCCGAGACCGTCTGTCAGGTCATGCGCGACTTCAAGGCCAAGATGGAAGATGCGTTGGGGTGAGATCGCTCCCTCCTTTTTGTGTATTATCCATCGAGCGGCCACCGGGGAATTACCCAACAAGGCCGAGAGTTTCTCAAGAGCCACGAAGACGGGATAACCGGAGCTCATCTTCGGCCGCTTATTACGAAACACCAACAAGCTGTCGGCAACGAAACCAACCCCACGGTCGCCACGGGCGGCAGCGTTGAAAGCAACACCGACGTCGCACCCGAGGAACTAATGGCGCAGGGCGACCAGCAACTACGGGCCAAACTCGCCGACGAGTTGCTGGAAAGCATTATGAAATTGACGCCTAAGCGATTCGAGCAATTCGTAGTCAACCTGCTGGAAAAAATGGGCTACGGGAAAGGCGAGGCCGTCGGACGCAGCGGCGAGGCGGCATTGACGGCATCATCAATCAGGATCCGCTCGGCTTGGAGAAAGTCTATGTTCAGGCGAAGCGTTGGTCTAATCAAGTCGGCGAGCCGGAGATACGCAACTTCTCCGGTAGCCTCGATGCTAAAGGCGCGGCGAAGGGCGTCTTCATCACGACCTCAACCTTCAGTAGCACAGCCAAGGAAACCACCCGGAACATCTCAGCGGGTAACAAGCTCATCCGGCTGGTTGACGGACAAGCGTTGGCAGCACTAATGGTCCAGCACGGGGTCGGCGTGGTCACTGTATCCACCTACGAAGTCAAAAAGATAGACGAAAACTACTTTTCCGAGGACGTTTAGCCCCTGCTCGCAAATACAGCTCCGCGGCTCACTCTTGACACTCTTTTCTCTCCCCCATAAGCAGGAACTTTATAGCACCATCCTGAATGGGGAGCACACATGTGGCGGGTAGGCGTCGACGTTGGCGGAACATTTACCGACCTGTTTGGCTGGGAAGAAACGACCGGTGAGCGCGTCACGGCCAAGGTCCTGACCACGCCGTGGGACCGCTCCGTTGGCGTCATTGAGGCCGTCAAAAAGGCCGCCCGGGATTCTCTGGAAGCGGTCGAGCAATCGGGCATTCCGTTTGACCAAATCTCCTGTCTGGTCCATGGCACGACCACGGCCACCAATGCTCTGATTGAACGCTCCTACCCGGACCCGGCCCTGGTCACTACTCAGGGATTTCGGGATACCATCGAAATCGGTCGTCAGCACCGGAAAGACCTGTACGACCCCTATCAGGTCAAACCCAAACCGCTCATTCGACGCCGCTATCGCTACACGGTCCCGCAACGCACGAATGTCAAAGGGGAAGAAGAACGCCCGCTCGATACCGCGGCCGCGCAGCAGATTGCCGAGAAAATCAAGGCGGAGGGGATCCGCTCCATTGCCGTGTGTTTCCTCAATTCCTATGTCAACGCCGCCCATGAACGGCAGATGCGCGACATCCTGCTCGAACACATTCCTGACGCCCATATTATGCTGTCAGGCGAGACACGGCCCCTGTTCCGCGAACACGGCCGCTTTGTCACCACCGCGGTGAGCGCTGCGCTCAAGCCGGTGATGGGGGCCTATTTCGATCATCTGCTGGAGCGCCTCACCCAACAGGGCTTTGACGGCTCTCTGCTGATTCTCAAAAGCAGCGGCGGCGTGATGGGTGTTGATCTGGCCAAGGAACACCCGGAAGAATTGCTGGAGTCTGGGCCGGCCGGTGGGGTGGCCTATGCCGGCTATCTGGCCGATGCCATACACGAACCTAGCATTATTTGCGCCGACATGGGCGGCACGAGTTTTGACGCCTCGATTGTCGAAGACGGCAAAGGACTCGTCACTCGCGAGTATGAACTCGAATTTGAGCTGCCGATCATCCTGCCCATGCTCGACATTCACAGCGTGGGTGCCGGCGGTGGCTCAATCGGCTGGGTGGATAGCGGCGGCTCGCTCCGGGTGGGACCGCGTAGCGCCGGTTCGCAACCGGGACCGGCCTGTTATGGCAACGGGGGGACCGAGCCGACGATCACGGACGCCAACCTGCTGCTCGGCCGCCTGGAGCCAACCCTGGGGGGGAAGATCAATCTGGACCGGCAGGCGGCTGAGCAGGCGGTGAGTAGCGTTGCTGAGCAACTGGGTCTGTCGACGGTCGAGACCGCGGACGCCATGATTCAGATTAGCTGCGAGATTATGGCCCAGGCCGTCAAAAAGGTCATTATCAATAGGGGCCGTGACCCGCGCGATTTTGTGCTGACCAGTTTTGGTGGCGCTGGGCCCATGCACGCCGGCTTTGTTGCCCGGGCCATGAATATTCCGAAAGTCATCGTCCCGGCGGCCGCCGGGGTGGCCTCGGCCTTTGGCGCAACTGTCATGGATGTCCGCCAGGATGTCGAGCAATTCATGTACGCCCCGCTCGGGGAGGTTGACCTGGACCGGCTGCATAGCGTGTATGCCGAACTCGAACAGACCGCTCGCACCCTGCTCGCTCGTGACAATGTTCCGGCAGAGAATGTGCTGATAAATCGTACCGCCCAGATGCGCTATGTGGGCCAGACGTATGAAATTGAAACCCCCATTCCAAATGGCGCGCTCACCAAGGATGCCCTCGTCGCCATTGCCGACACCTTTCACGCCGTGCACAAGCAGGAGCACGGGGTCAGTTCGGATATCTTTGATCCGGCGTTTGTCTCGCTGAGTGTTGCGGCCACAGCGCCGACGGCAGCCCTGCCTCCCTATAGAAGTGTCGCCAGGGAAAATGTCGTGGCCATGAAAAGCGCGCGCTCGGTATACTTTTCTGGAGAGTGGGGCGCCTGTCCGATTTACAACGGCCAAATTCTTCAGCCCGGTACAGAGCTTCAGGGACCGGCGATTCTGGAATATCTGGATTCGGTCGCCGTGCTTCCGCCCGGCGCGCAGGCCACTGTTGATACGCAAGGCAATCTTATTATACAGGTAGGACGGTAATCGAGCAGAGTCAGTTTTCCATTTGCAGGAGGATGGTCATGCAATCCAGCGCACTCGAAGAAGCAGGCGACAGCATTAAAAACCGGGCCGGACTCGATCATATCACCTTCGAGGTCTTGCGGAATCTGTTTGAGTATACCTGTGATCGGATGACCGCGGTGCTTCAACGGGCGTCATTCTCGCCCATTCTGTCCGATATGGTTGATTTCTCAAACGCCATCTACGATCCGGAGATGCGGCTGTTGAGCCAGGCCGCCAACGTCCCCGTCCATCTGGCGGCCATGAAGTTCTCGGCCCACGCCGTGCGGGACGAGTTCGGTATCGAAAATATGAAAGACGGCGACATCTATGTGGTAAACGATCCCTACCGGGGCGGCACCCATATTAACGACATCTCCTGGATTAAGCCTGTTTTTTACAAAGGCACGGAATTGCTGGGCTTTGCGGTCAGCCGGGGTCACTGGATGGACTTTGGTGGCGGGGCGCCGGGCGGTCAGGCGTGGGGCACGCATATTGCGGAAGAAGGTCTCCGCCTCCCGCCCATTAAAGCCTTTGAAAATAATGAGGTCAAACCGGAAATCCTCAAGATTCTGCTGGCCAACACGCGCACCCCGCATTTTATCCAGGGCGACCTCCAGGCCCATGTCGGCTGCCTCAAAGCCGCAGAAGAGGAAATGCAGTCCGCGGCCGAGCGGTATGGTCTGGAGACGGTCAAGGCCGCAATGGCCGAACTAATCGCCTATACCGAGCGGATTGTCCGCAAGAGAATCGAGAGCATCCCGGACGGGGTATATACCGGCGAGGATTATGCGGATACCGACGGCCAGAGCGATGATCCCGTCAAGGTCAAAGTGACCCTGACGGTCAAAGGCTCGGATATCACCGTAGACCTGACCGGCTCCGACCCCCAATGTCTCGGCGCCATCAACTCACCCAAGGCCAATACCCATTCCGCAGTCTTTTACTCGCTTCAGTTTTTCCTGGAACCCAGCGCGCCGCAAAACGAGGGCATGTTCAACCCGATCAGCGTGGTCTTGCCTGACGACTGCTGGCTGAACCCCAAATGGCCGGCCCCGACCATCGGCTGTACCGTTCTGGCCGCCCCGAAAGTTGCCAGTGCAGTGTGGCAGGCGATTGCCAACGCCCTGCCCGAGCGTGCGGTCGGCTCCGCGTGTGGCGACTGCAACTGGTTTGTGTGTGGTGTGCGTGATCCGGACGGAAAAACCGACGTCTTCTCAGACCTGCCGGCCGGCGGCTGGGGCGGGACTCCGTTTAATGACGGCATGAATGTCACCATGGACCCGCTGGGCAACTGCATGAATATGGAAGCGGAGACCGCGGAGCTGATGTTCCCGATTGCCTATGAAGCCTTTGATATTCGGCAAGACTCGGCCGGGGATGGCCACCATCGGGGCGGATTCGGGTCCCATCTCAAAATTCGCTTTTTATGCGAAGGCGCGATGAGCGTGGAAACGGCCCGCACGCGCGAGGGCACCCCAGGCGTGAACGGCGGGCAGCGGAGTTTGCCCCAACGCTTATGGCACCTGTCTGCGGATGGCACACAAAAAATTGTCGGCGGTCTGACCGCAGACAACCGGTGGCTCAACCCCCTGTTGCGCGGCCACAAGCTCTCCTATGGCGATACCTTCTGGTTTGAAACCACCGGCGGCGGAGGCTGGGGCAACCCGCTCGACCGTCCGGTGCAGGAGGTCCTCGACGATACGCTGGACGAGTATATCTCTGTGGAGAAAGCGCGCAGCGTCTATGGCGTGGTGGTGGATATAGCAACGAGGACGGTTGACGAAGCGGCAACCACCGCCCTTCGGGCAGAGATGCGCGTTGCAGGCACATAACCGCCCACAGACCTCCTTAGACAGAGAGTATGTCCGATGCAGCGAGTGCGAACAGGGCGCGCTACCCCTCCTCTTTGAGGCGCTTTTGGCTGGCGGTAAGACGGGCCTTCTGTTCCGAGGTCAGGGTCGGATAGTGCAGGTCCAGTTGCTCAAGAGTCTGCGCCAATATCTGCGCCACAGCCAGACGCATATAGGGTTTGTTGTCCGCAGGAATCGCATACCACGGCGCCCACGGAGTAGAGGTCTTATTCAGACAGTCTTCGTAGGCCTGCATATACGTGTCCCAATACGCGCGCTCGGCCGTATCGGCCTCCGAGAACTTCCAGTGTTTTTCCTGTTTCTTCAGACGATCCAGGAAGCGCCGACGTTGCTCTTCCTTTGAGACGTTGAGCCAGAACTTGAGCACTATCGTGCCGTTCCGAACCAAGTGCTTCTCATAGTCCTGGATTGACTCAAAGCGATACTCCCACAGGCTGTCGTGCTCCTTTGGCCAGGGCAGGTTCTGGCGGATCAGAAATTCGGGGTGGACCCGCGCGATCAGCACTTCTTCATAATAGCTGCGGTTAAAGATGCCGATCCGTCCACGCTCAGGCAGGCGGAGCGTCGCCCGCCACAAGAAATCGTGGGCGTATTCTTCTACTGACGGAGCCTGGAACGAGAAGACCTGAAACCCGGCCGGGTTCAGCCCCCGCATGACAGCTCGAATCGTTGAGTCTTTGCCCGCGGCATCCATGGCCTGGAAGATGCACAGGACCGCATACCGGGTCTGGGCATAGAGAACGCGCTGCCGCTCGTCGAGGCGAGCGGTCAACTGCTCAAGCTGCTTCCGACACTCGGCGGTACCGGGCGCGTTCTTCCCAGGATCGGTCGGCGCGTCCTTCATCAGGAAGGTTCCGTCGCACGGCACCTGAAACGGGCTGTCGGGGGGCGTAAAAAATTGCCGGGACTTGCGGTGGTTTGCCATCAGACTCAGATATCCCGTTTGCGTTCTTCCTCTATTGGCCCGACACTCGCATTTGCAACCAGCACAACGGTCTCGTCCGGTTTTGCCAGCCACACGAAAGCCCCCGTCCGTTCCGGTTCTCCTTTGAGCGGGCCGGTCATGACGCCACGGGCAATAACGGTCTCATTGGGCCACACCGGGTTTGTAAACTTCGTATCCAGCCGACCACTCGTCCACCAGGCGGTGCCAAAGCGTTCTTCGAGAATATGGGCCGCATAGGCCATGGTCATCCGCCCACCGATAACGACATCGCCAAAACCGAGTTTTTTCGATTCCTCGCGGTTAGTGTGGTAGTTGGCGTCACCGTGAAAAAATCGGTCGCACATCTTCAGACTGATGACGCGTTCGATCGGCCCGAACGGCTCACCCTCCGGGACGACGAAGCGCCGTGCACCCTGTTTGGCTTTTGGGTCACGAAAGGTGAGTTGACCATCGTGCTGATCGAGCAGATAGCTCTGGTGGTGACGCGTACGTAAGGCCAGTTCTCCCGAGTCGGCGCGCAGCGCGACCTCGTAGCGCACCACCGAGCGATTGCGCTTGGGATAAATGTCCGTGATCCGTGCGGTTGCCGTATACGTCCGGCCCGGTGTCAGCGGTGTGAACAATTCCCACTCTTGGCGCATCCACAGATGGCCAAAATGATTGCTGAACGACGACTGCGCGAAATAGGCGTTGTCCGGTCCACTGGCAATCATGGAGGGGATAGGAGCGGCCTGGGGACGCGGCAGGTTCAGGCCGTCGTAGTAATCGTTCAAGATATCTTCGGTGACAGTGAAGGAGACACTGCCAAGCTCTTTGCCGACATACGGCTCTGTCGTTTTCGGTGCAGCCTGCGTCATACTTTCCTCCTGAGAGCGCTACGGGAAGCTCTTCTCTTCCTTCGTCCCGGCAGAGATCGCCTTCCGCTCTCGGCTCTTTCTTTTTCACACTCGGCTAGCGTCTGCTAGGGTGCGGCCTCCAGCTTAGCCAGTGGAAATTTTCCTTTGGTAAAAAACCTGGGCTGGAGGAGCCAGACGAGTTCTCCCCGGCCAAAGGTCACCGCGTGCCAGCCGGGGACTGTCAGGTCGATCCGTGCCAGCGCCGCGGTTGGAAACCGGAGATTGCCCCCGCCGATCAGAAAGCTCGCCAGCTCCGACCAGGTCGGCTCATGACCAACGAATAAGACCGTTGTCGCACTCTTGGGCAGGGCGCGTATTTCTTCCAGCACAGCGGCAGCATCGGTATCATACAGGGCATCGCTGATTTCGGTCGGGCATTTCCATTTGCCGGCGGCCCGGGCCCCCTCCAGCGTCGTTTTTGCCCGGACCGCCGACGAGGTCACAACTCGGTCCGGCGTTTGGCCGGACGCCGCGAGAATCCGCCCCATGGCCCGGGCCGCGGCGATTCCCCGCTTTGTCAGCGGGCGCGCATGATCGTTCTCGGCTGCCGTGCCCCAATCAGACTTGGCGTGCCGAAAAAGCAGGAGGTGTTTTGTCTGGACCGGTTGTGTCATACGTCAGCTACCATGTGATAGGGGTTTTTTCATGTGAGTCCAACCATAGGGCCGCCGTTAATAGCCGCCGCCTGACGATAGGCCGGTCGAGCCGTCAGACGCTGTGCATAGTCGACCAACGCAGTGGCTAAAGGGATTTTACAGTAGTGAGCCCAAGTCAAACAGGTGGTGAGCAAGACATCGGCACAGGTAAAGGTCTCGCCCAATAGATGCGGCCCGCCGGAACGCAGGGCCTGCGTCACAACGGCAATCTGACGCGCAAAACCTTCTTTTGCGGCTTGCACCGCATTCGGAGCCGCGCCATACAGATGGGCCAAGTCATCGTGCCGCCGCAGAATGTATAAGGTGTGGGCGTCAAGCTCGGTCATAATGAAAAAACACCACTGGTCGTACAGGCCGCGCTGCGGGGTGCCCGGACGGGGGACCAGCCCGGATTCCGGCCCATAGTTTTCAACCAGATAATTGATAATCGCAGCGCTCTCGGCCAGGACCAGCTCGCCATCCTGGAGCACCGGAATCTTGCCACGCGGGTTGAGGGCCCGAAACGCGGCGGTCTGAGTTTCCCCCGTCCGCGAGCCAATCAGGTGTTTTTCATACTCCAGCCCGAGTTCGTACAACACCCAGTGCGGCCGGATGGTACGAGTTGTTCCTGCGCCCCACAGGATGAGGCGGGGGGATGGGTGCGTATCGGTCATGCGCGTACTCCTCACCAGCGCGCGGTTATTTTATGGCCAGGTCCAACTCGCGAGCAGGGGCTAGGCGGCCACATGCACCGGCGGACGCTTGTCTGCCCACGGCTTTGCCTCTTCCAACTGAGCGGCCAAGCGCAGCAGCCCGGCCTCGTCCCCGAAATGCCCGACAAACTGGACACCAACCGGCAGGCCGTCGGCGCTCCAGTGCAAAGGCAATGAAATCGCCGGCTGACCGGTCGTATTAAAAAGCGGCGTAAAGGGGACGTAGGAGAAGACTTGGCGTGTCCACTCCATAGCCGTCATACCGGCCCGGTTCTGGTTCACTTCGCCATGCGGCGCGGGCGGCTTGGCAATAGTGGGCGTCACAAAGACATCCAGGTCTTCAAAGAAACGACCGACGATGCGGGACAGGCGACCGCCGTGCTCCATGGATTTCAGCAGGTCAACCGCGCTATACTTTTTGCCGTCTTCCCAGCAGGCCAGCGTCACCGCTTCGAGCGTATCCGGGCTCGGCGAACGACCCATTTCCGCGGCCAGGTCCTCAACCGCCATGGCGTTATACGCCGTCCAGATCACATGAATATTTTCGAGGAACTCCTCCCAGTCATACTCCGGTCGGCCTTCGTACACCGTATGGCCGAGTTCCTCCAACACCCGCACGGTGTCATGGACTGCCTGCTCGCATTCCGGGTCAACCTTTTCGCCCGAGGCCGGCGTTGTGGTCCAGGCGATGCGCAGCTTCCCCGGCGCGGCGCCCATTTCCTCGCGGTAGGGGCGGGCCGGCGGGACCGGGAGGCCGGGCGCACCAGCGTCGGCCCCGGCCACGATGTCGAGCAGGGTCGCGGAGTCGCGGACGCTCCGTGAGACAACAAACTCACACGCCAGGCCACACAGCGGGTCCGAATAGTCGGGTCCGGTGGGCACCAGGTCACGCGAGGGCTTGAGGCCAACCAAGCCGTTACACGAGGCCGGAATGCGAATAGAGCCACCGCCGTCGTTGGCATGCGCGACCGGCACAATGCCGGCGGCGACCGACGCGCCGGACCCGCCGCTCGAACCCCCGGCGCTATGACCGGCCTTCCACGGGTTGTGGACCGGCCCGAACAGGACAGTCTCCGTTGTCGGGTTATAGCCCAGCTCCGGCGTTTGGGTTGTGCCGGTCAGCACGAACCCGGCCCGCCGAAAGCGCGCCATGAGCTCGGAATCCTCGGCGGCGACATAGCCCTGGGCCAACCGTGAGCCCATATCGAGGCGGACGCCCTTGGCGTGCAGGACGAGTTCTTTGATCAGAAACGGTACGCCGCTGAAGGGGCCTTGCGGCAGCCCGCCCCGAATTTCGACCTGGGCCTGGTTGGACAGGACCTGGAGTACGGCGTTCAGTTGCGGATTGACCTTTTCAATAGCCTGGACGGCGGTGGCCACAAGTTCTTCGGCGCTGACTTCTTTACGCGCCACCAGCTCAGCCAGCCCAAGGCCGTCATACTTTGCATATTCGTTCAGGGACAGCATCGTCATACCCTCCTTCGTTGAGTAGCGCTTACTCTACCATGTTGCACTCGAAATCGTCCACGCATCAGCTGAGGGAGCGCACCGGAAGGGAGTTAATACAGTTCATACTTTGCCAGGCGCCCGTCCAGACCGCCGTTGACGAGCGGTTTTTTCCACGCGGATTTGAGGCCAATCCGCTTCAGGTACTGACGGTCTCCACAATAAATGAAAGCCGTCGAGCCCCGACAGCGCTGTTTGAGGAAATCGCCCAGGCGCGTATAGAAATCGTCCAGATTGGCCTGTTTGCCCATGCGGATGCCACACGGCGGATTACACACAATGACCGCGTCGTCAAGCCGGCGGATCTGAAAGGCAGCGCGTTGCTCGACCGTGATGGCATTACCGGCGGGAAAGGCAGCGCAGTTGACCCGCGCGGCATGGACGGCTTCGGGGTCGATATCGCTGCCGGATATGAGACCCTGAGGAGGAGGACGCAGCGCAGCCCGCCCGCCTTCTTGTACCTGCCTCCAGAGTCCGGCGTCGAAGTCGGGCAGAGACTGGAAACCAAACCGCTTCCGAAACAGCCCCGCCGGCATCCGCGCAACCGACATATAGGCTTCGCACAACAATGTGCCGGAGCCGCAGAACGGATCGTACAGCGGCCGGCGTCCATCCCATTCAGCATGGTGAATAATGGCCGCGGCCAAGGTCTCGACCAGGGGTGCCTGGACACTTTTTTTTCGATAGCCGCGTCGATGGAGCGAGCCTCCCGACGTATCCAGGCTGATCGTGGCCTCATCATTCTGGATGTGCAGATTCATCCAGACATCCGGCTGTCGGGTATCGATGGACGGCCGCACGCCAGTGGCAGCGCGAAAAGAGTCGACCACTGCGTCTTTCAGACGGAGGGCGGCAAATTTCGAGTGTCGCAGCCGACTGTTGGCCACGGTGGCAAAAACGGCAAAAGTTTGCGACGGATCGAGAAAATCCTGCCATTCGATCTCCCGCGCTTTTTTGTACAGATAGCGGTCGGAGTGACACCTGAACGACGTGAGCGGGGCAAGCACACGGGTAATCAGGCGGGCGTGAAAGTTAATGATATAGAGCACTTTTGGTGAGGCAGTGAAATAGATTCCTCGGTACGTCGGACTGGTCTCTCGGGCGCCAAGCGTGAGCAGTTCTTGCTCGGCAATGTCCTTGATATCGTCCGCCACCTGGGCAAAGTAGCGCTGCGTTTCCTGATAGCGGTACATGAAAATTATCCAGATTTACAAAAGCTTTTACAAATATCGGTCCACAAAGGTCCGAGGAGTGACGACCTGCAAACGACGATAGCCCGAAGTCTTGAGTAGCGCTCGGTCTCCACTCACGATAACGTGGCATTTTCCAGCAAGCGCACAGGCAAGGAATTTGTCATCATCCGGGTCGCTACATATCTGCCGGGGAAGAGGAGGAGCCTCGACCACCTGGGCGTGGGCGAGCAGCAAGGTCAGAAAGGGGTCAAGGGAAACGCCAGGAAATTGCTCCGCTAATCGGCGCCCGACCCGTTCATATTCTTCAAAGACTTCTCGTGAGCCGACAGGCTGGACCTGACCGTTTCGCCAGGCCTGAAGGATTTGATACGGCGGACCACTGAAGAATATCCCTGACACAAAAACATTCGTGTCGAGAACGGTCCTCACTTGGCACCTCGAACCCCCTTCAGTGCAGCCGTAATATCTGAGCGCTTCATTCCAGCGCTACGCGCCCGCCGTCGAGCTTCGGTAATGAGTGTATCGAAGTCGGCCAGCGTGGGGCGTGCAATTTTCTTGAGAATGACAACATCGCCTTCCCCAACCGCAACAAATTGGGTCCCCGGCTCAAGCTGGAGCCTGGTACGGATTTCCTCAGGAATAACGACCTGCCCTTTGGACGACATTCTGGTTGTTGCAAGCGTTGACATGCGCACCCCGTATTTAATCTTACCTGTAAGATTAAACGGTTCCACATCGATACACAAGCACTGAGTGTGGCCAGGAGTGAAGCGCCAGACACATGCCCCGTCTGCCCCCGGACTGTCCACTCAGGATCGAACCGATTCCCTTATTTCTTCTTTCCGCCCGGCCAGTATTCCTGCGCGCCCAAACCTTCAAGCGCCAGGCCGTAGCCAAGGTTATCGAGCATCAGCTTCTTGAGCTGCTGGGTCAGCGCAACGCGGGCGTAGCGCACGGTCAGCGGCGGTTGTTTGGAGACCACCTCTGCCAGCTCCCAGGCCCGCTCAAGCAGTTGTTCACGCGGCATGACCTCGTTGACCACCCCGAGCGTCAGCGCCTCTTGAGCCGAGAGTTTCTGACCGGTGAGCAGGAAGTAGCGCCCTCGATTTGCGCCCAAGAGGAGCGGCCAGACAATATGCACTCCGTCGCCCGGCACAATCCCGTTGGGGAAATGCGGCGCGTCCTGGAACACCGCGTCGTCCGAGGCAATGACAATATCACACAGGACCGCCAACTCGGCGTGAATGGTGGCCGGACCGTTGACCGCGGCGATCATGGGCACTTCGATGTCCAGGTGATTCATGAGGAGCTTTTTGGCATCCCAGTAAATATGGTCCCACAACTGGGGCGTGATCTCCCATTGGTCCTCTCGGGCGTAGCGGGCAATGAACTTGTCCTCCGTGCCGGTCATAATGACGGCTTTGTTCTCCGGGTCGCTGCCAACGTCGTAGAAACATTTCCCTAACTCCGAGTGCGGGCCTTCTCCCCAGTGCAAGGTCTTCCCGTCCGTGTGGAGCGTGAGTTGCAGAATTCCGTTGCGCCGCTCCATCTGAACATGCTTATACTGATTACGGTACTCGTCGAATGTTGCCATAGCGGCCTCCCTTCTGCCTTCGGTTAAACCACGCTCGTTCTGGGAG
Source organism: uncultured Binatia bacterium (SeqCode) (assembly GCA_965214755.1). Taxonomy (GTDB): domain Bacteria; phylum Desulfobacterota; class Binatia; order Bin18; family Bin18; genus Bin18. The sequence continues at coordinate 2,124,906 of OZ243979.1, forward strand.
GACAAGGTTTGAGTGCACGGGCCACTCCGAATGCGTCTCACAAGGGGGAAGAGATGGACTTTGGACTGCTGTTCGCATTTGAAAATCCACGGCCCTGGCAGGTTTCATCGGCCCAACTCTGTCGGAGTATGGTCAGACAGGCGGTGCTGGCCGAAGAGTTAGGCTACGACCACATTTGGACGGCAGAGCACCACGGCACCGATGACTACTTCCCGGCCCAGTTCCCGCTGCTGGCCGCACTGGCCACCCAGACCAGCCGCATTCGACTCGGAACCTATATCGTCATCTTGCCGCTCTACCATCCGCTTCAGGTTGCGGAAGAAGCGGCAACGCTTGATGCCCTATCGGATGGCCGTTTCGACTTGGGTCTGGGACAAGGCTATGTGGTGGACGAATACGCTGCCTATAACATTCCTCGCTCTCAGCGTCCGACGCGGATGGAAGACGGCCTGGCGATTATCACCGGTCTGTGGACGCAGGAGAAGTTTGCCTACACCGGCAAGCATTTCACGGTCGGGCCCATTTCTCTTCGCCCCCGGCCGGTGCAAACCACCCCTCCCTTATGGGTTGCCGGGCTGACTCCGAAATCGATAGACCGGGTTGCCCGCTACGGTTGTCATTTTGCGGGCGCGGGCAGTGCCCATACCACGCGGCTGTACGAAGACAGTCTGCGTCGCCACGGTCATAATCCGAAGAATTTTTATAAAGCCGCGTTACGCTTGGTCTACGTGTCCGACACGCGGGCACGCGCCTGGGAAGAATGCGCACCGCACGTGCGGCATCGCATGGCCGTCTATACACAAAAGCTCGACGAGGCCGGGGATTTTCAAATCCCTGGAGGGTATTTTGGCGTCGAGCCATTACCGCCCGCCGAAGAACTTGGCAAGGTCCAAGGACTCCACTTCTTTGGGGCGCCGCCTATCATTGGGACACCCGAGGACGCGATTCAAGAGATTACGCGCTCGCAGCAGGAAGCCGGCGTGACCCATCTGGTCCTGTGGATGCAAATCGGCGGCATCGACCCACACCGAGCGGAGCATTCCATGCGCTTGTTTGCCAAAGAGGTTATGCCTCACTTTGTAGCACAGGAGGGCTGATCATGCTGCCCCGACTCGGTATCCAAGACCTCGCCCAATACAGTCAAGAACTCGGCTTGGATCTCACCCCGGCTGAGATGCAGAGCATGCACGCTCGTATGCTTGAGCACATCGCCACGTTCGAAACCTTTCAGGAACTCAGGATTGAGGAGCAACGCCTGCCCCTCCGCTATACCGACCGAGACCCCGGCTATCGGCCAACGGCAGAAGAAGACCCGCTGAACGTTTTCATTCGGAAATGTCGGGTTGAGGGCGCAAAAGATGGGCCGCTCGCCGGCAAGACCATAGGCCTGAAAGACCACATCAGTGTGGCTGGCGTCCCCCTGACGCTCGGCTGCCATTTTATGGACGGTTATACCCCGGACTTTGACGCGCCGCTGGTCACCCGTCTGCTCGACGCCGGAGCCACCATCGTGGGCAAAATGAATATGGAAGACTTCTCCTTTGGCGGCCCAGGGCTCAGTGGCGTTGGCGACTTTGGGCGGCCGCTGAACCCGCATAATACGGCCCACGTCACGGGGGGCTCTTCTTCGGGGTCTGGTGCGGCCGTTGCCGCAGGTCTCGTTGACGTGGCCTTTGGCGGCGATCAGGGCGGCTCGGTCCGGCTGCCGGCGGCGTGGTCGGGGACAGTCGGCCTGATGCCCACCCACGGCTTGATTCCCCATACCGGGGTGTTTGGCCTGGACCCGACCATCGATTATGTGGGTCCCCTCGCTCGAACGGTCGAAGAGATCGCCCTCATCCTGGAGTGCGTGGCGGGTGCGGACGGCTATGACCCAAGGCAAACCGCCCTGCCGGCCCAATTGCCGAGCTATACCCAGGCCGTGGCTCAGGATATCGAGGACGTCCGGATCGGTATTTTATCGGAGGGTTTTGGTTTTCCCGGCAGCGAGCCCGAGGTTGACCAGACCGTCTTGAACGCGCTCACGACCCTGGAGCAATCCGGGGCTCGGCTTGAGCACGTGTCCATTCCGCTGCATGATAAAGCCACATTGGCCCTGCTACCCATTTACTTTGAGGGTGGCAAGCATATGTTCGATACCAATCTGGCTGGCGCTGGGACAAAAACCTATTATCCGAGCTCGTTCATCTCCACCTTTGGCCGCTTCAAGCGCAGCCATGGCCACGAACTCCCGCTGAACTACAAACTCCATTTGATCCTCGGCGCCTACCTGGCCCGCTTTACGCACGGACGGCTGCACGCCAAGGCGCATAACGTTCGGCCCACTTTTATCAAGCAGTATAACCAGGTCTTTACGCGGGTCGATGTCCTGGCCATGCCAACTGTTCCGATCAAGGCGCCGCAGTATCGCGAGCCCGAGCATTACGAGGAAGCAATTGAGCATACCCTTTTCGGAGGACAACTAGGCTTAGACCTCGGTCTGGTCATCCGCAACATGGGACCGTTTAATCTGACCGGCCATCCTGCCCTCAGTGTACCCTGCGGAAAGGTCGACGGCTTACCAATCGGCCTGATGCTGGTCGCCCCGCATTTCCGTGAGGACCGGTTGCTCAGGGTCGCGGCGGCCTATCAGCGTTCAGTGGACTGGCACAGCCTGCTCCCCTCTGCTCTGTGAAGACAACCAATCCGTTCTGAGGAGAGATCGTCTATGGAAACACGTCCGCTTGGTGCATCGGGAATCCAGGCCAGTGTGGTTGGTCTTGGGTGTAACAACTTTGGGATGAAGATTGATTTGGAAGCCAGCCGGGCCGTGATCGACACTGCTCTGGAGGCCGGCATTACCTGCTTTGATACCGCAGATATGTACGGTAAAGGCCGGTCTGAGGAGTTCCTGGGTCAAGTGTTAGGCCGGCGTCGCAAGGATATCGTTCTGGCCACAAAATTCGGCGGTGTCGCCAAGCTGGCCAAATCGGGAGAACGGTGGGGATCGGGCGAGTATATTCTGCGGTGTGTCGAGGACAGCCTGCGCCGGTTACAAACAGACTGGATTGACCTGTATCAAATGCACTATCCTGATCCGAGCACGCCGATTGAAGAGACCCTTGAGACCCTGCACACACTGGTCAAACAGGGCAAAGTGCGTGCAATCGGACATTCAAATTTTACTGCCGAGCAGATTCATGCAGCGGTCAAACAATCCACAGCGCACGGCTTCGCCCACTTTGTCACTGCGCAGAATGACTGGAGCCTGTTGAATCGTGCGGTTGAGGCGGATGCGATCCCGGCCTGTGATCAGCATGGACTCGGCCAGTTACCCTACTTTCCTTTAGCCAGCGGCATGCTGACCGGCAAATATCGACGCGGTGAAGACTTTGCGCCCGGAACGCGGCTGGCCGTTCTGCCATTCACGCAGCGTATGGCCTCTGATGAAAATTTTGCCAAGGTTGAAATCCTGCAAGACTTTGCCGGACAGCGAGGCCACACCCTGCTTGAACTCGCCATGTCATGGCTCGCTGCCCAGCCGTGCGTCACCTCGGTGATAGCTGGAGCGACGACGCCGGCGCAAGTGCGCGCGAATGCGGCTGCGCCGAACTGGAAGCTCTCGGCAGAAGAATTAACGCAAGTCGATGCACTCGTTTCCGGCGTTCCAGCCTAGAAACGGGGCATGACGGGAACGAAAAAGGAGGGAACGGCAATGTCACGCATGTCCGGTCCAGTGTTGTTGGTGGGGAGTATCCCGGGCGATACGGCCGAAGAGGTTTTACGCACCTGCGCCCAGGGAGGGGGAGAGTGCGTCACCAGCCTCCCGGATGGAGAAACCGGCTACCGGCGCAGGTGGCTTACCTTTCTCGCGTACAAAACCTATCATGGTCATCCCGCGCTTGAGACCATACAGCAACCACGCCAGATTGCGGGTGAGGAAAGCTGGTTTCCTCGGGATTACACGGACGAAAGCTGGATGTTCAAGGTCAAGCAAGGTCTCGACAGCATACATTTTGACCACCTCGGGTACGCCGCAGAGGCGCAAAAATCCTACTGAGACTTTTGTGCCCTGCGGGATCAGGGCGAGGTTCCCCCCGGCGTCAAATTCCAGGTCTCCTTACCGTGAACAGAGAGTGGTACCCGTATGTACGTCACCGACGCGCACGATTTTGCACTCATGTGGGCAGCCTATGAAGAGGCAATGACGCGGGAACTCGCGGCCCTCGTTAACGCCATTCCTGCCGACGATCTTGTCATTCCGTGGGACAAAGGTGCGCGGCGGCGAGTACAGACCGCCCACCAATATCGCTCAGACTTTGGCATCGCCGCCGAGTGTGGTTTTGGACGGCGGCCAGCGGAAACGATTCCCGAACTATTGCGCATGCACCGCGAGGTCGCATCCGGGTTGTCAGGAGCCGATTGAGGAGAGCGGTATGCAGGAACAGCGCGCACAGCACACCCCTCCCGCACTAGGCACGCAACCCGTCCCGATCGAGCCGTGTGTCTCACCAACTTATTTTGAGCAAGAGCGGGCGCACTTGTTTCGTCGGGTATGGCTGAATATTGGACGCGTAGAGGACGTCCCCAACGCTGGCGATTATTTTGTCAAAGAGCTGACCATTTGTAAGACATCCGTCCTTGTCGTGCGGAACAAAGACGACCGGATTCGCGCCTTTCACAATATGTGTTCTCATCGCGGCAATAAGCTCGCCTGGGATATGCAAGGCACCTGCCGGCTGTTGACGTGTAAATTCCACGGCTGGTCCTACGGTCTGGATGGCCAACTCAGATCTGTGCCGGATGAGGGCCGCTTTTTTGATCTTGATAAAGACCAGTTGGGTCTCACGCCAGTAACACTCGGTATCTGGGAAGGGTTTCTCTTCGTCCATATTGATCCGCACCCACGCGAGACGCTGGACGAATTCATGGGCGAGTTTGGCCGGCAGCTCCGTGGCTATCCCTTTCATCACATGTCAACCTGTTATCGGTACGCCACTCAAGTCAACTGCAACTGGAAAGTCGCCCTGGATGCATTTCAGGAGATCTACCACGTTCCGGTCCTCCACCGGCGAACCATTGGCGATACCTTTTCCGGGCCGGATAATCCGTTCAGCCATGCTTTGACCATCAAACTCTATCCTCGCCATCGGATGATGTCTCTGTATGGCAACCCCGGCCATCAGCCCTCACCCGTCGAATCCCTGGCCTATCGTTTTGGCTCGGTCGTCACCCAAGGCCATATTGCAGACGACCATCTCCCGCGCGGCGTCAATCCGACCCGCAGTCCACAGTGGGCGTTTGATCTGAACGTGATCTTTCCCAATTTTTCAGTCGATGTCTCTGCCGGGACGTATGTCACTCATCATTTCTGGCCGCTCACGGCCAACCGCACCCTCTGGGAAGCCTGTTTATACTGCCCGCCGACAACACGAGTCGGCCAGCGTTTCAGTCAGGAAGTCAGCAAATGTGTATTGCGCGACACACTCTTAGAGGACGGCAGCACGCTTGAAGCCACCCAGTCCATGCTCGCTACTGGGATCAGAACGCACTTCAATTTGAACGACGAGGAAGTGCTGGTGCGGCATTCGCATAAGACAATTGACGACTATGTCTCTGGTGGCTGAGGCGCCAGAGGGAGACGCGCAAACTACGCATTGAAAAGCATCAAAAAACTTCCTATTGTCTTCATACCCAGTTGGACAGTCGCCCGGCAGTCCAGCAGAGAACACGAGAGCGGCTAAGGAGGGAAAAATGAGCAGCAACGGACACGCAGCAACATCAGAGGTACGCGCCCAGTTGAATCATCCCATTATCGACGCGGATGGACACTGGCTGGAATTCGGTCCCTTGGTCAGAGAGGAAATGCGGAAAATCGGCGGGGATAAGGCCGTCGAAGGATTCTCTTTTTTCCCCAAGCTGGTGCAAAAGGAACTGGCCATGTCCGTGGCCGAACGCCGGGCCAGTGGGGTTGGCCAGCAGGCGTTCTGGGCGCTGCCGACCAAGAACACGCGAGACCGGGCCACTGCGGTCATGCCGCAGCTCTTGTATGAACGGCTGGACGAATTTGGCTTCGACTTCAGTGTGATGTACCCTACGGCCGGCCTGGGCCTGCCGCTGATTCCCGATGCAGAGCAGCGCCAGGCGGCTTGTCGTGCCTTCAATACCTTTAGCGCCGAGTATTTTGGCAAATATGCGGACCGCCTGACACCCGCGGGGGTGATTCCCATGCATACCCCGGACGAGGCCGTTGCCGAGCTGGAATACGCGGTCACGCAGCTCGGTTTGAAGGTCGTCATGCTAGGCAGCCTGATCCGGCGCGATGTTCCGGCCGCGACTGAGGTTCACCCCGACGCAGCGAAATTCGTCGCGTATCGGGACGTCTTGGGTCTGGACAGCGACTATAACTACGACCCGGTCTGGGCCAAATGCGTCGAGCTCAAAGTCGCCCCGTCCTTTCATTCCGGCGGACGCGGGTTTGCCATGCGTATGTCGCCGAGCAATTTTACCTATAATCATATTGGTCATTTCGCGGCCGCCAACGAGGCGGTGTGTAAGGCCCTCTTCTTGGGTGGGGTGACGCACCGCTTCCCGCAACTCAAGTTCGCCTTTCTCGAAGGCGGGGTCGGTTGGGCGTGCCAGCTCTACGTCGATCTGATTGAACACTGGGAAAAGCGCAATAGTGATGCATTAGCCGAAGTTGACCCGGCCAACCTCGACCATACGTTGTTCCGTGAACTCGCCGAGCAGTACGGTAACGCCACCATTGTTGAGGCGCTGCGCCGGCGGGAAGCCGCCCTCGATACTGCCATGCCGCCCAAGGGTTCGGTCGATACCGGCGGTATTGAAAATCTGGACGACTACTCGGCCTGCGGCATCACCAAAGCCGAGGATATCAAGGACTTGTTTACCACGAATTTCTACTTTGGCTGCGAGGCGGATGATCGGATGAATACCCTGGCGTTCAACCGCAAGAACAATCCGTTTGATGCGCAGTTGCACGCCCTGTTCGGTTCCGACATCGGGCATTTTGATGTCCCGAATATGGCCCATGTCCTGCCCGAAACCTATGAGTTCGTTGAGGACGGACTGATGACGCCACAGAACTTCCGCGATTTCACCTGCGATAACCCGATTCGGTTCTTGGGCGGAACAAATCCGGACTTTTTCAAGGGAACGGTAGTGGAAGATACCGCCGCCGCGGTCTTGGCGCAGGAGGGCGCCAAGGTCAGCGTGAACGGTCAGGCCGAGGGCCAAGTGGCAAAGTAATCAATGGCTGCTTCTATACCTGCGGACAACGGAGCGCTGGTGCGTCTCGACCCGCGCGCCCTGCTCCCGGTCCGTATGACAGGTCAATACCCCTAGGGTCTTCGGGGGAGCAGGACACGCAGAAACGGTTTTGAGATTTCTCCACAGCAAATATCCTCAATCGGAATACCTGAGGCGCATACCTGATCGCTGCCTGTCGGTTTGCCGACTGATGTAAAGGTTGAGGGGACCTAGATTTGAGACAGGTCGAGTCGATGCACCCAGCAGCCAGGCGAAGTCTGCTCAAAGACTAAAACATATCGTGAACCCCGTCAAAACGTACACGCAGCACCCTGGAGACGACGGTCCCACATTACGGGCCGTGCTTCAACTTAGACCACCCAACTCTATAATCGCGTGAACGAATAGTTGTTCCTTGATAAGATTGAGCGGATTCATACTTAGAGGGGATCAGCATGTATACATCATTTAGCATCAAAAACTTTCGCTGCATCGAGGACATAGCCATTGAAAAAATGGCTCACGTCAATCTCGTGGCGGGACGAAATAATATAGGCAAGACAGCGTTATTAGAAGCGTTATGGCTACACTCTGGCCCAAACCTGCCCGAGCTTGGCTACCGCCTCAGTCGATTTCGGGGCATTGCCGACCCAGATCCAAAACGCCTGTTGGACGACCTTTTCTATAATTTTGATTCCTCTCAGACAATACTCCTCTCCGCAGGAGGTGACTGGAACAATCAGCCGCGTATCCTCAAGGTTACATCCAAGCCCTTAGATCTTACTACGATGACAGCCCAAGCCGCAAAGGAATCCGCCCTGCCGCCACGAGGATCTCAAGAGCCCGACGTTGCGGCCGTTTCGAGTTCCAAAATCGTCCTTGAATACACTGATGAATCCGGGAATCCCTATACCTCTTCGGGTTACTGGGCACGATCGGAAATCCCAGCAGTCGCGATGGGTCCAAACTTGCAGCTAGCGGGGGAAGGTATTGGTTTCGTCTCACAAGTGGCCAAGATGCCGCCGCGCCCTACTGCTGTGTTTATGGGTGCTCGACGTCAGGCCAGCCTAGGAGAAGATGTGAAGCGCTTTGGAGAAGTGGAGTTGGAGGGACACATTAACAGCATTACGGATTGCCTAAGGACAATCGATAAGAGAATGAAAGGGCTGAAAAGCCTGTCTATTCAAACCCCTATGATATACGCCGATGTTGGGTTGAGTCGTCTTGTTCCCATGGGCTTTTTAGGCGACGGTATCTGTCGCTTCCTATCAATGACCTTGGCGTTCTACGAGGCTCGTCGCGGCATGATTCTCATTGATGAAATGGAAAACGGCTTGCACCACAGCGCTCTGAAAGGTGTTTGGAAGAACCTTTACGATCTCTCGCAAAGATTCAACGTGCAGGTCTTTGTAACCACTCATAGCCGCGAATGTCTGGTTGCGGCGCGTGACGCTTTCGCAGACGATGAAAAAACCAAAGCCAAGGTCCTCTACCACCGTTTGGGGTGGCGAGACAATCAGATTGTGGCCACGACGTACCCGTTTGACGATTTCGATTTCACACTCGACTATGGGGCGGAGATTCGCTGATGCACGAGGGAAATCGATTCCTTCTAAACGATGTGAAGCGTGATGCTGTATTGCTGGTGGAGGGAATTGATGACGCTCGGTTCTTCGAGGCTTTTTTGAAACGGCTAGGAAAAGATGATGCTATCCAAATCGCTCAAGTAGGCGGAAAGAACAAGTTCGGCCGCTTCCTAACCGGGACACTCAAGCGAGCCGAAAATTTCTACCGGCTGCGCAGGCTCGGCCTCATACGGGACGCTGACGAAAGCGCCCAAGCAGCGTTTAATAGTTTACGTGGAGCCCTCACCGACTCTGGTCTGCCAGAGCCAGCGCAGGATTGGGAGATCAGGCAGGAGGAAAGGTTGCACGTCGGTGTGGCTATCCTGCCCGACATGGATTCTTGCCCGACATGGATTCTTGCTGGAATCTGGAAGCACTGTGCCTCCGCTCGCTCGAAGGGGAGGAACTATCGTGTATTGATGCATATACCGATTGTGTCACCCGCACGGGTCCCTCCATCGCCAACGAGCAGTTGGCGAAAGCGAGAGTATATATGTACTTGGCAGCCGTTCCTGTTCCGAAGGAAGGCAGTAGCCGAGCTGGAGAATCCCCGGTGAGAGAAAATCCTGGGCTCCGCCTCGGTGAATCAGCCGAGGTGGGCGTATGGAATTGGGACTCTCCCGCGTTTGAGCAAATCAAGGATTGGCTCTGCCACCTAGCAGATGGAAGCGGAGGATAAGGGCTGGGGTGAGGGGACGAGGTAAACTCAGGTACGACCATCCGCCCTCCCCGTTTGTATTTATGCAGGCCCTCCCTGCTCTCTCCGGCGTGATTAACTAGGCGTCCTGATCCTACAGCGGCGCAAAGCGTTTCCTTTTCAGCAGTTGCCCTCTGCCCGCGTTTCCTAACACCGTCCCGTTTTCCACAATCACCTCTCCCCGCGAGAGGGTATGCGTTGGCCAGCCCACCACCTGAAAGCCTTCATACAGCTCATAGTCGGCACGGGAGTGCATATTACGATGACGGATGGTCATGTCTTTCTTCGGATCGAAGATTACCATGTCGGCGTCCGACCCCACCGCGAGCGTGCCCTTTTGGGGATAGAGACCAAACAGCTTGGCCGGGTTGGTGGCACTCACTTCGACAAAGCGGTTGAGCGACAGTTTCCCTTGACCGACGCCTTCGGAGTAGAGCATGGGGAGCAGGGTTTCGAGGTTGGACATACCGGGCAGCAATTCGTCTACGGTCTTGCCCGCTTTTTTCTGGGCCAGGTTCCAGCCACAGTGGTCCGTGGCCACGGTTTGGAGGTTGTCGTTGCGCAAACCGTCCCACATGACCTGCATTTGGGACGCCTCCCGGAGGGGCGGCCAGCCAACATAACGTTCGGCATCCGGCTCCTCAAAGCGTTCGCGCGACAGGTGCAAATACAGCGGCCGCGTTTCGCCGTAGATAATCTGACCGTGAGCACGCGCCTGACGAATCGGCGCCAGGGCTTCCTCGCACGACAGATGGACTAAATAGATGGGGGCTTCCGCGTACTTGGCCATACTGATGGCGCGCTGCACCGCCAAGCCTTCGGACTCGCGGGGCCGCGAGTCGGGGAAATGTTTTGGTCCGAGTTTGCCCTCGGTCGTCATCTGTTCGCACAGATAGCTAATTAAGCACTGGTCTTCGGCGTGGACATTGGTCAGCGCACCATGTTTGCCGGCCTGAGCCATAACCTTGAGGTAGTCGGCTGCCAACTCGTCAAAACGGGCCATGCCGATCATGAACAGCTTGAAGCTCGTATGGCCTTCAGCAATCGCGTCGGCCATTTCATCAATAACCTGCGGGGTCGGCTCCAGGATGACAGGATGGATGCCGTAGTCGATAATGGATTTGTCCTTGGCTTTCTCCTCCCAGGCTTCGACACTGCCCTGAATCGACTGGCCCGCTTCGGGCAAGGCATAATCGACAATGGTAGTCACACCGCCACACGCCGCGGCCACAGTCCCGGAGTAAAAGTCATCAACCGAGCGATGGCCCATGAGTTCGATATCCACATGGGTATGCACATCAACCCCACCGGGGAAAAGGTATTTTCCGCTCGCGTCAATTTCTTTGTCCGCTGGTCCCAAGTCCTGGCCGATTTGTTTGATCTTGCCACCCTCAACGCCCACATCGGCCTGTGCAATATCACTCGCAGTCACAACCGTTCCGTTCCGAATTACGAGTTCCATACAGCCCTCCTTTGCAGTCGCGGTTTACACCTGTACTCTTTCCCCGAGTTCTCGGGCCGCGTCCACCAGCGCTTGGACCAGCGTGGCAACGTCGGGGTCGGCAATACTCGTAATCCCGGTGGGGTTGGAAGCAAGCTGGTCGGTCTCGACTTTCCGGTGGGCAATACGCCATGCGCCCTCGTGTTTGACAAGACGATCCACATAGCGTCCCTGCGCAAATATTTTATACCCACCAGCAGTCGCCAGGGTTGCCAGCATGCTGCACTGACCAGTCGCTTCATCGCCGTTCACTTCATACAGGAAATTAGCCATCATATGTCGGCAACGAATTTCTTCGATATGAACATCGGCATAGCCGCGCAGGGCAGCTTGGCCACGCAGGGCGCGCGTCCCAACCTGAAAAATCCCGTCTGGCGTAAAGCATTCGACCCAGGCCTCGGGATTGAGGTCGTCAATGGCGTGGGCATAGCGGGCAAAGAGTTCCTGAAGCGCCAGTTTTTCCGTCCATTCGTTGTCCATCTATCACCTCCTTAGACCATCTTGGCCGGGTTCGGTTGCTCATGCCCCAAGATGGGATGGGGCTGATACGGCGCTTCGAGCGTCACGACTTCCTCATCGCTCAGCGCCATATCCACCGCCGCGAAGAGTTCTTCCAGATGATGCAGCTTCGTGGCTCCGATTATGGGCGCGGTGACGCCCGGCGCCTGGAGTATCCAGGCACAGGCAATCTGGGTCGGTGTGACACCCCGCTGTTCGGCGACCTTTTCTACTGTCGCGGCAATAACGAAATCGTTCTCACGAAAATAATTGTCATGCGCAAACGCATCGGTTTCTGCGCGCTTGGTCAGGGCCGTGCTCCCCTCGGGCTGACGGTTGCCGGCGAAGAAGCCTCGCGCCAGCGGGCTCCACGGAATGAGCGCTACGCCTTGGTCGATACACAGCGGATTCATCTCCCGTTCTTCCTCACGATAGATCAGGTTGTAGTGGTTCTGCATGGTCACGAAGCGATGCCAGCCGTGTTCCTTGGCTAGATAGAGCGCCTTGGAAAACTGCCAGGCTGCCATGCTACTCGCGCCTACATAGCGCACCTTGCCGTCGCGGACGAGCGCATCAAGCGCTTCAAGAGTTTCTTCAATCGGAGTGGAAAAATCCCAGCGGTGGATCTGATACAGGTCGATATAATCCATTTTGAGTCTACGCAAAGAATTTTCACACGCCTCAATAATATGCTTGCGACTCAGGCCGCCACGATTAGGCTCAGGTCCCATCTTGCCCCATACTTTAGTGGCAACGACAATGTCGTCGCGTGAGGCCAACTCTCCCAACCAGTGTCCGGTAATCTCTTCGCTCAGCCCAATCGAGTAGACATCAGCAGTATCGAAAAAGTTTATGCCGGCTTCGAGCGATACCACAAAGTGCTCGCGGGCTTCGTTTTGATCCAGGGCCCAGTCACGCGGCATCGCCCATTCGGGCTGTGGACCGCCTCCATAGCTCATGCAGCCGAGACAGAGCCGTGACACGGTCATTCCAGTGTTGCCAAGCTTGGTAAACTGCATACTTCCTCCAAGGTACTATTGGACACTATTGACGCGGCTGTCGGTGGGCGAAGTCTTCAGCGATCTCCGAGAATGGAGCCCAGCTCACGCCGGCATGACTATTGAAATATTCAATCAGGCGCTCGTGCATCATCAGCACCTGCGGGCGACCGCTCACGTCCGGGTGGATGGTCATGGTGAATACCGCATAGTCATACTCGCGGTAGATCCAGTCGAACTGATCCCGCCACATTTGCTCAATGTCACGGGGATTCACAAAGCCGTGGCTGTTGGGCGATTTTTTGATGAACATCATGGGCGGCAGGTCGTCGAGATACCAATTGGCCGGAATCTCAACCAAGTCGGTTTCTTCACCGCGCATGAGCGGCTTCATCCATTCTTCGGCCGGCTTGGAGTAGTCGATATTGGTCCAGGTATCGCCAACCCGGACATAATAGGGATGAAAGTCGTTATGCATCAGACTGTGGTCATAGCGAAAGCCGTGTTTGAGCAGGAGTTCGTTGGTCACGTTCGAGAACTCCCACCACGGGGCCACGTAGCCGGACGGACGGTTGCCCGACTTTTCTTCGATCAGGCCGATGGTTTTGACCAACACGTCTTCCTCTTGCTGGGGTGTCATGGCGATAGGGTTCTCGTGGGAGTAGCCGTGCGCGCCGACCTCGTGTCCGGCCTCCACAATCATATGGGTCTGCTCCGGGAATGTCTCGATTGAGTGACCGGGGATAAACCAGCTTGTTTTGATGCCGTACTTCTCAAACAGCTTGAGCAAACGCGGTACGCCGATTTCGCCGGCGAACAGACCTCGCGAAATATCGTCCGGCGAGTCTTCGCCGCCGTACGACCCCAGCCAGCCGCCGACCGCGTCCACGTCGATACCATACGCCAGCTTGATGTCCTTTGTGGCCATATCTTCTCCTTCTCCTGCACCGGCTTCAGGCTCGTGTGTCCAGGATTTTATCCATAACGTATTGCGCCAGTTGATGGATACATTCTTCGAGGTGACAGTAACGTCCGGGCTGCGCCATACGCGAAGCCAATCCGCGCTGGACCGACTCGCACGCCCACATATCCTGTGAGTTGATAAACGCGATCCCCTCGACCGCGTGGGCTAAGTGTTGCTCGAAGCCGGGCATTTCTAAGGTCTCTGGGGGGAAACACAGCGACAGGCTCCACGTAATGCGGTCAGCCGCCTGGGGCAGGATCTGTCCGTAAAACATGCCATCCGGCAACGGTGTGAGGAGATGGGTCGGATAGACATTGATAAAGTCTCCGCGCAGGCGTTCTTCCGCGGAGAGACTTTCGATCAGCGGAAACGGCGAAGGCAGCCATTCCGTCTTGCCCGGTGCAGCCTCCGTCACTCCAGGTGAATAAAACGTAGCCCCCGGCGCGGCAAAATCTCCCCAGATGATACCAAACGCCTCGTTGTGCGGTTCGACATGAAAGTTGTAATCCTGGCGCGAGGTATCATGGATCGAATGGACGGGCATCACGTCGTGCGGCCCTTTGTGCAGGCCGAGCACATGATAGCCTTCCATATAGTTCTCAACCATGATCTTCCAGTTCCAGTTGCCCTCATGGAGCATCGTTTTCACGGTTCGCATCTCACTCAGATTGTAGTGCTGGAGGCGTTGCGAGAGGGGAGCCAGCCTCGGTCCAAGCGGCGCAGCCTGCTGATCGAAATTGACGAAGATAAAGCCCTCCCAGGTCTCGACCCGCGGCGCAGCCAAGTGACATTGTGTTTTGTCAAAGTTGTCGGTGCGTTGCATCTCGGGCGCACCGATGAGTTCGCCCTTCAGCGAGTAGGTCCAGCCGTGGTAGGGACACTCAAACCGACGTAGATTTCCGTGCCCTTCCACCACCTGAGTGGCACGATGCCGACAGACATTCGATAACACCCGAACCTGACTGTCCTCATCTCGGACAACAATCAGGCGCTCGCCCAACAGCGTTAGCGTCAAAAAGTCTCCCGGTTTCTCTACCTGATCCACCCGTCCGACGCAGAGCCATTCTTTCAAGAGAATGCGCTCGACTTCTTGGGCATAAAATTCGGGTGAGGTGTAACAGGCAGGCGGGAGCATCGAGGCCTGGGGCAGCGGTCGCCGCGCTGCCCTCAAATCATCTTCAGTTATCACGCCGGTCATGACATCCTCCTTCCGACTCGGATGGGGGTCTCCTGAGCCGGACCCTAGCTCTGTCATGTGTTGAGTGTCAAGGAAAACGTTGGTTGTCGGGGGATACGAACTCCCATACGCTCTCATGACCAAGCAAGAGGAGGACAAAAATGGGCGCACGGTGGGCCTGTCTTCAAGCAAGATTGTTATCGAGTGTGTTGGTCTTCTTCCTCACCTGGTCTGTCGCTCAAGCCGACGACGTGGCCACAAGCCCGTATGGCCCGAACGATGAAATCGGCGTCCTCAACGAATTAACCGAGGCCAATACCCTGGCCGTCTTACAGCGTGTTAGCAGCGGTAAAACCTACGATCTCAGCGTTGCAAACTTCGTGGGGATGCCCGGCCTGGCCGACCTCGGTATGGGTGACCCGCCGTTTCATATGTGGATGACGCATACGCCGCGCGGGATGCGGGTCGAGCGATTGGCCCCGGCCGGCGGTCCGCCCAACCTCGCCTTATACGACGATGCCTATACCCTGTCCGCTCACACGGGTACCCATATTGACGCCCTGAATCACCTCGGACGAGGCGAGAAAATTTTTAATGGCTACGACGCCTCGACCTATTTGAGCGACAAGGGCTGGACCAAGGCCGGGGCGGATGCCATCCCACCAATTATCACCCGTGGGATTCTGATTGACGCAGCGGGCGAGCAAGGCGTGGACATGCTACCCGCCTCATATGAGATTACGGTCGAAGACCTTCAGCGAGTGATGAAGAAGCAAGGCGTCAGCCTACAGAAGAATGATGCCGTTTTAATCCGCACCGGACGCATGACGGTCTGGCCCGACCCCAAAAAGTTCGTGCATAACGATCCGGGTATTACCAAAGAGAGTGCCGCCTGGCTGGTCGATAACGGAGCGGTCATTATCGGTGCGGACAATATGGGAGTCGAAAAATTTCCAATGGCGAAAGACAGTGTGCACGTCTACTTGTTTGCAGAACGGGGAGTCTGCCTGCTTGAGCTGCTGTGGCTGGAGGATTTGGCCAAGGATCAGGTGTATGAATTCGCCTTTATCGCCGCGCCGATCAAAATGCGCGGTGCAACCGGCTCGCCGATCCGTCCACTTGCGCTACCGATTCGAGCAGACAGGAGCGAAGGATAAAGGGGAGAGCCATGAGCCGGCCGCTATCTTTCCTTGCCTCAACACCAGAGATGTGATGGGCTGGCAGCGGTGCACACAGACTTATTTGCTATCCTGAGAGCTCGCCTTCAGAGTCGAACTCGTTTCATTGACGACGATCAGTCCGCCAAACGTGCCGCGGTGCTAGTCCCCTTCTTCGAGCGCGAAGGCGAGTATCATCTCCTGTTTACGCTTCGTACGTCCAACCTGCCAACCCATAAGGGCGATGTCTCCTTCCCGGGCGGACGAGCCGACGAAAAGGATGCGTCGCTGCTGCGCACCGCCCTGCGAGAATCCGAAGAAGAGCTGGGCCTACGCCCGTCGGATGTCCGTCCGATTGGTCCCTTGGACGACCTGCGCACCCAGGCCAGCAACTATGTAGTCACGCCCTATGTTGGGCGGATTCCCCACCCGTACGATTTTCAACCCAACGCCTGGGAGGTAGCCGAGATATTCTCCGTACCGTTCACATTTCTCGCTGACCGCGGCAACCTGAACGCAGAAACTTGGCTGTACGACGGCGAAACCATCCCCATTCAGACCTATCGCTACCAGGGCTATAAAATCTGGGGCGCGACCCAGCGCATGATTCAGAATATGCTGGATATTCTCAATGCTCCCTGAGCGAGTGAAACTCGGGAATCACGGAGATTGCATACCGTTTACCCTGTCCCTAAGACAGCCGAGCCGCTTCCGCAGCAACGTTGTGGCCAAGGTTTTCAAACCGGTCAGCGGCGAAATATCCGTAGAGTCTCCGGTTTCCATCGCGTTACGTGACGATGCGATTACGGACGCGGTGGTGTAAAGCCGCTCCCTGACCAGCTTCCGGCAAAGCAGGTCATGTTGTTAAAATTATTGCCAAACGACGGGCCGATTTGGCTCTTGAGTTCGACTACCGCAATGAGTTCGTTTTTGTACAGGACAAGCAGGTCCCACAGTTTTGTGGGCCGAGAGAACCCCGGCAATGTGAGCACGGCCCGGTCTTGATAAATCTCCGCGTCTTCAAGCCCGTTTGCTCGAACAACATCGGCGATTAGATCGATGAAGCCATCCATATTCTTCCCTGCCGTCACGCTGGCGCGTTCCCCAAGGTCGGCTTTCCCCGACTCCCGTTATTTGCGCCGTGCGGCATCTCTGTTTCTCCAGAACGCCTTGACTGCCTCCTGAGCTTTTCGCTCGTAGTCTGCCAGGTCTAATGCCATCTCTACCGGCCACCCATTCCAATAGCGTGACGCTTGCCACGTGAAATTTCATACAGATCGAAGGCGGCTTGGTTGCAGGCAGCTATCGCTCTTGTACGTCCGGCTTCCACGAGGCGTGGGCGGAGCTTCCGATTCACGTCGGTCCATTTCGGCAGGCGGAGTCGTCTCAGGTATTGCGCCTGGAAACGCAGGTAGCCGCTACGCATATGGGTAGAATAGGAGGCAATGAACAGATTGGTGATGCTCGATAGGAGGACCGCCTGTAACGCCCTCAAATCCCACTCATCGGAAACGATGTAATACATATTGTGATGCGGATAGAAGTGTCCCGGCTCATATACAATATGCGCTGCTCCCTTGATATCGGGGATGAGCAGCTTGGGCCGCTTCGCAAGCGAGGGCCATATTCTGTCAATCGTACGATACCAGTTTGCAGGATGCTTCCGCGCACAATGCCGTCCGGCAATACGGTCTTTTCTTTGTTCCAGATAACCTCTCAGTTTGGGGTAACTATCAAGGTCAACCAGCTTGCCATCATCCGTGAAGGGATTGATAACACCGTTCCCCTGCCATTGGACTTCACCACTCTGAATGTCCTTAGTGGTGACGAGCCGCAGCTTGCGGTCAGCCTCAACGTCGAGAGCGTCGTATCGACCGATAAAGGCCTTATCCGCTCCGGTGGCCACACCGATTCCTACCTTGCAGCCTGCTTCCTCGAGGGGCGGGTACTCTCGTTCAATTCGTCTGAGCAGGACGACCCGGGCGCTCGATTCCAGTATCCAGGGAGACATACTGGTGGTTTGGATTGTGGTCTCTTGGATTTCGGAGTTTTTCGTAACGCGCCCGGAGCGCAGTTCCCGCGCCAATGTATGAAGCGACTCCCCGTCTATTTTCGGTTTGCGGACGACGCGGGTCAGGAGAGATTGTGAGTGTGGCCCTGGTTGCGAACGCTCAAAGACCGTAAGCGCGGGATACGCGCTGACCTCGTCGCGAAAGGCGTTGGTTCCAACCATATCGATATGGATGCGCAAATGGTAATCGCTGGCAACCAGTGCCCGCAACGGCCCCCCATAGCGATTTTTCATCCAACGGTCGGGGCAGATAAACCCCAGGGTTCCGTCTTGACTCAGCAGTGTCAGAACCCGTTCAATAAACGGAATATAGAGGTCGGCCCGGTCGTAGAGCGTGGCGTAGCGCCGTTTGTACGCCATCAATAACGGCGCTGGAATACACTCCTGGCGGACATAGGGCGGATTACCGACAATGAAATCAAAATGCTGCGTAAAGGGTTCAAGCAGAAAGTCTCCCTGCCGCAGCCAACGTGAGACAAGCGCTTCCGCCGAGGCGGGGTCAATACCTTTATCGGCGAGGTGTCCGATCACTTTTTGCCGAGTAGCGGTAAACGTTGCCAGGTGGAGTTCCACGGCTCGCAGGGCATCGCCCAGATCGTCCACGACATTGTCTTTCTCGGGTTGTGAGCGTTGCCAGGATGCAACGAGACGGTCAATCATCGGCAGCAGGAAGTCACCAGCGCCGCACGAGGGTTCGAGCATAGTTTTCCGGTGCAGAGGTGCCTCCGCAACATACCCCACCACATCAAGCATAAACTCCACCACCTCGACGCGAGTAAAGACCGCCCCCCGCGATTCGGTTCCATCAGCTCGGGCAAGCTCATTCAACGCCTTCACCGCGTCTGGGGAGAGAGAGACAGCAGAATCCGCATCGGTATCAAACAAACTCAACTGATCACTCGCAGACATTGGCGGATTCTCTGGGCTTGGTTCCTGGTAATGAATTTGTATTCGACCTCCAGCTTAACTGAGGGCAGCGTCCAGGAATTTCAGAGCTTTTTGACGATTCAAGTACGGGTGTGCAAACTGATTACGGTAGCTGCGCAAGCAGCCGTAGCAACTCGAATTGCAGCCGCAATTGCCCTGAACACGCTCCCGTGTGTTGTGGAGCATCTCATCGAAAACGCTCTCTCGTTCCAGTCGTGCTACCAGTCCAGCTCCGCCTGGCACGTTGTCGTACAGCACAATTGCAGACTCGCCAGACTTGCTGCCACCGGTAATCGTCACGTTCAAGTCCGTGTCCGGGACGTCCAATGTCTCCGCCGCACCGAGCAGAATGGCGTAGGCAACGGAATAAGCATCCCACTCGTCGATCAATTGAGGAAACTGCACACGCAGGACGTCCGTGACCAACTCGTGGCCGAGCGAGAACCGCTCCAGAGCCCCTTTGCATTCGGAATCCGAGGGTGTTTTATGCGCGCCTTTCGGTTCCGTCATGTGAGCACCGCAAGAACGGCAGATGTAGAAGCCTTCCCTGTTCCTGCCCTCGCAGAGGATGACCAGAATTCCGGGCTGAGCCTTGGTGACTTGCACACGGAAGATAGTCTTTGTTTCGGGCTGCATTTCGTTCCCGAATCCTTGGAAAAACGGTCGCGTCGTATATAGGCGCTGCGCCCGTCCGTGCGGCTCTTTGGGTTGCTCGAATAGCGGCGTTACGAAACCGAATACAGGGGAGAGGTATTTTCTGCGACTGGGGTGATCTTCATTCCATTGCCTGAAATTGCGTGCGTCGTCGTACTGGTAATATCGGACGGGCCACTCTTTTCCAGGGACCGTCTTGATGCCGCAGGACTTCCATTCGAGCTTGTTAGCGACAATTTTTCCTCCGGGTGCGTACTCAGCGATTGCCTGAGACAAATCCCGCTGAAGCGAAACACCCGTTTGCTTCCCGTCCTGGAGGCGAGTATCGAGTTCCACTACATCCACCGGAAACCCGTACTTCGGGATTACGGCTTTGCGAGAAAGGAAGTTCAACGTCTGTTCGCCAGCGATGGTCCTCCCGCGGCGTTCTAGTTGTCCGACCTTGCTAGTCCACTTAGGAGGCTGCTCATCAATAAGGGTGTCCTTAGCCTTCACCGTCCCACAGTAATCTGCACACACTTCCGCCTCCACATCAGCAAATCGACTCTCCGGCCCAGCAACGTTATCAATCCAGGCGTTGCTGGCGAGACCTGCCCCTTCGTGCATATTCTCTGGCACGATCCGGCGAAGAGAGTCCCTCAACTCGGTGTTGTTCTCGCAGAATTGTTTCAGGTCGGATACGGCGCAAGGGTTCGCCCAATCTCCAACGAATGCTTCCACACTTGCAAAGCGCGCCCTGTTCTCCTTGAAGAACGCAGACAGAGCCGCGGCGACCATATGTCGGATAACGATTTTCGCGTTCGTCATGTGCAACCGGGGCGACTTTACCTTGCCTCTAATTACCCGCTCCTCCGGCTCCTCGAAGTGGTAGAGGTCATGCGGGTTGCGGCGGCAATAGGTCAACGCCAGTCCTGGCGTCTCGCGGCGTCCGGCCCTCCCGACGCGCTGAGTATAGTTGAAGGGCTCCGGTGGCACATTGCGGAGAAAGACAGCCTCCAGATCGCCCAGGTCGACGCCAACCTCGAATGTAGTCGAAGAGCTGAGCAAATGCGTTTGTCCGCTCTTGAACCGGTCCTGTCTCTGGCGAGCCTCGTCACTTTCTATCTGCGCCGTGTGTTCCTCTGCACACAGCACAGGCGGTAGGTCGGGGCTTTCGTAGAGAATTCGATAATGGTTTTCTTCGAGGTGTGTATGGTCGGCGAGCGACAGGTTGCCGGAGCATCCATGTCGGGGACACACCTTGCGAATATTGTGGACGCTCAGGCTTGCGCAGGTATCGCATTCCCAGACCTCGCCCGGTTCGGCGAGTTTGATTCGTAGCCAGCGCGGATTGAGACGGAATGTACCATTCGTATTTCCGTCCGAGAGGATACGGTCGCCGGCGTGGTGTTGGGCTCTGTCTCGAGCTCGCAATACGCGCCAGACATCTTCCATGAGCTTTTTTGATGCTGACTGAATTTTGTCGTCGGCCAGCCCACTGCCCGCAAGAAACCTGCGAAGGACATGCTTTACGATTGTGGATTGGGGGCCGCCCCATTCGGCGACGTTACGCCTTCTGCCTGGTTTTCCTAGACCATAGGCTTGTTGTGGTCGGGGTGATACATCGCTCCATGTTGGCACCCCTGTTCCTTCCGGCAAGCTCATTGCGCGGCGCACCCGCAACTCGTCCATAAGATACCCAAGAAGGCGACGCGCTTCGTCATCCGTGAGATTCCAAGGCGGCTGTTGTATTGCCTCTGGCAACTCCACGTCGTCAGGGATTTTGACGAACCACCTGACTAAACCGACCCCGCTCAAGGACAATCTTCTTTCGTCCGTCAACACTTCTCTCAGGATCGACGTCAGCACCTGTCGATCCTTGCTCTCCTTGGTATCCGCTCCGCTGAATAGACCGGCTTGTTCCCATTGTTTGAGCAATCGGTTTCTCAAGTCATCTATGGACAAGCCCTCTGGAGCAATCTGGCCCGCCTTCATCGCACGAAGCATCAGATTGCGGTCGCGCAGCTTGGCGTAGGAGTCTTCGGCATACCAAGCAAAGAACGCAGCCTCTTGGCGACTGTCGGCAAAAGCCAATACCTTACGCCGGTCCTCGGGCAGCAATTCGTGGAGAGCGGTGGCGATGACGGCGTTGGGAGCATCGGAGCCGTGGACGATCTCTTGCACGGGATCGCCGATACCACCGCGCTGATAACCACAGGTTTCGCATTGCTTCAGTTGATCGGCGTGCTCCTTGTGGGAGTCGCACTTCTTGATGCGGACCGGCGCTCCACAATCACATGGGAGATCTGACTCGGAGAGGTTACCACAACGCCTGCAAAGAATATGGTCCCCGCCTTCAGATGGCAGGTAGTAATCTACGCCAAAGTCTAACTGGCTGGGATCCCGCACGGCTTCTTTCAATTTTCCGTCTCGTTTCCGGCCAACGTAGTAGTGCTGTCCGCACTCTCTGCACAAGGCAATTTCCAACGGCTCCGCGGGTAGGCCGCCTTCATTCTTGACTTCCCGATTGAGCACAACAGCATCCGTGTCGTCTCGATGAACCAGAAACGCCCCTTCAAGTGCTCGCAGGAAGGCATGGTATCGACGCGGGTGTTCGTCTACGTCTGTCTGGTCTGACTCTCCGAAGATGATGCCCGATGTCGAGAACGGTTCTCCGAAAAGCTCCTCTGCAAACTCCGTCACCGCTTGCTTGTCTTCTTCGCCCGCGCCGGAAGAAATCGTTGCACTTGTGGCGATGCAGCGGAATGCGCCCTGCCGCCCACCATCGCGCAGCCGTTGCTTGAGACGCCGAATCAACATGCCCATCTCCATACCCTTGGCACCCCGGTACTGATGCGCTTCGTCGAGCACGATGAACTGCCAGCGTCCACCCCGCTCGCCGTCGAACAGGGGACTGTCGTCGGGACGGATCAGCAGGTACTCCAGCATGGAGTAGTTGGTTAGTAGGATGTGAGGTGGCTGGCGACGCATCTCTTGGCGAAAGACTAATTCGCCAGGGAGACGACTTTCCCCCTTCACGGCCGCGTTGCGCCGATAGTCGCTACTGTCTTCAGGTGTCTGCCCGATGTATTGCCCGAACGTAGGTTGAAATCCCGATTCCGCCTCACGCAGAGTCTCGCAAATCTTTCCAAGGCGTTCGCGCTGATCGTTGGCGAGCGCATTCATGGGGTACAGGATCAGGGCCCGAACGCCCGGCTCTCGCAGTTCATCTGTGAGGTGCTGACGGTACAACTCGAACAGGATCGGGTAGAGAAAACTCTCGGTCTTGCCGCTGGCGGTGCCAGTGGCCACGACGACGTTCCGTTGATCTACGTGTGTGACCCGCACGGCACGTTCCTGGTGTACGTACAGCGCCCGGTCGATCAACGCCGGCAGAAGCTCCTCGCTCTTATGAGGGAAACATTCTTGCGCCAACGCATGTACTTTCAGCCCCTCTTTGAAACCGCGAGCCGGTTCGGGAAACGGCCCCTTCAGCAAACTGCCTTCCTCACGCAGCGCGGCTTGGAACGACGCCCGAAGGATCGGATCTTTGAAGAAAAAGGATGTCTTCAGGTAGTTCTCATAGCGCCGGCGAATCGTCTCGGTCCACCGTGCTATATCGCTCGCGTCAGGCATCAGCCCACCTCTCGATCTCGTCTATGTTGACTTGGTGCCTGCTCTTGCGACGGCGGTCAACGGGAATGGATCGACGCACAGTGTCCGGCACTTTCGGTCCCGCGGCACGCAACTCACCTCGGCTGAACCCCTTACCTCGTCGATATTCCCCATTTCTGCATTTAACGATGGGCAACGGATTCGACGGCTGAGTGCGAACCGCCACGGTCACGTCTTGCGTCACGTCGTCCATGTCGAAAGCCTTTAATCTCAGCGTGAAGGTCGCGGTCTCATTTGGCTCGACTGTTAGACTCCCGCTCGACTCCATCGGACCGATTCTCGGATCGATAAAAATACCGTCGGGATCCGTATTTCGCGTCTCCCAGTGCAGCGTCGTCGTCTCTCCCACATTGATTGCCGCGGGCTCACATGTGAACGAGTCGATAGTTGGTGCGGGGTCGGCGGAAACTCGAATGAGCGTCAGCACCAATCCGCCACATCGAACGTTAAGCAAAGTATCCTCGTTCAGCCGCCGGTCAATCTGCGAATAATCGACGAAGTCAGTCAAAGAGATTTCAACTTCCTGTCCTCCCTTTCCCGAACGATACCCTCGGTCCAATTCCTCGTCGAACCCTACGTTGATAGACCCGATGCGGGCGAGACGTAGTTGGATCATCTCGTCTGCGTCAGCGTGGGTGCGGAATTCCCGCCGTGTCATCAATAGTGGTGTATCGCGCCATTCTTCGTGCTCTCCGTCACCTTGTCCTATCCGCCACCAGATTCGGGGGAGCGTGATATCTACACGGACGCCGTCATTGCCGGACTCCAGAATACAAGACATAGAGTCGCCATTTGGATCCGGCTCGACGACAACGGTGCCGTCCTGTCGCACGGTCACACGGGGACTCTCGGTCTCCAATTTTGGGCGAACAAGGCCGCCACCGGTGCCAACGAACTGTAATTCCGTCGGAGAATGGCCGAGCGAGGGCGGAATGAGCAAAGTAGTTTCAGTGAACGGCGCGCCGTTCACCCGTATCTCTCGGAGATTGACGAAGTACCGAAACTCACCGCTGTCCAGCAGCGTGGCACCCTTGTCGTAAACACGGACGAAGAACCGTCCTTGTCGGCCCTTCAAGACCTCCTCAAGAGATTGCTTGGCTGGCTCGAAGGTCTCGCCCCATCCGTTTACTTTTTCCTCACCGATTCGTGCCCACTTGACGCTTGGTGGGAGACTCAACTCTGGGGCCTTGCGAACGAACAGTTCCCCCTCTTCGGAGTTGTCGAAGACACGATTACCTTTCAGTTTAAAGCCGGATTTCGTCAACACGACATCGCATTCTTCGAAACCTTCCACCTCTTCGCCTTCCAGACTTTGGTCCCGGAAACAGTAGTGCGCCACAAAATCCTGGTCTTCACAACTTTCCGGCTCAACCGGGACCCGACCAGTGCGTGTCCATTCTTTTGGTGCAATTAAGATAAAGTATCCTCTAGAGATGCCGCCGACCTTGCGTCCGTCTCCGCTCCAGTTTCTCCGCAGCTTGAAAATCAACGGCGTGCCGGCGAACAGCGGAAACTCATCGTGTCCGCCATCCTCAAGGGCAATCGACAGCCGGCCAGCGAAGGACGAGAACCGGCATTCGCCGTTCACTATGTTCAGGCGTTCTCCATTCCACTGCACCTCTACGATATTGCGGGCGTCATCCGCAGACAATACCAACTGCCATACACCGGAAACCTTACGACAGGTCAACTCCGGCTGGGGCGTGAAGGTTGACTTATCTTTGGGGGGCCGTTGTTGACGAAGGATTGAGCCTCGCCGCTCTATTCCGTCTTCCGCCTATTTCGCGGGGAGATTTCGGCTTCGGTTGTTTCTTTCCGCTCTTGCCTTCCGTAGATTCAGAATTCCCATCCACAGGGCTGCCCTCGGGCGGTTTGCTTATCTTCTGCGGCTCAGGAGGCAAGTCGGTCGAGTCCGGCTGCGATGTATCGTTGACCGCATTGCTAAGCGAAGCGTCTGAGTGATTTTCTGAGGATTCCGTAGGCGGCGAATCCGATTTCCCAGATGCGTCTTTCGGCAGATCGGAAGGCATTTTCTCCGAACCGTCACTGCTCTGAATGCTTGGTTCGAGTGCGAACTCGGACGACTCGTCGTCATTGGGCGTCGGTTGGTCAACCGGCGCTTCGAGTGAACCGTCCTGAGCCTCGGCACCGTTCTGACTGTAGGACATATGCTTGTGATCGTCCTCGCCGGATTTGGCAGGAGTTACAAGTCTTGGGTCTACTTCCGTCGAAATGGAACCGACATCGGCAACGGCGCTATTGTTTGTTTTGGATTTCAAATCAGGGGATAAGTCGCTTGCGTCCGCTGCCGACGCTTCACCCTGGTCTGTATTGGGAGTACTTAACTCCGTTTCCTTCGTGAGAGCCGAGTCTGATTGAATGGTGGCTTTGCTCTCCACCAACTCTAAATCAGTCAATTCACGGGTGTCTGCGGAGCTATGATCTACGACTGGATCCAAAGATTCGGTTCGTGAGCCATTTTGCGGCATCTTTGGCGACTTGGCTTCTGTTTCCCCTGCGGACGTAAAAGTCCGGCTACTCTTGTTAGCTTCGTCCACCAGCGGTTCCGTATCATTCGGCTGGTTAGCAGCGGCGGTAGAAACGGACTTATTATATTCCGCCAGGAGAGCCGATTCCTCGTCATGCCTTGGGTCCCGCGGTTCATCGAGATGATCGTATCCTTCCGACTGATGTCGGTCTCTGAGTATAGTCCCCCGTCCCGATTTGTCGTTACCGTCAACGATTCCACCGTCCGTTTCTGTATGGTTCCCTTGGGGAAAAACCGGTGCAGGAGTTTTGCTCGACGCAGTTTTTCCTAGACGCACAAGACGCCGAAGCAAGTTCAGAACTTTTGTGGTGATTTGCTTAAGCATCATAGCAAGGTAAATCGGAACTTGAAGAAATCTTCAAGTCAGCGGCGTCACACATAGTGGGTAGTCTCTCCCTCCCATGACAAATGCAGTTCGGTTTAGCCAATCACTCTATGTTTATCCGGTGATTTTGGCCGGCTGTCACGACTTCTCCCTAATCCCGTCCAGCCTCAATGATCTTCTCAGCCAGGCCAATCGGGTTGGTGAAAATCACCTCGTGGCTGCCCGGCATTTGCACCAGCCGATACAGCCCCAGGCGGTTTGACATGCGCGGATGCCAGCCCCATTCTCCGGGCGGCAGGGCAATGTCTTCGGTGCAGTTCAGGAAACTCTTGGGGATGTCCAAGGCGTGAAACGGCTCCATGTCGAGCTTGTCGCAAAACGGCTGATACGGCTCAGGCGAGAGCCGGGCATACGCCGCCTGGGCCAATTCCAGGTCGGCGTCGTTGATGAATGCTTCGCGCCAAATCGGAAACGGCAGACTCACGGTGTAATCGCTCGACTGCGGCACCAACTCGGCAAACAGGGCGCGATAGTAGCCCGGAACCTCATCCAGCAGACTATTGCCGTCCTCGCACACAAACGCGTTCCAAAAGATCAATCGCCGAATCCGCTCAGGAACAGCCGGAGCAACCTGGGAAAGAATCGTCCCGCCGAAGCTGTGGCCGAGCAGGACAATATCCCGCAGGTCTTTTTCAAGGATGAAGTCGATAATCGACTGCGTGCACTGGGCATGATTGACGTTTTTATCAACGCCTTTGCCGTGTCCGGCTATGGTTGGGCTGAAGGCCCGATGGCCTTTCTCCGCCAAGTGCGCCCGCACCGGCTCCCAGGCAGAACCGTCATGCCATGAGCCGTGAACCAGGACAAATGTGGACATGCTGCCTCCTGTTCGAGTCTTGCTATGATATGCTTATATGGACTGTCAATGCAGGCACCCCCGGCTTACCCCATCTCGCCCGGAATGATAGTGATCGTAGCCAGGAACACAGGAGGGGACGCATGCAGCAGTTCCACACCGAGCGGGAGCAGCGCTTCATAGACCTCGCGGCCACCCTGGCTGACGATTTTACCACCCGCGCGGCCCAGCACGATGAAGAAGGCTCGTTTCCGTATGAGAACTACGAGCGGCTGAAAGAGACCGGCTACAGCGTACTGACCATCCCCGAAGAGTTGGGCGGCATGGGCGCCAGCCTGTTGGAACGGGTGAAGGCGCAGGAACGGCTAGCTCAGGGCTGCGGTCCGACGGCACTCGCCATCAATATGCATTTCAATGTGATGAGCCTCCTCATCAACCTCTGGCAGCGGGAGCGCACGCCGGCCGTCGAAGCCATGCTGCGTCAGATCGCCGCTGAGCGGCTCATTATCGGCGGCTCGGGCTCCGAACCGGACAACGCGGTTTCCATCCTCCGTCCCCGTACCACGGCAGAACGGGTGGACGGTGGCTGGCGGGTGAGCGGGCGTAAGATCTTCAGCACCCAGTCCATTGCGCTTGATCGGTATTTTGCCGAGGCGACCTGGCAGGAGGGCGTCCAAGACGGCAAGCAGACCGGGACGATTATTTCCTTTCTGATTCCACGCGATACGCCAGGGTTCATCATCAAGGACGACTGGCATACCATGGGCATGCGCTCCACCGAGTCGAGAAGCACCGAACTCAAAGACGCCTTTATTCCGGAAGCCGCGGTCTTCTTGGAACGTCCGGTGTTCACCCGCGGCGGGATAACCAATCTGTTCCCGCGCGCGCCGTTTACCATCGGCAGCGTGTATATCGGCATTGCCACCGCGGCCCGGAATTTTGTGGTGGAGTTTATGCGCGACCGGCCGCGTTTCCCGCTCGACAAACCAATGAGTCATCTGCCGAGCGTCTACACCAAAGTCGGCGAGATGGACATGCTGCTGGAAGCGGCCCGGGCCGGCCTGTGGAAAGCCGCGGCCGAGGCCGACCGGGAAGCGCCCCGTACCTGGCTCCGCAAAAGCGTGGCCGCCAGGATGGTCGCCATGGAGAACTCCGCTCGCGTAGTTGACCTCGCCCTGCGGGCCGTGGGAGGCGTCTCATATTTTAAGCGCTTACCCTTGGAACGCTATTATCGCGATGTGCGGGCCGGCCTGTTCCATCCTTTTGACAGCGATGAAACCCTGGAACTCCTCGGCAAGACCGCCTTCGGCATAGCCATGTACGATGAAGATACGATCCGCGCCCTCAAAGAATTATAAGAACAGGACTCCTCATGGCACACCCAGTCCGCTTCGGCATTCAGGTTCCACAACAAAACGGGGACTGGAACGATATGCTCAGGCTGTGGCAAGAAGCAGACAGTCTGGGGTTCGATACGGCTTGGGTCTTCGATCACTTTCTGCCTATTTTCTCCGACCCGACCGGCCCCTGCCTGGAAGGCTGGACTGCCTTATCGGCCCTGGCTATGGCCACCCAGCGAGTGCGCCTGGGCGTCATGGTAACGGGCAATACCTATCGCCATCCGGCCGTCCTGGCCAAGATGGCGACAACGGTGGATATCATCAGCAACGGCCGGCTGATTTTCGGTATTGGCAGCGGCTGGTTTACGCTGGAGCACGAGGCCTACGACATTCCCTTTCCCACCACCGGGGAGCGGCTGATCAGTCTGGACGAGTCCATCACCCTGATTAAACATCTCTGGACCCAGCAGCGGGCAAACTTTACCGGCCGCCACCATCATCTGCACGACGCGCCCTTTGAGCCCAAACCGATCCAGCAGCCGCATCCGCCGATTCTGGTTGGGGCCGGCGGGGAAAAAGTGGCTTTAGGCATTGTGGCGCGCCACGCGGACATGTGGAACAGCTTCGGCACACCGGAGACCTTCCAGCATAAAATCGAGGTTCTGGCCGACCACTGCTCGCATATCGACCGAGACCCGGACGAGATTGAGAAGTCCGTCCTGGTCTCGACGACCTTCTCCTCCGATCACAATATGCGCAAGCTGATTGAAGGCTATCTTGCCGTGGGCGTGACCCATATTGTCTTTTCCGTTTCCCCATCAACCGAGCCCCAGCTCCTGCGTCATTTTGCCCGGGACATCATGGCAACATTCCGCTAAGCTGCCACACCTCCGGCGGAGTTCACATGGACCTCGTCACCACAGTCTATTTTATTGCGGGGCTTGCTCTCCTCGTGGTTGGGGCTGATCTCCTCGTCAGAGGTGCTTCCCGTCTCGCCACCCTGGTTGGAATTTCCCCGCTCGTCGTTGGTCTGACGGTAGTCGCTTTTGGTACATGTGCGCCCGAGCTTGCGGTGAGTATTCGGGCCGCCCTGGACATATGGCCCTGGGCAATGTCGTTGGCAGTAACATTTTGAACGTCTTATTGATACTCGGACTGTCGGCAACCATTGCCCCGATCGTTGTGTCTGCCCAACTCATTCGCGCCAATGTCCCGGTTATGATCGCGGCGTCCCTCCTTGTCTTCCTCCTCGGGCTTGATGGTACGGTCAGTCGTTGGGATGGTCTGCTCTTTGTCGCTGGTGCGATTGGCTATGCCGTGTTCTCAGTTCGTCACAGTCGGCGTCCGAGCAAGAGGACAGTCCTCCAAAGTCTTTTAGAGCTCATGCTTCCACTCGTCCGTCGCTCTCGGGCTGGCTTCGGAACATCGGACGGATTGTAGGGGGACTGATTTTGCTTGTGATTGGATCGCGGTGGCTCGTCGCCGGGGCAACAGCTCTGGCCCAAACCCTCGGGTTGAGTGAGTTGGTGATTGGCTTGACCGTGATTGCAGTTGGAACTGGCTTACCAGAAATTGCAACGTCTGCGCTGGCGAGCTGGCGCGGTGAGCAGGAGATTGCCGTAGGGAACGTAGTCGGCAGTAATATTTTGAATATTGTACTGGTCCTGGGACTGACAAGTGTTGTTGCAATCGACGGCGTCCCAGTCCCTGCCACCGCCTTACGATTTGATATTCCCGTCCTCTTGGCAACCGCTGATGACTCTCGCGGTGATGACGTGGCAGGCTATCCGGCGCAGACAGGTAAGCAGTTAGCTTGCAGTTGAGCGACTCTCTTATCCACCCACTACAGGTGCCCCATCCCTCGACCACAGCCCTCTTCCTTTGCTATGGTGCGTAACAGTCGCATAGCCACAGCGCTTTTTCATACACGCGGCTATCACAGAAAAGGAGACAATCCATGCTCTATGTGGTGACAACCAAAATTCTTCGGTCGCAGATTCCCGAAGATCAGGCCGCCGAACTGATCCAAAAAGAAATGGCTCATGCGCGTCAATTTATTGAACAAAAGAAAATCCTGGCGGCCTATCGCCGGCTGGGCGGTGGGGGCTCGTTCTTTATTGTCGATGCGGACTCAAACGAAGAGGTCCACCAGATTTTCTCCGGCCTGCCCCTAGCGCGCTATCTGGAGTTTGAGGTCACGCCAGTCCTGTTGCATCCCCTCTTTGGCGGACCGGCATAAAACACAGAGCGCATTATGGCCACTGCTTCCATCGGCGCGCCTCTTGAACCACGCCGGCGCTTTCTTGGCCGTCCCATCCCGGCTGAGGGCGCAAATGGGCTGTTCACGCAGTCTTGGTTCCCCCTTTCTCTCTCAAGCCAGGTAGCCAAGGGTCAAGTCCGGGGCGTAGATTTTCTGGATGGACGGGTCGTTATTTTTCGCGGAGAGAACGGCAGGGCTCAGGTTCTGAGTGCCTACTGCCCACACGTTGGCGCGGACCTCTCCGTAGGCGAAGTGCAGGGCAATACCATTCGCTGCGCTTTTCATCACTGGCAATACGACCAACATGGTGTCTGCGTCAAAACGGGTATTGGCGATCCGCCACCACCCGGAGCCTGTTTATTTCACTTTCCCACAGCCGAAAAATATGGCCTGATCTGGGCCTTTAACGGCGCAACAGCGCTCTTTGAGCTACCGGACTTCCCTTATCCTGAGGACGAACTCGCCATGCAGGTTGAGGCGTTTGAGGCAGTGCTCCCAGTCGATCCGTGGGTCTTGTGCTGCAACACGCCGGACATGCAGCATATTAAAGCCCTGCATGGCGTCACGTTTGACCAAGAAGACCC
This sequence comes from uncultured Binatia bacterium (SeqCode), assembly GCA_965214755.1. Lineage (GTDB taxonomy): Bacteria > Desulfobacterota > Binatia > Bin18 > Bin18 > Bin18. Next base: position 2,155,990 of record OZ243979.1, read on the forward strand.
GGATGAGGATATCGAGTGGACGCCTCACTCCATGCTGTATGATTTCAAAGGCCGTCACGCCAATGGCGAGCCGATTGAGTACCGAGTTGGTATTTATGGGACCAGCATCTTCTATCAAAGCAGCATCTTTGATGGGCGCTGGTTTGGCTTCTTAGCCCCTTTTGGTCTGCCCCATCCGGGTCAGACAACAACCTATATGATTGTCGTTGCTCGTAAATCGGACAGCGACGCCGCCTCAACCGAAGCCTTCCTCCAGTTCGCCATGCAGCTCGAAAAAAAGGTTGTGGGGGAAGATGTGCCTATTATGCAAACCATTCATTTTCAGCCCGGGACACTGACAAAGAGCGATAAAGCCCTGAGTAAATTCTTCCAGTACTTACGTGACTACCCGCGCGCGCATCCGTCGGCCGAGTTTATTACGTAACCCTGATGCTGGGCCTCAAAGACTTTCCAAAACAAGGAGCGTCCGATGAATATCAACCAAGCGGTGGAAACCCTGTGGCAGACTACCCAGAGCGGGCAATATCCGCCCCCTGGATTGGAAAAGACCTTGCAGTTTGAGGCTGCTTACCAGATCCAACTGGCGATTCTGGAACGACACCTGAGCGCGGGCGAACAACTCGCCGGCTGGAAGGTTGGTCTCTCGTCCGATGCCACCCGGCAGATGTTTGGTCTCGATGCCCCGATCAGTGCCTATCTGCTGGCCAGCCGTCGGTTCCAGAGCGGAGGCAGCTTTAAGTGTACCGACTTTCGCAAGCCGATTATTGAGTCCGAGCTGTGCATCATTATGGGGCAGACATTGAAGGGGCCGGGTGTTACCCGCGAACAGGCTTTGGCTGCCGTGGCTGGGGCTGCTCCGGCGTTGGAACTGGTGGACATGCGGCTGAACATTGGCGCGGACCTTCCGCTCGGCGTTGCCGATGGAGTGGCGCAGTGGGGCTTTGTGACTGGTCCTGAGGTCAGGCCCTACCCGGCGGATGTGGACCTCGGAGCCATGACCGCGGAGACCAGGCGAAACGGCGAGGTAGTGGCCAGTGTACAGGGCAAAGATGCAATCGACGATCAGCTTCAGACGGTCGCCTGGCTGGTGAACCACTTGGCGCAATTCGATCTGGCCCTGGAGGCGGGCCAGTGTATTATGACCGGCTCGATGACCAAGCCGACGCCCATTGAAAAGGGCGATACCTGGGAAACCACCTTTTCCTCGTTCGGCAGCGTGTCTGCGACGTTTGTATAATGACCGCGTAAAGGACTCAGGACGGTGCGACCATTCTCATATCAGGAACAGGAGGCGACACTCTCCCTCCAAGCGGGCCTGGAGGAATACCGCTCAGGCTTTTTCGGTCTCCTCGATGAAAACGAGCTGCCTTCCCGAGCCGCACGGTTCTTCCACGCCCATGATATCTGTCATGTGGTCTTTGGCTGTGACACCTCGGTCTCCCAGGAAGCCATGGCTGATACCTGGAGCATCTTTGGCACCTCACTCGGATTCAGGGCATACCTCGACTATCTCAGGCTCCCGCAGGCCAATAACATCTTTCGACAAATCGGCTATGGACGAACGGCCTGGGAGACGCTCTGCGTCTCTCCGCGCCTTATCCAAGTCATGATCCGAACCCGGCATATGGCACGGCCGTGGCCGTTCTGGGATAACGACCAGTATCTCGATGTCCCCTTAAAAAAGATTCGAGAGGAATTCAATATTCGCCTTGTTTGAGCGTCCTACCAGGGCAGCATCTCACCATTGGCGTGCCAGAACTTTCCGGTTGTTTCCAGGGTCAGCGCATCCATCCGGGCCAGCAGGCCGCGCGCGGCCTGCTCGGGTTCAATCAGTTGGCTGCGCATGTGCTCGGGCAGATTGGGTACCAGTTGGGTATTGACCATCCCGGGATGGAGCAGAGCCACCGCGATTCCACGCTCTTTGAGGTCCTGAGCGAGCGATACCCCCAACATATTGGCCGCGGTTTTGGACATCCGATAGCCGTACAGCCGGCCCGAGGTATTGTCGGTGATGGAGCCCATACGGCTGGTCACAATGCCTATTTTTGCACCGTGATCGAGACAGGCCTGGAGGGCGTGGACAACGCGCAACGGTCCCAGCGCATTGACCTCAATCTGGCGTTGTACGTCGGCAATCCGTAAAGCTTCAAGGCTGTCGTCCAGGTAAATCCCGGCCACATGGATAAGCACGTCCACATGGATACCGATCAAGCGCTGGGCCAGGGCCTGGACCGCCGAATCGGATGTCACATCGACACCCGTCTCGACGCGTGCGCCCTTTGCGGCCAAGGCGAGTGAGTCGCCCAAACAGGCAGCAATCACGTTCTCCCCGCGCGCGCATAATTGCAGGCACAGCGCGTTTGCAATGCCTCGGTCGGCTCCAACGATCAGATAGGTTGCCATACTCTTCCCCTTGCTGCCTTCAGTCGTGTCTGCGGCTATGCTATCCCTTGGCAAGGGCTTTTACCAGTTCAACAGAAGCAGTTACCCCGGAACACGACTGCCGCTTATGTCAGAGAGAGACCCGTCCGCCGTCAGGCGCAAACTCGCCGCCATCCTGAGCGCGGATGTTCAAGGCTATAGCCGTCTCATGGGTGATGATGAAGTCGCCACGATTCGGACGCTGACCGCGTATCGGGAGCTGATGGCCCGGACTATTCAGCACCATGCCGGTCGGGTGGTCGATTCTCCCGGCGATAATCTCCTGGCCGAGTTTTCGAGCGTGGTTGACGCGGTGCAATGTGCGGTTGAGGTTCAGACGGAGCTAGCCGTACGAAACGCCGAGCTTCCAGCAGACCGACAGATGCACTACCGCATGGGCATTAACGTCGGTGACGTGGTTGTTGAGGATGAGCGTATTTACGGAGAGGGCGTCAACATCGCGGCTCGCCTGGAAAGTCTGGCTGAGGGCGGGGGCATCTGCATATCGGGCGCCGTGCAGGAACAGATAGCAAACAAGCTCGACCTGGCGTTTACATATCAGGGCGAGCAGCGGGTGAAGAATATTGCCAGGCCCATTCAGGTCTATCAGGTGCGCTGGGAGGCCGCAGACCTCGCGCGCCCCGCACTCGACAGCGACCTCCACCCCTTGGAACCAAAACCCCCAGGTCCCGGGTCGCTGATCACCCTCGGCGTGGTCGTCCTCGTGATTCTCGGCCTTGGCGCTTTTGCCCTCAAAGACTGGTATCCGCTCTTATCATCGCCAGCCTTCTGGAATCCGCCTCGCCTGTCGCTGCCCGACAAGCCCTCGATTGCCGTGCTGCCCTTTACGAATATGAGTGGCGACCCGGAGCAGGAGTATTTCAGCGACGGCATCACCGAAGACATTATTACCGACCTCTCAAAAATCTCGGGTCTGTTTGTCATCGCCCGCAATTCTTCGTTTACCTACAAGAGCCGAGCGGTCGATGTAGAGCAGGTCGGGCACGACCTGGGCGTCCGCTACGTTTTGGAGGGGAGTGTACGCCGGGCCAATGGTCGGGTTCGCATTAATGCTCAGCTATTAGACGCCACAACCGGCGGCCATGTCTGGGCAGAACGCTATGACGGTGAAATGCAGGATATCTTTGCCCTCCAGGACCAGGTCACGCAGCAAATTGTCCAAGCCCTCCACATCACCCTGACCGCAGATGAGCAAGCCCGTTTGGTCCAAAAATCGACCGACAACCTCCAGGCCTACGATTTCGTCTTGCGCGGGGAAAGCTATCTCTGGCGCACAACGCAAGAATCGCTGGTCCAAGCCCGACATTTGTTTGAGCAGGCCATTACCCTGGACGCGCAGTATGCCGCGGCCTATGCCTGGCTGGGCTGGGCAGATTTCTTCGGCTTTATCATGCAGTGGGAGCAAGACCCCCAGGTCCCACAGCGCGCGCATGCGCTCGTGCAGCGGGCGGTGGCCCTGGACGACTCGTTGCCCGTCGCGCATCGGTTACTGGGCTATATCTATCTGTTCGAGAAGCAGCATGAGCGGGCGATTAGCGAGCTCGAGCGAGCGGTGGCTCTCGACCCGAACGATGCGGACAATTACGCCTGGTTCGGGAGCGCGCTGACTTTCGTGGGGCGACCACAGGAAGCTCTGCGGCTCATCCAGCAAGCTATCCGCCTCAACCCCCGCTATCCGTTTCTCTACCTGCACTTCCTGGGGCATACCTACCGCATGCTCGGTCAGACTGAGGAGTCCATCACCGTCTTGAAGCGCACGCTCGCCCACAACCCGGACTTTCTGCCGGCCTATTATAATCTGCTCCTGGCCTCGGTTGAGTTGGGCCGCCTTGAAGAAGCCCGAGCTTTGGCAACGGAGATTCTCCGCCTCAGCCCCAACTTCTCGGTCACAACCATGAACCAGGTGCTTCCGTACAAAGACCCCGCCAGCCTCGACCGTATTATGGCCGCCTTTCGGGCGGCCGGCTTAGAGGAAGACGCTAAGGATTGATCTCTTTTTCGAGGGCTTGGACGCAATGCGCGGTCTCGGGCGATGTAGCGATCACTCTTTTTCACAATGACAGCCCGTATTGTGTCATACCTATGCAAGCAGGTATCCAGGCATCGGGGAGGAGACAGGATAGAGTTTTGTGATGAGCAGTGAATGCTAGTAGCGATACAGATCCTTGAATTCAGCGAATTCGTGCGTATTTACCAGTCGCGGCTCATTCTTATCATCAACGCCGTGGCTCCTGAGCCAGTTCTGAACATGGGAGAGGCGCTCTCTGGGGTCTGGGTGGGTGGCGAACAAGGGAATAGAACGACCGTGCAGGCCCTCCAATTCGATGAATTTTTCCATGACTCTCTCGGCCTCACGAGTGGCGTACTCTGCCGCGCTCAATATGTGGAGGCCAATCTCGTCCGCCTCTATCTCCTGAGCCCGACTGAATGAAGCCAGCGTCGCCCCAGCAGCCAGCGAGCCAATTTGGTTGATGGCACGGGCCGCATCGGGATGCCCTGCTCCTGCCGTGACCAGCGCGGCTGCCCCAATCAGCAGTTGAGCAAATTGCTGCTTGCTTTGAAGAGAGGCAAGGTGGCGTTTGATCTGGTGGCCCATTTCGTGCGCGATGACATAAGCCAGTTGAGCTTCGGAGGCGAGATGCTTGAATAGTCCACTGTTAATCAGGATGATCCCGCCTCCGAGATTCATTGCGTTTAGGGTTGTCGCATCAATGACCAGGATCGTCCACGGAAAAGGAGGCTTTGGAGTGACTGAGGTCAGCCGGTCCATGACACCGTTCAAATACCGCTGCATGTCTCGATCTGTCACAATTGGCCATTTGTGGTGAATCAGACTATACGTCTGCTGGGCCTGAGTATATTCCTGGTTGGCTCCAACCCAGGTAAATGCCTTCCCAGACTGTATGAGCGCGGTTTGGACGCTCGCCAAACTCCTCGCTATATCCTTCAAGGCTGGACGAAACGGAACCAAATTTTTGGAGGCGGGTTTTCCCTTCTCCCTAACGAGTGGTTCTGGAGCACGATATTCAACACTCGCAACAAGCGTGTCGTCGGGGGCAAACTCGACCGTCATCCCTTTCTGATCATATTCCCAAATACGCAGGAAATCGTCCGACCGTCGCTCCCAATTTGCGTTGCCATAGGCAGCCAGGAGGTCTGCCTCGTCCATCTGGACCGGTGGTGTGATCCGAACAGATTGTACGGTGTTGTCTTCGTCGAACGAAATCGAGGCAGGGATTGAATCGACGTCGTAGAGAACTCTGTCTGTAGAAGATTTTCCCACTCCGTAGCGTTCTACCACTTCCTGACGCGTTGTTTTTCCTATCGTGATGTCTTTCCATGTCACCGTTTGTAGGGAAGGCCGAACCGGAGAGGATACTTGCTTTGCTCTGGCAGCTGTGGCGGGTGGCCTCTTATGTGTGACCTGCCACGTTTCGGTCTTTGGTTGCACTTGCCCATAAAAAGACGGGCCGCAGGCAGGAAGGAAAAGGAAGAGGATTAGTACAAGGTAGGAACTACTCCGAACGGCCATGGGTTCTACTCCTGCGAAGATTCTTCAAGCTCTTGATCAAGTACACGGACTAAATCGGGCAACGTTTTCTGTAAAAAATCCTTCATCGCCGCGTCCAACAGAGTTTGGTATTCGTTGGCCGAGGTCGTGACAAAAAATTCAGGGTTCTCAACTTTTCCGGCGTACGTCCGTCTGTGTATCCTCCGTCCCTCTTTATATACTTCGACTTGTGCAGCCACATCGCCTTTTGCTTTCATCGTGAAAAATCCTGGAGCGTGCTCCGTGGATGCACGCGAAACTGCTATGTCAAGAGCAACCGGGGTGGGAGCAGTCTCAACGGTTTCCGCACGTTCTACGCGAAATCCTGCACGCTCTAATCCTTGGATGATCGAGTTCGTCACCCACATTGGAATGTCGGTATTAGACCGAACTGAAGCGGTCACCATACCGTACCCGTTTCTGATATTTCCGACTGTCGTAGGATCCGGACGAAGGTCCTGGGGACGTGCGACGCTAATCTCTTTTTTATTGGAAGACGAGATTAAGGAGTTAAACGTCTGAGGGATAGTCGTCGGTGGAGTGAGCGTTACACGACGATCAACAAAGGCGCACCCGAGTAGATTTCCTGAACCAAGGACGAGCGAGAGCAAGATCAGCCAACGACGTGAATACCTAGCCTCTCCCCTCCTCCTTCTCCCTTCCATTCTAAGTCTTTCCATGCTCCCTACTAAATCGCTTATACTAGGTCCATCTGCGACTAAACTTGCCTTGCATAAGGAGAGAACAGACGAGCCGTAATTGGGCGGAATAGAGAAAGGACGTTCCTACGTAATCCAAGATAGATTATTCTGCTTTGTCATAACCTCTATCCCTATGACGATTCTTCAAACGCCTGATCAAGTACGCGAGCTAAATCCGGCAGTGTTTTCTGCAAAAAATCCTTCATCGCTGCATCAAGTAGAATCTGATACTCATCGGCTGGCATTGAAGTGATAACCGGAGAGTGTGCGAATATATTCGTCTTCTTCTCTTCATATGTACCGGCATACCTCCGCCTACGAATTCTCCTCCCATCTAAAAATACTTCAATTTGAGCACTAATATCTCCCTTCCCATTAACCGTAAATAATCCTCTCCCGTGTTCGGTAGACACTTGCAAAACCGCTATATCAATCGCGACCGGAGTGGGTGCAGTTTCCACTGTTTCTACGCGCTCTACATGATATCCAGCCTGTTCCAATCCCTGAATGACCGAATTCGCCACCCACATAGGGATATCTGTGTTGGAGCGGACTTGAGCTGTGACAGCACCTTGCCCGTTTCTGATGTTTCCGACCGTGGTTGGGTCTGAGCGGAGGTCTTGAGGACGGGCGATACTAATCGTTTTTTCGTCGGGAGATGTAGAGGGAATACTGGAAGTCTGAGGAATGGTTATAGGGGGAGTAAGTGTCACATGACGATCTTGAAATGCACACCCAACGATACTCCCAGAGCCCAGAATGAACACAAGCAACAACGCCCAACGGCGTACATGCCAAGTATTTCCCGCTACCTTGCTCCTTGCTTGGCCTTACTTGCGATGATTCTTTCCCAAAAAAAGGCCACATACAAGTGGCCTTTCCAATTCCAGAATAAGAGCCTATACAGACTTTTGTCGTACGAGCCGGTTGCGCTTCTGTTCGGGCACAACATCTATTCTCCAGCCCCATCCAGGGGAACGGCCTCCGTCCATTCTTGAAACTGGAGGAAAAAATCTCTTGACGTTTTCATCAATCACAAGTTGACGCTTCTTTCGAGGCACCGTTTTTCTCCTTTGCCTGTCCATGATTATTCCTCCTTATCGATACTAGCAAATTTAGCATCTCCGGCTACATAGCTTTCATCAATAGATTCAATAATCTTTGGAGTCCTTGTTGAGGTTAAGAAATCTAGGCGAATATACAGATCCCACACCAGACGCCATAGCTCATCTTGATTGCTGATCGTCCGAATCTTTAAGCCGCACTTTTTCGCATCGTCAGCGAATAGCGGCCGCCCGTGGTCTTGCGTCGCGAGCGGATCAAGTAAGGGCTTGATTTTTGACTTTATCCGAGGAAAGCTGAAGTCTTCCAACATACCTTTCTTCAGCAAATTGACAGCAATACTCTCTGAAAGGGCTTGTGCAGAGCGGATCTTTCGGATGTCTCTTGCATCATATCTCGCAAGTTGCTGCAAGTATGGCTCAATCCGTCCTTCTGTGCGACTTGCCTCACTCATCAACTCATTGTAGCTGTCTACAATCTCATGGGCGGCTTGGTAGCGTACAGGCTTACCATGTTCATCGTGAATCAAGATTTGGGGGTCAATCGGACCAATCTCAGAGGTCTTACTCATGATGATTTCGTCCGCTCCTAAACACACCATCGTCGCGGCGGATTTTGCCATCTTTGGCACAATTACTCGGAACCCATTCTCGCTAAAGCTTCTACAGATATTGACAATTCTTTCTGCTGCTAGGGCGTTTCCTCCTGGGGAATTAAGAATGAGAACAAGTTCTTTATTGTCCCAATCAGTATCTCCTAAAACTTCCTCTAACATGTCCGCGTCCACGTCTTCCAGGACGACGGGAAACGTAAAGGACGTAAAAAGCGAGACGACTCTAATGTTATCCCCCAGGGCTTGCTCAAGCTGCTGATACAAGTCCTTTCGTCGTTCGGGAGACTGGTCTATCTCTTGGAGCAATCTCTTAAAAGGAGCTTCTCGCTTGCTCATATCGCCTAGTCAAGATGGATTTGGCCACCGCGAGGATTCGTGCTGATCATTGGTGAGTTCTATCTAGTTCATTATTCCTGAGCGAGGCAGGTCAGCCTAAACAAATCAGTCACGGGGGTCAATATGGTCAATCAGGCCGTCAGCCCGGTTGTCTCGGGCAGCCCCAGCATCAGGTTCAAATTCTGAATGGCGACGCCGCAGGCACCTTTCCCCAGATTATCGAGAATCGCGATCAGCAGGACATGACCGGAGGGATGGGGCGCGACGTGGATGTCCATGCGATTGGTATCGTTACAGGCCTGCGGGTCAAAGCTGCGTTCGTTGGCTTCCAGGGGCGGCTCGTTGGACAAAACCCTTATGAAAGGCTCATGCCGATAGCGCTCCCATAAGACTTCCCGGACCGCCTTGCCCGCTCCAGGTTGTAACAGACTGGTATGAAGCGGCACCTGGACCCGCATGCCGCAGCGGAACGGACCGACCGCCGGGACGAAGTGTGGTGCACAATCGAGTAGACTGTACTTCGTCATTTCCGGAACATGCTTATGCACCCGCTCCAGGGCGTAGGGCGCTTCGTACCCTAACGAGCCCAAGCCCAGCTCAGCGTCCTCCCATTTTTCAATCAGCGGCCGTCCGCCGCCCGAATAACCGGACAGCGCATGAATGGAAACCGGCGTATGTTTCTCGATCAGGCCAGCCTCAAGCAAGGGCCGGACTAACAGCAGAAAGGCCGAGGGATAGCAGCCGGGATTGGCAACATATTTTGCCTGCCGAATGGCCTCGCGCTGGTCGGGCTGGAGTTCCGGCAGACCATATACCCAGCCGTCCTTGACTCGATGCGCAGTACTCGCGTCAATCAGCCGGGTGTGCGTGTGCGCGGCCCATCCCGCAGCCTCCCGTGACACGGCATCGGGCAGACACAGAATGGCCACGTCCGCTTCGTCCAACACCGCCCGCCGCGCAGCATCACTCTTGCGCTGCGCTTCGGCTACGGTCAATAATTCGATGTCGTTTCGTCCTGCCAGCCATGCCCGGATACGCAGACCGGTCGTGCCGACATGACCGTCGATATAGACTTTCGGGGGCATGATCCTCACCTTCTTGCTGTTAGCTGGTTTTATTATACGGGGTGATTTCCTGCTGTCGCAACGCGGCCACTCTCAGCCTCGACCCGGGCGAGAGGATCAAAAACTGAACGCTCACTCAACGTATCTGGCCCTGTCGCTTGACAGACCGTTTCGGAGTATGCCACAGATAGGGAATCCGTACACACACTATCATTAAGGAAGCAAGGCTTTCTTTGAAGAGGAGGGTAATATGGCAAAGTTACGCGTGATCTCGGCAGACTCCCACATGATGGAGCCGGCCGATCTGTGGCAGCAACGTTTGGACAGCAAATTCCGTGACCAAGCGCCAAAAGTGGTCGAAAACCCGAAGAATCCGGGCTTTATCTTTGTGGCGGATGGCATTGACCCCTTTCCTGTTGCCGGCGGGTTCGGAGCCGGACGGTCTGGAGAAGAGTTGAAAGACCATATGAGCAAGGGCTATGAAGCCGCCCGTCCGAGTGGCTGGGACCCGGTCGAACGCATCAAAGACCAAGAGATCGACGGAGTCGAAGCCGAGGTGCTCTACACCACGCTGGGCATGCCGCTCTTCGGGCTGCCAAATGCCGACCTGCAGCGGGCCTGCTTCCGCGCCTATAACGACTGGGTCGCAGAATTCTGTTCGCATGCCCCCAAACGCTTGTACGGCATCAGCTTGATCTCCCTCGAAGATATTGATGGGGGAGTCAAAGAGCTGGAGCGGACGCATAAGCAGGGGATGCGCGGTGCCATGATCTGGGGTTCGCCACCGGAGGACAAGCCGTATAGCAGCCATGAGTATGACCCCTTTTGGCAGGCCGCCGCGGAACTCCATATGCCGCTCTCACTCCACGTGATTACCGGTAAGAGTAAGGAGAGCAGGGTCGATTTTTCGCAGATCAGCCTGTTCTATATGAATGTGATCCACGAGGTGCAACGTTCCCTGTCCACCCTCGTTTTTGGTGGTGTTTTGGAACGGTTTCCCGAACTGAAAATTGTTTCCGCCGAAAATGACACGGGCTGGTTCCCGCACTTCATGTATCGTATGGACCATGCCTACGATAAATTCCACGCCATGGAAAAAGAGCCCCTGCCGATGAAGCCGAGCGAATATGTCCGGCGGCAGATATGGGCGACCTTCCAGGACGACCCGGTCGGGCCGGCGACCTATAAGATCTTTGGCGAGGACAATTACATGTGGGCATCCGACTTCCCGCATACCGACTCAACCTGGCCGGAATCCCGGCAGTGGATCAAGAAGGACTTCAACGGCGTGCCGGAAGACATCACCCGCAAGATCGTCTTTGAGAATGCTGTCAAGGCATACCGGATGGACCTGGACTAGTCAGCCTCGCTGATTGATCTGAAGCACAAAGGGTCGGGGAGTCTTCCCTGACCCTTTTGTTTTTCTTCGCCAGAGAGGTCCGGGTCATTTGCAACGTGCGGTTTCGGCCAGTACAGGAGGAGAGTCTATGTCTCATTCAGGCAGGATGTTGTTCGCGCTCGTTGGAGGAATAGCCCTTTCTTGTCTGCTTCCTGCGGCCGCCCTGGCGTGCCGCTGTTTGCCGCCTCCGTCGCCGAGTTTTGGGATGGAAAAGTCAGACGTCGTCTTTGTCGGCAAAGCGACCGACGTGGAAACGATAGAAGCGGATGGCTGGCTGTACGGCTCGTTCAAACAGATGATGGGCTCAGAGCAGCTGTACGAGTTTGAGACTATACGGGTGACGCTGGAGGTCACGACACCGATTAAGGCGGCAGATGAATCTCCCCTGATTATCGAAACGCTGGCCTCACAAGAACAGTGCGGCATCCCGTTTCAGACCGGGCAAGAATATTTCGTGTATGCCTACCGCAGTCCGCAGGGCGATTTGAAAACCGATATGTGCACCCGGACTGCTACGGTTGCCCAGGCGGCTGAGGATATTGAAGACCTCGTTGAAAAATAACGCACAATCAGGAAACGCGCCGCCTCAACCCGTGTCAAGCCTCCCCTCCCCCGTTCAGGAAAACGATAATATCCTCGAACGCTCGGGGGTCCTGCGTAAAGAAGAGATGGCCGCCTTCAAAGAGGGCCATTTGGGAAGTCGCAACCTGTCGGTGCAGCGCTTCCTGATTCGCGACCGGGGCGACCCCGTCATACCGTCCACCACAGATCAGCACCGGCATCCCGAGCTGAGGCAGACGGCTATAGGTGTCGTGTTTTTGGCGCGCCTCGATTTGGCGGCGTGCCCCGACGGCCGCGCCGGGCTCGGCCGCACTCCCCGCTCGGATGGCCAGCATCTCATCGATCAAGGTCTGGAACTCCTGGCCGTTGGCCGCCTGCCAGGCCGCGTCCCGGCGCATATCGCTCAGCTCGACTACCTGGTGCGCCCAGTCCTGCGGAGAGAGATGAGCGAGTTCGTGCAGGGGATATGAGGCACCACCCTCCCCACCGCTGCTGGTACAGCCGAGCACTAGGCGCTGCACCCGGTTCGGATAGCGCAGGGCAAATTCCTGTGCGACCATGCCGCCAAAAGAGATGCCCATGACCAGGCACTCGTCCCACCCGACCGCGTGGAGGAGTCCATCCGCATCAGCCGCATAGTCCGCCATGGTGTAGGCCATGTCAGGTTTGTCCGTTTGGCCCAGGCCACGCTGGTCATAGGCCAGAACCTCAAAATGCTCGGTGAGCGGCGAATCAAACGCATTTGGCGAACGCCGCAGATCTCCACCCGTTCCGCTGATGTACAGCAGGCGCGGTCCGGCCCCGCGCGTCTCGTAATACATTTGAATGTCACGGACAGCAGCAAATGGCATAGTGGCCCTCCAGCCCTGGCAGCATTTCCGTAGCCACCGTCACGCAACCTTGGGGATAAACGCGGCGTATTTGTCCAACAACGGGAAGACAGCCTCTTTCCCTTCGGACGGCACAAAAAATACCGCTCGCGCCGCTCCCAACTCGTGGTAGTTTTGCAGCACCGCCTCATCTTCTGGAGCGCCCAGGAAAGAGATCGAAATCTCATCCGATTGACGACCGGCCTTTTCTGCTCGGGTCCGGAGGTCGTTCACCACCGCGGGCAGGTCTTTATAGGCCTGCGCATTGGGAAACCAGCCATCGCAATAGCGCACCACCCGGTCGAGTCCGTTTGAGGTGTGGGAGCCCAGGATGATGGGTGGATGGGGTTTCTGCACGGGCTTCGGGTAGGACCAGATCGGATCGAAGTCGACAAACTCGCCATGATACTCAGCTTCCTCCTCGGTCCAAATGGCTTTCATCGCCTCAATTTTCTCACGTAAGACCTTCCAGCGACGTTTGAACGGCGTCCCGTGGTTCTCCATCTCTTCGGCGTTCCACCCACCACCGATACCAAAGAGCAGGCGCCCGTCGGAGAGCTGATCAACCGAGGCGACCTCGTTGGCCATCGTAATCGGGTCACGCTCCATGGCGAGACAAATCCCACTCCCAATTTTGATGTTGGTGGTGACTGCGGCGGCGGCGGTGAGCGCCACAAACAGGTCGTGCGTATGCCAGTACTCCTTGGGCAAATCGCCCCCAAGGGGAAAGGGAGTACGGCGGCTGGCCGGGATATGGGTGTGTTCCGGGTACCACACGGACTCAAAGCCGCGTTCTTCGCAGGCAACGGCCAGCTCATCCGGCCGGAGCGAATAGTCCGTGGCAAACATCTCAATACCGAGTTTCATCTGACCCTCCTTTAGGCGTTGGCACTCTGCGCCTGTCATGACACCCTGTACGGCCAAAGTCAAGCAATACACCGGCGAAGCACGTTGACGCTCACCAGGGGGAACGATAGGCTACGAGGCTCTCTTTCAGAGCTATGTAAAGGAGTTGTCGTGGCTATGAGTAGGGAAGACAGTGCAAGCCAAACAGACCATTCAGGAGCGAACGGAGCGCCTCGGGTCGAGGACCTGGAGACATTCGGCCCGCCACGTCCAACCACACCCGCCCATATTATTCAGGACGACCAGGAAGCGATTGACATCGCCCACCGTTTGGCAAAAGGCTTTGCCCAGGAAGCGGCGCAGCGTGACCGGGAACGCCGGCTGCCAGTCGCCGAACTGGACGCATTCTCGCAGAGCGGCTTGTGGGGCATGACCGTGCCCAAAGCCTATGGTGGCGCCGAGGTGTCCTATGTCACGGTGGGTGAGGTGATTAAAATTATCTCCGCGGCCGACCCGTCGCTCGGGCAAATCCCGCAAAACCATCTTACCGTCCTCGATATGATGCGTCTGAGCGCCAGCGAGGAGCAAAAGCGTTTCTTTTTCGGCGAGGTCCTGAAGGGCCTGCGTTTTGGTAATGCCTTTTCCGAGCGAGGGAGTAAAACCGCCGGTCATTTTGAGACCCAGATCCGTCGTCAGGGAGAGGGCTATGTGGTCAACGGACAGAAATTTTATTCCAGCGGTGCGCTCCTCTCACACCTGGTGCCTGTCTCCGCTATGGATGAGCACGACAAAACCCTGATCGCCTTTGTTGAGCGCGATAACCGGGGGCTGCGTATTATTGATGACTGGTCGAGTTTTGGCCAACGCACCACGGCCAGCGGGACCGTTCTCCTGGAGAACGCCTTCATACCGGCCAGCCATGTCATCCCGGCCCATCTCGCCTACGATGTCCCAACCGCTAACGGACCGGTCGCCCAGATTATCCATGCCGGAATCGATCTCGGCATCGCCCAGGCCGCCATTGATGAAACCATCCACTTTGTCCGCAGCTATACCCGTCCATGGATCGATAGCGGTCAGGAGCATGGCTATGAGGACATGTACTCCATCGCGCAAATAGGCGACCTCAAAATGCGCTTGCACGCGGCAGAAGCGCTCCTGGCTCGTTCCGGTCGTGCGGTCGATGCGGCCATTGCCAACCCGAATGAAGACAGTGTGGCCGCGGCCTCGATTGCCGTGGCTGAAGCAAAAGTCGTGACCACGGAAATTGCCATTCAGGCGACCAATACATTGTTTGAACTCGCCGGCACCCGCGCAACCTTGGAGGAGTACAACCTGGATCGCCACTGGCGCAACGCCCGCACGCATACGCTGCACGATCCCGTCCGGTGGAAGTTTCAGGCAATCGGCAATTACTATCTGAATAACATCCAGCCACCACGCCACGCATGGCTATAAAAGAAGAAGTCAAGGAGAGTATATGAGCCAGGCATCCTCGCAAACCACCGCCACACCGGATCAAGCTCTTCGAGTCGCCGCGCCAATGCCGCGGGTTGCGGCTCCCGCCCACATCATTCGTGACGAGCAGGAAGCCCTAGCAGTGGCCCACCGTCTCGCCGAGCGCTTTCAGCAGGAGTCGGCCGAGCGCGACCGTGAGCGCCGCCTGCCGCGTAAGGAATTGGACGAATTCTCGCAGAGCGGCTTATGGGGCATCACCATCCCGAAAGCCTATGGTGGGGCGGAAGTATCCTTCTCTACCGCGGCCGAAGTCACGGCCATCATTTCCGCCGCAGATTCTTCTTTAGGCCAGATTCCACAGAACCATTACTATATGGTCGAAGCCGTCCGAATAGATGGGACCGAGGAGCAAAAGCGATTCTTCTTTAGCCGGGTGCTGGAGGGTGATCGCTTTGGGAATGCCTTTGTCGAGGTCGGCACCAAAACGGTCTTTGACTTTCAGGCGCGTCTCACGGCCTCCGGCGACACATTCCTCCTGAACGGCAAGAAATTCTATTCCACGGGTGCGCTGTTTGCCCACTGGGTACCGGCTGTCGCCAAGGACAACCAGGGCCGGATTGCCATCGTCTTTGTCAAGCGTGATGCGCCGGGGGTCACCATCATCGATGACTGGTCAGGCTTCGGCCAGCGGACCACGGCCAGCGGGACCGCGGTGTTCGAGAATGTCGCAGTCGAGCCTTTTCACATTATCGACCACCAGGCCGCGTTTGAGCGGCCCACCCCGATGGGCGCCGTCGCCCAAATTTTTCATACCGCAGTCGATGCCGGCATCGCCCGCACGGCCCTGGCCGAGACGATCACCTTTGTCCGTCAGTATACGCGTCCGTGGATCGATAGCGGCCAAGAGCACGGCTACGAAGATCCGTACACGATCCATCAGATTGGCGAGCTTGAGGTCCGGGTGCACGCCTCGGACGCCTTGCTCGAACGGGCGGGCCGTTTTGTGGACGCGGCGGTCGCCTCACCAACCCAGGAGAACGTCTCTCAAGCCTCGGTTGCCGTGGCGGAGGCAAAAGCCATGGCCACGGAAGTTTCTCTGCTGGCAACAAACAAGTTGTTTGAGTTGGCCGGTACCCGCTCAACCCTGGAGGAGTACAACCTGGACCGTCACTGGCGCAACGCCCGTACCCATACCCTGCACGATCCCGTACGCTGGAAATATCACGCCATTGGGAACTATTGGCTGAACGGCGTACCGCCGCCACGACACGGGGCGAGCTAGCCTGCCGCTTTGATAAAGAGTTGTTCTCTGCCTATAGGCGGGTACCATCCACTGCCAAACCGTCTTAACACGCGCCCTCCGCGCCGTCGCAAGCAGCCGAGTTCGCACATCATCAGAAAATGTTACCCGGACGAAACGACTCGTCGGATAGAGGTAGTCCTCCCCTGACTCATCAATCACGCGTAAGCAATCGACCTCTGCCGCCTTCTGGTCTGGAAGGACTTGGTACACCTTCCAGACCTCCAGGTCTTCATAGCTTTCATTTGTCACGCAAATGGCGAATTCACATGTCTCTGTTGTCATATATACCAGCCTTAATCTAAGACTCGTTTGACCTTCATCTTCTGCCGACCAACGCCATGAGCTTCATACCAGTGCAACTCTGCCAGGTGGACCTCATGGTTGGGGAAACGCACGCGGCCTATATCTTTGAGCGTACGCCACCGACGCCCACCGAATTGTTCCCTCAATCGCCGCCGCTCGCGGATGGACAGATTGACGGCGATAATTTCAATATACGTTCATTCGCCGAGGAGTTCAAAATCGCTCCCCATGCGCTAGAGCACAACCGCCGTTCAATTCACACGCAAGCGATAACCCTGCCTGCGACACGGGAGCCTGCACCGGCAATCATTTGTCCTATGCTGGTGTGTGCTCGGCCAGAAAGCGCTCAACCGCCTGCTTGGCAGCCGGGTGATGCGCAGGCTCTTTCCAGTGCTCAACCAGCGTTGCCTGTGGGGCGAGCGCGGCAATCTCGCGGGAGGTCTCCTGTGGGTGATAGAGGTCGTCTCCCAAGAGGACTAAGAGCGGCGTTTGACACTGGGAGACAAACTCTTTCGAGACGTTGAAGAGAAAGTCGCCGCTGTACATATTTGTTTTGAACGCCTCCCACACCTCGTTACTCACGTCAGGCCGCCCCGGTTTCAACTCGGCGGCCCAGCCATCAAACATCTCAAAAAACGCCTGGCGGTTATTGGACAGCCCAATCGTCTGAAAGAGAATGGCCGACGCAACCCGCTGCGGCGCGGCCTGGATGAGGCCCATGCAGTAGGGTCCGCCGATGCACATCCCGGCCACATGGAAGGTCTCGACTCCCAGATGGTCCATCAATGCCAGTTGGTCTGCCGTGTAGGTATGCCAGCTATCCTCGGCACTGATCGGGGCGGTTGATTGGCCGGCGTTGCGTTGATCCATGGCGATCACGCGATAGCTGGGGGCAAGCTGCTCAATCGGGTTCCAGGGGGTTTTCTCCCAAAAAGACACGGACGAACGCATCCCTCCCGGTGCGATGAGTAAAATCGGAAATCCCGTGCCCTGCTCTTCGTAATACAACTTGGTCTCGTCACGTTCGAATATCGGCATACCTGCTTCCCTTCGCTTTTTTACCGGAGGATAGAAACTTCCGGTGTCTTTTTCAAGCTACACCCGGCTCCGACCAGGCCGGACGCTTGACATGGGCATACGGCAATAGGCTAGAGTGACCATCAATCACTCAGGAATTCTCAATCTTCCAGATGAAGGAAGGAATGGATGATGAAGCAGTATCGTGTCATATCGGCTGACTCGCACGCCATCGAACCCCCTGACCTGTGGCAATGCTATCTGCCCCACGCCTATAAAGACCGCGGGCCTCGTGTTATTTCGGAATCCACAGGAGATATCTGGGTGTGCGAGGGTATGCCGTCGCATATCGCAAAACGCCCGATGGGTGCGGTGGCAAGAAATAGCGAAAGGGCCTACGCCGCGGCAGCAGAGGGCGATAAACGCTACGCTACGGACACAAACGATTGGAACCCGGATGCGCGGGTGGAGTATATGCGGCAGGACGGGGTGGATGCCGAGGTGCTGTATCCGAATTACGCCATGCGGGCCTTTGGCATCCCCGACCCGGACCTGCAACAGGCCGTCTGCCAGGCGTATAATGACTGGCTGAGCGATTTTTGCAGCACCCATCCGCGGGAATTATTCGGCATTGCCATCATACCGGTCTTTGATGTGGACTGGGCAATACGGGAGTGCCGACGAGCCAAGGAAAAGGGGCTGGTTGGGGTGCTGTTGCCGCAGGATACGCCTGACGGTTCACGCTATTCGGCAGCCCAATGGGACCCGCTGTGGACGACGCTGGCCGAACTCGGCATGCCGCTCAGTCTGCATATTATTGCCTCCGGCCATGCCAACACCAATTGGACGCGGGATGAAACGGGCGAAGAGAGCGCGGCGGTCGGCTATGCGGTCCTGCCGGTACGCATGGCGCGGGCGTTTGGCACGTTTATCCTGGAGGGCGTGTTTGACCACCATCCGGGTTTGAAGCTGATTTCCGCCGAGAACGAACTGTCGTGGGCCGCCAATTTTCTGGGTCGTTTGGACTGGGGCTATCATCGCCGCACTATGGCGAAAGATCCCATGGTCAGGTGCAAACGCTTACCCAGCGAGTATTGGCACGAGCACTGTTATCTGACGTTTATTGATGACCTGCCAGGCGTCATGCTGCGCGAGTTCATCGGTGTGGACCGTATCATGTGGTCGTCAGACTTTCCCCACCTCGACAGCAGTTGGCCCGAATCCCAGCGCTTCTTGGAGAAGCATCTGGCGGCTGTCCCCGCAGATGAGGCCCGACCGATTGTCGCGGAGAATTGTGCGCGCTTGTATGGCTTGGGGGAGGCTTGATCCGACTTTTCTTACTGACTGAGTTTTGCACTCGCAAGCCGGTTGAGGCTCACCCCGGATTCCGCGGCCTGGATCGCTAACCGGCGGTGCACCTCAGGTGGGACACGGACGAGAAACTTCCCACTGTATTCTCTGACCGCCAGCGGTTCGGGCACAGGGTCGTCTTCCATAGTCAGGTCCGCTACGACTTCGGCAACCAGCTTCCGAATTCCTTTTAAGGCGGATTCTGGTCCTTTGGCTAGCCAACTCAAACTCGGGAATTCTGCACACGAGCCAACATATTCCTGGTCCTCCTCAGACCAGGTGGCTCGATAGGTGTAATGGTCATCTTTGAGAGCCATGCTCTTCCTCTAGCCTCTCTATCACCCTGAGTATCTGCCTGACCTGATAGACTTTGGCCAGACCCTTATCATTCTGGATATTGACCCGAGGATTACCGTGCCACGGCGTCTTATATGTTCTGTGACTGCTACCTACACGGGGCTAATCTCTGGAAGGCATCCCTGCGCCGTGCCACAGCGTCTTATATATTCTGTGACTGCTACCTCTTTGACGAGCTTCACCAAAGTAAGAATCGCAGACTTTGCAGAGATCACTGAAACGAACCCCCTTTGGATTCTGTCTCATCTGGCGCAGGATCACCTGAACCTTGGACATGCCCTATAGTATCACTATTGATATCTCTCTCAACCGAATCTCGGCATTAGGGAATTCCAGGTTTTCTTCATAGTCTACGAATCAGCACTCAACAATTCAGCCAGCCGCTCGTCTGCGTAATACACAACAATCGCACGTTCGGCGAAGTACCATTCCCCGCCATCACGGACAAAGCGGTCGTCATATCGACCAATTGCCTGACGGGGTGTGGTTTCGTCTTTGGCGATGAGGTCGGCGTCCATATAGGACACCACCCGCGCCTCGTCTCCGTTCAGGTCAATCTGAATGTTGGATATCTTGTGGCGGAGGTGGGTTAGTTTCGCCCGGAAGTATTTGTGGTAGTTCGCATACCACTCGCGCACAGCCTCACGACCGTTATAGCCATCATTCTCTTCAAGGCTGACCACTAACCGTCCGTTGGGATGAAAGAGCGCGGCCACATCATCCGCGTTGCCACGATCGACCGCATGACAGTAGCGATCAATCACCCGGCGGATTGCGGCTTCATCCAGGACCCGACGCATTTCGTCACTCATGCTAATTTCTCCTTTTTAGTAGCGTGCGTTATCAAGGACTGCATTATTTGTATGCAGTAACCGATTTGCTTTTTGTATTTGAGCCACGATTCCACACCTTTTGAACCATGGAAAATATTATTTCGATACCGGTAGACTACTACGACAATTAAGAATACCTTCTCGCAGTCTGACAACTTATCAAGAGGTTTTTTGAGAAGCGTCTTAATGCTCGGCTCGTCGTGCTTATACATCAAGTTTGAGAGAAGCTTTTTATCCTGATACCTGGAGTGAAAGTGTTCAATGATCGGACTCAGGGAAACGGGATCAAAACCTTCCTTATTGGCAAGGCGCTGGCAGTAACCGGGAATATCCTTTCCTTTCGCATAACCACCAAAGCAATTCGACTCCAGTAACGACCACGCAATTAGAAATCGGGCCGCATTCTTGTCTTTTAAAAGACGCCGCACTTCCCCTTCATCCAACCGAGGCACCACTTCCCCTGTTCTTTCTCTAAGATAGTCCGCAAACCATGTGTCGAAGTCGAGCGTACACATGTAGCCTCACAATAATATCGGATACAAGTCGTAGCGTATTACGCCACCGGCTCTAACACCACCACCGGAATCTCGCGCTCGGTCTTGGCCTGATAATCGTTATAGGGCGGGTAAATAGCCGCCATTTTTTCCCACAGCGCTGCACGTTCACCTCCGCTGGTAGTTCGGGCTTTGGCCTTAAAACGTCTGTCCAGCACCTGCACCTCAACCTCCGCGTTTGCGGCCAGATTCAGATACCAGCCGGGATGTTTGGGTGCGCCGCCTTTGGACGCGACCACAATATAATTCCCGTCAGCCTCGCCATAGATTAAGGGCATGATGCCCGGCTTGCCTGACCGACGCCCCGTTGTGGTCAGCAACAGTGTCGGGAGGAGCCCTGGGCCGCCAACCGGCGCGGAATCCCACATGTGTCCGTCGGCGCCATCTGTATCGAGGTAGCGCTGTAAATGGTCTGCAATCCAGCTTGGCAGATTATCCGGTATTTTGACCTCACTCATAATATCCTCCTTGTCCTTCGGTTGACTGTCTTACACCCTGAGACTCACTACTCTGGCAGGCCTTCCAGCAGCAGGGTTCGAGCCGCCATGATGACGTGCTTTTCAACCCCGTTCCGCCGATGTTCATTTGCCGCTAAAAACTCCTTGCTTTCCACCATATCAATAAACGCCGCGCGGCTTGGATAGTAGACGAGGATCGCCCAGTCCCAGTCCACATCGCCACCTTCCTGCAGGGCTGCTTCTGCGACAGGCCCGGCCCACAGCACCCGCCCGCCTCGCTCCTCAACGAGCTTCTGGACCGGCTTGGTATAACGCGCGTAGGCTGCTCTGCCCGTTCCGTCGCCGTCAAGCGAGCGCGTTCGATACTTGATCAGGTTGAGCATGGTGACCGGGCCGTCGTCGGACGACTCACGGAGCAAATCGACGTTGAATGTACTCATCGTTTTCCTCTTGTAATCCTCAGAACAGGTCGAGCTGTTGTTTCTCCTCGCTCGCGTTTTTCAGGGCATGGAAACCGTGCGCTTCGGCCCAATCCGGGTCGGGGCCCTGCCAGCCAAAGCGTCCGAGATCGGTCACGCCTTTGACCGTAAAAGTAACCCCTTCCTGCTCCAGCAAAGCCTGCTGACGTTGCCCGGTGCTCACTCTGCCCTGGGCATTAATGACCCGCTGCCACGGCACGGGCGGGTCCGGCTGTCCGTCCCGCAGGGCGGCCATGGCGTCACCAACGTCCCGTGCAGTCACCGGCGGTCCCATGACTTGGGCGATTTGGCCGTAGGTTGCCACCCGCCCGTAGGGAATTTGCCGGGCAATCTCGTAAATACGTGGAAACGCCGAACGCGGCTCGTCGGGTTCTCCGTCTCGATCAGGATGCTGCATCCGGCTTCCTCTCCGTCACTATCAGGTAAAGCGCGGCATCACTTTGGTGGCAAAGAGCTCGAAGCTGCGCAGAATGGTATCCCGAGGTAGGAGACCATCGCCCAGCAGAAAAAACATTTCGTCCGTCCCGATTTTTTGGGCCAGCTCGATCTTGCGCGACACGCTGTCCGGGTCTCCGATCAACGGCTCGGCAACCCCCAGTCCAAACGGAATGCCCCATTTTTCCCAGAACCAGCGCGTGTCTGCCATGATCTGCGACGTTTCCGAGGGGTCTTCCCTGAGCACGAGTTGGCCGCCTAAGGCCAGCTCGGTGCCGGGTTGTACTGTCCGGCCCGCCTTTTCCGCCTCTTCTCGATAGACAGTTTGCAGGCGGGCACAGAGCTCCTCGTGCAGAAGAATGATAATCGGCTTCCCGCCTTCCCGACCCCAATAGCGAATGGATTCCGTATTATGAGTAAAGCCGGCATACAGCGGAGGGTGAGGCTTCTGGTACGGCCGCGGCGCGATGCCGATCTCTTCTATGCTCATATCGTCCTTCACCCCGGCGCCGAACTGCGTATACGCTTCCATGGGATGCGGATTCTTTGCGCCTTCAGGTGGAAACTGCCAGAACTCGCCGCGATGGGAAAACGTATCGTTGCTCCAGGCTTTCTTGATGACCGCGACCGATTCTTCAAACGCTCGGCGGTTTTTGAGATCGGAGGCTTGTTTTTTATTCCAATGGCCGACGGCTTCGACGCCGGGCAGACTGCCGTAATTCTGGACCCAGCGCGCCTGATAGCCACGCACGAAGGCAACGTTCAGGCGGCCCTCCAGCATATGATCCATCATGGCCACATCCTCAGCCACGCGCAGGGGGTTGTGGGTGTTGAGGACATAGCCCAGCACGTCAACCTTTAAGCGCGTGGAGTGCTGCCCAATAAACATGCTCAGCAAACCGGGGCTGCCGGTGGCTTCCATGCCCTCGATCTGGAGGTGATGCTCGGGATGCCCGAAGCCTTCAAAGCCGGCTTGGTCACACACCGTGACGTATTCTTTGAGGTCTTTGAGCATGCGCTGGTAGAGCTCGGGCCGCTTGCCAGCCATGCCGCCTTCGATCTCTTTTCGGGTCCCTACCGTACAATAGGCAATCGCGTGAAATTTCATACAGTTTGTACTCCAGCCTTTCGTCTCGTCAGCCTACCCCATATGCCCCCACAAAAAAAAGGTGGGTCCACCGGACCCACCTCCGAGGCAAAAGCAGTAACGGGAAGAGAGCGTATAGAGGGGTTGATCGTCTGGGCAGTGTCTCACTTTGAAAATCTCCCTCCCTGGCCCTCCTCCTTCGGCGCCGCTCAGGTCAGGCCGGAATGTCTACTCCCTCTCCCCTGGAGGGAGAGGGCTGGGGTGAGGGGGACACGCCGCAGACCGCAGGACGAGGCGGAACTGAGACACCACTCTCGTCTCCTTACGCTGGCACCGAGCCCTTGAGCAGAATACGCTGATGGATACGGCGTTGGCCCGGAGGAAAGTCCATATTGACCGAGTGCGTCACGCTCCGGTTATCCCACATGAGCACATCCCCGACCCGCCAGGCATGCTGGTACTGATAGTGCGGCTGCGTCATATGGGTATGGATTTGATCGAGCAGCGCATCACTTGCTTCCCGTTCCATCTCCAGGATGCGGTCAGTCCGGTTCGAGTTAAAATAGATTGCTTTTTGGCCCGTCTCATCATGGGTGCGAATCAAGGGATGAACGACATCCGGCGTTTCCGCCGCTTCTTCCTTGGTGCGCTTCACCGCTCGGGCCGGGGCTCGCAGGGTGTCATAGCTGTGAATGGCCCGCAGGCTGTCGAGGCGGGCTTTCATGTCGGTGGATAAATCTTCGTAGGCCGCGCGCGCATTACAAAAACGGGTTTCCCCGCCGTGTTCAGGAATTTCCAGGGCCTGTAAGAGCGTCACTTTTGCCGGAACCGCAAAATAGGAGTCATCCGTATGCCAACCCGAGCGCCGGTCGAAGAGCAAGTCGGCCGGTTTGTCTTCCGCTTTTTTATACGTGCTATTAAAGACCGAGACTTCCGGGACCTCCTCAACCCGCATATTCCGCAGCAGCTGGACCTGGGGTTCTCCAAAATACCGACTGACTCGGGCAAAGGCCGCCGGCATCAGCGGTGCTGAGCGTAAACACACGAGGTGATGGGTCAAAAAGGCGTCTTTGATGGCCACGACGGTCGTATCGCTGATCGGCTGTGTCCAATCGACACCGGCTACCTCAGCCCCGAGGGCATCACTTAATGGCTGAATCTGAAGCGTCATCGCTCTTCCTCCCACATGGCTGGACCGGCTGGCCGCAGCTCGCGAGTTCGTCTCTTCATTTATGCCAGGCAGATGAGAAAAAAATCAACCATCAGAAATGGGCCAGGTAGCCACCGTCAACCGCCAACACCTGTCCAGTGATATACGAGGCCGCCGGCGAGGCCAGGAAGACTGCCGCCCCCGCGATTTCCGCGGGATCACCCCACCGTCCGAGAGCAGTCCGCCGTTTCAGCATGCCGGCAATTTTTCGGTCCGCAACAAGCTCGCTGTTTGTCTCGGTAGCAAAAAAGCCCGGCGCGATGGCGTTGACGGTAATACCGGACGGACCCAGTTCAGCCGCCAAAGCCCGCGTCAGTGCTTCGAGACCACCCTTGGTCGCGGTATACGCGGCGTCCCCGCTATTGGCAATCGGACCGGCGATTGAGGTGATGTTAATAATGCGTCCGCTGCCATGCTCGATCATCAGGCGGCCTGCTTCCCTACTGAGATTGAACGGCGCAAGCAGGTTCACGTCAATGAGTTGGCGGACCGTATTCAACTCAAATTCAAAGAGTTTCCGACGATCGCGCCGGCCAACGTTGTTCACCAGAATATCGAGCCGGCCGTAGGTGGCTCGAATGTGTTGGAAGGCGGCAGACACTGCCCCTTCATCGGCAATATCGCACACCAGCGCCTCGGCCCTGCCACCCTCGGCGGTAATGGTAGCCAGAGCCCGCTCAAGCTGAACCCGGCGACGGCCGTTGACGAGCACCTGTGCCCCATGTCGCCCGAAGGCCCGGCCGATTTCCAGACCCAGCCCGCGTCCCCCACCGGTAATCAGCGCGATTTTTCCCTCAAGTGAAAATGCTGCTGGTGTCACGACCGTCGGCATCAGGCGCTGAGACCGCAGCCCCACTCGATTCCGTTGCGGAGCAGTTGTTCAAACGGCCGAGTGTCCCACGAGCCGCGAAAGACCTGAGGCGTTGTTCTGGCAATATCGACACTCTCATCAACAAACGGCTGCATATTGCTGGTCGTCGCATGGCAGTGTCCCAGCGCAATATAGGCGACACTCCCCCTGCCCAACGCTCGGGTAAAGCCCAGCACTCGTGTTTTTTCATCCGGTTGCAGAGCGGTGTCTTCGTCGTACACAAAACCAAACCCTGGAGGGGACGGGTCTTTTGCCAACTCGGTGGTCAAGAGAATTTCCGAAGTCGCCGGCTCCTGGAGTTCAATCAGATACAGCTCGTCCATGACCTCAAACGAAGCGGGCAGGTCCTTGGTCAGGACATGCTGCTGATTGACCACATCAACCTGGAACTTCCGTAGCGGCGGATGATTCAGAAAGAAACCGCCCAGGGTCGCGTGATGGTCGGCCTTGACCATCTTGCGCACGCGCCTATCAGCGCCGACTGGAGCGGCTTTTCCGCCACTCGTCCCATGCAGTCCCAGCCAACGCCCGCCGTCTTCGAGCCACTGGCGGAGGAATCTGTTTTGGGTTTCGTTGGGGAAAGGGCCGGCGACATAGGTCACCAGCAATTGACACCCAGGCAGCCATTTGTCTATGTTGTTAAAGTCCCCGCTGACCGAGGTCGTGACAGTGGTTCGCTCGCGTAAAAGCTGAAGAAGCCGCAGTCGGGCATAGTCCATATCGTGTCCGGCCGGAGAGCCCGGCGGAAACCCACCGACAATCAGATGAACGCGAACGGGTTGGGGATGAGTCATAAGACGACCTCCTTTTTCGCCATCCTCCTATGGTTAGAAACACCTTTCTTCCATTAACAGGCATACCGAACCCATGGGCTGAGCACAAGGCGGCGTCCGGCGTCTGGCTCAGCCTGGTAGTCGTTTTGACCTGTCTCGTATCAGCCCCCGCTCAGGCCCAAGTCGTGGAGAAGGTGATTGATGGCGACTCACTCCAGGTTCGAGGCGTTGGGGAAGTCCGACTCATTGGGGTCGATACCCCCGAATGGGACGCGCCCTTCGGCAAGGAGGCGAGCGGGTTCATGCGGCGACTCGTCGAAGGCAAGCAGGTACATCTTCAATACGACCAGCAGAGAACGGATAAGTACGGGCGCACTCTGGCCTATGTTCATCTGCCGAACGGCGTCTTCGTCAACGAGATGCTCATTCAGCATGGGTATGGCAGACTGATAAAACGCTTCCCGTTCCGCTATAGAGACCGCTTCCAGCGCTATGAACGCGAGGCCCAGCAGGCTGGCCGGGGCCTCTGGGGCGTAGGGGCCGGGGAGCGGAGACCCTCAAGGACCCACCCGGCCAGCGTACTCGGGCAGTACGACGATAACGGCAATGGCCGCATCACCTGCGCCGAAGCACGCCGCCACGGCATCGCCCCGGTGCGCCGGGGCCATCCGGCCTATCCCTACATGCACGACGCCAACAACGACGGCATCGTCTGCCGCTAAGGTCCCAGCCGGCTGCCCACCCTCGACAATTATCTGCTTTCCGCTATACAGAGGAGCACAATGTCAATGCAAGCCATTGAGACAACCGGTTTTCTTTCTCACAGCGCAGTACGGATAATCGCCCAGCAGTTTGGGACACCGGTGTATGTCTACGACGAGGCGCGACTCACGCGGGCAGCACAAGAGGTGTTGCACTTTCCAAACGCTTTCGGTCTGACAGCGCGCTATGCCATGAAGGCCCTGCCCAACGGCAATATTTTACGTTTGTTTGACCGTTTGGGGCTCTATTTTGACGCCAGCTCCGGCTTTGAGGTCGAACGGGCCATGAAAGCCGGCATCGCCGCCCAGAAGATCGCCCTGACCGCCCAGGAATTCCCGCAGAATTTTCAGGCCTTGCACGTAGCCGGTGTCGCATTCAACGCCTGTTCGCTGGCTCAGTTACGCTATTTTGGTGAGCATTTTCCAGGCCAGGAAATCGGCATCCGTTTCAACCCCGGTCTCGGTTCTGGCGGGACGAACCGGACCAATGTAGGTGGCCCGGCGGCAAGTTTTGGTATTTGGCACGGGGACAGAGCAGCCGTCCAGGCCATTGTCCAACAGCATGGGCTCAAGGTCATCCGGATTCATACCCATATTGGCTCGGGCTCAGACCCCGAGGTGTGGCAGCATGTGGCAGGTATGAGTATCGGCTTGTTAGAGCATTTTCCCGATGCGCACACGCTCAACCTCGGTGGTGGATATAAAGTGGGACGGATGAGCCACGAAACCTCAACTGACCTGCAAGAGGTCGGTCAACCGGTGGTCCAGACCTTTGTGGCCTTTGGAGAAGCCACGGGCAGAAGAATCCGACTGGAAGTCGAGCCGGGGACATATCTGGTCGCCAATGCTGGCAGCGTGATTACCACGATCCAGGACCGGACCCGCACGGGGAAAGACGGCTATGACTTTCTCAAGATCGACAGCGGCATGACCGAGGTGCTGCGGCCAAGCATGTATGGCGCGCAGCATCCCCTCGTTGTTGTCCCGGCAACAGGGGCAGCCGAGCAGGAGCAACGACCGACCATGGACGCCATTGTTGCCGGCCACTGTTGTGAATCCGGAGATATCCTGACGCCTTCGGCTGGCGACCCGGAAGCGCTGGAACCCCGCGCGCTTCGTGACGCCGCTATTGGCGACTATCTGGTCATTGAAGGCTCGGGCGCGTATTGCTCCGGCATGAGTTCCAAAAACTACAACTCGTTTCCGGAAGCGCCGGAGGTGCTCTACCGCGGTCCGGAGCAAGAGCCAGTGCTCATCCGCAAGCGGCAGACGCTGGACCAGGTCATTCAGAACGAGGTGTTGGCATAGCGCAGACGGGGCGCTGTCGTCAGCGCTGGTCAGCCTCCAGGTTCTTCTGCAGCGAATCGCCGATAAACGGCCGCAACCAATACGGATTCAGAAATTCCTGCTCAATAAAACGCGGATCGTCACTCAGCGACGGGCCGTGGTCCACTGTCGTCCAGTAGGCATAGAACTGTGCGTGCAGGAGCGGGTCGGAGATGGTAAAATCCCCCATCTTCTCACGCTGCTTCAGCCAGGTATGCATGGCGTCAAAGGCTTCAAGCCCGGCCTGTTGCCATAAGATTCGCCCGCCGCCATATTCCTTGTATAAATGACGCTGGAGTTTCCAGTTGGCGACCAGCCAGCCAGCAAAACGTCGTCCGGGCGGTCTGAGCTGGATGTTAATCGCCTGCCGTTCGTCCTCAAGCCGTTGTTTCTCCTCCGCCGTCAGCCCGGGCTGGGCAAGCGCCTGTTCGATCTCCGCCCGGCGGTCTTTGAGCGGATGGTTCTGAGCCTTGAGACGTTCATTATGCCAGCCATCAAAATGCGCAGTCGCGGTCGAGACCTCGCGCTCCGTGGGGTGAAGCGCATTCTTGTGGGCCGCGCGATACTGCTGCATCACCGGATGGCTGAACAGATTGTGCAGTTCGTTCGAGAGCGCCACGCCCTCCTTGGCCGTGAGCTGGTCTCTATACACGGGCTGTCCCAGCACTGCACCAATCTGCTCACGCGGCGGTTCTTCGGCAGAAGCGAGAACAGGCAAGCCCAGCAGCAGACTGAGAATAAACGGTCCCGGCCATTGTCTTCTGGACATCCACCTCCCTGGCGCTCCGCTTTTCATCACAAAAGAACGTGCGGCTTTGTGCTCTTTCATCGCTTGCTAACATGGCAGAAAACTTGAGGAGAGAAAACTCCGCTTGCGGTATATAACCGCACCGGAGTAGGTTTGTCCTTTCTCCAGGAGGAAGCAAGATGCCCAAGAAGAAGATGTTGGTGGCAGGTGCGTCCGGTTTGGTTGGCTACGCCGCGGTTGAGCACTTCGCGCAGCAGGACGATTGGGACGTGGTTGGGGTTTCCCGCCGTATCCCTGACGGACTCGAAGGCGCTGAGGTCATCTCGGTCGATCTGACGGATACAACCCGCTGTGCGGAAGTCTTTGGCCGCATGTCGGACGTGACCCATCTGATCTATGCAGCGCTGTACGAAAAGCCGGGGCTGGTTGACGGCTGGTTTCAGCAAGACCAGATGGAAACCAATCTGGCCATGCTGGACAATCTCTTCTCTCCACTCGAAGCCGTTGCCCAAGACCTTCAGCACGTGTCCTTACTCCAGGGCACAAAAGCCTACGGCGTCCATATTGAACCCTTTCCCGTTCCGGCCCGCGAACGCTGGCCGCGCCACCAGCACGAGAACTTCTACTGGCTGCAAGAAGATTATTTGCGCGCGCGTCAGCCGGGTAAGAACTGGCACTGGACGGTATGGCGACCGCAGCTCATCCTGGGCCAATCGCTGGGCAGCCATATGAACGTCATTCCCGCTCTGGGGGTGTATGCGGCGATACGCCGTGAGGCTGGGCTGCCGTTATCCTTTCCCGGTGGTCCGCCTTTTGTTGTCGAGGCGATTGATGCCGGCATGATTGCCCGGGCGTGCGAGTGGGCCGGGATGTCCGAGAACGCCCAGAACGAAATTTTTAACATCACGAATGGTGATGTTTTTGTGTGGCAGAATGTGTGGCCCGCTATTGCGGATGCCCTGGGCATGGAGGTCGGTCCAGCGGAGCCGCTGTCCCTGGCGAAAGAGATGCCCAAGTGCGAAGCCGAGTGGGCAGCGATTGTGAAGAAATACGATCTCCACGCGCCAACCAGCTTACAGGAGTTTGTGGGCCAGTCCTTTATCCTGGCCGATTTTACCTTCGGCTATGGTAGCAGGAATCAGTCTCCACCGCCCATGCTGGTGAGTACCATCAAACTACGTCAGGCCGGCTTTCACGAATGCCTGGATACTGAGGATAATTTCCGGGCGTGCTTCAAACGCTTCCAGGACGCCCGACTCTTGCCGCCGCGCTAGCGAGTGAACGTCGTTCCGGTCCAGCCGGACCTTATTCCTCCTTTTTGGGCAGCGCGGCTTGAAAGGCCGGGCGTTCCCGCAGTCGGGCGTAATACTGCATCGCCGTGGGGAAGGCGTCAAAGCTGACAAACTGGGCTCCCAGGTGGATACTGTAGCCAACGTTCACATCGGCGGCAGAAAATCCGCTGGCGAGCAAGTAGTCCCGATCCTTGAGGTGGTTGTCCAACACCTCAACCGCTTTTTCCAAGCGACGAGATTCTAACTTCTGAACAATAGGCGAACGTTGTTCTTCGGGAATGAAGACCGACTGCTGGACCAGGCTGGCACCATGAACGGCGACGGTTTCGGCGTAGTGTATCCATTGCAACCATTCATACCGCTCCGGATGATCCGGGCCACGCCCAAGTCGGCCGTCGTCGTATTTTTCGCATAAATACTGCGCGATCGCGCCCGACTCGAAAATCGTTTGACCCGCGTCAACCAGACAGGGCACCCGGCCAAGCGGATGGATAGCCAGATACTCAGGCGCACGCAGCACCTTGAGATCAAAGGACATCTCAACCAGTTCAAACTCAATGCCAAGTTCGTTCAACAGCCACAGAGAGCGCGTCGAACGCGCGCCGGGGACATGGTAGAGCGTAATCATTTAGCCTCCTTCAGATTGTACGTTTTCGACCACTTCCGAATGGCATCTATGCTCCGCTGAGTACTGCCATATCTGACACTTTGGTACTATGCCTGCCCGTGTGTCAAATCGGGACAGCTTGCTATCACCCATGCGACACACCGACCCCAATCCGATACCCTGTTCTTTGAGGAGAGCGTGGGATGACGAAAAACAAACTCTACTATGGCGACAACCTGGAGGTCTTACACCGCTATATCCAAGACGAGTCCGTAGACTTGGGGTACCTCGATCCGCCCTTCAAAGGCGACATTGTGTTAGACCCCTTCTGCGGTTGTGGGACGGCCATTGCCACCGCCCAGAAGTTGCAACGGTCCTGGACCGGTATTGATATCACTCACCTTGCCGGTGGTCTTATCAAGCATCGTTTGCGAGACACGTTTGGCGATGACATCACCCAAAGCTATGAGGTGATTGGTGAGCCGGTGTCCCTCCCGGACGTAGAAGTATTAGGGAAAGACGATCCCTTTCAGTTTCAGTGGTGGGCCTTGGGGTTAGTGGGCGACCGTCCTGTTGAACAGAAGAAAGGCGCAGACAAAGGCATCGACGGCCGGCTCTATTTTCATGATGACGTGGCCGGCGCAAAAACCAAACAAATCATCTTTTCGGTTAAGGCCGGGCGGACTTCCGTTCCCCATGTACGAGATTTACTCTGCGTCCTGTATCTCTTCTGCTTTTCCCTTCGCTTCATACAATTCAATGATGAAGGTCTCAACTAATCTCCGTATCATGATGGCACAAGCAAGGAACTCTGGGAATTATCTACACCTCCAGCAGAGAGACGCCGCCGTCTTTTGAATTGTTCTCCGGTTCGATTTGCTAAAAAGAAAGCCAATGGGCCACTGATACTATCAATGGCCCTATCAGAGACACTCGCTCGGAAACGGCGGCTTCTAGTGTCCTCTTCAAACTCAACGACGTTATGCGTAGAACCTGTGAATTTTCCTCTTCCATCATTGAGTCCTTCCGTCATCTCGGATTCCTCTGTGGCTGTACCGCAACTCACACAGAAACGTGCATCGAGTTCGAGAATATCTCCGCACCTTCTCCACCGCACCAGCAATCCACAGGAGGGACAATGGAACCCACGCTCAGGCAGTTCGTTTACAAGATCGACAATCAGCCATACTTACGCCCCATTCTCGGTTTTTATGTCGCTCTTCAAAGACGGCCAACCCTAGGGCAACCGAAAGGATTCAAACACTTCTCTTTTCGAGAAACCCAAGGTCAATAGTACAAGCGATTCTCGTACTCCCGTCACGGCGTCTGAGCCATCTCCGAAGTCAGAGAAAAAAGCCTGGATTCCCTGCCTGATATGCAGCAGTAGGTTTTTCCACCGATGCTCAACTTGACTTGACAGCGACCGAAGCCTTGCCTATGCCCTATGCCAAAAGGGAGGCTCTGTATGTCAATAGAAGTAGCGGAGGGTTATGTCTCTGCCGACGGCCACGTTGTTGAGCCGTCCGACCTGTGGACAACCAGGATGGACAAACGCTTTCGCGACCGGGCACCACGAGTCGAGTCGCGCCCGGACGCCGACTATTACGTGATTGACGGCTTGGCGCCCCTCCCGGTGGGCCTCGAAGGCGTCATGATAGAAGATAAAATTGCCGGAGCAATCACTTCTTCTCTCGGACATCGGCACGCCGACACGCGGCCCGGGGCATGGGACCCACAGGCGCGTTTGGCCGATCAGGATTTGGATCATATCCGGGCCGAGGTGATTTATCCCGGTATGTTGGGCCTCCACTTCTTTTATATTCGTGACGCAGCATATCAGCGAGAAATCATGCGGGTGTATAATGACTGGCTGAGCGAATTCTGCGCAACCGCCCCGAACCGACTCTTGGGCGCTGGATTCTTACCCCTGCGCGGACCGATCGAATGGGCCTGCGAAGAAGCTGAGCGGGTAGCCAAGAAAGGGCTCCGTTCCGTATCCATTCCAACTGAGGTTGAGGAACGACCGTACGCCCATCCGGACTATGAGCCACTGTGGGCGACGCTACAGGATCTGAACCTACCGATTTCTGCCCACGCCGGGACAGGCACGGGAGAGGAGTTACTTGTCAAGTTCGAGCGGATTGGCTTTGGCGTGGGACTCGTTGACGGCAAGGTCGGGATGACCATGCGAGCCATGGCCGATCTGATTTGGAGTGCCGTCCCACAACGCTATCCCACACTCCGTTTTGTTATTGTCGAGGGCGGAGTCGGCTGGATTGCCTCCGTGCTGACCTATATGGATCACTGGTGGCAGGATCATCGACGTTGGATGGAGCCTCGGCTTGACGCGGCTCCAAGCACCTATTTTCAGCGTCAGTTCTGGGCCACTTTTGAAGATGATCGGGCCGGAATCCTGACCCGCGAAATGCTCGGCATTGATCGGCTCATGTGGGGCGCGGACTATCCGCATACAGAGGGGACATTTCCCTACTCCCGGAAACAGATTGACAAAGACTTTGCCGGGGTGCCCGAGACGGAGGTCCACCAAATGGTAGCGGGCAACGCGGCGCGGCTGTACGGCCTGGACATCTGAACTGTAACGGATCAATCTTCTTTCAGAAACAGGCCATCCATCAACTGCGATGCCAAGGCGGTAATCGGCAGCGCTGCCCCAACATCATGGCCGACGGTCACCGCCAGAGAGATATCTTTATAGCCGACTTTCGCCATACCCGCGGGCCCACCAGGATAGTCTACGGCTATGTCACGCAGCAGCTCCCAATTCCGAGCGGCCCAGCTATCGCCCGAACTGGCCCTAATGACTTCAAGCATCTTTTTCGGCTCGATGCCGGCGAGCCGCGCGAGCCGCAGGCCCTCGCGCGTACTGTGTTGATTGACAATTACCATGAGGTTGTTCGCGATCTTGGCTACCTCACCCATCCCCACGTCACCGACGTGAAAGAGCGTCTGACCAATGACGTCAAACACCGGACGGCAGGTCTCCACCAGGGCGGCCTCCCCGCCGATCATGATTGAGAGGGTCCCGGCCTGCGCGCCGGACTCAGCCCCGCTCACACAGGCATCCAGGACACCGACGCCTTTGTCTTTGGCCGCCGCCGCGACCCGCTGGCAGGTTTTGGGATGAACGGTACTATGAATCACAATAATTGAGCCCGGACGGGCAGCGGCTAATACCCCATTGCCAGTTGTACCAAAAACAACTTCTTCGACCTGAGCATCATCGACCACAATGGTCTCGATAATGTCACACTGTGCCCCGACCTCGTGCGTCGAGCGGGCCGCCTTGGCCCCGAGCTTTTCGAGTTCCCGCATAGGCTCAGGGCGAAGATCATACACCGTCAGGTCAAACCCGGCCTTGACAAGATTCGTGGCCATAGGCTTCCCCATAGCGCCCAGACCGATAAAACCAATCTTCTTATCCATATACGCCCTCCTTTGAGATGCGTGCGGTAGTGTACACGGGTTCGTCTTTCATAAACTATTCCTGTCCTGGCGTCACGAGACCGGAGAGATACTGAAAAAGTTCCCCTTGCTTCCCTACCCCCAGAAGGAGTACACACAAGCTGAGTAAGGAGGGAGTGTTATGGTGCATGTCAGTCCGGTTCCATTTGAGCAGATCGACCCTGATGTTCAGCAGATCATGCAGACCTATGACAAGGAGTATGGCGGCTCGGCCTTCTTGCAGGCATTCGCCCATGCTCCGGAGGTCTTCAAGTCTTTCGTCAACTATTACTTCCCGCTCATCTTCGAGACCCGCGGCAGCATCGATATGAAGCTGACCGAGATGGTGCGCTTGAAGGTTGCGGAACGCAACGACTGCGCCCTTTGAATCAACGGTCGCGTTGCTTTGGCAAAGCAACAAGGTCTGACGGAAGAACAAATCGGGGAGCTGTCAATTTATCAGGACAGCACGATTCTCACCCCGCGCGAAAGGGCTGCCGTTCGGTATGCCGACGTGTTAGCCGGAGATCACACCCAAGCGTCACCAGAACTGTTTGACGAGCTGCGCCAGCACTTCACCGAACCGGAGATCATAGACCTCGGGTTTCGGATTACGGCTTTTGTCGGCTATGGGCGTTTTATTCGTGCGCTCGGCTTAGAGAGAGGCGACGTGTGTCCGCTGTCGGAGGTCCATCCCAACGGGACTGAGCAGGTCGCCTGACTTGGGCTTACAGCCCATTATGCATCTGTCTCAGACGGCATGGCCTTGTGCGCCGCCCGATAGCCGCGTTGGGCGAGAGAAAATTCCAAGGCGGAAGAGAGGCGACTGAGCCACCACAACAGCCTCCACCAGCCCGGCACAATGATCAACGCCTTGTTCCGGGCAAGCGCGTCCAACACTTTTTCAGCAAACACAGCCGGGTCCATGGGCCGGTATTGCCGGATGAATTTTTCCTGGACCTCTGGCGGTAGGGGCTGCAAGTTCTTGCCGTATTTCCCGCCGTACAGGATGGGCGTCCGAATAAACCCGGGACAGAGCACGCTGACACGGACACCATATGACGCGGCTTCAACCCGGAGGGATTTGGAAAGACCGACAACCGCGTGTTTTGTTGTCGCATAGCTGACAGCCATTGGCATGGGCAGCAGGCCGGCCATAGAAGCGGTATTCACAATATGGCCGTAGCCCTGGCTGAGCATAACCGGATACACAGCCTGCACCCCGTTGACCACACCGTGTAAATTCACATTCAGGACATTGTCCCAGTCCTCAATCTGACAGACCCGGACCTCTCCCCCAATCGCAATGCCGGCGTTGTTGAACATATAGTCCAGTCGGCCTTGCGCGTGGGCCGTCGCCCGGACGAGCTGGTCTACCGCGGTGGAGTCTGTGACGTCCAGTTCAACCGCGGACGCCTTGCCACCTCTTTCCTGGATACCGGCCGCGACCTCTTGGGCAAGCACGATCTGACGGTCGGCCAAGACCACACACGCCCCACGTTGGCCCAGGGCCTCACTCAGCGCGCGGCCAATACCCGAGGCTCCGCCGGTTATAATCGCCACCGCACCGTCAAAGATGCGGAGGGTGCTGTTGGGTTCCATGTCTTTCCAAAAGAAGGAGGCGCTGTCTCTCCCAAAAAGGCAGGCGAGCCAACCTTCTGCTCAGTCGGCCACCGGCACGACACCGACCACCGCCGGACTGTCTCCGACCACACGAGTCGTATGTCCTCCACCAGTCAGGTCTGCGGCGAGCACGGCATCCCCCGGGCCACAGCGCTGGACCGATCCGTCCTGAAAGCCGATTTCCATCTGGCCCCGTAACAGAATTACATACTGTCGTCGGGGGGCATTATGCCAATCCATGAAGGTGCCGACTGGGAGTTCTCGAAAGAAAATCTCCTGGGTCGCTTGGGGCGTTTCCTGACTCGGTTGGGCGCTTAACGCCGGCTCCTCAATATGTGATTGTCCATCGCCCCCGGTATACATATGAAAAATACCCATGGTCTTCCTCCTTTTGCTCCCGTATGCGGACGGAGCCCTATGCTTTCGTCTCTATCACAGGTCGCTGGATACCTAAATCTGCGACAACCTCAGCCCCCAGCTTGTGGAAAACTTCTGGTGAAATCCCAATCTTGAGGCTGCGCCCGCCACCACCCAGGATAACGGTTTCCAGCTTCATCACCCGGGTATCGACGTATAAGGGCATATCCGCGGGCAGCGAAAACGGCGTCACGCCGCCGACTTCCATCCCCGTCAGCGCGTGCATTTCCTCGGCCGAGGCAAACGACGCTTTGGACACCCCCATGAGTTTGCGCACCCGTTTGTTCACATCAAGCTGGGTTGTCGCCAAGACCACACAGGCCACAAACTGCTTGGGCTCTTTCTTGGACGCCACAACAATCGTGTTGCCGGAGGTTTCTGGCGGATAGCCATAGTGAGCGCAAAATACGGCCGTATCGGCATGGGCCGGGTCTATGCTTATCCGCTCAAAAGGCAACCTCAGCGCTTCAAGCGCATCAATCACTCGTTGTTCCGAAGACGTCATGCGCCACAATCCTCCGTGAGCGACACCGCAACGGAATGCTCGTGGCATACCAAAACGCCGGGTCGAAACCCGGCGTTTTTCTCGGTGAAAACCGAGGGGGAGTCGCTGACTCCTGTTGCGTTAGCCGGCGGCCATATCATAGCTGCGCAGCATCTTACCCGGCAGGGCCCCGCTGCACTGACCGTCTTCAAACGTAATCTGCCCATTGATAATCGAATACCGATAGCCGTCAGCCTTTTGGACCCGCCGCCAGTCGCCGTCGGGCAGGTCTCTGATCGTCTCCATCGGTCGCACGGCCAGCTTTTCCAAGTCGTACACCACGATGTCCGCAGGCATACCCTCACGCAGCCAGCCTCGGTCCCGGATACCAATCGCCCAGCCCACCATGGTCGACAGCCGCCAGTGTGCCTCTTCCAGGGTCATGATCTGCCTGTCACGCACCCAGTGGGTCAAGAAGTGGGTCGGATAGCGACCCAGGGTCAGGAACTTAGTATGCGCACCACCGTCTGAGGCTCCGACCAGGCAGAGTGGGTGTTTGAGAATGGTGGTCAGGGCTTCTTCATCGTTATTGATGAAGCCCTGCATGGCAAACTCGGTTTTGAGGTCTTCTTCTACGGATAGGTCGAGCAGCGCGTCGATCGGGTGTTTGCCCTGCTCCTCGGCCAGTTCCGCAACAGTGCGGCCCTTGAGATGGGCGTTCTTTTCCAGGTGGACATCATCGATAAAGGTCTCCTCCCAGCGGAACATCCGCAACTGCCCTTGTTCCCCGTCGGGATTCTCGCCCGGCATAACGGTCGGGGCCTTTTCCATATCGGCTTTGAGGGCCGCCCGCCGACCGGGGTCGGCCAGCTTCATGCGGCGCTCTTCCAGGCTGCCGACCGTAGCCTCGTTCCAGGCCGGAAGCTGATCAAACAAGCCGATGGTTTCCAGCGTAAACTCAAACTCAATCGGCATGCAGATATTGACCGGCAGGACCGGCGCTTCTTTATTCGCCCGTTCGGTCCAGGCCAATTGCTCGCGCCAGGTATTGGGTGAGGATGGGTCGTGGATAATCGCGTTCCAGTTTACCGGCCGGCCGCTCGTCTTGGCCAACTCCAACAGGAAGTCCATCCCCAGCCCTTGCAAGGCATGGCCCATCGTCCACTCGATAGAACCCCGGTTGAACTCGCGCATGACGGACGCCATTTCGAGAAACTCTTCACGCGGTGCCACATGGGTCGGGAGATAGCCGCCGTCATAGTCGCGGTTCGCCATACTGAAGCTGGCGGAAAAGCCGAAGCCGCCGGCCTGCAAGCCTTCTCGCAACAGATGTTTCAGCTCTGCTATTTGATCCGGGGTTGTCTGATAGTCCGGGTCCCGCGCCGCATCGTTGCCCAATACCCAGGCGCGCAGCGGAGAGTAGGGCACGAGTGAGGCGGCATTGATGCCCAGTCCGCCACGGTCCAGGCTGTCCAGATATTCAGGGAAGGTCTCCCAGTCCCAGCGCATGCCGGTCTGCATACAGGACAACGGAATGGACTCGGTTCGCTCCATACGACGCATCGCCCGGTCACGGTCTTCCGGACGCACCGGCGCAAAACCGAAGCCACAGTTCCCGATCGCCACCGTGGTCACGCCATGCCAGCCGGACAGGGTGGCATACGGGTCCCAGGCCGTGCCACCGCTGAGCGCCGCGTCGTAATGGGTATGGATATCCATAAACCCTGGAGCGACGATCATGCCGGTCGCATCAAGCACACGCGTGGCTGAGCCTTGAATATTCCCCATGGCAACGATCTTGCCGTCACGAATTGCAATGTCGCCTCGATAGCGGGGCACCTGCAATCCGTCGATGATCGTGCCGTTCTTGATAAGCAGATCGTACTCTGCCATATGGACCCTCCTTTGGCTCATGGGAGCCAGTTGCGGTTACATCTCATCCTCCCCGTAGCCACCCGGTTCATGCCATTGGTACAACACGTTAACGAGTCTCCCCATCCTGCAACGGAATGCGTCGCAATTGCAAGAGTTACGGACAAGAGTGATGGCAGCCAATCGCGTTGAGTCCAGTCTAGGCATCTTGACGGATTACGGACACGCCGAGGGAGCGATTCAAAAAGACCGCTCACTGCGGCAGGCGTCGCTGCCGGCCGGGTGGTGGTCCGTGACGAGCGACGCGCCAGCCGGGCAACTGACCGCAACATCGTCTCCGAAGGGATTTGAGCAGACGTCTTTCCCGGTCAGCGATTTGAGATAGTGCATACTCGGGCAGTCCGGTTGTTCATACACCCACTTGGCGGCTTCATCGGTTTCGTGTTGCAGTATTTGCAGAGCCGCTTCCTTACTCGTGTAGTCCGGTTCCTGCGGCGGTCCTTCCACGGCCACTGCCGCAGGATCGGTGGGTCGTGGCGGCACTGCCGCGGCTGCCTCCACGGGAGCATTCTCCGACTGACGGTTTGACTGCTCAGGGGCTGGTGGGTTCAGGTCTTCCCACTGACCCGTATACGGATTAAACGATTTTCCCCATTCCTGAGACAACACCTGCGCCGAGTACGGCGGAATACATATCAGGCAAAAGCCGAGCATGAGGAAGAGTACAATATTCCGCCGGACCTGACGCATACGATTTCCTTGTTAGAGATGTACCTCAAACCATTCTTTGATGAGCGGCAGACTCTGGTCAAGCCCGGGATCAGAGAGAATATCACTATGGCCAAGGCCGGGCAGAATCACAATCTTCTTGGGCTCTCCAGCCTTTTCATACATGGACTGTGACTCTTCCATGGATACGCGCTCATCTGCGTCGCCGTGCAACCATAGCATCGCGCGGGGTGATATCTGATGCACGACGGACTCGGGTCGATACGCAATCAACGCTGCACCCGAGGTCAGCGTGATCTCTCGGCTCCACTGCGGATGCTGGTCGAGAATCTGTGCAAACAGGGCGGCCGTACTCTCCGGCTCAGGCACAATCTCATTGGCTTGAACATACTGCTCCTGCCCGGTCAGGACGCGCTCGCGTCGGTTGTCTTCCAGGCGTCGGAGTAATGCCTGCCATTCCCAGAAATGACAGGCGTCACGCACCCAACGTCCACAGTCGCCGATGCCACAGACGCTCACCGTGGCTTTGACCCGCTCTTCTACCCCGGCAGCATAACTGACGTTGGCCCCACCGAGACTGACGCCGAGCAATCCAATCCGGTCCGGAGCGACCTCGGGCCGTTGCTGCATGAACGTGACCGCATTTCGGATATCTTCGATCTGCCGCATAGGGATGATCTGGCGACGGGGTTCTCCGCCACTCGCACCCAGGAAGCGGTAATCAAACGTCAGGACGACATACCCAGCCTGAGCCACGCGCCGGGCGATATCGGGCAACAGGACTTCTTTCACCGCAGTAAAACCGTGGCATATGACAATGCCGGGTCTTGGCCTATCGGAAGGGCTACTCTCAGGCAGAAAAAGGACGCCCGCCATCGGGACGCTTTCACTGTAGAATTGAACCGACTTTTCCATACTCCTCCCCTTACCGCTTGGGCATCCTGGGAACAAAACGCGGTACCCGGCGTTGATACTGCTCGTAGGCATTCCCAAAACGCTCGACCAGTTCTCGTTCTTCCATCAGCGTAATACCATACAACACAAGGCAGGCGAGAGGACACAGGAGGTACACGGCCAGATAGTTCGTAAAGAGCGTAACCGCACAGATACTCAGGATCACGACAACATAGCGGGGATGCCGCAAATGCGCATAGATACCCTGGTCCAAGAGTGGCTGACTGGTCGGCGTGGGCGACAGTTCGGGAATGCCGATCAAAGTACGCAGGGTCAGATGTCTACGACACTGAACCTCAACCACCACGGCTGTCCCAAAGCACAGCAAGGCCGGCCAGCCCAACCAGCCGGGCGGGCCGAACTCCACGGCCAGAAGCGTCTGACGCAGCACAAAGACGCCAGCGCCCATGACAATGAGTATCGCCCCCAGCACGGAGTATGAGATCACAAGTCCAAGTTGTCGCCAGCTATGGACCAGACCGTGAGCAAACGGCCAGAACAAGATACCTGGAATGAAGGTCACCAGCGTGAAGAGAGCCACGTGATAGCGGACAGTATCCATTCCCTTAGCAAGCTGCTGGCCGTCGGCGCCCCTCAGACAACGGTATACGAGACGTTGAGATCAGGTGCATTCTGTATGGTCTGGAAGACGACACAGTAACGTTCAGTCAAACGAATCAGGGTTGCCAACTGTTCCGTATCGGCGTCCGTGTCCAGATCAAACCGGAGGCGAATGTCGCGAAAGCCGACCGGGGCTTCTTTTGAAACGCCGAGGGTCCCCCTGAAATCCAGGTCACCTTCCGCGATTACCTTGCCGTCTCGAAGCTCCACCCCGATCGCCGTAGACACGGCTTGCAGGGTCACGCCGGCACACGCCACGAGCGCCTCCAGCAACATATCGCCGGAGCAGGCCGCCAGCCCGTCCCCGCCGGTCGCCGGGTGCAGGCCGGCTTCGACCAAGGCCTTGCCCGTTTCAACGCGGCAGGTAATGCCTTCGCCGATCCGGCCTTCGGCGTTCAGCGTCACCACCGCCTTTTCGGGCGCATCTTTATAGGCGTTCTTGAGGGGGGCCTGGAGGGTGCGGAGTTCTTCTGCTTTCATGGCCATCGTTCTCCTTCTCGGTGTTCACTGCTCCATGCGGGCCAGCGCGTCTTGCGTACTGCCCGCGTCACTATAGTTGGCGTCTTGGTCAAAGCTCACGAAGATCATACTCACCCCTTCAGGACCGGCGATGAACGGCGTGGCCTGTTCGCCACCCGGAATGAAACGGAGCGCCTTCGGCCCCAGCCGCCTGCTGCCGATAAGAGCGGCCGAACCGGCATAGACCACTTCATACCGGCCATACTCCGGAACCGGAGGAGTGAATTCGGTGCCAGCCGGAAACGCAACCAGCTCCGCACTCGGGCCGAAGCTCGGCGGGATCAGCAGCTTGCGTCGGGCGTGTTCACAGCCAGGCATGGGCTGCCACTCGACTTCATGTGCGCAGCGCGTCAGCTCGCGTCCACGAACGTTTGCCTGCCAGCGCCGTTTTTTATCGCGCATGACGGCCAAACCGCCCGGCCTGGTATGCAGCACGAGCATATCGTGTCCACCGCTGACCGTGAACGGACCGTAGGGCGTGTTATGTTCCGTATAGTGCACGGCCGGCGCGTCCAGCCGGACCAGCGGAAAGGCCATTGAACCTTCGAGCAGGACTTGGAATTGCGCCGCATAATGAAAATGCGGCTCCACCGTATAGTCTTCCGAGATCTGCGCCCGTACGGCTTCGGGTCCGCCATCTCTGCCGGTGAGATAAAGCTGGAGTTGAGCTTCTCCTCCCCCATCAAGGGGAAGGGTTTTCCACGCCAGGCTTGCTGGCTCCACTACTCGTTCTGGCCGTTCCGACGAGTCATTCATAGGTTTCTCCTGAGCGCAAGATAATCTGCACAACATCCCGTTAGCCCGCCTACTG
The DNA here is from genome assembly GCA_965214755.1 of uncultured Binatia bacterium (SeqCode). GTDB lineage: Bacteria > Desulfobacterota > Binatia > Bin18 > Bin18 > Bin18. The sequence goes on from OZ243979.1 coordinate 2,198,147, forward strand.
TAGTCCACAACAGGCGGGTCCGTCAAAACCCGCTCTATCCAACTGAGGTTCGCTAGCGTCTACCGGCGAAAATTGATACTGGTCTGTTCAATCCAATCCAGACGAGGGAGTCCTGATGGCATACGCAACCGGACGCATATTTTTTGACGCAGACAGCCACATTATGGAACTGCCAGACTTTCTGACGGCCAACGCTGACCGTGATATCGCCGACCAGCTTCCCCCGTTTAATTTTGAAGCCGCGGGCGTACTCGCTCAGCATGTGAGCCACTACGTCAATAACGGTCGCCCGGAACAAGAAGCACAGGAATTGCGAGACCTGGGCGACAGCTTGATTAGCGGCCCCAAAGGCTATGATGCGCTTGGTGCATTTGATGCGTCCGAACGGACGGATGCACTTGACCGCTTAGGTTTTGCCAAACAGTTTGTCTTCTCCTCTCTGAGCACCTCCATGCTGTTTGACGCAAACGTTGCTCCTGACATTGCCTATGGCGGCTGTCGGGCGCATAACCGCTCCATGGCGACATTCTGTGCGGACGAGCGTCTGGTCGGCGTGGGTCTGCTCCCCATTGACGATGTGGAGCGGTCGATTAAAGACCTCGACTATGCGGTGAGTCTTGGGCTGGAAGCCATGTGGATTCCCCACCGCTTAGCCAACGGGCATTCGCCCGGTCATACCGACTTTGATCGCCTCTGGGCTCGCTTTGTTGAACATAAGGTCCCGTTCCTCCTGCACGTGGGCGGGGCCGCGCTCAAAGTCGATCCGGGCTGGCTCGATAACGGCCGTCCGATTCCCAAGGACTGGCTCGGCGGCGGTGAGAACATCCGCAGTAAAGACATGATGGGTCTGCATCATCTGCCCGAGCAGTTCCTGTCCAGCATGGTGCTGGACGGCGTGCTTGAACGCTTCCCCGAACTGCGTGGAGGGGTCATTGAACTCGGCGCCGGTTGGGTGCCGTCCATGCTGGACCGTCTCGACCTGGTCGCCGGCATCTGGAGTCGGAGCGAGCCTTTGCTCAAAGACTTGCAGCGCACACCAAGCCAGCAGATTATCGATCAGGTTCGCTTCACGCCGTTTGTGTTCGAGGATGTGGGGGCCATCATCAATGCCTCTGATCCACGCCTCTATATGTTCTCCAGCGATTATCCGCATCCCGAAGGCGGTCGTGACCCCCTAGGTCGTTTTGGTCGCTCGCTGGCAGGACAGAACGCAGAGACCTTGGATCGGTTCTATACGCAGAATTTTGCGGACCTGATGGGGACGAGGCTGTAGCGCCTTCGTACTCCCCTCTACCCTCTGGGAGAGGGCCAGGGTGAAGGTTTTTCTTGACAGACTCTTCCGGGTTGCCGTGAAATTTCGCAGCATGGATCCAACGTCTCTTCCGAGTCTTTTCGACGATAGCACCCAGCCTCATGGTTCGTTCACCAGTTCGGGAACATGTTCTGTCTCGTAGTGTTCAATCAAGACGCCCAGGATTTCCATCAATGAGGCAAGAGGATGCGTTTCCTCCTCTCCAACTTTGTCAATCAAGCCGTCGAGCAAGGCCACAAGGCGATCGTACTCGGCCTCAGTATGTGGAACAAATAGATAGTCCGCCATGTCTGGCCAATGCGATATGGCAGTCGAAATATCAGGGGTTGTCATACTCATGGCCTATTCCTTCCATTTACCCACGTCATATTCTGTATGCCTCAGCACTGCGCGAATGTACACTCGCCTCCGATTATAATGAATGGCGGCAATCAACCGCACTCGATTTCCACCAATATTGAATACTGTCAATTTGCCCACCTGATCTGCAGAAGGAAAAACTCCTCGCAAATCGGCAAAGGAAGAAAAATTCCTCCGCTTCACCTCTCGGTACCAACGTGTGAGTGCATTCTTCGTCTCTGGATGCCTCTCAGCAAACTCGTTCAGGCGCTTCCGAGTGATAATGTGCATGCCCGACCAATTGTATTTGGGACTTCCTCCGCTGTGTTCACCGTTAATATGTGAGGCTCCCCCGCTTCAGAATCTCACCTTCATAGCAGGCTCTGTTCTTCGGGCCTGCTTAATCGCCCAGATTCGATGCCATTTGTAAACCTGTTCTTCCTCTACAATGGCAAATCCGAACGTCTTCAAGCCTCCTACAAAACGGCTCCTGTCGTGATGTTCCGCAGGATGCCAGATGAGCAGTTGACCACCCAACTTTAAAGTACGATAGGCTTCTGCAATGTAGTCCCGGAGATTGGTCCCCATTAGAGATAAACTGAAAACCACAGCATCTCATGTTCTCTATTAAGCCCCAGATTTCCGGCGATTTCCAGGCGGAGAACTGGTGTCGGTAAGGAACCATTCTTACTCGTAAAGTTCTTGATTAACCCTGCTGCGAGCTTAGGGTGATACTGATCAATTTCTTCGTTTGGTGGCAGTCGATTCTCGTTTTCCTGTCTCGAAATAAGGTCGCGGATAGCCTTTTCTACCCACTCTCTGGATTTAATATCTGTTGTATACTCTTTGTATTTGGCCGTTATCTGTCTGACCCGCTCTCTAGTGATAGCGTATCGCTCTCCTATAGCTTGCAAAGTTTCGCCCATAAAACGGCGCTGGAGTATGGCTGCTGCACGGTTGCTGTGCAATAGATTCCGGGCTTTCTTCTCTAGTTTTTCGCGTTTGGTCCGCTCACCCTCACTTGCCTCAGCATAGGCTTCGACTAAAGGTATAAATATACCGGGGAACTTAGAATCAAGCTCCTTTACTATCTCTTCCCCCTTCTCCGTTCCATCCAATCTTTTTGCCTGCCTCTTTCCTCTCAGTTCTGATTGTGATTCTGAGAGAGCCTTACTGAGCTTTTTCGACCTTCAAACGCCACAAAAAGGTTCTCTGGCACGTAACGTCTCAAGAGATTATGAAACTGGTCTGCGGCCCGAGGGCCTATCCCATCGATGGCTTGAAGTTTTTTATGAGTTTGCTTGCTCCCGGCATCAAGCATTTCTCCCACAGTCTCAAACGGAAGTGTGTCCTCTTGTGCGGCCCGGTTGATCGATTTTGTGAGGCGTCCATACGCTGGAAAAGAATTGACCAGATCAACAATTTTCAATTCTCGAATCTCGGACTCATCCATAAGCGGTCCACATTTTCCAAATTTCATCGAATAATGCTCAGAATAGAAGAAGCCGCTATCAGCGACCTGCTCCAGCTCCCTCGCCCCGACCTTCCCTCCCCACTATCCTCAAAATATCGCGAGAGGGCTACGCCTTGAAGAAACCGGCCAATGCTGGCGTTAAAGCTCCGCTTAAATTCCGGTTCATTGGCGTAGCGTTTATACAGGTCGAGTTCGCGTTTTCGTTCTACGCCAATTGCCTGTTGAATCATCTTTTCTAAGGCAATCTGGCGGTTTTGCTCGTCATGATTATTGACCACCTGAGCTTCATAAGCCGGATTGTGCACCACATGCCGGGCAATATTGATGAACTTGACCCGTTGTTCTTCCGGGGTCGCATCCCAACCGGCGAAAAAACGCTCGTTAAACGTCCTGATAATCTCGTCGAGCGGGTCTTTTTCGCCTTCCTCGTGATGGCCACGCGGGTTTGGGTTTTGGGGTTCAAGCGTGGATTCGTCCGCTTCTAAACCAATCTTCTGATTAACCTTGACCCGCTCCAGCCCATAGGTAGACAGGTCTACACTGTCGAGCAGTTCACCGAGTTGATCTTGATTGGGATCTTTGACCTGTAGCTTGGGGATGAGGAATTTGAGGAACCAATACAGCATTTCCCATTGGATGTTGTTGTAGGAAATAATGCAGGCGACCTGACCATAGATTTTGACGAACTGCTTGGCTTTGATCTTGAAGTCAATCTTTGCTGCGTCTTCGAGTTCAAGTTCATGCGCAAAACGGGCCGCCGCAGTGTCAATCAAGGGGCTGAGTTGGTCTGCTTCAGCATTCTTAAAAAACAAGGCGTTGAATGCTTCAACTGCGTACCATTCGTAGACGCCGATATCGTCTAATGCCTCTTTGATATCGTGTCACACATTGACGTCGGTCGCTTTGCCGAGTGAGGTAGCGGTGTAAAATGGCTCAAAAGCGGCCTGCATGTCATCGGCGCTGTTAAAGAAGTCGAGGACAAAGGTAGCATGCTTGCCCATCTTCTCATTGCAGCGGTTCAGGCGCGACACGGTCTGCACGGCCAGGACGGATTGCAGCTTTTTGTCCACATACATGGTGTGAAGCAGCGGTTCATCAAAACCGGTCAGGAATTTATTGGCCACAGCCAGAATTTTATATTCGTCCTTTTTGAATTCTTCCGGGATGTCCTTGCCCGGAAAGTTATTCAAACGGTCCTCGGTATACTCGATCCCGTCCACGGTTTTCTTACCGGAAAAGGCGACGATAGCGTGAAAAGGAGTGTTTGCAGCGGTAAGCGCTGCCCGGATCGCAAAAAAGTAGCGAATCGCGCTCTCGATATTCCGCGTGACCACCATGGCCTTGGCTTCGCCCTTGAGTTTCTTGGGCTTCCACACCTGGTCAACAAAGTGGCTGACCATAATATCGGCCTTGGTGGCAATGGTTGCTTTGTGGCCTTCGACGTAGGCGCGTAGTTTTTTCTGGGCCTTGCCCGTATCAAATAATGGATTGTCTTGAATGGATTGCTGGATTTCGTAATAGCTCCTGTACGTGGTGTAGTTGGCCAAGACATCGAGGATAAAGCCTTCCTCAATGGCCTGTTTCCTCGAATACAGATGGAAGGGAATAAACTGGCCGTTTGCGGTCTGCCGGCCAAACTTTTCCAGGGTGGTGTTTTTGGGCGTGGCCGTAAAGGCGAAATACGACGCGTTTTTTCCGAGCTTGCGGCCTGCCATGTGTTTGAGGATTATGTCCTGCACCTCTTCGGGTTCTTCTCGGTCGCCTGCGTCTTCGTCCATGCCCAGGGTCATGTTGAGTTTGTCCGCGGCCTGGCCGCTTTGCGACGAATGGGCTTCGTCGATAATCACGGCAAAGTTCCGGTCGGACATATCTTCAATCCCGTCGACGATAAACGGAAATTTCTGGATGGTGGTGCTAATGATCTTTCTGCCGTTCTCCAGCGCGAATTTGAGATCATTTGAATTGAACGCCGGCGCGACTATGTTTTTGACTTCGGAGAACTGCCTGATATTATCCCGCAACTGCTTGTCCAACACCCGGCGGTCCGTCACCACCACCACGGAATCAAACACCGGAACATCGCTCCCTCTCCCTGTGGGAGAGGGCTGGGGTGAGGGCTCCTTTTTCGAGCGTGCGGAGAGCTCAATCAACTGATACGCCGTCCACGTAATCGAGTGCGACTTGCCCGAGCCTGCCGAGTGCTGAATCAAATACGTCTGCCCTACTCCGTGCTCTCCGGCATGGGCGAGCAGTCGGCGCACCACGTCGATTTGGTGGTAACGCGGAAAGAAGAGGGTCTTACTGACCTTGCCGATGTCTCTGTCTTTTTCTTCAACGATCTTGGCAAAATGCTGAATGCTGTTGACCAGGCTCTCGCGGGTCAGCACGTCTTCCCACAGATAGGCCGTTTTGTGGCCGTCCGGATTGGGCGGATTGCCCTTCCCGAAATTGAAGCCTTTGTTAAACGGCAGGAAGAAGGTCTTTTTACCGGCCAGCCGGGTGGTCATATACACTTCGTCGGTATCCACGGCAAAGTGGACAATGCAGCGGGCAAACTGGAGCAGGGGTTCTTTGGGGTCACGGTCTTCGCGGTACTGTTTTTTGGCGTGATAGACAGTCTGGCCGGACCAGAGGTTTTTGAGTTCAAGCGTGGCAATTGCCAGGCCGTTCAGAAACACGACCATGTCCATGGACAGGTTGGGGCTGCTGTCCGAGCGGTGGACCTGACGGGTGACGGAGAAAATGTTCTTGTAGAAGTTGGCCCGGACTTCCGGGTTGGTGTCGTTATACGGCAGGCAGTACAGCAGGGTCAGGTGGGCGGCGTCAATGGCCAGCCCTTTTTTCAGGACAGACAGGATACCGTCCTTTTGGATTTTACGGTTGAGGCGTTCCAGGACCAGGCGTTGCCAGTTCGGCCGGTCGCTCAGCTTGGCCAGTTCATCCGCTTGGGTCTCTTCCAAAAACCGCCAGAACTTAGCTCTATCAATAGCAAACTCGCGGTCAAAGTCTGCCGCAAACCCAGCCCCATAGCCGGGGCATGAGGCCCATACATTGGTTCCCGTTCCTCCTCACCGATTATCCCCTCCCCCCGCTCCTCTTTGCGCGTACCGGTCAACGCTTTTTCAATGCAGGCTTCGAGGGCTTGTTCTGTGGTATCGGTGGTAGTCATTTCGGCCTCGTTGCCACAAACCTATCATGCCTACCTAAGAGCTCTAACCCGCCAAGCCATCTTCCGAAATGTTTACATTTCCGTCGCAAAGTAGGCAATCCAATCTTCTCGGCCACAATAGGACCGGCGGCTTTCTTCCTGCCTGCATATTCCGGTATTTCATCGGCAATTCGCTTTGATGGGGCGGTGTTGTTTCCATCATTGACGAGTTCCGGGGAGTCAAATGTGGATACTATCTCGACAAGCCGATGTATTTCGGCGCTACGATCGAAAAACTGTGCGTCGAGTTTCTGAGGATCGGACAACAATAACGCTTCGAATTCGTGAAGCTGAAAATAGGGGATAAAGCGCGTGTCAGATATGTCTTTGCTCAGAGCGGCCTCCAAAGTCCTGACACGTCGATAGGGATCAGATATTTGCGCAGCGTCTTTGTGGCCGGGAAAATCTGTAGGCAGACCATACAGGTCAAACATGGTTGTGAAGCGTGCGTCCGGGTTTTGGTCCTCCGTTATCCAGGCTTTGATATCGTTCTTCGCTTGCGCATACCTCCTGATACCCCCGCGATACTTGACGCCGCGCTGACGACTCGTCATGACACACCGAGCCTTTGTCCAGATGGATAACGTCGCCAGATGTGGACGGAGGACCCGATTCACGAAAGTCTCTTCCGTCTGTCCCTCAACGATGAAATGCAGCCTGACAGCCATCTATGGACGCCCGCCAATGACATTCTTTTCCCACAACTCGGAGAGCGAATAGTCTTCGAGCCATCCTCCCAGAGCCTTAGCGTCCAGCCGTCTGAAGGTGGAGCTGCGGCCTGCGCGTTCGACGACAACAATGTCCGTCGGCTCAAAGCAATCAACCAGCGGCATGGATTGCGTAGCGACGATAACCTGTATTCTGGTCGATACGGCGCGTATCAAGCCGCCAATGACGGTAATGGCGTAAGGGTGAAGTCCAAGTTCCGGTTCGTCGAGAATCAAAACATCCGGCAAGTCCTGTTCCGGCTGAAGGAGAAGGGTCACAAGGGCCACGACTCGCAACATGCCATCCGACGCTTGTGACACACTGAACACTTGGTCGCTGTTTCGTTCACGCCAATTCAAAAGCAGACTCTCGTGGTGCGGTTCCAGGTCGAAATCAGAAAAGAAAGGCAGGATGAGACGGATGGTATCTATTATCCGCTGATAGCACCTGCTGTCGCTGTCCCTCAAACGAAGCAGAACGGGCGCGATGTTGGCAGCGTCTTCTTTCAGCCAGCGATTGTCATCCATATGCCATTTACTGCGCATACGGGCGGCGTCCGAGGTGTTGTGGAATTGGTACACAATGATTTTTCGCAGGATATCCCGAATGACGCGGGCAGTCATATCTCCGTTGGCCGCGGCAGTAAGGAGGTGCGGAGCACGATGTCCCGCACCCGTTTCTTGCCATATCGCTTTAGTGGGATAACTGAGGCGAGAGAACCGGTATCGTTCATCAGCAAAGATAAACGTATCTCCCGCCGCCCAAACCAGCCGGAACGCATACTGATTCTCGCCGGCATCGGTCTGGAGCGTTAGTTCGGCTTCTATCTCACGGGTCTTAGCCGGACCGTCGTGCAAAAGCGTGCCGGCTCCTCCTCGTTGACTCACATAAAGCTGAAGATTGTCCGGGTCTGCCAACGCCCAACTCAGCAAGCGAAAGAAGGAGATAAAGTTGGATTTGCCAGCACCGTTGGGGCCAATGAGTGCAGTTAAGGGGCAAGGCCGAAAATTCTCCAGTGCTTGAATGGTCTTGAACCCCTTGAGGGTTATTGTCTCAAGTCTGTTTCTCATAATTGTGCCTGCATCCCGGAATTTTCGATCCAACCCTTACGAGACAGAACGTCAAACGCCAGCTTGATCTGGCGCCGGGAAAACTGTTTTTTCCGGTCGTTCCAGGCGTAGGTCTGCGCCACTACGTCGTCTACGGTGTGGATCTGCTCCTTACTGACGACCCAGTGAACCGTGGACAGCAGTTCCAGGCCAAACGACGACTCGAATCCTTCGACCAGATCGGCGACCTTCTTGAAACGCGCGTGCGTTTTCGGATGACGCTCAAGAAAGGCGGTCGCATCCTTGATTGCGCCGGGGACAAGTTCGAGCTGCTTGCCGGGGTCATCGCCGCCACCGGTGTAGCCGGAGATGAAGTGTCCTTCAATCTTGTGCAGAACATGACGCAAATTTTCGGCATAAGGACCGTAGGGCGCTTTTTGATATCTGAGCTGCAAACGCTCACCGGATTCCTGCATGAAGTATAGAAGCTTGTGTACTTCCAGTAGGGTTACGAACGGGTCCAGCAAGGCGCGAAGATAGCAATCCATAAGCCCGACCAGCGCCGCCCGACCCGCGGTCATCTTGGGAACGTCACTCGAACGGTTGAGCCGATTGTCTGCCGGTCCGCCTCCCGGCTCAAACACCACGACCTTCAGGTCATTGAACTCTTGAAACGTCGCTTCAATGCGCGGACGTACCCGAGACCAGTCCAAGCCGCCTAAGCCGCTACCCAGCGGTGGTATCGCAATTGAGCGGATATGCCGCTCCCTAATCTCCTCAGCCAGTGCAGCGAGACCGGCTTCGATATCCTCCATCCGGCTCTTGCCTCGCCAGTGGCGCTTAGTCGGGAAATTGATGATGTAGTGCGGATACATTTGGCCGGTCTCGAAGACGAACATCCGACCCGGCTGCACCTGACTCCGTTTGCAAGCGGTGGCATAGGATACGAAATTCTCGGGGAAGGCTTTCTTGAACTGAAGCGCGATACCGCGCCCCATAACGCCGACGCAGTTGACAGTGTTGACCAACGCCTCAGCATCTTCGGTGATGATGTCGCCAGTCTTGTATTCAATCATGGCGGCCCTCCTTACCTTCAATAATACCAATCGGGCTTGATTTCGACAGGCGGCTTGTATCCCGAAGTTTCTAGGCGTCTGGTGACTTGACTGTAAACTTCCTTTGAGTACACGCCTATACACAAGACCAAGTTCCATGGAAACTGTCGCTCAATAAGAAACTCCGCCTGCTTGCCGTCCTTACAAAGCCGCCAGTCTCTCGCTTGTACGGCGTTCCAGTCAATCGCCTCCAATTGCGCCAAATCGCATCGATCTTCGAAGTAGCCGGAGCCGGCGTTAGAGAGCGTGAATGCCCAGCGCCGCTCGTGCTCCTCTGCCCAGGCAACCGTCTGCCGTAAATCCGCCTCCAGATGAACAATGGGTCCTTGCCCGCCGCGATAGCTCAATTCAGGATGATTCGCTTGGTAGATTACATAGAGCATGACTGAACGCGGGCAGAAGTAGAACGGCACACAGTCGCCGACGTGGAGATCGGGATGGCTGCTCAACGACTTCGCGAGTCGCTGCTGTTTGATGCTGTCCATCCCAATCGTGGTGCCAGACGAATGCTGCCGACTGATCTCCGCGTCGCACCGAAGACAGCCATCCTCAATGATCGAGGACAGCCGGTCAACATGGACGATGTGGTAAAGCTTCGGCTTGTCAGGGATCGGCATGGTCAAGCTTACGGCTTAGTGGTCGGGTTCATATCCTTCAAGCATTCCAGGATTTTATACGGTCAACGATTGCCTTCATCTGGTCTTCCCAATCAAATCGACCTACCATTATGTCCTTCGTCATGTGCGGAGCACTCCGTATAGCCAAACGCATCTTATCACAATGCTTTCGACCCATGTTCGCTTCGAGGTACGACTTGTCCGACGCTTCGATTCGAGGAAAGAAGTTCTCATACTGCTCAGGGTTAGGAAGCGCCGACAAGTCTAAGGCTTTCTCAAGGATAGAACCGGGAAGGTAATTCTCAATTTCCCTGGCGGCGGTTATCCAAATATGCGCACCAGGTATGTTCCCAACTTCCGTGCAAACCCTCTCCCCCCTGTCCTTTAGAGGAGAATCCTGGGAAGTACGGTCTCCGTCACACACGACAACGATGTTCGGATTAACCCGGAACAAATTCGCAAGCTCAGTTTCTTCCTCGGAAGGCTTGAATTCGACCTGCGCTAAAAGCGCTCCGCCATAGAAGGCACATTGATAGTCACGACCCTCTCGAAAAGCGCCCTCGCTACAGAGCTGGATCCATTGGTTAAGATACACACGGTCCGAAGGCCCCTCCACCCACACGATGCCGTTTGCCTGAAGCAAATCCGACGGTTTTGCGCCCAACTCGGAGACGACTTCAAGCCGGTCAAAGTGGGCGGCAATTGCCGTTGTACAGGCCGTCTCGCCATCATGAACAACGTGGATGATCTGCGCGTTCTCGGACATCCCGAAAAGGTCCAGGGCCGTGCTTGAATGAGTTGTCAGGAAGATTGTGGCTTTTTCATCAAGGGCGTACTTTTCAAGATAGTCAAAAAGGCGTCGCAAGAGCGCCGGATGAAGATTGTTTTCAAGTTCCTCAAACGCGAATACGAATTGAGACTTCTCCTTGTTCTCAATTTTGGGAATGACCAACAGATTCAACAGCACTAAAAGAACGGTCTTCAGACCGCTTCCCGATTTGCTGAGGGGGACCAGTCCCTTTTTCTCCTCGCCAAGGTAGACTTCCCAATGGTCTCTTGGTCCGGGCGCTCCATCCTCGTCATGAACTTCTACCTGAATTTCCGAAAATTGGCCGTCATTTCCAAAAATTGAATTCAGCCCATTCAGAAGCTCATGTTGGACAACTTCACGCGGCAACTGAGGGTTGGAACTGAGGATGAAACGCCTGATTATATTTGAAGCTCCTTCGCCGTTAGCTTCGAGTGTCAGCCCTTGCATCTCCTTCTCAGGCTGAATGTCGCGGTCGGCAAGAAGTCTGCGGAATGACTGTCCGTTGAATTGGTGAGTTGGAGGTTGCCGCACAACCTCTTGAATCGCTGAACGCCTAGCATTGGTCGAGGGCTCACCATAAGGGGACTCTAATACAAAATCGCTGGGAAACTCCACCTTCGCTACATTCCCATTGGCGTCAATTTCCCACGTTATCTTAGTACCGACAAAATGTTTTCCATGCTTATACCAGTGGTTCCCTCCAAATTCACCTTCGCTTCTATGCTCGGAAAACGGACCTCTCAGAGACCCCTCGTCCAACACGCCACGACACCGATATTGCCAACCACGACCGCCAAGTTTTCCTTGGCTTAACGCTTCAACCAAATCCAGTAGATGTGACTTTCCAGAGTTATTACGTCCGATGATGACGTTGACCGGCTTAATGGTATCGAAGCCAGCCCACTCTTTTTGGAAACAAAGATGTCCCTTAAAGTGTACGGAGTCAGCCTTCACGGTGGGCGTCCTCCCGCACATCCAACTTACCCGTCACCACCTCGGCAATCAGGACGGTGCGATATTCCTGGAGAAGTTCGATTTGGCGGTAGACGGCAACGATAGCGTCTTTCAGTCTGGCTAACGCATTCTCGACCTGCTTGATAATTGTGTCCTGCTCACTGACAGGAGGGACAGCTACCTTGATCTCGAAAATATCCTTCCGATTGATCCCTGGTACTGCTGACTTGTCTGAATGATCCGCTTTCGAGATAGTCCGTAGCATAAAGTAGCACCAGCTGGGCCGATTCCCTTGAAAGTCGGAGACGAACAAAGCCGTGTTGTGGGGCCAGAAATCAGGCTCGACGAAAAATACCGCATCAGTCGAACCACAACGACCCATGACTACACCTGGACCATTTGATCGTGCCTTATAGTGAGTGCCGATAATTCCCCCAGATGAGACGACCAGGAACGGCTCGGGGACCCGTTGCTCGGCAGGAAGATCATACCCTCGTTGCAGTCTTGTGACCCACTTAAGTCTCTTCACCTCCCAATGCGCCGGTACCTCCCCTAGCCACTCCACCCCACTGTCCCGCATGGGGACATTCGGGTTCAGCCCCTTGGTGACAGCCTGATTGATCAGAATGACCTTTTGCTCTTTGAGCAGGTCGATTAAACGCTGCTTTTTGGTGATGGCCTCGTCGATCTCGGCAGTTTTTTGGTCGAGGAAGGCGGCGATGCGGTGTTGTTCTGAGAGCGAGGGAAGAGGGAATTTGCAGTTGGAGACAAATGGAGTCGTAACCCGTTTCTGCCCTGCCGAGCCTTCCATAAAAGCGATCGCATAATTCCGAAAATCACCATTAGTAATTAGGTAATATAAGAATCTAGGGAGAAGGAGATCCCTGTCTGGACGAAAAACATGAAACTCCGTTGATCCTATACCTTTCCCTGTTTGCAGGGATTCAAGATAAGCGCCCTTTCCATTTTCAAAGCACGGCGTAATTTTTGCGAGAATTACGTCACTTCTTTGAAACTCAGTTAAGGAATCTGGGTAATTTGCCCTTCTCCCAATTCTGGTGCCGTCAATGAGACCATTTGTCGAAACTGCTTCCATCGGGAGAAATGTCACAGTTTCTTCTTTTTTCGCTCTCCCACCAATAGGATTTACCTGTACCAGGAGCGAAAAGTTCTTCGCCCCTCCATCGTGTATTGCGGGATAGTACGTCTCGATAGGGTGTGACGCGACGGTATTCTTGCGGCCGGCGGTCATGCCGGGCCCCCTTTATACGAATTGTCTTTTCGGATTCTCCGGGTCTTCGGCCCAGCGGGCCGGGTTGTCCATGATGTATTGGCGAACCCGGTTCAGGGCCGTCTCGTTGCGGATGATATGTTCATAATAATTACGTTGCCATAATTGACCAGCGAACGGTGACCAGCCCAACATTTTCATCCCACGCGTATATTCAACTGTTGTCAATGATTTGTACGCGCCTATCACCGTGCCCAATGATCTCGTAGGGGCAACCCTTGTGGTTACCCGTCTTGGGGGGTTGATCCTATGTGCCATGCCCTGGGCGGCCACAAGGGCCGCCCCTACATCAATCAACGCGATAATGCCGTGCATGTGATTCGGCATCACGACGAACGCAGCCGGTTGAACACTTGGAAATCGTTTGGACAAAGAACGCCACTGTGTAGCGATCATCCGCCCGACATCGTTCAACCGCATCTCTCCGTTTACAATTTCGCCGAACAGGCTGGCCCGGGTGTGGGTACAGATGGTCACGAAATACGCACCTTCCCGACCGTAATCAAACCCGTCCAAACGGAGCGAACGACGCCGGTGTGAATCCCTCTTATTCACTACACCCCCGAAGCCTTGCAGGCATGATGCACCGTCATGGGAGGGGCGAAAAATCTTTCGCCCCTCCCTAATCCTGCCAACCGGTTGAACACTTGCCGCTGCTGTTGCGGCTAAATTGCTCTCGACTGTTGTCGGGCGGTGTTCCGTCTCTTCTTTGAAACGCCCGATGAATCCAGTTGCGGATGTTTATCGCTTGGCTTTCCCAACCATAGATACGTGTATAGGAATTATTCCCGGTACAGTTGTCCGCTAATCTTGGCGGTATCAGGCGACGATTAAAGGTTCTCGATCTAAAATTTGGATGATTAGGAAGCAGGATACCCAGTAGGCCGCATCTGGGATTCTTCTCAGTATCCCTCAAACTGGAACCTATCTCCCAGTCCACATGCTTTCTCTGCCAAGTGCAGGGGCCTATCAGCACAACCGTTACGGTTGCATCAGCAATAAAATCGTCACGGATTCTTCGGCGAATCGTTTCCGTTTTATTCTGGTCGTCTATGTCTCCGTCTTCGACCGATTTATCCACAACATCTCCCTTCATCATTCTCACAAATCGGTCTTTGTACTTTTGGTCATCATGATGAAAACTGATGAATACCTTGTGTCTCGGGGTTTGAGGCATTGCTATTCTCCTTCGGCTAGTTCCAAATCGGTCAAATCTTCCACTTTGGCAATACTTGCCAGCATACGGTTGTAGTTACGCAACTCGTCCTGCAATGCCACCAGTTCTTCACGAAATTCCTTTTGCTTCTTCTCGTTATTGAACGCGCCGGCCAAACCCTCCTTATGCCATTTTGCAGTGAAGGGCCGGACTACCTGGTTCAACACGGGTACGGCAACCTTACTGAATTGTATTGTTCCACGCCCTCGCCGCCGGAGAATCTCACGGGACGTTGGAAAAAGAGAATACACGCTCTCCAAAGCCGTTTTCTCGTCTCCCGCTTCAACTGGCAAAGGCTGGGTCACAATTCTGGTCAGCATCTCAATATACAGCTCCCAGGCGGCATCTCGGTCAGGAGTTTTGAAAGATATCTCCGCGCTGGCCCATTTTGGGCCCAACTTGATCTTCTCCAAACCGGCATTCTTGAAAATTTTATTGAGTTTCATTCTCTACCCTCCTCCATATACCAGGCGTCCAGCACCTATCAGACTTCACAGTGCCTCCAGCCCTTCGTTGAGAATGGCAAGATACCCGTCGTAAGCGAACACCCGGCCGCGGCGTTTACCGGTGATCTCACGCGCAACCCCGCGTTTGACGAGCAGTTCCATTGCCGTGGAAGCCGTTGGAAAGGAAAGCTGTGTACTGCGACACGCCGCGGACAATGACAGAATCGGCCGCGCCTTGAGCGCGTCGTGTATGCGCAGCACAGAGCCCGCCCGCCGGCCTTCGGTTGTCTCGATTCGGTTGTGATCGTCCTGGAACATCAGGGAGAGACGTTGGGCGGTCGAGACTGCACCGGTGGCGGTCTGTCGTACCCCTTCGAGGAAAAAGGCGAGCCATGCCTCCCAGTCTCCGGTTTGGCGCACTTGGTCAAGCAACTCGTAGTAGGTGGCGCGGTTCTGTTTGAAATACAGGCTCAGATACAAAAGCGGCTGGCGGAGTACGCCGGCGTGCCATAACAAGAGGGTCACGAGCAATCGTCCCACGCGCCCGTTGCCGTCGAGGAAAGGGTGAATGGTCTCGAATTGCACATGCGCGAGTCCCGCCCGAAGCAGCACGGGGAGCTCGTCTCCATCTCCGTGCAGGAAGCGCTCAAATGTTGCCATACAGTCGGGCACGGCTGTATGCGGGGGCGGGACAAAGACGGCATTGCCGGGTCGGGTACCACCGATCCAATTCTGTGAACGGCGGAACTCGCCAGGGGTTTTTCCGCTCCCCCGCCCGTGTGATAACAGCACGCCATGAATCTCGCGGAGCAAGCGATTCGACAGCGGGAAGTTCTCCCGCAGGCGGTACAAACCGTACTCAAGCGCCGCTACGTAGTTCGAGACTTCAACCACATCGTCAAACGGAACTCCAGGCGCTTCGTCCAACTCGAAAAGCAGAAGGTCCGACAGCGACGACTGCGTTCCCTCGATCTGAGAGGAGAGCACCGCTTCCTTACGCACATAGGCGTAGAGAAAAAGCGCCTCGTCCGGCAGGAGAGTCGAGACGCCATCGAGCCTGCCTAGGGCGAGCACCGCTGATTCGAGCGCCTGCTGCAACGGGCCATCTAGAACCAGCGTGGGGTTTGGCGGGAGCGGTTCCGGCACAAAGGCTCTGACTCGCTCGCCTCCAATGCTCGTAACCTCATATCTACCTATTTCCCCACGCTGCATAACCGATATCCCTTTCCCTATTTAATTAAAAGTTTTTAAACATTCGCTATTTTTATTAAACTTTATCGGCTAAAGATTAAATAATAAAGAAGGCTACTACAAGAGAATCGGGACAATCACACAAAGCAGCGTTTCATTACGATATTACCCCTGCTATCCGCCAATAATTTCATTCAGCGATAAAAAGCTATCCTGTTCAGCGCCGGCATACCTGTTAGACTGCATTGAGACTGCTGTTTCTCTTATAGCCGAGTTACTCGGTTCGACACCGCACCTGACAGGAGCGTCTTTATGGGACGGATTGTTGTTGAAGCACAGATAGAAAATGGAATTGACTCGACCTGCCGCATCCATTGTGATGCCTTGGTTGATACGGGAGCAGCCTACCTGACCTTACCTAAAGTGTGGCAGGCCCGTTTAGGACAGTTGACCAAACTTGATACAGTGGAGGTAGAGACGGCAACTCAAACCGTTGTCAGCGGAGACATTTGCGGGCCAGTCCTCCTCCGCATGGAACATTTCCGACCAGTCCTGACCGAGGTGTTATTCATTGAGATGGAACCCGCGGATGGGCAATATGAGCCACTGATTGGCTATATTCCCCTTGAGCAAGCCCAGGCTGCCGTTGATCTGCTTGGGCATCGCCTGGTAAAGATCAGCCGGGTTGATCTCAAATAGACTCAACTCATCTCAGTCTGTCCCCCCAAAACTGACCAATTTTTTCAGCAACCCCTCGGTTTCCTTCTCAAGCGCTAAAATCTCTGCTGTCACTTCTTCCAAAGAGCGCAGCGGGGGGTGGTGGTAGAAGTATTTGTTGAAGCTGATTTCATAGCCGATCTGGGTTTTGTCGATATTCAGCCAAGCGTCTGCAACGTGCGGGCGGACTTCGCGCAGAAAGTAGGCGCGGATGTTGTCTTTTAAGGGCACGTTTTCGGTGTCGCGGAGTTCGGAGTCGGGTTCGTATTCGGCCCAGGAGTTACCCTCCCCCTCTGGGAGAAGCAAAAAGCCGTAGTCGGGTAAGTGGTCGGCAGAGGTTCCCAAGGCATTCAGGAGTTGAGCAAGTTTTTCGCCTGAGAGCTTGTGGACTTTTTTGATGACCCTGGCCGCGTTTTCATCACGCCAGTTTACGGCGTTGAGGAGTTGGCTTTTTTCGGAGCTGCTGAGTCTGATGTTCAACTTTTTCAGCGCGACGTCTACGTGGGCTTTGAACTGGTTGAAGTCCAAACACAGCTCCTGTCCGACCTCTGCCATGAGTTGCTGGCCGATTTCCATGAGTGCCTTTTGTGCGGTCCAGGTTTTAAGGGCAAAGAGGGCTTTGCGGTTTTTGGGTGACAGGCTGAATTCTTCACGTTCAATGTGATCTTCTATTGCCTTTTGGTGCTTGGCGAGTTCGGCATAGATTGCATCGCCCCAGCGTTCGTAGACCCATTCCATGATTTCGCTCAGCGCAGGGACGAAGCGCAGGGTAGCAATACGTTCCGGCGTGAATTGGGCGGCCAAGCGCAGGGGGCGTTCGACCGTGACTTTGTAGTAGCCGAAGTCGCTGTTGTCGAAGATTTTGGAGATGGAATTTTCTTTTGCGTGATGCGGCGTGTCGCGGTAGAGGCGGGTGATGCGGGCAATGTGGTCGAGGGCGAATTCGCAGTTTTTCGCGCCCAGGTTTTTGCGCAGCTTGCGGTAGAGTTCAGAGGCGTCAATCAGTTGGACCTTGCCTTTTCGATAGGGCGGCTTGTTGTTGGACAGCAGCCAGATATAGGTCGAGATGCCGGTGTTGTAGAATAAATTATTCGGCAACTGGATGATGGCTTCCAGCCAGTCGTTCTCGATAATATAGCGACGGATATTGCTTTCCCCGCTGTCGGCATCACCAGTAAACAAAGATGATCCGTTGTGGACCGAAGCCAGGCGCGAGCCGAGCGGACTATCCTTCAGCCGCTTCATTTTGCTGACCATATCCATCAGGAATAAGAACTGCCCGTCTGAGGAACGCGGGATGGCAGGTTCGGTTTTTTCTTCGCCTTTGAAATTCGTCAGTTTGACTTCAAAACGTGGGTCAAGGACGTTTTTACCGTCGAAAATGAATTTTTGATCCGCTTTCCACGATTTCCCATACGGTGGGTTGGACAGCATGAAATCAAAGCGCATGCCCGTAAACTCGTCCGTGGCCAGGGTCGAGCCGTATTTGATGTTCTCGGGGTTATTGCCCTTAATCATCATGTCGGATTTACAAATCGCGTAGGTCTCACCGTTGACCTCTTTACCGTATAGGTATACCGGAGCGGTCGCGAATATGGCCGTCGGGGTCGGTGATAAAGCCCTGCGACTCGGTCAGCATGCCGCCGGACCCGCAGGCCCCATCGTAGACGGTGATGACCGGCGGCAGTTGGTCTTTGACCGGCTCGAATAACAGATGGGTCATGAGCTGAATGACTTCGCGCGGGGTGAAGTGCTCGCCGGCCTCTTCGTTATTTTCTTCGTTGAACTTGCGAATCAACTCTTCAAATACATAGCCCATGCCCAGGTTGGTCAGGGGAGCGAGTTTACGGCCGTCCGGGTCTACGGCCTCATGCGTACTCAGGTTGATACGTTCGGAGGTGAATTTCTCCAGCACATCCAGCAACACATCAGCCTCGACCATACGCTTGATCTGATTGCGCAGCTCAAACTTGTCGATAATTTCCTTGACGTTGTCACTAAAGCCGTCCAAATAGGCCCGAAAGTTCGCTTCCAGAATCTGGCGGTTATTGGCCGCCGTCTGAATCAGCTTTTTGAGCGTCCACTCAGAGGTGTTGTAAAACACACAGCCCGATGCGTCGCGCAGGCCCTCCGGGTCCAAATCGGTAAACCCGGCTACTTCACGCTGAAAGCGGACTTCTTCGAGTACCGCGGTTTTGGAGTCTTCCAACAAACAGTCAAGGCGACGCAGCACAAACATGGGCAAAATGACATCGCGGTATTTGCCCCGCACATAGACATCGCGCAAACAGTCATCGGCAATCGACCAGATAAAAGAGACGAGTTTATTGTGTCCGGTGTGGTCCATTTGTATATCTCAGGTAGTGCGCTGAATCTCCTTGGCTTCGCCGTATCCCCGAAGCCTGGATACCGGCTTTCGCAGGTATGACACAATACGGGCTGGTATTCCCGTAGAAGAGGCAACCCAACATCTTGCAGGGAATGGAATAAGACAGCTACACAAGGGTGACCATTTCAGAAGAAGGAGGAAAGCATATGGACATGGGCGTATTCTATTTTACGTCCGGCGAGTCAGCGGACCCGGCGATTGTGGCGCAAAAGGCCGAAGAACTGGGCTTTGCCTCGTTTTGGGTGCCAGAACATCCGGTTCTTCCGGTGTATACCACCACGAGCTATCCCGCGGCCCCGGACCAGCCGATTCCGAGAACGGTCGGGATTATTTCCGACCCGTTTGTGTCGCTGGCGCGGGCTTCGGCTACCACAACGAAAATCAAGCTGGGCACCGGAATTTGTCTCGTGCCGGAACGCAACCCGTTGTTGCTGGCCAAGGAGATCGCCACGCTGGATCACTATTCGGGCGGACGTTTTCTGTTTGGCATTGGCGCCGGCTGGCAAAAAGAAGAATGTGAGATCATGGGCGGAGACTTTCCGCACCGCTGGACTCAGACCAGGGATTCGGTTCTGGCGATGAAAGAGCTGTGGACTACGGACGAATCCGAATATCACGGCAGGTATTATGATTTCCCCGCGGTCAAGTGCTTTCCCAAGCCGGCCCAAAAGCCGCATCCACCCGTTATTCTGGGTGGCTCGGCCAAAAATGTGTTCAAACGAACGGTTGAGTGGGGCGACGGCTGGATGCCGGTCAGCACCTCGCCTGACGAGATTCGACACGGACGCGAGACCTTGAACGAGCTGGCCGCCCAAGCCGGGCGTGATCCCAAGTCCATCTCCGTTCTTGCCTTTGGACAGCCGGGACAGTTGCGCAGCCGAGACCAGGCACTGGCACTGGAAGAGGCTGGCGCGGAGCACGCCATTATTTGGCTCAACAAATCTCAGGAAGAGGAAGTCATTCTGGAGTTAGAGGGGCTAGCGCAAGAGATGCTGGGCTCATAAAAACCCACGAGAGGAGCCGCGCCATGAAAAGGATCATGCACCTGAACGCTTTTCTGATTCACAGCCCGATGAATCATACGGTCGGGTCGTGGACGCATCCGGCCAGCACGGTCGGCTCCTCTTTTGCCCAACCCGAGCTGTGGCAGGACATTGCCAAAACGCTGGAGCGGGGCAAGTTTGACGCCATATTTTTTGCGGATCAACTGGCAACGTATGGAAATTACCGAGCCCGAACCGACGAGGCCCTCATCCATGCCGTTCAGTTTCCGGTGCATGATCCGGTTCTCCTGGTTCCCATGCTGGCCGCTGTGACTGAAAAGCTGGGTTTTGCTGTCACCCTGTCTGCCACCTATTACCCGCCGTATATGGCAGTGCGGAAACTTTCCACGCTCGATCATCTGACCAAAGGACGGATCGGGTGGAATATTGTCACCTCCGTTCATGTCGGCGAAGCGCATAACATGGGCCTGGCCGGCATGATTGCGCATGATCGGCGCTATGAGCGTGCGGATGAGTATATGGAGGTGTGTCACAAACTGTGGCAGAGCTGGGAGATCGATGCTGTAGTGGTTGACAAAGAGTCCGGTGTTTTTGTTGATCCCGGTAAAGTCCATTCTATCAACCACCAGGGCAAATGGTTCTCCTGTCCGGGTATCTCGCCCGTTGCGCCTTCGCCTCAGGGCCATCCTGTTCTGTTTCAGGCCGGCGCATCCGGCGCAGGACGTGATTTTTGCGCCAAGCATGCCGAGGCCGCCTTCGGAGTCCAACTCACCACGAGGGCGATGAAAGCCTATGCCGACGACATGCGAACGCGGGTAAAGAAACTCGGCAAAGATCCGTCCAGTCTCAAATTTATTTGGGGCATTCAGGCCATTGTCGGCGGAACGGAGGAAGAGGCGCGCCGGAAACAGCACGACATCAACGACCGTGTTCCAGTCGAAGGCGGCTTAGCCCTGCTGTCGGGTCACACCAACCACGACCTGTCCCAATATGACCTGGACCAGCCGGTTGAAGATATTGAGGTTGAAGGCGTGCGTGGCTTATTTGAGATATTCACCAAGATGTATCAATCGGGCGATCTGGGCCGCGACAAACTCACCATGCGCGAGGTGGGCAAGATCTACGGCGCAACCATTGGCTGCCCGCAGATTGTCGGCACGCCGGAACAGGTCGCCGATCAGATGGAAGCGAGCCTGGATGAGACCGGCGGGCACGGGTTCAATATCACCCCCTTGACCATGCCGGGCTCGCTGACGGAATTTGTTGATGGCGTTGTGCCCATATTGCAGAAACGCGGTGTTCACCGCACGGAGTACACCGGGCAGACTTTGAGAGAGCACTTGCAGCAGGAAGTCTGTGGATAGAGGTCCGGTTCCCTCTCCCCGTAGGAGAGGGCTCGGGTGAGGACCGATGAGATGAGGGGCGAGGAAATAAGAGTCGCAGGGCCGTCTACAGGCCGCTGCGATTTTCATTTAATCCGGCACGACAGCATACACCCGATAGGTCACCTCGTTGGGCTTGAGTTTGCCCTCGCCCACCGCCATCAGGTTGTTGAGCCAGGCATAACGCTCGTCGCCGGTCTCAAACTGTATCTGTGAGATAAAATAATTATCCCCGAAATTGGTCGAGCCGCCGCCCGCAAGCGCTTTCCGGATACCCTCGGTGGCTTCCATACGCGCCCGGTAGGTGACATAGATCGCCGCCCCATCGTCGCTTTCAAAAACCGCTCGCACATCAAGGCGCAGGTTGCCGTCCGGGCCGACCAAGGCCCAGTCCGCCCCGCTGGCCCGGACCTTGCCCTTCATCCGCGGACCCTCGAAGTGCCCGCCGGTCAGGTCGGCCACAATGCGCTCACCGAGCGGCCCTTTGCCGACGCTGATCGGGGTGACGAAGGTGGCGGTATAATCGCACAGATATTCGAGTTTCATCGCCGGCTCCCTACAGGCCGTACACCTGCGCCGCGTTCTGGCCGATGACCTTCTGCCGCGTTGTGTCAGACATGGGCTCAACCAGTTCGGCCAGCTCGGTCATATAGTTGTCCGGATGGTCGGGGTGCGGAAAGTCCGAGGCCCAGAAGAATTTGTCGGCGCCTACGAAGTCCACCACATGACCAAAGGCTTTTTCGTCCGGGTCGCCGGAAATCCAGCAGTTACGATAAAAATAATAGCTGGGCTTTTCTTTGAGCCGGACGGTATCGCCCAGGGGGCTGTCAAACACCGCGTCCATGCGGTTGAGCAGATAGCCGGCCCAACCCGCGCCCGATTCCAGGACGACCACTTTGATCTTGGGGAAACGCTCAAACAGGCCGTACTGGAACATGGCCGTAAAGGCCTGGAGCGGTCCCTGTGCGCCGTGCACATTGTAATGCCACAGCGCCCACTTCTGCATATCCTTGAAGCGTTGGTGCACCCGCTTGGAGGGCGGCTCACCACTCGGGTGGATACCGACCGGGACGTCCAACTCCTGGGCCTTGGCCCAGAACGGGTCGTAGTCCGGATGGGCGTGGGATTTATTGGTTGGCGTAAACGGCACGAAGAACGCGCCCTTGGCCCCGGCGCGCACGGCCCGCTCCAATTCCTGGGCCGCTACCTGCCCATCCCCCATTGAGATATGGGCAATCGGAATCAGCCGGCCGTCGGAATCGGAACAGAAATCAACCACCCAGCGATTATACGCCTCGGCGTAGGCCGCCTGGAGCTCAAGGCTTTCCACCTCTTCGGTTTCCCATAAGAGGCCGATGCTCGGGTAGATAATGGCCTTCTCCAAGCCCTCTTGGTCCATGCGTGCCAGCCGCTCTTTGGGATACATCGAACCGAAGGGCGCTTCGCCAACATAGGTCCGGTCCGGGTGGGGAGCGGTTTCTTCTTCCGATTTTTTTCCCATCGCCCCGAACTGGGCCAATTGCCCCGGCTGGGAATACTTCGAGGGTCGTCCATCCAGTTCCAGGACCTCAAGCCCGTCCTCATTGGTCCGCAGGCGGATGGCCCGGTCCTTATATCTTGGATCAATATACTTCTCCCAGGTATCAGGTGGCTCAAGGATATGTCCGTCGGCGTCAACCGCCCCGCTATAGGGAAACTGTCCGTTTGCGGCCATGCTGCATTCCCTCCGTTTTTCCGTGTTGTGAATTGAAATTTGGCTGTGTCATTTCTAGCCTACACGGTTCGCTTGGGCAAGAGTTTTGGAACTCTGGTAGTGGCTCATCCCCTCCCCTTCAGGGAGGGGAGTCTTAATCAGTGCCCAGCAGGTCGTTATCCGCACGCCAGGGTATAGACGTTCTGACATCCGTCCGGCAGCGCGGACTCGCCCCAAGTCGTGCCGCCGTCTTGGGTGCCGAACACTTGGCCCTCCCGCGTGCCACAGTACACGAGTTGCGGGTCCTGGCGGCTGAGAGCGACGGTCATCATCGTACTCTGGGGGGTGATACCCTGATCAAAGCGCTGCCAGGTCTGACCCAGATCCGGGCTGCGATAAACGGAGCCGTTCAGGGTGAGCGCCCCCGGACTCAGCGCGGCGTAGAGCGTATTCGGGTCACCGGGAGCGACCTGGATATCACGCGCGTACGTCAACGGCGAAGAACGCCAGATTTCCATATCCGCCCAGGTCTGACCCCGGTCCGGGCTGTGGAACAGGCCCATGCGCGTGGCCAGAAAGACACTGCCCGGCTGCGCGGCGCTCAGCACCACGGCGTGCGTGTCCATCATGCCTTCGGCATCAGTGTTGCTCAGAATACGACTCTTCAAATAATCCTGCTCGGCAAACCGCAGCAGTGCGGCGGTACAGTCCTCCCAGGTGTCGCCCCCGTCTCGACTGCGAATGATTCCGCCGACCTCCAGGCCGGCATACACCGCATCCGGGTCGTTCGGGTCGGCCGCCATGCCGATAATGCGGCACGGAAAACCCATTTCAACCATGCCGGCCAGCTCGGCAAAGGTCAGGCGTTTCCAGCTATCACCGCCATCCTCGCTCCGATAGATGGCCGCCGGTGCAGTCCCGCAATACACGACTTGGTGATCGTTCGGGCGAAACAGCAGCGACCAGACCGCCATCCCGGCATCTGGAAAATCCAGTTCCTCCCAGTGCGCCCCGCCATCCGTGCTGCGGTACGGCCCGTGCTGGGTGCCGACGTACAGCAGTTGCGGATTGTCAGGATGGACAAGAATGGCCCGAATCTCGGCTTGCTCCGGGAGGCCCTGGCTCAAAATCTGCCACTCCGTTTCTCCAACTCTTTGACGACACAAACCGCTGGACGGAGCGGCCTGCCCGTTCTTGGAAAACTGCGATGCTCCAGCGTAGACATACTGAGCCATGGTTTTCTCCCTTCTTTTTCGCGCTAGAGTCTCATTATTGGGTCAGAGGCAAATATTCAACCCGATCCGCAGCATTTTCAGGGCCGAGCGGTCAACACCTGCCTTGTCTCCACTGGTGTTCTTCGGCTATCAGGACAGGCAAAGGAAGTTGTGTGACACACGCATCTCGGGCTCCACAGACGACAGCAACGCACTAGCGCAGACAAGGAGCAAGGCCAGCCGTGCTAATATCCGTTCTGTCCGTTCTCATCTTGATCGCCCTGCTCTGGTCTCTGGGCTGGTATGCCAAACGCTGGGTTTCGACCGATGCCGATTATTTGCTTGCCGGCCGTCAAGTCAGTCTCCTCCCGGGCATTGCCGGCATCTGTGGCATCGCGTTTGCCGGCAGCGTAACCAGTATTATTCCGGGTCTCACCATTCAATACGGCTTTTTTGGCTGGGTGTGGGGCATTAGTCTGCCTGCGGTCATCGGCTATTGGATATACGGTCTGCTGGCCTGTCCGTATATTCGTCGCTCCGGCGCCTATACCCTGCCGGAGTGGTTGGAAATGCGCTTTGATGCCCGTACCCGCCTAGTTGTCAGTATTGCCACCCTCCTCGGCGTGACCGGCCTGGTCGCCATGAATGTCATTGCCATGGCGCTGATTATGACCGGCTTTCTTGAGGCCCCGCTGTGGCTGATGGTGACGCTGATTCTCGGCGGCCACATTATGTTTCTCCTCCTTGGCGGCCTGTGGGCGTTGACCCTGACCGATGTCGTGCAGGTCATTCTGGGCTTCATCCTCCTGCCGACGCTGGTCGGCTACTGCGCGTGGACATTTGGCGGCTGGGATATGATTCAAGCTCAGTTTGTGTCTCCGGCTCCGCTGACCCAGGGAACGGCAGGGACGTTTCCGTGGTTGCGCCTGAGCTATCCCAGCATTATCACCGTTTCCCTGGTAGTCGGCATGTTCATTCAATGGGGCGGCAACTACTACTGGCTGCGCGCCGCGGCCGCCCGCACCGAGTTTGTCGCCCGCTGGCAATATCTTATTGGTGGGGTCGTGGTCGTCCTGGTTGTCCACGGGGCCTTGGGCCTGCTCGGACTGTACGCGGGGAGTGTGTATCGCCAGGCCTTTCTTGGCGAGGCTAACCCCATGAGCGCGTATGGCATGCTGATGCGCGACCTCCCCTCAGGGGTGGCGCTCTTCGGCTTGGTGGCGGCCCTGGCAGCGACTATCTCAACCACCAGCAACGCCCACCTGGGGATTACCTCAACCCTGGTACGCGACCTGTATCAACGCTTTCTGCATCCAGAGGCAACCCGCGAGCAGGTCTTGCGCATCAGCCGGGTTCTCACCGTCGTCACTGGAGGCGGCATTTGGCTGCTCAGTTTTTATCCTGGAGGGCCCTATTTTCTGCTGGCCATTAGCTGCGCGATGTTGGGCCCGGCGGCGCTGATTTTTTTACTCGGGCATCGCTGGTCGCGGATAAGCGCAACCGGAGCGTTTTGGGGGACGCTCATCGGGATGATCGTCATGCTGGTTTATGAGGGATTCCAGCTGACTGGCGTAACCGCGTGGTCGACGCATACCGTCCTTATCGGAACCCTTGTCACCCTGCCCCTGATCGTTCTGATCTCGCTGGCAACCTCACAGCCTGTAAACCAGCGGGACGGGCGCGCAGGGGTTGACCATGAGCCCCTCGTCCTCACCGCCGAGCATACGCAACTCCTGGACCTGCTGCACCACGGCTATGGACAGATGGTTGAGCTGACCGATTTTCTCGGGCTGGACACCGCGCACGGGAACCGTTTGGTGCAAGAACTGATAGCCGCGGGTCTGGTTCAGCGGCAGGCGCAATCGGGACCGGACTTTTTTACCCTTGGGCTCACCCCCCAAGGAGATCAGCACTGGGAGAAGGGTGAAGAACCCGGAGCGGCTGCACCGCCCCACTCTTCGATCCCCACACTTGAACTCCAAATCCTCAGACAGCTTGAAAGCGGTCCGCAGACCCTGCGCAGCCTGGACCGAGCGATTGAGACGAACACCTCGACGCTCGGCGTGGTCGTCAGTCGCTTGGAACGGCTTGGCCAGGTACACAGCCACGGCATATGGGAACGGCGTCTGGCCTTGTCCGATGCAGGCCGTGCAGCCCTTCGGACGACGGCTCAGGGCTAAACTGCTCCGCACATTCGACCTCCGGCCCTGACAGTGCTCTTCGGAACGGATACACTCCGGTATCACTCCTGTTCGAGGTTACTGTATGCCGAGTACCAAGCCGCCGAGCGGCACGCGAGATTACTTACCTGAGACGGTAGCAAAACGACGCTACGTTGTGGCGAAAATTGAGCGCGTCTTTCAGCGTTATGGGTTTCTGCCCCTCGAAACGCCGGCCATCGAAAATCTGACCACGCTGTTAGGCAAGTATGGCGAGGAGGGCGACCAACTCCTCTTTCGTCTCCTCCACCGGGGCGATAAACTCACACGTGCTCTGGAAAAACCGGCCCCCGAAGCTGGAGACCTGGCCGAGCTTGGACTGCGCTATGATCTCACCGTCCCGCTGGCTCGCGTCGTGGCCCAGTACGGCAATAGCCTCCCCCGGGTGTTCAGGCGCTACCAGATTCAGCCTGTCTGGCGGGCAGACCGACCGGCAAAAGGCCGTTTTCGTGAGTTTTATCAGTGCGATGTTGACCTGACCGGCACCACGTCACTGCTGGCCGAAGCAGAAGTGATGAACGCGGTCAGTAGTGCGCTGCTTGAACTCGGTTTTTCAAACTTCTCCATTGCGCTCAACCACCGGGTGATTCTGCGCAGCATGATCGGGGCGGCCGGCATAGACCCCAGCCTTGAGGGGTCTGCTCTGATCGCCCTTGATAAGCTGGATAAAATCGGTGTTGACGGCGTGCAGGCAGAACTCACGCAACGCGGCATTGCTCAAGAGTCGGCCCAAGGTCTGCTCGCCATGACAACGAGCACACCGGAGATGAGCAATCACAGCGTCTTAGCAGCCTTGCGCGGCCAGTTATTACAGCCCGAAGCGCAACAGGCGCTCAATGAGCTTGAAACGCTTGTGTCCTTGACTATGGATGCCCCGGCAGGTTCGCATATCCACTTGGCTCCGACGCTGGCACGGGGTCTGAGCTATTATACCGGCCCCATCTTCGAGGTCGTCTCAGCCGACTTCAGCGGCTCCTTAGGCGGCGGCGGACGCTACGACAACTTAGTCGGCATGTTCAGCAACAAGCAGGTGCCGGCGGTTGGCTTTTCCCTGGGTCTGGAACGTATTCTGCTCTTAATGGAAGAGCGGGACATGTTTCCGGCCCTGCAACTGACCGCCCAGGTGATGGTGTGCGTCCTGCCCGATACCCCGCTGCCACCGGCGGTCGGACTGGCCTCGCGCCTGCGTCGGGCCGGCATTACGGTTGAGGTCTATCCAGAACAGAGCAAGCTCAAGCGCCAGCTCTCGGCCGCCGACGCCCAGCATATCCCCTATGCCCTCATTCTCGGCCCGGACGAAGTCGAACGCCGACGCTATACCCTGAAGAACCTGGCAACCGGGCAGCAGCAATCGCTGGGTGAAGACGATCTTATCGCCGCGCTCCAGCCTAGAACACCACCTCAAGCTGCGTAATCAGATTGTCCCGGTCCCGCAGCAAGCCAATGCCGTTATACTGGCCGTCAAGGTAGTTGTACTGGAGCTTCAGTCGGAACGGGTCCCGCGTCAGGGTGACCCCCGGCTGGACGAGCCAGGAACCCTGCCAGTCGTAGAAGAAGACCAACTGGGGTTTAATCACCCCGGAGCGGAAGGAGGTCGAGATACTCAGTGTATTCACAAACTGGTGTTGATCGATGTTGACCAGGAAGCGGTTCTTGTTGCCCGGCTCGCTCACCGGAATCGCAAAATGACCAAAGCCGTACGGCCCGGCTGACTCCGGCGAGGTGTCGTTAAAATCGACGATATGGGTGCCGAACATCTGCCCGCTGATAATAAAAGACTGCTGGGGGTTGAGGGCACGAATATAACGATTGATATCGATCCCCAGCACCCAGCGCACAACGTGTGAGTGGGCGATATCATTCTCATACGCCAGCAGCGGCGAGCCGGTGATGGGATCGGTTCCGACCTGACGGTAACCGGGTGTGATCTGGCCGCCGGAGAGGACCGGTCCGAGGAGATGCGTAGCACCAGAGTTCTTAAAGAACGGCTCATCCCAGAAAACAGCCGCCTCGCTGCGTATGATCGCGTACCACCTCGGTACGGGGAAGGAGGCGGTCAGACCGGAGATCGCAATTTTCGGATACAACACATTGGCCTGAAAGTGATCGACAATAAATTGAGAGGCCCGCCCCGCGTTGACCGCCTGCTCAAACGCCGCCAGACTGATCGGGGGACGCTTCCTGGGCGTGACAATGCGCACCTCGGGCGCATCCAGAAACGTGTAGTAATGCGCCGCAGAGAGCGTCAGCTCGCCGACTCTGGCGGTGACGCGAAAGCCGCCTCGGGTGTCCTTGAAATTCTGTGCCGGCTTTTTGACGACACTGCGCATCCCCGGCGGGTTCGGGGTTGACCAGGGTGAGCCAACCGGCACCGGGCTGGAGATATTCTTGTCAAAGGCTCCATAGCCCTCAATGTTCAGTTCGGAGAAGGGGCCGACATCCTCAAAGCTATACACGGCCCGCACCATATCCAGGGGCACGCGGCGGTCATCCAGGGAAACGAGGAAACCGCCAAAGCTGTCATCGAGCGGATTGATCTGATCCAGGAGCCGAAAGGCGTCGGTCTCCCCCCAGGACAGGTTTTGGCGTCCGATACGCAAAAAGAGCGACTCCCACGACAGATCAACATAGGCTTCAAACAGCCGATGACGCATGCGCAAGCTGCGGCGCGTGTTGACGCGCGAGCAGTCGGCAAACTGACGCGGCCTAGTCCGCTTTTGTTTACTGGGCGAACCACAGTTGGAGAGCAAGGGAAAGCGCTCGCGGAACACGTCGGGCCCATAATCCCAGACACCGTCGTACTCTCCCCGGTAGGTGATGAAATAACTGATGTCTTCAAGCTGGAGCCACTGAAGCGGCTTGAGCAGAGGCGCCAGCACGCTGAGATGACCCTCATAGCTGTCCTCAACCAAGTCCACCAAGTCGTGTCGCAATTCGACTTGGACGAAGGAGCGGTTCTGGAGCATATTGAAGGAATTATACGGCGTCTGGAGACGGGTATTCCCGCCCGCCTTCTCCACGGCCATAGCCGTCCGGTTATACACCCGGCCGTTAAAGCGCAGCGTTTGGGCCTCGTCCAGAAAGCGGGCGTCTATCAGGGCCGGCCAGAGCAGTACGCCAACGACCAGGCTGCTCACGCACAACAGCCCGGCCTGCCTCAGGCGCGCTGGAGTGCGCTTATTCGTTGTTTGCCTACCCTGCACGCGGTGCCTCATTGCTGGGAGCTACGCTTCACTTCCCCAGACGGACCATCTCTTTGACCGTGAACTTTCTGGGTTTGAGCGGTTTGTTGACCAGGACTTCGTCGGCGGTCCACAGGGCGGCGCGATTGCTTTTATAGTCAATCCAGACATTGCCCAGGTGGAGATGCGTACCCTTTACCTCTGCATTGTCCGGGTCATCGGCCGGGTCCCCAAACGTGTGGATCAAGGTCCGCCAATGATCGCCCTCCCGGTCATACACGACAACGCAGAAGACCGAATAAATCTGCCGGTCAATATAAAAGCGCCGCATGCCATACGGATGGCTGTCATCGTTGGGGGTTGCTTCAAGAACGACGACCTTACGCAACTCCCACGGCGACTGGGGATACCAGCCGCCTTTGCCGCCATACTCCGGAGGCGCTCCGCCAATGAAACCCGGCATCAGCATCACCTGCTCGCCCAGATACTTCCAGGTGTAGTTGTGAAGATAGCCCTGAAAACCGGCATGATCTTCGATGAGAAAATTCGCCTCGAATGAGGATGACTGATGATTGACGACAATGCTCCGCGTGCGGCGACTCTGCGGGTCGTAAGCCCATCCCTTCTGGTTGGTCGTGTCCGCCGCGTAGTGAAAAGTGAGGCTCTGGGCCCCTTCAAGGTCCTGGGGGCTCATGACAATCGAGTGTTCTCGCCACCAGGTTCCTTCCTTTTCCCATTTCGATACGTTGAATTCTGGATTCGGACGGAACATGCCGTACCTGCGTGAATAGCGGGTATCCACCGCACGTTCGATATTGCCGGCGCTGTTGATCGTACGCAGCACGCCCTGGGTGATGAGCGTGTCACCCATATAGCGCATGCGGTAATTCCAGGCGGCTTTGAGCCCAGCTTGCGGGTCGGCTGGATCAATCAGGGGAAAAGGCTGGCCCAGCGTATAGTTCTGGAGTTCTCCGTTGGCGTCGAGTTGGGCCTGACCGGCGTGTTGGATCGATGCCTGCCTATAGGCCTCGAGGATAGGAAAATCCGTTGTCACCTGGATGGGAATCTCAAAATCTCCGGCTTGGACAACACGGACGATCTCCGGCGGCAACACCTTTTCGGCAAGCTGACCATTCTCTTTGGTCAGCGTCAGGCCGGGTGTTATGCCGTCAATCTGCGGGCTGCCATTGCGGTACGGCAGAAAACCGTCCAGCAGTTTCTGGTCTCCGTCCTGGGCATACGCGCCGGCCGACAACAGGCCCACCAGGCTCAGTATGCCGGCGAGAAAAAGAACGCTCTGGTTTCTTATTCGCATTCGACCCCCCTATCCTGAGTGAATGTTCAGTTTCTTGTAAAGACTCGCCGCTTCACACGCAAGAGGTAGACCACGAAGCAGACCAGAGGCTTTATCGGACGGCTGTGTTACACGAGCCCCTTGAGAAGCATCGAATCCCTTGACAGCCCCGAGTGCTCTCAGATAAGATGGCAACATCCCTATTCTTAATAATTTGGAGGTAAGGAGGACCTTATGGCAACACCACAACCAGCAGTTCTCAATAGAAATATGGGCCAGCACCAGTGGTATGTACACCTCAGCCGCATGGATGGTGCTGACATGGGCGTGATCAAATCTGCGATCCAGCAGTTGCGGAAAGACTGTGACGACAAAGGGATCAATCTGACCATCGGCCTCGGACCATCACTCCTCTCAGACCTCACGGATGATGTGCCCAACGATTTTCAGCCCTACGAAACGTTCCAGTCAATCGATGGCACCGGTAAGGAAGCCAAGGGCACCCAGGAAGAACTCCTGTTCTGGCTGAATAGCGCCAAAAAGGATGAGGTCTGGAAAGCCCAGTGGGACGCTCGGGAAGCTCTGAAAGGGCATATGCGGGTTGCTCGCGAGACCATGACCTTCATCTTCGGCGATTCGCTCGACCTGTCCGGCTTCAAAGATGGCACCGGCAACCCCGAGCCCGAGCGGGATGTTGAAGTCGCCGTCGTTCCGGACGGCGAGCCGGGCGCGGGCGGGAGCTTTATCATTGCCCAACGCTGGATTCATGACCTCGAAGCCTTCAACCTCCTGCCGGTTGAAGAGCAGGAGAAAGTCTTTGGTCGGACCAAGGCCGAATCGGACCGTCTTTCCCCGCAGCCGCCGACCTCCCACCTGTCGCATGTGGAGTTGCGAGAGGGTAAAACCGGCGACGACGGCACTCCCAAGCGGGACGAGATTTCACGCCGTTCGACCCCGTACGCCTTCCACGATGGCACGGTTGGCCTGTACTTCATGGCCTTCTGTAAGAGCCAGGCCCCGCTGCGTGAGCGGATGCGGGCCATGTACGGCATGGACGGTCAGGTTCGGGACCGGCTCACCTCCTATAGCAATCCGGCCTCCGGTTCGTTCTACTTCGCTCCGTCGGTGGAAACGCTCGACGCCGCGCTGTCGTAAACCGTTTTCGTAAAGTCCAGACGCCATTGTCAAAAGAGGGACGGCCATGCGGCACGTCCCTCTTCTTGTCTGTCAAGCAGCAAACCAGCTATCTTCCCATCCTACACCCTCTCCCCGGAATGAGGGATTACTCTTTCACTTGGCCCACTTGCGCGAGCATCAATCGCATCGGAGAGAGTGTTCGGCTCAAGGGATTTACCATGAGGCCAACTGTCTCAAGCGTGACCGCTCCTAACAACGGACCATCGTCGGATTCTCCAAGTACGACTGGAGAAGTTGCGCTCTGTCCCTCAAGAGTAAAACGACACTCAGACACTCCCCGGCTGATCGCCGTTCCATCGGCAAGGGTAAATTCTACGCTTCGCTGAGGCTTCAGTTTCAGGCTACGCCATATATGGAGAGGAAGCACGGTGTAGACCGCCCCGGTATCAACCAGGAAGCGGACGTCTATGGGGCGGCCTCGTCCGCTGGGTTTGGCTACCGTGGCATGGACATGTGTGAGACCCATTCTCTTTTCTCCCTAATCAATGTCAGCCGTTCTTACTCGGAATCGGTCTCGGGCCGTAAGACGGCAATATACGGCAGGTTGCGATAGCGGCCAGCAAAGTCAAGCCCATAGCCCACCGCAAACACGTCTTCGATGACAAAACAGCGGAAGTCCGCTTCACACTCTACTCTCCGATGTACAGGTTTGTCGAGCAACACACATGTTTTGACTTCACGCGCGCCTTGTTGCAAGAGCGCTCCGCGGAGAAACGTGAGCGTCCGACCCGTATCAAGAATGTCATCGACCAGGAGAATGCGCTGCTCCCGGATCTCCTGCGCGGTCGGGAAATAATCCAGGCTGAGCCTGCCGCTCGTTGTCCCGTCTCCATAGCTTGATACTGCGGCAAAGCTCAGGCGGAGCGGGAAGGGAAGCTGACGGATAACATCAGCCGTAAAGAGACAGCCGCCTTTGAGCACCGACACAACAGTACAGGGCGCGTCCCGGTAATAGGCCGCGACTTCCTGGGCAACGCGGCGTATCCCTGCTCGGATTTCTGTCTCCGTGAACAGAATACGCTCAATATCCTTTGCCACGTCGTCGCTCCTGGCCCATTCCGCCGTGTTTCTCCGTTCCGCGGGTGGAGCGGAGAGATGCTTCACCTGGGCGCGGCTTCGGTCGGGAGTGACAGAGCGCTAGTCCATCGGCGGATTCTGGGCTATTTGGGCAATATCGTCATCCAGCTTGAGCCAGGACTGGACGCTGTCGCACCAGAACTGGACTTCGGGCTTGAGCCAGGAGGTATCGTCAAGCGCGCCGGCCTTGAGGAAATCCATGGTCGGTATAGCTTCCACGTCAGACATGATCGGTGAGCCGCACCGACCGCAGAATTTCCGCATCACCGCCTGGCCGCTCGATCCCTGGTCGTTATAGACGGACAGCTCGCCCTCAATTTTCAGCACCCCCTTCGGCACGGCAACCAGAATCGAGAAGGACGTACTGGTTTGCTTTTGGCAATCTTTGCAATGGCAGACCCCGACCATCAGCGGCTCCTCATCGCAGCGGTAACGGATATTGCCGCACAGACAGCCGCCATCGATCTCTGACATACAAACCTCCTGTTTTTGCCTGTTTTCGATAGCTCCCTTGCCTATATCATTCGGATTGTGAGGGATGAAGAGGTGGAAGGCGACCGGCGCACCAGAGCGACCAGCCCATAGATGAGCGGAAAGGCCGTGTATGATCAGCGTTTGTCAGGACCCTCATCAAAGCGGGGCAGGTCATCCAGGATCTCATACCAGGGCGCTTTATGACTCACCCATATATGACCCTCGGAGCGTACGCCCGGATCATTGTCCAAGGTTCCAATACGAAGGAGGACGGTCTGTGGATCACGGTCAAAATACGCATACACGTGCGAGCCGCATCGAGAACAAAAACAGCGCTTTTTTCCGGGCGACGACTCATAGGCGGTAAGCGCGTCCTGGCCGGTAACAATGGTGAACCCCGCCGTCTTCACCAGCGCACTCGACCCATACACCGTGCCATTGATCTTGCGACACGTATGGCAATGGCAGTGCATGAAGCCACAAATCTCCGCGGTGATTTCAAATCGAACGGTCTGGCAGTGACAGCTTCCTGTGATCATATCTACCCCTCCAGCTTACTATCCTCCTGGAGCGTTGGGAAAAAAGAGCGGCTGGCCGGCGATAGTATAGCCGGCAATCAGACTTTGGCCTTCCGGCCCGACCAGCCAGTCGATGAACTGCTGGGCCAGAGCGGCTTTCACATGCGGGTGTTTGGCCGGATTCACCAGGATCACCCCGTATTGGTTGAAAAGCTGCGGGTCACCTTCCACCAGGATAGTGTAGTCAGCCTTGTTCCGAAAACTCAACCACGTGCCGCGGTCGGTCAGCGTGTAGGCCCGCATCCCGACCGCTATGTTCAGGGTTGCTCCCATACCGGCTCCAGCCTCTCGATACCACCTCCCGGCGGCCTCCCGCGGATCAATCGCGGCGACTTTCCATAATGTCCGCTCTTTTTTATGGGTGCCGCTTTCATCTCCGCGCGAGACAAATGCCGCTTGGGTTTGAAAAATTTTTCTGAGCGCCCCTCCGGCCCCCGGCAGACCGGCAATGTCTGCCGGATCGTTCGCCGACCCAACAATCACAAAATCGTTGTACATGACATTATAGCGTTTCACTCCCCAGCCCGCAGCGACGAAGGCTTCTTCTTCAGGCCTGGCATGCACCAGCAGCACATCACCGTCGCCGTTGCGAGCGTTCTTGAGCGCCTGACCCGTCCCGACCGCGACCACGCGTACTTCGATTCCCGTCTTTGTTTGAAAACGGGGCAGTATGGCGTCAAACAAGCCGGAGTTCTGGGTCGAGGTCGTTGACTGGAGAATAATAAAGCGCCCCTCCGATTGACTTGTCCCGCCAAAGAGCAGCCCCAGCACCAAGCTGAGAACGGCCCGTGCGCACCACAGTCGCAGTGTTGGCATACGAAATTCTCTTCTTTACGGAACGACCCGGCCACCTCCATGCAGATAGGCTGTCGCTGAGTTGGACTGCTGAAAAAACTGGAGCGCGGAAGCATGTTCAACGACCCGCCCCTGCTCAAGAAGAACAACTTCGTCGGCGAGACGATGGGTCTGACCTCTATCGTGGGTCACCAGGATAATCTTCGTCCCCCGCCTATGCGCAGCGAGAATCAGATCTTCAATCGCTTCGACAGAGACCGGATCCAAACTGACGGTCGGTTCATCGAGCAGCAGCACCTCCGGCTCAAGGACCAGGGCGCGCGCCAGGGCGACGCGCTGTTGCTCGCCCTGGGAGAGAACCCGGGCCGGGCGGTCCACGAGGTGAGAGAGGCTGGCAAGTTCCAGGATGTGCCGCAGCCGCTCCTCTCTTTCGGCCCGTGTATACCGGCGCAGCTTGAGCACGAAACGCAGGTTGGCTCCCACAGACCGCCGCAGTAAAACCGGGCGCTGGAACACGAGCGCTTGTCGCTGTCGAGCCTGGTCTATCCGCAGGGTTTTCCCCCAGCGGATCTCCCCCGCGGTTGGGGGAAGCAAGCCGTGCAGCAGTCGCAGGAGGAGGCTCTTGCCCGCTCCGTTCGGACCCATGATGACCGTGCGTCTGTCCTGCTCGATTGTCAGATCGATCCCATCAATGAGGCGTTGTGTACCCACGCCATACACAAGCTGACGAACCTTGAGCGGGAACAAGGACTGAGCGGCATCGATCGATACACGCTCTCGTTGCCGGGTTTCTACGGCGCTAGGCATAGGCTCTGTTGGATGCGCCGAGGCGCAGGAGCGACACGGTGGCATTGACGCTCAGCGCAATCAGAATGAGAATCAGACCCAGCGCCAGGGCGAGCGCCAAGTCTCCCTTTGAGGTTTCCAGCGCAATGGCAGTGGTCATCACCCGCGTGACGTGCTTGATATTTCCGCCCACGATGATGACCGCGCCCACTTCCGCAACGGCCCGCCCGAAGCCGGCCAGGGAGACGGTCAGGAGGCTATACCGAGCGTCCCACAGCAGGGCGGCGGCAGCCGTTTTCGGCGAAACCCCCAGCGATAAGAACTGCTCTCGGTATTCGATGTAGAGGTCCTCTATCACCTGCCGTGACAGGCTGGCGATAATGGGCGTGACCAGAATGGTCTGGGCAATAATCATGGCCGTCGGCGTGTATAAGAGGTGCAACCAGCCAAACGGGCCAGCGTGAGACAGCATCATATAGACCAACAGGCCCACCACAACCGGGGGCAGCCCCATCAGAGCGTTTAAGAAGACAATGAGCGCACCACGCCCGGGGAAACGCACAATGCCGACTGTGGCCCCAATGCCGAGACCAATCACGCTGGCGATGGCGACAGCACTGAGACTCACTCTCAAAGAAAGGAATATAATCTCACTCAGCGTGGGATCGGCAGAAACGATGAGTTGAAAGGCCAGGATAAAGGCTTGTCCGAAATCCTGCATGGGACTGCTATATAACGAACGCGACTTTACCGGCCTCGCTAACCTCATAGCCCCCGAGTGAGGCTGCGCGTTCTTGTAATTCAGGTGAGGTGACGACGTCCAGCAGGGCTTGGACCGGTTTGGCAAAATACAGCGCTTTGGAAACCAGCAAATCAAACCGCTCCTCAACCATTTCGGTAAACGAGAGGCCCAAAAGCTCGGCCACCGACTGGACGGCCACCCCGACATCCGCTCGCCCCCGGAGCACGTGCAAGCCCACCTCCCAGTGCGTCCGGGCTTCGACGTCATACCCCGTGATTCGTTCCGGTTTGAGCCGTGCCTGCCGGAGTTGCTGATCGATGAACCAGCGTACCCCGGACCCAGCCTGGCGGTTCACCAAGCGTTTCTTCTTCAGCGGCAGTTCGGCCAGCGAGCGTATGGGCCGGCTGTCGGGCCGGGCAATCAATCCGAGCCGGCGATGCCAGAGGGTCACGGCCACTAGGTCGGGGCACCCGGCTTGCGACACAAACGGCGCATTATACTCGCCGGTCTCAGGGTCCAGCAGATGGGCCAGAGCCACATGGGTCTTCGATTGCCTCAGTGCTTCCAGACCACCAAAGCTGCCCAGATTGGTCGTATAAAAGAGGTGTTCGGGGAAACGCTGCCCCGCCAAGTCAATCAATGCGTCAAGCAAGAGATCGTTGCTGCCCGCGATTAAGAGCCCCCGTTCGGGTCCAAACTGGACCGCTTCTGGGGACGCGGCGTGCGGTATCGTAGTTTGCGCCAGGGAATTCTGCTTGACCCAATCCTCCACCAGGCTTTGCGGAAACAGCCATTTGCCGGTAACGCGCGTACACGGAATCGTTCCGTTTCGGATCAAACGGTACACCTGCTTTTCGTTGACATGCAGATACGCCGCAACTTCGCGTGTGCTGAGCAGGGTTTCTGGCATCGCTTCCTTATGAGAAAATATTGACTAATCATTACTTATTCAAACTTATTCTGTCAAATATGGACTCCATTCAGTAGTGTCTGAGTTTCAAATCTTGCTGCACCTCTGCCGGCGTAACGCCCCCCTCCCTCGCCCTCCCCCTCACGGGGAGGGAATCAGCCCCCCTCTCCCCCGGAGGCATGTCCTGAGCCTGTCGAAGGGGAGAGGGGTCGGGGGTGAGGGGGCAGAGCCACCGATGGATTGCAGACTGCGACCCTCCCCTACGTCCTGATACTCTTTGTCTCTCTCCCCAGTCTCTGAACACGTCTCATCCAGCGGTCTTGGCGCGTGCAAACAGCGCAAAAATAGGCTACATGTTGAGGGGCAAGGGGAGAACATGCTGCACGGAAAAATCATTGATGCGGACGGACACATACTGGAACCTGTTGATCTATGGCAGAACTACCTGGAGGCCAAGTTCAAAGACCGCGCCATTCGGATGGACACCGGTGATGATGGCGTTGAATACCTCGTGGTTGAGAATAAACCGCTGCCCATTACCCGTGGCATAGGCCCAACCGCGGCGGGCATCGGACAGCCTCTACGCTCCATTTTTGAGCCGGGCCGTTTTGGCTACCGTGATGGCCCTCCGGGAGCCTACGATGCGCAGGCGCGTCTGCAACGCATGGATGCGGACGGCATCGATATCTCGGTGCTCTTTCCCACCCTCGGCCTCATCTGGGAACCCGGCATTACCGATGTCGAGCTCTCGTCGGCCTACTGCCGCGCCTATAACAACTGGATTCTTGATTTCTGTTCCGCTGACCCGAACCGACTCATCCCGGTTGCCCACATCGTTCTGCTGGACATTGGCACGGCAATCAAGGAGGTGAAGCGGGTGGCAAAGCTCGGGCATAGAGGCGTGTTCGTGTGTGCCGCTCCGGCCAATAAGCGGGCCTTTTGGGACCGGGCCTACGATCCGCTATGGGCCGTGTTACAGGAGTATGATTTGTCCATCGGTTTCCACACCGCGGTGCATGCAGACTTTCTCGGCCATCAGTGGATTACCCAGGAAAACACGGACTTCATGGATGCGTCGTTCGTGTATTTTCAGTGTCTGCCGCTCGTGGCTGACGTCCAGGCGGCCTTTGCCGCGCTCTTTCAGGGCGCAGTCTTTGACCGCTTTCCCAGCCTGAAAGTGAATCTCCTGGAGGTCGGCGCCGGCTGGATTCCGCACGCCCTGGACCGCTGGGACTCCAAATACCAGAAAATCGGCTATAAGACCGGCCTCAAGCATCTGCCGAGTGAATATTTTGCCCGGCAGTGCTGGATCTCGTTTGACCCGGATGAAACCACGATCCCCTATATGGCCGAGCGCTATGGTGCCGAGCGCTTTCTGTGGGCCTCGGACTTTCCGCACTGGGACGGCAGCCTTGACGCGCTAGGCGAGACAAAGGAAGCCGTTGCCTCGTTATCTCCGGACGCCCAGCAGTGTGTACTCGGGGACAACGTGGCCCGGCTGTATAATCTGGCGTGAGTCCCGGAGGGCGGGTTCGCAGCGCGTGAGCCGCCCTCCATATCCCCTGACTATCGAAACGCGGGCATGACCTGGGTCGCAAACAGCTCCATCGACTTCATGACCTTCTCATGCTCCAGACCGCCAAAGTGCATGAACAACAGCACGTGGGAAACTTTACATTCGTCTCGGAGCCAGCGGATTCTGGCGCGGATCGTCTCGGGGTCGCCAAACCAGACTAGGTCCTCGTCAATCACTTTGTCATAACTCAACGAGCGAATATACTTGGCCCACGGCTCGAAGAACTGATACGTCTCCGGCCAAGTTTCTCCCTCGGGCAGGGTAAACATCATGGCAAAATCGTCCAGAAACCACTGCATGCCCTGGCGGGCTTCTTCCTGGGCTTTTTTGGTCGTATCGCTCACGTAGATAAAAGGATGGCCGACCCGCGGCAGGTCGGTCCGACCCGTTTTTTTCATGGCCGCGTCAAGCCGCCCAAACAGTTGCTTGAGGTCGGCCAGGGGGGTGAGTGAGGCCCCCAGAATAGGCGTAATCCCCCGCCGCAGGGCTTTTTCCATGGTCGAGGGACTCAGGCAGGGCTGCCACAGAGGGGGGTGCGGTTCCTGGAGCGGTTTGGGCATCACGGTCACTTCCGGGATGCTGAAAAACTTGCCCTCATATGAAAAGGGCTCACCGGTCCAGGCTTTGAGAATAATATCCAGACTCTCGTTAAACCGCTCTTCGGCCTCTCCCCAGGGGACGCCATAGCCGTCGAACTCGCCCTTGAACAAGCCTCGGCCTACACCGAAATCCAGCCGTCCGTCTGACAACAGATCGACGGTGGCATAATCCTGGGCAACTTCAATCGGATTGTGCCACGGCAATACGCTGACCGCCGTGCCCAGGCGAATGCGTTTGGTCCGCGCCGCGATATTGCCCAGCAGCACATGCGGGGAAGGTTTGCCGTGATGATAAAAGGCGTGCTCAGCCAAA
Source organism: uncultured Binatia bacterium (SeqCode) (assembly GCA_965214755.1). GTDB lineage: Bacteria > Desulfobacterota > Binatia > Bin18 > Bin18 > Bin18. The sequence continues at coordinate 2,238,019 of OZ243979.1, forward strand.
AAGACAGCATTATAACCGAGCCGGTCGCCCCATTCGATCTGTTCCAGACCCTCGTCGTATATCTGCTTCATGGAAGAGCCGGCCGGCGTCTGGTTGATAATAAAAAACGAGAAGTCCATGCTCTTCCCCTCCTGTCGGGCGCGCCGTCACCGCTCCGCCTGCCAGTACGGCTCAGACGCGCGGCTTGAGCGTCGAATCGACGAGAGCACCGTTTTCCACAACCGGTTGCCCATCAAGAAACACGCTACAGTTTCGCATCGGGATATCAAAATGGCATAGCGTGTGCCGGCCCGCTGCCGGGTTCGGACCCGTGGACAAGAGGAAGTTGCCCGCAAACGCGCGTCCGTCAACGCCGATCGCTTCATCTTTGCTGTACAGACTGAGGGCGTGCCACAGCGCTTTCTCGTGCATCCCCCAGCCCACGTGAGAAATCCCGCGGGCGGCCGGGTCTTCCCAGCGGTCCAGATAATCCCGGATCAGCGCCGCATCAACGCCATCGCCTTCCATCCCGGTCACGAATCCGTCGGTGAAGTACAGATGCACCCGGCTTTCGACGTATTTATAAAAGGGGAAAACGATATCGCCGGGGGCCAGCACCGCCAGTCCATTCACATCTAGTGAGGCCGGAAAGACGGCGATCAGCCCCTGTCCCCAGTTGGCCCAACTGCCTGGCTCGGCACAAAACCCACGGGAGCCCGTCACCAGACTGCCCGCTAAGTCCACGCGCAGGTCCGTGCCCGCCGGCGAGGTGACCATCATTGTTCTTGCGGCTTTGGCGCGTTCAACTGCACGGTCGATGCGCTGTGTCCGTTCCGTGGTTGGCAGCAGACGGGCGAGAGCATCCGCGGGTTCTCTGATATACAGCATGCGCGGGCCGTGCTTGAGAATCTCGCCGCGTTCCTCGGAGTGGATCAGCCCTTCGACCGAGAGGTCAACGATAAAGTCAACCTGCTTCAGCATCTCAACCACCTCAGGAAATCCTTGCAGAAGAGTGGAGCAGGCGTTGCCGCGGTTCACCGCAGTGTCGTTTTGCTGCGTCGGGTCAATGGGTAGCATGAGCTGAAACGGCCGCGCCCCACAGGCGCTCAGACTCGTCAAACTCGCCGCCAGATATTGCGCGGATGAGTCCGGTTCGGTCAGAATCGCCGCGGTCTGGCCGGACTGCACCTGACACCAGGTAAACTCCTGGGCAAACAAGGCGGTCAACGTCGGGTTGGGTTGTAACATGCGGCCGGCCCTCCTCGGAACACACTCTGAAAACGAATGGGGGTCGGAATGATATAGTAAACTACTGAGACGCTTATTTGAATAATATCTCCGACTCTAGGCCATAATAGTACCAACTTAACTCCATTGGAGCCGCATTTTTCCTTGATTCTCGCCGTACAGAGTCAACCTACTAAGAATTTCAATGGACTCATGTTGGGTCCTCGAAGATCAAGAAGGATTCCGGGAAGGAACGCTAATACCCTTCTTTTCCAGAGACTGGACCAGTTTCCCATTGATCTGTTCGGCAACAACGTAGTTGGTATTCAGGGATTTCCGGATTGCTTCCTTTACATCTCCCAGATTGTAGCGCTTGATCTCCCCTTCGCTCTTAATAGCCCTAGCCAATTCTGCGATCTTGGTGACCGTCAACTCGACGAGGTCTATATGCCATTCATTGACCTCGGAATCGGGAGTCTTTGCTTGAACCCTGTCTCCCTGAATCCTACACACTTCAAGAACTGTTTCTGGAGCAATGGCCAGATCAAGATGTGCCAGGCTGTCCCTGCTCAATGCCAACGCAGCGACAACCCTTTCCATCTGCACTTCAGGTTCTTCGAGGACGAATATAGATAGCCTGTTCTCATTTGTCTTCAGACATCTGGTGGTATCGGCCTGAGCATCATCCGCGCCAAGCCAGGGTGTCCTATCCCAGTATCTTTTTTGGCTCAACTTTCGGAAGATTGTCGTCACGACCGTCAGTTCTCCAACGAGCGGATGAGGTCCTCCAGGTCCTCTCGAAGCTCGGGCACCTTCTCTCTTTCGAGAGCGTACCTGAGTGGAGCGATGGCCGCATCTTCATCCAGGTAGGCCAAACCCAACGCAGCGGCATCACGCACCAGAGACGCCGCATGATAGAGTCCCGTTAATAGAAGATCGACAACAAGGTCGCGTATGGTGACCGCATCCTGGCGCGAAGCCCACCGTAATATCTCAGCCAGCACTTCTGAATTTGCATCGCTGTATATCAACTTTGCCCTCAAAGATTGCAATACCGATGCAGGATCGTATGCGCACAGCCGTTGGAGATCGCCTGAAAGCTGGCTTTCAATACCGACCTCGAACTGCTCCTCGTGAGCAATCGAAAGCAGCTTTTCTAATTGCTCCTCTACCACTTGGCTTGGTATGCCATCATAGACTACGCTTTTATTGACAGATTCAAATCCGGCTGCGACATCCACGGCCTGTAATTCCTGGGCATCGGAAAACTCGATGATGATGCTCTCGAATGGATCTCGAATTGCATAGCGTCTTGCTCGCTGCCCTACCTGTTCGGTAGCACCATCCGGTACGAGATCGTACCCAGGCGTAGGTGCCGACACCTGCGCCTGCTTTGCATGGGCACCGGAAAACTCGATGATGATGCTCTCGAATGGATCTCGAATTGCATAGCGTCTTGCTCGCTGCCCTACCTGTTCGGTAGCACCATCCGGTACGAGATCGTACCCAGGCGTAGGTGCCGACACCTGCGCCTGCTTTGCATGGGCACCGGATTCGTCAACCGAATACCACGGCGCGGTGGAATTCCACGCTAGGCCAGCTATACGACTCACGGAACATCTCCCCTAGTGGCAATTTCATTACCGGTCTCAACAAGCTCATTGAAGATTTCCAGCACAAGGTCTTTATCAAATTCTCCAACGAATTCAGGAATTGTGTTGATATCAAGTTCCAGCCGACAAAGACTTCTTGAATTCGGTAACTGGGTCACCTTCGGGGGACGATGGCCGCTCACAGGTATATCAATAACGGCATCAAGAAGCTGAACTGCTGACCAAGTCGACAAGCGGTTGATCCTCAATCCTTCGATGCTACAGCGCGAATCTCGTCTTCTATTGATTCTATACGTTAAATCCTGGGTGTTCTCCGGATCCATCTCGACTGCCGGAAGGAGACCCTTGAGCTTTCTGTATGCATCCGGTAGACCTTCGGCAGGAAGCAGCAACACTCCGCCATACGCAACCCTGTGAATTGGTGGACAATTGGGGAGCCACCTTAGCATTAAGCCCCGGAAGCGGCTCTCCAAATCAGCATAGGGGCCCAGTACCGGCAATTCATGAGGGAGATTTTTAGGATCAGGGAAAAATCTCCAATCGAATCTATTGCTTCTCGCTTCGACACGGAGCCGCCCGTTCAGAAATGAGCCTTCTTCCATAACCAACTGCTGTTGTTGCTGGATACGTAGCTCGTCCGGTACTTTTCCAACTAGGGACTCCCAGGAGCGTGTCTCTATCAGGTTAATCGCATCAACCAAGAACACGGAGAGCCTCAGGCTCTCTACCTGCCATTCGTCTCGGCTAGATTCGGCCATAATCCGCTACCTTCTGTCAAGATCATCGACGTCTCGTATGTGATCTCCCTTAACTTTAATCTATGACTAACTGGCGTGTGTTCAATCACTATACTCCGTCTTCACATTCCCAGCTTTCTCTGTTGTCTTCCCATATCTATTTCATCACAGATACCGCTTGTTGAAGGGAGCGTCCAAGTCGGACTCCGAGGCTGGCATGTCACGTTTGTATAAAGAAGTCAAGGAGAGATATGAGTCTTGAGAATTACCACGGTTCGGAGGACCCATAGACCCTCTTTGACATCCTAGGCAAAGCATCAAACCAGATCTATTTGACAATAAAAAGTATTCAGGAATGATACTGAGCCCTAGACGCAAAGTTCAAGACACGATGATTCATCTCCTAGACCTTTGAATTTGTCCAAGAAGTTCATCGTAGAATTCCCAAACGAATCCCAAACAGGAGAACTACATACCTCCCAACTCTTTCTACTATGCTGACGGTCGTGACACTCCAGCCATCGCGCCTTTGACGGTCGTCTTGAGCGGGTATTGGGAATAGTCGGCCTTCAGCTCAAGGGTATGGCCGTTCGGGTCAGTGACGTAGACCGAGGTGCCATAGCCGGTTGCGCCGTACAGCTCGACGGGTCCGAAGGTAATCGGCACGGCGTTGTCCTTCAGATATTGGACAATGGCGTCAAAATCGCCGTGCATATGCAGGCAGACATGATCGACCCCACGCTGGTCTTTGTCCGCCAGCGTGCTCCCTTCCGGCAGGACCCGCAGGTCGATCAGATTGCGGCCGCACCGCACCTGATACAGCCCCATGTCCTCGATAACTCGCTCGACGCTCAGGCCCAGGACCGTCGTATAGAAGTGCAAAGTATTTTCGACATCCGTGACTTGCAGCACGACATGATCGATACCGTGAAACTGAATCGGGCACTCGGATCTCATACATCCTCCACTGGCGCAAAGCGTCTGACATCAAAGCCATTGATCACGGCTGGATTTTGAAACATTTCCACAGCGTTGGCTACTTCCATTAAGGACAGACTCAGATGGAACAGCCGCTCCGCCTCGGGCGGCAGGGCGTCGAGCGGCAATGCGTTCAGATATGCCATAACGGCGTCCACACGCGCGGACATGCGGTCATAGAAGGCCTGGATATCTTCCATGCTGCTGGCCAGGCGCTTGCTGGTCCGCTCGTGTTCGGTGGCGAGCGCCCAGTCGATACAGGGCTCAAGATCGGCAAACTCAGCGGGCAGTGTCGAGGCGCTCACAGTCTATGCCTCGGCGTAAAAGCGTTCGAGTACGGTGTGGAAATACCGAATCTGCATTTCTTCGTCCTGGAAATACAGCTCCTTCTTGGCCCGCGAGGCCAGCCCGATATGAATCTGTTCGTGGGCGGTGGCATCCTCTTGCAGAAGGTCCCGGAGCAGGCATTTGAAATACTCCTGACCGACGCGCTGACCGGCGTTTTCAGCCGGACGAAAATAGATCTTGATATCCCAGTCGGTCCGATCGACCGCCTGTGGCCAGAAGTTATAGGACATATAGAAGTCGTGCGAGACGCCGCGGAAGAGCAGCAGCGCCATATTGGGAAAGATCGTATAAAAATCAAAGGAGCCGATGCGGGGCAGGCGATGTTCGGTCTCGGCCACGCTGAACTGGGCGGCCAGCTTCTCGGTCGCCGGGCCAACGCGATCATCGGGCGGATCGGACGAATACACGCTGTGGTGGTTGAACAGACGGACGTCGAGCAGGCGCGTAAATTGCCCGTCTTTCAGCACGCAGAACTTGGGAATGGTCCGGCGGTGCTGAAACGGTAAATGGTACAGCTCGTTCTGGGCGTCAAGGGCGATTTTCCAGTTGGCGTGCTCGTCCACTCTATACCGTGCGGTCAGCGCCAGCTCGCCAAAGCCGCCGCCCTCAAGCTGGTCGGCCACCCCGCCCAGATATTCCCGGAGGCTCTCGGGTGGGCGCTCGGCCAGATGAATAAAGATAAAGCCTTCGAACACCTCGGTGTGGATCGGGGTCAGGCCCAGGTCGCACTTGGGCAGATCGAAAAAGTTCTCCTCATCCGGCACCCAGGTCAGTTCGCCCTTGGTGTTATACGCCCAGGCGTGAAAGCCACAGGTGAGCGTGCCTTTACACGTACCCTTTTCGTCCCAGACGAGCTTATTGCCGCGGTGGGAGCACACGTTGTGAAAGCCCCGCACCGCACCGTCCCTGCCCCGAATGATCAGGACCGAGGCGCGACACATAGCCAAGTCTTTAGCAATATAATCGCCGGGGTTCGGAATCTCCTCGACCCGTCCGATATTCAGCCAGGTACGCCGAAAAATTTTCTCCCGTTCGAGCGCAAAATGCTCCTGCGAAATCAGCGGTTCGGCCGCAACCGGGCCGGTGCCGATCTCCGGGTATTTTTCCGCCCAGCGTTTATCCGCAATTACGGTCCGCATGCAACTGTCTCCTTCTTATCCGGCCATGGCCCGCATCTCTGTGGGGAGCACGTCACCGTCTTGGACAATGAGTTCGTCATCAAGATATAGCGTACAGCCTTTCATGGGCAGGTCCATATGGCAGGCCGTGTCGTTGCTCCCACCGAGTTCGGTGTTGGGGCCGGTTGAAAACAGGACGTTGCCGTAAAAGGCCCGCCCGTCCATGCCGACCGTGGGAGCGCCGGTGGCGAGGTAATCCCAGCGCGCGCGATCGTTGAGACCCCAGCCAATATGCGAGATGGCAAACGCCCTGGGATCGTGAAAGCCGTCCATATAATTCTTCACCAGCATGGCATCAAAGCCACCGTTGGTATCAACGATCATGCCGTCCCGAATGGTGAAAGTGATCGGCTCCTGGACGTATTTATTAAACGGAAACAAGATGTCACCGCGGTCCATGACGACCGTGCCGTTGACCCCGGTCTCACTGCCCTGGGTCGCCAGAAATCCGCCCGGCCAGTGGTCCCAGCGACCGGGGGTGTCCGTAAAGCCGTATTCGGTCAGAATCGGGAATTGTCCCAGCTCGTAGCGCACGTCCGTTCCGGCCGGGTTGGTAAAGCGGAGGTTTTGGGCCTTGGCCAAACGTGCTTCCGCAGCCTCGACACGCTCGCGCAGTTCCTGGGTGGGAAAGAGACGCGACAGCACCTCAAAGGGTTCAACCACCAGCAGGATACGGGTGTCCGCGGCCTGAATCTCCAACTGTTCTTTTGAAAACAGCAGAAAAATAAGATCCACGACAAGGTCCGCACTTTTGAGGGCCTCAATGGCCGGCCCGTTCCCGGCCAAGGCGTTCTGCCCCACATCGCCGGCCACGTTTTGCGCCCCGCCCGCACTCCGCGCCGGCAGGTTGACGTTGAACACATCCACCCCCAGCTCACGCGCGGCAATCATAAACGCCGACGCATACTCAACCGCTTGTTCGGCCTCTGACAGAACCGCAACGGTTTCTCCCGGCTTGACTTTGCAGAGTGCAAGCTCCTGCCGAAACAGACTCACCATTGTATTGGTCTGGCTGATTGAGAGTGACATGGCATCGCTCCTTTGGAAAATTCGCACCGGCGGGCCGATACGCCACCGCCTTCTGCTGTGGCGTATACCGTTCGCTTATGCTCTGTCAAGCAAAAGTCTTGACACCGTTTTCCCAGACTGCCAGACTCGCGCCGAAGAGTCGGCCCCTCCGCAACAGGGAGAGGGGGATGATGAAGGAGCACGCTATGGCAACCAGTCTGGCTGGCACGGGGAAGATGGTCGGCGCGGAGGTCAAGCGGGTGGAAGACCCACGCCTGCTCCTGGGCAAAAGTCAGTATGTGGACGATATCCATCTGCCCGATACGCTGGCTGTCGCCTTTGTCCGCAGCCCGTATGCGCACGCGCGTATTCTCAGCATTGATACGAGTGCGGCCGCGGCCCACCCTGGCGTCCGGGCGGTAATCACCGGTGAGGATATCGCCGACGTTATCAAGCCGCTACGGGTTGAATTTAATCCCAGCGCCGCACCCACTCACAAGTCCTGCGACTGGCCGGTCCTGGCCCGCGGGAAAGTCCGCTTTGTGGGTGAGATGCTGGTAGCCGTTATTGCCACCGATCGCTATGTAGCCGAAGATGCAGCCGCGCTGGTCGAGGTCGAGTACGACCCGCTCGACGCCCTCTGGGACATGGAACAGGCCCTTGAGCCAGATGCCCCCCTGGCACATGAAGACTGGGGCGACAACGTCATGCAGACCCTGGCGGCAAGCATGGGCGAGGTCGAAACCGCCTTTGCCGCTGCCGACACGGTTGTGACCGCGCGTTTCACAACGGGTCGCCATATGTCTCTGCCCATGGAAACGCGCGGCTGTCTGGCCAGCTATGAGGCGGCCACAGACTCACTGACGGTGTGGTCTTCGACCCAGATTCCGCATGTGCTACGCTCAAACCTGGCGCTCTTTCTGGACTTTCCCGAACACCATATCCGCACCATCGCCCCGGATGTGGGCGGCGGCTTTGGACCCAAGGCGCACGTCTTTCCCGAGGAAATCCTGACGGCCTTCTTTGCCCGTCGGTTTGGCCGTCCGGTCAAGTGGATTGAAGATCGGCGGGAAAACCTGGCAGCCGCCATGCACGCCAAGCACCAGATTATCGAGGCCGAGATCGCCCTGAAAAACGACGGGACGATTCTGGGCCTCAAGGCCCGCTTTCTGAACGACGTTGGCGCGTATTCGGCCTTTCCGTTCAGCTCTGCTTTGGAAGCCGGACACGCGGCATCCACACTCCCCGGTCCGTATAAGATCCCGGCCTATCGCTATGAGGCTGTCTCTATCGTCACCAATAAGGTCACCCTGGGCGCGTACCGCGGCGTTGGCCTGCCGATTGCCATCCTGGTCATGGAGCGACTGCTGAATCTGGGCGCACAGCGGCTTGGGCTTGATCCGGCGGAAATCCGCCTGCGGAATATGATCCGCCAGGACGAGCATCCCTATACCACTATTGCCGGAGCCGAAATCGAGAGTGGCAGCCACCAGGAGTCCTTACGCAAGGCCCTGGACATGTTGGGCTATACGGACTTCCGGGCCGAACAAGATAGCGCCCGACAAGCCGGTCGCTATCTTGGGGTGGGTCTGGGTTGTTACATCGAGGGCACGGCCCTGGGTTCTTCGTTTTGGAATATCATGGGCTTACCCATTGGCGGCTATGAATCGGCAACGGTCCGTATGGATATTGATGGCAAAGTGACCGTCCTGGCCGGCTCGTCGTCACATGGCCAGGGCCATCAGACGACGCTTGCCCAGGTGGCCGCCGACGAATTGGGGGTCGCCTTTGAGGATGTCAGAGTGATCCAGAACGATACCACCATCGTACCGTACGGCTGGGGAACCTGGGGGAGCCGGACCGCGGTAACCAGCGGGGGCGCGATTATTGGAGCCGCAACACGAGTCCGCGAAAAGATTTTGCGCACGGCCTCACGTCTCAGCGAGATTCCACCAGCCGACCTCGCACTAGCCGGTGGTATGGTGACCCGCAAACAGGATGGGACCAGCCTCATGCCGATTAAGACGATCGCCTACCATGCCATCGTCGCGCCCAGCAATTTAGCTCCGGAAGACGAGCCAGGGCTGGAGGCAACCACAAATTACGAGCCCCCGCCAGCAACGCATTCCAATGCAACGCATCTGGCGACAGTAGAAGTCGATCCTGAAACCGGCCAGATCAGCCTGCTACGCTATATCGTTGTTGAAGATTGCGGCCGGATTATTAACCCCATCATTGTGGATGGACAGATTCAGGGTGGGGTCGCCCAGGGAATTGGCACGGCCATGTATGAGCAGGCCATCTACGACGAGAACGGGCAGTTCCTGACCGGCACGCTGATGGATTACCTCATCCCCACCGCCCTGGATGTTCCTCGGGTTGAGATTGGACATATTGAAACGCCGTCGCCTTTCAGCAAGGGCGGCATCAAAGGCATGGGTGAGGGGGGAGCCATTGCGCCACCTGCCGCGATTGCGAATGCGGTCGCCGATGCGCTCTCCCCGTTCGGAGTCCAGGTGAGCGAAATTCCGCTTACGCCGGAGCGGGTGTTGGCGTATCTCGAACGGGCGAGCAGCGCGGCAGAGACACTTGGCGAGTAAGGGGGACGGACCGTGCAATTCGGAGTTTGTGTCGCCACGAAGATCGATGACTGGCAGTTGATCCAATATGCCGAAGAACTGGGCTATGACCGGGCCTGGGTGCCCGACTCGCAGATGATCTGGTCGGACTGCTACGCGACCTTAGCCCTTGCCGCCCGGCACACGTCTCGTATCCGTATTGGGACAGGAGTTGCCATCCCTGGGACGAGAATCGCCCCCGTCACGGCCCACTCCATTGCTTCCATTAATCGCCTCGCGCCGGGCCGAGTCTTTTTGGGTATTGGCACCGGACATACGGCCATGCGGGTCATGGGTATGCAGCCGATGCGGATTCGAGACTTCCGAGAGTATCTCCGGGTGGTCAGAACCCTCCTCCGAGGGGAAGAAATTGAATACACCTATAACGACACGATGCGGACGATCCGTTTCCTGCACCAGGATTTACACTTCCTGAATCTGGACGATCCGATTCCGATGATTGTCGCCGCCAATGGCCCCCGAGCGCTGAAAACTGCGGGCGAGTTCGGGGATGGCTGGGTCGCAGGGGTAAAACCCGGACCGGAAGCCTTTCTCGGTGACTGGTCCCAGGTCCAGGCCGGGGCCGAACAGGCGGGCCGAACCTTGCCCGACAGCTTCCATACCGCGGCTTTTACCACGGCTGTTGTGCTGCAACCCGGAGAGCCACTGACCTCGGAGCGGGTCATTGAGATGTGCGGTTCTCAGGTCGCTGCCATCATCCACTTTGTCTACGAGGTCTATCACCAGACCGGTCGTGAGGAGGTCATCCCCACCGGCTATAGAGGCATCTGGGATGAATACTGCGCTCACGTCGAGCGGATGGAAACGCCAGCGGACAAGCGCTACCTCCAGCTTCACAACGGCCACTGCACCTTTCTCGTGCCCGAAGAGCGCCGCTTTGTCACCCCTGAAGCAATCCAGGCGACGTGTCTGATTGGTGAGCCCGCGGCAATCATCGATCAGCTTCGGGCGGTTGAAAAGGCCGGGCTGAAAGAAGTCACGCTCTTGCCCCCCAGGGCCACGGCGCACACGGTGTTCAAGGATTTCTCCGAGCAGGTCATGACGCGCTATTAGCACTCGCCTCTGAACCCCTACGCTTCTCGGCTGAGCCCGCATGAACGTGCTATAAACTCAGGCATGAGGCGGAAGAGACCCTTTGGTCCTGGGTTGCTCGTTGCTGCCGCTTTTATCGGTCCTGGAACGGTCACGACCGCCAGTGTCGCAGGAGCGCAGTTTGGGTTTGCCTTGGTGTGGGCGGTCGGGTTTTCCGTTTTTGCCACCCTCGTCCTGCAGGAAATGGCAGCCCGACTCGGCATTATTGCGCGGAGCGGATTAGGCGAAGCGCTCCGTACGGCTATTCGAACTCCGCTCCTCCGTCTCCTGCTCCTGCCCCTGATAGTCATCGGCATTGGCGGGGGCAACGCCGCCTTTGAGATGGGTAATATCCTTGGCGCGGCGGTGGCCTTAGCCGAGGTCTCCGGGCTTCCGATCTCGTCTTGGACCCTGGTCGTTGGCGGCCTGGCGTTTGTGTTGCTGTGGTCCGGGACGTATACGGCGATTGAGCGCGTGCTGGTGCTGCTGGTACTGCTCATGAGTGGGGTCTTTCTACTGACGGCTCTGCTCGTCCAACCGTCACTCTCGGACATCTTGGTCGGCTTCTTCAGCCCGACCCTCCCCGCCGGGTCATTTGTGACCGTGATGGCGCTGATCGGTACTACGGTTGTTCCGTATAATTTGTTTCTGCACGCCAGTACGGTCCAGGCCAAGTGGCCGGCGACTCTGTTCGCTTCCCAAGCCCTGCGTGAGGCACGGAGGGATACGTTTCTCTCGATCAGTCTGGGCGGTGTCCTCACCCTGGCCCTGGTTGCAACCGCGGCCACAGCTTTTTTTCGCTACGGGATAGCACTGGAAAATGCCACCTCCATAGCCAAACAGCTTGAACCCCTCGTCGGCTCACACGCGCGTCTCCTTTTTGCGACCGGCCTGTTTGCCGCTGGGTTGACCAGCGCCATTACTGCCCCGCTTGCCGCCGCCTATGCCACGGCCGGAGTGCTGGGTTGGTCAGTAGACCTCGATACCGGGAAGGTCCGCCTGGTGTGGAGTGCGGTCGTCCTGATGGGGACCGGACTGGCCTTTTTTGGGCAGCAGCCGCTGGTGGCCATCCTGCTTGCCCAGGCGGTCAACGCCTGCTTACTGCCCCTCCTTGCCGGCTGTCTCCTGTTTGTCATGAATAAGCAGAGGCTCCTCGGTTCGTACACAAACGGAACGCTGGCCAATATGGCGGGCGGCGCGGTTGTCTTTATTGTGACGGGCTTGGGTGTCTTTCAATTTTTCCGCGTATGGGGGGTGCTCCCAAGCTGACGCGGTCTCACCCCCGACTGGAGCGGAACACTGCGGAGTCTCATATGAGCCATTTGTTTGCCTATCTTTCTCGGATGAAATTTATTCGGCGCTGGAGTTTGATGCACAGCACCTATCCGGAAAACGTCCAGGAACACAGCCTGCAAGTCGCGCTGGTGACCCATATGTTGGCCGTTATTCGAAATCGGCTCTTCTCCGGCGAGGTGAACCCGGAGCGGGCTGCAACCCTGGCCCTCTACCACGATGTTGGCGAGGTCTTGATTGGCGATCTGCCCACCCCCGTCAAATATTTTAACCCCGAGATCAAGACCGCCTATCGGACTATTGAGCAGACCGCGGTGCACAAGCTGTTCGGTATGCTGCCCGAAGAACTCAGGGACGACTACCAGGCGTTCTTTGAATCGGCTGACACTGACCGCCACCACCACGAGTTGGTCAAAGCCGCGGACAAGCTGTGTGCGTATCTCAAATGCCTGGAAGAGATCAGCGCGGGCAATCAGGAATTTTCTCAGGCCGAACAGACGCTCAAGGAGACGGTTGAACGGATTGACCTCCCGGAGGTGCGCTATTTTCTGGAGACCTTTGTCCCGAGTTTCCGCCTTACTCTCGACGAGTTGGGTTAAAGCGCCGAACGGGCGGCTTTTTTCGTTCCGAGCCACAACCTGGCTGGTCTGGACCCCCTCCCTCAACTATAATGCAAGCGTACCGGCGGCGCAATCCAACACCCGTCAGGAGGGAAAATAAAGATGACAGCACAGACTCCACAGGCAGGCATCATTCCAGAGCCGAATCAACACGCCCTCTTTCTGGTCACCAGGGTCAATAACCCAACCGCCAATGGCGGAATGGTCGCCCGGGTGGTTGCGGGTATTCCCGAGTTGGTGGCGACAGTTGGCCGGCGTGATCCGGAAGCTGCGCTGGTGTGTACGGTGAGTTTTGGGTCGGGCTTTTGGGATGTCCTCTCCCCAGGCCGTCGGCCCAGGGGGCTGCGACCCTTCACCGCCATTGACCTGCCCGGCAAGAGCGCGCCAAGCACGGGCGGAGACATCCTGTTTCACCTCATCTCAAAACGGCTGGATCTCAATTTCGAGCTGGCCAAACAGGTTCGCAGCCAACTCGGAGAGACGATAAATGTGTTGGACGAGGTCCACGGCTTTCGCTACCTGGACTCACGCGATCTGACCGGGTTTATTGACGGTACGGAAAACCCCAGCGGCGATGAGGAGCGGGCAGAGGTGGCCCTGGTCGGTGACGAAGACCCCGACTTCGCCGGTGGCAGTTACGTCTTCACCCAACGCTATGTGCATAATTTCCCCAAGTGGAACGCCACCTCGCAGGACGAGCAGGAAGGGGCCATCGGTCGCCGCAAGGCGGACAGCGAAGAGCTATCCGACGAGGCCAAGCCCCCGACCGCCCATATCAGCCGGGTAGTCATAGAGGAAAACGGCGAAGAGCTGGAGATCCTGCGCCACAGTTTTCCCTATGGGACGACCTCGGAGGCGGGCCTGTTCTTCATTGCCTATACCAAAGATCTCGATATTACCGACAAGATGCTGCGGCGCATGCTGGGAGCCGGCGGCGACGGGCTGCACGACCATCTCATGGACTACACCCAGGCCGTGTCAGGCGCGCACTTTTTTGCTCCGGCGCTCGAAATGTTACGGGCGCTGGGGAAATAGTGCTTACGGAGCGGTCGGATTCCGCTGAGAGGCTTCCAGGTCAAAGAACAATTCCCGGCCCGGATTCTTCAACTCAGGGCTCTCGCCCAGCCGGAGAATCCGGGCGGTGATGTTTCCGGGCGCAATATCGAGCACGCCGACCGTTCCGAGTCGAGTGGACCAGAGATGGGGATGGGTGGCGCTGCCCGAGTTAATCTGCACGACCTCCTCTCGGTAATCCAGGCGCTCAAAGTGCGTATGTCCGGTGATGATAATGTCGGCGGGCTCGCCGCGCAGATACTGCCGGGTCAAGTCGGCAATCGGCCGCTCTTCAGGCTCCATGTCGTGGACCATGGCAATGCGCCAGCCTTCGAGGTGCAGCCGCTGCACGTCCTCCACCCGTGGATCGTCCCACCCGCTGTCATTATTCCCCCGGGCCGCCAGCGTGGGCGCGGTCTCTTCCAACCAGTCCAGCACCCGCGGAGAGACGATATCCCCGGCATGAAGGATGAGGTCCGCGCCTGCAAAAGTGACTCTGACTTCGTCCCATAGATCGCGGATCGTACTCGGCAGGTGAGTGTCCGTGACAAGACCGATACGCATACCTAGTCTGCCTGCCACACGAGCCAGCGGGCCGCCGCGACAATATTCTCGGGCGCAATCCCGTAACGCCGGTACAGGTCGGCCTGGGTGCCGGACTGTCCGAACTCGGTCACCCCGAGACAGGTCATCCGCGTTGCCAACGCCCCGCCAATAAACGACAGGGTATGCGGATGCGCGTCGTGGAGGGTCACAACCGGAGCGCTCCGCTCGGCAACCGGCACCAGGGCTTCCACCCAGCTTTCGTATCGTTGGCCCTGCATGTTCTGCTGCTGGGTCACCATATGGTCGTGGAACAGCACATCCGCGCTGGTCACGTTGAACACGTTGGCAAAGACCCCGTGCTGCTTGAGCTGTTGCGCGGCCTCAACCGCTTCTGGCAGCATGGCGCCCGTCACAAAAACATGGACGACGTTCACGCCGGGCTGGTAGGCCTCTTCAGCCTGCCAATCCAGCAACCGATAGCCTCCCTGGAGCACCTGCTGCCGCAGGTCTTCCTCCCCTTCCTGTTCCAGCACCATATTGAAGACGGCTTGGTCCAGCGGCTTGGTCGAGAGCCGCAAATAGGCGCTCTTGCCCTTGTCCCGGTCCTGGAGCTCGGCCAGTGCGGCCAAGAGGATCCATTCCAGCTCAAGCGCATAGGCCGGTTCATAATACCTGACCCCCGGCAGTTGGACCCCGATGCCCGGCGTAATGAGCGACTGGTGCGCCCCGCCTTCGGGGCTGAGACTGATCCCCGAGGGCGTGCCGATGACAATGAATTTGGCCTGCGAGTAGGCCGCGTAAATAAAGGCGTCGAGCGCCCGACACACAAACGGATCGTAGACCGTGCCAATCGGGAGCAGGGACTGCCCGTACAGCTCGTCGGCCAAGCCAAAAGCACCCAGGGCCAGGAACAGATTGTTCTCGGAGATGCCGAGTTCGATATGTTTGCCGGTCGGATTCTCGCGCCAGTCAATAAGCAGAGAGATATCCGACTCCCCAAAATAATTCTTCATCTGACGACGCGAGTACACCCCGACCTTGTGAATCCAGCCGCCCAGATTGGTTGACATGGCGACATCGGGCGAAATCGTGACCAGATGGGGCGCAATCTCGGGCTGACGGCTCAAGGCCAGAAAAATACGGCCCAGGATGGCCTGCGTCGACAGGACACCGTGATAGGTGCCGCCCAAGCCGGCCGGAATCTCAATAGCCGTTCCCGCGGCCCTTGCGACCGGAGCAGGGCGCTGGGCTTCCTCGACCGCCCTCTCCCCCTCCTCCAGCAGCGCGCTAATGTAGCGCGCCTCTTCACTGTCCGGGGGAAAGGCGGCAAATTCCTCGCCCTCGGCCACGCCCAACCGCTGGCGGACGGCTTCGAGCTCCCCAGGCTTGAGCAGCCGCGCATGGTTGGCGGGATTACCGGCCAGCGGCAGGTTCCAGCCCTTGATCGTATAGGCAAAAATCACAATCGGTTGGGTCTCGATGGCGAACGCCTCGGCAAAGGCTTCGAGCACCCGCTCCAGGTCGTGCCCGCCGAGATTGGCCAGCAGCTCCTTGACCTCATCCGGCTCATAGCCGGCCAGCAGCTCGGCCATGGCCGCGTCCTTTTTCCCGTTGGACCGAATAAAACGATCACGGATGGTGATACCGTCCTGGAGCAACAGGCTCTGGTATTCTTCATTGCTCATCTCGTCGATCCGGGCTCTGAGCTTGAGCCCATAGGGTTTACGGAAGACGTTTTCGAGCCGGTGGCCGTATTTGAGATCAATGATATGCCAGCCGTTGGCGGCAAACATTTCCCGCAACTGCTGGGCGCGGCCGTCCGGGACGACGCGGTCGAGGCTCTGGCGGTTCAGGTCCACGATCCACAGCGCCCGCGACATCCGCTGGGTATAGGCTTCCCCCAGCGCCTCCCAGATATTACCCTCATCCAGCTCGGCATCACCCACCAAGGCAATATGCCAGCCCGAGGACAGCCCGTCCGGGGGTGGAGTGGCCTGTCGGGCCGTACCATCGGCGTGGTCGCTCAGATAGTCACGAACCAGGGCACCAAAGAGCGGCGCCACCGCGCCAAGGCCGACCGACCCGGTTGAGAAATCGACCTGGTCCGGGTCTTTGGTGCGGGACGGGTAGGCTTGCAGGCCGCCGTACTGACGGAAGGCTTTGAGCTTCTCCTGGGGCAGCGCACCGCGCAAAAACTGAATCGCATGAAAAACCGGGGAGGCGTGCGGCTTGATGGATACGCGGTCACCCGGCCGCAAAAAATAAAAATACAGCGCGGTCAGCAGCGTCACCACCGAGGCCGAGCTGGCCTCATGCCCGCCGACTTTGATGCCGTCCGGGTTGGGCCGCACAAAATTCGCATAATGCACGATATAGGTTGAGAGCCACAGCACCCGCCGCTGGATGCGCTCAAGCATGTCCAGGTCGTACAGGTCCCACTGGCGGACGCGGCTGGAAGACGGCATATCTGCCAAGGCGTGCGGTTTCATACGACTCATCACACTGCTCTGGCTGGAATCAGGCTCGTGTGGACTACAGGCCAAAGAAGGTGGCCGCATTCTCCCCCAGGATTTTGTTGACCGAGGCTTCGGGCAGACGAGCCAGCGATTCGCGCGTTTTCTTGACTGGCTCGGTAAAGCCTTCGGCATGGGGATAGTCCGAGCCAACAAAAAACTTGTCATCTCCAACCAGCTCAACCATATGCGGCAGGGTCCGTTCGCTCGGGTCGGCAGAAATCCAGATGTTGCGTGCAAAGTATTCACTGGCCGGTCGCTTCATCTGGCAGGTGTGACCCATATAGCTGAACCGGTAGTCCAGCCGGTCGAGCCACTCGGCCACCCAGCCGCTGGCCGATTCAATCGTGGCGACCCGTAAGCGCGGGAAACGCTCAAACACGCCGTCATAGACCATGGTGGTGAGGGCCATACGCGGGTCTTGAATGACGTTCATGCTGAGAAACATAAAGCCGGGATCACGGTCGCTATACCATTCGTTGCCAATGTATTTTGCATGGACCACCAGGTGCAGTCCGACGGCGATATCGCACTCCTGGGCCGTTGCCCAGACCGGATCAAAGTCCGGATGGCCAAAGCTTTTGCCATCGATAGGCAGGGCACCAACAAAGACCCCGTGCACGCCGGCTTTGGCCAACTGCTTGATCTCCTCAACCGCCGCGGCAGGGTTGCGCAACGAGATATGGCCCAGGGGATGGAGACGGTCCAGACGCCCCTGACAGGTTTCAACCGCCCAACGGTTATAGGCCCGGCAATGGGCCGCGGCGAGTTCCGGGTCTTCAACCAGGTCCTCCCACAGCAAGCCCAGGGTGGGGTAGATAAACTGGCCTGTTATCCCTTCGACATCGAGGAATCGGATGCGTTGATCCATGTCCTCAAGCGAATGGCTGAACGCCTGCGTCCAGTCGAAGGACTTGAGCTCCTGGCCTGATTCTTTTTGGCCATAGCCGACGGCAACACCCAGGAGTTCTTCGATGCTGAGATCGCCAGAGTGATCAATCCGCACATCTTCAACCGCGACCGCGTACCGGTTGTTTTTGGGGTCGTGTTCAAACCGCAAACAGCGCGAGCGATACTGGGGATCGATATGCTGCTCCCACAGATCAAGCGGTTCCATAAAGTGACTGTCCGCATCAATAATACGTGTCATGGCTTCTCTCCTTATAAGCGTTTCCGGCTGCTCGCCAGCTTGGAAAGCGCCTGGATGGACGTTAGCGCGCCCAGCCGAACCCGGTCAAGGGAAAAAGGCGTTACGCCACATGGTCCAGCTTGCCTTGCAGCAGGACGGTCCGGCGTTCTGTCTCAGAAATACTGGTGCGGTACGACTGGCTCCCGACCCACAGGACCCCGCCGAGCAGTATCCAGAATAAGAGGATACCCCACTCGACCGGCCAGCCAAAAGCGGCAGGACTCATGGGCAGAACAAAGGCCGCCAGCGTCATACCTGCGCCACCGGCCGCCAGGCGTGAGATGAGAGCACCGGACGGTACCCGGTACGGACGAGGGAGAGTGGGGAAGCGCCGCCGGAGCGCCGGCAGCGACAAGGTCACGCCCAGGAAGGCAACCGCGATACCAAAAGACGAGACATTCACCAGCGGAATGAGCACATCCCGCCCAAGAAATACGCTCCCGACGCTCAGCACGCTCACAAACAGCAGCGCCTTATGGGGCGTAGCATGGCGCGGATGAACAGCAGCAAAAAAGGCGGGTAATAAACGTGCCCGGCCAAGGGCGTACAGCAAACGCGACGCCCCCAGGCAGAAGCCGTTCCAGGTGGTCAGCAGACCTACCGCCCCCGCGGACAGGACGCAGTGACTCAGCCAGGTGTTCTGAAATGCCTGGCGCAGGGCATAGGCGGCCGGCAGTTCCTGACCGGCGACCTCACGCCAGGGCAGGACAATGGCGGTAGACACAACAACAAAGGCATAGAACAACGCGGCCGCGGCGATTGAGAGCGGAATAATCAGACTGAGTCGTTTGAGCGAAAGGGTCGGGGCGGCCTCCTCGGCCATCTGCGGAATGATGTCAAAGCCCATATACCACAGGGGCGCGGTAATAAAGATCCAGAACATCCCACTCAGCGCCGACTGCCCCTGCTGCGCGGTCACCAGCGGAGTGAGATGGCTGAGCTGCCCTTTCCACAGGGC
Source organism: uncultured Binatia bacterium (SeqCode) (assembly GCA_965214755.1). Lineage (GTDB taxonomy): Bacteria > Desulfobacterota > Binatia > Bin18 > Bin18 > Bin18. The sequence goes on from OZ243979.1 coordinate 2,256,969, forward strand.
GGCCCCCACAAAGAGAGCCGTGAGGACAAAGAGGACACAGGTAAGGACGGTCTGGAGCTGACTGGCTAACTGCACCCCGCGCCAGTTCACAACGCCAATCAGCACGGTCCCGCCCAGACCAACGCCAACATGGCCGACGGGGATGGAAACGCCGGAGACCTCAGTCGTCAGGGTATTGAGAGCCGGGAAGAGAAACCCCAGAATCCGGCCCAGTGAGACAGCCTCAAACGCGCAAATCGCCACATAGCCGAGCACCAGAAACCAGCCGACACCGTAGGCAAGAAGCGGTCCCGAGGTCAGATAGGTATAGGCAATCTCCCCGCCGGCGACCGGCAGCATGGTTACCAGCTCGGCGTAACACAGCCCAACCAGAACGATCATGCCGGCACTGCCCAGAAAGGCCAGACTCACGCCCAGCGGCCCGGCACTCTGGAGCCAGTCCCCGACCACAATCATCCAGCCCACGCCAATAATCGAGCCAAAAGCAAGGGCAAAAAACTGTAACGGCCCGAGCTGTTGCTTCAGGGCCGGCGCGGATGCCACTTTCGTCATGCTCTGACTCGTTCCAGTTCTCTCAAAGTACGCAGAGCCTACGCTCAAGGAGAGCACGCGGTCAAGCCGATTGAAGATTCGGCACGCTCCGCTCCAGCCGGTCTTTGTGCGTCGGCCAATCCGGTAGGAGCCGGTCCAGCAGAGTGAAGAAGGCCGGCCCGTGGTGGGGCTCGACGATATGGCAAAGCTCATGAGTGATAACGTAGTCGATCGCATTGACCGGCGCTTCGATCGATCGGCGATTGAGCAGCAGCCGCGCTGTCGGTGACATTGATCCCCAGCGCCGACGCAGCCGTCGGACGATTAGCCCTCGTGGCCGGAAAAATTCCGGGTCCGGGAACCGCGCCAGGTTTACCTCCAGCCGTTCTGCAAACTTTATACGCGCCCGGTCGCGGTACCAGCTTTCGACAAGCTCGCGTGTGACCTCCACCTGGTCGGGCTCGCGGCTGTGGACAAGGATGAAGCCGCGGGTCAGCTTGGCCGCCGCCTGCGCGTGGGGAACCACTTTCAGGCGGTACTGCCGTCCGAGATAGCGATGGGTTTCCCCAGCCACGAAACGCCGCTCGGGCGTCTGTGGCAGATATTGGGCGAAGAAGCGCTGCTGCCGGCGCACCCAGGCCGCGCGATTGCGCACCTTCTCGGCGATAGCCTCCAGTGGAGCGTCAAAGGGCGCAGCAACAACGACGCTGGCGTCCGGCTCCACACCGATCTCCAGCGTCGTCCGCTTGCGACGTACCACGGCGAACTCAATCGTGTATGCGCCGTAGCGGACGCGATACCGCTCCGCCGTCATCCGGGAAACCTTGCCTGGGCCAGGTTCATGATCTTGGACTCCAGGTCATCCATCACCTCGTCCGAAAGCGCGATACCTTTCTCATCACGGAGAATATCAAAGAAGTAGTCGTCAATCGCGTTGCGCAGACTGTTCTGCGCGATGGCGTTGGACCACATGTCAACGCTGTGGTGGGTCTTGACGATATCACTGATGGCAAGGGCGAAGTGGAAGAGCTGCGGAATGTTGTCCTCGTTCTGGTAGCCGATCAGTTGGCTATCGGCCTTTTTCAGGCTTTCGGTCGGTCGTTTGTTCTCGATGACAACAAAGGGAATGCCGTTGACGAACGCCACAATGTCGCCGCGACGGGTCTGGGTCCTGCCCGTTCGCTCCACCGCCCTCTCGGCGGTCACGTGATAGGCGTTATTGTCCGGCTTGTCCCAATCGATATAGCGGAACGAATACGACTTCGAGTCTCCGTCAATGGTCTTGACGATGGGCGTCCCGAGCACGAGCGTGTCGTAAATGTCCTGATTGGTGCCGCGCAGGCCCTTGAGCCGGTCGGGCGTCGGCTTCAGCCGTCGTATCGCCTCGTGGGCGTCTTCAAGATCGAAGGCGTAATCGCGGCCGCGGTGGGTAAAACGGTTGAGCTTCAGCAACTGGTTGACCAGCACCGCAGCGAGGATGACATTACGCAGCCGCCCACCGCGCAGGGCGAGCGCCTCGGCCTGAGAGAGTGGTGTAAAACCCAGCGCCACGAGCAGTTGCAGCGCCGGAATTTGGGACTGGTATTTTTTGGTAGCGTCAAAGGTCATACCATCTTTCGCGTTGCTTTACGGACAGGCGCGGAGCCTCGCTCAGTTGTTTGGACATTGGGAATTTGCCATTCCATCCTTAATCCTGTTCAGGCGACCGATTGCAGGCCTTTTTTGGCAACGAGCGTCAGCAGCTTCAGCGAAGCGCCTCGTGGATGCTTTTTGCCACACTCCCACTGACTCACCAGGCCAGCGGTGACGTTCAGATAGCGTGCGAAGACCGCTTGGCTGGCCTTCTCGCGTAACCGGATTTGTCGAATTTGGTCCGGTGTCAGTTGTTCGACTGGCGTCAGACACATCTCATCGAACACTTTTAGCGTCTGCTTGTCCATCGTGCCGGCCTCGTGAAGACCGAGTGCGGTTTCGTGCACGGCCGCTAAGGCTTCGCTCTTATATTGTTTACCCATGACACCTGACCTCCATGATCGTTCTATTCCTCATCGCGGCCACCAAGGCTTTGTCGTTCAGGATAAGCATTTCATCTGCCAGCTTTCGAAATGCCATCAACTCGTCCCTGCGAATGTCATCCCGGCCGCTCCTGGCGAAACCGTAGACAAAGAACATCTTCTCGTCTCGCCGGAAGAGGACGATGCTCCGAAAGCCGCCCAACTTGCCCTGACCCTTGCGAGCTAAGCGCTGCTTGATAACACCGCCTCCCAAGTCGGCGTCGATCAGTCCCTTTACGGCCCGACGGGCAGCCTCGCAAATTTCTTTCTCGGTTATTCGCTCTCGCTTGGCAAAACGGGCGAACGCTTTGGTCTTGAAAACGCGCGTCCAACTCCCACGACCCTAACCATAGCACTTAGTGCTATAGCACCAAGTAACACGTTTTTTCAATTCAGGCTCGACAGCGCACGCATTACATTTTCCACCGTCACACGGCGTAGCAGGGCCAGCGCCTCGGCCTGAGTAGAGCGGCGTAAAGCCCAACGCCACCAGGAGTTGCAGTGCCGGAACCTGGAACTGGTATTTTTCGGTGGCGTCAAAGGTCATAAACATACCGGAGATGAAGTGAGGTCCGTCGAAAAGTCAATGTCCATAAACAATGTCAGCGTCACATCCGTTCGCGTTTGTATTTTTGTATTGCAATTTCAAACATTCAGGATTATTCTCTCGGATAAAGGATTGGGAATGACCCGGAAAACACTTCAGGCCTCCCAACTTCTGCTGAATAATTTCAAAGGCCCGGTTCTCCTGCTCAGGTCTGAGCGAGTTCAACGCAATTGGCCGGGCCGTTAAATCAGCAAGCTGGAGACTGGTCGAGTTCACAGATTTTGCCTGGAATATCGGTCGGAACTTAAGCTGGCGGAAATCAGGATTTCGCTCTCTCCATCGCCTCTCATTGTTACAAATCCGGCGGAACTCGAGTTCGAGGTCCTGGTCCTCCCTCTTGCCCCGGCTCTCCAGGATGACATGCACTGTCTTTCCGGCTTGTCCCTCCTTGATCAGCATGTTCAGAAGCTGCTCCATGCAGAACAGCAGCGCAATCTCATAGGGGTTTTGCGGGTTCGCGTATTGCTTATTCAGACGGAGCTTATCAATCACCGAGGCAAAGATGGTGACCGGCGCAGCTTCGATCAAACCGTTCAGACGCCCAAAGAACCGAGTGCGCAAATTCGGGTCAGTCAGTAAAAAGGTGAAGTCTCCCTCTCTTCTGCGAATTTCCTGCTCATACAGGACGACCGCGTCATGCCCCCACACGTCGAACTTGAAGCGCTGGAACGCGGGGACTAGGACGGCGGCATAGTCAGCCTTTCGGATGACGCAGAACACCAAGGCAAAAACCGGGTATTCGGGATTGATGCTGACCAACCCGTGGTTACCGCTCTCATCGGCGTAGACGATGTAGTCGGAAAACTCGGTCAAAATGAGCCTCCATTACACGCCAACCGGATGCGTGACTTTACCTCGCCAGCCACACCGCGCAGTCCGCCGGTTCTATGAATGTGTCGGTCATTCTTCATTCCTAATTGACAATTGCCAGCTATGACTCCGGATGTAAGATTTTTGCGAAGCGCGATTTATCTCAGCCGCTCGACGAAGAGACTCCAGAAATACTCGGCAGCGCCTTCAAAAGTGCGTTTTTTGTTTACTTCTTGTCCAAAGCGACTCATACCCATAGGCTCAAAGAAAAGCGTATATCCGTCGTCACTTATAGACATCGACTCATTATAGCTGTTGCCGTCGCCAACCCCATTGAAGGAGAAGTAAAGGCCATCTGTCCTGAATAGACCACCGAGCCAAATACCGCATCGGCTCTTTTCCTGACCAACGACGAACGCTTTCGCCTCGAAACGGTTGGTATCAATGCGCCTGAAATCGGTCTCCACATCGGAGTTTCTCACCTGTAGCTCCTGAAGCGAATCTTCGAAATAACAGGCAACATACTCGAACCCCTCGTTCAAAAAAGAGTGCCGCTCTCTATCAGTAAAATCTCTTTTGATCCTGAGGTTGCTAGAGCGCGGGCCCGGCTGCACTAGGTCCACTGGCGCTGTTATACCTTCGACAGGTCTAGCTCTTGTCGAAGTGCTACCGCCGAGTGATTCGACTGCCTGACGCACGGCGCGGGTGACCTCCAGAAAACCATCGTCGAGTGTTGAGTGTTTCACGACAGGTTTGCCATCCGTGGGAACCGCGTTCAGATGCCTAAACGGTGCGCCCTGCCAGTCGCAGGGTCTCAGGGTCACCGGAATGACACGCGCCGCGTCTTGTTCGTGGCGCTCCATAGCGCGAATCATCTCAACCTCATAGCAGTAATCGGACGCAAGAAAGTCCGCGCTAACCAACCGGAGAATGATTCTAGCTTCCTCCAGCTTTTCACTTGTTTGCTCATGAACCTCCTCTCCAGGTCCGATTCGACGGTCATGCCAAGTACTGATTACGCCCTGCCGACGGAGTCCGCTAAGGTGCTTCTCCAGCTCTTTCCGATGCTCCTCATCGACGTGCGAATAGGCAATGAATACACTAACCATTAGCCGTTTCCCTTCCATGTGAGATTAGATTCACATCTACCCGTTACACTCGACCTAGCTTGAAGGAGCTACCCGCCATTCGCCAGTAAGTAGCTTCTGCATTAGGCCACGCTTTTGACGTGCCAATGCTTCAATCTCGGTGTCCAGAAGGGAAAGTTCTTTCTTGGCTGTGGTCAGCGCCGTGGCGGTGGCCTGCTGTGTCTCCAGGTCTGGCACCGGCAGATGGCAGTCGAAGAAGTCGGCAGCGTTGATATTGAGGAGGCCGTCATTGCGAACACCCGAGTTGATCAGGCGTGTTAGTTACCGGTTCAGCATCCGTGCCGCAAATAGATGCGCGTAAAAATTCCGATTTAATCCTTTCTTCAGCGCGAAGCAGAAGTAGACGTGGGGAACGAACGCCGTCGGACGCTCCAACGGAAAAATACATCCTTGCGGATAGGTCAGGGAGTTCCCCTTGTTATACGCAAACTCGCCCTCGTGCAGAACGATATAATTATCAAGGCTCCGTCCTGCCATGTCCCGGCTGTACTTGTCGGATTGCAGGAGAAAGCCGGATTTGGCGGAGATCATCATAACTGGATAATTGTTACCACAATTTCGGCGTTGGACGCGGGTACAGAGTTCGGAGAGCGGTCTGAGCGATCATCCAGAGCGAAACTGACCGTTCACGCCAAACAACTTTTGACGCAGTGAAGACAATCTCTGCTCTTTAGCCACCCGCAACTTTTCAAGCTTCTCAATCACCTCATCCCAGGTCCGTAGGATTTCGGCGATTTTGCGTTGTTCGGGGAAGGGAGCTAAAGGCAGTGGACAATGCCTCCGAAACTCAGTGGGGTTGATGTTCGCTTGGCTCACGCCGCACGTGGACAGCCTCTTCAACACACGCTGGGCGATATTAGAAGGATATCTCCGGCTTTTAGGCGCATTGAAGACCAGTCATTTCCGGCCTCGTCTACGGAAGGAAGATCGGTCAAATTGACCGTGCCATTTGAGATATCACGCATTCCGACAATCGGCGTGCTTCCACTCGGATTAGCAGGCTCACTCAATCCATACTGCGAGCTTATCAGCGCCTCCCCGACTGGAACCAATCGCCAATCATTGGGGAGACCGGCACTAAATAGCGAGACAGTGAAGGCGGTTCTTCCCCTGTGAGGCTTGTAGATTTTCTTAACCATCACCACTCCCCCTCAGACATCAACTCCCAACTCCTTCAGATAGCCATTCACACGTTTGCCTTTTTCGCTTCCATTCGCTCCCGTGAAGTCTCGATGGCGGTGTGGAGCTTCCGCCGTAGCAGGTCGCGCGATGGCAGGACGGTCAGGTACTCGGCCCCGTGAATCCCGGACTGGTCGAGTTCCAGGAGTTCAACCTGTTCCTGTTTTTTTCCAGCACAAAGAATGAAGCCGAGAGGTGGAGCCTCGCCGGGCTGTTGCTCGTGCTTCGCCAGCCAGCGGAGGTAGAGTTCCATCTGACCTTTCTCTTCAGCTTTGAAGTCATCCAGCTTCAGGTCAATGACGATGAGACGGCGTAAGTGGCGATGGTAGAACAAAAGATCGAGATAGAAATCGTCAGAATCGATATTAGGGGAGAGCCGATCTCCCGAGCGGAGTTGGGCGAGTTCGGCACGGGCGACTTCCTCCGGTTTCTTCGAGATGGCGGCGCGCTCGTAGAGCATGGAACCGATCTTTTTCCGTAGAGTGCGCACGCTCCAACGCTCTATACGACACATCTCGGCGTAAAATTCTCGCTGGAGAGGGTCTTTGAGCGGGAGCAGGGCCAGGATATGCATCCAACTCAATTGTCGTACCAGTGATACGACAATCTCAGAGCCAGGAAAAACCTCAGCAAACGGAACCATACGGCGCAGACTCTTTTCTGAGAAACCAGTCCTGAACTCCTCAACTAACTGTCTCGACAGTGTAGAGATAATCTTCTTTCCATAGTCGGCGCGTCTACCCTCAAGGATTTCAGTTTGAATGCGCTTGCCGATACGCCAGTAGAGCAGGGTCATCCCAGCACTGACGGCGTGGGCAACGCCCTCCCGGGTCTGCTCAATCATACTCCGCACATCGGCAACAAGACCGTCGGCGCTGTGGACAATGCGGATATTTCCCTCAACCATACCTCGAACTTTCCTGTTTGCCGTCAGGCATCAACTCCTAGCTCCTTCTCCGCTGTCCTTCTTCCACTCCTCTGAGGTCTCGGCGCTCCGCTCCAATTACGACGCGGACCAGCTCCCCACTCTCAGGGCGACAAAATCGGCGAAGTCGCCTGTGTTGCGGGTGACCAGGATCAAAAGGATGTTGCTGTCGAGCAGGTAATTCAATCCGGCCATGAGAACTCCCGCCCCGGGCGCCCGGGCACGCCACCCGTCCACTTCGTCAGGCGTCAACTCCGGCCAGTCGAAGCCGGCTTGCGCGCGCCAGTCCTCAACCGCTTGCCAGAAATCCTTTTTCGATACGCCGGCTTCGAGGCGCTCGTACTCCTCTTTTGAGACTAGGACGGCGACCGGTTTCCCCCGCCGAGTGATGCGGACGACCTCTCCGCTTTCTGCTTTGTGAATCAATTGTGTCAACGTATTCCTGGCTTCAGCAACGGATATTTCCGGCATGATTTTCACCTCCCTATTTGGACCTTCCTGTACACCGTCAGACCTCAACGCCCAAGCTCCTTCAAATACTCCTTCATGCACAGGTAGCTCTAACACGTTCAACTTGAGAATAAGCCAGAATCTGACCTCTATTTAGCCCCTATCTGACCCCTAAGACATACGGGGGTTTATTCACCTCACCTCTACCGGCCTCGAATACGTCTCAGACATTAACCCCCAGATCCTTCAGGTAGCCCTTCATGTGCCTATGGACCTCGATCAATTCCGTCTCAATCTGGTCGATCTCCTGTTGCAGGGCGGCAATGTCAATCTCCTCTTCGGGCTCGAAGGTGTCCACATAGCGGGGGATATTGAACATGTGAGTGATGAAGCCGTAGTCGCCCTTGGACTTGGGCGGCACGCCACGCCAGAAGCGTTCGTACTGGTCCTTGGGTGCGTTTTCCGCGCCCCACTTGTCGAGCGAAAAAGGCGGATTGGCGACCACGATGTCGAACTTCATGAGGTGCTCGCCCTCAATCAGAGCCGGGCTGTTCAGGGTGTCGCACCACTCGATACGCGCGGCGTCCTTGGCATGCAGAAACATATTCATCCGGGCGAGCGCCCAAGTCGCGCCGTTCACCTCCTGGCCGTACAGGGCGAAGTTGTCCGAGCCGACCTGCTCGGCGGCGCGGATCAGCAGCGAGCCGGAGCCACAAGCCGGGTCGCAGATGGTATCACCGAGTTGCGGTGCGGCCAGGCCGGCCAGCAGCCAGGAGACCGCGGCTGGGGTGTAGAACTCCCCGGCCTTCTTGCCGGCGTCCGAGGCAAAACGTGAGATGAGATAGATATAGCACTCGCCGATAATGTCCTCGTCCACCCGCGACGGGTGCAGATTGAGGGCGGGCTTGGCGAAATTTTCCAGCAGATTCTTGAGGCGGCGATTGCGGTCCTTGACCCGGCCGAGATTAGCTTCCGAGTTGAAGGCGATGTTGCGGAACACGCCTTCGAGCTTGGCGTGGTTGGCGTCCTTGATCCTCTCAAGGGCGATGTTGATGAGTTCGCCGATATTGGCCTCGTTGCGCCGCTCATACCGCTCGTAGAAGCTCGTCCCCTCGGGCAGGATGAAGCGCTCGCGCTCCAGCCGGCGGCGGATGTGCGCCTCGTCGCCGCCGTACCGGGCGCGATAGGTTTCGACGTGGTCATTCCACAGGTCCGAAATATACTTCAGGAACAGCATTACCAGGATGTAGTCTTTGTATTGACCGGCATCGACAACACCCCGAAAGGTGTCGCAGGCGGCCCAGGCGGTCTGGTTGATCTGCTACTGAGTGAGTTGATCGGTCACTTCGTTCTCCTTTCCTGTTCAGTGCCGGTGCACAGGTCCTTTGCCCGGTCCGCGAGAAGCAGGCTGGTCAGTTGCTTGCGTTTATCAGCCGCCAGGACCGCCAATGCTTGTTCACGCGCGGCCAGAGCGTCGATGGTGACGATTTTGCGTTGCGTCTCAAGGTCAGGCACGTCAATATCGAGGGTATCAAGACTTGAGCGCGGCACCATCCGCAGGCCCGTACCACGGGCGAATCTGTCGAAATGACGCTGGACGGGCGGCTGATTTATCGCCCAGGCCAGAACTCGGGCAGGACGATGTCCACCTTAGGGCGCAACACGAAGAGCGGCAGCACGGCCAGGGCCGGCTCCCTGAACCGGGCGTCGGGGGCGAAGGCTGTGTTCCGCTCGCCGCGGGAGCGGAACACCACATCACCGGCGCTGACAAAATACTTGGCTGGAAGGTCGCCAAGGCTTACGCGCGTCAGCCGTTCAGGATTGACGTGCCCGTCCGGTGAGAGGTCTCCAAGCTGGATTGTGAGTAGCCCTCCACGTTCAGCCGGTTCCAGTCGGCTACGACGCGGCCTTGGCCACAATTGAGAGCTTAATGGGTGTTGTGCCAAACACGCCAGAAGGCGATGAACTCGGCGTTCTCGTGACCCTCGTAGAGGCCTACGAAGCCGAGCATTGGCCTATAGAAGACCGCCCCTAGCGGTACAGCGGTTGCAGGTCTTGGGCGAGTTCCGCCAAGTCGGATGGGCCGACAATGATACCGTCTTTGACAATCTGTTCGCCGTCGAGCCAGAGCGATTGCTTTGACAGCACAGCGTCGGGATGGTTCTCGCCGCCGCCGGGCATCCAGAACGGCAGGCCCAAGCCGACCGCGTTATAACCCAAGACGCGCTGGTCCTCAAGAAAACAGTTGCCCGTGTAACGCGCCGCAGGATGGATGCCGCAGGTGAAATGAATGATATAGCCCAACCCCTCGCCGCTGGCCCGCCGCAACGAACGTTCCAACACGGTTCCCTCGGCCACACCGCCTGACACGTCCTGCACGGTTCCGTCTATGGTCAGGCTGATCGGCTCTTCCAGCGGGGTGTAGTACTCGTGGAAGACGGTGTCGAACTTCACCACGCCTTTGACCGAGTCTTCCTTGGGCATAATCATGACCGTGCCGGGGACAAACAGGGCACCCGGTCCGTTGGCGCGACCCGTACCCATGGACATGGGCTCACCAATAGTGAATGTGACATCCGTGCCAACCGGATTGGTAATCCGGCCTTGGGCGCCTTTTTTCTCGACCAGCAAAGCGTCAAAGGCTTTAGTGACGGCAAACAGGGTATCCAGATTGACCTTGCCAAAGAGCCTGACCGTGGACTCGGCGTTCAGACCTGCGGCCAGATAATAGCGGGTACGCTGATTCTGCATGGCCGTATCGAAGGCGTGCGAGCCGGCCATATAGGGGAAGGTCAGATCTATCCATACGTCACAGTTTGCAACCGCGGCTCGGACCGGGTCGGAAATATAGGGATCGCCCAGCGCGCCCTGAAAGGGCAATTGCGGAGCAATGAGCAGGGCCACCGGCGTATCCAGACTACGGGCCGCGTTCTGGATGGCCTCAACCGTTTGCATATCCGAGGCCGTATCCGCGCTGATAAGGACAGTCTCGCCCGACTGCACCAGCAGGACATCACGGATCATCGCGTCCGCGGCTTGGGTGAGTTCCGGTCCGAGATTGGTAATCACTCTGCTACCCTCCTGTGTCTGACCCGTGCCATATTAGAGCCTACTCGGCCTCCAGGCGTTCGAGATAATAGTTGGCGATACTATGAATGGCGACCTCGAAACGAGACATGGGGCCGGGTTGGAAATATTTGGAATCCATCCCTTGCTGGAGCGACTTGATCATCGAGATGTCTTCGGCCAGGAACTCCTTGAGGAAATCGTCATAGATGCGCACCTTGTCCCAAAAACCGGGCTGCTCAAAATGCTGCTGGGGAAAGAGCTGATACGAAACGCCAACCGTTTTATCGACGCTCTCGCCCGGCCAGACCGTCATAAAGCACAGGAAATCATGCCGCGGGAACCAGGGAAGATTCGGACGCAGATGGCTGGAATAACCGCCCTCGGCCAGCTTGCCCGAAATCCAGGGAATCGTCCCGAATAAGGAGTCGCCGTTCGGAGCCAGGGTCTTGCCCTTGAAATAGCCGTGATAGCCACCCCGCACGGGCCGAAACTCGTAGGACTCAAGCGGCTGCCAGGGTCCGAAGGTGTTCACGTGGAGCACGGCAATATGGTAGATATCGGTCAGGTTTTCGTTCACAAACTTCCAGTTGCAATCCAGCTCAAACGAGAACTTGCTCGCCAGGCGAAAGTCCTCGTAGCGGTAGGGCTGATAGGTCCGGGGAAAATCGACCTCGTTCAGGACGTCCATCAAGCTCCGCGCCGCCGGATCGAAATTGATAAACAGGAAACCCGCCCAGGTCTCGACCCGTAGGGGAATCAGACCAAAATCCTTGGGATCAAAGCCCTCCATTTCCACGGAGTGAGGCGCGTTGAGCAGTCGGCCGTCCAGGTCGTACGTCCAGCCGTGGTAGGGGCACGAAAACGCCTTGTCACAGCCCTTGCCAAACGGCGTTCCACTGTCGGACTCGCCGAACGCGACCTGCGTGCCCCGGTGGCGGCACACATTGGAGAAGGCTCGAAGCTTCCCCTGGCGATCCTTACAGATGACAAGCGGCTCGCCCGCCACCCGAAAGGTCAAATAACTGCCCGGCTGGTCCAGTTCTTCGACCCGACCCATGCACAGCCACTCTTTCTGAAAGATGCGTTCTTTCTCGCGCGCATAAATCTCGGGCGAAGTATAAAAATGCGCCGGCAGATGTCGTGCCTGGGACAGCGGCTGCCGTGTCCGGGCGGCTTCCTCACGAATGGGCTGGGATAGTTGTGTCATGGCTCTCTTCTTACTCCTGTGTCGCTGTTAGCCCATCAGACCCCCATCATACATACCCCGAATGGGCTGCTTCTCCGCAAAACGGGTAAAGCGAAAGGCATCAATATCCGTACCCGGCTGCTTGCCGTTGATAATCAACTCAGCCATCATCTCGCCCACCGCCGGGGCCAGCTTGAAGCCGTGGCCGCTGAAGCCGACGGCCATATACATTCCGCCAATCCCCGGCACGGCGTCCAGAATAGGATGCCAGTCGGGCATAACATCAAAAAAGCCTGAGTAGCCGCTGTGGAAATAGCCGCTCTCAAAGCGGGGAAAGCGATGCGTGACATAGCCCGTCATCTCAACCGTTCTGTCGTAGCTGACACCGTGGTCGTAGTGATCGGGATCGACCCGGTCGTTGATTTCAATGGGATCGAGCGAGCCGACCAGGGTCAGGTCCGCGCCCTCGGGCCGCGTATAGACCTGGCTGACGAAGTCGTAAAACAGGGGGTGCCGGTCCGCGGCCTCGGTGGGCCGTTTGACAAAGCAGATATTATGGCGGCAAACGGTCAGGGGAATCGCCACTTCCACCATGGCCGCAATACGATCGCCCCAGGCGCCGGCCGCATCAATAACCGTTGGCGTGGAAAAGCGTCCTTTATTGGTGACCACCTCGGCCACCGCTCCTCCCACCAGTTGGAGGCCAGTGACCTCGGTCCCTTGATGAACCCGCACGCCCCGCTCACGGGCCCGTCTGATAAAGGACGAGGTGGTGTCGGACGGGTCGGCGTAGCCCGAGTCCGGCTCCCAGGCCCCGCCGGCCAGGTCTTCCACGCGCGTGCGCGGTTCGATTTCGCGGATTTCTTCGGGAGAGATAAAACGGGTGTTAATCCCGACGCGGCGTTGCATGGCCACAACCTTTTTGAGCGATTCGAGGTCCTGCTCGGGCACGCCCATAAGATAGCCCGTTCTCGTAAAACCGGCCGACCCGCCGACCACATCGTCGAAGTTTTCAAACACGTCCAGGCTGCGCCGGACCATGCGCGCGGTCACCTCGCTTGAATAGTGCTGGCGAATACAGGCCGAGCTTTTGCCGGTTGCCCCGGAGGCAATAAAATTTTTCTCCAGGACGACGACATTGGTGATACCCCGGGTGGCCAGATTGAACGCAATGCTCGATCCCGTCACACCAGCACCGATAATCACGACATCCGCTGTGTGGGCCATGCTCCCCTCCTGAGTGCCCGCTCATCCTATAAGCTCGGCTTGTCTTGGCGCAAGCGACTTCTTTATTTTGTGCCGTTTCTCTTCCCTCCTTGTAAACCGTTCTATCCCGAGTACCCTGTTCTGAGAAGCCGAGAGCACCGCAGGAGGACCCGTATGACGCCCATTGCACTGCCTGAAGACGCCTATAACCGGACCCTTGTCGCCAACGTCCAGCCCCGTGACTGGACGAATCCGGAGCCAGCCTCAGGTTACAACCTGGTCGTTCTGGGTGGCGGCACTGCCGGCCTGATTACAGCAGCCGGCGCGGCCGGTCTTGGGGCAAAGGTTGCCCTAGTGGAACGGGAACATTTGGGCGGCGACTGCTTAAACGTCGGCTGTGTACCATCCAAAGCCCTGCTCCGAGCGGCCCGGGCCGCTGCGGATGTCCGGGACGCGGGCCAGTATGGCGTCGAAGTGCCGCCCGGAACCCGAGTGAATTTTCCGGCGGTCATGGAACGGATGCGCCGGCTCCGCTCGGAAATCAGCCCGCATGACTCGGCGCGGCGCTATCGGGACGAACTGGGCGTGGATGTCTTTCTGGGCGAGGGACGTTTTGTCGATTCGGACAGCGTAGAAGTCGACGGCCAGCACCTGCGTTTCCGTCGGGCGGTCATCGCCACGGGCGCTCGGGCCCTGCCCCTGCCGATTCCCGGTCTGGCGGAAGCCGGCTATTTGACTAACGAAACCGTCTTTTCCTTAACCGAACTCCCCAAACGGCTGGCCGTAATCGGCGCCGGTCCGATCGGCTGTGAACTCGCCCAGGCGTTTGCCCGCTTTGGGTCGCAGGTCACCCTCCTCGAAGTGATGCCTCAGATTCTTATCCGCGAGGACAAGGATGCCGCGGCCCTCATCCAGGCCGCGCTGATTCGGGACGGAGTCTCGCTCGTCCTCGGCTGTCAGATCACCGGGGTGACGCGAGACGGCCAAGGCACAGTGCTTCAGGTTGAAAAAAATGGGCAGGGCGAGGAGGTTCGCGTGGATGCCGTCCTGCTCGGAGTGGGTCGCGCCCCTAACGTCGAGGGGCTGAACCTGGAGGCCGTCGGCGTGGAGTTTGATACCAAACAGGGAGTAAAGGTCGATGACCGACTCCAGACGACCAACCCACGTATTTATGCCGCAGGCGATATTTGCTCGCCGTATAAGTTCACCCATATGGCGGACGCCTTAGCCCGCATTGTGATTCAGAACACCCTGTTCGTTGGACGGGCAAAGGCGAGCGCCCTAACCGTGCCGTGGTGCACCTATACCAACCCTGAAATCGCCCATGTCGGTCTGTATGAACAGGAAGCGGAAAAACAGGGCATTGCCATCCAGACCTTTCATCAGGAGATGGAGCAGGTAGACCGGGCCGTACTCGAAGGCGATACCGACGGTTTTGTGAAAATCCACACCAAAGTCGGCACGGATACCATTCTGGGCGCAACGATTGTGACACGCCATGCGGGGGAGATGATCTCGGAGCTGACCCTGGCCATGGTTGGCGGCCTGGGGCTCGGCACCCTGGCCAGGACCATTCATACCTATCCGACCCAGGCCGAAGCCATAAAACGCGCCGCGGACGCCTATAATCGCACCCGGCTGACCCCCAGGGTCAAATCGCTCTTCACCAAGTGGCTGGCCTGGACGCGCTAGGGAGGTTCGCTCATAATGGAGAGACGGAGCTGGTGCGCGACGCGCCGTGCGACGAGAAAGGTGAGACACCCTATGACTCAACTCAGGAATGTCTTTTCTGGAGAGTGCTTTCTGCTCTTGTGCGTTGCCGTTTCTGCCGCCATCGCGCTGACGCCTACGGTCGGCAGTGCTGAAGACGCAAAACAGAGCCCGCAGACAACCTATACCAAAAAAACGATTACCCATGCCCTGGCGGCACGGATGGTCGAAGCGGCTATCGCCCGCGCAAAAGAACTTGGTGTCAAGCAAAATGTGGCGGTTGTTGATGACGGTGGGAACCTGAAAGCTTTCGCCCGTATGGACGGTGCGCCACTCCTCGGCATCGAAGGCAGTCAACGCAAGGCGTATACCGCGCTATTCGGATTTGGCACGGCTGATTTTTATGATGCCATCAAAGACAATCCGGCCCTGTTAGTGGGATTGTCCCATT
The DNA here is from genome assembly GCA_965214755.1 of uncultured Binatia bacterium (SeqCode). Lineage (GTDB taxonomy): Bacteria > Desulfobacterota > Binatia > Bin18 > Bin18 > Bin18. The sequence goes on from OZ243979.1 coordinate 2,272,295, forward strand.
TTGAGGGAGCAACCGTGGTTGGTGGCGGGCTGCCCATTACAATCGACGGCGAAGTTGTTGGAGGAATTGGCGTCGGGGGCGGGACGGTCGAACAAGACATTTCCTGCGCCGAGGCCGGGCTCCAGGTTTTGGGAGAATAATCCTCCGGACGGACGTCTCAGCTACGCGGTGTCGGGTTACGCTCAGCCTACCCGCCCGGCGAGACGTCGAAACAGCGCCCCGGTTTCCTGAGGTCTGCCACCGCGCCGGACCTCACTTGCAACACACCTCGCTTTTCAGGCGGGAGAGTCTGGAGACTCGAACCGCACCGCATACCCGCCAAATTTTCGGACGTTCAGCACGCCGGTATCAAAAATGAGATACTGCCCCTTGATGCCCAGCAGCGTGCCTTCGATCTCGGGCGTCTTCTCAAAATTGCGCGACCTGACCTTGGTCGGATATTCCAGCACGGGGTAGGTAAAAAAATGACTGGAGGCCTCCTCAAGCAGCGTGAGTGCGCCTTCCCCAGCGAACTGCTTATGGTCGTTTAGTCCAGCCTGACACCGCCCAAGCAAATCATCTCGCTTGGCCGTCAAGTCCGCCAATTCGGGTTCGCCCTTGAGCATACGCTGCCAGTTGGTGCGATCGGCCATATGCTTTTTGAACATGACCTCAAGCAGCCCGGCCTGATAACGGCTCTGCACCCGAAAAATCGGCAGGGCCTGCACCGCGCCTTGATCCATCCAGCGGGTGGGAATCTGACTCCCGCGCGTAATGCCGACTTTCAGGTCCGATGAGTTGGCGATGTAGACATAGTGAGGCTGCATACAGTGGGTCTCACCCCATGCCGGCTCACGGCAGGTGCCTTGCTCGTAATGGCACAGTTCGGGTTTCACAATGCAGAGGTCGCACTGGGCAAGACTCTGAAAGCAGGGGTAACAATAGCCCTGATTGAAACTTTTCTTGGTCTGACGCCCACAGGCCACACAGTGAATCTCGCCGGAAAATCTGAGGTGTACGGTTTTGCCCAGCAGAAGGTTGAGGGCGACCTCCTGCTCGCCGACCGGCAAGCGATACTCCACGGGCGGGCCCGGCTGCGTTCTCATCTTACGTAGGTTGCCCTTGATTATCCGTTCCTCGTAGTGCGTATTTTCTTGCGGCACATCATACTCCCCTCAATACTTTGGCAATCGATCTTGATCCACAGGCGAATCTCTCCCAAGCCCTCATGGGAGAATACCGATATAGACGATTTCTCGATAGCAAATCACCTTCAGTTGTCGAGATATTTACCGAGTATCTACCACCAACAAAGAATGCGCCATCGCCAAGCCCTCTCAATATCTCCGACGTCGTTGTTGATATAGAAACAGGCCTGCAAATTATTCCTTCAAGATTCGATTTCTCCGATAACTTGATCAACTCTTTGAAACCGATCCAAGAGTTCTGGCCCGGCTTATCACCAAAAGTTTTAGGCATAGAGACATTATCATCATAGATTGCGCTCCAACTGAATCCATATTCACCCAAGCCGCATATTATGCCTCTCGTTATATCCTCGTTCCCGTAAGACCAGAGTATTTTGCAACCGTGGGCTTCCCATTGCTGAATGATTCACTGGACGCGTTTAAGCGCAAGAATCGTAGCCACAGCATTGATGTCATTGGCGTCGTAATCAACAATGCTTTTTATGATGGTGGTAACGCTGGAGGACCTGAAAAAACGAGAGCTCAACGGGGAATACGTGAAGAAGCTCAAAAGAACCGATGGCATATATTCAGCCACGAAATCCCTCATTCCCGCGGATTCCCCAAGATGATGCGCGGAGATTATGCGTATCTCGGAAACGCATACAAGTTTAACTTGTTTGCAATAGAGTTCTTCCGCGAGCTTCAGAGCTAACGGTCATGAGGATGGCTACATCATGAGCGACAAAACACTTGAGGTCAAGCTTCGTTCGATTGTTCGCCAATATGGCTTCAATCAGGTTGATCGGTCCTTACGGGAGATCGGGTTTTCAGACTATCAACCAAAACGTTCCGGGCAGGATGGCGCGTTGTCTGATAGTAGTCTTTCGGTGAAGCAGGGGAAAAAGAGAGCAAAACCTTCCGCTTCGGAATATGTTGCGAGTATGGAACTGCCCTCCGAGAAAGGGCCGGCGATAATTGAGCTGGCTAAGAGGTTTGAGGACAAGACGTTTCTTCCTACTTGTGGCGATATCAGAGAATTCTGGCACATCTATGGAATTGGTAAACTTGCATCAAGGTCTCGTGCTGACGCCGTGCCAAGAGTCTTCAAGTTTATAGCGGAAATGAGGGCCGACGCCATTCAAAAGATGCTGGACGACGGTCTGTTTTCCGGGCCGTCAAGATTAGGGCCTATTGCTGACGCCATTCGTAGAAATAGCAGGACCTGAGACAAGCCCGCCCCCACCTTCTCCCGCTCCAACCCGCTCAATCATCGTGCGGGTTAACCGGATAATGCTGCCGCCGATAACGCACATGCTCGATGTTAATCCGGTGCCGAAAATCAACGTATAAACTTCCCGGTCTGCCGATCAGCGTAAAATCATCGGCAATACTCACCCCGCCGATACTCAGCAGGATGTGACAGTTCGGACACAGACATAGCATATTCTCCGGCGTATCGGGGCCGTCATGCGGGGCTTCGAGGGGTCGGAGGTGCACCGCTTCGGCATACGGCCCCGATACGCCTCGGAGTTGGACGCGACATATCTGACAGCGATAGCGGTAGAGTTGCTTGATCTCCTGAGCATGCAGGGTTTCTTGGACAACTCTTTCCTGCCGCTGTAAGTCTGCATCCATTTTGACCAACCGAAAACGCCAGATAAAAAATCCTGCTCGCCCAACGCCTCGCCAGTAGTCGTCAACCGTGTACAAGCCGTCATACCGATAGCCGGAATCAGGCGCATAGGAGGAACGGAATCCGGCCCCACGGATAACGCGGACGGGCAGGCCGTGCAATCGGTTCTGGGCCAGAGCCAGATTGCCACGGGTAAGGACCTGGTGGCGTATCTGCTCACGGGCCTGGGGGTCGCGCCCGCCGTGACCGGTATAGAAGATCACCTTCCCATAATCCTCTCCATCTTCGTAGCCGCCAGCCAGGACCACCGAATCGGCGCCCGTCCGCCCGCTGCCGGCAATGCCGGCAATGCGGGGCCGGTGCACCCCGGCCCTGGAGAGATCGTGGCGAGAGACGAAGCGACTGCCAGGCGGATGGTCTGGAATATGGCCAAACCTGCATTCGGACATGCCCGCACCAATAATCACAACCGGCCTATTCCCACGGTCGCCACGATTTTCGACCTTCAGACTTGAGACCTTCTGAGCACGCCCGGACCGACAAAGCAATACAGCGGCGGTGAGCGGGAGGGGCAAGGCCCGTATGCCCAAGGAATATTGAGCCCGGAAAGGAATAGGGTCCCCTCCTCCCTGGGGGGAGAGGGCGCCCGTGCGGCCGTCAGCCCGGCCCGGGTCCAGGGTCCCCTCCTCCCTGGGGGGAGAGGGCTGGGGTGAGGGAGACAGGTCAGCTTGAGAGATTACCCGGAAAAGGAATAACCTTGCCGAGAGGTGCGGCAGAGTCCCCGCGCCATTTGCGCCGGCTCTTCTGTAATGCCTTGAGCACAGCCTCGGCTTCCGCCGGAGTCAGGGTCAGGGTTTGCTGCCGACACCAACCCAAGCCCGAGCCCCACGTCAGACGCCGGAAGGCAATACTCGGCTGCTCGTCTACCTGTCCGTTGGGCTCATCCGCTTGGGGCAGCTCCACAGCAATCTCCAGCGCAGTATCGGGCCGGGCGGTGGCAGAGGTCCCGTTTGGAATGGTTGCCAGTATTTCGTTGGTGCGCATGTCTTTGTCCCTCCTCTGTACGCTGACAGAACTATAATGCGACAAAACGGCTGACCCGCTTCCACCCCGTTGTCATCCACTGTGTGCCGTGTGCTTCACGTAAGAATCCTTCGACGCCATCAAGTTGCTCAATGAGATCGAGTCCTTCCTGTTCCCCTAAAATCAAGAGCGCCGTGCTCAACGCCTCGGCCTGGGCCGCGCTCGGAGCCACAACACAGGCCAAGAGATCACGTTGCACGGGCCGACCGGTCCGGGGATCGATAATATGGCCGTAGCGCTGCCCTTCGACCTGCATGCTCTGGCCAAGACTCCCGGATATGGAAATAGCCCGATCGGAAAACGTGGCAAGGCCGACGATCTCTCCATTCGGCTGCCGTAACAATAAGCGCCAGCCCTCCCCGTCGGGCGGCCGGCCAAGCGCCCACAGGCTGCTCTGTCCAAAATTGAGCAAGGCGTTTGTCAGCCGCTGTTCCCGGAGCTGTTTGGCGATCTGATCGAGCGCATAGCCTTTGCCGATAGCCCCCAGGTCCAGCGCCATGCCCGACGCAGGCAGACCAACCTGGTGAGGCGTAGCAAAGTGCAGCTTCTGACTCCCAATGAACCGCAGGGTATGACGAAGAGCTGCCGCCGTTGGCTGGGTTTGCGTTGTTTCCGCCTGTCGCCATAAGCTCAGGAGCGGTCGCACCGTAATATCGAACGCCCCGTTGGTCAGCGCTGCGTAGCGCTGCGAGAGACGAAGAACAGCACTCACTTCGGCCGGAACCGCCTGAGGTCCTTGTCCGGCCCGAGCGTTCAAATGGCTGAGTGGGCTGTGCGGAGCATAGGTGGTAAAAAGATCATCAAAACGTCGAGCCGTGGCAAAGACCTCAGGCCACACAGCGCCCATCTGCCCCTGAGAATCGGGTTCTGCCTGGCACAGCGTGGCCTGGAAAACCGTGCCCATAATATACCGGCCATCGGTCTCACACGCCCCGACAGGACTGCTCAGAACCAGGAGGCTCAGAACAACCGTCCACCCCCTCATCATTCCACCATCTCCCCTGCAGCACCCAGGCCGACATTTTCCACATTGGCCGCACCCCGCCGCCCGGCGGCCGGACGCGGCTGTCGGTAGTGCTCGTGCGAACCCCGAAAAATAGACCACAGGCAGATCACGACCAGCACCGCCAGGCTGATTTCCAGGGCGAGAAAGCCGGCAATTTTCAGATAGGCAAAGCCGGGGTGGACAAAGCGCACCAGCCAGCCGCCGCCCTCATCGATCAGAGCGGAAAAAAAAGGAATGATAATCAGCCAGGCTTTCAGGTTCGGAGCGATGGGCACGAACAGCATCAGATGCGTCAGCGTCAGCAGCAGCAGGCCCATGGCAAATAAATGGAAATGCGATACTTCCAGCATGCCCTGATAGCTGCGCGGCTGCAGAAAACGCTCTTCCGAGCCCAGATAGTATTCCGTCACCGAGACGTAGCTCAGACTCATCTTCTGGAAGTACAGCAGGGCGTTCGTCAGCCACAGGCCGATGACATAGATGACGAAGATAACGATGATGAGTTGGAGCAGCCGGTTTCTGGACCACTCGCCGGTAATCACAAAGCGCATTTCATCTCATCCCCTCTCCCCTTGGGGGAGAGGGGGCTTCTCCTGAATCAAGACCTGAAAAAGGGCCAGGACTTTGCGCACGCCCTGGGTCGCGGCCTGGGCGGTCAGCGTGGAGCCCATAATGCCGTGGATATCGCGCCGCAGGCGCAGCGAGGGCGTCAGTCGCTTCTGATCAAACTGCGCCAGCCAACGCTCCGACGGCAGATATTCGGACGGCTCGTAAAAGGCCAGCACCAGGAGTTTTTGTAGCGTACCGTCGGGGGACACTACCATCAGAAAGGTTTCCGGGAAGGTCCGCACAATATGCGTCTCAATAAAGGCGTACCCCTGCACGGTGTCAGCCGTATGGCCGACGTGAAAGGTGGCCAGCTTGGAATCGACCGAGGTCCGCGCCAGGGCCTCAACCTGCTTGATCTGCTGCGGGGTGAGGAAGAAGGTTTGCGTCTCGACGCGGTCTGCCTTGGGGAATGCCACCTGTAATGCCTCTGCCTTGGAATAAAACACTTGGGCTTCAATAATGGTGGCACTGCCCAGCAGTGCCACCATACCCAGCACGTATTGAACGCCGTAAAGAGTCAACGTGCCAACATCTGCATAGCTGTTGGAGGGCACATTTACTCTTCGGACCCTAGAAAACAAAGCCAATGCCAAAGTTGACCTCGTCTTCACGCTCGTTGTCGTTATCCACGGTATCGAAGTTGCGATAATCCACCTTGAGCACCACGTTCGGGTGGGGCTTATAGCTGACGCCGGTGGTCCAGATGCGGTGCTCATAGCGACCCTTGGCGTCCCAGTCACCAGCCATCTCGGCGTGCTGGTCAATATAGGAAAAACGCACAAAGGGCGACAATTGCTGTATGGTATTCCCCAGCACCATCGGCATGATGTCGTAGGCCGCCTCGGCGTAGAAGCCGTACATCTCCTTGGCGATCTTACCACCGCCCCCGATCCGATTGAGTTCGTCCGAGTCCTTCAGGTGAGACATGGCAAACAGCGCCCGCAGATCCAGCCCTTGCCAACTGTACATGGCGTGCAGGTCCCAGATGGTCAGCCGCGCGCCGGGCAGATTGACCTTGCCGCACTTCCCGTCCACACACTCGAAGTACTGACTATCGTGGGTTGACTTGCCGGTGTACACCGAGCCGCCGAACTTGAGGTTCAGCATAGGCGTGTAGTCCAGCCGCGCCGCAAGGGCGATATCCTCGGCCATAGCATTACCGCCCTTCTGGCGCGTGCTGCGGAAGTGCTCCTTCAGTTTGAGAGAAGGTTTGGTCACACAGTTGCCGTCATCGTCAGGCGTACACGACGAGGTGTTGCTCGCCGCGCCTTCAAGCGCGTTCATGCCGTAGATGCGGTATTCGAGGCCCGGCAGTAGCTCGCCGAACAGGCCGATACCGTTCTCGCGCCAAGTCGAGGGGATGATGCGCCGCTCAACCTCGGGTCGCTCCACGCCGTTGAAGAACACCGGCTCGTGCAGTTCGTTGACGATACCCAGCGGGGCGAGCAACATGCCGGCCCGGAAATTGGCCCAGTCCCACATCAGGAAATCGAGGTAGGCAAACTCGACCGACACCGAGCCGCCAGCGCCCGTCCCGGCGTGCTCGAACTCCAACTCGGCGTTCAGGATGATGCGGTCGGTGAACTTATAGCCGGTGTACAGCACGAAACGCAGGTTGTCCGCGAAGTCGCGGTCGCTACGCGTCTTGTCGCTCACATCCTTGCGATAATAGGCCTCGCCGTAGCCGCCGATCGACAAGCCCTGCTCGACGCCGTAAATTTTGGAGGCCGCCGGTCCCAGGCCGTACTTGCTGTCTTCCAGTGTCAGCGGTTCGAAGTCGGGCAGGGTCAGGCTGGTGCGCAGATTGTCCACTTCCTCGGCCAGGACGTCCTGACGGCGGGCCTGTTCCGCCTCCCGCTCCTGTTCTTGCTTTTGTTCGGCCCGCAGGCTTTCCAGCTCGCCCTGCATCGACGACATGGCGTTCTGCATGGCTTGCAATTGCTGTTCAAGTTGCTGCATCCGCTCTTCATCGGAGGCATGGCCGCCCACGGGAATGCCCAGCACGAGAGCCAGCGCACTCAGAATCCATATGCTTTTCCGCATTATGGTATATCTCCTCTCTGTCCTTTGATGGGCGCTGGAATCAGGTCCTCGGGCCGCTCGTGTATAGCTCATATCGATTGCCGATAAGTCCTCGGTGCCTCACCTCCTTTTATCTGTATTTGTTTTGTTGAAATTGAGAATCATTATCAATTTCATTTGTCAATACCGCTGGCATCATTCAGCGAGGGGGCGAGTTGTTCTCACCCGTGCTTTGTGATTTTTTCAGATGAGAGGTGAGCTATGAATACGGATTTGGACCTGAATATATGCGACACGCTCTTAACCACTACGCGCTCCATACGAAAGCGTCTCGACCTGAGCCGGCCAGTCCCACCGGAACTGATCGAAGAATGTCTGGAAGTGGCGGTGCAGAGCCCCTCAGCTACCAATACCCAGAAATGGCGCTTTGTAGTGATTCGCGATGCGGAGAAACGGGCCGGTATCGCGCGGCTCTACAAACAGGCCTTTGAGTCCTACTGGGAGCAGGCCGACGACGCGACGTACGGGGCCACAGGACCCGCATCGACCGAAGCCCAACGCATGATCGACTCCGCCGTCTATCTGGTCAATCATCTGCACGAGGTGCCGGTCCAGGTGCTGTTCTGCATCGAGGATCAGGTCTGCGATGTGCCGCTTTTCGACCAAGCTACAGCCTACGGCTCTATTCTGCCCGCGGCCTGGTCGTTTATGCTGGCCGCCCGCGCGCGGGGTCTGGGCTGCTGTTGGACCACCGTCCATCTCAAACACGCCGACGCGGTAGCCCAGCTACTCGATCTTCCCGACAGCGTAACGCAGTGCGTGCTTTTGCCCGTAGCCTACTACACGGGCACGGATTTCAAGGCGGCCCGGCGTATTCCGGCCGCCCAACTGACCCACTGGGACACCTGGGGACAGAAATGCGACGGGTCATAAGCAAGGAACGGTCCGTCGTGCCGGGCGGGATAGATAGCGCGCATGTTTGAGGGGATAGCCATCGCAAACGAAGGAGGGCAACCGAGCGCGGCAATGCGCTGGCTGGGGCTGGTCCTAGCGACCCTGCTCGTCGTCGCTCCCAACTTCGTCCTGGCGGCGCCCACATCGACCCTGCTCGAATTCTGGAACGTGAGCGACGAGACCAATACCGAAACCATCGACCACAGCGCCTGGCAGAGCCTCCTGACCGCCTACCTCAGTTCCCACCCGTCGGGCGTCAACCGCTTCGACTATGCCGCGCTCAAGGCGAATGCCGAGGATAATGCCAAGCTGGCCGACTATTTAGCCCATTTACAGGCCCATGATCCAAGAACGTATGCCAGGGCCGAACAGAAAGCCTACTGGATCAACTTCTATAACGCGCTCACCGTGCAGGTGGTCGTCAACGCCTATCCCGTGAATTCCATCCGCGACATCCACGAGAGTTGGATCCCCCTATCCGGCCCCTGGAACGACGTCCACGCCCGGGTCGCCGGCCAAGAGCTGACGCTGAACAACATCGAACACGGCATCCTGCGGCCCATCTGGCGCGACAACCGGATTCACTACGCGGTGAACTGCGCCAGCTACGGCTGTCCGAATCAGTCGCCGACCGTCTTTACCGCGGCCAACACCGAGACACTGCTTGACGCCAGTGCGCGCGATTATATCAATCACCCGCGCGGAGTGGATTTCGTGGACGACGATTTCCTGGTGATTTCGAGCATCTATGACTGGTATGTGGAGGACTTCGGCGGCAGCCAAGCGACCGTGCTGGCCCACCTCATCCAGTACGCCGAGGCAGGGCTCGCGGCCCGTCTCAAGGACTTTGCCGGGTCGGTAGACTCCGAGTATGACTGGAATCTCAACCAGCCTTCATACGTGCATGAGTGATCCGTTGAGCTTGGGACAAGAACCCCTAAGGTTCCTCTGATCGTTAGAGCCATATCACGTCCGGCATGACGAGCGCACAACGGCAGGGCTACAGCCGAGCGTGGAACCTCGGAGCCACGAGCTTGGGCTACTTCGCTCGCGGCTCTGGCAAAACAATCTCACTCGCATATTCCGTTTCCGTTGATGCGGACACCGGCTGTCTGCCGTTGGCGCGGCTCGCACCCTGGGTCTGCCCTTGCCGAGCCCGAACCCAGGCGGCAAAGGTTGGCGGCTGGGGGGGGTCGAAGCCGGTCTCCGCTTTGCAGCGCGCTTTCAGTTCGGCAATGGTTCCACCGAAATCGAACAACTGGGCTGGACCGCGCTGCTGCGCGAGCTCGGCGCGCAGTACGCGTGTGGCCGGCTCGTCCACACGCAGGTCGTTCCGCAGGACCACACCGTAGCGTTTGGCCCCTTGCCGCGTCACCAGCCCCCGGTCCACATCAGCCGCGACTTTCTGGGCTGGCCGCTCCAGCGGATTGCCCCAGCCGCCGCCGCCCCAGGTCTTGAACAGCAGTTTGTCCCCGACCTCGACCCGCACTCGGTCACATTTGGACGGCAGCAGCTCACGTCGCCCGTCCGTGCGCTCGATGATTTTCGTACTCCGACCGCCCGGCAGGCCGCCCCGCACCCCCCAGGGATAGGTCAACCAGCGGTCGTCGTGTAGGGAAAGCACCCCGGGGGCCAGGAAGCGATAGCCCACATTCATGGCGTTGCCGCCCCGATGCAGGCCCGGACCGCCACTATCGGGGATGGTCTCATAACATTCAATCCGCACCGGGAAATAGCTCTCGATAAACTCGTTCGGGACGTTCATGAACTTCGGCCATAAAGAGTGGCCGTCCGGCCCGTCGCCGCCCGGCTTGCCGGGAATACCGCCAAAGCCAATCTGGAAGAGCAGGAACCAGTCCCCGGCCTGGTCGTAGCCCGAATACATCAAATGCGGGCTGTCCGAAAAGCCGGCCGCGCACATATAGTCGGGGTTGGACTGGCCTAACAAGCCGCTCAACACGTCAAAGATGCGGGCCAGGGCGTGGGTGCGGCTCGACAGGGCCGCAGGCTTGAGCGGCTTGAGCAAGCAGCCTTCGGGAATACGGACATCAACCAGATCAAAAAACCCGTCGTTCAGGAGAATCTGGGGATCGAAAAAATTGATCATGAACTGGCCGCAGAACATCCGAAACATCTGCTCACTCAGAAGAAAATTGATCGCGCCGACCGACTGCGGGTCGGTGTCGCTGAAGTCAAAAACGATCCGCTCGCCTTCACGCCACAGGCTACAGGCAATTTTGTACGGCCCCATGCCCATGCCGTCATCACAGATATAGTCCTCGAAGTAACGCTTCTCTTCCGTAATGGTCTCGCTGATGAGCTTCTGCATGGCGCGCCGGTTGCGGTCGAGGAGGTCGTGCAGGGCCGAGACATAGACCGCTTCGCCAAACCGCTCGGCCATTTCAACACAACGGCTGGCACCGATCCGACAGGCCGCCACAATGGAATGAAAATCACCCCGGTTCCACTCGGGAATGCGGCAGTTATGCAGAATGACGCGCAGGATTTCTTCCTGGAGCACGCCTTTGCTGAAAATTTTGACCGGCGGGATACAGATCCCCTCCTCAAAGATCTGTTCGGAATCGGTCGGCATGCTGCCCGGCACCTTGCCCCCGATATCGGCCATATGTCCGAACATGGCAGACCAGTTGATCAGTCGGCCGTTCTTGAACACGGGCATGCACACCAGCCAGTCGTTGGCGTGGCTGATAGCCCCGTCACACTCATAGGGGTCTGAGGTCAGGAAGATATCGCCCTCCTCAATCGTCCCGTCATACCGCTCGGTAAAACCATGCACGGGCGAGCCAAACTGTCCGGCCAACAGTTTACCGTCCCGGCTGGTAATGACCGGAAAGCCGTCGCGTTGGTCGCGGATAATCGGCGACATGGCGGTCCGAAACAGCAGGGCATCCATCTGTTCCCGGGCGGCCACTAGGCCGTTTTCAATCAGGTCGAGCGTAATCGGATCGACCGGAACGCGCGGGAGGGGGGGTTGCGCTTGCGGATTGGTCTCAATAATCGTGGCCGGCATAGTCGCTACCCCTTATTCCGTCTGACACCTTCTCTCTTTCGCTTCCTGCCCTCCGGCGTTCAGGCGTCCGGTGTGATCAGCATATTGCCATACGCATCGACCCGGCCAATATGGTCGGACAGAATCAAACTGGTCGAGTCCATTTCCATGACAATGGCCGGTCCTCGGATGACGTCCTGGGCACGCAACCGCGCCCGGTCATAGATCACGGCTGACCGGTCCGTATTGTTGAGGAACACCGGCTGTTCCCCCATTGCCGCGCGGACCGGATTGCCATCTCCCGGCTCAGCGCGATAGGGCGTTACCGTGGTGGCTGTGCCCTGTACCACGGCCCGGATATTGACCAGTTCACGGTCGGAGTCGAGCGCGAAGGTGTACAACTGCTCATGTAGACGGTCAAACCGCTCTCCCACTGCCGGCAGGCCCAGGCGCTGCAATTCCTGCTGCTCCAGTTCCAGGGTGAGCAGCGTGCCCTGGCCGTGGTAGCGAACATCGACCTCACAGCTGGTCGTTTGGTCTGCGCGCGGCACGTTTTCGGCGTCAAGGGCGCGGGCCGCAGCCTGGGCCAGTTCGTCGCACACTCCAACCACCTCGGCCGTCGCAAGCTGTGAGAATGGGCGCAACAGCGTGCGGGAGGTCTCGTTGCGCAAGCGCGTTGTGGCGTCCCCATAGGCGCACAGTACACCCGGCCCCCTGGGAATAATCACCGGCCAAGCCCCGAGCAGCCTGGCCAAGGCGTTAGCGTGCAAAGGGCCCGCCCCGCCAAAGGCGATCAGCGCATAGTCGCGCGGATCAATACCCTGCTGAACCGAGATCAGCCGCAGGGCGCTGAACATTTTTTCATTCACAATATCAATAATACCGGCCGCGGCCTGTTTGACCGACATACCCAGGCCGTGCGCGACTGTACCGACGGCCTGCTCAGCCGCGGCGAGATCAAGAACCATTTCTCCGCCCAGCCGAGTCGCCGCCGGCAAATAGCCGAGCACGAGGTTGGCATCCGTCACGGTGGGCTCGCCGCCGCCTTTGCCATAGCAGGCCGGGCCAGGGTCGGCGCCGGCACTGTGCGGGCCAACTCGTAGCGCCGCGGTCAGCTCCGGCACGTGGGCAATCGAGCCACCGCCCGCCCCAACCGAACGCACATCAACAGAGGATGCCCGAACCGTCACATCTCCGACCGTGGTCTCGCGCCGAAGCTGGGCTTTGCCGTCTTGAACCAGGGCAACGTCGGTCGAGGTGCCGCCCATATCAAACGTCAGCAGGCTCTGATATCCGGCCTGGCCGGCCACCCAGATGGCGCCCGAGACCCCGCCCGCGGGTCCGCTCATCAGCAAATTCACCGGATAGTGACCGGCAGCCTGGGCCGAGGCCAGCCCGCCGTCCGAGCGCAGGATGTGGAGCTTGGGCTCCCGCATGGTCTTGGCCAGTTCGGTCTTGAGGTTACGCACATAGGTTTCAACCACGGGCCGGACGTAGGAATTCGCCACTGTGGTAATGGTCCGCTCATACTCCTGCATTTCCGGAATGACCTCGGACGACAGGGAAACGGGCAGGCCGGGTAGCTCTTCCGCTGCCAGGGTACGCAGGCGTTGTTCGTGCCTGCCGTTGGCATAGGCGTTGATGAGAGAAATGGTCAGGGCTTCGATCTGCCGGGCGCGCAGGCTCCGCAGGGCCTGGCGGGCCTGGGCTTCATCCAGAGGGTCCACGATCTCGCCCGTGGCACTGATGCGTTCGGACACCTCAACCGTACATTCCAGCGCGGCCAGGGGTTCGCTTTTGTTATACAGCACCCAGCCGCTCAGCGCGCCGGGCACAAAAGAGCGTGCGATCTGTAACACCTGGCGGTAGCCCTGGGTTGTCACCAGGCCGACCCGGGCTCCGCTGCCGGTTAAGATCGCATTGGTCGCAACAGTGGTGCCGTGCAGCACGTGAGCGATAGTGCGGGCGTCCGCCCCGGCCCGTTCGCACACCAGCGTAATCCCGTTGAGCACACCCAGGGACGGGTCGGCCGGTGTTGACGGCACCTTGGCCGTGACGGCACTGCCGCGTTCTTCGTCAATCAGCAGGCAGTCAGTAAAAGTGCCGCCCACATCTACCCCAAGACGGTAAGACATCAGATTTGTTTGTTTCAATCCTCACCGGCCCTTCGACTCCGCTCAGGACAGGCCATGACGGGCCGGTGCTCCCTGACAATGCTTGTAGAAGCTTTCCCGCGCCCTGGCAAGACATCCGATAGTAGGCAGCATCTGTCCGTGGCCAGTCTTTCGATGCAACCGAGAACAGGCTAAGTAATAGCCCATGCGGCAGGAACTGACGGTCTACTCTATCTCCATAGGGCTGGCCCTGGCCGTGATCATGGGCGCGGCAAACGTCTATCTGGGCCTCAAGGTCGGCATGACGGTGTCGGCCTCCATTCCGGCCGCGGTGGTCTCCCTGCTGCTCTTGCGCGGCCTGCTGGGCAGACAGTCGGTGCTGGAAGCCAACCAGGCCCAGACCGCGGCGTCCGCGGGCGAGTCTCTGGCCGCCGGTATTATTTTTACTATGCCAGCCCTGGTTCTGGTCGGCGTGTGGCACGAGTTTGATGTGGTGTTGACCACGCTGGTTGCCCTGGCCGGCGGCCTGCTGGGTATCGTGCTCATGATTCCGATGCGCCGGGTGTTTGTCACCGCCGACAGCCTGCCCTTTCCCGAAGGCGTGGCCTGTGCCGCGGTGCTGCAAACCGGTCAACAGGCCGGTGACCGGGATGCCCGCCAAGTCATCCAGGGAGCCCTGTTTGGCTTTGTCTTCAAGGCGCTGGTAAGTTTTGTCGGCGTCCTGAAGGGAACGCTCGAAGGGGCCTGGGTGGTGGGCAAAAGCGTGGTCTATCTGGGCAGCGATCTGTCCGTTGCTTTATTGGGCGTGGGCATGATCGTCCGACTCAATATCGCGGCCCTCGTCTTTCTGGGAGGCGGGCTGGGTTGGCTGCTGACCCTGCCCATTTTGAGTGCGGGCATCGCCAGCCCCGAAAATCCGGTTGAACGCGCCTATGCGGTGTGGTCACAGCAGGTGCGCTATATCGGGGTCGGCGCCATGGTCGTGGGCGGCGTGGTGGCCATCGGGCAGGTGTGGAGCGGCTTGGGAGAGGCCGTCCGGGCGTTGCTGCCAGCTGCTCGGACAGGAGTTCAGGACGCGCCTCAGGATATGCCGCTGACCTGGACCAGCGCCCTGACGCTGGGCTGCCTGGTCCTCTCCGGCAGTGTGTATTTTCTGTTTACCGAACGGGTGGATGTGACTCTGACGGCCACCACGATCATGTTCGTCATGGCGCTCTTTTTTACCGCGGTGGCCAGTTACATCGTGGGCCTGGTTGGCAACTCCAACAGCCCGGTCTCGGGTATGACCATCACGACCGTACTGGCCACCGGGCTGATGCTCGTCCTGTTTGGCTTTACGGGTACGACCGGTATGCTGGCCATCCTGGGTGTGGCCGCGGTGGTGTGCTGTACGGCCTGCACGGCCGGTGATGTGTGCAACGACCTCAAGACCGGTCAGTTGGTCGGCGCCTCGCCCCGCCGCCAGCAAATCATGCAGATCGGCGGCGTGGCCGTGGCCGCGCTGGTCATGGCGCCTGTCCTGCAACTACTGCACGACCATACGCCCGGCGGCATTGGCGGCAAGGAACTCGCCGCCCCTCAGGCACAACTGTTTGCCAGTCTGGCGCGCGGCTTTTTTGGTGACGGTCAGCTACCGTGGCATCTGGTCGGGATCGGGGCCGGGATCGGTCTCGGCCTGGTTGGGGTGGACCGGCTGCTCGCCCGACGGGGTGTGGCCTTCCGCCTCCACCTCATGCCGGTTGCGGTCGGCATGTATCTGCCGTTCGGGCTGAGCGTCCCGATTTTTCTGGGCGGCCTGCTGTCCGCCCTCCTGAATCGCAAGCGGCTCCCAGCCTCGGAAACCGCGGCCTCTCAGCCCGGCGTGCTGCTGGCCTCGGGTGCCATTGCCGGCGAGGCCCTGACCGGCGTCGGCATTGCGCTGGCTGCCAGCCTGGGCTTCAGCCGCCTTGAGCTTGGCCTACCGGACGGACTGCAAACCGGGCTGAGCGTTATTGCCGGGCTGGCCGCACTGCTGTTTTTCTCTCGGCGCAGTCGGTGATCCGCCGAGTCCACAAGACCTTCTCCTGGGGCCGGTTTCGTGCTTGAATGCCCGTATGGTTGATGTGAAGAGTAAACGTGTCCAGCATCTCAGGTCTGTTGGAGGACACGTTTACTCTTTGTCGCCTCAGCCGACGCTGGCCCAACTGCTCGCGGTGCTCGGCGAGTATCTTTCACTCGACGACACTGACTGCCTCAGCCTGCCGCCCGCAGCCTACCGGTCGTCCGCGCTGTACGCCCTGGAGATCGAGAAAATTTTCAAGCACGCCTGGCTCTGCGTCGGGCGCGCGGAATACATCCCCAATCCGGGCGACTATTACGCCTTCGACGTCCTGGGTGACATGCTCATCATCGTGCGCGGTGACGACGGCAAGATTCGCGCCTTGTCAAACATCTGCCGGCACCGTTTCATGCCGCTGGTACAGGACTCGGGCAGCACGCGCCGGTTCGTCTGCCCCTACCACGCCTGGACGTATGCGACCGACGGCCGCCTGCTGTCCGCGCCGCATATGGAAGGAGCGCGGCGCTTCGACCGTGACCAGTGCGGCCTGCCGTGCTACCGGCTCGAAGAATGGTTCGGCTTCCTGTTCGTCAACCTCGATGAAGACGCGCCCCCACTCGCCAACCAAATGCGCACGCTCGAAGGCGCTATCGCCAACTATCGCGTAGCCGAACAAAAAGAGATTTTTCATTACGAATCCGTCTGGGACGGCAACTGGAAACTCTCGGCCGAGAATTCGATGGAGTACTACCACCACATGGGGCTGCACAGCGACACAGTGCAGGACGCCATGCCGGGCCAGAATTCATACACGCCGCCACCGCCCGCGGATGTATCCTTCACCCATATGCGCTGCCGCATGAACGATGCCTTCAAATCCGGCGGCCACGTCATGACACCCAGAGGTCGCCTGGACACCTTCACCCAAGAAGACCTGACTACCGGGTATATGGTCTATATCTGGCCGGCGTTTACCATGGCCATGCGGCCCAACGGCAACAACTGGTTGAGCTTCCACCCGCAGGGACCCGAGCGTACCGGGATTCTGGGCGGCTATCTGGCGTCGCCAGACCTGCTCGAAGTCGCCCCGGATATCGGCGAGCAGCGGCGTGGGATCATGGAGCGCGTCAACGAACAGGACAAGCTGGCGACCACCGAACTCGCCAAGGCCATGCATTCGAGCAAGGCGGCACGCGGGCCGCTGAGTCCGTTCGAGCAGACCATTGCCCAGTTCTACCGCTGGCTGGCCCGAGAACTCGTCGGCCAGCCGGGCGCTGCCTGAGTCGCCGTCGGGGTCTCAGCTCTGCTCATAGGCATACGCGGCCCGCAGCAGCACGTCGTCTTCAAAGTGCCGCCCGACCAGTTGCAGGCCGATCGGCAGCCCCTCGTGCTCGCCGCAGGGAACGCTCAGCGCCGGATGGCCGGTCGCGTTGAACGACCCGGTATTGTGGATCATGTTGGCAAAAATCGACAGAAACTCATACGGCGAGAGTTCCGCTTGGGGCATGGGCGGCGCGGTAAACGGGATCGTCGGCATAAGCAGCACATCCACGTCTTTGAAGACCTGCTCATAGGCGGCCCGTAGCGTGCGCGTCAGATTCTGCGCCTTGGCATAATAGTGCATACCGTAACGCTGGGAGGTGTATTCGCCGAGCAGCAGCACCAGCTTCAGACCCAGCGGCAGGTCGTTCGCGCGCGCTTTGACGGCCCGGTGCATGAAGTTGACGTGATCCAGGGCGTAGTGGCCTGACCAGCCGTGTCCCCAGCCATCCTGCTTATTGGTCTCGTTCCCCCCCTGAATCATGAGCGGCCACAGAATCGCGTTGCCGTCCAGGTGCATCGGAACCGAAACGTTAGCCAGCGTCGCCCCGACACGCTCCAGCACCTGCGCGGCCTCACGCACAGCCGCGTCCACCGCGGGCATGGATTGGGCGTGGCCGAAACCCTGGGTGAGGATACCTATCCGCAGGCCGTCGACACCCTCTTCGAGGTGGGCGGTGTAATCCTTGACCTGAACGTCTTTCTGGCGCGGGTCCAGACCGTCCGCACCGGCCACGGCCTGCAAGGCCAGGGCGCAGTCGCGCACCGTTTTCGTCATCGGCCCGGTATGATCGACCGTAGGATCGAGACCGGCCAGCCCGGTATGCGGCACCAGACCGAAGGTCGGTTTGAGACCCACGATGCCGCACCAGGCCGCGGGAATACGAATCGAGCCGCCCTGGTCGCCGCCCATGGTGATATCCGCGTCGCCGTTGGCGACCACGACCGCGCTACCGTTTGACGACCCGCCGGCGCAGTGGCGACCCGTGGCCGGATTGATCGGCTGTGGCCCAGGGTAGATGCTGAGCCCGATTGCATCGAAACAGTGTGAGCCATTCACCACCTTGCCAATGATCTCGGCGCCAGCATCGAGCAGACGGGTGACAATCGTCGCGTCTTCGGTCGGTACATAGCCTTCCATGACGCTGGAGCTGTTCAGCATCGGAATGCCCGCAACGCGCACGTGATCCTTCAGCCCGACCGTCTTACCGGCCAGCGGGCCGTCGGGTGCGCCAGGTATGGAGCAGCGCCACGCCCAGCCGTTGTCCCGATTGTCCTCGGTCGCCGGGCGCGCCCCAAAGTCACGCCGCGGATACTTGACCGGAACCGTGGGCGCGACCAGTTCGTCAAGGCGGCGGTAGGCCGGCAGCATCTCGCGGATATACTGTGAGAAGCCGTCAACCTCGTCGTCATTCACGTCAAAACCGAAGCGCCGACCGGCGTCGCGCAAATCCTGAGGGGTGGGCATACGCACAGGCATGGGCAGCCTCCTTTTTGCCGGAACCATACAGCACCCCATCTCGCAAATGCAAATGAGACCCTATCCGACAGCGGATAGACCGGGTGGGCATGCCTCATCAGGCCCTGGATTTACTGCTCACCTCAGCACTTCGGCCATCCTGCGCCCGCGGCCATATCGGAAGACTGCAAAATCGTCAGCGAATGAAATCACGCGCGAGATGCCGAGCTACGCTCTCACCTTCTTCCTCCTTGCACCAATGAATGAAATCACGCGCGAGATACCGAGCCGTTCCATGATGGCAAAGGAGGTACGGTCGACGAGGGAGAAATCCTGGTCGGGGAAGCGTTCGCCAATGGCCCACGCGGCTTCGAGGTCTGCGCTGATCGTCTGTTCAATGGTTGCGATACCGTTGCGCAGACCGCCCCAAAACGCTTCCGCCGCATGGGCGGAGATGAAATGGTGGATGAGACGTCACGTCTCATCCAATACATGGTCACTTGTCACAAGTGGCTCGTCGGTTGTGACAAGTCGCTTAGCAGAATCGTTTTGTCGGTCGCCGCGATCAGCGGCAGCATACCAAGCTGAGCTGTCCACGAAGATGCTCATGGCGCATCGGGATGGCGGCGCGTTCCGGCACTGGCCGCTTCCCCGATCATGTGATCTTTTTCTAATGCGATATCGGTGCCTTCCGACGTGCCGAGATCGAAGACGATGGAACGGGCGACGCTTCGTGCGGGCCCTGCCAAGTCCTGGGCAACGAGTCGGCGTATGTATTCAGCAAGTGAAACACCATACTGGGCCGCACGTGCACGAATTCGTGTGTGCAATTCCGAGTTGAGGGATATCTGAGTACGTACCATCATTGTGGCGCGACCATACCTCCATCCTGACAGTCTATCAATGTAGGCTGACCTCACGCCGAACCCGGATTTCAAATCTACGGCGTTTCTGTCGGGCGTCCACTGGCTATGATTCCGAGCCGGAGCAGCCAAATTCCTGTACGGCTTCCAACAGAGCGGTTTGCTCCAACTCTCGGGCTTCCCACTCCATGAAGTCACGTCCGACCTCGTGAGAGCGACGCTGCGAAACGTTGTCAGCCCGCCACGCCACGGCAAACTCGGCGAAAGCCATTCCATACTTGGTCTTAAAGCTGCTCAGCGCCTCATTACACGCACGAAGCTGCGCCTCCAGCCGCTCACGTGTCACGTGCTCAAGTTTGGCTCCAAGGTCTTCGCCTGGCGCAAACGCCTCAAGGGCACGAACGGGTTTCTCACTGACGGTGACAACCGGTATAATAGTTCCTTTTCCGAGTTTGAGCCTAGCCCCAGAACAAAACCCGGTCAAGAAACGCGCAGGGCCGGTGGGAGGAGTGCAGTTCGCGCATCTCCCT
The DNA here is from genome assembly GCA_965214755.1 of uncultured Binatia bacterium (SeqCode). Taxonomy (GTDB): domain Bacteria; phylum Desulfobacterota; class Binatia; order Bin18; family Bin18; genus Bin18. The sequence goes on from OZ243979.1 coordinate 2,292,105, forward strand.
GGAAGCCGACATGTAACTTTGAAAATTTCGATGGACCACTGGCCCCTCTGGACGAGGACCGCGGCGGCCCTATTCATATCGTTTCAAAACGGTCGCGTTTGCACGCCTGATTTGCGGGGCATTTGAAGGGCCTTTAAGGGGCGTTTTCAGCTCCTTTTTTTCACTTGGCATATCATTTGACATACTCAATCCTCCCTCCATTTTGAGGTATCTCTTGCCAGTGATCTTAGGATGGAAGAAACGACTCTATATTCAGCCCATAGGCTGATACTCCACGTTGTGCAGGTTCCCCTTTAAAGTTATCTGCCATTTGATACTCTCCCTCTTCTGTCATAAATATCCCCTCTCCCCCGGAGGGAGAGGGCTAGGGTGAGGGGTTCTTTCATCCGCCCCCCAGCTCTGCGCCTTCACCTGCCCAATTTCTGAAATAAGCGCTGATGGAAGAGCAAAAAAACAAGTATATGTTCAGTCATCAGGAAACAGGCAACGTGATTGAGGGAAGGTGGTAACTGCTGTGGCAAAAGGCTCGGAGCACGATAAGACCATTCGTCACTTGGCGCATGTCCGGTGTGATGGCGATATGTTCGTCCTGCATGACTTGGATGAACACTTACGTGGAGTAGGGAAACGTGCAGAAGAATACGCCCAGGTCTTCGGCAGCAGCGATTGGGCGCGAATAGCAGGGATATGGCATGACCTGGGGAAATACAGCGCCGAATTTCAGCGGCGTATCAAATCCGTATCTGGTTACGACGCCGAAGCCCATCTTGAAGGCCGGCCCGACCGAGTTGACCACTCCGCGGCTGGGGCACAGTACGCAGTGGACCAATTCGGGCTACATGGTCGGATATTAGCGTATCTCATTGCCGGCCATCACACCGGACTGCCGGATTGGCACACAAGTGAAACCACCGCAGGCGCGGCATTAAAAGTACGCTTGGACGATAGCAGTCATTTGAAACGTACCCTCAGCCAGGCAATTCCTGCCGAGATTCTTTCTCAACCGAAACCGACCAGCGCCCTGCTCGGCAAGGCCGAGGGCTTCGCCTTGTGGGTACATATGTTGTTTTCGTGTCTGGTAGACGCGGATTTTCTCGATACCGAAGCGTTTATGGACATGGACAAGGCGGCGCAGCGTATCAATACTCTGACGCCCCCGGACTTGCTGCCGCGTTTCAACACCTACATGGAAGAGCAATTTTCACAGACTCCACCTACACCTGTGAATCGTATCCGCGCCGAGGTACTCCGCCAGTGTCGGGATAAGGTCCATGAAGCGCCGGGACTGTTTTCGTTGACCGTCCCCACCGGTGGGGGCAAAACACTGTCGAGTCTCGCCTTTGCTTTGGAACATGCAGCCCTCCACGGGAAGAGGCGGATTATTTATGCCATTCCGTACACCAGCATTATCGAGCAGACTGCTAATATTTTTCGGGACATATTCCCCGATGCGGTGATCGAACACCACAGCAATCTTGATCCCGAAAAGGAAACGGCCCGGAGTCGTCTGGTCGCCGAGAATTGGGACGCAGCGTTGATTGTGACAACGAATGTCCAGTTCTTCGAGTCGCTGTTTGCCGCCAGAACCAGCCGGTGCCGCAAGCTCCATAACATCGTTGACAGCGTGGTGGTCCTGGACGAGGCTCAGCTTTTACCGCCTGAGTTTTTACAGCCGCTCCTTGACGTGATGAATGCGTTAGTACGCAACTACGGCGTGACCTTTGTGTTATCAACCGCAACCCAACCAGCGCTGGGGACACTGCAAACCTTCCAAAATACGCTGCGTGGCCTTGACACTGTACGTGAAATCATTGACACCCCAGAGGCGTTGTCTCGCGACCTGGAGCGTGTCACTGTGACATGGCCGCAGGATTTCCATCTGGCTCAAGATTGGGAAGATATTGCGCAGCAGGTTCAGCGACATCCGTCCGTCCTGGCAGTGGTCAACTCTCGCGCCGACGCGCGTGAATTGCACCGACGCATGCCTGAGGGGACCATACATTTGTCGGCTTTAATGTGTGGAGAGCATCGTTCGCGTGTCATTACTGATGTAAAGCAACGCCTCCTGACCGGTGAAGCTGTGCGTGTGGTGAGCACGCAATTAGTCGAAGCCGGTGTAGATGTCGATTTTCCCGTGGTCTGTCGTGCGCTGGCGGGTCTGGATTCGATTGCTCAGGCAGCGGGACGGTGTAACCGCGAGGGCAAGCTGGAACGCGGTGAAGTGGTTGTGTTTGTCCCGCCTAAACCCGCACCGCCGGGGCATCTGCGGCGTGCAGCGGAGACGACCGTCTCGTTGCTGTCAGGGTCTTCCGACCACACACTGACGCCGGACTTGTTCTCCCTCTACTTCAAGCATTTCTATAGTAAGCAATCGCTCGACACACATGGCATCACCGAATTGCTCACGCCCCAGGGAGGTAACGACGATCCGTTGAAAGTGCAGTTTCGTACCGCGGCCCAGCGTTTCCAGCTCATTGACGAGTCGGGCTATCGCAGCATCCTGGTACGTTATGGCGACAGTCCGAGATTGCTTGGCCGTTTGCAGAAAGAAGGGCCGGAGCGCTGGCTGATGCGTAAACTCCAGCGCTACACCGTATCCCTGCCGGAATATCAATTCCAAAAGTTGCTGGCCAGCGGCGACGTATTTGAAGTCTATGCCGGCATATTTGCGCAGACTGCGGACGTGCTGTATCACTCGCAACTCGGGGTATTGTTGGACGACACAACTCCAGACCCAAGCGATTTAATCAGTTAGGGAGGACCAATGAAAGCCTATTGCCTTGAAGTCAGTGGCGACTTTGCCTGCTTCACACGACCGGAAATGAAAGTCGAGCGGGTCAGCTATGACGTGATGACACCCTCGGCGGCTCGGGCCGTGTTTGAAGCGATTCTCTGGAAACCGGCGATACGCTGGCAGGTGAGTAAGATAGAAGTGCTCAACCCTATCAAGTGGATCAACTTACGACGGAACGAAGTCGGTGGCGTTGCTTCAACACGCAATATCGAAAGCGCGATGAAATCTGGAATGGGACAGTTGGGCCTCTACATCGAAGACGAGCGTCAACAGCGTGCCGGGCTGTTGCTGCGCGATGTGCAATACCGTCTCCATGCATCGTTCGAGTTGCGTGACCCGAGCTTACACAAGCCGAACTTTCCCCATCTGAGCAAACGAACGGTCAACATTGACGAGCCCGATATGGACCCCGAGCCGAATCAGGCAGTGAAATTCATGACGATGTTCGAGCGCCGTGCAGATAAAGGGCAGTGCGTGAATCAGCCATATCTAGGCTGTCGGGAGTTTGCGGCGGATTTTCGGCTCGTGGAGCCGGGAGATTCACCAGCGCAACCGATCTCCGAGACACGCGAGTTGGGCTATATGCTGTATGACCTGGACTATCGTAACCCCGCCAACCCCACGCCGCTTTTCTTTCGAGCCAGCCTAGTGAACGGCGTGCTCAACGTTCCGACCTGGGATAGCGAGGAGGTACGAGGATGATCTTGCAAACACTCTACGACTACTACGAACGGAAAAGCGCTGACCCACAATCTGGCTTGGCGCAGCCAGGTTTTGAGCGGAAAGAGATTCCTTTTGTGATCGAAATCGACATCCAGGGAAACGCGGTACAGATTGAAGACACGCGCGAGGGCAAAGGTAAGAAAAAACGTCCCCGTCCCTTTCTGGTTCCGCAGGGGGTAAAGAAAACCTCTGGTGTGGCCGCTAATCTCCTCTGGGACAACGCGGCTTACGTCTTGGGTGTGGCTACGAAGGGTAAGCCCAAGCGTGTTAAAGAACAACGTCAAGCCTTCATCGCGAAAATCGAAGCACTGCCAACCCCGACACGAAATGACGCGGGGGTGCAAGCCGTGTTGAGCTTCCTCCGGCAGGCAAACACCGACTCACTGTCACAATGGACTGAGTGGCAAGAGATTGTTGAGACGGTTCCGAACCTTACGTTCCGCCTACAAGGAGACATGGCCCTTGTGTGCCAGCGGCAGGCAACGGTAGAAGCCATCAGGCTGGGACAGGAAACAACGAGTGCGGACGGATTGTGTCTTGTGACAGGCGAGACTGGCGAAATCGAGCGTTTGCATACGGCAATCAAGGGCGTGTGGGGTGCGCAAACGTCGGGAGCCAACATCGTCTCATTCAATCTTGACGCCTTTAATTCCTACGGCAAAACACAGGGCGCAAACGCACCTGTCAGCAAACACGCCGCGTTTAGCTACACCACTGCCCTCAACCACCTGCTTCGCAAAGATTCGCCGCAACGTCTGCAAGTTGGAGATGCCAGCGTGGTGTTCTGGGCGGACAGGTCCACGGAATGGGAAACTGGGATTGTCGATATTTTCGGTGAGCCAACCAAGGATGATCCCGACCGTAATGTACGGGCGGTAAGAAGCCTCTATAGCGCTATCGACCAGGGTTTGTTGGAGAACGACACGGGGCGAGCAAAATTCTTCGCCCTCGGACTTGCTCCCAACGCGGCGCGGATTGCCATCCGTTTCTGGCAGCACGGTACGGTGGCAGAAATGGCCGGACGGATCAGGCAACACTTCGACGATCTGACTATTGAACGCTCACCGCACGACCCGCCCTATCTTTCGTTATTTCGCCTGCTGGTGTCTGTGGCGACACAAGGCAAGGCGGACAATATCCCACCGAATCTCGGGGGCGAATTGATGCGCAGCATTCTCGCTGGGTTGCCCTATCCACAAACCTTGCTCGCGGCTGCTGTGCGCCGTATTCGTGCCGAGCATGAAGTGACGTATGCTCGTGCTGCTCTGATTAAAGCCTGCATCAATCGTGCAACACGGTATTCAAACCTCAACAGCAAGGAGGAATTGAGCATGTCTCTGGACGAAGCCAATAGAAACGTCGGCTATCGCTTGGGCCGGTTGTTTGCAGTCCTGGAGAAGATTCAGGAAGAAGCCAACCCTGGCATCAATACCACCATACGTGACCGATTTTACGGAGCGGCGTCGAGTACACCGGTCACGGTGTTTTCGACCTTGCTGAAGCTGAAAAACCATCATCTCTCCAAATTGGACAATCGCGGTCGGGCAGTGAATCTGGAGAAGCGGATTGGTGATATTATGGATGGGCTCGGCGATTTCCCCGCCCAATTACGGATAGCAGACCAAGGGCGTTTTGCGATTGGCTATTATCACCAACGACAAGACTTTTTCAAAAAATCTGGAGAATCAAATCCATTAGAAGGAGCATAACTATGGCAATTGAAAATCGGTATGACTTTGTTCTGTTATTCGACGTAAAAGACGGCAACCCTAACGGAGACCCGGACGCGGGCAACCTTCCGCGTGTCGATGCCGAGACCGGGCGCGGCTTAGTAACTGACGTGAGCCTAAAGCGCAAGGTACGAAATTACATTGGCATGGTGAAAGCGGAACAGCCGCCTTTTGAGATTTACGTCAAGGAAAAGGCTATCCTTAACAAACAGCACGAACGTGCGTATGAGGCTATCGGGGCCGGTGACGCACTTAAAGGTGACGACAAAAAGCGGAAAGGCGGCGACAAGGTAGGCGAGGCCCGAGCCTGGATGTGCAAAAACTTCTACGATGTACGGACTTTTGGCGCGGTCATGTCCACAGGCGTTAATTGCGGTCAAGTCCGTGGTCCCGTTCAACTCACGTTCGCACGTTCGGTTGATCCCATCATTGCCCAGGAACATTCGATTACCCGTATGGCGGTGGCGACAGAAGCGGAAGCTGCCAAACAAGAGGGAGATAATCGCACGATGGGCCGGAAGCATACTGTGCCGTATGGGCTATACGTGGCACGCGGCTTTGTATCCGCGCATTTGGCGTCACAAACAGATTTTTCCGACGATGATCTCAATTTACTATGGGAAGCACTCGCCAACATGTTCGAGCATGATCGTTCGGCGGCGCGCGGAGAGATGGCGACACGCGGGCTATATGTATTCAAACACAACTCGCAGCTCGGGAACGCCCATGCACATAGTCTTTTCGCGCGTATTCAACCAACGCTGAAAGAAGACACTACTGTGCCGCGTGATTTTGCCCATTATCGCGTATCAGTAGACGAGGAGAATTTACCGGCGGGCGTCAGCCTGACTCGACTTGTCGGATAGCTATATGACAGATGAACTGCGTTCCTCCCGGTCTGACGACGACCTCATCATGATCTCCGCGCTAGAGCACTACAGCTATTGTCCGCGCCAGTGCGCCCTGATTCATCAGGAGCAAACCTATGACGAGAACCTGTATACCCTCCGGGGTCGAGCCGTGCATAAGCAGGTGGACGAACCGGAACATACGGTTGAGGCGGGTGTTCGTGTAGAGCGGGCCTTGTCGCTCTGGTCGGACAGGCTGGGGTTGATTGGGCGGGCCGATGTGGTCGAGTTTCACGGCAAGACGCCCTACCCCATTGAGTATAAGCACGGGCCTCGCCGACAAAAAGAACACGATGACCTACAACTCTGCGCGCAAGCCCTGTGTCTGGAGGAGATGACCGGCCAGGATGTACTCGAAGGCGCGATTTTCCATCACAGTTCCCGGCGGCGGCGGGTGGTGCATTTCACCCCGGTCTTGCGGGAGAAGCTGGCGCAAACGGTTGCAGCAATTCGTCAGATGATGGAGGCCCCTATCCTGCCGCAGGCTGTGAACGACGCGCGCTGTACGCATTGCTCCTTGCAGGACTCGTGCATCCCCTCAGTAGTTACGGCAAAGACACGGCAGCAAGGCGTGCAGGCCACCCTGTTTATAGCTGAGCAAGAGTAAGGGCAGACAGTATGCACCAACTCCTCAACACCTTGTATGTGACCACCCCGGAAGCCTACGTTCGGCTCGACCATGAGACTCTACGAGTCCAGCTTGAAGGAGAAACCAAACTCCAGGTTCCTTTGCATCATCTCGGTGGTATCGTGTGTTTTGGCAACGTCCTCGTGAGTCCGGCAGTCTTACACCGCTGCGCAGATGATGGCCGGTCTGTAGCCTTTATGGACCGCAACGGTCGCTTTAAGGGACGCCTCGAAGGGCCTGTCTCCGGCAATGTGCTCCTTCGCAAAGCACAACACGAGGCAATCGCCGACCCAACACAGACACTGGCAATTGCTCGCAACATGGTCGCAGGCAAGGTCCAGAACACACGCCAAATCGTCTTACGGGCGGCACGTGAAACGAAAGACGTGGACGATATGACCGCGCTCAAAGAGACCACGCGCAAACTGGCTTCTAGTGTCGAGCAGCTTCCAGACGTTGAAGACCTGGACCGTCTACGCGGCTTTGAAGGCGAAGCCGCCCGTCAACACTTCAGTTCATTTAGCTGCATGATCCGCGAAGATAGGCAGACGTTTGCGCTCAAGGGCCGCAATCGTCGCCCGCCACGCGACCCAACGAATGCGCTCCTCTCGTTTCTGTACGCACTACTCTTGAATGACTGTGTTGCCGCTGCTGAAGGCGTCGGCCTTGATCCCCAGATGGGTTTTCTCCATGCGTTACGTCCAGGGCGGCCTGCGCTTGGTTTGGACCTTATGGAAGAACTCCGTTCGGTGATTGCTGAGCGCTTAGCCTTGAGCGTCATTAATCGTCGTCAAATCACAGCCAAGCATTTTGTCGAGCGACCTGGTGGGGCCGTTCATCTTGGAGATGAAGGACGAAAAGAGGTTATTGTTGCGTACCAGAAACGCAAACAGGAAGAGTTGCAGCATCCTGTATTGGAGCAAAAAATGCCCATTGGGTTGATCCCGCACACACAGGCCCGTTTATTAGCCCGTGTTCTGCGGGGAGATATGGAGAGCTATCTCCCCTTCCTCTACCGCTAGGAGTATTCCACATGCAGGTGTTAATTGCTTATGACGTAGCGACGGAAAAAGATGGAGGCAAAAGACGGCTGCGCAAAGTCGCGCAGGTCTGTAAAAACTATGGACAGCGGGTACAGAAGTCTGTCTTTGAGTGTTTAGTCGATCGGGCTCAATATGAACAACTCGTTCGAGAGTTGCTCTACTGTATTAACGAAAAGGAGGATAATTTACGGATTTATCGCTTACGAGAACCAAAAAGCGAGTATTGTCAGCATTATGGTGTCAATCCATCAGTGAACTTTGAGGACCCGCTGCTTGTCTAAGCGCGGACCAGGAGCGGAGGCACAAAGCCAAGGAGGATCGCGTTGCTTCTATCATACGGAAAAATAACGATTTTCTCGTTGAGGCAGGAAGGCTGCAAGTCCAATCTCAGTCAGATAACAGTCGGTCCGCGCAAACGAGGAAAAAACCCCAACCAAAACAACAGGTTGGGTACCGAGCAAAAGCACCGGCCTTAACGGGTCGGTGAGGATTGAAACCCAAGAGATCGGCCGGAAAAGGCAGAGTCTTTTGCAAAGCACCGGCCTTAACGGGTCGGTGAGGATTGAAACAACTGCCTATGAGGCTGTTAATGCAGCCCTGAAACAAAGCACCGGCCTTAACGGGTCGGTGAGGATTGAAACACCAAGACGCCGAAATTCACCCAGTATGAACGACAAAGCACCGGCCTTAACGGGTCGGTGAGGATTGAAACTGAGTTATAAAATAACTCAGAATAAAAGAGGCTGTTAAAGCACCGGCCTTAACGGGTCGGTGAGGATTGAAACCGTTGAGCACGGCCTACGAGATTGTGAAGGCTGCAAAGCACCGGCCTTAACGGGTCGGTGAGGATTGAAACGATCTGCTTGATAGCAGTTGTCAGCTTCACAGTCTTAAAGCACCGGCCTTAACGGGTCGGTGAGGATTGAAACTCAATCAGCCAAGACTTGTTTTCGTTAGTCTTGGAAAGCACCGGCCTTAACGGGTCGGTGAGGATTGAAACCCTTGAGCACGGCCTACGAGGTTGTGAAGGCTGCTAAAGCACCGGCCTTAACGGGTCGGTGAGGATTGAAACGTTAGTCTTGGCGCGTTTGAGGATTGGAACAATGTAAAGCACCGGCCTTAACGGGTCGGTGAGGATTGAAACACCAGGAGACAAAGCCAGAGAGCATAAATACGATGAAAGCACCGGCCTTAACGGGTCGGTGAGGATTGAAACACAACTACAATTGGATGTTGAGCGACGCATAGTGAAAGCACCGGCCTTAACGGGTCGGTGAGGATTGAAACCCCAAGTCTGATGAAACTGCTGAAAATCAATCCGTAAAGCACCGGCCTTAACGGGTCGGTGAGGATTGAAACTTTGCTATAAAGGAAATTCTCTACCTGAATTTAGAAAAGCACCGGCCTTAACGGGTCGGTGAGGATTGAAACTCCAGACTGATCCGCGTCGGCTGCCCCAAAAATCCCAAAGCACCGGCCTTAACGGGTCGGTGAGGATTGAAACCCGCCGTGAGCGAGTACGCGGCCGCGGTCCAGCGCAAAGCACCGGCCTTAACGGGTCGGTGAGGATTGAAACGTGGTCTCCTTCTTTGTTGACATCAATACCTTGACAAAGCACCGGCCTTAACGGGTCGGTGAGGATTGAAACCAACATTGGGAACAGATGTTTCGGAAGAAGGCGCAAAGCACCGGCCTTAACGGGTCGGTGAGGATTGAAACACCGAATAGATTCCATCTTGACTGGCGTACGCGCAAAGCACCGGCCTTAACGGGTCGGTGAGGATTGAAACTCAGGCCCACCCCTCCGGGACTTGCCGCGCGTGCAAAGCACCGGCCTTAACGGGTCGGTGAGGATTGAAACAGCGCATGCGTAGTGCTTGTCGGATCAGCACCAACAAAAGCACCGGCCTTAACGGGTCGGTGAGGATTGAAACATGCTCTTGGGGCATATCAGAGTTTATTATCTGAAAAGCACCGGCCTTAACGGGTCGGTGAGGATTGAAACATGAAGTAATCCAAGACTTGGCGCACGGAACAAGAAAAGCACCGGCCTTAACGGGTCGGTGAGGATTGAAACATTTTGGGACACGGAATAAATCGAGTCTGTGTAATAAAGCACCGGCCTTAACGGGTCGGTGAGGATTGAAACCATATCAGCAGTAAGCTGCTTAAGTTTTTCCTCAAAAAGCACCGGCCTTAACGGGTCGGTGAGGATTGAAACTTGTAAAGAATACAATATAGGTGAAAATCTTACAAAGCACCGGCCTTAACGGGTCGGTGAGGATTGAAACGGCATAAAGATGGATATTATAATACCCTCCATCGAGTAAAGCACCGGCCTTAACGGGTCGGTGAGGATTGAAACTTTTTGTTATATTCTGTTTTTACGGGACTGTACGAGAAAGCACCGGCCTTAACGGGTCGGTGAGGATTGAAACTAACGACAAACAAGGGAGGGTCAGTGTAGCGGGGACAAAGCACCGGCCTTAACGGGTCGGTGAGGATTGAAACATATTGGCCAGTCTCTATATCTTTATGCTCTTGGAGAAAGCACCGGCCTTAACGGGTCGGTGAGGATTGAAACAGCCTGGTCCCGACCAAACGTGGAGTATTGCTGCTGGAAAAAGCACCGGCCTTAACGGGTCGGTGAGGATTGAAACACACACAATCTACAGAGCAACGGCGGAAACAGCACAAAGCACCGGCCTTAACGGGTCGGTGAGGATTGAAACTATCACTCACATAAACAAAGAAGGTATTCCCATGAAAGCACCGGCCTTAACGGGTCGGTGAGGATTGAAACCAATGTGTCTCTACTAATCATGGTCACTTGCCTCAAAGCACCGGCCTTAACGGGTCGGTGAGGATTGAAACTTCTATCTCAGCAGACAAACTATATACATTCTCTGAAAGCACCGGCCTTAACGGGTCGGTGAGGATTGAAACATTTGTCGTTACTGGATAAACGCTGAATTGTTCTTAAAGCACCGGCCTTAACGGGTCGGTGAGGATTGAAACCTCATCCTCAATTTCCCAAACAACGACGGGCTGGGAAAAGCACCGGCCTTAACGGGTCGGTGAGGATTGAAACTACGATTAGCGGTTTGGTTGCAGCTTGGCTGGACAAAGCACCGGCCTTAACGGGTCGGTGAGGATTGAAACCGCTTTTTCCCGGCTTTTTCTGCCCGTACCCGGAAAGCACCGGCCTTAACGGGTCGGTGAGGATTGAAACAGCGCGTGCGTAGTGCTTGCCGGATCAGCACCAAAAAGCACCGGCCTTAACGGGTCGGTGAGGATTGAAACTACGATCCCTCAATCAACGCCACACCCGCCTTTGAAAGCACCGGCCTTAACGGGTCGGTGAGGATTGAAACATGGAAAATGCCAAGAAAACCAGTTGCGCTTGACGCAAAGCACCGGCCTTAACGGGTCGGTGAGGATTGAAACAATGTCGAGCTGGAGTTGTGCAATAGATTCTTGCACAAAGCACCGGCCTTAACGGGTCGGTGAGGATTGAAACTGCATACGTAGCCGTTCCCAAGCGAGCATCCGCAAAAAGCACCGGCCTTAACGGGTCGGTGAGGATTGAAACATAACCTCAAGCGGTTTTGGCCAAAAGAAGATAAGGAAAGCACCGGCCTTAACGGGTCGGTGAGGATTGAAACCAAGAACGGAAAAGGGAAATATATCCGTTACGAAAAAAGCACCGGCCTTAACGGGTCGGTGAGGATTGAAACATTCTCGCTGTGGAGATTTAATAAAAAAAGTTACCAAAGCACCGGCCTTAACGGGTCGGTGAGGATTGAAACCTCTGTGGCGAAGCCGTTTATTTTTGGCGGTCCTAAAGCACCGGCCTTAACGGGTCGGTGAGGATTGAAACCTGAGGAGTTTAGCACGGAAGGGAAGGGATATCTCAAAGCACCGGCCTTAACGGGTCGGTGAGGATTGAAACTATCTGGTGTCGATATCAAGCCAGTAAAAGGGGCAAAGCACCGGCCTTAACGGGTCGGTGAGGATTGAAACTCTCAGGGTGCTCCTGATAAAACCGCTCCAACACAAAAGCACCGGCCTTAACGGGTCGGTGAGGATTGAAACTAGTATTTATCAATGACCGCGCTTGAATCTCTGTAAAGCACCGGCCTTAACGGGTCGGTGAGGATTGAAACTGTGTTAATGCGTCGGTTGCGGCCTTCTGCTTGGAAAAGCACCGGCCTTAACGGGTCGGTGAGGATTGAAACTTGGAATATCGAGTCCTATTTTTTTTAGATATGCAAAGCACCGGCCTTAACGGGTCGGTGAGGATTGAAACATCTAGTTTAATTGTAAAAGAGTTGTCAGAAATAAAAGCACCGGCCTTAACGGGTCGGTGAGGATTGAAACGTGGTACTTAAAAGCAGTGACGTACTTGCTCACGGAAAGCACCGGCCTTAACGGGTCGGTGAGGATTGAAACCAACTGGAAGATGCCTAACCACACGCGCACACTATAAAGCACCGGCCTTAACGGGTCGGTGAGGATTGAAACATCGTTAATACCTATGCCATTGCCGCGCAAGTATCCAAAGCACCGGCCTTAACGGGTCGGTGAGGATTGAAACCAGGTTGCCGGATGATGTTGGCAACCAGTATCGACAAAGCACCGGCCTTAACGGGTCGGTGAGGATTGAAACGTGAATACCTGAAGGGATTCCTGCCAAGCTTTGAGAAAGCACCGGCCTTAACGGGTCGGTGAGGATTGAAACGTTGTTGGAATTGCGCCAAGACTTAACCCGAGAAAAAGCACCGGCCTTAACGGGTCGGTGAGGATTGAAACCCTTATGTTTCGCGTGCTTAGCGCACGGTCGTGCGAAAAGCACCGGCCTTAACGGGTCGGTGAGGATTGAAACATGACGAAGAAAGGCCGACCGGCCTGAACAGCCGAAAGCACCGGCCTTAACGGGTCGGTGAGGATTGAAACCAAACATTCCAAAAGTAGCCCCAGCCGCATCGGCAAAGCACCGGCCTTAACGGGTCGGTGAGGATTGAAACTCCTTATTTTCCGGTTTACGGAATAGCATTTCCTCAAAGCACCGGCCTTAACGGGTCGGTGAGGATTGAAACGTCATGGATAGTCAGTAACGGAACGCCAAGTCCATAAAAGCACCGGCCTTAACGGGTCGGTGAGGATTGAAACTCATAATGGTCTCTATTCGTGCGCGATCCAATACAAAAGCACCGGCCTTAACGGGTCGGTGAGGATTGAAACCTGTTGGCAGTAAGGAATCACGGAGACTATAGTGAAAGCACCGGCCTTAACGGGTCGGTGAGGATTGAAACCTATTACGACCAGAAGGGGAAACAGGTTTAGCGAACAAAGCACCGGCCTTAACGGGTCGGTGAGGATTGAAACTATGTATAAACTCGGTTTTGAGCCGATCATTACGAAAAGCACCGGCCTTAACGGGTCGGTGAGGATTGAAACGAGAAAAAAATCCGACGAAAAGGCCAAAAAGTCAAAAAGCACCGGCCTTAACGGGTCGGTGAGGATTGAAACGCGTCACGCAAACAGACATCGAAACGGGCATCCCAAAGCACCGGCCTTAACGGGTCGGTGAGGATTGAAACAGCGCGTGCGTAGAGCTTGTCGGATCGGCACCGACAAAGCACCGGCCTTAACGGGTCGGTGAGGATTGAAACATGGTAAACGGAAAGTCTACCAAAAACAGAGAATTAAAGCACCGGCCTTAACGGGTCGGTGAGGATTGAAACATCAACACAACGATACAAGGCGCATTAAAGGATGAAAGCACCGGCCTTAACGGGTCGGTGAGGATTGAAACGTGCTCGATGCTGCTGAGACCGTAGCCGCCCGGGTAAAGCACCGGCCTTAACGGGTCGGTGAGGATTGAAACAGAAATTAAAGTTATTGTTATCGAAAATCATTCTCAAAGCACCGGCCTTAACGGGTCGGTGAGGATTGAAACTTTTTCTCAATAGCCGAGACAGCCATTTTTCCCGGCAAAGCACCGGCCTTAACGGGTCGGTGAGGATTGAAACCAAACATTCCAAAAGTAGCCCCAGCCGCATCGGCAAAGCACCGGCCTTAACGGGTCGGTGAGGATTGAAACTCCTGTCGTTGCGTGCTAAGTCAATCATTGTTGCAAAGCACCGGCCTTAACGGGTCGGTGAGGATTGAAACAGGAAGAAATTACGCATCTATCGCTCTCAAAAATAAAGCACCGGCCTTAACGGGTCGGTGAGGATTGAAACGACCATTGATTTTACGGCAGAAAGAAATTCGCTGTAAAGCACCGGCCTTAACGGGTCGGTGAGGATTGAAACTCCGGCATCGAAACTCTCCACAAACGTCCGCGCAAAAAGCACCGGCCTTAACGGGTCGGTGAGGATTGAAACAAAAAGAAAATAGGCTTCGCGTGCACGGTTCAAGAAAGCACCGGCCTTAACGGGTCGGTGAGGATTGAAACCGCAACCCATGCCCCCCACAGCCCCGAACCCCTTAAAGCACCGGCCTTAACGGGTCGGTGAGGATTGAAACTGTCGTAAAGTTGAGCTGCTCATGAGCCAGCATCCCAAAGCACCGGCCTTAACGGGTCGGTGAGGATTGAAACGTATCGTATCCGTAAAGATCAAATGCGCGGTATGCAAAGCACCGGCCTTAACGGGTCGGTGAGGATTGAAACCCGGCATCTCAAAAAAGTAGGTGTTTTCCGCCAGCAAAGCACCGGCCTTAACGGGTCGGTGAGGATTGAAACGGCGCAAATCGCTGCAAAATCGCCGCCCCGAATTTAAAGCACCGGCCTTAACGGGTCGGTGAGGATTGAAACATAGGCAGTCGCCAGTTTGGCTAGCGCCGCCACCGTAAAGCACCGGCCTTAACGGGTCGGTGAGGATTGAAACCCATCAAATACAATCGCCACGTCCATGTTCAAGCACAAAGCACCGGCCTTAACGGGTCGGTGAGGATTGAAACCCTTGTCCGTCGCCCACGATCAGCAGGCGCAGCTCAAAGCACCGGCCTTAACGGGTCGGTGAGGATTGAAACGGCGTAAATCGCTGCAAAATCGCCGCCCCGAATTTGAAAGCACCGGCCTTAACGGGTCGGTGAGGATTGAAACAGACAGATGTGCGCCGAACGCGTCGAGCACGTCGCAAAGCACCGGCCTTAACGGGTCGGTGAGGATTGAAACTTTTTGCCGTTTTGCGGCGGCTTGACACGACACGCAAAGCACCGGCCTTAACGGGTCGGTGAGGATTGAAACGTAAGCGCTCGCCAGTTTGGCTAGCGCCGCCACCGAAAGCACCGGCCTTAACGGGTCGGTGAGGATTGAAACATCTGTCCGGGCGCGCCGTCGGTGGAGTTGCCCAAAGCACCGGCCTTAACGGGTCGGTGAGGATTGAAACAAACTAGACAATGTCAACCACAACGGCCAACGGAAAAGCACCGGCCTTAACGGGTCGGTGAGGATTGAAACCTGCATCCCACCACCCATTTGGAGCTGTCCAAGAAAAGCACCGGCCTTAACGGGTCGGTGAGGATTGAAACGCGGTAGTACTACTGGCCGTGAACGTGCCAGCCGACAAAGCACCGGCCTTAACGGGTCGGTGAGGATTGAAACATCGAGGAAACGTAAACCCAGATAATTAGCAACCGAAAGCACCGGCCTTAACGGGTCGGTGAGGATTGAAACCACAATGCGGGTGCAGCCGCCCTCCTCGCCCCGTAAAGCACCGGCCTTAACGGGTCGGTGAGGATTGAAACGGCGCGGGCCCCGAGCTTGCCGGACAAGCTGGCATAAAGCACCGGCCTTAACGGGTCGGTGAGGATTGAAACTCCCCCCAGAGAACCGCCAGAACGAAGCCTATACAAAGCACCGGCCTTAACGGGTCGGTGAGGATTGAAACAACTCTATTGCTCTGGCTAGTGCTCAGGATGCTGATAAAGCACCGGCCTTAACGGGTCGGTGAGGATTGAAACACCATTTCCAGGTGGCGACTACGAGCATCTGGGGAAAGCACCGGCCTTAACGGGTCGGTGAGGATTGAAACCCGGCTGCCCCGTAAAGTGCGGGAATTTATTCGGAAAGCACCGGCCTTAACGGGTCGGTGAGGATTGAAACAAAGGTTCCGCGCTTGTCCGCGGTAAGAACCGCAAAGCACCGGCCTTAACGGGTCGGTGAGGATTGAAACAAGCGGTCTACTAATAAGGGAGAAGTGCAGCACGAAAAGCACCGGCCTTAACGGGTCGGTGAGGATTGAAACTGGCGCAAGAGGATGTAGCGCCAAGGAGGATAATATAAAGCACCGGCCTTAACGGGTCGGTGAGGATTGAAACAGAGCGGCAACGGCCCCTCTTAGCGCGATGTATTGAAAGCACCGGCCTTAACGGGTCGGTGAGGATTGAAACTTGTCCGATCGCCTTGGCGATCAAGCGCTGCTTGGAAAGCACCGGCCTTAACGGGTCGGTGAGGATTGAAACGCTATCGGGGGGATTGAGTTCGACATTGAGGACCCAAAGCACCGGCCTTAACGGGTCGGTGAGGATTGAAACTACCTGGATATGCCCGATGATTGCCGGAAAAAAGGAAAGCACCGGCCTTAACGGGTCGGTGAGGATTGAAACCAAGGAATTAACGGGAGGGAAGAGGCCGCCGGTCCGGAAAGCACCGGCCTTAACGGGTCGGTGAGGATTGAAACGCTCGTCGGGGCGCTCCTCGGCTCGGGCGGGGCCGCAAAGCACCGGCCTTAACGGGTCGGTGAGGATTGAAACTCTTCCGGCGACCTCTCCTCTTCCGACACGCTTTCGAAAAGCACCGGCCTTAACGGGTCGGTGAGGATTGAAACGGCAATACGATCAACAGCAGCCCGTCAAAGAGGGAAAGCACCGGCCTTAACGGGTCGGTGAGGATTGAAACATTGCGCAATTCGACGCAGACAACAAGGTTTCACAAAGCACCGGCCTTAACGGGTCGGTGAGGATTGAAACTGTATTCCTCAAGGAATCTAAGACCCAAATAGTTCAAAGCACCGGCCTTAACGGGTCGGTGAGGATTGAAACGCTTCCCAACCAGGTCATATTGATCGACCGTGTCAAAGCACCGGCCTTAACGGGTCGGTGAGGATTGAAACACCGTATTACCCCAAACACAGCGACTTGACCCAGAAAAGCACCGGCCTTAACGGGTCGGTGAGGATTGAAACCATGGAAAACGAAAACGGTTTGAGCATCGGTTCTTCAAAGCACCGGCCTTAACGGGTCGGTGAGGATTGAAACATTGGACTTTTTGAAAGGGGTTGCAATTGATGCGAAAGCACCGGCCTTAACGGGTCGGTGAGGATTGAAACTTCGCTGGATGTGCCTTTGGATATCCAGGGGACAAAAGCACCGGCCTTAACGGGTCGGTGAGGATTGAAACATTGGACTTTTTGAAAGGGGTTGCAATTGATGCGAAAGCACCGGCCTTAACGGGTCGGTGAGGATTGAAACCGAAAAGTCAGGCTACAGCCGCGCTATCCGCACCCAAAGCACCGGCCTTAACGGGTCGGTGAGGATTGAAACCTTGTCCGACCAAGATATCGTCAGTTTCCTTGGTCAAAGCACCGGCCTTAACGGGTCGGTGAGGATTGAAACGGGATTAGTAGCGGCCTGGCTGGATACCACAAGGAAAGCACCGGCCTTAACGGGTCGGTGAGGATTGAAACCCGCCCTCAATATAAGCCCCGTAGGCGCAAGCCTAAAAGCACCGGCCTTAACGGGTCGGTGAGGATTGAAACCCACCGACATATTTGGGAATGTAGTCGCTGGTAAAGTGAAAGCACCGGCCTTAACGGGTCGGTGAGGATTGAAACCGTTAATAGCGGAAACAATCCAAAAACTACGAAAAAAGCACCGGCCTTAACGGGTCGGTGAGGATTGAAACTAAGGCGACGCCCAGGCGCTCTACGCCGGGGTCGAAAAGCACCGGCCTTAACGGGTCGGTGAGGATTGAAACACGGTACAAAATTAATATTGCGGTGTTGTTCGGGTAAAGCACCGGCCTTAACGGGTCGGTGAGGATTGAAACTGCTCAGCTTGCGCCCCGAGCTTGCCGGACAGGCAAAGCACCGGCCTTAACGGGTCGGTGAGGATTGAAACATAATATCATCACAGGATATGTCACCAGTAATCGTAAAGCACCGGCCTTAACGGGTCGGTGAGGATTGAAACATCAAAAGCAATCTCTGTTTTGAGAAACCGGGTCAAAGCACCGGCCTTAACGGGTCGGTGAGGATTGAAACTACTAATCACGCCTTCAGTTACGCCAAACTGTTGAAAAGCACCGGCCTTAACGGGTCGGTGAGGATTGAAACTGTTGAGGTTGTCCAACTATAGCGACACTCAGACCCAAAGCACCGGCCTTAACGGGTCGGTGAGGATTGAAACCGCAACGATTTTTCCGCACGTTTCCGCGCGGATATCAAAGCACCGGCCTTAACGGGTCGGTGAGGATTGAAACCTTCTGCGTCTTTGCCAGCTACCCGCCTATCCCAGAAAGCACCGGCCTTAACGGGTCGGTGAGGATTGAAACATCCACAATTTTATAATCTGAGCTCGTAAAACCGAAAAGCACCGGCCTTAACGGGTCGGTGAGGATTGAAACTTTTTTAACCACTGCGGTTGGACTTGAGCTACGCATAAAGCACCGGCCTTAACGGGTCGGTGAGGATTGAAACGTCGCGAGGACCCACGCGACCTTTTCTTGTAACAAAAGCACCGGCCTTAACGGGTCGGTGAGGATTGAAACCTGATCCAGCCGCGACCCCAGGAGCCCTGGGCACAAAGCACCGGCCTTAACGGGTCGGTGAGGATTGAAACTTTTTTAACCACTGCGGTTGGACTTGAGCTACGCATAAAGCACCGGCCTTAACGGGTCGGTGAGGATTGAAACGTCGCGAGGACCCACGCGACCTTTTCTTGTAACAAAAGCACCGGCCTTAACGGGTCGGTGAGGATTGAAACAGCGGGAGCTGCCCGCTCCGTCCTCTTATGTGACCGACCCTCGTCACAGTGCTGGCAGCCTGCTATGTGATTGGCCATGCAAGCCACCCGCGCCCAGCCCCGCAGGATATTGGCGGCCTGGGCGCTGTTCGACTGGGCCAACTCGGCGTTCGCTACCCTGGTAGTGACGTTTGTTTATGCCACCTATTTCACAACCGCCATTGCTGCGGACGAAGTGACCGGTACGGCCCAGTGGTCACGTGCGGTCGGCCTGAGCGGCATACTCGTAGCAGTGTTGGCGCCGCCGCTCGGCGCGCTGGCCGACCGCAGCGGTCGGCGGCTGACCTGTCTGGGGGTATGCACCCTGGTGTGCTGCGTGGCCAGCGCGGGGCTGACCGGCGTGCACCCGGACTGGGTCTGGGCCGGGCTGATAGCGCTGACCCTGTTCGTGGTCGCCAATGTCGCATTCGAGTTGAGCATCGTCTTCTACAACGCCTTTCTGCCCGAGCTGGTCCCGGCCGAGCGGGTCGGCCGGCTGTCGGGCTGGGCCTGGGGGCTGGGCTATGCCGGCGGCCTGCTGAGCCTGGTCCTGGCCCTAGCCGTGCTGGCACGCGAGCAGCCGCTGTTCGGCATCAGTACCGAGGCCGGCTTCAACTACCGGGCGGTCTGCCTGCTGGCGGCCGGCTGGTTCGCGCTGTTCAGCCTGCCGCTGTTCGCGTTCGCCCCGCACCAGTCGTCCGGGAATGGTCCGGCCTCAAATTCTCCCCGCATGGGAGCCTACCGCGAGCTGAGTCGCACGTTCGGGCGGCTGCGTGATTATCCAGACATCACTCGGCTGCTGGCCGCCCGGCTCTTGTATAACGACGGGCTGGTCACCATTTTCGCGTTCGGTGGTATCTACGCGGCCGGCACGTTCGGAATGAGCCTGCCGGAGGTCATTCAGTTTGGTATCGCCCTCAACGTGACGGCCGGTATTGGCGCCGGCGTGTTCGGCGTTGTGGACGACCGGCTGGGCGGCAAGCGCACCATCCTGGTGACGCTGATAGCCCTGACGGGGTGCAGCCTGCTGGCGGTCTGGGCGCCCAGCGTTGGCTGGCTGTGGTTGGCCGGCCTGAGCATGGGGCTGTTTGTGGGACCGAATCAGTCGGCCAGTCGCACGCTGATGGCCCGCTTCGTACCAGAGCAACACGCTGCCGCCTTTTTCGGCCTGTTCGCCTTTTCCGGTAAGATTACCACCTTTGCCGGGCCCCTGTTGCTGGGCATCGTGACTGAGGCAACGGGCAGTCAACGCCTGGGCGTGGCCTCGGTGGTCGGGTTTTTCGTTGTTGGCGGCTTGCTGCTGCTCACGGTGAACGAGCGACGCGGCATCAGAGCGGGTCAACAGACGGAACTGCCCGGCGACGCCGCATCGGACCGAACTTGACACTCCTCGCTCGAATAGGTCAGGTTGGAAGGGACGGGTCGTCCGTATCCGCGGGCCCGGACAGCCGCACAGGATCAATATGGATGCAACCCATAACGCCCACGTCGAATTCGAGCGCGTGTGTAAGAGCTACGACGGCCGGGTTCAAGTCGTGCGTCACCTGGACCTGACCGTCCGCGAAGGGGAGTTTCTGACCCTGCTGGGGGCCTCCGGCTCAGGCAAGACTACCTGCCTGATGATGCTGGCCGGCTTTGAAGCGCCCACCTCGGGCACTATCCGCATCCGGGGGCGCTCAGTGCACGATCTGCCACCGCGCAAGCGCGGCATCGGCGTGGTCTTTCAGAACTATGCACTGTTTCCGCATATGACGGTTGGCGGCAATCTGGCGTTTCCGCTCGAAGTGCGCGGGGTCGCCCCGGAGCAACGCCGGGAGCGCGTCCGGCGGGCGCTGCAACTCGTACGCCTGGAGGGCCTTGAGGACCGCCGGCCCACTGAGTTATCCGGCGGTCAGCAGCAGCGCGTGGCCATTGCCCGGGCGCTGGTATTTGAACCCAGCCTGGTGCTGATGGACGAACCGCTCGGCGCGCTTGATCGTCGTTTGCGCGAGGAAATGCAGTATGAGATTCGGCGCATTCAGCGCAGCCTGGGGGTCACGGTCGTCTACGTCACCCATGACCAGCAGGAGGCGCTGGTGCTATCGGATCGGGTCGCCGTCTTTCGTCGCGGACGCATTGAGCAGGTCGCCCTGCCGGAAACGCTGTACGAAGAGCCGGAACGCCCGTTTGTTGCCAGCTTTATCGGCGAAAACAATCTGCTGCACGGGCGGGTGGTCAGCGTCGAACGGGACATCTCTCTGGTAGAGACTGGCGGTCAGGTCGTCCAGGCCTTCCAGGTGACGGCCTGCAAACCCGGCGACCCGGTCATCCTGGCCATCCGTCCGGAACGGGTCTGCCTGGAGCCCGAGCCAGGGATGTACAGCAACAGGTTTGCGGCCCACATCGAAGACATGACCTTCCTGGGCGACCACCTGCGCCTGCGGGTGGCTGTGTGCGGGCGGACGGACTTTGTGGTGAAGATTCCGAATATCGTGGGTCACGGCGCTGTGCTGAAGGGAGACCAGGTGCACATCGGCTGGACGCCGACCGACTGCCGGGCCTTGGAACCGGACGAAGAGGAGGACGCCCTATGACAATCTGCCAGCCAGGAACCCGTATCCGACCCACGCTCCAGGTCATGCTCATTGTGTTGCTGGCCGGGCTGAGTTGGAGTCGCCCGGTCGCCGGCAGCGAAGCGCTCACCGTGGTCTCCTGGGGCGGCTCGTACGCCCGGGCCTGTCAGAAGGCATATCACCAGCCCTTCAGCGCGGAAACGGGGATTGAGATTCGCCTGGAATCCTACAACGGTGGCTTGGCCCAAATCCGTGCTCAGGTGGAGACCGGCAAGGTCTACTGGGACCTGGTCGACCTGGAGATGGCCGACGCGGCACGGGGCTGTGACGAGGGACTGCTCGAACCTATCGTTGCCGCCGACCTGCCGCCGGCGCCGGACGGGACCCCTGCGGGGGAGGATTTCTTCCCCGATATGATCACCGAATGCGGCGTTGGGATGCTGTTCTACTCTACGGTGTATGCCTATAACCCCGCGTACCTTCCCGGCCCCAAACCGACAACGATCCGGGACTTTTTCGATCTGGAGAAATTTCCCGGCCGCCGCGGCATGCGCCGCAGTCCGCTGGTCAATCTGGAGTTCGCCCTGATGGCCGACGACGTGCCCGTGGACCAGGTGTATGCCACGCTGGACACGCCGGAGGGCGTAGACCGGGCCTTCCGCACGCTCGACACGATCAAGGAACATATCGTCTGGTGGGAAGCCGGGGCCCAGCCGCCGCAGATGCTGGCCGACGGCGAGGTCGTGATGAGCACGGCCTATAATGGTCGCATCTTTAACGCCCAGGTGCTGGAGAACCAGCCCTTTGTGATTGTCTGGGACGGTCAGGTGCTGGACCACGGCATCCTCGGTATTGTCGCCGGTACGCCGAAATTGGAAACGGCGCGGAAGTTCCTCGCCTTTGCAACGCGGACCGAGTCCCTGGCCGAGGTCGGGCGTTATATCGCCTATAGCCCCGCTCGGAAGTCGGGAACGGCCCTGATTACTACCCATCTCGAAACCGGGGTGGACATGAAGCCGCATATGCCGAACAGCCCTGCAAACGTCGCCCACGCCCTGCACCACGACTGGCGCTGGTGGAGAGATCATGGCGACGAGATGAACGAGCGCTTCAGCGCATGGCTGGCTCGTTAATCGATTCACAGCTCCGCGCCGTGGGGCTGGTGCTGCCCCTGGTCGCCTTTATCGGGCTGACCTTTGTTGCGCCCTTGGCGACCATGCTGTCGCGCAGCGTGTATGACCCGGTGGTGGCTGATGCGCTGCCCGAAACCCTGAGCCTGTTGCAGGATTGGGACGGTGTGCACGTCCCGCCCGAGCCGGTGTTCGGGACGATCGCCCGCGAACTGCGCAGAGCGCGGCAGGAGCGTACCCTGGGGCGGGTCGCCACCCGTATCAACCGCGTGCACGGCGGACTGCGGAGCGTCCTTACCCGCACGGCACGGCGCGTGCGCGAAGCGGAGGGTCCTGCGTGGCGCGACACCCTGGTCGGCATCCACGCGGCCTGGGACGATATACAAACCTGGCACGCGATTCGTTATGCTGGCGAGCGCTTCACCGTGCGCCACTATTTGCACGCCCTGGACCTGGAACGCCGAAACGATGGCCATATCGCTCCACGACCGGACGAGTATCGCGTCTATCTGCTGCTGCTGTGGCGCACCCTGGTCGTGAGCCTGAGTCTGACCGGGCTGTGCCTGCTCCTCGGGTATCCGCTCGCCTATCTGATCGCCCATGCCCCGCCACAGCGGGCAAATCTCTTGCTGCTGCTGGTGCTGGTCCCGTTCTGGACCTCCTTGCTGGTACGCACGACCGCCTGGATCGTCCTGCTCCAGACTCAGGGAGTGGTCAACAGCACGCTCGTCGCGCTTGACCTGATCGCCGACAACAGCCGCCTCGCCATGATCTACAATATGACCGGCACCATGGTCGCCATGACTCATGTCCTGCTGCCTTTCATGGTGCTGCCGCTGTACGCGGTCATGCGCACTATCCCACGGCTGCATATGAGCGCGGCAGCTTCGCTGGGCGCGAGTGCGGTTCAGGCATTTTGGCGGGTTTACTGGCCGCAGACCCTGCCCGGCGTTGGCGCCGGCTCGCTGCTGGTCTTCATCCTGGCGATTGGCTATTACATCACGCCCGCCCTGGTCGGTGGCCGGAGCGGCCAGCTTATTTCCAATATGATCGCCTACCATATGCAGACTTCCCTGAACTGGGGACTGGCCGCGGCAATCGGCGGCCTGCTGCTGGCCTTCGTGCTGGTGCTGTATCTGGTGTACGACCGCCTGGTGGGCATCGAGCGGATGAGGTTGGGTTGAGATGACACCGAGGGGAACCTGGGAGCGCGCCGGCCGGATTGCCTATCTGGCCTTCTGTACTGCGGTGTTCGTGTTTCTGATTGCGCCGATTGTGGTTATCGTACCGCTCAGCTTTAATGCCGAACCCTACTTCACCTTTACCGAGGGGATGCTGCGTCTGGAGCCCGCCGCCTATTCGCTGCGCTGGTACCAGCATGTGATGGGCGACCCAGAGTGGAGACAGGCGCTATTTAACAGCCTGTTTATCGGCCTGGCGGCCACCGGCCTAGCGACCGCACTCGGTACGCTGGCGGCCCTGGGACTGACCCATCCCGCCCTGCCGGGCCGCTCGGCGATCATGGGCCTGCTGATCTCGCCGATGATCACTCCGGTGATTATCTCAGCCGCCGGCATGTTCTTCTTCTACTCAAACCTGGGTCTGACCCAGACCCACCTGGGGCTCATCCTGGCCCACGCCACGCTGGGTACGCCGTTTGTCGTTATCACGGTGACCGCGACGCTGTCCGGTTTCGACCCCAACCTGTATCGCGCGGCGGCCAGTCTGGGCGCTGGACCGCTACGGACGTTTCGGCGTGTCGTGCTGCCGCTGATCGCCCCAGGCGTGGTATCCGGGGCCTTGTTTGCGTTTGCCACCTCGTTCGACGAAGTGGTGACGGTGCTGTTCATGGGCGGTCTGGAACAGCGCACCGTGCCGCGCCAGATGTGGACCGGCATCCGTGAGCAGATCAGCCCGGCGATTCTGGCTGTAGCGACCCTGCTGATCGCGTTCTCTCTGTTGTTCCTGTTGAGTGTGGAATGGCTGCGTCGCCGTGCAGGGACACGCTAGTCCGCCCCACCGTCGCCCGAGAGGCAGGGGGTCAGGCGGCCGATTACCGTCTTAGTTTTGTAGTCGGTCGAGCTTGTAGACAGCGTGGAGATCAGGAACAATAGAGGCATCATGCGCAAGAACAGGCGGCCGCGGGGGAGAGGCGGGAGAGCACAGCCGGGGGAACGGAATCATCAGGCCCACAGGAGGCAACGGGGACGGCGGAATGGGCCACCCGGGCCGTCAGCCGCGCTGCAAGAATTTCAAAGCCGGGTCCCTATAGCCCCCAACCGGAAGATTCAGTTGGTTGGGCCGGATACGCCCCTGACGATTCGTATTCTGGATGTGTTCTGTCCGATTGGATTTGGCCAGCGCGCCATTATCCTCGCGCCGCCCAAAACCGGTAAGACGACCTTCCTGAAAGACTTGTGCGTGGCAGCCGCGACCGGGGCTCCGCAAGCCGCCTTATACAGCCTGCTGATTGACGAACGGCCCGAGGAGGTGACCGACTTTCGCCGAGCCGTTCCGGCTGAGGTGTTTGCCTCGTCGAACGATCGTTCGCTGGAAGAACATCTGGAGACGGCCGCGGTATGTCTGGAGCGAGCGGTTGAAAACGCCTTGCAGGATAAGGATGTGATTATTGTCCTGGACTCCCTGACCCGTCTGGGCCGCGCCCACAATCTCAATACGGCCACCGGACGGACGATGAGCGGCGGTATTGATGCCAATGCACTGGACATACCCAAACGGTTGTTTGGTGCCGCCCGGCAGCTCGAAGAAGGCGGCTCGCTGACCATCGTCGCGACCTGCCTGATTGACACGGGCAGCCGCATGGATGAGGTCATTGCCCAGGAATTCAAGGGAACGGGCAATATGGAGCTGCGGCTTGATCGGCGCCTGGCCGAGCGGCGGCTGTTCCCGGCCATTGATATTGCGGCCTCAGGCACCCGCAAAGAGGAACAACTGCTTGACCCCGACACGCTCAAAATGGCCCGCTTGCTGCGCCGTCAGGTTGCCGCGATGCCAACCGTGGAGGCAACCCAGGCGGTGCTGGCCGCCTTTGAGAAAGCGGAATCCAACGCCGCGCTGGTGGCACAGTTTGCAGCGGTCTAGCTCCGCGTTAGAGCGTTTCACGATAGGCTCTCGCCGTTCCGGGGGGCTCGCGTCCTGCCGGACTGGATCCAGCATCCATGCTTCGACTTCGCCCTGAGCGTAGCGAAGTCGAAGGGCCGAGATGCCTGCCCCTACTGTCGCAGGGGGACGTTCTTGCGCAGAGCCTGCCCCTGTGCAAACAGGGGAATGACGGGCGGCTCCACAGAATCGTGATTTGCGTTAGTCCTCGACTTCCACGATCATCTCAATCTCGACGGCGATGCCGAACGGGAGTTGGTTCATGCCCACGGCCGAGCGGGCGTGACGGCCACGGTCGCCAAACAGGGCGACGAGCAGGTCGGACGCGCCGTTGATGACTTTGGGTTGATCGGGAAAGTCGGGCGTGCAGTTGACAAAGCCGAGCAGCTTGATCACTTTGCGGACTTTGTCCAAATCCCCCAATTCTTGCTTCAGGGATTGCAGGATATTGAGCATAACCTGTTTGGCCGCCGCATAGCCCTGCTCAACATCCAGGTCTTTGCCGAGCTTGCCCTGGATGAACGACACGCTGCCGTCTTTCAGCACACCGGGACCATGGCCGGAGACAAACAGGAGGTTGCCGGTTCGCACCAGGGGCAGATAGTTGGCCACTGGAGTGGGAATGGGCGGCAGGGTCAGCCCGAGTTCTTCGAGTTTCTTTTCAGCTTCCATTATCGTCTCCTTTCGCACGTCAGTCTTGATGAACAGCGCGCTCGCCCGGCGCTCGTTCTGGAAACGGATACTCGGCATACCGCGTCAGCAGTTGCGGCAAAACCACGACCAGAAAGAGCAGCAGGACAAGCGCCAAGAACAGGAGGCGGAGCACTTTGCTGAGCGCAACGAGCAGGGCGATACCGCCACCCAAAAGAACCAATTGGACCTTGGACAGGCCGAGGAGCCAGTTCCAGGCCTGGGTAAATATCTCTGGGAGCATGGTGTGAATATCCTAGAGCGTCATCAAAATCCCGCCAAATATATTGGGGTGAAAGGCCCGCACGAGGTAGAACACAACTACACCCAGGATGATCGCCCCCCAACGCAGCTCTCCAATAGGAAACGGCTGCCGTTGGCTGACAATAGCTCCGAAGGGCAGGAAGGAGGTGGACAGACGAAATTCCGCATAGCCGGGCAGCTCGTCGGTTTTACGTTGGTCCTGACGATGCGCGCCAAGCCAGGAGTAGACAACGAAACCACCAAAGAAGACGATGTCGCTCAGGGCGCCATTCATCAGGCAATGCGCCACACCAAACAAAAAGAACGAGGCAAACACCGGGTGGCGGGTAATCCGGGTGATGCCATACGCCTGGGGCTCCCCGCTGGCCAGTATGGAGCTGGGCGCAAGGGCCGTCAGGCCGCTGACGAAGAGGACAAAGGCCAGCCCCATGAGCAGGACATTCACATCACGCGCTATCAGGTAGGGGAGCAGCGTGACCCAGAGCTGCGGGCCGGTGTGCTTGTGCGCACCGTAGTACATGCACAGCGGTACGATAGTGACGATAGCAATCAGAGAATAGACTCCGAAGAAACCCCGCTCACCCAGCCGGGCAACCAGTTTCGGTCGCCAACTGGGCGCGGACATGAGCATGTGTGAGCCACCGAACAGCACCCACCACAGCAGGAGGATAAACGATTCTTTCATGCCGTTTCCACTAGCGTGCCGTCTATCTCCCGTCAATAATGAAGGCCGCGCAGACCGGCTGCGTGCCCCAGGCCGGAACCGCCGCTCGTCATCGGGGCGACTGGATGCGTGAGCCGCCGTGGGGTGTCGCGCGTTTCTTCTCCGCGTATTCCCTCCGGTGCGGTTCTCAGGCGTGCAGATGTTTGAGTATCTCTTCGGCTTCGGCCACGATGTCGCGCACGATGTGACCGGCAGGCTTGATGTCATGGATCAACCGACACGATTCGCCCGCGTACAGTGCGGTTTGTTCCAGATCGCCCTCAAAGCCGGGCATGGGCGGGAAGATGCCGTATTTGGGCAACTCTATGGACGTACCGGCCATGGGCATCGTCCCGATGACGTGGCCTTCTCCGGGTCGCTGGCCGCTGGCCGGACGACCCGCGGCTTCCCATTCGTCCAACGCGGTAGTGCGTAACACCCGGTGAGCGGCATCTGGCCAGCCCACATCAAAGAGTGTGGTGTAAGCCGTATCTTCTGCCGTGCTGTCAACAATGCGCTGTTTGTATGCCTGGATGACCTGGATTTCTTCACTGGCCACAAAGCGCGTGCCCATGGACACGGCCTGAGCGCCCAGGGTTAAGGCCGCCGCAACTCCGCGTCCGGTGGCAATGCCGCCCGCGGCAATAACCGGGACGGGCCCAACGGCTTCGACCACGGCCGGGACGATGGTTGACAGTGAGGTGGTGCTTTTGACATGCCCGCCCGCCTCAACGCCTTGGGCGATAATGCCGTCAACTCCGGCGTTCACCGCGCTGAGCGCTTCTTCAATCGAGCCAGCCTGGAGGAAGACCTTGGTCCCGACGCGATGGGCCTCTTTGACATAGGGTTCAGGGTCGCCCCAAAAGAGGACGAGCAGGGGAACGGCTTCGGCCAAGCAGGTTTCAATCTGTCCCTCTTGCAGCAGAGGGAGAATGATATTGACCCCAAAGGGCCGCGTGGTCAGCGCGCGAACCTGCTGAATTTGCTCCCGGATAAAAGACGCGGGCAAACCGCCCATGCCCAAGACACCACACCCGCCGGCGTTGGACACCGCGGCCGTGAGTTGCGGTCCGGCCATCCCACCGCCCATACCCACGGAGAAAATCGGATAGGTAATGCCAAGGTCCTGGCAGATTGGCGTGTGTAGCATAGCAGCCCTCCTTTCCCGCCTACTCCCACAACGGTCCCGGATAGACCAGCTGGGCCTCAGCGACAGTGCGCGGCCACACGATTTCCTTACGGCCCTTCTGCCACTGGGTGACCAGCATGGGGTGAGCGGTCTGGCGCCCGGTCTGCGCATCAATGGCGTACGGGCCGTAGAAGGTCGTACACCGCAGACGACTCGCGGCTGTGCGTAGGGCGTGCTGGTCCACGCCGCCGACTTCCTCAACGCAGCGCTGGGCGATGACGCCGGCGGTATACCCTTGGGCGGCCGGGTAGTCGATGGGCACGGTTGCACCTTTGAGGTAATGGGTCAGGAATTCACTTTCTGACGGGCCGCAATCTACCCCGTACTCCACCTGTGGTTCCCACTGGCTCGGAGCCAGAAATCCGTCTGCCCGCTCGCCCAGTTCGGCCTTGAAGCGGCTAATGGCCGCGACGACCAGTCCGGCGGCTTTGAGCCGTGGGCGGAGGTCGCATAACTGCCGGCCCAGCCGCAGGTCGTCCTCAACGCGACCAACACTGAGCAGCCAATCCGGCGGGTCGTCCTTGAGCGGGTTGAGCAATGGGCTGAAGTCGTCGAGGCCGGACCGGTACAACTGGTGATTGGTAAGCGTCAGGCCGTGACGTTGAATCCAGGCCAGCGCGCCACTGGCCATATCGGTGGCAAAGCCGGTTTTGGCGCTTAATAAGGCCACCCGTTTTGCCTCGGGGTCGAGCGTGTGCAGCAGTTCGAGAATGGCGCAGAGGTATTGGGACGCCGGACTCAACAGGCCCACGACCCAGGAGAGGTTGCACTCGAAGATTTCGTCGGCCGACCCGCTATGGTTCCACAGCACCTGCCGGGCGGCCTCGGCCGTCTCCGCGGCGGCCAGGGTCAGCCCGCTGCCGTAGGGGCCCATCAGCAGATCAACCTGGTCGTGGGAGATCAATTTTTCGGTCAGGCTGCGGACTCTGGTCTCATCGCTTTTATCGTCTTCGACAAGCAGAGAAACGGGGAGTCTGCGGTTTTCGGCCCCGAGTCGCATCCCCCCGGTGGCGTTCACATCGCGGATATAGCACTCCAGGCCTTCAAGGACCTGACGCCCGAGCAGGGCATAGCGGCCACTCAGAGAAATGGCAATACCAAGCGTGATAGAGTCTCGTGTCATAGTCCACCTAGTATTTTGTAATGACCTCGCGACTGAATTCTTCGATCATTTCGCGTCCATTGTTCACCACCTGAACCGCCACCTGTTTGAGACCGGCCGCTTCGAGCGCCTTGAGCCGGGCAATGATCTCCTCCCCTGTCCCTGTCAGCGTCATACCGCGAATCAGGTCTGCATTACAGTAGCGCTCTTCTCCCGGTTTGAGGTAGATCAGGTGGCCTTCGTGGACTTCGAGATAGCGACGATCTTCAGGCGTGTGCATCTGCGCAACATAGTCGGCAAAGCCCTGATAGAGTGGCTCCATGGCGGGCGGCATATTGGCCGTGACCGCGGACTGCTCCCACAAGGCGTGGAGCGCCACAATGGCAAACGGACCAACGCGGTCCATGACGCGCGGCGCGGCTGCCGACTCCCCCGGTTGCAGCACACAGGCTGTTGTCAGGGCGACATTGGGCAGGTCGTGGGCTGAGCGCCCAACCCGAGCCGCCCCCTTTTCGACCACGGCCAGGTTTTTGCGTAAGGTGTCCGGGGAGGAAATGGTCGTAATCCAGCCGTCTGCGCTCTCTCCGGTCAGTTCCAGGGCTTTCGGCCCGTTGGCCGCAAAATGAATCGGAATCGGGTCTTTCAGATTGATATAGCCATGGTCTTGGTGCAGGAAGCGGATCCAGCGTTGGCGCGATCCAGCGCCTTCATTGTCTTGAAAGAGCACCTCTTCTCCCTTGAGCAGGCTGCGGCACTGCTCGATATAGTGGCGAACGCTTGTGAGCGAGACCGGCGGGAGGCCCATGGTATTGCGTCCGGTGAATCCGGTTCCCAGCCCGAGGATGACCCGACCGGGCGCGAGTTGATTGATGGTGGCAATGGAGTGGGCGGTCACCGGAGCGATACGATTGCTCGGGATGGCAACGCCAGTCCCCAAAATAATCGTGGTGGTGTGCTCCGCGGCAAGCGCCATACACGCGTACACATCGCTGTAGATCATCTGGGAATCGTACAGCCAGGCATGGCTGAAGCCGTTGTCTTCGGCCACAACAATGTCTTTCCACGCATCCGGTTTAGCCGGGTAGGCAATGGCAAATTCCATGGGTGTCCTCCTGCATGATGTTGATAGTCCAGAAAAGAGTGAACGTGTCTGCCAGTAGACATGCAGATATTGACACGTTTACTCTTTTTCCACATAGGCCAAAAGCTCGGGGAGACGATGAATCACCAGGTCGGCCTCAACCGTCCAGGTCGGCGTTTTGCCGTTGGTCAGGAGGACCGTCATGGCACCCGCCGCCCGTCCGGCCTCCGTATCGTGCCGAAAGTCTCCTACCATGAGCAGCGTCCCCACTTGAACACCCAGGCGGGCGCTCGCCAGCCGGACACAGGCCGGGTCCGGCTTGGGAGTAGCGTCCTCTCGGGCAATGAGCACATCCACCCGTATATCCAGGTGCGCGCATACGGCTGTGAGCGAAGTCCGACTGTTCCGGGTAATAATGGCGACCGGCAGACCGTGGGCTTGGAGGGCCGCTAAGGTTTCCTGAGCCCCGTCGTTCCAGGCGACATGATCAACTCCATCTTGTTCAAATGCCTCAATGGTGGCAAAGGCTTCAGCCCGTCGGCGCGGCGGGAGGGAGGCGGCCCAGTGGAGAATATCGCCCTCGGGCAGGCCGAGTTGGGCTCTGAGCCGGGTGAAGTCCAGATAGGGCCGCGTGAGCGTGCTGTCGAGATCAAAGGCAATAGCGTGCAAGAAACGCCGGCGCTCAGGCGGCTGAGCCAGCCGGATAAAGTAGGGGCGGGTTTGAAACCCGCCCCTACTTGGGGTTTCTTGCTCTCCACTAGCCACGAACCACTATCTTTTTACGGTTTTCAGCCGGCGCACGCCGTGGCTCCGTGCTAAAAAGAAAATGAGAGCAGGCCGGAGGATACATCGCCTCTTCAGGCAGCAGCGGACGCATACCACACTGGGGACAGACGCCAGAACGGCGAGAGCGTCTCCAGACTGAGTATCCCAGACCGGGCAGACACGGCAGTGCAACCGAGAGATGAGAGATCTGTCCCGCCAACAGCAGCAGCCCCATACTTGTCACGCCAAGTGCCCACAAGAGGCTTTCAATGACAGGAGAACCGCGCAGCCGCGGCTGCGGCAGACCGCTCCAGAAACAGGCCGGGCATAGGAGGGAGGAGGGGGCGGGGGGCAGATGATCAGCCATCGGTCGAACAACTGCGGGAAGCGAACTCGTCGCCTCATCTCTCAATGCGCTCCACCTCCTTCGCGGGGATGCGTTTTGATGAAGGTAATCCGAGTATACCAGACAGAGTGCGGGCTGAACAGAGTCGGGGCGGGCTTGAACCCCGCCCTCTCTATGAATCACGGGAGCAAAACGGATGACCACCTCGCCGCTCTGAGAAGCTCCAGGGAAACGGCGCTTAGCCCCTCCCGTTGCGGAGCAACTGGCCCGGGGTTTCCCCGGTACACTCGCCATCTTCAAACGTCTGGACTCCGTTCACCAGAATCGCATGATAGCCTTTGGCCCGCTGAATCCGGCGCCACTCATTCCCAGGGAAGTCGTGCACAATCTCGCCGATCCAATTTGGCTCAATGTCCAACTCGTCCAGATTGTAGACCACCACATCGGCTGCCGCGCCCTCACGCAACACGCCACGGTCGCGGAAGCCGGCCGCATGCGCAGGCAGGGCGGAGAGCCGGTAATGGGCTTCTTCCAGGCTGATCAGGTGTTCGTCCCGGACTAACCAGCGCAGGAAGTCGGTTGTAAACGCGCCACCGGTAAAGAACTTGGTATGCGCTCCACCGTCCGAGGCTCCCGGAACGGTGAAATACGAGTCGTTGATCATCTCCGCCGTATGCTCGGCATTAAAACCCCGGTCCGGTCCCAGGAATTCGACATTCAGCTCACCGGCAACCGACAGGTCAAGCATAACGTCGATGGGGTCCTTACCCTCTTCTTCTGCGATCTGACCAACGGATTTGCCCACATAGGGTTCCAGCTCGGCTTGATTATTGGCCGTCTGGACGATCAGTCTTGGAATCGGGCCGCCAACGCCGGCCTGGATGACTTGCAGCTTCCGGTCCGCCTCTTCGGTCTCGCGTTTGACTGCGGCACGCAGGGCCGGGTTTTTCATCTTGGCCAGCTTGTCGGTTTTGGTTCCAGTCGTCAGCTCACGCCAGGCCGGACTGGCATCGTACAGATTCCAGTGTTCCAGCGTAAACGCAAAACCCGTCCGATGCGTTCCGGTCTGGCCATAGATCGGCAGGTTTCTCTCCCGGCAGCGCTCCAGCCAGTCCAGACTCCGGCGGTGGACTTTCGGGTCCTTGCGGGCCGCAACAATGACGTTGTGCAGAATGGGTCGACAGGCAATTTCCGCCAGCTTTTCCAAAAAGGCAAGGTCGGCCTTAATATGTCCGGTGGACTGGGTGATTTGGATAAACCCCTCGTCTCGCTCCCGCAGGACTTCGGCCAGATTCAGAATGTCCTCGTCCGCCATGATGTCCGTCACCATCGGGGAGCCATCATAATCGGCTTGCGTTGAGTCGGGACCGAGCCGCTGAATGGAGAAGCCGCACAGTCCGGCATCCATGCCTTCGTGCAAGAGCCGCTGCATCTCTTGCTTTTCCGCGGGTGTGGCCGCGCGGGACTTGGCGGCCTCCAGTCCCATGACATAGGTCATGAGCGACGCAGTGGGCATATACTGGATACAGTTGACGCCTTTGGACGAGCGGTCCAGCGAGTCCAGATATTCAGGAATGGTTTCCCAGTCCCAGGTCATGCCCTCTTTCATGGAATCATACGGGATGGCTTCCGTGCGCGTCATGGTGAGCATGGAGCGTTCCTGAAACTCGGGTTTGACCGGGGCAAAGCCAAAACCGCAGTTACCAAGCACCACGGAGGTCACGCCGTGCCAGCCGGAAATCGTGCACCAGGGGTCCCAGCGAATCTGCGCGTCATAATGGGTATGCAGGTCAACAAACCCAGGCGCAACAATCAGCCCATCCGCATCGATGACCTTTTTCGCCCCGCCGGTCACCCGACCGCCGAGCTGGGCGATTTTTCCATCTTTAATCCAGACATCGGCCTGAAAGCGTGGGACGCGTGTCCCGTCAACAACCGTTCCCCCTTTAACATGGACATCAAACTCAGCCATAACGTCTCTCCTTTATTTGTATGGGCACGTCTATACGACCCGGCCACACCCCACCGGTATGACTTCTGGCCGTAGAGGCCACCTCCCTCGCCCTTCTATAGAGAGAACAGGCCCGGAAGGCAAGCCTGGCATGTGATTTGTGCCAGGGTCGGACAGGCCGGACTCTTGATTATTTTGGCCGGAAGGGCTTCACGACGTGTGGCCGTGGCCATCGAATGTGAATGACGCACGGGCAGCGTTCGTCCTCATCATCCTCATCGTCGAAACCGTCGTCGGGCGAACAGGCATATAGCATACGTCTAGTGTACTGGACGAACGGCGGCGCTGTCCACTTACCTCCTGGCCGAACGGAGCCCAGGCCGACTGTACAGCAGGTTGGCCAGAGACGAAACAGGCCCCGCCTTGCGGGCCGTGCCCCAGAGGGGCTGTTTGCTCTCCCCTCCGAAAAGGGAAGGGAGGCTGGCAGGCCGCCCGCACTCCCCCAGCAAGCGGGCAGCTTTTGCGCCGCCGCCGGCTCGGTCAAAGACTTAGGCCAGGAGGAGGGGCTCCGTTGCCCATCCCTTCCCCCCGGTCTCCAGGGGAGAGGAAAAACTTCCCCCTGAGACACCACCGGGCCAGGCGGAGGGGCCCGCCCTCACTCCCGGGCGGTGAGGGTAAAGTTCTGCAAGGCATCCTGCCATTCCACCGTGACCGTCTGGCCCGAGGTCGGGAAGTCCGCTAACGCCTGCGTGCGCTCCAGCCCCCGCACGAACTCCGCGCCCAGCGTGGTCACCGTAAACGTACGGTGGGCGACCTCCACGTCATGGCCTAGGGCTCGCACCGGGTGTTGGCCCTCCTCCAGCTTGTTCCAGTTCCCCAACACCCCCAAGCCATTGTCCGTATCCCGACACATGTCTGCCGGGTCCGTCCGTCGGGGCCCCGCGCCGGCGGCCACCGTGGGCGGGTCTCCCGGCGTCCCGTTCTCGACCACGATCTCCCCCCGGGCCGCCTCCCACGCCCCGCCCGAGATCCCCCCTCCACGCCCCCTCTGCAACGAGCCCGGTCGGGGATGCTCCAAGCGGGCGGGCGCGGGGGGGAGTTGCGCCCCTGGTCCTCCGCCGGCCCCGCTGGCAATCACGAAGTGCTGGAGGGCTTGCTCCCACTGGCCCGTGGGGGTCTCTCCAGAGTGCCAATTACGGACCAATTGACCGGCCTTGCTCCTACTGGCCCGTGGGGGTCTCCCCAGGCGCGGGAAAGTCCGCCAAGTCATATTCCCTGCTCAGCCCGGTCGGAAACTCGCCCAAGTCCAGGGTGGTGACGGTGGGGGGGGGCGCGGGCAGCACGATCCCATCCACCACCGCCCGGACCGTGTGCGTCCCGGGTCCCAGTGTGGTCCCGTTCCATAACAACCCAAAGCCATTGTCACTGTCTCCACAGACGGACTCGGTGTCGGTGCGGAGCGTGCCGTATGCCGCCGGCACCTGCCACACAACGTCGTTGGGCCGGACAAACTCGATCACCACGCTGTCCGCGTCACACACCCAGCCGGACAAGACCCCGATACCGCTCTGGGGAGAGGCGGGGCGGGGGTTCTCGAACTGGGCCGCGCTGTACTGCACATCCAGGGTGTAGGCCCCGCCGCTTCCACTCGTCCCGGCGGATACGGCCAGATAGTAGGTGCCGGCGGCCACGGCCTCCCCGAGCTGGAAGTTGCGCCGCGTCCCACTGTCCGTGTCTTCGGCCACGAGGGTCAGCCCACTCTCACTCTGGGTCCGCAACAAGGGCGGGGCGGACGCGCCCTTGTTGCGGGCCGCAGGGCCGGGGTCTCGCCGGGCGCCGCCTGCCAGAGCTGGCCCTGGGTGTCGGTCGGGCCGCTGGTGGTGGCACTGAGCACCCCGGCATAGGGCAGGGTCAAGGTGAAGTAGTCCACATCGGCGCCGCTCTGGAGGTGGCCGGCGATGCGGGCCGGGGGGTCCAGGGGGGTGGCCGTAGCGGGCGTATCGCCGTGCGGCTGCTGGACGCCCCCGCCGCGGCTCCCACCACCCCCGCCATTACTGCTCCCACCGCCGCCATCGTCGCCATCGTCGCTCTCTTCGACGGTGATGGTGACGGTCAGTGCGACGCTGTCCGGGTCGGACGCGTCGCTGTCGGTGGCGGTCAGCGTGAGGGTGGTCGTGTTTTCACCGTTTTACGTGAAATTGCCCCGTTTACGATGTGCCATCCTCCCCCCTCTAAAAATCGGACTCTAGTAGAATCAAGTACTGACAGATTTTTTGTCCGTTTTATGTCCTGAAAATGTCGACCGTATTGGGGAGCGGACTCTACGCGCGCCGAGGATAGGCGATACCGTACTGCCGCAGCGTCCCTTCCAGGGTCGGACGACCCAGGCGAATGCGCTCATCGTTCAGTAAATAGGAGAAGACATAGCCAAGGCCCAGCATCAGAATCCCGATCAAAAAGCAATACATAACGGCCCGGTCGGGGTATTGGTCTTTCAAATGTCCCACATAGAGTGGGCCGCAGATCCCGGCCGCGGCCCACGCGGTCAGAATCGTTCCGTAAATCGTGGACATCTTCTTCGTCCCAAAAACGTCGAGCACGAAAGAAGGCATGGTGGCAAATCCGCCACCGAAGCAGAGGAGGACGTAGCAAACCAGGGCCGCAAATATCCAGGGATTCCGCTCCGTCATCAGAATACCGAAGACGATCATCTGACTGGCGAGCAGAATTCTGAAGACCCGGACGCGACCGATACGATCCGAGAGGAGCCCCCAGAACAGCCGCCCGACACCGTTACACAGCGAACTGACGGCGATCAGGGTCGCCCCGTATTCGACCAGCGTTGCCGGCTCCAAGGACGGGTCGGCGAAGCCCCACACTTCCTGCAGGAGTTCCGACTGAAAGCTGATAACGGAGATGCCCGCGGCAATGTTGAAGAAAAAGACAACCCACATGAAGATGAACGCAGAAGACCGGAGGTAGGGGGCAACAGAGTCGGGGTCGTCACTCTGCTGACCGTCGGTCACAGTGGCCATAGCGGTCGGGGGATCGCTCAGGGCGAAGCTGGAAGGCAATAAGATACAGGCAAAGACAACTCCGAGCCACAAGAAAACGAGCGCCAGGTCGCCCTCCGCTTGCCGCACGAGCAGCGGTGCCAAGACCTTGCTCAAAAGAAACGCGCCCACA
Organism: uncultured Binatia bacterium (SeqCode); assembly: GCA_965214755.1. Taxonomy (GTDB): domain Bacteria; phylum Desulfobacterota; class Binatia; order Bin18; family Bin18; genus Bin18. The sequence goes on from OZ243979.1 coordinate 2,329,023, forward strand.
CCGAAACCCATGACGACGATCCCGGTCACCAAGCCCTTGTGGTCCGGAAACCATTTCGCCACGGTGGCGACCGGCGTCACGTAGCCAAACCCGATGCCAACACCACCGATCACCCCGTAGCCGAGATAAAAGAGTTCGATAACATCCAGGCGCAGGGCAAGGCTGGCGAGCACATAACCGCCCGAAAACATGAGGCTGCCGGCCACAGCCAATTTGCGCGGTCCGAACCGCGGCAGCATTGTGCCGGCCCAGGCCGCCGCAGTACCCAGGGAAAAGATCGCGAGGCTGAAAGCCCAGGCCGTTTCCGTGAACGACCAGCCAAGCTGCCTGACCAACAGCGTTTGAAAGAAACTCCAGGCATAGACGGTCCCGAAGCAGACCTGCAGGAGCGTGCACAACAGGGCGATCATCGCACGCGGCATATGTCTGTGTTTCGCCATTTCCAAGAACCCTCAACCCCTCAACCGCAACCACTCACGAGAGAAAGACCAAACCCTAACCATCGTTTCCAGCCGACACGGGCTGCTCCCCTTCGGCCTGCACCCCCTCTGAAAAATAGAGAAAGAGCCGGGCGAGTTGTCCAACCTCATCGTCGCGTCCCAGCAGTTTGTCGTCCGCGCCGTTGTCCCGGTCACGCGCCAGGGCAACGGCATAGGCAAGGAGGTCACCCAAGGGCTTCGCCGCCAGGTTGACGAACCAGATCGCGGCCAGGACGCCAATCACAAGGATGATGGAGATGAGATAGACTTGGCGGCCGATTGCTCTCTGAATCTTCAGCGCAATCAGATCGGTGTCCATACCGACATGAACGGTGCCGGCAACGCCGGCCAGAATCGGACTGCCCACTTCCACAAAATCACCCATCCCAGGCAGACTGCGCTCCACAGTCGCCGTGTTATTCCGGTCTCCGGTTCGAATTTCTTCGGGCACACCGGGAACAAACGTATGGGCGATAAACTCGCCCTCTTCGTCCGTAATGTAGATATACCGTATGCTCTGAATTTCGACAAATTGATCGATGAGCGATTGCAGGGCCGACAGGTCCCGATTTAAGAGAATGTCCACACTGGAATCGGCAATGGTCTTGGCGATGTCTTTGCTATTGCTCTCGTATTCCTCGGACAAGTGCGTATCCACGGTATAGACGCACAGCACGGAGGTGGACAGGCTAATCACCCCGAACAGAGAGAAAACGCCGAACAATGTTTTCTGAAAGAGTTTGGGGATTTTCATGTCAGGCAAACCTGTCTTCCCACTTGTCCAGAGTGACAAAACGCCCCTCGTCAACAACGGTGTAATAGACCTGCTGTAACCCCTGGCGCCGGTCGGGACCGAAGGAGGCCCGCTCGCCGATGCCCAAATCGAAATCCTGCACGGTGAAGACGGCCTGCTCGAGCTGGCTCCGTTCCGGCCTGTCACCAAGCCGACGCAGAATTTCAACCATCAACTTGGCGTCGATAAATCCTTCGAGGCTGACGAAGCTGTGCTCAGAGGGCAGATAGGGTTCTTTCAGCAGTTCTAGGGGTGGCTGCGGGTTATAGCGTCGCATCAAGTCGCGATACTCTTTGACGGCAGGCATGGAGGCCTCTTCGTAACTCGGGACCACTTGGGAGTTGACGAGCAGCCGCGTATACGCTTCGACGTCGCTTCGCCCCTCAGTGAGCGTCCAGTGAGTGAGCAGTTTCAAGAGATTTTCGCTGCCAACAAAGGACAGGTTGGCAATCGGGACTTGCAGGCCGAGGTTAACGGCATCACGGACAAAGGCCGCACAGGCCGCGTAGGAACCGGTACAGATCACGGCTTCGGGCTGTGACGCCTTGAGGATTTCGACCTGTCTGCGCATGCTGGCGGTGAACCTCGTGCCGCGGCGGTAGGTCGCCTCGCCCGCAATCTGTCTTCCGTAGTGCTTCAGGGCGCGCCGGACGCCCGCCCATCCGCTGCGCCCATAGGCATCGGCTTGGTAGAACACGGCGATACGTTTTCGGTTGATGCGAACGAAATTATCGACGAGACCGGCGGTCTCCTGGCGATAGGAGGAGCGCAGATTGAACGCAAAGTCGCCATAGGGGGGTTCCCGCTGCGGCTGGGCTCCGGTGAAGGGAAAAAACAAAAAGATGTTCCTGTCCTGGAACTTCTTGAGCATGGGGAGGACGCGCGTAACCGTTGGTGTTCCAACATAACCGAAGAGCAGAAACACTTGGTCTTGGAGCATCAGCTTCAGGGTATTCTTCACAGAAGGGGCGGGTTGGTAGCCATCGTCATACGTTTTGAGCATCACGTTGCGGCCGGCGATCCCCCCCTGCTCATTCACATGATCGAAGTAGGCACTGGCGCCCCGGTACAGTTCAATGCCCAAACCTCTGGATGGGCCGGAGAAGGCCGCGGACATGCCAAGAACAATCTCGGTGTCGGTCACGCCGGGCGCCATCTGCGGGACGGGCGGGCGGGCGTCTGTGTCAGCGACCGCTCTCAGGGGGTTCAACCAGGGGGCGACCGCGCACCAGGTAAGACCGGACCGGAGCAGCGCTCTCCTCGTTATTGTTCTCATGCTCTCCTCGTCCTTCGCTCAGGTTACAATCGGTGGAGGATTTGGTATTAATACGCGCCCGCTCTCAAGAAGAGCCGTCAGACCGAGACGGCCGCGTCGGTAATGTCGAGCGCCCGGTCAATAATGGCCAATCCTTCGCGGAGTTGTTCTTCGCTAATACACAGCGGCGGATTCACAAAAAAAGTGTTCCAGCGAACGAGGGTAAAGAGACCGTTCTCGCGAAAAAACGCGCCGAGCTGAGCCATAGGACCCATCTCGGCAGCCGTCGCATTAAAGGGGGCCAGCGGCTCTCGCGTCTGGCGGTTTTTGACAAGTTCGAACAGGCCAAACAGGCCAATGGAGCGGGTCTCTCCAACCGAGGGATGCGTCTTCCGTAAGCGTTCCATCTCGTGCGCCAGAACGGTCCCCATCTTTTTGGCATGCTCGATCAGGCCGTCTTCCTGGTACACCCGAATGGTGGCAACCGCAGCGGCACAGGAAACCGGATGCGCCCCATAGGTCAACCCGGCGTACAGCACGTTGTCTTCAAAGTGGGCTGCAATCTCGTCGTTGACCATAATGGCACCAAGCGGCAGGTAGGCGCTCGTTAAGCCCTTTGCCAGCGTCATAATATCGGGCACGACATCCCAGTGATCGACCGCAAACCACTCGCCCGTCCGGCCAAAGCCGCTCATGACCTCATCGGCGATCAGCAGGATGCCGTATTTATCACACAGGGTACGCAGCCCCGGCAGATAGCCGTCGGGTGGAATGATGATGCCGTTCGTGCCGGTCACGGTCTCAATCAGCACGGCGGCAATCGTATGCGCACCCTCAAACTGGATGACATCTTCGACATGATTCAAGCAGTTGAGGTTGCAGGCTGGCTGCTCCTGACACCAGCGGCACCGATAGCGGTAGGGGTCCATGGCCCGCACAACACCGGGGATACCGGGTTCAGCTCCCCAGCGGCGCGGCTCCCCGGTCAGGCTGACGGCCCCGGCGGTCGCGCCGTGGTAGGAACGATAGCGAACAAGAATTTTCTGCCGCCGAGTGGCCAAACGAGCGATCTTTACGGCATGCTCGTTCGCCTCCGCTCCGCTCAGCGTCAAAAAAGATCGTTTAAGGGCGCCGGGGCTGATCTCGGCCAAGAGTTGGTGCAACCTGGCCCGCGGCTCGGTCACAAGATGCGGCATCACGTAGGTCAGCTTCTCGGCCTGCTCCCGAATGGCGGTCAGGACACGCTCATCACCGTGGCCGATATTGACGCACATCAGTTGCGAGTTGAAGTCGAGAAAACGTTTGCCATCGACCGTCCAGAAGTAGACGCCCCGAGCACGGTCAACGCTGAGTGGCTTCACCGCCTTCTGCGCCGCCCATTCGTAGAGGCCGTACTCCCGAGTCAGGCGTAAGATCTCGGCAGAGGAGAGATCGCCCATATGCGTCTCCTGTTTCTTAGGTTTCTACTCGTTGCGCTGCATTCGTCGTCGTTCCGCTGTCGGTGATAATAGCCACCCCGAACAAAAAAAGCGAGAAACGAGACGACTGGTCCTCCACAGACCGGAATGCTATGTCAGGTGGCAGGCAGGAGGGAGATATGACGCACCCAAAAAGATCCCGATTCGTTGCTCTGGCCGGACTCATGGGGGCGATATTTGTTTGTACGCCCCTCGGAGTACAGGGACAAGAAGCGCAAAACACGAACACCGTCACCGTTCTGCTTGAAGGCTATGTCAAGCCGATAGAAGGGCGACAGCCCATGCCCGGTGTGGCTGATGACGGAGCCAGACATGTGGCGGGTACGGTTGCCCTGGTCCGGGGCGAGGGTGTCACGCTGGTCGCCGACCCCGGCATGGTTGCAGAGCGGGCTCTCATCCTTGACGCGCTGAAAAAAGAAGGCGTCTCCGCTGAGGACGTCACCCATATCTTTATCAGCCATCACCATCCCGACCATACCGTGAATATTGCCCTCTTCCCCAACGCCCAACTGGTCGATTTTTGGGCGACGTATACAGGCGACCTGTGGGAAGATCATGGAGATGCGTATGCCATTGCGCCAGGCATACGCGTGCTGCAAACCCCAGGACATACTGAAGAAGACGCGTCGCTGGTCGTCGAGACGGCCCAGGGGATCTATGTCCTGACCCATACCTGGGCATTCCCGGACATCACGCCCGGAGACGCTCCCTTGACCTGGAACCAAGAGGCGCTCAACGCGAGTCGAGAAAAGGTTTTACAGCTGGCGGACTGGATCATCCCCGGTCATGGCAAGATGGTGCCCAACCCCGAGAAGGCAAAGGAGTAGGGATAGTCGAGCTGGGTGCTGTTGCCGCGCCCCAGGCTAGAAATTCGTGAGTCGTTCGGTTGTTTCCGGGTCGAGAAAGCTGGCAACGGTCGCCTCTGTTTCAAGTCGCAGTGCGGTGTGGATATCGCTGGCCGCGCACTGATTGAGCACGCGCTTCATCGCTCGGACGGCAAGCGACGGCAGGGCACTCAGTTTCTCCGCCACACTGTGCGCCTCGGCGAGCAGACGGTCATCGTTGACCACACGCCATGCCACGCCCAGGTCCAGCAGGGTGCGGGCGTCATACTGCTCGCCCAGAAGGAGCATTTCTCGGGCTTTGTTCAGTCCAACCAGCGCTGGTAAAAGCGAGGAGACGGCCCCCGTCACAAAGGCGTTGAGCGACACTTCAGGGAAAAACCCTCTGGCGCTTTCCGCCCAGATCGGAAAGTCACAATTGATCGCCAACTCAAATCCGCCCCCGACTGCCCAGCCGTTGATGGCTCCCACCACCGGCTTCCCGCCAAAGACAATCGCCAGGGTCGCCCGCTGGACCGCGTCCACGGCCTCTCTGGCCTGCGCTTCGTTTGCCGGCTGGCGATGTGCCTTACGATCATCACCGGCGCAAAAGGCGCGGCCCTGACCGGTAAAGATGATGGTGCGGGTCTCCGGATCGGCATTGGCCTCGTCAAAGGCGTGAGCAATATCGACCATGAGCTGCTGGTTCATGGCGTTGAGGCGCTCCGGCCGGTTCAGAGCTATGGTGCGGACCCCACTGTTGCCCAGCGTGCTCAGAACGGTTTCATATTGAAAGGTGTCCATGTCACTGCCTCCCGATGGTTTGCGTTTTTTCCGACATCCTCGCAGAGCTGCCCGACGACACTCTGGGTAACCCGAACCTGCGCGTCCGATCAAGAACACCGGGCAATCTTTTCTTACGCCTACATCTTGAGGTACAAAGAGACGGGAAGAATCATGTATTGCCAGAAAGCCCGGATTGTGGAGCCGGAGAGTTGGGATCGTATCCACCCGGACTCGCACGCCTGGGTCCGTCAGTATCGTGGGACAGAACTATGGGTGGAGGCCACCCCCCCGCAGGGTGCCTGCCCGGCCCTCCACGGCGGCATGGTGAACAATTCGGTGAAAACACCATATTTGTGGCGCGGACGTATTCGCTACCGGATGTCGTTAGACGTGCTTGAACTCTTACCCGAGAGCGCTGACGTACCAGATCAACCCTTACCTGACTGGATCGATGCGCTGCACACGTGATACGACTCCTCCCATTCTCTTATAGCGAGCAGAAACAGTTCACGTTGCACAGCCAGTCCGGCCGGGGAGTCTCGGCGCACGCCAGAAGGAGAGCGCCCAATAATGACACGGGATGAAGAGATTCGGCAGGATTTGGAACGGCAGTGGGCGAAACTCGAAGGTCCGCCGCGCCCGAAGCTGACGGGTCTCTCCCGGTGTGCCTGTAGCCACCCGGCTCTGGTGCACGAACACGCCTGGACCGGCCGCTGTCGCATCAGTCTATGCGGTTGTCGCCAATTCACGGCAGTACAGGAAGATCGGTAGCAACACGCCGTCCGGGACCGGTGACGCGCTCGGGGCGGCTCTGCGTGCTCTTGTCAAATAACGCATGCTCCGAGGAGGAAGGGGGGGAGGCACTGCCCGCTCTTCTCATTTGAGAAGGAGTGCGGTAGGACAACGAATATGCAGACAATAGCACACTGGATACTCGTGAGTGTTGGGGTATGTATTTGTGGAGTGAGCCTGGCGCGAGCGGACAGAATTACCGAGCTGCGAGCACGGGCCGAGACCGGTGACGTTGAGGCGCAGTACGACCTCGCGTTCCTGTACGATAACGGCTACGGCGTCGCACAGGACTACACCGAGGCCGGGGTATGGTATCGCAAAGCCGCCGAGCAGGGCCATGCGACAGCCCAGTGGAACTTGGGGGTCATGTACGCCAACGGCCTGGGCGTCCCAGCGGATATGGCAACAGCGATAGCGTGGTATCGCAAAGCCGCCGAACAGGGTCATGTGACAGCCCGGTACGACCTGGGCATTCTGTACTCATCAGGCAAGGGAATCGAGCAAGATGATGTCCAGGCACTGCTCTTGATCAACCAAGCGGCCGATAGTGCGGCCAAGCTGGCCGTCTATAGAGGCGATCGTGATTCGTTCAATGCCGCCAAAGCAACCGCGGCGAAATACGCTGGAGCCCGCGATAATCTGATTGCACGGATGACGCTCGACCAGCTCACCCAAGCAGCCGAGCAAGGAGTCATGCTGGCCCAGGCAGAACTGGGCGTGCTCTACGGTCTGGGCCGACACGTTGCCCAGGATGCGACCCAAGCGCTGAAATGGCATGGCCAAGCCGCCGAACAGGGCCATCCGCCATCGCTCTATTTTATGGGGCTCCACTACTATACGGGCCAGGGCGTGCCCCAAGATGCGGCCGAAGCCGCCAAGTGGTATCGTCAAGCCGCCGAACAGGGTCATGCCGACGCGCAGTGGAACTTGGGGCTCATGCATCGCACGGGCCAGGGCGTGCCCCAAGATGCGGCCGAAGCCGCCAAGTGGTATCGTCAAGCCGCCGAGCAGGGTCATGCCCAGGCACAGATTAATCTGGGATTCATGCATGCGACCGGGCAAGGGGTCGAACAAAACGACACCCAAGCGGCGAATTGGTATCGCCGGGCGGCAAATCAGGGCGATACCCAGGCGCAGTATAATCTGGCGTTGCGCTACGCCAGGGGTCAGGGTACGCCACTGGACTATGGCCAGGCCTATATGTGGATCAGTCTGGCGGCGACAAATGCCTCGGGCGAGCACCAGAATGAAGTGCTCAAAGTGCGTGAGTATATTGTTGAGCTTATGGAACCCGAGCAGATTGAGGAAGGAGAAGAGCTCCTTCGCAAGCGGCAACGTTCGAGTTCCGGGACCTAAAAAGGAGGATGCGTATGCCCGGCCCCGAAGCCTTACCGAGTCTCCCCATGTCAGGTGTGATCGATGCCGACGGTCATATACTCGAAGCGCCTGATCTCTGGGAAAAATATTTGGAACCCAAATACCGCGACCGCGCGGTCCGTATTCGTAAGGACGACGACGGCTTGGAATATCTTGAGGTCAACGGCCGACCATCCAAAATGACTCGTAAGGGCGCCCCGTCGGGGCTTGGTGTGATGGACCAGCTTGGGGGGATTGAGTATACACGCGAGCCGACTGGGTCGGGCTATGTGGATAATGCCTCGTTTGGCTCTATGGACCCGAAAGAGCGGCTGCAACGCCTGGACATTGAGCATATTGAGAAGGTGTTTCTCTACCCCACGCTTGGCCTGTTATGGGAACCCGAATGCGAAGACCTTGAGCTGTCGATGGCCTATGCCCGGGCGTATAATCGCTGGCTGGTGGACTTTTGCTCAGATTCGGATGGGCGTCTGCTCCCGATTGCCCATATCCCCATTAGCATCCCCGAGCTTGCTGAAGCAGAGCTGCGTCGGGCGGCCAAGGATGGGATGAAAGGCTTTTTTGTGGCCCCGTATATCTGGAGCCGTAAAGCCCACGGCCATCCCGACCATGACCGCGTGTTTGCCGCGGCCCAAGAGCTCGGTCTGCCGTTTGGCATTCACCCGTCGTTTGAGCCACACTGGGCGGCCCCAACCCGCTTTGGCCGGATGACGAGTTTTTCGACCGCATTTTACCAAAATATCGCCGGTGGGGATGCCATTCGAGGTGGGTTTGTCTCGCTCTTTCAGTATGGGGTGTTCGACAAATTTCCGCAGCTCAAAGTCATTGTCCTGGAAGTGGGCGCGGGCTGGATCGGGTACTGGCTGGAACGCATGGATGCGGTCTACGACTCGCCGCTGGGCAAGAGTGTGCCGCTGAAAGACAAACCGAGCGCGTATTTCCGTCGACAGTGCTGGATCTCGGGTGACCCGGACGAACGTTCACTCGCCGGGGTAATCCCCTTTGTTGGGGAAGATCGGTTTTTCTGGGCCAGTGATTTTCCGCATGCCGATCATCCACCCGAATATATTCCCAATTTGATTGAACTCACGAATCTGATGGCCGAGGCGGTCCGAGAGGGCATATTGGGAAAGAACGTGCTGCAGTGCTACGGCATGGATTCGTAGTCACAGTGCGGTCAGACCACGAGGCGGGTAGCAGTATCATCGACATCAACAGAGGGACCGCTGGGCGGCGGCCCAAAGAGTAAACGCGTCCAGCATCTGCATGTCTATTGGAGGACCCGTTTACTCTTACGCGCAGCTCACTGCGCGTAAGAGCGATCTTATTGCGGCTGGGGTACGATCCGCAGATACGGTTTGGGCGCCTTCCAACCGCCGGGGAATTTTTCCTTGGCTTCCTCGTTCGAGACCGCGGGGACAATGATCACGTCCTCGCCCTGCTTCCAGTTCACTGGGGTGGCGACTTTGTGTTGAGCGGTCAACTGACAGGAATCCAACACGCGCAGGACCTCATCGAAGTTCCGCCCGGTGCTCATCGGATAGGTAATCATGAGCTTGATTTTCTTGTCCGGACCAACCACAAACACCGAGCGGACGGTTGCGTTGTCGACCGCCGTGCGGCCCTTGGCAGTCCCGCTCGCATTCGGGTGGATCATGTCGTACAGCTTGGCGACGGCGAGGTCCGTATCGCCAATCAACGGATACGTTACGGAGTGTCCCTGCGTTTCTTCAATGTCTTTGACCCATGCCGTGTGATCGGAGACCGGGTCAATGCTCAGACCGATAATCTTACAGTTGCGCTTATCAAATTCCGGCTTGAGGCCGGCCATATAGCCCAGTTCGGTTGTACACACCGGAGTAAAATCTTTGGGATGAGAAAATAAAATGGCCCAGCCATCTCCGATCCACTCATGAAAGTTGATCGTTCCCTCTGTTGTCTCCGCCGTAAAATTGGGAGCTTCTTCACCAATGTGTAACGCCATCATTCATCTCCTTCTATGATCGTGCTTCTCACAGTTGCCAGCCCGCCCACGGATCTGCTCAACTCGTTTATAGCGCCTGGCACGGAGAGGTGGAAGCAGGTCTGCCCTCTCCCTGACACAAAAGCCAGATCGTTCAGATTGCCCTTTTCTCGCCTATCTCCGGTCGCTCTTGTCCCTCCTTACATATTCAGCCGGAACCCGACCTTGATCTTGACCTGGAACTGGTTGACTTTGCCATCCTGAATCATACCGCGCGCTTCAACGACCTCAAACCAGTCCAAATTCTTGAGGGTTTGATTTGCCCGGGCGACGGCATTCTGGATGGCTTCTTCAATCGAATGCTCCGATACCCCAACCAATTCAATGAGCTTATACGTTTTGTCTGACATAACTCCTCCCTTCCGTCTCTACAATCTCGGGCGCCTGTATCGCTTACCCTTCTGCCCAGGCTTTCATTTCTTCATCGCTCAAATAGCGAAAGCCCACATCAAGCGTGACCTGGTACTGTCCAACTTGACCGTCCACAACTGTTCCGCGGAGCGCCTTGACCTCAAACCAGTCGAGCGCCTTGAGCGTCTTATTAGCGCGATCAACCGCGTTACTCACTGCCGCCGAGATCGACTGCTCCGAAGTACCCACGATCTCGGTAATGACATAGGTTTTGTCCTGCATATCGCTTCCTCCTTTCCGACCCTTATCAGCTTGTCTTGTTCTGCCTCTTCTACTGTACCACCTGCTCACTATCCTTCGCCCCTGGTCTCCGCCTGTCAACCATAGGAGGTCGTTAGTCATACTCGCGGTAGTTGACCACCCGCCAGCCCTCGGCCTGATTCCGCAGGGTCAACACAATATTCTTGGTAAATCGTCCGGCTCCGTCAACGTCAAAATCTGCCTTATACAGGAAAGACACACTCGATTCGCCGCGCGGTGTTTCTTCAAGCAGCTCGTAGTACACCCGCGGTTGCCGGGTTGTTGCATCAATAGACACGCCCTCGGTCAGTCGAATTTCTTCTTCTACCCGGTTGCGGGCAAAGCCGGCGCAATAGGCTTTGGCGGTCGGCAAGTCAATCCGGACATAATGCGAATCAAGGAAGAGTTCGGCCGTCCCTTGGGCCGTGTGGGGGTCGGGCTGACAGGTACTCAGCAGCAGAAGCCCCACAAGGCCCACAAGCCCCACAGGAAAACGTCGATCGGTCATGACAGCAACTCTATCAGGATTTCTTTTTGAATAAGGCGTCCAATTGCGCCCGAGCATCTCCCTCGGATGGACGCGCCAAGCTCGGTTGCGCATTCTTGAGCGCAAAAAAATCACAGAAATTTGCCACGTCCTTATGCTGGACGAGGTCGGCCTGTGGTTCACGGCACGCGGCAGCGGCACGCACATCGTAAAAGGCACAGTTGAGACAGCAGCGCACATCTGCCCCACACTCCGCACACGTATCACGTCGTCCAATGGGCTCTTCGAGGGATATTTCTTTGTGGCACTGATAACAAACTCGCACGACCCACTCCCGTTCTGCTCCTTTGCCCTCAGACCCGGCACACGATTCGTTTGTTCATCGCAGGCCGTCCCGCTCGTCACTTTCTTCAAACCGGACTTGTTGATACCATTGAAGACGGCAAATGGAAATTCCAATGACACCAGAACTCCGCGAGCTGTTTGACCACTATACCGTCTATCTGGAGGTCGAGAAAAACGTCTCTCCCCATACGCTGCGAAACTACTGCAGCGATCTGCACCAATTCTTCTCTTTTGTTGAAAAGCCAACGGAGCAGGCTGATCCTCGTCAAGTCAATGTCACCCAGATCAGCCACCATATCATTCAGGCTTTTTTGTCCACCTTGTATCGGCAGCACACAAAAAGCTCGATTAGTCGAAAGCTCTCGGCACTCAAGAGCTTTTTTCGCTTTCTGCTGCGTGAGGCCGTGATTGACCAAGACCCGACCCTCCACCTGAGTTCGCCCAAGCAAGACCACCCGCTTCCGACCTACCTCCCGGTTGACGATATGTTTCGTCTCTTGGACGCTCCCGCACCGGATACCCCCGCCGAGCTGCGTGATCGGGCCATACTCGAAGTACTCTATTCGTGCGGGCTCCGCGTCAGTGAATTAACCGGTCTGAACTGGGAGGATATCGATCCCAACCTTGAAGTCCTGCGGGTGAAGGGGAAGGGGCAGAAGGAACGGATTGTGCCGATTGGTCGCCCGGCGCTTGACGCCCTGCACCGCTATCGGGCAGAGATTCCGGCCTTGCTCGGCAAGAATTATCAGACAGCGTCCCACAACGTGCCGGCCGGGGACGCCGGACCGGTTTTTCTCAACCGACGCGGTGGGCGCTTAACGTCTCGTAGTGTTGCTCGACTTGTGGCCAGCTATGCCAAACAGTGCGGGCTGGCCCACAAGATCAGTCCCCACGCCCTGCGCCACACCTTTGCGACGCATTTGCTCGACGCGGGAGCTGATCTGCGGGCTATTCAGGAGTTGTTGGGACATTCCAGCCTGTCCACCACCCAGCGCTACACCCACGTCAATTTAGACCGGCTCACCCAAGTGTATGACAAGGCACACCCGCGGGCCTAAACTCACCGTCGTCTTGCCTCACCCTCTGCGTCCTCTATAGTGCCGCCTGCAATAGTGCACTGCCAGACAATACTCTATGCTATGAATAGGATAACGAAGATTCGGTGGTTGGAGGACACACGGTGAACGCAGCCATGCATGGGACAACTATTCTCACCGTCCGCCGCGACGGCAAGGTCGCCATGGCGGGAGACGGGCAGGTCAGCCTTGGGGACACCGTCGTCAAGCACGCTGCACGGAAAGTGCGCCGTTTGTATAAGGATCGCATTCTGGCTGGCTTTGCGGGTGGGACCGCGGATGCCATTACCCTGTGCGAAAAATTCGAAGGCAAGCTGGAAGAATATAATGGCAACCTCCGGCGGGCCGCGGTCGAACTGGCCCGCGATTGGCGTGCGGACCGGGTCTTACGTCGCCTCGAAGCGCTGATGGCGGTCGTTGATCACGAGTCATCTCTGCTGATCTCCGGTAGCGGAGATGTGCTTGAACCCGATGACGGCGTTCTCGCTATTGGATCGGGCGGCAATTATGCCCTGGCAGCAGCCCGCGCGTTGGTCGCCCACACGCCTCTGGATGCGGTTCGGATTGTTGAAGAGGCTATGCGCATCGCCGGAGCTATTTGCGTGTACACCAACGATCAGATTGTAGTGGAGGAATTATAAGATGACGGATGGCGTCGACGGGGCACCCGTCCTCGTTCAAGATGCAGGTCCCCCGGTTATGACCCCGCGAGAGATCGTCTCTGAGCTGGACCGCTATATTATTGGCCAAGCGAAAGCCAAACGTTCCGTTGCGATTGCGCTCCGCAATCGCTGGAGACGACAGCAAGTTCCGGAAGATTTGCGTGACGAGATTGCTCCCAAAAACATTTTGATGATCGGTCCGACCGGAGTCGGCAAAACCGAGATCGCCCGCCGCCTGGCGCGCCTGGCCCAGGCGCCGTTTATCAAAGTGGAGGCCTCAAAGTTTACCGAGGTCGGCTATGTGGGGCGCGATGTCGAATCCATGGTGCGGGATCTGACAGAACTGGCCGTCGGCCTAGTCAAGCAGGAAGAAAAGGAGCGGATTCAAGTCAAAGCTCAGGCCCAGGCGGAAGAGCAGTTGCTTGACCTCCTGCTTCCTCCAACCCCTTCATCATCCAGTCTGAGTGAGGAAGGACCACCAAGCGCCAGCCACAGTACGCGGGAAAAGATGCGCCGCATGCTCCACGACGGGAAGCTGGACGAGCGTGAGGTTGAGCTTGAAATTACCCGCTCCGCTGCCCCCTTTGTCGAAGTCATGGCCCCTCAGGGTATGGAAGAAATGGAGAATCAGCTCAAAGAGATGTTCTCCAATATGATGCCCAAACAAACCAAGAAACGCCGGGTGAAAGTCCCGGAGGCGCTCGAGATTCTCACGGTAGAAGAAGCCGATAAGCTGGTTGATATGGAAGCGGTCGTCCAGGAGGCCGTTCGTCGGGTCGAGCAGACTGGGATCATCTTTATTGACGAGATCGATAAAATTGCCGGCCGAGAAAACACTCACGGCGCAGATGTCTCTCGTCAGGGTGTTCAGCGGGACCTCCTGCCGCTGGTCGAAGGCTGTACCGTCAACACCAAATATGGCATGGTCCGCACCGACCACATCCTGTTTGTTGCGTCGGGCGCATTTCATACCGCCAAACCCTCGGACCTGATTCCAGAATTTCAGGGGCGTTTCCCGATCCGCGTGGAGCTGGAATCTCTGACCCATGGCGACTTTGTGCGGATCCTGACAGAACCAAAAAACGCGTTACTGACCCAGTATGTCGCCTTACTCGATACAGAAGACGTCAAGCTCAACTTTACGGCTGACGCCGTAGAGCAGATTGCGCAGATTGCCGCCACCGTGAATGAACGGACCGAAAACATCGGAGCGCGGCGACTGCATACGGTCGTCGAACGGCTGGTCGAGGACCTCTCCTTTGACGCTCCAGAATTGAGCGGTCGGGAGTTGCCGATTGATGCCAATTATGTCCGAGACAAGCTAGATGCAATTGTCAAAGATCAAGACTTGTCCCGCTATATTCTATAGGCATGGCAGAACCGAGGTGGGGCACAAGAAAAAAGGGCGACTCCCGCCGCCCTTTTCAGTCCGTCCGATTGCTCCAGTCAGCTTGCAACCGTCCTTATTTCGATATATTCGCAGCCGCTCGGACGGGCTGTACGGGAGCGGTGACCCGCATCTCCTTCTGGTCTGCTGAGCTGGATATAAACTCCATAGTGAAGCCCTCCGCGTCGATATCGAGATGCTTCCGAATTGCCGCAAGGATGTCTTTCCGTAAAGCTTCCTTCTTTTCCCCAGTCAAACCAAGCCGGTCGTCTTGTAAAACCAGGAAGAGGCGACTCTTTGCAGCAGCCTTACTTCCGCCCTTACCAAAAAAAAGCTGGATACGTTCCGTTAATGTCATAGCTTATCTTCCAAAGATAAATCTCCCGATCCGCTGGGCGAAACTCGAATGGCCATTCAACTCGGGAATCGGAACGTCTTCCCCAAGAATCCTGCGCGCGATGCGCCCGTAGGCATCACCGGACGGCGAGCCGCCGTTCAGGACGACCGGGATCCCCTTGTTACCGGCAATCACGACTGCTTCATCTTCGGGGACAATCCCAAGGAGGCGGATGGCTAAGATGTCTAACACATCTTGTTGGTCGAGCATGTCCCCCCGCTCTGCCATAGCCATAGACATACGATTAATAATGAGCTGAGGCTCGCCGAGCGAGCTCTGCAGCAGACCAATGACCCGGTCTGCATCACGGACCGGAGAGACATCGGGTGTCGTCACCACAATCGCTTCATCCGCCGCCGCCACTGCGTTTCGGAATCCCTGCTCAATCCCAGCCGGGCAATCGACTAAGACAAAATCGAATTTCTCCTTCAACTCCACAGACAAATCCCGCATCTGGTCGGCATTGATCGCTTCCTTCTGGTCAATCTGCGAGGCTGGAATCAGAAAAAGGTTCGAAATTCGCTTGTCCTTGACCATCGCCTGTCTTGACTGACAGCGCTTGTTCACAACGTCAACGATATTGTAGACGACCCGGTTTTCGACTCCCAGAATGAGGTCAAGATTGCGTAACCCAATATCCCCATCAATCAACACAACCTTTTTCCCCTGGCTGGCGAGACCGAGGCCGATATTTGCGGTCGCGGTCGTTTTCCCGACCCCCCCCTTGCCCGAGGTAACGACGATTGCTCGTCCACTCATGGCGCACCTCTCCTATAACTTCCCGTTATACGGTTCAATCACAATCTGGTCATCCACCACCCGAGCGACTTCCGGGTGGTGGACACCACGATGGTTCTGCCCTTCTTCTGGGATGGCGATCAGGGGCCCAATTCTGAGCTGTAACGGTGTCAGGTTGAGCGCGATAACCACAGCCCCTTCGTTATCGGGATAGCCAGCGTGAACGACTCCGCGCAGCGTGCCTATCACAACCACATCTCCACACGCGATGATTTCCGCCCCTTGGTTCACATCGCCAGCCAGGATTACATCTCCGTCAAAAGCTTTCTTCTGCCCGCCCCGCATCCCGTAGCGCAGATATGACGCCCGCTGTCCTTCGGGTGGAATAGTGTCTTGATCCGTTTTTCCCTTCCGGGGCGAGGGCAGATTCTCCCGGACGGACAGCCCTTCCTTGTATAACATCTTCCTGCTGGCAGCATTGTTTGAAACCACATAGCGCAGCAGCACCTCTTCTCGGTGGAGGGCCTCCTTCAGGAGCCACCATTCTTCTTTTTGCAGGAGACGGTCCCCAAAGTGCAGGATGATAGGGGAGCCGCGAAAAAAACCATTCACCCCCGCGAATTCTTCCTCAACCGCTGCAACGACATCGACAAACGGAGCATGGTCGTCAAAGAGAAGAGTAGGACCTGCCTTGAGTCCTTTTATGGAAAATAACGATGTTCCCCCCTGTGACACGACCGACTCCACCCACTCGTTCGCTTGGATGCTGGTCTAGTTCATCCCGAACCACCCACAACTCCCTGTAGCAGAAAAATATATAGTCTACAATATCTAGTAGCTCGCATTTTTCCCACCGAGAAAATTTACCCCTGTTTTCAGGCCGTGTTGAGACAGGTATAGTAATTTTTCAGTTTCACTTCGATTTTAAGGAAACACTCGTAAGAGCAACTGGAGCGAGGGACAGGAGAGACCATGCATAGAGAAAGGGATCAGGAGATCCGTCGACGCCGCAAACGCCGCGAAAAGGCACTCAAACGCCGCATCAAAGAACTCAAGGCAGAAGCGAAGGTCAGAAAGGCCGCAGCTTCGTAATCTTTCCCCTTCGTCAGTCCCAGACAGAGAGACGTCAAGGCTTTAGCGCACGCGGAGTTGAAAGCGGGTCGCGCCAGACCGAAGGGCGACCGCATTTGGTCGAATTTCAACGACCGTATAACCACCAATAGCATCGCCTTCGTGGACAAGGGTCAACGGGCTCCCTCCAACCCTGACAAAGGCTTTTCGTCGTGCAGACTCGGGTGACCACTGAAGAAAGCTGATCGCTGAATTGGCCGGGGCGGGAGCATAGACATCTTCCGATTCGTCTGGCTCTGCCATGTCTGCTAGCTCCCTTGGCACAAGCGGCTGTTCTTGCTCAAAGCGCTCCGCCTCCCCCCCCTTCTCCCTTCCTCCCTGCTTCTCGTGTCCACTCTCTAGAGTAGTCTCAAGCCCCTCGCCTGCCGTCTCAGAAATGTGCAGGGCGCTGTCTCCACGTCTTTGAGGTGCGTGGTTGGTCTTCTCTCCACTGGTCTCAGAAAACCTCTGGGGGGTGGCGTCCACAAGTGACGCGCGCAGAGCGACTTGGGTTGAGGAGACAAAGGGGGAATCCTGGAGAGGCGGCGGCTCTGAGAGGGCAAGAGGATACTCAGGCGTCGGGGGATCAGTGACGCTCCCTATTCTTTTTTGTTCTTCTTGGATTTGCCCCTCCACGACGGCAGAGACTGTTTTCTCAGACTCTTCAAAATTTTCAGGTATAGCCGGTAACGGAGGACGGCGTTCAGCTTCTTTTGGGGGACGAACTGGAGGCGTTTCCCCTTCTTCTGGAGGGACTGCTTCCTGACGGGTCATCCATACGCCTACGGCAAATCCTACCAGAAGAAAGCTCATACCGGCCGCCCACAGCCGGGACCGGTGCGGCGGGGCAGGAGAGAGAGGTCGAGGAGGGCCCGCCAGTACGCGGGCTCGGACCTCGCCGCCCTGCCCGTGTCTTTCTCCTTCAATTTTTCTGAGGGCGTCAAGGATCGTGCTCATGCGTCCTGCCCGACAAGCTCCCGTTGCGTGATGGGCTCGACCCGCCCTCCACGAGGAGGAAGGTCTACTTCTTGTCGCACTCGCGTTGGAAGCTGAGTAGCAAATGAATTCTCTCCCTTCTCGCTTCGGCTCAGACTCGGCGGCGTATACGCGGGAAGGCGACGATACAAGAGAATCAGGGTCTGCGGCCCAACGATCCCATCGGATACGAGACGCTGCATTTTCTGGAATTGCGCGACCGCGTCTTGCGTTTGTGGTCCAAAAAACCGTGTTGGCTTTCCGGCCTGATGGACGAGCAGGGTCCCCATATGAGACGGCGTGGGGACGTTGGCCAATAAGGTTTGCAATTTCTCGACCGCTAGTCCACGACTGCCCATAGCCAGGGTCGTTCGGATCTCTTCGTAGTTTTTCCAAAAAACGTGCGCTTCTCGAAACCAGCGCTGCGTAATCGCTTCGAGTGGTACGATGTAATCTCTCTCCAGCCGGATAAGGCAGTGAGACTCAGTCATCTGGCGGATCAAAGCAAAGCGCGTCTGCTGAGAGGGTGGAACGGCCAAACCGATCATCACTGGCAGGTCCAGCAGAGTCAGGAGGCGGCTATCGCTTCGCACGGGCAGATACTCAAGCCGACGAGTAGCGGCAATGGAGGCAAGGTCGAGTTTCCCGTCTTGCCACTCGATTTTTTCCAAAGGCGCTCCCTGCCACGTGGCAATCAACTCGCGGGTTGCTCGCACCGCACTGGACAGCATCTCACCCTGCTGGAGGGCGTGGAATAATTCCTGCTGGGAGGATGTGGCCACAGCAAGGTCTCCGGCCCGCGGCTCCAAAGCGGAGGGCAGTGTTTCCGCTCCGGCCCGTTCTCCCTGAGAAACGTTTGGCTGCGTTTCCAGCACGGGAAAAGTGCCCGCTGGGGGGGGACGTTGGACCTCTTCGTGCGATGCCCACATATCCAGTTGATTCCACGCCGCAGGAATATCAAAGCGTCCCCAGGCCAGCAGGAGTCCGCCAACGACGAAGGCGGTCACCGCAGGGGCTGGCGACCAGCGAAAGCGCGGGTTGCGAGTCGTGTGACGACGTAATTCCTTGATCGCCTGTCGAATCGTCTGTGGCCGTATGCGCGTCTCTCCTTGGGTATAGCCAACCAACAGCGCACGGTGGCACAGGATATTGATGAGTCGCGGGATACCGCCCGAAAAACGGTATACCTGCCGCAGGACTGCGGGTGAAAAAAGCGAAGCTGATCGTCCGTCTGCGGCAACACCGAGCCGGTGTCGGACATAGGCCGCGGTGTCTTTCACGCCCAATGGCTCAAGATGCCAGCGTGTGGTCACGCGCTGGTCGAACTGGGCAAGCTCAGGCCGGGTCAGAATGTCACGCAATTCTGGTTGCCCGGCAAGAATGATGTGCAGCAGTTTTTCTTGTTCGGTTTCAAGGTTAGAGAGGAGACGGAGCTGTTCTAAAACCGACGCTGCCAGGTTCTGAGCTTCATCTATCATCACTACCACCCGTCGTCCCGCAGCCTGTTGGGCGAGAAGGAAACGGTTGAGTTCGTCGGTTAACTCTTTTTTGCTCGTCGAGTCGGACGGTAGTCCGAGGTCGGCATTGATCGCTTGCAAGAGCTCGACATCGGACAGCGCGGGATTAAAGAGATATGCAAGCGTTGTCGATGCATCCAGGTCGCTCACCAGGGTCCGCAGGAGCGTGGTTTTTCCTGCACCAATTTCTCCGGTCAGGACCACCACGCCATTGCCTTCACTCACCCCAAACAGGAGATGACCAAGGGCCTCCCGGTGACTGGCGCTCAGAAAGAGGTAACGGGGGTCTGGGGTGAGGCGGAACGGACTTTCCTGAAAACCGTAAAAGGCTTCATACATAGGCGTCTGACAGACAGTCTCGCAGGACTGATGAAACGTCGCTGTGAACTCTCCTTCATAGTGAGCGTGGCTCACTACGGAGTCAAGAGCAGAGCCAGACAATTGCCTTCGGATCAGAGATTCGGTAGAGTAGGGCGGCATCATGGATCACGCGAGAGACCCACGCTATGCTGCCTCAGGCGTCGATAGTATCCAGGCCGAAGCGGGCTTAAATCGACTCCGAGCCTGGGTCGAACAAACCTTCTCCTTTCACCCGACTGCCCAACCCGCTCTGCCCCTTGGATATTTTGCCAACGTCATTCGTCTCGACGCGCTCAACCTCGGCATTGGCATTACCACCGATGGGGTTGGGACCAAACTCCTGGTAGCGGAGCTCCTAGGGAAATACGATACGGTTGGCATTGACTGCATCGCCATGAACGTCAACGACCTGTTGTGCGTTGGCGCGACCCCGATCTCGTTTGTTGATTATGTCGCGGTCGAGAGCTTGCAACCGGATGTACTCGACGCTTTAGGTCAGGGCCTGCATCGTGGTGCGGAGCAGGCCAGAGTCAATATTGCGGGTGGAGAGATTGCGCAACTCAGGGAGATGGTTCACGGCGTTCGGGACGGCGGTGGCCTGGACCTCGCCGGTACCGCCATCGGAACGGTTCCGCTTGATCGTATCATTATCGGCAAAGAGGTCGAGCCAGGTGATACGCTGATCGGGCTTGCCAGCAGTGGCATCCATAGTAACGGCTTAACCTTGGCTCGACAGGTCTTGCTTAAAGATGCCCGACTCAAGGTCGATAGCTATCTGCAAGAACTCGGACGTACCGTCGGAGAAGAACTGCTGGAACCAACCCATATTTATGTGCCGGAAATCACCGCCATGTTTGCGGCTGACGTTCGGCTCAAAGCCCTGATCCACATCACCGGAGACGGCTTCTTCAATCTCACTCGGACCGCTGCCGCAGTGGGCTATCATATTCAGAGCCTTCCTCCGCCCCCCCCGGTCTTCACGGTGTTGCAGGATGTCGGGCGGATCACCGACGCGGAAATGTACCAGGTCTATAATATGGGGATAGGCTTGTGCGTCGTGGTTGCTGAGGTGGAGGCTGAGCGCGTGATGCAGATCGCCGCCGCTCATGGGGTCCAGGCTTGGCGTCTCGGCACGACGGTCGCCTCTCCGGAGCGGACGATCATCATTGAGCCTCGGAACCTCAAAGGCACGGCGGGGCACTTCGGCCCGCTGGAATGATGGCGACGCTATGACCGCCGCAAACGATTCGTACGACCTTGCCAGTCTCAATCGCGAATCGCTTCTTGAACTGACCGTCGTCGGCCGAAAGACGGGCACACCACGCGCAGTCAAAATCTGGTTTGTCGCAGCCCAGGACAAAATTTACGTCTCGTCCGGTCGAGGCTCGAACTCGCAGTGGGTCAAGAACCTGAAACAGACGCCGACCGTCACCTGTCAGATAGGCTCAACTCGCTTCCAAGGAGTCGCGGTCTGGGTGGAGGAGGGACAGGTACGGGATACTATTTTCCCGCTCTTCTTTCGCAAATATTTCCGTGCCCGCCTCTTTCGCTGGATCGGCTGGTATCAAGAGGCCTTCGCTTTTGAGATTACCCCGCAGCAAGCCCAGGGCTAACCCTGCTTTAGGTCCTTCTTATCGTCAGGGTGGGTTTTGTTGCCGTTGTCCAAGCAATGCTGCTACGAGAGTCCTGCTACATACCAAACGGCCGATCTTTAATGCTCCTTAACCAGGAATCGATGGTCATGGTTGCATCCCTGAGACCAATAACGTTCAGACCAAAGATGCTTGGTAGGGCTTTGCGAAGAGCGTGAATCCCTGGAATCCCTCCGTTTTTCTTCGCAATATTTTCGAGAATCTTCACAGTAATATTCGCCTTGGTTTCGGGGAGAAGTGGCTCCTGATAGAGCAGCCTAAGGAATCCTGCCGCTATCTGAAGTATCGGCGGTAGGTCAACGGATTCTTCAGCAAAGACCGACAGAGCCTGAGAAAGGGGCCAGATGTCTACATTCCACTCCGCGATAACTCCGGCCTGCCAAACAATCTGTGGGTTTGAGCTGGTGAAGGAATACCCGTATCCGAACAGTTTGGCGCTTGCATCGAAAAATGTCTCGGGATCAATCATGCCTGACTCGACACGCGCCTCGATAACAAACTGTGTCCACACCCGTGACACGCCGTGCTCGCTTCTGGCTAGCCCTGCCTGCGCGAGGTCATCGGTCCAGAGCACTCCTCCCGGCACGGCGGCCAGCAGCAATGTTTCTGCCCCGTACTGGCCCAATAAATTGACGAGTGTTTCCCTTTCCTCCGGCTCCATTGCTGCAAGTGCCTCGCAGGGTTCGACCTTACAGTTAGCCTCCAATACTTCAACAAGATGGCGTAACCCTCTGATAGAAGATTCCTTCTGCTCCACCGTACTTTCCACAGAAGCGAGTCCTGCTTCAGTCTTGACCAATCGTCCTGATTCCTTTCTGTGAACTCGTTCCTCATTGGCGATCATCTGCCGGAGTTCATTCACTGTATTCGTGGACACTACGAGATCGATTGACCAGTTTTCTAGGACATCGAACCTGTCTAACAGGAAAAGCCGATGCAATGGCGCTCATGTCCAAAACAAGCGTATTACAGGACCTGAGAGCTTTCGCCGCCTGCTCACGCTCTTCCACCGAACCATCGCAGCACCTGATCGGGGCATCAATCCTAAGAGCCAAATGCTGGAGCGCAGTGAACGCGATTCCACCCAAACGCATCCCAAACATATGGAGTGAGACCGGATTTTCCTTGTAAAGCTGTTCAACATTGCTTACGTCTTCGTGGCGTCTATCAACGGACTGGAGAATCGCGCTCATGTCGAACTCCGGCTCCCCTGATTTGCCAAACTTTTCCGGCAGCTTGACGGCTTGCACGGCTGGTAACTCCGGAAACCGGACTTGCCACTGTCCCATGCAGTCCTGAAAACGATAGCCATACTTGTTCTGGATTGCCTTTATTTCGCCGACGCGATCCTGGATGTCGCCTTTGGCAAGAACGAAAGCATCTCCGACCTTCTTCCCCATCATGGCCTTGCAGATTGCGCAATCGGGTCCGAGTTCGGGTTCTGGAAGCTGTGAGTCGGGATCTGGGGCAGTCTCAACAATAATCCAGTGAGGGACGGAGTCTCCCTGCTCAACGTAACACACCGCAGCGTCAGTCTCGACGCAGGCCGGCTTCTCCAGTTGCGGCTCGTTCCCAAACGGACCTAAAGCTAGCATGAACGCCCCGTGGGCATCTGGATTCTGGAAATTGTGGCGAATGACCTCGTAGGCGTACTGAACGGCATACTGCTCTTGTCCGATTGCCTTGAGACCGTGCACAGCCTCAACAGATGTGCACGGTTCAACTTCATCAGATGCTGGCACACTCGACGGGTCCTGATCTATCAAGTCAGGCCGGTCGAGCGCCAATCCCAGCCTCGAGCGCCTGAGCTTGAGTGCCTTATCCTTCGGCCTTCGGCTGATTTCTTCGTTGAGAATCTCTATGGCACGGTCAGTGTCGTACATCTCAAGGAGAGAAAGCTCATTGTCGAGCAGGGTCCGGTCGATTGCCTCCGCTTGCCTCAGCTCTCTGAACGTATCAAGCATGATTTCATGCCTGTCGAGCCGGCCTGCGCATTCCAGAAGATGTTTCGTATCGGAACTCAACACGTTCGGTACGGCGATACGCTGCCAAAGGGGCAGTGCGTCGTTAAAGCGCCCCAGCACGAACAGCAATTGCGCAAGACGGCGAACGTCGAATGTGCTCGTCGTGTCCTGTGTCAAGGCAAGCGCATCATCTGCGCGCTTGGAAGCCTTGTCCTGCCTACCTTCCAGCAAATGGAGCTTGGCCGTCAGGGTCTTGAGGCCAACCTGAGAGATAGTTTCTTCGGGAATCTTCGCTAAGAGTTCATGGCAGGCGTCGAATTGCTCTTCCTTGGCGAACGCTTGTAGGCCACGCTCAATACAATGCTCCCGGAAACCTTCTGGCAGTTTTTCCTCACTTTTTGCTACCCGTGCGAGCAAATCTCCTGCCCTGTGGTAGTCGCCGGAACCTCCGCGTTCCAGGAGTAGCATTCCCAGGACCATTTGACCGTGATGCGACAAGGCGTCAGGCGGGAGGCCACGCATACAGTCGATCGCTTCATCATACCTTCCTTCAGACCCGAGCGATGCGCCGTAGGTTTCGGTAACCCTTGAATCATCTTGCGGAGCGACCTGCCGAGCCTCTGCTAAATCCTCACAGGCCTCTGCGTCTTTTTGGAGTGCGATTCTCGTCTGTCTTCTGTTAAGCAGTGCTTCTACCGTTCCGGAAGTGGAACATTCTTCCTTGGCCAGTCTCAACGCTTCGCTGAGGGCATCCTCAGATTCGCTCAGCCTTGCCGTATCGCAAAACAAGACTTCGGTTCCATACCGCTCGTGACTTTCTGACATTTCTGACTGAAGGATAATATTGCCGAGCAGGAGCCAAGGGCCGAAGGCACGACTGTTAGCGGCGGTCGCAGTCCTAGCGAATTGTTCAGCTTTCTGCATCTCACCGGAATTCAACGCCCGTTCGGTCAAGGCAGCAGCCACCTCGTCCTTCTCAAGCAAACCTTGAGGCACTGACTCTTCAAGCGACCCCAGTGCTGTCGAGCCAGGGGCGCTTCGAATGAAAATTCCGAGCACACGTTCGGAGCGGGGAAACTTCTCTCTCAAATCACCGGCCAGCTCAAATGCTTGTTCGCGCTGCCCAAGCAGGAGACAGCCCAACGCTTCGTTGGTTCGAGCCATCTCGTCATCAGGCTGGTGTGTCTTTGCTTCCAAATACAGCTCAGCTGCTCCTTTGAGATTATCAGCCGACATCTCAACAGACGCTAAAGTTAGTTAATACCCTGAATTTATGCCGTGCGTTCAACTCGCCCCAACTTCGGACTTTGATGCGCTGAAGGAGCAGTTTTGCTATCTGGTAGTCGTGCTTTGCTAGATAGTTTCGTGCCTCATCAATTTCGACGTGGAATTTGTCCTGGCTGTCGTCGCCGCGACCCGGTGCGGAGAGTTGCTTAACTTCCTCAAGCAGATAGTCAACCTTCGACTCAATTCTTCCGGTGATGGCCGCTGACGGACCGCTTTCGTACCAGTCGCAGACGCCTGTGTGCTCGTCGAGAAGATCCTCAATATATCCCCAAATATCTCTACGATGAACAGATTCTTTTCCACGTGCTCCTGATTTATCGCTAGCAGCAAGTCGTGGACTTCTTTCCCGACCTTCCCCGTCGTCATAATTGCGTACCGGCCAAGGGGCGGTTTGAATCCCTTCGCCTTCTCGCCCTCGTCTCCCACTTCATCCGGAGTCGTCATTTTCCCTTCTTCGTGCGACTTGCACTGCGCAGCACGCAGAGGTTCTTGTCCACTTAAGTCAATGATATCCACCCCGTGCTGAGCCTGTCCTCTCGTTGCATACTGCTGCAACTCCGGACATTTCCAATGAGCCCGCAACAGCCTCAAGCAGAGCTTTTCAAAATCTTGGTCGTTCTTTGGCCGGTTGTAACTCTTGCGCATGTTCCTATCCGTATTTACACCTTGCTCCGCTGATATTTATGCAACCGCTTCTAGTCGGTCAGTACATCCAAACGCAGACACAACTCGGTCAGCGCGGGATGATTCTCAACTGTTGCCTGGCCTTCGGGTGTAGCCTTGTCGTACAGAAAGAATAATTGTCCGTAGACCGCCAGGTCGGCAACGCTGGGCTGGTCCAGACCAAAGAAGAAGGGCCCACGTCCGACCATTTTGACCAAGACTGCTAAGTGCCCATCGAGTTCGCGCACCAGCAGGTCTGCGGGCAGACGGCCCGTCCCCTGGGCGCGGATCTGGGACCGCATCAGGCGCGGCGCCATGATCCTGACGAGAGGACGCAGCAGCGGCGGTGCCGCGGCCACGAAAGTCTGGAGCGCGCGTTGTGCATTGGCCGGGATCGTCCAACGCAGGGCCATACCATACCAGTACAAGGACTCGTCCGCCCAATCCTCAATCAAGCGTTGTTGCGCAGCAATCAGCGGGTCGGCTGACAGCAACGGCGGGCTCGGCTGGTAGGCGTCAAGCGCGCGCAGGATAAACGTCGAATCAAAGAGCAGTTGTCCATCCAGCTTGAGCGCCGGCATCTTGCCCGTCGTGGGATTATGCCGACGGAGGTCCTGAAACGTGTGGGGCTCGTGGATCTCAAACGGCAGCCGTTTGAGCATCAGACCCCGATAGACCTTTTCCACAAAGGGTGAGCGGCGTGAGCCGTAGAGAATGATTCTCTGGTGGTCGGCCATCGACTAACGCAGACCGCGAAAGAAGGCCCGAATATCCTCGACCAGCAACGCAGGCTGCTCCATGGCCGCAAAATGGCCACCGGCCGGCATGTCTGTCCAGTGCTGAACATTATACGCTCGCTCGGCCCACTCCCGCGGCGGGCAGGCAATCTCTTTTGGAAAGGCGGCGATCCCGGTGGGTGCGCTCACTTTTTCGTCTTTTCCCAGCCGCCACGGATGGTGCCGCTCTTCGTAATAAATACGTGAGGCCGAATGAAAGGTTTGCGTGACCCAGTAGATCATGACGTTGGTGAGCAGTTGGTCTTTGGTATAGGAGTTTTCCGGATTCCCGTCACAATCACTCCAGGTCCGAAACTTTTCAACGATCCAGGCGCATACTCCAACCGGCGAGTCGTTGAGCGCAAAGCCCAGGGTCTGCGGCTTGGTGCCCTGAATTTCCTGGTAGCCGCGTTCCTCTCGTTGCCAGGTTCTCATCCCTTTCAGAAATTCCTCTTCCGTAGCGCTCAGGTTTTGGCGGTTGGCTGGGTGGGGCGCAATCCCGACCATATTGAGATGCACCCCGATCAGATGTTCAGGATAGGCATACCCTAGCCGGGACGAAATCATTGCGCCCCAATCGCCCCCCTGGGCACCGTAGCGCTCATAGCCGAGGACCTCTTGCATCAAGACGGCGAACCACTCGGCCATCCGACTGATATTAACCTTGCGCTCCTGGGGTGGGTCGGAAAATCCATAGCCCGGCAGAGACGGCACCACCACATCGAACGCGTCGGCCGGGTCACCGCCGTGGGCGGCGGGGTCGGTCAACGGCCCAATCACATCCATAAACTCATAAAAGGAGCCGGGCCAACCGTGCGAAATAATGAGCGGCAGCGGCGCAGGACCGTTCCCCCGCGCATGGATAAAATGAATCCCCTGGCCGTCTATAGTGGTTTTGAAATGTGCCCAACGATTTATCGCCCATTCCTGGGCGCGCCAGTCATATGCAGTGCGCCAGTATTCAACGAGTTGCTGAATATAGGAGAGATTCGCGCCGTAATCCCAGTCTGAATCGGGTAGCTCGCCCGGCCAGCGCACGCGGCTGAGCCGATTTTCCAGATCGGCCAGCACCGCATCCGAAATGGCAATCGTAAAAGGTTCCGGGGGTGAGTACTTCATGTGTCTTCCTCCTTCCGTATGACAGCACGGATTCATGCGCTGTCCCGACCAAGCCTCCGTATCCGTTCCGTTTCAGTCTCGCGTGTCCCCTCGCTTTTTCCGCCGTGCCTTCAGCCGCTCGCCCATGACTTTTTCGTGGCCGCGATCACTGGGCTGATAATAGCGTCGTTGGGTCAACTTCTCGGGCAAATGGGTCTGAGTCACCACGGCATCCTCGTAATCATGCGCGTACTCATACCCCTTGCCATATCCCAGGTTTTTCATCAGTTTTGTCGGCGCGTTGCGCAAATGGAGTGGGACAGGCAAAGGGCCATAGGTGTGTACATCGGCCTGGGCGGCGTTCAGGGCTTTGTATGACGCGTTCGATTTGGGCGCGACCGCCAGGTAGGTGGCGGCTTGGGCCAAGGGAATACGCGCCTCGGGCAGTCCGACGAAATGCACCGCTTCCTTTGTCGCTATAGCCAGGGACAATGCCTGCGGGTCGGCATTCCCAATGTCTTCGGCTGCAAAGATCACCATTCGTCTGGCAATAAAGAGGATATCTTCCCCAGCCTCCAGCATGCGCAGCATCCAGTACAAGGCCGCATCAGGATCACTCCCGCGCAAGCTCTTAATAAAGGCGGAGATGATATTATAATGTTCCTCCCCAGCCTTATCGTACAGGAGCGCCTTCTGCTGGCTGGCCTCTTGGACCAGGGCGAGGTCGAGCTGCGTGACTTTTTTTTGGACCGCCAGGGTCGTTGCGACCTCAAGGATGTTTAAGGCAACCCGGGCATCTCCCTGCGCAGACGCGGCGATGGTCCGCAGCACCGCTTCGTCCGCTCCAATCCGGTACTGCCCAAGGCCGCGGTCTGTGTCCTGTAGGGCGCGAGACAGAATCTGGACGAGCTGCTCGGCTTCAATCGCTTCCAGCACCACCACGCGAGAGCGCGACAAGAGGGGAGCAATCACTTCAAAAGACGGATTTTCCGTTGTTGCGCCAATCAGAATAATCAGACCCTGCTCCACATGCGGCAGAAAGGCGTCCTGTTGGGCCTTATTAAAACGGTGAATCTCATCCACAAATAAAACGGTCGGTTGCCCCGTTTGCTGCTGGTGCCGCTGCGCATCCGCCAGGATGAGACGCAACTCTTTGACCCCGGACAGCACGGCCGAAAAGCCCACCCAGGGCAATTCTACGGCCTGAGCGAGCACCCGGGCCAAGGTCGTTTTACCACTGCCCGGCGGTCCCCATAAGATCAGAGACGTCAGCGTTTTCTGCTCAATCATTTGGCGCAAGAGGCGGCCTGGCCCGAGGAGATGCGTCTGCCCAACATAGGTATCCAGCGTCTGGGGTCGCATCCGCTCGGCCAGAGGGGCTTTCTTGGCCGCTTCCTTTTCGGCAGTATGAGCAAATAAACTGTGCTGATCCCTCAGATGAGGCTGACGGATTGCCATAGGTCCACCATTATACGCGAGGCACGGAGAAAAGGGAGCGCCCTCACCGCTCCGCTTAATATATGCAGACAATCGGTCTGGTCATCAAAGTCAACACGCCAGCGGCGATTGCATTGGGTCGCGACTTGGTTGCCTGGCTGCAAGAGCGCGGCAAGAGCATTCTGCCGGAGGATCGCACCAGTGAAGAACTGGGCCTTGGGCGGGGGTGGCGTAAAGTTGAGATCATGGCCCAGGCCGACCTAGTCGTTGTACTGGGCGGTGACGGGACGCTGCTCAGCGTTGCCCGGCGGGCCACAACACGGGAGGTGCCGATTCTTGGCGTCAATCTTGGCGGCCTGGGCTTTCTGACCGAAACAACGACCGAAGAGCTGTTTACCACGCTCACACGTATCCTCGCCAGCGATTATGCAATCGAGCGACGCAGCCTGCTCACCACCACGCTGGTCCGCGACAGGCAACCGGTTGGTACGTTCCAGGCACTGAATGATGCGGTCATTAATAAAGGCGCCTTGGCCCGCATTATGGACCTTGCCACCTGGGTGGACGGCAAACATCTCTGTACCTATAAAGCGGATGGACTCATTGTCGCCACCCCAACCGGCTCGACCGCCTATTCACTGGCGGCGGGCGGGCCGATTATCGACGCCACGCTCGGCGTTGTCGTGCTGACGCCAATCTGTCCGCACACGTTGACAAACCGTCCGGTTATTCTCCCAGACCAGGCCGATATCAAAGTGGCGGTCCAGACGCCGGATGAGGACGTCACGCTGACCTTGGACGGCCAAGAAGGGCATCCCCTCAAGAGTGGGGACACCGTGTGTATTCAGCGCTCCCGGGTGACCGTCCCGCTCATCATCTCCCCCAACCGGACCTTTTTTGATGTCCTGCGCAGCAAGCTCCGCTGGGGCGAGAGATAGCTCCGCCGGCCGGCCTCTCAGGCTCCGGCTCGCTCTTCCCCCCTGCGTCGTCCGGTATGCGCCTTGACCGGACTCGATGGGCTCCCATATATAAATGCAGGTAGCCGAGAGAGAAGGAAGAGCACCGTGAAATATTCTGCTTGTGTCATTGTGACCGTGGTCACAATGAGTTTCTTTTTTCAGCCATCCTCCGCCGGAGCAAACCCCTGCCAGGAGGCGCAAGAGTATCTGGGTCTCACCCTCCACCCAACCAGGCAAAAAGATGCACCCGGTCTCCCCATTGCTGAGATTGCCCAACTCACCCCAGGCTCACGCGTCGGGTTGCGCAAGGGCGATATCCTTGAGCAGGTGAATAGCTGGCCTATTCAGGACTGTAAGAGTTACCGTAACGCCGTCCGCGATGCTCAGAAAAAGCAAAAGGCCGTCCTCCTATTGATCGCCCGTAAGGGGAAACGGCGCCCGATCTTTTTTGAGCCCGAAATTTGGCAGCGGATAGCAGAGAAGAGAGAGGAGAAACAGGCGGTCGCCAGCCTGCAAACCATGTTGGCGGCACCGTTACCGGAAGGTGTGCAAGCGAAAACGGAGGCCATAGGCGACCAAGCCCTCGCCACCTTGCGCGGGCTGGAAACGCTGGCTGTGCTGTCCGGCCCGCTTCCAGTCTACGAGAAAGGCGTACGAGAAGCCAGGAATCGTATCCGCACCTTGAGCCGTCAGAGCCAAGGCGAGGCAGAAAAACGTGTGGTGGCCGGCGCCAGGGTCCTCTTCGGGTATTATGAGACAGCCCGTGCGATCCGGCAGTATAAGTATGACTACATCAGCAGCGAACGGAAAGACCTCCGCCAGGGTCGAGCCGCAAGCTTTACTTCCGAAGCCGTTCCTTATTTTTACGATTCGCCCGTCACCGCCTGGGTGGATAAATATCCGTTTCTCCGTTCAAGCGTTAAAGACTCGCCGGATAAACTGGGCTTCGACTTTATTGAGCGGCCTGGCAGTTGGAACCCGGACCGTGCGGTTCAACTCCTGTGGCGGCAGGCCCGAAATGAAACAGACAAATTTGCCCGTTGGGTGAACGGGCAGGCGCGCGCCCGCTAATCACCACACGGTCTCAGGCCGAAAAACAGAAATTGGGGCTCAGTCTCAACTGTCTCGCTCTCTTCTTTCAGTCAGCCGGAGGCCAGTGGCGTAGGTGCCTCAGCCATTTGATGCGCCTCCCCATGTCTCCGTTGGTTGCCCTCTTGAAAAATACCACCCACCCCAGCTAAACATCTCATTCCGGTCATGACCTATCGACACAGCACAGCACGAATGACAGCAAGGAGGGAAGTATGCCCCTAGGCCAGCAAGAACAAGCTTTTATTGACCAACTCGTGGCCGCCGGCGGCCGCGGTTTTAATGAAATGGAGGTTGCGGAAGCACGCCAGGCTATTCTGCAGCTCTTCCAGGTTGAAAATCCAGAGCCGGTTGCCAAGGTCGAAGATCAGACCATTCCAACCCCGAACGGTGACCTGCCGATTCGGGTCTATACGCCCGAGGGAGACGGTCCGCTTCCCGTCCTGGTCTTTTTTCACGGGGGCGGCTGGGTGGTCGGCAACCTCGAAAGCCACGATGCAACCTGTCGTGCCCTGACCAACGCCGCCGACTGCATCACGATTGCCGTTGATTACCGTCTCGCTCCAGAGCACAAATTTCCCGCTGCGGCTGAGGATTGTTACGAAGCGACCAAATGGGCGGTGCTCAATGTCGCTTCTCTTGGCGGCGACCCGCAACGGGTCGCAGTTGGCGGCGATAGTGCCGGCGGCAACTTAGCCGCAGCAGTGGCGCTCATGTCCGGTGACCGTGGCGCCCCTTCGCTCGCCTACCAACTGCTGCTCTATCCAGTCACCAATCATGCCTTTGATACCGAGTCATGCAAGCAGAACGGGGAAGACTATCTGCTGACCAAGGACTCCATGGTGTGGTTCTGGGATCATTATCTTGAAAACGACGAGGCGGGCAAGAATCCGTACGCCTCCCCGCTCCTGGCTAAATACGTGAACAGTCCGCCGCCGGGGCTGGTCATCACGGCCGAGTTTGATCCCCTGCGCGATGAAGGCGAAGCCTACGGCAAAAAGCTCCAGGACGCTGGCGCTGATATCACCATATCCCGCTACGACGGAACGATTCACGGCTTCTTCAGCTTCTTCCATCTGGACGCCCAGAAGAAAGCGCTGGCAGAGGCGGCTGAGGGGCTGAAAGCAGCATTTGCTCAATAGGCGCGTACCGGGCCTATTTCTTTACCGTCGAGTATAGAGGGGTGGCCACACCGGGCTGCCCCTTCTTTTTGCGCCACTCTCTGGAGGATCAACCCTTCCTTTTCATAACTCTCTCTTCCAATCTCCTCCGGCATTGACTGTCACTTTTCAGGGCATTAGCCTGAGAGAAAGATACTCAACTCCACGGAGGTATGTATGGCTTCAACTATGACGTATTCCCAGCCCGCGGCTTATGCATCCGAGGTGGCGCGCGCGGAGTTTATTCGCCGCACCTACACCCACCTCGCCTTGGCAATATTGGCCTTTATCCTGGTTGAAAATCTCCTGTTGCAGTCGTCGTTTGCGCCCGCTCTGGTCCAGACCATGGTTGGTGGTTACGGCTGGTTCGTCGTGCTCGCCGCATTCATGGGCGTATCCTGGCTGGCCGACCGCTGGGCGCAGTCTGATACCTCGCCGCAGATGCAATACCTTGGCCTGGGTCTGTATATCGTGGCCGAGGCAGTCATCTTCCTCCCCATGCTGTATATTGCGACACACTATAGCTCGCCGGATGTGATTCCGACGGCAGGACTGATGACCTTGTTGCTGTTTGGCGGGTTGACGTTCACGGCTTTCACCACCCGCAAAGACTTCTCTTTTCTGCGGGGTATTCTCGCCGTAGGCGGATTTGTCGCCCTGGGGGTGATTTTGGCCAGCATGCTGTTTGGCTTTAGCCTGGGCTTGTTCTTCTCCACCATCATGGTGGCCTTTGCCGCCGGGTCTATTCTGTATACGACCTCGAACATTATTCACCACTATCGGCCCGACCAGCACGTCGCCGCCTCGCTGGCGCTGTTTGCCGGGGTGGCCCTGATGTTCTGGTATCTGCTGCAAATTCTGCTCTCCCTGGCGAAGGATGACTAGCAGCCAGAGTGTTGCCCTATGTTGGACTGTTGACTCAGCATCTCTGTTCCGTCACCGTTGCTGTCCCATCACAATCCCCGTCAGCAGGCCCACTGCTCCTATTCCTTGGAGCAGGCCCACCGACTCGTCGAGAAATATCCAGGCCAGCAGGGTGGCTCCAAGCGGTTCGCCAAGAATCGCCAGGGCCACCAATGTCGGAGACATATAGGCCAACGCCCAGTTCAAAATGGTATGGCCTAACACTTGGGGAATAAGGGCAAGCAGGACCAGGACGAGGTAGGCTCGTGGCGCATAGCCCAGCAGCGGCAGTTGGAGGACGAAACAGCCGGCGAGGACGATAACCGCCGCACATCCATAGACCAGCCCGACATACATGCCTAGGCCGAGGCGCGGTCGGGCCAGGCGACCACACAGCAGATAGGCGGATATCATGACTGCGCCACCCACGGCTAAGATATCGCCATATAGCGCCGACTCCAGGGCCGGCCCTGCCCGCTGAAAATCGTTCCAGCCGATACACAGGCTGCCCAGTAAGGCCAAGCCTATCCCCCACCATTGCCGCCGGACGAGGCGTTCCCTCCAAATGAGATAGCCAGCGACGGCAAGCAGGAGCGGATTCAGGGTCACCAGTGCCACGGAACTCGCGACAGAGGTGTAGCGGAGCGAGGCAATCCAGGCGGCAAAGTGGAGGGCCAGACACAGACCGGCCACGCTCACCACCCGCAGGTCAGAAACCGATAGTGAGCCTCCGGCGGTTCGGAGACGAACCAGGCTTAGCGGGGTGAATATCAGGGCGGCGAGACCGAGCCGAAAGGCGGCCACCACGAGCGGCGGGACATCGGGGACGAGCTTTATCAGCGGCGCGGCCGTCGAGATGGCGAGGATACCCACACCGAGGACAGCGAGCGTTCCACGCGGCCTGGCTCCACTCATCCGGGCTAAAGAGGAAACATCTCCTTCCATAGCGACGAGATGCTGGAGACGTTTCCTCTTCGCGGAACGGGCCTTACAGTTGGAACTGCATCATGCCGAAGCCCACGACCATGGTTCCTTCTTCATACATGACGACTTCGCCTTGTGCGCCTTCGACTGCCCCGGCTACCGCAATCCAGTTCCGAATCTCGTGCGTGCCGTTGCCGACCGCATCAATCTCCGCATCCGTGATATTGAACATGGCCGGGTCCTGTTGGCACAGGAGAGCGAGGAATTTTTTATCGAAGTGCGGATCAACCCTGCCCATATCCGGTGTGCCGACCGCATGTGACAACCCACCCGTGCCGAGCAGGGCCACGCGGCGGGAACTGTCCCACGACCGGATGGCTTGCCCGACCATCCGCCCGAAATCATAACACCGCTTCAGGCTCGGCAGGGGCGGCAGGACACAGTTCTGAATCAGCCAGAGATAGGACATGTCCCACTGCGGTGTGAGAAAGTTCAGACAGGTGAGAAATCCATGGTCTAAGCCGACTTCGCCAATCCGCGTCAAATCGAAGCCCTGGCGAACCCCTTCGTCGAGGACCGCTTCAGCCAGCTCCGGCTCAAATCTGACCGAGATGCTATTGCAGGGAACGCCAAGCCAGTTTTCGACCGGACCAACGCTGGTCTCGGCCGTCACCACGCCAAACGACGGGTAGCGACGCGGATCAAGCGCATTAAAATGTTCGTCTGAGATAACGACGATCGTATCGGCTCCAGCAGAGGTAAAGGTTTCTCGGAGAGTATCGAAACCTGTATTGATCCTTCCCCAGGTGGCCTCATCCGCCATCTGGGGCGCGCTCATCATCAGGGGACTGTGAACTGACGACATGGCTGCAACGATATCCGCCATTTGGTTCTCCTTTTTTATTGTCCAATGGGTATCCGGGTTGGCCGCCCTACCCGGTCGCTTCTTTCACCTGCCGTACATACTGCGGGATCTCTACCCCCATGGCTAAGGCAAACTGGACCAGAATGTAGGGGTGAATCCCGTGGGTATAGAGCCACCCCCAGTCCGGGTCTTTGAGCCGCGCCCGCTCTTCGTCCGTGACATCGTAGTTTGCCAGAATCACCTCGGGGTCTTTCTGGTACCGGGCCAACTCCGCCTCAGATCGAAACAGGTCAACCAGCATGATGTTCAAGCTTTGCGCACTCATAGGTCCTCCCTTTTCTCTCAGAGGGGACAACACCCCTGCTCCCCGTATACGCGCCCCAAATATGGCTTGTCAATCGACACAAACCGGTGTCTACTAGGGAAAGGAGGTGGGAGGAGAAAAGCGCTTATCAAGGAGGTGCGATGATGAGCCTTTCACCCATGGACAATGCGCCCGTCGCGTTGAGTTGGCCGATGACAGCGGGGCTGACCTCAGTCCCGTATCAGGTCTTTTGCGATCCTGCCGTATACAACCTGGAACAAGAACGCATCTTCAGAGGTCCGACCTGGAGCTATGTGGGTCTCGAAGCTGAGGTCGCCAACCCCGGCGATTTCCGCTCAACCTTTGTTGGCGACACACCCATTTTTGTATCGCGCGACAAAGCGGGCAAGCTGCACGCTTTTGTGAATCGGTGCGCTCATCGCGGGGCCCTGGTGTGTCGCGAGTCTCGGGGTAACCGGGCAACCCATACCTGTATCTACCACCAGTGGAGTTATAACCAGCAGGGCGACCTGATTGGTATCCCGTTTCGGACCGGTATTCGCCGCCAAGGCGGTTACCCGGCCGACTTTGATCTCGCGCAGCACTCCCTCCGGAAACTGCGCGTGGATACCTATAACGGGCTGATCTTTGCCTCCTTTTCTGCTGAGGTTGAACCGCTGGCCGACTATCTGGGTCCGGCCATGCGGCCGTGGCTGGACCGGGTCTTTAACCGACCGGTCCGGGTATTAGGCTACGCCCGTCAGTTCGTTCATGCCAACTGGAAACTCTACTCGGAGAATGTAAAGGACCCTTACCACGCCAGTCTGTTGCACCTCTTTCACACCACTTTTGGTATCTATCGTTCATCCCAGGGGGGTGGTGTGATTATGGACAAGTCGGGCCGCCACAGCATGCTGCGCGCGTATAAAAAGACGGAGCAAGAAGAGGTGGCCGCCTACACGGGCAAGAACATCCGCAGCTACCAGACGGACTACACTCTCGCCGATCCCTCGCTCCTCACCTCACGCAAAGAATTCGAGGTAGAATTAACCAACCATATCCAGATGATTTTTCCCTGCCTGGTCGTCCAGCAGATTCAAAACACGCTGGCGACCCGACATATTCTGCCCAAGGGACCCGACCAGTTTGAACTGCTGTTTACGTTTTTTGGCTATGAAGATGATGACGAAGAAATCCGCGCCATCCGCATCAAGCAGGCCAATCTGGTCGGTCCGGCCGGCTATATTTCCATGGAAGACGGCTACGCCACCGAATTGGTCCAGCAGGCTATCGCCCGGGAAAAGGACGAATGCTCCCTGCTCGCCTTCGGTGGTACGGGAAGAGAGAATCAGGAAAACCTTTTAACCGAGAGTGCCATTCGTGGGTATTGGTCTTACTACCACGACGTTATGGGCTTTCACTAAAAGCCGGGCCGACAACTCTGGCCTGGAAAAAGAAAGGGGCGGTTCTACACACCGCCCCTTTTCTCTATCTATGTCCACGACCGCTAGCGCAGCGCCGAGGAATACCGCAGACCTCGTGTTCCGCCCCCGAACCACTGACGCATCCATGCGAATACACCGCTGCGAGCAGAGTCGGAAAGGGGGGTCGGGTCGGGACCATTCGGAGTCGAATCCATGATCTCCTGAGCGATCCCGACGCAGACGTCGCAAATGTGGACATTCGGGCCTGCAACGAGCTTGGCGACTTCGTGCTCGCTCTTCCCACAGAAGGAACAGCTGAGATTTCGATTCATTACAGTTCTCCTCTGCAATCCGCCTAATACAGTATTACGCAGCTGCGATATCAGGCACGATCTGTTCGCGTTTGCCGGATGCCGGCAGCGGACGCGAACCTGGCGTCACCTCAAACGGCCCAGGCAGGTCAAGTTCCTTGGCCATTTCACGCATGGCCGGCAGGACTTCCTGGCCAAGCAGACGCAGGCAGGTTTTGCGTTGCTCGAAATCCATCGGGCCGTGGTGGTACCACAGTCCCATGATGCCGGGTCGGAGTGTTTCGCACATTTTCCGCAGCTTCTTCATCACCGTCTCCGGCGTGCCGGCCATAATCAGATCGCTGTCAAGCGAGGCCTGGAAACCCGACTCGATGCTCCGCTTGATTTCTTCGACATTAATCTCACCCTGCGTATGCTTGATGATCTCGGCACCAGTACGCGGGTCGGTCAGGGCTTGCGCCAGACGCTTGGTCGCGGCCTTGGAGTTGTAGCCCGGAGGGAACATCCATTCGGCTCGGGCAAACGAACCGAATCCGCCGCCAAAGACAAAGCCCCTGGCCAACTCATGCGCCTTCTCCTCCGTCTCGGCCACACACACGTTCTGCAGATAGCCGAAGTTTTCCGGTCCGGCCTGGTAGCCTTCCTGCTCGGCGACATCAGCATACAGGTTCACCATCTCGACCGTGGCTTCGACATTGGTACCCAGCGCCACATAAGGATAGCGGTGTTTGGCACTCCAGACGACCGTTTCCGGGCTGATCAGCCCTGGAATCCATTGTTGCGGCACCGGCTTTTGCACCGGCAACTGCCAGGGGTTCACGTTCCGGTAATGGTAGTGTTTGCCCTCGTAGCGCCACGGCCCCGGTTTCGTCCACGCCTGTTGAATAAAGTCATGGGCTTCGTTAAAGCGCTCCCGATTGTAGGCCGGGTTGATATTATTGGCGAGTTGTTCCGTGCCCGCCCCACGCACCCAGCCCGGGACCAGACGGCCACCGGAAATCATATCAATCGTGGCCAACTCTTCTGCCAGGCGCAAGGGATCACCCACCGGGAGGGGGTTACCGAGCAGGACGATTTTCACCCGCTTGGTGATCCGGGCCAGAATTGCGGCTTCCACGTCCATGACCCCACCACCACAAAACGGGGTCTGGTGGTGCTCGTTGAGCATGACGCCATCAAAGCCTAACTCTTCGGCATAGATCCGTTCGTCCAGATACTCATTCATGAGCTGGCCGCCCCGGTCGGGGTCAAACATCGTATTGGGGAGACCGAAATAGCTACTCCCGTTTTCGATAATCGCATCCTCGGAGACATCGACGTATTCACGTTCCGAGAAAGACATAATATGCATATGCAGTCCTCCCTTTTCCTCGTTCTACGGTTTGTAATTGACCCGCCTGTCACCGGCGACAGGCGCTGACCCCGACTCTTTCATATTTTAGGGGCAGATAGCAAGAGACCGGCAGGAGAGGGAACCCACCCCGGCACTCACGCGCCACCCCCTTTGAGGAGGGGCCACTTTATTCCTCATCCCGAAATACGGGCATGACATATTTGGCAAAGCGTTCGAGCGAGGGCATGACATGCTCGTGCTTCATACCGCCTTGGGCGATCTCAAGAATCAAATAGTTCGTGCCGTAGAACTCTTTGGCCCAGCGGATACGGTCGACCAGATTCTCCGGGTCACCAACCAGGACGAGGTTGCGCTTGTCCAGGTCCTCAAAGGTCAGTCCGGCAAAGAGATGCGAAATCGTCCCCTTGTGGTAGGCGAACGACTGAGAGGTTAGGGCGCCGCGCTGGGCCAGTGCCCCAAAGAAGGCGTAATACGTCAACGCATGCTGACCGCCGTTGCGCCGGGCTTCTGCGTTCGATTCACCGCAATACATCTGATACACGCCGGCGATATCGTGGCCTGCCGGCTCATGGCCGTTTTCCCGGAGGGCCTGACGGTAGAGGCCGATGCACTCCCGGACGTGCTCCTGGTTGGGTAAGAAAAAAGCGGTCGCCAGATGAAAGCCCCGCTGGCCGGCCCACTGGTAACTCTCGGGCGTAATCGCCCCGGAAGCATAGATGGGCGGGTGAGGCTTTTGTAGCGGGCTGGGAAAAAACGTGTAGTCTTCGAGTTCCCAGAATTTGCCGCGATACGAGAAGGGCTGCGTACTCGTCCAGGCTGTACAGATAATATCTGTCCCCTCGTGATAACGCTCGGTATTTTCCGCTTCGTCCACTCCAAAAATTTTATGCGAGTATTTCAGAAAGCCCCTGCCGATACCGTACTCCAGGCGTCCGCCGGAGAGTACATCCAGCATGGCATACTCCTCGGCCAGCCGGATGGGGTTGTTAAGCGGAACCAGAGAGATACCGGTCCCGAGTCGAATGCGTTTGGTCCGACCAGCGGCCGCCATAGCCATGACAGGCGGCGACCCGAACGAATAGCCCGAGTAGTGGTGCTCGCCAAACCAGACCGCGTCAAAGCCGAGTTCTTCCTCCAATTCGACCTGTTCCAGAATCTGGTTGTAATACTGCTCGGCCGAGCCGTGGACGTCAGGGTAATAGTCGGTGTTGTAGAGAATGGCGAATTTCATGCCCCCTCCTTGCGGCGCGCCCGCTACGCCTCGACGCTTGACCGCCGGGTAATGCTCGGGCTCGGCTCTCAACCCGCGCGCAGCATCTGCCCCGGCAGTGAGCCGGAGTGCTCGCCGTGAGCGAGCACGATCTTCCCGTTCACGACGACAGCGTGTATGCCTTCGGCACGCTGCACGAAGCGTCGCTCCCCGCCCGGCAGATCGTTCAGCATCACTTTTTCTCCGGCATCAACCGTGTCGGGATCGAAGACCACAAGGTCGGCGGCCTTGCCGGTGGCAATCACGCCCCGATCCAACACCCCAAAAAACCGGGCCGGTTCGGACGTGATACGCTGCACCGCTCGTTCCAGACTCATGGCCTGACGCTCGCGCACCCAGGTGCCAAGCAGATAGGTCGGATAGCCGGCATTACACAGCATATCGACATGCGCCCCGCCGTCCGACAGGCCGATCAACACACGCGGGTCCGTAATGACTTCCTCCACCAGGTCGAGATCAAAATTCAGCATAGCCAGGGAGAACTCGGTCACCAAATCGTCGGCCAGGGCCAGATCGAAAAAGGTATCAAACGGGTCGGTGCCGGCCTGCTGACTCAACTCCGCAATGCTCTTCCCCAGCCACGCCTGATGCGCAGGCTTACCGACCTTGCACACCTGCGTCTGCCGCCACTGGCCGCTGAAGGCTTTGGGCGTCGCCGTGCACGCCGCCCGGAATTCCGCCCGGAAGGTCGGGTCGGCATAGATGCGCGCCTGTTCCTCTGCGCTGCAATTAAACAAAGAGTGACACACGTCATACGCGCCCAGGATAAAGGGGTTACGCAGATTGAACTGTAACTCGGTGGGTTGGCAGCTCGCCTGGGGAATCCCTCCGCGTTTAATCAACTCATCGGTATTGGTCAGCAGTTCGCGGTGGGCGGTCGGCTGGTCGCTCCGCGTTTGCACCGATAGCCAGGTGACCGGACGCTGGCTTTCGACCAGCAGAAAATCAATCAGCTCGAGACTGCCCGAGGGCAGGATGGATGACCCGGCCCCACCCAGATTTACCTCGATCGCGCCCTGCCCGAGGTCGCGCAGCACATTTGCATACGCTCGCAGTTCGTCCCGACTGGCGAGTCGACACGCCAGGGGGCGACCCTTGAAGCCCACGTGTTGCGTGGCCACGGTGGTGGAAAAGCCGAGCGCCCCGGCCTGAACACCTTCGCGCAGGAGGGTCGCAATCCGCAGGGTCTCCTCAGGCGTTGCTGCGCGTTCCTGAGCGGCGTCCCCGATGACGTAGGATCGAATCGGCGACAGCGGAACCAGAAAACCCAGGTTGATACCCATCCCCGTCCGGAACGGAGCGGCCATGAAATCCGCCAGGCTCTCCCACCTCCAGGTCACACCCTGTGACAACACTGCAAAGGACATCCCCTCCACATTGACCAGATCCCAGGCCAGCACCTCACGCTTCTCGGGCAGACACGGCGCAAGCCCCACTCCACAATTCCCCATCACCACACTCGTCACCCCGTTCCACGAAGAACAGGAAATCAGCGGGTCCCAGCAGACCTGGGCGTCGTAGTGGGTGTGGGGGTCAATAAAGCCAGGGGCGACAATCAGGTCGGACGCGTCAATAACGCGGGTAGCGCTCTCACTGAGTGTTCCGGTTTGAGCAATTTCAATAATCCGGCCCCGTGCAACACCAATATCGGCCTGATAGCGGGCCGCGCCCGTGCCATCCACAACGGTTCCGTTTTTGATCAACAGCTCGTAGGCCATGCTTCTCCTCTATTATCCGGTGCAGTTACGCAGCATCTTGGGCCAGCAGCTTGTCCACCGCCGATTCCACCACCGTCCCTTTGAAAAAGTCGGGATTGGTCCCCGTCCACAGCGTGGTCGGATTGGTAAAGACAAAATCCCGAAAGTCCTCCGCAGTGATCACGTCGTGCTCGACCAGCTCGTGGGCCTCTTCCAGGACTTCTTCCATGTCGGGCACATCCCAGTGGCCAATGTCCGAACTGAAAATGGCCTTGAGACGAGCGCCAAACGGATTCAGCCTGGCGTTAAACGCGGTGGCATTCATGGGATCGTCGGCTTCACAACCGAAATAGAAATTATGGACAAACAAATCTTTGATGTCTTCGGCTTTTTTAATCCCGCAGCGCGCCCAGTCATCCAGCGTGTTTCGGTCTTCTCGCGTCCCGCCCATCAGGTTTTTTTCATCGATCAGACGACCGGGATACTCCTCGGCCCATTTGCCGCCGTAGCGTTGATACAGATCGAGCAATTGTTCAGGGTTCAGATTGGCCGGATCGTAGTTGTCCATCTTTTTGCCGTTGCGTTTCTCCCAGTGGCCGATCATATCGGCGTACAGATTACACGCCCAGCCAACCCCGCTTTCCAGGAAGCCGAACTTGAGCGTCGGAAACCGCCGCGTGACCCCGCTCATGAACATGGCTTTACACAGAGCTTCGCCCGAGGCGGCAAAATGTCCGATGTGGTTATACATATAGTTCGAGATTGAAGTCCGGCTGCCCCAGCCCATAGCCGGCGAGTGAAAGGTCGGCGCGATCTTCAGCTCGACACAGTGCGCCCAAACCGGGTCGTAATCATACGCGCTGTCCAAACAGAACGTATCCAGCCAGAACGCATGCTCGGCAACCTCCGGGGCGGCGCGTTCGACAACCGGAATGGGACGCTGGACATGCCCGGCCATCATCACGGCCTTGAGACCGAGCTCATGGACCACAAACTCAAGCTCTTCAATGGCCTCCTGCGGCGTGTGCATGGGAATGGCGGCCGCCGGGGTCATCCGGCTGGTATACTCGCGGAAATACTCGGCATGAAAGGTATTGAGCGCCCGACAGCTTGCCCGGCGTATTTCGGTGTTTTCAATATGCGGGAACTGGAGACCCAGCGTCGGATAGAGAACGGTAAAGTCCAGGCCGATGGCGTCCATCCGTTCGGACAGCAGCTTGGGCAGCATCGCGGTTGCGCGATCCAAGGTATTCTTGGTCGGCAGCGGCCACCACGGCGAGCGCGTCGCGCGTTGGTCCAGCCGCTCTTCGGGCGACAGCGCATACCAGCGGAACAAGCGCCCCCAGCCTCCGGAGTTGCGCTCGGGCGAGAGAAAGCGCCTGACCATAGAGGCTCCGCCCTCTCGCTTGAGATAGTCAAGAAAGCCGGGCTCAAATTCGATCATATGGCCATCTGAATCAATCACCGGATGGTCCAGCTTGGCTCGGATTGCAGCAGATTTTGATGTTGGCATGCGGTCCTCCTCCCCTGCCGCCATAGCACTTTGCTAAGCGGGACAAAAGCCTTATCCTGGGAATTATAGACCTCAGGAGACAAGGCATATTGTCCCTTGTTCTCAAGCCATCCCTGAACAAACTAGGACTCCTAGGGTCCCGTCTTTGTATACGACGAAGACATCCCCACGCGGCTCACTCCACTGGTGGGAGCTGGTAGTGATTATAATCACCGTCCTGTGTGGTTTGGCGTTGCATACCCCCTCCCACACGCATATGCACGGCGTTCTCGTCTGCTCGATACGAGATATCCGTATTATGCACCCGATCTCGTCTATCTCCCAAGCCGTTATATTGGGTATTCACGTAGGCCGGGGACTGAATAGCATCACGCAGTGGGGCTTTCATACTCACATGCCACTCAGGGATGTCGATTGGATTGATAGGCGACCCCCCATATATTTCTACGGCGGAAGCTGCCGAGTAATATAGTTCTGTCGGTTTCCCATCCACACGTGGGAACCGCAATGCCCCCATAAACGTGGTCCGTCCCTGACCGATATCGGTTATCCATAGCCCATACCAGTCTCCACGCGCATCGCTATCATACCGCGCCAAGCGAGCCCGATAATCCCCAGCAGACCAATCATAGGGGCGACGGACACCGATAAAGTCACCTTCATGTCCTGAGGACTGGGTAAAGCCACCTGGTGCGACACGTGCATGTGCAAGGGCACGAGTTTTCCAGCGGGAGAAGATCACCCCCTT
The DNA here is from genome assembly GCA_965214755.1 of uncultured Binatia bacterium (SeqCode). Lineage (GTDB taxonomy): Bacteria > Desulfobacterota > Binatia > Bin18 > Bin18 > Bin18. The sequence continues at coordinate 2,371,930 of OZ243979.1, forward strand.
GCCCGTTGGGCCTACGCCGGGACGATACACGTCGGTTTGCAGACCAAAGTAAAAGCCGGTACCCGAGCTACGTGAATTTGCCACGATGAAATACAAGCCATGGCGGTCCGACCAATCGTCCACATCATTGTAGATGGTGAAGTCAAGCTCCATGGATTCCTGTTCTGGGTTATTTTCATCTGACCAAATCCAATACAAGGAGGTCATGTGAATTGGACCTTGAACAGGCGTATACAGATCCGGTCGCTCTTGCGCACTGGGCAACGGCCCGTCCGGGTCCGCCTGTACCTCAACCAACTCCAAGTGCTGCGTAGACTGATTCCAGCGAAAGCGGCCCTGCTCCCCAGGCGCAGGAAAATCATTGACGACACATTGCCCGGCCGCGCCTTCTAAGAACGCCTCGCCGGTCGTGACGACAATAAAGGTGCTGCGGTCGAACTCCACGCCATCATCGTAGACGACAGCGGTGTGTTGCCCGTGGCCAAGATTTCCCCAGTTCATGATGGAGACAAAGCCGACCTTGGCATGGTCGCAGGCCCCGGCGTCGAGTACGTCGGTGCGCTCACTGCCGTACACCAAAGGGAGCGGGTCCCCACCATCGAAACGAACGGTCAACTCCCCGGCTTCGCACTTCCATCCAGAAATCACGCCAATGCCAGAGAGGGTCGTATGAGGAGTCGGAATTTCCAGTGTAGCCGCGTGGGCCGTTTCGTTCATCAACAGGGTAGCCACCATGAACCCACCGATCCACCAATGCTGCATTACAACACCTCCTGTGATACTATGCCTCGGCGGAGCGCCGGGCCGTGTACCAATCACAGCAAACGGTTGTTACGAATGTTCTGCCTATTCGCTACAGCGCGGGTAGCTACTCCCGCACCTTGCGCAGCTTTTGTATTGAGCAGACAGCCCGACTCACGGACCGTTTGCGTGTTGGTACAGAAGAAAAATGCACTGAAGAATACGACATGATGCAAATGCTGAGATAAGGGAGGATGCCATGCCTGATGATTTCCCCTCCACCCTGCACATTGCCGAAGGCGGCTTTTGTCCACGCCCGGAACTCCTGGACGCCTACATAAAACGCCATGAACAGTTCATGCCTCATGCCGTGGCGCAGGCGGGCTTTCGGGAAACCTATGGCGGGCCGATTGCGGGAACCTCCTGGTGGCTCTTCTTTGCCAAGTTTGACACGCTTGAAGCCATGGAAGACTGGCAGCGCGACCATGCACATGTGAGGGTTCAGGATGAAGCCCGAGAAAAATGGTGGACCGCCTATTACCTCCGCAAAGGACGGCTCTTGGCGGACAACGAAACGGCAACTGGCATTATCTTGAACGAAACCATACTGCTCCGAGATACACCGCTTTCAGACGCAGAGTCCAGCCAGGTTACCCTCGCCCTCTCGGATATTGCGAGCTTTGGTATCCTGCCCTATGAAGCGATTAAAAACGAGCATATCCATACCTCCTACATCTTTACCCAACTCGGCGGCATTGTTCCGCAGCAAGCACCCGTGCATTACGTCCTGCTCAGCTCCTGGGGTAGCACCACAGATTGCCAGCGCTGGCAGCAATCAGCCGGGTATGAGACGATCCGCGGACTCGGGACTTTGCAGTCCACCTGTTATCAGATTATTCCCGAGCGGAAGCCGCGCATGGGCCTCCACCCGGACCGGATGCAACGTGAATGGGTAGCTGTTGATCATTCTTAGGTCTGTTGCATCTCAAAATTCTTGCGCTACGCTCTTTCCACAGCAACAGGGAAGGAGGGTTGTATGTCGCAAGAGCAAGCCCGCTCAACCGTCCTCATCGATAATGCTCGCGTGCGCGTGACGGAATGGCGCTTCGCCCCCCGGGCGGCCACCGGCTACCACCGGCACGAGTACGACTATGTTGTCCTCCCCATGACAACGGGGAAGTTATTGCTGAAAGCCCCGGACGGCGACCACGAAGCCGAGTTGATCCAGGGCGTCCCCTATTTTCGGAATATTGGAGTCGAACACGATGTGATTAACGCCAATGATTATGAGTTTGTCTTCGTGGAAACGGAGCTGAAGTAGGAGAAGAGCATGGACACAAAAGCCCGCATTGCAGCAAAACTCGCGGAGTGGAACCTTGAACTGACTGATGCCGAACTCGATAAGTTGGTGATCCCGTATGAAAACCTCCTACGCTGGCAGCGGGTCGTGGAAGACATGCGGCAGTCCCGCCAACTGGTTGAGGGCATGAGCATGCCGGAGAGCGAGCCCGTGCTGGTACACGCGCTCGATAAGAAAGGGGGAGCATCATGACGGCTGCCCGAGAACTCGCCTATCTGTCGATTGAGGAATTGGCCGGGAACATTCAGCGGAAAGAGGTTTCCCCGGTCGAAGTCACCCAGGCTATGCTGGATCGAGTAGAGCAGCTCGAACCCCAGGTCCATGCCTTTAATGCGGTTTTCAGAGACGAGGTGATGGAAGCGGCCCGTGCGGCTGAGGCTGAGATTCAGCGCGGGGCCTATCGTGGCCCCCTGCACGGCGTCCCCATTGGTATCAAAGACATCTACGAGTGCGGGCCAACCACCTGCGGTTCCCAATCGCTGGAGCATTATGTTGCCGAGAAGGACTGCACCTCGGTGGCAAAGCTCAAAGAAGCCGGTGCGCTGATCCTGGGTAAGACCGCGACCTATGAGTTTGCCTATGGTTTTCCTACCAAACAGTCCTATTACCAACCAACGCATAATCCCTGGAACCTGGCCCACGATGCCGGCGGGTCAAGCAGTGGCACTGCGGCTTCGACCGCGTCAGGTATGGCCTACGCCGGGATGGGGTCGTGTACGGGCGGCTCCATCCGCTGGCCGGCCCAGTGCTGCGGTATTGTCGGACTCAAGGCAACCTATGGGCGTGTCAGTCGAGCGGGCGTGTATCCGCTCTCGTGGAGCCTCGACCATACCGGTCCGCTCGCCCGAACCGTGACCGACGCGGCCCTCATGCTGCAAGGCTGTGCCGGCTATGATCCGCTGGACCCGGCCTCGGCAAATATGCCCGTGCCGGACTTTACCCAGAAGCTTGGGCAGGACATTACGGGTATGCGGATTGGGCTGTTGCGCTCCATTTATGAAGACAACTGTGACCCCAAGCTGCTCGGACCCTATAACCAAGCGGTGCAGCAATTCGAGCGCCTCGGAGCAGAAATTATCGACGTGCCTTCCATTACGCTGGGCCAACTCCAGGCTATTGAGTGGCCGGGACTATTTGCCGAGTGCGCTGCCATCCACGTGGACAATGTACGCAACTGCGGGGATAAGTATAATCCCCACGCCAAGCTCTTTGTGGCCTACGGTCTTCTGGTCAGTGGAACACAATACCTGATGGGCACCCAGGTCCGCGCCCAGGTGCGGGACGCCCTCCTCAACGCCCTCGACACCAGCGTTGATGTCCTGATGCTGCCCACCGCCGGCTTTCAGGTCAACCGGATTGCTGAAGACTCGCCCGGCCTGAGTATTGTTTCCGCAGACTTTAGCGTCTATACGCCGATTTTCAATTTCACCGGTCTACCAGCCATTCAGGTGCCGTGCGGCTTTGACACGGACGGTCTGCCCGTCGGGCTTCAGATCGCTGGCAAGCCGTTTGACGAGCAGACCATCTGTCAGGTTGGCTATGCGTATGAGCAAGCCACCGAGTGGCACAAGCAGCACCCAGAGCTGTAGACGATTAAAAAGACGTTGGGCATCCATGATTTCTCATCTGGGACTTCTGATTTGAGGAGAAACATCCATGCCGATCTTGTCTATGTTCTACGGTATAGTCATTCGAATGTATTTTTATGACAACAAACAGCATCACAGGCCCCACGTGCACGCAGAATATTCCGGAGAGCATTCAGTGTTCAGCATCGACGATGGGGAGAGGTTAGCCGGCAGCCTGCCAGCAGGGAAAGCACGCTTGGTACAGGCGTGGATTGAAATCCATCGCGAGGAATTACTGGCCGATTGGCAGCTTGCTGTGAATGGCGAAGAGGTGTTCAAGATCGACCCCTTGAAGTAGGAGTGTGGCCTGTGAATCCCCTAGTCAGACGAGTACGCCCGCTGGAAGAGTACCAACTGGAGGTGACGTTCGAGAATGGCGAACAACGGATATTCGACGCGAAGCCCTATCTCCGCCAGGGGGTCTTTATGCGCCTTCGGAATCGCACCGCCTTCCGCGCTGTGCGCGTGGTGGCTGGTTCAGTGGAATGGCCCGGTGAGCTGGACCTGAGCTATGACACGCTCTATCTGGAAAGCCGGCCAATAGAGACGCAGTGCTGTCTTGCCCCCTCATCCTGACCCTCTCCCCGGCTTGACTTCACCCCACTCTTTCACCAGCCTGCCGGCCATTCATCAGGTGCTGCGCGGCTTTGACACGGACGGTCTGCCCGTCGGGCTTCAGATCGCCGGCAAGCCGTTTGACGAGCAGACCATCTGTCAGGTTGGCTATGCGTATGAGCAGGCCACCGAGTGGCACAAGCAGCTCCCGGAGTTGTAGCGGACTGAAAAAAATACTGAGCGTCTATGATCTCTTATCATGCCCGAGAACGATGTTCGTGTTGCCGGGATAGCGTTTCAGGGTGCCATGCCGATCAACTATAAATGAAGCATTGTCCCCTCGTTGCTCTGCGTGGGGCCTCGTCAAGACATAAGCCCCTTTCACCTCAAGGACCTTGTGCTGCTGATTCCAGTTTATCTCCTCCGCGCTGAGCCGTTCTCCAGCATGAGAACGTAACGTGACATGCCCACGGAGCTTCACCTTCGGACTGCCGAGCTTGACCCGCGCGCGGTCAGCGGAGAGACTCAGAAAAAACTGCTCGTCTCGGTTGAGCTGTAAGAAGACAGGCTGGAAGTCAATCCGGGATATGACCCCCAATGTCTGGTTGGGAGTGAGACGGGAGAGAATGTGTTGAGGCGAAAAGGCAGAAGCGTCTGCATGTCGGGCCTCTTCAAACTCCGCCATGTCAACGATCTCAACCGCAATATTCCGCCCCTTGAGGGTATGCATGAAACCCAGGCGGAACGGGCCTATAAAGCGCGTTTTGGAAACGTGTAATGAGTCCCCAGAGACGTACAACTGGGGGCGGCCGTTCGCATGAAAGGTGGTCCGAAATTCTTGCAAGGATAAGCTCGTCCCTGCCTTGGGGGAAAGGATGGGTTCTTCACGCTCATTGTAGAAACCCAACAGGACAGCACCCAAGCATAGGATCAGGACGCTTACACAGAGCAGCCAGCGTACGAATCGGGTCCCGCTGAAGACCCGCGCCGTACCAATCATTCACCCACCAACCACGTCAGAAAGTTCTCCGGGATATAATTCTCAATATCTTGCTGAGTGAAATCTGGCGCTATCCCACCAAAAGTTGGGTCAGAAAAGGTGCCCCCAGGAGCTAACAATAATGGCCGTAACTCTCTGAGACGACCTGAAAAGAATACACTCAAATCAAGTCGTTCGGGATCGTTGAGGCCAATATCTGTTGGTAGTACGACGGTCTCATGCAGGGACTGGCGCACGAGGTCCAGCGTCCGCATTATACGTTGGGCATCTGAAATATCCCCGAGAGTAGTAATGACAAGCAGGTCATCTTCTTGACTATCCGTCTCCGCCAGAACCGAGCTAATAGCCTGACTCGCATTAGCTAAGGCTTGGTCAAAGAACGTCCGTGCTGAAGAAAGATGCGCGCTCGACACCAAGGGAAAGGACGTTGGTTCGGTAGCCAATACGTCTTGCAAGGTTGGTGCTTCCAGTGCTCGCAAGCTCCCATCCACATTATACGCGGCAAGAACTTCTAACACGCCCCGGATTGCCTGTAAGGTGGCAGTGAGAACCAGCACATCACTCCGGTCAATCTCGATGACAAAATCATCAACGATCATCGACAAGCAGGGCGGCAAATCCCCCAGAACAAAAGGAACTTGGAGAGAGGCGGGGAGTCCGTTCAGGGTCGTGAGAGCGGCATCAATCTCCGGTCCGAGGGCATCCCGAAGGGCATTGAAAATCTCTGCCGTTTGAGGGGCCCCGGACGGAATCTCCCCGGGGAGCGGGAAGTCTAGTAGGCAGACATCGCTTGCATCACCACCAAGAGATACACCACTGCGACGAGCAAATTCTCTGAGTTGGGGAGAGTCAATCGCTTCTGTCAGAATTCGGGTCACGGCATAATAGAGGCCAGCGGTTGTATCGGCTGGGTCGTTTATCGTTACTTGGCGAAAGGCGTTGTTGGCGTCACGCTCATTGCCAACCTTCAGGGCATTTAAACCAGTTTTGACCCTCTCAGACCCGCCTCCGGAGACCCCGGAAATGACAAAATTCTGCTGACTCTGCTGCCATAGGAGATCCACATCGACCCCAGGTTGAGGAAAGTCGGAGACCGTGAAGGTGCCGCTGGCACCCATGAGAAATTCTGTTCCAAACGTGGTCACAGCGACCGTTGCGCTGGCGAACTCTCCGCCGTCAGCGAACGCACGAACAGTATGAATCCCATCCCCGAGCTTATTCCAGTTGTACAACAGCCCAAAGCCGTTGTCGGTGTCACCGCACACACCATACGTATCCAATCGCTGCGTCCCATAACCGGCTTGCCACCTGTTGGCCGCATCATTATCAAACTCTATCTCTATCTTGCTGGCATCACATACCCAGCCCGAGATAGCACCGATTCCACTCACAAACGCCCCCGGCTGGGGGTTCTCTAAAATCCTCGGTGGAGCGCCCGCATTACCACCGCTTGCATCAGTAGTCCCTCGGATGACGAAATTCTGGAGACTCTGTTCCCACTGAAGAGTGATTCCGTCTCCCGCGGACGGAAATCCTGTAAAGCGTGCTTCCCTCTCCACGCCCCTGAGAAACTCGTGGCCGAGTGTTGTCACCGTGACCGTGGTCGGGGGAGACAGGGTCTGCGTGGCGTTCCCATCGGAATCCAGTCCGGTATAAGCTGCCCACACGGTATACACCCCGTCGCCGAGCCGATTCCAGTTGTACAGCAGCCCAAAGCCGTTGTCGGTGTCACCACACACACCTGTCGTATCCCCTCGGCTGGTACCATAGGCTGGAAAGAATATCTCGACATCGGCATCGGTAATCCCATCGGCATCTTCGTCGAAGTTCTCATCGTCATCAATACCAATAGTGACCGCAATCGCGTCACACGCCCAGCCCGAGATCACACTAACTCCACTCTGAAATGAGTTCGGCTGGGGGTTTTCCAGCGTGGCTTGAGCCCATACGAGCTGGGAAGAGAAGATAGACAGGACAGACAGAGACGAGAGCATCACTAGAAGAATGGCCATGGACTGACTCCTTACGAGGTGCTATGTACCCGCCAAGGATGCCGGGCCGTTACCAACATCACATTGAAAGGTTCCTCTATTGAGCAGGCGACCCGACACAGCGGGTCGCTATACGCTGTTGGCATTGCCATATACCGGAGATCGGAAAGGGAGTCAATCCGATATAGCAATGTGTTTATTGACAGAGAGAGGGGAGCAAGAATAGGAGACCTAAGCGTCCTGTCCTATCTCAAAAGGGCGGCTCCCAAAATTGCTGAAGACTCGCCCGGCCTGAGCATCGTTTCCGCGGACTTCAGCGTCTATACGCCGATTTTCAATTTCACCGGTCTACCAGCTATTCAGGTGACGTGCGGCTTTGACACGGACGGCTTGCCCGTCGGGCTTCAGATCGCCGGCAAGCCGTTTGACGAGCAGACTATCTGCCAGGTTGGCCATGCGTATGAGCAAGCCACCGAGTGGCATAAGCAGCACCCGGAGTTGTAAACGGCTGAAAAAGACTTTGAGCGCCTAAAATGTCTCATCGAGAGCAATTCGTGGGGTACGAAAATAGCGTTTTAGAGCACCATTCCGGGCGACGATGAAGGATACGTTGGAGCCTCTCTGTTCTGCGTGGGGTCCCGCCAAGACATAGGCCCCTTCCACCTCAAGGACCTTATTTTGCTGGTCCCAGCACGTCTCCTCCGCGCTGATGAAGATTGGCTCGCTCCCGCCTTCTAAATGAATACTCCGGGATCAATCTGAAAAAAATTCCCAAGCCTCTTCGCCTGTGCCTTGCTGATAGCACGCTTCCCATTGAGCACCTCTGAGGCTACTCCCTGGGAACCAAAGAGCTGCCAGATGTCCTTGTGCCGCAAGCTGTTGTCATCCATAAGGGACTGCAATATCTCATGTGGTGTAAGGTCTTTGACTGGATAGTGCTCTTCATCATACTGCTGGATTAGGTCACTTAAGAGGTCCAAGAGCCGCTCTTCTTCAGGCGGGAGGTCTTCTTCGTCTCGATTAACAAGTTCACGAACAAGTGTGTTGATCCGGTCGTACTCCGTCTCTGTCCGAATCTTGACCGGCAGCGCCTTGGAAAGCAGGCGAGCATATTTTTGCTCATCAAAAGTTGAGAGAGTGGTCATTTCCAGTCCCCTTTGTCATAATCTTGGTGTGTCAGGATATGCAGAATATATACTCGTTGAGTTCGGTAGTTGATCCGTGCAATCAGCCGATATTTATTCCCCGCAATATTGAAAACTGTGCGTCGGCCCACCAGGTCCGCATGCCGAAAGGTACAGCGCGTGTCCGCTAAAGTCGTCCAGGTGGCATGGCGTGTCTTGCGATACCAATCTTCAAGAGCAACCGTAGCGTCAGGATGCAACTGGACGAATTCTCGAACGGCCTTGTAGCTGATGATTTTCACTCTTTGCTATCTTCTCAATTTGAGAAGGAAAGAGCAACCTGTATAGCTCCAAGCTTATCCCCAGTGTAGGTGAAGAAGGTCAAAAGGGCGGCTCCCAAATAGGTGTCAGCTCTAACACAAAGCCGGGGAGTTCGGGGTCTCCTGACATGCGAGACGGATTATCCACAAGCTCAACAGTGGTAGACGGACGGTAGACGTAGACCTGTCGCGTGGAGGGATCAATCAGCCAACCTAACCGTGTCCCATTATCCAGGTATTCCTGCATCTTCTCCTGCACACTGCTGAGGTCATCGGATGGGGAACGTAATTCGATCACGAAGTCGGGGCCTAGTGGCAGGAATTTCTCCTTTTGTTCGGCAGTCAATACTGCTAGACAGGCGCGTTGCACCCAGGCGGCATTGGGAGAACGGGTTGCCCCGTTCGGCAAGGTAAATCCGGTAGAAGAGTCAAAGGCGACGCCCGTTCCGTCTTGCAACGCCCAGGTTGTCAGCATTGAGGTGATGACCGCATTCCGACTGCCCGTTCCTCCTCCGGCTGGTGCCATAATCCGCAGGTCCCCCTCAGCGGTTCGCTCGATACGCCACTCGCGGTTCAGCAAACAGAACTCGTAGAATTGCTCAGGACTCATGTCGATGGCTGGTCGCGTATGCAGCACTAGCGGCGGACTCTGTCCGTATGTTGAGACACTCGTCATCGGACCCTCCACCTACAGCATACCAAGAGACGGCTCTGATACCTACCCATTCTCCCACTTCGCCCGCTTACCGACAATGCGGCATGACCTCCATGGCAAACAGCTCCATTGAGCGCCGGGATTTTTTCGGATCGGGCCCCGCCATCTACATCCACATCATCAGGTGGATCATGCACGTTTCCGCGCTGTCGCGCTTGATCTCCTGAATGGAGTGCCGATGATGAACGGACGGACTTCAGCCCTACAGTGAGGCCTCTGTCGCCTGGAGCAGTCGGCTCGCATACGGCCCAAGGTCGCCTACTGGCGCCATACGATTTCCACAAAAGCTAAATCCTAGCTTGGCGTCCGGGTCGCCAAAAGCGATGGCACCGCCCAGGCCCAGATGTCCAAACGACCCGGGATTGTGATTATACGAGGTCAACTCGGGGTTACGCAGCATAAAGCCGCCGTTGGACATCCGACACGTCAGCCCCAGCGCGTCGGTCTGATACCACGCCTCGGTCATGGCATGCTCAACCAGAGCCCGGCTGAGCAGACGCCTGCCCTCAAGTTCACCCCCACAGGCCAAGCTGCAAAATAACCGGGCAACGTCACGGGCGACACCCTGGCCGTTAAAAGACGGCATCTCCGCGGCCCGATACAATTCGCTGTTAAAATCCTCTTCGTGGTCCTGTAACGGCAATGGAACCCAGCATTGGCCGAGGAGGGTGCGCGTATCCCGGATCGCATCCATAAGCGGTCCGTGAGGAGCTTCGTAGATTTCCGCACACCGCTGCTGCTCCGCCGCGGGCAGACCAAAATGATAGTCGATGTTGAGCGGCAGGCCTATTTCTTCGCGCCAGAATTGGCCGATGGTTCTTCCAGTAACGCGGCGCACCAACTCTCCGGTCAGATAGCCGAGGGTAACCGTATGATAACACCCGCTCGTTCCGGGCTCCCATAACGGCTCTTGTTCCTCGATAGCCCGGACCATCTTTCCCCAATGGTAGGCATCGCCTTTTCGAGCCTTGAGCGCACCAGGAATAGCCGCCTGGTGAGAAATCACCTGGCTGACCGTAATGTGCTCTTTTCCTGCTTGGCCAAACTCCGGCCAGTAGCGGGAGACGGGTCCGTCAAGGTCAATCCGACCCTGATCGGCGAGGATCAACACCGGCAGGATGGAGAGCGGCTTTCCGACCGAGAACATGCATACGAGCGTATCGCGCTCCCAGGGCTGCGTCCGTGCCCTATCCTTATACCCACCCCACAAATCAACAACCGTCTTCCCATTCACAACAACGGCAACACACTCGCCAATCTCTTTGCCATCGGCCAGGTTTTGCTCAAGCGCTTCGCGGACGGCCTTGAATGCCGGATCACAGACACCGGCAACACGTGCGGTGGACGGCATAAGAGGGTCTCCTCCTACCGGAAATGCGGCATGACCTCCATGGCAAACAGCTCCATTGAGCGCTGTGATTTCTTCGGATCGAGTCCGGCCATCTGCATCCACATCACCAGATGGGTGACGCGCGTTTCCGCGCTGTAGCGCTCGATCTCCTGCATGGCGTCGTCCGGGGTACCGACAATGAGCGGCGCCTGAAAAAAGGACAGGTCCTTGACGTGGCGCAGCTCGCCTACCGGTGGCACCGTGGGGGTGGACATGACCGAGTCACTCCAGGGCAGATCATCGGCCTCCTTGAAGCGCCGGTCATAGGAACTCATCATATAGTGCAGATGCGGTTCCACGTCGTCCCAGGCCTGTTCTCGGCTCTCGGCCACATAGACCGCCCGCAGTTGGGCAATATGGTAGTCGTCCGTATTACGGCCATACTGCTGGAGTCCGGCATCATACATGTGCTGCAAGTCAGCCCCACCGCTGCCGCCCAGGTGGTAGCCCAGCCGCGCGGCCCGGGCGACCGATTTTTCCGCCATCGCCGCAATCCAGATCGGCGGGTGGGGTTTTTGGACGGGCTTGGGAGCCAGGACGACCTCGCGCAGATTGTAGTGCTGGCCCTCAAAAGAAAAACTGGCCTGGGTAAAGCAGCGCCGGATAATCTCGGTTCCTTCTTCGAGCCGCGCCGCACGCTCTTTGCGCGGAATGCCGAAGCTGGCGAACTCGCTCAGCCAATAACCCTGGCCGAGACCCAGGTCAAGCCGACCGTTGGAGAGAATGTCAACGGTGGCGGCATCTTCCGCAACTCGCACCGGGTTATGCAGGGGCAGGATGATAATATAGGTCCCGAGCCGAATGCGGCTGGTTTTCATGGCCATGGCGGACAGGATTGGCAGCAGGGAGGGCGACCAGGCGTCATCCGCAAAATGGTGCTCAGTCGTCCAGATATGGTCGTAGCCCAGCTCCTCGGCCAGGACCGCCTGCTCGATATGCTCCTGGTAGAGCTGCGGAAATGGCACTTCCCATTGTTTCGGATTCCGAAACGGCAACAGTAACCCAAAATCCATACGTCCCTCTTCTTTCAGCCCCCACCGGACCCAGGCTTAAAACGTCTCTTTATACGGTCGCAGATCGATTTCCTGGGCCCAGGCGATTTTATCCTGGATATAGAGATGCCAGTAGGTATCGGCAATGGCATCCACATCCAACAGACCGTCTTCCCCGCGCTGCTCCTTGAGCTGCGAGGCACGCGTGTTCAGCAGGTCGCCGTTAATGCCGCCGTCAATAATCACATGGGCCACGTGTATCCCCCGCGGTCCCCAGTCGCGCGCCATGGTTTGCGACAGAGAGCGCAGGGCCGCCTTGGCTGAGGCAAACGAGCCGAACGGCGGACGGCCCCGCCAACTCCGACCTCGGCTCCAACGCCGACCACAATCGCTTTCTTTTTTTCGCTCATCCTGCCGTCCTCCTCCGGCAGCGGCCTAGCAGACAGGAGATGCTGCGCTTAGACATTGGAGCTTAGAAGCGTCGCTCGTTTTGCTCGCCCGGCCGGACCGGCCGCACCCGGCTCAGCACGAAATTGCGAGCGCTCGCATAATAGAGACCACTGAGCCTGAGCAGGCGTTTTTCGGGCTCTTCCTTGCGCAACAGGTCCACATAGTGCGCCGGACCTTTGATATACAGACTCGGCTTGCGATGACGAATTTCGGACAGAAAATTAACCACCGAGAAATCAGCATGGCGGCTCTCCACATCCTGGACCCGAAAACGCAGCGTCTCTCCTTTTCCCACGGCCAGCGTCACGACCTGACTACCCGGCGCCAAGCTGACCATTCCATACAGTTCCATGGTCATGCCGCCATGCTGGGCGTGGACCGGGCCCATTACGCCACCGAGCACCAGGCAAATCCCAACAAGCAAAAAGAGAAAACGGAGAGAAAAGCGCATTAGGATGGTTCTTCAGGGGGAGGTCAGCCGCCCTCAGGTTAAGACCCCGTTGTCCTTGAGGGTGGTGACTTCGTCGGACGAATAGCCCAACACGCGCTGTAAAACATCCTCGGTATCTTGGCCAAAACAGGGCGCAGGCCGACGGACGTGACACGGGGTGTCCGAGAAGTGCCACGGGATGCCGGCGTGTTGCCGCACACCAACCTCCTGGTGCTCAAGCTCGGCAAAGAAGGGACGAGAGCGCAGGTGCTTGTCTTCGACCAATTCCCTGTTGGTCACGGCCGGAAAGGCGGCCAGACCCGCGGCCTGGAGCGTGCGGGTGACCTCTTCCGCGGACCGTGTGGCGGTCCAGACCGTGACAGCGGCTTCGAGGGCATCTTCGTTGTCCTTCCGGTCTGCCAGCGTCGCAAACCGGGCATCACTGGCTAGGTCCGGCTTCTCCATGACCGCGCATAGCCGCTGCCACTCGGCGTCGTCTGCCACCACAATGCTGACCCAACGGTCTTCCCCTTCGCAGCGGAACAGGCCGTGCGGAGCCATATGCGGGTCGCGGTTGCCCATCCGCTGTGGCACGGCTCCATTCATCTCCTGGGCCATGATCCCTTCGCCCACCAGAGCCACCGAGGTCTCCCACTGCGACAGATCAATATACTGCCCCTCTCCGGTGCGGGCACGATGCATCAGCGCGGCCAACACGGCAAACGCGCCGTGCAGCCCTCCATTTGGGTCGCCATAGGAAAACCCCACACTCATCGGACGGGAGTCGGGAAAGCCCGTCAGGGAGGCCAGCCCGCTCATCGGCACCTGGGCCGGACCGTAGGACACATACGGGCTCTCCGGTCCGGTCGCACCATAGCCGGAGAGCGCAATCATGATGATATCGGGCTTTATCGTTTTGAGGGTTTCATAGCCCAGACCCATCCTGTCCATTACACCCGCGGCAAAATTCTCAGCAACGATATCACTGGCTGCAACCAGCTTTTTTGCGACCTCCAGCCCTTCTGATTTTTTGAGATTGAGGCATATCGAGTGTTTGCCCTGGTTGTACTGATTAAAATACCCGCAACGGTTTGGCCCGGCTTCCCCATCGGCAACCGGCGGAATACGCCGCGTGACACACAGGCGGCTCTCCGACTCAATCCGAATGACCTCGGCCCCCAGATGGGCCAGTTGCAAGGTACAGAACGGCCCAGCCCAGACCCAGGTAAAATCTGTAACACGAACGCCCGATAACGGTAACTGCTCAGACATGATTTTTCACACTTTCTTCTCATGGGGGATTTAGCCCCTGCTCTCAAATCACCTTCGTTTCTTGCAAGGACTGCAATTCTTCCGGCGCAATCCCAAGCTGCCCACAGTAGACCTCCGCATTGTGCTGGCCCAGGCACGGGGCCGGGCTGCGCAGGGCCCACGGCGAGGCGGCAAACTTGAACGGCGCACCCGGATAGCGAAGAGAGCCGGCTTCAGGATGCCCGATCTCAGCAAAAAAGCCTCGCGCGTTGAGATGGTCGGATTTGAGCAGATCACCCATGGTCGAAACCGGCGCAAAAGGCACGCGCCGTTTCTGCGCCCCGTGGTAGACTTCCTGGACCGACTTGTCCTGCAACCAGTCTTCCAGCAACGCTTTCAGGGCGTCCCAGTTGACCGAGCGAGCCACAAAATCCTGGAAGAGTTCGGTGTTCGCCCATTCTGGATTGCCCATTAACTCAACCGCGTTCTGCCACTGATGCTCTTCAACCGCGAGCACATAAATATAACCGTCGCGACAGGGCAGGACGTCCTGGGGAATCAACCGAAAGCCCAGCCGCGACGGCGTCGTCTGATCGTACGGCCAGGCAATATAGTTATTCTCCATAATAGCGACCAGGCACTCTTGGACCGAGATGTCGATGTGCTGGCCTCTGCCAGTCCCGAGCCGGGCGTACAGGGCTCCCAGCGAGGCAATACCGGCGTTGACCCCGGCCTGGAAGCCCGCCTGTTGACCGGCGGCCTTGAGAGGCGGCAGGTCCGGTCGCCCGCCCAGTCCGCCCAGAAAGACAATGCCCCCCGCAGTCCACATAGTTAAATCGTGCGCGGTATAATCCCGGTGCGGGCCGGTTTGGCCAAAGGGGGAAATCGAGGTTATGACCAGCCTGGGATTCTGCTGGGCCAGGGCTTCATACTCCAAGCCGAGGGAGGCGATCTGGATGGGATGATAATTATGGACCACGACATCCGCGTCTTTGACCAGTCGCTGGAACAACTCTCGGCCTTTTGCCGTCTCCAGGTTCAGCGTCACCCCACGCTTATTCGTATTCAGATACAGAAACAGCCCACTCTTTTCAGGATGGGGAACGTTGTCCGGATAGGGTCCGCGCTGCCGGGCAAAGTCGCCGCCCGGCTCTTCGACTTTGATTACCTCCGCGCCAAGGTCGGCCATCAGCTTGCCCGCGTACGCAGCCGCAACCATATGACCACATTCAACCACGCGAATGCCGTGCAGGGGGCCCGGGGTCTGGGGCCTGGATGAAGGATGTTCACTCATAGTGTTCCTATCTCACTACAGATTTAGTATCGGGCCATACGGGGGTCAATCTCGTTGGCCCAGGCGTCTATTCCACCCGCCAGACTGACGACCCGCGCAAAATCGTGTTGATGCAGGAAGTGGGCAACCCGCAGACTCCGTACCCCATGGTGGCAGTAGACCACAGTCTCGGCCTCAGGGTCGAGTTCCTGCAAACGGCTGGGGATATCGCCCATCGGAATATGCACCGAGTTCGGGAACTGCACCAGCGCCACTTCTTCAGCCTCTCGGACATCGAGCAGTACAAAATCTTCGCCTGCGTTTTGTTTGGCCTGGAGTTCGTGAACGCTGATTTCAAGAGACATTGGGCACTCTTTTTCGGTTTTGACGACAGAACAGCCGGTCTGATACTAGACAACGGACCCCTGCCAGGCAAGGGTATGGAACGTGTATCTCACAACGATGGAAGGAGGCGAATATGGCAGATTCCGAACGATATCAAAAGGGTGCGGCAAAGATGAAAGAACTCTTCGGCGTGGAGCCCCGACCGGGCAGCATGCACGAGGATTTTCTGGATATCACAGTGAAAAATCTGTTTGGCGATATTTGGGGCCGGGACGGCCTAGCCATTCAAGAGCGCTCGATGATTACCATGGCCGCCCTGACCGTGCTGGGCCGTGACCCGGAACTCAAGGTGCATATCCGCGGCGCGCTCAACATCGGCATCAGCCGGGACAAGATCAACGAGATCATGATCCACCTCGCCCACTATGGCGGCTGGCCGGTCGGCGTCAACGGCCTGCGCATCGCCAAACAGGTATTTGACGGTATCGACAAGAAAAACGAGGATACCTAATACCCGACACGTGAGACGCAGCGAACCGTATCGGTTCGCCAAGGCGCTACGGGATTGGACCAAATGTTCAGGGCTGGAAATCGGGTGAGTCCCTGCCCATTTCTCTTCCTGATCCATAGACTGCGTTGGTCGGCTGACTGTCCTGCTATGTTTGCCGACTGGATGTAGCGTTTTCGAACGAGGAATGATTACGCAATGAGACTTCTCTATCTCAACAGACTGTCAAATAACTGGCAAGCAATCTTTGAGAGTGGACGTACTCCGAACGGACTTGAAGTCATGCCGTCCGGGATCAATATCATGGAGATGATTAAGGCTCCGGGCATTTAGGCACAGATAGAATGAATCTCTAAGCGGCTTGGAGTAAGTCAGTAACAAGTTTGGCTCTGTTACTTGGCTATAGACTTAGCCACATAGACAGGCTTATAGATATTCTCATGGAAACAATCGTTCCGATCTCGGACCTCCAGAGTCAGGCCAAGAAAATTGTTGAACGCGTAAAGAAGACGCGGGCTCCCGTCGTGATTACGCAAAGAGGTCGACCTGCGGCCTTGCTTGTCAACTACGAAGATTACGCCGGGATGGTTGCTACGTTGGAGGAGATGAGCCAACCTGACTGGCGGGAACGGCTGGCGGAAGCCGAACGCGACTCTCAAGCCGGTAAGAGTATAAACCTCGCTGAATTCAAAGCGCGACGGGCCAGAAAAGAGCGTGGGAGTGGACAGAAGGGTTAAACTTCTTCCTCGTGCAGTCAAAGAGCTCGAAGCCCTGCCTTCTCCGGTCCAAGACCAGATCATTAGTAAGCTGGAACTCCTCGGTGAATTCCCCTTTATGGGTCCGGCTATGTTCGATGCCTTTGAAAGGTATCGAGCACTCTTGGTAGCAAAGAACAGATACCGGATTATCTATCGGATCGTTTCGGACGACACGGTAGAGGGCGCGTATATCAGGCGTTGCTCCAGGCAAACGCATCTTCGCGTCATACAAACGGCAGAGTAGAGGCGCTTCGGTATGTAGCCTGAGTCCTACGCCGTACTTCACGCGTGATATTGATTGACGTTTTAGATGCCGCCACCCGCGCGATGCCGTAAGGGGCTAAGGAGAGTCCATCGTCCATGAAAACAGTTCTCGGGAGCGTCTCTTTCCATGGAGCGCGGTCGTTTACGGCAATTGGCGTCGATGGTTGCCATGCAGGCTGGTTCTTTGTCGCGTTGGAGCCGTCTGGACAAACTCGTTGTGGTGTTGTTGAGAAGCTTGACGGATTGGTAAGCAAGGCAGACAAATCGGACCGCATCTTCGTTGACATTCCAATAGGCTTGCCGGACAAACCCGAAACGGGTGGCCGGGAGTGTGACCGGTTCGCTCGCAAGGTGCTTGGACCTCCTCGGCAGAGCAGCGTTTTTTCGGCGCCGGCGCGGGTAGTTCTTGAAGCAAACGACTTTGAGGATGCGAAGCGCCTCAGCCTGAAAGCGAGTAGCGGCAAGATTTCCAAACAGACCTTCAATATCCTTCCGAAGATCAGAGAGGTCGATACGTTACTGCGCGGTAACGCGAAAGCGCAGCGTCTCATTCGTGAGGTCCATCCAGAGGTTTGTTTCTGGGCGCTTGCCGGACGTAAGGCCATGGGTTTCAAAAAGAAGAAGCTGGCAGGCTTCCAGGAACGTGTCGCCGTATTGAAGAGTGTCCAGTATTCCGCTGAACAGGAGATCACGGAAATCCTGGCTCACCTACGGACACAGGACAAATTGCGTAAGCAAGTAAAACGGGACGATGTTGTGGACGCAATGGTTGCTATGATTACTGCGATGGCGGAAACAGCGAGGCTACAAACCCTGCCGTCCCATCCGGCAAGAGACGCGTTCGGCCTACCGATGGAAATGGTATACACCTTTGCGCCTTAGGGTCAGAGTCGGTGTAGGGGCGGTTCGGAACCGCTCCTACACCTGCAACAATTTCCGATACCCCTCCATCATGCCTACGCCCGCCCCCGACGAGTAGGACACATTGACAAAAATTACCTCGTCCACCACACCCTCATACTCGGACAGACGGCGGCGGCACTCCTCGGGCGTTCCGGCGATGGTGACGGTATCGACCACTTCGTCGGTCATGGCCTCTGACGCTTTTTGGATATTTCCCTCAGGGACGTGCTTCAACGCCGCGTCTGCGGCAGCCGAGAAACCCTGCTCTCGCAGCATGTACTCGTAATACGGATGCGGTAGGGGGGCGAAGAGACGACAGATCGCTTCACGCGCGGCCTGGCGGGCGACTTCACGCTCCTCATGGACAGAGACAAACGAGCCCATCAGGAAACCGAGGGCGTGCGGATCACGGTCGGCTTCTTCCGCAGATTTCCGGGCCGCAGGTTGAATCACGTCACGTGCGTACGGCGCAGACAATATCGCCCCCATGGCGATACCGTCCGCGACCCGACCAGCAACCCGGACCATGCGCGGGAAAATGGCGGAGATGTATATGGGAATGCTCTCGCGAACGGGTGTCACTGCCGGCACCCAGTCCATGGTATGAATTTCGCCCTGGTATGAGACGCGCGAGCCGGCGGGGGTACGGACGATTTGTTTGAGGTTTTCAATATACTCGGTCATTTTCTGATAGGGCTTTTCATGTAGGACGCCCTGCCATTCGGCGTTAATATGCCGGTTACCGCTGCCGACCCCAAGCAGCAGCCGCCCGCCGGAAATCTCGTCCACATCAATCGCGCTCATGCCGGCAATAAAAGGGCTGCGTCCGTAGGCATTCAGCACGTAGGAACCAATCCGGACTCGTTCGGTTGCCAGGGCGAGCGCGGTCAACGGCACGAACGCGCTGCGCCAGGCTTCGGTGACATACAGAGAATCAAAACCGGCCGCTTCGGCTTCTTTGGCCACGACCATCATGTCGCGCTGCGACATCCCGCCTCCGGGAAAAATCAGTCCGCGTTGCATACGCCCCTCCTTCTCCGTGTCCTTATTGACTGATCCCTTATTTCCCCAAAAGAACCGCACCGTCCCGAACCGCGGGTTTGCCCTCCTCAGTCCGTATCTCAAACCGCACCACGTCTCCCTCCGTACTCGCCTCCCGCGACACGACCCGAACGGTCAGGCGTGAGGGCATGAACACCATGGCACCAAAGCGCCCGGTTATCCGTTTGACCCGTTCCGGGTGACCGTCGGTTTCCTGGGCAATGACACGGGAGATACCATGCGCCAGCGTTGCGGTTCCGTGCAGGATCAGCCCCGGCAATCCGTACTGCTCGGCGACTGCCGGGTCGGTATGAATCGGGTTCCAGATGCGCGCGCACTCAGTGTAGACATGGGCCGCCCCCGCCGAAATCGACACCGGAATTTCCGCCTTCGCCGGGCTGGATTCATTGAGGGCTTCCAATGGGGCTGGCAGGTCGGAGACCGGGATGTCCTCCCCCTCGACATCAACCCCCCGAAAGAGCGTTCCGTACCAGGTCGAACAGACCGGCTGGCCGGCGGCGTCTCGGGTATCAAAACGGACGGTCTGGTAGGCCCCCGGCCTGCGCTGTTCAACGCCGGCCACGGTTGCCTGGGTCGTCAATTTTTCACCCGCCCGGATAAGACGGTGAATCACCAGGTCGTGCGTGGCATGAACGCCCCGTAGGGCCTCTTCTCGTTTCAGGGCACTGTCTCGCATGGCGAGCATGACCGGCCACTCAATACAGACCGGAAAGAGCGGATGGGCAACGATCCCGTCCGGCCGACAGGTGTCCATATAACAGGGTAAATAGTCGTCGAGCCCGGCCGCGTACGACATGACCCACCGGGGATCGATTTCGCTGACAACAGGTTGTCCGACAAGGCCGACCGTTTCTGAATGCAGTGCCATGACCCTCCTCCTTGACGTTCTCTTCCGGGTAGTGAATGCCTAGCCTGATACCGTAATCTCGCTCGTCCTGCCACCTTTGCGTACTTCTATGCGCATGGGCATGGCCGCGGCGACCTCTTCGACATGGGTAATAATGCCCACCATCCGACCTTCTTCGCCCCGCAACTCCTGCAGGGTTTCCGTAACCATCTGCACGCCTTCCCGGTCCAGCGTCCCGAACCCCTCGTCCAAGATCAGGCATTCGGTTGAGGTCTGGGCCGCCCGGCCAGTCGCGACAGTCCGAAACCCTTGCGACAGAGCGAGCGCAATAGCAAGCGAGGCCAGAAACGTTTCTCCGCCCGACAGCGAATGGGTGGGCCGGGTGCGACGCTGATCTTCGTGGTCAACAATTTGGAGCGTGATCGCCCGCCCCCGATACGCAATATCAAACACATACCGCCCGTGGGTGAGCCGTTGCAGGTGGGCGGACGCATCGCGCATCAGGGCTTCTATGGCTCCCCGCGAGAGGAAGTCGGTAAATTCCGAGCCCAGGAGCTTACGCAGGTCCGAGGCCAGGCGTTCCTCACTCTGTGCGGCGTGCAGCTTTTCTTCTTCTTGCGCTTTCTCCTGCCAACGCCGTTCGGCTTCGGCGTGTTCCGCTTCTAAGCGCCCGCGCTGTTCTTGGAGAGACAGCATGTGTCCCCGGACCGTCTCGAGTTGAGGTTTGAGCTGCGCTCCGTCCTCGCCGGCATCGGTGAGGTTGTGTTGGGCAATCGCCGCCTGAAGTTTTTCCCGTTCTTTTTCGAGCAGGCGGTCAATTTGGCGCTGCTTCTCTCGTGATTCGTCCAACATCCGTAGCCGGGCCTGAAGGTCAGCCTGCGCCTCGGCGGCCTGACGTTCGACCTGTTTCTTCTTAGTCTGCGCGTTCTCTTCGCGCTGCGAAAAGTCTGCGTACCGGGCTTGCTTGTCTGACAGCGCGTTGAGTTCACCTTCTGCGTCTTCGGTCTCTGGCAACAGCACGTCTTCTGCCAGACCAAGGTCAGCCCGCACGGCCTGCGCTTCGCGCCGAGCGTGAAGCAGCGCACCTTCATACTCGGCGGCAAGCAATTTAAGGTCCCCGTCTTTTTGGACCCGGGTTGTGTGCAAGGAGTTGAGCCTCGCTTCGAGTTGACGCAAGTCTTTCTCCGCCGCCTTCATCTGTTGCTCAGCCTGCACGACCGTAGTCCGGCGCTGCTCAATACTCTGCTCAGGATCTCCATTCGTGGTAAGAAACGTCGCAATTTCACGTCCGAGCACTGCCAACTCGCGCGTATCGGCCTCCAGCCTTTCGGTTGTCCCGCGCAGCGCTTCAGCGAGCTTTGCTCCCTCTTGCTGTACGGTTTCACGTTGGCCTGACAGTCTCGCTTTTTCCTGCTCGGCGGATACGACCTGAGCCCCCATGTCTTTGAGTGCTACGCTCAGTTCTCCTTGCTGGGTCTGTACAGCCTGAAGGACTTCGGAAGGAGACGCATATCCAGGGAAACGTGACACAAAGCTGTTCTGGACTTCTTGCCTGAGGCGTTCGCGTTCTTTCAGCCCTTGCTCCGCAGCATCAAGTCTCGTCCGGCGTGTGGCAACTGCGGTGGTTGCTTCTTGCACTTCCGTGCGTTTTTGTTGAGCGGCCTGTGTGGCATGTTCCATTTGAGCCTGAAGCATCTTCAGGTTGTCCCCGGCTTCTTGAGCAACGGGGATTTGGCTGACGGTTGCCTGGCACACGGGGCAGGTATCGCCGACATGAAGCGTAGCCTGGAGATGTGCCGCTTCGTGCTGGCGTTGGTTGTCTGCAAGCACGGTGCGGGCCGTTTGCTCCTGCTCTTCGGCCTGGGCGAGCGCCTGCCGGACCTGCTGGGCGGTGTTTTCAGCCTGGGTAAGCGCAGTACGGGCCATCTCGCATTCGGATTGCACTCGTTTTTCCGCCTGGACCGCCTCTTGTAATTCTTGACTCAGGAACTCAGCTTCGACCCGCAGTTCGCGGTTCTGCCGCTCCTCTTCTTTTGCTCGTTCAAGTTTTGCTTGCAATTCTCGGATGGTCTGCACGTGGCTCACGTCTTGTCGCTTTAGGTCGTCCAGCGTGTGTTGGGTCGAGATGTGCTTTTGACCCAAGATATCTATCCGAGCGGTCAGTTGCTCTTGTTCCTGTTGCAGCTCTTTCCAGCGTCTTGCTGCGCCGAGCTTTTCCGTCAGTGTGGTCACGTCGCCGGCTTCGATAATAAGTTGCTCAAACGTGGCGGTGTGGGCCTGATGCTGATACCGCGCCTGCTCGACTTGCTGCGTGTACGCCTCAATCTGTTGGGCGAGCGTCTCAACTTCTCCCCGGACACGAGTCTGTACCGCGTTTTTCTGCACGGCTTTCTTACGGGCGACTGCCCATTCCTTGAGATGGACAACCGCACGTTTGACGACCTCGTGGCGCGCTGCGTCGTATCCTAGCGCTTCCCGTTCCTGACCAATTTTTGCCAATTCATCTGTCAGGCCGGCAACCTGGGCGGTCGCCGCCTCAGCTCTCTTTTGCGCAAGCTCCTTCTCCTGAGTGCGCGACTGCACTTCGGTCTGAAGCTCGGTCACCCGACTGCGCAAGCCCGCTATTTGATCGACGTGTTGGGCCACACTGTGCAAGCGTTTTTCTTGCTGAGCAACCTGTTCAATGTGTTGGCTGAGCTTGGCAAGCTCATCTTTCTGAAGGGCAATATGCTCCTGGCTCAGGCCGGCGTATTGGGCCAATGTTTCACGCAGCGTTTCCGCCCTGGTTTTCGCCTGACCGACAACCAGTTTGGCCTGCTCGGCCACCCGAGCGTACACACCCAGTTCGAGTATTTTCGCCAGCAACTCGCGCCGTTTTTTCGGCTCGCTGGTCAGAAACTCGGCATAGCGGCCCTGGGGGAGGATGACGGTTTTGGTGAAGCTGTCAAAATCGAGGCCCAGGAGTTCTTCAATCCGCCTGGTGAGCAGCGCCGACCCGGACGTATCCTGTATCCACTCTTCCCCTTCGCGTTCGCTGAGACCGGAGTCTGTGATCTTCCCTGTCCGTCTTACGGCCCGAAACCAACGCGCTCCAAGCGTAAAGTCGAGCGCGACCTCACACATCTGCTCACCGGTCGAGATCACCCCTTTTGAGTCCGCTCCATAGCGTGCCGTACGGCCATACAGGCACCAGACCATAGCGTCGATCAACGCGGACTTGCCGCTGGCCATCGGGCCGGTAATGGAGAACAGATCGAGTTGCGAAAAGTCGACTTCGTGGACCTGATCGCCTGTCGCCCGAAAGGGCATGAAATTTTTGAGGCTGAGTTTTTGTGGGCGCATGGCTTTAATGGGGGACTAGGTGTTCGGGGTTCGGGCTAGGCGAATACTTATACTGACTCGTCCCGCGCGGTGCTGAC
Source organism: uncultured Binatia bacterium (SeqCode) (assembly GCA_965214755.1). Taxonomy (GTDB): domain Bacteria; phylum Desulfobacterota; class Binatia; order Bin18; family Bin18; genus Bin18. The sequence goes on from OZ243979.1 coordinate 2,395,256, forward strand.
CTCCTGATACAGCCGCTCAAACAGGACCACGAGCTGAGGCTCAGGCTCTGCGCCACGTTTTGACTTGTAATAGTCGGTGAAAAGCTCTGCCGCGGGTCGCTCCTTCGGATTATGGGTTGTTTCGCCGCCAGAATCGTTCGCCTGCGTCTCTTCAAATCGGAGTGAGACCACACCCGGCAACGCCCGGATTTGCTCGATCAGCGCAGACGTTTGGCCTTCAGGCTTTAAGACGACCTCAACCCAGGCGTTGGTGAATTCTTCCGCCTGCGACAGTATTTCTGCGGCGGTTCCCGTCCGGCGCAGCAGGGCTTTGCCTGCCGTCAGCGCAATCGGTAAGACTTCCGCTGGTTTCCCCGGATGGGCTTCAATAAGACAGACGCTTTTGTCCTGGCCCCGCTCGCCAAAGTCCATTTGCAGGATCGATCCGGCATAGCGTGCCTGGGCCTGTGTCCCGGCCACCTTCTGGGGCTGATGCATATGCCCCAGGGCCACATAGTGTACCTGACCGGGGAATATCCCCGGATCGATAGGAAAGACGCTTGAGCGCCATTCACCTCCTCCAAACTCCGTCCCGGAAACATGGGCATGAGCCAGCAGGATGGACACCGCGTTGGGGTCCATTTGTAGCGTCGTTTCCTCCAGGGCCCGCAGATAGTCCTGCACCATGCTTTGATACACACTCAGGCGTTCGTTCTCGCTTTTGTCGGTTCCTTCGGCCGCAGTCAGGACGCGGTGGGGATGCAGATAGGGCAGACAACTCACCAGCGCCCGCTCCTCTCCAGTTCGTTGGGAAATGGAAACAATCAGGTCCGACGGGGTTTCACTCATATCCGTCATCATATGCACGTGAAGCAGATCGCCCAGCGGTTTCAGGGTGCGCAGGCGGGCGGCGTCATCGTGATTGCCGGGAATGACGACAGAGACGATATTGTCGCGGGCGAGTTGCGCCAGGGTGTACGCCACCAGTTCCTCGGCGGCCAAGGGTGGGCGCCGCTCGTGAAAGACGTCACCGGTCACCAGAACGGCATCAACCTGCTCGCGCTTGGCAATATCGACGATCTCGGCAAACACCGCCCGGTGCTCATCCATCCGCGAGCGATTGCGAATAGTCCGGCCCACGTGCCAGTCTGAGGTGTGGAGAAATTTCATGCCCGTATTTTTAATACTCGCTTTCTCGGACTTGGGACAGCTTCAACTTGGGTGGCGGCAGTTTCTGTTCGTCCGCCCGGGTCGCCCAGGCTGGCATCGGGAATAGAATCGGGATCGGGGTGGGAATGTCAGGTTGAGACACGATCATCCGCCCGGAGGTTAAAATAGCAGCCCGCTTGCGCAAGGTTGGTGGCAGAAAACCGTACTCGGCACGCTCGGCTTCGGCAGCATCCAGCCGCCCGACGATCCGAAACGCCGGGTTGGCAACAATCCGCCGCTCCACTTCGGAAGCGGTTTGCTGCGCACCGATCAGAATCGTGCCGCTGGAGCGTCCCCGCTCGGCAATCTCAAGCAACCGCTCTCGAATCGGAGACCAGCCGTCACGAGGCGCGTAACGATTCAGTTCGTCCACAATGATAAAACACAAGGGTTCCGCGGACCCGGTTGCTTCTTTTTCTTCCTGAATCTGTTGCAACACAGAGCCCACTACAAAGCTCTTTCCAACTTCGTACAGTCCGCTCAGGCTGACCACGGTCACCTGCTTGTTGCGCCAGTTGATCGCGTGCCGGATCGCGTCGGAGTCTGCGGGGTCGCGGATAAGATACGAGACCTTGTCTTCTGCGCTGTACAGACGGCGCATAAACGCGCCGACTGTGCCTGACGAATGGTTGGTTGCACTCGCAAGCGTCTCCATCGCGCGGAGGAGGGTCGGAAAATCGCGCACTTCGATCGGAGGGGCTGGACTATCGTCCTCTGCCAGCTCCTCCCCCAAGGGGAGCAGCACGCCCGGACCCGGACCGTCTTTCTCGGCGGCTTCGGCGGCTTCAAGGAGTTTGCGCTCAACTTGGTAGGTCAGGGCTGACAGCAAGGAGGCATCTTCCCCGCCTTCAGAAAACAGATAGCGCAGCAGACGCTGGCGGCAGAAATCCCGGACCGTCCAAAAGTAGGGCGTGACCTCATCCGCCTTGCGGGAGCTGACCTTGGGCATGATTGGTCCGTGTGCGTTTTCGGTCGGCGGGACATAAAATTGAACCGAATCAAACGGCTCTGCCGGCAGGCCCAGTTGGGCGTAGAGCGCTTCGTTTTCAACGTCCATGACGTTACTGGCCTTGTCCAGGAACAGCAGGTCTTCGCCTTTGACATTAAAGATAATAGCGTGGGTGTTTTTCGCGTCGGTCAGATGCCCGCAGTGCAGCAGACTGTGCAGCAGGAAGGTGGAGTAGGTCGTCTTGGTCGCAATACCGGACACGCCGCTGATATTCATATGCGCGCCCTTGCGGCCGTTCAGAAAATCAAGGTTGCCGTATACGACCTCTTTGCGGGACAGGGACAGGCCAATCGGGAACTTGCGCTCCATCTTGTCCATGAATAGGGCTTGCGCGAACTCCTCACCCTCGACCGTCCGGACCGGATCACCCGGCATCGGCGGATAATAATACTCCGGTATCAAACGGGTCACTTTGACGTGCGCGGCGATAGAGAGTTCAACGGGCAGACCACGTTCCGCCTCAACCACGTCGGAGTCAAACGTCGAGCCCTGATGGCGGGCCCGGACGATATCGACCATACCGAATAATTTCAGCGGACCGTTCGGCGAGTCGGTCTCAACCACGATGGCATCATCAACCTGGATCGGTTCGCCTTCTTCGAGCCAGACCCAGAATTCGAGCGGGGTGGCGTCTTGCGTGCCGATGACTCTCCCCATGCGTTCTCCTTTCCGTTTGGCTATACCTGGTTCAGCAGGGCCTTCTCAATACACCGCCGGACCAGCTTGGGGTCGCCCAGGCGGTGCCGCAGCCGTCGCTCTAATCCACCGATGGGAATCAAATTTTGGGGGGCGCGGGGGTCTTTGGGCGCACGGGAGGCCAGAGCTGAAACAGCATGGGCGGCTTGATCTAACAGTCTGACCGCCTGCTGAATACCAAGTCCAAGCTTTACTTCTAAGCGCACCAGTCCGGTAAATGGGTGCTCGATCGGTCGCGGATTCGCCAAACGGAGATAACAGGTGAACACCTCAAAACCTTTTCGCCTGCTGCTGCCAGAGAATTGGAACAGCGGTGTTCGTTTACCCGGCTGAAGCTGTTCGAGAATTTTTGCCTCTTGGGGCGCAAGGTACATACGTTGAATCGTCTTGATGACCCCAACAACTGAGGAGCTATCGCTTAAAAAGGTCAGATTACCGTCCGCAAGGATGAGACGCTCATTCCCGGACAGCTTTCGGGCCAAATCGACCTCGGCCTGTCGCATTGCAGTCATGAGGCTTTCACGTAAGGAGTCCGGGGTGAGGTCAGATACGCTCATGCTCCGGTAGCGCATGGGAATCTTTCCACCCGTCCCTGCCGCAACCAGTACATCCTGGCCGGACTGCCGACCGCCAACAATAAAAAGGCGGTCGAGCTGTTCCTCGATAATCTCAACACGACGGTCAATAACGACCGCCCCGGCTGCGTACGATCCGAACAGGGCCAGGAAGCGAGTGTCTTCGTCACTCAGGACCGCGGGCGCATCCACCCGCATGACGCCGTCGATCACCGCAGTCATGTTCGGCATCTGTTCAGGGCTAGGTGTCCGGGGCTGCCACGGACCGGCCTCAACCTGCTGTCCGGTCACTTGGGCGGAGAGCTGTTCTTCATCGACCGCCTGCGGTGTCGAAATCTGGCTGCCGTAATCGCCCCCCCAGGGGTCCAGACTGATACGCATTGGTCCTTTGCCTGCGCTAGATTTTCTTTTCCGGTGAGCGCACGATTTGTCGCTCGCGGATCGTCACAATGGTTCGCCCCGTGGCATCCGTAATCGTCGACTCCCGAACAATGATCTCCATGGGACCGCTCCGGCCTGTTTTTTCATACACATCGGCCACCCGGGCGGTAATGGTATAGGTCTGCCCGGCAAGAATCTCGTCGTGGAATTCGATTTCTTGTCCCGCGTGTAGACTCATGAAGCCGGACGGGAGCGGGACCTCGGGCAGCAGTTTACCGCCACGCATCCGCATACAAAACATCGGGGGGGCAATAACGTCCGGGTAGCCCGCGGCACGCGCCGTCTCAACGTCCGTATACAGCGGGTTCAGATCGTCCATCGCCTCGGCAAAGGATTGAATATCCTGTGCGGTCACCGTCACCGGACCGAGTTGGACACCTTGTTTCATCTTCGGGTCAATTTCGAGCCTCATAAGGATCCTCGTTCTACGTGTGGCTTTTCACCCCGCCACTACACAAGCATTCCCATACTCAACGCAATACCCAGCGTGATCAAGGCAGCCCCGACCCCACGTCCGAACGTCGGACCGAAGGGCAGACTCTTTTCAAGCAAGATGGCAATACTGAGCGCCCCCATCCACACCAGATTCATCGTCCCCATGATAAACATGACCATCATCAAACTCCAGCAACACGCCAGGCAATACAGCCCGTGGGACACACCCATCTGAAAGGCCCCGCCATAGCCGTCGCGCCAGTGTGCCATCAAAAACGCAAAAGGGGAGCGGCAGGGCGATAAGCAGCGATCTTTGAGGGGGGTCAGTTGATAGATACCGGCAACTATCAGCAGGGCACCGCTGATGAGCATGCTATGGGTCTTCAGCCCGGGGAAATATGCCGGCAAGGTCTGCATAGTCAGATCTGCGGCATAGCCAACGCTGCCGGTGAGGGTCCACAGCACCGCATAGCCCGACACAAACACCCAGACAGGCGTAGACGGAAGCCGTTGTTCCTGTTTCCGTCTGGCCATGGTGGCGAATATCCCGGCCACAGGGACGACAGCGGGAAACATCATAGCCACCATCATGACCCCCCACAGAGCGATATACAGCAGCATAGTGGGGACGGAGAACGGCATGCCCATGGTCATGCTGCCCATCATCAACGCATACCCGGCTCCACCCATATGCTGGACTGTGACAATCCAGGCCAGAGCTGACAGTCCGACCAGGCAGCACAGGATAAAGAAATATTCACGGCCCATGTCTTCACCGTCCGTGGAAGGAACGAAAAAAGGGAATCACCGGAGGCGGCCGGCGGTCTCGGCCTGGATGGCCGAGAAGGGCTCGAATGTGAGGCCAAGAGATTCGAGACTGCTCCGGAGGCCAGCCGCGTCGGCATCCGGGCCTGGGGCCTTCTGTATGACTTCCGCCCAGTTCACGGTGGACATAACCGCTTGCCCGAGCACGGCTCTCACCGAGTCGCCGCCGGGCTCGCGTTGCAGGTGTGCCAGGAGGGCTGACGCATCCAGCACTGCACTCATGCGGCGCGCTCCCGTCGTGCTTCCTTCCGACGCTCCGCAATCAGTTCATCGGCGAGGCTCCGACCCTCGAACTTCTGGAAGTACGCATGGAGTCGCCGTTCCACCGCTTGCGCTTTTTCAATCACTAAATGCTCGTCCTCGATGCGGGCCACGAGGGTCTCGCCAGGCTGAAAGTCAAGCGCCTTTCGCATCTATGCGTTGTCCCCAACTGATTTCCTCGCCGGCGACAAACACCATCGCAATACCGCCAAGCATATAGATGCAGCGCCGGAAGGAACTCCGCTCCGCCAAGGCCGTGGCGAATAGCAGGAGACCCGCCAGGAGAAACCAGACCGAGGTGAGATTTTCCACCCAGAAGTCTTCCCGGCTTACCGTATAGTAAGTCCACGGGTCGGTAACGAGGAGACAGCCGAAGAAAAGCACATTCAGGCACAGACAGAGGTAAGAGAAGATCGCAACCTTGCTGTCGCGAGTTTTTCCGGGGGGGGGGTGAGTTGTATTGGTCCCTGCACTTGGTCTTCACGTCCCTCATCCGTCAATCCGACTCAGACGAATCTCCCTCGCGCCGGAGCGCGAGGTTCTGCTCTTCCTTATGGGGGTTAGTACACCTTCTCGTAGAATTCGAGCGTCGGCGCGCCAGCCAGGATAGCTCCCAGGTCCACCCCGAGTTCGCCCAGATGCTTGCGATGGGCATCAAAAGCGGCCTGATCCGTATACTCTTCGTAGAACACGAACATGCTCGGGTTTTCTTTTGAACGGTTCATCACATAGGCGTTGTTGCCCGGCTCCTCACGCACAGCCGGAACCACGTCCTTCATGGCGTCAATAAAATCCTGCTCCTTGCCTTCCTGAATTGTCAGCTTGGCAACCAATGCAATCATAGCCCTGTCTCCTTTTGTGTAAGATATTCTTCGTTTTGCCTGAGTACGGAATGTTTGGCAACAGTGGACAGTGAAGAGTGGCAGTGGACAGACAAAGGCTCACCACTGACGGCCCGGCTTTCTGGACAGCGCTCCTCAAGCCGTTTATCATCTCGGTGTTCCGCGTCGGGCATTTTGTATCAACAGGAGGGAATGGCCATGAAAGCTGCGGTATTATATGAGCCGAACACACCACTCGTGATTGAAGATTTACACGTTGATCCGCCAAAAGCCGGAGAGGTCAAGGTCAAGGTGGCGGCCAACGGTGCCTGCCATAGTGATTTGCACGTCATGACCGGCGATATGCGGATGCCGCTGCCCATGGTTCTGGGTCATGAGGGCGCTGGGGTTGTGGCTGAGATTGGAGCCGGCGTGACCTCGGTCAAAGAAGGCGACCATGTTGTGCTGTCTTTCAACCCGGTCTGTGGCACCTGCCATTACTGTACCCTGGGAAAACCGCATTTGTGTGAAACTCGGCCCAAAGCACTCGGCACGCTCCTGGACGGGACCACCCGCCTGCGCAAGAGCAATGACGAGATATTTCACTTTGCGTACACGGCCTCGTTCGCCGAAGAGGCTATTGTCCATGAGAGCTGTGCCATAAAAATCCGGGAAGATATTCCGCTTGACCGGGCATGTTTTGTGGGCTGTGGAACCATGACCGGGGTTGGCGCCGCGGTGAACACTGCCAACGTTCAGCCCGGTTCCTCCACGGTTGTTATTGGCTGTGGGGGCGTAGGTCTCAACGTTATTCAGGGCTGTGCCCTGGCAGGAGCGCGGCAGGTCATTGCGGTCGATCTGCTCGACTCGAAGCTGGAGTTTGCCAAGACCTTCGGCGCGACCCATACCATCAACCCTGGCCAGGACGACGCCTTCAAGGCGGTTATGGAACTGACCGGCGGACGCGGTGCCGACTATGCCTTCGAGGTTATCAGTACGCCCAAAACGATCGAGTTGGCGTTCAAGATGACGGGACGCGGGGGCGTGTGCACGGTGGTCGGCGTGTCGCCCGACGGTGCGCGCATCTCGCTCAACCCGAACATCTTTTGTTTGATGGAAAAACGGATTCAGGGCTCGTACTACGGTTCGACCCGTCCCCGTGTCGACATGCCCCGCCTGCTCGACATGTATATGGATAAAAAGATCAAGATCGACGAGTTGGTTTCCAAGACGTTCTCGCTCGAACAGGTCAACGAGGCCTACGACCTGTTGAAAGAGGGCGGCGGAGTGGCCCGGAGCGTCATCAAGTTCTTCTAGGCCAATACCCCAGGACAGTGGACAGTGAAGAGTGACAAGTGAACAGTTTTTTTCCATCCACTCCCCTCCGCGCCATGTGCACGGCAGGCACCGTTGCGTTCATCATTTTCGCAAGCAGCGCCTTGGCGCAGCAGCCGGCCCCCGACCGGGACCGCCCCTTGTTGCGCTTCGACCATCTCTGCGCCGAACCTGGGCGCAATTACGGCGCCTACCGGCAGGCTTACGCTTTCTTCGAGAACCCGCCGTCAAGCCAAGGCCGGGTCGCGTTGGTGTTGGCCAAGGTCATAGTGGGTTGGATCGCGGGACTAAGCGGCTCGAACGGCGTTGGTTTGGGCATCGAGAAAATGGAGATGCGTCTGCCCGCGGAATGGCGCGGCCAGAGGTTCGGGCTGGCTCTGCAACTCGTTGGCGTCGATTCCAAACAGGTGATCACCGGCCGGCTGTCAACGAAGTTCCACCACTCCAGGGCCGGCTCCTCTCCCCAAGAAGAGGCGTACCGGGTGTCCTCGTCCGGCGAAGTCGACTGGGTTCAATTTCTGGAACGGGAGGAAAGGGCTTCAAAAGCGACTCCCGATTACAAGCATTCTCAATCCATCATGGTTGACAGCGGGGACATTCCCACGCCGGCCGGAGCGCTGGCCCTCAATCTGATAGTCGAGAACGAAAGGACGAAATCCCGCTTGATACTTGCCGGCCCCATCCTGAAGGATCTGGCGTCCCTGCTCCAAATCGAACGACCCACGCCCCGGGTGCTGGGCCTTTTCCAGACGCTGAATCCGTTTCAGAAAGGCGGCTTGTGGGATTGGTTGAGGACCGGACATCGGTATCAACCCTGCGTCCAGACCAGAAAACAGGCCAAGCGAGAATTCGACCTGCGGTTCGCACGCGCCGCGTCCCACCCGCGTTGAAAAACCACTGATGAATAACAGGAACCAACTCAAGCGATAACAGAAAGACCCCCCTCTGTGTCTCCCCCTCAAGGGAGAGGGGTAGCCAAATCGATAACGGGTTGAGAGGGAACCACGGTGCCGAAGTTATCAGAGCAGGAAAAGCAGGAGATTATCCGGTTTCTGGAAGCGGACCAGGAGTTGCCTGAGAAATACCGCTTTCTGCTGTTCAAGGATAAGCGCGAGGTAGAGCTCGTCTGGAACGGCAAGACCAACGAGGTCTGCACTATCGTGCTGCCGTTTCAGACTATTGAGCATGTGGACGAGCCACGGGCGGAGAAGCCACAAGACACCACGGCCCAGATGGCGCTTTTTGACGCACGGGGACGACAACTGCGGGGCTGGACCAACAAGCTCGTCTGGGGCGATAACAAACTGATCCTCTCCAGTCTCAAGAACGGCCCGCTGCGCGAGGAGATTGAGGTCCAGGGCGGATTGAAGCTCATCTATATTGACCCACCGTTTGACGTGGGCGCCGACTTTTCCATGGATATCTCAGTCGGCGGTGACACCCTCACCAAGAAGCCCAACATCCTCGAAGAAATCGCCTACCGCGACACCTGGGGGAAGGGCACCGATTCGTTCATTGCTATGATCTACGAACGGTTGATGCTCATGCGCGACCTGCTGGCGGAGGATGGGAGTATTTATGTGCATTGCGCCTGGCGGGTGAATGCGGCGCTTCGGTTCGTATTGAATGAGGTGTTTCATGATTCAAATTTCGTAAATGAAATTATCTGGAGACGGAAGCAAGCACAGGCATGGTCTTCTGACCAGTTCGGTATAACGAATGACACGTTATTGTTCTATGGAAAATCGCTGAACCGAATTTTTAATCCGACTTATTCAAAGGATGACGAGAATACAAAAAAATACATCAAAGAGCGATTTAAGTTCGATGATGGTGACGATCGGAAGTATATGAAATCTCCCTTGGTCAATCCTTTGGTACGTCCAAATCTTCAATATGATTTTCACGGAGTAAAATCACCGAAAACTGGATGGTTGTACGGTAAAGAACGTATGGAGGAAATGTATCAAAATAATGAGTTGGTTATGCCTGATAAGCCAACCGCTCGGATATATAGAAAGATTTATGCCGATACTTATCCGGGACAAATGATTCAGAATATCTGGGTCGATATTCCTATAGTCAATCCCATGGCCGATGAAAGGGTTGACTATCCGACCCAAAAACCCGAAGCCCTGCTCGAACGCCTCATCAAAGCCTCGTCCAATGAAGGCGACCTTGTAGCCGATTTCTTCTGTGGCAGCGACACCACGGCAGCAGTGGCGGAAAAGCTGGACCGCAAGTGGATTTGTACCGACTTGGGCAAGTTCGCCATTCATACTACCCGTAAACGCCTGATCGGCGTGCAACGCCAGTTGAAAGCCGACGGCAAAGACTACCGCGCCTTTGAAATCCTGAATCTGGGAAAATACGAACGACAACATTTTGTTGGCATCAACCCCAACCTGCGCGAGGAAGAGCAGCAAAAGCAGTTGCAGGAAAAGGAGGCGGCCTTCCTTGATTTGATCCTCAACGCCTACCGGGCGGAGAAGGTAGAACACTTCGCCGCCTTCCACGGTAAAAAAGCCGGGCGGCTCGTAGCGGTCGGGCCGGTGAATTTACCCGTTACGCGGCTGTTTGTGGAAGAGATTATTCTGGAGTGCCGCAAGAATCATATCACCAAAGTGGATATTCTCGGCTTTGAGTTCGAGATGGGCCTCTTCCCCAACGTACTGGACGAAGCGCGAAGCAAGGGCATAGATATCGCGCCGAAATACATCCCCGCCGAGGTGTTTGATAAACGGGCAGTGGAGCGCCATCAGGTGGTGTTTCACGACGTGTCGTTCATCGAAGTCAAACCCCATATACTAGCTGGCAAAAAAGGACGGCCGGCGACGGTGGCAGTGGAACTAACCGATTTTTCAGTGTTCTACTCGCAGGATTCTATGAGCCAGGCAGAAGAAGCGTTAGGCAAAAAACAGTCGGGCAGCAAGGTCGTGGTCGAAAAAGGTCAAATCGTGAAGTTGACCAAAGACAAACAGGGCGTATTCCAGCGCGAGCGATTGACGACCCACTGGACGGACTGGATAGACTACTGGTCGGTGGACTTCGATTTCGAGAGCAAACGCGAAATCATCCGCGTGCAGAACCCGGAAACGGGCGAGGTCACGGAGCAATGGACGGGCGACTATATTTTTGAGAACGAATGGCAGAGCTTCCGCACCAAAAAAGACCGCTCCCTGGACCTCAAAAGCGTCGCCCACGAATGCCAGCCGGGCAGGCATAAGATAGCCGTGAAGGTGGTGGATATCTTCGGCAATGACACGATGGCGATTGTGGAGGTGTCGGCGTGAATATCCAAAAACTAATAATTGAGGATGTCCGTTGCTTTGCAGGCAGGCAGGAATTCAACATCCGCCCTCTGACCTTCCTGGTCGGTGAGAACAGCACCGGAAAGTCTACCGTTCTCGGTTGTTTTGAGGCACTAGACACGTTTATGGAAAACAAACCATATGGTTTGGATTTCAACATTGAACCATACCAGATGGGCTCTTTTGTGGACATTGTTAGAAAGTCGAATCCCAGGAAAAAGAGGTTTCGGCTGGGTGTTGCGTCTCAATCCGAGGAGGGAGCAATCGAATACATCCTGGAATGTATGGAAAGAGAGAAAGGCTCAGAACCCGTCGTATTGGAGGAAAGATATATTTTTGAAAATGGTGAAATCATTGTCAAAGAAGCAAGACAACAGGACGCCCATTCAAATAGAGGCGTGTTTTCTTGGCTCGACTTCAGGGTGACTTTAGAGAGGACTGACCGAATTGAAAAATTTGCCGTAGAAACAATACGGTCGTCTTTGGGCAGGCATGCCTTTGAACTGCTAGAGTATTTATTGTTCTTGATGCGAGTAGAAATCAGAGACAAAGACTTGCCTCAATTATCACCCGGTGAGGTTAAATTTCAGAATTTTTTGAAACAGTCACAACCTCTTTGGAGTAAAGCATCGTTTTATGGAACGCAAAGCTTTGCTCCGATCCGTTCCAAGCCTCAACGGACCTACAACCCACTCAAGGAAGCTGCTTCCCCCGAAGGGAGTGACATACCTGTCCGGCTCATGAATATGTCCAAGGCGGATAGCGAGGCATGGCAACAACTGAAGCATCGTTTAGTCGAGTTCGGTAAAGCCTCTGGACTGTTTACTGCCATAGATGTCAGAAGACTCGGAAAATCCATAGGCGATCCATTTCAGCTACAAATCAAAGTCAAAGGTCCCAAAGTGAATATGATAGATGTGGGATACGGTGTGAACCAACTCCTTCCCATTTTGGTACGAATTCTCAGCGAATCTAAAAGAACGACTTTTTTAATGCAGCAGCCGGAGGTTCATCTACATCCAAGGGGGCAAGCAGAGTTGTCGTCCCTGCTGGTGGAGTTGGTCAAACAGGGGAAGCATAAGTTTATAGTCGAGACACATAGCGACTACATGGTTGACCGCGCTCGTATCGAGATCATGAAAAAGAGAATAGCGCCGGAAGACGTTTCGCTTATCTACCTGGAACCCTCTGGTAACAGCGTCAAGGTCCACAATATCGCGTTTGACGAGCAAGCGAATCTGGTTGGTGCGCCGAACAATTATCGGGAATTCTTTCTCCAGGAATCCGATAAACTGCTCGGTTTTGCTTGAAGGTAGAACCATGTGCCTCATTTTGGATACAAATATGTATGGCTTATTTCTTGATCCAAACAATGCAGACATGAAGCCTGTGAGGGACTGGATGGGTAAAAAGAACGGGAAGATTGTCTATTCACCGATAGGCAAAATGAAGGTCGAGTTAGAGAAGTCTCCGAATGTGGGCCGTCGGTTCGATCAGTACCGCCGGGCCGGTAAACTCAAGAATGTTGCCGTAGAAGACGTTGCCCGGGAGAAGGAGGGATTGCCAGAGTTACGCTCGGATGACCCGGATATCATCGCTCTGGCTCAAGCTGCCAGGGTTCGGTTACTAATCTCAGACGATGAAAATCTACACGCGGACTTCAAAACGATTACTGGAGGAAACGTTTATCAAACCAAAGGACATAAGCACCTGCTCAGGAAAGACCTCTGTCCATAACCCCGGCTGATATTGCAATCCCACAATGGCCCTCCACCCTGACTTCCCCGCTTCCCCACACGTGGTTCTTGACCCGGAGCTTCGCTGGTTCCCCGCGGACGAAGCGCTACGCGATACCAGCGTGGAAAAGCTAATGCCGCCGCTTGTGGCACAGTTGCGTCGAAAGGTTAAGGAATTCCGAGACAGCGGCTATGTGGGTGCCAGCGATACCAGCAAGAGCCTGCTCAAGTGGTGGTTTGTGGAGCCGCATTTGTTGCCGAGAGCAGACGGTAGCATGGAAAAATTTGAATACTTCTTCGCCCAGCGGGAGGCGTTGGAAACCATCATTTACCTGTACGATGTGGTGGGCGCGAAGGACAAATACGACTTGATGCGTTTTGACGCTAGTGGTGTGGTCTCCAGCGGCATGTTCGATGAGAGCTGGCGACAGTATGTGGTCAAGATGGCCACCGGCAGCGGCAAGACCAAGGTCCTGAGTTTAGCGCTAGCGTGGAGTTTTTATCATAAGCTGTATGAACCGGCCTCCGAACTATCGCGCAATTTTCTGGTAATCGCTCCGAACATTATTGTGCTGGACCGCCTCTACAGGGATTTCCAGGGGTTGCGGATCTTCTTCGATGACCCGGTCATTCCTGACAACGGCTACGACGGGTGTAACTGGAGAGATGACTTTCAACTGACCCTGCATCTTCAGGACGAAGTGCGGGCATCCCGCCCAACGGGCAATATATTCCTGACCAATATCCACCGCGTCTACTCAGGGAAAGACATTCCACCCTTACACGATGACGAAGACGCTAGAGAATATTTTCTGGGTAAACGGCCCACCGGCACGACTACAGGTTCCAAAATAGACCTCGGTGACATCGTGCGCGACATTGACGAACTCATGGTGCTGAACGACGAGGCGCATCATATCCACGACAACAAGCTGGCGTGGTTCACGTCAATTCAAGACATTCACAATCGCCTTGTACAAAATAGGGGGGGCATTGAGTTTGCAGGTGGATGTGACCGCAACGCCCAAGCACAACAACGGGGCGATTTTCGTGCAGACGGTGGCGGATTATCCGATGGTGGAGGCGATTGCGCAGAATGTGGTGAAGCATCCGGTAGTACCGGATGCCGCAAGCCGGTCGAAACTGTCTGAGCAGCAGAGTGCGAAATTTACCGAGAAATATGCTGACTACCTTGACCTTGGCGTCATTGAATGGCGCAAGGCGTATGAAGAACACAACAAATTAGGCAAAAAGGCGATTCTGTTCGTGATGACGGACGATACCCGCAACTGCGATGAGGTAGCCGAGTATCTGGAGAACCGCCACCCGGACTTGAAAGATGCAGTGCTGACCATTCACACCAAGAACAATGGTGAGATTTCCGAAGCGACTTCAGGCAAGAAAAAGGAAGAAGTGGAGCAGTTGCGCAAGCAGGCGAACGAGATTGATACAGTAACCAGTCCCTACAAAGCGATAGTGTCTGTGATTATGCTGAAAGAAGGCTGGGATGTGCGCAATGTGACAACGATTGTCGGGCTACGAGCGTACTCAGCTAAGAGTAATATCTTACCCGAGCAGACCCTTGGCCGGGGCTTGCGCAAGATGTATCCGGGCGACACCGAGGAATATGTCAGCGTGGTCGGCACCGATGCCTTTATGGAGTTCGTTGAGTCGATTCAGTCCGAAGGTGTCGAACTTGAACGCGAGGCAATGGGCGCAGGAGCGGACCCGAAGACGCCGTTGGTCATAGAAATTGACACCGCTAATACAGACAAAGATATCGACGCCCTGGATATCGATATTCCGAGACTGACGCCGCGAGCCTATCGGGAATATAAGAGTCTAGCCGCTCTGAACCCCACAGCAATGTCGTTCACGCCAGTTGTCTATCGGCAATTTAGCCAGGAAGAGCAACGCGAGATCGTATTCAAGGATATTACCACCGGGGAAGTGACCCATACCACAGTGCTAGACAGCGCAGGGGTCGCTGACTATCGAAGTGTCATCGGCTATTTTGCCCAAACCGTAATGAAGGAGCTTCGGCTGGTAAGCGGCTATGATGTGCTCTACGGCAAGGTGAAGAGCTTCGTGCGGGATGCCCTGTTTGACCAAACGGTAGACTTGGAGGCGCCGAATACACTGCGCAATCTGTCGGAGTCAGCTACTACCAAGACTGTAATTGAGAGCTTCAAGCGGGCAGTTAATGAGTTGACGATTCAAGATAAAGGCGATGCCCGGATACAGGACACGATCAAGCTGCGCCAAACCCGACCCTTTGTGGTGAAGAATCAAGGCTATCTCATACCGAGGAAGAGCGTGTTTAATCGCGTTATCGGTGACAGCCAGTTTGAACTGACGTTTGCCAATTTTTTAGAGCAATGCGATGATGTAGTTTCCTATACGAAGAATTATCTCGCGGTGAACTTTAAACTGGACTATGTGAATGCCAATGGCAACATCTCGAATTATTACCCGGACTTCATTGTGAATTTGTCGAATGGGCGGGTTGTCGTTGTAGAAACCAAAGGACAGGAAGACCTGGACGTACCGCCGAAGATGGAACGGCTGCGGCAGTGGTGTGAAGACATCAACACAGTGCAGACAAAGACGGAATACGCTTTTGTTTTTGTAGATGGTGTCGGGTTTGAAAAGTATAAGCCCAAAACCTTTGACGCACTATTGGCTGGGTTTGGGAAATACCAATCCGTTTGAGCAATAGAGCCACACAGACAATGGATGGGGGGCGGATCAGTCCGCCTCGACGGGATCGGTATTCACGGGCCGGAGTGGTTCGACTTCCAACTTGGTCGGCGTTCCCACCAGCAACAGCCAACAGGCGATGATCAGGCCGAGGTTGATCAACCCGCCGGCCCAGAACGCCCAGGCCAAGCTGAGTTGATCCGCAATCGCGCCAAACAGCAACGGTCCGACCATCATGCCGGCGCCGTGCGACATCATGAGCAGACTCATGACGGTAGCCATGCCATACGGGCCGGCGTTCTCCATGCCGACCGCGGTATGGGCCGGGAAGGCCAAGCCGTAGCAGGCACCTATACAGATATTAAGGACCAGCACCTGCCAGAATACGGTCGCAAACGGAAAGGCGGCCAGGGCAAGCGCGCTGCCGACCCCACCCAGTGCAATCAGCACAACCTTCCGCTTGCGGTCGGCAAGACGGCCGCAGGGGGCTTGCAGCACGGTACTGACCATCACATTGACGGAGATTAACAGCCCGATCTGTGTCGTGGATAAGGTCCACAGCTGGGCGGCAAGAACCGGCAGGAATATCCAGATCAGCGCATTGGTACACGCATAGGCGAGCCGAAAGCTCGCCACCCCCACGACCGGACGGCAGGAGAGTAATTGCCAGGGCGTGGTGGAGTCTGGCTTGGGTTTTTTCGGTCCGGTCCGGATTGATTCGACGGGAGGCAGCAGGACCGCCAGCAAGAAAAAGGACACCCCGCTCAGGATGCCCATCACCAGAAAATTGACCGACATGGAAGAGAAGTCACGAATGACTCCCCCCAGGACAGGCCCACCGGCAATCCCGCCCAAGAGGGCGGTATTCATATAGCCGCTATACCGGCCCTCCTCACCACGCGGTGCCAGGTCGCCGACATAGGCCATAGAAACCAGATGGACGATGGCCATGCCCGTGCCGTGGACCGCCATAATGCCGACAAAGGCTGTGACTCGGTCGGCCAGGGGATAGGCCAGGGAGGCCAAGGCGTAGAACAGCACCCCAACCAGCAGAAAGCCGCGTCTGCCCCAGCGATCGGACGCGCGTCCGATGAACGGCAGCAACACGGTCCGGGTTGCGGCATGGACGCTGAATAGCAAGCCCGCTCCCAGGCCGCCCAGGCCGAATTGAGCCACATACACGGGAATGAAAGGCATCACCATGCCGTTCCCCAGCATGGTGGCAAACACCGCTCCGGCCAGAATGAAAATCGCGCGTTTGTGCGTGCTGTCTGACACAATACCCTCTCAACACCGCTGGTGGTGGGTTGCCCTCTCGTTGGCTTTGCTCGACTCAGCCGACTCCGTGATACCCAAGTGAGCGGCAGGGTGGCCCGGAGTGGTATCAGGGCTCATCGCGCTGCGCAATAAAGAACAACCGGCGAAAAGGAAACAGCGTCCCGTTCGAGCCGGCCGGATACGCTTGGGCGAGCTTCTGGCCGTACATATCCAGAAATGCGGTCTGCCCGTCCCGACCGAGGCGTTGGCCCAAGCGTCCAAGCGTCGGTCGTAAAGCCGTGCCTTTCATCCATTCCAGGACCGCATTCTCACCGGGCAAGAGGTGGTAATAAATCGTCTCCCACACCTGAACTGTGCACCCGAGACTGTGGAGCGTGTGAGCGTACCAGTGGGGAGTCTGTATCGTAAAACGCTCCTCCGCGCCGGCCAGCAGCGACCTCCACGGCTCTTGCTGCGTTGACTCACGCAGCATCCGGTGGGCGGCCTCGGCATGATTGTTTGGTATCTGCACCGCCAGCACGCCGTGTGGAGTCAGCAGGCTGACCAGTCGCTGTAAAACGGCCTGATGCTCGGGCACCCAGTGCAGAGCCGCGTTCGAGATGATGCGGTCCAGCCGCCGCGGCGGGGACCACTCGGCAATATCCACTTCCACAAAATGCAGCTGTGGTTGAGCCGGTAGCGCCCTGGCCTTGGTCAGCATCTGGGGCGAATTATCCACTCCCCACACGGTCGCGCGCGGCCAGCGTTCGGTCAGTGTCGCCGTGAGCGTGCCTGGTCCGCAGCCCAGATCGGCAGCGGTTGTCACCTCGCCATCCGGAAGACGATTCACTAAATCGAAGAACGGTTGGGCGCGTTCCTTTTGAAAGCGCTGGTATTGTTGCGGGTCCCACGTAGTCATGACCTGTCAGACGGACAACAGCATCAAAGAGCGGGCCGAACCAAAACGTCCCCCCCAACCTTGCGCTTCAGCCAACGCCCATCCGTCGAGTGGCCGAGCAGCTTGCCGTCTTCGACAATCACCTTGCCACGCAAGAGCGTCATCACCGGATAGCCTTGGCACGTAAATCCCTCCCAAATACTGTAGTCAGAGTCGGCGTGCAGATCCTCCACCGCCAACGTTTTGGTCAGTTGAGGATCGAGCAGGACAATATCCGCATCGCTCCCCGGCTGAATGGCGCCCTTCTGCGGATACAGGCCCAGAATCTTGGCCGCGTTGGTGGCGATGATGGCGGCAAAGCGCGGGAGCGACATGCCCCGTTCGACCACACATTTTGTGAATGCAACCGGAATGCGCGTCTCAATGCCGTTATGCCCGCCGCAGATGGATTCGATACGATCGCTGAACAGTTTGGGACCTTTATAGGTCGTATACTCATCCGTGGCCGTGGTGCATAGCTGTCCGTCGAGCAATCCGTCCAGCAGGGCCTCTCGGTCATCGGAGAATTTCAGCGCCGGATAGGTATGAACCGCCATGCCGTCCGGCTTCTTGTAATCTTCGCAGGTGAAATGCAGATAGTGATGCAGGGCCTCGCCGTACACGGGTTGTCCGGACTGGCGCGCTTCGGCAATGGCGCGTACGCCTTCCTTGGCCGTGGTATGGACGAAATACACCCCGGTGCCGGTGTGCTCGGCCAGACGAATGATCGTCCGAAAGGCCAGATCTTCGGACAGGTTGTTATGGACGAGGTGCATATTATGGGCTTGGTCGCGCCCCTCGCGTTTGAGCTTCTCCAGCATATAATGCACGATTTCGTCCTCTTCCGCGTGGACGGCCATCATGCCGCCGTGTTTGGCCACTTCGGCAAAAATCTCCCACAGATGTCCGTACGGGATGCGCACCTCCGTGGTGGTAAAAATCTTGAAGCTGCCCACACCCTCTTGTAATGCCTCGGCAATCTGGCCCGCGGCCTGGTGGCCACATTCCCCGGCAAGCATGTAATGAAAGGCGAAGTCCGTGTAGCAGTGGTCTCGAAAAACGGCCCGCCGTCGCTCAAGCACCTCAAGCAGCGGGCGGCGGCGTTCTCCACGCAGCGCCTTGCGGGACAGATCCCCCGCAAAATCGATAATAGTCGTCACCCCACCGAACGCGGCCGCCCGACTGGCGGCCTCAGGTGGTTGGGTCATGACGTCCGGCTGACCAGTCCAGTCTGGCGGGACGGGAATGCCAATATGCGCATGCGGCTCGATCCCACCCGGCAAGACGATCTTTCCCGTTGCATCGATCACCCGTCCAGCCTCGGCATTCAGGGTTCCCAGTTGGCCCACGGCAACGATGTGCTCCCCGGCAATACCCACATCCAATTCCGCCGCAGTATCGGGTGTCACAACAGTTCCCCCGCTAATGATGAGATCAAGCATGGTCCACCTCCTGGGTGTTTCCCCTCCTCTTTGTACTCCTTTCTTCTCCTCTCAGAAAATCCCCTATGCTTGCTTGCCTTTCCCCGCATCGGCTGATAGCTCACCGCTGATGAGAGGAACTGTCTATGCGAGCACTCGATGATATCCGCGTTCTTGATCTCACCCACGTCTTTAACGGTCCCTATGCCGCCCAGGTGTTAGGCCTGCTCGGAGCTGAAGTCATTAAAATCGAGCCGCTTCCCTACGGTGAGCGCGCGCGCAGCATTTTTCCGATTCCAGACGCCGAAAAGCAGAGCTATCCCTTTGTGATGCTCAACTCGAATAAAAAAGGCATTACGCTGAATCTCAAATCCGAACGCGGCAAGGAGCTGTTCAAACAGTTTGTGACACAGGCCGATATTGTCGTCGAGAACTTTACCGCCGGGACCATGGACAAGTTGGGGCTGGGCTATCAGGACTTGAAGCGTATCAACCCGCGCATTATTTACGCGTCGAGCTCGGGCTATGGCAAGACTGGCCCGTACAGCGCCTATCCAGCGTTTGACTCCATTGTCCAGGCGTTATCCGGCATCATGAGCACAACGGGCGATCCCACCGGCCCGCCGATGAAGGCCGGGCCCCCGATTATGGACATTATGGCAGGCATCCATTTTGCTGCCGGCATGCTGGCCGCTCTGCACCAGCGCGACCGTACCGGAGAGGGGCTCGAAGTAGAGACCTCACTGTTTGAGTCGGCCATTGGACCGCTGACCGCTCAAATCTCAGCCTACCGCGCCCAAGGTGGCAGCTATGAGCGTGCCGGCAACCGGGCTCCGAACCGGGCCTTCTCTCCGTATAATTGTTACCCCGCCAGTGACGGCTATGTCTTACTGTTGACCTCAGACAACCAGCGCTGGCAGGCGTTGTGTCAGCTTATGGGACGTGAGGATATCGCCCAGGACAAAAATTTCGCGACCAATAGGGCTCGCTCCAAACATGCGGATGAGGTGGATGAGATTGTCAACGCCTGGACCAAACACCACCCAAAGCATGAAATCATGCGCCTGTGTGGCGAGGCGGATATCACCTGTGGGGCGGTCCAGACGGTCGAAGAAGTCCTCAACGACCCTCACCTGCGCGAACGCGGTATCCTCAAGGATATCGATCATCCTACCGCCGGTCCTGTCACCGTGCTCGGCGCGCCCTGGCGCTTCAACGACCAGCAGCCTCCCAACGATACCCCGAGTCCGAATCTGGGCGAGCATAATGAACTGGTGTACAGCAATTTGCTGGGTCTGTCCGAGGCCGAGATTCGGACGCTCAAAGAAGAGGGGGTGATTTAAGCCTGAGAGATCGGGTTACGCTGTACGAGACCATCCTGTGAGGAAGGGGACAGGAGTCACGTGAGCGGCGGCCGCCCAGGAGAGCATTATTTCTTCCACTTTAGCCCCCTATCGGTAAAAACGATAAACAAACCGATCAGCCCCATTACGAGGAAAACTAAAAAGACGGCAGTGAGTGCCTGTGCCGGGCTCATGTCTGAACCTCCAATCCGTCGAGAAGGTAGCCGACCGATAAGAGGACCCCGCCAGAAAGAGTTCCTATCGAAAGAGAAATCACCTCTCCGGCCTCTGGTTTGGCATCAATACGAGGACGGCAAAAGTCTCTTTTGCCATATCCTAGAAGAACTTTGCGAGATTATCTTTCTGTTTTTCAGTGCGGAGCAGTTGCACTTTGACTTCACTCCCAGAGGTTTGCAGATGCATTATAAGCCTGAAACGTAGGGCTCCACAATACGGAAAAGTCTTCTCATCCAGCAAAGACTTTGTTCCCGCCTTGCCCTTCGCCTCATAGTCCCGTAGATTTTTTTCATGAGTTCCCTCCCCCCCGGTCCGAAGCTCCCCCGGCTCTTCCAAACGCTGAACTGGGTTCGCAGGCCCATCCCCATCATGCGGAAATATGCCCAAGAGTATGGTGAATGTTTCACTATGCGTTTGCTCAATACGCCGCCGATTGCGTTCTTCAGTGACCCGGTTGCCATTAAACAGATATTTACCACGTCGCCTGAGCAGGCCCTGGCGGGTCGGGGGAATGTGGTCCTCAAACCGATTTTGGGTGAGAACTCCATACTGTTGCTTGATGGCACGCGCCACAAACGGGAGCGCAAATTGCTCATGCCACCGTTTCATGGCGAACGCATGCGCCTCTATGGCGATATCATGCGTGAGACCGCAGATCGGTCGATTGACAACTGGCCGGTGGAACAGTCCTTCCCCATTCACGAACGCATGCAGGCGATCACGCTGGACATCATCCTGCGGACCGTCTTTGGCGTGGTCGAAGGGGTATCACTCCAGAAATTACGGTCCTTGCTGCTTGAGTTTCTCAGGCTTGTAGGGCACAGTCCGCTCCTCTTAATCCGTTGGCTACAAGTCAACCTGGGACCGCTCACCTCGTGGCAACGCATCAGTCAACTCGGCCACGAGATCGATAGGGTGCTGTATGAGCAGATTGCCCAACGCAAAGCCGCCGCACAAAACGGGCGCACCGATATTATGGCCATGCTGGTCGAAGCCCGAGACGAAGATGGGCAGCCCATGAGCGATCAAGAACTGCGGGATGAGATGATCACCATGCTGCTGGCCGGACACGAGACCACCGCCACTTCGTTGTCCTGGGTCGTTCACCGCTTATTGCAAAACCCGGACGTTCTCGAAAAGGTTCGCGCCGAGCTCCAGCGCGTGGTTGGAGGGGGTCCCATACGGGCCGAGCATATTTCCGAGCTTGAGTATCTTGATGCGACCATCAAAGAGACGGCTCGACTCAATCCTATTATTCCGGTCGTAGTTCGCTATCTCGAACGGCCCACCCGGATCGGAGCGTATGAAATACCTGCGGACTGTGTGGCTGCGCCGTGTGTTTACCTCACCCACCGGCGGCCGGAATTGTGGCCCGAGCCTGAGACGTTTAATCCCGACCGGTTTGTTGGGAAACGCGTGGATCCCTACACCTTTTTCCCCTTTGGCGGAGGAGTCCGCCACTGTCTGGGTGCGGCCTTTGCCACGTATGAGATGAAGATCGTCCTCGCCCAGATGTTGTCTCGGGTCTCACTCCGGTCAGTTCCGGGACATACCGTGCGCGTTGTCCGGCGGAGTATTACGTTTGCTCCATCTGACGGCATGCCGGTGATTCGAGAAGCGGCGTAGGCTCCACGACAGTTCTACTCCGCCCAACCGTCTCGCAGTCTATTCCGGCGACTGATAGAGATAACTGTTGTGGCGTATGAATCACCGGACAAAAGGGGACGCTATGAGTGACACCACCTGGGAAACGGCAAACGAAGCGGGGACACGGTTGTATCAGCAGGGTCATTATGTCGAAGCCGAGCAACAACTCCGGACGGCCCTCCAGGAGGTAGAAAAGTTTGGTCCACAGGACTCCCGCGTTGCCGTTGTCCTGAACAACCTGGGGAGTTTATCGCATAATCAAGGCAAGCGAACTGAAGCCGCAGGCTATTATGAGCGGGCATTGTCTATCCGAGAGGCGCACTATGGGCCCCACCATCCCTGGGTCGCGCAGAGTCTGAATAACCTGGCTTCGCTGTACCGAGAACTCGGCCGCTACGCTGAAGCCGAGACCTTTCTCCAACGCGCCCTGAAAATCGCCGAAGCCCTGGTAGGCCCTACGCATTACCGCATCACCAATTGTCTGAACAATCTGGCCGCCGTCTATATGAGCCAAGAACGCTACGCTGAGGCGGAGGCGTATTTTCAGCGGTCGCTGACAATCAGACAGCAGGCGCTTGGACCAACGCACCCCGCCGTCTCAACCAGCCTCAGCGGACTGGCCGAGTTGGCCATTGCCCAAGGCAAGTATGCAGAGGCCGAACCGCTCTTCCAGCGCGCCCTCGAGATTCGCGAGGAGAAACTCGGCGCGGACCATCCGGCAGTGGCCATCCTCCTCGAAAAATATGCCGATTTGCTACAAAAGCTCAGTCGCGCAGGTGAGGCTGAAGAGATCGCCGCTCGGGCCAAGGCCATCCGCACCAAGCAGGCTCAGCCGCAGCCAACAGAGGTCGGGCATTAGGGGAGAGGGGCCCCTCCCCTGGCCCTCTCCCAGCGGGAGAGGGAAACGAGGGTCTATGTCCGGGCCGGAATCATTTCGTCCAACTGAATAATGATTCCATCCGGGTCTTTGACAAAGGCGCTACGGATCGTGCCTTCTTTGGTCTTGGCCAGGACGTGCGGTGGCGCGACAAATTCCACCCCTTTGCTCTCCAGGTCTTTGTGGACTTTGTTCAAGCCTTTGACCCATATCCCGAAGTGGGAAATACCAATCTGGTCCACCAGGATCGGCTTCCCGGTCGCTTTGCTCTGTGTCGGCGCCAGCAGGGCAATCACCGGGGCATCTTCGTTGAGGCCGTATGGGGTAGCTTTCTTTTTGCCATGGCGCAGAATGGCAAATTTCACCTGCTGGTTTTTCTTCTTGTAAATCCCCTGCTGATATTCCCCCTCTTCAACAGTGGTTCCCTGCTGGGCCACCTTGAATCCGAGCAAATCCCGATAGAAATGCATGGAGCGCTCAAAATCATTGGTGCACAGCGCAACATGGGACATCCCACGTGGGTTCATAGCATCCCTCCTCTTTGGCTAAGTCCCGCACAGCGGCACAGCCGTGTTGTTTTCTTTCTGTCTATGTCAGGAGGAATCCTGGGGTCAAGAGACAAGAGCGAAAAAGTAAGGGGATTCACGCTCCGGTCAGAAGCGCTATAGTGATGGCCACAGGGAGGAGAGGCCATTGGCAGATTCGGCGCAGCACACACCAGAAACGTTTGACGTAATCGTTGTCGGGGCGGGCAATGCTGCCTTTACTGCTGCGCTGGCCGCTCGGGCCGAGGGCGCCCGGGTCGTTGTTCTCGAAAAGGCCACACAAAAATTGCGCGGCGGCAATACCCGTTTTACCGGTGGCCTGTTCCGCTGCACCTATAATGGTATCGACGATTTGATGGCGCTGATTAAGGACAACGATGATCCGAGCGATGTGGCAGTCGATCCCTATACGCCCAAGGATTTTCAGCACGATATCGACCGCGTCACCGGCGGACGGGCCGACCCTGGGCTGACCCGCACCTTGATTACGCGCTCATATGATACGGTGTGCTGGATGGCCGACCTGGGCGTGGCTTGGGAGTTTAACCGTGCGGTGGGTCCGGTCACGATTGCCGGAGCCAAAAAGATCACACTCGCCCGCGGAGGCGCGCTCCGCGCCAAAGGTGAGGGCGTCCTGCTGTCCAGCACCCTGTTTCGCCTGGCGGCTGAGGCGGACATTCCGGTCTGGTACGAAACCCAGGCCCAACGCATTCTCATGGCCGCGGATGGCCGCATGACGGGTCTTGCCATACGTGACCCCAGCGGCCTACGGACCGTCGCGTGTAAAGCACTGGTTCTGGCCAGCGGCGGATTCCAGGCGAACCCGGAAATGCGTACGGCCTATCTCGGTCCGAGTTGGAGCGTGGTCAAGGTCAGAGGCAGCCGTTTTAATACCGGTGAGATGACGCGTGCGGCCCTATCGATCGGAGCCCAGAGTTATGGCGAATGGGCGGGCTGTCATGCTACGCCGATCGATGCCGACGCCCCGGCCTATGGCGACCTGCGGCTCACCGACAAGACCAACCGGCTGTCCTATCCGTTCTCGGTCATGGTCAATCTGGATGGCGAACGGTTTGTTGACGAGGGCGAGGATTTTAATCTGTACACCTACGCCAGAATGGGACGTGATATTTTGCAGCAACGCAGCGCAACCATCTTTCAGGTCTTTGACCAGCAGACGGTCTCTCTGTTGGAGACGCGCTATAATACCGGCACACCCATTATCGCCGACAGTCTGGCTGAGCTGGCAGATCAAATCGAGAAACGCTACGCGGCCTTGGATTTTCGCCGGGATGCTTTCCTGTCCACGCTTGAGGCCTATAACGATGCTGTCCAAGACGGTCCCTTCGACCCTGACCGAAAAGACGACAAGCGGACGCATGGTCTGCGACCGGAAAAAACCAATTGGGCAACCCGGCTCGACCAGCCACCCTTTTACGCCTATCCGGTCTCTCTTGGGATTACCTTCACCTTTGGCGGTCTGCGGATCAACACCGACGCGGCGGTTGTCGATCATCTGGACCGACCCATCCCCGGTCTGTTTGCAACCGGCGAAATGACTGGCGGTTTTTTCTATCGCAACTACCCGGGTGGCTCCGGGCTGATGCGCGGCGCGGTCTTCGGCCGACTGGCCGGTACGCACGCCACACGCTGGGCACGGGGAGAATAGCGCGATGCTGCAAACGGCCCAAGGCCCGACCCAGCTCAGAGCGCAGCTCGCCCAGGAGGAACTGCTCACGGCTCCGGGCGTGTACGATGGGTTATCGGCCAAGATTGCCGAAGCCGCCGGCGTAGCGGTGTTGTATGTGAGTGGCGGTGCCATTGCGCGCAGTATGGGCTATCCCGATATTGGCCTGGTCACTCTCACGGAAATGCAAAAGCGGTTGGAGGAGATTCGTGCGGTCACCGCGCTGCCGCTCATTGTGGATGCAGACACGGGCTATGGGAATGCGCTGAACGTCATTCGGACGATTCGGGCGTATGCGCGCTCCGGCGCGGCGGCCCTGCATATTGAGGACCAGGTGGAACCCAAACGCTGCGGCCATTACGAAGGTAAACAGGTGGTCGGCAGCGCAGAGATGGTCCAGAAAATTCAGGCCGCAGTGGAGGCGGGTGGCGACAGCGGGCTGGTGATTATCGCCCGGACAGACGCCCGGGCTGTTCTTGGGCTGGACGTAGCGATTGAACGGGGGAATGCCTATGCCGAGGCCGGGGCGGACATGATTTTTGTGGAAGCGCCACAATCGGTCGAAGAGATTCAGCGGATAGCCCTGGAAGTCAAAGCGCCACTCGTAATCAATATGTTCTGGGGCGGCAAAACGCCGCTGGTTCCAGCCGAGCAGCTCGCTGCCCTCGGGTACCGGATTATGATTGTTCCGTCAGACCTGCAACGCGCGGCTATCCGGGCCATGCAGCGCGCCGCCGCCGAAATCCACACCCACGGCCATACGGCAGCAATGGCGGAAGACATGGTCTCTTTTGCCGAACGTGAAGAGATGATTGGCCTGGCTGAAGCGCAAGCCTTACAGCACAGATTTCTGAAGGGTCATGACCAAGAAAGAAACCCGCCACCCCAGAAGCGCAGGAACGTCTTCTGAAAGAGCCCCGCCAATCGGAGCTCAAAGAGTTTCCATCTGAGATATGAATAAGACGTCACCTCAAGTCACAGCAGCCTTGTGTCATACCCTGGCCCAGATGACTTTTGCGTCACTTCCGGACGAAGTTATTGCGGTGGCCAAGCGAGTCATCCTCGACGGCATCGCCGTTGCAGTGGCCGGGGCCAGAGAGCCGGGACCGACCATTGCCGCCGCGCATGTCAACAGTCAAGGCGGAAGAGAAACGGCGACGGTTATTGGCCATGGTTTCCGATCCGCGCCTATTTTGGCGGCGTATGCCAACGGCATCTCTATGCACGTCCTGGACTATGAGCCGATGTGGAGTCCCCCTACCCACGCTACCTCACCAACGCTGCCGGTCATTCTCGCCTTGGCCGAAGAACGACAGGCCCCAGGCCGAGAGATCATCACGGCCTTTGTCAAAGGCTGTGAATTCCAGGGACATATTCGGTTGGCCTCCCACCAATACGCGCCCGGTGAGTTTACCGTCCATCCGCCAAGCAGCGTTGGTCTCATGGGCGCGGCTGTGGCCGCCGCGCATTTGCTGGAGCTCAGTCAGGAGCAGCTTCAACATGCGCTCGGGATCAGCGCGTCTCGAGCGGGTGGGTTAATGGCCAATGTCGGGACTATGGCCAAGGCGACGCACTGTGGCTGGGCCGCCTTCTCCGGTTTGGATGCGGCCTTATTGGCATCCCGCGGATTTACCGGCAACCCAACGGTTTTTGAAGCGCCGAACGGTTATGTCGAGCACTTTTTTGGCGAGCAGTTTCAGTATAATGAATTGCTGCGCCTGGGGCAGTCGTATCGCATGGTCGATCCAGGCTTTGTGATGAAGATGTTTCCGTGTCAGTACGGCACGCATTTCGGTATCTTGGCCGCGCTGGAACTCCGCCAGCAGATCGCCAGCCCCGACTCCATTCGGGCCATCCATATTATCGCTCCAGTTATGCCCTATGTCGATCGGCCCACTCCCCACAGTGGCCTGGACGGAAAATTCAGCTTTCAGTATACGGTTGCCGCCGCCCTGCTCGACGGCGAGGTGTCGATTCGGACCTTCTCGGATGACTCTTGCGCACGGCCCGCTCTGGCAGCCCTTTTGTCTCGGACTCGTCTGACTCAGGACGAAACGATTCCCGGCGTGTTGGAAAAAATGTGGATAGACGTTGCGGTCGAACTCCAGGATGGTCAGCGCCTGGCGGCTCGGTGTAACGGCCCGCAAGGCTTTTGGGGTCGGCCCCCTCTCTCGCGAGACGACCACCTAGTCAAGATTCGAGACTGCCTCAGCGTCCACCTGACCGAAGAGCACACACAGCACTGTATCCAGCTTGTTGAACAACTGGAAACCCTGGATGCCCCTCAGATTGCCCAGCTTATGACGCTGATTGGTTGACATCATCAACGCACAGTCCCGGAGGACAGCATGAGCGAAAACCAAGTGCTCACCACAGTGAGCGATCATATTGGCATACTGACGCTGAATCGGCCTGAGGTCATGAACGCGTTCTCTGACACCATGCGCGGTCAGCTCCTCACTCAACTCGAACAGTTTACAACGGACCGGAGCGTCCGCTGCATTATCATTACGGGAGCGGGCAGAGCCTTCTGCGCCGGCGGTGACATCGCCAGCATGGCCAAGCTCCAGGACGACAACACCACAGAAGTCCTCGAACAGCGCATGGTCCTTGGCAGCCAAGTCGTCCAGTTGCTGCGGCGCATGCCTCAGCCCATTATTGCGGCGGTGAACGGGGCTGCGGCCGGCGCGGGCGCCAACCTGGCGTTAAGCTGCGACTTTCGACTTGGCTCGGACAAAGCCCTCTTCTCCGAGAGCTTTGTGAAGATTGGTCTGGTCCCCGACTGGGGCGGCTTCTTCTTTTTGTCCCGCCTGGTTGGAACGGCCAAGGCCATGGAACTCATGATGACCGGCGACCGGATCAAAGCCGAAGAAGCCTTGCGTTTGGGCTTACTGAATCATGTCTATCCGCTTGAGAGTTTCTGGGAAGACACGTTCAGGTTTGCGCGGACGCTGGCCACGGGTCCGGCCGAGACCCTGGCTCGAATCAAAGAAGGCGTCTACCTCGGCGCTACCGCGTCGCTCGAACAAGCTCTGGCCTATGAGTACCGGGCTCAGAAAGCGGCCTTTTTGTCTGACGACGCCCGCGAGGGTATGCGCGCCTTCTTGGACAAGCGGGCACCCGAATTCGGGAAGAACACGGAAGACTGACGAGTCAGCGGGGCTCGTTTAGCCTATCCGGGCCAAAAGGACGGGGGGGCTATGCAGGCTTGATACAGGCCGCTGTATCGTTGCGCGGAGAATTCACTAGAGTGGAGACTGCATAGGCTTCCATCTCACCGGCAGGGTGTGGTTGCAGGAGCGGGAGAACTTCCTGCGGCGCTTCGACCGTTGGGTCGAGCCAGTGCTCTTCGGCCTCACGAGGGATAATAACCGGCATGCGGTGATGGATGTCTGCCATGAGTTCGTTGGGTGTGGTGGTGATAATGGCACACGAATGGATCGGTTCGCCGGACGGTGCAGACCAGCGTTCCCATACACCGGCAAAACCAAACGGCTCACCGGATTTCAGCCGAATATAATAGGGCAGTTTGGATGGTCCGGTCTTTTTCCATTCATAAAAACCATCAGCCAAGACCAGACAGCGCCGCTTCCGAATCGCCCGGCGAAAACTCGGCTTTTCCGCAATCCCTTCGGCGCGGGCGTTAATCATCCGGTTGCCAATGGCTTTGTCCTTGGCCCAGGACGGGATCAGCCCCCAACGCAACGCCACGATCCGTGGCTCCTGCGCATGGATCAGAGCCCACACCGGCTGGGTCGGCGCGATATTATACCGTGCGGCTTGCGCACCGGGCAGGGTTCGCGCCACAAACCGAGCCTGAAGCTGCTTCTCATCTGCCGTCAGGCTGTAGCGACCACACATATGATCCTCCTCCGCCGCGTAGCCCCTTTATGTTTCGGAGGGGCAGGCCTGCCTGCCCCTCTTTTTTTGATCGGGTTTTCGGAGACCCGACGCGCTACAACACTTCAAACAATCCAGCCACGCCCATCCCGCCACCGACACACATAGTCACCACCACGTTCCTGGCACCCCGCCGTTTGCCCTCGCGCAGGATGTGCCCGACCTGACGGGCGCCGGTCATGCCGTACGGATGGCCGATCGAGATGGAACCGCCGTTCACATTGTAGTTCTCCATGGCAATGCCGAGTCGGTCGCGGCAATAGACCGTCTGCACGGCAAAGGCTTCGTTGAGTTCCCAGAGATCAATGTCGTCCAGCGTCAGGCCGTGGCGCTCAAGCAGCTTCGGAATGGCGAAGACCGGACCAATCCCCATTTCATCCGGCTCACAGCCGGAAGCGACCAGCCCTTTGTAAAGGCCCAGGGGCTCCAGGCCGCGCTTCTCGGCCTCCTTGGCTTCCATCAACACTACCGCGGCTGCTCCGTCGGACAACTGGCTGGAATTGCCAGCGGTAATCGAGCCCTCTGTCACGGACGGAAGCGCTGAGAGTCCTTCCATATTGGTCGTGGGCCGATTGCCCTCATCGCGAGAGAGTGTGACCTCTTTCTGCGTGACCTCGCCCGTTTCCTTGTTGGTCACATCCATGACCGTGGTGATGGGCACGATCTCGTCGTCGAATTTGCCGCCCGTCTGGCCGGCCGCGGTCCGCTGCTGGCTGGCCAAGGCATACTCGTCTTGCGACTCGCGCGAGACCTGATAGCGCTGGGCGACAATCTCGGCCGTCTTCAACATGGGGAAATAGATCTCGGGCTTGTTGTCCATGAGCCAGCCGTCAACAAAATTCTTGGTATTCAGATTGTTTTGGACCAGGCTGATCGACTCCACCCCGCCAGCCACCATGACGTCGGCCCCATCAACGATAATCCGGCTGGCTGCGGTGCTGATCGCTTGCAACCCGGAGGAACAGTAACGGTTGATAGTCATGCCGGAAGTGGTCACGGGCAGACCGGCCTTCACGGCTGAGGTCCGCGCAATATTATGCCCGGTTGAGCCTTCCGGCAACCCACAGCCGAACACCACATCTTCAACCTCTGCCGGCTCCACCCCTGCCCGCTCAACCGCGTTTTTAATGACATGCGCGCCCAGGGTTGCGCCGCTGGTTTTATTCAGGCTGCCCCGAAAGGCTTTGCCAATACCAGTCCGGGCGGATGATACAATAACAGCTTCTCGCATGAATATGGCCTCCTTTATTCCTGGTCTCGTCCAACGTTTGTGCCAGCTTATCCCAGGCCGTCCATCCCGCCAACCGGGCCCGCACCTTGACTTCTGTCCTCTTTATTGGAAATGACGAAGGACGCTTGCGCACTCAGAGAGGAGCACTCCATGATCGAAGTCTACGACCTGGCCGGAGCGAACAGTTTGCGCTTTAGTCCGTTCTGTTCGCGAACCAAGGCGGCCTTACGCTACAAGGGCCTGGACTATACCACGGTCCCGATTCGCTTCTGCGACAAAGACAAACTGGCTTTTTCCAAGCAGGACCGGGTACCGGTCATTACGGATAACGGCACGGTGGTCTCGGATTCGTGGAAGATTGCCGAGTATTTGGAAGACCGCTATCCGGAGGCTAGGCTCTTCCCCGGTCCGGGGATGAAAGAGGCCTGTCGGTTCTTTAATCTGTATATCGACAATACGCTCCATCCGGCGCTCTTTCCGGTCGTGGTGTATGACATCTTTGAAAAGATTGAGCCGGTGGACCGCGCCTACTTTCGGGAAAATCGGGAAGCCCGGCTCGGCGTGACGCTGGAAGACATCGCCGCCAAACGCGACGACTTTCGCCCCCGTCTCCAATCCGTCCTAGCCGACCTGGAGGCCGTCGCCTTGGGCCATGAGTATTTGTTTGAGGTGTTGACCTATGCCGATTTCAGCCTGTTCGGCACCTTGACTTGGGTAACTCGGGTGAGCGATGAGCCGCTGTTTGACGCGGCTCCGTCCCTGGCCCGCTGGTGGGAGCGGATGCAGACGCGGTTCGAGATTTAGCCCGGGTGAGCGGGGGCCGTACCATTACGAGAGGGTAGCCTGCTTCTCCCGCACGACTACCTTGGCCAGAACGAGGAGCGCAATCAGGTTCGGGACGGCCATCATGCCGTTCAGCGTGTCAGAGACGTCCCAGACCAGCCGTAAGCCACCAGTTGCACCAATATACAGAAAGGCCAGAAACAAGATCCGATACGGGATTACCGCCACCTTGCCGAACAGATACTCCCAGGCTTGCCCGCCATAAAAACTCCACGTCAGCATGGTGCTATAGGCAAACAGGATCAAACAGATAAAGACCAGATAGTCTCCCAAACCGGGCAGACCCTGGGCAAAGGCCGTCGCAGCCAACAGACCCGGAGAGGTGTCCGCCTGACCGAGGACACCGGTCACCATAATCACCAGCCCGGTGATGCTGGCGACAATCAGGGTATCCACACACACTTCCCACATGCCCCAAAAGCCCTGTCCGACCGGCGTGTTCTTGGCTTGTGCATGCACAATGGAGGCCGAACCCAATCCGGCCTCATTGGAAAAGATGCCGCGCGCAAGCCCGTAGCGCATGGCCAGCATGACAGTCGCCCCTCCCCAGGCTCCAACCGGGGCAGCTGGCGTAAAGGCCGAGGTGATGATTGTTGCCACCGCGTCCGGCAGGGCCGAGGCATAACGCAGCAGAATCCACACGCCACCGGCCAGATAGAGCACGGCCATAAAGGGCACCAGATAGGCGGTGGTCCGGCCAATGCGCCGCACCCCGCCCAGGATGACCACCGCCACCAGAGCGACCACGCATCCTCCGGCGACCGGTCGGGGCAGGCTGAAGGTTTCATACAGACTCGCTGCCACCGTATTTGCCTGGACCATATTGCCGATACCCAGCGCGGCCGCCCCGGTCAGAAAGGCATACACGCCGGCCAGCCACTTCCGACCCAGGCCGTCGGCAATGTAATACATCGGACCACCGACAACCTCACCGCTTTCCGCCTTGACCTGGCGGTATTTCATGCCCAGCACGACCTCGCTGAACTTGGTCGCCATACCGACCCCGGCCGTTATCCACATCCAGAACAACGCCCCCGGCCCGCCCCAATACATGGCCGTACTGACCCCAACGATATTCCCGACCCCGACCGTCGCCGCCATGGCCGAACTGACGGCCTGAAACGCACTCAGCTCGCCGGCATCGGCCCTCGTTCGCTCAGAGAAGAGGCGGCCCATGGTTGAACGCCAGATCAAGGGGAAGTGCGTCAGTTGGACCCATCCCAGACGAAAGCTGAGATACACCCCGGTGCCGACCAGGAGGACCATCAGAGGTGGACCCCAGACCACCGCGTTGATGAGATTGTTGAGGTGTTCGATGGTGCTCAGCATGTTGCCTCGTTTCCGCAACCCTGTGCCTCCGAGTACGGCAAAGAGTAAATGTGTCCAGCCTTATATGGCTGATGGAGGATACGTTTACTCTTTCAGGCATTTGACCAGTCAGGCCGGAATGCCGTACAAGGGCTGCAATCCATATTTCGAGGAAACAGCATAGCCATGAAACGTGTCGGGGTCGATGTCGGTGGAACGTTTACCGATCTGATCTATGTTGATGAGGACCAGGGTGAGGTGGTGGTCTATAAGCTGCCCAGTACACCGGCGGACCCCTCTCAGGCCACGCTCGACGGGGTGGAGGCGCTGTGCGCGCACATCGGTATTCCGGCCGCTCAGATCGACCACTTCTTTCACGGGACGACTATCGCCACCAATATCGTGCTGGAGCACGCCGGAGCGCAGGTCGGGATGCTGACGACCAAGGGGTATCGGGACATTCTGCATATCGCCCGCCACAAGCGCCCCTTGTCGTTCAGCCTCTACCAGGACGTGCCGTGGCAAAAGCATCCCTTGGTCCGCCGGCGCTATCGACGCCCGATTCGCGAGCGCATCATTGCTCCCCACGGCGAGGTCCTCACCCCGCTTGACGAAGACGAGGTGCGTGAGGCTGTCCGACGCCTGAAGCACGAAGGCGTGGAGGCCATTGCCGTGTGCTTTCTGTTCTCCTTTCTCAACCCGACCCACGAACAACGCGCCAAGGAGATCCTTCTTGAAGAATACCCGGCGTGTTATTTATCCGTCCGGCACGAGGTCCTGCCCCAATACCGCGAGTACGAAGGGTTCAGCACGGTCTGCCTGAATGCCTATGTCGGTCCTCAGGTCAGTCAGTACGTCCGCCGCCTCGACCGGACGATCACGGACAAAGGCATACGTGGCGGGCTCCACCTGATGACCTCGGTCGGCGGGGTCGCAACCGCCGAAGGTGCGGCCCAACGCCCGGTCAATCTGCTTATGTCCGGACCGGTAGCGGGCCTGATCGGTGGGATTTGGACCGGCAAAATCACGGGCTCGCCCAGCGTGATTACCCTTGATGTCGGCGGCACCTCCGCAGACATTGGCGTTGCGCCGGACGGGCAGATGCGCATGAAGCATTTGCTCGATACCAAAGTGGCCGGCTATCACGCCATGATTCCTATGGTCGAGATCGACGCGATTGGCGCGGGCGGGGGGAGTCTGGCCTACCTTGATGCGGGCGGCATGTTCCGGGTTGGTCCCAAGAGCGCGGGGGCAGACCCTGGTCCGGCGTGTTACGGCAGGGGCGGGAACCGTCCGACGGCGACCGATGCGCTGGTGGTTCTCGGCAGGCTGCGAGCCGAGAATGTTCTCGGCGGTCAGGTCCATGTCCAACCCGGCCTCGCCGCTGAGGCCGTCCAACGAGAGCTGTGCCAGTCTTTGGGCCTGGATGTGGAGGAGGCCGCTCTGGGTGCGATCCGGATTCTCACCCAGAGTATGGTGGAAGGCATTGAAATCAGCAGTGTCCAAAAGGGCTATGACCCGCGCGACTTTGCCTTGGTTGCCGCCGGCGGAGCCGGACCCGTGTTTGCCTGTGATATCGCTCAAGAGCTGCGTATCCCCACCGTCCTGGTTCCCCGCTATCCCGGCATCACGTCGGCCCTGGGACTGCTGGCAACCGATATTGTGTACGAGTTTGTCACGACCGAGATGCAGCTTTTCTCGGCTCTTGATCGCGACAAGCTGGCCGCGGATTTTTCGGCCCTGGAACGGCAGGCCGCCGAACGGCTCCGGGCGGACAATCTCGGGGCCGACCAGGCGGTGATCCGTCGCATTGCCGACTGCCGCTATATCGGCCAGGGCTATGAGTTGCGGGTTGAGTTACCAGCCGGCGAAATTACCGCCGACTGGCAGCAACAGGCGGCTGAAGCCTTCCACCAGGCGCACGAGCGCGAGTATGTCCGGCGCTTTCCGGACAGTGATATCCAGTTGGTGAATATTCGGGTCCAGGGAGTGGGACTGATCCCCGAGTTGCGGCTGAAAGAGATTCCGACCGGGAGCAGGTCTCCGGACGCGGCCCGAATCGCGACGCTCGATGTGATATTCAATAGAGACGGGACACCGGAAAAACTCGCGACCGACTTCTACGATCGAGAGCGCTTACAAGCCGGGAATATCATCACCGGTCCCGCCATTGTTGAACAGCTCGATAGCACGGTGGTGGTCAACCCCGGTTTATCCGCAGAGGTTGATCGGCAGGGCATTTTGATCATTGCGTGTGAGTAAGGAACCCCCTCACCCTGGCCCTCTCCCCCACGGGGCGAGGGAACTGCATGAGAGGAGAGAAGACCATGACTGCACCAAACGGACAGAGCCATCCAAACGGTACGCCTCGGTCGGTCGATCCGATCACCCTACGCGTCCTGGGCGGCGCGTTTACCGCGGCGGCCAAAGAAATGGCGCACGTCCTCTACCGCATGTCCTATTCCAGCATTATTCGCGAGTCTGAAGATCTTGGCGCCGGCCTGTACGACGCCCACGGCAACGAGATCTGCGAGAGTGACACCTCGCCGATGCACGTGGGTTCCCTGCCGGCCTATATCCGGGGCTTCTTGAAACGACTCCAGGGCAATATTCACGAGGGGGATGTAATTTTGCATAACCACCCCTTCCAGGGTGCCAGCCATACCCCGGACTTGGGTATTGCCGTCCCCGTCTTCTGGCAAGGCGAGTTGATCGGCTTTGCCGCGGTCACCGCCCACCTGCTCGATATGGGCGGCGCCGCGCCGGGCCTTAACGTTGATGTTGTTGATGTCTGGGCCGAGTCCCGCCTGTTTAACGGCATCAAGCTGTACAACAAAGGAGTCCGCAACGACGACCTGTGGCAATTCTTTCTGGATAACGTCCGCACGCCGGAGATGAACGCCGGCGACATAGAGTCCATGATCGCCGCCTGTCAACTGGGACGGGAGCGTTTTCTGCATCTGGTCAAAAAATACGGGGTGACCACCGTGCTCGATACGGCCCACGATTTAATGGACTACTCCGAGCGGATGCTGCGCAAAGAAATCGAAAAAATTCCCGACGGGGAATATGTTGCGCCCACCCAATACCTGGACGACGACGGTCGCAACCGAGAACAACCGCTGGCCGTATGTGTCAAAGTCAAGGTGGAAGGCAGTGAGCTGACCATCGACCTGACCGGCTCAAGCCCCGAGGTGCCAACCGGCTATAACGTGCCGTTTGAAGGCAGCACCCTGGTTGCCTCGTATGTGATCGTGCGCAGCATTCTGCTCGATGAAGCCACCTACCCCGACCCGGTACCACAAAACGAGGGGATCTTTCGGCCCATACGGGTCATTGCGCCAGAGGGGACGATTTTCAATCCGCGTTTTCCCCGCGCTTGCTTCAGCCGCTTTAATCAGGTCCAATATCTGGCCGACGGCGTGAACCTCGCCCTCGCCCAGGCCGTCCCGGACAAGGTCTGTGCCGGGAATGCGGCCCATGTACATTTTCTGAGCTATAGCGGCTTTCTGGAAGAAAAGGGCCAATACTGGGTGTATCTGGAGGTCAACGAGGGCAACTGGGGTGGCCGTCACGGCAAAGACGGGCTCGACTCGATTGCCTGTCTGATTGAAAACACCCGGAATAATCCCGTCGAAGAGTTGGACCTGCGTTTTCCCATGCGTAATGAACGCTACGAATTACGCGAAGAGCCCATCGCGCCCGGCAAGTGGCGCGGCGGAGTCGGTATTGTCCGCGAAAATCGTTTTCTCGTGCCGGGCTTTCTCTCCTCTGAGGCTGAACGCCATTTTGATGCACCCAAGGGCATCTTTAACGGCGGTAACGGCAGTCAGGCATCCATGATTAAGAACCCCGGTGTTGAGGGAGAGGAGCGCTTGTATAGCAAAGTCACCGGCTACCCCATGCAGGAAAACGAACTGCTCCAGATTAAGACTGCCAACAGCGGCGCGTACGGCGACCCGTTTGAACGCGACCCGCAGCGCGTCCTGGACGATGTGCTGGATGACTTCATTACGCTTGAGATAGCGGAAAAAGACTACGGTGTGGTGATCGATCCCCAGACCATGGCCGTTGACCAAGAAGCCACCCGACGTCAGCGGGCCGCACATGATGAGTAGGGTCGCCGAAGCCTTCCCGCCCCACGTCCCCAGGCAACGCGCTCTCCGATAAATATCCTCAGAAAAAAGACCGATTCATATGAATCTCCCTAATGCTCTCGCCGAATGCCGTCGTGCGGCCCGTGAAGGGTACCGAATCGCAAATACCAACCTTAAAAGAATTAAGGTCGCCACAGATGTGGTTTCAAGTGGCTTGAAACAAAGCATGGAAGACCTGGAGACTGAAAAGATTCAGACGACCGATGTTGTCAAGCAGCTTCGGGAGCAACTGCAACACGTCCTATCAGAACTCCACTCGTTATACGAAAAATCGCACATCTCGTTGGAAGAGAAACGCGCACAACTGGACGAATTTTCAATCGCTCTCTATCGGCCGAACGATGGCGGGAAAATCAACGCTGATGGAGATTCTGACCAACGGCAGCGGCTCGTCCATCGGCAAGGGAGGTCAACGTACCACCCGAGATGTACGCCGCTACACCTGGAAGGGAAAGGGACTCAAAGTCACTGATGTGCCCGGCATAGCAGCATTCGAGGGTGCCGAGGATGAAGAACTCGCGTTCAAGGCCGCCGAACAATCAGACTTGGTACTTTTCCTTATCACCGACGATGCTCCACAGCCAGCAGAAGCCGAGTGCCTCGCGCGTGTCCGATCACTCGGCAAACCTGTTGTTGGTATCTGCAACGTCAAAGTGGCTCTCAACGATGCGGACGATATAGTTCTTTTCCTCCAAGAGAAATGGTTTGATCCTCAACGGCTCGGAGCACTTATAGAACAGTTCCACGAATTTGCGAACAAATACACCCTGGGTAGCCAAATCTACTTCATCTACACCCATCTGAGATCAAGATTTCTATCTCGGCAGCCCGAGTACAAGCCGCACCAGAGGAGGCTGGAACGTACGAGTCGCTTCAACCTCGTTGAAAAACAAATCATTTCCGAGGTAATCGGTCATGGAATTTTCCTGAGATGGAAGAATTTTATCGACGGCGCTACGGCTCCAATGCTTCAGTTTAGCGACTGCTTGCTGGATTTCAGCGCTAAGAACTCTTCTAATGGCCGAATCCTTATCGATAAGAGACGACGAGTCATGTCGTGGGCTAATCAGTTTCGCAGCAGCGGTCAAGAACGTATCGACACGTTCATTGCGAAACAAATGAATTCTCTCCGCAATGCAATTCCGGCGTTTGTGGAGGAGAACTACGAGCGGTCCGACGCCGGAGATCACTGGAAACGCCTAATCGAGAGGCAGGGCGTAGAACGAAAGGCAAAACAACTTGTCAAGGAAATTCAGGAGGAATGTAGGATCGAACTGTTGGATATTGCACGAGAGATTGCAGCCGAACTGAACCTCATCGGTAAATTATCCGCTGACCGCCGTATTAGCATGGATGCTATATTCGATACGAAACGCGCCTGGAACTGGGGAACCGCTATTCTTGCTGGTAGTCTTACGATTGCCGCTATTTTTACGGGCGTAGTTGCGGGCGTAGCTGCAGGGTTTATAGGAGGTTTCTTATCGAGGTGGTTCGAGGATCGCGAGTCCAAAGCAAGAAAGCAACGCGAAAAACTCGCAGGGAAACTCCGCCGCGACGTCGATAAAATAGAACGGAACCTTCGAGAGGAACTTGATGATTGGTTCCACCAAGACCTCCTAAAAAAACAAGTCTATGTCCTTCGTGAGGAACTCAATGTTGCCACGTCGGCAGTCTTAAAACTAGCAGACACACAGAGGAATTTTGCTTTGGAGCTGATTCACCGATGCTTGGAGAGAGGGCAGAATCTGCTTCAAAGAGCCGCAGGGACTCTCCAGAACGCACCCAGCGACAAGGTGCGTGAACTTGCGCGCCGGCTTCCGAGCACGGTTGCACCGGCCAGTGAACCCCTGCGGATTGTCTTCGCCGGCCAATACAGCGCTGGTAAGTCTTCACTTCTCAAAGTGCTGACGAATCGAGAAGACATCGAGATCGGGGCTGGAATCACAACCCAACAGGTACAACAGTTCAACTGGAACGGAATCGAAATAATTGATACGCCAGGAGTCCACACAGAGCTACGCTCCGACCACGACGCACTGACGTACGAGGCGATCAGTAGTGCTGACCTGTTGGTCTTCGTCATCACCAACGAGTTGTTCGACTCACATCTAGCGGACCATTTCAGGAAGCTCGCAATTGAGCGGGACAAAGCCCACGAAATGCTGCTAGTTGTGAACAAGATGCAGCGGTGTGCCCAAGGGAATACACCAGTAGCGCGGGACGTTATACGTGAAGACATCCGAAAAGTTCTCGTACCGTTCACTCCAGAAGAGCTGAGAACATCTTTCGTAGATGCTGAGCTAGCGCTTGACGCCCGTATGGAGCAGGACGAAGAGGTGAGCAAGGTCTATCAACGGAAAAGTGGCTTTGACAATTTTCTCGATACTCTTAATGCGTTTGTGACAGAAAAACAGTTAGCGGTGCGCTATACAACATCACTCTACACACTCGAACAGGTACTGCAGGAGGCTCTCGCAGCCGAGCCAAGTGACGATACCGATGTGGACGCCCTGGAAGAATTACTTCTTCAGCAGCGACGCGCGTTAGTGGACACTCGGGTACAGCTTCCTAGGGCGGTGGAAAGTCAGGTCCAACGGACAACAGACAAGATTCAGCAGGAAGGTCGTAAGGTAGCTGACCTCATTCATGGAGGTTTAGATCCCAAGACCATCGACCGAGAGTTAAAGGCTGCCCAAGGGCGTGTTCAAGAAGATACCGACACGTTGTCGGAACGTATACAGAAGACGGTAGAAGAGCATATGAGCGCCCTCGCTGAGCGCGTGAATCAAATTGCCCAGAGTGAACTCGCTAAAGAATTATTTCCTCGTCTCGCCAAACGCGTCGAGGCATAAGTCCGAGATATGAACATTGATCCGGAGACACTATCTAAGGCCAAGAAGACTGCGGATGTTACCCGCCAGCTTGGTGAGTTTCTCGTTAAGCACTCGTTCAATCCTAAAGCCTCTGCGACGTTTACTAATCTGTTCAAACTCAACCGGTATTCAGGGACAGCAGCCCACGACATGGTCAAAGACATCGGACACCTCTTTGGAAAGTCTTTTAAGCCGTGGGAGGCTGTAAAGTGGACGCGCTGGATCGCAAATGCTGGGCGAGTCTTGCAGGTAGCAGGGGTAGTTTTGACCATTGTATTTCAAATAAAAGAAGACGCCGACGCGGACAAGTTGGAGTTGGATTTACGTGAGAGCCGAACTGCTGTACGGGCGGGATTTGATGAAGCGGTCTACGAGATCGAACTTCATTTCGATAAGGCGACTGGCACTTATGTAGACCAAACAATTGGCCAGCGGCTTGTAGAGGTAGATAAGCAGATCAAGGAACTCAGAGCTCTGCGGCAATCCCGTGGGAGTCTTTTCCAGGATATTGTTGGCCTATTGGATGAGACGCGCGGACTGATCTCGGAGATGCATTCATTGTAATCCGAGCCAAGAGACACGAGTGAGCTTTCTCATAAGACTCTCCCTCTACGCTCCATTGTCATTCGTAAACGTTGGCCGACAGCACATCGTTTTGATATAGTGGTGAATGATGAAGAACCATGAACGCCTTTGGCCGGTTTTGCTCATCTTAATCTCTTTAGGGGTAGCGATTTATTTCATAAGCGTAACAACTACGCGAACCTTGACCGGTCTGGGGCGACAGGTCTTGTCGGCTCGTTTATTTTCGGTCGTCAGTCGGCTCGTAAGGCAGCCAGAGAAATCATCAAGCCCCACGCACGGTCTGCGTTTCGACGCCTCCTCTCTCTCTACCAGAGCCTCTCCCAAGTAGCGGCTGTAATAGAGTCATCAAAGAATTGTGTGTCTCGCGAGGACTATCGAATAATACTCGCTAGGCTTGAAGCAAGCGTTGGTGAGCAATTGGCTACGGCAGATGATGCGCTAGAAGATTGGAGAGACATTGTTCCAGAAGATGTGGAAGAGTTGCGCCAAGGACTCTTCCCTGACAATACAACGAGGGATAGACGATGACTGAACCGATTCGCGGAAAAGTCGCACGAGTTCTTAACTCGCGGGAAATTGCAATAAACGTAGGAGCCATAAATGGAGTGGTCGTTGGTATGAGCTTTGATGTTGTAGGACGAGCAGACATTAGAGACCCTGATACGAACGAGCCATTGGGCTCTGTTGATCGTCCAAAAGTTAGAGTACGGATCACTGAGGTCAAAGAGAGATTGTCTGTGGCATCCACATACAGAGGAACGCAGGTTCGTGTTGGAGGCAAAATGGGCTTAGGTGACTTCTCTCGGTCTCTTATGCCACCCAAGTGGGTAACGAACTATGAGACTTTGAAAACGGAAGAAAGGACTTGGGAAGAGGAAGAGGGCACCGTGAAGGATGGAGACCCGGTTGTTCAAATCATCGAAGAGAGCGAAATAGAACAGAAAAGTGCTAGTAGCCGGCAGAAGCCTGCATAGGCTTTCATGGGCGACGGGTAAGCGCCGCCTGGAAAATGAGACGTGAGCCAGCTTACATTGACGCTCTTTCTCCTCTGCTGTGCAGGCCCGTAGGGCGGATTTGCCGCAGGCGGAACCCGACAGCCCGCCGCTCCCGTTGGACGATGCCCTGCGCATCCGCCCCCCTCAGTGCAATCCATATTACGAAGAATTGGCGGTTGAGGGGCGAGGCAGACTCAGCTCCGCCTCCACCCGAACTCATCCCTCTTCGTCACAGACCACTACGGCCCGTCCTCTGGCTCGCCGCTCGGCTGTCTGAGTTCAAAGACTCGCACGACAACATAGGCGATCAGGGCAAAGATAAAAAAGACCATCAGCATCCAGGCCACACTCTGCATCGTCCCAATAACTGTGCGGTAGACTTCGAGCACCCAACGGTCGGCCGTCAGCATCAGGATCCCTGCTTCTGTTTCTCTCTCGCTTATCTGGTGGGGGATGATATAGCGCTCGAGCTGCCAGACCCGCACGCCCCCAGATATGCCAACAACGTAGATAGCAAATTGAATATATTTGCCCCAGGCCAGATGGATATCATCGGCAATAATCCGAGCCAGAATCTGCTTGACCGGACGCTCAAAAATACGGGCGACACTGAACGAGACGCCGAGCGCAATGACAAACGTGACGGCGAGCAGCACAAGAAACATGCCCCCTCCTTTTCTGTGTTGACAGACGAAAAGCGCCGGCGGGATTCGCGACTTTTCCGCTACCCGAGTCGGACGGCCCCATAGCGCTCATAATACGCAATCCACGCCTGTCGAACTTCTGCTGAGAGGGTGTCTTTCACTAGGCTGAAGATCTCCTGCATGGTGAGAATGGCAAAGGTGCGGATGCCGATTTCGTGTTCAAGCGCCTGAATGGCGCTGTATCGCCCGACCTGCTGGGCGTCGCCCAGCAATTCCTGCCGATCGACGGCAACGACCATCCCGGCGATCCGGTGCTCGCCAAGCAGGCGCATCTTTTCGAGCGCCTCGTATTTCGCCTTGCCGGTGGTGACCACATCGTCAACCAACAGAATCCCGCTGGTCGGAACAAAATTTTCAGCCCCAACAATGATCTTCTCAACCGAATTGGCTTGGCTCACCTCTCCGTGGGCCTTCTCTTCTTTGCGGTCGTACAAGAGAGATGTGGACGTGTCCGCGTACTCCTGGAGCCCCTCACACAGCAGCGCCCCCAGGGTAATACCTTTATAGGCCGGACCAAAAACATAGGCGAAGTCTTGCAGAACGCCCCGCTCCACGCCGTCCAGGGCCGCTTGGCTATAGCATTTTTTGAGCGCGATGAGGCTTTCGCCGTCGGTCAGCGAGCCCAGCGAGATAAAGCTCGGGCTGGCGCGTCCGCTTTTGAGTTGAAAGAAGGCGCTGGGGTCGCCGGCAATTTTGAGTGCGTTTTTTTTGAGCAGGAGGTCAAGAAACTCACGTCTATA
Source organism: uncultured Binatia bacterium (SeqCode) (assembly GCA_965214755.1). Taxonomy (GTDB): domain Bacteria; phylum Desulfobacterota; class Binatia; order Bin18; family Bin18; genus Bin18. The sequence continues at coordinate 2,437,876 of OZ243979.1, forward strand.
GTCCACGCCGCTTTTCCTTCTCTCTCAAGCCGCTCATCGCTTACGCAAAATGCGGCATCACCTTGGCGGCAAACAACTCCATGCTGCGCATAACCTGGGCGTGGGGAACCATGCCGCCAGGATTGAACCAGCACACGAAGCGGCCCATGCTGAACTCCTCCTCAAGCTGTTTGAGGCGTTCGACACAGGCGTCCGGCGTCTCAAAGATGGCCATCACCTCGCTCACCTTCTCATAGGTCATCCGTCGCACCCGCTCGAATACTTCCTGGACACGACGCGACTGTTTCCCCAAGTCCGAACCTTGGGCCGCGGCAATGGCAGCAACCGACTCCAGAAAACGACGGACGCTGGGTTCCAACTCCCGGCGGATCTGGGTCTGGCTCGGGCCGACGTATAGCGGACCGAGCAGGGTCACATCCTCCCCCTCATCGGTCGAGTGCCCGGCCGCGGTCCGGGTCTCGCGATAGAGCGGGATATATTCCCGTATTTTGGCGAACGGATTGACCTGCGAAGCCACAAAAATGGGATAGCCCAGACGGCCCATCAGCTCGAAGGTTTCCGTACTATTGGCAGCGACCCGAATGGGAGGATGAGGCTGCTGGACTGGTCGAGGCACCACCGAGATATCTTCAACCTGAAAAAATTGTCCCTGGAAGGAGAACCTTTCGTGGGTCCATGCCTGGCGAATCATGGCCAGGGCCTCCAGCATCCGCTCCCGGCTTTCGGCCTGATCCACCCCGAACCCCCTGAAATGATTGGGCAGAGAACCGCGCCCAATCCCGAACTCCACCCGACCGTTACTCAGTACGTCTAAGGTCGCAATCTCTTCGGCGATGCGAATGGGATGCGACAGGGGCAGGAGAATAATGGCGATCCCAAGGCGGAGGGTCTGCGTCCGCTCGGCCAGGGCCGACAGGAGCAGCAACGGGGACGGAAGGATCGACAGCTCGGGGTTAAAGTGCTGCTCAACCGGCCAGACCGATTCAAACCCCAGCGTCTCAGCGTGAATCGCCTGATCGAGCGTGTCCCGGTAGCGCTGCACAGGCGATTGGGAGCCCGTGCACGGGAGCTGGTAGTGCAGGCCAAACTTCATGGGTTCCTGGGTTCTCTCGGCTCAGTCGTACTTACGCAGTTCCAAGCGGCCAATCTGATTCCGGTGGACTTCGTCCGGCCCGTCGGCAAAGCGCAGCGTCCGCGCTGAGGCGTAGGCGCGTGCCAGACCAAAGTCTTCGGCCACCCCACCGCCACCGTGGGCCTGCATGGCCCAGTCAATCACTTGCAGCGCCATATTCGGAGCCGCCACTTTAATCATGGCAATTTCGGCGCGGGCGGCTTTGTTGCCGACCGTGTCCATCATATGCGCCGCCTTGAGCGTCAGCAGCCGAGCCTGTTCAATCCGAATCCGGGCCTCGGCGATCCGCTCCAGCGTCACCGTCCGTTCAGAGATCAGCTTGCCGAACGCGGTCCGCGACTTGGCGCGGGTACACATTTTCTCCAGCGCGCGTTCGGCCTGCCCGATCAAACGCATGCAGTGGTGAATACGCCCTGGACCGAGACGGCCTTGGGCAATCTCAAACCCACGACCTTCACCCAGAATCATATTCGAGGCCGGCACCCGCACGTCTTTGAACTCGACCTCGGCATGACCGTGTGGGGCATCGTCATAACCAAACACGGACAGCATCCGCAGGACCTTCACGCCTGGCGTGTCACGCGGGATCAGGATTTGAGACTGCTGGAGATAGCGGCTGGGATTATCGGGGTCGGTCTTGCCCATGAAGATGAGAATCTTACAGCGCGGGTCACCCATACCCGAGGACCACCACTTGCGGCCGTTGATGACGTATTCATCCCCGTCGCGCACGATGCGGGATTCGATATTCGTGGCATCGGACGAAGCCACGGCGGGTTCGGTCATGGCAAAGCAGGAACGAATCTTGCCCTCGAGCAGCGGCCCCAGCCATTCCTTTTGCTGCTCGGGCGTGCCATAGCGGGACAGTACTTCCATATTGCCAGTGTCTGGCGCCGAACAATTAAAGACTTCCGAGCCCCAATGCACCTGCCCCATGATTTCCGACAGGGGAGCATATTCGAGGTTGGTCAGGCCATAGCCGTACTCGCTCTCCGGCAGAAACAGATTCCACAGCCCGGCACCCTTGGCCTTTTCTTTCAACTCGTCAATAATCGGCGGGATCTGCCAGCGATCCGGTCCGGAGTTCAGTTGATCCTCAAACGTTTTTTCATTCGGATAGACGTAGTCCTCCATAAACTGAGAGACCTGTTTTCTCAGGTCCTGTACTTTTGGGGAAAAATCAAAATCCATATCTGCCTCTCCTTCTCTTGAGTCGCACAGTATTCTTGGATACGAAAGAGTCAGGATACCTTAGGAAATACCGCCGAGCGAGTCAAATCCGGCGAAACCCGCATCCGCAGTACGGAGGAGCCTATGCCGATTGAAGAAGGAAAAGCAGCCCCAGTATTTACCTTACAAGATGCAGCCGGGAATAAGGTCTCACTCAAAGACCTGCGCGGCCACAATGTGGTTGTCTATTTCTATCCCAGGGATAATACGCCCGGCTGTACCAAGGAGGCCTGCGGCTTTCGGGATCTCTGGCAGGACATCCAGAAACAGGATGCGGTCGTCCTCGGTGTTTCACCGGATAGCGTCGCCTCACATCAGAAGTTTGCCACGCAATACCAACTCCCGTTCACGCTCCTGTGCGACCCGAACAAAAGGGTCATGGAAAAATACGGCGCTTGGGGCGAGAAGATGATGTACGGCAAAAAGACCGTAGGCGTCATTCGCTCAACGGTCTGGATTGGCCCCAACGGCAAGGTGAAAAAACACTGGAAGCGGGTCGCCAAAGCCGCCGACCATCCGACCAAAGTGCTCGAAGCGTTGCAGGCCGGATGAGATTCCTCCATGAGGGTCTGGCCGTTGGCACAGCCGGAGTGCGGATCGCTCTGCTCTGGCCCATCGTCGCCTCCTATCTTCGCAGTACAATAACTAGTGAGTTTCCGGGCGAACAGGTCGGCGACTAGCCGTGCGCATTTCGGGAGGGACATAGTCCGCTACTCGCTCGTTGTGAGCAACTGGACCGGGACGTATATTCGTTGCTCCACTCCATCTATGCCGCCCATGAGCACGCCCGTGTGTGACACCCATACCTTTGTGACGCCGGCAGAGGCGACCAGAGCGAGAGTCAGAGCTGAAACCCCAGTGCCTCGGCTACTGCCCGCTGCAGGGTATCGAGCGTGACGAACGCAATATCCCCCGGCTCCTGAGCAACATAGAGCGCCGTCGCGACGTGCCACAGGTCCGCGCCCCTCAAGTAACCAGCCTCCAGGACTGTCGTAAGTTCAGAGGTCAGCGGCCGTTCTGGCAGGACCCATTCAATGCTGGAAACGAGGTTTGCGGGAAAGCCAATCTTCTCACGTGCGAATGTCGCCCGCAGCTCTGCCTCAAGAAGATTCGAGGACAAGAGGTGGATGGATTCGTTCAATCGTTGCGCCAGAGAAGCCGCGCCCGGCTCGTCGAAGGCGACGGCGACCAAGGCGGAGGTGTCGACGTATACGACGCTCACCCGTTTCGCTCCGCGAGAAAACGCTTGAGAGCACCCGCCCGCGGCTCCACGGCCTTCAGCGACCGCCGCCTGCTCGGGCGAACGAGGGCCCCACATTGCTCGAGCTCTTCGAGTCGCTCCTTGATCGTCGACGGTTTCCGTTGGATAGAGCGGATCTCGGCCACAGGCTCTCCGCGATAGGAAACCGTGACCGTCTTCCCCTGGCGCACCTGCCGGATGATCTCCGAGAACCGCGCCTTGGCTTCATAGATAGAATATATGTGCTGCATGGGTGCAATATAACTAGTCAGACAGGTCAAGACAAGATTGGACGATACCCGCGCCTTTCGACTTCTGCTTCCATGCTGCTATTCACCACGGCCCAAGGCTTGGCTTAGGGCTTGAATGATGGACGGCAAAAAGACCGTAGGCGTCATTCGCTCGACGGTCTGGATTGGCCCCAACGGCAAAGTCAAAAAACACTGGAAGCGCGTCGCCAAAGCCGCAGGTCATCCGGCCAAAGTGCTCGAAGCGTTGCAGGCCGGTAATGACGGCTTCGCCGTTGGAGTCAAACTCAATCGTGAACAGGGCGTCCAGCATAGCTATTGCTCAGTGGGGGTGCTAGTCTTTGGGGATGCTCACTTATCTTGCGCGAGCGGGGTGCCTACTCTTTCTCGGCGGGTTCGTGGCCTCTCTGATCCCAGGGGGGATGGCCTATTTTGTGCTCGGGCTGTTCGCGCTCTTCTTTACTGGCGTGCGGGGTGTACCTGGTCGCCTATGTCGTTTATAGCTGGCGGGTCTTCCGCCGAGGCGGCGCGGGAGTCGTGGCTGCTCCGGTTTCGCGCGGGCTTCCCCGAATGGTGCGCCACGTGGTCGCCTATGTCGGCTGGCACGTGCTCGGCGGCGGGACGGCATGGCGGAAGCGCGAGAGGGGCTCTGTATCTTCTCAAAAATCGGAAATTTTTCAGTCAGCCAGAGTGCTTGCAAAAATTAGTACCCTGAACAGGGTTTTCGTCTTTTCTTCTTCCTTATTGTGCTTTAGCGCGCTAAAGCACAATTGTCCTGCTGTTGGGGGGGGGCGAAAATTTGTAATTTATTGAATTTATTCGGGAATTTTCACGAGATTTCGGATAATTTCGGTTGTTTCCGTAAGCGTCCCCTTACAGATATTGCGAGCTTTTGAGGCCGATAACGGCTAATTTGCATAGAAGCTGGCGGTATTCCAACAGTATTCCACGCGGCCTCTGGCGTGTTGCTCCAGCGCAGCCGGCCCCCTCTCTCTCCGGGGGAGAGGGAACACAATGACGCATGGGAGGGGCAAGTCCCTCGCCACAAGGGACTATGCGGACTGAACCGGCTTGTATATAGTATGAGACTCACAGTTTCATAGTAAACATTGCAAAGGAGGCCTTATGCACGTTGGTTACGCCCCGGTATTTCAGAACCCCGGAAACGCCCGCTCTGATGCCGAAGTTTATCGTGAGGAGCTTCGGATCGCGGAGATGGCCGAACCCCTCGGGTTTGACTCAATTTGGTCTATTGAGCATCACTTTACGGATTACACTATGTGTCCCGACGCGGTTCAGTTCCTGTCCTATATGGCGGGCAGGACCAAGACGGCCAAGCTGGGCACCATGGTCATCGTGCTGCCCTGGCACGATCCGATTCGGGTTGCCGAGCAAATTTCCCTACTTGACCATGTGTCGGGTGGGCGGATGATTCTGGGCTTTGGTCGGGGTCTGGCCCGGGTTGAGTATGACGGGTTTCGGATCGACCAGAACGAAGGCCGCGAACGCTTTGTTGAATACGCCGAACTCATCATCAATGGACTGGAGAAAGGCTATATCGAGGGCGGGCCGACGATCCAGCAGCCCCGCCGCGATATCCGCCCCTACCCGGCCTATTCGTTCAAGGGCCGCACCTATGCCGCGGCAGTCTCGCCGGAGTCCATGCCGATCATGGCCAGGCTCGGCATCGGCCTGCTGGTCATTCCGCAAAAACCGTGGGATGTCGTCAAAGGGGACTTCGAGGTCTACCACAAGGTCTGGCAGGAAGAGAATCCCGGTACCAAGCCGCCCCAGCCGTTCTGTGGCGGTTTCTTCTATGTGGATGAAGATGCCAAACGGGCTGAGGAGAATGCTACGAAGTGGATTGCGGCCTATTATCACACGGCCATGAATCACTATCAGATGACGGCCAAACATTTTGGTCAGAACAAAGGTTATGAGTTCTACAGCAACGTCGGGAAATATATTGAGCAACACGGCATGGACGGAGCGGCCAGAGACTTTGTCAAACTCATGCCGTGGGGGACACCCGATCAGGTGCTGCGGAAACTCGAATTCATCCGCGACACGATCGACATGAAGGCCATTATGTGCAACTTCAGCTACGCCGGTATGCCCTACGACGAGGCCGAGGGCAGCATGAAGTGCTTTGCCAAGCATGTTCTGCCGGAACTCAAGAAGTGGGATACGCAGCCGCTTCAGGACCCGGAACCGCTGAACATGCCAGCGCACGAGGCGGCGGCGTAAGCATCCCGGGCTATTCACCCCGCGCTTGTCCAAAGCGCCGAATCTTGCTCGAATAAGGGCGACCCAACGGTCGCCCTTTCTATTGAGGAGGAGTTCACATGGCCGATCTCGAAACGTTTCGTGCTGAGACACATCAGTGGCTGGACGCCAACGCCCCGGCTTCGATTCGCGGCGTGGGGAACACCCTGCTTGACGGGAACTGGGGCGGACGCAAGGCCAGATACCCGAATCCCGATATGAAAGTCTGGCTGGATGTCATGGCCGAGCGCGGCTGGACCGCACCCGAGTGGCCAACCCAGTACGGCGGCAGCGGACTCTCCAAGGATGAAGCCAAGGTATTGCAGCAGGAGATGAACGCCCTGCGTTTGCCGGCGCCGTTGATCGGCTTTGGCCTGACCATGATTGGTCCGACCCTCTTGCAGTACGGCACCGAAGAACAAAAGCATGAACATCTGCCTGGGATCATCAAAGGTGAGATTCGCTGGTGTCAGGGCTATTCCGAACCAGGGTCGGGCAGCGACCTGGCTTCGCTCAAAACCCGGGCCGTCCTTGAGGGCGACCACTACGTGATTAACGGCCAGAAGGTATGGACCTCGTTTGCCAATCTGGCGGACTGGATGTTCATGCTCGTCCGGACTGATCCGGAGGCCAAAAAACAGGAAGGCATCACCTTCATATTGGTAGACATGGAGTCACCGGGTGTGGAAACCCGTCCCATTAAACTCATTAGCGGGGCCTCACCTTTCTGCGAGACGTTTTTGACCGATGTCCACGCCCCGGCCAAGCATGTCATCTTCGAGGTGAACAAAGGCTGGACGGTCGCCAAGTCCCTGCTGAATCATGAGCGCAATATGATTGCCTCGGCGTTTGGCACGACGGCGGGCAAAGGCCGAAGCATGCGGGACTGGGCCAAGGAGCATCTTGGACTGGACAGCGGCCGGGTGGCTGACCCGGCCATCCGGGATCGTATGGCGCAGTACGAAATGGACAGTCGCGCCTTTCGCCTCACCACGGAACGCGCCCGCGATGCGGCCAAAGCCGGTCGGCCCCCCGGTCCGGAAAGCTCGATGTTCAAGATCTACGGCACCGAGCTGAACCAGCGTCGTCTTGAGTTGTTGGTGTCGATTGCCGGCCCGCACGCCCTGGGCTGGGAAGGGCCCGGCTTTGAAGACGTTGAACTCACCCTGACCCGCGACTGGCTGCGTTCCCGAGGCAATACCATTGAGGGCGGGACGAGTGAGATCCAGCTCAACATCATTGCCAAGCGTGTGCTGGGATTACCTGACTAAGGAGCTCAATTGTGGTACTTGTGCTGACAGAAGATCAGGAACTTTTGGCGCAGACTGCGCGAGATTTCGTTCGCACCAACGCTCCGGTCAGCCGGCTGCGTGCGCTGCGCGAAGCCCAGGATAGTGTAGGCTTCTCTCGGGATGTGTGGCAGGAGATGGCCCAACTCGGGTGGGCAGGCATTCTGGTTTCCGAGGCATATGGCGGTGCTGGTATGGGCCTGGCTGATCTTGCGGTTGTACTGGAAGCCGTGGGCCGCAATCTTGCCCCGGAGCCCTTTCTTTCAACCGTCTTACTCGGCGGTCAATTGCTTGCACACGCCGGCAGCCCTGAACAAAAACAGGCTTGGCTGCCGGGCATCGCAATGGGCGCAAAGATTCTTGCGCTGGCCTATCAAGAAGCCCGCAGCCGCTATGACCTGAACCGGGTTACCACACAGGCAACAGCCGAAGGGGACGCCTGGAGACTGTCGGGCGAAAAGATTCAGGTCCTGGATGGGCAGAACGCGGACGCGCTGATTGTCTCGGCCCGCACCGCTGGCGGAGACAATGACCTGGACGGCGTCACCCTTTTTCTGATTGCGCTGGATATGCCCGGCGTGGCACTCATCCCCCAAGCCCGGGTTGACAGTCGTGCCGCGGCGTTGGTCACTCTCGATGGGGTAAAAGTTGGTGCCGAGTCTATTGTCGGGACAGTCGGTCACGGCTTTCAGACGCTCTCCCATATTGTTGATCTCGCCACGGTCGGCCTGTGTGCCGAGATGCTAGGCGGGATGAGTCAGATTTTCGACGATACGCTCGCCTACCTCAAGACACGCGAACAATTTGGGGTGGTCATCGGCTCATTTCAGGCCCTCAAGCATCGGGCGGCGAAAGTTTTCATGGAGATTGAACTGTGTCGCTCGGCCGTGATGACCGCGGCAAACGCCGCGGATGCTGGCGAGAGTGACTTGGCCCTGTTGGCCTCCCTAGCTAAAGCCCGCTGCTCCGATGCTTTTATCCTGGCGACCAACGAAGGGGTCCAAATGCACGGCGGTATCGGCATGACCGACGAGCACGACGCCGGCCTGTATATGAAACGCGCCCGCGCCGCGGAGATGACCTTTGGCGATGCCGCCTGGCATCGGGATCGCTGGGCACGGCTGCGGGGCTATTGAGCATCCCTCAGGAGCGTGCGAATTCAAGATTTACTCCTCCAGAGTTCACTCTAGCTCGTACACCCATCCATCGGCCGTTCTTTTTCGTCCCGGACGCTTCCGCGGGTCTTTTTCGCGCCGCGGTTTTCTTGACGGACGCTTATAGCTCTCCGGCTGCCGGGTTTCGACGGCTCGCGGCTCGCTCTTTGTGGCACGCGATGCAGGAGCAGAGCGCTTATAGAGTGTATCGATTCCATACGTTCCCGGATGATAAGCCGGCGTCCTCACAAAGAGCTGCGTAAAGTAGTACGCTCCGGTCGGTCCTTGGGCAATGCCGACTCCCGTCAGGTCATAGGAGCCTTCAATATTGCGCCGGTGGCCGGGACTTTGTAACCAATTAGAAACAGCGACAGCTCCGGCGCGTGGTCTTTTCGGAACCATCGCAACATTCTCGCCCACTCTGGCTTGAGCGATCAATCCAGCTATCTCTTGTCGGCGACTTTCAATTTCTCCATGACCAAACCCGACCCACCCGCTTGCCATATTCCGACTGTGGCGGCGGGCGATAGCGGAAATCTCAGGATTGAACGCTAAAGGCTTCAGCTCCTGCGAAACCCGATGTTCATTGACCAGCCCGTGGACGTAGAGTTCAAGTTCGTCTGCAATCGCAGCAGTCGTACTGGCAGAGACAGCGAGTCCAAGGCTCGAGAGGAAGACACCAATAAGGCGAATGGCAGAGGTGCGACACAACCACGACATTGATACGCTATGCTTCGTGACCCAACCGACTCAAGAGACCCAACCGACCCAACGACTGCCCTACCCCGTAATCACCGATTCCGGCGGCTGCCCCGCGGCAACCCGTTCGATATTGGCAAAGCCAAACGCAATCCGGCGGCTCCAGGTATCCAGCGTGACTCCGGCAATATGTGAGGTCAGCACCACATTGTCCAGCGATAACAGCGGGCTGTCGGTTTCCAAGGGCTCGGCAGTAAAAACGTCCAGCCCAGCCCCGGCAATGCGCTTGTTTTGCAGCGCTTCTATGAGCGCGGGTTCGTCTATCACCGGTCCGCGCGACGTATTGACCAGAATGGCGGAGGGTTTCATCAGGCTGAGCGTCCGGGCGTTGATGAGTCCCTTGGTCTCGGCGGTCAGCGGCGTGTGAACAGAAACGACATCCGCCTGTTGTAGAAGATCGTTCAGCGCCAGTTGCTCAGCGCTGACCTCTTGCTCAACAGCGGCCGGCGCCCGGACCGTGTCGTAATAGAGAATGTTCGCCTGAAACCCTTTTGCAATCCGCGCAAACTCCCGGCCGATGCGGCCGAACCCGATAACGCCCACCGTCTTGTTGCGCAGCTCGCGCATCTGGAGGGTTTCTCGTGCACCAATCCACTGCCCTTCGTGCAGAGTGTTGTGATGGAGGGGAAGTTTTTTGAAGACCGCCAGAATGAGGAGAATGGCATGCTCGGCCACAGTTGGCGCGTTGGCCCCGCCGTTATTGGCAGCCGGCACTCCGAGTTTTTGGAAAAGCTCCAGGTCGATCCATTCATAGCCCGCGCTCAACATCTGAAACAGCTTGAGCTGTTTTGCCGCGTTCAGTTCGTCCGCGGTGGGATTGCCCGGATAGGCCAGAATGAAGTCTGCGCGCGCTATTTTCTCCAGGCGTGTGTCAGCCGGAGAGCTCTGCTCCAAAAAATCTATGAGAAAGCCCACGGGCAGTTGCTCCTTGACCATATGAAGAACTTCGGGCGGGACTAACCCGCGGGAATGAAGAAAAACGATGGTGTGTTGTTTCGTCATGTGACGCTCCTGGAGTGGGAACGCATTCGGGTCGATTGGGTCGGTAGGGTCGGTTGCGTCATGGAGTCCCCTCATCACCGTCCCTGAAAGCGCGGGGGACGTTTTTCGAGAAAGGCCTGACGACCTTCCTGGAAGTCTTCTGTCTGGTGGGACAGCAGAAAAGCCTGACCTTGATACTCATACGCCCGTTCGGGTGAGGACTCCCAACCATGAATAACCGCCGACTTGGTAAAGCCGTAGGTTTGCGTCGGTCCCTGAGCTAATTCGCGAGCGAGTTCCAATGTGGCCTCTTCCAGTTTTTCCAACGGCACCACACGATTGACCAATCCCCAGCGTTCCGCTTCCTGGGCGGAAAGCTGGGGCCCGAGCAACGCCCACTCCATTGCTTTGCCGATACCCACAAACTGTTGCAGCAGGCTGGTACCAGTCGCGATGCCACGCTTCACGAACGGAATGCACAGGGTTGCCGAATCGGCCATCACGCGCAGGTCACAGCCCAGCGCAAGGTTAAAGCCTGCCCCGTGCGCGTGCCCGTTAATCATGCCGATGACCGGCTTGGACAGGGTACGCATTTTGGCCACCACCAAGGGCCAGCGACCTTCACCCTGGACGTAGTGCTTGACCGTGTCCGCAAGTCTTCGTTCCGGCTGGTCGGGTTCGGTCATGCCCTTGAGATCATCGCCAGCACAGAAGGCCCGCCCCGCCCCGGTCAGGATTACGGCCCGGACCGAGTCATCATAATCGCACGTCTCAAACGCCTGGAGCAGCTCCAGGCCGACTCGGATGTTAATCGCATTCAGGCGTTCAGGGCGATTCAGGGTAATACGATAAATGCCGTGGTCGTGTTCAATCAGCAGATAACGAAAATCCATGGGCTTCCTCCTGAGAGCGACCGGTGCGCCTTCTTACTGCGGCCAGAAGGTATCGGCAATCGCCTGGACTTTTTTCGTCAGTTTTTCGGGTGTCATTCCCCAGTTGGGCGGAACGATGCACATGGAGTTGGCCCGTTTCCACAAGGGCTCAATCCGCTCTCGGACTTGGTCTGGCGTGCCGTGCGCCCCAAAGGCCCGGACCATTTCATCTGGCACGTATTGCGCGGCCTGGACACAGTTCATCGTCTTGGAGGCTTCACTGATTTTACGCGCCTCGGCTCCGAAGCCGTGCGCCTCGAAATAGGGGTAGTACTGGCTGAAGCCCGAGTAGAAGGCCAGCCAGGGCTTGGCATCGCGCAGGGCCGTCTTCTCATCCGAGTCAATGGACACCGTCACCCAGGGCTGGAAATGAATTGTGGCCGGGTCGCGTCCGGTGCGTGCCGCGCCGACGGCCACCGATTCCTGGGCCTGGCCCAGTGCCCATTCGACCGACCAGACCGGATGTCCGATCAGACCGTCAGCCACCTCGCCCGTCAATTCGCACATGCGCTGACGCAGGGCGGCAATCCAGACGGGAATACGGTCTCGATACGGCGGGAGTGTGGGTTGATAGGCATCAAACTTGAGTTGATAGAATTGCCCCTCCCAGGGCTGCATCTCCCCGGAGCGGGCGCCGTCCTCAACGTGCCGCAGAATCTGTACGACCTCGCGCAGCCGTGACACCGGCTTGTCGTACGGCATCCCGAAATAACCGTTGGTCCAGTGTTTGGGGCCGGTGCCCAGCCCCAGAATGAAGCGACCTTTGGACAGGTGGTCGAGATCGAGCGAGGTCACCGCGGTCTCAAACGGGCTGCGCGTCAGGCCGATAGCAATGCCGGTGGCGAGTTCAAGTCGTGTTGTCGAGACCGCCGCGGCGGCCAGCGGTGCAAACGGCGAGCCGTACACCTGGGGAACGGTCACCCCGGCAAAGCCGCGGTCTTCCAGCCTTTTGACCGCAGTGGCAAAATCCGGCTCAAGCGCCGGAATCACAAACGACCAGTATTTTCGATCCATGCTGTGTTCTCCTTGTCTCATATGCGCCTTCGGGGGGACGGTTTCTTTCAGGGGAGTGTGGGCTTCAAAAAGGTCGGGCTGCTTCTCATTGCGAGGCTGGGCTGAGTCGGGCAGCAGTTCTGCAATGGCGGTGGCGGGGATGTTGCCCAATTCTTTGGGTTCCAGCTTGTACAGTCCGCCACCATGTACTCGACCTTCGCCGAGCATTGCCTGTGGACAGATGTCGTTCAACATCTTCCACAGGCGCCGTTTTAGCGTTGCATCCTGACGCATGGCCGTATCGAGTGACCGCTTCGGATAGAGCATCAGATAGACATTCGCCGCGGTGGCTTGAGAATTGTTGAGGATAAAGCGGAACGGTCTGGCGCGGGCAGTGGTGTTACGACCGAGATAGGTACAGACAAAGGGAGCCGGAGGTCGGTTTTCCTGCATATACCAGGGCGTCCGGTGTCGGCATAAATATCGCTTGGCTATACCCTGCGCTTTTCCTTCCACAAGATACGCCCACAGCGTGGGATAACGCTTCTCGATTTCGGCCTCTTCCAGCCGGCAGTCCAACACGAACAGACGCCGCTCCAATACCGTGTTTCCCTCGTCGTCAGCGGCAATTTCATCGTCCGCTATATAGCGCGGACTCGGCAGTATGGAACGAAACGCCTGCATGGGAAGCTTACGGCGTTTGATCTCCTCGAATGACAGAATGAAATAACTGTTGTTTCCAGTCGCCAAGCCACGCTGAGCTTTGAAAAGATCGGCCAATACGGGCGCGTGTATTTCGTCGTACTGCCCCTTCATGGGGTAGCGTGTCCATTTCGGGTCACAGCGCAGGGAGTTGACTGGCACCCGCCGGTCAAGCGTCGGTTGTTGCAGCGAGCTGCCGTAGCTAAACCGGACGGTGTGACTGTGGGGCGGCTTTTCTTTCCGAAACCACACGACCGCGGACGATACCAGAGCGTCGCCAAACTGTACCTCGTGCGGGTCGAAACGGTGAATATGCAGCAGGGTCACGCGGTCGAGCAGATAGCGTTTGACCGACACGCCGTAGTTCACGTCCATGAACTCGCTCGGTATCAGCCAACCGGCTACACCCCCATCCGCCAGCCAGGCATGGCTCATACCCAAAAAATGGCAGTACAGCCCGGCCAGCCCGTTCATCCCGACCCCACACACCGCCCGCATCCGGGCCTGCAATCTTCGCTTGTCCGCGCTGGCAATGTAGTGATGCCGGACATAGGGCGGATTGCAGATGAGCAGGTTGAACTGTTCGGATGTTTCCGGTGGCTGGGCCGGGGTGAAGTCCCCAAGTCGAGCATCCAGCCCGGTCGCTCCCCATAGCTTGGCCGCGGCCGTACCGTAATGCGAGTCTATTTCATAGCCGACCGCGGACTCGATGGCGTTCTTTGGAAACACGTTCAGCAGCGCAGAATAGAACACACCGGTTCCAAGCGCCGGATCGAGAAACCGTACCTTCGTGTTTTGCCCTAGGTACGTCCTGGCGTAGCCGAACATGTCAACCGCCAGCTGGCCCGGTGTCGCAAACTGGCCCAGCCGATTCCGCTCCGCCCGCTTCTTGACCGTGTCCAGGTCTGTCTGAAGCGCCGCGCGCCGCTGGTCCATGTCTGCAGTGCTCTGCATCAGCTACAGCCCATACTCCGTAATATCCTCGATGCGGTGCTCCCACACCCAGTCGATGCCTTCCGCTGCCTCGTAGCCCAGATACCCGCTGTCGAAATATACGCATAAAAACAGGATGTAGCGCACCTGCTGACCATAGGTCCCGCGTACTTGGTTCATCTTGGTCGCTTCTTCCTTGCGCCGTTTGTTAACGTTGGCAAAATCATCGGCCGACTTGGCTTCGACCAACAACGGCAGTGGGCCCGCCTCGGCATTCTTCGGCATGATGACAGCATCGACCGGCATGTTGAGCTGAAACGAGAATGGGCCAGGAGACATACTATCGTATTTCGTACCGTCTCCAGCGGGTAGGTGCTCGTAGTCTCTCGCCGCGAGCCAGTCGCCGACCGCCTTAAGTTGACGCTTTTCTTGGGCGTTGCGAATGATCGGGTTCGTTACCGCGCCGCATAAACGATCGGCCACGATCGTCGCGGCCTGGTATACCTCTTGCCGTGAAGGTTGTCTGCCTTGTCCCAGCCAGACAAAAATATCCGGGTCAGCCATTTTGTGGATGGTTCGTCCGATTTTCTCAAGGTCTGAGTCAAGAGCCTGTTGTGACATGCGTGGCGATAATTTGTCCTGATTTTCCATGACCTTGACCAGATTCGGCGAAATTCCGGCGAGTCTGATCAGTCTGTCCACGGCGAGCGGGGAACCGGTAGACATACGGAGTGTTGGCAGTACGGTAGGGGTGGCCTTCAGCAACTCTACCCCAATGTCGGTCATGTTTTTTGTTGCTTTCAGCGTGGCCGTGACATCTTTCGTTGTCTGGACTCGCGTCGTCCGATACGCCTCCGGTGCGAAACGCATGAACCAGTTGTTATACATATCCACCGACCGCGCAATGTCGTCTTTCCAGCGGTTGGGCTTATCTCGGTTGACTGCCATCACTGACGTCATCTTTTCTTGATTCGGTAAAGCAAACGCCCACCCCATACGCAGCCGCCCTGACAGCCTGTCATCACGGCCGACGCTAGATAGACTTGGAGAGCAGGGTATCGACAAGACGCTTTGCATAGGGCGAGGCAGCTATTACCTTCTGTGGGTTCAGTTGGGCGAGCAGGTCGAACGAGTGCTGCCCTTTTCCATATTCTCCCTTACGGCTATCCCGGGTGGCTCCTCTGAGAGCATTGTACAGATCGGGTTTGGGGATATTCTCCACATCGGATCGATTCGGTAGAGCGTTAGCTCTAAAACCATGGCCAAAAAACAGAGCGAGGGTGTCACGATCGGCCAGAAACCAGGCTTCCATACACTGTACCATCAGGTGGGCGTTGTCATCACTGGTCCCGTCCGGTTTGTTCCAATTATTATCGCGGCGTTTGAGGAAAGCCCACGGCCCAATATCCCCCTCAACGCCTTCCTCGCTATCCACCAGAAGGACGCTAAATTCATCGGTGCTGGCCTGTTCCTGAGCCGTACAAAATTTGTCATACGCCCTATCCCGACCACCACAGGCTATAATACGTGGCATTCTGCCTTTGAGGCCGGCATTCTCCAGGAATTCTCTGAAGCCCCGACGGCATTCTCCCTCCAGCCTGCCTGGGCCGCCTTCGACATAAATCTTCACCCTCACCAGCGATTGCCCCCGAGTTCGCCCGAACGCCAGAGTTCGCCGAGGCGGTAGCGTTCAAGCCAAACGGCGAGGTCTTTCCGTTCGAGACGACGCATTTCAGTCCGGTCCTTGGGCTTTTCGCACACCACGATACTCTCCGGGGAATCGGTCAGTGCATCGACCAGCACATCGGAATGGGTCGTTACAATCAACTGGCACCGCTCGGACGCTTCGATCAATAGCTTGGCTAGAGGCGGCAGGATGTCGGGATGCAGACCGAGTTCCGGCTCTTCGATACACACTAGCGGCGATGGGTTCGGATGACACACAATCGCCAGTAAACACAAATAACGCAGCGTGCCGTCAGACAGGCGAGTTGCCGGGATGCTGATGTTTCCTTCCGGTATGAACAGTTGAACGGTCCCACCCTGAATGAGGGTGTCGAAATCGTCGATACCTTCGTTCAGCTCTCGTAAGGCTTCCATCAATGCTTTCTTGGCACCTAGTTTCGTCCGCAAGTGGTTGAGAACCAAACCAAGATTGCGCCCGTCTTCAGCCAGAAAGTCGTTCTGCAGGTCCGCAGGTTGGGGCAAGCGGGGTGGCGTGAAGCGCCCAAATGACCATTCTCGGTAGAGGCGGATTTTCCTGAACACATCGCCCAGATAGGTAATCTCCGGGTAGCTGTCGGGGTCTCGTCTTTGAGAGAGAATGGACTGTTCGGGGTTGACATCTTCCCGCAGCAGTTGACGCTGCCCAGCTCCGCTCAGATTCAGATACGGATGACCGTTGCGGTATCCGAAGTAGAAATAGGGGGTTGCTTGACCCTGATACGCCGACTCATTTTCGACCCGCTCGTCACTCAGCTCGAAACGCTGGCCGACTTGGGCAAAGGTTAAGGAGTACCTTAGGGCTTGGTTTCCCTCGGGATTTTCAATGATCGCTTCAATGTGCGCGGTTTGTGAAGCAGCTTCGCCCTTCCATATCCAGTCACTGATGCCGCCCCCTTCCCGAATCGGCTCTACCAGGTCCTGCGGCGCTGCCTTGAACAGACTGATCGCCGCTATCAGGTTGGATTTTCCCGACCCATTGGGACCTATCAGAACATTCAGCGGGCGAAGCTCTATTTCCCCGGCATCCGGTCCGAATGAAAGTAGGTTTGAGAGCTTGAGACGGTGGATAAGCCTGTTTCGTTTCATATTACGTTGCCGTTTCTGGAACCTCCAGTTTGAATACCCGGGCGGCGTTCAGACCGAGAATCTTCTCGCGACTTTCTTCCGACAGGGTATCCATCTGACGCTCAATGCTGGCGGCCGAGTACGGCCAACTGCCTTCGTGATGCGGATAGTCGTTCGACCACATAAAATTATCGACCAAGTTCAGCTCTTCAGCCAGGAGCAGCGTGGAGCGGTCGTTCATGAAGGCTGAGAAACAGTTGCGCCGATAGTAAAAGCTGGGCGGTTCGGGCAGTACCGGACGCACCCACATATGGTGGACTTTATACGCGTAGTCGAGGGTTTCGACCATCCAGGGTACCCAGCCGATACCGCCTTCGATAGAGCCGGCTTTGAGGGTAGGATGGCGCTCAAACACGCCCGAAGAGATCAGGTGAACGAGCGGGTCCATGACGGTCGACATCGAGTGCGAAACATAGTTAATCAGCGCCCCGCCATTGCCCCCGACCGCGCGCGGGTCGCGTCCGGTCGAGACGTGGAAGGTCATGGGCAGATCCACTTCTTCAATCAGCGACCAGAGGGGCTCGAACGATTTGTCGTTGTATTGCAGCTCACCCTCTTTGAGCGGACCAAAGATAGGCTTATTCGGCATGGTGAGTCCCCTGAAGCCGTGCTCCGCGGCCCACCGCACTTCGGCCATGGCTCCCTCAAGATCGCCGGTTGCAATCATGGCCATGGGCATGAAGCGCGTCCAGTGATCGCCAAAGGCCTCGAGCGCCCAGCGGTTCCAGGCCCGGAACATCGCCCCCTGGAAAACCGGGTCAGGCGTGCCAAAGGCCAACAGGCCCTTGTTCGGAAAAATAATCTCGGCGTCAATGCCATCCGCGTCCGCGTCGGCCAGACGCTGTGTGATATCGGTGCCGGCACGGTTGCGGCGTAAATCTTCGGCCTCAAAGCGTTTTGAGTAGGGCTGGAACATGTCGATATCCTCAAACGACTCCAGCGCCGGCAGGTGTTTTTCATAATTGCGGCCCGGTTTAACCAGAACGGGCTTCATACCCTCGCAGATCGTCCACTGCGCGCCGTCCTCGTCGATCTTCATACGCGGAATGCGATGGAGATATTTTTTTTCAATACGCTTTTCCAGATAATCGTTCGGTTCGATGCCGTGCGTATCGACCGAAACCATATAGTATTTATGCGGGTCACCAGCATGCGCGGTCCGCGCCCAGCCGCTATGGCCCGGGGTCTGTTTGCGCCATTCATTACGTGGAGATGCTGTTTGGGTATCTATTGCTGACATAATGTCCCTCCTGAATACGGGCCAAACATACCAAGGAATCCATAAACCCGACAAGCCGGAGCAGTGCTGTGTTCACGTGAGTGAATACTGTTGCCCGGTTTATGGCTCCGGCTGGAGCAGCGTCTTGTGTTCCGTCACCGCCACAATTTTGTCTCGGGAATACAGAACGGGGAAATACTTCCCCTCAGCCCACAGACCGGACAGATCTCGATACCGCGCCTGGGCAGGGTCGCCGGCCTGTCCGGGCGTATTGATGCCCAACGACCGGTCCCAGTCACTAGGGTCGGCAATAAGCCGAAAAGAAGCCCCCACGGTCTGCATGTCCTCGCTGCCGGTATTGTTGACCGTAAAGCTATCCCCGCCACGCGGAATGGGACCAACGTCGAGTTGGGCTCGGAGTTCGGCGTTCACCGCATCGCTCAGCATGTGTTTGATGACGATGTGATGATAGGCGGTTTGACCATAGGTCCAGTTGTTCATGTCCGGGCCAAAACGGGTGACGAGGGATTGGACGGCGGCCTTAAAATTCTCGCGTATGAACCGGTCCCGTCCGGCGAGCGGGTCAGGACCGTAGCTTGCGTCCGGAGCAAGCAGGCTGTTGATGAGCGGGGTGACAACAATACTCGCAAATGATTCCTGCAGAGCGGCCGGGACGTGCCTGTTCCGAAATTGCTCCCACAACTGGCGCTGCCAGGCGGTATAGATCCCGGCGGCAACGGAGTCCTTGTCCAGCCTGAAGTCCCAGGCGTACAGCGTATTGAGCGCAGCCCGGACGAGCGGGGCTGCTGACGCCCAGTCCTTGTCCTGAGCGTGCAGAAACGGCACCAGCAGGCGCGCGGGAATCGAGTATTCATCGCTCTGGAGCTGCATCATCTCGCGGGCCGTCAGGTTTTTGCCCGCGGCAAGGACTTCCTCAATCCGGGCAAACCGGTACGGCTCCAGCCAGTAATAGCTGATCGGATAGGGATAGTTGGGCGGCAGGTTCTCCTGGTTTGCGGTGGCGATAAACCCCTCCGAGGGATTCAGGACGTGCGGCAGCTCGCCAATCGGCAGATAACCGTCCCACTCAAAGCGTCCATCCCCCGGCACGGGCACCAAGCCGTTCCAGTTGGGCCGGAGCGGCACAACGCCGACCGCCTGCCAGCCGATATTGCCCTGCCGGTCCGCCCAGACCATGTTCTCTGACGGGGCGCGGGAATATGCGCACGCCTCGCGGAACTCCTGCCAGGTTTTGGCCTGGTCCATCCGCAGGCTGGCCAGATAGGGCACCCCGCCGATATCGAGCCAGGCGGCCCGCAGCCCAAAGGCCAGGTGCTGCTCCGGGTCTTCGGCCAGGATGGGGCCGTGCCGGGTGTATTTCAGTTCGACCGCGGCAGCGTCCTGGCCTTTCATCGGGATCGTCTCGTGGAGAATCCGCATATCCTCCCATTCCCCTTGGTACCAATACTGATGCGGGTTGTCCGGGTTGGTTCGGTACACGTACAGGTCTTCGGAGTCGGTCGGGAAAATCGTCAGGCCCCACGCCCCCTGCTCATTATGCCCGATAGAAACACCGGGCAGGTGGGGCTCGCCCCCGCCAATCACGTTCCAGCCGGGTGCAACCAGATGCACCCAGTAGCGCAGTGACGGCGCGGTAATCGCCCGGTGCGGGTCGTTGACCACGAGCGGCCGTCGAGAGAGCGTTTTGGTGCCACTCACCACCCAGTTATTACTGCCCTCGTCTTGTGACACGCTCTTCCCGGTAAAGGCCGGCGCGGCAGGCTGAATTGTTGCGTCAGCGGTTTCCGTGGCGCGATGCTGTGGATCAACAACGTCTTCGGGCGCAAAGGCAACCGCTTCGCGCGCGGCTTGATAATACTTCAGGACATCACCGGGAACGGTCGCCACATCGAGCCCTTCGGCTACGGTCAGATCGGGCGTTCCGGGGTGCAAATGGAGCATCGTCCGGATCGCTTCAGGCTGCATGGTTTGCAGCGTCTGGGCGATCAGGACCTCGGTTTCCAGGTTCAGAAAAATCCCGCCGATCCGCGCCAGCACGATGTCCGGGGTCCAGTCCTGGGGGGTAATGCCGAGCAGGCCGAACTCAAGGGACAGCAGGTCCGGCCGTTCCTGGGTCTGCCGAATATAGGCGTTAATGCCTTGGACAAAGGCGGCGATGATCTCTTTCCCGTCCGGGTGATAGTACTGGCACTCCTGGTCCAGGTCGCCGCGAAAACGCAGCAGCCGGGCACCGATGTCACGGTCCAGGGCTTTGGGACCTTGAATCTCGGCCATCGTACCGGTGACGCGCCGGCGCCAGATCTCAAGCTGAAACAAGCGGTCTCGGGCCGCGTTATAGCCTTGGGCGAAAAACAGGTCGTGCTGGTTCTGGGCATAGATGTGGGCAATACCCCAGCGGTCGGTCAGGATTTCGACCGGCTCGTGGAGACCGGAGATGCGTAGTGTTTCCATTCCATCCTCCTGAACGCTTGTCTGGGGTACGACCACGGCTCGACCCAGGGGCAGAGAGAGACAGGTGACGACACACAAGAAGAAGAAAAGAGCAGACGCAGTTTGTGCAACCGTCGGCATAGTCGCTCCTGTCGTACGCGGTCTTGGTCACGCCTCATCAACAGACGGTAGTACGTCGGGCGTGATCTGATAACCGTCCGCCAGGGCGTTGGTACTGTTGAACAGCGCCACAATGGCCATGACTTCCCCCAGCGTTTCGGTGGCGCAGCCCAGCTTCCGCAGGGCCGCGGTGTGGGAGTTAATACAGTAGGCACAGCCATTAGTGGCCGAAACAGCCAGGGCAATAATCTCCCGCGTGCAAGGGTCAAGGGGCGATTCTCGTCCACTGGCCTCGGGGTGCATGAGCGCTTTCAGCCGGGTCCAGATCATCTCCAGATTGTCCGGATGGCTGGCCAGTACCCGCCAGAAATTCGGCACCGCCGGAATACCCT
Source organism: uncultured Binatia bacterium (SeqCode) (assembly GCA_965214755.1). Taxonomy (GTDB): domain Bacteria; phylum Desulfobacterota; class Binatia; order Bin18; family Bin18; genus Bin18. Next base: position 2,458,766 of record OZ243979.1, read on the forward strand.
TGGTGGCTTTGATATCAGCATAGATCTCCGCGACTTTGCCGGTGGCTTCTTCTTCCGCGACCATGCGTACGGTTGCAGTACGGGTCATAGCACTCCCTCCCTTGTGGATAGCGATACGAGGTCTTCAACTCGCTTCAGTCATTCAGACTGCTGCGCTCAGGTTGTCCCAAAAAGAGACAGAAAGAAAGGGCGGATGATACACCGTGTGTAGCGGGAGAGTTGCGGCCTTGTCGGAAATTCCGTACAGCAGTCTCTAAGGAGGCTGTACATATGGCGACTCTGATTACTGGAGGCACCGGGTTTTTGGGCCGGCATTTGACACGACATCTGGTTCAGTCGGGAGAGAATGTCGTTATTCTCGATACCGTCCCGAACCGACAGGCGGTCGCGGACGTGGCTGACCGAGTGAAAGTCTTGCAGGGCGATGTCATGGAGGTGACCGCGCTCATAGACGTGATCCAACGCAACAAAATCGAGGGGGTTATTCACCTCGCCTACTATCTGGGAACCGGCGGCATACGCAATCCGCTGCCGTCGATTAACGTGAACTGTATTGGCACCACAAACATCTTTGAGGCCGCCCGGCTGAGCGGCCTGAAGCGCGTCGTGTATATGAGTTCGGTCGCCGTATTTCCCGAGCGCACGGCCAGCACCGCCCCGGAGTTGAGCGAAGACGACCCGCCCGCTCCGTCCACCAGCAACCAAGCCGGCCTGTACGGGGCGTGCAAATTATTCAACGAACATACCGCAGACTACTACAACCACGCCTATGGCATGGACTTCATTGCGATCCGGCCGACCTCGGTGTTTGGCGAGGGGCGTGGGCAGCGCCGAGGAGCGGCGGGTGATCATTTTATGGTAGCCCCTGAACTGGCTTTACTCGGCAAGCCGGTCGTCATGCCACCGGACGAGCAGATTGCCGACTGGTTGTACGTTGCCGATGCCGCGGAGGTTTTTCGCCGGGCGTACCACATTGAAAACCCGCAATCCCGCGTGTTCAACATGGCCGGCCCTAGCCGCAAGACGGGCGAGATCACGACCTATCTGCGCGAACTGCTGCCCGACGCTGACATCTCAGTCAGTGATAAACCCGTGGCCATGACCTCGCTGGTCAACACCGACCGCCTGCGGACCGGGCTGGATTTCACGCCGAAGTACACGGTCGAGGACGGCATCCTGGCCTATTTGAACGATGTGCGCAAACGCGAAGGCATGCCGCTGGAGCCGCGGTAGGATTGGGAACTGAACGTTAGGCCCGCTGGAGGAAAATGAGTGGAGGTTCGCGAGGTCATCTGGCTTGATATCTTTGTCGATAAACTATGGCGAAAGCATCGTGTCGTGATAGATGAAGTAGAAGATGTTCTCTTCGGACGCCCTCGGATGAGAAGAGTCGCTCGGGGGAATGTCGCCGGAGAAGATGTCTACTCAGCAATGGGGCAAACCACCGGAGGAAGATATTTGACGGTTTTCTTTGTTCTCAAACTTGGCTCACGAGCCTTAGTTATCAGTGCTCGCGATATGGCTTCAAAGGAACGACGGCTCTATGCCCAAAAGTAAGAAAGAAACAATTCCTCGTCATTTTCAGACTTTAGAAGAAGCTGGAGAATTTTGGGATACCCACGACCTGGGGGACTATTGGGACCAAACAGAGGAAGCGTCGGTCAATTTTCGTCTCAAAAGGAAACGACATTTCTTCTCTATTGAGCCAGCGCTTGCACGGCAACTCCAAAAGGCGGCGGAGGCCCGTGGGGTGAGCCCGGAGACTATTGCAAATCTCTGGCTCCGAGAACGCTTAGTCACGGAGGATTCTCCTAAAAAGCGGAAAAAGACTTCACGGAAAGCTGCTTGACGGTTTGAGCAGGAGACCATCGCCCATCTGCACGAGTTGCTGCCCGACGCCAACATCTCAGTCAGTGATAAACCCGTAGCCATGACCTCGCTGGTCAACACCGCCCGCCCGCGGACCGAGCTGGACTTCACGCCCAAGTACACGGTCGAGGACAGCATCTTGGCCTATTTGAACGATGTGCGTAAACGCGAAGCCATGCCGCTGGAGCCACGATAGGAAAAGCAAGGACGCAAATGAAGACACTCTTCCTGTGGCTGGTCATCGGTTCCATCTCACTATTTTTCGGGTGCTCAAGCGATCCGAACGAAAAGGCCAATGAGCTGTATGTCCAGGCTGTCCAGCTTGTAGAAAGCGCAAAACAGGCAGAAAGCTATTCGGAAGCCCTGCCATTGTATGAGCAGGCTGGAGACAGAATTGAGCGTATCGCTTCACAATACTCCGGCGCCAATATCGCTGTTGGTCTCGTCTCCGGCCAAACAAAAATCTCGAACTTAACACTCAGCGAGTTTCAAGAACTCGGAGGTCTACTCAAGAGACTCGCCAATACTGAACAAGAGCCGCTTTCTTGTGCTTTGGTGATTGCTGAAACCACTAAGGATGGATTTTGGAAAGCCCTCGTCTTGGCGGACGTTGCAGACGAATTTACCAAAGCAGGACAGCCCGAGCGGTCTGGGTCGCTCCTCTCTCAAGCCCTTGTCGTAGCCAACTCCATCACGGAGGAATGGCAGCAAGCTCAAATCTTGGTGAGCATTGCAGATAGGTTTACCAAAGCGGGGCAGCCCGAGCGGGCAGAGCCACTCTTCTCCCAAGCCCTTACTGTAGTCAACTCTATCGCGGAGGAGTATCGGAAAGCCTACGCCTTGGCAGACATTGCGAGCGGGTTTACCGAAGCGGGACAATTCACCCAAGCCCTTGACATGGCTGACTCCATTACGGAGGAAGATATAAAAGTCCGGACCTTGGTTACTATTGCAAGCGGGTTGGCCCAGGCAGAGCAGAATGAGCAGGAGGGTCAACTCTTCTCCCAAGCGCTTAACGCGACCGAGGCTATCAAAGAGAAATCCCGTAAATCTTCTGTCTTAGCAGGTGTTGTGAGGGGGCTGGCTAAAGTGGGGCAGTTCTCCCAAGCGCTTGATGTCACTGCCACTATCGAAGATGAGACTTCTAAAGTCCAGGCATTGGTGGATGTTGTGGGAGAGTTGACCAAAGTGGGATAGCGGCCAAGCGAGGGGGCTCCGCGCAGTGGTTGCCCGACGATTGGCGCATCCTTGTGATAGTGGACCGCGATGACGATGACTGCCATCAACTCAAGCGGCAGCTAGAAGACGGCGCGTTAAGAGCGAATTTGCGTACGAGATCGCAAGCGGGTAATCAGCCCTGGCAGTTGGTCAATCGCGTTGTCATAGAGGAGTTGGAGGCGTGGTATTTCGGTGACTGGGAAGCCGTACGCAACGCCTATCCCAGAGTATCGCCGACAGTTCCGAATCAAAGCCATTATCGCAATCCTGACTCAGTCCGGGGTGGAACCTGGGAGGCGTTCGAGCGGATATTGAAACATGCCGCACTTGAGCCAGACATCATAGCTTTCGTCCGGGGTGGAACCTGGGAGGCGTTCGAGCGGATATTGAAACGGCGTGGATATTTCAGGACAGGACGACGCAAGACGGAAGCAGCGCGGACCGTGGCCACCTATATTGACCCGGCGCGTAACCGTTCCCACAGCTTTACGAAATTTCGCGACGCCCTCGTCGAGGGGATTTATATACCTAGCTACCCATTGACCGGGTCGCATGGCGTCCGCTCCACTACCCAGGCCGCTCCTCAGTCGGCTCTGTGGATTTCTTCAGGTGCGGCCACGGTTGGTTCTTAGGCCGCTGAAAAAAGCTCTTGGTGACATTCTCCAGCGTATCCGGGATGCGGTCAGGAAACCCCAGCGGGGTGGGAGATTTCCTCTTCCGTGATGACTTCTTCGGCATAACAGGCTTCTTGTGCTGGCTTTTTTCTGTCCCACTGCGGGAAATATCCCCTAATTGTTCTATCTCCGACCCGTCCACTATTGCGCTACCCGCTCGTCGGGTCGCCTGCTGAATAGCATAATCGCATGCCGACTCAGGAGTCGCTACCGGAGGCGCAGTGAATAGGTAGGGCTCATCTCGCGTGTCGCGTGGATAGTGGACACGGCCCGGCACGCCCGCCGGGTCGCACCCATAACCATTCGAGGAGGAGGAATGTCAGGTCGAACTGGACCACGACGAGGTGGCATCTGCAGTATCACTGGAAAGCCCTGCTCTTCTGGGGGAGCGCCCTCCTTGCCTGTCTCACGCTCGCCCTCTCCGCCTGGGCTGGCCCAGCACGCCCCTACTGTGCAGACTGGGACGAAGAATGGTTTCATCATCTGACCACTGTGGCCCATGTGCGTTCCTGCCTCGCTCAGGATCGTGTCAACATCAATCAACAGGACGCAGAGGGCCGCCCGTTACTCATTCGCTTGGCTGTCGATATCAAGAACGATGCTGAGGGGCGGGGGTGGAGGTTTCCCCCTGCCGGGACGTATGAGTATGAGCGATATGAGGGGAATACCCGGAGGGACCGCATGGCGCTGGTGCGGGAATTGCTGCTTCTGAAACCGTAACTCTTCTTTCCGCCGCGCACTTTTTTTCGCCATAGGTCTACCCTACGCGGTTAGTGCGGCGGAGGTCAACCGTCGCCCGAACATTTGCCCCGCGAGGCGCCCCAGCCGTTCACCGACCGGGCGCAACCGGTCGTTAAAGCGGCCGGTGCACTCGGCCACATAGCGCCCGAGATGTTTCGGGCTGACCTGATGATAGACGCCGATAATGCCCCGTTTCAGGATGGCCCAAAAGCTCTCAATGCCGTTGGTGTGGACCTCCCCGTCTTCGGCCACGTACTGCTTGATACGGTGCTGGACCGTATGGTGGTTGGGATAGGTCTCGTAGGCCACAAGCTCGTCGGTGTAGACGCGCGCCCCGCGCTGAATGCGGGGCGTAATGAAAGCGTGCAAACACTCGCGGCTAGGGGTGGGGAGCACCGTCGCGCGCACCTGTCCCGTCGCCCGGTCCTTCATGCCCACCACCGGGGTTTTCCCGACTCCCCCGGTCGCACCGGGAATCTTCTTGTTCCCGTGCTTGTTTTTCTCTCGCCCGCCGATATACGTCTCATCGACTTCGACCGGCCCCGCAAATGCCTCTAGCGCACCCTCGGCCCAGGCGTCCCGTATCCGGTGCGCCAGATACCACGCGGTCTTCTGCGTGACGCCGAGCAACCGCCCGAGCCGCACGCTCGATACGCCCTTGGTGGACTCCAAGAGCAGAAAGGCCGCGAGCAGCCACATCCGGCAGCCGAGCTGCGAGCCGTGCATGATGCTGTCGGTCTTGACGGAGAAGTCTTTGTGGCAGGCCCGACACCGAAAGGGCGCCGGGCGGCGGGTGGGACGGGCGGTGATGTGGGGGGAGGCGCACCGGGGACACCTCACCCCGTCGGGCCAGCGCTGTTTGATGAACCAGGCCTCAGCAGCGGCGGCGTCTGGAAACCGCTTGAGGAACTCAACCAACGACAGCGGGGTACTCATGCCCCGGTTATATACCCCTTAGGTACTTAGGTATATAAATCCCCTCGTCGAGGCAACATCTTGTCAGCAGTGAAATCTGCTGAATGGACAGTGTGGCGAAGCACCAATTTCTCCAGAACTTACAATACGGCATGGATTCGTCTAAGTTGCGAATTGTGCCTGAAATTGAGTACCTCAAGGACTTGGTCATCGTGTTTGGGGCCGCGGTTGCGGTCGTCACCCTCCTAAAGCGCGTGAACTTTCCTTCGATTGCCGGGTTCATCCTGACCGGTGCGCTCGTCGGGCCCACCGGCCTCGGACTCATCAACGACTCCCATCATGTCGAGGTCCTGGCCGAGGTTGGCGTCGTCCTCCTGCTCTTCGGGATTGGCCTGGAACTCTCTCTCGACCGTCTCCGGCGTCTGTGGAAAGTCATCCTGCTGGGAGGGGGCTTCCAGGTCGCCCTCACGGTTGCATGCACGGCAGTGTTAGCCATGTGGTTCGGACTGTCGCCTGGCCCAGCGATATTCCTGGGCTGCGTCGTCGCGGTCTCCAGCACGGCCGTCGTCCTGCGCGCTCTTTCCGCGAGCGGTGAACTGGAAGCGCCGCACGGCCGTCTGGCGGTCGGCATCCTCGTCTTCCAGGACCTATGCGTGGTTCCGATGATGTTGGCAGTGCCCTACCTGGCTGGAGAAGGAGGCGCAACCCGGGAAATTGCCGTGACGATCAGCACTGTCCTCGTGGTCCTCGTGGGGGTGTTGCTTGCAGCGCGCCGCGTCGTTCCACGCTTGCTCACGTTCGTGGCCCGGACGCGCGACCGCGAGCTCTTCATCCTGAGCGTCTTTCTCGTCTGCTTCGGCACGGCCTGGGCTTTGTCGCTGGTGGGTATCTCGCTGGCACTCGGGGCGTTTCTGGCGGGGCTGATCGTCGCTGGAAGCGAGTTCAGGCACCAGGCGATGTCGGAGGTGCTCCCTGCCCGCGAGGTCCTGGCCAGCCTTTTCTTTGTTTCCATCGGTATGCTGCTGGAGGTTTCGGACGTTTTCGAGCACCTGATGTCGACCGTCGGGCTGCTGTGCCTCATCCTTGTCGGCAAGTTCGCGATTATTCTCGTCACCGCACTGACCCTCCGACTGCCATTACGGGTGGGTATCCTTTCCGCCGCCACACTGTGCCAGATCGGGGAATTCTCATTCGTCCTCTTGAACGCTGCTTCCGAAACCGAGATCCTTACAGCCGCGCTTGCCCACAACCTGCTGATGGCCATCGTCCTCTCCATGCTGCTGACGCCGATGGCCATTGCGTTCGGTCCACACCTAGTCGGCGGCGCAGCGTACGTGCCTTGGCTGAACCGACTCTTGGGTGCGGAGCCACCCGGCATCGATATGCCCAAGCCACCCAGCGACCATGTCATTGTTGCCGGCTATGGCCTGACGGGCCAACGAGTCTGTCGGGCTGTTCGGGGTGCGGGGTTCACCTATGTCGCGGTTGACCGAAACCCTGACAAGGTACGCGCGGCACACGCCGCCGGAGACCGGGCCGTCCTCGGAGACGTCGCGCAACAGGAGGTGCTGGAGGAGCTCGGCTGCCGGCAGGCCCGCCTGGTGGTCGTGAATATCAACGACACGAGCGCTGCAGAATCCGCCGTCCGTACGGTTCGGGCGACCGCCCCGCACGTCGCTGTGATCGCACGCGCCCCGTACGAGATGGACAAGGACTCGCTACGGTTCGCTGGTGCTGCAGAGGTCATTACGGCCGAAGCCACGGCGAGCGATGCGATCGTGGAGACCTGCCTTGCGGCCCTGCGCACGAGGCGGACACAGGCCTAGGAATTAAAGGCCAGCAGTGCAAACTGCCCAACGGACGGAGGAAGAGCGCAGGAGGACAGCGATGGACTTCGGAGTTGGCTTTCAGTCGCATATTCACAACGGATGGAAACACGCTCTGCTGGCCGAGCAGATGGGGTTTACGAATGCCTGGTTTGTGGACTCGCAGTTGATTACCTCGGACGTGTATGCCTGCATGACCCTGGCCGCCGCGCATACGACAACGATTCGACTCGGAACCGGCGTCACTATTGTTGGGACGCGGATTCCACCCGTTATTGCGCACTCTATTGCCACCATTAACCAGCTCGCGCCCGGTCGGGTGATTCTCGGTCTGGGCACCGGTCATACGGCCTGGCGAACCATGGACATGCCGCCGGTTTCGCTCGCAGAGTTCCGGCACACGGTCGAGGTCTGCCAGGGACTGCTCCGAGGCGAGACTGTCGCCTATCACGAGCGTGGACGGCAGAGCCGGATTCGGTTCATGGATATCGAGCACGGCTATATCAACGTGCGCGAGCGCATCCCCATCTATCTGGCGGCCTCGCACCCCAAGGCTCAGGCCCTAGCCGGTGAACTGGGCGGCGGCCTGTTGACCCTGAGCCTGCTCTCGCCCGAGTCGCTCACCCGCAATCTGGCGGCAGTCGCCAAGGGCTGGGAGGGCCGGGCCGGCGGGAAACCGGCTGACTTCGGTGTGGTCACGCTCGGCATCTCCTGCGTGCTGCAACCCGGTGAAGCCGTGAACAGTCCGCGCGTGTTATCGCGGGTCGGCCCGCGCATTGCGGTGGCCCTGCACTATGCCTATGAAGTCGCCAAACAGGGCAAAACGGTACCGCCTTTTTTACAACCCTTTCTGACTCCTGAGTACCAGCGTTATCTGGATGACCGCTGGGAAGACATACACGCCACGCACTCGCGCTTTCTGCACCCGGGCGAAGAAAAATTCATTACCCCCGAGGCCATTCGGACCATGAGCCTGACCGGCTCGCGCGCCGACATCCTCGAACGTCTCGCTCAGCTTGAGGCCGCCGGACTCACCCAGATTGTGGTCTCACCGCCGTGGGGTCTGGTGGAAGAAAGTATCGTGGAGTTTGCCCGAGAGATTATCAGGCCATACACACAGCTAACCACTAGTCCCTGACCACTAGCCACTACCCAAGGGGTTTGGAATCCGCGGCTGAAACCGCTACGTTGAGAATCACTCTCTCGGAAGGAATTCAGGCATGGATATGACGCAAGACGAAGCAATACGTTATGAACAGATCGGACATATAGGCTGGCTGCGTCTCAACCGGGCGGAAAAGCTGAACGCCATGACGCCCCAGATGTGGCACGCCTTACGGGAACTCGGCGACACGCTTTCCACCGAAGAACACGTACGTGAGAACCAGTTACGGGCGCTCATCGTGATGGGCGAAGGACGTGCGTTCTCAACCGGGATCGATACCTCGGCCTTTGGCGGCACGGCCTTCAACGGACACGAACGTGAGCCCATGCCGGAGGTGGTGGCCGACGATGATCCCATGGTGTCCATTATCCAGGGCTTTCAGGAAGCCTTCACCTGGCTTGAAGAAGCCCCCTATCCCACTATCGCCGCGGTCCGGGGCTATGCCCTGGGTGCGGGCATGCAGATGGCGCTGGCCTGCGATATCCGGGTGGTCGCCCGCGGGAGCCGGCTGGGCTTGCTGGAGCACCGCTACGGCCTCATCCCCGACCTGGGCGGAACCCAACGCCTGCCCCGGCTGGTCGGTACGGGTAAGGCCAAGGAACTCATCTTCACCGCGCAGCAGATTGAGGCCGAAGAAGCCTACCGTATCGGTCTGGCCGAACAACTCGTTGACGACGAGGCGTTGGAGACGACCGTGACGGACCTGGCAGACCAGTTGGCCAGTCAGCCGCCGCTGGCCGTGCGCTATGCCAAGCGGGCGATTGACGCCAGCCAGTATCTTTCCGTCCGTGACGGACTCCTGCTGGAAGCCGAGAGCCAGGCGGTCTGCATTCGCTCCCAGGATGCCAAAGAAGCGGTGCGGGCGTTTATGGAAAAACGGACGCCCCGCTACTCAGGGCAATAAAAGAGGCGAGACAGTAAAGGAGGCGGACAATGACAGACCACGGCTATGCCCGACCGGACATGCTGGCAGAGACCCAATGGCTCGCGGCGCATCTCCAGGATGACAACCTGCAGCTCGTCGATTGTGATAATCGCGAAGCCTATCGCCGCGCCCACATTCCGGGTGCGATTCCCGTTCGCGGCCATCATTATTTCAAGGAAAAAGAAGGCGCGCCACATATCATGGGCCCGGATCAGTTTGCCCAGACCATGGGCGAGATGGGCATTGGGAATGACACGCTGGTGGTTGCCTATGACGGCTTCAGCGGGCTGTACGCGACCCGGCTCTGGTGGGCGCTGCACTATTACGGCCATACCAATGTCAGAGTGTTGAACGGGGGCTGGGACGCCTGGCTGGCCGAAGGACGGCCGGTGACCAACGCCTCGTCCCGTCCGGCCAAGGCGACCTTTACGCCCCAGGCTAATGAAGACCTGATCGCCCGCTGGGAGCAAGTCCAGGCGGCCATTGCCGCAGAGACCGTGCTGCTCGATGTGCGCTCGGATGCGGAGTGGACCGGAGAAAACAACCGGGGCACCAAGCGGGGTGGGCGGATTCCCGGCGCGGTCCATCTCGAATGGCTCAACTATATGGACCCCCAGACAAAAAAGTTCAAACCCACGGACGAACTTCGCCCCATGTTTGAACAGGCCGGGGTCAAGCCCGAGTGTGAGGTCGTCACCTATTGACAGGGTGGCATCCGTGCGGCGCACGGACTGTTCACCCTTCGCTTGCTCGGTTTTGACAAGGTACGGAATTACGATGCCTCCTGGGCCGAATGGGGCAATCGCGAGGACCTCCCGCTGGAAAAATAGACTCTGGTGACGCTCCATCCTCGTATGGCTGGATACAGACAATCGCTGTGGCTTCTGGCCGTTCTGCTCACCTGCTTTCTTTTCCCCAACCAAGTCTGTCTCGCGCAGCCCGCGGACGAGCCCGAACCCCACGGCAGCCTGCTCATCCAGACTCCGGGAGAGCAGGCTCAGCCGGGCGGGCTCTCAGCCAGAATCTACAGCCTCATATCCGAGACGCTCATCACCCAAACGCCCCTGGACACACCCGTCTCACTGCCGCCCGGATCCTACCGCGTTGAACTCGATATTCTGGGCGGAACAGTTTCGCGTGAGCGTGTGCTGATCCGGGCCGGTCGGACCAGCACGGTCATCCTCAGCGAAGTCGCGGCCCTCCAGGTCAACGTTCTGGATAAAAAGGGGCAGGATATCGGCCTGGGTGTTGAGGTCTACGACGGCGTGTCCAACGAACTGCTCGGAGAGTTCCTGAGCGGAGAGATCATCCTGGCTCAGCCGGGCTTGGTCGATATCAAGGTTGCCGTCCCGCCCCAGAGCCAGTGGTGGCGCGATATTGAGCTTTTGCGGGGCGGACTACGGGAATTGACGCTACGCGAGCGCGTGCGGAGTGAACTCCTGGTCCATCCTCGGCTGGCCGGAAAAGATGTCAGTCCGCTGACCCAGGTCATCATTTACGCCGCGGGGACGCAAAAAGAGGTTGCTCGCAGCGAGCCCGGCCAGGAACATCGCTTTGTCCTGGATACCGGCAGCTATGATGTCTTTGTGGCCAACCCAACGGGACGGGGAAAACCCTTCGTGCTGGAACGCACGGAACTCCCGGATGAAAAAACCGTCGAAAAGGATGTTCACCTAGATGAACCGGCCGACCAGCCTGCGGCGCAGCCCCCAATCCATTCGGAACCGCAGCCCCTCTAAGCCGGGGAGAAATGAGTTGAAGTCCGTACACACCGACCAGTACCACGAGTTCCGAACACTGATGGTTGCGGCGAGGAAAGCCGCCGGTTTGCATGTCTCCAGGCTAACCTATTTTAGGATATTATCAACATACATCTTTTTTCCGTCCCTTTTGAGAGACATACCGTAGGCGTAGTTTGAAGCACTTATTCCTACCACGCCAGGAGCGGAATGGCCGCGGCGAGGAGCAGCACGCCGATACCAATGATAATGATACCCCAGAAGGTCGGCGGGCGACGGACCTCCAGGGCGGCTCCGCAGTGGACACATTCGGACAGAAACGAGCCGCCGGTCACATAGACACGATTCCATTTGTGACACGCGGGGCAACGGGGGTTGGGTCGTCCGCGGATAAGTGTGGCAAACTGAGACACCATTTCTTTCCTCTCTCTTTTCACCCTAACGGGGGGCCAGAGTCCACGTCAACCTATTGTCGATTCTCGGCATGGTGTCGAGCGGTGAGATGCGGTGTCACCAGTTCCAAAAGCTGAGTGTGGAGCTTGCCATTGCTGGCAACCAGGCCCTGCAAGAGGGTCGTTGGCTGATTGAAGCGGACCGGCTTCCCGCTGAGAGTCGTGACTCTTCCGCCGGCTTCCTCAACGAGGAGCGTCCCCGCGCAAATGTCCCACTCGTTCTTGGGCACCAGCGTAAACGAGGCGGCGGCCTCACCACTCGCAATACATGCCAGCTTGTAGGCAATGCTCCCCATGGGGCGGGCCCGAAAAAGAGCAGCGAAATCTTTCCACTCCCCCCGTTTGGTCTCCGAGCGACTGGAGAGAATAGTTGCCTCAGCCAAGTCCGGCGTTTCGGGTACGCGCAACGGGCGACCGCCACACCACGCCCCTTGGCCGCGAACCGCCCAGAAGAGTTGGTCCAGGCTGGGATTATAGACCACGCCGAGAAGCGGCCAGCCCGCTTCAATGAGTCCGATGGAGACGGCAAATTCCGGGATTTTCTGAATAAATTCCTTGGTCCCGTCCATAGGATCAACCACCCAGACGCGGTGCGCGGTGAGCCGAGCGGATGAATCGACCGTTTCTTCAGACAGCCAGCCATAGTCGGGAAAAGCCGCTTGGAGCATGGCGTGGATCTTCCGGTTGGCCTCCTGGTCTGCCAGCGTGACTGGACTGTTATCACCCCTTTTGTACTCGATCGTGTAGTCGGTCTCGTAGATGGTGCGGATAATGTCTCCTGCGGCCCGCGCAGCCGCAATGGCAAGGGCTTTCTCTCTTTCCATTTACTGTCCCAGCACCTGGGCAAAGATGAGGGGCGCCACAATGGAGGCGTCCGATTCAATCAGGTACCGCGGCGTGTCCACGCCGAGCTTGCCCCAGGTAATCTTTTCGTTGGGAACCGCCCCGGAATAGGAGCCGTAACTGGTCGTGGAATCACTGATCTGACAAAAATAGCCCCACAGCGGGGTGTGGGCGCGTTTCATATCCTGGATCAGCATGGGGACTGCACAGATGGCAAAGTCTCCGGCAATACCCCCGCCAATCTGAAAAAACCCGATGGAGTGATGGTCCGAGACCGTACTATACCAATCGGCCAGATACGTCATGTATTCAACGCCATGCCGCACGGTATGCACGTTTTTGATCAGGCCGGTCATGCAATAGCTGGCGTACACATTCCCACAGGTTGAATCCTCCCAGCCCGGCGCAACAATAGGCAGATCTTTTTCCATGGCGGCATACACCCAGGAGTCTTTGGGATCAATCTGATAATAGGGTTGCAGCATGCCGGTGCGGAGGATTTCGTAGAAGGTTTCGTGCGGAAACTCTCGCCGGCCGGCATGGTCGGCCTGCATCCAGAGTTCCTGGAGGACGCCTTCGACCCGGCGCATGGCCTCAAACTCGGGGATACAGGTATCGGTAACGCGGTTCATATGCCGGTCAAGCAGGACCGCCTCATCCTGAGGGGTCAGGTCCCGATAGTGCGGTACCCGCTCATAGTGCTCATGCGCGACCAGATTAAAGATATCTTCTTCCAGATTCGCGCCCGTACAGGAGATGGCATGAATGCAGTCATTGCGGATCATTTCGGCCAGGGAGATGCCGAGTTCGGCCGTACTCATGGCACCTGCCATAGCCAGCAGCATCTTACCACCCCGGTCGAGATGCTGCCGATAAGCAGTGGCCGCCTCAATAACGGTCGCGGCATTAAAATGCCGAAAGTGGTGGTGCAAAAAGTCGGTGACCGGTTGACGGCCCATCCTTTCCTCCTTCTGTACTGGTTAGCCTGTTATGAGGGCGCGTAGCGCCTGGCCGGTCGTTGCGCCACGCAGCACTCGCCCTCTGGGGTCGGGAGCCAGCGCCCGGCTCAGCAACCGCTGGAAATCCACGTGCCGCTCGGCCCAGTCCCGGACCGTGGCCAGGCGGTCAAAGAGCGCCAGACGCACGGCGTAGGCGTCAATCTCATCCTGCTGCCCATCCTCGGTGGCGCTACGAGGCACGGCGTATGGCCGGGCTTCGGTGAGAAACCGCGCCACCTCGGCCGGGACATGAGCCGAGAGGTTCGTTGCCTCGCTCACGGTCTTCCGTATTGCGGTTGAGGAGAGATCGGCAACGGACTCAGGCAGGGGCAGGAAATGAATCGCGTCCCGGTAGAGTTGATTGTCGGGGCGCTGTAACAACTCGTCAAATGCACGCCGGGCCATATCGCCTCGGTTGGCGACCACAAGTGAGGTCAGCGCAAAAAGCTGCTCCAGAGCCGCCTCCCGCTCCTGGTAGTAGCGCGCGTCCAGAATCTGCGCCAGCTTGTCCATGCCCACAATAAAAAACAGCCCGACCGGCTTGTCAAAGAGAGACTGAAAGGCCTGTGCCTGCTCAAAATAGAGCCCACGGTTGACCAGAGCCACACCCAACTGTTGCTGCTGCTCGACGTGCAGGAGGAGCAATAACAGGCGATCCTCCAGACCCATCCCCGTTACCTGTTCCTTATCCACGGTGACCTTTGCCACCGTATACAAGAGTTGGTCCAGGTGGAATGCGCGACAGGCGTGTTGCGCGAGCACGACGTGCGCCAGGGTGAGGGGGTTGAATGAGCCGCACAAGACGCCCAGCCCTTGTGGCGGCGGGTGCGGCGGTGCGGACAACAGACGGGCCGTGGGAGGCGCGGTACTATCGAGAGATTGAAGACGATCCCGCAACGCAAACAAACGGGACAGGTCGTAAAATTCAGATGCCATGACCACCCGGCAGCATACACGACTTCGATCCACTGCGCAGGCCGGGCCGGAGGTAGTACAGGGTCGCCTGTTTTTCTGACGGTGCTGTCCGGCCTTTTCGGCCGGCTCGATATCCCAGGATTGACGGTCAATTTCAGCGCGTGCTACCCTTTGTCAATGCGCTCTCCTTCCTCCGTCGTGTGGACTTTCCTGCTTTGCTCTCTCATCCCGTTGGCCTCGTGCAGCACGGCTCGCCCCGTTCCAGCCCCATTGCGTAGCGCCCCACCAGTCGTTCCAGTCCAGACCACACCCGTTCAGTCCCTGGCCATCCCGGGCACGCCTGTCGCCCTCGCCCCTGAAGACAAGGCTCTCGGGCATTTCCTCAAAAGCCAGGTGGCGTTGAATGCGGGCGACTATGACACCGCGCTCAGCGAGCTTGAACACGCCGTCTCTCACGATCCGCACACGCCGTTCCTGCGCCTGCGGCTTGCCACCCTGGCTTTACGTCAGGGCAAGCTGGCCGAGGCCCTGGAGCATTGCCAGCAGGTCGTTGCCAGCGAGCCGGACAATATTGCCGCCCAGCGTCTCCTGGCCGGCCTGCTCTCCTCGACCGGCAAGGAAGACGAGGCCGCTCAGGTGTATGAATCCCTTCTCACCCACGGTTCGGACGACCAGGAACCGTATCTCTACCTCAGCGTGCTGTATGCCAAGCAGAAGCGGTTTCAAGAAGCGATTGGCGTACTCAAAAGGCTGGTGGGCCGTCACCCCCAGTCGGTCCTGGGCTATTATTATCTCGGCCAAACGCACGCGGCAGCCCAACAGTTGGAGCAGGCGGAAACCTATTATCACGAGGCGCTCAGTATCAATCCGCAGTCAGAGCTGGTGCTGCTTGATCTCGCGCTTGTGTATGAAATGCAAAAGAAAAATGCCCAAGCCATAGAGATGTATGAGAAAGCCCTGAGCCTCAATCCGCGCAGTGAGCAGGCGCGGGAACGGCTCGGCCGTTTCTACCTTGGTCAGAAGAAGCTTGACGATGCGCTGGACCAGTTTCGGGCGCTTGAAAAGATAGAAGCCGACCCGCAGGAGACGCGGCTCAAAATCAGCCTGATCTATCGGGAAAAAGGCGATTACGAAAAGGCCGCCACCGCCCTCAACCTCGTCTTAGCTTCCCAGCCTGAGAATCATCGCGCCCGCTACTTTCTCGGCGTCGTGTATACGGAAGCCAACCAGGACACCAAGGCCGCAGTCGAGCTGCTACATATTCCTCGGCAGGCCGAGTATTTTGCGGACGCGCGCGTCTACCTGAGTTATATCTACCAACGCCAGGGCAATATCGCGCAAGCCATCACCGCCGTGGAACAGGCCCTCAGCGTGAAAGAGGACGACGCGGACCTCATTGGTTTTCTCGCCTCCCTCCATCGCGAAAACAATAACCGCGCTAGAGCCGTCGAACTCCTTGAGCACCTCATCAAGATTGCCCCGGACAACGATCAGTACCATTTTACGCTAGGAGCGGTATATGACGAACTCAAACAAAAGGAGCGCTGTATCCGGCATATGCAGAAAGCCATTGCCCTTAATCCCGAGAATGCCGCGGCGCTGAACTACCTGGGCTATACGTGGGCGGAGCAGGGCGTGCATTTGGATGAGGCGGAACAACTGATACTCCGGGCGCTGGCCATCGAACCCAATGACGGCTTTTATATTGATAGTCTGGGCTGGGTGTATTATCAGCGTGGAGAGTATATGGAAGCCATTCAGCACCTTGAACGGGCGGTAGAACTGGTGGATGCCGACCCCACCTTGATTGAACATCTGGGGGATGCGTATTCCAAAATCGGACGCACCGCAGATGCCTCCCGCGTCTACCGGGAAGCCATGAAGAACGCATCCGAAGAAGCGCAACTCGATCGTTTACGAACAAAGCTGAACGCCCTGTCTCCGGTGGGGATACACAAGACGAGCGGCAGTGAGCTCCAGTAGCAGCGGCGTTTCAAGCCGGTCGTCCCAGCGTACTATTCCCCCTTTTTTCCCACTCCCCTGTGCAGAAAGAGTAAACGTGCCATCCAAGTCATCCGAGGCTGTTGGTATGTTTACTCTTTTACGACGGCGGCGACACACGGCTCTATCGTTCGCCTGGTTCGTGGCTCTTGCAGGTCTCATCGTCTGGGGAAGTGGCTGTGCAGCTCGCAAGCCTTCCCCGCCCTTGCCTCCGCCTCCAGCCTCCCTCCCGTCTACCCAAGAGTTGCTGGCCCCGCTTCACGCGCATCAGCAGGCCCTCACCGGCCTCCGCGGGCTGGCCAAGGTCTCGTACCGGGATACGCACGAAAAGGGTTCGGCGACACAAGCCGTTGCCCTTGCCGCTCCTGACCGCTTTCGCCTTGAGCTGTTCACACTCCTGGGTGTGGCTGCCATTCATACCTGTGATGGGCAACAGCTGGCCGCCTATTTGCCGCGCGATAAAGTCCTCTACCGAGGAATTGCCAGCCCGTTCAATATTGCTCGTTTAACCCAGGTACTGCTCTCGGCGCGCGAGATCACGCGCCTGCTGATGGGTCTTCCGCCCTTTCTGGTGGAAGGTACGGTCGCGCCGGTGCGCCGTGAGCCGGCCGGCACCTACCGGCTCGATTTTCGGCGCTCGAATGGGAGCCTGACAACGCTACGGTTCGACTCGGAAACAAAGCGCCTCACAGGCTGGGCAGTCAGGGATGGGGCCGGTACGCTCCAGGCCCAGGGCGAGTTGGGTAACTATCGGCAGGTACAGGACATCTTTTTCCCGTTTGCCATCAGCCTGTTCGATGCGCAAGGAGCCCAGCAGGTCTCGCTCGCCTATCAGGAAGTCTCGGTCGTTCCTGACCCGTCCGCGTCGCTCTTTCACTTGGACCTGCCCGCGGGGGTTGAAGAGATCGATATTGATACCTATCGTCTGCACAGCCCGTAGAGAGAACGGGCGGGTATCAAGAGGAAACGTGTCCAGCATCTCCATGCTGTTGGAGGACATGTTTACTCTTTCGGGTCAGTGTGTGGTCTCGTCTCTTTTGAATACAACCGCAAAGCCGCGCCGGGCCAATGAAAATTTCCGGTCCGCGGATTGGGCGTAGCGCCCGAACTGACCTTGCTTCTGCTGTTGCACCCAATCCGGGAAGGAGTCTTCGATATTCATATGGGCGACTTGCTGAGGGGGCAGTAATACGACGGCATCGGCTCCCACCTCACAGGCTTTATCCCGGATGAGGGCGTTCATGCTTTCCAGCCCGTCAATTTCGTTCCCATAGGAAACAATATGAACGAAGACGTCATACGGCTGTGCCGGGGGAGAGGTCAACATAGTCACTGGGCAATCGACAGGACGCGCTTCCGGGTAGATGGGGGCGATGCGTTCCTCAATGGCAACCGGTTTTGCCGGGCGCATAAAACAGCCCGTGAGAAAAATTAGCCCAACACTGAACCACCAGAATTGTGTACGCACGTTTCTCCCCCTTAAATGAGTAAACATGCCCTCCAACAGACATCCAGATGTTGGCGCGTTTACTCATTTTGTCGTATCGCCCGCAGACTGGCGAGTAGCATAGAAGGCTCCCGGTGCGGGCGCAAGTCTCGACTTGGCTATCCGTTCTAGTCTCTGAGTAGCTTCCGGGCAATCACCCAACGATGAATCTCGGTTGGTCCTTCAAAAATCCGCATGGGCCGCAGGCGCCGATAGATAAACTCAAGCGGCATTTCCTTGGACATACCCATACCACCGTGCATCTGCATGGCCCGGTCGGCCACCCGGGTGGCCATTTCCGTGGCAAACACCTTGAGCATGGAGGCTTCCTGGCGGACATCGTCGCCCTGGTCGAATTTCCAGGCCCCGTGATGCACCATCAGCCGCGAGGCGTGAATATCGGTCGCCGAATCGGCAATAAACCACTGAATGGCTTGGCGGTCGGCCAGCTTCTGGCCAAAGGTCACTCGCTGTTTGGCATACTCGACCATCATGTCCAGGCAGCGCTGCGCCAAGCCCACACACCAGCTTCCCATTTCCAGGCGTCGGACGGTCAGGCGGAGTTGCATGGGCGCAAAGCCCTGTCCGACTTCGCCCAGGACCCGGGAATCCGGGAGGGTCAGGTCTTCAAACACCAACTCCCAGGGCGCGTGGCCGCCAATAACCGGAATCTGGCGTTGCAGCACCAGACCGGGAGTCCCCTTATCCACCAGGAAGGCCGTAATCCCGCCGCGGGCGCCCTTGCCCTTCTCCGTCACCGCCATGACAATAATAAAGTCGGCGACATGGGCGCGTGAGATCCAGATCTTCCGCCCGTTGAGTACCCACTGGTCCCCTTTCTTCACAGCAGAGGTCTGCATGCCGGCCGGGTCTGAGCCGGCTCCGGGTTCGGAAATGGCAATAGCCGAATGCGCCTTGCCCTGGGCATACGGCAGGAGGTATTTCTCCCGCTGCTCAGGCGTACAGGTTTGCATCAGCATGTGGAGGTTTGGCGCATCAGGCGGAAAGGTAAACGGGGTAATAGTCTTATACAGTTCCTCGGTCGCCAGGCATTTCGGCAACGCCCCCAGGTTCAACCCACCAAACTCCTCTGGCACGTCCAGCCCCCACAGACCGGCTTCCCGAGCAACTGCCAGTAAACGTTCTTCAGCCTCGGGTGGCACCAGGTCTTCACCAGTCATGCCTTGCGTATCGCGCTCCAGGACCGTGGTCTCCAACGGTATCAGTTCCTGACGCACGAAGCGGCGCACCGTCTCCTGCAACATGCGATATTCTTCGGGCAGTTCAAAATCCATATACCTGTCCTTTCCGCAACAGACTGCCGGACAGCCTAGCAGGATCGGACACGGAAATGCAGGGGTGATGGTGTGCCGAACTTGCGTTCCTGCACGCGGGGAATATATGTTGAAGAGCTAAAAAAAGAGAGCAGCCCACGAGTCACGCATGGAAAAGCACCCCCTCATACTGGACAATCGATCACGCACGGTCGCCGATTATCTGCATCAGAGCTTGCCAGATACCAAAGTCTTCCGCCTTGTTTCGGCGTACTTCTCCATTTACGGATACGAGATACTACAACACGAGCTGAGCGGCATCAAAGATGTACGGTTTCTCTTTGGAGACCCGGCCTCAGTGGGCGAATTGGACCCTGGGGGAAAAGCGCCAAAATCTTTTGATCTGAGTGAAAATGGATTAGCGCCAAACCACGCATTGCAGCAGAAATACCTCGCGCAGCAATGCGCCACATGGGTGAAAAGCCGCCAGGTCAAAATCCGATCTATCAGCCGGTCCAATTTTCTGCACGGCAAGATGTATCTCACCGAATCCGCGGACGCCGTTAGCGCAGCAGTGGTGGGCAGTTCCAACTTCACCAGGAGCGGGCTGGGCTGTGGCGCGGGCGCGAATCTGGAAATCAATCTGGCGACCAGCGATGCGGAAACTTGCGCTGAACTACAAAAGTGGTTTGACAGGCTGTGGACGGACAAGGAGTTGACCAAGGATGTCAAGCAAGACGTATTGGACGCGCTGAACTCCGACGACGCATCACGCCAGACATGCAGAACCGTGATGTATTTATCTACGTTTCCAGTCCGGTCAGGCAACTCCGCGGCGGCTTTCGCGTCGGCCACGTGTGGCATGGGTCACCCAAAGATGTATGGAAGGAGGTATCTGAACTTGCCGGCGTCAAGAAGCGGGATTTTGATAACTATTACGCGGGGCGGACCATTGCCTATGCTCTCAAAATCACAGGTGTGTGGGAATACAAAAATCCCGCGAGTCTGGATACACTGAGGATGCGGTTCCCACATTTCATTGTCCCACAGTCCTGGCGATATGTGAAGCCGGAAGAATATCGGTCTTTCCAAAAAATGAAGCGCCAAATAAAAAAAACCAAAACCGGTGAGGAAATGACAGTTCTCGAAAAAACAGGCTGAAATCAAAGGAGTCCATTCCGTGGACAAGATCACGTTAAGAAATTTCCGCTGCTTTCGGGAAGAGCAAACTGCCCGCCTCGCCCCACTGACGCTACTCGTGGGCGAGATTTGAGCTGACTTCCAGAGACGCGAGAGGGAGGAGAGCCGTAACCAACAAAGTGGGCTGTTCCCGTTTCGAGGTGACTTTCGGACTAAGCGGGCCTGTGCCACTTCCGGTAAGAAGACGGCTTGCCAATGGGACCGCACGGATTGAAGAACGTCTTGAAAAAGGCCAGCTTAGGAAAATCCGTTTCGGGACACCCACGGGCGCTTGGCAGTTGCCAGAACGGGCTGCCAACCCCATCTTGTTGGATCCCGATCGCCATCGAATGTTCCCCTTCTTCTTGACCGCAAGGCGTCTGTTGCTGTTTACAAACGATGAGGACTTGAAGCGGGATTTCACGGATAAAAGGCTGATCGACAACCCGCCGGGTAAGGTCCGACACATCGCAGGAGAAGAGCGGGAAGAGACCATATAGCGAGCAGCGGGAACTTTCAGAAAAGCCATAAGCGGCTACTTAGCAATAGAAGCCTATGCAAAAGAAGGTGACTATTATCAAACTCCTACCAAGAGCGTGAGGGTAAGCTCATGAATGGCATAGAGAAAGTCGTCAAGCACCTGGAGATGACCCAAGCCCTCATCAACCGCTTGGGGAGCAACTCCTTCCAACTCAAGGGCTGGAGCATGACGGTCATCGTCGCCACAATGGTCTTAATAGCCAGATACGATATGCAGCATCCGGGTATTGTCCTGGCCGTGCTGTTGCCTGTTCTGGGGTTCTGGATGCTGGATGGATATTTTCTCTGGCAGGAAAGATTGTTTCGACAGGTCTATAATGAGGTCAGAGTACAATCCGACACCGATTTCAAGATGGATGTGATGAAGCACGTCAACAAACCGCAATGCAGTTGGCGGGCCGCCGTGTTTTCTGTCACCCTCGTTATTTTTTATGCGGTTGAGTTCGTGTTTATCCTTGCCACCTTCGCCATCCTTCAGATGGAAGCCCCGGCGTGAGAGGGGAATATCATTTTCTAAACCGAGGTTCCCATGAGTCTCTCATGGTTTCTTCTACTAGCATTTGCTCTCTCAAGAGAGATTGTACGAATCGAAGGGCCTCTTGGCAACCACGAGGAGGAGGTAAGAAAATATGGACGTGAATATCAGAATCGACGGGCAGGAAAAGCGGAGCCATTCGGGACTCATTCCTGTTGCCGCTCTCTACGAAATCGCCGATTGTGGCGGGAAACGGATTTTTCTGAACCGAGAGGACGGCCTAGATATTCCCCTCATGCCGGGAGAATATCTGCTCATTCATGGAGAAGAAAATTTTGTGACTGGAGAAAACTCCATAGAAAATAACCCACCATTGCGCAACGAGATACATCCCGAGTTCAATAGCTCTCACAATCTTTCCCTGCAAACTGCAAAAGTCACCGGGAAAGCCTTGAAGGAGCGAGATGACAAATTCCCGCAGGGACGACTCTTTGCGGATATCAAGGATGGCGTGGATGTGGAGATTGCAGATGACATGATAATTGTTGTTCAGGACGCTGATTCCTATTTTGTCATTCCTCCTGCCATTGGCGCCGGGGGCGATTCCTCAATTGACATTGAGGAATGCGGTAAGAACGAACGTCGTCCGCCTAAAGGGCAGAAGTACCGCATCCGTATAGAGGGCGATAAATACACGGTTGACACTGCGGAAAGCACGGGGGCCACTATTTTGGCCCTGGTCGGGAAGAACCCTGACGAGTGGTCGCTCAACCAGAAATTACATGGTGGCAGACGGGTAAGAATCGGAGCCGATGACACGGTTGATCTTGCCCGTCCTGGCATTGAACGATTTGAAACCGTCCGCCGTCAGGCACAACAAGGTGAGGGAGTCCCCTACGCTCTGTTGCCGGAAGATACTGAGTACTTGGAGGGGCATTATCCCTCCAAATGGAAGAAGATATCCGAAGGGAACGGGAAATTCGGTCTACTCATTGAAGGTTTTCCCCTTCCCAACGGATATACAGTGGAAAAGTCTACCCTGATGGTGCTCATTCCGAGCGGCTATCCCGGCTCGGCGTTGGACATGTTCTATTTTGACCCACCACTCAACAGATCGGATGGTTCTGCAATCAACGCGCTGGCCTCGGAGACCCACTTCGGGCAGGAATGGCAGCGATGGTCGCGCCATTACGAGTGGCAGCCAGGAGGCGATAGTGTCGTGACGCATGTTGAGTATGTCATAAACGAGCTAAGGGACGAGGTAGGGGGATGAAAACCGCCATGCTGGCGATGACCGAGCGTCGTCATGAGGCTGTTTTTAATCATCTTTTTCCCGGTGACGGACTGGAGGCAGCCGCCATTTTGTTGTGTAATCAGGGGACGGGGAAACTATACCAACGCCTTATTGTCTCGGACGTTTTGTGCCTGCCGCATCGCTTATCAGAAAGAAAAGAGAGCTTCGTCTCCTGGCCTTTTGGTGATTACCTACCGCCAGAAAAGATCAATGACATAGACCGACGCGGACAGTCCATTGTCACCATTCATTCACATCCGAACGGATACACCCGATTTTCAGGAATCGACGACCGGAACGATCTGGAATTGTTCGCTTCGGTTTGTAACTGGTTCGACGATAGCCGCCTGAATGGCTCGGCTATCATGTTACCGGATCGCACGGTCAAGGCTCGTACTGTTGATGTACACGGAAACTTCTCTGATATGCCGGCTGTCTCTGTGGTCGGCGACAATATCCGTATCTGGAAGTCGGGTAAACAGAGAAAACAGACCGCTTATCACAGCAAAATGTCTCAAACCTTTGGCCAGGGAACCTTGGATTTATTACGTACTATGCGGGTAGGAGTTGTTGGTTGTTCTGGGACCGGTAGCATCATCATTGAACTGCTGGTGCGTAATTGCGTAAAAGAGCTGGTCATTGTGGACAATGATATTCTGAAGAGAAAAACCTGAACCGCATTGTCAACGGGACTATGGAAAATGCCGGAAAGAAACAGCCGAAAGTAATGGCGATGAGGCAGGCAATTCAGAAAATTGGAATGGAAACGAATGTTAAGGCATACCAAGACTTGACGGATTCACCAGAGGTCGTGGAGGCACTGGTGGACTGCGATGTTGTTTTTGGTTGTGTGGACTCTGCCTTTGGCAGGTATCACCTGGATTGCCTGGCGAGCGCTTACCTGATCCCATATTTCGACGTAGGGGTTCATCTTGAGGCTGACGGCAAAGGCGGTATTACCGCTGCCGATGCAGTATCACATTATATTCACCCAGAAGGCGCGAGTCTGTTGTCACGAGGTGCGTACACAATGGAGCAGGTGACAGCCGAAAATTGGCAACGAAAAGACCCTGCTTACTACCAGGAGCAACGCGTGGCTGGGTATCTGGCAGCGGTAGGTGAAGAACAACCGGCTGTCATGTCTATCAATATGCAAGCTGCCTGCATGGCGTTTAATGATTTTATGGCCAGGATTCACACTTACCGCTTTGACGACAACCAGGAGTTCGGGACACAGCGATTTCGCCTGGTGCATGGGTCCTATGAAAATGATACGGACACGGGCGACCCACATCCGTTACTGAAGCGATATATGGGGACGGGCGACAGCAGCTTACTCGTGAGAAACAATACTAGTCATGATTAGGTGGCTGTTGAACTTGCTGGCGCGCTTTCGTCCGTACCGTACAGAATGGGTAGAAGATTTACCGGACAGTACCCAGAAAAATACAGTATACATCATTGGCGGGCGGAAGTATCCATTCTCTGCGGCAATTGTTTGTCCACGTCAGGCGTGCCGACAAATTATTCATCTAGATGTGTCGTCCCAGGTGACCAAGAGGTGGCGCATTACGGAGCACTCGGACGGACAGATTTCGCTATCACCTTCAGTATATGTGACCGGCCTGCCCTGCCGATGTCATTACTGGCTGCGGGAGGGTCGCATTGTCTGGAGTGAAGCGCCTCCACTTTTTGTGCCAGAGGTGAACCGACATGATCCGTAAAGTAGTCGTAAGTAATTTCAAGAAGTTCGAGCAACAGGAATTTGATATCCCGGACCATCTCGTCATTGCCGGGCCAAACAATTCAGGCAAGACGACATTGCTTCAGGCTATTGCCGCGTGGTCGGAGATCGCTTTTCAATGGTTGGAAAACAACCCGGACTTGGCGCGAGAGGATGACGGCAACTATCCGAGTACCAACCTTAACTTGCTGCGATTCTATTCAGTACCGTTGGCGGACTTCAATCATTTGTGGAAGGACAAACGGGCCGAGCAGGTGGTTTCCATTTGGCTCCACACTGCTCAATGGAGAATTGGGTTTGAGTTCGTTTATAAAGAAATGGAATTGGCCGCCATTCGTCCCACAAGAGACGTGAAAGAGGACGACCTTGAGCAGTATATCAATGCTCCTCTCGTTCCCATTTATATACCGCCGCTCTTGGGTGTAGATACTAAAGAACCCCCTTTTGATCCGACAGTTATCCCAGCACGACTAGCTCAGGCACAAGCGGGTAGCGTGCTACGTAATTTGCTTCTTGCCGTGAGTCAGGATGTCCAGAAATGGCAGAAGTTGCAAAAGGTCATCGATTCCTTTTTCGGTTACGAGTTGTTAGCGCCGAGCGGCGGTACGGAAATATACGCTCGTTACCGACATTCGGCGCGGGACACCCATTACGATCTGAGTAGTGCGGCAAGCGGCTTTTTACAAGTGTTGATGGTGTACGCCAGCTTGTTGCATAAAGATGCGTCGGTTGTACTCCTCGACGAGCCGGATGCTCATTTGCATATTTTGTTGCAGGACAAAATATATCGAGACCTACGAGGCTATGCCCGACAGAGTGGCTCTCAACTTATTATTGCTACGCATTCGGAAAGGCTTATTAACGCTGCTGCTCTACAGCATTTGTGTGTTTTGCTAGATGGTCGGCCAAGAATCATCGCGGACAAATCGGAACGCGAGGCGTTAATCACTTCCCTCGTTGCGCTGGACAATGTGGACATCACTCTGGCGCTCGCCGCGCCGGGGATTTTATATGTAGAAGGATACTCCGACATCGCTATTCTCCACGCTTGGGCCGAAAAGTTGGCCCATCCCCTCTTTCCTTTTCTTGATAGACCTTTTTGGAAATCAACCGTCTACCAAACGCATCCAGATGCAGATGGTATCAAGGCGGAAAGACACTTTGAGGCGTTGAAATTGGTACGGCAAGATATCCCCGGTATCGAATTGCGCGATAGCGACGGACACGAGGTTGATGCAGGACCGAAAACGCTGAACAATGGCCTCGCCAGAATGTACTGGCGGCGTTACGAAATAGAAAGCTATCTTATTCATCCCGCTGCTATCGCTCGTTTTGTGGAAGGCGTTAGCGAAGAAGAAGCAGCGGACAGAGCAGATAAGTATATGAAGCAACAACTACCTCCGGTGGTATACAACTCCCCTTTAGAGTCCTCATATGAGACTAAGGCGAAGGTCATTCTTTCCAAGATCATGCAAGAGGCAGGATTGGACGTCGAAGAAAGGGATTATTATCAAATCGCGGCGCAGATGACGGAAGAAGAAATTCATCCGGAAGTCGTCGAGAAATTGGACGCAATCGCTGAGCACCTGGGTATATTGCCGCCAAAGGACGAATCCTCAGAGTAAGCATAAACCTGCAAGTGGCCGAAAAATCCGCTGTGATAAAGCACGTCAACAAACCGCAATGCAGTTGGCGGGGGCCGCCGTGTTTTCTGTCACCCTCGTTGTCTTTTATGCGGTTGAGTTCGTGTTTATCCTTGCCACCTTCGCCATCCTTCAGATGGAAGCCCCGGCGTGAGAGGGGTCTTTTCAAATGGACTGACCTGGAAGTCAATCAGGCTAGGCGACGGATGGAACTGCCTTACGTCTAGAAGAGATTGAAGCGAAAGAGGAGAGAGCATCTTGACATCATAATTTTAGCACATCATGATGTCCCTATGAGAACGACCCTCACATTAGACGATGACGTTGCGGACTTTCTGAAAGACCAGAGTCGGCTTTACAACAAACCTTTCAAGCAAGTGGTGAACGAGGTATTGCGTCGAGGCATGATGTCCGGTTCCAAATCGCCCGAACTACTCCCATTCAAGATTGTTCCCAATCGCAGTAGCCTCGTTCCCGGCATCGACCCACGGAAGCTCAATCAACTCAACGACCAACTTGAGGCTGAGGACTTTACTGACGAGAGCGCCCGATGATCGTACCGGACATCAACCTGCTGGTGTATGCCTACAACGACGGAGCACCTGACCACGCCGCCGCCAAACGTTGGTGGGAAGGATTAATAAACGGGAGCGAAAGAGTTGGCATACCGTGGGTCGTATTGACTGGGTTCGTGAGATTAATGACTCATCCGAGGGTACTGACCTCTCCGCTATCAATCTCGAAGGCCATTGATTATGTGATCGATTGGTTTCGATACCCGCACATAACACCGGTCAACCCCGGTGCCGATCATTTGACTCATCTTCGGCGGAATCTTGTTGCTGCCGGTGTCGGCGCAAATCTCGTATCCGATGCTCATATCGCCGCGCTCGCCATTGAGTACCAGGCAGAGGTACACTCGAACGATTCGGACTTCAATCGGTTTCCCGGACTCCGATGGCGTAACCCTTTGTGATGTTGACTCACCAGGTAGGAGGGGTAAGGTTGCGTCAAGACGGGGATGCTGACCGGCACGCTCAACACAGGCCGTGCTCGGCCTGCCAGGCCGCCAGGTCTGAGAGCGCCCGGTCTGCCA
Source organism: uncultured Binatia bacterium (SeqCode) (assembly GCA_965214755.1). GTDB lineage: Bacteria > Desulfobacterota > Binatia > Bin18 > Bin18 > Bin18. The sequence continues at coordinate 2,485,778 of OZ243979.1, forward strand.
GGGCTTGTTTTTTCTCACGACCCCGCAGGCGACGCGAGAGCCCCGGAAACAGCCCGTAGTTCACGTTCATGGGTTGGAAATCCTTGCGCTCGGGCTCGGTGACGTAGGCGATCATGGCGCCCAGCGCGGTAGTGAGTGGTGGCGTCAACAGGGTCTGTTCTTTGATCTGACGGCCGGCGTTTCTTCCGGCCAGCCAGCCAGCCGCGGCCGACTCCAGATAGCCTTCCACACCAATCATTTGTCCGGCAAAGAACAAGTCGTCGCGCTGCCGAAACTGCAAGGTCGGTCTGAGCAGGCGGGGCGACTCGATAAAAGTGTTGCGGTGCAGGCTGCCCAGGCGGACGAACGCCGCGTTGGCCAGGCCGGGAATCGTACGGAAAATACGCCGCTGTTCGGGATAGGTCATCTTGGTCTGAAACCCGACCAGCCCCCACAGTGTTCCGGCCCGGTCGTCCTGCCGCAGTTGGACAACCGCATAGGGGCGTATCCCGGTGCGCGGGTCAGTCAGGCCGACCGGTTTCATCGGACCGTAGGCCAGGGTGTCTTTGCCGCGCCGGGCCATTTCCTCAATGGGCAGACAGCCTTCAAAATAGCGGCACTGCTCGAACGCCTTTTCCGGCACCTTTTCCGCGGCCAGAATGTCGTCAACGAGTCGATAATACTCTGCTTGTGAGAGGGGACAGTTGAGGTAATCATCGCCGCCGTGGTCGTAGCGCGAGGCCCGAAACGCCACGCCCGTATCTATTGAATCCGCGGTTACAACAGGAGAGATGGCGTCGTAGAAATACAGATACTCGCGGCCAAACAGGGCGCGGAGCTGTTCGGAGAGCGCCGGTGAGGTCAACGGACCGCTGGCAATCACAGTCGGCCCGGACGGAATAGCCTGGACTTCTTCCCGTCTCAGCTCAACCAGCGGATGGGCTGCCAAAGCCTCGGTGATGTGCTGGGCAAAGACGTGGCGGTCGACCGCCAGGGCCTGCCCGGCCGGAACGCGCGCCCGGTCAGCCGCCTCCATCACTACTGACCCGAGACGGCGCATTTCTTCTTTCAACAGACCGACCGCGGCCACCAGCGCGGCACTCCGAAAGGAATTGGAACAGACCAGTTCGGCCAGTTTGTCCGTATGATGGGCGCCGGTAGGACGGACCGGACGCATCTCGTACAGGCGGACAGGCACGCCCTGCCGGGCGAGTTGCCAGGCTGCCTCACTGCCGGCTAAGCCACCGCCAATGACCGAGACTGCCTGCATGGCGTCGTCAGGCTCCCCGGTCACGCGACCTGGGACAAGGTGTCAGTCGCCGTGGCCCTCGATACACGCGGGCGTTTCGTCCGCTGACGCTCCTGCACTTCCCAGCCACCATTCCGGTAGTGCGCGCTCCAGCCGGTGGCCTTGTCGTTCACCTCGGACGCTACGTATTGCTCACGACTCTTGCGCGAGAATCGGATCACGGCTGGGTTGCCCTGCGGATCCGCCTCGGGCGCACTTAACAGAAAGTGAAACTTTGGGTCTAACTCGTCGGCGTGGGGCTTCAACTCCGCGACCAGAGGGGCGCGTGTCTCCCGGTTCCTGGGAAACTGACTGGCGGCCAGAAAGATGCCGGCCGCTCCATCGCGCAGCACGTAGTGATCGTCAACCGTCCGGCACTTGAGTTCGGGCATGGGCACGGGGTCGGCCCGCGACGGCGCAGGCTGACCGTTGCGCAACAGCTTGCGCGTGTTGCCACACGTACTGTTGGCGCAACGGAAGTATTTGCCAAACCGGCCACTTTGCAGCCGCATTTCAGCGCCGCATTTCTCGCACTCCAATACCGGCCCGTCATAGCCCTTGAGCCGGAACTCGCCAGCCTCTATTTGGTTCCCATCGCAGTCCGGACCGTTACCGCACAGATGCAGCTTGCGCGTTTCATCAATCAGGTAGGCATCCATGGCGGAGTCGCAGGAGGGGCAGCGCCGCTTGGCCCGCAGTCGCCGGCTTTCGCCCTCGTCGTCCGCATCGGTATCAACCGCTTCCTCTCCGGGGACGAGATTCATGGTGCGCGTACAGCGCTCAGCCGGCGGCAGCGCGTATCCCGAACACCCCAGGAACATCCCGGTACTTGCCGTGCGTACCTGCATCGGACGTCCGCAGTCATCGCACCTGACCGCCGTCGTGATGGGCTGGTTCGGCCGCATACCCTCCGTGGCCCCAGCGGTTTGGAGCCGTTGAGAAAAATCCTCGTAGAAGGCGTCCAGCACGCTGCGCCACTCCCGCTCTCCCAGAGCGATCTGGTCGAGTTCCTGCTCCATGTCTGCGGTAAACGAATAATTGAGCAGGTGGCCGAAGTTCTCTACCAGCCGGTCGGTCACGAGTTCGCCGATCTTCTCCGCCTGAAAGCGCCGTTTGTTGAGACTGACATAGCCACGTTCCTGGATAGTGGAGATGATAGCCGCATAAGTGGACGGCCGACCAATGCCGCGCTTCTCAAGCTCACGCACCAGACTCGCTTCGCTATAGCGGGCAGGGGGTTTGGTAAAATGCTGTACGGAGTCGGTGTCGAGGCAGACCAGCGCGTCGCCTTGGCCGAAGTCGGGCAGCTCTACCTCGTCTTCCTTACGCGAGGCCGGTGGTAACACCTTGGTGAAGCCGTCAAACTTGAGAATGCGGCCACGGATACGCAACTCGAACGGTCCGGCCTCAGCAATGATGGTGGTGCTGAGGTATTCAGCGCGCGTCATCTGACAGGCAAGGAACTGGCGGCGGATGAGGGCGTAGAGCCGTCGGGCATCCGCGTCCTGATTGCCGAGGTCAGTCGGTTCGACTGTCAGGTCGGTCGGCCGAATCGCCTCATGCGCCTCTTGGGCGGATGCCTTACTGGCGTAGACGTTCGGCTTATCCGGCAGGTAACGTGGCCCATACTCGCCCTTGATATAGGTCCGCACCTTGGTCACGGACTCGCGCGAGAGGTTGGTCGAGTCGGTCCGCATATACGTAATATGGCCAGCCTCATACAGTTGCTGCGCCAGCCGCATGGTCTTCCGTACTCCGAAGCTCAGCCGGGTGGCCGCCGACTGCTGAAGCGTAGACGTGATGAAGGGCGCGCTGGGGCGGGCCTGAGTCGGTTTGTCCTCACGGCTGGTGATGGAAAAATCCTGGGCGGTGAGACGGGCGGCCGCGGCTTCGGCCTGTTCGCTCGTCCCCGGACGAAAGTCCGTGCCGTTCTCCTTGATGACCTGAAAGCGATAGCCCGGCTCGTCAACGCCTTTCGCCAGCTCGGCAAAGACCTCCCAATACTCCTCGGGCACAAAGGCACGAATCTCCCGCTCGCGCTCCACAATGAGTCGCACCGCGACTGATTGCACTCGCCCGGCCGACAGGCCACGCGCCACCTTAGCCCACAGCAGGGGCGACAGCTCAAAGCCGACGACGCGGTCGAGAAAGCGCCGCGCCTGTTGCGCGTTGACTCGGTTTTCGTCAATTTCGCCGGGATGCTCAAACGCGTCTTGAATGGCACTTTTGGTAATTTCGTTAAAGACCACCCGACGAAAGCGGTCGGGCGTCCCGCCTATGAGTTGCTTCAAATGCCAGGCGATCGCCTCGCCCTCGCGGTCACGGTCGGTCGCCAGATACACCGCGTCCGCGTTGTGCGCCAGCTTCTTCAGATCAGCAACGACCTTCTCCTTGCCGGGCAGCACCTCGTAACTTGCCGCCCAGTTATTGTCGGGATCAACGCCCATACGTGTGATTAGTTGGGTACGCGCGTTCTTCCGGCCGGTGGCCTTTTGCGTCTTTTTTGTACGCTTGCGCGCTGTGGTCGTCCCGCGCTCAGACTTGCCGCCGGTCGGCAAGTCGCGCACGTGGCCGACACTGGACTTCACAATATAGTCACGGCCCAGATAGCGGTTGATCGTCCGGGCTTTAGCCGGCGATTCGACTATGACGAGGTTTTTGGCCATACCTACCTCCCCCCTCTCTGGTTTCCTCTGAGAGCGGTGAAATACATGCCGGGCAGTTGAGTCACGATGCCTTTTAATTCCAATCCAAGCAGGACTTCAAGCACACGCACTGGCTCAAGTCTACTGCCGGTGATGAGGGCATCCACATGCACCGCCTCCTCTGGAAACAATTGAAACACCCTCTCCTCATCCGGCTCTAAGGGAACAACCGGGGCCCTGGTCTCGTTTTTCTCGGCTCGGTCCGGCCGCGCCAGAGCCGGAGCAATCTCACTCAGTATATCATCAATGCTTTCGACAAGCTTTGCGCCATCCTTAATCAGGCGATGCGGTCCCCGGCTTCTACTCGCCGTGACCGGGCCGGGCACGGCAAACACCTCGTGATTCTGGTCAAGCGCGCATTGGGCGGTAATAAGCGAGCCGCTCTTTTCCGTTGCTTCCACCACCACCGTCCCCAGGCTGAGGCCGCTGATAACCCGATTGCGATAGGGGAAGTTCCCGGCCTCCGACCGGCTGCCAAAGGAAAACTCCGATACCATCGCCCCACTTTCAGCAATCTGCTCTGCTAGGGCTATATGCTCACGTGGATACACCACGTCAAGCCCCGAGCCTAAAACCGCAATCGTTCTCCCCCCAACTTCGAGGCTGGCTTGATGCGCCTCAGAATCGATCCCACGGGCCAAACCACTCACCACACAGACTCCACACCCAGCCAATTCATGGGCCAGTTCACGGGCCATCTTACGCCCGTAAGCACTCGCAGTCCGCGCTCCGACAATGGCAATCGCCAGGTCATCTTGAGGCGCAAAACGCCCCCGGCTGTAGAGAGAGGGCGGAGGGTCGTGAATCTGTCTGAGGCGTTCTGGATATTCGGTATCGGTCTGGGTGACTAAACGGGCGTTTCGCCGTTCCAGTTGCTCCAATTCGGCTTCGACTTCTTTCCATTGGTCAAACCCTGCAATTTCCTGGGCAATACGGGCGCTGATACCCGTCTCGGTGAGCACGGCTGGCGATGTCCGCAAAATCTCGCGCGGGGACGCAAAACGATCCAGCAACTGTCGGTAGGTCACGTTCCCGACCCCCCGTACCAGACGAAAGGCTATCCAGTCCCCCCAGTCGGCCTGAGCCGTCCCCTGGTCCGCTTTGCGTTCCATCCCTGTTCGCCCTCACCACATGCCACTGCCCTATACGGTTGCTCTTTGCGCGCTACAATCTTTTGCTATGTATTCCGGGTGGTAGGTTATTTTCAAAAATCGTGGCACAAGTCAAAGGAAGTGATGAGTATCCCTAACCCCTAACTCCCAATCCCTCATATTATGCCAACAGTACAACAGTTCTTGGAAGAAAAGACGACACAGGCCATTGAGGCGGCCAGTGGGACGCCTGCCCCGGCGATTGTCAAACCCGCTGCCAACCCGAAATTCGGCGACTATCAGGCCAACGGCATCATGGCGGCTGCCAAGGCCCATAAACAGAATCCACGCCAGTTAGCCGAAGCCGTTGTGGCACAGCTCAACCCGGACGAGATCCCCGCAAGCTGGGAGATTGCCGGACCGGGCTTTATCAATTTCCGTCTTGACCCACGCTGGCTGGGGCAGACCTTGCTGACCATCGCCCAAGACGATCATCTCGGGGCTGACCCTGCCGCCAATACGGAAACCATAGTCATCGACTTCAGCGCCCCCAACGTGGCCAAATCCATGCACGTCGGTCATATTCGTTCCACCATCCTGGGCGACGCGCTCACCCGGGTGTTGCGTTTTCGCGGGCACACGGTAGAGACGGACAACCATCTGGGCGACTGGGGCACACAGTTCGGCATGTTGATCGTCGGCTATCGCTCTTTTCTTGACCAAGCGGCGTATGAGCAGGACCCTCTGGCCGAGATGGAACGTCTCTACAAGGAAGTCCAAGCCAGAGCCACAACGGATTCGGCCCTGGCAGACCGGGCGCGCGAAGAGTTAGCCAAACTTCAGCAGGGAGACGAGGCCAATACCGTGCTGTGGAACGAATTCATGCAGGTCTCGCGCCAGGCCTTCGAGCGCATCTATGCGCGCCTGAATGTGCACTTCGATCATTGGCTCGGAGAGAGCTTTTACAATCCGATGCTCGCCAATGTCGTCCAGGAACTATGCGATGGGAAGCTGGCCCGTCCGAGCGAGGGCGCCATCTGTATCTTCTACGACGAGGATACCGAGTTGGCGGAGACCCCCTTCCTGATTCAAAAACAGGACGGCGCCTTCCTGTATGCCACGACTGACCTGGCAACGATTCAATACCGGGCTGAGACCTTTCGACCGCATCGGATCATCTATGTGACGGACGGTCGTCAGCAGCTCCATTTTCGGCAACTCTTTGCCGCGGCCCAAAGCTGGGGGCATACCATGGCCCTGGAGCATGTCTGGTTTGGCACCATCCTGGGAGCGGACGGCAAACCGATCAAAACCCGTGAGGGCCAACCCATCAAACTCGCCGCCCTGCTGGATGAAGCCGAGGAACGCGCCCGCGCGATCGTTCAGGAAAAAAATCCGAGCCTGTCAGCCGCAGAGCAGGCGACCGTGGCGCGCATCGTGGGGATTGGCGCGGTCAAATACGCTGACCTGATGCAAAACCGTACCGCGGATTACCGCTTTAGTTGGGATAAGCTGCTGGCCCTGGACGGTAATACCGCGCCGTATCTGCAATATGCCTATGCGCGGATTCGTTCGATTTTTCGCAAAGGTGGTTTTACCGCCTGGCAGCCAGCTCCAGATATACCGGTCCGACTGCTGGCCCCGGAAGAGCAAGCCCTGGCCAAACAGATGCTCCGCTTTGGCGACGTCCTGATCGAGGTTGAACGCTCATACAAACCCAACCTCCTGGCCAACTTCTTGTACGAATTGGCCACACAGTTTAATCTCTTCTACCAGGCGCATTCCGTTCTCAAGGCCCCGCAGGACCGACAGCCCACACGTTTGTTGTTATGCGACCTCACAGCCCGGTATTTGAAGACGGGCTTGGACTTGCTCGGCATCGAGACCCTGGAAGCAATGTAGGAACCAAAACAGCCCAAGGAGTGTCTCATGGCCGAAACACGAAGGACAGAGGCTCCGGTCTCGATTGCTTACGATATTGAAGGCAGTGGCCCGGTCATTGTTTTCCTGCACGGTATTGGCGGCAATCGACTGAACTGGACGGATCAGCTTGCCCATTTTGGAAGTCGGTTTTGCGCGGCGGCCTGGGACGCGCGGGGTTATCTCGATAGCGACGACTCTCCCCAGACGCTCCGGTTTCGCGATTTTGCCGATGACCTGTGTCGTCTCCTGGACCGGCTCAAAGCCGAACAGGCCCACCTGGTCGGGCTGTCGATGGGCGGCATGATTATCCAGGACTTCTATGGTCGGTATGCCGACCGGGTCGCCACCCTCTCCCTGGTGGATACCTCGTCCGGTTTCGGCGGAGTGCCTAAGGCCGTCCGGCAGGACTTCCTCGCCCGCCGTCTCGATCCGCTGGAAAACGGTCTCACCCCGGCAGACATTGCGCCTGAGGTGGTCAAGGTCCTGGTTGCCGAAAGCGCAGGGTCAGCCGTGCGCGAGCGGCTGATCGCCTCCATGGCCGCCCTGCGCACTGAGGCGTATAAACAGGCCCTGCACGCCATTGTGACAACCGATTTCCGTACGGTCCTGCCGCAGATTGCGGTGCCGACCCTGGTGATTGTGGGGGAAGAAGATCAGGTCACCCCCCCCTCGGCTTCGGAATTCCTGGTGAAACAGATTCCCGGCGCCTCGTTGGTGACCATCCCGGACTGCGGGCATCTGTCGAATCTCGAAAAGCCCGACCTGTTTAATGCGGCCTTGGGAACGTTCCTGGACGAACACGCCGGACGGGCTTCGAGCGTTACTGGCTAAGGGCAACGAGCGCGCCGGATCAGCTCTTTACCACGATCGGCTGCGGCGCGAGCGCCAGTTATCCTCGTCTTCGTCCTCTTCTTCAATGAGAAAAACCGGTTTCAGAATGCGGCGCGGAATGTCTTCCAGAAAACGTGACGGCTTACTGAGTACCATGCCGGTGGCGCGATCAAAAATATTGATGGGATACGAAATAAACAGGTTTTCTTTTGCCCGGGTGGCGGCAACATACATCAGCCGCCGTTCTTCTTCGAGTTCGTCGTCCTCCTTGTTGTACAAGGAAGGAAAACGGCCCTCGACCGCCCAAATGATAAACACCGAGTGCCATTCCAACCCTTTTGCCGAGTGAATGGTCGACAGGGTCAGCACGCCTTCCTCATCCCGGTCGGTTGCCAGCACATCGCCCACGCTACTGTTGGGTGGCTCCAGGGCCATGTCCGACAGCAGCCGGTCCAGACTGCGGTAGCGTTCAGTGATAATCGAGAAATGCTCCAGGTCTTTCTGGCGCTTGGGGTAATCGTCCCGGTGATTCCGTTTGAGAATCGGTAGATAGTACTGCACGATCAGGTCAATCTGCTCGCGCGGCTGAAGGGCAGGGTCAGCAACAGTTTGGAGCGCGGCGGCCAGTTTCTGCACCTCGGTCTTGACCGCGCCGCGTCCCGGATAGTCGGCCAGGCGCTGCACCTGATCGGCCCCGCCCAACACGTGGTTGAGAATCTTGTCACTGCTCTTGGGTCCGACGCCTTCGAGCAGGAGGAGCATCCGGTGCCACGACACCGCATCCTGCGGATTGGCCAGAACACGCAGATGGGCCAGCACATCCTTGACGTGGGTGGTTTCGATAAACTTGAACCCGCCCCGCTTCACGAACGGCAGATCACACTTGCTCAGTTCGATCTCAAGATCGAAGGAATGAAAGCTGGAACGGAAGAGGACCGCCATCTCGGTCAGGGGCACGCCTTCCTCGCGCAGCTCCAAAATTTTTTGGGCTACAAAGCGCGACTGGTAGCGCTCACTATCGGCTTCGATCAACGCGGGCTGAAAGCCGCTGTCCTTTTTGGTGAACAGGTTCTTGGTGTAGCGCTCCTTGGCTTGCAGAATGATTTCGTTCGACAGATCGAGGATCGGCTGGGTACTGCGATAGTTTTCTTCGAGCTTGATCACCTTCGTGTCGGGAAACAGGTCCGGGAACTCAAAGATATTGCGGACGGTGGCACCGCGAAAACTATAGATCGACTGAGCGTCGTCACCGACCGCCATGACGTTGTCGTGCGCGTGGGCCAGCAACCGCACGATTTCGGCCTGGAGCCGGTTCGTATCCTGATACTCATCGACCATGATGTAGCGATAGGTATGAGACAGGCGTTCTGCGACCTCCGGGTGAGTCCGCAGCAGGTCGCGCAAATGGGTCAGCAGGTCGTCATAGTCCAGCAGGCTGCGTTCGCGTTTGTACTGCCGGTAATATTCTTCAATCCGGCTGAGGTCGTCGAGTTCGGAAAACAGATGGGGAAACTGCGAGTCGAGCACTTCCGCCACACTGGTGGTCTTATTGGCCGCCAGGCTGATGATCTCGGCAATCGTCTGTTTGCGCGGGAAGCGGCGCACCTTTGTGTCCAGGCCGAGGCGCGTCCGAATCAGATTAATCGCATCCTCGGAGTCGGTCCGGTCCAGAATTGTGAAGGCGTTGGCAAATCCGAGCAGGGAGGCATAGCGCCGCAGGACGGTATTGGCAAACGAATGAAACGTTCCGCCGGTCACCTTATCGCAGCGGCCGCCCATGAGGGACTCGGCGCGCTGGATCATTTCTTCCGCGGCCCGGCGGGTAAAGGTCAGGAGGAGCAAACAAGCCGGATCAACGCCTTCTTCAATCATCCGCGCGACCCGGAACACCAGGGTCCGCGTCTTGCCGCTGCCGGCTCCGGCCAGCACCAGCACCGGACCGTCGCGCGTGGTCGCGGCCTCGTACTGGCCGGGGTTCAGCTCGTGCTTGTAGTCAATGGTAAATTGCCGTGGCCGATTGCTCTCCGCATCTGACCGCAGCACATATTTGACAGGACGGCTCTCGTCGCGTTCCACACCATACCCCAGCGTTTTCTGAAGATGGCCTAGCCTAGCGCATCGGAAGGCGGGGAGAAACGGGGAGGGACGAGAGCGGGTAAGCAAGAGTCGTCACGGGCCGGACTGACACCCTGTGGTCAGTCTGGTATGTAGGGGGCGATGAGTGGCAGAACCGAACACCTGAACCTGTGCGGCGTCAAATGTCCGTTGAACTGGGCTAAGGCCAAGGTGCGACTGGAATACCTCGACCAGGGCGATCAACTCGAACTCGTCATTGACGACCCCAAAGGCCGGCGGGATATTCCTCGGGCCGCGGAAGCGGAAGGCTATGCCATTGTTGAAATTGCACAGACGACTGCATCGGATACTCCCCAGCAGTGGCGCATCGTGATTGAGAAATAGCATGGAAAACGATCGTCCGAAATTCGACCTCCTCAGGCTCGCCAAGGCGGTGTTTCAGCACCGCCGGACCAAGCATCCCTACGGCTCCAACTACGCCGTCAGCATCCGCATGGGCCATGCCGATATTCAGGATTTCACAGCCATTGCCGACATCCTGCTGGCCGTTGAAGAGCTGGGCTACGAGATCAAAAAGAAACCGGAATAGGCGGATGCCTGGTCCGCAGCCCCTCACCCCAGCCCCCTTCGACTTGGCTTCCTTCGCCTTCGCTCCGCTCAGGACAGGCTCTCCCAGCGGGAGAGGGAGCAACAGACAGGGCGGTCTGCTTACTCAACCACCTTATTTTTCCTTTTGGCCGAGACCGACGAAACCCAGCTCTCAACTTGTAAGTCCGTCTTTGACGCAATAAGATCAAAATGGTGATCCGCATGTAAGAGAATGAGGTGATGCTCCTGCGCAACAGTGGCAATGAGCATATCCGTATTTGGAACCGTTACGCCACGTCTTCTGAGACCGAAAGCCTGCTGGGAACTCTTTGTCCAGATATCCGCGTTGATTGGAAATTGCCGGAGGGCAGAGAGTTCTTCAAGAAGCGCCGTATAGCTCTTTTTGTCTCGGGCTCCGCTCAGGATTTCCAACATCACAAGGGGCGCCGTCCCTCCTCTTCTTTCAGACAAAATCGCATTGACACGATGACGGATTGCGGGCGGCCCACCAGGATGAAGCGCCCAGATCCAGATGGACGAGTCGATCAGAAAGCAGTCTTCAGTCATCTGAGCGCATTCGATCGAGGTCATCCGTATCAATCGTCAGGGGCGTTTTCCCTAATCGTTGGATAAGACGTTCAATCCGTTTCTGGCGAACCACCTCCTGAAGCGCCAATTCGATACACTGCCGTTTTTTCTTTGCCCCGGTGGCGGCCATTGCGTCACGAAGCAGCCGTTCGTCAATCTCAAGAGTTGTTCTCATGTGCCTTTTTATACTATTTAGTATGCTTTAATTCTATGCCTTAAACGTGAATATATTATGTATACTAATCATGACAAGACTTGTTCACAGTGGGATGCGCCCTGCGCACCGTCCGGAGACTGCCAGCGGGCGCGGCGGCTTACTCAAACACCTGCTCGCCGGTGGCAAACAGCAGCCAGACCACCGCCCCAACAATATACAGGCCGGAAGCGATCAGAAAGACGAGACTCCACGAGCCGGTAGCATCCAGAATATAGCCGGTCAGGGTGACGCCGATAATGCCCGGAATCGTTCCGGCCGTATTTGAGAGGCCCAGCAGAATACCGGCGTAACGCGGGCCGATATCGAGGTGGTTCACGGCGAAACCGGACAGGGCAAAAGCGCCCAGCCCCAGCGCACAGCACATATAGCTGACGGCCTGGAGGGTCGAGGTGACGCCGCCAATCAGAAAGAGGAAGAGTGCCGGACCGAAAAAGCCGATGCTCTGCATCAGCTTGCGGACAAAGGTAACGGCCAGACCGCGTTGCAGCAGGCTGTCTGCGCTCCAGCCGGCAACATTGGCCATGACAAACATGACCAGCCAAGGCAGGATGGTGTACAGCCCGACCTGGCGGAGATCGACCCCCAGCGCCTGGTTAAAATAGGTCGGTAGCCAGGTCAGGATAACGTAGAACCCCCAGTTGGAACAAAAGTGGTTAATCACGATGGCCCAGACCGCAGTTTTGGACAGCAGGTGTCGCCACGGGATTGTGGGGTTGGCCGGAAGCGGGGGAATATGCTCACGGATATAGGAGACTTCTGAGGGAGCGATGGTGGGGTGGGTTTCCGGCGTGTCAGTAGTACGGTAGTGCCAGAAGAGATACCAGACAAACCCCAGCCCGCCGAACAGGTAGAACACCATCGGCCAGCCCCAGACCACCACAATGGTCGGCGTCAGCAGCAGGGCAGCGACCGTGCCAAGGGAGACGCCGCTCACGTTGAGCGCGGCTGAGCGGGCCCGCTCCTGGCTTGGCACCCAGCGCGCAAAGAGATTGTAAATCGCCGGAAAGGCTACGCCTTCCCCCAAGCCCATGCCAACCCTGGCGAGAAAGAGCACAGTGAGTGAGATCGCTGCCGCGGGCGGCGTGACCAGGGTAAAGAAAGACCACAACAACACACCCCAGCCGAGGACTATTTTTCCGCCATAGCGGTCGGCCAGCCAACCACCGAAAATCTGGGTGGCCAAATAGCCGTAAAAGAATGAGGACAGGACAACGCCTTGGGTCGTTTGGTTCCAGCCATACTCCTGGGCCATGGGGAGAATGGCAACCGAGATATTGACCCGGTCGATATAACAGATAAACGTGCTGCAAAAGCACAGGCCCACGAGCGTAAAGCGGCGTGGCCAGTAGGCGCGCAGGGCGGCCAGCCCGGAAAATCCAACAAGGTCCGTCATGTTCCGGTCTTCCCCTTTTTGTATCGAGCGACCGGTCTTTGTCCAACAATCGGTCGCTGCAAACGAGTCGGGCTACTGTACCGGATTCTTTCCCTCTTGCGAACGCAGTCGGGAGAGATAAGAGGGAGACCCTATATGTCCTCTCCACTCACCTTGTGCATTGAGCCATCGCTCAGTTCGTAATAGACGGCGACCCGCTCGCCTGCGGACAGAGGAGGCAGGCGGAACTCGGATGGGTGCGCTTCGTAGTAGCGCTGTTCGGCTTCTTCGCACAGAGCGACGAACGCCTCAAGCGCAGCCTGATAGCGGCTCTCTGAGACCTTGAGCTGGCTCAACTGAAAGAGTTCGTCATCCGCCTGATGGAGCTGCTGCCAGACTGCTGGTTCGTTATCGACAAGCCAGGCATCAATCTGCGCGAAATGGCGACTCAGAGACCGTGTTGCAGCCGCATACTGCTGCTGGAGCGTCAGGGGAGATCCCGCCGGCGGCCGGGACGCAGTTGAGACGCGTCTCCCCCGTTGGGGGGCGGGTACCATGTCTCCATTCTACGAATGAATCGAACGGCAAAACAAGACAGGCTTGAGGGAGAGGCAACATGTCCACACCCCAGTTACACCCGGACCCGGGTCCAACCGCCGGCCTGCCAACTCCAGACAAAGGTGACGGACTGGAGGATACGATAGGCGAGGTTGGCGACCCAAATAGCCAGCAGACTGAATCCCCATACGGCTTGCATAGCAAAGGCGATGGGCAGAAACAGACACCACTGCATAGTCAGGGATATGACCATCACCCGCCGGCTATGCCCGGCTCCATAGTGGGCATTCATCAGCACCACGCCGAGGGCTTCGAGTGCCATGGTGGCGGCGGTGAGCTGTAGCGGCAGCCGGGCGAGCGCTAGTGTTGTCGGATCACGTAGGAACAGCAGCAGAAACAGGTCGGGCGCGAGCAGGGCCGGCAGGGCCAGACCGCCGACCACCAGCATGGAGAGTCGGGTCACATACCAGCCCCAGGCCCGGGCCTCCGATACCTTACCGGCACCCAGGGCTTGGCCGACAAAGGAGGCCGCGGCCAGTCCGAACCCGTTCGTCAAGAGCAGCCACAGCAGCAGAAGGTTGGACAAGACATGACCCGCGGCCAACTCCGCGGTGCCGATATTGCCCAGAATCCAGAAGAAGGCCAACATGCCGGCGGCAAAGAAGACGTGCTGAATGCCAGCCGGAATCGAGAGCCGCAACAGCGTCAGCAGCGTGGCCCGGTCCGGCCAACGGGCCAGAAAGCCGCCGTCACGGGCGTGGCGCAAGGCGGTGAGCAGATATGTGGCCGACCCGATATACAACGCCAGAGTAGTGCCGATACCCGCCCCAACGACACCCAGCCGCGGCGCGCCGAGATTGCCGAAGATCAAGACCCAGTTGAGGAAGATGTTGGTCACATTCATCAGGATGATGGTACGCATATAGAACTTGGACAGATTGACCGCGTTCCAGTAGCCGCGAAAGACAAAGTTGATGCCCATGGCGAGCAGACCGACCAGACGCGCCTGAAAATAGACCGTGCCGTGGTCGGTGACCGCAGCATCCTGGCTGAGTACGGCAAACAGGGTCGGCGCGAGCTGGATCAGCAGGGCCGAGGTGGGCAGCCCGAGCACCAGGACGAGCAACAGTCCGCCGTTCAACGGCACGGCAATTTCATTCAGGCGGCCGGCCCCCAGCCAGCGGGCCGAAGTGGCCTGCACGCCGGTTGCCAAACCAATGATGAATGCACCGCAGGTAAAGGTTGAGAACTGGGCCAACCCGACCGAGGCCAGAGCCTCGTCACCGAGCACACCCAGCATGGCTGTATCCACCAGGTTCATGACGTTCTGGGAGATCATGCCGCCCATGATGGGCAGGGCAAGACTGAGCGTCCGGCGCAGGCGGGAGGTCACGGGGATGTCACTACGCCAGGGTCTCCAGTATCTCCGCAGGCGTCCGTTCCGGCGACGCAAAGGGATTGAACACCCGAACCGAACCGAGCGCTTGGCCGTGCTGAAGGTCCTCGGTCAGAAGAACTGCGCACTCGCAGGTCTGAGCGGCTGCAACGATCAGGGCATCCCACCATGAAAGCGCATAGCGTTCTTGCGCGGACCACGCTCGTTCCAGGATGGCGAAATCGATGGAGACCGGCCGCCAAGCCATCAGGTCACGGATAATGGCTTGTACATCTCGTGCGGCCAGGGCCGGTTGCACCTTGTACGTGAGCACCGCGTATAGCTCTTGCAATATCTGGAAGCTCAGCCGACCGGAGCGTTGGGCTACGAGACACGTAATCCAGTCGTCAGCGCGGAGCTTCTTGTCTGGTTCCGAGGCGTCGTGCAGGTAAACAAAGACATTAGTGTCAACGAAGACCGGCCCGGTCATGCAACTCCTCGCGCGTCGGCTTACGCCCGTCAACCCACTCCAGCTTGCGGGGCTCCCTCGCCCGAGCCAGGAAGCGCTCCATTGCCACCTCGTATTCGTCTTCCTGGCGTCTCATCCCTTCGATGATCTCTGCCAGCCAGCTTGAGACGCTACGGTTCTGTTCGGCAGCCCGAACCCGTAGCCACAACGCGGCATCTTCAGGAAGCGTTACCGTCACGTTCTTCATGACACGAAAGTAGAGAAACACGAAATTTGTGTCAATTAGCGAGCCGTGAGCCTAGCTGCTCTCAAAACTGATTCTGAGTCGGGTGCCGGTGGCCTGTGCGACCCTTCCCAGCGTCCTGGTGGACGGATGGACACGCCCGCCTTCGAGCCGCGCTACCACCGATTGCGTGGTCTTCATGCGCTTGGCAAGCTGCGCCTGCGTCAGTCCGGCACTGACGCGGGCTGCGACCAGCGCACGGGCTAGTTCAAACTCCGGCTCCAACTTGTCATAGGCAGCCCGATAGTCCGCATTCCGGCTCCATTTCTTGTGCAGGTTACTCACGGCGCTCATTGCAGTCCCTCCTTGGCGCGTCTCAGCGCCAAGTCAATCTCCTGGCGGGGCGTCATGTCCGGCTTTCAGGGGAAATTTTTCGGGCTGTTCAATCGTCTGCAAGCCAAGGTCTACATCCAAATCGAGCCAGTAAAAATGCCCCGGCGTTGGCTCTTCCACGTTGACTATCTGGCTGATGGGTACGTCTCGAAACCACGGAAAGTCCTCGTAGGACAGAAACAGTTCCCGGTCCCCCGTCAAGAGCCAAATCCCATGCCCGGAGATGTTGGTGACTTCAACCTTTGAGGTGTCGCGGTCAGGTGGCTCTGGATTCATCCGCTCCCCATACCCTTGGTGGATTGATGGCTCCGTTTACTCACCGAGCCGTGTTTCGGTTTCCAAGAGCTTCAAACACAGCCCGCGTATCTTCTCAAGCTCGTGGAAAAACTCACGTTGCGCTTCCTCCGCTTCCAGACTCTCAAAAAGATCAGGTAACTGCACACCGTGACTCATAATCGCGCTGGCTTCCTTGTTCCGTAGATGCTTGCGGACGTATAGACAATTGTCGGCGTGATAGAAACGTTGAATAGCGTCACTCGGACTCGGGACCCCGCTCGCCAAAGATTGCATCAGGCCCAAATTTAACAGGGAGAAGAGTTCGAGTTGATCCTTCGGGTCACTGCTAAACTCTGACAAAACGATACGGAAGGAATGATGCGGTCCCATCATTGCTCCCGTCCTAGGAGAAATTTTACACCGGCTACAGCGTCCGAATCGTGTCCAAAATTAAACGTACAACAGGCGGCCTTTTGGCTCTGGAATCGAGCGACCTTGTTCTTTCGCCGTTTCCATCCACTCCCGAATAATCACTTCAACATTGGCGAGCGCTTTCTTGTAGGTTGATCCATCGGCCATGCAGCCGGGCAGCTCAGGGACTTCGGCAATATAAGCATAGTCCTCTTCGCTCCAATACAGGAGGATTTCGTATTTCCACCTACTGCCCATGATCTCCTCCAGCCAGACGGTATTTCACTATGACTCCACGGACCTGTTTCACCTGATACGGTTTTGCCTTACTACTTTTTGGCTGGAGATTCAAAATTTCCTCTCCGCCTTCCCTGGTGAAAATGTGGAGACTGCCTCGGACCCGTTCGTCAAAGCCCAAAGAGCGTAATACACGGCAGATATCACCAAAAGATATATTCGCGTCGGACGTCCCACTGAGTATCCGGGAGAGAATGACACTGTACCGAGCCACATGGGGCCTTGTACACCATTTACTAACCTATGACTAACGTATTTTTCTCGTTCCCATCCACAGCCGAAATACAGCAGTCACGAGAGTCATGATACGTGACTCACAGTTGACGCCGGCCGGATACGAGCAATCAGTCCTTTCTTTTTCCTGGCAAGGGCGCGGAAGTCATATTCGACCTGGAGTCCGTGCCAGAACTCGCCGGACTGACCGAAGACAGCACCAAAGCGGATAGGCATCGCCGGCGTAATGGAGCGTTTGCCGTGAACGATTTCGTTGATGGCTCGCGGGGCAATTCCAATCGCGCGGGCCATAGCGTTTTACGAAATGCCCATTGGCTTGAGGTATTCTTCCAGGAGAATCTCGCCGAGGGTTATCAGATTTTACACTCTTGTACCGCGCTACCCTCTTCCGATAAACGGCATTTTGGTGGCCATGACGGTCATGAACTGCACGTTGGCGTCGAGTGGTAGGTTGGCCATGTATACCACCGCCCGGGCGACGTGCTCGACATCGAAGGTCGGCTCGGCTGCGATTGAGCCGTTCGGTTGGGGGACGCCGCGTTTCATGACCGCAGTCATGTCAGTCTCGGCGTTGCCGATATCGATCTGGCCACAGGCAATGTCGTATTTGCGCCCGTCGAGTGAAGTCGATCTGGTCAGGCCGGTCATGGCGTGCTTGGTCGAGGTGTAGGGCGCAGAGTTGGGTCGGGGTACATGGGCCGAGATAGAGCCGTTGTTGATGATGCGCCCTCCCCGTGGGTCCTGATCTTTCATGATCTTGAAGGCTTCCTGGGTGCAGAGAAACGCGCCGGTCAGATTCAGGTCTACAACAGCCTTCCACTGTTCATACGACAGGTCTTCCAAGGGTACGGGCGGGGCGCCGATGCCGGCATTGTTGAATAACACGTCAAGCCGGCCAAAGGTCTCTCTTGTTGTAGCAAACAGGGTACGAATAGCGTCTGGATCGCTGACATCGGTTGGCACAATGAGCGTCTTTGCCCCACTGCCGGCCTCTTCTGCCGTTGCTTCCAACAGTTCGGCCCGCCGTCCGGCCAGGACAACGGCGTAGCCTTCCCGAACAAGCGCCAGGGCGCTCGCTTTCCCAATTCCAGTACCCGCCCCGGTAATGAGGGCGACCTTGGTGTGTGTACTCATGGGTTTGCTCTCCTTTGCGTGTGAGCCGGAGGGGAACCTATCCCGTAGAACCCCCTCACCCTAGCCCTCTCCCCTTCGACCGGCTCAGGACAGGCCTCCGGGGGAGAGGGAACCGTGACCTGGGAGCGCGGGCATCTTGCCCGCTTCGTGGTTGCCCTACCCCAATATGTAGGGGCACCCCCCTGTGGTTGCCCTGCTCTACGCCGAGAATGATTCAAGTATTTTGTCCCGATAATGGTCGCGCTGTTCTTGGGTTGTACCGGTATTGGGAACGGCGAGAATGGTCGTGTCGAGCAGCCCTTCACGCTCGTTCAGCTTGGCGCGGACGCGGTCAAGCGGACCGACCGCGCAAAAGGCATCGACCATTTCATTCGGAATGAGATCAAAGCCCTCGTCCTTGTCTGGCGTTTTCTGGAGCGCTCTGACCTGTTCAACCGTTTCGCTAAAGCCGTGCGCGGCAAAGATATCGTCATAAATCCGGGCCCAGATACTGAACAGCATGGCCCCCGCGCCGACCCGGTAGGCGGTTGCCAGATCATCATCAATGACCACAAAGCATTGGCCCAGGACCTCGACCTCGAAGCGGCTGCGACCGGCCCGGTCGAGCCCGGTTTTGAGCGGCGGCAGAATGTTCTCGCGGACATGTTGCGGTGAGAACATAGGGTTCCCAATGAGGCCGTCACCCAGCTCACCCGTGAGGGCAGCCATACGCGGTTTCACCGCGGCAACATAGATAGGCACCCGTGGCCGTGGCTTTGGATTCGGGCGCGGGAAGAAATTGCGGGCACGAATATGGTAGAACCTACCTTCGTAGTTCACCTCGCCACCCGCCTCAGCCCTGTCCATAATGAGATGCAGGATCTCAATATACTCCCGCATTTGACTGACCGGTTTGCCCTCATCTCGTCCGGCGTACCAGTTGTTATTGCGGTGTTGATGAGCGGCTCCCAGACCGAGCGTGAATCGACCTTGGCTCAACAGGTCGAGGTCCAGGGCCTGAAAGGCGAGCATCACCGGACTATGATTAAAGGCCAGCACGACACCGGCGCCAATTTTTATCGTCTGAACATTAGGCGCGATACCAGCCAACGGAATGAGCGCGGAGTTGGTCAGTTCCGCCTGCCATAGCGAGTCAAATCCCGCAGCTTCGTATTTTTTCACCCAGTCGACCATTTCGGCGTGGGAGGCGGCGGCGAGAAACATTGAGTATTTCATGGGTGAGTTCCTTCTACAAAAAGATAGGGGCGCAGCAGGCCGCGCCCCTTCATAAAAACAAACACCAGAACCGCGGATGACTACGCGAGCGGTTCGTGCTGTCCCCACTTGTCAAAGTGGGTCACTTCAGGCGCGGGGCGACGGATGACCGGTCCGAATTTTCCCGAAGGAAAGCCAATCGGAATGGTTGCCACCACACCATACTCGAACGGAATGCCTAGGCGCTCCTGCAACTCGTCTTCAAACATCTGGTGCATGGTCGTCAGGCTCGCCCCCAGGCCAAGGGCGCGACAGGCCAGCAAAATGTTCTGCACGCAGGGATAGATAGAGCCGTAGGAGGGGGGGGCCTTGCCCTCGCGTTTTTCCGCGGGCACGGAAAACGGCCAGTCCCGTTTGCCGCAGATGAGAAGTAAAATCGGGGCTTCGTGCATGTGTTCGGCCAAGTGCATCGCCGCCCGGGCGGTCTTGGCAAAAGAAGAGGTATCGTCTTCTTTGGGCCTGAGCGCATCACCGAAACGATCTACCATAGCCTGATGGTAGCGTTCCTGGAAAAACTTCTTGTTGGCCGGGTCCTGGAGCACCACAAACGCCCAGGCCTGAAGATTCTGCCCGCTGGGTGCTCGTATACCGGCATCAAGAATTTTCTGAATCATCTCTGTCGGGACGGGGTCGGGTTTGAGCCGGCGCATCGCCCGCATTGAGTGTATGGTTTCAAAGACTCCCAATTCTTCAGCCATTCTATTCCTCCTCTTTGGTTCAGGGCCGTTACGCCCCCTTCGACTTCACTCTGCTACGCTCAGGACAGGCCCTTGAGTAAATGTTTGGCAATAACCACGCGTTGAATCTGAGACGTACCCTCGTAAATCTGGAGCAGCTTGGCGTCGCGCATGAGTTTTTCCACCGGATACTCGCTGAAATAGCCATAGCCACCAAAAATCTGCACCGCGTTAGTGGTGATCTGCATGGTCCGGTCGGCGCCGAACGCCTTGGCATAGCTGGAAACAATAGACGAGGCCGCGCCCTGGTCAAGCAGCCAGGCGGCTTTATAGGTCAAGAGGCGCATGGCTTCGAGCTCGATCGCCATATCGGCCAGCATGAACTGGACAGCCTGGAAGTTGGCGATGGCCTGGCCAAAGGCTTCACGTTGCTGGGCGTATTTGACCGACTCGTCCAGCGCACGTTGGGAGATGCCGATGGCAAAGGCGCCCACTTCGGGCCGGCTGCGGTCAAACGTCCGCATGGCGACCTTGAAGCCCTGGCCTTCCGCCCCGACCAGGCCGGCGCGCGGCACTTTGACATCTTCAAACACGATCTCCGCAGTGTCCGACGCCCGCTGGCCCATCTTGTCGTGCATGCGGTTGGCCGTCACGCCAGGAGAATCGGCCGGCAGCACAAAGCACGACACCGCGCGATGTCCCTGACTTCTATCCTCGGTCGCAAAGGTCACATACCAGCGCGCAACCGAGCCGTTGGAGATAAAATGCTTCGTTCCGTTGAGAACAAAATCATCGCCGACTTTGCGATAGATTGTTGAAATCGCCGCGGCGTCAGAGCCAGCACCGGGCTCAGTCAGAGCGAAGGCGGCGTAGACCGGCTCGGAGACGAGCTGGCCAAGATAGGTCTTTTTCTGTTCATCGCTCCCCGCTACCAGCAGGGGCGTGGTCGCCAGATTATTAGCCACCATATTGAGCGCCATACCCGCGCAGCCGTAGACAATTTCTTCATCAATCAGGCAGGTATCAAACACCTCCAGCCCCAGGCCGCCATACTCGGTTGGCACGAGCGGGTTGAGGATGCCCAGTTCCCAGGCTTTGCGGCAGACATCGTCCGGGAACTCCTGTTCTTTGTCGTATTTCGCCGCAACGGGAATCATCTCCTCAACGGCAAACTTGTGAACAGTGTCCTTGAGTTGTTGTTGTTCCGGGGTCAATTCAAAGCCGTACACGATGGGTTCTCCCTTCAACAAGGCTCAGGACAGGCCTTATTCTCTGAATAATCAACGCACGCTAGCACGCATTATTATTGGAACCGTGATAAACAACCGGCCTCTTCCAAAATCGGGTCCAAAGCGGCTTTCTCTTCGACTTTCGCGTACCGTTCCCGGAGAACGCGAAACGACCGGGCGTGGTACTTCTGCGTGCCCTGCGAGTACTCTTTGCCGCGCAACATGACCGAACACGTCTCTTGACCGGCAGCGAGGGCCTGGGCGTTGGCCGCCGTCCAGGGCAGAAAGGTCTGACCGATTTCTTTGAGGATAGGCTTCAGCGTGGGGGCCAGATCGTCCCAGGTCTCCAGTGCACCCTCATCTTTGGGGTCCAGCATCTGCATCGCCCAAGACAGGACATTCGGGGCAACCGCTCGCATGATCGTCCCGGCCGAGGGATCGGTGGAGCATTGGTAGAGCTGAGCGGCCAGACCAAAATCGCCGAACGTGGGCCGGCCACCGAACAGATACATGCGTTGCGCGAGGTGCGGTTCGAGCAGTGCCAACAGACGATCGAAGGAAGACTCGATATGCTCCCGGGTCTGCTCGCTTGAGCCGACAAAAGACAAGCGCGGGACCATGCGCGTTCGGATTTGTTCGGTCGCCTCCGCATATTCTTCCTCACTCAGCCCAGGTCGGGTCAGGCGCGCAATGCGTTCAGCCGTTGATTTCTGGTCAGGCTCATACGTCCAGCGATAGTGGAACATCTGCTTATTGCCCCACTCGTCACCATACTCTTCGATCAGGGCGGACAGGAAGGCCAGAGTCGGGTCGCTCGGATGAATGGACGGCTCGGGCTGGAGTTCCTCAAAATGCTCCATAATGGGCGTGGAGTCCTGCAGACCCTTTCCGTCCGGCGTGACGACGAGCGGCACAAGGGGCAGCTTGGCGTAGCGCTCGAATTCTTCCTGATTGGTGGAATCGCGCGCAACCCACTCGTGCGGAATCTGCTTGTACCGAAAATAGGCCCGGACTTTTAACGAGTAGGGCGACAGCTCGACACCAAAGAGACGGTAGGCTTGGGACATCCTCCTCCTCCTCACACGGACCTGATTGAGACCCGTCTATTTCCCGTTAAAGTGGGGCACCCGTTTTTCCAGGAAGGCGGCAATACCTTCTTTGCCGTCGTCGGTCTTGGAGCGCGCGGCAATGGACTGGGTCTCGTTTTCCATCTGGGTTTCAAGCGTTTCTGTCCAACCGCTATGGAGGAGTCGTTTGGCGCCCCCGAACGCACCAGTTGCGCCTGCAGCGAGCGCAGTCGCCAGTTTTTCCGCCGCGGCCAGCAAATCCGCATCCGGGACAACACGGTTCACAATGCCCCAGTCTTCGGCTTCCTGAGCTGACAGTAACCGGTTGGTGACCGCAAGCTCGAAGGCCCGCTTCATACCGACGATGCGCGGCAGGAAATAGGTCGAAGACCCGTCCGGAGTCAGTCCAGCACGCGTATAGGCCATAGTGAATTTCGCCGATTCGCCGGCAAAAACAATGTCACACGAACACGCCAGGCTCATGCCCGCTCCCGCGGCCGTGCCATTCACCGCCCCGATCAACGGGGCGTCCATACGGGCGAACCGCGACACTGCGCCGTGCAGATAGGTCGTCACTTCCTTCATATGGGCGGGCAGCGCATCGCCCTGGGCGGCAAAGCTTTTCAGGTCCCCACCGGCGCAGAACATGCGGCCATTGCCGGTCATGACAGCAGCTCGAATATCCGCATCCTCGTCGCATTCGAGCGCAACCTGCATCAGATCACGCGCCAGATCGATATTGAGCGCGTTCGCGGAATCCGGCCTATTCAGTGTAATGATGGCGATCTTGTCTTTTTTTTCAAATTGAAGGGCGGTGTAGGGCATGCGGTCCTCCGTCTGCCGATGCGGTGCTAGAGTCCTCGTAGAAGATCGACTATGGCTTGACCGATCTCCCGTGGCGCGTCTTCTTGAATAAAGTGCGAGCCCGTGACGGTAATCTCTTTTTGATTCGGCCAGGTGCGACAATACTCGCGTTGCGAGCCGGTCAGGATCGCCCCAGGGTCGGCGTTCACAAAGAGTTTAGGCACATCGCTGCTTGACAACCACCGCCCGTATTGTTCAACGATCTCGACCACGTCGGCCGGTTCACCCTCGATCGGAATCTGGCGCGGCCAAGTCAGCGTGGGCCGGCGCGACTCGCCCGGCTCGGTATACGGCTTTCGGTAGACGGCCATTTCTTCTTCAGTCAGTTTTCGCACTACGCTGCCGGGCAGAACCCGCTCGACAAAGACGTTGTTCTTGAGCACCATTTCCTCGCCGGCAGGAGACCGAAAGCCCTGAAAGACTTTGCGCGCGGCCTCGGGGAAGGTCTGCCACGTCAGGGGGCAGACGATGGCCTCCATATAGACCAGGGCCTTAATGCTGTCCTGATGACGGTAGGCCCAGTGGAAACCCAAGGCCGAGCCCCAGTCGTGAACAACCAGGGTCACATTCTTCGCATGCTGATCAAGCCCAAGCGCGTCAAACCAGGCATCCAGATAGCGGGCGTGGTCAACAAAGCGGTAGGAACCCGCGGAATTCTTGCCCGAATCGCCCATGCCGATCAGGTCGGGCGCCAGACAACGCGCGCCGCTTTCGACCTCGGCAATAATATTGCGCCAGAGATACGAAGAGGTCGGGTTGCCGTGCAGAAACACGACAGGGTCGCCGCTACCGGTATCGACATAGGCCATCTCACTATCGAGCACGGCCACCCGTTTCCGTTCGTAAGGATCGTTGGCTGAAATAGCTTGACTCATACTTCTCTCCTGAAAAGTCCCCTCTCCCCTGGAGGCCTGTCCTGAGCCGGTCGAAGGGGAGAGGGATTAGGGTGAGGGGGTCCTATTCACTTGTCCCGGCAATATCCGCCATCAAGGCCAATGCGTCGGGCTGGCCCGACTGTACCATCATGGTGGAAACTCCTGCGGACTCCCAGACTTTGAAACGCTCACGAATCCGCTCCGGCGGACCACATAATGAGATTTCGTCACACAGCTCATCCGGGACCAGCTCAGTCGCCTCTTTCTTCCGGCCAGACAGATACAAGTCCTGAATTTCCGCGGCTACGTCCGCATAGCCGTACTTCGAGACCATCTCATTATGGAAGTTCCTGCCTTTGGCTCCCATGCCACCGACATACAGCGCCAAGGTCGGCTTGAGTTGGGCCAGGCAGGCTTTGACATCGTCTCCGATCACGACGGTGCAGCCGGCCAGGATATCGAAGTTCTCTATCGACTTGCCCTTACCGGCCCGGGTAAAGCCTTTTTCCAGGTCAGGCGTGAACATATCCATCCGATAGGGTGAAAACCAGATCGGCAGCCAGCCATCGGCGAGTTCGGCCGTAATGCGGATGCTGAGCGGCTTCATGGTTGCCAGGTAGACGGGCAGGCGGCGGGAATGCAGGATCGACTTGAGGGGTTTGCCCAGCCCGCTGGCATCTTCTCCCTGATAGGGCAGTTGGTACACTTTGCCGTCTAACGCAACCGGCTCCTGACGGTCCCAGATCTTGTGCAGGATTTCAACGTACTCGCGAATGCGGGCGGCCGGTCTGCTGTAGGGCATGCCGTGCCAGCCTTCGATGACCTGCGGGCCGGACATCCCCAAGCCGACAATCACCCGCCCGTTCGACAGGGCGTCCAGGGTAGACATGGTCATGGCGCACATAGCCGGCGTGCGGGCCGGAATCTGGAGAATACCGGTGCCGAGTTTTATCCGCGAGGTCTTGGCCGCAAGATAGGCCAGCGGCGTTACCGCGTCAGAGCCGTACGCCTCCGCACTCCAGACTGAGTCATAGCCCAGTTTTTCCGCTTTGAGGGTCATATCCAGGGGAAGCTCGACCCGGCCACCGGAATAGCCAATGCCTATTGCAAGTTTCATAGGAATTCCTTTCTTCAGGGGACTGTTTATATCGAACTGCCGGACGCGCGGCTACTAGGGTGGAGGAGTATTTCCTTAAAAATATGGCTCATTTGACAGAGATATCCTCTATGATCACAATAGCCATAAATGCAAAATGAACCACGTCAAACAGTCGGCACCCCTGAATTAAAAACCCGTCTCGGGACTTACCTTCGCCAAGTACAACAAGGTACAACCCTTATTGTGACTGAACGGGGTCGGCCTATTGCAGAACTACGTCCGCTGAGCATAGAGACGCAGGAAGAAGAAGCTCGCCTCGACGAACGTGTCGCTCTTGGCATACTCAGCCGAAAAGCAAAGACCCCATTTCCCCCTTTAAGCCCATTCGCACGAAAGGCCCACTTGTCTCAACTGCTATTATCGAAGACCGTGAGGATCAATTTTGATCTATTACTTGGATGCAAGCGCTTTAGTGAAGCGATACGTTCATGAGCCAGAAAGCGATAAGGTTCATCGCCTTATACAAGAGAGTACCCCGGTTACGAGCCGTCTATCCGAATTTGAAGTTGCCTCAGCCATAGCCCGACGTTGCTGAGAAGTTTGCCCGTACCTCTTTAAGAGCTGGAGATGCCATTCAACTTGCTTCCTGCTTGTATCTTCAACGTAGATTAGGTCTCTCTATGCTTTATTACGTATAATGACCGTTTGAACGAAGCTACTAAACGCGAAGGCCTTTCTCTTTTGGCCTAAAGCGTCAGGTGTTGCTCATGGCCTCCGCGACTCGCGCATAGTCTTCAAGGCGCGGCAAGATGAGGGGCAGGTCAACCCCGGCCTCCCGATACTCGGCAATGCGCCGTTTGCACTGCTCTTTCGAACCGATGAGATAAAAAGATTCGACCATCTCGTCAGGGATGAGCTTGACCGCCTGTTCGCCGTCGTCTTTGGCGTACGACTCTCGCAATGGCCCAAGGATAGATGGATCAAATCCCCCTTTTTCGAGCAGGATCTCGCCCACATAGGCTTCGTCAAGGAGGCGGACGATACGCTTTTTAAGGGTTGGCATCATGCGGTGGGGATCATCAGTTAATCGCATGACCAACATGCAGGCAATATCAATCGACTGAGGATCACGTCCGGCCTCCTGGGCTGCGCTGCGGATTTCTTCAACCGCGTAGGTGACATAGGACGGTGGAACATAGGCGTTCAACAATACGCCATCGGCAATCGCGCCAGCCAAACGCAGCCCTTTTTTTCCAATCGCAGCAAGATAGATGGGCAGATGGGGCTGAATCGGCGTGGTGGCGAGCCGGGCATTCCTGAGCGTAAACGGTCCTGCTGTGTCGGCCACCCGTTCACCGGACAGTAGCCGTCTCAGCAGGGAGACGCTGCCCCGCATGGCTGCTTGAGCATTGCCGTAGGCCATCCCCATCCTGCCTTGGATCACAGCGCGTTCGCTACGCCCCATCCCCAACATAAAGCGTCCGCCCGTAATCCGGTCCAGCGTAGCCGTTGCCATAGCGAGTAGAGCGGGGTGGCGTGTGTACGGATTTGTGACGCCAACGCCGAGCTTAATCCTCTCGGTCGCCGCACCGAGATAGCCGAGCAGAGAGAATATCTCTTCATGGAAATAGCGCTCCGTAACCCACAGGGATTCATACCCGGCGTTCTCTGCGATTTGCCCGTACTGCTTCAGTTCAGGGCCACTCTCGATACCGTGGTAGAGGACGAGACCTAAGCGATTCATATTCCGCTCCGTTTTACTCCCGCGTCCTGCTTTTCCGCTACAAACGTCCAATACGTCGGCACGATATCCGGATTCTCCTGGGTGACAGTGAATCCGGTATCGTGCAGCATGGCGAGAATATCACTTCGTGTGTTGACGATATTCCCCCAGGTGACCTCGAACCACTGTTCCAGAATACTCATGGTAAAGCGGCGGTCGTGCAAATCAGCTCCAGTTTCCGGGGCGCAACGGTCAACCACCAGCAGGATACCGCCAGGCTTGAGACTGCGCTGGCAGCCACGCAGGATGTCGATTTTCTTTGCGTCAGGGAGTTCGTGAAAAACCTGGACCATGGTGATGAGATCACACGCATGCTCAAAAGACAGCGCTTCCCCGCCGACTGAGCGCACGTCGACCCGGTCGCTGAGCCCTTTGTCCTGAATGAGCTTCCGGGAGGTTTCCGCAAAATAGGGCAAGGGCTCTATGCCGGTCACCTGGCAATTTCCAAACTCTTCAGCAAAGCGTACAAGAACGGTTCCACTCCCGGAGCCGATATCCATGACCCGCCCACCGGCGCCGAGTCGCTCTTCCATCCCAGGCAGCTTCCGGGCCGCCGCCACCACGACCGGGGCACGCAAGGCCGAGACTTTGCCCTGGTGGTGAAAGAAGTCTTCATCATGGTCGTGAAAGGTTTTGAGCGCCCCGGTCCGAAAGGCATCAGGATAGGCCGGAAAGTCCCGCGCCAGGCTGGCCAGGACGTGCGTGGTCAGCAACTCAGGAGCTTCGTCGTCAAGCAATTCGTCCATAAACGGCGCAAAGGCGAACCGCGTATCTCCGTCAGCTTGGAGAATGCCAACGGCACACGCGGCCTGACACCAGACTTTTGTCCGCCAGGGGTCGAGTTCCAAGGTCTCAGCTAATGCTTCAGCCGAGACTGTTCCGCCGCGCCGCCGCAGCTCGGCAAAATAGCCCAGCCGGCCGCCAATGTCGGTAATATGCGTGGCGTGCAGGCCGAGCATCCAACTCCGTATCATCCGGGCTTGGCTGTTTTTTGTGATTTCTCTGTTGGACATAGTGGCTCCTTCGTTCTCGTGTTTCTGCAAAAACGTGACAATCGCGGCTCTCGACTGCGCTTTCGGCACTGCTAC
Source organism: uncultured Binatia bacterium (SeqCode) (assembly GCA_965214755.1). Lineage (GTDB taxonomy): Bacteria > Desulfobacterota > Binatia > Bin18 > Bin18 > Bin18. Next base: position 2,513,742 of record OZ243979.1, read on the forward strand.
ACCTTCATCCGCTTGAAGAAGCGCTCCGGGGTCGCGCGGACGAGCAGCATGAGCAGTCGCCAGATGCGGCGGACGTAAACAACGTCGTTACGCTGCCGAACCGCACGGACGACCGCGGCAGCGACTTCTTCGGGCGTTGCGGTCAACCGCGCCGGCAGGTCCATCCCGTCGGTCATGCGCGTGCGCACGAAGCCCGGCTTGACCGTCACCACATGGACGCCGGAGCGGGCCAGCCGGTTACGCAGCCCGGACAGAAACGCGGTAAACCCGGCCTTGGCCGAACCATAGACGTAGTTGGCAGCACGTCCCCGCTCGCCGGCGACCGAGCTGACGCCGACCAGCACGCCACTGCCGCGTTGCTCGAACCGCTCGGCCAGCGCCCCCATCAGCAGCGCGGGCCCGACGTAATTGGTCCGCATCACCCGCTCCGCGGCCGCGCTGTCCCGCTGGCTGTCCGCCTGGTCGCTGAGCAACCCAACGACGCACACCGCCACATCGGGCAAGGGAGCAAGATCATGGAGCAGTGAGACGCCGCCGTCTTCATCAAGCACGTCGCAGCGGTGCAGGGTCACGGCGACCGCCGTGCGTGTCCGCACGTCCCGCGCTTCTCTCTCCAGCCGCGCCGGGTCACGGGCCGCGAGCTGCAACGCGCAGCCACCCCCCGCCAGCTTACGCGCAACAGCGCGACCAATGTCCGAGGTGGCGCCGATTACCAGCGCTGTTTCGCTCTTGGCGTTCATGGCGCGGCTTTCCTGTCATCCGTCTGCCCGGCAATAGCGAAACTGCCCTCCCAGACTTGGCCTTCGCCGGGCGTCCACTGGCCGGGGCGGATTGCGGCAATATCGTAGTCCGGTAGCCAAGGGCGTAGGTTCCCGAAGACGGAGATGGATTGGGCGTGGGCGGTATTGGGCAGCAGATCGCCAAAATAAAGATACCGCCACCACTGGTGCAGAACCCACAGCCCCAGAACGATGAATGAAAAGCGCATTCCGCGCCAGTCCCGGAACGCCAGCAGCCAGACTACGGATTCCTCTCTCATCGGGCTCTTACAGCGCGAGCCACGGCAGGTATGGAAGGGCGTATGGCGCGAGGAGGCGGGGGGTGCGGTGGTAATGTCGGGAGCATTTCTTTTACGGCGCCAACAGCTTGATCAGAGCGACAATCAGCCCGCCCTGGGCAATCAGGGCGCCAAACAGCCATTTCAACAGGTCGGACTTGAGAGCCTCAATATTCGCCCTGGTTTCTTGCCGCAGGGCTTCAATGTCGGCCTTGGTCGCTTGCCGCAGGGCTTCAATGTCGGCCTTGGTCGCTTGCCGCAGGGCTTCAATGTCGGCCTTGGTCGCTTGCCGCAGGGCTTCAATGTCGGCCTTGGTCGCCAGATTGCTGTTGAGCAGATGGACCTGCTCGGTTGCCAGAGCTTCGGCCTGTTCCTCGGTAAAGCCGCTGGCTGTCAGGTGCTTGACGAATTGATGGGTATCGAAGGCGATGGCTTCGCTCATGGACAAAAATTCTAAGGTATTACCTCACCGGATGCAACGTGTGGGCGTAGCGGAAGCTGATGAAGGCGTCGTCGCACAGGAACCACGCAATTGCGGTCAGCCAGCCCAGCAGCGCCAGCCACGGCAGGCCAGGATGAGACCGAAGGATGCTTTTCGCAACTCAACCAACATCGGTTTCCATTACCCGTACACTTGGCTTGCTACTCGACAAGGCGGACCTCTCCCTTCCAGAGGTTATCGAAGCCGCCTGCCATACGTCTTGTTTTTCTTTCTTAGAGCTTCGCAACTGGCAGTTTTGCCAGATGCGTATCAATCGTATCAACGGCTTTTTTACTGAGTGCCAAGTTCCGCTTCTCGGCAGACCAAGTTTCATGGAACCGGGCAACCGTTTCGGCGGCGGCGTCCATCACGAGTTTTTTCCTCGAATGAGATTTTGCTGCCATATAAGCAAGTTCATCCGGCGTTAATTCAGCCATACGTTTGGTTCTTGCATATTTGAGGGCGGCATTGTTATCTTTTAAGTACACAATAGTCGAAAGAAAATCGTAGGCCGGCGCGAGGGAGGCGGTGTGCCGGTCCGGGTAAATAAGGGACCAGTTTTTAAGGTGCATGTCGGCGTTGCCAATCAGTGTATTGAACACCAGCCGTCGTATAAACTCGGCCACGTCTTTATCACCGGCTTCAAGCGCAAGAACGCCCGCGATATTTTGATAGGATGCTTTCTTATACTTGGCTTCGGGAAAAACACCGAAGACTTGAGCAAAATCTTCAATGTGAATAGTTGCGCCGGCATCAGTGCGGTCAAAACGTCTTATCACCAGCGCCGGCCCTTCCAAGGCATCATCGATGCCGTCAGGAAGACCGGCAACGTCAGGGAGGGGCACAAGCCGGGTTTCGGGCACATCGATGCCAATCATCCGGGCGAGATTCATCATCGCATATTCATTTTCAGGAACCGCCTCAAACCTTGCCGAGGGCAACTTGACGATCCAGGACCCGCCGACGCCCTTGGCCGGTATCGTAAGACCGCCGGTTGCAGCCGCTACAGCGGAGAATTTGAGTTGCACACCGGCTAATGAAAATCGAAGGACATCTTCGCGCCCTTTATGCCGTTCATCGTACTCTTCGCTCTCATCATCGGGCAGCCAATCGTTGCCATCGACAGGGCGGACGGTGACGGCGCCCGGCAAGTCCTGTCCGAGTGCCCATAGCAAAAAAAACTCCCGTTGCGGTTTCACGCCGGCGCGGTCTGCCAAGTATTCGCGCAGTTGTCCTTCGGGCAGCATATTGGAAAAAAAGGGCATTATACGGGTTTGCACAGGGCGAAAATCAGACAACAACTCACCAAGGTGACCCTTGAACGACAAACTGAGTGTCGGCCGTTCGGCATCTTCAACATAGCTTTCATTGAACGCAAATATCGACCTGTCTCCCTGGATGCGTGTCAGGGTGCCGACGGGTTCACCGTAAAGCAGGATTTCAAGGATGGTAATATCAGGCATCGTCTTCATCCAGCGAATAAGCCGGGCGCAACCCATCCCGTATCACGCGGACATCGTCAGTATCCCTTGCAACGCTACCGGTGTTCCGAACAATGGCTCGGACAGCCGGGAGTCGTTTGCGAGGCACAAGTATCAGTTCCAGACCGAGCGAGCGCGCCAATTCAATCAACGTCGAGAGCTTGGGGTCAACGACGCCATTCTCGATATGAGAGATGTGGCTTTGCGGCAACCCCGATTTAGCACTGAGTGCGCGTTGACTCATCTTATTAGCCAAGCGGGCAGTTCTCAGAGTCTCCAAGGTCTGTTCTGTATTATGGTTCATATGGTATATTAAACTATATATTTTTATTATGGTTCATTTGGTATATTAAGCTATATATTTTTTTATTTTAATATAATCTACCATATCAATAATCAGAAATGAGGCAAGATATAAATCAGCCAGATGTCCGACGTAGCCCCGATGACCAGCACGGTCTCGACCCCGTCGTTCGTGGCACGGTTTTACCTGTCACCCGCTTGCTTGGCGATGTCGAAACTGCCCTTCCAGATGTTATCGAAGCCGCCTGCCACACGTCTATATTGCCCGGTCCTGATTTCGGCAATGGCGTAGTCCGGCAGCTCCCATCAGCAGCACGGGGCCGACGTAATTGGTTCGTATCACCCGCTCCGCGGCTCCGATGTCCCGCTGGCTGTCCGCCTGATCGCCGAGCAGTCCGACGACGCATACCGCCACGTCGGGCAGGAGATCAAGATCATGGAGCAATGAGACGCCACCGTCTTCCCCGAGCACGTCGCACTGATGCACGGCCACCTTGGCACGCACCCGAACGTCCCACGCTTCTCTCTCCAGCCGCGTCGGATCACGGGCCGCGAGCTGCAACGCCCAGCCCTCGCCTGCCAGCTTGCGGGCAATGGCGCGCCCGATGTCCGACGTGGCGCCGACCACCAGCGCTGTTTCAATCCTGTCGTTCATGTGGCGGTGGCCCTGCGAGGCAGCCGCAGGAAGGACACCGAAACGCAATCCCCACTGCTCCTGTCCGCGTTCTACCTCCCTACAACAGCTTGCCCAGCGCGACAATCAGTCCGCCCTGGGCAATCAGGGCGCCAACAGCCATTTCAGTAGATCGACCTTGAGTGCTTCAATCTCCCGATGTACACCCGCAATGTCGGCCTTGGTGGCCAGATTGCTGTTGAGCAGATGGACCTGCTCGGTTGCCAGAGCTTCGGCCTGTTCCTCGGTAAAGCCGCTGGCTGTCAGGTGCTTGACGAATTGGTGGGTGTCGAAGGCGATGGCTTCGCTCATGGACAAAAACTCTAAGGTATTACCTCATCGGATGCAACGTGCGAACGGAGCGGAAGCTGATGAAGGCGGCGGTCAGAAACCATGCAGCATCGGCCAAGTAGGCCAATAGCCCCCAGCCGAGTAGGCAGGCCAAGATGAGACCGAAGGACGCTTTTTGCAGCTCAACCCAACATCGATTTCCATTACCTGTACACTTGGCTTGCTACTCGACAAGGCGGATTCCCCCCTTCCAGAGGTTATCGAAGCCACCGTCCACGCGCACGTACTGACCAGTCCTGATTGCGGTGATACCGTATTGCGGGAGAGGAACCTTCGCCAGGCATGTCCCGTCGACTCTCGTGCCATGCTGGTCGAAGTTGAAGTCAAGGTTGTCATAGCTATATTGCTTGCGATGGTCGGGCAGGTCGTTCATGTCAACCGGGGACAGGTGCAGGAAGAACCTTGCCTCAACGTCCTCTTGGCCACACTCTTCCTTTGCGTAGATGAGGCTGTTTTCGACGAGATACACGTCATAGCTGGAGCGGATCACAGCCGGCCGTCTCCGCCCCAGCCGTTCAATATAATCACTCCTCGACATTGTCTCAATCCAGTCCGGGTTGACCGTATCGTTTGGCAATTCAAAAGCGGTTACACAGAAGCCCAAGTGATTCTTCCGTGGGTTGAGCCATTGATATTGGACGCTGGTAGCCGGTTCGGTACCTTCGGCAAGCCAGGAAAACACGAAAATTTTATCTTGAACTCGTTCCGGCTCGCAATTTCTGACGAACACCTGCGCCAATCCGTCATCTACGAAAACCCCAACTCCATCCGACTTGAAGTGAAGGTGAGGCTCCATTCTTTCCCAGAACCAAGTCCCGGCGTCAAGCTTATCCGATGACGCCTCCATCGTCTCTGCGGGCCAGACCCTGAAGTCGAGCACTCTATTTCCTCTGATTCCTCTGACGCCAAATGGCACGCCTTCAAAAAGGGAAATCTCATTCCCGTGGGGGTTGAGACTACCATAATCATGATAGGCGACGTAGTGAGTGATTCCGACTGATCCCCCATATTGGGGTGGGATAGAACCGGGCGTGTCGGAGACTTTGGGCATGTGTAGATAATCGTAGGAATTCACTAGGCCGTCCAAGTTCACCACAGGGAAGCGAGAGAAATATCCTAATATCCCGGCGTCCCATGTCCCGATTATGCTGCCATCGGGAAGCACGCGGTTCATTACTCGCGCTATTAAGTAGGAGGGTATCCATGCTCGGTCGCCTCTTTCTCTTTGGAAGGTGCTGCGACTCCCATCTTCAACATGACTGAAAGGACTAACAAAGCTTGTATTCACGAATAGGAAAATCGTGCCTATAATAACGATTCCCGCGCTCAAGATATTGGCATAATAGTACGATTTTTGTCCAACTAGTCGGCGAACGAAGTGAATTGCAACATAACATATGACCGGAACAGCTAATGCCATCATCAGATACGCCGGAACGAAATACCAATGATCTTGCCCCCACCGGGGGTGCATGATCAAAACAGTCTGCGCGAACTTCGCCACGTGGCCTACCGACAAACTGAATACGCCGATCAGAAAAACTAGGAGCAACCATTCCTCCCGGTTTCGTGAACGGCGGGCAGACCACCAGACCAGCAGGGTGCAGGCGCAGATTCCCGTGGCGATTAGTAGTTCGTAATTGAAAATGGGAAGTTGCAAGGCATCCTGGAAACTCCGCGCGAGGCTGTATCCGCCTTCCCCCTCCCACCTCCTCTGAGACCACTCCCGCTTGACCGCGCCGCTTATGGGTACGAAGCCGCCAAAGACGAGCCGGTTATAAGAAAAGTACGCTACTATACCTGAAAGTGCACCAAGTAATGGAACAAATGTCGAGGGGGTAGGTGGGACGATTAGAGATTTCAACGGCGCACCGGTCTGCTTCTCTTGCCACGACCACTCAAGGATGCACAGGGCCGCCGATGCCGCCAGCGATATAGCCATGAACTCAAGGCGGACCCAAGGCAGGCTGAAGGCGACAGCGGCAAGGAACCACCGCCAACGGGCCGGACTTCTGGCATAGAGGCCGAGGGCGAAGAAGAGCAGCCCCAACATGAATAGCGCGGCGGCGGCTTCCATTCCGACGAGCATACCAGGTTGCACTAGAAGGAGTGGCATCACGACAAACAAGAGAATCCAGGGCAGACGGCATAGACATGCAGCCAGAACGATCAGGGCAACCCCGCCTGCAATGAGCATAATCTCGAAAGCCTTAATGGCGAACAACGCAGCCTTTGGGTCAAACACCCAGTGGAAGGGCGTGATAAGCAGCATCCAGAGCGGATGATAACCGTTGGTCTGGGTAATGCCGCCGTCGAAGGTGGAGAACTTGCCCTCTGCCAAGTTCCGGGCTATCTGGAAATAATAGAAGGCATCATCTACGTTGCCTATGCGTTGGGAACGGAGCAGGTTGGCGAAGTCAAAATTAGCCAGCATGTACCAGGCGAACGTGGCACCGTAGGCTAGGACACCGCTAACGAACAGGGCGAACAGGGCGTTGTGCAACGGAGCGGCCAGGACATGCAGGCAATCATTCAGTGTAGTGTTGTTCAGCATGGTCATGTTGTTTCCTTGGTTCACAGCGCGAGCCGCCGCGAGAGTGCGGAGACGAAACTAGGAGCGGTCCCAGCCGCCTCGGCCCGGACCGCCTCGAAGGTGTCACGTTGGGGATAGCCTTCACGCACCCATTCCGGCGTGCAGCAGGAATCCTTGGCCAGATAGACCCGCCCGCCGTGCCGGTGGGTGATCTCATCGAGATCGTTGAGCAGCGCCGGCGTGCCCTTGCGCATCGGAAAATCGAGCGCCAGCGTATAGCCCTCCATTGGGAACGACATCAGCCCGTCGCCGGCGGGACCGAACAGCTTGAGCACCGCGAGGAACGAGCCCTGTTCCGACGCGGCGATGCGCTCCAGCAGGGCCGCAATTCCAGTCGGGCTCTCGCTCTTGGGCAGCACGCACTGATACTGGACGAATCCTTTTCGCCCGTAGAGGCGATTCCACGCTTCGATACGGTCCAAGGGAAAGAAGAAGGGGTCGAAATGGACCGGCCGCGCCCCACTGCGCGCGCGACCGACCCAGTAGTAGAGTTCATTGAAGAGGCTGATCGAGTAGCGGTTGAGCAGAACGGACGGCGCATCAACGAGAACCGCGAGCTTGCCCGCGGGTGGCACGCGCAAGGGGTCGGACGCGAGCCGCGGCGGCAATGCGTTGCGTTGTATAAAGGCTCCGCGCATCATGAGTGAGCGGCCCAGCTTCGCGCCCCGCGCCAGGCAGTCGATCCAGGCCACGCTGTAGGGCCAGTCGCGGGATTCCTCAAACAGGGCGAACGCTTCGTCCAGGTCACGCGCGGCCAGGGTTTCCTGCATCACAAAGGCGGTCTCAATCGGCCGCAGCCGGAAGCTCGCGGACAGGATGACGCCGGTCAGTCCCATTCCACCGAGGGTGGCGCGAAAGAGGTCGGCATGTTCGGTGCGGCTGCACTCCCGTATCTCGCCGTCCGCAGTCGCCAGGGTCAGCGATTCTACGTGTGCGCCAAAGGTCCCGTCGCAATGATGGTTCTTGCCGTGTATATCCGCGGCGATCATGCCGCCGACTGTGACAAACTTGGTGCCCGGCACCACTGGCGGGAACCAGCCGCGCGGCACGAACGTTGCCAGGATGTCGGCGAGCAGTACGCCGGCCTCGCAGGTCAGCAGGCCAGTCTTCTCGTCGAAGGCCCGCATACGGTCCATCGCCAACATCGAGAGTGTCAGGTTGGGGTTGAGCGCGGCGTCGCCGTAGGACCGTCCGTTGCCGCGGGCGATCAAGGTGTCACTATGCCGGAGCAGTCCACGCACGTCTTCCCACTCGCGCAGGCGCTCCAACCGGCAATCAAGCACGGGGTACCGCCCCCAGCCGGAGAGCTTCATACCACCGACTCCCTGAAAACGAAGTGCCGGTTGAGGACAGACTTGACGACCGCGGCAAAGGCGGCAAGCATAGGGCGAGAGCATGTATCCATCACAGCGCCGCCACCAGCACAGCTAGAATCCCGAAGCCGGTCAGCCAACTCGTCCTGTCGTTTAAGGCGAATACCACCGGATCATCGTCGACGCCCCCGCGGTTGGCGAGCAACGTCATGCGCCCCAACCAATAGAGTAGCAGGGGGCAGACCAGCCACAGGAGTTCCGGCCGGGCATAGCGCTCGCTCACTTCCGGGCTATTGATGTAGAGGGTGAGGAGCACCACCGAGGCAAAGCTGCTGGCCGCGCCGAGCGCCGCCAGCACGGCGAGGTCTTCGGCAAAATAGGCACGGCCGCCGGCTTCGGATTGGTTGGACTCACGCAGCAGGTGAAGCTCGCTTTGGCGCTTGACGATGGCCAGGGCCAAAAAGATGAAAAGGAAAAAGGACAGGAACCAGGGCGACAGCGCGACCGAAACCGCGGCCGCGCCGGCAAGTGCGCGAATGGTATAGAGCACGGCGAGCGTGATGACATCAACGAAGGTCTGGCGTTTGAGCACCAGCGAGTAGGCGAAGGTCACGACCAGATAGAGCAGGACGTAAAGCCCCGCTGTGACGGACAGCCAAAAGGCCAAGGTAAGTCCACCTGTCACCAGGCCTGCGCTTAAGGCCATCATCGGTAACAGTGGCGCCTTTCCTGCGGCCAGCGGACGGTGGCGCTTGCTCGTGTGCCGGCGGTCGTGCGGGAGGTCGAGCAGGTCGTTCAACAGGTAGGTGCCCGAGGCACAGGCCGAGAGCGCCCCGAATACCCCGGTCGCCACCAGGTATAGTCCGGCCTGAGTCTCGTGTGCCGCGATGAGGGGAGCAAATACGAGCAAATTCTTGACCCACTGGTGCGGGCGCAAGGCCCGCAAACAGTCGCGCGGATGGCCGCCGAGTCCGGGGAGGAACCGGGCGTCGTTGTCCAGCGCTCGCACTTCCCGCGCGAGGCCGGCGGAGAGGCCGACGCCGATAGCCCGCCGCGCCCGCTTCCAAACAGCCAAATCGCGCCGCTCATTGCCGATGTAGTCGAATCCGCCCTCGCCGAACCGCTCGACCAGAACGGTCGCCTTGGCCCTGCCGGCCAAGTTGGTGCGCCCGTCCGAGGCGAAACAGCCCGCCGCCGCCACACGTTCGGCGAGCGGAGCGACCACACCCTCGTCGGCTGCGGACGCCAGCCAGACCTCGCGCCCCGCGTCCTTGGCGGCGGTGATTTCGTTCAGCACCGCGGGGTTCAGCACCAGCGTCTCCGGCGGCAACGGCGCTGCTTGGGCGACTCGGCGTTTCAGCGCGGCGCGGCCTCCGGCGAGCCAGACAGGCAGGACAAATAGGCGAAGCGGAGAGTCGGCGAGCAGCCTAGCCATGCCTTCGATCAGCAGGTCACCGCTGACCAGCGCGCCGTCGACGTCAACGACCAGCGCTACCGAAATCTCGCCCTTAGATTTTTCGGGGGGGGGGGGGGTAAGTCATTGATATATAACAAGAAAAACGTTGCTAAAGCAGATGTCAATTTCCAGTACCAGAGTGAGCCTTAACTCTTGTGTTTCTGCAAGAACGTGACAATCGCGTCTCTCGACCGCGCTGGTTGTTCTACCCAAAACACATGACCGGCCGGTTCCAGGATCACGAGTTCGGAATCGGCAATATGGTCAGCCAGGAGTTGTGAATTCTGCCAGGCGATCAAGGCATCGTCTTTTCCTGTAATTACCAGGGTTGGGCACGTAATGCGGGAGAGACGGTCGAACGTGTTATGCGCATAGGCGGCCCGCATTCTGTGGGCAAACCCCGTGGAGGCGAGCGGCTGCTTTTTGCGGGCTTCAATCAGTGCCGGGATAATTTCAGGGTGCTGTGCAACATAGCCCTGCGTAAATGCGGTTTCAGCCAGCGCCCGGCCGCGCTCTTCCGCGGAAAGCGCGGCGGTTGAATGGGAACTCTGGATAGCCTCACCCTCCAGACTGACGGATTGGGGACCGCCGGGAGTTGTGCAGCCAAGGACGAGAGAGCGGACAGCAGCGCTGTGACGAATGGCCAGTTCTTGAGCAATCATGCCGCCCATTGAGACCCCATACACCTGCGCGGACGAGAAACCAATATGGTCCATGAGCGCAGCGGTATCATCGGCAAGCATGCCCATCGTATATTCGATGTCCGGCTTCTCACTCTGGCCTGAGCCGCGTTGGTCGAAGAGCAGGACCTGAAAGTGATCCACGAAATCCGGCAGCAGATTGGCAAAGATGCTCCGGTCGCTCTGCGCCCCGTGGATGAGAACGAGTGGGTCGCCTGTCCCGTGCATCTCATAGACCAGTTCAACTCCGTTTACACGTGCACGTTGCATACTCTCCTCCTGGGTGAGGCCCTGTATAGCTATAACCCCAGCGCCTTGGCAATGTTCACGCGCTGAATTTCATCCGTGCCGCCGGGAATGCGCAGATTCCGCGCAATGCGGAATATTCTTTCGATCCCGGACTCTTTCATCAAGCCATACGCCCCGTGCAGTTGGACGGCTCTATCGGCCACACGATACAGCGCTTCGTCGCAGAAGACTTTGAGCGCGCACGTCGTTTTGATGAGCTGTGGATCAACCTTGAGCGCCCACAAATTCCCCTGGTCGGCCTGCCACAGACTTTGGAGCGACAGGCTCCGCATGGCTTGGACGTCCAGGTAGGAATCGACCACCATCCACTGTAAGGCTTGAAACCGACTCAGTGGCCCCCCGAACGCGCGCCGGTTCTTGATATAGTCGCTGCAGCGGTCGATCAGGTATTGTCCCAAACCGGTACACATGCCCCCACGCCGGATGCGAATCCAGTTGATCATTCCCATGCTGAGGTAAAAGCCCTGGCCTTCCTCCCCCCACATATGGTCCGGCGAGAGCCGACAGTTCTCGAACTGGAGCTCCCCGGTCATGCCGTCATCCATAATGGTCCGATACGTCCGGCCAATGGTCAGCCCAGGGTTGTCCCGTTCAACGATAAAGGCCGTTGCGCCGGCTCCCCCTTTGTTCGGATCGTGCAGGGCGCAGACAAAGATCAGGTCGGCGTACTGCGCATTGGTAATATAGGCCTTGGTGCCATTCACGACCCAAGTGTCGCCGTGTTTTTCGGCCCGGGTCTGCATGCCGAGCACGTCGGAGCCGCCACGGTATTCGGTGATGGCATAGGCGCCGGTTGTTTCACCTCGAACCAGAGGCAGCAGGTATTTCTGCTGCTGCTCCTCAGTCAGAAACATCAGCATGTGATTGGGGCCTTCTGTCCAGGACAACATCCACTGCGCGACCCCGATGCCGTGCTGATAGACGGCCTCGTGCACAAAAAACATATCGGTCAGACTGAATCCGCCGCCACCGACTTCTTTGGGCATATGCAGCGCGTACAATCCCCGCTGCGCGGACCGTTTGCGAATCGTCTGCTGAGCGGCGAGCACTTCGGGAGCGAGCCGCCCGTCTTCACGCAGATAGAGGTGTTCGTTGGTGAGGTGGTCGGCCAGACTGTACTCGATGGGAGCAATATCGTTTTCAATAAAGCGGTGAATATCGCGAACCGTTTGCTCAACATCCGCTGGTGGGGAGAAGTCAATCACAGGCTCATTCGTAATGGATTCCGGTCGGAAATGCTATCCCGACCGAGGACAGCAGAGAGCAAAAAGCCATAAATAAGGGGGGCTGTGCGGCCCCTGTGGTATCGACATTTTTGGCTGTCGGGAGAGCGTACATCCCCCGACAGCATTCCAGCTTAGTAGTCATCAAAGTCGTCATCGTGGTTATGCCCATCCATCCCGGCTTGGGGCTTTTCGGGCTTTTCGGCGACCGCCGCTTCTGTGGTCAACATCAAGCCGGACACGCTCGCCGCATTCTGGAGCGCGACTCGGACAACCTTTGTGGAGTCAATCACACCGGCTTTGAACAAGTTCTCGTATTCGCCTGATGCAGCATTAAAGCCGGCATCGCCGGTCTTCTTTTTAATCCGATCGAGCACAACCGGAGCGTCCAGGCCGGCATTGCTGACGATTTGTCGAACGGGCTCTTCAATCGCTCTTCGCACAATATTCACTCCCGCGTCCCGGTCATCGTTGAACGCAAGTTCGTCCAGATTGGATTGCGCCCGAATCAGCGCGACCCCCCCGCCGGGAACGATCCCTTCTTCCGCCGCCGACTTGGTGGCATGCAGGGCGTCGTCCACCCGCGCCTTGCGTTCTTTCATCTCGACTTCAGTGGCGGCTCCGACCTTAATCACCGCCACCCCACCGGCAAGCTTGGCCAAGCGCTCCTGGAGCTTTTCCCGATCATAATCTGACGTGGTTTCCGCAATCTGGGCACGAATTTGATCCGCCCGCCCTGCGATGTCTTTTTTCTTGCCGGCGCCATCCACAATGGTGGTGTTGTCCTTATCCATAATCACGCGCTGGCAGCTCCCTAGGTCTGTCAGATCAATACTTTCGAGCTTCATACCCAATTCTTCGGCCACCACCCGTCCGCCGGTGAGGATGGCAATATCCTCCAACATGGCTTTGCGCCGGTCTCCAAACCCTGGAGCCTTGACCGCAGCACAGTTCAGGGTTCCTCGGATCTTGTTTACGACCAGAGCCGCCAACGCTTCCCCGTCAACGTCCTCAGCAATGATCACCAACGGTCGGCCGCTCTGCGCGATTCTCTCCAGCAGCGGGACGAGTTCCTGCATATTCGATATTTTTTTCTCATGGAGAAGAATATAGGGCTGCTCAATCTCGGTAACCATCCGCTCCGGGTCAGTCACAAAATACGGGGAGAGAAAACCGCGGTCGAACTGCATCCCCTCCACAACGTCCAGCACCGTCTCCAATCCTTTGCCCTCTTCAATAGTAATCACACCCTCCTGGCCGACTCGCTCCATGGCTTCTGCCAGCTTGCCTCCTATTTGGGCATCACCATTGGCGGCAATCGTTCCGACCTGAGCGACTTGCTCCTTACTGCGGACCTTACGGCTCTGTCCTTGTATCCCCTCGACGACTTTTTCGACTGCGGCATCGATACCCCGCTTGAGGGACATTGGGTCAAACCCGGCCACTTGGAGACGTAGCCCTTCGGTGAGGATGGCACGCGACAGGATGGTTGCCGTGGTCGTACCATCCCCGGCCACGTCCGAGGTTTTCGTTGCGGCCTCACGGATCATCTTGGCTCCCATATCCTCGAATTTGTCCTCAAGTTCAATTTCTTTGACAACCGTCACGCCGTCTTTCGTGACAACCGGAGCACCAAAGCTTTTCTCTAAGAGGACATTGCGTCCTCGCGGGCCGAGGGTCACCTGCGTTGCATCCGCTATGATATTTACACCTTTAAGAATCCCGTCCCGAGACTCCTCATGTAAATGGACTACCTTACTCGCCATACCACTGATCTCCTTTCACGCACCTCGTGGCCAATATGTATTGTCGCGCAGAGGCAACTTAAGCATCTTTCCTCGAAATGCAAGCACAGACGGGCCTAGACTGTCATTGACGGGCATGTACCCAGCGAGCTCGGGGGATATTACTTGGACTGACCGCCGGGATGGTCGCCAAAGTCTGTTTCCCACGGCGGACAACGATCTCGCCAAGGACTTGGTTACGGAGAACCGGGGCTGCCACCTGGGTGGGCAGTTGGAGGGCAATGGAAACAGTGCCAACAGCGTCTTTTGGCAGCAACGGCGCTGCCGTTGCTGCGGCAACGGGCTGAAAAGCGGACAGGTTGCCGTTCTCAACCCGAACCTCAACCCACAAAAGAGAGCCACCTTCGATCAGCGGAAGGCGCGTAAAGTTGGCAAACCCCCACTCCAGTAAATCCTCTGCAACACGGAAGCGCATCCTGCTGGTTTTTCCGCCGAAGACGACAGCAATCAAACGCAGCGAGCCCCGTTGAGCCGTAGTGGCAAGATTAAAGCGTGCTTTGTTCGTAAAGCCGGTCTTGAGCCCATCGACCCCATGGATGCGCCCGACCAGTCGATTGGTATTCGGTAGCTGCTTGCGACGGTGACCGAACGACATAGAGGGTTGCGAGGTCCACGCTAAAACATGATGATGACGTAAAAGTGCCCGAGTGAGCAGGGCGATATCGTCAGCCGACGCCTTATCTGGCGCTCGGTCGGTTCTGGTCGGCATGCCATTGACCGTGCGGTACCGTGTCTGCTCCATCCCTAACTGCTGGGCGCGTATGTTCATCCGCCGCACACATTGGTTGACAGAGCCGCATACGTGTTCGGCAATGGCAACAGCCGCATCGTTTGCAGAGGTGACAAGCACGGCTCGGAGCAGTTCTGACAGTCGAAAGGCTTGACCGGCCCGCAGAGAGATCGTTCGTCCTTTTGTTCGACTCGCCCGCCGACTAATAGTGACCTGGGTCTCCAGGCCGACCCGTCCTCTTTCAATGTCTTCAAAGACAATGAGCCCTAACATCATCTTAGTAAGAGAGGCTTGAGGCCATATCTTTTGGCTATTGTGGGAAAAGAGCACTTGACCGGTCTGAGCGTCTTGTAAGAGCGCTGCTTCAAAATGTTTGAAAGCAGGCAGCTCCGGCGGTTGAGGGAAGTATTCGCTCCCGTTGAAGGCGAATGCTTTTTGCGGAGAGCCGCTTAGAAAACTACCAGCAATAATGCAGACAATAAGACACCGCGCCCACGTGTATGATTGCATCCACCCCTCCTCACCCCCTGCGCATAGCCCGAGTAGGACATAGGGACATGGTCCTTTGTGACCATAAAAAGTTTATAGTAATCCATTCTAACGTCATATATAAGATGTTGTCAATAAAGGGCTTTTTATTTCTCAATATGTTTGTCTCAAGAGAAGAAAAGGGTAAACTTCGGTCCACAATATCTTGTACCTAGCGAGTTCCATCACTCAAGAGCTTGTGGAGAGAGAGAATATCTCTATGAATGGCTGTCAGAATTTTTCGTTGCTGTTGATCCGGTCGAATGGGAAGAGATACTTCTGGGTCAGCCTGAGAAAGAGGAGGAGTCTCATCCGATAGTCGCTGACCGTCTTTTAACCGTTTTTTGGCTCCTGCAATCGTGAATCCCTCTTCATATAAGAGCCGCTTAATGTCCAGAAGGATTTCGACATCGCGCCGGCGGTATAATCGGTGGCGCGAGGGGGTTTTCCCAGGCTTGAGAATAGGAAACTCTGTCTCCCAATACCGCAACACATAGGGCTTCACACCAACAATCTTGGCGACTTCGCCAATGCGGAAATAGAGCTTATTCGAGAGCTCGGGCTGGTCCACGACAAGCTCAGTCTTGGAGGAGTGGGTTAATGGCCTTTTTCAAGACAGGACTCGGTTTGAACGACAAGACGCGACGGCCAGATATAATAATTTCTTCCCCGGTCTGTGGATTTCGTCCTTTACGCGGATGTTTCTCGTTAATGACGAAATTCCCAAAGCTAGAGATTTTGACCTTTTCTCCTTTTTCGAGATGGCCTTTGACGATTTCAAAGATCGACTCAACCACATCGGTCGCTTCTTTTTTCGAAAAGCCGACCTTCTCGTAAATATGCTCAACAATGTCTGCTTTTGTCATACCGGGCCTCACACTAATCCTCCATCAGTAGGAGGCAAGGAAGCTTTCAATTCATATCACACGGGCAGGAGTCCATTGATATTACACAACCTTGCGCTTCTCCCCAAGCAACGAGTAAGAAGCGCAAGGTTGTGTAATATCACGACAATATTATAAATAACAACGCTGCGAACATAGTGGAGCCGCGTCTTAAAGTCAAGTTTGAACGCGCTTTGAAAAGCAGGGTCGGGTTTTCGTCTCCCATCCCCTCTTACCGAGAGGGCTTTCAGCAAAGAAGCACCGCCGCTAGGATAAAGAACAAATAGAGTGAAGGAGGATACCCCTTGCAGGAGATCCGTACTCAGTTGAGTGAAGACCTGACCGCCGCGACAACAGGCCAAGACATCGAAGCTGTTCGCGTCCGCTATCTCGGGCGGAAAGGAGTGCTCACCCTGCTGCGAAAAAACGCTGATTTCTCAGCAATGTCAGCAGATGAAAAGAAGCGCTTTGGACAACAGTTCAATGAATTGAAACACTTTGCAGAGCAGCAGATTGCAGCCGCACAGGCGCGCCAGAAAAATACAGCCCTCGCCCCGCCGTGCATCGATATGACGCTTCCCGGCCTCAACAATCACCTCGGCCACCTTCACCCAGTTTCTCTTGTCCAACTGGAACTTGAAGGAATCTTTCAATCTCTGGGATTCATGGTCCTTGATGGTTACCACGTGGAGACGGACTTTTATAATTTTGAGAGCCTGAACATCCCCCGGGATCACCCTGCGCGCGACATGCAGGATACGTACTGGCTCAAGAACGGCTTGCTGCTCCGGACGCATACTTCAGCCAATCAGGTTCGTGCCTTAGAGCACTATGGCGTACCCGTTCGGGCCGTCTTTCCGGGCCGTTGTTTTCGAAATGAGGCCATTGACCCAAGCCATGAGAATACCTTCTACCAACTCGAAGGCTTGATGGTAGACCGAGAGATTTCCGTCGCGAATCTGATTGCGGTTATGCGCACCGTGCTGACCGCGGTCTTTCACCGAGAGGTCACTGTGCGCTTGCGTCCAGGCTATTTCCCTTTTGTCGAACCCGGTTTTGAGCTCGACATCCAATGTCTGATCTGTGCGGGTGAGGGCTGTTCAACCTGCAAAAAATCCGGCTGGATTGAATTGCTGCCGTGCGGCCTCGTGCATCCTCGGGTCCTTGAATTTGGTCAGGTCGATCCGGACCGCTATAGTGGGTTCGCCTTTGGTTTAGGTCTCACCCGCCTGGCCATGATGAAATATAATATTCCAGATATTCGGCTTCTGAACTCGGGCGATCTTCGCTTCTGCGAGCAATTCCCGGCAGCCGTCTGAGTAGGAGTCAGCCATGCATATCTCCCTTGACTGGATCGCCCAGTATGTCGATCTCTCAGACCTCTCGCCGCAAACGATTGCACACCGACTCACCATGGCGACGGCTGAGGTGGAAGGGATTGAAACCCTGGTTCGTTCCCTCGATGGGGTCCGTATCGGTCAGGTCGTATCGATCGAGCCGATGGGCGCTCAGCTCACCTTTGTTTCTGTTCAGTGTGGAACGGAACAGTTTACGACGGTCTGTGGAGCGCCCAATGTGCGGGAGGGGATGAACTCAGCTTTTGCTTCCGCTGGAGTAGCGATTGCAGGGGAACAGACGATCACTGAAAAGCAGGTTGGTGGGAAAACGAGTCAGGGGATTTTGTGCTCGTCCGAGGAGTTGGGCATGGGCGGCGGACATTTCGGCATCCTTGACCTTCCCGCGTCTCTTAAGAGTGGGGCTGCTCTGGCCGACCTCGTTCCACCCTCGGACACCCTGCTTGAAATCGACAATAAGAGCCTGACCCACCGCCCCGACCTGTGGGGTCACTACGGCATAGCGCGTGAAGTTGCTGCCATTTTTGAGCGCCCGTTACGTCCGCTCCAACTGGTCGATGTGGCACAGTATAACGACTTACCTGCCTATCCACTGACCCTTGATGATCCCGAAAATTGTCCCTGTTACTGCTGTATCGAGATGGCCGGAGTGGCCGCCCTGCCCTCACCCCTGACGCTCCAATACCGGCTACACGCCCTGGGACAGCGCACCTTCAACATTCTGGTCGATCTGACCAATTATATCATGCTTGAACTCGGCCAGCCCATGCACGCCTTCGACGCGAGCCGCCTCCAGGCCGTCCGCGTTGCTCCGTTTGGAACAACGGGCAAGTTTACAACCCTTGATGGGCAAGAGCGGCACCTGGTCCCGGAAGATCTGATGATCTGGAACGAACACGAGCCGATTGCTCTGGCCGGCATTATGGGTGGGCTGAATAGTGAGGTCAGCGAGCGTACCACCGGCCTGCTGCTTGAGAGTGCAAATTTTAAGGATGCGCGCATTCGCCGAACCGCCACCCGGCTGGGTATTCATACCGATGCCAGTCAACGTTTTGAGAAGCAACAGCCGCCTGCGAATACAAAAATTGCAACCGAGCGCCTCCTCTCCCTGCTGCTCGAATCTGGCCTTCAGCCTCAGGTACGCTCTCGGTTCACTTCTCAGGGAACGTTGAAAGACCAGACCCGATATCTCGATATTCCGACTGACTTCTTTGATCGACGAATAGGCAACCCGATTGCCCAGGACAGGATTGTGTCCATCCTGACCTCGCTCGGTTTTGAAGCCAGTATAACGAACAACACCCTCTCCGTGGGTATTCCTCCGTTTCGGAGCGAGAAAGACATCTCCCTGCCCGTTGATATTCTGGAAGAAGTCACGCGCATTCAGGGTTATGACAATCTCGAACCACAGATGCCGCACTTTTCGGTTGAGCGAGTAGCCTTTAATGATCGTCTGCGGACCCAGCATAAAGCCCGGCGTATTCTCGCGCAGGCGCACGGATTCTCGGAGGTCCACAATTATAGCTGGTTTGATGAAACTTGGCTCAAGACACTCGGCTACAAGCCTGAAGCGACGCTGGAGATGGCCAATCCCAGCGCAGAGCATAATGTCCGGCTCCAGACCACGCTGCTACCCAATATTTTTGCCGTTGTGAGAAAAAATACTGCTCTGCGGGACCATTTTCGCATCTTTGAGTTGGGGCGGGTCTATTTGCCTGCCGGCAAACAGGATCGCATAGAGAAGAATGTGTTGGCTGGGGCAAGCTGTCAACACGAACGCCTGGGAAATTTGGAAGCACATTTTCGCCAGGTCAAAGGCGCTCTTGAGGCGCTCGCCGAACAGCTCAGCCTGGGAACACTGGCGTTTGCGCCGGCCACGACAACGACCGCGCCGTGGCACACGCCCGGCGGGTATGCTGACATCACCCTCCAAGATGCGGTGGTCGGCCAGCTTGGCTTTTTGTCCGACCCCCTCTTGGCGAAAATTGCACCCGCCGCTCAGGTGGTCTGGTTCGAGCTCGATTTTGACAGGCTTGAGGGGCCGATTTTTCCGGCCACCAGCTATGCCCCGGCCTCTCGCTATCCTGGCTCGTGGTTTGACTTCTCTATCGTGGCCAGCGCCCAGGCGGGTTTTGCCGAGTTGGCCCGCACGCTCGACGAGTTCTCTCACGACCTGCTGAAAAAACGAGAGTTTATCACTCTCTATCAGGGGAAGGGGCTAGTGGAAGGGACCGCCAGCTATACCTTTCGTTACTGGATTGAGTCTCAGGACAGCACCCTCACCGGAGAGCAAATAGAAGCGTTCCAGCAGGAATATATCACCTTCCTGGAGTCGAAAGGGTTACGGCTCCGTTAGGGTCAGGAAGAGTGACACAGGCGGCGTCCTTCCCATTACTTCATGGTCAAGGGGTGCACAAAAAGGCGAAGCAGCCTCCTAAGCTGCCAGACGCTGCTTTGCCAAGTCTGTGACTGCGGAAAATGCTTGCGGGTCTTGCATGGCCAGGGCGGCCAGAATCTTTCGATCGATTTCGACACCAGCCTGAGACAGCCCATATATGAGTCGGCTATAACTCAGCCCATTCAGTCGTGCGGCAGCATTGATCCGGACCGTCCATAAACGCCGGAAGTCACGCTTTTTATTTCGCCGGTCTCGGTAGGCGTAGACCAGGCCCCGTTCGACGGTTTCACGCGCCTGACGATACTGGCGACGACGTCCGCCGGTAAACCCCTTGGCCAGTTTGAGAATCCGCTTTCTGCGCCGGCGTGCCTTAAAGCCGCGTTTTGCGCGTGGCATACGAACTACTCCTCTCCGTCTCAAAGAGTAAACGTGTCCAGCATCTCATATCTATTGGAGGACACGTTTACTCTTTCTATAAGTAGGGAATCAGTTTTTTGATCGCCTTGGCCTCGGAGTCTGAAACGAGCGCCGGCTGGCGGAGATTCCGTTTCTGCTTTCGGGTTTTCGTTGACAGGATATGGCGCAGGTAGGCGCGACGGCGGCGCACCTTGCCGCTGCCTGTGATCTTAAACCGCTTTGCCGCTCCACGGCGGGTTTTAATCTTGGGCATAGTTACCTCGGAACAACAAGAATTGACATATTTCGTCCCTCCATGCGAGGCTGTGGTGTCTCAAGAGAGGCGACATCTTCGATTTTTTCATAGACACGGTCGAGCAACTCTTTCCCAATCTCTGGGTGGGTAATCTCCCGTCCTCGGAAAAAGACAGAGACTTTGACCCGGTGCTTTTTCTCGATAAAGCGGCGGATATGGTTAATTTTGAAGTCAACGTCGTGCTCACTGGTACGCGCCCCAAGCTTGACTTCTTTGACCATCACCTGGGTCTGATGCTTCTTGGACTCCTGCACCTTCTTTTTCTGTAGATAGCGGAACTTGCCGTAATCCATGATGCGGCAGACCGGCGGAGAGGAGTTTGGGGCAATTTCAACCAGGTCGAGCTCTTGGCCGAGCGCGGTACGGAAGGCCTCGCCCAGCGGCTGAATCCCAATCTGCTCTCCGTTGGCATCAATGACCCGGACTTCCCGCGCGCGAATCTGCTGGTTAATCCGAGTTCCCGATTCTTTCGCTATGATACACCTCCCGGGATACGTTCACGGTTCAAGCGCTCAATAAGAGCTGGCACGGACAGCGGGGCGATTTTTTCTCGCTTGCGCACCCGTGGAGCGACTGTCCCGGCTTGCACCTCTTTATCCCCAATGACGACGGTATACGGGATTTTCTGCATTTCCGCTTCTCGGATTTTATAGCCTAGCTTCTCGTTTCGTAGGTCCAGCTCGCAACGAATCCCGGCCTGTCTGAGCTGGGCGTCGACCTGCCGCGCGTACGTGTCCTGATTATCTGTCACCGTCACAATCCTCACCTGGACTGGGGCCAGCCACAACGGAAAATCCCCACCACAGTGTTCGATAAGAACGCCCATAAAGCGTTCGATGGAGCCGAGGACCGCACGGTGGATCATCACCGGTCGGGCTTCGTCTCCATGGGCGGTAACATAGCGCAGGTCAAAGCGTTCGGGCAGCATAAAGTCGAGCTGGACCGTGGCGAGTTGCCATTCACGGCGTAAGGCGTCAAGAACGATGAAGTCAATTTTGGGCCCATAAAAGGCACCATCTGCGGCATTGACTTCGTAGGCAATTTCGTTCGCTTCGAGGGCTCCGGCCAAGGCCGCTTCCGCTCGCTCCCAGGTTGCATCGTCGCCCAGCCGTTTTTCGGGCCGTGTCGCAAGATAGAAGTGCACCTTCTCAAAACCAAACGTCTGATACACCTCGTTAATCATGCGCAGCACGCCACTGACTTCACTTTCGATTTGTTCCGGGGTGCAAAAAATATGGGCATCATCCTGAGAAAACGAACGCACCCGGGTCAAACCCGCTAAGACGCCTGAGCGCTCGAAGCGGTGCAGGCGGGCAAAGTCCGCATAGCGCAGCGGCAGGTCCCGGTAGGAGTGCTTCTTTGCCGCATAGATATAGGTATGGCCAGGACAATTCATGGGCTTGACACCAAAGTCACGCCCCTCCACCTCGGTGAAAAATATATTTTCCTTATAGTTCTCGTAGTGGCCGGAACGGTGCCAGAGATCAACATCAAAGATCTGCGGGGTCAGGACTTCCTGGTAGCCATAGCGTTGGTAGAGGCCACGCATATAGGAGATCAGCTCATTATAGATAAAGGTCCCTTTGGGGTGAAAAAACGGACTCCCCGGCGCAACGGGATTGAAGCTGAACAGATCAAGCTCCCTGCCCACGCGACGATGGTCACGCCGTTTGGCTTCCTCAAGCAAGGAGAGGTGGTGGCGGAGTTCTTTTGGCGTCGCAAAGGCCGTCCCGTAGATGCGTTGGAGCATCTCGTTCTTTTCGTCTCCCCGCCAATACGCTCCAGCCACGCTGGTGAGCTTAAAGGCCGTGATGCTGCCAGTTGACGGGACGTGTGGGCCGCGGCACAGGTCAACAAACTCGCCCTGCCGGTAAAGCGAGACGACTTCATCCTCCGGGATACCGGCGATAATCTCAGCCTTATACACTTCGCCCATCTGGGTGAAGAAGCGAACCGCGTCATTGCGAGGCACTTCTTCACGGCTGACCGGGAGGTTTTCTTTAACGATGGTCTGCATCTCCGCTTCGATGCGTTCCAAATCCTCCGGCGTGAACGACCAGTCATGCTTGAAGTCGTAGTAGAATCCGCTCTCGATCACAGGGCCGATCGTTATCTGGACTTCGGGGAAGAGGCGTTTTACTGCTTGGGCCATGAGATGGGCGGTCGAATGGCGTAGGACTTCGAGTCCCTCGGGCGAGGAGGGAAAAATGGGCTCGGCCTCCTCAGTGACCAAGGGGGAGGACACATCAACGACTTTTCCATCCACACGGGCGGCAATAGCTTTTGAGAAACGCTGGCTGAGGCCTTGTGGCGCCTCGGCACTCGTCCTGTTTTCGGTGGGCCGCTCGCTGGTACTGGAGGTGCTATGTGGAGCAATGTCGTTCATGTGAAAAAGGAAAGAGGCATCATCGATCTTCGATGCCTCTTTCCCCCTCATTCATCTGTTCAGAGGGGGTTGCTTTACTTCGTTGTCATAAGATTCTGAGTTGTCCGTAGAGTCTGGGGCATAGGCACGGGCGGGATTGAACCGCCGACCCCTTCCGCGTCAAGGAAGTGCTCTCCCACTGAGCTACGTGCCTGCAGGTCGCTCCGCTGTTCAACAGTCGCTTGGTGCGTACCAACTTTCCTATAGCGTGTCAAGAAAATGGCTACGCCACGCTCTCCGGACGGACCTGAACGGTGACACTCGCTTCAACGTCTCTGCTGAGACGAATCGGTACGGTATAGGTGCCTAGCTGTTTAATGGGTTCGGTAAGGACAATTTTCCGTCGGTCTATGGTCACGTCTTGTGCCTGAAGCGCCTTTTCAATATCGATGTTCGTCACAGAGCCAAAGAGCTTGTCCTCTTCTCCGGCACGCGCCGTGATGGACAGGGTGAGACTGGACAGCCGGTCGCGAACGGCATTGGCGTTCTGCTGCGCGCGTTCTCTTTTCTTTGCGGCCAGACGTTTCTGGTGCTCTAAGACACGAACATTACGTCGGCTGGCCGTCAGCGCCAGACCGCGCGGGAGCAAATAGTTCCGCGCGTATCCATCTTTGACTTTGACGATATCTCCGATTTCTCCCAGGTTCTCGACGTCTTCTTGCAAGATGATTTCCATATAAACCCCTACTCTACGGGAGCAACTGTGAGAACGCAACGAAACGCCAGGCCTGGAAAATACGCCCCTATACCTGTGCCGCCACGTACGGGAGTAAGGCTATCGCCCGCGCCTGTTTAATCGCCAAGGTCAATTTCCGCTGATGCCATACACAGGTACCAGTGATGCGACTGGGGATGATCTTTCCACGCTCAGTGACAAAATCCTTAAGGACAGCGGTCTCTTTGTAGTCAATGGAATCGCGCTTATCGACACAGAAACGACAGACTTTACGCCGCATACGTCGCGGGTATCGGTCATCGCCGCCTCGGCGGTTAAATCCCCCCCTGGGTGGTCTTGCCATAGCTCTTCCCTCTACTCTTCTTTCATTCGTGATCAGCCAGATTCAGTGCTGCTTCATTCCTCAAGAATACGGATCGTTGTCGCGTGGACCTCATACGCTCTTTGTCTCGCGCCTTCCACCTTATGCCACCGATATGGCGCAAGCGCCCCTTCTACTAAGACGGTTCGCCCGACTGTCAACAGAGGACAGTACTCTTCTGCAAGCCTCCGAAAAACAACGACGTCAACGAGCAAATCCTCCTCTTTCTCTCGACTTTTCTGCACACACAGGGCAGACATCCCAACGGCTACGCCTTGTGGCGTACGCCGCAGTTCCGGACGGCTCTCAATCCGCCCGGCAAAAATAACTTTATTATAGCCTTTCCTCACACAATCCACTTACTCTTCGTTCGGCTCTCCATCCGAATCAGGCTGCGCCGCAGTCGCTTCAGTGACTTCCGACTCGGCTGGAGCCTCCGCCGGCACTTCAGTCACCACCGCTTCTGAACTTTCTGCAGGAGCACTCGGACTGGGCTGGGGCCGCTGCCGGCACAGGTGCCGTATGCGCCTCCGGTGGGTGACCCGCAGGGCGGTCGGTTAAGCCACCCGGAGGAATAGAGGACTGTCCGTCCGAGGGGGCAGAGCGCGCAACGGATAAAAAGCGCATGGTGTCTTCACTCAGCCGTAAGCCGCGTTCAAAATCCTTGACCGCTTGAGGAGGAGAATCATACTCTAAACGCACATAGTAGCCGCGTCTCTGCTTTTGAATGTCGTAGGCTAAATTCCGTAGCCCCCACTCTTCAACCTGCAACAGACTGGCCTGACTCTGCTCCAGAGTCTTTTGCATCCCTTCAATCACATCCTTCACCCGTACCTCAGACAGTTCCGGGTGGAGAATGCATACTGTCTCATAAATCGGCATGAACTCCTCCGATAGGTCTCTCTCAGTCTTCGTCTCCCTCTCACGCTGAGCGGCGGCGAGATTTTCCGTACTCCTCCAGCGCGGAGTGTGCGAGCGTCGCAGAAGCCGCGCCATTGCATGCCGCCATAGCATGCTCAAGCCCGTCTGTAAGGATGAGCTCAACCACGCTCGCTGCGCGTTGTGCCGCCGGGAGGATAAAGGCTTCTTCCTCCTGAGTAAAGGGCTGAAGCACAAAGTCAGCAGTATCAAGCTCGGCAGCAGGACGGCCAATTCCAACCTTTACACGGATAAAGTCCGGGCTGCCCAGAGCGGTCATAATCGAGGCTACACCACGATGTCCGCCTGAACCACCGGCCCGTTTCACACGCAGGTGACCGAGCGGAATGTCTACATCATCATGCACGACAATACAATCCGTCGGCTGCAATTGATATTGTTCACATACGCACACAACAGCCTGTCCACTGTGATTCATAAAGGTCTGCGGTTGAATAAGCCCAATCTTTTCCCCGTTCCAGCGCGTCCAGGCCACTCGGGAGGAGCATATCGACTGGGACAGACGGGTCCCCCATCGTTTCGCCAAGATATCAATGACCCAAAAGCCGATATTGTGACGAGTCTTTTCGTAGTTCCGACCGGGGTTTCCGAGCCCAATGATCGCGGACATACACCTATACGAGGAGTGGCACATGCATCGTATCTGCGGCATCAGTCCCCGTCACTCAGTCGGAGTCTCCCCACTCGGGGCTGCGCCATCTGCCGCTGCATCTCCGTCCTCGGCTGGAGCTTCATCTGCTCCTTCTTCTTCCGTCGCTGCCACCGCAGCCGGAGCAGCGACGGAGGCAAGCATGAGCTGAGCGTCCTCAAGCGTTGAGACTCCGGACGGTAGGGTCAAATCCGCAACCCGGACAACGTCGTTGATCTCAAGAGGCGTCGCATCGATCTCAATACTCTCAGGGATGTCAAGCGGGAGGCATTCCACCATGATCTCACGGCGGAAGTAGTGTAAGACCCCGCCAGCGGTGACGCCCTCCGCTTTGCCAACAAGATGGACGGGGACCCCAACCTGAATCGGCACCTGCACATCAATCTCATAAAAGTCGATGTGCAGCGGTTCCGTGGTCACCGGGTGATGTTGAACATCTTTGAGGAGTGCAATTCTCCCATTGAGGTCTGTTGTCGGTGAGAGAAATTCAATCAGATGAGACCCCTCTAAGCTTTCGACCTTATATTGGAATTCTCGTGTATTGACACAGACGGAAACGGCATTTTTTCCCGGACCATAAAAGACGCCGGGAACTCTCCCGCTCCGTCGGAGCCGGCCCATTTTCCCTTTGCCTCTTTCTTGTCGCTGTTCTACACTCAGTTTGATGGTTTCCATGGTTTCCCTTCTCGATCCAACGGCTTACACGAACAAGGAGCTAATGGATTCTTCATTGTGAATCCGGCGAATGGACTCTCCGATCAGGGTGGCAAGTGAAAGGACACGGACTTTCCCGGTCTCTTGCGCTTCTGGCGTAATGGGAATGGAATTGGTGACAACCAACTCTTCAAGCGTAGAAGCCCGCACCCGCTCGATAGCCGGGCCAGACAGCACGGCATGCGTACAGCAGGCAATCACCGCTTGGGCCCCGGCATCTTGCAGCCCTTTTGCCGCGGTGGTCAACGTTCCGGCGGTGTCCACCATATCATCAACAAGAATCGCGATACGGCCGTCGACGTCACCGATCACATTCATCTCAATCACATCACGATTCGCCTTGCCTGCAATCTCGCTTTCGTTCTCCTGCGCGCGGCGCTTATCAATAATGGCGAGTGAGGCTCCCATCCGCTTAGCGAATGCACGGGCGCGCTCTACTCCCCCGGCGTCCGGCGACACAACGCTGACCGGTTCGCTGCCAATACGGGAACGCAAATACGGCAATAATACCGGGGCGGAAAAAAGATTGTCCACAGGAATATTGAAAAATCCCTGGATTTGTCCAGCATGAAGCTCTGCCGTAAGCACGCGTGAGGCTCCCGCCGTGGTCAACAGATCAGCGACCAGTTTGGCACTAATAGGAACCCGCGGCGCAACCTTTCGATCCTGGCGGGCATAGCCGTAGTACGGAATCACTGCCGTGATGCGGTTAGCGGACGCCCGCTTGAAGGCGTCAATCATCAGCAGGAGTTCCATCAGATTATCGTTGCCTGGCGTGCAGATTGACTGGACAACAAAGATATCCCCGCCGCGCACATTCTCGGTGATCTCAACCGCAATCTCGCCATCGCTGAACGTGCGGATATCGGCCGCGCCGAGCGAGGTTCCCAAATAGGCACATATTTCTTGCGCAAGCGGACGATTTGAATTCCCGGAAAATATTTTGAGCACGGTAGAGTGTCTCACATGGATAGGGGTATGAACGGCGTCATTTTCTGCTCCTGCCTGGAGAGGGAACTGGGGAGGCAGGATTCGAACCTGCGAATGCCGGGACCAAAACCCGGTGCCTTGCCGGACTTGGCGACTCCCCAACAGGATAGCAGTGACAGTCGTATTGCTCTCGGCCGCTCAGCTTCTCTATTTACTTCTCGAACGTCGATATTCCACACTATGACGGCTGACCGTATTGGACAAGCTTCTGGATGACCCGATTGTTTAATAAAATCAACAGATTACAGAATTTACCAGGCATTCTTGAGGCCATAGCCATTAGCATCTTTTACGAGAGAAGTCTAGCTGCTCCTGCGGTTATAGATCAACCGTTACCTGAGCGGAAGCATCCTCCAGCAGCGTCACCACAAAGACGTTTTCCGAGCCAGCCAAAGCTGCCGCGGCGTGCGTGGCGGCCTCCTGTGTCGTGAAGATACCAAAGACGGCAGAGCCACTCCCAGACATCAGGGCCACTTCGGCACCAAGGGCGGAGAGCTGCTTTTTTCTGTCCGCAATCAGGGGATACTCCGGCAGGACAGCTCGTTCAAGGTCATTAACGAAGAGGGCCGTATCCGGCCATTGCTTCGGATCAAGTGGTGGTGTCTGGTTGATTACCTGGAGCAAGTCCGGCTGAAGCGTATCAAAACGTTGATACGCCCACGGAGTTGAAACAGGAAAGCCCGGAATCACAATGACGAGCCAGCGTTGCGGAAGAGCTGGAAGGGGTGTTAGAATTTCCCCAATCCCGCCCACCCGAGTCATCTGACACGGAACAAAAAAAGGGACATCCGCACCAAGTTGGGCGGCAAGCCGACACAAATGGTCAGTGTTCAGTCCGAGTGAGAATGCTTGGTTAAGCGCCTTCAGCACAGCCGCGGCGTCGCTGCTCCCACCGCCTAGCCCCGCACCAGCAGGGATGTTCTTGTGCAAAGTAATAGCGATGTGTGCACCGATCCCAGCTTCCTGACAGAGTAAGGCTGCCGCTCGATAGGCGAGATTTGCCTGGTCGGTGGGAATTATTGGATCGTTACAGCGCACACGGATGTGTGGCTCCGTCCCCACCGTCCTCTCCGCTGTAATTTCAATTTCGTCATACAGGCTGACGGGAGCCATCAGGGAGTCGAGCAAGTGGTAGCCATCGGGTCGTTGGCCAATAATGCGTAGGAAAAGATTGACCTTTGCGGGAGCAAGAACACGCATGGCTTTCCTTTGTCCGGCGTCCTCTCAGACCTTGCAGACCGGAGTTCTACTTGCCACAATACCAATGTGCACGACTTGATGACAGCCGCCCTGGAGGTGGCGCAGGCTATCGCGCGACAGGCAGGAGAGTTGCTCCAGAAAAACCGGTTTACGACAAAACAGATCAGCATGAAAACCGATATGGTCGACTTAGTCACGGATGTAGACAGAGCGGCCGATCGTCTGATTACTGAGCAGCTCCGCACCCATTTCCCCACGCACACCATTATTGCTGAGGAGTCTGCCCAATCTGGTCCTCAGAGCCCCTATTGCTGGTATATTGACCCCTTGGACGGCACCACGAACTTCGCCCATACCTACCCGCACTTTGCTGTCTCTCTGGCCCTCACCCATGAGTCCAAAGCGCTCATTGGCGTTGTGCATGACCCTGTCCGGAACGAAACCTTTAGCGCGCGGCGCGGGATGGGAGCGCAGCTCAATGGAAATCCAATTCATGTCTCCACAGCGTCCCAGCTTGACCAGAGCCTCCTTCTGACCGGATTCCCTTACGACCGCCGCAAACACAGTACCTTTTATTTGCAGTACTACGAGGCCTTTATGCTGCGCACACAGGGGGTAAGACGGAGTGGGTCGGCCGCGCTGGACCTGTGCTATGTGGCGTGTGGTCGAGCCGATGCCTTTTGGGAATGGCGCCTCTATCCGTGGGATATTGCCGCCGGCGCGCTGATTGTCGAAGAGGCAGGAGGTCGGACCAGCGATTTCTCCGGCCATACGTTCGATCTGCATGGCGAACAGACCCTGGCTTCAAATAGCCATCTGCATGGCGCGCTTCTGGACGTCCTGAAGCAACTCCCAGGCAACCCGTCTTAAAATCGTTCTATTCTGGAGCAGAAGCGGACACAATGTATGCTTGGGGTTGTGCTCAATGAACAGCCGGGCTATCGATAGAGAAATCCTCGTGGAGTGGGTAATGGTGAGGCGGCTACCAATAATTGTTGTTCTCGTTCTTCTCTTTCCTGCTCTCTGTCACGCGCAAAACTTGTATGTGAGTGGCTATCGTGAGCTCATGCTACGAACCGGACCGAGTCTGGACAATAAAATTATTGCCGTACTCAAGACTGGCGATGCTGTTACGTTTATCCACGAAGCTGGGGAAGACTATTACCTCGTCGCCCTGCCTGACGGCCGCCGGGGCTATGTTCTGAAGGGGTATGTGACCGAGCACATCCCAGCAGCACATCGGGTGCAGCTTCTCGAAGATCAAGTCGCCAAACAGAATCAGGAGTTGGCTCGTCTTCGAGAGGAAAACACCCTGCTTCAAGCCGCACAGGAAGAAATACAGCGCAATGAGGCGGAACATACAGCTCAGATCCAGACCCTGACGCTGGAGCGGAACCAACTCCGGCGTGATACCTCGGTATCGAGCTTTCTTGCCGGGGCAGGCGTGCTGCTTATTGGCTGGCTCTTGGGCTGGACCCGCCTCCGGCTGCGGCGTAAATCGCAACGCCGGCCCGGGTTGAACTTCTCGTTATAGTGGTCGTGGGATTCCGAGCAGCACAACGCACGTCACACTGAGGCAGACGCACGCTCAGCATTTGCTGCCGAGCCAGCCTCACGCGGCCCGGTCCCACTTCTCCGGCATGTCCTGAAACTCTTTTTTCAAATAGGGCATGACTTCAGTGGCAAAGAGTTCCATGTTTTTGATCGTTCGGTAGTGCGGCATATCGCCGATTTGCAGCAGGGACAGCAAAATGCCATAGCCCAGCTTGCCGATTGATTCGACCAGTCGTTGCCTGACGGTTTCCACACTGCCAACCACGCAATAGCCCCGCGCATTGAAATCGTCAAAAGACATATTCGCATAGTCCAGCTCGTCCGCAATATTAAGAATATGCCGCATGGATTGATGGGTGACATAGCCCGGTGGGAACAACATGTTAAGCGGGATACGCAGCCCTCTGTGATAGAGCCACAGCACATGCTCCGCAGCTTCTTCTCGGGCGCGAGCGTCCGTTTCCGCCACATAAATGGGCAGTAAATGGCCCATCTGGTAGGGCGAGGCGGTATAGCCGGATTCTTCCGCCGCAGCGCGGTACTGATCAAAATACATCTTGACCAGATCGTCTGACATATACACGGCCAGATACGGATACTTGCGGGCCGGGTCCGCACACCAGCCTATTGTCTCCTTGCTTCCAAAACCGGGAATCCAGATTTGCGGGTGCGGTTTTTGATACGGGCGAGGCCAGACGTTCACGTAGCGGACTTGGTAGTGCTCCCCATCAAAATGAAACGGTCCTGTCTCGGTCCAGGCGCGAACAATCAGATCATGCGCCTCGCGAAAGCGCGCAATCGAGTGGGTCGGATTGACCCCCATCGAATAATACTCACAGCCAATGCCACGCACAAAGCCGGAGATGATACGTCCGCCGCTCACCACATCCAGCATGGCGATTTCTTCCGCGACCCGGATGGGATGATCCCGGAGCGGCAGCCCATTGCCGACCATGGCAATTTTGACGCGGTTGGTTCGTCGCGCCAGCAGCGCACCAATGATATTCGGCGAGGGCATGGTGCCATAGGTGTTTTGATGATGCTCGTTCACACACACGCCATCGAAACCGAGCGTCTCTGCATACTCCAGCTCATCAAGATAGCGATTATAGATGTCACGGCCTTTTGTCGGGTCATAGTGTTCATTCGAGAAGGTGACCCAGGCCGAGGGGTATTTCGAGGTATCGTCAAAGTCTTCGGGAACGTGCGGCCACGGCATCAGATGAAAGTTAAAGAACTGCATACACGCATCCTCCTTTACAAATCGACCCGACACACCGAGGCCGATTTTCCGCAATCATCGCTCGTCTCTCTGCATTACTGCTTTTCGACGATACAGGTCAAGCTTCAGCATTTGTGAGATATCCACTAACTTGTCTGGAGAGCGACTTGCGGCGCTGGCATTCGAGTTGCCCGTTTCGGATCAGGCAGCGTGAGGGCGAGCAATGCCGCCAGCGTGCCGGTGCTCGTACTCGTCAGAAATGGCACGACATAATCTCCAAACTGGGTATGCAAGAGGCCGCCTATCATGCCACCCGATCCCATGCCTATGGACGCAACCATAAAGAAAGCGCCTAAGATGGTTCCAATGGCCCGCGTGCCGAAATATTCTCGAAAGAGCATGGCATAGACCGGCATGGGTCCACCAAAACCCAGCCCGAACAGGATGGCCCACGAGTAAAAAGAGGGCGCTTGGCGGGCTTCGATAAAAAACGGGATCATCACCGCCTGGAGACCGAGAAAAAGCGCAATGGCCCACCTCGCGCCAATCCGGTCGGCTAACAGGCCGTTGACGATTTTCCCGACCATGCCAAACACGGCCATCAGCATGACGACCCGGGCCGCCACCGACTCCAGCACACCCACGTCAGTCATATGATTGAACCCGTGCAACAAAATGCACGAGTGACACATGCAGCAACCCAGCACCATAAGATTGAGCGTCCAAAAGGCCCGCGTCCGCATGGCCTCACTCAGCGTCATCCCCAGGCCTAGTGCGTGAGTAGTGGCAGACACTGAGCCTGTTAGCTGAGCCTCGGTCGATGCGACCTGCTTATCCCGCATGAGCAGAGAAAGGGGCAGGACCACCAAGGTGATAGCCCCGAGCCAGATATACGACCAGCGCCAGTCATTATGGGCGAGTAAGAAGACGACCAGCGGGGCAAATACGGCTGAACCCACATTTTGCGACTGGGCAATAGCCAGCGCCAGCCCTTGGCGCTTCACGAACCACTTTGTCACCAGGGCCACCATCGGGACCCCCGTCGCCGAACGGCCGATCGCCAACACCACCCCAAAATACACATAGAGTTGCCACAGGGATTGCACTTGGCTCATCAAAAACGTGCCAGCCACAAAGAACAGACCCCCGGCAATAATCACCCACTTGGAACCGAAACGATCGCTCAGGCGACCACAGAGAAGGCTGGAGAGGCCAAAACTGGTCCAGCTTACCATCGATGCGACCGACACTGTGCCACGGTCCCAGGCAAACTGCGCGGCAATGGGTTTGAACATAATGGCGAGAGATTCGATTACACCATACATGCACAGGCTGATGATAAGGCCGGCAAAGACGATGACCCACCCGTAGGAGGATTGTTCTTGTTCCACGCGTTCGGATTGCGGCATGCAACCTACTTTCTCTTCAATGCAGGAGTAATCCTATTCCAGATAGGCGGTGCATTTAATCTCGACAAAGAGTCCAGACATCGCCAGCGCCGGAGTGCCGATTCCCGTCCAGGTCGGGAGTCGGTCGAGATTCGTAATATAGCGATCTTTGACGGTAATAAAGAGTTCCAGGTCGCGCAGGTCGGTATGATAGGTGACCATTTCCACGACATCGTCAAACGTCGCTCCGGCTTCGGTCAGCACTTTTTTGACGTTTTCAAACGCCTGCGCAAACTGCGCTTCCTTATCCGCCACAACCTGCAAGTTCTCATCCCGGCCAACTTGTCCGGCGATATACAAGAAATTCCCGGCCCTCACACCGGGAGAATAGCGGAAGCGTTCTCTGATATTCCGCATCACCAGGGGGGTAATGTCTGTACGCATAGTGCCCCTCCTTCCCGTCAGCACTGCATAACAGTCAGGAGGACCGAAAGGAAGCCTGATTTGGCGCGTGTCTCCCTTCTCATTTCCTTTTGCCTTTGTTAGGAGGAGGTATCCGCACCGGAGGAATATATTATGGCTGACCAACTCGCCCACCTCGACGCACTGACCCAGGCCGACCTCGTCCGCACTGGAGAAGCAACACCACTCGAACTGGTAGACGCCGCCATTGCCCGCATTGAGCAGGTCAACCCGAGGCTCAATGCCGTGATCACGCCTCTTTTTGAGAAAGCGCGCGACCAGGCCACATCGTCCCAGTTGCCCGACGGCCCGTTCACCGGCGTCCCGTTTCTCCTCAAAGACTTTGGCTGTCATTCCGCTAGCGACCCCTATCATCAGGGCAGTCGCTTTCTGAAAGAACTTGGCTGGACGGCAAAAGAAGACACCTATATGGCCGCCAAACTCAGAACCGCGGGCCTCATCTTCCTAGGCAAGACCAACACCCCTGAGTTTGCGACTATGCCGACGACCGAACCGGAAGCCTACGGCCCGAGTCGGAATCCCTGGAATACGGAGCATTCCACCGGTGGCTCCAGCGGTGGTGCCGGTGCGGCCGTAGCCTCGGGCATGGTCCCGGCGGCTCATGCCAACGACGGGGGCGGTTCGACTCGGGTGCCTGCCAGCGAGTGCGGTCTGGTCGGGCTCAAATCCACCCGTTCGCGCGTCTCCCTCGGACCGGAATACGGCGAGGTCTGGCAGGGTCTGGTCAACGAACACGTTGTGACGCGGAGTGTCCGCGACACGGCCGCGATTCTTGACGCCATTGCCGGTCCCATGCCGGGCGATCCGTATTTTGCGATTCCGCCGGCGCGCCCTTTTCTTGAAGAGGTCGGCGCTGATCCGGGGGTATTGCGGGTTGGCATCCTGGCAGATTTCCCTGGGCAGGCAACCCCTCTGCACCCGGACTGCGTCGCAGCCGTCCAGGCAACGGCTCAGCTTCTGAGTGCACTCGGTCATACGGTTGAGGACTCTTACCCCAGCGCGTTGAACGATGAGCAAGAGCGCCGGCGGCATGTGTGGGCGATTTTGACGAGCGCCATCGCCTCTCATATCGACACCTTAGGCAAACAGACGGGCAAAGCCGTCACCCAGGATGATGTGGAGATTCATACCTGGGCCATGGTCGAAATCGGTCGAGCCCGCACCGCGACGCGGTATATTGAAGCCATTGAATGGCTCCAGGCCGACACGCGCCGGCTCGCACGCTGGTGGCAGCCCGAAGACGGTTCAACCGGCTTTGACATCCTCGTCACCCCAACTATTGCCGAGCCTCCGCCCCGCTTGGGCGAGTTTGTCTCCACACTGGAGAATCCCCTTGGGGGAGCCCGGCGTTCGGCCACCCTCATGCCGTTTACCGTGCCGTTTAATGTCACCGGCCAACCAGCTATCTCGCTGCCGCTCCATTGGAACGGCGCAGGGCTGCCCATAGGCATCCAGCTCGTGGCTGCCTATGGCCGAGAGGACATCCTGTTTCGTCTGGCCTCACAGCTTGAGCAGGCCAAGCCGTGGGCGGCTCAATGGCCCTCGGTGCGGGCAGAGTAGGCGACACTTGGTCTGCAATAATCGGATATTCGATTTTTCAGGCGGGAGCGCCGAACTGACTGAGGAGCGACCTAGCTGCTCCCACAAGCGGCTGATAGCTCAGAGGGCAGCATGAGTGGGCCGCTTTTTGTCTTGTCGGTGGCGCTATTTGCCACCATGCTGGGTAACGGGGTCGTGATTCCCTTTATCCCCATCTATGCGCAGGAGTTCGGAGCGAGCGGCGTGGCCGTCGGCATTCTGTTCGGGGCCCACTCGGCGTCTCGGACCTTTCTGCTGCCCCTCATCGGTCGGGCCTCGGACCAACATGGTCGCAAGGCGTTTTTACTCTGGGGGCTGTTCTGCTACGCCCTCAGCTCGGTTGCCTACCTGCTCGCCAACAGCTTGGTGACGCTCATCGTGATCATGGCTCTCCAAGGGATAGCCACCGCTATGGTCCAGCCGGTTTCCATGGCGTATGTGGGCGACCTCACCCCCAAAGGAAAAGAGGGGGCGTACGCCGGCTATGTCAACACGGCTTTTCTGGGCGGCGTGGCCGGAGGGCCGATCCTAGGCGGGGTGCTCAAAGACCTGTTCAATATGCAGGCCAGCTTTATTCTCCTGGGTATCCTGAGCCTGTTGTCTTTACTCCTGCTGCTCTTCTTCTTACCCGAAGTCCAAAAACAGCACATCGCAGAAAAAAAAGAGGTGGCCTCCTGGCGCACGGTTTTATCCTCGCGGCCTATTCTTGGCGTCGCTCTCTTTCGGGTGGTGTATGCCTTGTCCAGCACCCTCATTTGGATCTTTGTGCCCTTGCTGTCGGCCTCTCTGCTACCGTTGACTACCTCGCAGGTAGGAGCGCTGATTTCCCTGAACGTCTTGATTAGCACGGTCCTTCAGTCGCCGTGCGGACGGCTGTCCGATCGCATGAATAAGGCAGTCCTCATCAGTATCGGTAGCCTGATCAGTGCCGTTTCCCTGGTCGGTTTTCCCTTGGCCTCAACATTCTGGCATTTACTCGGCCTGAATGCCTTGGTCGGCGCGGGGTTTGGGCTGGCCTATCCCGCCCATATGGCGCTGGCCATGGAGCACACCCCGGGTTCGAGTATGGGAACGGTAATGAGCACGCTCTTGACGGTTCATAGCTTTGGGATGACTATTGCTCCGCCTGTCTTCGGTATCGTGGTCGATTATTATAATTTGAGCAGTATGTTCTATAGCGCGGGCCTGCTATGTATCGTGTGTACAGTCGCCTGCTATTACCTGACTTATGACGCTGACGTGCTCCTCCGGGCCGGGCAAGCTCTTGAAAAAGAGCCGGCTGTAGTAGATTAAAACCAGGTAAGAGAGAACAACCGTGCGCAAGGCGTGGATCTTTGTCAGTGCGATATATGTCTGGCTCGTCATGGGGTTGACCTCAGCCCTTGCCCAGTCCGACCTGCTGAGTCTGCAGAAAGCCCAACTTTCAGTCCAAGGAAATCGACGCTCTGTCCTCTTTCAGTTCTCGCGCCCACCGGACGCTATCAACTCGTTTGCCCTCTCGTCTCCTTCCCGTTTGGTCGTTGACGTACAGGGCCCGCTCCGGGGTACACCAACAGCCGCGTACCAGGCGGATGACGAACTCCTTGCCCAAGTTCGCCTCGGTACGCATCCGGCCCACCTCCGACTTGTCCTGGACCTCAAACGGACCAAGATTCCGTCCTTTAGTGTAGAACAACGCGCCGACCGGGTTGCCATTGTCTTTGTCCACGAAAACGGGACTGAAGGAGAAGCTTACTCCCAGATTCTTTTTTCGCATACGAACAAGACGGCAAAAGTGGAGCCCGAGCGCAAAATTGCTCGTGCTCGCCCTGCCCGTCCAGCGACGCCCGTACCGACCGTGCCACCACCGCTGCCGTCCCCCGTTCCGCAGCCTGCGGCCGAGCCAGCCGCTCAACCACCTGACCCGTTGCCGCAGCGGTCTTTATCATCCCAGGCCCTTCTTCACCTGAGGCTGGGACAAGAGTTTTACGATAAAGGCGACTTGAATAAGGCAATCGCTGAGTGGCGCGAAACCGTTCGTCTCGCGCCGACCAATGCCAAGGCCCACCACCTGCTCGGGTTGGCGCTGGGGGATCATGGCGCGCGTGAAGAGGCGATTGACATGTTACAGGCGTCGCTACGGCTCGACCCGCACAATGCGATGGCCCATGTTCACCTTGCCCGCACACTCGAAGCCAATAGTGATATCCAAGAGGCCGTAGTCGCGTATCGGAAAGCACTCCAACTCGTTCCCACCTCATCGTATATCCATGACCGCTTGGGTCATATTTTTGCCGCGCAGGGCAAGCACCAAGCCGCGGCGGACGAGTGGCAACAGGCGATCGCCTTAGACCCGGACTATGCCTATACCCATGCCAATCTGGGTGAGGCGTTTGAAAGCTTGGGGCAGAAGACACAGGCCCTGGCCGCCTACGAGCGCGCGGTCGAGCTGGACCCGCAGGCGTCTTTTGCGGCCGAGGTCAGGAAGCGGATTGACCGGCTCCGCGCCTCGGAATCGTAGGTCGTTGTCGCAGGACTAGAATTGAAAGATGGCGCTGAAAATACTCTCGTGACGGCTGTCACGAGGACGACCATACAGGTCGCCAATGGCCCAGGGGCCAGGGTCGTGCGAGCGGACTCGCCAGAAGAAATTTTGCTCGAACCGCAGGATAAAATAATTTGACCACAGGTAGTCCATAGCGAATTTATTATACGCCCCTGTGGAGAGCGGATCGAGCGCGAACACAAACAACGGCTGCCAGAGCCCGCCTGGCCCATAGCTAGTGGAAGCGGAAAAGGTCATGACAAACTCGTTCTGATCGATTTTGTCTTCATTCGTGCTGATGAATCGGCCCGGCACTGCCTCGCCCTCCATGTGAGCACGCCGGACGGATGGAATACCTCGGTAGAACCGGCTGTAGTCCAGATAGCGCCGCCAGAAGAACTGCGCGGAGAGGAAAAACGTCCGTATATCATTCAGCGGGCGAATCCAGGTCGGGCGGTCAATAGCCAACATGACAACCGAGCGGTCAGCCGTGTCAAATTGATTCCTGTCCGGGTCGAGCCGGGTCGGGGCGTTCGGAGCAATCGTGACAGGCACCCCCGTCGTAAAAGTCGTTTCCACCCGGAAAACGGACTGCGTATATTTTTCCTCCGAATAATTGGCCGCAATGCCGACAACATGGGAACGCGGATGCACACGGTCGAGTACAGCGTGCAGGGTCCTACCCTCAAGACGGGCTAGGTCCGAGCGAACCTTAAAGCCGGCGTCCGCGGAAAAGCCGTAGAAATAGTTGAGGCTGAAATCGATCCCACCCCAAATAGCCTTGAACCGGACCCCGGCCTGGCCGTTCTTGAATTTTTTGCTCGGCTTGTCATCTCTCACTCTGAGGTCAAGATCAAAGAGTTCTCCCTCAATAATAGCGGCGTTGGCGACCTCAGCGAGGCCGTCGCCGATAAACCCCCAGGGACGGCGGGGGTCGGCGGCTACTTTATTGGGTTGAAAATCCCACGGAATCCAGACGGCCTCGACAAAGGATTCTTCGAGCGGGCCGAATTTGCCAATGTCGTAAATCGCCCGCGCCATCCATAGCGGGATGCGGATATCCTCCCAGGGCTCCCAGTTCGCGTGCCAGCGCAGATCAAGAGGATTAATAACATCCAGCGCCCGAAAATTATCGGTCTCTCCCCACACGACTTGCTGGCGACCCAGCCGGAGGGTAAACGGGGGCAGCACCATATCGACGAAGGCTTCACGAAGTTTGTACTCAAACTGCCGGTTGAGTCGCTCGTCCTTGCCGAACGCCTCGCTATACGTGTGCCGAATGTCGTAAATCGAGTCGTACACACCACGGCCGATAAGGGTCAGCGTGGCCTCTTCGAGCGGGCCGGTAGCGAAACGACCAAAGGCGAGACTCTCACGCAAAAAATAATACTTGCCCTCCAGTTGCGCCGTATTCCGCTGCATGATGAGTTCCGCATCCCGAAACATGGGGGTGCGCAGGATGTTCTGAGTTTTGACAAACCCTTCGAGTTCAATATCGTCGGTGACGGCAATAATGCCCCACGACGGTGTCGGCATCGCAGCCAAGGCGAGGAAGAGGACACACGAGGCAAAGCAGATACGAAGGCGCATATTGACACGATCCTAAGAGGTCTAGCGTCTCCCGCTGACCATATTACGGACGGAATAGACTTGCTTGGCCCGCCCCGAGGAGAAATGTCTCGTCATGACATAACAGTGCGAGAAAGTTGCGTGAGGTTTTTTGGCGTTAATATCGGTCTCTCCCAGATGGTAGAACACCCGCTGCCCAACATTATTCGCGTAATCCAGCTTCATATAGGGCGATTGGGCAGCATTCTCGTGGGCATAACTCTCGGAATACTTGAGAAAATGCTGGTTCATACGCAAGAGGTGATCGTCCTGCCGGTCGAAGCCGAACATCCACAACGTCCAGAAGGTCTCGGTGTCGACAAAGATGATCTTATGACTATACGGGTGGTTTGTGGCTTTAGGATCAATCAGCAGCACATACGCCTCGCGCACCTCCCAGCGCGCCTCCTTCGGTACCCATAGGTGCGGGCCACCGGCTTCCGGATTGGTCTCAACATTGATCGTGGCGATCACTCGCCTCTTTCCCAGATAGCTCCAATTGTGCTCATACACCTTGCCGCCGAAGCCCATGGCGTCTTCCATGGTATAGTCCATGCCCATGACCTCGCTCGTGCGCTCAGAGGCCAGCGTCCGTCGCGGCTTGCGCTGGGCGGGCATATACATCCAACCATTATCCTCTTTGTAGTGATCTACATAGGTTTTGGTTAGCATTTTTGCCCCGGCTAGATCACGGGGCGAGCGGAATTCCATCAGTTGCTTGGTTCTCACTTCTTCATAGCCCGGCACCAGACAGTGGTCTCCCTGGGCATAACGAGAAGTAATGGCGGTAAACTCAAACTGGCGGTCCAACTGTCCGTTCGGACTCCGCGACCACGCCACCATGGGCATGACATAGTCTTCGGCTCCGGGTCGCCACAACATATTCCAGATAATTTTCTGCGCCGCTTGTGGGTCGCCTTCGTCGATGTTCGGGAAAGGAAAGCCCCCGCCGGTGAAGCCAGTCAGCACTCCCTGCTCATCCAGTTGGTAGCCGGACGGGACATTCTTGCCCCAATCTGCCGGGGGCGGGTAGGTCCCGGTTTCCGTAATCTCCATATCCATGCCGTCATAGAAGTAGTATTCCCAGGCCGGCTGAGGGATAAACGATTCAAGTATGGCGCGGTCTTTGAGGGTCAGATGCTGGCCGGGTGTCAGCTCGGTCTCCGGACGGGAGTGCTCAATCCAGTGCCGCAGCGTGTCATAGCTCTGGTCCTGGTTGGCAAGCGCTGTCGTGGGCGGCAGCCAGAGGGTACTGAGCACCAGCGCCAAGGCGGCCACCGCGAAATACGATAAAAAACGGACGGGTCTCTGTAGTACTCGCTTCTCCATATCTGCGCCTCTCTTGTCTGAAAGTAAAGAGAACTTTACTTTTGTGTAGATTTCTTTACTCATGGTAAGTATTGTACATATTCTCTGCCGTCAAGAGGAAAATTTGTATTTGTACTGGAGGCAGGGATGGCAAAAAAGCGCCAACTCGTAGAAGCAGAACTCCTTCGTATCGCCACGGAATGCTTTACCCAAAGCGGTTACCACGAAACCACGCTCGATGACATCGTCTCTCTGGTCGGCATCTCGCGAGTGACGTTCTACACCTATTTCGAGAGCAAGGCCGCGCTGCTCACGGCGATCTTTACCCGTTCACTCAAAAACTATCGGGCAACTTTGGAAGAACTCTTGGCACGCCCGCTCTCCCGTCCGGAGAAAATTCGACAGGTGATGGCGCATCAGATCGCCTCGCTCACGACGGACCAGCCGCTCTTTCGCCTCCTGTTTCGCGAGGAAGCGAACCTCCCGCCGGAAACGGTTCGAGTCGTTGAGCAAATGCAACAAGAGATTGACCTGCTCATCGAGAATGAAATTCGGAACGGGATCGAGAAAGGCGAGGTCATCAATGAAAATCCCCGGCTGCTGATGCACGCCTTTACCGGCATGTGCAACTGGTTATACCGTTGGTATCAGCCCGGGGGTGAGATTACGCCCGAGGAAATCGTTCGGGTCTTCAGCCGTCTGCTTGAATCTGGAGGGCTCACGCCTGAAACGCGGACAGACAGTGGCGCGATTATGCGCTCGCTGCAACACGTCGAAACCCATCTCACTGACGTGCAGCAGGAGCTGGCAACCGTCTCCCACCAGCTTCGCCTCAGCAACGATCCCTCACGCTCATAGGCAGGGCAGGATGGGGACCCGGGCAAGCAGCGCCATGCAAAGAAAACGAACTGGCTTCAAGGTTTTTGCCGCCGTGCCGATCAGGATGGGGATCGTTGTGCTCGTCTTATGGCTGTCCCCTGCCTTTGCCCAGTCCGCTGCTCTCCGCCTACAAGAAATACGCCTGACGACCGAGGGAGAGACACGGGTGGTTCTGTTTCAGTTTTCTCAGCCGCCTGACTCCATTCGGTCGTTCTCGCTCTCATCGCCCTCGCGAATCGTCATCGATGTGCACGGTCCAATGCCAAACGTGCCGTCCCGTATCTACCAGACAGAGGATACACTTCTTACCCAAGTCCGCATCGGCTCGCATCCCCAACGCCTGCGCCTTGTCCTGGACCTCAACCGCCAAACAGTGCCGGTGCACTCGGTTGAACACCGGACGACCACGATTCTTGCCAAACTAGGAAAACAAAGTGGTGAGCAAGACGGCGGCTCTCCGCCGGTCCGGACACAGGTGCTTTTTTCACAGTCTCAGACAACGCGAGCTTCCCAGCACGGACGCAAGAGTCCAGCTCCGGCCTTGGCTTCGGTCCCCACCCCGTCTCCCCCTTCCCCTCCGGTCGACTTGAAGCCAGCCCTTTCTCCAAGACCCTTATCACAGCAAGCCCGTTATCATCTTGAACAGGGACAAATCCTCTATGATGCCGACAAAGTTGACGAGGCAATCGTCGAGTGGAGAGAGACCCTGCGCCTCGCTCCGCAGACCGCCCAGGCACACCATCTGTTAGGGATTGCCTTCCGAGACCAAAAAGATCACGTTCAAGCAGTGGCCGCCTTTCAGCAAGCGCTCCGGCTCGAGCCGGATAATGCCACTGCACACGTCCATCTTGCCCGTGCGTTCGAAGTGCTGGGTAAGGAGCAAGACGCGTTTAACACCTATCAAAAAGCCCTACAGTTGGTTCCTTCCGCACCGTACGTCCACAACCGGCTGGGATATATATTGGCCGGGAGAGAGGATTGGCAGGGTGCGGCAAATGCATGGTACCAGACCATACAATTGGCTCCTCATTACGCCTATGCCTATGCCAACTACGGCGAAGCGCTCGAAAAGATGGGTAGGGAGAAAGACGCCCTGTCTACATACAAGAACGCCGTACCAGTCTGCGTTCGCTTTACGCAAGCGTTTGAGGATCGCCGAAAAAAAAGTAATGCAGATGCCCTGTGCGCAGAGATACGCAAACGTGTTGCGCGTTTACGAGGGTCGTAGCTGAAAGACATCCGCGATGAAGAAACATATTGCTTTCCTCTTACTCGTCGTTACATGGACCGGGCTGGGCCTGATAGTCCCTGGGCAGAGTGTCGCCCAAGCTCTGGCCCGGCTCTCGGGGTTGTATGTGCAGCAGATACAGCTCGTTCAGGACAGAAACCACCGGACCCTCAGCCTCCACTTTTCCCAGCCGCCGGGCTCTGTCCACGCCTTTGCCTTACTCTCACCGGCCCGCTTGGTCATTGATGTCAGAGGAGAAGTCGAGCGCTTAGCCTCAGCCACGTATACCGCAGCCGATGCGCTGATTACACGGGTCCGGGCTGGCTCCCATCCCCACTACACCCGGTTCGTGCTTGACCTCAAAGCGAACCAGATTCCGCCTTTTTCGGTTGAACAACAGGCACATGTGGTGACTGCTACCCTGAACAAGCCGGACAAACCGTACGCTCCCAATGACAACGCTGAACAAGCTGATGGTCCTCAACAGGGCAACACACAGGTGCTCTTTGCCCGCGCCCCAGAGACCAACTCTCAGCGCGTTCTCCCCAGGCCTGCCCAGGCGCCCGCGTCTCCCGCTCCGACGGTCTTCGCGAAAAAAGTGATAAAAAATCTCCCTCCGCCCCCACTCCGCCGAGCAACGCCTCCTGCCCCCGCACCACGTGTGACGCCTGACAGAGAAGTTCCGGCGCAGACTCCCCCCTTACCGTCATCTTCCCAGGAACTGAGAGCGGCTGTCCCGCTCAAGGACACTCCTCCAGCAGTCCCTGAGCTGTCAGCGCCGGCCCCGGTCATCTCGTCTCAGAACACCCCGCAACCACCGCCCGTGTCACCCACCGCCTCGCAGCATCTCAGACAAGGCTATACCCTCTATAATCAAGGAAATTTAGATGGGGCGATTCGCCAATGGCGCGAAGCCATACACCAGGCTCCCAGCCAGGCTGAGGCGCATTACCGGATAGGAGTAGCCCTGCAAGAACGCGGAGAGCTGGCCCAGGCAATTACGGCATTTCGCGAGGCCGCGCGCCTCAATCCGGATGACGCGACCATCCATATCTACCTTGCCCGGGCATGTGAGGTCGCGGGGAATACCCAAGACGCACTGGCAGCCTATCGCAAAGCCTTGCAACTGGTCCCGACTTCAGCCCATGTCCACCATCGCATTGGTCACGTCCTCGCGGCAGAAGGGAACTTGGCGGAGGCTATGCAGGCGTGGCGACAGACGATCCATCTTCAGCCGGATTATGCCTATGCCTATGTGAGCCTTGGGCGAGCCTTAGGGCAAACAGGCCAGAAGGGCGAGGCTGTGGCCGCCTATGAGCAGGCTCTTCGGTTAGACCCCCGAGCGCCCTTTGTCGACGAGCTACGTCAGCAGATCGCTCGGCTGCGGGCGGCTGAACCGTAATCCGTGTGACTCCTGCGCAAGAACCGCATCAGGATGAGGAAGGCGGAGGGCAGCCTGAAATTTCGGGATCGACAGGATGCGCCCAACCGTACGGCTGAGCGCCAAGGTGAGGGCGTCGTCAGCCGTATGATAGCGATGTTGCGTGCCTCCTCGCGGCGGATCGTGGATAACGTCCCAGACCCGCTCTTGCCACACGACCCGACCAGACGGCAGTTGATACAGAGAGAGTCTGAGTGAGACCGCGGCGCGTGTGGGTCCGCGTACCGGCAATTCGAGCCGACGTGATCCGACCCGGACCTGTTGATAACGGCGAAGGCTGAACAGCGAAAACTCGTCTATCGTACAGCCCAGGGCATAGGT
Organism: uncultured Binatia bacterium (SeqCode); assembly: GCA_965214755.1. Taxonomy (GTDB): domain Bacteria; phylum Desulfobacterota; class Binatia; order Bin18; family Bin18; genus Bin18. The sequence goes on from OZ243979.1 coordinate 2,557,562, forward strand.
CGCCCGCTGATTTGCTGCCGACAGCGGCTCCGGAAATGGAAACGGCAGCATTTCCGTTTCAATGTCAGCTTCGCGAAAGTGCAGGGTCAGGGCGTATTGCACGGTCTCGGGGAGCCGGGCGAGGGTAAAGAGTGTCTTGGGGATATCCGGGAGATGCGGCATCCCCGCGTCCATGTGGCGCAATGTTCCGAGATCGGGGACGCTTCCGGCTGGGGCGATGGTCACTTGCCCTTCCTCAAAATTCAGACCGGAGAATCCAATGAGCGCGTTTCGGTCATCAGGCAGCGGAATGTTTTTCTGTCGGGTTTCGTGGATGCGCGGAGCCGGGCGACGATCAAGCGGTCGTAAGACAAGCACATACAGCGGTGGGAGTAGAGGAGGCCTCCGTCGCGTCAATCCAGGAATATAGCCAACACCAACGGAGTGGACTTTTGGTGGGCGCAAGACACGGCGCGAGAGTTCCGTCAGCCATATATCAGTCAGCGCCGTTCCGGAGCCACATCCAACCATACCCCCAACGAAGAGCATGCCAAGGAGCAGCCACGAACAGAAACGTTGAAAAGGGAATAGAGGACCTGTGTACATTTTTCGGATTTCAGCCCTCCGAGGCTGAAGATAGACCCGTGGGCCACGTGCACGCACTGTACTATGCCTGTGCATCGGTCGCTAGGGGGATGCACAAGCCAAGCGACACAAAACTTCCGTCCGCTAGTGCTATAGTCGAGCGATCTCTCCCACTGGCATATAGTGCGCAGTAACAGTAAGAAAGAGCCGGAGGATCTCTCACATGTCACCTTCCCCTACGACTGATCCGTTTGCGGATATCTTGAGTACCACGAACACGCACCGTGCCCAGCATGGCTGCGGGGCCTACCCGTATGATAAGGGCACATTACTTGGAGTCCTTGCCGCAGCAGTCAAGGCTAGTCGGATTATCGAGGTGGGGACCGCCCTCGGTTACAGTGCCCTCTGGCTTGCCCACGGCGCTCCAAATGCTCAGGTCGATACTATTGAGAGCGATCCTGAGCACGTTCGTATCGCTCGTCAACACTGCATTGACTATCAGATGAGTAACAGCGTCCACGTCCACCACGGTGCTGCCCTGACAGTCCTCGACGGCCTTGACCCAAACGCCTACGATCTCGCATTCTTCGATGGCTTCGCGCCTACCCCACAACTGGTTACGGGTCTATATCAACGGCTACGGACCGGCGGTGTTCTGGTGTGTGCGAATCTGACGCTCGGTCCTCACAACGCGGACGGTCTCCTCGCTGATCCAGACGTTTGGCTGGTGCATTCATTCGGTGAGACCGCCATTGCGGTGAAGCGTTGATTTAGTAGCCTCGCTCCCAGTCCAACACATTCAAGAGGGCTCGGCCGGTGACGTAACGCCGCAGATTCTCGCAGAACAATTCCAGGCCCTTGGCCTGCTGGACATCCGTTCCACCTGACGTATGCGGAGTAATGACCACATTCGGTAGTTGCCAGAGTTCCTCCGGTGGCGACCCGGCGAATTCTCCAGCGTAGACGTCCAGACCGGCCCCGGCGATCCAGCCGTTATGTAACGCTTTGGTGAGGGCAGCTTGATCAATGATTTCACCTCGGGCCACGTTGATGAGATACGCGCTCGGTTTCATCTGGCGCAGTGCGGCTTCACTAATGAGTCCGTCCGTTTCTGGCGTCCATTGGGTAGTCACCACGACGAAATCGCTCTGCTCAAGCAAAACAGCGAGTGCTGATGGCGGGAGGAGTTGGTCGACACCCTGCGTCTGACTCTGCGGCGTCGCTGCTGAGCGCCGGGTTGCCACGACCCGCAGGCCCACGGCTTTGGCCAGACGCGCAACAGCCCCTCCAATACCGCCCAAACCAATAACGCCGACGGTTTTTCCCTGGACCAATCTGGGACGATACACCCGACGCTCGAATTCCCGATTGTTCTGATCGTGAAAAGCCCGAGGTAAGGATTTCGCAAAAAGAAAGATCAGAGACAGCACATATTCTGCAATAGGCAAAGGGTTATTCAGCCCGCGCGACGTGGTTACAACGACATCGCTGCCCCAGATGTCGCACATGCGCAGATTCGAGGCACCCGCGGGTGCTTGGTGGAGCCACTTGAGGCGGGGAGCCCGAGCACGCAGATCGAGCGGGAAAGGGAAACGAATACAGATGACCTCGGCTTCGGCCAGCAGGGCATCCCGCTCGGCGCGGGTTGAAGTGTTTGCCGCTATAAGGGATTGTGGGACGTAGCGACGAACGGATTCCGCTGGCCAGGTCTCAGCGTACTCGATCTCGAACTTCCCGCGTGCATCGGCAACCCGAATGCGGGAATCAACCGTCTCGATCTTTTCGATGACAACATCTCCCACCGCACCAATGAGCAGGATATTGAGAGGCCGGACCATGCGGATTGCCGTCAGTCTGCCTATTCGGCCCCGATGGCGTCGAGCGCGGCACGGGCACATTCGATGTCTTCATCTTCTGTTCCACCGCTGGCGCCAACACCGCCAAGAAATTCACCGTTCAGCGTGAATGGCAGACCGCCTCCGGCCAAGAGCAACGGCCGTCCGATAATCTCCGCCACACTCGTGAACAACTGCGAGCGGGATTCTGCCAGTTCGGCCACCTCACGTGAGGTACGCCGGAAAGTCGCAGCGGTAAACGCTTTGCTCTGGGCCACCCCGGTCGTCAGCCAGCGGGCATTATCCATACGGGCCAGCGCAACCAGATTTCCTGACGAGTCTGTGACCGCAAAGCTCATGTCCCAGCCTTGTTCTTGGGCCTTGTGTTTGGCGGCGGCGATAAATTGTTCTGCCAGCGCTAAGGTGAGTGCCATAGCTTACTCCTTATAGACGTGGACAGCGGAGGGACAGCCACAGCAGGCCCCCTCCGGTCTTTTTTGATTGCGATTTCGGGCGAGCCATCTAGCGCTGATGGTAGAGCGGATGGCCGGTGTAGGGCGTCTTGACGCAACTGAAGTGATCGCCTTCGAGATTGGCGATATACAGCGTCTGCAAGTCCGGCCCGCCAAAAGCACAGTTGGTCGGGAAGTTGAGCTTCTTGCCCTCAGCCGAATCATCGATCAGCATGCTCCAGTTGCCGTTGGTATCAACGGCGATAACCTGGTGGGCTGGGACCATCTCCCCGTCCTTCACCACAGCTGGCAGCGTGACGTACATATTCCCGGCCACGTCAAAAGCCATGCCATCCGGCAGGGCCGGAAAATCCTTGGAGTAGACCTCAGGCTTCCCAAACGTGCCATCTTTCTTGATCTGAATGCGCAGGCAATCATTCCGAGTGCTTTCCAGCACGTAGACCGCGTCTTCTTTCGGGTCGATAGCAGTGCCGTTGGCCAGATAAATACCCTCGGCCACGATTTCACTCTTCCCGTTGGGACGGATAACGACCAGCGCCCCCTTGGGTGAGGGAGTGGCCAATTCGGCCAAGACATTTTCAATACTCGACGTACTCGAATTCGAGACGTAGAGATTACCTTCGGCGTCATAGCTGGCAAAATTCGGGAGGGTCAGTTTGAGTGCGCCAACCTGATCGGCAATCAGCGACACTTCTCCGTCCTGGGTCACGCGCATCATGGCCTGCTTGCCCAAATCGCAGTAGACCAGATCGCCACTGCGGTCCATGGTCACCCCATTGGGGATAGAACCCTCGGGCAGTGTGACGAGTTCACTCACGGTGCCATCGGGTGTGACCTTATACATCACGCCGTTCCGGCCGCCACCAAAGACGTTGCCCTCCTTGTCCACCACCACTCCCTCAGCCTGCAATACGCCCTTGCCAAAAATATCAACCTGCTCAACTGAAAATGTTGCCATGGGAGGTCCTCCTTTTTCTCCGGGTTTCAGGACGCTACGCCTCGACGCCGGTCGCCTCAGCCGTTTCGCTCTGTTTCGCAAACGTCACCTTGCCAACTTCCGGGCCGCTCAAGACAACCAGAAGATGGGCTTCCTCATCGCCTATATTCCGAAACCCTTCCGAGGTTCCCGCCGGAAAAGAAATCGTGTCCCACGGTCTGAGAACGACCTCATTTGCGCCATTGTCTCCCCAGAAAAAGGCACAGGTGCCGGATAGCACCACAAACACCTCGGGTTTCGGATGGCTATGCAACGGGGCGCCTTTGCCCGGACTGACCTTATTGATGGCCATAGTAAAGCCGTGGTCGCCCGTGATCGCGGGACTGGTCTTACCCGCCCGGCCAATCAACGCATAGCCCTGGGTGCCGTCGGGTTTGTAGTTCTTGATAAAACTCGCGTAGTCAATCGGTTTCAGTTCTTCAAACCGGGCAACACTCGTACTCATGCGTTCTTGTCCGTTTGCCATGGTGCCTCCTTTGTGGTTATCGGTTTAAATAATTCCCTCTTCTCTCCAACGTGTCAGAGCCGCTTCAGCATGCCCTAACCACTCGCAATACACCTCGCTATTATGCTCCCCAGGTTGTGGAATCGGTCCGATTTTTCCGGGCGTGCCTGAGAATTTGACGGTCAGCCCAGGCACATACGTCCGCCCTTGTTCGTGATCCTCAATTTCAACCAGCATCTTCCGCTCCCACAGGTGGGGATCGTGGGAAGCTTGCGGAATGGTATGCACCGGCCCGACCGGAACCTCAGCCTGCTCCAGGACTTGCACGACCTCTGCCACAGTCTTGTCCTGCACCCACGCATCAACCAGCGCGTTGACCTCGTCCGCGTGAGACGCCCGCCCTGCAATACTGGAGAAACGCTCGTCGTCCACGAACTCTTCTCGGCCGATTCCGCGACAGAACCGTCCCCACATGTGCTGGGGTACGGCCAGAATATAGACCCAGCCGTCTTTCGCCTGATAGGTATTACACGGGGCGATACCGCCGGGGGTATTGCCCCGTCGCTGTGGTTCCTTGCCGGTAAGAAGATACTGGGCAATCGGGATCTCCATCAGCGTATAGCCGGTATCGAGCAGGCACACGTCAAGGGACTGTCCCTCTCCAGTGACATCTCGACGGTGGAGGGCACCTAACGCCCCAATAGTGGCGTGCAGCGCCGTGATCCGATCAATGATAGGTGAATTGGTCATAACCGGTGGACCGTCCGGAAATCCGGTGAAGCCCATGAGGCCGGACATGGCCTGGCCAATCGGATCGTAAGCGGGTCGATCCCGGTACGGTCCTGACTGGCCAAAGCCAGAGACGTTGATGAGAATAAGCCCAGGGTTGAGCCGTTTGAGCGTCTCATAGCCCAGGCCCATCTTATTCATGACACCCGGTCGGAAATTCTGGAGCAGCATGTCAACTTTGGGCACCAGTGTCTTGAGGAGAGCGATACCCTGCTCGCTGCGCAGATTCAGCGTAATACTCTTCTTCCCGCGGTTGTACGCGGACCAGTAGACGCGGCCCAAGCCGCGCGACTCATCCCCACCTGGCGCTTCGACTTTAATGACCTCCGCACCCAGGTCGCTGAGCACCATCGCACAGCGTGGACCGGCCTGATAACGGCCGAGATCAAGAACTTTGATTCCGTCGAGACAGCCTGCCATATGCGTTCTATCCGTCTATTGATCTAGGCCATACAACTTCGTAGCGTTCCCTGCCACCATCTGATAGACCTCGCCTTCAGGCACCCCGGCAAAATCTTTGGCGACCTGCTCGACCGAACGCGGAAACGTGCCCTCCGTGTGCGGATAGTCTGCGCCCCACATCAAGCGATCCACGCCAATGATATCGCGGGTCTGAATGCCAGCCCGGTCGTCCTCAAATGTGGCCCAGAACTGGCGTTTGAAATACGTGCTCGGTTTTTCGTCGAGCTTGGGTTCCATCCAGTGGCGGTGATCGTTCCACCAGTGATCCATAAAGCCGAGCAACGAGGCGATCCAACCGACGCCACCCTCAGCGATCACAAAGCGCAGCTTTGGATAGCGCTGGGGTGCGGCACTCCAGAGCAGGTCAACCAAACCGCGCATGGGCTGGAACATCTTCATTTCAACCACGGCCATGCCTGTGCCCATACGTTTGTATTTAGAATAAAACTCTTCGGCCGTTCCGGTGCCAGAATGGGTAGCAACGGGCAGCCCGATGTCTTCGAGCGTGCTCCACAGACGCTCATAGTCCGACGTAACGTAAGAACGATCTGGCACATCGGCGGGAATCGTGAGGGTCCGCAGGCCCTGCTTGACGCACCGCTCGGCTTCCTCACAGGCCCATTCGAGCGGGCCGCGCACGGGCAGTAAGCCCGCACCGAGCAGTCGATCTGGCGCGGCGGCACAGAATTCACTCAGCCAGTCGTTATACACCCGCATGGCTTCGCGCTGGTATTCGGCATCTTGAAGCGTGAAGAATTGGAGTCCAAACGCGCCCGCGTAAATAACCTCAGCCCGGACATGGTCCAGGTCCTGGTCAAGCAGTCGCTGTTGCGGGTCCCATGCCCCTGGCCGCGTGTCCGCGTGCCGACTCGCCATGGTCTCGATGTTGCCGGCAAGCTTGTCTTCCATAGTGGCGCCTTCGAGCCCAACCGGAAATGGTGTCAGCCCATCAATAATGTAATAGTCAGCATCCTCGCGCGCTTCGACTCGCGGGGCGCGGTCACGAAAGCGTTTGTCCATGCGCGTGGTCCAGAGGTCTGCCGGCTCAACCACATGACCGTCTGCGGACACATAGTCTTGGATATTTCCCTCCATCTACGATTCCTCCTTGTTCCCCCGGTTCAACTCGTTTCCTGCTCAATGATTGCATGCTGACTGCACAACCGATCGAGTGCGATTCCATACGACCCCATGACTTTCCCGTACGGAGCGCAAGAACGTATGGACTCAGTGCTCACTTCACGTCGCGGCCAGCGTCTCTGCCTAGGTAGCGAGCCCATACAACTGAGCCGCATTCCCCGTCACCATCTGGTACACCTCAGCTTCCGGCACGCCCATAAAATCCCGCATGATCTGCTCCTGGGAGTAGGGAAATGTTCCCTCGGTATGTGGATAGTCCGAGCCCCACATGAGGCGGTCAACACCGACCAGTTCGCGGGTCAGAATGCCAGCCCGGTCGTCCTCGAACGTCGCCCAGAACTGCCGCTTGAAATATGTACTCGGTGCTTCGTCCAGCTTCGGCTCCATCCAGTGGCGGTGATCGTTCCACCAATGATCCATGAAGCCGAGCAGCGAGGCCACCCAGCCGATGCCGCCTTCGACCACCACAAACCGCAGTTGCGGGTAGCGTTGCGGGACTGCCCCCCAGATGAGATCGGCCATGGCGCGCATCGGCTGCAAGACCTTGTTGTCGGTCACGCCGAGCCCTGTGCCGAGACGCTCTATCTTGGCAAAAATGGCCTCACCCGTTCCAGTTCCCGAGTGGGTCGCCACCGGGAGCCCGAGGTCCTGCAAGGCGTCCCACATGGGGTCATAATCGGAGTGAGCATACGAGCACTCCACCTCGGCCGGGATCAGGACTGTACGAATGCCCTTCAGCCCGGCTATGCGCTCGGCTTCCTCAACCGCCCATTCGACCGGACCACGCATGGGCAGTAAGGCCGATCCCAGCAGGCGGTCTGGGGCTGCCGAGCAAAACTCGCTGATCCAGTCGTTATAGACCCGAATGATTTCACGCTGATATTCAGCGTCCTGAACATGGAAGAACTGGAGGCCGAACCCGCCCGGATAAATCACCTCAGCCCGGAGATGATCGCGCTCCTGATCGACCAGGCGCGGCTGCGGGTCCCACGCGCCGGGTCGCGTTTCGGCATGGCGGCGGCCTTTTGGGGTGGTGACTTGACCCTGAATTTTCTCCTCAATGGTGACGCCTTCGAGGCCCACCGGGAACTCGGCCAGCCCTTCTATAATGTAGTAGTCAGCCTCCGCGCGTGATTCGACCCGTGGGGCTCGATCACGGAACCGTTTGTCCATCCGGGCTGTCCATAAATCCGCCGGCTCAACCACATGCCCATCAGCAGACACATACCCACCCGTGCTTATCTCCATCTCGAAGCCCTCCTTTATGTCAGATATCCCAATTCCGCCAAAAAAAACGGGGAACCAGAGAGCGATTCTCCAGTTCCCCGTCTGTTCGTGACGATTCGTAATGGAACGTGCTCAGCGGGTTACCTAGCGGGCCGCACCGTTACGGAGGAGTGCACCCGAGGTATTCCCAGTACATTCACCATTATGGAAGGTCTCTTGGCCGTTCACCAAGATATGGTGATAGCCATCGGCTTTTTGGACCCGCCGCCACTCGTTCGCCGGCAGATCGTGAGCAATCTCGCCCGGCAGAGCGTTGACTCTATTGATATCGTACACCACGATATCAGCCGCCATACCCGGACGCAGCGTCCCACGGTCCTTGATGCCTGCGGCCCAAGCCATAATCCCGCTCAGGCGGAAGTGGGCTTCTTCCAGGCTCATGACACCCTGCTCCCGAACCAGCCAGGACAGGACTTCGGTCGGGTAGATAGCCGGTGTGATGAACTTCACGTGCGCGCCACCATCCGACACACCGGGCAGCGTGTACGGCGAGCCCATCAATTCCTTGTAGCCCTCAATGTTGGCATTGGCCACTGGACCGGCCCACTCGGTGCGCAGATCGTCGGCCACGGACAGGTCAAGCATGGCGTCGATGACATGCTTGCCTTCCTTTTCGGCAATTTGCTCCACCGACATCCCTTCGTATTTCAGTTTGAGATCGGGATTACGAACCTTGCGCGCGAGGAATTTGTCGAACTCGCCAAAGACGACATTCATCGTTTCCATGCCGCCATTGTCGTAATCTTCACGCATTTCCTTGCGCAGTTCCGGCTTCGACAGTTTGGCTTTGCGCTCTTCGACCGTTCCGAGCGTGGCTTCCTTCCAGGCCGGAATGCCATCAAACAGGTTCCAGTCTTCCAGGGTCATCCGCACTGGAGCCCGAGCGGTGACGCCCTGGCCGAACACCCGAGCGCCGCGTTCGTTCGCCTCATTGACCCAATTCAACTGGGCCTGATGAGACTCGGGATGCTTGTCGCTGATTAAGAGCGCATTGTACAGCAACGGCTGACCGGCTGTCTTGGTCATCTTTTCCAGGAATCTGAAGTCATCCTCCACCCCAAAAGTGCTTTCACTCGCACCAGACTGGGTAAACTGGATACAGCCCTCGCCCACTTCGCTCATGGCTTTGGCCATTTCCATGTAGAACTCATCCGGCAGGATGTCGGTGATCATCGGCGTGCCATCATAGTCGCGTTGCACAGACACCCGGCTCTCGGGCACCAGACGCTGGGCCGACCAACCCGCAGCACCAGCCTTCACGGCTTCCTTGTACAGGCCGGTGATCGTTGCCATCTCTTCTTTATTGGGGAAGCGCTTCTTGGCGTCGTCAAAGCCACCCATCACATACGCCACGGCCGGGGCGAGCGGGAAGAGATGGGAAACATTGACGCCCAAGGGCATACGGGACAGGCGGTCCATGTATTGCGGGAAGGTTTCCCAGTCGACCTTCATCGACACCCGCATGGGCTCCAGCGGAATCGCTTCGGTACGGGACAAGGCCAGCATGGCCCGGTCGGCGTCTTGCGGCCGTAGTGGGGCAAAACCAAACCCACAGTTCCCAATGGTGACGGTGGTCACACCGTGCCAACTGCCGATCGTGCAGTACGGGTCCCAGTGCAACTGAGCATCATAGTGGGTGTGCAGATCGATAAATCCCGGAGCAACGATGAGCTCATAAGCATCGATAACCTTGGTCGCATCGCTTTCACTGAGCTTACCAATTTCAGCGATCTTTCCGTCTTTGATGCCAATATCGGCCTGGTAACGCGGAACCTTCGTTCCATCAACGATTGTTCCAGATTTCAAAATAGTGTCGAACTGCGGCATAGTACCCCCCTTTATGATTTTACGAACGTTCTTTCTCGGCATACTCTTAGGAAAATCCGCTGTCAACCTTATAGACAGAAAAAATAACCCTCTTCCAAAATTCTCTTGCCTGGAGGGGATCTGCCGTGACAATCGTTTGCCATATGTTTCACCTGATTCAGCGTGTTCGGCATCTTCGGCATACTCAGTTCGCACCTTAGCGAAAATGTGGCATGACTTCCCGAGCAAACAATTCAAGGCACTCGGTCACCTTATCCAGGGCGAGTCCTGGCAGATGCATGCCCATGGCCAAATGTGTCACCCGCGTTTCGTCTTGGTAGCGTTGCAAGGCCTGAATACAATCGTCCGGGGTTCCCACAATGGGCGCCCCGCCCGGAATGGTGGGATCAATGTTGCGCAGTTCCTCAATGCTGGGCACCCGCTCCATAGCTCGGTCGGCCCGCAGGTCTCCGGCTTCTTTGAGCAACGGAAAAGCAGAGGAGAAGAGATAATGCATATGCTCACCGACGCTGTCCCAGGCTTTGTCCCGACTCTCTGCCACATACACCCAGCGCAGTTGGGCCAGGTAGCAATCTTTCGGATTCCGGCCATTCCGTTCCAACTCATCGTCATAGGCTCGCTGCTGGGCAACCTCTCCCGTGCCCATCAGGTGAAACCCCATTCGTGCTGCTCGCTGAACCGCTTTCTTGCCGCGGGCACCAATCCAAATCGGCGGATGTGGCCGCTGGACGGGGCGTGGAGTGAGACGGACATCTTTGAGCTGATAATAGTCCCCGTCAAAAGAGAAGGACTCGTTTGTCCAGAGTCCCTGCAGAACAGCGAGGTCTTCTTCCAGACGCGCATCGCGCTGCTCACGGGGAAAACCGAAGGCAGTAAATTCCTTAGTGCGATAGCCTTTGCCCACACCAAGATCGAACCGGCCATTGGACAGAATATCCACGGTGACGGCATCCTCGGCCACGCGTAAGGCGTGTTGAAAGGGTAGAATTAAAATAAACGTGCCAATCCGGATGCGAGTCGTGCGGGTGGCAATACCAGCGGCCAGGGGCAACAGAGCAGGCGACCAGCCGTCGGCATCGAAGTGGTGCTCGGTCAGCCAGATATTATCGTAGCCAAGTTCCTCGACTCTGACGATTTGGTCCAGCAGGTTCTGGTACAGCTCAGGAAAGGGCCGCTCCCAGCGGGCCGGATTCCAGAACGGCAGTAACAGACCAAATTTCATACTACCCCTCCTACACAAATGGCCTAGCAGAAGCGGAGGAATTATTCAAAGCCAAATTTACTTTTTTCTTCGGCCTGTTACTGCCTGTTGCCGAATGAAGGTTCGTTCAGCGTAGTGCAGCAGATTTCATTCACTACGGCATTACGGTGGATTCGTCGCCGATCTTTTGTCAAAAGCTCCGGGCTGGGGATTTGGGCGTGTAGGGATACGGCCAGGAGTAGCCCCCGCTTCACTTCACTCGTTGTCTAGTTCTGTGATGAGTTCATTGATATCCCAGGTCTTGAGTGCAAATTGGACGAAATCGTCAACGTCAATCGATTGGGTTCCGAACATCATGTCATTTCTCTGAACACGATAGTATCCTGGATATTCGTATCCGTTCTGGTGGGCGACGGCTCCACGGGCATCCAACCCAAGTTTATTTACTAGCTTGTCACGATTCCAGTAGTTCCCTTGTTTAATGGCAGTCAGGTACTGGTCAATAGTCTGAGCACAACGACTAATTGCCCGACCTACGAGGAAAATGTTAGCCCCAAACTTGACCTGCCAATCACCGGGAACGCCATACATGTATTTAGAATGGCCTGGTGCGCGCATTGGCTGACCACTTGAATGGGAATGCCACCACGTAGATTCTTCTATGAAACGGACAGCTAGCTCTCGGGGAACACTTGTGATTTCAACAAAGGGAGTCACCGTAGTACGAGCCCGAGCAACCCTCCCGTTTCTTATCTGAATTCTGCGGTTTGATCTTTTCCGTTCTTCCTCTTTCTGCCGTTCGCGAGTCAACTCAAACGACCATATCTTTTTTCCAGTTCGGCAGCAGCCCTCTGTGTGGAAAGGAACATCCGCTGAACCTGTGGCAACAATCGTTCAACATCTGAAACCATCTCTGCTGAGATTGTTTGTCTTTCGACAAGCCAAAGTTCGAGAGCCTCTTCTATTTCCCTCACCTCATCCTGAGAGTTAATCAGGAGGCTTGCCTCACGGTTTCTAATTCCATTAGCTGTGAGATTCTGGCTTCCAATTGTGGCTAGCCTATCGGATACAAGGACAACTTTGGCGTGAAGCCTAGGAAGGTGAAAGACGGAGGGTTTTAATCGGAGATGCTCTACTAGCAAAGTTTTCAACTGAGAAAAGTGTGTACACTTCACAATTGGTTGAAGGCACTTTGGTAATGATCGCTTCGGCGGTACTTGAGGTCAGATAAGGAGAAAGGATAGTCACCTTTCCACTAATTTTCTCTAGTTCTTTCTTCCATCTACGGTCGATGCTTCTAAGATAGACTTCACTCATGTCTGCTGATACCCGCTAGATTATTGAGGGATAAAAGGTGCAAAATGCGGAGGAGTAGGAGAATGAAGGCATAGCAAGCTGCGCCCCTACACAGTCCAACGAAGCCTGGTCTGGCCGGAGGTCGGAAACGTCTCTTTACCGTCGGTCGTACAACGGATGCCCTTTTCTCCCGAGGTGGACTTTCGCAACGTGGTCGGCTTCAAGGTGGGCGATATACAGATCGTCAAAATTCGGCCCACCAAAGGCGCAGTTCGTCGGCCCCCGAGTTTTTGTCCCGTCTGGATCATCAAGAAGAACGAACAGGTGTCCATTCGGATCAAGCACCACCAGGCGGTTCACCATGGGTAAGGTGATAATAAGATGCGCTTCGGCATCAAAGGCCATGCCATCAGGAAGCGCCCCCAAGTCTTCACCAAACACTTCGGGGCTGCCGTGTGTCCCGTCCTTATGCATGGCAACTCGGATACAGTTATTCTGACTTGATTGCAGCACGTACACGGCCTGTTCTTGGGGGTCGATTGCCGTCCCGTTCGCGAAGTAAATACCAGTCGCCACGACTTCCCCGCGGCCATCCGGACGCAAGCGGACGAGAGACCCTTTCGCTGATGGATGACGCAGTTCTTCCATCAGCTTGTCAAAGTTGCCAAATGTCAGATCGGTCGAGTTGGACACATACAGGTTTCCCTCGGCATCAAAAACCGGGAAATTCGGGAGGGTGAGTTTGATCTCTCCAACCTGATCGGCAAACAGACTGACCTGACCGTCCGGCGTCACTTTGAGCACCCCAGCCTTGCCAGGGTCACACACAAAGAGGTTCCCCTGTTGGTCGAGTGCCATCCCCGCTGGTCGGCCGCCCGTACGCGCACATTCCGTGACGGTTCCATCCGGCGCCAGCTTACGGATCACACCGTCCGTTCCTCCGCCATAGACGTTCCCTTCACGATCAACGACCACGCCTTCTGGACCTTTGAATCCAGTCGCAGCCGTTTCTACTTGGTCCAGACTGAGTTGTTGGTAGGGCATGGTGTACCTCCGGTGTGGTGCTCGTGACTGATCTCAGGGATTGCTATCTTCCCATCTTGAGCCGATTCTCTTGCGCCCAGCCCTCTTTGAAAGGCACGGTAAAATACGGGGTGAGCGACATCTTCTTAAACTTCCACTCGCCGTTCTGTCTGACATACTCGTCGTCATAACGAGCGGCCACGAAATACGCCTCCCCTTTTGAGATGGTCTTTGCCTCAAGGTAGGCATAGCCCTTCCCTGTATCCCCCTGCATATCAACCGCATGGTTATGCACGAACTGTTTTACAAAGGACAGCAAGCTTTCGACCCTTTGGAAAAACTGTGTCAGCTCGTCCCGACCGGTGGCCATGCCCAGATAGTCAAAATCGAGGACAGCATCCTCAGTGAACAGGGCGGGGATAGCTTCCAATTCCCCCTCGTTGATGCACTCGTGATAACGAAACCGTAGCGAGCGAATGGCTTCGCGGTCACTCAAATCCTGAATCTTTGCTTCCAGTGCCTGCAAACGGGCTTCGATATCTTGAGACATTATTTCCTCCCTTATTAGCTTTGTTCTTTCGGTTCCAAACTTTCAAACCAAGGCAGCACCAGGGTTTCATTGATGGTGTAGGTCAAAGCGTGACTCCAGTCGGGCAGTTCGGTGTATTTCACCTTGTAGCCGATGTGTTCGAGCAGTTCATTCGATGAGCGAATGGCTTCAACCGGAAAGATGAAGTCATGCACGCCATGAACCACGTGGATCGGCATCTCGATACCTCGCTTCTGTCGCAGCATGCCATCAGTGGCGGGGCTCAGTTCACCCGCAATAGGCGCTATCCCGGCAAAGAGTTCGGCCTGGTCCAAGCCCAGCAGATAGGTATAGGTTCCACCATCAGACAGGCCGGACAGATACACCCGCGAACGATCAACGCGATAGGTCTCACACACGGTGTCAAACATGGCCCGGATGGACCGGCTGTCAACCGGCGGTTGTAGGACGGACCACGTCGGACCTAAGGACTTTGGGGACAGCAGCAGATAGCCCTTGCTCTTGGCGGGACGAAGCCATGTCCAGATGTGGTCGTCGCCCCGGCCATACCCGCCGTGGAGGCAGACGATGAGCGGCCAGTCTGTGTCCGGGCTGTAGTATTCCGGGACATATAGCGAGTACTCGGCATGAGCCTGATTCTGCGGCTGATGGAGCATGCCGACCGGTACCGCCACATCGTCAGCCCGCGTCTCCAAGGCGGCGCGCTGGGACGCGGCCTCCGGCAGTAGCCAGTATGGGGAGAGCGTCGGGAGATGGGCACGTTGATTGTATAAGAGATCCAGTCCCCGACACAGCGAGAAGCGGCTGTTGACAAACGCGCCACCAAAATTCGGCCCAGGGACTCCGCCAAGAAAAGCCGTGCTGGCATTATTGAGATGCGTCAGCGCGGCAGCGAAGGCAGCGTGAAATTCGGTGAGTTCTTCGGGCGGTTCGAGGCTGGCGACGCTGGAGTGTGTGGTTTCAAAAAAATCACCAATGGTGTCTCGCACCCGTGCTTGCGCCTCCGGTATCTTCCCGAAGTGCATATGCTCCTGAACGTCTTCAAACGTTCGCAAAAAGAGCAGGATTTTTTCTTCCAGCGGCTGAATAGATTCCTGGTACTGTTCCTGACTCATCATGCTTCCCATGCTTATTTAGGCCCCTTTCGCGACGCTCCTCCCGCTTCTTTCCCCGTATGCGTCGCCTTTGTACAATCCTTTGCATCTGCTTGCAAATTGACCTATCGTACCCAGAACAGTTAAGGAGGGGAGTATGAGCACAGCAACGGCCCAGGGTGTCCCGCGGAATACAGACGAGTTAGCCGAGCGCTTTGGCGATCCGGATCAACTCGCCGTCAAGCATAAACTGCCCTATATCGATGAAGCTGCCGCGCGGTTTCTTGAGCAGTGTCCGTTTGTGATTGTCTCAACGGCAGACGCTCAAGGGCGGTGCGACGCCTCACCCAAGGGCGATCCGCCGGGATTTATCAAAATCGCAGATAAACACACCCTCTACCTCCCGGACCGGGCCGGCAACAAAATGTTTCAGAGCATCAGCAATATTCTGGAGAACCCACACGTCGGCCTGCTCTTTCTCATTCCGGGCGAGGAATGGACCATGCGCATCAACGGACGCGCCCGTATTGCTGACGAACCTCAGCTCCTGGAAAAACTCAGCGCTCGGGGCCGTCCGGCCCAGCTTGCCATCGAGGTTGCAGTCGAAGAATGTTATTTCCACTGCCCCAAGTCGTTCAAACGCGCCGAGGTGTGGAATGCGGACAAATTCCACACCTACCAGGGCGACTCGTGGGGTGTCATCCTGGCCCAACGGACAGAGATGGAAAAAAGGAAAGCCGCAGAGTTGGATGACCTGATTGAAGAGTCAATCAAGAATTTGTAGCGGCAATCGCCTGCTCTCGTGAGGAAAGCATGCCAACCCTGCGCATCGATGAGTCTCTCGATCTGTACTACGAACTCGACGATTTTACCGACCCCTGGGCCGCCTCGGAAACCATTCTACTCGTACACGGCGTTGCCGATACGAGCCAAGCCTGGTTCGCCTGGGTGCCGCGTCTGGCCCGACACTTTCGGGTGCTGCGGCCGGACCTGAGAGGTTTTGGGCGCTCTTCTGTTCCGCCAGCGGACCATGACTGGTCTCTGCACGGCATGGCCCAAGATCTCCGGGCTCTTCTCGATCGGCTGGAGATTACGGCCGTTCACGTGGTGGGCCAGCGCGTCGGTGGAAGCGTCGTCATGCAATTTGCCCATGACTATCCCGACCGTATTAAAAGCCTGACCGTCATTGGTGGACCGGCGACGCTCTCCAAAAGCTCCCTCAACCCGGACGCCTGGCTCACGCAGGTCCAACAGGACGGGGTCGAAGCCTGGGCGCGCAGCACAATGGGGCGTCGTTTGGGCAACGTGAGCCCGGCGATGAAGGAGTGGTGGATTACCGCCATGGGCAAGGCATCACCCCAGGTGATGGCCGGCATCTTTCGGTATGTCGGGAATATGGACATCACCGCACTGCTCCCCCAAATCCAGGCTCCGACCCTGGTAATCACCAGCGACCGAAGTGCGCTGGCTTCGGTCGAAACAGTGCGTGACTGGCAGACGCGCATTCCGAACTCGCAGCTTTTAGTTTTACCCAGCGCGGCCTATCATCTTGCGGCGGCTCTGCCCGAAGAATGTGCAGGGGCAACGCTCAGGTTTATTGCGAGCCTAGCTGATTGAATACTTTTCTCCGTCTGTCCTAACAGACTGCCGTCTGCGGCATATTCTCCAGCGCCGCACGTAAGGCGGCCAGGGTAATGCCCTGGCCCTTCTCAGTGCTACTGTAGGGGCGAGAAGCTGGCTGGGGTCAAGATTTTGTTGTACTGGCTGACAACCATGCCTTGGGCCTTGGGACGGAACGCTTGCATCTGAGGGTCTGCTGCCTGGGCTGCGCGGGCTTGCGCTCGATGATTCATATCCTCATAGGCCCAAATGTGGACGACCTCGTTTAACGGACCGACCTCGGTTGACCACCAGCCGACCAGTTTGGAGTATTTGCTGATGACTGGCAGTCCTTCTTTTTCTATGAGCGCCTGAAACTCCGGCACCTTACCCGGTTGCAGCGTATACACACGCATCTCATACACCATAGTCTGCTCCTCCCTGTTCTTAAGATTCCCAACTCCCAACGATTGTGCGAATTATTATGTATACTACTAATCGCGATAGGGATAGAAGGAGGACACAACGGAGTTAGGCGACACGCTGACCCTCATTCAGACGATGACCGGCCTCGTTGGGGTTCTCGCTATTCTATGGGGACTGGCCCAGATGCAGCAGGCTGGCCGGCGGCGAGATGGGGAGATTGACGTCATGACGGAGACGTTGCGGGAGAGCACGGAGCGGCAGGCCCAAACACTGTCTGAGTATAGGTCGTGCCCTCGAACGCCAGGGTGAGGCGTTAGCAGAGCTGCTCCGCCGTAACGCGTGACCACAGGAGTAATAATTCGGACATATGGATATGGCAAAGGAGACGCCTTGGCTGTGAAGCTCGGATATTATCAGTGCGTCGAAGTCGAAAAAGTGGATAATCTGGTTTTACCCAGCGCGGCCTACCATCTTACGGCGGCTCTGCCGGAAGAATGTGCAGAGGCAACGCTCAGCTCTATTGCCGCTCTGACCGATTGAACCCTTTGCTCCCCCTAGCGTGTCTTACGCAAACTCCGGGGCGACCTTGGTGGCAAACAACTCGATATCTTCGAGGAGTTGGTCTTGTGGTTCGAGCCCGTTGTAGGCGACCAGGGAAAAATACTCGAACGGAATCTCCGCATAGACCTCGGCCACCTGTCGTTTGACATCATCGACTGTGCCGGCCACGATCAGCCCCGTGTTGAGCACCCGCTCAAGCATGGACCCGCTACCTTCGCTCAGTAGAACCGGGAAGAAGTGCGAGGCAAACTCCGAGAAAAACGGCACGATGCATTTTTCCACTTTTTCGTAGGCCGCTGCACGCGTCTTGGCGACATACAAGAAGCGCAACAAGCCCTGCCCCTGTCCGGGGCTGAGTGGGTGCCCAAGTTGGGCTGCGCCTTCCCTATAGGCGGCATCCTGAATACGTGCCCCGGCCATGGGCGCAAAATAGCAACAGGTAAAGCCCTGCTCGCCCGACCAACGCGCCGAGTCCGCACTGCCCGACGAACTGATAAAAACGGGTGGGTGCGGCCGTTGGTAGGGCGCCGGCACCACGCTGATCTGACTGACTCGGTTGCGCTCATCAATCTCTCCGGGTGCGCCATACTCCCGGGCACACGGATAGGCCGGATAGTCTTCGATACCTTCGTGCGGGAACGGCACTTTGAAGAAATCGCCGTTGTACGAAAAGCTCGGTTCGGTCCAGGCTTTTTTGACAATGGTGACCATCTCACGAAAGATCTGCTGGTTGACATCATCCGCAGTGGCCTGTTGCTCAGACTCGCGGTTCGACAGGGTTGGCAGCGTGTTGTACTGCTGCCCGAGCGTTCTGACCCAACGTGCCTGATAGCCCCGAGCAAAGCCGACAAAGAAGCGGCCTTTGAGAATATGATCCAGCACCGCCGTCTCTTCCGCGACGCGCAACGGATTTTGCGTGCCCATGACATAGCCTAACTGCCCCATCCGCATCTGTTTGGCATACGGACCTAACCAGGCGTTCATCAATCCGGGAGTGGGCAGCATTTCAAACCCCTCAGAGTGGAAATGGTGCTCAATAAAACTCATGCCCCAATAGCCGAGCTCGTCCGCGGCTTTCACGATATCGACCATACCGTCAATAATCTGGGCATAGCGTTCAACGTTTCGTCCGACAGGTCGCAACTGACGCCGCTCTTCGTTGGAGCGAACCGGCATTGAAGGAACCATCTGAATCATTGTTTTCATGAGCAAGCCCTCCTGAGTGACCCTTATGCCTTATCCGCCGGCGTCCGCTTTCGTCAAGCGTCCGAGCGTCGCACGCCTTGCACTCTCACCCAGGCTTCGACTACGCTCCGAGCCGGAGGACCAACATATGGGGCTTCAGGAATTGTGTGACACAGTCTGCATTGTTGGTGTGGGAGATACCGAACAAGGCGCGGTCCCGGACAAGGCTGGCGACGGGTTAGCCATTGAGGCGGCGCGGGCCGCGTTAGAAGACTGCGGTCTGAAAAAAGACGATATTGACGGCTTATTTGTTCAGCCCGGCTATGGGAGGCAAGGCGATTATCTCAAGGTTGGGCTGATGCTCGGCCTCAATCCCAGGGTTGGTGGCGCGGTCGAGGCATCAGGGGCAACAGGCTGTTATATGATTCAGCACGCCGCCCTGCTGCTCAACGCGGGCATGGCCAATTACATCCTGCTGGTGTACGGCACGAACCAGCAGACGAAGCGGAATAGATTCGGTGGGGCCCTGCTCGAAGAACACGCACCCTACGGCGCCTTTAATCCATCCGGCCCGTTTGCGTTTGCCTTTCGGCGTCACATGCATTTGTACGGGACAACCGAAGAGCAGCTCGCCACGATTGCGATTAATCAGCGCGCGCATGCCAGGCTGAACCCCAAAGCCGTCCAGCAAACACCGATCACGCTCGACGATTATATGAGCGCCCGTTACATTGTGGCGCCCCTCAGATTATTTGACTATTGCTATATCACTGACGGCGGGCATGCCTTTATCCTGACAACCGCGGACCGCGCTACAGATCTGAAAAGCCACCGGTCTATATCCGGGGGATGGGTCGCCAGGAGGCTTTTCGCGCGTATGAAACGCCCGACCTGGTGATGCAGAGTTTTCAGCAGGAAGCGGTCGCCAAGATGGTCTTTGATATGGCTGGGTACACGCCACAGGACATGCACGCATTATATGTCCAAGATGCGTACAGCCCAGCAGTGATCGCAGCCTTAGAAAATTACGGCTTTTGTCCGCGTGGTGAATCTGGCCACTGGATTCAAGACGGGCGGATCGCTCTGGGCGGCGAACTGCCGCTGAACGTCAACGGGGGACAATTGTCTGAAACCTATATGGTCGGCTGGCAAAACACCTGTGACGCCGTGCGGCAGTTGCGAGGAGAATGCGGCGCGCGGCAGATCAAGGATGTGGAACGCCTCCTGTGTACGTACACCGGCGGCTTACGCGAGCATGCCGGCGCATTGATTTTACGAAGCTAAACCGGAGAAAGACCCATGCCCGACTACAACAAGCCCCTGCCCGTGATCGAGAAATGGAACGAACCGTATTGGCAAGCCGCTAAACGCCACGAGTTCGTTGCTCAACGGTGCACGGCCTGCGGCTATATCCACCTGCCACCTGGACCGGCCTGTACGAACTGCCTCAGCCCGGAGCAAGCCTGGGTTCAACTCAGCGGCAAGGGCCGCATTTACTCGTATGGCATTTACCATCAGCAATGGCACCCTGGCTTTGCCGACGCCATCCCCTACAACGTCGCGCTTATTGATCTGGATGAAGGACTCCAGATTATTAGCCAAGTCGTTGATTGTGAGAATGACTCCCTTGGCTGTGGTTTGCGGGTTGAAGTCACCTTTGATGATGTGACTCCAGAAATTACGTTACCAAAATTCCGTCTCGTAGGGACGAAGCAAGCCTGACTGCTGGGCCTCAACTCCGGAGCTCACTTGGGAGGCGGCTCGGAGAAGGCGGCGTGCCTCCCTGTTGCAAAAAGGAGGAATCAGATGCGCATAGGATTTATTGGACTCGGCAATATGGGCGGCCCGATGGCCTCGCACATCATCGCGGCCGGACATGCCGTCACCGTCTATGATGTCCGTCGCGAAGCAGCTCAACCCCACTTACAGCACGGGGCGCAATGGGTCGATAGCCCCCGCGCGGTTGCCGCCAGCAGTGAAATTACTTTTACTTCTCTGCCAGGCCCGAAAGAGGTCGAGGCGGTGGCACTGGGCGAGGGCGGTATTCTCCAAGGCGCACAACCGGACTCGGTCTACATCGACCTGTCAACGAGTTCACCGACCCTTATCCGAGCAATCCAAGCCGCATATCAAGAGAAAAAAGTACACGTGTTAGACGCGCCCGTCAGCGGTGGGCCGGTCGGAGCCCAAGCCGCCACGCTGGCGGTCATGGTCGGCGGTGACCCCGCCATCTATGAGCGGGTCAAGCCTGTCCTCGACGCAATTGGCAACAAGGTCTCTTACCTGGGCGGAATCGGGTGCGGTGAGATAGCCAAAATCGTTCACAATATGATTGGCATCTGCTTCCAGTCTCTACTCGCCGAGGGGTTCACTCTTGGGGTCAAAGCTGGAGTTGAACCACAGGCGTTACTCAAGGCCGTTGCCGATGGGGCAGTTGGTCAGGGGTTGATGCTGAACTACATGGTTCCCGAAGTCATCTTCAAAGGCGACTACGACACTGTTCGCTTCGCGCTGCGGGGGGCGCGCAAAGACTTGGGGTTGGCCACCGAACTGGGTCGTGAGTGTGAGGTGCCGCTCAAAGTCGCCAGTATCGTGGAGCAGGAATTCATCGAAGGTCTGGCGCGTGGCTGGGCAGAGCGCGACTCGACCGCTCCGTTCGCGCTGCAAGAAGAACGTTCTGGCGTAACCGTACGAGCACCGAAAGCCTAGTCTAGGAATTTCAAACGGAGGCAAGGACATGCGAGTGGGATTTATCGGCTTGGGTCATATGGGCGGCCCGATGGCCTCACATATCATTGCGGCTGGACACGGGGTGACTGTCCACGACCTGCGTCAAGAAGCAGCGCAGACCCAGCTTAAACACGGGGCCAAGTGGGCCAACAGCCCCAAGGCCGTTGCGGCTGCGAGTGAGATTACCTTCACCTCGCTGCCAGGCCCGACTGAGGTTGAAGCGGTCGCTTTAGGGGAAGAAGGAATCCTCCGCGGGGCGTACCCCAACTCCGTCTATATCGATCTCTCGACCAGCTCGCCGACACTCATTCGAGAGATTCACGCCGCCTACCAAGAGCAGAACGTCCATGTCCTTGATGCCCCTGTCAGCGGCGGGCCGGTCGGTGCCCAGGCCGCCACGCTGGCGGTCATGGTCGGCGGTGACCCCGCCATCTACGAGCGGGCCAAACCGGTCCTCGACGCGATTGGCAATAAGGTGTCCTCTGTCGGCGGGATTGGCTGTGGTCTGATTGCCAAGATTGTCCATAATATGGTCAGTAACGGGTTTCGCACCCTCCTGGCGGAGGGACTGACTGTCGGCGTGAAGGCCGGGGTTACACCGGAGGCGCTCCGCCGCGCCATTGCAGACGGCGCTATGGGCCAAGGACTCACCCTGCACCACACCCTGCCGCAGCGGATATTCAAAGGCGATTTCGATACCGTCCGCTTTGCTTTGCGTCTCGCCCGCAAGGATATTGGGCTCGCCACAAGCTTGGGACGGGAATTTGACGTACCAATGAAAATGGCCAACCTGTTGGAGCAAGAATTCATCGAAGCCCTTGCCCGCGGCTGGGGTGAACGCGACTCGACCTCGGTGTTCTTATTGCAAGAGGAGCGGGCAGGTGTGAAAGTCCGCTCCTCTTGACACTTACTCCGCCCCTATCGCGTCCAGACCAACTTGGGCACAGTCGATGTCCTCAGCCTCAGTACCGCCGCTCGCCCCAACACCGCCGAGCAACGTACCATCAATAATAATCGGCAGTCCTCCGCCGGCGAGGAGCATGGGTTCATCAATCAGCTGGGTCAGACTCTGAAACAAGTCCGGGCGTTGCTCTGCCAGCTCTTCCACCGCCGCTGAAGGGCGCCGGAAGGTTGCCGCAGTAAAGGCTTTTGCCTGGGCGACCCGGGTCGTCATCCACCGCGCGCCGTCCATGCGGATCAGCGCCACTTGGCGCCCGGTCGCGTCGACGACGGCAAAGCTCATGGTCCAGCCTTGTTTTATGGCTTCTGCTTTGGCCGCTGCAAGAAACTGCTCAGCCAAGGCCAACGTCAGGGTTGGCGGTGGTTGTTCTTGTCCGGCCTGTTCAGCGGCTTCCGCCGCCTCTTGGCCCGGCGCCAGTTCGCCAGCCTCAGCCGCCGCTGATGCGTCTCCTGGCGTTTGCTCTTGGGCCTGAACCCAAATGGTCGTCAGGCCCATGCTCAGCATCAGACCCAGAACGACACCGACCCTTCGTGCATCCACTTTACCCATCTCTATCCCTCCTTCCACATCGCACTACGGCAACCTAGCCTTGAGCTTTTATATTATCAATCCTTCCGCCTGATACGCAATACGGCAGTCACAGGAAATATCGTGTTGACAGCCATAGTCGGCCTATGGCATGGTTCGGGGAGACTGAGTGAGCGTTCAATTTTTTCGACTGATAAGGGAGGACAGATATGGCTGAATATGACGTACTCATCCAGGGTGGTACTGTCGTCGATGGTTCCCGCACTCCTCGCTTCATGGGCGATGTTGGCATTAAGGACGGCAAGATCGCGAAGATCGAGCCGAATGGCAAGCTCAATCCGAGCGATGCGGCAAAAACGCTGGACGCAAACGGGCTCATCGTTGCGCCGGGCTTTATTGATCTCCATACCCACTACGATGCCCAGATTAACTGGGACCCCTATGTCACGCTGTCTGGCTGGCACGGGGTAACCTCGATCGTGCTCGGCAACTGTGGATTTGGTTTCGCGCCAGTGAAACCCGAGATGCGTGAGCGAGCGATGTTGACGATGTCTCGCGTCGAAGCCATTCCGTACGAGTCCATGAAAGCCGGCATGAAGTGGGATTGGGTCACTTTCCCAGAGTGGCTCGACTTCCTGGACAGAACCCCGAAAGGGGTCAACGTCCTGAGCTTTGTTCCCATTGCACCGATTATGATCTGGACTATGGGACTCGAAGCGGCCAAGAGTCGTCCGGCCACAGACAAAGAGAAACAGACCATGTGCCAGATTCTGAATGAATCACTGGACGTCGGTGGTTGTGGATTCTCGGCCCAGCGTTTGGGTGATGGCTTTGTGTCTGTCCAGCGCGACTACGACGGCACGCCGATGGTGACGGACACCATGGCTGACGAAGACGTGCTATCCTTTGGTCGGGTGTTAAAGGAACGGGGAGAAGGCTTTATCCAGCTCACCCAATCCAGCCCGGACTTTGAAGCCGATATGAAGTTCTACGATCGTTTGGCCGACGAGTGTGGCCGACCGATTCTGTTTAATGCCACAGCTACGCGTGACGACCGGCCGAGTATCCATCGCCGTATCCTGCGTTGGATGGAAAAGACCAACAAAGCCGGGCGCAAGATCTACAACCAGACCGCGACATTTCGTCAAGGGTTGTACTTCAGTTTTGCCGATATGTCAGGATTGTTCGACGGGAATGATGTCCTGCGTGAAGTGACTATGGGCACGCCAGCCGAACGGCTTGAAAAGCTCAAAAACCCTGCCATTCGCCAGGCTTTGGTCGCAGAATATGATACCGGACATACGCCGGTCGTGACCGGATCGCTCAAAGACTTCACGGTTGAAACCGTAAAGAACAAGAAGTTCGAAAAGTTCATTGGCAAGACGGTCGAAGAAGTCGCCAAGATGGAGAGCAAGCATGTCATAGACGCGATGTTCGATATTGCGGTTGAGGAGAATCTGGAAACCGAATTCTATACTCCCGCTCGCAACGTCCGTGAGGACTATGTGTCCGAGCTGATGTCTTCCCCGTACAGTATGGCCGGGGTGTCAGACGGTGGTGCGCATACCAAGTTCATCACCATTGGTGCCTATCCAACTGACCTGCTGACTTGGATGGTGCGCGACGCCGGCTTTATGAGCCTCGAAGAAGCTCACTATCGCCTGAGCGGCATGCCTGCCCAGTGCGCCGGCTTCCAAAATCGCGGCGTCCTGCAAGAAGGTGCCCGAGCAGATGTGGTCGTCTACGATCTTGAGAACTTGAAGCTCACCCCAGAGAAGCCAAAGGTCGTTCACGACTTTCCGGGTGGCGAGTGGCGGCGCGTCCAGTACGCCGAAGGCTATCGTTGGATTATGGTGAATGGTGACGTCACCTTTGAAGACGGCAACTGCACCGGCGCAACCCCGGGCCACCTGCTGCGCCACGGCAGAGACTAAGCCTCACACACTCCTGACGACTAACCAAAAAGGGGCAGGAAAAATCCTGCCCCTTTTTCTTTTGACTCTTCTCAGGCGACGGTAAAGGAAAGGAAGAGTGACGCTATGGTTTCTGCGCGAGACTTTCTCTGCGCATTTTCTCAACAATGGAATGATGACCTGCAACACAACTGCAAGGCACTTCGGCATGCCTACCGAGATGACAAAACGTGTACCGCCTATATGCTGGGGGAAAAGAAGGCCGATTTCCCCGATACGTTCTTTGACCGCTTAGCGGGAAGGCTGCATCAGCAGACGATCGCCCAGCGGCAGACTTTGGATGTCGTCTACTATACAACAGACGTGCAGGCCATTCCTTACAGAAACAGGGAATATCCGGCTTGCTTGAATGTAATTATTGAGCACGAAAACGGGGAGGAGATAGAAAGAGAAATGTGGAAGCTGGTCATGTGGCGCGCGCCCTTAAAGGTGCTCATCATCTATGACTGGCCGCCCCCGCGAGCGACCACTGCACGGAGGAAAAGCTGGCTCAAAAATAAGCTCGATGCGCTCTTTCACATACGCAGTGAGGTCGATACGTTGTGGTCAGAGGCTGCCACAACAACCTACCTTTTTCTAGTCGGCCGACCTCCGCGGCGCGGCGCCCTCCCTGTTTGGTGGTATTGTGATTCTTCAAATAATAAATTACGATCATTAAGCCCTTAAACTAGGAAATTCCGTCAGGTGATATCCTTCGGGGAGTCCTAATTCCCCGACAACTGAGATGGTCTTGGAAACCCCTGAATAGCAACCACCGTCCTGTCCGCGTCCTGCCAACGTGAATGGGCAAAACCCAGATTCGCCACATAGAGTATGCCCGCATGAACCACTAGGCTGGCATTACCGTCCAGCGGCGCGGATTGCTTATTCGCGACCACCACCCGCCGACTGCCGTCAGGCGACAGACCAATAATTTCGTTCCGAAAAATCTCTGAAACGTAGATATTTCCCTCCTCGTCCAAGGCAATACCGTCGAGGAGGCTATGTCCGCGAGATACGACAACCGGCTCGCCAGCACTGCCCTCTGGCTTAATCGGAATCCGCAGCACGAGCGGGTCGCCGCTGGTGGCCGCATAAATATTCCGCTGTCCCGCGTCAAGGGCGAGGACATTCACCCCAAGCGGGAAACCGGAATACGGCGTCGCCGACCAGTGGAGCAGCGGATGCTCCGACCACAGGGTAACTCTGCCGTCCAGCGTAATTTTCCAAATCCCCGCATAGGTCAAATCGGCCAGATAGATATTCCCCACATCGTCAATGGCAACATCGTCAGGAAAACAAAAGGGCCAGCCATCCCCTCGGGTGGCCACGGGCGTGACCTCACGCGTTTCGGCATCAATCCGGTAGACCCCACTCGTCACATCGGTTGCATCCCGGCAGGCAGGGTGGCGTGGGTCGCCAACCCGGTCGTACTTGGAGCGAGCCTTGTACGCCACGAATAAGTTATCGTCTTTGTCCGAGGCAAGACCAAGGACGTGGCCCTTCCCACTGTCGGCTTCGGCGGGAACCCAGGCAATGTGGACGTATTGCCCATCCTCTTCGAGTTGCACGATCTCACCGGTATTGAACAGCGAGGCATACAGGTTGCCTTGGCTGTCCACCCCGATTCCCTCCGGGGTATCGGGTAACTGCGTATATACCTGGGCGCTAAAGGCTTCGGCTGGCGCTTCCACAGACGCTTCCGTCGCAGCCTGCATCATGTCTTCTGCTTCCGCTTGGCTCTCTTGGATTTCCTGCCCTCCCAAGTCTTCCTCTTTGATTGCCTGCGCCATGACGGTATGAGCTGCAATCCCGACTCCCATCAACAGTGTGCTCAGTATACCCAGTGTCTTTTGCATTGTGATGTATTGCCTCTCAATCGTTATACCAATTCGGCAAGCAGGGCTTGAGCAGCTCGAAAGTCCCGCGTTTCATGCCCTTCAGTAAACCAATCGGTCGTCTCTGTCAGCACCCGCCATGCACTCTCTCGTTTGCCCTGTTTGAACCATTGCCGGGCCAAGCTCGTCGCAGCCCGCAGCTCCCACGACTTGGCATCTTGTTGACGCGCAACAAACAGGGCCTTGTGGAAGCAACTTTCTGCCTCACTGTTTGGTCTGGGCGTGCTCGTCTGCGCTGAGAGCCTGTTTGCATCCCGCACCAGCAGCAGCTCCCCTCGCAATCGGTACAGCTCCGCTTCCGAGAAATGCTCCGCACTGGTGTTGACGACCGCCAACGCTTCATCAAGGAGGGCTAAGCCCTTTTCAATCCGCCCGATCTTTCCATACTGCTCGGCCAAAAGCCCGAGGAAGTAGGGGCGGAGGAGTTCCGCTCCAGTGGCGCACCAAGCGGCTATCACCTTTTGTAATTGCTCAACAGGCGCCTCGTTGTGCGACTGCGCGGCTACGGCCCAAGCTCGGAAGATCGTCCCGATCATCTCCCAATCGGGAAACCCGCACTGTTGCGCGAGTGCAATCCCGGCCGCGGCACGCTCATAGGTCACCTCTGCTTCACCGCGAAGCTGATGCAGCAGGCCCGTCCAGTTCAGGGCAGCCGCGAGACTAAGACTATGCTGATGAGCTCCCTCTTCTGCCCGTACCAGCGCCTCCCGGCTCCTCTGCAGGGCCTGTTCCGGATAGCCCAGAACCCATAAGGCCAGCGTCTCATATAACAAGCAGACGGTGCGTGGGTCTGTGCCGTATTGAAACGCCAGGGCTTTATGCTGTTCCGGATTATGCAGCGCGACGGCTTTTTGCAGGTGTTCCCGCGCGTGGGCAAACTCCCCGATCCATAACAAGGTGTTGCCCAAGGCGCGATGCACCTCTATGAGCAGATCCGGGTCGTCCAGATGTTGAGCCAAAGCGAGTAATTGCTCGCTCAGCTTCCGAGCCGTTCTGAGCTCTGCCCGCATCTCGTGGACGACCCACAGACCCCGCAGCACTTGAAAAGACTGCGGGGTTTCCCCAAGCTGCTGACACAGCTCCTGGGCGCGAGCATAGGCGCGTTCCACCTCTGGGGCGGCGTAGCCCTTGGTCGCCATAAGGCTTGGACCTAAGCGGGTCTGAATGGTCAGTTCCCGGTGCGTACGGTCGGGGGTCTCTGGCAGTTCGCCGAGGAGCGTCAGCCCCTTGAGAAAATGACCGATGCCCTCACGGTGTGCCGAGCGTTGTACGGCCTGCTCTCCGGCGTATTGCCAAAATCCAATCGCCTGGTCGAGCAAGCCGGCCTGGGTGTAATGGTGGGCGACTAATTCCGGCTGTTGGTGTCTGATATCGGGGAACTGCCTGACGAGGACATCGGCGACGTGGTGATGAATCTGCTGGCGTTTACTCTTGAGCAAGGACTGATACGCCGTGTCTTGCAGCATGGCATGCTTGAAGATCCAACGAGCCTGGGGGGGCATGCCTTTTTGAAAGATCAGTTCGGCCTCAACGAGTTGAGCCAGCCCCCGCGCAAGCCGCTGCTCGTCAGACGGCCAGACCGCCCGGATCAGGGCATACGAAAAGGCCCGGCCGAGCACGGCGCCGATTTGGACGACATCCCGTGCGATCCTGCTGAGCTGGTCAAGCCGGGCCATTAATGAATCCTGAAGCGTGCTAGGAATAGTGTGGGGAGCTCCTCCCCCACCGTTTTCAGGCACGCCGGCCTCAATCACGGTTTTGGTTAGCTCTTCAACAAAGAGCGGGACGCCATCAGTCTGCGCCGCGATATGTTCCACCAAGCTCTGAGGCAGTCGTTGGCCTTGGGCGACATGAGCAATGAGGTCCTCGACCGGCCGACGCTCCAAACGGCTCAGCGTCAGCAAGTGGACCGGCGGCCGCGGGGGCCACGGGGGAGTAAATTCTGACGAACGAAAAATCAGGAGGACGAAGAGATGAAGCGGAGCGGCCCGCTCAATGAGCATCTGGACCAGATCGAGGGTCGAGGGATCGACCCAATGCAGGTCTTCCCAAACAATGAGGAGGGGCCGCTCTTCCGATTCTTCGGCCAGCCACGCGACCAATGCTTCCTGCGTCTTTTGTCGCTGTCGCTCCGGACTGAGCGTGAGCGGAGCGTAGCGCTCAGGTAGCGCCAACGCCAATAAGGAAGCAAAAAGAGCTACGCTCTCCTCCGGCAGATGGCGATACCCTTCCAGGGCGGTCTCTAAACGACGAAACTTTTCATCCTCAGGTTCATCGTCCTGGAGTTGCAACCACCGTTGGAGATGGTCGATAACCGCATAAAAGGCCGTGTTGCGCGCATAGGACGAACAGCGAAATTCTCTGCGCGCCTCGCCCGCCCTGGCGACCTGCTCTTTGAGTTCCTGGACCAGGCGAGACTTACCAATGCCCGGCTCTCCACCCAGCAGCACGACTTGTCCCTCTCGAACCTTGGCCTTTTCCCAACATTGCCGCAGGAACGCGAGTTCTTCCGCCCGTCCGACCAGGGGAGTCAGGCCGGCTTCAAGCGCCACCTCAAACCGGCTCTGCGCGCCTTCTTCTCCAATGACTTGGTAGACCGAGATGGGAGTCGTCTTGCCCTTGAGCGCATGCGGCCCAAGCGTCTGGCACTCAAAAAAGCCTTCGACAAGTCGATAGACTGCGGCACTCATCACGACCGTATTGGCCTTGGCAATGGCCTGGAGGCGCGCGGCAATATTGGGGGTCTCGCCGAGCGCGAGCTGCTCGTGCCGCTCGCCAGCACCCATATCGCCCACCACCACCTGTCCGGTGTGAATACCGACCCGCAGCCGGATCCGCGGCGCGCCTTTTGCACCCGGACGGAGAGACTGCCAGCGTCCGGTCTGCCGGAGCTGGCTATTCATCTGATTCAGCTGAGCAAGAACGCCCAAGCCCGTTTTCACGGCCCGGACAGCGGCATCTTCGTGGGCAATCGGATAGCCAAAATAGACCAAAATCCCATCGCCGAGATACTGGGCGATATAGCCGCCGAAACGTTGAATGACGCCGGCACAGGTCTCTTGATACGTCCGAACGATGTCCCGCCACTCCTCGGGATCAAGCTGACCGGCGAGGGCCGTTGATCCCACAATGTCGCAGAACATGACCGTCAACTGTCGCCGTCCGGTAGGTGCCTGCACTGAGTCAAGCGCGGGTAGCCCATTGTGCTGAGGTGGCTCTCGTAGTGACTGCGCTGGCGGCACAGGTGCAGTTTCACCGACCGGACGGACCAGGAGAGGCGTTCCACATTCGTCACAAAACTTTGCTCCCGTCCGGTTGGCTTGCCCACAATTCGGGCACGGCATAGGCAGGCTCCCCTGTCCCCGGCTTCTTCCGATTTGTCCTGGGAGACTGACGAAGCCTCAGCCTCCCTTACCACTCGACGGTCGATGGGTCTCCCTTATACAGGGTGCGAACATAGGCGATGACTTTCCAGGCTTCCTCCTCGGTGATCACCCCGTCGTAACCGGGCATTTTATTGCGCCCGGTCATGACTTGGTCCATCACCCGGGTATCATCACCCGTACCTTCCTTCCATTCCTCATCTGTTAAGTCGGGCCCCATTCCTCCCCCACCACGTAAGCCGTGACAGCTATAGCAATTCAGGAGCTTATAGAGCTCTTCGCCCTCGTTGATCGCCTCCGGCTTCCCTGTATACGGATTGAGCTTCACCAGCCCGCTGGTCGCTTCTTGCCCAGCCTCACCATGGGCCTCAGTCGGCTGGCCATCGGAAGCTTGAGGCGCTTGTGTGTCGGACACTTCCGCGTCCTGTTGAGGGTCGTGAGGCCCGGTCGGTTGAGGAGCAATACCGGGGACACCGTAGTCGACCAAAATCTTCCGGACTTCTTCCTCGTGCTGCGTCAGCAGACCATTGAGCGTATTTTTCAGCGTCTCGTCACTCTTCCGAACGCCGAGCGCAATATCATAGGCAAGGAGGAGGGAGGGCGACTCGGCCTCGGACGCTATGGGCACCACTCGCAGTGAGACGGCTTGCTGTTGAGCGAAATAGCCGCCAATCGGCCCCCACACAATCGCCGCATCGATCTCTCTGTTAGCAACAGCTTCAACGATTTTTCCCGGTGGACTGGGATCGGCATAATTGCCGAAGACGCTATAGCCGACCACATTATCCACAATTTCGCGCCTGCTCAGAGCATGGGCCGGCGGACTGTTGGTGTAGTCATCACCGATCAGGTGCACACCGATTTTCAGTTCTTTGAGGATAGGATCATCAAAGGTAGAAAGGTCGTATGGTGCGTCTTCGGGATAGACAAAAGCGTAGACCGAACGGTAATACGGCTGCGTCGTTAAAACCATATCAATGTCGGCCGGTAGACCCATGACCACATCGCACTTGCCGGCGTTGAGCGTGCTGCGCAGGAAGCCCCGTCGCTGGGGCCACCAGGTATAGGCGACTGCCTGCCCCAACCCACGGGCCAGGACTTCGGCGATTTTATTCTCAAATCCTTCTTGCTGCTGATTGGAAAACGGCAGATTATTGGGATCTGCACAGACGCGAAATGATTCGGTCGCCTCTCCGGTCTCCGTTGCCCAGGCGACAGCCAGGCAGAGCGGGACAGACAGGAGCAGGAGGAGAGCGAGACAGGCGGAAGCGCAGGGGGCAGCTCGCCGCGCCCCCTCAGTGTGGTTGCGCATATGATGAAGAGACTCTACACCGGGTCGAGAGCGTCCGTCTACTCAAGCGCAAAGACGTACAACATCCCGCCTTTATTCGTATCTTTTCCCAGATCGGCAAACGCGCCGACCGCGCCAAGAGCCGCGGTAGGATCGTCCGTTGACAGGTCGCCGGCGACGACGAGACCGGACCAGCCACCGATCCCGGACATGATCGCCACGTACTGCTTGCCATCCGGTCCGAGATAGGTCATGGGCGCGCCAATGATTCCAGAGCCGGTTTTGAACTTCCACAGTTCTTCACCAGTCGAGGCGTGGACCGCCTTGAACCAGCCGTCCATGGTCCCGTAGAACACCACATCACCGCCGGTCGAAAGCGCCCCGCTCCAGGCGGACCATTTTTCCTTAATACCCCATTTTTTTTCACCAGCCACCGGATCCCAGGCAATGAATTCTCCGCGGTGCCCGCCAGGGCCGGGGAACATTTTGACAATAGCGCCAACATAGGGCACGCCGGCAATATAGCGGACTTTCGTCCCCTCGTAATTCATACACAGATGGTTGGTTGGCACGTAAAAAAGGTTGGTTCTCGGTGAATAGGACACGGGCTGTTGGTCCTTGGTTCCCATGGCACCGGGGCAGATACCTTCCGTATTCACCCCTTCTTTTGTCCGCTTGTCGGGGTTCTCGACCGGCAGGCCGGTTTCGAGATTAATCTCTTTGGCCCAGTTCACGTGGCCAAATTTATCCGCTGCCAGGACCTTGCCGGATGTCCGGTCCACCTTGTAGGCGAATCCGTTTCGGTCAAAGTGGACCAAGACTTTCTGAGCCTGGCTATTTCCGTCAGCCGGGAGATCGACCAGAACGCTCTCATTAATGCCGTCATAGTCCCACGCATCGTGTGGGGTCATTTGATACGCCCACTTGGCCTGGCCCGTATCCGGATTCCGGGCAAACAGCGTCATGGACCACTTATTATCACCCGGCCGCTGATCCGGATTCCAGGCACCCGGATTCCCGGTCCCGTAGTAGAACAGGTCAAGTTCGGGGTCGTAGCTATACCAGCCCCAGGTCGTGCCCCCGCCCCGCTTCCACTCTTCGCCTTTCCAGGTTGAGACCCCCAGATCCTTGCCCTGGTGCGAGGCATACGGGGAGGAAAAATCTTCGCCAATCAACACCTCGGCATCCGGTCCGGTACTATACGCGCGCCAGACCTGCTCACCCGTGTCAATATTATTCGCGGTGACAAACCCGCGCACGCCAAACTCACCCCCGCTCACGCCGGTAATGACTTTGTCGCGGACGACCAGCGGCACCATGGTAATGGTCTGGCCCTGTTTAATGTCGCCCTGCTTGACCTTCCACAGCTCTTTCCCAGTCTCGGCATCGAGGGCGACGGTGTGCGCGTCGAGTTGATTAAAAAAGATTTTGCCAGCGGCATAGGCCGCACCCCGATTCACCACATCACAGCAGGCAATCGGAATGGCATCCTCGCTTTGTACGGGCGCATATTTCCACTTAATGGTATGACCCGGATCTGCCAGATCAATGGCATACACAATATTGGGAAAGGGGGTCACAATATACATCGTGTCGCCAATAACCAGCGGCGTGCCTTCGTGTCCGCGCAGGACACCGGTCGAAAACGTCCAGGCGACCTTCAGGTCCTTCGCATTCTGCGTGGAGATCTGGTCCAGGCTGCTATAGCGAGTCAGGGCATAGTCCCGGCCCGAAGTCACCCACTGGCCGGGGGTTTTCTGCATATCGAGCAACTCCTGCGAAGCCTGCCCGAGTGGAGAAAAAAGCGGCAAGAGCAACAGTCCGGCAACGAGCAGTATCGTCTGCTCCCCAACCGCAAGCCCTCTGAGAAATCGAGTCTTCATAATGCCCTCCTTTGCCTACTCTTCAGGAATCTGAAACGCATACTCACTCTCCGGGGCACCCCCTCTCGCTCTGCTGGAGAGCGCGGTCGTGAGCCCTTCCCACCAAGAGAAAGCTACTCTGGGAAGGCTGGCTTTGTCAATCGCGCTGTCTTCCGCAATCGGCCTGCGCTGTCAGGAAGAGACAGGTGTAGGCCGCGCTAAGGAAGGCCGCTTCCGCCAGAATTTTCAAGCCTTCCTCAACGCCGCCGAGCCATTTTCCCAGGCTCTCACTTCCCCCCTGGCCGATGCCCATGAAGAGAAACACATCGGGGCGATTCACCAGGGTATCAAGCAGGCCCATAAAGATGAACAGGACAAATCCACACACCACCAGGGGGAGAACCGCTCGATAATAGACCAGTTCGGAGCGGTAGGCATACAGGACGGCCGCACCGCTCAACCCATACCCCAGCAGAATCGCGTCATCGAGTCGGTCCGTCAGCGCGGTCTCTGGGCGCTGCAAGAGCCGGTGCACGAAACGGTCCAGGGATTCATGGATCTTGGCGACTTCGTCGACTGCCAGAAAAAGAAATCCAAGGGCAATCAGCAGCCAAACAAAAGTCGGCTGACGCCACATTGCCGGGTCTTGGCTGCCACCCGTCCGACCGTAGAATACGCCGCCAGCAAGACCGCTAATTACGAGCAGATGCACAAACGACAGCCACGTGATCGGATCGCCTTCACCGGTATACGCGGTGGGGTTCTGATGCCAGGCAAAGCCCAGCCCGAGGGCCAGCACGACCGCGAGCAAGTCAAGGTAGACAAGAGAGAGCAGGAAGATCGGAGGAGCACAAGGGAAAGACGGCCGATTCACGTCGTCACAGTCCTCTCCGGGCAACCGCGCCGGTCGGCTCTTATTTTATCGCATAGGCGTTTGCCGGGGAGCCAACCCCGCCAGGCAGATTGAGTGGAATCGCCACCAGCATACATTCATAGCTCCCGTCCTGGGCGCAAGCCTGAGCCAGATCCTCCACATCCCACAGCTCTCCAAGGGGCATGCCTTGCAGAGCAATGAGCCGACGATGCTGAAAGCCAACGGCCGGATCGACGGGCAAGGCTTCTACCGCAACGTTATCTGCGACAATGGCGGCAATCTGTCGATCCCAGAGCCAAGCGGCGGTCTCCTGCGAGGCCGCCAGCCCCGGACAGGCGTGCTGCGCTGCGCCAGGTTCCAGACTGTCGCGCAACTCCTCCCGTCCCATTGCATCCAAGCTTTTATACCACTCCAGCCAGCCGGTTCGCAGAATCAGGATATCGCCCGGTTCGAATTGCGCCTTTTGCGCGTGCGCGACTTTTTCGAGAAAGGCCCCATCCATCTCAAACTTTTTCGTCATGTCGAGCGGCGTCTGCTGCGTTTCCATGTAGCGCGCGCCATCCAGTAGCACACCGCGCCCGACTATGCCGTGCTGGGCCCAGTGCTCAATACCGAGTTCGCCTTTTTCATCCAGATCGCCGTCCTGCCGGCCGCCGTAATAGCCGTACTCACGAAAGCGTATGTGACGCAGGCTGTCCCACTGGCTTGAGCCCTGCATCGCAAAATTATCAACATAGTCGTCACGACCGCCTCGACCGACTTCAATATGGTGTCGATAGCCCTCGCTCCGAAACCCGCCGTATAACGTAATGGGGAAATTCAACGGCAGGCTGAGGTTGAACACTTGGCCAGTCCGAATCAGTCCTGCCGCGCGCTTGACTTTTTCCGGGGTCAGTAGATTCACCGATCCCAGTTGGTCTTCCGGCCCAAAGACCTCCCAGGCGTGGCGTTCTTGCGTCTTCCCAACGGACGGCAGCTCTCCAAACTTTGGCAGACTCGACATCGTTCCCCTCCCGTGAATTATCAACCCTAGCTTCGAGTATCTGGTGAGGACACGCCGGCACTCACACCACCTTCCCGACGTGCCCGGTGTGAGCGCCAGAAAATGGAGTGTCAACGCTGCTCGGGCAACAGCTCCAGCACGGCCAGCGTCAGCTCCGGGCCAGCCGGCTCGGCAAAGAAATAGTCGTCAACCACACTGGCCATAGGACCGAGTTCAAGGTTAACGCTGATCTCATTCTCACTCGGATACCAACGCAGGCGAAAGCCGATGGCTTCGGGCGGCACGCGGTGCGTCGTTCGCTGTCCGCCGGGACCGTCGTAAAAATAGTCACCCTCTTCCCCTTCTCGACTGACCAGCCACGCACACAGCCAGCGCTTCCGGTCTGCCGGCGCTTTCTCGGCCTCCCCCCAGTCCAGGCTCAGCATCTCAGGCCGTCCGGCGCTCATACTCGGCTCTCCTCAGTGCCCGACTGAACCGCAGGCATCTCAAAGCCGTATAGCTGGGCCGCGTTGAGCCCCAGGACTTGACGGCGTTCGGACTCGGTGAGATCGCCCATAGTCCGGTCTATGGTTTCCTGCGAACGCGGCCAAGTGCCTTCGTGATGCGGATAATCATCCCCCCACAAGAGCCGGTCGATACCGATCCATTTGCGCGTCTCCAGTCCAACCGGGTCGTCCTGAAAGGTCGCATAGCCTTGACGGCGAAAATACTCACTCGGCGGCATCGGCAGCTTGGGCGCAATCCAGAAGTGGTGTTTGTGAAAGCCCTCGTCCATGACCCAGAGCGTCCAGGCCAGCCAGCCGATGCCGGCTTCGACAGTCACGAACTTGAGTGCGGGGAAACGCTCCAGCACCCCAGACGCGCACAGATGAACAACCGGATCAATCGCCGTCGATAAGGCATGGACAACATAGTTAATAATCGCGCCACCATTGCCCGAGGCCGTCCGCGGGTCTTTGCCCGTTCCTACGTGGAAGCTCATTGGCATACCGGTTTCTTGAATGGCTGCCCACAGTGGATCGTACAATGTGAGATTATAGGGCTGGTCCGGAACAGTGACCGGTAGGAAAACGGTTTTATAGCCTAACCTGGCAACGCGCTGGACCTCCTGTACGGCAGTGTCAACGTCTTGCGGGGCGATGGCGGCGGTGGGGAGAGAACATTTTTGTGTTGGGCTGAACACCTCAATGGCCCAGTCATTCCACACCCGGCACATGGCGGTTTGCATGGCGGGGTCAGGCGATGTCCACATCAGCAGCCCACGATTGGGGTAAATGACTTCCGCGTTAATCCCGTCCCGGGCCAAATCCTGCTGACGCCGCTCCAGGTCGAAACTCCCGCCTTTGGCCCGCTCTAAATCTTCTCCGCTCAGGGTGAAGTCCCGGATACGCTTTTTGTCCTGGCCCTCAACGACCAGCCATTTCCGTCCATTGGCATCGACCGTCAAACGCGGAATCCGATGGCGAAATTTGGCCTCAATCCGCTTCTCCCAGAGGTCGGGCGGCTCCAGCACATGGCAGTCTGCGGAAACGACAAAATAGTCCTGCATAGGAATCGCGGCTCGTGTGGACATAGGGCCCTCCCCCAGCTGTACGCAATAGGTCTGAGGCGCTTTCACCCTTTAGGCAAGTTCTCCCCGAGCGTCAAGTATGACCCGACCTACTTGGACAGGAATCGGGCCGGGACAGCGCGGCCAACTCCAGCGCAGAGGCTATTGCCAGGCAGGGCCCTTTTCTCTATACAGTCAGGGCTCTATCGGATAGAGTGTACGAATGGATTTCACACCGCATCCCCAGAGCGTCCTTTCTCTGTCTGCGAGACGAAGAGCTGAGGTGGGGGAGGGAAACGCAGGAAAGGCAGCACACATTGACACTGGAACCGCTTCTCTGGGGACTTGCAAAGAGCACAGCCGGATTTATTGGACTCGTTCTCTATTCCAGCTTTTTTGAATGGGCACTGCACAAGTATTTGATGCACACCCTGACCTTACCCTACTCATTCCAGGCCCACGCCCTCGTCCACCATGGGCTCTTCCGGGCTGACGCCACCTACCATATCCAGCCTGGGGTTGATCCCAAAAAAGTTACCTTTGCCTGGTGGAATGCGCCGCTACTCATCGGGCTGCATCTGCCTCTTCTACTCGGCCTCGGCTGGGCGTTTGGCTGGTCCGTTTGTGTTGGCGGGTTCCTGGCCTTGGCCCTCGATTATGCCCTGTACGAATATATCCACTATTGTATGCACGTCCCGCGCGAGCGCTGGATTGAACGCACCAGGGCCTTTCAATTCGTACAGACCCATCACTATATTCATCATCGTTATCCCTACCAGAACCTCAACGTGGTGAACGTATTGGCAGACTGGGTCATTGGCACCATGCGGACGGCCAAGAATGTGGACCTGAGCGCCGACCCCATCGTCAACCCACAGGCTGAGCAGGAGCTGGCAACACCCATTGCGGCGCTCTAGCCCAGATCTCCGTTCCGAGGCGCTGACGCAGGCATCCTGCTCCGGCGTCAGGGTTCAACAGCAGGGTGAGCCCTAGCGTGCGGCCCGCTCTCGGTAGGACCCCAGCGCACTGCCCGCCCCTTTCTTGATTGTCCGGTGTTCGGGCGGAGTGGGTCGGAGAACGGCCGGCCATTTGTCGGGTTGTGGTTCCGGTCCCTCTTGGGCGGCTGCGGCGGGCGTTGTGTCGCCAAAGAGCGGCGTCCGGCGGATATCGATGCCGGGGACGTTATAGCTGAACTCAACCGGAATCCCATTCGGATCAAAGGCATAGATCGAATGGATAAAGCCGTGATCTATCGGACCTGAGACCTCATAGTCGGCGGCAACCAGTTTGTCTCTGAGTTCCCATAGCTCCTCGGCTGACTCAACACCAAACGCAACATGGTCAAAGGCAATCGGCCCGCGGAAGGCGACGCCATGCCGTTTTTGCAGGATAGGCTCTGCTCCATCCCATTCAAAAAAGGCCACCGTATCGGTCTCGGACAACTCAAAGAAATAATGCCGAAAGCCCGGTGCGCCAATCGTAGCGACCAGGCGCATGCCGAGCAGGTCACGCCAGAAGCGGACCGTCTTATCCATATCGCCAGTGACAAATGCCAGATGATTCACGCCAGTAAATCGGATCATTACAGCCTCCTTGATTGATACTGATGCCTGCACACCAAGAATCATTATCCCTGAATCGGGGGGCGGTGTCAGCCAGAGCGAATCGGAGGTGGTCAGCTATGGCAGGGAGAACGATCTCGGGTTTAACTCTGGGGACAGCGCTCCTTGTCCATATAGGCCCTGGCAGAGGAATAGGACGAGACACTATACGGGACAAGGAAGGTCAGGGCAATCTTGAAACACAACCGGGGAGAGAATTCGAGATTCAAGAGCAGGTCGTACTGATTGATCACGGTCAGGATGGGCCCCACGATGCCGGCCACCTTCAGGGCGCGCTTCACCGTCTCCCGTCGAAACCAATGATACAGGAAGCGCCGGCCTCCACCGAACTGATTGCCTGTTCCCACGTGTCCTCCGCTGGCTGGCAGTCTAGGGGGACAGATATCATCTGGCAAGGATGTTGGTCCTGTCGCGGGATCTTTCCGCCGAAGTCTCTTTCTTTTATAAACCAGAGCATTCGCAAGTAAGGAGGACGCTATGACGTGGGTGACAACATTTACAGAAAACGAGGCAACCGGACGGCTGGCTGAAGTGTACGAAGAGGTGTGTCAACACCCGATGAGCGGTGGCCGAGTGGCCAATGTCATCGCCTGTATGGGGCTGCGTCCAGAGGCGTTACGCGGGGTATGGCAGATGAATATGGGTATCACATTTGGTGCGTCAACCCTGGGACGCACTCGCGAAGAAATGCTTGCCACCGCGGTTTCCGTTCTCAACCGCTGCCATTACTGACGCTCCTCCCACGCAGAGTTTCTGCGTATGGAATCGGGCGATCACAGCTTGGTTCGGCACTTGAAGACCGACCCGGAAAAGGCTCCGCTCGGGGCACAAGATCGAGCCATGATCGATTTTGCACTCAAGCTGACCCGAGCCCCAGCAACAGTGAAACGGGCAGATCTCGAGTTCCTACAACAGTACGGTTTTAGTGAGGAGAATGTGGTCGATATTGTCCTTATCACCTGCGTGTTCAATTTTATGAATCGACTCGCGGACGGCTTGGGTGTCGAACTCGACCCCCAGATGCAGCACCTGCTGGATGCCAATGCTGATAAAGGGTAAGCTGCCGCCTGAGCCGGCTCTCCGCGTGGGGCCCCCTCCCTCAGCTCTACAACGTTTTCTCGAATATCCGATAGGTTTTATATATCTGGGCGTCCATGCGTTCGAGACCACGCTGCATGGCCCAGTTATCTTCAAGAATCCACGAACATTCAACGAGACGATAGCCGTAGGCTGGGACGTCTTGCCAGAATTTGAGGTACAGCATGGCGTCAAGACCACGCACCCGCACGTCTGGGCTAGTGCCGAGCAAGAGAATCCGCAGGGCATCAAGCCGACGCCTATGCCACAGAAACTTCAGGAAGCCCACCGGGAATAATCTGCCATTCATGTGACGGAGCGCCTGGTTGTAGTCCGGGAGTGCGAGAGCAAAGCCAACCGGCCGGTTCTCCAGTTCGGCGATCAGACACAACCTGGGATCGGCGACGCGGCGCAACGTGCGGGCAAGCAGATCCACCTCGGCCTCAGTCATCGGCACGAAGCCCCAGTTATGCGCCCAGGCTCTATGGTAGATGGCGTGCAGTACACGGATTTCTTCCGTGAAGCGTCGGAGGTCGATTGATCTGATAGTGATGGCTTGTTTCTTCTGTAGGCGTTTGACCCCCCGCACGAGCCGCTCGGGTGGAGTGGCATCTTCACGCAGATCAATGAGATACGCCAACAGGTCCTTGGCCTTGGCATAGCCCGCGGTTCGGATGAGGGTTGCATAGTAGGGCAAATGGTGCGGCATCATCACTTTCGGGGCTGTCTCAAAACCATCGACCAACAGTCCACATTCCTCATTGGTCGAGAAACTCATCGGCCCCCGGATGCAGTGCATTCCCCGTTCACCAACCCAGCGTTCGGCTGCCGTCAATAAGGCGTCGGCCACATCCTGGCTGTCAATGCTCTCGAAAAAACCAAAGAAGCCGACTGCGTCCCTGTGGAATCGGAGATGCTGCTGGTTGATAATGGCGGCGATCCGTCCAACCACCTGCCCATGCCGACGGGCAAGAAAATATTGGACCTCGGCGTGTCTGTGGAAGGGGTGCTTATGGGGAGAAAGGAGCTTTTTGAGCTCAAAAAGGGGTGGTGGGACCCATACCGGGTCGGCTCGATATAAACGCCAGGGAAGGGTAATGAAACGATGAAAATCCTGCTTGTTACTGACAGGAGCTATATGCACCTGTGTAGACATTTATGCACATTACGGCCCAGCATCAGTTGTCCGCCCCATGCCACTCACATCCGGGTGCCGCACAGCAGAAGCGCCATTATACGGCGACCTT
This sequence comes from uncultured Binatia bacterium (SeqCode), assembly GCA_965214755.1. Lineage (GTDB taxonomy): Bacteria > Desulfobacterota > Binatia > Bin18 > Bin18 > Bin18. Next base: position 2,598,293 of record OZ243979.1, read on the forward strand.
CTCCACCTGGATGTAGGGCCGGATACGGGCAAAGACATCTAAGACAAAGTCAATCTGTTCATCGGTGTGGGTTGCCATCATGGAGATCCGAATCCGACACGAATTTTCAGGCACGGCTGGTGGAATAACCGGATTGGTAAAAATTCCAGAATCAAACAATTCCTTCCAGATCATGCCCATCAGCCACATATCTCCGACAATGATGGGAATCACCGGCGTATCACTCATCCCGATATTATAGCCCAGACTCTTGAGCCCAGCCTGCATGCGGCGGGTATTGTGCCACAAGGCGGCGCGCCGTTCGGGTTCTTCTTCAATAATCTGAAGGGCAGTTAACACCGTGGCCACCGACGAAGGCGGCATACTGGCGCTGAAAATCAAAGAACGGGCATGGTGTTTGAGATAGTGAATAACGGGCTCTGGACCAGCCACCACACCGCCAATCGCGGCCAGAGACTTGGAGAATGACGACATAATGAGACCGACCCGATCCTCGACATCGAAATGCTGCGCCGTCCCGCCACCGCTCTTGCCTAACACCCCAAAGGCATGGGCATCATCAACCATAATCTCGGCCTGGTACTGCTCGGCGAGGGCAACCAAACTCGGCAGGTCGGCGATATCGCCTTCCATGGAAAAGATGCCGTCGGTGACGATCAGCTTCCCCGCCTTGAGCAGGGTCTTCTGCAACTGCTGTTCCAGGGTTGCAAGGTCCCCGTGCGGATAGCGGAGTACGGTCCCGTGGGCAAGCTGAGAACCGTCTACCGCGCTGGCATGATCGAGCTTGTCCAGATAGAGATAATCGCTTTTTCCGATCAGGGTTGCCAGGATACCTAAATTAGTCTGATAGCCGGTGCTGAAAACGAGCGCGGCCTCTTTGTTGAGGAAACGGGCTAAACGCGCTTCGAGCTCATCGTGCAAGTCCAGCGTCCCGTTTAAGAAGCGGCTGCCGGTACACCCACTGCCGTAGCGTCTGAGAGCGGCCTCGGCCGCCGCCAATACCTTGGGGTGATGGGTCAGGCCAAGATAGTTATTGGAGCCCATCATCACCTTGGACTCCCCTCGCACCATGACCTCAGTTCCTTCAGACGATTCTATTGGTGTAAAAAACGGATAATACCCAGTCGCTTGAGCCTCCCGAGCGCGCGTAAAACGAGCGCATTTCTCGAAAAGGTTCATCCCGTCCCCCTCTCTCCGTGACAGTCCCGGTTGTCACTCTGCATGACATGTTGCGGTCCTGGTTTCACCCCAATCTCCTAACCCCAATGACGGTATTCGCTATAACCATGTCTGTTGTTTATACCATGCTGCTGTTTCAGCAAATCCGGTTGCAATCGGAATCTGCGCCTCAAATCCCAACTCCTGCTTGGCCAGCGCGGTTTCGCACAACCAGCCGGGAGCGAGGAGTTCCTTGGCTTTTTCGCGATTGAATATCGTTGTTCGCCCGATGGCGGCAGCTCCTCCTTCGCTCACCGTTGCCGCCATCTGCACGAGAAACCGTGGGATACGAACCATACGGACTGAGCGTCCAACAGCCTGACTCATACGCGTGGCAATTTCGCTCCAGCCATAGGAGCGTGATTCTGCCACGTGATAGATCCCACGCGCTGCTGGTATAGTGGCCGCGCGGAGCATCGCCTGGACGAGATCGGTAACGTGGACAAGCTGCACAACTCTCTCCGGGCCTGCTGGCAGCGGTAAAACACCACGGGCGGCAAGACGGAAGAGCAAAAAGAAGTCTTTCTCGCGTGGGCCGTAGACCACCGGTGCGCGGAGCATAACAACCTCGAAGGTGTCGGACGCAACGAAGCAGGCCTGTTCTCCGGCGAGTTTACTCCGCCCATAGGCAGTAATCGGGTGTGGCTCGTCGCGCGGTTCAACCGGCCGACCGTCTCGGGCCGGACCCGCTGCGGCAAGTGAACTCAAATAAACCAGTCGCCGCGGACGGGGCTGCGCAGCCCGCATGGCCTGAACGAGCCTCTGCGTTCCCTCAGCATTCGCGCGCAGATAGTCCTCCTCTGTGTGGGCCTTTGTCACTGCGGCAAGATGAAAGACGGTGTCAACTTGAGAGACCGCCTGCGTCAGACTGTCGTGGTCTTCTAGCGCTCCCGCGACCAGTTCGACCTTGCCAGCCTGATCGCGGGCGAGTCGAGCAATATCACTCGTCGGGCGAACGAGCACGCACGGTCGGGCGCCTTGTTCGATGAGCGCATCAACAAGGTGCGAGCCAATAAAGCCAGTGCCTCCGGTCACAAGGACGCGGGTACCTGCCTTCACCAGCGGGGCACGTGGTGTTATCCCTCGGGTACTCACAGTAGCTCGAATCACGTAAAGTCGGACGCTAGATAACAGATTTCCCCAATTTAACCAAGGGGTAACATAGCCGCCATATTGTTTTATTGATAATAACGCCGTTCTTAACAATATCGTCTCCTATTGTTTCCCGACGCGCTCTTGACAAGGCTGTTCTGGTCGCTCTTATAGAGGTTCCTGTATGATGAGGAAGCGGGTCCCGAGGCAAACAACCGGAGCATTCATCTGTGGCGTTCCAAGACGAATTTCTTAGCGAGATGTCGGACGAGCAGTTCGCTGCGCAGGTGCGGAAGCGCTTTGCCTCCACGTTCCTGCCCAAGATGCACATCTATTGGCTTGATCTCTTGCTGTCTTCTCTGTTGGGCTGGACTGCCTTTTGGTTGAGCGTCCAGCAACCATTCGGCTCTCTGGCCTATCTCGCGACGACGAGCACTGCGCTCCTCGCCCTTCTCCGCGCCGTCTTATTCATTCATGAAATTGCCCACCAGAAGCGGGGCAGCCTGCCTGGTTTTGAAGTCGCCTGGCACGCCGTGGTCGGTCTGCCTTTCATGCTTCCCAGTCTCATGTATGTGGGCTCACATGGGGATCATCACCGATCTCACACCTTCGGGACAGCCGGCGACCCCGAGTATGCGCCGCTCGCTCACGGCACCCTCCTCGGCCTAGTCTGGTTTGTTCTGGGTGTCTGCCTTGTTCCGGTCTTGTTGCCGCTGCGATGGGGGATCATCGGTCCCCTCTCATCAGTTCTCTCTCCGTTGCGAGAGCTCGTTATGCAGCGGGCTTCCACCCTGGTGATCAATCCGGCGTATCGCCGCCCCCTGCCTGGAAAGCAGTATCGATTGCGGTGGCTCGTCCAGGAATGGGCGGCCGCGCTGGTCGCCTGGCTGGTGGGCGTAAGCTGGTACGCAGGACAGCTGCCTGGCGTCTGGCTCATGCAGTGGTATGTCGTGACGGCCGGCATGTTGATTGTGAACCAAATCCGGACGTTAGCGGCTCATCGGTATGACAATACCGGACGGCGGCTGAGTGTAACCGAACAACTCCTCGATTCCGTCAATCTGGGTGGCTGGCCAGTGTTCACCGTTCTTGCCGCCCCGGTGGGTCTTCGCTATCACGCCCTGCACCATCTCTTACCCAACGTCCCCTACCACAGTCTCGGTCGGCTCCATCGTCAATTGCAAGAGGAATTACCTCCCGCTGGTGTCTATCAGCAGACTATTGAACGCGGTATCCTCTCGGCCCTCAGGAGTCTGGTCGCCCGGATGGACCGGAGTCACCGCTCGGCGCCGCTTAGCGAAGAGCGCGTTGGCGAAGAAGCTTAAACAAGACCGGCCAGCCGAAGAGCAGTGGGTAGCGCCGCTGTCGCTCTGATAACTCAACCCACACCCCGCTATGCTTGCCCAGTTTCCATAAGACATAGGGCAGCCAATCGTCAAAAGTCAGCGCGGTTTTGAACAGGCGCACGGCATACAGGCATTTTGCCCCGGTCGCCCGGACCGCCCAACTGACCCGTCCGGTCCAGCGCGCACGTCGTGGCAGAGCGACCGACCACTGTCCGTCCCTTTCCCGGCAGACACACTTCCCCTCCTGCTCCAGGAGTTGGAGCCCCAACCGTGCGACGCGGTCGTAGCGCTCCGGCGAGGCGGCGTATAATGCCCGGATGGTTTCCGGCCGTTCGGTCCGCAGCTCAGTCCGATACGTCTCTCGAAACCCGCGCTGCCAGAGATCGGCAAGGTGAAAAGACCGGCTCAGATTATGCCGCGCGAAAAAGGGAATCGCACGAGAGAGAAATGTGAGCGCGGCTTGTATGGCCGCGTGTATGACGCGCTCTCGCACCTCCTCGCTACGCGCAAACACGAGCCGCGCTGGCTGACAGAAGCGTGCCCAGATAATAGCGGGGACAACGGCTGGAGTCGTTGCACGCTCGAAATCCTCGGTCGAGATGACCGCGTACTTCGCCCGTAGCGTCTGCGAGCCCTGCTCGACCTCAATATAGAACACATTCGGCGGCAGCAGCGCGTTCAGCCATCTGAGCAGAGGTCTGTCATAGCAAGACCGGTACGAGCGGACGAGAACGTAAAAGTCCAGCACCGCGTCGGCCGTCTGCTGTGCTCGCAGGCAGGAACCATAAAACAGTACGGCGTCAACCGCCTCGGCATGACGATGGTGGATTTCCGCGGCCACCACTTGGGCGGCTTCAGGCACCGGCTGGGTCCACTCTTGGGCCAAGAGAGTCGTCAGGGCCGGCAGCGGCGCTTGCGCCTCGTCTCGCATACTTAGGCTCGAATAAAACGGAGTCGACGGTCCGTCGCAAGATGCAGGGTCCGACCAGGATGCGGCTCAAAGAGTTCGCCATCAACGGTGAAACCGCAGTCCAACTGCATAGTCAGGCGCTCCACATTGTGACTGCAATAGCCTGAGTCCAGCACAAACGGCGGCGGGGGCAGCCCACGTAAGACCTTCCAGACCGCAACCGGGCTCCGCGCGGCCTTGGCCGCAACGGCAGTAAAACGGAGCGGGGCCTTTTCGGTTCCCCAAAACGGACGGAGACGCAGGAAGAGCCGTTCCAGCGTGGTCGCCATCACGAGTTGAAACGGCTTTTTTTCAAGCCGGTCTGTGGGCGTTTCCATTACCTTGTGATTGAATGCCAGACTAATGTCATCAGGGGTAAAAATTCCAGTGGACGAACCGCTCACCACCCGCAGGAGGGCTCCGCCTAAAAAAAGGCCGGCACCGAACAGGCCCTGTAAACGCCGCTTGGGATAGAGCTGATGCTTAAAGGTGAGCGCCCGCTGGATCACACCTGCACCGAAAAACATGCCATACTGAGGGCTCGTGCCCGGGCTGGAGTCGACGCGCAACACCGGCCGCTTTACCACGCGCCGCTCCAGCGTATTGGTCCGCAGCGCACGGAGCAGAGCAATGAGGCCAGCGGCGGGCGAAGCAGTACTGCCAATATCCGCAGCGCTCATATTTGTTCGTCCGCCAGGTAGAGGCGCAATAGCCGGCAGCGATTCAAAGATTGAGCCTGCCAGGACTTCAGTCAAGACGCGTTGCAGCGTTCCATCTCCGCCATTCACAGCAAGGAGGGTCACACCCTGGCGAGCGAGGCAGGCAAGCGCTTCGGGCACATCTGCACTCGACCGCGTCGTCACATGTACGACCTCAGGCGCGTCCTTGAGGACCTGTTTAATCGCGCCCAGAGAACCGCGGCTCAGACCAGCCTGACAATTACTGAAGAGACCGAGTCGCACGGAAGCCCCGGAATGCAGACCGTCCCATCCTGTCCACGAGCAGCCCCCGGTCGGCCAGAATCATTCCTGACCAATACGGCCTGCGCTGGAACCCACGCGCCGATACCCCGGTTCTCATGCGGGCGTCCTCACTTCCTGCCAGGTCTGAATCGGCCGACCGCGCCAGCGTTGGATACCGGCCTGACCTAGGCGTAGCGTGTGAAACCCCAGAGAACAGATGGTCCAGACCGCAACGAGCCAGAAGCCCAGGTCGGGACGACCGACCAGTGTCCCGAGCGTTAATAAGATCAGGTTCGGATTCCGGCGTGCGGTAATGGTCCGAAAAAACGAATCGATGGGCCGCCACGAGTGAATTTCCAGGTGAAACGTCAGCAGAAAGAGCCCTTCGAGCAGCCGTCCGAGAATATACCCGCCAACGATAATCGCCACGACCGGGTCATGCCAGATCAGGGCCGGAGAAAAGCTGCCCGCCAAGCCCATCGCCCAGGCGAGATACCAGAATGGCGGGTGGACGAGGTCAAGGCCGTGGTCCAGCACATGGCCCATTCGGCTTGAGGTGCAGGTGACGCGGGCCAGCTTGCCATCCACGGTGTCCAAAAAGGTCATGAGCCAGGAACATACTAATCCAAGACCAAATTGCCCCTGAATAAAGAGCCAAGTCGCCACGCCCACCAACGCCCAGCTGAGCCCGGTCACGATATTGGGAGAAACATGGGCACGCGCCAGCAGGCGCGTAACGGCTCGGGCGGGCAACGGCCAGACCCACTTCGTAACCACGTCGGTAATCCCCTTATACGACGCACGAAACATGCGATTTTCAACCTGCGTCAAGGAGTCCGCATACACCCGGATCAGATAGGGAGGGTCGTATTTGCGTAGTGCCGAGGAATAGGCGGAAACAAGGTCATTGGGAACCCGGCAGTGCAGGTGTTCCCGCTGCGCATCCTCCACACCGGGGAAGCAGGGGATCAGCGCCTCTCTCTGACTCCCTGTTGTGACGAGCGCGACAATTGTTGCGGGTGCGTCTGGATCGACGAGCGCCAGGCTCCAGACACCGCCGTGCTCAAGACCCTTCTCCAGCAGGGCGCGGATTAAGCGTTCGTCAAAAACATAATCGGTGCGGAACACCAGGAGCGGACCGTCAGAGAAAACCGGAGGACGGGAGGTTCCCAACGCAATCTGCGTATCAGAGACACCCGCGGCGCGGAGGGTGCGGCACAGACGCTCTGCTGGTGAGAGGCCCCACACTTCGCCCGGCTCAGTGCGACCGCTCTCAGCCTGAGTTGCAGACTCAGCAAGCCACACCCGAACACGCTCGGCTCCCGCCACCGGCTTCATATCGCTCCTCACTGTCACGCTGCGGCTCTGACCGGATCACAGCATGACAGTGAGCGGTTTTATCATACGCCAGGGAGGTGGTATAGGTTGGAGAGAGCTGTCTGGAGCGAAAAACCATGCCAACCTTTACGCTTGCCCATTTATCAGATCTGCACGTCACCCCGGTCCGGGTCCGGCGGCCGCTAGACTTCCTGAATAAGCGCTTCTTAGGAGCCTTGTCGTGGTCCCTGCGCCGCCGTAAGGAATATCGGCCCGAAGTCCTGGCCGCGCTGGTCGACGATTTGCACGCGCACGGGCCGGACCATGTGGTCATTACCGGCGATCTGACCAATATTGCGCTGCCAGACGAGTTTTCCGTCTCCCTCCCGTGGTTGCGAAAAATGGGCGGCCCACAGCATGTTTCCCTTATTCCAGGCAACCATGACACCTATACGCGCAAGAGCGAGGCTTCTCCGTGGGCGTACTGGGGTGACTATATGCGCTCGCATATCCCGACGGAGACGCTGCCAGACCCCGCGCTGCTTCCTTCAGACTTTCCGCCAACCGAGTTTCCAACCCTTCGGATCTGCGGACAGATCGCTCTCGTCGGCGTCTCAACCGCGCGAGCAACGGCCCCCTTCTACGCCTCAGGGACGATAGGTCAGACGCAACTCGACCGACTTGAGCGGCTCCTCCACGCATTGGCAAACACGCCCCTGTGTCGGGTCGTGCTCATTCACCATCCGCCTCAACCCATCGCCATCGCGGCCCGCCGCCGCCTCACCGACGCGGCTGACTTTCGGGCCGTGCTCGCCAGAACCGGCGCAGAGCTTATTCTGCACGGCCATGTTCACCGCACAGTCATGGCGAGTATCCGCGGGCCCTGGGGACCGATTCCCGTTGTCGGGGTCCCAGCCTCCGCGGCGATTGGTCGGCGGCCGCAGCGGCGCTCACGCTACCACTTGTATCGGATCAAGCCACACGGCGAGGTGAACGGGCGGAGGCATTTTCAGATCACCTTGACCGCCCGCGGGTATGACTCGGGAACGACCAGTTTCCACCATGCTGCCAAGCAGAATCTCTCGCACTACCTCACTCTTGACTCTTCCACAAACCTGGAGCTAGAAGCAAAGCAGTCTGTACTGAGAGTCTGATTATGAAGAAGTGCCCATCTTCGTTGCTGCTGTTCTTTGTCGGTCTCCTGAGCCCAGTGTTCAGCCCGCGGCTGGCCGCTCCGGCGCCCGTCGCCGGCGAGGTCCTCTCGGCTATGGTGACGATCCATGCCGAGATCCCGGCCAGTGCACGCACGGCCCGGTTTCTTGGTGAACAACGCAGCGGGAGCGGCGTGGTCATCGATACGCAGGGTCATATTCTCACCATCGGCTATTTAGTCATGGAAGCCCGCCGGGTTGAGGTCACGGGCATGGAGGGGAGACGCATCCCGGCCACCGTTGTTGCCCATGACACGCAAACCGGCTTTGGGCTCTTGCGCGCGAACGAACCACTCAACGTCACCCCCATGCCGTTCGGCAGGTCCTCTGACCTAGCGGAACGAACAGAAGTCATTATTGCCAGCGACAGCAATGCGGCTTCGGTGCGCCCGACTTTGGTGACCTCGCGGCGGGAATTTGCAGGCTATTGGGAATACCTGCTCGAAGACGCCATTTTCACCGCGCCGCCACATCCCCGCTATGCCGGCGCTGCGCTGATCGGACCGGACGGCAAGCTCCTGGGCATCGGCTCGCTGCTCGTCAATGACGCCCTGCCCGGCCGGGAGTCTTTGGCCGGGAATATGTTTGTTCCTATTGACCATCTCAAACCCATCCTCACCGACCTGATTCGCACCGGCCGCACCAGGGCAGCCCCTCGGCCCTGGCTCGGACTCTTTACCGAGGAATTCCGCGATAAGCTGATTATTATGTTTGTCGCACCGGACGGACCGGCAGAACAAGCCGGGGTGCAGGTCAACGATCTGGTCCTCAAGGTTGCCGGCCAGCCGGTTAAAGATCAGGCGGACTTCTATCGAAAGATGTGGGCGATTGGGGAGGCTGGGGCCGATATCACTCTCACCCTCCTCCACGGGACCGAGATCAAAGACATTACAGTGCGCTCCTCGGACAGGGAGCAGTACTTTCGCCCGGCTCCCGCTCCGAAGAATCCGGACACCGCAGAAGCGCTCCAGGCGACCTAGCTTCCCTATCTCCAATGGGGCAGGGCACGGGGCTAGCCATAACGCGCAACACACGCCTACATCTCTCGGCTACCCTACCTTTAGCGTCTCCCCGCCCGCCGCCGCTGGCAAGCTACTCGCGCATCTTGGATCCTTGCTCATAAAAACGCGTGGCCCAGAGGCCGATGAAGGGTAGCCAGCCGGGCCAAATGCCCCCGCTCCCGGAGAAATGCGTCATGTTCGACCACTGATAATTTCGGCGTGGGACCTCCTTTTGCTGTTCGTGTTGATGTCATAAGAGAATGCTTTTTCGTTGCCGGCGTCAACCGCTCCGAAGGCCACCTACCCCGCCCCTCTCCGAGACGCGTGAGGACTCTTGTATCACCGGCCTTCCCCGAGTCCCTTCGACTTCGCTGGTGCTACGCTCAGGGTGAATGGAGGGGTCGTTCGTGCTGAGAGCCCTTCGACAAGCTCAGGACCGGCGGAACGCGGTGTAGCGCCTCAGTATTGGGAATCTGCCGCCCTTTTTCTATAAATCTTTCAGTAGGTCGATTGAGATTTTTTCTCAATTTGTAGAGATATACGCCCATACTGATATCTAATATGATATCTATCAGTTGACATATTTAACATCTCTAGGTGCTACTTATAGACACAAGAAGGAGGGACAATATGCCAAAGACTCGTCGTGTTGTTTTTAGCTTTGATGAGCGGAGTTTGGATAGTCTGAAGAATATCACCGAACAGGGCCATTTTGCCTCAATGGCAGACTCGGTTCGAGAATCACTCCAAATCAGTCGTGCATTGCAGGTACAAGCGGGCCAAGGCTACACCGAGGTCGTAGTGCGGAATCCAGAGACAAAAGAAGAACGGGTTATCGTTATCCCAAGCCTCCAACCTTCTTAAAACAAAGTGGGGACGGTTAGTCATGAGCGAGATGGTTGAGGAACAAGACATATCTGAGCCAGAAGAAGAAATTAAAGAAAAATCATGAGAGTTGAGTCATCTATCCTGACCGCTCTGCAACGCCGCCAGCACCGTCGCTGTATCATACGCCTCACGGTAATGGGTGACCACACCGTTCAGCAGGGTCCAGGCGGCCATTACGGCCACGTCGTAACTTTTTCCGGTGGCCTTCACCCGGCTACGTTCCTCACACATCACGATCACCTGATTGCCCTGCGTAATGAATTCTTTGGGCACAAATTGTTCGATTTCTAGCGCTTTTCCGCGCGAGGCAAACCACCGTACGACCTGCTTCCGCCCCCGGACGGTACCGGCCCAGGGGATCGCCTCAGGTCCGGGTGACTGCCATTCCACATCGTCCGACAGCGGCTGGAGGATGGGTGTAAGATCGCCCTGCATCCCGGCCATACGGAGATGAGTATAAATCTGGCGGACAATATGCTCATTGTCCGGCCTGGGTGCCGGGCGGGTTTTAATCTTGTCCTTTGAGGCTGCCCAGGCCGCAGTAAAGGTATCGAGCACAGGACCGTGAAACATGTTTTCCGTTTTTCGGCGTAAAACTTCCGGGTCATTCTCCACAGCCGGGGTCTTGTCAGGCTGTGCGTCCGGGGTGGATTGGGCCTCGGCTCGGTCCAGAGTTTCTGCGGCTTTCTTTTTGCGCTGTGAGACCGCCCAGGCCGCGGTAAAGGTATCAAACGCTGGGGAGCTGAACGGATGCTCCGTCTGTTCCATCATGGTTTCGAGGTCCTGCTTCTTGGGCATACGCGGTTTTCCTGTCTGATTGAGCCGCCCGTTCGGACGCATGAGGCGCGGGTTGCCAGAATCCGTTCAACTGTCACCAAGTCATCAGGGGTGTCCACATCAATAGCCGCCTCGGCAAACGACATCTCGACGAGGCCGACCCGCACCCCTAGGACGCGGGAAGCCTGGACCAGGGCCGTGGAGCGGTCGAGCCGACGAAGGAGGAAGCGGAGCAGATTTCCCAATCCAAACATACTCACCAGCCGCCAGGGCCGCTTCCGAAACTGTCCGGCGTGCACCCAAAACCGAACCGCCCGAGCCGCCTGTGGGGTCCGCAGCAAAAAGAGATTGGTTCCGCCCCAGCTCTCATCCGCCAGGGGGAGAAAGGTGCGGTGTGACTCGGGATACTGCGCGCGAAAGAGTGAAGCGGAGACCACCCCAATAACGACATCAGCATCACGATGTTGGGCCGCAGCACAGAAATACTCGACCATGGCGGGGGTAAGCAGCGCATGGTCAGCCGTTGTCACCAGCACGGGACCCCGCGCTCCGTGCGTTTCAAAGTAGTCCAGAACACTCGCCGCCGGAGAGGATTGACTGGCGTGGAACCTGCCCCCTCCTGCTTCCGCACAGTCGGCCAAGACCGAAGCATCGTCGATGCTGACCACAATGTCCTGCACCAGTCTGGCCGCCCGCAGGCTGGTAAGCACCCGCACAATCATCGGAACACCGGCAACCGCGATACAGGCTTTGTGACTCTGACCCGCGGCGTGAGCCAGGCTATCCTTCGGACCGCGCCGTCCGGCAAGAACCAGGGCCGTGATAGGAGGCAAGACACTTTCCTCTGTCTGCTGAACTGCTGCGCTGGTCACGCCGGGCATTGTAGACCGTGTGGAGCAGGATGCAATTCCTGTTTTATAGAGTGAATCTCCAAGCCTCGACAGTTCATGAACGACGGGTCCCCTCCCTTTCCCCTTCATCACCGCCCAGCTAGACTACACCATATTCAGGGGAAGGGTATCTTTTGCGTATTTGGATTGACGCAACGAATCCGAGGAGCGAGCTACGTATCTTCGGTATGACGCTGCTCGAACGACAGCTCCATACGCTGCTTGAGGCGGGCCTGGAACCGGCAGAGGTCTATGTTCAGCTTGCCGCTGAGACGGCCAATTTGCCTTCGCTTCTCCCCGCGCATCTTGTCCGGCATCTTCCGCTCCAGTGGGGTCATGTCTCTCGAACGCCGGTGGAATATCGGACCAGTCTGCCGCAGGACGACCCTTTACTCATCTTGGAGGCCGACGCGGTTCTTGACAGTCGGCTCCTGCGCCATCTTGCTGAACTGCCTGGTTCCTGGGTAGCACGAGGAGAAATGGGAGCGGAGCAGACCGCAATCCTGCGCCTGGAAGGAGACGTGCCGCTTCCGAATTCAATCCGTGCCGCCAGTTGCTCCTTGCCGGAGCTTGCCCAAAAAGTCCTGCAGCACGGAAGCGTACAGGAGTTACGCCTGACTGACGTGCCCTCCTATATTCGAAAACTGCGGCGCGACCTGCCCGTCTATCTGTTTCGTATTGCGGACCCTGCCAGCCGGGACCGGGCGGAACGTTTTCTGTTCTGGTCCAACTACAAGGGCTCGACCGACTTCTTTACCAAATATGTCTACCCGCCCTTAGTGTGGCAGGCCGTCCGTCCGCTGGCGCGCTGGCGGATTCATCCCAACGTGGTTTCGCTCTTTAATGTCGGCCTTACCGCCCTGGCCGTGCCCTTCTTTGCTCAGGGCTATTGGGTAACGGCCTTCACCTTGGCGTATACGATGAGTGTGCTGGATTCTGTTGACGGCAAGCTCGCTCGTTTGACCTTCAGCGCCTCCAAGCTGGGCGATATTTTGGATCACGGCTTGGACATCATCCATCCGCCAGTGTGGTATTTTGCCTGGGCGTGGGCGTTAGGGGCAGGAGACAGCGCCGCTCCCGTGATGCAGCTTGCGGTCTGGATGGCCGTCTTTTATACCCTGGATCGTCTTGTGGCCGGTCTGTTCAGTGCGCGGGTCGGCCAATCCATTCATGGCTGTACGCCGTTTGATGAGCGCATGCGGACGTTTATCTCGCGCCGGAACATCAATGTTCCGTTCTTTATGGCCGGCCTGCTGCTGGGCTTCCCGGTGGTGGCCTTTGTCGTCATCGTCGTGTGGCAGGTCGTTTCCCTTGGCTTGCACTCCCTGCGCTTGGTGCAGTTCTGGAACGGAAAGGAGAGAGAAGAGGGAGCGGGATAGGTGTGTCTCTATCTCCAGCCTCTATCTCTATCTGGCGATGCGCCTCCTCCTCGCCTTTGCCCGCGCCTATCCTGGTCGGAGTGCCCTCACGCTGGCCTGTCTCATCTTCGCCACCTTTGCGGAAGGCATCAGCTTCTCCAGCCTCTTACCGCTCTTGAGTCTCGCAACACGGGCCCACAGTCCAGCGCCGTCACCAGACACTGCCCCAACAAGCCTGGAACAGGCCAGCCGTGAGGTGCTCGCGACTTTTGGGCTCCAGCCAAGTATCGGCCTGCTGTGCCTGCTCATCATCGGTGGGATGGTCCTCAAAGCCGGGTTTGTCCTGCTTGCCCAAAAGCAGGTAGGCTATACGGTCGCCCATGTCGCCACCGACTTACGCCTCTCCCTGTTGCGCTCGCTCCTTGCCGCACGCTGGGAATACTATGTCCGTCAGCCAGTGGGCAGCTTTGCCAATGCGTTTGCGACCGAAGCCACTCGGGCCTCTGAAGCCTATCTGTACGCCGTCACGATTCTGGCCTTCAGTATCCAAACCATCTTATACGTCGCCCTGGCCGTTTCCGTATCCTGGCAGGCCACCCTGGCGGCCGCACTCTTTGGTGTGGTGATCGTCTTTGGATTACATCGCCTCGTGCGGCTGGCACGGCGGGCCGGAGCCCGTCAGACCGTTCTGCTCAAGGGGGTGCTCGGACAACTGACCGACGTGCTGTACACGGTCAAGCCCCTCAAGGCTATGGGACGCGAGACCCAGGTCGGTCCCCTGCTCGAACGGAGTACCCAACGCTTAAACCGCGCGCTCCAGCGTGAAGTCTTGAGTAAAGAGGCGCTCCGGGCCCTGCAGGACCCGCTGCTGATCGCCTGTCTGGTTGGGGGCCTGTATATTGCGCTCACGCAGTGGGCCTTGTCGCTGGACGCGGTGATTATGCTGGTGCTCCTGTTCGGGCGGACCCTGAGCAGCCTGAACAAGGCCCAGCGCCAGTATCAGCGCATGGCCACTCGGGAGAGCGCCTACTGGTCTCTGCAAGACACCCTCCAACAGTCAGACGCGACCCAGGAAGTCAACACCGGCACCCGTCAACCTCAGCTCATCCGCGGTATTCGCCTGCAAGAAGTCAGCTTTGCCTATACGGAGAAACCCATCCTTGAGCGGGCCTCGTGCCTTATTCCGGCAGGAGAAGTGACACTTCTTATCGGCCCGTCAGGAACGGGGAAAACGTCTACGATTGACCTGATTGCCGGCTTGCTCCAGCCCCAGCGTGGTGCAGTCCTTATTGACGGGGTGCCGCTCACCTCAATTGATCTCAGAGCGTGGCGGACGGCCATCGGCTATGTCCCTCAAGAAATGCTGCTGCTCCACGAGAGTATCGTTGCCAACGTGACGCTGGGCGATACCGCGCTGAAGGAGACCGCAGTCAAAGCGGCCTTACGCGCCGCCAGCGCGTGGGAGTTTGTGCAAGGCTTGCCGGACGGGATATTCACGCGGGTCGGAGAGCGAGGCGCGCGGTTGTCCGGTGGCCAGCGACAGCGGATTGCCATTGCGCGGGCTCTCGTGCATGCGCCTCAACTCCTTATTTTGGATGAAGCCACCACCGCGCTTGACCCTGAGAGCGAGGCCGCTATTTGCCAGACCGTTCAGCGACTGCGTGGCACGATGACTATCCTAGCGATATCCCACCAGCCGGCCTTGTTGGATATTGCTGACCATGTTTATCGACTGGAGGCCGGCCAGCTCAGGCCAGTTGCCGCGGCCGCTTCGCCTCGTTACGTACAGAAAATTGCGTAAGAGGCGGAGCTATCACGCTATGGACGCTTCGGGTTTTTCAACACCACTGCACAAGAGAGTGGCGTCACTGCTAGGGATAGAGCCATATACCAGACCGGGCACCCGCACCCAACTCGAAAGTGTCGTCCTCGGTGTCCGAGAGGGGATGACTCCGAGCGAGCAGCCGCCGGTTCGCATCTTTGTCGGGACGGAACCGGGCCAGTATCGAGCCGAGCGTATTTTTACCTGGTCGATTGAACAGGTCCGCAATCCGTCGCGGATCTATGAATTATACCTGATGAAAGATTTGGCCGGTTTTGACCGTCGAGGCTGGCTGACGGGCTTTACCAACTACCGCTTCGCCATCCCATATTTTGCCGAGGGTCACGGGCGTGCCATCTATAATGATACCGATCAAATTTATTTGGCCGACCCAGGCAAGTTGTTTGACACTGCTATGGGCAACTCCGGTTTTCTGTCCATTCACGATCACGATACTTCGGTGATGTTGATCGATTGTGAACGGATGGCCGCAGTCTGGACGCTGGAGGCCGCCCAACAGCAGCGGCGCAAGCTGCTGGAGGCTGAGGCGCGCGCCGTTCCCGGTCTGTGGGGCCCGCTTGACCCACACTGGAACGCGCGGGACGATGAGTATGATCCGAAACGCTCCAAGCTGCTGCACTATACGACGATTCACGCCCAGCCCTGGCAGCCGTTTCCCCAGCGATTCGCCTACCAACGCAATCCCGTTGGACATATCTGGTTTGACCTGGAGCAGACCGCAAACGAAGCAGGCTACCAAGTCTTTCAGGCCCAGCGGCCCAGTGCCCGATACCAGGCGTTGTGCACTCGCCTACGGGACGCGACCCCGCCAGCCTTTTCGCTGCAAGCGACCCGGAATGGTCACATCGGCGACTTTCAGGAGCATACAGAAAAAATCATCGTAGCAACCCAGAGTCGCACCCTGCTGGATTATTCCTTTGGCCTCGATCTCTTTTTCGCGAGCGGCAAGGGTCCGGTGGTGTCCCACTACAATCCAGCCTTTGCCGCGTCAGCCCGTTCCTCCTGCGAAGCGGTAGACGGCGTTGTCTGTACGGATACCCTGGATTTTCTTCCCGATGAAGATGTCCCGTGGATGTTGGAAGAACTCTTTCGTCATGCCCGCCACTTTGTATCTGTCTCGGTCAGCGCTGTTCCGTATGAACGACGCCTGCTAAACGGCACACGTCTCCAGGGCCGGGCGCGACCGCTGCCCTGGTGGCAGACACATTTGGACGGCCTCAGCCTCCGCTACTCCAACGTGCAGTGGTACCTCACGCTGCAATCCCCGCCCAGAAGGCAACAACCAACAGACCGACCATCCTCGGTCAGCGGGTGTTCCGGGGGGAATCTTGGCCGCCAACCCGTGGTGTGGGTCCTGACCGCCCACAAGCCGGGACATACCACCCAAATCCTCGGCCTAGCCGAGGCGCTGGGTTGGCCATACACGACCAAGACGCTACGCTTTCGTGCATGGACAAATCTCCATAGTCGCTTCACCGGAACACACTGCGCCACCCGCTTTGGCCTGGATACCCTGCGCTCAGACCCGCTCCCTCCCCCCTGGCCTGACCTGATTCTTACGGCTGGCTGGCGACCGGCACGGGTCGCCCGCTGGATTCAGCAGCAGAGCGGAGGACGGACCCGGCTCGTGGTGCTCGGTCGCAAAGGGAGCCGTCCGCGCCAGCCAACAGATGTGAGTGTCGCCTGCACCCACTTTCGTTTACCCTCGCATCCCCGCCGTATCGAGACCCTCGCTCCGCTGACTCACGTCAGTCCTGAGCGGCTTCGTCAGGGAGCGGCGCAATGGCGGCATCTGGTCCAAGACGCCCCGCATCCCTGGATTATGCTTCTGGTCGGTGGCGCAACCGCCCTCTACCAGTTTGATCCGCAGATTGCGCGAAAAATGGGAGCGGAAGTCCGCGCGTTTGCCGCCCGCGTTAACGGTACCGTCTTTGCCACCACGAGCCGTCGGACCGGCCAGGCCGCAAGCGAAGCCTTACGCGAGGGACTCGGATCACTGCACTTTGTGTATACCTGGCAGCCCGGCCAACAGGCCAATCCGTATCTGGGCTATCTCGCGCTCGCCGATGTCTTAATCGTGACCGGCGAGAGCGAGTCCATGCTGGCGGAAGCGGCGACCACCGACATCCCGCTCTATATTTATCCTTTGCCAGAACGACCACACGATATCGTGGGACGGTGTAAGGAATGGGTACTCAATCAAGCCCGGGCAAAACAGCTCACCGCACGCGGCAGCGTCCGGCCTCAGCGAGGCCTGTCCTATCTGTGTGCACGCTTGATCGAACGCGGCCTTGTCCAACCACGTCGGGATCTGCACGCATTGCACGAAGCGTTAGTGCAGCGGGGTATCGCCCGTTTTTTTGGTGCCCCGGTCGATCTCGCCCCGCGTCCCGTCCTGCGCGAGTTTGCGACGGTTGCCCAACAGATTCGCCGCTTACTCGGATTTCACGTACAGCCATGACCCCACTCGTTTTTCTGCGTCACGGCCAAAGCGTATGGAATCAGGCCCGTCGTTTCACCGGCTGGGCCGATGTGCCGCTCAGTCCACACGGACACGAGCAGGCCAGACGGGCCGCCCAACTCATCCGGGCTGGTGAATTTTCCTTTGACGTGTGTTTTACCTCATGTTTACAGCGTGCGACAGACACGCTGCAGATTGTCCTCACCGCCCTCAACCTTGAGGGCTTGCAGCTCCCAGTCCATACGAGCTGGCAATTAAATGAGCGGCATTACGGCGCGCTGCAAGGACTCAGCCGACAAGACGTCGCCCAGCAGTACGGACACGAGCAGGTCGTGGTCTGGCAGCAGCATTTTGATATTGCTCCGCCAGCCTTGGACCCGACCGACCCACGCTTCCCCGGACATGACCCGCG
Source organism: uncultured Binatia bacterium (SeqCode) (assembly GCA_965214755.1). Lineage (GTDB taxonomy): Bacteria > Desulfobacterota > Binatia > Bin18 > Bin18 > Bin18. The sequence continues at coordinate 2,616,018 of OZ243979.1, forward strand.
CTATGCCGACCTCACAGACCTTGAACTGCCACGTACGGAAACGCTGAAGGACGTTCGTACCCGAGTGCTGCCTTACTGGCACGACGTCATTGTCCCGAAGATCAAGAACGGTCAACAGATTTTCGTTGTGGCGCATGGCAACAGCCTGCGCGCCCTGACCACGTATCTAGACGGGATTGCAGAGGTAGATGTCCCACGGGTGAAGCGCCCCCTGACGGGCGAACCCTTTGTGTACGAGTTTGACCAGAACGCCGTCCCACGCCGCCACTATTCCCTCCGCCGGGCTCCAAAACTGCAACGCTGGCTGAAGACGAAGCTCGGACAGCGGCATCCCCGGTCAAAGGATCGTCCGGGGGTGGGATAGGCACTCCGGCCCTGATGGAATATCAGGCTTGGCAGCGGCAGTGGATGGAGTAGGATACCTCTCATGCGCTATCTTGATCTCAACCGGCTCAATGCTATTGACCCAGCATCTTTCCAAGCACAGCAGCCCTATCCCTGGATCAACCCGCGGGGTTTGCTCACCCCAGAAGGCTATCACAGACTTTTGGCCCATCTTCCTGTGCAAGAACAGTTCACACCCAGCTCTGGCAGACAGCGCGCCCACGGCCAGCGCAGTCATGATCGTTTTATGTTAGCCTACCACGACGTCCTACCGGTGGCCCAAGAATGGAAAGATTTTATTGCCGAGTTACGTGGCTCGACCTATCAGGATTTTCTCGGTCGTTTACTCGGCACGCGCGCCTTCGAACTACGCTTTCACTGGCACTACACCCCGCGCGGCTGTTCCATCTCGCCGCATTGCGATGCCAAGTACAAGCTTGGATCGCATATTTTTTATTTCAATACCGAGCAGGATTGGGACCCAAGCTGGGGAGGACAGACCTTGCTCCTCAACGACGGAGGTCGCTTCCCGCGCAACTCCGCGCCAGAAATAGAGGAATTTGAGAGCGTCTCAGCCTCACACGCCATGGGCAATTCCAGCCTGCTCTTCGCCCGCAACGGCAGATCCTGGCACGCCATGCGGCCCCTTCAGTGCCCGGCAGACCGGCTGCGCAAGGTCTTTATTGTGGTGGTCAGTCGCTTTGGACCGGTCGAAAAATTAAAGCGCTTTTTCGGTGAAAATATGAAAGGGTATTAAGCTAGGCATTCGGCGCAGCCTTACGCTAGGAGAACCTTCCAGCAATAATACCTCCCTGCTTTCCTAACCGTGAGAGGAACTTATTATGACGACCACCCCGCATTGTTTAGTTATCGGCGTTGGGCCCGGTTTAGGCATGGGATGCGTGCGTCGCTTTGCGGCCGGTGGTTACCGGGTGTCGATGATTGCCCGGCATGCCGGCCGGCTGGCGGCCTGGGCCGCTGAAATTCAGGGGAGTGCGGGATTTCCCGTTGATGTCGCCGACGAGGGAGCATTCCGTCGGACGCTCAACCATATTGTCACCGAGCACGGACTCCCGGAAGTCGTCGTGTACAACGCGGCGCGAGCGACGTTAGGACATTATCGTGACATCAGCATGGAGGACTTTAGCCTCAATTTTCGCATAAATACCGCTGGCCTCTTGATCCTGGCCCAGGAGTTAGCTCCGGCGATGGTAGAGCGCGGCTCCGGTGCTCTCATGGTCACTGGGAATACGGGCGCGCAGCGTGGCACGCCAAACTTTGTCGGCTGGTCACCAACCAAAGCCGGACAACGTATCCTGGCCGAAAGCCTCGCCCGCGAGTTGGGGCCGAACGGGATTCATGTGGCCTATATTGTGGTTGATGCCTTGATCGATATGCCATTTGCCAAGCGCGCCTTCCCCGACAAGCCCAAGGATTTCTTTGCCCAGCCGGCGGATTTGGCGGAAACGGTTTTTCATACCGCCCATCAGCCCAAGTCGGCCTGGTCGTTTCTGGTTGAGTTACGCCCGTTTGGAGAAAAATGGTAGCCGCCCCTCACCCGCTTGCAGGGCGTTGAGGAGTTCTGCCGGCTGGAGCGAATACGAGGACCGCAATGGAGCATGAGTTAAGCGCCGAAGAAACACGCTTCAAGCGCGTTTCATGATTGTAGCCATGCCGTTACGCGCTCGTCATGCCGGACTTGATCCGGCATCCAGAGGCCGGGCGGCTGCACGGCATCGTGAAGTGATTGAGGGAACACCACCAATTTCTCATATCCATACACAGGAGATGCTGCATGGCCGACTTGGACAATGACTTCAGGATTTTTTGCATTCGCGGGAAAGATGTGGACGGCACTGATCACTCAAAATGCGCGTGGGAAAAGCACCAAGTTGGTGTCTGGTACGGAGCCTGGTCGCCGGAAGAGTTGAACGAAGCAATCAACCAGTACCAGGACCCTGAGAGGGGCAAAGACGCGGCCTTGGAATATATGAACAGCACTCCAAGACAACAAGAACTGGGCTGGGAGTACACACCTTCGTTTTTTCATACATGTCGGCGTTTTAAGGGCATCACAGAAAAAGAGGATTGGGTTGTGGTGTATTTCGAAGACACGCTTTGCCTCGGGCAGTTGTGTGGAGGCATTCAAATCCGAAACGACCACGAATTGAACAAATTGAACAATCCGAATGGTAAAGAACTCTTTCATTTCCGGCATGTAATCAATCAAAAGCGTTTTTCCCTAACAGAATTGCCCGATTCGTATCGTTTGCTTGCGCCAGCCGGTCGGGGCAATGTGCATCAACATGCGCCTGTTTATACTCAACTTCTGAAAATTCTAGTGAGATATTCCAACCCGCAAGAAGTAAGGGAATTTTACGCCTCCATGACACCCGACGCGTGGCTTGATTTTCTCAGTCCTACGGAATGGGAATCGCTGTGTACCGGATATCTCATTATTGAATACGGCTATGTTCCAACCGGCCTGCTACTCGGACGCACACTCAGCATTTATGATCTGGTTGGTAAAACCCGTGACGGTCTCCGCATTCTAGGACAATGCAAAAAGAGCCCTGACCCATACGACGTTACGGAAGATTTTTTAACACCCTGCAAGAACGACAAAAGCAGCAAGCAGATATTATGGTTCTGGTTTTCGTATGGTGGATGGGATGAACATCCTGGTTACGGGATCAAACTTGTTGATAAGACATGCATCAAAAAGTGGCTGGATACCGAGAAGGGGAAACAATACCTTTCTGTGTTCAGAGGCTAATACAGATGAGCGCGAGCAGTCATTGAAACGGTGAATCGGTTTGAGACGTCAACCGCCGGGTCACGAACACGAGGACAGGCATGGATCATAAGTTAAGCCCCGAAGAAATACGCTTGGTTGAGACGGCGCGGACGTTTGCGAGTGAGAAAATTGCGCCCTTTGCCGCAGACTGGGACCTCAACCGGGCAGTGCCGCGCGCTGCCTTCCGGAAGGCGGCGACCGTGGGCCTCACCGGCGTGCTGGCACCCACATCAAGCGGTGGGCAAGGCGCCAGTTTCCTGGCGGCCGCCAAAGTATTGGAGGAGCTGGCCGGGGCGTGCTTTGCCTTTACTTTTGGCCTCTGGGTTCATAACAATATGCTCAACGCCATTGCCCGCAATGGTACCTCGGATCAAATCGCACGCTACGTTCCCCCCATGTTGGCAGGAGAAAGAATCGGGGCATTTTGCCTGACAGAGCCCGGTGCCGGCAGTGATGCCGCGGCGATTACCACTCTGGCCGAGCAATCGTCCGACGGCTGGCGGCTGAGTGGAGAGAAAGCCTGGATCACAAATGGTGTCAGTGCGGATGTGTTTGGCGTGTATGCGCAAACCGCACCCGCCCAAGGCTGGCGCGGTATTGCCAGCTTTCTGCTGGCTGGCGATACCCCAGGTCTTGGCCGCACCCCCCAGTACACCATGCTGGGTGGACAGGCGCTGGGAGTGACGGGGCTCACGCTGACCAACTGTCCGGTTTCCGGGACCGACCTGTTGTTCGGCCCAGGCGACGGATTCAAGGCCGCCATGCGGGGTATCAACATGGCACGGACGTTTGTTGGGGCGGGCTGTTGTGGCATGTTGCAGGCAAGCCTCAGGACCGCCCTAGCCTATGGCGCAAAGCGACACGCCTTTGGCAAGCCAATTCTGAACTTTCAGGGTCTACAATGGGAACTCGCGGATGTCGCAACGGAGCTTGAGGCCGCGCGTCTGCTGACCTATCGTGCCGCGCTGGCTCTGGACCGGGGAGGGAATGCCGTCGTGGAGGCCGCCCATGCAAAGAAATTCGCCAGCCGCGTGGCGTTCAGCGGTATCTCACAGTGTATGCAGGTCATGGGAGCAGAAGGTTTACGCACCAACCACTCACTTGGTCGGCACCTGGCCCTGGCCAAGATGACCCACTATATGGACGGCGCAACGGAAATTCAGAATATTGTGATCAGCCGCACCTTGCTCAAAGAGTACGGCCTTGACCTTGGCTGAGTGTTTTCCTGGGCGCTGCCGTGCCTCCCCCCAATGGTGTCAGCGTTCAGAAGTGGGAAGCCGGCGAGAAGTTCAACGCGTCTCACAAAACCGCTCAAACAGTCCTGGGTCGATCCGCTTCTTTTTTCTCTCAAAGAAATACATCTTGGTCCAGGCAGCGAAATAGCAGAGTTCGACAAAGGGCAGATAAGGACGAAAGTCAGGCACACCGTCTCGAAAGAGATGCTGGAAAAAGGCGTCTTGAAACGGACCGAGCCAACGGGCCAAAGCGCTGGTCACGCCCGTTCCGATCAATTGGTCCTTACGCAAACTGTCAGCATCAACGCCACACACCCGTCCGTCTCTGTGGCTTACGATGAAATTTTTGCGGACGGCGTCCACATAGTCGAATCCTATCCAGACGAACTCTGGGGCCAGTTTCTCCGCCGCGGCAGTGAGATTCCGATAGACAGCCTCTGAGAGAACGCCAACCTGATTGAGGATAGAAAGATCACGGCGGAGCCGGTACAAGACAGCTGTCTCCGCTATGTTCACGGCTTGAGCACCGAGGCGATACGTCGCTGCGTAGAAATCCGCTACTTTTTCGACTATGGCGACATCGACAGTAGCAATCGGGCTGCCCTCAATATATTCGAGCCACAGTTCATGCTCGTACCGAATGGCAACGGCCGGAAAATGAGGGCTACCTTTGAATGACTCCAAATTGCGCTCGAATTCAGCCGCCAGTGCAGTGTCGCGCAGAATGAGTCGTTTGAAACGTTTCCCATTGCGTGTTGTAAACATGGTCCGTTGTGAGCTCTGGAGCCGGTTGCCAACTGCGTGGGAGCACAGATAACGTAGCCTCCGGATAAGGCGAAAGCTTACCGTATCAGGTGCAAGTTTGACGCCCAAAATACGCATTTAACTCTCGATGAGCCGTCTGAAGCGAATGCTTACTGTCTCAGGTACAAAGCGTCGTGACAACATGGGGGAAGCATGGGTACGTCAGCGGTCAACGATACAGCAAGCCCCACCAGCCATACAAGCGGCCAACATATCGGCCTGTTTGTCCGCTCGTTTGGCGGCGGTGGTGGCGCAGAGCGGGTCATGCTCAACCTGGCCACGGCCCTGGCCGATCAAGGCCATCGGGTTGATCTGGTGATGGGTCGGAAAGAGGGCCATTTCTTGGCTGAAGTTCCCGATAAGGTCAATCTCATTGACCTCAAGGTTCGTTCAGCCCGCCAATTGCTGCCCGCCATGCTGAAAATGCCGCGTGTCGCTGGGACTCTGGCTACAAGCCTACTGCGTCCCAGAGCACCCTGGATTCTGGGCGCCGTCCCCAGCCTGGCCGCGTATCTGAATCACAGACGGCCGGCAGCCCTTTTATCCGCCCTCAGCTATCCCAACATTGCGGCCGTACTGGCCCGGCGTCTGAGCTCGGCGTCAACCCGTGTAGTGATCAGCGTTCATAATCACCTGTCCGTTGCCACGGCCCGGGCCGGCAGAGCCTCCGAGAAAAACTTTCCCCAACTGGCCCGCCGTTTGTATCCTGAGGCAGACCGTATTATTGCGGTGTCAGATGGCGTAGCCGATGATCTGGCCCAAACGATACGGCTGGCGCGTACCCGTATCAGCACGATTTATAACCCGGTCTTTCGTCCAGACCTTATGACCCTGGCCCAAGCGCCGCTTGAGCACGCCTGGTTCGCGCCGGGCGCTCCTCCGGTTATCCTTGGTATTGGCAAGCTCAAGCCCCAGAAAAATTTTGAGTGTTTGATCCGGGCTTTTACCCGTGTTCGAGCGACCCGGCCGGTTCGGCTACTCATTCTTGGTAAAGGGCTACAGCGGGACGCGCTGCTCTCCCTGGCGCGTAAACTCAATATCGAAAATGACATAGCTCTGCCTGGTTTTATCGCCAATCCTTTTGCATATATTGGGCGGGCCGCCGTCTTTGTCCTGTCTTCGGCCTGGGAGGGACTTTCGAACGTCATTATCGAAGCGCTCGCCTGTGGCTGTCCAGTGGTGAGCGCGGATTGTCCGAGCGGACCGGCGGAAATCCTGGACGGGGGAACGTATGGCAGGCTCGTGCCTGTGGGGGATGACACGGCCTTAGCCAATGCCATCTTGGCGACGCTGGACCATCCTCCCCCTCGGGACCGCTTACTCGACCGGGCACAGTTCTTCTCCGTTGGCCGCGCGGTCGAGCGCTACCTCGACGTTCTGCTGGGGGATTGAATGGAACCCGTGAAGGTTGGCGTGGGCATTACGGCTCGACGCTCGGCAGGGAGGCTGTCAACGCCGCCAGCGAAGCCGATAGACGGGAGAAGTGGATGCGGACTTGGGTCAAGTCGTCCGGTGTGTCTGTCTCGGCCCACCACAAGCCCTTGATGGAGGCAACCTCGACCATGGATGAGTTGGCCATGGAATCAATGACTGACAAATACCAACGCTGGAGCGCGGTCGGATCGCGCATGGCCTTCTCCACGGCAACCCGAAAGGCATGCACCCCACTGGCCCGAAAAGTCATAAGCCCGATGGATTCGCCATGCACAACCGCCGGTGACAGTGTTTTCCCCACTGCGGCAAGGGTGCGCTCATGCCGAATCGAGACCTTCATGTCATCGGCGTCATAGCTGGGCTTACGATCAATCGCCAGACTCACAGCAGCGAACGGGGCGAACAGGAGGCGCTCTAACACCGCGGGCTCAAACAAGGTATCGCCGTTTAGCAGAACAAAATCCTCAGTCATCTCCGGGATGGCGGTCCAGCACGTGGCCAGATTATTCGAGAGCGCAAAAAAAGGATTAAATCGGGTGGTCACTTCTATCTCTGGCAACGGGCAGCGGGTGAGAAAATGTTCCACCTTGTCGGCCCCAAACCCGACCATAACCGTCGCGCGTTGAATGCCACACGCGGCCAGCGTCCGGAGTTGGATTTCCAGAGCCGGCCGACTGCCATCCACCGGTAACAGGCATTTGGGCGTTGTTTCAGTAAGGGGCAGGAGGCGCTTGCCCTGCCCCGCGCTTAAAATGATAGCCTTCATGGATTGCTGCACAGTAGCCGAATTATTCTGCCCGGTATAAGAGAAAACCAGCCACGAATCAAGCAGGATAAGACCGTCGGCAATCAAAGATGGACTTCCGGCAATGCGCGCGCGCCCTTCTTTCTCTCCGCGACGACTCGGCCAACCGCTCGGCTTTTATATTGTCGCCGAATTGTTTGCACCAACCCTGTGGGCGTTATTCGGGCTGACCGCGCTCGTGCTAACAAAGGATTTGCTCGGCTTCTCCGACCTGGTGATCAATCGCGGCCTGGGCCTTGCCGCGGTAAGCTGGATCGCCTTTTACGAGTTGGTCCCGCTCCTCTCTCGCACCCTGCCCTTCGCCGTGCTCGTGGGCACCCTGGTCGGGCTGGGCCGTCTCCGGTCTGACCGGGAACTGCTTGCCATTGAGGCTGCCGGTCTTGCCCGTCGGCATTTGGTGCTTCCGATTCTGAGCTTTGCCACGGCCATGACGCTCTTCGGACTCGGCTTTTCGCTGTTTACCGCACCGGCCGCCCTCCGCTCGCTGGATGACGCCTTACGCAGCATGATCCAGCAAAATCCCGGCGTGGCGCTCCGTCCCGGCAGCGTGCACGAGTTTGGTGAGGCGCGCATGATCGCCCGAGAAATTTCGGCGCGTGGAGAGACCCTGCGCGGCGTACTGTTATGGGTGTCTGATACCAGCCAGGAATATTTTGCCGGGCAGACGCTTTTTGCCGAACGTGGGAGCGTGCAGCCCCTGGCGCATGGAACCGCTCGGCTTGTTTTATACGACGGCGTTATTCTCCTCTCCCCCCAGGAAGGCGGTGGAGAGACCCGCTTCCAAACCTTTGAGACCGTACTTCGGGAAACACAACGCACCGAGGCCTGGCCCGCTCAGCCGCTCACCCGTCTCTCGTTGCGGGCGCTCCTTGACCGCGTGCGAGAAACCGCCTTGGCGGGAGGGAGCCCAGAAGCTCGCCGCACGCGCGCCGAACTGCACCGCCGTTTCGCGGCCCCGGCCGCGGGGATCGTCTTCAGCCTGCTGGCCCTGCCCCTCGCCTATCTGGGACCACGCTTCTCGCGCGCGTCGGGCGGCGTCCTGGGGCTGGTTCTCACCGTGGTGTATTACGGTTTCACCCAACTCGGCGACGGGCTTGCCCAGACAGGGGCAGTGACCGTCGGGCTGGGCGTCTGGCTGCCCAATATGCTCGGCGGCGGACTCGCTGCCCTCCTCCTCGGGTGGCAAGACCGGCCCTGGGTAAAACGGCGCACCCCCGATGAACAGCCGACCCAGGATTCTGCTCAGCCAGCGTCTCCAGCGGTCCTCCAAACACGACAGGTCCTCCTGCCTCGCTACGTGCTGCAACACTATCTCCTCATGTTGGGCTTGACCTTCGGCTTTTTGCTCGTGGGTTATCTCCTGGTTGATGTTCTTGAACGACTCGAATGGTTGGCCCGTCACAATGCCACGCCAGTCGAAGCCCTTCGATTCTACAGCGCCCGTACCCCCTTGCTGGCCTCACGAATCGTTCCTATGGCCCTCCTGCTGGCAACCGCCCTCACCGTCAGCATCCTGTCTTTCCACCGGGAACTGATAGGCATGCGGGCGTGCGGGATCTCTGCCACTCGCACGCTGTCCTGCATTCTCCTCGTTACCGGCCTCGTCACACCCCTCTCCTTTGTCCTGAACGAATCCATCGTGCCGCGCTCAAACGCCCTGGCCGACCGCCTCAAAGAGACAGAGATTAAGGATCACGCGCTCCCCACCGGTGCCTTACAGAAAATAGTCTGGTACCGGGCCGGCAGCCACGTGTCCCAGGCAACCCGGCTCGACCCGGCCCTGGAAGAAGCCACCGACCTGTCAATCTACGAACTTGGAGACCAGGGTTTACCCCTCAGCCGCACCGATGCGCGCCGAGCTAAGCACATCGGCGATGGGATGTGGGAGCTCGACGATCCGGTGCGGATTCGTATCTCGGAAGACGGCCTCCAGCGCGAGCCGGCTGAGCCGCTTATCCAGTTAGGAGAAGCCCCGGATATCCGGCTTGACACCATGCATCTGAGTGTCTGGCAGTTGGCCCAGGAAATTATCGGGACAGAAATGGCCGGCTATGACGTCACCACTTATCGTGTTGACCTCAACGTCAAATACGCCGCACCCCTGGCCTGCATTCTGCTGCCAGCCATCGTCCTGTTCTTTGCTCTGCACGGCCCGCCGTTTCCGGGCCCGGCCGTCACCCTGTTGGTGAGCATTGTCCTTGGCGTCGGCTATGTGCTGTTGACCGGGGTGTGTGCCTCACTCGGCTATGGCGGCAGCCTGTCTCCCACCCTGGCCGGTTGGGGTCCGGCGCTCAGCGCGACGCTGCTGGCCAGCGTCTTTGCCTGGCGCAATCAGGGCTGAGCCTGTCAGCATGAACGGGAGAAGGAGCACGAAAAATTAAACCCCGCAACGCTGTCATCAGGCTGATACCTATTCTATGGTGGCTGGGGTGTGGTCTACCGATGAACACGGGCTGTACGACCAATACTGACAGCGGCCACGAGGACACCTCTTTCAGAGCCGCTCGGAACCGCATGGTGACAGAGCAGATACGAAGCCGAGGCATCCGGGATGAACGCGTCTTACACGCGCTCACAACGGTCCCGCGTCATCTGTTTATCCCGCCCGCTTACCGGGCTCATGCGTATGACGACGGCCCGCTGCCCATTGGACAGGGACAGACCATCTCCCAGCCCTACATCGTGGCGCTCATGAGCGAGCGTCTGGAACTCAAAGGCGATGAGCGCGTGTTGGAAATCGGCACGGGCTCAGGCTATCAGGCTGCGGTTTTGAGCCTCCTGGCGAAACAGGTGTATTCCATTGAGATTGTGCCCCAGCTGATGTCCTCCGCGCGTGAGTTACTCATACAGCTCGGCCATGACAATATCGCCGTTATTCTCGGCGACGGGAACCTCGGCTGGGAAAAAGACAGCCCGTATGACGCGATTATCGTCACCGCCGCGGCCCCGCGTATCCCGCCGGCTCTTATTGAACAACTCGCCGAGGGTGGCCGTCTGGTGCTGCCGGTCGTCCGGGGTGAGGAACAGCACCTGCTGAGACTACGTAAACAGAGCGGCCGGATTGTCGAGGAAAACTTGGGGCTGGTCCGCTTTGTCCCCTTGGTGGGCGGGGCGTCGTAGAACAGAACGGCGTTGCTCCAGGGCACCAGCCCGCAAGACTGCCCCCGGAGCAGCAGGAAGACTCTGCGTTCCTCCTTACTTCCCCCCCTCACGCACAATCAGTTGGGCAGAGACGTGGGCGGGATGGAGCTGACACTTCACATCAAACAGCAGGAAGACTCTGCGTTCCTCCTTACTTCCCCCCCCTCACGCACAATCAGTTGGGCAGAGACGTGGGCGGGGTGGAGCTGACACTTCACATCAAACAGACCGGCTTTGTCGGCCACAAATTCGACCGTCTTGGTCTCGCCGCTGTTGACCACCTCTTCGACACCAAAGGCCGGAATGGCAAAGCCGTGGTTGGGAGGGTCGCCGGGAATCTTATTCTCCACTTTGATCTGAACCGTGTCGCCTTGCTCGGCAATCAGCACGGACGGAACAAACATTTTTGCGCCTTCGTATAAGACGTTCACGACCGTAAATTTCCGTACCGCGGCCGCCTCTCCCTCAGCGTGCTGTTCTGCCCATGCCACGGGCGTAACCGTCAGCGCTCCGAGTGCGAGCAGGCTCAGCGTTGTTCGTGTGATGTTCCACCACTGCTGGATCATACCGTCCTCCTTCACTGTGCTAGGATACGTGTAGTGAGCCATAACCCTGCGCTGATTGCAACGGGAGCGCCGGTTCGTTCGCTTCCAGGGCTGACCCTCCCACACTTCCTTGCTATGATGCGCTGACATGCCAGCCCACGCCGCCTTCAAACTCGTCTCGGACTTTCAGCCCCAGGGCGACCAGCCCCAGGCGATCGATCAACTCACCCAAGGCTTGCAAGACGGGCTGCCGCATCAGGTACTACTGGGCGTGACCGGTTCGGGCAAAACCTTTTCCATGGCGCATGTCATTGCGCGGCTGAACCGGCCGGCACTGGTGATGGCGCCCAATAAAACCCTGGCGGCCCAACTCTATAATGAATTCAAGGAACTCTTCCCCGACAATGCGGTCCGCTACTTCGTCAGTTATTACGATTATTATCAGCCCGAAGCCTACGTCCCGCAGAGCGATACCTATGTGGAGAAAGACGCCTCGATTAACGAAGAAATCGACAAGATGCGCCACTCCGCAACCAAGGCGCTGCTGGAGCGGCGCGATACCATTATCGTCGCCAGTGTTTCCTGCATCTATGGGCTCGGGTCGCCCGAGTCCTATTTTGATCTCATCCTCTTTGTCGAAGAGGGCAGCCAGGTGGACCGGGACGTGCTACTCCGCAAGCTGGTCGATATTCAGTACCAGCGCAACGACTTTGATTTTCATCGCGGCACGTTTCGGGTCCGGGGCGATGTGGTCGAGGTCTTTCCGGCCTATGAGGAGAGCCGGGCGGTACGGATTGAATTCTTTGGCGATACGATTGATGCGATTGCCGAGATCGACCCACTCAGAGGCAGGGTGCTGCGGCGGCTGGATAAAATCGCCATTTATCCGGCCAGCCACTATGTCACCACCTCCGGTCGGATGAAGCGTGCTACCCAGGCCATCCAAGAGGAATTGGCAGAACGGCTCACAGGGCTGCAACAGGAAGACAAACTCCTCGAAAGCCAGCGCCTGGAGCAGCGCACCCTGTACGATCTCGCGCTCTTACGCGAAATGGGCTTTTGTCCGGGCATCGAGAATTACTCGCGCCATCTGGATGGCCGCCAACCGGGCGAACCGCCCCATACGCTGCTCAACTATTTCCCTGACGACTACCTCGTCTTCATTGATGAGAGCCACGTCACCGTCCCCCAGATTGGCGGCATGTATCGCGGCGACCGCTCGCGCAAGACCACCCTGGTGGAGTATGGCTTTCGTCTGCCCTCCGCCCTGGATAATCGTCCCCTCAGCTTTCATGAATTCGAGCGGCGCGCCGGCCAGACGGTCTACGTCTCGGCGACGCCGGGTGACTATGAGCACGAACAGAGCAAAGGCCGCATTGTGGAACAGCTCATTCGTCCCACCGGCCTGCTGGACCCCGAAATTGCGGTTCGACCGGCCGGGGAGCAGGTAGATGATCTGCTCGAAGAAATCCGGCTGCGTACTGAAAAAGGCGAGCGGGTGCTGGCCACCACCCTGACCAAACGGTTGGCTGAAGACCTGACCGATTACTATCAGGAAATCGGCGTCCGGGTGCGCTATCTCCACTCGGATATCGACACGATCGAGCGGGTGGAGATTATTCGCGCGCTCCGCCAGGGCCGCTTCGATGTCCTGATTGGCATCAACCTCCTCCGCGAGGGGCTCGATATTCCCGAGGTCTCTCTGGTGGCCATTCTCGATGCGGACAAAGAGGGTTATCTGCGCTCTGAGCGTTCCCTGATCCAGACCATTGGCCGCGCCGCTCGGAATGTGAATGGGACCGTCCTGCTGTACGCCGACAAAATAACCGATTCGATGCAGCGGGCCATTGACGAAACCCTGCGGCGGCGGCGCATCCAGTCCAAGTATAATAAGCAGCACGGCATCACCCCCGAGAGTATCCGCAAAGCCCTGTCCTCACCCCTAGTGAAGGTCTATGAAGCCGACCATGTGACGGTCCCCATCGTTTCTGAGGACAGCGCAGAATATATTGCCACCCGAGACCTGCCCAAGCTGATCGAACAGGCCCGTAAGGAAATGAAGGCCGCGGCCGCGGCCCTGGATTTTGAACAGGCCGCAGAACTCCGCGATCGCGTGCAGGATTTGGAACGGCGCGCCCTGGGTCTGCCTGGCGAAGCGGTCGCCTCACCACACGCTACGGCGGATCCTCCTGCATCGACAGCCCGGCAACCCGCCGCGAGGGGTCGCAGGAAAAAGCCCGCGGCGCAGACTGCACGCACAGCCCAGTCCCGCGGCCGGCGCGCGCGCTGGCAACGCTGAACGTAACCGGCGAGACGCTTTCCGACAGGCTGATTCCCGTGGGGGCTGGCAGGGGACTTTTACTCCGCTCGCAAACTGCTAAAAGCGGACTGCCAGACCGAGCCATGAAGGACTATCCATGTCAAAAGACCGCACAGCCCACACCAAACACCCGGATGAGCTGACTCACGCCCGAACCATTCTTGAGGCAGAAGCCGAGGCGATCCGTTCTATTCGTCTCAACACCGATTTTCTGCGTGCAGTGGATATGCTGGAGAACTGTCGAGGCAAAGTGATTCTCACCGGCATGGGGAAAGTTGGGATTATTGCCATGAAGATTGCGACCACGCTTTCCTCAACCGGCACGCCGGCCTGTTTTCTGCATCCCGGCGAGGCGGCTCACGGCGACCTCGGACTAGTCAGCGAAAACGACGTTATCATGACGTTTTCCAATAGCGGCAGAACGCGTGAGGTCTTGGAAACCATCCACCGGGCCAAACAGTTGTACGACATACCGCTCATCGCCGTGACCGGCCATCCGCGCTCGCCCATTGCCCGGAAGAGCGACCTCGTGCTCAGCGTCGGGGCCATTAAAGAACCCTGCCCGATCGGCCTGACGCCCTCAGCCAGCACCACCGCCATCCTGGCCCTGGGCGATACCTTGACCCTGGTCCTCATGACCCGTAAACGCTTTACAAAAGCCGATTACGCCAAGTTCCACCACGGGGGCTATTTGGGGAGACGTGCCCGCAAAGAAGCAGAAGAAGAACTGGTCGTCAGATCGTAAAGCCCCAGGGTCGTATAGGCTATGGAGGCGGACTGCAAAGCGACCTGCCGCAAACAAGGAGGGACCCATGAGCTATGAAACCCTAGCCCAGAAACAGGACGAGGCGGTCCTGACCATCACCGTTAATCGACCCGAGGCACTCAATGCCCAGAGCCGCTTGATGCTGGAAGAGTTTGATCAGGCCCTGGCCGCCGCCGCGGAAGACGAGTCGGTCAAAGTCATTATCGTGGCCGGGGCGGGCAAGCATTTTTCCGCCGGCCATGACATCGGTACCCCGCAAGAACGGGCAGACTGGAAAAAACGTCCCTATCCGAAGGGCATGCCAGGCGAATATAAACGTGGACGAGATCTGTATCTCGACTGCACCCTGCGCTGGCGGGATTGCCCTAAACCGACCATTGCCCAGGTCCAGGGCTACTGCATTATGGGCGGGCTGATGTTGGCCTCGGCCTGCGATCTCATCATTGCTGCGGACGATGCCAAGTTTTGTGACCGCACGGTACGCTGGGCGGGTGCCCATGTCCAGTACGCCAGCCTGGCCTGGGACATCGGCTTTCGCAAGGCCAAGCAATACCTCTTTACCGGTGATTGGATTACGGCTGCAGAGGCCGAGCGTTTGGGGCTGGTCAACGAGGTTGTGCCGCGCGACCAACTCGAAGCAGAGACCATGAAACTCGCCCAGCGTATTGCCCTGCAGAACGCCTACGCGCTACGGATCGCCAAATTCTCAATGAACCAGATGCAGGACGAAGCCGGCTTTCGGACCGGCGTCACCGGCGCGTTTCAGTCGTATGCCCTCACGCGCATGTATCGGCTAGAAAAGGGCGAAGACACCTTTTCCGGGTCCAAGCGCGCCAAGGAGCGCGACGCCGCCTTTGGGGACAATCGCTAGAGGGTACTTTCATACCCGAAACATCTTCATTACCTCATTGGAAGCACTGGAATTGCGCGCCTCATAAACTCGTCAAACAATGGGACTGTAAAGGCCATATCCCCGTGTGTCGGACTGAAGACCATTCCCTTTTTCATCAGCTTTGCGCGTACAGGTCCGACACTCGTGACTCGGACTCCCAATCTGTCAGCAATATCTCCGGTCCGGTGCGGACCTGGCCCGAGTTCGGCCATCGCGCGGAGAAAATTCTTTTCACTGGGAGTCAGACGGTCGAAACGCACTCGAAAAAAGTTTTCGTCTAGCCTTAGCATCACACGTGCGGTGGCGTCCCGAATATCGCTCAACGTGATACGGTTGTCCTGTGCGGCATTCCAGGCTTGGTACCCCCACTCCTGGATAAAGTAAGGATAGCCCTTGGTATGGTGATACACTTCCTGCAAGGCGTCAGACTGAAAAGTCACTTTCTGAGCGTGCGCGGGCTCCCGCAGCGCCTTGGTTGCGTCGTCTTCAGATAGGGTCCCAACATCGGGAAAGCTGAACAACCGCTCTGCATAAGATTTTGACTCTCCTGCGAGACCGGGTAGGACGGGAAGGCCAGCTCCAAGAAGCACCAGGGGGAGTTGACGCTGTTGTACTCTGTGCATGCTTTTTATGAGAGCACCCAGTTCGTTTTTGTTGAAATACTGGATTTCGTCAATAAAAATGGCCACCGCTGCTTTCCTCTCTCCGGCTGCTTCGGCGACGGCGGTAAAAAGATTCGGCAGATCAATTTCCAGATCGCCACTGTCGGCGGCGCCTTTTTGTGGCTCGATATCCAGACCTATAGTCAGTTCTCCTGCCGTAACCTTCAGGCCCCGGACAAAACTGCTGAGCGTGGCCAGTCCACGCGCTACTTTGTTGCCAACACCGGCCAGGCGGTCCAACTCGTACAACAACTGCTTGAGATACGGGGCGAGCAGCGGGCCTAACGCCTTTGCTTCATGTGCCTCAATAGAGACTGTCCGGTATCCTGTCTCTTCCGCAATCCGTTCAATTCTATTCAGCAATACAGTTTTCCCAACTCCTCGAAGCCCTGTGAGAAGAAGGCTCTTTTCGGGCCGTTTGCGGCGGACTCGGCCAAGCAGGATCCGAGCTTGTTCAAGAATCGGGTCCCGTCCGACGAGTTCAGGTGGAGGAGCGCCGGCACCAGGGGAAAATGGGTTCAGTAAGGGGTCCATATAGCGCCTGTCAGAGTAATCTATCCGATTATACCCATTTATACCTTAAAATAGATATAAACGAGTATAATATGAAATAAACGCGGTTGTCAGACCCGAAACACCTTCGCCACGGGCGAGGCCGGCAACATGACTAGGCGCTCCCATCCGTCATTCCGGGCTTGACCCGGAATCCAGGAAGCAGCCGGGGGGCGCACCGGGGGTCTCTGGATTCCTGCTTTCGCAGGAATGACGGGCGCCGTGCCCCTGACATCACGCTGGTCTCACACCCGAAACACCTCATCCCCCAGGTGATTTATCACCTTGACGGCAATCCGGCCAGACTTCGGTTTGTCGAACGGGCGTGAGGTGTCGCTGTTGATGGTTGCCCAGGCATCTTGGTTGATCTCGGCTTTGAGGGTGGTCTTGAGGGCTTTATAGGGGTCGTTGGCCCCGAGGAAATAAGCGTGGCGGACGAAGAAGCTCTCTTCGTTGTAGTCGGTGTCGATAAACCAGCAGGCGATGCCGTCGGCGTTGTCGCTGCGGATTTCACCGGTGTTCGGATGAAACACGTCCACGCCATGAACAGTGACCTGTGACTGGTGGTCTGTGGTCAGTGCAAGAGGGAAGTCCACCTCGCTTAGTTTTTCGATCGCAGCGAGCGTTTGAGTCCGTCCAATGTCCCCGGCTTGTTCCAGGATGGGAGCGGTCTGCTCTGGCGGGGCCATCTCCAGACGTTGCGCCAAGATCAGAAAGGTCTCCGTTTCCGCCAGTGAACCGCTCGCTATTCCCAGGAACTGGAGGAACTCCGCGGTCCCGTGACGTTCCGATCCCTCCGCGATGTTCGCCGCCACTGAGGCCGCCGCTCGTCGAAGTTGGCTGGTCATGCCGAACTTCTCTTCCCGCGGAAATGGAGCGGAGAGGCGGTAGACCTTTTCTGCCAACCCGATTGATTTCTTCCAGACTTCCAAGTCCTGATAACTCTTTAACGTGCTCATAGTTCGCAACCATCTTCCCATTTCTGGCCACCAGCCACAGACCACTGGCCACTGTAATATCCGGCTCACCAAAGATGACGAACAGGTTGCCTTTGCCGGTGTTCTTCAGGTCGTCCGCCATGTGCAGGTCGGCATTCATGCGCGCCTTGAGCACGGGAATGCGGCCGAGCTTCTCAAATTCAGATGAGCGCGCGTCGTAGTTGAAGGCGCAGGTAATCAGCGCGTCGAAACCACCCTCGGCGGCTTCGCGGGCGGCGGCAACCAGGTCGGGGCGCGAGACCGTCCCGAACTCCGGACCGATAAAGATGGCTGCGCGGTTTTCAGTAGCCGGTCCATCGCTTCCCCTCTGATCACTGACCACTAGCCACTGACCACTATCGAACCGTCCTTCGGCGCAAATCAAATCGCCCGGCCAGGGTGTGATTGCGGTGAAGGTAATTTTGTCTTCCTTATGCGCCTGCTGTACGCCGGCGGTCTTGAGGTTTTCCAGAATCATCTGGGCGAAGTCATGCTCTTCGCCGTACCCGGCTTCCGGTTCTGCCACGCCGTCGATCAATTCGTCGTCTTCGTCCACGGTCAACACGCGGTGCGGAGAAAGACTTTCGACCGTAAACGGCCCGGCAACCCGGACCTTTTTCTTATCCTCATAGGGTTTGTCGTAGAGATATTCGTAGTCGGCCTTGGCCGCGATGGAGGCATCAATTTCCTTCTGCCGAGCAATCCGCTGCTCCCAGAAGGCAGTGATCAGTGGCCGAGTGACCTGTGGCCAGTCTCCTGGACGCTCACGCGGCACTTCCCATTCCTCCAGGGTTTTCGTCTGACCACTGGCCACTGACAACTGGTCACGGAGCGGCGCTAGCCGCTCCTCATGCTTCTCCCAAATCACGTCTATTTCGGCGTTGTTGGCGATGGATTTGAGGGTGATGTGCGGGACACGCTCGTAGACGAAGCCTTGGCGAATGTCTTATGTGTAGGGGCGAAAGATTTTTCGCCCCTACCGAATTCGGCTTCCTTCTACTGCCCCTCCGGGCTGTCGGCCAGCAGATAATACGGATAGCGCGCACCCATAATACGGGCGCGAGCCAGCGCCAGAGCAACACGCGACGTGTCAATAGTGATCCACCGCCGGCCCCACTGTTCGGCAACGTAGGCCGTCGTGCCGGCTCCGCAAGTAGGGTCAAGTACCAAGTCGCCAGGGTCAGTGATCATTAAGATACAGCGCTGGATAATGTTTGTGGCGGTTTGTACTACATACACTTTCGGATCATTGCGACTTTGGACTCCGCCAGAAACGTCGTCCCAATTATTGGTCAGACCAATTGCACCAAAGTCGTCAAAATTCTTTTGAAACCGAAGGCGCGATTGTGTTGTTAGAATGCGGCTGGCATGTTTCACGCGTATCATACCGGATTCAGATGTTCGCCACCCGCCGGCAGTAGGCCGATATTCTTTCCCCTCGTAATTGACAGTGAAAGCAGTCGTCGCAGAGCCACTACGAGAAGTTAAACCCTGGTCAGTGAAGTATTTAGCGTCGCCATCTAGCAATCCCTCAATTTCAACGTCAGTTAGGCGTGAGACGGTGCACACAGTTCCGTCCAACTTTTTTATTTTTGTATAGCGAGTGGCTCTGGATTCTCCGAGTTCTAGCGAACAAAACAGTGGACGAAATTTGATGCCCTCCTTTTCTTTTGCGTGCCAAACTAAGTAGTTATTGACGTTATCTAAGTGCTTAGCACCCAGTCCAATTGACGTTGGATATGATATGAACGAAACGAAGTTTTCTTCTCCAAACACCTCATCCATCAACGCCCGCACTCGATGGACATTCTCGTCCCCAATCTGAACAAACACGAACCGCTCTCTGTCAACAAGTCCCGCGCTACCGTCAACCGATCCCGCAAATACGTCAGATACGAATGAATCCCGTCCCGCCATGTATCCCGGAACGCCTTGACCTGCTCCGGCTCGCGGGTGATGTGACTGGTTTTGCCGTCCTTTACGTCACGGCTGGTCGTGGACCACTGGAAGTTGGAATTAAACTTGATGCCGTAGGGCGGGTCGATGTAAACGCACTGCACCTTGCCGCGCAGCCCCTCCCGCTCCGCCAGACTCGCCATCACTTGGAGTGAGTCACCCAGAATCATGCGGTTGGTCCAGTTGGCATCGTGCTGGTAGAAATCGGTCGAGCGGGCCTCGTCGGGCAGGCCGTTGAAGTCGGCGAACAGATCGAGTTGGTGGTCAGAATCGTTTTCCTGACCACTAGCCACCGACCACTGACCACTAGTCCTCATCAGGTCTCTGATGAGGACCTGCGGATGGACTTTCTCTTGGATGTAGAGCGGTGGGGAAGGACGCCCAAATCCGACCAGTCCTGTTCGTCCTTCCCCCGCCACACCAACTGCGGGTCCAGGTCGCGGTTGCGCCGCTCGTAGGCGACCTGAATCGGGCTTTGCTCGTCCTTATGCATCACCGACTGAAACTCAGCCGTAGGGATGTTCTTGCGCGACGCGTCGTGGTGGGTGAGTGTTTCGGCGGTCTTGGCCGTCTTCTTGCCACGGGATTGAGCCATCGAAGTCAACCTTTTCCTAACCGAAGGGATTACGGGTTCGCAGTTCTGGAAATAACGAGAAATCGCGGTCACGGGTGAGGAGCGCTTCAGTACCGTGCGCCAGGCAGAGCGCGGCGATCCGGGCATCGTGTACAACCGCGCCACGTACCCGCGGCCGCTGCACGAGGCCACTCAATACCTTGAGAAAGTCGTCGGTCTCGCCGAGTAGGCGGTTGCTTGGCGAGGTGGGCCAGGCTTCGAGTTGCCGCCATGCGCGCTCCGGCGATGTTGCCGCGTCTTTCCAAATCCGGGGGTTTGTCACCACACTCAGGAATTCGTAGCAGCAGGGCCAGGGAATCGCCCACACCTAGTTCCCTTCGGCAAGCGTCCGCACAATCGCAAAGGCTGCTTCATGCACGCGGGATTCCTTGCGGTGGGCGTAGACGAGCAGGTTCGTATCGACCGCAATCACTGTGTTTCAGCCGCTCCGTAGATCAATCCGCGCAGGTCTTGCCACGAGTAGACCTCAAGGGGGTCCTGCGCGCCGGCATAGCCAGTGCTCAAATCGGGCAGCCGGTAGCGGTTCCGGGAGGAAGGCGCGGTAAGGACCTGACGGAGTCCGTCCTCAACCACGGCGCGCAAGGGGCGGCCCGTCTTCTTGGCGTACCGTTTCGCCCGTGCCAGAAGTTCATCGTGAATATCAAGCATCGTTTTCATGTCTCCCATATTACCCATATAACACAGTACGGCAAGGCAATAGGGTGCGAATAACCAGCAGCCATTGGCAACGCAGGTCACTCCTGAGGTCTAGTGATGAGCCGGTTGAAACGAGCTTCGAGTGTGGCCTGAAAGTCGGCCTCGATCTGATAGACCTCCGTGAACTCGGCGAAAGCCCAGCGTCCATACTGTCCATGATGATTCACCCCAGGCACCCAGTAGGTCTCCATGGTAGACTTCTTTTCCTTGGCGTCTTCACCCCGATAGCCCTTGATCTCAACGATCAGGTGTAACGGATCGTCATGACCGTCATCCAGCAGGACGATGAAGTCAGGAATATAGGTCCGCAGCGTCGAGCCGTAGCGGTAGGGCACCTCCAGGCCGAGGTTGTGATTCTTCACGTATGCCCGCACGGCAGGGTGCGCCTCGGCCACACGGCAGAACTCGGCCTCCCAGTCGCTGTCGAGGATTACCCAGTTGATATGCCACCGCCGTGCATCCGTCTCCCAGCGGTGCGCTTTTGAGGTAGTGAAGTGCACGTGCATGGTCGAGCCGGTGGGGTTGTAGGGGTCCAATACCGCTTTCACCGGTCGGTTGCCTATAAATATATAAGGAGCGGGTAATGCCGGCAGTAATGCGTTCGCAGGCCATGTCGGCCAGTTCCTGGTACATCAGTTGGGCAGGATAGGTGCTGCCTTTGCAGACCAAACAGGTATCGAGCCATTGTGTGGTGAGGCGTTTCAACTGGCCGAAGAGGTGGAGCTTTGGCTCTTCGCCAGGGTCACGCCATTTGGTGTAGAGCAAACGCTTGGCAACGTGGAACGCCACGGTTGAGCGGCGCAGGTCTTCCAGGTGTTCCAGGCTCAGGTCAACGTCTTCTCCAATAATGCCCGCGTTCTGGGTGATTGAGGGGCCAACCAGGTCCGGTGTCAACTCCAGAATGGAATCGTTGTTGAACTCGGCGCTGAGCCGCTCCTCCGGCAGTTCGGCGCGATAGCCTTCGACCCGGGGAAACTGAATGGCAAGATGATCGCGGTCAGGCCGCATCGCTCGGACCTGAACGGTCTCGCGGGGCGGTTGGGGTGGGGCGACGACCGGCTTGGCGGTGAAGTCGAACGGAATCCCCAGCACATCGGCGTATTCCACATTGAACAGACCGTCTTCATTCAAAGCGTAGGATTGCCGACGCAAGGCGCGCCCAATGACCTGCTCACACAGCAGTTGCGTACCAAAGGCGCGCACGCCTAACACATGCGTGACCGTATTGGCGTCCCAGCCTTCGGTCAGCATGGACACCGACACAACACAGCGAATCGACTCGCCCAACCGGTCCGGTTTGCCTGACCGTGTTCATCACTTCCCGCAGCAAGTCTTGGTCGGTAATATTTTCGGCCTGGCGACGGTCGCCGGTACGTTCGATAATCTCGCGGCGGAAACGCTCGATCTCATCTGCCGCCATAGCTCGAAAATTGGCGTCCAGAGCATCGCCGGATTCAAGCTGTTGGCTGTCGATGAGTAAGGTACGCGGACGCGCCAGTTGAGTCCCGTCCGCATCATAGTTCCGGAACAGCGGCAGGCGGCCATTCTCGAGCGTCTTTAAACCGTCTTCATTGTCCCGCCAGAAGCCCGAGATATAGCCGTAGACCAGCTTGGATGTCGAGGTGTTATTGCACACCACAATAAAACAGGGCGGAACCTGAATGCCCTCCCGATACCATAGCTTGAAGGTCTTCTCGTAATGGCCGTACAGGGCTTCCAGGGCGGTCTGGAGTTCAACCGGCAGGCTGAGCGGGTCGAGGGTCTTGGCCTTGCCCCGGCTCTTTTTCGGCATCCGGGAGCGAATATGTTCCCACAGGTTGCGGAACTTGGGCATCTCGCCGCCAGGGATGTTGTCGGCCACCGGCACGCGGGGCAGCTTGACGATACCGCATTCGATGGCGTCCATGAGTGAAAAATCGCTCATCGTCCAAGGAAAAAGTGTCCCCTCGGCATAGCCTGAGCCGCGTAAGAAAAATGGGGTGGCCGATAAGTCTATGATCCGAGCCAGACCCAACGTGCGAGGTACGGCTTCCAGGCCGGAAATCCACAGTCGGGCCGCCTCGTTGTTCTTCTCCGACTCTTTTCTATCCTCGCCTTTGAGTTCGCCTTCGTCGTCTTTTTCCGGTTTCTCACGGTAGCAATGGTGGGCCTCGTCGTTTATCACTACGATATTTTTCATACCCATGAGGTCGGGCATGACGCGCTGGATCATCTGGCCTTCAGTCTCCAAGGTGTCCAACTCCGCGCCTCGGCCTTGGAGCAACGAACGGCCCCCCTTTGAAAGCGCCATGCGTTCACGCGGCTTAAAGGCGTGGTAGTTGGTAATGACAATCTTGGCCCGGTCGAGGTCGCCGAGCATGTCGCCCAGCACCAGATCCCGGCTGGCATAATAGCTGTCCGGGTCGTTCGGTTGCAGGACGCGCAGCCGGTCGCGAATCGTCAAGCCGGGCGTGACGACCAGAAAGCCTCGGGTAAATCTCCTGCTCGTTGGTCGGCGTACTGCGTTGATGGTCTGCCAGGCAATCAGCATGGCCATAACCGTGGTCTTACCCGCACCGGTGGCGAGCTTGAGCGCTAGGCGCAGCAAGCCGGGGTTGGCGTCGTTATTGGCATTCGTAAGATGGTCGAGGAAATCCGTGCCGGTCTTGCCCGCGCTCGGGGCAACCTCAGTCAGCCAGATAGCGGTTTCAACTGCTTCCACTTGACAGAAGAAAGGCCGGATAGTGTTGAATGGATGCTGCCTCCAGTGTTTCAGCAGACGGGCGGTTTCGGGTGTCACCTGCCAGTCAGCCGGATTTGGTCGGCGGCGCCACCGGTCCACCTGACGACGGAGCACAGTGATAATTGATGTGGGGTCGTACTGCTGCTCGGCGGTTGAGAGTCCTTTGCCCTCATCCAAGACGAGTTGCTGCTGGTGCGATGAGCCTTTGCGTTTTATCGGCTTTGGAATGGGAGTAATAAACTCGGCCCGGCGACGGCTTTCGATGATCTTCTGCGTTGGCTGTCCCTGGTCATCAAGCTCCCAGTGTTGTCTGGGATATTCGTAGGGTGAGTTCAGGATCGGCTGTTCGAAGAATCGGTTATCCATAATAGGGGTTCCGCTCTATGCTGCGAGCCGGTTTTCCCCCTGTATGTACCAGTCTCCAGGAGGCTCCTCTACCCGAACAGTTAGGATAATCGGAGGACGGCGGCTCAGTCGCCACCATCGAGCCGATACTTCTCCATCTTCCGATACAGACGCTGGCGATCAATCTTGAGCAGGCGGGCGGCCTCGTTTTTGTTGCCACGTCCCCGCTGCAGGGCCGCCGAGATGAGAGACCGTTCCATAGACGCTAGGGAAGGGATCTCCGTCCACGCATCAAAATGTGGTTCGGCTTGGGCAACCCCGCTGATAGAGGACGGCAAATCGGCAGCGGTAATCTCTTGCCCGTGGTGCAGGGCGAACAGGCGCTCAATCACATTTTGCAACTCACGCACATTTCCCGGCCACGCATACGCGACTAGCTTGTCCAGCGCCTCGGCGGTCAAGCGCTTGGGCTGAACCTTATAGGCCGCGCTGAACACGGCTACCAGATGATCGACCAGTAAGGGGACGTCATCCCGCCGTTCCTTGAGCGGTGGGAGATGGATGGGGACTACATTCAGGCGATAGAATAAATCTTTCCGAAACGTTCCCGCGGCAACCGCCTGTTCGAGATTGGTATTGCTGGCCGCGATAATGCGGACATCGACCTTGATGGGGCGGCTGGCCCCTAACGGCGTCACTTCCCGCTCTTGAACGGCGCGCAGAAATTTGACCTGGAGCGGCAGTGGAATTTCTGCCACTTCATCCAGGAACAGGGTGCCGCCGCTGGCCGCCTGGAACACACCGTCGTGATCCGCAATGGCTCCGGTAAAGGCGCCCCGCTTATGGCCAAACAGTTGGCTGTCAAGCAGCGTCTCAGACATGGCACCACAGTTGAGGGCGAGAAAGGGCTGATCGGCCCACGGCCCTTTGAGATGGATGGTGCGAGCCACAAGCTCTTTGCCCGTTCCGCTCTCGCCGGTAATGAGCACCGTACTTTTATTGCTGCTGATCGAACCAATGATTGTATAGAGGCGACGCATAGCCGCACTGTGTCCGATGAGTTCACCAAAACGCTTATAGCGCCGGACTTCGTGACGGAGTTGCGAGACCTCCTGGCGGAGACGGCAGGTTTCAACCAGCTTCTCGACCTTCAACAGCAGCTCATCCGGGTTGCAGGGTTTGGTCAGATAATCCGCCGCCCCGGACTGCATGGCGGCAACCGCGCTCTCGATTGTGCCGTATCCGGTCAGGACAATGACCGGACATTCATAGGCGCGCGTCCGCATTTCGGACAGGAGTTGCATCCCATCCATGACCGGCATCTTGAGGTCAGTAATGACGACGTCAAAATTGGTCTGGCCCAGCAACCGGAGTGCGTCTTGCCCATGACCGGCGGCTTCTACCGTATAGCCGTGGCGTTGCAGAATCTTGGCCTGCATCTTGGCCATATTCGCTTCGTCTTCGACCAGGAGCAGATGTCCACGCATCATGGGAGTCCCAATCGCGTCGTTTAGGAAACGGACGGCCGGGTTGTTGCAGTCGGGGGCACTTCCAGCGCAGGGGCTTCATCCGCACACGGGCAGGGAAGCTCAATGAGGAAGGTCGTGCCCTGGTTCACATCGCTGTGCACGACAATGCTTCCCTGGTAGCGTTCGATCACCGAATGTACGATCGAGAGGCCGAGTCCGGTCCCCTGCCCGGGCTCCTTGGTCGTAAAAAAAGGATTGAAGATGCTGTTCAATTGGTGTTCGGGAATCCCGACTCCGGTGTCGCTGAATTCAATCGAGATGTGATTGTGGGCATCCCGTCTCGTCTGCAAGCGCAGCTCGCCCCCCTGCGGCATGGCCTGGACTGCGTTGGTGATGAGGTTCAGAAAGACTTGGCGTAGCGCATTCTGGTTGGTCAGACAGCGGCCAACATCACCAAAACGGGTCGTGACCTGAATCTGATGCGTCTCCAAATACTTGCGCATGAGTTGGAGCGTTTTCCCCAGCAGGTCGTCAAGATCAACCTCTTCCATATCGGTTCCGCCCTCGCGTGAGAACTCAAGCAGATTGGTGATGATTTCCTGGGCGCGGGCAATTTCTCCCTTGGCGATATGCAGATCCTCTTGAAAGTCCGGGCTGGTGGTATCGTCAATATGGTCCAGGTCGTATAACGCATTCAAAATAATACCGAGGGGATTGCGAATCTCGTGGGCAATCCCCGCCGCCAACTGGCCGATGGCCGCCATTTTTTCGGATTGGATGAGCTGGCTCTCCAACTGGCGCCGGTCGGAAATATCGACATAAATCCCCTGGATGGTTTTTTCTCCGCGGTGCTCGATCGCCCCAAAATAAACCGAGACGGGCACCGCGTCCCCACCCTTTTTCGTTATCAGCCGCAGGTCTTCCCAGCCCAGATAGCTCCGCTTTAAGGTCTCGTGATAGAGCTGGCGGACGTGGGCCTTTTCCTCTGGGGGATGAAGGTCCCAAATGGCTTGGCCGGCAAGCTCCGCCTGGGACATGCCGGTGACTTTCTCCGCTTCTCGGTTGGCCTGCTGAATCGTGCCGTCACGACCGCTGATCTGAAAGATCGGAGCTGGAGCATAATCAATCGCCTTGCGGTGGCGCTCCTCCTCATCCCGGAGCGCTTCTTCTCGGGCCTCAACAAAGAAATCCGTAATATGCAAGAGCCGTTCGGAAAACTCCTGGTCCAGCAGGGTCAGCAGCGCAACGAGTTGCTTCCGATTTTTCGCATGGGCGTGCCGCAAACGTTCCACGAGCAGGAGGCGGATTTTCATCTGGCTGGCCAGGAAACGGGAGGCCGGGAAAAGCGAGATGAACCCTTGCCAGGCATGTTCGCGCAGGTATTCGTACGTCTGCGTATCCTGAGGATCCTCGATATGCTGGGCCCACCGCAGGAGGGCCGTCCGCATATCGCTCGTGACGCCCAGGACGCGGTCGGGTGGAAGCGGGAACGTCGGGGCAATCAGCCCGACCCATTCTTGGACAACGGCGGTGGCGTGGGCTCGCATGAACGCGGCAAGTTCGGTCCGCAGGGCGCTGGCTTCGCGCGGAAAATCAAGCAACTCACACCCGCGCATATAATGTTCGATACGCGTCAAATGTTCGGCTAACGATTCTTCAGCAGATTCTTCGGCAAAAGGCGGCATCCGCAGGCCCTCGCTTCTCTCCCCCTAGCGCCTCCGCTGTGTTGTGGCAATCCCTGTTGAGACCTTCCCGGCATTTTCTCCGTTGACGGCCCCCCGCCCGGAACCCCAGCCCAGCCTATTAGACAAGCAATTTCCCGGCGTGTATAAGAGGCACCGAGCATGATCGGATGCTGAGCGTTGAGTCGTTTGATCCGGCCGTCTCCAATCCCTTTATTCTCCATGTCAGCCTCCGTATGATGATAAAGAGTAAATGGGTCCTCCAATAGATACACAGATGTTGACACGTTTGCTCTTTACGGACTCAGGTGGGAAATGTGAACGAGAAACTGCCTTCGTTATCGGCTCGGGCCAGTGACCTGTGCGCCCTCCTGTTTGAGCGGGTGCTGCTCTTTGACGGTGCCATGGGGACATCCATCCAGGCCCAAAATCTGAGCCCGGAAGATTTCGGCGGGCTGGCGTACGAAGGCTGTAATGAACACTTGGTGTTGACCTGCCCTGAGGCGATCACGCAGATTCACGACCGCTTCTTGCAGGCCGGGGCGGATATCATTGAAACGAATACTTTTGGCGCGACGGGTATCGTCCTGGCCGAGTATGGTCTGCACGAGCAGACGGGTGCCATCAACCAGGCCGCGGCCCAGCTCGCCCGGGCCTGTGCCCAACGTCATAGCTCTCCACACCGGCCCCGCTTTGTGGCCGGCTCCATGGGGCCGACGACCAAAACGATCTCGGTCACCGGCGGTGTGACCTTCAGCCAACTGCGGCAGGCCTATACGGAACAAGCAGAGGGCTTGCTGCGGGGTGGCGTGGACCTGCTGCTGATGGAAACGACCCAGGATACGCTCAACCTGAAAGCAGGCCTCTTGGGGATCGACGACGCGTTTCGGACGGTCGGGCACCGCGTACCTGTCGCCGTTTCCGTCACGATTGAAACAATGGGAACGATGTTGGCCGGACAGGGGGTGGAGGCGCTCTATACCTCCGTGGCCCATCGGGACCTGTTCGCGCTCGGGCTGAACTGTGCGACCGGGCCCGATTTCATGACCGATCATCTCCGCACCTTAGCGGAATTCTCCCGTTTTCCGGCTTTGTGTATTCCGAACGCCGGGTTGCCGGACGAAGAAGGGCACTATAACGAATCGCCCGACATGATCGTGGCCAAGCTCGAACGTTTTGTCGATGCCGGTTGGCTCAATATGCTGGGCGGCTGTTGCGGCACGACGCCCGCGCATATCGCCTTGCTCAGTCAGATGCTGGCGGGCAAGCGGCCTCGCGCGCTGCCAACAACGAAACGGAGCGTGGTCTCAGGTCTCGAATCCCTGGGGATCGACGAAGACAAACGCCCAATGCTGGTCGGGGAGCGCACGAACGTCATTGGCTCACGCAAATTCAAGCGGCTCATCCGCGACGGCGCGTTTGAAGAAGGCGCGGAAATCGGCCGCCGGCAGGTACGGGGTGGCGCCCACATCGTGGATGTGTGTCTGGCCGACCCGGACCGCGAAGAACTCGGCGACATGACCGCCTTTCTGGATATTCTGGTGCGGAAGATCAAAGTCCCCCTGATGATCGACTCGACTGACGCCCGGGTCATTGAAGCCGCGCTTGAACGCTCCCAGGGCAAGGCGGTCATCAACTCCATCAACCTGGAAGACGGTGAGGAACGGTTTGCCCAGGTCGTGCCGCTCATCAAACGCTACGGTGCCGCGGTGGTGGTCGGCTGTATTGATGAGGACCCCGAACAGGGCATGGCGGTCACCCGGCAGCGGAAACTCGTAGTGGCCAAACGGAGCTATGTACTGCTCACCCAGAAGTACGGCTTGGACGCCGAAGATATTATTTTCGATCCGCTGGTGTTTCCCCTTGGAACCGGGGACCGCAGTTATATCGGCGCCGGCGAAGAGACGATCGAAGGAGTCCGGCTGATCAAACAAGAGCTGCCGGCCTGTAAGACCATTCTGGGCATCAGCAATGTGTCCTTTGGCCTCCCGCCGGCCGGCCGCGAGGTACTGAACTCCGTGTTTCTCTACCACTGCGTCAAGGCGGGTCTCGACCTGGCTATTGTGAACACGGAAAAGCTGGAACGCTACGCCTCGATTGCCGAAGAAGAAAAACGGCTCGCTAATGATCTGGTTTACTGGCGCGGTGCGGACCCGGTGGCCGCTTTTGCCGCCCACTTTCGACAGAAAAAAGAAAGCGCAATTCAGGATACGCGTGCCGGCCTGCCGCTGGATGAACGGCTGGCGCGGTCTATTATAGAGGGCTCCAAAGACGGGCTGATCGACGACCTCAACACGGCTCTCAACGAGCGGACACCCCTGGACATTATCAACGGACCGCTCATGGCAGGGATGGATGAGGTCGGTCGCCTGTTTAACAACAACGAACTCATTGTGGCCGAGGTCCTGCAAAGCGCGGAATCCATGAAGGCAGCGGTCGGACATCTCGAACCCTTTATGGAGAAAACGGACGGTGGGCTCAGAGGCACGGTCATCCTAGCCACCGTCAAGGGCGATGTGCATGATATCGGCAAAAACCTGGTGGAGATCATCCTGTCAAATAATGGTTACCGGGTCGTCAACCTTGGCATTAAAGTCGCACCGGAAACCCTCATAGAAGCCGTGCGCGAACATCAACCCGACCTTGTAGGTCTGTCCGGTTTACTGGTCAAATCGGCCCAACAGATGGTGGTGACGGCCCAGGACCTCACAACGGCCCAGGTGACCTGCCCCCTGCTGGTTGGCGGGGCCGCACTGACTCCGCGCTTTACCGCCAACAAAATTGCACCCGAGTACGCCGGTCTGGTCTGTTACGCGAACGATGCCATGCGCGGTCTTGACCTGGCCAACCAGATTATGGATGAAGACAGGCACGCGGCGCTGCTGCTGGACCTTGAGAAAGAGCGGGAACGTCTCGCCCAACAGGAGCGCGCGCCAAAACAAGAAACATCCGATACGAGATCTATCCAACCCGCTGTGCTTTCACACGAACAGCCAGCCCCCCATCCGCCCGACCTGCGGCTCCATACGCTCGACGATTATGACCTGGACACGATCTTCGCCTACCTCAACCCGACCATGCTGTACGGCAAGCATCTGGGGCTCAAGGGGAATCTTGAGACCTTATTAACCCGGGGCAACGAAAAAGCTGTCGAGTTACACCGGCAGGTCGAAGCCGTGATGGATGAGGTGGTTGCAAAAAAATTGCTGCGCGCTCAGGCAGCGTATCAGTTCTTTCCGGCCCAAGCCGAAGGCGACAGCCTGCGGCTGTATCGCGCAAACGGCAAAGATCTTGCCACAACATTTCTCTTTCCCCGCCAGCAGCGCGGAGAGGGCCTGTGTCTGAGTGACTTTGTGGCTCCGACGAGCACCGGCAAACAGGACTATATCGCGCTCTTCGCCGTGACCTGTGGTCACGGGGTCCGAGAACTCGCAGAACAGTACCGCGAGTCAGGCCGCTACCTCCAGTCCCATATCCTGCAAGCCCTGGCCATTGAAGGTGCGGAGGCGTTTGCCGAACTGCTCCATCAGCGCCTGCGGGAGATGTGGGGCTTTGCCGACCCGCCCGAGCTGAGCATGCGGGATCGCTTCAAGGCCCGGTATCGCGGCGTCCGGGTCAGTTTCGGCTATCCGGCCTGTCCACGCCTCGAAGACCAGGAGCGCTTGTTTCAGATGCTGCCCGTCACCACCTCTATCGGTGTTGAACTGACCGAGGGCTATATGATGGAGCCGGAAGCCTCGGTCTCGGCCCTCGTCTTCCATCATCCTGAAGCCAAATACTTCAATATCCTGAATGATGAGTTGGCCGCTTTCGAGCACCGGCTGGCAGAGCGTGCAAACGATCTCAACGTGGCGGCGCTGTAGCCGGGGAACACCTGAGCAATAAAAATTGCCGCCACGCCTCGTGCAAACGATCTCAACGTGGCGGCGCTGTAGCTGGGCTCTCCAAGATCGCATATCCCAGGGATGAAGCGCTGACTCTGCACGCTGAGGAAGGAGATTTGGGAATCGTCATGTCGGAACAGAACCGGCCAGTCTTTCAATCGGTTGAGACTGTCCAGGCAGCGTTTGCCCAGCGAAATTATATCGCCGACCGAGCGCTCGCCCTGACCGTCAAGCTTGCCGCCGATCTGGAAAAACCGCTGTTGCTCGAAGGGGAAGCCGGTGTGGGCAAGACGGAGGTTGCCAAAGTGCTGGCCAGCGTGCTTGATACTCCGCTCATTCGTTTGCAATGCTACGAAGGGTTGGACGCCCAGACGACGCTATACGAATGGAACTATGCCCGACAGATCCTGCATATTCGCATGGCTGAACAGCAGCCACAGGAGCGTCCACTCCTTGAGCGCACCATCTTCAGTGATGAATTTCTCCTGAATCGGCCCTTGCTTGAAGCTATTCGTCATACGGGCCCCCGGCCGGTCGTCCTCCTGATTGATGAGGTTGATCGCGCAGACGAGGAGTTTGAAGCCTTTCTCCTGGAAATTCTGTCCGACTTTCAGGTCAGCGTGCCCGAGATCGGGACTTTTACCGCCAAGCAGCCGCCCTATGTTGTCCTGACCTCAAACCGAACCCGGGAACTGCACGAGGCCCTCAAACGGCGCTGTCTCTACCTATGGATCGACTACCCCGCACCGGACAAAGAGCGTGAGATCATCCTGCGCCGGGTGCCGGGGATTCGGACTGCCTTAGCTGAACGCATTGTCGCCGCAATGCAGGCGCTCCGTCAAATAGACTTCTACAAACGCCCCGGTGTTGCCGAGAGTGTAGACTGGAGTCGCGCCTTACTCGGACTTGGGATCGACGAACTCCGGGCTGAGACCCTGGAGGACACCGCTGGTGTGATTCTGAAATATCATGACGATATTGAGCGCTTACAGACCATTGGGGCGGATACCATCCTGAGGGGTGGCCCGGAGTGAGTAGGGATACGTCTCCGGCGGAAGACCTCCTCAGAGAAGAATCCTCTGCTCTGAACGAGCTGCCCGAGACACTCCTCGCGCGTACACTTGAGTTGTGTCGATTAGCCAAGGAGGCCGGGCTCGGTGTGACCCCAGGCCGCGTCATTGATGTCGCCCGCTCCCTGCGCAGTATTCAGTTTGTCAACGAGGACGACTTCCGTCTCGCGCTCCGGACGAATCTGGCCAGCAGCCGGTCGGAAGAACAGCGATTCGATCGGGTGTTCAACGCCTACTGGTACGGAGCGGCAGAGAACGAGGGCGACCGCCTGGGAGTACAGACCGAGTTGCTCCGCGGAGACTTCGACCAGGGCGTCCAGGAGGCGCACCAAGACATTCTTGGCCAGCTTGAAGACAGCAGCGCGCAAGAAACACACCGCGACCTGAACCTGACGGCACGCTGGGATGAGGAAGCGCCACCCATAGAACTCACCGTCCGTGCCCTGGCCAAGCGTCTCGCTACGCGCCCTAGCCGGCGCCTCAAGCCGTCCCCACGAGGCCGGCGGATAGACCTGCGAGGCTCACTCCGGCGTAATATGCGACACGGTATGGATATGCTGGAACTCGCCCGGATGCACCGCCGCGTGCGTAAGACCCGCCTCGTCCTGCTGTGCGACGTGAGTGGGTCCATGGATGCGTTTAATCCGTTTCTTTTACAGCTCATGCTGGGGGTTCAGAAAGAACTCAAGAATGCGCGCACGGTGGTTTTCAGCACGGCCGTCACCGAGATTACGTCCGTACTGCGCCGTCGCTCCGTGCAACACACCTTGCAGCAGATCGGTGAGACGGTCCGCCACTGGTCCGGAGGCACGGACATTGGCGGAGCACTCACCACGTTGAACCGAGGGGTTTTGCGTGAAGGCTCGGCCCGCTCAACGGTGGCCATTATTATCAGCGACGGGTACGACAGCGGCCGCACCGAAGTCATTGTACGCGAAATGCGCGCCCTGCGGCGACGCGTGCGCACCGTGGTCTGGATCAACCCCATGTATGGTGCCTCAAGCTTTGAACCGCGCGCCCAGGGCATGCAGGCCGCCCTGCCCCATATTGACCATTTTTTGCCGGCGTATAATGCCCAATCCTTGCGGGTCTTAGTGCGCGAGCTGGCACGGGTCTGAAGGAGGGCGTAAGACCGAGCCAACTCTAACTAAGGCTGTTCAGGGGCAAGACTGCTCTCCTATAAATACACCTCAACCGTTAAGGTCTCATACCCGACCCGAGGCGCTTTTTTTCGGCTGGCTCCACTCTCCATTTCAACGAGTCCCAACGAGACGAGAAGGCTCAGGTCATCGGCTACATTCTTCACATTGCGCCCCGCTGCTATTACCAGAGCTCGGATGGAGTCAGGCCGATGGTCACGGATCGCCTTCAACAATTCTAAGCGTCTCGGAGTAAGGACCTTTCCCATTTCCCGCACATTAGCAAAGGACAACCACTCCCCTTGAGAGCGGACCGGCGTGCCCGACTCTAGCTGCTGGAGCACTTCGTCCACCTCATCAAAAATTGTCCCTGGAGGATGGACACCAATCTTGACACGCTTGACTTTCATACCTCCCCTTCATTGGAATTCCCCATTGTCGCAAATGGGACGTGCCTTCATTTATGTTGGTGTATTATACCATCATAAAAGGAGGACCGGAAGACGTGAGGTGAGAAGCCTGAGCTGTTGCACAGGCCGGAACCCTTGACAAACTCGACCTTGGCCGATTAGTCAGTGAACCTTTAGTAGTTTTTTCACAGCGAGGGGCTATGCCAACCAAGTATATTGATGTTGACGGCTATGCGGTGAACTATTTTCACACCGGCCAAACGACGCTGCCGCCGGTTGTTCCTGATGTCGGCAAAGGCAAACTCTTTTTATACGTCCACGGGGCGGGCAGTAATGGCCATTTCGCCCATAAGATGCTGGATATTCTCTCGGCTGCCCACAGCCCGCTCTCCTTCGACTTTCCGGGCCATGGGCGTTCGAGCGGAACGGAAAGCCTCAAAAGCGTGGCCGTGTATAGCGACTTCACCTATCGACTGTGGCAGACCCTGGGCGTGCGCCCGGTCGTTATTATTGGCCATTCTATGGGTGGCGCCATCGCCATGGAGCTGGCCCTCCGTCACGCGGATATGGTTGAAGGTCTGGTCCTGACCTGCACGGCGGCGCAATTCAACATCCCGGATGAGTTGATCGGCACCTGGCAGGCGGTAATGAAAGGCCGCCGGGGACAGCCCTTTACCAAGGTGTCGTGCTCACCTCAGACGCCGCAGGAAATCATTCAGGAAGGCTGGATGGAGCAGATCAAAACCGACCCGCGCGTCCGCTGCTTTGATTTGATGGCCTGCCAGCAGGTTGACCTGCGGGCGCAGCTTGGACAGATCGCCTTGCCTACCTTGGTGCTGGCCGGAGCGGATGACGCCACCACGCCAGTCGCTCAGGCAGAAGAGTTGCGAGACCATATTCCGAATGCACAGCTGCGTGTGATTCCTGAGGCCGGGCACTGGCTGCCGCTCGAAAAACCGCAGGCCGCCTGCGACGCCATTCAGGCGTTCTTCAACGAAAGAGGAAGAGTATGAGTATCAGTCGAAAAGCCGCGCTGGCCGGTGTCTACGAGCACCCACTCCGTTGGGCACCCCATAAAACCCAATACCAGATCATGGCCGAGAGTGCGCGAGGCGCCCTGGACGATGCCGGGCTGAGCATCAAAGACGTGAGCGGCCTGTTTACCTCGGGTGTGGGTGGGATGGGGATTATCGCCCTGGCCGAGCACCTGAATCTGAACCCGGATTTCCTGGACTCCAACTCGATCGGCGGCTCGTCCTTTGTTTCGCATACGGCCCACGCCGCGGCGGCGATTGCCGCCGGCTACTGCGATGTCGCCCTAATCCTGTACGGCAGCAAATGGTCCTCGGATCGTTTTGCAATCGGCACCGGGGGTGGCGGGAGCGGCGATCCACCCGAGCAGTTTGAAGGCTGCTACGGTCCGACTACCGTTGGCGACTACGCCTTGGCCGCGCAGCGACATATATACGAATTCGGCACAACCAGCGAGCAACTGGCCGAGATTGCCGTGACCACGCGCAAGCACGCCTCGCTGAATCCGCACGCAAAGTTCCGCGACCTGATTAGCGTCGACGACGTCCTAGCCTCGCGCGAGGTGTCTTCGCCGCTGCACCTGCTGGACTGCTGCATGATCTCCGACGGCGGTGGCGCTTTGGTTGTCACCTCCGCTGAGCGGGCGCGCGATCTCAGAAAGAAGCCCATCTATCTCCTGAGTGCGGCAGAGTCCTGCGCCCATACCAGCGCCGGGATGCGTGATATTACTGACGCGGCGGCCAAACAGTCCGGTCCCAAGGCCATGGAGCGGGCCGGGGTGAGTCATAGCGACTTTGACATGGCCATGATTTACGACTCCTTCACCATTACCGTATGCATCACTCTCGAAAGCCTGGGATTTTGTCAAAAAGGGGAAGGCGGAGCGTATGTCCAAGACGGGCGTATTGGTCTGGGCGGCGAACTCCCGATCAATACCGACGGCGGCGGGCTCTCGTCCAACCACCCCGGTATGCGCGGAATTTTTCTGGTGATCGAGGCGGTCAAGCAGTTACGGGGCGAGTGTGGAGAGCGTCAAGTCAAAGATTGTGCACTCGCCTTTTGCCATGGAACGGGTGGAACGCTCGGGCTCCGGCACAGCGGCGCCTCTCTGGTCCTCGGAGTATAGCAGCGGTCCACAACGAGGAAGTGATTATGGCTGATGAGAAAAAGAAATCGAACCGCCCGGTCCCACGGGTAGATGAAGAGTCGCGACCGTTCTGGGAGGCCTGCGCCCGGCACGAACTGTATGTTCAGAAATGTCGGACGTGTGGAACGGCCTTTTACTATCCGCGCGCCTTTTGCCCGGAAGACCTGTCGCAGGGTTTTGAGTGGCTGCGCTGTAGCGGCAAAGGGACCGTCTATACTTTTACGATTACCCGCCAGAATCAAAGTTCAGGTTTT
Source organism: uncultured Binatia bacterium (SeqCode) (assembly GCA_965214755.1). GTDB lineage: Bacteria > Desulfobacterota > Binatia > Bin18 > Bin18 > Bin18. Next base: position 2,651,772 of record OZ243979.1, read on the forward strand.
CGGAACAAAGTGCCCTACGTCATGGCCTATGTCGAACTGGAAGAAGGGGTACGGGTGCTGACCAATATCGTGGGCTGTGACCCGGAGAGCGTCACTATCGGCATGCCGGTCGAGGTTACCTTCGAGGACGTGACGTCAGAGGTCTCGGTGCCGCTGTTCAAGCCTGCCACAGCGTGAAGCGTCAGATAGGTCAGATGCACGCTGTGTGCGCTTTGATAGTGGTCAGTGGGGAAGCGCTGGACTGGTCACTGAAAACTGCTTTGCATTGCCACACACGTTCGCTTCTGGCACTATAGGGCCTTATTTTGCAGCTAGAAAAAACTACTTCGACAAAAGGAGACAAAAGAGTAAACGTGTCAGCAACTGTGTATCTCTTGGAAGACATGTTGACTCTTTGAAGAGCCGAGTTCGACTATCGACTCTCAGACAGCCCATGGCCCGAGTAATTGACCTTCATCTCCATTCCGAAGCCTCAGACGACAGCCGCGCGCCGGTTGAGGCCTACCTCAAATGGCTGGCCCGTAAACGCGACGAACGGCCGCTGGACGGCATCGTGCTGACCGAACACCGCCAGTTCGACACCCGGAGTGACTACCGGGCACTTGAGGACAAGTATGGCCTGCTGATCCTCAAAGCCTCTGAGGTCGAGACCGAGTACGGGCACGTGCTGGTGTATGGGGTCAATGACGCGATGCTGCAACGCTTCGACTTCTCCAACGTCCGGTTACGAGCTCAAGATCTGATTGACGAAGTGGCGCGCATGGGCGGTGTGGCCATGCCATGTCACCCGGGCCGGCCCACTATTGGCTTGATCGAGCACTATGAAAACCGTCCTCCGCTGGAGGGAGTGGTTGGCGTCGAAGCCCTGAACGGCGGAAGCAAAAAAGGCGAGAATGAGCGCGTTGCCGCGCTGGTCGATGCGTATGGTTACCACGCGTTTGGGGGAAGCGACGCCCATCTGGTGAGCTTTGTCGGGATCTGTGCCACAGAGTTTGAGAAAGATATTACGAATACGGAAGAGTTGGTTGAGGCGCTACGAACGGGTGGCTACCGTCCGGTTGATTTTCGTGTCCGGCGCGCCCCGGCCCAGCCGGTACCCAGTGGCGTAGAGAGTAAGCGTGTCCTCCAATAGATACAAAACTGTTGACACGTTTACTCTTTGGAGAGGAGATGCGGATGGCGCTTGAATTTGATCGGTCCATTTTAGGCCAGGTGTTTGACGAAACGGACTTTCCGCCGGTTGAGAAAGCAGACCTCTTACAATTTGCGGACGCGCTGGGAGAGACCAACCCGCTCTACACCGATGAAGCAGCAGCGGCGAATGGGCCGTATGGCGGCCTTGTTGCGGCCCCGACCTATGTGACCCGGCTCCGACCCAAAAAAATGACGCCCGAGCATATGCCACGCTTCGGCAAGGTCGGCTTTGACGGCGGACGTGATGTTGAAATTTTTGCCCCAGTCCGGCCTGGCGACAGGCTGAAAATGGTCAGTACCATACACGATATTTACGAGAAAACCGGGCGCAGTGGCTCTATGTATTTCATCGTTCTGCGGAATGAGATCACAAACCAGGACGGCCAGCAAGTTGCCATTGTTGACCATAGGATTATGCAGCGATGAAAACACTCTATTTTGAAGAGGTCGAAGAAGGCGATGAGTTGCCGCCGATTGACCTGCTCCTGACCAAAGACTTTGTTCGCACCTACGCCAAGACGGCCGGCATGGATTTCCCCCGTTTCACCGACGATGAAGGGGCACGCCAGGAGGGTCTGCCGGGCATGATCGCGCCTGGGGTCCTCAGTATGGGGCTGCTGGCCCGACTGATCGGCGAGTGGAACCAAGCGGCGCAGATTACCCGGATCGGCACGACGTTTCGCAGCCCGGTCCTGCCCGACTGTGCGATTCACCTGCTGGGCTTTGTCACCCAAAAGGATACAGAGCAGCATACTGCCGAGTGCGATATCTGGATGGAGAACGATGATGGAGAGCGCTGGGTCATTGGAACGGCCACCGTTCTGTTGCCAAGCAGGAACTCCTAGAGGCTAGTATTCAGAGAGGAGAACAATGCAAAAACGACGACTTGGCTGGGTTATGGCTCTCTGTTTGGTCAGTGTCCTCGGACTTGGCCCGCACGTGCCAGCGGCCTTTGCGCAGAATGGCACCATGCAACAGGGGCTGGATGACTCACTCGACACGCTTGATACCGCCATCCCCGCGTACGAACCGTCTGTTTTTGAACCCTTTAATGAGAAGATGTTCTCCTTCAACATCTGGATGGACGAACATATCCTCCGACCGGTTGCCCGTTCCTATGCCGGGGTCGTGCCGGAGCCTGCTCGGCTCAGTGTGCGCCGTTTTTTCGACAATATCGGTGTTGTGCCGCGCTTCGCCAATAGTCTCTTTCAGCTCAAGCTGGACGGTGCGGCACGGGAAGCCGGACGCTTTATGATCAATACGACGATTGGCGGTCTCGGCTTTTTCGATGTTGCTGAAAACAAGTTTGGTCTTGAGAGGAGCGAGGAAGATTTTGGTCAAACGCTCGGGAAATACGGCGTGGGACCGGGCCCGTATTTGGTGCTGCCCTTTATCGGCCCGTCTACGGTGCGTGATGCCATTGGTCGGGTCGCGGACGGAGCCATGGACCCGAAAACATACTTTTTATCCACGGTCGAAGTCACGGCGACGGATGCCGGCACAATGGTCACCAGTGCGGTCAACGAACGCTCCCTCAATCTTGAACTCTTCGAGAGTGTGGATCGCTTTTCCCTGGATATGTATAGCGCGGTGCAAGACTTTTACCTGCAAAATCGAGAAAGGCAAATCGCGGAATAAGCCTCCGACCCCTTGAAAATATCAGGAAGACAGCGACTGGAGTGTCGAGGAGCTTGATCGTGGTCAGAACTCTTCTTTTGGTTATGGGTCTTCTTTTTCCCCAGCTCGGCTGGGCGGATTCTCCGGCGGAGGTGACCAAACGGCTGATTTCTACTATGCAATCGTGTGGTCAGGAATTTGGTTCACCCTCTGCCCCCCCGCAGTGCACCAATGAAGGGATCGAAAAAAATCTGGCCATTGTTCAACTTTCGCGCTGGCTGATGGGACCGCACTGGGACACCCTCGGCCGCGAAAAGCAGGACGATTTCATCGGCCTCCTCACGCGCTTGCTGCGCGAGCTGGCCTATCCGAGAGCGTCGGAATTTCTGGCCGGTACGCAATTCGAATACGGCGACACGCACCTGCAAGGGAACGAGGCCCTGACCGAGGTCTCGGTCGTGAATCCTGATGAAGGTCGCGTGACCATCGGTTTTCGTCTCAATCAGTCGGAGGAGGGCGTGTGGAGAATTTGGGACGTCCGGCTTGATGGGGTCAGTATGGCGAGCAACCTGCGCAAACAAGTGCAATCCCTCATGTCCAAACAGTCCTATGAAGAGCTGGTGAAGCGTATGCAGCAGACCATTGCGAACGCCAAGACCGACGAGGCCGGATAACAGCGGACCTCTCAGACTCCTTCCCACGCTTGAGTAACCGTCATGGCTAGGATAGGCTGCCCGGTTTAACGGAGGGACTGGTAGAACCTGTGCCGAGTCTGGGAGGCTTGGCTGTGGCGTTACGGATATTGTCATCTATCCTTCTAGCCGCCAGACGTTTTCCATCCTATCCATTCCAACGTGCTGTATGAGTGGAGACATTATCCGTGCAGGCAATCCCGCCGTCTTTTAAATACCGCCTCGTTGCCCTGGAAAAACGAGCCCTACGGACTTGCGCTCAAGGAATCGTTTCGTACGCAAAGACGGTCCTGGCTCTCTGTCTCCTGCTTTCGGTTGCGGCCTCGCTCTACACCGCACGGCACCTCGAACTCGTCACCGGCCGCAATGATCTGATTTCGACCGAAAAGCGCTATCTGCAACTCGATGAGGAGTATTCCGAAGAGTTTGTCGGCGTGGATCAGGTGGCTGTGGTTGTTGAACCGCAAGATATCCCGCAGGGCAAAGCCTTTGTGACGCGCTTGGGTGAACGACTCGCCCAGGATCAGGAGCATATTGCTGAGATTTTTTACCGGGTTGATGCGTCCTCCTTAGAGGGCAAAAAGCTGCTCTACCTGCCGGCTGAGGATCTGCGCGATTTACAGCGGAGCCTTGAAGACTCGCAAGAGATTATTCATGAGCTGCTGACGCAGCCTGGCTTGAATACGCTGTTCGAGGCGATTAACACCCAAGTCAGTAGTGCCGTTGTTTCGCACCTGGTTGACGACCTCCTCGGGCTGGGCGGCGCAACCGATGAAGACTCCGGCGAGTTCTCCGACTCTCAGTTGTCCTTTCTCAACGCCTTGTTACAAGAGATCGCGCGGGCGCTGTACGGACAAGACTATCGCTACCGTTCTCCCTGGGCAGAGTTTTTTGGTGGGACGGCACAGCTCGATGACGACGGCTTCCTCATTGCTGAGAACCGCAAATACATGTTCCTCATGGTCGAGGCGAAAGAAGACGCTACTGCGGGTTTCAACGACCTTCAGGATTCGATGGCCGCTATTCGGCAGGCGATTACCGACCTGCAGGTGGAGTTTCCGGGCCTGGAGGCCGGCGTCACCGGCACGAAGGCGCTGGGCAATGATGAAATGCTCAGCGCCCAGCACGATACGGCCGTGGCAACGGTGGTGTCCCTGTCGGGTATTGCGCTCCTCTACCTGCTCTTTTTCCGACGCATTCGACATCCGCTCTTCATTGTCTCATCGCTCATGGTCGGCCTGAGCTGGACGCTGGGTTTTGTCACGCTCTCAGTTGGTCATCTGACGATTATTACCGTCTTCATCGCCCCGATGCTGCTCGGCTTGGCCGACGACTTCGGCGTCCACTTCATGACCCGCTATGAGGAAGAGCGCGGCAAGGGAAAAGACCAGGCCGAAGCCATTACCATCGTGTTTGAACAGACTGTCCCCAGTATTATTGCGGGCGCGTTGACCACCGCGCTCGCCTTTTTTGCGGTCATACTGGCAGACTTTCGTGGGGTTCAGGAACTCGGCATCATTTCGGGCGGGGGAATCCTGCTGTCTGTTCTGGCGATCCTGACTTTCCTGCCGGCTTTGATCGTCGGGATGGACTCGTTCTGGCCCTGGCGGGTTTCCGTGGGACAGCAGACGCTCTTGCAGACGACGTTTTCGGGGTTGGGCCAATACGTCGAACAGAAGAGAAGTGTCTTTTTCGGAATCGCCGGACTGGCAACGGCGGCGGGACTCCTGGCTCTGCCGTGGGTCTCCTTTGACTATAATTTACTGAACCTTCAGGCCCACGGCACAGAGTCGGTTGAGTGGGAAAAACGCATTATTGAGAACTCCGAGCGCTCGTCCTGGAACGCCTTGGCAACAGCGCCGACGCCAGAAGCAGCGCGTCAAAAGGCCCAGGCGTTTGCGGCGCTATCCAGCGTGGAAACCGTTGAGAGCGTCGCGTCACTGATTCCGGACGGACAACAGGAACGCTTCCCTATCCTTGCAGCCATCCGCCCGCTACTGAGCGCGCTCCCTCCGCTCCGCAATAATCCTCAGGCGGTGGAGGTCAAGCAGCTCGAACGCACCCTTGATAAACTCCGCCTTAAAATTCGCGCTCAGGAAAACGGCAGCGAGACGCTCCTGCATGAGGTGCGCCAACATCTGCTGGCCGTTTTTGAAGCGCTCCGAACGCTGCCCGAACAGAACGTTCAACAGCGCCTGGCCCTTTTTCAGAACGCGCTGTTTCTCGACTTTCAGGATAAATGGTCCCTGCTCAGCAATAACCTGTCTCCAGCCGGTCCGATCACATTTGCCGATGTCCCGCCTCAGTTGCGCAGTCGCTTCGTCAGCAGGGACGGCCAGCGATTTCTTTTACAGATCTATCCCAAGGAAAATATCTGGGAGCGTGAGCCACTGACGGAGTTCATTCGGCAGCTCCGCACGGTTGATCCGGATGTCACCGGCTCCCCGATTATTGGCTACGAGTCCATTGGAGCGATGCAAAGTGGTTATGTTGAGGCGGCCTGGTATGCCTTCCTCGCTATCCTGGTCGTCACCTTTTTGGCGCTCCGACGGGTCACGGATGCCCTGCTGGCCGTCCTGCCACTCGGTCTGGGTATGATCTGGACCGCGGGCCTGATGTGGCTGGGGAACGTGCAGTTTAATCTCGCCAATATGGTTGCCGCCCCCCTGATTATCGGTATCGGTGTGGAGAATGGCATCCATCTCGTCTATCGTTTTCGAGCAGGCCGTGACGGCTCGATCGTCAGCTTGATTGCCGGCAGTACCGGCCAGGCGGTTGTGCTGTTCTCGCTGACGACCATGGTCGGGTTTGGTAGCCTCATGGTCGCCCAGTACTATGGAATTTTCAGTATGGGCCTGCTGCTGAGCCTGGCAGTCGGGAGTGTTCTGATCGCCTCTATTGTGATCCTCCCACTGCTCTTATACCGAACGGAAAGGAGCGAACAGGAGTCGGGGGTCGTCGCTCCGGAGCTCTCCGTCCAAGACTCGGCCCAGGGAGACTTGTCATAGGAGGAGTGATTTGGGTCATTGGGTCCTTTGAGTCCGACCCAACAGACCAAGAAGGAGGCGTATCACCTCATGGTCAGCGGACCCCAGTTTGTGCAACACCTCAGCAATGCCGGCTTCGATTTTTTCACCGGAGTGCCCTGCTCTTTGGTGAAGAGTGTGATTGCTACGCTTGAGGAACGGGGCGGCTATATCGCCGAGACACGCGAGGATGCGGCGGTGGGCCTGGCGGCAGGAGCCTATATGGCCGGCAAACAACCCGTTGTCATCATGCAGAATTCAGGCCTGGGGGTCTGCCTGAACGCGCTGTCTTCTCTCAGCCTGATCTATGCTTTGCCTTGTCTGCTGCTGATTACGTGGCGCGGCTATCAGGGCAAGGACGCGCCGGAACATATCATTATGGGAAACATCCTGCCCGACCTGTTATCCACCCTGAAGATTCCGTATCGGGTGCTTGAAGAACATACTCTCGAGGACGCGATTGGCTGGGCTGCTTCGACCCTGAAGCAGACGAGCCGCCCGACGGCACTTGTCCTTCCGCCTGGAGTTGCCGCATGAATTTGGCCCAGGCCCTGAGTGTAGTTATCCCTGCCCTACGGGACGCCTTGGTTGTCCATGCGAATGGGTTTATTTCGCGGGAGTCCTTCAATCTTGAGGATCGTCTCGGCAATTTCTATATGATCGGCTCAATGGGCCTAGCTTCGTCTATTGCGCTCGGCGTGGCTCTGAGTAAACCCAAGCGGCGCGTGGTCGTCTTTGACGGTGATGGCAATGTCCTCATGAATATGGGCTCACTGGCCCTGATTGGCGCTCAGCAGCCGCGTAATCTGGTCCACCTTGTTTTTGATAACGAAGTCTACGGCTCGACGGGCAACCAGCCGACGATTTCCAGTCACGTGGCGCTCGATGAAGTGGCACGCGCGAGCGGCTATGTTGAGACGCGCCGCGCTGAGGGTACCGACCAACTGCGCACCTCGACGCAGGAGTTGCTGGCAAAACATGGCCCGTCCTTTCTGCTGATTAAAATTGAGCCAGACCGGCAAGAACGGAAGATTGGCCGGATTACGCACGAGCCCCAGCAGATCGTCCGTCGCTTTATGGAGGCCATGAAGAAGGACAGAAAATAGGGATGAGGTATTCCCTCTCCCCAATCCCCAAAGCTCATTGTACTATGCAGCAATACATTCTGCTGAACCCCGGCCCCGTCAATGTTTCTCCGCGTGTCCGGCAGGCCCTCCTGCGTGGAGACCTCTGCCACCGGGAAGCAGAGTTTTCCGACCTGTTGGCTGCGGTTCGCGCCAAGCTCCTGCAAGCGTTCGCCCCGGAGGGCTATACCGCGGTGGTGGTAAGCGGTTCGGGCACCCTGGCGGTTGAGGCCATGGTCTCCTCAGCCCTGGCGGAGGGAGGGAAGCTCCTGGTGATTAACAACGGCGTCTATGGCGACCGGATGCGCCAAATGGCCGAAGCCCATCATAGCCCGACTGTAGAATTGAGCTATGCCTGGACCGAAGCGCCGAACCCGGAGCAGATTGAATCCGCCCTAAGGAAGGACCCCGCCATCACAGCTGTGGCCCTGGTCCAGCATGAGACCACCACCGGCCTGCTTAATCCCGTGACTGAAATTGGCAGGATCGTGCGTCAGCAGGGCCGGTTGTTTCTGCTTGACGCTGTGAGTGCGCTTGGTGGTGAAGACCTCGATGTTGTGCGCGACAGCGTGGACCTGTGTGCCTGTACGGCAAACAAATGCATCCAGGGTCAGCCGGGTGTCGCCTTTGTGTTGGTTCGGAACGAAGTCATGACGGCCATGCAGGACTCTCCCCGCCGTTCGTTATACCTCCACCTGCCGCTGCACTGGGAAGCGCAGGAACGACGGAGTATTCCATTTACTCCAGCCATCCCGGCCTGGTATGCGCTGGATGCCGCCCTGGATGAACTCCTGGAGGAAACACCCGCGGGACGGGTCGAACGCTATTGTCGGGCCGCCCGGTTTCTGCGCGACGGCTTTGCGGAACTCGGACTCGCCTTCCTCCTGCCCCCGGAATTGCGCTCCAACTCCCTGACCTCTCTGGCCTTGCCCCAGGGTGTTTCATATCCCCGTTTGCATGACGGTCTCAAACAACGGGGCTTTGTCATTTACGAGGGACAGGGAAAACTCCGAACCGATATTTTTCGAGTGGCCAATATGGGCCATCTGGCCCTGGACGATTTTCGGCGTTTTCTCGACGCCCTCAAAGATGTGCTGTCAGGCGGGAGGCTATGAAAGCGATTATCCTCGCGGCCGGTGTTGGTAAACGCTTTCAGATCGTCGCCGACCAGCGGCCCAAATGTCTGATCCAGGTCGGTGGAAAAACCTTGCTCGAACGCACCCTCACGGCTTTAGGCGCTGCCGGGGTCAAAGAAGCGGTCATCGTGATCGGCTATCGTGGAGACATGATTATCGAAGAAATCGGCGAGCGGTGCGGCGCGGTAGCCGTGCGCTATATCTGGAACGAGCAGTACGAAAAGGGAGCAATCCTGTCGCTCTGGAGTGCGCGCGACGAGTTTGACACCGACCTGCTGATCATGGATGCCGATGTGCTGTTCCCGGTCCGTTTGCTGAAACGCTTAGTGCAATCCAGACATGCAAGCTGTTTTTTGCTTGACGCGAGTTCCGAGAATACCGGCGAAGAACAAATGCTGCTCACCCGGGCCGGGCGGGTGCTGACGATTATCCGGGGCGGTTCGGGCGACTACGATCTGGTGGGCGAGTCGATCGGTTTTCTCAAAGTCGCGCGAGACGCCGTGCCGCTCCTCCGCTCGATTCTCGCTGACTGTGTGGCTCAGGGCCGAGATACGATCGAGCACGAAGAAGCCTTCCCGGTGTTTCTGGCCCAGCACCATGTTGGCTTTGAGCGGGTTGACGACCTGCCCTGGACGGAAATCGATTTTCTGCACGACCTCGAACACGCCGAACGCGATATCCTGCCTGCTATCGAACGGCTCGACGCGCATGACAAGGGATTAGGGATTGGGGATTAGGGATTCGGAGTGCGCTCCCCTCTTCTGCCCCCTCCCCTGGAGGGAGAGCCTGTCCCGAGCGGAGCAGAGCGGAGTCGAAGGAGGCCAGGGTGAGGGGGATTCCGTGCCGTTAAGGGAGGGAGATGGGGGGGGGCCTGCCGTCCCTGCCACACGTTATCTCATCGTCAACGGGGACGACTTCGGCCTGTCCTCTCAGGTCAATGCAGGCATACTACACGCCCATCGGCACGGCATTCTGACCAATACCAGCCTCATGGTCACGGCGCCGGCCTGGGAGGAAGCGGTCGAGCTTGCCCACTCAACGCCCAGCCTCGGGGTTGGACTGCATGTGACCTTAGTCCAAGGGCGGGCTGTTCTCTCCCAACAGTACCTCCGCGCGATTATCGATAGCGAGGGGAATTTTGCATACCATCCAACCCGAACCGGGTTACAGTATTATTTCTCCCCGCGGGCGCGGGAAGAAGTTCGGGCCGAGTGCCGAGCCCAGCTTGAGCGTTTTCTGGAAACGGGATTACCCCTGTCCCATATTGATGGACATCTCAACATCCATATGCACCCGGTCGTTATGGACGCTCTCCTCGCTCTCACACAGGAATACCCTGTTCCGGCCATGCGCCTGACCCGAGAAGACCTGACGACCAGCCTGACGCTTGATCCGCGCCATGCCTTAAGGAAACGCTGGGAGTCAGTTGTCTTTACACCCCTCGCCCGGACGACAGAAAAAAAGCTGAGGCGTGCCCGTATTCCCTACCCGGATCATCTGTTTGGCCTACATCAAAGTGGCGCATTGAATGAATCTTACTTGCTTGGCCTGCTCCCACGACTCCAAACCGGCGTAACGGAGCTGTACTGCCATCCGGCCGGCCTGCCGTGTCCCGAGGTTGAGCGGCGGACGCCAACGTATAGAAGAGATGTTGAGCTTGCTGCGCTGACGAGTCCGGCGGTGCGCGAGGTGGCGGCCAAACAGGACATTCAACTCGTGAATTACTCCAGTCTGCCGGCGCTTCGTGCAGGAATAAAAAAATAAGGGATTAACCGACGCGAACCATGCGTCCGTCTTTTTGGAGCCGGAAGGTATACTCCCGCCAGCGGACCGTATTGCCCTGCAAGCTGGCACACCAGATAACAAAAGAGAGGAGGTCTGTGAGGAGGGTCAGCAGAATAGCGGGGCGCGGCAGCGTTGATTGCAAAAAGGCAGTGTTCATCAGAGCAGCGGTCAGGAGGCGTACCCCGATGACGCTGAGGGCGAGAACGGTCATCTCGAAAGACGACCAAAAACAGAACAGGCTCACAGAGGCCCAGGCCGTGCCAAACGTCACAACCGTACTGATATAACCGCCGGGACGACAGTTACGTTGCGTTCGCGCCCAGCGCAACTGATGGTAAAATAACCCGCGTAGCGAGCCCGCATCGGGGTGGGTTTCAACGACGGTGGGAAGGACTCGCAGCCGATACCCGGCCTGACTAATGAGATACCCAAGATAATAGTCATCCGCCAGATAATCGGACAGCCTGGCAAATCCCCCAATAGCGTCGAGGCAGGCGCGTTTAAGCGCCATGGTTGCGCCGAAGGCATACGAGGGCTCTTCTATCTGGCTGGCGACCACGACCTGGGTGGTAAAAGTCGTATTGATCATGAGCGATTCCAGCAGGGCTGGCAGGGGTTGTCCGGAACCGCCACGATACACACAGGTGACCAGGCCTGTTTCCGTATGCGTTAAGGGTGGGATAATCGTCCGCAAGTAATCGGGCGTAACACAGACATCACTGTCGGTAATGACGAGATAGTCATACTTCATCTGCGACATCAGATGATGCAGGGTGCTGACCTTGTAATTGGTTCCGATCGCAGAGGGTGCAACAATCAGGGAAAGATCGCACTGGGGAAACTCGTGCTGCACTTTGGTGACAATAGCAACCGCCGGGTCATTGGGATCGCGGACGCCGCACAGAATTTGAAAGGTCGGATAATCAAGCCGACAAAAGCTCGCCAGACTGTCGTATAGATCGGGCGGTGCTCCTTTGAGCGGCTTGAGAATAGTGACCGGCGGCAGGGCAGCAAAAGGCGTCGGACTCGAACGGAAAAACCGCCACGCCGCATAGATACTAAAAAGGTAATAGACCAGGGCAATACACAACAGGCTAGCGAGGAACCAGAAGGCGCTAAAAAGAGTAAACGTACCCATCCTTTCTCAATCTACATAGTTGGGGCACGATTACTCTTTTGGGACATTGAGTCAGACACGGACTCCTCCCGGTCGGGAGGAGACGTATTAGACAGCCGGAGAAGACGTGACACTCATCTCCCGCCGTTTCCGCATGGTGCGGAAGAAATCTTTGCCTTCCTGCCACATCCGTTTTCGCTCCTCCGGGTCACGCGCCATCTTTTTGACGGCTTTGAAGATATAGCGCGGGCGGAGGTAATACGAGCGGTAAAATTTCTCAACCGTTTCAAAAATTTCTTCTCCGGACAGGTTGGGGTAGTTAATCACGCACTGCTGATAACCCGACTCACCCACCATATCCTCGGCCTTGATATAGCCGTGGTTGAGGGCAAAATCGTAAAAGGCGGTACCAGGATAGGGGGACGCCAAAGAGACCTGAATGGTTTCCGGATTCATCTCCCGGGCGAAACGCATGGTCTCCTGCATGGTCTCGCGGGTTTCTCCCGGCAGGCCCAAAATAAAAGTGCCGTGGATCAGGATGCCAAGCTTGTGGCAGTCCCGAGTAAAACGCCGTGAGGTTTCGAGGGCCACGCCTTTTTTAATATTCTTGAGAATGGCCGCGTTCCCAGACTCATAGCCAACCACAAATAGCCGCAGCCCGCCGTCTTTCAGCACCTTGAGAGTCTCGTAGTCAACATTCCCGCGCGCGTTGGTGGACCAGCACAGGCCCATGGCGCCCATTTTTTTGGCGATTGCCCGTGCCCGTTTCGGGTCGGCGGTAAACGTATCATCGTCAAAAAAGACCTCTTTCATGCCAGGAAAGAGGCGCTGCATTTCCTGCACTTCCTCAATGACGTTGCCCACCGAGCGGGTGCGGTAGGAATGGCCGGTGGTCACCTGCGGCCACAGACAAAACGTACAGCGCGCCGGACAGCCCCGTCCGGTATACAACGACACATAGGGATACTGGCAATAGGGACTGTTATACTTGCGGAAGTCCAAATCCCGATCATAAATCTGGGTGACAAAGGGCAATTGGTCGAGTTCTTCATTGCTGAGCGTGGGACGGTCAAGGGTGTGATGGATGTGTCCATCCTGGCGGTAGCTGATACCCCGGATGTCTTTCCAATCCCATCCCTCGGCGACCTCTTTCATGGAGTAGTCAAACTCTTTGCGCGCGGCAATATCGATGGCTTCGGAGATGAGCAAGGTCTGCTCCGGCTCAGCCGTGGCTTGGCCGCCCACAAACGCGATGCGGCAAGCCGGATTTTTTTCTTTAATCAACTCCGCGGTGCGCGCGTCCAGTTTCACCGACGGCGTACTGGTGTGCAACACAATAAAATCGTACTCTTTGGCGATCTCAACGGTCTGCGCTTGGTTTAACCCTTCGGGCGGCGCATCCAGAACACGACTGTTCTCGATCATGCCGGCCGGATAACACAGCCAGGTTGGATACCAGAACGACCAGACCTCACGCGTCGCCTGATAGCGTGAGCCCGCGCCACCGTCAAAGTTTTCATATGCCGGCGGATTCAAAAACAATGTACGCATGCGTGCCTCTCTCCTTCCCTGCCGCACCCTGGATAGACTTGCCTCCCCGATTAAGGGACGATATTATACACGTGGGAATGAAGAAGGAAAGCGAGGAGGGTTTTGTTGTTATGAATATGCAATGGTGGCCATTGCGCATTTGTGTGAGTCTGCTCATCGTGATGGGAGCATCTGGAGTCGGGGCGCAAGACGCGAGCCAGCAAGAGCCGGCTGGAACGCAGGACGCGCAACAACAAGAGGAGATCGTGGAACTTGGAGACCTCCAGGTGGTTGGGTCCCGCGTGGCGGGCCGCTCGGCCCAGGATTCGCTGGCGCCAGTGGACATTATCCAGGGTGCGGACCTGAAGACCTACGGCATCCGCGACATGGACTCGTTGCTGTCCGCCTCCATACCGTCCTTTAATCTGAGCCAGCAGCCCATCAGCGACGCCTCCACCTTCATCCGTCCGGTCAACCTGCGCGGCCTGCCGGCGGACTCCACACTGATCCTGGTCAACGGCAAACGCCGACATCGGGCCTCAATTATCGCTTTTCAGGGTGGCGGGTCGAACGACGGGGCGCATGGGCCTGACGTCTCCGCCATTCCGTCCATTGCGCTGGAGCGGGTGGAAGTCCTGCGCGACGCGGCCGCGGCCCAATACGGCTCGGACGCCATCGCCGGCATTCTGAACTTCCGGCTCCGGGAAGACACGGAAGGCCTGACGCTCCAAACAAGCTGGGGCCAGACCTACCACGGGGACGGCGACAAGGTAAACGTGGCCGGCAACCTGGGCCTGCCACTGACTCAAAACGGCTTCGCCAACTTCAGCTTCGAGTTCATGAACGCGGACGAGACCAGCCGCAGCGTGCAGCGCGACGATGCGCGGGGGCTGATTGAGGCCGGCAATATGCATGTGCGGCGGCCGGCGGCCCAGATTTGGGGCACGCCGGAGGTGCAATACGACTACAAGTTCTTCGGCAACCTCGGCCTTGACCTCGAAGACCTCAAGGCGCGGCTGTACGCCTTCGGCAACTACGCCGAGCGCAAGGTGGAGGGCGGCTTCTACTTCCGCAACCCCAACACCCGCAGCGGCATATTCAACGGGGGCACGGATGACGCTGGGAACCCGTTGGTCAAGGTTGCCGACCTGTCGGCAACCGGCCTGGGCTGTCCCAGCGTGCGGGCGAACCCCGCGGCCGACTACACGGCGGCCATAGCCGGTCTGCCTGACCACTGTTTCATGTTCAACGAGCGCTTTCCGGGTGGTTTCACGCCCCGCTTCGGCGGCTACATACAGGATTGGAGCATCGTCTTCGGTATTCGTGGAGAGTTGGAGAGCACCTACACGCTGCTCAACGGTTGGAACTACGACCTGAGCGCCAGCTTTGGCGAGAACAGCGCGGACTTCTTCATGCTCAACACCATCAACCCGCAGTTGGCCACCAGGCGAACGAATATTCCGACCTCGTACCAGCCCGGCGGCTACCGGGAGTTTGACAAGACGTTCAACTTCGACATCTCCCGGCCGTTCAACCTAGGCTATTTCCACTCTCCGCTGAACATCGCCTTCGGCATGGAGTACCGCGAAGACGAGTTCGAGGTCATGGCCGGCGGCCAGAATTCCTGGTCTATCGACGACAACCTCGCACAGCAGGGTTTCGGCATTGGCTCCAACGGCTTCCCCGGCTTCCGGCCGGATATCGCGGGGACGTTCGACCGCAGCAGCTTCGGCGGCTATATCGACCTGGAAGCCGAGGTGATTGAGAACATCATTCTCGGCCTCGCCGGTCGCTACGAGGACTTCGAAGACGTAGGCGACACGGTCAACGGCAAGGCGTCCGCGCGCTGGCAACTGCTGGAAGCGTTCGCGCTGCGCGGCTCGGCCAGTTCGGGCTTTCGCGCCCCGACCGTGGGACAGGCCAACGTCCGTAACGTGTCGACGAGCTTCGGCCCGAGCGGGTTGGTTGACGTTGCCACGCTGCCCCCGGACGATCCCATCTCGGTCCAGAAAGGCGGGAAACCGCTGGAGCCGGAAAAGTCGGTCAGCTATTCCGTCGGGACGGTGTTCAGCCTGGGCGCTCTGGACGTGACCCTCGACTATTATCGGATCAAGGTGCAGGACCGCATCGGAAGAAGCGGTCGCCTCGCCTTGACCCCGGAGGACATTGCGCAGTTGCAGGCCCAAGGCGTTCCGGATGCCAGCAGTTACGCGGAGGTGCTGTTCTTCAGCAACGCCTTTGATACGACCACGCAGGGCGTCGACCTGGTGGCGACCTATCCCCTGGTCTCGGTTGCCGGCGATACCCTGCTCAGTTTTGTAGGCAACTGGAACGACACCAAGGTGGACAGCTTCAACCCGACCGTTATTAGTGCGGCAAAGCTGACCGAAGTCGAAAAATCGCTGCCCGAGTTCCGGTTTACGCTGGCGGCCGACCACACGTGGAGATCGTGGCGGCTCCTGGTCCGGCAGCACTACTTTGACGAATACACCGAGGTACAATCGGGCGTCGGAGCCTGGACCTACAGCAACGGTGCACGCTGGCTTATGGACGCGGAACTGTCGTACACTTTCCTGGACCTGCCCTTTATGGATGCGGTGACTATCGCCGCGGGTGGGGAAAACATCTTTGACCAGTATCCGCGCAGAAACCCGACGGCGCCATTCGTGGGCCCTAAGTACGGGGAATCCTCGCCGTACGGCTTCAACGGCGGGTTCTACTATCTGCGGGCCAGTCTGGAGTTCTGAGCAAGGTCCGACGAACATGGTTGCAAAAAGAGGGACGGGCAGGAACCCGTCCCTCTTTTTGTCTGGTTTCTGCCGTCCCCTCAGTATGGGATAGTGTCGCAGCAAGAATCCGTTAGAAGGAAGGTCAGTGCTAAAGAAGTCGGGAAGGAGGATGTACGGTCTGCTGATCGCTCTGGGCCTCAGCTTGGGAGCCGTACCGGTCGGAGCCCAAGCTACGCAGCCGTCAGAGGATGCGCAGCAAGAACAGGCAGGGGTCGTCCAACTGGAAGGCGTCAGGGTGCTGGGCTCCCGGAATGAAGCGCGTTCAGCGCGGGATTCGCTGGTGCCAGTGGACGTGATCCAGGGGGAAGACTTGCAGACCTACGGCATTCGGGACATGGACTCTCTGCTGGCGGCGAGTGTGCCGTCCTATAACGTCAACCAGCGTGCCGGCGATGCCGCCATGCTGGTCCGCCCCGCCAATATGCGCGGGCTGCCGCCCGACTCCACCCTGGCCCTGGTCAACGGCAAGCGCCGGCACCGCGCTGCCGTCATCTCTTTTCTGGGGAACGGCATTTCGGACGGAGCGCAGGGACCTGATATTTCCGTCATCCCGGCCATCGCACTCAAGCGGCTGGAAGTGTTGCGTGACGGTTCTTCCTCTCAGTATGGTTCCGACGCTATTGCCGGCGCGTTGAATTTCGTGCTGCGCGACGACTCCGAGGGGGCCACGCTGGAAACGCGCTGGGGCCAGAACTACCACGGGGACGGCGACAAAGTGAGTGTTGCCGGCAATGTCGGCCTGCCGCTGACCGAGGCCGGCTTTGCCAACTTCAGTTTCGAGTTTATGAACATAGACGAGACCAGACGGAGCGTGCAGCGCAGCGATGCGCAGAGCCTGATTGAGGCCGGCAATGCACACGTGCGACGGCCGGCAGCGCAAATCCTCAGCACGCCGGAGGTGCAGTACAACTATAAATTCTTCGGCAACCTGGGCCTTGACCTGACCGATATGCACAGCCTCTACGCGTTCGGTAACTATGCAGAACGCAAGGTCGAAGGTAACTTCTTTTTCCGCAACCCCAACACCCGAGGCGGCGTGTTCGAGGGCAACCCGCTTGCAGATGGCACGCCCACGATACGGGTGGCCGACCTGTCAGACGATCTCGGAGGCTGTCCCGCGGTGCCGGCGAACCCGGCGGCCGACTACACCAATGTGAATCTACCCGCCCACTGCTTCATCTTCAACGAGCGCTTTCCGGGCGGGTTTGCGCCGCGCTTCGGCGGCGATATGCAGGACTGGAGCATCACCTTCGGCCTGCGTGGCGAACTGTCTGACACCGGTCTGTTGCTGCTGGACGGTTGGCACTATGATACGAGCGCCAGCTTCGGTCACAACAGCGTAGACTTCTTTATGCACAACACCATCAACCCACAGCTCGCCGCCATGCGGACCAACATTCCCACCTCGTACCGACCTGGCGGTTACGCAGAGTTCGACAAGGTGTTTAACGTCGATATCTCCAGGCCGTTCGAGGTCGGCGTCTTCCATTCCACGCTGAGCCTCGCCTTTGGGCTGGAGTATCGTGAAGAAGAATTCAGCGCAAACGCCGGCGAGCCGAATTCCTGGAAAATCGATGATAACCTTGCCCGGCAGGGCTTTGGCATCGGCTCTAACGGCTTTCCCGGTCTCAGCCCCACGCATGCCGGCACGTTCAACCGAGGCAGTTACGCCGGCTACCTCGACCTGGAAGCTGAAGTGATTAAAAATGTCACGCTCGGCCTAGCCGGGCGGTATGAGGACTATGAAAAGGTCGGGGATACGCTGAACGGCAAGGCGTCCGCCCGCTGGCAGTTGGTGGAAGCTGCGGCCGTGCGCGGCTCGGTCGGCTCCGGTTTTCGCGCCCCGACGGTGGGCCAAGCCAATGTTCGCAACGTCACGACTTCGTTCATCAACGGAAGACTGGCGGATGAAGCCACGCTCTCCCCTACCGACCCGATTGCGCAACAGAAGGGCGGCAAGAGGCTGGAGCCGGAAAAATCGGTCAACTATTCTGTTGGCACGGTGTTCAGCCTGGGCCACCTTGACGTCACTCTCGACTATTACCGCATCAAGATGCAGGATCGTATCGGGTTGACCAATACGCTGCTCTTGACTGAGTCGGATATAGCCGCACTCCTGGCCCGAGGTGTCGTGGACGCGAGCAGTTTCACTGGTGTGCGGTATTTTACCAATGACTTCGATACCACCACGCAAGGCGTTGACCTAGTGGCGACCTACCCGCTGGAGACGTTCGCCGGCAGCACGCTGTTCACCTTCGTGGGGAACTGGAACGACACCAAGGTGGACAGCCGCAATCCGACCATCATCAACAACAGGCGAGTGCGCCAACTTGAAGACAATCTGCCGGAGTTCCGTTTCTCGCTCACGAGTGACCACACCTGGGGGCCGTGGCGATTTCTGACCCGGCTGCATTTCTACGATGGGTTTTACACCGCCCACCTGGATAGTGAAGACTTGCCCATAGAGACGAGCGAACGCTGGCTCATGGATGCGGAACTCTCATATACCTTTCTGAACCTGCCGTTTATGGTGGCGGCGACCCTCGCGCTCGGCGCGGAGAACCTGTTCGATCAGTACCCGGCCAGAAATCCACACGCGCGGCTCGTCGGCTGGAAATATCCAGGCCCGTCGCCCTACGGCTTCAACGGCGGTTTCTACTATCTGCGGGCCGGCTTTGAGTTCTAGCTTGACGACAGGTTGGCTGCAAATCAGGCCGGGGGCGCTTTTTCTGGAAAGAAGGAATAGCCAGCGCGGGTCAGGACGATCAATCCGATCAGGTTGTAGACGGCCTCTCGTGCCCGCTTGAGGAGCATGAGGGTGAGGCCCGCGCCCTCCCCAATACCAAGCAGACGGCACAGGAATATCCCACCCGCTTCCCGCACCCCCAGCGCGCCCGGGATGATCAACGCCGCGGCCGTGATGGGTTGAATCATGGTCTCAATAATGAGGGCGTCCATCCAACTGACCGGTGTGCCGATCAGAATTAAAAACACATAGACTTCCACCGCTCCTACCGCCCAGCCCAGAAAGTGGTACAGGCTGGCCGCAATGAAATCCCTGGCGTCTCCGTCGTACAAATGAAAAAGATGCGTATCGATGTGTTTGGCCCGCTCCTGCCAGTGCGCCAGGCGGCTCCAGCCGGGGAATCGGCGCCGCAGCCAGCCAACGCATTTTTCAACAAGACCCCGCCGCTGCCAGCGCACGAGAACCATCACAAACCCGTACGCCATGACAAAAACGGCACCGAATATCCACCAGGCATGGTAGCCGATATCCAGGCGATACAGAAAAAACGGCAGGCCCAGCACGATAAAGGCGACCTGGGAGACGGTCAGGGCGGTCTTGGCAGCGACAACCGACGCTGTGCCAACATCGGGGGTCACACCATATTGTCGCAACAGGTAGACCTTAACAGCCTCGCCGCCGACATTCGCCGTTGGCGTCAGATTATTGATGGCCTCGCCAGCCAGTCGGGTGAGCGAAAGCTGAAGCAGGGAGAGTTGCCTGGCGACCGCTGAGCCGCTCATGGTATAGCCCCAACCCTTGGCATCAAACAGCGCCACAAAGCTCTGGGGGATCAGGACCAGGGGAGCCAGCCAGCCAATGTGGTACAGGTGCTGGGCGACCTCAGCAATGCCGACCTTCCAGAAGAGCACGCCCAGCAGGCTGAGGCCAAGCAGAGCTGCGCCAAGCTGGAGGGCGCGGCTCTTTTGCTGCTCCGCAGTCATGTCTGGATTTCTCTGGGAAGCAGTGGCCTGGGGAAAGACGGTGCGGGATGCAAGCAATCGCTCTCTTGTCCGGGTGCGTGGCCTGGGGCTGTCGCGTGCCGGCTACTCAGGAGCTCCGGACGGGAGGCCGGCCATCTCTCGAACAACGGTCGCCAGCGCGCCCCAGTCGAGATCGCCCCGTCCTCGGGCAAAGGCGGCCCGCAAATGATTATCAGCCAGGTCGGCCAGCGGCAGGGGCGCGGCAACATCTTTGGCCAGTTTTTGCATCAGCCCGACATCTTTCAGCCCCAGCGCCAGCGCAAAGCCCGCGGGAACAAACTCCTGCTTGGCGATCCGGCTGCCATAGCCTTGAAACAGAGGCACGGGCAGCAATGCTCGGATCAGCTCCAGAACGGTCTCGTTTTGTAAGCCGCCCTTCTCGGCCAAAGTCAGCGCCTCGCTGAGGGTTTCGATACCGGCAATCACAAAAAAGTTCCCCACCAGCTTAAGGACATTGGCGAGGTGGGGCTCTTCACCCACCACGATGACCCCTTGACCCATGACCTCAAACGCGGGTCGGCAGCGATCAATGGCCGCCTTTGGGCCAGCCGGACAAATCCACAGTTTTGCCGCGGCCGCGGCCTCCGGACGGCCAAAGACCGGCGAGGCTACAAAATGCGTTCCCCGGTCGAGATACAGCGGCGCCAGTTCTTTAGTGACATCGGGCGAGACAGTACTCATATCAACGTGAATCCCGTCCGGTTTGAGGCCGGCCAGAATGCCATCCTCACCCAGCGCAATCGCCCGAAGCGCGGCATCGTCCGCAATAATGCTGATCACAATATCGGATTGCGTGGCCAGCTCGCGGGGGGAATCGGCCCACTGCGCTCCATTTTGGCGCAAGGTGTCGGCCCGTGAGGCTGTGCGATTGAAAACCGCAAGTGAAAAATCGGCATCAAGCAGATGCTGCGCCATGGGCAGGCCCATCCGGCCCAGTCCAATAAAGCCAATCAAGGGAGTCATAGTGGAATCGCTATTCTTCTACTCCCTCTCCCCCCAGGGGAGAGGACCGGGGTGAGGGAGAAAAGTGGGATACTACTCTTTTGTGTGGTCATGGCTGAGGGTTCCGTCTGCTTCGAGCTTCCTAGTGCATGGCGTGCGGTTCGCGCAGAATAAATTCGGCGATTTCCGCATCAAACTGCTCTCCGTCAGCCGTGGTCATCTGATAGCTGCCGCGCATGGAGCCAAAGGGTGTGGTCAGCGGACAGCCCGAGGTATACTCAAAAGATTGGCCCTGCGCCAGGACGGGCTGCTCACCCACCACGCCCGGTCCTTTGACTTCTTCCACATGACCGGTGGCGTCGGTAATAATCCAATGGCGGGTCATGAGTTGGGCGGTGACCGGCCCTTCGTTGGTGATGCGGATGGTATACAGGAAGAACCACTGGCTCTGCTGAGGAGAAGAGCGGGTCGGATCGTATTTGGTTTCCACGCTGATGCGAATCCCTCGGGTGACTGTTTCAGAGGCTGGCACGCTGTCTCCTCCTCTTTCTCTCATTGGCACGCATGTCGGAGTGTATGACCGCCCTGCCAGCGCGTCAACCAAGTGTAACAACTCACTCTTCAGCCAACGCCGCTGCGATATCTGCCGCCAGCCGCTGGCCTGCCTCATTCTCCAGCCTTCCTGCCGGCCATTCAATGCCGAGCCCCGCGCCCTCAGCCGCCTCCGGGAATCTGGGAATGATATGGAAGTGGACGTGCATCACGGCCTGATGCGCGCTGGTGCCGTTATTTTGCAGGATGTTGAAGGCCGTGGCTCCGGTGGCTTTGAGGACGGCTCGGCTCAGCCGGGGGAGCACTCGGCCAAGGGCCGCCGCGGATTCGTCCGAAAGCTGGTCAAGCGTTTCTGCCAGCTCCTTTGGGATGAGCAGGGTATGGCCACTGCTCAGCGGACCAATATCGAGAAAGGCGAAGACCTGGTCGTCTTCATAGATTTTGTGACACGGAATCTCGCCGGCAATGATTTTCAGAAAGATGGTTGCTGCCATGCCCCGAGAGTAGCGCATGACCGGACAGGCGGCTAGGGTTTGGCCCCTGCGCTGTCATCTCAGGACCCAACCCACCCCGGCCTCTGGCCCTCCCGAGCATAACCAATAGAATTGAGAACTTCTGGACTTTGCTCAAGCGAACCATCAAGGGGTCATACGTCAGTGTGGAACCGTTCCACCTCATCGGTATTTGGATGAACAAGCCTCCGATTCAATGAACGGGACGGCAAAGACTTGGCCCGCTTTGTTCATGTTACCAGTTCGGCTGCTGGGAAGCCTTTGACCTATAAGGAACTGGCTGGAGAACCACCCCTCGCATGATGAAGTGGGAACGCCTTGGCCGTCGAAGAACGCAGCCCCACTTCGTCATGCACGATCCAACCACTCTTGATGAGAGAGATAAATATCCACGCGCCCTTTCTTGCGACTGCCTCGTAGTCTTTGTTCCGATGGCGGCTGATAGACTTTTGCAATGAAGGGGGGATCATGCCTGTTCAAGAACTGCTGGATTTTGGGAATACAGGCAACGAAATTTTCTACGAGCACTCTATGGCTGGTATGCCCTACAATAAGAAAGAGTCCAACGCCAGCTCTCATCACTGCGTCCCGTTCATTCTGCCTGTAGCGGATGCGCTTATCTTTTGAGATGGCAAATCATCTGTTCTGCCCAACCACCGGCAACCAGACATCGTCAGGCGTATTGTTGTCAGGGAAATAGTCGTCGTGTTTTTCGACGTGAAGGCCTGCCTCTGATAAAATCTGAGGAAATAACGAACCCAAATCACGGTCCGTAAAGAAGGTCACGCTTAGGCTGCCTGTTCATAGACTAACGCTGCGTTCGCTTCCTCAAGAGTCAGGCCATAATCTTCCGCTATTTCCTTCTCGCTCTCATGGGCATTGATACGATTAATGATAGCCGCTGTTGAGTTGCCACGACGGGCAATGATGGGACGCCCAAAGGCAATACGAGGGTCCATCATAATGATTTTTGTATCAGTGGTCGCAGGATAGAGACGTGCTGGAATGTGCAGGTCATCAAGTTCGATCCGGTTGAGATGATCCTTGAGGATAAGCTTCATGGCGCGTTGCCCTGCTTCATTGAGCTTGATTAGTCCACCATACTGCTCAAGAAACAATTCGCCTGCGCCAGTGCGTAATTCAGGGCAGATGAACAATCGGTCAATGGAGAAGGTGCGTTCTGCAAAGTCGATTGCTTCGCGTGCCGCTTCAATGGATACCTTGTGCTTTGTTCTCAATGCCCGCAGCGTATACGCCTCAATGATGTTATTAAAAGAAAGATGGGGGGGCATATGTCGGCGCGATAATGAGCCGAGGAAAATCAGAGCGTCCAGAGTGCTGACCGTATGATTGGCCAACGACCCATGCGCGGAGTGTTTGTGGGGGAATACGTATATAGCGCGCTGCCTCAGCCACCGTATAGGCAGCAATATCCCTAGGGTCATTACCCCCATATATATTCTGCTTCTCTGACATGCTGCTCTGCTCTCGTTGATAGTCGCGGCGAAAAGATCAGGCTGGCCTATATCGCTCGGTTGGAACTCTCGTCATGGGCTGGAGTCGTGCTCTTCTGCACTCCTTTATTCTTCCGTCATGCTGGGTCCCGCTTCTGTATCTCCGCAGGCGGTATGGCCATCACAGCCTTGACTATCTCTTCAAATCGCCTTGCCGCGTCTCTGCCTTCTGTGTACTCTCGTGGGCGTGAGTTTATATTGGACGGTGCCATGAACCGGCCTGTCACGCAAAGGGATTGTCGCCCTCCCGAGAGGGGATCAGGGCATAGGCCCTCTTTTTACGGCTCCGGCTTATGGCAATCCAGCGCCCGGCACCTCAACCTGGACCGTTTCGATAGAAGCCTCGGACTTCCCCTGGGCTAACTCCTCCACGGTTGTGGCCGCGGTCAGCATGAAGAGCGTGTAACGCCCTTCCCCGCCCAACATGCAGGCAACGGCCCGTTTGTCTGGGACAGGAATACGCTGCGTGACCTCTCCGCCGTCTTTGACTCGAATAAATTCGCCAGTCACGAACGAACTCACCCACACCGCCCCTTCGGCGTCCAAACAAATCCCATCTGGTGTCGCTTCCCCCAGTTGGGCAAACACGCGCCGATCCGACAACGAACCATCGTCTGCGATACTGAAGGCGGTTAAACAGTTCGCAAATGTTTCAGCAACAATGAAGGTGCTCCCATCCGGACTGATCACGCTGCCATTCGGGAAGCCCAGACCGTCCGCTACCACGCGGGTCTGTCCGTCCGGCGTGACCATGACGATGTTCGCCGGCTGGGCGTCTTCACCGCCCATCAGGTCGTAGCCAAAGCTCCCGATATAGGACCGGCCCTGGGCGTCAACGACCATGTCATTGATGTCGCCCCGGACGAGAGTAGAGACATCCGCGACTTCTGCGAGGCCGTTCGGGTCCTGCCGAAGCAGTTTTTTATCGTGCATGGAGACGATGAGCAGGCGTCCATCCGGCAGAAAGCCCAGTCCCGACGGGCGCTGCGGAACCGTTGCCACCAACTCGGTGTTGCCCTGCGCATCCACCGTGAGCACTTTCTCGGCAAACATGTCGGAAACCCAGAGTTTGCCGTCATGCCAACGTGGGCCTTCAAGAAAAACAAATCCGTCTGCGAGAAGCTGCGGAGCGAGCTGAGCAGTCATGCTGTCCCCCCTTCATGCTTAGCGGCCCCGGAAGACCGGTTGCCGTTTGTCCATAAACGCGTTGACACCTTCTTGATGATCTTCCGTTTGGCCACAGCGCAGATGCGTTTCCGCTTCCCGGTCGAGCATGGTTCGAAAATCCACCGCTCCCGAGGCATTGACGTTGGCTTTCATATAGCGGTAGCTGACCAGGGGACCGGAGGCGATTCGTTCGGCCAGATCCATGGCTTCGTTCATGAGCTGGTCGTGGGCAAAGACACGGTTGACCAGTCCAATTCGCAGGGCTTCATCCGCGTTAATCATGTCTGGTAAAAAGAATAATTCCTTGGCCTTGGCTTGGCCGACCAAACGGCTGAGCTGCCAGGTCGTCCCATAGTCACCGCCATAGCCCACCCGCGCATAGGCCGTTCCGAGCCGCGCCCGGTCGGAGGCAAAGCGCAGGTCGCACGACAGGGCGATGCCCAAGCCGGCGCCGGCGGCCGGTCCGTTAATCACCGCAATCGTGACTTTGGGCGTATGGTGCAGCAGCCAGGGCCAGGTATGGCCTTCGCAGAGTTCGTCTATCTGCTGCTCAAGGGTGGAATCCCGGGTGCCGATTTCTTCACCCTTTTGCATGGCTGACACATCGCCGCCCGCGCAAAAGCCCCGGCCCGCGCCCGTCAGCACAACCGCGCCAACCTCGGGGTCTTCCGACATCTCGCGCAGCGCCGCAACCGCCAGTCGGTTCATGTCTCTGGTGAGCGCGTTGAGCTTATCGGGACGATTCATGGTCAGAATGCCGACACGGTTTGTAACTTCGATAGTGAGATCAGCCATCTGTCTTCCTCCTTGTTCCCTGTGGATGAAGCTTGCACTTTATCGCGTTTTGCGTAGAAAGGAAGGGACAGCGCAACGGTAAAGGAGAGGACATTATGACGGCAAGCGCAGACCCGCATCAGATTACGAGTGTGGAACAGCTTCGCGAACGCATTGGATCACCGAGTGAGCTCGTCCCGCACAAGCTCTGGACCGCATTGGATGAGTCGTGCATGGACTTCATCAAACGCTCGCCGTTTCTCTTACTCGCCACGGCGGACGCCGAAGGGAATCAGGATGTCTCGCCCAAAGGGGACGGGCCGGGGTTTGTCTGTATTGAGGATGAACACACGCTGCTCATCCCGGACCGGGCGGGCAATAAGCTGGTCTTCGGACTGACCAATATCATTGAGAACCCCCATATCGGCCTGATTTTCCTGCTGCCGGGCACGCCGGAAACCATGCGGGTCAATGGCACGGCTGAACTCACGGCCGACCCGGAAGTCCTGAAGCGCCTGTCCGCGCGTGGAAAACCCGCGGTGGTTGCCATTAGGATCCATATCAAAGAGGTGTTCTACCACTGTGCCAAGGCGTTTATTCGGTCACAACTCTGGAAGCCCGATACGTGGCAGGAGCGCCTGAAGATCTCATTCGGCAAGATTCTGGCGGCCAAGATGGGCGGCGATGCCGGCATGGCCAGCAAGATTGACGACTTTGTCGAACAAGACTATCGGACCAATCTGTAGGCTCCCTCCTCGAATTCCCTCTCCCCTGGAGGGAGAGTCGTGAGCAATTATGAGTCCGTTTTCTGGATAGTTTTCGTTGTTGCTACCGTAGCTTTTCTTGCCTTCATCATCTCCCAGTGAAAACAGAGCCAGAAGCGCTGACTTGTCAGCGGAGCGATTTTTCTTCGAACACATCGTCCGGATTATACTGCGCCTGAAACACCTGAAGCGCACGATTGAAGGCTGGGTCTTCTTCCGTATCGAGCAGTGTGTTCGCCGCGGGCAGACCGAGCCGAGCCATGGCCGCCTGCCAGCGCTCCAATTGCTGCGGGGACAGGGGAACGGACACGGTGTAATGCAGTTCGGTATCGTCACTGAGCAGGATAACCGTCAGCTTATCCTGTTGAACGAGCTTACGCAGAATAGCGGCGTCGCTCGCCTGTCTCGGGTTGAGATAAAACACGCCGCCTTTACTCCCCCCAAACGTCGGATGCAGTTGGTAGCCAATAGCCACCACCCATATTCGCTCGGGACTCTGCCACGTAGACAGGCTCAGAGTGAGCGGCAGGGGCGCGTCGATAAACCAGTCCAGGTCTTCAACCCGGCTGACAACGGCCAACTCTTGGGTACCTTCACGGTCAATAAACCGGACGGAGTACACGGGTTCTTCCCTTAAGAGCAGCCAGCTTTCTCTGTTAATCACCACGCCGGTCGGTTGCATTGGGGACACTCCTCAAATGAATAAACGCGCCCTCCAACAGCCATGCAAATACTGAGCACCTTTACTCATTTCCTTACGCGCTTGACCCATAGGCACGCATCTATCATACATGGCACTCGCATGGCAGGTTCGACGCCGGACCGCCCAGGGGCCACAGCGAGGCATTCGGTGTAAGGGGCGCGAACACCGGTCATCACACAAGGAGGGACCATGGCGAGGCCGGTCAGGTATAAGATCGTTGGACTGCTGTTCTCCGGAACAGTCATTAACTACATCGACCGGGTGAATATCTCTGTTGCGGCGCCGGTTATCATGGCCGATTCCGGCTGGAGTAAGAGTGAGTTTGGAACGGTCTTCTCCGCCTTCCTGGTTGGCTACTCCGTACTCCAGTTACCGGGCGGCCTGGTGGCTGACCGCTGGAGCGCACGGAAAGTGCTGGCCCTCGCCTTTTGTGGCTTCTCGCTTTTCACGGCCCTGACTCCACCGGCCATTTCCGCCTTCTGGCTGCTGCTCAGCGCGCGTTTTCTGGTCGGCATGTTTGAGTCCGTTACTATTCCGGCGCTCACCTCTGTCAACGCACGTTGGATTCCGCGGGCCGAGTTTGGCCGCGCGCAGACCCTGAGCGTGTCCGGCGTGACGGTCGGTCAAATGATCGCTTACCCACTCACCACCTGGATTATTCTCAATTTCTCCTGGCAGATCGTCTTCTATTTTAATGCCCTGCTCGGCTTTGTCTGGGCAGCGCTGTGGCTGTGGTCTTCCACGGACACGCCCCGCGAGCATCCGAAGATTGATGCAGCGGAACGCGCCTATATTGAATCCAACCTGTCCCCCCGTCCGGCTGCCTCGCTACCGTTGCGGACCGTTTTTACCAGCGCGTCGCTGCTGACCGTGACCCTGGCCTATATGTGCTTTGCCTACGTGCTGTGGATGTTCCTGTTCTG
This sequence comes from uncultured Binatia bacterium (SeqCode), assembly GCA_965214755.1. Classification (GTDB taxonomy): domain Bacteria; phylum Desulfobacterota; class Binatia; order Bin18; family Bin18; genus Bin18. The sequence continues at coordinate 2,679,401 of OZ243979.1, forward strand.
GTTCCCGACCTATTTGGTGGAGGCACGCGGCATGTCTCTGGGGGTCATGGGCACAGTCGGCATTTTTATGCACGGCGCGTCGTTTCTCGGCGTTATTGGTGCCGGGATGCTGTCAGACTGGCTGCTGCGCAACGGCTGGAACGCGCAGTTCGCCCGCGTACGCTTTGGTGCTTTCGGCCTCACCCTGGCCCTGCCCTGTCTGGTTCTGGCCGCACAGACCTCCTCGCCGCTGACCTGCGCCGTTTTTCTGGTTCTTTTTTACGGGCTGTTCAGTATGGGCATAGGCGTCTTTACCACTGTTGCCCTGGAGTTTAATCCGCACCAAGCCGGCGCTATCTTCGGCATGATGAATACGCTCGGGACCTTCGCCGGGATTCTGGGTCCCTGGTCTGCCGGGCAGATGATTGAGTACAGCGGGGGAAACTGGACGATCCCGCTGTTTGTCGCGACCGGGGTTGGAGCAGTCAGCGCCCTCATCTTATTTGTGGTCAAGATCAGGAAGATCGAAATAGAGCATGTCATGCAGGCAGAAGCGACGGAAAGCGGTTCGTGAGCACATACGACAAGCGAAAAGAGCATAAGCAGACAGGAGGACACTATGGCAGACCGACAGAAACTCTCGGATACGGACATTCAGGCCAGGCTGGGCAGTATGCCGGGCTGGACCGTAGCCGACGGGAAGTTGCACCGGGAGTATGCGTTCAAGGACTTTGTCCGCGCCTTTGGTTTTATGGCCAGCGCGGCCCTGGTGGCGGAATCCATGAATCACCATCCCGAATGGTTTAACGTCTACAGCACGGTCAGGGTTGACCTGGCCACCCACGATGCCGGAGGCATTACCGAGTTGGACTTTACCCTGGCCGGGAAGATGGAAGAACTCGCTAGCGCAGACAGTTGAAAACCGCGCAGGGTCAAAAAAAGCTGCTTCCGCACTCCTTCGGTTCCCTCTCCCCTGGAGGGAGAGGGCCAGGGTGAGGGGCTCCCCGACGGTGAACACTGCGGTATTACTCCCGCATCAGATAACGCCCTTTTTTGCCAGCCCGTGCAGCTTTTCCTGTGAAAGGCCCAGCAAGCTCTGGTAAACCTCACTGTTATGCTGACCGAGCAGAGGGGCCGGGGTGACTTCGACCGGGGATGCGTCGAGCTGGACCGCGCAGCCGGGCATGGTGATGGTGCCTCGGGTCGGATGTTCGACGGTGGCGATCATGCCGCGTTCACGGAGTTGCGGATGGGTGAAAATATCGCGTGAATCAAAGACCGCCCCGCACGGTACACCGGCCTCTCCAAATCGCTCCATGACCTCGAACTTGGTGTGCTGTGTGGTCCAGGCCCGAATAATATCATACACCTCGTCAAAGCGGGTGTTGCGCTCGGAGGTGGCCGTATAGCGCGGATCGCCGATCAAATCTTCACGCTCAATCGTGTGCAGCAAACTCTCCCACATCCGCGGCGTCGTGGACATGAGATAGACATAGTCGTTGGGTCCGCCCGGCGCGCAGGGATAGGTGTCTGTGGGAGCGACATGGCTGAGGCGGTTGCCGCTCCGCTGCACCACGGCATCGGCCTGAAGATGGTGGCGCATGGGCACCCGCATGTAATTGACCACCGCATCCTGCATGGACACTTCCACGTGCTGCCCCTTGCCCGTCTTGCCCCGTTGCAACAGGGCGGCCAGAATGCCGACAGCGCAGTGGATGCCGGTGCCGGTATCACCAATAGTCGGGCCGGGTTTGAGCGGCGGCGAGTCGGGTAAGCCCGTAATGCTCAGGGCCCCGCCGGTCGACAGGGCAATCGAGTTGAAACTCTTATATCCGCTCCACGGACCGGACGTGCCAAAGCCCTTGATCGTGGCATAGATCAGCCGTGGGTCGATCTGCTGAAGGTCGGGGTAGCCGAGCCCCAGCCTCTCCATGGTGCCCGGAGAGAAATTCTCCAGCACAACATCAACCTGGAGGATCAGGGAGCGGAAGAGGTCACGGCCCTGCTCGGTCTTGAGATTGAGGGTGATGCTGCGTTTATTGGCGTTCAGCAGCAGAAAGAAATGCGAATCGAGCCCCGGTTCGTTTGTCAGAAAGTTGCGTCCCGACTCGCCGGTGCGGGGTGGTTCGACCTTAATCACATCCGCACCAAGAAAGGCCAATAACTCCGTACACGACGGACCGGCCTCAAAATGCGACAAATCGAGAATACGCACATGATCAAGCGCGAGCATCGGCTGTCTCCTTTTTTCTCAGAACCTGACACCCTACCACCCGGGCCGCGTCTCTGCCAAGCTTGTCAAATGGAGAGCGGCAAGAGATAATCAGAACGCAGACTTTCGATCAGGGAGGGACGGCAGGCTATGCAAAACAAGAAAACGTACGATCGCACCACGCAGGATGTGGGGAATATCCTTGGGATGGAACATGTGAATGTCACCGTGCCGGACCAGGCAATTGCTGCGACCTTCTATGTCTCCGGCCTTGGCTTGACCCGTGACCCGTATATGATGGTCGGACCGGGCAATATGTGGGTGAACATTGGCCAGCAGCAGTTTCACCTCCCGGCGAGTGATCCCCAGGTGTTCAGAGGCCACATCGGGGTGGTGGTGCCGGACTTGAATGCCTTGCAGACGCGACTTGGTCGGGTCCAAAAACGCCTCGCCGATACGGCCTTTCGCTGGTCAGCCAAAAAAAGCTATGTCGCGGTGACATGTCCGTGGGGGAATCAGTTGCGCTGCTACGCGCCCAGTCCGCGGTTCGGCAGCATGACGCTGGGTCTGCCCTATGTTGAGATGCCGGTCGCACCTCGTACGGCGCGTGGGATTTGCCAATTCTATCAGGACGTGATGCACACACCGGCCAGCGTCCTCAAAGAGCGCGACGCCGCGGTCGCCCAGGTCCAGGTCGGGCGTTCTCAGGTCTTACGTTTTCGAGAAACCTCGAAGGCCATCCCCGCCTATGACGGGCATCATATTGCCGTCTATGTCGCCAACTTCTCGGCCCCGCATACGTTCCTGAAACGGCACACACTGATTACCCAGGAGAGCGACGATCATCAGTATCGCTTTCAGGCCATCGTCCACCCCAAAACCGGTAAGCTGTTATGCGAGCTTGAACACGAGGTCCGCAGTCTGTTTCATCCCATGTATGAGCGGGAATTAGTGAACCGCAACGCCGACCAGAGCATTTTTGCCTACGCAAAAGGCCGTGATACGTTTGCGGCCTGAAGGGCCGATGGGCGCGGACTCGTCATCAGGAGGGCGTTGGTTCAAATCCGATCACACCGCGCGTAGCAGCCCGGCCCGCGCCAACCGCGTCAACGCCTCCGCAATCAGGCGCACCGCCTCTTCAAGGTCGGCGTCGGTCGTGCCAAAGCCGAGGCTGAAACGGATTGAGGATGCCGCCTCCTCACCACTCAACCCGATAGCTCTCAGAACATGCGACGGCTCAGGGATACCCGAGGTACAGGCGGAACCCGTGGATGCCGCGAGGTGCGGCTGCAAAGCACTGAGGATGTCATCCGCCGAAAACTCCACGAATCGAATATTCGCGTTGCCGGGATGACGGGCCTGCCCTTGTGGGCCATTCAACGCTATCGGCCACGGCAGACGTGTAAGCCTCTCAACAAACGTATCGCGCCGGCGGCATAACTGCGCCCGCTCCTCTTCCGCCTCGGGAGCGGTAAAGATATCGGCTGCCGTACCCATCCCAACACAGAGCGGAACCGGAACCGTGCCCGAGCGCAGACCGTTCTGCTGTCCACCGCCATAGATCAACGGCTCGATGTGATCCTGTAATGCACGCGCAATATAAATGGCTCCAATGCCTTTCGGGCCGTACATCTTATGCGCCGAAAGGCTCAGCATATCGGCTTGGCGCGCCATCCATCCCATATCCATGGCAAGGGGTGCTTGCGCTGCATCACAATGAAAAATGGCCCCATAACTTCTGACCAGTTCGGATATGCGCTCAATATCTTGAATCGTCCCGATTTCGTTGTTGACTGCCATGACCGACACGATGAGAACATCATCGTCCAGCGCTTCTTCCAGAGCCGCCACGTTCACAAAGCCTTCAGCGTCAACCGGGATCAGTTCCGCCGAGAAACCAAACTGCTCGTGCAAGACTCTGGCAGCAGCCAGCACACATGGGTGTTCGACGGCGCTGACCAGGATGCGGCGGCGTTTCCCCTCAGCGGCTCGACGGCCCACGCCCAGCAGAGCCATATTGTTTGACTCGGTCGCTCCCGAAGTGAATGTGATTTCATCAGCGTCCGCGCCGATCAGCCGCGCTACGCACGTAGTGGCTTTTTCCACGGCGCGCGCGGATTCCCAACCAAGGCTATGATCCGAGGAATGCGGATTGCCAAATGACTCCGCGTAATATGGAGTCATGGCCGTTACAACACGCGCATCGACCGGCGTTGTGGCCTGATGGTCAAAATAGAGAGTTTTCCCGATCTTCATTACTCTTGGACGGATGCTCCCTCGTCTTGCTTGAAACTACCATAGGGTATAGGAGGTGAGCTATATCCGACCTGGGGAATCCAGCCAGTAGCCAGAGGTTAGATGGCACGCGGCCCACTTTTTCACGACGGCTATAAGCCGCAATTTTCGGGACACGAAACCTTCCCGCTCCGCTATGGCTGGCTGAAAAAAGTATTCGACCGAGTTGCGGAAACCGAGAACGCGCCCGATAATAGAACCCTCTGTTGGGACAACGGGGCCATTGCCCGCTTTGGCGTGGGCAAAAACATGGTGGCTTCCATGCGCCATTGGGCAAAAGCGACTGGGATCATTGAAGAGCCACCCGCCACAAACATCGTCCGTCCGACAGACCTTGGCCGCCTGCTGTTCGGGCCAAACGGATGTGACCCCTATCTGGAGCATCCGGCCACGCTCTGGTTGCTCCATTGGCACTTGGCGGCGCAGCCTGAGAAAACAACCTGGTTCTATGCCTTCAGTCACTCCCCTGCCCTGACCTTTGATCGGGACCGCCTGGCCAAGAAACTTGCCCGCCTCGCCCAAGACCGCTTCCACGCCCGGGCGTGGCCGCGTGTCGCGCATAAGACCATCAACAACGATGTCGCGTGCTTTATTCGGACCTATGTCGCTCGGCAAATGTCGGGAAAGATGGGCCAGGATGGCGCGCTTGAGGCGCCCCTGACCGAGTTGGGGCTCCTCAAGGCTCTGGGCACACAGGCCGGCTTGCGTTTTGTGCGGGGCTCGAAGACGACATTGAGCGACGGTGTCTTCGTCTATGCGCTCAGCGACTTTTGGTCCCGCTATTTTCCGCAGACTGCCACGCTGTCGTTTGAGGCCATTGCCTACGCGCCCGGCGGCCCGGGCCGGGTCTTTCTGTTGGACGAGAACGCTGTCGCCGCCCGTCTGGCCACGCTGGCCGAGGTGACGCGTGGCCAGCTCAGATGGTCCGAGACCGCCGGGCTCAAGCAAGTGGTGCGGACTCTCGCTAGGGGTGAAGAAGACGTGCTTTCCTCCGTGGCGCGCGACTACCGCGCGCGTCCCGGGAAGAAGGCGGCCTGATGGCCTTACACGACCGGGTCCGCATCGCGCGCCGCTTTCTGAGGGCGATTCGCATTGACGATGATCTCGGGGACTCTACTGCGCTTGAAGGATTTGTCTGTCCCCACTCGTCCGCTGACGTGCTCCGCACAATGGCGCGGCATGTCTCGGAAACAGGACACGGGGCATTTACCTGGACCGGTCCGTACGGGAGTGGCAAGTCCAGTCTTGTGGTTGCGCTGAGCGCCTTGCTGAACGGCACTACCGACCGGCAAACCAAGGCCGCTCAGGTCTTCGGGCAGAGGCTGACCAGCACAATGTGGCACGCCTGCCCGCCAGGCTCTAAAGGCTGGCGCATCGTTCCGGTCGTCGGCCGGCGTGCCCATCCGGGCGACGTCATCGGAGAAGCACTCAAGAAGGCAAGGGTGGTATCACGCCAGCCTCGCGGTGGCTGGAACCGATAAGCTGATAACGTTTCTTGCCGCAAAACGCGACCGCTCCGGCTCCACCCATATTGTATTTACCATGAACGAAGTGAACCTCGTTTTTGTTGCCGCGCAGGAGGGAAAGAAATGTCTTCTCGAAGTCCTCGGGGGACTGCCCTTCTCCTTCGTCATAAATAATCAAAGATGTGTTCATGTTAGGACCGTCGGCTAGAATCTGTAGGCGTTCGGCCTGGATCCTTCGATGTTCTCTCAGGTCCCAATTCTTGTGATCTGGAAAAAACCGGCTCACCGCATCCTCAATTGTCCTCGGAGCCTCATGGGAGCGAGGGTCAATACCCTCCTCAATGCACCGACGCATGAGGATAGCATCGATACCGTTGGTGATTTTTTCAATCAACGCGGGGATTGGTGATGATTGTTGGTTTTCGACTACACTAAAGTTATTCTCATTCCCGCCATAATAGCGCCAGTTCGTCGGACTATTCAGAAGCGAATAGCGTTTAAGTACCTTCTCGACTTCATTTTCTCCTTGGGCCTTGTAGAAGTCCCAGAAAAGTTCTTCAACGTTCATAAAGAATCCCTTTCTGTGGCAGGTTGCGTTTTACGCTAAAATAACCAGAGCAAAATTCACATTAGTGTAGCGTCCAATGGCACCCCTCGGGTGGGCCCTGTAGGGCTGCTCCTCGGCGGAGTGGGCCAGAGATCTCCGATGCTATGGAGAGCACCTCGCTACAACACAGTGAAAACCGCTCTAGTGTTTCAAACTTGGTGAACAACTCCACACCTGTCTCGAAGCGAGCGCTTGCGCCTCTAGGATTGGTGGAGTTCAAACTCAAGACGCATCCCGACAGCGGCCGCAGCGCGTTTTAACGTATGCAGCGTCACACCTTCGTTCTCCGGGTCAAGCAATCGGTCGAGCTGAGAGCGACTGGTTGCCATGCGCTCGGCCATCCGTGCCTTGGAGAGGTTCTGCGTCTTCATCGCTTCCTCAAGCTTATAGGCAAGGACGGACTTGATTGCCTGGTTCTTCGCGTCTTCATAGGTTTCGTCTTTCCGGAGTAAGCTTTCAAGCGTTGACCCGAGATGTGGGTTTTTCTTAGCCATATCGATTATACTCCTTCATTCGACGTTCCGCGAGCTTCAATTCCTTCGCAGGGGTCGCCTGAGTTTTCTTAATGAAACCATGCAGTAGCACCATATTCCTCCCCGATACGGTGAATAACACCCTGGCGATGCGCCTGCCCGTTAGGTTGCTGCGTACCTCATGTAAGCCGGGATAGCCTGTGAGCGACGTGCAAAGCGGCGGACCGCATGGCCAGCTAAACTCGACCTTCATAAGGTCACGACCAATCAATCTTCGGTCCTCCGAAGGCAACTTCCCGAGCCATTCGCGCACCGGCTCTCGGCCACTTATCAGCCGGTAGAATCAAGCGATAATGACCTTTTCGGGTGTTCTCACTGCACCCGTGTACCATATATGGTACTACCAATACTATTCCCTTATTTGGCTGATAGCCTCACTCGCTAGGGCAGCAGCGCGCAGTGGTGTCACCCGGCAATTATGATGATACGCCTTGCCGCCGAGAATCGCTTCCCTCGAGCGGACGCTCATCCTAATACCCCCCACGCTTGTCCACGACATTATCCATTGGCTCGCCGCGTAAATACTGGCCGAGAATCGGTCGGAACAACGCAACCGCATGCTCCCAGTAGTGAGAGCGAAGGCCGGAATAATGCGGCGTAAGAATCACATTCGGCAGGTGAAATAACTCGCTGTCCGCCTCCGGTGGCTCGGGGTCGGTGACATCCAGCCCGGCGCCGCCGAGACGGTCTTCCTTGAGGGCTTGGATTACGGCCGCTTCCTGAATAATCGCGCCGCGTCCGACATTCAGAATAAAAGCCCCCGGCTTCATCAACCGCAGTTCAGGCTCTCCGATCAGGCCCCGGGTTTCCGGCGTCAGCGGAGCGGCAACCACTACATAATCCGACTGCGCCAGGAGCCGGGGCAGTTCGTCCGGCCCGAATAATTCATCAACACAGGCCGGCCTATCGCCCCCACGCCGTTTGTTGGCGACCACCCGCATGCCGAGCGCCTGACAGCGTTCGGCCACGGCCAGACCAATACTGCCCAGCCCGATAATACCAACGGTCCGGCCGTACAGTTCGGCAATCAGCGGAAACCGGCTGAGCATTTCCTGACGCGCCCACCTGCCTTCCCCCTGGAAGCGATACGCGTCGTGCAGGCGTCGGGCAAACATGAGCATCACACCCAGCACGTGCTCGGCAATCGGAACGCCGTAGAGACCGCGCGAGTTGGTGACAATGACATCGCTCTCGATCAACTCTGGAAACAAGACGTGTGTGGCCCCGGCCGAGGTGAGGTGGAGCCATTTGAGCTGTGTAGCGACAGCCAGGTCCTTTTTGCTGAAGCGGACGGCGCACAGCACCTCGGTATCGGCCAGTTCGGCAAGCCGCCGGTCCGGGTCCTGGATCAGATTGATGTATGCCTGTGGAAATTCGTCTTGCAGTTGCCGGGCGAGTGCGAGAGGAAAATCGGGAAAGCCGGCCAGCCCGGCCGCGCCGGCAAACGAAATACTCACCTTGGTCATGGTCGTCCTCTTGGCGGGCCTATCCATCGCCTGCCATTTGCGTGTCCCGCCAATAGCTCCACGGCACGGGATAGTGCGCCAGCTCCAATTTGATGCCGTCCGGGTCGGCAAAGAATACGGCGTAATAATGCGGGCCGTACTCGGGATAATCCGCCGGCGGATCGAGGACGGTGATGCCCTCGGCCAGCAGAAAATCGTGGAAACGGTCCACATCGGCCTTCTGCTTGGCCTTGAGGGCCAAGTGGTGCAGACCGGCGCGAAAGCGGTTATGGCCAGCCGCCTTTTCTTCGGCCGCGGCTTCCTTGATGCCGATAATCAGGTGGGCGTTATGGAAGCCATTGTAATGCGGATGAACGAGCTTGCGAAACCCGAGCGCGCCCAGAATCTTTTCATAAAAGGGGAGCGAGCGGCTCAAATCCGTCACCGTCAGGTCCAGATGATCAACACCCAGGACCTCAAAGGTCTCGAAATCAGGGGCGGTCGTTTCCAGCGGGACCGAGCCTGGGATGACCGCGCTTTTCAGGTGGTCCGAGTGAAAGAGTTCGGATGGAGACATCGCAACCCTCCTTATCTGTCCTGAGCAGACAGCCTGCGCCTGCCTCTTAATCCAAGACCTTCTCTTCTTTGAGCCGCGCAATCTCTTCCGGGGTATAACCCAGCACGTCCTGCATGACCTCGTCCGTATGCTGGCCGAGCAGCGGCGCGGGCGTGCGGGCGCCGTTGGGCGATTCGGCCAGTAACCAGGGGATGCCCATATGCAGTCGGGGACCGACTTCCGGATGAGGCAGGCGCGAAAACGCCCCGCGGGCTTCCAACTGCGCATCCTCCGCAAGGTCAGACGCACTCATTGCCGGAAAGGCAGCAACGCCCGCCGCCTGGAGCATCTGCGTCACTGCCCAGCGGTCGCGCTGGCTGGTCCACGCGCTCAGCAGTTTTTCCAGCTCGGCTTCGTTCGCTTTCCGGTCGGGAGCCGTATGAAAGCGTGCGTCACGGGCAAGTTGAGGCTTGCCCATAGCCTGACACAGGGCCTGCCATTCCTCGTCCGAGCCACACGCGATCGAGACCCAGGCGTCTTCTCCCACACAACGAAAACAGTTATGCGGGGCCATGATGGGATCGTGGTTGCCGTCGCGCTCGGGCTGGGTGCCGTTCATGACGTAATCCATCCAGCCTTCAGACACCAGGGCCGCCACGGCGTCAAACAGCGACACATCGATATACTGGCCTTGGCCGGTCCGTTTCCGGGCGACCAGCGCGGCACAGATTGCCGCGGCGGCGTGAATGCCGCTATTCGGGTCGCCGTACGAAATACCGACCTCTTGCGGCGAGCCGCCCTTATAGCCGGTGAGGGAAGACAAACCGCTGACCGGAGCCATGGCCGGGCCATAGCCCATATATTTTTTCTGTGGACCGGAATGGCCAAAGCCCGAGATCGAAGCCACAATGATATCCGGCTTGATCTGTTTGAGGTCGTCATAACTGAGCCCCAGGTTGTCCATCACGCCGGTCGCAAAATTATCCACTACCACATCACTCTGCTCGATGAGTTCTCTGACAATCTCCATCCCCTTCGGTTTAGCGACGTTGAGGAGCAGACTCTTCTTGCCCATGCTCCACTCGTTGAAAATGCCGGAGCGATTCACCCCGGCTTCCATATCCTTCGGGTAGATAGGAAGCCGGCGGGTAATATCCACCCGGGCGTTGGATTCGATCTTAATCACCTCCGCTCCCAGGTGAGCCAGATGCATGGTGCCAAACGGCCCGGCCCAGACCCAGGTAAAATCCGTCACCCGCACGCCAGCCAGGGGAAGACGGGGGTTGGGGGTTCGGGGTTGGGGGTTGGAGGGACGTGAGGGGCTTGGTAGTTCGGCGAGGACTTCAGCAGTATGCTCCCCCAGTTGTGGGGCGGGACGACGAATCTGCCACCACGGCTCGTGCAGTTGATAGGGTGGGCCGAGATGGGTCAGCTTGCCCGCCTTGGGATGTTCCACATCCACAAAAAACTTGCGCGCGCGAAGATGCTCGTCCTCAGCAAGCTGGTTCATGGTATGAACCGGAGCAAAACAGATCCGCCGCTCCTGGCCCGTCCGAAACAGTTCATGCACCTGCTGCTGCTGGAACCACTCATCCAGATACATCTTGAGCACGTCCTGGTTCTTGGCGCGTTCTATAGCGCCCTGAAAGATCTCCCAGCCTGCCCACTCGGGGTTCCCCATAAGGTCAACCAGGCGTTCCCACTGGTCTTCTTCCGCAACAACCAGGAAGATCAGGCCGTCCTGACACTCATAAATACCCCACGGATACAGCAGCCGCTTACCCAAACGTGAGGCGACCCTATCGGCGTACGTATAATGGACGAAGCTCTGCTCCATGAAAGAGGACACATAGGCTTGAACGCTGAGATCAATATGTTCTCCACGCCCGGTTTCCAGTGCCCGATAATAGGCGCCCAGCGTCGCGACCGTGGCAGCCAGCCCCCCTTGGAATCCCGTCTGCTGGCCGTACGCCTTGAGGGGCGGCAAGTCCGGATAGTCTGAAGCCCCAGGGCTCAACCACGCCCAGCCGCCAGCATTGGCAACGGTAATGTCATACGCTTTGTAGTCTTTATACGGACCAGTCAGGCCAAACGGCGTAATCGAACACATCACCAGCCGTGGGTTGAGTGCCTGAAAGGTCGGATAATCAATGCCCAGCTCCGCCATACGCGGCGGCGTATAATCATGGACCAGGATGTCGGCCCACTGCACGAGCTGAGAGAGGCGGTCTTGCTCCTGCGTCACGTCAAGCGTGACACTACGCTTATTGGTATTGAGGGATAAAAAGAGACCGCTCTGCTCCGGGTCTGTTTTCCTGCCCGGAAAAGGCCCGCGCCAACGAGACTGGTCGCCGCTTGGTTCCTCGGCTTTGACGACGTTCGCGCCAAGGTCGGCCATGAGCTTTGTCGCGTAGGCTGCCGAAGCAAGATGGCCGAGTTCCAGCACTTTGACACCTTCAAGACCCTGCATAAACTCCCTCCTTTGCCAGAGCGGATCAGACACTCCGACGCCTGTCCCAGTATCGATCAGCGCCAATGTTTCTAACACTCATCGAACGAATTGCCTAATGTTTTTCTTGATTCTGGACTGACTCACGATTTGCTCTCTTGCTAGGACCTGGGATAGTATTCCTCCACGGGTTGAAAGAGTAAACGTGTCCAGCACTGATTCCAAGCTGTTGTACACGTTTACTCTTTGTGGTCAATCCAGAAGGGGTACTTCGCAGCAGAGCGCTGGAGCAGCCATATGAGTAATGTACGTCGTCGTCTCCTCATAGGAATCGGTCTGTTGGTCACCAGCCTGCTGGCCGGCATTGGAGGGGAGCCTGTCCGGGCAGATGATCTGACTGATATCCAACGGGCATTTGAGGCGGATATCCGATTGTTCAATGGACAAGACCCGACGGCGTTCACAGCCACCGCGCACGAGAATATCGTCTTATTCGGTACCCTGTCTCCCTTTGCGGTCGAAGGAAAAGCGGCCATTCAACAACTCGTGCAGGAGTATTTTACGAACCATGATTATGTCAAATGGCAGTCTGCAAATGCGAAATTCCTGGTGATTGAAACGAGCGGGCTGGCGTGGGGGCATTATACCGTGCGAGAGCAGCCACGGGTTGGGCCGCGGCGCATACTGCATGGACGCTACACCTTTACCTATGCCAAGGAGGAGGACAAATGGCTGGCCGTTGCATTGGATTTCTCGCCGCTGTAATCAGGACAAACCGGAGCCGACACAAGAACGCGATGAGCATACGGTAAGGGAAACTGAGAATGGCGCCTCTCCGCATCTACTTTGTCTGCGCCTGGAGCCTGGTGCTAGGTGGGCTGTCTCCGGCCCTCGGGCAATCGGAACGCGAGGCCCTCATCACCGCTTTTCATGCCGAGATTGAAGCCCTCAATAGCGGAGACCTGAACGCGGCGGTTGCCACTGTCCACGACAAAATCGTCTTGTATGGGCTGTACTCGCCGTTTCCCATCGAGGGCAAGGAGGCATTCCGACAGGCTGTTCAGGAGTACTTCGATGAACAGGAACACGCCACGCTCGAAATCGTCCACCCGAGCTATCGCCTGACCGGGGCAACCGGGGTGGCGTGGGGCCATTACCAGCTCACCCGAAAACTCAAGGGCGAGCCAGTCGCTATCACGCCTGGCCAGTATATGCTGACCTATGTGCGGGTCAATGGCGCATGGCTGGTGATGAGCATGCACTTTGCACCCTTACCGCAATAAACCACGCCGAACCAAGAACCGCACCCAGATTGACACACGTCTGCCCGCAGCAGCTAACTCAGCCCATAAAACTGCTTCGCGCTCTCCGCTAAGACCTTGTGCTTGTTCTCATCCGAGAGCTTTTCGGCAATCATTTGAGGAGCCCCAGGAAAGAAGCCGTCCGGGTGCGGATAATCGGTGGCCCACAGAATCTTTTCCGCGCCAACATAGTCTACCAGATGGGCCAGGCTGCCCTCAACCGGTTCGTACGAGATCCAGCACTGGCGCTTGAAATACTCGCTCGGGAGCAGGGCGAGGGGCGAATCTGTGAACACCCCATGATCGTCACAGTGGCGGTCCATGCGATCCAGCCAGGGGGCAATCCAGCCACCACCCGACTCCAGAAATGCAATGCGCAACTTCGGGAAACGCTCGCACACGCCGTCCCAGATAATGCTCAAACTCGCCAGCATCATTTCCACGGTATGAGAGACAATATGGCGCGGGGCCAGCTCCTCGAAGCGGTCGGCCCCCGCCGCCGGCATCCCGCCCGTGCCTTCGTGAATGCCGATGGCAAAGTCGAGGTCTTGGGCTTCGGCCCAGAAGACATCGTAATCCTTATGACCAAGCATGCGGTCGTTATACGGGTTCGGGCGTAGAAAACCGCTCCGCATCCCCAGCTCATGCCGAGCGTAGCGCATTTCTTCGATAGCCAGTTCGATGGATTGCATGGGCAGCATGGCCACACCGAACAGCCGGTCAGGATAGGGCTTGCAGTAATCGGCCAGCCAGCGGTTATACGCCCGGCAGGTGGCGGCGGCGAGTTGAGGGTCTTCTATCGCGCCGGAAAAAAGGCCCAGGGTGGGATACAGAAAAACGGCGTCTATGCCGTCCAGTTCCATGTCCGGCATCCGCGCATGCGGATCGAAACCGCCTTTCCGCCCTTCGGTGTATTTAATATCGGTCGAAGCCCGGCCATCCCGCGCGCCAATAGCACCGGCAAAGCCCAATCCTTTTTGCCCTCCCAGCACGCGGCCTTCAATCCGCAGGCGTTCTTTGCCGTCCGTATCGACAATCAGTTCGGGCACGCGGTCCCGGTAGACCGGGTCAATATAGTTAGCCCAAAAATCGGGGGGCTCCAAGACGTGGCCGTCCGAATCAATAATATTATAAGCACGATTCATTTGCGTTCCCTCCCTGCTCAAAAAGAGTAAACGTGTCAACATCTGCATGTCTATTGGAGGACACGTTTACTCTTTTCACAACGCGTTGCCTTGCCTCCTACCACCTTCTCTGGAGGGGTACAAGCTTTGCTCTCCTGTGTCGGTACGCCCATACGACTTGAAACCTACCGGGGCAAGACATATGCTCCCGGTAATAATTTTCCTATCCATAAGGAGGAACGACTCATGAGACCGCCAGAAGTTCAATCCAGTATGATGCAGTATCCCGGCCAGGGCGATACGCCAGTCAACGCCTACCTGAGCCAGCCCACCACCGATGGGCCGCATCCCGGTGTGATCGTCATTATGGAAGCCTTTGGCTTAAACGATCATATTAAAGACGTGGCCGACCGGTTCGCCCGCGAAGGCTATATTGCCCTGGCACCGGATATGTATACGCGCGAGGGCAATCCCGACCCCACCGATATCAACGATGTGATCAAAGTGATGTTCTCCGTCCCCGACTCTCAGGCCATGGCCGACCTGGACGCTGCGGCCCAGTACATCAAGGGCCGGGATGACTCCAACGGAAAAGTTGGTGCCATCGGCTTTTGTTCCGGTGGGCGCTACACCCTGATGTTTGGCTGTACGAGTCAAAACCTTGACGCCGCGGTGGATTCCGCCGGCGGTTTTATCATTCAGGACGATTTCCCGCCGACCCGACCGACCTCTCCGATTGATATGGTCAAAGATCTGTCCTGCCCCCTGCTGGGCTTATTCGGTGAAGAGGATCCCAACCCTTCGCCCGAACACGCCGAGCGCCTCACAGAGGAACTCGACAAGCATGGCAAGACGTATGAGATGCGCATGTATCCCAACGCCGGCCACGCCTTTTTCGCCGACTATCGAGATAGCTATCGCCCGGTAGCCGCCCAGGATATGTGGCACCGCGTGCTGTTGTTCTACAACAAACATCTCAGCAACTAGCCTAATTTCCCTCTGGGAGAGGGCCGGGGTGAGGGGGCCTGTGTACACCCGCCTCACCCACCAATACTCACAAAAGGAGACACACCCATGGCAGTAGAAAAATTCCCCGTCGAAGCGAGTCATATCCTCATGTTTGCTCGTTCCGTGGGCGACTATAATGAGATTTATGCTGACGAAAAGTACGCCAAGACCACCGAGCCTGGGTCCATTATTGCCCCACCGACCTTTGTCCAGGCGAGTGCCCAATTTGATCCCGACTATTTTCTGCGGCCCAAACCGGGCACGCCGTGGTTCGGCTCGGGCAAAGAGCCCACGAGCATAAAAAAAGAAGGGAGCGGCGGGGGTGGAGGCGGCGGGGGCGGCCTCCACGCCGAACAGCACTATGTCTACCACCGGCATCCCAAACCGGGCGATATCCTGACCGCCACGGTAAAACCGGGCAAGAAGTGGGAGAAGCAGGGCAAGCGTTCGGGCAAGCTGCTCTTTTCCGAGACTATTACCGAGTATCGCGACCAGAACGGCGAACTCGTTGTCACCGCCCGGAGCGTGGGAGTCCAAACCGAGCGTCCTGTGGATCAGTAGGAGGGAAAACATGGCATTATCAGCGAGCACACTCAAAGTCGGGGATACCTACGAAGAACAAGTGGTCGAAGACCTCAAACGCACCCAACTCGTCCAGTACGCCGGGGCATCGGGCGACTACAATCCGGTCCATACGGACGAAATCTTCGTCACCAAAGTGGCGGGCTATCCGTCCGTCTTTGCCCACGGCATGCTGTCGATGGGCATGACCGGCAAGATGTTGACCAACTACGTCGGCGACGGCCGCCTCACCCAATACGGTGTGCGCTTTACCCGCCAGGTCTGGCCCGGCGACTCCCTGACCGCCAAAGCCACGGTGAAAGCCATCCGTGAAGAAGAAGGCGGTCCCATCGTCGATCTGGATGTCTCGACCGTCAATCAAGACGGGGTCGAGGTCGTCAGCGGCTACGCCTCGGCGCGGGTTGATCCGTAGGTTTCTTCACCAAGACTTTCCATTCTGTCCTCTCCCTCTAAGCCTGTTGGGAGAGGGCGTACACAACTATCTGTGGAGATACGTAATGGAAGAGCTAACAGAAATCATTAAGGAAGCGACCGCTAGAGTTAATGAGAAATATTTTCTCCTCGACATAGATAGTGGTGATCCCATATATCGCGAACTAGTCTATTGTTACGAGCTCTATCATCAAATGCGCTGCTGGTGGCCAACAAACACGCCGTTTTACCTCAATGGTGAGGTCGATAAACGTGCTCATCCGATTCTGAAAGAATTAGAAGCGGACAATGTGAGGCCTGACTTGCTAGTTCATCGGCCCGGCTGCATGGAGTACAATCACGCAATCATTGAAGTGAAACCTTCCAAGGTCAATAAAAACAGGAGCATAGGGGAAAAAATAAAGTGTCATATACGTAAGGACTTAAAGACCTTATCAAGATTCACGAGCAAGGCTGGCTATCAACGTGCCATCTATCTAGTCTACGGATACGAGGCTGATTCCTTTGCAGAGTACGTGGAAGAGATTGCAGCTAGGTTTGAAGAGTTGAAGCCAATCGAGTTATGGCTACACAAAAATCCTGGAAAACCAGCCGAGTGTCACATCACGCTACCGCGGCCTAACACAATCGACGGCTGCTAAGCTTCGGCATTCGACGCTAAAATGCCGAGCCCTGGATATGGTCGTCACTCTTTGCCGTGCTCTTGGCCGCTACATTCCTGGCCTCGAAGCTGTGGATGTAATGTTATAGATATTCAACCATCCATCACTGGTGGCTCAATTCCTTGTTGATTCATCTATACGGTTGCCGGTAAAGGAATACCCATCGGGGTTGCCAAGAAATTCAAGTTCACACCCCGATTGGGTTCCACGCTGTATGAAGAAATTACCTAGCAACCTATCTTGCGCGATGGCATCAAAATAATAGGTGAGACAGTAGAGTAACCCATCCTGTGTATTGATTTCCGCCCTATCGAAGAGGGCATATTCCCATTGAAGAGATGAACCCGGTAGGAAGTCTTGGACAGCAACAAGCCTTACCCCCTTCTGGTCTTCGTCATCATATCCAGACAACATGATGTATCCCCGATTTGTCATGTTCGTTTCCATCCCGACAAGGTAATAAATCTTGTCGAGAGAGATATCTGTACCGTCTGCCGTAAATCGCCACGACCCGCTCAAGTTTCCAAGTCTCTGAATGTTTGGGATGTGTGTCGAATCCAGAATGGTAAAGCCCTGAATTGCTTCATCCCAGCCAACAAGGACAGACTCACCATTGGAAAGGGAGACCCTCCCGATGCCGTTCACGCCACGCAGAAAAGACTCTCCCAATGTGAGGACAAAGAATGTTCGTGTCGTCTCTACCCGACCATCAACGTACCAGGTGACCGTATGCTCCCCATCGCCTAAGTTATTGTATTACAAATGAGGGTCATTTGGCCGACGCTGAACGACAGGAGTATGAGGAGTGGGCCAAAAATTCTTCACTAAGAAGACACCACTAATCGCGGTCTTCTTGCAATTTCTGGAAAGGCCCTTAGTAACGGCTTGTCAAAGTAACGGCTTGTCAAAGTAACGGCTTGTCAAAGGTCGCTAACGGACAGCCTTCCCGCTCGGCGAGTTCAACAAAAAGCGTATCGTAGGCTGCTATATTCGCCGAATAGGCACGGATGAGAGCGCCGTGCCATAAACTTTGTACTGGCACGGTTCGGATACCAAGCGTTACTGCCAAATCGAGTTTATGGAGCGCTTCTGGAGGGGAGAGAACTTTCGTGCGAACAGCCATCCACACAACATTCGTGAGTTCCGCTTCCCATGACGCGGGGGCTACAGGTTCTTCAATCGCACGCCAAAACGTAGCGCACTCTTGACGGAAAGGCTGAGTGCCGAGGAGAAAGTAGGCAATGACGTTCGTGTCTACAACGACTCTCACCGCCGTCCTTCTTGAATCCAGGAATCAATTTTCTGGGCCGAGGGTGAGCGACTCTGGGAATCCCACGAACGCTTAATCTGCTCAATTGCCGCAAGCCTGTCTCCAGCGTAGCGCTCAATCATCTCGCGGCCTTCTTGCTCCATAGAACGATGATTGCGTTGTGCGAGAAGTTTTATAGATTGGATGACTTCCGGCGAAAGGTTGCGAATCGTTAAAGCTGCCATGACTGCAATACGCTAGCATCCGAGTCTGTGGCAGGCAATATGGAGGAACACTATGGATATGGATACCGAAGCCATCCGACAAGCCCGCATTGATCTCACGGCCATACTGCGCTGGGCAGACCGACTCGGGCTGAGTGAGGGCATCTGTAATCACTTCAGCCTTGTCGTCCCAGGCACGACGGAGCGGTTTCTGATTAATCCTCAGGGGCTGCATTGGTCTGAGCTGCGGACGAGCGACCTGCTCGTCGTCGACCCGGACGGGAACGTGGTCGAAGGCAAATGGCAGGTCGAGCCCACGGCGTTCTTTATCCACTCCCAGATTCACCGCGGTAACCCGTCTGCCCGGTGCGTGCTCCATACCCATATGCCGTATGCGACCGCCCTGTGCGCAATCGACGGCGGTCGTCTCGAATGGATCAGTCAGAATGCGCTGCGTTTCTATGAGCGGGTTGCGTACGAAGAGGCGTATAACGGTCTCGCCCTGGACGAGGCCGAGGGACAGCGTCTCAGGGACAAGCTGGCCGAGGGGAAGGTGGTCTTTCTCGCCAACCACGGCGTGATCGTGGCCGGGCCGGACGTGGCAACCGCGTTCGACGATTTATACTACCTGGAGCGGGCGTGCATGGTTCAGATACTGGCCCACTCAACCGGCTTGCCACTCAAACGTATCCCTGACCAGGTGTGCCGCCACACGCGCGATCAGCTTGAAGCGGAGCGCCAACAAGCCGCCCTCCATCTGGAGGCGATCAGGCGGATGCTGAAGCGTGAAGCTCCCGCATTCCTGGAGTAAGTTCAATACGGAGAGGTCTGAGGCGAGTCAGACAACGACACGGCCTGAATGAGTAAACATTTTAACAGCATCCCTCCCTACCCCCCTTATCAAGAGGGGTGATGGGGGTCGGTCAAGGATGACAGGCTTATCCTGATAATCCCTTAATCCTGGTGGTCTTTAGACGTCCAGGCGATAGCCGGCACCGTCTCGAACCAGCTTGCCGGCGGTCGGTCCGGCAAAATGGGTGCCGATGATCAGCGTCGGTGTATCCGCAAACTGCTCAAAGGTCCGCCAGCGGGTTGCCAGCGCCATATTGTTATCGATATCGAACGGCGTACAGATATTTGGGTCGTGGAACTGAATCGGGTGGTGAATGAAGTCACCGGTAATCATGGCCGCCTCGCCATTGGACTCAACCACGACTGAGCAGTGGCCAGGCGTATGACCCGGCGTCGGGATCAGTCGCACCCCTTCGCAAATCGTCGTCGGCGCGACGATCGACTTGGCCAGACCGGCGTCAAAAACCGGTTGCATGGAATCCTCAAACACGCGGCGTTGAATAGTGAAGAAGTCCACCGCATCGGCCGGCAGACCGGCGATCATAGCGTCGTCAATCTTGCCAAACAGCTCCAACTCTTTCTGATCCATCAGATAGGACGCCTTCGGAAACGTCGGGACCCATTTGCCGTCAACCATCTGCGTGTTCCAGCCGACATGGTCAAGATGCAGGTGGGTGCACATGACGTAGTCGATGCCGTCCGGGTCGTAACCGGCCGCCTTCATGTCGTCCAGAAACGAGGTCGAAAGATTGCTCATGATGTCCATGGGGGCGCGGTTGCGGTCGTTGCCGATGCAGGTGTCCACCACCACAGTCGCACCGGGCGTGTCCACGATCAGCGAGTGAATGCTCAGGGAGAGCGCCCCTTCAGGCGTGACGAAGTGGGGAGAGAGCCACTTGACCTGTTTCACGACCTCGGGTGTTGCGGTCGGCAGTACATCCGAAAATTCCGGATACACGATTTCCTCAACCTTCGTGATTTTGGTATCACCTATCTGCCAATGCATAATATCCTCCTGTTTTCTGCATTGTTCTGGCGTTTCTCTTGCCTGGTGTTGGGCCTTTTTCCCGCTCCCACTAGGAGAGCGGGCTTGCTTTGCAACTTGTCTATAACGGCCCGGGTCGGACCGGGTCTTTGCCGTCCCAGTTTTTGGCTGCGTTCTCAACTAGCATAAACAAATCCCTGAAGACAGCGTTATTGTCCCACAGTTCGGTATAATGACCGATGGTGTTGACCGTGTCAAAATATACCAGTTCCGCATTGCCGACCGTGCACTCAAACGCGGCCTCATGGCCCAGCTCTTTATACTGGGCATAGGTGGCTTTGTAGTCTTCGGGCATCAGGCCGAAATGATGGACGCCAACCCGGCCGGCGTCCAGGAACTCTTTGTAGACGGATGGCTCGTCGTTATGCTGCACAATCAGTTCGATCTGGAGGGCACCGCTATTGCCCAGGGCTAAGGTCACATCCACATTCGAGGGATTGCCTCGGTAGCGCTGATTTCTGAGCGGACAGTGTTCAAACAGATAGAATGGTCCCACCTTCAGCACATCTACCCAGTATTTAAGCGCGGCGTCCATGTCTCTGACCACATAGGCTAACTGACGAACAGTATGCAGCGGTTGTGTCATCTGAGTCCCCCCTTGTGTAAACATTCGATCACGGTCAGGATCAGGCGGCTGAGCCAACCGGACTGTTAGCGTCTTAGCTTACATCGGAGTGATCGACAAGGATGAGGACCCATCGGTGTGGTCAGGCGGGTGAAGAGCCCGGCTGACATGCCGAAAGCGGGTGTCAGCGTTAAGAGGAGGATTCCTTGGACTCGCCAAAAATTGAGTATCCCTGCACCTGGTCGTTCAAGATCATTGGTTCCGATGCCGCGCAAATAACGGATGCCATAGTCGCTCTGCTTGAGGCGTTCGAATATCAACTCGGCGAATCGCGCCACAGTCGAACCGGGAAATACACGTCGTTTAATCTCTCCGTTCACGTCAAGAGCGAAGAAGAGCGGCTGGCCATATTCAACGGCCTCAAGCATATTCCGAGTGTCAAAGTAATCCTGTAAGTAAGAAGACATCCGTCAAATAAGGAGACTCCGTATGAAGTTTATGTATTTCTGTCTGCCGTCCATTCCCGCCACTCCCCAAGAACGAAAAGACCTCCGACCCATTGCTCACCACACCGAGCGCTGGCAGAAAATGTTCGACGAAGTTGCCGAGATTGCGCGCATGGTGGAAGACCTGGGCTTCACCGGCGTCGCCTTTCCTGAACACCACCTGCATACCGAAGGCATGGAGATCGGGAGTCTGCCGGTGCTGACCCAATATGTGATTCACCAGACCTCAACGCTCAAGGTCGGTCCTATCGGCTACGTCCTGCCGGGCTGGAACCCGCTGCGGCTCGCCCTTGAGATTGCCTGGCTCGACCAACTCACCAAAGGGAGAACGCACGTCGGGTTTGCCCGCGGCTATCAATCCCGCTGGCTCAATCCCATGGCGCAGAAGATTCACATCGGGGCGACGGTCAGCGATCAGAGCGACATTGATGTCCGCAATCGCGAGGCGTTTGAGGAGGTCTTTCAGATTTTGAAACTGGCCTGGAAGGATGAGCCTTTTCGGTTCAAGGGCAAACACTACGAGTATCCGTATCCGTATGAGGAAGGCACACCCTGGCCGGCCCATGAATGGACACGTGAACATGGCTCTCCGGGCGAGACCGATGACAACGGGCGGGTCCAGATGATCGACATCGTGCCCAAGCCCTATCAGAAGCCCCACCCTACCCTCTTTCAAGCCTTCTCCATGAGCGAGGCCACCGTCCGCTGGTGCGCCAGGGAGAACATCGTGCCGACCCTGTTCATTTCCGACCATGACCAGGTGCGCTTTTTTGCCGAGACCCATGTCGAAGAAGCCAAGACTGCCGGCCGTGCCCTCAAGTTCGGCGAGTCGCTCGGTGTCCTGCGAGCGATCTACCCCGGCGATACGCAGGAGGCTGCCAAGAAGATGCTGGCGGCCGGTTTTTGTGGCTATGGCTTTCAGAATTTCTTCTATCATTTCGGCTTTCTCGAAGCCTTCCGCACCGAAGCCGACAACAAAAAATACGGCGAGGGTCCGATGCCGGCCTCCGAAGCCATCCCCGAACGGATGATCGACTCGAACTTTGCCCTGGCCGGAACAACGAGTGATATCCGCCGCGCCATGGATCAGTTGATCGAGGCGGGGAATCCGGAGTGGTTTATCTGGCAGGGGGACCAGGGACTGCTGCCGATTGAAGAAGTGAAACGCGCTATCCGGAAAGTCGGCGAGGAAGTCCTGCCGCACTATATATAGCGTCCGCAATGAGGATGCAGTTCCGTAGGCTGGCGCGTTTCACGCGAGGCTGTCGCCCTGCCGTTCCGCGCCCATCATACCGGACGTGATCCGGCATCCAGCGGCCAAGGGCGGGGAGCCAGGATGCCCGCTTGCGTCGGAATGCCAGCAGGGATCGGCTGGCTATACGGAATCGTCATTTGCTCTAGGTCGTTCAGACCTCCCAGTCTGAATGCGGCCAGTCACTTGACTTTGAAGAAGTGTGTGTCGGAGCATCTGGCCTGAGCGATTACCCGCAATTGTTGACAGGGACAAGCGGGATGCTATGGGGCAGAAGTATGGGTTGATGCAGAGCCGCACTCGGGCAAAGGTGTTGCTCAGATCGATTCAGGTTGGGCGAGCGAGTATTGCCCCTGCTCGGCTGTCGGAAAAATTGGGGTGGGGAAACTATGGGAGACCTGCGGACACTCCGGGCTGATTCCTGAACCACCACTCGCTCATCGTATCGATTCAAGAGGAGAAAACCGTGCAACAATCGACACATAAGGCCCCGCTCTTGACACCCTAGGACAATCCCGGCGGCAACGGTCAGGATTTACCCCAGCCTGACAATGCCCCGCCCCGAGTGGTACGCGAGCCACCAACCGGCGAGGAATTCCTCGAAGGACTCCGTGACGGACGGATCATCTATTTCGATGGTGAATTAGTCAAGGATGTCACCACCCATCCAGCCTTTGTCACCAGTGCCCGCTCGTATGCCCGCATGTATGACACGCTCCACGACCCGGAGAAGCATGACCTCTTGACCTACGTGACGGAGCGGGGGGCCCGTTCACACAAATTCTACAAACTCCCACGGACTCATCAAGACCTGTTCGAAGCCCGGGATGCCATCGCGGAGTGGGCACGCTTGAGCTGGGGCACCCTGTCGCGTGGACCTGACTATAAGGCGGCGTTGCTCGGAACTTTGGCCGGCGATGTGGATTTTTATGGGGAGTACGGTCCAAACGTGCCGCGTTGGTATGAGAAGATCGCTGACGAAGTCATGTTCGTCAATCTGAGCCTGGTCAATCCGGCCGGCGACCGTTCAAAACCGCCGGCCGAGCAGCGCGATGTCTATATGCACATCGTTAAAGAGCGTGACGCTGGCATTGTCGTGCGTGGGGCACGTATGGTCTCCACCGGGGCCGCCTTCAGCCATGTCACCTATATGAGTCAGTATATCCAGCCGGCTGGGCTGGTTGAGGGCGAAGAGGACTTTGCGATCGGATTCTTCGTGCCCTTCACTGCTCCCGGCCTCACCTTCATGGGGCGGTATTCCTACGAACATCTGGCCAAAAAGATTGGCTCTCCCTTTGACTATCCGCTCTCCAGCCGGTTTGACGAGTCCGATCTGAGCATCGTACTCGACGATGTGTTTATCCCCTGGGAAGACGTGACCGTGTACGGTAATCCTGCGGTTGTGAACGGCCTCTTCCCCCGTGGTTTTGCTCAGCGGTTTGCCTTCCACGCCGCGGCCCGGACGGCAGTCAAGCTCGACTTTATCTGCGGCTTACTGCTCCAGGCGACAGAAATGCAGCAGAAGACCGGCAAGCGCGAGGGATGATCGGTGAGTTGCTCGGTATGCGGCACAACATCTGGGCACTGTCCACAGCAATGGCGGCGGATGCCGAGCCTGGACCAGGAGGCTATCTGCTGCCAAAGACCGAGTATGCACTCCAATGGCGTAACATTTACGGGGATACTTTTAGTAAGGCGCGAGTCCTATTCCAGAACCTGCTCTCCGGCAACTTGATCCAGATCCCCTCCTCAGCCCGGGATTTTAAGAACCCGGCCACTCGGCCGTTACTTGATCGTTACTGGAAAGGGGCCACCGCAACAGCGGAGGAACGGGTGAAACTCCTGCGCGTCATCTGGGATTTATTTCTGACCGAGTTCGCTGGCCGCACAGAGGCTCACGAGCGTAACTTCGCTGGCGGTTATGAAGCCAATCGGGTCGAGACCTATCAGGCAGCCGAGCATTCGGGTCTGAATGCCTCGATGAAAGCGATGGTCGACGAGTGTATGAGCCCCTATGATCTCGACGGTTGGACCCATCCCACTTGGGCAGATGTGCCCTGGTCACTCCCGGATGCAGAATAGGAAGTTTCGTAGGGTGGGTGGAAGCTCACGCCTATTCTTCTTTGCGCGCCCGTTCTCACCAACTGCCTTTGCGCTGAGAGCCGCCCGGTCCGCTATAGGATGCGGTATAGCCCGGCTCCTGCCGGAACAAATCTTTCGGAATCGAATGCACCGCCCGCGTCCAGGCGGCGACTAGACGATCCTCAGCCGCATAGTCAAACGGATCTTGCAGCATCGTTTCCTCCCGCCCCCCATATGCTAATGGATGGTCACGTAGCCAGACCGCCGCCTGTTTGATGCCCTCAACTGGCGAGACAATATCCCGATAGCCGAGCTCTGATTTGATTTTGGTCAGATCAAACATTCGGTGGGTCGTCCAGGGTTGTGAGATTAACGGTCTGGCGCTGACGGCCAGCTCATATGGCATCGAAATAATCTCCCACTCGTAACCGAGCGCTTCGGCACATAGTTGCACGACTTGCTTTAGGGTTAAGACATGATCATCACCACAGTTATACACCTGCCCGGTGGCAACCTCGGGTTGATCCACGGCCAACAGCAGAGCGTGAGCGGCGTTGGCAGCAGCGCCGGAGTGGTTCAGCGATAAACCGTCGTCCGGGAGGATGATAAAAGGCCGCCGGTCCAAGATGCGACGGACAATGGGCCATTCGCGTGGAACAACTTGATAGGCGCCATAGATTTGGGGATACCGAAAATGCGTAGCGTTCGGGTGGTGTTTGAAAACCACTTCTTCCGAGCGATACACCCGGTAGCCTTTGCCATCCTCTGCTTCGCTCGTAGTCTTGACCGCGTCCTCCCCAACGGGTACAGGCAGTCCCGGCGGATGGACCATATCCGCGTTCATAAAGCCCCGGTAGGCAGGGCCTCCCCCGACCGAAATAAACCGCTCCGTCCGACCGACCATAATCTCAGCCACCCGCCGTAAGCGGCCGTACATGGCCAGGGTTATATCAAAATGGGAATCACCCAGGACACTCATGAGCGCCTGCTCATCGAACGGGTTGGTATGAATGTGGACCACGGATGCGGGAATCTCCTCCACTTCGTGGTTACCCGTGTGCAAGATAGACACCTCGAATCCGCGCGCAATCAATCCATTCACGACAAAGTGACCGGTTGGTCCGGTCCCGCCGATAACCAAGGCTCGCATGGTCTGTGCACTCCAGTCGGCTTTTCGCTCATTCGTTTCGCTCTATCCAGTTTTCTATCGGGGAATCACCGGCAGCAGGACAAAGGACGCCCGGTCCTCCTGATGGAACACCGTCTGCTGGGCGGACACCACCTGCGTTCCCTCGCCAAACGGCTCGCCCGTATTCAGGTTGCGGTCGAACTCCGGGAAATGGCTGGAACTGATTTCCAGACGGAGGCGGTGACCCGGCAGGAAGACGTTGCTCGTCGCCCATAGATCAATCGTAAACTGATACGGCTTACCCGCTTCCATCAGCGTGGGCGTAGTCGCCGAGTCCCGATAGCGGGCGCGGATGATCCCATTGAGCAGATTCTGCGCATATCCGTCCGGATGGACGTCAACGAGCTTGGCCGTAAAGTCCGTATCAACGGCTGAAGACGACGCCCACAACGTCACCGACACCGGTCCGGTGATTTCCAGCGGTTGGATGAATGGTTCGGAGGTATAGACCAGGACATCGCGGCGCTCTTCGACCGGGCGCTGGTCCTGCACACCCATATCTACGGCCAGATTATTGCCGCCCAGGGACGGCACAGGATCGTCGGGATCATAGACATACGTGTCTACTTGTTCCTGGCCAGGCGGCACGGTTGATAGTGTCCCGTTCCCGTTCAGCGTATTCGCCCCGCCGTCGCTGTGCAGGAAGTACCGCACCTGACGCATATTCGGTGGGGGCCAATCGGACAGGTGCTGCCAGCGATTTTCACCCAGACTGAAGATCGTGACTGGCGGCTCGTCCATAATCCCGTTGTCTACGTCTTTGAGCCAATAATCGAACCAGCGCAGCAAGGTTTCACTCAGGTCGATCAAGGCATTCGGACCAAAATCGATATCACCTGCACCGTGCGAAGTCGGCGTCGTATAGGGTAAGAGATGGCCCCACGGGCCAATGATCAGCCGTTGGCCGGTTCGGGCTATCTCAAACTGACTTTTACGAGTGATGCTCTGATACGCGGCTGGCCCACCCTCGGCAAACGTGTCGTACCACGAGGTAACATGAAGCATTGGCGTGCTGATCGTCTCAGCAAAACGGTTCACATTGGCCCGATACCAGTACTCGCCATCGTCGGCATGGGCGATGTGCTCGGCCATATACGGAGCGGTTTCTTTGAGCAATTCACCCCAGTCTCTGATCGGCAGGTGACGATACCATTCGTCTGTCAGCGGCGTGAACGCGTTCAGGCCCCAGCGGGTCGTCCGCACGCCGGCTAACTCGCCGCCTTCGATATACTCCTTCATCTTTTCCATCAGGTCTCTGCGGCCCTGGCGTTTGAGCGTATTGAGGCCCTTGAAGATGGCATACGGCACCATCCAGCCCCACTTTGACACCCCACCGGTCTGATAGATCCAACTGGCATGATAGTCGGCCGAAGCGGAAACCGGCGCCATGCACTGGAGGGACGGCGGCATGGGATCGTTACAGGCAATCAGATACTGCGTCAGCCCCAAATAGGACTGGCCGGTCGTCCCCACCCGGCCGTTCGACCACGGCAAGCGGGCGGCCCATTCGACGGCATCATAGCCGTCGGCAGCCTCCTGAAAGATGGTGTCGTACTCGCCTTCGGACTCGAAACGGCCGCGACAGTCCTGGGTAATCAAGACATAGCCATACTGCGCGTACGAAGCGTTGAGACCGTTGGGATCGGCGGAACCCTTTTTGCCATACGGAGTACGGCTCAGCAGGACGGGAAAACGCTCGTCCGAGTCCGGTCGGATCACATCGGCGTACAGCGCGATCCCATCCCGGGTTTTCATCGGTACATTCTCTTCGGTGGTGACTTTGTATTGTTTACGCGCTGGGACGATCATGGCTCCCTCCTTGGTATGCGTCATACCATTTCAGTTGTGTACACGATACAACTGAGAAGGGCTGGAGCCTGCTCTTTTTATGACCCAGCCAGGATTGACCCCAGAGCAACGGAGCCTTTATGAGGGAGGAGCTTGCGCAAACCGTTCTTACGCATTGATGACAAAATCGAGATGACCCTGGAGGAACGCCAATGACAGAGACTGATACCCTGTGTGGATGGGGAGACCAGGACAAAGTTGACTATTTTGTACAGCGGAGCGCGCTCCTGATTCCGAAGCGCTTTGAGCAACTCCATACCTTGCTTGACCTTTTTCCCTGGTCAGCCGATGAACCGATCCGCGTGCTCGATTTAGGCGCGGGCTATGGGGCGGTGACAGAGACGATCCTCTCCTATTATCCACACGCAACAGTCACCTGGGTTGACGGCTCAACCGCCATGCGTGAGCATGCCGAGTCCCGCCTCAGTAAGTATGGTTCGCAAGTCGAACTTTTTCTGCGCGATCTGGCTGACCCCACCTGGTACGCCGGTCTGTCCGGCCCGTTTCATGCCGCAGTCTCGGCTATTGCGCTGCATCACCTGACCGATGAGCGCAAGCGAACGCTTTGTGCCGAAGTGTTCACCCTGCTCCGGCCCGGCGGCATGTTCCTCAATAATGACGTGGTTGCCGGAGACCCCGCGTTACGCGACCAGTTTACGCCCTTGGCTGATCGGGTTATCCAGCAGCAAGTCTGGGAGCAGACAGGCGAGCTGCACTCGCTCGCAGAAATTCATCAGGTACGGATCGCCATGCAGCGCCCCAAGGGGCAGAGCAGCCACATCGCTCCGCTGGAGCCTCAGCTAAATTGGTGGCGCGAGGCCGGCTTTACGATTGTGGACTGCTATTGGAAGTTTCTGAATTTTGCGATTTTTGGCGGCTTCAAGTCCTTGGCCGATTAGAGCGCGCCTCAGTTCGGTGCGATACTCGTTTTGACGAATTCCTGCTCTTCTCCAAAGACAATCTGCCCGGCGGCATCCTGGGCGCGAATACGCGCTTCGATTGCAGAGGACAACTGCAAGTTCCGCTCTTGCGGAAATTTGTCCTTGTATAAGTGCGGGCGCAAAAAGAATTCTTCTGGAGTCCGGATCACCGCCTGAGTCTTTAAGGGTGCAGGGAACCAGCCGCGCCGCATAAAGTCGGGTGAGAAGAACACGTCCACATCTTTCTGCGACCAGTCTTTGACCTGCATGGCATCATGCAGCGTGTAGCCATAATAGTCGGCCTGGGCGTCCCACCAGACCGCAATCAGGTTGTGATAACCACGCTCCCCAAGGTTCGGATTCATCATTTGGGTCATCCGCTCCTCAACAAAGATGAGCTCATCCTGCTGTCCGTAGACCTCCATCCGCAGCGGATAAAAGTAGTGTTGCTCCAGCCAATATACCACCTTACTGGCGTAATAATCCGGCAGCCAGTCCGACTTTGGGCGGGCTTCCAGGACGTAGGTCCGCACGCCACCATCCGGCTGATAGTGTGGATATTCGTCTCCCATTATTTTCAGGTCCTGGACGGGAACATCGGTAAAGGTTCCCTCTGAAGTCGCCAGAGTAATGATCGGGCGCGTTTTCGGAAAGCGGACCGTCTCGGTCAAGACATCGGTTCCCAATATCCGCCACGAAAACTCCCAGGCGTCACGACCGAGCGAGTCATCAAACGTCATCGGCCAAGTGGCCATTTTGTCTTCGCGCTGAGGTTGCGGGAAGCGGCGGACCCGGCGGATGGCCGGCGAATAGCCAAACAGGTCAGCCTTGGTGCGCTTCTCCTGATCGGTCCGGTAGGTAATGAAGAGCATTTGATTGCCGTAATTTTCAGGTGGAGAGAGATCCTGCGTCAACCAGTGAGTCAACAGTTCCCCCGGTTGTGCGGTCAGATGACCTATCAGGCCCTCGGGTTTCCGATAATGCACCAGGACGAGAATTTGTGAACTGGACAGAGAGCCGCTGGGAGTCAGGAGCCCCATGTCTTCGACCTGGACGCAGTTCCAGCGCGGCATATGCGGGAATTCCATAGCGCGAAAGCCCATCTCCTCCGCCGTATAGGGAGCGCGAAACGGATAGGCTTCGGCCGGCAGATACGGGATGTTCGCATCGCGCGGCGTGTCCTGCGCCATATCGATAGCCATCCGCTCTTCTTCAGAAAGCTCAGCCAGCGTCTTCCAGGTTCTCCCCGGTCGCCCGTTCTGGTCTTCCGCGGCCCACAGGGGCTGCACATAAAAAACGAGGCTGAAACCAAGAAGACCGGCAAGTCCTACGCTGAGGCCGAGAAGATATTCCAGATGGTCAAGATGCCTGGGCTCACTCCGCATCCAGTCTCTCCTTTCGCTTTCGCAACACTCATGACCTATTGGGCTGCGTATCCCCCGTCAACCGTGAACACCGAACCAGTGACCCATGACGACTCATCCGAGGCCAGGAATAATCCCATGGAGGCAACATCTTCTGGCGTGCCCACACGGCCAAGTGGGTGGCTCTTGGCCACACGTTCCAGGCGTTTGGGATTGGCACTATGGAGAACGTGGGCCATCATCGGCGTATCCACAGCGCCGGGACAGATAGCGTTGCAGCGGATGTTCTTGGCGGCATAGGCCGTTGCAATCGCTTTGGTCAGCGAAACCACACCACCTTTGGCCGCAGTATAGGCGTGGACATTACCGACGCCTAAGATCCCGGCCAACGAAGAAACGTTGATAATCGATCCACCCCCGACCTTCATCATTTCGGGAATCGTATATTTACAGCCCAAGTAGACGCTCTTGAGATTCACATTCAGAACGAGATCCCACATCTCCTCTTCAAGGTTGGTGACGGTCGTGTCGTGCTTATGCAGGACAGCCGCGTTGTTATACATGATGTGTAAACCACCGTACGCCTCGACCGCACGGTCGACAGCCGTTTTGATATCGGCTGCATGTGAGACGTCGGTCTCTTGAAACACCGCGTCTCCCCCGG
This sequence comes from uncultured Binatia bacterium (SeqCode), assembly GCA_965214755.1. Taxonomy (GTDB): domain Bacteria; phylum Desulfobacterota; class Binatia; order Bin18; family Bin18; genus Bin18. The sequence continues at coordinate 2,709,812 of OZ243979.1, forward strand.
CCGCTTTGACCAACTCTACAGTCTCATTGCCGCCCTCGACTTTAATGTCTGTAATAACGACTTTTGCGCCCTCTTGGGCGAACATCACCGCAGCGGCCCGTCCCTGTCCACCGCCGGAGCCTGTAATTAATGCGACCTTATCCGCTAATCGTCCTGGCATACGCATCTCTCCTCATTCGACTGACTCTCTACGCAAATGCGACTGTAATGTGCTCTAACAGAACACGGCGAGAAGCACCACACGCGGCCATGCCTTGGCCTTCATCCTCTGACCGATTACGATGAGTTCGCTCTCCGTCTCTGGACGAAAAAGATGAAGAAGTCGCTTGGCTGGGCATACCTCTTCTTTGCCATGAGTCTTTTTGGCCTTGTTGGCCTGCATACGATCTACTTGGGAAAGCCGCTGAGGGGGACCTTTTTTCTGCTTACGACCTGGCTCGGACTCTGGGCCCTCACACAAGTGCTCATTCTTCCTTCGCCGAGTATCCCGCTTGTCATTGGTCTGGCGCTCCCGAAGCTCTATCAGAATTTTGTACTCACCATCCCCTCCCCAAGCCTGCCCCTGGTGAGCGGGCTGCTGGCGTTACCTGTTCTTGGGGTATGGTGGTGTGTTGATCTCTTTACCCTGCCCCGGCAGATCCGGAAAGCAAACGAGAAGAGTGAAAGAACACTTCGAGAGCTGGCTTGGGAATCATCGACATCGCTCCAAACTTCCAGTACAGTACGCTCCAAGACTCGGGCAAAAGAGGTGTGTATGGACGCCGCAATCATTAAAACCGATATCAGAGATTATATTGCCACGGTCACGATTGATCGCCCTCCCGTTAATGCCATGAACCGGCAGATGTTTGACGAGATTCAGGCCTCCTTTGACGCCCTGAACAATCGGACCGATGTCCGGGTGGCCATCTTTACTGGGGCGGGGAAATGTTTTTGCGCAGGCGCGGATATGAAGGCACGTTCGCGCTCACTGGATGACGGCGCACAACAACCGCGTCACGGGGCCATGTGGGCCCACTCGCGGGCGGCCCGCGAAGCTTTTCATTCTATTCTGGAATGTTCCGTCCCCGTCATCGGTGCGATCAATGGCCCAGCTCTCGGGGGAGGACTCGCCCTGGTGGCATCGTGCGATATGCTGATTGCGTCAGAACGGGCTCTGCTCGGTCTGCCTGAAATTGATGTCGGTCTGCTGGGGGGCGGTCGCCATACCCAGCGCTTATTTGGTGTCTATAAAGCCCGCAAGATGATGTACACGGGAGAACGGATCGGCGCAGAGGAGTTATACCGTCGGGGCATTGTAGAAAAAGTTGTTCCGGCGGAGCGACTCATGAACGAAGCCCGGGCTCAGGCCCAGGTGATTGCCGCCAAAAGTCCGCTGGCCATCCGGCTTGCCAAACATGCCATGAATGCGATTGAGTTTATGGATCTGCGCGATGGTTATCGCTTTGAGCAAAATATGACGCACGAGCTGACGGGGAGTGAGGATGCCAAGGAGGCCGCCCGGGCGTTTGTGGAAAAACGGGAGCCTGTATTTACAGGACGATGAACACAACTGGAAGGAGAGACGGGTATGCTGTTTGGCTATTTTACTGAGCGGCCGTATCGCTGGGTCAACGAAGACGAAGTGCTTGAGCACAGGGGATTCTTTGCCTTGCCCAACTCGCGCTTTGACCGCGACAAGGCCGCCGATGACTATAATTTTTTTCTGGACGAATACTGCTATGCCGAAGAAGTCGGCTTCGATGCGCTCATGCTGAACGAGCACCACGGGAACCCCTTCTGCATGGGCAGCGTCATGAATGTCGAAGCTTCCATCCTGGCGCGTATTACCAATAAAGCCAAGATCGTCCTGATCGGCAATCCGTTGCCAGTGCTGAAGCACCCACTGCGCATGGCCGAAGAGTTGGCGGAAATCGATCTGATCTCGCGCGGGCGCCTCGTGACCGGCTGGGTGCGTGGGGCCGGCAGCGAGCAGTTCTTTAATAATGCCAACCCGGCCTATAACCGGGAGATGTTCAACGAGGCCCACGACTTTATCGTGCAGGCCTGGACCAAGCCGGGGCCGTGGCGTTACGAGGGCAAGCATTTTCACTATCGGCATGTGAATCCGTGGGCCTTACCCTACCAGAAGCCGCATCCGCAAATGTGGATTCCCGGTGTACTGAGTCCGGAGACGGTGCACTGGGCGGCCCAGCATAACTACCCCTATCTGGCCCTGGTGACCGCCCTGAGTCCAACCTGCGACCTGCTGGACTATTACGCCGATACCGCGGCGGAAAACGGCTATCAGGCCGGCACGGAAAATTTTGCCTATTTGATTGGGGTATTCTGCGCGGACACGGATGAAAAAGCGCAAGAGCTGGGCAAAGGATTTGTATGGGGTGGCGGAGCAAGTGCCTTCTCCAGACCGGAACACACCCTCCCGCCAGGCTATAATTCCAAAAACGCCATCCGCCTGCTTGCCCAGCGTCCGAGCGGCGGCTGGGTCGGAGTTGATTCGGACCGGCTCAAGGAGGCCCAGCAGGGCCGGAGAAAAAAGAAGAGTGCGAACCTGGATGAGGTCCGCCAAAAGCTGGAGAAATCGTATAAGCGCGCCCAGGACGACTACCTGATGATCGTCGGCTCGCCCAAGACGGTCATTGAGAAGATCAAGACCATGATCCGCGTGCTGCGGCCAGGAACATTCGCCTGCTTCCAGGTTCAAGGACCAATCGGCAACGAGGACCGGATGAACAGCATCCGTCTGATGGGCCAGGAGGTCATTCCCGCGGTCAAAGAATACGCCAAGGAAATCGACCTGGTCGATCAGTTCACCCGCGTCCCGGGCTCGGTCAAACTCACGCCGGGCACACGCCGCCTGCCGGTCGTGGACCGCACGCCATTAAAGGACCTTGGCATGCAGCCGAGTTCGTAGGACGGATTTCCCCTCACCGGTGGAGGGCCGGACAACCACAGTGGGTTGCCCCTACCTTTTATCCCCTCTCCCGCTGGGAGGGAGCCAGGGTGAGAGTTCCTCTTGTGGACACGGTTTGACCAGGGTGCTTCTGGTCGCTACTTTGCTTATGTATGAGAGCGGTCGGAATAAAAGTACTGAACAGTCGGTTGAGCGAATACGTGCGGCTGGCTGCATCGGGCGAGACCGTTCTGGTCACGGACCGCGACCATGTTGTCGCGGAAATTGGTCCCCCGAGAGAAACCAGAAGCCCAATTCTCGCCGATGCACTGCTGGCCGCGGCCGTGCGCAGGGGATGGCTGACGCCGCCGGCGCTGCCCGCCACGGGGGAGCCTCCGACGCCGCAACGAGTTGCGCCGTTACGCACTCTTCTCGGCGAATTGGACGCCGATAGAAGCCAACGGTGATCTACCTCGATACCTCTGTTGCGCTCGCCCAACTTCTGGCGGAGGACCGACGCCCACCAGCCTCGCTTTGGGACGATACCCTGACGGCCAGCCGATTGATGGAATACGAGGTCTGGACCCGGATTCATGCTCGCGGGCTTGCGGATTCATACGGCGAGGCCGCGCGCGGGCTCATCGGACGGGTCGCGCTGCGGGAGCTATCCCCACCAGTGCTCGCGCGCGCCCTGGACGCCTTTCCCGTACCCGTCCGCACGCATGACGCCTTGCATCTGGCGTCATGCGACTACCTGCGCAACCAAGGTCAATCGGTCTCGCTTGCCAGTTACGACCGCCGTATGACCGCCGCGGCCCATGCCCTGGCCCTCCCTGTCTACGACCTGTAACCTTCCTGAACCGCACGACAGCTTACAGCCGGAACATGGTTCGCCTTTATACCACTCTACAGTGGCCCACAGCAGCTTCACGCAAGCGTGAGCGCTCTCCGACCCACTAGCGAGCCAGAGCGCTCATTTGTCATACCCTCTCCCTTGCCGCGTATGCAGCATCAAGGCATCTTAACGGAGGACATGATACAAATCGGGAGTCAGAGTCATTCGGACATTGCAGTTTTATCGTGGAAAGCCGCTGTCGCTTTGGTGGCGTCCTGTACCATGTCGGCAACGCCATGATGCCAAGCCAGTTTATTACCAAGTGGCGCGTCTCAGAGTTGAAAGAACGCTCCGCGTCGCAAGAGCATTTCGTCGACCTGTGCCACCTGCTGGGTGAACCCACACCCGCCGAAGCCGCCTCCACCGGCGACCACTACTGCTTCGAGCGCGGTGCGCGTAAAGACACCGGCGGCAAGGGCTGGGCCGACGTGTGGAAGCGCCACCATTTTGCTGGGAGTACAAGAGCAAACGCAAGAATCTGGACGCAGCTTTCAATCAGTTGCGGCAATACGCCTTGGCGCTGGAAAACCCGCCGTTCTTGATCGTGTCGGACATGGCGCGGTTCCGCATCCGTACCAATTGGACCAACACGGTCAGCCAGACCTATGAGTTCGAGTTGGACGGTCTCACTGACGCGGCTAATCGTGACAAGCTTAAATGGGCGCTATCCGACCCTGAGCGTCTACGGCCGGGCGAGAGCTGCCGGGCCCTTACCGAACGCGCAGCAATGACCTTTGCCTCGTTGGCGCAATCGTTGTGCGAGCGCGGCCACGAGAGCCATGTTGTTGCGCATTTCGTCAATCGCCTAGTGGTCTGCATGTTCGCCGAGGATGTCGGCCTGCCACCGAACGACATGTTCACTCGGATGCTGGAACAGGCCCACAAACAGCCCGAAGCGTTCGCCACTCTGGCCCGTGTTCTATTTGGGGCGATGGCCACGGGCGGCCTAGTCGACTTTGAGGCCGTGGCGTAGTTCAACAGCGGGCTGTTCGACGACAACACCGCCCTGCCGTTGGAGAAAGCCGACATTGACACCGTGCGCTCGGTGGCAGCGCTCGACTGGTCAGAGATTGACCCCTCAATTCTGGGTACGCTGTTCGAGCGCGGGCTTGACCCGGACAAGCGCTCTCAATTGGGCGCACACTACACCGACCGGGATAAGATCATGCGGATTATCGAGCCGGTAGTGATCCGGCCTTGGCTGGCCGAGTAGGAAACTGCGAAAGCCGAGATCGTGTCCAGTCTGGAAAAGGAAACTGCCGCCAAGTCAGCCTCCGCACAGACCCGGCGGCGTAGACAGGCCAGACGCTTTCTGAGGGAATTCGTCGATCGGCTGCGGTCCTTCCCTATACTCGACCCGGCCTGTGGTTCGGGCAATTTTTTGTATCTCGCCCTCCAGGCACTCAAGAATATTGAGCACCGGGTGCAGTTGGAGGTTGAGGCGTTCGACTTAGAGCGGGAGTTTCCCAAGGTCGGCCCGGCTAATGTCAAGGGAATTGAGATCAACCCATACACGGCGTGGCCTGTGGTGCGGCTCTTGAACCATTCGGGGCGTTCTCGATAAACGGCAGGCATGCTTCGGTTTGCGTTGACGACAAATCAGGGTAGGCTGGCTTGAAATTAAGCAAGCTACGGCGGGTAAAAGGCATGGTTAGCGATCAGACTCGAAACACCATTTGGCAAGGACTGTTGGATATGGCAAGGCTTGTCCGTTACTACGAAAGCCTGTCCGACCGGCATCGACGCAAGCATTTTTGGATTCGCATCGTGCTACTTGCCGCGGCGGCTAGTGGTATTGCTGCCTTGCTTGATCTGTTTCCAGAGGTCATTCAGATTGTTGCCGGCGGTCTGGTCGCCCTATGTGTCGTATGGGATTTCGTGTCAGACTACGCAAAAAAAGCGGCCATCCTGCACGCAATCAGCATTGAATGCAGTGCTCTAGAGGTCGAATGACAAGACTTGTGGGGCGATCTTGAGAACCTCGACGACACGGAGGCTCGACAACGCAACACCCGCCTGTCACGGAGACTCACCGAGGTCACCGGATGGGCGGGGCATACCGATATTCAAGAAGACCCAAAGCTGAATGAAAAATGCGAAGCCGCAGCCTACCGGGTGATGCAGGATCAGTATGGCGTCTGACATGAGAAGACGTACAGCCTCAGGGAAGCCCGCAAGGCCGGGTAAGACGCCACCACCTCCCCAGACCCAAGCCGGAGCAGGGCAAACCGAAACCCAACCAAGGCAAAAAGTAGCCCCTAGAGTTATTGCCGAAACCGACGGCTAGCACAGTTTTCACAGAGGTGTAGCGGGTAGGCGGCAAGCGTGTGAAGCGGGCAGCACCACTAGGCCGGAGGGCCTAGGCGAGCGGATTCGCTGGCCCTGCGGGAGCGGGTGGGAGCAGATCGGGAGGCGGGACTCCCGACCGCCGAGGGGCCCACAAGTAGCGGGTGCGTCCGGCGTGGGTCCGCCGCCTGCTACAGCGCTCCCGAGCGAGCGGCCACGTGGCCCCGCAGCGCCGGCCGCCGTTAAGCTAGTCCTCCCTACCACAGGAGGTGAGCCATGCCTATTGATCTCGATACGTTCCTTGTCGCACTCTATACCATTGTGGACGATCTGTACCAGCAGCAGGCGGCCCCGGCCAAGCCGGTGCGCCGCGGTCCTCGGCCGACGGTGTCGGACAGTGAGGTGTTGCCCCTGGCGCTGTGTGCACAGTGGTGGGGGCGTTCGGAGCGGGCGTTCGTGCGCTATGCGCGGGCGCAGTGGCGCACGTATTTTCCGCGCTTCCTCAGTCAGAGTGCATATAACCGGCGGTGCCGGGACTTGGCCGGGGTACTGGTGGCGCTGGTGCCAGCGGTGGCGCGGGAGCTGTGCGCGGCGAGGGCGGCGTATCAAGTGCTGGATACGGTGGCGGTCCCCTTGCTGCGCCGTTGTCGGGGGTGTCGGCGGCGACTGTTTGGGGACGAAGCGGCCCTAGGGTGGGGTGGGAGTGATAAGGACTGGTACTATGGCTGTAAGTTGCTCTTGGCGGTACTGCCGAGGGGCGGGGTGACGGGCTTCGTGCTCGCGCCAGCCAGTACCGAGGACCGCTGGCTGGCGGACGCCTTGCTGGGCTGGCGCGTCGCCCCCATGCCCGGCCCCGCCAGCGGCAGGACTTGCTCCGGCCACCGCGGGCCAACGGGACCCCGTATGTGGAGCCCACCGGGCCGCGGTGGCCGCAGTTGGGAGCCGGGGTCCCCAGCACGGGTCCCTATCTGGCCGATAAGGGCTTCTCGGGGGCGGGGTGGCAAACGCATTGGAAGCAGGACTATGGAGCACCCGTGCTCACGCCCCCGCAGGCGCGGGGTACAACGTGGGCAAGACATTGCGGGCATCTTCAGGACTGACACGCCCCCGCAGGCGCGGGGTGCAACGCGCCACCGCTCCTTCTCCACCTCTTCGACCGGCCACGCCCCCGCAGGCGCGGGGTGCAACGAGTGCTCACGCCAAACGCCAACATAGCCGCTGGCGCCAGATCGTCGAGACCATCAATGGGCACCTCACCCGCACCTTTGGCTTGCACTTTCCAGGCGCCCGCACCCCCCACGGCTTACTGACGCGCATCGCGGCCAAGCTCGCCGCCGTCAATCTCGGCCTCTGGTTCAACCGTCTCTTCGGCCGCCCCCCATTGGCCCTCGCCACCCTCTTCCCTGCCTAACAATGTGCATCACACGTACTGGGAGGGAGGCAGGATGAGAATTCCCCTACACCGGAGCCTCATGCATGCGCCAGGACTTCTTTCCCGCCGGGAGATTGAACAGCTTGGCGGCATTCTCCCGCATGATGTCCTGGCGTTGCTCCTCTGTGATATGGGCCGCGTGGTCGGCCAGTAGTTGCTGGGAGCGCGGCCAGGTGGAATCCGTATGCGGGAAATCACTGGCCCACAGCAATTGTTGGTGCGGCATGATATCGACCGCATGAAACGCGGTCGGGTCGTCTTGGAAGGTCATCCATACATTGCTCTTGATATATTCGCTGGGAAGTTTTGACAGGCCGTCAATAATCCCGCCCTCGGCGTTAATCCTGGCGGCGTGGTCCATGCGATACATATAATGCGGCATCCAGCCGGCGTCGCCCTCGGCACACACCAGTTTCAATTGCGGATGACGCTCAAAGACGCAACCCAAAACCATGAGACCGACAACATCCTGGACGGCCCGGATGATGCCCAGAAAATTGTTCATCTCATGGCCTCGATGCGGCATGTTCAGGCTGCCGTCCCGCGAGGTCAGAATATGAAAACAAATGGGCAGTCCCAGGTCGGTTGCGCACTCCCACAGGGCGTCGTAGTCGGCGTGGTCATAGTCTTCGTAGATGGGCCGACCCGGCATCATCATGCCGACCATGCCCATGTCCTTGGCGCGCCGGAAATCCTCAATCGCGCTGTCTACGTTCAGGACCGCGGTCTGTGCCAGACCCAGGATGCGGTTCGGCGCTTCGCTGCACGTAGCCTGTAGCCAGCGGTTATAGGCCAACATGCAGGCGTTCTTATAGTCCGGGTCCCGGTGCATGCACAGACCCATCCCAATGGAGGCGTAGATGGCTTCAGCCGCAATCCCGTCCTGGTCCATATACGGAATTCGCGCCTGACCGCCATAGGCCCCCTCACGAATATCAGAGAACCTGACTTTTTTTGCGCGGTTGTTGCGCTCCGTGACCGTGAAGCCGGCACCATCAATGAATCCCAGGGGAATCGGACGCTTCATGCCGTGTACGACAAAGGCGTCCGTACCATCGGGTTGTTCCACGATACGCGGGGCGACGGCGCGGTATTTTGGCTCAATATAGTCGATGTAACAATTGGCTGGCTCACACACATGGCCGTCGGCTGAAATGATCCCTGCCGGTATCTCTTGCATCATTCTGTTGCTCTCCGTTCCAGATCGGATTGAGGATTACATACAAACGCTTGCGGCCCAGAGTACGGAAACAGCGGCTTCTTTTCAAGGAAGACAGGAGAAACCGTGATTTCTATAGGGACTTGTGGTAGGGGGGACAGCCACACAACGCACTGGAGGAGGGCCATGCCAACAAACAGTACTCTCACACAGGGACTCCGAGTCGGCATCATCGGCGGGTCTATTGCCGGCTGTACTGCGGCGATCGAACTGCTGCGGGCAGGCTGCGAGGTCACGCTTTTAGAGCGCACGGGCGACACCTTGAAGGATAGAGGGGCGGGCATCGGCGTTCCGCCCTCGGTCATGGATACCTTCATTGAACGCGACCTCGTTGATGCTGATACCCCCTTCTTCGCCGGTCATGCGTTCACGCGGATATGGCGAACAGAAACAGAGCGCCGGTACGGCTATCTTGCCTGGGACCAGCCCGCAAATCTGGCCTTGCTCAACTGGGGTGGGTTGTATAGAAACCTGCGCAAACGCGTTCCGGATATGGTATATCGCTCAGGGCAGCGAGCTGTGGCCTTACACCAGCGACCCGATGGAACGATCCGGGTGGAGTTGGCCGATGGGTCCACGGCTGCATTTGACCTGGTGGTCTGTGCCGATGGCTACACCTCGCTTGGCCGGCGTACCCTCTTTCCCGATAGTGCCCTGAGATATGCCGGCTATGTCTTGTGGCGGGGCTTCCTGTTTGAAGAGGAACTGCAAGAATCACAGCCGCTCGAAAGCGGTGTCCGCTGTTTGGGCTATCCGGGCGGACACGGTATTTTTTATTTCGTGCCGGGCTTGGGCGGAGCGACTGCGCCGGGTCAGCGTCTGGTGAATTGGGGTCTGTATGTCCCGGTTGCCGCCTCCGCGCTGACCGATTTTCTGACTGACAAAGACGGCAACGCGCACTCGGGATCGCTCCCCCCCGGTGGTATGCCCTTGGCCACGGAAGTCGAGCTGAAACGGCGCGCCCACGAACGGCTGCCCGACTATTACGCCGAGATCGTCGATGCCTGCCGGGACACATTTGCCTACGCCATTTATGATTGTGAGGTCCCGGCCTACCGCAAAGGCCGGGTCTGTTTGGTGGGCGACGCCGGGGCCTTCGCCCGCCCCCACACGGCAGCAGGCGCGCTCAAGGGGATTAACGATGCCATCGCCCTGGGCGAAGCACTCACGACTCATAGCTCATTGGAAGCGGCTCTCAGCCAGTGGGACACAACCCGGACCGACACGAACAACGACTTGGTGAGATTTGGCCACCAGCTCGGGCGGGCGCTCGTCCTGGAAATTCCCGACTGGTCGCAGATGGACGCTCGGAGCATGGAGCAGTGGTTCACGTCGATCGTGACGATCAAAACCGAAGTCCTCAATCCCAACCGGCATGGCGGAGATGCCGCGCGACGCCCGTAAAACTCGCTCGAAGGCGTTGATTTCCAGTATTGAGAAGGGGTAGAGAGGAAAGAAGAGACTGAGTGAAGGAGGGTTTCATGACTACCATCCTTGCGATAACCGCGTTCTTTCTCATCTTTCTGGTTCTGATCGGCCTGCTCGCCCAACGGGCAGACCGGATACGAGACGAGGCCGCTCAGGGGGAAGAGTCAAACCAGCAGTAAGGAGTGTAAGCCAGAGAAAAGGGGGGAACAATCCATGCCAGCGACGGCGGAACGGAAACCAGAGGCAAACAGCATTTTTCAACAGGCCGTTGCAACCACGCTCCGGGAGAACGGCGAGCTTGGGATGCAAGTCGCCGTGTATCTCGATGGCGAGCAAGTCGTGGATGTCTGGGGGGGTATTGCCGACGAGACCACTGGACGGGCAGTCGATGGAGATACGCTCTTCCCTTCCTTCTCTGTCATCAAGGCGACCACGGCAACCGCGCTCCATCTCCAGGCCGAACGGGGCTTGATTGAGTATGATACGCCTATTGCGCACTACTGGCCCGAGTTCGCGGCCCACGGCAAAGACACCGCAACCGTCCGGGATGCGCTGAGCCACCGCTTGGGAATTCCGTATATGCCCGAGGGCGTCACGCCTGAACTCATGAGTAATTATGACTGGATGGTCGAGCAACTGGCAAATATGAAGCCGCTCTTTGCGGCCGGCACGCGGAATGCCTATATGTGTTACACTTTCGGCTGGGTCATTGCCGAGTGTGTGCGCCGGACCGATCCCAAACATCGGCCATACGGCACGTTTGTGCAGGAGGAGATATGTGCGCCCCTTGGCATTACGGATCTCTGGATCGGGATTCCTGAAGAAGTCGAACCGCGCGTGGCCCGGCTGAAGAACGCGCCTCCACTGCCATTACCGGCAGATGCGCCGATCCTGCGTGCCATGCCGCCTCAGGTCGGAGCGACTGAGGAGGTCTTCGGCCGTTCCGATATGCGACGCGGCTGCATTCCGGGTGCGCACGGTATTATGAACGCCCGCAGCTCAGCCCGGCTGTTTGCCATGCTGGCCAATGGTGGAGAACTGGACGGCGTTCGCTTACTGTCCGAAGATCGGGTGAATTCGTTTAGCACTCCACGTCCCGATACCGATCAGCCGGACACGGTGCTGGGCATGGCGATCCGCATGGGGACCGCCGGGCTGTGGGTCGGCGGGGTGAAAGATCCTCACTATCCGTTCCGTCTCGCGGGTTTGAATCCACGTACGGTGCTCCATCCGGGCGCTGGCGGAGCAATTGCCTGGGCCGACCCGGACGCGCGCTTGGCGGTGGCGATCTGTCACAACCGGATGATCCATAATCCCACGCTAGCCTTCAAGCCCGTTCAGGCTGCGGTCGAGCAGGTCTTTAGGGTTGTATAAGGAGAGCGGGATGACGCTGCCTGATTCTGCAATCGTACTTCAGCGGGGAGAGGGCGACTCGGTAGCCATTGGGACTGGCACCCGGTGTACGTTTAAGGTGAGGGGAAAAGACACCGAGGGTCATTTCGGCCTGTTCGAGTATATAATGGAACCAGGGACTGAAGGACCGCGCCGCCATATTCACCGGCAGATGGCGGAAATATTCTACGTGGTCGAGGGCGCAATCGAACTCCTCGTCGGGGACGAGAAGATGACGGCCCGAGCCGGAACGACCGCCCTCGTCCCCAAGGAAGCGATACACGCCTTTTCCAACCCAGGCGCGCAGCGCTCAGTATTATTGATTATGTTTTGTCCGGCCGACTCACGCGAGAAATACTTCGAGGGGCTGGCCGAACTCACCAAAGACGGACGACCGCCGGACCAAAACGCTCTGCTTGAGTTGATGCGCAAGTATGACACGGAGCCAGTAGCGGAACCGCTCTATGGGGAGACGGAGACGCGGTAAACGATCTGAGATTTTTCGGACCGGTAAGTACCTCAGCGGAGACAAACGCCAGAATGGCCCCCTATTTATCTGTCAGCTTACTTAAAGCTGTCTCCTTCCTGGGCTGGCGCTTTCCGGGGCGACGAGTGTGCTCGTGTTGACGACGAGACCCATGGATTGGTTGGAGATGGATCAACCCGATTGATCTGCTCAAGGCCGTGCGCGAAGCGGTCATCTCAGGCGCTGAGCGCTTCGTGCATCAGTGATAATCACTCTCCCCTCGGCTCACTCGAACGAGGCTAGCAACCCTTCAAGCCGTTTACGGGTTGCGGATTGGACCCGAGAGATTCCAATAGCTTTCGCTATATCCCGCATAGGCTCCGCTGCTCCTGTCTCCTTCACATTCTGAATGAGTGCTCTTAATTCTTCTTGACAGATTTCCTCAGCCGACCGATAGGCGTCTTTGTCCTCAGGGGCTCTAAAGATTGTCCATTTGTCCGGCTGCGCTCCCGCAGGCCAGTAAAATTTTCTCTGGTCTTCTGTGCTAGTCTGAAACTTCTTCTTCTGTGCAATAGTGCGGACTCGGTCCTGTATTAATCTTCCCGCACGCTGAAAGCCGTGCGCACGCGCTACGCGTTTGATGAGGAGATCCTCGTGTATCGGTCCTTCGACCTCAATAATACGTGTGATGAGCGCAGAGAGTATTTGGGTATAGCTCTTTTCCTTGAACGCTTCTGGACTGATCTGATCTTCAAACTCACTGAGATCGGTCGCTCGATAAACGGTTTTCAAAAACTGTCTATCTCCTGGAGCTGATCCAGCTCGTGAGGCCGTCAGTTCATACTGTTCACTCGGCTGCTTTTTTAACATTGTGTCGGCCTGCTCTTCGGCTTGAGCACGCGCGGTATTCAGTAGTTCCTCCAAGGCATGCTGGAGCTTCTCCGTCGCACCAACTGGGTCAATCCACCAATCGGTTGACCATATCCTGAGGATGTTCCAGCCGAGTCTACGGAGTACCTGTTCCCTTACCTTGTCACGATCTCTTGCCGTTGCAGATCGATGATAGGTTGCGCCATCGCACTCTATCCCGGCAAGGTATGCTCCTGGATTGTCAGGGTGTACCACGCCGAGATCGATCCGAAAGGCCGATACACCGATCTGACTCTCAACCCTCCAGCCCTTAGCCCGTAGACGATTGGCAACCGCTTTCTCAAAGGGGGAGTCATACCCACCAACTGAACCATGGACGGCTTCTGCTAATGCATGCGGCCCACGCTCCGCATATTCCATGAAGTGCTTTAGGTCCCGTACTCCAACAGCTTGGGTGCGTGACAAATCAATCTGCTCAGGTCGGAAGCTGGAAAAAACGACGAGCTCGCTTCGGGCACGAGTAATAGCAACGTTCAGACGACGCTCCCCACCCTCTTTATTCATTGGCCCAAAGTTCATCGTCATATGCCCCGTGCGATCAGGCCCATAGGTGAGCGAGAAAAACATGATATCGCGCTCGTCCCCTTGGACGCTTTCGAGGTTCTTTACAAAGACAGGCTCTGTAAGATCATCCGAGAAGAACGGCTCAATCTGCGGGGACTTGCGCCGTTCATTGTCCAGTAAATCCTCTATCAAGCGCTGTTGCTCCGAGTTAAATGTCACAATGCCAATAGATTTCTGTGGGTTGAGGGGAAGCTGATTCTTCAACCGTTCAACCACCTCAGCTACCACCGCTTGTGCCTCTATTGCATTGGACCGTGCCCTAGCCCGTTCATATACGGCATCTTCAACAAAACGAAATTTCACCGCGGTATCCTCGGTTCTCGCCGAGGGAAATGTGATCAAACCGCCACTATAGTAATGGTGATTAGAGAATGCGATGAGACTTTCGTGCTCACTACGATAGTGCCAGTTGATCTTATGCTCCGGTAGACTGGCTCCGAGACACTCATCCAGGATGCTTTCCAGGTCGCCTTCCAGATCAACCTCTTCGTCTGCCTCTTCATCGGAGCGATTAAAGAAGCTTGTTGGGGGAAGCTGTTTGGGATCCCCAACAATCACCGCGTGCTTAGCCCGTGCGATAGCACCAATGGCATCCCAGATCGTGATTTGAGAGGCTTCATCAAAGATCACTATATCGAACTGCGCCTGACCTGCGGGGAGGTATTGCGCTATCGAGAGTGGACTCATGAGCAGGCATGGGGTTAGCTGAGGAAGAGCGGTCGGCATCTCTGTGACAAGTTGCCTGAGTGGCTTATGACGCTGTCTTTTCTCCAACTCGCGTTTCAGTATGCCGAACTCTGATCCACGCGCGACGTCATTTTTGGATGGTAAATCGCCACTCAAACGAGCTCTGATATATTGCCGAGTGATTACGGAGAATTTGTCATCGAGTGCGCGGAATTCCTTAACCGTTGCTTCATGCTCGGCAGAAACAAAGGTTCTGAGCACCTCGTCGTTATCCACAACTGCATTGATCCACCAGCGTGCATAGTTGGTCTCAAAAGCTTGCTCCACACCGCCCAGGTCAATTCCCCCATTCTCCAGTGCAAGGATGAGATTTTCGAGGCCCAACTCGCTTGCTTCATTTCGCACTCTCCGCCAAGCACACCATGTGTTCAATTTGGCCTTATTATGGATGATTACGGACAATGATACGTTTGTATTTGAGAGCCAATCCTCCAGTTCTCCTTGGCCAAGCCGGTCAAACGCCTCATTACCGGCGAGAGAGGCGAATTTTCTGAGTTGATTTTGAAAGTTACTCCACTCTTTTGAAAGCCTCTGGCTAGTGCGCCCAATCTGGCTGGTATCTTCTAATAGATCATTGCCGTCCTCAAGCAATCTTTTGAGCTTGGCGCGGATCTCAACCAAACTGTCTGTATCCTGTCCTAGTGCTGCAATGGCACGACGAATTTTGCATGCAATTTCCAGTTCTTCTTGGACCTGGGACACTTCCGTGTTGAAGCCTTCCCACACAGCGACTGCAGATAACCTTTCCTCTAAGCTCGCCAGCGTCTGTCCAAAAGTTCTTAAAGAATCAAAAAGAGCTAAATCTTCTGCAACGTCTGGTGTATGTCGTGCGCCACCAGCAGATCGCAGATCTTTTCTTATGAAAAGTTTTTGAAAGAATGACAGTGGCCACCAGGTGCGAATGGCGGCTTTCCAACGCGTTGCGAGATCGTCAATAGGGATATTTTGCCACGCCTGTTCGGCATAACTCCCCGAGAGTTGCTGCTCAGTCTTCCGGTATTCCTGAAGAGCCGTACATGCCTGCTCAAGCGCAGAAATAGTCTGTCCAGCACCGGACTCAGCCGCGTAGCCCATGTGTCTTCTGAAACATAGTGGGAGGACTTCAGCCAACTCAGCGAGAGCCATTAATTGATCGTAGTTGTGGCCCGTGGATGAAAGTCCCAAGTCCAATGCAAGAGTGGCGACAGGCTCTACAAGTGCTTTCGCTGTCCGCGAGAGGGTTGCACAATGGACGAGCAGTTGTTCCTGCCAACCGGGTGACCAATCGCTTGTATGGACACTACTAAGCGGACTACCGGAAATCTCGCCAAGTTCTGCCACATTGATATCAATCCGGTGGACTACCTCCCTCAGTTGGTCTAAGTCTTCGGAACTGTGCGTATCTGGATGTGACCACTGGAGAGAAACAAATGGCATACTCTCGTCGTGGACAATGCGGCCCATAGCGAGATAGGGTGTCAGGCCGTTCGCATATTGATGATGAAGCCGCTGGACAAATCTATTCAGCTTGTCACGATGTTTCTTCAAACGCCCTGCTTCTGTTTTCCACTCGTGAATGGTGTGGGCGCCTGACCGATCCCATGCCTGTCTTAATTGCTCCAACACGGCAGTCTTCCGTGCTTTGTTTGAATGCAGTTCCAGGCAGAATTCGCCAAGACCAACCTCCCTGAGGCGTCTATACACCACATCAAGTGCAGCAATTTTTTCAGAGACAAAAAGGACTTTGCGTCCCTCTGCAAGATTATGCGCAATCATATTCGCAATAGTCTGAGACTTGCCTGTCCCTGGCGGGCCAAGAAGAACGAAATCCTTTCCCTTTGCGCAAGCAAGCACCGCTGAGAGCTGTGAAGAGTCCGCAGGCAACGGGGTTAAAATATCTGCCGGACTGTACCTCTCGTCTAAGGTCTCTGGATTAGGAAATTCTATTTCACCGGCGTACGGATCGCGAGGCGTTTCTATTAAATGCCGAACAATATCATTTTCCTTAAGATGAGCGGTACGATCGACTAAATCTTTCCACATCAAATATTTTGCGAACGAAAACAGGCCCAGGACAATCTCCTCAACGACCTCGAAGCCTTGAACCTCTTTCACTTCCTGTCGAACTTTGTTCCAAACGAGAGTTACGTCTATACCATGGCTATCTTCGGGAAGTGCTCCATCGAAGCCTTTGATGTCTAAATTAAAATCCTGCCTCAACATTTCTAACAGCGTAGTATTGAATCTGGGCTCGTCATCGTGGAGAGAGAGGCGGACGCCTGATCGGACACTTTTTCGCTCCAAGGTCACGGGAATGAGAATCAGTGGTGCCCGGAATTTACGATCCGAACTATCGTCTTTTTTCCAAACAAGAAAACCGAGAGCGAGGAACAGAGTGTTCGACCCGCCTTCTTGTAAATCACTACGTGCGGTTCGGAATAGTTCCACCAGCCGACTCTCCAACTCCTTTTTATCAAGTTCGACGAGCAATTCGTCCCGTAATAAAGCTGCTTTTGCGTACTCTTCTGTCAGATGCTCGCCGGTTCGCTGATGATGTAAGGTGCTGGAGCGGCCGTCTTCAACCTCCATATTAGGCGCTGACACGATTTTCATCTTCTTACCGTCAGCTAAGCGGTCTTCCAGCGTGCTAAGGTCTGGACAAAAAATCTTTACTGACTTTTTCGTCGCGCGGAAATTCAACAAGCGATTACGTAAAGAAAGATCAAGCAGCTTTCTCTGCCATCGATCCAACCGGGTCTGTGGCGAAGTTTCCTCAGGTTGTATTTCTCCAATTGGGGTATCAAAATCCGGCAGACCCTCTGGTGCAGCTTCGAGTGGGTCGTCTCGATGCGCTACCGCTGACTCAGTACTGCCCTCTGCTTGTGGTGCCTGACTGGCAAGCGGCCTCACCCTTTGCATCCGAGCACGACGAATATCCGTCGCCAAGATAAAGTCCTGCTCACGCTCTTCTGCAATCTGCCGCTTGGCTTCGTCAATCGCTGCAGAAAAAGGTGCGGGAGGGTGGTTTGTTGCTAATGTTGTCTCAAAAACTAACAATTCCTTTAGATCGATCCGTTTTCGAAGAGTACTGGCCTCATCCACAACGAGCTTGGAAAATTGCTCTGGCTGGAGCCACGCACCGGCAAAAGCGTGTCCTGCGATGAAGACAAGGATAGGGTTGAAGCCTGCTTGTTCTAGAGTGGCTGCCAAGAATAGCGCCAAGTCAAGACAAGTGGCTCTACCAGAATCAATAATTTGAGACGGTAAACGAATTTTCTGCCCAGTTGTCTCAAAGCTCGCTGGTGGAAGTGCGTAATCGAGCCGAAGGCTCGTGAGCGCTGACCAGATGGCTGAGATGATTTCCCAAACCCGCTGTCGAGAACCAGAGGTGTAGCCGTCAATGTGAGGTGGCCTTCCAGCCTGTCGCAGAATTTCACTCGTACTTTTGAGAAGCTTATCCACAGCCGGATCGTTGCTGGCGCAAAAGGCTGCCAGCAACTCTGGCATAAAATGAACGCCTCCCCACTCGTTATGCGCCAGCAGTTCAACAGGCTGCGTGGCCGAAGCGAGCCCGGTTGAATCGTTATCCTTAGTATGGAGGGTAAAGCGAGCGTTTCCAGAAACTGCTTCATTGAGGCCTAACAGATATTCCCCGCTCAGCATAATATCCAAGTCATCTAGGTGCAGGATATCATCGGTTCGCAAGCAGTCGATTGTCCAGTTTCTTGGTGTGAAAAAAATTGGGTCGGATGAGAACTCCAGAGTCAGATTCTCATAGTCAGACTCTGAGACGTTATGAAGAGACAACTCTCTAATAAGCGGTACCGAGTTTTGATGCGACGCAAAAGTGATCTTCTTGGCAACGGTTGCGCAAATTTGAATACCGCTCATACAGACCTCTGGGTTCTTTTGGATAAACTCCCTACCTCAATCGGGCTAAACAGCACTTAACACCTGGGAGTATCCTACAATAGTACTACCAGATTTCCTTAGAGAGTCTTGTTGAGAGGAGACACCGTTGGTCCAACATTGGGGGAACTGTCTTTGTGCGCTCTCGCCCTATTGAGATCTAACTTGACCAAGTCACTGGACCTAGTTAAAGTTTCTCCATGAAAACAATGCTCGTGTCTGAATTCAAGGCAAAGTGCATCGCTGTACTCAAGGAAGTCAATCGTTCCCGCGAGCCCATGATTGTGCCTCTGCGTGGGCAACCCCTGGTGACTATCCAGCCATTCGCAGCACTCCCTTCGGGCAAACAACTCGGTGAGCTGAAGGGCAAGATGACTATTCACGGTGACCTCGTCCACACTGACTCGACCGATGATTGGGACATGCTGGCGTGACGCTGTTGCTCGACACCCATGTCTGGATCTGGTCGCAGGAGCAGCCTGAGAAGTTAGGACGACAAACAGCGCGAGCACTGCTGGACCCAGAGTACACCGACACTATCTGTACAATATCCACGCTGGAAGTTGCACGTCTGTTAGCCGTTGGTACAATCTCACTGGCCATCCCACTCAGCGCCTGGATTGCCCATTCCCTGAGCAGTCTGGACGCAACAACATTACCCGTGACCCATGCGATTGCCGCCGAAGCGTACGCCCTTCCCGCCACCTTCCATAAGGACCCGGCAGATCGTATCCTCGTGGCAGCAGCCGTCTGCATGAACTGACCCTGTTGACGGCTGATGAACGGATTCTGCACTACCCCCATGTTCGGACACTGGATGCCCACAGTTAGAGGAGCGCTGTTCATCCCCCGGTACGGGTCGTCTGACAAGAGAACACGCCTTGAGCGTCACACCACGCTGGGCTAACGTGTCGGCATGAACGCCCAACAGGAATACCAGCCGCAAGAGACGCTCGCCTTCGACAATCGCTTTACGCGGGAGCTGCCCGCCGACCCTCAAACCGGAAACGCTCGCCGTCAGGTCACGCGGGCATGTTATTCCCGTGTCCAGCCGACAAAAGTCGCTCAACCCCAGTTGGTTGCCTACGCCTGGGAAGTGGCCGAGGAATTGGGCCTTTCCCGCGCATTCTGCGAGTCGGACGATTTTCTCCGCATCTTCTCGGGGAACCGGGTGCTGGAGAGCATGGACCCCTACGCAATGTGTTACGGCGGTCATCAGTTCGGCAACTGGGCCGGGCAGCTCGGGGACGGCCGGGCCATTAACCTGGGCGAGATTATCGGCCCGACCGGAAGGCGCTGGATGGTCCAACTCAAGGGGGCTGGCCTGACGCCCTATTCGCGCAGTGCGGACGGACTAGCCGTCCTACGCTCGTCCATCCGCGAGTTCTTGTGCAGCGAAGCCATGTATCATCTCGGTGTCCCGACCACCCGCGCGCTCAGCCTGGTCTCGACCGGTGAACACGTCATCCGCGACATGTTTTATGATGGCAATCCCAAACCCGAGCCGGGAGCCGTGGTATGTCGGGTCGCGCCGTCTTTTGTGCGCTTTGGCAATTTTCAGATATTTGCCGCCCGCGGAGAAATCGACGTCTTACAGCAGTTAGTAGACTACACCATCCGTACCGACTTTCCTCACCTAGGCGAGCCGTCCCGTGCGACCTATCTGACCTGGTTTGAGGAGGTCTGCCGGACAACCGCCCAGATGATTGTGCACTGGCTGCGGGTCGGCTTTGTCCACGGGGTGATGAACACGGATAATATGTCGATCCTGGGGTTGACGATTGACTACGGCCCGTACGGCTGGCTGGAAGACTATGACTCCAACTGGACGCCCAATACCACCGATGCCGCGAGTCATCGCTACGCCTTTGGCAAGCAGCCCCAGATTGCCCATTGGAACCTGGTCCAGCTTGCCAACGCGCTCTACCCCCTGATTGAACAGACGGAACCCCTAGAAAAAGCGCTGAGCAGTTATGTCCAGGAATTTGAGTCGTGTTGGCAGACCATGATGGCCCACAAACTGGGACTCCAGTCCTTCAAGCCCGACCTGGACGATACCCTGGTCGCTGGCCTGCTGGAAATTCTGCAACTGGCCGAGACCGATATGACCATCTTCTATCGGCGGCTGGCGAGCATTGATCTCGACGCCAAGCCTGTAGACCAGATCGACGACGCCACTTTCATACAACCGCTATTGGACGCCTACTACGTCCCGGAGCAGTTGACCCCGGAGACAACGGCCCGCATCGCCGCATGGCTGCGTCGCTATCACGACCGGGTGAGAGAAGACGGGACGGATGACGAGACGCGCCGGAAACGGATGAACGCGGTCAACCCGAAATATGTGCTGCGCAACTATCTCGCCCAGCTCGCTATCGACAAGGCCGAGCAGGGCGACCCCTCCATGGTGCACGCCTTGCTGGAACTCCTCCGCCATCCCTATGATGAACAACCCGACAAAGAAACCTACGCCCAAAAGCGGCCCGACTGGGCCCGCCAGCGTCCCGGCTGTTCCATGTTGTCGTGCAGTTCGTGAGCTTCAGATAAATCCGAACAGCGGTGATGAAAAAAGAGAAAACCATGCCTGTCGTCGAAAAACTGAAGGAGCACCGGAAGAAAGAGTATCGGAAGGCGTGCCACTGGTACAACTTGTGCTGTATTTAGGAAGCTCTCGCACGGTAGATATCGGAAAGAGAATCAACACTCTGGCTCCGACAGGGAGCGGTTGCCCAAAGACGGAAGAAATCTTATCCATACCAACCCGCGCGCCTTCCTTGTCGGAGCAGTTTTCAACAGGGGGGTGGATTGGGAGAAGGCGTGGGAAATCCCCTGCCGCATTAACCAGAAGGGGAAGTTGGACGCATCCAAGCTCGCTAAAATGAAAAAGTCCGAGCTAGTACGCCTCCTGAAGCGCCTCCGTGTCAGGCCTCGATACGTCGATCAGGGAGCAGAGACACTAGAGGACGTCGCCACGCTTGTGGAGAGAGACTTTGCTGGTGACGCAGCCGCAATCTGGCGGGACGCTTCACCAGCATCCGTTGAAAAGAGGCTCCAACGCATCAGGTACGTCGGCCCCGGTATCGCATCTATGGTCATCCGTATACTGCACGACGACTGTGGGATGTTCAGGGGACAGGAGATAGATATCAAACCCGCTGTGCGTGCGTGTTAGGCGCGTGTTTGAACGCACAGGGCTAACTCATTCCAACTCAGAGAATGAGGCTAGAAATGCCGCGCGGAGGCTGAACCCCGATTTTCCCGGAGAACTGGACTGGCCAGCGTTTGACATTGGCGGGGAGTGGTGTTCTGCATCTAATCCCAGGTGTCCAAGCTGTCCACTGACAACGGTATGCCCCAAGCGTCTCTAACCCCCGACATTGAATGCTACCGCACACCTACGCGTCGGAATGCGGTAGAATTCTTAACCATCCAGCGAAGAACTGTACGACCAAGTCTACGACCTGCTGTGCGACGGCGAGGTGGACAA
This sequence comes from uncultured Binatia bacterium (SeqCode), assembly GCA_965214755.1. Lineage (GTDB taxonomy): Bacteria > Desulfobacterota > Binatia > Bin18 > Bin18 > Bin18. The sequence continues at coordinate 2,731,439 of OZ243979.1, forward strand.
TGACAATCCCGACAAAATTGTTAGACGTAGTGGCCCCAATGGTTGACTTGCCTGACTATAAGCTCTGGCGTGGGCAGGTTGGGACGGTCGTAGAAATTCTGGCAGATGGTGAAGCGTTTGAAGTCGAATTTTGTGACCGAGAGGGCCGGACATACGAGTCGGTGGGCCTTCGCCCGGATCAGATCATGGTGTTGCACTATGGGCCTTGGGCGTCTCAACCGCTATCCACGCCGGAGACCGCCTAGAAGGTTGAGGATACCCCCAGACGGCCTCGGCTGTTCCATGCTGTCGCGCAGTTCGTGAGCTGCACTCGCGGACAAAAGAATAGGCCGCCGTCTCAAGACTCACCTGTTGGCGGCAGCATCGCTCTTGGTGTAGGATTCAGACTAATGGAAGTCCGACTACAAAGACCCCAGCGAGAAGACCTTTCGATACGCTTTACGTTGGCCCCATTCATCACCGAATGGGTCTCGACGCAAGCGAATTTCATCACCGCAATCGCCCAGAAATTCGGTGACTGGCTCTCGGTTCGTCCACAGGATTTTTCCTCAAATCCTTCAGGTAATCTTGGAGAAGCGTGGTGCATGTACAGGATATTCGGAGGCACAAGCACCATCGTCCTCCGTCCTGATACCCTAGAGTTGAATTTTGTGAACCTAAACGAAAACGACCGTCAATCTGTCATCGCAATAATCCGACGGTCAGGCTCTGTGTTACAGCAAGATATTGGCGGCTATACACGGTGTTACGTTTCGTTGACCTCCAACCGGCATGCCGAAATAGCTGGTGACGGGAATGCCGATCGTTACCTCAATCAGTTCGCATTGAAACACGCTGCCGATATGGTCAAAACTGATTCTGATATGGAATATAAACCCACAGCAAGAGTCGTACTCTCGCATAAAGGTGGAGACTGGTCGGTCCATCGATTGGTCGAAAAGTCCGATTTCCTGCCTGATGGTCTATTCGTCCACACGCTCGTATTCATTCCGTCATTCGACCTTGCGGAACTTGATGAACAAGGGGAATTAATAGATCGAATCTTTGAGCAGGCCGATAAAGCGGTCGAACTGAGCTACGTCGGAGACAGCGATGCAGACGCCAACTCTTAGCCCTTCTGCCCCTGATGGGGGCTTCGCTCATGATTGGGAAGTACGGAAAAACAGCGAGCAATCGGAGATAATCAATCACGCGCAGTCGCTCGAACATTCTCCCTCGAATTTTCGGCGTCCGGGACTATTCGCTAATACTCTCCCGGGCTTATACGAACAGGTCATCACGAGAGAGCTGGATAACCAACAGGAAGCCCTTCGCCGCATACGGGTAGACAGCTTAGACGCACGGTGGCTTGCGGACGCGATAGAGGAGTTGGAAGAGATAGATGATGAGGTGGCCGAGGAAGCACTGCCGGAGCTTGCTGCTGACACCAAGAAACACGCCCGCAGGATCGTTTTCGCACTTACAAAGCAGCCTATCGCCCCGACCATCTACCCCACTACGGACGGCGAGGTCGCTCTGTATTTCAAGTCACCGGTTACGGCATCTTCTGTTTTGATTCTGGTAGGAAATGATGGACAGGCTACGTGTTTTTCGTATATCAACGGGAAAAATCGGCGTGCCCGGTACGACGACGCGGCGGACCTCCCGGACGAATTTGTAAAGGCACAGATACAGGCGCTCAAGGAACCAGCGTTTCCGTAAAATACGCAAACATGCAACTTCCGGACTTGAAGGATTCCGAGGATATTGGGAGAAGCGTTTTCTCAAGTCGAGACGCGAGGCGAGCGAGAAACGGAAGAGTCGTCCCTGGTGTCTTTCTCGAACGTCTGGAAGCGGTCTCGATCTCCGTAGATCGGATGAATCACGCGCCGTTGCCCGTTCTCGCCAACCTCTCGAAAGAGAGAGGACGTAGCCGGGGAAAAGACTTCTATGGTTGGGCAACCTTGACAGTCAGAGACGCGGCATCCAACGGAAGAACCGTGGAGGCGACTCCTACCGATGTCAACATATACCACGCCGATATCATTCTTCAGCTGCCCGATGATAATGAACGGCGCGATCAACAGAAGCAGCACGCCAACGAGTTGGCCGCACTCACGCAGTGGAGGGATGCACCCTAGCCATCTTGGTTTGTCGTGTGAGACTTTACAAGAGCCGCACAGTTCGTGACCTCGACGGGATCAGGAGAAATTCAGAAGGAGAAAGCAATGGCACACCTAACAACCCTCCCGGCAACGACGGACACCGCGGATATCCTTCCGATCATTGGAAAGGACGGGGCGGTTATCCTGAAGGATATGCTCACCCCCGCCGGGGTCGATCAGGTGCTGGATGAAACCGGGCCGTATATTGAAGCCACGCGCAACGGCCAGGACCCGTTCGTCGGCCTTTGGACCACACGCACCGGTGCGCTGGTGGCCCGCTCGTCGGCGTGCCGAGACCTGGTGACCAATCAGGCGGTGCTGAAAGCCGCCCAGACCTTTCTGGCACCCTACTGCTCCCGCATTCAACTCCATCTCGGCCAGATTATTCGCATCCGGCCCGGCCAGCCCAAGCAGGCGATCCACCGTGACCGCTGGGCCTGGGGAACGTATCTGAAAGGCGTCGAGCCCCAGTTCAACACCATGTGGGCGCTGACCGATTTTACCCGTGAAAACGGAGCAACGCGGGTTATTCCGGGCAGTATGGACTGGCCGGACGGGCGCCGGGCGGACAAGGACGAAATTGTCCAGGCCGAGATGACGCGCGGCTCGGTGCTGCTGTATACCGGCTCGGTCTTGCACGCCGCGGGCGCAAACGACTCGGACGACGACCGGATCGGCCTGAACATCACCTACTCGCTGGCCTGGCTGCGCCAGGAGGAAAACCAGTACCTGTCCTGTCCGCCCGAGGTTGCCAAAACCTTATCAACCGAATTGCAGGACCTGCTCGGCTATACGCTGGGGAGTTACGCCCTGGGCTATTACACGCCTCCGCTGCCACCGGGAGAAGGCCCCGAGTCCATCGGTCCGCAATACGCCCTGGGACGCGAGCAGGACGGAGAAGGCCTGGGCAGCGCGGAGTTGCGCCGGGAAATCCGAAACGCGACAGGGAGTAAGGTCTGATTGATTGCCGGTTATCGCAAACGAATTCTTTTATACTGACGCAGCAACCTTGAGGAGCGACGCATGATCGATCGCAATTTTGAGATGATTCAAACAAACGGGGTCAGGCTACGCACCGTCGTGGAAGGCGACGGACCGCTGGTAATTTTACTCCACGGCTGGCCGCAGTGTTGGTATCTGTGGCGACACCAGATTGACCCGCTCGTGGCCGCGGGCTATCGCGTTGCCGTGCCCGACCAACGCGGTTATGGCGGCAGTGAGTGTCCGCCCGACATCTCGGATTACAATATTCGCACACTGGCCGCTGATGTTGCCGGCATTGCTCCGGCTCTGGGCTCTGATGAATTCACTCTCATCGGCCATGATTGGGGCTGTGTTGTGGCCTGGAATACCGCCCTGCTCCACGAGGAGAGCTGTACCGCGGTGATGGGCCTGTCCGTTCCCTTTTGGCGGATGACGGATGCCGCGCTGAATCCGCCGGGCATGGACGACCAATTCTGGTATATCCGCTATTTTCAGGAAGAGGGCCGGGTTGAAGCCGAGCTTGAAAAAGACCTGGAACGCAGCCTGCGCAGCCTGTATTACGGGCTGTGTGCCGACGCGCCGGCGCACAGCTGGATGAAGCAACTGGAGCACCCCAGGTCGAGCGGCCTGCTGGATGCGCTGCCCGAGCCAAAACAGTTGCCAAGCTGGCTCACGCCGGAAGACCTCGCTTATTACGTCGAGCAGTACCGGACGAGCGGTTTCAGGGGGCCGGTGAACTGGTACCGCAATATCCCGACGAATAACGGCATTACGCCCGAGCTCGAAGGCAAGAGATTCTCCCAGCCCGCGGCCTTTGTTGCCGGGGCGGCAGACGATGTCCTGCTCTACGATCCCGACTGGCGCACCACGTTTCCAGATGCGTTTGAAGACCTGCGCTTTCTCGAAATCATTGACGGCGCCGGTCATTGGGTGCAGGCGGAAAAGCCGCAGGAAACAACCGCGTGCATCCTGCGCTTTTTGCGTGGCCTGTAAAACGGAGCGCCCGCGGCACGGTCTCCGTCAGGCTACTTCCCAACCGCCTTGGCCCGTTCAAGCGAGGGCCGGGCATAGCAGGCCCCTGCCCAGCGCTTCACATTGGCATAGGCCGAGTAGTCGAATTTTACCATCGAGAGAAGCAGCATCACCCCGGATACGTTGAGATCGGCGATGCTAAAGGCATCACCAACCAGCCAGTCTCTTTTGGCTAGGGTGTCATCAAGCACCTTCAGGGGTCGGGCCAGCGTTTTCTCGGCAGCGGCGAGAACCGCCGCGTTCCGCTTTTCCTCCGGCGTAAAAAACTTTTGGACAACGATGTCCATCTGCGGTGGCTCAATCTCGGTCATGACCCACACACTCCATTGCCAGACCAGGGCTTCACTGGCAGGGTTATTGGGATAGAGATCGCCACCGTAGGTTTTGGCCAGGTAGAGATTAATCGCCAGGGACTCAAACAGGGTCACATCGCCATCCTGTAAGGCGGGAATGCGACCGTTCGGATTCACTGCCAGATACTCCGGCGTTTTCGACTCGTCCATGAAATTGACCGAGACGTGCTCATACTCAACGCCCACTTCCTCAATCGCCCAGAGTGAACGTATCGCCCGCGAGCCAGAAATCCCGTACAGCTTAGGTTTTGCCATGTTTGCGTTCCTTTCCGTTGCTTTTTACTGAGGCGTATCATTTTATACGGTCAACGTCTGCCCGGTGGGACCCCTATACGCGGACCTACGACAGCAACACGATAGTCTGGTATATTGATGTGTCAGCAAAGGAGACGCTTCATGAGTCAGAGCCGAGAGGAAGTCCTCACAGCCAACGCCGCCTACGCCAAGGATTTTGGCAAGAAGGCCAACCTACCAGCCCCGCCGAGTAGACGTTTTACCATTCTGACCTGTATGGACGCGCGGCTTGACCCTGCAAAATACGCCGGCCTGGCGGAGGGCGACGCGCATGTGATTCGCAACGCGGGCGGACGCGCGAGTGATGACGCCATCCGTTCCTTCGTGATTTCGTACAAACTCCTGGGAACGCGGGAGTGGTTTGTGATTCATCACACCCAGTGCGGTATGGCGACTTTCACCGATGAGGTGATGCGCAGCCTCCTCGCCAGCAGCCTCCAGCCCGCAACGCTGGGCGCTTCGGGCTGGCAGGACTCCGGGGAGGGGCCCGGCTCAACGGAGGGGAGCTATATCGATTGGCTGACGATCGCCGATAGCACACAAAGTCTGGTCGAAGATGTGACGCGCATCCGCAATCATCCCTTGGTTCCCGGCAATATTTCCATTTACGGCTATATCTACGACGTCAAAACGGGCAGGCTTGAAGAAGTGCCCGAAGCAACGGAAGCAGGGAAACTTCGGTAATCCGAGAGAAACCTCTCTCGGCCAAGTACTGGTATCAAGTCAAAATCGGAACGGAGCTGAAGGACGGAATTGTCACGGGAACATTCACCCCATAGCCAAGTCGTTCACCTAGCCGGGACGTATTTGAGCGATTCGAGCCACACCTGGGGGCTCCTGAGTCATTGTCCCAAATAAGGAGGGGCTAATGAGCACATCGGCACAACAGCGTGGATCAAACAGTCCCGAGCTGTCACGTGTGTGGGAGCCGCTGAAGCTCGGCAATCTCACGCTGCGGAATCGGATTCTGCAACCCGCCCATAGCTCGCAGCACGGGGATCCACGCGATCATGTTTTCTCTGACCGACAGATCGCGTACTTTCGCGAGCGCGCCAAAGGGGGTGTTGCGCTGTGCATTACCGAAACCGTTGCGGCGGCCCGGAGCGCGCTGGGTTCGTTTTTCCATATCGTTGATGTCTGGAGCGAGAGTTGTATTCCGTCCATGAACAAGCTAGCCGACGCCGTGCATCAGCATGGCGCCAGCATCTTTGTCCAGCTCGCCTCAATGGGCGTCCACGATCGCGGCCGGATGTTCATCGACCGCAACAAACCCATCTGGGGCGCATCGCGGATCCCCTCGGTCGTACACAATGAAATTCCCCTCGTGATGGGGCCTGACGAGATCGCGGAATTAACGCGCGACTTTGGACAGTCGGCGGCAAACGTCAAGCGCGCCGGGCTTGATGGGGTCGAGTTGCACGGGGCGCATAGCTACGGCCTGGGCCAGTTCATGAGTCCGACCTACAATAAGCGCGACGACGCGTACGGCGGGACACCGGCCAAGCGCTGTCAACTGCTCATCGAATGCGCCGAGCATGTGCGTAAGCGGGTTGGGGCTGACTTTGTGGTGGGAGTCCGGCTGTCGTGGGATGAATTCCTCGGTCCCGAGGGTGGGATTACCCCGGAGCAGGCAGAAGAACAGGTCGAGGTGTTGGCGGCGACCGGCTTGTTTGACTTCTTCAACATCTCGGCCGGCGGCTATCACACGCTTCATCTGGCGCTGCCCAGCATGGAAGGGGACGAGCCGGATGGCTGGCTCGCGCCGTTCAGCAAACGTGCCAAAGAAATCGTTGGCGACCGGGGCAGGGTCTTTGTTGTGGGAAAAGTCCGTGATCTCCGGACGGCTGAAGCCATCTTGGAAAGCAATGCGGCCGACATGGTCGCGCTGGCCAGACAGCTCCTGACCGATCCCTTTACGGTGAAAAAGACGCGCGAAGGCCGCGAACACGAAATCATCTGCTGCAACCGGTGTAATGAATGCGGGGCGCGTCTGTTTGAACACCGTGAACTCATCTGCACCCTAAATCCAGTCAGCGGCAGAGAAGCCTACTGGGGGGAGGGTTCACTGAAGAATGTCCCGGAGGCAGACCAAAAGCATATTGTGGTCATCGGTGGCGGGCCCGCCGGGATGAAGGCCGCCGCGGTTGCGGCCAAGCGCGGTCACGCGGTCACCTTGCTTGAACGCACTGACCGGTTAGGCGGCCATTTGCGCGTGCTGGAACAACTACCAGGCCTGACCGACTGGTCGATTGCGATCGACAACCTGGAGCGAGAGGTCACAAATGCGGGGGTCGAGGTCCAGTGCGGCATTAATGTCACATCACAATCACTGCGGCATATCGAGGCATCCCACGTTGTTGTTGCCACCGGCGCCGTTTACGAACGCACCGGCCAGAGTCTCTATCGTCCTGAGCGCGAAGCCATTCCTGGAACTGCTCTCCCCCACGTGATTGATGTTGGCACGGCAACCAAGCGGATCCTCGAAGACACCCAGGCGCTCGGCTCGCGCGTGCTCATCCTGGATGAAACGGGCAGCCACTTGCCTTTTGCCCTGGCCCAGGTGCTGGCCAAAGCAGGGGTCGAGGTCGAGGTCCTCAGCCCGCGCATGTTTGCCGGCGAACGCCTCTTTCGCAACCTGGATATCATGTATATCTTCCCCAGGCTGAAGAAGCTGGGCGTACGGATTACCCAGCAATATTTTGTCGAGGCGATCCGTCCGAGCGAAGTCGATGTGTATGATATCTGGGTCGGGCCGGAAGTGCTGGAAACCCGAGAGCGGATCGATAGCGTGGTGATGTCGATTCTTCGTGTGCCCAACGATGCGCTCTATGGTGCGGCCAAGGACTCCTTTCCGGAGGTCGTCAGAATCGGCGATGTGGCGGCCCCGCGAGATGTGACGGCGGCCATTTTTGACGGCGAGCAATGCGGTCGCGAACTGTAGGTTACCGGAACGGAAGAGCTCGACATCAGGCCCGGCGCGAAGCGAACGTGTTCAACGAGGAAACCCCCGGCCCCTAGCCCTCAGCCCAGAGGAAGAGAAAACCAAGAGTGAAGGAAGATTGCACTATGAGTCATTCGGTTACTTATACCAAAGAAGACGACATCGGCATCATCACCGTCAACAATCCGCCCGTGAACGCGCTGAGCCAGCATGTGCGCCAGGGTCTGTTGGAGAGTTTTACCGAAGCCGGTAAAGACGACACCATCGCGACGGTTCTCATCTGCGCCGGCCGAACCTTTATCGCCGGTGCGGACATTACTGAATTCGGCAAACCGCTCCAGCCGCCGAATTTCCTCGACACTATGGAGATTATCGAGAACCTCTCCAAGCCGGTTGTGGCGGCCATCCACGGTACGGCCCTGGGCGGCGGCCTCGAAACCGCACTGTGCTGCCATTATCGCGTCGCGCTGCCGTCGGCACAGGTTGGGCTGCCTGAGGTCACCCTCGGATTGCTACCGGGTGGCGGCGGGACTCAGCGCTTGCCGCGGCTGATCGGCCCCGAGTCCGCCCTTGAAGTCATCACCTCAGGTACACCGCTGCGAGCCGGCCGGGCGCAGAGCGTTGGTGTGATTGACGAGATCATCGACGAGGGCAATCTGCTCAACGGAGCAAAAGCCTTTGCTCGCAAGCTCGTCGCGGACGGGGCCGCACTCAAAAAAGTGCGAGACCTGAACGATAAGGTGACCGGCGTTGACCTGGCCATCTTTGACGCGGCTCGCAAACAGGCCGGCAAGACGCGACGCGGCTTTGACGCACCCCAGCGCTGCATCGATTGTGTCGAAGCGGCCTGCACCCTGCCGTTTGATGAAGGCCTCGCCAAGGAGCAGGAACTCTTCCGCCAAGTCCTGACCAGCCAGCAGTCGGCTGCTCAGCGTCATATCTTCTTTGCCGAGCGGGCCGCGGCAAAGGTCAGCGACATGCCGAAAGACACTCCGACCAGATCCATTCAAAAAGTGGGCGTCATTGGGGCCGGCACGATGGGCGGCGGCATTGCCATGAACTTCGCCAATGCTGGGATCCAGGTCACCATCCTCGAAACCGGCCAGGAATTTCTGGACAAGGGCCTGGCAGTGGTACGGAGCAACTATGAACGCAGCGCCAAGAGAGGCCGATTCACACCGGAACAGGTTGAAGAGCGGATGAGCCTGATCACGCCGACCCTGGACTACACGGCCCTCGGCGAGGTGGACCTGGTTGTGGAAGCCGTGTTCGAGAACATGGAGGTCAAAAAGCAAGTCTTCGCCCAGTTGGATACGGCCACCAAGCCCGAGTGTATCCTGGCGACCAATACGTCCACGCTCAACGTTGATGAAGTTGCCTCGGTGACCGCACGCCCGGACAAGGTCATCGGCACCCATTTCTTCAGCCCGGCCAATGTCATGCGTCTGCTCGAAATCGTCCGCGGCGACAAGACGAGCTTTGAGACCCTGGCTACAACCCAGGCGGTCGGCAAGGCCATTCAAAAGATCGGCGTGGTCGTTGGGGTGTGCGACGGTTTTGTCGGCAACCGCATGCTACATAAATACAGCGCTCAGGCCCAGTATCTGCTGGAAGAGGGCAGCCTACCCCAGGATGTGGATGGCGTGGTCTATGATCTGGGCCTGGCGATGGGGCCCTTTGCCATGGGCGACCTGGCCGGTCTTGACGTGGGTTGGCGCATTCGACAGGGAAAAGGGCTGCCCGACAGCCTGCCCGCGGGTACGCGGTACTGCGCGATCCCCGACCGCATTTGCGAACTGGGACGTTACGGCCAAAAGACCGGCGCCGGGTATTATGTCTACGAACCCGGCGATCGTACCCCTCGACCCGACCCGACCATTGAGGAGTTGATTGTCAACCACTCCAAAGAAAAAGGGATTGCGCGGCGGCCTATCAGCCGTGAGGAAATCGTCGAGCGGTTGATGTACGCCCTGGTGAACGAGGGGGCCAAGATTCTGGAAGAAGGCATTGCCCAGCGCGCCAGCGATATTGATGTCATCTACGTCTATGGCTATGGCTTTCCGGCCTATCTGGGTGGTCCCATGTTTTACGCTGACACTGTCGGCCTCAAAGAGGTGTATGAACGCGTCTGCGCCTTTGCCGAACATGACCCCTCATCCTGGCAACCGGCGCCGCTGCTCCAGAAACTGGTCGAAGAGGGCGGAACGTTTCATTAGAAGAGGGCGACGCATACGTTGCCCCTATCGTGCCAAGGAATCCTTCTTCTTCGACGCGGGCCAGAGCATCACGATCCAATAGCACACAACGCCGAGCCCCACCGTTGCTCCGAGCGGCAGGCCCAACTCCGCCGGTCCGAAGCCCCTATGGGCATGGGCCCAAGACGGTATCAGATACGGAAGGACAAGCGCCCACGCAATCAATGCCAGTGTTATGCCGTACATATCAGCCTCTCCGCGCCCAGTTCTCTCGTCATAGCCGTGGCTCGAATTGGACGCTTCGTGGTATTGGAGAATCAGACCTATCTACATACCTGGCAAGGAGCGTAGGGGGCAATGGATCAACACCAGTTCAACCAAGCACTCATCGAATTCTTAGCATCATCGCCAACCCCGTTCCACGCGGTCGCCCAGATAGCCGCACGGCTGTCGGACGCGGGCTTTGAGCGCCTGGAGGAGTCCGAGGTGTGGCAGCTCGTCCCGGGGGGTCGCTATTGGCTCAGCCGCAATGACTCAGCCATTATTGCCTGGCGGATGCCGACGCGCTGCGCCTTGGCCGAAAGTGGCTTTCGCATGGTCGGCGCCCACACGGATTCCCCAGGTCTGAAGGTCAAGCCCCAGCCCGAATTACATCGCCACGGCTATCTGCAATTCGGGGTCGAGGTCTATGGCGGTGCATTGCTCAACCCCTGGTTTGATCGTGATTTATCGCTTGCCGGACGGGTCAGCTATCTGAGTCAGCGGAACGAGGTAGCTCACGCGTTGCTCGACTTTGCTCAAGCGGTAGCCGTCATTCCCAGCCTGGCCATTCATCTCGACCGGGAGGCAAACCAGAACCGCTCGATCAACGCCCAGACCTATCTGCCGCCCATTCTCGGCCAAGCTGACAAAAAACCGGATTTCAAAGCGATCCTGCACAAACGGCTCGAAGCGGACGGCGTCACCGCTGTGCGTCAGGTGCTGGACTACGAACTGTTTTTCTATGACACTCAGCCACCGCAGCTTGTCGGCCTGGCAAACGAGTTCATCACCTCGGCCCGACTGGACAACTTACTGAGCTGTTTTGTCGGCCTCCGGGCCCTGACGACAAGCGCGACCGAACACGGCGCGCTGCTGGTGTGCAACGATCACGAAGAGGTCGGCAGTACGTCGGCGTCCGGCGCGTGTGGACCCATGCTGAAACACATGCTGGAGCGCGTCATGCCGGATGCGGAAGAGCGCGGACGCACCCTCGCGCGCTCCATGCTGATCTCGACCGACAATGCCCACGGCGTACATCCGAACTTTTCCGACCGGCACGACGACAACCACGGCCCCCGCCTCAACCACGGCGTGGTCATTAAACTCAACGCCAACCAGCGCTATGCGAGCAACAGCGAGACCAGCGCCATCCTGCACAAACTGGCCGCGGACACGGATGTGCCAGTGCAGGCCTTTGTCGTACGGAGCGACATGGCCTGCGGCAGTACCATCGGACCCCTGACCGCAGCCGAGATTGGAGTCCGAACCATAGATGTCGGCGTTCCACAGTGGGCGATGCATTCCATTCGGGAAGTCGCGGGGACTGCCGACGCGTTTCATCTGCACCGGATATTGCGGCGCTTCTTCGATACGGAGCGGGTCTGACCCCTATTCCCCCGCCAACTCGGGAACGTGAACGGATGGTTTACGATGCCGGGTGAGCTGTTCATACGCGTAGGCGAACGAAAGGATGTCCGCCTCACGATACGGCAGACCGACGATCTCCAGACCCACGGGCAGACCGTCGGGGGTAAAGCCCGCGGGCACGCTCACGGCTGGCATCCAGGTCTGGGCCGCAATAAGCGTATTGGTCGGGAAATCCAGCAGGGGCCATTTGCCAGCGTCAAGCTCAGCCCTTGAGGGCGAGGGCACTTGCGTGGTGGGAAAAACGAGCGCGGTTGTCCCGGCCTTGGCCATTGCATTGATGACCGTCCGCTGGAACTGTTCACGCGCGGTATAGCGCTGATAGTACTCAGGGTCGGCGTAGGGGTCCTCGGGACCCTCGACCAGCGCGGCCAGGAAATCCAGCTTGGGATGATATTTTTTCGCCGCGATGATTTCCCTGAGAGTCTGCATCGGCAGGCCAGGCCGCGCGGCCAGGAAACGATCGATATCGTGACGCGAACGGGTGATATAGAGCGAAGACCGTTCAATAGAGTGCTGGAGATCGGGCAGGGTGATATCAACCAGGGTCGCGCCTGCCGCGGTGAATATCGCCAGGGCGTCTTCGATCAGGGCGTTGACCGCGGCGGCCTGAGGATCGGCGTTGTCGCCAAAGACTTCCCGCACCACGCCGACCCGCGCCCCCGAGAGGGCGGCCCGGTCAAGCAGTGCCGCATACTTGATCTCACCTGCAATGGCGGCCGTCGCGGTATAGGGGTCGGCCGGATCGAACCCGACCAGCACTTCAAGCAGTTTGGCGGCATCCGTGACCGTGCGACACATGGGTCCGGCAGAGTCCTGAAAGACCACCAGCGGTGACATGCCCGCCCGACTGATGAGGCCGGGCGTGACCTTGAGACCGACCAGATTATCGAACGCAGACGGCAGGCGGATCGAGCCGCCCGTATCCTCGCCCAGGCCAATAGCGCTCAGGTTGGCCGCGACTGCCGCGCCGGTTCCACCGCTGGAGCCGCCCGGATCGTGCGCCAGATCATACGGGTTCTTGGTCGTACCGGACTTGGACGAGTAGCTGAACCAGGAGGTGGCAAAGTCCGGCATGGCGGTCTTGGCCAGAATAATCGCGCCCGCCGCTCGGAGCTTGGTAATGGCCGTAGCATCTGTGGCAGGCATATAACCGTCCAAGGCGCTCGAGCCGAAGGTGGTCATAATCCCGGCCGTTTCAACCTGATCCTTCACCACAATGGGAATGCCGTGTAACGGCCCCGACAACCGGCCGGAGGCGGCGAACTCCGCATCGAGCCGGGCAGCCTCGTCCCGAGCGTGCGGATTGACGGTCACGATCGCGTTGATCGTCGGGCCGCTCCGATCGTAGGCTTCAATTCGGGCCAGATAGCCCTCTACGAGGTCTGTGCAGATAACTTCGCCGGCGCGCAGGGCGCTCTGAATCTTTGCGATAGTCGTTTCTTCCAGCTTGAATGACATAGCCTGCCTCCGGTCTTTGTGTACGGTAGCGCCTGGCCCACCGGCGCACTCGCTCCAAGTGTCCTAGCACGATTCTCCATACGAGAGCGAATGTCTAGCGGTGGTCACCCCAGCTTGGGCTTCGTGACCTTCACCGCTGCCCACAACGCCACCAGGAAAAAGCTCGTCAGGAAAATGAAATCCTGAGCAACGGCGGCAAAGTCAGCTCCTTTCAGAATAATGGATCGCAGCGCATGGGCGAAATAGCGGGCAGGCAGGCAGTGGGACAGGAAGCTGACGAAGGGAGGATAATTCTCGGTCGGGACAAGGATGCCGGTGATAATCACCGAAGGAAACATCACAAAGAAGCTTAGAAAAACCGCCTGCTGCTGATTCTCCGCCACGCCGAGCAAAAAATGCCAAAAGCGAGCGTCGCCAGCATAAACACCAACGCAACGGCAAACAGCAGGATCAGACTGCCCTGCACGCTAATACCGAAGCTGAGATAGCTGCCGGTCAGCATAATGCACAAGCCGAGATAGCCCACGCCCACATATGGCAACATCTTGCCGACCATAATCTCGGCGAGCGACAGCGGCGTAGACAAAAGCTGTTCAAAGGTGCCGCGTTCGCGTTCGCGGACAAGCGAAATCGCCGCGATCATAAAGAGAATCTGAGTCAGCATATTGGCCGGCATGGCGGACAAGAATCCGTAGCGATCTTGAATACCGGGGTTATACCAATAGCGTTTTTCTATAGAGATGGCAGCGTTTGTCACGCGCTGTTCAGTCCGGTCGCGGCTGGGAAGCTGGCTGAGAGAAAACGCGCTGGCCGCCTGGTTGATATAATTGGTCAGTCGCAGGGCGCTGGTTGGCTTAGCGCCATTAATCAAGACCTGGATGGGAGCGGGCTCGCCCCGCTGGAGTTTGTCGTCAAAGTTCCAGGGAACCACAACGCCGACCATACCGTCCTGACGACGCAGGAAGTCTACGACCGCGTCCTCGCTTGAGGCGAACGCCGGCGGCTGGAGGTCGGTCAGGGAAGACAGGTCACGAATGAGCCGCCGCGAGATGACTGACTGCGACTGGTCGTACACGATCCAGGGCGCATAATTGACGTCGTTGGTGATCGCCAAACCAAACAGGATGAGATACAGCACCGGCTGGGCCAGAATGGCGGCCAGTAAGGCATGATCGTGCAACATGGTCCGTCCCTCTTTGCGGACCATGGCCAAGACATTGCGGAAACGCATGCGCCTCAATCCTTATGCCACCTGCTTCTGAATCCCCTTGGCCGCGCGGACGAGCAGCAACACCAGAAAGCCGACCAAAAAAGCGATTTCGGTCCAGAGTTCATCCAGCCCCTGGCCCTTGAGATAAATCCCCCGTGCAATCCGTATGTAGTGTGTCAGGGGGATGAGTTCACCAATGATTTGGAAGGGCGTTGCCATGAGCGAAAGTGGAAAAATGGCATCGGAGAGCATCAATTGCGGCACCATCGTTAAGACCGAGCGTTCGACTGCTTCCCCGGATGAGGTGGCCGAATTTGAGATGAGCAAGCCGATGGAGAGACCGATCAGCAAAAAGATGGGCGTCACCGCGAGGAGCAGGATCAGGCTCCCCTTGGGAATAACGCCAAAGAACAGCCAGCCAACCACCACGATGAGTACCGCCGCCACCATGGCGACCCCACCAAAGGGCAGAATCTTCCCGAACACCACCTCGGTTGACGTCACCGGTGTCACCAGGAGTTGTTCGAGCGTGCCGGCATCTCGCTCACGGACCATGGCCAAGGTGGTATTGAGCACAGTCACAAAAAGGGTAATCAGACCCAGCAAGCCTGGGATCATATAGGCCGTTCCTGACAGGCTCGGGTTGAACAGCACCCGCCTGTCGTTGTCACCTGCCCGACCGGTCGGAGATTGCGTTCCGTGAGCGGAGTGCGCTCCAGACGGCTCTGGGTGTAATAGGTCGTTGCAATAGCCGTCAGAAATCCTTCGGTACTGGTACTTAAGGTCGTGTCTGAGCCGTCCAGCAAAAGTCCCAGTCGGACCTCTTTCCCGTTGACGATGGTCTCGCTGAAGTTCGACGGGATGACCAGAGCGGCCCGGCTCTGTTCCCGGCCGAACATATGATGGATTTCGTCTAGATCACGCAGCGGCAAAACAGTGAAATATCCGGTGGATTCTATGGCTTCCAGCAAATCTCGACTATGACGGGTACGGGACTGGTCAAGGACACCCAAGGGCAGATGATCAAAGTCGGTGGTAATGATGTAGGAGAACAACACGAGTTGCAGGACTGGCATCAGAAACAAGACGCTCAGCGTGAAACGGTCACGGCGCAGCTCCAGTGACTCGCGCCACAGCAGGGTCAGGAGGCGTGCCAACTTGGCCCGCAATCGACTCATGAATGCGCCTCCTGGCGTTGGCGAATCATGCCGGTAAATACCTCTTCAATGGAGGGCAGGGCCGAGGCGAACCCCAGCGCGGGATCAATCGTTGTCAACGCCTGGAGAAACTGTTGGATCGTCTGCGTCCCGTCATCCGGCAGGAGGAGAAAAGCGGATTGCTCTCCCGCTTCAGATTGCGCCGCAGGCCGCCGGAGCTGATAGGTTTCGGACAAGCGTTGCGCTGCATTGTGCGCAACGGTTCGATCCGTATGGACCAGGCGGACTCGATAACCACCGGCGAAGTGGATTTTGAGGCCGGTTGGGGTATCCAGACCTATCAACTGACCGCGGTCAATAAAGCCCATCCGATCGGTGTACTCCATCTCGTCCAGGTAATGGGTTGTGACAAAGAGCGTCTTGCCTTCCTGGGCCAGCTCGCGGATCAATCGCCAGAAGATCTGCCGATTGACAACATCCACCCCAGCCGTCGGCTCGTCCAGAAAGATGATGTCCGGGTCATGCAGCAGAGAGCAGACCAGAGCGACCCGATGTTTGATGCCGCTCGGCAGTGAGTGCACAAAAGACTGGTCGAGCCCATCGAGGCCTAAACGAGGATAGAAGTGCTGCTTCTGTTGTTCAACTTTTTGAGCCGGGACACCGTATAGGCTGGAAAAAAAGCGGATATTTTCCGCCACGGTGAGATTGGCATAGAGGGAAACCTTCTGGGACATATAGCCAATGCGCGCACGCACCTCTTCGGCATCAGTTTGAATATCTATGCCGGCAACACGGGCGGTCCCCTCGGTTGGGGCTAATAAGCCACAGAACATCCGAATCGTGGTGGACTTGCCGCCACCATTGGAGCCCAGGAACCCAAACACCTCACCCCACCGTACCTGAAAGCTGACGCGATCGACCGCCGTAAAATCTCCAAATCGCCGCGTCAGGTCTTCAGCGACAAGAACTGCTTCAGCGCCGTTGGCCGCCTTCGTCGTGGGCCTGAGCCTCGGAGGTCAGATGCGTAAAGACTAACTCCAGGGTCGGCGGCAGTGGCTCTGCCCACACCTCCGTCATGCCTAGCTCGTGCAAGGTTGTACGGACCTGGGCAATCTCTGCCGTTGACTCCAGCACAACACTGCCGGCAAGCGTTTGTGTTCGGACGAACCACGCCGCAGGCCGGAGTGCGGCGAGTGCCTCTTCTATGTTCCTGCCGACCAGACGAGAGGCATGATACGGGTAGTTTGATCGAATGGCATCCGGAGTGCCGCGGGTCCGGATACGGCCCTCATACAGATAGATCAGCTCATCACACCGCTCGGCCTCGTCAAGATAGCCGGTTGACATGATAATAGTCACCTCCTGCAAGTGGCGTAGGATCTCCCACACCTCACCCCGGGCAATGACACCCACCCCAGTATTCGGCTCGTCGAGAACCGGGAGTTGAGGGCGATGGATCAGCGCGCAGATCACGGCGAGCTTTTGTTTCATCCCGCCCGACAAGTTACCGGCTGCGCGGGTTTGAAAATCCTGGAGCGCGGCAATAGTCAGCAACTCGTCCGAGCGCTGCTGAAACGTAGCAGCGGCAATGCCGTGAATATCGGCAAAGAACTTGAGGTTATGCAGCACGCTTAATTCAGGGTAGAGCCCAAACGCCTGCGGCACATAGCCGAGACGTTCTCGGATGCGGTATGGTTCGCGCGCAACATCATAGCCCAGGACGTGCGCCTGGGCAGCCTCAAACTCCAGCAGCCCAACGAGAGACCGCAAAAGGGTGGTCTTGCCCGCGCCATCCGGGCCAACCACACCAAAGATGCACGGACGCTCAATGACGAGATCAATCCTGTCCAACGCAACCGTGGCATCGAACCGCTTATGGAGCTGCGTCAGGCTGACAACCGGCGTCTGCGGTGTGGTCATGGCGCGGCCTGCGCCTCTTGGAGACGCTCCGCCGGCTCGGCTCGCTGCTCGGTCTGACGCGCGCCGTTCAAGTAGGCGGTGCCTTCCATGCCCGGTTTCAGGCGTTCAAGCTGGTCTAAAATACGCACTTTAGTCGCAAACACCTGAGTCATCCGGTCGCTCTTGATTTCAATATTTTTGGGCGTGAACTGGGCGATATCTTCTATGAAACTGATCTCACCAGGAATTAACACACCAGGCAGGGCGTCGGGTTCAACACTGACCGGGTCGCCAATATGGACTTTACCCAGGTCGGGTACGGGGACGTAGATGCGAACATATTTATCAAGCGGGTCAAGCAGGGTTGCAATGCCCGTGCCTGGGTTGACGTACTCGCCGGCTCGGATCAAACGGGTCTGCACCGTGCAGGTGCACGGTGCGCGAATCGTATATTTGTCCAGGATGATACGCATCTGCTCAAGCTTTTCGGTATCCACAGCCAATTCGCGTTTTTGGACTTCGAGCGTCGTTTCAGCCAGTTCTATTTGACGCAGATTTGCTTCCGCATGCGCCAAGGCCGCGCGCTCCCGTGTCAGCACGGCTTGGGCTGTCTCCAGTTGATTTTCGGCTCGGTCGTAGGACTGTTGGCTCAGATATTTCGTATCGAGCAAATCCTTCCGCCGCGTCAGTTCTTTTTCGGCAAAGGTGACGTCTGAACTTGCCTTTGCAATATTTGCTCTCGCCGTTCGAATCTGGATCGGATACGTATCCCGGGCAAGCGCGAGTTGGGTCTCCAACTGGCGGATTTTCGCTTGACGGAGTTTCAGACTGAGTTCCTGTTGCATCACCTGCGAGCGATATTCCCGAGCGTCTATCTCGGCCAGCAGGTCACCCTGTTGAACCCGACTGCCATCGGTAAACGCAACCGTCTCGACCCGGCCGCTAATCTCACTCTTGATGACCTTCTCTTCGCCTTCGATGAAACCGGTGAACGAGAGCTGCTCGTTCTTCTCGGCTCTCGTGTACAGGAACAGACCGGCCCCAATAGCGATCAGGCCGAGCAGAATAAACGGGAGGCGTTTCTTCATCTGAGGTGTCAGGCGAAGCAACGAAGACGTGTAGAAGAGTTTGCATTTCTGCCATAGCGTACTATCTCCCATGGACTATATTGGTCATCCTCAATATAGGAGCGCCCTGCAATAGTCGATAAGAGTTTGATTAGAAAACAGTAGGCTCAATTAGAGAGATTTAGGCGGAGGCGACAATGAAGAACACGACCTTAGTCGAAAAAAAATATTGAATTGGGTTTCGAGTTCACCCGCTACCTCTTAGACCATCCGGAGCTCGAAGATCGTATCCCGAAGGGAGCGCAAGTCGTGCTGTTGCCTGAGTATGATGAAAAGCTCAAGCACTTCAATATGCAAACGGCCAAAAAACAACGGGAAGAAGGGCAACCCGTTGTCTATGTGAGCATCAAACGACTTGCCCTTGATAGGGCCTCTCGACTGGTCGGAACAAAGATCGAACGCATTGAGCACGTGGCATAGGATCAATGGAGAGTGACGCACTGCGTTAGACCGGCTCCGGTTGCTCTCTCGCGCCATCGATCAGCACAAAGGCAATCTGACACGGCCGGTCCGAACGGTTGCTCCAGGCGTGATTGGTGCCGCGCTGGATAATGACATCGCCGGCCGTGACCAGCACCTCCGAGTCGTCCAGGACCATATAGCATTCGCCCGAAAGCACGAGCGCGTAATCAATCGTTTCGGTCCTGTGCATCAGCGGGTGCCGGGGCTGCTCAGCGTCGTCCAGGGCCTGCTCCGCGCCGAATGAGGCGAAGCTCTCCCGCGCGGCCTCCCGGTCTAGCTGATCGATCCAGTCCTTTTCCGGCGAAAACTCGACAATCCGAAAGACCGTACCGTTGGCGGGAGGAATCAGGACGACCGGACCCTGTGTCCGGTCGGTTACGTCGGTCAGGCTCGCGGGGGTCTCGGTTGTGACCCACAGATTAATCACCTCAACACCCGGCCTGTTCTTTGGGTTGAATACGGACGCTGAGGTGTCGGAGAGGACTGTCGCCCGCCCGTTTATGTCGTGTCCGGTCACGATGCGTCGCGTGCCGTTCGGCATAGTGGCTGCCTCCTATAATTCGAGCGCGTCCGATTCTCCGCCCACATCTAGCAGCGAGAAACTGCTCCGCACTCTTTTCTTTGAAATGAAAGTTGGTGTAGCCTGTATCTACCTCGATGGCGTACCCCCTCAATATGAGCGGAGGAAGAGCAATGCAAGGCAAAGTGATGACCGTTCTTGGCCCGATCGAGCCCGACGCGCTGGGGATTACCCTGACGCATGAACACCTGCTCATTGATCTCCGCGTGTGGTGTGAAGAGCCTGAGGACGAGGAGCAAAAGGCGTTCGTGCATGCGCCGGTAGAAATGGCGACGCTCGGCGCAATTCGGCGCGAACCATTCGGTAATCTGGATAACTGCGTCCTCGATGACACGACCCTGGCTATTACGGAATTACGCCGGTTCAAGACCGCCGGCGGAGGCAGTGTGGTGGACTGTACGAATAATGGCCTGGGACGCACGCCGTTGGCCTTAGCAGAAATTGCCCAAGCGACCGAGATTAATATCGTTATGGGCTCTGGCTATTATATCGGCCGTTCTCACCCGTATGATATGGTTGATCGGTCCGTTGAAATGATCGCCGAGGAGATTGAATCCGATCTCATGCAGGGCGTTGCCGATACCGGGGTGCGCTCCGGCCTCATCGGTGAGATCGGCACCAGCTTCAAGGTGCGCGAGAACGAACAGAAGGTCTTGCGCGCTGCCGCCCGCGCCCAGCGGCGCACCGGAGCGCCGGTCAGTGTCCATCTGCTGCCGTGGCAGAAAAACGGGACCGAAGTCCTCGATATTCTTGAAGGCGCAGGCGCAGATCCGCATCAGGTCATACTGTGCCATCTCAGCCCAACGAGCGACGACCTGGAATATCATACGACTCTGGCCAAACGTGGCGCTTACGTTGAGTACGATTTCTTTGGCATGGAATACTACGTGGACAGCGTCGGCCGCTACACGGGCTCGGATGCCGGGAGTGTCGTCGCGCTGAAACGCCTGATCGACGTGGGCTGTTTAGATCGCCTGCTCCTGTCCCACGATATTGCGATGAAGGTCCAACTCACTCACTACGGCGGCTGGGGCTACGCCCACCTGGTCAAGAACGTGGTGCCCATGCTGAGTCGAAGCGGACTGAGTGCCGAGCAGATCGACACCTTGATCGTGGAGAATCCGCGGCGCGTGCTGACCTGGGGAGCGCCGGTGTAAAGGCGAGCATGGCTCGAAAACAAGCCTGAGCATACCTGCATCCAACAGAGGAGGCAAAAGATGGCCGGTAGACTGACGGATAAAATCGCCCTTGTGACCGGTGGCGCTTCAGGGATTGGGCGCGCTACGGTCCTCCGCTTTGCCGAAGAGGGGGCTGCGGTCGTGGCCGCCGACCGCAACCCGGGCGGTCTGGAGCAGACCAAAAGCCTGGCGCAAAAGATCAGCCCGGATATCGAGACCGTTACCGTAGACGTATCCAAGCCGGACCAGGTCGAGCATATGGTTGACACTGCGGTTGAACGTTTCGGCCGCCTGGACGTCCTAGTCAACGCGGCCGGGGTCCTGATTCTGACGCCACCGCTGGCCGAAGTAGACGAACGGCACTGGGACCTGATGATGTCAACCAACCTCAAAGGACTCTTCTTTTGCTGCAAAGCCGCCATCCCGACCATGCTGCAAAACGGCGGTGGCTCAATCGTCAACATTGCCTCCATGGCCGGTGTCCAGGCCTACAGCCAGTCTCTGCCCTATGCGGTCAGTAAGGCCGGCATCATCCATCTCAACTCGGTGGCCGCCAGCCAATACACCTCTCAGGGCATTCGGATAAACTGTATTGCCCCTGGTTTTGTGGACACCCCACAGGCACGCGGCAGCACCCAGAGTACGGAAGCCATAGAGAAAGCGGCCCGCTATCATCCCCTGGGACGCATTGGTCGGCCCGAGGAGATTGCGAACACGATTCTCTTCCTGGCCTCGGACGAATCCTCCTATATCAGTGGTTCGACCTTTATTGTGGACGGCGGCTCCTGGTCGGTTGCCAGCCGGCTCTAAGGGGGGAGTATGGACAAGCTCATCGAGATTACCAATAAGGCCGTGGCGGATTACGGCTTTCGGCAGATCGTGCAGTGGAGCCCCGAGGACATCGTTGCCCAGTGGCAGCTCTCAACCCGCGAAGCGGAACTCCTCACCGGCGTCATCAAGGACGAGCTGGACCGCTTGCCCATCCCGGTTGAACCCCCGGACGTGCCCCACGAGCAGGAGCGTGTGGCCGGTATCATCCGGCAGGCGTTGGGTTAGCGCCGTTATGTCTCGGCTGAACCGCTTCGGACCGGCAATCTGAGGCGGGACGGACAGGCCGGCGTATGCCAAATGCTGTTCGTTGCAATCCGAGGCTGCGCCAGGTCGGCGAGCCGACCAAACCGGTTCAGACTGCGCGCAAACCAGGGAAAATCACTGCTGGTTATACTCACCCGAATACGGTGGCCGGGTAAAAAGACATAATGGGTGGGCCAGAGTTCCACCTCAAACAGTATCACCGCTCCGGGGACGAGGGGCGTGGGCCGTTGCAGCGACTCCCGGTACGAGGCGCGCAAACAGCCCTGGCTGACCTTCATTGAACGTCCGTCGGGATACACATCGGTCAGCTTGACGTGCCATTCCGTGTCGTCACAATCGCTCGCGGCGAACAGGTCTGTATGCGGCCAGCCCGAGACAACCACTTCTTCCGCCAAGACATCGCTGGTGTAGCAGATGACATCGGACCGGGCTTCAACCGGGTCCTGATTGAGCGGAATGTCCTCAAGCGGATATTGCTTGACGTCCATCTGGGTTGGAGCCGGGTCGTTCGGGTCATAGCGATAGGTCTGCGCCGGTTCCTCGACTGAGGGAGACGTGGCAGACAGAGAGCCATGTGTTCCATCGAAGTGCAAATAGAACGCCTGCTCCGCATCGCTCAGCGGCCAGCGGTCCGTCTCACACCAGACGTTCCGCCCGGTTTCAAAAAGACGGACAGGCGGGTCGTTCGGAACGCCGTTGTCCCGATCTTTGAGCCAATGATCAAACCAGCGTAAATGGACCTGATGCATATCCAGCGCAGCGTCCGGTCCGAAGTGCACCCCGGCATAGCTATCGTGCGGCCAGCGGCAGTTGACGTGGCTCCACGGTCCGACAATCAGTTGTTGCCGCCCGCGGGCCGGAGAGGCCTGCATCATATGCTCATAATGATGAAAGGCACCGGTCAGGTCCTCCATATCGAACCAGCCCGTCACGTGGAGACAGGGCACATCGATCTGATCGTAGCGCTCATCAAAACGCAGCGCCTGCCAGTGCGCGTCCAGGGTGTCATGCGTCAGCATGTCGTTCCAGGTTTCCCCGACCGGGTCGATATGCTCGCCAATGGCGCTCAGCGGCAGACGGCGCAGGATATCGTCCCAGTCGTGGGCTTCGAGCCCGTGGAATTCGGCAATCCGCCGTCGAACGAGATACACCCACCAGCCAAAATAGAGTTGAAACACGCCCCAGGTATACGGAATCTCCTGTTGCCAGCGCCCGGCCGCGGAGGTGGAGATCATGCAGTTCAGATGGGGCGGACGTTCCGCGGCCGCGGCCCACTGGGCCCAGCCCATATAGCTTAACCCGGTCGTGCCAACCTTGCCGCTGCACCAGTCCTGGCGAGCCACCCACTCAATCACGTCATGCGTATCCGGCCCGTCGTGCACAAAGGCCCGCCACTGACCCTCGGATTTCCCCCGCCCGCGCACGTCGTGCACAATAACGGCATAGCCGTGTTCCTGGTAAAAGCGCGCCTCGTCCAAAAAGAAGATCGCAGTACTTTTGTCGTAGGGCGTGGACTGGACGATTGCCGGCGCGGGCAGTTCGTCCTTACTCGGGAGGTAAACATCCGCGGCCAGTTCGACTCCGTCCCGCATCGGGATACCGACTTCAAACACGGGCCGGTCTGTCGCTGCCGCCGCTCGGATAGGCTCCTCAAAATAGCGCTGGCGGGGCGTTTTTGTGGCGCCGGGCATCACAACGGCCATCCTGTTGGCGCAAACGGTCTCAGTCCTGCTTCTGCGCCTGGACCGCTTCCTCGGCGGTCATGACCACCACATCGCCCGGTCCGGCGCTGACCTCGCCGCCGTCGACCACATAGGTCATGCTGGTCGCGAACGTTCCGGCCGGGCTGGCCAGGAACAAGGCCAGACCGGCGATTTCGTTCGGCTCGCCCACCCGCTTCTGCGGGTTGATCGGAGAGCCGCTGGTCTCAACCGCCTCGACCAGTTCCTTTGCCAGGTCGGTCCGTATCAGACCCGGCGCGATACAGGTCACCCGAATCTTATCGACCGCCCATTCCTTGCCCAAGAGTTGAGCCATATTGATGAGGGCCGCCTTAGACAGGGCATAGGTGCCGATGCCCATGGACGGCCGGACGCCTTCATTCGACGTGATGTTAATGACCGCGCCCCCGCCGCGTTGGCGCATGGACTCCCGACACAAGCGGGCCAGATGCAGCGGCGCCCACACATTGGTCTTCATGACTCTGAGGAAATCCTCTTCGTTTTCCTCGGCCAGGGTTACCAATGAAACGCCGGCGGCGTTATTGACCAGGATGTCGACACCGCCGAACTCCTCGATCGTGGCCTGATACAGCTTGTCGCAGTCCGCACTGATCGACATGTCGGCCTGCACGGTCAAAACACGGCGGCCCGTCGCCGCGACATCCTGTTTAGCCCGCTCCAGGGCTTCCGGTCGACGCGCGGCAAGCACGAGGTCCGCGCCGTGCTCGGCAAAGGCCAGGGCAATCGCCCGGCCGATGCCCTTGGAGCCACCGGTCACAATGGCGACTTTGCCGTCCAAAGAAAAATCAACGATGCCCATACGCTCCTCCTTTGCGATTATCGTCTGCGTTCCTGTCTCTTACCACGACTGGGAACAAGAGCTAAAGCGCCTTTCTCTTGACTCTGCTGCCTGACGAAGACTAGCATCCGGGCAGAGCAAAGGGGGCGGTATGAATTTCGAGCTGACGACCCAACACAAACGGATTCAGGCCCAGTGCCAGGAACTGGCAACAGATTTTGCCACCAGGGCGGCCGAACACGACCGTGAGGCAAGCAATCCGGTCGAGAATTATGCCCTGCTGCGCGAGGCAGGATTGCACACGCTCAACATCCCCACAGAGCTGGGCGGCTGGGGAGAACAACTGTTCGGCCACTCGCTCGCCCTGGAACAGCTTGCCCAGGGCTGCCCGGCCACCGCGCTGTCCTTCAATATGCACCTGGCCTGGGTTGGCTACCTCATGGAAAATATCGAGATTCCATCCGACGTGAAGCAGCGCGTGGCAGACTGGGTGGTACAGGGCAATAATCTGGTTGCCGGCTCGACGTCCGAGGCGAGCACCTCGGCCCTGCTGGCGTCGTACGCCCCGGCCACCCAGGCGAGACCGGTGGACGGCGGCTATGTCATAAACGGCAAGAAGTTTTTTTCGTCCATGGTTGGAGCGGCGGATTTCCGGGCCGTCCCGGCGCGACGCGAGGACGCCACCACACCCGGCGCGGCGATCGTTTTTCTGGTCCCGCGGGACGCTTCAGGTCAGACGGTTGAGGAGGTATGGGATGTCCTGGGAATGCGCGGCACCCGGAGTGACTGCCTGCTTTTAGAGGACTGCTTTGTGCCCGAAGAATCGGTCGTGTTTGACACCGACAATTTCTTTCCTTCCATTGCCCGCGGGGCGAACTGGTTCTGGGCCTCGTATACGGCAGTCTATTTGGGGGTGGCCGCAGCGATTTACGCAGAAATTCTGAAGGTCGTTCAGGAGCGGGTCCCGCGGGGGTTTACCCAAGCCATGGCCTATCATCCCGATGTGCGGCGAAAGATTGCGGAGATGAACGCCGATCTCGAATCGGCGCGGCTGAGCGTCTACCATTCGGCCTGGTTGAGCGATACCGAAGGCCCGACGCAGCATGCCATCGCGGCCCTCTATCGGGCCAAATATCTGGTCGGGGAAGCCGCGGCGCGCATCGGGCGTAACGCCCTCACCCTTGGCGGCGCGCACACCTTGTTCAAGAGTTCGCCGCTGGAGCGGCTGTTCCGCGATGGTACGGTCGGTGCCATTCAATTTCCGCCCAGCGATTTCTGCCTGTCCAGCCTCGGGTCGCTAGCCCTGGAGCTCGACCCGCACGAGATTCCGCCACCGATGAAGTAGCCCGGCGGAGTATCTACTATTCCGTTGGGGTTTCCCAGTATTCCTCGAAGAACGGATTGTCGATCAGCGTGCGCCAGGTGCCGTCGGGCTGGCGGCGCACGACGTTGACGGCCCGGCCAGAGATGGTTTCTTGGGTGCCATCGGCTCTCGTGCGCTTCATACTCCAGGGAATCCAAGACAGGGCGATATCTCCCGCCTGCACAACGTGTCTGACCTCGGTCGAGAGCTCAGGCTGCGCATCGGTAAACGTGCGCAGCTGCGCGCGGAGAGCCTGCTCTCCTTGGACCGGAGCCTGTCCCGGTTCGGGTACGAACACCGTGTCCGGCTCGTAGAGCGCCAGCATCGCGTCAATATCGCGGGCGTTCATCGCCCTGGGGAAGAGGTCTTCTACTTCCTTGGGAGTTCGAGCCGGCATGGGCGTTCTTTCTCCGCGCTGCCCTACGGATGTGCGCGGGTTTCTTCCGAACGGTCTGCGCGGGTCGGATCGTATTCATCTCCGAGGCTTGCGCCCAGCAGCCGGATGGGACCGGTTGACGGAGTTTCGGCCCAGTGCAGGGTGTTGGCCGGCAGGTCGAGCCGGTCGCCGGGCTTGAGGACCCACTTCTGGTCGCCGACACCCATGGTGATCTCCCCCAGGACCGCAACCAGCACTTCATCGTTCGGGTGGGTATGCGCCTCATAGGAATGGTTGGGTTCGTCGTCTTCGATATAGGCGGTCAGCCCTTCGGTCTCCATAGCCCGAACCAGCTCTGACTGGGTGGGTGGTTCGGGCCTATTCCAACGGGTTACTTTGAGTTCCATATCGTTCCTCCTGCACATAGTGTTGATCCCTGAGATTCCCTGTAGCGCCAAAGGACAGACGGGTCAATGAAGAAATGGGGGTATTCGATTGACAAAATTACTCCTCCAGACGGATAATGCGGGCACAACAGCGCTTTCCATGAGGAGGGGATCGTATGCAAAAGCACAAAGTTATTTCGTCGGACGATCACATTTATGAGCCTCTCGACCTGTGGACGACTCGGCTGGATAAGAAATTTCGCGACCGCGCCCCGAGGGTGATCCCGGAGGAAGGCGACGACTGGTGGTATTGCGAGGGCATCAAAATCCAGACCGCGGCGGCCGGCGCGCAGGCCGGCCTGCGCTTCGAGGACCCGGACAGCCTGAGCTTTAAGGATAAGGTTGAGAATATCCGGCTCGGCGCTTACATCCCGGAAGAGCATATCAAGGATATGGATGCCGACGGCATAGACATGGGTCTGGTGTATCCGACCGTTGGTCTGCAACTCTACCAGCGCATTCAGGACAGCGAGTTACTGACCGTCCTGTTCCGAGCCTATAACGACTGGCTGGCCGAATTCTGCGACACCTTTCCGAATCGTCTCAGGGGCATCGCCATGATCAACCTTGACGATATTCCGTCAGGGATCAAGGAAATGGAATACTGCGCCAAGCTGGGGCATCGCGGCATTATGATTACCATCCAGCCCTTGAGCGGTAGGAGCTACGACAGGCCGGAGTACGAGCCCGTGTGGGCCGCAGCCCAGGACTTGGCCCTGCCCATCAGCCTGCACGTCACCACCAACCGGCCTGACCCGGACGACCCGAGCGCCCTCCTCCTGGACGCGGCCAAGCCGTCCTTTTTTGTCAACCTGGATCACTGGCCCCGGGTCTGTCTGACCGACATGATTTTCAGCGGCGTGTTTGAGCGCTATCCCAAGCTCCAGGTCGGCTCAGTCGAAATGGAACTGTCCTGGGTACCCCACTTCCTGGACCGCATGGATTATAACTATACGCAGCGCGCGCGGGAGATTGCCGGGGCACGCTTCAAAGAGGACATCATGCCCAGCGCGTTCTTTCATCGCCACGTTTTTTTGAGTTTTCAGGAAGATGAGATGGGGATTCGCGACCGGGAGGTTATCGGCGTGGATAGCCTGCTGTGGGGCTCCGATTATCCCCATCAGGAATCGACCTTTCCCAAGAGTCAGGAGTTTCTCGGCGACCTGCTGGCCGACTGTACCGAAGAAGAGTGGGCCAAGATTGTCGGCGGGAATGCCGCGCGGGTGTATCAGTTGGGCTGAGGAGACTGATTGTGGAACTCAAAGAGAAAATTATCGTCGTCACCGGTGGGGCGAGTGGTATTGGCAAGGCGTTGTGCCGGCGCTTTACGGCCGAGGGCGCGCGGTCGGTCGCGGTGGTAGATATGAACGCGGCCGGGGCGGCGGAGGTGGCGGCCGAGATTGGCTCGGTCGCCATGACGGCCGATGTGTCCAAAGAGTCTGATGTGGTACGGGTGATTGACCACACCGAGCGCGACATCGGGCCGATTGATCTGTTCTGCTCTAATGCCGGCATTGCGCTGACCGGTGGCGTGGAAACCTCGGACGCGGCCTGGCAGAAGAGTTGGGATGTCAACGTCATGGCGCACATCTATGCGGCCCGCGCGCTGGTGCCGCGTATGATTGCCCGGGGTGGCGGCTATCTGCTGAATACCGCCTCTGCCGCGGGCTTGCTCAATCAGATCGGTTCGGCCTCCTATGGCGTGACCAAACATGCCGCGGTCGGCTTTGGGGAGTGGTTGGCGCTGACGCATGCGCATCAGGGCATCAAGGTCTCCCTGCTGTGTCCCCAAGCGGTCAGGACCTCCATGCTTGAGAACAATGAGAGCAGCCGAGCGGCGAGCGTTGACGGCCTGATAGAGCCTGAAGAGTTGGCCGAGGTCGTCGTCGAGGGCCTGCGGGCCGAGCGTTTCCTGATTTTACCGCATCCCCAAGTCCTCGAGTATATGCAACGCAAAACCGGCGACTATGAGCGCTGGCTCAGAGGCATGAACCGTTTACAGGAACGTCTGGGAGCGGTCAGGGAAGAGCAGGGGCTGCCATGAGCTTTGCCCCGAGCGACAAGGTGCTGGCACTGCGGGAGCGGCTTGAGCGTTTCATGGATGAGCATATCTATCCGGTTGAGCCCGCTTATTACGAGTTTGTCGAGGATCAGGACAATCTGTGGCAATATCCTCCCTTCTTTGAAGACCTCAAGCGCAAGGCCAAAGCGGCCGGTATTTGGAACTGGTTCCTGCCGCGTGAATATGAGCCCTGGAGTCCGGGTCTGTCCAATCTGGAGTTCGCGCCGCTCATGGAGGTCATGGCCAAGGTGTTCTGGGCGCAGGAAGTCTTCAACTGTAGCGCGCCGGATCGGGGCAATATGGAGGTCCTGGCAAAATACGGAACGCCGGCCCAGCAAGAGCAGTGGCTCAAGCCCTTACTGAATGGGAAGATTCGGTCGGCCTATGCCATGACCGAACCCCAGGTTGCCTCCTCAGACGCCACCAATATGGAACTGGCTATCGTGCGTGATGGGGACCACTATGTGCTCAACGGGCGCAAGTGGTGGACCACGGGGGTGTTGAGCGAGCGCTGTAAGGTCATGCTGGTCATGGGCAAGTCGAATCCCGAGGCCGACCGTCACTCCCAGCACTCCACCATCCTGGTCCCGGTTGACACGCCGGGCTTTCGGATTGTCCGGCCACTCAAAGCCTTTGGCAGCTATCACTCTCCCGGCGGGGAAGGCGAGCTTGTATTTGAGGATGTCCGAGTCCCCAAAGAGAACCTCATTCTTGGCGAAGGCCGTGGGTTTGAGATTGCCCAAGGCCGGCTCGGGCCGGGCCGTTTTCAGTACGCCATGATGTTTGTTGGCATGGCCCAGCGCTGTCTCGATCTCATGTGCCAGCGGGTTGGTGACCGAGTGGCATTTGGTGAGACCCTCATCAAGAAGACCAGTATCCAACACGAAATCGCCCGCTCCCGGTGTGATATTGAGCAGTGTCGGCTGCTGGTGCTTGCGGCGGCAGATAGAATGGACCGCGAAGGATCGAAGGGTGCGCGCGATTTCATTTCCATGGTTAAAATCGTCGCTCCGCAGATGTGCCAGACCGTTGCCGACCGGACCATTCAGGCCTTCGGCGGGAAGGGGGTCAGTCAGGATACGCCGATGCAGCACGTGTTTCAGACCAGCCGCTTTTGTCGCATCGCCGACGGGCCGGACGAGGTCCATATGTCCCAATTAGGTCGCTGGACCCAGCGCGATGCCGTGGCTAGGGGAATACGATAAGTGGACCGAGCCCCGTCGAATCGACCGTTTATTGCCGGGATGGTCCTGACCTGCCCGGAGCCGACCTGCGGCTATGCGCTGTACGAAATTACGCGCTGGGCCCTCACCCAAGATTTGCTGGAGGACAACCAGCACTATATGAAGCCGCTCCACGCGGCGATTCGTCCGCGCTCGGTGTGGTCTTCGCTCAAATGCGGATTTTGTGGCACCTCTCTGTACGACTATAAGCGGCGCGCCCTGCATACGTTCGAGTTGGGCTGGTGGTAGGCCAGCCCCCCTAGTCTGCCTGGTCCGCTGCGTTGGCGATGGCGAGCAGGACATCCGCATGACAGTCGTCATCCAGCGGGCACCAGCAGGCCAGGTTCTTTCCCTTCAAGTGTTGCTGAATGGTCTCCGCTGAGGGCGGGGCCGGGAGCGTATCGCCGCCCTTAAACAGCGCGGCCAGCCCTGGGACCAATTGGTCATTCAGCCACAGCTTGTACACGGCCACCAGAAAGCCCCGGTCAACGGCCATGGCGGGTTTTTCCTTGAGCCGAAAGAACGGGTTGCCCCACTTGCCGGGCCGTCCGACATAGACGGCGTTTTTCGGCATCTTCCAGTCCTTGGTGCGTTTGCGCTGAATCCGTTTTGGATGTCTTTTGCGTGCCATGCGCTCAGCATAAGACGGTCCGGTGTTCAGAGCAAGCGTTGACAGACGCTCGACAAGGCGGCCCTGAAGGCAGTACGCTAGGTGCATTCATGTATCGTCCATGAGGATACGGGTATGCCCAAGCAAATTCATCTCGCCGGCTTCGCCCTCTTTACCCCGGCTCCGCATATGCCGCTGTCGTGGATTTATCCGCGCGAGAAGATCCGTCACAAATGGTATGAGGGCGAGTACTGGGAATCCGTGGTCCGCACCCTGGAGCGCGGCAAGTTCGACATGCTGTTTTTCGCGGATAGCCTGGCGGGGGGCACCCAGCCCGATCAGGTGCGCTACGCCATCCAATTCCCCAGCCATGACCCGGTCTCGCTGATAACCTATCTCTCGGCAGTCGCCAAAAAACTCGGCTTTGCCGTCACCATGTCCACCACGTTTTACCCGCCGTTTCTGCTGGCCCGGACCTTATCGACCCTCGACCATCTCACCAAGGGTCGGATCGGCTGGAATATCGTGTCCTCGACCTCAACGGCCGAGGCGAGAAACTTCGGGCTGGAGAGCCTGCCAGCGCATGACGACCGCTATGAGCGCGCCGACGAGTACATGCAGGTGTGTTACGGCCTGTGGAATAGTTGGGAGGCGGGTGCCGTCCGGATGGACATGGAGCACAAGGTCTTTGCCGACCCGTCCAAAGTTCATCGCGTCGACTTCCAGGGGCGGTGGTATCGGGTCCAGGGGCCGTTTACGGTCATGCCCTCGGTCCGCCGGCGGCCGTTTCTGTTTCAGGCCGGCCAGTCGGACCGGGGTCGGGCCTTTGCCGCCCAACACGCCGAGGGCATCTTCAGCGCTGCCCGCGGCGTCAAGCAGATGCGTGCATTCTGTGAGGATATTGCCAGCCAGGCCGAACGCCTGGGCCGCAATCCGAACGACATCCCAGTCATGTGGGCCGGCCAGCCACTGGTGGCCGAGAGCGAGTCTGAGGCGCGTGAACGCTTTGCCGCCATTCGCGCCCGGATTCCGCTCGAAGCGTCCTTGGCCCAGATGTCAATGCACTTCAATCTCGACCTGTCTCAGTTTGATATTGATGTGCCGGTTCAGGATTTGGACGTGCCCGGCACCAGAGGCCTGTTCGAGATGTATCAAAAATATGACGTGAACATCACGCTACGTGATATCGCTCAAACCTATCTGGCCGGCAGCGATACCAATCCGTTGGTCGGCACCCCGTCGCAGGTGGCGGACGCCATGCAGCACTTTCTCGAAGCGGGCGGCGGCAACGGCTTTCAGATTACGCCGCCGTTTTATGCGCCCGACTATTATGAAGACCTAGTGAATCTCCTCGTCCCGGAACTCCAGAAACGCGGGGTATATCGGGACGACTACACGGGCACAACTCTGCGGGAGCATCTGCTGGACCGGCCCGGATAGCAGCCGGGCCGGAGCGGACTCGGTGTGACGCCGAGCGAACCACGCTATTCCCTACGCCGCCTGAGTGTCCGTAGGCAGTTCCATATACGTTGCGCGCCACTCACCAGTTTCGTCCCACTGAAAGGGCGTTTGCAGCGTCGTGCGCGGATAGCGCGCGGTCTCAAGCAGGTCGAGCGCCATCCCGACAATAGCCCGCTGCATGTCCGCGTCGCCCGGCTTACCGCACGGATTGCCGAGTGGAAAATCGGTAAAGACAAAGCGCGGTACGCCACACTGCTCAACAATATCGCGCGCCGAGCCGAGGATGACTGTGGGAATGCCCTGCGTCTCAAGATGTCGGGCGACCAGACTCACGGTCTGGTGACACACCGGTCACAGGGCGACCAGCAGGGCAATATCGACGCCATCCTCACGGCAGAAGTCAAGCACGGCCGGGGCATCTTCGTGCACCGTCTGCCGCGCGCTATAGACCGTGGGCACACCGTAAAAGCGCGGCGACAGGCTGTCGAGCCGGCCTTCGGCCACGTACTCGGTTAAGCGGCGAACCGGCAGAAAGGTTTCAACATCGTCGGTGTGAGTGGCCGTTTTGTGCCACGACAGGTGACGGGTGTAGAGTGCCTCGGGCGCCGGTCGGGTGGTCGCGGCATACCGGCTGCGCTTCCGTCCGCCGCGCAAATCCAGGGCCGCGGTGGTGACCAGAGCGACCCGGCTTTCACCGAGCGGCTTGGTCAGCGGCGTGAACGGCGCGTCCGTGTTGGACGCCCAGCGGTAGGGATTCCCGTAGCCCTTCGCCAAGTAGTATTCGCGCGATTTGTCGATATAGCTGACCAAGCCGCGCTGGGTTGGATCGAAATCACTCATTGCTGTTCTCCTCAGGTCCATCTCGTATCGCTGAAGGAGCGTGCTCTCTTCGTACAGTAGCGACGCGCATGCGTCAATTGAGTTTCCATTTCCTTGCCACCCGTCCGGCAGCGCCGCTATCGCACAGTTAAGAAGTCTGGCCCCGTTGTTCGGCGAGAGGCGCAAGACCGGGCTGAACTATTGTCCTCATCGTGGTAGGAATAAAGACATGAATACACTGGAGCAACTCGAACAACAGGTCCTACAACTCTCACCAGCAGACTTGGCGAAGTTTCGAGCTTGGTTTATCGAACTTGACCACCAGCTTTGGGATAAACAGATTGAGGCGGACGCCCGCGCTGGAAAGCTAGAGCGCTTAATCAACGAGGCCCGCGCGGAGTTTGCGACAGGGAAGGCTCGGGAGCTTTGAAACACTTTGCGTCTTCAAAGTTTTGGGCGCGCTATCAAGCTTTGCCGGAAGCCATTCGTGAACTCGCAGACAAAAACTACCAGCTACTAAAAAACGATCCACGGCATCCCTCGCTCCATTTCAAAAAGATTGGCGAGTTGTGGTCAGTCCGCATTGGAGAGCACTATCGGGCGTTAGGAATTGAAGAAGCAGGCGGTATCACCTGGATCTGGATCGGTACTCACGCTGAATACGATAAGCTTGTCTCCTAGCCCTCTGGGAGAAAGGGTGCAGTTGTCAGCACGAACAGAGAGGATCATTGGACGCCCGACCGCAAATTGCACACGGCTGATAGTAAAGGTACTCGTCCACCTGTTCTTGCGGGGGGCGGCGGCTAGGATGAAAGTAGCTTAGATCGTGCTCATGGAGGAACTCGCCGGGCACCAAGCGCCGGTCGTGATCTTTCGCAATGTTCGCCCGAATGGTAAGCGATCCTGATGATAGCTCCTCTTCTTGCACAGTCCCAGATTCTTTGGAATCCTTGGCGGAACCATCCGTCTGAGGGCTGGCCGGAAACGCGAGTCCGAACTCAAGGTTGTGAATTTCTCCTTGGTCTTTCTCTTTCGCGTTCAGGGAGCGGGCATATGCTTCGAGGATCAAATCGTCGGTGATCCGTATGTCAAGTTCTAACCGTTCTTGGAAGGCGCGCGCCTTCTGGTCCACCTTCACGGTAAGATTCTCAAGGGGGAGCCTCGGCTCATTCGGTAGCACATGCTCGCCAGTCCGTTTTGGCGTGCAAATCTGGAACTTGGCAACGCCATCTCTGGGGTCAGTGCAGTAGAGGTGAAACGGCTGACTCTGAACTACCCCTTCCTTCGGCATTTCTGTACCCGCTTTGACGAGTGGCAGGTAAGAGTTCCTGGCCAGGAGCAGTTCAACATTTTTTGCCAGTCGCAGACCAGCTTGATCGGAGGCGATCCACGCGGCTCCTTCGGCAATGAGCGTCGCCGTACCATCAGGGACATCCACCCGCTCCGGGCCGAACAACTCATGCAGCCGGCGCTTCACGACCGGCATGTTGGACATTCCGCCGGTAGCCACGCAGAGAGCAACCTGCTCAGGAGAATATCCGGCATCTTGCAAGATGTGTTCGATTCGCTTAAACCCTTTGTCAAGAAGAGGCGTGACTATGATCTCAAGTTCCTCTTGGCTCAATGGAACATAGAAATCCTCTTCTTCGATACCGCGAAAGAAGCTGGGAACATAGAGAGAAACCTCTGACCTTGACGACAGATCAATCTTGGCGCGCTCGCAGCGATCAAGCAAACGTGCCTTAGCGCCCGGCTGAGTTTCCACGGTTTCATCAAGGCCACGCGCCGGACGGACCTTCTGGATAAGGCGATTCATGATTGCCTCATCGAACACGTCACCGCCGACCTCATCCGTACCGTCGTTCATCAACTGGACCGCTACGCCGTCCATCACACGGCAAAGCGTCAGGTCCAGCGTTCCTCCGCCCCAGTCGAAGACGAGGATGAGCTTTCTGTCGTAGCGGCGCAGCATTTCCTGAAGATCTCTCCCGCGAAACAAAGCATACAGCGCCGCCAGAGGCTCATGCACGAACTGTACGATACTCAGGTCACCAAGCCGGAACGCATCCCGAAGCGCCCGCCTCCTGCCGCCCTGCATATCCACGGGAATGGTCACCACAGCGCCGAAAACGTCTCCTAGCCCCCGGCTATCGCTCTTGGCCTTTTCGAGAACGTGACGGACAACATCAGCCACAATGTCTACTGGGCTGCGCTCGACACCCTTGATGAAAACGCTATCCCGGTCCAGATACATTTTGGGCGAGCGAACGATATTGCCGTGGATGCCTAGCCCGGCTGTGGTGAGCCGTTCCTTGGCATCTCTGCCGACGATCGTTTGGCTCCCCTCATAACACACAATAGACGGAATCGGTCGGTTTTCCTCGTCTAGAAAATTGATCGGTTGGTTTCCCCGAATGACGGAGATCAAGCTGTTCGTCGTCCCGAAATCGAATCCCACGATACTCATCTCAGTCTTCCATCCTCAGACGTTGCATCTCGCGCTTCAGCCCGTCAATTGCGCGTTCAGCATGGTCGTCCATCACGTTGACCTTCGGAGGGGAACGCCGTAGCGCATGTAACCCATCCTCAAGTAACGACAATTCCCGCCTGATACGATGGAGCACACGGCCTCGCAGCTTTGCATACTCGTCGCGGCGATGAGCAATGTCATTCTCGTGTGTTTGCTGCGCCGCGTGCAGCTCAGCGGTAAGACGCTCGACCTGGGCCTTTTCTGCGTTAAGCTGCCTCTCAACGTCATCGAGCCTGCCCTTCAACTCCCGTACCCGCGTATTCGCCTTTTCCTCGGCTTCACGGGCCACACGTTCCTGCTGTTCAGCGTCAAAAGCCTGTTTTTCGAGCAACGAGCATGAGATAACTGCGGCGGCTGGATCTCGATTACCCATCAGCGCCCGCAGCTTCTGCGTCTCGGACTTGTGGCGTTGGGCGGCTGGCTCCCAGAGACTCACGCGCAGCGACCTGCTGATATCCTCGAATGAGGTCCTTCGGGTCTCCTGATGCCACAACAGGAGACAGCACGCGGCGTTCACTCGACATTTGTCTAACTCGCTTTTCTTCAGCGCGGCAGCATCTTCAGACCACGGAAGTAAATCAAAAGGCTGCTCCGTTAGCATCTTGACCGCCCTTTCCGATGTCGGTCCTTCAGAGAGATTCCTCAGAGCATCTGCTAGCGCCTCTACCTGAAACGCCGGATGGCGCATGAGCAGATCACGGACGAACTCTCGGACCTGCCCGGCTAGATTCGGTCCATCGAAACGCTCCATGCTGAGCAGCATTAACTCTCGGGTTCTTTCCAGGGTACGGTCCTGTGTTGCAAGGTCAAGCAGTTCCTCCCGCTCTGCCGGTTGCAGCTTTGGTCCCAAGCGCATTTTACGAAGAGCCTTCTCCGACGGCTTCAAGCGCTTACGCTTTCCGCTGTACACTGCGCGGAGCAGGTCGGCGCAGCTTTCCGGGTGGGCCGGCTTTGCGCGCTTTATTGGGGTTTTACGAGGTGACTCCCATCTGGTAGGAGAGCCAGTGAGGTTTGTCGCCTCACGCGCCCTGCGGTCGCTCTCATTGGTCGCTTGTGCCGAGCTCGCTGGCCGTCCTCCGAGCGTCAGGACGCCTTGTGCTGCGCTCGTTGTACTGCTTCTGCCGGGGACGATACGCTCGTCAGAAGGTTGGGCGTTTCTCCCGACTGAGGCACGCGGGTCAGGTATGGTCATCGCTATCCTCCTTGAAGCCTCTTTATCAGAGCCTCCGCCCATCCTTGAAAAGGCGGTACGTTACGTAAGGCCTTTGCGTGCATCAGCGCTGGATTCATATTTCGCATTTGAGCGTGGAGTTCCCCGAGCAATATACGAAGCTTCGCTTTGTCATACTCTGCCGAGGCGCTTTCAAGGAACTTGTCAATGATAGTTGCTTCCCCCGCGGTATCATCCAGCGGGCGACTCGCCCAATAGAGGATTTGCTCTGTTTCCCAGTCTGTGACCAGACCTTCAATTTCATTCGCACCGGTCGTATACCGCCCTGATCTGCCCGGTGACTCAATCCAGTCTGAATAGCGAGCCGAAACTCGGCCTACACGGGACTCCGGAGAAAGGCGGGCGGCATCTCGAAAGTGGTTGAAATGAAATTCAATGAGGCTCCCAATCGTCTGAGCAAGCGGGCGGTTATATACCGCTAACTCTTCTGCCGCTTTGCTGAACTTGCCTTCGTAGGTGGTATAGGGAAGATTTGATCCACCGGTCTGTTCCTTGGCGAGCACACCGTACAGGTAGGCGCAGATACCGTCATAATAGCCGACCGCAGTGGTGAACTCTGATGCGGCATCTATGAACTCTTGTATGGTGTGCGTATCCAGTTTACGACCACGTGTAAGTCTCGTAAACTGATCCTCGACGGCCTCAAGGTCATCCTCGGATGCAATGTGGAAATCCAACTCGAAGGCTGCGTCTACGCCGTCCTTGCTCAGTACGACCCGGCAAACGTTGGAGGAGATTTTGGCAAGCTGGTCAGGAAGAAAGGAAATTGGGATATCGCTGCCATTAAGGCGCGCGTAATCACAGTGATCGATATGTATGTCAGAGACCGAAAGCGGCTGAGTGATTCGTTCCCGGTTCGTTCCCAACTCCCGACCCTGAACGAGCATGACGGGACGATGCCGAGGGTGAGCCTCAAAGCGGTGACGCGATAATTCATCCGAAGAAGAGTACGATTTGTCGCACTGCGTACACGAAAAGCGCTCAGCCTGAGGTTCAAACTTAGGATCGAGTCCCACTGGCTCGTGAAACTCACCGTAGCCGGTATGCCAGAAACCCATCGCGGTTCTCCTATCAGACCGTCGGGAAGTGAGCAAAGGTAAGGGAATGCCTGGCCGTCAGGCCGCTTGGCTTGGGCACGCCAGGCCAGAATACCCGCTTTTTGGGCTGGGAGTGAGGCTGGCCGGCTCGCGTCAGTGCAAGCCGGTCAGCCAGATGAACCTTAGGCGGCCATCAGTTCAGCCAAAGCCTCAGCATCGCTGACGGGATCGGGCCGGCCGTTGGCTAGGGGCCGCGAGCCGGGTTTTTTCTCAAACGGATCAACCAGCCCCAGCGTCTTGCCGTGCTCGCGCATGGCCGGAATGACGTCGCGGTTGATCAGCTCCAGACAGCGCAGCCGGTCCTTGGCCGGAACCGGGCCATCCAGCCAGAAGGAAAAGATGCCCGGACGCAGGATATCCTGGATTTTCTTGAGCTTCGGAATCACGTTGTCCGGCGTGCCGGCGATCATGACCATTTCTTTGAGTACACCGGGATAGCCATCGTAAATGGTCTTTTTGACGGCTTCGATCTCTTCGGTCGTCGTTTCTCCACCTTCACCGTACAGCGGCCCGGCCGCGGCATTGACGCCAAAGTTCGTCTGGGCCAGCCGGCGGGTCGCGGCCTTCGAGTTATAGCCCGGCGGGAACATCCACTCGGGTCGGGCAAAATGGGCAAAGGCACCGCCGTACAGAATACGCTTGCCCATCTCCTCCGCGCGTTCTTGCGTATCCGCGACCATGACTGGTTGCAGATAGCCAAAATTCTCCGGTCCGGCCTGATAGCCTTCACGGGCCGCGGCTTTATTATAGAAGTCCCACAGCTCCAGGGTGGGTTCGAGCCGGGTGGCGAGAGCCACGTAGGGGTAACGGTTCTTGGCACACCAAGCCACGGTTTCCGGGCTGATGAGACCGGGAATCCAGAAGGGAGGATGCGGCTCCTGGACGGGCAGCACCCAGGGGTTGACGTGCCGGAAGTGGAAGTGTTTGCCCTCATACCGGAACGGGCCCGGCTTGGTCCACGACTGGACGATAAAGTCGATGCCCTCTTCAAAGTATTCGCGATTAAAGGCCGGGTTGGCATTATTGGCGAGCTGTTCGCTGCCCGCGCCACGGACCCAGCCGGAGATCAGGCGGCCATTGGAAATCAGGTCAATCATGGCCAACTCTTCGGCCAGCCGGAGCGCATTCGATACCGTGGGAACCGGGTTGCCGAGCAGCGCCATTCTGACCCGGCTGGTCGCCTTGGCCAACACCGAGGCTTCGACATCCATGACCGCACCCAGGCAGAAGGGGTTGGCATGGTGCTCGTTGAGCATAATGCCGTCAAAATTCATCAGCTCCTGGTCGGTGTAGATTTTCTCGTCGAGATACTGATTGAGTAGCCGCGCGCCGTGCTGACGATCAAAATAGCTGTTCGGCGTTCCGAAAAAGCTGCGTTTGCGAATGATCTCGTTTTCGAGGTCGCGGTATTGCTCCGGATGTTCTTCCGGGTCGTAGTGATACGCGCGTTCTGTAAACCACATGAAATGCATAGTCTTTCCTCCTACTGTGAAAACACCAGCAATATAAGAGACGAGCGGCGGAGGCAAGAGGAAGCGCGGGGGATTCGGTCAAGCGAGCCTGTGCTGTAGGCGGCGATCTTCTCCAGCGTGCTCTTGAGCCAAGCGGAGGGCTCCACGCCATTGAGCTTGCACGTTTCGATGAGCGAGGCGATGCGCCCCCAGCCATGCGCCCCCTCGTCGTGGCCGGCGAACAGCGCGTTCTTGACATTGAGTTTGACGGGCCGCTGGGATTGAGCCTCAACGCCGGGAAGGACTGCTGATGGCAGCCGCCTCGCTCGCACAGCACGTCGGCGTCGCGCCGGCGTGCCGAGCGCTGGGGGTGTCCAGAGCAACGTTCTACCGTCGTCACAGGCCCGCTCCCGGGCACCAGCAGCCCCGAAAGACGCCCGCCCGGGCGCTCAATGAGCACGAACGCGAGCGTGTCCTCGACGTGCTTGCTTCCCCACGCTTCATCGACCGCTCGCCCGCCGAAGTCGTCGCGACTCTGCTCGATGAAGGGCGATACCTGTGCTCGGAACGCACGGTGTACCGCATCCTCGCCGCCGAGCAGCCGGTGCGCGAGCGGCGCAATCAGCTCGCCCATCCGCCCTGCACCAAGCCCGAACTCGTCGCCACGGCCCCGAAGCAGACCTGGTCGTGGGACATCACCCGCCTGCTCGGACCGAAGCGCTAGACGTACTTCTACCTCTACGTCCTGCTCGACATCTTCAGCCGATACGTTGTGGGGTGGATGGTCGCCGAGCGCGAAAGCGCCGCCCTGGCCAGCCGGCTCATCGAGCAATCGTGCCTCAAGCAGGGCATCAAGCCCCAGGTGCTCACCCTGCATTCGGACTGCAGCGCACCCATGACCAGCAAGTGCACCGCGCAACTGCTTGCCGACCTCGGCGTCACCCGCTCGCTGAGCCGCCCCCGGGTCAGCGACGACAACCCCTTCTCCGAGGCGCAGTTCAAGACCCTGAAGTACCATCCCGGCTTTCCTGGACGCTTCGCGGACATCGCCGCCGCGACCGCCTTCTGCCGGTCCTTCTTCCCCTGGTACAACACCGAGCACCGCCATGGCGGAATCGCGATGCTCACCCCCGATGACGTCCATCACGGACGGGCTCGGCGCATTGTTGAGAAACGCCAACGCACCCTGCATCGTGCCTGGACCCGGCACCCGGAACGATTCGTTCACGGAAGCCCGAAACCCCCACCTCTTCCCACAAAGGTCTGGATCAACCCACCGGACGCGGCGACGACGCCGCAGATTGCTCAGTAAATGCTGACCGCGACTGTCTCAATGTCGTTGACAGGTTCCGGCCGGCGTGCCTGCGGACGCGGTACCAGGAGTCGTTGATGTTGGTCTGATGGGTGCCCTTCTTCCGGCCAGGGAATACCCAGCGGTTGTCCGGGGTGCACGGCAACTCCGCCAGTACCGCCGCCGCAGGTGGCATCGGCACGATGCGCGTGCCCGTCTTGCTGTCGACGAGCCGCATCTCGCCCGCCTCGAAGTCGAGGTCGTCCCAAGCGAGACCCATGATCTCGTTGCGCCGGCACCCGGTCAGCACCAGTAGCCGAATGGCAGCCACCGCGTGCTAGGATGCGAGACGTTTGGCGGGCGCGACATTGAGGGTGCGCCCGAGCCGGGCGAGTTCCTCCGGTGACAGGAACCGTTCCTTGTGCGGGTTCACCTTGTAGCGACGCACCGACTTGCACGGGTTCCAGCCCGGCGGGCGCATCTCCCAGAGTTCAGCCAAGTTGAACATCTTGACCAGAATGTCGACCGTACGGTTCGCCACTGTAGGCATGTCGCTCAACTCGAACTGGAACTTGAGGATGTGCTTGCGCTCGACCTCCGAGACACGCAGCGTTCCCAGGCGCGGCACGATGTGTTTCTTCAGCATCAGCCCGTAGTGCTTGATGGTGTTGGGCTTGCAGTGCATGGCGACATACTCGCACTCGTAGCGCTCGGCGAGATCGGCCACGGTCGGCTCGGCTTCGGGCGCCGCCTCGACAGGAGACTGTCCGGCCTTCATGCGGGCGATGAACTTCGCGGCGTTCTTGCGTGCCTCGTCGGGCGAGATGTCCCCGTGCCGGCCGACCGTCACGCGCTTGGACTTGCCGTTCATTCTGGTCTGCACCACGTAGACCTTGCGCTCCGTGGGGTATACGCGGATACCGAAGCCGGGGAGGTCCGAATCCCAGAACACCGCGTCCTTGCCGTGGACCGCGAGGCGGTCCACGATACGCTTGGTGAGGGTTCGGTACTGGCGTTCGTGCATGTCCTGGTCCTCGACAGGGGCGCTCGGGCACTCAAGCGGATCGCGATCAGGCGTGGTCTGGAGGCGTCCCGGATCGGTAAGCAATCCGAAAGCGACCAACTGAAAACCGGGGCGCATTGAAGCGCATCGGAGGCGGGAATGCAAGGGCGGTAATGGACCGTGAAATCAAGAAAACTAGATAAATTACAATGGATTATAGCTACAGAGCACACTCCAGCGCATGCAGGTCAGGATAGCCGCAAGAATGAGTTGTCTTCTCGACACCAACGTCCTAATCAGCGCGGCGCTTGGCCCGGACGGGTCGCCGCGCATGGTTGTCGACGTGGTGCGTTCGGAGAACGGTGTGCTGCTATTCTCGAATGAGACGTTCGACGAGCTTCGCAGCCGTTTCCATCGTTCGAAGTTCGACCGTTACATCGGCCGGGAGGGCAGAGATATCTACTTGGCTCAACTCGAAGCGGTCTCAGAATGGGTTTCGATAACAGGCGTAAAGCTCGGGTGTCGTGACCCTGATGACGCCAAGCTGCTCGAAACGGCACTGATGGGAGAAGCGGATTGTCTGATTACGGGCGACCAGGACCTTCTGGAGATGTACCCGTTTCACACTATCCCGATTTTGACGCCAGTAAGCTTTCTGGACCCCTGGAGAAACGGATAACGGTCATTCCGACCCACAAGGTCTCCATGCTGCGTTCTACACCTGCCGCTTCCCTACATCAGCCCACGATACGCACCTCGTGCCCGCTGCATACCAGCATGGGTTCGACCAGCTCGCCGAAACCGTCCGGCTCATACCCCTGGATGTCGGCGAAGGTGGCGTTGGGATGATCGATGCAGATTTGCGCCACGCCGTCGTAGGCGCGCTCTCGCTCGGAATCGTCCAGGTCCACCAGGTCCACGGAATAACGCACCGCGTCCGGCGTATTATTGATGGCCGCGACAACGTTCGGCACGTGGACGTTCAGCCAGTAGTCGTCCAGGTGGGCGCGCTCAATGCCCTGGCGTCTCTTGATAAAGAAGACGAGCTTGGTGGTGTCGCGGGTCGTCGGACCATCGGCATTGAGATGCTCGGTCACAAACAGATTGCAGCCCGGTTGTATGGCGGCATAGGTGCTAAATTTGTCGGCGTCGATATTGGGCGGAGCCTGCCGGCCGATCGTAGTCTCAAAATGCTGTCTATCTCGAAACCACAGCTCGGCCATGCCGTCCGGCAGACGGCTGGCATCGGCGCTGTCCGAGGGCGGATCAAAGAAGGTGATGCGATAGCGTTCCGGCTTGACCAGCGAAACAACGTGCGGGGCGTGAACATGCTCCCAGACGTGGACCAACTCGTCATGCGAAACATGCTCCAGACGCCGCACGGCGGCCATAAACTTTAACATGGGTTCCTCCTCAGAAGCCTGCCTGGGGCACCGGCAGCCCAGGGATATCCGAACGCGCCCGAAAGACGCTGCCCTTGAGTTCGCGTTGATCGTTGTTGGCGGTGACCACGTACAGGTCCGCCATGTCGGGCCCACCAAACGCCACACTGGTGACCGTTTTGGCCGGCACCTTGATGCGTTGATCGACCGTGCCGTCCGGCTTGAAACGCACGACTTCACCCCGTCCGGCCACGGTAGCGACCCACACCCCGCCTTCGACATCAACGGTCATGCCGTCGGGCATACCCTCGGGTAACTGCGCGAACAGTTGACGGTCGCTGACCGTGCGGTCGGCCCGCACCTCATAGGCCCAGACGGCCCGGGTGGTGGAATCGCAGTGGTAGAGCAGTTTGCGGTCCGGGCTGAAGCCCAAGCCGTTGGTCACCTCAACCCCCTCCCATAGGTGCGTCACCTGGCCCGGCGGGTCGATGCGGAAGAGCGAGCCCGGCGGCGGCGTGCTCTTGAAATCGAAGGTATGAATATCGCAGCCAAACGAGCCGACCCAGATGCTGCCTTGGTCGTCCATGGTCAGGTCGTTCAGGCCGAACAGGGGTTTCCCCTGCCATTCGGCGAAGATATCCCGCAGCTCGCTGGACTGCTCGTCCCAGTGCGCCAGAGACAGGCCCGTCACCAAGATGCCACCGCCGGCATTCAAGGCGATCCCACCGACAAACTTCCGGTCCGCCACCAGGGTTTCAATCTCCCCGTCGGGGCTGCGCCGGAAGACCCCGCCGCCACGTACATCACTGTAATAGAGCCGATTCTGCTCATCAGTCCGCGGCCCCTCAACGAGTCCGTAACCGGTGACCAAGGTTTCAAATTCCATGTTCTCCCTCCTTCTGTATGGCCGCTCATATGAACAGCCGCATAATGGCAGGAGGGTAATCGCTCCAAGGGCGGAAGACAATGGGCATATCGGCGGCAACGGCCACAGACAAAGCCACCGACTTTGTGTAAGGTGCGCCTCTACCCTGTCATCACGACGCTATCCGATGCGGCAAAGAGAATTTCCCTTTTATTATGGCTGGGCGGTCGTGGCCGTGGCCTTTGTCACGCTGGCCATTGGCGTGAACACGCGCACGACCTTCTCCCTGCTGTTTCCGCCCATTCTGGCGGAGTTCGGCTGGGACCGGGGCAGTACGGCCGCAGCCTTTTCTTGCGGCTTTCTGGCCGCAACCGTGTACGCACCCTTGGTTGGCATGCTCATGGACCGCTGGGGACCACGCCTGGTCATTCCGCTGGGCGCGGTGCTGGTCAGTACCGGCATGATCGCGATTACCCTGGTTTCTCAGCCGTGGCACCTGTATGTCACCTTTGGCATTCTGGTCGGTGGCGCAAGCACCTCCATCAGCTATCTGGGTCACTCCCTGTTTCTCCCCTACTGGTTTGTGCGCCGCCGCGGACTGGCCCTGGGGGTTGCCTTTTCCGGGGTAGGCGTCGGTTCCATCCTGCTCTTTCCGTGGGTGCAGAGCATTATTGACCAAGCCGGCTGGCGTGAGGCGTGTTGGGTGGTGGCTGGGATCTTGGTGGTGGTCGTGTTTCCGTTGAACGTGATCCTGCAACGCCGGCGGCCCGAGGACCTCGGCTTAGCGCCCGATGGAGACCGCGTCCCCCCCACCACTCATGGTGAGCAGCGTCCGGCCGACAATGTCGTGGACCACGCCTGGGCCGCGACCGACTGGACCCTGGCCCGCGCCATACGCACCTCCCGTTTCTGGTGGCTGGGCGTCTCTTTTTTCAGCAGCCTGTACGCCTGGTACGCTATCCAGGTGCATCAGACCAAATACCTGACCGATAGCGGCTTTTCACCCGAGGTGGCGGCCTTTGCCCTGGGGCTGGTCGGGCTGACCGCCTGCGGCGGCCAGATTGGGCTGGGTACGCTCTCCGACCGGATCGGACGCGAGTGGGTCTGGACCATCAGTATGATGGGTTTTGTCTTGTGTTACATCATCCTGCTCAGCATGCCCGAGCGGCCCAGCCTGGTGCTGTTATACGCTATGGTCGCGGCCCAGGGTATGTTGGGCTATGGCACGGTCTCGGTGTTCGGCGCCATTCCGGCGGAGATTTTTCAGGGCAAACAGTACGGTCGTATCTACGGCACGC
Organism: uncultured Binatia bacterium (SeqCode); assembly: GCA_965214755.1. Classification (GTDB taxonomy): domain Bacteria; phylum Desulfobacterota; class Binatia; order Bin18; family Bin18; genus Bin18. The sequence goes on from OZ243979.1 coordinate 2,776,265, forward strand.
TGACTATTGCCGGCAGTCTGGGCGGTGGGAGCGGACCCTGGGTGACCGGCCTGCTCTTCGACCGCACCGGCAGTTATACGGTGGCCTTCTGGATTGCGCTGACGTTTGCCTTCGTCTCCATTGGCGGCATGTGGCTGGCCAGTCCGCGCAAGGTCCGCGTGGTGGCCGGCCAAGTGAAACGTCTGGCCGCGCGGCGGACGCGAGCCGGACGGGGGGAATCATCAACTGCGGGCTAGTGGTTTTTGTCGGAGTAGGTAGACATCTTCCAGAGTAAAATCGCAAAAGCCCCAAAGATTGTCGCTCCCCTGCCCAGGGCAAGCCAGTCGGTCATGCCCATCATCATGCCTCCATCCTTTCATTCCCCTCCCCTCCTCACTCATTCAGCAGTAGCTCTGCCATTTCGTCGAGACGGGATTTGACCGTTTTCCAGTCGGGCATCAACTGGCTGAGCAATTGGTAGAAATGTGGGCTGTGATTGTGTTCTTTGAGATGACACAGCTCATGGAGAATCACATAATCTATGCAATCCCGAGGAGCCTTCACGAGGTGCGGATTCAGTACGAGGCGCCCTCGGGGCGAACAGCTTCCCCAGCGTTTTTTCATAGTGCGCAGTGTGATGAGCGGACGTTGAACTGTCAGCCAGCTCACCCGCTGGGCTAAAACCCCGAGTCGGCGCTCAAAGGTGTTCTGGGCATGTGTCCGATACCACTGCCAGAGTAGCGTTTTCACTGTCTGAGGGGAACGGTCCGCAGTGGAAATTCTGAGTTGCCCACGACATAAGGTAACCCGTGGCTCTCCCTGCGTCCGAATAATCTTGAGCGGATAACGCCGCCCTTGATAGAAGTGGCTCTCACCGCTCACATAGCGCCGCGGCAGGACTTCCCGCTGCCGTTCATGAAGCTGTTCAAGCTGGGTGGTAACCCAGCGCGCCCGCTTTTGGACCGCTTCCCTGACCGCTGCGTTTGCGGCGCCGGACGGGGCATTGACCTGTACAGAGCCGTTCGGATGGATATGAATAGTAATTTTTTTGCGGATGGTGAGCCGGTGGCAGACCGAATAACGAAATTCTTCGTCACCATAGTGGCAGGTGAACTGCATTAGCGAGCAGCTCCCCTTTCTTTTAAGAGCCCGACACGAGCGATGTGGAGCACCCGCTCAATGACTTGTTTTGCCCGTTCCATACCGAGCTGTTTGAACAGACGGGGCAGGAGGCCTTTGCGAATCTCGGCTTCGATATGCCGCGGGTTGAGGGAATGTTCTGCAACGGCAGTACTGACGACCTCGTCTATCATCAGCGCCTGACCAATATAAGCCTGCTTCTCGTCCTGCCTCATCGTTTCAAAGGCGGCGTCTCCCAGCACCACGCGGAACACACCATAGTAGGCGCGGGCATACGGCTTGTTGGCCAAGACTTCGGGGATGCCGGGAACGTGGCGGCGTTCGAGTCGGTCTTCGAGGTTTTTAAGCAGGGTGTACTGCCGGAGGGGATGGTCAAACATGGCCTCTGCTTCTCGGATGGCCTGAGCGAGGAGTTCCGAGAAAACCCGCTGGGCATACGGATCGTCCCGTAGGTCCTGCTCAACGGTCCGTTTGAGCCGGGTGCGGATGAGGTCCGTTTCATTGCGCGTTTTTTCTACGGACCATTGCTGCGGGTCCTGGTGCTTACCAAGTTCGTTGACCGCATAGACCGCTTCGGTTTCTCTTACCGCCTCGCCGATGACATGGGTATCCACCAGCTTTTTCATCTGCGCGGTATAGCTGGTGTAATCAATGACCTCGCCGGCGTCCTGCTGGGCAATACGGCGCAGAATGCTGAAAAAACGGAGGTCTTGTTTGTACGCCTGAATTTCTGTCTCGCGAAAGCTGCTGTCCTGATAGAAGCTCGCCGAGCCCAGAGCGACCTCCAGGCATAGACTGAACGCACGCAGGGCCACATAAAAGTCTTCGCGTATTTTCTGCTTCGCGTCATAGCTCTCGCCCTGTTCGTCCCGCACGAAATCGGGGATTAAGACTTGTCGAAGCTGCTCCAGGTCTGAGGGGTTCTGGACGTTCTGAAAAATGGCCCAGAGCGCGGAGTGCAACCTGGGCAGCTTCTTGTATTCAGTACTCGTCTGGCGATACAGTCCGGCCAGGTCGGCCAGATCATAGCCGCCTTGGGTGCTGTGCTCCAAATCCTGATACGCCCGCAGGGTGGTATCCAACTCCTTGAGGATACCCCGATAGTCGATCAACAGCCCGCACCGCTTGCGTTCGTGAAGACGGTTCACCCGGGCGATAGCCTGGAGCAGGGAGTGTTGTTTGAGCGGCTTGTCAATATAGAGCACCGCGTTTTTCGGTTCGTCAAAGCCCGTCAGAAGCTTATCGACGACAATGAGGAGCTGCGGCTCAGCCTCTTCGGCAAAACCGCGAATGGCTTCTTTAGTGTAGACCGTCTCACCCTGTCGGCCCACGGTTTCGGACCACCATTGCTGGACCTCGGGTACCTGGCTCTCATCTACTGCTTCACGCCCCTCTCGGGAGTCCGGCGGGGAGATCACAACGGCGCTGGAGACCAGGCCTAGCGCATCCAAATGCTTTTTATACGTAATGGCGGACAGTTTACTGTCGGTTGCGAGCTGGCCCTTCATGCCGGCGGGGATATGTTTGCTGAAATGCTGACTGATGTCGTGGGCGATCAACTCGATGCGTCCGTCCGCCTGATAGAGGTGTCCTTTTTGCGCAAACTTTTTCTTGAGGTCTGCCTTTTGCCTCTCAGTCAGTCCCTCGGTGATGCGCTCGAACCAAGTGTCCAGAGCCTGTGCATTGGTCCCCAGCTCGGGAATGCGCTCTTCGTACAGCAGCGGGGTGACCATGGAGTCCTCTACGCCGCGCTGCATGGAGTAGGCGTGGACGATGGGTCCGAAGGTATTGGCCGTCTTATCGGCCTTGAGCAACGGCGTGCCGGTAAAAGCAATATAGGCTGCATTGGGTAGGGCCTGGCGCATACGTTGATGCGTTTCCCCGCCGTGGCTGCGGTGGCCCTCATCCACCAGAACAATGAGGTCAGCACTCGGATTCTGACACGCGGGCTGACGGGCCGCGGTCGCAAACTTGTTGATAATCGAGAACAGGATGCGTTCAGTCCCCTGGCCAATACGTCGGGCCAAGTCTCTGCCCGAGGTGGCCTTGGCCTTCTGAATCTCACGCTTGGTGGGCAACACGCCGGTATTCACAAAGACCTTGCTCAGTTGATCTTCCAGGTCGATACGATCGGTGACAACAACGAAGCGACAAGCTTTCAGCGCGTCGTGCAGGAGAAGGGCCTTGGCCAACAGGACCATCGTAAACGACTTGCCGGAACCGGTCGTATGCCAGACTACCCCTCCCTCCCGGACGCCGTTCCTGTCCTTGCGGTTGACCCGCTCAATGAGTCGCTTCACGCCGAAGAACTGCTGATAGCGGGCTGCGATCTTGCCGTTTTTCTTATCGAACAGGATAAAGAGGCGCACGAACTCCAGCAGCCGGTCGGGACGCAGCAGGCTGATAAGCAGCCGGTCTTGCCCGCTCGGCAGCAGCGCGTCCTGCTGTCGCTGTTGCTCGCAGTAGTCACGTATCGGTTGCGGTCTATGGTCAAATACGGATTGCTTTTGCGCTGGGGACAGGTCCGTGTTCTTGATCTGATGAAAAATCGCTTCTTCCAAATCCTCTTCACGCCACAGCGCCCAAAATCGGGCCGGGGTACGAGTGGTCGCATACCGCCCGTCAAGCCCGTTGATCGTAAACAGCAACTGCGCATAGGCAAACAGCTGAGGAATCTCCCCCACGCCCTGATTGCGCAGATGCTGGGAGATGCCTTCGGCAAGCATGTCCTTGCGCGGGTTGTGCGGGTCCGGGCGTTTGGCTTCGATGACCGCCAATGGGATGCCGTTCACAAAGCAGACAATATCCGGTCGGCGGGTGCCGGTTCCACTGGTGTTGAGGACTGCAAATTCGTCGGTCACGTGGAACTGATTCCGCCCAGGATCGTCCCAGCAAATCAGCGGGACCGTGGGTTGGGCACGTTTGCCGTCAATGAATTCGGTGACGGTGATGCCGAGCGTCAAGCGGTCGTATATGCGCTCGTTGGCGGTTAATAGCCCTTCGCCTAGTCCGGGCGAGGCGAGCTGACGCACGATTTCGTCTATGGCGTTGGTGGACAGGGGATAGTCCTGTCCCTTCCAGGTAAAACGCCGCTTTTTGAGTTCTTCAACCAGCACCTCGCGCAGCAGGACCTCAGCATTATTTCCCCCGCGTGCCCGGCGTGCCTCGTCCGGCGATAAATAGCGATAGCCCATAGCCATCAGCACGTGCAGAGCCGGGATATGGGAGATGAACAGCTCTTTTGTTTCAGGCCGAGGCAGATGCTGGTCGGGCATGTCTACTGGCTTCCCCGGATAACGGACAGATAGTGATGGAGCGTCTCACGTTCCTGCTCGGCAACAAGTTGGACAAAGGGGGCGTAGTTATGAGTCGTATGTGCCATATCGAGCGTGTCGTAATAGGCCAGACGTTGTTCAACGCGAATGATGACCGGCAGATAGCCGCAGCGCAGCAGTTCACAGTTCATAAGGAGCCGGGGCCGTTCGGCCATTGCCGTCAACAAAGGGATGAATGCCGACAAAATCGACGTGCAGGCGGGCAGCTCGGGTGAGTGGATGCAGGTCGTTGGCGTCCTGATACCAGGCCATGAGCTCGCTCATGGTCCGTGGCAGGTGCAGAAAATCCGTCGGCGTATGGCTGGCGCCGGCAATGACGACGTTTTGCTGGCGGTAGCGTCCAGCGTTTCGGTCGTCGATGTTTTTCAGGACGAGCTGATGCATGTTTTTGATGTGCCATTCACTCAGCGCTTCTTTGCCGGAGACAATAGTTTCAACGTAGTCAATCGCTTCGCGATGATTGACCGCCTCAAAATGCTCACGCATGGACTTGCCACCGATGGTAATGCCTTCCAGCACGACCTTGGTCTCCTTGAGAGTCAGCGTATTCCCCTCAATGGCGTTCGAGTGGTAGGTCCACTCCAGGGTTTGCTGTTCGTGCAGGGTGCGGACCGTGTATTCCGGCAGCGGACGCAGAGCGTCGAGCTGAGACTTGAGCCGGTCGATTTCGGCCAGAAGGACGGATGAGTCAGGCGGCATCGACTTTTACCCGTCGTTTGCCGGTCGGGGGGCTGTGCGCTCAATCAAGACCCTGAGCGCCAGCATCGTTTCCTCGTGCCGGTCCTTCGCCTCTTCGTGCTGGTTGTCGCGTGTGATTGCGGCCATCCGCATGATCCACAATCCGCCAGCAATCAGAACGCATTGGACGACGCCTATCACGATCTGTGCCCACAAACCGAGCCGGCTAATCTCCAACTCGGCCCGGCTAATCTCCAACTCGGCCCGGCTAATCTCCAGTCCAGCCCGGCTAATCTCCAGTCCAGCCCGGCTAATCTCCAGTCCAGCCTGCTGAATGGCGAGGCTGGATTGCTGAATGGCAAGGGTGGCAGTTTCGTATTCGGTCATTTTTCCTTTTCTCTTTTAGGTCTCTCTCCATAAGCCTTCTGACGTTCATGTTTCCGTGTTATATCGCCTCCCGAGTCGCCGGCTACGGCCTCCGGGTCAATCTTCACCCGGCGTTTGCCGGTGAGGAGTTGTTGCATGAGGGCTTCTTTCTGCCGTCTGAGTGCATCTCGTTGTTTCGTTTGATTCTTAATTCTCCGGTCGAGTACCCATAGGGCGTCACCAATTCGCCGCTGCTCAGGGAGAGTGGGAACGAGAAGTTTTGCATTTGCTATCGCGTCCGTGGTCAGTCCGAAGCGCGATGCTCCGTTCGCTAACGAAAAGAAGTAATGCCTAACAGACGGTATGGACAGAATTTTGCTGAGGAAGAGGCCGTCCGCTAATTCCTGTTGGGGTCGAATAATCGCAAGATGATAACCACAGACCACCTCATTGAGTGTTTCGCTCACGACCGCAGGAACCGCAATGTCCTCTGGCGTCTCAGAATCCTTGGTAATAATCACATCACCGGGAATCAATTTGAACTTTTCAATCTCATGCGTCCTTGCTGTTGCCTTCATAAAGGGTAGAGAATCGGTGATATAGTCATTGTAGTAGACGTCTGTGTAGTTACAGAGTCGAATTGGTTTTTCACCAGTGAACGTTTTCTTATCAACGTTAGAAACGAAGATTTTAGCAAGAGCTTTGAGTTTGACCTCTCGCCATATTTCCGAAAACCCCGGCAACCGCCGCTTCCCTGTCAACAACTGCTGCATCAAGGCTTTCTTCTGCGCTTTGCTGTTTTCGATCAGCTTTTCGACGGTTTCTATGGCCGTGTCCCAGGTGGAGAGGATGCGGGCGATTTTTTGCTGTTCGGGGAGCGGGGGGAGTAAAAGCGGCAATTCAGACAGAATGCTTGCATTCATATTAAGCATTGTTTGTCCGACAGCATTCTGTTCGAGCCAGAGTTTTGTTTGCCGTCTTTGGAGGAAATAAGCGAGAAACTGAGGGTGGTGCTCGGAAGATGGACGCGCCCGTAAGCACCCTGTGCCACAGAGGGAATCAGATTCGGAAGGAGTTATCATTGCCGTGCGTCCAACGTCACCCCTCCTACTAAAGAGGAGGTCTCCAACCTCTAATCTATGTTTGGTCAGTGAATTGGCTCGGGAGGCCGAAATCTTTGCTGCCGAAAGCATATCTGCCTTACCGTTTATGAGGTCTTTCGGCATCAGTACCGCGGTGCCAGAGTCAATATACTCGCGAGCGTGTAGCTGAGAACCAAAGGGGCCAGTCTGTAGTTCCCCTCCACATACTTCTCCCAAACTACTGAGCTTCCATCCCTCAGGCACCATACCCCTACTCCCTGTTCGTTCTATACGGTGCGACGTAATAGTTCCTGTAAGGCTTCCTGCTGCATGTCGGTTTTGCGTTCTTGTTGGGCCATGTGTCGGTCAAATTCCTCTCGCTGTTGGTCGGTCTTCCGTGAGAGTTCGCGCAGGGCTTCTTGCTGCATGTCGGTTTTGCGTTCTTGTTGGGCCATGTGTCGGTCAAATTCCTCTCGCTGTTGGTCGGTCTTCCGTGAGAGTTCGCGCAGGGCTTCTTGTTGCATGTCTAATTTGCGGTCTTGTTGATCCATGCGCTGATTGAACTCTTCGCGCTGTTGATCCAACTTGCGGTCTTGTTGGTCCAGTTGTCGGTTCCGGCTCTGAGATGAATGGTGCATCATCCAGAGGCCACCGGCAATCAAGACTGTCTGGAGCAAACTTATCAGCAAGGCCAGCGCTTGGGCGACTGTCAGGGGTTCAAAGATAATCATGTACGTCATCAAACTAGACGTCATGTCTTCCCTTCCTAAAGGGACGGTCGCTCATAAAGCACTCTTCCTTCTCGCAGGGCTCGTGCCAGAACATGGTTAAGGGAACCGCGCCAGTGTTCGACCTCATCACGACTGTACACCAGGATGTCCTTTGCAACGCCGAGGCCCGATACGGCTCTCCATAGGCGGACGGCCTCTCGGCGGCGGCTTCTGCCTTTGCCGAAGGGTGCGGATTCGATCACGAGCAAATCCACGTCCGAGTCTTCGCGGGCGTCGCCCCGCGCTTGCGAGCCGAACAGAATAATCTGCTCGGGATCAACCTCGGCCGCAATGGCCCGCACCATCTTGTTCAGGAGCGAGTCCGTCACCTGTGGGGCATATATTCCCTGTTTAACTGCCATTATTTTCTCTTGCCGGCCTCTAAAATAGGCAGGTTGGTTTCCGTTGGGACATAAATCACTTCACTTGATCCGTCGTGCAGCCCTTGTACCCACAGGTAGCGTAGATATCCCTCATTGTCTTTGAGGCTATCGCCAATAATCCGATTGGCCTCCGCGACTCCCCGTGCGCGTTCCACTTCCGCTTGCGCATCCAAGACCGCAATTTGTCTGGTATATTCGGCCTCTCGTAGCGCGGCCTTGCCTCGTAATTCTTGACGATAGACGTTCCAGCGCGGGAACAACACAAACAGACTGACCACGAGCACGGCGACTGCCGTTCCGACTATCCAGGTCTTTGCTTCCATATTTCCTCCCCTCGCATTGTGCTTGGGGTACGCCTGCCCCATTCTTCAGGAGCCATACCCCAGCTCTTTGAGATAGCCGTCCATCTCGACTTCCAGCACGGCTAACTCTGCTTTCAGTTGCTCTCGCTCTCGGCGGACCTGCATGAGGTCAATCTCTTCCTCCTCCTCAAACGTATCCACGTACCGGGGGATGTTGAGGTTGAAATCGTTTTCTTTGATCTCGGCAAAGCTGGCCAGGTAGGCGTATTTGTCTATGGAGGTACGGGCGTGACAGGTCTGGACGATCTTGCGGATATCTTCGGGGCGGAGGAAGTTCTGGTTCTTGCCGTCCTGGTATTCGCGGCTGGCCTCGATGAACAGCACGGTGTCATCGGCTCTACGCTTTTTGAAGAGCAGAATCGCCGCTGGAATGCCGGTGCCGAAGAAGAGCTTTTCCGGTAGCCCGATGACCGTATCCAGCAGGTTTTCCTCAATGAGCTTGCGTCGAATCTTGCCTTCTGCCGCGCCCCGGAACAGTACCCCGTGGGGTACGACCACGCCCATGCGTCCGGTGTCGGGTTTCATGGTCTCAATCATGTGCAGAATAAAGGCGTAGTCGCCCTTGGTCTTGGGCGGGAGGCCACGGCGGAAGCGGCTGTGCCTGTCGTGCTCGGCCTCGTCGTGACCCCATTTCTCCAGAGAGAAGGGCGGATTGGCAGCCACCACATCAAAATGTTTGAGCGTTTCATCCGTATTCAGCAGCTTGGGATTGCGGAGCGTGTCGCCCCACTCGATACGGTGGTTGTCCTGACCGTGAAGGAACATATTCATCTTGGCCAGCGCCCAGGTCGAACCGATGGCCTCCTGGCCGTACAGGGCGTACTTCTTTGAGGCGTTGGCGTGCTCTTGTATGTGCCGACCGCACTTCATCAACAACGAGCCCGAACCGCAGGCCGGATCACATATCTCGTCGCCTTCTTGGGGGTCAAGCAGTTCTGCCATGAGGTCGGAAACTGCGGGCGGCGTATAAAACTCTCCAGCCTTTTTGCCGGCCATAGCCGCGAAATTACCAATCAGAAACTCATAGGCATCGCCCAGGATATCGAGCTGGCCGACCCGGGAGGGGCGAAGATTCAAAGCCGGCTGGGCAAAGTCTTCGAGCACATGGCGCAGGATATTATTCTTCTGTTTGTCTTCGCCCAGCTTGTTCGAGTTGAAACTGATGTCCTGGAAAACATCGTACAGCTTGGTGATATTAGCCTCTTCGATGGCGTGCAGGGCCTGGTCGATACGCTCGCCATTACCCGGCTCGTTGCGGTGCTCGTACAACGTGTAAAAGCCGGCGGAGGACGGCAGGACAAAACGCTCGTTCTTCATCAGCTCGTCAATCAGTTCGGGCTCGTCCCCATATTCGGCCTGGTAGCGCTCGTAGTGATCCTGCCACACGTCTGAGATATATTTGAGGAAGAGCATGGTCAGGACGTAGTCCTTATAGATGCTGGGATCGACGATGCCGCGAAAGCTGTCGCAGGCAGCCCAGACGACCTTATTGATATCGGTCTGGTTGATCCCATCCTGCGGGCCGTTGTCAGTCTGCGAGGAAGCAACGATTTCGCTCATAGTATTGTGTCCTTAGTCTTCGCCCAGTACCTGTCTGGCCAGGGCGAGCAGCAGACGCCTACGGTTATCGGTCAGCGCTTTGAGCACCCGCTGTTCACTCTGCCAGGCGGTATTGAGCCGGCCGATTATTTCCTGTTTTTGCAGCGATGGTACCACGATAGGCAGGTCTTCCAAGACCTGACGCCGAATGTTCAACACCTGCGTCCCTTCTGCCGATTTGCGGAGATACTGCTGAGCCGGCTCCTGGTTCATCTGCCAGGCAAGAAAGCCCGGTAAGACCCTCGCGTCTTCACGGACCGTCAGGTGAAAGAAATGTGGGGACAGGACAGTCGGGCTGGGAACCTTATCCAGATGGAGGACGAAATGACGGTAGCCACGGGCGACAAAGAGCAGGTCTCCATGCTTGAGCCAGTCCGGCTGCCGTTTACCGGGCAAGTCTGTGGCAATCAAGTCGGACCACCGAACCCCATCCTCCGGGTCTGCATCTCTCATTTGAATCACCCGCGCTCCTCCTCTCGGCACTTCTTTGATTTTTCCCCGAAAGGGATAACCAGCACGGATATCTGCAATTTCTTTGAGCTTTTTCACCGAGAGGCTCATTTAATAAAGCGTCATGCAGAGCCTATCGTCTGGATGAAGGAGAGTCAATAATTTTTGCACGAAAGGTATTGACTTATTTATTATTTGACCTATAACGCATCAATCTCATTCATGCTTTTTATCCATTCGCACCAAAAGGATCTTTAAGAAAGGCAGGGGGGAATCAATTGCAAGAGAAAAAAGGGAAACCATTCCGAGTACTTAGCCTCGATGGAGGAGGGATGCGCGGTATTTATAGTGCCACGTACTTATCTCGTTTGGTTACTGCATTCGCTAATTTACGCAAGGTCAATGACTTGGATATAGGTGCTGTATTTAATCTTATTACCGGCACCAGCACCTGTGGCATCATTGCCTGTGCACTGGCAATAGGAGTGCCGCTGAACGATGTTGTTCAACTTTATCATCAGCATGGACCAAACATTTTCCCGTTAAAAATACCCACAAGCCTCTGGGGTGTTATCAAGCAGTGGTACTCTCGGCCACGAGCGTTAAAGTCTGGTGAGAAATCCCTGAGGGCTGCCCTCCTTGAGAAATTTGGTAATCAGACTCTCGGCGAAATATACGATCAACGCCGAATCGGGCTTTCCATTCCTGCGGTTGACATGAATACACACCGGAGTTGGGTTTTCAAAACTCCGCATCTGTCGAATTCTTTCGGGCGCGATTCGGATTACCAGCTAGTTGATGTCTGCCTCGCAACAAGTGCAGCCCCTCTTTTCCGCTCTTTAGCAGCCTTGGATCATCCAGACAGTCCTTCTAATTATCATGTCTTTGCTGACGGTGGGTTGTGGGCCAATAATCCGGTCCTCGTTGGCTTAATTGACGCGTTGAAGATGGCTCAGCCAGACCAAACTATTGAAATATTCTGCCTTGGAACCTGCTCACTTCCGACAGGAGATGTTATCAGTAAAGATTCTCTCCATCGGGGTCTTTTCGACTGGAAATTTGGAGCTGATGCCGCCACACTATCCATTAGTACACAGGAATTTGCCTTCGATAACATGGCCCGAATGTTATCGAAGCATGTCAATAATCAGTGTGAAATTATTCGTTTCCCTCGCGAATCTGTCACGCTTGCATTAACGAAATATCTAGACCTCGATGACACACGCTCTGAGGCGATGGACGCTTTGGAGAAGCAGGGCCGTTCTGACGCTGAAATGGCGTTTGGTAAGTGCCTAGAATCGGAGCAGCGAGAAGATGATCTTATCAAACGTCTTTTTATGACTATGCCAGAACGGAGGGCACCACCGGAGTGAATCAACGAATTCAGCTAATACTAGTTGGTAGAGAAGGCTCGGGAGCAAGATTCCCGAACAACGAACAAAAAGAAAGGAAAAACGATGTATAACTGCTCGAAAGAAATGATGGGTTTTCACGATGACGACGTTACATTACCTCAGTCTGAGCGGACCGAGATGCGTGACCGACGTGACGCCAACCGAAATCGCTTGAAGAACGGATTGGAGAAGAACGAAAATCCGCCGCTAAGGGAATGCGCCACCCAAGGTTCATATGCGATGAAAACGATGATCCAACATCCAGGAAAGGATTACGACATAGACGATGGCGCGTACTTCAAGAAAGAAGACTTAGTTGGTCCTGCTGGGGACGATATGTCAGCTCTTGACGCGCGGAAGATGGTACGAAACGCGCTGGACGACGGCAATTTTAAGACTGCGCCTGAGGTTCGGACTAACTGTGTCCGCGTCTATTACAGTGCTGGATATCATGTCGATATGCCCGTCTACCGCATCGTCGCTGAGACCGATTTCACCCAAGAAGAACATTACGAGTTGGCGAGTAGTGAGTGGAAGCGCTCTGATGCACGCGATGTCACGCAATGGTTTGATGGCGAAAATAAACGCCAAAGCCCCGACGATACGAATGGTCGTCAGCTACGCCGGATAACACGCCTCCTGAAGTACTTTGCTAAGAGCCGGACTAGCTGGAAGAAAAGTATCCTCAGTGGATTTGGAATCACCAAACTTGTGACAGAGTGCTATCGGGCTAACCTCAGTCGAGAAGATACGGCTCTCTACGATACAATGGCGGCTATTCGCAACCGTCTGGAATATGATCTGATTGTTAAACATCCGGTTACTCCTGACGAGACGATAACCGATGGAGATGATGATCCTAAAGCCCGATTTCTCCGGGATAAGCTCTCTGATGCTTTAGAATGGCTTGATGTTTTGTTCCAATCTGGCTGTACCAGAAAAGAAGCCTTGGCGGCCTGGGACAAAGTTTTCAACACCAAATACTTCAGCGATCAGGACACCGACACAAAAAGCGCCCAAACGGCGGCACCCACGATCCTGACCTCTGGCATATTGAAAGAGCAAGGAACCTCTCAAGAAGCACGGGGCGCGGTACGAAAGGAGGGAGGCGGACGGTATGCCTGATCCTTCCGAGAACCGTTGGCGGCAGCGATATGAGACCGGTGTGACAGAGCTACGCCAGTATTTACACAACCTTTACGGGTCGCCTTGTGAACTCTCTAGCCGCATGCTCCAGAAGGTTTATCCTAAGCGGCATGTAACGTTGGGCTGGCGTCTGAAAGTTACGTTTGCAGATCGTTGTCGAACCATCGATCTGCTGATTGATCGGAGATTTCCTTATACCCCGCCGCTCATTGCTCTTGTTGATCAACCTCCGCTGTTAACGTGGCCCCATATGGAAGATGACGGCGTGTTCTGCCTGCTGCCTAGTTCTACTGAGATAGTTTCCAGTGCACCCGTAGGGGTTACTCAGAATCTGCTCAGTTCTGCCGCCCAGCTCATTGAAGACTCCGTCAGTAGTTGTAACCAAGAAGATTTTCGTGCCGAATTCTTGTCCTATTGGGATCGTACTGTATACCCACAAGCCATAAAATTTCGAAGTCTTATTGACCCTCAACCGCCAAGTCGGCCGATACTGGTTTGGCGAGGAAAGACTTTCTATCTGCTTAGCGATGATGAGTCTGTTACCCTTTCCTGGTTACAAAATTTCTTTGGAGAGAAGGAAAGAGATCCTTACGTCACGGAGCCTGCTGTTTTGCTCTGGCTCGACCGTCCACTACACCCGAAAGAGTATCCCCGGACTGCCGGATATGTCCGTAGACTTGCTCGTGAGAGAACGGAAAAAGGGGCTGTGATCCTCGAAGACCTGGCCAGTAAAGGACCGGAAGAGATCGCTGTTCTTATCGGAGCGCTCACTGAAAACGGACCGTGTTTTGCCGGAGTCTCGATTCCGGCTCCACGACTAGCTCAGCAATACAGCGGATTTAGACCTGGACGAGTCCCACCTACCGTAACTGCCGGACGCTATTTAGGATCAACTTCTATCAGTCGATCTTCTGTAGATCGTGTTGATCCAGCCTGGATTCATGGTCGGGACCATGACCCACATCAAACGCACCTACGCGAGGCAAAGGTTGCCATAATTGGGTGCGGCTCTATTGGAGGCTCCGTTGCCGTTAAGCTTGCCCAGGCTGGCCTTGGGCGTATCATCTTGGTTGACCCCGAGACATTGGCTTCAGCGAATGTCGGTCGGCATTCTCTTGGGGCGAGGTCTGTAGGCCGATCCAAAGCTGAAAGTCTCGCTACAGTGATTAAGGCTGATTATCCGCATGTTGCCTCAGTTGAGGCACACCATTCTCGTTGGGAAGACTTAGTGCAACAGAACTCAGAAATCTTTATTTCCTGTACTCTCATTGTTAGCGTAATAGGAGACTGGAACGTGGAAGGGGCTCTGAATGACTGGCAATTGTCTAATAACCGTCAACCGACCATCGTATACGGCTGGACCGAGTCTCATGCCTACGCTGGTCACGCCGTTGCAATCACATCAACGGGAGGCTGCCTCCAATGTGGGTTCACAGATTCCGGGAAACCCTCCCTCCAAGTGACCGAGTGGCCAAGAGAGCGTACACAAGTCCAGGAACCTGCCTGTGGAGCCGTTTACCAGCCTTACGGACCAATAGCTTTGACTTATGTCGAAGGATTAATTTCTGAACTCGTCCTTGACTGTATCCTTGGCACTATATCCGCCTCATGTCACCGCATCTGGGTAGCTCGCAAGTCAGTGTTAGATACAGCAGGTGGAACCTGGAGTCACGAATGGGCTCGGATGTGTCCAAACCGTCAGGTGGGAGGATTTTCTGAGGAACGTCCCTGGCCTTCTCGACCAAGTTGCCCATCTTGCCATCTAGTGGTGTCATCTTGATAGTCTATCCTATAGGAGGCTCAGGCCAGACTATTATTCTCTCAGACACGGTGGTTGAGCATCTCAAGAGATATCGTCAAATGCACAATCGCCAGTATGAGGCCGGTGGGCAACTTTTTGCACGCTTTGATGGGCTTCGAGTCATTGTTGAGGAGGCAACTGGGCTTCGTCGTAGTGATCGTAGAACCAGGATATCCTATACTCCTAACCGGTTCGCCGAGCAGAGAGAAATTAACTCTCGTTACAAGAGAGGGCTTCACTACGTTGGCGATTGGCATACACATCCAGAAAAAATTCCAAGTCCATCGATAATTGATGTACGGAGCATCGACGACTGCGTTGCTAAATCCGAGCACTCGTTAAATGGGTTCATACTCATAGTTGTGGGCACTGATGAACCTCCAGATGGTTTCCATACTTCTCTGCACGATGGTGTCCAGAATATTGAGCTGAAGTCTGCTGCCGAGAACGTGGGAAATTCCTCAACTACAGTCACGGAGGCTATTTAAGAGAGCCAAAATGACAGACGAGCGGAAAGAGGAAATAAAGCTGAAGACTGAATTACTCCGCTACCTTGTCCTGGCCGGGCTCACTACCGGCGGCGGGTCGCTTGGTGTGATTATGGGAAACCCGAGCGAGATGAAATTCTCTTTGGCTGTGGCTGGCCTTTTCTGTGCTTTAACCTTGATTCTGTTGAGCTTGACGCAATACATTCGATTGGCAATTCTATTGAAGAGCAGGAATAGCATGGCAATCACTGAAGTCAGCCTCATAGCTGGACTGAGTTTTTACGCCGTAGCGATCTGGGTGGCCTGGAAAGCCGTCCATCACAAATAGGTCCGGCTCCTCACATCATTTACCCTATCGAGGGCTCGCCAAGAGCGCGCTTCAACGATTCAACGCACCGCCGTTATTTTGAATCGTAAAGCCGCCGTCGACAACGAGCGTGGCTCCATTAATGTATGACGCGGCCGGAAGGACGAGGCTCAGCGTCGCGTGGGCGACTTCTTCCGGGTCACCGTAGCGTTTGAGCGGCACGCGCCGGCGGGCAAAGATGTCTTTTGCTTTGTCCGGGATGGTGGCGGTCAGGCCGGTATGAATCGCGCCCGGACAAACGCAGTTGACGGTGACGCCCTGGGTGGCCAGTTCCACTGCCAGCGCCCGGGTGAGGCCCACAACACCGTGTTTCGCGGCGGTATAGGGGCTGGCAAAGGCGCTGCCGCCGACCGCTTCGGTCGAAGCACTATTCACGATCCGTCCGGCCCCGCTTTTCGTGAGATGAGGCAGAGCGGCACGAATGAGACGCTGGTGGGCTGTCAGATTCACACTGAAACAGCGCTCCCAGACCTCTTCGTATCTGCGGCTCTGAATACGGGCGGAGGCATCGATACCGGCATTATTGACCAGAATATCGAGCCCGCCGAAATGCTCAACGATCTGACTGAGCGTCGGTTCGATCTCCGCACTGTTGGCGAGGTCCAGGGTCCAGCCTGTGGCAGTCCCGCCGGCTTGGGTGATCTCCTCAACGACGCAGGCAACGCCGTCCGCGTTTCTGTCCAGAACGGCAACTTGGGCCTCTTCGTCGGCAAAGAGATGAGCGGTTGCCCGGCCCATGCCGCTTGCGGCCCCGGTCACCAGCGCAATTTTTCCTGTGATCGATCGACTCAGCTTACTGAGGCGTGGCATGTATTGTGGCTCCTTTTGTCTCTCTCGTCCTCCCCGTCCGTACTGGAACAGCTTACCTGTGGCCGGGCCGATGCAAAAGACTCCAGCGGTGTCGGACTCCGCCACACGCGCTCCTGTCTTGCTCTTCGGCCTTATCCCGAGTACACATGCCAGCAAAGGAGGGGAGTGATGAGATATCGAGCCGTGACACTGTGGGTGAGCATGCTCCTGATGACCGCTCTCATACTGGACCGTCCAAGCGTCGCCCGGGCGACAGACCCCCTCCCCCAACTCACCACAGCGACGCTGGAGCAGTGGATGGCCAGCCTCTCAAATTGGGGACGCTGGGGAGAGGACGATGAACTCGGCACGCTCAATCTGATTACCCCCGAGAAGCGGCGCCAGGCCGCCGGGCTGGTGACCGAGGGCGTCTCGGTTTCTCTGGCCTTTGACCTAGCGAAGGAGGCCAGTACGAATAATGAGTTTCCGCTTGAGCACAGCCTCCGGGTGCATGAGGATGGCGGCGGCGTCTTTGCCGAGGATACATATACGATCCGCTATCACGGCTTTGCCCATTCACACGTGGATGCGCTGTGTCATATTTTCCATCAGGGCAAGATGTATAACGGTTTCCCGCGTTCGGCGGTCAAACCCTCGGGCGCGGAGCAGCTCGGCGTGCAGACCATGAAACAGGGTATCTTTACGCGTGGGGTCCTGGTGGATGTCCCCTGGCTGAAGGATGTGGCCTATCTCGAACCGGGCGCCGCGGTCCACGTCAAGGACCTGGAAGCCTGGGAGCAAAAGACCGGTATCCGCATAACGAGCGGCGATGTGCTGCTGGTCCGCACCGGACTGTATAAACGACACCAGGAGGTCGGCTCCTGGGATTTTACCCAGCGGGCCGCGGGCCTGCATGCTGCGGTCGTGCCCTGGCTCAAGACACGCGACGTGGCAACGGTTGGTTCCGACGGCACGAATGAAGTCTTCCCCTCCGGGATTGAAGGCATGCCGTTTCCTATTCACCGGCTGGCTGTGGTCGCCCTGGGCATGCCGCTGTTGGATAACCTGAACCTCGAAAACCTGGCCCGCGAAGCGCAGGCGCGTAAGCGCTGGACCTTCCTGTTTGTGGCCGCGCCCCTGCGCGTCCCTGGCGGAACAGGCTCGCCGCTCAACCCGCTGGCAGTGTTTTAAGCGGAGGTCCATTGTGTTGAGCGTTGAAGCAATACGGAACGCCTTGAAGAGGCAACGTGTCCAACTTTCTCATAGGAGATTTGAAGGACACGGTTCCTCTTTGACCGCCCGTCAGCCCGCACCCAGTCGTCTCAATGCCGATCGCAGTTGTGCCGCGGTCGCCATGATACTCGCCGGACCGGAGGATGATCCCGAGTTGTGCGTGATCCGACGGGCTGAAAAATCGGGCGACCCCTGGTCGGGCCATATGGCCTTTCCGGGTGGACGCTTTTCTCCTGAGGATGCCGACCTGCACGTCACGGCCGAGCGCGAGACGTATGAAGAAGTGGGCCTGCACCTGGACCCGGCCCACCGTCTGGGGTCACTCGCCTCGCTCTCCATCTGGCTGAGCGGACGGGAACAGCCCTTAGCCCTGTTTCCTGTGGTCTATTATCTGGGGCCGACGGCCCCAACATTAACCCTGAATCACGAGGTCGCTGAGGCTTACTGGATGCCGCTGGCGCATCCCTGGGAGGCCGGAAACGCCACCCACCTCAAGTTGTCTGCGGACGGCAAGACGCTGTACTATCCGGCGATCCGTTTTCAGGACCAAGTGATCTGGGGCATCACCTTACGCGTCCTGACCCTGTTCTCCGATGTGCTGGACCGCCCCTTGCCACATTTGGAAGAAATTCCAGGACTCGGGCACTAGCCCGACCGTATAATAAGGAGGGGAGCAATGGAAATTGTTGGCTATGCCGATCGGTTCAGTGTCGCGCCAGGGGAAACCGTTCGATTTTACGTAAGCTGTACGCAGCCCAGCTATCAGGCGGACATCGTGCGCTTGATCCACGGCGACCCCAACCCAAAGGGCCCGGGCTTCAAGGAGGAACTCGTTGCAACACCGGTCAGTGGTGAGTATTCGGGCCGTCGCCAGGATATCCACACCGGCTCACACATTATCGTGCCCGACACGCCGCTGCTCCGTCTGCACGACGGCTTCACTCTGTACGCCTGGATATATGCCACCACGCCGCAAAAAGGCGTGCAGGGCATTCTCACCAAATGGTCGGAGGCGGACGGGGGCTATGGTCTGGTACTCGACGAGGGTGGGGTCTTAGCCGTATGGCTGACTGACCCAGCAGGGCAACAGGTACGGATCAATACCCCGCTCCGCTCCGGGGAATGGTATTTTGTGGCGGCCACGTTTGACGCCCACAGCGGCCAGATCGCCGTGTATCAAGAGCCGCTACGTACGTGGCCACAGGACCAGACCCGGGCGACCGCAACGGCGACGGCCCAACTCCAGGCTATCCCCACGCCTCCGGTCGATTGCGTAATGGCTGGCCTGTGGCAGACGGGCGATGACGGCGAGTCCCGCGTTGACCGACATTTTAACGGCAAGATTGACCGCCCAGGGGTGTTCCGGCGCGCCCTGAGTCGGGACGAGTTGCTCTCGCTCCAGCGCGGAGCCTCGCCGCTGGCCTTTGGCGACGATCTTGTTGCGGCCTGGGATTTTTCGGCTGAGATGACCTCTGACACCATCATCGACACCTCACCCCACGGTCTCCACGGCCGAATGGTCAACATGCCCGCCCGGGCCATGACCGGCTATAACTGGAGCGGACAGGAGACGGATTTCCGCAATACCCCACACCAGTACGGAGCGATCCATTTTCATGACGACGACCTTGAGGACGCCGGCTGGCAGGTCGATTTTAGCTGGACGCTGCCGACCGCGTTCAAAAGCGGGGTGTATGCCGCACGTCTGCGGACCGAGGGCGGCGAAGATCATATCCCGTTTTTTGTCCGTCCACCGAAGGGTCAGGCCACCGCGGATATTGCCTTCCTGGCCCCCACCAACAGTTATCTGGCCTATGCCAACGAGCAACTCACCAGCCTGTCGCCGGCACTGTTTCCCAATCGCAAGCAGGGTGAGCTTGCGCCGGACGACCGCTACATCAGAGAGAACCGGTTGCTGAGCCTGTACGACAGTCATACTGACGGCAGCGGAGTGTGTTATTCCAGCCGACTGCGGCCCATCCTCAATATGTGCCCACGCTACCACATGCGGGCGCTCAACTGCCCGCATCAGCTTCCCGCAGACCTGCACCTGATCGACTGGCTCGAAGCCAAGGGCCACGCCTATGATGTGATTACCGACGAAGATCTGCACGCCGAGGGTCTGGACCTGCTCGCCCCGTACAAGGTCATCATCACCGGCAGCCACCCCGAGTACTGGTCCGGGCCGATGCTGGACGCTGTGGAAGCCTATCTGAACACCGGCGGGCGGCTGATGTATCTGGGCGGCAACGGTTTTTACTGGATCACCTCGTTTGCGCCCGGCCGTCCTCACGTGGTTGAGGTTCGACGCCGGGTCGGTACTCGGAGCTGGCAGGCCAAACCCGGCGAATACCACCACAGCACCACCGGCGAACCCGGCGGCCTCTGGCGGGACCGAGGCAGAACACCCCAGCGCCTGGTCGGTGTCGGCTTCACCACCCAGGGCTTTGATAACAGCGCTCCATACCAGCGTAAGCCCGACAGCTTTGATCCGCGCGCGGCGTTTATCTTCGAGGGGATTGGAGCCGAAGAAGCCATTGGTGACTTTGAGTCCTTAGTTCTCAACTACGGGGCAGCTGGTTTTGAACTGGACCGCGCCGAACGTTCCCTGGGGACACCGGCCCACGCCCTGGTGGTGGCCTCCTCGTCCGGCCATTCGGACTCCTATCAGCATGTGATTGAAGAGGTCTTGCTGAGCGACTCGCAACAGGGCGGCACCGTCAATCCCAAGGTCCGGGCCGATATGGTGTATTTTGAATACCCCCAGGGCGGGGCGGTCTTTTCGGCCAGCTCGATCGCCTGGAGCGGAGCCCTGTCTCACAACCAGTACGAGAATACCGTCTCGCGCATTACCGACAACGTCCTGCGTCGCTTCGCCGTCGGGGGGCCGCTGAGCGAGTGAGGCGGTGGGGCATGAGGGCAACGCTTGCGGTTGCCCCCGTTGCGGCGGCATGGTCTTCTTCCCCCCGCGCCCGGGTTTCCTGCGATGTATTGGCGAATAACGAGAGACCCTGAATCCCAAACTCAGCCAGTGTTGACAGTCGCTACCGTCCTACCTACACCCAAGTGTATGGATTTTGCGCGTGCTCAAGCTTCTCTTAGAGCAGCTGAGCTTTGTCCGGGACAACGCCTTTTCGATAGCATCGCTAATCGTGCTTACTCTGCCGCATTTCAGGCCGCCATCTGTGCTCTTGAGGGCCCAAGGGATAAACCGGAAAGAATGGAGCCACAAAGGCGTACATTCCGATTTTGTCCAGCGTTTTGTGCGGCGGCGAAAGCTTGTCCCGGCAAGCTTTGCCAGTGCACTTCCAACTCTGATGCACCTACGCCGTATTGGGGATTATGAACGAGTAGGAGTAAGTCAACGCTCAGCCGGGCGCGCGGTTCGCTTAGCGCGGGAATTTGTCCAACTTCTCGCCAAGGAGATACTTCATGCCTAAGGGGAAAAGCTCACATCACCAAGCGCTTCTTGAAGCCAAGCTGTCTGAACTCACCGCGTTAATCAAAGAGCTTTCGCCAGACGCGCGCGTGGAGATTACCGCTGCGCGTTATGAGGATGAAGACGCTGCTCTTGATGTCTATGTACCACAGGGTTTCCAAGCCGCGGCACTCTCTGATCTTGAGCGATCCTTGGGCGGGCGCTGCAACGACATTCTCCTTGACACTGGACTGTTCATTATTGGAGCTGTTCGAGATTGATTCTTCGCGCTTGCTCTCAATCCGCCGCTTCGCCGCCGGCCCGCTGAGCGAGTGAGCGGAGCGGGGGAAAGGCCGGGAGCCAAGCGGCGTGGCACCTTAAACGGCAATGCGCACCTGCATCCCCAGAGCGCGGGTAATTTTCATGACCGTGCTGAAAGTCGGGTGGCCGTTCTCAGACAATGCCTTGTAGAGCCCTTCAAGATGGAGAAACAGCGCTCGGGCAGCAGACCAGCCTGAAGATTGACAGCCGGCGCGTTGGCAGGATAAGGGCTTGCAGAAGGGCTGCGCTCAAAGGGGGGGAATATGGAGCAGGGTGTCCACAACGATCAGACAGCCGAGCCGTTGCTCGCCTTTACCGCTAAAGCGGTCGAGATGATTAAGCACGCCATGCGACTGAAAGACATCCGGGACGGTGGCATTCGGATGACGGTCGCGGGCGGCGGTTGCAAGGGTTTCCAGTACAGCCTGAACCTTGAGCGAACCGTGCAAGCAGACGATACGGTAGTCGTACAGGACGGGATCAAAGCCTTCCTCGACCCGAACAGCGCCCAGCATCTCCAGGGAACGCGGCTGGATTATGTCACCAATCGGCAGGGCAGCGGGTTTCATTTTTTCGGGATGGAGTCGTCCCGGACCATTGGCTGCCGCTCCACGGTTCTGCTGCGGTGGTGTATTGAAAACAACACCCGGACCGAGGGCTGCATCCAATGCGCCAAACGACCGCTGATGGACATAGACCTGGAGGCGGCGACACAGTTTGTGGACAGCAGACAGAGCATCTCCCATCCTGGTCTACGCCCGATGAAGCTGTGTGAAAAGTGCCACTATGTCATCTGTCAGTGTGATAAAGAGTAAGGCGCGCTACGGGCGCCCTCAGTGACTGAAGTAGGGTAAGCAGCCTGTCTCTTCCAAGAGCGGACCAATCGCGTCCAGACTGGCGGCATTCAGCGCGTCAGATCGCTTCCGAAGCGCGGTAAAACATTTTTTCTGATAGCCGAAGGGCGCTTGGACATACGTCTGGCCGAGCAGGGTGACTTCAACTTTCTCGTCGCCCTTTTCTATTGCCGCCGCATTGGCAGCCAGAAACGGCAGATACGTTTCTGCCACCAGGCGCAGCAGTCCGACCGTTGCCTCAGGCAGTGCGCCGCGGTCGGGATACCACTCGCCATCCAGACCGGAGGCATCGTCGAGCTGGCGCGTCCAGCTTTCGGTGCGTTGAGCACGCGCGCGCATGATCGCCAGGGGCGTCGGGTCGGTGGCCAGTGTTTTGAGCTGGCCAAACAGGCCGAAGTCGGCAATGGACGGGCAGCTGCCAAAGAGGTGGTTGTGGAGACCGACATGAGTTTCGAGCAGGTCCAGGGTGCGGGTATAGGTCGCCTCGATCATGGGTGCGTTTGGCGGGATACAACCCACGAGCGGCATGCGTTCGATCTGGCGCTTGGCAAAACGCTGTGCCGCCGCAGCGCGCGCGTCTCCCTTTTGATCGGGGAAGAAGTCATCGGCGATCCAGAACGAGGCGTACTGAATGTCCGCGTCATAGGCCCAGCGGTAATGGAACATGGCTTTGGTCAGCCATTCGTCGGCAAAGTCTTCAATGAGATAGGCGAGGAAGGCCCGGCCGGACGAATCAGGTATGACAGACCGCTGGCCAGGATGGCGCTGCTCCAAATCCTCGATAATCGGTGTTGAATCAATCCGCCACTCTTCTTCGCCCGGAAAACGAATCATGGGCATGAGGAGCGGCTGCACCTCGGTGAACTCATCCATATTCCGTTCGGTCCGCAGAACCCAGTCAAAGGGCAAGCGCCGATAACGCATGACGGCGCGGAGTTTCATGGAATAGGGCGAGCCGTTCTGGCCGACAACAACGTAGCGGGTACGGGAATCCATTCAGCCTGCCTTCACCACGGCTAGATTTGAAGCCCCGGCCACTTCGAAAATTCCGCATAGGTCCAATCCGTCGCGATTTTTCCGTCGCGACAGGTGAGCACGGCGCAGAAGGGCAGTTGCCAATTCTCGCCCTGATCCGGGTCGAGCAGCACGGCCTCAACTACGACAACGTTTCCGGCTGCGTGCTTGCGGTCAACGCGCATTTTTCGCTGGGGTGCGGCCTGGAGAACCTGCCGCTCAATTTGGATGAACTGTTCGTGTCCGCGGATAAAGCCACCATTCACTTCGCAGTCAGAGGTATAGACCTCAAAAACAAAGCGTTCAATGTCGTTGTTGTACATATCCTCGTATGCCTGGGCGACTGCAAGATTGCGTTCTTCCTGTGTCATCATTTCCTCCTTTGGAATGCTGACAATTTGAGGATTCAAACAACAATTTGTCAAGGACAGCAATCGTCCCTCTGTTCCCTTTGCTAAAAAAATGCCAGTTGTGATATGGGTACAGTACCTGTGTGTCCGCCTGAGCGGTCACTGAACGAATCTGGGAAGGGGAAAGTATGGGCGTATTATCCGGGTATAAAGTTGTTGAATTTGCGGGCATTGGGCCTGCTCCAATGTGTGCGATGCTGCTCTCGGACATGGGAGCGGAGGTGCTGCGTATAGACCGGGCGGAAGACGCCGATCTCGGCGTGCCGACCGATGCCAAGTTCAACCTGCTGGGCCGTGGTCGCCGCTCGGTTGCGATTGACCTCAAGAAGCAGGAAGGGACGGAGGCGGCGCTCAAGCTGATCGAGCAGGCTGATGCGCTCATCGAAGGCTTCCGGCCTGGGGTGATGGAACGGCTGGGGCTCAGCCCCGAGGTGTGTCTGGCCCGCAACCCCCGTCTGGTCTTTGGGCGCATGACCGGCTGGGGTCAGGAGGGGCCGCTGGCCAATGCGGTTGGTCATGACATTAACTATATTGCCCTGATTGGGGCGCTCCATTCGATTGGGCGTAAAGGCGAAGCGCCGGTTCCGCCCCTGAATCTGGTTGGTGACTTTGGTGGCGGTGGTGTGTTCCTGGCGCTGGGCGTGGTCAGCGCCCTGCTGGAAACCCAGAAGTCGGGTAAGGGCCAGGTCATTGACGTGGCCATGATTGATGGCGCGGCTTCACTGATGACCGGCATCTACGGTCTGCGTGCGGCCGGCAAGTGGACGGACAACCGTGGGGAAAACATTCTGGACACGGGCGCGCATTACTACAATGTGTATGAGACCAGTGATGGCCAGTATCTCTCCGTCGGTTCGATTGAAGCGAAGTTCTATGCGGAACTGCTGCGTTTGACCGGGCTAGAGAGGGAAGAGTTGCCCCGCCAGAACGACCGAGCCGAGTGGCCGGCGCTGACCGAAAAACTGGCCGCGATTTTTAAGACCAAGACCCTGGCGGAGTGGAACGAACTCCTGGAAGGCAGTGACATCTGCTACGCGCCAGTCCTGAATATGGCAGACGCGCCCAACCATCCGCACAACAAGGAACGGGGTACGTTTGTCGAGGTCGATGGGGTTCCTCAGCCGGCTCCGGCACCGCGCTTCAGCCGTACCTCGAGTGCCATCCAGCGTCCTCCTGCCAGTCCGGGCGAGCATACGGAAGAGGCCCTGCGCGATTGGGGCTTTGACGCCGGAGAGCTTGAGCAACTCCGAGGAAGCGGCGCGATCGGCGTGCGGACCGCGGCAAAATAGTCTCAGGGACCGTACGAATATTGCTAGGCGGTCCCATATCTATCCGGTGAAAGTGTTCCTTCGGTATCACCCCGTCCAGAGTCCTCTCCTCGGAGGGTGACCGCAGGTCGGGGTGGGTTCCCCCTCTTCTGCTCTGAAACGGACAGGAGTCAGCGCAATGCAACTCGGCATGATTGGTTTAGGCCGGATGGGTGGCAATATGGTCCGCCGCCTCATGCGCGGCGGACACGCGTGCGTGGTGTTTGACCTGGATGCGCATACGGTCAAACAGAGTGAGCAGAACGGAGCGGCTGGTGCGTCTTCACTCAATGATCTGATCCAAAAGCTCAGGCCACCCCGTGCCGTGTGGGTCATGCTACCGGCTGGCGCGACAACAGATGAAACGGTCACCGCCCTAGCTGAAAACATGGATACGGACGACATCATCATTGATGGCGGAAACTCGCATTTTAAGGACGACCTGCGACGGGCCAAAGCCCTCAAACCGAAAGGGCTCCATTACGTGGATGTTGGGACGAGCGGCGGGGTGTCGGGAGTCGAGCGCGGCTATTGTCTGACAATCGGCGGCGAGCAAGTGCCGGTCCTACGGCTCGACCCGATCTTCCGCACCCTGGCCCCCGGCAAGGGGATCATCCCGGAAACGCCGGGTCGTGGGCACAGGAACAGCACAGCCGAGCAGGGCTATTTGCACTGCGGCCCGGTTGGAGCCGGACATTTTGTGAAAATGGTCCATAACGGCATCGAGTATGGGTTGATGCAGGCCTATGCCGAAGGCTTTGATATCCTGCGGAGCGCCGGCGCCAGTGGACTGGATTATCACTACAAGTTAAACCTGCCGGATATTGCCGAGGTGTGGCGCCACGGCAGTGTAGTTGGCTCCTGGCTGTTGGATTTGACGGCTATGGCGCTGGCGGAAAGCCCGGAACTGTCCGAGTTCTCCGGCGAGGTCCAGGATTCGGGAGAAGGTCGCTGGACGGTTGCAACTGCTCTTGAGGAAGCGGTTCCTGCCGACGTCCTGTCGGCAGCGCTCTATACGCGCTTTCGGTCTCGTCAGTCTCATACCTTTGCCGAGAAAATCTTATCAGCCATGCGCTTCAAGTTCGGCGGGCACGTTGAGCCGCCACAGACATGAAGCGTCACGACCGGGCCGGCCGTGTGGACTATCCTTGCGGGAAATAATTCAGCGTGAGAGAAAGCTGTCATGACAGCCCATGTCCTGGCCGGGGATATTGGCGGAACCAAGACCAACCTGGCCCTGTATACGATTGAGGGGCGGGAGGGACTCACCCTCGTTCGGGAATCGTCTTTTCCGAGTGCTAGGTACGCTGGGCTGGAGGACGTTATCGCCGACTTTCGCTCTATGGAGACGGATGCGGCAATAGCGGCCGGCGCGTTTGGTATTGCCGGGCCGGTTCTTGACGGCAGGGTCGAGGCGACAAATCTGCCCTGGAAAGTCGCCGCTCCCGGCATACGCCTGGCTATCGGCGGTGGCCAGGTTCGGCTCATGAACGACCTTGAGGCAACCGCCTACGGAGCGTTGTTTTTGTCCACGGCTGAAATCCTGACGCTCAATAAGGGAAAACCCCGGCGCGGCAACTGTGCGGTGATTGCGGCCGGCACCGGCCTGGGACAGGCGTTTCTGTTTTGGGATGGGCAGGGCTATAGGCCCGTCGCCACAGAAGGCGGCCATGTTGATTTCCCGCCTCGGAACGAGAAAGAAGTGGCGCTACTGCACTTTCTCAGAAAACAGCACAACGGACGGGTGTCTTATGAGCGTGTTGTGTCCGGTCCCGGCCTGGTGAGCATCTTCAATTTTTTGTGTCAGGTATTGCAGCGCCCGGTGGCCGAGTCCCTGCGGGTGCGCCTGCAAACCGGGGACGCTGCCGCAGTTATTGGCGAAGCGGGTATCACCGGCGGTTGCCGTACCTGTACGGAGGCGGTGGACATGTTTGTGAGTCTGTACGGTGCCCAGGCCGGCAATCTGGCCTTAACGGTGATGAGTGTTGGCGGAGTGTATATTGGCGGTGGGATCGTAACAAAGCTGCTGCCCAAAATGACGGACGGTGGGTTTATGCGGTCCTTTACAGACAAAGGGCGCTTCAGTCAGCTCATGCGGGATATGCCGGTTCGCATCATTCTGAACCCCAAGGCCGCCCAGGTTGGCGCGGCCCACGCGGCCCGAGCGCTCGTCGGCCAGGACTGAACCGGACGCCTCAACGACCGTTGAGCGGTCACCTCTTATTTGATCCCGCCGGTCTGGGTTGTATCGTAGCCGTCCAGTCGTTCGACCGCGCGTTTGAAAGCAGCGGAGCGGATGACGGCAACGAGCCGCTGGCCCATTTCGCTGTTGAAAAAGGCTTTCTGAAAGACGAGGTCGTACTCCTCGCGCTCGATGGGAACAAAGTCGAGTCCCAGGGCTTTGGCGGCGGATTTGACGCCGAGACCGGTATCCACCAGACCGCTGGCAATGGCGACCGCAACCGCCATATGGGTGGTTTCTTCGCGTTCGTAGCCTGTGATGCGCTCCGGTTTGATGCGGAGTTTACCGAGCTTATAGTCCAACAGGACGCGAGTGCCCGCTCCAGGCTGGCGATTGATAAAGGTGATATCCTTTCGCGTCAGGTCTCTGAGATTTTTGATCTTTTTGGGGTTTCCTTTCGGAACGATCAGACCCTGTTCCCGAATGACCAGATTCATCACGACCGACCTGGTGAACAGCCGCTGCTTTTTGAGGTCGGGCAGATTATAGATACCGCTGGCGGGGTCGAGCAGGTGGGAGCCGACCATATGGGCTTCGCCCCGCCTCAGGGCGACCAGACCGCCGAGTGAACCGATATTGCTGGCGGATATTTTGAGACCCGGATGCTGGGCACGGAGCTGGTCGTCAAGCACGCCGATGGTCAGGTCGTTGCTGCCGGTAAACAGAATCGTCCTGGCGATTTCCTCTGCCGGACGCAGGAGTTCGACCTGTACCTCTGCGCCCGCGTTCAAGCCCTCGTCCAAGGACGGAATGCGCAATACCCCGTCGGCTTTGACCATAGTGGTGATGACCCCGGCGCCGCGTCCGATGGGATTGGCCACGATCGTGTCGCCAACCTGACCGAGGTTGACCCGGACAAACTCTTCCAGGCCGAGCCGCGACGGAACCTTGCGGGGCAGGACTGCCCGGATCTTCGTGGGCTCCTCTGCCGGCCGACCGAGATAATGGGCGATCAGCTTGCGCAGGACCTGCTGACAAATCACGACCGCGGAAACCGGATAGCCGGGCAGGCCGATGACCGGCGTACCGTCAAGAACCGCCAGAATTGCGGGCTTGCCGGGCATAACATCAATGCCGTGGACCAGGATGTCGCCCAGCGACTCCAAGGCCCGCAGCGTGAAATCGTGCTCGCCCGCCGAGGAGCCGGCGATAATAATGACGATATCGTGCCGCTTGACCGCCTTGGCCAGCGCCCGGGTAATGGTTTTGAGATCATCCACGACTCGGGGCAAACGTTTGGGCGTCCCGCCCCACTCTTCAACAAAAGCCCCGGCAACGCGGGAGTTGAATTCGATAATCCGGCCCGGCTCGGCCGGGTCGCCGGGCTCGATCAGTTCTGAGCCGGTTGGAATAATACCGACCGTCGGAGGGGCAATGACCGGAATGGTGGTGTGACCGGCGGCTAGCAGCGCACCAAGATCGTACGGCCGAATCTTATGGCCGCGCGGCAGCAGCGGTTCGGTGGCAACAATGTCCTCACCAACGAGGCGGACGTGCTGCCACGGGGTGGCGGAGTCACGAATTTCAATCTCAGTCTCGCTTTTCTTGAATACCCGTTCAATCATGACGACCGCATTGGCCCAGGTCGGAATGGGGTTGCCGGTATCGACATATTGAAACGGGGGCGGGGCGGCAGCACGCGCGCCCTTACCCCCCCTATTTGGGGGGGAGGGCGGCTGAGCGTCTTTTGCGGCCCGCTTGAGCGTCAGCGGAGCAAACTCACTGACACCGAACGTGTCCTCGGCTCGCACGGCAATACCGTCCATGGCTGCGCCGTGGTAATGCGGGGCGGACAAGACGGCAAAGATGGGTTCCGCGGTGGTGCGGTGGAGAGCCTTTTCGACCGGGACATGTTCGGTTCTGGGATTGGGCGGGACGGCGCCGAGAAAAATATCGAGAGCGTCTTCCAGCGATTTCTTTTTGAGATAGCGCTTGCGGTCCGTTTTGGCGACGTGCTGTCCAGGCGGGTGATGAGCGTGCATGGTGAACCACTAGAACAGAATCACTTCAACTTCTTCCCCAGCCTCTCGTCCTTCTTCATTATGGGGAATGCAAACCATGCCGTCGGCTTGTACCAAGCTGAAGATCGCGCCGGATTTTCCGGGGAGCGGCTGGGCAAGCTGAGAGCCCTTCTCTCCATTGGGGAGTGCGTTTTGCAGCGTGACCCGGACGTAATCCTCCCGTCCGGGAGCGGAGGCAATGTTTTGGGCCAGCCGGGCGCGGGTCGTACGGAACGGCACAAAGGCCGTGTTCGCGGACTCGCCGCCTATCATTCGCACTAGCGGCGCGCCAAAAAGGGCAAAGACGACCAGCGCCGATACCGGATGACCGGGCAGACCCATAACCGGCTTGCCGGCGGCGCGGGCAAAGATCGTCGGCTTGCCCGGAGCAATGGAAATGCCGTGAAAGAACAGTTCCGAGCGCGGGAATGAACAGATGACATCCAGCGCCATATCCTTGATGCCTACCGAGCTGCCACCGGACACCATCACCACGTCGGCAACTTTCAACGCCGTGGAGAGCGCCTTGGTAAACGCTTGCGAATCATCTTTGATGACCCCCAAGTCCGTCACCGTTCCGCCACATTCGGTAATCATGGCGTGGAGAGAGTATTGGTTCACATTCCGCACCTGGCCGGGTCGGGGGGAGCGTGAGGGCGGAATGATTTCATCGCCCGTGGAAATCAGCGCCACGGTCGGGCGTTTATAGACCGGCACTTTGGTAATCCCCACGCCGGTGAGCGCGCCGATATCGTGGGCACGCAGGCGGCGGCCGGCAGGAAAAATCGGCTTCTTCTTTTTAATGTCCTCGCCAACGCGGAGAATGTTTTCCCAGGGTGACACGCTGCGTAAGACCTCGACCGTCCCATCGCCCAGCTCTTCGGTGTATTCCACCATGACCATCGAGTTCGCGCCTGGCGGGAGCATACCGCCGGTCGCAATCCGCAGGGTCTCGCCCTTCTTGAGCCGGCGTTTCGCTTCCGCGCCCATCTCGATTGCCCCGACGAGTTTGAGATAGGCCGGCAGACTGGCCGACGCCCCAAAGGTGTCTTGGGCTCGGACCGCATAGCCATCCATATTCGTCCGGTTGAAATGGGGCAAGTCGACCGGCGAGGTCAAAGGCTTGGCCAGCGTCCGGCCGCAGGCGTCAAGCACCGGCATCTGTTCGCTTTTGGTCTGGGGAGCAAAGGCGGCTAGCTGGCTACGGGCTTCCTCGGACGTCACCACCCGAAAAAAGGCTTTGACCGGGGCCGGGGCTAGAAACGTGTCAACATTTCTATGTTTGGAGGACACGTTTACTCTTTGAGCCGCTGATGCGCGAGGCACGGCAGTTCCTTCCTCACTTTTTCCAGATAATCGAGATCAATCTCGGCGGTAATGAAACACTCGCGGTCGGGCGCCCGGGCAAGAATTTTGCCCCACGGGTCAATAATCATGGAGTTGCCATAATCGGCAAAACCGTACACGTTTTTCCCGATCTGGTTCGGGGCAATGATATACACTTGGTTTTCAATGGCCCGCGCTCGTAAGAGGGCTTCCCAGTGGGCCGCGCCGGTCGGGAAGGTAAACGCCGACGGAACGGAGATGATTTCTGCGCCTTTACGGGAGAGCCCCCGGTAGAGTTCAGGAAAGCGGAGATCGTAGCAGACAGAAAGGCCCACCGTACCGAGCGGCGTAACAGCCACGACGACTGCTTCACCCGGCTTCATGCTGTCGGACTCTCTGATGCTGACCTGACCGGGGATATCAACGTCAAAGAGGTGGATCTTGCGGTACTGGGCCAGCAAGTCGCCCTGCGGGTTGATCAGCAGGCTGGTATTATAGGCGCGCACCTCGTCTGATTTTTCGAGGAAAGAGCCGGCCAGGAGATGAATCCCGAGTTGGGTTGCCAACTCTTGCAGGCGATGTGTGGTCGGACCGGGGATAGGCTCGACCTGTTCGGGCTCTTTTTTATGCCGGCCGCGCCAGGAAAAGACCTCCGGCAGCACGGCCAGGGCGGCACCCCGTTCCGCGGCCAGGCGTACAAACGTCTCGGCTTTGGCCAAGTTCTCTTCTTTTGAAGCGGACGCGGTCATTTGAATCGCCGCGGCGAGGTAGGATCGCATGACTCAGACTCCCTCAAGCTCTGAGGACGAAGACTACCGAACGCCTCACAGGGGGTCAAGAGAGATGCGGGCACTTTGCGACTCTCATCCGTTTCGATACAGATACATTAGAGTAATCCTACGGTCTCTTTGACTATGCGATTCCATACGAATAGAGCGGGCTGGCGGTGGCGGCTGCAACTCATGGGGGGAGTCCTGGCAGTCCTTGGGATGTTCCTGACGGGCTGCCAAACGCTTCAGCATGCGCTGTCTTTTACCGAGTCGAGGCGGGACCCACAGCTTGCCCGGATATTGGGCAAGCGGGCGGAACTGGAAGAACAGTATTGGCAGTGCCGGGTCAAGCACGGGAGTGCCGACGCCGCCGCGTGTGCCGAGTACAAACGCGCATTGGACAAGCCGCTTGCGCTGCCGGACGCCTCAGAGTAGGAGCCGCTGGGCCAGCCACTCACCCCGCCGCTGGGTCAGTACTGAATGTGTTTCGACTTCGCCCCTCCGGGGCTACGCTCAGCATGAACGGCGGTGGCCGGAGTGGGGTTCTGACGATTCGTTCCGGCGGTCCGTTCATCCTGAGCGTAGCGTCAGCGAAGTCAAAGGACGAACGGGAGTCCCAAATCCCAAAACAGGAAGCCGCCTCTCCTCGCCTTCGCAAAACTGTCGGGTCGTGAGCCCGTTAGGGGAGAGGGAAGAGCTTTCGCCTTTTGGCTCAGGACCTCTGCATATCCATAACGGCCAGCCCCTCCAGAGCCAGCCCATAGCCCAGACCGTCGAGCATCAATTTTTTAATCTGCTGGGTAATGGATATACGCGCGTACCGTAGGGTCAGGGGGGGCTGTTTGGCCAATTGTTCGGCCAGTTCCCAGGCACGGGCGGACAGTTGATCCGGTGGCAGCACTTCGTTCACCACCCCAAGGGCGAGCGCCTCCTCGGCGGGCAGCTTTTGCCCGGTCAGGAGAAAATAGCGTCCCCGGTTGGCTCCCAAAAGCAGCGGCCAGACCAGATGGACGCCGTCACCCGGCACAATGCCGTTCGGAAAATGGGGAGCATCCTGAAACGCCGCGGTCTCGGACGCGAGGACAATGTCGCACAGCACGGGGATCTCCGCATGGATGAGGGCCGGCCCGTTGACTGCGGATATCATCGGCACGGGAATGTCGAGCAGATTCATCAGCAGGCGTTTGCCTTCCCAATAGACGGTGTCCCAGCCGCGGGGCGTGCCCAGGTTATCGCCAAAGCTGGCAAAATCGATTTCCGCACAATAGCTGTCGCCCGTTCCGGCCAGAATCACGACTTTATTCTCCGGGTCGGCTCCGATATCAACGCAGGCGTGGCCGATTTCACGGTGGGCCGGTTCATTCCAGACCAGCGGCCCATCGTTGACGTGAAAGGTGACTTCGAGAATGCCGTTGCGACGCTGCATTTTCATTGTCTCATACTTATTGGCATAATCTTCAAATTGGCTCATCTGTCCCCTCCTGTATTCTTTTACCTCCTCTTCTAACGCTTCTCTCTGGGCGCTGTCGAGAGATATGGTATATGGGAAACACGTCAGTATCAATAAAAGAAAGGTGCATAGCCATGCCTCAGTTTGAGAGAACCGAGCGAACCCGACTACGCCGCATGCCGGATCGCGCGTCATACGATGCCACAGTCGTTGAGGCCATTTTGGCGGAAGGTTTGTACTGTCATGTCGGCTTCAGCGTTGACGGGCAGCCGTATGTGATCCCGACGATCTACGCGCATATTGAGGATCGTCTGTATGTTCACGGTTCGGCGGCAAGCCGGATGCTGCGCACGATTGGGGGGAGCCTGCCGGTCTGCGTCACGGTCACCCTGATGGATGGTCTGGTGCTGGCCCGTTCGGCGTTTCATCATTCGATGAATTATCGCTCTGTGGTGATTCTCGGCCAAGCCACGGAAGTCACCGATCCGGACGAAAAGCAGGCCGCCCTCAAAGCCATTGTCGATCATGTCATGCCCCAACGCTGGAATGATGTCCGCGAACCGTCGGCTCAGGAGTTGAAGGCTACGAGCGTGATCCGGGTGCCCCTGGAAGAGGTGTCGGCAAAAATTCGTACCGGGCCACCGGTGGATGCGGAGGAAGATTATCAGCTCAACTGCTGGGCGGGGGAGCTGCCGTTGCACCTGCTAGCGCAACCGCCGGTCGCCGACCCGCAACTCCGAGCCGATATCGCGCTGCCGGAATACGCGAAAAATTATACCCGTTCCTGAGAAGCCTCTGCGCCCTATTCCGCCAGCGCGCCACCGCAGGAGCTACCCGCACCGGCGGTGCAACCGTAGCAATGGGCATCCAGACGAATGGCCCGACCGATGAGCTGCCGGACCAGGCTGTCGGCCGAGTGCTCGCCTAAACGCAGGGGGGGGCCGTTGCCCAGCCGGAGATCAAGCATCTGGTTAAAATCGCAGTCGTACACATAGCCGGCCCAGGAAATACTCACCAGGTGACGACACATCAGGCTCTCAAGCGTGGCCGGATTAAAGGCCTGGGCCAACAGCTCCATGTATGCGGCCAGCTTGCCATCCCGCTCCAGGCTATGGGCAAAGCGGGCGATGGGCATATTCGTAATCGTCAAGAGGTTGTTAAACGTCAGCCCAAAGCGTTCGCCGAGTTCTCGTTTATAATCCGCCTCCAGGTCTTTCTGAGGCGGCGGGAGGTGGGCACCAACCGGGTTATAGACAAGATTGAGGACTAAGCCTGAACCTGCCTGCCCGTAGCCGAGGGCGTTTAATTGGCGGAGGGCGGAAATGGATTTCTCGTAGACGCCGTGGCCGCGTTGCGCCATAACATTCTCTTCCGAGTAGCAGGGCAGACTGGCCACGATTTCGACTCGGTGGTCGGCCAGGAATGCAGCTAGGTCTTCCTGACCGGGCTCAAACAGGACGGTCAAATTACAACGGTCCAGCACATGCCGGCCGTCCTGGCGGTTTTGCTCAACCAGAAAGCGGAAGGATGGATTCAACTCGGGCGCGCCGCCGGTCAGATCGACCGTTCGAGCCTTGGCCGCGCGGGTGAGTTCGAGGGCCAGTTCGGCCGTCTGCGGCGCCATGATCTCGGTCCGTTTCGGACCGGCGTCCACATGACAGTGGAGGCAGGCCTGGTTGCACAGCTTGCCCAGGTTGATCTGAACGGTATCCAGGTTGGCCCGTTTAAGAGGCAGGCCTCCCTCTTGGCCTAGCCGCTCTGTAAAAGGCTGAAAAGATGGTTCAGCAGCGGGCATGCGAGTGTATCCATTCCTTTGGCTAACAGCATTTACTTGGCGCACAGCACGCCTCGGCGTCTGTGGTCGCTCGATAGTCGAGTTCCTGGGTTCCGGGTTCCCCCTTATGGGCAACCACGGTCATGGACCGGAACGCGATGCCTTCGACCGTTCGCCACGGCTGCGGGTCACGCCTCAAAACGGCTATGCCGGAGAAACCGGCCTCTTCGAACGCTGTGATGAATGCCGTTTCCTGCATGGCCCCAGAGACGCAGCCGCTCCATAATTCGGGGTCGGCCTTCAGGTGGGCCGGCACCGGTTCGTCAGCAACGATATCGGAGATCACCGTCCGCCCGCCCTGGCGCAGCACCCGAAAGATTTCCCCGAACAGTTGCCGCTTGTCCGCGTCCTGGACCAGGTTGAGCACGCAGTTCGAGACAACAACGTCAACGCAACTGTCGGCAATCAGCGGTCGCCGTGCGCGCTGTTCGGCCATGGCTGCCTCAAAGGCTTGGAAGTCTTCGAGCGAGGCGACGGGATGCTCGTGCAGATAGGCATCTACGGCATTCAGGTCGGTCCGTAAATCCTGGATTCTGCCGCGGTGAAACTCGACGTTGCGATAGCCCAGTTGTTCGCCAATGGAATGGCGATATTTCTCAGCCAGGGCCAACATCTCCGGCGTCATATCAACGCCGATAACCCGGCCTTCAGCCCCAACCACCTGGGCGGCAATATAGCAGATCTTGCCCGCACCCGAGCCAAGGTCGAGCACGGTTTCGCCGGGCCGGAGATGCTGCGAGGGGTCTCCACAGCCGTAATCACGCGCAAGAATCTCTTCAGGGATGAGCGCGAGAAAGCGCGGGTTATAGTCCACCGGACAACACAGCGCCGCTTCCTCCTGCTGTGCTCCTGTAGCATAACGGGCCTTGACTGCCTGCTCGACATTCAACACTTCTGCCATCGCTTCTTCTCCTTCTGGGCCACACCTATTAGAGCTGGGTCAGTATACTATCGTATCTCTTCATCAGTGTACTAGGGTGCCGCGGACGATCAAGCCGCCTGCTTCACTATTGACGTATTCGCTCGGACAAAAGTATACATTTCCTCATGGGCTATAGACAGGATTGTAGTCCGTGGGTTCAACCTCTCGATGTTTCGAGAGGGATAGCTCCCCATGCTGAGGAAGACTGAATGCCAACGATCAAAGACGACGCGGCCTCAGAATCGGATACAGCGGCAGGCTTCCGTCTCCTGCCGCACTTCGAGCGCTTCAATCAAAAAGATGATGTGTTTCGTCGCTCGTGGTGGGATGAACGCATTCGGACCCAGAAGAGCGCATTATTCTACGAGACGTACAGAGAGCCACTCAAAACCTGGCGCAAGGTTGATGGCTTTACCCAAAAGGATTATGCGCTCCGCAATGCCGCCTGGCATGTCAGCGACCTCTTCACTGAACTCAAACAAGACCAAGATCGTCGGGAAGGCTTTTCCGACGAGTTTACGTTGTACCGAGACGTGGCCGAAGAACAGATGGACCTTGGGACGCCAACCCAAGCCGCGGCTGAGATAAAACGAGTCGGGAAAGCCTTTGGCACAGACCTGATTGGCATTACAGAGTACGACGAACGCTGGATGTACGTGAATAAATTCAGCGACCTGCGTAAACGCGAAAAGCCGCAGGAAATTCCCGAGGGCCTGTCGTCTGTCGTTGTGGTTGCTCAGGCCATGGACTACGACCTGATTCGGACCGTTCCGTCTGCCCTCAGCGGTGCGGCAACCGGTCTGGGGTATTCGCACGACGCGCTCGTTGTCCTGTCACTCGCCCAGTACATCCGCAACCTTGGCTATACCGCAATTGCGAGCATGAACGATACCGCGCTCGCTATTCCGTATGCGATCAAAGCCGGCTTGGGTGAGTATGGGCGGCATGGGCTGTTGATTACCAAAGAGTTTGGCCCCCGAGTCCGTCTCGGCAAGATATTTACCAATCTCCCGCTTGCGCCCGATAGACCGATTCGGTTTGGAGTGAAGGAATTTTGCGAGACCTGTCGGCGGTGTTCTGAGGGCTGTCCGGTGAACGCCATCCCCTCGAACGCCCCGTCGGACGAAATCTACAATCAGTCCAACATCAAAGGGGTAGTGAAATGGACGGTCGATGGGGAAAAATGTTTCGGCTATTGGGCCGCCCAAAATAGTGACTGCTCTATTTGTATCCGGGTGTGTCCCTACAACAAGGACTTCTCCAAATGGTATACGCGGCTCGGTCGCTGGCTGGCCGGCACGCGCTTACGCAAGCTGATATTGCAGCTTGACCTTGCCCTGGGTTTTGGGAGCCGGCTGCCCTCGAAGCGGTGGTGGCGGGGGAAAGGGGAAACCGCGAAGGAGCGCCTCAGGCGGCTCATGAGCCGATTGAACCGGGGGCAGGAGAAGAAGTGAGAGTGTCGAATAAAGCCGCCCTCTGCCCTTCCCCTTTGCCAGTCTTTTCATTTGGGAATTACATATCTATTTACCCAATAAAATATAACCCTAATCGGACTCGAACCGACATCTCCATCTTCGGAACGGCGGCACTCTATTCCTTTTAAGCTATAGGGTCGTCTCTGGAGAGGTTCCTGTGCAAGCGGGAGCCGGTTTGTCTTTTATCTATAGATAAAACAGACTCTCTTTCCCCCTTTTCTATGAAAGAAGGTAAAAAATAGAGAAAGATTCCAATAAATCAATTAATTAAGTTCAGTCTTTTGATATTTCTTGTGTATATACCGTTGTGAGACACAACGCCCCCGGCAAAGCCCACCGCAAAGGACTCGCTCTTTTCCAACTCACGCGGCTGTGCCCCGATAATGCCACAGCAGAAGCGTGGTTTCTCTCCCAGCGCTGGCCGCACGGCGTTCACTGTCCGGTTTGTGACTCCGATAACATCCAAGAGCGCCCTACCCGCAAACCCCAACCCTACCTTGCCGGGAGTGCCGCAAGGATTTCTCCGTCAAAACCGGAACCTTGATGCACGCTTCTAAGCTTGGGCTCCGGATATGGGCACTCGCTGTGTACCTGATGAACACCAGCATGAAGGGGGTATCCAGCAGGAAGCGGCATCGGGATTTAGGCATCACACAGAAAACGGCCTGGTATCTGGCTCATCGAATCCGGGAAGCGTGGACGAGTGGTGAGCGGATGTTTGCTGGTCCTGTCGAAGTAGACGAGACCTGCATGGGCGGCAAAGCGCAAAACAAACATAACAGCAAAAAGATCAAAGCCGGACGGGAGACAGTCGGGAAGACGGCGGTGGCGGGCATGAAGGACAGACAGACCAATCACGTCACAGCCAAGGTCGTTGAAAGTACGGATAAAGCTACGCTTCAGGGCTGTGTGACAGAACGGATTGCCCCAGGAGCAAAGGTCTACACCGACGCTCACCGGAGTTCTCTCGGTTTAGCAAACCATGAAGCCGTCACGCATAGTGTGAGTCAGTACGGCAACGGGATGGCGCATACCAATGGGCTTGAGAGCTTTTGGGCCCTCCTCAAGCGGGGGCTACACCGGCGTGTATCATAGTAAAGGAAACGAGATACTCGGGCGTGACCGGCTGTTTGGTTTCCGGGTGGAGCGGCGGCATCAAGGGCACTGGCATATCGGCGTTGATGTTATACCACGCCGTGGGCATTCGGTGTTCTTCCAACAGATATTTGGTCTGGTCACTCATGCTGTGGTCCTTGTCAAACATGCCCTCTCCCCTGGAGGCCTGTCCTGAGCCTGTCGAAGGGGAGAGGGCTAGGGTGAGAAGGAATCTCCCGCTAGGCCTGGGTCACGTCGCGGACCGCTCCACGGGCCGCGCTGGTTGTCAGCGCCGCATAGGCTTGCAGGGCGGCTGATACCGGGCGTTTGCGTCCGAGCGGCTGGTAGGCGTCCTTGCCTTTGGCCTCCATCTTTTTGCGTCGTTCGGCCAGCTCTTCTTCCGAGAGCAGAACGTTGATTGAGCGCTGCGGGATATCGATGCGGATGGTGTCGCCCTCTTCGACCAGGGCAATAACGCCGCCTTCCGCGGCTTCGGGCGACACATGCCCGATCGACAGACCGCTGGTGCCGCCGCTGAAACGGCCGTCGGTCACCAGCGCACATTTGGTGCCGAGATGTTTGGACTTGATATAGGAGGTCGGGTAGAGCATCTCCTGCATCCCCGGTCCGCCGCGCGGCCCTTCATAGCGAATGACTACCACGTCGCCGGGCCGAAGCTGGTCGCCGAGGATGCCGTCGCAGGCTGCGTCTTGCGATTCAAAGATGCGCGCCGGCCCCTCCATGACCCAGATGGATTCGTCCACCCCCGCGGTTTTGACAATGCAGCCGTCCTCGGCCAGATTGCCGTACAGGACGGCCAGACCACCATCCTGACTGTAGGCAAACTCGGTCGAACGAATACAGCCCTTGATCGCGTCCTTGTCCGGGGTGTCATAGTATGGATTTTGCGAAAAGGCTTCTTTAGTGCGGATATTACACGGCGCCGCCAGGCTGCGTTTGCGGGCGAACTCGGCCGGCTGCTCACGCCGGATGTCGTTCGCTTCGAGCATTTCATCCAGGGTCTTTCCGGAGACGGTCCTGACGTTGGTATGCAGTTTTCCGGCTCGGTCCAATTCACCCAGGATGGTCGCAATGCCGCCGGCCCGGGCGCAGTCTTCAATATGGTAGACGTCCGAGGCCGGGGCGAGCTTGCAGATACACGGCACCGAGCGCGACAGCCGGTCGATATCGGCCATGGTGAAATCGACCTCGGCCTCTTGGGCTGCGGCCAGCAGATGAAGAACCGTGTTGGTCGAACCGCCCATGGCGATGTCCAGGGTGATGGCGTTTTCAAAGGCTTCAAATGTGGCAATGCTGCGCGGCAGGACCGATTCATCGCCCTCGACATAATAGGCGTTAGCCATCTCAACGATGCGGGTGGCGGCCCGCTGAAAGAGTTCCCAGCGCAGGGCATGGGTGGCCAGAATGGTGCCGTTGCCCGGCAGCGCCAGGCCGATGGCCTCGTTCAGGCAGTTCATGCTGTTGGCGGTAAACATGCCAGAGCACGAGCCGCAGGTCGGGCAGGCCGCCTCTTCCATCTTCTCGACGTCTTCGTCGCTGAGCGAGTCATCCCCGGCCCCGATCATGGCGTGGACCAGGTCGAGCTTGGCCAGGCCGGTAGACAGCTCGGTCTTGCCGGCTTCCATCGGCCCGCCAGAGACAAAAATGGCCGGGATATTCAACCGCATGGCCGCCAGCAACATGCCTGGGGTGATCTTGTCGCAGTTGGAGATACAAATCATGGCATCGGCCTTATGCGCCTGGACCATATATTCGACACTGTCGGCAATCAGCTCGCGGCTGGGCAGCGAATACAGCATGCCGTCGTGGCCCATGGCAATGCCGTCGTCCACGGCAATGGTATTGAATTCCACGCCGTAGCCACCGTTGGCATCCACCACCTGTTTGACTCGCTGTCCGATCTCGTGCAGATGGACATGACCGGGCACGAACTGAGTAAACGAATTGGCAATGGCAATAATCGGTTTCTGGAAATCTTCCTTTTTCATACCGGTCGCTCGCCACAGGGCACGCGCACCGGCCATACGCCGACCTTGGGTCGTGATGCTGCTCCGAAATCCGCGATGTTGCATAATGCTTTGCCCTCCCTATGCAATAGATCCAGCACTATAGCATCTTTTTTTCGGAACGTCGTTAGTCTGGAGGAAGAACCCCGCTTCTCGCGGTATGTGTGCTCATCCGCATACTGTTTCATCCGCCTCTATGGAGAGTCCGAGTCCCTTCGAGCTATGCTTTCCCTTTATTGATAGTCTCCGACACGCTAGAAGAAACCCTCTGACATAGAGCAAGGAGGAATACCGAATCATGGCAGGGCAAGTAGACGGAAAAATTGCATTGGTGACCGGCGGTGGGTCGGGTATTGGTCGGTCTACGTCATTAGCGTTCGCCCGCGAAGGCGCGACGGTCGTTGTTTCCGATGTGGTTATTGAAGGCGGAGAGGAGACGGTCAATCTCATCAAATCCGCTGGGGGCGATGCCGTGTTCGTGCAAACCGATGTTGCCCAGGCTGCGGAAGTCGAGGCATTAGTTACGCAAGCGGTTGAGACGTATGGGCGGCTCGACTGCGCATTCAACAACGCTGGCATTGCGGGAGCTGCTGCTCGGACCGGAGATTATACACCGAAACACTGGGACCGGGTAATTGCGATTAACCTGACCGGAGTGTGGCTGTGCATGAAGTATGAGCTCCGGCATATGCTGACGCAAGGCAGCGGTGCGATTGTCAATACCGCCTCGGTTGCCGGTCTGGTTGGTTTTCGGAGTGGACCCGCTTATGTGGCCGCCAAGCACGGTGTGGTCGGACTGACCAAGACCGCGGCATTGGAATATGCCAAAGCCGGCATTCGAGTGAACGCCGTCTGTCCAGGGGTCATCCGGACACCGATGTTCGAACGCGGCGTGGAGCTAGACCCCCGCATAGAAGACGGTATGACCGCCAAAGAGCCGATTGGCCGCTTGGGAAACCCTGAGGAAATTGCCGAAGCCGTGGTCTGGCTCTGCTCAGATGCGGCGTCGTTTGTGACGGGCCATCCGATGGTTGTCGATGGTGGTTGGGTTGCCCAGTAGGGCCATATTCTTCCCAGCGACCCGGACGCTGTCCCGCTCCCTGGCAGGGAGCGGGACAAGAGCAGACAGCTCGCAATCTACCGGCAACCTGACTACGTCTTTTGCCCAAACGCGCTCACCGTCTCCGAGCGTGGGTCTCGGCGGCTCCACTGTCCGGCTTGTACCGTCTGAAAGAATTCTTCGATCAAAACATTAAATCGTTCGGGCTCTTCCAGGTTCAACAGATGGCCGCTTTTAGGCAAGATACTGAGTCCTGCGTAGGGCATGGTGCGTTTGAGATGCAGATTGACATCCAGACAGGATTCATCTTCATCGCCGACTACTAAGAGTGTCGGCGTCGTCACAGCGCGCAGCTCAGCGGTGAGATCGTACAGCGAGGGCCGTTCGGCCTGGACGTGACGCAAGGTATAGGCTGAGCCCACGGCAGAATGTTCAGACAGGTGGGCCGCAAACTGCTCCCAGACTGTCTGGTTTTTGTTCTGAAGCTGTACCCGGCTGGGGCCGGAGGAAATCCCCGCCGCATCGACGGAGTTCGCTTGTAATATTTTCTCTGCCACGGCGTTGGTATCGGCTAAGAACTGTGTGCGCGTTTCTGGATACGCGCCCGAACCACCACTGGCAAACACGAGCGCACGGACTCGTTCAGGGTGCTGCACGGTGAGCATGAGGCCCGTATAGGCTCCCATACTCAGGCCAACCACAAACGCCTGCTCAATATCGAGCGCATCAAGCACACCCTTCAGATCAGCGCTGGAGAGTTGCTGGCCGTAGAGCGTCTCGTCTTCAGGAACATCCGAGGGTGGATAGCCCCGGGCGTTATAGACGACGCACCGATAGTGACGAGAGAAATACTCGACTTGCGGCTGCCAGCTTCGTACATCGCCGCCAAACTCGTGGACAAAAATAATCGACTCTCCAGAGCCGGTCTCTTCAACATGCAGGCTGACGCCGTTTATTGGTATGCGTGTCATGCGCAATCCTTCCGAGCACTATGTCTTTGGCCGACCCACTCGCGGGATGCCAGCCATCGTTTCGCCTGCCAGTTCCGTGCGGACGAGCCGGGCGCTGTCCGCCAAGGCTTTCATTTTTCCGCGCGCGGCGGTCCGAGAGCGGGGGATCATACCACAGTCCGTACCCGGGTAGAGTTTGTCCGGCGCGACATGGGGAAGCGCGGCTCGAATGCGTTTCGCAACGGTTGCGGGTGTCTCAACGTCCTCTGTCCCCACATCAATAACGCCAACCATGAGGTCTTTTCCTTGGGCTAGTTCGAGGACGGACGGATCAACACCAGAGGCCGCACATTCGACCGAGATCATATCGATCGTACTGGTGCGAAGAAGGGGCAGAGTGCGGTGATAATGGTGCCAATCCGTATTCGTTGTCTTCCAGGCCAGGACCTGCGGAACGCCATAGCCGTAGCAGATATGGACCGCGGTCTTTGCCTGGACTCCCTCGGCCGCGGCTTCCAGCGTGGAGATGCCCCACTCCTCAACCGCATCGAGATAGATATTAAAGCACGGCTCATCAAACTGAATAATGTCACAGCCGTTTTCGGCCAGCTCGCGCGCTTCGTCATTGAGAGCGCTAGCCAAATCCGAGGCGAGACGCCGCGGCTCCCCGTAGTGCGCATCCGCCAGGGTGTCCGTGGTTGTCATCGGACCGGGCAGGGTGACTTTCACCGGCAGAGACGTGTGTCGTTTGAGGAAGCGTAGCGCGTCCAGAAAAATGGCGCGAGGTCGTCGGACCGGTCCCGTTACCCGCGCGACGTCTATCCGGGTCTTATACCGACCGCCGCGCGTTTCCTTTTTGACCATACGGTTGAAATCAATTCCGGTCAGTCCCTCGGTAAATCCCCAGATATAGTGCCGCCGGCGCTGCTCCCCGTCGGTCACAATATCCATGCTGACGGCGTGCTGATCGACCACGGCCAGACGCACGGCATCGTCCTAGCCTTCGAGCAAGGCGTCAGCCTCAAGCCGCAGGGAGACGGACGAGATTTGGTGCTGCGGGGCGAGCCAGGTCGGGCGCGGCAGACTGCCGGTAATCATTGTTTTCAGCATGACATT
This sequence comes from uncultured Binatia bacterium (SeqCode), assembly GCA_965214755.1. Classification (GTDB taxonomy): domain Bacteria; phylum Desulfobacterota; class Binatia; order Bin18; family Bin18; genus Bin18. The sequence continues at coordinate 2,819,218 of OZ243979.1, forward strand.
CCCCTGCTTTTGCCTTTAATCTCCCTGGTGAGTGGTTCGCACTGTCTTTCACATCCTATCAAGAATGGTGATACCAGGAACAGCCGCGGCGGCGGCCTCCCGATACAGGATTGCGCCGGCTCGACAAATCGCGTTAAGTGTTGGCCAAAAAGGAGAAGCCCATGAGCAGCCAAGAGCCTTTCACTATCGCGGTCCCTGACGAAACCCTGACCGACCTGAGAGCGCGTCTGGTCAAAACACGCTGGGCCCCGGACTTTGCCAATGACGGCTGGGAGTATGGCACGAACGCGGCCTACCTCAAGGAACTCGTTGCGTATTGGCTGGAGCAGTACGACTGGCGCGCCCACGAACGGGAGATGAATGCCTTCTCGCACTTTACCACGACGATTGAAGAGGTACCCGTTCACTTTATTCATGAGCCTGGCAAAGGCCCCAACGGCGAGCCGTTCTGGCCGACAACAACGTAGCGGGTACCCGTTCACTTTATTCATGAGCCTGGCAAAGGCCCCAACCCCATGCCGCTGATTATGAATCATGGCTGGCCGTGGACGTTTTGGGATTTGCGCAAGGTCATTCGACCCTTGACCGACCCGGCGACCTTTGGCGGAGACCCGGCTGATTCCTTTGACGTGGTCGTCCCCTCCCTGCCCGGCTATGGCTTTTCCTCGCCCCTGACCGTTCCGGGGATCAATTATTGGCGGACGGCAGATCTATGGGTCAAACTCATGCGCGATGTTTTGGGCTATGAGAAATTCGCGACCCAGGGAGGAGACTGGGGTGCCATTCTATCCGCCCAGTTAGGTCACAAATACGCCGAACAGCTCATTGGCGTCCATATCCATCTCATGATTCCCCTCGACTTCTTCAGCGGCGGCTTGCCTGAGGCATCCGCATACAGTCCTGATGAAGCCGGCTGGTTTGACAAGACCGCCCACTTCTTTGCCACAGAAGCCGGCTACTTCCGACTCCAGTCAACCAAGCCGCAAACGCTGGCATTTGGCTTGAACGACTCGCCGGTCGGCCTGGCCGCCTAGCTGGTCGAAAAGCGCCGGACCTGGAGTGATTGCCAGGGCGACATTGAGTCACGTTTCAGTAAGGATGATCTCCTGAATACCGTGATGCTCTACTGGCTCACGAACAGTTTCGGGACCTCTGCGCGCTATTACTATGAAGCCGCCTATAATATATGGCAGCCGTCCCACGAGCGTTCTCCAATCGTAGAAGCCCCAACCGGTTGTCCGGTTTTTCTCCAGGAAGTAGCCCTGATGCCGCGCAGCTGGGCCGAGCGCTATTACAATCTCCAGCGTTGGACCGTGATGCCCTCGGGTGGACATTTTGCCGCCATGGAAGAACCGGACAGTCTGGTCGAAGACATCCGCGCCTTCTTCCGGCCCCTGCGTGGCTGAGAACGAACAAGAGCGTGAGGCAGGGCGCCGCGCTTGCCGAGACTGTCCCTGGTTCCAACGGAACGGTTTTGGTACAGTTCAGCCCAACGCTTTGAGGAATGGAGCCATTATGCGTCAACGCCTGCGCTTCGGTGCCTTTCTTGCCCCCCATCACCCGCTGGGAGAACATCCCACCCTTCAGTTTCAGCGCGACCTCGAATTGGCCACATTTCTGGACGAACTCCAGTTCGCTGAGTTCTGGGTCGGTGAGCATCACTCGGCCGGCTGGGAAACAATCGGCTCGCCGGAAATGTTTCTGGTCGCGGCCGCGGAGCGGACGCAGCGCATCCGGCTGGGGACCGGTGTGATCTCCGTGCCGTACCACCACCCCTTTAATATCGCTCAGCGCATCGTCCACCTCGACCATCTGAGTCGTGGCCGGGCTATCCTCGGCGTAGGTCCGGGCGCCTTGCCGTCTGACGCGGTGATGCTGGGCATAGACCCAAGCATGCAACGCGACCGTATGGATGAGGGGCTGGGTGTGGTCCTGCGTCTGCTGAACGAGGATGAGCCGATTACGGTCGAGAGCGAGTGGTTCACCCTGCACGAAGCCGCCTTACAATTACGACCGCTCCAGGATGAGATTCCCGTAGCCGTTGCCTCATCGATCTCTCCGGCTGGCATGAAAGCCGCGGGTAAGTACGGCGTCGGCGTGCTCTCCATTGCGTCGTACCTGGAAGAAGGGCTGACCGCGCTGCCAACGCAGTGGGGTTGGGGCGAAACCTCAGCCCGTGAGCACGGCCAGCGTCTCGACCGGGCGAACTGGCGCATTGTGATGCCCTTTCATCTGTCCTCCTCAAAGGAACAAGCCTACCGCGAGGTGGCTGACGGGCTGCAGCGCTGGCAGAACGAGTATATTGTCGGCACCCTCGGCACACCAAAACGCAAGCCGTTTGAGGATGGCTATCGGGCGGCCCGAAGCCTGGACGAACACGGCGGGGGCATTTTCGGAACGCCCGAAGACGCACTTGAAAAAATCGCCCACCTCCAGGAACTCTCGGGCGGTTTTGGGACGCTGTTGTGCTTTGTCCACGACTGGACGCCGCCGGACTTGGCCCGCAACAGCTATGACCTCCTGGCGCGGCACGTGATGCCCCACACCCAGGGCTTGCTGCGTCGGCTGGAGACCTCGGCAGAGCGGGTGTCCGCAAACAAGAAGGAGCTGATGAACAAGGCCGGCGGGGCGATTTTGAAAGCCATTCGCGAGTACAACGCCGAACATCCACGCGAGAAATAGGGCATGGGTATTTTCACTGGAAAAGTCACCGTGGTGACTGGTGCCAGCCGCGGCCTTGGCAAACCGATTGCGATTGAGCTGGCGGAGGCCGGCGCACGGCTGGCCTGCGTGGCGACCCGGGCCGAAAACGCGGCTGATACGGTTGCCGAGATCACGCGCCAGGGCGGAGACGCCTTCGCCTTCGGCTGCCATGTCGAGCGGGCGGACGAGGTCACGCGGTTGTTTGCCGAGGTGGAGGAGCAGCTCGGACCGGTCGATATCCTGGTCAATAATGCCGGCATCACCCGTCCGCAGTTGACGCTGGAGATGACCGAAGAGAACTGGGACCAGCATATGGACATCAATGTGAAGTCCATCTTCCTGTGTTCTCAAGCGGCGGCGCGTCAGATGACGCAGCACGGCGGCGGTTGTATTATCAACATCGGTTCGATTCTGGGGCGCAACGCCTTTCCGGCCACGCTGGGTTACTGCACCTCGAAAGCCGCGGTGGATCATATGACCAGGGTCATGGCGATCGAGTGGGCCAGGTATGGCATTCGCGTCAACTGTATCGCGCCGGGTTATATCGAGTCGGACATGATCGACGGTCTTGAGGCCGACGGCAAGCTGACCGCGATCGATTTAATCAAGCGTACGCCCCAACGGCGGCTGGGCTCGGGTGCGGACATTGCGAAGGCCGTGCGCTTTGTCGCCAGCGAGGACGCCGGTTTTATGACCGGCGAAGTCATGGTCATCGACGGCGGCTGGAGCGCGTTCGGCTATTATCAGACCAGAGCGGGAAAATAAGAAGATGAGCGCGAGCCTTGTGTGTTTGTCAGTATTCTTTATCAGCGTGGCCTGGTATGGGCCGGCCCCGGCACGGGCAGGCTCGGGCTTCTACCTCAGCGGCGAGTTAGGCGTGAACTTCGCCCCAAGGGTAGATTTCGCGGGACGCAGCAACGACCGGCCAAGCGTATGTGATGAATACATCAACCCGCTGTACGCATCGGTGCCGGGCTGCACCAGCGTCGGTCGCGGCTCGAACACGTATTGGCAGGATGTGTTCGACGCGACCGAAGGTATGCTGGCCGGAGCAGGTATGGGCTATCGTTTGTACGAGCGATACCCGAACCGCCTGTGGGGTCGGTTTCGGCTGGAACTGGAGTATTTCTACCGCGACTCCGAGTACGATCAGACGACCCCGGTGAGCAACGCCGCCGGCGATAACTTTCAAAAGCTTGAGGGAGAAATCCTGACGGCAGAAGAGCGGCTGGGCAGCCTGACTTCCCATAATCTATTCGGCAACCTGTATTTCGATTTCGTGAACACCAGCCGCTTTACGCCGTATATCGGGTTCGGCGTCGGGGTCGGGTTTACCGAGGCGGACTGGGGGAGTCTGTGGGCACGGAATCCCGACCCGAGCAAAATTGCGACTGGCCGCGGCCTGCCCAACGCGGACGAAATCCGCCGAAACCTGGCCGGCACAGCGAGTCGGTCCCAAACGGAACTCGAAGATACGTTGTTCGGCTATCAGGTGCTGTTCGGGATGGACTTCGCGCTGACCGAAACGCTGTCGGTCGGCGTAAAAGGCCGCTGGGTCAATCTCGATGCCTTTCAGGATTCCCACATCTGGGACCCCTTGCGGAGTCACCCCCCCAATCTACGCCACGACAGCAGCGAGCCGGTGCGGGGCTGGGCGAAAACCAACGACACCGAAATGTTCGGGGTCAGCCTCAGCCTGAAGTATCATTTCTAGGGATTTAAGGGTAGAAGAGGGGTGTATGCGGCGCGTGTATTCGATTGTCATAATCGCCCTCGCAACATGTGTCTTCACCCCCAGTCTGGCACGGGCCGGTTCGGGCTTGTATCTGAGCAGCGAGTTGGGGGCCAACTTTGCAGCAGGGCCGGACCTCGACGAAAGCGACAACGACCGGGGCAGCGCGTGCGACGAGTTCATCAACCCGCTGTTTGCAGACACCCCGAGTTGTACGGACCCGGCGGGGCGAGGTGATAGCTGGATGAGCGCGTTCGACAGCGCCGAAGGGATTCTGGCCGGCGCCGCGGCCGGCTACAGCTTGCGGGACAGATTCCCGAACCACTTCCTGGGCCGGTTCCGGCTTGAGTTGGAGTACTTCTATCGCGCTTCGGAATACGACCAGAAGGCCGACATCATGTCCGGGGCGGCCGGGGGAGGATCAATCGCCGACAAGCTCGCGGGCGAGGTCGTGCAGGCGGAAGATCGGATCGGCAGTATCGCCTCGCACAACCTTTTCGGGAATCTGTACTTCGACTTTTTCAACAGCAGCCGCTTTACCCCTTACATCGGGTTTGGCGTTGGGGTCGGCTTCACGGACATGGAGTATGGAGCCCTCTGGGCACGGAACCGGAGAGTCCGTGACGATGACGGGAACCTGTTGATCACGACGGGGGAGGGGTTGTCCAATGCGGAGCAGATCCGCCAGAACCTCGCCGGAACGGCCACCAGCGAGCAGACCGACCTCAGCGACTCGCTCTTCGGCTATCAAGTGCTGTTCGGGGTGGATTACGCGCTTACGGAAGCGCTGTCTCTCGGGGTCAAGGGTCGCTGGGTGAATTTCGATACCTTTCGGGACCGCGGCAATTGGGACCGCCTGCGAGGCCACAAGTCCCAATTGAGACTCGACGGCAGCGAGCCGGTATCATATAGCGTCGAGACCGACGACATCGAAATGTTCGGGGTCAGTGTCAATCTGAAGTATCATTTCTAGGAAATCGGTGGTCGTCCGCTCCGGTAGGCTTTTCATATGCACTATTGGGCTGTTATAGAGAAGGTCAGCCGGTACAATTCCACAGCGAAACAAGACAGGAGGGGCATATGGCAGACGAGACGGTCCAGACCGAGCTGTCTGAAAGGGCGCGCGGCTGGCTCAAATACCTGTACCGCAAAGCCATGGTGGATGACGACTGGTCCAAAGACGGTCGGCCGTCCGAAATGTGGGATGATAAAAGCCTGCCCCCCATGGGCAATTTTCATCGCTTCGATGCCGTAGACTCGTCCTACGCGGTCGCCCTGATGAGCGACATTACACCGGCCTGGCGCGAGGTGTACGCCAAGATTCTTGAGAGCCTGGTTGACCGGATTACCGACTACTGGGGAACCTATGACTGGTCCGAGCAGATCGGCCCCGACCCGCAGCGCGAGCAGTATCCGGATGAATTTTTCCCCTTGCTCATTCCCAACGAACTGCGCGGGAAATATGATACGCCGGGTTGGGCTGCAAACGGGGTTGAGCCGTGGGGCTATGAGCCCGACCCGATCAAGGCCGCCGGGGCGATTTACTATAAAGGCTTTCTGTCGCTGACCATGGGCTTACACCTGTATGTGTCGGGTGACAGAAAATATAACGACGGCTTCTCTGTGGTGAATAATGGCGAGCACACGTTTCACTACACCCACACCAGCATGAATGAGTACATCAGCGACCAGTGGTGTAGCAGACCCGAAGGCTCGCATTGAGAGAATACCAAAGTGTGGCCGCTGTGACTCACGGTCACCAGCCTCGGTCTGAGGCTTTACGATACCTTCTACAACGGCGATACGTTCCGCGCTTTCGAGCAGTGGTACGAGTACGCCAAGAAAAACTATATTGCTCCGTCCGAAGACCCGCTCCTGCCCGAGTGGGTGACCATCTATTACGATCCGCTGATTGATTACAATAACACCCTGCCCGCCGTCTTTAGCTGGATTATGTGGGGGTTTTACCTGTTGCCGAGTGACCGGGCCATGGCCGGCCGCTTTTACGAGGCCGCCAAGCGAGACTATCTGGTCGAAAAGCCGGACGGTACGGCGCATATGACCTTCGCGCCCGGCGCGACCGAAGATCATCCGTATATGACGGTGCGGGCCCTGAGTATGGCCAACGATCTGGGTGATACAGAGACGGTCAGGAAAATGCGTGCCCATGTCGAGGCCAACTACGAGCCAACCTGGGACCGCGACGCCGGCGAGTTCTATTATCGCTTTGGGTTGAACGAGCCCTATCCGCGCGGGCAGTATAATGCCAATCTGATGGTGGCCGAGGTCGGCGGTCCTGGCTCGTGGTCGCGCATCTATGCCGAGCCGAACCTGGAGAAGTTTGACCATCCCACCGTATACGGGGTGGACTTTCCCTACATGGGTTTGTCGCAGGCGTATTACGACCAGGAGAAAAAGACCCTGATCTTGCGAACCTATACAGCGGACCCGGCCGCCCAGGGACGACCAACCAGCTTCCGCATCAAGAACTTGCAGCAGCCGAGTAGCTATCGAGTGCTCATGGATGGTCAGGCGTGGGACAACTGGAGCGTACGGGACGGCGAGATCGAAGTCTCAACCGAGATCGACGCACATGCATTCCAGATTACTGCGACGTAAGACCGTTTGCTCTCAAAAGGAGTGAATGCCATGACCACAACGGATTGGAACCGCTTAGCCGAGCGCCTCACCAAGGCGCTACGCCCGGTGGCGGCACCGCTGGCGATTACCTTTAGCCTGGCCCGACCGGAAAACATCCCGGCCTTTGACGAGCCGCTGGCCGACCCCACGCCGGATGGGCGGACCGGGCGAGTGTCCGCCGGCTGTGTGTTCTGGATCAAGGCCGGGGAACGCACCTTCAGTACGGTTGCCGAAGACCACGGCAACTGTAGCGTGGGCAGTCTCACTCATGGTTTCAAAACCTTGGAAGAGGCCGCACAAGGCAAAGACGTGGCAACCTTGCTGGACAGCGGCTGGGTGGCAGAGGAAGTCTTCCCTCATATTCCAACGGTAGCGGACAAGCCTGGGGCCGTTACCTATGGGATTCTGGCGGAAACGCCGATTGATCCTGACGTCGTGCTGCTCCGTATCAACCCGCACGCCGCCATGGTGCTCTCGGACGCCCTGCCCGATCTCAAGATCGAGGGCAAGCCACAGTGTCATATCGTGGCCATGGCGAAAGACGGACACGTCGCCGTGAGTGTCGGCTGTGCGCTGAGTCGGGCGCGAACCGGCATGCAGGCCACCGAGATGACGTGCGCCCTCCCCGCCCGCCGTCTGGCCGAAATCCTCGACAAAGTCGAACAGACATCACAAATTGATACGCTGGTTGCACGCTACGCCGGAGAAGACGCCCGCCGGTTTGAGTAGACGGTCGCACTTGTCAGGGGTTGGAGTAGCGGTAGCCGAGCACGTCCCGACAGGAGAATTTCCGGCTGGCCGACCGTGCTCATGCTGCCGGTCTCAAAGTCGGAATAAGCTGGCGACCGTTCTTACAGTAGACTGTAAAGGCGCTGTCTAAAGTAAATACGACGCCTCGTGTGTGTCGTTCGACCAGCCGGACGATACAGCCGTCTGCGAGGGACATGGGAACATCCCGGTACTTCTTCAGCAACCGAGAGAGGGCGGCAGTTTCTTCGGATAAGCGAAACGACAGGTCCAAGGACCCCACGCCCGACCAAATCAAGCACGGCTGCTTGTCCTTCCGTCAATGACTGGGCCAGGAAGCAGGCTTCAGCGGATCGCGACGGGATTGACAATCGTCTGTACCGCTCCGGCCATGCGTGGTGCGCCGAGCACGAACATGAGCTCGTAGGCCGCATCTGCGGCAAGCGCGGCCGTGTTCATGTTCTCGAGGATGTAGGTACCGTTCCTGGCCAATAGCTCCTGGTGGACCGGAAAGCGCTCAGCCTCCTTCTCGAATGGAATGGCCTCCAGAGCCCAGGGGTCCGCCCCGACCGCAACAACGCCTTTCCCGGCCAGGTAGCGCGCGCCCTCCACGCCAATGCCCGGTTCGGGAAAGCCTATCTCCGGCTCGCCCTCACCCATCTGCGCGAATTGCTTCAGCCAGCCGGTGTGGAACAACACCACGTCGCCTTCGCGGATTTCTACATCTTGTCTCGTCGCGACCTCGTCGATCTCCTTGCTGTTGAAGGCCGTGCCGTTGGGCACGATGTCAACTTCATAGTATTTCGTCATGTCCAGCAGCACGCCACGCGCCACGATCGGTGGGATGTTCTCCACGCCGAACTTCTTGATACCCGTGAGCGAAAGGAGGGCCCGCGTCTTCCAGCCGTTATAGTGCACGTGATTGATGCCGACGTGGCCGAACCCGTCGATCTGGCTGCCGCCCCCCAGCCAGGTAACGGCCAAGTCGTCGGTGGCAGTGATGTTATTGGGTCCCTCCGACGCGAGCTCCCAGACGTACACCTTGTAGTGGCGGGGCGGGTAGGCCGGCGGGGCGGGGCCGGTCACCATCCCGAGCGCGTACGTCTTGCCGGTCTTGACCAGGCTGGCCGTGAGCTTCACGCGCTCAGGCGTGATGTAGTTCGCGCTTCCGATCTCATCCTCCGGCCCCCACTTCGATTGTGTCCACTCTTGTCCGGAGGCCGGATGACCCCACACGAGGACGGTCGTCAGCAGTGCTCCGAACAACACCTGTCGGGATTGTCGCTTGCTCATACGCTCACTCCTATACGCAAGCTACTATACGACGCACCCTAAATGTAAAGCATAGGCTGCTCTTCGATCTTGTAGAGTAGTTTTCAGCAGCCACGTGCCAATTGGCCGTGTTCATGTAAACCCGGAGATTCGGGGCTGGAGCGCGTTCGGGTATTACCAGACCAGAGAAGGGAAATAGTCGGTGGCTGTCTGCTGGGACGCACGCTGACCGGGAGCGCGGATCGCCAGCTATCTTTCTTTTTTTACCTGCGCTATGCTGCCGAACTTCTGAGAACGAGCGTTAGAAGATTGCTACGACCCGAAGGAGGACACACCGCATGACACAACTCGATTCGCCAATGCAGATTGGCATGGCTACGATCTGCCAAAACCCGGCCCAGAAGATCTCGGACTATGAGGTCTACAAGAATGAGATTCGGCTGGCCGATTTGGCCGAACCGCTTGGCTTTGATTCGATTTGGAGCGTTGAGCACCACTTTACCGATTACACCATGGTGCCCGATGTGCTCCAGTTCCTGACCTATATGGCCGGCCGGACCAAGACGGTCAAACTGGGCTCTATGGTCGTCGTGCTGCCCTGGCACGATCCCATGCGGGCGGCGGAAGAAATCGCAATGTTGGACGATATGTGCGACGGGCGGCTGATTCTCGGGCTGGGCCGCGGCGCCGGGCAGGTCGAGTTCGAGGGCTTCCGGGTCGATATGGGCGAGTCGCGCGAACGCTTTATTGAGGCCGCGGATATGGTCCTGACCGGACTCGAACAGGGCTACTGCGAGTATCAGGGCCAGTACTATACCCAGCCCAAGAAAGACATCCGTCCCAAACCGTTCAAATCCTTTAAGGGCCGGACGTATGCCGCCGCGGTTTCACCCGAGTCGTCCGAGATCATGGCCCGTCTGGGCGTCGGCATCCTGATCATTCCCCAGAAGCCGTGGGAAGACGTGGCAGCAGAGCTGGACACGTACCGGACGATCTACCGAGAGACCAACGGGACCGAGGCCCCGGCGCCGGTCGCCGGCGGCTGGGTCTTCTGCGATAAGGATGCCGGCCGGGCCGAGGAGATGGCCCGACGCTACATCGGTGCCTACTGGCAGTCGGCCATGAAGCACTACAATTTTGGTGGTGACCATTTCGCCAAGACCAAGGGCTACGAATACTACGGCAAGATGTCTGAGGCGATGGGTAGCGTCGAAGGCGTGACCGACTTTTTCCTCAACCTCCAGGTCTGGGGCACGCCGGACCAGTGTTTTGAAAAAGTCCTTGAGATCCGTTCCAAGATCGGCTGCGATGCCTTCACCGGTGTGTTCAGCTATGGCGGCATGCCGTATGAGGACAGCGAGCGGAGCATGCGCCTGTTCGCGGCTGAAGTCATGCCGCGCTTGCAGCAGTTGGACCAAAAAGCAGTGGCCTAGTCAGCCATCCGTCCTGTTTGGAACATCCCCCCGCGCTTTGCGTCTCCCCCCTTTGACCAAGGGGGGGATTTCCCAGGCCGCACGAGGCTGGCTGGGCTTGGATCGATAACAGACATCGCAGATCGATACACTGATGCCCCTAAACCTTCGCTCCGAACTTCCCCCTCACGCTCCACAGCGTCGGGACGTAGTCCTTATCTTGCGAAGCATCCTTGCCGCCACGGAGTCCGTCGCAGCTCTACCAGAGTGATAGTGGAGAGTGTAGATAGCTCTCAGAGTAAAAGCGCCATATGCGACAGGACCCCGAGGAGGTACTCCGGGGTCTCATGTTCATTCCCAGGTCACTAGACTTAGCGGGCGAAGATGCAGCTCGGGTGAGCGTCGCCTCACCCGACGCTTCAACTATTCCGGAACGGGGCGGGCGCGTTGGTTGTAGAGCATTTTGCGCAGGCGGTCTTTCTCTTCCTGTGAGAGCTTGGTGACATCGAACCCGAGGTCGCTGCCGACGGCCATGCCTTTTTTAACGCCCTCGCGTTCCGAGAGTTCCTCGAACCAGCGCTTGAAGTATGTGAACTCGTTGATGTCCTGGCCTTGGGCTTCCCAGTTGATCGTCCAGGGGTAACAGATCATGTCGGCAATGGTGTATTCGTTCCCGGCCAGATAGGGCTGGAGATATAACTGATTGTTCAGCACGCCGAACAGGCGATTGACCTCATCCGTAAAACGCCGAACCGCGTAGGTCTGATCGCCCTGGTCGTCGCCCAGGCGGCGAAAATGGCCGCACTCGCCACTCTTGGGTCCCTGGTTGGCCATCTGCCACATCAACCACTGATTGACCTCGTAGCGGCCGCGGACATCCTGGGGATAAAACCGGCCGGCCTTCTCGGCGATATACATCATCATCGCCCCGGACTCGAAAATGCTGATCGGCTCGCCCCCGCCGAGCGGCTCGTGGTCCACCAGGGCCGGCATCCGATTATTGGGGCAGATCCTGAGAAACTCGTCCGTGAACTGATCCCCCTGGGCGATATTGCACGGGATCATCTTGTACGGCATGCCGCACTCTTCCAATAGAATGGTAACTTTCTTGCCGTTCGGGGTGGGCCAGTAGTGTAAATCGATCATACGCTCTTCCTCCTGACGATTGGTTCATCTAGCTCATACTCGACATAAACGCGGCGTACTTATCCAGAATCGGCAAGACCTTGTCCCGGCTCTCGGACGGGACGGCGAAGATCGAGCGTTCGATCCCGAGTTCCTGATACTGGTTGATAACCGCCTCCTCAGCAGGAGCCATAAAAGCGGAGACGGCCAGGTCCGAGGCCTGACGACCGAACTTTTCCGCTCGCGCGTGCATATCGCCGATCCAGCCCTTGAGGTCGGGAATTCGTGGCCCAATCGGAATCCAGCCGTCGCAGTAGTTGGCGACCCGATTCAAACCGCCTGGAGTGTGGGCCCCCAACAGAATGGGGGGATGGGGTTTCTGCAGCGGTTTGGGATAGGACCAGATCGGATCGAAGTTCACAAACTCCCCGTGATACTCGGCTTCCTCCTCGGTCCAGATGGCTTTCATGGCCTCGATTTTTTCTCTCAGAATCTTCCAGCGGCGGTCAAAAGGAGTCCCGTGGTTTTCCATTTCTTCGGCATTCCAGCCGCCGCCGATCCCAAACAGCAGGCGGCCGTTCGAGAGCTGGTCTACCGTGGCGACCTCCTTGGCCAGCTTAATCGGGTCGTGCTCCTGCACCAGACAGATGCCGCTGCCGACTTTGAGGCTTGTCGTGGCGGCCGCGGCGGCCATCAGTGAGGTGAATAAATCATGAGTATGCCAATAGTCTCTGGGTAGCTCTCCGCCGCCCGGCCACGGGCTGCGCCGACTGGCCGGGATATGAGTGTGTTCCGGATACCAGACCGACTCAAAGCCGCGGTCTTCGCACTCTTTGGCAAAATCGTCAGGACGGATGGCGTAATCCGTGGCGAACATGACAATACCATATTTCATACTCTCCTCCTTTTCGTTGAAAACTCTCTGCACTTCATGCGAATTCCGCAGGAGAGTCAAGCCGCAATCTGCTCTACCAGGGTTCAACCCACGGCCGCAGCACAACCTCAAAGGCCCAGGTCGAGCGGGGCTGACGGTGGAGTTGCAGATAGGTCTCGGCAATAGAGTCCGGGTCTGCCATATTGTCGTCCACCGTTGTCCCGGCCAGACGATGCCAGCGGGTTCCGTCTTCCTGGGTCCAACCAATCGCCGCGTCAATCGGCACGTGGGCAATATGGATGCCCTTGGGCATGAGTTCTCTGGCCATACTCTCTGCCAGACCCGATTTGCCGTGACAGGCCATCGCAAACGCGCCACTCCGCGGGTAGCCCTTAAAGGCCGCGCTCGCATTGGTGAAGATAATGGTCCCCCGATGACCGTCGGCAGCGGGCGGGCTGGCCAGCATGCTTTGTGTCGCCTGTTGGCCCACGAGGAAGGCGCTATACGTGGAGTTCATGAGGGTGTCGAGCACCAGGCTGGGGTCGGCCTCGGCGAAGTCTTTGCGGAAAATGTCCGGGGTCCGGCCGTCGATATTGTGCACAACGAGTGTGGGCCGTCCGAGGTCAGCCTGCACCGCTTGAAACAGCGCCGTCACCGCATCGGGCTCCCGCGCGTCGCACTGATAACAACGCACCCCATACTCGCTCGCCAGTTTCTTGAGCGCGGGTTTATCCGGGGTGCGTGCCGCAACGGCCACCTGCATACCCTCACGGGAAAAAATCCGGGCGCAACTCGCGCTTGTTCCTGGACCGCCCCCGACGATCAGGGCTACCTCTGTCGTCATATGCTTCTCCTCTCAGGCTGGAACAGGGCAACGTCCTGTTCGTTCTCTTGTGTCTGCCAGACCTTCCGTAGCAGCAGACAAGAGAAAAAGAAATCTCACCCGAGACCCAGGTCGTTCTCTTGCTTCTCAGCGCGGTGGTTGTATATGCTTGGGGCAACAGCCAGCGAGGGGAAGCTATGAGCCAAGTGAACACGGACCGCGTCTTTGTGAAAAAATCCTACCCAGTAAGCGCTGAAGATATTATTCCGGTGTTAGACCTCGGGCCGTTTTTGGCCGGGGAGCCCGGCGCGCTGGATCGCCTGGGTCGAGCAGTCTGCCAGGCACTGGAAGATATCGGTTTCTTTTTTATTAAAAACCACGGCGTGCCACAGGAACTGGTTGATCGCATGTTCGAGGAAAACGCCCGTTTTCACGCGCTGCCGCCTGAGCGTAAACTTTCCGTTAAGGTGGATGGTAAAGGCATCGGCTATATGCCGCCGGGGCTTCAGCAGCCCAAGTACAGCCAGGACGAGCCTGACCGCAAGCCGGATATTGGCGAGGCGTTTTTTATCGGGCGTGAGGTCCAGGCCAGGGGTCGGGACGGTGGATCGCCCGACCCGCTCTATCAGGGCGGCAATCAATGGCCGACCGATTTGCCCGGCTTTCGGGAGACCCTGCTCAAGTATTTTGACGCCATGGAAGCGCTCAGCCTGCGCCTCCTGCCAGTGTACGCCACCGCCCTGGGCCTCCCCGTACATTTCTTTGATAACGCCTTTCTGCACTCGCGGCCAATGGGGATTCTGCGCTTGTCCCACTATCCCGGAACTCCCTGTGAGGAAAACCAGTTTAATGCCTCGCCGCATATTGACGGCGACTTTATTACGTTTCTGGCCCAATCCGAGGTACCCGGTCTGGAACTGCGCACGTCGGAGAAAAAATGGATTCGGGCCCCGGCGCTGTCCGGGACGTTTCTGGTCAATGCGGGCGAAATTCTCCGCCTGTGGAGTAACGGTCGGTTTCGGGCGACGTTTCACCGGGCCATCAACCGGTCGGGGCGCGACCGGTATGCGATTCCGTTTTTCTACAGTCCCAGCCCGGACACCCTGATTGAGTGCGTGGAGACCTGCTGCGACGCGGAGCATCCGCCCCAGTATCGGCCGGTGACGGTCCGTGAGTATACCGAGTGGTTCTCGCACAAGGTCTTCGTCCATCTCAAAGACAAACCAGGCCGCTCGCCGTATTACGAAGGGGACCGGCCTGACAGTGCGGCCTAAGACGGTCTGAGGTTGTAACTCAAATCAAAGGAGGGAACGGATATGCCAGCACAGAAACCCGAAGAGTGTGATCTGTTGTTGCTTGAGGCGCTGAAAGCGGGCGACCTGGACGCGGCGATAGCGCTCTATGAGCCGGATGCCACCTTTGTGGTGTCGCCCGACCAAGTGGTCACCGGCCACGCCGCCATCCGCGAGGTCATGCAGGGCTTTATTAACGCCCAGGCCACGTTTAACGTCGAGGCCGTCACGGCGGTCCCGAGTACGGACGGGTCGGTGGCAGTCACGCGGGTGAAGGGCAGCAGTACCAGTCCTGGACCCGACGGGAATCCGGTCACGACGCCGCTGCACAGTGTAGAGGTCGTGCGTAAGCAGGCGGACGGGACGTGGCGCTTCATCGTCGATGACCCCAGTGGCGAAGGCATCAAGTAAGGTTCGGAGACGAGCGCCAGCCTTCTCAACCGCACGGCGATCAGTACGCATCCGCATACATGCGCCTGATGTCGGCGGTATCTTTGTCTTGAAGAAATGCGATCTCCCCAGCCTTGTGAGCCAGGAACACATCTACGAATTCCCCTGGAAGCCAAGCTCGCCGCCACCGTGCATTAGCGAGAGCGTCTAGGGCAGACCGCAGGTCGGACGGCAATCTGACGACATCGATCTTCGTAAGTTGGTCGTTCGTCAGCAGACTGAGGTCACCGGGCGTCGGTGTTGGTGCCGGTTCATTGTCTCGGATGCCTTGTAAGCCAGCGCTGGCCAGAACGGCCAGTTGCATATAGGGGTTGGCGGTTGCGTCTGCGGCTCTATATTCCACGTGGAATTGTGACTCTGCGTTGAATCCTGCTAGTCCAATTACAGGACACACGCGCAGCGCGGCCTCTCGGTCATGCTCAGCAAAGTTGTTGAAAGCCGCACTCCACCGATGCGGCTGTAATCGCTCATACGAAACAACGCTGGATGCCGTCAGCGCAAGCAGGCTCGGCAGGTATTTCCGGATACCGCCAAAGAAGCTCCCAGCCACGCTGCTCAAGCGCGCAGGACTGTTGGCGGCGTAGGTACAGGGAACCCCGTCCCGATCAACAAGGCTGATATGAATATGGAGTCCGTTTCCGGCGCCCTCGTTCACAACTGGAGAAAAACTCACTTTTCGTCCTGTTCTTTTGGCGACGGCACGGACCATTTCCCTGACAATGACACACTCATCGGCGGCGCGGAGGCCAATGCTGGGCGCAACCGTGACCTCATATTGATCCTGACCGTATTCAGGCAAGAAGGTATCGGGTGTGAGGCCGGCTGACCGCAAGGCGGCGAGAAGCGTCTGTCCGAACTCGGCGCTCTGTCTGAAGCTGCCTAAACTGAAGCTCGACCACGAGGCCGTCTTGTCGGCAACGCTCCAGAACTCGTGTTCAAAGGCCACTTTCAGTTGCACGCCGGCTTCGGAGAGCAGGTCGGCTAAGACACTTTGCAAGATCGAGCGCGGACAAAAATCCCAGGCCGCACCGTCCAGAGTCCGAATGTCCCCAAGCATGAAATGCTCTGGGGCACTGCCGTCATCAAAAGTAACCCGTACTTCCGCACGCTCGTCCGGAATGAGCAACAGGTCGCCGAGAGACCCAAAAGGACCATCCGCAATCGTATTGAAACAGGTGATGAGGCTATTGGTCGGCACCCAACCAACACCCCGGCGGACCCGCGTTTCTCGCTCGCTGGCGGGGAAGCCCTTGCCACGAACCTGGTTCGCCAAATCCGCGCAGACGACCATAATAATGTCTTCGCTAATCATCCAGGCCCTTGCTGAGGCGCTCAATTTCGGCAATCAGGTTTGCTGTTACGACTTGGCGACAGTAGCCCTTGAGCGCCCGCTCGCTGGCCTGCTGTCGGGCAGCTGAGTAGGTGGCACACGCGTCGGTGACCATGGTGACAAGATAGCCAAGGTCGCAGGCGTCACGGATGGCGCTCTCCGCGCATTGATCGGTTGCGACCCCAGCAATCACTAATTGTTTGATTCCGAGAGAACGCAGCACATAATCGATATTCGTGGAGTTGAACACACTCGAGGCCGTCTTACTGATGACAATCTCATCGCCCACCGGGGCAATGGCATCGAGCACCTGGGCGTCCCAGGAGCCTTTCGGGACGTTAAAGCCAGTGATTTTATAGTCGAGGCCACGGTCCCGCCCGTCTTGGGTGAGGTTTTCGATCACGCAGAACATCACTTCTATGCCCGCGGCGCGGCAGCAGTGCTGTAGACGGGCAATGTTCTTGACGGCAGGTGTGAGGGCGGCAAGGAAGAAGTCGCGTTCTGCTTCCGGTATCGAACGGACTTCTTCCCCATCGGGATGCGCGCAGTAGTTTTGCACGTCGATAATGAGAAAAGCCGACTCGCCTCTGCGGAGCGGCAGATCGCGACTCAAGCGCATAGTCCCAGCTCCTCAAGACAGCGCTGAAGCGAACGGGCCAATACCCGCCCCCAGCGCGACTGTTCCGCTGTGTTGCGAAGAAGATCGTTCCGTATCTCGATTAATACGTGCGGGATACCACGCGCCTCACCGAACCGCGGAATGGTATGGTCTTCATCATCAGCCACAACGTAGGGCTCGTTCATACCGATGACGGTATCGGGTGCTTCGACGCGCAGGTGATGGGCCAGCAGCGTCGCCATCGCATCATCGCGATTAAACAACAGCCCCATATGCCACGGTCGATCGACTCCGTTCAGCCTTGGGGTAAAACTGTGGATACACACCAGAACAGTCGGCGCTGATCGTTGCTCTCGGTCGTCGAGTGTCTGCTTGATGATAGCACTGAAAGGCTGCCAAATCTCCCGTATACGTTGTGCTCGTTGCGCATCTGAAAGACGAAGGTTGCCCGGGACTCTGACCCCGGCTGAGGCTTCGGGAATCAAATCCGGCACACCGAGCGGTCTATTACAATCCACCACCAAGCGTGAGTATTCTTGATAGATGAGTTCGACCGGAAGAGTATGCGCCAACTTCCGCGCAACGGCTAAAGCGCCGATATCCCAACCAATATGGCTTTGCAGTTCAGCCGGCGAGAGCCCGAGCGTGCCGAGTCGTGACGGGATGGCGTTTCCCGCGTGCTCACAGACAAGGAGCATGGGCGGGTTCGCCTGCTGATGGAGATGGCCGATCGGAGGGACATCATACGGTTGGAGCAGCGATAGTTTGGGAGAGTCCAAGAGGCGAGCGTATAAAAATGAAAGCCGTATTTCAACATTGCTGCTTTTGCTTTGTCACCACATACCGCCACCGCTCGGCCAAATCCAAACGGAAAACATTTGGACACGATCCTCCCGGGCCCGTTCGGCCCGAGCGTGGCAGAGCGCAGTCGAAGGCCGCCGCAGCGTGTTGGAGCGGACTCTTCGACTTTGTCGCTGACACGGCGGCCGAGGCTGCCGACCGACACTCGCACCCCTTGCGCCGGCTCGGTAAGGGCCGGTGGCCGGCGAGCGCAGGATTACAAAAAGTGCGGCATGAGATGGGTCTTGACCGCCTCCAGGGTGGCCGCGGGCCCGATGCCCGGCACCTCGAACGCGACTGGACTGGTGAGTCCGGCGTCGACCAGGGCGGCCAGCTTGCGACGGCAGTGCGCCGGGTCGCCGGCAATCGCAAAGGTATCGATCATCCAATCCGTTACGAGATCAACGGCCAGGTCGCCGGCGGCAAACCGCTCGCCGAAACGCTGCACATCTCTGGCGGCAAGACCGGGACAGGAGAAGAGCGGATGCTCCGGCTGGCCGCTTAACAACCCGACCCAGGTGGCCAGAAAGGGTTTGACGGCCTCACGGGCAACGACCGCGTCTTCGGCAACGGCAATAGTCAGCAGGCCGCCGACCTCAAAGTCCGCCCAGGCTTTGCCCGCGGCATCCGTTCCCCGTCTGAGACACTCCACCGCGTAGCGCACATAGGCCGGGCTCAGCAGCACGGCCAGCAGGGCCCCGTCGGCAATCTGGCCGGCCAGGGCCAGGTTCTGTGGGCCCAGCACCCCCAGGTGAATCGGCACGTCCGGCCGGGGGGGCTGGAAATTGAAGCGGGCGGCCGTGGTCTGGAACACCTGTCCGGTATACGTCACTTCCTCACCCCGAAAGAGCGCCCGGATAATCTCCACGCCTTCCCGCATTGAGGTGGCCGGTTTGGTGTACGGAATCCCGAGTTGGCCCTCAATCCAGGGGGCGACGCTGGCGCCCATACCCAGCACCGCGCGGCCGGCGGATATTTCTTCCAAGGAACCCAGCTCCATCGCCGTCAGGACGGGATGACGCGTATAGGGGTTGAGCACGCCTATGCCGATACGGAGCGAGGTCGTGCGGGCCGCAATGGCGCTGGCCAAACTGAACGCCCCGCGGTGCACATAATCTTCCGGCACCCAATAGGTCCCAAAGCCGTCGGCTTCGGCCTGCCGGGCCGTCGCCATACATTCCCGGGCCGTCAGATGCTGGAAGCTCACGCCAAATTCCTTCACCTGTCCCATCGAAACCTCCGTCGGTCGGGTCGGGCCGCGCTGAGCGGGTCCTTTTTGTACGGCCCGCTCCGGTTGCTGTCAACAAAGGCCATGGCTGATGTGCCAAATGGGCGGGGTTGGCCCGATGATGGGCCAGGCTAACGTGTTCTACCGCTATGCGCCGGAACACATTCCGTACGCCATCAATCGCTATCAGCACGAAGGCCGGCGTTTATTTGAAGTGCTCGACACCCGGCTGGCGGAGCATGAATACCTGGCCGGTGAGTACTCCGTCGCCGATATCGCCAACTGGAGTTGGGTGTGTATTCACGAGTGGTCGGGCATTAACATTGAAGGCCTAACACATTTGCAACGCTGGATAGCCGCCATTGCCGAGCGCCCGGCTATTAAACGGGGGCGCGATATCTCCGAGCCCATTGATATCCAAAGAGATGAAGAACATATCTTAGAGCAAAGTCGGAAGATGCTGGTCTAGCCGGGCAGCGCTCATCAGTCCTTCGTTCGTCATGGCGCTCCTTCAGCGTCTTGAATTTTGACCTCGACAAAAACCGCGCCGGTCCACTCCGCCCGCATATAGGTCCACGGGCGGAGTTTCCTGAACCCCGCGCTGCTTCGCTCGGGATCGCTGAGAATGGGGGTGGCCCAGCCGGTGACCTCCGTTCCCTGAATGAGCATGGAGACTTCCGCACCGCTCTCAAGGTGCTTCCACCAGCCGGAGTCACTCCCGATATAGACCACATTCCCCTCGCGCAGATAATCCACCGGAAAGGTTTTCATCTCCGACGAGTCCCGCTTCTTGAGGGTGATGAGCATGACGCCATCGCTCAGCAGGCCGTGCTGCTCGGATTGCAGGATGATCGGTACGAGCGGATGGTAGGCCGCGGCGAGTACGGAGAGGCCGGCTAATACGGAAATGATAGTGATCATACGTTTTCCTCGACTTTATATCGCATAGGTCACTCCAGTCAGCCGCTCTGACAGTTCCCAAAGCCTTTGGGCGTTTTCGTCGTTACGGGCGTGTTTGCTCATATACGCCCTGGCCGGCGGCCCGGTCATCTCGAACGGACCGCCAGGACCGAAGTAGTCACCTCCGCTGACATCCCCAGCCGTGGCCGCATAGAGCGTTGGCAGCGCACCGGCAGGAGGGTCTTGCGCCATGAACGGAAAACTCATCATCACCCGAAAGCTCGGTTTATACTGCTGGAGATTGGTCCGGGTTGAACCAGGATGGGCCGCCGTGGAGAGCAGAGGGCCTTTCTCTGTGTGATAGCGACGTTGCAGCTCTCGCATGAACAGCAGATTGGCCAGCTTGCTATAGCTATACGCCTTGTTCGGCGAATACTTCTTTTCCGCATCCAGATTGTCGAACTGCATGGGACTATACCGATGCATGACACTGCTCACGGTCACGACGCGCGAGTTTTCTGTTTTGAGTAATAGCGCCAGTAAGCGCCCGGTCAGCGCAAAGTGACCGAGATGATTCGTCCCAAACTGCCGCTCGAAACCGTCTGCTGTCCGCTCCAACGCAGGTACCATCATGACCCCTGCGTTGTTGATCAGCAGGTCTAGATTTTGGTGGATGGCGGTAAAATTCTCGGCGAACGTTTTGATAAACTCCAGGCTCGATAGGTCGAGCGGTTGAAATTCGATCTTGGCCTGCGGGGCGCTTTGCAGAATATTCGCACAAGCGGCTTCTCCTTTTTCTTTATTCCGACAGGCGAGGATAACCCGGGCACCTTTTTGTGCGAGAACGCGGGCCGTCTCCAGACCAATACCACTGTTTGCGCCGGTGACAATCGCAACACGCCCGGTTTGATCCAGAATGTCCTTTTCGCTCCACGCCATGGCCTGTCCTCCTTCAGCCTTGCCGCTTCTGTTGAGAGGTAACATTTTGACATATTGACTTATTATGTCAATAAGTTATTTCTTTGTCCCATAACGAGCAAGGAAATTGACAGGCCGGCAGGGTCTGTCATGATGTCTCGGCTATGAGCATGGCCGCAGAACACACGCGGGGCGAAAGCCGTCGCGCCGCGATTTTAGAAGCCGCCCAAGCCTGTTTCTTTCAGTACGGCTTGGAGCGCACGCGGATGGAGGACATCGCCCGTCTCGCTCATATTTCAAGACCGGCGCTGTACGCACATTTCGAGAACAAGTCGGCTATTTTTCTGGCCCTGGCACGTTCCATCATGACCTCTCAGTTGCAAGCGGCAGAGGTGGAACTCCGGCATTCCGGCCCAATCTGGAAGCGTGTTGCCGCGGCTTTTGAAGCCTGGGCGGTGAAACCGTTAGAAATGATTGCGGCAGCACCGCATGCCGACGATATCATTCAGGCCGGCTCAGGATTAGCGGCGGATGTGTATCGCGAAGGACGCGAACATTTCTGCAAACTACTCTCCGCCGCTCTCCAAGATGCCGCCCGAAAAGGTGAGCTGAATCTGAAAAAAGCAGGACTCACGGCGACGGCAGCAGCAGACCTGCTTGTTGCTGCGTCGACGGGCGCGAAGGGCGATTGGAAGGATACCAGCCTGTACAGAAAGCGCCTCGTGGGCTTTATCCGCGTATTTGAAACGGCAACGGGGGTGGCCGATCAAATCCCCAGAAAGTGACTGGCCTGCCCGGAAGGCAAGACGCACTGTGGTCCTGGCAGGTTGTCGGGGCCACGTACGCCCGGCCCAAGAGCGGCCAGGCCTTCATCCAATCCGTTACCAGATCGACAGCCAGGCCACCCGCGGCAAACCGTTCGCCGGAGCGCTGCACATCTCTGGCAGCAAGACCGGGACAGGTGAAGAGCAGATGCTCTGGCTGGCCGCTTAACAGCCCCATCCAGGAGGCCAGAAAGGACTTGACGGCCTCACGGGCGGCAGCCGCGTCTAACGCTTGCGCGGCGAGCTCATGACGCTGGGGAGCATAACCCGAGGCGCGGCGAAAACGCGTCTCGAATCCGGCCTCAGAGCACTTGACGTAGAGTAGCTAAAGCAATTCACGATCCCGTATAGCCGGTTCCTACCGTCATGCCAGCTTGCGCCGGCGTAACGAGAGCGGAACGACACGGCCCCAGCCTCGCGTGAAACACGCTAGCCAGCGCCAGGCAGTTCGATGACACCGAGCTGGAGATATAAGGTCAGATAGTCGCTCAGGCCCGATTGTTCGACTATTTTGCCGTCTTTAATGCGACAAATTGTGACATCCGTAAATTCGACCGACTTGCCGGTTGCCGGGAGATTGGGCAGCGGGCCCGTATGGGTACCGGTTATAGTCAGGCGAACAATGATACGCTCTCCGGCAGAGATCAGTTCGTCTATGCGCTCACAATAGTCTGGAAAGGCGTTACGAATCTCAAGCGCTAAATTTTTTGCGCCCTCCAGGCCGCGGCCCCAGTTGGTCATGGGATAGTGGGCTTGAAAGTCCTCGGCGTAAAACTCGCCTATGCGAGATACGTCTCCCTCGCTCCAGATCACTTGGCAAGCCGCTCTCACGAGTTCTTCGTTCGTCATTGCGCCTCCTGACCGTCTTGGATTCCGACCTCGACAAAAACCGCGCCGGTCCATTCCGCCCGCATATAGGTCCACGGACGCAGGAGGACTTCGAAAAGTACCTGAGGTTTGAACATTGACAGACACACGTGGAACCAGCGCATTTCTCCCTGGGCCTGCCGGGCAAATCGTTCGCTTTCGGCTCGAAGCTGCTGTGGACCCATCAGGAGGGTGTCGGGCGGAGCGCGCGCGGACTGGATGTCGAGAGCCCCTTTCTCGGTCTTGCTCAGACTGTCGTGCATCTGTTCCATGAGCGGCTCCCGTCGCAGGTCCCGGATGAAGAACAGCGCGAACAACACGACCGCAATGACCAGCAAGACATCCACTTCCACTACATGGAGGAAATGCATCACGAGGGCGATAACAGGGGCGATGAGACCGGCAATGGCTTCCCACTCAAACTTGAAAAATTTCTGCATACATATCTCTCGCAGCGCCGGCGGCGTCTACACTTCCGCGGCGGAGATATCGGTCCGTTTCCCTTTGACTGACCAGCCCGCTGAGAGGCCAAGGTGAAACCAGCCGAACGCCAGTATCCCTATGGCGAAAAGCGTGTCTCCGACCACGCGCAGCCACCGAAACGTATCAAGCACAGGCGTCTGTAAGAACTCAGCCGAGCGAGCATACCACATCCCGTGTTCGACGCTCGCCCAGGTCTGCGCAAGCCCGACCGGCAGTAAACTGAGGACAACCTGCAACCCCATGCCGATATTCATCGCCCAGAACGCAAATCCGAGTGCTGTTGTGTTCCACTCCTGCCGCATGGTGAGCAGCCGTAGACTCAACAGGGACAAACCGATCCCGAGCATGCCGTACACGCCAAACAGGGCCGTGTGGGCATGCACAGGGGTCGTGTTGAGACCCTGCATATAGTACAGCGCAATGGGGGGGTTAATGAGAAAGCCAAACAGGCCAGCCCCGACCAGATTCCAAAAAGCCACCGCAACAAACCAGTAAATCGGCCATTTATAGTGCTTGGCCCAAGGCGTGAGGTGGACCATCGACCAGTTCTCATAGGCTTCAAAGCCGATGAGAACCAGCGGCATGAGTTCCAGGGCGCTGAACGTACCACCGAGGACCAGAATAATGGGCGTTGTCCCGGTGAAGTAGAGGTGATGAAACATCCCGAGGACACCACCGGTCAGATACAGAATCGTGGTAAATAATATGGCCATGGTGGCCGAGTGGACCCGGACGAGCCCCAGGCGGGTGAACGCAAAAGCAATCACCGTGACGGCAAACACCTCGAAGAAGCCTTCCACCCACAGATGGACGACCCACCAGCGCCAATACTCTGCAATGGCCAGGTTCGTGTGCCGCCCCCACATCAACCCCGCGGCGTAAAACAGGGCAATGGAGAGCACGGCCAAGACAAAGATGCCGAGCAACTGTTTGTTGGCTCCCTGGGCGGTGTGCAGCGCCGGCCACAACGCGCGGAGCATGAGACCCACCCAGAGAAAGAGGCCGACAAGCAGCAGAATCTGCCAGAAACGTCCCAGTTCAACGTACTCAAACCCCTGGTGCCCAAACCAGAAGTTGATTCCGCCCTCCAGCTGATGATGGATTGCCAGGGCTTGGCCAGCCATCGAGCCGACGACAACAAAGACAAGGGCGACAAAGAGGAAGTTGACGCCCAGACGTTGGCGGCCGGGTTCCCGCCCGGCAATGGCCGGAGCCAGGCACAGACCGGTAGCCAGCCAGGACGTTGCAATCCACAGGATGCCGAGTTGAACGTGCCAGGTCCGGGCCAGCGAGTACGGCAGCCAGTCGGCCAGGGGGATACCGTAAAAGCCGGTTCCTTCGACTCCGTAATGGGCCGTGACAACGCCCATCAGCATTTGGACAATAAGCAGCGCTCCAACGACCCAGAAGTACTTCTGGGTTGCATACATTGAGGGGGTGGGGGTTATCCCCCATAGGGGGTCGCCGGATGGCCGGTCATGCATATTGCGCCAGAATTCCCGAGTTGCCGCGTAGAACCAGGTGAGCCCACCAATACCGCCCAACAGCAGGATAAAACTCGCCACCGAAACGACGATCATCACCCCGGTTGGAACGTTTCCAACCAGGCGCTCGGGCGGCCAATTGTTTGTATACGTTATGACCTCGTCGGGACGTTCGGTCACACACGCCCAGGTCGCCCAGAAGAAGAAGGCGGTGAGTTGGCGAGCTTGCTCGGGCGTGGCCACCGTCCCTGCCGGCATCGCGTAGCTCTCGCGCAGGGAGGCATACTGAGGGTCTAGGCCAAACAGGCCAAGGTAGTGCGCCTGCACCTGGTGAAGCGCCTTCGCTCTCAGCTCCGATATGGTTATCGTTTGGGTCGCAGGATCATAGGTGTTCGTCCGCATTTCATGCTGGAGCCGAGCCCGAAGTGCGGCCTGTTGTTCTCCTGCGAGATCCTCGTAGCCACGCTCCCTTTCCTCGTATGCCCAGTGATCGAGCAGCCAGACTGCCTCGCGGTGCAACCAGTCAGCGGTCCAGTCCGGCGCCGTGTAGGAGCCATGGCCCCAGATGGAGCCCAGTTCGTGTCCGCCAATTGAGCGCCACACGTCCTGGCCGGCTCGAATATCGTCTCCGGTGAAGACGACCGTACCGCCAGGGGTCAGGATATGCTCCGGAACCGGCGGTGCCATCTGGTAGACCTCGCGGCCGTAATAGAGCAACGCGCCGAACGATGCGATAACCACACCGGCAAGCACCATCCAGAGTGAACGGAAGCCCCTGTTCTCCTGCCACGCCGCTGCCATACAACGATCCTCTATCGGTGGGGTATAACTTGGACGGCAACCATAGTGCCGGCCTGAACTCGTCCGGCCAGCGGCATGGCCCAATACGTAAACCAGGCCGCCCAGTATTTGTCCTTAAACGCCGCATTGATCCGATCTAAGGTCACGGGATCGGTCACGATCTGGGTTTCTCCACTAAAAGCTGGCTCTCGCTTCTCATCCAGCCAGACCAGGACCGGACGCCCCTTCCGAATCCGGCGGGCTTTGAATGAGGTCGGAGCAGTGATGAAATAGACGGCCTCATCCTCATACGCGAACCAGATAGGGGCTGAACGGCTCCAGTCGCCATTGGCGCGCTTGGTGGCCACAGAGATTAATTTTTGTGTCTTCAGGACAGTTTTGACCGATGAATTCAATCCGCCTCCGCTGTCTGCCATGCTCCCGCTACCCACACTCAAAGTGAGAACAATTCCAAGGAGCCTCTCCAGAGTCACGATTGCCTTTCAGTGATTCCGGAACGCGCGGCATTGGCCGGCCGCTCAGCCGCCCGGACCGGGGAGGCGCACGAGCTGAGACTGGGAGCGTCCCCCTGCCTCACCGGGCCACCACCGCGGTGGTGGCCCGTCAAATCCCAAAGAAGCGACTGGCATTCCCCCCCAGAATTTTATCCACCGACTCGGGCGGCAGCGAAGACAAGGTTTCGCGCGCTTTGCGCACGGGCTCCACAAAGCCTTCGGCGTGGGGATAGTCCGAGCCGACAAAAAATTTTTCATCCCCGGCAAACTGGACGATGAGGGGAAACATCCTCTCTTCGGGATCGCCGTTAATCCAGATATTGCGCTCAAAGTATTCGGAGGCCGGGCGCTCCATCTGCGAGGTATGGCCCATATATTTATACCGGTAATCGAGCCGTTCCAGCCATTCTCCAATCCAGCCGACCATGGCTTCTATAGTAGCCACCCGCAGGCGAGGGAAGCGTTCCAGCACGCCATCGTAGACCATGGTGGTGAGTGCCATGCGTGGGTCCTGGATCAGATTCATGGTCACGAACATCATGCCGGGGTCGCGGTCGCGGTACCATTCGCGCCCGGTCGAATGCTTATGCCCGGTCAGGTGGATACCGACGCTCAGGTCCAAGTCCTGCACCGCCGCCCAGATGGGGTCCAAATCAGGGTGCCCGAAGCTGCGACCGTTGATGGGGGCCGCGGCAACAAATATCGTCCGGCAGCCCAGCTTGGCGACCCGGTTGAGTTCACGCACGGCAAGCTCCGCGTCACGCAGGGAAATATGCGCCGCGGGAAAAAGCCGGTCGCTATGGTTGGCGCACAACTCAAACGCCCAGGTGTTATAGGCCCGGCTCAGGGCATCGGCAAAGACCGGGTCCTCCACAGTGCCTTCCCATAAGAGGCCGAGCGTGGGGTAGATGACCTGGGCATGAATACCCTCAGCATCCAAAAACTCGACCCGCTTGTCCATGTTCTGCCAATCCGGGCTGAGCGCCAGATATTGATCGAAATGGCTGACGTCCCGGCCCATTTCCTTCTGTCCATAGGCCACCACTGCGGCTAACAGGTCGGCGGTGTTGACCAGCTTTAAGGGTTTGCCGTCCACCAGGATGGTCGGCTCACCGCTGGTCGCGTCCTTTTCCACCCGCATGGCCCGCTCTCGAAATGCCGGATCAATATAGCGAGGGTAAAGATCAAGCGGCTCCATAAAGTGGCTGTCGCCATCGATCACGTTCATTGACATGCTCCTCTCAGTTCGACTCCGGCAAAAAATTCCGATCGAGGACCTGCTCCAAAGCGAAGGGACAAGCGCCCGGAAATGTCGCAATGGGCAAGCCGCTCTCATCCGCTGCCGCTTCACGCGCGTCCTGGTAGCAATCATCAAGAATGCGTTCACTATACGGGCGCAGACTTGGGCTGTCGGCCAGTTCGTCGCGCACGCGGCGGCGGTGCTCTCGTATGGTTGCCCGCCAACTATTGGTCCGACGGTTGGACTGATAGCGATACTTCAGGAGATGACTCAGGATGATGATGAGTGCGCTTTTCACCGCTCGGCGCTGGCTTCTCCCCATATCCTCAATCTCCTCAGCCAGGTTCTCGATATCCAGCCTGTGCGTCTGGCCGGATCGCAGCGCTCTCACCTGTTCTTCAACCCAGGCGGAGAAGTCGTGTTCATATAACGCCCGACCGCCCGTTTGGGCGGCTTGAGGCTTTTCCATGGGCTGTGCTCTCGGCATGCGGATCACTTTACCATTGGTGCCTATATTGAGAATAGTCGAGAAATATCTCTACACCCCGTGTTGTTCGACACTCTACGCGGCTGTTACCGTGTGCTCCCCGCCCACTTGCTTGCCCCACGCCGCATCGTACGAAAAATCGCTGCCGACCCGTGCCAGCTCGGCTTTGCACGTCGCATCAATAAAGTCCTGCTGTTCAGGGGATAAGAGCTCGGCTGACCCTCCGCTGACTCCGCGGCGGATCATCTGCCGGTTGGGCGACGACCACGGGCTGAGCGCCGGCGGCTTGAACTTCTCGTCCATGCCTTTCATATAGGCAAACGAACTCTTCTCACATACCTCGGTAAACTCGTCTGAGGTCAACTCGACCTGCATAAACGCGGCAATGCGGCGCACGGCCGCGGCCAGGTCCTGCTTCATCTCGTCAAAGGTCAGGATCAGAAGGTTGGGCAGATAGCGGTCTTTCCAGTAGCCGTGCAGGTGGGCGGACCAGTTGAACGGCGCGGCCTCGGAAAAGAAGAGTCGCAGCCAGACCGGCACGGCGGGCATCAGCGGGCCGAACATGACATCGCGGATAAAGAGGTAACTCGACACAAAGGCATCCTTGGGGTCGCGCAGAATACAGATATAGCGGGCGTTTGGGGTGTAGGGAATCCGCTCCCACTCCAAATGCGTTTTAATCACTCGCAGGCCGGTGGGCGCAGCCTGGCGAGCGGTATCGTCCGACAGGGGCACGATGAGGTCCTGTCTGGCAAAATCCGGCCACGGAATCACATCGTGAATATGCCGGAACTCGCCCCCGCCCCGCATGGCGATTTGATACGCGATCTGCATGGTCCAGTTCGTGCCGCATTTGGGAAACGTACAGACCACCACATCGTGCCGGCTGGGACGGTAATCGCCGAAATCATGCCCGGCCAGCATCTTGGCCTTCATCTTGCGGCTGATGGCGGCCCAGAGTCGATCCGAATACCCGGCCGTATCGACCAGCCACAGCAGCGGTTTGAGAAGCACATAGGTCAATACCAGAACGGGATAACGGATGTGGGCGGGGAAAAGATCATGATGAAACGGGCGATGCGAAGAAGCCATGCTTTCTCTCTTGTCCGGGTAACGCTCCCCTACCCCACCTTTTGCACCAGTTCGATGCCGAATTGTTCGGCGGCATTACCGCCCAGCATACGGGCCATGCTGGTCTCGTCGATGTGGGCTCGGCTCAGGGTCTCAATCGCCTCCCAGGCGCTGGTCGTATCCTGCTGCGGATAGCGCGAGCCCCAAACGATCTTGTGGGCAAAGGTGTGGGGCAACTGCTGGATCAGCCGCTCCTCAGCGTCAAAGGCGAGCAGCACCCGGCCCTCTTCCCACATGTCTTCCACATCGGTTCGTACCGGATAGTAGTGCAGGGGCGGAATTGTCAGGGCGGACGCTTCCATCTTCTCCAGGACCTCCTCCATCCAGGACGCCTGGCCGCCGGCCATTACTACCTTCAGCTTCGGGTAGCGCTGCATAACGGTAAAACCGATCAGGGTCGCGGCCACAAACATATGATTATCCAGCCACGGGGACAGGATCGGGGCGACCGGATGCCCGATCGGCTGCTGGGCGCCGAAGGTAAAATTCGGCCCGTTGCCACCGCCTGCAAACGGGCCGCCGCCGGCTTCCCTGAACAGGGTGACCTGAGTCAGCCGGCGGTTGACCTTCTCGATAAACGGGGCGTGGGAGGTCCACTCCGGGTTCCATAAGCCCGTAGCCGGATGAACGGCGAGCGTCAGGTCGAGGCGCTCAAGCTCGGCCCAAAACGGGTCGTAGTAAGGATGGGTATAATAGCGGCCCTGAACGAACAGCGGTCGGAGAAACACGCCCCGAAAGCAGGGGATGGACACGATCCGCCGCAGTTCCGCCAGGGCATAATCCATGTTTTGCAGGGGAATCATGGCCGCGGCATACAGACGGTCGGGCGCGGCCTGACAGAAGTCGGCAATCCAGTTGTTATACGCCCGCGCCAGCGCGTTGGCGCTGTCCGGGTCCTTGACCAAGGGAAAGCCCTCGGCAAACCAGGTCGGATAGAGCAGGGTCTGATCCACACCCATGGCGTCCATATCCCGCAGCCGGGCCTGAGGGTCAGACGCCCCCTCGGTCATGGCGTGTCGGGTATCCGGGTCAAGCTGTCCGATCTGTTCACAGCTCATGCCCGGTCGCCAGATGGCATAACGGGGGATGTTGGGATTAACTTGGTCGTGGTGGGCCTCGCCGTTGATTTTGAGGTAGGAGGCGTACTGGCCGTCTTCCCGCCACAGGGAGAATTTGCCCAGGGCGCGATAGTCCGGATCCAGATAGGTCTCCCAGATCGCGGGCGACTCGACAATATGGGAGTTGGCATCAAAAACGGCAAAACGCTTGGTCATGCCCGGGCTCCTTCGGCCGCCCGGCCCTTTCCGTTGGGCTGTCTGCCGCGTTCGCGCGGAGGCCGGATGAGCGCGGCCTCGGGCTCCAGGGCGCGCCTGACCTCGTCCTCGGTCGGCCACCAGTCCGGCCGGCCGATCTCGGTCACCCGCTCCCGGATGAAGGTTTTCGGAGCCTCGATATGGTAGAGCTGACGCGCGTTTTCTCCCAGGAATTTGCTCTGATAGGACTCCGGCAGGTCACACGCGCGCATGGTCTCAAGCGCCCGCCACACATCGTCGCCGTCGTGGTGATACACATCGGACGACCAAGCCAGGATGTCTTTATAGAACTCGGGCAGGCGCGACGGCGGCGCCTCATCGCCCTCAAAGCCGGTCACGCAATGCGCGAAAAAGGTTTCGCTCGGCAGGCGCTTGAGCGGCGCCAGCTCGCGCTCGTTGCGGTACAGCTTGTAGAATTTATCACACCGGTCCAGCAGAAAGCTCAGCCAGGTCGAGGAGGCTTCAAACACCGCGGCCCGAAGCTTGGGATGGCGCTCAAAGAAGCCCGACATCAGAACCATGGTAACCCACAGCGCGGCCTCGGCCTGGAAGTTTTGGACATTGGTCAGAAACGAGTGGGGCAGACCCGCGGAGATAATGGTCCGGGCAATCAGCTCGGCGCCCGAGTACTGTTCGGCATAACCGGCCGGCTTAAGGGAACCAAAGGCCGGAAAGGGATGCATGCCGTACACCACGCCTGTCTCTTCCATGGCCCGCCACACCTGCTCATACTTGGGCTGGAGCGGGTAGTTCCCCATGGCGTCAACGGGCCGGACCAGGCCAACCCGACAGCCCTTATCTGCCACCCGGTAGACTTCCTGGACCGCGTATTTCGGGTCCTGCATGGGCAGCAGGGCCGCAAAATAGAGCCGCTCGGGGTCTTCCTGACAGTAGTCATACGCCCATTCGTTATAGGCCTTGCACATGGCCTTGGCCCCGAGCGCGTTTTGCAACCAGGGATAGGTGTCGATATCGGTCGGGATAATCATCACCTGGTCAATGCCCTGGATATCCATATCCCGCAGGCGCTCGCGCGATTTATAGGACCCCTTGTGGTCCAGATAGTCGGCCTGTTCCGCGGTCAGCGCGGTCTTGGGATGCAGGTTGCGGACGTACAGGGCGCGCTGAATATCGTGTTTGAGTCCCGGCCCGGCAAAAGAGATGGCGTGGATGCGGCCCCGCCGGCCACCGATCAGTTGTGAGCCGATACCCGACCCAGGCACGCCGTTCACAATCAGTTGCTTGCTCTCGGCATCAAACCACATGGTGGTCTTGAGCGCCTCCAGCTCGTCCTTGGTCAGCCAGTCTTTGGCCCGCTCCCAAATCCAGGGCGGCTCGGTCACATGGGCATCGCAGTCAAAGGTCGGGAAGTCCTTGGTCATGGGAGCGAATTTTTGAATCGGCATGTCCTCGTCCTTTTTCTCAAATAGTCACCCGGCCAGTCTGGACACAAAGCTTTTGATAAAAGCGTTCACCTGGTCCGGGACTTCGAGTTGAAGGAAGTGACCTGCGCCAATGGCCTGGGCAAATTCGACCCGCTTGAAACAGGATTTCAGATGGTTCAGGTCGGCGGCTTGCGGGAAAGCGTCCGCCATCCAGGGGCCGACCATGACCAGCGTCGGCTGCGGCATGGCTGCGGCCGGCGTAGCGGAGTCAGCAGCCATCAGACGAATCTCTTTGACACGCACGTCTACGGGCGTGCGACAGGCCTCACCGACCGCGGTCTCGACCATCGCCCGGTCGGCTTGGGGACCAAAAAAGCTGGAATACAGCTCCCGAAAATAGCTCTCGCCGTCTGGGGCCGTCAATTTCGCTACCATCTCGGCGTAAAACCGCTCGGTCCCGGTTGTGGGGTTGGCGAGATCGGCGCCGGGCATCACCGCGGAATCGACCAGAATGAAGGCGCTCACCAGGTCCGGGTAGTCGTGGCTGAAGGCGACACCTGCCGGACCGCCACCGGCGTGCGCAATCGCCACCGCGTTGGTGAAGCCCTCGTGGCGGGCCAGAGCCGCGATGTCGGCGGCGTGCTGCTGAGGCGTATGGCCGGAACCCGGCGTGGTCGATTTACCCATGCCGCGCCGGTCCATGCGGAGAATGCGGTGGGCGTCCTGAAAGTAAGAAACCTGCGCCTCCCAGTGATTCAGATTGGAGCACCAGCCGTGAATGAAGATCAGGTCGGGGTTGCCACAATCCTTGCCCTCGACTTTATAGTGTAGCTCAGCTCTATCGTCGGTTCTGAATGTCGGCATTATTTCCTCCTTGTCAGCCGCCCTGCAGCTCATCATAGTCGGACGCCCTAGGGCTGGCAATCGCGCCCTGGTATGACCAAGCGGGATTGATGCTGGTCTCAACGATCGACCCACACCTGTAGGATTTCTACAGGGCGAGCGCTGCGCGGTCCGAGACGGGTTCGGACGCGCTGCCGTTGAGCGGCTTCAGGCCGGGCGCGCAATGGAAGGGATCGACCAGACCGAGACGTTTGCCATGTTCCCGCATGGCCGGGATGATGTCGCGGTCGATGAGTTCGAGGCAACGCAGACGATCCTTGTGCGGGATCGGTCCTTCCAGCCAGAAACTGAAGATACCCGGACGGAGCACCTCTAGCAGTGTCTTGAGCTTGGGCAGCACACTGTCCGGTGTCCCGGCGATCATGCCCATGTCCTGCAGCACCGCGGGATAGGCGTCATAGATCTGACGCTTCACCCCCTCGATCTCTGCCTCGGTCCGCACCTGGCCGGTTCCGTACAGCGGCTTGGTGAGATCGCCGCCAAACCAGGCCTGCACCAGCCGCCGTTGTGCGACCTTTGAGTTGTAGCCCGAAGGAAACGCCCACTCAGGTTTGGCCGCGTGGGCAAACGAGCCTCCGAAGAGGAGGCGTTTGCCCAGCTCCTCGGCCCGCTCTTGCGTATCGGCCACCATCACCGGCTGCATATAGCCGAAGTTTTCGGGCCCGGCCTGGTAGCCCTCCCACGCCGCTGTTTGACGCCACGGACCGCCTGGTGCTGCGTTACGCGCAGGTATTGACTCGGGAGAATCGGGTGGACGATGCCTTGTACGCGGAGCTTGAGGCGCGCTTCCCGCGTGAGGAACTGCTGGAGTTGTGCATGACCGTGGCCTTGGCCGCGTTCGTGAACCGGGGACACGCGACATTTCGGACAGACGTGGATGACGACACCCGGGCTCAGGTCGGTGACGTGTCCTTCTGTCCCCTTGGCCATTAAGCGGTGGGAGCGGGTTTCACATCCGCCCCGCTTAATAGCCCAACGCCCGCGCGGCGCCCTCCAGGACAAAGGGGACGGACCAGGCCGTGCGAGCCAGGCGAATGTCGTCGCTCTGGCCCGAAGCGTATAAACCCGCCGCACTCATCCAGAAAGCGGCTGAGCGCAACTGATACAGCATGCCGTAGTACTGGCAGACCTTTTCGTCGATCTCGATTCCGGTGGCTTGCTCGTACTCCCGGAAAAAGGCCTCCCGCTCGACGAGGTGAGACAATAACGCGCTGCCCTCGCGGTTGAGGTCGGTCAGGACATAGGCCACGTCGTACATCGGGTCTCCGATGACTTGCAGTTCCCAGTCGAGCACCGCCGAGATTTGATCGTTGTCGATTAACAGGTTGCCTGTTCGATAGGCACCGTGGACCAGGGTCAGGCGCTGAGTCTCCGGGGCGTTGGCCTTGAGCCAACCGATGAGGTCTATCAGGATAGGATGCGGTTCCTGCCGGGAGAGTTCTACCAGCTCGCACCATTTCCGGACTTCACGCAGCGCAAAATCGTTGCCTGACTCGGGTACGCCCAGGAAGGACAGACCGGCCGCTTCCCAATCAATGCTGTGCAGGGTGGCCAGTGCCTGGGTAAAACTCTTCGGAAGTGTACCGCGCGCGGCCGCCTCGGCGTAAAAGCGCCGACCGGCCGAACCCCACGGGCTCGGACAGGTCCCGGCCACTTTTTCCATCACCAGGAAGGGTTTGCCGAGAATGCTGGTATCGCTCTCGTACCAGTACGGCTTGGGGGTGGGGAGGGGCGTGGCCTCCAGACTCCGCAGAACCTGAAACTGCACCCCGAGATCGGAGAAGTGTCGCAACAATGCATTACCGGGATCGCGCCGCAGGCACAGCCCCCGTGTTTTTGAGACACCGCCCTCGGTCCAATGCGCGTCAAACAGCCAGGTCTCATGCGACCAGCCCACGGCAATGCGCTCCAGGGCTTCGAGGCGTAGGTCCGAAACGCCCGGCAGCCGGGTCTCAATGTACAGGCGGATGCGTTCCGCCACGTCCGGATCGTCGGTCGCTTGCTGTGTCATGCAGCGTACACCATCTCGCGGTCAATGCGGGCGCGCAGCCGGGTGCGCACGCGACGGATGAGGCTTGTAAAGCGCTCCTCGCCCAGCTCGGACCGGGTTGCATATAGGGTTTCGATCAGACGAGACACACTCGCCGTATCGAGGTCGTGGCGGAGCGTCCGAAGCGCCTCGGCAAGGGGTGCTGGGAGAGCCTTCGGGGCGGTAAGCTGGCTGAGTTCTTCGGTAAGCTCGTGCAGGTCGCACTGACTCGCCGCGGCGTGTTCGTCGGCCAGCCGCAGTTGACCGGCGAGTTTTTGCAATACCACCGCCGCCATAAAGGCTTGCGTCTTGGGGTAAGCGGCTTCAACCGCCGGTCCGATATCCTTTTTGAGCGTCCGGGCGATGCGTTCCAAGAGTGCATCCGGAGCCAGTTGAACGTAGTCTGCCATCAGGCCTTCCCTCCGTTTACGGTCCGGGCAGTGCGACGCATACGAGACCAACGATGCACCGGCCACATGTCCTGATCTTCTCCATGCCCGCCCTCGTCATTGATATTCCACTGAATCAGGCTGTTGACATCGATAAAGGTGTGACGATTGATCACGATCCGACTCAACGGTGTCCCAACGGCTAGCAGTTCGCGTCCCTCTGCATCACGCGCCTGAATCTCGACGCGCGTGACCCAGCCGTTGCCCCCATCTCGCTCAACCCGGCGCTCGCCCTGCGTCAGGGGCAGCGTCCGTCCATCGCGGTGGAGAAAGCCATACGCGACCGGATTCCGGTCTTCCTCCACGTTGGTAACGGCGAGAAAGCCGTGCTGTGCCGTGGCCACTCCGGTGACATAGGCGGCCTGGCGCGGACGGTCCTCCCGCCGCCGTCCCCAGGTGCGGTCGCGCACGGCCAGACAATCAATCGGGATCGTTTCTCCGTGCAGAATGATTTCTCCGCTCACCCGTCCAATCTGGTCGAAATGGTGCGAGTGCCCAAAAGTCGAACCCGTGCTGGTCAGCGGCTCGGGCGGCATCACGCCCTCAAAACGCAGCGCGGCCTGCAAACGCGACGCATCGCTATAACCCAGCGCATAGGACATGCACGGTTCGATCACCCGGATCGAAACGCCGGTTGGCAGGCTGATATCGTGCAGGTCCTGATCGCGCGGGAGTTCCAGGGCGGTGTAGTTTGCGGAATAGAGCACTTCCCAGGGCAGATGGGCCGAGTCGTCCCAGACCCAGGCCCCGCCGGCGACCGTGCCGATAGTGGGCCGCGCCAGCGTATACAACCAGCCGCCCAGGCGCCGCTCCGGGTGAGCGAATGAAAACCAGGCCGTCTCCGTTGACCACCAGTCCCCGACCATCTCGTCAGAGTGAAAGCGGTCGTCTCGTGCGGTAAATATCCGTTGTTCTGCCATAGCTGTTGCTTTCTCTATTTGTCTCTCTCCGGGCAGGCGATTATTATTGTACCGAGAGTGCGCTCGTGTGGTTCACGATGGTGACACATTCATACGCCCGCGTGCGGATTTTACCTGCCACACTGTCGTCCGGTTGCCCCCCGAAATGGTCCGTCCACGTACCAAACGCGGTTGCATTAGAGAAGCGCTCAAGGACGATAAAAGACGCCCTGATGGGAGCTGTGAAGGGGAGCGAGCAATTCATACGTCCCGCCCGCCGTTGTCTTTGGCATAGGCCGCTACGTCGTCCACAATTTTTGATAATTGGTCCAGGGTACAGCCTTCCTGGAGCTTGACGGTTACCACATCGTACATGGCGGAGCGGGCAGGCAGAGTATGCCCGAGCAGCAGGACGGGTCCGGCCAGGACTCCGATTATGTTTTTCATTACCCCCCCCGTGTCAGACCGCGCCTGCGGATTGAGCCGTACCTGTCCGCAGCGCCGGGACGCTTTAGCGCAGCTCGAAGCCTTCGTAGCCCTTGGCCGCAACGTCGGCAAATATCTCCCGGTAGAGCGGCACGCCGCCAGCAAATAAGAGGAAGCGGCCGCGCACGTTCTCGGGATTGGTACTGCCGAAGAACCACGAATCCTGCATCTCATTGATGAGCAGCCCTTGGGCCGAGTCATAGCAGCGCCGGGTCCAGGCGTCTTCGGCCGCGGCGGTTGTGGTCATAGTCTCGAACCCGTGCTCGCGCATATAGCGGATGCAGGCGACGATCCACTCGACGTTACTCTCGGCACAGCGAGTGATATTGCAAAACACCGCCGGGTTGTGCGGTCCCATAATGGCCCACAGATTCGGGAAGCCCGAGAACTGCACGCCCAGGTTGGTGCGTGGCCCGTCGGACCAGTGCTCTTGCAGGCTACGCCCATGTTGGCCACGGATATTCATCCGCAGCAGTTCACCGGTCACGCTATGAAAGCCGGTGGCATAAATAATCACGTCGAGTTCGTGCACCTCGTTGCCGGTTGCGGCTCCGGTGGAGGTGATCTTCGTGATCGGCGTGTCGCGCAGATCAACCAGGCTGACATTGGCGCGGTTGAAGGTCTCGTAGTAATTCTTCTCGCCCGGACAGCGCTTGGTGCCGAAGGTGTGCTTCGGGATCAGTTTGTCGGCCAGCGCCGGATCAGTGACCCGTTCGCGAATCTTGTTGGCGAGGAACTCGGCGACCTCATCCGCGGCTTGCTGTGACATGAAGGAGTCGCTGTAATTGCCCAGCCACAGCGCGAACCCGCCGCGCTCGTATAATTCCTGATAGCGGGCCAGGCGCTCCTCTTTCGGCACGTCCAGCGCGGCGCGCGGGTCCGGTTCGTGAATAAAACCCGCCCAGGTGCGCTTGCACAGGGCGAAAATCTCGTCCGCGTTCTTTTTGAATTCCCATTGCTCCTCTGCGGTAATCGGACGGTTCCGCAGCGGGGTACACCAATTGGCAGTACGCTGAAAAACGGTCAGATGTCCACACTCAGGGGCAATCGTCTGAATGATCTGGACACCGGTCGGGCCGGTACCGATAATGCCGACGCGCTTGCCCGTGAAATCGACCGGTTCTTTCGGCCAACGAGCGCTGTGCAGCGACAGTCCCGCAAAGTCTTCAACGCCGGCATAGTCCGGAAACTGATGGGCCGACAGTAGCCCGGTAGCGCAGATCACGTAGCGCGCCCGGGCGCGCGCACCGTTGTGGGTCGCAATCTCCCAGAGCTTGTCCGTTTCGTTGTAAACGACGGTCGCAACGCGGGCGTTGCACTCGATGTCACGCTTCAGACCGAATTTGTCCGCGACAAAATGCAGATACCGTTCGACTTCCGGTTGGCCCGAGAAATGCTCGCTCCACTCCCATTCGTCGATCAGTTCCTGGGAAAAAGAGTATTGGTAGGAATAGCTCTCGGAGTCGAAACGGGCGCCTGGGTAGCGATTCCAGTACCAGGTGCCGCCAATATCAGTGCCGGCCTCGAACACCCGGGCCGAGAGGCCGAGCTCGCGGAGTTTATACAGCGCATACAGGCCGGACACGCCGGCGCCGATGACGATAGTATCATATTGCTGGGTCACGATCAGAACCTCCTGTGGTCAGCGATCAGTTTGCATCTCAGCCGGTGACAGCTCCGAGGGGCTCTCTCGTCCGAGCACCCTTCCCGGACCGGTCCTGGCTGATTACGATCATCGCAAGAATGCCACCTAACCAGTTGCTCAGAGACTGTCAAGCAATGGGGAAGGGGATCGGTACGCGGGTCGGAGGCCGGTTTCTTGACAGCCCTGGGCGTGGGGCAGTAAAGGAGAACAGCACGCACTGAGGAGGTATTGTATGGCGACGGAAAGTCTGGGGCCGGTTGTGGACGCCGACGGTCACGTGCTGGAGCCGCTCGATACCTGGCAGAAATATATCGATCCTCAATATCGGGACCGGGCCGTGCGTCTCGAACATGACGACAACGGCTGGGAAGTCCTCATGTTCGACAACAAGCCCCTGAACGTCATTCGCGGCGCGCTGGGCGCGCTGGGCGGGGTGGGCTCGGACCCCGAAGAGGCCGAAGCCTTTTTCACACCGGGTCAGCGCACCTATGCCGATGGCTGCCCGCCGGGCAGCTATGACCCGGTCCCGCGGCTCAGAGTCATGGACAGTGAGGGCATTGATATCTCCCTCCTCTACCCCACCGTTGGTATCGCCTGGGAGGGCTGGGTCACCGACCCGAAACTCGCCACCGCCTACACCCGAGCGTATAACCGCTGGATCATCGATTTCTGTAGCGAGAACAAAAAACGGCTCTATCCGGTCGCTCACATCTCCCTGATTGACCCGGACGGCGCGGTAGACGAAGTCGTGTGGGCGAAAGAGCACGGCTGCGTGGGGGTGTTTCTCTCGCCGGATATGGTGGCGCGCGGCTGGAAGCACTTCAACGATCCGGCCTTTGTCCGCTTCTGGGAAACCGTCCAGGACTTGGAGCTGCCGGTCGGCTTTCATGTGGTCCTGCGCGACGAGCCGTCGTGGCGGGACTGGGTTCAGGGTGAGGGCGATTTCGGCCTGTTCAACTTTGCCTTTCTGGCCATTGATGTGATGGCGGCCTTTACCCAGATGATTTCCCTGGGCATGTTCGAGCTCTACCCGCGTCTCAAGTGTACGGTCCTGGAGTGCGGCGCCAACTGGATTTCCGCCTGGCTGGACCGGATGGACCATAAATACGAGCCCTTGGCGGGGCGGTCCGTACTCAAGCTGAAACCCAGTGAGTATTTCTATCGCCAATGCTTGGTCTCAGCCGACCCCGACGAAACCCTGACCGCCCGGATCATTGAGCATATTGGGGCCGACTATTTCGTCTGGGCCTCGGACTATCCCCATATCGACTCCGACTACGGGGTGGCGGCCGAGCTCAAGGAACGCCTCGCGCCCTTACCCCAGGCGGACCAGCGAAAGGTCCTGGGGACGAACGCCCTGCGCTTCTATGGCATTCCGGCCTGAGCGGCGGCGCGCTCAGGCCCGCTCAACCCAGGCGTCAAGGACGGGCGGGACGCGCAGGTGCGCGGGCACGCGCTCCACGCCAATGCGGCGGTCCAGCTCTGCGTGCCAGTGATAGATGCGTCGCTCCTGATAGTTGAGGGGCACCCCGCGGAAGCCGGGTGAGGTGATCGACTCCTGGATCGGCTCCACAAAGGCGATGTCTTCGTCAACAATCCGGTCAAAATTCGCAATGCGCGTCTCCCACAGCGGATGGCGCTCGCCGCCACCCCAGTCCGGCGCAAACCAGATGACATCCAGGATGGTGCGGTCCACGCTCTGCGGCCAGAAGGCGACCGCCGGAATGCCGGTCGGCGCGATCGGCACGATCATATTCGGAAACACGTGATAACTGGGATTATGATCCCGCTCGATGGTCGTCGCCGTGGCCATCTCGGGCATACCGATAGTCCCAGGGTCAACCCAGTCCGGACGCCGGTTGGGTGAGAGCATCATCGAGTGACCATGCTCCCATAAATGCACGCTGGTCCCCAGGTTATCGAAGATGCGGTCGGTGGTGCGACGGTGTAATAATCGGAAGTGATACGCCTCCAGAAAGTTTTCCAGCACGACCTTGTAATTGCCCCGTACCTCGACGCTGCGCTGATGAACGAGCCGCAGGTCGTGCAAGGGCAGATGGCGAAAATGGCGCGCCACCGGCTCAAGGAAATAATCCAGGGGCGGAACCTCGGTCGCTTCACATACGTAAATCCAGTTGCCCAGCAATTCGCACTGCACGGGCACTAGGCTGCGGCAGGACAGGTCCAGATTGACCCAGTCCCGCGGATCGGTGACGGCCGTGAGGGCTCCGGTCGTGTCATACGTCCAGCCGTGATAGCCGCAGCTGAAGAAACGGCCGGTCTGGCCCGCCTCCTGTTGCACCACCGGGGCCCCCCGGTGGCGGCAGGTATTATAGAAGGCCCGAATCTGGCCGTCGGTGCTGCGGATCACCAAGATGGAGGTTCCCGTCCGGCGCCAGACGAGGAAGCTGCCGGGCTCAGGGAGCTGGTCGGTATGCCCAACATAGATCCAGCCCTGTTTGAACAGCGCCTCGCGTTCCAGGGCAAAGAACTCCGGCTCCCAGTAGCGCCCGCCGGGAATGTCGGGCAGGGCCGGGAACCCGTCCGGCGCTGCGCTTCTGCCGCGCTCAAAGGCGACCCCGTCTTTCCATCGCTCGATTGTCTGCGCGTCCATATCCCGACTATACGAGGCAATGAACCGATGAGCAATTCTTCCGGGCCAGGCGCGTCGGTTACGCCTCTTCCGCTTCAGCGTAGCCGAGACTGCGGATGTCCTGCCCGTGCCCGTGGCGGGTGATGGTGTATTTACTGACCAGATAGATGGAAATCCAGGGGAGGATCAGGCTGAGGGCAACATGGAAAATGGCCAGGTTGCGTATCGGCTCCTGCATGGACTCTACGCTCGGATTCGGGACAGAGAAGCCGAAGGCCGACAGCAGCAGACCCACGATGAGTACACCGCCGGCGCTGATCATCTTCTGCGCCAGGGCCGGTCCCGTGTTCAGCAACCCCTCGCTCCGACGTCCGGTCTGGCGTTGGCTCTCCTCAACGATATCCGCGCCCATAGAGCCGACCAGAATAAAACCGGTCACCACCAGGGACACCAGAAACGTGCCGTGCAGCAAGAGCAACCACCACAACGCGGCGGTTCCGTTGGCCGGCAACAGTGGTATGGACACCAGGGGGTCGAGCAGCCGCAGCACGACTGGCAGCGGCCCCAGCGTAGCTGACAGCAGGAACAGGCCGATCGCGGTCCGCTTCTTGTCCCGCCCACGCGTCAGCGGATAGGCCAGCAGCCCGCAACTGATGGCGACGAGCATATGGACAACCGGAAAGACCTGGACGTGCTCCGGTGTCCACTGCCAGAAATACAGGTCGTAATAGCGGTCCGTATTGCTGTGCAGACCGACGTATAAGGCAAAGACCAGCCCCGCGGCAAACAGCATCAACCACGACCGGTTCGACAGCGTCTCGACGATTTCCTGGCCGAGCTTACGCGGGCTGAACCCCGTGTCAGAGTCGTCCTCGGGAACGTGCAGGTCGGGGACATGCCGGTGCAGGCCGAGCGTTGAAATCGTGCCCGTCGTAAAAATGATCACGCCCCCAATCCAGGCCATGTTCCGATAGCCGTCCGGGTTCAGATAGGCCCGCGAGCCCTGATACTCGGCCGTCTCCGGCAACAAAAAGGCCAGCGTCAGCCAGGCAAATCCGGCTCCCCCAAACCAGCCGTAGGAGGTACTCCAGCCGACCAACTGTGTCCGCTGGTCGTAGTCCTTGGTGAGTTCCGGACCGAGTGCGCCCCGTGGAATTTCGTACAGGGTCATCGACACCCGCACGGCCACGGCCAGACACAGCAGCCGCACGAACAGGCCGTTCTGGCTCAGATCGGTCGGCGGCTGGAGCAGCGCGTAGAACGAGACGGCAAACGGCAGGATGCCGGCATACATGAAGGGGTGACGCCGGCCCCAGCGCGTGCGTGCCCGATCCGACCAGACGCC
The DNA here is from genome assembly GCA_965214755.1 of uncultured Binatia bacterium (SeqCode). Classification (GTDB taxonomy): domain Bacteria; phylum Desulfobacterota; class Binatia; order Bin18; family Bin18; genus Bin18. Next base: position 2,860,981 of record OZ243979.1, read on the forward strand.
AACCAGCGGGTCGGTAATGGCATCAACCACCAAGGCCAGGGCCAGGGCCAGCCCAGCCAAGGCCGGGTCCAGGCCCAGCACCTGATTATAGTAGACCAGCACCCAGCCGCCGAAGACGTGATTCTTCACACCGCTGGCGATGGCGCCAAACCCGAACGCATTCAGGGTGCCACGGCTGGCGCGATGGGCGTGCACGGCCGGCTACGTGAGTTCCACGCCCTCCAGCCGACCGGTGGAACGCCAGTCGTCGAGGATACGGAAAAACTTGATGGGCCCGGCCCCATAGGTACCGGCGAAAAACCCGTTGTCGGTATCCAGCTTGCCCTCGTTGTTGTAATAGCCGGGCGTGCACTCGGCATAAAACCGTTCGGCAATACGCGCCTTGTCCTTCATCTCGGCCAGCCACATGTCTTCGGCTTCGAGCGTAGCCTCAATCCGGCTTGCGCCCCGTTGGCGGGCTTGGTCGAGGATATAGGTCACGTGCTTGGCCTGCTCGTTCAGGGCGTGCGGGACGTTGACCGACAGGGCTGTCTGGGTGAAACCGAGGAAAAAACAATTCGGGAAGCCGTTAGCCTGGAGTCCGAACAGGGTGCGCCAGCCCTCGGCCCATTTTTCGCTCAGGGAGAGGCCGTTGCGGCCGATGATGTCGTAGCCGGCCCGGCGAGTGTAGCTGGTGCCGACCTCGAAGCCGGTGGCGAAGACGATGCAATCGATCGGGTACTCGATCCTGTTGGCCACGATGCCTCGCTCGGTGGCGCGCTCGACGCCCCTGCCGTCGGTATCGACCAGGGTCACGTTCGGCCGGTTGAAGGTCGGCAGGTATTCGTCGTGGAAGCAGGGCCGTTTGCAAAACTGCCGGTACCAGGGCTTGAGGGCCTCGGCAGTGTTCGGGTCGTTGACGATGGCTTCGGCCCGGTCACGCACCTGATTCATCTTCTGAAAGTCGAGCAGCTCCATGAGCTGACCCTTCTCGCGTGGGGTAAGCCGTCGGCCCAGCTCGCGCGAAGCCGTCTTGGCGGCAATGCCGGTCAGGTTACGGAAAATCTCGGTCCAGCCGTCAGCCACCAAGTCTTCGTCCTGGTCGCCGCCGCTGACCAGAATATTGAAGTTGTCCATACGCCGCTGCTGCCAGCCCGGTTCGAGTTGCTGGGCGAAGTCCGGGTCGGTTTCCCGGTTGTTGCGCACGTCAATGGACGACGGGGTGCGCTGGAACACGTACAGATGTTGAGCCGACGCGCCGAGGTGGGGGATGCACTGGACCGCGGTGGCGCCCGTACCGATGATGGCGACGCGCTTATTGGCCAGGCCGGTGAGATTCCCGTCTGAGTCGCCGCCGGTATAGTCATAGTCCCAGCGGCTGGTGTGGAAGGTATGGCCCTTGAAGGTGGTAATGCCGGGGATACCGGGCAGCTTGGGCCGGTTGAGCGGCCCGTTGGCCATGGCCACAAACTGGGCACGGATGACGTCGCCCCGGTCGGTGTGAATAATCCAGCGCCCGCTCGTGTCGTCCCAGCGCATCTCGCTCACTCCGGTTTGGAGGCAGGCGTTTTTATAGAGGTCGTAGTGGCGGGCGATGGCCTTGCTGTGTTCAAAGATCTCGGGTGCGTACGAGTATTTATGTTTCGGAATATAGTTCAGTTCTTCGAGCAGCGGCAGATAGCAGTACGCCTCAACATCGCACATGGCGCCGGGATAGCGGTTCCAATACCAGGTGCCGCCAAAGTCGCCGGCCTTCTCAATGACTCGGATATCGTCAAAGCCGGCTTCGCGCAGCCGGCCGCCCATCAGCAGCCCGCCGAAACCGCCGCCGATGATAGCGACTTGGACCTCGTCGTTGAGCGGGTCACGCTCGACCCACTCGGTATAGGGGTCGTCAGTGTAGCTGGCGAATTCGTCAGCGACTTCCTGGTATTGCGCGTTCCCGTCCTCCCGCAGCCGCTTGTCGCGCTCGTAGCGATATTTGGCCCGCAGTTCGTTCGGGTCAAAGCCTAATTTTTCTTTTGGGTTACCCTCCAACAGGTCGATGCTCATGCGTGTCTCCTCGGTCCTGACTTCCCGGTATGGCGTTGATTCCGCAACCGGTTGCTCGACATAATGAGCGCATAACTTAAAGAACATTCGTCGGTACGTCTATTGGGCCACAGCCGGAACCAGAACAATGCGGCCACAGAGACGGAGTACGAAATACATCAGGTTCTCCTCACCAAGCGCTGAATGGGACTCGATATAGCATACGGTCGTGGCGGCTTCACCCAAGAAGGGTGAGTGCGACCAGACTCCAGTGTATGAGCTAAGGAGAGCGCCCGGTCCTCACTCTCTGCCAAGACGTTCCAAGGCTTCACGGGCAGTCACCGTAGGGATGCCATGAACCTCTCCGAGTACGAGCATATGTTTCTTGTCGCCGGAGACGATCAAGTCAACTTTCCCGGCGATTGCCGCCGCCAAAATCGGGTTATCCTTTGGGTCGGGGGATAAGTGCACGCCAAGGGGCTCGTCAAGGACAAGGGCACGGGTACCGAGATTCTCGACAATGGCTGTCGCTTCATCAGCGTCGAGAAACTTCTGGAGACGGGACCGGGCGAGAACATCGGCGAGTTCAGCCAGTTGTGCAGTGGACGTGACAAGCTCGATCTCACCGCGCAGCCATGCCTGATACAGTCTGTCGGGCGGAGTGCCCTTGGTGATAAGGGCACCAATTAGGATATTGGTATCAAGCACGACCCGCACGTGCAGCGTCCACTTCCTCGTCAATCAGGTCAAGGAGGGACTGTTGGTCCTGTCGGGCGTTACGGTCCTTGATCTGACGTAAGGTGAGGTCTAGCACGCGGCGGCGCACGGCTTCATCAACGAACCGGGATAAGTCACCTTTCTTGCCGCCGGTGCGGGCAAGAAAGGTGCGAACCGCCCGGTCTGTCTGTTCAGGGATGGAGAGATTCCAACGGGTCATGGATCAGTTCTCCACATATATACATATACGCTTATGTGTTTACGCTACCACGCCTTAGCCCGTACCGTCAGTTTCCCGTATGAGGTTGCCGCTGATACTTCCCGGATAACTAGAGCGATTCACGATTCCGTATAGCGGGCTGGCCCCTGCCGTATTTAGGCAGTTCAGCGTCAAATTAGGACAGTACCAATCCAGGCTCGCGGCCCCCGGTCTCTGGATGCCGGATCAAGTCCAGCATGACGAGAGCGGAATGGAGGGCGAGGGGGAGGAGGCGGCAGCGCTGGGACGGGCGTAGGCACTGGCTGTACGCGAGCGGGTCTTGGCGGCCGGTGCTGCAGGGTTCGCCGCGCGGGTGGGGGCCCAGCAGGATCGAGTGAGGCGGGCGGGGGGGAGCGGCGCACGCCGCGGCGGCGGGCCACCGGGGCGGGGGGCGCGGCCCTTGGGGGCGCGGGCAGACCACGCCGTTTGGCGCCGCCCGGCGGACGCCGGGCCGGCCGGCTCCCGTGGTCCGGGATGGGCCGTTGCCCACCGCCGCCTGCCGGGCGGATGGCGCCCCCCTCTTCGGGCCGCCCCTCCGCGGGGGCGCTGGTGTGATGCTGGCCACCCTCTCGGGGCATCGGGACCCGCTACGCGCGCCGCAGATGGAGCAGGCCGGGGCGCCCCACCGGTTTCTCCCCCCAGACCGTCCTGCCCTCCATCCGAGTGCGTGCGTCTTTGCCACGCGCAAAGCCCTGGCGCGCGGCGGCGCCCCCCGAGCCCGTGAGGACCGCTGGACATCCCTCGGCGCCATCGTAGCGGGCTTCTCCCCGGTAGAAGGTCAGCAGTCCTTCCACCAGTGTGGCTACACTGCATCGGGAAATGCTCTAGGGTGAAACTCCCTAGGTTTTTATTACGGGTCTATATACTATCGCCGCTTGACGGAGCTTTTTTGGCAAGGACCGTATGAACAAGAAAACCCTCAGCGAGCGCGATATTTGTACCAAATTCATCACGCCCAATCTTATCGAGGCCGGGTGGGACATTCATAACCAGGTACGTGAAGAAGTCAGCTTCACCGACGGTCGGATTTATGTTCGGGGGAAAATCTACACACGTGGAGCCCGGAAGCGGGCCGACTATATTCTCTATTACAAACCGAACGTTCCCATCGCCGTCATTGAGGCGAAGGACAATAAACACTCAGTCGGCGCGGGCATCCAGCAAGCGCTGGATTATGCCGAAATCCTCGACATCCCGTTTGTCTTCAGCAGTAACGGTGACGCATTCCTCTTTCATGACCGTACCGTCACGTCCGGGGATATTGAGATCGAACTCGCACTCAAGGCGTTCCCTTCACCGGCGGCCCTATGGGAAAAATACAGAGCCTTCAAAGACATCCAGGGCGCTGCCGAGCCGGTCGTCTCCCAGGACTACTTTGCCGATGGATCGGGTCGCGCTCCCCGCTACTACCAGCAAATCGCGATCAATCGCACCGTAGAAGCCATTGCTAAAGGGGAAGGTGGTAACCGTCACCTCCTGGTCATGGCAACCGGTACGGGAAAAACTTACGTCGCGTTCCAGATCATCTATCGTCTGTGGAGAAGCGGCCTGAAGAGACGCATTCTTTTTCTCGCCGACCGAACCGCGCTCATCGACCAGACTGCGCGCGGCGATTTCCGGCACTTCAAGGAGGCAATGACCGTCGTCAAGCACAAGCAGATCGATACCGCCTACAATATCTATCTCGCGCTCTACCAGGGACTCTCGGACAACAACCGCGAAGACGCCTACAAGCAGTTCAGCCCTGAATTCTTCGATCTCGTGGTCGTGGACGAATGCCATCGGGGCAGTGCCCATGAAGACAGTAAGTGGCGGGAGATTCTTGAGTATTTCAAGAGCGCCACCCATGTCGGCCTGACCGCCACGCCAAAGGAAACCAGAGACATCTCCAGTTCTGAGTATTTCGGCGACCCGCTGTACACCTACTCACTCAAGCAAGGTATCGACGACGGATTCCTCGCACCGTACAAGGTCGTCAAGGTCACTCTCGACGTCGACGCCGAAGGGTGGCACCCGCCAAGAGGTTTCAAGGATAAAGACGGCAACATCGTCGAAGACCGCATCTACAACCGGACTGATTTTGACAAGCATCTTGTCATTGAAGAGCGTCGTAGACTGGTAGCGCGCAAGATCACTGAATTTCTCAAAGGCAGCGACCGTTTTTCCAAGACTATCGTCTTCTGCGTTGACATTGAGCACGCCGAGGGAATGCGCAAAGAGTTGGTCAACGCCAACGCCGACCTCGTTTCCACCAACAGCAAATACGTGACACGCATCACCGGAGACAACGAAGAGGGCAAGCGTCTCCTAGACTTCTTCATCAGTCCTACCGAGCGTTACCCCGTCATCGCCACCACGTCAAAGCTCATGAACACCGGCGTAGACGCTCAGACCTGCAAGCTCATCGTCCTTGACTCGAACATCGGTTCCATGACCGAGTTCAAGCAGATCATTGGCCGCGGAACCCGGATCAACGGGGATTTTGGCAAGCACTATTTCACCATCATGGATTTCCGTAACGTCACCGCGCTTTTCGCCGATAAAACGTTCGACGGCGACCCCGTTCGCATCAAAGAAGCTGGCCAGCACGACGATATTTCGAGTGTGGACGACGAAACTGATGACACACCAGTCAGCGATATCCTGACCGGAGAAGCAATTGATTTTCCGGCCCCTGGGACAGAGATTCATATCGAAAAGTCCGGCGAATACGAGCGCCGCCGGAAAGTAACCGTCAACGGCGTTGCCGTCACCATCATCAACGAGCGCGTTCAATATCTGGGCGCTGACGGAAAGATCATCACCGAGAGCCTGCGGGACTACACCCGCAAGAACGTTCGCACCAACTACACCTCGCTTGATGCTTTCCTGAAATCCTGGAGACGGGCCGACAAGAAGCGCGCTATCGTCGAAGAATTGGAAAGGCACGGGGTCATCTTTGCCGCTCTGGAGGATGAGGTCGGTGCGGCCTTCGACCCTTTCGACCTGGTCTGTCATGTCGCTTACGATCAAAAACCGCTCACCCGCCGCGAGCGTGCTGAAAACGTGCGCAAGCGCAATTACTTCACGGAATACGGCGACCTCGCGCTGCAGGTTCTTGACAGTCTTCTCGACAAGTATGCCGATACCGGCCTGCTCGACCTGGAGAATCCGGCTATCATCACGCTGGACCCTCTCAGGCGTTTCGGTACCGCGCCCGAAATCATACGTGCCTTCGGCGGCAAGCCGGCCTACGACCAGGCCGTCCATAAGCTCACCGCGCAGCTGTATGAGGTCGCCTGACGACATGTCCAATATCTCTTCCATCATCAAAAACGTTCGCAACATCATGCGCCAGGATCGTGGCGTCTCCGGTGACGCCCAGCGGCTTGAACAGCTCGGCTGGATGTTGTTTCTGAAAATTCTGGACGAAAAAGATCAGGAACTCGAACTCATCCGTGCCGGTCATCGGTCCGTCATCCCCGAGAAATTCCAGTGGCGCAACTGGGCCGTAGACCCCGAGGGGATCACCGGTGAGGAACTGCTGCTCTTCATTGACCATCCCACGGACGGACTCTTTGCCGCTCTGAAAAAACTCGAAGCCGCTCATGCACCGCAGCGCGCCGGACTCGTGCGCGAGGTCTTTGACGGCTCGAACAACTATATGAAGTCCGGCTTTGAGATGCGCAAGGTCATCAACCAACTCAACGGTTTCGACTTCAACAACTCCGCCGATCGTCACATCTTTGGCACTGTATATGAGTCCATCCTGATCGAACTGCGCGACGCCGGTAACAAGGGCGAATACTATACGCCCCGCGCTATAACACGGCTCATGACGGAGATGACCTCGCCTAGGCTTGGAGAAAAAATCCTTGACCCGGCCGCGGGGACCGGCGGTTTCCTCACCGCCGCTATCGACCACATCCGCGAGCGCGAGAACGAAGTCCGCACGCTCGAAGACGAGGCTATCCTTCGGAAATCAATGAGCGGCTGGGAATTGAAACCCGTTGCCTACGTGCTGGGCCTCACCAATCTCATCCTCCACGACTTTGATGTGCCGGACTGGCACTACCTCGACAGCCTCAAGACCGAATACAATGCCATCGGCCCCAAGCAGCAGGTGAACGTCATCCTCGCCAATCCGCCCTTCGGCGCGAGCATCGCCGACGGCGTGGAAACGAACTTTCCGCAGTCCTTCCGTTGCCGGGAATCCGCCGACCTGTTCGTCATCCTCATAATCCAGCTCCTCAAACCCGGTGGTCGGTGCGCCATCGTCCTACCCGACGGCTGTATTACCGGAGACGGCTATAAGGAGCGCATCCGCGAAAAGCTCCTGACCGACTGCAACCTGCACACCATCGTCCGCCTGCCGCAGTCCACCTTTCACCCCGCCACAGTTTCGACCAACCTACTCTTTTTTCAGAAAGGCACGCCAACCGAGGAAATATGGTATTACGAGCATCGTTTGCCCGAAGGCCAGAAAAGCTATTCTAAAACTAAGCCCATCCAGTCTGACGAGTTCGCCCCTATGATTGCGTGGTGGGACAAGCGCCGGGAAAACGAGGTCGCGTGGTGGGTGAAGGTAGAGGATTTGAAAGAGGGGTTTGATCTGGATGTGAAGAATCCGAACTCTGCGGTGGAGGAGAAAGACCTCAGTGTCGTCGAATGCCTGACCGAGTTCCGAAAATCAATGGAACGGGTCAACGACGCGCTCACCGCAGTGGAAGAGGAATACCTTTCCTGAAATGAAACGAATCGGCGATATCCTCACACGGCACAAAACGCCGGTGACAGTCCAAGACGACATAGCCTACAAACAGGTCACGATCCGTACAAATTACAAAGGAGTCGTTCTTCGTGGCGCCAAAATGGGATCGGAGATCGGGACGAAGAACCAGTGGCGTGTTTCGGCTGGCCAGTTCATTCTTAGCCGCATTGATGCGCGAAACGGGGCTTTCGGTATCATACCGAAAGAGCTGGAAGGCGCGATTGTAACCAATGACTTTCTCGCCTTCGACGTCAACGAAGATGAAGTCGAACGGGAATTCTTCAATGTCTTTCTACAGTCGCCAGTGTTTCTCGATGCGTGTATCAAAGCGAGCCGTGGCAATACGAATCGCAAGCGAATTGAGGAGGACTTCTTTTTAGCATTCGAGTTGAATCTCCCACCGTTGCCGCAACAACGTCATCTCATCACGAAGATCAGCAAGGCGCGGTCAAGTATTACCGTCGCCAACCGCGAAATCACCCATCAAGAATCCATTCTTGCCAAGCTCAAGCAAGCTATCCTTCAAGAGGCGATTCAAGGCAAGCTGACCGCTGATTGGCGCACTGCTAACCCGGACGTGGAACCAGCAGGCCGCCTCATTCACCGCATCCAAACTGAAAAAGCCCGCCTCATCGCCGAAAAGAAATTCCGCAAGGAAAAGCCTCTCCCGGAAATCACTCCGGAAGAAGCTCCTTTTGAGATTCCGAAGGGGTGGGTATGGTGTCGGATGGGGGAGGCGGGAATCTTCCGGCGAGGCAAATCAAAGCACCGTCCGAGAAACGATCCTCGCCTTTTCGAAGGTGGCAACATTCCATTCGTTCAAACTGGTGATGTTGCTCGATCAAAACACAAGGGTTTTAGGATTGATACTTGCTCCGGCTACTATAACGAGGTCGGGCTTTCACAAAGTCGTCTATGGCCGTCCGGAACGATGTGTATTACGATCTCCGCGAATATAGCTGAGACAGGATTTCTGACTTTCCCTGCCTGTATCCCAGATAGCGTTGTGACTTTCACGCCCGTCGTTTCTGGGAAGAGCCCAGAGTTCCTTCGGATGTTCATCGAGTTGACACGCACTGCGATTGAGAAATTTGCTCCAGCGACTGCACAAAAAAATATCAATCTACAAATCATCAACGAATTAGCATTGCCGCTCCCACCCCTCGCTGAACAGACCGTCATCGTAGAGCGAGTCGAGGCGCTGACGACGACCTGCCAAGCGTTAGAAACGGAAATTGAGCGGGCTCGCAGCCACGCTACCCAACTCTTGCAAACCGTCTTGAAAGAGGCTTTCATGCCGTCGTGATTTTTGAAATCTATTTGAGAATCGCAGACGAATTAAAGGCCCCATTCACGCACGAGTGATATTTATGTCCCCCTCAAGACGCGCTGATTGAAATCCCGAATTATCGAATCAGACAAACTTCCCCAGAGAAACCTTGAAGATTTTGGCCAATTTGCGGGCTGTTTTCAGGCTCACAGGGCGGATGCTACGTTCCATGTTGGAAACATGTTGACGGGGAATGCCACCAAGCATTTCGCCTAATCGGGCTTGCGTCAGCCCATGATTCTCTCGGTAGATCTTGAGGGTGTCCCCCGGAGTGATCTCCGATTGCATCTCCCGATACCAATCGGTTGCAAGGATATCCACGGTCTCCTCCCAGGGGGGGACTTATATACCTTTATACCTTATTGTGGTAATTAGGTTGCAGCGAGAGCAAAAATCACATTAGTAGAGCGTGCCAATGGCACCCCTCGGGTGGGAACTTTAGGGCTTCTTCCCGGCTGAGTGGGCCAGTTATCTCCGAGTACATCGCTACGACACAGTGAAAACCGCTCTAGGAGGGCGGATAACGTCTGAATGCCTCGTCCACAGACATTCTTCTCTCGAAATATTTAAGCAGATCCGACCGTAATTCCCGAAGGTCCTCATCCCTCTTCTCTGGATCAGCAGCGTGAACGCTAGCATGACCGGGATGATCTGGGCGTGCGGTATCTTTTACAATGAATGCTTGTTCATCGTCACCGCCATCATCTTGACAACGAATCGCCCGTATATCCTCAGTTGCAAGTACAGCGACCCCTTCCTCCACCCAAGGCTCGCCTTCTCTTGGTATGGAAAGGCGCTTTTTTATCCGGTCTTTGAGGAAATCGGCTGAGGTATATTTCATTACTATGAACCGACAGCCCTCTCGTCATCTCCCTAAGTTCCTGAATGGGAATAGCTCTCTTTATGAGCTTTCCGTTCTTGATGTGTTGCGGGCTGTATAGTTCCCGCAATACTATTTCCTCATTCTCGACAGGTCCAGGCGAAATGCCCGGTGCAGCACTGGTACACTCGGCAGGATGGAGAGGAAGAGGCATAGAAAGGAAGAAGCGGGAATAAGGTCAAACTACTCAGTGAATAATGCCTCAAGTTCGTCGGGCAACCCCTGTTCGGGATCAAAGCCAGAGCCACGCATTTTTCGACCAGTTCGTTTATCACGAGCAAAATAAGAGCACGGGCGTGTGCCGTAGAATCCCAGATCAATTTCGATCTTATCATTTTCCCACAGGACATTGATTTCCCCATCCTCGGCGATGTCCATATCCAGAAATGGGAGAGATAGAGAGAGGAAGTTTTCTAATAAATTGATCCGCTTCTTCAAAGGCTGCCTTAGTCGGCCAGTCAATATCGGGAGGTCGATCCTCCTCTGTGGTATTGCGCCATGTCTTCAGTCGAGTCAGTAAGGGAAAGCAGAGCTCTTGTTGCAATCTGGCTCTCTGGCTTTCCTCTGATTCTGTAGAGCTTAGTAAATACGAACATTGATCGGGCGAGAGCGCAATGGAAATGGGTAAGCGATCATGCCACGCCAAAAATTCAAAGGCTACGCAACGACGGGCGCGCTCGATGATTGATTGTTTGTCGGGGGTGGGGAAGATCATAAATTCCTCCCCCAGATCATATACGTTTCGGAACCTAGATTTTATCTCAATGGGCTTATTAAACTGACGCGCCTTATCAAGATAGTGTTTCATTTGGGGTGGCCGGGAATTCCCCATTTCTTCTTCAGGAGTCCAAGTGACAACATCTGATATCGTATTGAGCATATCATCCTCTTGAAGCAAGAATCTGCCGGTGAAACCGTTCAACCTGACTCCTCACCTCCTCAATCGCTGCTAGTCTTTCTTTCAAAGAATCTTTGAATGCTACGTTTTGATGACCATTGAAAGCAACAAAGAGGTCTCGACCTTGTGAACTGCCCTCGGGTTCAAAACGAACATGGTATCGCTGTATGAGACGACCTGGAAAAGCAAACGCTACCGACAGTGTGGCGACGTTCGTGTGGTCATTGTATACTCGTCGAAAAAGATCAGTCTCCGTCAAATCCCGACAAAATGCTTTTCCCTCTTTGCCTATTTCTTGGGAGTGGAAAACAGCGTCACAGTTGATGCCAACAGCAGAAACAAATCCCCTGACAGGCTCCAGTTGTTCGGCTATTATTTCCCCAGCGGTCAATAATGGCGGAGGAAGAGTGTCCCGCCCAGAATGACGGATGTCTACGCGATCTGGTGTGACTGAGAAACCATAGATGCCCTTTGCATAACTGAACTGACCATCGGGCCTACTTTGATTTGGACTTCATCAAGGGAGCCAAATGTCGAAATCAATGTCTTCTCATCAAACATGGAGGTCTCAAAGTCTCTCCCAACGAAGACGAGCGTACTGAGAATGCTTTTTGGCATGAATGGGGTACCCCATTACCCTGCTTTACAATATATGCGAGTTTGGAGTCAAACGATTTCTTCCCATTGCCAGGGTGGACCTCCGGCCTGTCTCATGAACAACCGGCGGGCGATTACAACAGCAAATATTCCCCGGCGCAAGCCACCTTGCCCGCCTACCTGTCCCAGGATCTGACCGGCGGTTCATACTTCAAACTGTTCATCTAGTTCAGTCTTTCATCTAGTTCAGTCTGTTGCGATCCATGCGACCGCCACCACTGCCCCAACCACATCGCGCGGATGTTTGTGTCCTTGCGATTCTCGTGGCAGGAGGCCTCCTTGTTGACCATTGACCAATAGTCTAAAGCAGCTTAGCAGCGTGAGATAGGGCATGTCGAAGAAAAACCGAGCTAGTTGCGACCGTGTTAAATCTTGGTGACGGCCTCAGTCCAAATTAGGCTATTCCACCCCCCGCTAGATCACTCCGCCCCGGACTAGGACACGCTCATCCAAGCTAGGCCACGCGGCCCCAAAGTGGGCCGTTCCGCGCCGAATTGGGACAGCACCGTGCATTGCTCTAGGTTTTTGTTACGGGTCTGTATACTATTCTACAATTACGGTGTGTTATCGGGGATCATCACCCCGAAAGGAGCAGGGCCATGCGACTCCAACTGGCGCTCAACGTCCGTGACCTCAATGAGGCGGTCGAGTATTACTCGAAGCTCTTTGCTGTCAAACCGCACAAACTGAGAGACGGCTATGCCAATTTTGCGATTGATAAACCGCCGCTCAAGCTGGTGTTGTTCGAGAACCCGGAGGCTGAGGAACGCCTGAATCATCTCGGGGTCGAGGTGTTTGATGAGGCGGAGATTGCCTCGGCTGCTGCGCGGTTTGAAGCTGCGGGTATTACGCCCGAGGTCCAGCGCAAGAAGACGTGTTGCCATGCGACCCAGAACAAGGTGTGGGCCTTGGAACCGCAGGGGCTGCGCTGGGAATGGTATAGGATCACCGACGACGATCCTGCTGAGTGAGAGGGAGGAAGGAAAGACATATGGATGAACCGTCGGGCGTAATGGAAAAGCCTCTGATTGACCCCCTGAGCTGGCTGTATCCACCCACCAAGCCGCAAGCGTATTACGATGCCATCAAACAGAAGTTCGCCGAGGAGCGGAATCTCAGGCTGAGCTACCGACCGGAAGGGACGGCGCAGTATACCTCCGACCTGACCGATGTGCTGGCGAAATACGAGGAGGACCCCTACGGCGGCCCGCTCACCCCGCGTGAGCCTCTCAACGATCAGGTGGAATGCCTGTTTATCGGCGGCGGCTTTTCCGCCCTGCTCACCTCTGCCCGGCTGCGCAAATATGGCGTAGAGAGCATCCGTATTGTTGAACGGGGAGCCGATGTGGGCGGCACCTGGTATTGGAACCGCTACCCGGGAGTCGCATGTGACGTGCCGTCGTATGACTATCTGCCGCTGCTCGACGAGATGGACTACGTGCCCAAAGACCGCTTTGCCAAGGGGCCCGAGATTTATGCCCACTGTCAGGCGATCGCCAAGAAATACGGCCTGTACAAATCGGCGGTCTTCCAGACGACGGTGACGTCTACCACATGGGACGAAGCGGAAGAGCTGTGGCATATCCGAACCGACCGGGGCGACCATATGCGGGCGCAGTTCGTGATCTGTGCCAATGGAACGCTGTCCAAGCCCAAGCTGACCAGGATCGCCGGCATGGAGTCCTTTCAGGGTCACTCCTTTCACACCTCGCGCTGGGACTACGCCTACACCAAGGAAGACCTGTCGGGCCTGACAGACAAAGTCGTCGGGATTATCGGCACCGGGGCAACCGCGGTCCAGGCGGTTCCCGGATTGGGGGAAGCGGCCAAGGAATTATACGTATTCCAACGTACCCCGTCCTCGATTGACATCCGCGACGATCATCCGACCGACCCCAACTGGGCCCGGAAACTGCAACCAGGCTGGCAGACCGAGCGGCGCGACCGGATGCGGAAAATCATGGACCCCCAGTTGACCGCGGAGCAGAAGGCCCAGCGCGCCGCGCTGTCGCGCGAGGAGATTATCCGCCGTCAGGAGAACGCCAACATCGACTACATGCTGCGTATCCACCAGCGCATCGACGAGATTGTGCAAGACCGGGCGACTGCCGAGGCGCTCAAGCCCTGGTATATGTTCATGTGTAAGCGCCCGTGCTTCCACAACGAGTACTTGCCGACCTTTAACCGGCCCAATGTCCATCTGGTCGATACCCATGGCAAGGGCATCACCGAGATCACTGCAAAAGGGCCCGTGTTTGAGGGCAAACAGTACGCGCTGGACCTGCTCATCTATGCCACCGGCTTTGAAGTCCAGAAGACCGGGACTTACAACCAGATCACGGGCATCGGCGGGCGCGACCTGACCGACAAATACACCACCGGCATCCGCACCCTGTTTGGTCTCCATACGCAGGGCTATCCGAATCTGTTCATCATGGGTGGCTATCAGTCTTCGTTCCAGTTCAATCTGACCGATATTCTCAACACCGAGGGCGATCATATCGCGGCCTGTATCGACTATGTCCGCCGCAACGGCTATCGGTCGATAGACCCGACGCCCGAGGCCGAGGAGTGGTGGGTACAGGAAGTCATCAAGCATCGAGGCAAGACCAGCCGCAACCGGGACTGTACGCCCGGCTACTACAACTTCGAGGGCGAGTCCAACCGCCGCCAGGACGGGAATTACAATGGCGGGTTCCATCGCTATGTGCACTTCATGCAGGACGCCCGGCAGAAGATGGATGCGCACTTCGTCTTCACCAAGAAGGAGTAATCGCAACCCATCCTCTTCGTCTGGGCGGTTGAGAAAGAGCGTCCGCTCGTGAACACAAAGAGGGGGACCCTATGCGCGACAATGCTCAGACTGCTCTGACAACGGACACGCTGCTTGAGCGTGCCCGCGAGATCGCCCGGCTGGCGGCTGAGCAGGCACCCGCTATCGAACAGCAGCGCCGCCTGCCCGATGCGCTGATGCAGGCGCTGAAGGACTCCGGGTTGCTGCGGGTCCTCCAGCCCGCCCACTGGGGAGGCTATGAGCGAGACTTGCGCACCTTCGTCCGGGTGGCAACCGAGATTTCCACGGGCGATACCTCAACCGGCTGGGTGTATTGCATTCTCGGTATCCACAACTTCTGGATCAGCTATGTTGAGCCCGCACTGCAAGAGGAGCTCTGGGGGAAAGACTCAAGCGTGCTGATGGCCGACTCCTTTGCCCCCACAGGGACGGCCCAGGAGGTCTCTGGTGGATACCAACTCAACGGACAGTGGAGTTTTTTAAGTGGCTTGTGGTGTAGCGATTGGGTCGCGGTCGGGGCCCGGGTTGCGCCGCAGCCGGACGCGCCAGCCGAGTGGACGATGATGTTCGTTCCCAAGACGGATTACCGACTCAACGACCGGTGGCATGTCGTGGGCTTGCAGGGAAGCGATAGTAATACGGTCGTCGTTGAGAACGCCTTTGTGCCCCACCACCGGGTCTACTGGTTAGAGCGGGCGGAACGGACCGGGACGTCTCCGGGGCAACAACTGCATCCGAACGCCTTGTATCAACTCCCCTTTATCCCCACCCTGGGTGTCGCGCTGGTGCCGGTGGCCATTGGGTCGGTCCGGTCGGCTATTGCCCATTTTCAGGAGTGGACTCGGGCCCGCATCCCCGTCTATGGCCGGAGCGATACACCCCTGCCCGGCACGGCCAGTGCCTATATCGCTTTGGCCGAAGCTGCCACCACTGTCGAGGCGCTGGAGGGGCTGATGTTGCAGTGTACGGACGAGCTCGTGGCGAAGTATGGACAGCCGGGTCGCGTACCGACCGCACAGGAGCGGGCCAAGTATTATGCCTGGCGCAGCTACATCGTGCGGCAGTCCGCCCGCGTTGTTGATCGGCTGTTTGAGCTGAGCGGCGGCCGTTCCCTGTATCTCCAGCATCCGGTCCAACGCATTTGGCGTGACCTGCATGCGGTCAGCCAACATATCGCCCTCCACTACGAGGCCGGGCTGGAAGCCTACGGACGCACGCTGGTCGGGCTGCCGAGCGGATCACCGCTGTAGACACGGACACGCGGAGAAGTTTTGCGGTCGAACACCGCCGGCGCAGCCTTCCAGGCTGACGTGGTCAGGTCTGCCGTAAGCCGCTACGCGCAGATGGGCGCGTTAATGGGTGGCGAGTTCTTGGAGTTCCTCCGGGGTGGGCGTGGTCTCAAACTGCGGCAGAGTCGAAGACAACTCGTCCCACGGCTGGGCGCTCGCCGTCCAGATATCGGCGTCGAGCTCCAGCTCGCTGGGGTCGTCCAGGCTGGCCGCGCTGATGCCGCGGATCTCCGGGATCAGATCGGCTCGGGCCGAGACGGGAGAGCCGCACTCTGCACAGAACCCGCGGTGGGTCTTAGCCCCGCTCGTCCCCGTGCAGACATATTCTTTCGGGGCGCCTTTGGTAAACTGCACGGCCGACGCGGCAAAAACCACATTCACGGCAGCACCGCCTCCCGTGGAGCGTTGACAATCCCGGCAGTGGCATTTCCACGTGAACAGCGGTGCCGCCGTACACGCATACCGTATTGCCCCACAGGCACACCCACCCGTCGGCGGAACAGAAACAGCCATGGAAAACACCCCCTTCTCGTCACAGCCCTATCACTTCAGCAGAGACGCCAAAAGGTCCGGTCAGCGGCCACCGGCTTGACTTGCGTTTCAGCCGGCCTGAATTATACTCTGCGCAAGCTGGGGCGGTTTGGGGAAATCGTGGGAATGGGTATCAGCCTCAAGACAACGCGAAAAAAGGGGAACACAATGACTATGACTGCTCGACTCGATCCGGAGCTGGCCGCGCCGCTCGACACCTTTCTTCACCTGACCGGAGGCGGGCTGAACCTGCACGATATCCCGGCCACCCGGCGCACGATGGATGAGCTGGCCGCGGCGCAAATGGCCAAGGCACCGCCAATCACGGGCATCACCACCGCGGACCGACAGGTGCCCGGACCCGACGGCGCGGTGTTCGTTCGTCTATATCAGCCAACTGAGCGGCCTGACACGTTGCCGGCCCTCCTCTGGATTCACGGTGGGGGCTATGTGTTGGGCAGTGTTGAGCGGGACGACCTGCTGGCTACCCATTTGGCTAACGTCGCGCAGTGCGTTGTGGTATCGGTTGAGTACCGGCTCGCTCCCGAGCATCCCTTTCCGGCTCCGGTAGAGGACTGTTATGCCGCGCTCAAGTGGCTGGCGACCCACACCGACGAACTCGGCGTTGAGCCCTCCCGGATTGCCATTGGTGGGGCGAGTGCGGGTGGGGGGCTGGCAGCAGGGCTGGCCCTGTTGACACGCGACCGGGCCGAAGTCGAACTGGCCTTCCAACTGTTAATCTACCCCATGATTGACGACCGCAACGTCTCTCCTGCCAGTGAGACGCTGCCCGATACCTTTGTGTGGACCCGGGAAAACAATCTCATGGGCTGGCGTGCCTACCTGGGACGGGAGCCCGGTGGAGCGGATGTGTCGCCGTATGCTGCGGCCGCTCGGGCCAGCGACCTCGCGGGTTTACCGCCGGCCTATATTCCGGTGGGTGATCTCGACCTGTTCCTGGAGGAGAACATCGAGTACGCGCAGCGTCTGCTGGTGGCTGGGGTGCCGACCGAGCTCCATGTCTATCCGGGCGGCTATCACGGCTTTAACGGTTTTGCTCCTGGTGCGGAGATCGCCCAGCGTTTTAATAATGAACGCGATGAGGCGCTCAAGCGGATACTGCACCGTTAATCGAACCAGTGGATGGGATTGCGTCGTTCGACCTGACCCAGCATGATCGAAGCGGTTGTATAGCCCAGCAGGCATTGCAGCGGACGGCTCAACGACCGCACGATCTCCAGCGGAATCGATAAATAGGCGTTCTCCTGCTGTCGTAACCAGGCGCAGCAGTAGGACAACGACAGGGCGCGGCGTTGCTGGTCGCTGGTATTGGCACCACCCCCATGCCACATCCCACCGTCAAAGAGCAGCACCGATCCGGCCGGCATGACAATATTGATCGGCGGTGTCGCCGGGACCTGTTCCTCCGTGGCGGAGTGACTGCCAGGTAGCAGCTCGGTGCCCCCGTTGGCTGGGGTATAGGCATTAATGGCCCACAGGGTACCGACCATGAGCGGGGGGCGCGGGCGCGGCAGGGGGTAGACGCTATCGTCCCGATGCAGTCCCTGAGAGGTTTCGCCGGGAAGCAGGGTGATACCGGTCGCGGAGCTGAGTTGAATCTGGCTGTGGAGATAGCCCTCGATGATGGCGATAATCCGGGGATGGGTGCACAGCTCATCAGCGCTGCGCGTCTTCTTCATGAAATTGTAAATGCGTTTGGTGCGGAGACCCTCGAAGTCGGTTATCCCCAAGGGAGTGGTGGCGTGAATCGTATCCATCTCCGTGCCGATGGCCGCCACCTTGTCCGTACCGAGCAGCCCTTCAAGAATGCAATAGCCATCGCGTCTGAGCGTTTGAATGTCTGCCGCGACCGCCGCTCGCTCCTCCGGACTGGAGAGTCCCTTGAGCCGTTGGGTGTCACGCACGTCTGCATCAAATGGATTCCCCGCCTTGCGGGCACTCGACTCACTCATGGTTACAGCCCTTCCCTCCTCATATTTACCGAAGCAGGCAGCCTGCGTAGGGGGCTATATTCAATACCAGAGCCTGTCAAGCTCTGAGGGAACGTAGCGCTTGATGTTGGTCAAGTATGACGATCCTTATACGAGAGTGCTGGAAAAATTCTGATACCCCTATCGAACCTTGTCTGAATATGATTTGTAATGCATCTATCCAGATGGACGACTGCTAGGTCGTTGCGTTTATTTTCTTGCCAGAGGAGGCAATTGTTGTGATGAAGTTATTTGTTGGGAATCTCTCATGGGACGCCACTCCGGCTGATCTCGAAGCGTTATTCGGCGAAGTCGGGGCGGTCACCTCAGCGAATGTTATTACCGATAGGGAGAGCGGGCGCTCTCGCGGGTTTGGCTTTATTGAAATGGAAAACGACGAGGAAGCCCGAACGGCGATTGAGCGTCTGCATGACTATGAGTTTATGGGGCGACCCCTGACGGTCAACGAAGCACGCCCCAGGGAGCGCCGCGAACGTCGGTGGTAGAGGTATGCCAGGAAGAGCAAAACCAACGAGTTTTCTCAAGCGCCAACGGGAACAATACCGCCAGCAAAAGCAAAAAGAGAAAGCGGAGCGCAGGCGCGAGGCCAAAGCCCGAAAAGCGGCAAATGTTCGCGCTGAGGGAGACGAGGATCCCGATATTGCCGGTATTCGGCCCGGCCCGCAGCCTCTTCCCGATCAGTGGAATGTGGTTGATGAAGAGGAGTAAGCCTGCCTGATTGCAGCGCCTCAATTCCGCTGAGGCGCTGACCGGTACGGGGTGTTCTTCGTATCCGCGCCGCTTTTTCACACTGCTGCGAACCCGGGGCCGCTCTCTGCCGCCTGAGAGACAAGCGAGAATAGACAGTTCCGTTTCCAGGAGCAGTGTACCACCTGCCATCAAGCGCAGTCTGCTCGACCCGTTATTTTTCGTGCTGTTTGGGGCTACCGGCGTCCTATAAGAGTGGTTCCAACTCGGCGGCCCGCGTTGGCAGAGCGTCCCGCGCGTGGTCGAGGCGCTGCTGGCGCTCGGCTTGCCGGACGAGATCAATATCTTGAACGGCCACGGCCTGCCGTTCGAGGAAGGTCCGAGCTTGTCGGCGCTGCTCAAGCCAAGCTCGACTGACGTACCAGACTTCTTGTTCGCCGACGGCAATGCGGGTGTCCTGGCTTTTCCACACCAGCCAAGACAGGGCGTAGGACCAATCGGTCACATTCGAGGTCTTCCAGCCCGCATTTGGCAAGGGGCTGATATCAAGACCGTCCCACTGGGTGGCGAGGCCCTGGGGTCTGCCGTATTTATTCACCACGGCCAAGCGCATGGGGGCGCGGTATTCCAGGTCAGAGAGCTCGGCATCGTCGATCTCAAGCGTATGCTGAACCGCCTCAGGTATCAACTCGATACCAAGCGCATACAGGCCGAAATTACGATCAATCCGAAAGGTCACAGTCCGCGCCTGCCAGGTGGCGTACAACACGATTTCAGGACCAGAGCGGATGGTGGCCGCGGCTTTCAGGCTTTCATCTGCTGCGCGTTCAAGGCCAGGTAATTGTTCTACTTGTGCCAGCGTTGACTGCCACTCCGCACCGAGCGGGAGGTGCGCTGCCGATTGGGCGTACACAAACGAGAAGACACTCCCCAACAGCAACACTATCACAGCGAACGAACAGAGCGGCATGAAAAAAATCTCTCACATTTTCCAGCGGGCTTCCAAGCGGGCTTATCAGTAGCCATCAAAGTGGGCGATACGCTCGCGGTGATAGGCGACCGCGCCAAAGGCGAACTCGTTCCACTTGGCCCGCTTGAACCAGAAGTGCATATCGTGCTCCCAGGTAAAACCAATCCCGCCGTGCATCTGCACGGCCTTGTTCGTTGTGCGCGTATAGACCTCAGACAGACGAGCCTTGGCCATAGACGCCGCGCGAGACGCATCGCTGGCGCGCGTGTCAAACGCGTAGGCTGCGTACCAGACCAGGGACCGGGCCGGTTCGATTTCGCTCACCATTTCGGCAGCCATGTGTTTGAGGGCCTGGAAGGAGGCAATCGGCCGGTTAAACTGCTCACGGACTTTGGTGTACTCGACTGCCATGTTGAGCGCTTGTTGCGCGCCCCCAAGACTGTCGGCAGACAGGGCAACGCAGGCCAGGTCTTGAAGCTGGGCAACCAGTTTCCAGCCTTTTCCTTCCTTGCCGAGCAAGCCGCAGATGGGCACCTCCTTGAACTGGACCTCGTACACCCGGCGCGTTCGATCAAAAATGTCCAGCGGTTGTATGGTCAGGCCCGGGGCGTCTCGGTCAACCAGCACCAGACTGACGCCTTTTTCGCCCTTTCCACCGGTGCGGACTGCCACCACAAAAACGTCGGCAACAGCGGCGAAGGGGACGAACATCTTGGTGCCGCTCAGCATATAGCCGTCACGTTTTTTCCTGGCCTTGAGGCTAATGCCCGCGGCGTCCAGGCGATCGCTGGCTTCAAGAAAAGCCAGGGTCCCGATGGCATCGCCTGAGGCGAGCCGGGGCAACCAGGCCTTTTTCTGGGCGGAGCTGCCGCCACGCAGCAGGGCGAACGTGGCCAGAGCGGAGGAGAACAGAAACGGACCTGGCACTACGGCTCGGCCCATCTCTTCGAGCAATAGGGCCATATCGAGCAGCCCGAGCCCGAGCCCGTCGAATTTTTCCGGGACGAGCAGGCCGGTCCAACCCAGCTCCGCCATTTTCCGATGCAACTCAGGGGAAAACCCGTGCTCGTCGTCCAAGAGCGCCCGCACGAACTGGGGGGAGCATTCTTGTGCCAGAAATTCTCGGGCTGAGTGCTGGAGCAGGTCTTGTTCTTCCGATAAGCCGAAGTCCATGATGATCCCCCGGAGTGTACTATCCCTTGCGTTAGCGCGACTTCGGCATACCGAGCCCGCGCTCGCTAATGATATTTTTCTGAATCTGGGATGTTCCGCCCCCGATAATAAGCCCTAGCGTGAACATAAACTCATACGGCCAGATGCCATTGTCGATCACGTGTGAGGCCCCCCGGTTGAGCGGGGCGTAGGAATTCATGATTTCAAGGGCCAGCGCGCAAATATCGTGATTCAGTTCGGTCCCGACCAGTTTATTCACCATGGCGCCAATGCCGGGCTGGCGGCCTTTGGTGGCGTCCGTGAGCTGCCGAAAGGAGTGGTATTTCATAGCTTCGACCCGGGTTGTCAGGTCGGCCAACTGCGGGCGGATGCTTGGGTCTTCCGCCGCGGGCTGGCCGTAGCGACTGTGGCTGCGGGCCAAGCGAATGAGGTTTTGCAGCATGAGCTGAGTGCGGGTCGTCGAGCCCAGCATATTGCGCTCATGAAACAGGGTGGCGTTGGCGACCAACCAGCCGTGGTTGAGTTCGCCGACCAGATTTTCTCGCGGGACGCGGACATCCTCGAAAAAGACCTCGTTAAAGCCGGCGTCACCGGTCATTTGGACCAGGGGGCGGACCGTGATTCCCGGTGTCCGCATATCAATCAAAATATAGGAGATGCCGCGATGCTTGGGCGCATCCGGGTCGGTCCGCACCAAACAGAACATCCAGTCGGAGAACTGGGCCCCTGAGGTCCAGACCTTTTGGCCGTTGACGATGAATTCGTCGCCAGCGAGTTCGGCTTTGGTTCGGAGCGAAGCCAAGTCCGATCCCGAACCAGGCTCGGAATAGCCCTGGCACCAAATTTCTTCCGCGGTGAGGACTTTGGGCAAATAGCGCTGTTTTTGCTCTTCCGTGCCAACTTGCAGCAGAGTGGGGCCGAGCATGGTCAAACCGGACGCGCCGATCAGACCCGGCCCGCGTGCCAGGACCAGTTCTTCATTCACAATGGTCTGGCGCATAATGTCGGTATCGCCCTGACCACCGTAGGCTTTGGGCCAACCTAAGGCGACATAGCCGGCCTCATACAGTCTGCGCTGCCAGTCCTTGGCGCGCTGGATGCGTTGCGGATCGTTTGGCGGCAAGTCACTCAGGGTTTTGTCTTTTTTCGGAACGTTGGCTTTGAGCCAAGTCCGCACCGTTTTCCGAAACGCCTCGTCCTCTTTGGAGTATGCCAGGTCCACGGAGTGTCCCCTTTCAATACCTATAAATGATACAAGCGCTTGGCGTTCTCGCCGATGATTTTTTGCTGGGCGTGGGTTGGGAGTTTTGCACAGGAGGCTTTGACTTCATCGACAACACCGGGAAAGGTACAGTCAAAGTGGGGATAGTCTGACCCCCAAATAACACATTCCTCAAGCCCCAACTCGGCAATGCTGCTCATCGTGCTCTCATCCGGGTCCATAGAGATAAAGCACTGCTCGCGAAAATGTTCACTCGGTCGCTTTTTGAGCCACGGGACATAATGGCCCATGGTGTCAAAATGGCTGTCCATCCGATCCAGCCAATAGCCGAGCCAGCCGACCCCGGACTCCAGAAAGGCGACTTTGAGGCCGGGAAACTGAGAGAGCACGCCACCACAGATAATGTCCATACAGGCCCCCTGCTGTTCCCAGGGGTGACAGACCATATGGAAAAAGAACGGGTCCTTATAGCGCTCTTGGCCAAGGGTCGGCATCCTGGTGCCGAAGCTGCCATGAATGGCAACTGGAACGTTGAGTTCCTGGGCTTCCTGCCAGAGGGGATGATAGGCTGGGTCGTTGAGCCGGCGGCCATTGAACGGATTGGGGCGCACAAAAACGGCACGCATCCCCAGCTCTTTGACCACGCGCCGCATTTCGGTAACAGCCGCCTCGACATCCTGTAAGGGCAGCGGCGCCACGCCGTAAAAACGCTGCGGGTAGGCTTTGCAGAAGTCGGCCAGCCAGTTGTTATAGGCCCGACAGGCCGCGGCGGCGACCTGAGGGTCGGTGATATCGCCATAGATGAGCCACAGCGTCGGATAGAAAAAGGCGGTCTCAATGCCTTCAAGATCCATATCCTTGATCCGTTCGTGCGGGTCGTAGCCGCCGGGGACGATCTCGTCCCAGGACATCGTGCGCGCCCGGTGGGCGTCTGACATGCCGCCGGGCGTGCAGGCCGCGGCAATCGCCATATTGCGATCACGCCGCAGCTCGCCGTTAATTTTGAGGCAGTCCACCCCTTCCGCATCCTTCGCAATCTGAATCACCTGTGTCCGATAGACTGGCTCGGTGTATTCTTCCCACACGCTCGGTGGCTCAAGCAGGTGTCCGTCTGCGTCAATAATTGTGGCCATGACTCCCTCCTGTAGTAGTGATGCGCTATACCAGCGGTAGGCTATTGGGGTGGCTCCGGCGGGAGGACGCGCAAATGATTGCTGATCCGCTCGTAGGTCCCCCCTTCCTCTACCAGCCCCTTTAAGGACACCACACAACACTCTTCCTTGTCGCTCAATTCCTGCCAATCAACGGATTGGGGGGGAATGCCGATCTTCACGATGACGGTATCGACCGACAGGATAAATTCTTCCAGGGCGGCAAAGATTTTTACCTGCGGCTCCAGCGGAGAAACGACGATCTCCTTGTAGGGCAGCGGCAAGCGTTCCTCAGGAACGAGCTCATAGTCCAGGGTCACGCGCAGAACATCTTCCGCCGGACGGGTGAGTGTTGCATTCGAAATTTCGATGAGCGGTTTATACACCTCGGGCTCGGAGCAACCGCTCACGAGGACAACAAACGGCAAGAGACGGAGCATGAAAAATCTAGGCATAGGATCTTTTCTCCATCTTTTTTCGTGCTTGTGCCTTATCACGTGCGTAAAGGGAAGAAAAACCCGTAGCGAGGAGTTGGTGGAACCGGGAATGCTCAGGAAAGCGCGTTACCCTAACCGCACATCCCGGGCGAACTTTTCCATCATGTTCATCATGTCCGCATACGTCCGGGCGAAATTAAAAAAGGCCAGATACAAATACGTTGCTCCGAGTTCCTGATAACGGGGAATATCGTCAAGGAGTTCGTCCGGCTTCTTACCGCGGGGGGAAACGCACAGGGTAATCTCGGAGAGGTCGCGGCCGGCCCGCGCCGCTTTTTCCTTGAGTTTCTCCACCCGCTGGGCAAACTCTTGCGGACTGAACACCACGGCTGGCCAGCCGTCGCCGTATTCGACAACGCGGCGCAACGCCGGGCCGGTATGGCCGCCAATCCAAATTGGTGGATGGGGTTTTTGGACGGGTCGTGGCTCACAGCCGACCTCGCTGAACTGGTGAAAACGACCCGTAAATGAGGGGTTTTCGTTGGTCCATAACTCTTTCATGACTGCAATGGTTTCTTCGCTGAGCGGACCGCGGTCAGCAAAGGGTGCATTCAGAATGTTAAACTCCTCTTCCATCCAGCCCACACCTACGCCACAGATGAGCCGCCCGGCCGATAAGACATCAAGGGTGGCCAGCGTCTTTGCCGTGACAACGGCGTTGCGGTGCGGCAGCACGAGTACCGCCGTGCCTAACCGAACCTTGTGCGTGCAGGCGGCCACAAAGCTCAACACACTCAGGGGTTCAAGCAGGGGGGCCTGCGGATCAAGGGGAAAGGCACCGGTCGGACTGTAGGGATAGCGGGAGGCAATCTGCTTCGGCGTAATAATATGATCGGCGACCCAGACAGAATCAAAGCCCAGCGCTTCGGCAGTTTGGGCCGTGGTCTTGAGACGGTTAAGGACATCCCCCTGCGCCAGCGGCCCAAGATGGGGAAGAAACGCGCCGTACTGCATAATCATCCTCCGTGGGCGGAAAATTCACCCCCTGCTACCATACCCTCAGGTGAAATGCCAATCGTCTGATGGCATCCGATACGATCAGGAGAGCAGCGGGCTGGCGACTCGGGTCTTGTAGCCATCCCCGTGTGGACATGCTACAGAGCGGTACCGAGGCCAGCCATGCCGAGTGACGTCAGGGATGCAGGGAAAGGTGAGGGTGTTCGGGTCCTCCTGGTCCGACATGGAGAGACCATCTGGAATCAGGAAAACCGCTGGCAGGGTCAGGCTGATACGCCGCTCAGCCAGACAGGCTATGACCAGGCACGGCAACTCGCTCGGCGCTTCCAGAATGAGGGCCAGCGTGTTCAGGCGCTCTATACCAGCGATCTCCGGCGCGCGCGTAACACCGCAGATATTCTTGGCCAGGCGCTCGGCGTCAGGCCCATTGAGGCGACGGCGTGGCGTGAGATGGATATTGGCACCTGGAGTGGGCTGACAACCGCCGAGGTAGCGACCCGGCACGCCGAGGAATGGGCGCGGCTGCGGCAGGGCGAAGACCTGCCACGCGGCGGGGGCGAAACGTTTGCCCAGTTTCAAGGCCGCTTAGTGCAATCGAGCCAACAGTTTATCCGAGACCATCGGGGCGCACAGATTCTCGTGGTGACCCACGGGGGTGCGGTGAGGGCTTTCCTGTTACACTGTCGCGGTCTGAACATGAACCAATTCGGCCAGATTGAAAAAATTGGCAATACCGGCATCAGCGAGGTCTCCCTCTTTCCAAGCGGACAGGCCAGGATTCACATGATTAACAGCACTGCCCATCTCAACGGAGCGGTGCTGTCCGGCGAGACGGTTGACGCCTGAAGCAGAGCCACGTTGAGGGACTGGGGGCGAGGTTTCCCCAATCCCTACCCCCCAGTCCCTAACACCTGATTTAAGGATATCACGCTGTTACATTTTTTGTCCTCACGCTGGTTCAAAGTGAGCCTGAGTCTGGGGCTTTTGTTCGTTCTTGTCTCTTCCGTGGATGTCGCCCGCCTCAGCCAGCAACTGCGTGCGGCCCGCCTTGACTACGTCGGACTGGCCTTCTGTGGCTATCTGCTGGGACAAGCCCTGAGTGCCTATAGGTGGCGTCTGCTGGCCCGTCCGCTCGGATTTGGACAACCACTGAAAACCTTTATCGCCTACTACTTTGCCGGCATGTATCTGAATCTGTTTGCCCCGGGCGTCGTGGCCGGAGATGTGGGACGGGGCTATCTGCTGGCGCGCGGCCGCGCCCGTTTGGGCGTTGCGCTCCACTCTGTCCTCGCCGACCGGGTGAGCGGCTTGGTGATGCTGGTCTGGGTGAGCGCCGGAGGTTTTCTGCTGTGGGGTCCAAGTGTGCTGCCGGTTGAGCTGTATTATGGCATGCTGGCCGCGGCCGGCGGGAGCGTCATCCTGTGGGGGGGCCTCCCCCGGCTGGTTGAACGCTGTACGTTACCGGGTAATATCGTCCGGCGCTATGTAGACCAACTCATCCTGCCCTACCGCACGGACCTCGCCCTGCTCGGCTCCGTGTGCGGCCTGTCTCTCTGCTTTCATCTCTTTCAGATCGGCTTACATGCGGTGGTGGCGACCGCACTCGGACTGATGGTCCCGTTATGGTACCTTGTCCTCTTTATCCCTGTGGTCCAGATCTTGAGCGCCCTGCCCGTCAGTTTTAGCGGGCTGGGGATACGAGAAGGAGGCTATGTCCTATGTCTTGCCCTGTGGGGGATAGGGCGGGACGAGGCACTCGCCTTTGGCTTGGTCTGGAGCGCTGTCGTGCTGGGAGCGAATATCTGTGGCGGCTTGGCCTTCCTCGTATTTCCAGAGGTTGGCTTCTCGACCGCGACGCTTAAAAAAACGTGGGACGAATCAGAATAGTTTCTTCTCGACCGGCGCCAACGGAAATCATTTTGACTGGGACGTTCATCAGTGCTTCGAGGCGTTCGACGTACTGACGGGCATTGCGCGGCAGGGCGTCCAGGCTACGCATAGCGGTCAGCGGCTCGGTCCAGCCGGGGAGTTCTTCATAGATGGGGGTGACGTGTTCGAGGATGTGCGCGCCCGCCGGAACCTCGTCATATTCCCGCCCCCGGTAGCGATAAGCTGTACACACCCGCAGGGTGGGCAGACCGCTCAGCACGTCGATCTTGGTCAGCGCCATGGCATTCAAGCCACTCAGCCGCGCCGCCGTCCGTACCACAACGGCGTCGAACCAGCCACACCGCCGAGGCCGACCGGTGACGGTTCCAAATTCACCGCCATCACGACGCAGCTTTTCGCCGTCCGCGCCGTGCTCTTCGGTCGGGAAAGGCCCGCTGCCGACCCGGGTGGTATACGCCTTGGAGATACCAATGACGTTGTGGAGTTGCTGGGGCGCAATCCCCGCTCCCGTGCACACCGCCCCAGCAATGGTGTTGGATGAGGTCACGAACGGATAGGTGCCATGATCCACGTCGAGCATGGTTCCTTGCGCACCTTCGAACAAGACCTTCTGGCCGGCCCCGATCGCGGTGTGAATATAGCGCGAAGTATTGGTGACATAGGGAGCCAAGCGATCACGGAGGCGACGGTAGTGGTCGAAGAGGTGTTGATACTCAAGGGGCTGTTCTTTCAGCAGAGTACCAAGATAAATGTTTTTCTCTTCGAGGTTGCGTTCCAACTTCTGGGCGAATACATCTTCGTCCAAGAGATCGACAAAGCGAATTCCGACGCGGGCCATCTTGTCTTCATACGTGGGACCAATCCCCCGACCGGTCGTCCCGATCTTGCCCTCACCGCGGAGTCGTTCCCGCGCGAGATCAATGGCCTTGTGGTAGGGGGTAATCAGGTGGGCAATCTCGCTGATCTTGAGCGATTCCGGGTCAGACAGGCGGCCCTGCTGCTGGAGGGCATCGATTTCCTCAACCAGGACTTCGGGATTGACCACAACGCCATTCCCGATCACGCACACCTTGCCGTCGTGCAACACGCCCGACGGGATGAGCCGAACGATGGTTTTCTTCCCCCCAACAACCAGGGTGTGGCCCGCATTGTTCCCCCCTTGAAAACGGACAATGACGTCGGCTTCGCGCGAAAGCAGGTCCACCATCTTCCCTTTCCCTTCATCGCCCCACTGGACGCCGACAACGACGAGCGTGCTCATTGGCTGTGTGCTCCTTCTTCCCGCATCAACACTCATAAACGGATCAGCTGGGCCGACAGAATGGGGTCAAGTCTCCGCAATGCGGCCAGGACCTCGGGCGAGACTTGGTCATCGACATGAATCAGGGAGATGGCTTCCCCACCGATTTTCTCTCGCCCCAGTTCCAGGCCGGCAATATTGATTCCCAAGGTGCCGAGCAGGGTTCCCACCTGACCGACCACACCAGGGACATCTTTGTTGTTCAGCAGCAGAATCGTCCCCTCGGGAACGGCTTCCAGATGAAAATGATTGACCCGCACGAGGCGTACGGTCTGATTGCTGAAGACCGCCCCCGCGGCAGAATTGACACTGTCCTTGGTCTGCACGCTGACAGCGATAGAATTCAAAAAATCACTCGGAGTGCTGCTACGCGACTCGACAACACGGATGCCACGCTCACGCGCAACGAGCGGTGCATTTACCACATTAATCGCCTGTTCGAGAATCGGACTGAGCACCCCGCGCAGGACGGCCGCGGTGGCGGGCGCAACCTCATAGGCAGTAATTTCTCCGCTATACTCGATGTGGATCTCGCGCGGAGCGTGCGGCGTGATCTGGGCGAGAAAGCTGCCGAGTTTTTCACCCAGGAAGAGATAGGGTTCCAAGATGGCCAGTTGCTCCTGACTCAGGGCGGGGAAGTTTACCGCGTTCTGAATCACCCCGCGCTGGAGGAAATGGGCGACTTGGTCGGCAATGGCAATCGCGACGTTGATCTGGGCCTCGTCTGTTGCGGCGCCCAAATGCGGGGTACAGATCACATCCGGTCGCTGTAAGAGAGGGTGGTCTACCGGGGGCGGCTCGTCAACAAAGACATCCAGGGCTGCGCCCGTGACCTTGCCACTCTCAAGCGCTTCAAGCAGGGCGGCTTCGTCGACGATCCCACCCCGCGCGCAATTGATAATGCGCATGCCGGCTTTCATCCGGGCAAAGGCTTGGGCGTCGATCAGACCGCGCGTTTCTTTGGTCAGCGGCGTGTGCACGCTAATAAAATCGGCCTGCCGATACAACTCATTGAGCGAGACGAGTTCGACATTCATTCTGGCCGCCGCTTCCGAGGTAACGAAAGGATCGTAGGCGACGATGCGCATCCGCAGCCCTAGAGCGCGCTCGGCGACAATGGTTCCGATATTGCCCAAGCCAACTAGGCCGAGCACTTTATTGCAGACTTCGGTCCCCGTGAATTGGGAACGCTGCCAGCGGCCGGCTTTGAGCGAGGCGGTGGCTTGCGGGACATTGCGCGCCAGGGCGAGCAGCAAAGAGATGGTGTGCTCGGCTGTGGTGACGTTGTTCCCGCCAGGCGTGTTCATGACCACGATACCACGTCTGGTGGCGGCCTCAACATCGATGTTATCAACGCCGATACCAGCCCGACCAATCACGCGCAGGTTTTGGGCGGTCGCAATGACCTCCTGCGTGACGCGTGTCCCGCTCCGAATAATCAGGCCCTGATACGGAGCGATCTGCTCGGCAAGTTCCTGCTCGGTCAGTCCCGGTTGGACGGCACAGTCGATATCCGGCTGCGCTTGCAACCGCGCTACCCCCTGGGGGGCGAGCGGGTCGGTGATAAGCACTTTATGTGACATGCTGATACTCGTCGCTCGGGGCGCTCATTCAATGGCCGGCCAGCGTGGCAGGAGAACGGCCTCGGCGGCCCGGACGCCACTACCCAAGGTCCGCGCGACCCCAAACCGACTCAGGGCCATCTCAAGGCTGCTGATGGCCGTAATGACATCAAAGGGACCGGCATAGCCGATATGAGAAATACGCGCGATTTTCCCTTTGAGGCGATCCTGTCCTCCGGCAATATCAACACCCATCCGGTCGCGCATATAGGTCAGCAAGCGCACGCCATCAACCGAGGGCGGGAGCCACACACCGGTTGCGGCCGGGCTAGGATGGGTCTCGGCCAGGAGACGCAGGCCCAGGGCGCGCACGGCGGCGTGGGTCGCGGTCATCAACATGGTATGACGAGTCCAGACCTGTTCGAGCCCTTCCGCCTGGAGCTGCCGGAGCACCTCGTCTAAGCCGGTAATCAGAGAGATGGCCGGGGTGTAGGCGGTGGTATGTCGGGCTTGTTCCTTGCGCTCCTTTTGTAGGTCAAAGTAGAAACGTGGCAGCTGCGCCCGCTTCGTGTGCTGCCAGGCTTTCTGGCTGAGGGCGATAAACGCAAGCCCCGGGGGCAGCATCAGGGCTTTCTGTGAGCCGGTGATGAGCACATCAATCCCGGAGCGGTCCATGGGTATATCAGTCGCGCCAACCGCAGTAATACCATCGACAATGAGCAAAGTCTCAGAGTCCCGCGTCAGGGCGGCAATGTCTTGGACCGGGTGCAGGACCGTAGTCGAGGTCTCGCTGGCCTGCATCAGAACGGCCTGAGCCTCGGGCCGACGCCGCAGCGCCTGGGCCACCGCCTCTACCGTCACGGCCTGTCCCCATTCGACCGCAATCTCTTCGGATTGGACGCCAAACGCCGTGCAGATTTTCAGCCAGCGTTCACCAAATTTCCCACCATTGACCACAATGACACAATCTCCGGGCGAGCAGGTATTCGTGATGGCCGCCTCCATCGCCCCAGAGCCCGAGGCCGCCAGGATGAGCACGTCGTGACGGGTTTGGAACAGCCATTGGAGGCCGCGTTGTACTGCGGCAAAGAGCTGGCTGAACTCGGGGGTCCGGTGATGAATAAGGGGCTGCGACATACGCAGCAAAACGTCAGGTGGCACCGGAGTCGGCCCCGGAGTGAGTAAATATCGCTTTAACATCGGCATGCCCACGCTATACGCATAAAAAAGCCCGGATGGGCTCCCCATATCCAGGCTGTCATCTCTCCCCCCCTCCTTGGTCAAGACATGATGTATCGAAGCAGTGCGGCGGAGTCAATGCTCCTGCCTGGCCCTCGTATCCGCGCCTAAACTGCCTAAAAGTCTTTGGTTTTCGCTTGACACGCAAAAAGGCGCATACTATAGTCGTGGGAGAAAGTGGGAGAAAGTGGGGATTAGGGTAGCTTCGTGTTTCGTGGGAGTTTTGAACATACTATTGACGAGAAAGGCAGAGTCAGTATTCCCTCGAAATTTCGAGAGATCTTGGTTGGGCGGAACGATGCTCGACTGATTGTCACCAAATTCATCCTGGCATCCTTTCGTTGTCTTGATGTTTATCCCTATGCGGAATGGGAGAACTTCGAGCAGGACTTGAGAAAAAAACCCCGTTTTGATCAAAACTTCTTAAAAATCGAGACTTTTTATCTCTCTAACGCTCAGGAATGTGCCGTTGATAAACAAGGCCGTATTTTGATTCCCTCGCTCCTCAGAGAATATGCCAGCCTGAAGAAGGACGTCATGTTTGCCGCTGCGCTTGAGAAATTTCGCATATGGGACAAGGCAGTATGGCAAGAATTTAATGAAGAGTCTGAAAAAGATCTTGCTCAGGACCCCCGATTATTCAGTAATTTGAACGCCGGTGTGGTAGCAGACATATAGAACAGGTCCAGGACAAGCCAGAGTCCCTATGCAAACAGCATCGCTCTCTTCAGAATCAATTCAGCCAATCCAGGCTCCCGTGCACCTCCCTGCCATGCTGGAGCAGGTCCTCTCCTTTCTGCAACCCTGTCTTGGCGGGGATATGCTTGACGGGACGCTCGGGGGAGGCGGACACGCCGCGGCGCTGTTGGAGGCCAGCCGTGGCAGAGGCAGGCTGCTGGGCCTTGACCGTGACCCATGTGCGCTGCCGGTCGCGCGACAGCGGTTAGCGCCGTTTGTTGGCCAGCATGTCATCCTTCATGCGAATTTCAGCCAAGCGGCGGCGGTCCTGCATGAGTTGGGATGGGCAGGAGTTGATGGCATCCTCCTTGACTTGGGTTTTTCCTCACTCCAGGTCGAAGACGGAAGACGCGGTTTTAGTTTTCTACGCCCAGGGCCCCTCGATATGCGGATGGATCAAAGCGACGGGCGGAACGCAGCGGATATTGTGAATGCTTCCAGTGAAGAAGCATTACACCGTATTCTCCGGGAATACGGAGAAGAGCGGGCGGCCAGAACGATTGCC
Organism: uncultured Binatia bacterium (SeqCode); assembly: GCA_965214755.1. Lineage (GTDB taxonomy): Bacteria > Desulfobacterota > Binatia > Bin18 > Bin18 > Bin18. Next base: position 2,892,999 of record OZ243979.1, read on the forward strand.
CGGGCCATCCTCCAGGAACGTGCACATGGGCCGATCACAACGACGACGGGTCTTGTGAACATTATCGAGCGTAGTGTCCGCAGGCCTGTCCGTCATCAGCGGCATCGGGTCCATGCGGCCACACAGACCTTTCAGGCACTGCGCATCGCAGTAAACCAAGAACTCCAGCACTTAGCCGTATTCTTACAGGAAGGCTATACATTGCTGCGACCTGGAGGGCGTATGGTAGTGCTCTCCTATCATTCGCTTGAGGATCGTCTGGTGAAGACCGCCTTCCGGCGCTGGGCCTCAGCCTGCATCTGTCCACCCCAACTTCAGGTGTGTGCCTGTGACTGGGAACCACAGGTCCGGGTGTTAACCTCGAAACCGCTGACACCGACCAGCCAGGAAGTCATGGAGAATACGCGGGCGCGGAGTGCGCGCCTACGCGCAGTGGAGCGATGTGAAGGAGGAGGATGATGTGGAGGTTGTCCGGATGGGGTAAATATGGCGTGCTTGTGGCTGTTGGGCTGGCCTTGGTCTTGTCCCACCTCTGGATTCGGCTTCAGGTGGTCTCTGCGGGGTATGCGCTTGCAGATACGCGACCGCTCATCAACGCGCTCCAAGAGGAACACCACGCCCTCACGATAGAATGGGAAGCGGCCACGGCTCCCAGTCACTTGTCTCAGCTCGCCGGCGACCGGCTTGGACTCGCCGTGCCTCGCCCTGAGCAGATCGTTATCCTGCCGTAGGAGGACCGCATGTCGGGACGGGTCGGCCTAGTGGCGGGGATGTTGGGAGTGGGCTTGCTTCTTATTGTCGCCCGTCTCGTCCACCTCACGGTAGTACAGGGGGACACACTCGCACAGCGCGCTGCCGGACAATACCGTCACCGTGAAACTGTTATGCTACAGCGTGGTACGATTGTTGATCGCAACGGGCGGCGGTTAGCCTTTAGCGTTGGGGCTGAATCCCTCTATGTCCATCCGGCAAAACTCCCGGACGATGTGGATGATATGATTCCCGTGCTGGCCCAACACCTCTCCCTGCCCGCACGACAGGTTGACGCCATTCTCCACTCCTCCGAGCCGTTTGTCTGGCTCAAACGAGGGGTCTTCCCCCAAGAAGCCAGCCATATCAAAGCGCTCCGCGTATCTGGCCTGGACAGCAAGAGCACCCAGCGCCGCGTGTACCCGTACCGGACCTTAGCCGCCTCCCTGCTCGGATTTGTCAATGTGGATGCACACGGCTTAGAGGGAATCGAAAAGGTGTATGATCGCTATTTGCTCGGCCCAGTGAGTCACACCCTGGGTGAGCGTGATGGGCGTCAACGCGCGATCCTGATCCGTGGCGGCGGTCAGCAGCCTGAAAGATTCCGCGTGCATTTGACTCTGGATACGACGCTCCAGTATGTGGCCGAACGCGAGTTGGAACGGGCCGTGCAGCACAGTCGAGCGGCGGCCGGATCTGTGGTCATACTTGACCCCCAGACGTTTGCTATTCTCGCGCTTGCTCAGGTGCCGACCTTCGATCCGAATACGCCCGGAGATTTCCCCCCGGATGCGCGCCGCAATCGGGTGATCAGCGACTACTACGAACCCGGATCAACGCTCAAGGCATTATTAATTGCTGCCGCCTTGGATACCGATCAAGTCAGCGAAACAGACCCCATTTTTTGCGAACACGGTGCCTACCGGGTTGGCGGGCATACTATCCACGACGTTCATCCCTACGGCGAGCTCAGCGTTGACGGGGTCTTGACCAAATCGAGCAATATTGGCGCGGCGAAGATCGGCGAGCTGTTGGGGAAAGAGCGCTATTATGACTACCTTTGGGCCTTTGGGCTCGGACAGAAAACCGGTGTTGATCTGCCTGGGGAGATCAACGGTAATCTCCCTTCGCTCCGGGCCTGGTCTCGGATCAAGCTGGTGACGGCCAGCTTTGGGCAAGGGGTGGCGGTGACCCCCTTGCAGTTGGCCTGTGCCTATGCGGCGCTCGCCAACGACGGCAGGCTCATGCGCCCCTATGTGGTAAGTGAAATAGTGAATAGTACGGGAGAGGTCGTCCACGCCAACGGTCCGACCCCGATCAGGCAGGTGATCCACCCCGAAACCTCGCGGCGCATACGGACCTTGCTTGAGCACGTTGTCGAGCCGGGAGGAACAGGCCGGCGCGCCCACATTCAAGGGTTTCGGGTGGCGGGGAAAACAGGAACCTCGCAAAAACATGACCCCCGGGGCGGGTATTCGGAGACCGGTCGAATCGCGTCTTTTATTGGCATGGTTCCTGTCGAGCAGCCTCGACTGGTGATTTTAGCGGTCCTCGATGAGCCCAAGACGGCTACCTATGGAGGGACGATCGCGGCACCGGTGTTTCAAGCGATTGCTCGGCAATCCCTTGCCTATCTTGGGGTCGCGGGAAGTACGGGGGAGGGCGCAGACCTCCAATGGACAGGCAGTCCGCAGTTCTCAACCGCCAAGCTCTCCGCTGAAGCCTATAGCGCGGGAGGGAATGATTCGTTAGCCGGCCGCTCCGCGGCCGATGACTTTATTGGTCTCAGTCTGCGAGCGGCCATGCGGAAAGCGTCGGCGAACGGACTGCGGGTCGTTGCCCACGGGAGTGGGTATGTCACGGACCAGAGGGTCCGAAATAAGGCGCAGACGGGCGAAGCGGTGTATGAACTCAGACTTGAAGCAGACCGGTGAGGTGTGATGTGACGTGGTTGCGGCAACTCCTGCCTCTTGATGTACCCGGGTTCACTGACCCTGCGTTCCAGATTCACGGCCCGATAGATATTCCGATCGAGTCGCTGGTGTATGACTCCCGCCGGGTGACGCCAGGGGCGCTCTTTTTTGCTCTGCCGGGAACAAAGACGGAGGGGACGGCCTTTCTTGAACAAGCGCTTGACCAAGGGGCACGAGCCATTGTCGCTCCGCCCGGTACGGAGGTACCCCCGGGTGTGACCCTTATCACCTCAGAGCAGCCACGGCGGCTGCTTGGGGCGATCGCCGATCAATTTTATCACCGGCCGAGTGAGCGGCTGACCCTGATCGGCGTGACTGGAACAAGTGGGAAAACAACAACCACGTATGTGTTGGAAGCGATCGGCAAAGCGCTGGGCTGGTCGGTTGGCGTAATCGGAACCGTGAACTACCGGTATGCAGATCAGGAGCGTCCCGCTCCCCTCACCACCCCAGAGGCGGTTGAACTGCACGCACTCTTATCCGACATGGTCAGGGCTGGCGTGAGCCATGTCATTATGGAGGTCTCGTCTCACGCCTTAGCTCAGGAGCGGGTCTGGGGTTGCCGCTGGGACGGTGGGGTCTTTACGAACCTTGGCCGTGACCATCTCGATTACCATCTGCATACGGCGGCGTATTTTGCCGCAAAGGCACGGCTCTTTCGCAACGGTCTGGCCGAATCGCCAAAACGCAGCCGTTTTGCGGTCATGAACGCGGATGACACCTGGGGCCAGAAACTGCTCACCGAGCCTGTTGCCTATCCCGTGCTGACCTATAGCCTCCACCAGGACACAACGGTCTCTGTCCGGCACGTCAACTATAGTTTGGCTGGCATCCAGGCTGAGTTGCAGGTGGGACAAGAGACACTCTGCGCGGTGTCGCCTTTGATTGGCGAGCCGCACGTCTACAACATCCTGGCGGCCGTCACGGTTGCACATGCCCTGGGGGCTCCACTCAAAAAGGTGAGAGAAGGGATCGCTCAATGTTGCCGTGTTCCAGGTCGGCTCGAAGCTCTCTCGGTCGGACAACAATTCGAGGTCTTCGTCGATTATGCCCATAAGCCCGACGCCCTGGAGAAGACACTGACAGCCTTGCGGACCCTCACGGCAAAGCGGCTGATCACAGTCTTCGGCTGCGGCGGGGATCGGGACAGAGGCAAGCGGCCTCTGATGGGGGAAGTGGCAGGTCGTTTGAGTGACGTGGTGGTGTTAACCTCGGACAACCCCCGCACCGAAAACCCGGACCAGATCCTGACGGAAACGGAGCCTGGACTCAGTCGAACCGGGATGACCCGCGCAGAGTCCAACCGAGGGAGGGGAGCGGCTGTCCCCACGGGCTCGTATCTGGTCATTGCCGAGCGGCGTAGCGCTATCCGACGGGCGCTGGACGAAGCCCAAGCGGGCGATGTCGTCGTCGTTGCCGGGAAGGGGCACGAAGATTATCAGATTATCGGCACGACGCGCTCTCATTTTGACGACGCGGAAGAGGTCCGGCGCTATCTGTCCCTTTGGCGTGGCTCAGGACGGGCGTTGGAGGGCTGTGCATAATGCTGTACGCCTTTCTGTACGCCCTCCACACGACCTACTCCGAGTTTAACGTTTTTCGCTATATTACGTTTAGAACCCTGTTAGCGGGCTTATTGGCCCTGAGCGTTTCCTTTATCCTCGGCCCCTGGCTGATTGCACGCCTGACCGCGCTCAAGGCGGGTCAGCCCATCCGCTCAGATGGACCTGCGGCGCACCTGAGTAAAGCTGGCACACCCACCATGGGGGGGACGTTGATTCTTTTCTCTCTCACCCTGGCGACGATCTTGTTGGCGGACTTAACCAATCCGTATATCTGGCTGGTGCTGGGCGTCACGATCGGTTTTGGTTTGATTGGATTTCTCGACGATTATCGGAAACTCAGCCGGCAGGACTCGGTCGGTTTGCGCGGGAAGTATAAACTCTTGGCGCAAGGTGTGATTGCCCTGGCAGCGGCCTGGTGGCTGTCTGCCCAGCCGGGCTTTGACACCACGCTGACCATTCCCTTCTTCAAAGACGTCCGACCAGCCTTGGGCTGGTGGTATATCCCCTTTGCCGCCCTGGTAGTGGTAGGCGCCTCGAATGCGGTCAATCTCACTGATGGTCTGGATGGATTAGCCATTGGGCCGGTGATGATCGCGGGGGTGACCTATGCCATTTTCACCTATGTGAGCGGGCATAGTGGAATGGCTGAATACTTACAGGTGCCCTATGTGGCGGGCTCCGGGGAGGTGGCTGTTTTCTGCGGAGCGCTGGCGGCCGCCGGGCTGGGCTTTTTGTGGTTTAACGCCTACCCGGCCCAGATGTTTATGGGTGATGTTGGCTCCCTCTCCCTTGGGGCGGCGCTGGGTATTGTCGCGCTGATCAGCAAACAGGAGATCGTGCTGGCAATTGTGGGCGGCGTTTTTGTGATTGAGGCGACCTCGGTCATCTTTCAGGTGAGTTCGTATAAATTGAGACGGAAACGCATCTTCCACATGGCTCCGCTGCACCACCATTTTGAGTTGCTCGGCTGGCCGGAACCGCTTATTATTGTCCGCTTTTGGATTGTTTCCATCATCTGTGCACTCGCGGCCTTAAGCACGCTCAAACTACGCTGAGAAACCGAGTATGAACCTAACGGGAAAAACCGTACTGATCATTGGCCTGGGACGAACGGGGGAGAGCGTAGCGCATTGTGTCCTTGCTCACGGCGGCCACGTCCGTATCGCTGACAGCCAAGCCGATGCGGTCGTAGCGGCCTGCACCCGGTTCGATGGCCAGCCTATAGAAATCCGCTCAGACGACAACGTTGACGACCTCCTGTGTGGAGTACAGCTCGTGATTCCCAGCCCTGGTGTGCCGGCAACGCATCCGCTGCTGAGAGAGGCGGTCCGGCGGCGGATTGCGGTGCAGAGTGAAATCGAATTGGCCTATCAGCTATTGAGCTGTCCGGTTGTGGCCGTCACCGGCACGAACGGGAAAAGCACAACGACGACCCTCCTCGGGGAGATGATGCAGCGGTCCGGCCGGGAGACCTTTACTGGCGGGAATTTGGGAACCCCACTCATTGACGCCGTTGGAACAGCCTGTACGGTTGCGGTTGCCGAGATTTCCAGCTTTCAACTCGAATGGGTCAAGCAGTTCCGACCACAGATTGGTGTCTTCCTCAATCTGAGTGAAGATCACCTGGATCGACACGAGAGTTTTGCACACTATGGCCGGACTAAACGGCGCTTATTTACTCAGCAGCGGCGGTCAGATTGGGTGGTCATGAATAGAGACAACGCCAGCGTCCGGGCGTTGTGTCACGGGCTCCCCGGACGGCTATTTTCTTTTGGTTGGACGCCGCTGACTGGAGACAAGAGCGAAGGGGCCCGGGTTGAGGCTGGGACCCTCGTTCTCCGTCACGCCGGCCGCCAGATGCAGTATGCAATTGATGATATCCAGCTCCGTGGGAGGCATAATATTGCCAACATCATGGCCGCGGTGAGTGCGGCCACGTTGTGGGGGGTCCCCCCGGCTGTCGTCCGGACCGTGTTAGCCTCCTTTACTGGCTTACCACACCGGCTTGAACTCGTCGCAGAGAAAAACGGGGTGGCCTACATCAATGACTCCAAAGGGACGAATATTGACGCCGTGGTCCAATCGCTCAACAGTTTTTCTGAGTCGGTTATTCTGCTTGCCGGCGGGGTGGAGAAAGGCGGCGATTATCGTCCCCTTCGGGAGGTCGTCCAGACCAAGGTGAAAAAGCTGATCCTCTTTGGCCAAGCCCAGCACGCCTTATGCGCGGCCTTGGGACAGGACACCGAAACACTGCTGGTCAATGCGTTGGACGAGGCGGTTCAGGCTGCCCACCGGGGAGCCCGAGCGGGGGATATCGTCCTCCTCTCTCCGGCCTGTGCGAGTTTTGATCAATTCCGGAACTATGCCCATCGTGGGGAAGTGTTCCGGTCCTCCGTTGAAGCGTTATGAAGATGCTTGACGACATACTCTCCAGGCAGTTCACAGACGCCCAAACCGCACAGCCGATCCGGCGGGGTCCGGTTGACTCATGGCTGCTCGGAGCGGTGCTCCTGCTGATCTTGAGTGGAGAACTCTTTGTCTTGAACACGACGTATTTTTATGCGTTTGACCGTTTCGATGATGCCTATCTTTTTGTTCGGAAACATAACGTCGCCTTGGTGATTGGCGGTCTTGGCTGTCTCGTGGCCCTGGCGCTCCCTTCGACAGTATTCCGTACACTCGCCTATCCGGCGTTAATCGGAGCCTTCATCAGCCTCTGTCTTGTCTTGCTGCCGGGCTTCAGCCACGGCAACGTGCAGCGCTGGCTGTCCTTCGGAGCGCTGAATTTTCAACCCTCTGAATTCGCTAAGGGCGCCGTCGTGCTCTACCTTGCCTATGCGCTTGCGAAAAAGGCGGACCGCCTGCACAGCTTTGTGTATGGCTTGCTCCCGCCCCTTTTGGTGGTCGGGTGCATCGTGGGGCTCATTGCCCTGGAGCCAGATTTAGGGGGCGCCGTATTCATCAGCCTTCTTTTAGCTGCTTTGCTTTTTGTTGCTGGCGCGCGGAGGCGGCATCTTGCCGTGCTGGCTGGAGTCGGGCTGCTGTGTCTCAGCTACGGAGTCATGAGTGCGGACTACCGGATTGATCGTTTCTTGACGTTTCTGAACCAGTCGGCAGATTTGCAGGGGGAGGGCTATCAGCTCGATCAGTCCCGCCTCGCCTTTGGGGCAGGCGGGGTCTCTGGGGTTGGGCTCGGAGAAAGTCGCCAGAAGATGTTTTATTTGCCAGAGGCCCACACCGACTTTATTTTCGCCGTGATTGGCGAAGAAACCGGTTTATGGGGCACCACGGGCATCGTCCTCCTCTTTGGCCTCTTAGGCGCTCGGGGGCTCCGGGTCGCGTCGCGCCACCCGACGCAGTTTGGTCGTTTACTCGCCTTTGGCTGTACATTCTTAATCGTCTGTCAGGCCGGGATCAATATGGCAGTTGTCGTCGGTCTGCTCCCAATAACCGGACTGCCGCTGCCCTTCGTCAGCTACGGAGGGTCTGCGTTGGTCATCATCCTTTCCTGTACTGGCCTATTGCTTGGACTCTCGCGCGAAGTCCAACGGAAGGAGAGTGTCCATGCCTAGGGCCCCTCGCCTCCTCCTGGCGGCGGGAGGCACCGGCGGACACCTCTTTCCTGGAATTGCTGTGGCAGAGCGTGCGCAGCGACAGGCTGGTGCTGCAGTATTGTTTGTTGGTACCTCCGGCGGAATGGAAAAGGATGTGATCCCGCAACTCGGATTTTCTTTACGTTTTATCCCCGCTGAACAGCTCCGTGGACGAACGCGATGGGGAAAAATCCGCGCTATGGGAGTCGCCGTCTATGGCGTTGGGGCCGCGTGGCGTATCATTCGTGAGTTCGCCCCCGATGTGATCTTCAGCATCGGAGGCTATGCGTCCGCTCCGACCGTCCTGGCTGGCTGGTTGCAGCGCATCCCCTGCGTCCTGCTTGAGCCCAACGCGATTCCTGGACTGGCAAACCGTTTCCTGAACTGGTTTGCCACCCGCGTCTGTCTTGGATTTGAAACGGCCGCCCGCTTTTTCCCTACACACAAAGTGGTCCATACTGGCAACCCGGTACGAGCCGCCTTACGGCCAACGCTCCAGCCAGCGGTAACGGACAGGCCTTTGACCATCCTCGTCTTTGGTGGCAGTGCCGGAGCTCATCGGCTCAACCACATCGTGCCGCAGGCCGTAGCCCGATTACACAAAACGCGCAGTAAACAAAAGAATGCGGACCCAGCGCCACCGATACAGATCATCCATCAGACCGGCCAAGCCGAGTACGCCGCTGTTTCGGCCTCTTACGCGGCTGTGGGGATAGAAGCCCGGGTGGTGCCGTTTATTGACGCCATGCAGGAGGTATATGCTGAGGCCGACCTCGTGATTTGCCGGGCGGGGGCAATAACGGCCGCTGAGCTGACTTTGCTCGGAAAGCCGGCCATCCTTATTCCCTACCCATACGCGGCAGACGACCACCAACGCGCCAATGCTGAGGCCCTCGTGCAGGCTGGCGCGGCGGTGATGCTCCTGGACCACACGCTGTCCCCCGAGTTGCTCAAGCAGACGATTGCGCACCTCGTCAAGCACAGAGACACGCTAGGAAACATGGCCCGGGCGGCGGCGGCTTTAGGCCGCCCCGACGCCACCGCTGCCGTTGTCCAGACCTGTCTTACCTGTACCCCTTATCTGTCTTCTTCCGGTCAGGAGGTTTCGTGTCAAGAAAGATGAAGGAACGGGAACCAGGCGGCACCGTAGACCGCTGGGAGACCGGAGCTGGTACGCCGCCACCCGTGGCCGTGGGACTCCAGATGCCACCTGCCCGGGCTGCCCTTCCCCTCCGCACGACCGCGGGATCCGAAACGCAGGTCTTGTTTAATACCAACCGGCGTATTCACTTTGTCGGTATTGGTGGAGTCGGTATGAGCGGTATAGCCGAGGTCTTACTCAATCTCGGCTATCAGATTAGTGGATCGGATCTGACCGAATCCGAAACAACGCGACGCTTGAAACGCAACGGCGCGCGCATTGTGTATGGTCACCAGCCCCAACACGTCCATGCCAATACCGATGTTGTGGTTATCTCGTCGGCTGTCAAATATGCGAATCCGGAAGTCGTGCGCGCGCGCGCGCTCAGTATTCCGGTCATTCCTCGGGCCGAAATGTTGGCTGAGCTGATGCGCCTCAAATACGGCATCGCGGTTGCTGGGACGCATGGGAAGACGACGACGACCTCCTTCATCGCAACTGTCCTGGCCCATGCCCACTTTGATCCAACCATGGTTATTGGTGGACGCCTCAACGTGCTGGGGTCCAATGCCCGGCTCGGGCAGGGACGTTTTCTGGTTGCTGAAGCCGACGAGAGTGACGGAACGTTTCTCTTGCTCAGCCCAACCATTGGCGTGGTGACCAGTATTGACCCCGAGCATCTTGATTACTATGGACACATGGATCATGTCCAAGCCGCCTATCTCGACTTTATCAATCGGCTGCCCTTCTACGGTCGGGCCGTGCTGTGCCTGGACAGTGTGCGTGTTCGTGCCCTGCTTCCCCAGATCCGCAAGCGGTTTGTGACCTACGGCCTGAGTCCGGAAGCGGACGTGCAGGCCAAACGTCTAACCGTCTCCGGTCTCACCACCCGGTGCGAGGTCTGGCGTAGAACGGAGCGGCTGGGCGATATCCAACTGAACCTCCCTGGACGCCACTATGCGCAGAATGCCCTGGCCGCGGTGGCGGTCGCCCTGGAACTGGATATTGCGTTTTCCCAGGTCCAGGAGGCCCTGCGCGGCTTTACCGGCATTCAGCGACGCTTTGAGATCAAGGGAGAAGCCGCTGGGGTGCTGGTAGTTGACGATTACGCCCACCATCCCGAAGAAGTCCGAGCCACCTTACGGGCTGCCAGGGAGGGCTTCGGTCGCCGTTTGATCGCGCTCTTCCAACCCCATCGCTATTCACGCACCGTTCACCTCTTCGACGAGTTCCTGTCGGCCTTTGACGATGCGGACGTTTTGGTGCTGACGGAAATCTACCCCGCAGGTGAAGAGTCGCAGGCCGATATCTCGGGGGAGAAGCTCTACCACGCCATCAAACGCCGCGGCCATGCCGAGGTCCATTTTGTCCCACACCGCGCGGACTTGGCCCAGGCGCTTCAGACCATCACCCGAGCGGGAGATTTAGTATTGACCCTCGGGGCTGGGGATATTGTCCGGACCGGACCCGAGCTGCTCGCCCAACTCCAGGATGGAGGCAGACATGCAAGCTGAGTTGCGGACGGCCTTGAAGACGCGGCTGCAACGCTCCCTCGGGCCATGTGTGCGCTTTGATGTCGGTCTGGCCCGCTATACCTCGTTTCGTATTGGGGGGCCGGCAGACATTTTTGTCGAACCGAATACGCTGGAAGAGCTTCAGGTGCTCATGGGCATTGTGACGGAATACGCCGCCCCCTGCTTCCTCCTCGGAGGAGGGACGAATGTCCTTGTCAGCGACAAAGGGGTCCGCGGGGTCGTGATGCGGCTGGGGCGGGGTTTCGACTATGCAGAGTGGGAGATCCAGCCTGAGCAGAAGCATACTGTACAGGTGCGTGTCGGTGCCGGCCGTTCGCTGGGTCGATTCGTGCGAGAAGCCGTACGCAAAGGGTATGGGGGGGTGGAATTTGCTGAGGGGATTCCCGGACGTGTGGGGGGAGGCCTCTTGATGAATGCTGGGGCCTTTGGGGGCGAGTTGAGTGAAGTGGTTGAGACCATCACGGGGGTGACCCATACCGGCCAGCCTCTGCGATTATCCAATACTTCGATTGGCTTTGCCTATAGAACGACCGCACTCCCACCGCAATTTATTGTGAGTGAGGTGGTGTTTCGGCTCCGGCAGAAGCCCCGGGCCAGGATGACGGCTGCGATGCAACAGGCACGCGAAAAACGGAACTGTAGCCAGCCCCACGGATATCCGAACGCTGGGTCCATATTCAAGAACCCGCCGGGCCGCTATGCGGGGCGTATGATTGAGGCGGTGGGATGTAAGGGCAGCCGCCAGGGACAGGCCCAGGTCTCGGAACAGCACGCCAATTTTATTGTGAATACGGGAGGCGCCACGGCGGTCCAGGTCTGGCACCTCATAGAACATGTGCAACGTCAGGTATGGCAAGAAGAACGGATCTGGCTTGAGCCCGAGGTCCGGCGGGTTGGAGAATGGTAGCCGGGATGAAATCCGAACAGCGAGTTGGAGTGCTCTGGGGCGGACTGTCGGCCGAACGAGCGATCTCCCAACTGACGGGAGAGGCGGTCTGCGCTGCGCTGGAGGCGCGCGGCTATAGCGTCCAGGCTATCCCGGTTGAACCAGATGGCGCCTGGATTGCTCAGGCGCAAAAGACAGATGTCATTTTTATCGCCCTGCATGGAAAGTTCGGAGAAGATGGGGCTGTGCAAGGCGTCCTGGAAACCCTGGGGATTCCATACACGGGGTCCAGCGTCTTGGCGAGTGCCGTCGCCATGAATAAGCCGATGGCAAAACGGATCTGGCAAACCTATGATCTGCCAACGCCTGACTGGCAGATTGTTGAGCAAAGGACGCCGGCTGAGCAGGTCGTGCGCTCCTACCCAGTCGTGGTCAAGCCGATTGCGGAAGGATCGAGTGTTGGCGTGAGCATCGTCCACTCTGAGGCGATGCTCACGCCCGCCCTGACTCAGGCATTCCAGTATGACACTGCGTGTTTGCTGGAAGCCTATATTCCCGGCAAAGAGGTGACGGTCGGCATTCTCAAGGGACAGGCGATCGGGGCAATGGAAGTCGTGGCCAAGGGTGAATTCCATTCCTATGAGGTCAAATATACGCCGGGGCGGGAAGAATTTCTCATGCCTGCCCCGCTACTGGAAGCAACCTATGCGCGGGTTCTCACGCTGGCCCGGCAGGCGCATATGGCCGTCGGGTGCAGCGGATATAGCCGCGTCGATATGCGGGTCAGCCCGGCTGGAGAGATTTTCCTGATCGAGCTGAACTCGCTGCCTGGCTTGACAGCATTGAGTTATTTGCCACGCATTGCGGCCCATCAGGGACTGTCCTATGAGGATCTCGTGGAAGCCATCCTGCAGCAGGCGACACTCCACATTCCGCGAGGAGAAGGATGAGACCCTTCACCCGCAAAAAGTCCTCGACCCTTCTCCGTCTATGGCAGATCATAGCCCGACGGATCCCGATACCCGTCCGGTCTCTCATCCTACTGGGGCTGGTGTGCGCTGGTTGCAGCGTCGGGGGGGTCGTGTTGGTACACTATGCCGAGCAGCACCCATACTTCGCCGCGACAGATATTGTTGTCTCAACTGACGGTAGGTTTACACCGGACAAGATCAAACAGTGGGCAGGGGTGGCGCCGGGGATGAACCTTATCGCTCTGGACGTCCAGGCAGTAGAGCAGCGTTTACGGCAACACCCCTGGGTCCACACCGCCGCGGTCACTCGGGAGTTCCCGCAGCGTATCTACCTGACTATCCGGGAACGTCACCCCATAGCGCGCATCCGGCGTCCAGAAGCCGCGTATCTGGATGGGAACGGTGACAGTTTTGTCGCTCCTGCATCGGGCGCGTACGATCTGCCGTATGTAAGCGGACTTGAGCGCCTGCCCCTGGAAACGCAGACCGTCAGGACGGTCCTCACCGGCGCTCGTTTGTGTCTCTCGCTGATCCGGGAATGGGACGTTGCGCTGTCTGAAATTCATTGGGACGACCAGCGAGGATATACGCTGTTTTTGTCCGACCGTCAGGTCGTGATCCGGCTCGGCCAGCAGATCCGTCCCAGCGTGTTGGTGCTGATGCAACGGGTCCTGGAGCGCTGGCCGCGAGACCGACGGGCAGCCGTTTTTGATGCGCGCTTTACTGATCAGATTGTAGTGTCCCCTCTTCCATTGAGACTGGATAAGGGGAAGAGACGTGGCCTTAACTCGCACGCTTAGGGAGGTGGTATGGAGAACAAGGAGAACAAGGATTCCCTGCTGGTGAGTGTTGATATCGGGACGTATCAGACATCGGTGGTCGTTGCGGAAAAAACGCACGATGGGTTGGCCGTTTTGGGAATGGGAGCCGCGCCGTCTCAAGGAGTCCGTAAGGGCCTCGTCACCAATGTTGAGAACGCCGCCCAGGGGCTGCAACAGGCGGTGGCCGAAGCTGAGACCAATGCAAGCTGCGAAATTCACAACGTGTTTGTCAGCCTGACCGGTGAACATATGGAAGGAATTTCGAGTCAGGGCGTTGTCCGGGTCAAAAACGGCGAGGTGTCGGCGGACGATGTGCAGGAAGTGGTTGCGGTCGCCCAGACGATCGCCCTACCCCCGGAGTGTGAAATTTTACACGTCTTTCCACAGGGGTTTCTGGTGGATGGACAAGAGCGCGGCCGCGACCCCGTTGGGGCGAGTGGCGTGCGGCTTGAGACCGATGTCCATATTATCAGCGTTGCCTCAACAGCCCTGTACGCCCTCCAGAAATGCTGTGAGCGGGCGGGGCTCTATCTCAACGGCGTGTACTATGGCGCGCTGGCGGCAGCCGAGGCCGTCTTGACTCCAGAGGAGAAAGAGCTGGGCGTTGTGGTGCTCGACATTGGGGCGGGTACGACCAGTGTGGCAGCTTTTTGTCAGGGTGTCGTCCATTACACCACGGTCCTGCCGGTTGGGGGGGAAAACGTGACCAACGATCTGGCCGTGGGCCTCTGTATCCCCGTAGCAGAAGCGGAAAGGCTGAAACAGCAGCACGGCTGCGCTTTGACCAGCCTGATTGCGCCGGGCGATGTGATTGAGATGCCCCGTATCGGCGAGCGTGACGCCGCGCCACTCCCACGGCGAAAAATGAGCGAAATTATCGAACCGCGGCTTGAAGAGATTTTTGAGCTTGTCCGAGAGCATCTCGATTTTGGGGGCCTCTCAGACCGGCTCGGTGCGGGCGTGGTCCTCACCGGTGGGAGTGCGCTCCTTGAGGGCGTACCGGATTTAGCCCAACGCGTCTTCCGGATGTCGGTGCGCCGCGGGACGCCGCGGTGCGCAAGCGGTGGGGTTGATCCAGCTCAGAGTCCTCTGTATGCGGCCAATATCGGCCTGATCCTGTGTCACGCGCAGGATACGCTCCGCCCGCTAGACCGGGGACAGAACGGACAGAACTGGCAACATATGCGAGAACGGGTCGTCGAGTGGTTTCGGGAATTTTTTTAGACCATGGCCTCTCCTGTGGAGACATGCTAACTAGAGATGTAAGGAGGTGAGAGATGATTGAGTTTGTGGAGGATGAGGGTAGTGGGGCTCAGATCCGTATCATCGGGATTGGAGGGGCTGGAGGGAATGCCATCAATACGATGATTAGCGGTGGTCTGTCCGGCGTGGACTTTATTGTGACGAATACTGACGCGCAAGCGTTGCGGGTCAATTTGGCACCGACCAAGATCCAACTTGGCTCTGAGTTGACCAAAGGGCTCGGTGCAGGCGCCAATCCTGAGATCGGGCGCAATGCCACGCTGGAAACCGAGGACGAGCTGCGACAGCAGCTGGTTGGTGCCGATATGGTTTTCGTTACGGCGGGTATGGGTGGCGGAACCGGTACCGGTGGGGCGCCCATTGTCGCCCGGCTGGCAAAGGAAAGTGGAGCGTTGACCGTTGGGGTTGTGACCAAGCCGTTTCTCTTTGAGGGGAAACGCCGTATGCGGCAGGCCGATGAAGGGATCCACGAGTTGAAAGAAAATGTGGATACGCTGATTTGTATTCCGAACCAACGTTTATTGGCAGTCGCGAGCCGTAGTCAGCCGCTTATTGAAGCCTTCCACAAGGCGGATGAAGTCTTGCTCCAGGCCGTTCGAGGCATTTCCGACCTGATTATGGTGAGTGGCCTGATCAATCTCGACTTTGCCGATGTACGAGCCATCATGGCCGAGATGGGGATGGCGATTATGGGAGCCGCCACAGCGAGTGGAGAGAGCCGGGCAGAAGAGGCCGCGCGGCGGGCCATTGCCAGCCCGCTGCTTGAAGATATCTCCATCAGTGGGGCACGCGGCGTGCTGATCAATGTGACGGGTGGACGGAGTCTTACCCTGCACGAAGTGAATGAGGCGGCAACGCTGATACAGGAAGAAGCGGCTGAAGATGCCAACATTATCTTTGGCGCGGTTATTGACGAGACCCTGGAGGAAGAGTTGCTCATTACGGTTATTGCTACTGGATTCGGCGAACAGGAATTAGAGCGGCCAAAAACGCCAACGCTCAGCGCGGTGTCCGGTAGGAGACGGAAAACAAAAGGGCCGCTCGGAACATTTGATCCAGCAGTGCTGGAACAGCCAGCCTATGCACGGAGACGCACGCTTGCGCAAAGTTCGGTCATCCCTCCGACGAAGAACCTGGACTCGGAGCAAGGGGATGAGCGCGCCGAAGGCATGCCCGTATTTCTCCGAAAGCAGACAAATTGATAGGAGCACCCCCATTCGGCCATACACGTTGCGGGCTTCCAGCCCGCACTCCGAAGCCCTAACTCCCGTGTGTTTGGGAGGAGCACGCTGCCTCTATGTGGCGGACCACCGAACGGGCACGTAAACGTCTGGCGGCTGAAAAGCTGGTCTTTTCAGCCGCTATTGATGGAGACATTCCGCTCTGCCTCATTTATCCAAACGAGTATGCGGTCGGGATGTCGAATCTAGGTTTCCAAGCTGCCTATAAAATCTTTACCCAACATGAGAGCTGCCGCTGTGAGCGGGCGTTTCTCCCGGACCCGGACGAGGCCGCTGCTCTGAGGCGAACTGGGGCGTCACTAGCCTCGCTCGAGACGCAGCGGCCCTTGGCCGATTTTGAAATCCTGGCTTTCTCGATTTCGTTTGAAACCGATTATCTGCATATCCTTGATATTCTGGCTGCCGCGCATATTCCGCTTCGGGCTGCGGAACGGACCCTGCACCATCCCTTGGTCATTGCTGGGGGACCAGCGACCTTTCTTAACCCCGAACCCATTGCCGACTTTATTGACCTGTTCCTGATCGGTGAAGGTGAGGAAATGATTCCAGAGTTTCTGGAGCGCTATACGTCTCTGGACAGGGAGAACGACCCGACAGGGCGATTGCAGGCGCTCAGCACCATAGCCGGCGCCTATGTGCCAGCCTTTTTCCACCCTACTTATGATGCGACTGGCTCTCTTGCCCAGGTGACCCCTAGCCCCCTTATGTCCCCCCTATTAGGGGGGAATAAAAGGGAGGCTCCCCATGAGGTCCAGGACGCGCAGGCGGACAGCCCTGAGCCGAGCGTGCAGCGGCGCTTGGTCATGGATTTAGACGCCTATCCAACGACGTCGCAGCTCCTGACACAGGAAACCGTTTTTGGCGATATGTTTCTGATTGAGGCGAGTCGCGGCTGTGAGTGGGGCTGCCGGTTTTGTGCAGCCGGCTTTATGTATCGGCCCGTCCGCTATCGCAGTCCGGCAGCCTTAACACAACAAGTGACGCAAGGCTTACAGGAACGGCGGACCATTGGTCTGATTGGAGCGGAGATGGCGAGCCAGCCGGGCATAGCCGGCCTGTGCGAGTTCATCGGGCAGGCTGGTGGCCGGGCGTCGCCGTCTTCGTTAAAGGCCGATGTGATTAGCCAGGATTTGGCACGCGCGGTTGGACGTAATAATACCCATTCGGTCACCGTCGCCCCGGAAGCGGGCTCGGAGCGGATGCGCCGGGTGATTAATAAGAACTTAACCGAGCCGGAGATCCTTCGCGCAACAGAGATGTTGGTCGGCGGAGGGGTACAAACCCTCAAGCTGTACTTCATGATGGGCCTACCGACCGAGACTCAGGACGACGTTGAGGCCATTGGAACGCTAACGCAGAAAATTCATAGCCGGTTTTGCGGTAAACGAGCCAAGATCGGAAGGATTACCTTATCAATCAATGCCTTTGTGCCCAAGCCGTGGACCCCGCTTCAGTGGGAGCCCATGGAGGAACTCCCCGCCCTCCGACGCAAGATGGCACGCTTACAGAAACAACTTGCTCGTCTGCCGCGCGTAACGGTCGATATCGAGTCGCCACGTGAAGCCTACTACCAGACCGTCCTTTCCCGTGGAGACCGGCGTGTCGGTCGGCTGCTGCTCGATATCCACGCGCACGGGGGCGATTGGTGGAGCGTGGTCCAACGCTGGCGACGCGAGGCAAAACGCCGACCCGGCGCTCTCTTCGACTCCGCTCAGGACAAGCTCAATCCTGACTTTTTTGTCTACCGTCGGTATGACGCGGAGGAGCGGCTGCCCTGGGACTTTATCGACCATGGAGTGGACAAACACTATCTGTGGGTCGAATGGCGGAAGGCCGTATTGGAACGGCAAACGCCTCCGTGTGATGTGACCTCGTGCCGGAGTTGCGCCGCGTGTAAAGAGTAAACGTGTCCTCCACTAGATACGAGATGTTGACACGTTTACTCTTTTTAGCCAGAGGGCGCGGGCGATGATTTTTGGCATAGGCAATGACTTGGCTGAGGTCGGTCGCGTCCGGGCCGCGCTCGAACGTCCCCAAACGGGCCAGCGCTTCCGCGACCGCGTCTTCACTGCTGGTGAGCAAGCCTATTGCGAGCGCCGGGGGAAGGCCAAGTATCAGAGTTACGCCGCACGCTTTGCAGCCAAAGAAGCCACGATGAAAGCGCTCGGACGCGGTTGGGGCCGCGTCGTGGGCTGGCGCGATGTTGAGGTCGTACGGCAGCGGGGCTCACGTCCCGAGATCGTCCTGCACGGCAAGGCAAAAGCGTACGCCGCCGAGCAATGTATCCGCCGTTTTCACCTAGCACTGACCCACACGGCGACACTGGCAGAAGCCCAGGTCATGGCCGAGTTGTAAGAATTGGAGGAGCGCGCTTGCCACGCCCCTCTGCTCGCCTTGTTACCTGGCGTCGAGTGAAATCCTGTTCCCGTGGGCCAGCAGGTCGGCCACGGTCTGAAGAAACGCCCCGGCAGGAGCCCCGTCTATCACGCGGTGATCAAACGTCAGGCTCAAGACCATCATCGAACGCTTGGTGACCTCGCCGCGATGGATCACCGGTTTTTCAACAATCCGCCCGACACCGAGAATGCCGGACTGTGGGGCATTGATAATCGGCGTAAAGGCATCAACGCCATACATCCCCAGGTTGGAAACGGTGAACGTCCCACCCGACACTTCTTCAAGCTTGAGTTGACTGGCGCGGGCTTTCTCGGCCAGGGTCTTAGCCTCTCCGGCAATGTCCTTGAGCGATTTTTTGTCCGCATCCCGGACGACCGGAACGATCAAGCCTTCGTCCAGAGCAACCGCCAGTCCCACGTGGATGTCGTTGTGCGCATGGATGATATTCCCCTCAAGAGAGGCGTTCATGCGCGGGTGTTGCTTCAGGGCGTGGGCACAAGCCTGCACAATAAAATCGGTATACGTGACATTGAATTCTTGACGAACCTCTCGACGGCGGTCGATCAACTGCGTGACATCGACTTCTGTGCTGATGGTGAGCTGGGCGCTGCCCTGGAGGCTCTGCTGCATACGCTCGGCAATCACTTTACGCATGCCGCGTAGCGGAATATCTTCCGCCGCTGCAGGCGCTGCGGTTGGGGCCGGTGGCAGAGCGGCTTGCCCCCCGCTATCAATGATTTTCTGCACATCTTCGCGGGTAATCCGACCGCGTGGACCAGTCCCGGTCACGCCGGAGAGATCAATACCATGGTCTTTTGCCAGCTTCCGGGCGGCGGGCGTGATGGGCACGCGGCCGCGCTTCTCTTCCGGGGCCGCGGGCGCCGCGGAAGCCGCCACCGGGGCGGGCTCCGACGGAGCGGCGGCCGGGGCGGCTGTCGCGTCGGCGGAGCGCGCGGCGACCTCAGCCACCTCCTCGCCTGCTTCTGCAATAATGGCGACGGGCAACCCGACGCCGACCACGGCTTCGATCCCGTACAGCAATTTGGCGACCGTTCCGTCTGCGGGCGCCTCGACTTCATACAGCACTTTTTCGGTTTCAACCTCAAACAGGGCTTCGCCAGTTTTGATGGGGTCGCCCTCGGATTTGAACCATTGTTGGATTGTACCTTCGGTCATGGTCAGACCGAACTTTGGCATGACGACTTCTACGGCCACGGGTGCATCCTTTCTTTCCTCAGAAACTCAAGCGGAGGGAGGCTTAACCCAGCATCTCCTTGACAGTAGCGGAAATTTTCTTGTCGTTGGGAAGAATGAATTTTTCCAATGGCGGACTGAACGGGACCGGGACATCCGGAGCGGCCAGACGCTTGACCGGGGCGTCTAGGGAGTCGAAACCCTTATCCGCAATGACGGCCGAGATTTCCGCTGCCGCGCCACAGCGCAGATGGCCCTCATCAACCACCAAGACGTTATGCGTCTTGGCCACGGAGGAGAGGAGTGTCTCTTCGTCCAGCGGAATCAGGCTGCGTGGGTCTATGACCTCGGCAGAAATCCCATCCTCTTCCAGAGACTTTGCGGCCTTGAGCGCCTGGGAGACCATATAGCCAATCGCAATAATGGTGACGTCTGAGCCTTCACGCTTTACTGCGGCTTGCCCGATGGGCACCAAATACTCCTCCTCCGGGACTTCTTCTCTGCTTCGGCCCAGCTTGAGATGTTCGAAGACCAAGACGGGGTTATTATCCCGAATGGCGCTTTTGAGGAGGCCCTTCATATCGTAGGCCCCTGAAGGAACCACAATTTTGAGTCCGGGCACACTCATAAACTGGGAGTAGACCGTCTCGGAATGCTGGGCGGCCGCCGAGCCGACCGCGCCGCAGACAGCCCGGAACGTAATGGGCATGTCGGCTTGGCCGCCCGACATATAGCGCAGCTTGGCCGCCTGATTACAGACCTGATCCCAGCAGCAGTAGAAAAAGCTGGCAAACTCGATTTCAACAATCGGCCGCATCCCGGCCATGGCGGCGCCGACCCCAGCGCCGGCATAGCCAGCTTCTGAAATGGGAGCGTTCAGAATCCGCTCGGCACCGAATTCATCAGTCAAACCACTGGTTGCACCGAACGCGCCGACCCAGACGTCCAAGCCCATTAAGAAGGTTTTCGGGTCGAGCCGCAGTTCCTCGGCGAGGGCCGTATTAATCGCTTGAATAAAATTCATTTCAGGCATGGTTTCCCCCTAAGCTGCTTGGCACGTTTACGCATTTGAGAACATATCGTCCAGAGCTTCCTCAGGTTCCGGATACGGGCTGTCTTGAGCAAACTGGACGGCGTCATCAATGGCGTGCTTCACCTCGGCCTGGACGGCAGTGAGCGCTTCTTGGCTGAAGGTGTCCGGCACGAAACGTTGCTCAAAGGTAATGAGCGGACAGCGCTTCTTCCAGGCTTCTATTTCGTCTGAGGGACGATAACTGCGCTTACCGAGAAAGGCTTCCTCGCCCACCACGTGGCCTTCCCATCGGTAGGTTTTACATTCAATCAAGGTCGGGCCTTCGCCCTTGCGCGCGCGTTCGACCGCCTGACTGGTGGCTTCATAGACCTCGACGACGTCATTGCCGTTAACCACCACGCCGGGCATATCGTGGCCGCGCGCCCGGTCGGCAATATCCTTAACCGAGGTAACGTCCTTCCCGGCGGTAAACTCCCCGTACAAATTGTTCTCACACACATAGATAACGGGCAGCTTCCAGGACGAGGCGATATTGAGCGACTCGTGAAACGTTCCTTCGTTTGAGGCGCCATCACCGAAGAAACAGGCCGCGACCTCGCCGCTGCCGCGTACCTTTGCCGCCAGACCTGCGCCGGTCGCAATCGGTAAACCAGCGCCCACAATGCCGTTCGCGCCCAGGATACCCAGCTCAAAATTGGCAATATGCATGGAGCCACCTTTTCCCTTGCAATAGCCGGTCTTTTTCCCGAACAACTCCGCCATCATGGGTTTGACTTCACCGCCCTTGGCGATCAAGTGGCCATGACCGCGGTGGGTGCTGGTGATATAGTCCTGCTCGGTCAGGGCCGCGGCGACTCCAGTGGCAGAGGCTTCTTCGCCAATCGAGACGTGAACAAAGCCGGGGATTTGACCCTCCTGAAAAATATCACGCACGCGGGATTCAAACTGTCGGATGGTTTGCATCGTGCGATACATATCGAGCAGCTTGTCCGTACTCAGGGTAGTATCCGCCATAGACAGGTCCTCCTTTTGGGTTTACGCGGAAAGCCCCGTCTTCATAGTCTGAAACAGGGGCGAAGGTCAACAACTCGGCAGTTCACGAGACGCGGTTAGAGCTAATTTGACCGGGGTAAAAAAGATGGGTGTGAATTCTACCCGGGGTCGACATCCTATCGAACACCCGTCAGACATTGATGAGATAGCTCCTAGCAAAGATCAAAGATAGGAGTCTTCTTGAATATAGCTCATCCTTCATGCCGTCTGTTGTGAAGGGATCTGCACGGCGTCCACCCGGAAAAGAATAGGAACGAGTTCATCATGGTGCAGTATAGTTTCTTTCCTTCCCCAATGAATGCTGTATATCCGCTCTTGAGAATTTGGTACGGGAGCATCTTTTCCTTCACCTAGCCCCGTGTAAACAAAAATCCAATCTCCTTTCATGACCAAGGCATCACTAAACCAGAATAAATTATCTCGAATAGGACGGGCCATACCTTGGTCAAGACGGATGCCAAGCATGAGCCCATACTGGCCAAGATTAATTATTTCATTCGCGCGAATCACTATGCGTTCTTGGTTCGGTATGCCACGATCGAAAACACCGACAATGGTTAAGCCAGAGATATCCCCAACAATCATTGCTCGGCCTCCCCTCCAGTCGAGAGCCAGCCGAAAACCATTAAAAGAACCCCGAGCCCACCAATGAGTAGGGAAAATTTCGCAAGGTCATTTCGGTAGAACTCTACACCAATTCCAACGAGTGTCATTCCTGCCGTTATACTCAAGTTTTTGAGGTGTCGTCCTCGGGCATGGGCACGTATACGTTCTGTGAGAACCGCAGCTTTTGTCTTAGATTCTGATAGTTCTTCTTGAACGCTGCCAAGTCTCTGTCTCGTTTCTTGTAGGTCGTGTGAGACTTGATGAAATGAGCCAGCGATGAGATTGGCCGCTACCTCACCTCCCATACTCCGTGATTTGGTAGCCGCCAAGCCCGCCACAGTATCAGCACTTGGTAATCCCTCTACTGGACTGCTTGATGTGGGAAGGAGTTCTTGTTGAGTGGCTATCGTTTGCGTTCCTGCGGAGCCAGTATCATCTGGGCTGAGGTATATCTGACATTCCACCTCCTCACCCGCTGTCTAGTAGACGAAGGTAAGGTTTCTAGCAAAAATCTCATACCACTCAGCGTTTTCCAATGCGCTCAGCCGCCTTACGTTTTTCCATGTCATAAGGCATCTCTTCATGTTCATAAAACTTTCATTCAGAAAGATAATTGTCTAGCATTTCATGAAGCTGAGGGAGTGCGTTATCGTAGTTGTCGGTCAGACGAGTACCAGGACGGCGGTTGTGGGCAACGCAGTGACGCATCTCCTCAATAGGGTTCATTCTCTCTTTTAGTCCAGCTAATAGTACTACATCGTCTTCCTGCTCTATCGGAGCACGGCTAAACTCCTCACGAAATTTTTCGTAAGTATCTGCGTCACGGATGATCCCAAGCAGATCGTTGAATTGAAACCTTTGTCTCTGATTAAGCTCAGCGTAGTTTCCAAACGTCAGGTGAAAAAATTGGTTTTCTCCTGCTGCCTTCGTCTGCTCTGGCGTCAGATTTCCCATCGGCTTGACTTTCTCATCACGGAGTAGGTTGAATGGCTCCCCGCTCTGGTAAGCGTGTAGGTAGATGAGCGACAGGACACGGCGTAGTTTCATCTCCAGTACGAAAATCTCTTTGGCCCGCTCGACAAGCTCGGCTTGGAGCAACGGATCTTCGAACTTCACTGCGTGGACGATTGGCGGAGTGTTTGGTAGGTCGCTGGCGAATTCTTCAACGACGGCTTCGACAGACGCGGTTTCCTCTGGGATTTCGAGAGCGAAACCGACCAATATGTGAGAAGCCTCCATTCCATCATCGTCAGTAGGCTTCTCGCCGTGACGCGCATGGCGGAATTGGATCATTTGGTCTACAGCGTCTGCATCGAATTCATTCAGGTTGTTCTCCAGCACTCCGACGAGTAAGTCGGTCAACGTCCGTCGAATATCCGTCATCGATGTCGTGCGGCAAGAGATAATGAACTCAAAGGTCATGGCGATGCCGGTCCCAACAATTGTTCCTCGAACCAGCGCCTAGCCGCCCGCCAACCGGCTTCAGCTTCGGCGCGGAGGCGACGAACCTCCTCACGCGCCGCCTTCATTGACGCGACAATCTCGTTCTGGCGTGCTTCTGAGAGTTCTGGAAACGGAAGAGCCTCAAGGAACGCCGCAGGTACTCGTTGCTGTCCGGCTGAACCTGTAAAGGCATAAGTCGCAACGCGGCGAAGCGACTCCTGGCTCACAAATTCCATGACGAATTCTTTGGAAATCCCAGCATCACGCACCCTGAGAACGTGAAATTCCGTCGAACCAAATCCCACACCATTTGGTAGCCCATCTACAATGCACGCTTTCCCGTTTTGCATGCATGGCGTAATTTTCGCCCATAGAATGTCTCCGTTGATGAAGGGGGTATAGCCCTTGCTCACTTCTTTGAGCGGTCTACTCATAATGACGTATTCTCCTGTGGCACCGTCAGAAACCGCTTGCATCGGTATGAAACCAACAAGAGTGTCGGCATCTATCCCAGAAATATCGACTGGTGGGTTAATATCAACGTAGGCCGATAGCGGCTTAGTAGTCGCCGGATTACTGCGAAGACTGTTCAAATAAAATTGGAGTTCTGGCGCATAAAGGAGAGCGCTTAACGAAAGTCCATTCACATCGCTCCGTTTTACGGCAAAACACTGGGGTTTGCCCGAGCCAGCGTAGCTTGGGTGAAAAAAAGCTGTCGGTTTCTCCTGGAACGCTCGCCATTGCGCGACAAGGCCAGTGTTAGGCACGACTTCGCGCCGGCGTTCGCTCCAGTTAGGTTTCTTTGAGTTGGCGGTGCTCCACTCGTAAAAAACGCGGTAATCGAACAGGTCGCAACTATGCCGCTCAACCTTCTCCTTTTCCAGCTCTTCTTTCTCCACGCTTACATCAAAGGTTTTTCGCCTAGCTGCGTCGTAGCCGATGTTATCGGCCAATGCCATAAAGATCGGCTCATCATCAAGGACAGTCTCGCCCTCTTCGAGACGGCGGAGGAAGACAATACTAGCTTTCACGCCAGCATCGTAGTGCTGAAAAGCGAACTGTGGCAGGCTAACAACCGCCAACAACTGGAAATGGGTGAGCAACCAGTTGCGCACCCCCTGGAGCGAGGAGTTGGTGAGGATGCCATCAGGCAGCACTACCGCGGCGCGTCCGACCCCAGGTTTGAGGAAGGAATGGATACGTTCGAGAAACAGGATTTCTGTCTTGATACTGGCGCGAGCTTTGACGGCTTTGGCCCCACTCTTTGCGTCGGCTTGCTCGTCAATCGCTTTCGTATTCGGATCGGGGTATTTCTTTCCGATGTAATGCCGTAGATCGAACTGCTCCAAATACCGCTCTCCCTTCTCGGCACGCTTGACAACAGAGCCGAAGAGCGGGTTGGTCAGAATCAAGTCAAATTTGCCTTCAGTAAGACCGGTATTTTTGGCGTGAATCTCTTTCAGGAAGTTCAGCGCGTCGTGGCCAACGATGTTAGAGTGTCCATCGTCGTGGACGATCATGTTCATTTTGGCGACGCGGACCAGCTCGTCATTGATCTCAATACCGAACAGATTCTTCTCGGCGAAATCGTGCCAAAATTGAAAATGCCTGACCGTGCCGGGCTTCTGCTTCCGGTCCGCCTCGCGGCGCACATGGTCCAAAGCATATAGCAGGAAGCCGCCCGAGCCACAGGCAGGGTCAAGAACTAGATGGTTCCGTTTCGGGTCAAGCACTTCCACAGCGAAGGCGATCAACTCGCGTGGTGTGAAATACTGCCCGAAGTCGCCCTTAAAGAAGCCGCCCATGAACTCCTCAAATGCAACGCCTTTGGTGTCAAGTTCCGTGCGGTCGAGCGAAATGCCTTCCAGGTGCTCTACGCACCGCGCGAGGACGGGCGCGTCTATGTTGATGCGGTCAGTGAATACGTCCGGTTCCAACTCCTTTTCGTGTTCGTAGAGCCTGTGAACGCGATCGGCGAGTTCGGCGGTAGTTTCCCCGTCGCGACGTTGAAACTCGTAAGGTTGACCGTCTGCCCGGTCTGGGTTCTTCTCGTCACGATTCTTGACAAAGACGAGATTGGAGAACTCACCAAACGCGGCGATGGGACTGCGTTTTCCACCCTCCCAGAGCGTTTGATGGCACTTGCGGATAGCGGCGCGTAGCTCTTCGCGGGGAATGGCTGCAAGGTCCCGGCCCTGTTCATTTTTGTAGAAGCGCCAGAGAAGCGGTTTCCCATACCGCTTGGGAATGTCGGTAAGATGGTTTCTGTCACGCTCGCCAGATGGGAATTTATCGAACCGTAGCAGGCGTCGTGTCAGACCGGCGATTGCTCCACAGTATTTCGCGCCGAGGCTGGCCCGGTTGTCGCAGGCTTGCTCAATGGACTGGACAAACTCGGTATCGCTTATGTCTGCTCGCTTGCACTCGAATACGAAATACGGAGATTTCAGTTCATCATCGTCATAGATAACAAGGTCGGCATAATCGTTTGGAGTGCGACGAGGAACGTTGACTTCAAAGCCTATCCGCCCCGGCGCGTACTCGTACTTATAGATAAGCTCCGCCCAGAACTCGGCCCGCACCTTCTCTTCCGGGTCGCTCCACCGTTCCTTATGGGCAGCCGCTTTGTAGTGGATGCGCTCTGACTTTCCTTCTCCGATCAGTTCCGCATGGCCGTCGGCGAAGGCACGTTCGAGGTAGGTTCCCTGTGGTGTTTCGGACATGGGTATTCCTTTCGGCATCAAATATCGTGAATTATGTAATCTTCATCCTCACCATATTCGCATACGTATTCAAGGTCAGCCCCAAACCGTTTATAGGGGAATCGGTTGTCCGCAAACGGATTATGGACGATTGACATTTCAAATAAGGAAAAGCCCTTCCAACAAGGGGAGCACCCCACGACAGCGCTGATATACCGATTTGCCTGATTGAGAAATAAATCCGTCGGTACATCGGCTCCGCTCGGTTTTCGTACAGACCAACGTTCAGAATTGTACAGGTCGCTACGTTCAGATCAGATTCGTTATCACCCCTCCACAGGATCGATAGACGGACCGCTATTGCGGCGGAAGGATAGCCGACACCGCAACAGTCTGGCCGCCTGGAGGGAACACGGAATCGTCTTCGCCCTTTATCTGTTCATTCTGATACTGCCCATTGTCTTTTGATGGGTTCGTCAGAATGGCAACTGTGCGGTCGGCGAGGTTCACGATCCAGTATTCCGGGATGCCGCTGGCCGCATACGCCTGGGCCTTCTGCACCTGATCGTAGGCTAGGGAACTGTCCGCGACTTCTATGACGACCATAACTTGGTCCGCCCGCGGATGGTGCTGAGCGTAATCGGTTGAGTCAGGTTGACAGAGGGCAATATCCGGTTCGGGCTCGCTCCAATCGTTCAAAACAATCGGCGCTTGGACACGAATATAGGCGGCATTCCCCACGACCGGCAAAAGCGTAAATAAGAGACGGTGAATGGTTGCCGCATGGGGGCTGCTCAATGAGCTCGTGGTAATAATGACTCCATCAAGGAGTTCAACCCGCTCATCTGACAGGAGACGAGACTCTGCCAGGCGGTGGTACTCTTGACGGGTAAAACGATGGGGCGTTGGAACTGCCGGCGCGCTGCGCGTCATGACTCGGTTTTCGTTGCTGGTTTTGAGTTTCTCACTGAACACTGACTACTGGTTACTGGTCACCCCCTCTAGGTCTTCACCCGTACCCGGTAGCCGATTTTCACCTCGCCGTTCTTCGGCACCGTGACCTCAAAGCGCAAGGTGTGCGCGTCGGGCTTTTCGTACTGCTCCGGGGTAGAAGCGACGACTTCCCAGTCACCGTACATGGGCTCTTCGACCCGGACCCGCACGTCTTCGTCCTTGTGATTGCGGACAACGATTTGCCAACTTACCTCTGACAAGCGGCGTGACAAGCGCGTAAAGCTTGTTTGGCGGCGCTCGCCCACGACGTCAAAGGCCTCACCCATTTTCATGCTGACGGTTTCGTCTTTGGGCGTGTGGTCAATGCTGTCCTCCCCGACAAACTGGAGGCTGCCTTGCGCGTCGGCTTTGTACACACGGATGGTCCCTTTGGGTAAGGGTCTTCCGAGGCGGTTCTTCTCAGCGTTTTCGATTTCGAGATAGACGCTCACTTTTTGCCGAGGAGGAGGCGTGTCAAGCGTGGCACGGACGTAATGGGGCCGGCCGCGGAGAACGAGGCGTTTGGTAATGGGAATGTCCGCGGCGGATAAGAGCGCCATCTGCTTGGTCTGGTTGTTTTGAACCGTGGTCGGTCGATCCAAGGCATAGAGGTGGTATTCGAAAAAGGATTCTTCCTGAAACTGCGGCTCTGAAGAAGCGCTCGCCGAAGCGGCCATCGCTATGACCCGCTCGCGGAGACCTTCCGGTTCAACCCGGTTGACATCGCCGGCTACCAGCTTGAGCGTCGCGTTGCGATACGTGGTACCGGATTTATTCTCAATAGAGACCCAACCGGACAGATCTGCCAGGCTGTCGTCGCTGTTTAGGGCAAGAACATAATCGGCCTGCCACGTCATGTCATTGGTGAGGTAAGAGGCTTCAATGGTATGGGTGCTGGCAGCCTGAGCCTGGAGCAGCCACACGAGCGTCGGCTGAGCGATCAGGTTGGCTGGCAGTTGAGGCAGGATCACTCTGCCCGGTAAACCAATCGAGATTTCGTCTCCGACTTGATAAATCGGGGAGTCATTCGTGGCGAGCAGGGTGGCGGTCACGAGTTCGTCTTTGCCGGTAAAATAGTTCTTATCGAGCAGCCTGACTTCTTTGCCTACATATTTTTCGAGTAAGGTCTCCGGGCTGAGCAGGTCATATTCATAATTCTGTTCTAATACTTGAAACGTTTCCGAGTCGGTCTGCGACCGAATAAGCACGGTTGTCGGTATAATCCGGGCCGCGACATCCATAAAATGCAGGTGGGTCAACCCCTCGGCCAGTTCAATCTCACGGACGTCTTTGACCAGTCCAAGGTTGGAATTATAAATCGTCAGCGAGACCTGGGTCTGATCGTCGTGGGTACTCGTGAGCGGAGCGGCTGAAAGCAGGTGAGCGCAAAAGAACTCGACAGCAAAAAGACTCGCAGTAAGAAGCGCAAGAAGCTGAAGGCGTTTCATAGGCGGTACGGTCACTCGTCCTTTCTACCCGAATGCTTTCAGCATAGCGGGTTTTCCGTACAAACGCCAAAAAGGCGGCAGGGGCTCGAAAAAATTCACCGAGATCCTAGGCCATCTCAAAGCGGGTCAGTAACCCCAGTTTCTTGGCCTGATAGAGCGCGTACTGAAAATAGGCAATGGAAAGAATAAACAGCACTGCCGTCAAACCGAGAGATATCAGCAGCGGCTGCCAGGCTAATTCCCCGGTTGCAATGGCGTGTCGCAGTCCTTCAAACACATGTGTGCTGGGCAGGGTGATAGCAATGCCCTGAACCCAGCCCGGCATACTGTCGAGCGGATAAAAAACACAACTAAAAGGCTGAATAATAAATCCGACTGACCAAGCCAGGACCTGAATACGGAGACCGTAGCGAAAGATCAGGGCAGCGATGAGAATACCGATGACCCAGCCGAAGAGCAGCAGGACGCTGGTAAAGACGGCGATGGCCGTGCCGCCAATATCCAGAATATTAAAGGCGTACAGACCCCAGGCCAGAAAGTTGAGAAAAAGAAAACTCAGGATGCAGCGAATGAGGCCAATAAGACCAATTGCCACAAAGAGTTCGATCGAGGTGACTGGTGAGGCAAACAGGTTATAGACGTTGCGACTCCAGAAATCTTCGAGGATAAACGTCCCGACATCAGTCTGCGCCCGCCAGAACAAACTCCAGAGAACAGCCCCGCCAAGAAAGAATTCCATGACTCCGGAGAACGAAGACGTTGACGCAATAAACATGCTGGTGAACCCCCACAATAAGAGGGAGATGACCGGCCAGTACACAATGTCAAAAATACGATCCAGACTGCGATAGCACAGACACGTAAACTTATAGACCAAGCCCCCAATTGCCGTGGTTGAAAAGCCATAGTCCTGAGAGTTCAAAAAACGCACGTGGCTCACAGCTCCCCTCGGGCGACTTTAATGAAGACATCCTCAAGCGTCGGCCGTGAGACATTGATATCGACAATAGGGCTACCGCTCTGTGTCAGGTACCGGAGTAAAGGGTCGAGCTGGCGCGTTGGATCATCAAGGACAAAACGCAAACCACGCTCTCCGTTCTGATCGATCTGAGAGATGCCATGCAGTCGCCGGAGGGCCGTGAGATCGGACCCTGGTTGAAAGGTCACCTCTACGACTTGGTGGGGAATGAGCTGCTTAATATGTGCAGCCGTATCAACTCGGAGAATCTGGCCTTGACTTAAAAAGGCAATCCGCCCGCACAACTCTTCGACCTCATTCATATTATGTGATGTGAACAGAACGGTTGTTTTGCGCTCCTGTTGCACGGTTTGTAGCGCTCGACGTGTTTTTTCGGCAATGTCTGGATCAAGACCAAGCGTACACTCGTCAAGCAGCAAGAGCTCGGGGTCATTCAGAAATCCTTTACACAAAGTGACGCGGGTGTGTTGGCCGGAGCTGAGGTGCTGCAAGCGCCGTTTGGCGAGGTCTGCAATTTCGAAACGTTCGAGCAGTTCGTCGATTTTCCGGGGAAGACGTTTGACACCATAGATCCGGCCATAGACCATAAGGTTTTCCCAAACGGTTAGCACCCCGCTCATACTGGTAAACGCCGCGGCCACATTCATCCGGCGACGAATGGCAACGTGGTTGGCAGCAAAATCATGGTCGAAAATTCGGATCGAACCGCTGTCGGCAATAATGAGGCCAAGCAGGATATTGATCGTGGTGGATTTCCCTGCGCCGTTCGGGCCGAGCAGGCCAAAGAATTCTCCCCGCTCCACGCCTAACGAGAGACCCTGGAGGGCTTCAACCGCACCATAACGTTTCCGCAGATCACGGATTTCAAGGAGAGCCATTAGCGATTGAGAGTTAACATGCGAATCTTCGTGAGGTTACCTGCCTGCCTTAGGTAGCTTTTCCACTGCGACCCAGGATTAAGGGAGCCCAAATGAGAAATTTTGTATTTAATTTCAGCAACACCTTCAAATCAGTATTACTTGCCGTTGTGATCTCAACTGTAGGCTGTGCCAGCGCCAGGAGCGGGACAAAAATCAAGCAAGTGTTAAGAAAATTACCACAGGTGTAACGACGAAAGAGGAGATGATACAAATGTTTGGCTCGCCGCTTTCTCAAGCGTATGGACCTGAAGGAAAGCTAACCATGATATGGTCATATACATATGTTGAAGCGTCTGCCATAGGTGTGACGGATATGGAACTACAGACCCTTGCTGTTCTTTTTGACCAAGAGGAGAAGGTAGAAAAATATAATTTTATAGATGACCCTAATGCCAATTACGGTGTTCGATTCGGTAGATGAGCATCGCCTAAGGATTCAGGATAATGGTCTCGGCCCAATGTAGTACTTGCTAAAAAACAGACGATCTGCACCACGAACAGCACCACGGTGGAACCATTAGCGCCGGAACGTGGGCTCGCTCAGCACGACCATCCAGCCCGCGGCGGTCAAGGTAAAAAACGACGGTTGACGGCGTCTGCATGCGCACGAATCTCAGCGTCCCCATTACGCGTCCAGTCCTCCAGTAATCTTCGATACGAACAAGCAATGAAGGTCACTTCGTCACCCGTCACACCCCTGGCGAAGTGCTCAATCTCTTCCCAGTGCTCAGCTTTCTCGCGTGTACTAATTGGCTTTCCATCTTTTGGCCAGGCGGCCGGCTCCGCATAAAGATAAAAGAGTATCGGGGTGAGGCCGCAGTGTTCGCCTCTCTGGCGGTTGACCGCCGTCCGCAGGCCGAAGGCGTGCTTGACGAGTTGCGCCGAGTCAACGCAGGCATACAAGTACCCATTCTTTTGGAGCTTGTCTCGGACGCCTTCGTAGCCTTTCATGCGATCTCCCCAGCACGGTCGCCAGTACGCATCGGAAAAGGAAGCTGGTTTTTTGTCCCGGAACGGCTCGAACCGCTTAGACTCTCTACCAATGAGTGCCGACGGCGTTGTAACGAGACAATCCAGAACAGGATGGCGTCCGCCGCTCCAGGGGAAGCGGACCGTCGCTTCGAGCGATAGCAAACGGGCAGGCCATGCCTCCCGGTCGCAATCCGGCAAGGATGGTAAATCCCGTGCCCGCTTGAGGAAAAATCCGAAGGTGTTGGCGGCCAGGGCGGCAGAAGAAGCCGGGTTGTCGAACTTTCCGTTTTTGATCTCATTACCCGGCGCGATGTTGAATACCTCCTCTATTTCCCGGCCCGGAACGCCGGGTAAGAAGCTGTCGGCCATTTTCGTCGGTTCTCTTACAGCTAGGGCCAAACCGGAGTCAGATTGTTAAACGCATCGCAGACTGCTTGGCCCTCGGGGGGCACCGGATTGGTAGCGCATTTTTGCTTGACCTCTCCCCCATTCTTGAACGGTATTTTTTGGAATCCATTTGGCAAGGCAAATACCTTCAAGGACATTGTCAATCCGCTGATTTTTGAACCGGCAAAACTAAGGGATGCGCTCATCTGTGCAATATTATTTTTCAAGTTATAGCCTGAATAATACTGAGCGGGCGCAACGACTTCGAGCGAAACATGATGGGCATCCATCAAAGGCTGTCCTTGTAGAGGCAATATATTTTGATGAACCCGACAGAAGAGGTAGACGGTACCGTACCGAAGAATCTGCCTGAGTGCGGAAAGCGGCGGGTCGTCGCTCGCCCATTTCAACTCGACCAGACGAGCGTGTTTTCTTGATCCGTACCAGTGAACACGATCGACGTTGCTTCTTCTGTTCCTGGAGGAATCGCCAATCCCCGAGGCGGTCGGACATTGGTTGAACCAGCCGGGCATGTGTCCGTTTTTCGCCAATATAGCTACGGCTTTCTCGCTCATCACCTCG
This sequence comes from uncultured Binatia bacterium (SeqCode), assembly GCA_965214755.1. Taxonomy (GTDB): domain Bacteria; phylum Desulfobacterota; class Binatia; order Bin18; family Bin18; genus Bin18. Next base: position 2,925,447 of record OZ243979.1, read on the forward strand.
GGCCGATCATGAGAGGAAATGTCGCACGCGTGCCGAAGTTTCCAAAGTTTCTTGGATGTAGACCAAGGATTAGGACAATTGGCTTTCATCCGGTCATAGATATCCCCCATGTTCTCCATACCCTCGGGACCATCAAATAAACTGGTCATATCGAATTTTCCTCTAAATGTTCACATACGTCGGCCCGCCTATTGACGGCTACCTGCACGGATACATTTCAGGAGGTTTCACGCGTGCTTAAATCACGCCTTTTTCTTTGAGTTGGGCGACTTCTTCGCGGCTGAGTCCGGCAAAGTGGGTGTAAATCTGCTCGTTATCATGCCCGACCGGCACGGACCCACGCCAGAGCTTGCCCGGTGTTGCGGAAAAAGCAGGGCTGACACCGGTGCCTTTGACCCTGCCGACCTGATTATCCTCCCACTCGACATGCACCTTGCGCGCCTCGTAGTGCGGATCTTCCGCCATATCCTGGCTGTTCATGATCGGACAGCAGGCGACCTGGGCGGCGTTCAACTGTTCAACAACTTCCTCGACTGTTCGTTCGGCGATCCAGCCGCGCAGCAGGGCGTCAAATTCGATGCCTTCCAAGCCGTTAATATCGACACTGGCACGCTGCCATTTCTCTTCTTCTGAGTCGAGGCCCAGGACCCGGCACACCCGGGAAAAAACCGCCAAGCCGACCGCACCGACCACCACCCAGCCATCGCTGGCCTGGAACGCGTCATAGGGTTGAAACGCGGTGGCTTTATTGCCCGTTCGCTCGCGGACAAAGCCATTGCTGAAATACTCGACCATCGTCCCCGAGAGCAGACGGTGGATCGCCTCGAACTGCGAGATATCAACGACCTGCCCCGTGCCGGTACGCTGCGCGGAGATATAGCCGGCCAGGGACGACCACAGACAAAACAGGGCCGTAATATAGTCGGCCGTCCAGGGGTTGGCCCGCACCGGCGGGTCAGGGTCGGGGAAGCCGGTCTGGTACATCAGTCCACCAAAAGCCTGGCCGATCATGTCGTACGAGGCCCGCCCAAGATAGTCCTGATGGCCGCTCTGACCATAGCCGGAGACATGCGCAATGACGAGCTTGGGGTTGGCCTGGAGCACGGCCTCATCAGTCAGTCCCCATTTGGTATAGGAGCCGGGCTTGGAACTCTCCATCCAGATGTCACACGACTTGACCAGCTTGAGGAACACGTCTTTGCCCTCGGGCTTGCTGAAGTCGAGCGTCACGTACCATTCGTTTCGCCGTTCCTGAATCCAGGTGGTTGCCACCTGTCCCTGGCCGTCTTTAGCGGGCAACTGCATCCCCAGATGACGCCAGGCCGCGTCACCCTCTCCGGTTCGTTCGATCTGGATGACCTCGGCGCCCATTTCCGCCGCCAAGGACGCGGCAAACGGCTGGGCGACCAGGGTTCCACTTGATACAATCCGCACGCCCTGCAACGGGCCGAACTGTTCGGGTAGCAGTGATGCCGGACGTGTCTCCATACCGATCCTCCCATGTATTCTGCAATATGCTGTCCATCCCTAACCGAAATCGAGAATGAAGAAAAGACTGCTTGAACGGTGAGGGGCAAGGCGGTATACCGCAGAGTAGACCGACCCGGAGGTGCGCTCTCGGATCGGTCAGGAAAAGGAGGACCTATGTATAAAGTCATTGGGATTCTCAAGCGGCCCGAGGGGATGGCGATGGAGGACTTTCGCCGTTGGTGGCTGGAAGAACACGCTCCCAAGGTGAAGAAATGGCCCGGCCTGAAACGCTATTGTATTAACCTGGCGACAAGCGACGCCCAGCGCTACGATGGCGTGGCCGAGGTCTGGTTTGAGACACAGGCGGATATGGACAAGGTCTTCGGTACACAAGAAGGCCAGACGGCCAGAAACAGCGCGACGGGTGGCTCCGCGGAAATTGTGATTTTATTAACGGAGGAAAACGTGATGGTGGACGGCTAAGAAAGGCGGTAGAGAGGAGAGAGAAGGGGGCGGTCTGGACACCGCCCCCTTGTTTTTTAGCGATCAGTTTTTAGCGCTCTGTACTGCGCAGCACCTGTCCGGGTAAGCCCCCCTGATACTCGTCATCCTGATACAGGACCTGGCCGGATACGACCGTCGTCTTGATACCCTTGGATTTGGCAACAAAGCGTTTCCCACCGCCGGGCAGGTCCCAGACATATTCCGGGTCCTTTGCATCGATCGTGTCGGGGTCGAACAGTGTCAGGTCGGCCACCAGGCCCGGAGCAATGCGCCCCCGGTTGGGAATACCGAACAGGTCGGCCGGAACTGAGGTCAGTCGGCGGACGCCTTCTTCAATGGTCAGCACTTGGTTGTCCCGTACCCAGCGACCGAGCAGATAGGTCGCGTACCCCGCATCGCACAGCATATCCACGTGCGCCCCACCGTCGGACAGGCCGATCAGAAAACGGGGGTCGCTGACCAGGTTCTTCACCCCTTCGGGTTCAAAATTGAACGCCTGGAGGTCGAACAGCAACTCCAGGCGGTCGGCCACCGCCAGGTCGAGAAAGGCGTCAACCACATCCTTGCCCTGGTCGCGGGCAATCTCGGCCACCGTCTTTTTGCTGGCCACGTGCGGTTTGACCGCCTCACTGTGGGCATCAATCACGGTCATCCGCCCCCACTGGCCGCGAAAGATACGCCGTTTATCCATCTCTTCGCGAAAGGCGTCACGAAACCCTGGGTCGGCGTAAATCTGTATCTGCTCTTCAACGCTCTTATTGAAGACGTGGTGCCAGGCCGAAAAAATAGCGAAGATGAACGGGTTCTTCATATTGAACTGGACCCGCAATGGGCGGCAGGTGATCTGCGGCACGGCTTTATCCCAGCCGAGGATGGGTTGAACTTTCTCCACGGCGTTCAGATAGGACTCCGGCTTGCCCGGCTTATTGAACAGGGCCAGAAACGTCACCGGACGCTGGCTTTCATCAACCAGGAATTTGAGCAGATCGTATTCGTCGTCCGAGACCTGTCCGACATTGGTCCCGGTCAGGGCAATCTCGATTGTGCCACGGCCCTCTTCTTTCATGACCTGGCACAGCGCGCTCCACTCGGCCCGGCTGGCATTGCGGCAGGCGAGCGGGCGGCCTTCAAAGCCAATATGATTGTTGAGAATAGTGCTGGTCAGGCCAAACGCGCCGGCGCGCATGGCGGTACGAAACAGCCGTTTCATCTCACCGATTTCGTCCGGGGTGGCTTCCCGCTCAAACGACTCTTCGCCCATCACATAGTGCCGCAGAGGCGTGAGGGCGGCCAACGAGGCAACATTGATGCCCATGCCGCGCTTTTGTAATACGTTGAGATATTCGGCGTGGGTTTCCCACTGCCAGTCAATGCCCCGCTCCATGACCTCGAACGGAATCGCCTCAACATTGACCAAGTCCCACATGACAATATCCCGGGCTTTGGGCCGAACCGGCGCAACGCCCACCCCGCAGTTGCCCATCACCACCGTGGTAATGCCGTGCCAGGAGGAGCAGGTCACCAGCGGGTCCCAGGCGACTTGGGCATCGTAATGGGTATGCGGATCAATAAACCCTGGGGCCAGCACCAAGCCGGCGGCGTTGATTTTCTTTTGGGCGGCCTCGCCATTGCCCTTGCCCACCGCGGCGATCAGCCCGTCTTTGACTGCCACATTGCCGTAGAAGCTGGGCGCCCCCGTGCCGTCGCAGATACGAGCGTTTTCAATAATCAGGTCGTACATGAATGATCCCTCCTCTTTACCAATCTTTCCCAATCAACCCAGGTCAACCCGGACGCCGGTATCCAAGCCCATAGCCACCCGATACCCGCCCTCCTGCGCTGCCTGGAATTTCTCACACCACGCCGTGATACTGTCTCGAATCTTCTGCTGCCGTTCGGCTGTGGTGGCGTATTCACGCACCATGTCAAAAACGGGCTCGCCATGGGCTTCGGCCTCACCGGCATGCGCATAGAAGAATTCAAGATCATGCCTGGTCAGACCGTATTTTTCTTTGAGCGCACGCACGAGACCCTTCATGGAGTCGTCGCTGCGCGTCTCGCCGCCAATCGACATGGCCGCCAGGGTGACGAGGCCGTATTCTTTCCGGCCAAGCTCAATCACCCAGTCAACATAGGCGACCGACTCTTGGGCAACAACCGGCTGCCGGACCTCTTCCTCGGTGGCTCCGAGCGCGTGGGCCAATCGCATGGACAGCATCCAGTGGGCGTCTTCCCCACGACCCATAATCGTTTCTTCATCAATCAGATTTTCAACAATATGGCGTCGGATTTTCCGGTCCAGCGGTCCGAGGCCGGTATTCATAAAAATCCCACCAAAGGCCCGAATATGCTGGCCGGTGACATAGAAGAGGTTGAGCGCCCATTTTTTCAGTTGCGGGCGAGACAGTTCTCCCGTCAACAGGCCCTGATAGAAACTGGGGCCAAGCAGGGGCTTCTCATCTTGGTGTTGGATATAGCCTCGCAAATCAGCCAAAAAGGTATCAACCGTTTCCATGGCCCCCTCCTTCTCCCGTCATTATGTATCCTTTTGCCGGCGCGGCGCGCAAGAGAAAGGTTTTCCGCCACGGATAACGGCTTTACGGTGTACGGCTTCCCGTCGGGTCTACCCGCGACGGGTCGAGGCGGACAATGGTCGCGCCCCAACCGCCGGCCTCCATTGGCGCATCAGCAAAGTCTTTTACATAGGGCAGACGAGCGAGCAGCGAACGAATACTCTCGCGTTGGACCCCCTTGCCTTTGCCGTGGATAAGACGCACCTGGGTAAACCCTGCGCTGCAACACTCGTATAAATATTCCTCTACGACGCTGCGGATTTCTTTAGGCGCAAAGGGATGGAGGTCAATCACATCCTCAATAGGCATGACAATGGGGTCGGGGAAGGGGCTGGCGTCGAGTTCTTCCGTGGCGGAGGGAAGTGGCGCTTTATTATTGTGCATGAGAGTTTTCCCGATACCGTTCGCTACCATGTTTTCGGATCAAACGGATTGACTATCCGAGCACCGATATTTTTAACGTCAGCAATATTTCGTGTTGCAAGCGTCAGATCATGGACCTTTGCGGTCGCAGCCAAGAGACCATCAGTGACAGAAAGGGTCCGAGAAGCGTTCATCCGTCCCCACTCGTCAGCGATAACCTGGTCAACAGGCAAGATTCGTCCGCTAAATCGCTCGCAAACAGTCTGTAACCATTGCTCAAGTGCAAGTGCCTTGCCGGGGTCTCGGGGTCTGGCCTGCTCTATTCCTTTGCGAATCTCCCCGAGAACGAGGACGCTCAGGTGGATCGCGTCGCTCGTAAGCGAGGCGTACCAACGCGTGACATTGGTGTTACAGCGCTTCCCCTTTCGGACCTCAGAGATGATATTGGTATCGATAAGGTAGTTCAGAGGTCTACCTCACGGCCTGTGTCTTTCCGACGAGACAGGTCAATACCCTCTAGTGGGGCGGAAGCGAGCAATACCTTCAGGTCGGATTGTGGCTCACGATCCACGAGGCGGTGAAGATGACTTCGAAGCTGCGCCGCACGAACAGGGTCACTCCGCAGTGTCTGTGTCACTTGGCGAATTAATGGGACATCTTCTTTTGCCGTTTTCACCTCAAGGCGTACCAAGCCGCGTTCCTCCAAGCGTCTCCGATAGGCTCGAACTGCTTTCTTTTGTGATGTTTGGTTCGCCATATATCCGGTTAGATTACCGGATATATAGAAAATGACAATACCATCTTCTTTTGCCGCCATGAGGCCGGTCAGGCCGTCAGATTCACGAAGGCGACGGTCAGGCCCAAGATGCCGGTAGCCATGATCTAAGGCGGCGGTAGAGCTGAGCTTCCATTTCGGCGAGGTCGGTTTTTAACTCGGTCTTGACTTCAGCGAGGTCAGCTGTGACTTTGGCGATATCAACTTTGGACGAGGAGGGCCTCATCGTGGAGTAGCCCCCCCTCCCCAGTGGGCAGCGTGGTGACAGGTTGGGAGGCATGGTTGTGGATAGTTTCAATCCCCCGCTCTGCATCAAACACCACCCGATATACGCCCTGCCACATCCCGACCAGCGGCACTATCTGCTGCTGGTTGCCAACGCTGAACACTACGGTTCGTTCGCCCAGGCTGAATCGTGGCGTGCCGGCAATCTCCATGATGAGGCCGTCCAGTGTCGGGTCCTCGGTCTGGAGTTTTATGTTGGGCCGCCACGTGAGACGGACGAGAGGCCCGCACAATCTCTGCCGTCTATCCCTTCAGAACTGCACGAGGAGAACACGGTCCTCCCCTCCGATATCGTTCGGGAATCTGGTCTGAGTCGAGCCGACCGTCGCTTGCTGGGCTATGTTGAAACTGTGCTGGGCGCACTGGATGACCCGGACTTTCGGGCCGCTTGGGTGAGCCTGACGCGCTTCGCCCATAAACGCTTAACGTCCGGCCGGCGTTCGGGCAGGGACGCGGCGCAATACCCCCCAGCGCGGGCGTCTTGTCCGCGATAGAGCGGAGCGTGTCTGTTGAGCGCCTGCCGCGGCGGCTGTCTACTCCACCTCGCGAATAACGAAGTTCTGAGAATTTTGCTCCCATTCAACCACTGTGTTGGTTCCCGCACGCGGGAAATCAAACAGTGTATATCTACCCGTTGCGCCCTGTAAAAACTCCTGGCCGAAGGTCGTAACCCGAAAGGTGGACCGGTCAAGTTCAGTCCCGTCCACCAGGAGGCGCGCGGTATGCGTCCCATCCCCGAGCCGGTTCCAGTTATACAGGATGGCAAACCCGTTATTGGTGTCCCCACACCTCTCACGCGTATCGAGGCGTTCCGTGCCATACGCGGCGGTCATGCGGCTGCCATTGATCTCGACCTCTACCCGTTGCGCCTGACACACCCAGCCGGAGATGACACCAATGCCACTTTTGAACGCGCCTTGGCCCGGATTCTCCAGCAGGCCTTTACGGGTGGGCCTCGTAGATGTGCTGCCATAGATGGCCTTGATCCCATTGATATCGTCCGCCTGGAGGCGGTCGATATTGTCACTCCTGGAGTTCATGATGGCATTCACGGATTGCCCATACTCGTCCGGGTGATCAAGACCCAGGACATGGCCGAATTCATGCAGCGCCACCCGATGGAAATCATGCAAACCAGAACGCCATGGACCCGCATAGGTAGTCCACGAATAGGCGGTATTAAACAGTACGTCACTATCGACGAGTTCGCCGGTACTGCGGAACCAACTCTTCGTAACGGCCAGCGCGTCGTTGTCAAAGGCCACGCCGCAGATTGTGTCCTCCCAGACAACGGTGTTGATGCCATCCGACCTGTCACACGACGGCGCAGCAGGCCGACTTGGGGACTGGATGCGAAACGTAAACTGGGCACCCGCCGCGTTCCACTGCGCGGCCGCGTCTTGCGCGGCATCATCCCAACACGGTCCCCACGCGGAGAGGTTTCTGTTGGGGGGACAACCGACGCGCAGATTGAGGGTGGCCTGAGAGGTAGGCCAGAAAATGCCCGCTCCGGACGACTTGTCGATGATTTGGACATAGGCGAGGCTGTCACGCAGCCACCAGGCCGCTATCAGCAGGAGAGGCAGGCAGGCGACGAGCAGCCCGCCCTGCGGTCGGGGCGGATCAGTCTCCCTGCCCATCGTGCACCTCCTGTTCTATCAGGTGAGTAAAGGTCTCCAGGGACATGGCCTCTGGGGGAGATGCCTTTTGCTCCAGGACAGTGGGGGTATCATCGTGGATTATGCCCCGCTCTCCCGTGGGCAGTGTGGTGACGGGCTGCATGGTGTGGTTGTAGATGGTTTCAATTCCGCGCTCCGCATCAAACACTACCCGATAGACGCCCTGCCACATGCCGACGAGCGGCACCGCGTTGGACTTGTTGCCAACACAGAAAATGACCGTTCGTTCGCCCAGGTTGAACCGTGGGACACCTGCAATCTGCATGGTGAGGCCGTCCGGCGTGGGACCACCCAAAAAATGCAGGGTCAACTCGGTTTGGCCTAGGTCGCCTTTCAATATCTCTAACTCGGAGAAGGTCACAAGGGTGAAGGGGGCTTCTTTCTCTGCGTTCCACTCGGCCGCAACAGCGGTGACGGTGCCGACCGCAATCACTTCGGCGTCCTGTACCAATTCAGGAAATGTTTTTTCCAGGACGGTGGTTGCTCCGGCAAGACGGGTCAGCAGGATACTCCCTCCCACCAGCACGACCACTAGGCTGACCCATTTCCAATGGTATCTGAGAATACGCAGGTCTTTTGTCCAGTCAGACATGTCTACTCCTATTCAGCCTCTTCATCTGCTCGCATTGCCATCTCAACCGACCAGCGCACTTCTTCTTCTTTGAAAAACAGTGCACCGCGTCTTTTGCGGGGCAGACGGTCGGCTATGGTCGGATAGCGCTGTTGCGCAGTCGTGAAGACCTCCCGCAGGATGCTGCGCGACTCTACCGGAAGGTCTGTATGGATGATGGTCAGGATGTACTGGTGTTCAAGCAGGTGGGTGGTTAGCGTTTCGATCAGGGCAATGGTCTCCTCATCCTGCCCAGCTGCGGCCTGTGGAAGCGCCTGCTCGGCCCGGTCGATATAATACCAATAGTGCTCCAGCGCGGTCTGGGCCGCGGCCGTATCCTGGGCGGTCAGCATGGCTTCGGCTTCGGCCAGTTTTTCCCGGGCAAAGCCGAGCGAGAGATCGACGACCTGCCGGGCGGTCGTGGCCAGCCAGAGTTGTCCCGCTTCGGACCAGGAATCGAGCTGATACCCCACAGTGTCCGGCGTACGGCCGGGTTCCGGCAACCATTCGATATCACCAAAGGCCGTGACAAATCCGTGGCCAGCTACGGCCTGTCCTGAGCCCAGTCGAAGGACCGGAGACGAAACGAGCAGAAAGCAAACGAGCAGACTGTTTTGAAGGGAGCGGAATTTCACGAGTGGGCCTGCCTATGGGGTGTGGTGGGTCGTGCCGATTCTTGCAGGATAGAATGAATCGTTGTATCGGCGGCGTCCGTGTACTCGGCGACCGTGACCAGAAAATCAACTGGCAGATACTCTCCGTTGGGGGCCAACTCCAAGAAGACTTTATATACGCCGGCGGCGGGGAAGACGTGATGCAGCGGGACATCCGGGCCAAAATACTCCTGCTCTGCCGGACGACTCATGAGTTGGACCATGCGTCGGGCCATCTGGTCTGACGACATGCTGTGAGCACGCATGCCTTTCATAAAGCGGTCCATCTCCGATGTGTAGGTATGCTGATGGCCGAAATGCTCGCCGTCCAGCCGCCAGCTTGCCATATGGACCTCGGTGCCAAGATAGAGACCCAAATTCCTGACTGGGATCCCCTCTGCGGAGGTGAGGTGACACACAATCTCCACCTCGTGGCCGGCAATGGGTGGGGAAGGCGAAGTGCGTAAGGAAACGCGATACGCACCGAACTGTTTTTCCTGACGGAAATCAGGCTTGGGCGGCGGGCCGGGCTCCCCCGTGACCGTCACTGTGAAATGTTTGGTCCAGCTTCTATCCTTGCGGGTAAACTCATTGACAATGAGATACTGCCCCGCCTTGGGAAACGTATAGGGGAAATGAAACCGAGCACGCTGAAGATCCTGGTCAGTGAGCGGCATATAGTCCTCGTGGTGGGTGTGGGCAAAGGTGGATAAATCACGGCTCACAATAAAGGTGTGGAGGGCGCGTTCGTGCAATATTTGCAGGTCAGAGACCGGCTGTTGCGTCTTGGTCTGGGTCAGGTGAAAGGTCAGAGTTGTTTCCTGGCCGGCCTGCGGGAGCGTTGACCCCAAGTCCAAGGTCAGGTGATAGGGCCCGGTCGGCTGGGCCACCAGTCGCCTGTCTTCGCCACCCCAACATCCGCTCAGGCCGTACAACAAGAGACCCAGCGCTCCGCTCCAGAGCATGATGTCCAGCCAAAAGCCTGTTCTGAACCACATCGAAGGGAAGGAATCCAGTGTAGAGCGGGAAGCCGGTTGCATCACCGCCACAGTATAAAAAAATGGAGTATTTGTCGATGCTTAGCGCACTATTGAGGTTCTTGCTTTTCTGTGACCATTACTCTATACCGGGAGAAGCCTGAAGGGGGGAGCGTGTCCGTCCCAGCGAGAAGGGGACAGGGCTTTTGGGTGGAAGGTGAATACACTATGTCTACAGATCCGCGGATGATCCATTTATACAGCTATTACCGCGATGCCGAGCTACGGGGCGCAACCCTGCTCTTAAAATTGACTATGCGCGTCGAAAACATTGCGGCTCAGGTCAAACTCTCTCGGCATCTGGCTGATGAAACCCGTCACGCCTGGTTGTGGACGAAACGCATTACCGACCTGGGGTATGAACCGGTTCACGTCGATGATGGCTACCAGACCCGCATTGGCAGAGCCGTTGGCATTCCTCGCTCGTTGATTGATCTCTTCGCACTCACGGTCGTAGTCGAAGAGCGCGCTCAGCGCCGCTATCTTGAACACGCCAAACGGACCGATGTCGACCCGGAGACGCTCGCCATCCTGCACGAAGTCACCAAAGACGAAAAATGGCATATCGGCTGGATCAAAAACGAGCTGAAAGAAATGGCGAGAGCAAACGATGGGGAAGGAAAGATGCGGGAAACCCTGCAACGCTACCGGGATATTGACCGGCAGGTCGTTGCCGATCTGGTGGCCAAGGAGCGGGACGTGTTTGGCTTTTCGTTCTCTGATGCCCCAGCCGCCTAGTCGTCAGTCCGCTCTCTCTCGGAGTCATGCCAGAAGGGATCAGAGGCACGGTCCAGGGTAACGCTGAGCCTGCCCAGACTGAACAGGCCATTCCTCAACAGGACCGGCCACGCCGCAAAAAACGTATCCGGCCGGCACGTGAAAAAAAGCACCTGCTGGCCCGGATCGAATATGTCCTGTTCCTGGCCCTCTTCGCCTTCTTTCGAGCCTTGCCCTTTCGCCTCGCGTTTCGGGTTGGGGAAGGTATTGGCACGCTCCTCTACTGGATAGACTGGCCTCATCGTCGGGTGGGGTTAACGAATCTGGCGCTTGCCTTTCCGGCCAAGGACAAAGCGGAACGGCACCGTATTCTGCGTGAAAGTTTTCGGAACCTGGGCCGCTTACTGGCCGAGTTCTGCCATCTGCGTTCTCTTACACCAGAGAATATCCACGAGCGGGTGCAGTTTGAGAACGCCGCCGAATGGCGTCAGTTGGTTGGCAACCTCCGCGCTACTGGTGCCCTGATTCTCACCGGACATTTTGGCAACTGGGAACTCTTCGCCCACGCGGCGGCGTGTTACGGCCTGCCCATACACATCATCCATCGCCGCTTGCGCAATGTCTTTATTGAAAAAGTGTTGACCACAGAACGCGAGCGATGCGGGACCAAGGTGATTAAGAAAACGACCGCCGGGCTTGAGGTCTTTCGGGCGATTAAGAAAAAGAGTGCGGTTGTTGCCGCAGTTGATCAAAACGCCTCCGGGCGGATGGGTGTGTTTGTGCCGTTTTTTTCACGCCTGGCCTCAACCTCAGCCGGCCTTGCCGGCTTGGCTCTGACAACAGGTGTCCCGGTCGTGCCGGCTTTTCTGGTTCGGGAAAACGGCTCGTGCCAGCATAAGATCGTGATCTTGCCGTTGATCGAACCGGTCCGGACTGGTAACCAGGAGGAAGATATCCGTGCCACGACCGCAAAATTCACCGCCATATTTCAGGACATGGTCGAGCGCTACCCAGACCATTGGCTGTGGATACACAAGCGTTGGAAGCGGCGTCCGGATGGAGACGCCCCCGTCTACCCCTAGACGCGCATGGAGGACAAAAGTGAAGAAGAGCCACGCCGGGCTCAGTGCCCTTGATATTTTGATTACGGTGCTTGTCCTGTCGGTTATCCTCTTAGCGGCCGCCTATCAATTTGGCGCTTATGACGGATTGTCCGCTCAACCTGTAGCCCAATCGGACGAAGCGCAAGAATAGAGTCACTGCCTTGGCGTCCCTGCCGGAGTCGGGCATGGCGTATGTCTCGCCTGTCTACGGTTCAACCTGCTGCAATTCGACCTGAGAGGAGGCCAGTAACTCCTGTACAGTGTGGAGCTTATACGCCTTCTCGTAAAAGATGCGCCGGATGCCGGTATTCACCAGCACTTTGAGACAGTGGATACACGGGGTGTGGGTGACATAGATATCCGCCCCACTGATATTGGTACCGTTCTTGGCGGCTTGGGCAATGGCATTGATCTCCGCATGGATGGTCCGGTAGCAGTTCTGTTCGATCTCCCCGGTCGGTGTCTTTGATTCGTAAATCAGGCAGCCAACCTCGGTGCAGTGGGGCTGTCCGGCCGGCGCACCATTATAGCCTGTGGTCAGGATATTCCGCTCGCGGACGATAACCGCGCCCACTTTGGCACGTTCACAGGTCGAACGCTCGGCCACCTGGCGCGTGATGGTCATGAAATATTGATCCCAGGACAGGCGCCCGGTCATGGCTGGTACACCAACGTCCAGGGGGGTAAAGATGACGACGGGGGCTGGTGTTCGAGCTGGTAGGCCACTGGGGTCACATCCTCCCGGAGTGGAAAATCCGCGGATATGGTGATGGGGACGGGGGTGAAAGTCAAGACAAAAAGCCCGACGGTACACCAGCCATAGATGGTCCGCTTGCGGTCAAGGGGCAACACCGGGTCGGCCGTCGGTGGGTGGTCGATGCCCAAGACGGCCAACAGGACGACCCACACGAACCAGCCTTGCCAGCCCTGGAAGCCCAGTACCAGAATAATCAATAGAAAAGCACGCGCGACCCAGCGGTGAGCCGGCCCAAAGAGCGAATACACCACATGGCCGCCATCGAGTTGCCCAACCGGCAGCAGATTGAGAAAGGTAACAAACAGGCCGAACCAGCCGGCCAGCGCAATAGGATGGAGGATGACTCTGACCTCATCGGGGGTCACGCCAAGAACGAGCGTGATCAAGGCGGAGAACAGCATAGAGTCACCCAGAATGATACCACCCGAAAGCGGGTCGAGCGGCCGCACCTCGGAGAGTGTCAGGCCCACGATAACCGCGGGAATGGCGAAGCAGACCCCGGCCCAGGGTCCGGCCGCGCCAATATCAAACAGGGCAGATCGATTGGCCGGCGCCGACTTCATCCGAATGAACGCACCAAAGGTCCCGACAAAGAAGGGCGGGCCGGGAATAAAATACGGCAGGCTGGCCCAGACCCCGTGGATGCGGGCCAGGGTATAATGCCCCATCTCATGGCTGAGGAGGATGAGCAATAAGGTGAGAGCAAACGGCAACCCCAACACCAGCGCAGACGGATCACTGAGGGGGTCCCCACCCGCCTGAAAGGTGCCGGCCAGCGTTGTGGTAAAGAGGGTAGCCCCAAACAGGACGATATGGATGGGCGGGATGGTTCTGGGTGGAACGGCCTGGGGGGACACAACAGAGGACGGAGAATTCAGCGGGGCAGAGTGATCGAACGAGGGTTGCGTCATGCACTATACCCCAACTTATACGTGACCAGCCCTTTGGCAATCCGCTCCCCAGTCGAGGCCGTGACATCGACCTCAATAAAGACCAGACTCCGTCCGCGCCGCATGACCCGGGCTTCAGCAACGAGATCAACGGCGTGGGCCGCGGATAAATAGCTGACCGAGAGATCGGCAGTGGCTCCACGGGTGGCGCTCGGGTCGGCCTCAGACCACGCCGCGACCACCCCGGCGCTATCAATCAGGGTCGCAATGACCCCACCGTGCACAACATCGTCGGCAGTCCGCAACTCGGACTTGAAGGGCAGACTCATACGGCAAAATTCCGGTCTCACTATGTCGAGGTGAAAACCTAACAACACCTGAAATGGATCGAGCTGAGGCTGGAAATCGGTCACAGCTGCTCCACGCTTCTCTCCTGGAGCGAGTCAATGATAAGGGGCAGACGAACCGGCTGATTGAGGGGAGAATCGGTCTCCTCTTGGTACGAGGGCTCAGGCAAGAGGTCCGACTCCTCAGGACCATCGTAAGGGAAGAAGGTGACGGCGATCACAATATACAAGATGCACCATAAGGCCATAAACGGCGTGCGCTGGGTAAATTTCAGCGGGCCGATTTCAATCTCTTTTGTTCCCTGGACCGCACGCAGCAAAAAGATGATGGGAGCGGCAACCAGCACGGCCGCCAGGGCCGGATACAGCATAAACGAAGCGGGCGTATACGTTTCGCCGGCGTCAATATAGGGCTTGAGCCGCAGGCCGGACACAATGGCTGCGGATAATATGGACAGGGCGGTCACCAGCATGCCCAAGAGTTCGTTTTTCATACCCCCCTAAACAAACAATCCAAACGGGCGGAAGTCAAGGTGGCGCAAATCGGCTCTGTCGGCTACGTTCCTTTCACATCCTGCGAAGCGCCCCTGTTCGGTGGCGGATGAGCGTGAGTCAAGACCGTGAAAATTTCAAGTGTTGAGTTTGCTGGCGCCGCGATGCGGCCGGGACGGTACCCGCGACTCTCTCAGCCGGAGATCGCCTTTGCCGGACGTTCGAATGTCGGCAAGTCTTCGTTAATCAACCGGCTCCTGAACCAGAAAATTGCCCGGACGAGTCAGACTCCGGGCCGCACGCGACAGCTCAATTTTTTTACCATCAATCAGGCCCTGACCTTTGTTGACCTGCCTGGCTACGGCTATGCCAAAGTTGCCAAGTCCGAGCGGACAGCCTGGCAACGACTGATTGAAGACTATCTGATACACGCGCCGAACCTGTGCGGGGTGGTTATCATTCTCGATATCCGACGGGGTCCGGAAGCAGAGGAGGCCGCCCTGGCCGACTTTCTGGCCTATCATCACCGCCCTTTTCTCTTTGTGGCCACCAAATGTGACAAGCTGGGGCGCAACCAGCGGGAAAAACAGCGTCACATCCTGATGCAGCAAATCGATGGTGAGCCGCTGCTTCTTTTTTCCGCTCGGGATGGCCACGGCACAGCCGCCCTGTGGCAGGCGATGCTCGCGCTGACCGCAGCCCATCCCGCTGCTCTCGAGACGAATAGAATCTCAGATGCCTAGCGTTTCGACCATCATACCGACCTATAATCGTCCCGCCTTCCTGCGTGAGGCGTTGGCCTCCGTCCTGGCTCAGACCTATCAGGACAGTGAAATTCTTGTCGTGGACGACGGCTCAACGCCCGCGGCGCGGGACGCAACCCGGCAGATCGTTGACGAATATGCCCGCGCGCGGTTCCGTCCCATCCGCTACCTCTTTCAGCCCCATCGGGGCGTCTCTGCCGCACGCAATCGGGGGGTGGCGTCCAGTCAGGGCGAACTCCTCGCCTTTCTCGATTCCGACGATATCTGGCAGCCCGAAAAACTGGCCCACCAAGTCGCCTTTTTTGAGGCGCAGCCGACCGCGCAAATCTGCCAGACCCAGGAAACCTGGATTCGTCATGGGGTGCGGGTTAATCCGCGCAAGAAACATCGAAAACCTAACGGTGATATTTTTGTTCAGAGCCTCGCCGGCTGTCTCGTCAGTCCCTCGGCCGTTATGCTGCGTCGGGAATTGTTTGCGCGGATGGGTGGGTTTGATGAGCAGCTTCCGGCGTGTGAAGACTATGACCTGTGGCTACGTATCAGCGTGCAGGAGCCGGTCTACCTGATTGATACCCCTTTGGTCCTGAAACGTGGCGGTCATGCCGACCAATTATCCCGCCAGTTTTGGGGCATGGATCGTTTTCGGCTGGTCGCGCTCCGCAAACTGCTCAATGCGGGCCGTCTCTCTCCCCAGCAGCGGCAGGCCACCCTCGCCATGCTGCACAAGAAGTGCCGGATCCTGGCTAATGGCGCGCGCAAACGGGGCAAGTCGGCGGAACCCTACCTGGCCCTGATGGCGCGCTATCCTCACCCTCAAAGAGAGGCCACACAGGAGGCGTATGGCGACCCGGGATGAGCAGGAGCAAACGCGGCAGATAGTAGCCTACGCCCAGCGCAAACGCGTGAGCGGCACAACGCGGGCCCGCTGGCAGGCCTGGCCAGCAACCGACCAGGCCGCGCTGTTCTCCCTGCTGCAAGATCTCCAATGCGGCGAGAATCATCTCAAAGACCTGCTGGATTGGTTAGAGGAGATTGCTGCGCGGGATGAGCAGACTGTTGCTGACATTCTCGAGCGGCGAGAACTCCGTAGCGCACGGGCAACACCGGGGTCACGCTACGCCAAGCTCAAAGCGGTCAAGAACGGACTGCGCAAGATACGCTACCCGCGCCTGACACGCTTGGAGGAAAATGTTCGCCAGGCGGTCAAAGCCCTCGACTTGGCTAGGACAGGGCAGATATCTTTCCCGCCAAACTTTGAAGGCGACGAGGTCACGGTCACCCTGACGGCTCGTAATGTTCACGAACTCCGGGACGGTCTCTCCCGGCTTCAGCAACGGCTCGATGATGGCCGCTTTCAGCGCGTGTTTGACGCTCTGGATGAGGTGTGACGCCTGCGGCATAATGATGGGCAATGTATCAACCGACTGAAATTCTCATCGAACGTGGCGAGGAAGAGGCACCGGTCGTGCAACGCGCCTTGGCCAAGCTGCCGGAGCTGCCTGTCCGCATTGTTGAAAAAGACTGGGAGCAAAAGGAAGCGCGTCCCACGGGTAAAGACCCGTTTGGGGCCGGCAAGCGCCGGCTGTTCTTTACCCGCCAGCGCGCCCGCTTTCTCGAACACTGTCCGGCCGGAACCCCTGGGCTGGTGTGCTGCAACTATCTGGTCGTCAGTCTGATCTCCAACTGTCCGATGGATTGCAGCTATTGTTTTTTACAGGAATATCTTGCCAATAATCCCATCCTCAAAGTCTTCACCAATAGTGACGACCTGCTGGAGGAAGTCGCCCAGGTCGTCGACCGTCAGCCGTGGAGACAGTTTCGGATCGGGACCGGTGAACTCTCCGACAGCCTGGCCTTGGATACGCTGGTCGGTTTCTCAGCAGACTTGGTGCCCTTCTTCGCCGCTCGGAAGAACGTCCTGCTCGAACTCAAGACGAAAAGCGACTGTATTGACAATTTGCTCAGGCTCGAGTCACACGGACGAGTGGTCGTATCCTGGAGCCTGACACCCCCGGCGATTGCCGATACGGAAGAGCACGGTACGGCGTCGTTTGCCGAACGCCTCCGGGCCGCCCAGCGCGTCCAGCAGGCTGGCTATAAAATAGGTTTTCACTTTGATCCCCTCATCGAGTACCCCAACTGGGAGACGGATTATCGGCAAGCGCTGGAGCAGGTCTTGACGACCGTTGATCCACGGGGGGTGGCCTGGGTCAGTTTCGGCAGTCTGCGCATCACCCCGCCCCTGCGGAAAATTATCCGTCAACGCTTCCCGCAGACCCGTCTCTTATCCGGCGAGCAGGTCTTATGCGATGACGGGAAATGGCGCACCTTTCAGGCCTTGCGCGTCAAGATGTATCGCAGCCTTATCACCCAGTTGAACAGCCTTGCTCCCATGGTTCCGGTGTATATGTGCATGGAAACTGTCCCGGTGTGGCAGAAAGTGTTTGGCCGCTCTCCAGGCTGTGACAAGGATGTCGCGCGGTTACTGACTGTGCCGAATCTGGGACATGAGGCCGCGCCCGCCACGTTCAGCGCGCAGAGCAATTGACAGCCTGGGAGGCGCTCTGGTAGCTGTCAGAGAACTTCTTTATCGACCGGGGAGGCAGTATGGCAATTGACGGACGAGAATTACGCAACGCAATGGGGCTGTTTGCAACCGGGGTCACCGTCATCACGACGAAAGATGCCACGGGAAAGCTATTTGGCCTGACCGCCAATGCGTTTAGCTCACTGTCTCTGGACCCACCGATGCTTTTAATCTGTGTTGATAAAGGCGTAGACTGCTACAACTGTTTTGAGGAATCCAAGGTCTTTGCCGTCAACTTCCTGAGCCTGGCGCAAGAAGAGCTGTCCACCCGTTTTGCAACAAAAGGGATTGAGAAGTTTGCGGGCTTGTCCTACAGCCTCGGAGAACTTGGAGTGGCCCTGCTTGATGGAGCGCTGGCGCATTTCGAATGCACCGTTGCCCACGCCCACGAGGGGGGGGATCACACGATTTATGTTGGAGAGATTCAGCGGCTCGTGACTTCACCAGGCGAGCCGCTCTTGTTTTATCAGGGGAAATATCGCTCCCTGGCCCCGCAGTAGTCCCACGAGAGACCGTCCGCTCAACACGCAGCTCCCCCACTCGTTGAGCGCTGCGTCGTCGTTACAAAATCTCTTTTGATCGGACGTTGCCCTCAGCGTCAAGATCGTACACCACCGGGACGCCTGTTCCCAGCTCAAGGCTGAGGACTGCCTCTCGGCTCAACTGATCGAGATGCATGATGATCGAACGCAGGCTATTACCATGCGCCGCAACCAGCACATTCTGTCCGGCTTGGACCGTGGGGAGAATCCGGTCTTTCAAATAGGGCAACGTCCGCACGGCCGTGTTTTCCAGGCTTTCACCGCCCGGCGGAGCAATGTCATAGCTCCGTCGCCAGAGTCGGACCTGTTCGTCGCCAAACTTCTTGGCAGTTTCGGCTTTATTGAGTCCCTGCAGGTCGCCGTAATGGCGTTCGTTCAGAGCCTGATCCTGTTCGACGGGCAGGTGCGGTTGCCCGAGCACCTCCAAGACCAATTCGAGCGTTCGGATGGCACGCTGAAGCACTGAGGTGAAGGTGGTATCAAATTGCAGGCCCGCGGCTTTGATCTTTTCTCCGGCTTGCCGAGCCTCTTCCTCGCCTTTTTCCGTCAGGGCAACGTCAACCCAGCCGGTAAAGCGATTTTCCAGATTCCATTGTGATTGGCCATGTCGAAGAAGTACAAGATATGCCATCTATTCTCCCAGCTTCCCAGCATCCTCAGACCAGAGTCAATGCTCCAGTCCTTCCGCCCGCCATACCAGGCCGACCATCTCTGGGCAAGCGCCCTTCGACTCCGCTGCGCCCCGCTCAGGACGGGGGCCTCCTCAGCGGGGCGCAGTCAAAGAACGTACAATCAGTTCCACAAGATAGAAGGTCATGGCAAGGGGGATAAGGTACGGCCAGAGCGGCAGTTGCGCGGCTGGTCCAAGCGGCGGGCTGAGGGTTGACAGCTCGGGGTTCAGGGCGCCGCCCGTTGCCTCGACCAGCGTTTCAAAGAGGCGGATATTGGGCTGGGGCTGAGGGGTTTCACGCGGCCGGAGACGAGGCAGCGTGTAGCCGAGAGGACCAAACCGCTCTCCGCTGGGAAGGGTGCCCTCAAGGCTATAGTCGCCCGACATGCGGGTGTCGTACTTCCCTTGATAATGGCCGGGCGCCACGCGTTCAAAGAGCAGGCGGGAGGCCATTCCATCCGGCGCCGTGAGCGTTGCCGTGAGCGTTGCGTCGGCCTGGGCTGACTCTTTCGTTCCGTAGAAAAAAGCTTCAACCAGCAGCCCGGTCTCAGTGTGCCCGACCTCGACGGAAAACGGAGAGGCGTACTGCCCGTCCCTTCGACAAGGCTCGGGACAGGTGTGTTCGTCTTCCTCTCGGGCAAAACTCCAGCGGACGGTTTGATTCCAGAACTGGCTGTAGCGGTCCCAGCGCACCCACGGCGCCGACCAGCGCCCGTTCGCGTCTGAGGTGAACGCTGCGGCTCTGCCCTGACCATAGGACCAGGAGGCCAAAAGGGGGGGCTGCTTGTCCGCATCCCGGACTGACAGGTCGGCCCGCGCTCCCCTTTTGAGTCTGGTTTGCACATAGCCTTTGACGGCCGGTAGTCGCTGCCGGGCCAAGCCTTTGAGCAGAGGAGAGCGCGGGTTCGGAATGGGGTGCAGGAGCCGTTCAACCATGGTCTTTTCTTCCGGTTTCTCTTCCAACTCATCAAGGAAGAGGTCGGGTAAGGTAGACGGGTCGGTGGTATGGTAGAATGCCCCGCCACCGTAGTCTGCCAAACGGGATAACAGCCGCAGGTTTGGCTGCTTGCCCACAGCAATGGTTGAAATCGTGATCTTGAGTTCGTTGCGCAGCACTGCGGCCAGGTCCAGATAGTCACTCCCGCTGCCGCCAGTCTCGCCGTCGGTCAGGAGCACAATATGTTTACGGGTTGCGTACTGACGTTCCAACTGGCGTTTGGCCTCTTGGAGGGCGGGCAGCAGAAACGTACCGCCGGACGGCTTTAAGCGGTCAATCCGATCGCCAAGCTGGGCACGTGTTTTGCCCAAGTAGTCAAGCGGGGCCACCACAAACGGGGTCTTGTCAAAACCAATGACCCCAAACAGGTCGGTATCTGTCAGGTTGCGGACAACCGCCCGGGCACCCAATTTCGCGTACAACAATTTCTGCTGTTTCCGCATGCTGCCGGATTTATCAATGATCAGCAGCATGGCTGTTCGCGGCTCCTCTTTTTGGGGGGGGACGAGCCGCACGGGCAAGACTTTCTCAATGGCCGTACCGGCGTAGTGGCCCAGACCGAGACTGCTTTCTCCCCCGACCATAATCAGACCGCCACCATTTTTGACATAGGCGTCCATCCCCCGCGCAAAAGCTGCGGGAAGCTGTTGATGCGCAATATTATTGAGGATCACCGCGGTAAAGGTGTTGAGTGCGGGTACGGAAGCGGGCTGAGCAGGCAAGGCAAGGGCCGTGACTGCGAGGCCACGACTGCTTAAAGCCTGTTCAAGATAGCGATTGTCACGCGGGGTTGCACTGAGCAACAAGACGCTCGACTGCGGCGCAACCTGCACCCACGCGGTTGCCTGGTTGTCGTAGGGAATGGCGTCGGGTGCCTCAGGAGGCGGGGTGAAACTTGCATGCAGGGGAACGAGTCCACTGCCGGAGAGCCGCAGCGTAGGGGTGAGAAGAGAGGTTCCTGGACGGAGTTCGGTTTCCTGCTGCCACACGACAGTATCGCGCTCGCGCACAGTCAGCTCACCCCGTATAGGTCGAAGAGCGGTATTCTCCAACGCAATCGCAATTTCGATGTCCTCTCCATCCAGGCTCGACTGCGGTGTGCCAAGACGCTGGAGCGCAATATTGGGCGCGCGTTCTTCCGGCGGTGGGGGCAGTGGGTAGAGGCGGATACCCTGCTTGGCCAGCGCAGGGATCAGGGCGGTCACTGTCCCCTGCGTTTCCCAGCCATCGCTCAGGACATAGACCGGTCGGGGCTGGGGTTCTTCCAAAAGCTGACTCAGGGCAGCCTCCATATTGGTCTCTTCAGGCTGTACGCCTTCCGGGGGAGTGACCAAAAGAGGAGGAACATCCTGCCAGACTAACCGCTGATTGCCCCCCCCAAAGAGCACAACCGGGGTGTCTGGAGCGGGCCGGATATGGTCTGTAATCGTTTGCTGTATCCACTGCCGTTGGGGAGCGGTCAGGCTGTCCGAAACATCGATGACCAAGATGGGAGGAATGGGTTGTTGGACGCCTCGGGTAGAGGGGCCTGCGGCCGCAAGGATGAGCACGGCCAGGAAAAGCCCGCGGAGCGCCAGACTAGGCAACGAAGGACGCTGACGGAAAGCAAGACGTTGCAAGAAGAGGAAGAAGGGTATCGCAACGAGCCCGTACAGCACAGCCGGCCGGCTCCAGTCCAGCGGCAGCAGATCGGTCAGCAGCGTCAGACCTTCCATATTCGCAACGACACGCTCAGTATTATTCTTGGGCCCTCTCTTTTCGAGCGACCCACCACCACTCCAGACTGCACAGAACCAGCACGGCGAGCAAGAGCCACGGCCAGACAGGCTGCTCGTGTGTTCGACCCACACGGTCTGTCTGGGGGACGTGAGGCGGTTCGTCAGACTCGTCAACCACCAAGGAGAGCGGCCGTCCCAGGTCAGTCTCTTCCGGGCTCAGGAGATTGACGGCCACGAGACCTTCCTTGCCATTTTCACGAAAAGTATACACCCCCTGCCGGTCCAATGAGAGGACTCGCTCGACCGGTCGGAAGTCGGGCGCCTGAGGAAATCGAACAGACAGGGCCGGGACGGTTGGACTGTCTGCGTATGCCTGTGGGCTCAGCACTGCCCCGGTTTTATACAGGGCGGATTGCGAGGCCTGGTCCGAGAGCCAGCCCAAAATATTCAGCGTCAAAATGGAGGCCGGCAGGTTACGCCTTCCCAGGTAGGGCAAAAGGTCGAATCCGGTCACGACATAGCGATGTCCGGCCCGCTCTCCAGCCAGTAAGAGCGGGCCGACCGTACTCTCGATGATGGGCGTATTCCACCCGGACGGGTGCAGGGCCTGGGCGTAGGCCGGGGTGAGTAAAGGAAAGGTCACATACGAGGTCAGGGGGTGACCGTGGGTCCAGTGGGTGAGCGCGGGCTGCTGCGCGCTCTGCCCTAAGGAGAAGAGCGGGTTGTCATCCGGCGGCAGAAAAAAGGCCGCCGGCAGCGGTGGCAGGGTTTCGGGTGCGGTCAGGTGAAAGAGGATACACAGGAACTCAGAGGCGTGCGTGATCGCAGCGGGGTCATAGTCCTGGGGGGTCATCAGCGTCAACTTGATATTTGGTATCTGCCCAAGACTGTTCCCGACCTCGGGCGTTGGGCTGACGAGTAAGACAGCAATCTCCTCAAGAGGCGGCAGAACGGCGTAGGCTTCGTTATCAACGGCCAGTCCGTCTTCGTCTCGGCCTTCCCCCTTCCTCTCACCAAAAAGAATCCGGGCTCGGTAGCTCGTCGTGAGCGGGAGCTGAGAAAAGGAGAAGGTCTGGGCTGCTGGCCGTCTAACTTGCTGGACAGCGAAGCGCTGCCGGGTCTGGCCATCTTCGATGACAACCTGCCTCAGGGGCAACTGAGAGATAGCGCCCTCGGCAGCGTGTATGCCGACCGTGGCGTGAATCTCGTCTGGGAAAAACGGGCTCCGGTATAAGCGGAATGTACTGATGCCGATATTGGGCTGGGGAGCGCCCAGCGTCACCGTGCGGAGTGCGTGCCTGGCCGGCTGCTCGCCAGAGGACTGTGTGACGGGGCGGTCAGTCACGAACAAGACGTGCTCAAAATCGTGATCGCGCAAGAGTCGGGCAAAAAAGGCAGAGAGCGTTGCAGCGCTCGGGTCGGGTGCATCGCTGACACGTATCCGCTCCCACACGCCCCGCATATCAGAACCGGCCGTAAGGGACGCTCCAGTATCGGCTTCGAGCCGGTCTTCGGAGACCGCTCCCAGTGGATTGGTGGTGAAGATGCTGATAGGGCGCTCGGCCGGGATATTTGCCAGTTCCTGTTGAATTTTCTCCTTTGCCGCCTCAAAAAGTGAGGACTGCCCTGAAGGGTCGCGCGCCTGCATACTAGCCGAGGTGTCGAGGACGAGCGCAATTCTTCCGGCGGTGTCGTATTGCAAGACCGGCCGAGCGGCAATGGCAACCAATAAGAGGAGGATGAGAAGTTGGAGCAAAAAGAGCGGAGACAGCCGGAGTTGGCCCCACAGGCGTCTCCGCACCGGAGAAGAAATATCCTGATAGAGAAAGAGAGCCGGAACGACCCAGCGTTGTTGTCGCTGCCGGAGCAAATACGGCACGAGCAGCAAGGGGAGCGCGAGCAGGAGGGAGAAGGCAGCCGGAGAGAGAAAACTGAACTGCATGAGACTCAGCGCGCGTGCAGGGCCACTCGACTACATCAGCAGCCCCAACTCCGGCAGCTCGCGTAAGATAAAGTGGGGCAGGTCTTGATGGGTAATGAAACGGGCATAGTGAACACCGGCCTGATGGCAGGAACTCTGGAGTTCTCGATTGTGTCGGTCCAAGCGCTGCATATAGGTCTGTTTGGCCTGAGCGTCAAAGTAGACCACGCTTTCCTCCCCGCTTTCACTGTCCGTCAGTCGGGCTCCGCCCGGAAAGAGCGGCGGGTCAATTTCCTCCTGGCCGAGAATCTGAATAAGCGCCAGGTCAAAGTTTGCGTCACGCATCAGACTCAGGCCGGTGCGGACATCGGACAGGGAGAATAAAAAATCAGAAACCCACACTGCCTTGCCCGGATGGTGGGACTGCTGCAACTGCTGCGCCAGCGACTGGACGACATTGACCCGACCCGCAGGACTGTAGCTGTCCAGAAATTCCGCAACAGCGCCCAAGCGCTGGCGGCCCCGGAAGAACGGCGTTGTTGATGGGGCCGTCGTATCCACACCCAGGAGAGAGAGCTTGACGGCATCGTTACTGGCCAGAACCACATGGGCGAGCGACAGGACAATATCCCGAGCGGCTTCGGCCTTTCCGTCTTGAGCGGGGTAGGCCATGGAGGCGCTGCCATCCAGGAAGAGTGAGGTATAGAGGTCCTCTTCTTCCTGGAATTGTTTAATATAGAGACGGTCGGTCCGGCCGTACAGATTCCAGTCAATATAGCGCAGGTCATCGCCGGGGGAGTAGCGGCGATAATCCGCAAATTCGAGCCCTGCCCCACGGCGCAGCGAAACATGACCACCGGGACGGCTGCCAAGAAAGCGGCGTCTGGTCTGAATGCGTAATGTTTCCAGCCGAGATAAGTAATCTGATGTGAATAACGGCGGTAACATGTTTTGAACGTTTGAACTGGTGAATTTGCCCCGTTTAACTGGTGAAACTTTACCCCCCTCCTGAAAATTGAGCTTGTGTGAAATCAACGACTTACGGCGCTTTTTGTCCTTTTTATGGCCTGAAAATGTCCTGAAAAAATTCACATCTTAAACGGGGCTGTTTCCCATCTTCTCTCGGTGATAATCCCACTTTTGGCCGAAAATGCTAACTTCTGCACGCACAATTCTGTCCCTCATCACCGGAAATCATAGCACTAGGTCCGAGGAAATCCAATTTTTGGCATAGTTCTTGTGCAGCTGAAATGCAGGCGCAAAACAGGGAGGGAAAAACATAACACCTGGGCCCCTTCGCCTGTGTTACGGTTTCATATCGGAATGTATATCAGTGACTGGTGGCGAGGGAATAGTGGTGAGTAGAGCGTAATCCGATACCCCGTTCTACACAACTGAACCCTCATCTCCCTGGCATTCTCTCCAGTCCTGCCACCTCGGTTCACCTCCGTTATGAAGTGCTATATCTTCTAGCCGAGAAGATTTTTACACCATCTCAATATGGAAAAGGCCGTGACACATCCCCCAAGAGGAGTCTGGAAGACGTTCCCGGATGCCGTGTTGCTAGCTGATGAATTGGCAGTCAAGCAGCATCCCGACTATTCCCGTGCGAAGGCGGGCGATGTGAGAGCCGCGATAAGCTTGGTCAGTCGGATGGTTGACGAAACAGGGGTTGATACGGTTCGGACGTTGATCGCTGCCGTCAGTACGAACGATACCCTCATGTTCGTCGGCGCTCACGCTTACGAACGCCACGGTGTCAACGCAATTCCAGGGGCGTTGGCTTCATTCCTGAGCGAACGGACCGGTATCCCGTATGAGACTGTCGTTGTGCAAACCAATATCGTTTCCCATACGAGTGCGGATGGTTATGGCCGCCTCGCCCGTCAAGCCTGTTTCGGGGGTAAGGTCGATAGGGGCCGTGAATACGTGATGGTGGACGACTTCGTCGGGCAGGGAGGAACACTGGCAAATCTGCGTGGCTGGATAGGGAAACAGGGAGGCAGGGCTGTCGGAGCCATTGTGCTGACCGGCAAACCCTATTCCGCTAAACTAAGCCCATCAAAGGAGCAACTCTATGCACTCCGACAACGACACGGATCGGACTTTGAAGAATGGTGGCAAGAACATTTCAGGCACTCCTTCGATTGCCTTACTCAATCGGAGGCTCGGTACCTCACCCGCTCCCCGGATGTTGACACTATACGAAATAAACTTGCTGCGGCAAAGCAAGAAGGAAGTCGCCGAGGTCGCACGCTCAATCCTCACGGATAAAAACGACGTGTAAAATGAATTCCGGGACTTCTTGTAACTTTCACGATCGATTCAAGGCGCTGACTGGCAACTCGCCATTTTGTTGGCAACGGCGTCTCTTTCGCGATTATTTTGCCAAGGGCCGTATCCCTGCCGCGCTGGATCTTCCAACGGGTCTCGGCAAGACCTCCGTCATGGCTATCTGGTATTTGGCTCGAATCGCTGGAGCCCCGGGGACCGGAGTGATGCTACCCAGGCGTCTGGTTTATGTGGTCGATAGACGAGCGGTGGTCGATCAGGCAACGACCGTCGCCGATGAGATCCGGGAGAAATACCCCGCATTGCGCGTGAGCACGCTACGCGGCCAGCATGTGGACAACCGGGAATGGCTGGCCGACCCGACTACGCCGGCCATCGTTGTCGGCACCGTGGACATGATCGGCTCGCGGCTGTTGTTCTCGGGTTACGGCGTATCGCGCAAGATGCGTCCCTATCACGCCGGTTTGCTCGGAGCGGACACGCTGGTCGTGCTTGATGAGGCGCATTTGGTTCCGCCGTTCGAGAAGCTTCTGAGGGCTGTCGAAGGCGGGTCAGACACGATGGGACCGTGCGCAGAAGAGGAGCGCAAGATTGTGCCGCGCTTCCGGCTCCTTTCCTTGTCAGCTACCGGACGCAACGATGAAGCGGGCAAGATATTTCGGCTTTCTCCTGAAGACCGAAAAGACGAGACTGTTGAAGAACGTCTGTCGGCGCGTAAACGGCTTACGGTCGAGACACTCGATGATAGGAAAAATCTTACGGCGAAACTTGCGGAGAGAGCCTGGACACTCGCGGAACAGGGACCTGCCCGCGTCGTCGTCTATTGCGACCGCCGAGACGACGCCGTGAAAGTGAAGAAGGAAATCGACAAGAAATTCAAACCTGTTTCCGAACTCCTAGTCGGCGGACGGCGCGTATTTGAACGCGAACCGCTTTCCAACCGGTTGAAGAAGCACGGTTTCCTGGGCGATGCCGAGGGAAAGCCCAAGCAACCGACCTTTCTAATTGCAACCTCGGCGGGCGAAGTGGGCATCGATCTCGATGCCGACCACATGGTCTGCGACTTGGTTGAGTGGGAGCGCATGGTACAGCGGCTTGGCCGCGTGAATAGGCGCGGTAAGGGAGACGCTTGTATTGAAGTGATCGCTACGCCCGACACAAATAAACCTAAGAACAAGGTCAAGGAGTGGGAAGAGCGCTGGAATGAATGTTTGGCTCGTCTCCGCAAACCGTTGGACAGTCTTCGTTGCCTCGGTTCGGGGGACGAACGAGACGTGAGCCTCGGCGCAATACTGGAACTGAAAGAGCGTGCAGAAAACGATTCGGAACTCCAAGAAGTGATTGAGGCGGCAACGACGCCCGCCCCGCTACGTCCGGCACTGACCCGCGCCCTTGTCGATGCGTGGTCAATGACCTCGTTGGACGAACATACGGGCCGCCCTGACGATATCCAGCCCTGGTTGCGTGGATGGGAGGAAGACCAACAGCCACAAACTATAGTCGTCTGGCGCAAATATCTGCCGGTACGGACCGATGGAGCAGCCGCAACAAAAGGAGACATAGAAGCCTTCTTTGAAGCAGCGCCACCCCACGCCAGTGAGAAACTCGAAACCGAGACTTCCAGAGTGGTTGACTGGCTTGTGAAACGTGCCACGGTCGTCAGTGGCCGTTCTCAAAAGTTTTCTCATGATGTCGCTGCCTACGTCTTGTCGGCGGCACGAGATCATCGCCGAACGTTGAAAAGACACGACCTTGAGGACAACAAAGAGAACAAAAAGAAACTGAAAGAAGACATCCTTCCCGGTGCCACATTAGTTGTGGATGCCCGCCTCGGTGGTCTTTCCGAGGATGGTATGCTCGTTGACGACAAAAGCGATACATGTCCACGTGTAATCGACGACGGTCAGGGATGGCTCCCTCCACAAGATGATACGCCCGTCATTCGATTTCGCGTGCGCTCCGTCGCTGGAGAAGCAAGCCCCGAATCGAATGGAGATTGGCGAGAGCGGTATCGTTTCATCACGGAGCAATCAGACGAAGGGGAAGCGCAACGTTTTCTGCTTGTTGAAAAATGGCGTCACGACGCGGAGACGGAGGACGACCGCTCTGTGGGCCGTCTGCAAGAACTGGTGGAGCATCACGCCTGGACCGAACGCAAAGCGCGCGTCTTGGCCGAAGCCATCAATTTGCCGGACCCCTATGCCGACATGCTCGCCATTGCGGCGCGCCTGCACGATGAGGGCAAGCGTCATCAACTCTGGCAGCAGGCCGCCAAAGTCCCGCACGACGGTAAAGTCTACGCAAAAACGAACAAAGGGATGAATACCAATCTGCTGAATAAGTACCGTCATGAGTTCGGCTCGCTGCCCTTCGCTGAGAAGGACGAAGACTTCAGAGCGTTGCCAAGCGACCTCCAAGACCTCGCACTCCATCTAATCGCGGCCCATCACGGATGGGCGCGGCCTGTCATTTCCGCAAGTGGCTGTGACGCCCCCCCATCCGTTTCAGAAAGGCGCGCTTGCGATGTCGCACTGCGTTTCGCACGGGTGCAGAAGCAGTGGGGGCCTTGGGGCTTGGCGTGGTGGGAGGCGTTGCTGCGTGCGGCAGACCAGCAAGCGTCGCGTGCCAACGACGCCGGGGAGAGTGTCTGATGGCCGAGTCTTCAATTCCCGTAGACCTCTTCAATCCGGGCCAAGTCTTCGCCTGTCTCGGCTTCCTAGAAGCCGCCGACATATTATGTGGCGACGCCGAAGGCGGGTTCGATTGGAGTGACGAGAGTGACGAGGTAGAGGTGAAGTTCAGGCTTGCTGCGACAGGAGAACAGAACCCTGTGGAGGCGGTCCTGAAATTTCTGGCCGAGGCGGAGATTGTGACCGTCTGCCCAGCAGGGATTAAAGGCTCGTGGCCAGATAACGCCGAGCAAAATGAGGAGTTTCCAGCTCCTTGCAAGGGCCTGACAGCGAGTTTGCTGCCAGTTCGCTTACAACGAGGCAACGCCTCTGTTCAGATTTCGCACTGGCTGAAAGGAAACGTCCGTCAGCCTCAGCCATTCAAATTATTCGCAGGCCAGCAAGTTGGCGCTCAACTCATGCGCAACATGCTGTGCGGTGATCCGAAGAAAAAGGCCAGCGAAGGCTTCAAAGACATCTTTTGCAGATTCGATGAAAGAGCTTTCCAGGACCCGTTTGGTAAAGTTTGCGCTGTAGGCGGTCGTTTCGGTTTCGATGCGCGCGGTGGCTGGGACGCCTTGGGAATTGGCACCTCACTCAACAAACAAGGTGTTTTACTGAAGATTGCGCCGCATGTGGAACTACTCGCAGCCATGGGTCTCGAAAATGCACGACCCACGTTTCTCTCAACATATGAGATACGATACGCAGCTTGGGACGGCAGCTTACCAGTCACTCTTTGCCGAGCGGCGTTGTGCGCGCCGCATACATTGTTGCCGAAGGATCGAGTCCGATTTTTTCGCGCCCACCTGGGAGAGGATGGACAATACAAGAAATGCTTTTTCGCAGAACAGGAGACTACCCATGACTGATTCCCTTACGCATGAAACCATCAATACCTGGGCCGACGATGGCGGTCCCGTAGCGTTACATCTGAAACAGAAACTTCTTCCTGTTGAGGGGGAAGGCGGGGTCATCTTTCCGCCGACCTATGCCGACATCGGCTACAATATCGACACGCTCTCCGACGGGACGAAGGTTGCGCTGATAGACAGCGTGGGTTCGCAGGCCAACCGCATGGAACCGATTTTCAAGCGCGAGCCATACTCGGAACTCGTTCCGCAGATTGAAATCAAATTACATCCTAAGGAAGACGACAACGAGAAGTATATTGAAAAGCGTTCACTTCTTGATCTCGCTCACCGGAGCGCCGATGCTGTCGTTTATTCGTGTCCAGAGCTTGCACCCGATATGGAACAGGCTTTCCGCGCCCTGAAGCAACGCGGCGATGCTGAGCCGCTCTGTCAGTTGGCCCCTACATCCCTTGTGTTTGGCTTCTGGGATTCACGCGGCGAATCGAGCGAAAGACGCCCCCGTTTGGTGCGCTCAATCATTCGCGCCTGGGATGTTCAGCCTCTTCACACAGCAGCGCAATTCAACTCAATTTGGAAGGCGCTGGGTGAAGCCCAACAGGACGCACTGGAAAAAGAAGCCAAAGCTAAGGGAGTCAAACGTTCGGAGAAGGGGCTAGCGGACGCCCCGGCTGTATTCCGAAAAACTAAGGCTCCTCAGTACCATGACGGTACTCCGAATCCAGAGGC
The DNA here is from genome assembly GCA_965214755.1 of uncultured Binatia bacterium (SeqCode). Lineage (GTDB taxonomy): Bacteria > Desulfobacterota > Binatia > Bin18 > Bin18 > Bin18. Next base: position 2,955,463 of record OZ243979.1, read on the forward strand.
GAGAGTCCTCGGCGGTGTGCTGGCAAGCGGGCCGATTGAGCGAGATATTACTGTCAACCTTGTTGCCCTGCGTGCAATCAATGGCGCCGATGAAGAGAAAACGAAGGATGGGCGTCGGTATCTTCTGGCTCTTACGCTGATTGCAGCAACAGCCGAAATTGATTTGTTCCTCCGCGAGGGATGCCACCTTCGCTACGCCGCCGATGATCTCTGGAACGCTATCCCTCGGCGAGGTGAAATAGTGCCCATTGATTTAGCGTCAAACAGTGCTCAGAAAAGCCTTCTTGCCTACGCGCGGGAGGCCGTCAAACCATTCAAGGATAACTGGCCCAAAGAGTTGGTCTATAAATTCGACGTGAATAAGGCCAAGCAGCTGCTTGTCAAGAAGGGCGAAGAAGACGAAAGTGCAGCCTGAATTATGCCCGCCCTGCTTCTCTCGGTTCGCTTTTACGACGGTCGGTATCATGGCGCTGGGGATTGGCCGCCTGCGCCGGCTCGGCTGTTTCAGGCACTGGTTGCCGGTGCCGCCAAAGGCGCTGAACTGTCGGACACGGACAAGGCCGCGCTTGCATGGCTGGAGACGCTTGACGCGCCGGTGATTGCCGCGCCCGCGGCCCGTACCGGCCAAGCCTTCAGGAACTATGTACCGAATAACGATCTTGACAAGCTCGGCGGTGACCCGAGACGAATCTCGGAGATTCGTACTCCCAAGAACATCCGTCCGCATATTTTCAACGCGGAAATCCCACTGCTGTTTATTTGGGCGTTTAATGATGGCACACCCGGAGAGAACCACACTCGAGCCGTCTGCAAGATCGCGGAACGGCTCTATCAGTTGGGACGGGGCGTCGACATGGCGTGGGCGTGGGCGGAGATTCTTGACGTAGACGAAATCAAGACACGTCTTGCCCGTCATGGCGGCGTCGTGCATCGACCGAGCAAGGACGGAACCGGCAAAGCGTTGCTCTGTCCAAGGGAGAGATCGCTGGTAAGCCTCAAAAAGCGCTACAATGCAAAGCGCTTCACCTATGTCAAGCAGGGTAGGAAGGTCCAGCCAATTTTTTCCCAACCGTCCAAGCCCCGCTTCGCCAAGGTTGCATACGCCACGCCGCCACACCATTTTCTATTCGAGATACGGACGGCCACATCCGACGAGTCCTTTGTACCGTGGCCGTCCGAACGGGTGACGGAACTCGTCCTCAAAGTGCGGGACAAGGCCGCGAGTCGGCTGAAAGAGGCGCTACCCGAAGAGACTGCAAAAAAAGAGGCTGGGACGGTAGATCGGGTGTTGATAGGTCGTAACGCGACGGAGGCCGACAAGGCCGTCCGTGTGCGTATTCTGCCGCTTCCGTCCATCGGCCATAACCACGCGGATCGTGCTATTCGCCGTATACTAGTCGAAATCTCCCCGAACTGCCCGTTGCGGGCCGATGATATAGCCTGGGCGTTCTCTGGACTCGTAGAGACCAATCCGACAACGGGAGAAATTCTGTGGAATCTCGTTCGGACTGGGGAGCGCGGAATGCTTGACCATTATGGCATTGACGACAACGAACGGCAGGGCTTCCGCGTCTGGCGCACGGTCACACCGGCAGCCCTACCCGTCACGCGGACGGGGCGCGGAACTGCCGGAGCCAAGCGCGTAGCAGGCGAGGCGAAGGCGGCTCGCGCGGTCATGCAGGCGTTGCGCCATGCCGAAGTGGCGGCACAGGTAGAGTCTGTTCGCGTGCAACGTGAACCGTTTGACCACAACGGCGCATGGGCGGAAGCGTTTGCCATGCCCGAACGATTTGGAGCCCGCAGCCTCCATCACGTGGAGATAGCATTTGCGCAAGCCGTGCGTGGTCCCCTCGTCATTGGAAACGGGCGCTATCTCGGTCTGGGCCTAATGGCCCCGCAAAAGGATATCTCACCCGACACGCTGGTGTTCTCGGTTACATCCGAGATAAATATCGTCACTGCAGACACCGCACCTCTGCTATACGCGGTTCGCCGTGCGCTGATGGCGCTGTCACGGGACGATAACGGACACGTGCCCCGGCTTTTCTCTGGACACGAACTGAATGGGGCGCCGGCGAGGTCGGGTGGGCATGAACATGTTTTTCTCGCTGCGGACGACGCCGACGGGGATGGGCGCATTGACCGCCTGATAGTGGCCGCGCCGTGGGTGGTTGATCGCTCTCGACGGGCTCCGAAGCGGACGGACCGTACGTGCTTTGAGGGGGTTGTCTCTTCGCTTGAGCGCGTGCGAGCGGGTCGGCTCGGCGTGGTTACATTGTCACCCGCAGTGCAACCTGCTCCCGGCGATGTCTTTATTGGACCGTCGAGGCTATGGGAAAGTCGAACGCCCTATCGCCCAACGCGGCATACGCAGCGTGGCAAAGACCCTGCTGCTGCCGTTATACAAGATGTGATTCTTGAGTGCGGCCGGCGCGGCATCCCAAGACCGGAAGTCGAAATGTTGGACCTAAAGACCGGTCCAAAGAGTGGAGGAGTAGCGGCACGCCTTTGTCTTCGTTTTGTGACTGCGGTTGACGGACCGGTTATGCTGGGCCGCGACAGCCACAGGGGCGGCGGCCTCTTTGGCGCGGTAGGCTGACGGACGATATCACTGGCAGCGCCCGCAGCCGAGTTTTCCGTTCTTTGACAGCTACATAGAAGAGACGATACGAGCCGGTCCCACCCTGAGAACAGGAGTTCGTGAAGTCTGGTCCTCGGTCATAACGGGCCAGTAAGGATTGAAACAAACTCAGCGCGGACCGGAAGCGAGGGCACAGAGCCGGGGAGGATCGCGTCACTGCTATCATACGGAAAAACAAGAGTTTTATCGTTGAAACAGGAAGTGAGGGGATCATATTGGAGTCGGTTTGCAGTTGGTTCGCGTGCACGAGGCAGAAGTGCTAATCAAAACGATAGGTTGTGTGTTATGCGGAACATTTCCCGCCACTGGGCGGGCCTCATTGAAGCCCATCACCAAAGCAGCAGTTGGTTTTTTGTTATCAAGGAACATTTCCCGCCACTGGGCGGGCCTCATTGAAGCAAGCAAGTTGCCGTGTCCGGTTTTGGTGGTACTGTGGAACATTTCCCGCCACTGGGCGGGCCTCATTGAAGCAACGACAAAACAGGTTCCGAAACTGGCGGCATCGGGAACATTTCCCGCCACTGGGCGGGCCTCATTGAAGCTTTTGGTCTTAAACAACGCATTAGCTGGAGACCATGGAACATTTCCCGCCACTGGGCGGGCCTCATTGAAGCATGATGGACATTCCCTTCACAGATAACTTTGCCGAGGAACATTTCCCGCCACTGGGCGGGCCTCATTGAAGCTTTGCGGAGCACGACGCCCAGTCTCTCTACGATCGGAACATTTCCCGCCACTGGGCGGGCCTCATTGAAGCCATGGGGGGTGAAAAATTTTTCACCCCTACTCTACAGGGACAAAGGCGGACGAACGACCTGGCGCCAAACAGCGCTCCAGAGCCCAGCGGGCGGCCAGAGTGTCGTCCCGAGCGTATCGGGATAAGAGTTCAAGCGCGGCTGGGGCCGGCTGCCAATCAAAACAGGCCTCCGAAGGGACAACGACCGAGGCTGGTCTGACAGCCCAGGGTTGGGCGCAATAGAGGATGGTTGCATGGGACGATTGCGCCTGAAACCAGGCGAATACGCGCGGCTCTATTTTTTTTGCGGCCCGGGTGAGACGGTCCAGATCAGTAAAAGGCAGTGGCTGGGGACGGGTGCGGTCGAGACGCACCAGAACGAGTTCCTGGATACGCGCCCGATAATCCCTAGGTACGGTGAGCAGGGCGGCGCGATCGCTCAGCTCGATCGCCTGAAACTCCTCGGGGTCAAGGGTAAAAGCGAAGGTGCAGGTCGGGTACGGGAACTCGACCGCGCGGGTACGCCACGAATACCACCGGCCGGTCAGGTCAAAAAAATGACGGGTAATAAGCAGGCGATTCGTACTCAGCGGGTAAGGGCCGGAATCAATCGTCCCGAGATAGGCCTCCGCATTCAAAACAAAGATATAGGATTCGAGCGCCGCCAGGAATTGCCCGGCTACCCGTCGCATTTCGGCATCAACCGGAACCAGCATATCCGACAACTGCTGAACGGTTTCCCTGGGGAGATAGGGATTCGTCCAGCCGGCCTCACTGTTATCCCTATGGCCGTCGGTTCGCGAGGCGGTTGCACACCGGTTCCAGCAGTCCAAGACCAGGCCGATATTCTCGGCATGGTCGCTTGCTTTGATCGCCCCAAAATCGAGCAGAATCTCTCGCCCGACCAGAAAGGAATAGCCAAACATCCAGATGGCCAATGGAGAGAGGGTGGTGTCGAGCCGGCCGCTTCGCTGAGCAATCGCTTGCGGTGTAGCCCGAGAAGAAAAGCGTCGCACCTGCCCCGGAAGCGTCCAGAAAAGATGGGTGGCCGCAAGGGAAAAAGCTTGATTGAGCGGCAGACGGGTTGGGCTCAGGCCGACCGGCCGAAGGATTTCCTGCCGGAACTTCACCCCCATGCTGTGGATGAGCTGGTTTATGGTTCCCCGGTCATATGTGGGTTGCTGGACCACCTTGGTCGGATTAGCGCAGGTGCTGCGGACGGGTCAAGACAGGGGTTCCGGGGACGTCATCGTCCGGGCGGGATACTCACGTCCCTTCGCGTACCACCGGCTTCGTCGTGAGGGAGACGTGGTGTCCAGCAGGGCCAGACCGGTTTGCAGATGACGGATGGCCTCCTCGTTCGCGGCCTGCCCAAGGGCCCGTTCTCCGGCCTGATACCAATAGGTGAGGGCCTCTTCTTTCAGTCCGGCCTGGGTGGACCGCTCCTGGAGAGCGACAACTCCAGACAACTGGATTTTCGCAGCGCCGTGGCGAAGACGTTTTGTTTACATGGCCAATCTGGGCAGTTCCTCTGAGTATGGATGTCGTGCGGTCACTGCTCAGCATGGCCGAACTTCAGGAACCTGAACCAGACCACGCCGTCCTTCGGGCAAGGGGTGTGGTCAAGGTCTACCGCAACCAGCGTATTACTACCCGCAAGTTCCGCAACTTTACCGTGGCCTCTCCAGTATGAGCACTGAACGCCAACTTTCTATGGCGGCTGGACTGCCCCGACCTCATTAAAGTAGTAGCGCTTTGATACTTGTACTGAGTTCGAGGACAGATTATCTTAAGTTAAACTTGAAAGGGGCGTGACTATGCCTGAAATGATCAGTGCCAAACAGCTTCGAGAGCAACTACAGGGTATTGTTGAAAAAGTGCGACACGGGGAGCGCTTCACTGTTTTGTGCCGCAGCCGCCCAGCCTTTGACATCGTACCGGTTGGGAATCCACCGCTCGACAGCACGCCACTGGAATCGGACCCACTCTATCAAGCCCCCACTGTTGGCGAGTCTGAATCGGGAGATGCCGCCACCCGACATGACGAGGTGTTGTACCGGTGAGGCAAATGTTCGTGGACACCGCCGCGTGGGCTGCGGCCGCGGATAGCCATGATACGGTGGGCGCGGCTGTAAGTGAGGGCCTCTTCCTTCAGTCCGGCCTGAATGTAGTGATGGGCCAGGAGTTCGGGATGGATGTCGCCGCTGACCGAGACATACGACGCCAGCGTCCGCGCAATCTGTTCATGGTAGTGCTGGCGCTTGCTCTTCAGCAGGGATTGGTAGGCGGCATCCTGGATCAAAGCGTATTTGAAGGTGTATTCGGCATTGGGCCAGCCCAAGTGCCGCACTCGGTACAGAGTTCATTCCAACCTGATTTGCAAAGCCACAACTGACGCACTGCATACCGGCCCTCCCTTCGTGGCTCTCTAGCCGGGACGGCCAGGATTGCCAACCTTACTGCTGGCTGAAATATACCCCTACCCTCCTGCCTTGCCCCTCGCACTTACCGTCTGTTTCCGATATGCCTTTCCTGAGTAAGGGCGGTTTGAAACCCGTCCCTACCGCTATTATGGAACGGCTCTATCAGCTCGTCGTCAACCGGCCGAAGACCCTCCTCCTTCTTCTCTTCATTCTCACCTGTGTCTTTGGTGTGTACGCAAAAGACATCCGTCTGGACAGCTCGGTTGAAAGCCTCCTGAGCCAAGACAACCCGGACAGTCAGTATTACGCCGAAGTCCGCCAGCTCTTTGGCAGCGATGAAGTGGGAGTAGTCGGGCTGTTGGCCGATGACATCTATACCGCTGACGTCTTACACAAGATTACGCGCCTGACTGAAGCGCTGGAGAACATCGAAGGGGTCCAGGAGGTGCTCAGCCTGACCAATGCGCTTGATCCGATTGCCGGTGTGGTCGAGCCACCGCCTTTGGTCACGCAGATTCCCACCGATCAGGCCGGCCTGGAGGCACTCCGGGAGACGCTGGCCGACCGGCCTATTTATCTCAAGAACCTGGTTGCCATCGACGGAAAAGCCGCGGCCATCAATATCTTCTTCGCCGATATGGACGACGAGGAGTTTATGCAGCGGGGTATTGATGCGCAAATCCAGGCCATCCTCGATACCGAACGCGAAACCGGGCCGGAAGAACTGTTTTATACCGGCCTTCCCCGCTTCAAAGTCTATTCCGCGCGGGCCATGCAGCGCGATTTAATCCGCTTTGTTCCACTGACCCTGCTCGCTATTGTTGTCGTGCTCTTTGTGAGCTTTCGCTCCATCCGCGGCGTCTTGTTGCCCGCCCTGACGATTCTCGTCAGTCTGATTTGGACGCTGGGCATCATGGTGCTCTCCGGGAGCAGCCTCAGCCTCGGGAGTATTGCCCTGCCGCCCCTGATTCTGGTCTTGGGCACAGCCTATTCGCTCCATATGGTGGCCGAGTATTATGAGTTGGCCCGGCCAGACGGAGCGGTGCGGGACGTTGTGCTGGAGGCCCTTAAAAAAACCAGCCCGCCGATTTGTATCACCGCGTTGACAACCGTACTCGGTTTCCTCTCCTTGGGCGTGAACCCGCTCAGCAGTATTCGAGTAATGGGTATCTTCTCGTCGGTCGGCATTCTGATTGCTTTCCTCTTATCCATTCTCCTGGTCCCGGCCGTGCTTATGCAACTCCGTCTACCGGCCAACCCGGCGGCGGCGTTTGCCCCTGGGGTCACCGCGGGTCTGCGCCGTATCGGGCGCTTTGCCATTCAGAACCGCCTGAGCGTTATTGGTGCGTCGCTGCTCTGCGCCGGTGTGGCGATATGGAACCTCTCCTCGATTCAGGTCGATTCAAACTTTCAGTCCTTCTTTCGCCCCAACGATCCGGTTCGCCAAGCCACCGACGCCATTAATACCCATCTGGTCGGCAGCATGGCTTTTTATGTGGTGGTTGATGGCGAAGAAAAAGACGTCATGAAACAGTGGGATACCTTACGCCGGATTAAAGATCTGCAATCCTATATCGACGGCCTGCCCGGCGTGGATAAGACCGTTTCGTTTGTTGACTATTGCGAGTTGCTCGACCGCGGAGCACAGTCCGGCGGCGGTGAGATTATGGTCGGTCCGGGTGGCGAGCTGATTACGGCTCCGCCACCGGACAAGCCCACCACCTTCTGGCAGGAGCCGTCTCAACTCCGCGCCGTCATGCAGCTCGTGGCCGGTAGTCCGACCAGTTTTCGGTCTGTCGCCAGCCCAGACTTTGCGCGCTCGAATATCCTGGTCCGCACGACCCTCTCGGGCTCACAGGAGATTTCGGCGCTCGCGGAGCGGATTAGCACCTACGCCCAAGAGCACTTTCCGCCCGACCTCAAGGTGCGTCCCACCGGCAATCTGATTCTCCTGACCAAGACCACCGGCGATATTATTACCGGTCAGATTCGCAGTCTGTCTCTGGCCGCCAGCGTCATCTTCGTCATTATGTCGGCCATGTTTCTGTCCGCCCGGATCGGGCTGATCGCCATGATCCCGAACATCTTTCCGATTATCATTTTTTTCGGACTGATGGGGCTCTCCGGCGCGGTGCTCAACCTGGGGACCAGTATTATCGCTGCTATCGCGCTGGGCATTGCGGTGGATAATACGGTACACTTGATGACCCGGCTGAGCGCTGAGGTGCACGCGGCGCCAGACCAGGAAACCGCCCTGCTCCACACCCTCGGGACGGTGGGCAAGCCGAGTCTGTATGCCTCTGTTATCTTATTGCTCGGCTTTCTGGTGTTGTATTTTTCGACTTTTGTCCCGATCCAGGAATTTGGTATACTCTCGGCGGCGACCATAATCGTGGCCTTTGGGGCGGATGTGATCTTGCTGCCAGCCTTGCTCGCCACCACCAAGATTATCACCCTGTGGGACGTCCTATACCTGAAACTCGGCCGGGACCCGCATAAGACGATTCCCCTCTTTGCCGGGCTGCGTCCCCTGCAAGCCAAAATTGTCACGCTGATGGGCGAGTTTCGGACTTTTGCCAAGGATGAGTTCATCGTCAGGCAAGGAGAGATGGGTCGAGAGATGTTTGTGCTGATCAATGGCCGGGCAGACGCCCGGCTCAATATTGACGGCGCGTCAAAACTGCTGCGGACCATGGGACGAGGCGATGTGATTGGCGAGATGGCCCTCATTCGTCAGAACCAGCGGACCGCGGACGTGATTGCCGTGGACGATGCTGAGGCGATTGTGGTGGACGAGCGCTTCTTGCAGCGTATGCAAAAACGCTACCCGCGGATTGGCGCCCGGATATTCCTGAATATTGCCAAAATCTTGAGTGATCGTCTGGACGATGTGTCTCGACGCGGGGTGGCGTAAGGGAGAGACAGGAGCGACCGGGAAACAGTCCTATGCTGCGTCATCTGCATGTGAAAAATCTCGCCCTGATCGACGATCTCGAACTGTCGTTCGAGTCCGGCCTGAATGTGATCACCGGAGAGACGGGTGCGGGCAAAAGCTTGCTCATGCAGGCCATCGGCCTGGCTCTGGGCAGTCGAGCAATCGCCGACCTGATTCGACGCGATACCAAGGAGGCCGTTGTCGAGGCGGTCTTCGGCCTTGACCCGGCGCGCCGCGCCCCCCTCTTTGCGGAACCTGAGCTGGGCGAAGCCGAAGAACTTCTCGTCCGCCGCGTGATTACGGCGCACGGGCGGAGCCGGGTGTATCTGAATGGCAGGCTGACCACGGTCGCGCTGTTGCGTCAGCTCAGCGCCGGGCTGATGCGGATCTATGGACAGCATGAGCAGCAGGTCTTGCGTGAGGCGGATTCGGCTCTCTCCCTGCTCGACGATTTCGCGGATACGACGCAGCGCGTCCAGGAAATGGCAACCCGCTACCAGGGCCTGCGGCAGGCCTGGGAGCGCTTGCGCACGCTGACCGAGGACAAAGCAGCGGCTGAAGCCCGTCAGGACTTCGTTCGTTTTCAGGTCGATGAGATTCGCCGCGCCGCCCTCCAGCCCGGAGAAGAAGAGGAGTTGCGCCAGGAACGGACCATTCTCATGAACGCCGAGAGGCTCTACCAGACGGCCTCTGGAGGCGAAGAGGAACTCACTTCTAGTGATGGCGCGGTCACGGATCGGCTCGGGCAATTGGTGGCGCAGTTACGTGACCTGGTCCGGGTGGATGCCCGCCTGAACGAAGCAGTCTCACTCCTGAATGATGGGCTGGCCCAGGTCGAAGAGGCCGCCCTCTTCCTGCGCAGATATGGCGAGCGCCTCAGCCCGAATCCCGAGCGTCTGGAAGAGATCGAGGTACGCCTCGCGCTGCTCTCGCGTCTCAAGAAAAAATACGGCGGGAGTGTTGAGGCGATTCTGGCCCGGCAGGCCGTGCTGGAACAAGAGTTGGAACACATCGAAAGCGGAGAAGAGGCGATTGCCGCATTGCAACAGGAGGTTGCCCAAGCCGCTCATACGGCCTGGTCCTGGGCTGACGAACTGTCAGAGGAGCGTCGGGGAGCCGCCCGAAGTCTTGAGCAAAGCATCCAGACCGAGTTAGGCCAGCTCGGCATGCAGGGCGCGCATTTTGGCGTCCAATTTCCGCAGCAGTCTGAAGGGGGCGGCGCGGGTCCGGCGGATTCACCGTTTACGCAAAATGGCCGGCAGCTCGGAGAGCGCGGCTATGATCAGGTCGAGTTTTCTCTGTCTGCCAATCCTGGGGAGCCGCTCTTACCACTCGTCCAGGTTGCCTCCGGCGGAGAACTCTCTCGCCTCATGCTCGCCCTCAAAGCTCTCAGCGCGGCTGCGGAAGCCACGCCGACACTGATTTTTGACGAGGTGGACGCGGGGATCGGCGGCGGAGTGGCCGAGGTCGTCGGGCGGCGGCTCAAAGCCCTAGCCGACCAGCATCAGGTGCTATGCATTACGCATTTGCCGCAGATCGCGGCCTTTGCCGACCACGCCTACACCGTGACCAAAACGGTAATGCAAGGTCGCACAATTTCTTCAGCCCAACGTCTGACCCAGCGTGAACGTCTCCAGGAACTCGCCCGCATGCTGGGCGGTGTAGAGATCACGCCCGAAGCCCGCCGCCACGCGCGCGAAATGCTTGAGGGCACGCGGCGGGGGTGGAGGGACTAGGGGCTTTCTCCGTTACGGAAGGACTCCAGTGTCTCCGTAATAGCTTGGATTGCCGCGGGCTGGAGCGTGATATCGACATGCCCCACTCCTGGCAGGAGGATGACTGGAACTGGCCTTCCAGCCTCCTCGAATACGGCTGAGAACTGATCGGCATGGAAGATTTCGTCCTCTTGACCAACCAGGACGTGAAGTGGTTGTTTCGCAGCGACAATATCTGCCCGGTAATCATTATGGGGTCGAAAGTTTGTTGACAGGGCATAGGAATAGGCAGGCGTTAAGAACTGCTGCGCTTCGACCGTCAACGCAAAAGCAACTACCGGCAAGGTGTTGAACCGGGTGATGCCAAAACGGTTGAGAAACGTGAGCGCAATGATGCGTGCGACCCCGGTTGCGACCCAGCCGCCGGCTCCAGGTCGATACGTTGGCGCGTCTTGGTGAATGAATGGGGCTAACAGCACATACTGATCAAATAGTTGCTGTCGCGAACTGGCGGCAAAGCGCAGGGCAAAGCCCCCGCCGGCCGACAGTCCGACCAGCACCCTGGGGCCAGCGGGCTGGACAGCCTCCAGGAAATCTTCCACATCATCTTCGAGCTGGCCGATGTAGCTAATCTGACCCTGCGGACCGGACTCTCCGTGACCGCGCATATCCAGGGCATAGACCGCATAGCCCGCCCGCGCTAACCCCTCCGCTAAGGGATGGAGGCTGGTGCTGCTTGCGGACGACCCATGGACAAGCACCGTAGCCCCTGTGGCTGGGCTTGCGGCAGGCGCATAGGCACGAAACGCCAAACGCGCCTCGTCCCGAGCGGTATAGCGCTTGAGTTGGGCAAGGTCGGAGAAGTCCACGCTCCGAAATGGCGCGTGGATACTTTCCATCGGAGGGGGCGGCTGGGGAGCGCCAAGTACAACAGCCAAGGCGAGCAGCACAGACACGACAGCCATCCCTGCAATGAGCACAATCGCTATACGCTTCATGGATCCTCCTGGAGTGCGGGCCACGATCGGTTGGGACAGCAGTTGAAGATAAAACTTTCCGGACGGAAATGAAAAGATGAAATCATGACCCATCATGACTGATATGACAGGTCTGTTTGTAAAGCTGGAATATTCTCGTTGTGTTGTCTCGTATGCTCCGGTACAACACCAGGCTCACAGAGAGGCTGGAGGACATGGAGAATATGACCGAAGCCCAGCGTCACGCGTCGAACATATTCGAAAGCGCGCTGTGGTGGTAAGGGAACGTGCCCGTGCTGGACTTGCTCAAGAAATACTTCGGTTACGACCAGTTCCGTCCGCTGCAAGCGGAGATCATCGCCAGCGTGCTGGAGCGGCGCGACACGCTGGTTCTGATGCCCACCGGCGGTGGGAAATCCCTGTGCTATCAGTTGCCCGCGCTACGTTTCGACGGGCTGACGCTGGTCGTCTCACCGCTGGTCGCGCTGATGAAAGACCAGGTCGATACGCTCAAGGCCAACGGCATCGCCGCGGAGTTCATCAACAGCAGCCTGACCTACCCGGAACTGAACCGCGTGCAGCGGCGGGTACAACGGAATGCGGTTAAAATCCTGTACGTCGCTCCAGAGCGGCTGGCCCTGCCGGGCTTCCTGGATTTCCTGGCCGATCTCACGATCAGCTTAGTAGCCGTGGACGAGGCGCACTGCATCTCCATGTGGGGCCACGAGTTCCGGCCTGATTACCGTAATCTCGTCGCCCTGCGGCGTGCCTTGCCGGGCGTGCCGTGTATCGCCCTGACCGCCACGGCGACCGAGCAGGTTCGCCACGACATCGCCGAACAGCTCGAACTGACGCAGCCGCAGGAGTTCAACGCCAGCTTCAACCGGGCCAACCTGACCTATAGCGTGCGTCCGAAGCGCAACTCCGTTGAGGCGCTGGCCGACCTGTTGGACGAGTATCGGGGCGAGTCCTGCATCGTGTACTGCTTTTCGCGCAAGAGCACGCAGGACCTAGCCACTGCGCTGTGCGAGCGGGGCCTGTCCGCCCTGCCCTACCACGCCGGCCTGGACACTCCGGTCCGCAGCCAGACCCAGGAGAAATTCATCCGCGACGAGGTCCCGATCATCGTGGCGACCATCGCCTTCGGGATGGGGATCGACAAGCCCGACGTCCGGTTGGTCGTGCACTACGACCTGCCCAAGTCGCTCGAAGGCTATTACCAGGAGACGGGTCGCGCCGGGCGCGACGGCCTGCCCAGCGAGTGTGCGCTGTTCTACTCCTACGGCGACAAGGTCAAGCAGGACTTCTTTATTGACCAGATAGAAGACGCGGCGGAGCAACGGAACGCGCAGGACAAGCTGGCGCGGGTGATTGAGTTCTGCGATCTGCAAACCTGCCGCCGGAAATACCTGCTGGCCTACTTCGGCGAAGACTGGCAACAGGACAACTGCGGGGGGTGCGACGTGTGTCTCACCCCCCGAGAGGAGTTCGACGCTACTGTCATCGCCCAGAAGATCCTGTCAGCCGTCGTCCGCACGGGAGAGCGGTTTGGTATCGCCCACCTGAGCCAGGTGCTGCGCGGCGCAAATACGAAACGCATTCGGGAACTACAGCACGACAGGCTGAGCGTGTACGGCATCGTCAACGACTTCTCGAACAGCGAGGTCAAAGAGGTAGCCGGCTTGCTGCACGCCAGGGGCCTGCTGCGCAAGGACAGCTATGCCAGCCTGAGTCTGACGCCGGCCGGCCGGACATTCCTCAAGAATCGAGAAAATTTGACCCTCACTCGCGCCAAACGGGCCGAACCGGTTCCCCGTACCACCCCCGCCGACCCGGCGCTGGGGTGGCGCAGACGAGATACGCCATCGTCCATAACAGATGAGCAGGCTGACATCGCGGTTGACGCGGCCCTGTTCGAGAAGCTGCACGCGCTGCGTCGCGGGCTGGCCGAGGAGCGCAACGTGCCACCCTACGTCATCTTCGGCGACGTGACGCTCAGACAGATGGCGGCCTACTTGCCTCAGAGCCGCGAGAGCCTGTCTCATATCTCGGGGGTAGGCGCGGCAAAACTGGAACAGTGGGGCGAGGCATTTCTGGAGGTTATTCGCTCGCACGCCGGCGAGCAGGGTCTTGCGGAGCGCCCGGTACCGGTCCTGCGACGCAGCAGAGAGTCGCAAGGCAGTAAGGTGAGTCGGAAAGGTTCGACCTACGCCGAGACAAAGCGTCTGCTTGAGCAGGGCCGATCGCTTGCCGAGGTCGCAGCGGAGCGCAACCTCTCTCCCCGCACGGTAGTAAGCCATATTGAAAAGCTGGTTACCGACAGTGAGGACGTTGACCTTGGCCCATTGCTCCCAGAGTCGGCGCGTCTGGAGGCCATTCGGCACGCGCTGGACCGTTCCGGCGCCACCGCTCTGGCTCCGGTCAAAGCGATGCTGGGCAAAGGCTATACCTATGAGGAGATCCGATTAGTGCGGGCGTTTATGTTGAACGAGACCGGGTAGCATCTTTTCTTGACCGCAGGAGGTGCTTCAATACGATCTGTTGTTGGAACACTATGCCGCCAGCTTCCGAACACGGAGTTCCTTGCGCCGTCGCTCTGCGCGCCATAAGTCGTACTGCGTCTGCTGATTCAGCCAACTTTCAGCGGAGGTGCCAAAGGCTATCGACAAACGTATCGCCATCTCCGGGCTGATTCCGGCCCGCCGATTGAGGATGGCTGATAGGGTCTTACGACTGACACCTAACGCCTTTGCCGCTTCCGTTACGCTCAAGTCCAGTGGCTCCAGGCACAAGGTTTTCACGACTTCGCCGGGATGGGGCGGATTATACATACGCATAGTACACCTCAATAATAGTCTTCGTAGTTGACCGCATCGGCATCTTTCCCAACAGAAGTAAAAGTCAGCCTCCAGTTGCCACTGACCTTCACCGCCCATGTACGCTTACGAGAGCCTTTGAGTTGATGAAGGTCCAACCCTGGGAGGCCCATATCTGCGGGAGTCGTAGCAGCACTTAAGCGGCCCAGGATCACGCGTAACCGTTCTGCATGTTGGGCGTGGATACCGGCCTTCGTGCCGGTAGTGAAAAACTTTTCCAACCCTTTATGTTTGAATCTCCTAATCACGCCAGGAAATATAACCTGTCCGGTAACACGTTACTATCTGGCTCACAAGGCCGGTTCTCTGAGGTAGGCCACGGTCTGTTGGACCGCGCCTTCCCAAAAGGCCATCCGCCCATCTTGAGCACGCTGATATTTTGTCTCAACCGGCTTGCAACCAGACCGCAGAGTGTCCTACCTTGGCAAGGATAATTAAAAGACGGAACAATCGATCGCGAGGGAATCAGTATGGATAAGACCCTTATGCTTTCGCTCTACCGCGACATGATTCGCATTCGGCGCTTTGAGGAAGAAGCGGCTCGTTCGTATTCGCGGGGCAAAATTGGCGGCTTTCTGCACCTGTATAACGGCCAAGAGGCGGTAGCGGTTGGGGCGATGTCCGCGGTTGAGCCCACGGATTATATCGTGGCGACCTATCGGGACCACGGCCATTATCTGGCCCGGGTTGGGGATATGAATGCGGCCATGGCGGAACTGTTCGGCAAAGTCGATGGCTGTGCCAGGGGCCGGGGCGGCTCCATGCATTATTTTGACGTGGCCAAACGCTTTATGGGTGGCCACGCCATTGTCGGCGGCCATGTGCCCATCGCCGCGGGGATTGCCTTTGCCTCGAAATATCGGGGCGAGCCGGATGTGACCCTGTGCTTCTTTGGAGAAGGAACGGCCAATATGGGCGCTTTTCACGAGGGCCTGTCGCTGGCCGCGCTGTGGAAGCTGCCCGTTATCTTTATTTGCGAGAACAATCTCTATTCCATGGGCACCCCCCTGTATCGGACCCTGTCGGTCGAGGACGTCGCCGTGCGGGCCAAGGGCTACCCGATGGCTCAAGAGATCGTGAACGGCGACGATGTGCTTGAGGTCCGGGAGGTCATTCGCCACGCGGCCAAACGCGCCCGCACCGAGAGTTTGCCGATTCTCATTGAGGCCAAGACCTACCGTTTTCGGGGCCACTCCATGTCCGACCCGGCCAAGTACCGCACCAAAGAAGAGGTCAAAGAGTGGATGGAGCGTGACCCCATCCGGCTTCTGGCCGAACGCATCTACGCTTTGGGTATTGCCAATGAAGAGCAGCTCAAAGCCATTGACGAAGCCGCGAAACAAGAAGTGGCAGGGGCGGTGCAGTTTGCCGATGCATCACCGTCGCCCGACACAGCCACGCTGTTTGACGACATCTACTACGAACCCGACCAGCACGAGCAGGACGAAAAGGTTGTGCCGCTCGAAAAGCGCCGCCAGCAGGCGAGCATGTAAGAGCCCTTCGACTTCGCTCCGCCTGTCCTGAAGGACGAAGGGCTCAGGATGAACGGGGGAGTATCCGTTCGTACTGAGCGGAGTCCCGGAGGAACGAAGTCGAAGTCTTTGGCTTTCTCAGCGACCAGTATCATCCTTTCATCCGGCTCGGGAGAGGGAATTGGAGAGCAAGCAGATGCGAGAGCTGACATACCGGGAGGCGTTGCGAGAGGCCATGGCGGAAGAGATGGAACGCGACGAGCGCGTGTTTCTCATGGGCGAAGAGGTCGGCCATTATAATGGCGCGTACAAAGTGTCCGAGGGCCTGCTTGACCGTTTTGGTGAGCGCCGGGTGGTGGACACACCAATTGCGGAAACCGGTTTTGCCGGCGTTGGCATAGGCGCGGCCATGGTTGGGCTGCGGCCCATCATTGAGTTCATGACCTGGAATTTTTCGCTGTGTGCCTATGACCAACTCGTCAATAATGCGGCCAAGCTGCGCTATATGTCGGGTGGACAGATCACCCTGCCGATCGTCTTTCGTGGCCCAGGTGGGGCCGCACATCAACTGGCCGCTCAGCACTCCCAGGCTGTCGAGAGCCTGTACGCCTATGTGCCTGGGCTGAAGGTCGTTGCGCCCTCAACCCCTGCCGATGCCAAGGGATTGCTGAAGACCGCCATCCGGGACGAAAACCCGGTGATTTTTATTGAGGGTGAAGTCCTGTACGGACGCAAAGGGCCGGTCCAGGATGAGCATCAGATTCCGCTCGGACAGGGCGAAGTCAAACGCGCAGGCCAGGACGTGACTATTATCGCCTGGTCCAAGATGGTGCACGCCGCCCTGGACGCCGCAACCGAACTGGCAAAAGAAGGCATCGAACTCGAAGTCATTGATCCGCGCACCCTTCGCCCGCTGGACGACCGGACGATTTTTGATTCAGTCAAAAAGACCAACCGTTGCATTATTGTCGAGGAGGGCTGGCCGTTTGCCGGCCTGGGGGCGGAGATTGCCTACCGCATTATGAAGGAAGGCTTTGATTATCTGGACGCACCGGTTGTGCGCGTCACTGGTGAAGACGTGCCCATGCCCTATGCCAAAAACCTGGAACAGGAGGTCTTCCCCGGCGTTGAAAAAATCGTTCGCGCGGTCAGGGATGTGCTATACAGTTAGGATGGGCTGCCCCTGCATGTTTCATTCCCTCTCCCCTGGAGGGAGAAGGCTGGGGTGAGGGGGTCCT
This sequence comes from uncultured Binatia bacterium (SeqCode), assembly GCA_965214755.1. Lineage (GTDB taxonomy): Bacteria > Desulfobacterota > Binatia > Bin18 > Bin18 > Bin18. The sequence goes on from OZ243979.1 coordinate 2,972,476, forward strand.
TGACGGTAAACCTGCTCTACGGAGACGGAATCGCTCCCCCCGTGAGGCCATCCAGGCGACGTTGCGCACGGGAGAATTTGGGGTTGATGCGCACGGCCTGCTCAAATGCCGTCCGGGCCGCATCGGTCTGACCAAGCCCCATATAGACCTCTCCCAGTTCATAGTGGGCCACATCATCGCTCGGGCAGATGGCCAAGCCGGCCTGATAATAGGCGATGGCCGTTGCGTCATCGGTGGCTTTTCGGGCCGCGTCAAAGTCGTTAAACGCCCGGTTGCACGCCTCGGTCTGCTGTTGTTGCTGAGCCTGCTGCTGCTGGAGAGCCTCGGTCTCTCGCCGTAACTGCTCGGCTTCTGCGCGTAACCGTTCGATTTCCGCACGTTGCTGTTCGAGGCCGGTCGTGTCGAACAGGCTACAAGAGGCCAGGAATACGCACAGCCCCAGGGGGAGAGCCAAAAACGAAGAGGTGGACATGCCTTGGGTCATGCTCCGGTTGCCGCTACTTCGACTTCGCTCCGCCTGTCCTGAGGGATGAAGGGCTCAGGATAAACGGAGGAGTGTCCGTTCGTACTGAGCGGAGTCCCGGAGGGACGAAGTCGAAGTAGCGGTATTAGAAGTTATCTTTCAGAAAACGGGTCTTTTCCAGCACCGACACGGGATCAAGAGGGAGCCCTGGGAAGGACTGTTGCACGTGCTCTTGCAGTTCAGAGCTATCGACTCGGACAAAGGGGTTGATCTCTTTTTCTTCGCCGACCGTGCCGGGAATGGTCGGCTGGTTTTTGGCCCGCAGCTCCTCGGCCCAGCGCAGTTTTTCCTGGAGTTTCACATTGCCCGGCTCCAGGCTGAGGGCGAAGTTCAGGTTGGTGACGGTGTACTCATGCCCGCAGTAAATCTTGGTGTCATCCGGTAACTGCGTCAGCTTGACCATATTGTTGTGCATGTCCGAAGCCGTTCCCTCAAACAAGCGTCCACAGCCGGCAATAAAAAGCGTATCGCCGGTAAAAACCGATTTTTCCGCTTCAAAATAGGCGGCAATATGGCCGCTGGTATGACACGGGACAAAGAGAAAACGCGCTTCGAGGTTTCCAATGCGGACCGTATCGCCCTCATCAACCATATGGGTAATGCACGGTATGCGCGTCTCGTCCCGCTTATGGCCGTAGACTTTGAGCTGCGGAAATTCTTTGACCAGATCTTTATTGCCGCCCACATGGTCCCAGTGGTGATGGGTATTGATGATGGTCGTAAAATGCACGCCTGCGCGTTTGATCGCCGCGGCAACCGGACCGGCCTCGGACGGGTCAACAACGCCGGCCTCGTTGGTCGCTTCATCAATAAGCACATAGGCGTAATTATCGGACAACACCGGGATGGGAATAATTTTCATCTTTCTCTCTCTCCTGTGTATGATTGTGCAGACAGCTGGCCGTGTAACCCACCAAGGTCTGTCAGCAATCCACAACTTCCATGGGAAAGCCGTACAGCTTGGCCGCGTTTTCGTAGACGAGTTTACGGCGGACGTCTTCGGACAGATGGGCGAGCTGCTTGTGCAGGAATTCCTGAGAGTCCGGCCACACCCCATCGGGATGCGGAAAGTCCGAGCCCCACATCACGTTGTTGACGCCGACCCGCTCAATCATGTCCAGGCCGGTCTGATCCTGCTGAAAGGTGGCGTACATCTGTCGGTACCAATACTCGCTCGGTTTCATAGTGAGTTCGAGGTCTTGAAACTGATCCTCCCACTCATAGTCCATACGTTCCAGGACGTAGGGAATCCAGCCGATGCCGGCTTCACCAATCACCACTCGACACTGGGGGTAGCGCTCCAATGCGCCACCATAGATCACCGCTCCGATAAAGCCGGCGGTGGCAATCTGAAACTCGGTCAGAACGGTGGCCAGCCACATGCGCTTGGAGCGGCGATCTGTGGCCCAGGTCATATCAAGCTTGGGGCCGATGGTATGCAGATGAATCGGCAGGCCGGTATCGTGCGAAGCTTCCCAGACCGGGTCCCAGTCAAGATGCCACAGCGGCATCATAGCGTGACGGACAGGCAGCTCGGCCCCTTTGAGGCCCATTTTTGCACAGCGACGCACCTCCTCGGCCGTTTTCTCGGGAGACGAAGCCGGCAGGCTCGCAACCGCGGCAAAACGGCCGGGCGCGGCGCGGCAAAAGTCCGCCGCAAAATCGTTATAAATCCTGACGACCGTATCGGTTACTTCGGAGTCGTCAATCCGAAAGGCGGCGCCGAGGATGCCGTAGATGACCTCACCCACGACGCCGTCCCGTTCCTGGTCCTTGATTCGCAACTCAGGCGCGGTCGTGCGCATGATCCCCTTGCTCTGATCCTCGTACAGGCCGGTTGAGGCCATCCGGTCGGCCCGATGAATCTGGCCTGGGATATACTGCCGGCCGGCCGAGCCCATCCCGCCAACCAGACCCATACTGGTCCCGTTGTGGGCCACCCAGGTTTTTCCCTCCGGGGCGTCCACCACCCGGGGCATTTTGTCTTTGAGGTGGGTCGGGGCATTCTCGGTAAAAAGAGTGGCCGGCAAACACGGGATGTCCATATGGCCATCAGCCGAGATGACCGGGTGATTAAACATAGCGCGTCCTCCATCGTATTTGAGAGGTCAGGGAGCACTGCCCGCGCTGCTCCGCTGCGGTGCCTGCCCCCTGCGAGTCTTTTCTTAGCAGAAAGCGACGAGCAGAGGAAAGCGTGCGGTTACCTTGCCGGACGAGGGGCCGTATGAAACAACCCCTACAGGGCTTGTCGCTCCCGGACTCGTATTTTGAACTGGCGCGTTTTCTATAGTCTGAACCTCGCGATTTTTACCTCCATGCTCGGCATGGGCATCGTGATTCCGTTCATGCCGATTTACGCCAAGACGCTGGGCGCGACCGGAGTCAGTATCGGGCTCTTCTTTGCCAGCTTTCCCCTCGCGCAGATCCTGTTCATGCCGAGTATTGGCCGGCTGTCCGACCGGCACGGACGCAAGGCGTTCATTGCCGCCGGCCTGTTGCTCAGCAGCCTGATGTCGCTGGTCTATGTGTCTGCCCCCAATATCGTGTACCTGACCCTGGGCCGATTCTTCCAGGGGATTGCGGTTGCCCTTATTATTCCCATCTCGACCGCCTATGTCGGCGACCTTGCTCCGGCGGAAAGGCGGGGCGAACTGATGGGCATCTTCAATCTGGCCCTGACCAGTAGTATCGGAGTCGGCCCTCTGCTCGGGGGCTGGCTCAGCGATACGTATGGCATGGCGCTCAGTTTTTATTTGATGGGCGGCTTGAACGGACTGGCCTTTCTCTTTGTCCTGTTCTTTTTGGATGAGACCCGCTCTCCCCACGCGGAGACGCAGCGACCGCCGTCCTACCGCGAACTCTTACGCAGACCCAGCGTGCGCGGGATTACCCTGTACCGCATGGTGACGTCCATTCAGATGGGACTCTGGTTCTCCTTCCTTCCGCTGCTGGCCGTAGAACTCTTGCAGCTCAGCCAATCCCGCATTGGGATCATCATGGCGACCTATATGCTGGTCAACAGCCTCGTCCAGATACCGTTTGGACGCATGGCCGACCGCTATAGCAAGCGGCTGTTGATTATCATCAGCGGCTACCTGGCCTCCTTCGCCTTTGTGACTATCCTCTTTTCCGCCGGCTTCTGGGATCTGCTGCTCATTAGTGGATTTACCGGAATCATGGGAGCCCTGGCCGGCCCGGCCTTAACCGCCCTGGCCGCGGGAGAGGGCAAACAGGGCGGGATGGGAGCGATGATGGGCGTGCTGAATATGGCGCTGAGCGTCGGCATGATGCTCGGCCCGGTCATCGCTGGAATGCTGTCGGATATTGTCGGCCTGCGGCCTTTATTTGGTTTTGGCGCGGTTGCCGGTGGGATTGGCACGCTGGTGTTTACCTGGTTGACCGCGGAGAAAGCGGCTCCCTCTCCCCCAGAAAGACGAAGCACAACGTAGGGGCAGCCCCCTGTGGTTGCCCGGTCCCGGAGGAACCCACCCCGGTCTGGCCAAAGCCTGGCCCTTCGACTTCGCGCCGCTCCGCCTGTCCTGAGGGACGAAGGGCTCAGGGTGAACGGAGCCATTGCCATTCGTGCCGAGCGGAGCCCCGGAGGGCGAAGTCGAAGGACGTTTACAGAGCAAGATGTACAATCGCGCCGCTGTTGATGTCGAGCCGATATTCGCCGCTGATGGGCACCTCCGAGAGCCGACGGGTTTCCGGGTCGGTGAATCGCATCCTGCCGCGAAATCTGACTTCCAGAACCGGGCGGCTTTTGCGAATAACGCTGCGCGTATGCGTCGTCTTGAGTGAGAGGGTCAGTCCCAGCGACGGCTCGCTGATTTCCACGTGGCCGGCCGGCGTCTCAGTACGCGTGTCATGCTGCTGACGCTGGTGCTGACCGTGTTTGTCGATCTCATCATGGCGGTTGGTGTGGGGCTGATCGTGGCCGGTTTCGTCTCTGCGCGTCGCCTGGAACCCGAAGAGTTGAAGAAGGTCGTATCGGTACCGCTTCTGGATGCCGTGGTCTCGCCAGAGGCGGAGAAATCCTACGACGCCCGCGTCGGGCTCGTCGCCCTCCCCGGCCACTTTTCTGTGGCGTCTGCCCGGGAACTGGCGCGGTCGGTCGGGGCGGATATCAAGGACCACGAGGTCGTCATCTTCGATTTTTCGGACGTGACGGATATGGACGATAGCGCGGCCCTGGTCATCAAGGATTTGGCCGAGGTCTCCCAAACGGAGGCCAAGGGCTGTGTTGTCGTCGGATTGTCCGGTTCGGCTGAGGAAGCGCTGCGGATGTTCGGTATCCATGACCGCATTCCTCCAGAGCATTTTGTACCCGACCTTGAGACGGCGAAAAAACTGGCCTGGGCCCTGGTCAACGGGTGAAGAACGAGAGAGAAAAACGGAACGTCGCGCTGCTCCCGGGTACGGGTGACCGTAACGTTCCCAGTGTGATAGAAGCACTGGAAGAGACGAGATTACAGCAGAGACAAAGGAGGATATGATTATGCCAGCCTATCTCGTTGGTGGAGTAGATGTGAGTGATCCTGCCTGGGTGGAGGAGTATGGACCAAAGGTTCAGGCTCTGGTGGAGAAGCACGGAGGCCGGTACTTGGTACGCGGCGGAGAGATGGATGTCGTAGAAGGAACGACGCCGGCCTCACGGGTGATGGTCGTCGTTGAGTTCCCGTCCCTGGAGGCCGCCCGGGCCTGGTATAACGACCCGGAGTACGCCCCGCTGATTACACTGCGCCAAACCGGCTCCGAGGCCGAGATTGTCCTGGTCGACGGGCTGTAATTCAGGGAACGGTCAGCGGAAGCGCGGCTCCGCTGCACGCGGGGCGCGTCACTTCGTCATTTGTGAGAAGCCCCCGTGTAGGGACCTGTCTCTACACGGGGTATTTTCGGTAACGGTGGGGTTCCTACGCTCCGCTCAGGCGCTGGAGCGCGGCCTCTATCTGGTTGAGGCCCTGCTCCAGATTCTGCATGGATGTGGCATACGAAATGCGGACGTGCTCCGCTGAGCCGAAGCCCTCACCAGCCACCAGCGCAACCTTGGCCTCTTCCAGGAGATAGAGCGAGAGGTCCATGGCCGACGCAATGGGTTTACCCTGCCACTGCGACCCGAAGCAGCCCGAGACCCGTGGAAAGACATAAAACGCGCCTTCCGGCAGCGTACAGCTCATGCCGGGAATGGCCCGGAGGCGGTCAACCACATAATTGCGTCGCTTGGCAAACTCCTTGGCCATGACGCCGACCGGTTCCTGGTCGCCGGTCAGGGCTTCAATCGCCGCGGCCTGGGCAATCGAGTTCGGGTTTGAGGTGCTCTGGCTCTGGATGGTTTCCATCGCCTTAATGACTTCCTGCGGTCCGGCGGCATAGCCCAGACGCCACCCGGTCATGGCGTAGGTTTTTGAGACCGAATTGGCCACGAGCACCCGGTCGCGCAGACCCGGCTTGAGGGCGAGCAAATGGGCGCAGCGCGGGGCGTCGTACAAAAATTTCTCGTACACGTCGTCAGAGATGGTGAACAGCTCGCTGGACTCGATCACCTCAGCAATCCGGCTGAGTTCGTCTTCGGTATAGGCGGCACCGGTCGGATTGGACGGGCTGTTGAGCAACAGCACCTTACTGTGCGGGCCGAGGCCGGCGCGGAGTTGAGCGGCCGTAACTTTGAACCCCGTCTCTTCGGTTGTGGGCAGGAGTTTCGGCGTCCCGCCGGCCAGGATCACGATGTCGGAATAGCTGACCCAATAGGGCGCAGGGATGAGGACTTCATCTCCGGGGCCGATCAAGGCATGAAAGGCGTTGAAGAGGATGTGTTTCCCACCGCAACCGGTCGTGACTTCCGGGAGGGCATATTCGAGGCCGTTTTCCCTCTGGAGTTTCGCAATAATGGCCTCTTTGACGTCCGCGGTTCCGCCGACCGGCGTATACTTGGTCTTGCCGTGTTTGAGCGCCGCAATAGCCGCGTCTTTAATATGCTCCGGGGTATCAAAGTCGGGCTCGCCAGCCCCAAAATCGATGACCTCAATCCCCTCGCGGCGGAGCGCCGCGACCTTCACCGTGACCATGAGGGTCGGCGATGGTTTGACCTGATCCAAACGTGGTGACAGACGCATTTTTTCCCTATACTCCTCTTGTCGGACACGCGGTCTGCATGCCGCTCAGACAACGACGTGCAGCGTCATACGCGCGCTCGTAGACATTCAGGTCTGCTGCGCGAATTTCTCGCGGAGTCGTTTTTCGACATGGGGCGGGACGAGGCCCTTCACTGAACCGTCCAGACTGGCAATTTCCTTGATCAAGCGGGCCGCGGTGTAAAAATGGGCCGCCCCGGTCGTCAGAAAAACCGTATCAATCTCGGGCTTCATATGGCGGTTCATGAGCGCCATCTGAAACTCGTATTCAAAATCTGAGGCTGCGCGTAACCCCCGGATGATGATCTTGGCCTGCATGCGCTCGACGTAATCGACCAGCAAGCCATGAAAGCTGTCGTAGATCACCCGGTCGCCCGCCTCCTTCAGTTCCTCGCGAAACATGTCGAGACGTTCCTGGGGGGAGAACAGATAGTTCTCTTTTTGGGGGTTATACACGACGGCAACCACGACTTCGTCGGTAAGCTCAAGGCTCCGCCGGACGATGTCGATATGTCCATACGTCGGTGGGTCAAAAGAGCCAGGGTATATGGCACGGCGTTTCACTCGGATTCCTCACCCTCATGCTGGTAAAAAGACACCTCGGTTGTGCCGTAACGGCGCCGGTCCGTCAATACCAAGGCGGTGTAGGCGGAGGCTCCGGATTCCTGCTGGGCGTGCTCAACAACGACCCAGGCCCCTGGGAGGAGCACCGGGCTCCGCGCCAGACGCCGCAGAGTCTTATCCACCCAGCCCTCCCCATACGGTGGATCCAGAAACACCCCGCCAAAACGCAGCCCTTGGTCTTCCACGATACGAATCCCGGTCAGGGCGGAGGCGCGCAGCAGACGGCCACGATGGAGCAGCTTCGTGGTTTTGAGGTTGGCGCGGATCACCTTCTGTGCGTCCGGACTGGCATCAACGAATACGCCGGACCGGCCGCCGCGGCTTAAGGCTTCTATGCCAAGCCCGCCGGTCCCGGCGAACAGATCGAGAATGTCTATAGCGATGAGGGAAAACCGACTGGCGAGGATGTTGAAAACCGACTCTCTGACCCGGTCGGCAGTGGGCCGGACCTTGTGTCCCTTGGGCACCACCAGGGTGAGCCCACCTGCCGAGCCGGAGATCACCCGCATTTTAGACGCTGAGAATGTGAACGGCCAGAGCGGCAGCTTCACCCCGAACCATACCACCACCATTCTCGGTCAGTCCGACTTTGGCGCCTTCGACCTGGCGTTTCCCGGCTTCGCCGCGGAGTTGCCAGAAAATCTCCGCGATCTGCGCCGTGCCGGTGGCCCCAACCGGGTGGCCCTTGGCCAGCAAACCGCCGCTCGGATTTACCGGAGTTTTCCCGCCAAGCGCCGTCACTCCTTCGTCAATCAAACGGCCGCCCTCACCCTGCTGGCAGAGGCCAAGCTCTTCATAGATGACGAGTTCGGCCGGGGCTGAGGCGTCGTGGACTTCGGCCACATCCAGGTCTTCGGGACCGATGCCGGCCACTTCGTAGGCCTTCTTCGCCATGCGTTCCGTCACACCCGGGTCTCCCGGCTGATGGTCCTGGCCCGAGCCCAGTACGGAGGCTTTGACATAGACCGGCTTGGTGGTGAATTCTTTGGCTTTCTCCGCGCTGGTGAGCACCAGGGCGGCGGCACCGTCGCCAATGGGGGAGCACATCATCCGCGTCAGCGGGTCGGCGATCATGGGCGAGGCGAGCACGTCTTCCCTGCTGCGCGGAGTCTGGAACTGGGCGTGTGGGTTCAGGCTGCCGTTGGTGTGGTTCTTGGCGGCAATCTGGGCATAGTGCTCTTTGGTCGTGCCATATTTCCGCATATGGCTGCGGGCAAACTCGGCGTAAAAGTCCATGAACATGCTGCGCGACTTGCCGGCCCCCGCTCCTTCGCCTTTCTCCTGGGTTGCCTTTTTCATGTCCGCCAGAGTTTTTTGCATCAGCTCGACATCAATGGCGCTGCCGATGGCGGCAAACGATTTCTTCTTGTCCTCGTGGTAGAGCTTTTCCATGCCCAGGGCGAGCACGACATCATACATGCCGGACGCGACATACAACCAGGCCAGATGAAAGGCGGTAGCCGCACTGGCGCAGGCGTTTTCGGTATTAATGACCGGAATGCCGCCAATCCCCATTTCACGCAGGACCACTTGCCCGCGGATGCATTCCTGACCGGTAATCAGGCCGGCCATGGCGTTCCCGACCGCGACCGCCTCCAGTGCATCGGCCTCAATCCCGGCCGATTTGAGGGCGCCCACAACGGCTTCGCGGGACAGCTCTTTCATACCTTTATCCAGATGCTTGGCAAAACGGGTCATACCCGCACCAACCAGGGCAACCTCTCTCATGGAGTTCCTCCTTCTTCTTTACCTCTGTGATGAGCGGCCCAACTATATCCGCATTCCCTCTTGTTCTGCAAGGCGAATTTCTTCAGGATAGCGCGTGTGAATTTTGTTCTGGTTCCTATCAAAGCCCTATCCCAGGGCAAAAGCCGTCTGTCCGCGCTCTTGTCCGATGCCCAGCGGCATAGCCTGTGTCAGGCCATGTTGCGCGACGTCCTGACACAGTTGCGCCGGGCGGCGACGGTGGACCGCTTTGGGGTTGTGACCTCGGACCAGACCTTACTCGATCTCGCGCGCGGTTTGGGTGCGGACACCATTGACGAGGGCTATCCGCGAGGACTCAATGGGGCCGTTGCGGTTGGTGAAGAGTTTTGTCTGCAACAGGGCGGTACAACGCTGCTGGTCCTGCTGTCAGACCTACCCCTGGTCACATCCGAAGATGTTGACCTGCTCTTGTGTGAGGCAACAGATGAGCCCGAAGTGCTGTTAGTGACCTGCAAAGAGGGCGAGGGCACCAATGCCCTCTTACGCACTCCGCCGCTTGTTATCCCCACCTGCTTTGGCGGTCCAAGCCTCGACGCCCACCAGGCCCGGGCTCGGGAGGAGAATATCGCCTGCCGGGTGATTGAGGCGCCGCGTATTGCGTTTGATATTGACTCGGTCGAAGACCTCACGCTTTTTGCCTCAGAACCAACGGCGACACATACTTATCAGGCATTACAGGATTTAGATGTTTTGTCCGCTCTTGGGGTTGATCCGGCGGAGTGAGGCGCCGGCAAGAGGAGTGCCTGGTGTATTTCACCCGCCTACGGTGATCTATGGGAAAGCCACCCGTCGTTGTGATTACCGGTCCGACCGCCACGGGCAAAACCGCGCTCGCACTCTCCCTGGCCCAATGCTATAATGCGGAGATTATCAGCGCGGATTCGCGTCAGGTGTATCGCCACCTGGATATTGGAACGGCAAAGCCAACCCCGGCAGAGCAGGCCCTGGTGCCGCATCATGTGATCGATGTGGTCAATCCGGATGAACATTTTGATGTGGCCCGCTTTCGGACACTGGCGCACGAGGCGATTGCCGCTCTTACCCGGCGTGGCAAGCGCGTTTTTGTGGTGGGTGGAACCGGTCTCTATATTCGGGCCTTGACCCGAGGGCTCTTTGTTGGACCGCAGGCTGACCCTGCGCTGCGTAAACGTCTGACCGCTCAGGAGCAGGAGCACGGCCCTGGTTTTCTGCACGATTGGCTACGCCGGGTCGATGCGGACACGGCCTGTCGGCTCCACCCACACGACCGAGCCCGGCTGATTCGGGCCCTTGAAGTCTGGTTGTTGAGCGGGAAACCGATGAGCGTCTGGCAACGGGAGCATGGCTTCCGAGAGCGACCGTTTTCGACGCTACTCGTATCCCTGGTCCTGGAACGAGAGGTCTTGACCCGGCGTATTCAACAGCGTTGTCAGCAGATGATTCGTGATGGCCTTGTTGACGAGGTCCGCCGGGTCTGGGATATGGGGTTTGGTGAGCAGATTCCCGCACTCCGCACCATCGGCTATGCTCAGATTATGGACCTCTTACATGGACGGTCCACCCTGGAGGAGGCAGTCACCCACATGGCTACGGCGACCCGGCGGCTGGCCAAACGGCAACTGACCTGGTTGCGGGCAGAACCTGGGGTGCAGTGGTATACGCCAGCACAAGAGACAGACATCGACCGTGTGGTGCAGGAGTTTTTTGAAAGGACACGGAACACCTAACGGGGCAGACGGTAGAGCCCGGTCGAGCCGTTCTACTGCTGACGTTTCACACCCGCGGTATTGAAGGAGCAATCGTGCAGACAACCTATCTCGATTTTGAGCGCCCGCTGGAGGAGTTGGACAAGCAGGTGCAGGCCCTCAGTCAGTTGGAAACCCGGTCAGCACAGCAACAGACGGAACTCGCCACGCTGGAAGAACAGCTCCGACAGTGCGAGACCGAGGTGTTCATCGATCTCTCGCCGTGGCAACGGGTACAACTCTCTCGACACCCGGACCGGCCCTATACGCTCGATTATATTGAGGCCTTATGCTCCGAATTCGTGGAGCTGCACGGCGACCGGGTCTTTGGTGATGATCCGGCGATTATCGGCGGTCTGGCGCGTTTTCGCGGCACGCCAGTGGTGGTGGTCGGCCATCAGCGCGGCAAGACTGTGACGGAAAAGGTGCACCGGAACTTTGGCATGCCCCGGCCCGAGGGCTATCGGAAGGCGCTCCGCCTCTTTCATCTCGCCGAACGGTTCCAGCGACCCGTGCTGAGCTTTGTTGATACCCAGGGAGCCTATCCCGGAGTTGGGGCTGAGGAGCGCGGTCAAGCCGAAGCCATTGCCAGGAATATCCAAGAAATGGCCGGCCTCAAGACGCCCATCATTGTCACGGTTATTGGAGAAGGGGGAAGCGGCGGCGCCCTGGCCCTCGGGGTTGGCGACCGGCTGCTGATGCAGAAAAATGCCTGCTACTCGGTCATTACCCCCGAAGGCTGCGCGGCGATTCTGTTTGGAGAGCGCACGCCGGAACGGTCAGCCTGGGCCGCTGAGGCGCTGAAGGTCACAGCTCCCCACCTGCTCGCTCTCGGCGTGATTGACGAGATGATCGCCGAGCCGTCAGGGGGAGCCCACCGGCACGCCCCGGCAGCGATCAGCGAGGTCGGAGCCGCAATCGACCGACATCTGCAAGCGGTGAGCGACCTGTCCGTTTCCGAGCTCAGGGACCAACGCTACACGAAATTCCGTCGGATGGGAGAAGTCGGTATTGTCGATACGGCAGAGGAGCCGGCGACCGGAGGCAATGAAGCTGGCGCAACGCGCTGAACCGCTTGGAGAGAGGCCCGAGCCGCATAGACTGCCTCAGCAAATCGTAGTACAAAACGCCGTGTGGCGCACAAACGTTCTTCCTCTTCGCAGCCGGCATTAGATGCATTCAGAGAGAAAATCGATCGGATCGATGCCCAAATCCTCACGCTGTTGAATCGCCGCGCCCGTCTGGCTCAACAGATTGGAAACACGAAAGGGAAGACCGGCGCTGTCTATGTACCGGGTCGGGAACGAGCCATTCTCGCCCGTCTGGCTGAGCTGAACACCGGGCCGCTCCCGGACGAATCCGTTCAGGCCATTTATCGCGAAATTATTTCCGCTTCACGCGCGCTCGAAACGTCCCTGCGGGTTGCCTATCTCGGACCCGAGGCGAGCTATGCGCATATGGCCAGCAAAGAGCAGTTTGGCTCGAAGGCCGAGTTTGTCCCCGTCGAGACGATCCCCCAGATTTTCTCGGCAGTGGAAAACGGGCAGGTCGACTACGGGGTCGCGCCGGTCGAGAACTCGAGTCAAGGCTCGGTCGCTCTGACGCTTGATCTGTTTATTGAAACAAACCTGCGTATTATTGCAGAGCGGTCCCTGGCCATTCGGCACTGTTTGCTCAGCCGGGCCACAAAGCGGGAGCGCATTCAGCGTGTCCTGGCCCATCCGCAGTCTCTGGCCCAGTGTCAGCACTGGCTGGCCACGCATCTGCCGGGGGTGCCCACGGAGGCGGCGTCAAGCAATTCCCGCGCTGCTGAACTGGTACGGCGGGACCCGCACGCCGCGGCGATTGCCGGACGGTTGGCCGCGGAGCGCTATCGGCTCAATATCATCGATGCGGATATTCAGGATCAAGCGGCGAACTACACCCGTTTCGCCATTCTGAGTCGGACCTGGCAACCGGGCACGCCAAGCGGGGATGACAAAACGTCCCTGGTACTGTCGGTCCGGGACGAGCCGGGGATATTGTATCAGGTGCTGAAGCCGTTTGCCGCCCACAGCATGAGCCTGCTGCGGATTGAATCCCGGCCTCTCAAAGGGCGGCCCTGGGAATACGTCTTTTTTATCGATGTGGAAGGGCATGTGGGCGACCGGGCTCTCGCCGACGCCCTGCGAGAGATCGAACCCTGCTGCATGTCGGTCAAAGTGCTGGGTTCGTATACCTCCTTTGGGTCAGCGACCGGGTCGGCCCGGCAAAAACGGTGAACGTGTATGGATATTCGAAAGTATGTACCGGATTGGGTCTTGAGCCTCACCCCGTATCAGCCGGGCAAACCGATTGAAGAGGTGGAACGGGAATACGGGATCAGCAACTCGGTGAAAATCGCCTCAAACGAGAATCCCCTTGGCCCGTCCCCAAAGGCGCTTGAGGCGATTCGTGCGGCCCTGCCCCAGCTCAATCTATATCCTGACGGCGATGCCTTTTATCTCAAGCAACGCCTGGCTGAGAAATTTGGGCTGGACCGGTCGCGGATTATTATTGGCAACGGCTCGAACGAACTGATCGAGATGATCGTGCGGACCTTTTTGCGCGTGGGCGAATCGATTGTCGCCGCGGAGCACGCCTTTGCCATTTATCATCTGTGTGTGCACGCGGCCGGTGGCCGCACCATTCCCGTTCCGCATACCGGCCCTTCGACAGGGCTCAGGACAGGCTTTGCCTTTGATCTGGACGCAATGGCACGGGCGGTTGAAGCCGATACGCGGATCATTTTTTTGGATAACCCCAATAATCCCACCGGCACGATCTACACCAGGACGGACTGGGAGGCGTTTCTGGAGAAGGTACCGCCGAGTGTGGTGATTGTGGTTGACGAGGCGTATTTTGAATTTGTCGACGACCCGGACTACCCCGACTCGCTCGACTACCATTCGGCTGAGCGGGTGCTCATCACCCTGCGCACGTTTTCCAAAATCTGCGGTCTGGCCGGCGTTCGCGTTGGTTATGGCATTTCCTCACAGGAAGTGATTGACGCCCTCAACCGTATCCGCCAGCCCTTTAATGTGAATACGCTTGCCCAGGTGGGAGCCTTAGCCGCACTTGACGATACCGAGCATATTCGCCGCACCCAGGACAACAATCGGCAGGGGCTGGCCTATCTGCGTCGGGAGTTGGACCGTCTGGGTATAGAATACGCACCGAGTTGGGGGAATTTCCTCTTGGTCAAAGTTGGTCCTGGCATGTCGCAACAGCTTTTGCCCCAGGGTATTATCATTCGGCCCATGGAGGGGTATGGCTATCCCGGCTATGCCCGCGTGAGTGTGGGCCGAGCCGAGGAAAACGAACGCTTTATTGCGACCCTGGAGAAAAAGAGTAAACGTGTCCTCCGCGAGACATGAGTTGCTGGACCCGTTCACTCTTTTGGATGCAAGCGCAGGCATAGCCTGCCCCTCATACAGTATGTCAGTATTATTTCATCGTCTGCTTATCGTCGGGGTTGGTCTGATCGGTGGCTCGCTCGGACTGGCGGCTAAAGCGCGGGGTCTGGTTGAACAGGTGGTTGGCTTTGGGCGGACCGAAGCCAATCTGAAAATTGCGCTCGACCGCGGCCTCATTGATACCTATACGTTCGATCCGGCCGAAGCGGCCCAGGGAACCGACTGCGTTCTGCTTGCCGTGCCAGTCCAGGCGACTGGCCCGGCTGTGCAGCAGTTTCTGCCCTATCTCTCGCCGGGCTGTATTGTGACGGATGCGGGCAGTGTCAAAGCGCCGGTTGTCGCCACACTCGAATCTCTTGTCCCCGACTCGCTGCCGTGTGTGGCCGCGCATCCTATTGCCGGGACTGAAAATGCTGGGGCTGGGGCGGCCTTTGCAACCCTCTTTGAGGACCGCCTCTGTGTCTTGACGCCGACCACCAGGACGAATGCTGATGCCCTGGCGCGGGTCCGGGCCTTGTGGGAAGGCGTTGGTATGCGCGTCGAAGAAATGAACCCGGCGGTCCACGACCGCATCCTTGCCCAGGTCAGCCATCTGCCCCATCTCATCGCGTTCAGTGTGATGAATGGTCTCCTGCAGGCGTTTTCGCACTCGACCCCGTCGCAGCCGGAACAGGTTGATCCGCTTGTGTATGCCGGCAGTGCGTTTGCGGACCTGACGCGGGTGGCCGCCAGTCCCGTCGAGATGTGGCGCGACATCTGTCTCGGCAATCGCGACGCCTTGCTCGCCGCGATTGCCAGTTTTGAAGCCGCGTTGACTCAGATGAAGGCCGCAGTGGCTGAGGGGGACGGACAAGCGCTCTCGGCAGACATTGAGCGTGCTCGCCAGGAGCGTCAGCGCCTGACCCGTTTGCGTGATAAGGAGTAAACGGGTCCTCCACTAGACATAGGATGCTGGACCCGTTTACTCTTCTGGGGACATGACGCCATCGGTGACGGTCCCTCCCGCGCCTCACGGCATACAGGGCGAAATCCGCCTGCCGGGCGATAAATCCATCAGCCACCGGGCGGTATTGTTCGCGGCCCTGGCCGCAGGAGAGAGCTGCATCCGGGGCTGTTCGCTGGGTGAGGATAATCTGCGGACGATCCAGGCGGCCCGGTTGTTGGGAGTCGATATCGCCCAACACGACACAACAGTAATCGTGAGAAGCCGAGGCTGGGATGCCTTCCACCCTCCGAGCGATACTGACGCCACCATTGACTGTGGGAATTCCGGAACCACGCTACGCCTGCTGTCCGGTATCCTGGCGGGGTGTTCTTTTGCCTCCCGCCTGGATGGTGATGTATCGCTCCGGCGGCGTCCCATGGGACGGGTCATTGAGCCCTTACGGCTGATGGGTGCCACGATTGAGAGTGAAAGCGGGCAGCGCTGCGCGCCTCTGCGGATTACGGGACATAAGGGGCCTCTCACCGGTATTACGTATGCGAGTCCTGTGGCGAGCGCGCAGGTCAAATCCGCCATTCTTTTGGCTGGTCTGCACGCCACCGGGCGGACGACAGTCATAGAGCCTGAACGTTCCCGCGATCATACGGAACGCCTGTTACCCGCGTTTGGAGGGCGGCTTGCGGTGCAAGGACGAACGGTCTCTGTTGAAGGCGGAGTACCCCTGCACGCCCAAGATGTGGATGTCCCTGGTGACCTCTCTTCCGCGGCCTTTTTTATTGCGGCAGCTCTCCTTTTACCTCACTCGGAGCTGCGTATTCGCCATATTGGACTCAATCCCACGCGGACGGGGATTGTGGATATCTTTCGTGCAATGGGGGCCCAGATCGAGATACACAATGCACGAGATGTCTGCGGAGAGCCTGTCGGAGACTTGGTGATCCGCTCAAGCCCCTTGCGTGGGATAGAAGTTGACGGTGAATTGATTGTCCGCGCCATTGATGAACTGCCCCTGCTTGCCGTGGCGATGGCGTTTGCCCAAGGCAGGTCGGTCATTCGTGGGGCCGAGGAACTGCGCGTCAAAGAGAGCGATCGCATTCGCGCCCTGGCCGTCGCCCTAGCCGCCCTCGGAGTGACGGTTGAAGAACTGCCGGATGGGCTGGTGATCGCTGGACAGGGGCGCGTGCGGGGGGGCAGGGTCCACAGCCAGGGGGATCACCGGGTTGCCATGGCGCTGAGCGTGGCCGGACTCGGTTCGGACGAGGGCGTGATCGTCCGCGAGCCGGAGTGCATTGCCATTTCCTTTCCCGGCTATTATCGCTTGGTCCAAGAGGTGACCGGAATCCGGCTGGAGACAGGCTGATGGCGGAGACGAGGCAGGGCCTGATCATCGCCATCGACGGTCCGGCGGGCGCAGGCAAGAGTACGGTCAGTCGTCTTTTGGCCGAACGGCTCGGTTATCGCTATATTGACACTGGGGCCCTCTACCGGACGATTGGTTTACTGGCTTGGGAACAGGGGGTGAGCCCGGACGACGGCGCACGTCTCGCGGCCTTGTGTAACGCTGCGGATATTACGCTCTCGGACACACGTGTGCTCTTGGCCGATCGGGATATTACAGAGGATATTCGTCGCCCGGAAATGAGCCGGATGGCCTCAGAGGTCTCGGCTCAGCCCGAGGTCCGCCACGCCCTCCTTGGGCTGCAACGTCGGCTCGGAGGGAGCGGTGCAGCTATTCTTGACGGACGCGATATTGGGACGGTTGTTTTCCCGGATGCGGACATCAAAGTATTTCTCGACGCCTCGTTCGCAGAACGGGGGCGGCGGCGCTATGCCGAACTGCAACAACGGGGAGAGGCCAACGTTTCGCTTGCGCAGACCCTGCGAGAGATGGCGGAACGAGACCGTCGGGACAGCGAGCGGGCCCATGCTCCGCTCCGACCGGCGGCCAATGCCATACGCATCAATACCACTGCATTGACCCAGGCAGAAGTAGTTGACAGCATGGCCGAATTAGTCCATGCCCATGCAAGTATTGAAAGCAAAAAGGGAAAACCGGGCTCGTAGCTCTTGCAACCTCGCCGAGAGGAGAGTATGCAAAGGCGAGGTACGGGAGCTTCGTAGGGGGTAAACCATAACATGGAACATAACGAACAGAACAACGTTGAAGAAACAACGCCAACGCACAGCGAGGCCACCACACAAGACCAGACCCAGGCACGGAACGTTGACACTGACAGCCAGGCAGCACACGAGAGCCAGTCGGCAGGGACAGCGGAAACTGGCAGTGAGACTCCGCCCGCCGCGCCAGCCCAGCCGGGCAAAGGTGTTGGGGAAGACTTCGGTCAAATGTTTGAAGAAAGCATGCGCTCGGTTCAACCGGGTGAGATCGTCCGTGGACGGGTGGTGAACATCGGACCGGAATTTGTCACGATTGATATCGGCTATAAATCGGAAGGACATATTCCGCTGGCTGAATTTCGCCAGCGAGATGGACAGCTCACGGTCAGTGAAGGAGATGAAATAGATGTCTATTTCGATTCGGCTGACTCTGACCAAGAGGGGATTGTTTTATCCCGTGCGAAAGCAGAGCAATTTCGTATTTGGCGGGACATTGAGGAGGCGTTTAACAATCACACGCCCGTCGACGGTTCCATTGTTGGCAAGGTAAAAGGCGGGTTGCGCGTCGATATTGGTGTGGCCGCGTTTTTACCGGGCTCTCATGTTGATATTCGCCCCATCCGCGACCTGGATCAATTCCTGGGGAAAACCGGCAAATTTGCGATCCTCAAATACAATCGGGCGCGCTCCAATGTGGTCGTGTCACGCCGGGCAGTGCTGGAGAAGGAACGCGCCGTGCTTCGGGAAGAGACCCTGAAGGTGCTTGAGGAAGGGGTCATCCTTGAGGGAACCGTTAAAAATATTACGGATTACGGCGCCTTTGTGGACCTGGGGGGGCTGGACGGTCTCCTGCACATCACCGATATGTCCTGGGGACGGATCGGTCACCCATCCGAGATGATTAAAGCCGGAGAGACGACTCGGGTCGTTGTGCTCAAGTTTGACGCGGAAAAGGAGCGGGTGTCTCTGGGCTTGAAACAACTCATCCCCGATCCGTGGGGGTCGGTCACCGAACGCTATCTGCCCGGCAGTCGGGTGCAGGGCAAGGTCGTGAGCCTGGCCGATTACGGTGCCTTTGTGGAGCTGGAGCAGGGCGTTGAAGGCCTGTTGCACGTCTCCGAAATGTCGTGGACAAAGCGGATTTCTCATCCCTCGAAACTGCTCTCGGTTGGCGATGAGGTCGAAGTCGTGGTCCTCGACCTTGACCCCGCCCACCGTCGCATCTCCTTAGGGCTCAAGCAGGTTTCACCGAACCCGTGGGAGACGGTGCGGGCGACCCACCCGGTGGGCAGCCGCATCCACGGGAAAGTCAAAAGCATCACTGATTTTGGTGTCTTTATTGAGGTTGAGGAAGGGATTGACGGCCTGGCGCATATCTCGGACCTGCATTGGACCCGGAAGATTAAGCATCCCTCAGAGCTGTTTAAAAAAGGCGATGAGGTGGACGCCGTTATTCTCGGTATTGATGTGGACAACGAGCGCATTTCGCTCGGGATTAAACAATCGGTCGCTGATCCCTGGGTCACCCTTCAACAAGAACATCCGGTCGGGAGTCGGATCAACGGCAAAGTCACGAGCGTGACCGACTTTGGCGTCTTTGTCGAAGTTGCCGGCGGCATTGAAGGGCTGATTCACATCTCTCAACTCTCAACCGAGCGAGTGGAGAAACCCTCAGCACTTTTTGAGGTCGGCAATATGGTTGAGGCTGAGGTGATCCATATTGATCCCCGTGAACACAAAATGGGATTGAGTGTAAAGGCCTTACGCCGCAGTGAGGAGCGAGCGGAAATGGAGGCCTACCTCAAGCATGAACGAGAGGGTTCGCGCTTCTCCTTCGAGGATATCTTGGGGGAAGAGTTGCGGCTTGACCGGGACGACGGAGACCCACAGAAATCATAAGGCTTTCCTGATGGGGGACGGCAGCGTGACCAAAAGAGACCTGATTGAGGAAGTTGCCCAGCACTATCCTCGTTTTTCACGACGGGACGCCGAGGTCATGGTCAATACGGTATTCGACAGTATGACCGAGGCCCTGACCAGGACGGAACGGATTGAAATCCGTGGATTCGGCAGTTTTATTGTCAAACAGCGCCCCGCCCGGGAAGGCCGAAACCCAAGAACCGGCGAGGTAGTCGATGTTGCGGCAAAAAAAGTTCCGCTCTTCAAGGTCGGGAAGGAGTTGCGCCTCCGCGTTGACGGCCAGCCTCTTACGGCAGCCGAATCTGAAACGGAGACCAGGCCGGAAACAGATGGCGCGGGCGGATTAGATCGAAGCGCGTGACGCCCCCGACCGGGGTTGTTCTTGCCTATCCGGCCACGCCCCGTTCCAGATAGCGCATTTTGAGACACAACAGAGGGGAATATTCTGAATAAAGGCAGGCAGTATTGTGCAACAGACAACTCCAACTGAAACGCTCCGTCGTGAAGTCCAGACGGTCGGAGACCTCAAGAAAATAGGCTATCAGGTGCTTCCCGTGCGAGAGGAGATGCGAGCGAATCTGATCCGTCGGCTCTCCGCGGGGGAAAAATTGCTCCCCGGCATTATCGGCTATGACGAGACCGTGATTCCGGAGATCGAAAATGCGGTGCTGGCCGGGCATCACATCGTCTTTCTGGGAGAACGCGGGCAGGCGAAATCGCGGGTGATCCGTGGCCTGACGGCCCTGCTGGACGACTATGTGCCGACCATCCGGGATAGTGAAATTCCGGAGAATCCGCTGGCGCCCATCTCTCCGCAGGCACGTCGCCTGGCCGCGGAACGCGGGGAGGCACTTGAAATCCACTGGCTGTCACGCGACGAGCGCTATGCCGAAAAGCTGGCCACGCCCGATGTGTCCGTTGCCGACCTCATCGGCGAAGTGGACCCGATTAAAGTGGCCGAGGGGCGCTACCTGGCCGACGAGGAGACCATCCACTACGGCTTGATCCCCCGGACGAACCGCGGCATCTTCGCGGTCAACGAATTGCCCGACCTGACCGAGAAAGTACAGGTTGGCCTGTTCAATCTGATGGAAGAGCAGGACTTTCAGGTCAAAGGCTTCAAGGTCCGACTGCCGCTTGATGTGATTATTGTGGCAAGTGCGAACCCTGAGGACTATACGAGCCGGGGACGTATCATTACGCCGCTGAAAGATCGTTTTGATGTCCAGATTCGTACCCATTATCCACGCTCGATTGAGGAAGAAATCTCCATTATGGAGCAGGAAGCCGTCCAGTTCGCCCACGACGGCCTGGTGTTTCATACCCCGCCGTTCATAAAGGAGATCTGCGCCCAGCTCACCATGGAAGCCCGGAATTCCAATGAAATCAATCAGTCGTCCGGGGTGAGCGTGCGCATGACGATCAATAACTTTGAAAGTGTGATCAGCAATGCGGAGAAGCGGGCCGTGCGCCTGGGCGAGAGCGAAGCCGTGCCGCGTATCAGCGACCTGCACGCGCTCTATCCCTCAACCGCGGGCAAGATCGAACTGGAATACATGGGCGAAGAGCAGAAAGACGAAGACCTCATTGAGCGCCTGGTCAATCGCGCCGTCCAGAAAGTCTTCGACAAATACATGCGGGTCGAAAATTTACAGCCGGTCATCGACTATTTCGCAGACGGCGGGGGCGTTGAAATTTCGGATATGATGCCGTCTCAACAATACGTGGAGGGCGTCCAAAACATTCAAGGGCTCCAGGAGAGCTTGGCGGCATTGGGTGTTGATGGCCAGCAAAGCTTCATCTCCACGGCAACCGAGTTCATCCTGGAAGGGCTGCACCTGCATCAGAAGCTCAACAAGGAGCGCCAGGGCGGCCGCCAGACCTATCGCGCCTAGCTGTTCCGGCGGTGTGCCGACCCGTGAGAAAGAGCACCCGTGGTGCTGACCGAAGCCGACACCTGCCGCACCTTCGTCGTACCTAAACTCCAGGCCGCCGGCTGGGACACGCCCCCGCGCACCATTAACGAGCAGCGCACCTTTACCGACGGGCGCATCTACTTCGCCGGACGCACGGCCCGCCGAGGTCGGCAGAAACGCGAGGATGGAAGATGAGCGGCAATTATTGCGAATACAAGTCGCTATTAACCAGGGCGGCTCAGCTTTACGAAAAGCATGAAGCCGGACGCCCGGAACCCTTCAATGTCTTCTCCGTCCTCCACAAAGAAACCGACGAGGTGAATCTTCACTCCCGGTTTCTTCATGCGCTGCTGGACTACCGGAAGCCGGGGGTGAGGCCAGAGAGAACCTGGAAGACTTCTTGCAGAGTGTTGCCGAGAAGGACTTTACACAGAGCGGCGCAACGGTTGAGCGAGAGAGCGACCACATCGATATCCTGATTACCAACACAGTCGGACAGGCGGTCGTGACCGAGCACAAAATCTGTGCGGGAGATCAACCCGAGCAGCTCCAGAGATACCACAAGACACTAAAGAATCAGGGGTACAGCGACATACATCTGCTATACCTGACACTTCATGGTCACGATCCTTCCGAGGATAGTGTCGGCAATCTCGACTACAAACTCATGTCCTACAAGGACGATCTTCATCCTTGGCTGGAACGTTGTCAGCAACGCGCCTACGCCGAGCCCGAGTTGCGTGAGTCGGTCGCGCAATACCGACAGATCGTTCGGAAGCTGACGGGCACGGACTACACGGGAGTGTATAGGGAAGCCTTGAAGAATCTTTGTTTAGAGGACAACAACCTCGTGCTCGTCCATGACTTACAGGAGGCCATGATTGGTGCAAGAATCTCGTTACTAAAACGGCTATGGGACGAAATTGAGAAAGCGCTAAAGGATGAAATTCCAGACCTTCCCGCTAAGGACGAAAAATTATCAGATATCTCTGAGGAGAGGATTAAACGCTTCGTCACACGTCAGAAAAAATACTATGGGCACGGTCTATACTATGGCGACACTATGGCGACACAGCCGAAGGAACTTGGCTTGGCGTTGAGGTTGAAGACTACATTTTTTTCGGCGCCAGATATCGCCAGGTGGACCATAGAGACAAGTACGACGAACTCAAGGAAAAGCTAAATAAGAAAATCGGCGTCAGAGAACCAACCGAGTGGTGGCCTTGGTATCAGTGGGCCGATGGAGACCTAAATCTTAAGAACCCCACCCGAAAGAACATCGAGTTGCTGTCGAACAAAGAAGCCAGACAGGTATTCGCAAAAGGAATCGCCCAAGGCTTGAAACAGGTTTGGGAGCCCCTTCGAGTTACGCCTGGACTGGCTCGACCCCGACCGCCGGGCCGAGATTATCGAGCGTTTGGCCGACCAGGGCATTGACCTCGACAGCTTGGCCGAGATGGTCGGCAAGCCCGAGGCCGATCTGTTCGACCTGCTGTGCCACTACGCCTACAACCTGCCGTTCCGAACCCGACGCGAACGGGCCGAGCGTCTCAGGCGTGGGGAATCCGCCTTTCTGCATCAGTTTAGCCCTGACGCCAGCCAGGTGCTTGACACGCTGATTGAAAAATACGCCGAACACGGCAGCGCACAATTCAAGCTGCCGGAGGTGCTGGAAGTGCCGCCCTTTAACGAGTGGGGCAACGTCGTTGGGTTGGCGTCGCGCTTTGGCAGTGGTCGTCAGTTGCGCGCAGCGGTCAACGACCTGCAACGCCGGCTGTACGCGGCCTGAAGGAAAGAGGACGAAAGTTGATGAGAGAAAGAGAGCAGGGTCTACGGTTGTTTACTCGCCCACCAGAGAAGAGGCCATCCGACGACAAAACCGATGAGCAATAACAAGAGATAGTCCACTGTTATGTCCTCCCTTGCGGCGGTTCGGACAAGAGCACGGCGAAAGTCAGAAAGACAAGACCAACTCCTATGAGAACCGTTGAGGAAAGAAACGAAGTACGGAGGAGAGTACCTGCTCCAATGAAAGATGCTACCGCCATAGTTTTCCCTACATCAGTCAGCACCTTCGCACGTTCTGTTCCAAGTTGCTCTCGAAACTGCTTGAACCACTGTCCAACCGCGCTTTCCCCTCAGGCCTCAATTTAACTTCCATCAATCTTGATCGCAAGCCGGGGATTCACTTGATACATCTGCCACCTTGGTGGTTGGCAGGGAAAGAAAACTAGCGCGGAGCATTGCTATCCACGGTGAGAGAACACTTCAACGCTGTGCTTGTCTTTCTCCGGTGTTTTTCATATCCTTTTCTGCTCTGGAGGTCTTTCATGGCTCGTGTCGAAATTGGGCAGCACCTCGCTACGGATACCCGCGTGTGCGGGGGACGATTAATTTTCCGGGGCACCCGTATTCTAGTGGCGGATGCCTTGGAACTGCTCCAGGCCGGATGGAAACCCGATCAAATTGCTCAGGAGTATGGGAGCTTGGTTTCGGCTGAGGCGGTGCGGGAAGCGCTCAGCTTCAGCCAACAAGGGATCGCCCGCGAGGTCCTGCCAAAGACGAAAACCGCGGCGTGATTATCCTTGACCATGACGTTCCTGAGCATCAAGTCGAGAGCTTGCGCCTAGCACGGCTCAGACCGCAACAGATAGGCCCGCGATATAGGCCGTCCAGAATGGCAGGACCTCGAAGAAATTCTTCGCTATCTCCATAGTAGAAAGTCCGAAACATTCTTTACCCGCGATGAGGGTTTTTTTCGTCGCCAATTGTGCCACCAAAACTACTGCATT
The DNA here is from genome assembly GCA_965214755.1 of uncultured Binatia bacterium (SeqCode). Classification (GTDB taxonomy): domain Bacteria; phylum Desulfobacterota; class Binatia; order Bin18; family Bin18; genus Bin18. The sequence continues at coordinate 2,996,368 of OZ243979.1, forward strand.
GTCTTTATCAGTGGCCCCGTGCTTGAGACCTCTCTATATATTCAACGATTCCTCCGACACAGGACCTTCCGCACCAGAAAGAGCCGAATGGGAAAGGTGATTCGGCTATCCCCGACGAGAATCGTTTGCTGGGAGAGAGGGAGAGAAAAGCCGCTGCGCCTAGCGTGGTAACAGACTGACGTTACTGTCCTTCCTTAAGGAGGAATGTGTTGACTGGCTGCCGACGAGAGACGAGAGCTTCCGAGGTCTCTACAAAGAGTTTGTACTGTTCAAGCAGTATCGGGGCTTCGGCCTCGTTCAACGTTCCAGGTTCGTGCTCTCCGAAAAGCTCTTGTTCGACTGTATTGAGCCTCATGCTTCAAGTCCGGTTCCACAACGATTACTTTTTCAATTGATAGCTCACATTTGTTTTATTGCTGCTGACAATAACAATTCCGCGCTCGACCAGTTCGTCTATGAGCGCGTTCAGTTCGTTCTCTCCCAAGCTTTTTGAAAATAATGAATTGATCGAATTGGAAAGAGTTTTCAGTTTTCTTGGTTTTGCACTGCCTCGGGCAGTCAAGAACTCAACAATTTTCTGAAGGCGCTCTTCTTGTAGGGCTGAACTCGTAGGTTTTGAACCGTGAGCGGACTCTTTTTTTACTTTTGCAGGCTTTGGAAGTGGTATCTCGCTGATGGCCTTATGCCGGTATACCCGGATTTCTTTTGATTCAAGATGCTTAATCAGCGGATCAAACCCCTTATCTTTTGAAATGATATGAAAATGGGACTCACTGTTTTCGGCGGAAAACCGGCCGATGTAAAACGCGATATGAAAATCCAGGGCGTTGGGTCCGTTGCCCTGGATTTTGACGTACTCAGCGTTTTTCCCTAAATGCTGAACCGCGGATACGAGGTCAAATGATAGCTTTGACTGGTTCTGACCCACGAAAACGAGAACCTTGAGGTTCTGCCCGGCTAAAACACTCAGGTGTTCCGGCTGTATATTTTCCAAGTCAATCAAGACGTAATTCATGTTCACCCTTTCTCCTTTGTGGTCTCTGTCTAGCGCTCATCAACTCGTCGTATGTCCACAGGACAGTATAGCAGGCTCGTCGGCTCGTCTCCTATGCTCCACTCCGCCGGGCGGTGGGTATAGTAAAGGCGGGCGGGTTGCTCTATGATCCCGGCATTCCGTGAGCGTGCTTCCGGACTGACATGATCACCATTCGCTATACCGACTGGGATGGCAGCCAGCGTGTCCGGCTGTCGGCCGACAAAATCTTCGAAGAACTGGCCGAACATCTGTCCTCGACGGACGATATGCAAAAGGCGCTGGAGCAGCTCATGCGCCAGGGCCTCGGGGAGGAAGACGATAAACTCAAGGGCCTGGACGATCTCGTGCGTGACCTGCGCGAAGAGATGCGCAAACGCTACCGCGAGTCCAATATGCGCTCCTCGCTCGATGAGATGCAGGATCGACTGGACTCCATTCTGAATCAGGAGCAGCGTACGCTGGAGCAGAAACGGCCTCAGCAGCCCGAACTCGAAGAGAAGGAACAGTTTCTCCAGCAGTTGCCGCAACGCCTGAGCGAGAAAATGGAGAAGCTGTCGGACTATGAGTTCGAGGACGAGGCCGCCCAAGCTGCGTTTGACGAACTCATGCAGGAGTTTGACAATATTCGCTCGCTGGAGAACTTTCAGCGCCGCTTCAACGATCTGTTCAACGGACCGCGCCCGCTCAGCTATCAGGAAGCGCTGGAACTGATGGAGGAGATGGAGCAGTTGCAGGAGATGGAGCAAAACCTGCTGTCTGGACAGCCGGAGAAGATAGACCCGGAACAGCTCCAGGAATTGATCGGTCAGGCCGCCAGCCAGGACTTCCAGAATCTCCAGCAGATGCAGTCGTTATTAGAAGAGGCCGGGTTCTTGATCTCCCGCGAGGGCCGGGTGCAGTTGTCGCCAAAAGGCGTGCGGCGGATTGGTCAGCTCGCTCTGCAAGACATCTATACCAATCTGCTGCGCGACCGGAACGGCTCGCACGCCACAGACCATCGTGGCGTGGCCGAGATCAAAATGGACGAAACCCGGCCCTACCAGTACGGTGACCCGCTGCATCTCGACCTGGTCGGGACGCTCAAAAAATCCATACAGCGGAACACGGGCGTCCCCGTGTCTATCCAACCGGGGGATTTCACGATCTTCGATACCGACCACACGACCACCACGTCGACCGTCCTCCTGCTCGATATGAGCTGGTCCATGAGTTGGGAAGGTCGCTTCGGAGCGGCGAAAAAGGTCGCGCTGGCGCTGGAGAGTTTGATCCGCACCCGCTATCCGCGGGATTATTTCTCGATTGTCGGGTTTTTTACGCGGGCCGTGGAACTCAAGGTCAAAGACCTGCCCGAGGCGAGTTGGAATATGGGCGACCCGTTTACCAACCTCCAGGACGGTCTGCGGCTTGCCGGCGACCTGCTGCGTCGCCATCCCGGTCATAATCAGCACATCATTGTGGTGACGGATGGCCAACCCACCGCCTATTTTTCGAAGGGTCGGCTCTACTGTGAATGGCCCCTGTCTTTCGGGGGCATCAGTATGCGGGCGGCCCAGGAGACCCTGCGAGAGGTAGAGAAAGTCACCAAGCGAGGAGTTACGATTAATACCTTCATGCTCGACGACAGCCCGAGCCTGCGTACTTTTGTGGACAAAATGACCAAGATGAACCGTGGCCGTGCCTTTTACACCCGCCCGGACAATCTGGGGGAATATCTCCTGGTCGACTACGTAGCCAATCAGAAAAAGAAGATTTGAGCAGCTCGCATAGTCTCAGACGGTTTCGTCCGGTCCGACCTGGGCGAGGGCGCGCTGTTCCTCTTGCTGCATATCGGCAAAAACAGCCGCCTCAATCTCCCGATAGTGCCGGAGGGCGGCGTCCACCTTTTCCTTGCCCTCTTTGGCCTCAAGTTCAGCGATCTTTTCCATAATCCAGGTCAGGTGCACCTTCTCGTCTGTCTGCATCTCGTGCAGAATCTTGAGCGTCTCCGGAGCGACATCGGACCGGGCGGCATGCTCGGCGTAGCGCTTGTGCGCGCGCTCGGCCACTACGCAGGTGAGGGCCAGCAGGTCAAGGAAATTCGCCGGCAGGCCAGCCTTGCGCCGGAGTTGACGGTGGTAGCCATTATCAATCCGCATGGGCTCGCCACCTAGCGCCAGAATCCGCTCGGTCCACAGCCAGGCGTGATTGGTCGCATCCGCTAGATGGCGGGCCAGCTTTTCTTGGATGTTCTGGTTCTCCGCGAGATTGATCAACCGCAGAATCAAGTCTGCCCCGCGTAATTCGGCATCCCGATAATAATTGAACAACAGGATTTTATAGGCGTTTTTTTCCATGCCGGTCTCTTCTGCTCGCAGTGCCTCAGCTATCAGTGGGAGGCTGTTCGGGCAAGGGTATAAGAAACGGAAAAGAGCAATACAGACAGGCCCTAGAGTTGGTCGAGACAAGCTGGCAGGGCCGAGAGCTGGGTAATCTCGAAATCGGGCTGGGCCAACTGGTCGAGAGGGTCAGCCTGATAGGCCTGAAGGACCTCGCGTTTGGGTCGCCTCCTCCGATTGAGCCAGACGCTATGCAGACCACTTTTTCGGGCCCCCACAACATCGTGCAGCAGAGAATCGCCGATATACACGGCTTCTTCGGGGCGACAGTTGGCAGCGCTGAGGGCGGCAGAGAAGATAAAAGGGGCGGGTTTCCCCTGGTCAAATTCGCCACCAACAAAGATATCGCGGAAATACTCCTGGAGACCGGCGGCTCGCACTTTGGCCCGCTGCATGCTGGGTGCGCCGTTGGTGAGCAGACTCACATGAAAGCGCTGGGTCAGGCCTGCCAGAAAGGGCAACACATCGGGATACGGTTGACAGTTGCGTAACCGCCTTTGCCAGTAGGTCGTGGCTGCGGCGTGTGCGACTTCTGCGTTATCGTGGCCAAACCGTTCAAGGGTTTGCTGCCACAGGGAGGTGAGCATGGCCTCCGCTGACCCCAGGGGACGCAGGTAGCGGTCATAATCTCCCCAGGCACGATCGGAGATCTGACGATAGGTTGATTCAAGCACCGCCGCACTGAGATCCGGCCAGTGTTCGCATATCATCGCAAACGCGGCCTTGAGGGCTCGGTCGATCGTTGCCCCATCGTCGGCCAAGGTTCCGTCAAAATCAAAAAAGACAGCTTTCAGCATGGCAACAGCAGTCCAGCAGGGTCGCTCCCGTATTACGGCAGGAAGGTCTTCTCGCGCCGGAACAGGTTCGTCTCCATCTTGCGCTTCCTGGGCGAGACGCGCAACGCCACCGCGCTACGGACGCCGGGCCGATTTTCATTTTTCCTCTTGACAGGCTCAGGAATGCCAGGACAATGGGCGCGCAATCAACTTGGGCGATCCCGCATTCCGCACTATGAGGAGGGACCTATGGACTTTGGTTTACAGGACCGTGTGGCAATCATCACCGGCGCGAGTTATGGCATTGGCCACGCCGTTGCGGAGAGTTTTATCCAAGAAGGGGTGAAAGTTGCGCTGTGTGCCCGCAACCGGGAGCAACTTGACCAGGCCGCACGCGCTCTGGGCTCCGAGGTGCTGGCAATACAAGCCGATATGACCCTGGTAGCGGACATCGAAAAGCTCTTTGCCGAAACAGAAAAACGGTTCGGACGCCTCGATATTCTGGTCAACAACGCCGGAGGGACGCATTTGAGTCAATTGCTTGATCTGCCGGATGAGGCCTGGCAAGAAAATATCGATGCGAATCTTTTTAGTGTGCTGCGCTGCTCCCGCCTCGCCCTGCCGCGCATGCGCGAGCAGCAGTGGGGCCGGATTATCAACATCTCGTCGATCTTCGGCAAGCAACCGGGCGGGGGCATGATTGATTACAATGCGACCAAGGCGGCGGTGATCAGCCTGACCAAAACCCTGGCCGACGAAGTCGCCAAAGACAACGTCCTGGTCAACGTCGTGTGTCCGGGGCCGGTGCGGACGCCGTTATGGGAGAACGCCGCAAAGATCATTAACCCTGAAGACCCGGATGGGATGATCGAAGGGTTTGCGCAGGCGAATATTCCGCTGGGTCGTTTCGGCCGGCCCGAAGAGATTGCCAGCCTGGTGACCTTTCTGGCATCGGAGCGGGCGAGTTTTATTACGGGTGCGGCCTATGACATTGACGGCGGTATGGTGAAATACATGGTGTAGGGAGGAGATGAGGCGTTGGCCACGTTGCAGGGTGTCGCACGGCATTATATGGTCATGACCATGGTTATAACCATATAATCAGAGCCATATACGCTCAGACGAACAGCCAAGAGAGAAGGTGGCCAATGAAAGAGAGAATCGATAGAGCGCGAAGCCTACGGACCATGAAAGCGTCGGAGTTCAAGGCTAAATGCCTCAAGCTCATGGACGAAGTCGCAGAGGGCGGCACTGAGATCATCATCACGAAGAACGGCCGCCCGGTCTCGCGGTTAACACCCTACCGCCCGACTCCGCAAACGCCCTTTGGCCGTGATCGGGATATCCTTCAGATACACGGCGACGTTATGGAACCGATTGATGTGGAATGGGACGCAATGGCGGACACGAACCAGAGCAGCCGGCTGTGATCCTGCTGGACACCCACGTTCTGCTCTGGCTGCGCATTGGAGACCAGAGGCTCGGACAGCGGACTCGCGAAGCGCTTGAGCCGTCCTGGACAGCGCAAGCCGTCGCGGTCTCCGCGATCTCATTCTGGGAAGTCGCCATGCTGCGCGATAAGGGCAGGGTGCGCTTGCTGCAAGACATTGGTTCGTGGCGTCGTACCCTTCTGGACGACGGTCTGGTCGAGATCCCGGTGGATGGCGAGATCGGTACTCGTGCCGCCGAACCCGCGAGTCTGCCTGGCGATCCTGCCGATCGCCTGATCGTGGCGACCGCGCTGCTGGGAGGTCATCAACTGGTGACTGCTGACCGGCGGATTCTCGGCTGGACCGGCCAGCTCCGTCGGCTGGATGCACGGGAGTGAGCGAGTTGGCCCGCCGCAGCTTTCCGATAGCGGGCCGCCCACAGTCCGGAACGGGCGCGCAACCGGAAGAACGCCCACAGTCCGAGGACAGGTGGACTTTGAGTTTTTGGTAAGAGAAAAAGTAAAAATGTAGGAGGATACGATTTTGCACAACGGCACGCCCCGGCGTGATGATATTCGAAACGTCGCCATTATCGCCCATGTCGATCATGGCAAGACCACCCTGATTGACGCCCTGCTCAAACAGAGCGGCACCTTTCGGGACAATGAACGGGTGGCCGAGCGGGTGATGGACTCGTTTGCGCTGGAACGAGAGCGCGGCATCACCATCCTGGCCAAGAACGCCGCGCTCTCGTATCGCGGTGTAAAAATCAATTTTGTCGACACGCCCGGCCACGCAGATTTCGGCGGCGAGGTCGAGCGCTCGCTGGCCATGGTTGACGGAGTGATGCTCTTGGTGGACGCCTCGGAAGGTCCGCTGCCCCAGACGCGCTTTGTCCTGAAGAAAGCCCTGGAGGCCAGGTTACCCTCGATTGTCTGCATTAACAAAATTGACCGGCAGGACGCGCGGGTCTCCACCGTGCTGGATGCCATCTATGACCTCTTCATTGATCTCGATGCCTCAGACGAGCAGCTCGCCTTTCCCGTGGTATACACCAACGCCCGGGCCGGGATTGCCAAACGCGATTTGGACGAGGAGGGGCATAGTCTTCAGCCACTCTTCGACCTGATTGTCTCGGCCCTGCCCGGGCCGGCCCACGCGCTGGACGGTCCCGTGCAGTTCCACGTGAACAACCTGGACTATAATGAGTATGTCGGTCGGATCGCTATCGGGCGCATTATGCAGGGCGAGCTGCAGAGCATGGCCGCCTATACGCTGTGTCGCGACGATGGCTCCCGCGTGCCGTGTAAGATCGCCCAGCTGTATAGTTGGCAGGGGCTGAAACGGCACGAGATCGCGTCGGCGCAGGCTGGCGATATTGTCGCGGTAGCCGGTGTCGAAGAGATTCAGATTGGAGAGACGATCTCTGATAATGACAATCCGGTCGCCCTGCCCACGATTCAGATTGATGATCCGACGCTGGCCATGATCTTCGGGGTGAACACTGGCCCCTGGGCGGGGCGGGAAGGACAATATGTGACGTCGCGCCGTATCCGCGAACGGCTCTTGGCCGAGGTGCATAAAAACGTGAGTCTGCGCGTGGAAGAGACCGATTCCCCGGATGCCTTTCGGGTGATGGGGCGGGGCGAACTCCAGCTCTCAGTGGTGATTGAAACCATGCGGCGGGAAGGCTACGAACTCCAGGTTTCCAAGCCGACGGTCATTGTGAAAGACATTGAGGGCCAACTCCAGGAACCGATGGAACTGGTCTCCATCGATGTCCAGGAAGACTATGTCGGCCAGGTCTCTCAACTCATGGCCCAACGGAAAGGGCTGTTGACGCATATGGCTCCCCCGGAATCGGGCCGGGTCAGTCTGGAGTTCGCCGTTCCCTCGCGCGGTTTGATCGGCTTTCGGTCGCGCTTTCTGACGGAGACACGCGGCACGGGCATTATGCATACGCTCTTCAACGGCTATGCCGCCTGGCATGGCCCAATCCAGAACCGCAGCAACGGCGCCCTGGTGGCAGACCGTGAAGGGCTGGCCACGCCCTATTCGCTTTTTCATTTGCAGGAGCGCGGGGTCTTCTTTATCCCGGCCGGCACGCGCGTGTATGAAGGCATGGTGGTCGGAGAGAATGCGCGCGACAAGGACCTCGATGTGAACGTGTGTCGGGAGAAGAAGCTGACCAATGTGCGTGCTGCGGGACGGGATGAGGCAGTGCGCCTCGTTCCGTATAAAGGCCTGGATTTGGAAGACGCCCTGGAATGGATCGCCGCAGATGAACTGGTCGAAGTCACGCCGCTGTCCATCCGCTTGCGCAAGAAGGTGTTAGCCCAGAACAGGCGGCCCAAACGCCGCGACGACGGACTGCTCGCTGCTGACATTGATCAGCCGTTCGGGTAACCCCATGTCTCTCACACACGACCTGACAGCGCTGCTTTCCTCGGAGCAGGTCTCTACCCGGCCCGCCGACCTGGAGCTTGCCTCGCACGACGAGTCGGCCTGTCCGCCGACGTTCCCCGAGGTCGTTGTCTGGCCCCAGACGACCGAGGACGTCCGCCGGGTCGTGCATTATGCCTATGATCAGACGCTGGCGCTGACGGCACGGGGAGCGGGGTCGAGCCTGGAAGGCAATCCGATTCCGGTCCGGGGCGGGATCGTTGCGGACCTCTCGCGTATGAATCGCATTGTGGCCGTGCATGCGGAAGACCTTCAGGTCACGGTTCAGCCCGGCATTGTCTATAACGATCTGAATGACCAACTCAAGGCGGATGGCCTGTTTTTCCCGCCGTCACCCGGTGGCAGTTCCGATGTGGCAACGATTGGCGGGATGGTGGCGAATAATGCCAGCGGTATCTATTCGGTCAAATACGGCGGGACGCGCGCTCATGTCAAAGCCGCCACCGTGGTGACCGGCACCGGCGAGGTCCTTAAGCTGGGGACGCGTAGCCGGAAAACGTCGTCGGGTTATCATCTGCTGGGGCTGCTCGTCGGGTCTGAAGGAACGTTGGGCATTGCGACCGAACTGACGCTCTCTCTGGTCGGTCTGCCGCAGGGGCGGAAACAAGGCGCGTTTACCTTTCCTTCTGAAAAAGCGGCGGTGACCGCAATCGCGGCGATGATGCGCTATGGGGTTGATCTGGCCGCGGTCGAGTTTCTTGACCAACGTTCCATCGCCGCCCTCAACCGCTTTCAGGATTTTGGTCTCACCGAGCGGCCCTCGTTGTTTCTTGAGGTCCACGGTTCCGAGAGTGCGGTTGAGGAAGTGTTCGATACCGCCCAGGGCCTGTGTGAAGAGCAGCAGGGCGAACGGATTGTCCTGCCCGGCGGACGCAATCCGTGGGAAATTCGCCATTTTACCACCCGCGCGATTCAGGCCCTCAACCCGCGCGCCAAAACGATTCGCACGGATATGGGATTTCCCATCTCGCGCCTGCCTGAGGTGATTGACCAGAGCTATGCGGTTGCCGAGCGGCACGGCGTTGTCTTGCACACCTTTGGCCACGCCGGGCTTGGCATTCTGCACGCCCTCCTGCGCGAAGACCCGGCGGACGAACAGCGCTGGGCCGTCGCCAATCAGGCCAAAGATGAGATGGTTGCTTTTGTCCTGTCTCTGGGAGGAACCGCTTCAGGCGAGCACGGCATTGGTCTTGGCAGCCAGAAATATGTTGCCCAAGAACACGGTGCCGCGCTTGCGCTGATGAAGGGTATTAAGCACGTCTTTGATCCCAAGGGCATCCTGAACCCAGGGAAAATCTGGCGCTGACGGCGCACCCTGCCGTTACAGGATAAGGAAAATTTGATCCCCTAGCCCGCCTCCGCCCTCTGCTGGGCCAGACGATCACCGGCCTGTCGAAGATCGGAGAAACTCACCCTGGCAATAGGCAGGGCGATTAACCCCTGGCCGATCAAGGTCAGAAACTGAACCGCGTTGAGGACCAGGCCGTAGGCCAGACCGTCAGCGTCGCTTACCCCATAGATGCCAAGGGCGAGCTGACACGCGTATTGATACGGTCCGATCATACCCGGCAGATTCGGCAGCGCCGTGCCAAAGCTGATAAAAATGAAAATGACCAGGGCCGCGCTAAAAGGCGCGGACAAATCAAAGGCGCGGATCATGATATAGCTCGACACAATAGGCAGAAACCAGACGATCAGGGAGACCGCAAAGACGGCAAAGAGCAGGCCGGGATTGGGCAGAATGCGCATCCCGTCGGTGATGGCGGCCAGAATGCTTTTGACCCGGTCGCCAAAGCGCTCCGGGAGCAGGCGCAGGACCCAGCGATCGACAAACGCCTCCCCCTTCCACCAAAACAGCAGGACCACTGACACGAAGACGCCGGCAATAACGGCTGGGACCAGAGCGCCGCGCCGGACCCATACGGGCAGGCTTTCAATAAGCAGCAGTCCGGCCAGCAGATAGAAAACGATACAAATCGAGTCCATCATCTTCTCGACCACCAGATTGCCGATGACGTTTGAGATGGACACCTGAGAGCGACGGGACAAGAGCCAGGGACGAACGACCTCGCCCAGGCGCACCGGGAGCAGATTGATGGCCATATAGGCGACCGAGGTCACGACCCACAGCCGGCCGATCGGTACATATTCGAGGGGCCGGAGTTCCAGTTGCCAGCGCCAGGCACGCATCACCATGATAAGCAGGCTGACGACGACGGCCACACACAGCCAGTCAGCCCTCACCCGGCCGAGGGCGACTCCCAATTCAGCAAGCTGAACATTGCGAAACGCCAGATATAAAAAGCCCCCACTCACCACCAGGCTGAGGGCGAAATTCAACACACGACGACCGGAGGGAGAGTGTTCTGCCATGTCAACTCCTGCGCTTGGTTCAGCATAGCACGCGCTGTCCTGCTGGTCAGGAGCGTGGGCCATCATTCGTGATAGTCGAATGCCCGAATTTTGTAGAGGATCGTCTCCTCAGTTCCTGCGTTTGCCTCAAGGCGAGGCCATGCTGTGAGGAAAGGGAACCGGACGAAAAAGAGTAAACGGACCCTTCCATCAGACAAAAAAGCTGGGTACGTTCACTTTTTATGAGCCGAGACCAAAACCTTGCCGTTGCCCAGTCCGTCCGCTTGAAGCCGATTGAAGAAATCGCCGCTCAGCTATCGTTACCACCAGAGCACCTTGAGCCCTACGGGCGCGTAAAGGCAAAAATCGCGCTTGAGGCTCTCTCCGCCGCGCCCACCCAGACCCGGGGCAAGCTGATTCTTGTTTCTGCCATTAACCCAACCCCTGCCGGCGAAGGCAAGACTACCACGACGATAGGCCTAGGCCAGGCCCTGACCCGTCTCGGCAAAAAAGCAACTGTGGCGGTACGCGAACCCTCAATGGGGCCGGTCTTTGGGGTGAAAGGCGGAGGCTGCGGCGGGGGTCGCTCCCAAGTCCTGCCCATGGAGGATATCAACCTGCACTTCACCGGCGACATTCACGCTGTCAGTTCCGCCCACAATCTGCTGTCGGCCATGATGGACGCCGCCATATTTCATCGAACGGTGGATTTGGATGTCCGTCAGATTCGCTGGCGCCGCGTCATGGACATGAATGACCGCGCGTTGCGTCAAATCGTGCTGGGCCTGGGCGGGCGTCTTATGGGCGTCCCGCGCGAAGAAGGCTTTGACATCACCGCGGCCTCGGAAGTGATGGCGGTCCTGGCCCTGACGAGCGGACCCGCGGACCTCATTCGGCGTCTGGCACGTATTGTGCTGGGCTATTCATCCCGGGGAGAGGCGGTCACCGCAGACCAGATTCATGCACCGGAGGCGATGGCCATTATTCTGAAAGACGCCCTCAAACCCAACCTGGTTCAGACCGTGGAAGGCGTGCCGGCCTTCATCCATGCCGGGCCGTTCGGCAATATCGCCCATGGCTGTAATAGTATTCTCGCCACGCGACTGGCCCTGCGCTACGCCGATTATGTGGTGACCGAAGCCGGCTTCGGATTTGATCTGGGCGGAGAGAAATTTCTCAATATCAAATGTCGCGAGGCCGACCTATGGCCCGCCGCGGTGGTCCTGGTCGCAACAGTCAAGGCGCTCAAAATGCACGGCGGGACGCCGGTGGCAGATGTGAACACACCCGATTTGTCAACCCTGAGGCAAGGCATGGAAAATCTGGCCAAACATGTTGAGAGCCTGGGCGCGTTTGGCCTCCGGCCAATTGTGGCGGTGAATCGGTTTGCCACCGATACCGAGGAGGAGCTGCAACTGGTTGTAGAGGAAAGCAAGGCCCTGGGCGTAGAGGCAATAGTCATTGATGTGTTTGGCCGGGGAGGAGAAGGCGGGCTAGAGCTGGCCGAGGCGGTGGTGCAAGCCTGCGACGGGCCGGCTCCGGTACAGCGACTGCTGTATCCAGCGGCAATGCCGATTGAGGACAAGATTCGGACCATTGCCCAAAAAGTCTACGGCGCGGCGGATATCACCCTGCTGCCACGCGCGCGCACCGACCTCAAGCGGATCAACGACCTGGGGTATGACCAGGTGCCCATTTGTATGGCCAAGACCCAGATGTCGCTGTCCGACGACCCAAAACGCTACGGCCGGCCGCGAGACTTTGTGCTAAGCGTGCGTGAAATTCGCCTCTCGGCCGGAGCCGGTTTCTGCGTCCCCCTCACCGGGGACATGCTGACCATGCCCGGCCTGGGTACAAGACCTGCATCGGCCGGAATGCGTATGGATGAGAACGGTAAAATTTCGGGGATGTTCTGATTAAATTAAACGCAGGGGCCCAAATATGGCTAGAAAAAAATCGGAACTGTTACCAGCAAGCTCCGATCAAGAAGACCCTCTCCAATGGATTGCGACGGACAATCTTCTTCTGGACACGCATAACCCTCGATTAGCGGGGACCATGCAAGACGCCGATCAGGAAACGCTTCTCAAGACACTCTGGACGGAAGGGTCTCTGGATGAACTCGCATGGTCCATAGCGAAGAACGGCTACTTTCCCGAAGAACCGCTCTTTGTCATTGAGGAAACCGGCAAGGGAGCTAACCGCTTTATCGTTGTTGAAGGCAATCGTCGGCTTGCGACTGTTAAAATTCTGAGAGATACTCAACTTCAGGAGAGACTCCGCGCCACTGATATACCCACTCTGCGCCGCAGTATCCGAAAAAGTTTGGAGACTTTACCGGTCAGCGTATACCCTAACCGCAAGAGTCTCTGGACCTATCTTGGATTTCGTCATGTGAACGGTCCTCTGACCTGGGATTCCTGGAGCAAAGCCCAATACATTGCTCGGGTTCATAAGAATTTCGAGGTTAGTCTCAAAGACATTGCAGACAGCATTGGTGATAGACATAAAACGGTTCAACGGCTGTATCGAGGCCTCATGGTGCTCAACCAGGCACGTGAACAAGCCGACTACGACATTGAGGACCGCGGCAAGAAGCATTTCTCCCTTTCCCATCTGTATACTGGGCTTGATTACACTGGCTTCCAACAGCACTTAGGACTCAAGAAAGACGCAGGCTGTACACAACATCCCGTTACGAAAAAGAAACTATCCAACCTGAAAGAACTGATGACGTGGCTCTACGGGAGTAAGACGGAAGGCATCGCCCCGATTATTAAAACGCAGAATCCCGATTTGAGGACACTCGACACTGTTCTTCAAAATCCACGCTCGTTGGCCTCATTGCGTAGCGGTCTTGAGCTAGAAAATGCCCATAAAGTCGGTCTTGGTGAGACCAAGCGACTACGCGAAGCACTGACACGTGCCAGATACGAATTGCAACAGGCCAATGGCTTGATTCTGGAGGGCTATAGAGGCGAGAAAGATCTGCTTGATACGGCTGAGAATATCCAGCGTCTCGCCGATAATATTCATAACAACGTGCATACATATCACTCCCCGCGTTCCAGTCGGACGCAGAGACGTTGACACATGCCATCAATCCCGCCGCCGGCGTCTGACCCTATCACTCTCGCAGACTGGCTGGAATTACGAGCCCTTCTTGCTGACGATAAAAACGTCAGCGCTGCCGACCTCCGCCGTGAGCTGGTACGAATGGGCATCCCGGAAGACGAAGAGAGCGATGTCGAGACACTTGTTGACGATACTTTCTCCGAACTTGAAGAGCGTTCTGAGGCGTGTCGCGAAAGTTATCCATTCAGCCTGAGCCCCTCTGTCTTACAGGCTCAGGAGAATGGAGATCACTGGGCCTACATCTTTTGCTTACTCCTGTCATGGCCAGGGATAGGTAACGATAGGGCAAAGGGAAAGCCAACGCGGCTTTTTGAAAAAGTCGCAGCAGTTGCGGCAAAAGGCTATGTCGCCGGAGAGTCACTGCACTTCGGGTTTCCACGTAGGACTCTGCCAAGTAACTTTATTAAGGTGCTGGAAGAAGTCTGTCGAGCAACAGGGGAAGGGAGTAGCCCTAGAAGGCGAAGCAGTTCTCAACACGTAAAGGACGCAGGACTAGATATCATAGCGTGGAAGTCCTTCCCTGATAAAAGACAGGCTCAGGTTATGTTATTCGGCCAATGCGCAGCCGGAAAAAATTGGGAGGATAAGCTCTCCGAACTCCAGCCCAGGTCTTTTATAGACACCCATTTACAGGAAGCACCGGCCGTTGACCCGCTAAGAGGATTTTTTACGCCGTTTCGGCTTAGCAAACGAGGCTGGTACGAAAAGGCAAAACAAGCGGGTATTCTATTTGATCGGTGTCGAATTGCGCACAGCGCTTACGAGCAAGACCCACCGGATGATATTCGTGCGTGGAACGAAGCGACAAAGCTAAAGCTAAACCGTTCGGGCGGATAACGTCAAAGAAACGGTCTGGAACGAGGACGGCTGAAAGATGCGACATTGTTTTCACCCCCTCTGCCCATATTTCGCGATGTTCCCCGCACAGTTCGCAGAAAAATGGATTGAGCGTTGCACGCAACTTGGTCAAAGCGTTTTAGACCCGTTTTCCGGGCGCGGCACGGCACCGTTCCAAGCCGTGCTCATGGACCGTACCGGACTCGGTAATGATGTTAACCCCGTTGCTTACGTACTCACTGGAGCAAAGATCGAGAGTCCGGCTCGTAGTTCGGTAGAGCGCCGTCTACAGCACTTGGAGCAGGGTTATAACGCATCGGAGTTTCAGGCCGAAAGTGCAGCGCTCCCGCCGTTTTTCAAACGAGCTTTCTACCCTACAACCCTCAAGCAAATTCTCTATCTGCGGAGTGTTCTCAAATGGAAAACATTCAGAGTTGAGCGCTTCATAACAGCTCTGGCCCTCGGCTCCTTACATGGAGAAATGGCGCTAGCCGCCTCATACTTTGGCAATCAGATGCCGCGTACAATCAGTACAAAACCCACGTATTCTCTTCGGTTTTGGCGGACGAAAAACCTATGGCCCAGGCAGCACAACGTCTTTGATGTGCTGCGGAGAAAACCAGCCTTCAGATACGAATCGCCACGTCCGTCTACATGAGGGAAAGCGTATTTGTCGGATGTCCGGGCTCTTCCTCGTGTCGCTGCCGCGTTCAAATCTTCGGTCGATTGTATAATCACCTCACCACCGTATTTAAATGTAACGAATTTTGAGGAAGATCAGTGACTTCGGCTTTGGTTTCTTGGTGGCGCTACAGAACCAACCTCTAGCCAATATTCAAAAGACAACAGACATACGAGAGCTTCAGACTACTGATCTTTCCTGCATGAATCCTGGCGTGCTCTTCGCCCACTTCTTCAACAGAGGGCTCATTTTGTTTGTCGGATTGGTGCGATTAACGCCGATCTTGATGAAATTAAAGAGACGCTTTCAGATTCAATACATCTCCTGGCGGACCGCTGGGTTTTGCAAGAGTATCCTGTCAACTATCTCGTGCGCCGGCAGACGGGAGCTTTCCGTCCAGGTTCTGTGGGGTGCAGATTCGAGATCGATTTCTGTTTTGACTTATATCAATAATTCAATCCTCAACTGTTCATATGGTGCGCTCGGCCCGCCGCCGGGCGAGCTCCGCATAGCAATAGACGAGGGCCAGCCCACGATACGGACGCCAGCGCTCGGCAAAGGCCCGCATTTCGGTTTCGGTCGCCTTTTCTTTTTTTCCCAGCATGCCCTGGGCAAGATATTTGACCACGCCCAAGTCGCCGCCCGGAAACACGTCGGGTCTGGCCAAGCCACGCATCAGCGCGGTTTCCGCCGACCAGCGACCAATCCCTTTGAGTTGGATCAGGGCCTCAATTGCTGCTTCATCTGAGAGTTGAGCGATTTCGCTCTGCTGCAAAGCTCGAGAGGCAAACGCTTCGCCCAGGCGAATCAGCGTGCCGGCCTTGGCATTGCTCAGCCGGAAGCCGCGCATGGTCTCCAGGCTCTGGCCGGCAAATCGCGTCGGCTCGGGAAACGCGTAATAGGTGTGTCCCTTGCTCCGCCACTTACGGCCAAACGCTTCAACCAGTTCCTTTTTAATAGAGTAAGCAAAAGTGAGGTTGACCTGCTGGGAGAGGACCGCCATGACCAGTGCCTCGAACAGCGTCGGGCTGGAGGTGATACGCAGCCCACGAAAGCGCTTGACCAACGGCGCCAACGCCTCGTCCTGACGCGCTAAGCGATAAAACGGTCTGAGGTCAAAGTCAGCACACAGGATATGACTAAGCTGGGCACGAAATTCCGCCTGCCTGAGGGCGACCCTGGACGGGCTGCGTAATTCCACCCTCAGCCGCGGCTTGGCCCGCGTGCCGGTATCCGTTACCGTGGCCAGCGCCAGTTGGCGACCAGCCGCGAGCAGGCGTTGGTACTGATTTCTCGCAACCAGATCGACGTTCTCGTTCGCAAAACGCCGGAAGCGAGCGAGCGAGCGATCAAAAGAGTAAGGCGAGCGCGGGAGGATGTCGAAAGGGGACCTAGTATTCACGTTCTTCAGTAGTGGGCGGCTAGTCAGCAGAGCGGTCACGCCCGACGGAGCACGCAAAGCCCGTCAGGCATATTGTTAGAATTAGCATCACCAACCGCTCTCATCGCGATACTCAACTGTATAAGTGTGGTTCGGAGTAGTGTGCCTGTGAGCTCGCACGGCGTGAGTGTGGGAGGGGACATAATGCGGGTGGCTCGGCCCGCTGTGCGTATGCGACCTAACGCTATGCGAATGCGACCCAATGCTATTATGGCTGGACTGGCGGTGGCTATGGCTCAGCAATTGGCCGGTGTTCAAGGCCTGTTGTTCGGCTCCGCCGGGGTCGCCCACCCCTGGCCCTGGCCCTGCGACCTGTGTGCCGCCGGAGCCAATCATTACCCGTCGGCGCAAATCCGGCACATTGAAGGTGGTACTTCCGTCACCAGCGCCCCACGTAGTCCCAATGACCCTGAACAGGTCGTCGTAGTCAGTGCGGGAAACCGCTGAGCCGTCGCAGGGTAAAAAGCCGCTTGGCACGGTGCCAGCGGGCAGCACAGATCCTAGTACCTCGAGCGCGCTGTTCAGACTCGCTGGCGTGACCGCCCGCTCAGTATCCGTCCCGGCCTGCGTCTCGGCGTCGGTCGCCAACTCCACCAGCCCACGCTCGGTCGTGTTTGCCTCGGCGGAGGAACTGCTGAGGCCGACGACGCTGGCATTCTCGATGGCCTCGTTATCCTCGCCGCCAACGACACTGCTATTCTTGCCGCTCGCCGTGTTCCGCCTACCACGGCTGATGCTGGCAGAGATGCCACTGACACTATTGCTACGACCCACCACCAGCCCCCCGGAACCGCTGTAGCTGTGCTTGGGCCCAATCATCAAATTGTGCGATCCACTCCGGTCTTGGAAATCTTTGGAGTCTCGTTCATTGTAGCCAATAATCAGGTTCCCCAAGCCTGCCGAACTCTCCGATTCATCGGCATCATCCATCATGTCGGAGCCATCGTCATCATCCGTCTCGCCGGAGCCGCCGTGCACATGGATATTGACCCCCTCAAAGATTACATGCGGAGAGACGCCACCTTCGATAGTCTCGGTCGTCTCAACAGAGATATATGGTTCAAGGTCCATTACTGGACTGGCTTCCAAATCTACCACGGCGGACTCTAGCCGCTCGATTCGGATTGGGCTACAGTTGGGAAGGGGAAGATACAGACACCCGAGATAAACGCACCGATCATTAGCAGAGACTTCACAGTCAGACCTCTCCCTTCTACACTCTGCCTTAATCTCTCTTTGGGTTAGTGTCCCATTTTGAAGAATTCTGATCGAGAATAAGGAATAGCTTTTTCGCACTTCACTCTTATGTGTACTGTTTGTATCTCAAAAATACTTTTCGAGAGTCCTTTATCTGTCAATACCCCTTCTGTACAAGCTTTACTATTCGGTACTCGGTGAATGGTCCCCGCCGTTGCTCGTTAAATCACTTCCTCTTCTCGCAACTTAGCCACATCTTCCCATGAATAGTCGAGCAGTTCGGTGAGGAGGCGTTCGGTGTGCTCGCCAAACTCCGGGGCCGCGCCTTTGGGGTCGCCCGGGGTTTTGCTCAAGCGAACGGGGACACCGACCAGCTGCGTTTTGCCGATACGGGGATGATCGTAATCGACAATATACTCATTGGCGAGCATTTGTTCGTCGGTGGGCAGGTCAGCAATAGTGTTGACGACCGTGTAAATGAAGTCTCCGCCTTCCTTGAGGGCCTGCATCCAGGCGTCTCGGGGCCGAGAGGCAAACGCGGCATCCAGAATGGGAATCAAATCTCTGGCGTTGTCGGCTCGGTCTCCCATGGTGGCAAAGCGGGGGTCGTCCAGGACGTGCTCAATGCCCAGGACTTTGCAGAAATCAGACCAGTAGCGGTCCTGCTGCGGCATGGCCAGGCAGATCCACTGGCCATCACCGCATTTGTAATGGTTCCATAATGGGCTCGGCGCCGCGGCGCGTGGCATGCGCTTAAACTCCTTGCCAAGAATTGTTTTACACGCCACGTTGAGCCCCTGGAGCGCGGTCATGCTGCCCAGATGAGAGATATCGACTTCCTGGCCTATGCCATATTTTTCACGCGCCAAGAGGGCGGCCATGACCCCGTAGGCTAACATGATGGCGCCCATCTGATCGGCGATGCCGCCGGCAATGCTGAGGGGCTCCATCTGAGGCTCACCCACCGCGGTCATGATGCCCGAGCGCGCCAGCCCCATATAGTCAAAGGAGGGCTCGCCGGAATCCGGCCCGAACGGACCATAGCCGGTTGCGCTGGCATAGATGAGTTGTGGGTTACGCTCAGAGAGCGCCGCGTAACCGATGCCCAACTTGTCGGCCACGCCCTTCCGAAAGTTCTGGACAAAGACATCGGATTTCTCGGCTAATTGGTAGACAATCTCTATGGCTTTGGGATTTTTGAGATCGAGGGTGAGACTCTGCTTATGTCGATTATTGGCCTCAAAATAGAAATTCGGGCCGCTCGTCGCCCCAACCAACGCCCCGGCAATGCTGAGCACGCCTCGGCCCGGGTCCCCTCCGACGCGCTCTTCGATCTTGATGACTTCAGCACCCAAGTCAGCCAACATCATGGTGGATACCGGCCCTTGTTGCCAAATCGTCCAGTCAATAATGCGGACGCCATCTAACGGTCGCTTCATAGCTTCCCCTCCTCATGGAATGGCTTTCATGACATAGCCGAGGTGAACGGACTGTAGCATAGGCCGGACGGAGAACAAAAGGAAGCGAATGAGAAAGTCAAACGCAGTCTGAACGGGGACGCAGGTTTGCTCCCTTGCCTGCATATGCAGAAGACGGTATAGAAAGGCGGCCTACGAAAAAAGAGTGCACACGCCAACATCTGTATCTGTGAGGAGAGCACGTTTACTCTTTCCCGGAGCGTATCATACACCATGCGTATTGATTTCCACGTTCATACCACCCGCGGCAGCTCTGACAGTAACCTTGATCCCTTGCTGATGATTGACCAGGCGCACACGATCGGCTTGGAGGGGATTTGCATCACCGAGCACGACAATGCCTGGACGGACCCGGAAATCGAGGAGTACGCCCGTGAACGTGGAGTGACATTATTTCTGGGGATTGAGGTCACGACCGAATGGGGCCATGTCGGAGCCTTTGGCCTCGACCGCTATGTCGGCGGTATCTATAAAGTCAAAGAGTTGCGACGCATTATTGATGAGGTTGATGGCTTTCTGATTGCCAACCATCCGTTTCGCTACAAGCTCGACCCGCGCTTCCAGTTTATCCATAAAACCGCT
Source organism: uncultured Binatia bacterium (SeqCode) (assembly GCA_965214755.1). Classification (GTDB taxonomy): domain Bacteria; phylum Desulfobacterota; class Binatia; order Bin18; family Bin18; genus Bin18. The sequence continues at coordinate 3,016,152 of OZ243979.1, forward strand.
CCTATCGACCTGGCCGACCCGGCATCCGGGAGTCAAGCTCTCGAAGTGATGGAATATGTAGACGCCATTGAGGTGGTGAACGGTGCCTGCTCAGAAGAAGAAAATCGGTACGCCCAGGCGGTTGCTGAGCATGTCGGGTGCAAGCGCATTGGAGGCAGTGACAGCCACTCTGCGTCTTCCATCGGCTGTGCCGTCACGATTTTTGAGCGTCCCCTCTCGACCACGCGGGAGCTCATTGATGAGCTCAAAGCCGGTCGCTATGCCACCGGTCAAGGCCTGAACACTGGCGAACTGCGCGTATTCCCATAGGCAACCTTATTTTCTGTAGATCGCGTATACGAGACACTGCAACCATGACACGCCCCAAAGCCTTAACCATTGCCGGGTCGGATAGTGGAGGCGGGGCTGGTATTCAGGCCGATCTCAAGACCTTTATGGCACGCAGCGTGTATGGCCTGAGTGTGCTGACCGCGGTGACCGCCCAAAATACCCTGGGCGTCCAGGCTGTTGTTGAGCTTCCGCCCGATTTTGTCGCCCAGGAGTTCGATAGCGTATTCGGCGATATGTCCATCCAGGCCGCAAAGACCGGCATGCTGTCATCCATTCCACTTGTCGAGGTGGGGAGTCGCAAGATAGCAGAATATGGTGTCCGGAAGCTGGTCGTTGACCCGGTGATGGTCGCCAAAGGAGGCCACGCCCTTCTCCAGGAAGATGCCCGCCAGGCCCTGATCGAGAAACTGCTCCCACTGGCGTGTGTGGTGACACCAAATCTACATGAGGCCGGGTTGCTGTCCAACATGGAAGTTGTCCATCGGTCTGATATGGAAGAGGCCGCCCGCCGTATTAAAGCCTTAGGACCGGCCTATGTGGTGGTAAAGGGCGGCCATCTTGAAGAAGAGGCCTGTGATCTGCTGTTCGACGGCAGCAGTTTTCGGGCCTACTCCTGTCAGAAAATAGACACCGTGTGTACGCATGGAGCGGGCTGTACCTTCTCGGCCGCGATCACGGCCGAGCTGGCCAAAGGTGAAACGGTCGAGGCGGCGATCGCCCACGCGAAAGACTTTGTGACACGCGCGATCGCCGCCGGGTTCCGGATTGGCCACGGGCATGCTCCGCTGAATCATCAAGTCGATCTGTAAGACGACTTAATGAGTAAACGTGTCCAGCATCGACATGTCTATTGGAGGACACGTTTACTCATGGTGGCCGATATCCGGCCAGACCTAGGACTGCGGGGAGATCCGTACCTTGTGGCCCCCCAGAGCCTTAGATAGAATATGGCCCCTTATTTTATGAGTGAATCTTCAAAAACTGCCGTTAAAAAACAGACCGAGGGACGAGTGCGGCCAGAACCGCAGCCGGCACGGCAGCCCGGGCTTCATTTGCTCGAAGATATTGACGCCCTCTTCGCTCATGCCCACGACTTACAAGGCACGTTGCAGGAAATTACCAAGATTATTACCCAGCGTATGGGGACCGATGTCTGTTCGCTCTATCTCTTGGATTCCAAAGAGGAGCGGCTGACTCTGTGGGCAACGACCGGTTTGGACCAGACGGCCGTCGGGAAAGTCAGCCTGGACAAACATGAAGGGCTGACGGGCCTCGTGATTGAAACGGGGGAACCCGTCGTCGCCCCTGATGCCATGGCGCACGAACGGAATAAATACTTTCCGGAAACCGGAGAGGAGCGCTTCCATTCATTTTTGGGCCTGCCGATGAGCGACAAGGATAAGATGCTTGGGGCGCTCATAGTCCAGAGTCGGAGTCGGCGCCGTTTTCCTCAGGCAGAGGTCCGGCTGCTCAAAAAGATTGCGGTCCAGGTTGCGGGCATCATCGTTCAAGCCCGCCGGCAGGACTCACTCAAAACACAGGAACGAGAGCGTCAGGATTATCGGGCGCGCATGTTGGCGGCCATTCAACGCCCGAGCGCCTATGAGCGCAGGCGGGCACAACAAACACAGACGCAGGGGCGAGCGAGCCGTTTACGTCTGACCGGCGTCAGCGCTTCGCCCGGGATCGGCTCCGGTCAGGCTCACCTTGTCCACCCGGTTGTGCGCCTTGACGCGATTGAAGAGCATCGTACGGACAATCCGGATACCGAACGCCAGCACCTGCACGCCGCTCTGACACGGTCGATTCAGGAAATTGATGCGCTCAAGGAACGCGTCCAGGAGCGCCTGCCAGAGATCGACCGGGCGATTTTTGATGTGCATCGCATGATGCTGGAAGATGCGGCGTTTATCGAAAAGATTGAAGCTCAGATCAAGGACGGCTATGCTGCCGATACTGCGCTGAAGAAAGTCACGGAAGGCTATGTCGAGGCTCTGGAGCGGACAGACGGTGAGCACCTGCGCGACCGGGCAGCCGACGTGCGCGATATTGGCCAGCGTGTCCTCCGCCATCTGCTCGGCCTGGAGGAGAAGAGCGGACCACAAGGGGAGAATCTGATCCTCGTGGCAGACGATCTCTCTCTGTCGGACCTCTGCCGGGTGGATCATCGTCAGCTCAAGGGGGTCGTCCTCGCCAACGGCGGCGCAACCTCTCATACGTCTATTCTGGCGAAGTCCTTTGAAATTCCAACCGTTGTTGGGGTCGAGCGCGCGACCGTTATCCAGCAAGGCGATGCGGTGATCGTGGACGGGAATGCCGGGGTGGCCTATGTGAATCCCGGCGCCGAAATCATCCGTGAGTATGGCCGCTTTGACCGCGAGTATCGCGCGTTTAACCGGAATCTTGAAGAGATTCACGATCTCCCCGCAGAAACGCAGGATGGGGTGCGTGTTGCGCTCGGAGCCAATGTCGGCTTGCTGAGCGACGTTGATTTTGCCCAGCGCCACGGAGCCGAAAGCGTGGGGCTCTACCGGACCGAGGTCCCGTTTCTCACCTATAGTGATTTCCCGGACGAAGAGACCCAGCTCGCGCTGTATCAAAGGGTGTTGACCGGTATGGCGGGCAAGCCGGTCACCATCCGCACCTTGGATCTCGGACCCGATAAATATCCGCCCTATATGAAGCTGCCCCAAGAAGATAATCCCTTCCTAGGCTGGCGCTCGATTCGGATCTCTTTGGAGATGGCTGACCTCTTTAAGGTACAGTTGCGCGCTATTTTACGCGCTGGAGTACATGGGCCAATTCGTATTCTGTTTCCCATGATCTCCAGCGTAGAAGAACTGCTCCAAGTCAAGAACCTGTTGGCGCAGGCAAAGGATGAGTTACAACGAGAGGGCAAAACATTCGACCCGTGGATGCCGGTCGGCATAATGGTTGAGGTACCAGCGGCAGTCTGGTTAGCTGATCGGCTCGCCCAGGAAGTGGACTTCTTCAGTATTGGGACGAATGACCTCATTCAGTATCTGCTTGCGGTAGACCGGAATAACCGCAAGGTCGCCTCGCTCTACGAACCGCTCCACCCGGCTGTCCTGAATGCCATAGCGACGACCGTTCGAGCCGCGCAACGCGCCGGTAAACGAGTCAGTATGTGCGGAGAAATGGCCTCCGACCCGCTGTGTACGCTCGTGCTGCTCGGCATCGGGTTGGATGAGCTCAGCATGGAGCCGTTCTTTGTCCCGGTTATCAAACGTCTCATCCGTTCGCTCTCCTATAGCGACGCCCAATCGCTCACTGAGGAGGTCGTTCAACTGGGAACGATTCGCGAGGTGAAAGGGCGCCTGTTTTCTACGCTCAAAAATCTCGGCATGATTGAACTGGTCGAGATGTATCGGTAGATTGGGCTGCTTTTGCCTGATTTTATTGACATTCCCGAGCCTGACGGATAAAAATTGAAGAGAGACTTTGGCTCTGAGCTGAACACTTTTCCTGTCGTTTCTGCCTGGAGCCGGATATCTCACGTTGTGATTGTGGAGGAGGGATGAGAGGAGGACACGGATAGAAGAAACGATCGGTTAGGAGAGGAGTCGATAAGCAGATGGTGAGTCGGAGGCGCTTCGTGGCAAGACCTCTCGACTTCTGGTGTGGGATGTAGTGCAGCACCCGATTGGGTGAGGAGGTTGGTAGCATGACGAAGACTGAGATGGTGAAAAAACTGGGTGAGACGTGGGGAGAAGCCTCGAACCGCGCCGCAGCCGACAAGCTGGATTCCTTTGTGGAGTTCATCACAAAAACGGTCAAAAAAGACAAAGAGTTGAAAATTCCCAACCTGGGGACCTTCCGGCTCCGCCAGTTGAAGCGCCGTAAGGGACGCAACCCGCAGACCGGGGAGCAGATCACCATTCCGGCTCGGAAAAAAGTCGCTTTCACGCCGGCAAAAGTGTTTAAGGAATCCATTCTCGGCCCGGCAAGGAAGACGGCGGCAAAGAAGGTCGCGGCAAAGAAGGTCGCGGCGAAGAAGGTCGCGGCGAAGAAGGTTGCCCGGAAGAGAAAAACGGCCTGAGGGCCTTGTATCCGCGGATACTTCCCCTTTCTTTTCTCCTCTTCCAGGTCTGACAAGGGACGTCTTTGGCGCCCCTTTCTTTTTTATGAGCTACGCAGTCAAAGAAATCTTTTATACCCTCCAGGGCGAAGGCGCTCACACCGGCCGGCCGGCGGTCTTCTGTCGTTTTACCGGATGTAATTTATGGTCTGGGCTGGAGCGGGACCGAGCTACGGCGGTCTGTCAGTTCTGCGATACCGATTTCGTTGGGACGGACGGCTCTGGGGGCGGGCGTTTCGCATCCGCCCACGACTTGGCTGATGCTGTCGCTGCTGCATGGCCGGCCCGGCGGGCTCCTCACAGTGTTCGGTTTGTGGTGTGTACAGGCGGTGAACCCTTGCTCCAGCTTGATGCCGCGCTTGTTGACGCTCTGCATGCAGAAGGTTTTGAAATTGCCCTTGAGACAAATGGAACGCTGCTTCCCCCGCCGGGCATCAATTGGGTCTGTGTCAGCCCCAAGGCCGGCTCGACCCTTGCCCTCCGGCATGGCAGCGAACTGAAACTGGTCTTTCCCCAGTCCGGTGCGGAGCCAGAGCTCTTTGCTCAACTCGATTTTCAGGAGTTTTTCCTGCAACCCATGGATGGTCCTGAGCGAGAGCGCAATACCCAACTGGCGCTCCAGTACTGTCTTGATCACCCACGCTGGCGGCTCAGCCTGCAAACCCATAAGCTGCTCGGGATTCCATAGTCCGGCTTCGCCCACCAGGACGACCGAGAAGGCCCTGTGAAAGACGACCCCAACCAACAAGAAAAACTCCTTCAGCTTGCCGCACAGCAAGCCGCCCGACAGGGAAAAAGTGTCGCCCGGTATCTCCGGGAACTGCAAACGGAAGCCGCACGCCAAAAACGCGCTTCAGTGCGCGGTGCGGAACCTCGGCAGCAGGCGTCCCGCGCAAGATATGTAACCCTGACTCGTCGGGAGGTCGGGCGGTTCTTTGCCCAGATTACAGATGCGCGCGACCGGGCACTGTTTGCAGCCATGTACACTTTCGGACTGCGCGCCTCTGAGGTTGGCCTCTTACTGCGCCAGCACATCGACTTTCACACCCGCCGCATTCATATCCCACGCCTCAAGGGCGGCGTCGCCGGAGAGAAACCGATGACCGCAGAGTATCGGCGTCTGCTCCGAGCGTATCTGCACACTCGGAGTGACTCCCTGCCCTACCTCTTTCCCTCGCGGAATGCGCGTCCGGTCAGTCGCCAGCGTATTGATCGACTCTTCCGCCTATACGCGGAACTGGCCAAGCTTCCGCCTTCGAAACGCCACAGTCACTGTTTACGCCACTCGGTTGCCGTCCATCTGCTTGAAGACGGACATGCACTAGAGGAAGTGCAGGCGCATTTGGGGCATAAATCTATTCACTCAACAGTGGTCTATACGAAAACCGTTGCACCACGCCGCCGCCCGCTCTCTGTGCGTATCCAGCCGTCCGGAAACGCGCGAACGGTCGTACGAGTGATAAAAAAGTCAGGGCCTCGCTAAGCCGTCCTCATCGTGCCAAGGGAAAATTGTACGGCCATACGAACGAGTCAAAATTTTTATTGTGACCCCTTGACTCACAGCCAGTCGGCCTTACCTTTGTCTTGTGTCAGACAGGAACCCAAATACACAGGAGGTAGAGACAATGCGACGAGAACTGAGTGTATGGCGAGGACCGTTTGGAACGATGCACCCCTGGCGGCATGACCTGGAGTCTGTTGTCAACGATTTTTTCTCTTCCCGCGGCTGGCCGGCAATGCGCCCTGGAATGCCCCCGGAAGCGTCGTTCAGGATTGACAGTTATGTGGACGACAACAGGCTGCATATCAAAGCGGATCTGCCCGGAGTGGAGCCCGAGGATGTTGAGATTGCGATGGAGGGCAACCGCCTGACGGTCAAGGGTGAACGCAAGGCCGAGCACGAAGAGAAGCGCGGTGATTACTTTCATCAAGAGCGTTCGTACGGTTCGTTTGCCCGGTCATTTGTTTTGCCGAAGGGCATAGATGCGGAGAAGATCGAGGCAAGCGCCAAGAACGGTACGCTCGAAGTCGTGGTGCCGTTCCCGGAAGAGGCCAAGCCGAAACGTATTCCAGTCGATGTAAAAACTGAAGTGGGGACAGAGGCAGCCTCAGACTGATAGCGGCCCCCCTTTCTCTCCAGACTTTGGGGGCTCCTCCGGGAGCCCCTATGCTTTCAAACGGTGGGATAGGGAGCCTAGCCGCGTTCTTCCAGCCACTGGTTAAAGCCTTCCGGCGTATTGCCATATGGCAGGCCGGCCGCATAATAATCCTCAAGCAGGCGCATATCGTTTTCTGAGAGCGTCAGAAAGCCACGCTGCTTTTGCTCCTCCTTCCGCCATGCCCGGTCCAGCATCCCCCGAATTTCACGGTCACGATCGCTCATTTTCTCCTCGCTTCGCAGGGACCCCGTACGCTTCCCCCTGCCCCGCCTCGTCTACCATCCTGATACCACCATCGACACCAGAAATCACTTCTCGTACACTACCCCTGTGAAGAGTTTCACGATTTCCGTATGGTTCCTGAGCGGCGCGAACGCAACGCTGCCATGGAGATGGATGCTCACGGAAGGAGAGAGTCATGGAACTGACCTCGTTTTCGGCGACGACGCTGGCTCGATTTATTCGGACAGATCTCGTCTCTTCAGTTGCCGTGGTGGATGCGCATCTGGCCCGCCTCGAAGCCGTTAATCCAAAGCTCAACGCCGTTGTACAGCTTCGGGCCGAGGCGGCGCGACAACAGGCCCGTGCAGCCGACGAGGCCGTCTCACGAGGAAAAAGCGTCGGCCCACTGCACGGGGTCCCCATCACGCTCAAGGATTCGTTAGACACTGCCGGCATGGTCAGTACCTGGGGGACAGTGGGACGAGCCGATTGTACCCCCGCGCACGATGCCACAGTGGTGGCGCGGCTGCGGGCCGCGGGAGCCATCGTCCTGGGCAAAACCAATACGCCGGAGTTTACCCTGGCGGGGATTACCAACAACGATGTCTATGGCCGGACAAATAATCCGTATGATGTGGAGCGGTCGCCCGCGGGCAGTAGCGGGGGAGCCGGAGCAATTCTTGCGGCGGGCGGCTCGGCGCTCGATCTGGGGAGCGACACGGGCGGCAGCATACGCATGCCGTCCCACTACTGCGGCATTGCCGGGATCAAACCCACCTCGGGCCGAGTCCCCCGCACCGGGCACGCCATTTCCTTTGATGTCGGCGCCCTGGACGCCTTTACCCAGATTGGCCCCATGGCGCGACATGTCGAAGACCTGAGTCTGACCTTATCCATTATTGCCGGCCCGGACGGACACGACCCAGCGGTCGTACCGGCTCCGCTGGGAGACCCCCAAGATGTGAGCGTGAGAGATCTGCGAGTTGCCTTCTACACGGACAACGGGATTAAATCCCCGGGCCCGGACACTGCCAGCACCGTCCAGACCGCGGCCAGCGTGCTTGCCGACCATGGGGTCTTGATTACGGAAGATCGGCCGCCGGGTGTGAGCGACGCTGAGCGGCTGTGGCGCAGCCTCTATCTTGCGGATGGAGGGGCCTGGATACGGCGGCTCATCCACGCAGCCGGGACTGAGCGGTTGTCCCCCGCTTTGGAGTGGATGCAGGGGGCTCAGCCGGTATCGCTCACGGAGTTTACTCAGGAATTGAGCAGATGGAATATCTACCGGAGTGAGATGCTGGCGTTTATGGAGCCCTACGATGTGCTGCTGTGTCCTGTCAGCGCAACACCCGCCACGCGCCATGACGACCCCGACGGCCCGGATTTTACCTACACCTTCGCTCATAATCTGACCGGCTGGCCGGGCGCAGTCGTGCGCTGCGGGACGTCTGCTGAGGGCTTACCGATCGGTGTCCAGATCATCGCCCGTCCCTGGCGTGAGGATGTCGCCTTGGCCGTCGCTCAGTATCTGGAGACAAATCTTGGCGGTTGGCAAAGCCCGTCTGTGTAGCGTCGGGTTTGCCCCTTGGGCGGGGAGCCTCAACGCCCTGGCTCACTCACCTCAAACACCAGCCGGCCGGCTGCCTCCTGGGCCTGGACGCGGGCTCTAATCTCAGCAGGGAGTTGGAGCGGGCGCTCCTCGGGGAATTTTTCTTCCTCCAAGGCAGGCCGTAAAAAAAAGAGGGCGGGGGAAGGCACCTGGGCCTGAGTCTTGACAGAAGAATCAAGATGCCACTGTCGGCGCATAAAATCCGGGCTAAAGAAGAGAGCGACTTCCTGAGGCTTCCAGGCTGTTACCCGATGACTGTCGTTCACAAAATATGACATCAGGTCATCGGCAATATCCCAATACACGGTAAACAGCGAGCCATACCCCCGCTCCCCCAAGGCCGAATTAAAAAGCTCAGCGAGTCTTACCTCGATGTAGCTGAGATTCCCGTCGGGGCTGTATTTCTCGATCCGTAGAGGGAAAAAAGAATGTTCTTCCAGCCAAAACAAGAGCCGCGGCACATAGTAGTTGGGCAACCATTCTGGGCGGGCCCTGGCCTCCACAACATAGCACGCTACCCCGCCCTCGGTCGTATAATATCGATAGCGGTCTCCCATCAGCTTGAGCTCAGCCGTCCGCCGCTCTTGAAACTGACCGGTCTGCCCATTCCGTAACATGATGGTGGGTCGCGTATTGGGAAAGCGCACAGTTTGATACAGGGTATCCAGACCCAGCACCCGCCAAGAAAACTCCCAGGCGTCGCGTCCATAATTGTCGTCAGGCGTGAGCGCCATATTGGGTATCCGTCCCTGCCGCCGGAGTGGCGCGTCGTGACGAACCCGGCGCTTGGCCTGTGAGTACCGGAAGCGTTCTTCCTTCTTGATGAATTCCTTGCCCGTGCGATAGCGAATCGAGAGTCGTTGCGAACCTTCTGAAGCTGGGGGAGCAGTGCGCTGACTGAGCGACCGATAGATTTCTTCGCCAGGCGTGAGGGCGAGTTCCGCTTCCACACCAGCCGCACTTGCGTTATAGGCCAAAAAATTGGTGGCACTGCCCGGGTTGAGCAGCACACCTTGGGTAGAAATCGATGACCACGCCCTGGCAAACACGGCAGACCAACGCGGGCGAGAGGTGAACTCCATGAGCCGATAGCCCATCTCCTCAGCCGTATAGGGCGGCGTAAAAGGATAGGGCTCGGCCGGTAGATACGGAACCTGGGGATGGCGTGGAGCATCACCTGCAAGGTCCAGCTTCTGTCTTTCCTGTGGAGAGAGGTCTGCTATTGTTTTCCAGGTGCGATTCCGGGAGCCGTTCGTCTCTTCGGCAGCGGCAGGGAGAGCGGCCCCCACAGTCAGGATGAGGGCCGAAAGCAGCCAGAAGAACAGACGCGAGACCATGAAGCGCACTTAAACATATGGTGGGAGTGTTGCCTAGCTTGCCTGGGCACGATGGGTCTTTCTCCAGGCTCCGACGTTCCGCCCGATGTCATCCAGGCGGCGGACGGCATGTTCGTAGCGGCGGGCGGCCATATGGCGCAAGCCCCAGGCCAGATGGAACAGAAGGCGCAGTTTCTCAACGCCCGGATTGACTCGAGTCAGATGTGTGTCTCGCTACTTTAGCCCCCAAAACTCGACCAGGGGCTCCGTCCCCTGGACCCCGGAAATAAAGACGTAAAGACTCACGGCCTAACCGTCCGCATCCACCGGGCGACACGGAACCCGAAGAAGTAGTTGAGCCGGAAGTCGGTGGTGTCCCTGTAGCGGTACGCCGCGCGGAGATACCTGGGACTGTAGATCCAGGAGCCGCCACGCAGGTCACGACGCACACACTCGCCGCCGGTCAACCACGCTCGTGCGGCGCTGGTCCTCGTGCTGTTTTCTCTCCGGCATCGTGTCCCGTCCCTTCTGAGGTGGCATGTTCCAATCGCGTGACAGAATAGGAGAACCGCAAAGTCCCGTCAAATAGCGACTTGCTCCTTGGGCGATACAGCAGCTCCGTGTCTTGTCATACAGGCGCTATGAGAGAGGAAATATAGCTTGTCTGGCTTCCTCGAAAAGGCTAACCTGGTTATCTTCATGGGAGGAATGAGAATGATTCGCGCGACGATTTCAGAGGTCAGGAATGGCTTAAGCGCCTATCTGCGCCGCGTCAAATCGGGAGAATCCGTCTTGGTGATGGACCGCAGAACGCCCGTAGCCCGCATTGTTCCCGCCGGTCATGACGCCGGGAGCGGACAGGAGATGGACGCGGTGGATAGAGACGCCAAGCTCGTCCGCTTAGTGCAGGCGGGTATCGTGACGCGCCGCGGTACTGGCAGCTCCCGAGAGGTCCTGAGACAGCCCGTAGGCCAGGGAGGCAGGCTGCTGGAAGCCGTGCTTGAGGAGCGCTCGGAAGAACACCACGAGGGCAGCCGGTGAATTTTTGGGATACCTCCGCGCTGGTTGCCCTGAGTGTGGAGGAATCGCGCCGGCAGACGGCGCTCCGTATGCTCGAAGCGGATGAGCACATCGTCGTGTGGTGGGGCTCCACCATCGAGTATGTCGCGGCAATCTCGCGGCGGGAGCGTGAGGGCAGCCTGACGCCAGACGCGGTGGTGGCGCACCTCAGTCGCCTCAATGCCCTGTCGCAGGTGTGGTACGAGGTGCAACCCAGCCGGCGGATCAAGGCCGTGGCGCAACGGCTGCTGCGCGTACATCCGCTCAGGGCCGCGGACAGTCTGCAACTCGCCTCCGCGCTGGTCGCTTCAGAGGACGATCCTCCGAGTCTTGGGTTCGTCTGCTTTGACGCACGGCTCAATCAGGCGGCGTCGCGTGAGGGGTTCGCCCTCCTCACGCCATAGTTTTCGGCAGGGGGTGCGGCGTGGCTTATTGCGGAACGGGCAACGGGCGGAAGTCCTCGCCGCAGCCTCAGAGATTGAAGGTTTTGAGCACCGCGGCCAGCTCGGAGTCCCGCTGACTGAGCGTCCGTAAGGCTCCCAGCAGGGCGGTGATGTGGGGTCGATTGCCGGCCAGCGCTTCCTCCAGGCGGCTGACTCGCCCCTCCATCGGCCGCAGCATGGTACGCCGGTCCCACAGGGCAAAGCTGATGGTAGCAATCACCAGAGCAGTAAACGTTCCCAGCAAACCCAGCAGGGGTTGGAACAGGCGGTCAAACTGCGCGTTGATATCATCCCGCAGATGTTGATTCTGCCGATTCATATCCTCCCGGAGTTGGCCAACTTCAGTCCGTACCGCACTCAACCCCTCCTCCAGCCGGGTCAACCGCTCGGCAATCTCCCAGTCAGTCAGGGCCGGGACCGCTTCCACCGCCCACACCGGGCCGGAGAGAAAGAACAGGACCACGAGCCAGACGATAAGGAACCTGCCCTACATGCCCTCCATGCAACGCCACCCGGCCCGGAAAGTCAATATATCTTGCTGTGTAGAACCGACAGATTTTTCCTCCTGTTCGGTTGACATGGGTGATGCCGAACCCGCCCAGGACAGACTCAATCCGGTAGTCCCCCAGCCGCGTGCCGGCTGACAGGGCGGGCACATGTTCCATACCGTGCCCTTCGTTTCACCCCGCGTCAGTCTCCTCATCTTCATATCCCAGCCGCCCGCCCGGCTCACGGTTGGACGCGCAATGGCTTGACCCGCACCGGGCAGGCGCGTAGATGTATTGCACGAGGCCGTCATGACCACCATCACCACCATAGAAGACCTGCTCCAAGTCCTGGACGAGCATCCGCAGTGGCTCGAAGCCCTGCGCGCCCGGCTGCTGACCCGCGAGTTGCTCGCACTGCCCGAGCGCTTTGCCGCCTTTGTCGACACCACCAACCAGCGCTTTGAGCAGGTAGACCAGCGCTTTGAGCAGATAGACCAGCGCTTTGAGCAGATAGACCAGCGCTTTGAGCAGATAGACCAGCGCTTTGAGCAGGTAGACCAGCGCTTTGAGCAGATAGACCAGCGCTTTGAGCAGATAGACCAGCGCTTTGAGCAGGTAGACCAGCGCTTTGACCGAGTAGAGCAGCGTCTGGACACCCTCGAAACCGACGTGAAGAGCCTGCGGGACGACATGGGTATTCTCAAAGGTGCTCACGCCAGAACCGTGGCTGTGGAAGACGCCGCCACCATTGCCCGCAGCCTGGGGCTGCGCCGCACCCGCACCCTGAGCCGAGACGACCTGTGGGACTTGACCGAGGCTGCGGACACCACCGACATTCTGCCCAATGAACTGCGCAGCTTTCGGCAGGCCGACCTGATTATGACCGCCACCGACCCGGCTGGCGAGCCGTGTTATCTTGCCGTGGAAATCTCCTTCACGGCCAATGGCCGCGACACCACCCGGGCCAAGCGAAATGCGGAGTTCCTGACGCGGTTTACCGGGAAACCGGCCCATGCGGTCATCGCGGGTTTGCGCCAGGATGACCGGATACAGCCCGAGATCGAAGCGGGAGAAGTGATCTGGCATCAACTTGACCCGTCTGACCTCGAAGCGGACTGAACTGGTCCCGGTCCGTTCCGACCCTTCCGGTCTCATACCGAGCACGGCCCTTATCTTCGCGACACACGCATATTGCCCTCGGAATCGGCCGCAATGGTGGCGATTCGGGTAGAAGAAGACGAGCGGCCGCAGAGCATAGCAGCGTGGCGGCCCGCCTTGCCGGAGTTGGTCTCACGTGGGGGCGCAGTTCCTCCGGCTTCCGGCCCCCCACAGGTGCGGCCCCCACGCCAAGGCCGGCCAGGGCCGGGGACGGCCTCCTTCCCGCGTTGGGCCAGAGTAACCGGGGTCGTAGCGCTGGTAGTGGCCGTAGGGGGTGGAGCCTACTGGCTGGGGCAGCAACGGGAGCCCCCGACAAGCGGTCCGGCAGTCACCGTGCCGACCGCCTCACCCTCGGACTCCCACCGAGCTGCCAGCCCGGTCGCACAAGGGAGCCCGCCGGCGGAGGTGCCGCGCCAGACTGCCAGCGCAGGCCCGGAAGAGCCGGTCGTCACAGCGGAGCCGGAAGAGCCGAGCCCGGCGGAAGTCGAAGCAGGGGTGGAGTTGACACGGGCGGAGCGGCGGTTGGTGCAGCGCGGGTTAGCGGCGGCGGGGCAGTCGCCTAGTTCGGCGGACGGACTGTTCGGAGGAGTGGAGACGCACACACGGCGGGCCATTCGGGCGTGGCAGGCCGCCAAGGGCATGGAGGCGAGCGGGTATGTGACGCAGGAGCAGGCCGCCACCCTGATTGAGCTGGGCCGGGCACGGGCGGACGACGCAGCGTATGCCGAAGCGGCGCGGCTCGACACCGCCGAGGGGTATGCGGCCTACCCTGGCAGCGTATCCGACGGGGCGGCATGAGGCCGCCGCGCGGGAGCGCCTAGGGGGGCTGACATGGCAAGTCGGAGGGACCTACCGAGACGCTCTGCGTTCGGGGGGCGAGGGGCCGGAGCTGGTGGTGATCCCGGCAGGGACGTTTCAGATGGGCTGCGTGTCGGGACAAGCCTGTGACGATGATGAACTGCCGGTGCATCGGGTAACGATCAGGCAGCCCTTTGCAGTGGGGAAATACGAAGTGACATTTGCAGAGTGGGACGCCTGTGTGCGTGGTGGGGGGTGCAAGGGGTACCGGCCCGACGACAAGGGTTGGGGCTTCAGGCCCCGAACTATCCGAAAAAAGGGTTTGGGTGCAAGGGGTACCGGCCCGACGACAAGGGTTGGGGGCGGGGGCAGCGGCCCGTCATCCACGTAAATTGGGCGGATATGCAGGCGTATGTGCAGTGGCTCTCGTCGGAGACCGGAGAGGGCTATCGGCTACCGAGCGAAGCGGAGTGGGAATATGCGGCGCGGGCGGGGAGTGTGACGAAGTATCATTGGGGGAACGCAATAGGGCGGAACCGAGCGGTCTGCAACGAGTGCGGGAGTCGGTGGGATAACAAGCAAACAGCGCCAGTGGGGTCGTTTGGGGCGAACGGGTATGGGTTGCACGACGTGCACGGGAACGTGTGGGAGTGGGTACAGGACTGCTGGCACGGCAGCTACACAGGAGCGCCGAGCGACGGGCGGGCGTGGTTGGCCGGCGGTAATTGTTCGCGTCGCGTCGTGCGTGGCGGCTCTTGGGGCAGCAATCCCGGGATTCTCCGCTCCGCGTTCCGCGGCAGGGACTCCACCGGCAGCCGGGACGACAGCCACGGGTTCCGTGTCGCCCGGTCGATGCGGACGGTTAGGCCGTGAGTCTTTACGTCTTTATTTCCGGGCTCCAGGAGGCGGAGCCCCTGATCGAATCAAATTTTTTGGCTGGGAGAGGTGAAGAAGTCAAGATGCCCGACATGCCACAGGGCAAGCCGGCAATCGCTCTGAAGAGACGTTCATCGACCGGGCGCGGGAGACCGGCGGCAGGGCGGCTCAGCGGCCGAACAGCTTGGAGACCGGTTCGACTAATCCGAGCGCAACGAGCAGGCCGACCAGCACCAGCACGATGTTGAGAGTGGAGCGCAGACCCTCGAATTTGGTCTCCAAGGCGTCGAACTTGGTCTCCAAGGCGTCGAACTTGGCTTCCAGGGCTTGGAAGTCGGCCTTGGATGGAAGCTGTTCGGTCAACTCGTCGCCGAGCGTCCGTGCCAGGGCCTCGGCCTGCAAGGCGGTAAACCCGGCCTCTTTGAGGCGGTCGGCGAAGCGGAGGGTGTTGATCAGCGTTTGGCTCATGAGCGGTGCTCTACTTCATGCGAGTATAGTCCGCGCTGTCTGAGAATGCCAGTCTCGGTTGATTCCTGCCGGATTGCAGCGGCCTACGGCGCGAATATCAGGACAACGATCAACTCAACCCTCATGTCAGTTTCCGTGCTGGGCGACAAATTCCTCCAGCACCTGGTTAAATTCGAGCGGCCGTTCGATCTCGTAGCAGTGGCCGACCTCTTTGAGCACGCGCAGTTCGGCTCCGGGAATATGCTCGGCCAGAAAGCGGTTAGCCTCGACTGGCGTGGCCTGGTCTTCCTCGCCGACCAGGACCAAGGTGGGCTGGGTAATCTCCTGTAAGCGGTCTGAGATATCCCACTGCCACACCCCGTTGGGGTCTTCCAAACAGGCCAGGGCCACCCGGCGCGGAAAACCACCCTCATTCAGGAAGTTGTGCTTAATCATCTGGCACACCTCGGGTCGCTCGGCCCGCGTCTTGGTTGAGAAGCAGCGGGTAACCAGGTTTTCCGCGGCGGCCTCGTAATCGTTCTGGAAGCTGGCAATCAGCTCGGCGGTATCCAGGGTCTGGTGCAGGTTGGTCGCACTGCTGAAACCGAGATGGCCAGCGCTATCAAAACCGCCCAAGACAAGGCAGATAGCCTTATCAAAACCGCCCAAGCCAAGGCGGACGCTGCGACAAGGGACGCCCAAGCCAAGGCGGACGCTGCACTCGAAAAAGCCCAAACCGAGATGAACAAAGCCCAAACCGCTCTCAAAAAGAAAAAAGAAGCCTTAGAAAACGAACGAAAGGCCGCCCACTGAATCGCGTATAGATAAGCGCTGCGCATAATGCTTGCCCGTAGAGAATCTGCCGAAGCCCGAGCCCTAAAAGTCACCAAGAAATGAATAATCAGGACATGGAACTGCTGATAATCGTATTCATAGTCATTGCGGCTTTGGTCGGCCTCGGCATTCTTGTCTCTCTTGCCCATAAAGCCAAGAGAAAAAAACAGAAACCCTCAGGCAAGCCGGAAGTCCGAGATGAGGAACGGAGACGCTTGGCAGCCAAACACCGAGGCGCCAAAGCTGAAGAACGAGCTGAAGAACGGGCCCGAGACTCCGCTATAAGAGGGGCTAGGGGGAAATTCTTTGAAACTTTCGTGCAGCACGCAAAGGCTTCGGGAGGCTTATGGTACTTCCTGATCTCCGTCCTTGGAGTGAACTACAGTTGGGGATTTTACCAACCATTTGATATCAATGTTTTTGACTTTTTTAATACGCCTGATTTCCTGCTCAGCGCTTTTCAGAACATAGCAACGCTGATTACTGGAATCTTCCTGACCTTGGTCGGCCTCGGCCTTTTTCTCTCCCTTGTTTATAATTCGATCAGGGATAACGCCTACGACTTTAGCGGAGCACCTCGAGTCCGCCGGGAGGCGATCATTCTGGTGTCTATTACCTTAGTGTCTATCTTCTTGGTGTCCATCTTCCTCCTCTTCTCTTACTGGAACTGGTCTGTGCCTCCTAGCAATCCGATATTATATGGAGTTTTTACCATCCTTATCCTTGCTTTTCTCGCCTTTCGCTCCAGTAAGAAGCTTGTTTCTGATCTCTCCAGCGGGGACGAACAGAAGGCTCGAGTCTACTGGGAGGCGATTATTCTGGTGCTCGTTACCCTGATATCTAGGTGCTGTTATATCTCATTGTTATAGGCATCCTTGGCTTCCTTGTCGTTCTTGCTTATCGCTTCATCAAGCTTGCTTCTAATCCCGTCAGAAATGCTGATCAAGTTCGCAGGGACAAACGTATTTTATTGGGCATAATCCTGATAGAGGCGGCCTTCATCATCCCTTTCCTGTGGGGTGGAGTTGATAGCTACGCAGCGCGAGAAGATGCGTCTCGTTTCGTCAAGGTTACGCTCCATAAAAACGTAGCCCAGCCTGAAACTCGCCTACCAATATCGAACCGTACCGTGTTCCTCGGCACGACGAGTAATTTTCATTTTTTCTATGAAGAATGCAGGGAGACCCCGCAGGCAGAGAACGCCCCGGAGGCCAAAGCAATCCAGGAGCAGGAGACCGCCCCGAAGAATGAGAATAATCAGAAGTGTGAGCAAGGGCGGCCATTCATCATACCAACCGCCAACATCGCCGCTCTGGAGTTCAATCCACAGAATACCAATGAGGACGGTGGTAAACCTCCAGTCGGCCTGTCTCATGTCGTTGGCGCAATCGCTACTATCAATGAAAACAACAAGAAAAACACGAGGAAAATAACCAGGGAAATCAAGAATCTGAATCAGTCGGTCGGGGCTAATCCTCATATCGTCAATGCAATCAACACTCTTAATCAAACAGTTGGGAGTCTTAGGCCGGTAGTCGTGTTTGATCCTGACCTCGGTAAAATAGTCACAGCAATCAATACAGGTACAACGGAAATTACTGAGGCAGTCGAGACTATTAAGCCAAAAATCGAGATTAACCCCGACCTGAGTGGAATCACCAACGCAATCGGCACAAATACGACGGAGATCACCGCAGCAATAAATGGACTTAACATCTCGTGCGGAGATCAGAACCAAGTCCAGAACCAGTGTACGCTAGGCTGGGAAAAAAGAGCGACTATCTCCTTCTTTCCCAAAGAAGATCATGAACTATCAGGGATTGGAGAAGGATTGAAGAAACTCATTGAGCATATGCGCGCTCGTTTTACCGAAGACCGAACCCTTCGGCAACTGATCGTGATTGGATGGGCGAACGAGAAGCAGTTTCGATGGAAAGCCGCCCATTATTACAACTTGAATGACAGCAGCTTGGTCGAAGCGCGGACCAGGTGGGTGTTGGATGAGTTAAAAGCGAGCTTCCCAGAGCAGAAGGAGAAGATTGAACAGGCTACCATTCTGCTGATCCCTGGGTCTCGAGATGCCGACAGTGTCGAAGTCTGGGCCTGTTGGACTCCCAAACCAACATCTGAACAGGCGAGCCTTCCAGCGGACAAGTAGACCGACGATTGCCAGGAGCTTTTGTGCCGTACTTGTTCCCCAACAAACTCAACCAGGGGGCGGAGCCCCCTGGACCCCGGAGGTAAAGACGTAAAGATTCAAGACCTCAATTACCGCACCGACCGGGCCACACGGAACCCGATAGCGTTGGCCCGGGAGACGGAGGGGAACCAGAAGCGGAACGCCGGGCGGAGGCTCCAGGGCCTGAAGTTCCAGGAACCGCCACGCAGGACACGACGACCACAATCGCCCCCACTCGTCCACGCCTGCCCGTCGTTCGGGGCTCCCCGGTAATTCTCATGCCAGCAGTCTTGCACCCACTCCCACACGTTCCCGTGCAGGTCATGTAACCCATACCCGTTCGCGACAAACGACCCCACCGGCACTGTTTTGCGATTGTCCCACGGACTCCCGCAGCCAGCGCAATTCGCCCGGTTCCGCCCAAGCTCATTCCCCCAGCTATACGCCGTCCCACTCCCCGCCCGCGCCGCATATTCCCACTCCGCTTCGCTCAGTAACCGATACCCCCCTCCGGTCTCCTCGCTTAACCACCTCACATACGCTGTCGCGTCCTCCCAACTCACGTAGATGACGGGCCGTTGCCCCCGCCCCCAACCCTTGTCGTCAGGCCGGTGATTGCACCCCCCACCACGCACACAGGCGTCCCACTCCTCAAATGTCACTTCATACTTCCCCACGGCCAGCGGCCGGGGAAGCGTGACTCGGTGCACCGGCCGCTCATTGTCGTCACAGTCGTGCTCCGATACGCAGCCCATCTGAAACCTCCCCGCCGGGATCACCACCAGCGCCGGCCCCTGCCCTCCTGCCCGCAGAGCGTCTCGGTAGGTCCCCCCCACTTGCCACTGCGCGGCGGCCTCTTGTTGCCGCCGCCGCGCCTCGGCTACATGCCGGCCCGTCGGATACGTCTCCAGGCCTGCTTCGACCTCCGCCGGACTCGGCCCTTCCGGCTCCGCTGTGACACTCGGCTCTTCCAGGCCTGCGCTGGCAGTCTGGCGCGGTACTTCCGCCGGTGGGCTCTCTTGTGCGGTCGGGCTGACGGCTTGGCGGGATTCCGAGGGTGAGGTGGTCGGCACGGTGACTGCCTCACCGCTTGGCGGGCTACGGTATTCTTCAGATTCTAAGTCCTTTAACCATGAGGTGGTCGGCACGGTGACTGCCTCACCGCTTGGCGGGGGCTCCCGTTGCTGTCCCAGCCGGTAGGCTCCACCCCCTACGGCCACTACCAGCGCTACAACTCCGGTGATTATGGCCCAGCTCGGGACGGAGGCCAGCCCCGGCCCTGACCGACCCTGGCGTAAAGGCCGCCCCTGTGGGGGGCCGGAGGGCGGGGGGACTGGGCCTCCACGTGAGACCCCCTCCGGCAAGGCCTGTTGCCAGTCTCCAATGCTCTGCGGCCGTTCGTCTTCTTCTACCTGAATCGCCCAGTCAATCGCCCGCAGTAAGCGGGCATCATACCGTCCCTGCCCCACACTCGCCGCCGGCTCTAACTCCCCACTCCCCTTCCGTACCGCCCGACTCCGTGTCACCGCATCCGGCAACTCTCCGTCCTGCAATCCACTGATACTCCGATACGCCACCATGCCCAAGGCATAGATATCGCTCCACGGTCCGACGTCTTCGGCCTTAGTGTCGTATTGCTCAATGGGGGCGTAGCCCGGAGTCAAAATACTCGTGACGCTCTTGGACCGCTGGCCGACCGCTTGGCGAGCCGCCCCAAAGTCCAGCAACACCGCGCTCCCGTCTGTCCGCAGCATCAGGTTACTCGGCTTGATGTCGCGGTGCACGTAGCCGGCCGCATGCACTTCTTCTAAACCACTCAGTACGTCGCCCAGCAGGCGCGTGACCTGGGCTTCGGCCAACGTCCCCTGGCGCTGTAACACGGCGCTCAGGGTCTCCCCGTCGATGTATTCCAATACCAGGTAGGCCGTGCCGTGCGCCTCGAAAAACCGGTGCACTTTGTTCAGGTGCGGGTGGTCGAACCGCGCCAGGGCGCGGGCTTCGTCCAGAAACCGGGTCAGCCCCCAGGCATAGTCGGCTTGCTCTGCCTGAGAGGTGGGCACCACGGTGCCGGTATTCGTGCGCGTGGCAAAGTCCCGGGGCAGATACTCCTTGACGGCCACGTATTTGTGCAGCTTAGTGTCCCACGCCTGGTAGGTGATGCCGAACCCACCCGCGCCCAGTACGTCCACCACCTCGTATTCCCCCAGCCGCGTCCCCGCCGGCAGCGCGTGCACATGCTCCATACCGTGTCCCTGTGGTGTTATGAGCTTCCGGGCGTTCGGATGGCCCGTTGGCCGCTCAGCAGCAACCCGGCCGGGGTGACGCCCACGGCAATCAGGACTTCGAGCAGTTCCACACTCATGCCAGCTTCCTCAACGGTGATACTCCGACCTCACTCTTCATACCCCAGCCCCCTCTTCGGCTCAAGTTCTGACTGGTTTGCTATTATTTTCAGCGTGGCTAGTATCGGTCGTGCAGGAGGTCTGAGTTCATGTCCAAGATTCCCTGTTCGACCGTAGGACGAAGCGAAGCTGCGTCCATACGCCTGCAGCATGAAACGGTGTCGCGCATGCACGCCGAAGTCATTCCCCTGACCGACGGGCGCGTCTACATCACCGACTGCGCCAGCAGAAACGGCACGTTCATCTATGTTGATGGGACAGACGGAGCAGATGGGCAGTGGCGGCAGATCCGCCAGGACTTTGCCGGTGCCGAGGCACGGGTGCGGTTCGGCGAAGTCGAGATGAGCGTTCCCCATCTGCTGACGGAAATCGCCCGCTTGCAAGGCTCTGCCGGCGCCGGCGCGGCGAACGGACCGGGCGTGGGACAAGCGGCTGCCCCATCGGCAGGCAAACTCGACGCCAGCCAGGGCGTGGGCCGCAACCCGGAGACCGGAGAGCCGGTTGCGCTCGCCGACC
This sequence comes from uncultured Binatia bacterium (SeqCode), assembly GCA_965214755.1. GTDB lineage: Bacteria > Desulfobacterota > Binatia > Bin18 > Bin18 > Bin18. The sequence continues at coordinate 3,037,087 of OZ243979.1, forward strand.
AGAATAATTAGAGGAAAGCGGCATGAGCCAGAGAGTCACTGTTTGCGCTGGCGCGCTGCTGACCGGCCTCGTTTTTGTCGGGCTGCTGAGCGTCATGCTGTCCGAGGGGTTTCTTGCTGCTTTCCTGCTCAACCGGAATACCCGCGCCCTGCCGTATCCGTTCACCATCCAGAACCTCATGTGGGTCGTGTTCTTCATCGGGGCGGGTGAACTGCTGGTCCGCTATCGTGAGACCGACCGAGAAATGCGGCAAATCCACAAAGGTCTGTTGCCCGAAGACGAGCAAACCCTGCTGAGAAAGCAAGATTTGGGCGGTCTGTACAAACGGGTCAAAGAGACCCGGGCCGACGGGGACTACTTTCTGCAACGCCTGCTGGCCCGCTGCATGCTGCAATTTCAGGTCAGCGGCTCCATTGACAAAGCCAATAATCTGTTCAACTCCAGCCTGGAACTGTTCCAGCATGAGATTGAACTGAAATACAACGCCCTGCGCTATATCGTCTGGCTCATCCCGACCCTGGGCTTTATCGGCACGGTGGTCGGCATTGCCCTGGCCCTGAGCGACGCCGGCAACGCGCCAGACTATCAGGACCCGACTTTGCTCAAGCAGTTGACCCAGAGTCTGGGCGTGGCCTTTTACACCACCCTGCTGGCCTTGTTGCAGTCTGCGATCTTGATGTTTGTCCTGCATATTGTACAGGGGAAGGAGGAAACAACCTTGAATACTATTGGTCAGTACTGCCTGGATAACCTGATTAACCGCCTGTATGAGACCGAATAGGAGGAGAACATGCCCATAAAACGTGACGCGGATGGCAATATCGTTGAGGAAAAAACGGAATACGCCGACTCGTTCGGACGGGAAGCCCGGCCCGAAGACAGGACTGTGCTCATGCAGCCTGCGGGTGGCCGTCAGCCGGCCCAGCCAGCTATTGATGCCGGCCCCCACGCCAACAGTTCCCAACAGTCCGGCCCACAATCCGGTTATGAAGCCCGAACCGTGCTCGCCAAGTCCAAGCCGGCCGGCGGCCCAGGCGCACGAGGCTCAGGCACAGGAAGCCGCCCGGCCCCGGAGCACCGAACGAGAATCTATCGACCCGGCGCCAGGAAAAGCCAGCCATCCGACCAGCCACCCGAGCAGCAGTCGGGTCAGGCAGAAGCCGCCGGCCGGCCAACGGCAGCCGACGCAATGGACGACCCGCCGGTCGGCTGGCTGGTCGTGGTCCAGGGTCCTGGCCAGGGAAACGCCGTGACCATCGGCAACGGCTCGAACTCACTCGGTCGTGACCACAGCGAGCGCCTCTGCGTCGATTTTGGGGATGAGACGATTTCCCGTCGCGGCCATACCACCATTACCTATGACCCCAGGGGCAAGAAGTTCTACATCCAGCACGGTGGCGGAAAAAACCTGACGTATATGGAAGACAGCCCCGTCCTGGTGCCAACCGAACTCCAGGGATTCTCCAAAATACAGATTGGCGAGACTGTGCTGCTGTTCGTCCCCTTGTGCGGGGAGCGGTTCGATTGGGCCGAGTATGAACAATAGCGCAGCCGGCTCTTCCTGGAATGCGGTGGAACAATGGACCGGCGGCGACCAGATTCAGGGTGGTCGTGACTATCAGGAAGACGAGTTTTCCGTCACTCTGCTGACAGGTGATCAATCTGCCGGCGACCGCCTGCTGCTCGTGCTGGCCGACGGCATGGGTGGCCACGCCGGCGGAGCAGTTGCCAGCCAGACGGTAGTCCAGGCTTTTTGGGACGGTTTCCGCCAGCCGGCAACCGATATAGCGGTCAATTTTAAGGCCGGCGTCGATGCGGCCAACGAGGCAGTGCGGGCCAAACAGCAGGCCGACCCGACCCTGTCTGAGATGGGTTCCACGCTGGTGGCGGCCCTGGTCCGGGATGGGCATCTGTATTGGGCCAGCGTGGGCGACTCCCTGCTGTGGGTGTTCAGAAACGGCCGGCTGAACAGGCTGAACGCAGATCACTCCATGCGACCGCTACTGCTGGGTCTGGTCGAACTCGGGCGCATGACCGAAGAAGAAGCCCTGCATGACCCCAGGGTGCATCAACTCCGGTCTGCCATAACGGGAGACGATATTCCAATGATCGACATCGCTGCCACCGGCTATACGCTGAAGGCTGACGATGTAGTGGTGCTGGCCAGCGACGGCCTGGAAACCCTGTCCGAAGCCGACTTGACCGGCCTGATGACGCAGCACGGAAATGATGCGTACGCGCTGGTGCGCGCCCTGCTTGAGGCTGTCTCCGTGGCCGGTGTCCCCGGTCAGGATAATACGACCGTACTGGCCTACCGAGTCGGCACCGAACAACACGGCCTGAGCGCCACCCTGGCCCAGATGGAAGCCCCGACCAAACAGGCGAGTGCAAAACCCCTCCCGTCCAGGATTATCATCCGTGAGGGGGCCTTCCGCCAACCGACTCTAGAAACCCAACTGACTCAACCGACCCCAAAGACCCCAAGTATCTGGACAAAAATCAAGACATACATGTCCGGCACCGGGCGGTAGGAGCATATGTGAATATCCTGACTGCGATGGTCCTGGCCCTCGTCCTGCTGTCCGCCCCGGCCGGTGCGGGCGATCCACCCGTTCCAGCGCCTCCAACTCCCCCGGCCACGCCGGCTGATCCGCCCAGTCCCCCGGCCCCAACTCCCCCGCTCACGCCGCCCGCTCCGCCCGCCTCACCCCGCCCTGACTTTGCCACGCTCCAAAAACATCTGGTCGTGGTCAAGGACGGGATGGAGAACGACGCCCGGCAGGCCCCGGGGTTCAGCATCAGCGACCAGGGGCATATTGTGACCTATGGGGGTGCGTTGCGGGACAACCAGTCGTATCTGGTCTCAACTGCCGATGGCCGTGTGTTTCCCGCCTCCAGAATCAAAGCCGATGAGCAAACCGGCCTGTGGATTCTTCAACTGTCCAACGCGGGTCACGGCCTGACCGCGCTGCCTTTCGCCCGCACGGTCCTGCAAGCCGCGGCCCCGCTGCACGCGGCCACATTCAATCCGTCCGGCCCCGAGCGATTTACGTCGGTTCCCGGTACCGTCACCCAACTCATGAATACCGAGCAGGGGCAGATGATTCAACATAACGCCCTGTTCAGCTTGGCCTCAGCCGGCACCCCGCTGTTGAACCGCTGCTTTCAGGCGGTTGGCGTCAACGTGTTGCAGAAACGGGGCTTCCTCCGGCGCGAGGTTGACCCGACCCAAGAAGGCAGCGCCCAGTCTATTGCATCTGCCTCTCTGGGCAGTCTGCTGGCCTCGCTCAACCTGTCCCTGCCCGTGGCCGATACCGCATGTCTGAGCCTGGAAGAAGACCGGCGGGCGCAAGAGGCCGAACGGCAAAGAGAGAGGGACGAAGCCGCACACAGAGCCAGAGAAGCCGCGGAGGAAGCCCGCCGCAAAGAAGAAGCCCTGCAAAGAGAGCAAAGAGAGAGGGAAGCCGCGGAAGACCGGGCCAGACGAGTCGAGGCCGAAAGGCGACGGAACGAGCAAGAAGCTCAGCGCCAATTGGAGCAGACCCGACAGGAACAGCAGGCCGAATTGCAAAGACAGCAAGAGGAAGGCCGACGAAGGGAAGAAGCCCTGCAAAGAGAGAGGGACGAAGCCGAACAACGACAACGGCGCATTCTGCTGATTGGCTCAATCATTGGCGGGCTGGTACTGCTGGGCGTTGTGTTGGTCATTCGCCGTAAGCAGAAACGTCTACAAATGACAGAACAGGAAAGGCACAACATCTCGGGCGCTCTGGACCGGGCGCAGTCCGAACTGTCCTACGCCGAGGAGCAGGACCGGCTGCGCAGCACTGCGCCGGATATTTTTCTCGAAGGGGAAACCCCACCTATTGCCCTTAAAATTCCTGGCGCATCTCTGGTAGAGCGGGCCGGTGCTGTGGTTGGACGCAGCCCGGCGGCCTCGGCCTTTGTCATCAATCACGAACAGATATCCCGGCAGCATTTCCGTCTCAGCCTGGTTGCGCAGCAAGTCATGATTGAGGACCTGGGCTCAACCAATGGCACCAGCGTTGATGGTCTGGCGTTGGAACCGGGCAATCAAGTGCCCGTCCGGGAGGGCAGCCGGCTTGCGCTTGGCGACCTGGAACTGACGCTCCATATCGGCAGGTGACAGGCAGTCGAATGGGCAGAGACATGGGCCACCGTGTATTATGCGGACTGACGCTTGCCTGCCTGGCCGGCTGGGCTGGGCCGTTGTACGGGTTTGAGCGCGGCCAAGTCGAGCGTAGCGTCGTGCGCGTTATCAACATCACTGCCAGCGGTTTCGGTAGCGGGTCGGGGACGGTCATCAACGCCAACGGTGATGTCCTGACCAACCATCACGTCATTGACGGCAGCCAGCGTCTCAGCGTTGTTTCTGAATTTTCCAACGGAGAGCACCCAGCGCAAATTGTGCGGAAATCAGCCGAAAAGGATTTGGCCATTATTCGGGCCTCGGGCTTGAGGCTGCCGGCTGCTACCCTCTTTAGCGGAGAACTTGAAGAAGGTTCCTCACCTCCAATGTTTGCTATGGGCTATCCGGGAGCGGCTGACCGTCAGTTGCTGGCTTTGCGTGCCTCTCTTACTAATGGGGTTCTGAGTCACTCCTTTCCTGGCGTTGATTGGTCAGTCACAGTCTTGCAACACAGTGCCGTAGTCAGTGGTGGGAACAGCGGCGGCCCGCTCTTTGATGACTGCGGGCGGGTGGTCGGCGTCAATACGCAAAGACCCCACGTTATGACTGGCGGAGGGAGAGTCCTTGATAATAGTGGGATTAACTGGGCTTCTGACATAAACGAGTCCATCAACTTGTTGCGCGCTCACGGTATCGACTTTTCGTCGGACGGCTCTCCGTGTGTATCTGCCGCGCCGGCCGCTCCCGACTCTTCGGGCGTTGGGGTTGACGAAGAATCCAGGGGGAAGGCCGATGCGGCTGAGAGCAAGGCCGAGAGTGCAGAGCAGGGGGCCCAACAGGCTCAACAGCAGGCCGAGTCCGCAACCCGGACCGCACAGGAAGCCCAGACGCGGGCCGAACAGGCCACCCAAGCCGCCGAAGAAGTCCTGCAAGCAGACAGACTGACCAAAACGCTGGTGGCCCTGGTCGCCGTTGTCACGCTGGTGGCCCTGGGGCTGGCGCTCAGAAAGCCCCGGCAAGAACTCGTTCGCGTTGCCAGACAAATTGCCGCCCCGCTCAGCCGGCTGGCACAGTCAGGCCGGCGAAAAAAGCCGGACATTGCCCTCATTGGCTTCGATGCCCAGGGTCGGCCGGTCAGGCTCATGTTGGGCCGTACCGAGTTGGACCAACAGCAGGGCGGCTACACGGTCGGGCGGCATCCGCTGCTGGTCGATCACGTCCTGAATAGGGAACGCGTGTCAAAGCGCCACGCCCGATTTTCAGGCAGTAATGGCGCCGTCTTCGTCGAAGACCTCAATTCGAGCAACGGCACCCGCGTCAACGGCACCGTCTGTCCGCCCTTTCAACCGATGCGGATACGGCCCGGCGACATGGTTGATGTCGGCGGCCTTCCCTTGCGCGTCTCGGCCTGAGCAGCGCGTGCCACAGAGAAACAGCTCATGAGAACGCGCAGCCGGGAAATCAATATCTTCAGCATGTCAGCGCTCGATCTGTTCGCCTCGGCCCTGGGCGCGTTCATTCTGATTGCCGTCGTCCTGTTTCCCTATTTTCCGAATACCGGCGATTCCCCAGAACGGGTGGCGGAAGTCCGGGCACAACTGGAACGGGTCCAGATCCAGTTGCAGGCCTCGCAAGCGCAGCTGGGCGCGTGCGAAACGCAGCGGCAGGAGGTACAGGCCGCCCTGGACGCCTGTGAGGAGCAACTGGCGTCATCTGCGTCGCAGGATGCCCTGGGCGCGTGCGAAAGCCGGAATCGGCAGTTGGAGTCGAATCTTGACACGTGTCAGGCGCAGGCCAGGAAAAAGTTTCTGTTGGTCCTCATGAGTTGGAGCACCAGGGATGATATTGACCTGCACGTGATTGACCCTGCCGGGCGGGAATTCTTTTACGCAAGCAGGTCATTCTCAGGCTCTCGGGCCAAGCTGGAAGAGGACAATACCCTCGGCCCCGGCAATGAAATCTGGCTCCATCCTGCGGCCGAGCCCGGTGCCTATCGGGTATACTATAAGTATTTTTCCCGCCGCTCCGGTGGTAATGTTCGGGTGCGCGGAGCCGTCCTGACGCCGGATGGGAGAAGCCCGTTACCGGATACAACCCTCAGACGGGAAGGCCAAAAGCCCCTCATCGCTACTATTACGGCCGATTCCGAGGGCAATATGCGTGTGTCGCGAAGATAAGGGCTGTGCTCGGTATGAGACCGGAAGGGTCGGAACGGACTGGGACCAGTTCAGTCCGCTTCGAGGTCGGACGGGTCAAGTTGATGCCAGACCACTTCTCCCGCTTCGATGTGGGGCTGTATCCGGTCATCCTGGCGTAAACCCGCGATGACCGCATGGGCCGGTTTCCCGGTAAACCGCGTCAGGAACTCCGCATTTCGCTTGGCCCGGGTGGTGTCGCGGCCATTGGCCGTGAAGGAGATTTCCACGGCAATATAGCACGGCTCGCCAGCCGGGTCGGTGGCGGTCATAATCAGGTCGGCCTGCCGAAAGCTGCGCAGTTCATTGGGCAGAATGGCGGTGGTGTCCGCAGCCTCGGTCAAGTCCCACAGGTCGTCACGGCTCAGGGTGCGGGTGCGGCGCAGCCCCAGGCCGCGGGCAATGCTGGCGGCGTCTTCAATGGCCACGTTGCGGGCATGGGCACCTTTGAGAATACCCATGTCGTCCCGCAGGCTCTTGACGTCGGTTTTGAGTCCTTTGACGTCGGCTTTGAGTTCCTTGACATCGGCTTTGAGCCCCTTGACATCGGTTTCGAGGGTGTCCAGACGCTGGTTGGTGGTGGCGACAAAGGCGGCAAAGCGCTCGGGCAGTGCGAGCAACTCGCGGGTCAGCAGCCGGGTGCGCAGGGCTTCGAGCCACTGCGGATGCTCGTCCAGGACTTGGAGCAGGTCTTCTATGGTGGTGATGGTGGTCATGACGGCCTCGTGCAATACATCTACGCGCCTGCCCGGTGCGGGTCAAGACATCTCTCCAGGGATATCCCTCGTCCAACCGTGAGCCGGGCGGGCGGATGGGATATGAAGATAAGGAGACTGACGCAGGGTGAAACGAAGGGCACGGTATGGAACATGTGCACGCCCTGCCGGCCGGCACCCGGCTGGGGGTCTACCGGATTGAGTCTGTCCTGGGCGTGGGCGGGTTCGGCATCACCTATCGGGCGTGGGACACCAATCTGAACAAAATCTTCGCGCTCAAGGAATACCTGCCCGCGGAGCTTGCGACGCGCACGCAGAGCAGCACCGTGGTGCCGAACTCCAGCGCGGACGCCGCGGACTACCACTGGGGGCTGGAGCGGTTTCTGGACGAGGCGCGCACCCTGGCCCGCTTCGACCACCCGCACCTGAACAAAGTGTATCGTTTCTTCGAGGCCAACGGCACGGCCTACCTGGTGTTGGAGTACATTGAAGGCCAGACCCTCAGCCAGTTGCTCACCACATATCCCACCCTGCAGGATACCCACCTGCAACGGATTATCGCCGACGTATCAAGTGGCCTTGAAGAAGTGCATGCGGCCGGCTACGTGCACCGCGACATCAAGCCGAGTAACCTGACGCTGCGGACAGACGGGAGCGCGGTGTTGCTGGACTTTGGGGCGGCCCGCCAAGCGGTCGGCCAGCGGTCCAAGAGCGTCACGAGTATTTTGACCCCAGGCTATGCGCCCATTGAGCAATACGACACCAAGGCCGAAGACGTCGGACCGTGGAGCGATCTGTATGCGCTGGGCATGGTGGCCTATCGAGGCGTGAGCGGGCTGCGTGACGCTGACTTGCCGGATGCGGTCACCCGGGCGCGCGCCCAGCGCAAGGGCGGCCAAGACCTGACCCCGGCGGTCGAGGTGGGCAGACGCGCCTACGACGCCGCGTTTCTGCGGGCCATTGACTGGGCGATTCGGATCAACGAGGAAGAGCGCCCGCAGACGCTTGCGGCGTGGCTCGCCACGCTCTCCAACGGCCAGGGCGACCTCTCCCGGAGTCCGGTCCCGGCTGTTGGCTCGACAGTAAAGGCGGTCGCAGGCTCGGGCGGGGCAGGGCGGTGGGGCAGGGACGCTGACCGTATGATGTGGTATGATGCCAATAAGAAATCTGTGGGAGTTGCCTACGTGCTCTGGTTTTTCACGGGTCTCATTGGCGCGCACCGGTTCTATCTGGGCAGAACAGGGTCCGGGGTGATAATTCTGTTCATTGCGTTGACGTCACTCATCAGTCTATTCCAGGGAGGATCTGCCGGATTTAGTTTCCTTTTTATCTTGGTCATATGGGAGATTATCGACCTCTTTCTCATTCCTGGGCTCACAAGAAAATACAACGCCGCCTTGGCTGCACGCCCTTGACGTGCTCTATGGTCAACCTACTTACATGTCTCAGGCTCGGGCGGGGCAGGGCGGTGGGGCAGGGTGTCCAAAGTGGCGCTGGCTGGGGTTGGGGAGGCGATCTCTGGCGCGCTGTGGATAATGTATCTTCTCTTTGTTCTCTTTGTCTTTGTTCTCTCTGTCGTTGGGGTCGCCGTAGGAAAAACCGGCCATTCTCGGGGCCTGATACGCCCAGAGCCAAGCGTTGGCCGAAAAGCCGTGCAAAAAGACCAAGGGAAACCCCCGTCCATAGTGGTTGTAGTGAATCCGCACTCCCTTTTCTCTTTCGACGTACGGCATAGACGCCCTCCTTTGGGGATACCAAACGAGGACAGCCATAGCCCGCTTTTCTTGGGCCTGTCAAGCTTCGAGCTGTTCCGTTCACTATCGGCCTCGGATTTACCACGGAGCGCTTGGTTGAGGCGTGGGATACGGTAGCAGTATATCCGTCAGTATTGGTGCGGAGGACGCTATGGAACGGGTTTTTATCTACTGGGAGGACTCTAACATTTTCATTAGCGCCCAAGCACTCGCAGTAGAGCGGGAGGGCGAGGATGCGCGTCCTCGGGTGCGCCTTCATTTCCGTAATCTCCTGGAATTGGCGCACGCGGGGAGACCGATTCAGCGGGCGGTTGCCGTCGGCTCCATTCCACCCGAGTTGCGGCATGTTTGGAATCGTCTGGAAAATGAAGGGGTCGCGGTCCACTTACTAGAGCGCGGCGCGCTGCACGGTCGTGAAGTGGGCGTGGATCAAGTCTTGCAAACCTATATGCTCCGCGACACCGTGGACCACAACGGCGACCCTGGCATTGCCGTCATCCTGACCGGAGACGGAGCCGGATTCGCGGACGGCGTGGGCTTTCACGCCGACTTGGAGCGTATGCACCGCAAGGGGTGGCGTATAGAAGTCTTGTCATGGCGACACAGTTGCAACCGCAGAATGCGGGAATGGGCAGAAGAAAACGGCAAATTCATTGCGCTAGACGACTTTTACAACAGTGTAACGTTTCTGGAATCACCGATACCGGGTCAGCCAGTCGCCGCCCCGCGCTCTGTTGTTCCGCTGAATCTGGCGAGGCGTTAGCGATTGCGACTAGGAGGTTACGCTGCGTTAAGCTGACTTGTGATGCGGACTTGGCTTATAGGTTTGATGGTGATGTTTGCCCTCCCTGCTGGGAGCAATGCCGCAATCACCCTCGTCCGTTCCCACTTCGTCTTCTTAGCCAGTTCTCTACCCTGAGTCCGGGTACACGAGAAAACTCGCGCACATTGTCGGTGACTATAATATAATCCAGCGCGAGCGCATGGGCAGCGATGAGCATATCATTCGGACCGATGGGTCTCTCCCGCTTTTCTAAATTCGTTCGAAGTTCTGCATAGCGTTGATCGGCCGGTTCCCTGAGAGGTAGGATTTTCATACGAGCAAGAATCGTCTCCAGTTGCGCCGTCAGCCGGTCGGAGCCGCGTTTCAACGCGCCGTACCGCAGTTCCCCAGCGACCACGACATTCGTACAGATGTTGTTTTCCCCTTCTTTCGCGATTCGCGTCGCCACCACCCCTTGGGGATAGCGCACTAAGTTGGAGAGGATATTGGTATCCAAAAGGTAGCGGGGTTTGGCCAGCATGAGGATTACAACTCCGGGGCGTCCAGCGGGAGCAAGGTTTCATCAACATCCGGGAACGTGTCGTCAACCGGCTCCAAGGTCGCGAGCAAAGCCAGCAGCCCGCCGGTGGTAACAGGCTCGATGATCAAACGGTTACCGTCTTTATGGATGGTGGCTTCATTGCCCTCCAACTCGAACTCCCGCGGAATACGCAACGCTTGGTTGCGGCCGTTGCGGAACAGACGAATCTTTCGCTTTGAAGACATGGTTATGATCTCCCGTTGCAAGGCATATGCCTAGACATATGCCATAAGTATATCTCTGGCAAGCTTCGGCCTTTTCCGTAGCTCACGCACCTCGGGACGACCGCCAAGCCGTGTTCTGGTACCGCAAGGCCGCGGAACAGGGTTTCCCTATAGCCCAATTCCGCTTAGGAGTTCTGTACGCTAGCGGTAGGGGGGTGCCTCAGGACGACCGCCAAGCCGTAGCTTGGTTTCAGAAGGCTGCCGAGCAGGGGAACGCGAGAGCCCAAGCCTACCTGGGAAGCAGGTAGGCCGACGGCAGGGGGGTGCCCAAAGATGATGGCCAAGCCCTGGCTTGGATTCAATAAGAGCATCCTCAAGTATGATGGTAATATCCACGGCACGATCGGTAAGAATCCGAGCGTAAGCGCCTTGATGCACGGCATCATTCCCTGCGCTTTGCAATTCGTCGTATAGAGTGGAAAATCTGACATGGCACGTTGGGTCGCCCTTATGGGCCAGAGAAGATAAACCAGCCATGCCATTCAACTTCTTTTTGTATTTCTCGAGGTCGCCTATTTCAATCAACTCACTCCCGGTCCAAAGCCCGGTACTGAATGGCCTGCGCGATATGGGCACCGGTAATGTGTCCCTCGCCAGCGAGGTCGGCGATGGTGCGGGCGACTTTGAGAATGCGGGTATAGGCCGGGCGCTCAGCCCCAAGCGCTGCAGGGCGTTTTCCAGGAGCTTTTCACCGGCTGCGTCCGGCTGACAATACGTGCGGATATCCCGGCTGGACATCTGTGCGTTGCAGAAAATTTTGCGCTGCCGAAAACGCTGAAGCTGGATTTCGCGGGCACGGTTCACCCGTGTCCGAATGGTTGCCGAGTCCTCACCCGTAGCTTTGTCACTCAGTTCTTTATACTTGACCGCCGGGACTTCGACCTGAATGTCGATGCGATCCAATCAGGGACCGGAAATCCTTGCTCGATAGCGCTGGACCTGTTGCGGGGAACAGGTGCACTCGTGCTGCGGGTCGCCGAAGAAGCCGCAACTGCACGGATTCATCGCCGCAACCAGCCTGATGTCCGCCGGATACGTAATAGACCCGACCGCCCGCGAGATCGTGACACGGGCATCCTCCAGGGGCTGACGCAGGACTTCAAGAACATTTTTGCGAAACGCCGGCAGTTCATCCAGGAAGAGTACACCATGATGGGCCAGGGAGACCTCACCCGGCTTGGGAACCGTACCGCCGCCGATCATGCCGGCATCGGAGATGGTGTGATGCGGACTGCGGAAGGGCCGCGTCGCAACCAGGGCCTGGCCGTTGAGGCTGCCGGCAACGCTGTGGACCTTGGTCGTTTCAATCGCTTCGGTCAGGGTCAGCGTGGGCAGCACCGTTGGCAGGCGTCTGGCCAGCATGGTCTTTCCGGACCCCGGCGGACCAACTAACAGCAGGTTATGTCCGCCACTGGGCCGCGACTTCGAGGGCGCGTTTGACGTGCTCCTGACCTTTCACATCGTTAAAATCAACCTCGTATGCGGAGTGCTGCGTAAAGAGGGTGTTGACGTCAACTACGGTCGAGTCGAGTGGCCGTTCACCGTTGAGCAGCAGAAAGGCCTCGCTCAATGTAGACACACCAAAGACCGCAACCTCATCAACAACCGCGGCCTCGGCCGCGTTTTCCGTGGGCACAATCAATCCCTTGAGCCCCTTTTCCTTTGCCATGACGGCTAAGGGCAAAGCTCCATGGACGGGCTTGACTCGTCCGTCAAGCGAGAGTTCGCCCAGGACCGCGTAGGAGTGAAGCGGTTCTTTGGTCAGCCAGCCTTCCGCCGCCAGAATGCCAAGGGCAATCGGCAGGTCGTAGGCGGCCCCTTCTTTCTTGACGGCCGCGGGGGCGAGATTGACGGTGATGCGCCGAGCAGGAAATTCGTAGCCGGAATTCTTTATGGCCGAGCGAACCCGGTCCTTGCTCTCTCTGACAGCCCCCTCAGGAAGGCTGACGGTAGTGAACTGCGGCAAACCCAATGCCACATAGACCTCAACCTCAACCAACAACCCATCAATACCGACCAAGGCCCCGGATACCGCTGTCGCAAGCATGTCTTGCTGCTAACGGAAAGAGCACCAGCAATCAATAAACAAGACCATCCGACCGAAAAGAGGAAACGTGTCCAGCATCGCATATCTATTGGAGGACACGTTTCCTCTTCGTTCCCTTGTCTGACCCCGAAGAAGTGATAGGCTGCACCCCGTATTGAAATATAGATTGGCCAGAAAAAGGAGGGATTGCTATGGCCCGGATCGGAGTGGTTGCCGCCAATATGTCAGGACTGACGTTTCCCGAGTTGCAGGACTTGGCCAAGAGCGCCGAGGCGGCTGGGTTTGAGGCGATTTTTTCACCGGAATTCATGAACGACTCGCTGATCAACTGCCAGATCATGGCCCAGGCCACCTCGCGGATTAAGGTCGGCACCTGGATTGCCAACATCTATCTGCGCCACCCGGCGCTGTGCGCGCAAACGGCCATTGCGATTGACGACACCTCGCACGGCCGGCTGATTCTGGGCCTCGGGGTGAGTCACCGGCCCATTGTTGAGGGCCTCTACCAGGAAAAAATGGAGAAACCGCGCACCTTCATGCGCCAGTATATTGGCGCGATCCGTGACATGGCCGCGGGCAAAGAGCTGCCCGGCATGGCCATGCAACCTCGCGCGGCAACCCACCACGTTCCCATCTATATCGCGGCGCTGGCCCTGGGCACGGCCACTCTCAGCGGCGAGCTGGCCGATGGGGTCATGCTGTATCTCTGCCCCAAGAGTTGGCTGCCTGCGGCCGTGGCCGCGGTCGAGAAGGGGGCGGCCAAAGCCGGTCGGCCGCTTTCGGACATTGATATTACGACAGGCATTCCGTCCTGCATTCATGACGATATGGACGCGGCCATGCAAGCAGCAAAGGCCAACCTGGGGTTTTATGGCGGCCTGCCCTTCTATAACAAGCTCTTTCACGACAGCGGGTTTGAAACGGAAGCGGCACAACTCGCCGACGGGCAGGGGCAGGGAGCGACAGACAATATGGCGGACGAACTGTCGGTCATCGGACCGCCCGCACGCTGCCGGGAGCAACTCGCCGCTTTCCGCGAAGCCGGTGTTCACCTGCCGATCCTCAATCCGGTGCCGGTCGGAGACCAGACCTACGCCCAAGCCGTCCAGAAGGCGATTGAAACATTTGCCCAGTGACCTGAATCCCAGGGGCGCGACCTGTCGTGCCCCTATTGACCATCCGGAATCTCCCATCGCTCCCCAACCGCGAAAACTTTAATGGGATCGAGCGTCCCGCCGGCCCGCTCAACGACCCGCTGAAGCTCTCGAGGCGGTTCGTCTATGGGCTCATCGGTGAGGCGAAACGTGCCCCAGTGGCACGGCAGCATCCAGCGCGCTTTCAGGTCCAGAAAGGCTTGATAGGCTTCGGCTGGGTTCAGGTGGGAATAGTGCATGATCCAGCGGGGCTCATAGGCTCCAATAGGCAATATGGCCACATCGATCGGGCCGAATTTCTGCCCGATCTCGGTAAAGCCGTGAAAATAGCCCGTATCACCGGCAAAGAAATAGGTCCGTTCGGCACTGGCAATGATCCAGCCACACCACAGGGTGGAATCCCGCGCCTGCTCAATGCGTTGCGACCAATGTTGCACCGGAACGCAGGTGACCTGCCAGCGCCCGTGCTGTACGGTTTGCCACCAGTCGAGTTCGACCGCTTTTCTTCCCTTTTTTTCGATCCACTCGCCGAGTCCCTGCGGGACAAACCAGGTCACGGTCTGGGGCAGATGCTCAACCGTATAAGCATCGAGATGGTCATAGTGATTATGGGAGACCACAGCAAAGGCGTCGGCCGGAATAGACGTGATAGGCACGCCGGGGGGATGGAAACGGGCCGGAATCAGCGCCCGCTTACCAAAGTGGGGATCAGTCAGAAAGACATCCCCGGCATCATGGATAGCAAAAGTCGAGTGGCCCACCCAGGTGACGGCAGCCGAGGTTTCAGGAGTGGCAAACGAGCGGCCATCATTGTCCAGCCGACGAACGAGCGGCGGGTCGCGCCACTCACCGCTGTAGGCGCTGCGCGAGACTGCCCAGCGAAACAGATCGGTCCAGTGCTTGTTTGAAGGGCGCCAGGGATTGAACCACGCCCCAGGCTGGCCGTGAGCCGCATACAGTAAGGCCGGGTCGGGGTTCAACTCGGGCGTACGGTCCGGGGGAACCGAACAGGAGAGAGAAAAGAAAACCAAAAGAGTGGTAAAGAGGACACGGCTATACATGAGAGGTTATGCTCTATCCCGCCCTCTCCGAGAAGAAAAGTCCTCCTTCGCCTCCGCTCCACTCCGCTCAGAACCGACGCAGGGAGAATCCGCGCATCCTGAGCGGAGCCCCGGAGGGGCGCAGGCGAAGGATCAGCACCTTGGTTTTATGTCTGATACAGGGACGCCACAAACTCTCCATACCCGTTGTAGGGGAGGGTTGCTTTGGTCTCTCTCGTCCCCAGGACGCGCTCGCTCGCCTGGGACCAGCGGGGATGCGGAATGGCAGGATTCACGTTGGCAACAAAGTCGTACTCCCAGGGGATGAGGGTATTCCAGAAGGTCCGGGGCTGTTTTTCGACAAACTCTATACGCACAATCGACTTGATGCTTTTATAGCCATACTTCCACGGCACCACGAGCCGAATCGGTGCCCCGTGCTGTTTGGTCAGCTCATGGCCGTAGATGCCGGTCACGAACAGGGCCAACTCATTGGTGGCCTCGGCCATGCGCAACCCTTCGTGATACGGCCACGGATAGGTGTCGTTGCGCAGGCCGGGCGCCGCTTGCGGGTCGTGAAACGTGATCATCCGCAGGTATTTGGCCGAGGCGAGGGGCTGGACGAGATCGACCAACGCCTGAATGGGAAAACCGGTCCAGGGCACGCTCATGGACCAGGCTTCCACACAGCGGTGCCGGTAGAGGCGTTCTTCCAGCGGCATCTTCCGCACCAGGTCGTCGATATCAAAGGTCTGGGGCTTGTGCACCAGACCGGTCACCTCGACCTGCCAGGGGCGGGTCTGCCAGTGCTCGACCAGGCGCACGACCAACTCTTTGCGCGAGCTGAACTCGTAGAAATTATTGTAATTGGCCGCATCCACTTCGGGTGTCAACGGTCGGTCCAGGGTAAACTGTTCGTTGCGCGGCGCCGGGTAGAGGTCGGCGGAGGCGCTTGGTTCAGGGATGCCGCGAATCGGAGGGGCTTCTTTCGCGCCCGAGCTTTCACACCCGGCAAACACACCCAGCGGGCTGATACCGGCGATCCCGAGTGCTTGCAGAAAGGTACGCCGGTTGAGGAAAACGTCTTCCGGGGTTGCCATACGCTCAGGGGTTTCCCAGCCGCGAGGGATTTTGATCAACATGTCATATCCTTTCTGCTACGTGCCGGGCCTGATGCCCTCAATCTCGCTCTCATTATCGTAGGTGACTGGCCGTGAGAGTCAATCTAACATATGCCGTATTGTGAATTATGGGTCGATCCGCCACAATCCGAGGGATTGCGTTTCATGGCGGCGACTCTGAGGAGGAGACATGGCTGACAAGACAAATGGTGCACAGAAACTCCTAGCCGGGATAACCGTGCTCGACTTTACCCAGTACCTCGCCGGCCCGTCCGCAACCAGGATTCTGGCCGACCTCGGGGCAGATGTGGTCAAAATTGAACGCGCACCCAACGGTGATCTGGGACGGCAGATTCATCTTGTTGAGCACGGCCAGAGCGCGCTCTATCTCGCCGCCTGTGCCGGCAAGAAAAGCGTCTGTGTGGAGATCAAGCACCCAAAGGGAAAGGAAATCGTGTATCAACTGGTGCGAAAGGCGGACGTGGTGGTTGAGAATTATAGCCCTGGAGTCATGGCCCGGCACGGGCTGGACTATGACACGCTCAAAGAGCTGAACGCCAGACTGATCATGTGCTCGGTATCAGGCTATGGACAGGATGGGCCGTACGCCAGCCATACCAGCTTTGACATTATCGCTCAGGCCCAGAGCGGCGTGATGGCCATGACCGGCGAGCCGGATGGACCACCGACCTATGTCGGCGACTATTTCGGGGACCCGAATGCGGGTATTCATGGCGCACTCGCCATCTGTGCTGCGCTCTTTCACCGCGCCAGCAGTGGACAGGGCCAGTATATTGACGTGTCGCAGCTCGAATCCCTGGTCTATCTGGACTATGTCAACTTCCCGCTTTTTCTGATGAGTCAGGGTGCTATCGTGCCGCATCGTTTTGGCGGAGACTTTTTCAATGTGTGTCCCTATGGCGTGTACAAGGCAAAAAAAGGCTATCTGGTTTTTGCCGTCGCCGGGCACCAGTGGCCAGCCTTAACCAAGGCGATGGGCAAGCCGGAACTGGCCACGGATGAACGCTATGCCACCATGGAGGATCGGATCCAGCGGAGCACGGAG
Organism: uncultured Binatia bacterium (SeqCode); assembly: GCA_965214755.1. Taxonomy (GTDB): domain Bacteria; phylum Desulfobacterota; class Binatia; order Bin18; family Bin18; genus Bin18. The sequence goes on from OZ243979.1 coordinate 3,053,918, forward strand.
GTTCGGCAACATATCGAAGACTGGCTCCAAACATTTGAGGACGACGAGACGCCCCTGAAAATTCTGGCCGAAGCCCGTGTGCCGGCCGCTCCGATCCTGGATATTCCCGGCGCTGCGGCTCATCCCCAACTCAAGGCGCGCGGACTGTTCCAAGACGTACCGCATCCGCTGCTCGGTCCGACCCCGATCGCCAAATCGCCCTTTCATTTTTCCAACGCGCATGTCGAGATCCCCTTTCGCGCGGCATTCCTGGGTGAACATAATGAAGAGGTCTTGCAGGAGCGCCTGTCCTATTCGGAAGAGCAGGTCGCCGCGCTGTATGCAGAAGGCGCTATTGTGCAAGAGGCGCAGGTGAAGGAGCTACGGACGGCGGGCAAGCTCTAGGCCGCGCCAGCACAGGCCGCTCCCGCGCTTACTGTCCCTTCCACTCGGGCTCGCGCTTTTCCGCGAACGCGTGCGGGCCTTCGGTATAGTCCTGGGTCTGCGTCAGCGTCGAGAATAAGATGTTCTCAAACCGCAGGGCATCTTCAAGCACGCGGCCGAGACTCCGCAGCATGGATTCTTTGGCCGACCGTACGCCCAGCGGGCTGTTACGCAGAATGGTTCGGGCGTAGCGCTCGGCGGTGGGCATGAGTTCCGCGGCGGGTACGACCTCACTCACCAGGCCGATTCGGAGGGCTTCCTGGGCATCAATCGGCTCCCCGGTGAGCTGCATCTTGAGGGCGTTGGCCAGGCCGACGATCAGCGGCAGACGGACGGTTCCGCCATCACAATGATGAAACCCCCGCTTAACCTCAGAGCAGCCGAACTGGGCGTTGTCTGACGCCACGCGAATATCACATGCCAGCGCCAGTTCTAATCCTCCGGCTAAGGCGTAGCCATTGACAGCGCCAATAATCGGCTTCCAGATTTCGAGGCCACGGGTAATGCCGCCAAAGCCCAGGCCATTAGCCACCTGTCTGACCGAATACGGATTGCCGCTGCCAATACTCGGCGTATAGGTCTTGAGGTCGGCTCCGGCACAAAAGGCCCGCTCGCCACTCCCGGTAAGGATGGCCACCCAGGCGTCCGGGTCGTCACGAAAATCGGCCCAGACTTCGATGATTTCCTGATTGTGCTCGGGTCCGAGGGCATTCATGGCTTCCGGACGGTGGATGGTGACATAGGCGATCCGGTCACGTTTTTCATATGCGATGACAGACATGGGTTTCTCCTTCTCTATGTTTCGTGGCGGGCATCCCGCCCGACTTGCTCAAGCCGAGCGATGACCTCTTTGGGGTTAATCCGGTTCTTAAAAAAGAACACCTGACCCGGAACGTCGGTGAAGTCGTCCTGGCTGACGTTCAGGTTGGCCGACACGGCAATCACCATGTCCTGCCGGTCTGAACGGCGCAGCTTCATGAGCTTTTTTTCCAGGTACTCCGGTCGCCAATAGCCCACGATTTCCATAAGCGCGGTGCGCCCGTCAGTGTGTCGAAAGGCAAAGTCCGGAATAAAGACGGTCTCTTTCAGATTGATAATGGCCACCTCGCGTTCAATCTGCCAGCCGCTCTCGAGTGCGGAAAAGCGTTCGGCAAAGGTCTTTTCGAGGAGCGAGTCATACATGGTGCTGTCACGGTAGTGAGAGACGAGATTGGCACTCTCGTCGAGGGGGAAATAGCGATGCTCGCCCTCGGCGGTGACAATCTCGGCCTCCATCTTCCAGCGGGTGCACAGCAGCAGGGCCGGCAGGAAAACGGCCAGCTTGAGGCCATACTTCTGGGATAAACGGAACATGCTGACCGGCCCGTCCAGCAGGATCTCATAGCCGCTGTCAAGATCGCCCTCAATGGCGTGCATGAGCTGATAGAATTTGATGAACTTGAAGAGCTGCTTGTAACGGCTCGGAATGTTCCGAAAGACCGAGAGCTTCATCCGAACGCAGCGGTACAGCAGGGCCTGCGCCAGGGCGACATTATAGCGTTGGAGCAGCCACGCCGGCTCGGGCGGGTCAAAGCGCGTCAGGATATGGTTCTCGGCCAGATCGGCGTAGAGTGCCCACGCAATCTGTTCCGGCTCGGCTTTATACTCGTGCGCAACCTCAGCGATCAGCTCGTCTTTGGTCACGGGATGGATATGGTCGGGCTGCAAGACCACGGGATGGTTTTCGCGAGCCAAGGCGAACAGGCGACGGCGGACCTCCAGCGGCGGGGCCGCTGCCTGCTCCTCAAATTCGCACCGGTCGTCGCGCAGCAGCTTGGCCAGCCCGCGCTGGATGCGAAAATCGGTCCGGTCTTCCGCATACTGATTCAGCGCCGCGGTCAGCTCCCGCCTGGGTTTTCCCTGATGAGCGGCATAGATGGCGATCAGTTCCTCGGCCATCCGCGTAAAGCGCGGCGCGTCGGTCCGCACGTAGCGTGGATAGAGATACGGGCCTGCGGTCCGCGTCAGCAGGAGATCTGAGGTCAGCATGGTTCCGATCGAGTCTGGAGATTTTCGCTGGTGAGAGCAAGAGGGCCGAAGACGGGCTAGACTGTTCGGACTGGTTCGCTATGGTTTGGAAAGAGTAGGCGTATCCTCCACTCAGATGTCATTGCTGGACACGTTTACTCTTTTTCTAGCAGGAGGGAATATGACGTATCAGAACCTGATATTCGAGAAGAAGGACGCCATCGGCTACCTGACCCTCAACCGACCGCAGAAGCTCAATTCGTTCAGCAAGGAACTGATGGCCGAATTGCGCGAGGCGCTCGACGCGGTTGAAGCCGATGACGATATCCGGGTCGTGATTCTGACCGGAGCCGGCCGGGCGTTTTCTGCTGGATTCAATATCGCTCCGCCAGAGGGTGAGCCCGAACTCTACGACCGCTCCGCGGATAGCTGGCGGTCCGATTTGAAGTATAACATCGAGATTTTTCTCAAGATCTGGCATTCCAGCAAACCCTATATCGCCGCGATTAACGGCTATGCCCTGGCTGGCGCGTGTGAACTCGCCCAGTTATGCGATATTAAAATTGCCTCCGAGCAGGCGGTATTGGGCGAACCGGAAATCCGGTTTGGGACCGGCCCCCCGGTCCTGGTCACGCCGTTCAGCGTCGGGTTTGCCAAGGCAAAAGAGTTGCTCCTGACCGGGGAAATGATCTCCGCCCACGAGGCCGAACGTCTGGGCATGATCAACCGCGTCGTGCCGCACGACCAGCTCATGCACGAGTGCGAGAAAACGGCCCGCAAACTGGTGAAGATCGCTCAGGTCGGGGTGAAGTTCAACAAGGCCGCCATTAACCGGGCGTATGAAAACATGGGCTTTCTGAACAGCATCTACCAGAATCTCGATCTGGTTGTCATGTTTGATACCACCCGGACGCAAGAGCAGGAAACGTTCAATCAAATCCGGAAGGAAAAAGGCCTGCGCGCCGCGCTCGACTGGCGCGACGCGCTGTTCAGGGAAGACGACAAAGAGTAAACGTGTCCAGCATCTCATGTTTGTTGGAGGACACGTTTACTCTTTTGAAGCCGCGCATATTTCTGCTCATCGCAGCGCTGGCCGGACTGGCCCTGGCCGTCCCGACCAGCGCTGACCCACCGACGGCGCAGTCCGGGAGCACCCTCCAGCCCATTCCCCTTGAGGATATGGAAGTCTCGGTGCTTGCTCCGGTCGCGTTGCAGGCCGTGCGGATTCCCTACTCCATCACCCTTGACGGCCGGCTGACCGAGCCGGTCTGGCAGAGCGCGCCGGTCGGCAGCGACTTTCGCCAACGCGAACCTGATGAAGGCGCCCCGGCCTCCCAGCCGACCGAGGTGCGCGTCCTGTACACGGCGACCCATCTCTACGTCGGGGTGATCTGTCACGACTCGGACCCGAGGGCGGCGGTTGCCACCCGCTTCAACCGGGACGCAGACCTGGCCGCGGATGACCGGGTGACGCTCCTGTTCGATACGTTTGCGGATCGTCGCAACGCGTTCAAATTTCAAACCAACTCGGTTGGGGCACGGATGGATGAACTCATCGGAGACGAGGGGGAGACCGAAAACCGGGACTGGAACGGCATCTGGAACGTCAAGACCGCGCGCTCAGCGAGTGGCTGGAGTGCGGAATTTGAAATTCCGTTTCAGACCCTCAGCTATGCCCCGGGACAATCGAGCTGGGGGTTCAACGTCCAGCGCATCATCAAACGGGTGAACGAAGAAGCGGTCTGGAGCGGCTATCTCCAGAGCCTGGACTTCAACCGGGTCTCACGCGCGGGCCGACTCACCGGGCTACGCGACAGGTCCCAGGGTCTGGGACTCGATTTTTCGCCTTTTCTGACCACCGAGGTGCGCCGTGACGCCGCGTCCTTTAAGCCGGGCTTTGACCTGTTCTACAAACCCACCCCCGGCCTGACGCTCAGCCTGACGCTCAACACCGACTTTTCCGAGGCCGAGACGGACGATGTGCAGGTCAACCTGACGCGCTTCTCGCTCTTCTTCCCCGAAAAGCGGCAGTTCTTTCTGGAGGACGCGCCCAATTTTGCAGTTGACGGTCTGACCCCGACCTCGGGGCCGTTGGTGATTATCCCTTTTTTCAGCCGGCGCGTCGGCATTGCCGACGACGGCAAACCGGTTGACCTGATTGGGGGCGCAAAACTCAGCGGTCGGGTAGGCAAGTATTCCCTGGGGATACTCAGCGCCCAGACCCAGGAACGCGACCCCATACCGGGCGAGAATTTCAGCGTGGTCCGGCTCAAGCGCGACCTCGGGGAACAGGCCTCGCTGGGGCTGATCGCGACCCGACGGACACCGGAAAACGGGGACGCGACCGGCCTCTACGGACACGACTTTCTGTATAAAACAACCCGCTTTCTGGGAAGACGTAACCTCACCGTGTCTTCGTTTGTGTTAAAGAGTTTTCGTCCCACAGCGCGCAAGAACTGGGCCTGGGGCAGTCAGATCAATCTGCCCAACGATACCTGGACGATATTCGGCACCTATCGTGAGGTACAACGGGATTTTGACGCCAGCATGGGCTTTGTGCCACGCACCGGCATTCGACGCTTTGGCTGGTTCCTCCAGGCGGCTCCGCGGCCTGGGCGCTGGGGAACGCGGCAAGTCGCCTGCGCCTTTGACGGTAATTATATTACCGACCAGTCCACGGACCGCCTCCTCACCCGCAACATCGTCTTTCCCTGTGAGTGGCGCTTCGAGAGCGGCGACACATTCATGTTTCGGGCCTGGCAACAGTTGGAACGCCTGACCGAAGATTTTGAGATCAGCCGCGGCGTTCGGCTGCTGCCCGACCGCCACACCTTCCGCCGCTATATGGTCAAGGCCGAGACCGCGGATAAACGCAAACTGTCGGCCAGTCTGGCCCATTTCTGGGGCGACTATTACAGCGGCAAGCGCGACAGTTGGAACCTGCGTCTCAATTTTCAGCCCGGCCCGCGCCTGTTCCTGAGCCCGGAATATCTCCAGAGCGATGTCCGTCTGCCTGAGGGCAATTTTGTCACGCGGCTCTTGCGGGCGCGGCTGGACATAGCCGTCAACCCCAATCTGTCCTGGTTCAGCCTGATCCAGTATGACAACGTGTCGGGCGTGTTCAGCCTCAACACGCGCATCCGCTGGATCATCGAACCGGGCAACGACATCTTTCTGGTCTTCAACCAGCGCTGGCTGGACGAAGAGGGCAGCTTCCGCTCCATCGGCCGCGAGGGCCGCTTCAAGGTGCGCTACACCTACCGGTTTTGAGAGCAGCCGGGCTGAATGGCACGTTGTGGGTAGCCGGTTTCCATGCGGATTGCCGCTGTAACAAGCGGATGGTTGTATCCTTCGTGTGTCTGGAACTCGTGAATATGGCACCCACTGAGAGCCATCGATAATGGTCTCCCAGTGGGTGCCATATTCGTCGAGACACTCACGGTCCTGTGGCAGTAAATCGAACTGACGACGAGGGGTCATGTTTTAACCCTCCGTTTGGTCGCGCGGGAGCGCCTTGAATTTCTCGACCCCGGGGTGACGGAGATCAACCTTTTCATCGAGTTCGACCTTGCGTGGTCTTTCGCCTATAAGCTTGACTCTCAGCGTGTAGTCTGTCGCCGGGAGCAGGCCCGCGAGGGTGAGCACCTCGCGGCCAGTCACTACCGGATCGTGGACGATGTAAGAGTCGCCATTGATCTTGAATCGGTACCCCTTTGCGAGCGGTGGCTGCTTCCCAAGCTTCGCATATTCCTCAAGATCAATGATATCGTCGAGAATCACTTCCACACCGGATTGTGCCTCTTTGGTTTCGTGATCAATTCCCATGGCTTCGCTCCTTCCTTGCGGTGACTCCGAGACTCCTGTGGCCCTGTGTGTTTCTATGATTACATAGGATGCTAAGCTTATCAGGCATGCTAAATATTTGCTTCGTATATTTATCATGCTTGACAAACCGGCTCCGTAGCGCCAGGATACTGAGTACTACAACTCCTTAGAGGAGGTTGCTGTTATGCCTGCGCGCACTTTCAAGAAGGCCACGATGAAGCCGACGCTAGGGCAATATCTCTCCTTGATTCGTGCTGATCGACGAATGACACTACGAGGGGTCGAAGAAGCGACGAACAAAGAAGTGTCAAACGCTTATCTCAGCCAGATCGAGAACGACAAAATCCGTCAACCCTCGCCCAATATCCTGCATACGCTTGCGGAGCTGTATGGTATCAACTTCGAGAATCTCATGGAGCGAGCTGGATACTTGGTAGCGCCAACGAAACGGACCAGAGAAAAAAGACATGGCAGGGTCGCGACCTTTGCCGAGTATAACCTGACTCCTGAAGAAGAAGCGGAGTTGATGCAATATCTGCGGTTCATCCGCAGCAGGAAATAAACGCGTGACAAAAGCTAACGACAGCGGGCTGAGTTTTGACGATCTTCGAGTGGTAGAGAAGCGAGCGAGCCGTCTTCTTGATCGCGCCGACGCCTGGAAGAGATTCCCGGTCCCAATCGGTGAAATTCTCGCCGTCACTAATATTCAGGTCGCGTCAACCAACGCTTTCGATCCGGTCACCATTCTCGCCTATATACGGGATAAGGCCGTCAGCGCGAGTGCTCGTATCAAGTCAACGCTCGCGAAGGTGCTGGGGATCTATGATGCCGGTGAAAACATCATCCATATCGACACTAGCGTCGTCAAATCGAAACAAACATTCTTGAAGCTCCACGAAACCGCCCATCACGATCTACCGACACATCGTAAGATGTGTCGCTTCTTCCAGGATTGTGAGAAGACCCTTGCGCCTGAGATCGCCGATAAATTCGAGCGAGAAGCCAATAATTTTGCGCGCTTCGTGCTCTTTAAGGGAGATATCTTCTCACGACAGGCCGCAGATTCCGCTTTGGATATCAAGACCCCGATCAAGCTCGCGAAAAAGTTCGGTGCCTCGCTCTATGCGTCGAGACGCGAATTCGTCCGGACCAACCACAGGGCATGGGCTGTCTATGTCCTGGAGCCACTCAAATTTGTCGAAGGAGCGGGCGCCCAGGCAGTGGTTCGGCGTATTGAAACTTCACCCGCGTTCATCACTCAGTTCGGGCAGCCTGCCGATACTGTGGTCACACCCGCCCATTCTCTGTGCCCGGTGATACCGATCAAACGCAAGATGGTCCGGCCCGTTTCGCTCTCTATTCCCGACAAAAACGGTGAAGCCCACGAATGTGTCGCCGCGGCGTTCGACACCACCTATAATGTCCTCATTTTGCTCTCTCCTGAAAAAGCACTCACGTCCAAGACGATTGCACTCTCGCCGAGGTCAAGAGCCGGTTACTGACGGCCGATTATCCAGTTAGACGGGGGTTACCGATCTCTCGTTCCCACGTGGCGTATTCGCCGGGCTGTTGCCAGAAGGATTGCCACGCCTCGTTGAGGGTACCACCGACGGACGATTCTGGGGCCGATCCATCAAAGACAGTGCAGCCGATAGCGGTAGCTCCTCGTGTGGCATGTCCCGCAATGGCGTCAAGGACATGCGAGGGATAACACCGGTCGTACTCAGGAGTGGCCTGGACACCAAGATGGTGGAGCACTGTCGCCCACTTATCACGGATGGTGGCTGCCACCGACCCGTGTCCAATGTGCTCCAGTACCCGCAGCATAACTCCCATTCGAGCTGCATCCGCCGGATGGGTAGACGCCATATAGCGGGGCACGAGGTACGGGTCCTCGGTAAATCCAGCGCAGAGATGTAGATGTGACCAGGCGAACGCTGGCCCAAGTGTATAGGTTGCGAACACGTCACAGAAGAACTCCGTCAACCAACTCTCCCATGAGCCGCTCCAAGCCGTGAGATAATCTTGGTAGCTCTGCGGCCTACTCCCACGGTTCTCTTTATCCAATTCCGCGCTGACATACCGAAGGACGTGAGAGAGAGCAATGTGAAAAGCGCGTTGCCACGCCTCTACCCGTGGGTCATGGCGCGCGTCGAACAGTAAGTGAGCCAATTCATGATAGAGGTCCGGAAAATGCAGCAGAAAGCGCCCTTCTGCAAGGGGAATGACAATCAGGTTCCACGGAGGGTACGTGTGATAATAAGCGCCCCGAGGCGATGTGCAGGAAACGACTGGAACCGGGAGTGGAAAGTTGATCTCTTGGCAAATCTTTCCGGCTAATCGATTTGCCTGGGTATCAATGTCGCTCCACCGATGAAGTGCGGCGACGACGACGGACTCTTGAATTTCGAGATCTTCAACTGCGCGACGATAGCGACGCAGTCTCAAGGCCTGGGTCTCTCCTGTCGCAAACCCTGTATGCTCGACAAGAAATTCGAGACGGACCTGGAGATCGGTCAGCTCCTCTTGGCACTTCATGATGAGAATATCAAGGTCGCGCCCTTGATCTCTGGGAACCATGCCGAGGAGATGGTTCGCTCGGGCCTGGAGATGTGATATGGCGCCGTCCAAATATTCCTTCATCGAAGAGCCGCGCTTCTCATCTTCAGAGCCGTATCTGACAAGTCTCTGTCCAAGTCTCGGGCTAAGGACTCTAGTTCGGCCTTCACATCTTCACTGTCTTTTGCATCGCGAAGTTTACAGGCTATCCCTCGCCACGCGCCCTCATCTACACTACGCCTGAGAAGGCCTCTGACCTGGATGTCAGCAAGGTCGGGAGCGGCATTATCCGCGAGCCGATCTAGCTCGTCGGCGAGCTTCTGGATGTCTTCCTGATAGTTTCCTTCACCTTCCGTCAAGAGTCCCAGCAGGACGTTGTCAAGAAGATCACTAAACTCTCGCACATGTGCATATCGACTCGCATAGACTCCTGTATCGCTCATCCTGTTTCCTCCTCAATAGTGTACTCGGCGGGGACAAAGGCCGCCGAATCAAATTCACCAGCGTCACGCCGGAGAAGGCGATCATTCATCCGCAACGTGATTGGTTGTCGGCTGCACGTCCCTGGTTGGGTCCAAGCAAGACAGGACAGGAAAAAAACATCCTCCGCAATTGTGTCCATTTCTCCATTACCGACAATTTTTTGGATATGTAAAGGATTCGCGGTTCCGTGGAATGAGAATGGCCACCCCGTTGTCGCGAGGTATCCTTCATTGTTGTCGGTCTGTAGCCAAGTGCCGATAGCAGGATTTACTATTCTAGATTGATCGTTTCCATGGCGGAGTTCCGCATACAGGCGCATCGGTACCATGTTGTGTTTGCCAATTTCGACAACGGAGACATCTGCGGTGTCGGTGAGTAGGTCTTGCGACTTGAGAACGTCTACCGCCTTGAGAATCCCACGACGTTCGCTATCAAACAAACGGCCATCGCGGTGAATCGTAACGGACTGTATCGCATGGTGTTGTGACGCGGACTCGGAACGCACGATCTCGACGAGGGAATGGGCCGCTTCTTCAGGCATGAGCTTTTCTGTCTGCCGAATACTCTGGGTCTCGAATCGGACCTGTGTCCCATATCCGCTGATAGCAAGCAGGCCGCAGAGCCCATTCTTCACATCAATACCGACGATCATTTCAGCATGGGTCGGGTCTGATAAGACAAACGGCCAGTGTCCGTTGTTGAGGAAGATGTGGTTCAGGGCAACATTCCGCAGATAGCCACGGAGTTTTCCGCGCCTCCGTTCATCTGCTCTGTAGCGCCAGGTGCCATCGTTGTCCTTTTCCGCTCGATAACAAGGACGAGTCGACTCCGCATGAATCACGGCTGCATACAGCTCGAACTCGTCACGGAGTTGCCGAGTCAGGTAGGCAGCCAGTGGATCTTCCTTTCGAGCCTCTCTACCGGGGCCATCATGAACCATAACAAGAGCGTGGGCCGGCTCTGGTTTTGCTTGTCTGATGGCTCCTAGGATATATTCAGCCTGGCGTGCGAGACGCCTATTCCCTGTGTCATCGTAGACAATAATCTCCGGCCGATAGCCGTGATGGCCGGCGTACAGACGACGGACTTGGTGATCCAGATTCTCGATAAACTGTTCGCCGTAGGTGTCCATGACACTGTGCGGCAATATAGCATACTGCCGCGCTAACGGATCATTGCTGTAGATTCCCGCTTCTCTTGACTCCAGCATCTGGATTCGCTGTTGCCCCCATTCTGGGAACTGACAGAAGTGCGAGGCGGAATCCCGTCGTACGGAGAGAGTCTTGTTTTGTCCAAAACGGAGATCAGGTACCAGAAACCTACGTGTTCGCACCCGGACCCCCTGATCCGCTAGCAAGAGCTGCACCCCATCAATTTCGAGACGATTGAGGTAACGTGAAACAGACGCCCGACTCCGCCCCAGCCGCTCCTCTGGTTCAATGAGCGTGGCCGCATGCGCACCGCGCAGTTCCTCCGAATCCAGCACCGGATAGAGAAGAGTGGTCGGTGCGGCCCGGTCCTGATTCTGCGCATTGGGGAACACCGCGACAGATTCGGCACCAGATAAGTTGGCAATCTCTGGCGGTAAAGGCTTGGGAGATTCCTGATGCAGGTAGTCCAACAGCCTGTGCGTCTGGCCGTTGGCTGTAAAAGCATAATGCTCACAATCTTGATCGGCGAGGTGCCTCAGCTGTATTTCGTACCACTGATCGCCCAGATAATGATAAATACAATGCATGTTTTTGAATTGACGGTCAAAATCTTCGCGATTGATAGATTCAGGTAGGGGTCGAGCGGCTACATGACATACCGAGGTATCGACGGCAATGCCAAGGCCCTCGCCCCGGACGAACACTGGTCGGAGTTTGAATCCATAGAAACGATCTGCATCGTCGATCCTCTGTGACTGTCGCTCGAAGAACGGACTGCCAGGACGAGTCCGCCAGAGTCGGCTGTCATTCCGCAGCCGCATATCGAGAGCGGAACGCAGAAATTCGATGACAATGAGGCGTTCTTCGTTTGTTGGGCTGCTGAAGTTCAGCTCAAAGACCTCGTCGCCCATCTCGAATTGGGCAACGGCACCGGTCAACGAAAAATCAGCAGGCAACATGGTGACATCGGCGGGAATTGCGAGGTAGAGCTCGCCGCGTCGCTCAGTAACCACTACGGGGCGTCGAATCCTACGCGCAAGGCCGCGAAGCGCGTCCTTATTACGGAAATACTCGGGGTGATCACGACGCAGACCAAGCACACGACAAAAGCGGTAGTTGCCGCGTAGTGCTTCGGTATTCGTAATCAGAAAAATATTAGTTCTGATGGAATGGGTACGAGTCGATTTCATCTACAGCCTCCGCACATGGCTTACGGAACGGGCAAGACAGGCAGTAGCGAGCATTCCGCGCCATCGGAAAATCCTGGGAGATAGAACCCTTTGGGGCACCGCAAACGGCCCGCTGCATCGCATCCGCAGCCAACCAAATCTCATCTTCGAGCCGCTCGAACTCATCAGTGTCAGTCCGGTAGTGCCGCAAGACTCCTGATAACAATTGTACTTCGATCAACTGGATCTCTGAGGCATCGAATTGCGACAGATCAACCACAATATCCTTACGCGGTGGTGAATTCAGCAACGTCTACGCATACGTAACGAGTTGTTTCTTTGCATCACGGTTGTCAAAAGTATGAACCTTCCAATCGATAATCAGCGGGGCACGTTGACGATGGAAGGCGATCAGGTCCGGCTTTGCTCGTAATGCCAGGGCTGAACATTTAGCTTATTCTGCATGGCGATACAGAAACCTTCCCTTCATTACTAACAATCAGGCAGGATGCCTGCTGGTGCGAATAAGAGCTGGAAATCCAGGCGTTATGTCTCTCTATGTAACACACGAACTATTTGCAAAGGAGCTGAACCGATATACCTTCCACGATGAATCACTGAAGGCGTACTGGTGTGGAGAAATCGGTATTCTGTTTCCAAGAGAGCAAACAAAATCTGGAGCGTATTCCGCTGCTCTTTCTCAATAGCCAAACGGAGAGTTACTCCGAGGGAATCCGTAGTACAGGATGAGGGGCTATCCAAAGAGTTCCACGGCCCTGTTTACTACGCCTTCACTCTGCGGAGGCGTAGTAAGAGGGCCGTGGTCGCAGGACCTCTTCGCGTTTCCTGCCGTCCGCTTTTTCCTACCGGCCCTGCCGCAGGTTTTGTACGGTAAACAATTCGGGTCTTTGCTTTTCAATATGGCCCTTAAAGCGGAGCAGTGTGGCATGATCGCGCTGGACATCAATCATATGGACCGAGTTATCGATGTTAGCACCCGCTCCCTGATTGACCGGCAGATGGTAATCCGGATGGGACTTGCCAATCAGAAAGATCTTCCATAAGTCACCCTTCCGGTCGTAAATAAAGCTCAGCGGGTTCGTATACTGTTCCGCGTCTTGGAACCACACGCGTTTGGAATAGGGATAAGTTGGGTCTTTCGGCGTCACCTCAAGGACGTAGACCTTGCGCAGTTGCCAGGTAATATTGGGAAACCAACCGGCTCGACCACCAAACTCGATGTAATGATAGCCCTCGTTATCGGTGTTATCGGAGATCGGATAATCGGGCAGATTGAATTCCATTTCGTTATGCTTGTACATAGGCATCAACAGAATTTTCTCGCCGATATACTCCCAGTTCATATCGGTGACCCGGCCCTCATAGCCTTCAAAGTCATCCACAAAGATATTGGTTCCTAAGAACGAATCCGCCCGCTGTTCCTGAGACAACCGCCGGACACGCCGCTGAAACCCGAGATACAGCCACGAGTCATCGCGCTTGCGCTCGTCCTCATATTGCCAGATCAAAACCTGGGTATCCTTAAGGTCAAAAGGCTCGTACACCCGGGCATAGATACCTCGAAACAGCTCCTGCGGGTTGGGCAGAACCTCGGGCACCGGGTCGTGTCTGACCCGATGCTTGAAGTTGAGAAAGTGAAAATTGAAGTTGATGGTCTTCTCAATCGTACCGTCACCTTTGACGAAGGACCAGTAAAAGGGACAGATGCACGCATTATCGCCCCAGTTAAACCCACGCTTAAAACTCCACGCCAACTTGATACCAGCCTGCGGGTCACTGGGGTCGGGTTGCCCGGGAAAGGCGAGTCCGGCGACATAATTCTGCAAATAGCCCTCGGGCGAAAGCGTTACCTGCTCGGCATATTTCCGAGTCGCCTCAACGTATTCATCGGGCAAGGAAAAAGGGAGGGTCTCTCCGACTTTGATCTCTACCCAGCCCTTTTTGACGAGATCGAGATACTCGGGATACATGACCTCTTTGGCCACTTCCCAGTTGCTCTGGTTGATCACCAAACCCGGCTCAATCCCCGGTACCTGGGGAACGCCATGCCGGTAGGGATAGAAGGTTTCCTGAATCGTATCCTCGGATAACTCGGCCCGCACCGCAGCAGGCCAGCTTGCCGTGCTGAGCAGAGTGCAGACAATAATGACCGCATACGCACGAAAGTATCTCTTGCTATTCTGAGCGTCCTTGTTCATCACACCCTCCTTCTGTGTCGTCGCTCAACACCTGCCTAGAATCGATAGCGCACCTTGAAAAAGAATTCGTGCCGATCACGAAACGTGCTGATGACCCCTTCACGGAAGCGCCCGAACGGCTCCTCCGAGGGAAAGCCCAGCAACGTGTCAAACTTCTTCTGCTTGCCAAAGAAAAAATTAGAGCCAAGGGTAAAATCAATATGGTCGGTCCAGATAAACTGCACATTGGATAAGAGCAAATACCCGTTCCCCCGGTAGTCATAGGCTTGGGCAAGCTGGGGAATGATCCGGTCTGACATATAGAAGCCCTGGACCAGGAGCGTGAAGACCACATTCACATCCGGATCGGGCATCCCTCTGCGCGACCCTTTACTCTCATGATGGATCAGATGTGTAAAGAAGGCCTGTCCCGAGAAGACAAACGTCCGGTACGGGTTCAGCATACGGAGAAAAGTCGGTCGGTCCCACCCAAAGAGATAACGCACAGTATCCGACTGCTTGAAGAGACGCGGGCTGAGCGTATTCGGAAACTCTTCGCCGTGCGTGCGGGTGAACTCAAAGCGCCAGGTTGAACCCGTCCAGGGGTCGGCCCAGTCGGCCGAACCGCCCAAGACCTCGATGGTGGGGAAGTGGATCGCGCCAGCGGGAATGAAGTTCGGGGCCAGACCGCGCAAGGAGGGTAATTGTTGCCGGCCGTGAAAATAATTGAGCGAGAAGCCAACCTCGCCATACACGCCCTCGACCCTGACTCCGAACTGGTTATTGCCGAGCTTGTTCGTCGGCTTATGCACGCTCCGGACGCCAACGACGCCGGGGGGAAAAGCCACGCCGCCAAAGGCGTAGGGCAAGGGCGCTCCGGTCGCCGGATCAATCCCGATAGGCTGTCCGTCCACAAAGAGAAACCCGCCTTGATCAAAAAGGAGTTTATTCGCCCGGAAGAAGTCTCCGGCCCCGAGAATGGGATAGGGTGCCCCGCCCTGCCCCAAGTCCGCAGATTCAAACTCCTGCCAGATCCAATCAAACTCCAGGTTCAGATCGGCAAAGGGGCCGACCGGTCCGAACTTCCACACCGCTTGGGTGGCCCACAAGGGTTTACGGATCAGCTCGAAGTCTTCGATAAAGAGGTGACGGCCATAGTCGACGGGATTGATGACATCAAGCAGGCGAAACAGGTCGGCACGGCCCCACACGATGGGCTGTTTGCCGATACGCAGGAAAAGATTATCCCCCGTCCCAAAGACATCTTGGAACTCAATGTCGGTATACATCTCCCGAAGCTCAAAACGATAGCGGAGGTCGTCGAGGTCGTCGGCCATGTAGCCGGACAGTTTCCCGCGCGGGTCATCCGGCCGCACCGGGACGGCGAACTGCAACGGGGGTTTCCCTAGGAGGCGAAACCCCCGGTTCGGACCAAAACCGGGGATCTGATCGGGCAGCCCGGGTAAGCGACCACCCGCATCATTGCCAAACTCGTTGTCGTTCATGTCGTAGACCCCATCGTAGAAGAACCGACCGTCAAAGAAGACGGTCCAGAAGGCAAGGGGACCCCAATCGTCCAGCAGTTCAATATCGACCTCAAGTTCGGCCGTGTTCCGGTTTTGCGTGAGTTCAGGACTCTCGTTGAAGTCTTCGGAACGGAAAATATTCAACGACTCTACGAACCCATTCACCCTGACAGATTTCCCGGCGATCGTCGTCTCAATAGCCCAGACACCCGACGGCCTGGCTCCCAGAGCGATTCCCAAGAAGAACGTGGTTAATACGAGCGGCCAAATGCTCGCCCTTCTTCTGATACTCACGGTGGTCCCTCCTTCCCCTGACGGTATTCAGGGCTGAATCTGTGTCTGACTCCGGGTGCTCTTCGACTCGGCCCCATCGTTATTCCCCACCCCTTGCCTCAAAGAGTCAACGCGTCCTCCAACAAATAGACATGCAGATGTTGACACGTTGACTCTTTTACTAACGTATCCCTCCTGCCGCTTGTGTTGGCAGCGTATCGACGCTGCCCTTCCCTTTTTCTCTTGCTCTTCCAGCCTGGACGATAAACGCGGGTCGTACCAGGACGGTGAGTGCCGGTAAGAGGAGCATCGCGCCGATCATATTCGCTACCATTAAAATCGATAACAACAGGCTCATCTCAGCCTGAAAGCGGAGACTCGACAGAAACGCCCAGAAGATGATCCCGCCCACCAGGGTACTGGCAGTGAAGGTGACCGCCATCCCTGCGGTGGAGATCGCCTCTTGAGCCGCAGCCTGAAGGTCCCCTAATCGGGCGTACTCCTGCCTGATGCGATCCATCAGATAGATCGCATAATCAACGCCCACGCCAATGCCCACCGCGATCACGGGCGCGGTATTGACGTTGAGACCGACCCCCATCAGGGCGAGAAAGGCCTCCCCTGATATCGTCGCCAGAGCGAGCGGAGCGGAAACGAGAACCGCCGCAACCAGCGAGCGGTAACCGGCGGTCATCAGGCAAAAGACCGCCACAAAGACGAGAATCGTGATCGTGAAGTTGGACGCAATGATTTCCTCATTCATGGCCGCGGTGACACCCATCAGCCCACCCGCCAGACGCAGGGTCACACCGTCCTGCGGGGAAGCGGCGAGAAAGGCATTGACCCGCTCAATTGCCCGGGCGATGGTCGGACCCCGATGGTCTTTATAGTAAAACACAACATTCGCCCGACGCTCCTGGGCGTCAATGAACTCGTCCAGACTCCCCGGAATGGGCGCTGAGGCCATATAGGAAAACAACACGCCGCCCACAAATGCGGCATCGTTGGGAATCTGCGCCCACTTCGGGTCGTCGTGGTGGTTGATCTGATTGACCAGTTTGACGAGATCGACAATGGATTTCGTGCCACCCACCTCAGGGTCGTCCAGCATGTACTGTTGGAACGCCTCAAGATAGCGCAAGACGCCGGGGTCTTTAATATTCCCCTGCTGAGGCGTTTCCACAACCACGAACAACTCTTCGGAGCCGGGAAACTCACGGTTAATCATCGCCGCCGACACGTTATAGTCAGCGTCCGGATAGAGGATGGGCGAACCGGGCCGCGCGGTCCCCACCACCAGCCAGGAGCTCGCATACAGCCCCGACACGAACAACACGGCCGACAGCCCAACAATCACTTTCGCCGCGCCCCGCTGCGTACACACCCGGGCGATGGCCGGCAGTATCCGCCGCAGGGCGTTGTGCTTCAGTCGAATGTCCCGCGGCGGGGGCAAGGAGACGAGCAGCAAGGGCACCAGCAGGATGACCGTGGCGGCAATACTCGCCGCCCAAAAGGTGCTGTAAAATGCGAGTTTGGTGTTGAGCGGGAACGCCCCGACCGCAATCAGCACCAAACCAGTGGCATCGGTAACCACGCCGAGTAGTCCGGGCAGACACATTTCGGCCATCGTCGCCCGACTCGCCGCCTCCCGGTCACCCAGGCGCTCCAGCTCTTCGTAAAAGCGCTCAACGAACTGCACGGCATGGCTGATGGCCCGCGCGGAAACCAGAACCGGAATGACCAGGGTGAGGGGGTCAAGGTTATAGCCCATGAGCGCACAGAACCCGAGACCCCAAATGGCGCTCAGCGTAGCACACAGCAACGGTACCAATACCCCGAAGAGACGACGAAAATAATACGTCAACAGCGAGATGATGACGACGCCAGTCAACGAGAAGATCAGGAGCAGCTCATCAAGATAGTAATATACCCAGCCCATCAGGACAGGCTGGCCGGTCGCATAGATCCGTACCCCGGGCCGGCGGTATTGGGACCGAATCTTTTGCAAACCGACAAAAATCTGTTCGTAATCGAGCTGGCCTTCGTGGAAATGGGCGGTCACCAGGGCCGAACGTAGATTGGGCGCAACCAGGCGTCCATATACGCGCGGACTCGAGACGACGTCCTCGCGCAGCCGGGCGAGCGCGTCCCCTTGAGGAGGATTCTGCGGCTCGTAGAACGACTCGGACAGCACCATCCCCGTGTCCGTAATCCAAATCTTTCGGACTTTTTGATGGGTTAAGGAAGCGATTTGATTGTGATCCACTCCGGGGAGAAGATCGACCTCTTGGGTAATCTGGTACAGCGTTTCCAGCACCTCGGGCCGAAAAATATCGCCGCTTTCGACCTCAACGGCCAACAGCACGATATTGGCCCCGCCAAAGATGTCGCGCACCTCGTTATGGAGTTGGATATAGGCGTGGTTCTGCGGCAGGAGGTCGTTGAATTCACTATACATCCTGAGGTGTGGCAGCTGCGCGGCAAACAGGCCGGTCAGGGCAAAGATCAGCCCGATGATGGGCAGTCGGTAGCGCATGAGCGCGCCGACAAAGCGAGGCTCGGTCTGCTGATGGGTACCGGATTCCTGTGCAGACATGCGTTCCCCTCCTCGCTGCCTTGTGTCTGAATCAGCAGTGTGCGGCAACCAGGCCCTCGCCTGACAGCTCCCCTGCCTGACGCCTATACGCTCATGACCAGCTATACTCCAAAGAGTAAACCTGCCCAGCATCTGCATGTCTATTGGAGGACAGGTTTACTCTTTTGCTCCAACCAGCGTGCCTTGGGTGCCAACGAAGAAAGGTTCACCGTGTCCGGGAAAGATCAGGTCACGGAGATACGAATACACGGGTCTGGCCAGGCCGACTTTGCTCCACGTATTCCCCTCATCAGTTGACTGGAGCACCAGCCCCCTGCCCCCACACGCGTAGAGTGGACAGGTGGGACACGCAGACCCGATAGCGAAAAGCGGCGCCTCATATCCGGTCTGCCGCACCTCCCAGTGTCGCCCGCCATTCGCGCTCAAAAAAATCCGACCCCCCGTCGATGGTGCCCAGCCCCGTTCCTGATCGGCAAAATAGACACCAAAGAGAATATCTTCTTCCCCCAGGCCTCCCAAGGTGAGCGTACTCACCCCCCCGGCACCAATATCGTCGGCGGCCATGAGTTCTTCCCAGGACAATTCCTCTCCACCGGCGTCTGGGATTTGGCCAGCGACCTGTTCCCACGTTTGCCCCCCGTCCGGCGTTTTCAATACGGCTCCGTACTCTCCCACAACCCAGCCGGTCTGGTCATTGAGAAAATACAGCGCGTTGAGATTGACATCCTGTCCCAGGGAACGATCCTGCCAGTGTCGCCCGCCATCTTCCGTTTTCAGCATCACACCCGCCGCGCCAACGACCCAGCCCTGGTGTGCGTTCGGGAAAGCAATCCCAAACAGATTGTGTTCGGTCCCGCTCTTTTGCGCTGACCAAGTGGTCCCGCCATCGGTCGTGTGGAAGATACTGCCACCTGCCCCGATCACCCAGCCATCCTGGGCGGTCGCAAAACTCACCCCAAAGAGTGACTGGGCAGTGCCGGCAGACTGGAGCGACCAGCTCTGGCCCTGGTCACGGCTCAAGACGATCTTGCCGTTTTGTCCAACGGCAACGAGCTGGTCTGCGGCGAGGGCGGTTGCGGCAAAGTATTGATCGTAGCGCGAAATAGCGTGTTTCGCGGCCTGCTTGTGGGCCGGCGTATCCGTCCTACCGGCTGAGTGACAGCCGAGGAGTGTGACCAGGCAGCACGCGCCGAGCAGCACTGCTTTTCCGGCTCCTCCTTCCATGGCCTCCATTCCTACTCTCATCGTCCTAGATGCGGCCTTTTCTCCATAACATAATCACGCTCATAACCAAAATGAGTTCCGGCGGGAATAAGACCAGCAACACGAAGGTGTCCTCAAGCGATTCGGGCGCAATAACCACCTGCGCTGGCGTCCGCGGTTGCCGCGCAAGACGCGTTCCCCCCCCCTCCTGGGTCAACCACCGCAGACACCCGACCACGACATCCCGATTCGCCAGACGTGACAATCCGGTGTTGGTCACAAAGCCCTGGCTGCCGAAGATGGCCAGACGCGTCGGGGTCTGCGCTTGAGGAGCGGGATATTCCCCGGTTATCCCGAAGACGAGAAATCCCTGACCGGGAGCTCTCGCAGCAGCCAGGGCCGGAGAGAGTTGAGCCGACTCATCACTGACCAACGCGGGCTGCACCTCCGCCCCCTCGGGCAACTCACCCCAGACCCGAAGCGGGAAAAATCCAGACAGCAGGGCCACGCTATTGCGTGGTACGACCTGAGCAATGGGATGGCCTGCGACTGGACGGGCAGCGACACGCTGAGCCCGCCATTGGGTGTCCCAGACAATACCAAGCTCGGCGAACAGCTCCCGCCAGACTGTCGCCTGGGCCGAAGAGAGAAAGAAGAGGACCCTGCCACCAGAACGCAGATACCGGGCAATCTCGTCCTGCTCCTCCACCAATGGGGTTTGGGAACCGGACGGCACAATGAGGAGGTCTGCATCAGCCGGTATGGCCCGCGTGCTCACCAACACCAGACGCCGTGGGTGATAGCGCTCTTGCCGGAGGATGGCTACGAGTTGGGCAAAGCCCGCCGGGCTGGAGTCGTCAAGGGCCGGCTCGCCGTGGCCGGCCAGAATATAGACAGGCCTAGGTGTGGTCAGACGCAGACGCCCAAGGGCATGGGTGACCGCCTCCTCGGTCACGCTCGATAGAAATTCCGTGCGCTCACCCATACGCAAGAGCAAGCCTTCACCCGGCAGCGCGACCTCGGCGGCGGCGTGCTCAGGGTCACCCCAGCGCCGGATCCGGATCCGGTCTGAGGCGTGGCGATAGCGCTCCAATACAGCCAACGCTCCGGTTTCCCGTCGAGCGGGAAGGTTCACCACAACCTCAACCGGTTGCGACACCGTCCGCAGGACAGCCAAGCTGGCCGGGGTGAGGCTGTGCGCTTGGTCGGGCGTCACATCGAGCCAGACTTTCCGGCCGCTCAGCATGACCACCACTACGCCCAGAATGGACACCCCGGCCCACACCAGGCGGCGCGGCCAAAAAAAAGAGGAGAGCCGTGCGTAGCGGTCTCGCTGGACAAGCCATTGTCCCCAACTCCAGCCGCATACGCCGACAGCGGCCAGACTGGCATGGATGAGGACAAAGAGGGTGGGACCACCCATGAGATACCACCCCGCCCCGGCAAACAGGCCAAAGAGCACCCCGAGCAGCCCGCTCAGACGTATCCAGCGTATCCGGCTCATACGCTATCCGGCCCGGCTCAGGAGGAGGCTGCCTGAGGTCAGGAAGAGGAAGAAGCACGTGGCTCCGACAAAATAGGTCATATCCTGCCCGCTCAACACTCCCTGGGCAAAGCTTTCCATATGACTCGACAGCGCCAGCCACTCCAGCCTGCGCGCTCCTGTTGTTGTGACAAAATTGTACGCCCAGGAGAAATCATACCACACCACGGCCCCCATATAGGCCAGGAGCACGGCCACACTTTGACGAGCGGTCAGCGACGAGCAAAAAAGCCCCAACCCGACTAGGACCATCCCGACACAGACCAGACCGACAAATACGCTCAGTAGGGGCCCGACCGCGATGCCAGCCTTCCAAGACAGGGCCAGTGGAAAGCCAAAGGCGATGACAATCATCACATTCAGAAACGACCAGCAGGCCAAGAACTTTCCAATGGCAAGCTGACCGACCGTCACCTGGCTGGTAAAGAGCAGCGCCAGGGTCCCCGTGCGTTTCTCTTCTGCCACGGTCCGCATCGTCAGTATGGGTACGAAGACCGTCAGGAGCAGCACCAACTGAAACAGAAAGGGGGTCAGGAGTTGGTTCTCGACATTCAGCTCAGCCGGCAAGGCTCCGGAAAAATCAGGCAAGACCAACTGCATCTCTGCCCGAAACAGCAGCTCGTTATAGCGCTGAACACGATCAAAAAAGAACACCCCGGCCATGAGCCAAAATCCCCCGCACACGCTCAGCACCGTTGCCGAAGAGAAGAAGACCTGCCATTCCTTGCGGCATATCGACCAGATTTTGCGCATCAGCCCTCAGTCCGTATGGCTCCGCTCGGGGTGGATTGGAAGCGGGTCATGGAGTCCGTTGCAGTAACGAAAGGACGTCATGAGCGGCCATGTTTTCCTCCAGCCGTTCGTCAGCGATCATTTCACCGGACTGTAAGAACACGACCCGGTGACACCAGTCTGCCACATCCTGCAACATATGGGTGCTCAGTACCGTCGTCTGTCCGGTGCTGACCTTTCGGAAAGTCCGGGCGACGGCTTCTCCCTCCACGGGGTCCAGTCCATTCGTGGGCTCATCGAGGATGAGCAGCTCGGGCTCATGCAGCCGCGCCTGGGCCAGGGAGACCCGTTGACGAAAGCCCAGGGACAGGGTGCGAATGACCTGAGCAGTCACCGCGCCAAGCTGGCACTCTTCCACAACCGCCGTAATCCGCGTAGCCAGACGATCCTGGGATAACCCTTGCAGGATCCCCATAAAGCCGAGATACGCCTGCACGCTTAAGTCCTCATATAAAGCCGGTTGCTCAGGTACCAGCCCGATACGGGTCTGCACCCGGTCTCGCTGGCGGTAGAGGTCCACCTCACCAAGCATGACTCGACCGCGGGTCGGGGCCAAACTGCCGGAGAGAAGACGGAGCAGGGTCGTCTTCCCCGCACCGTTGGCTCCGACCACGGCGACGACTTCACCTGGCATGATTTCGAGGCTGATGTTGCGCAAACACCAGCGGTCGCCGAGGAGGCGGGAGACATTTTCGAGTTTCAGAATAGGGGATCGCATGAGTGAATAATCCTAACCCAATAGAGAGGAAAGGGGTAATACCCAAAAGTCTAGGGTGGACATTACGGTCGTGCAAGGACTAGTTGGTCTGCGTCGAGGTCCTGGACTTGGAGGTAGTGGGTCAGTTTGAAATCTCAACCTCTTGACATCCACGAAAAAATGTCGCCCGTTTCTCCCCCCGAGTGGGCGACCCGTCTCGATTGACAGGTTCAGAAGAGATAGGGTAAGGTTGGAACTAAGACCCGCGCCTTCGCTCGAAAGAAGTTTCTTTACGGAATTTCCTAGTTTAAGGTGTAGATGTTGTTATTTCAGTATGGGGCGTAGTGTTTCTGATACGTCTTACCCTTGCCATCTCACACACAGTCTCGATTCGATGCGCAAACCGCCCCCATCTTCCCGTCCGTATCCGAGATAACCACAGCTGGTTTTTTGCCCATCAGGTGGGCAAAGAAATGCATTTGCTTGTTAACCGCACAGCACGAATCCAGTATATAGGGACACACGGCCCGACAACTTTCATTCGCCGGTGTTCGTATTCGCACGAATGGAGGAAGATATGAAGAATACACCTATCCTTGGCAGCATGTTCGTCTGTGGGCTTCTCGTCGGATGCACCCATCAGCGCATAGAAACCTACATGCCTAGCGATACTCGGCTCACCTGCCAGCAAATCCAGCAGGAGATTGCCAAAACAGAGCGGGCTATCCAGGAAATAGACGAAAAAACCGGCCTGTCGTGGCGGAATGCGGGGCTCTTTCTGGTCTCCGGAGTGGGCCTCATTATGAATGAAGTCAACGGCTCCAAAGAACGCGCGTCGGGCGTCGCTCGGATTGAACATCTCCGTAAACTGTCCGCCGACCACGGCTGTCAGCGGTAAGGAGGGGATATGCACGACTGGACAAAAGATTGGTACACGACACGGTATATCTTACAGAGATGGTGGAAATGGGCGCTCTTCGCTTTTATTCTCACCTTTCTCCCTTGCTTCCAGGTAATGTCATGGAAGACGTCCATATAGCCGCGCTTGAGGAGCGCCCAGAAGCTCTCGACGCCGTTCGTATGGGCGTGGCCGCGGACATACTCACCGGCGCTGTGGTTCACGGCTTCCTGCTGGTAGATGCTGCCCAACGGGGTATAGGCGCGTGCTTCATCTGTGTACAGGATTTCTTGCGGTTCCACATGGGAGGTCAGGAAGTGGGCAAGGGTTGGCGTGTCGGTCTTTTCTACCTTCTTGGCAACCGCTTTGCCCGTGGTGCGTGAAACCACTCCGGCTACGGCCATCTTGCCAATGGGGCCACGTCCGGCCTGCTTCTGGCGGGCATGGCGGTTCGTGTTCGTGCCGCCGACATAGCTCTCCTCCGCTTCTACTGGCCCCGGCAGCGTCCCAGCAGCAGAGCTCGCCGCACGACGGCCTTACAGAGCCGCCCCAGGACAAACTACGCGGTCTTTTGCGTCACGCCGATCTCGCGGGCGAGCTGGTAGCTGCTAATCCCTTTCCGGCTGGTCGTCATCAGAAAGGCCGCCACAAACCACTTCTGTAAAGGGAGACGGCTTTCCTCGTAGATCGTCCCCTTGCGGACGCTGAACTGCTTTTTGCAGTCCGCGCATTTGTAGACGCCAGCCCGGCTCACGAAGCGGTGAATCTTCCGGCTGCTGGAACACAGCGGGCAGGTGATGCCGTCCGGCCAGCGCAGGGCTTCGAGAGGTCTGGCGCAGGCGGCTTCATCAGGAAAGGCGTGCAGGAGGCCCAGGACCCGGAAAACGAAAGCGGTTCTGATAACCGAGCGAAGCGATCGCCACCTGGGGAGAGACTGCCGTCAGAAAGGACAGGGTGCTTGAACTCCGGCTGCCGTGATGCGGGACTTTGAGAATTTCGCTCTCAAGCTGTGTCCGCGTTGAAAGCAGGACACCTTCCCCTGCTGTCTCGACATCGCCGGAGAAGAGGAAATCCACCTCTCCGTGACTGAGGCGCAGCATAAGGGAAGCGTCGTTGGTGTCCAGTCCGGTCTGGCCGCAGGGAGGATGAAGGATTTGAATACGGACTCCGCCAATTTCCCGATCTGGCGTATCACGGCACAGGTCGCGCGTGTGGATGTCGTTCTCTTGCAACATTGCCCTCAGCCACTTGAAGCGCCGGCTGTCTGACTGCTCCCCATTAAACCAGAAGGATGTAACCCCAAAGTGCTGAGCAAGGCAGGTCAGTCCGCTGTAGTGTTCGAGGTTGGGGTGACTGAGGACCAGCGTGTCTATACGTCCGATCTTCTGCTGCCACAAGAAGGGTGCGACGATAGCCCGACCCGAATCAAACGTCTGACTCGTGAACCGCCCGCGTCAATGACCATGACGTGGGAGCCAGGAAACTCGACCACGGCCGCATCACCCTGTCCGGCATCGAGAAAAGAGACCCCGCAGCTCCGTCTGAAAATAGCGTTGGGTCAGCCAGTACAGACCGTCACAGCGAATCAGGCTGAACGGGCAGGAGAAAAAGATTCGCCACAATCCAGATGGCTGGAGGCGAGTGTAGAACAGGAGGGAAACACAGAGGGTATAAAACAAAAGGATCTCAAAAAGCGTGAGGGTCACAGAGTGAACGGCGGTAAAGGGCAAAGTTGCAATAGCTTCGACCATCCCCACGCCGAGCGGGACTACGGCTCCGGCAGACCACACGACCAGGGTTGCAACTCCCGTATGAATAAACACCAACGCTGCCGTAGCCAGACCCAACACCACGGCGGCACTTCCCAGGAGGGAATTATATACAATAGTGCCGAAACCCTGTCTGTAGGCGGGGCAAGTAGGCGGGACTAATCTTGCTTCGGACGGGGGATATATTTGATGGTAGTGGGTTGAAGGACCGCCTGCGCTAACTCCTCTGGCGAGGCGTCAATACTCATATCCGCTTCTAATTCCGCCTGTGACGGCTGGTAGTCTGAGCGGACAATCTCTACGACACGCGGTTCCTTCTTGGGGTACTCCGGCATGGGGGGTCTCCTCTCTCATCTGGGCACTATCCTAGACAATCTCCACACCTTGTCATAGTGGCGCGGTTACTCTGGATGCAAGACCCGCAGGTCGGGTCGCCTGCTCTGGGTGGAAGTGTCCAGCACTTCCACCCAGGCATTATGGAGATACTTCTTGGCCCATTTGGCCTTTGATCGCTCCAACCTCTCGGTTTAGGAGCAAGAGATTGTTGATGAGCGTCTGATTGAGATACTTAAAGTCCTCGCGGATTCCTTGCATATCGTCGCGAATCCCCCGCTCCATGCGATCAAGGCGATCATTTGTTCTTTCCTCAAGTTGTCCGATTTCTCGCTCGATCTTCCTGTCAATGTTTCCCCACATCAACGTCATAAAGCCGCCAACAGTAAGGATGAGAACAAAGAGAGAAACGATAAAGGAGGGTCCAGGAACGAAACGACGCCAGAAAGGAGGAAGATCGCCATTCGCATCCTGCCGTAGAGACTCTCTGCGCGGTTCATCTTCTCCTACCGCATGAAGGTGTGATTTATCGGCCATGCGCTTCTTCTACCTTATTGAACCAATCCCACAATGCCCGCCTGGAGTAGCCCGAGTACGAAAACTCATATAAGCGAATGACCACCCCACCCGCCCCATCTATCCGATCTTCTCCTTTAATCCCGATGGCAATGGCAATCGTTTCGGGAATAGTGTCACCTTGGACGAGAAAAGCCGTGTCGTTTATCCGGTAGTAATCGGGATAGGATTGTTGAATACGCCCCTCAACTTCAGGATTCGCTTCGTCGAGGGCTACTGCAAAGACCGCCATACTGTGTCAATAAGGAATTAGGAGAGCACTGTCAAATGGCCACGATATATTGTGTTTTCCACGTGGTGGGTTTGTAGATATAGGGGGTAAGTTTTGCTATGAGATGTGACTCTGATGACTAGAAGCAGCCCCGCAAGTAAGGTTGCGAAGGGATGCGGGCTCTTGTGCGCTACGCCACCAAGTCCTGATATTTCAGCCGTCGCCCAACGAGCCCCTGCACGATACACCCCATTTGTTCAATCGTATCCAAGGGGCGCGATAATGGCAGAGAGGGAGACGAACAGACGCGACATGTCACATTTCGCGCGCTCCGTCACCCAACTCGGATGGGCCTAGTCCAGAGTGCGTGGCATACGAGTATAGATTTCTGCCGCTGGAGGTCAAGACTGAAACGCCGCCCCTCCCCCCATGCAAATGCAGCCAATCAAACGACCCCGAATGGCCGCGTTTCAGCCCCAGTGACCGAATTCAGCCAGTGGTCTATGGGATGCCAGTGTGCAAATTACGGCAGGTATGGCAGATCATTGAGCACCGACGAGGCGGGCCGATCTGAAGAATGGTCTTCAACCCGGCCCGCCTCACGCACGGCATCCACAGCCGTATCGATGATCGGGGGTGGAATAAAACCCTACAACGCGCCCATATCTCCGCCTAAAAGTTCCAACACCTTATCTCGGAGTAAGACGCCAGCGACTTCTAAGACCGCAGAGATTTCGAGCCCATTCCGATACGCTGAGAGTTTGAGTTCATCTGCCTGTGTGACGGATAAGGCACGCATTAATTCTCGTTGGGCATAATCAAAACATCGCTCTTGAATATCATAGGCGTTAAAAGTGCGGACTTCTTTCTTCAACGCCTGCGCCCGCTCCGGGACCCATTTCTCAGCGTGTATTTCCTCCGCGATCGTTTTCCCTAAACTTGTGAGTTGAATGGGACTGCGACTTTCCGTGGTGGGAGAGGGCATCAGTCGAAAGATGGCTTTGACGTCATCCCGTATCTCTTCCATGAAACTGGTAATCGTTTTCTCCAGTTTCTCGATGCCGGTGGAGAGGCTGCTTTGACGTTCATTCACCTTCGTGACCCAGCGAGTGACTACTATCGTAACCACACTAGACAGAAGGGTAAGGCCCAAAAAAATAGCGATAATATTCTCTTGGAAAAAGGCTTTGACAGTATTAAATACAATCGCATTCATCGTACAAAATAATATACGTATGATTTGTCGCAGGGGGAAGATACCACATCTATAAACCTCGTGAATAGGCTTTTCAAAAGAAGGTAGTGTCTCAATTTGAGATGTAAGCCCTTGTTTTTACTGTGGTCAGAATTTTTCAAAGTGAGACACTACCCAAAAGAAACGTAACAAATCTGCTTACGCGGGTGGCGACCTGGATACGGAACCTCCTCTGGCCCCGCGATTGATGGGCAACACCATCAACCGCGGGGGAGAGGAAACAAACAATTAGCGTGTCTCTGTAATCACGAAGTTTTGGAGTGATTGTTCCCACTTGACCACCACGGGGCGCACGAAATGATGGCGTAGATTGGCACGTTTTTCCCATGAAAACAATGACTTACCAAGAATGCTTGCCAGAGAGGGACCTCCTCTTTTTGGTCAAGCAGCAGCGCAGAGAGAAAGACCGAAACCATAATGACCGCTCGCAAGGTCGAAACACTGCCGCCCGCAAGTCCGGCATACAGCAGCACGACCGGCAGCGTGAAGAGCGCGGCCAGTTTTGGCACCGACCACATCAACAACACATACTAACTCCGTGCCAGGAGCTACCACCAAGCCCCATACGCCAGCGTGGCAACCAAGCCGATGTGGAGCCCGGAAATGGCAAGGACGTGAGCAACGCCCACCCGCGTGAAGCTGTCACGCAACTCCGGAGCGAGTCGGCTTTTATCGCCGATAATCAGCGCGGAGAATGGCCGATGGCGGTGCCGACAGGTGTGCATCAAAGAATGCACCGACCGTTCGCCGGATGGGTTCAAGCCGAGGACGCAGCCAAGTCCCGGGCTTGTTGGCCGGTTCGATCTTTTCGATTTTCCGATCATCCCACACAAAGGCGGTGAGATAGAGACCCCGCCGGGCCAGATAGCCCGCCTAATCAAAGTTGCCCGGTGTCTGAAAATTGCGCGGAGTGCGGAGCTTGAGCGGAGGCCGCAACACATCGCCGTACTGCCAGGAGCGGTGCAAGTGGCGAGCACCTTGCCCGTTGCCGGCCGTGACTGCCCGTCTTGCCAGACTCGTTGCACCTCAAGATATAACCGGCCACGTGCCGGACCCCGTGCCGGCTCCTGGAACAGCCAGCCTTCGAGTATGACTTTTTGGGGTCAAGCAAGCTGGTGCAGGTGAGACGCGAGAAAATCAGGGGCGTAGGCTCGATGGAGGGTGATATTACCGACCAGGAAGGCACCACTCAGCAGGCTGATTAAAACGGCCAGACGGAACCCGCCCATGCTCCAACTGGCCACGCTGAGGGTCAGCAGTCCGCCCAGCCATAGGGGGGCAGCCATCTGCCAACCCCAGGCCACGCTGGCTTGGCCCCAAAGATACACCAGGGCGAGATGAATGAGAATCGACCGCTCAAGCCGGCCCGTCAGGCGAAGACATGCGAGAGACGCTTGCCAGGACGGCTGATGAGACATGACAGGCAGGCGATGGGTCGGCTCGGTTAGCGTGGAGCGGGATGTTCCCGTAAGTACTGGTGTATTTTTTCCGCGAGGGTCGAGGTAATCCCCGCGACCTGGCCCAGCGCTTCGGGTGTAGCGGCACGCACGCGTTTGAGGCTACCAAAATGCCGCAAGAGGGCTTTGCGTTTGGCTGGACCAACACCGGCAATCGCCTCAAGCGGCGAACTGAGGCGCTCTTTGGCACGCAGGTTCCGGTGATAGGTAATGGCAAAACGGTGAGCCTCATCCCGGATGCGCTGTAAGAGGAAGAGCGCAGTGGCGTTGGGCTTGAGCACGACCGGATTCTTGCGACCGGGCAGAAAGACGCGCTCGGAGGAATGGGCGACTTCTTCGGCAAACGGGTCCCGCTCGGTCCGCATCTTGGCCAGACCAATGACATCGACCTCATTAATTCCCAACTCTCGCAGCACCGTGACGGCGACGCCGAGTTGGCCTTTGCCGCCATCCACCATGAGGAGGTCCGGCAGGTCATGTTCCGCTAGGGCGCGCTGATAGCGGCGGGTGAGGACTTCATACATCATGCCGAAATCATCCGCTCCTTCTACCGTTTTGATACGAAAACGGCGGTAACGGCTCCTATCCGGCTCGCACTCGTCAAAGACAACCATGGAACCGACGGAGAGATTGCCCTGGGTATTCGAGATATCGAAACACTCAATCCGCTTTGGCGCGTTTTGCAGGT
The DNA here is from genome assembly GCA_965214755.1 of uncultured Binatia bacterium (SeqCode). Classification (GTDB taxonomy): domain Bacteria; phylum Desulfobacterota; class Binatia; order Bin18; family Bin18; genus Bin18. Next base: position 3,083,550 of record OZ243979.1, read on the forward strand.
GCAGCGCACGACGGAGGCTCTCCAGTGTTTTCTCTTTATGTTCTTCTCCCCGCCGCTTTTCGACAAAGCTGTGACGCGCATTTTCCTGGGCCATTTCGACCAGCCGCAGTTTGGCTCCCCGCTGCGGACAGAGCAGGCTGATCTTTTTCCCCTTCCGTTCTGAGAGGAGTTCCGCCCGGATGTCGGCATCGTCAAGCACAACCGGGACAAGAATCTCGTCGGGGATGAACCGGCCGCCCTGGTAGAACTGACTCAGGAACTCAGCCACGACCTCTGCGTCGGGAAACTCATTGTCGGTAAAGCTATAGGCCAGGTTGCCGACCAGTTTCCCGCCACGCACAAACAGCACCTGTCCTTCGATCAGTCCGCCCTCACGGTACAGGCCGAACACGTCCTGGTCGTTCCCCAGGGGGGTGGCGACCTGCTGCTTTTCCGCGGTTTTTGTCATGGCCCGGATTTGGTCCCGCAGCCGGGCGGCTTCTTCAAAACGCAGAGCGTCGGCGGCCGCGTTCATCTGCCGGGTGAGGCGCTCTGTCAGTTGGGTGCTTTTGCCTTCGAGCAGCAACAGGGCATTTTTCAGTTGGTGCTGGTAGTCGTCGGGATTGACTGGCAGGGTACAGGGACCGAGACAGCGCTTGATCTGATATTCCAGACACGGCCTGGTGCGGTTGCGAAAGACGGTGTCGGTACAGGTCCGCAGGGGAAAGACTCGGCGAATGATTTCCAGGGTCTCCTGGACTGCCGTGCTGGCGTGGAACGGTCCCAGATATTTACTGCCGTCTTTCGCAATCTGGCGGGTCAGGAGGAGACGCGGCCACTGGCCATGCTGGGTGACCTTCACATGCCAATAGGACGTGTTGTCCTTGAGCCGGATATTATACCGAGGCCGGAATTGCTTGATCAGGGTGTCTTCGAGCAGCAGGGCCTCTTTTTCGGTTTGGGTAACAATGACCTCGACATCGGTCAGTTGGGCGAGGAGAAAACGGATTTGCGCGCGGCCATCTCCGCCGCGGGCGTATTGTCTGACCCGGGCGCGCAGATTGTTCGCTTTCCCGACATAGATAACGGTGCCGTTGTGATCCGTGAATTTATAGACGCCGGGACTGGTTGGCAGGGTGGTCAGCTTGGCTTCGAGTTCGGCGTTACGAGAAAAAGAGGAAACGTGTCCTGCTTCATTGGCAAGTTGGAGGACAGGTTTTCTCTTTAAGGCATTCGCCACACGAACCCTCAAAAAAGAAGGGTGGCCCCGAAGGCCGCCCTGACAGCATGGTTCAGATGCGCTGCTGTCGCAGGTGCCGCCGGTTATTCGCTGGCCCCTGCGGTGATTTGCTCTTTCAGTTTCTCAAGCGTCTTCTCGCCAATACCTGTGACGTTCTTCAGATCGTCTACGCTCGCAAACGGACCATTTGCTTCGCGAGGGGCGATAATGGCCGCGGCTTTTGTTTTGCCGATGCCGGGCAGAGTCTGCAAGGCGGCTGCGTCTGCCATGTTGATATCAATCGGCCCGGCGGCTTCAGGCATCTTTTCATCAGCGGCTTCAGCCGTCTTCTCAGCCGCCTCATGGTGAGCCGCCCATTTTCTCCTTGAGCAACGAGAGTAAGAAAAACACACTAGGTATGCGATCCATATCTGTCAAGACGTCATGACGGAGGGCCCCGGTCGCGTTGACCGAACAGGGTAAACCCGTTAGATGAAGGGCTGATACATTACAGCTACTGATCTGCTTGCAGAAGGAGAACCGTTCAGCATGGCGACGATGATCACCGAGGACTGCATTAACTGCGGGGCCTGTGAACCCGAATGTCCCAATACAGCCATCTATCAGGGCGGCGTGGAATGGGAATTTAACGAAGCAATGCATCCGGCCATCGATGACGACATCTTCTATATCGTGCCGGATAAATGTACGGAGTGCGTCGGCTTTTTCGACCAGGAGGCGTGTGCGGCGGTGTGTCCGGTGGACTGCTGCCTGCCCAACCCGGACATCGTGGAAACGGAAGCCGCGTTACTGGCGCGGGCCAAGGAGTTACATCCCGAGCAGACGTTTGGGGATGAGTTCCCCTCCCGCTTCAAGGGGGAAGGCGGAGCAGCCGCGCCAGCCCCGGCTGAGACCCCGGCGGCAAATGGCGCGGCGGCACCCGCTGCACCTGCGGCCGCGCCAGCCCCAGCCGCAGCTCCTGCTCCGGTGGCACCCGTTGCCGTAGCGCCAGCAATTACGGCACCGACCCCCAAACCGGTTGCACCCAAAAAGGTCGTAGAAGAAAAAGTCTTTGAAGGTGAACTGGTCGGCACGTACGCCCAGGCCCAGGCCCGCGTCCAGCCGGTGCAAAACAATTCAATTCTGGGGACGCTGCTTGCCTCGGCCCAGCCCATCCTTGGCGCCTTACCGCTCTCAACCAAGCGCGCCCTGGAGCAGGCGGTTGGGGATACGCGTTATTTTCATGTCGGGACGGCGACCAGCCTGAATATCCTGTTCAATATGGTCCTGTATCCGATTATTCTCCTGACCGTCTATAGCGCTGTTTTGGGGGGAGAGCTCTTCAGTCAGGCGGCAAATAAATTCATCTTTCTTGGTGTTCTGATTGCCTCGGTCGAAACGTTGATTCGCCTGCGCGAATCCTTCTTTCAGGGCGTTCCAACCGAAGACACTCCGCTACGTGGGACCTTCTACGGTCTTCCCCTTGCCCCGGCGATGGCCCCGTTTCTCGGTGTTTCCGGCGGACGGACGCTCGATAAGGGCGACCAGCCGATTGAAGGCTATTACACGCCGGAGTTTGATGAAAAGACTGAACGTTCGCGTCGCTACGGCGAGCGGTATACGGTCGAAGAACAGGGCAACGCCTACATCCTGCGCATGGAATTCCCGCGTCGTGTCCCGGTTTCTGCGGCCAAGCGGGAAATGGGGATTGGCGATGAAATGCCCGACTACGAGTATAGGCTCTCTCTGAAGGACGGCAATTTTTTTGTACGCGGCAGTGTCGATGACCCTGATATCCGGACACTCGCCGCGGTCTCGTCCGCGTTCCCCCCTGACTTTAACAAACGCATTGATGTCCGTGGTGGGATATCGAGTTTTAAGCACCGCTATGGCGACAAAACGCTCGAAGTTGTGCTGTTCAAACGCTAACGGGTAGGGGCGACGCACACGTCGCCCCATAAGCAAAGAGGTATGCCTCAAAAGCGAGTATTTCTCTCCGACTCGCTTGCCGTCCTGCAAGAGGCGCTCATTGCCGCTGTCCACACGCTGAAAGCGGCCGACCCACTGACTCCGCTCACGATTATTGTTCCTAGTCATGTCGTTGGCTCGCAGCTCAACTGCGTTATTGCCCAGGCTGGTGACGGGCATATCGGCCTGCGGTTTACAACGCTGCTCACCCATGCGGCACGCCTGACCGAAGCGCGACTGAGACAGGAGGGGAAACGGCGCGTCTCAGCCGCGCTGCTTCCGCTTCTTGTGAAGCGTCTCTTGCTGGAACAGGCCCAAGCCGGAAAGAGTCAACGTGTCCTCCAACACCATGCAGATGCGGGACACGTTGACTCTTTATTTCAGGAGCTCGCCCGGCAGCCTCGGTTTCCCCAGTTCCTGAGCGAGACGCTGTCAGACCTCAAGCAGGCGGGCGTCCAGCCCCACCATCTGCACCGATTGTATACCCGGATCCCTCCGCGGGACGTATTGTATCGAGAGAAAATACGTCAGCTACTGGACTTTTACACGCGCTATGAAGCCTGCTTGGACGAACGGCGACTCGTTGATGACGCCGGTCTGTTCACTGTCCAGGCTCAGACAGCAATGAGTGACGAGCCGCTGCTGGTGTATGGCGGTCTTGAGTATACGGCACAACAGCGGCGTTTTTTGGAGAGGCTTTTCACGAAGCAGGACACTCTGGTCTTTCTTCCCTGGCGACCCGGTTCCGCCTACGAAGCCGTCACTCCCACAGTGAGCTGGCTCAACGGGCTCGGCTTTCAATCGTCTCCATTAGCCCGTCCGCAGGACCCATCCTGTTCACTTTCTCAGGTCCAGACCCGGCTTTTTGAACGCGCCGGGGAAACGCCCCAGCGGCCGGTCTCCACGCTTCCGGATGCCTCTCTTCACATCATTTCTGCCCCAGATCAAACCCAGGAGGCACGTGAGATTGCACGCACCATCTTTTCACTGGTGCGAGAGCAGGACTATGCATTTGACGAGATTGGCGTACTCCTCACCGAGTCGAAAACATATGGTCCGTTACTGCTGGAGACGCTCTCCCGCCTCGGGATTCCGTGTACCTTTGTTGGAGAGCAACCCGTGCTGGCCACGCGACGGGGAAAAGCCGTGCAGGCGCTGTGTCACCTCTTGTCTGAAAACTGTGCGCGGCAGCGTTTGTTCGCCTTTCTCAGGCTGGCCCGCCCCCCGTTTCCAGACCTTATTGGGGAAGTCGTTTCAGAGGCGCATATTGCCCAGTGGGAAGCCCTCTGTCTGGAGGCCGGGATAGGACGCGGAGGCCAGGAATGGCGCGTTCGACTCGCCGCCCTGGAAGCGCGCTACCAAAGCGCACCAGAGGGACAAGCCGGACCGCTGGCGCCCGCTCTCCGTTTGTTTGTCAGGTTTATGGACCGTTTTCTGACAGACGTGAAAACGGTTCAAGACCAACACACCTGGGAAGGCTGGCTGGTCCACTTCCTGCGGATATATGAAGATTATATATCCGACGAGGGCTCGTGGAGTGACGGGGAACCGGATCAAGAAGGTGCAGATGAGCACGGGCTGCCTATTGAGGAGACCCTCTGGAGTCTCTCTCCACTCCTGGCTGAAACAACTCGCCCTGAGGAATGGCTGGAGGCTGTTCTGACCTGTCTTTCCTGGGGAAAGATTCGACTCCGAAAAACGCACCCGCCCGGCGTCTTTCTTGGCGAGGCGGCCCAGGCGGCCGGTCTCCGCTTTCGGGCGGTCATCATGCCGGGTCTGGCGCAAGAGTCTGGGGCTCGCCTCGCCTCTCAGGACCCGATTTTGTCCGATGCCGAGCGCCAGCATCTGGCCGAAGTGCTGACCATGGACGTGCCTGCCCGCCGCCAAGTGGTTGAACGCCAACAGCTCCTTTTCCTGCTGGCGACCCAGAGTGCGCAGGAGGTGTTATGTCTGACCTGTCCCCGTACTGTCCAGGGAGCAGCCCGCCCTCCCGCTACGCTCCTCTTACAGACCGTCAGTGTGCTGTGTGGACGTCAGGCAACGCTGGCAGACCTGCAACACCGGAGTCGGTGGGTATCGACGGCTGGAGGATACGCACAGCGTACCCGGCCTGCGGTGGACGCGCTGGAGTTCCACCTGGCCTATGCGTTTACCCATGTTCGTCACGTCAACCACAATGCCCCTGTGCCGGCGGTTCAGCCCGGTCTGCAGACCGTCCCGTTCTTTGTTCCTGCCGCCCGGGCGATGGGGCACCGTTGGGAGCATCCGCACCTCACGGCCTTTGACGGCTGCATGCAAGTGGAGAGCGTCAAAAACACGCTGCGTCAGCACCTCTTCCCGCAGGGATTGTGTTTGTCCGCGAGCAGCCTGGAAACCTATGCACGCTGTCCGTTCCGCTATTTTCTGGAGACCGTGCTTGCTCTCAAGCCGTGGGAGGAGCCGGAACAGATTCTTGCCCTCCTGCCGCGCGACCGGGGTGTAGTAGTCCATGCCATTTTGTACGATTTTTTCTCGCGCCTCCAACAGACGGACCAACTGCCCCTGTCCGCGCAACGGAGTGATGACGAGCGGCGACTGCTCACCCAGGTAGCGGAGGAGCATTTTGCGTTATTTGCGCAGACCCGGCCCGTCGGACTGCCCCTGCTCTGGGAGATTGAGCGCGAACACCTGCTGCGTCGTTTGCACGCCTTTCTCCAACGCGAGCGCCAGACGGCGCACGATTTTTGTCCGACGGCGTTTGAGGTGTTTTTTGGCAGAAGGAGTCAACGTGTCCAGCATCCGCATACTATTGGAGGACACGTTGACTCCTTCGAGACAGAGGAGACAGGGTCGGGGGTTAAGGAATCGGAGCGAACCCCTCACCCTCAGTTCCTCACCCCCAATATTCCCGTTCCCTTTCGCCTTGATACGGGGGAAGAGGTCCAGCTTCGAGGACGGATTGACCGGATTGATGTTTCGACGGAACACGACCAGGCCCGCATTCTTGACTATAAGACAGGCCGGGCACCAGCGCGGGGCTTTGCGGGTGGAACCGCGCTCCAACTGGCCCTCTATCTCTATGCTGCCCAGTATCTCCGCCCGGACCTGGACTGGGTTGGGGCGGAGTATACGAGGGTGGATGGGACCGCTCAGCCTGACAAAAAGTCTCTGACCGCAGAGACACAAGCAGTCACGCTCGGAACCTTCCGAACAATCCTCACCCGCCTTGCCGAGGGCATCACTGCTGGGCTGTTCTTTCCTGCTCCGGATGCCTGCCGGTCCTGCGCATTTCCTGAAATCTGCTCTGCCCACAGCTCTGAGTGGTCCGCCCAGAAACTCCAGGACCCTCACACAACGGCATGGCGCTGGGTCCGGTCACAGACATGACCCACGCTTCCCTTTCGGATGACGGCGCTCAGCAGCGTATCGTCTCGGATTTTCAGACCACATTTTTACTGGAAGCCGGAGCGGGAACCGGCAAAACGCAACTGTTGCTGCATCGTTTGCTGGCCCTGCTGCGAACCGGCCGGAGTCCGCTGAGCCGGGTCGCTGTTATCACCTTTACGGATAAAGCCGCGGCCGCACTCCGGACGCGGCTCCGCGCGGCGGTTGAGTCCGCGCTCCAGACCTCCTTGCCTGAAGCAGAGCGCGCGGCCTTACAGGCGGTGCTCTCTGAGCTGGACCGGGCGATGGTGATGACCATTCACGCGTTCTGCGCGACCTTGTTACGCGAACGAGCCCTGGAGGTCGGACTGGACCCGGCTTTTACGGTCTTAAACCAGGCCGAGGCAGGCCTGTTGCACGACCAGGTCTGGCACACCTGGCTCACCCAAGAGTTGCAACCCCGGCAGGACGGCGCGGACCTGATACGCCGGGCATTTCGTCTTGGTCTCTCAGTCACCCACCTCAAGGCTCTGTGTGATTTTTTGGTCGAACAGCGCGACTGCCTGGACTGGCTGCCCGCGGCAGTCGATGCAGCTATCCCGACCTGCTGCGCTGAGACCTCCCGGACTGTCGCCCGGCTGACCGCTCTACGGAACTGTTGCCACGACACAACCGACACGGTGTTCGAGCAAATCACGACTCTGGCCGATATCGTTCCGACGCCCCCCTATCAGGACAATGCGAAGGCCTGGGATCACTTTTTGTCACACCGCCTGCCGCTGCAACCGCGAAAGGGGAGACAGACGAACTGGCAGCCGACCGCTGCGCTCGACGAAGCCCGGATGCTGCTCGCGCAGCTCAAGGCGCTTCATCTCAAGACCCGGGCCGCCTGGCTGCATAATCTGACGGTGGGGCTGGCGGGCTGGTTGGGCGGCTATCTGCGCGCCTATCAGACCAAAAAACAGCAGCAGGGCAGCCTCGATTTTCTGGACCTGCTGGTGCTGATGCGCAACGGCCTCAAGCAGAACCGCGAACTGCGGCGCTATTTTCAACGCAGATTCGACTTCCTCCTGGTTGATGAAGTCCAGGACATCGATCCCTTACAGGCCGAAATTCTGTTCTTCCTGGCCGAGGACCAACCACAGACAGAGCGCTGGACGCAGGTTGCGCTCCGCACCGGGAAACTGTTTCTGGTCGGCGACCCCCAACAATCCATTTATCGCTTTCGACGGGCCGACCTCGAAATCTATCACCTGCTGCGCTCGGCCATTGAACGACAGGGGGACGTCCTCAGCCTCTCAACGAATTTCCGGATGCGCGCCGCCCTGGTGACGCGGATGAACGATCTCTTTTCACGGGTGCTGGACAATGAGGATGACCCGGATCAACCTGGGTATCTGCCCTTACGTGCGGTGAGCAGTGATGAGGACGAAGAGGGGCCAACGTTTTTGCTCTTGGACCTGCCCCACGCAGCGCCACCCGAACAGGCGAACCAGGACGCGCTGCGAAACATCGAAGCACGCGGCACGGCACGGTTTCTCCGTCACAGCGTTGAACAGCAGACGCTGACAACACGAGCAGGTCGGCCCCTGGGGTATGGCGATATCGCTATCCTGTGTCGGACGAATCGAAGCGTCGAGCTGTATGAACGAGCCCTACGGGATGCCGGCCTCCCGTACCGGAGCAAAAGCGGAAACCTGTCCTCCAAACAGCCACCAATATGGGACACGTTTCCGCTTTCGGGGATGCGGCGGGGTGCGGCAAGTCAGGAACGGATCGCTATACAGGTGTGTGTACGGACGTTGCTCCATCCCGCGGACGCTACAGCCCTGGTAGCAACCTTACGCTCGTCACTCTTCGGCTTTTCAGACGAAGAGCTGACGCAATTTCGCTGTGCCGGCGGGACCTTCGACTATCTCGGCGGCAGAGTCCCCGAACAGCTCCCCTGTGCCGACCGGCTGCAGGCCGCTTTTGCGGTGCTCCGCACCTTACACCAGCGACTGTCCCATACTATGCAGAGCGCGCCTAGTGTCGGGGCCGGACTTTCTGCGCTGCTCACCGAGATATACACCCACACCCCCTTACTCCCGCTGTTTGCCTGCCGCCCTCACGGGCAGCATCGGCTCCACGACCTGCTTCAACGTGTTGAGGTGCTCCGTGAGATGTCCGGCCAGTACGGGGCTGTGCCGGATTTCTCCCTAGACGCTTTCGACCGTCTGCTCACCTCTGCCCTGGCTGAGTCCGAGGAAGGCCCGGCAGAGCAAGCGAGTGCTCTTGATGCGCCGCAAGACGCGCTCCACGTTCTGACAATTCACAAGGCCAAAGGATTGGAATTTCCGCTTGTCGTTATGGCGGAGTCTGGAGTGCCGCCCAACCGGCTGACCCGTCCCGGCCTGGTGAGACGCAAAGACGCTGGCCTTGAACTCCACCTTGGTCCACGCGCGCTCCACTGCTGCACCCTGGGCTGGCAGGAGGCTGAGGCCCGAGAACGCCGGCAGGAAGCTGCTGAGGAAAGACGGCTCTGGTATGTGGCCGCAACGCGCGCGCGGGAATACGTCGTGTTTCCCCTGCCTCCACTCTCAGAGGCGAAAAAAAAGGACACCGTGCTGCATACGGTCCTGCGCGACCTCTCAGGCACAGCGCGGCCGGCTGTCCATCAGAGCGGTGGCAGCCAGACGGACCAACCTCAGATTTCGTCCGGGCCTGAGCTGACTGACTCCCAAGAAAAGCCGACTGCTGCTGACGTGCAGCCTTCCGATATAGACTGGATAACGGACAGACGGCGCCTCATTGCCAAAGGGCGACAAAAGAGACACACCCAGAAGGTACTTCAGCGGGAAAATGTGTCACAGCAACACGTGCAGTTGGATCGTCTGATGACGCAGACGGTCGGACACCTGCGGCAAGAGCAGGCCGGGCAAGGCCAAGCTGTGGAAGCGTCTCTCCAGGCGGCCCTAGCTGTGCTGAACAAGAGCAGCCATGCATCGGACGGCCCTCTCCCTGCCGACGTGCGGCAGTCTATTGCCAGGGCTGCCCTCTGGCCACGTATTCACATTGCTCCCAAATGTATTGTAGACGAAGAATTTGTTCTGCATGTCGGCAATACGCTCCTCACCGGGCGGATTCCACTGGCGTTTCTCGAAGGCGAGAAATGGGTTATTGCTGATTTTTCCCTGGGACAGGCGGACCTCTCAGGAAAAGAACAGAACGTTGTATATGCCCGGCTTGGACCCAGCGCGCTGGCCCTTGCGCAATTGACCCCGTTTCCGGTGCAGGACCTGCTCCTCTTTCTGGTTGATCGACAGCAGGAAATCCGCGTCGCATGGGAGAGTCCCGGGAAGGACGCTTTCCGGAAACAACTGGTGGGCTGAGAGGCTGTGTGAGGAACCGAGATGAAAACCCCGCCGCCTGATTTTTCAACTGCGGAGAGAGATTTCTACCTCAAAGAATTTCGGGGAAAGAGCCTCCTGTTCGCGCTGCGGGCAAAGGATATCACCGCGCCCAGGGACCGAGACGTGGTCCAGGAGGTCCTGCGCACGCTTGTGTTGAATGAAACCCGAGTGATTTTGCTCGTGGAAACAAACGCCTCCACACCAGAGCGCCGGGCTGTTGAGGGACTGCATACGCAGTTATCTCACGCGCTGAACGGCATCCCTGCCCCTGCTCGCCTGTTGCCTGAGACCGATGAAGACCAGCGATGTCTCAGCATTCTGGAAACCCTGCGGACGGTTCCCGTTTTCATAGGGCTCTGGCCGGCCCAGGCCCGCCGGCCGGCTCTTCAGACCGCCCAGCAACTCGCGAGCCGCCTCACCGTTTACAAGCTCGTGATTCTGGACCCGCAGGGTGGATTAACGGCCAGCGGCGCGCCGTTATCCTTTCTGAACGGGGCGCACTTGGAGGAGTTGCGCTCGCATGGCACGCGCGGGGAGATGCCTCACCAGCGGCACCGACAACTGGAAACAGCGCGGTTCGCCCTGGAGGGTGGCGTTGCCTCAGTCTCGCTGTGCGCGCCGGCGAGCCTGGCAAAAGAACTCTTTACCTACGAAGGGTGTGGAACATTCTTTACGCTGACAGACTACTGTCAGGCGGAACGATTAGCCCTGGATGATTTCCCCGAAGCCGAACGGCTCATCAGGCGGGGCGAACAGGAAGGGGTGCTCAAAAAACGGACCCCCTCAGAGATCAGTCAGTTGTTGCTGCACGGCTATGGGGCGCGGCTGGGCAAAGGGCGCGACCTCGTTGGGTTGTGCGCCCTATTGCCGTATGTCGCTGCCAATGCAGGAGAAATAGCCGGGCTCTACACCCTCAGGCGATTCCACGGCGAAGGGATTGGAAGCCGCCTGGTCGGAACAGCGCTCGCGGAAGGGCAGGCATCCCGCCTGGCCTATCTCTTCGCCTGTACCAACCAAGAGGGCGCGCGGCGGCTTTTTGAGCGGTTTGGTTTTCTCCAGGTCGCGCCTGACGCAGTGCCAGCGACAAAATGGCACGCCTACGCTCCCGAACGAAAACAGGCTATTATGGTGTATAAACATGTATTTTAATGCGATTCGCCGCTGGAAGGCGAGAAGGAACGGAGCCGTGCTCGAACCTCTCCTGCTGCTCGTCTGTTGTGGGCTCTTTGGTTATGCCGTGGTGTCTGACCTGACCGGGCGCTGGGTCCCGGACAGTGTTCCGCTCGCCCTGCTGGCCTTGTTTGCGCTGTACGCCGTGACCGTCGGCCCCGCAGCGCCGGTGTGGACGCATATCGTCATTGGGGCGGTCCTGCTGCTGCTCGGCTTCGTCCTGTTCGCCCTGGGGGGGCTGGGCGGTGGCGACGGTAAGCTCATGGCCGTCGCCGGCTTGTGGGTCGGTCCGTATGACCTGACACATTTTCTGGTTGGTCTGGGGCTGCTCAGCCTGTGCCTCGCGCTGTTTGCCCTGCTGCCGTTCGACCGCACCCGCCGCCTGCGCTCAAACCTGCCCTTTGTGGTTGCTATTGCCCCACCGGCTATCGTGCTCCTGGCGCTGCGGGCCCTTTCGGCATAAAGGAGTGAGCGCTCATGCGAAGATATCGAACGCTTCTCCTCGTTGTTCTGCTCGGGATTATCCCTGCGGCCATTGCCCTGTCGGTCAGCATGTGGCTGTATTTCGGCCCGGACGAAGAGGTCGCGGCGCCGCTGGAGCCAGAGCCGGTCGCCGCGCCGCCCGCCCCAGTCATCCCCCTGCTTGAGGTGCTTGCCGCGGCCCGCAACATACCGGCCGGCACCTTGCTCACAGCGAGCGACCTCTCCTATGTGCCGCTGGAGGCCCAGAATGTGCTCCCCAGCCATATACGCAAAGCGCCGCCCGACACTGGCCAGGAACAGGGGCCACCTCCGGTCGTCGGCGCCGTGACCCGCGTCCCGTTTCCGGCCGGGATGCCGCTGACGAATACCGAGATCATCCGGCCCGGTCAGGAGGGCTTCCTGGCCGCCGTCCTGCTGCCTGACCGCCGGGCGCTCACCATCAGGGTCGACCAGGAGACGAGCCACGCCGGGATGATTGCGCCGGGAGACCGGGTTGATGTCATTTTCACCATGCAGGTCCCGTCAGATGACCCCCAGCTCACCTCCTTCAGCAGAACCGTACTCGAGGACATCCGCGTGGTCGCTGTCGGACGGCGCATCGAGAGCGTCACCTACACAGAGCAGGAGGACGGTCCGGTCTCCCAGGTCGGCGGCGACACCGTGACCCTCGAAGTGCGCCCACCGGAGGCCGACCAGCTCGCGCTGGCCAGCACCCGAGGCAGCCTGACACTCGCCTTGCGCCCGCTCGGCCAGACCGACGATACCGGCTGGCGGATACCGGTCGGTCTCAATCGCTTGCTGCCCCCGCCGGCAACCGAACCCCAGACTCCCGACCCGGTCCGGGTGCAGGTTTTTCGCGGCACCAGCCGCGAGGAAGTGCTCCTGGACAAATAAGCCGGTGACGCACTGACGGGCGGGTGCCCGTTATTTACCGATATTGCCCAATATCTCCATGGTCGAGACAAAAGCCGGCCCGGCAACCAGCAGCAGCATCCCCGGCATCACCATCAGCAGCATGGGCATAGTCATCAGCACCGGCAGCCGCTCAACCTGAGCCGCAATCCGGGCCGCGCGTCGCTGCCGCTCGCTGTGGGCGATATTCCGCATGGACTGGGCCAGCGGCGTCCCATAGCGCTCGCCCTGGGTGATGGCCATGGACAGGTCGCGCAGCCCCTCCACCCCGGTGCGGACGTGCAGGTCGTTCAGCACGTTTTTGCGGTCGGCGCCGAGCCGCAGTTCGGCTTCGGCTCGGGCAAACTCACGCGCCAGGTCGGGCGCGAGGGGCTCAAGCTCCTGGACTACCCGAGACAGGGTACGCTCAAAGGTCAGCCCGGACTCCAGGCAGAGCGTCATCAGGTCCAGGGCGTCGGGCAGTGCGGTGGCCATCCGGCGCTGTCGGCGGGCGCTGAGCCGGTCCAGACAGATCTCGGGCAGAATCCCGCCCATGACCGCGCCGGCCAGACCGGCCAGCAGGATGGTTGGGGTGGAGGTGTAGTCTCCCAGCCACTGTCCCGCCGACATCTGGAAGCTGAGCAGGACGCCGCTGGCCAGGGTAACGACGAGCTTGACCGTCATGAATATCGCCAGGGCGTCGGGCCGGTGAAAACCCGCCTTCCTCACCAGGTCTTCCAGCTTGGCCCGCTCGGCCGCGCCGACCGGCACCAGCCGGGAGAAAATATCCAGCAGCGCGGACCCGGCCAGAGACAGGGAGGATGCTCCCCCTTCCTGCTCGCGCCGTTTCTGCGGTTCGCCAGAGACTGCCACGGCCCACACCCGCACCCTGGCGAGCCGACGGTCCATTGCCTGGGCATGACGAGTGATGCGAAAGACCACGACGCCGGCAACCGTCATGCAGGCCAGCGTGGTGATAACGACGAGCAAGAACAGCATGACTATGCTCCTTACCGTCCGATTCGGGCGGACAGGCCGCGGGCAACCAACAGCCCGCCCAGAATAAGGCCGACCCCATAGCGGAGCAGGGTGCCGCCCGACTCCGTCTGAAACAAGGTCTCAAGGGCCTGCGGATTGGTGAAGTTCTGCGTGATCAGCACCGCGACCGGCACCAGCGAGATAATCGCCAGGGTCAGCCGGGTCTGGGCCGTCGAACTGCTGGCCTTGAGCGTGACTTCGTGGCGCGCCCGCAGAGTAGCCGAGAGGTTGCCGAGCGCGGACGAAATGCCGCCCCCGGTCGTCATCTGCAAACAGACCGCGGCAGAGAAGAGGGAGAAGGCGGGAATACGCACGCGCGTCGCGGTCGTGCGAATGGCGGTTTCCGGGTCCAGCCCGGCGGCCATGGCCGAGGCGACTTCGCGCATGATCCCGCCGACCGGCGGCGGGGCCTCCTGGGCCACAATCGAGATGGCCTCCATTGATGGAACACCGGCCCGGACCAGGCGAACCACCTGATCGGTCGTCTCGGGGAATATCTTGGTGAATTCGTTGCGCTGACCGGCATTCCGCATGGCCAGCACCGCCCAGCCGCACCCCAGCCCGCTGGCTGGCACCATCAGCAGGATGAGCAGGGGCCCGAAACCCATCAACGCGGCGCCCAGCCCGGTCGCCGCCATGCCCAATACGCCCAACCCGACTGCCCTGGGCAGAATCTGACGAACGTCAATCAGGGGGAATTGGCGCTCCAGCCGTTCAACCAGCCGCGACTTGCTCCGTTGCTCGCGGAAAACGCTGACGCTGCCGCCAGTGGCGGCGTCCGGCCGCAGGCCGCCCTTGAGCATCGCCGCGACCCGGGTCAGCCGGCGTTTCAACTCCCGCTGCTGGGGCCAAATGACGACCACCAGAAAAACGCAGGGGATTTCAATCAGAAACGCGCACAGGGCAATCCCTATGCTCAGCAGCGGATTGCCAAGAACGAGCAGGGAGAGCACCCCAGGGAGAATCACCCCGGCTACGCAGACCAGTATCGTCAGGGTCAGGTTCATGCCGCGTCCTCCACGTTTCTCGCGTTGCCCATCTGGAGGACCTCCAGCAACTCGGCCCGCAGCCCCGCGGCATCGATCGAGGCCGTCCAGGAGGGCTGGCGACCGGCATTCTCAAAATGATGCGCTTCGCCCGGCAGGCGGCGCCACATCTCCTCGGTGGTGACAATATCGCCCTCCATCCCGACCACATCGGTAATGCTGGTCACACAGCGGTGCCCGGAGCGGAGCCGGGCCAACTGGACGACAAGATCAACGGCCGACACAATCTGGCGGCGCATGGCCGTCAGCGGCATATCGCCCGAGGTCAGCATCAGCATGTTTTCGAGCCGCATCAGCGCGTCGCGCGGATTATTGGCATGGAGGGTACACATCGAACCCGGATGGCCGGTATTCATGGCTTGCAGCATCTCGTTGGCCTCGCCGCCGCGCACCTCACCCACGATGATCCGGTCGGGCCGCATCCGCAGGGCGTTAATCAACAGGTCGCGGATGGTCACCTCGCCCGTCCCCTCCACACTTTTCGTGCGCGTTTCCAGCCGGACCACATGCGGCTGCTGAAGCTGCAATTCCGCCGAATCTTCGATAGTCACCAGCCGCTCGGTGTTGCTGATCTCACGCGACAAGGCGTTCAGAAAGGTGGTTTTGCCAGCGCCCGTCCCACCCGAAACCAGGATGTTCAGCCGGGCTTTGGCACAAATCTGGAGCAACCGGCCCATGGCCGGGGTCAGGGCGTTGCGCTCGGTCAGCTCGGCCAAGCTGATGCCGCGGGCCACAAAGCGCCGGATGGAAAAGGTGGCACCGTCAATCGCCAGCGGCGGAATGATAATATTCACGCGGCTGCCGTCGGGCAGGCGGGCGTCTACCATAGGGCTGGCCTCGTCGATCCGCCGCCCGACCCAGCCGGCGATCCGTTGGGCGATATTGAGCAGGTGCTGCTCGTCACGGAACCGGATGTCCACCTGCTCCAGCCGGCCCTTGCGTTCGACATAGACCGACTTGAGCCCATTGACCAGAATGTCGGAGATATGCGGGTCGCTGAACAGCGGCTCCAGCGGGCCGAGGCCCTTGATGTCGTCCACGAGGCGCTGGACCACCCGCCGGCGGTCGAGCGGGGTCAGGTCCGAGGCAACCGAGTCTTCGCTGTCCAGGAAGGACTGGAGCTGGACGGCCAGCTCGTCCCGGCTCAGGTCGGCCGCCTTGGCCATATCGAGAGACTGCACAACGGTGGGGTGAATCTTAGCCGCCCTATCGGCGACCAGCCCATCCGAGGTCTGGCGAAGCGCCAGCGTGGCCGGTTCGGACACTCCGGCAACCGCGGCCGCTCTGCCCTGCTCCTGGGGTGTTTGCGGCGGTGGGGCGGGCGGATTCTGGGCCGGCGGATTCTGGGCCGGCTGTTGGGCCGTCGGTTTGGAGCGGCGTCCGAAAAGATTACGTGGCATGACAGACTCTCTTAGAATTGGGGGGCGTCCTGTACAGGGTCGGCCAGCGAGACGGCCGGGCGGGTCAGCCGACCGGTCAGGGTGTCAAGGGCTTTCCGGTATTTTTTGCTGAACTCCCGTTCCAGCAGGCCGTAGTTGGTTGCCGCCGGCAGACCAGGCTCAAAGGGCATGGTCACATCCGGCTCGCGCCCGGCCAGGGCAAAGCGAATATCCTCCGCAGACAGGGCGCTCTTGCGTGCCCGCGTGTGGTTTTCGACCAGCAGGCCCCAGTTGTCTCTGCCCAGCAGCGCCATACGGCGGATGACCCGGTTGAGACTGACCAAGGTCGGTTCAAAGACCAGCACCCGCTCGTCCGTGCTTGTCAGCACGGAAAACAGCAGGTCGGTATCTGTCAGGCCGTCCACGACCACGAGATGGGAACGGTTGGCGAGCTGATTCATCAGCCATTGAACCGCCGCCGCCGCGGGCGGCGGTGGCAGGCTGTCATTCGCCCGATAGCCGTAGACAGAGATGCGCGGGGTCACCTGAGTCTGTACGCCCTCAATCAGGCTCGGGTCCGGGTCCGGCTTGGCCGCCAGGTCAAGCAACTCGTCAAACCCGACCACCGGCTCAACATCCAGCATCAGCGCCAGCGCCCCGGAGGTCCGCTCCAGGTCCAGTACCGACACGTAGCTGCCCTGGGCCGCCGCGGTCAGGGCCGTCAACGCGGCCAGGGTGGTGGCGCCGCTGCCACCGCAACCGGAAAAGGCGATCACCCGTCCGGCGTACAGGCGGGAGGGCTGGTCTTCTTCGTCCCGGAGCGCCGTAGTCACGGCTTCGCGAATATCGCTGACCGTCAGGGGTTTGGGCAAGTAGTCGCTGACCCCGCAGGCGAGCAGTTCACGGGTAAAACGGGCCGTGTCATTCGAGCTGACGGCAATGACCGCGGTCCCGAACTCGCACACCGCGGCCAGGTCGTGAATCCGCCCGACCGGAAATTCGGCGCCGTCAAGGTCAACGAACAGCAGCCGGGGTGAGGCCGCGGCAGTCAGCGTTTTAATGGCCGCGGCAATATTACCGCGCCGCACCTGGGCTCCGCGCCCGGCCAGCGCGCCTTTCAGCATCTGTTCGGTTTCGGCGTCAACCGCAAAAGCGAGGATGCGGCTGGTGTCGGTCGCTTCCATGGACGCTGCTTCCTCGTCCTCTAGGTGTCGCCGCCTCCGATAGCGATGGTCCGCGTTACGTCCGGCAGCTCGCGCACTTCGTCAGTGACCCAGCGCTGATAGGCTCCGTGGGTCGCCCCATAGGCCGCGCCCGGCCGCTCGGCCGGGGCGGTTTCCAGGCTGTTCTCATAATCCGTCCGGATATGATCCAGGCTGCGCTGCGCTCCTGCGGCACTGGACAGCGCCATGCGGGCGGACGGCAGGGTTTGATCCAGCGACAGTCCCACCACAGCACAGCCAGCGCATCCGAGCGCCAGGCAAAGCGTCACGACACCGAGCAGAAGCCACGTGGAGCGTGGTTGAATGTGCATATTACCCCCCCTCAGGGTTGTCACTCATCATGCCAGGATAATCATCCCCCTCCCCTCATACCTATCACAAAGGCAGCACCCTTGCACCAATCCCTCACCCCTGACCACCGACCACTGACCACTAATAATGATATCCCCGCAAACGACGCCCAGGCAGTTGGCGGTCCCGGTCAGTAGCGCGGGGCATGGTCGTTGCGGTGGTCAGCCGCGCCGTGACAACGACAATCAGCTCGGTGGCGTTCGAGCGGACCGACTGCGAGCCGAACAGCATCCCCAGCAGCGGAATATCCTTGATGACGGGCAGGCCGGATTCGACCGCCTCGCTCTGGTCACGGTACAAGCCGGCAATCACGATGGACTCGCCGTCACCGACCTCAACCGTGGTCTCGGCCCGACGCACATTGATGACCGGGATCTCGATCCCGGTGACTTGGAGCGAGTCGGTATCCGAGCGCTGCGACACTTCCGGGCGCACGGTCAGCATAATGCGCTGGCTGTCAATAATCGTCGGCACAAAGTCCAGCAGCACGCCGTATTTCTTGTATTCAAAAATAATCGCGCCGTCCTCAAAGCCCGAGGGCAAGGGATATTCTCCGCCGGAAAAAAAGCTGGCCGTCTCGCCCGAGACCGCGGTCACATTGGGCCGCGCCAGCACCGTCGCCAGACCGGCAGTGGCCAGCGCGTCGATCAGACCCCGCACCATTGTTCTGCCGGGGCCGACACCGCTGCTGCCAAACAGCGCTGCTGCCTGGCCTTCGGGCAGGTCGTCCACGATATACTCCTGAAGGACATTGTCAAAAAAGAAGCGGCCGACCCGAAATCCGAGGTCTCGCCCGCCGCCGATATCCGGCAGCACCTCCCAGTTGAAGCCCAGGGTTTCGCTGACGCTGCGCTGCACTTCGGCGATCTGCACTTCGAGGTTGACCTGCTGTTTGCCCGTCACACTGAGACGGTTCTGGATGGGGGTCTCTTCCGGGAGGGCAGTAGTCGTCAGCCGCAGGGCCAGGTCGGCGTCGGCGACCGAGGCCACCGGGCCGCTCAGTTCGACCCCGCGGTTGAGCTGGCGGACCACCACGTTGCTGAGCGCCGGCACTCCTTCAAGCGCAGCCCGGACCGGCTGGATATCAAGGACCGTCGAGATGGTCCACTCGCCAATCAGTGCGCTGTCGGCGTCCAGCGCCGCCACCGATGTCCGGCCCACAGCCTTGGCGACCACGAACAGCACCCCAGAGGAGACGAGCTGCACATCGGCGATGTCCGGGTCGGCCACAAAGACCGAAGCAACCGGCGTGTCGAGTCGGAAGAGCTGGCTCTGAGAGACGGGAATCCGCACCGAGACGGGGAGGGTGGGAAATTGGGGGGGCTCGGGCGGGGGGGGGGTAACTCGGGCGGAGCCGCTGGTGTTTCCGTTGGCGGCGGGTGTGGTGGGTTCTGCCGGGGGTGCCTCCGCTGGGGCGGCTGCCGTTTCTTCTGAAGGCGCCTCCGCAGGGGAAGCCTCTCCTCCTCCCGCTGGGACGGGCCCGTCCTGAGGGCTGATTGCCGTTTCCGGTAAAGGGGGGTCTTCGGGCGCGACTCCGCTTTCTTCGGCAGGCAGGTCTGCTCCTGCTGGCAAAGGCCTGGCCTGAGCCTGGTTGACGGGGGCGGGGTGAGGGCTGGTTTCTGTTTCGAGCGGGGAGGGCTCTTCTTCAGAGGCGGTCTCAGGTGCCGGGGCTGCCGGAGACGCAGACTCGGGCGCGGGTGCCGATCCGCTTTCTTCGGCAGGCAGGTCTGCTCCTGCTCCCTCTCCTGCTGGCAGAGGCCTGTCCTGCGCGTCATCGACGGGTCTGTCCGGCGCCTGGTCGACGGGGGCGGGGTGAGGGCTGGTTTCTGTTTCGAGCGGGGAGGGCTCTTCTTCAGAGGTGGTCCCGGGTGCCGGGGCTGCTAGAGGTGCTGACTCGGGCACGGGTTCCGCGCCCGGCTCGGGCGGCGCGAATGTCTCAACCGGAGGCGGTGCGTCGGCGGTCTGAGCGGACTCGGGCGGCGCCTCGGGTGCCGCCGAAGACAGAGCCGGTGCGGGTTCTCCCTGCTGGGCCGCCTCGGGGATTGCATCTGTCTCAACGGCGAAGGGGAGGGAAGGGGTGGGGGGTTGGGATGGCGGGGTCTGGGCAAGCCGTGGCGGGCCGGCCTCTGCGGCGGCCAGCAGGTCAACCACGACCTTGACGCCGCCGGCTTCGCTGTTGAGGAGAAAGGTCCGCAGCCGGTACTCGTTGCTGAGCGAGGCAACCACGCTCTGGCCGTCAGGGCCGAGGTTCACAGCGGTGATGTATGCGCCTAGGTGGCGTGGAATCTGCTGAAAGGTGGTGTGCAGGCGGCGGTCGAACATGACGGTCAGGGTTTTCCCCTCTATCCGCGCGCCATAGGCCACAGCCCACGGCCAGTCGAACACCATGCGGCCAAAATCGTCATGCGCCCAAGCCCGCGTCACAATGGGCACAACTTCCGGCCCGTTATCGTTTCCAGGGGCCGGCCTCTGGGCGTAGCCGGGGCTGCCGGCCATGAGTATGCCGACAACGAGCAGCCCCAGCATCCGCCTACATGCTGAATGTATTCTCTCCAAGACACTGCAATACTGCACGCGGTTGCATAATGAGGCGACGGCACCTGACCCACCCCCACCACCCGCAAGCGAGTGGCAGGGCGGCGTCCCTATTCTCCCTAATCCGTCCCACTCAGTTGCCGACCAAGTGCAGAGATCGCTTCCCTGATATCACTCCTGAAGGTCTCATAAGCGGCAAAGAGGATCACAGCGGCGATGCCTACCAGAATGGCATATTCCAGGGCCGAGACGGCTCGGGTGTGACGCAGGTAGTGGGCGAACTGTTTGGTGTAACGTGTGATCATATCGGTTACGGAGGGTATGGCTAGTCGTCAACCTCTCCTTTCGCCTCTGTGGACTCACTCGCGACCCCATTCAGCCGCTCTAAGGGGTCGCTTTACCCTTACTTAGGGGCGCCTGCTTTAGCCTTGACTTTCGCATTATCGACCTGCTCTCCCATCTGAGTCAACGCACTATTAATGTTATCACCGAGCCCTATGAGTGCGGCTGCGATACCGGTCGCTATGACCCCAACCAGAATGGCATATTCCAGGGCCGAGACGGCCCGGGTGTGGCGCAGATAGCGCCAAAAGCCCTTCGTCTGTCGTGTAATGCGTGTCATACTACTCTCCTTCCTCTGTGAGTGTCCTCACGTTCTTGGTTTCCGTCTATCATACTCTACTCTAGCTCCGGTTGTCTAGGAGATTATCTACTTTTTTTGTTCCGCTATGGCAAGGTGACAACTCCCGAATTTCACTCTGTCCTTTTCTTCCATTCCTCCTTTTGTTGCGCCTTAGTAATTTATTCTCCGAAGTATTGTTTCAAAAATTCAAACACCAATCGCTTTTGCTCCTCGGAAGCCGATTGAACGATGGCAATTTCAAGACATCATTGGCAGAAAGAATCTCAACTGACGCAGGAGTGTGAACGAGAGGTGTTTTGTCGAACAATGGAAGGTTCATCCTATTTCAATGCCGTTCGTACTCTGGACGGCTACATCACGCGCCGGAAGCGAACCAACTGCCGGCCGATCTCTCTGAACGTGTCTTCCAGGGCTTCGGGTGTAGCGTTGTTGGTGAAAACATAGGTGCCGTCCGGGTCGTCGGCCTGACTCGAACAGCGCTCCAGGGATTGGGCCAAATCTCCCACCCGGCCCGGGTCCATCGCCGCAATGGTGAACACCTTGATGCCGGCGGCCTTGGCCGCGGTGCAGGCCTGCTCCCGGTGCGCGTTCACGATCGCCGGGTCAAGGTGGTTGTCATCGCCGTCGGTCAGCAGCACGAGCGCCTTTTGCGTGCCCGGATTCTGCTGCGGGTCAGCCGGATGCACCGGGTCGCCCCAGGTATTCCGCCAGGTCGGCGCCAGCAGCCGGTGGCCCCACACAACGCCGAGCGTCGAATAGGTGGCCGAGCCACTCGCTCCCAGGCTTTCGATGGCGGTGGTGATTTGTTCAATATCGGTCGTCAGCGGCATGATCGTGGGGAGGCCGCAGTTAAATTGCGGGTCCAGCCGAGAGGTTCCCTCGTGTCCGTTCTCGGTAAAACACGCGTCTTTTTCGTTTTCGGGGCGATCTTTAATGGGGTCGTTCTGGTCGCACTGCAGAGAGATGGGCTTGTCCCGAGGATACGCCGGGGTCGCTGAATAAAATCCCATAGTGAACGGCTCGTCAGTGGGCAGGACGGTGGAGACGCCGGGCGGATTCTGGCCGGACATGGAGCGTTGGTCGACACAGCCCTGCCAGGCTTCGTCGGGTTGTGAGGGGAGTGTATGCCACTCGCCGGCGGCCGTGACGCGATAGGGGTCTGGGAACCAGTCTTTTTTACTCTTCCTTATTCTTTTCCAACTTTCCCGATGCGGATTCGGATAGTAGCGCTGTGTCGGATATTGCGCCCAGCCATTATCTTCCCATCTTGTCCGCGTCGCCTGGTCGAATTGGACCCGGAAGTGCCAGGGCACCAGGCCGACCGCCACCGAGCCGGCGGGGGCGCCGGCGTTCAGGACGTCGACCAGTTGCAGGGCGGCCTGTTTCACGATCTCCATGCGTTCGGGCGAAGAGTTGGAGGGAGTGTTTCCTGCCAGGTCATCGCCCATCGAACCGGTGACATCAATGGCCAGGGCCACCTCGGTCAGGCCGGCCATGCGCTCGGTCCGGCTAGCCACATGCGTCTTGCCGGCCACGCTGCCCCACAGCCAGCGTCCGAAGACCGCGCCGCCCAGGTCGGCCTCGGCCTCAATGTCCACGGTGCCGGCGAGGCGGTTGGGCCGCGGGTCAACCACCAGGGTGTCTGCGGCCCGGTCGCGTTTCGCCTCCGGCAGGTTGGCCAGGATGTAGCGTTCGGCCAGGGGTTTCAGGGCTGCCTTCACTTGCGCATCGCTCAGGCTGCTCGGCAGCGTGGCCATGTAGCGCGTCGCGGCGAGGCTGGCCGCGTCCACGCCCACCTTGAGCAGGTCGCGCTGATAGACCAGCCAGATATGATCGCCGGCAAAGGCGATGCCGGCCAGGCACATCAGCGTTGTCATCGCGGCGGTAATGGCGGTGGCGGCGGCGCGGCGGCAGCGGAGGAAAGCCTGGCCCCGGTACGGGGGCCGCGTCCACGCGGCGGGGGTGGATTGCTGTTGCATCTTCATGTTCCCGCGCCCAGATTGGTCGCCAAGTTATCTTCGCGGGCCGGCACGATGTAATGGGCGCGCGCCGCGCCGGGCAGGGCGGTGCGCGCCCGCTCGACACACACCGCTGCGGCAATGACGGTTTCTTCGGGCGACATGGTGAATCCGGCCGGCAGGGTGGCCGGATTGTTCAGGGTATCGATCCTGATTTCCCCCTCCCCGCGGCACGAAGTCAGCGTGGGCGGTTGCCCCTTTTCCGGGCCGAGCTTGACTGTTTCGGTCCAGAGCACGGTGGGCGGGTTGTCGGGGCTTTTGTACACCGCGGACACCACAAAAACGACATTCGACGTGGGGAACTGTTCCTGGTGCAGAAACCTGGCCAGCGTCTGGGCAGCGCTGGCTTCGGGTCGCTCGTCCCGGCTCACGGTGTCCGCCAGGGTGACGGCGGCGTGCAGGGTGGTCGTCTGGGCGCTGGCCAGCCGGTACAGGTCCAGGGCGAGCAGCGAGGCGCTGAGCATGACGACGGTCCCGAGCACGGCTTCAATAGAGGCCGCGCCGCGTCGGTCGCGCAGATAGTGTTTTCGCTTCATGACACTTCTGTCAGGCTGTTAAGTCGCAGCCGCCGTCGCTCTCGCGGCATTCGTTGCGCATAATGGCGACGGCCCGCAGCCCGGACTCGCCGAACAATCTCGCTTGGAGCTGACTCAGGGTGGACCGCGGCTGCAAGCGGAGCCGCACGACCACCATATCGCCGCTCCCGCCGCCCGCCGCGGCATCGCCCTTCTGCGACAGTTGGCCGTTCGGATGGCCTTCAGTCGCCTGCATGTCAGCCACAGAGCTGTAGACCTGCACCCTGGCCGACAGGCAGTACTCTGCAGCTGGCTGACCTTTCTCGGGTTGCGGGCAGTCGGCGTTCATGGTCAGGTCAAAGTCCAGCCAGTCGCCGACCTCGGCGGTAATGACTTGCCTGATCTGGTTCTCCAGGTTCTCGGCCGGGGTCGGGGCCAGGGCGTTGACCCGCGCCACCCGATGCGCGGCACGCTGGAGCAGGTCGCCGGCAAAGATCGTCTGGACGATCTCGAACACCCCGGCCAGGCAGAACATGAGCGGGATGGTCGCTATGGCGCTCTCCAGGGCGACGGACCCTCGCCGGCCGGTCAGAAATCGCTCGCCGCGGCGGAAGCGCTGGAAAACGGGCGGCATGGGTAATCTCTCCTCTAGTGGGCGCGGATGGGCAGGGTGACCCGCACCGCCGTACCTCGGTGGTGCATGGAGTTCATCACAATATTCCCACCATACCTCTCCGCCAGATTTTGCGCAACCGTCAACCCCATTCCCAAGGCCCCCTCTCGGGTGGTGTAGAACGGCTGAAAGACTTTCTTGCGCCGCTCGGGTCGGATGCCGACCCCGTTATCGACAACGTTGACCACGATGGTGCCGTTCTCCTGTTTGGTCTCTACCCGAATGATGCCTTTCTTCTGGCCCTGCTCCTCAATAGCCAAGGCCGCATTTTCCATAATGTTGGTAAACAGCAGCGCAATCTCGGGTTCCGAGGCCGCTAGGGTCGGGAGCGGATTCAGCTCCTTGACGACCAGCGAGCGGGTCTTGGCCTGGATGCTGTCGGAGACTTCCTCAATGGAATCGTTGAGGTCGAGTTGCGCGTAGTCCGCATCGCGTTTGGGTCCCAGCGTGGGCAGGCGTTTTGCCAGCTCCACGATGTCGTTGGTCTGGGTGCTGATGTTGGCGACGGCCGCGGCGACGGCCTCCCGGTCCTCGTTCGGTGTGTCGGCGGCGTCCTCCGCCCCGTTATCGGCCGGCTGGCCCGGCAGGTCCGTCAGCAGCGCAGCGCTGCTGTTGATGCGCTCGGCCAGGGCCACCAGCTGCGCGGCGGCGATATCCACCCCGACCTGGTAGGCCGCAAACTCTGCGGCTGAGGTCGAGCCGTCCCCTTCGGTGCTGGTCCGCCCGGATTTCATGAGATCCGCGGTCAGGCGTTCGAGCCCTTCGTCCCGTCTGGGGCCGGCCTGTCCTCTCAGCAGCGGATTTTGCGGTCGGGACGCCACGCCTCTGCGCATCCGGTCTTTGTCCTTGGGCATTTTGACCGCGATGGCCAGCCACATCACCCAGAGCACTACGCCCGCGCCGATGATGCCACGTTCGTACCAGGCAGCCAAGGCCTCGGTCCGGTCTATCTCAGCCTCCAGCCCCTTGATGATGGTTTCGCCCAGGTCGCTGATCTGGTCAGAGGTCGCCGCCTGGAATGTCTCTTCGGTCGGCGACTGTTTGTCGAGCAGGACTTGTCCGTGCGCCACAAAGTTCATGGACGTGTTGATCAGCGTCGGGTGGCGGGTCGCGATATTGTCGCCCAGTTCGGCCAGCACCCGCGCCAGGCGCTCCTTTTCCGGGGGAGCCGGACTCGCCAGATAGGTGTTGATCTCTTCGGTGATGGTCGCCACATTCCTGATAAAGGCCGCATTGGCCCCGCGAGTCTGCATTTGCTGCATCACATTGGTGGCGGCCAGCGGCAGGTACCGCACGGAGTTGCGTAGCACGGCATAGTTTGTCTTGAAGCGCTCAATCCGTTCCTCCTTGGCGGTAATGGAGCTCAGGTAGGCGCTCGTGGTGTAGACGAGCCGGGCCGGCAGGCTGGGGGTTCTCTGGATGGCACCCTCCAGCGTCTCTTTGAGGCGGGTCATCTGGGGAACGAATTGGGTCAGGGAGTCGAAGTCGGCAAAGGGGTCGGAGCGGACCCGGGCCAGTTCGACACTCCACTGGGATTCGAGTTGCTGAATCCGCTGCACGGTGGAAATGGCCAGGTGGTGCTCGCCGGCTTTGGTCTGCACGGCCATCCAGTACAATCCGGCGGCGGTGACGACGAGGGCGACTGACAGGAAGATGCCGATAGTAAGGGATTTGGATCTCATAACGCTAATTCCCATGAATTCCTCAGTAGTCTCCGTCTATTATCGGCCTGTCCGGGTCGGACCGGCTTCTCTGCTTGTGCTTGGGGATGCTTTTCTGACCGTGCGGCCCGTGCGGCCCGTGCTGACGTTTCCGTTTTGGGAGATGATTGCGGCTCCGTCATCAGGGGGGTCCTGGGCGGTCTCTCCAGCGGAGACTGCCTGGATTCCATTCGCCGCGGGGTTTTCCTGGGTTTCATCCGGCTCAGTGCCGTCGAGGTCAAAGCGGTAATTGTGCTCCTGGTATTCTCCGGGCAGGGTCTTGATGAAGGCCACGATGGCTTCCTTGTCCTCATCCGGCGCTTCCCGTCCGAGTTGAAACTCGAACATGGCATCAACCGCGTCGCGCAAGGTCTTGGCGCTGCCGTCGTGCAGATAGGGGGCCGTATGCGCGGCCATGCGCAGGCTCGGGACCTTGAAGGCGTGTTTGTCGATCTCGTTCCCGGTGACGTTGAAGCGTCCCAGGTCGGCGTCAGTGATGTTGCCCCGCTTTCTGAAATAATCGTTAATCACGCCGAAGACCTGAAACATATTGCCACCCACGTTTGCCCCTTGATGGCAGGACACACAGCCGTAGCGCTTGAACAGGGCGTAGCCCTCTTTCTCCTGTTCGTTGAGGGCCTCGGTGTTGCCTCTGAGCCACTGGTCGAAACGACTGTTGGGCGTGATCAGCGAGCGCATGAACTCGGCGATGGCGTCTTTGATGTTCTCGCGGGAAATCGCCTGGGGAGCGTTGGGATAACTCTCCTGGAACATACGGGGATAGTCTTCGTCCTGGAAGAGTTTGGTCACGACATCCGGCCAGATGCTTTCCATCTCGATGCGACTCTGTAACGGGCCGTCAATCTGGTCTTTGAGGGTGTGTGCCCGACCGTCCCAGAACTGTTTGAAATTGAAGGCAGAGTTGAATACGGTCGGCGCGTTCACGAACCCGGTCCGGCCCTCAATGCCAGTGGACACGACTTGGCCGTCATCACCACCAGCGCTCAGGTCGTGACAGGTGGCGCAGGAGATGGTGTTGTTCTTGGATAATCTCGGTTCGTGGAAGAGCCGCCGGCCGAGTTCGGCTTTGGCTTCGTTCACTTCAATCATGATCGGAACCGGCCTGATCGGCTCTGCGGCTTGTCCGTATCTGGCGAACCCGCAGCTGAGTGCCAGACCGAGGCCGAGGACCTGGAGCGAGCGGAGGGGCAGCCGGTCCGACTTGGGTATCTTTTGTCTTGTATTCATGACCACGTCCTCACTCGGTGACAGCCATATTACTGCGTATCACTCTTGCCCGGGACGTTGTTGTTGAGCAGTTGTGACAACTCGCCTCTGTCGCTTTCCACCCAGTAGGAGTCGCTGTGGTTGGCATGAAGTTGTCGGGCTTCGTCCATGCGGCCCGCTTCAACGAGCGTCCGCATCAGGTTTGCCGTGATGAGCGGATGCGGTGTCAAGGCCAGCGCTGCTCTGTAGTGTTGCTCTGCCAGCGGATAATCGCCCTCAAGCGCCGCCACGACCGCCAGACCGTTCATGACCCAGGACTCGACCGGCGTGCCTTTGGCCAGTTCCGTTGCGGCAAGGAGGTGGGTCTTGGCCGTGGCGAAGTCTTCTCGCCCCAGACTCGCCCGCCCGGCGCCGAGCAGGGCTTCGGCCTTGAGGGCCGGCACCGAAGCCAGCAGGCTGGCTTCGGTGAACAGTCCGTCTGCGGTCGCAAAGTCGCCCGCGTGCAGAGCCATATAGGCCAGTCCGAGTTTGGGTTCCGGCGCGCTCGGGAAGGAGGTCGACAGTTGTTCATACAGCCGTCCGGCGGCAACCGGCTGGCCGGTTTCGATGGCGGCGGCCGATACTTTCAGGCTGCTGTCCAGCATTTGCTGCTGAGCGGGATTCAGCCCGCCCGCCCCGGCTGTCAGCCGGCTGCACGCGCCCAGGAAAATCACTGCCGCGACGGCGCAGAGCGGAAGAGAAGCGGGCTGTGTATTACCGGCGCGTTGCATCTCAGTTCAACCTTATCATACCTACCAGCGCTCGCGTCAAGCATCTTCAGGCGAATACCAACCTCATAAACCAAACTCAATGCGCTGCCGCGCCCGTGACTCGACCGCCTGTCCATTCTCCACATGCGGTTCGAATTTCCATTGCACAATGGCCTGTAGCGCGGCCTGGTCAAAGACTCGGGACGGTTCGGATTCGACAATCACGGGCTCAACGACATTGCCGTCTGGGGTAATGGTGAACTCAACCGTGACAAAGCCCTCTATCTGGAATCGTACGGCGCGCCTTGGATAACGGGGCGGTACTTGGACCAGAGGGACCACCTCGGGCAGCGGGGTATCTGCAATGCTGTCCCGAGGTGGAAGGGAGGGCTGGGGTGGCACCGCGGCTAATACAATCCGGTGCTCGGTCGCCTCCGCCCCGTGCTCAATCGTCTCCCGCGCTGCCGTGTACCCCGCTGCACTCACCTCAACGTCATACGCCCCCGGCCCTAAGACCATCCCGGCCCGATACGCCTCTTCAATGTTCAGCACCCGTACCCGTGCCCCCCGCGGCTCGGTCACCACGGTAAACGGCTGGGGTGGCACCGCGGCTAATACAATCCGGTGCTCGGTCGCCTCCGCCCCGTGCTCAATCGTCTCCCGCGCTGCCGTGTACCCCGCTGCACTCACCTCAACGTCATACGCCCCCGGCCCTAAGACCATCCCGGCCCGATACGCCTCTTCAATGTTCAGCACCCGTACCCGTGCCCCCCGCGGCTCGGTCACCACGGTAAACGGCTGGGGTGGCACCGCGGCTAATACAATCCGGTGCTCGGTCGCCTCCGCCCCGTGCTCAATCGTCTCCCGCGCTGCCGTGTACCCCGCTGCACTCACCTCAACGTCATACGCCCCCGGCCCTAAGACCATCCCGGCCCGATACGCCTCTTCAATGTTCAGCACCCGTACCCGTGCCCCCCGCGGCTCG
The DNA here is from genome assembly GCA_965214755.1 of uncultured Binatia bacterium (SeqCode). Taxonomy (GTDB): domain Bacteria; phylum Desulfobacterota; class Binatia; order Bin18; family Bin18; genus Bin18. The sequence continues at coordinate 3,112,097 of OZ243979.1, forward strand.
GTCACCACGGTAAACGGCTGGGGTGGCACCGCGGCTAATACAATCCGGTGCTCGGTCGCCTCCGCCCCGTGCTCAATCGTCTCCCGCGCTGCCGTGTACCCCGCTGCACTCACCTCAACGTCATACGCCCCCGGCCCTAAGACCATCCCGGCCCGATACGCCTCTTCAATGTTCAGCACCCGTACCCGTGCCCCCCGCGGCTCGGTCACCACGGTAAACGGCTGGGGTGAAGGCTGTTCGGGCTCCGGGGTCATCAGCCGGGCAACGCGAAAGCTGCCCGTGTTGGTCCGAAAGTCGGTGGCATAGCGTTCACGGCTCGCGGAACGAAGGATATCTGGAGCATAGTACCAGGACCCGCCACGCGCGACCCGCTGGTTGCAATCCCCTGCCTCCCAGGCATGTCTGTCTCTCGGCGCACCGGCGTAATTCATATTCCAGCAGTCCTGCACCCATTCCCATACGTTGCCGTGCATGTCATACAACCCAAACGCATTCGGCTGAAAGCTCCCCACGGAGACCGGTCGCTCTCGGGACGCTCCTACCCGTCCCCCTTTGTAGCTGAACTTCGAGTAATAGTTCGCTTGTTGCGGCGTGATCGTTTCCCCGGTGTGAAAGGGGGTCTGTGTCCCGGCCCGAGCCACGTATTCCCATTCCGCCTCACTCAGTAACCGGTACGGCAAACCGGTCTTCTGCGATAGCCAAGCCACATACGCTTGTGCGTCCTCCCAATTCACGTTAATGACCGGCTGTTGCCCCCGATTCCAGCCCTCATCCCCTGGTCGGTAGCCCTGGCACCCCCCGTCTCTCACACAGGCATCCCATTCGGTAAACGTCACTTCGTATATGCCTACGGCTAACGGTTGAGAGATCATCACTTCGTGCTGCGGCCCTTCAGTGTCCTTCCGGCTCTCTTCGAAAGCCGGTGACCCCATCAGGAACGACCCCGCCGGCACCTCCACCACCTCCGGGCATACCGGACAATCCTTGAAGGGCGTGTTCGTCGTCCGTTGGACAACGGGGCGTTGGGCGGCATTCCGCAGGAGAAGCAGGGTATCCGTCAACGTGGGCGGAGAGGGCTGGCCGGAATCGCGCAAGAACGCCTGGAGAGCTTGGGTGGTCTGCCCACCCCATACGCCGTCTGCCGGGCCGGGCCGGTAGCCCTGGGCGGCCAGCAAGTCCTGGACCTCGCGAATCGTCTCGGCCGACTCACCCCTCTGGCCTGTCGGGAATGGCGCGGTTTCGGCTCTGGCCGGCGCTCCGCTCGGCTGCCACTCCAGGGCCAATTTCTGCGCCTCCACTCGTTCTTGCGCGGTCATCTGGGCAACCAGCGCATCCCGCTCGGCGGCGGCTTCGTCCTCGCCCCGGCTGGCGGCCAGATTGAACCACTTATGCGCCTGCACGTAGTTCTGGGGGAGCCCGATACCCCGGAGATACAGCCGGGCCAGGGCCAGCATGGCCCTGGCCTCGCCGGTCTCTGCGCTCGCTCGCCACTCGGCTATAGCCACGTCCCGCAGGCCGGCCTCCCAGGCACGCTGCCCGGCCTCGTAATCTGCCCCAGCCGGCGTGGCGGCCAGCAGCGTCAGCGCCAACATTCCTATCCTGATTTCACTGCGCCAAGTCATGGCAGTCTCTATAATGAAATCGGACCCGCTGCCCCAGAGGCGGTACGAAAATCGCATATTTTCTTCCCGGACCTCAGAGATTCTTTTACCACATACGACCCGGTCTGTACAAGAGTTCGGTGCTGTCCTAATTAGGACGAAGAAAGTTGAATTGGGACAAAGCCCAATTCAACTTAGGACAAGTTCGGAAGGCGGGACAAACGCCTAAGTGGACTATAACTCCCGCCACATTCAGGTTTGAGGGGATTGTGCGATTTCCATTTGCACATACTCCGCGAAACTGTCGGCGTCTTTCTCATGGATTAAATCATACCGACAGGGAATCTTACTCAGGATGTTCTCTGCTTTGGCAAAAGTCTGTTGCAACTTTTCTGACCCTGGTTCGCCAAGGAGGAGGTAGAGTTTGAATTCCTCCGTACTCTCGCTCAAGCTGATAGCCCGTCCGAGCCAACGGTTTGCTTTTTCAAGAATACTACTCGGTTCCACCAAGTCAAAAGACACGGCTTCGGAGGCATTCAATATCCCGTTCCGCCAGGAGTACGGGAATTCATGCTCATAATTCGCGCTCGTAATTTTCTTAGGACGAACACGGTGCAGGAGACACCGTTTTGAGAGGGCATTGTGAAAAGTTTGCTTCACCTCGCCGTCAGACCGACTGGCTACGTAATGAGACCGTGCATAGCGCTCAACATAGCGTTCATAGAGCGCTTCGAGAGCCCCCTGCGGATCAGCAGTCACCCCCCCCAGCGGTGGGGAAAACTGGAGGGCTGAATCATCCTGCGGCAAGACCGCATTCAGCAACATACGAAAGACCTTCCTCTCGGTCCGAACCTGCCATGAATCAAGGTCCGCATCAAAATCGTCTGCCTGGCCTTCTCGACGGTTCTCGCCGTCCCCCACCATCTCCCATTCATCTCTGAGCGTCTCAGTAATATGGGGGAGTACCCGTTTGAGATGGACGCTATTCGCACTTCCGAAGAACCGTGATACACGGCCAAGGGAACGCAGACACTTGATCTCAAAAAAGTCAGCGAGGGAGGCATATACCACGATCCCAACATTCACAAACTCCCCCGATACCATGTCATGCCTATAGCGCAAGACGGAAAATGTATAAGGGATTTTCATTGTAGAACTCCCCGTAACGCACGCACAACTTCCTGGGCGTGTTGTTGCATAAACCGTAATCGGCCATCGATCTCTGCGGTATGTTTTTGCCCAAACGGCCGAGGAATCGCCCCGAGTATCTCAGCAATACAGGCGTTGTCCATCTGTGCGAGTTTCCTCTCGAAATGGGTGAAACTATGAATCCGGCCACGCAAGCCCGCGTGGAGTGGGTGCGTATATAAAAAGCTAAGGTTTGTCATATCCAATGGATTTTTTGGCACGGGAACCAGTCGCGTAAAGGCAAATGCCGTTTCATGGACACGACACCAGTTGTAAAACGCAATCAACAGCGCAATGGCCGCCGCATGGTTCCGCCATTTCTTGCTGTGGGCGCCAGTCCGCCGGCCGCATCGACGCAGGTGAGAGCGGATGGTGAGGTTGACGCGCTCGACATAACTCGTGGACACTTTGTCTATATCGGGATTGCCGATCTGGACTTCTTTCGTAATCCCAAAAACTGGCCCATCGGCGCCGTTCATTTGTTTTTTAAGCATGGCGTAATGGACATCGCGGCCAAAAGCATCTTCGATGGCTTCGATGTAGGCGATGTAACGTCGGTCGTGATCTGCGGGCGATTGAGCACACGGCTCCGTAGATCACGGCAAAAGGTGATGGCATCCTCCATCTGCCGCTTGCCGACATGGTATGCGATCACCGCTTTGCGATCCGCATCCAGCCCGACCCACAAATACGCATCGCCATGCTGGGGTGGGCTGTGCTCCGTGATGTGGCGTTGCTTCGTGTTGACGAAGCTCCACGTTTCATCAACCTGGACGTAGCTAGGCTGGAGGTCCCGCATCCGGGCGTGATGCAGCCGGTGGCAGGCTTCGCCGATGCGTCGGCTGAGGTGCATGATGCTGTCTCTATGGTGGCCGGTGAGGCGTTCAATACCGCGAATCGCGTTACCTTCGACTAACAGATTGACGATACGAATTTGTTGTTGAAAAGGTAAGCGATTCACTTCACGCCTCCCTTTTCCCTTGCCCCGCCTCGCCGTGCCCGGCCATGCCTGGGCTGGCCCCGCCAAGCCGGGCCAGACCCGGCCTTGCCATGCCGTGTTTTTTGACAACCTTCCTTGTCCCTTTGGGCAGAGACGATACTATAGATAGCAGCCATAAGCGATCCCTCCAGATCGGTTGTGGTCAGGAGTAAACGGGCACTCTCTACTGCTCGTTTACTCCGCCCAAGTTGTGATTTTTATTAGAATTTCTACCGAAATTTATAGCACATTTCGGGCGATTTCACAACATTTTTCTGACCGTGTTGGACAGAAAAATGCCCCCCCGCCAAGCCCTCATATTTGACATTTGATTCAGTTTGGACAAAGGTAAATTTGTCAGTGTTGAACAGCGATCCCGCTGAGTCGGGTCGCCGCCTAATACAAGAACCACCAAACGCATGGGAGTAGCTACCCGTGCCGTGGTGAATACGCGGGGTCTCACTCCATTCGCTGTTGTGACACTGACACGGCCCGGCGCCCTCTGAAGGTGCTGGGTAGAGAGTGGAGATGTGAGAGTGTTGCCCGCGAGAGTACAAGTCTCGCGGGCAGCCCAACACTGCTCACGGGATAGCAAAGCTGTGTTGGGCTGAGTCAGGCACCCTATCCCATGGGCAGAGAAAGGCAAGAGACTGCCTATGCGCAGACAGTCTTTCTTTGCGTGCTTCCCTGTTTTTTCTTCATCACTGATAGTGATAGTTTGGATGCTCGGTGTGATGCCGGCAATCGCGCCTGCCGCCATGCTCGGTATTCCCGGCCCCCGGTCCACGCTGTCCGGCATTGGCGTCATTTCCGGCTGGAAATGTGAGGCCGGCGACCTGACGATCCGCTTCAACGGCGGCCCGCCCATCCCCCTCCTGCATGGCGCGGAACGGAAAGACGTGCTCGATGCCGGTGCCTGTCGCCATGCCAATGCCGGCTTCGTGACGATCATGAATTGGGGCAATCTCGGCGACGGCTCTCATACGGCCGTGGCCTACGACGACGGGGTCGAATTTGCCCGCAGCCGGTTCCGCGTCGTGACCCCCCGCTATGCCATGACCCCCCCTCATGTCCAGGGCGAGTGTATCAGTGACGATTTCCCGGAACCGGGCGACCAGAGCCGGTTCGTGTGGAACCCGACCACGCAGCATATGGAACTCGCGGAAGTCTGGCAGTGGCATGACGAGACAGACTCCCCCCGCCTGCCCGGCAGCGCCGACTTCGATTTCCTGCTTGACCGCTGGACATGGACCATTGAAGTGCCCGATCTGCTGCTCTGGCAGACGATTTCCCAGCACGAAAACCCCGAGTGGCCCCGCCTCGACCCGGACAACGGCGGCCGCGGCGGCAATCGGTACGTGGCCGCGGAGGTCCAGTTTATCCGCTACGTCCACGGCGGCACGTCCAACAAAATCTACCCGTTCTCCATCCCCCCTCCGTGGGGTATCAATCTGGTCGGCGAAATCCAGGGGACCATTGTGAGCCATCTGGATCGGCGGGGGCGGGTGGTGCTGAGACCGGCGCTGCCGAATTTCATTGAAGTCGGCACCCTGGCCAACGGGCTCCTGTTGCAGACTCGGGAGGCGATTGGGGAGTTGGGCGAGGGCTACAGCATGGTCCTGCCGATGAACTCGCCCGGCACGACGCAGGGCAACCGCTGTTTTATTCTCGTGTTTGACAAGTTCCACCGCACCGCAGACGGCGGGCTGGAGGCCCTGGCGCGGTTCTATATGACGGCCTACACCCCGCATGTCCAGGGCGAGCCGCGCTATTGCGTCCCGCCCATCTACCCCAGCGGCATCGGCAGCTCCTACTCGGTGCCCTCTGTGACTGAACCCCACGAGACGACCCGGCTGCTGATTTACTGAGGGAGGGAGCCATGTCGTTACGCGCACGCTGGATCATTTTCTGGGTGCTCATCGGGATGACAGGGACGCCCATCATGCTGTTGAGATTACTAGACGGGCAGGTCAGGTGGGTCGCCGTGGATGTGCTCAATGTCCGCAGTAGTCCCACGACGGACGCGACCGTGACCCGGCACGTCACGCGAGGCGAGACCGTCAAAGTCTGGGAGATCACGCCGGAGGGCTGGGCACGGGTTTCTTCAGGGCAGCCCGCCGAGTGGGTCTTTGCCGAGCACTTATCGAGCAAGCGGGTGCCGACTCCGCCCAAACAGAAGCGACGGGTGTACGTCACGGCCGTGGTCGATCAGGTCTGTCGCATTCTGCTCACCGAGACTACGCAGGTGACACAATGCTATACCGAAACCGTGCCCTCCGATCCTTCTTACCGCATGGTCATTCACGGTCAGTTCTCTGCCAACGGCGCCCAGGTCATGTGCCAGGAGACGGCCCACCAGGTGGGCGATCTCGCCGACCGGCTCAACGCCAACCCGGTCTTGCCATGGCGCGTGCAGGTGCACTCTCCGTATACGGGCGACCACCCGCTGGCGGCCTGCTGGATGTATCGCTAGTCCGATGATGACTCTGTTCTATACAAGGTGTGGCATGCTTCGGCCTGGCTAGGTTGGGCAAGGCGTACCCCCTTGTCATTCTCAACTTCTCTTCTGTAACGGCTGCCCGTGAGATGTTTACGAAATACGGGTATGCCAACACGTCGCCCGAAGAGATCGTCCGCCTCGCCGGAGTGACGAGAGGAGCGCTGTATCACCAATTCCAGGACAAAAACGATCTTTTCAAAGCCGTCTTCAAGGAGGTTGGCACCGCGCTGGTACAAAAAATAGCCACTCGCATGTTAACGGCGGAAGGCACCACCTGGGACCGGATTGTCCATACGGGGATCCCTACCCTCATTGAGACCCTGGCCGAACCGACCCCGCAGAGCATTCTCTATATTGACGGCCCGGCGGTCCTGAAGAGGAACGTCATCACGCTCGACTCCGACCCCGGACTGCTCTTCATACGGCAGGGCTTTGCGTTATTGATGGCCGATGGCTTCATCGAGGAACAGCCGGTCGACCCGCTCGCGCACGTGTTTGCCGCGGCCTTCTTCGAAGCCGGGGTGTACATCGCCCGGGCGGACGACACGGAAGAGGCGCAGCGGGAAATGCTCGCCTGTCTGACACGCCTGGCAAACGGGCTACGGGCAAGCCCCCCATCCGCAGCGGGGAGGGGCAAGAGTCGCTCGGCGTGAACCCGGCTTGCCGCCCGGACACGCCCGGGGTGCTGGTACACTTTCAGACGGACTGGTCCACTTTCACCGGCAGCGTGGTCCACTTTGCATTCCGGTCACACACTCTGGCATTTGCCCTCCTCGGCCCCCAGAGCGTTTGACGGGCGGGCGCCCGGGCCGCGGCTAGGAGGGGGGCCGCTCCAGGGGGAGCAGAGCACGCGGCGGGGCCGGCGCTTCGTGCCCCCGTGCGGCGCCCCTCCCGCTCGGCTCGGTCCGGCCGCGTTCCCTGGCGGGCGGCCCCCGCCCGGTCTCAGGGCCCCGCCCCCAGGTAGAGCACGCGCGCGGCCACGCCCGGGCCGCGCGCTGGGGACCGCTCGGCTGGGAAGGGGCGCTCGGCCGGCGCGCCCCTGGAGCGGGAAGGGGAGCCGAGGCACGGGGCCCCCCCTTTTCCAGGCGCCGCCCCTCCTGCTCGGAGTAGGGCCCGAGCCGCCCACGGTGCAGGGAGGGCGGCGGTGGAGCCCCGCGGGGGATGCCCGCCCGCGCGGGGGGTTGCGGCGGACTGTTACGAGTAGACTTGTCAACCGGTAGGGATGCCCGCCCGCGCGGGGGTGTGCGGTCGGTATGACGCTCCTGGTGCAAGCCGCGTCCGGGATGCCCGCCCGCGCGGGGGTGTGCGTTGAAAGTGGTTTTGCAGGTCTTTCTACTAAAAGGGATGCCCGCCCGCGCGGGGGTGTGCGGAAAATAGAGATGATACGGGTTGTTCTCTTGAGGGGATGCCCGCCCGCGCGGGGGTGTGCGTGTCTACCGCTTGGTTTTTACTGCGTAAGTGGAGATGGTTCGGGGGGGGCGTCCAGGGGGACTGCGCGGGGGTCCACTTTGAACTTTGCAGTGGTGTAAGTATACCAGCACCCGGACTTTCTCTTGACTTCCCCTCTGCCTGGCCGTAGTATGGAGGGGCCCTATTTTTTCAAAGCTTTGGCCACGCGTGTCGGCCCGCCTATAAATTCTTTTGGATCAACGAAGCAGAAGCAGTTCTGTCGGAGCAGTCAAGCCTTTCCCCTGCCTTTTCCATGCGTTTGGGATGAAGGCACGGCTGCATCCTGTTTTAATGCTGTTCATGTAAGGGGGCTGGAACGTCTCATGGAAAAAAAGAAAAACAGAAAAATGGTGACTGTTTCGCAGGCCCTCCAAAAGACATCCACACGGACAGCGGCGCAGCGGTCTGAAAAGTCCGTGCTGATCAAAACCCAGGCTGTCACTCCTGCTTCTTCAACGTCGCAAGGGGAGAAACCGGCACGAGAAATCGAAACCATCATGTCCATTCTTGAAGATATGGATATTGAGACGGTTAATGTTCTTGAGGAAGGGGGCTCCGCCAGCATTGAAGAAGGGGAGACCTCGGCGTCTGAGACGGTGAAACAGGGCGAAGAGAGCTGGGGGGGGAGAGTGGTGGCGGCTGGGGAGCCGGGGACGGGAGACACTTCAGACCCTGTCCGGATGTACCTCCAGGAGATGGGCAATATTCCACTCCTGAGCCGTGAGGAGGAGGTCGCAATTGCAAAAGAGATAGAGGCTGGGGAGAAGTGTATTCGCCAGGAGATCTTCTCCACTCCTTTGGCGCTTCAGTATATTCTCTCTCTGGGGAGTCGGCTCAAACAGGACGAGACGGAAGCACGACGTATTTTTGGCGACGAAGAAGAGGATACGGATGCGTCCGGCAAGGAAGACCAGCGGATTGTACTCTTTCTGAGCCGTATGGGACCGCTCAAACGCCTGGCCGGAGAGCGGGAAAAAGCCGCCCGAGTATCTCGCCGGCGGAGTCCGGTCGCAGAGCGGGAGAAAGCGCTGAAGCGGCTGGGGACTCTCCGCGAGAAGATCAGGACTTCACTGGATAAGCTGCCTTTAGGGCGGCGGCATATTACGGTTGTGACCGATAAACTCAAGGAAGTCGGCGTCATGCTGGACAAGCAGGAACGGACTATTCGCAGACAAGAGTCCGTCCTGAATTGCAAGGCGTCTGAGATTCTTGCCCTGGCACGGGCAGCCACGTCGAAGAATGGGAGGCCACGTCCGAGAGCGGGAGAAATAGGCGGGAAGGCCCAGGAGCAGAAAATCCAAGAGGCCAGTCAGATTATCAAGAACGCCCGCAAAGAAATTCAGCGCATTGAGAGACAGCTTGGAACGAATCGTGAAGAACTGCGTCAGGCTCTGAGGACGATCGCGCGGGGAGAAGCGCAGGCTCAGGAAGGCAAGCGGCGTCTCATTGAAGCCAATCTGCGCCTGGTGGTGAGTATTGCCAAACGCTATGTCAACCGTGGGCTGGGGTTTCTTGACCTGATCCAGGAGGGCAATATCGGCCTGATGCGCGCGGTTGAGAAATTTGAGTATCAACGCGGCTATAAATTCTCGACCTATGCAACCTGGTGGATTCGACAGTCTGTGAGTCGGGCAATCGCTGACCAGGCCCGGACGATTCGGATCCCGGTCCATATGATTGAGACGATCAATAAGGTGCTGCGGACCTCTCGCTACCTGGTCCAGCAACTCGGCCGGGAACCTTCGCCGGAAGAAATTGCCGCCCAAATGGAAGTGCCGGCGGACAAAGTCAGGAAAGTCCTCAAGATTGTCAAAGAGCCGGTCTCCCTGGAGACGCCGATTGGAGATGATGAAGAAAGTTCGCTGGGAGATTTTGTTGAAGATCGGCAGACCCTCTCTCCGGCAGACGCGGCGATGGCCCTGAGTTTAGAGGAACAGACGCGCAAAGTCCTTGCCACTCTGACGCCGCGCGAGGAGCAGATTCTGCGTATGCGGTTCGGCATTGACGAAAAGACAGACTACACACTGGAAGAAGTTGGACAGCGCTTTGCCGTGACCCGTGAGCGCATCCGTCAGATTGAGGCCAAAGCCTTACGGAAACTGCGCAACCCGACCCGAGCGAAGAGTCTGGAAGCCTTCATCGATAGCTAAGCAGTTCCCCCCCATCCCCCCTTTTGAAGGGGGAGCTGGGGGGGTGAATAATCGGAGGAACGAGTGAATTCGAAAGACCTGGAACAACAACTCAAACGGTGGCGGGAGGAACGTGGCCGCAAGCCAGTCCAGCAGTCTCCCCCTACCTCGGATAAGCGCACGGTGCGAGTCAACGGCCAAAGTGTTGTTGTTGTGAAGCGCTCCCGGAACAAATCCTCGGGACAAGTTCCCGCTCAAACCCTGCCCTGAGCCTGGTCGAAGGGGTCGTAAGAGCCAGCGTACTCTGAAGAGGAAACGTGTCCTCCAATAGCTAGGCAGATGTTGACACGTTTCCTCTCTTTAGCCAAAGAGTACATTCTGAACCGCAGCACAGAACGTTGGTGTTGAGGCGGACCCGCCCTGGTCAGGCGGAAGGGTCCCGCCGCTGGCGTACACCTGCGCGATGGCGTCCTCAAGGCGCTGGGCCGCTTCGGTCCAGCCGAGATAGTCGAGCAGCAGCGCGGCGGAGAGCAAGGTTGCGGTTGGGTTGATGATATTCTGGCCAGCAATATCAGGTGCGGAGCCATGGACGGATTCAAAATAGGCATACGTGTCGCCGTAGCAACCGCTCGGTGCGAGTCCGAGGCCACCAATGGTGCCGGCAGCAACATCGGACAGGATATCGCCGTACAGGTTCGGCATGACAACGACGTCAAATTGCGATGGGCTGGCGACGAGACGCCGCGCAAAATCATCGACAATGTATTGTTCATAGCCCAGGTCGGGATACTCTTTGGCCGTTGCTTCAACGACTTCACGGAAGAGCCCGTCACTTTTCCGCAGCATATTATACTTGCTGGTACAGGTGACGAGCCCCCTTCCACCCTGGGCTTTGCGCTTGCGCGCCAGTTCAAAGGCAAAGCGGGCAATGCGCCGGGAGCCCTGCTCTGTAATCGCTTTAATGGCAAACAGGCCCCGGGCGGTGGTATCGAGCGGTTCACGCGTGATCGCACTCGTCAAGCCGAGCGGCGCAAGCGTATTCAGGTCGCCCTCAACCCCCATATACAGGTCTTCCAGGTTTTCTCGGACCACAACGAAATCAATGGATTCCGGGTTTTTGAGCGGGCTCCGAAACCCCGGCCGCCAGCGTGCCGGCCGGACATTGGCATAGGTCTGCTTGCCCCAGCGCAGATAGCCGATCCCGCCGGTTGTGCCATTGGTCGAGCCAAAGAGGGTCGAGTCCGATTGGTCTATCGCTTCACGGAGCGCACGCTCAAATCCCTTTCGTGAGCCATACTGCTTCACGCCCTCTTCACCGGACGGAAACTCGGTGAAGCGCAGGTCCAACGCCAAGTTTTTTAGGATTTCAACCGTCGGCGCCATTGCCTCGGGTGCAGCATCATCACCGGGAATCACCACAACGCGCTTTGCCATCTTGTTATCCTCTCTGTTCGCTCAACCGCACATCACGATAGTTCTTACCAGGAACGATTTTTCCAAGAACGGCCGGCAGCCGTGCGCCGGTTGCACTCGGCACGTTCGAGGGCAGGCCGTGGACTGTCGCATAGGCGAGAACGGCAAATGCCAGGGCTTCCAAAGACTGGCTCTCATAGCCGGTCTCTTCAAGCAGTCGGACACGGACATTCGGCAGAGCCTGAGCGAATTGCGCTCGCAGGGTCGGGTTGAGTGCCCCACCACCGGTGAGGTAGACCTCAGCGAGCGGGCCGTGCGGCAGGATAAAGTCGTGATACGCGCGGGCCATGCTCGTGGCGGTGACAGCGCTTGCCGTCGCCACTTGGTCGTTGGGGGGCAGCTTGAGCTGCGCGGCGCGTTTGAGAAATCGCTCTGCAAACGGCGCACCGAATTCTTCTCTGCCGGTCGACTTGGGCGGACGCCGGGCAAAGTACCGATGCCGGAGCAGTTCGTTGAGGAGACGTGCGTGCACGCTCCCGGTCTTGGCCATTCGACCGTTCCGGTCGTACCACCGCTTGCCCTGGGTAACGGTATGGACAACGCTGTCGATCAGCATATTCCCGGGGCCGGTATCAAAGGCCAGCAGGTCTTGTTTTGCGGAACGCGGCGGCAGGTAAGTGAGGTTGGCGATCCCACCGATATTATGAACGGCAACCGCACGGGCAGGCTGCTGAAACAGAAACGCGTGTACATAGGGAACGAGCGGTGCTCCCTCTCCGCCAAGAGCAACGTCTGCCGGCCGAAAGTCGGCTATTGTGGTGATACCAGTCCGCTGCGCAATAACGGCAGGTTCTCCAATCTGAAGGGTTGAGCCTGGTCCGGGCCGCTGGCGGGGGTTGTGATAAATGGTATGTCCGTGGGAGCCGATGACATCGACCTGCTCCCGCGAGATGGCCGCGCGTTCGCACAGCTTGAGCACCGCCCGGGCAAACAGCTCGCCGAGGAGCACATTGACTTGTGAGACTTCGCCGGCATCAATCCCGGCTCCCTGGCTGACTCTCAGCAGACGGGCTCTCACAGGTCGGGAGTACGGGAATGAGCGGAAGGCCCGTTGTTGAATACGGAAGCGGCCCCGCACGCGGGCAATATCAACCAGCACGGCATCAATCCCATCATGGGACGTGCCGGACATCAGGCCGATAACCGTCCGTTTTGACATGCAGCTTCTTACGGGAGAATAGCGTCATCCCAGCGGGACACGATGGTGAAACAATGGGGAGTCCAGGGAGAAGAATCCCTCCTCCCTGGATGTGCGTAGTAGGGTCTTCAGTCAGTCAGATCAAACTGAAAGACCGCGTCCATACCCTTGGCTGCCTCGGCGTTGAACGCCTCCGGCGTGCCGTCAATGACTTGCTGTACGCTTTCCGCTGGTGGGCGGCTCGCATCCGCCTGCTTAAAGAGGTTTTGGAGCTTGAGCGCCAAGCCCATGTCTCCGGCAATTTTCAGCTTGCCGGTCATGAATGCCATTTGGCCGTTGAGTTTGCCGTTGACCATATCCAGGTAATCACTCTCCTGCATGGTGATGGTAATGTTCGGGGACGCATGGGTGCCCGTCTGCACCTCGATGCTTTCGTTCGCGACATGGAAATGGTACTGGGTGGCCATTGCGGCTTCCTCCTCATAAGTCCGGGATAGAGATACGCTACCATAGATCATTGCGCTGAGAAACTATAGATCGTGTTGTTGTGTAGAGAGAGGAAGGGATGAACATGACACAATGTGACCCGTGTCCTCCAACAGACATGCAGAAGTTGATACGTTTCCTCTTTATGGCATGGAAACGTCACTGGGCCGGGCTGGTGCTCCTTTTTGGAAGCCTGTTCATGGGAACGTCCAGCTACGCCCAGGAGAGCATACTTCAGGACGCCCTGGCGCAGGTCGCCAATGAATCAACGCTCGAAATCACAACCATAGGACGTAAGAGTGGCAAGCCGCGGACAAAACCGATTTGGTTTGTCTATGACCAGGGAGCGTTGTACATCCAATCTGGAAAAGATGGAAAAACCCATTGGTATCGCAACCTGCAAAAAAACCCGCAGATGCAGTTGCAAATCGGCCACCTCGCCCTCACCGGGAAAGCACGGTTTGTGACAGACCCCGCCACAAGCGAACGGGTCCACGACCTCTTCCGCTCAAAATATTCCCTCGCGCGTGTTGCCGGATTTGTCGGGTCCTCAATCGGGCATGGCAAGGTCATTCTGGTTGAGTACCTGACTGAAGCCACGCCACGGGAATAGGCCAGGAGTCAGGTTTCATATGCACGTCAATGTCGTCATTGTCGCCGCGGGAAAAGGCACGCGGCTGCAAAGCGAGTTGCCGAAACCTTTTCTGTCCGTTGCCGGCAAGCCGATTCTCGTGCATACCCTGCGGCGTTTTGCGCGCATTGAGGCGCTCCGGCGTGTCATTGTGGTGGTTGCTGCTGAGCGCGAGGCCCTCTGCCAGGAGGTGCTCCATACGCACGGCCCCTGGCCACAACCGATTAGCGTTGTCCACGGGGGAGCGGAACGGCAGAATTCGGTGCGGAATGGTTTGGCCGCGCTTGAAACCCAGTGTGAGATCGTGGTGATTCATGACGCAGCCCGGCCGTTTATCGGCGTTGAGGCCATTCAGCGCAGTATTGACGCGGCTGCCGAGGCGGGCAGCGCAGTTGTGGCGGCCCCTGTCCGCGACACCATCAAGCGGGCCGACGCCCAGCACGCGATCCGTGAGACGGTCTCCCGGCACGATCTGTGGCTGGCGCAAACACCCCAGACGTTCCGGGTCGAAGTGATCCGAGCAGCCCACCGCTGGGCGCAGCAACGGGGCATCGTTGGAACGGACGATGCCACTCTGGTTGAGCAAATGGGCCGGCCCGTCCGTATCGTTCCCGGCGACGCACGCAATTTCAAGATTACGACGCCGGACGATCTGGCCCTCGCCCAGGCAGTGCTGCAAGCGTCCGAAGGCTGACCAGCCCGGACCACGATGAGCGCCCTGGTTGCCGGGGCTGAGATTGTGCGAAAAGAGTTGCAGGGCAGCCAGGCGCTGTGGGTGTTTTGCTTTGGGACTCGTTGCAGGCATGTTGTGGAAACGGACATAGTGCTTACCCTACCCGCGGTAGGCGCGTTCGGTACAATGGAGTATGGTTAGGCGACATCAAGTAGGAGAGAACGTACCGGATGGCAAATAATTTTGTCGATATTGTTGGCTCCCAGCTTGAGAAGAGCCACACTGGAATGATCGCATGGTGACTCGATAGTGAGCGCTCCCCTTTGACGCTCCCTGAGCAAACCGCAGTCCTTGCGAAGCTCGCACCTGACATTTCACAAGAGGTAGCACTTACGAAGGTAAAGGCCATACGGGAATACTCATTTGGTCGGCGACTTCGCATAGACCTTGTCTTGGAGATGGACCGAAAAGATCGGACAAAGACCCATCTTTTGATTGCATGTAAGACTGATTCAGATGTAGGCGTTAAGCAACTCAAAAAGAGTGCACAGGCATTCTCTGCAGACTAGCCAAACATTCCCTTTTCGGTCATCGTCCTCACCGTTGGCGCAGGTCAGTTCACCCTCACGCACCAGTTGCAAGAAATCCAGAGTCTTGAGTTTGATGCGATATATCTCACGCGCGCGCTGGAAGTTTTTTCGGGTCTGTCGATAGCGGGCACGACCGGTATATCCGACGACTGGATTGCTTCCCTGCGAGCGGAACACGCTCGCACTATCCAGATGGATAAGGCTCTTGCAAAACTGGACGGTCCATGGGACGCGCGACTTCTCAAGGCTGGCTATCGCACCGGCTTCCCGATCTTCTACATGTTCTACGACAAGTTACGGGCGCACCTCGACAAGGGGCGCTTTCACGGATGGGCCATCTACAACGGCGGTAACAATCCGGTTATGAACTGGAGGAAGGGGGGGATCACGGTGGGTTCTGAGGACGATGCTATCGGACTCTACTGGGAGTTCAACTTGAATGCCCTCTGCCTTAAGACCACCATCAATGAGAGCACTGCAAGACATTGGGCAGAAATTCGTTCTGACCTCATCAAGTTGTGCACATCATGTCCAATTTCTGGTTGCACGACCAAAAACAGAAGCGGCAAAACTTCGGTGACGGCCTATAAGTGGGAGTTCGACTTTTGCAAAGAAACGCCCAGTGTCATTGCAGATAAGACAAGCGCTATCCTCTCGCATGTGCATAATTGCCTCGAAACTGTCGCCTAGCCAATAAAGGTCAGGGAGGTCATTCGACTGCTTGAGGCTGACGGCTGGTATCAAGTGCGGATGCGCGGTAGCCATCGGCAATTCAAGCACCCGACGAAACGTGGATTGGTGACGGTGCCTGGACAGCCGGGTGATGATCTTGCTATTGGCACTCTCAACAGCGTTCTCAGACAATCGGGACTGAAGAAATGAAATATCTTATCGTCGTAGAGCAGACCGCAACCGGCTTCTCGGCGTACTCCCCGGATATGCTGGGCTGTGTGTCCACGGGTCGGACGGAGGAAGAGACCAGGGCCAACATGAAGGAGGCGATTGAGTTTCACGTCGATGGTCTCAAGCAGGAAGGGCTGCCTATCCCTCAACCATCCACAAAATCGGCCTATGTGGAGGTCGCTGCGTAGCTAACCGATGGCCGTTCTGCGTCTTATCCGTGCAGGAGTGCCCGGACGGCCTGACCAGAGAGGTGCGGGGTCGGACTCTTGGCCTGGGCTTCTTGCTGTGTACTGAGTTCTCGCGTAGCGAGGTCAACGAGCGCCCTATTCCATGGTCTGTATCCCCTCCTTGTGACCGACCTGGAGGGCTGAGGGGAACTGGTGGACCTTGCTCTCGCGGATCAGGGTGCTGGCGCGTTCGGCCGGCCCGCCGTAAAAGAGTCAACGTGTCCAGCATTTCATATGTGTTGGAGGACACGTTGACTCTTTTTGTCCCTATGCACTCGTGGTCGCCTGTGGTAAGCCAAACGCTCTATTCTCCCCACCAGCAGGGAAAGGAGACCGCAGCATGGAATATGAGGCTATTATCTACGAGCAGGTTGAAGACAAGATTGTCCGCGTGACGCTAAATCGTCCGGAGAAACTGAACGCGATGAGCCGGCAACTCCTGTCAGAGTTGGATGCGGCATTAGAGGAGTTTGAAGCGGATAATGATGCCAGCGTCCTGATTATTCGTGGGGCCGGGCGGGCTTTCTGTGCGGGCTATGATCTTCAGCCGGTTTCAGGGCCGGGTGGTGGCTTTAGCGTCACCAGTGACCGCTGGGGATTGCGCAAGATCGTCGCCCGCTGGCAGCGGCTGTGGAACCTGCCCAAACCAACCATTGCGCAGGTCCACGGCTATTGTTTGGCCGGAGCGACGGAGTTTGTCGGACATTGTGATCTGGTCTTTGCGGCCGACGATGCCCAGTTCGGTCATCCCGCCGGACGCTCGCTCGGGGTGCTGCCATCGCTGGCCATGTGGCCCTACCTGATGGGGATGCGCAAAACAAAAGAGTTTCTCTTTACCGGGGATTCCATGAGCGCGACTGAGGCGCTGGAAAACGGCCTGATTAACCACATCTATCCGAGACAGCAACTGGAGGATGAGGTGCTGCGTTATGCCCGCCGTGTTGCCGCGGTGCCGGTTGACCTGTTGACGCTCCATAAGGCGGCGACCAATCGCTTTTTCGAGGCCATGGGCCTGTATGCGGCTGAACAGTCGGCAACCGAATTTGACGTAATCGCCCACCAGACCATAACGGTCAAAAATGAGGTCAAGAAAATGATGGAACGCGGGCTCAAAGAAGCCCTGCGTGATCGTGACACGCCGTTTGCCAAGAAATGACATGGAAAGAGCACAGACGGACGGGCGCCGCATCTACCTGATGCGGCATGGGGAAACTCTGTATCAACGGGTGGCAAACGAAGGGGCGCTGGGCAATGGGGCACTGACCGAACGGGGGCAAGAACAGGTCGCGGCGGTTGCGCTGCTCTTTCGGGGAGTGCCGATTGATGCGATTTACGCCAGTCCGCTTGAGCGGGCGTATGAAACCGCCCGGATCATCGCCACAGAAAAAGAGCTGGACATTCAGGTGGCGCCGGAACTGAGCGAGATCATCCCGAGTGATACGGTCCTGGCCCACAAGAGTCTGACCGACATATTTAAGGAGATTCAGGAGTTCTTTAAGAATACGGACTCTGACTGGGACGAACCCTACCTGGGCGGAGAGAGTTTCCGTCAGGTCTATGCCCGGGCCGGGCAACTCCTCCAGACCCTCTTGGCCAAAGATGATTGGCAGACCGTTCTCCTTGTTGCGCACGGGGGCGTGAATAACGCTTTTTTGGCCCATGCCACGGGGATCACCCAGGGAAGGATTTTTAATATCGAGCAGGACTTCGGCTGTATCAATATTATTGATTTTGTTCACGGTCGTCCCTTTCTCCGCCTCGCCAATTTTACCCTCTACGATCAGCTCAAAATTCACCTGCGGGAGCACAGCTTGGACATTATTCTCAATTTGTTGCGGGGACGTGGAATTATTGATGCTGATTGATCCTGAAGGGTCCGGCTTGGTTTTCGTTCAAGATAAAATTTTTTCATCGTCAACAGTAAAGAATGAGAAACCTCTTGATTTGTATTCCCATCTTTAATATAGTCTGACTAAACTAGTTCATGGAGGTGGGAACATTAGCGTTCAACTTGTTATTCTAGGGCTGTTATCCGAGAAGCCGTTTCATGGCTATGAGCTGCGGCAGGAAGTCGATCGCCGGTTGTACGCCAAGTATATCAACCTGAGTGGTGGCTCGCTCTACTATAACCTCGGGCAGCTTGAACAGGCCGGTTATGTAGAAAAGGCCAAAGTCGAACAAAAGGGGAACTATCCGGCCCGACAGGTCTACCAAATTACGTCGGCCGGCCACGACTATTTGCGGGCCGAGTTGCGGCGTCAGTTGTTCGACACCGAGGAGCGAACCAAAGTCTTTGACCCCTTGAACGCCGCGCTCGCCTTCAGTCATCTGCTTGACAACTCAGAGCTGCGCGAGGCAGTCCAGAGCCAACTTGAGCGGACGCGCAGCCGTCTGGTCTGGGTCACCGAGCAGCAGGCCTACTGGAACGAGCAGGATGTGACACTCCCGCAAGCCCAGATTATTATGCATGGATTGGCGTATTTGGAAGGGGAGATTCACTGGCTTGAGGAATTCCTGGCCACGATCGATGGACAGAACGGTCGAGGATTGCAGGCAAATGGACTCGCTAGCGTCTCTTCTTCGGAATAGCGATACAGGAAAAAACGTAGAGACATCCCACACAAGAGGAGGGTTCAGCATGGAAGGTTTAAGTGTTCTCGATATGATCCAGCAGGGGTGGTATATCACCTATCCCCTGATCATCATGTCGGTGGTTGTCATCACCATCATCTTTGAACGGCTGGTTGCCCTACGCGGGTTGATCGGCGGGACCTTGCAGATTGCCGGCGGTCTGGTTGGCGTCTTACAGAAGGGGGATTTTCAAGGAGCTATGACCTCTGCGGAGGAGCAGACGAATAAACCGGCGGGCCGGATATTTCGTGATGTCCTTTCTCAACAAGAGGGCGAATCGCTCGAATATTTGTCTGAAATCATTGAGGACCGCCGCTTCGAGGAAATCGAGGCGCTCAAAGGCAGTATATGGGTGCTGGGAACAGTGGGGGTGAGTGCCCCGTTCATCGGACTTTTGGGTACCGTCATCGGGATTATCAAATCCTTCACCAGTATGGCGGTTGAGGGCAGCGGCGGTTTTGCCGTAGTTGCCGGTGGTATTTCTGAGGCGCTGGTTGCAACCGCGCTGGGTCTGGCAGTGGCGATTGTTGCGGTGATTTTTTACAACTATTTTCACACCAAACTGGAGCGGGTCGAGGCGGCCATGACGATCAGTTCAGACCGCGTGCTCGAAGCCGTCCGCCTGGGGAGGAAAGCTCATGGGCATGGCTAGTCCACGAAAGAAGAGCGGGAGCGGGTCCGACATTATGGCCGAGATCAATATCACTCCCTTGACTGATATCTTTTTAGTGCTCTTAATCATCTTTATGGTGACAAGCGTGGCGATGGTTCAATCCGGAGCGGAAATTAATCTGCCCGAGGTGCAGGAAACCGACTCGGAGCCACGTCAGATTGTGATTACGGTGACACCCCAAAAGGAAATTTTTGTGAACGCCAGACCGGTGACCATGGCTGACCTTGAGGTCGCCATTCGGCAGCAAGTCACCGCCAAGCCGGACGTACCGGTTGTGCTCGAAGGGGATAAGGACGTCATTCTGGGGGAGGCGGTCAAAATCCTCTCGATCGCCCAACGAGCTGGAGCAGCTCAGGTCGCAATTGCCGCCAGACAGACTGGCTGAGCCGTTTGTCCCGGTTTCTATAAGGAGGACAGGGTCATGGCTTCACCCGAAGACACCCCACACACATCTGAGCGCACGTCAGTCGAGCGTAAAATCCAAGAGGACTTGTGGCTGTATCGAGGCGGGGGGTTTAGCAGAAATGCGCGCTGGTTCGCCTTCTCGACGGCCGCCCATATTCTCATTTTGTCCATCTTTGCCACCACGGCTGTGACCATCATGAAAGAGCCGGATATGGTCCGGGTCAATGCCTTGCCGCTCACGCAAGAAGAACTGGACGCCATGGCCGAGGAGGAGTTACCAGACGATTGGGAAGGGGAGCCCTCGCTCGAGGATATTCCGGGCATCCTGACCATGGAAGACCTCGCGCCGAATAGGGCGCGCCCAACCGGTCCGGCCTCAACCGGTCCGCTCCAGGCTCCTATCCAACGGGCGGCCATTCCCGTCTTCTCAGGCATCGGACCGGTGACGATTGAAGTCCAGCGAGCTGACAGTAGTTTTTCCGGTATCGACGCCCAGCTCAGCGGCCTGGTTGGCGCTGGAGACCTCGGCGGGGGCGGGGGTTTTGGCGACTATGGACGGGGGCTGCGTAAGGTCGGTCTGGATGTCGCCCTGGTGATTGACGCAACAGACAGCATGCAGTTTGTGATCGATTCGGTTCGTGACCGCTTGACGAAGCTGGTGACGCTGTTGCGCAAGCTCGTCCCGACCTCACGGATCGGTATTGTGGCCTATCGGGACAGGGGCGAAGAATATGTCACTAAATGGGTGGACTTAAGTTTCTCCACACCCAAGCTCAAAGGCTTTTTGGCCAATCTGCACTCTGATGGTGGTGGCGATTGGCCGGAAGCGGTGTATGAAGGCATGGACGCGGCCATGAACGACTTGAGTTGGCGGAAACGCTCGCGTCGAGTGGTGATCCTTGCCGCTGGTTCGCCGCCCCATCCGGAGAGTATGAGTAGTGTGCTGGGCTTGGCGCAAGGGTTTCAGGCACGCGGTGGGGTGGTCAGTGTCATGGACCTGGCGGATAAAATGCACGAGGACTTTGAGTACGCGCTCTGGGAGCGGACCGGGAAAGTTATGAATGTCGCCTTTCAGCCAACGCCGTTGCCGAGTTTCTATCGCGACTTCCGGCATACCATGGCGTCTGTGGCCCGAGCCGGCGGGGGGGACTTTATCCCGCTGACTGAGGAGAAGGCCTTGACCAGGAACATCATCATTATGACCTTTGGCTCGCGTTGGGAAGTGGAGATGGCGAAATACTTACGGGACTTGGAGTAGGACGCGATCTCATGGTCGAAAAACATGATACCAGAGCAACCCTGTGGGCAAGCGTTTCTCTTCGCGCAGATGGGGATGGACTGTGGGGGCTTTCAACGCGGGACCACAACGTGAAGGGCAGGGTCGAAAAAGGAGTGCAAGCGTGCGGCGTCTGGTTTCCATTATCGGTATGATCTCTCTGAGCCTGAACCTGGGATGGCTGAACTCCGAGGTCGAAGCGGCGGCTGTTGCGGAACTCTCTGCCCGGGCGAAGCAGGCCCGGAGCAAGGCTAATGCGCTCAAACAGGGAAGCTGGAATGCGCAGGCCAGGCTGCAAGCCATTCAAATCCTGGGTCCGGTCGCCTTAGAATTTGTTGCCCTCCCCAATTTGGCCCAGGCAGTCAAAGCACCGTCGAGTAGAAAAGCAATTCGTGCTGTCTACGAGACGCTCCATGGGCCGCTGAACGATATTTATACCGGCAGTTTTCAGCGCGTTGACCAGATGACGCAGGATGTCATTGCACGGGATGGCGACCTGGAGGCTGTGCAGGACTCACAGGAATACCGGGCTGAACAAGGGGTGGCGGCGCGCGCCTTATATTTCTTGAACTGGCTGCACTACATCGGCTCGTTCACGTTCGATGAGAAGAAAAAGGAAACCCTGCTGACGAAAGCCATGAACGGCTTTGGGGAATTCGCGGTCGGCGATCAGGCCTCGCGGCTCAAGAACGAGAGCCTGTTCGGCCGAGCGCTGAGCGAGCGCGAACTTGAGAAGTTTGACTGGGCCATACGAGATTTTGAACTGCTGCTCAAACAGCCCGGCGTGTCTGCCGATATGAAACGCAAGGCCCAGAGGGCTCTGGAGCAGACGCGGCGCTATGCCAAGCGTGGCGGGAAAACCCAACCTTCTCCGACGGCATTGGCGCAAGCTCAATTCCAGCAGGCAAAAAATATTGCCAAGCAGAGTAGACAGGCGAGCGGCAAGAAGCGCAGCCAGTTGCGCGGGCAACTCCTGGCCTTGATTCTCGAACTCCGCAAGGCCGGCGGTAAGTGGGAGGACCGAGCCGATGCGTTGATACAGGCAGAATTGACGCGCGAGGAAGAACTCGTCATCGCCGAGCAGGAAAACCCGTTTCCGCCCTGGTTAAAAGCCAAGGAGCATATGCAGAAACGACGCTTTGCCAAAGCGGTGCCTTTTCTTGAGGAAGTCATTGCTTCAAACGATCCCAACGCTGCCGTGTATCAGACAGACGCGCAATACTACCTTGGCGTTGGGCTATATGAACAACGTCGCTACCGACAAGCCATCAATAGCCTGGACACCTTCCTCCGCAACGGGGGGGCAAAGACCAAGCACGCGGCTGACGCGGAATACTTTCAGTTCAAGTCGTCTGAGTCGTTATACGCACGGGACCAAAGTGCGCAGAACGGGAAGCTGTATGTACAGGCGATTCGCGACTTCGCGCGGAAATACCCCAAGCACCGGTCCATCTACGAGGCACACTTCCGGCTGGGTGAGTATTACCAAGCGCAAGAGGAGTATTTGAAAGCGGCTGATGCGTATAGAAAGGTGCGCGGTGCGCCGGCGTTCCGGGTGCGAGCCGACTACGCCACGCTCCAGGCGTACTTCGAGGTCCTGCATGCGATTGAAGACGGCGAGACCAGTAGTGGACTGAGTGAAGACGATATCCGCCAGCGGATTGGAGCCAGTCTGGACGCCTACTGGAAGAGCAGCGCGACGTTGGCCAAGCGCAGTCCCAAACTGGTAAAGCGGGACCCCTATCGCGAATATCCAGGCAAGGTCAGCGTAATGCATGCGGTCTATTTGAGTCACGATATGGACGCGAACGCCGAACAGATCGTCTCTTTTCTCGAAGGCTTCGAAGAGAAGTATCCGAAGCAGCCTGATGCGTTTGAGACCGTCGCCCGTACCCGACTGGTCGCGCTGCAGAAGACCGGACGCTATGCCGATCTCGCCAAAGACGTCGAGAAAATTTTAGATCGCTATCAGCCCGACAAACAAGAAGAACTCCTGGCCGGACTGTCTGGCGTGCTGGAAAAAGACATCCGTCAACTCCGCCGTCAGAATGATAAAGACAACGCATTCATTGCCAAGCGGACGCTGGCGCGTCTGCACGAGGCATGGCTCCAGAACGATGGCGAATTTGCGGAGGATCAGTCTCCGGATCGCTTCCACTATGATCTCGCTCAGCTCTATCTCGATACCAAGCAGTACGATAAGGCTGAGCGTATCTATACAGACCTTGAGCAGAAGCAGGGTGCCTATGCGCTTGTCGCCATTGTCGGACTCGCCCAGGTCTCTGAGGTGCGGGGCGATAAAAAACGGGCGCTCTCCCTGTGGGAGGCCATGCTCAAGGGCACCCAGGTTGGCGATTCGCTGTGGTTTCGCGGGACGTTTGAAGTGGCCCGGCTGAATGACACCCTTGGCAATGCGACCCAGGCGTGTAAGACGGTCAGTAGCGCTCAAAGAATGCTGAAGCGACTCGGTGATGCCAGTCTCAAGACCAAGATTCAGGACTTTGCCAGCCAAACGTGTGGCGCTTAAGAGGGGTACGCCGGCGTGCCCCCTCGCCGCTTCTGTCTCAGAGGAAAATCCTGACGCATGAAAATTGCTGACAACGCCGTAAATCCACGTTCCGCCTTCCACTGGGGGGGCTATGCACCTCGGGTCAAAGAGGGGCGCTTGGTTGCCATGGAAGCAACACCTGAAGACCCGGACCCCTCTCCTCTCGGGCGCTCCTATGTAGGGGCAGTCAATGACGATCTCCGCATCCGCCAACCCATGGTGCGAGAGGGCTGGCTCAGGAACGGACCGGGCAGGGGCGCCCGTGGGGGCGAGCCTTTTGTCGCGCTCAGTTGGGAGCGGGCGCTTGATCTTGTTGCCGCCGAACTCGAACGTATCCGGAGCACCTTCAGCAACCGGGCGATTTATGCCGGCTCATACGGCTGGGGCAGTGCCGGTTCCTTCCATTTCCCCCAAGGCCAACTGCATCGCTTCCTCAACCTCTTTGGGGGCTTTGTGCGTTCGATAAACACCTACAGCCACGCCGCGGCTGACGTGGCCATGCCCTATATTGCCGGGAATTTTTTTCGTTTGCTGGTCGAGCAGGCCTCGTGGCAGGCGATCGCCCGGCATTCCGAACTTGTGGTGGCGTTTGGCGGGATGCCGCTCAAAAACGCGCAGGTGGCCTATGGCGGAGTGGCCCGGCATCGAACCCGAGAGGGCCTGGAAGCCTGTCGGCAGGCCGGTGTCGAATTTCTGAATATCGGTCCGGTGAAAAACGACACGGCCGACTTTCTGCGGGCCGAATGGCTGACCCCGCGTCCCAATACCGACGTGGCGCTGATGCTCGGTCTGGCCCATACCCTGGTCAAAGAGGGCCTGGCCGATAACGCGTTCCTGACACATTACTGTGTGGGCTTTGATCGGTTTCGACCGTATCTCATGGGCGAGAGCGATGGACAGCCCAAAGACGCCCGGTGGGCTGCTGATATCACCGGTCTGAAGGCCGAGACGATTACCACGCTGGCCCGACGTATGGCCGCCAAGCGCACGCTGATCACGATAGCGTGGTCCCTCCAACGGGCAGATCATGGCGAGCAGAGCTATTGGATGGCAGTCACCCTGGCCGCCATGTTGGGACAGATCGGACTCCCTGGCGGAGGGTTTGGCTATGGCTACTCTTCCGTCGCTACGGTCGGGAACCCGGCCTCTCGCATTCCCTGGGCCACCTTGGACCGCTGTGCCCACCCGGTCGACGATGTCATCCCGGTTGCCAGGATTGCCGACCTCCTGCTGAATCCGAACGCGGAATTCGACTATAACGGACGCCGGGCGACCTATCCTGATATTCGCCTGATCTACTGGGTGGGTGGCAACGTCTTCCATCATCATCAGGATTTGAACCGCCTGTTACGAGCCTGGCAAAAGCCGGAAACCGTTATCGTCCATGAGCCGTGGTGGACGCCCATGGCGCGCCATGCGGATATCATCCTCCCGGCGACGACCCCGCTCGAACGCAACGATATGGTCTGCACGCCCCGCGACGGCTTTGTAGTGGCCAATAAACAGGCGATGGAGCCGGTCGGCGGGGCGCGGAACGATCATGATATTTTTGCGGACCTAGCCGAACGCCTCGGCTTTCGAGAAGGGTTTACCGAAGGACGAGACGAAGCCGGGTGGCTACGCCACCTCTATGATCTCTCCCGCGAACGGGCGGGCGAACGTGGCTTTGCTTTGCCTGACTTTGAGCAGTTTTGGGCAGACGGTTATTTTGAACTGCCTCTCCCGCCTGAGCCCCAGCCTTTTCTGTCTGCGTTTCGGGCCGACCCCGACGCTCATCCGTTAGATACGCCCTCCGGGAAAATAGAGATCTGGTCAGAGCGGATTGCGTCGTATCACTACGACGATTGTCCGCCTCACCCAACCTGGATGGAACCGGCCGAATGGCTGGGGAGTGAGAAAGCCATACCCTACCCCCTCCATTTAATTTCCAACCAGCCAGTCGGCCGTCTGCACAGCCAACTCGACCAGGGGTCGGTCAGCCGCAGCTTAAAAGTCGCAGAACGCGAACCCCTGTGGATCCATCCGGCCGATGCCCAGGCGCGTGGGCTCAGCGAGGGCGATATTGTCCGGGTCTTTAATGACCGGGGGCAATGTCTGGCAGGGGTGCGCATGACCGCCAATATCCAAAAGAACGTAGTCCAGCTTCCCACAGGAGCGTGGTATGACCCGCTCGAACCGGGGCTGCCGGGGTCATTGGAAAAGCACGGCAACCCCAACGTGCTCACTTTGGACAAAGGCACCTCAAAGCTGGCTCAGGGACCCAGCGCGCACACCACCCTGGTGCAAGTCGAACGCTACCAGGGCGACCCACCGCCCGTGACTGCGTTCGTTCCCCCGGAAATTCTCCAGGAAGAGGCAGAAGCTGGACGCAGAGCCCACCGGCAAGCCTAAAAGTCTACGCTGAAGCCCTCGTTCGCCTGAGTGCGCTCTTCAATGAGAAACCCCCGTGCGCCTGTATAGGAGCCAGGCGGGAAAGAGAGATAACCACGGACTTCTGCGCCAGGCGCAATGGTCTGATCCGTGAGGACAGGAGTCGGACTATCTTCGCTTGCTTCCAGCGGTCTCACCCGCTCGCCGGACTCGGCGCGTAACGAGACCTTATTGGCTTTAAGCAGATAGGCACGGTCGGTCCCATTGTGGAGCCTCACTTCCACCACAAAGTTTTCACTGTCCCGAGCACGCTCCCACCTGTCGTCCGCGGCTCTACGCATGTCGTCCGTGGTCCTGCGCATGGCGGAGGAGCCTCTCCCCGGTGGGACGGCGATCATTGGTGCTATTGCGTTTAATGGCCGGACCTGGACTTCCACATTCTGTGGCTGAGCCTGGAGAAGGGACGCTGGAAAAACAGACAAAACGCAGACCCCAAGTACAATCAGACAAGACCTGTCCTGAGCCCAGGCGAAGGGGCGGTGGACAAAACGCCAGCAGAAAAGTATGGCCGTGATTGAGTGGAGAGCTTTCAAGAAATTTCTCATGGCAGCGTCCTTATAGCGCGTTATGATGAAGCAGACTTGGAGGAAACTCTTTCTCCCCTCCTTAGCCTTTGCTCAGTATTCCGCCTAAGACGACATTACTTCTTCGTCATGGATACCCCCGAAAGAGAGGTTCTGTTGTCTGGATCACCTGTGGAACACCATTGTCGTGAAACCATTTGAGAGCGGAAACGTCATCTGTTTCCCACAGGTGCGATATGTCGCTGTTTGTTGCTAAACGCTGTAAGCGTCTCTTTGTATCCGACGGCATCCGCACCTTCTCCAGCATCTCGTACTCAGGCGTCTTCTTAAATCCAGGAAACAGAAGTGTCTTGGCCTTTGCAAAGCCTTGGTCAAAGGCAACGGGACAATAGCCTACGCGATAGTACAGTTTCCCCTGTGTAGGGTCCACTTCTTTGCTACCAAGAATATTTTTTGCCAACCTAAACTTAAACGAGACCACCTGTTGCCCGGGATCAGGATTAGGACACTCGTCAAAAAACGAGAACGCAGGGCTCCCGTCTCGTAAGGTGCACGGCTCAAAATACTGACAATCCTCAAAGTATGCGTATACATCTCCCAGCGCGGCGTAGTATCTCAGCGGGTCCTTCGTCGTTCGCTCACATGTCCGCTTGATCGCTTCTGTTGAGAATCCAATGATGTATTCTTTCCCTTTAAAATCAATAGTCGGCTTGTAACGGGAATAATATATCGTTCCCCCCGAGGACTTTTGAGTAAGCAGCGAGCGGAACTTCGCCACGATGACATCATCGCGATATCGGAACTCAACGTCATTCATGGGAAGGAAACTCCGCTTCACGTCGTCAGGGATGTGTGAAAAGAGGGCATGCCCTACACTACACAACCACTGTCCGTCTGCTGAAGCCAAGTAAGGGTCCGACACACCCTCTTCTTGAAACTTACGCATCATCTTCTTGAGGGCTGCCAGGGCATATGCCGTCCCAAACTGTTTCATCATACGAAAGGCGTTTTGTTCTACTTTATCTAATTCGGCAAAGTCGAAGCGTCTTATCGCCTCTTTGACGATAGCCACAAACTCAGGATTTCCATGCTCCTCCCAAAACACAAAGTCCGGGAACTCCGTCCTCCGCCGGCGCTTAATTTCAAGCGCTCTCTTGTCCCGTTCCTGTGCGGCGATTTTCTTGGCGCGTTCCTTTCGCTGTGCTGAGCGGCGTTCGCGTTTCGCTTGTTGCTTTTTCTGCTGGCTGGGTTTCTTGTTTGGCATTCTGCTGATGTCCAATTTAGATGAGGGAGAGTTTGAAAGTATAGTTAGTATCAACCAAGCAGGAATTGCCCAGCCGGGCTGAGAATACAGAGATAGGAGCAGAAATATCGTCTCCAGTATTAAGGATAGAAAAGAGGTCCCGCCTGAAGATGCTCAAGTACCTCAACTGGAAGGCGAGGTGGTGCCATTTCGACTTCTGTTTGACCCGGAGGTCAGAAATAGGCTTAGGATGTAGCCCCTGCAATAGCGTAGTCAATCAGCATCCTCGACCGTGCTAGAAAAGACTTCTTCTGGAAGGTTCAGTGCGCTGGTAAATACAAACCAATTCTTGAGAAACTTTTGGAAATCCTGCGGCGATACGCATAGGAAGTTGAACTCAGGACTTTTCATGTACGGTTGAGACAAGAATATGATGAGTTTAATATCAGGTTCGTCCTTATCAGGGTCGTCCTTCGGGAACGTAAAGATGTTGCCGTGAGCTAGTGCATTCCGTAGATGTTTCAAGATAGAACTGACTTTTTTGCAAGGCCCTAGAGGCTTCTTGCGGGGGTCTTGTAGTTCTGGCCAGCTATCAGGGCCTCCAGCAGCACTCTTGAGCTTCCCAAAAGACCAGGAGCTTCCCTCTTCCTTCCAAAGCGGTGAACCAAGAAATTTCTCTTTGAGAAGGTCATCAAACTGCGAAGCTGCCTGTTCGTAAATGCCGTCCGGGTAGGGGGGCTCCCCTTCTTGAGGCCGAAGACGTTTATGCCGAAGACGTTCATAAGGAACAACAAAACCTGATGCAGCGTCCGGGTAGGGGGGCTCCCCTTCTTGAGGCCGAAGACGTTTATGCCGAAGACGTTCATAAGGAACAACAAAACCTGATGCAGCCATAGCCAGCGTCAAGGTCACCTCTCTTCCTCCCGATAGAGCATCGCTTTCATATCGCTCAAGAATGTCGCGACATCGTTCTGGAAAATCCTTAATGAAATTCTTGTAAGCAGTCATAGCAGCCTCAATTTTGCATACGTCTACAATCCCCGAGAAGCGCCACGCAGGCTTTCCCTTCTCCGCAAATTCTCAGGAAAGAAATCAGCGTCAAGAACTTCTTCAAAGCGAAAAGGGCAGGTAGCGGGGAAACGCGTCACTGTCAGACCGGTTTGGTTGGCGGCGCTCCGGCGGGCGCGAGGGTATTGACGCTTGACAAATTCAGGAAGCTGAGGGCGCAGACTGGGGCTGTCTTGGAGCAAGTCGGCAAGCGCATCTCGTGCATTGTCAATACTGTCTCGCCAGCTTCCTGAGCGACGTTGCTTTTGCTTGGCCCACTTCAGAAGGTGGATGAGAAGATTCTTCAGAGGGCTTTCGACTGCGCGCCGTTCACTCCTCCCCATGTCTTCCAATTCCTCCGCGAGTATCTCAGAATCAATCCGGTCAAACCGATGGGCTCGAATATGGGCCGCCTGTTCGAGCAGCCAGGCGTGGTAGTCGTGCTCGGAGAGTGGCGGTTTTGCTGCTGGGACAGCCATGTTTTTTCCTCATTCGCCTTGTTTGACGTTATTTCGCATCCATATATTGTACCGGGACCAATCGGTGGCCGAGCATATCGGCTGCGGCTCCGCACTGCTCAAGCGCAATAGAGCCCAGTAATGGCTCGTATTCGCCGTTCTCCGGCTTCATATCTATAAACAGCACTTCATTGTAAATAGATCGAAAGCCCTCCACGGTTATTTTTACCGGACCACAGACTGTTCCTTGGACGACTTCTTGAGTCGCTGTTTGCAGTTCAACCGGCTCCTCCGAGGCAAACGCGCCGAACCGGCTCTTCCAGTGTAACGGTAAGGTGAGATGGCTTGCTCCGGTATCAACGAGGGCGTCCAGTTTCATGGACGAGCCGGTTTCGGAGAAATTTTCGATGTCCACGGTTGCGACTATTCTTCCCATCCGAAGAGGTTTTACCGCTCCGTGCCAGTAAAGGAAAGGTCTCGGGGGGTTGACGGTCTCCAAGACCCTTCCCCTCAGCGGGGAACTCCGCTACATATACCGCGCTATGCCAACACAGGTGGACTCTCCGGGAATTCTGTATTTTATCGACCAGGGCGGGAATGTGATGTATCTCATCATCGCCCTGTCTATTTTTGCGCTGGCTATTGTCCTTGCGAAGTTTTGGGGCTTGGCGCGATTTCGAACGCAGCTCAACCGGCTGTGCGAGCGCCTGCATCTCCTCATCCAGGGGTCTGGCGGACATCTCGACCAGGACGGCACCCTGAACGCGGCGCTCCAGGTCTGCCGCGAGCACAATACCCCGCTCGGCCGGCTGTTCGAGACGGCCTTCCTGTATCGCTTTGAGAAACGGGCGGAGCTGACGCGACGCCTGGAACGATTTGGCGGCGAGGTGGTGGCCGGACTGGAGGCGTATATGACGGCCCTGGCAAGCGTGGTCGGGGTTGCCCCCATGCTGGGCTTCTTGGGCACGATTATTGGCCTGGTCGAAGCCTTTATGAGTTGGGAGACGCTGGGCGACCAAATTACCGTTGGCGTTCTGGCCGGTGGTATTTATAAAGCCATGTTGACCACGGCAGCAGGGCTGACGGTCGCCATCCCCTACTATCTTTTGTACAACCACCTGACCTCGCGCATACAGCGTTTGACCCGCCTGACCGAGACGCGCACCGAAGAACTCCTTGATGCCCTGACCGGGACGACCGCGCAAGAAGCTCTCCCGGAGGCCGTGCCACTACAGGAGCCAGCCCGTCATGCAGTTTAAGCGGAAGGCGAAAGTCTTGACGAGTATGGAGCCCTTGGCGCTGACTGATATCGTCATCAATATGTTCATCTTCTTCTTCATCACCTTCAGTTTTCTGGCAACCTTTCAGAAAACACGCGAAGGTCAGGTCGATGTGAGCCTGCCCAAGGCTGCGTCCGCAAAACCGCCGGTTGAAAAAAAGCGCCTGAGTGTGAGCTTGAAGAAGGATGGCCAACTCTTCTTAGGGGAGACCCCGACGACTATTGCCGAACTCGAAGCGCGATTTAAGGCGGAAAAGCTCCAAGGCGCAGACGTGACGCTGGTCATTCGGGCGGACGGCGATGTGACCCATAATCGGGTCGT
Source organism: uncultured Binatia bacterium (SeqCode) (assembly GCA_965214755.1). Classification (GTDB taxonomy): domain Bacteria; phylum Desulfobacterota; class Binatia; order Bin18; family Bin18; genus Bin18. Next base: position 3,142,900 of record OZ243979.1, read on the forward strand.
TCAGGTCATGGACCTTGCTCGTACCGAAGGGCTCGGGCGCCTGGCCATTGCAACCCAGAGCAGGTAGGAGCCAGGGATTGGGGGTCAGGAGCTGGAGAGGAGTTCAGGTAAGGGAAGTCCGACCTGAGCCCGCATAGCTAATATCCAGCCCCTCCTGAGGCATGTCCCCCTGGCAAGAACGCAATCTGGCGGCGATCACCCGTCGCCTCGCCCCACTCTGTCACTGCCCGCAGGGCGTCCTCTTTGAGCAACGATCGGCCTACAACCACGTCATCGTGCGCAGAAAGCGTAACCAACTGCTGCTCTGCTATCGACACCGGCACAGTCGCGTTGAAGAGGTCCAATCCCGGCTCGACCCGCTCTCTCCGTTGGCCCTCCTCTCCCCATATACCCAGGCCATGTTGTTAGCCTTGGTGTGGTGTCCTCAGCCACGGCGTATTCTTTTGATCGGCCTGGGGGGCGGACGGTTGCAAATGGTCTTACATCATGTTTTTGAAAGCGCGCAATTGGATACCGTCGAGCTCGATCCCCTCGTCGTGGACATTGCCACCCGCTTCTTTGGGTTTTTCCCGGACGAGCGCCAGCGGACCGTGATTGCCGATGGCAGGGCGCATGTACGCGCCCTGGCGGCTGAGACGCCGTACGATCTGATTATTCTGGACGCCTACCGAGCCGAAGGGGTGACCCCGCATCTTCTGACCTATGACTTCTACGCCGAGTGCCGCGCGCGTTTGGGTCCTCACGGACTGCTCGTTTCCAACCTGCACGCTTCCACGCCCGTGTATGATGCCGCGCGGAGGACGTTTGCCGCGGCCTTCCAGTATACGACTGCCTGCTCGGTGCTGAGCGGCAATGTCATTGTGACAGGCAGTGATGCGGTTGCCCTGGACCCCGGGATACTACAGAGTCAAGCCGCGCTGGCAGAGCGGTCCGAGACAAGCGGTCTCCCGCTTGCAGCCTGGGCGAAGCATGTCTCTTTCCGTGCCTCTTACCGGAGGAGGGCGGCTATTCTGCGAGATCGCAAGCTTTCGGCATGAAGCGTCGGTGGGGGCCTCGCGGTCGCTTTTTCAGCACTTGCTTCCATCGCTGCGTGTTTTCAGCTACAACCCTTGCAAGAGCAATCTGACTTGCCTGTAGGGCTGCCGCATGTCCGCCAAACACCGCTTGTATCTCCGGGTCGGAGATTATGTGATCCATCGCCGCTATGAAGAATGGGGGACGGGAGAAGTGGTTGAGGCAATGACCTCGGTCCTGGAAGGTGGGACCTGTCTCGCACGGGTGAACTTTGAGGATGGTCAGCAGCGGACCTTCGATAATAATCTTGACAGCCAGTCCTGTTGTTATTTTTTTGGGGTGCGTCTTCATCAGCATCCCTTGTTAGCCCCCGACGGTGACCCTGATTTCGCGGTCGCTGCTCAGAAGCCTGTGAAGCGACGTACGCAACAGACACAGCGGACAGCCAAGCGCCTCCCCCGAGGCTAGGCGGTTTATTGGTTCGATTCGGACGCGGTTCCCTTTGTTGTTTCGGCAGCTTCCAGAGCTTCCCCTTTGGGGCCGGTCCGTCTGACCCGCCTCAGTTCAAGCGTTCTGACCGTATCGGAATTCACCCACGGCAGACCCATGGCGCAGGGTTTTGCCATGCCTTCCTCCTCAACCTCTTCATAGTGCGGAAAGCCTGCCCTGCCGAAGTTGACCATCATCCGTTTGCCCATCCGCAGTTCTCCTCCTGATCTTGCTGGTCTATTCATGGCCCTTCTGTGACACAGGGTCAAGTCCGGAGTGCCCTCTAGCAAAATGATACCCCAGTCGGTAGCCTAGGCGACAAATATACTACTCGGGTGAGGAAGACGACGAGATGAAACCGGTTGCGGAAAACGTAAAGCTGGCCGAGGTTGAACTTGGAGTGCTCCAGGCGTGGGACAGGAACGATATTTTTCAGAAGACCCTGGCCAAAACCCAAGCGCAACCGCCCTTTATTTTCTATGACGGTCCGCCCTTTGCGACCGGATTACCGCACTACGGACATTTATTGGCTGGGACGATTAAGGACATTATTCCCCGTTTTTGGACCATGCGCGGGCGGCATGTTGAGCGCCGTTTTGGCTGGGACTGTCACGGTCTGCCGGTCGAGATGGAAATCGAACAGGCCCTGGGGGTGAGCGGTAAAGCCGAGATCGAAAAATTCGGGATTGCCAATTTCAACAATGAGTGCCGGAAGATTGTCCTGCGCTACACCCAGGAGTGGGAAAAAACGGTGCGGCGGATGGGCCGCTGGGTCGATTTCCGGAACGACTATCGGACCATGGACGCCTCCTTTATGGAGACGGTGTGGTGGGTATTCCAGCAGATGTGGGACCAGGACCTGGTTTATGAAGGCTATAAAGTCCTGCCGTTTTCCACCCGGCTGGGAACCGTGCTATCAAATTTTGAAGCCAACCTGAACTATAAAGACGTCCAAGACCCGGCCCTCACGGTGCGCTTTGCGGCCGAGGGCGAAGAGCAGGTCTTTTTTATTGCCTGGACCACCACACCCTGGACCCTGCCGTCGAATCTGGCCTTAGCCGTCGGCTCTGACATTGACTATGTGAAGGTCCGCGACCACGCGGATAAGGTCGGCTATATTATGGCCGAGGCCCGGCTCAAGACCTACTTTCCCAAGGAAAACAGTTACACCATTGAGGCCCGCTATCAGGGGAAAGACCTCGCCGGCCGGACATTTACTCCGCTGTTTCCCTATTTTGTCGATCAAAAGGAGGCCGGCGCTTTTCGGGTCATCGAGTCCGAGCATGTGACGACCGAAGACGGGACCGGCATCGTCCATATGGCCCCGGCCTTTGGGGAAGAGGATTTTTATGCCTGCCAGCAGGCGGGTATTCCCTTGGTGAACCCGGTCGATGATGACGGTCGGTTTACCTCGGATGTCAGGGATTTTGCGGGCCTGCACGTCAAAGAAGCCGATCCCAAAATCATCCAGCAGCTCAAACAGGCAAAACAGCTCGTTCACCAGGGCACAATCCAGCACAGTTATCCCTTCTGTTGGCGGAGCGAGACCCCGCTCATCTATAAGGCCGTCACGACCTGGTTTGTGCGGGTTGAAGCCCTTCGGGAGCGGCTGGTGAACAATAATCGGCTGACGGCCTGGGTCCCAGCTCACCTGCGAGACGGGCGTTTTGGCAACTGGCTGGAGAACGCGCGCGACTGGGCGATCAGTCGCAATCGGTACTGGGGGACACCACTGCCGATCTGGAAAAACGACACCGGCTCCGAAGTCGTGTGTCTGGGCAGTATTGATGAACTCGCCGAGCGGACCGGAACGCGGGTCACCGATCTCCATCGGGAATTTGTCGATGACCTGACGTTTTCCGATTCGACCGGGACCGGTGTCATGCGACGGGTGCAACAGGTGTTCGACTGCTGGTTTGAGAGCGGCTCAATGCCCTATGCGCAAATTCATTATCCGTTTGAGAACGCAGAGCATTTCTCACGGGTGTTTCCCGCAGACTTTATTGCCGAAGGGCTGGACCAGACCCGAGGCTGGTTTTACACCCTGGCGGTCGTCGCTGCCGCGCTGTTTGACAAGCCGGCTTTCCACAATGTTGTTGTCAATGGGTTGGTGTTGGCCGAAGACGGCAAAAAGATGAGCAAACGGCTCAAGAACTATCCTGAGCCCGAAGAGATGCTGGCCGAGCATGGGGCCGATGCCCTGCGCCTCTACCTGATCAACTCGCCCCTGGTCCGGGCCGAGGAACTCCGCTTTAGTGAGCGCGGCGTACGAGATACGGTCCGCCGCCTGCTCCTGCCGTGGTGGAACGCCTATAAATTCTTTGTCACGTATGCCTTGGTTGACGAGTGGCGCCCGGCACACGCGCTGGAGGCGACATCGCCGAATATTTTGGATCGCTGGATTCTTTCACGTAAACAAACCCTCATCCGCCGGGTCAGTACCGAGATGGAGCAGTATCGGCTGTATAATGTGGTTCCCGCACTACTGGATTTTCTCAACGAACTGACCAATTGGTATGTCCGCCTCAACCGGCGTCGTTTTTGGAGTGAGGACAATGTGGCTGACAAACAGTTTGCCTATCAGGCCCTGTACGATGTCCTGCTGACATTTTCCAAGCTCATGGCCCCGTTTACACCGTTTCTGGCGGACGCCATTTATGCGAATCTGGTCACGCTCCAAGAGGCGGGATCAGAAGAGAGTGTGCATCTCGAACCGTTCCCCGATTACGATGAAAACCAGGTGGATACCCGGCTCGAAGATGCCGTGGCCCGGATGCAGCGGGTGATCCTGCTGGGGCGGAGTTTGCGGAACGAACGGAAAGTCAAAGTACGCATCCCGCTCCAAACGCTGACCATCCTTCATCGTCAACAAGTGATTCTTGATGAGTTGCTTCTGTTGGAAGGCTATATGCAGGAAGAATTGAATGTCAAAAAGATCGTGTACAGCACAGCGGAAGCTGAGAAAGTCACGCTCAGCGCACAGCCCAACGCGCAGCTCCTCGGCCCTCGCTTTGGGAAGGCGTTTGGTCAGATTCGCAAACGGATTACCGATCTGACTATCGATCAGATGCTGATACTTGAGGCGGGAGAACCGATTCAACTCAATGGAGATGCCTTCCAGCCCGAGGAGATTCGGATCCTGCGCCATGCGCGCGAAGGGCTGCCGGATGTCCGTTCGGATCGGTTTATTTCTATCGATTTTCCGTGCGCACTGAACGACGGTCTGATCGCGGAAGGGTTGGCACGTGAGGTCGTGCATTATATCCAACAACTCCGCAAGGAGGCTGGTTATCAGGTAGAAGATCGTATTGCGGTAAGCTATGAGGCGGATGGACGCTTACGTGATGCCATTACGCAACACAAAGCCTATATCCAACAAGAGACCTTAGCCCGCGCCCTGGTACACCGCCAGCCGAGTGGCGATCAGGTTCAGAGTGTAGAGATTGATGGCGCGAACCTGACGGTTGGCGTGCAACGTGAGTCTGCCTAACTGCTGCTCAGGGCTTGACGCCTTTCCTGTCCGTTAGCACGGGGTATGAGGAGCCCGCATCCGCTCGGTGGACGCCGCGGCTCTCCCCTGGGACGCCGGACCCCGTATGGACCGCGTTCCGGCGTCATTCTCCCGAGTCAGCCGAGAAGTCCCTCGTGATATTGACTCGGTACGAGGGACCGATTAGGGTAGAAAGGGTGAGGACTTATTCCGATATTCAGAGAAAGCATGAGAGAAGATCGGAGTCTGGGAGGTCTGAGGTGTACACGAAGAACGGAATACGATGGGGTGGTGTCCTGGTGCTGGCAGCGTTTCTTGTGAGCGCCTGTGCTCAACCCCTCTCAACCCGAGAGAAAGGCACGCTGGGAGGCGCGGGTCTCGGGGCTGCAACTGGCGCAATTATCGGGGCCGCGGTTGGGAGTCCTGGAGCCGGGGCTGCCATCGGGGGAGTATTGGGAGGCGTCACCGGCGCAGCCGTCGGTGACAAAATGCAGGGTCAGGACAAAAAACAGAATATACAGCAGCTTGAGCTTGAGCAGCAACGGCGCGAGATTGAACTGCAACGTCGTGAACTCGAAGAACTCAAACGGCAACAAGAATACTGAACCGGAAAAAGTGTGGGCTATGAGAAAGACTGTCCTTCCTCTGCTGACGTTCATGCTGGTCTTTGTGGTCGGCTGCGCACAGCCCTTGTCGACCCGAGAGAAGGCTACGCTGGGGGGTGCGGGTCTCGGGGCTGGAGCCGGGGCGATTATCGGGGCTGCGCTTGGCAATCCCGGAGCCGGAGCCGCCATTGGTGGGGCGCTGGGGGGTGTCACTGGCGCAGTCGCCGGTGATCGATTTCAGAAACGCGATACTGAACTCGCAGCGAACGAGCAGCAAATTGAACGGCAACGCCAGGAGATAGCGCGCAACCGCCAGCTGCTTGAAGAACTCAAGCGGCGCAATCTTGAGGCGCGTGAGACCGAGCGCGGTGTGGTGGTCAATCTTCCGGATGTCTTGTTTGAATTCGGTCGGTCTGATTTGACCGGTGATGCGCAGAGTCGCGTTCAGGGCATTGCTGACGTGCTGAATGATCAGGCGCGTGGACGACGGGTATCGATTGAAGGTCACACCGACGCTATTGGCAGCGAAGAAGCAAACCAACGCTTGTCTAAAAGACGGGCAGCGAGTGTCGCCAGCGCTTTGACGATATCGGGGGTTGACCAGGCCCGGGTGACAACAACGGGGTATGGCGAACGGTATCCGGTTGCGCCAAATACCAACCCCGATGGGTCGGATAACTCAGCCGGTCGAGCCAAAAATCGCCGGGTTGAAGTCGTGATTGAAAACTAGTGGTCTGCTACGGGTTGGAAAATTGCTCATTCCAGCAATTCTTCTTGAACGTCGGCCTCTTTCCCATGCTCTGAGGCGGGCGTTGCCTCCATACTCCCCTCTTCCGGTTCCGGCTTCTCCCAAAAATCTTCTGGATTCTTATCGAACCGGGAAAAAACATAATCCCGCAGGGTAAAGACGCTCACGCCCCCCTCCTGCATGGCAAAGTGCTTTTCCGTTTCCCCTTGGGGTGTCCGGCCGAGCAAAACAGTCGCGAGTTTTTCGCCGGCCGCATCCGTGGCGACAAGGGTGACCGTCGGATTATCGAGTCCATACAGACTCAAGTCTGCTGGATTATCGGCGGCGATTTCAAATCCGCGTAGTTCCCGCAGATCAGTGACAAATTGGCTGAGGGTTGCCGTCTTGAGCGTTCCCTCAGATTTTCTATCAATTGCCCACGCATTCTCTTCCCCCCGTGAGAGCGTAAACCCCTCTCCTCCCGCGCGCGTGACCACGACCTGGGTGATTTTCCCTTCCGGTATGCTGACGACGGCCTTGTCCCGAAAGTCAGTGACGGACTTACTCAGGTCCTTCAGCAGACCCGTACGCACAAGGTAAAGCGTTTCTCCATCGCCACGCTTGAGGTAACGTTGCGTTGTCCCGGCATCTATATTTTTCTCAGCTCCAACAGCAATTGTATGCGTTGTGTCCTCCCCGAGACGGAGCGAAACGGTCAGGTGGGCAGGCTCGAGACCGAGGGCTGACAGGTCGAGCAGCGGCTGATCAACGAAATCTTCCGCCCGGATACCCTCCAGGGTCGAGAGATAGGTTTGTATAGCGCTGGGGTCGACGGCGTATGGAGCGGGATGTTCCAACGTCCAACCAGCATCCGCCTTGGCCAGAACAATGCTTGTCTCAGGAGCATTGATGGCGATCTGAGTGACACGGGACCTCTCAAACGGCAGCACCGTTTTGTCCCGCAGTTCCTTGACTTCTTTGGTGAGTCCCAAGCGAAACGCCTGACGGGTGAGATGAAGCTGCGGATCACCTTCTTTCTGAACATAGGCAGAAAACCCTACTGGCGTGTCTTTGCCAATCGATACTTTTGGCAGTGTCGTGCCGTCCTGCAGAGCAATGCGCAGAACAACGGGCGGCTGAGCCAGACCGTACAAGGCGAGATCGACCGGCTCTTCGGGAGTCAGGCTGCGGGTGACCTCTTCGTCTACTATGGCGGTCAACATATTATTCACCGTCGTAGCGTCGGCCTTCGTCTGGATCGGAGCCGTGATGTCCCACTCACCCGCTCCGGTCTGTTGCAGGCGGATTTCTCGCTCGGGATAGGTCAGGGTCAACGTATCCACCGCCTCCTTTTCAAATGTCAAAACCGTTGGTTTTTCGGCCTCCCGTTTGGCTTTGGGCAGCTCAATAAAATAGACATACGCCCCCAAGCCGAGGAGGACGACCAGCATGAGAAGAGTTCGTGGTACACTCATAACTAGCGAGACAGACCGCTTACCGCCGTCGCCACCAGGTGGCAAGCCCGGCAATCAACAATATCTCGGGCAGAATCAGGACGGACAGATAAAAGACCGTCGTTCCTTGATCGGCAGTGAGCTGAACGCGCGAGGCGCGAAGCGTCCGGGGACGGATAGCAATCAGCTCTTCTTCTCCGACCAGCCAACTCACGGTGTTCAGTAACAAGTCCCGGTTAAAATACTGACCGATAAACTGGTTGTTGGCAAAACCGGCATTGCCAAAGACCACCATCCGGGCCGTGTCCTCAAGCTCCTTATCGATTTCTTTCAGATCCACTGTGACTGCGGTGGCCAGCGAGATGGGGCCCTTGCGATCATGATCGTCGAGCCGCACGCTTTGGTTTTGGAACACCTCCTCAAGGTCGGTTTCCGCCCAGGCGTTCGGTCCGGTCTTGACCAAGCTGACTGATGTGATTCCAGTCCGGCCGTCGGCGTCGGCTTCAACCGAGCGGGAAATTCCGTAGGTCGTCAACGCCGCCGAGCCGCGTCGGCTCAGGTCCGTCGTGATCGGATGTTCCCCATAGGTCTGGGCCAGGGGGGTGAGGGTAAACGTCCGACCGCGCAACAGTTGGAGTTGTTCATCAACGATGACATCGTTGCCAACCTGAATCCCCCACTGGGACAGATACGGAATCAACTCTGGCGTTGCCCGCGGGTTGAGCAGGAAAAGTGCGGCGCCGGCCTTTTTCAAATAGGCATCGATCAACTGGGTCTCATGCGCGAGGAGGGAACGCTGTGCCCCGGCAACGATCAGCAGATTGGCCTCTTCCGGTACGGAGGTGTCAGGCGCGAGGACCAGCGAGTTGACGGCATAGCCCTCGTTTTCAAGCGCGGTCCTGAGTTGCCCATAACTCCCGGCCTCCTGGAGGTCCTGGCTGCTTGGCTCGCCATGCCCTTCGAGAAAGTAAACGGTTTTCTTGTCCGGACGGGAGATTTTGATGATGCCGTTGGTCAGGTCTTCTTCTGTTGTTTTGTTAATGAGATTGGTCTGGTCTCCATAGCGTAACACAAGGGTCGGCAGCGTGGTGACCTGGAATCGCTCGGCCAGATCGGGTCGCTGGTCAGGGTCGATGATCCGCGAGGAAATTTTGTCTGAATCATACTCATAGCTGCTCAGCAGTTCGCGCAGCTGCGGGTCCGAGCCGGCTTGGACAAAGGCGTCAATTGCAAGTTTTTTATCCAACTGGCGAAGCACATTCTCTGACTGTGGGGACAGGCTATAGATATTGGCCTCAGTGAGGTCGAAGCGGTGATGGTGACGGGTCGACAGATAATTCACCAGGGTGAGGATGCCGAGAAAGAGCAGGGAATAGACCGCGGCGCTGGCGCCGTATTTGGTCGAACGCTCGCCAAGAAAGGTTTTGACCGACCCTCTGGACGAGACAAGGGCCCCAATCACGGCAACGAGGCCGGTCAGCGTGTGAACGAGAACATAGGCTGAAAAATGGCGAGTCAGAAAGTAGGCCACTCCGGCAAACAGCAGCAGAATGACCCCGACCACCCCGTAAAACGAACCAAGACGCGCCATATCACTACCTCCAGCGCAGCGATTCAACCGAACGCTGGGTTAAAAATAAGGATAGCAGGATGAGGCTGGCGAAATACACTAAATCTTGCGTATCGATGAGGCCGTTGACCATTTCGGCAAAGTGTTCGGTGACGGATAAATAGCGCAAGAGGGGTCCGAGCACCTCACCGGCGGTATCTGCTGGCCAGCCGATAATATAGAGCAGCAGCGTGGCCACCAGTCCGCTCACGGCGGCAATGATCTGGTTTTCGGTAAACGATGAGGTGAGGAGCCCGACGGCGACAAAGGAAGTCGCCAGCAGCAACAAGCCGAGATAGCCGGCCAGCAGAACTCCGATCTCCGGATTGCCAAACGCAATCAACACCGCCGGGTATACCCCGGTCATACCGAGCATGATGCAGATGAACAGAAACGAGGCCAGGAATTTGCCCAACACAATCTCGCCCGTGCGGAGCGGGGAGGTCAGGAGGAGTTCGTAGGTGCCACCTTTTTTTTCTTCCGCATAGGCACGCATCGTGATCATGGGAACGAGAATGACGAGTACAATAGACAGATTATGCATCAGCGGAGCAATGACAAACTCGTTCAGATTCAGCTGATCTGCCGCTCCCTGCTGGAGCTGAGTATAAATACTGAGCAGCACATTAAAGCGGGAGAGCAGGTTGAAGAAAAACCAGCCGCCCAGCAGGAGAAATCCGGTCAGGACGACGTAGGCGATGGGCGATACAAAATACGCCCGCAGCTCTTTGCGAATGATGGTGAATACGTTTCTCATTCCGCGGCCTCCTCCACCGTTCCCTCCGTTTCCGCCGCTCCGGGATCTTCCCGTGCAATGGCTTTGAGAAACACGTCTTCGAGAGTCTGGTCCTGGGCGAGGTTCGCTATCATATCCTCGACCACAACTTTTCCGGCGTTAATGATCACGACTTTCTCACACACCTGAGCGACTTCGGGCAGGATATGCGTAGACAGAATAACGGTGTGTTCGCCGGCAAGCTCTTTAATCAAGGACCGGATACCAATAATCTGCTGCGGGTCAAGGCCAACCGTTGGCTCATCCAGGATGAGGACGCTCGGGTTATGGATAATCGCTTGGGCAAGTCCCACCCGTTGCCGATACCCTTTGGAAAGATAGCCGGTGACGCGAGAGGCGACATCGGTCAGGCCGCAGCGCTCCAGCGCCCGGTCCAGGGCATCCGGGATATCCGCCCGAGCCATGCCTTTGATGTGGGCGACAAAACGCAAATACGCGGTGACCGTCATATCGTTATAGAGCGGCGGGGATTCCGGGAGATACCCGATCCGTTTGCGGGCCTCAAAGGACTCATCAAAGATATCGAATCCCGCTACTTTGACGGTTCCCGCAGTTGCCGGCATAAAGCCCGTAATAATGCGCATGGTCGTGGTTTTCCCAGAACCGTTCGGTCCGAGAAATCCGAGGATCTGACCTGACTCAGCCTGGAAGGAGATGTCAGACACCGCGGTCAAGTCACCGTAGCGTTTGGTAAGATTTTGTACTTCTATCATGGTCTTATTACGCCTGAGAATGGGCAATACATGGGATAACGAAAATCCACTTTTGGCAGAAATTTTTAAGGCCGGTTTCCCTTCTTGTCAAGTTGACCAAGCGCAGGGAAGTTGCATCTGCCGCTGTTGGACGGGGAAACTTCTGCGACATGCATGCCCTTTTCATTTTTTCTTTCCGGTTAGCGAGGGTCTGTTAGGAAGGAAGCGTGCTCGATACTATGGCCTGGAGCACACCTTCGTATTTTTTCGCGACTCTGTGCTGAATAGGAATGTCTCCTTTCACGTCTCACCCTAAGGATGCTGGAAAACGGTGGAAGTAAGCGATGGGGAACTTGTCCGGCGTTGCAAGCAGGATGACCGGCAGGCGTTTCAAGAACTGGTGGAGCGATATCAGCGAAAGGCCGTAGCAATCGCGCTGGGAATGCTCCACGACCGTGAAGATGCCCTTGAGGTCGCCCAAGAAGCGTTTACCAAGGTTTTTGCGAGCATCAGCAAGTTTAAGGAAGAGTCCAGTTTTTACACCTGGCTGTATCGAATCGTTGTCAATCTATCTATTGACCGACAGCGTCAGCGTAGCCGAAGATCAATGTTCGAGCGACATCAGTCAAGGGGGGATCACGATGACGATTGGATTGAGAGTATTCCAGATACGCGAAGCCGTGATCCTTCAGACCGCGTTGCCGAGCGCGAACTTGGACAGCATATACGGACCGCTATTGACGAGTTGACGCCTGCCCATAAAGCGGTCATATTACTACGGGCGGTCGAAGGGCTGTCCTACGAAGAGATCAGTCAGGTGCTACAGTGTTCCAGGGGAACGGTAATGAGTCGCCTGCACTATGCAAGAAAAAGGCTGCAAAAACGCCTCGGGCACGACCTCTAACCAAGACTGCCGGCCTATGATTCGTCTCTGTTGTCAGATACCGCCTCCCTCCTTCCCTCCCACCGTCAGGTGGGAAGTTCGTTAAGATCAGGATAGCGCAACGTATGGCGAGCTGTTCTCACCCCTCACAACTCATTTCTCTTGTGTACGACAACGAGCTTGGTGAGGCTCAGCGTTACGAAGCCGCTTCTCAGATCGCCGATTGTCCAGAGTGTACCCGCCGGATGCAGCGGCTCGGACGCACGCACGGGGCTCTGTATCAGACCCTCGACGAGGAGGTCTCTGGCATTGATTTCTCGGATTTCTGGCCTCGGATTGAGCAGGGAATAGCAGCCCAACCTTCATCTCCGACGAGTCCATGGGCGAGTCGTTTTCGACTCTGGCGTATGCAGTGGCCCCCCCCCTTTTCGTGGCATATTCCGGCGTGGGCAACGGCTGTGGGGCTGTGTCTCTTCACCGCGGCCGTCTCCACTCAGCTCCCAACTTCGAGAGGAGCTGTGCATATCCCGGCTGCCAATAAGCCGGTGATGGTGGCCCTCAACAATCAGGCGCAGATCGAATCGCTCTCTGCGACCTCGACCGTCTTGGTCTGGAATGAACCGACGAGTAATGCCACGGTTATCTGGGTCAATGAGACACCAGGGGAAGAGCTGCCATGAATATGGGTCGCCTGTCCTTTTCTGTGCCAGCCGTCCTCGGGCTTCTCCTGTGTACCGCCTCAGTTGCCGCAGGGGATATGGTTCATATCCGTGTTGAGACTGTCCTGGCAACCGACGCCTCACAAGAATTTGATAATCGTCTGACCGGAATGCGCTCTCAGCTTTTGGCCTTCCGCTATTCTGCCTATCGTCTGGTTCAGGAGGAGCGTCGCAACGTCAGCTTCGGCAAACAGGCAGATTTCTCTCTGCCCGGTGGACGGTTTCTCCAGGTCGTTCCAAAAGAGTATGTGAATGAACAGATTGCGCTCCACGTGATGCTTATGGAAGGCGCCTCCCCCTCTCCGCTGATGAGTACGCTTTTATCAATTCCGAATCGTGGTATGCTTTTTGTCGGTGGGCGCAAACACCAAGGCGGGACGCTCATCATTCGTATTGGCGCATCGGCTGACACCCTCCCCCCCACGATCATCAAGACGGAAGAATAACCTCCTCTTCCTCGGCTACGGCGCTTCTGGGAGGAAGCGCCGCAAACTGCTTCGCTTGACAGAACGGGAAAGCTGTTACCTCAGCAGGTGGTAGCCGATACTCACCAGACCACCGAGGGGCCATACATACCACGCAAATAGGTGAAACCGCTCTTGTTGGACGAGGCGGAGGATGAGAGCAATTGCCACATAGCCGACGCTGCCGGCGACAACCATACCCGTGACGTAGGGACCGAGTGGCGGGAGGGCCTGTTCCTCCAGCTTTGAGACCTCAAGCAGGGTTGCCCCAAGAATAGCCGGAATGGAGATGAGCAAAGAGAAGCGCACCGCAAGTTCTCTCTTGAGGCCAAGGAGAATACCTCCTGTAATCGTCGCCCCAGAACGAGATATGCCTGGGATAACGGCAAAGCCCTGAAGAAGACCGATGACGAGCGCATGGAGCGCGTGCATGTGTGTTGTCGGCATATGAGGTTCTTGTCCCTTGCCCCACCAGAGAAAGCAACCCGTCAGGAAGAGCATGAAACCGACGACATCGGGGCGGATAAAAAATGGGAGGAAGAGCGTGTCGAGGTATAGTCCCAGGAGTGCGGTCGGGATCAATGCCAGCACGATATGGAAAACGGTTTGTCTTTCGCGCCCGGAGAAGACGCTCGGCGAGGGCGGCGCGGCACGGATGAGGCCTGTGCACAGTCCGTAAATGTCGTGCCGGAAATACGTCAGGAGCGCGACTGCCGTCGCAACATGAAGGGCAATGTTATACAGAAGATCAATTTCTCCTGAACTGCCAAGGAAATATTGGACCAGGACGAGATGGCCGGAAGAAGAAACAGGGAGAAACTCGGTTAAGCCTTGCAGGAGAGCGAGTAGACAGGCGTCAAAATACCCCATGGCACAGTGAGCAGTTGCTTCCTAGAGAGAGACTGGCGACAAGAGGGAAAGCTTTTCCTGTTTCAGTCCGTTTCTGGCTCTGGCTGAAATATGGGTAATGATGCTTCAATGTCCCGCAGGAACGGAGCAGCCAAGTCTTTTTCTGAGAGCAGCGGCGCCTTCACTGGCCATTCAATGCCAATATCTGGATCGTTCCAGGCCAAGCCGATTTCATCCGTTGGATCGTAGAAATCCGTACACTTATAGATCATTTGAGCGCGTGCACTCAGGACAGCAAAGCCGTGGGCAAAGCCGGGTGGAATATAGAGCTGGAGAAAATTTGCGGCTGAGAGGACAACGCTTGTCCATTGGGCAAAGGTTGCTGATCCGCGCCGAATATCCACCGCTACGTCAAAAATCTCGCCTTCCAAGGCCTGTATCAGCTTTCCTTGAGGATGCTGAATCTGGGCGTGGAGCCCACGGAGTGTACCATACGATGATTGGGAATGGTTATCCTGGACAAAAGTCGCCTTGATCCCGCCCGCTTGATAGGTCCGGGCGTGGTAGGTTTCGAGGAAGAAGCCGCGTGCATCGTGGTACACGTCCGGTTCAACCACAGTCACGCCTGGGAGTCTGGTCGGGAGAAAGCGCATATCTGCTCTCTTCATGAGGATTTATGCTGAATCAAACGGAAGAGATATTGGCCGTAGGCATTGCCCTTCATGCTAGTGGCCTGCTGGACCACTTCAGCTTCAGAAATATACCCCATGGTATAGGCAATTTCTTCGACACAGGCGACCATCAAGCCCTGCCGGTCTTGGAGCGCTTGAATAAAATTCGAGGCATGGAGCAGTGACTCATGCGTCCCGGTATCCAACCAGGCGATTCCTCGACCAAGTTTTTCCACATGCAGGCCTCCCAGACGGAGATAGGCCCGATTCACATCCGTGATTTCCAATTCGTCCCGGCTGGAGGGTCTGAGGTCTGCGGCAAGAGAGACAATCTGATTGTCATAGAAATAGAGACCGGTGACCGCATAGCTTGAGCGCGGTTTGGACGGCTTCTCTTCGAGACCGATGGCCCGTCCTTGGGCGTCGAATTCCACAACGCCGTACTGCTCTGGGTTACGGACTTGGTAGGCAAAAATGGTCGCCCCACTCGTGCGCTGGGTCGCAACACGGAGCGAGTCCGGAAAGCCGTGGCCATAGAAGATATTATCACCGAGAACAAGCGCAACCGCGTCACGGCCAATGAAATCACGGCCAATCAGAAAGGCTTGGGCAATGCCTTCGGGGCGGGGTTGTGTCGCATAGCTAATCTCGAGGCCAAGCCACCGGCCATCTTTCAGAAGACGCCGGAAGTCGTCCTGCTCATGCGGTGTGGTAATGACAAGAACCTGACGAATCCCCGCCAGCATCAGCGTGGAGAGCGGGTAATAGATCATCGGTTTATCGTAGATTGGCATGAGCTGTTTGCTGACTGCCCGGGTGATGGGGTACAGCCGCGTACCAGAACCGCCGGCGAGGATAATCCCTTTCATGATCTCCCCTGTGTCAGGGGCGCAGCACCTAATCCCAGACGCTCTCGGTTATACCTGTCCGCCCCAATAGCTTCGCACCACCGCCGATTGTCCACATACCAACGGACCGTCTGGGCCAGGCCCTGTTCGAACGTATAGCGTGGCCGCCAGCCGAGTTGGGTTCTGATTTTTGTGGCATCGATGGCATAACGCCGGTCATGGCCGGGGCGGTCGGTCACCAATGTCATCAGGTCGGAGTAGGCGGTAATGCCTCGCTCCTTGAGCGCTGCATTTTGTGAGGCGGGCAGCCGTTCTTCAAGAATGGTACAAATCTGCTCCACAACCGCCCGATTGGTCCGCTCATTCCCCCCCCCGATATTATATTGTTCACCACTCTTGCCCTGCCGCAAAGCCAGCAAGATGCCTCGACAATGGTCTTCAACGTGCAGCCAGTCGCGGACGTGTTGTCCATCCCCATAGATTGGGAGAGGTTTGCCCTCAAGAGCGTTCAGAATCATCCGCGGAATGAGTTTTTCCAGAAACTGATAGGGGCCGTAATTATTGGAACAACTCGTGATCAGCGTGTGCAAACCGTACGTCTCGTAATAGGCGCGGACAAAATGATCGGCGCTCGCCTTTGAGGCGGAATACGGCGAATTCGGCGCGTATGGGCTGGATTCGGAGAAGCTGCCCAGCAGCCCGAGGCTGCCGTAGACCTCGTCTGTCGAGACGTGCAAAAACCGAAACTGCTCCGGAGCGCGCAGGGAGGCCGCGTATTTTCGGGCTTCCTCCAGCAAATAAAATGTCCCAATCAGATTCGTTTCAACAAACGGCCAAGGGTTGTCAATGGAGCGGTCCACGTGGGTCTCCGCAGCACAGTTCACCACGGCCTTGGGCCGATGCGTCCGGAATAATTCCGCTACCGCCGGCTGCTCGGCGATATCGGTCCGGGAAAAGGTCACACGCGAATTTTGAAGGACGGCTTCAAGATTGTTCAGACTGCCGGCATACGTCAACTTATCAGCGATAACGACAGAGGCCGTTGTTTCGGCCAGGGCGAGGCGGACAAGATTACTCCCGATAAACCCTGCCCCGCCAGTGATCAGCATGGTCTCCATACGTACCCGGGTCCCTGTCTTTCGCCGCCCGCCTTTGTATCAGCCACCCGCCTTTGTATCAGCCACCCGGCTGATACCTCCCATTCTAGACGAGAGGCAAGCGTGTTCACAGCCCGTCAGGCGGTCTCGGTTGATGCCGGGCCGGTGAGGGGTGAGCCGCAGTCGGCGAGAGGCGGACCAGTCTCTCGCGATAGCAGGTTGGGTTCAGGCGGAACGTCGGGTAATCCCGATCGACTCCGGTGTAATAGCGGAGCAGGATCAGGTAGCGCCGGACCAGTTCCGGCAGCAGGAAGTTTTGGCGCACGTGTTCCTGGGCCTGTCTGCCGAGGTGGGCCGTTTGCTCTGCTTCATCAAGAATCCGAGCCATTTTCGCTGCAATCGCCGCAACGTCCATTGGTTCAACCAGATAGCCCGTCTGCCCGTCAACGACCTGCTGCACAATCCCTCCGACACGCGAGCCAATGACCGGAGTGCCTTGCCACAGCGCCTCGGACACGACCAAGCCAAAGCCTTCGCGGGTTGAGACATGGACAAAGCCCTGGGCCAGCCGCATCAGCGAGCCGACGACCTGATCGTTGTTTTCGACATTGACCCAGAAGCGGATATCGGGATCGGTACCAGCTTGTGCTTGCAGTTGCTCCAGCATGGCCTCACCTTCGGGGTCGTCGGTTGCGGTGTTGCCCAGAAAGATGAGGTAGGGCGCCGGGTCGTAGGTCTTGTGCTGATGCAGGCGTTTGAAAGCGCGCAGGATAGATACCTGATTTTTATGAATATCGTAGCGGGAAATGGCAGCCAGAATCGGACGGTCCGGGTCGATCGCATGCTGCCGGAACAGTGGAGTGAGAATCTCTTTGGCCCGGTTTGCGGTATACTGCCGATTTTTTTCCGCCCGCGGGTCAATGCACGGCGTAATCTGGTACTGGGGAATCTGCAGCCCCGGTCCGACAAACTCGGGCATGGTAAAAATCGCACCCGCGTACTGATTGAGATAGGGTGCCAGGAAACGCCACACCGTCCGGTTCGGCGTTGACGTATCAATATGGCACCGCCACAGGACATTGCCCATGAGAAGGCCACTCATAATCAGCGCCGCGGGTTGAGGGTCATGGACAACGATCAGGTCAGATTCGATTGCGGCGTTTTTGTCATGAGCGGCCAGATTATCCAAATAGGTTTCAAACAGTTCCTGAAGGGAAATCGGCTGGTCCACGCCCTGGAGGGTATTGTGAAACTTCTTGGTGACGTGAAAAAACGCCTCATGGCCCTGGATGGTAAACCAGCGAGCGTGGACGCCGAGCGAGCGGGCAAGCGGAATCACGCTCCGCAGCATCTCCGCCACCCCACCGCCCACAAAGGTCGAGTTGATATTTGCCCAGCCTCTCCCCTCAACGGGAGTGGCAAGCTGCTTGAGCGCGTCGACCCGTTCCCGGCCAATATAGGGCTCGTATTCGTCAATCGTCAGGATAGATTCTGGTGCATATTCTTCCAGCATGGCAGGCGCGTCACTCATGGTGTCTGTCCTTATGACCGCCCCCGTCTCCGTCTTTCGTTATGAGAACCGGCGTTCAGCGACAAGAACTCTTCTGCATTCTTGCGCGTGCATGAGGCTCATGGCCTATATGAAACGAGAGTCGGTCAGAGAATCTGGCGCTATAGAAAGTCGCAATCGAGACAGGTTGTCAATGGGGGAGCAGGGGCGGGCTGATGCTCGGGCTGTAACAGGTTCATCACCGTCTTGACGGGGTGAAACGTACTGCTCGGCACTTCCACAAAGACGGTATTCCAGTGCGCCATGGCACCGTTCCACAGCCCTGGTAATTCGAGGGCGCGCAGGACACGTCCGTCTTGTGATTTGTCGGAGATAAATCCGGTCGCAGGATCGATGAACTGTGCTAACGGAAAGGGGCGTCCACGATAGTCACGCACGCCACAGACGAGATCAACCGGATTGAAGTGGGTGGCCGCTTGCCAGCGTGCTCGTTGTGCCGCGTTTGTCATATCGACTTGGGAAGACTCGACAATTTGGCGCGAGAGAGTGCCGTTGGCTTGTCTGACCCAGAAAGGCCCCCCCCCTGGCTCTCCGGTATTTTTTACCACCCCACACACGCGCAACGGCCGATCCAGTTGAGCAATCAGAAAAGCGCATTGGTGCGGCATTGCGGTGCGCTCAAAGTCTTGCGGCAGGACGAGTGACAACTCGTCCTGAGCAAAGCGACGGGCAGCATCAATAGCGGTACGCGCGTCGTCCGACTCACTGGGGTGAGCGGCTTTGAGCTGCACGATGTGAAAAAATGCCTGTTGTTGCAGGTGGAGAAGATAGCCACACAGGAGTTTTTTATACCGGTAGGTATCGGGCTTGAGTCGGTCGGGCAAGACATTATCGATATTCTTAATAAAAATAATATCGCCTCGCAGGTCGGCCAGGTTTTCTAATAACGCGCCGTGCCCGCCAGGACGAAAAACCAGAGCCCCCCTGCTATCCCTGACCGGGATGTTGTCCGGGTCCACAGCGATCGTGTCTGTCCCGGGCTTCTGAACAGAATACGAAATATCGAGTTGAGCGCCCCGCTGAGCGTAGCGGTGGCGCACACGGTCAAGATACGTCTGAATGGCTTGCCTGTGTGGCGCGGGAACCGTGAAGTGCAGCCGCGCAACGGAGGAGGCATCCTGTACATACTCCAGCGCTTCAACCAGATGCTCCTCAAAAGCGGTCCGGCTATGATCTCCGTAGGCGTGAAATGGCACGAGCCCTTTGGGCAGATTGGCGTAGTTCAGGCCGGTTGGGGTGAGGAGATAAGTGAGAAGCGCGTGATACTGCCCCTGACTCAGCAGTCCTTCCAGCGTGTGACCGTCGCTATGTAAGACGGTCCGCAGGTCCTGGGCAAAAGCAAAATGGTCAAGATGGCTGAGAAAGCGTTGGAATGCCTGACAGTCGGCATCTCCCTCGGCAGCTTTCCTGGCAAACGTCTGATTCGAGAGCAACTCCGGCCGCTGGGAAAAAGAGAGCAGGAGTTGAAACATCCGACTGGCCGCACCCGAGGCGGGAACAAACTTGATGAGGCGGCCTGCTGCGGCAGCCTCAGTATACAACTGTACCAGGCGAGCGGTCTCTGTTGGTATGCGAGCAATCCCATCACCAAGCGTACACGCTCGCTCCAACCGAATGGGAGGAAACCCCTGCTGAAACTGCCCAATATAGGTTGCAATCGTCTCGGGTAATATCCCGCGGGCCTGGAGCTCTGCACGGTCCTCAGCGGTTAGCTCATAGTGCATACTCATCACCCTCTACGACTTCCATCCATGAGAAGTTTCTCTCCAGCAGGGCCAGTCTTTGCCAGTCTCTTTACAGCCAGAGTCGTGTGGTTCGTCAAGCCCAATCGACCACAGGCCACCAGCTTCCTACTAGGCAGTTGGGTTGGAATATGGTTGCATGCGCAAGCACGCTTCCCCATCCTTCTCAGAGAGGCGGATCGGTTGAGAGGAAAGGCTGTGCACCAAGGAGAATCGTATGGCCGTTGAGATACCTGTCCTCACCCAACAATTACAAGCATTCTGTCTGAGCCATTATGGCCAAGACGCGAGCGTACACCAGGTCGAGGCCATGCCGGGCCATGCCGGGCTGAGTTTTGGCTTCACTGTGACGTATGAAAAAGACGGACAGACCGCGAACGAATCTCTGGTCATGCGTTTACCGCCCAAAGGCGTTCGCCAAAGTGGGAATACCGATGTCCTGCGCCAAGCGCCTTTACTGCGCACGCTCAAGAAGAACGGCGTGCCTGTCCCTGAAGTACGTTGGGCGGGGGATGACCTGCGCTGGTTTGAGGTACCGTACCTGATGGTCGAACGCCTGCCCGGCCGCACCTTCCACGTCTGGGAACCCGACGCATCGTTTAGCCGGGATGCCGCGGCCGTCGCGCTGCTCTACCGGCAGGGGGTACAGGCTTTAGTCCAGGTCCATCAGCTCGATTGGCAAACCGAACTGGCCGGCTGGGAAGCGCCCCGCTCGCTCGAACAGGAAATCCGCTTCTGGGATCCCATTTTAGCCAAAGCCGCGGAGCCGGAATGGGTCACCTGGGGTGAAGAGGTACGTGCCCTCCTGCTGACCCACCAGCCCGCGGACCCTCCAATCGGCCTCTTTCATGGTGACTATCAGGGGACCAATCTGCTATTTGACAAAAAGAGGAAACCTGTCCCGCATCTGCCGGTCGAGGAAGGACAGGTGTCCTCTTTACAGCCCGCGGACGAGCAACTGGTGGCCCTCCTGGATTGGGAGATTTCCGGTATCAGCGGACATATCCTCGACCTCGGCTGGTTGCTGGTCTTTATTGACCCGGAAAGCTGGGACGCCGAGCGCCGTCCGGTCTCAACCACCCCGCCGATTGGCGAACTCGTGGCGTTGTACGAAGAGGGCATGCAACGCAAAGTTCCCGATATCAATTGGTATCGCGCCTTGGCCGGCTATCGCTTTGGCGCAATCAGTTGCTTTAACGTGATGCTGCACCGTCGCGGCAAGCGTCACGACCCAGAATGGGACTTGATCGCCCCGTCGGTGAAGACGCTCTTTGGCCGGGCTAAGGAATTGCTGCTCAGAGATTGAAGGAGGTGCGAAGCCGATTCTCCCGCCGTCACGAGTATCCAGGTATTTCCCATCTGGCATTGATATCCGCACCGAGGTTGAGCAATAGGCCGACGGTGTCCGCAGACCCTGGCCATCGTCAATTATAGAAACTCAACGCCGTTTGCGCGCCTCGTCCAGAAACCGGGTCAGCCCCCAGTGGTAGTCCGCGGCGTCCGCGCTGGAGTTCGGCACCACGGTGCTGCTCTGCGTGCGCGTCGCAAGCTCCGCGGACAGGTATTCCTTGAGCGTAAAGATTTTGTTCAGATTGGTGTCCCACGCCCGATAGGTGATGCCGAACCCGCCCCCGCCCAGGACGGACTCAATCCGGTAGTCCCCCAGCCGCGTGCCGGCCGGCCGGGCGGGCACATGTTCCATGCCGTGCCCCTCGTTTCCCTCCGCGTCGGTCTCACCGGTTTCTTCCCTCAGCCGCCCGTCCGGCTCACGGTTGGACGAGGGATATCCCTGGAGAGATGTCTTGACCCGCACCGGGCAGGCGCGTAGATGTATTGCACGAGGCCGTCATGACCACCATCACCACCATAGAAGACCTGCTCCAAGTCCTGGACGAGCATCCGCACTGGCTCGCAGCCCTGCGCGCCCGGCTGCTGACCCGCGAGTTGCTCGCACTGCCCGAGCGCTTTGCCGCCTTTGTCGAAACCACCAACCAGCGCTTTGACAAAGTAGAGCACCGCCTGGACACGCTCGAAACCGATGTCAAGGGGCTCAAAGCCGACGTGAAGAGCCTGCGCGATGACATGGGCATTCTCAAAGGTGCTCACGCCAGAACCGTGGCCATTGAAGACGCCGCCAGCATTGCCCGCGGCCTGGGGCTGCGCCGCACCCGCACCCTGAGCCGTGACGACCTGTGGGACTTGACCGAGGCTGCGGACACCACCGCCATTCTGCCCAATGAACTGCGCAGCTTTCGGCAGGCCGACTTGATTATGACCGCCACCGACCAAGCCGGCGAGCCGTGTTATCTTGCCGTGGAAATCTCCTTCACGGCCAATGGCCGCGACACCACCCGGGCCAAGCGAAATGCGGAGTTCCTGACGCGGTTTACCGGGAACCCGGCCCATGCGGTCATCGCGGGGTTGCGCCAGGATGACCGGATACAGCCCGAGATCGAAGCGGGAGAAGTGGTCTGGCATCAACTCGACCCGTCCGACCTCGAAGCGGACTAGGGCGTTTGACGATAGGCTCTAGCCAAGCCGTCGCGCGCTCATCACGCCGGATGTGATCCGGCATCCATGCTTCGACTCCGCCCTTCGATGTGGCTCAGGACCAGACTCAGCACACATGCTGAAGATATTGATTTCCCGGCTGCGCGTTCTCATGGGCTGTTTCTCTGTGGCACGCGCTGCTCAGGCCGAGACGCGCAAGGGAAGGCCGGCGACATCAACCAGGTCGCCGGGCCGTATCCGCATCGGTTGAAAGGGCGGACAGACGGTGCCGTTGACGCGGGTGCCGTTGCTCGAATTGAGGTCTTCGACGAAGACTGACCCGTTGCTGCCCGAGAATCGGGCGTGGCACTTTGACAGCCGCTCCCCATTCAGGATGTGATCGACCAGCATTAGCTCTTAAATCTTTATGTCCGGGGTCCAGGGGGCGAAGCCCCTGGTCGAATTCGTTGGGGAGGGTGAGGCTATTGTCTGTTGGCTCCTGGGGCGTGGCTGTCGCTGCCGGGCCGAGCGAAGACGGTTCTCAACGCCACACCTACCCGGCCTCGGCCATAATCCGCTGGGCGCGCTGCACGAGCTGGGGCACCTTCCACGCAAATTCGGCGGCTTTCGGATTGGCCGCGGTTCCTTCGAGATAGTGCCGATACAGGCCCTCCAGAATGATGGCGTACTTCCAGACCGCCAAGCAGCGGTAGAAGGGAAAGTGTTCCATGGTTCGACCGGTGCGTTGTGCATAGCGCGCGGCCATCTCTTCGCGAGATAAAAAGCCCGGCAACTGGGTCATGGCATTGCTGTCAATCAGGTCCGGGGTGTCTCGTTCATCACCGGTCGGTCCCCAGAAGCTGAGCAGCCAGCCGAGGTCGGTTAACGGGTCGCCGAGGGTCGCCATCTCCCAATCGAATATGGCGACCAAGCGGGCCGGTCGAGACGCCCGAAACATCACGTTATCGACTTTGTAATCCCCATGCACAAGCGTCGCTTCACTTGCCGGCGGCAGCCGCTGCTGCAGCCAGTCGCCGACGGCCTCGAGTCCGGGCAATGGCCGGGTATGCGGCACGGTCAGCTCACACTGTTTGGTCCAGCGCTTGAGTTGGCGTTCAAGATAGCCCTGCGGCCGACCAATGCCTTCCAGGTCCGTGCCCTGCCATTGCACGGCGTGGAGCTCGGCGAGCGCGTCGATTAATTCTTCGCCCAGTCGTTGGCGGTCCTGCCTTGCATCGAAAACTTCCGGGAGCGTCTCACGGATCACGATACCGTCCACACGCTGCATCAGATAAAAGGGGACACCGAGAACGTCGTGGTCTTCACACGCAATCACTGGCTGTGGAGTCCGCACGTCAAAGGCGGCAAGGGCTGACAGCACCCGGTATTCACGCAGCATGTCATGGGCGGTCGGCAGGAGGTCTCCGCTCGGCGGACGCCGCAGGACCCAGTGCTTGTCTCCCCAGGAGACAAAAAATGTCTCGTTTGAATAGCCGGCTTCATGCCGTTCAATCCTGATGTCACCCTCTGTCAGGGAGAGCCGGTCACGCAGAAAACTAATCAGATTCGGCAGGTTAATGAGCGAACTGCTTTCCTGAACCATCTTGACACCCCTCACCCTCACCCTCTCTCCTTGAGGGGAGAGGGAATATACGCTTCTCTCTATCTCTCCCGTTGTTCAGACTTGATAGGCAGCGTGTTGACGGCGCCGGTCACTGATGCGTTCCTCCACCGTTCCCGCGGTAATGACTTCGTACAAAATCGCCTGCTTGCCTTCCCGTTTACGCAGAATCCGACCCAGACGCTGCACATGCTCACGGGTGGAACCGGAACCGGACAGAATAATGGCGACACTGGCTTCCGGGATATTCACGCCTTCGTTCAACACTTTTGACGTGGCCAGCGCCAGATACTCCCCGTGGTTAAAGGCTTCGAGTATGGCTCTGCGTTCCTTTGTCGGCGTTTGATGGGTAAGGGCTGGAATCAAAAACGCGGCGGAGATTGCGTGGACCGTGTCATTATCACTGGTGAAAATAATGGTCCGGTCACGGGCGTGTTTTTTCAGCAGGAAATCAAGAGTGCGGAGCTTGGCCTGGGTTCCCAAGGCCAGTTTTTTTGCCCGCTGGTGGGCCAGCAGAGCACTCCGGCCCTTCCGACTCGTCGCGCTCTCACGAATGAAGCGATGCCAGCCCGCCAGGCCGTCCAGGACGATGCCGTGATCCACAATAAAATCGTAGAATGTGCTGCGGGCCTGACGGTATTCCGCTTCTTCCTCTGGCGTGAGCGTGACCTTGAGGCGTTCAACGACGTAGTCGGACAAATACTCACCGGCCAGCTCGGTAATCCCTTTGGCATACACTCGTGAGCCAATGAGGGTATCGAGCAGGGCCTCACGACCATCGGCACGTTCCGGCGTCGCCGTCAGCCCTAAGCGATAGGGGGCCAGACACATCTCCGCAGCGTGGCTGTACACTTCGCCCGGCAGGTGATGGCATTCGTCAAAGATCACCAAGCCCCATCGATTGCCCAGGCGGTCCATATGCCGATACGCGCTGCTATAGGTTGTCACCGTCAGATCCTCAATTTCATAATACCCCCCGCCAATCAGCCCGACCGTTTCGCCGAACGCCGCGCACAGCAGGTCGTACCACTGATTCATGAGATCGATCGTTGGGGCAACGACCAGAGTGCTCCGCTGAACAATTTCTATAGTCTTTTGGCCAACATAGCTTTTCCCGGCACCGGTCGGCAGGATGATCGTGCCGCGTCGTCCCGCGTTGACCCAGGCCTCAAGCGCGTCGCTCTGAAACGAGCGCGGCGTTTGGGTCAAGCGACTGGACAGGGTCAGCGTGCGGTAAGCCGGCGCGGCATTCGTATAGGCGGTCTCGTGCTGCTTGAAGGTTTCAACTACCTGGCGATAGTGATGGGCTTGGGTCCGCCACCGATCAACCCGGCCATCCCACCGAAAACAGGCGGGAGGGACAAACCCTTCGGGCGGGTCGTAGAGCACGAGAGTCCCAAGGTCGAAGGACAGACGCATTAGAGAAGGGGTGAGGGACTAGGGAAGCCCAACTCCCTCGCTAGCCCCCAGTTCCTATTGCTACACCACGTGTTTCTCGCGGAGTTGGGCGATTTGCTCTGCGCTCAGGCCCACATCGCTCAGAACTTCGTCCGTATGCTGCCCGAGCGCGGGAGCAAAGGAGCGGACCGAGCCCGGTGTATCCGACAGCTTAATGGCCACCCCGGCCTGGGTCACTTTTCCGGCTTGGGGATGCTCAAGCTCGACCGCCATCTCGCGATGTTGCACCTGTGGGTCTGCAAAGACTTCGGGCACCTCGTAGACTTTTCCGACACACACATCGGCTTTGGTGAAAAAATCGTACCACTCATCGCGCGTTTTGGTGAGCAGAATGTCTTGGAGTTCTTTTTTCACCTGCTGATGACGTTCGGTTGAGTGCTGAGAGAAATCTCCCATCTTCATGCCGCAGTCCTTCCAGTCCGGCCGGTCCAGGGCCTCACAGACATTATTCCACAGCCAAGGCTCGGTGCAGCCGATGGAGAGCTGTTTGCCGTCTTTGGTCTGATACACACTGTAATAGGCGTATCCGCCGCCAAAGACTCCCTTGGCACGGCCCGGCATGGTCCCGTCGGCAAAATAATCCCGGACGTTGGGCGTAGCCGCAAGCAGTGAAATCGTGGTGTCCAGATAGGAGATATCAACCAACTGACCCTGGCCGGTCTGTTGTCTGGCAAACAGGGCAAACATGATACCGAGCGCGCCGTGCATGGAGGCGCCGGCATAGTCGGCAATAATATTCAGCGGAATAGAGGGCGGACCCTCGGGCGGTCCAATCAGGTCCAGGACACCGCTCAAAGAGAGGTAATTCAGGTCGTGAGCCGGGAAATTCCGGTACGGACCGTCCTGGCCGTAACCGCTCAAAGAGCAGTAGACGATGCCGGGGTTGATGGCCCGCAGGGTCTCATAGTCACCGCCCAGCCGCTGCATCACGCCGGGCCGGAAGCCTTCGACCAGCACGTCGTACTCCTTGGCTAAGGCGTGCAAGATGTCCTGTCCGGCCGGGTCTTTCAAATTCAGGGTGAGGCTCTTTTTGTTCCGATTCGTGAAGCTGGTGGCCAGCTTGCGGGCCTCGTCCGGCTTGGGTGACGCGCCCGAGCCGGCCAGCTTCCCGGCGGGGGGTGGCTCGATTTTCAATACCTCGGCGCCCATGTCCGCCAGCATCATGGTACAGAACGCACCGGGCCCGACCCGCGTGAGTTCGAGAACTTTTATGCCATCAAGCGCTAATGCCATGCTTCCCTCCTTACGAGAATGAAGAGTCTTGTCGGGGATTGTTATAAACGATCCATCTATACGGGCGCTAGAGGTCTGTAGGGCGCACGCTTCGGAATTGAGGCCCTCCCCCCTATCTGCTAGCGTAGGGTTTCTCTCCTGAAAAGAGTGCTGAAGGATCGGGCTTGTGACTCCGCAAGAAAAACTGCAAAAAATCCGGGCGGAACTCCAACACCGTTTTCTCGAACGGCACGCCCTCATCGATGGTGCGCTGGCGGCCTTGTTAGCCTCCCAGCACGTCCTGATTATCGGCCCTCCGGGGACGGCCAAGTCGATGCTGGCGGATGAGTTGTGTCGCCGGATTACCGGGGCGCACTATTTCCAGTGGTTGTTGACGAAATTCACCACGCCGGAAGAACTCTTTGGAGCGGTCAGCCTCAAATCGCTCGAAGCCGACGACTATCGCCGGGTCACGGATAATAAACTGCCCGAGGCGCACATCGCCTTTCTGGACGAAGTCTTCAAGTCCAGTTCCTCGATCTTGAATGCGATCCTCAGCATTATCAACGAGCGGGTCTTTCACAACGGCAAAGAGGCGGCAGCGGTACCGCTCCTGACGCTCTTCGGAGCCAGCAATGAACTGCCCGAGGACGACGAACTCGTTGCGCTGTACGACCGCTTCCTGCTGCGCTTCGCCGTGGATTACATCCAGGAGGACTTTCGCTTTCTGCACATGCTCCAGGCGCACAGACCGGCTGAGCGCACGACGCTGACTCTCGACGAGCTGCGCCAATTGCAGACCGAGGCCCAGGCCGTCACCATCCCCGACGCCGTTCTGGGGGTCATCGCCGAGGTGCGCCGGGAGCTGCGGACACAAGATATTCTGGCGTCCGACCGTCGCTACCGCCAGAGTGTCGGTCTGCTGCAAGCCGTGGCCTGTTTGGACGGACGCAGTACCGTAACCGAAACCGACGTATTCTTTCTTGAACACGTTTTATGGAAGGAGCCGTCAGAGCAGGCCACCGTGCATACCGTGATTCATGGCTTGATTCATGGCTATGAGGATGAGGTGCAGGAACTCCTGTTTCAGACCAGAGAGTTACGCGACTATGCCGAGCGTCCCTGGGAGGACGCGGAGCAGCGCGCCCGTGCTATCATCGAGGCGCACACCAAAATTCGGAATATTCTGACCAAGGTAGAGGAAATCCACCAACACGTTCAGGAGGTCGGGCGCGCCATCGATAGAGTTGAAAGGGCGAAACAGGAAATTCAAGAGATCCAGGGCCAGTTATTAGAACGGCTCTAAGCCGCCTGTCCTGAGCCCAGTCGAAGGGTCCGAAAGATCACCATGCCTCGACGGCGCACCAAGAAAAAATCCCAGTTCAGCCTCCCTCCACCAGAGCCGCTGCCGGATAATGTCTATTGGGTTGAGAGCGACGCGTATGACCGGGCGGTCTATGAGCAGCTCCGCGCCGCTTCCCCCTCTTTACAGCGCCTTGAAGAGAGCGGGGCTCCCCTCCTGCCGCACTTTCGGGCGCTCCTGCGCGACCTTTTTTGCGCGCTCTTCAAATATAACGTCATCTTTTTCAAAACGGACGCTGTGCTCCCCAGCGCGGCGGTGAACCGGGAGTTACTCACCGCGCTGCATACCGGCGAGTTGGCGAACCTGCTGAGAGAAGCAACCGTCCTGGATGAAGGGCGGGCCGGACTAGCCACCGTGCTCTTAGGCGAAGGCGCTCTCCGCGTGCTGAAATCTGAAAAGACGCTGACCCGGCGCGACTTACTTGATGTCTGGAATATAGAGCAGCAAGAAGCGCTGGTGCAAGAACGCATCGACGAGGCCCTGAATGCAAAAGAACTTGTCGAACAAGCGGACGCTGGGGAGGATGTCTCACAAGAAGGCAAAGAGATGCTCGAACAGACGGCCGAGCGTATGGCCAGCCAAGCGCGGGCGGAAGACACCCGGCTGCGACGTTTGGCTCAACAACTCAACCACGACCTGTCTCGGGTCCAGCAGGAGACCCATAATCGTTTTCTCAAAGAAGCGATTACGGTTGCGCAAAATCTCGACGACGCGACCCAGGAGGCCGAGTCGTGGGGGTTGGCCGTTGGTGGGGGCCACCAATCTTCCCCCGGCCGCCAGATTGAACTGGGGAAGCGTCTGGCTGGGAATGACAAGCTGAGAAAGCTTGCCAAGATGGTCGGGCGGATGAAGCACCAGGCGCTCGCCCTGCGGCGGAAAAACTTCGAACGCACAACGGACGAAGTCTTTGAGGTGGGCATCGGGGCGGAACTCAGCCGCTTGCTCCCCCACGAGATGGTGAGCTTGCAGCATCCCCTGTTACGCCAGGACTTTATCCGGCGCTTTGTGGATAACGAGCTCTTGCAGTACGACCTGCGCGGGGTGGAGGCGCAGGGCAAAGGCCCGCTTATCGTCTGCCTTGACGGCAGCTCGTCCATGCGGGGAGACAAAGAAGTCTGGGCCAAAGCGCTCACGCTCACGCTGCTTGAAATTGCCCGACGCGAACGACGCCGGTTTCGGGCGATTTGTTTCTCGTCCGCGGATGCGCCCCTGTACAGCGTCGATCTCAATACGCGGGTGCGCTATGAAGCGGACATGGACAAGGTTCTGGAGCTGGCGGAATACTTCCCCGGCGGTGGGACCGATTTTGAAAAACCCCTCGACGCAGCCCTAGGATGCATTCATGAATCTCGTTTTCAGCGGGGTGATATCGTGTTTATTACCGACGGCGAATGCCAGGTCCACGCAGACTGGGCCGAACGCTTTACCACAGAGAAGAATGCGCTCGGCTTCTCGCTCTTCTCGATTCTGATCGATGTTGGCACCAGCTCACTGGGTTCGCTCACACCTTTCAGCGATAGGATTACGAGTGTCTCTCAACTGACCAGCGAAGAGGCCAGGGATGTGTTTGTCAAATTGTAGCGAGCAGTGCGAAGGGAGTACGCCGGTATGACTGCCCTATCCGGACTCCGGATTCTCGACCTGACCGACCTCAGAGGGGCCATGTGCGCCAAACTCTTTGGCGATATGGGGGCGGATGTCATCAAGATCGAGCCACCGGAGGGGGACGCCACGCGTCGCATTGGTCCGTTTCTCGATGGCCAACCACACCGAAGAGGAAACGTGTCCTCCACCAGACACGAGATGCTGGACACGTTTCCTCTTTCTGACCGGAGCCTGCTGTTTTGGTT
Source organism: uncultured Binatia bacterium (SeqCode) (assembly GCA_965214755.1). Classification (GTDB taxonomy): domain Bacteria; phylum Desulfobacterota; class Binatia; order Bin18; family Bin18; genus Bin18. Next base: position 3,172,613 of record OZ243979.1, read on the forward strand.
CTATAATACCAGCAAACGGGGCATCACCCTCGACCTGAACCAGCACGCCGGTCAGGAGTTGGCCAAGCGGCTAGTAGAAACAGCGGACGTGCTGGTCGAGTCAGCCGCGCCAGGGACACTCGCCCGGCTCGGCCTGGGCTATGACGAGCTGAAGCAACTCAACCCAAATCTGGTACTCACCTCGATTACGCCCTTTGGACAGACCGGACCCTACCAAGCCTACCGCTCCTCGGACATGGTGGCCGAGGCCCTGGGTGGCATGATCTGGACCAACGGGTTTCCCGATGAGCCACCGCTGCACGCCATGGGCCTGCAAGCCTACCATAGCGCCGCCTTTTTTGCCGCGATCGGCACGCTGTTGGCCCTGTGGACGCGGGACAGCCTGGGCGAGGGCCAGTGGGTGGACGTGAGCATGCAGGAAGCCGTCGCCGGGGCAGTCGAACATGTAGCCCCGTTTTATCACCAGGGGCTGGGCATTGAGAGTCGGCGCGGCAGCCTGCACTGGAGTCGCTACTTTCGCGTGGCTCGGTGTCGCGACGGCTATGTCATGCACTGCTCGTTAGGGGATTGGACCTCGCTGGTCGAATGGGTCAAAGGAGACAGGAAAGCCCAGGACCTTGACGATGCACGCTGGGAAGACTTGGTCTATCGAAGGGAGCATGCCGAACACCTGTTTGATATCCTCGATGACTGGGCCAAAGACTACAGCGTGGCCGAACTCATGGAAGGCGCCCAACTCCGGCGTATTCCGTATGCCATGGTCCGACCACCCGAAGCCTTGGTGGATGATCCCCAGTTGAATGCGCGCGGCTTTTTCTCCCATATTGAACACCCAGAGTTAGGCCGCACGGTCCACTACCCCGGCGGTCCCATCCACTTTACCACGACGCCGTGGCGCATTGCCCGCCGTCCGCCCCTCCTGGGCGAGCACAATAGTGAGGTATATGGTAGCGAGCTCGGGCTTGAGGCAGATCGCCTCTCGGCACTGAAGCAGGCTGGCGTGATTTAGGCTATAATACCTCATGATCCGAATGGTCCAACCCAGTCCGAAGCAAAAGAGCTCCCTCAAAGTGAAACCGATACCTGTGATCGTCGCTCTCCTCATCGTGGCCAGTCTGGTTTTCAGTCAAACAGATGCCCCCCGTACCGGAGATGAGACCGCTTCTCCTGTTGGCGCGTGGCAACAAGTCGCTCCCCTCTTCCCGCATACGCCGGGCAGTCGTTGGGTCTATACGCTGTCTGGCGCGTGGTATGACACACAGGCGGAACTCAGTGTGGAGGTGAAAGGACAGCAGCATATCCCGCGCCTCCAGCTTGACGCTGTGGTGCTGGATGAAGCCCACCCCGGTGTCACGCCGACTGCGCCGAAGGATGTCCTGCCGGTCTTGTACTATCCCTATGAGGGCTATCTGGTCCGGAATACCAACCATGTCTACGGCAATAATGAGCGCACGACCCTGGTTTCAACCGGGACCATAGGTGAATCCTCTGCCCCCGTCTTCCCGCTCGATATCGCCAGCAAGAGCGAAAACCAGCGTGAAGAGTGGCACGCGGTCCGGATTGGTGAATGGGGCGAGGAGTCCCAGCTCACGGCGCTCTATCGTTTTGGATCGGAGCAGGAGCCAGTGGTGGTCAAGGCCGGGACGTACACAGACTGTCTGCGGGTGGAGACCAAGATTACCCGGACGAGCGGACGCGGTTTTCACTATACCGAATGGTACACCCCTGGTGTTGGCATGGTGAAAAGTACCACCACCGATCTGGTGAGCGGAAACATTGTTGAGCAAAAGGAGCTGGTCGCGTTTCAGCTCGGGCAGGCTGAACCCGAGAAAAAGGACAGCTAGGTTCTGGGGGATGTAGAGAAGAATCGTCAGTCTGCTAGAATGAGAATGGTGTCTGTTATGAGCATATTGGATTTGTCCAGGAGAGAGAAAACAGCGTCATGAACGAACCCATTATCTTAACAACCAGTGTGGAAGGACTCCCGCCGCCCCGCCGTGGAAAAGTCCGTGATATTTACGAAACCGACGACTATCTGTTGATCGTTGCAACCGACCGGGTCTCGGCTTTTGATGTCGTGCTGCACGACGGCATACCGGGCAAGGGGCGGATCTTGACCCAAGTGTCACGCTTTTGGTTTGAGCGCCTGGCCGACATCGTGCCGCACCATCTTATTTCGGTTGACGTGGAGGCATTCCCGGCTGTTTTTCAGTCCGCTCGTGACCGTCTGGCCGGTCGCTCCATGTTGGTCAAAAAGGCGGAACCGTTACCAGTTGAATGTATCGTTCGGGGCTATCTGGCCGGGTCCGGCTGGCAGGAATATCGGGCGAGTGGAACCGTGTGCAGCATTCCGTTGCCCTCGGGACTACAGGAGAGCGCCCGCTTACCCGAGCCCATCTTTACCCCCTCAACCAAAGCCCCGGAGGGTGAGCATGACGAGAATATCGCCTTTGCGGAGGTCGAACGCTTGATTGGCGCGGACCTGGCCGCTCAGGTACGGGACCTCAGCCTGGCCCTGTACAACAAGGCCCACGCCTATGCGGAAACCAGAGGCTTTTTCTTGGCGGACACCAAATTCGAGTTTGGCCAGTGCGACGGGCAGCTCATTCTTATTGATGAAGCCTTTACGCCGGACTCGTCGCGCTTTTGGCGGAGCGAAAGCTATCAGCCCGGCAAATCTCAGGACAGCTATGACAAGCAGATTATTCGGAATTATCTGATTTCCCTGGGCTGGGACCGCAGACCGCCGGCTCCGCATCTGCCGCAGGAGATTATCGATCAGGCGGCCGCCCGCTACCAGGAAATCTACGAGAATTTAACCGTCACAGACCGCTAGACTCACGAGCGTACGCATGTCATCCAGCATCGGCCTCTGGATCGGTTTCACCCTCATTGTTCTTATCTTGCTGTTCCTGGACCTGGGGGTCTTCCACCGTGAAGCACGCGAAGTGTCGCGCAAGGAGGCCGGGATATGGAGCATGGTCTGGATAGGCCTCGCTCTGGTCTTTAACGCGGGTATTTATTATGCCAGCGGGTCTGAGCCGGCCCTGGAATTTCTGGCCGGGTATCTGATCGAAAAATCACTCAGCGTTGACAACATCTTCGTCTTCTTACTGATCTTCTCCTATTTTTCCGTTCCCCTGGCGTATCAGCACCGGATTCTGTTCTGGGGGATTCTCGGCGCGCTGGTCATGCGCGGTGTTTTCATTGCCGTCGGCGCAACGCTGCTGCACTATTTTCACTGGGTCATGTATCTCTTTGGGGCCTTCCTGATCTTCACCGGGATCAAGATTGCCGTCTCGGACGAGACCGAATCCGATCCGGAGGATAACCCGGCGATTCGACTCCTGCGGCGTGTGCTGCCGGTCACGGACAAATACGAGGGCCAACACTTCTTCGTCCGGCATCAGGGGCGGCTCTTTGCCACCCCCATGTTGGTCGTCCTCATTTCCGTAGAAAGTACAGACCTGATCTTTGCGATTGACTCGATTCCCGCCATTTTTGCCGTCACCGACGATCCTTTCATTGTCTACACCTCAAATGTCTTTGCCATTCTGGGCCTGCGCGCCTTGTACTTCCTGATTGCCGGTGTGCTCGATCTGTTTGTCTATCTGCGCTACGGCCTTGGCGTGGTGCTGAGCTTCGTTGGCGTCAAAATGGTCTTGGTTGATGTGTATCATATCCCCATTGGCCTCTCCTTGGGCGTGATCGCGCTTGTCCTGACCGCTACGGTCGTCGCCTCTCTGGTCTTTCCGCCCACCGAATCAGAGGGTCCCGCACAGCCCAAGGAAGATATCTCTGAGGCCGTGTAGGTTGCCCAATGACCTCTCAACGAACAGGCCGCCGCGCGCTCGAAGGCATCCGCATTCTTGACTTCACCTGGGTGGTCGCCGGTCCGGTCGCGGTGCGTATCCTGGCCGACCAGGGTGCTGAGGTCATTAAAATCGAGCGGCGCGATACACTCGATCTGGGGACGCGGCGAGGCGGCTTTTCGGGCAATCTGCACCGCGGTAAGGAGAGTACGGTTATCAATATGGCCGATCCGCGTGGGATTGCCATCGCCCAAAAACTGGCGGCCATATCGGATGTGGTGATCGACAATTTCAGCGCCCGGGTCATGCGCAACTGGGGGCTCGACTATGACAGCCTCAAAAAAATCAAGCCCGATATTATTGCGGTCTCCATGTCCGGCTTTGGGCACACCGGGCCGCACAAGGATTATGTCAGCTATGGCCCGACGCTCCAGGCCTTGTCCGGCTATACGCTCCAGATGCGTCATCCCGGTCACGAGCCGGCCGGCTGGGGCTATTCGTACGCAGACATGACCGGCGGCTATAGCGGCGCGCTAGCCGTACTGATAGCCCTGTGGCATCGCAAACAGACCGGCCAGGGGCAGTTCGTTGACCTGGCGCAGTTTGAGGCGATTTCCAGTCTGGTCGGGCCGGGCTTGCTCGACATTCTGAATAATCAGACACAAAGTCAGCCGGTCGGCAATCGTTCCCAGGAAGCACCCGCGGCTCCGCACAGGGTGTATCGCTGCAAAGGGGATGACCGCTGGTGCGCGATTGCCGTTTTCACCGAGGAAGAATGGCAGCAGTTGTGTCAGGTTATGGGACAGCCTGCCTGGACGCGCGAGCCCCGCTTTGCCAGCCTTGCAGACCGTATCCAGCATCAAGACGCTTTGGACAGTCATATTGAAGCCTGGACCCAGCAGCATACCGCGGAAGAAGTCATGTCCCGCTTACAAGAAGCCGGTATCGCCGCCGGTGTGGTCGCCAACGGGGAAGATTTGGACCGCGACCCGCACCTGCGGGCTCGGGGGTATTGGGCGCGGTTGCCGGCCCAGGAAAACGGCAAGACGGAGGATGTCATCCTTGACGGGCCGCCGTTCAAACTCTCGAAAACGCCAGGCTATGTGGCTGCCCCAGGCCCGCTGCTGGGCGAGTATACGGATAGCGTGCTACGCCGCCTGCTCAACTATTCCGAACAGCAGATCGCTCAACTCAAAGCAGAGAAGGTCATAGCCGCGCACGCAGAGATTCATGCCGAGCGGGCGGCCCCGGACTGAGGTTAAGGCTCAAGATGGGAAGGGGGATAAGGCTATGACTACATGGTGGCTTGCCATCGATCGGAGAAATACTTCCTACGAGGAGCTAAAACATCGCAAAGTGGTAGCTCAAGGTTGGCCTGGTCCCGGGGACCTGCGCACCCTTTGCGCTCTAGTTAGGGGGGATGATGAAGAGACGTTCCTTCAAACAGTTGATTCGCTAGTGCGTGTTGCCGGATACGCCAATGCTCCTAAAGTCAATAGGATCATGTGGAATTTATTAAGTGTAGGAGCCGGGGACCTTGTCGTAGGCGTTGAAGGCATCATTGTAAGAGGTATTTGCGAGTTGAACAGAAACGGATGGGAGAGCTATCAGTATCAATCCCCAGAAGCGTACAACTATGCTCAGACTATTGGCTTCCCGGTCAAGTGGATTGACTGGGATGCCGAAGTGTTTGGTTTTACCCCGATACCACCACGACAAGGGGTGCCGGGAGTCAGAAGACTTCAGAACGAAAGTCACGAAGTTCTCCGTGCCTGGCGTGAGTATCCGCGGAATGAGTAAGAGAAAACGGACGAAATTTGTTCACAAAAGAAACGACGTTGCAGAAGTTGACGGAGAACTCCTGGAAGAGCCTGAAGGATGGTCGCCATACCTTTCTCTTGAAGACGCGTACCGTCTTGACGATGTGCGGGAGGCTCTTTGTCGAGAAGACGTGAAGACCGCTGCAAAATACGCGCGCGTGTTCAGTCTCACGCCTGTTGCTGAGTGAGGCCGCCTAACGCGTCGCTCAATTAGGTAGTCGTCGGCAACTCCCAATGACGCCGCTGTACGGCCCGGACGTTGGGGAGCAGGCCTTGGCGTTCATATGCCGGGAGCGGATAGTCTAGCCGGTCGCCGCCCATTTCGTCCAGAACATGGACCACTGAGGTTTCCAGCCCTTCCAGGTCGTAGCCGCCTTCGAGAATAGCGGCGCAGCGGCCCTGGGCCTGGTCCCGTGCCACGCGCAGGAGGATACGTGCCAGGGCAGTGAAGCCTTCTGCCGTGACGGTCAGATCGCCGAGGGGGTCGCGGGCGTGGGCGTCAAAGCCGGCGGAGATTAACACGAACTCGGGCTGAAATTGCCGACAAATAGGATCGATCACCTCTTCAAAGAGCGGCACAATGGCGGCATCCCCCCAGCCAGCACTGAGCGGCAGGTTGACGGTATAGCCCTCGCCGCTGCCCTGGCCGGCTTCTTCGGCGGCTCCTGTGCCGGGGTAGTACGGATATTGATGGGTCGAGAGATACAGCACGCCGGGGTCGTCATAGAAACTGTGCTGGGTGCCATTCCCGTGGTGCAGGTCCCAATCCATCACCAGAATCCGGCTCATCCCAAAGCGTTCCCGCAGATATTGCGCCCCAATAGCAACGCTGTTGAACAGACAAAAGCCCATGGCCCGATTGCGTTCGGCATGATGACCGGGCGGTCGCACCAAGGCGAAACCGTTGTCCACCTCGCGCTCCATGACCGCATCCAGAAGGGTCAACAGACCGCCAGTGGCGAGGCGGGCCGTCTCATACGACTGTGCGGATACGCGGGTATCCGCGTCAAAGGCCGCTGCTTCAAGACCGGCAGAGGCAGCGACCTGGCCAATCAGGCTGGTGTCGTGGACCAAGGCGATCTCTTCATGCGTCGCCCGTCTGGGGTCAAACCGTTTCAACCCGTCTCGTTCATAGGACGCGAAGCGGCTGAGTAGGGTGCCGATCCGATCCGCCCGTTCCGGATGACCCGGACCTGGGTTGTGGTCCTGATAGCGTGCGTCCAGCACGATGCCTGTCTGTAACATTGATCGCTCCTTACCGGGCCGGGAGAGTGCCCCCCCTACCGGGCCCTGGCCATAACTTGCGCCGGTTTTTCGATTATACTACCGTAACCCGAGAGGCAAATATGTTCGGAATCGGGATGCCGGAATTAGTGGTCATTATGGTCGTGGCACTGATCGTCCTCGGTCCAAAGCGCCTGCCCGAAGCGGCCCGCGGTTTGGGCAAAGCCTTTGCCGAGTTGCGCCGGGCAACGAGTGGGATCACTGAAGAGCTCGATAATGCCCAGATCATGCTGGACGAAGAAGTGCGTGCAGCCGAGCGTAACGCACGGGCGAACTCTACGGCCCTGCCGACTGCCCCTGCCGACTCGTCCCGATCTTCGGAAACGCCAGAAAAGAAAGAGAGCACCGGAGGGGACAACTAGGACATGGTCTATGACGACCGGTCCATGCCGCTCACCGACCATCTGGATGAGCTGCGCCGCCGCCTCATTCGGTCTTTGCTCGCCATTTTCATTGTCTTCCTGCCGGCCTATTTCTTTGCCAATGTGCTGTTTGATTTTCTTGCTCAGCCCCTCCAGCAGATAACGGACGACCCCCACTCGCTGATCGGCACAAGCCCGACTGAGGCATTCTTTACAAAAATCAAGGTAGCCTTTATTGCCGCGCTCTTTGGCGCCAGTCCCGCTATTTTCTACCAGCTCTGGCAGTTCGTTGCCCCAGGCTTATACCCGCAGGAACGCCGCTACGTCTGGCCATTTGTCCTCTTCTGTTCGTTTTTTTTCGTGCTCGGGGCCAGCTTTTGTTATACCGTCGTCCTGCCAATTGCGTATGCATTTTTTTTGGAGGAGTTCCGCAGCATCGGGGTACAGGCAACCTTAAAAATCAGCGAGTATCTGACCTTCACGGCCAGAACACTGCTCGCCTTTGGAGTCACCTTTGAACTCCCCGTCCTCGCCTTCTTCTTTGCGCGCGTCGGACTCATCACCCACCAGACCCTGATTGGCGCATTCCGTTACGCCGCGGTCGGTGTATTCATCCTGGCCGCTATCCTCACTCCGCCCGACGCGGTCTCCCAAATGCTCCTCGCCGCCCCTCTGCTCTTGCTGTATGTGCTCAGCATCGGGGTGGCCTACGTGTTTGGGAAAAAGGAAGAGGCAAGTGAGGGGGCAAAGATGGAAGAGCCGGACGAGTAGGGGAAAAGCCATGAGTACAGATATCAAAGTAACGCCTTCAAGCGGAAACGTGTTCGCTGACCTCAATCTGCCAAATCCAGAGGAACGCTTAGTGCAAGCGACCATCGCCTTAAGCATTGGGGGGCTGATTGAGAAACGGGGCCTCACCCAAGCGGAAGCGGGGGCTATTCTTGGGTTGCCACAATCGAGCGTCTCGAACCTAGTTCGGGGCAAACTGGAGAAGTTCACAATCGACCGGCTGCTCCGCTCCATGCGGAAGCTCGACTACGATGTCACTATCAGTTTTAAGCCCAAGCCCAAGTCCCGCGATGAGGCCCCAATACATGTCAAGGGAATACCCCTGTCAGCCTAGAGCAAATGCCGATGCTGTGTAGCCGCCTGTCATTCCTGCGAGAGCAGGAATCTAGGGCCCCCACCGCCCACTGGAGGCCGGCTCAAGTCCGGCCCTGCCGTCAGTAGCAGAATCAAGGGTTTGCCGGCACGGGTACAGACGGCAGGGAGTTGCGAGTTCGCCCGCCCCGGGGGCGCCCCATGCCGCGCGAAAGCGCCCCTTTTTGAGCAGACTGGCCGCAGGCCGGGGCGCCTTCAAAGGCGGCGCGGCGATCATCACGGGGGCCGCCGCGCCACCGGCACGGGCCAAGGCAGCAAAGCCCCGCTTGAACAGACCGGCGGGGCGCCACCGCCCGAAGCGCTTGGAGAGCGGCTTGGGCGGCCCGTCGCAGGCAGGAGCAGCCCGCTACAGTCAGCCGTTCCGAATGACGTGGAGGAGCCCGGAGATGACGCGCCGGTCATCGACCCGCGGCACACCGCGCACCTTGGTGGGCAACAGCGGCCGGAGCCGGGCGCATGGGGCTGCGGACAGCCAGAAATGATGGTCAGCCATGACAATCCCCCTCACATAGGGGTCGATTGAAGCAGACGATCGCCGCCGGTAAAAGCCCGGTTATAGGTCCTGACCCTAGTTCTATTTACCGCAATTATGCGGCTACAAAGACTGTAGCCGGTCTCAAATATACTCATCTGGAAGAATGTCGACTTTCTCTGTAGCCCCCAGAGGGCCGAACGTTGCTCCTTCACCCGTCTTTAATTGGTGGATCGCATCCCGTAATCGCCGCTCTCTCTGGTATTTCTTATCTTTTGGATGCCACTCCGCCTGGTAGTGCGCACGGATTTCGCTGGGTACCATCTCATTCTCGTCCAAGATCGTTGTAGCCGGAAGTAGCTCATTCGAGGTATCCAGCTCCCCCACGTTTGCCAGGGTAGCCACGCAGTTTATCAGATAGCCCAGGTCCATTGTGATATCGTAAATGGCATTCCAATCTGGAGAGAGCACTCTCGCGATCCTTGCGGGCATCCCATCAAAGGTTAGATACCATATTTTTGGGCCATAGTTCGGTCCTTCGGACTTGTTTTGCCGACGGAGATTAAGGATTGATACGTACGAGTTTACGTCGTTACGCACTAGAAGATTGAAGCGGTCCTCTGGCATGTTTTTCTGCCTCTTCCCGTGCAGCCACTCGCCGTAAATCGCCTGTTTCTCTGCATCAAGGCCGTCACCCATCTGAAACTCTTGACTGCTGACACCAAATTCCTCCTTCAGGAACTCGGCGGCATTTTCCAATACATTCGTCTTGCCGATAATTTCTTCAACGATGCTCTCCAAGTTCCCTCCTTCCGCCTCAGCCCGTTTGTGGAAAACGCGGAGCAGGGTAGGAGCGGTTCGGAGCAGGGGCTCGAGTTGGTTTTCGGACAACCCCTGGAAGTGATTTTGCCACTCCAGCAGCACGGGACCTTTGATATGCGAGACCAACTCTTCAATGTAGGGGAGCCAAGTCCAGAGCTTAAAACCTAACTTTCGCGCCGCTTCCAGGGTGTTTAACAGGGGCCGCCGTTCAGAGAGAGAATGGAACTCCGCTATACACCGGATCAAAATCGTAGTGTCGAGATATAGGACATCGCTGCTTAGGAGCTTTCGGCATGCCTTCTGCACATCTGGTGTAAGCCGCTTCCAGGGTGTTTAACAGGGGCCGCCGTTCAGAGAGAGAATGGAACTCCGCTATACACCGGATCAAAATCGTAGTGTCGAGATATAGGACATCGCTGCTTAGGAGCTTTCGGCATGCCTTCTGCACATCTGGTGTAACCTGTAGGAAACTTCGAATAATGAATAGGTCGGCTTTTGCCCTTAGATATTTAGCAATCTCTTGGTCTTTCGAGTTCAGCGTCACGTACATGGCATGGGGGAGGAGGTCGAGGATGATGTCCCGACCGATCACCTTACCTTTCTCTTTGGGTGGAGGGGTCGTATCCAAGTAAGTTTCCACTAACCTCTCGGTGTTGAGAATCTTCAGGAGACCGGCCGATGGATCAGCGATGGATTTACTCTGCTCGCTCAAGTACCACAGGACGCACTGATGACCGATATCTACGACCCTCTCCGCCGAGAATTCATAGTCGATCTCTCGGTCTTCAGCAGTAGTTTTAACAGCAGCACTGAGAGTTGCTAAAAAATTTATTTCTTGATCTTGAGCCTTCTGTATATTGCGCTGCACCTTTTCCCGGTATGGGAAAGAAAGGACGTATCCACCAGCAGAGGTGTCGAAGTGGAGAGCCTTCTTCTTTACCAGTTTTTTGATACGAGCCGGGACAATATTTCTAATTCGTTCGGCGTGACCATTCGGCAACATTACACAGACAGCGGAAACTATGTCTTCTTCGGAGTACGCCTTATTAGGTGGATCTGAGTCCCTTGTGACACAGGCGATTAGCCCGTCGAATATGTTGTTGGTTAGGTTGCTATCTCTAGACCGGTCAAGATTTACGGCTTCGGGGTATTGGACCGCGACCCTTTCCTCCTTATCGCTGAGTACAAGGCTGTAGAGTCTGTCAGGCTGTAGCCCCTTTATGAACGGAGCGAGTTCCCGCAGCCGGCCCTCAAACGCGGGATCATCCCTGTAGCCCCTTTATGAACGGAGCGAGTACCTCCTCCGCATATTGTTCACTGAGAGCGGCCCGATTGCCTGATGTTCTTTGGCGCTGGGTAAACCATGCTGCATCGCAGATTTCGAGCGTGATCTTGTGGTTCTTACGTAACTCCCGCTTCGTTTCGTCCAGCGCCGTGCCGACAACGGCTGAAGTGCAATAGATTAACACTTCCGGCATATTGTCCGTCAGCTTCTTGATAGTATCTAGGATCTTGGCGCGAGCCCTGTTTGCTGGCGACACGCAGCTTTGGACAACCAACTCGGTCTTGCCGGTCTCATTTTTGTAGACACGGGCATCCATGCCTCCGTCCTTTTTCCCGCCCAGGGGCCGTAACTCAGGGTAGTCATCAACCAGGAAAGCGTTAGCGTACCGCTCAAACGCCTCAGCGTGCTCTTCCTTCGTTAGGCCGAATGCCCCCTCTAACTTGTCGGACATTGATTCTTCTCCTTTTCGATCAGGGGTATTAAACTCGCTACCCCAGCCTGGACAGAGGCACTTTGAAAAGCGATCGTCGCGGTCTCAAACTCAGTCATTTCTTCCCCCTACTGTCGCGCTATAGCCGCCCTTTTGATTGGCAATGGAAACAATCTTCATGCAGGCAGTATATAGTTCACAGGATAGATTATGAACTATTGAACCTGCTTTGCATTTTGTTCGGCTATCGGGGCCACTTATCGTCCATTCTTGGCATAACCCCCAGCGCCATATTCCGGTCGGAATCTCTGTCTGCCTGCTGCTGCCGCCAATCGCGATCCGTAGCGGCTTGCTCCTTCATCATCTTAACCTGGACGCAGAGCGTTTTCCGCGCCTCCTGCAACTCTTCATGCTGAAAGGGAAGCTCGTTGCGTTGAAGGTGAAGCTCGTTACGCTGGAGGAAATATCCATAGATCAGCCAGCCAAAAGCTACCGGAGTGAAAACCCCAGCAAGGAAGTCTCCAAGTACATTCAACTCACCTTCCCGCAGTAAGAACCATGCATCGGAACCACGGAAAGAGAAAATCAGGATGAAGTACAGGCCAGTCCATAATAGCCCCTGCCCAATGCTTCTAATCCTGTTAAACACAGCGGTTATCCATTCTTTCATCCCCTTCCCCCCTTTAGAGAACATATACGAAAGATGCAGGAGAAATCCCCCATACTTTATCTTAATATCCAACCCTCCTCCTGTGGCCGGTCAGGCACACCACCCTGCGCCCGAGCGGCCCACGCCGCCAGCAATGCGCATTGGGCGGCGTTGAACACGGTATACGCGCGGGCCAGGGCATAGCCGCCCCGCGCGTTGAGTCTGGCATCCATGCAGCGTGGCAGTATAATGGCTTTAACCTGCGCATGAGGATATATGTCATCGTAGTATCAACAAAGTGAGACCGTGGTAGGAGCATGATGGCCGACTTGACAGTTGAGTTTCTCAGAGCCGAAGCCAGGACGTTTGCGGAAATCGAGTCTGGCCGCGATGAACCAGCCCTCTATGGAGTGACGGATGGTAAGGCTGTTGGGACCTACTTCGAGCATAAGTTCCAGGCCTATCTTCATACCAAATACGACTACGAGGAGGGCTCGTCAGCTAAGGGCATCGATTTCCCCGGCCTTGAGGTGGACATGAAGGTCACGAGTATCAGCCAGCCGCAGTCCTCTTGTCCTTACAAATCAGCTCGTCAGAAAATCTATGGACTCGGCTATTCGTTACTGATCTTCGTCTATGAGAAGACCGATGACACCGCCAAGGCAGTGGGACGACTCAACATCCAACACGTGATCTTCGTGGAAGCGAGCCGCACGGCCGATTTCCAGATGACTACGGGGCTCATCGACATACTCAAAAACGAAGGGAACAAGGACGATCTCATTGCCTTCATGAGCGATAAAATGCTTCCGGTAGACGACATCGAGGCGTCTAATATAGCCGATGAATTATTAGCACACCCTCCCGCGCCCGGCTTCCTCACGATCTCCAACGCGCTCCAGTGGCGGCTCCAATACCGTCGCGTTATAGACAGAGCGGGCTCAGTCCCCGGAGTGATTCGCGTCAAATGAGTCCCAAAGCTGTCAAACAGACCGTGGAGTTTGGAGATTTCCAGACTCCCCTACACCTTGCCAAATCGGTCTGTAGTCTTCTCCTCCGCACCGGTTTTGAGCCTTCCTCCATAATTGAGCCTACGTGTGGCCACGGCGCTTTCCTGGTCGCAGCTCTTGAGACGTTTCCAGACGCCACAGTACGAGGTTACGAATACGACCCAGCCTATGCGGAAGTGGCCCGGCAGGCCGTGTCTCGGTTTTCTCAGGCGACGGTACAAAAGGGAGACTTCTTTCAGGTTGATTGGGATGCGGAACTCTCGCAACTCGTAGACCCGCTGCTCGTTCTCGGCAATCCGCCGTGGGTGACCAACGCTGCGGTTGGCTCCCTGGGGGGCAGCAACCTCCCGGAGAAGGCAAACCTCGATGGCTTGCGCGGAATTGACGCGCTGACCGGGCGCGCAAATTTCGACATCTCGGAATGGATGCTGCGAGAAAACCTGCGCTGGCTCAGGGGACGGCATGGAGCAATCGCGGTGCTGTGCAAGACGAGCGTCGCCCGGAAGGTTCTGAGACATGCCTGGTCTGCGTCCCTCCCGATCAAGTCCGCAACGCTCTATCGACTCGACGCTCATCGAGAGTTCGGTGTCTCGGTAGACGCCGGCCTGCTCTTCATTTGCTTGGCCCCGAGTGGACAAACCCGCGAGTGTACCATCTACGATACGCTGCACGCTCCGAGGCCCTCGTCGATCTTCGGGATGAGGGATGAGTGCCTCGTAGCCGACTTAGCGGCTTACGGACGGCTTCACTCCCTCTACTCGGCCGGCCTGACCGGGTGGCGCTCAGGTGTCAAGCACGACTGTAGTCGGGTCTTTGAGTTCTCAGTCAGGAACGGAGAATTAGTCAATGGCCTTGGTGAAGCCGTATCGCTGGAGACCGAAGTTGTCTTCCCGCTGTTGAAGAGTTCTGATGTCGCCAGTCACCGCCCGCCCCGGAGATATCTCTTAGTTCCTCACCGGTCCATGGCTGAATCGTCACATGAGCTTCGCAGTCGTGCACCTCGGGCGTGGCAATACTTAACCTCTCACGAACGGATTCTTGAAGCGCGCGCCAGCTCTGTCTACAAGAAGAGGCCAAAGTTCTCGGTCTTCGGTATCGGGCCATACTCCTTCGCCCCTTGGAAAGTCGCAATCTCGGGACTTTACAAGAGCCTGCGCTTCACAAAGATCGGACCGCTTGATGGCCAGCCCATACTGCTTGACGATACCTGCTACTTCTTCCCCTGTGATAACGAGGAGGAGTGCCGGTCCCTGTACGAGCTCGTATCATCGCCGCTCGCACGCGCGTTCTGGTCATCCCTCGTATTCTGGGACTCCAAACGTCCGATTACCGCCAAGCTGCTGAATCTGCTGGACCTCGCCAGTCTGGCAAAAAAGATGGGGGCCTGGACTCCGACGACGCGGCGGATCGCGGAACGGCAGATGACCCCCTACTCGGTCGGTTCACACCAGCCCATGCTTTTTCGGGAATCGGCTTCTCCGTACGGATTGACGGAGGAAGTGCGCGACCCTTGAGCGAACGACAAGCGGAAGAAATAGGGAAAGTCTGGAAGCGCGATTTATAGAGGACGGAACTCGAACTCAGAGCTGGAGAAGGAGTCTGCACTGAGTACATATTTGAAGCCGATGGAATATATTGGGTATTATGTACTCCGATGGATTGGAACGCCCCGGCGGCGGAGATGAACACTGAATGGCGAAAAAGAAAAGAGAGTGAGAGAGAAATGAGCAAAATTACGAAGGTTAGCGATAAGGGGGGTCTTGATAAATGAAAGACAAATGACCCGGGCAAGACGTTATTTCCATCCCCGGAACCGAACATAGAGAAGGAAAAGGAAAGGCTGGGGATTACGCGCTATGAAGTCATAGAAAGAGCGCTCGCCCAGCACAAAGCCAAACACCCAGCAGACGCCGCTATGCCCACAGCGGAATACATAGACTGGCTGAAGAGCAGTAAAAAAGAATGATTAGTTCTGGGCTTTTGGCCCCCGATTCACCGGAAGGAGTGGGGCAATCTGCCCATAGCGCGTAACCCAGCCCCGGCCCCCCAGAGATACCTCTCAGAAACCCAGGTTTCCGCCCCTTCCTGGGCACTCTGGAGCCGGGCCAGGCTCTGGAAATATAGGTCCGTTCCCCTTCGACCAGGTGAGATCGTCCTGTATCCGGCAAATGAGCGGGTTGTTTTTTGGGGTTGCTTCACACAATGGAGATTTCGGAGTGCTGACGATTATTAGCGTTGGACGAGCTGGCCGAGGCCCTAGCCCTGCTCTTTCAATCGCCGGGGAGGGCGATGATAGCGCGACAGGCCGGGCAGGATTGATGGCTAATAGGCAGAACACCCTCTGGGGGCGAGGCTTCTTAAAATTCGATTTGACGCAGGTTTCTTGCTGCACTCAACTGCACCTATGGCAAGGCCCAAAGGACGCAGTAAGACCGCCCGGGTAACGGTTAATCTCGATGATCGCGCCTATTCGACGTTACTCGCCCTCGCCGCCCATGAAGACGCGCCAGTAGCCCGGGTTGCGCGGCGAGCCCTCATGGATTTCCTCGCTCGCGAGGAAGCATCCTCGACTCAATTCCCTCTGCCACTGGCTCACTCCGCGCCCGGTGGATTGGAAGGAAGACCAGATGACCGTCGAGATAGCTGACAGCCTAGCTGCCCCTGTGGCGCGGTCGCTTGCGGAGGTTGATTGGGATTTTCCCCAGCGACTAATGCATAGCCCAATTGAAGGCATTCACCCATATCCTGCCAAGTTTGTTGCCGAACTGCCGCGAGCACGGCTAGATGCCCTACCAGTTCCCTCTGGAACAGCAGTGCTTGATCCCTGCTGTGGCAGTGGCCCTCCCTTGGTCGAATGTCAGCGACGTGGGCTTCCATCGGTGGGTATCGACCTGAATCCGATAGCTTGCCTAATGACCCGCGTGAAAACCTCTTCCCAGCCGGGCGAGGTCAAGGAAGCGGCGGCGGCGACAGTTGCACGGGCGCGGAGTGTACGGGAAGTCACGGTCCCCCAGATTCCGAACCTAGCTCACTGGTTCAGCGGCCAGGTTCAAAATGCTCTTGCCGCATTGTCTGACGCCCTTGGTACGGTGCATCTTGTCCATCGAGACGTACTTCGGCTGGCTCTTTCGAGTATCGTTGTCCGTGTCTCCAACCAGGAAAGCGACACCCGTTATGCCGCCGTAGAGAAGGCTGTTACCGCCGAGGATGTTTTCACAGGGTTTCTTCGTGCCGCTGGACGCATCCGAGACGTTCTCCATGAACGGGCTTATCCCCTCGTGCCGGCCACAGTCTTTCAGGCTGATACCTTGGCATTCGATCCCACGTGTCTCGACAAACCGATAGGAATGGTCATTACGTCGCCCCCTTATCCGAATGCCTATGAATACTGGCTCTATCACAAATATCGAATGGACTGGCTCGGTTTCGATCCCATTGCTGTAAAGGAAAGAGAAATGGGCGCGCGCGCCCATTTCTTCAAGCGCAACCACCATATTGCGGCCGATTTCGTCAGACAGATGGCCCAGACTTTCGGGCTGCTACGGCAAGTGCGGGTGCGGGACGGGTACGTCTGTTTTGTCATTGGCCGCTCGCGCATACACGGGCGAATTGTCGACAACGCCGCGATTATTGAAGAGGTTGCAGGGGCCGCCGGATTCGAGCGTATCTTCGTGACTGAGCGCCGTCTCTCGGCCACACTCGTAAGTCCTTCAATCTTTCGCATGCGGACATCAAGACAGAGAACGTGCTGGTGCTCAGACGGGGAGGAACGTCGTGCTCCTGAAGTGGCACGGTTACCGCTCCTATCCCTACGAGCGGGAACTCGCGACGCGAGAGGCGGTCGCCCTTTTTCGGGACCAGAGATTGCGCGAGGTGCCGGACGGGGTCGAGCTGGCTGGGGAGAACGATAGCGGCCTCGGCGCTCGTCTCGTATACTTTTCCGGCATCGCTAATGGTCATGGCACGATCCAGACCCTGCAAAACCGCCTCGAAAACACTGCCCGTCATGGCAAGAGCCGTCAGGCAACTCGGTACTCGGTCCACGGTCTCCATGAGTACAAGGGAAAATTCAATCCCCAGGTAGTCAGGGCGCTTCTCAACATCTTCGGCATCACTTCCGGCCAGCATGTACTTGATCCCTTCTGTGGCAGCGGCACTCCCTGGGTCGAATGTGCTCATAGGGGAGTGCTGGGGTATGGCGTTGACATTAACCCCTTTGCGGTTTTCATGGCGAATGCAAAGCTGCAAGCGCTAGTGACACCGGCTGACGACCTCTGGGCTATTCTGCGGAGGCTGTTGGTGTCGCTGAAGCGCACTAAGCCCTGGAGGATTTCGCTTGCTGCTAATCCCCGAAGCCGTTATCTTCGCTCATGGTTCGATCAGAAAACCCTGCAAACCATCGAGATAATGCGGGGTACGGTCGAGACCAGCGCGGGGACCGCCGCGCCGGTCTTTCTCGCAATGGCAAGCAACCTGTTACGCGATTACTCGCTTCAGGCTCCCAAAGACCTCCGCATTCGCCGCCGCAGATCCCCACTTCCGGATACACCACTTCCCGAGGCTTTCGTGGCGGCCAGCTCCCAGGCCCTTGAGCGCGTCGAAGCCACACAGGCGATGCTGGGCACCGATCTTTCGCCGGGCCAGGCCGTTCTGCCTGATGGAGCTACTCTTGCATCCGCCAAGCTGCCAGCTCTATTTCAGAGTCATTCCTGACGCGCGCCGGCGGTGACGCGGCCAAGGCAGCGGGGTGGGGGTTCCTTGGAGGGAAGTACATCCCCTCCTGGACGAAACAGGCGGGTGACTTTTGATTTTTCCCCGGTTCGGCAGGCCACCATGCCGCTAGCCCTCAAAGGGGGAGGCGGTCCAAAGTGATCGGGGGGGAGGCGCCGTCATCAGGGCCCGCCTGCGTTCACTCGGTTCTCTGCGGGGGCTTCCCCCAGGCTTCCCCGCCCCTCATTTTCCACACCACCAGGCAAGAGGCGGGGGGGGTTCTGGCGTGGCCTTGTCAGACGCCTTTCCCAGCCGGGCCCTCGGTCAGGCTACGGCCCGGGTGGCCAGCCACGTCTATGAGCCGGGGAAATCCCTGGGCGTTCCCTACTGGCTAGGCGCTCACTCCACGCGCCTGGGGCGCCTCCCCCTTCCGCCCGCTCCACTTTGCTGGCGGCCTCCTGGACCAGGCCGGTTGGGGCGTCCGCTCCGCCCGCCCCTCTTGAGCGCGGAGCCGCTTCCCCCGCCGGCCCCGCGCGCGCCGCCTCCTGGGTGCGAGGGGGGCCCGGCGGCGGCCAGGGGGCGGGCCGGCCCTCTCGGGCCCCGCGCGCCCGAAGGGCTGGCTGCGCCTCGGGGGAGAGGGCCCGGCGGAGCCCCGGCGCAGGGCCGCCCAGAAGCGCTCCCTTCCGGGCGGGGGGCGTGAGCTGGCCCGTGTTCGCCCTCCCGGCTGCTGGACCGCCGCCGGGGTCTCCCGGCCAAGAGAGCCGCCGGGGGCGGCGGGGGAGCCTTGGGCGCCGGGACCGCTCCGGGCCTTCACGCCCCCCGGTCCGGCGTCCGGGGTCGTGGGGGCCCTGCCCGTGGCGGGAACTGGGGTGGGCTGTCGCGCCTTCAGGCCGCCCCCAGCCGGTTTCCCCCCCGGGCCCTTGACCTGCTGCAGCTTCTGGCCGGCGGGCGTATGGGCCGGCTGCCCGCCCCGGTCCGCCGCGGCCACTGCCCCCGGCCCTGCGGCCTGTTCTGCCACCAGCTGCTAGGCTGCCCGCATCCGGGGGATCAGGGCCCCGGCCGGCTTTTGCGTCAGGCCGCGCGCGCCGAGGCCTCGGCACGCGCGACCCGCCTTGGAGAGGCGTCGGCATGAGCGAGCAGGCGCCCCCCCCCTTTCCGGAGCGCCCGGTTGCGCCCGTGCCGGGGCGGGCCGGGCGTGCTGCTGCACTCCTGCCGACCGGCCGGGCCCCAGGCCCGCAGGGGCTTCTCGGTCGGGCCGGGCTGGGGCTGCGCCGCCCCGCAAGGCCCGCCGGCCCGGCCCGGCCCCCCGCGCCCGGTCTCAAACCATTCCCGGCGCCGCTGCCTCGTGCGGGAACAGGGCGAACAGTGGCGCGCCCGTTCGGCCCGATTGCCCCGGGCCACGCTGGCGTCAAGGTTGGTGTTACGCCATGATCCAGAGGACATCGGATTGGACACCTCTTGTCAAGTAACGTATGTAATTCCCTACTGGGACCCCTGGTCTCGGGCCACGAGCGGCACCAAGGCGACCCGCCCCCCGCCACGTCCCGGCCCCAGATTTTCCCCGCCAAGAGAAAATGAGAGGAGGAAAAACCCGTGGTTTTCTGGTACACCGAGCAGCCTGGACGCGGCCCTTGTCCAGGTGGCACGGGAGGCGGTGAGCGCCTTACGGTTGCCGGCCGCGGCCGCAGGGGGCCCAACGGGGTTGAGGGGGGCCCGCTTGGCAGCAGCGGCCCGGGGCTGGCGGCGCGCCTGATCGGGGTGGCGTGCATGAAGGAATCCGGGCAGCGGCGGGCGCGCGAGATGGATGAGCTGGCCGCCGCGTGCCGCCGCCAGGGGGTGGCCATGCCCCAGGCGTTCCCCCCGCAGGGCCACGCGCTGGACCGGCAGGGCCGAGTCTGAGCCGAGCTGGTGCGGCGCTCCGCGTCGCCGCCCCGCTCGGCCCGTCCCCCGGCCTGACCAATCTGAAGGCTTGAGGGGAACAGCGCCTCGAAGCCGGGGAGCCTGGGACACTCGAGCTGGGCCGCCCCTCCCCCGGTGTAGCCCGCCCCCCTTCCGGCCCGCGCTGGAGGGTGTGAAGGTTCATAAACACTATTATGAGGGATATGTAACACAGGAAGGGGATATGGATACATCAATAGCGGAGCGGCCGCCTTCGGCGGCGGATTGCGGCCGGGCGCGCCCCGGCGCTCTTTGTCGAGACGCGCGAGGACGCGCGGCGGTTCTGGGAGTTCTTTGGGGCCAACATTCGCAATCCCCATACTCGGCTGGTGTATGTCACGGCGGCCTTCCGCTTCGCGGATTGGTGCGAGGCCCAGGCGCTCCGCTTGACCCAGGTCGAGCCCTTGCCTGGGGCCCGCTACATCGAGCAGCTCGGGCGGGCGTATGCGCCGGCCACGGTGAAGCAACATCTGGCCGCCTTGCGCCAGCTCTTTGACTGGCTCGTGGTGGGCCAAGTCCTGCGGAGTAATCCGGCCGCCGCAGTCCGAGGGCCGAAACAGGTGGTGAAAACGGGCAAGACCCCGGTGTTGCCGGCGGCGGAGGCGCGGGGCCGGCTTGACAGCATCGACACTACGACCGTGATCGGGTTGCGGGATCGGGCGTTGCTGGGTCTGATGGTGTACGGCTTCGTGCGCATCAGCGCGGCGCTGGCCATGCGGGTGGCGGACTATTACCCCCAGGGCAAGCGATCCTTTTTTCGGCTGCACGAGAAGGGCGGCAAGTATCTGGTCATTCCCGCGCACCATAGGGCGCAGGCGAAGCGTTATTTTTCTTGACTTCAGCGGGCACGTCATTCCCGCGCACCATAGGGCGCAAGCCTGGACGGATGACTACATCGCCCGGGCCGGCCTGGCGGCCAATCCGCAAGGCCCGTTGTTTCCGTCGGCCGGGCGCGGGGACGCGGGGGGCCGGCTTACCAGCCGGCCGATGGTGCGAACCGACGCTTTGAAGATGATTAAGCGCCGCGCGAAGCGCGCGGGGTTGCCGGCGAAGATAGGCGCCCACAGCTTCCGGGGCACGGGCATTACGGAATATCTGCGGGCGGGCGGGACGCTGGAGACGGCGGCGCGGATTGCCGGGCATGCCTCGCCTCGCCCGACGCAGCTCTACAACCGCTTGCCGGAGGAGGTCTCGCTGGATGAAATCGAGCGGATTCATATCTAGGGCGGGGGGCGGGAAGGCGGCGGGCCAGGCCCCGCGCCCTTTTTTTTCTGCCTTCCTGTCTGGCTCTTGCCAGCGGAGCAAAAAGACGCCACCGTCCAGGGTCCACTCCGCTGCGCTGCGCCGTTCTGCGGCCCTGGACGGCGGCGCCGCTGTTGTTGCTTTCCGGGCGCGCACATTGCGTCCGGCAGGAGGACCGTATGGACGCTGAATTGTTACGGTTGGCGCAGGAGGCCGTCACGGCCTTGCAGTTGCAGGCCGCGGGAAGCACGCGCTGGGTCGAGATTGCCCAGCTTGCCGTCAGTGGTGGGGGGCTCGTGGCCATCCTGGTGGGATTGAAGCGGATGGGGGAAGCCGGCCAGCGCCGCGACCGCGAAATTGACGAGATGGCCGCCGCGTTCAGAAAGCAAGGCGAAGCCATGACCCAGGCGTTCACCCAGCAGGGCCAAGTCTTAGCCGAGCTGCTCCGGCGTACCGCCTAACCCCTCCACATCCCCAGCCGGGCGGGGTCGAGCCCGGCACAACCGTTTCCTGATGGCCCCGCGCGCAACCGAGCGGGGCGGTTCGCAAGGTCGGCGGAGCCGATTCTTTTCCCCTCCACACCTCCCTTGAGGGAGAGTTCAAGGCGGTCACTCTTTCCCTACCTCCCCGGATTGCCCTGGCTACGACGCCAGTGCCCCCAGCTCAGTGGGACGAACCCATAGAGCGACCCAAGCCAGGAGTAGCGCTAGGGACCCCCCCCAGGACCTGCGGCGCGGGCGGGCGCGCTGGTGCCCAGGTCCGCGGCCATCACGCCGCCCCGCGCAGCACCCCGGCTCCGTGCAGAGGGCCACACCGAGCACCCCGCCCGAAAACGCTGGCACGAGAACCTAACACCAACCAACAGACCTCGCCGGGCAGTCGTTCGCCACCCCAAAACATGCCGCCGGGGCCTGGGTCCGGGCCGCCCCAGGTCCGCGAACCCGATCCAGGCCCAGCGGGCGGCGGATTACATCCTCAGGAAGGAGGCCGGGGCGGCGAGGAATAGGCGACGACGAGGAGACGCGGGAGCCCTTCCGGGGCTTCCGCTGGATATGCCGGGACACCCGCACCGCAAGAGCGGGGAGGGGGACGTTCGGTAAAACGAGGCCCTAGCCGAAGATTTTAAGGCGGCCAGGTGAAAAAAGGCGACCGGGTGGCCGCGACCCGGCCAGGTCGAGGCGACGCGGCGGAGTTCCGGCCACTCCGCCGCCTAACAATATTCGGCTGAACTAGGCTGAAATCCCACGACCTTTACCCTTCGGGCGGGCGAGATCGTCCTGTACAGGGCAACTGAGCGCGCCGTTTTTTGGTCGATTCCCCCAATGGCCCGTTAGCTGCCAGCAAGCATCCCAGGCCCCGGCCGAGCTGCCCGCGGCGGTCCTGCAGGACGGCAGGCCTCCAGGCGGAAACCCCCGTCAAACCTGGCTGAACTGGACACCGCCCCGCAACCGGGGGCCGCTTGCAACTGGCAGCACCCTACTACCCTTCCCCCTGTCAACCTATCAGCCTAGGCCGTGAGGCCCAGCAAAAGAGAGGGAGGCTTAGCAAGCCGAGCTGACCCTTGAGCCTCGCAGAGAAGAGCCCCGACCTTTAGCGAGGGCGTCAAGAGTCCCCCGGAGGGGCAAACGAGCGCCCCGTTTTTTCGTCGGCCATGGAAAACCCCACCCTTGGCCGATTCCTACCGGCGGGAGCCGGGCGGCCGTCAGGCCGGACACTCCGCCCTTGGGCGGGCGGTGAAACTGGGTCTGAAAAGGAGCAGCCGCGGCGGGCCGGCGAGAGCCGGGCCCCACGCGGCCGCGGGCTATCACTTAACCAGACCCCCCGCTCCGCGCGGGAGCCCCGGTAAAGCTCTCCAGCGCCGCCGCCCTCGCACCCCCGCCAGAACCGCTCCGCGAACCTGGCACGGCTGCTTGCTGTAGGCAGCTCCAGAGGCGGCCTTCCGCTGCGCTCCAGGGGAGGGGCCGCTTTTTTTCGTCCTGTCCGAAATTTGAGTGAGAACAGGAAGAAAAAAATGTTTGTATGGCAACCCGAACCGCAGAGCGAGAAAGGAGCACAGGAAATGCGATATGTATCAGTAGCGGAACGGTGAGCCGGTCGAGGGCAGGTCCAGGTGGAAATCAAAGACCATTGTGGTCAGACGGTCGCCAGTGCGCCCCACACAGACGGGACCGCAAAGGTTCTTCTTCCGCGCGGGATCACCCCGGAAGAGACGGACCGCCTGGGCGGGCGGATTGCGGACTTCCGGCGGCGCGAGCGGGCCGCCTACAAGGCCGACCTAGGGACGGCCGCCGTGGGGCCGGTGTGGACCGTGGTCGGGGGCTACGAAGAGGACGAGGGCCACTCTCTCTTTCATATTCACGCGCAGGACGTGGACGCGCTTTCGGTCAAGATTCACAAGGCGAAAATCCTCTACGCGGGGGTGATGGAGGCAGATATGCCCGCGGCGGAGCAGGACAAGTACGAGACCATTCCGTCCCCCTTCCAGCCTATTGCCATCTTCGAGGGAGCCCTGGTCAGCAAGGGATAGGGGCGGCGCGGCCGGGGAGGACACCAGGGAGGCTCCGGCCTCCCTTTTTTTGGCCGGGGGAGGGGGCGGCCGCCCCCTAGCGTTCCAATTCCTGGTCTTGCGATTGCGCGCGGCCGCGCTGCTGTTGCTGGGTGGTCACTTCCGACCGGATCGTCTCCAGGAGGGCGGCGGCCTGCGCCCGCTGCTGCGGGTCTTCAATTTGCCGTATCCGCTCTTCCACCCGCTCATCGCGGGCCACGGCGGCGGGCGAAGGGAGGGGGGGCAGGACAGACGAGTCGGTGGGGGTGAGGGCGGCGTGGACGCGGTCGAGCCGATAATCTTGCGACGGTGAAAGGTGGCGGGCGGCGCGTTCCGCTTCGCTCTTGGAATGAAACTGCTGGAAAGAGCTGCCAGCGGCTTCTGTGGGGCCGGGGGTCTCCAGGTCATACCGCCGGGGCTGTTCGGATTGCGAGGGAGCGGTGGGGGCGGGCGGTGGCGCAGCTTCCGCCCCCCGCGAAAACCAGCCCTCGACCCGCTCCTTGAAGGTCTGCCAGCGTCCCTGCTCTGGCGCGGGGGATTGAGATTCGTTTTCGGCGGCGCGGGTCCTGGTCGTCTCCTTTTCAGCGGCGCGCTGGCGGGCTACTCGTTCGGCCCACTGTTCGGCAGACAGCGCGCGGTGCTCGGGGTGGCGGGGGTTGCAGCTCCCGATATGCTGTGCTCCGCAAATCAAACACCCGTCCATATCTTCTCCTTTCGTGGGGGGTCAGGCTTCCCGCCTTTCTTCGGAAGGGACCCCGAACGCGGCGCGCGCCGGGGCGAAATTGGCACTGTCCGGGGGAGGGGGTTGGACATTCGGCGGCGGCGAAAAGGGGAGCTCTATGATCTCGGCCAGCGCGGCGACGGCTTGGTGGGCGGTGGGCGGAGCGGGGCGTAGGAAATTTTGTAAGGGAGGAGTTGGGACAGGAGACGCGGCGCGCGCGGCGAGGGGAGGGTCTAAGTAATAGCGGACCTTTTCGGCCAGGATGGGGCGGGTCGTTTCCTTGAAAATAATTGCCTTTTTGGGACTCAGGCGGCGGACTTCTTCGGGTGGTAAAAGGGGCCGGGCAATGTAGCTGATCGAGGTCGTGCCGGATGTCCAGTCTTGCGACTGGCTCCGGCTTCTGACTTGGACGGTTCGGGAGCCGAGGCGCTGGGAGACATACGTGGTGGTCTTGTCATCATTGGACGCGAAGAAGACTTGTAAGGCGCAGTTTTGCAAAATTCCTTCCGTCGCCTGCCGGCCATAGATTTCATCAAGCTGCCCGAGCCCCTGCGTAATGAAGACAATCCGGATTTTATAGCCCGCGAGCAGGGCCAGGCCCTTTTGGAGCGTCGGCATCGCCCCGAGCATGGGAAACTCGTCAATCAGAAACCGGACGTCATGGGGGCGCTGGCGTCCGGGAGGGAGTGGGTCAGCTCGGAGACAGCTTGCTGAAAAAACATATTCAGCAGCGGGGCGAGGGTCAGGAGCTGATCTTGCCCGCCGCCGACATACACCGAGGACCGCCCCCGCCGCAAGTCGCGGAGATTAAAATCCGAGCGGGACGTTGCTTTGTCGATATTCGGGTTGGCCCAGAGGGCGAGGGCGGCCGTGAGGTTGGACTTGACGCCGGAGCGCTCCTTTTCGGCTTTGTTTTTGTAATTGGCGAGGGCCGCATGAGCGGCCGGGTCGAGATTCGGGATGTCCAGGCTCTCCTCTGCGATTTTATTCAGGCGGCCTTCGCCCATCAGTATCCGGTAGACTTGGCCCAAGGTGGAGGGCTGGGAGCGGTCGTCGAGGACCAGCAGCACGAGACCGAGAAACAGGGATTGCGCCTCGTTGACCCACATCGTATCCCCCCGCTCCGGGCGGGGGAGGAGGATTTGCGCCAATTTCTGAATGTCGGTAATCCGCTCCGCACGGCGGGGGGGGAGATGGTCGAGGGGGTTGTAACAGGCGGAGCGGTCGTCCATAGGCGACCAGAGATAGACCTTTTGGTGCTTCGCGCGGTGGCCGGCGGTGAGCTGCCAGTTTTCTTTCTTGATATCCAAGACCACGACCGAGCCGTTCCACGTCAGGAGATTCGGGAGGACGATCCCCACCCCTTTTCCGGAGCGGGTGGGGGCGGCCACCAGCGTATGCAATGGCTCATCGTTGATGAGGTACGTGCCGCTCTTCTTCCCCAGCAGCAGCCCCCTTTTTTGCTGAAGCCGCGCGCGGCCGATCTCCACGGCGGTCGCCCAGCGAGCATCTCCGTACCAGGCCGGGGGTTTGATAAGCAGGAACGCGGCGGTGAGGCCGCCGGCGGTGGCGAACGCCATCAGAAAGCTGCGAAACAATAACGTACCGGCCTGGCCTGAAAATCCATATGTAGACATGAAAGACACCACCGCCCAGGGCTCCATACTGTTGAGCGAGCGGCCGGTCAACAGCGTCAGGGCGGTGGACCAGGCAAAGCAGAACACGCAGAGCGCCAAGAGCCAGCCCGTCAGCAGGAGGTATCTGTCTTTGGTCATGGGGGGCCGCCTTTTGGTTCGGCGCACGACGCGGCCCAGAGCACGACATCCTCAAGCGTGCTGTGGGTGCGGGTCGCATAGCGCCTCAACGTCACCGTGGCGATCCGCCACCGGCCGGCCGCTTCGGCGAGGTCCAACTGGATAAGGGTCAGTTCCTGGTCGCCCATCGTCCCGGTCCAGTTGAAGATGAGGAAGTGGGGGCCACAGGCGCGCGCCGTGAACTTGTAA
Source organism: uncultured Binatia bacterium (SeqCode) (assembly GCA_965214755.1). Lineage (GTDB taxonomy): Bacteria > Desulfobacterota > Binatia > Bin18 > Bin18 > Bin18. The sequence goes on from OZ243979.1 coordinate 3,198,879, forward strand.
CCCGTCGCCAGGAAGACGCGGGCGCGGTCAGGGGTGGCGTCGTAGACGGCGACGCGCGCCGGTCGCCATTCTGCGTCGTCATACAGCCCCGGGATGAGATGCAGCGCCAGATTGCCCACTTCGGCGTGCGGCCCCTGGGGGAAGAAGTCCCGGGCATAGTACGAACCTATTGTCAGACCCAGGCTCGAGGTTGACTATATTGCCTTCCCCTATGGGACGTACCCCTTCAATCTTTTCCGGGGCGATCCACCGTGGAGCTTCAGCGTGGTCGAAGACAAGAACGGGGGGTGGTGGAATCAGCATCCCTACTTCGAGAGCGCCGTGGTCAGCGTCACCCGCACCCGCGTAGAGGGCGGTACCAGTCTGCCGGTAAACGGGCTCTATACGGACACCGAGCCAAGCGGCGTGCCCCACCGCCTGAGTTGGCAGGTCGAAGGCTGGGCATATGACACGCTCTATGAGGTCGAGATTCGCAACGTCACGCTGCAAAGCGGGGTGACGCGGAGCTCTTCCTACTCGGTGTTTATTGACCGGGCCTCTATTGAATACTAGGCCCAAACAACCAGAGAGGAGGGGAGAGGGCTGCCCATAAGCAGAAGCAAGCAACAGGCGCGGGGGTGGATTTGCTCCAGGGGAAGCCGACCAAATACACCCTGGTCGGTTTCATGCGGCCCCGCGGCGATGAATTCTGGTGGCCGCAGACGCTCTTGGCCGCCGGGCTCGGCGTATCGCGCCGGACGGTCGGTAGATGGCTCCGGCAGCTTGACCGCGAGGGGATCGTGGAGAGACGATGTGCCAACCGCGGGCGGACGCGTTTTCTTTATGGGCGGCGGCCGTATTTCCGCAAGCGGTCCGTCCCGCTCCGGATGAATAATGGACACCAGTAGGCGTTTCGATAGCAAAGTGGGAGCCGAGGCTTTGGATATGCTCTTTCAAGCGCGGGGGTCGCGGGGGATAGCTGTCAGGCTACAAACTATCGTAAAATGTTCTAGGCGATAAACAGAAATAGAAATGGGGGTTTAAATGGCGGACCTGCTAAGCCAAATTGACTTCGGAAACGAGGCGGGTGATGATGTTTCTCCTCAGGAAATTCTCAATTTTTTTGTCGAGCAACGACAATTTCTCAGCTATCTAGATTCCACTCAAAAAATACTACTCGCAACGGCAAAAAAAGGGGTTGGGAAGTCTGCGCTGATGCGTTGGGTCGAGGCCAAAAAATCGACAGAAACCCAAGACGCGCCCCTCGTGATTAGCGTAACAGGTAGCGACCTAGTTCGGTCAAACTTCAACCTACCGTCAGAGCCAAAACTTCCGAATGAATATATTCGTGACTGGATGCAACGAATCTGCGCAATCATAAATAGACGTCTTGGTGCTCAACTTTCAGTCGCCATAACTGACGACCAGATTACTCTTGTAGAAAGTGCAGAAATAGATGGCTTTAAGAGCCGAAACCTTTTAAGCGCTCTGACAGAAAGGCTCGCAAAACTTGCTCCCCAAGTCGAGAAGAGTAAGAAGCTTGCTCCCAATGATATTGAAATACTAAGGCGATATTCAGGGCAATCAGTTTGGCTGTGTGTTGATGATCTTGATGCAACATACCAACGCACAAACAGGGAAAATCTTGAACTAAGCACATTTTTTTCTGCCTGTAGGTATCTGGCATCTCAAACTGCCGGGGTCGTGTTTAGAGCAACTATGCGGACTGATGTTTGGACAATGATTCGTAGGTTCGACGAATCATTAGACAAATTCGATCAGTACGTTACCGACATCACTTGGAGCCAAGCAGATTTCCGTCGTTTACTCGCCCGCAGAATCGGCTCCGAAATGGACAAGCTCGGTATCACAGACTCCTCACCTCCAAAACACGCGACAAACATAGACATTGAGGAACATCTAATCGAAAGCGTATTTGAAAAACGGGTGAAATGGGGCGAATCGGAGCAGCGACTCTATCAAGTAGTTTACACACTCTCCTACCACCGACCACGATGGGCTATACAGCTATGTAAACTTGCCCAAAAAGAAGCGCGTAGGAATACTGATTTAAGAATATCTAGGTCACATATTGACTCGGTTTGGGGCCCCTATGGGACCAAGAGAATTGCTGACCTAGTCGCTGAGCACAAACATCAGTGTGACGGTATCGAAGAAATTGTCGCTGGCTTTCGAGGCGCAGAGCGAAGATTAACAAGAGATCAGCTCCTTGAGTGGATTAAGGACCATGTTACTTCGCACATGACACCAGTAATTGAAGGCAAAGCAAAAACTTCCCCATTAGAGGTCGCTCATTTTTTGTTCAGACTAGGATTTATAGTCGCCCGTGTCGAAACCTCCGATTTCGATGAAGACGGCTATGAGCACTACTATTTCTCAGACATGCCCGATTTCTTATCTACTAGGACGAATGCGGACTTCAATGCAATCTGGGAAATACATCCTTGCTACCGGGAAGCCCTCGACATTAAGAAGTTGAATCGAAATCAATACCGGCGCCGGAACCTAGCGAGATAACGATGGAAGAATGGGGAGTGTTGCGGGGCTCTTCAGGTTCTCGAAAAGATTGCCCCCGCTGCCTCCTAGACGTTACACGCCAGTGTAAAACGCACGAGGGTCTGGACTTAATTTACTCTTTGAGAGTCGGAATAAACCGGCTTCAGTGGTCTATTTTTTACCTGTATCATACGTCAGAAAGGGGGATGCAGCCGTGGCTGATACCGAGAATACGGTTAAGAAAACCGGGGGGCTGGATTCATTTGAGGAGGCCAAGGATATAGAACTACCGGAGGGTATCCCTAACTACTACCAAGCTCTGAGTGGTGAAACTTATGTCGTCGAAGTTCTGCAAGAGTCGAGTGAAGACGGATCGCTGAAAGAACGGGGGGCTGCAATTTACGTGCACTATCGGGCTAAATGGAATTACAATTTCATTTCTTTCTCAAGTGATTCGTGGACCACCGATGCTAACGGAAAGCCGGTTAAAGTCGACCGGTTGGAGGCACATCTCACTCATAGTGCTCATTACGGAGATCAGGCCGATATAAAAAACAACGCCAGCAGTGCACACGCGTTCTTTCGGATAACGGGAATACCTGTCAACAAAGCCGATATTTGTGGCTGGGCATGTGCCGAGAAGAGCGGTTATGGTCGGTGGTGCGCTGAGAAGTGGTGTTCATAAGCAAGCCCTATTGGACGAGACCTTCAAGGGCACGCACGTGTACTGGCGGCTGCACGAGGCTGATGAACAGGACTTGGAGAAACTGGAAGGTGTACCTGACTCTGTTGGGTGAGGTATATGAATCCCCCCGGCCCCCAGAGATACATCTCAGAAACCCAGGTTTCCGAACCTTCCTTGATCCCTCCGGAGCCGGGATAGGCTCTGGAAATAGAGGTCCTTTCCCCTTCGACCAGGTGAGCGCGTCCTGTATCCGGCAAATGAGCGCGACGATTTTTCGAGTTGCTTCGCACAATGGGGATTTCGGAGTGCTTGCCATAAAATGAGGGGGAGGCATCTCTTCTTGCTGAAGACACGCAATTCAGGCAGGGTACTCTCTTTAGTGGACGTGGTGCGCCGTTTTCCCACCGAGTTGACATCAGGAAGCATACCAGAATAGGTGAAACCTCATGCGCGTGTATATGGTCGTTCTGGCGAAGCCCAACGAAGAGGTCTGGTCCATCGTTAAGAAAAAATGGCCTGGGCGGCAGCATTATATCCTGAATGACCGCCTCGCTTTTATTACTACTCCCCCTTCTGGTCGGGTCGTCTTAACCGAAGATCTCTGTGAGGAACTGGGCATGGAGGAGAGCAAAAAAATCGTGGGCTTTGTTTCGGAGGTGCCAGATACGATCAACGGCTGGCAAGATGACACCTTTTGGGAATGGCTTGAAAAGGTATCCTCATGAGTGAGCCTACCCCGACAGTTGTCAAGCTGACGCAAAGACGCGCCCAACGGAAACGGCGGGGCAGCGGGTCAGGGGGAGATGATTTAGAGGCGCGTCTGAAAGCGGTGGAAGAAGCTGTTGTCGCGATTGAAACGGAACTGCCTCACCTTGCTACGAAAGAAGACATCCAGAAACTAAAGGTCTGGTGGCTGGGTGGCATCCTTGCAGGAATGGCAGCCGCTGCGGCAATAGCCGCGGCTATTGCCGCAGCGGCAGTAAGAATTTTCCCACCTTCCTAACCCCCTGCCCCCGCTCATTAGAAGGCCCCACCTCAACGCGCGGGCCTTGAGCCTTGTTGCTGGGCGAAGCGCCCGCTGTTTTTGTCCCGCCCACCCTGGGCGCGCGCTCCACCCCCCCGAGGGACACCCGGACTCAACCCAACGGTCCGCCCGGCAAAGCGCGCCAGAACCGTATGGCGGATGGAACGGATTTGAACGGCAGGCTAGTCAGTCAGGGGTACGCTCTGGCCTATCGGCGCTATTCAACCAAGTACGTCTAGTTTGATCGAATGGCATCTGGAGTGCCGCGGGCGCTCTGGCCTATCGGCGCTATTCAACCAAGTACGTCCCCCAGGAAGACCAAGCCAAGGCCGCACAGGCCGGTATCTGGGCGGGCGAGTTCGTGCCGCCTTGGGATGGGCGGCAGGGAAAACGGCTGATAATTGGGGCTTGTGTTAAGGTCCCTATTTCGTTAGGGCTCAGCTTATGACAATTCCTTGCCTGATTGAGATTCAGACAGATGCTGAAGGACTAGAGGCGTTCCACGCTTTTACCGACAGTTCAACTCGCGAGGCGGAACACCAGACGGTCAAATTGCTTGATCGTCTAGCTAGATTTGTTGACATTGACGAAATGATAGCACCGGTGCCGATGTTCGAGAAGGTTGATGAGCCAATATCTGATTTCACGGAGTTCGCGACATCAACAAATGAATCAACAGGCGCGTCGGACCGGCCGTCGGTGAGCAAAGTGATCTCCGCTCGGCTCAACACTGGCCAGCTCACTGATCTTTCCCAACAGGACGGTGTTACGGTGTGGCCTGATTCGGAGTTGACACTATTTGAGAGAGCAGATGCGGAGCCCATGACGACTGCAATGTCTGGCGGCGGCACTGATTGCCGTCCATTTCGGCCAGCAGTGAGTATGGATACCATTCGGCGATTGCTTGGCGTCGAACATGTTTGGTCCAGCGGGTACCGCGGCCAAAACGTAGTTGTCGGAATCATTGACGATGGCGTGAATGGTGATGCCTATCCAGTTATTGGGGGGGGGTTCATTGCGACAGTCGGCCCGACAGCCTGGTGCCGCGCCCATATCAAGCCATGGGTCAATGTGTGCCGCCGATGTCTTGTTGTCCGCCCCACACGCGCGTTTATATGACTACCTGTTCTTGGGGGTGCCACGTTCCGGTGGTGCGCTTAGGATGTTTCAGGCCGTACTGGAGAACGACGCTTAACGAGAACGCCTCATTTGGTCAACAACAGTTACGGTTTCGTTAATGTCCCGAGCAAAGAGGAAAACCCCAAGCACGAAATCTGGGACCTGAACCATCCGCTACACCGTAAGGTACGTGAGGTTATCGCATCGGGGGTGCCTTGTTTCTTTGCAGCGGGCAATTGTGGTGAGCCTTGTCCAAGCGCTAAGTGTCATGATTCCAGCGTTGGTTCTGGATGCTCTATCCACGCCTCAAACAGCCTTGAGAAAGTGATTACTGTTGCCGCGGTAAATAGCCTGCATGAACGGATAGGATATTCTTCCCAGGGTCCAGGAATGTTTGAAGAGAAAAAGCCAGATATTGCCAGTTATTCCCATTTTTTCGGCAATTTTGGACCAGGCCGGCCGGCCGGCGACGGCAAAAATCCATTCGACTCGGGTACTTCCGCGGCAACACCTGGTGCCGCCGGGGTTGCGGCAGTACTGTTGAGCGCATTTCCAGAATTGACACCGGATCGCCTGAAGTCGGTGATGACCGACACGGCGACTGAAGTTGGAAGGCCGCTGGGGTGGAATGCGCAGTATGGGCATGGCGTAATCAATCTGGCCGCTGCGTTTGACTGTCTGCTTCGAGAGATAATCACGTAGCCCAACAAAAATGAGAAGGGAGGGCAAGGTTCAATGAAACATTGGCTAATCACAACTACCCAATCTGTAGACCGCGATGCACTGGCCAAAAGCTTACGTGCATTCGGATGTGATCTGACCGAAGCCTTTTCCGAGCCGATTCCGGTTGCCGACGATCAGGTCTTCGAAGTATCAGGGCCGAACGATTTGCCCAAATGGCTCAGTGACCTGCCTTACGTCAAGTCCGTTAATCCTGATTCCGAGCTGACGCTTTACGAAACTTCGGAGCTGCCTCCAGGGGATAAGGTCAAATATCAGTCTTGACCTATGCTTAGGATTTCTGGCTGGCCGGGCGCGTGGGCTCACCCGCCGACGGAATCCCGGCCAGGTCATGACCTGGCCGAGCTGGTCCGAAATCACAGGTCCTTTACCCTTCGTCCAGGTGAGACCGGCCCGTACCAGAAATACCCACGTTAGGCAGAAGGACCCTGGACCCGAAGATTTTAAGGTGGAGTGACGCTAGGACGCCACCAAGCCTGCCCCGGTCCGGCCTGACCCAGGCCCCGCGAGGCAGTTCCAGACACCGCCCCCCCGAATATTATTCGATAGGCCGTTTTCGCCCAATCCGCCCGCCCCGGCCACTTCGGGCCCGCTTCCCCAAAAACGTCCGCCTCCTTCTCTATTCAAGATTGGTCAGCGAAATCAGCGCTGCCACAAAACAAGTGGGAAGAAGAGGTCAAAGAGAAGATAAATAGATGCCATATGTTGATCGTCCTTGTTGGGAAAACCATGGCGACTGCATCGGGCGTACCCAAAGAAATTAGGATGGCAGAGAATCAAAATGTTCCTGTGTTCGGTGTTTATGTTGATGGAGCACACTCTCCAAGCAACCTTCCCACCGGCCTGCAACGGAATAGAACCATCAAATAGAATTGGGATGACATTGCGGCTGCCGTCAAACGAATGATGAATGAAGGCAAGAATGATGCGAAGACAAAAACGGGATGAGGCATAGATATGAGAAAGGCACTCGTCGTAGGAATTGATCACTATCCAAGGGCTTCGTTGAAAGGCTGTGTTAACGATGCAGTTGTGATTGCCTCAAAACTCGAAACAAATGGAGACGGATCACCAAATTTCGGAGTTGTTCGTATTACGAGCAACGAGAAAGATATCACCAGTAGCGTATTGATGAAGGCATTGGAGGAACTGTTCTCGGGCGAGGCAGACACGGTTTTGTTTTATTTTGCCGGGCACGGTGTTTTCGATCCGACCACGAACGCTGGCTACATCATTACTATTGATGGGGGGAAACCGAACTGGGGGGTATCCCTTAATATACTTTTGGAGATGGCAAACAAAGCGAGCCCGCGCATTAAATCTTCGATCATTGTTCTGGATAGCTGCCAATCTAGGTTTGCGGGGCAGGTCACAGGGTTGGGCGACAACGGTGAGATATCCGTCATTGGCAATGGTGTCACGATACTCACCGCCTGTCACAGAGAAGGAACCGCTGCAGAAGCAAGTGGACATGGTACCTTTACGTCTATTCTTCTAGACGGCCTGGATGGGGCCTCTGCAGACATTATCGGTCGAATTACGCCAGCGTCTTTGTATACGCATGTAGATCAAACATTAGGACCATGGGCTCAGAGGCCGATCTACAAGGCCAATGTTCAATCGTTTATCACACTACGGCAGGTAAATTCGAAAGTGCCGCTTGAGGTGCTTCGTCGGTTGCCAGAGTATTTCCCTAATCCAACAGATGTTTTCCCGCTGGACCCATCGTTCGAGCCGGACCGCGGCGAAGAGGCGGAACGGCTTAGAGATGTATCCACTAGCGAAGAGAAGGAGCGGGTTTACCGCGAACTTCAACAGTGCAACCGAGTTGGTTTGGTAGTGCCGGTCGATCAACCACATATGTGGCATGCTGCGGTGCACTCAACAGGCTGTAAATTGACCGATGCCGGTGCGCATTATCGGAAATTGGCTGAAATGAAGCGAATATAGAGGAACGCTCTGGTAGCCGCCGCTCGCGCCCGCAGGTTCCATATCGCCCGCCCGCTTGTATGTCACCCATAACAGGGTTTATGAACCCTCACACCCTCCAGCGCGGGCGGGAAGGGGGGCGGGCTACACCGGGGGAGAGGCGGCCCAGCTCGAGTGTCCCAGGCTCCCCGGCTTCGAGGCGCTGTTCCCCTCAAGCCTGTAGATTGGTCAGGCCGGGGGACGGGCCGAGCGGGGCGGCTACGCGGAGCGCCGCAACCGCTCGGCTCAGACTGGGCCCTGGCGGTCCAGCGCGTGGCCCTGCCGGGTGAAGGCTTGGAGCATGGCCGCCCCCTGCTTTCTGAACGCAGCGGCCAGCTCATCAATTTCGCAAGCCCGCCGCTGGCCGGATTCCTTCATGCCCGCCAACCCGATCAGGAGCGCCGCACGCCCCGGGCCGCTGAGGCCAAGCTGGCCCCCCTCGCCCCCGTTCATGCCCCCTGCGGCCGCGGCCTGCAACGGTAAGGCGCTCACCGCCTCCCGTGCCAACTGGACAAGTTCGGCGTCCATGCTGCTCTGGTTACCAGAAAACCACGAATTTTTCCTCCTCTCATTTTCTTTTGAAGGGGAAAATCTGGGGCCGGGACTTGGCGGGGGGCGGGGCGCCTTGGTGCCGCTCGTGGGCCCAAGGCCAGGGGTCCAAGGAACCCCCACCCCCGCTGCCTTGGCCGCGTCACCGCAGGCGCGCGTCAGGAATGACCCTGAGTGCCCGTGTGTTATCGGTCTTGGGAGAGGCTGCCCGCTCGCCAGTCATAGTCGCCCACCGCCGTGCGGTTTTGGCCGCCGCTCACGCTGGCCGAGTAGCTGCTAGCCTCGTTGTCACGGCCGCCGCTCACGGTGGAAGAGGGGCCGCTGGCCGTGTTGCCATGGCCACCGCTCACGCTGGCCACCCAGTCGCTGGCCGTGTTGCCCTGGCCACCGCTCACGCTGGCAGCGCCGCCGCTGGCCGTGTTGAGCTTGCCGCCGCTCACGCTGGCCCGGCTGCCGCTGGCCTCATTGAGATTGCCGCCGCTCACGCTGGCATAGTCGCCGCTGGCCTCGTTGTCACGGCCGCCGCTCACGCTGGCCGAGTAGCTGCTAGCCTCGTTGTCATGGCCGCCGCTCACGGTGGAAGAGGGGCCGCTGGCCGTGTTGCCATGGCCACCGCTCACGCTGGCCACCCAGTCGCTGGCCGTGTTGCCCTGGCCACCGCTCACGCTGGCAGCGCCGCCGCTGGCCGTGTTGAGCTTGCCGCCGCTCACGCTGGCCCGGCTGCCGCTGGCCTCATTGAGATTGCCGCCGCTCACGCTGGCAGAGGTGCCGCTAGCCTCGTTGCGCTCGCCGCCGAGCACGGTGGCAGAGGCGCCGCTGGCCTCGTTGAGATGGCCGCCACTCACGCTGGCCACCCAGCCGCTGGCCTCGTTGAGCTCGCCGCCGCTCACGCTGGTATTGAAGCCGCTGGCCTCGTTGCGCCAGCCGCCGCTCACGCTAGCATGCACGCCACTCACGGTATTTTCATGCCCAGCGACGAGACCGCCCACGCTCTCGTAGCGATGACGAGGCCCCACCACCAGGTTGTGCGAGCCATCCCGCTCGCCCGCCACGAAGTCAGCCGGCTCCTCGTTATACCCGACAATCAGATTGCCCCCGCCTAACGGCCAGTCGGTTTGGTTGGGGCCGTACCCGTCGTCCGTATCGCCCGAGCCGTTGCGCACATGGACATTGGTCCCCTCAAAGATGACATGCGGGCCGGCCAGACCCTCCAAGGGCCCGGTCTCCACTGACACATAGTCCCTAAGGTCCAGGACCGGGTTCTCCTCTAAGGCAGCCACCTTACTCTTGAGGCGATTGATCTCGCGTTCTAACTCCTCAAGGGTGGTCCCCGGGGTGTTACTGCCTCCCTCCTGGGCGAAGACCGGGGCGCCGCCCAGCAGGACGCCGAGCAGACTGGCCGTTATCCAGACCTGCCTTCCCATTACCAACTTCCTTCGCATTCCGTTCCTCCTTCTCCTGCTCCGGCTGTGATTCGGAGCCTGGGCTGTAAGATACGGCGCACTATGCCGGAGGGGGAATGGTGCTGTCAACGCCCCTCGGGGATAGTGGCGAGGGGGGAGGGGCAGGGTGAAAACGGTCGGGGCAACCCCTTGTGGTTACCCTCGGGGACAGGGGTGAGGGGACAGGGGTGAGGGGTGAGTGACCAGGGACGAATCCCGGCCCGCCCATCCCCCCTCCCGAAAGTTCTTATCATACGCTGCCCGCATCGGCGGCTGATTTATCCACGTCTCCCCAATAACACTGTCCTTCACCAGCCCGCTGAGCAGCTTCCTAAATTCTTCAACATTGCTCTCCTTTTGCATGTGGTAGACCACTTCCCAGGCGTTGAACGCAGCGAAGGACATGACGAGGGCCTCCGCCTCGCCCTTAGAGATTGTTGGATATAAGATCGGGAAGGAGACGTCTGTGTCTGAAAAGATCAGTTTATTCATCTTTTGCAATGAATCCCGCGCCGCGAAGATGCGCTGCTGTTCGCCCTGTGCTTCGAGGTGGCGCAACTGTAAATAGAGAATGGCCCCCGTCATAACCAGCACCACGACTGTCAGCACCCCAGTAAGCCCTTGGATGTTCCCGAAGAATTCGGAACTGATGTGGAGGATGATGGCGCCAAAGATCGCAAGGAGCCCGACAATAAAGACGATCAGGGTGAGCCATCGATGTATAGAGTTGAGCATCGCGATTCCTCTCGGCAGGTGACCCGACGGAGCAGGTCCCTCAGCACAGCATTAGCGGGGTGAATAATGGCAAATAAAGGTGAGGGAACACAAGGGTTGGTGCGGTGTCCCTCGGGGGGTGGAGCGGGCGGGCGGGGGGTTCCTTCTGATGGTCGGTCGAGTGGCCTAATAGAGGACTACCTGATACGGATGGCTAGAGGAGGAAGCCCATGCGGACTGTCGTGTTCTGTTGGGGGATTGCGTTTGTATGCTTGCTGCTTGGAGTGTTCGGGTCTTTATGGGGGGGTGCGTGGTGGGCGCACGTGTTGTGGGGACTCAGTGGGGTGTTTCTGGTGCTGTTTGCTGTGGCGATGATGCTGGAGATGCGCACCTGGAAACATCTGGACTGGTGGTGGTAAGGAAGAGCTGTTTGAGGCCTGGATTTCCTGTCCTTTACCCACAGGCCACAGGCAGCCAACAATTTCCCCCTAGTTATCTCTATATAACGATTTTGGGAGAAAGTGGGTAAATGGCGGGCGGAGTAGAGAAAATCACACCCGCTCAAGCTGTTCTAAAACCGCTAGATTCTGCAAGCACCTAGTCCCCTGCAGCGAGGCCTGCCAAGCCTCAGCGGTTCAACGATTCCGGGCGGTTAGGCGATTTTGGGCCGCTAACAACCGGAAGCACTCCGAAATCCCCATTGTGTGAAGCAACCCCAAAAAACAACCCGCTCATTTGCCGGATACAGGACGATCTCACCTGGTCGAAGGGTAACGGACCTATATTTCCAGAGCCTGGCACGGCTCCGGAGTGCCTAGGAAGGTTCGGAAACCTGGGTTTCTGAGATGTATCTATGGGGTCAGGGCCTGGGGCTCCGCGCTATGGGCAGATTGCCCCACTCCTTCTCGGTGTACGTCCTGCAGGACAAATGCCCGGCAGGGTCCCTAAGCGTACAATTCGCGCAACTCACCTTCACAAACTGAACAAAGATGAGCGATAGTCTCACCATCAAGAGACAGACGCTTATAGGGCTTATCGCCTGGCTCACGTTTGTGGTTACATCTGGTGCAACTTAGCCTCTGGCACCTGTGTCATCTGACCGATATTTCTCTTGTCACTCACTTTTTGTTGCCTCCTTTCGCTCTCTGATGATCTCTGCAAGTGTGTCATAGTCGATAACAATTCCCATATACTGAGTTCCGCTTTTTGACGCGGCCATCGTCATAAGCCATTCCCTCAACTTCTCAGCTGATACGTCCTTGAGCGCCTCTTTAGCCTCTTGCATCTTCTCTTCGTCTGTCATTTCACATTCTCCTTTTTATGCTGCGCTCTCCTGCCCAGTGGCGAGCCAAATCAAAGGTATATTTGTTGCCTCCCGCCACTTCTCAGCCCACTCGTCAGCAGCCTCTTTATCTTTACAATCTAAGCTCCAAAACTCTTGCAATAACTGGTTGATATTGTCTTGTACTTCCTTCCTGCTCTTTGTGTTAAGACATTCGGCCATCCGTCCCGTTCACTCCGGCGGCGGTAAGAGCTCCTGTATCTGCTCAAAGAAGAGCCGGAACTTTTCGATCACTTGCGCCGTGCCTGCTCCATACTTTACCGCGGCCTCCCAGATGCTCAGAAAGAAGTCGGTGTAGGTATTTTGCATCGTTTGCTCTTCCTGATCCGTCATCTCGGGCTCTCTTGCTTCCCGACGACGTAGATTTTCAAAGTCAATGAAGATCTGAACGATAATCTCGATGGCGATTGTTGGCTCAGGGGGGAGAAGGTATTGGACCATCTCTTTCCGCTTGATCTTTTCTAAGTCATTGCCCGCGAGGTGAAGATTCACGATCAGTTCGTCACACGACGTGCAGGTGGTCACTTGTATGGAACCGATGTCTATATCTTCTAGGCGAGCTGGGCTTTTTATACGAAGATTGTGCCGAGTTGGCGAATTCGGGAGGCGATTTCAAATCGCGGATGTCGTACCTTCGGCTATATACACTCAGACCAAGCCGCGTTGCCTTGGCGATGTGCTTTCGCCTGCCCGAGGGGGAAGGGCCAAACAATGTGGGATCAAATTCGAGAAAAGGCCAAAGAAAGTTATCACGAGTTTTTCTCCACAGAGCATCAAGCGCTCCCCCCTTCGTCTCCTTATGAAAAATACGCGAACATGGATTTTAGTAGTGGATTAGGAGTGTGGCCAAGTGACATGCAGGAGCACGGCACCTCCTCTCCACCGGTAGACGGCAGCGCTCTAAACCGGTTGTACTGGGGGATCAACTATTGAAGCTGTTAACCGACTCCGCATTTCTCCATTACCTCTCCCAAGTCGGATCATGCTGGTGAATAGCGACGCCAGCTAGTGAAAGTGACACCGTTAGCGTATGTCTGCGGCTGGGGAGTCTGCCTCGCGGGCATACTGGGGCGTTTCACGATAGGCCCTGGCCGTGCAGGGGGATATCTCGTCATGCCGGACGTGATCCGGCATCCAGCGGGCGGGGGGCCTGGATTCCTGCTTTCGTAGGAATGACGGGCGGCTACACTGCATCGTAATTTGCTCCAGGAACGAATCTCCATAATGGCGGAATTACCTCGATTCAAAGCCGGCACCAGGAGGAGGTAGATATGACCGAAGGGGGCTTAGGCGTCAAACCTGCTGTCCGAGAGAAAAGCACGTTCCATTTTCCCTATACCGAAGAGGAGTTGCTGGCTGAAATAACACCGGAAAAAGCGCACGCCGAGGCGGTGGCCCAACCCAGAGGCCCTGAGATTGGAGCCTAAACGGCGTCCTCACATTGCCTCCCTGCACGAAGGGAGGTCGTGATGCGGCTCAAACGCCTGAAGGAGATGTTGCGATGAGCAAAGCACGTGGGGAAGAACTCGAACTGGTTCACGGGAGTGGGAATGTATTCCGTGACTTCGATGATCCGCAAGCCGATATCTTACAGCTCAAGAGCATACTGGCGGCTCAGATCATCGGGGTTCTGGATGACCGGAATCTGTCTGTTCGGAAAGCCCAACAGTTAACCGGGGTCGCGGCAAGTGAGTTTTCCCGTGTCCGTAACGCCAAGCTCACTCGTTTTACGGTGGATCGCCTGATGACCATTTTGAACAAGCTCGATCAGGAGGTGGAGGTCACGGTTACGACCCAGCCACGTACCCACATCCACCACACGCCTCGGTATAAAAGGGAAACCCCAGGCTACTCTCACACCAACCGCTGCTCGCAATTCTAACGCTGGCTACAGTTTCGGCATTTGACTGGCGTAGAGGGTCGGGAGAGGGGTTCGTCGAGCTGCTGACGATGCGCTCGAATGCGTTCCGCAAGACCAATCACCCGCGAACGCAACCGGCGCGTGTTTTTCACCTTGACCCGCTCACCGTCCCTCAAAACGATGAAGCCGTAGGGGGGCCGGACGCCGTACTCCTCTTCGACTAACACCAGGTACACCCCGAGTTGGGCTTGATAGCTCTCGTTCATCTGTCGTCCGGACTTCTTTTCTTCTGGGATGAAACGCCTGCCACGCTGGACAATGCGGTCCGGTTGACCGCGCAGCAGATAGCGTTCAGACGACAGCCGCACGTCATCGGGGCTGATTGTCTTGCCGTAACCAAAGCCCGCCCGGCGCCGGCCTATGAGGGCAGCCACAAAAAGCAGGACGGACAGGCTGAGCAGCAGCGTCAGGATGGCCATCACGAGAGATAGACACGGAGCAGGATACCGCCAGGGCGATAGCCGCCACAATGAGAGCAGCTCGCATGAGCCGGGCAGTCCGGCGTTCAGCCCGTTGCCAGGCGGCGTGCGTTTCCGTGCCCCGGCGGAGCGCTCGTATAGTGCCCGGCGGGATTTTGAGCCCGTGCGTCAGTCGCCAGGCTTCCTCGCAATAGACGTAGGTTCCGATTTCACTTGCGGTGACCCACTCGTCGTCTTTGGCCATAGTCGATCGGGTAGGGAGACACGGAGTCGGTTGGGCCAAGGACCCACCTTATGCTGCGTCCGTAGTCTTCGGATGCATCTTCTCCATCAACCAGTCATCATACGCGGTCGGACGGGAGACTTGGTGCCAGTCCATATACTGCCGTAGCGATTCGAGCGCGGCCCAGGCGTCATCAATAAAGTCGGGTACGATCAGGAGCACGATAATGGCCTTGGTATTGTCGATCGTGCGGACAATGCCGAGTTCTTCGTAGGACTCGATGACACATTTGATGAGCGCGATATCTGCCCGCTCAACCCGCAGGTAAATGTCAATCAGCTCCATGTCCGCACCATGAATACTGTCTGGAGTACTGCGTGCACGGGCGAGAGTCAAGCTTGACGTGACACCAGCGGCCTACTAGAGTCTGACTCTGCTGCGTCGGAGTTATCCGACCGGAAAGAAGGAGGGAGTATGCCGGGTGCCTTATCAGGTTTTCGGATCATTGAATGCGGCGAGATGGTTTCTGCCGCCTACGCCAGCAAGCTCATGGCCGACATGGGCGCAGAAGTCATTAAAATTGAGTCACCGCACGGGGGAGACGCGGCCCGTCAACGCGGTCCGTTTCCAGGCGGAGAGCCCCACGCGGAAAAGAGCGGGCTCTACCTTTTCCTGAACACCAATAAACGCGGGATTACGCTTGACCTGGAACAGACCCAGGGCCAGGAGGTCTTTCAGCGTCTCGTCAAAGACGCTGATCTGCTGATCCATAATGTGCATCCCAAGCATATGCCGACCGTTGGTTTGGACTACGGTCGCCTGGCGGCCATCAACCCCGGCTTGGTCATGACCTCTATCACGCCTTTCGGTCTCAGAGGACCGCATACAGAGTATGAGGCGTCTGACCTCACCCTGTGGAATGCGGGCGGGCTGTGCTTTCTGAACGGCGGGGGGCCGGGCACCGATCATCTCCCGCCGCTCAAGACCTTTGGCCAGCAGTCCGGGTTTACGGCTGGGGTGCACGCCGCGGTGGCGTCGCTCGGCGCACTGTTTGCCAGACTGCGCGGCGGGTTGGGCCAGCACGTCGAGTTCTCCGTCCAGGAATGCCTGATGGGCATCTCGGAGTTCGGCACAATGATGGCCGCCTATGCCGGCGTGGCGGTGACGCGCCTCGGGCATAAACCGATCCAGCCGCTGGATCTGTTGGAGTGCAAAGACGGCTGGATCTTCATCTGCTGTGTGGAGGAGCATCACTGGCACTCGTTTGTGGAGCTGATGGGCAACCCGGAGTGGGCCGCCGAGCCGATTTTCGAGGATC
The DNA here is from genome assembly GCA_965214755.1 of uncultured Binatia bacterium (SeqCode). Taxonomy (GTDB): domain Bacteria; phylum Desulfobacterota; class Binatia; order Bin18; family Bin18; genus Bin18. The sequence goes on from OZ243979.1 coordinate 3,214,840, forward strand.
GACTGAAGCGAGGCGAGAGCTGGGATGCGCTCAAGCTGCTCATTCAAGACTGGGTCAAGGATTTCACCGTACAGGATTTATACCTCAAGGCGCAGGCGCGCCGGATTCCCTTTGCCCCGGTCTCAACCATGGGCTATTTGCTGAACTCCGAGCATCTCAGCGCCCGCGGCTTTTTTGTCCAACTCGATCACCCGGAGGCGGGCAGCCTGACCTATCCTGGCGCGCCCCATATCTGCTCGGAAACGCCGTGGGAACTGCGTCGTCCAGCCCCGTGTTTGGGACAGCATAACACCGAGGTCTATACCGAACTCGGCATGACCGACCAGGACCTGGCTGTGCTTCAGCGAGCCGGTGCCGTCTAGGAGAAAGCAAAAGGAGAAGATCATGAGCCGACCGCCGTTGGATGGAATCCGCGTTGTTGACTTTTGCTGGGCCTGGGCCGGCCCTTACGGTACCCTGCAACTGGCCCACCTGGGCGCGGATGTCATTCGGATCGAAAGTGCCAAACGCTTATGTCCGTCACGCCTTATTCCACCCTGGCCGGACAACGAATCAGGCGTGAACCGGGCGGGCTATTTTAACCAGTACAACCAGGGGAAACGCTCTCTTACCCTGGACCTGAAAGCTCCGCAAGCCATCGATATCGCCAAGACGCTGGTCTCAAAGAGTGATATTGTGATGAATAATTTTGCCTCCGGGGTGATGGAAAAACTTGGGGTAGGCTATGACGTTCTGCGCCGTATCAAGCCCGACATCATCATGGTCTCTTTACCCGGCTATGGAACGAGCGGACCGGAAAAAGACTTTGTGTCCTACGGCCCGCCGCAGGTCGCTCAGAGCGGCCTGTCAGCTCTGACCGGCTATGTCGGCGGTCCGCCCATGATGGCCGGTTTTTCCTATGGCGACCCCAACGGCGGTATCCATGCCGCATTTGCCGTCATGGCTGCCTTGCTCCACCGTGAAAAAACCGGCCAGGGCCAGTATATCGACCTCTCCCAGTGGGAGGCGGCGATCATGTTACTGCCCGAAGCCTTGATGGACTACAGCATGAACGGCACCCAACCCGAACGGATGGGCAATCGCGATCCCCATATGGCCCCTCATGGCGTCTTTCGCTCCAAAGGCGACGACCGCTGGGTGAGCTTGTCGGTTCGAGACGAGGCGGAATGGCAACGCTTGTGTGAGGTCATGGGCCACCCCGAGCTTAGTGCGGACGCGCGCTTTGCCAGCCTGGCCGCGCGGAAAGAAAACGAGGCCGCTCTGGAAGAGATCGTCACGGCCTGGACTCAGGAACGCACCGCGGACGAGGCCACCCAGGCGCTACAGAACGCCGGCATTCCTGCCTATCCGTCGCTTGATGCGATTGACATGATCAACAACCCGCACGTTGGCGCGCGGGACTATTTCGTCGAACTGGAACATCCGGAGGTGGGGACCCGCCGGCATATGGGTATCCCCTGGACCATGTCTCGCACACCGTGTGAGATACGGCGTCCGGCTCCCTGCCTGGGCCAAGACACGGATGCCGTGCTGACCGACATAGTCGGCCTGAGTCAGGACGAGATCGCCGCGCTCCGAGAAAAGGATATCCTGACCTAGACAGGCAGGATGGTGGACCGGCTGCGCGTCTCCTGTTTTATAATCCGTACAAACGCCGCGCATTCCCATAGGTAATCTTACGCTTGACCTCAGCGGGAATGCCGGCAAAATTCTGCTCTATCACCGCTCGTGAGCGCGGCCAGGTTGAGGCGCGGTGGGGGAAGTCCGACGCCCACATCAGATTGTCCGCACCGCTCAGCTCATAGGTCAGGACTCCGGCCCGGTCGTCTTGAAAGGTGGCATAGATCTGCCGTTTGAAATACTCGCTGGGCAGGAGGGTGTTCGGTGTTGGGTCCACATATTTGAGCGTTTCGGATGAGATATCCAAGCGACTCAAATAATGGGCAATCCAGCCAATATCGTTTTCTGCGGAAACCAGCTTCAGCCTGGGGAACTGTTCGCACACACCGTTGTAAATCAGATCGGTCAATGAGTTTTGGACTTCGTGGATAATAGACATATTCGAGGCCACCCGTCCCTTTTTGAGCCGGATGTTTTGCTTGCCGGTGAGAATATGCAGGCTGACCGGCAGGTTTAGATCCTGAGCGGCCGCCCAGAACGTATCAAAGGAGGCATCGCTGTAGGGCATCTCCCGGGGAGAGGTCGCGTTGATCATGATTCCGCGCAATCCTTTATTGGCAACGCGCTGCAACTCACCCACGGCCTGCTCGACATCCTGCATGGCAATCAGCCCCAAACCAACAAGGCGCTGGGGGGCGTGACTGGTAAATTCGGCTATCCAATCGTTATAGGCCCGGAAGCACGCCCACTGAAGGTTGACGTCTTTGAGGTGGAAGAGGAACATGCCGAGGGTCGTATACAGAACCTCCCCTTCGACTCCGTCGATATCCTGATCCTTGAGCCGTTCGACCGGGTCCCAACCGCTCGGACGCGCCTGCTCGTAGCCGACGTTCTGATTGGTCGCCAGATCCTTGGGGTCCTTGCCCGCGGCAAACCCGCCACCCACGGGAAACGGAGTGAGCCCTTCCGCCACAAAAAAGCTGCCCGGTTTGTCTTGATAGTCTTTGATGATGCGCGGTGCCCGGTCTTGAAAACCCCGGTCCACGCGTTGCACCCAGAGGTCCGCAGGCTCTATGGTGTGCGAGTCCGCCGAAAAAATCGCGCTCGGTGTTGAATCCTGTGTCATGCTGTCTCCCTTCCTTGGTGGCTGTGATTATCCTGCGGTTGGCTAGGAGATGTCAATCCGATCGCACCGTTCAGGGGGGTATTCCGCTCGCCCCATCGAGTGGGGTGTATAGACGCCCGGGCGAGAGGTAGAATCTGACCCTGAGGGTATTGAGAGGACGGGAGATTCCCATGCGCTACATCATCTACGGAGCGGGTGGCATCGGCGGGGCCATTGGGGCGCGACTGTTTCAGCACGGACATGAGGTTATGCTGATCTGCCGCGGTGAGCACTTACACGCCATCCAATCCAAGGGCCTGACATTAAAGACCCCCACGGAAACGCTCCAGCTCACAATCCGTGCGGTCAGCCACCCCGAAGAGATCACGTTTACCCCGGCTGATGTGGTGGTGCTGACGATGAAGTCTCAGGACACGGAAATGGCGCTGCGCGACCTTGAGCGCGCAGGAGGTCGGGACCTCGCCGTCATCTGTGGTCAGAACGGGGTGGACAATGAACGCCTGGCCGTCCGCCGCTTTGCGCATGTCTACGGCATGGTGGTCTGGATGCCGGCCACCTATTTGGAGCCGGGGCTGGTACTGAATCATGCCGAGCCCGTTGGCGGGATTCTGGATGCCGGGCGCTACCCCGACGGGGTTGATCCGCTCATTACCCAAGTGACGCAAGATCTGACCACCTGTGGCTTTAGTGCTACGCCTGACCGTAATATTATGCGCTGGAAATACACCAAGCTGCTGAGCAATGTGCGCAACGCCTTTCAGGCGACGTGCGGATTTGAGGCCCGCTCACGAAAAATTATCCGGGCACTCCGCGCCGAAGCCCTCGCCTGCTATCAGGCTGCGGGCATTGAGTTTGTGCCCGAGGATGAATTACAAGCGCGGGTACGATCACAGATCAAGCTCGTCGATATTGAGGGCCATCCGCGGGCTGGCGGTTCGTCGTGGCAAAGTCTGATGCGCGGTTTGCCTACGATCGAGGCTGACTTTTTGAACGGAGAGATTGTCATGCTGGGCAGACTCCACGGGATTCCCACTCCTTGTAACGCCCTGCTTCAACGTGTTGTTAATGATATGGCCTCTACCGGCCAGAAGCCGGGCAGCATGACCGTCGAAGACCTGGAACGCCAGCTTGATGAGGCCAGCAGCTAGACTCTCAGGGGGGAGACGTTCTGTCTTCCGCGCAGATCGGGTATAGTAGCGCCATGCCGTTTTCATTTGAGTCCAGCCTGCCTGCGTGGATGACGTTTACCACTGGTGAGGTCCCTATCGTCCTTGTCGCTCCGCATGGGGGCCGCCGCCCGACGGATGCCCCCATCACAGATAGTATCAAGGTCAATGACCTGTATACGGCCGAACTCACGCACGACTTAGCCGCGCAAACCCGGAGCTATGCGCTGATAAACCGCTCGCATGATCGCAACGAGCTGGACCTGAATCGCGTGAGTCAGGTCAAACAAGAGGCCCCCTGGTTTCTGCACTCCCTGGTCGAACTCCTGTCAGCGCTAACGGCGCAGCATGACTCGGTGCGCGTCTTTTTTATTCATGGCTGGAACGTAGTACAGCCCGTGTGCGATGTGGGCATCGGACTCCGCCAGCGCGCGGGGAACCTGATGAAGGCGGGCAAGGGGGAACCGACGCTTGATACGGCGTTCTTTTCCGATGTCGTACTCTCCTTTTGTGAAGCGGCCCAGGAACACCAGATCGATGTCGCGATCGGACGGCGCTATGCCGCGGCCGCCAAAAATAATTTCATGCAGGTCTTCAGCGCGCGTTTTCTGCACGACGACTCTGCGCACATACGAACGCTGGCCGAGCTGTCCGAACAGGGAAAAATTAACGCCGCGCAGTTGGAACTCGGCGTGGGTCTGCGTTGGCCCGGAGCGGAGCGCGACCGCTTTGTCCGCGTCTTTTGCCATACCTTGGGCAATTCTCTACACAATGGCGCCGGACCTGATCGGAAGGGAGACCGCGACTTTTCTGCGTGTTCTTTTCTTGAGGCTCCGCCGGCAGAGGACACAACGCCGTACGACTCTTTGCTGCCTGAGACCTGGGAGCGCGAGCCTAGCCGCTTGGCCTTGCACTTTCACGACCCGATGAGCGGGTTAGGGGTAATGGGTGGCGTAGAATTTGATCCTGGGGCAGCCGTCCATTCCGGACGCTTACTCCTCTCCCTTGGCGGGACCGAGATGGTGCTCTTTACCGGTGAAGACAGGCGCGGACCGGACCCCGGCCATGTGCAGATCGGGCAGTGCGTGTGGCGGCGACAGCCGGGAGGACTCTCCATCAGCTACCGGGGCACGCTCATGCGCTTTGCCCATCCCCAGGCATTTATTCGGCTCGAAGACGGGTTGGCCGCTTCCTGGATAGAGCCGGCCGAGGTGGACCTGCAACTGGTGTTTCCTGCGCTGCCGGCCAGCCGTTCGGCTCTTATTCAGCTGTGTCAACTCCAGGGGAGCGTGGCTTTTCCGAACCGCGAGTATAGGGTCAACGCCTGGGGCTTTGTTGACGTGCTCAGACCCGACGAGACTGACCGTCTCCTGCCGCGCCGCTTGTTGTCGTTGCCCTTTGGGTCTGACCTGGGGATTTTCCTGGCTCGCGCCGAAACTCCTGACGGGCCGCATTCTTCCGGTATTGTCTATCAGCACGGCAACCCACAACCGCTGGGCCCCGGAGACTGGCAGCTCGAATATGCCTTCGAGCATGGCCGGCCCACACGCTTCTCGGTCTCCTTCTCGTCCTCCGCCCCGCTGTTGCTCAAGTGCCAGGGAGAAACCCTGACGGCTATTCCCATCGTGCGCCATACGCATAACGGGCCGGCCCTGGCCGTGACCTTCGGGCTGTCCCGAACCGTGTGGCAAGGACGGGAGGCGTATGGCATCTATGAATTCTCCGAATACCTGAAAGATGCGTCAGCACGGGCCGGGTCACCCGAAGCGTGATTCCCGTGCGTCTCCGAGTACGGGACATCGCCCGGCCTCCTACGCAATAGCTTGGAGAACCTGGTCGGAAGACTCTTTAGACTGTTGGGCGGGCTTGTCTTTGAGGAAATCGATAAACTTCTGGGTCGCCTGGGTAAAACGGCGACCCCGCTTGGAAATAAGGCCGAGTGGGCGCATGATGACCTCGCCGGAAAACTGGACCACCTTGAGGGTCTCATTCTTGACCTCAAGCGAAACGGAAGGCTCGGGGACAATAGCGATCCCGGCTCCTATTTCGACCGCACGTTTGATCGTTTCGACATTATCCATTTCCATCATGTATTGAACTTTGACCCCATGCCGTCGGAAGAGACGATCAAGCGCCCGACGTGTGGGAATGTCACGCTCAAAACCGATAAAATTCTCGCCGTCGAGCTTCTTGAGATTGATACGCCGGAGTGAAGCGAAGCGATGTTGCGGGGCGCAAATCAAGACCAGCCGGTCCTCCCGGAACGGAGTGAGTCGAATCTGGGGCCGCTTACTCGGATAGGCGACAATACCCAGATCAATATCGCCGCGACTGACATCTTCGTAGATTTTATTGACGCGGGTATATTCCAGGTGGATGTTGACATCAGGGAAGGTCTGCAGGTAGCGCTTGAGTGGCGAAGAGAGCTCATAGAGCCCGACACTATAGACCGTGGCAACCCGAACCGTGCCCGCAACCGAACGGGAGAGGATCTGGATCCCGTCTTCGATTTCACGATACTTCTGCACAATCTCCTTGCCCGCCTCATACAAGACCTGACCCGCTTGTGTCAGGCGCACATTTCCCTTTGAGCGTTCCACCAGTTCTCGGCCGTAGCGTTCTTCCAGACCGCGAATCTGCTGACTGACTGCGGATTGGGTAATAAAATTCTTTGAGGAGGCAAGCGAAAAGCTACCCGTCTCAGCCAGATCACAAAAGACCTTCAGCGTTTCAATATGCATGATTTCTAATAATGGAAAGAAGATTTTTTCACTTTACTTATAGCTGAATTTTCGCTACTTTTCTACCCTCACGCGCGACCACCATTACCCGTCAATTTTTTGTGGAGGAGAGGCTCTATGTTTGAACCAGACACCCTCTTGCCGGAGCAATACTTTACCTTGCTCGGGCGTAAACCCCTACAGGGTGAAAAACGACTCCTGCTCGCTATGCTAGAGGATGCAGTTCACTGTTTCCAGACCTATCTGTTAGCAAAAAAACCCCACGAGCGGCGACTCTTTCAGGAAGCCGAGGAGTGGATTGTTTCCACTGATGGACTCTGGTTCTTCTCTTTTGAAAATATTTGCGACGTGCTGGGCATCAATCCGAGCCGGATGCGTGAAGCGCTCAAGGCGTGGAAAGAGGAGCAGACGCTCCGCTATGCGCAGCACGGCGAAGCCCTGGTTGATGTTGCTCTCAGCGCGGAGATTCCCGCCCGCGCCGACATCTGATCTCCTCCGTCTGACCCACGAGCGGATAGGGCAAACGTCGCGTCGAGGCTTGTCCCAATCCCGTTCCCACTCCGGTCGTCTACACTGGGGCAGTGACCGTGCCTCCTCCGGCGAGGAGGACGAAGAGGCAGAACGCGGCGGTCTCGACGAGTTCTGCCACCGCACCCCAGTGGTCTCCGGCGACGCCTCCCAGGCGACGATTGCAAAGCAGCGTAAAGCCGATAATGAGTCCGCCCAAGGGAAGAACGAGCGCAATGCCAACAATTTCAATCAGCGTAAACAAGACACCCAGAGCAATGAGGCTGGAGAGGGCAAACTCATTAAACTGGACACCGTGCACAAATGTCGTGCCTGGCCCCTCAGTTCGAGCAGGCCGGGAGCTATAGGCCATCACCACACACGCCCACCGACCCAGCATAGGTCCGAGGAAGAGGGCGATGTCTCGATAGCCGCCGAGTAGCAAATCCAAGGCGCGGACTTTGCACACGAGGAGGAAAAAAAGGGCCAGGATACCAAGCGGTCCACACGCCGGTGCTCTCCTCGCCGAGTCCGAGCCGCCAAACAGAGCAGTTGCACTCTTCACGACCCCATCAAGATGAAACCCGCGACTCACGACGGCCAGCAACCCAACGAGCAGAATGCTGAGCACGGGCGTCGGGAGTACGGGCCGGAGCAACCAGTCTGTCCCCCAGACCAGCGCGCCGATGAGAATCCCAATCAATGGGAAAAAGATTGCGGACTGCCGACAAGCCGTTGCATCAAAAGGCAGCTCTTTTTTCGTCCGCACGAAGGTGAGAAAGTGTAAAGCCGTCAGGCAGGCGGTCAGCATCCAGGCTCGTATACCACTTCCCTGCCTGCGCGCAAACGGCCGGAGTCGGCGCACGCCCGTAAAAAGCGGCACGGCGGACGCGGCGCTTCTTGGTTCATCCCAACGACAAAAACGACGCGCCGGCCAAAGACATGGACGCGGACGGGAAGACGCCCATCAGCACTGTGCCGATTGCGGCGATCAGGATGGCCACCCCTAACGCAGAACGGAGTGAGGGTAATTCGACGATGGCGTCGCCTTCACGCATATACATATTAACGACAACGCGAATATAGTAGTAGGCTGATACCGCGCTATTCAGCACGCCTATCACCGCGAGCCAGATATAGCCCGCCTGCACCGCGGCGCTGAAAATGTAGAACTTGCCGGTGAATCCGACCAGCGGCGGCACACCCGTGAGAGAGAGCATGAACACGGTCATGGCCATACCTAGGGCCGGATGACGAAAGCCGAGGCCGGCATAATCGTCAAGCTCCTCATGCGGCTCACCCCTCCGTCCAACCGCGACCACGACCCCAAAGGCGCCCAGATTCATCAGCCCATAGGCCACCAGGTAGTACATCAGCGCCGCGCCGCCCAAGTCCCTGCCGGCAACCATGGCGACGAGGAGATAGCCGGCATGGGCAATGCTTGAATAGGCCAGCATGCGTTTGATGTTATGCTGGACCAGAGCGGTGATGTTCCCCACCGTCATGGTGAGGGCGGCCACGACCCACAGAATACCCTGCCAATCCGCATGGACCGCACCTAAGGTATGCAGGAATATCCGGGCAAAGGCGGCAAAGGCCGCGGCTTTGACCCCCACCGCCATGAAAGCGGCGACGGTTGTGGGTGAGCCTTGATACACGTCCGGGGTCCAGACGTGGAACGGGACGGCGGCGACCTTAAACCCAAAACCAACGATTAAGAGCCCCATGCCAATCAACAGCAAGGGCGAAGAGCCATGGGCACCGACGTGTTCGGCAATGAGTCCGAGCTGCACGCTGCCCGTCGCCCCGTAAATCAGGGCAATGCCATACAGCAGGAAGCCACTCGCAAACGCCCCGAGGAGAAAATATTTGAGCGCCGCTTCATGCGAGGTGAGATGCTGCCGCCAGATCCCGGCCAGGACGTACACGGCAATCGACATGGTTTCCAGACCCAGAAAGATAAAAATGAGGTTGGTGGCGGCAGCCATAACCACCATACCCACCGTGGCAAAGAGAAGGAGGGCGTAATACTCTCCGTGCCGGATCTCGGCGGTTTCGAGATAGCTCAAAGACATCAACACCGTCAGACCCGCGACCAAACAAAAGACGAGATTAAAGAACAGGGCATACGTATTGAGGGCAAACATGCCACTGAACGACGTCACATCGTTCTGGCCCCACAACAACCAGGAACACAGCGCCGTGGCAACAATACCCGTCAGGCTCAGCCAGCCGAGCAGAGAGCGCTCATCGTCTTTGATCCAGATGTCCCAGAACAGGGCCAGCATGCCGGTCGCGGACAGGAGCAGGGTCGGCAGGACCGAGAGCCAATTAACGGCGGGGAGTGTCATGTCCATACTCAACTCGCTCGGGCATTACTCAGATGTGACGGATTCGGACAAAACGGGATGAGAGCGGGTCAGGTCTGCCATGGCACGCGTATTCGGCGCGGCTTCTTTGTGAATCCGAACCAGGGTGGCTTCCACCGACTTCTCCATACGGCTGAGGAAGGGCTTGGGGTAGAGACCCATCAGCAGCATCAGGGCGATCAACGGCACAAATATGGCCAGCTCGCGGCGTGACAGGTCGGCCAGCTTGGCGTTCTCCGGCTGAGTCAACGGTCCGAAAACAACCCGTTGATACAGCCGCAGCATATAGACGGCCCCCAGGACAACGCCGGAGACCGCAACTACACCGGCCAGCGTACTCGCCTGAAAAGTCCCCAGGAGGATGAGGAATTCCCCGACAAATCCGTTCAGGCCGGGCAGGCCGATCGAAGACAGCATGGTAATCAGAAACACTGAAGCAAAGAGCGGCAGTTGTTTCCATAAGCCGCAGTACTCACTGATGAGCCGCGTATGGCGGCGTTCATACACCACGCCGACCAACAGGAAGAGGGCACCGGTTGACAGGCCATGGCCAAGCATCTGATACAGCGCACCTTCGGCCCCCTGTACATTGAACGCAAACAGCCCCAGCATGACAAAGCCGAGGTGGCTGACGGACGAGTAGGCAACCAGCTTTTTCATATCCGGCTGCACCAGGGCCACCAGCGCCCCATACACGATACCAACCACTGAGAGCGCCATAATCAGTGGCGCCGCGGCGTGAGCGGCATCGGGAAAGAGGGGCAGGGCAAAACGCAGAAAGCCGTAGGTGCCCATTTTGAGGAGCACACCGGCCAGAATGACGGACCCCCCGGTCGGGGCTTCGACGTGCGCATCCGGCAGCCAGGTATGAAAGGGGAAGAGAGGAACCTTAATCGCAAAGGACAGAGCAAACGCGGCGAACAACCACATTTGGGCGCTGACCGGAATCTCAAGAGTATACAGGCGCAAGAGATCAAAACTGAGCGCGCCGTGCTGCGTATGATGGAGATAGGCGAGGTACAGGATGGCCACCAGCATCAGGAGGCTGCCGACCATGGTATAGAGCAGGAATTTGAGCGCAGCATAAATGCGCCGTTCGCCACCCCAGACCCCAATCAGAAAGTACATGGGAATCAGCATGACTTCCCAGAAGACATAGAAGAGAAAGACATCAACCGCGACAAAGGTCCCGATCATGCCGGTTTCCAGGATGAGGAAGAAAAAGAGATACTCTCTGACCCGGTGTGCAACGCTGCTCCAGGTGGACAGAATCACCAGCGGCGAAAGAAATGTCGTCAGCAGGACGAGGAATAGACTGATGCCATCAACGCCAACATAGTATTCGATCCCGAATTCACGAATCCAGGCATAGCGCTCGACGAATTGAAACGCGGCGGTCTCGCTGTCAAAGCCGGTGAACAGGCCGAGCGAGATAAAGAACGTGAGCAGCGACGCGCCAAAGGCGGTTCGACGGATCAACTCCACCGCATTCTTGTTGAGGGTCAACAGGAAGAGTGCCGTCAGCAGCGGAATGAAAACGATGAGGCTTACCACAGATAATACCCCAGAATAAGGATCGCTCCACAACAGAGCGACAGGGCGTAGGTCTGGACATTGCCGGTTTGCCAGAAGCGCAGAACCGAGCCGTTGGCCTGAATCACCTGCGCCGTGCCGTTGACCAAGCCATCAATAACGAGCGTATCCCACACCTTCCACAGCCACTCCGAGGCTGCCAGAAGAGGCCGGACAATCGCCGCTTCGTAGAATTCATCAACGTAGTATTTATTCAGCAGCAGTTGATACAGGCCGGAGAACTGCCGGCTGAGGCGGTCGGCCCCTCCTCTACCAGGGGCAAAAGGGGGCTCTTGCACATACAACCGATACGCCAGCCCAATACCTCCCAGCCCAAGCAGGGTCGGCAGATATTTCACCAAGAGCGACACATGCGGATGCGCATGGCCGTAGAGCGGACTGAGCAGTTCGGGCAGAGTAAAATAACCGCCGATCAAAGACAGGATGGCGAGCACCACCAGGGGCACGGTCATGACCTGGGGCGATTCATGAATATGCTGAGCGACCTTGGGGTCAGAACGATTTTCCCCCCAGAACGTGACAAAGAACAACCGAAACATATAGAAGGCGGTCAAGCCCGCCCCCAGGGTGCCAACCAGCCACAGCAGGGGAGAACCGTGCGGACTCCCAAAGGCGTGTTCCAGGATGAGATCCTTGCTGAAAAAACCGGACAGAAAGGGAAACCCGGCAATGGCCAGACAGCCGATGGCAAACGTCCCGTAGGTGGTCGGCATCTTGCTTTTCAGCCCGCCCATCTTGCGGATGTCCTGCTCTTCGCTCATACCGTGAATGACGCTGCCGGCACCGAGAAAAAGAAGGGCTTTGAAGAAGGCGTGGGTCATGACATGAAACACGCCCGCCGCATACGCGCCCACCCCCAGCCCTAGAAACATATAGCCCAGTTGACTGACCGTTGAGTAGGCCAGGACCTTTTTAATATCGGTCTGTACCAGGGCAATCGTGGCGGCAAACAGGGCGGTGACGGCTCCGACCACGGCCACGACGGCGAGTGCGGTGTGGGACAGGGAGTACAGGAAGTGCATCCGCGCAATCAGATAGATGCCGGCCGTCACCATAGTCGCAGCGTGGATGAGCGCACTCACCGGCGTAGGGCCGGCCATGGCATCCGGTAGCCAGACATAGAGCGGGATTTGGGCAGACTTACCGGCCGCGCCCACAAAGAAGAGCAGGCAGATAAGCGTGACCGTCGTCACGGGCAGCACCGAGGCGTGAGCCGCGATTTCGCTGAACGACAGCGTCCAGACACCGTGCGCCCCCAGGCTCCAAAACAACAGAAACAGGCCCAGGAGAAAGCCGGCATCACCAATCCGGTTGACGATAAATGCCTTTTTCCCAGCGCTGGCCTTTTCGTTGTCCGTATACCAAAAGCCAATGAGCAAATAGGAGCACAGCCCAACGCCTTCCCAGCCCACGAAGAGCAGCAGGATATTATCGCCCAGCACCAGCAGCAGCATGGCGGTGGTAAAGAGGTTGAGATAGGCAAAATAGCGCACCACATCATCGTCGTGAGCCATATAGCCAACGGAATAGACATGGATAAGAAAGCCGACACCGGTGATGACCATGATCATCGTGCCGGACAGGGGATCAACCCGCAGCGCCATGTCAACCTGCAGGGTGCCCGAGTAAATCCAGGGGTAAACGCTATCGACCAGGGCACCGCCGTCCGGCAGTTGGACAAAGGCTGCAAACGCAAAGCAGAACGCCAGAAAGATCATGCCCGGCGAAACCCAGTTCACGACCTGTCTGCCATAGCGCGGCCCCAAGAAAAGGTTGAACACCACCCCGAGCAGAGGAAAGAGCACAATATAGCGGAGATACGAGACCGTCTGGACGGCCACTTCAGCCACGTGCGGATGTTCCATCTCTACAGCACCACTCCCAGTCGATTCGGACGCTCTGCTCTGCGTTGCAAGAGTAAACGGGTCCTCCAACCAGACATGCGGATGCTGGACCCGTTTACTCTTTGTGTCATACGCCCTACCACCGCATCAGGTTGAGTTCGTCCGCATTGACCGTCTCCCGGCCACGGAAAACGAGCAGGATGATGGCCAGCCCAACCGCAACCTCTGCCGCCGCAACCGACATGACAAAGAACACGATGAGCTGTCCGTCCATATTGCCGAAATGCCGCGCCAGGGCCACAAAAGACAGGTTGACGGCATTCAACATGAGTTCAATCGCCATGAAAATAATAATGATATTGCGGCGCAAGAGCACGCCCGTTACGCCGATGGTGAACAGGATACCGCTCAGAATGAGATGATAACTGGTTGGAACCATAACTCGCTCTGTCGCCCTAAAGAGTAAACGGGTCCTTCAAAAAACATGCAGATGTTGACACGTTTACTCTTTCTATCGTTTGGCTAAGACCACTGCCCCGACAACCGCGACTAAGAGGAGGATGCCGGTAATTTCAAAGGGCAGCAGATACGTGGTGAAGAGCTGGCTGCCCAGGGCTTCGACCGTCCCGAAGTTCTCGGGCAGGCTGCTCTCGGCCTGCTCGGACGAGGAGCGTTGCAGCAGCAGACCCAGTTCCGCCACCAGGATAACGCCGCCAATAATGGCCGCTCTGCCCAGGCCGTGGCGTTGTGTCGGCTGGGTGTCGCTGTGCAAATTGAGCAGCATAATCACAAATAAAAACAGAACCATGATCGCCCCGGCATACACAATGATCTGGAGCGCGGCGACCATATGGGCATCCAGAAACAGAAAATAGACCGCCAGAAGAAAGAGGGTCAGGACCAGAAAGAGGGCACTATAGACCGGACTGGGATGGGCGATGACCATGATCGCGATCACGACCAACGGAATAGCCAGGGCAAAGAAGGTCACAAAATCCATAGCGTCTACTCGAAGAGGAGAATAACCAACGCGGTCAACATGACGTTGGCCAGCGCCAGCGGGAGGAGAATTTTCCACCCCAGGCTGATAAGCTGGTCATAGCGGAAGCGGGGCAGGGTCCAGCGAATCATGATCTGGAGCCAACAGAAAAAGAGCACCTTCAACGTAAAGGACCCGACTTGCAGCAGCGTCACGAGCAGGGAGGGCAGGGCCAGGCTGCCGCCCCACGGGAAATGAAACCCCTCCCGCAGCAGAAACGGGACTTGCCACCCGCCGAAGAAGAGCGTGGTAATCAGACTGGCAACGATAATGACCTCAACAAAGTCTCCCAGCATGAACATGAGATGCTTGGCGCCGGAATACTCGGTGAAATAGCCGGATATCAGCTCGGACTCGGCTTCGGGCAGATCAAATGGAGTCCGTTTACTCTCGGCTATCCCGGCTGCCAGGAAGATCAGAAAAGCAACCGGCTGATAGACAATGCCCCAGGCCGGAATCCAGCCACCGAGCAGTACGCCCTGGGCGCGCGTAATCTCCTGTAAATCCAACGAGCCAAAGGCCAGGACAACGCCGATGAGCGCCAATCCCAACGGAATCTCGTACGAGATCATCTGGGCGGAGCCCCGAATCCCGCCCAGCAGCGCCCAACGGTTATTGGAGGCCCAGCCGCCGAGGACGACGCCGTACACGCTGAGTGAGACCATCGCCAGGACATACAGAATGCCGATATTCAGATTGGCGGCCTGAAGCCTGATTTCCCGCTCGCCAATAATCAGCACGTCACCAAATGGAATCACAATAAAGGTCACTAATAAGGGCACGAGGCCAATGGCCGGCGCAAGCGTGTGCAGGAGCTTGTCCGCCCCCGGAGGAACAAAGTCTTCTTTAGTAAAAAATTTGACCGGATCAGCAACCAAGGTGTTCACGATGCCAAGATTAAAGGGGAGTTTCCCAAGGACAGCCGCTCGGTTGGCCCCAATGCGATCCTGCAGAATCGCGCTGCCTTTCCGCTCAACCCATGCCAGCAGCCCGCCGAGATTCAGCACCATCAGCACCATCAGGAGGGTCAGGCTAAACGTGATGAGAAAATCAATCATACCGTGTGTGACGTTACGGGTCCCGGTGTGGAAGCAGATGCGGCCTGTTTTGCCAACTCATCGATCAGGCTGAGCGTACTCTCCGGAGTCTGCTTCTCGTGATAGTCGTCGTTGACCTGGATAACGGGAGCGGTCCCGCACGAACCCAGACATTCAACCTCGCTCAGTGAAAACACATTATCGCTGGTGGTCTGGCCGACTTTGACGCCGAGCCTGTCTTCCAGACAACGGACAATTTTTTCAGCGCCAACCAGGGTGCAGGACAGGTTCGTGCAGACCTGCACGTGACATTTCCCCATCGGCTCCTTGTAGAACATGGTGTAAAAAGTCGCGACACCATGCACATAAGCCGGGGACAGGTCGAGCAAATCGGCAACATACTCCATCACCGCGGGGCTCAGATAACCGAACTCGGTCTGCGCCAGCCACAGGGTGGGCAGAATGGTGGCCTGCTTGGTCGGATATCGAGTCAACACTTCCTCAAACTGTTTGTGCGTTTCCGCCGAAAATTGGACAGCCATTTTCCTCATCCCGCTGGATATCCGCCCCGGGTGCTCTCCCCTTAGCGGTCACACTCCCCGCCGATCATATTGACCATGCCAAACGTCGTAATAATGTCAGAGATCAGACACCCCCGTAACATCTCGCCCAACGCCGCCATACCGAAAAAGCAGGGCGGCCGCACCCGGACGCGATAGGGGCGCCCGCTGCCGTCACTGACGAGATAAAAACCGAGTTCGCCGTTTGCGCCTTCCACACTCAGAAACGCCTCGCCGGGTGGGATTTTGACCCCCTCAATGACCAGCTTGAAATGGTTCATCAGACCCTCAATATTGCCGTATACCTGTTTCTTCTCTGGCAAGGTAATATGCGGGTCATCAATCCGAATCGGGCCGCTCGGAATACCGTTCAGGGCCTGCTCAATAATACCCATGCTCTGTTTGATTTCCTCAAAGCGCACGGAAAAGCGATCATAATTGTCACCCTGGGTGCCGGTCGGGACGTCAAAGTCAAAACGGTCATAGCCTGAGTAGGGCTGCGCTTTCCGCACATCGTAGGGGACGCCGGTGGCCCGCAGGAGGGGACCGGTGAGACTGTACGAGATCGCCTCGTCCGGCGAAATTGCTCCGACGCCGGACATGCGGTCAATAAATATCCGATTCTTGGACAGCAGCTTGTCACAGTCACCGAGGATGCGACCCATATCGGCGAACGCCGTCCGCACGCGCTCGACAAAATCGTGCGGCAGATCGTGCGTGACACCACCGACCCGGGCATAGCTGACCGTCAGGCGGGCGCCCGTCACGGCCGTGACCAAGTCGTATAAGGTCTCACGCGACTCCATCAGATAGAACCCCACGGAAATGGCACCCG
This sequence comes from uncultured Binatia bacterium (SeqCode), assembly GCA_965214755.1. GTDB lineage: Bacteria > Desulfobacterota > Binatia > Bin18 > Bin18 > Bin18. Next base: position 3,231,277 of record OZ243979.1, read on the forward strand.
CTTCTGTGGCGGCCATGCCCAGACACGTCAGGTGATCGGTGATCCGGGAGACCTCGCTCATGATGACCCGGATATATTGGCAGCGTTCCGGGACCTCAACGTCGAGCAGTTGTTCGGCCGTTAAGGCAAAGGCGACATTATTAATGAGCGGCGAGGCATAATTCAGGCGGTCGGTGTAGGGGATGCAGTGATTCCAGGTACGCTGCTCGCACATCTTCTCAAAGCCACGGTGCAGATAGCCGATATCGACATCGCAGTTGAGTATTTTTTCCCCGTCAAGGGTGAGGTTGAATTTGATCGTGCCGTGGGTTGCCGGATGGGACGGCCCCATCTGCAATTCCATGATTTCAGAGGTGGGGTCGTGTTCAGCAACTTCCTTTTGAGTACGAAGAAGGGGGGCCGCGGCTTCCGGCATGGATTGTTACCCTTTAGGCCATGGGTTGGTAATGGGGTCGCGTTCTTCAACCAGGGGTTGACGTTTATTGACCGGATAATCCTTGCGGAGCGGATGGCCGCGGAATTCTTCGTACATCAGGATGCGACGCAGGTCTGGATGGTCGCTAAACGTAATCCCGAACATATCCCAGACTTCGCGTTCCAGCCAGTTTGCCGACTTCCAGACGGACGCGGCCGATGGCAGCTCGGCACTCTCCTCTGTGAGTCGAACTTTGACCCGCAGGCGATGATTATGGGTCAGTGAGTGCAGGTGGTAGACGACCTCGAAGCGCGGCTCTTTCCCGAAAAAATCTACCCCGGTGATATCGAGCAACAGGTTAAAGGCAAAATCCGGATGCTCCTTGAGTTGGCTCAAAACAGCCAACAGGTCTCCCCGGTCAATGACAATCGTATTATTCCCATGCGAAGAGTACTGCTCTTGTATCGTGTCGGGCAAGGCCGTCTCGATATGAGCGAGAATGTCTGCTTCAGCCATCTCTGCCTAACGGGCTGCCTAGGTCGATTCCAGCCCCCCCTTTTTCACCTCATAGACTAAGCCCACAACCAGCACGAGCACGAAGAGTAACATGGCCATAAAGCCGAACAGGCCCAACTGGCGGAAGACAACCGCCCAGGGATAGAGAAAGACGACTTCGACATCAAAGACAATGAAAAGGATCGCGGCGAGATAGAATTTAACAGAGAAACGTCCCCACGCAGAACCGCTGGGGGGATTGCCGCACTCGAACGGGTCATCCTTAACCGCTGAGTGGGTTTTGACGCCGAGCATCGTGCTCGCAAAGGTCATGACCAAGGCCACGACCCCACCAAGGATCAGCGCAATCAGGACGGGAACGTATTGATCCATAGCAAGCTCTTGTCAACTCCGACAGCTACGGTAGGCAGTGTATGATCGTGTTGTTGTCTGCTCAGTGCCCTCGGCACAGGATACAGAGGCCCGGCACGGTGTCAACAACCCCAAGCACCAGTTTTCCGTACCCCCCAACACGGGGCTACGACCTCGTCTTGATATTCGCTTTTTCGTGCAGGTGTGCTCGGTCCGTTCAACTGCACGATGCTGCCGCGTCCCTTCCTTGCAGGAGGACTGGGGAGGTGGTAAACCTTCCACACACGCGGCCCTGGAGGAAAAGAGGAAACGTGGCCAGCATCTGCATGTTTATGGGAGGACCCGTTTCCTCTTTCAGGCATGTTTATGGGAGAGGTGCCAGAGTCAGGCCGATCGGGCACGACTGGAAATCGTGTGTACCTTCGGGTACCGAGGGTTCGAATCCCTCCCTCTCCGTCAGTGGTGATAGCTAGGTCCTGCGCAAGGGAAGCCGGGAAATCCGTCAGGTCCGGAAGGAAGCAGCGGTACCGGAACTCTCCCTGTGCCGCAGGGTAGCCTAGCTATCACCACTGACGACCGGCTTGTCCTCAAAGAGGAAACGTGGCCAGCATCTGCATGTTATTAGAGGCCCCGTTTCCTCTTTCCACCGCGTGAGGAGAGTGACACCGCGGCAAACACGCCGGACAACCCCAAACCCTCGGCTATGCTATGAGCTATCTCGTCCTTGCCCGGAAGTGGCGACCTCAGACGTTCGATGACGTCATTGGGCAGGAACATGTCACGCGCACCTTGCGGAATGCGATCCGCAGCGAGCGCGTGGCGCACGCCTTCTTGTTTACCGGGCCACGTGGGGTGGGGAAAACAACCACCGCCCGGCTCTTAGCCAAAGCCCTGAACTGTGAACAGGGGCCAACACCGGACCCCTGTAACGCCTGTAGCCAGTGTGAGGAGATCACGAACGGCAGCGCCATTGATGTCCTGGAAATCGACGGTGCCTCGCATACCGGAGTGGACAATGTGCGGGATTTGACCGAGGGGGTGCGGTATCGACCGGCCAAGGGCCGTTTTCGGGTGGTCATTATTGACGAAGTCCATATGCTCTCAAATGCCGCCTTTAACGCCCTCCTGAAAACGCTGGAAGAGCCACCGGCACATGTCAAATTCATTTTTGCGACAACCGAATCCCATAAAATTTTGCAGACGATTCTGTCTCGCTGTCAGCGCTACGACTTCAAGCGTATCCCGCTGCGCGACCTCATACAGCAACTCCGGCACCTCACCCAAGCAGAAGGCTTTGAATGCGATGAGGCCGGGCTGGCCCTGCTCGCGCGGGAGGCCGACGGGAGCCTGCGCGACGCCGAGTCGCTCCTCGACCAGGTAGTGGCGTGGAGCAACGGCCGGGTCGATGAGGCGGCGGTCAGAGACGCCCTAGGCGTCGCCGACCGCCAAGCCCTGTTTCGGGTGGTGGAAGCGATTCTGGCTGAAGACCCGGCTCAGGTGCTCCGGCTGACAGGCGATCTGTATCAATACGGCTATGATCCGCGTCGCCTGTGTCACGATCTGCTCACACACTTCCACGATCTTGTGGTTGCCAAGGTGAGTTCGGACATGTCTGTTCTGGCCGACCTGCCCGATCACGAGGTGGAGATCGTCCGCAAACAGGCAGCCCTGCGCTCACGAGAAGATCTCCAGCGCTTTTTTGCGTCTCTGTTAGAGACAGAAGAGGCCGTGCGGAAATCGGCCTATACCCAGCTCGTCATTGAGATGGCGCTGGTCAGGCTGGCCAGTCAGCCACCGGTTCTCCCGATTCAGGAAGCGCTGACCAAACTGGAAGAGTTGCAACACCAACTCGGAAGCGACAGGAGCCGCCCAGTTCCGGCAAGACAGCCGCGCTTTCGGCCTTCCGCTTCAGCTCCCCCCCTACAGCCGAGCACAGGGGCGACGGCTGATAGCCCGGCACCGGCAACCCCACCGCAGCAACGCCCCCCTCTGAGTCCGCCTCCAACCACAATGCCACAAGCCGAGAATACATCTCAGCATGCTTCCACCCCTGGTCCGGCCGCTCTTCCTGCGTCGGCTCCTGTTGCCAGTGGCACGGTAGAACACTTGGAACAGGGCGAGCAGTGGGACGGCTTTCTGGCAATGGTTCGGAGCAGGAAAATCTCGCTCTTTTTTGCCCTGAAGGCGGGCTATTTGCTCGACCTGACCCCGACGGTTTTGCAGATCGGCGTGGACAAGGACCCCTATCTGAAAGAGTTATCACGGCAGGAGAATCGGACCATTTTGGAAGATTCTGCCGAACAGTTTTTCGGACGCAAGCTTACCGTTGAGGTGCAAAAGGGAAAACACGGACTGGCCACAAAACAACCCAACTCACCACCGGGTGAGGGAGCCGGGCCACGCCAGAGCGCCCAAGACCCCCGAGGCTCGGCAGACCCACTCGTCAGAACCGTCTTGGACATTCTTGGCGGAGAAATCCAGGACAGGCGGATGTCGAGAGCAAGCGGAACCGGCTAGGTTACAGAGTGGAGGACACAGCATGGCACACAATATGGGAGATATGATGAAGCAGGCCCAGCAGTTGCAAGCCAAACTGGCCCAGATTCAGGAAGATGCTGGGAAAAAAACGGTCGAAGCCTCAGCCGGCGGCAATATGGTCACGGCCACGGTGAACGGCAAGTTGGAGCTCGTCGCGCTGCGTATTGATCCGGCAGTGGCCTCAGCCGATGATGTCGAAATGCTCCAGGACCTCATTACTGCCGCGGTGAACGAGGGCATTCGGCAAGCCCAAAACATGATGGCCAACGAAATGGGGAAAGTCACCGGAGGGCTCAAGATTCCCGGGCTGAACGCCTGACAACAGTGACGACGAGGGATGTATGACAACGCTGACCCCGGCCCTGGCTCGCCTAGTCCAAGAGTTGGGCAGACTGCCGGGGATTGGAGAGAAAACCGCGACGCGCTTAGCCATGTTCATCCTGGGCGCGGGGCGGGACTATGTCGAAAGCCTGGCCGAGGCCATCTGGGCGGTGAAGACCGAGACCACCCTGTGCCAAGAATGCTTTGGGCTGGCTGAGGGTGATCAGTGTGCCATTTGTCGCGATCCGCAGCGGAGTACCGAGTCCATCTGCATCGTCGAAGAACCAGCCGACCTGATGGCCGTCGAACGCTCGCATGAATACACGGGCCGCTATCATGTCCTGCACGGCGTGTTAGCCCCACTTGACGGTATTGGGCCGGATGAACTCAAGATTGCTCCCCTCCTGGACCGCCTGCGCTCCGGTGCGGTGAGAGAGGTTATTATTGCGACCAACCCAAACGTCGAAGGAGAGGCAACCGCCTTGTATTTGGCCAAGGTCATTAAGCCGCTGGGCGTCCAGGTGAGCCGGATTGCCCACGGCATTCCGATGGGCGGCGATGTGGAATACACCGACGCTGTCACGCTCGGCCGGGCGATTGAAGGCCGGCGAGAGATGTAGGTACTGTCCTAATTTGACGCTGAACTGCCTAATTTGCCCGGCTAAGTGGTTGATTTTTCAATCGCTCAAAAGCTCAAAGTGTCCTAATTAGGACAGTACCGAGATGTAATCCCACCTTTACTCTTATTTTTTCCTTTGCTAAAATTGTACTGGTAATGCTGCCTGGCCCGTGATCCTCGGTAGCTCAATCGGCAGAGCAATCGGCTGTTAACCGATGGGTTGTTGGTTCGAGTCCAACCCGAGGAGCCAATCTTTGACTGTCAAATCTGGCGACTCGTCAGTAAACGTGAGACCCCGAGGGCTGACCCCATCGGGGTCTTGTTGTATCCGGGGTTTTTTCAGGCGCTTGCTGCCACCCCTCTATTCTTCTGGATTTTCCGGTTCGCCAGGGGGCTGCGTCTTGGTTGACCGAAGATACCGCTCTTCATATATTTTTGTTGCATGCTCGTATTGTGGCACGGACCTTGAGAACGTGTATGAACAAAACGAGGTTGAGAGAGTTGCTCGCGAACGGAGAAAACTCCGGCGTTGAGTTCAAGCGGGACGACATCCGGCCGGAGCAACTCGCCAGGGAGGTCGCCGCTCTACTGAATCTGGAGGGTGGGCATATTCTTCTTGGTATTGAGGATGGGGGCGAGGTCACAGGGCTGACGCACGATCCCAAGCAGGCGGAAGAGTGGGTGATGGAAGCTGCACGTACCCATATCCGTCCCGCGGCTATCCCTTTCTGGGAGACGCTAGACATGGGGAGCGAAAAAGTCGTCGGTATTGTGTCGCTTCCCTCCGACGCTCCTGATAAGCCCTACAAAGCGAGGCGCGGGTCGGCTTGGGTCACGGTGGTGCGAGTTGGAACAACCACGCGCGATGCGACGCGCGAGGAGGAAGAACGCCTCTATCAACAATCGGGACGGTTCCGATACGGCCTGAAGTCAGTGCTTGGGGCCACTCTTGACACTCTCGACCGGCGACGTTTCAGAGACTACTTCGTTCGCGTCCTGGAAGGCAGGGTCCCGCCCGATGATGATGTCGAGCAGTGGCAACAATTGCTCTGTAACCTGGACTTGGCGACGACAGCGGGACAGCGGAGAGTGGCGACGGTCGATGGCATGCTTCTCTTTGGCCGGAATCCGAAGCGCTTCCTGCCTCAGTCCGGTATTCGGGCCGTCTGCTACCCGGGCAGCGAGCCGGATTATGCGACTCGGGCGGATGAGGAGTTGAAGGGAGCGCTGCTTCCTCTCGGTACACAGGACGGCTCAATGGTCGAACCAGGACTGGCTGACCAGGCTTGGGACTTCGTGCGGCGCAACACCACGCCTTCAGCCCGGCTCGAAGGCGCTCGGCGGATCGACCGCTGGGAATACCCGGAAGCCGTCGTGCGCGAAGCCGTGGTCAATGCGTTGGTGCATCGCGACTACAGCATTGCCGGCACGGACATCATGCTGACGATCTTCAGCGACCGCCTCGAAATCCAAAGTCCCGGCCGGCTTCCAAACACAGTCACGCCAGAGGGAATGAGGGCTGGCTTGCGTTACGCACGGAATCAGACCTTGGTCAACCTCATGCGCGATTATGGCTATGTGGAGGCCCGCGGCATGGGGGTGCGGAACAAGATTATTCCGGGAATGCGTGCCCACAACGACACTGAACCCGACCTGCTCGAAGAAAAGCACCGCTTCACCGTCCGCCTGTGGAAGGAGCCCAAGCCTGGATGATTTCGCAAATCGGGACTTGAAAGATGATCGAACAGAAGACATTGGCTGAAATAGTTCGGCGCGTTGTGGAGATAGCCCAGCCGGAGAAGATCATTCTCTTCGGGTCCGCGGCTCGGGGTGACATGGGCCCCAACAGCGACGTGGATCTGCTCATCAGCAAGGAGGGGCGGATGCGTTCAACCTTATGGCTCGGATCTACCGGAAGCGCTCGCGCAGATATTTCAAGAGTTCCAGGATAACTGGAAAAGGATTTACGAAGAGCTGGAGAAACTGCGGCAGCGCATCGTCAACGCACACAAGGAGCCGACCTACGGACTGCACCGCAAAAAGCAGATGCCGTTTTTTCGGATGTTTCGACGCGAACTGTTTGGTGTGGACATGGTCAAGGACGCTGACGAATTGAGGGTAGCGAAAACGAGTCCACGTTGCGGATTGAGCGGGGACGACAAAATCAGCCACTTGGTCGCGTTGACGCAGAGTGTCTCACTGGTGGTCGAGCGAGAGTTGAGGCTGGTCGGATTTTGGGAGAGCATTCCTGCGCGCAACAAGTTAAAGGCCGAAATTCAGAAGACGCTTCTCCAGACATCGTTTGTGAAGCTGCCAAACCTTGCGAAGAGGTATAACGCAATAATCAGCCGGGTGATGGAAATCGCGGAAAAGAACAATGACATCATCCTCTACGCGGAATAAGCATGGACACGGCCTACACAATCAAACGCTCGCCAAAACGGAAGAAGCTGACGATCACCGTCGAGCGGGATCGCAGCGTGGTCGTTCATGCGCCTGAGTCCACGCCCGAAGAGACGATTCGAGAAGTTGTCGAATCGAAACACCCGTGGATTGATGACAAGACGAAGCATACCCAGAAGTACGAAGAACGGCCTCATCCACCTGGCAAGGAGTTGGTGAATGGCGAATCTGCACTCTACCTTGGCCGCGAGTATCAAATTAGAGTCATCCCGACCGACTCGACGGAGATACGCTTCGAGCAGCGTATCTTCATCCCGGCTTCCCTGGTGGGCGGGCGAAGAAAGGTGCTTCGCAACTGGTACATCAACCGAGCGAAAGAGATCATTCTTCCAAAGGTAAAATCCATTGCGGCTATGCTCGGAGTGGAGTTTTCCAGCGCGAAGATTGTGGACAATCGCTTCCGCTGGGGTTCATGCACTGTCAAGAACAACGTGACCCTGAACTGGCGGCTGATCAAAGCGCCGACCTTCGTTATCGATTACGTCATTGTGCATGAACTCGTCCATCTTCTCGAAGCAAATCATACCTCCCGATTCTGGAATATCGTTCGGACGCATGCGCCAGGGATGGAAAAGGCACGGAGCTGGTTGAGGGAGAATGGCCCAATCCTCGAACGGGATATCTGACGATTGGGCGCAACGGCCGTGTCGGCCTACGCCTTCGGTCAGGCCGACCTCCAAGACTCCCCCGGTATGGAGCACGCGGGCGGCGTCTGCTTGCTGCACATCGCCGCGGGCCAGATAGCGCACGAGGATGTTGGTGTCGAGTGCGATCATCCCTCGCAGGCCCCGTCGACTACGGCCTGCTCCATTTTCTCCAACGTGACGGCGGAAGCCTCAGGCGATCTCGACGAGCTGGAGATCAAACGTCAGGTCCTTGCCCGCCAGGGGATGGTTGGCATCGAGCGTGACGGTCGAATCGGACAGCTCAAGGACTGAGACCGCTATCGATTGTCCGTTTTTCTGCTTGATTTGGAGGCGCTGGCCAACTTTCAGTTCAACACTAGTCGGGAATTGACTGCGCTGAACCTGCGTGGTCATCTCGTCCCGATGGGGACCGTAGGCTTCCGCAGCCGGAACGAGGACGGTTTTTGATTCCCGCGGATGCATCCCAATGACGGCCTGCTCAACCCCGTGGAGCACCTGGCCTTTCCCAATGGTAAATTGCAAGCTCTCGCTCTCCGTGGAGGAGTCAAAGACTGACCCATCGTCGAGCCGGCCGGTGTATTGAACGCGAACGGTATCACCGTCCTTTGCCTTAATCATGGGACTCCTCCTGAGAAGTCGACCACCGTTTTCCGCACGGAGTGAACGTGTCCTCCAAAAAGATGCTGGACACGTTGACTCTTTCTACCAATTCCGGTCGCCGCCATCCCTCCTCGGGCCTCGTGAGCGTTCTCTTTGCGGCCGGGCTTCGTTGACGGTCAGCGGCCGCCCTTGCAGTTCATTGCCGTTCAGGCGCTCTATTGCCGCTTGCGCCTCGTCTTGATTTTCCATTTCGACAAAGCCAAATCCCCGAGATTTTCCAGAGAACCGATCAGTAATGATATTGACCGAGTTCACCGTGCCTGATTCACCGAAGAGTGTTTCAAGTTCTTCCTGCGTGGTGGTGAAGGGAAGATTACCAACAAAGAGTTTCATACTATTCCTTTCCGAGGGAGGGGGACCTCCTGACACGTACTAAAGCCCTGAGAACCACATGAGAAGGTTCCCAGGGCTTATGATCGTGCGAACCAGCTCAACATCGACAGGGGAGCGCCTGTCTGCGCTCCCTTTTTTCTGATGGGACTGTATTGCTTTTTCGCGTTGAACGCAAGCGTGCGAACGGCTGGGGGTGTCTCACGTTAAAATTTTTCCCTGACCCGCGTATCCTCGCCGCGCGCTCAACGCCCTGTCCCCGTTGGAAACGAACGGTGCCGATTTCGGCGTTCTCCTGCTGCGTGACCGCCCAGGGAGTGCTTCCATCTCTGCGGCAACTCTTTTACAGTGAAGCACAGCACTCTCATATAGAGCGGAGGAGCACAGACTATGTTTGTCGTCACGAACCGGATTCCCGTTGCTGAGGGACATGAAGCCGACTTTGAGGATCGGTTTCGGCACCGAGCCCATCTGATTGATCAGTCCCCGGGGTTTATTAAAAACCTGGTGATGCGGCCGGTCCAGCGCCGGTTCAACCACCAGACGGGTGAGTGGGAAGAGAAAGAAGAGCAGGGATTTTATCTGGTCCAAACCTATTGGGAGAGTGAGCAGGCGTTTTGGGACTGGACAAAAAGCGAGTCCTTCCGCATCGCCCATAGCAACCGCCCGCCCGCGGAAATGTTTGCCGGCGCGAATGTGCTGGAAATCCATGAAGTGGTTCTGAACACGGAAGAAAACGATTCGGCGTAACCGGGGCGGAGGAGGCATGGAGCAGCCACACGAGCAGATAGCCGAACGCTTTCGGCGTATCATGCCGCGCGTCGATTTCTGTTCGCTCCGCATTGTGCGCGAGCGCTCAGAGTCGCTGGCGGTCCGTCAGGATGTCTTACAGCCCGTGTCGAACGGCGATGACCTGGGGGCCATGGTGACGGTCATCCAGCAGGGGGGCTGCGGCTATGCCGGGACGAGCGACCTGACCGAGGCGGGATTACGTCGCGCGCTCGAACACGCCAGGGGATGGGCGCAGCGCAGCGCGGCGTGTAGCGTGACGGACTTCTCCCAGGTGGGCTTTACCCATCCGCAGGGCGAGTATGAGACGCCGGTGGCCGTTGCCTGGGAGGCCGTGTCCCTGGCCGATAAAATCGCGCTGCTCCAGCAGGAGAGCACCCGCCTGAAAACGGACGAACGGATTGTCGATTGGGAGGCCAGCCTGTGGCATACGGAGAGTGACACACTTTCCATCACAAATGGGGAGGCCCACACCCGCCAGCGAGGCTTCTCTATCGTCCCGATGCTGAGCGTCACCGCCAATGCCGGGACAGAGACGCACACCCGGACGTTCGGGGGACGCGGGTATTGCCGCCAGGGTGGGCTGGAGGTCTTGGACCAGACCGGGTTTTATGAAGCGGCTCCACAACTCAGCGCCGAGGCGGTCCAACTCCTGAGCGCGCCCGATTGTCCGGCCGGACAGATGAACGTTCTCCTCGCCCCAGATCAAATGATGCTTCAGATTCATGAGTCGATCGGCCACCCGCTTGAGCTCGATCGTATTCTCGGGGACGAGCGGAACTATGCCGGGACCAGCTTTGTGACGCCGGACATGTTCGGCACGTATCAATATGGCTCGGACTTGTTGAATATCACCTTTGACCCCTCCCGACCCGAACAGTATGCCAGTTATCAATTTGATGACGACGGTCAGCCCGCCCGGAAAGAATACCTGATTAAGAACGGCCGCCTGCTGCGCGGATTGGGCGGGGTGGTCTCCCAAGCGCGGCTGGGCATGCCCGGCGTCGCCAATGCCCGCGCCACCACGTGGAACAGGCCGACGATTGACCGTATGGCGAATTTGAACCTGGAACCGGGAGCGTCCGATTTTTCGTCCATGGTCGGCGCCGTTGAGCGGGGCGTGTATATGAAAACCAACTGTTCCTGGTCTATCGATGATTCGCGCAACAAGTTCCAGTTTGGCTGCGAGTGGGGCCAACTGATTGAGGACGGCAGGCTGACAACGGTAGTCAAAAAACCAAACTACCGGGGGGTGTCGGCCACGTTCTGGCGCAACCTGGCCATGGTCGGCAACCTGGACAGCTATGAAGTGCTCGGCACTCCGTTCTGTGGCAAGGGCGAGCCCAATCAGGTCATCCGTGTCGGGCATGCCGCTCCGGCCTGCGTGTTCTCGGATGTTGAGGTCTTTGGGGGCGACTGATTCATGCAGGAGTATTTCTACCAGCTTGCGGACTTCATCATCAGCCACCTGACCGCAGAGGAACGCGCGCTGTGTAATTTTGCGGCTGAGGACTCGGACTTCGTCCGCTTCAATCACAGTGCGATCCGCCAGGCGGGAACGGTGGCGCAGCGTTCCCTCGCAATTGCACTCGTTGCTGGACCACGCCACGCCAGCGGGGATATCAGCCTATGCGGCGACTTTGCCGTGGACAGCCAGCGGGCTCGCGCCGTGCTGGACCGCCTGCGCGCCCAGCTTCCGTACCTGCCCGAAGACCCACATTTACTGTACGCGACCGAAGTCCAATCAAGCGAACATCACGGCGAAAACCGGCTACCGGAAGAACGGGGGATGATCGTCGACGCCATCCTGCAGGCCGGACAGGAACGGGACCTGGTTGGCTTTTACGCGGCCGGCGGCATACACGCGGGGTTTGCCAATTCCTTTGGCCAGCGCAACTGGTTCTCTACCTATACGTATAGTGTGGACTGGAGTTTCTATCTCAGTGGCGATAAAGCGGCGAAAACGGCGGATGCCGGCTTTGTGTGGAATCCGAACGTCTTTCAACACAAGGTCAACACTGCGGCCCAACAGTTGGCCGCGCTTTCCAGGCCGGCCAAGACCATTACGCCGGGCCGCTACCGGGTGTATCTCGCGCCCTCGGCCGTGTGTGAAATCATGGAACTGCTGAACTGGGGCGGATTTGGCCTCAAGGAGCAGCAGACCAAACAAACGCCGCTGATTAAAATGACACAGGAGGGAGCGGAACTGCACCCTGATGTCACGCTTCTTGAAAATACCCGTGACGGAGTCGCTCCGAACTTCCAGGAGGACGGCTTTCGGAAGCCGGACCAGGTCCGCCTCATTACCCAGGGTCGTCGGGGAGACTGTCTGGTATCGCCCCGGTCGGCCAAGGAATACGGTGTGGCAACCAATGGGGCATCGAGTTGGGAGGCGGCCGAATCCATTGAGATGGCCGCAGGGGAGCTGACGCAGGATGCGCTGCTGACGCAACTCGACACCGGCATCTATATCAATAATTTGTGGTATCTGAACTATTCGGACCTGGCGGCCTGCCGCATGACCGGTATGACCCGGTTTGCCACCTTCTGGGTGGAAAACGGCGAGATTCAGGCGCCGCTCAACGTGATGCGGTTTGACGAATCGCTCTACCGGATGCTGGGGACGAACCTGGTTGGCATCACTGCCGAGCGGGACTATATGCTCGATCCCAACACCTATCATGCCCGCTCAACAGGCAGCAGCCGACTGCCGGGCCTCTTGATCGAAGACTTCACATTGACCTTGTAGGGCGCGTGTCCCTCTCAAGTAAGGTGAAAGGAGGAAGTGTGCAATGAATAAACACGCACTTTGGAATACCATCGAGTCGCATCTCGATTCGGGCCACCCAAAATGGGAAAAGAGATTGAGAGATGTAGCAAAGGTCATTGAGAAGAGAAAAGCCGGCGAGGCATGGAGTGATGCCGAAGTCTTCAAAGGATTGTTGGAGGCAGTATTATCCGGCCACACTGACTGGTCAAGGATCGAACGTATTCTTCAAGATCAAGAACGGGAATTTCGGGAACTGTTTTGCGGGTTCAGTCTTGAGGCATACGCCGCTTTGGCGCCTGATGAAATAGACAGTCGTTTTGTCCCTTGGTTTATGGAGCGGAAGGCAGGCTCGCGGACATTGAAGAGAAGCCTCATCAACCTCATCGACGCCGCCAGGAAGCTCGCACAACACAGCAGAATTCATGGAACCGCAGAGAGTTATTTTACGTCACTCATGCACCGGTTCGACAATGATCCGAAGCGGGTTGCATTCAAACTTGGCCGACCCGGAAGCAAGTATAAACTTCCGTCGCTTGGAGTGCCCCTGGCCGCTCAGGTATTGAAGAATCTGGGCTTCGACGTGGCGAAGCCTGATCGACACGTTCTGCGGGCGGTGGGGTCCTTTGGACTGGTCCGTTTCGAGCGCTGGCCAGACCGAAACAAAAACAAGTCGCCCGCTCGACCCAGCTCGGAGGAGTTGTTGAAAGCCATGATCGCCGTGGAAGAAATAGCCGAGTCCGCGCATAGACGTGTCGGATTTGTAGACAGCACAATCTGGTTACTGTGTGCGAAGAGTGGGTTGAGCCTCACCAATGAGGAACTTTGTGATATTGCCCGCGAGGCCGAGAATGCGGGAGACCGCGCGGACGAACTTGCCGCCTTGATCCAGTCATGGCTGGACGGGAACGACGCCGACGAACAGCGGGAAACAATCCAATATCTCATCCACGCCCTGGACGAAGACCGGCTGTCTGACCGTAAGCTCTTTCCCAGGAAACTGAAAGACAAGAGCTGGTGAGCCGGGTCATACTGCTCGATAGCGGCCCCCTCGGTTTGGTCACGAATCCAGGTGGATCGAGACAGACCACGGCCTGTGGGCGTTGGCTTCAGAAGGTGGTTGTTAACGGCGCGCGGGTGATAGTACCGGAGATTGCTGATTACGAGGTTCGGCGCGAGTTGATCCGAGCCCGTCGAACCGGCGGTATCACGCGACTCGATGCACTCATCGCTCAGGTCAATTACCTGGCACTCACGACGAGGGCCATGCGCCAAGCCGCAACGTTCTGGGCCGAGGCTCGTCAGCAAGGTCGGCCAACAGCAGCCGACCCGGCGCTTGACGGCGATGTGATCCTGGCGGCGCAAGCGGCAACACTGGAACTAACGGACGTGGTTATCGCGACGACGAACGTCAGGCATCTGTCCCGTTTCGTCCCGGCCGCGCTCAGGTTCGACATCGCTGGATGAAATTGTCAAGCCGGCCGCGCAGGCTACCGTTGAAGCGCCGCATCGTAGTTCAAGTCTTTAATGCCGGCAGACAAGAGATACCTCATGCAAGAAACGAACAACCACAGGCACCCTATACCCGGAGGAAAGCGCCTCGCCGGCGAGGCCATTCCCCTGGCGCCGACCCTGCTGATGAACGGGGGACTGACGGCCTGCCCGATTGAGCATTTCTCTGCCGCCCTGCGGGTGCGCTTCCTGGACGGCCGGGCCTCTTGATCGAAGACTTCACATTGACCTTGTAGAGGTCTGTCCCTATAAATATCATTCCCGCACCCCTGGAGGGAGAGCCTGTCCTGAGCTTGTCGAAGGGGCCAGGGTGAAGGGGATTCCTGGAAGAGATTGGTAAGGAAGGTAAGGTGAACAGTACCGGCGCTGCGTTAAAAATCTCTCTCGTTCTCTTCCTGTTGGGGGCGTGTGCCGTCTCTGCTCAGCCGGCCCACGCCCAACAACAGACCCTTACCGGCTGGTTCACCTTCATTATCGCCGATTACCCGCCCGAGTCCGGCCTCGTCTCTGAAATTACCTATGTACTGACCGAGGACTCGGGCGAGCAGCATGAACTCCTGATCGACATCGAACTCATGCAGCCGCTTGGCGGCCCGGTGGCGTTGAACCGCAAGCGGGTGACGGTTGAAGGCGTGTGGGAATCTGACGCCCCAGAAAAGTTCCGGGTCGATTCCATCGAGTCGGCCGCATCGTCGGCTGAGTCCTCCCCGCTCGAATCGTCTCTTCATGCGCAAGTAACAGGCTCTCAGGCATGGGTGACCATCTTGTGCCGCTTTGGAGATGCAACCACCGTCACTCCCCATCCCGTCAGCCATTATGAAAAGCTGATAGGGTCATCCTATCCCGCTCTGGGGCACTATTGGAGAGAAGTCTCCGACGGGAACATCCCCGACCTGAGTGGCAGCGTAGTGGTGGGCTGGTACAATCTGCCTCAACCCCGTTCATATTACGAGGAAGCCAGTAGCCTCAACAGAGTATTTGAAGATTGCACTGCCGTCGCGGATGCGGATGTGTTCTTTCCATATTTCTGGGGGATCAATCTGGTCTTTAACCTGAATCTTTTGGATAAGGCTGGCTGGGGTGGCGGTAGATATACGACGAAGGACGGACAGACACGGTTCTGGGGTGTTACATGGCTGCCAGAGCGGGCGCATGAAAAACAGGACGTCTGGGCGCACGAGATGGGCCACGCCTTTGGCTTGCAGCATTCCTCCGGTCCGTATGGTCAAGATGACCCTCCATATAGTGACACCACCTACGACTCTGAATGGGATGTCATGAGCGGCGGCGGGTCGCTTTTTCCTTATCCTGGATACGGCCGCCTGGGGGTACACACCATCGCTTACCACAAAGATTTCCTCGGCTGGATTCCGCCTGCCCGCAAGTATGTCGCCCTGCCTAACAGCACCCGCACGATTACCCTGGAACGACTGGCCCAGCCGGGCGCTGACGGCTATCTGATGGCCCAGATTCCCATCGGAGATTCGGCCACGGACTTCTACACCGTCGAAACGCGGATGTTTGCCGGCTACGACGACGAGATACCGGATGAAGCGGTGGTCATCCATAAAGTCGATACCACGCTGGCTGACCGGCTAGCCCAGGTCGTAGACATTGACACCAACGGCGACCCAAACGACGAGGGGGCAATGTGGACGCTGGGGGAGACCTTTACCGACCTAGAGAACGGTCTCCAGGTCTCCATCGACGCGGCCTACGCAACCGGCTACCGCGTGACCATCAATACCAATCCTGCCACGTTCGGCACCTGTATCGATTTTCTTGCTTCTTCATCTCATGTCTTCGGGCCTGGGCAGGACAGGGCCGGTGTTCAAGTTGAAGCGGTGAGCGATTGTCACTGGTCGGCAACGAGCAACGCTGAATGGATACGCATCACGTCTGGAGGTACGGGGAGTGGTTCTGGCAGTATCCGCTACACGGTTGCGGCCAATCCCAGCCCTGCTATCCGGACGGGGAGGCTGACGATTGACGGCTGGACGTTTACGGTGATCCAGGCGGGAGTCAATGATACCCTGTTTGAATATGACATGGATAGCGGCGCAAGTGGCTGGTCTGCAAACTCCCCATGGACCCGGACTATGGCTTCCTCCCGGAGCGGGACCCACGCCTGGACGGACAGCCCCGGCGGTAATTACCAGAATGACCAGAATGTCGGCCTCTGGTCCCCGGTTATCGATCTGACCAAGGTCGCTTCAGCGACTCTGACCTTCTGGCATCAGTATGACTTTGGCAGTGGCGACCGGGGCAACGTGTGGATGGCACGACCAATAGGAGGTGGAAGGTGGCGGTCGGATGGAAGACCGTTACGAACCTTCACCGGCACTCAAACATCCTGGCAGCAGGCGTCCCTTGATCTGAGTCCTTTCGTCGGAGAGCAAATCCGCCTTGCCTTCCAATTGCTGTCCGATACCGCGGAAACCGCAGACGGTTGGTATATCGACGATGTGGCCGTATTCTCAACAGATTTCGTCTCTCCAGTAACCCTGGAGAACCCCCGGGCCGCCTCTTTCCAGAGCGGGGTCGGCGTCATCTCGGGCTGGGCGTGTCACGCCCACGAGATTGTCATCGAGCTGGATGGGAAGCCGCTGAAAGCGGCCTACGGGACCGTGCGGGGAGATACCCGGAGTGTGTGCGGCGATACGGATAACGGCTTCAGCCTGCTGTGGAACTGGAACAACCTGGGGGCGGGCACGCATACGGTCCGGGCGCTGATTGACGGCGTGGAGTTTGCCAATACCACCGTGCGGGTGACGACCTTTGGGGAGCAGTTCCTCCGGGGCGTGAGCGGCCTATTCGACCTGCCCAACTTCCCCGCCTCCGGCGAGACCACCGTCGTCCAGTGGGAAGAGTCGCTCCAGAACTTTGTCATCACCGATGGGCGTCCTGGCACCGGCGGGGGGCACAACCGGGTGGCTGGCGTGAACGCCATATTGGAAAACCCATCGCCCGGCTCCTCTCAGAGCGGGATCGCCGCCATTTCGGGCTGGGCGTGTGAGGCAGGAGAAATCGTTATTGAACTCAACGGCGTTCCCTACCGGGCGGGCTACGGCACGACCCGCCCAGATACTCAAGATGTCTGTGGGGATGACAACAACGGATTTAGTCTGTTATGGAACTGGAACAACTTAGGCGACGGGAAGTACCCGATTCGAGCCCTTGTTGATGGGGTGGAGTTTGCCAATACCACCGTGCGGGTAACGACCTTTGGGGAAGGGTTCCTGCGAGGGGTGAGCGGCACGTTTGACCTCACGGACTTTCCCAGCCCTGGGGACAACAAACGGCTGCGGTGGGAACAGTCCCTCCAGAACTTTGTCATTATTCCCTGACGGGTCGGCCAAACCTCGCGCAGGAATGATAGGCGATCCAGGTCGTCGGGGCAATTCATGAATTGCCCCTCCTCCCCTACTGAAACGGGGCGTCGTTGTCCACGCCCAACAGATGTTTCCCAACCAGTTCCGATACCCGGTCGGGATGGGCGTTGATATGCAGCGGCATGGCCTGCACGTCACGGTAACGGCGCTCAAACGAGCCGCCTTCGCGTAAGCCATTCCCACCTTGGACGCGCAGGAGCAGCCGCATGGCGTCGTCACACAGCCGAAGCGCCGTCATGCTATAGCCAAGCTGGCGCAGATAATCCGCCTCCGTGGGGATAATGCCCGCCTCAATCCGCGCGTCCGTTTCCGCACAGCCCGTCAGGACGGCTGCGCGGGCTGAGGTAATGGCGGCCCCAGCCTGGCCGATATTGAGCTGGACCGCTGGCCGTTCGGCAACTCTCACCCCAAAGATGGCCACCCGGTCACTCAACTCCTGGCAGGCTTCCGCTAACGCGGCCGCGGCAACCCCGACCGCCTGCGCCCCAAGCCAGAGATCGGACACTGCCGTCCAGTCTTCACGGTAGCGATGCGCGACCATAGGGCGGTCCGGGTCTCGAAATTGGACCCGAAAGTCCATGGGAAAAGACCGGATCAACGCGGCCGGCACGGTTACGGCCTCATAATTGATATGATCGGTTGCCGAGGCCCGCAGGCTCATCGACAGCCAGGTTGGGTCAACAGACACGCCCTGGGCATCGGTCCGGACAACGGTGAAGCGCAGAGCCGGTTTTTCGTCAGGTGACTGCGTCTCACGGTCGAGCGCAAACACACAGGCGGCCCAATCACCATAGCGAGAGCCAGAGGCAAAGCTGGCCCGACCGTTGAGGATCAGGGCTTCGCCTTCAATTTTGCCGTGGACGCTGGTGCCGGCTCCCGCGGGGAAACTGACCCATTCGCGCTGGGCGACCATCTGCCGCAGGACGTCGCTGCCGTCCGGGCCGAGTTGACCGCAGATAAAGTGGAAGACGCACAGGTGGTTCCACAGACACCAGGCGGTCGAAGCACAGGCGCCGGCCACGGCTTCCAGCTCCTGGGCGATGGCCCCGATCCGGGCCTCTGTCCCGCCGATATTGCGCGTGGCTGAGGCCCGGATGAGGTCGGTGTTTTTGATCGCGGTGATCACGCCCGGATCGACGTTGCGCGTCCGGTCGGCCTGGGCGGCCTGCTCGGCAATGGCGGGCAGGATCGGGGCGCACATAAGGCCGTGATTATGGTTGAGAAAGGTGGGGACAGGATTCATGGGGTAACTCCGCTTTGATAATGGATTCGTTTCGGGTCAGACGTGGCGTTCATGTCGGGACCACCATGTGAACGATGCGCCGCTCGACTGGACGTATTGATTCGGCAAACGAGTCAGTCTGGGTGGGTAGCCCCTCGGCCTGTCGGACGAACGCAGTGTGGTAGAAGTTCCTGAGAATAAAGTCGATAAATCGGAAAGGCATTATTGGGGCGGTCACTGGAATCCGACAGTTTTCGTATTGGCCGAGCGTCAGGTGAGATTTTGGATGGGCCAACTCTTGAGGACCGTTTTGACCATCGTAGTCGAAGCGTACGGGGAACGGAACAATGTTCCTGGCAACCACATCGGCATAGATTTCGTCATCTTGGTAGATGTCCGGGTTATTCTGGAATTCTTCAAGATGGGGAGATGGAAAAAATGCGAGGCGGTGACGCTGAAGCGTTCCAGCGGCGAACGCATACTGCATTTGAACCAACGCACCATCCAGCATTCTCACATTATAGGCGCGCTCTTGGACAAGTTGTCGATACATCTCGTCGTAGGGACGATTTCGTAAGACGACGGAAACGTGTTCAACCCCGCCAAAAGTAATCTGCACAAGATTATTTCTGCCTGACCGTTGGAACGCGAAGTGTTGATCGTCTGCAAGACTGATCTTTACTAGGTATGTAATGAGGTCATTGATCTGCCTTTTAATCTGGCTTGGGGACGGCATGGTCGCTATTCCGTCTCCTGCAAGACCGTCTTGAGCCGGGCAACCGACTCTTTGTCCAAATCTTCAATGTGGACAGTACCAGATTCGATGTCTTTGATGAGGTCATCCAGGCTTTTCTGGCGACTTTTCAGCCGATTACGCTCTACCTGGGTCATGTCCCGATGAATGATCCGTAACCGTCTGCGTTGCTCTTGTGTCGGATAGGTAAATTTCAGTTTAAAGTTTTGCTCTCTCAGCTTCTCGTACTCTTGCTTAATTTCTTTCATACTGCGCCCAACTCCGAGCACCCGAATCCATGCCTTGCTTCGTGTGAGGGCCGTGAAAAGCTGGTTTCGGAGACTTGCCAGATTCCCGACTTTTGCCTGACAGTCTTGAGCGTTGATGAGGTAGACCATTCCAGCCTCGTTGCCTTTAGCATGATGGATTCCAGTGAACGTGACGGAACCTTCGGGCGAGTTCTGAAAGAAGATATCTGGATTCGTGTCAACACCGGCAAGGTGGGAGGCAATGTCTATCTCCAGCAAATGGCTGCGTATCGGTCCGACTTTCTTACGAGTCGTGAGTGGATTGGGGTTGATAACAATGATGTCGTCGTGCCGCAGTTCGTCTTTCTCCAGATTTTTCTTAATCGCCCCTATCAACCAATCGGTTTGTTCTTCTTCGCTATCAAAGGAGATGAACTGTATCAGGTCGCTGAGGTCCGAGTGGTCTTCGAGAAATCTCGGACTTGTGTCTTCCGGCCTGTAGAGAGTTACGGAGGAGCCTTCTTGCAAATCTCCGTCTTGCACCCGGTATCCAATTTCTTCCCATAGCCGCGGCTGGTCAAACATCTGGACAAGGCCCATTCCCGGTGGTTCGGTGGGTTCTCGGTATATCCCAAACCCGAGAGCATGAGCCGTTACGAGGACAGGCCGAGAATTGCGGTAACACCTCTCCAAAATAATGTCGGGCCGCGGCCCATCAGCAGGGGATGCATCAAACCGTACTACGGGGGACCCGTCGGGTTTTTTGCCAAAAATTTCCTCTGGCGGAGGTAAAGAGCCTCCAGACAGGCTTTGCAATTCATCATAAGCGTACACCAGCCTCTTTGGGTTGCCCAGCAATTCGTAACAAAGTC
This sequence comes from uncultured Binatia bacterium (SeqCode), assembly GCA_965214755.1. Taxonomy (GTDB): domain Bacteria; phylum Desulfobacterota; class Binatia; order Bin18; family Bin18; genus Bin18. The sequence continues at coordinate 3,251,672 of OZ243979.1, forward strand.
GCAGGAATACCGGCGAAAAATCCTGAGCCTCGTCTACGAGAATCGCATCGTAGATATGCTTGTTCTCGTTCGCCTGAGAAAGCGCATGTTCGCAAGCTCCGGAAAATTCTCTTCCTCCACCGAATTGCCTCTTTGCCGACATAAAGTCGAAATACGCGATGTCGTGAGCACGACAGAATTCGGAATAGATGCCGTCATGGTTTCCCCCGCCCGGAGTCCCCCACGCGTTGAGAATCCGCAGATTTTCCCAGTCTGGCTCTTCACCCGTCTTTTCAATGGAGAAGGTGTTGATCAGGCGCCGGAACTGCCCTTTGAGCGAGCTCGTGTTGAAGGTGACGCCGATACGCCACTCGGGATGCAGGGCGTGGAGGTAGGCCGCTTTCAAGGCCAAGACGATCGTTTTGCCCGAACCTGCCAAGCCGCGAATACGCTGTACCCCATCGATCGTTTCAATAACGGCTTTGCCCTGCGTGTTGTCCAGGGTAGCTATTGAGTTTTCGAGACCTTGCAGCTTCCTGCCCCGAGAGTCTTCCTTCTGGACCGCTCTCTTCACTCTACCCTTGCGAATCGTGGAAATGCTCTCCAGCGCGGATAGAGCGTTCTTGTATATTTCGTCTTCTCGACCTTCCCAAGTGAATGATTCTAGCGCTTGCGCGAATGAAGAGGAGTTTACAAGTTGATAATCGCCTTCGGCAGGCAAGGGGTAATTATTTATTCCAGGTGCGAATGAAATCGTATAAATCGGGATGCGGAGGTCTCTTCGCTGAACGAGTTCCCGATGGGTCTTCAGTCGAGCTTCGAGCTTGTTGGCCGAGTCATCCTGACGCTGTGCGTAATCTCCTGAGTCTGTTCCTTCAATGAGATCGAATATGACGATTCCCTTGTCCGCAGATACTAAGATCGCATCAATCAAATATGGCCCTTCGGGTGTAGCGATGATCGGATAGCCGATAAACAACTGGCCGAACAAATGGGTCTGATGAGAAATGAGTTCAGCCAGCTTCCTGCCGGATACGGGCTTCTGACTGCTCCCTCGAACGATGTCAATACTCATGATTGATACTCCTCGTAATCTAAAACATCTGTCCTTTCAGAACGGAACATCAGAACGGAACATATCAATCCACCCAGCAGGCTCCGCTAGATTGTCTTTCCTGAACGTATTCAACATATTGTTCCCCATCCAGGGGACAGATGCTACATTCCCCCTAGCGAAACATTTACCAAAGCTGAAAGGTATCCTTACGCCCTCAGAGAAGGGGGCTAGGGTACTGCTCGGCAGCTTACATAGTTGGGGATGCAAGGGGTGTGCTATGGAAGAGATTGACGCATACAAAGATTTTACCATGCGGCTCAATCTGCTAATCAGCAAACAGCCCGACCTTATCACGACTACGCTCAGCAACATTTTCACTATGCGTCTCGTGGGTAATAAGACGCACGGAGACCTTGCTGAGATCGCTATTGCTGAGTTCATTAATCAGTACATGTATGACTTTCAATCCGTTCACGTGGGGAAGGATCTGTACCGAGCTAAATCTCGAGAGGAAGACATCAAGATCATCAATGAAATAACCAAGGCAGAATTTCCTGTAAGTCTGAAAGCATATGGTGACGGACCGCTCCAATTATCTACTGATAAGAATTTTCGGATGTTTCCACGCCTTAGACAGGAAGGGGGAGAGATTGTTGGCGAGGAAAACATTCAAAGCATCTTCGATGACCCCGCTTTCGCCGACTTCAGTAATATCAACGTTCTTCCCCTGATCTATGACGAAAAGCGTCAGCGTTGTAACATTCTTGTTTTCGACTATGAGCGCGCTAAAGAGCAAACAGCACGTATAGTTCGAGAAGGAGGAGGGAGAGGAAGAAAGCACTCAGTTTACCGATTCTACGACGCCCTGGGCAGTTACATATGCGAAGTACGATACGGCAGCGCTACGGCGAATGCACTTCAACGTGGCCTGTGGACCCATACAAAAAACGGATTCAAGTATTTTGACAGTATTACAAATGGATGGATGGATTACTCTCACAACCTTACCCTAGTCAAACTGTTTTCTCATGCCTTGGTTGCGTCGGCGCAAGGGCACAAAACAGCGATTGAGAAGATTAAGGAAGATATCATATTGTTGAAGCAACAAGCGGGGCTGACCCGATAATGCAAGCCTTGTCTCTCTTTGATGATATTGTGGTCAATGCCCCACCAACAGAGGGGATCAAGTATGCCGGGTCGAAGCTCAAGCTCCTTCCTCATATTCTTCAATTAGCTCAGCAGGTAAACGCCAAATCGGTCTTGGATGGTTTCTCAGGCACAACTCGAGTCTCTCAAGCCTTCGCTCAAAAGGGGTATCGTGTCCTGTGTAATGACATTGCCGTATGGTCAGAAACTTTTGGGCTGTGTTACCTGCTCAACAACAAAAAGGAGGAAGATTACGCTGATCTGATAGCGCACCTCAACGCTCTCAAACCACGGGAGGGCTGGTTTACACAGCACTATGGCGGCTTGCCTAGCGAGGGGAATACGCTTCAGCCGGATGGGCTCAAGAAACCCTGGCAAATCCATAACACCAGAAAGCTAGATGCTATACGAGAGGAAATTGAGACTCTTCATCTGAACAAGACCGAAAAGGCAGTTGCTCTGACCAGCCTCATCCTGGCTTTGGATCAAGTGGATAGTACGCTCGGTCATTTTGTTTCCTATCTGAAAGACTGGTCCCCAAGGTCATTTAAAGCCCTCACTCTGAAGACGCCACACGTCTTTGTATCAGATGAACACCATGGGGTTTACCGTGACGATATTTTTGATCTTGTCAAAGATGTCGTTGTCGATCTTGCCTACTACGATCCGCCTTACGGCTCCAACAATGAAAAAATGCCACCCTCCAGAGTACGCTATGCTTCCTACTATCACCTCTGGACGACAATATGTCTCCACGACAAACCCGTAGTGTTTGGAAAAGCAAAACGCAGGGAGGATACGTCTGATCGAATGGCTGCCTCTGTCTTCGAGGAGTTCCGTAAGGATGAAGACGGACGATTCATTGCTGTTGAGGCTATCGAACGGCTCATCCAATTAACCCAAGCTCGCTGGATTATTCTATCGTATAGCTCTGGAGGGAGAGCTACCGCTGATGAATTGAGAGCAGTTCTCACGGAGAACGGACGAGTCCTTGAAGTGGTAGAAATTGACTACAAGAAAAACGTTATGGCAGGAATGAAGTGGACGAATGAGTGGATTCGTGATACTGACAAGCCAAACCGTGAGTTTCTCTTTCTGATTGAAAAGAGATAGTCCGCTTGGGGCAGAGAGCCCGGCTGTGCGTCGAGCTACTGGGTGTGCTCCAGGGCCCACAGAATCAGGTCGGCCGTCCCCTCGTCGCCCCAACGGCTGGAATCGAGCAACAGGGTATAGTGGCTCGGGTCACGCCAGTCGCCGTGGTAGAAGGTGTGAACATAATCTGCCCGCAGTTTGTCCATGCCGGCAATCCGCTGCCGGGCCTGATCTCGGTCCAGCCCCTCGGCCTGGACCACGCGCTCTATTCGGGGTTCGAGCGGCGCGTGCAGGAAGACGTGCAGGGCCTTGGGATGCTGCTCAAGGATACGATTCCCCCCGCGGCCCACCAGAATGGCGTTCCCCCTCTGGGCCACCTCCTCAACAATGGTTTTGGTCATGCGCACGAGTTGGGCATCGTTGAGCCAGAGTGGCGGCGGAATATCGTAGGCGGACTCGAAGCCGCCCAGGCCGAACAGCCCCACCATCCGTTCAATAAAGGAGTCAACCCGTTCGTCTTTTGCGTCAATATAGTCTTCCGCGACCTGATACTGCGCCGCGATCTGTCGAACGATCTCTTTTTCCCAGACCGGCCAGTGCAAACGCCGCCCCACATCGCGGGCAATCCGGCTGCCCCCGCTCCCGTATAAATGAGAGAGAGTCAGGATGGACTTTCCCATGGTCGCCTCCTTGTGGCTCACGCTACGGAGTGCGCGCATTCTAGGAACCCGCACGCGCTGTTGTCAATGCGCTCTACAGAGAAAACAGGCCCGCCGACAGACATGCAGATGTGGGGCATGTGTCCTCTGTATCCCTTTAACGTTGGGACACGAACAGAAAGGCCCGACCAACGGCCGGCTTATCCAGGATGTGTTGGCCCGGTGCCCCGAAAACGAACTCCGGGATGTCGTCGGCGTTAATATCGCCGGGCGAGGCCAGCGCATAGCCAAACATCGAACCCTGGTGCGGGTAGGGGTTGTCAAAGGTAATCAAATGGCGGCCGTCGCGACCGTTATAGAGAAAGACTTCTCCCTGGACGTGAAACTCATCGACCTTCTGAAATGGGGCGCTGACCAGGATTTCAGGGACTTCATCCGTGTTCACATCCGGGATGGCGGACATGATCCAGCCAAACCCGGCCGCGGGGCGTGGGACTGGGTCGTGGAACGTCAACAGGAGGGTGCCGTCTGTCCCGCTAAAGGCAAAGGCCGCCCCCTGGGCGGTGACGGCGCCGACATCCTGGTAGGGTGCGCCGATGAGCAGGTCCGGGACGCTATCCTCGTTCAGGTCTCCGGCCGGGGTGACATGCCAACCGAACGCTGCGCCGGCCTGCGGCTGGGGATGATCGATGTGGTACAGCAGGCCGCCGTCTGCGCCGCTATACACATAGACTCGCCCCTGCGTGCTCCTGCCCTCGACAGTGGAGTAGGGCGCCCCGACAACAATATCCGGGGTACCGTCGCGGTTCAGGTCGCCTGCCGAGTTGACCGTCCAGCCAAAGCCCTCGGCACCGGAATCGCGTGGAGGAGCGAGGGTGTGGAGGGGAGTGCCATCGCGGCCACTGAAGACAAAGGCCCGGCCTTCGTGGTCCTGGCCGTACGCGCCCACAATGGACTCGGGAATACCGTCTCCGTTCAGATCTCCGGCGGAAGCGACGGACCAGCCAAACCCCGCACCCGCACTTTGTTGGGGCGCTTCGAGGGAGTGGAGGAGTTGTCCGTCGTGGCCACTAAAGACAAAGGCCTGTCCGCTGCCGACGCGCTTGCTCACGTTGTATTCGCTGCCGTCCTCAGCGGTCCAGCCAAAGACCAGCGCCTCCGCGCTACCGGCTTCTCCCTGGCCGAAAGCGCCAATGAGACAATCCGGTATGCCGTCCTGATTCACGTCACCAGCCGCGGCAACGGAAAATCCAAACGCGGCATCGGCCTGGGGATGCGGGTTGTCCAGTTCCAATAAGAGCTTGCCGGTCTGACCGTCGAACACAAAGGCCCGGCCCTGGTGGTTATTCTCGTCCCAGGTTTGCTCGTACGCGCCGATGACATAGTCGGGGATCGCGTCGCCATTCACATCGCCCAGCGCTGATAAGGCCGAAGAGAAGCCGGAAAAGATCAGCCGATTCGGGGTGTCCAGGGTACGAATTTCCGGCCCCGCCCAAGTCGGGCCACACAGGAAGAGCAAGACGCTCAGCCACAGAAACGGAAGATGCCACATAGCGATTGCCCTCGAGGTGGATTGTCATGCCAGATAGGGAAAGGCCCGTCGGTCATATCCTAGCCCCGCCGGACTGTCAAACCATATTTTTCCTGCCGCTCGCCAGCACATAGACTTCTGCCGAACCCTTGCGCGTCGCTTCCGGACGGGAGGTTTTGACCGTCTGAAAGGCGGAGCGTAACGTCGCGACAAAAGGCCGATATGCTGCGCTCATAAAGGTTTTGAGGAATAAGCTGCCGCCTGGCTTCAGGAGGGGGCCGCAGCAGGTCAGCGCGGTCTGGCATAACGCGGACACGCGGGCGTCGTCGGCTTCGCGCACTCCGCTCAGCTTGGGCGCCATGTCCGACAGAACGACATCGGCCGGGCAGCCCAGGACGGCGAGGAGGGTTTGCTGCTGCGCGGGGTCGGTGGCATCGCCTTGCACCAGGGTGACGTTGGCAAGGGGGAGAGGCTCCAGCTTGACCAGATCGATACCAAGCACCTGCCCGGACGGCCCGACCGCCTTGGCTGCAACCTGGACCCAACCACCCGGCCACGCGCCGAGGTCGATGACCCGGTTCCCCGAGCGCAAAAAGCGCCAGGCGCGGTTGAGTTCCAGAAGTTTATACGCCGCACGGGAGCGATAGCCCTCCTGCTTGGCCTTTTTATAGAAGGCGTCCTTGCGCTTGTAAGCCACGAACAACCTGGCGGCTATTTGGGCGCCATGCGAATGGCGCCGTCGAGCCGAATGGTTTCCCCGTTTAACATGGAGTTCTCGATGATCTGGCAGGCCAGGGCAGCGTATTCCGCGGGACGGCCCAGCCGTTGCGGAAAGGGTACACTGGCCCCGAGCGCCTGCCGGGCCGGCTCGGGCAGGCCCATCAGCATCGGCGTCTCAAAAATTCCCGGCGCGATGGTACAGCAGCGTATCCCGGTGCGAGACAGGTCGCGGGCAATCGGCAGCGTCATACCGACAACACCGCCTTTTGAGGCCGAGTAGGCTGCTTGCCCGATCTGCCCGTCAAAGGCCGCAACCGAGGCCGTGTTGATGATGACGCCCCGCTCACCATCGTCGCTCGGCGCGTTTTTCGCCATGTGCGAGGCGGCGAAGCGAATCACATTAAACGTGCCGATGAGGTTGACTTCGATGGTTTTGCGGAACGGGCCGAGGTTGAGCGGCTCGTTGCCCTTGCCCAAGGTCCGGCCCGCGGTGGCAATACCGGCGCAGTTGACCGCAACATGAATGGCGCCGAAGTGTTCAGTCGCCTGGGCAAGGGCTGCTGCCAATTGATCGTCATTTGTCACATCCGCTTCGAGAAACGCGGCTTGGTCCCCGAGTTCCTGGGCAATAGCGGCGCCGTTCGATTTGCTCAGGTCCAGCACCGCCACGCTGGCCCCTCGGGCCACCAGCGTCCGCGCCGTTGCTTCGCCCAAACCGGAACCGCCGCCGGTAACGACCGCCACGCTCTTCTGAATATCCATATATCCTCCATCCTGATACGCGCTGTGATCTCGGCTGGCTCAGGTCTGCCAGGGCCGGATGTAGCGTTGATATACTTTTGGCAATTCTGTGGGAAGGGATGTCACGTCTTCGAGGACCATATAGCGGGATGGTGCGCACATGTCCCGTAAATAATCATGGCCGGCCTTATCGATGGTCAGACAGAAGGTCAGCACGCCGGCCTGGTCGGCCTCACGCAGTGCCATCATGGTGTCCTGAATGCCGTAGGTGGCGGAACGCCGGTCAGTGCCATAGTCCATGTCCTGGGGAAAGCCATCGCTGAGCAGGACCAGGAGCTTGACCCGACAGGCAATATCTTTGAGCTTTTCCAGGGAGTGACGAATGGCCGGGCCCATCCGGGTCGAACGCTTGGGTTCAATCGCGCCAATTCGGCCCTTAATGGTCGGAGAGAGGGACTCAGTGAAGGATTTGACGTGATAGAATTCGACATTGTCACGGCCCTGACCGGAAAAGCCATAGACCGCGTAAGCATCGCCTATTTCTTCCAACGCTTCCGCCATCAAAACCAGGGCTTCTTTGGTGACATCGATAATACGGCGGGGCTTGGGCTCGGGTTTTTCCTTATTCCCTCCCCACATGGGGGGGGATAGGAGGGGGTCAGGGTCGTCCTGACGATACGAAGGTGGCAGCGGCACCACGGGTTCGTCTGTTGAGGCACTCATATCCAGCAGAAACAGCGCCGCAACATCCCGCTCGGTCTGGCGTTTGGTAGTATACACTTTGGGCGATGGCGCAAGCCGCGCCCGGCGGTCGCTGACTGCGGTAATCACCGCGTTCAGATCAAACTCCTCGCCATCCTCAAGCCCGCGTACGAGTCGATACTGCTCGGGGCGGATGCGTTGAAACTCGGCCTTGATGGCCGGGGTGAGGGCGACATAGTCGCCCAGGGTCTTGGCAAAAAACTCGCCGGCATCGCCGCTGAGCATAATTTCACGCAGCCGACACCAGCGCGCCCGATAATCGGCAATGTGATAATCCCACTCGTCATAGAAAAAGGTCAGGGCTTCCTGCCGCTCTCTTCGGCGCCCGGTCCTTATCCGCGTCCCATTCTCAGGCAGGCGGACGTCCGGATCGGTATGGGCCGGCAGCTTGCCGTCCAGGTCTGTAATATACAAGCCCTGCGGGTTCAGGCTGTCCGGCTTGCCCTGGCGGATGTTGAGCTCTATTCCGGCCTCAAGCAGGGCTTTGAGCTCTTCCGGGGACAGCGGTGCTCCGCCGGTATCGTCGTCTTCCTCGGGCTCTAAGACCAACTGAGGCAGCTCCGGCAGCTCTTCTGTGGGCGGCGGGCTGTCATCGGTCATGTCCGGGTCGATGAGTGCATCGCCGGTCATCTTTTCAAACAGTGCGGCCTCAAACGAGGCCGGGTCCTGATCCTGAGGCTGTACCATCACCAGCGAGGACAGAATACGCTGATACGTGTCGGCCGCCCACCGAGCCGAGTCATACACCGTGTGAGACGGCTGTGAGGGGAGCGGCAGCGTGGCAAAGAGTGCCCGCAGGGTTTCGGGCAGAAGCGAAGGCAGGGATACGGTATCCAGCCATACGAGGTCCGAGCGCAAGCCACGATAGGACTGACCGACCCGGTGGATTACGCGCCGCGTTTCCACGAGCAGAAAAAGGGCTTCGACCACATGGGGGTGAGGGAAACAGGCAAAGAAAGCGCCCAGACCACCGGTGGGTGGATCTGAAGCTTCTCTGAGTTGACGGGCCTCCGTGGAGAGCTGTGGCCACAGACGTTCCAGGCGCAAGTCATAGGTACCAAATTCGCGCCGGCCAGCCTGCACCATGGCCAGGGCGCGAAAGAGTCTGAAATTCTCCTCATACGTTGGAAAAAGGTCGATCCGGGCCGGCAGCGGGATGGCGTCTCCGGGAAGGGGAAATTCTTCCAGCGCCGGCGGATAGGAGAAGAATTCCTGGCGCTCGATACCGGCCGCCCAGCCGGACAGCATCTGAATATACTTACGCAGCACTTCCTGGACCTCGTCCAGATTGATCCCCGTGTCGTCATGGCGGAGGACGCGCAGGCTGGTCCGCGATTCCAGAGCAAAAAAAGCTACTCCCGCTTCCGGGCGCACGCACCCGATGTCGCGTCCCGTGGTGATCCATTCCAGCAGACGCTGCTCGCCGGCTTCCTCGTAGGCTCGGGGTAAGGTCCGGATGGCCGGGGGAATACCGGGCGCGAACTCTTGGGCCAGGGTGGCTAATGCCTCGCGCAGGGCGGGACGCTGCCCACTCCCTTCGACTCGGCGCAGGGCAGGCTCAATCGCGTGAAGGCAGGGGGCCATGAGCGGAAAGAGCGAGAGCAGGGCCTCGGGGTCAGAGCGGATGACCGGTGCCAGGATGGTCAGGAGAAACGGCTGGAGAGCAGGTGGCAACCCGGCCAACACGGCCGGGAGCTGAACAAAGACGGCTTCGGCCGCGGTGGGCGAATGGCTGGCCGCAGCCTGACAGTCCACTAATAACTGGAGGCGAATCTTTTCGGCCAGCTCGGCAAAACCGCCGGGCAGCGTCGTGTAAAACGTCCACGGGCCGGAATCCTGGACGAGTACGCCTAAGACGGCCCACTCCCGCATCTCGTCCGGGCTCAGAACGGGCAAGGCGACCGGGGCCGCGGAAAAATAGGAGAGCGCCAGAAACTCGCCTTTCCACCCTTTTTTCCTGAGGAGCGCACTCCCGTGCTTTGCCCAGGCGTGCAGATGCTCTGTGAGCGGAGCCGGCAGGCTCGGCAGCAAGGGAGCCGAGGTTTGTAAAAATTGCGCACCTAAGCGGCGTGAGATCTGGAGGACTTCTCGACCGATTGCTACCCACGCCTCAACCTGATTCCAGTCGAGCCGGGCAAGCGCGTCGGGGGGGATGGAAAAATACGCCACTGCCCCTTCACGCGAGGTCGGCTCGTGCCGGACAAATCGCTCGCCAACCCGTACCCACTGCGCAAACCGCTCCTCTCCAAACACACGCCAGGCAGCAGGAGCATTGCGGCAGAACACCTGGGCCAGGGTGAGCGAGCTGTCCGCCAGTCGATCACCCGCCGCGAGCAGGGTCTCCCGCACTGGGGCCGGCAGGGCATCGAGTTCGGCCAACAAGGCTTGGCCGCGAGCCCCGCCGAGCAAATGCCGGGTATCAAACCACAGGGTGCGAACGGAGGACATGGAGAAGAGGGGATGGAGGACTAGGGGTCAGGGGTTGGCCCCCAAATCCCCACCTCCCAATCCCTAGTTCCTAATTCTATACATAGGTCAGCCAATCCCGATACCTTGGATTGGCACCTTTAATGACGGCATCGAAGCGGGCTTTGAGTTCTCGTGTCACCGCTCCGGGCGTTTCCCCACGAATCACCCGGTCATCGAGCTCACGAATCGGTGTTACCTCTGCGGCCGTGCCAGTAAAAAAGACCTCGTCGGCAAGATAGACCTCATCCCGGGTGATCCGATCCTCCTCCAGCGGGACGTCCATATCCCGCAGCAGGACGATAGCGGTATCGCGGGTAATGCCGGGTAAAAGCGAAGACGAGAGCGGCGGCGTTTTGATCTTGCCCCGCCGGACGACAAAGATATTTTCTCCTGGTCCTTCGGCCACGTAGCCGTCGGTATCGAGCAGCAGGGCCTCGTCATAGCCCAGCGCCCAGACCTCTTGACCGGCAAGAATGGAATTCAGATAGGTGCCGACGGCCTTGGCCTTGGTCATCAGGGTATTGACGTGAAAGCGTTGAAACGAGGACGTCTTGACCCGAATGCCCTTGAGCAACCCTTCTTCGCCCAGATAGGCCCCCCAGGCCCAGGCTGCAATGGAAACACGAATCGGGTTGGTCCTGGCGTGGAGACCCCGATCCCCCTCACCAACAAAAACCAGCGGACGAATATAGCATTCCTTGAGCGCATTGGCCCGAACCGTTTCCAGGCAGGCCTGCACCACGTCGTCTTGAGAAAAGGGGATGGTGAGCCCGAGGATGTGGGCCGAGTCGAATAAGCGCTCGATATGTTCGGGTAAGCGGAAAACGCCTGACCGACCGTCTTCACCCGCATAGCAGCGAATGCCTTCAAATACGCCTACACCGTAGTGGAGCGTATGGGTGAGGACATGGACTTTTGCCTCGTCCCAGGGAACGAGTTCACCGTCCATCCAGATTTTGCCGTTTTCCACAGAAACCTCCTTGCAAAAAGAAGTTTTTGCAAATCAGAAGCCCTGGGGAAAGTCAACGGGTCTCTTGAAGGGAGAGTAAAAACTCAGTAGCGGAGGCGGGAGATAGTATTCTTCGTCCTGTAACCTGTCTTTCTTCGTTTGATGGCGGTCGTAGAGGAAGGCTCCGACGAGTGACCCGACACCAGTACCGCCGAAGATCGTCCCCGTGATCGGATTTCCGAGGACGACCAGTCCGCCACCTATGGCGAGCGCTACGAACCCAATACTGAGTCCGAACGTTTGCCCACGTTTACGTAAGTCGTGTTCTGGCTTGGCTTCTTCGTGAGCGAGGGCGACCTGCTCACGATCGATATCCATCTCATGGCGAGTCTGTTCTTCTAGGAGCGTGAGGAAGCGTTCGGCTGCTCCTGGGAGTATCTCCTCCCAACGTTGAATCTCAGCGGCTGGCGGTAACGGTCCAGCATAACCCACCGCGCGGACACGCTGTTCAACCTGTCCCTCACTGTCGGATTGCGTTTGGGGAGCACTTGCTGGCAGTTGGTCAGCCATCCGTACCTGTCGGGGTGTCTGGTATTTTGCTACGAATCGTGGAAGCGTTTTTCGATAGCTTATAGACAGCCCGCGCGAGTGGGGATTGCGTATTCCGTCTTATGGTTATTCGGTATGGTTGAGGGAAAATCTGGACAGTAGAACCAATACCGGCGATTACGGCGCGTAAGTGTCCAGTCTGTATTGGTCTGAGAGAGACAATTTCCCCACGAGGATTAGAGGAGCTTTCTATGGACTTTTGTCGTGATTCCATTCCAGGCGCGCGCTCCCTTGGCTGCGCTCTTGGCGTGTCTCTGTTCCATGACTTTCGCTATACGCTGGCGAATTGTGCCTGATAACCTTTACGTACCTCAAAATATGAAGAAACGCAAAAGATCATGGGTTTGGCGTGTCCGAGTTGCCTAAAAGGGTAGCTCAGCGGGTATGAACTCTTCCCGATCAAGGACGATAGCCGTCGCGGTGGTGCCCTGCTTGAGCAGATCGGTCTCGGGCAGGCCGATCACCAGACTCTCTCCAAGAGAGAGCGAACTCAGGACGCCGGAACTCTGGGTACCGGTTGAATGGGCCATATAGCCGGACCCGTTCCGGGTCAACTGGCAGCGGACGAACTCCGTCAGTCCCCGGGCCTTGGGAATGTCTTCGCCAAGAGTGACCTGGACGGTCGGAAAGAAGAGCTTGCGGTAGCCGGCCATACGGCGCAGCGCGGCCCAGGTATAGAGATAGAAACACACCAGAGCGGAGACCGGATTGCCGGGCAGACCAAAATACGGTCGTCCGCGGAGCAGGCCGAACGTCAATGGCTTGCCCGGCTTTTGGGCGACCCGCCAGAACAGGCGCTCAATGCCAATGTCGTCCATAGCCGCTTTGACAAAATCAAAATCCCCAACCGACACCCCACCTGTCGACAACACGACGTCATGGCGCACGGCCTCTTCGAGCGCGGCGCGCGTTTCTTCCAGGCTATCGCGGGCAATGGCCAAGGGAACGGGCTGACCACCGGCCTCCCGCACGGCCGCAGCCAGCGTGTAGGCGTTGGAATTCACAATCTGACCCGGTTGCAGCGGGATATCGACTTCGGCCAGTTCATTTCCCGTACTCAGAATGGCGACCCTGGGGTGCTGATGAACGAGCACAAAGCTGCGTCCAACCGAGGCCAGCAGCCCGATATCCGCCGGACGGAGGACACGCCCCGGCTTGAGAATCGTCTGGCCGGGTTGGATATCCTCACCGCTCACGCGCACATTATTGCCTTGGGGACCGGCCTTGCGAATGAGTACCTGGCCGGCTTGTTCCTGGGTGTCTTCGACCTTGATAACGGTATCGGCGCCCGGCGGCAGGACGGCGCCGGTCATGATTTTACTCGCCGTCCTGGGTTCGACGGTTTTGGTTGGCACAGCGCCGGCTTGAATGACTTCCAGGACGGACAGCGCAACGGGCTGGTCTGCCTGGGCGGACTGAATGTCGTCATGCCGAACGGCATAGCCGTCCATGGCGGAGTTTGTGAACGGCGGGACTTTACGGACGGACTCGACCCCCTCGGCCAGGACCCGTCCGGTTGCTTCAAACAGACTGATCCGCTCACCGGCTAGCGGGGAGACGGTCTCCAAAATCTGGGTCAGAGCTTCATGCACGGAGATCATACGCATACCCGTTTGGGAACCTTACAGCGCGCCTGCCTTGACGGTCTCCTGTAAGCGCCGGTCTTTGTCTCGCGTCTTTTCAACCAGTTCGGTTTTGAAGGCCTGAAACCGTTCTAGCAGGCCGGCGTTGCTGGTTGCCAGGATTTGAATGGCCAGCAGGCCGGCGTTGCGGGCGCCATCAATAGCGACGGTTGCAACCGGCACGCCGGCCGGCATCTGGACAATGGCCAGCAGGGAGTCCTGGCCGTTTAAGGCCGCACTTTTGATCGGTACGCCAATGACCGGCAGGGGAGTATGGCCGGCAACCACTCCCGCCAGATGGGCGGCTCCCCCAGCCCCGGCAATAATGACCTTAAGACCCCGTTCGTGCGCCTGACTCGCATAGTCGGTGGCATCGTGCGGTGTCCGATGAGCGGACAGGACGCGGATTTCATACCCGACCTCAAACTCCTCACAGACTTTGGCCGCTTGTTTCATTGTCTCGAGGTCTGAGTCACTGCCCATAATAATACCGATCTGGGGGGTCATGCTTCCTCCTTTTCATTCCGGTCAACGAGCGATTCCAATATATGCTCCAGGTGCACACCACGAGAGCCTTTGACCAGCATGAGCTGCGGCCCGTCGGCCTGCCGTACCAGAGCGCGGACACCCGGGACGGCTGCTGTTGCGTCAGGAAAGACACGGGTCGAGAGCCCGGCCTGAACCGCTGCCTCGGCAAGCTGCGGGGCGTACTGACCAACCGTCACCAAGGCGTCTGGCGCGGGTGTGAGCCCGACGATATAGGCCCCGATCTCTTGGTGCCGCAGCTCGCCGACTGTCCCTAATTCGAGCATATCACCCAAGACGAGGATCAATCGCTCACCGGCATTCCGAATGGCGTTGGCGGTCTGGAGCGCGTGCTGCATGGAGGCCGGGTTCGCATTATAGCAATCGTCCAGCACGGTGAGTTGATAGGCTGGAAAGGTGAGCGGGGCGAGACGCCGGGGTGCCCCCTGGGCGACCCGCAGCGTTGTGCAGGCCGCATCAAGGTCCAAACCGTTCTCCAGCACTGCGGCTATGGTCGCGAGGGCGGCGGGGACGCAATGGGAGCCGATGAGCGGCAGTTGCACCTGCCGCTGCTGTCCCTGGGCGTGCAGCTCAAAACGCGTCCCCGTCCGCGACACCCGAATCTGCGACGCTCGCACCTGATTGGCGGGCTGTTCACCAAATGTGGCAATCCGACACTGAGCCTGCTGTTGGACGGCGGCCAGCAGCACGGGATCGTCGCCATTGATAATGGCCACCCCATCGGACGGCAGGGCCGCGAGCAGCTCGGTTTCGGCGGCCAGCACCCCAGCCAGGTCACCGAGCGTCTCGGTGTGTTCTTCGCTAATAGAGGTAATGACGCCAATGTGAGGCTGCGCAAAGCGGCCCAGCAGGGCGAGCTCTCCGGGGCCGCTCGTCCCCATTTCCAGGACCAAAAAGTTGTCTTCCGGCGCGGCGCGCAGCAGGGTCAGCGGCAGGCCGATGTGATTATTCAGATTCCCCCGGGTCGCCCGGGTGGGTCGTTGGGCGGTAAAAACCTGGGCCATCAGCTCTTTGGTCGTTGTTTTGCCGTTACTGCCGGCAATACCAATCACCCGCGCGGACAGCCGCTGGCGGTGCCAGGCGGCGAGGTCTTGGAGCGCGGTCAGAGGATCGGCAACTGCGATACCGGTGGCCCCGTCCGGCTGCATGACCGGGAAAGACGGCGAAAAAAGAAAGCCGGCCGCTCCGCACTCCACCGCGGCCGGGATATAGCTATGCCCATTGACCCGCTCTCCGGCGAGCGGGACGAACAGCGCCTGGGAAGCGATGTGGCGCGAATCAATGCTGACCGAGGTAAAGAGCGTGTCCGGGCGACCCCACCGGAGCGTTCCTCCGGTGGCGGTACAGATGTCGTGCGCGTAGAGTGCAACTCCCACAATGGACCAACTCTATCGAGGCGGCCTGTGAGTCGCAAGCGTAGGGAGTATCCGCCATTGAAGACAATGGGGCCATCCATGTCTCCGCGGCTACGGCGGACGGCTCTGCCGCGAGCGACCGAGACCACGGAGAGATACAAGGCATAGTGAAAATGATATCGGCAGAGCGCACGCGCCACCGCCCTGCCCGGACGTGTTGCAGACCGTTTCCTCCCCGACCCGTTTACTCTTCCCCCTTGACCATCTCGCCCAGCAAACGGTCGGCCGTCTGACAGCCAAAGAGCGCGTCAAAATCCACCTCGCCGGCGGCTGGATTCTTCATCGTCTGCCCGAAGGCTTGAAGGAGCGGAATAAACCGGGACGTGCTCTTGTCCTTGGTTGCGTCCGGAAGATCGACTTCCGCGCCGGCGTTCACGAGCAGTGCCACAAGCGTCCATCGCCGCCGTCTGACCGCCGTATGTAAGACAGTCTCCCCGGCGTGGTCTGGCTGTTCCAGGTTCGGCCGATACTGTTCCCAACTGAGGAGGTGCCGGACCAGTTCTCGGCGCTCTTCCGTCAAGCGAACCCCATCGATCCAGTGTCCGGCGGCTGCGTCATAAAACGATTCCTCGTCTTTATGGAGATCATTGGCAATCCGGTGCAGCAGGTGCGTCCCTGTCCATCCGTTTGATTGATCTCCGCCCGTCCAGTCTGGAGACACGCACGCACCAGCTCGGGACTCGAAAAATGATGGAACCATCCCGCGTTCCAATCGGTGCATTCAGATTGGAGGGTGCGCGCATCGAGTGTTTTCGCGTCCGGCGGCCCATTATCCACCCCCAAGAGAAAAGTGCCGCGGTTTTCCTTTTTCTTGGCTTGGTCGAGGCATTCAGGTGGCGGCTCTTGGCCCGCGGGACAATACAGTCATTCGTCGTCACGATGGTCTGAGTTGGCTGGCCGCAGGAGGGCACTCAGCGCCAGCAAAAGGGGCATGGTCATGTCTTGGTGTTCCTTTCCGCATTTATGGCGGCAGGCGGAACGGGGCAGAGCATTCCTCCTGCCACTCTTCAGTTTGGTTACCTTGGCGAAATCGAAAACAGACCCGGTAGCGTCCTGGAGGAAACGTCCGATAGTCATGCCGCAGGAGATGAGAGCGCGTCTCTCCTGCCAGGATGGGACTAGGGGACCAGGGGACCCCCATCGTGCGGTAACGAAAGAGGTCGTTCCACCACTGGCGGACATTCCAGCATTTGACCCCGACCCACAGACCCCAAAAGACATGCCGTTCGAGATTCGTCTTCCCGCCTCTATTGTCCCTGAGGTCATAGCGCAGCCTGTCCGGTGTGCCATTGCGGACGATCAGGCACACCTGCCCGTCTGCCTGAACCCTGGCGTCTACCGACACGACGCCAGGGGGCGGCCTGTCCAGAACGGGCAGACTGTGACAGGCCACGCTCAGCAGTATGACTCCCAAAAACATCATGGTCTCTTTTCGTGATCTCGTAATTTATCCGGCGACAAGAGGAACGGTGGAGAGCATTGCTCCTGCCAATCCTCCTCGTGGCCGTGCAAGGTAAAGAACTGGAAACACCCGCGATAGCGTTCAGGCTGGGTGGGGAGCTGATGAAGCGGTACGGCATGGTAGCGTATCTCTCCTGCCGCCAGTGACTTCCCCTCACCCGCCTGGGGGAAATATATCTGCCCTGATATGGAGGCCCACCGTCCCCGTTTTCTCTTTCTATACGGAGAGTGGGCTCCATCAGCCAGCCATTGCCGTGCTGATAGCGTACCGGGTCCGGTGTGCCGTTCCCGATCCGGACACACATTTCTCCCTGTGTCTGTGCGATTTCCACCGACACGATGCCATCGTGCGGCCTGTCCAGAATCGGCAGCAACAGACAGTCCGCACTCAGGATAATGGGATTGCCCATCATGGATCACGCCCCTGCTTCACTGTGGGCGGCAAGCGGAACGGGGCAGAACATGACTCCTGCCACTCGGTTTGGTCGCCTTGCAAAAATCGAAAACACGCACGGTAGCGTCCGGGCGGGAGTTTCCAAGTATGAGAGCGGTAGAGCACACTCTTGTAGAAAAACGCACCTGCCGCGATTGACCGATCCTCCGATTCCCGGGAATGCTGAAAAAAAACAGTGCGCCTAGCTGGGGCTGATGACTGCGTGCGCCACCGTCCTGCCCAGATGTGTCGATCGAGCCACAAATTGGTCCGCTCTTCGCCGATCTGCCCGTAGTCAAGCGGGGCGGCAGTCCCATTGCCGACCCGCACACAGACTTCATCGTCCGCCTGCACAGTTTCCACAGACACCATGCCTGGGGACGGCCTATCCTGGACCGGTAGGGCCACACAGGCACCCAGCACAATAGCACTCAGCACACGCATGACGGTTTTCCAAAGACGCGAACAACCCGGAGGATCACAAGTCTGGGTTGATGGGGAGCGAGAGTCCGATTTTGTGCCCTACTCTCACTCCCGCTCCCACAGGGCGGCACAGGTGACGCGCCAGTCCGGCTTCGCCCGCGGGCGAGAGCACAACGTTCCCCGCTTTTCTGCTGGCCAGCCCATGCCCAGGGCGTACCAGTCCGGCTCCGCCCGCGGACGAGCGCGCACGCATACCCGATAGTGCCCCAGCTCAAGCAGATGCTCGTCATAGGCCGAATACTCGTCGGCATGTTCTCCGGGAGAGAGCCGCGCATCGGGGAAAAGGGGACCACCGAAAACATAGGGGGCGAGACTAACAAAATCCCAGCGGCGAGACCAAACGTCGTAGTGTTCCAAGTACAAGTCGGTATAGAGGAGAGGCTCCTGGGTCATATTCATCACCCGCTCACGATTGCACGGTCGCACCGTCTCGTTCCCGTGCTCTTTCCTTTCACACTACGCCTCTGTGAGCGGATGGGGAGAATTCTTTTTTGTGTAGGGGCACGACATGCTCCATTGCCCTGCTGGGCGGGGCGTGTCACCATGCGCATATGCGCCAGCAGGCAGAACAGGCCAGGACGATTGTGCAAACGCTGCACCGGCATGGCTATACGGCCTATTTTGCCGGTGGCTGTGTGCGGGACCGCCTGCTGGGCATTCAGGCCAAAGACTTCGATATCGCCACGGATGCCCGGGCCGTCGAGGTCCAGAAGATATTTCCGCAGACGATCCCGGTCGGGGCGCAGTTCGGGGTTGTCCTCGTTGTCCTGGAGGGTCTGCCCTATGAGGTAGCGACGTTTCGGGCCGATGGGGCTTACCATGACGGACGTCACCCGGCGGCGGTTCGCTTCAGCACGGCCCGAGAAGACGCGCTGAGACGAGATTTCACGATTAACGGCATGTTCTTTGACCCACTGACGGACACCGTCATTGATTACGTCGGCGGGCTGGCCGACCTGAAAAACCGGATCATTCGAGCCATTGGGAAGCCGGCGGCACGCTTTCACGAAGATCGCATACGCCTGCTGCGGGCCGTCCGCTTTGCCGCCCGGCTGGGCTTTGCTATCGAGCCCGAGACCTGGCGGGCCGTGGGCCAACTCGCCCCGACGCTGACCGACATGGCCTGGGAGCGGATCGGCGACGAGGTGGTGAAACTCCTGACCGAAGGAGGGGCACGCTCGGGGATGGAGCTGCTGGCGGAGTCGGGCCTGCTGGCGGCCGTGCTGCCCGAGGTCCTGGCGCTGCGCGGGGTGGCGCAGTCGCCCGATTTTCATCCCGAGGGCGATGTATTTGTTCACACGCTGTTAGTCCTGCACCAGCTCGACGCTCTGCACCAGCCGAGCGAGAGCCTGGCCCTGGGCGCGCTGCTCCACGATAGTGCCAAACCGCTGTGTCGGAGGCAAAAAGGCGAGCGCGTGACGTTTTATGGTCACTGCGAACAAGGCGCGGAGATGGCGGTCGATATCTGTCAGCGTCTGAAACGCTCCCGCGCGACCTGGGAGCGGGTGGCCTTTCTGGTCAAAAACCACCTGCGGCCGCTTGACGCGCCCCGCATGCGAGCGGCAACGCTCAAGCGCTTCCTGCGCCTCGACGGTATTGAAGAGTTGCTGGACCTCGCCCGTCTGGATGCCCTGGCGTCAAACGGCAATCTTGAGGCGTATACATTCTGCCGTCAAAAACTGCTCGCACTCGGACCTGAGGAGTTGCACCCGCCCCGTCTGTTGAGCGGCCAGGACCTGATCCAGCTCGGATTTCAGCCCGGCCCGCAGTTCTCCACCATCCTGAGGGCGCTGGAGGAGGCCCAGCTCGAAGGCCGGGTGTGCACCCGACAGGCCGCGCTCTCCTGGGTACATCAAAACTGGCAGCAGCCCTGACCGCTCAAGAAGCCTGGGCGGTGTGCTCCGACGGAGGGAGCGTCGACGGCAGGGCGACCCGGACTGTGGTTCCCTGATTGACCTCGCTCTCGATCTGGAGTGCGCCGTTATGGGCCATCACAATATGCTTGACAATGGCCAGTCCCAGTCCCGTTCCTCCCAGCTCGCGGGAACGGGCTTTATCCACCCGGTAAAAACGCTGGGTCAGACGTGGAATATCGGCTTCCGGGATACCACAGCCGGTATCAGCTATGGCAATCTCCAGCCAGTCCTGGGCGCCGTGGCCCGTGCCATCAAGGACGCTGACATCATGCGCCTCACGAGCGTGCTCCATCGGAGTGGAATATCCCCACCACGCCGGTGGCCCTCCTATGTCGTCACGGGCAGGGTGCAGGGCCGCAGTGACCGTGACCTGACCCTGAGCGGGCGTATATTTGACCGCGTTGTCGATCAGGTTGAGCAGGACTTGATGCAGGCGATCCCGATCTCCCCTCACGGTTGGCAGGGCGGGCGGGATATGCTGAGAGAGGCTGACCCTCCCTCGCTGGGCTTTCTCCTGGAGTACATCAAACACTTCCTGGACGAGTTCAGGAATATGGAGTTCCTTCCGATGGAGCTCGGTCTGCCCCAATTCCAGGTTGGATAACGTCAGGAGGTCGTCTATGAGGCGGCTGAGGCGTTCCGAGTGCCGGTCAATAATCGTGAGGAAGCGGGTCGCGTGCTCGGGGTCGTGGAGGGCACCCGTGAGCAGGGTTTCCGCATAGCCTTTGATCGCGGTCAGCGGAGTCCGAAGTTCGTGCGACACGTTGGCCACAAAGTCTGCCCGGATGGATTCGAGCTGTTTGATCGGGGTCAGATCGTGACAGCTTAACACATGCCCACTGGTCGCTGGCTGGCTTCCCTGAGGCGTTTCATATCCTCCGCTCTGGGGGAGGCGCTGGACGCTCACGGCGAGCTGTCGCGGCTCCTGGCCCTCGACTTCGATTTCCTGCGTAACGCCCTCCGCCGATTCTGCTGACAAAAGCTGGTGCAGAACAGGGTGGCGGGAAAATTCTTGAAAGGGCCGACCCTGCCAGTCTTCCGTGGGGTCCAGACCAAACAAGTGCAGAGCGGCCGGGTTACAGCGCACGATGTTGCCGTGCGGGTCAATCACGACAATGCCTTCAGCCATGCTGTGGAGCAGGGCTTCGAGTTCTCTCTTCTCGTCTTGGAGCTGCTGGAGGTGGCGGCTTTGCGTGGTGAAGAGTCGGGAGAGCTGGTACTCGATAGTGCCCAACAGATCGTTTTTTCGGACAGGGAGAGCGGGGCGCGGGGCGCGGTCGGAGGCAACAACCAGAAGCGCACTGAGAGCGCTCAAACGCCGCCGGAACTGTGCCCGCTGACGCAGTGCCATGCCCAGCGCGGCAAGGCCACCGACCAGGGCTCCGTACCAGACCCACTGCGGCCGGGCGTCCGCGGGAAAGAGCAAAAGGAGATGGAGCAGGGCCAGCAGAGCGAGGCCGACCGGAAACAGAACGGCAAAGGTAATATTATCTCTCACACGAACGGGCTGTGTTGCGTCCGGTAGCCGCGCGATTAGGTCTCGAGCGCCTCCGGATTAAATTTATACCCAACCCCACGCACGGTCAGGAGCAGACTGGGGTTGGCGTCATCTTGCTCAATACGCTTTCGCAGGCGGCGGATATGGACGTCGACCGTGCGGGGCTCAATATAGACGTTATGCCCCCACACCAGATCAAGGATTTGGGTCCGGCTGAAAACGCGGTTCGGAGACTGAACAAAAAATTTAAGCAGTTCAAACTCGCGCAGACCAAGTTCGAGTGGATTGCCATCCAGCTTCACTTCGTAGGTATCGTAATCGATCTGCAACCGACCACGGACATACATCTGGTGCGGCTGGTCCGCCGCCGGCCCATAAGTCCGCCGCAAGACCGCCTTGACCCGAGCGACGAGTTCGCGCGGACTGAAGGGCTTGGTCATATAGTCGTCCGCCCCCATTTCGAGGCCCAGGACCTTATCGACTTCGGAGGTGCGCGCTGTCAGCATCAGAATCGGGACGGTGGCCGTCTTGTCTTGTGAGCGTAAGGTTCGACACACCTCAAGGCCGGACAGGCCGGGCAGCATGAGGTCGAGAATAATAAGCGCCGGCCGTTCAGCCGCGGCAAGATGCAGGCTCACTTCGCCGTCACTCGCTTCGAGGACGGTAAACCCTTCGGTTTCCAGATGATATCGAACCAGGTCGCGGATGTCTTTTTCATCTTCAATGATCAGCACTTTCCGCTTGGACAAAGAGGAAGCGTGTCCAGCATCTGCATGTCTATTGGAGGACACGCTTCCTCTTCCCGCCGCCTCCGCTGTCTGCTGTTGTCCCGCCATAACTTCCTCTGTTTTAGACTGACTCGGGTAAGGGCGAGATATGGCGTATGCTCTTGCCCTTTGCCAGATAGATCACCATCTCGGCGATATTGGTGGCGTGGTCCGCAACTCGCTCAAGGTATTTTGCGATAAACAATATCCGCATGGCGCGGCTGGCGTATTCGGGTTCCTGCCGCATCTGAGAAAGCATGGTGTTGAAGATCTGAGCGGTTAAATCATCAATCCGGTCATCGCGCTGACACACGCTCAGGGCGAGGTCGGGTGCCTCGGATACAAAATCGTTGGGTTTATCTCCGAGGGAGAGGCGCGTATCGGGGGCAACGGTGACATCAGAGGAGGACTGCAAGAAAGCGTCAAGGCTATCGCGCAGCATGGCCCGGGCTCCCTCGGCCATTTCGGGTAATTCAGGCCGCGGGGCGAGGGGTGCTTCCTGATTGAGCTCGATGGCTCGCTCACAGATATTCTCGGCAATATCGCCGATGCGCTCGAGATCCGTTGAAATCCGCAGACTGGTGGTAATAAAGCGTAAATCCCGAGCGGCCGGCTGATACAGGGCGAGGAGACGGATACAGGCTTCATCAATGACGACATCAAGATAGTTGACCATATGGTCACGCTCTATGACCTCATGGGCGCTCTGCGAGTCGCGCTCGACGAACGAGGTAAAGGCGTCCCCAATCTGCTTTTCAACAAGCCCGCCCATTTCCAACACCTTGGCCCGAAGCTGCTGGAGTTCTTCTTCGTACTGGCTATCCGTATGAAGTGGCATAGCGCCTCCGCTTCTAGCCGAATCGGCCGGTAATATAGTCTTCGGTTGCCTGTTTTTCCGGAGTCGTAAATATTTTTTCGGTCCTCCCGAACTCTATCAACTCACCCAAATACATAAAAGCGGTGAAATCCGAGACCCGCGCGGCCTGCTGCATGTTGTGGGTGACGATGACAATCGTATACTGCTTTTTCAGCTCATGAATGAGTTCTTCAATTTTTGTCGTGGCAATCGGGTCCAGGGCGGAGCAGGGCTCATCCATCAGGACGACTTCGGGCTCAACCGCAATGGTCCGGGCAATGCACAGGCGTTGATGCTGACCACCGGATAAGCCCAGCGCATTGTCATGCAGCCGATCCTTGGCTTCTTCCCAGAGGGCGGCGGCGCGCAGGCTCTTCTCAACAATATCATCAAGCTGCGCCTTGTTGTGAATACCGAGCACGCGCGGCCCGTAGGCAACATTTTCATAGATGGTTTTGGGAAAGGGGTTCGGCTTTTGGAACACCATGCCGACCCGTTTGCGCAGCTCCGTCACGTCAAGCGTTTGATCAAGAATTTGGAGGCCGCCCACGACGATACTGCCGCTGATCGTACAGCCATCGACCAGATCGTTCAAACGATTCAGGCAGCGCAGCAGGGTTGACTTCCCACAGCCCGACGGACCGATAAAGGCCGTTACCTGGCCTTTTGCAATATCCATATTGATATGCTTGAGGGTCTGCGTCGTGCCGTCGTAGCTGAGACACACGTCCCGGATTTCGATTTCTATGGTGTCGTGCGTGCCGAGTGCTGTGGGGTCATGACCGTTGCCCGAATCCGGTCGCGGTGGCAAGGTGACGGCATGGCCGACTGGGGATTTTTCCTGGCTTTCCATACTCACTCTCCCTTTAGAAGGCGCCAAAGCGTAAGCGGCTGCGTAAACGGTTCCGAATCGCAATCGCAGCCAGGTTCAAAGCAATGACGATCACAATCAGCAGCAGGGTCGTCATAAAGACCATGGGCTTGGCCGCCTCGACATTCGGCGACTGAAAACCGACATCGTAAATATGAAACCCCAGATGCATAAATTTCCGCTCCAGATGAAAGAACGGCCAGTGGCCGTCAACGGGTAAGGTCGGGGCCAGTTTGACAACACCGGTGATCATCAGCGGGGCGACTTCTCCGGCGCCGCGTGCCATAGCCAGAATAGTCCCGGTCAGGATGCCCGGCAGCGCACCGGGAATAACGATCTTTCGGAGGGTCTCCCACTTGGTCGCGCCAAGCGCCAACGAGCCCTCCCGCCACTCTGTTGGGATGGCGGACAACGATTCTTCGGTTGCGACAATCACCACCGGGACGGTCAGCAAGGCCAAGGTCAACGAGGCCCACAAAATCCCGCCGGTGCCATAGGTCGGGGTGGGCAGGGAATCCTGGTAGAAGAGTTGGTCCAGCGTCCCACCGATCACATACACAAAAAACCCGAGGCCAAAGACGCCAAACACAATCGAGGGCACGCCGGCGAGGTTGTTGACCGCAATCCGAACGGCGCGAACCAAGGGGCCCTGCTTGGCATATTCGCGCAGATACAGGGCGGCGATCACGCCAAAAGGGACAACCACGATGCTCATGATGATGACCATCATGACCGTACCGAAAATGGCGGGGAACACGCCGCCCTCGGTATTGGCCTCGCGCGGGTCTTCCCAAAAGAATTCCCAGAAGCGCGTCACATACAGGCCGAAGCGTTCCAACCGGTTCATATCATTGGGCAGAAAACCCCGCACCACACCGGCGACAGCCAGCTCTTTCTCTTTGCCGTTAATGTCCTGCACAACGATGTGATAGCGTGAGTTTTCCTGGTATAACGCGCCGAGTTCTTGGGCCTTTTCCTCATAGGCCTGCTGCAAAGAGGCGATGGCCTCCTCAAGGGCGGCAATTTTTCCGGCGGCCCGGGTGGGGTCGGTCTCTTTACGCTGCGTCCGCTTGACCTCAATGCGCAGTTGTTCGAGCGCGTAGTTAATATCCCCAATGTCTTTCTTTTCGATGGAGTGGATATTATCCAGCGTTGCCCGGGTCCTGGCGTGGAGTTCGAGGAATTTTGGCCAGGCCTGGTCAAAGCCCTCGGCTACGATTTCTCCGTCCTGCCGCACCGTGGTGAGAAAGCCAAAAAACGGGCCCCATTCATACCGTTCCAAATACACCGCCTGCTCCGGAAACGCATGCCCGGTCATCAGGCTGTCATCCACCCAGCGAAAATCGGAGCCGTACAAGTCACGGTTGGCAACCTGGAACTGCGTCCGATACTGTTCCTGACCGTCTCCGACCGACTGCGGAATAGCCTCCTGGGCACGGACCGCCCCCAGGATCTTTTGCCCGTCCTGAAGGTCAACGGCTCTGAGTTGGTCGGGCCAGAAGAACCCGAGCGCATTGGCCCCAACGATCCAGATTAAGGCAGCGATCATGAGCAAACTGAAAGCCAGGGTTCCCCCCGTCATCCAGATGAACGGGTCGCCGCTGCGTAGAAAGCCTTTGAACATGCTACCCCCTGAGGCGTGCGGCGCTGCGGGCGCCGGAGAATTAGATGCGGCCATAGCGGTCTCGTAAGCGCTGGCGGACAACCTCCGCCGCGGTATTGACCAGAAACGTAAGAATAAAGAGGAGCAGAGCGGCCAAGAAGAGGACCCGGTAGAGCGTCCCACCGTGGGGCGCTTCCGGGATTTCCACCGCGATATTCGCCGATAAAGCGCGGAAGCCCGTAAAAGGATCAAAGTCCATGACGGGCGTATTGCCGGTGGCCATCAGGACAATCATGGTTTCTCCGACCGCCCGTCCAAAGCCGATCATGATGGCCGAGAACACACCGGGGCTGGCCGTTGGCAACACGACCCGCAGGGCCGTTTGCCACCGCGTCGCCCCAAGCGCTAACGACCCGGAAATCAGATGCTGAGGAACGTTGGAAAAGGCATCTTCGCAGATGGTGTAGATAATGGGGATAACGGCAAAACCCATGGCAAAACCCACAATCAGGGAGTTGCGGGGGTCATACCGAACCCCAAAGGTGTCGTACAGCCATTGGGGAAAATCACCGGCGAAAAAGGCCGCCTCAAGCGGGTTGTTCAGCACGACACAAACGTAGATGGCGAGTATGAGCAGCGGACCCAGAAACACAAGTTCCGTGCCCGGTTTCAGGCTGCTGCGAAAACCAAGGGGCAGCAAGCGCCAGACACATGACGCGCCCAGAGTCACCAGGGGCAGCACGATAAACAGCAGCAGCAGGGCGGGCACCATGTCGGCCACCAGGGGTGCCAGCCACAGACCGGCAAAAAAGCCGAGTACGACGCTGGGCAGGGCGGCCATCACCTCAACCGAGGGCTTGACCATATTGCGCAGCCGCGGGTACATGAACTGGGAAGTATATAGCGCACCGCAGAGACTGAGGGGAATGGCTAGCAGCAGGGCGTAAAATGTTCCTTTTAAGGTCCCGTAGGCCAGCGGGGAGAGGCTGAGTTTCGGCTCAAAATCGTCCGTTCCACTACTGGACTGCCACGTGTAATCCGGAGCGTCATAGCCCTCGTACCACACCTTCCCGAACAGGGAGGAAAGGGTGATCTCCGGATGGGGATTATCAACCGTCCAGTTGTACAGTTGGCCCTGTTGATTGAGGGCGAGGATGCCATTGGTCCGTGGGGCATAGGCGAGGTGCGTAATCGGGCTGCCGGCTGTGCTACGGCTCAACATGGTGGCTTCGGTGGTTGAGTACTGGATGCGAACCGTGCCGCTGGTATCGCCAGTGACAAAGCCTTTATTCCGTGGAGAGGCGGAGATAGTCGTGATGGGTGCATCATGGGACTGCATCGCATGAATTTCACGAAAGGGAAGTTCGGCTGGGTTGTCCTGGTCGCGCACCTGGAACCAGACGCTCACCCCCCCAGCGTCATCCCCCATGACGAGAGAGCGGTCGCCGATCAACCAGGCCATTGCCCGGACGGGAGCCCGCTCTTGAGCCTGCGCCCGCAAGCGCGGCATGACCTGGGGCGCAGCAGCGTTGCGAATATCCCAATGGATCACGGCACCGGTTTCTAATGCGGCAAACAGGTTTCGCTGTTCTGCATCTAACGTCAACGCCGTCGCATTCGCATCCAGCGCGGATGAGAGTTCTGTCCGGTGTTCCGAAACTTGAGGCTCGCCCAGGAAGGATTCTTCGGTTGTTCGAGACAGGAAGAGGAGGGTGCGTGGGCCGAGCAGGGCGGCCAGAGCCATTTTCTCCTCATCTTCGCTGACCCTCTGATAGACCAAAGCACGAATAGCGCGGCCCTGTGGGTCAAGGACAATTGTCTCTTCTTCCGTGACCTGAGGCGTGCTGATGCGGGTCTTCCCCTCAAACGAGACCGGGAAGGAGATCGTCAGGGGAATGACGACACCGTCCGCGGTTCCGAGCACGGCAGTATGCGTCAGGTTGCGATAGTGCACCGCCGTGATCTGCCGTCCCTGCAAGGCTTGGATCTCATAGCGCTGGAGGAGTTGGTTGTCCGTGAGGGACAGAAAATCAACCGTTCCCGCCTGGGTAATGGTGTAGGCGATTTCTCGATATTCGTCGATGCCCAGAGCGAGGACCTCCGCACGGGGCCCACTGCCTACCAGGTCGGCCAGCGGAGTTGGCGGGGTCTCAAGTTCCGCAGTTGGCGCCTTCCAGAGCGGTAAGGTTTCGGCCACGATCACAAAAAGAATCGCGGCGATGCTCAGAATAACGGCGAAGCCACCACTGGTGATCAGAATAGTCGCGGCCTTATCAACCAACTTTTTACGCCGGAGTCGGCTTTTATCTTCAGTCGCCGAGAGACGGACGCCGACCGGGTGCTCTCCGTTTGCGGTCGGCAGCGATGGCTGTTTGGGGGGATGTGCCTGCATCTCCGGCATAATAGACCTACCTTATGCGATTCTGAGGACAGGGCAAGCGGCGAACAAAGAGGAAACGTGCCCTCCAATGGCATGTATAATGCTGGGCACGTTTCCTCTTTCAAAGAAGGGCGGGGAACTCCCCCGCCCTTCTGCTACTTCAATTCTGGTACGAAGGAGTGCGTGAGAGGAGCGACTATTCCAACGCCGCTCGGTCTTCATTGACCAGCTTGGCAGACATGGGATAGTACCCGTCCTTGACCACGATCTTTTGTCCTTCTTTGCTCAAGACAAACTTGAGAAATTCCTTGGTCAGGGGATCGAGCGCCTTGTTCGGCTCCTTGTTCACATAGACAAACAGGAAGCGGGACAAGGGATATTGGCCGCTGGCCACGTTCTCGTACGTGGGCTCGACATAGGCGCTGCCCTCTTTGACCAGGGGGATGGGGCGTACGCCAGAGGTCGTGTAGCCAATACCGCTGTAGCCCGCGCCATTGCGGTCTTCACTCACGCCCTGGACCACAGAGGCTGAGCCCGGCTGCTCTTTCACCGTATCCTTATAGTCGCCCTTGCACAGCGCTTTCTTCTTGAAGAAACCGTAGGTGCCGGAGGCGGAATTACGACCGTACAGGCTGATCGGGGCTGAGGCCCAGTCTCCCGTCAGACCCAGGTCGCCCCAGGTGACAGCATCCATGGTAGCGCCGCATTTGCGATTTTTCGAGAACAGGGCATCGACCTGCTGAAGGTTGAGACCCTGGACCGGATTGTCCTTATTGACAAAGACGGCCAACGAGTCGAGCGAGGTCCGAATCGGGGTCGGTTTGTAACCGAACTTCTTCTCAAAGGCGTCCGTCTCTTTGCTCTTCATGGCCCGGGACATGGGGCCAAGTTGGGCCGTGGCTTCAATCAAAGCCGGAGGGGCGGTGCTTGAGCCCTTGCCTTCGATCTGAACGTTCACGTTGGGATAGACCTTCTTAAACCCTTCGGCCCAGAGGGTCATCAGGTTGTTGAGCGTGTCCGAACCGATACTGTTCAGGTTGCCCGAGATGCCGCTGACCTTTTCGTAGCCGGGCAGGTCGGCGTCGACTTGAATCGTCTGGGCGCTTGCCAGAGAGGCACTCAGGGCCAGCGCTCCACAGATGGTCAGGATATTCCGTATTTTCATACTCTACTCCTCCGTAGGGATTGCTTTAGAAATCGACCATGAAGCGCGCCTGGACGATATCGGCATCGCCGCAGTGGTCACCCATGTCGCCTTTGTAATAACAGTCATCTTCATCCAACATCGCGTGCACATAGTTCAGCATGAAGCGCATATTGGGGTTGAGATACCAGTTAACACCGAAGGTGAAGTTGCGTAGCTCGCCACCGTTCATGTCCTTGTCGTTCAGGTCCAGCATCGAGTAGCGAGCCGCGAGTTCCAGGGCCCCGTAGCCGCCCTGCCAGTCGAAATTGTTCTTGGGCTTGACCCGGTCGAACGCACCGCTGGAGGTCTTATAGGGCCTGTGCTCGCCGGTCAGGAAGAAACTGCCGAAGACGTAAAACCCATCGTACTGGATGTCGTCTCCCGAGGGTCGGTCAACCAGAGCACTCATCCACTCGAACTGGAGCGAGGCCGAGCCATAGACCAAGGCCACTTCGGGGTTGAAGTAGTCCACATCTTCGATGTGAAACTTCGGGGTTTCCACGAACCGGGGGCCGAGATGCGCTTCGGGCCGCTGACGCCACCGAATCTTGTTGCCCTTATCGTGGAAGGCGTGACGGTATGAGAGTCCGAGGTGGAGGAGCTGTCGGCCCTTTTCCTGATACCAGGGCAGGATCGTAAACCGGGTCGTGGCGTTGTAAATTCCGCTGTTGCCAAAGGTCGTGCTGGTGTCGGCCGGGTTGCCCTCACGGAAGAAGCCAAACGCTGCGGTGGCGCGCTTATCCAGAAAGGCCCGGTTCAAACGCACGCCGAGGTTACGGCCGCTGGAGAACACATTGGGCAGCGAGCGCTCCATAAAGGTAAGGTATTTACTGCTGTTCAGTTCTTCGAGCGAGAACGGCTCCTTGAAATGGCCGACAGTAAAGTTCCCAGCCAGCGGGAGCTTCTTCAGCTGAATATAGGCGTCCTTAAATGGATCGGAGCTGGCGAAGTCGTACTGGAATTTATACTTGATGTTGTTGTAGACGCTGCCTTCCATGAAGAAACGTGCCCGCCGGAACTCCGTGCCATCGCCGATTCGGCCAAACTGTCGCCGAACCTTCTTATCCGTGCTGTAGACGGCCCAGTCGTTCATGATCCGACCGCCGATTTTGAGCTTGAATTTCCCATCGGCCGAGTCGAGCCGCAGCCCGCTCTTCCAGTAGGCGGCCAGAAAGTTCTTCTTGCCGACGTTTTTCTCCAAGCCTTCGACCTTTTGCGTCAGCTCCGAGGCAGCTTCGACCTTCTCATCCTCAGCTTGGGCTTTAATCATCAGATCGCGATACTGCTCCTCGCTGATCTGCCCATTGGCTTTGAGGATATCCAGGATTTCCGCGGCCACATTCTTGGCCTGGGCGGGTCGTGCCAGCAGCAGCCCGGCCGCAACAAGGCCGACGCAGAACGCTAATCCCAATCGTCTCATGGGGTATGTCTCCTCCTCCAGTGTTGAATTCTTGCTCTGACTTTTCTCCAGTACCTCGGTTGACGCATGTATGCCGTTTCCGCAGATCACCCCCTCTCGTGCGGGCCAGATGCGAATAAAGTAGGTTCGGGCTGTTACAAGAAAATGACAGGGTCGTTATGAATGTGTGAAAATCGTGGACAAGCGTCTGTCGAAATCCACCGCATGGGACGTAACCTACCGAATATGAAAAAGAATTTTGTTAGACGGGGAGGATGAATATAATCACCCGCTAACCGGTTGCCTGACAGGTCGGGTGGACCGACTTATGCATGGTGGGGGAGAGCTGCTGGTGGACAAGCAGACAGAGTTCGGAAATGGAAAATGGCTTGCTTACACAGTAACGCACACCGCTGTGGTGCAGTTCCTTTTGCTGCCGCGGGGAAGCCAAAGCGCTCACCACGATAATCGGCACCTGACGGACGCGTGCAGCCGAATGCCGGCGGATACATTCGAGGACCTGCCAGCCGCTTTTCAGCGGAAGCAGGAGGTCTGAGGTCACTAGGTCGGGCCCAAAGGATTCAACCCGTGCGCAGGCTTGCTCTCCATCTTCGGCAATTTCGACGCAGTAGCCCGCTTGCTCGAGATTATAGGCGATCAGGTGAGCAATACTGGGCTCATCCTCCACTACCAGAACTTTTTTCAACAGTGCGTTCCCTCCTTACGACCAGAGGGGACGGTAGGAATGTGAGATTGCAGGAATATGGCAAGCCTGTGAAAAATAATGATTTTCGGAATTATGAAGTCAACGATTAGACCCCCCAAAGAGCAATAAATGAGAACCACAGACCAAACTTGACAACTACCTATTTCCTATCTTCCATAATCTGGTCGAATAACTCCACGCGAACGTCTATCATTCTTCGTACTGTGAAAGGTTTCAAACGCCCATCATTACGATATGGGGTAAATGAAAATCCCTCTTTCACCTTCTCCGTCGTCTCAAGACGTTCCCCATTGTATTGCATGGTGTAGTTGACAAGATTCCCCCTGTCGTCCCTGTTCACCTGATACTTCACGTCACCGTATGGCATACGCATTCCTCTTTCACTGTGTATTGTCTCTAATGGCCAGGTAGGAAGTATATATTCTCAATAAAGAGCGTCAGCAATTCCAGCGATATCCGGTTGCTGTTCCCTCAGGCATCATGGGTCAATCAAAATCACATGAGAGGGCCCTACCGTTCCATGCGGTAGGTTTTCTTCGCCATGCACTCGAACGTTATGCAGC
The DNA here is from genome assembly GCA_965214755.1 of uncultured Binatia bacterium (SeqCode). Taxonomy (GTDB): domain Bacteria; phylum Desulfobacterota; class Binatia; order Bin18; family Bin18; genus Bin18. The sequence continues at coordinate 3,283,112 of OZ243979.1, forward strand.
GATATGGCCTCCCCGATTCGTACGGCAGATTCGGATCGGCGCCCGCCCGAATGAGCGCACGTTCCATGTCTGCCGAGTCGTCCGAAACATGGTGATATGCATAATGCAGGGGGGTCTCTCCGTCTTGATCCCGGGCATTCGGGTCGGCCCCGGCCTCAAGCAGTAGCACTACTACTTCAAAGCCTGTGTCAGAGCTGTGGAGTGGCGTTTCCCCCCGATTATTCCGGGCATTCGGGTCGGCTCCGGCTGCGAGTAAGAGCACCGCCACCTCACCTCTATCGATTGCATAATGCAAGGGGGTATCGCCAACTGCATCCCGCGCATTCGGGTCAGCCCCGGCCTCCAAACACGCCTGCACCCATTCAGGCGAATCATAGTCCTCCCCGACGCTCCGGGACCCGCCGTTCCGGTACTCCCGCACCCAGCCCGCACAATCCGGCGGGTCCGTGCTTATGGGTGCTGCAAAGGCGTCGGCTAACTCCAGATGTTGAGTCGCCTGACTCCACGTAAACACCGCGTTGTCTCCCTGATGGGGAAAGTCTTGCACGGGTAGGGTGAGAGATGCGCCCCTGACAAACGCCTCCCGAAACCGTCGGACCGTAAATACACTAAGAAAGTTGCCAAGCGAGAACAATATTTGGCTGACTGTCTAAAACGCAATGCTCCAACGTCTAAACGGCGTCCGTAAGAGCCCCTCGGCCATTTGGCTTCGCGCCGAGTTATGCGTGCACAGGAATAAAACGCGCAGACGCTTCATGCTCAGGTTGCTGGGACGGCGCTCACTTGCTGGCGGTGGTATGGCCGGGCTGGGGTGACAGATCCTGAGCAGGGCCGGGGGCGGTCGAAGCAAACCAGCCCTCGGTGCGCTGGCAGAAGCGCACCAGCAGCAGCATCACCGGGACCTCGATAAGCACACCCACAACAGTCGCCAGGGCGGCCCCGGATGACAGCCCGAACAGCATAGTTGCCGTGGCAATGGCAACCTCGAAATGGTTGGAGGCTCCAATCAGCGCGGTGGGAGCCGCATTCTGGTACGACAGTCTGAGGACTCTCGCCAGTCCGTACGCCAGGGCGAACACAAAGACCGTCTGGATGAAGAGGGGAATCGCGATCCAGACAATCATCAGCGGATTGGACAGAATCATTTCACCTTTGAGGGAGAACAAGAGGACCAAGGTGATGAGGAGAGCGCTGATGGTGACCGGGGTGAGAAAGTGGAGAAATCGCTCACGGAACCATTGTTCGCCTTTGGTCCGCATAATCCACTGACGCGAGCAATAGCCGGCTACCAGTGGAAGAGCGACATACACACCAATGGACAACAGCAGGGCTTGCCAGGGGACGGGCAGACGGCCGATCCCGAGGAGCACATCGCCCAGCACGCCGTACAGGACGAGCATGGTCAGGGAGTTCAGCGCGACCATCACCAGAGTCAGACCGTCATTCCCCTTGGCCAGATAGCCCCAGACCAGGACCATGGCCGTACAGGGCGCAATACCGAGCAGGATACAGCCCGCCAGATAGCTGCGCCACAGCGGCACCTCCAGCATCTTGATGCCGTCAATCACCACGACGGTCCCAGAGCCGTAATACGACCCGACTGGCAGATTGAGGCCAAACGGCATCTTGACGTGGTCAACGGCATCCGGGCCGATAAAATCGAGAAAGAAGGTCCCGAGAAAAAGCACGGCAATCGCATACATGGTGAAGGGTTTGATGGCCCAATTGATAAACAAGGTGAGTCCAACCGGACGAAAGAGGAAACGTGTCAACATCTCTCTCTCATTGGAGGACACGTTCCCTCTTTGGACGCTTTTCCCCGATCGAATGACCTCGGCAAAGTCGATTTTGACCATGATGGGGTACATCATGAAGAACAAACAAATCGCAATCGGAATCGAGACCACCGGTGCGTCACCAACATACAGGGAGAGCCCGTCAAGAAAGGTCGCCATACCCGGCGCGACACTCCCCAGACCGATACCCGCGGCAATACACAACAGGACCCAGACGGTGAGGTAGCGCTCAAAAACACTCAGCCCCTGCGACGGCTTAAACGGAGATGGTTTTGTGGCCATTGGTATACTCTACTCTTGAAGAAAACGGCGTCCAAAAGGGAAGAGCCCGGACCATGTGACCTAAGCGAAAGAATATGACACCGATATTACAGAGCGAAGACATCTGCATGAACTGTATATATTCTCGGAGTGAGAGGAGGCGCGGGCCACAGTCCCGGTGTTTAGGCGCAGCACGCGAGGTCTTCCTCGCGACACTCCGTTGGTCCACAACACACTGTTCCGGATTGTTTTTTCGCGAGCTGACCAAGGTAGGTTGTGTCCGCTAAGTAAAATGCGGTAAATCGGCTCTCAAAATCCTCAGCGACCGACTTTTCGGCAATCCCCGTTGCCAGCACGGCCTCCTGCCACCGCTTCACTTTTGGAAACGCTTCGAGAAAGTCAAAGCCCGTATAGCGTTCGATAATCGCGGCACGATGGAGCAAGGGCAGCCAGGCGATATCCACCATGCCCAGGCTGTCTCCATTACAGTATGGGCCTTCTCCAAGCCAAGTTTCTATTTTTGCGAAGGCCGTACCTAACATTGCTCGACCTTCCTCCAGTGTCTGTTCGTCCGTGCTGCGTTGAGCGCTGCATTGCGCCAAGTAGTGTTTGGACGCCAGATAAGACCACGCGCGGTCTTGAGCTTTCTTGACCGGATCGGTGGCGGCAATTGGGTCTCCTGTCGTTTCATCGAGGTATTCGACAATAGCGTCGGATTCGAACAGGACCTGGTCGTCCTCTGTGATCAGAATTGGAACCTGGCCGTTCGGAGAGGCTTCGAGAAACCACGCCGGCTTCTTGCTGAGGTCGATATATTCGATATCGTACGGGACGTGTTTAGCCTCCAGCAGGGCAGTGACACGTTGAACAAAAGGACAAATTTTAAAGCTGACAATTTTCATCCGTGGCTCCTTCGCTATTATATTTTCAAATAAATAATGTGCAGTCTGTTTATACAGACGGACGAGGCGGGACAAAGGACGCAAAAATCAGCTCCTGATCTTCGCACCTTACTCTTCGTGGGAGAAGTCTTCCAGGCGATTTCACACAACCTCGACGGAAGCGTCGTGGCCGTATCCGAAGATAAAATGAAACTTCAAATACGTAAAATATAGAGGAACAAAAAAAGGCCCGTAGGAAAAAGGAGGGGAAACCTACGGGCCTTGATACACGCTGAGCCGGGGAGAACTCAGCTATGTATGCCTGTATTCGTAAATGGTATGGGAATCCTTATAGCATGAACAGGCAGGCTTGGGAAGATAACTCAGCCTGAATTATGCAAATCTATATTATTAGAGAAATTGATAGGTGCAGGCCTGTCCTTACAATTCTTTCAGAATTTCCGCCCGTTTCCGTTCGTATTCTTCGGCGTTGAGATAGCCCTGGTCCCGCAGACGCTCAATATCCTTCAGGCGCTCCTCCGGGAGGCGCGCTGGGGGAGCGAACGCGGCCTCGCGGAGTTGCCGCTTCTCTCGGACCGTGAGTGGGCGACCGGCCAAATAGGCCTGGACATGCTCTCGGACCGGGTCCAGAAGGGCGCGCGGGAGAGCGCCTTCGTCGTCCCCCCCAACCGGCCCCCCGTCCGAAACCTGGACCGCGCTCCTCCCCTGTGTGGTGTACATCATAACGTCGTATTGGACATACCCGAACCAGTGCTCTTCAAACGGGTTCAACAGATGAACGAAATACGTGCCACCGTGGTGTTTATTCACCGTATCGCGTGCGTGCCAGCCTTCGGCTTTTGCGGCCTGGATCACCAGGGCGTCCAGTTGCTCCGCGGGAACAGAAAACGCACTAGCCTGATTGTCGTCCGACCAGATACCCTCCGGGTTCAGCTTCCCTTCTTGGGTGAGCTGAGCCACAGACGTATGGGTTGATGCCGGCGGGAGAGCTGGTGTCAGGGGTTCAGCGCAGCCGGTGAGGCAGAGACTGATGACCGTCATGAGAAAGTGACGCATGCGTCGCCCCTTCAGACAAACTGCAGGAACAGGGTTAAAATGCCCAAAAAAGACAAAAAGCCAAAAATATCGGTGCACGCTGTGACAAACACGTTTGAGGCCACCGCCGGATCAACACCCAGGCGACGGAGAGTCAGGGGGACCATACTCCCGACAGACGCCGCAATGATCAGGTTGGCCAGCAGCGCCAGCGCCAGCACGATACCCAGTGTGGCGTCGCCCTTCCACAGGTACGCCACAATGCCGGCCGCACCGCCAAGGGCCAGACCATTGCCCAGCGCGATGGTCAGTTCCTTGACTAATACCCGCTTGGTTTGTGTCAGTGGGACTTCCCCCAGCGCAATGCCCCGAACGATGACGGTAAGCGTTTGCACGCCGGCATTCCCACCTTGAGCCGCGACAATAGTCATAAAGGCCGCGGCAATGGCAATCTGCTGAATCGTTCCTTCAAAAAAGGCAATGACCAGGGCGCTCAGCGTGGTGGTCACCAAATTGAGCGCCAGCCAGGGCAAGCGAAGCCGGATAGACTGCCAGGGCGAGTCCAGCACTTCTTCCTCTTCATCCAGACCGGCAAGCTTATAAATATCTTCCGTCGCCTCCTCCTCCATGACATCCACCACGTCATCGACCGTAATACGCCCGAGTAAGCCCCCTTCGCTATCGACCACGGGCAGAGAAATCAGGTCATACTTTTTAAACATCTGGGCGACCTGTTCCTGGTCCAGGTCCGCCCGAACCGAAATGACCTGTTGGTCCATGACGGTTTCGACGAGATCAGCCGGGCGGGCGAGAATGAACTTCCGAAGGGGGAGGACGCCGACGAGGCGATTGGCGTTATTGACGATAAAGACGCTGTGGATATCTGGGATTTCATCGCTCCGACTGCGAATCATCTCAGTGGCCTGGTCGATACGCGTGCCTTGGGACACGGCCATATACTCGACCTGCATGATCCCGCCAGCCGTATCCTCGGGATAACGCAAGAGTTGGGTGACTTCGTCGGACAGGTCCCGCGGCACTTCGTCGAGGACCGCTTTGGCACGGCGGGCCGACAGGGAGGCCAGCAAGTCCGTAGCATCATCAGAGTCAAGATATTCGACCAGATCTCCCAGCCCGTCATCCGACAGGCGTTCGACAAGATCGTCTTTGGTGTGAGCGGAAACGAGGCTGAGGACTTCGGCTGCTTGCGGTGCGGCCAGGAAGCCAAACACCTTATACTTGACCTCAGGCTCTTCCAGCACATTCAACAATTCTGCGGTGTCCGCCGGATGCAGGGCGGCGACCCCCGTCCGCACAATCTCGTCCTGACCCAACTCGGCCTGAATGACGAGATGTTCGAGGGAAGGCGGTTGCGGGTGTCCCCGAGGCGAGGCCGCTGCAACCGGTGGATATGGCGTCTGTGCTTCCATACGGCGTACCGCTTCTCGTTCGAACTGTAGCTGCCAAATCACAAAAGATGAATGGCCTCGCCTACGACGGAAGCGTCCTGAACAGGCGTGGCCTGACGGCGTCACACATTTTTCATCGCAGAGTCACCATGTTGTCATACAATGAGGAAACATAGGGGCAGGAAACGCTATCCCTACCCCCCGGCGCTGCCAGGGCGCGGTGCTCCTCCTCCCTAGGATCATATGCCCTGGTAGCGCCCCCCTCTCACTCTCGTGGACTCCCTACGCTGCATGGATAACCGGACTTTCACCGCCCTGTCACTCCTGTGTAAAATCTCTCCGATAGGACAGAAGACGCTATCCCTACCCCCCGGCGCTGGTAGGCGCAGTGTCGATCTCCCTCCCCTAGGATCACACGCCCTGGCAGCGCCCTTTCCTCTCGCTCCCGTGAACTCGTATCGGCGTACAACCTCCCTGGAGACTGGTGCTATCCTGATCGGGAGAAACGGTAGCCGGGCGGGGGTCGGTCGGATAGCGCAGTTCGCTCGACGGGGTTGCTATTCAGCGTGCTGAGCTTATATCTATCGTTTTCGGAACGCGCATCAGATGTCTGATAGAAAGAGGAAACGTGTTCTCCGATGCTAGAGAGATGCTGAGCACGTTTCCTCTTGACGGCGGTATCCGCATGGAAGACAAGCCTTTCATTAACCGTGAGTTGTCTTGGCTCGAATTCAACCGACGCGTGCTTGAAGAAGCCTTCGATGAAAGTGTCCCCTTGCTCGAACGCGTCAAGTTCATGGCCATATTCAGCGCCAATATGGACGAATTTTTTATGGTCCGCGTGGCGCGGCTCAAGCGGCGTATTGCGCAGGGCGACCTGGAGGCCGGGCCGGATGGCATGACACCGGCCCAGACGCTGACCGCGATCTCAAAGCGAGTCCATGAGCTTGCCGAAGAACAACACCGGGGTTTTCTGGAGACCATCCGGCCGCAACTGGAGGCTGAGGGGATTCATATTACCCGTCCGGAAGAGTTGAATGCCGAGCAAAGTCGTTTTCTGGAAGACTTCTTTCGGCGAACCCTGCTGCCGGTTGTCACGCCGCTGGCGATCGACCCCGGTCATCCCTTTCCCCACCTCGGCAATCGTTCCCTGTGTCTGGTCGCGGCCCTGCGCTCGGCCGGAACCTCGCGTCTGCCCCAGACCAAACTGGCCGTTGTCCATATTCCCAGCCAGGTTGTCCAGCGCTTTATTGCGCTGCCGGCTCCAGCCGGCAAGCATATCTTTATCCTGCTCGAAGATGTGGTTCGGCTGTATCTGCCCCGCCCGTATCACGGCTATGAGATCCTGTCGTGTCATGCCGTCCGGGTGACGCGGGACGCGGACTCGGCCCTGGCCCTCGGCCGCACCGAAGATCTCCTGACGAGTATCGAAGAGAGCGTGCGCGACCGGCGCATGGGAACCGCGGTGCGGCTGCAATACGACTCCGACCTGCCGCAGAGTGTTCTCAATATGTTTATTGATGAACTCGACCTGCATCCCGAAGACCTGTATGCGGGTGAGGGTTTCACCGCTTTTACTGACCTGTTTCAGCTCTATGGAGCCGTGGACCTGCCGCAGCATAAAGACCCGCCGTGGACACCTCTGCCAGTCCCGGTCTGTGAGAAAGAGGCGGATATGTGGAGTGCTATTCGGGAGGGCGACATCCTGGTGCACCATCCCTACCAGTCTTTCGATGTGGTCACGCGCTTTGTGGAAGAGGCCGCGACCGACCCGAATGTCCTGGCCATTAAAATGACCCTCTACCGGGTCAGCCCGACTTCGCCCATTGCCCAAGCGCTCACGCGAGCCGCCGAAGCGGGCAAGGAAGTGGCCGTGCTGGTCGAACTCCGAGCCCGTTTTGATGAGGAGGCCAATATTACCTGGGCCCGCGCGCTCGAAGAGGTCGGCGCCCATGTGGTGTATGGTCTGGTCGGCTATAAGACCCACTGCAAGGCGTGTCTGGTGGTGCGGCGTGAGAGTGATGGCATCCATCGCTACTGCCATCTCGCAACCGGCAACTATAACGTGAATACGAGCGGCATCTACGGCGACTTCGGTCTCTTTACCTGCCGCGAGTCCTTTGGCGACGATCTCACCGACCTGTTTAACCTGTTAACCGGCTATACCCGCCCGCAGACGTTTCACCATCTCCTGGTCGCTCCCACAAGTATGCGGGAGGGCATGATCGAGCGGATTCGGCGCGAAGCGGAACACGCTCTGGAGGGCAAGCCGGCCAGAATCATTGCCAAGATCAACAGCTTGGTTGACGCGGCCATGATTGAGGAGCTGTATACCGCCAGTCAGGCGGGTGTGGAGATTGATCTCATCGTGCGGGGTATCTGCTGCCTGCGGCCCGGACTGCCGGGCATATCCGAGCGGATTCAGGTGATTTCGATTATCGATCGCTACCTCGAACATGCTCGTATCTTTTATTTTCATAATGATGGCAATGCCGAGTATTTCCTCGCCTCCGCCGACTGGATGCCGCGCAATCTGGACCGCCGCGTCGAAGTCGCCTTTCCCATCCTCGACCCTCATATCCAGGCCCAGCTTTTTGAAATACTCAGCATTCAACTGGCCGACACGGTCAAGGCTCGCGTGATCTTGCCTGACGGACGCTCCAAGCGGGTGGCGCCCGACCCGCTCGCCCCGGTCCGCTCTCAACAACGCCTATATGAATTTACCAAGGCCCAGTCCGATGCCCAGATGCCCGTCGAGGAAGAACCCGACATAGACGCTCTGCAACTGTTTGAAGGGTAGGGTATTCATATGAGACGTATTGCTGTCCTTTCTTTGGTGCCGGTATTGTTCCTGTTCGTCCTGCTCGTTGTCTCCGCCCAGCACGTCTGGGCGCAAGCCACGCTGGAGAACCCGCAGCCGGGCTCATTTCAGAGCGGCATTGGCGTTATCTCCGGGTGGGCGTGCGAGGCGCAGACGATTGAGATCAGCTTCAATGGCGGGCTGCGTCAGGCTGCGCCCTGCCGGATGGCAATAGCCTCACGCAGACCGTCAAGCAGCCCTTCCAGATGGGCCATGCGCTCGCGTAGTTCGGCGCCCTGCTGCTCCAGGGCCGTGAACCGCTGCTCCAGGGCCGTGAACCGCTCATCAAAATACTGACGCTGCGCCGCCAACTCGGCGCTGAAGTCCCGGCGCTGCGCGACCAATTCCCGGCGCTGTTCCGCCAGTTCGGCGCGGATGGCCCGCTGACCGCTCAGCATCAATCCGGCCAGGGTCGCCCCTACCGCCACGACGGCTATCAGGACTCCGATCAGTTCGACACTCATACCGTTTCCTCCAGTATGCAGACCAGCGTTGGGCGGGACCTGTACCGCCGATTATCACCAATTAGGAAAGCAAGGGCAATACGGCGTGTTCTCGGCATCCACCGGAATGCCTGCCAGGTGCCGCGCAGCGGCGGGTACATTGAAACCCTTGCGGAAATCCTCTAGCGTGCAGAACAATGTTCGAACGAATCTGGCTCCTGGGCCTGAGCCTCCTTCTGGTGGGCGTATGGGGATGTTCGGCCACCCTCAGACGCCCCTCGGCTAAAGAGTATTATCAGCAGGCAACCGCGTCTTTTACCGACGAGGAGTATCTGGGGGCTTCCGAGCAGTACCAGGAATTGCTGGATCAGTATCCGCTCAACCCGTACGCCGAGGAAGCGCAGCTCAAAGCGGCCTATGGGCTGTTTATGGAGGAAAATTACGCCGAAGCTGTCGCGGCCTTCAAGGACTTTGAGCGGGCCTATCCGACCAGCAAGCATATGCCGTTTGTCAAGTATTTTCTCGGCATTACGAACTATAGCCAGATCCGCTCCAAGGATCGCGATCAGGCGGTGACGCGCCGGGCGGACGGATTTTTTCAAGAGGTGATAGACCGGTATCCGGAAAGTGCTTTTGTCCTCCAGGCTGAGGAAAAGAGCAAATCGGCGCGTGACATCCTGGCGGCCCACGAGTTGATGGTGGCGAACTTCAATGAGAAGCGTGGTAATTCGACCGCCACAAAAGCACGCCTGCGCGGCCTGATTGAGCAATACTCCGAGACGGATGCCACCGTGGAAGCCTTGGGTCGGCTCGAACAGCTCTTGAACGAAGAGGGCAATGTCGAGTTGGCCGATTTGGCGGCCCGCGCTCAGTCTGCACGGAGAACAAATAGAGAGACACTCAACGCGGAAGAGGACAGCCCGGAGGACGAGGCGACCGGCTCGGACGGACTGCTTGCACGAGGAAACGTGTCCTCCAATAGACAGGAAATGCTGGACACGTTTCCTCTTGTTGCCGGAGTCGATCCGTTATTGTTGCTCGTGTCCGAACTGAAAAAACAGGAAGAGGCAGAACGTCTGGCCCGGACGGAAGCGGATGCGGAAAGGCTGGCAGCGGAAAAAGAGGCCGAGCAGGAAGAGCGCGCTCTTGATGACGCCTTTGACGCTGACCGGTCCTACGAAGTGGGCGACGATTATCGGGAAGTAGACCTGGAGGCATTGGAAGCAGAGCGGGCGGCCCTGGAGACTCCCGACATTGAGGAGCTGGAATTCGACGAGGAGACAGACGATATCGGACCCTTGGAACTGACCTCCGACGAGGACGACATTGATCTTTCTGATGATGACATCCTCACCCTTGACGTCGAGAACGACGATTTTGCGCTTGAGGAAGATGCTGAAGCGTTGGAAGCCGCTGGGGTGTTGGACGCTGAAGAAGAAGCCGAGGGTGTCGTTGAAGAGATTGTTGCAGGCGAGGACACGGCTATCGACGATGAGGTTGAAGTCGGCGCAGGGGTGGCCGGAGCAGAAGAAGTCGAGGACGACGAAGTCGTTGCCGCAGTCGAGCAGGGTGAGCCGGTCGAGCAGAGTGAGTCAGGGGTTGAATACGCCGAAATAATAGATGAGGAAGCCGCCTCTTCCGACGCTCTCACCAACGGAGGTGTCGCACTCGGAAAAAGAGGAAAGGTGTCCTCCAATGATAGAGAGATGCGGGACACGTTTCCTCTTTCAGGACGAGAGGCCGTTCTGGGTATTGATATTGAGGAAATAGATTTTGAGTTTGAGGACGAATGAGACCTGTCGCCTAGGCAAAGAGCGAGCGTAGCCGAGCCTCTTTCCTCTGGGGAAGAGGCTTTTTATTCTATGTCGCTGGATATTCTCATGGGTAGAGACGCACTCCGTTTGGGAAATAAGACAGCATGAAACACGCCGCAGCCCCTATTCCAAAAGGCGTCCGTGAGGGGAAAGTCCTGGTGGTCGGCGTCGGCGGCCTGGGCTCTCCGGCGGCGTTGGGGCTCGCCCTGGCTGGGGTGGAAACAATTGGCCTGGTGGATTCGGATTGTGTCGAGTTGTCAAACTTGCAACGGCAAATTCTGCACTTTACTCCGGATATTGGAAAACCAAAGGTCGATTCGGCCAGGGAAAAATTTCAGAAGCTCAACCCCTCGATAACGGTGCTGACCTATAATGAGCGGCTGAACGCTGGTAACCTCGCGGATGTCTTTGCCGCTTACGATTTTATTATTGACGGAACAGACGGCGTGGTCACAAAATTTTTGATCAATGACGGTGCCGTGCTGCTCAACAAACCGTTCTCTCATGCAGGTATTGTCCGATTTCATGGTCAGGCGCTCACGGTCTTACCGAGGCAAACGACGTGTTTGCGCTGCCTGTTCCCGGTTCCGCCCCATCCCGATGAGAACCCCACCTGCCAGGAGGCTGGCATCCTTGGCAGCCTGGCCGGCAGCTTAGGGAGCGTTCAAGCAGCCGAGGCAGTGAAATATCTGAGCGGAGAAGGAGAACTGCTCACCGACCGCTTGCTGACCTATGACGCCCTCGCCTTACGCTGGCGAGAGATCCGGGTACGCCCGAGCCCGCATTGTCCGTTGTGCGGCACGCGGCAGACGATTACGAGTATCCAACCCGAAGCCTATGAGTTGGAAAGGCTCTGCACTGCTGTCTGAAGAGAAAGTAAGGCAGGGTGATTGTCAGACCGGAGCAAAAACGTAACAGTAGAAGCCTGAAAGAGCAGATGAGTGATTCCGAATCAGGAGGGAGTGCATATGAGTGCTCAGGTACGTATCCCAACCCCGTTGCGCCGCTTTACCGGCGGCGCAGAAGCAGTATCGGCTGATGGAGCCACGGTCGGGGCGTTGGTCGATAGTATAGAGAGTAACCATCCTGGGATTAAAGAGCGGTTGTGTGATGAGGCCGGCGAAGTCCGTCGCTTTGTCAATATCTTTGTGAATGGTGAGGATATTCGTTTTATCAACAACCTTGATACGCCGGTGAACGAGGGCGACGAAGTGTCTATCGTGCCTGCTATTGCCGGAGGATAAAGCGTGTCACTCCTGTCGAAAAGAGTAAACGTGTCCTCCCAGGATAGAGAAGAGATGCGGGACACGTTTGCTCTTTTTCCAACCGAGGGACCGCCACCGGCAGGTCCCCTGCGTGTTCCGTCCGTGCTGCATCTGATTGGGAACACGCCGCTGCTTGAAATTACCCGGCTGAGTACGGACATTCCTCCAGGCGTCCGGGTCTATACCAAACTCGAAGGTTTTAATCCTGGCGGGTCGGTCAAAGACCGCCCTGCGCTGTGCATGATCCAAAAAGGGATTGAGAGCGACGCGCTGACCCCGGACAAGATTATTCTCGATTCCACCTCCGGGAATACCGGCATCGCGCTGGCGATGATCGGAGCCGTACTGGGCTTTCCGGTGGAGCTGTGTATCCCGGCCAACGTTAGCATCGAGCGGAAAAAAATCATCTCCGCGTATGGGGCAAAGATGATTTTCAGTAGCCCGATGGACGGCTCGGATGGAGCCTTGGAATTGTGTCGGGAGCGGCTGCAAGAGCATCCCGAGCGCTATTTCAAACCGGATCAATACTTTAATCCACACAACTCACTGGCGCACTATCAGACAACCGGGCCGGAGCTGTGGTGGCAGACCAAAGAGCAGATCACTCACTTTGTGGCCGGCATGGGGACCGGCGGAACCTTGATGGGAACCGGGCGGTATCTGAAAGAGCAAAACTCGGACATTCAGATTGTTGGGGTTGAACCGGATGACGCCTTTCATGGCCTTGAGGGGCTGAAGCATATGGACAGCTCCATCGTGCCCGGCATCTATCATGAAGAGCAGTTGGACCGAAAAATCAGTGTTTCCACTGAAGACGCCTATGAAACGGTGTACCGGCTTGGGAGAAAAGAAGGGGTGTTGGTTGGCCAATCATCCGGCGCGGCGATGTGGGCGGCGCTCCAGGTAGCCCGTGAGATCGATCAGGGCACGGTGGTGACGCTCTTCCCGGATTTTGGGGACAAATATCTCAGCACCAATCTGTGGATCGGCTGGAAAGAGTATAATCAGCGTCAGGCCAACGCTCGAGCGGAGGGAGCAGCGTGACGGAGCAGCCCTCTTTCCCCTGCTGAAAATGCCCATGCTCGGAGACGTCCAGATCGAACGCTATAGCCGACAGATCATTCTGCCCCAGGTCGGCGGGAGAGGGCAGGAAAAACTTCTTCGGAGTCAGGTGTATGTTGACGGGGACGGGCTGCTCGCCGCCGCCGCGCTCTTTTATCTCGTCGCTGCCGGCGTTGGGACTATTGGCGTGGCGCGGGCCAAGGCCGCGCCGATCTTTTCCGTTCTTGCGGAGCAATCCCTTGGACCATCGGAGCAACCTGTGACACACACCCTCAGGCGTCTGAATCCTGATTGTACCATTGTGACCCATGCGGATGAGGGCCAACACCTGACCCACCACTATGATCTGATTCTGGCAACAACAGATGCACTGCACGATGGATGGTACGCTCGGCACAAGCCGTTTGTGTGGGGGGCCACAAACGGAGAAGATGCGCGCTTATTCGTGAGTCGGGGAGACAGGGCTGACCGGCCCTGCCTGCGTTGTCTCTTCTCAGAGAGAGTACACCTACCCTCCAACAGACAGGCGAGGGTTGGACACGTTTACTCTTTTCCCTCAGCAACGTTTGACGCCGGGACCGGAGAGTCGAATGACTTCCAGACCCTCAGCTCTCCATACGCGCTCTTTTTGGGTACCCAACTCGTCACCGAAGTCCTGAAAATCATCCTCCAGCCCGAGGCGGAGAGCCCGTCAAAACTGTTGGCCTACACATTCCCGGCGTTTCACTGTACCGAGCAGACGGTTGAGAAGAACCCGTACTGCTCGGTCTGTTCGACACCAGTCCAGAGCACCTGATTGAAGGAAGAAGGAGAGGGGAACGTGGAGACCCGTGGGCATCAGCCCGCCTCGAATGAAAAGAATTCCTATTCCCTCACGCATCTCAAGTGTCTTGAGGCTGAGAGCATGCATATCATTCGTGAGGTGGCGGCTGAGTTTGATCATCCGGTCATGCTGTATTCCATCGGCAAAGATTCGGCGGTCATGCTGCATCTGGCTCGGAAAGCGTTCGCGCCGGGGAAGCCGCCCTTCCCCCTGATGCATATTGATACGACCTGGAAATTCCGGGAGATGATCGCCTTTCGCGATACCTACATCAGACACGAGCTCGGCCTCGCCCTCATCGTGTATATTAACCAGGACGGGGTCAAAGCGGGCATCAGCCCCATGACGCATGGGTCCAAAAAACACACCGACGTGATGAAGACCCAGGCCCTCAAACAGGCGCTCGATCAGTACGGATTTGATGCGGCTTTTGGGGGCGCACGGCGGGATGAGGAGAAATCACGGGCCAAAGAACGGGTGTATTCGTTCCGTGACCGCAACCACCGCTGGGACCCCAGGAACCAGCGCCCCGAGCTGTGGAATCTGTATAACTCCACGCTTGATAAAGGCGAGAGCATCCGGGTTTTTCCGTTGTCGAATTGGACCGAGCTGGACGTCTGGCAATATATCTACCGCGAAAACATCCCGATTGTTCCACTGTACTTTGCCAAGGAGCGCCCGGTTGTCGAGCGCGACGGGGTGCTGATTATGGTTGACGACGCCCGTCTGCCGCTCCATCCGGGCGAACGGCCGCAGTTGAAAAAAGTCCGCTTTCGCACCCTGGGCTGCTATCCGCTGACAGGGGCGATTGAATCCGAGGCGGACACCCTGCCGCTGATTATTCAGGAAATGCTGCTGGCGACGCAGTCCGAACGGCAGGGCCGTGTCATTGATTTCGACCAGTCCGGCTCTATGGAAGAGAAGAAAAAGGAAGGCTACTTCTAACGATTAGGATGTCTCACCAATCTGATCTGATCGCGACCGATATCGAAGCCTATCTCGCCCAGCATGAGCGCAAGGACCTGCTGCGCTTCCTGACCTGCGGAAGTGTAGACGACGGCAAGAGTACTCTGATCGGCCGTCTCCTATATGACTCCAAGATGATCTATGAGGATCAGCTTGAGGTGATGAAAAAAGACTCGGTTCGGCACGGCACGACCGGCACCGAGTTTGATCCCGCCCTGCTGACCGACGGCCTCAAAGCCGAACGCGAACAGGGCATTACCATCGATGTCGCCTATCGCTATTTTTCGACCGCCAAACGAAAATTCATTATTGCCGACACCCCAGGTCATGAGCAGTACACCCGGAATATGGCGACCGGCGCGTCGACCTGTGACTTGGCCATTATCCTGATTGATGCCCGCCACGGTGTCCTGACCCAAACCCGGCGACACAGCTTTATCGCCTCGCTCTTGGGGATCAAGCACCTTATTGTTGCCGTGAATAAGATGGACTTGGTAGACTACAGCCAGGAGGTGTTTGAGCGGATAGTCAAAGACTATACCGACTTTGCCGCCAGACTCGAGCTGAGCGATGTGCACTTCCTGCCCATGGCTGCGCTGAGTGGCGATAACGTGGTGCACAAAAGCGAGCGTATGCCGTGGTATACGGGCAGCCCGCTGATGCACCTGCTAGAGCACGTCTATATTGCCTCGGACGCCAATCTGATCGACTTTCGTTTTCCGGTCCAATACGTCAATCGTCCCGACCTGCACTTCCGCGGTTTTTGTGGCACGGTGGCCTCGGGCATCGTGCGGCCGGGCGATGAAGTCATGGTGTTCCCGTCACGCAAAACAAGCCGGGTGAAAGCTATTCATACCTTTGAGGGGGAACTGGAGCAGGCCATGCCACCGCTGGCCGTGACCCTGACGCTTGAAGACGAGATCGATGTCAGTCGCGGAGATATGCTGGTTCACCCCCACAATATTCCCCTCATCGCCACGCGCTTTGAAGCTATGCTGGTGTGGATGGCTGAAGAGCCCATGCAGCCCGGCAAGCAGTATTTTCTCAAACAGACCACCACCATGACGCCCGGGGTCATTACCGACGTGCGGTATCGCATAGACGTCAATACCCTCCACCGGGAAGCCGCTACGCAACTAGCGCTCAATGAAATCGGGCGGTGTGCCTTTGCCCTCGAAAAGCCGATTGCCTGCGACCCGTACCGCAAGAACCGTGCGTCCGGGGCGTTTGTCATTATTGACCGCCTCACCAATAACACGGTCGGCGCCGGGATGATAATCGACCGGAAGCCGGACCCCGCTGCTCGGCCGGACGTGTCCGTTCGGACCGGCAGCCAAGCCCATATCCAGGCGGAAACCGGGCTGATTGCCGCGGCCGAGCGTGAGCAGACCCTGCAACAGCACGCGCTCACGGTCTGGCTGACGGGTTTGTCCGGCGCTGGAAAATCGTCCATTGCGGAACGGCTTGAGCAGCGCCTGCATACCGAAGGGTTCCACGCCTATCGGCTCGACGGTGACAATCTGCGCTTGGGGTTGAATCGGGACCTGGCCTTTTCCGAAGCGGACCGCACGGAAAACATTCGCCGCATTGCTGAAGTCGCGCGGCTCTTTAACCAGGCCGGACTCATCGTCCTGGTGCCGGTTATTGCCCCCTTTCAGACAGACCGGCAACACGCGGCGGAGATCATCGGCACGGACCGTTTTTTTGAGGTGTATGTGGATACCCCGCTTGAAGTATGTGAGGAGCGCGATGTGAAAGGGCTGTATCAGAAGGCACGGGCCGGGGAGATTGCAGACTTTACCGGCATCTCCTCTCCCTATGAACCGCCGCCAGCGCCAGCGCTCCGGCTGATGACGGTTGGTCGCACAGTCGAGGAATCTGCCGACGCTGTGTTTCGGGCGATCGCGGCTCGTATCCGGCTGTAGACGCCGGCCTTTATGCCCGCCTTACAAATGTTTCCCTGAGGAGGAGCCTGGATGTCTGGTCTCAAGCGTGTCATCAAAGAGGAAATGTGTCCTCCAATAGACATGAGATGCTGGACACGTTTCCTCTTTACGACAGGGATTCTTGTCCTGGCGTGTACGATACAAGCGGCAGGTCAGGAAGCAGTCGATTTCCGGACGCCCACCCAAACCGTAGAGGAGCAGTTTCTTTTTCTGAGGAAAGGTATTCAGGCAGAATACTTTTCGCGTGAAGTCGGACAAGACTGGGACCAGATGGTGTTCTGGCCGCATGGGACCGCTCATCCAACCCACCTGGTCGGCTGCATTGAAGAAATCCTCGACTGTTTGAGCGGCACCTGTGGTGAGTCCTTTGTCGTTGGGGATAAACTGACACCGAGCGTCCAGGTCATTGACTTGCAGACCCGGGCGGTCACCACCCTGGTGCGCGGGATGACGATTTGCGATGGGATCCGGACCACGCCGTGGGGCACGGTGATCGCGACGGAAGAAGATTACCAAAGCGACACCGGGTCCGTATATGAGATTCTTGACCCGTTGACGGCGGACGAGTTTACCATCCTTGAGCGGGGCAGGGGGGGCGCTCCGGCCCGGATCGTGGACCAGGACGGCCGGGATGCCTCGGACCGTATTATCAAGCGCACGGCATTCCCGGTGATCCAGTACGAAGGCCTTCTTGTGCACGAAACAGGCGTGGTGATTGCGGGCGATGAACACCGGCCTGGGAGCTATGAGCAGGGCGATACCGATGGCGGCGCCGTGTATAAATTCATCCCGACCAATCTGTACAAACCCGATACAGGGCATATTGCGTCCCTCGATCAATCTCCCTTGATCGAAGGCACAACATACGCGCTGCAAGTGTCGTGTCGGGAGGACCGGCAGCAGTTCGGCCAGGGCTGCGAAATTGGCAACGGCGCCTGGATTCCACTCACGCCAGCCGTGACGTCCGATATCAGTCTTGACGCGGGCAAACCCCGCGTTGGTCGCGAGGCCGCCAATGCGGCTGGGGCGACGGCCTATTATCGTCCTGAAGATCTCCATCGTGACCCGATGTTCAGCGACCCCAACCAGCCTGACGCCATTCGCTTCTGCTTCGCCGTCACCGGGAACCATGCCGGCAGCAACTACGGCGAGGTGCAGTGCGCGCTTGATCAGGATGCAACCGCAGCAACCGGGACGACTGGGGAAGTCGTGGTGAATCGCTTCATTGAAGGCAGCCCCGAATTCAGCCAACCAGATAATCTGGCCTTTCAGCCGACAACGGGGGTGCTGTTTGTTGTCGAGGACAATGGGACGAGCCAGGGGAATAGCGATGTGTGGGCCTGTCTGCCGGACGGCACGGACGACGATATCAAGTCTGACGGCTGTGTGCGGCTGCTCAAAATTGCCGATGGTTCTGCCGAGTCAACCGGTTTTCTCTTCACGCCGGATGGCACCGAAGCGTATTTTGCGATTCAGCATAGCGCCGACGGCAATATGCCGTCGGTGGACGATTTTCAGACCGATGACCTTATCAAGCTGTCAGGGTTCCGGGTCAGACCCATGAAGTATGATTTTGGTGCACGGACGGCGTACCGTCTCGAAAGGCAGTCCTATCGATATTTCGGTTTTGGAGTCGAAAACCAAATCGAGTAGCGCTGATGAGTCTTTGGGGTCAGTTGAGTCTTTGAGGTCTCTTGAGTCTTTGGGGTCTTTGGGGTCAAGACTCAAAAGACCCAATGGCTCAACTGACCCAACGGACCCCATGGACTCAACCGACCCAACGGACCCGAGCGATCAGCCGTCCCCTCACGTCGGTCCAAAAGGTTGAGCTGCTGAAAGGATGGACGGCAGTGTTGCCGCCCCGCTCCCCCGGATCGGGAATAGTCGGCGTCTATAACCCTGAAGCGGTGATTCCTCCGCAATGCTACACCCGGACCGAGGGCCGCTTTAATCCGTGTTACGTCTGTCATCAAAATCATATCCCGGGCCGTGAAAATCGGATGAACGATGCCCGTTTGCAGCGGGCGTACAGTTTTAGTCAGGCCGGGCAGACCAATCGCTGGCGTAATCTGTTTGAAGACCGGACCAGGCGGGTCGCGGCCATGAGTGATGAGGCCATACGCGCGTGGATTAACGACGATAATTTTTCCGAACTGGCCGGCCGATTGGAGGCGGTTCACTTTCGGGGCTATATTCCCCGACTTCAAAACCTGGCCGATGGGGCGACAGCCTTTGATGAACAGGGCTTTGCCAAAGATGGCAGCCACTGGGTGGCTTTTACCTATAAGCCCTTTCCGAGTACGTTCTGGCCGACCAATGGGTCTACCGATGATGTGCTGATCCGGTTGCCAGCCAAGTTTCGACACACCCAAGACGGAGTCTATTCGCGCGAAGTGTACAAAGCCAATCTGGCAATTCTCGAAGCCGCGATTAAGGGCTTTGAGACCATTGGCAGCCTGCCTATTGATGAGGCGCAACTCGGCCAGGACCTGAATGGCGACGGCACGCTCGGCCGCATTCACACGCTCACCCGCCCGGCAACCTATGTGGGAGCGGGGAATGATACGCGGGCTGAACCCTATGTCTATCCCCGGCGGACGGAATTTCTGCATACCGTACGCTATGTCGGCGTCGGCGCGGACGGGAGCATCGCGAATGCACGGCGGATGAAAGAAGTGCGTTATATGCGGAAGCGGGACTTCCTGTCTCCCTCCATCCTCGCACATTACTACGACCAGGAATATCAGGAAAAGCTGGAAGGCACGCTGCCTCACTATCCGGACCGCGGCCATGCCGGCCTGTACAATAAAATGGGTTGGCTGCTCCAGGGGTTTATTGAAGACAAGGGCGGCCGGCTGCGTTTCAATACCTACGAAGAGACCATGTTCTGCATGGGCTGCCATAACACGGTTGGCTCTTCGATTGACAAGACGTATAGCTTCCCGCGCAAGATCGACGGGGCCGCGGGATGGGGCTATATCAATCTGCGCGGCATGCCGGACGCGCCCACTATGAACGAACAGCAAGGAGAAATCCTGACCTATCTCGAACGCGTGGGCGGCGGCACCGAGTTTCGTAATAATCCGGAAATGGCGGCGCGTTGGTATCATGCGAACGGGTCGGTCAATTACGCAGCCGTTACCGCGGCCCGGGATGTCTACGAGTTGATTACCCCATCCCCCGCCCGGGCCTTATTGCTCAATAAAGCCTATAAGCTCATTGTTGAAGACCAGGACTTTATCTATGGCCGTGACGCCACGCTGCGCCCGCTGGCAAATGTGTACGAGCATGTTGATAACACCACCGCCCCGACGCTCCCGCCAGACAAAATCTATACCTGGGATATTCGCCTCAATTGGGCGGTGGGAAATCAGGAGGCGGAGTAGCGTTGACGCGCTTTCACCTCCTTGATAGGCCCGCTACGGTAGAAGGAGGACCCGTTATGCAAGGCTTGGAAGGCGTGCGCGTATTGGAACTCGGCAATATGGTGTCTGCGGCGTATGCCACAAAGCTGCTGGCAGACCTTGGCGCTGATGTGATCAAAGTCGAAGAACCGGGTGGTGACTTGGCGCGAACCCGAGGCCCCTTTCCCCAGGGGCAGCCCGACCCGGAGCAGAGCGGTCTCTTTTTGTATTTGAATACGAATAAGCGCGGTGTGACCCTTGATATCCGCCAGGATGCTGAACGTCTGCACGCCCTGATTGCGCAGACCGATGTACTCATTCACAACTATGCCCCGCCGGCCATGGCTGAGCTCGGCATCTCCTACGCGGCGTTTCAGCAGGCGAATCCCAGTTTGGTGATGTGCTCGATCACCCCGTTTGGGCTGACCGGTCCGTATAAAGACTACCGAGCCTATGAGTTGAACTTGGCCCACGGGGGTGGCTGGGCATGGCTGAGCCCTGGAGCCTCAGACTGGCCGGACTTGCCTCCGCTCAAGGCTGCCGGCCACCAGGCCGACTTTCAGGGCGGGCTGGCTGCGGCCATGACGAGCCTGGCCGCCTATAGCAAAGCCTACGAAACCGGCCAGGGTGAGCATATCGATCTTTCGATTCAAGAGTTTGTTGCTTCCTTCCTGGAACAAAACTTTGTCTACTACTCCTATATGGGTCAGGTGGCGTCTCGGCTAGGCCGCCGCCTGATCTATCCCTGGGGCATGTATCAGTGCCAGGACGGCCTGATCTTTGTGGTGACGGTTGAGCAGGATCAGTGGGAGCGTCTGGTCAATCTCATGGGGAATCCCGAGTGGGCGAGCTGGGAAATATTCAAGGACCCCTTTGTCCGCGCTGAGAACTGGGACGTGCTCAAGACCTATCTCGACGAGTGGATGCAGGGCTGGAAAGTCCAAGACCTCTTCGAGGCCGGCCAGGAGCGACGGATTTGTTTTGCCCCCGTGTTGTCCATGGAAACCATGGCCCAACAGGAGCAGCTCAAAGCCCGCAATTTTTTTGTTGACGTGACCCATCCCAAGGCCGGGACATTAACCCATCTGGGCCCGCCCTGTCAGCTCAAAGAACCGTGGTGGGGCATTCGCCGCCCGGCACCCCTGCTGGGTGAGCATAATGATGAGGTTCTTCGCGAATCAGCCCCCCCAACCCCCAACTCCCAATCCCTAACCCCCAACCCCAGCCTCCCTCTTGAGGGTCTGCGCGTCGTCGATTTTAGTTGGGCCTGGGCCGGGCCCTACTGCGCCTTACAACTGGCCCACCTTGGAGCCGAGGTCATTCGGGTTGAATCGCATGTGCGTCCCGACCTCGGACGACGCGTGCCCATTTATCCAACCGGCATGGAGCCGAGTCTCAATCGCTCGGGCTATTTCAACCAATGGCATCAGGGCAAAAAGAGTACCCTGCTCAACCTGAGCAAGCCGGAAGCGATTCCCATCGTCACCGCCCTGATTGAGAAGTCCGACGTTGTGGTGGAGAACTTTGCCACGGGTGTGATGGAGCGCTTAGGTCTTGGCTATGAGGAACTGGCAAAACGGAATCCGGCGCTGATCATGGCCTCCATCTCCGGCTATGGACATACCGGCCCGCAGAAAAACTATATGGGCTACGGTCCGGCCATCGTACCGCTGACCGGCCTGTCTTCGCTGACCGGCTATCCCGGGAGTGGTCCCCAGGAGGTCGGGATTTCGTACGGCGACCCGAACGGCGGTCTGAACGCCGCAGTGGTCATTACCGCGGCCGTGGCCGTGCGAAAACGGACGGGGAAGGGACAGCATATTGATGCCTCATTATGGGAAACCATGGTGGCGTTACTGGCGGAAGGCTGGATGGACTATGCCATGAATGCAACCCAACCGCCGCGCGTCGGCAATCGGGACCCGTGGATGGTTCCGCATAACTGCTTCCGCTGTGCTGGGCAGGAGGCCGACCAGGATGAATGGGTCACCCTCGTCTGCGGGACGGATGAAGAGTGGCAGGCGTTGTGTCAGGCCATCGGGCAGGCCCACCTCGGGCAGGACACACGCTTTCGCACCGCAGTAGACCGCAAGGCAAATGAAGAGGAACTCGAACGCATCTTGACGGAGTGGACCAAAGAGCGAACGAAATGGGAGGTGACCAAAACGCTTCAGGCTGCGGGGGTGGCCGCCTTTCCGTCCATGAACAGCAAAGACTTGAGCGAGGACCCGCATTTGAACACGCGTGGCTTTTTTGCCCGCCTGCCGCATGCCGAGGTTGAGGTGCAGACCCATATCGGCATTCCGTGGCAGCTCACCGCCGCGCCAAACGGCGTCCGCTCCCCTGCTCCCCTCATGGGTCAGGACACTGCGTATGTGATGAAGGATCTGCTGGGGCATACTGACGAAGAGATCGCCCAACTCAAAGACGCGGCAGTGTTGTATTAGGCAAGTGTTCGGGAGAGCGAACTTGGCGATGCAATATCGCACCCTGGGTCGGACCGGCCTGCGCGTCAGCGCCGTGAGTATGGGCACGTGGAATGCGTTCGATGTCCATGGAGAGCGGGAGATCAAGCATGTCGCTCGGCTGGTGACCGAAGCCCTGGCCTGTGGGGTCAATCTCTTTGACACCGCGCCCATGTATGGCGAGGCGGAAAGCGTGCTGGGTCGGGTGCTGCGAGGCCGGCGCGAGGGCGTGATGATCGCAACCAAGGTCCTGGCGTCGGATCGCACCTCCGCTCAGCGCCTCATCGAAGCGTCATTTCAGAAACTTCAGGTTGAGGTGATTGACCTCATGCAGGTTCATAATATGGCGGCCTGGCGCACGGTTGCTCCGCTCCTTGAAGACTATAAGGCCGCGGGTCGCATTCGGTTTCTGGGCATTACTGACTATCGAACCAGCATGTTTCCAGAAATGATGGCGGCCATGCAAACCGGCAGCTTTGATACGATCCAGATTCCGTACAATATCGGGGAAAGAGAGGCCGAGCAGGCCATCCTCCCCCTAGCCCGGCAGTGTAATATGGGTGTCTTAATCATGACACCGCTGTGTCCGATCTTTCATCGATCCCGGCTGCTTCGGATCCTGCAACAGCACGATCTCTCGTTTCTGGAGCCCTCTGGTGTGACAACTCCGGGTCAGGCGCTGCTCGCCTATCTGCTCGCAAAATCCGAGGACGCAGTTCTGCTGCCCGCCACCTCGCGCCTTGAACGGGTCCAGGAAAATACGGCAGCCGGAGAGATCGCGGCGTTGCCGCAGCAGGCAATTGCGCAACTCGAAGCATTCTTTACCCCTCAGCATTGATCGATTGAACACCCTCTGGCATACTACCGCCCCTCACAAGACGAGCAGGCATCCTGGGCATAATCATAACCCTGGCCGGCATAGTTCCCGGCTAGGTAACGACACGAGGGAGATTGTGTGGAGTCTTTAGGTGATTGGCAGCGGAGCTGCTACTGCGGGGAGCCCCGCGTGACCCAAGTCGGACAGCCGCTGACCGTGATGGGTTGGGTGCATTCTCGACGCGATCATGGTGGCGTGACCTTTGTCGATGTCCGCGACCGCTCCGGTTTGGTCCAAATTGTCTGTAACCCGCAAGTCAGCCCCGCCGCCCATACCCAGGCAAAAGAACTGCGCCTGGAATATGTGGTGGCTGCGAGAGGAAGGCTGGAACGACGCTCGCCGGAGACGATCAATCCGAACATCCCAACCGGCGAAGTCGAGCTCGTCGTGGAAGAACTGCGAGTGCTCAACGCCTCGCGGACACCACCGTTTCCGATTGATGCCGAGACCGATCCTGCGGAGAACACCCGGCTGCGGTATCGCTACCTGGATTTACGGCGGCCAAGGATGTTCGAGAACCTCCGCCTCCGGCATCGGCTGGCCAAAGTAGTCCGCGATTATCTTGACGGCGAGGACTTTCTTGAGGTGGAAACCCCGATCCTGACCCGGAGTACCCCGGAAGGCGCGCGCGACTATCTTGTCCCGAGCCGGGTCAATCCAGGTGGATTTTATGCCCTGCCGCAGTCTCCGCAGTTGTTTAAGCAGTTGCTGATGGTGAGCGGGATGGAAAAATACTTCCAGATCGTGCGCTGCTTTCGGGATGAAGACTTACGGGCCGACCGTCAGCCTGAGTTCACCCAGATTGATATTGAGATGTCGTTTGTCCGACCGGACGATGTGTTTCAGCTTATTGAAGGCATGATGGTCCGGCTGTGCAAGGAAGTCAAAGGCATCGACATCCCCACCCCGTTTCCCCGGATGCCGTACAGCCAAGCCATGGCTCGCTTTGGGAATGATAAGCCGGATATCCGGTTTGGCCTGGAAATCCAGGAGCTGTCTGCGTTGTTCAGTCAGACCGACATCAAGGTCTTTCGGCAGATCGTCGCTGAGGGCGGGGTGGTCCGTGGTCTGGTGGTATCGGACGACCCGTTCTCGCGCAAAGAACTTGATGACCTGATTCCGCTGGCCCAGGATTTTGGGGCAAAGGGCCTGGCCTGGATTCGTCTGACCGAGGACGGGTGGCAGTCGCCGTTGGCGAAATTTGTGAGTGACGACCGGAAACAGGAAATCGAAACGGCCCTGGGTCTCAAACCAAAGGACTTGTTGCTGATGATTGCCGATCAGGAACAGGTGGCATGCGAGGTGCTGTCACGCTTGCGCCTCTATCTTGGCGACAAACTCGGGCTGATTCCCAAAGACGATATGCGTTTCCTGTGGGTGACGGACTTTCCGCTAGTCGAATACGACGCGGACGAGAAGCGCTATGTGTCCAAACATCACCCGTTTACCTCGCCCAATGACCAGGATGTGTCCCTGCTTGAGACCGACCCAGGAAAGGTGCGGGCGTTCGCCTACGATGTTGTGCTGAATGGCGTCGAGTTGGGTGGTGGTAGTATCCGAATTCACCGCCAGGACGTGCAGCAAAAGATTTTCACCTTGCTGGGCATCGGTGAGGCCGAAGCTCAGGAGAAGTTCGGGTTTCTGTTGGAAGCCCTGTCGTATGGCGCTCCTCCCCACGGTGGGATTGCCCTGGGCTTTGACCGCCTGGCCATGTTGTTTGCCGGTATGGATTCGCTGCGCGAGGTCATTGCCTTTCCCAAGACGGCCCGCGCCCAATGCCTGATGACGCAAGCGCCGGGCGGGGTCGATGCCAGACAGTTGCGAGAGTTGAGCATTAAAGTCGATTTATAATTGGGGATTAGGTTTTAGGGCTTGGGGGTTGGCTTTGCTCATCCCTGCCCCTCAAGCCCTCCTTGCTATGCTGAGGACATGTGGTTGGCGATTCGCCGTGCTCGTATTGCTCTGGTCCTGCTTTGCTCCATCTTCGTCACCGGCTGCGGAGGCCTGCGGCACTATCCGCACCAGCTATAATCCGACGACGGCGCTCCGGTCTGACGCTTTTACCTTAACGCCCGGCGATTCGCGCTGGTCCGCCTTTCTCGCATGGGCCAAGGCGAAAAAGCTCTATACCTTTCAGATCGTTGGACTGAGCCAACCCCAAACGGGAGGGAAAGGCCCGTCCGGTATCATCTTCCGCTGGGCCACAGACACAGCCTGGCAAAAGGATGTCGTCCTCCCTTTTGGGCAGGCCCTGGGACATATGATTGCCGAACGCCGCTGGCGAGACGCTGATTTTCCGGAGTTTTTTGCCCCTCGCGGCGGCATATTCGGCGTTGATCTGGCTGAGCGACTATCCGCGATGGATGCGCAGACGCTACGCCCCTGGCAAGAGTTCTTCCACAGCGTCACCGCACCCAAAAGCCCGGCGCGACCCCGTCTCAATGCCCGGCTGCTCAGCGTTGTCTCAGATGGACAGGCAGCCTCTATTGCGCTCGGACAGGATCGCACGACGATATATCTGGCAGACCGCCTGCGGAGCGACTTATCCCTGTTTTTGACGGATTGCGCCGTTGCTGAATTTTTTGAGGAGTATGACAAATCGAAGGAAGCGACCCCTGGTGAACGGGCTGAGACGACCGCTGAGCCTTCAGCCCTGGAACAAAGAGTAAACGTGTCCAGCATCTCTGTCGGATTGGAGGACACGTTTACTCTTCGGGGCAAAGCCATCTACGCCAGTCAGTGTAGCGGCTGTCACGGCGCGGCAGGTGACGGGCAGGGCATGCTTGCGCTGAGCTGGCTGCCGCGGCCGCGTAACTTCAGGCGCGGCTCGTTCCGGTATCGTTCAACACCCAGCGGGAGTCCACCCACCGATGCGGATCTGTTCCGCACCGTGGCCAAAGGGCTGGCCGGGAGTGGGATGCCGGCGTTTGAGGCCATCCTCAGCGAGCAGGAGCGGCAGGATGTGGTCGCGTATATCAAGCAATTCTCACAGCGTTTTGCCTCTGGTTCAGGGCCCTTACCAACGTCAGTTTCCACGCCACCCCCGGTGACGGAGCAGCGCATTGCCCGAGGCGCATCGCTCTACGTGGATTCCGGCTGTCCGAGCTGTCATGGGGCAGAGGGCAGGGGGGACGGACGCTCGGGTCAGGACTTGAAAACCGCGGAGGGCGATCCCATCACGCCCCGCGATTTAACCCATAAATGGAGTTTCCGTGGTGGCCACACGCCGAGCGATATCTATCGACGCATTGCCAATGGCATGGACGGCTCCTCTATGGCGGCATACGAAGAGGTATTGGAACCAAATGATCTGTGGGATCTGGTCTTTTACGTGCTCTCGCTCTCTCCGGAGCGGCGGCCATACGCGGAAGCCGGTCACGGAGCAGAGGACAAGAAATAAGGAGGAAAACATGGGCAAACTGGATGGACAAGTCGCCGTGATTACGGGCGGAGCCAGCGGTATTGGGGCCGCAACAGTCCGCCTGTTCGCCGCAGAAGGGGCCCGGGTTGTGGTGGTGGATATGCAGGCGGACAAGGGCCAGGAGATAGCGCAAGAGCTGGGAGACCAGGGCGCTTTTGTCCAAGTGAACGTGACCCAGGAGGCCGAGGTCAAGGCGGCCATTGCTACTGCGGTCGAACGCTGGGGACGGTTGGACTGTCTTTACAATAACGCTGGCTTTGGCGGGGCGCTGGGGCCGATCGAGAGTATCAGTGTGGAAGACTACGATATGACCTTTGATGTGCTGCTCAAAGGCGTGTTTCTCGGCATCAAGCACGCCGCGCCCATCATGAAAAAACAGCAGTCCGGCAGTATTATCAGCACCTCCAGTGCCGCCGGCGTGGAGGCCGGCATGGCGACCCACCTCTACAGTGTGGCAAAAGCGGGGGTTATTCATCTGACCAAGTCGGTCGCCTTGGAACTGGGGGAGTTCAATATTCGAGCGAACTGCATCTGCCCAGGTGCGATTGTGACGCCCCTAGCCGTTGGCCGGCCGTCGCCAACGGGCAAACAGGTGGCCGGTCTGCGCAAAGGCGCGGCCCACCTGCATCCTCTCGGTCGGGTCGGCGAGCCTGAAGAGATCGCCAAAGCCGCCTTATGGCTGGCCAGTGATGATTCGAGTTTTGTGACCGGTCAGGCCCTGGCCGTAGACGGTGGTATCACCGCGGGCCGGCCCTGGCGCGACCTGCCCGAATTCCACCGCACGCCCCATCCGATCCGAATGTACCGCGTACCGGGAAAGTAAAGGACCTCTGGGGGTTGGGGATTAGGGATTAGAGGTTAGGGAAGAAGGTACAATGTAGGGGCTAACCACGAGGGGTTTCCCTCTCCCCCGGAGGGAGGGGACCAGGGTGAGGGGGCTATGACAATGCCTCAATCACCTCGGCAGGAGCCTGTACCAACTCGATCAACACGCCCTCACCACACAGCGGGAACTCCGCATTGCCCTTGGGGTGGATAAAACACACATCATAGCCGGCCGCGCCCTTGCGGATGCCGCCCGGCGTGAACCGCACGCCCTGCGCTGCCAGCCATTTTTCAGCGGCGTGCAGATCATCGATCCACAGACCGATGTGATTCAGCGGCGGGTCCTGGACCTTGGGTCGTTTCTCCGGGTCGATAGGCTGCATTAAATCCACTTCCAGTTTGAGTGGCCCCGAGCCAATCACCGCAATATCCTCATCCACATTCTCGCTCTCACTGCGATAGTTGCCGCTCAGACTCAGCCCCAGGGTATCGACCCAGAACTTCCGTAGCGGGTTCTTATCCAGCCCGCCCACCGCGATTTGTTGAATCCCCAGCACTCTAAACGGTCGCTCACTCATTGTTTGTTTCCCTCGTGTGTCAAGTAGTGTCGGGAGTTGTTGTACCGGTTCTGGACGGCGGGAACAATTGGGTGTGAGTTGGGTGACAATTGACACTACATAGCAAGAAAATCGAGCGCTTGTTGTAGTCATATTGGATGAACTTCGAGCGGAGTGAGGTCAAGAACCAAGCGAACATCCAAAAGCCCGGGATGAGCTTCGAGACGGCAAAACGCATCTTTGGTGGTCCCGTGCTGAATCGGCTGGATGATCGGCAAGACTATGGCGAGGACCGCTATATCAGCATCGGCATGGTAGATGGGAGCGACGTCCTTGTCGGCGTCTACACCGTTCGAGAGAATCGGTTTCGTCTCATCTCGGCTCGGCCTGCATCCCGCAAAGAAAGGCTGGTCTACTATGAGCAAATACGATAAGCCACTGACGCCTGAACAGGTCGCGGCGCTTAAGGACAGGGATATCGACTTTAGCGATATCCCCGAGCTTGATGAGCAATTCTGGAAACACGCCAAGCTTGTCGAGCCGGACCGGACGGAACAGATCACCTTGCACGTCAAGCGCTCAGTCCTGGCGTTTTTCAAGGCGACGGGCAGGAGGTATCAGACCCGAATGAACCAAGTGCTCGAAAGCCATGTACGAGCACAGCAGGACAAGACACACGGTTGAGTATACACCGATTCCTCCAAAGCCGTAGGGCATCTGAGCCGGCTCTGCGAACGGTTCTTATTGAGCGAAAGCAATATAAGAGGACTGGCTTGAATGCCGACAACAGAAGGACATACGCGACGCCCGTAGACGTTTTGGGACCTACTTGTGGACGCGGGTTCGATTCTCGCCCCCTCTCCCTTAAGAAGAGCACTAGGGTAAGGGTGTCCCAGACTCCGCACAAACGCCAACGCAGATTGTCCTGGGGAGCCGTTTTAACGGTTCTGGGCAGGAGGAACAATTAAGTGTAGGCTATGGGATCATGTCAACACGACTTTTCAAAGACACTCTTGGCCGCCCTATCCGGCTTGCGGAAGAACGGAGACCGCATCTTCAGACAGAACATCCGGAGATGACGGAACAGCTCCTCAATGTTGAAGAAACTCTTGCTCAACTCCGGTCTTAGCTTGGTCTACTCACGCCTCGAACGGTTTGAATGAGGTACGCTCATACAAACTGTTATACCTGAGACTTGGCCTCAATAGTCGCTCCGGCGAACCATCAATGACCTATCAATATATTATGAGGTAGCGTTCAATTATGGCAGAGAAAAGTTTTGGACAAGTAATCGAAGACCAGCGCCTCAAGCTGTCTCTCACCCAGCAAGAAGTCGCTGGAAAAATCGGTATGGCAGCAAACTATATCGGCTATCTGGAACGTGGCCTACGCCGCCCAAGTCAAAAAGTTGTCGAAAAACTCTCAGCCGCGCTAGAGCTCGATCACCGGAGCCTCTTCCTATTGGCTAATCCAAAACTCCGTAGTCTGTTGAAAAAAGACCCCCCGGATACTCCAGACGGCGAAAAGAAGGACCCAAAGCGAGAAACGGATGTGGATTACCTTCTGGATCGCGGCTGCTTTCTTGAGCGAATCAAACTGGAACAAATCTTTGAGTGCCTTCGTGTCAAGAAAAACCTGATCCTGCAAGGGCCACCCGGCACCGGGAAAACTTGGTTGGCCAAACGCTTGGCCTTCGCTCTCATAGGAGACCAGGATGACAGCCAAGTGCGAGCCGTGCAGTTTCACCCAAACCTGTCATATGAAGACTTCGTACGTGGATACCGGCCGGCGGGAGACGGCAAACTGAGTCTGGTTGATGGTCCGTTTCTTGAGGTCGTCAATACGGCCAAAGCCTCACCGGACTCCATCTATATCGTCGTCATCGAAGAAATCAATCGCGGCAATCCGGCTCAGATTTTTGGCGAGATGCTGACCCTGCTGGAAGCTGATAAACGAACGCCGGCAGAGGCGCTGGAGTTGAGCTATCGACGGACAGACGACGAGCGCGTTTACATTCCCGATAATGTGTACGTGATTGGCACCATGAACATTGCTGACCGCTCGCTTGCCCTGGTTGACTTGGCGCTCCGACGACGTTTCGCATTTATCGACTTAGAACCCACCTTTGGGGAACTGTGGCGCAAATGGGTTCAGGGGCAACATCGTATTGGTCTGGACATCCTGGCTGATATCGAAAAGAGAATCCAATTATTAAACGCCGAGATATCAGCTAATACCAGCCTTGGTCCTCAATTTCGCATTGGGCACAGCTATGTCACCCCACCGTTTGGAACATCTATTGACGATGGCCGGGAATGGTTTCGACAGATAGTGGAAACAGAGATCGGCCCACTGCTTGATGAGTATTGGTTTGAGGCACCTAACAAAGCTGCTCAGGCCAGACAGCGCTTACTCGAAGGGTTCTAGTGGCGACGCCAGCGGCAGCGGGCACTGGTCAGGTTGGCCGGATTCCAGTGCGGAATCTCTGGCTGTTGATGCTGTATGCGTCCAGTCTGTTTCGGTCCAGAGATCGCGAGAAAATCGCGATTGAAGAGAATCCAGATGATATCCCCGATCTCGTGGCCGAAATCCTGACATTCCTAGTTGAGCGCCGTCTAAGGCGCAATCTGAGCTTCGGATACCAGCCTAAAGAAGCAATTCTTGGCCGAGTTCGGGGGCGCATAAACCTGTTGTATACGGAACGGCATCAACTCCTGGACCGTGGCAGAGTTGCCTGCCGATTTGAGGAATTTCTCGTTGACACACCGCGCAATCGCTACGTTCGGGCGGCACTAGAAAAGATTGCAGAAATCGTTCGGCGCACCAGCCTTGCTGACCGATGTAGTACCCTTGCTGCGCGCTTGAGGCGAATGGGGGTTAGCGGAGAGAAACCCGACCGAAGCGAGATATCCGCCGACCAATTTGGCCGTCACGACACTGATGACCGACAAATGGTGGCCGCAGCCCAGCTTGCTTTCGAGTTGGCGCTCCCCACCGAAGAAGCTGGCCCACAGTCTCTTGTTATGCCTGATAGGGAAGAGAAATGGGTAAGGCGTCTGTTCGAGAAGGCATGCGCGGGCTTCTATGACGTTGTGCTGTCTGGCTCGGGCTGGCGGATCCATCCTGGAAAGAGACTTCAGTGGCCTCAAGGTCACAAGACTGCCGGAATCGACGACATATTGCCATCCATGCAAACCGACATTGTTTTGGACTACGTTCCTCCGGGGAGTCGTATCGTCATCGACACCAAATTCGCTGCTATTGTTACTCAAGGGCGGTACAGAAAGGAAGCTTTGCGCAGCGGGTATCTTTATCAGATGTATGCGTATCTGAGATCACAGGAGGACAATGAAGACCCACTGGCAGCCAGTGCAGCCGGCCTTCTGTTACATCCAGCAATTGGAGAGATGGTGGATGAGTCGTTAGAGATTCAAGGCCATAAAATACGGTTCGCAACCGTTGATCTCGGAGCCGAAGCCGGAGAGATACGAAAGCAATTGCTGCAAGTGGTGGGGCTTTCCGGCACGCATTATGCCTGACCGTACCCAAGTCGAGATTTAAGCCTTAAATATCATTCCCAGTATGTGTGTATCCTTCATACACATTAATAAGGGGTATTATGAGAACGAATGTCGAGGTCGATGACAAGCTAAGGGCTAATGTAGTTCGTCAGCCCAGATTGAGCATTCCCGATAGGGTGCCCGGGACTTCTCTTTTCCTCATGGCCGCCGTCAAGTTTGACACGTGTCACGTGACGGATTACTCTCAGGGGAGTGATTCAAACATTTGCCGATAGAAACACTGCGGAATTATATAAGAGAGGAAAAGCAAAACGTTTCCCTTCGGAAATATGGAAACAGGCACGGCGGCGATTGGAATACGTCGATTTGGCGACTCGCTTAGAAGATTTGCAGGTCCCTCCGAGTAATCGTCTACATAAACTGGGACGAGACTGAGAGGGACAGTATGCTATTTCAGTGAACACTCAGTGGCGAATATGCTTCCGTTTTGTGGATGGCGACGCATACGATGTCGAGTTAACGGATTATCACTGAGACGAGGTATCGGATGAGTATTCCCAACAATAGAGCAAGAAAGGTCCGTCCGACCCATCCAGGGGAGATGCTGCGGGAAGATTTCTTACCGGATTATGGGCTGACCGTGTCGCATTTTGCCAAGGTCCTTGGCGTATCGCGTCAGACGGCGAATGAGTTACTGCGAGAGCGGCGGGCGGTGAGCCCGGAGATGGCGTTGCGGCTCTCTCGCCTCTTCGGCAACACCGCTGAGTTTTGGTTGAACGCTCAGCAGGCGGTTGATCTGTGGAATGGGGCCAGAGATATGAAAGAGCAGCTCGCTCGGATTTCGCCATTGAAGGCAGCGTAACCGTATTGTGGGGGACAAACGAGTCTGAGCCTCCATCTCCACTTCCTCACACCCACTTAAAAATCCGGCCGGCCTCGAGCGTATCTACGTACTCTTCGATTTTGGCATATTTTTAAGGTAGATATTGGTCTGGTCCGCTCGCGTCTCGAACATTTGAATGAGGTGTGCTCATACAGACCGCTGCACCCAAGACTTGGTATACAGTGTTACTTGCCTCGATGCCAACCTCTTTTATTCAAGCGCTCGATTTTCTTGCTAGGTCGTGCTACGTCCCGTGTTATGGAACGTCTGAATCTGACACTGAACGACGACACTTATCAGGAGCTTAAGCGACACGCGAAACGAGTGGGAAAACCCTGTGCGCGGCTTGCTCGCGAGATATTATCAGAAGGACTGTTGCAGCGGGCAGCACAGGAGCAACGCGAGCGACTTGCACGGGATTATGCCGCTGGACGAGCCGACACCCGCGCGGTGTTAAAAGACTGGGAAGGGGCTCAGGCAAAGCTGCTTGCGGATGACGATGCCTGAGGATGTGAGCTTCCATAGAGGCGATATTGTCTGGATTCAGTGTGACCCGTCCATAGGCGTGGAACCGCAAAAGATCCGAACCTGTGTCATTGTTTCGAATGATATTGCCAATCGATACGGACAGGCAGCCACGGTAGTTCCGACTCAGACGTACACCGCAGCGCGCGCACGGCGTGCCTATATGGTAGGTCTGCGTAAGCCTCGGTCGAATCTTACGGAAGCACGTGTAGCAAATGCCTTGATGATTATGACATACGATCAGCAGAGAATCATCAGGCAGGCGGGACGAATTTCAGAGCAGACGCAGGAGAGGCGTGACCGGGCGCTCAGGCTCCATCTCGGTTTGGAGCCCGTTACACCCACTTAAAAATCCGGGCGGCCTTGAGCGTATCCGCGTATTCTTCAATCTTGGCGATTTTGCCGTCGCGACACTGATACACCCAGCAGTATTCGTTATCGTACTGCTCGCCGTCTTTGGACTTGGCAGAGATGGCGTGCTGGACCACCGCGATGTCGCCATCTGCCAGGATACGATGAACCGTCAGGCGGAAGGTCTTCATATCGAATATTCTTTTGGGTGTGTCGCCGCCCAATTCGGCCGCTACCGCCTCTGGACCTTCAATGACCCCAATCGGCGCGCTCTGGGGTGGATACCAGACAATATCTTCGGTAAACAGCGAGGCCAGCTTTTTCCGATCTCCGGTCGGCAGAGTTTCGTAATAGGTTTTGATTAGAGCCCGGGTTTCTTCGGTTTGCATGCGTTCGTCCTCCTTATGATGCGTTTCTCTTCCGCTGCCAACTTGTTTTCGCCGCCATGGTCGGCTACCGTCCGAGACATTCTTCTGTATGCCTTGGACTTCTTGACCCGCTCTCGACATCGAATAGGCGGAGACCATAATATAGGCGCAACCGTATGGCGCAATACGTAGGCATTTTAACCAGCGGTGGCGATTGTCCTGGACTCAACGCGGCCATTCGCGCGGTCGGCAAGGCCTGTTTGGAAGCCTACGATATCCGGATTATCGGCTTTCAAAACGGCTTCCGCGGATTGGTGCAGAATCAGACCCTGGAGTTAGACAGAAAAGCGCTCTCGGGCATTCTGACCGACGGCGGAACCATTCTCGGCACCAGCCGAGATAAGCCGCACCGGATGTCCATTGGGGGCAGAATCCATGACATGACGGATGCCATCATTGATACCTATCGGCGGCATCATCTGGATGCGCTGGTCTGTCTGGGCGGGGGTGGTACGCAGAAAAATGCGCTCCGTCTCAAAAAAGCGGGCCTGAGTATCATTACCCTGCCAAAAACGATTGACAACGATATTGTCAAGACTGACGTCACGTTCGGGTTTAATACTGCGGTGGGCATCGCGACCGAAGCCATAGACCGGCTGCATTCGACTGCGACCAGCCATGACCGGATTATCGTGGTCGAAGTCATGGGCCATAGAGCGGGCTGGTTGGCCCTCCAAGCCGGGACGGCCGGCGGGGCGGATGTCATTCTTATCCCGGAAATTCCCTATCATATTGAGCGGGTTGCTCAGACTATCCGGGAACGTACCAGACAGGGCAAACACTTCAGCATTGTCGTGGTCGCAGAAGGCGCGTTGTCTATCAGTGACGCAGAAAAGGTCGAGGAGCTCGTGCACCAAAAAAGGGAGGCCAAAGACAGAGAAGAAAAGGAAAAGGCCTCGGCCAAGCTGGAAAAATTCCATAAGGAACACGTCGGCCATACGATTCATCTCACCCAGGAGTTGGAGCGCCTGACGGGTCAGGAATCACGCCTGACCATTCTTGGTCATCTGCAACGCGGGGGGACGCCCTCGGCCACGGACCGTGTCCTTGCCACTTGGCTGGGCACGCGCTGCGCTCAGCTGCTGCGGGAAGGTCGCGACGGCTTTATGCTGGCCGTACAGGACCAGCAACTCGGGCCCGTGCCTCTGGAAGAGGTCGCGGGAAAAAAGAAACTGGTCTCCCCGGACCATCCCCTCATTGAAGCGGCTCGTCTGGTCGGAACCAGCTTTGGCGATTAGCCAGCGACTCCGCAGCGTACCGTTCCAGCTTTGCCGTGCAGCAGACAGATATGAATAAGCGCCTGGTGGGTTGGGTTTTGCTCTCTTGGCTGGTGGGAGGGCTGGGCTTTCTCTTTCAGATAGAAAGGGGAAGGGAGGTCCTTCGTCAGCGGAAGGAGGAGATATGAAATTCGGTATCGTCCCGATTAACCTACGTGAGTTCACCGACCCGGCAATAGTGATTCCGTTTGTCCAAAGAGCGGAAGCGCTCGGGTATGAGTCCGTTTGGACCGCAGAGCATGTGATTATTCCCAAGCACTATGACTCAGTGTATCCCTACAACCCGGACGGGAAACTGCCGTTCAAACCTGACGCGCCGATTATCGACCCTTTGGTGGCCTTGACCTTTATCGCCTCGGCCACCACGACGCTCCGGCTGGGTACCGGGGTCAATATCCTGCCCCAGATGAGTCCGCTCTATTTGGCTAAATGGGCCTCGTCGATTGACCACCTGTCCCAAGGACGATTGATGCTCGGCTTGGGCATAGGCTGGCTGCGTGAGGAGTTTGCCGCCGTCGGCGTTCCGTTTGCGCGGCGGGGTAAACGGGCCAGCGAATATCTCGAAGCCCTCAAGACAGTCTGGACTGGTGAGGAGGTTGATTTTCGAGGCGAGTTTGTCAACTGGCAGGGGTTTACCATGCGGCCCAAACCCGCCCAGGTAGGCGGGGTACCGCTAGTTATTGGGGGTGTGACGGCACCTGCTATCCGGCGCACGGTTACATATGGCGACGGCTGGTATGTGATTGGCAAAGATTTGGACGACTACCGGGCACATATACGGGCGCTGGCAGAGGAATGTGACCGACAGGGCCGTGACAGACAGGAACTCGAAATCACCGCGTACTGGAATTACTACGGGGAAGGGCTGGACAGTCTCGCGGTGTACGAAGACCTCGGTGTTCATCGCCTCTTGGTCAATATGCACGCGCTACGGGCTGGCGATGTCACCACCGCCATGGAGCGTTTTGCCGCTGAGGTCGTGGCCAAACACGGCAAAGAGTGAACGTGTCCAGCATCCGCATGTCTATTGGAGGACACGTTCACTCTTTTAGTCTGGCACGGGAAGATGGAAGGATACGGAATGAGCCACGTCACGTTCGGGACAACCTTAGGCGGGTTTGGGGGCGGGCTGGTTTCCGGACCGACGCTGTGTCGCTGGGCTGAGGAAATCGAACAGCTTGGTTATGACATCCTCTTCTACCGCGACCATGTGCTGTGGCACAGCCCGGTGCTTGACCCGTTCACCATGCTAGGCGCGTTTGCGGCGCGGACAACGAAGATCAAACTCGGTACTGGGGTGTTGCTCCTCCCGCTCCGTAATCCGACCCTGGTCGCCAAAATGATAGGCACCCTGGACTGGCTGTCCGGTGGACGATCCATTCTCGGCGTGGGCGTTGGGGGCGAGTTCCAAAAAGAATATGAGGCCTGTGGTATTTCGGTGCGGGAACGCGGCCGGCGTGCCACTGAAGGACTGCGCGTGATTAAGGAACTCTGGACGAATCCTTCAGCGACATGTGGCGGCCAATTTCTGCAATTTGAGGACGCTCGGATGACGCCGCGTCCGCTTCAGCAACCGCATCCACCGATCTGGGTCGGCGGCCGGGTTGATGCAGCGTTGAAACGGGCCGGGACGTATGGGGACGGCTGGTTTGCGTATTTTGTGACACCGGAGCGTTTTCGCACCAGTCTGGACAAGGCGCTGGAGCACTGGCACCAACGCGAGGCTTCCTCGCGGACCACGTTCACCGGGGGCGTGGTCCTGTATTTCTGTATCGCGTCCACGTACGAAGCAGCGCGAACGAATGCCGTGCACACCCTGTCAACCGAATATCATCAGTCGTTTGACAGAATTATTGATAAGTATAGCGCGCTCGGTCCGGCCTCAGAGTGCGCGGCCACGATTCAACGCTATATTGACGCCGGGGCACAGACTATGACCCTGCTGCCGGCGGTTCCCGCCGCCGCGACCATGGATCAGCTCCGCTACCTGGCGACGGACGTATTGCCGCATTTACGGTCCTTGCCGTCCCCATAGGTCTGGTCGGGTATAACCGTGTTTATCGGCGAGAGGGGGACATGATGGCCAGCGCTGGGGAACGCTTGCGGCTCATTAGCCAAACGGACTAGAGCAAATAACGATGATGTGTAGCCGTCTGTCATTCCTGCAAAAGCAGGAATCAAGGTCCCCAGCCTCCCGACCTCTGGACCCCGGATCAAAGCCTGCCCCGGACATGATCCGGGGTCCGGCATGACGCAAGCGTACTATAGTCTTTGTATTTCGGTGCGTCCTTCGCCCCACGGATGGAGCAGGCGGCGTCCCATATCCAGGATTCCAGGGATTTGAAGGGGGCCAAAAGAACCTCCCTTATCAGTTGATTGAGACTCCAGGCTGCCGCGGCAGGCAGCGGCTTGCTTGGCTCTCCCGACTTCCTTTCAGGTAACATTTCAACAACCTGTAGTCGAATTTAGGGCGACCGATGACTGGTTCAATATGTTACTGATTACATTGTGATATGAGCCCGATCGTTTGTGCGACGGGAAAGTGGTATCAGCGCGGACGGGAAATGCCGTGCTCACTGAGGCTGCCGCCATGCCGCTAGCACTGGGTGGCCGACGGAGGAGGAGTACTGGGAAGCACGGGGGTACGCAATCAGACGTTACCCTGGTAGCCGGTACTTCAGTTCATCCCGCGCCATTTGCAGCGACTGTGGACAGTCTGCCCTTGGCTGTTGTCCAAGCTGTTCGGCTAAAGTGATGCCTGCTTGCTTATAGTTTTTCGCCAACGAATGCTGTTTGTAATCTGACTCTTCATCGACGGGGGTGCCCTGAAGATACACAATCCACGTCTCAATATTCCGCTTTGGGACCAAAAGAGCGATGCGTTCACCCGTCTTACGGTTCTCAATGCTAGCGTTTTGCAACTGTCCTTCAAGACGGCGATAAATGTGTTGGACTTCTTGCCTATCCGCATCAATGATCGTTATCAGTGCGAGTGACAAGTGGTTGGCCTGACTGCGATAGGCTTTTACTTCCTCTGCATATCTTTGCAGGACAAACTGGGCAGCCGACCCAGATCCATCCCGCGGTACGACACGGAGTTTCCGATAGTTGAAGTCCCGTTTTTTCAAGTGATGCCATACAACGTTTGCGTGGGCACGATCTTCACCAAGAATAATGATGTCAGCGTGGCGCTTCATCATCCTCCCATCCTCGTGCTATCACTTCCGAGGGCGCGAGGGCCGACGCCGCGCCGTGATTAAAGGGAGTAATACGAGTTGGGCCGCCGTTGTCCCGATGGAGAAGGAGTCGCCTCTCGATACCCGGATGATCGATTATTTCCGGGTGGTGCGATACAAAAATGACCTGAGGCCCCTCCTCAGCCGCGTCACAGAATTCAAATATCAAGGGCTGGATTTCGGCCAGAGAGACGAAGTTGTCGGGCTCATCCAGACACAGGGTGGTCGTCTGGCGCTTTGTCATATGCAACAAAGTGTACAGAGCGACCAGCGCCCGTTGTCCATCCGACAACTCCTGAAAGCCAAGCTGAAAGGATTGCAGAGGCTCCCCCTCCCGCACCAGTGTCTCGAACCGGGCTTTGAGCGTTCGGGCGACTTCTCCATCTTGGAGGAGTTCCAAGGCGCGGAACCCGTTGAGGACTTGGCTGAGCGAATCAAACAGTTCGCTGATCTCTCTCGGGCGCTCTTGCATCAAATGCCGATACCAGCAAGCAAAATCAGACAGGTTCACCTTGGGGTGGGACACTTCCGACTCGCCCCGACTCAACATTGAAGCCGGATCAAGACGAACCGTGTACATATCTCGGAGCCAGCTTTTGAACCAGGACAGGCGCGTATTATCCTGCCGTTCCACCACAGCGGTGAGGCCAGAGCGGTTCCAATCAAAAGGAAACTGCGGCCCCGCTGAGCCGTCATCTCGAAACAATTCAACCTCTCCGTTATGAAATCGGAAAAGCAGGTCAATAACCCGGCCAGCAGATGCCTGCACTGTCTCACTGCGTACCCGACAACGCTGGTGGGCGCGGTCATGCTCCAGTTCAAGGAGATACTGGTAGTCCTCAGTAATTCCGTCAGGACCCCCAGCTACAGTGAGTTCAAACTTTTGCAGATCGGAACTTTGCCATTGCGTGATTGAACGGGGGGGGAAGCTCTCTCTGACGCTTGTATCACCCGCTATGAACCCACGCATTTGTTCCAGCAGATCAAAAATGGTGGATTTGCCAGTGCCATTGAGCCCGGCAAGCAGAGTCGTCCGGGCTAGCAACAACTCAAAGTTCACCAGGCACTTATAGTTGTTAACATACAGGCGTTTGAGCATCGGCTACTCCAATTTTCGATCATGGGGAATTCGGGACGCATTACCCATGATGCCAGGAGAACGACAGCAAGCAAAGCTCAGCGCAGCTTCCCCTCAACAAAGGGGACTTCGTAGGCTTTTTCGTGGTTGATGGGACCGTGTCCGAAATAGCCCTCTTCGCCAAATAACTCGCCGTGGTCTGCGGTAATCGTAATATAGGTATCTGGGGGAACAATGTCGAAGAGGCGTTCAAACACGCCGTCAAGATAGCGCACGGCGTTGATCTGTCGCTGCCGAAGCAGGTCGAGTTTGTCCTGGTCAAAGAACCGCTCCCCTGCTTCGTCCTCAATCAGCTTCCCGCCGACGACGGCGTCATCAAGATGCTTGAAGACGCCGTGGACACCGTGCATCTTCGGCCACTCCTCACTCGGCTCGTCGGGCAAGGCGTACGGGTAGTGCGTTTCTCCAACATTGAGCAGATAAAACGCTGGCCGGTCGGGAGAGAAGGATAAGCGCTCAAGCATGGCGGCCATGTCATTATGGGTCGGCATCAGGGTAAAGGAGTCGAAGTCCTTATTGAGCAACGTGGCCGGGTTCAGCACGGGCAGGGAGACCATTGCGTGCGTCTGGTAGCCCAGCTTCCATTTCAAGAAAGTCGGTAAAAAGAGCTGTGGGACCAGACTCTTGAACTCAACCTGTTCTACGCCAAGGCGTTCCTGATATTTGAAAAAATCCTGTTTGTAATACTCCGAGGCATAGACCTGCCGCGGGCTGGAATGGGGCAGCAGCCCCATCAGCAGGTTGTAATGGGACGGGGCGGTCCACGACGCATAGCTCCACCGCCGCTCGACCTCGCCCAGGACGCTGACTGTCTTCGGTCGAGCGGTCATAAAGGCGTCATACCGGCAGCTATCAAGGATCACGACGAGGTAATTATTCCTGCCTTGGGGGGGCGGAGGCGGCTGCGCCTGGACACCGGGGAATGACGTGGCTGGCGGAGACTCTGCCGGCTGGGACCTTGCCCCAGACGCACTCCGCTTGAAGATTCGATCCAGAATACCCACGTCGACTCCTCAACTGGCGAGCTTGACTTTTCCAGCCTGAACCAGGGAGAGCACACGGTCAGGATTGTGTCCGCGTGCGCGTAATAAGCGGGTCACTTCGGCCTCGGGTAACGGCCGGCCGCCGCCGAGGAGGCGTGCCCGGAAGAGAATCTGGGCAGCGTGTTCAAGCATCTCCAGCTTTGAGTAGGCCTCTTGGAGGGTACCGCCGACCGTAACAGAGCCGTGCCGGGCTAACATCAGGGCGTCGAACTGGCGGATAAAAGGACAGATTGCCTCACCAGCCTCACGCGTCCCCGGCGTTATATAGGGGACGGTTGGAATTGCGCCCAGCGCCGTCACGACTTCGGGTAAGGTCCCATCGGCAAGCGAGATATCCGCTAATGTACAGGCAATCGCGGTTGTCGGATGGGCGTGAATGACCGCCGCAATATTCTCTCGCTCTCGATACGCGACAAGGTGGAGGGCGATTTCCGATGACGGTGCGGGCTCGCTACTCACCGCCTTCCCGTCTAAATCGGTTTCAATCAATTGCTCTGCTCGGAGGAAACCTTTGTGTACTCCCCGAGTCGTGATCAGGATACGGTCCGGCCCAAGACGCACGCTGGCATTCCCTTCTGAGGATGCAATAAAGCCCTTGTGGTACATGGCGTGGCAGATATTCACCAGATCAGTCCGTAAAGTATGCCCGCTGGTATTCATAACCGTTCTCGATCAGACAAATCTTTTTACTGGACTTGGCCTGAAAGAGTAAGCGTGTCCTCCAATTAGGCGAAAAATCTGGATACGTTTACTCTTCGCCGTAGATTCCAGCGGGCCGCTCCCGTGAACGAACCCCCTGAGTGCCTCATTCTTCGGAGCCACCGGGTTGCCCGACCAACGCCCGGTGCGTGGCTCTTCGCCCAAGACTGTCCTAGACCTGCTCCGTCTTTTTTACAAGAGAGGGAGCAAAAAATCTGTGTGAGGACTGCAATATCTGTAGAATGCTGATAGGCTATGCGCGCAAAATATAAGGAAGCTAAGGAGGTGCGTACGTGACGGCAGGCGTCGATATCTTCCACCCCTCGACAGAGCATCGTCTTTTGCGGCAGACTGTTCGGGAGTTTGTCAAAGAACGGGTTGAGCCGCAGGCGCTGGAGCACGATCGTCAGGAACGCTTCAATATCACCCTCTTTCGCGAACTCGGCGAACTCGGGTTGCTCGGCATTACAGTGCCGGAAGCGTATGGTGGTGCGGGCATGGACGCGGTGGCTGCCGTTATCGCGCACGAGGAACTATCCGCCTCAGACCCAGGCTTCTGCCTGGCCTACCTGGCCCACGCCATGCTCCTGGTCAATAATTTCTGTCGTAACGCCAATGACGAACAGCGCCAGAAGTATTTGCCGCCCCTCATCTCCGGCGAATGGGTCGGCGGGATGTGTATGACTGAGCCCTCAGCCGGCACGGATGTGCTCGGTATGAAAACGCAGGCGGTCCGCCGTGGGGATACCTACGCCATTACCGGCCGCAAGATGTTCATTACCAATGGCGCGCTGGATGACACGACGCTGGGCAATCTCTTTCTCGTCTACGCGAAAACCGACAAGGGTTTGAGTTCGTTTATTGTGGAGAAGGACTTCCCCGGATTTTCGCTCGGGCAACGGCTCCACGGGAAAACCGGCATGCGCGCCTCCATGACCGCCGAACTCGTCTTTGACGCCTGTCAGGTTCCGGTTGCCAATCGCCTGGGCAAAGAGGGCGACAGCGTACTCCACATGATGCGCAACCTGGAAATAGAGCGGGTCACTATCGGCGCCATGTCTACTGGCATCGCCGGTCGCTGCGTCGAAGATATGACCCGCTATGCGAGTGAGCGGACCGCCTATGGTCAGCCCATTAACAGTTTTGGTCAGATCCAGCGCTATATCGCGGATTCCTATGCCCAATACATGGCGGCGCGAACCTATCTGTATCACACGGCGCGGAATATGGACCTTGACCAACCTGGCCATCGCATCGATTCGGACGGCGTCAAGCTGGTCGCCACAACCATGGCAAAAACCGTCGCGGACAACGCCATGCAGGTGTTGGGTGGCTATGGCTATTTTAACGAGTACGTGGTTGAGCGTTTATGGCGGGATGCAAAACTGCTTGAGATCGGCGGCGGCACCCTGGAAGCGCATCAGAAGAATATCGCCAAGGATTTGACGCGGCATATGGACTGCATCCGATAGGATCATTGGAGAGGGCCATGCGTAACCTCTGGGACCGGATCATGATTGCCCTCATGGTGGGGGTGATCGGCTTTTGCTTGCTGGAGATATGGAACGGCACCCCGGAGCTGCTCCGTTGTACGGTCGGCATAGGCGGAGCCGTGCTGGTAATTGTCCTCAAGCTGAACGCCCTGCGGCGGACCCAACAGCAAACCCCCTCCAACCTGTGAGCCCTGCGCTCGCCTTCCTCCATGCGAAAAAGATTATTCAGCGTTGGCAGGCCTCGTGGTGCTTTTCCATCTAACACGGAAAATGGCTTTACCCTGATCGAACTGATTCTGGTCCTCGTTATTATCAGTATTGCCTTTGCCATTGTCGCCCCTGCGGTCGGGAATCGGTTTGGCGGCAGTGACCCGAAGCGGACGGCGGCGCAGTTACGAACCACGCTGGAACTCTTACGGCTGCGGGCGCTCACGGATGGCATAGAACAGCGTCTCGTCGTTGATCCCCAAGACAATCGGTATTGGCAGGAGTCCGGGCGCCAAGTTGCGGCTCGGGATGACAGCCAAGAGGAATCTGACCACGAAGACGAGCAGATCACTTCCTCTGATGAAGACATCCAGCTCTCGGCCACGAGCCTGTGGGTGCGGGAGGAAGGGGAAGTCGAGTTCCGCTTTTATCCGGACGGCACAAACTCCGGTGGGGAGATCACAATAGAACAACAGCGGGGGGCGAATGAGATCGCGTATACCATCGCGCTCAATCCGCTGCTTGGGACTGCCACCGTCCGCTATGCCGGAGAAGAATAGTCAGGAGACAAAGGAGGGCGGCCACCCAGAGCGGGGGGCCGCCAGTATGAAAAAAGAAGACCGGCAGCGTCAGACACACCATTGGAGAGCGGGGTTTACCCTCTTGGAAATCATGATCGCACTCTCCATCCTGGCGGTCGGCCTAGTTGCCGTGCTGGAACTCTTTGCCGGCAGTCTCCGCCTTACAGGAAAAGCCTCACATCGCACCCAGGCGGTCATCCATGCCCAGAACGTGATGGACGGGTTTTTTGCTCCGGATTTCCTGGAAGATGGGGAAGAGAGCGGAGAACTGCCGGATGGGTTTTTTTGGCGGGCACGGGTGCAGGAAATCTTTCCAGATGAAACCGAAGAGGAGGCCGCGGAAAGGGAAAACGATGTGCTGGGTGGGGAGACGTCGCTGCTGCATATCAAGGAGATCACGGTTAACGTTGGCTGGGAGGAAGGGGAGAGCCACCGGAGTTTCGAGCTGCGTTCCATGCGCATCATGTACGAAGAGGCGGATAGCCTCAGAGAAGGGGAACGAAAAGAGTGAACGTGTCCTCCAATGATCCAAAGCTGCTGGACACGTTCACTCTTTTAAGCGTGCGACACATACACGGCTTTACCCTGCTTGAACTCCTGGTCAGCCTGACGCTGATGAGTCTGGTCAGCCTTGGCGTCTATGGTGCGCTTGGCTTTGGCGCAAATGCGATCGAACGTGGCACATCCCGGAGTATTGAGAATCAACGTGCCCGCGCGGCCCTGGCCCTGATTGTCCGCAAACTGAAATCTGCCTACCCGCTCACGCTGCTGGTCGACGGCGAGCGCCTCGTCTACTTTTTTGGTGACGAAGAGGAACTCCGTTTCGTCGCCTCTGCCGACCGGCCCGAAATCGGCGGGTTGGAGAAGGTCTCTTACTTCATCAAAGAAGAAGACGGCGAGCGTGGGCTGTGGATGCGTATTTCCGCTCCGACCTTACCCGCAGATTTAGCCGAAGAGCGCGAGGGGAGTTTGTCCCTGGAGGCCGAGGTTCTGTCCGGTGTTGACGAACTGGTCTGGGAGTATTTTGGGCAACGGCAAACCGAAGACGAAGAAGCCTGGCATGAGAGTTGGAGCGGGGAAGAGGAACCGAAGCTACCCCAGGTCGTACGGCTGTCGTGGCGCGCCCCCCCATCCTCCCTTGATAGAGGAGGAATAGGGGGAGTGCCAAACGAATGGCAGATCGAAGTCCCGATTCAGGTCCAGGACCCGATTTCGGAACTACGTCGCACTCCCCAGAACCGCCGC
Source organism: uncultured Binatia bacterium (SeqCode) (assembly GCA_965214755.1). Classification (GTDB taxonomy): domain Bacteria; phylum Desulfobacterota; class Binatia; order Bin18; family Bin18; genus Bin18. The sequence continues at coordinate 3,327,870 of OZ243979.1, forward strand.
CGGAGCCGGAGTCGGAGATAGCGGCCATGCGGAACGAGCGCGGCGTTATCCTGATTGTTGTCGTGTGGGCGCTGATGGTGCTTATGGTTGTGGCGATTGAGCTCGGTAGGACCGCCCGGGTGGAGGGGCTGAGTACCGACGTCTACCAACAGGAGGTCAAAACCTATTATTTAGCCAGAGCCGGGCTGAATCGCGTCCTCTACCAGCTCATCCGGACGAGCCAGCAGGGCCGAACGCGCAATCTCCAAGACGACGATCGGCTGGGCCCACGCGACCGGCTGCGCGATGATGAGACAGAGGAGTGCCTGGACCTCTGGCTGCTCGGCGATGGCCGGTGGAGAGACGAACCCTATGGCGAGGGTGGGTATCAGGTCCGCGTCAGTGACGAGAGCGGCAAAATCAATATCAACCAGGTGGATGAGATTATTCTACGTCAGACCTTTACCAATCTGGATTTTGATCCGGACTTTGGGGATGCCCTGGCCGATGCCATCCTCGACTGGCGCGACCCCGACCCCTTAGAGCGGCTGAATGGGGTCGAGAGTGAGTACTACTTGGCCCAGGATATTTCCTACCCGGCAAAGGACGGACCGCTCGACACGATTGACGAACTCCTGCTGATCCGTGACGTCACCCAGGGTCTCTTCTACAACACCCTGAACGAGGTGTTCACGGTATATGGCAATGCGCGCAGCGGCAATATGGCCAATACACAAACAGCAAACGCCCTCGTGCTCCGGGCCGTACAGGGGGTTGATGCGGAAACTGCGGAGGAAACGATCCGGCAAAGGCACGAAAACTGCGGGGAAGAGTTCCTGGACGCGACCGCGGCACGCGGGGGTCTGCCCACGATTGTCACCATAGAGAGCGTCGGCTATCTGAACACCGGACGGATCACCCGCCGGCTGGCCGGAGTGATTGACCGCGCGGGAGGCCAATCGTATCGGGTACTGCGCTGGCATGACCGTCTGCCTTCACAAGCCCTCCCGCTCAGAAAAGACGACTTTGAAAACGAGGAAGAGGGATGGTTCTGAGCCGGTCCTTCATATTTTGGCCATACCGCATCAGCCCACCCGGGCCTTGCCTGGCGGTCCGGACTGAGCCACAACAGGCGTCATGCCCATCTGGCGCGGGCCGACGCTGAGGAAGGCGTCAAGGTCAGCGGTGCGTACTACTGCTCGTAGCGGTCGTGATAGCGGACCCAGGCCATCGGAAACCTGAGCCCCGCTTCGTCGCGGCCGCGCGGGACAAGATCGATCAGGCTGTGGCTGCTGTTCATGGCCTCGAGCCCGCGGGCGTAGCATGAGTAGGTGTGGAAGATCTCGCCGTCCGAGTTCTTGTAGAACACGCTCAGGCCCGGCATCTCCTCGCCCACGGACGCGCCGTCGCGGTAGTTGTAGCGCGGCTGGCCCTGCTCGATCTCCTCGCGGCTAAACGTTACCCCAAAGTCACGGCTGAAGCGGCTTTCCACGGCCGAGACCCACGAAAAGCTCCACCCCATACGGACTTTGAACGCGCTGAGCTTGTCTATCGGCGCGTTTGAAACCGCCACCAGCGTCACGTCACGCGGGTTGAGATGGACGCCAAGCGGGTTGAACTGATCGGCCCAGAACGAGCCGAGCGGGCAGCCCTGCTCCCAGCTCGGCGCAAACATGAAGTGATAGACGATGAGCTGGCTGCGGCCGTCGAAGAGATCGCCCAAGCTTGGCACGCCGGCCTCGCCCTCGAACCGGTAGTCGTCCGGTACGCCTACCCAGGGCAGCTCGCGACGCTCAGCACTCAGGCGGTCACTCAGTCGCGTCCACTCTTTTTCCTTGTCCAGCAAGGCTTTGCGCTGCGCTAGCCACTCGTCTCTTGGTACAATTTGAGGAGTTTTCATAATCTTCGTCCTTTCTTATTCGGCTTCGACCAACGCCCATCGCGTCCATACTCGGCGTGCCGTCCGTCTGTCCCTAAACGATAGAAACGGGCGCGTACGCATCGGGCGAGCCGTTCGTCAAACGACCTTACACCCGCCTCCCGACAGCGGGACTGTCCGAGCCGGGGGGGTAGCCTTGCGCCATGTGTCCAGACCCGGGTCGGCGCCGCTGGCGGCCATGGCGAGCCGCGGCAGATAGTGGCCCCAACCGCGCTGATGGTTGTCGCGGGACTTCGCGGTTGCAAAGCCGAAATGACGCAGCCGCACCCGCGTGCCCCGGCCAACCGGGGTGAACGTTACCTCGACCGTAGTCGGCGGCGGAGGCTGCTCGAAACACCAAGTGAACACCAGGCGGCGCCCAGGGTCCAGCTCGAGGAATATCCCACGCGTGACGGTCTGGCCTGTGATGTTCAGCATAAATCGCCCGCCCGGTCGCGGCTCGGTCTCTGCGTGTACCCCGTGCCGCCGCTCGAGCAACTCGGCATCCGTAAAGAATTGGAACACCAGCTCGGGGCTGGCGTCGATCTCGATCTCGTGGATGAGTTCAAAGCTCTCTTCTGGGCTGTTTTGCACGGCGTCGTTGCCTCCTTGCCTCGATCTCGGCCTCGTCCTTGAGGTGGGCTAAGCGGTCTTGCCAGTAGGCATCCAGATACGAGCGCAATTCACCCAGCGCCTCAGGCCCGGCCCGGTAGAAGCGCTGCGTGCCCTGTTGTCGGACATTGACTAAGCCCGCATCTCGTAGAACTCGAAGATGAAAGGAAATCGCGGGTTGCGATACGTCGAACGCCTCAACCAGCGCCTTCACCGGAAGCTCAGTATCCCAGACGCGTCGCAGGATCTCGCGCCGCATAGGGTCGGCGACGATTTCCATTATACCAGTCATCTCTCGTTATCCCCGATTAGTGGTGGGAGTCAGCTCGCAGGCATGGCGGCCTGAAACGATGCGCGGAACAGGAGCGCGTCGTGATACTCGGCCAGCTTTGGCCAGCGCGCGGCGTCGATAGATTCGCCCGCCAGGTCCAAGCAGGCCAGCATATTACCCAGAGAAGCGTCCGCGACCGTAAACGCGGACAGCAGGCTGCTGACGCCAGAGACCAGCCTCCCTTCCAGGTAGTCAAAGACCGGGGGGATGCCTTCGGCCAGCGCCTGTTCGACCCGGCTCTCATCGCTCGTGCCGCCCAGCGCGTGCACCTTGACGAAGCGCTCGAAATCGCTCGTGCCGCCCAGCGCGTGCACCTTGACGAAGCGCTCGAAGAAGGCGGGCGAGATGGACTGCATGACGCGCGTGTCTGCATACTCCTCGAGAAACAGCGCGTCGGCGTACGCCGCAGAGTCGTCGGGGTACATAGGCCGCTGCGGATATAGTTTCTCAATGTACGCGCAAATGACAGAGGAATCCAGAATATACCGTCCCTCATGTTCCAGTTCCAGGATAGGTATCGAGCCGAGCGGATTCTTGGCCAAAAGCTCGGGCGTCTTGTTGAGCGGTATCAGGTCACGTCGCTCATAGGCGATGCCCTTCTCCTTGAGCACAACCATGAGCTTGCGCGTGTACGGCGAATGAATATTTATATAATGTCAAGCGAATGAGTTTTCTAACACTGTCTCATGCTGAATTTTCCGCGGTCCTCCCTCTTTCCAGTCTAAGAGGGCTAGGGTGGGGGAATACTCAGACCTCAATCATGACGATCAACTCTTCCTTGTGTTTGGCGCGTCTGCCGACCGAGGAGAAGCGCGGAGCGTGGATCAATCCCTGTTTGCCAAACGCCCGCGCTGCGTTCGGCCACTAGCGCTTGAGGGCGAGAATCGCCATATAGCTCTCAGGTCCTTTCCGGTCGCGGTACATAGGGCACAGCCCAACGCGGCACTGGATTTTCAAACTCCCGAGCCCATCCCGTGTAATTTGAAACGGGATTTCCTAGTGAGAGCTGAATTAAAATAAGCGACCCGCCTATTGTAGCCCGGGAAGGCGGAATCATCAGCCAATGCCGACATGCGACTGAATAGCCTTGATTAGGGCAGGGGTCGGCTTGACAGTCCCGTAGGTCGGATTAGAGCATAGCGGGATCCGACATTCCCGGCTGCATCCTTAATCACGCGTCTTCATCCTCCAGTTCCGATTCCAGTAATTCCTCTTGTTCTTCCAGGCGCACCTGGAGGGTACTCAGCGCTTCAAACACGGCCCGCACCGCTTCCTGAAAGTCCTCTTCGGCACTGACTACTCCGGCGGCCACGCGGGCTTCACAATCCTGACTCACCTCTGCAATGGACAGTTTGGCCGACTTCACCAAGCCGATCCATTGACCGATAATCGCAAGGGCGTCTTCCATCCGGTCTGCCTCCTTTCTGCCTGCTCTATCCCCTGGTAGACTAGGAGCCCTCACATCTACAGGAAAGGGGAACAGTATGCGACAGGTTGCACTCGTTGGAGCGGGGATGACGCGTTTTGGCAAACATGTGGATCGCAGCATGAAGGATTTGGCCCGTGAGGCGGTTGAGGGGACCGTGCAATCGGCAGGGGTCACCACGCAGGAGATTCAGGCCGCGGCCGTGGGGAATGCGGTGGCCGGCCTGATTACCGGACAGGAGTGTATCCGGGGTCAGGTCGTGCTGCGCGAACTCGGCATTGGGGGCATCCCGGTCATTAACACGGAAAACGCGTGTGCCAGCTCTTCCACTGCCTTTCATCTGGCCTGGCTCTACGTCGCGTCCGGGATGTATGACGTTGTGCTCGCGCTCGGGATGGAAAAGCTCTTTCATCCGGACAAGCAGCGGACGTTTGAGGCGATTGGCAGCGCCATTGATCTTGAGCTGGCCGATACCTTTGCCAGAGAGATGAGCGGCGAGCAGAGCGCGGGGGCCGGTCAGTCCCGAAGCGTTTTTATGGACTATTATGCCAGCCTCGCCCGCCAGCATATGCAGCGCTATGGTACGACGCGGGAACAGTTTGCCCGTATCGCCGCCAAGAATCACACCAACGGGAGTCTGAACCCGCACGCCCAGTATCAGACCCGACGCTCGGTCGAAGATGTGCTGGCCGCGCCGCTCATTGCGGACCCACTCACCCGCATGATGTGTTCCCCCATTGGCGATGGCGCGGCCGCAGTCCTGGTGACAACAGCCGACAAAGCCCGCCAACTCACCACCCGGCCCGTCTATGTCAGAGCTTCGACCTTGGGTTCAAGCAATAAACACGCGGCCGATTCCCCTGGCATTGTGCCGGCAGTCACCGGCAAGGCATACGAGCAGGCTGGACTTGGGCCGGATGATCTTCAGGTGATTGAGGCCCACGACGCCACCGCTCCGGCCGAACTGTTGGTGTATGAGGAGCTGGGTCTGTGCCAAACGGGCGAGGGTGGGAAACTCATTGACGAGGGCGTGACCCAGCTTGGCGGCCGTTGCCCGGTCAATCCCAGTGGCGGTCTTTTGGCCAAGGGTCATCCGGTCGGCGCGACCGGCGTGGCCCAGATCTGCGAAATATTCTGGCAACTCCGGGGCGAGGCGGGTGAGCGGCAGGTCGCGGACGCCAAGGTCGGCCTGACCGAAAACGGTGGCGGCGTCCTTGACGGCGAGAACGCGGTCGCGTCCGTCCACGTGTTGAGCGTCTGATCTCCAGAAAAAGAAAAAGGCCCGCAGGGGAAAGGAGGGGAAACCTGCGGGCCTTGAACCATCGTCAGGACGGGGAGGACCTGACGATGATGACCTGAACAAAATGTTCAAGAGAACGAGGAGAACTATAGCCGAGGTGTCCAACTTTTACAAGATAAGCTTTGCTGAATTAAATTTGTTTTATTTATAATGTAACCTTATATAAAACCGTCTGTTTTCAGAAAAGAAAATAGCGCTGGGCGAGGGGAAGGACCTGAGCCGGTTCGCAGGTGAGTATTTCACCATCGGCCTGAACGACATAGGTCTCCGGGTTGACCTCTATCTCCGGCAGGGTCTGGTTGTGGACCAGGTCTTTCTTTCCAACGCTCCGACAGCCCTGGACGGGGACGAGCGGTTTCTGGAGCCGTAACCGCTGACCCAGGCCGTTTTCGGAGGCGGCGTGCGAAACAAAGCTCACGGACAGCGAGGCCGGAGCTTGGCCCAGGTGGCCAAACATCGGTCGTCCGAACACCGGTTGGGGGGTTGGAATTGAGGCGTTGGGATCACCCATCGCCGCCCAGGCAATGAAACCACCCTTGAGAATCAGTTCCGGCTTCACGCCGAAAAACTTCGGCTCCCACACCACCAGGTCGGCCAGCTTACCCACCTCAATCGAGCCCACCTGATGGGCGATGCCGTGGGTCAACGCCGGGTTGATGGTGTACTTGGCAATATAGCGTTTGACCCGAAAATTATCGTTCTCCCCCGTCTCTTCCGGTAGGCGGCCGCGTTGGGCCCTCATTTTATGAGCGGTCTGCCAGGTGCGGAGAATCACTTCCCCGACACGGCCCATGGCCTGCGAGTCCGACGCCATCATGCTGAAGGCGCCCATATCGTGCAGCACATCCTCGGCCGCAATCGTTTCCGGTCGAATACGCGATTCGGCAAAGGCCACGTCTTCGGGAACCCCGGGATCCAGATGGTGGCAGACCATCAACATGTCGAGGTGTTCGTCTATGGTATTGACGGTAAAGGGCCGGGTTGGATTTGTTGATGATGGCAGGACGTTCGGGAAGCCACACACCTTGATAATATCCGGCGCGTGTCCCCCGCCTGCCCCCTCGGTGTGGTAGGTGTGGATCGCGCGGCCCTTGAACGCCGCAATCGTATCCTCGACATAGCCGGTCTCATTTAAGGTATCGGTGTGGATAGCGACCTGGACATCATAGTCGTCGGCCACGGAGAGCGCGCAGTCAATCGCGGCAGGCGTCGAGCCCCAGTCTTCGTGGAGTTTGAGCCCCATGGCGCCGGCTTCGAGCTGCTCACGTAGGGCCTCGGGACGAGAGGCATTGCCCTTGCCCAGAAACCCGATATTCATGGGAAAGTCCTCAATCGATTCGAGCATCCGAGCGATATTCCACGGCCCTGGTGTACAGGTGGTCGCGTTGGTCCCGGTGGCCGGGCCAGTCCCACCGCCGAACATCGTGGTGATGCCCGACGCCAGCGCTTCGGTGATCTGTTGGGGACAGATAAAATGAATATGCGCATCAATGCCGCCCGCGGTCAGAATCTTGCCTTCGCCGGCCAGAATCTCCGTCCCGGGGCCAATGACCAGTTCGGGCGAGACCCCTTCCATCAGGAGGGGATTGCCGGCTTTACCGATCCCGCAAATCCGGCCGTCTTTCACCCCAACGTCGGCTTTTACAATGCCCCAGTGATCAACCACGGTCGCATTGGTAATCACCAAATCCGGCGCGCCTTGGGCCGAGGTCTGGACGGGCGACTGCCCCATCCCGTCGCGAATGACTTTGCCGCCGCCGAACTTCACCTCATCCCCAGGCCGGGTGTGATCCTGCTCGACCTCAATCACCAAGCCGGTATCGGCCAGCCGGACCCGGTCGCCAACGGTCGGCCCGAACATGGCGGCATACCGGCGGTGTTCAATCGCTTGACTCATCCGTCTCTCCTCACCTGGCGAATCGGCTGGTGGACGCTGACCAACTTGGTCCCGTCCGGGAAGGTAGCCTCGACCTGCACCAGATCAATCATCTCAGCCACCCCGTCCATCACATCGTCCCGACCGAGGACGGTCGCGCCGTACGACATCAGCTCCGACACGGATTGACCGTCCCGGGCTCCTTCCAGCACTGCGCTGGTGATCAGGGCCATGGCTTCGGGATAGTTCAGCTTTAACCCGCGCGCCTGTCGTTCACGGGCCAGTTGGGCGGCAAGGTAGATCAGCAGCTTCTCTTGTTCGTGCGGAGTAAAATGCATACCCGTTCTCCGTCGTCTGGCGAGAGCCTAGACTGATAAATGCCGCTGGACAATATCAGCAGTCAAGGCGGCGATGGGCCCGTCGGCCACCACGCTGCCCTTTTCCATCACGGCAAAGGCGTCCGCCACCCGGCGGGCAAAGGGGAGTTTCTGCTCGACTAACAGAATGGTCAGGTTTTCTTCCTGGTTGAGCCGCAGCAGAATATCGCCGATCTCCTGGACGATATTCGGCTGAATGCCTTCGGTGGGCTCATCCAGAATCAGCAACTTCGGGTTCAGGACCAGGGCGCGGCCAATGGCCAACTGCTGCTGCTGGCCGCCGGACAGGTCCCCGCCCCGGCGGCCGAGCATTTGCTTGAGCACGGGAAAGAAGTGGAACACCGACTCGGGGATCGAGCCGACCGTATCACGGCGGGCCGGTAAACCGATGCGCAGGTTTTCCTCAACGGTCAGTTGCGGAAAGATCTCGCGTCCCTGGGGAACATAGCCGATGCCGAGGCGCGCCCGCAACGCGGCCGGACGACGCGTCAGCTCGGTGTCCTCAAACTGGAGGCTGCCGGAGGCGATGGGCAAGATGCCCATAATGGTCTTGAGCAGCGTGGTCTTGCCGACTCCATTCCGACCCATCAGACAGGTGCACGAACCGGCTGGGATGTCGAGGTCAACATCCCATAAAATATGACTCTCGCCATAATATTGATTCAGGTCCTGAATACGGATCATCGTCGTCCTTGGCCTGCTAGGCCCCCAAATAGACCTCGACCACACGGGGGTCGCTCTGCACCTCTTCCATACTGCCCTCGGCCAGGACGCTCCCCTCGTGCAAGACTGTCACCGTCCGGGCCAGGCTGCGGACGAACTCCATGTCGTGTTCAACAACCACGACGGTATGTTTGCCGGCCAGCGAAACCAGCAATTCGGCCGTTCGTTCGGTCTCCTGGTGGGTCATACCGGCAACGGGCTCGTCAACCAACAGCAACTGCGGGTCTTGAATCAGCAGCATGCCAAGTTCCAACCACTGCTTTTGTCCGTGCGAGAGCAGCCCGGCTCGGGTATAGAGCTGATCAAGGAGGCCGATCGTGTCAGCGGTTGAGGCAATGCGCTCGTGTTGTGTCTGGCTCGGCCGGGCGAGCAGGCTGTGCCACACCTTTTTATTCGCCTGCATGGCCAACTCAAGGTTTTCGAAGACGGTATGGCCGTGGAAGACGGTCGGACGCTGAAACTTCCGGCCGATTCCGGCCAGGGCGATGTCGTATTCCGAGAGTTGCGTCAGGTCCAGGTTATTGCCAAAAAACACCGTCCCGGTATCCGGCCGGGTCTTTCCGGTGATAACATCCAGCAAGGTTGTTTTGCCGGCCCCGTTGGGGCCAATCAGACAGCGGAGCTCGCCGGCGTTGAGATACAGCGTCAGCTCGTTCAGGGCTTTCAGGCCATCAAAGCTCACCGTTACATCTTCCGCATAGAGAATGACGCCGTGGCTGGTATCCAGTCCGGGCCGGACCACATGGGCCATCGACGGGCTACCGCCCTGGTCGATTGTTTCCTCCGGCGTATCCTGGCTCATATTCACGTCTCAGGTCCCTATCCCGTCGTCTCACCCGTCTGCAACCCAGCCCGCCGACGCAGCAGACCGGCCACACCGCGAGGGAGAAAGAGGGTGGCGACAATAAACATCCCGCCGAGAATATACAGCCACAGATAGGGAAACGCGGCAGTGCACCAGCTTTTGACGCCATTGACCAAAAAAGCGCCGAGCAGAGCGCCGGACAGGGTGCCACGACCACCGACCGCGACCCAAATAGCCATCTCAATGGAATTGGCAGGCTGCATCTCGCTCGGGTTAATGATCCCCACCTGGGGGACGTACAGCGCGCCCGCCAAACCGCACAGCACGGCGGACAGGGTCCAGAGGAAGAGTTTATAACTATACGGGTTATAGCCGCAGAACATCAAACGGCTCTCCGCATCGCGAACAGCCATGAGTACCCGCCCCAGTTTTGACATGACTAGATAGCGGCAGGCCAGATAGGCGAGTACCAGGACCACAACAGAGATTACATAGAGCCCCAGCTTGGTCGGCGGTGCTTGCAGCGAGAACCCGAGCAAGCGCTTAAAATCGGTCAGACCGTTATTCCCGCCGAATCCCGTGTCGTTGCGGAAGAACAGCAGCATCAGGGCGTAGGTCATGGCCTGCGTAATGATAGAGAAATAGACCCCCCGAATCCGCGAGCGGAAGGCAAAAAACCCGAAGATATAGGCCAATAGACCAGGAACAAAGAGAGCCATCCCCAGGGCAAAACCGAAGTTGCTGAACCCATACCAGTACCACGGCAGTTCCTTCCAATCGAGAAAGATCATGAAGTCGGGCAGTTCGCTCCGGTAGACCCCCTCCGTCCCGATGGCCCGCATCAGATACATCCCCATGGCATAACCGCCCAACGCAAAGAACACGCCGTGCCCCAGGCTGAGAATGCCGGCATATCCCCAGATCAGATCCACGGCCAGGGCAACCAGGGCATAGCACATGAACTTGCCCAGCAGCGGGATGAGATAGTCCGGGAAGTGGAACGCCGAGTCCGCAGGCAGAAGATTCAGGCCGGGAATGACGATCACCCCAAGGAAGAGGAGCAGCCCGATCAGGCTCCACTCGCCTCGGGTATGGAGCCGCAGCAAGGTCATCGGCACGGAGCCGGCCGGCTCAGGCTGCTCCGCTGGCCGCGCAGGTGGGCTGGCGACCAGCGGCTCTGGAGAAGTCTCAGACAATGAGGAACTCACTACCGACTTAGCCTTCCGCCAAGCGTCCCTTGAGCGCAAATAAACCTTGGGGCCGCTGCTGGATGAATAAGATAATAAAAATGAGCACGCCAATTTTTCCCAATACCGCGCCAGCGACCGGTTCGAGCAGCTTGTTGACCAAGCCAAGACTCAGCGCACCCACCACTGTGCCGGCGATATTCCCGACCCCGCCCAGCACCACGACCATGAAAGAATCAACAATATAGAGGCGGCCGAGTTCCGGACCGACATTGCCAATCTGGGACAGCGCCACCCCACCCAAGCCAGCAATGCCCGAACCCAGGCCAAAAGTCCACATATCGACGCGGTTGGCCGATATGCCCATGCAGGACGCCATGGGTCTGTTCTGGGTGACGGCTCGGACCTGTAAGCCGAGGCGTGTCCGCTGGAGAATGAGCCAGACCAAGCCGACCACCAGCGCCACAAACAGGATGATGGCCAGCCGACTGTACGGCAAAACGACACCGTACAGGACTTCGATGCCACCCGACAACCAGGCTGGATTCGCCACCTGCACATTTTGGGCCCCAAAGATGAGGCGCACACTCTGAATCAGAACGAGGCTGATACCCCAGGTTGCGAGCAAGGTTTCCAACGGGCGGCCATATAAAAAGCGGATCACCCCGCGCTCCAAGATCATCCCCGTCAGCAGACACACCCCAAAAGCGGCCGGAACCGCAGCCGCCAGATACCAGTCGAACAATGTCGGGAAGCTTTCTTGAAATATCCCCTGGACCACATAGCTGGCATATGCGCCGAGCATCAACATCTCGCCGTGGGCCATATTAATGACGCCCATTAAGCCAAACGTGATCCCCAGACCAAGGGCAGCCAGGAGCAACACGCTTCCAAGACTCACGCCATAGAAGAGATTCCCTAGGCTGTTGATCAGAAACTGGGTGCGTTCAAAGCTCGCCAGAGCGACCGCGGCGGCTTCGCGTGTCTCAGGGTCGGCCTCGGCAGACGAGCCATCTTCTTGTGTCGCGACCAGGGCTTCCAGTTGGGGCCGCAGCCCAAGGTTCCCTGACTCACCAATCCTCCGAATAGCAGCAAGCCGCACCGCTTGGTCTTCGCTCTGGAGCTGCATTTGCGCCAGAGCGACGGCCAGAACGTCCCGCACCGCAGCCTCGGTCTCGCGCTCCAGGGCAGCTTGCAGAGGGCCCATCATCTTGGGACGCGGACGCTTGGTCAGCTCTTCTGCCGCGGCCAAGCGTACGGTAGCGTCGGGGGCGTGTAGCTGAAGTTGGGCAATAACCGGCCGGAGCGTCCGCCGAATCGCATTATTGATCCGAGGCGTCCGCAGCGCGGCCGCGTCCAGCTCCACGCTCTCCCCACCGAGCGCGTCGCGCAGGCTGCCGTCTTCTGCTTTGATATAGATGAATCCGGCCTCATCAACCCGCAAGCGCCGGTCGCCTAAGGCTTCAAGAGCGGGCAGAGCGGCCGGATCGTTCAGCGTGCCGAGCGCCGTTATTGCCTGGCGGACATCCCGACGACTCTTGGCTCCCAGTCCCTGGAGGAGAGCGGCAAGGTCTTTCCCCTCCGTCGTGGCACCGGCGGGAGACGGGAGACCGAGCAGCAGGAGGGTGCTCAGACACAAGAGAAAGGAGTGGACGTTCATACTGTTTCAGCCACAGAACGAAACCGAGGAATGCGTTCCCCGGTTTCGTTCCGGCTACCAGTCCGTCAAGGGTAGAGCCCCTAGTTTTTGAACTTGGGCTCGGTGCAGTTACCACACACCCAGGGATAGGTCCAGTCGGCAACCTTTTTGGCGCTATCCGGGATAAAGGGACTCCAGGCCTGAGCCCGAATGGGTCCTTCCGTGTCCCAGACGATGTCGAACTGGCCGTCTTCGCGGACTTCGGCAATAAGGACTGGTTTGTGCAGATGATGGTTCTTGGCATCCATGCTGATGTCAAAGCCGGAGGGTGAACGCACCACCTGATTGCCGACGGCTTGACGCACCGCATCAACGTCGGTTGTTTGGGCTTGTTCGACAGCCTGAGCCCACATTTTGATACCAATATAGGTGGCTTCCATCGGGTCGTTGGTCACCCGCTTCTCGCCGCCAGGCAGTTGATGTTTCTTCACATAGGCTTTCCACTTGGCCACAAAGTCCTGGTTCTCGGGGGTATCGACCGACATAAAATAATTCCACGCCGCCAGATGACCGACCAGTGGGGCGGTATCGATACCCCGGAGTTCTTCCTCGCCAACCGAGAACGCGACAACGGGAATGTCTTCAGCCTTCAGCCCCTGGTTGGCCAGCTCTTTGTAGAACGGCACGTTCGAGTCGCCGTTAATCGTTGAAACAACCGCGGTTGGTTTGCCGACGGCGAATTTCTTGATGTCCGCCACTATGGTCTGATAGTCGCTATGCCCGAATGGCGTATAGAGCTCCATGATGTCTGCTTTGGCTACCCCTTTGGATTCCAGAAAATAATTGAGAATCTTATTCGTCGTCCGGGGATAGACATAGTCAGTGCCCAGCAACACGAAGCGCTCGGCTCCGCCCCCGTCCTCGCTCATCAGATATTCGACGGCTGGAATCGCCTGCTGGTTTGGCGCTGCGCCAGTGTAGAACACATTGAAAGAAGACTCTTCACCCTCGTACTGGACCGGATAGAAGAGCAAGCCGTTCAGCTCTTCAAAGACGGGCAAGACCGATTTGCGGGACACCGAGGTCCAGCAGCCAAAGACAACGGCGACTTTTTCCTGTTGGATCAACTCGCGGGCTTTTTCGGCAAAGAGCGGCCAGTCAGAGGCCGGGTCAACCACAACCGGCTCGACCGGACGGCCCAGCAATCCACCGGCCTCGTTAATTTCTTCAATCGCCATCAAGGCCACATCCTTCAGCGACGTTTCGCTAATCGCCATAGTCCCGCTCAGCGAGTGCAGGATGCCAACCTTAATGGACTCTGCCGCCTGAGCGGCCGGCAGCCAGGTGAACAGTCCCGCCAGCAGTCCAATCAGGGCGATTGAAGAACACAAGCGGGCGGTCAAAGGCTTCGTGCGTTCATGGACATCGTTCAGTCGGATCATCTCTCAATTCCTCCTTCTCTCTTTTGTCCGGTTTTAGAATAGGATTTGGGTCTGCACCCGGAAGCGATCGGCACCCGTGCTCTTGCCCACAAACGGGTCTCCATCCAGGAAGCTGTAGTCCACCTGGAGTTTGACGCTGTGGCCGTACAGGTAGTAATTGAAACCACCCATATATTCCCGTACATCCCCGGCCGTTCTGGGGTTATTGGCAAACTGAAAATCCACCCCGGAGACGCGGCCGGCAATCTCCAGTTTTTCTGTCAGATAGTATCCAATCTGGCCGTAGTAGCCCCAGTCGTGGCCGATCTCGTCCAGGGCTTCGAGATTATTACGGCGGTAATAGCCCGCAGCCTGAACACTGAGGCCCTGATAGCGGAAGCCGCCGTCGATGGTGACATTGGTCGTGCGGTCGCCGGGCATCACATTCTGAAAGCGGGAAGCTTGATCGACCGGGTTAAAGGCCGCGGCAATCCCGATTGAAAGCTGCGGGGCGGCGGCTGGGGTTGGGGAGCTTTCCAGATAGCCGTAGGGATCAAGGATGTCGTATTCCAGACGCCCCTGCCAGGCGACTTCTGCGCCGGCGTTCTGCTGTCCACCCGCATCCAGGGCTCGGATACTGTTGGTGGCAAGCGCGTGGTAGGACAGCCGACCGACTTTCCCGCTGATATGCGCGCCAACCGCGCGTTGCAGATTAAAGGCATAATCCGCTTCTGACAGGTCCGGGAATAGCAGATTGCCCGGATGGGTGTAGAACTGGCGGCTATAGGGCAGAATAAAACGACCGGCCTGCACATTCAGGTACTGGGAGTGGCTGTACTGCATCCACCAGTCGAGCATGGTTGATTGGTTGGTGTTGCCGAAGGTGGTCGCTTCGTACTGAAAGAAATATTTGACTTTGGGATCAAAGACATTCCCGGAAAACGCCAGTCGGGCCAGGGCAACATCAAAATTATTGCGACTTCTGCCGGCATCAGGGGCGGTCAACGTGTATCTGGCCTGCAGAAAGCCGTTGAGGTTGAGCGAGTAGCGCCTATCTTTGCTGCGGATGAAAAAGCCATTGTCATACACATCTTCCGCGGCAAAGCCTTGCTTCCGCGTTTCCGCCGCGTAACCAAAATCAACCCCTTGCGCGGCTCGCTTCTTTTCCTTTGCTTCGAGTTCCATCATGCGGCTCTCAAGGGCCTGCATGACCTTGTGCTGCTGGGCGAGTTGCTGGCGTAACTCGCTGAGCTCATCGGACAGCGCCGGGGTCGCCAAGGCGCTGATAACAAGGCCTGCAATGAAGCGGGCCAGTGCGAGGCGTCTTCCTCTCATATTCGTAGGTACTCCTTCCTTTCGACTGCGAGCGATCAGGACAAAGTCGAGGAGAAGAGCAAAATAGAGGCCATACTATGCGAGGCTATAAGAATTTTTGGCTACGATAGGTTGAGGAATCGACATATTAAGGGAAAACAGTATGATGGGCAGAGTTCAGTAAACTGTTCAAGAATCATCAATTTGCCCGATTATTCTACAAGGTGTTGATTTTCGGGCCTATAAATTCAGCATATTTTTCGTCAAACCCGAGCAAGCCGGCTGACTCTCTCTTTCTATACCTCGGCAAGATTATTGCTCTAAGAGTACGTATATGGCAGACAGAAGTGAGGGTGACGAGAGACAAGTGAGGTATCCATGCCGAACGAAAGACCGACCTCCACACTGATTCCTGGAGAAATCCTTCCGGCTGAAGGTGTAGTCGTCTTGAATGCCGGGCGACCCGTGCGATCCGTCACGGTGCTCAATACTGGAGACCGACCTATTCAGGTGGGTTCGCATTATCACTTCTTTGAGGCCAACCGCGCGTTGCGTTTTCCTCGGGCCGCAGCTTTTGGTCTTCGGCTTGATATTCCAGCCGGGACGGCCGTTCGTTTTGAGCCGGGAGAAGAGAAGGTTGTGCAACTGGTCCCGGTCGGCGGACAACGGACGGTCTTCGGCCTGAACGGTTTGACCGAGGGCAATACAGAGGATGCAACCATTCGGCAACGGGCACTCCACAGGGCGTCAGAGCAGGGTTTCCTGTCCTCAGACGAGGAGACTGAGCCAGTGTAACGGCAGATGAGGCTGTATGATAGATTATGCTGAGGTTCCCCGTCTCGGGATCGGTGGGCCAGTCGGCTCGGGGAAGACTGCACTGATTGAACACGTAGTGCCCTATCTTCAGCGGCAGGGGCGGCAGGTCGCGGTCATCACCAATGATATTCTGACTCAGGAGGATGCCCAACGCCTGCGGAACCGTGGCTTCCTCTCCCCGGACCGCATTGTCGGTGTTGAGACCGGCGCCTGCCCACATACGGTCATTCGCGAAGACCCGACCATGAATCTGGAAGCGGTCCGTCAGTTGGAGGAGCAGTTTCCCGCCCTGGACCTCATTATCTTGGAAAGTGGCGGGGACAATCTGGCGTCAACATATTCTCCGGAACTCGCCGACGCCTTTGTTTTTGTCATAGACGTGGCCGGGGGCGACGATATTCCACGCAAGCGGGGGCTGGGCATTACCCGCTCAGACCTCCTGGTTATTAACAAGGTCGATCTTGCCCCCTATGTTGGCGCAAATCTTGAGGCGATGACCCAGGATGCCCACCACGCTCGCGGGCCGCGGCCCGTTCTGCTCACCAACTGTAAAACAGGGCTGGGGATTCAGGATGTGGGCGAGTGGATTGAACGCGAATTACTCTTTGTTTAGCGTCCCCTATGCCAGTGTCCGAGCATGACGCCTCTCGGCCGGTCCGCTCTCTTGATGCCGCTTTCTGGCCGCAGTCGTTTCAGCCGTATCTGTCTGATGCGCTCGATCAACGGCCGGCTGGTTCGGTCGGCAAGTCGGGCGCCTGTACGCTGGCCTTTACCGCAACAGGGTCAGGAAGGACCCAGCTTCAGCAGTCGTTTGTTTCCCACCCTTTCCATCTGACCCGGCCCTGGTATTTGGACCCGGCTCTGCCTGGCATGGCGGTGGTGTACGTCCAAACACCCGCGGGCGGACTGATTCAGGGTGATCGTGCAACGCTCCAGTTCAATCTGGGCGATACGGCCCAAGTCCACATCACCAATCAGGCCGCAGAGAAGATCCACTCCATGACAGCCAACTGCGCCCTGCAAAGCGTGTCGTTTGTTTTGGGTGCAGGAGCCTATGCAGAGTACTGTCCCGAACCTGTTATTCTCTTTCCCCAGGCGCGGTTCGGCCAGCAACTGCGCGTCCAACTCGGCCGGCAGGCGAGCTTTTTCTTTTCCGAACTCTTTCTCATCCGGGGGGATGTGACCCAGGAGCCATTTGAAGCACTCTCGACCAGCCTGACGGTCACTGACGCTGCCGGCGACCTCCTCATGCGGGAACACAGTGTCGCCCTCCCACTCCAGCAGCGCCTCACCGGCCCCGGCGTCCTGGACCGATATCACGTCTGGGGCCAAGCCGTCCTCGTTGGCCGACCGGTGACCCAGAGCTGGGCACAAGAAATCCAGGGGGAGGTCCAAGAGGAATCGTTTCCTGACACCATTCTCGTGGCCGGGACAACCATCCTCCCAGGGGAATCTGGGGTCTGCGTGAAAGTCGTGGGAACACAGATTCCAGCGGTTCGGCGGGTATTACGTAGAGCCTGGCACGGGCTGCGTCTGCGTCACCTGGGTGTTCCCGCACCAGACCTGCCAAAATGAGAAAGGGAGGCCACGCATGCTGCGCATCAGTCATCGTCTCGGAAATATCCATCAGGATTCAGACCTCGCCGCTCAGGTCACGCAGTGGGAGCGGGCGCACCAACTGGAAGAAGTGATCATTAACGAACGGGAGGCGCAGAAGAGTCGGCTTCGCCTCCAGACCTCGACAGGTCAGGACCTGGGTCTCGTCCTGCCCCGTGGGACGGCAATAGCGGATGGGGACGTCTTTGCCTTCACCGATAAGGAAGGGGCTCTCGTCGTCCACCTCGCTCTTCAGGAGGTCATGGTGCTGACGCTACGCCCAGGACTGCCCCTGAGCGAGCAACACCACTGGCTGGTTCGTCTCGGTCATGTGCTGGGTAATCAACACTGGCCGATCGCGAGTGTCAATGAGGCGGTCCTTGTGCCGGTCACCCTTGACCGAGCGGTGATGGAGACCGTCCTGCGGACCCACCATCTCCTGGATCAATTTACGATTCGGTATGAGCGACGTTCCTGGCCAAAGGCAGCCCAGAGCACGAAGAGTAAGCGTGTCTAGCTTTTTGTATCTATTGGAGGACAGGTTTACTCTTTATGGATGACACCGCATTCATAGCAGCCTTACAGCTGACCGACTCGTTCTTTCCCTCGGGAGCGGTCACCCTGTCTCACGGCCTGGAAACCTTTCTCAGTGACCAGTCTACTGCCATCGACCTGTCTCAACTCCTGCACGATTATCTCGAAAGAAAAATTGCTCCCTGTGATCTGGTTGCCTATGCGCACGCGTATCGGGCCGCAGCAGCGGGAGATATTGAGCGTTTACACCAGGTCGACCGCTACCTGAATGTTTCGCTCCTGCCGCAAGAGCTGCGGCAGGGCTCGGTACGTTCGGGCCGGGGAACTCTGGAGACCCTGCGTCGCTCCGTCGAAGAGCCGCTCTTCCAGACCTTTCTGGCTGGCGTCGACGCGGGCAAGAGCGGCGGCCATCTCCCCATTGGCCTGGGTCTCTTACACCGTATATGGCGTATCCCCCAACGCAGAGGCGGTTGTATGCTGCTATATGCTTTCATGGTGAATTTTCTCAGCGCCGCTATCCGTTTGGGCTGTCTTGGGCACCGGGAGGCTCAAGGGTTGCTCATTCACTTCCGGCCGCATGTGATGCCGCTCGTGGAGCAGGCGCTGGAGCGCCAACTCGAAGAAATCGGCGCTTTCGTTCCGCTCGTCGATATCCGAGCCATGCAACACGCCCATCTGTCGGTCCGCCTCTTTAGTAGCTAGGACAGGCCCAGAGGCTTGTCTGGAAGCCGGACTATAGGGTAGTATCCCAGCGTATTTTTTCAGGCCCCCGTAGCTCAGGAGGATAGAGCACCGGATTCCTAATCCGGGTGTCGTGCGTTCGAATCGCGCCGGGGGCAGTTTCCTGTTCAGTGCGGGATACATGATGCGTGAAAGTCGGCGGATGCGGGAGGTTCAGGCGCCGATCATTCCGGTGATTGCTGAACTCATCCGCGCACACCCCGGGACGGTTTCTCTGGGCCAAGGGGTGGCCTACTACGGCCCGCCGCCTGAGGCGCTGGAGGCGGTTCAGCAGTTTCAGGCTGATCCTGCCAACCATAAATACACCCTCGTCCAGGGCATTGACCCGCTCCTGGAGGTGATTCGTCACAAACTCCTGGAGGAGAACGATATCGCGCTGACCGAGATGCAGCGTATCGTTGTGACGGCCGGGGGCAATATGGCGTTTATGAATGCGCTGCTGGCCATTGCCGACCAGGGCGACCAGATTATTTTGCAACTGCCGTATTACTTCAATCATGAGATGGCGATCAGCATGGTCAATTGCGAGGCCGTATGCGTGCCGACCGACGCGCACTATCAGCTTCAGCTCGACGCAATCAGAAACGCGATTACGGATCGCACGCGTGCCATTGTGACCGTGTCGCCCAATAACCCCGCCGGTGTGGTGTATGCCGAATCGGACCTGCGTGCGGTCAACGCCCTCTGTCAGGAGGCCGGCCTGTACCATATCAGTGACGAAGCCTATGAGTATTTCACTTACGATGGTGCGCACCATTTCTCGCCGGGGTCCATCGCAGACAGCGGCGAGTACACGATCTCCCTGTACTCGCTGTCCAAAGCCTACGGGTTTGCGAGTTGGCGTATCGGCTGGATGGTCGCCCCGGAACACCTGTATACGGCGATCAAAAAGGCCCAAGATACGATCCTGATCTGTCCGCCGGTTGTCTCGCAATACGCCGCGGTCGCGGCGCTGCGGGTCGGGTCAGCCTACTGTCGGGAAAAACTCGAGGCGATGACCACAACCCGTCGAATCATACAGCGCACTCTGAACGAGTTGGGTGAGATGATCGCCCTGCCGCGGTCTGACGGCGCGTTCTACTTCCTGCTGCGGGTGCGCACGGATATGGATGCCATGACCTTGGCTGAGCGCTTAATTCGAGAGCATCGCGTCGCAGTCATTCCCAGTACGGCTTTCGGTCTCACAACCGACTGCTATCTGCGCGTCTCCTACGGCGCACTAGACGAAGAGGTAGCAACCGAAGCGAGCCGGCGGCTAGTACACGGGCTGCGATGCCTTGTGCAATAGTGCGCGGCGACAATGGCCCTCTTGAGCGGCCTACTCCATACGGTATGTTGAGCATGGACATTCTGGTACTTTTGCCGCACCGTGCGGCGAACCGAGAGATACCTAAGAGGACGAAGTGCTATGCGATCAGGCTTTCATGTGATGGACAGCGATCTCCACGTTATTGAAAACGGCGAGGTGTATGAGAAATATCTCGACGAGCGATACCGCGATAAGAAACCCCGCTACCTGGGCTGGAGTCCGACCAATTTCCCGCACTGGGATGTCCAGGGACAGATGATTCCTCCATGGGCACAGTCCGCCGAAGTAGTCAAAGCTCAGGAATATCTCGATAAACCCACCGAGCACATCTACAAGTCGGTACGCGAGCGGAAGTACGAGCCCGCTTCCACGCTTGAGGCCATGGACGCCGAGGGTATTGATGTGGGAATCGTCTACCGCACTTTTGCGCACATGGTCGTTTCCATTGATGATTTAGAGCCAGCCTATGCCACGGCCTATTGCGCGGCGTTTAACGATTGGCTGGCCGATTACTGTCAGACCAACCCGCGGCGTCTCAAGGCGGCCGCTATTGTCTCGTTGCACGACCCTGAGCTGGCGGCGGCAGAGGCCCGCCGGGCCGTAGAAGACAAGGGCCACGTTGCCGTCGTTCTGCTGCCCATGCCCTGCAAGGGACGCTATTTCAACGCGCCCGAGTGTGATGCGCTGTGGAAAGAAATCACCCGGCTGAACGTTCCCCTCGCTTTCCACGGAACGAGCGGCGGGGCGTCTCAGGATTATGCGAGTAATCGCTATCGGGGTCATCCGAATTTCCGCACGCTCAATCACTCATCCGCCTTTCCCATGGAGCTGATGCTGGCCATGGGCGCAATGACCGTGGGCGGGGTGCTTGAGCGTTTTCCTGACTTGCGGGTCGGTTTTCTGGAGGGCAATTGTGGCTGGCTGCCGTGGTGGCTGGACCGTCTGGACGATCAGTGGAAGAAGTACGGCGGCGGCGAGGAAATCAAACTCTCGGCCAAGCCGAGCGAGTATTTTAAGCGCCAATGCTTTATTGGGACAGACGTCGATGAAGAGCTCTTAGCCGTCACAGTCGATAAAATCGGCGACGACAATATTGTCATGTCCGTCGATTATCCCCACGCCGACGGTCCTTTCCCGAACGGGATTAAGGAATTTCTTGAACTGCCTGGGGTCGGACTGGACTCCAAACGCAAAATCATGTGGAAGAACTGCCTCCGCCTGTACGACTTTAACGAAAAAAATATTCTCGCCGGAGATTGACTGAATATTCTCCGTCCTTCTCTCTATGAGCCTGCCAAGGATTCCATTTTTCCATATCTTTATAATTAAATACTAATTATATTTAATATCTCAGACGGTTAGGGGATTATAACAAAGTTTAATTACTAATTATAAATCAATTAGTAGTAAATTAGTATTTTGAAAGATGAAAATTCCTGCAACTCCACCAACCCTGGGTGACCTATTCTCAAAGGTAAAAGATCCAGAGCGGTTGGGGAATATTCTTGCGAAAGGAATTTCCTCCTCCCCGCAGGGAAAGTATCGGCACTGGGAAAAGTTGAAAAGACTCCAACCTCCGGACGGACTCTCTTTGAAAGAGTGGTGGACAGGGATTAAATTTGCCCGCTTCCAGACACGGAGGGAAGTTCCTCTCCTGCAGGACAAAGACGGCAAACCCTTCACGTACTCCCTAGCTGATCCGGTACTGGAACTCCTGCATGAGATCGACCGAGACGCGAGCGGCAGGATAATCTCTCGGGACCAGATTACAAACCCGCAGACGAGAGGCCGCTATATAGAACGTTCTCTCATAGAGGAGGCCATTACTTCGAGCCAGCTTGAAGGCGCATCGACGCCGCGCGAAGTCGCAAAAGATATGATTCGCTCGGGGCGAGAACCCATTGATCAAGGGATTTATATACCTAGCTACCCATTGACCGGGTCGCATGGCGTCCGCTCCACTACCCAGGCCGCTCCTCAGTCGGCTCTGTGGATTTCTTCAGGTGCGGCCACGGTTGGTTCTTAGGCCGCTGAAAAAAGCTCTTGGTGACATTCTCCAGCGTATCCGGGATGCGGTCAGGAAACCCCAGCGGGGTGGGAGATTTCCTCTTCCGTGATGACTTCTTCGGCATAACAGGCTTCTTGTGCTGGCTTTTTTCTGTCCCACTGCGGGAAATATCCCCTAATTGTTCTATCTCCGACCCGTCCACTATTGCGCTACCCGCTCGTCGGGTCGCCTGCTGAATAGCATAATCGCATGCCGACTCAGGAGTCGCTACCGGAGGCGCAGTGAATAGGTAGGGCTCATCTCGCGTGTCGCGTGGATAGTGGACACGGCCCGGCACGCCCGCCGGGTCGCACCCATAACCATTCGAGGAGGAGGAATGTCAGGTCGAACTGGACCACGACGAGGTGGCATCTGCAGTATCACTGGAAAGCCCTGCTCTTCTGGGGGAGCGCCCTCCTTGCCTGTCTCACGCTCGCCCTCTCCGCCTGGGCTGGCCCAGCACGCCCCTACTGTGCAGACTGGGACGAAGAATGGTTTCATCATCTGACCACTGTGGCCCATGTGCGTTCCTGCCTCGCTCAGGATCGTGTCAACATCAATCAACAGGACGCAGAGGGCCGCCCGTTACTCATTCGCTTGGCTGTCGATATCAAGAACGATGCTGAGGGGCGGGGGTGGAGGTTTCCCCCTGCCGGGACGTATGAGTATGAGCGATATGAGGGGAATACCCGGAGGGACCGCATGGCGCTGGTGCGGGAATTGCTGCTTCTGAAACCGTAACTCTTCTTTCCGCCGCGCACTTTTTTTCGCCATAGGTCTACCCTACGCGGTTAGTGCGGCGGAGGTCAACCGTCGCCCGAACATTTGCCCCGCGAGGCGCCCCAGCCGTTCACCGACCGGGCGCAACCGGTCGTTAAAGCGGCCGGTGCACTCGGCCACATAGCGCCCGAGATGTTTCGGGCTGACCTGATGATAGACGCCGATAATGCCCCGTTTCAGGATGGCCCAAAAGCTCTCAATGCCGTTGGTGTGGACCTCCCCGTCTTCGGCCACGTACTGCTTGATACGGTGCTGGACCGTATGGTGGTTGGGATAGGTCTCGTAGGCCACAAGCTCGTCGGTGTAGACGCGCGCCCCGCGCTGAATGCGGGGCGTAATGAAAGCGTGCAAACACTCGCGGCTAGGGGTGGGGAGCACCGTCGCGCGCACCTGTCCCGTCGCCCGGTCCTTCATGCCCACCACCGGGGTTTTCCCGACTCCCCCGGTCGCACCGGGAATCTTCTTGTTCCCGTGCTTGTTTTTCTCTCGCCCGCCGATATACGTCTCATCGACTTCGACCGGCCCCGCAAATGCCTCTAGCGCACCCTCGGCCCAGGCGTCCCGTATCCGGTGCGCCAGATACCACGCGGTCTTCTGCGTGACGCCGAGCAACCGCCCGAGCCGCACGCTCGATACGCCCTTGGTGGACTCCAAGAGCAGAAAGGCCGCGAGCAGCCACATCCGGCAGCCGAGCTGCGAGCCGTGCATGATGCTGTCGGTCTTGACGGAGAAGTCTTTGTGGCAGGCCCGACACCGAAAGGGCGCCGGGCGGCGGGTGGGACGGGCGGTGATGTGGGGGGAGGCGCACCGGGGACACCTCACCCCGTCGGGCCAGCGCTGTTTGATGAACCAGGCCTCAGCAGCGGCGGCGTCTGGAAACCGCTTGAGGAACTCAACCAACGACAGCGGGGTACTCATGCCCCGGTTATATACCCCTTAGGTACTTAGGTATATAAATCCCTTGATCAAAGCGAACGGATGATCCTCAATAATTACCGGACAATTCGCCTGATAGATAAATTGAAAGATCAGCCACTCACTCGTGAGCTACTCTTCATCATCCATGAAACGCTCATCCGCGATACCCTGGAGAGGGGTACTGAGAGGAACTACCTCAGAGCCCCTAGTGACCAAATCGCGGTTTACGATGAGCGCGATAGCACTCTCTTGTATGAGCCCCCGCCCGCCGAACATATTCCAAGTCGAATGGCCGCGATGTTTGACTTTGCAAGTCAAACCCAGACAGGAGCCTTTCTTCATCCAATACTGAAGGCCATTATTCTCCACTTTTGGCTCGCTTACGATCACCCTTTTATCGACGGCAATGGAAGAACAGCAAGAGCACTCTTCTACTGGTCTGTACTCTCCCAGGGGTTTTGGATGTTCGAGTGCCTTTCGATTTCCAGCGTTATTCGAAAGGCACCGGCAAACTACGCCCGATCTTTCCTCTATACGGAAACAGACGAGAATGACCTGACGTATTTTATTCTGGCCCAGCTTCGAGTCATCCAGCGGGCCATCAACGAATTATACGCCTATCTTGACAAGAAGGCTGACGAGATTCAAAAGACTGAGCAGTTTCTCCAGTCTTCCGCTGCTGTCAACCATCGCCAAGTCGATCTTCTCGGGCATGCGCTCCGCCACCCAGGTATGCGCTATACGATCGCATCACATGAGAAGAGCCAGGGAGTAACCTACCAAACGGCACGGACCGACCTGCTTGATCTTGTGGATCGAAAACTGCTGGGCATGACAAAAGCCGGACGCGCTTTCGTCTTCATCGCCCCGAGTGATCTTCCAGAGAGGCTGCGGGCGCTTTCCTAAGATATGACCTGTTCTGATCAATCGGTCTCCGACTCGTCCGCGTAGGCCTCGGCCAGCAGATCAATGGTATGCACGGCTGTCATCGGCAGCCCACTCTGTTGTAATCCTGCCCGGATCTGCATGAGACAGCCGGGATTACCGGTCACGACAACATCGGCTTCGGTTGCCTGAATATTGCCGACTTTACGCTCCAGCAGCCGGGCCGCCATCTCCGGTTGGGTCAGATTATACGTACCGGCACTGCCACAGCACCAGTCTGACTCGGGTAGGTTGGTCAACTTCAGCCCAGGGATAGCCCGCAGCAAAGCACGGGGTTGCTCGCGCACCCCTTGTCCGTGCGCCAGGTGGCAGGCGTCGTGGTAGGTCGCCCTGACCCGCACTTCTCGGGTGGGCGTCCTGAGCTCCAGGCTGCCCACAAACTCGGCTACATCCTTCATTTTTTCTGTGAGGCGGGTCGCTTTTTCCCGGTAGGCAGGATCGTCTCTAAACAGTTCGCCGTACTCCTTCATCATGGCTCCGCAGCCGGCCGCGTTGATGATAAGAGCATCCAGATCGAGTTGGTCGAAGACATCAATATTCCGTTTGGCCAGCGCCAGGGCCGTCTGCTTCTCTCCGTTATGCAAGAGGAGCGCACCGCAACAGGACTGGGTCTTGGGAATGAGGACTTCACAGCCGTTATGGCGGAGGACCTTCACCGTGGACTGGTTGGTCGCCCCAAAGACCGCCGACATTACGCAGCCCGACAGCACGGCAACGGTGTGGCGTT
Organism: uncultured Binatia bacterium (SeqCode); assembly: GCA_965214755.1. Classification (GTDB taxonomy): domain Bacteria; phylum Desulfobacterota; class Binatia; order Bin18; family Bin18; genus Bin18. The sequence goes on from OZ243979.1 coordinate 3,353,191, forward strand.
TCTCACCAATGGCCGGATAGTGCTCCAAGAGCGGCTGGGAGGAAACGGTTCCACGGTCTGGCAGGAGCCCGAACCAATAGCGCAGTGTGGCGGGCATGGCTTCAGAGCGCGCAAAGCGAGCCAGACCAAGGGCGGCTCCGACTTTGAGGAACAGCGCAAAGAGCCGTGCCCCTAATGGATTGGGGAAGGTCTTATTCATGATCCAGCGCTTTCCGCGCTCCAGCAGAGGCCGGTGATAGTGCTGCTCAATAAAGGGCCGGGCGCCTTCGATGAGCGCTCCATATTGCACCCCAGACGGACAGGCGGTTTCACACGCCCGACACCCCAGGCACAGATCAAGATGCCCAACGACCTCGTCGTTGAGCTGCGCGTGTCCCTCTTGCAGAGCACGCAGCATCACGATGCGTCCACGGGGCGAGTCCATCTCCGTGCCTAATTCGACATACGTCGGACACGAAGCCAGGCACAACCCACAGTGCACGCAGTCAAAAAATTTTTCGTGGTCAACGAAAGAAACGTTTTCCATAGAGAGCAGTGAGCCTTATCACAATGAATCTACGTTTCGTAAAACGTCTTTTCTATATTCCACCAACAAAGCGACCGGGATTCAAAATACCGTTGGGGTCCAAGGTTTCTTTGAGTCGCTGCATAAGCGGAAACGCTTTGCCCACAGTGCCCCAGACATTCGCCCGTTCCTTGAGCGCCGAGGGGATCTCTTCCACCACGGCAAATCCGTTGTTGCCGGTTGCGTGGACGCGTATCCAGTCAACAAGGGACAGAATCCGGTCGTCGGCGACGGCCTCTCCTTCAAAAGCCGTGTACAGGATGCCGTTCCCGGCCCGGGCCAAGAAACGGACCGAAGCGTGGCGGCGCTGGGCTTCCTCTGCCAGGTCTGCACAGAATGTCGCGAGCTGGGTTGGTTGAAGGCTCACTTTACAGCGAAGCGTCGCCGGGCCGGACACAGGGAAATCCCGGAGGGTCTGAGAGAGCGTCTGCGCCTCGTCGCCACTCAGTTCCTCAATACCACCTGCATCATCCCCAAGAACATCACGAAGGCGGCTCCGCTGATCGTCGATTTCCTCCTGCATCCCAGCAAAGCCGACGAAGAGTCGATAGACCCCCTCGTCTCCCCTTTGGTCTCTGGAAGACAGGAGCGGAGAAAAATTGGCCAGTTCCAGGAAAAAGGGCTGCATGTCCGAGCCCGTCAGTTTCAGCGCGGCTTCGCCAGCTTTTTCAACCGAGGAGAACGGTACAGCGAGCGTTATTTGGGCTTCGGGTCGAGGACGAATCATAAAGGTCGCCTCGACGATAACGCCGAGCGTTCCAAACGCCCCACAATAGAGCTTCGGCAGGTCATAACCGGCCACGTTTTTAACGACTTGCCCGCCACCCTTAATCAGTGTCCCATCCGCGCGAACGACTTTGATACCGATCAGAAAATCGCGGACTGTGCCCTGAGAGAATCGGGAGGGACCGTTGAGGTTGGCGGCAATGACTCCGCCGACCGTGGCCCGCTCCGGACACGGCGGGTCTAGCGGCAGCCATTGGCCGTTTTCTCCAAGAATAGCCTGGAGTTGGGCCAGAGACAGGCCAGCTCCGACAGTAATGGTCATATCGGTAGGCTGGTAGTCGACAACCGTATTCAGCGCCGTCGTACACAGCGCCTGCTCGTATCGTTTTGGGACGCCACCCACATGAAGAAACGCGCCGTGCCCCACCGGACTTATGGCGCGGCCGTGTTCATTTGCCTCTTTCAGCAGGCGGGAGACTTCTGCAATCGATGTGGGATGGACTACCGTCTCGGGTGCTTTCCCATCGATGATAAACTGGGTGGAGGGCGGACGACCTGCGGCCTGCGTCATCGGTCTGACTTTCTCTCCAATACTCTCTATAACGGGCTATAGCGGGACTTGGCGGCGCGGCGTCGTCACGTCAATGCAGCCACCGGGAGTCGGGATAATCTTATTGGGATTACACAGGTTGTCTGGATTAAAAACCGACCGAAGCTGGGTCATGACCATCAGATCTTCGGGGCTAAAGATGAGCGGCATCTGGCCCATCTTCTCTACACCAATCCCGTGCTCGCCAGTCAGGCTGCCCCCTAAGTCTACACAGGCGTTCAATATTTCCTTCCCGGCTTGGACCACACGCCGGGTTTCATCGGCGTTGCGCTCGTCGTACATCAGGATCGGATGGATGTTCCCGTCCCCGGCGTGGAACACATTGGCAATCCGCAGTTGATATTTTTCTGAAACTTCAGTGATCCGCTGCAAGATGTCGGGGACCTTGGTCCGCGGGACGACGCCATCCTGGGTGCAGTAATTGGGTGATAAACGGCCAATGGCGCCAAAGGCACGCTTGCGGCTCTTCCAGAGCGCCATCCGTTCCGCATCATCCCGCGCGATCCGGACCTCGCGGGCATTATTGTGTTTACAAATCGACTGAATCCGTTCGGTTTGAGGATTAAGACTGGCGGCCAGACCATCAATCTCAATAATCAGAACCGCCCCGGCGTCGGTTGGGAAGCCAAAGTGAAAGGCTTCTTCGACCGCTTGGATAATCAGCGTATCCATCATTTCCAGGGCCGCCGGGACAATGCCTGAAGCAATAATGCCGGAGACGGTCTGGGTGGCGTGGTGAACCGACTCGAACACGGCCAGAAATGTTCGGTAGGCCTGTGGCTGGCGAGTGAGCTTGAGGGCGGCCTGGGTCACAATCCCGAACGTGCCTTCCGCGCCTATGGTAATCCCCCGTAAGTCATAGCCGGGAACATCCTCAACCGTTCCGCCTAAGGTGACGATTTCTCCGTCTGGGAGGACGACTTCCAACCCGAGCACGTGATTGGTGGTAACGCCGTATTTGAGCGTATGTGGCCCGCCGGAATTTTCGGCGATATTGCCACCAATGGTGCACGCCTGCTGGCTGGACGGGTCAGGAGCATATTGAAAGCCTTGATCTTTGACCGCATTACTGACCCACAGATTCACCACGCCGGACTGGGCCACGACATAGCGGCTGAGCAGGTCTATATGGACAATCTTGTTGAGGCGGCTGGTCCCGATCATGATTGGCGCTTCGACCGGCAGGCAGCCCCCGCTGAGACCGGTTCCGGCTCCGCGCGGGACAAAGGCGATCTTTTCCTTGTTGAGAAATTTGACGACCGCCGCCACCTCTTCCGTTGAGTGAGGCAGGACAACAATCTCAGGAACGGCCTTCTCCAAGGTATAGCCGTCGCAGTCATAGACCGAGCGGGCGCTCTTATGCACGACCATCCCGTCAGGGCCAACAATGTCATACAGTCGATCAAGAACCTGCTGATCCATGCGCACTCCTTCCTCGTTCCGTTCGACTACACGGGTCGGCGGCGGATCAGGCGTTTAACGGTATACTCAAGGAGGACCGTATCGGCCTGATTAAGGACCTGGGTGAGCGAGGTGACGACCCCGCGGTCGGGCTTTGAGGTCTCGCGTTTCTCGAGAATGCGGACTTTGACCCGGACGGTATCTCCGCAGCGCAGGGGAGCCGGGATGTTCATATTTTCAATGCCGAGCAGGGCCATACCGCCTTTGGCCATGCCGGACTGCACGGTCAGACCCTCGGCCAGGGCAAAGGTAAACGAGCCTGGCGAGATCCGGCCTTCAAATAAGCTATGGTTTTTGACGAACTCCATGTCCATGAATAAAGGCTCGTGAAAGCCGAACAGGTTCACGAAGTTGACGATATCCGCTTCGGTAACTGTTCGCGCTTTGGTCTCGAACTCCGTACCGACTTCATACTCTTCAAAGTACTCAAGTGCCATAGAATTTCCTCGGGTAGAACGTCAGCTAGGAGTCTGCGGGCTTGTGCTGGAGAAGTCAACAGCGCAGACAGAGTCAACGTGTCCTCAAGTGAGGCGGGGTGTTGACAATGGGTCCGCTCTCGCGTTGTTTTACCCGCTATGAAAAAGCGTGTCGCCGTTGTTGGAGCAACCGGGATTGCGGGTCAGCAATTCCTCGTTGCGCTCCAGGATCACCCCTGGTTTGAGGTGGCTTTGCTGGCCGCGTCAGAGCGCTCAGCGGGTAAAAGTTATGCAGAAGCCATCCGCGATCCCAAAACCGGGGCACGGAGATGGTGGTGCGAGAAGGAGCCCCCGCAGTCCGTGCTGCCGCTTCCGGTCCACGAAGCATCGTCTCTGAATCTGACGGGCATCGATCTCGTTTTTACGGCCGTCGAATCAGGACCGGCACGAGAACTGGAACCGGTGTACGCCAAGACGACGCCAGTGGTCAGCACGGCCTCGGCGTTTCGGCAAGAGGCGGATGTTCCCCTGCTTATTCCGGGTGTCAATCTGGATCATATCTATCTGATTGATACGCAGAAAAAAAATCGCGGCTGGCGGGGCTATATTGTCACGCAGCCCAACTGCACCACGATAGGGCTGGCGATTACCCTCCGTCCGCTGTTCGATCAATTCGGCCTGAGAAAGGTCATCATGACTTCCATGCAGGGGCTGTCCGGGGCCGGTCGCTCGCCGGGCGTGATCGGAATGGACACGATAGACAACGTCATTCCGTTCATTGCCGGCGAAGAGGAGAAGGTCGAAAAGGAGGGGCATAAAATTCTTGGTCGCTTCGAAAATGGAGCCATTACACCCGCCGACTTTCTGGTGAGCGCGACGTGTACCCGCGTACCGGTTCTTGAAGGCCATACCGAGGCGCTGTTGGTCTCTATGGACGCCCCTTGCTCGGTTGGGGATGTCCGGGCGGCGATGGTCGGGTTTGGCAAAGAGTTTGTTGAAATGGGCCTGCCCTCTTCTCCGCAGCATATGATCATCGTGCACGATGACCCGTTTCGGCCCCAACCGCGTTTGGACCGTGATGCGGAAGACGGCATGGCAACATCGGTTGGGCGTCTACGGGCAGATCAGACCCTTGAGTATGCCGTGAAATATCTTCTTGTCAGCCACAATACCAAGATGGGAGCGGCCAAGGGGGCGGTCCTGACGGCGGAGTATCTGTATCAGCAGGGGTATGTGTAATTCCGTACACCCGTCTTAAGGCAGTACACCGCAGAGATGCCCACAGCCTTCACAACCGCGGACCTTCCGCCCAAAGCGCGCGGCTTCTGGAAGCTCGCAGGGCCTGGGGCTGTCCTCGTCGGGCTCTCGATCGGTGCGGGTGAGCTGATTGTCTGGCCGCGGAATACCGCGCAATTTGGCGCCGGCATGACCTGGGCGGCGCTGCTCGGTATCTTTCTTCAGTTCTGGATTAATTGTGAGATTGGTCGCTACACGTTGGCGACGGGAGAAAGTATTTACGCCGGATTCAGCCGCATCTCGCGTCACTTTGCCTGGATCTTCATTCTTCTCAACATCCTCGGCTGGATTCTTCCCGGATGGGCGCGGGCCTGCGGCGGCGCGCTCAAAGCGCTCATCGTCGGCCCTCAGGGCTGGGGGGAGCCGTGGGTCTGGACGGCCATTACCTTTGCCGGTGTGGCCTTTGTCTTGTTCGGCCCTAAGCGCGTGTATGCTTCGGTTGAGAAGACAACGGAATTGCTGGTCATTGTGGTAACGGGCGGTCTTATGCTGGTTGCCTGTGTCGTTGGCAATACGGAAACCTGGGCGGCGCTGGGACACGGGATGCTGAACTTTCCGTTCAAGCATCCAGATATGCCGACGTATATTCTGTTCTCTTCGGTTGTTTTTGCCGGAGCCGGTGGGACGGCGAATCTTTTTTTTTCATTCTATATCCGAGACAAAGGGTGGGGAATGGGGGCGCTAATGCCCAAGGTAGTCAATCCCCTCCGAGAACAGGAGGATGCTGGTTCAGATCGGGCGTTTCAGATTGCCGTGACCGAGTCCAATCTGGCGTGCTGGCGTGCCTGGTTCAGACATTTGTCATTGGATCAAATGCTCTTTTTCTGGCTCCTCAACACGTTCACCATTCTTTTGTTTATCTTTGGCGCGCTGGCGGTGCTGCACCCGCAGGGCATCGTACCGAGCCAGGAGATGCTGGTCTGGGAGGAAGCCGAGATTTTAGGCAGCGTGGGAGGCGGACTCGGAAAAATTCTTTTTCTTTTGGTTGGAATCGCGTGTTTATTCAGCACCCAACTGACGCTTATCGACGGAGTCGCCCGGACAGGCGCGGATATCCTGCACACCAACTACACCTGGGCGCAAGAGAAGCCACTGAGTTGGTGGTATGGGATCATCGCCGTGGGTTGGATCGTCCTCGGGACCTTCTTGACCTATGTGTACGAAAGCCTGCCGCCTATTCTTTTTTTAATGGGATCGGCGTTTTTTGGTGGGATTGCGATGGCCGTCTACACGCCGCTGACACTGGTGATCAATCGAAAGCTGCTCCCGCCGGCGTTCCGGCCCGGCCCAGCGAAAACAACGCTTCTCGTCGGGATTAGCTGCTTTTATGCTGTCTTCGCCGTCTTTTCGGTTGTTCGGCTTGGACAGCAACTCTTGTAAAAAGGGCGCCGTGTATATGACGGCGCCCTTTTCTTTTTCTGAACTCCGCTATTACACGCTTCCGGATAGCGTAAACGCAATAACCAGCGCGTAAATAGCCAGCGCCTCAATGAAGGCAATACCGATGATCATCGGGGTCTGGATACGATCAGCCGAATTTGGGTTCCGACCGATGGACTCCATGGCGGCAGCCACCGCACGGCCCTGACCCAAGCCTGCACCCACGGCAGCGATACCGATGCCGAGGCCTGCAGCGAGCGCGATCATGCCTCTTGAGGAATCACCGTCTCCGTCAGCCGCGAGAGCAGCTCCGGCGGTAAGCAGCATCATACAGACCGCCAGCACACCAGTTACACATACTTTCTTCATACATCCTACTCCTTTCATGTCCCAATAGCGCAGTATCGAGTCAGCCTCCTCTTATCCTCCTCACCACTGCATACTCTCCCCGCCATCTGGACAATGGGTTTTATTCACTATTGCTCTTCTCTTTCTCTTAGTGATGCTCATCATGGGCAACGGCCAAAGAGACGTAGACCATGCTGAGCAGAGTAAAAACAAACGCTTGCACTAAGGAAACAAAGGCCCCAAGCGCGTAAAAGACGACCGGAATCCCAACTTTCGTCAGGTCCGTAAATATCTCTAAAACAACGTGGTCACCGGTCATGTTCCCAAAGAGTCGTAGGGAAAGAGAGAAGGGCCGGACAAAATTATCAATGAGTTCGAGTGGGACCATCAAAATGCCCAACCACCAGATCGGACCGACAAAATGCTTCAAATAGGCCAAGCCCTGTTCTTGGAAAGCATAGAAATTATACGCGACAAAGGAGAGAACGCCTAGGGCGAGCGTCACATTGAAATTGCTAGTTGGGGGAGAAAATCCAGGCAACAGCCCAGAGAGGTTTGCAACCAGGATAAAGAGGAAGAAGCTACCGTACAGATGCACATATTTATACGCTTTATCACCCAGTACACCCTCGGCCATATCAGATATGCCTTGAGTGAGGAGTTCGGCCATGTTCCGACAGGTCAGCGAGTCGTCAGGAACAGCCACATCGTCCGCGGCAGCCAACTGCCTCTTTGCCATATAAGCAAAGAGAATAAGGACGACAGACACAATCAGGGAGGTAGCGATATGACCTGGAAGAAGCTTGAGCCCATAAATATGATCAACCCAGAGAAAGAGATGATGTTCCATAGATGCGGTTCACACTCCCCTTCAGTATGCTCGCCACTATTCGTCTTTTGGACGGATTAGCATGGAGTCGGGGGGTGTTCAGACTGATCCTTCGGTCTGCTCAGGCCGATTATCATGCAGGCAATAAGCAGTAAAGGGACCCCGACGACAAAACTCTTGGCGTCAATGGGATACCGAACGAAAACAGCGCTGAGAAGCAAGACATAGAGTCCCGCTTTGGCAGCCAGCCACAGGGCGACCCGAATTTTTCTGCTCAGATTGGAATTCCATGGGCCCTGCGCATCGACGGAAGCGAGCGCGGAGCGTACAGCTTTTTTGAGCAGCCAGAAATTGACCTGCATCACTCCACCGCCAAGTAAAAAGCTGGGCACATGAAGAATTCCCGTTATCCAGCCTATAGCGGCACCAGCCCCAACTAAAGCAAGGTTCAGGATTTCTATTCTCTCAATTGTCTTTTGCGGCTTTTTCACGGGCAGAAAGGCGCCGGAGCACGATTATCAGACGATATATCGCTCCTGACATGCCAACGATCACCCCGATGACCATCAGGAGGGGCGCTGTGCCAAACTGTGAGTCTGCATAGTTGCCAATCAAGAGGCCGGCGACAATGGCTCCGGCAAACTCGAACCCAAGCGCCCCATACTTCCCGTAGGTGACGAAAAGAGGAAGCGTATCCGGCTTTTTTGTATGATTGGAGGACACGTTTCCTCTTTATGGACTCTCCTGGGCCATGTTGCCTCAGCTACCGAGGTTCTTAAGGACCGCCCAGGCTGCCCGTAGGGTTTCCTGGATATCGTCCTCGCCGTGCGCCAGAGAAAGAAAGGCGGATTCGAATTGGGAGGGGGGAAGGTATATGCCCTGCTCACTCATACCGCGAAAATAGCGAGCGAACATTGTGGTGTCGCTCTGGGTTGCTGAGGCATAGTCACGAACGTGATCGATCCCAAAGAAGACGGTGAACATCGAACCTATTTGGTTCACACAGGCGTGTATTCCAGTCTCACGAATGGCAGCGCGTAATCCCTCGGCCAGCATATCTCCGAGCATATTCAACCGCTCATAGGCTCCAGCGGCGTGAACAAGCTTTAAGGTTTCAACCCCGGCGGTCACAGCCAACGGATTTCCAGACAGTGTCCCAGCTTGGTAGACTCCCCCCAAAGGGGCCAGCACGTCCATTATCGCCGCCTTTCCTCCAACAGCAGCCAATGGCAGGCCACCACCTACGACTTTCCCGAGGCAGGTGAGATCGGGGTCGATGTGGTAGATCTCTTGAACGCCACCACGAGCGAGACGGCAGCCGGTCATCACTTCGTCAAAGACGAGCACAACTCCAAACTCCCGAGCGAGTTCCCAGAGGCCCTCAAGAAAGCCTTGCTCGGGCAGGACGAGGCCCATATTTCCGGGGACCGGCTCCAGTATAATAGCGGCCACTCCTTCCGGGTCCGCCTCTAGGCACGCTCGTACGCTGGAGAGATTGTTGTACTCAGCCACAAGCGTCATGCTGCTAAAGGCCTCGGGAACCCCTTGACTGTCCGGGGTGCTCAACGTCAGTGCCCCGGACCCGGCTCTCACCAGAAGCGCATCGGTATGACCGTGGTAGCAGCCCGAGAACTTGATGATTTTCGCACGACCAGTATAGCCACGGGCGAGACGCAGGGCGGTCATGGTCGCTTCTGTACCCGAGGAGGTCAGGCGGACCTTCTCAATTGATGGAATGGTCTGTGTAAGCGTTTTTGCCAGCTCAATCTCTTTTGCCGTTGGGGCACCAAAACTCGTCCCGTTCCTCACCACCCGCTCAAGTGCACCAACAACCTGTGGATGCGCATGTCCGGCTATTAACGGTCCCCAGGAGCCGACGTAGTCTATATACTCGCGCCCATCCGCGTCAGTAACGCGGCACCCTTTCCCCCGGTTGATAAAAAGAGGATCACCACCTACAGCCCGCCACGCCCGGACCGGACTGTTCACGCCCCCCGGAATATATTTTTGCGATTCATTGAAGAGTTTTTGCGACGTTGACATCAGCGTCTCCCCACGTCCCATTGTGGGGATTCCCCCTGCTACCACCCACTCATAGGAGAGTCAAGACAAAAGAACTCTTCTCATACGGAGTACCCATATGACTCGGGGTCCTGAGAATCTCCTCTCCCAAGGCTCTCTTATCAGGATTCATAACAACATGTGACCTCATTGAATATTTTTTTATAATCAACGTGTTCAGAAAAACAATAAAAAATAAAGAGATACAAACCTGATTGCTCAATACTCTAATTTTTATAAAATCACATTGTGTTATGAATTTAATTTTTTCTAGGAATATTCACGACTTTGGAAAAAGTTTACTCTCTTCCTTGCATTCTTTAGGGAAGGAGCTTAGGACACAGTGACGCTATCCTCTCTGGCCTTATAAATTTTAAGCGGCACATTGATTCGGATAGACATGGGTCTTCTTCCCGCCCCTCTGACTGTGCAGTTGGTGAACGGGATTCTCCCGGGGCAGAAGGCGAGGCAGAAAGACAAATGTATGTGGATAACTCCGTCAGACGACAGATATTTCCCTAGTCTAAACAGGAAGTTATCGAGTTATCCACACCTGTGGATAAATTTTGTTGAGTGGGGGAAGGACACGGCATGCATCGGGTGTGGGAACGAGTGTTGGGGATTGTTGAAGGACAAGTAGGAAGGACGAATAGTGAAACCTGGCTGAAACCGATTCGGTCCCTTGGGCTCCAAGACGACACGTTTCACCTTGAAGTACCAAGCCTGCTCTTTAGGGATTGGCTACTCAGCAATCTCGTCGGCCCCCTGGAAAACGCATTTACCGAGGTTCTTGGTCAGCCAACGCACCTCGTCTTGCATGTACAGGAAAAGCCGCAAGGAGAACTCTTTCCAGAAGAAGAGAAAGAACAGACAGCCCAGGGAAAAGGGAGGGGAAAGAAAGATGGACTTATTCAGAATTATACATTTTCCTCTTTTGTCGTCGGTGGCGGCAATCAGTTTGCTCATGCCGCGGCCAAGGCGGTCAGTAAACACCCAGGGAAAAGCTACAATCCATTATTCATCTATGGGGGGGTTGGGTTAGGCAAGACCCATCTCATTAATGCTATTGGACACGAAACATCGGGAAAGCAAGGAAAGGATAAGACTGTCTATCTGTCCTCAGAGTCTTTTACCAATGAACTAATTGCTCATTTACGAAAGAATCGAATGACGGAATTTAAAAATAGATTCCGTCGCGCAGATGTTCTTATTCTTGATGATGTTCAGTTTCTGTCCGGTCGCGAGCGAACACAAGAAGAGTTTTTTCACACCTTTAATTCCCTTCATGAGTCGAGCAAGCAGATTATCTTAACGTCCGATAAGTTCCCAAATGAGATTGGTGGGCTCGAAGAGCGGCTACGGAACCGTTTCGAATGGGGATTGATCGCCGATATCCAGCCGCCCGACCTTGAGACTCGGGTAGCAATTCTGCAAAAAAAATCACGCGCAAGACGTATCCCCCTCCCCGACGATGTTGCCCTTTTTATTGCCTCCCATGTGACCTCAAACGTCCGAGAGCTTGAAGGCGGCCTGACGCGATTAGGAGCGCTGGCCGCCTTGAATCAGGCCGATATCACTGTCAACTTTGCACGGCAGGTTCTCAAGAACTCAATCACAGACCAGGAAAAGAAAGTCTCGATTGAGACCATACAGAGAACGGTGAGTAAGTATTTTGGCGTCAGCGTTGCTGACATAACTTCAAAGAAACGGGCAAAGATGGTTTCGTTTCCAAGGCAGGTTGGCATGTTTCTCTGCCGCAAGATTGCCGGCGCCTCCTATCCAATGATCGGAATGCGATTTGGAGGAAAAGATCACACGACGGTTCTGCACGCCTGTCATGCAATTGAAAATCGTTTCAAAAGAGACGAAGAGCTGCGCGATATTGTCAATAGAATAGAGATCATGATTTATGAGTAGGCTCTTCGCCCTGTGGATAACCTGTGGATAACCTGTGGATAACCTGTGGATAACCTGTGGATAACCTGTGGATAACCTGTGGATAACCTGTGGATAACTCATGATGTTAGAAGGAGACGGAAAAAGTTATCCACAGCTTTCCTGAAGTTATCCACAGGTTATCCACACCCCCCTGTGGATAACTTTTCTATTATAAACAAATACTTAACTCACTTATCCACATATCCACAGGCCCTACTACTACTACTATCTATTTATATATATAAATATAAAAAATAAGTAGTAGTAAGCAGAGAAAAGGGAAGAAGGGAGGAGGACATGGAATTCAGCGTCGGTAAGGAAGACCTCCTTCAGTGTTTATATCTGGTCCAGGGTGTTGTTGAGAGACGATCTTCTCTCCCTATGCTCTCCCATGTTCTTATTGAATCAGACTCTACAGGAGAGAACGACGGAGTTATTTCCCTTGGGGCAACAGACCTCGAAATTGGTATCCGCCAGCAGTGTCAGGCTGACGTAAAAGCGGCCGGATCAATGACAGCGGATGCGCGAAAATTGTATGAGATCATTCGTGAGTTGCCATCCGGTCAGGTCCGTTTACGCTCAAGTGGAAATGGATGGGTCGACGTCAATAGTGGAAAATCCCGCTTCAGAATCGCAGGTCTGGATCCCAAAGAATTCCCCACAATAACCGGACAAAAAGAGAAGCAGAAGGAGCCCTCCTCTTTTGGCCAATTCATATCTTTGCCCGGGCCAACCTTGCGGGAGATGATCGAAAAAACTCTCTTTGCAACCTCACCCGACGAGACACGACAAAACCTCAGCGGCGTCTATCTCGAGACCCAGAAAGAGGGTAAGGTCCGTATGGTTGCCAGTGATGGACACCGCCTGTCTCTCATAGAGCGGGAGGTTGATACTCCCGCTCTACCCGATTGGCCGAGCGTCATACTTCCGAAAAAAGGCTTGGTTGAAACACGGAAACTCCTTGAGCGGAGCGAGGGGACAATAGACGTTTCCGTCAATGATTCGATCGTCAACCTGAAGAAGGAGACAACCGAACTCTTTATGCGTCTGATTGAAGGAGACTTTCCTGACTACCAGCAAGTTGTTCCAAAAGAGCATACGCACCGTATTGAGTTTCCCCGAGACGAATTCCTCAGCGCTCTCCGTCGTATTTTGATTCTCACAACAGAACGCTCTCGGGGGATAAAATTACAGTTTGAAAAAGACAAGATCGAGGTTTCCGTCAATACTCCGGATGTGGGCGAGGGAACAGAGGAGATTGCGGCCTCATACGCTGGGGATGGATTATCAATTGGGTTTAATGGAAGATACCTGACCGAGGCGTTGAACGTCATGAACGAAGGGGATTCTGTTGTCCTTTTTCTTAAAGACGAGATGAGCCCTGGACTCCTTCAGCAAAAGGAGAGCCGTGAATTTTCCTATGTCATAATGCCTATGAAAATAAATTGATATAAAACTGTTTTATTTATCCTGTGGTTTACGTAACGTAGAGAAAATGCTAAGCTTTGGTATCGAAAAGAGGAGGTGTGTTACAAATCCTTAAACCTACCTGCCTCCTTTGGGAAGTACATGCTCGAACAAGACTATGGGGCAGGACAAATCAAGGTACTCGAAGGTCTCGAAGCGGTCCGCAAGAGGCCGGGAATGTACATCGGCGATACCGCGGAGAGAGGACTTCATCATCTCGTTTTTGAGATTGTTGACAATTCTGTCGATGAAGCACTCGCCGGCTACTGCACTTACGTTACTGTAACCATTCACACTGAAGGACATGTCTCCGTTGTCGATAATGGCCGGGGCATTCCAACGGAAAATCATCCGACCGAGGGTATTTCAGCCGCTCAGGTCGTCCTTACTAAGCTTCATGCCGGTGGAAAATTCGATAAAGGAGCATATCGAGTTTCTGGAGGGCTGCACGGTGTTGGTGTTTCCGTCGTTAACGCACTATCAGAAATCCTTGAAATCGAGATCAGGAGAGAAGGGAAAATCTATTTCCAACGTTACCATCGAGGTCAGCCGGACAACGAGTTGAAAGAGATCGGGCAGGCTGAGGGGAGTGGAACAAAAGTTGTTTTCACGCCCGACACTCAGGTTTTTGGTGAAAGAGCTTTCAGCTTCGATATCCTCTCAAGGCGGCTTCGTGAACTCGCCTTTCTTAACCCAGGCCTTCACATTTCTATTGTTGATGAAAGGGAGCCAGATAAACGTCACGACTTCTTCTATGAAGGCGGGATCGTTTCTTTTGTTGAGCACCTTGGTCACGCGAAAACACCACTGCACAACGAGGTGATATATTTCAGAGGGGAAAAGTACGGAACCTCAGCTGAAATTGCTCTCCAATGGAACGACGGATATGTCGAAAGTATTTATTCATTTGCCAACAACATCAACACGACAGAAGGGGGAACGCATCTCGTTGGACTCAAGGCGGCGCTGACCAGGACTATCAATTCTTACGTTGGGTCACTCGGCCTTCTCAAGAAAGACCAGGAAAGCGTTCAAGGAGAAGATATTAGAGAGGGTCTGACCGCAATTATCAGCGTGAAAGTTCCAGAACCTCAATTTGAAGGACAGACAAAGACCAAGCTCGGCAATAGCGATGTCAAAGGATTTGTCGAATCTCTGATTAACGAGAAGCTCGGAATCTATCTTGAGGAGCATCCAGCAGAGGCCAAAAAGATAGCCCACAAGAGTGTTGAGGCCTCACGAGCTCGTGAGGCGGCTCGGAAGGCGCGTGAGCTCACACGGCGGAAGGGGGCCCTTGATTCCGGGTCTCTCCCAGGGAAACTGGCCGACTGCCAGGAGCGGAACCCGGAAAAAAGTGAAATTTTTCTTGTAGAGGGGGATTCTGCCGGAGGGTCAGCAAAGCAAGGCCGAGACAGGCGGACGCAGGCTATTCTACCGCTGCGGGGGAAAATTCTGAATGTCGAAAAAGCACGCTTCGACAAAATGCTTTCGTCCCAGGAAATCCGTCTGCTGATATCCGCTTTGGGGGCTGGGGTCGGGAAGGAAGAAACGGACCTCTCCAAACTGCGCTACCATAAGATTATCATTATGACAGACGCGGATGTTGACGGTTCCCATATCCGTACCTTACTGCTGACTTTCTTATATCGTCAGCTCCCCGGCATTATCGAAGAGGGATATTTGTGTATTGCTCAGCCCCCCCTCTATAGGGTCAGAAAAGGAAAAACCGATCATTACCTGAAAGATGACGCCGAACTCAATGACTTCTTGGTCGATCTCGGTGTTGAACACGTCCTGGTGGGGGAACTTGAAGGGGAACATCTGAAAACATGGGTCAAGAACTCCCTCCGTCTGAACAGCATTCTTGATCTGGTTGAACGGAAAGGAAGAACTCGCAATATCGTCTGTTCTCTTCTCGCTCATCCAGACCTCTCTCCTACTGCTTTCAGCAGTCGTATCCTTCTTGAGTCCCTCATCTCTACAGTCGAAAAGGAACTGACGGACCGCGGCCCCATCGCTTTTTCCATAGAGGAAGACAGAAAACTCGGTGGGTATAAGATTATCGTTATCCAGGGGCTGAACGGTTCCGGGCAAAGGGTGGTCTTTGACCGAGACTTTATTGAGTCAGCAGAGGCCGTGGAAGTGAAAAGATTGTTGGATGCGCTTGCGAATATCGGCCCGGCTCCTTTCACTTTCTCTGTGAAAAGAGGAAACGTATCCTCCAATAGACATGCAGATGCTGGACACGTTTCCTCTTTAGATACTGCTCTCACCCTGGGAAGTCAGCAGGAAGTCCTTGAGGCAATCTTGGCCCGCTCCAGAAAAGGGGTCGATATTCAGCGCTATAAGGGTCTTGGGGAGATGAATCCTGAGCAGCTCTGGGAAACAACAATGAACCCAGAAACACGGACTCTTTTGCAGGTCAGGATTGAGGATGCCTACGAGGCTGACGAGGTCTTTTCTACTCTCATGGGAGGTGAAGTCGAACCAAGACGAAAATTCATCTCTGAGAACGCACTCTCCGCCAAGAATATTGATATCTAATCCCCACCCCCCATTATAATTAGTAAGGTATATTCTCTGTATGGAAGCCCATCCGGATACCCATCCTCTTCCTTCTGTCAATATTGAGCAGGAGATGCGGCAGTCCTATATGGACTACGCCATGAGTGTGATTATTGGTCGCGCGTTGCCCGATGTTCGTGACGGATTGAAGCCGGTCCATCGGCGCGTCCTGTACGCCATGCACGACCTTGGGAATGAATGGAATCGTCCATATAAGAAATCTGCCCGTGTCGTGGGCGACGTGATTGGAAAATACCACCCACACGGAGATTCGGCTGTCTATGACACGCTTGTCCGCATGGCACAGGATTTTTCTTTGCGCTATCCGCTCATTGACGGCCAGGGAAACTTTGGCTCAGTTGATGGCGACCCCCCCGCCGCCATGCGCTATACCGAAGTCCGCATGACCCGAATCACCTCGGAGTTGCTCGCCGACATCGACCGAGAGACCATTAATTTCATCCCGAACTATGACGATACCAGTCACGAACCAGCGGTTCTTCCAAGTAAATTTCCAAATCTCCTGGTCAACGGCTCATCTGGAATTGCTGTGGGGATGTCAACAAATATTCCCCCTCACAATTTGGGCGAAGTCATTGATGCTGTCCTGGCTCTGATCGAGAACATGGACCTCGAAAACCGTGACCTCATGGAGTATATCCCCGGTCCAGACTTTCCCACCGGAGCGTACATCCACGGACGCTCCGGAGTACGGAGCGCTTATGAAACCGGGCGAGGTATCGTTCAGATGCGAGCCCGGACATCCATAGAAGAAGACGAGAAGACCGGAAAGGGTCGTATTATTGCCCACGAGATCCCGTATCAGGTAAATAAAGCCCGTTTGATCGAGCGTATGGCCGATCTGGTCAACGAGAAGCGTATTACCGGAATCTCCGACCTGCGTGACGAGTCCGACAGGCATGGCATGCGCATCGTTATCGAGCTGAAAAGAGACGTTGTCCCACACGTCGTTCTCAACCAGTTGTATAAAATGACCCCTCTTCAGGACTCGTTTGGGGTCATTCTTCTGGCTATCGTCGACGGCCGCCCTCGCCTCCTGACGCTCAAAGACACCCTCCTGCACTTTCTTGAACACCGCCGGGAGGTGGTCCGACGCCGGACTGCCTTTGATCTTCAGAAAGCCAACGAACGCCTCCACCTCCTTGAGGGGCTCAAAATCGCGCTGGACAACCTTGATCCCGTGCTCCACATCATTCGCCACGGGCAGAACCCAGCGAGCGTCCGGCAAGCCCTTATGGATCGATTTTCGCTGACTGAGACGCAGGCACAGGCTATTCTTGATATGCGCTTGCAGCGACTCACCCAGCTGGAACAGGGAAAAATTCTCTCCGAGCACAGTGAAACGCTCAGTGCTATTGCTTCCCTGCAAAGTATTCTGGCCAGTCCCCACAAGATCGACGGCGTGATCAAAGACGAGCTGACCGATCTACGGAGCCGATTTTCCGACGAGCGGCGGACAGAGATACTGCACGCCGGCGCAGATCTCTCGGACGAAGATTTAATTGCTGAAGAAGACGTCGTGGTAACCATATCCTACGCCGGCTACATCAAGAGAAACCCACTGACCGAATACCGCTCTCAGCGTCGGGGAGGAAAAGGGGTTGTTGGTGCAACAACCCGAGAAGAAGACTTTGTTGAGCATATCTTCATCTCTTCTACGCATGCCTTTCTGTTGTTTTTCTCCTCAATCGGTAAAGTGTATTGGGTGAAAGTCCACGAAATTCCTCAGGGCAGCCGCATGGCAAAGGGAAAAGCGATAATTAATCTTCTGCCGCTGCAGGAAGGTGAGAAAATTTCAGCCTTTCTCCCTATCCGAGAGTTCCAAGACGACGGTTTTATTGTTTTTGCGACCCGCAAAGGACAAGTCAAAAAAACGAAGCTCACGGCGTATGCAAATCCTCGCCGCGGCGGAATTATCGCCATTACTCTTGGGGACGAAGACGAGGTTATCGGCGTCCAACTCACGGACGGGAAACAAGAGATACTCCTTTCGACCAGAAACGGAAAAGCGATTCGATTTGCAGAAGAAGAAGTCCGAGCAACTGGACGCGACACATCTGGCGTTCGAGGGATTACTCTGGAAGAGGAGGATGAGGTTGTTTCTCTTGAAATCCTCAATCAAGAGGCCACCCTTCTCACTGTGTCGTCTCAAGGGTATGGTAAGCGGAGCAGGAGAGAGGACTATCGGCTACAGGCGCGCGCGGGGAAAGGAATCAGTACGATGCGCACCTCGGGCAAGACCGGAGAGGTCTGTGGTGTTCGGCAGGTGAAGGAGGAGGATGACTTGATGCTCGTGACGGATAGCGGCAAGATAATACGACTTCGGGTTGCTGAGTTACGGGTGATCGGCAGGAATACCCAAGGTGTCAAACTCTTTAACGTTGGTGCGGATGGATACGTCTCCAGTATCGCATTGATCGCAGAAACGGTTCTCAATTCACACAATATGGAGGAGGAGCAGTATGAGCATTCAGATAGGCCAAACGGCACCGGATTTCACACTCAAGACCAATAAAATGCAGGATTTTGCACTCGGCGAGGCAAAGGGGAAGAAGAATACCGTCATCCTTTTTGTTCCCTTGGCCTTTACCGGTGGTTGAACGAAAGAATTGTGCTCGGTTCGAGACAATATCAATACTTTGCAGAATGACGATACTCAGGTTGTGGCTATTAGTGTGGATAGCCCGTTCTCGCTTGACGCGTGGGCGGCGAAAGAAGGCTATGATTTTCCACTGCTGAGTGACTTCAATAAAGAAGTCTCTCAAGCGTATGGGTCGTTCTATGACGACTTGCTCGGTTTCAAAGGCGTCTCCAAACGTTCGGCCTTTGTCGTAGATAAGAGCGGGACAGTCCGGTACGCCTGGATTACAGAGGACGCCAGCCAACTTCCTGACCTGGATCCCATACGGGACTGTCTCCAGAATTGCGGATAAGACGGCTCGCATACTGAAAGGCGGGGCTCACTCAGCAAAGAGTAAACGTGTCCAGCTTCTATCTATTTGAATTGAAGGGTACGTTTACTCTTTCTCGCCCTTTCTTCCTTTTCCCCGTATCACCAGGAGAATGAGCAGCGTGAGGGCCCATATGCCAAACAGCAGCCCACTCACGACCCAGGGGTAGAGCGACCGGTGATTCCTCTTGGCCATGAGGCCGCAGGCAATCCCGTCAAGAAAGTGAATAAAGAGCGTCGTCCCAACAAGAGCCGGAAAGTCAATGGTCTCGTCGAGGAAACGTAAGCCGGTGAAATACCCGAGAAAGACGGCGAAATCCACGCGATCCTCCTACTTCTGACGCGGTTGGTTATCTCTTATTTTCCTGAGCGGCATCTTCTCCCAAGGTATGGACGAAGACAAAACGGTTTTCGAGAAGCTCTACGAGGCAAATAGAGAGAACTTTACAAATCTTGTAAAGGACCTCTTGGCACAGGGGTGTATGCACGACGTTATGGAGAAGACGTTTCGGGACGCTGCTCAGGCGCAAGAAGAAGTCGCCCGCAATATGGAGACGATACTCTCCCTGCTGAATATACCCTCCAGGACAGACTATGAGCATTTGGTTGAAAAGGTTGAAGAGGTCCAAGGCAATCTGCTCAATCTCAATATGAAACTTGACCGTTTGCTCGCGAAAAAAGACAAAATGTCCCGATGTTCCGCCGGCAAAAAAAAGAAGAAAAAGTAGGAAAGGCTGCAATCACCGCGTGGTGGTGAGTCCTCAGTCATGGCGTCGCCCATCCATACTTGGCCCGAATCTGACCGGCCGCGCGAGAAGCTGATTGAGCACGGGGCGGCAACCCTCTCCAATGCAGAACTCATTGCCATTATTCTTCGGACCGGTGATGCAAGTTCAGGCCAGAGTGCGCTTGACCACGGGCGGGCGCTTGTCTCTCGTTTTAGTGACTCATTCCGAAAACTGGAAGAGGCGAGCACGGCCGAACTGTGCGAGGTCAAAGGTATCGGGCCGGCAAAAGCCGCACAGATAAAAGCCTCTTTGGAGATTGCGAAGCGCTTCTCACAAGAAGAAATTCGACGTGGCGAGTCATTTAGTTCCAGCCTTGATGTTTTCAATCACTACCGTGAACAACTCGGCAGCCTCAGAAAAGAAGAATTTCACGTGCTTCTCTTGGACGCCAAGAACAGAAAACTCAAAGACGTACGTATCTCGGAGGGGTCTTTGACCTCTTCCTTAGTCCACCCACGTGAGGTTTTTCAGCCTATCATCCGCGAGTCAGCCGCGGCGGCGATCCTGGTGCATAACCACCCTAGTGGCGATCCTATGCCGAGCCAGGAAGACCTCAAAATCACCCAGCGCCTCAGGGAGGTCGGGGAGGTGATGGGCGTCCACATTCTGGACCACCTCATTATTGGCAAAGGCCGCTATATCAGTTTTGTCGATGATGGGTACTGGGATTGAGACTATGGGACTCAATAGGAGCCTGCTTGGCAAAGAATACGACCCGCAGTCGTATGTCGTCAGTGCTGAGGCAATCATGGCCTACGCACGCGCGTACAATGAGGATAACGCTTGGTTTTTTGACGCAGATAGACCTGAAGGCATTCTTGCGCCACCGTTGTTTGGTGCTGTGGCAAGCTGGCTCTCGCTGATGACGGTCGTGACCGACGCCGAGCTGAATGTCAATGTCCTCCGTCTGGTGCACAGCCAGCAAGATATGCGCTTTTCCCGTCCCGTTATTCCCGGAGACACTATCCACAGTACGGCAAAAATTGTGGCTATTGAGGAGCAGCCTAGCGGGGAGTCTCTGGCCGTTGATCTCCATTGCTGGAATCAGACGGGCGAAACCATTCAACTCATCACGTTTACTGCCTTTATCCGAGGGCAAGGACGTCATCCCCGGACGAGAACAGTAACCGACGAGACTCCCGAACCCCTGCATCGCATCTCCCAGACCATCGACGCGGATCAAACATTTCGCTATGCGAACGCATCAGGCGATCACAATCCCATTCACGTCGATGAAAATGTTGCCAGGCTGGCAGGGCTGCCCGGCATTGTCGTCCACGGCATGTGCACGCTGGCGTTTGCCTCAAAAGCGATTATTGACAGCGTATGTGACAAGGACCCTCGCCGGCTCAAGCGGCTCAGCGCCGGGTTTGCACGACCCGTGTTTCCCGCCCAGACGATTACGACCAATATCTGGTCAGATGAGCAGGCTGGGATATATCGGTATGAGACTACCAATCCCGAGGGCCGGGCAGTGATACAGCCCGGCTACGCTGAGATTGCGTAGATATTATAGAGAAAAGCCCGGCTAGTTACCCTAAGCATACTTGTCACCAAGTATACTCGGCTTCAGAACCGGACTTGACTCTTTCAAGTCATCCGGCTCCTCAATCTTATGGTGCTTGTCAATCACACCTCTGTGGATTTCGTCATGGCAGTGACCGTGTAGAACTCCTAGGTTATCCTTCTGGTTGTTCTCTCGGTTTCCATCTCTATGGTGTACTTCTAGGTTGGTATTCCAAGTGGTCTTTGTTCTTTCTCCCCAGGTTTGGGTATCCAGATACGTCTGACCGGCGAAGGTTTCTTGGCGATGTCCAGCCTTCTGGCTAGTTTACATCGTTGGCTTGGCATGATGGCTGTACGTCCATCTACCCCTGCCGTCCTTTTCCCTCGATTATCTTGAGTTACCTTTCTCGTTGCCAGGAGCTTGGCACTCCTTGATGTTGTGAGAAGACGTTGCAATCTATGCACTGTCTTTCTGTCACCACGTCTTGAGGCTTGATAGATTCGCTTTTGCAGCTTAAACACTTGTCTCTCGGTTTTCTTCCAATTGACAGTGTTCCATTCATACCAAGATTTCTCTTGGTCCATGACTTGTGTACTGCTACTTGCCACTCTATCTTCCATAAGACCGTCCCCACGTCAGCATATCCAAGACATTACTCTTGGCCTTGGCTTCTTGGGGAATCCTTCCTGTATGTGACATACGGCTGATTACCTACTCCGAGGAGGGTCACATACTGGTTACTCCGTTCCGCATCACCATTTGTCGTATGGGGTAGGTTCCTGCTTTCCACCGGGAGTACTTGAAGAGTGTCAATCCTGGCCCATTCACACCAAGATTCTTCATTTCCTCCGTGGCCTTTTGGCTGTAGCGTGTCAGTCCTCATTTCGCTACTTCGACATAACGGCAGTTCAGACACAGGTTTCTCGCGTAACCTTTCCATACTCTGCTCGGTAGGGTTCTAGGTGGGGCCCCTAGTTACTACCTTTTGCTCCATGCTTGCCCCTCTTTGATAATCAGTCTCCGAAGAGTGGAACACGCTGTTACCTTGACACCCAAGGAGATGGAATTTCACCATCATGGTAATGCAGTTTGAGTGCCCCATCTTGTTCTCCTATAGAACCTTCTGAGTGAACTCCCATGGGAGTCCTGCACTCATATCGGATCGCACGAACGGCACATCATCATCTGGGGGGACTGACCCTGCTCCAACATCGTCAAAGCCGCCACTTGGCCCGTCATCAAACGATTGGCCCGAACGTGCGCCACCACCAGCGCCTCCAAGGAAGTGTACGCGTTGCGCAACAATATCGGTGAAATAGCGCTCTTTACCCTCCTTATCCTCGAATTTTCGTGTTTTGATACGCCCTTCGATATAGACCTGCCGACCTTTGGACAGATACTGGCCGCACGTTTCGGCCTGCTTGCCCCAGACCACAATGTTGTGCCATTCTGTGCGTTCCTGCCGGCTATTGTCCCGGTCCGTCCAGGTATCTGTCGTGGCCACAGTAAAGCGTGCCATGGCCTGCCCACTCTGCGTATAGCGGACTTCCGGATCCCTGCCCAGATTTCCAATAATAATCGCTTTATTCACCGAAGCCATGGCGTGTCCTCCTTGTCCTTTCGGCTCCGCTCAAGACAGGCCTGAGCCTGTCGAAGGGCCTGGCGAGAACCGTACCAACCCCGTCTTTTGAAGTCAATCTATCGACGAGAGGGATTGTTGCTCTTCTCTCTCTCGCTTATATTCGTTTCCGTCTGCATGAGGAAAACATGATGCTGAAGGCTCGAACTTTTCAAAGAGGAAAGCAGATTCTCTTATTGCTGGCTGTATTCAGTCCCCTGACCGGGATGGTGTATGGCGCGGATGCGCCCGGCCTCAGAGAACACTCTCCGTTCATCTCAACCTCCCGGCACGGTATGGTCGTTGCCGCGAACGCGCAGGCGAGCGAAGCCGGCGTCGCTATGCTCCGCCGGGGAGGCAACGCGGTTGATGCTGCGGTTGCGACATCCTTCGCCATTAGTGTGCTCAGACCACAGTCAACCGGAATAGGCGGCGGCGGTTTTCTGTTGCTCTCTCTGGCGAAGGAACGCAAAACGCTGGCAATTGATTTCCGCGAACGGGCTCCGCTCAAAGCCACCAGAGACATGTTTGTCCGGGACGGAGAAGCCGTTCCTTCTCTGAGTCGAACCGGACCGCTGGCCGTTGCCGTGCCCGGTACTGTTGCCGGCCTAGTGGAGGTCCAGCAACGATACGGTAGCTTATCGCTCGCAGAGGTCATGCAACCCGCCATCCGTTTGGCAGACGAGGGATTTCCGGTCTACCCGCATTTGGCCCGCGCCATTGCCTACCGAGCCGAGGTCCTGGGGGAATCCGACGCGACCCGGACGGTGTATTACCGAAACGATCAACCGCTCAGCCAGGGAGACCTCTTTGTCCAAAAAGACTTGGCCAACACCCTGCGGGCTATTGCCAAGGACGGCAAAGACGCTTTTTACACCGGCCGGGTGGCAGAGGCGATTGTCACGGAAATGCAACGGATAGGCGGCTTGCTGACCCAGGAAGACTTGGATCAGTATAGCGTGATTGACCGCACGCCGGTGACGGGAAGTTTCCAGGGGAGGCGTATTTACTCCATGCCGCCGCCGAGTTCTGGCGGCGTCCTGCTTGTCCAGATGCTGAACGTCCTGTCGGGATTTCCTCTGCAAAAGATCGGCTTCCAAACTCCCGGCGCCACGCATATCCTGACGGAAACCCTGCGCAGGGCCTTTCGCGACCGAGCCCGCTACCTGGGCGATACGGATTTTGTGAGCGTTCCGGTTGAGCGTCTCGTCTCTCCCGTATACGCGGAAGACCTACGAGCGCAGATAGATGTCTCCAAAGCCACGCCCAGTCAGGGTATTCCGCAAACACCAACAGGACCGCTGGAGTCGACGAGTACAACCCATCTGTCCGTCATTGACAAAGACGGAAATGCCGTGGCCACAACCCAGACGGTCAATTTGTATTTTGGCAGCGGGGTCATGGTGCCTGGGACCGGTATTATGCTCAACGACGAGATGGACGACTTTAATGCCCAGCCCGAGCAACCCAACGCCTTTGGTCTGATCGGCAATACGGACGCGAATGCCATTGCCCCCAGGAAGACGCCACTGAGCAGCATGAGTCCAACCATTGTGACCCGGGACAGAAAAGTCGAACTCGTGATCGGCGGACCCGGTGGATCGCGCATTATCAGCTCGGTCCTGCAAGTCATGCTCAATGTCCTCGCCTACCAGATGTCCCTGCCGGATGCCATGTTTGCCACGCGCATCCATCATCAGTGGTATCCAGATCGGCTGAACCTGGAAGTCCAAACGGGGAGTGCATCGAACGGACTCGTCGAAAAGCTTCAGGCTATGGGCCACAATGTGAAAGTCGTGGAATGGGGGCCCGGCAAGCGTTCTCGCTTCGGTAACATCCAGGCGCTTCATGTTGACCGGGAATCCGGCCTGATAACCGGGGTCTCCGACCCCCGGGGTGAAGGACAACCGCGCGGCCTGGACGCCGGGTAGCTGAGACGGCTGGGATAAAGTCAGTTTCCATGCGAAGGGAGTCTGCCGTGGCGGATTTAATAGACACCGATTTCTACCAGATTGAAGAATTGCTGAGTGAAGAAGAACGCCTGGTACGCGATGTGGCGCGCCGCTTCGTGGATGAGGAGTTCATGCCCAGGGTGCAGCAGTGCTTCCGCGAAGGCTCTTTTCCCATGGAACTCGTCCCTCGACTAGCCGAGTTGGGCTTTCTGGGGGTGACCGTGCCAACCGAGTACGGCGGCGCTGGTATGAACAGCGTTGTCTACGGCCTGATCAGCCAGGAGCTTGAGCGCGGGGATAGTGGGCTGCGTTCATTCGCCAGCGTGCAGTCGTCCTTGGTCATGTATCCGATTCTGACGTTTGGCTCGGAGGAGCAAAAGAAATTCTGGCTGCCCCGTCTGGCGCGGGCCGAGGCGATTGGGTGCTTTGGCCTGACTGAACCGGACTTTGGCTCAAATCCGGGCGGAATGATAACCCGTGCGCGGCGGGAAAACGGGGGCTACCTGCTCAACGGAACCAAGCGCTGGATTACCAATGGTTCAATCTCTGACGTGGCCGTGGTGTGGGCCAAGCTCGAAGAGGACGGCACGGATGTGATTCGTGGTTTCCTGGTCGAAAAAGAACGCGACGGCTTCACTCGACAAAACATTGACGGAAAATTCAGTTTTCGGGCGTCCGTGACTTCGGAGATGATTTTCGAGGATTGTTGGATTCCTGAGGACAATCTGCTGCCGAAGTCCGGTGGTCTTAAATCCCCGCTCATGTGCCTGACCCAAGCGCGTTACGGGATTTCCTGGGGCGCAACCGGGGCAGCCATGGCCTGCTATGAGTGCGCGGTTGATTACGCCCAAAACCGCAAGATGTTCTCGCGCCCGATTGGAGGCTATCAACTCGTGCAGGCCAAACTCGTCACCATGCTGACCGAGATCACCAAGGCGCAGCTTTTGGCGTACCGGCTCGGCCGGCTCAAAGACGCCGGCAAGATGCGGCCGGACCAGGTCAGCATGGCCAAGATGAATAATGTTTCGACCGCGTTGCACACTACGCGGCTCGCTCGGGACATTCTCGGTGGGAACGGCATCACGGATGAGTATCCGGTCATTCGGCACCTCCTCAATCTTGAGACGGTCAATACCTACGAAGGCACCGAGGATATCCACCGCCTGACGCTTGGTCGCTATATTACCGGGTTGAGTGCGTTTGAGTGAACGCCCTGACATATGAGGCAAAGAGGAAACGTGTCCTCCAATCACACAAAAAAGCTGCACCCGTGTACTCTTCGGAGCCTATCGAGGTAGTTATAGGCGCACGCACGCTGACCCTGCTCCGCGTAAAAGACCTTGAGCGGTTGGTTGACCGCGAGGCCCTGCTGCGCGACGACATCGAGGAGCCGCCATACTGGGCGCACCTATGGACCGGTGCGCTGACCCTGGCCCGCTATATAGACGCTTGTATCGACATCCGAGACCAGACTGTGCTTGACCTCGGCTGCGGACTCGGGCTGACCGGCATCGTCGCCGCGCAAAAAGGGGGGCTGGTCACCTTTGCCGACAAGGAAGCTGACGCAGTGTCCTTTGCACGGGAGAACGCGCGGTTAAACGGATGCTCGCAATACGAGGCGCGGTCGCTCGACTTTACCCAGGATGTCCTGGAGACTCGTTTCTCGCTCATCCTTGGGGCGGAGATTTTATACGACAGACCGACCTTCCCCGCCCTGGTGCGTTTTCTCGCCACGCATCTCTCTCCCGCCGGACGGGCCATCCTTGCCGATGCCAAACGGACGAATACCCAAGACTTCTACCAGCAGCTCGACCGAGCAGGATTACAATGGACTCAGGAAGAAGTGCGTGAGCGGGAAGACCACTTGCCCCTGCCCGTCACCATTGTCACCATACAGAGAGCGGAGAGAGGATAGAGCAGTGGTGACGAATAGAACAATTTCTCGGGTTATTGGCATCCTGCGCCGCGCCTCTGCGGATTGGAACGCGCCTGTTGTTACGGAAATGGCGGGGTTTTCACGTGATCCCTACCAGGTGCTGATTGCCTGTCTGCTGAGTTTGCGGACCAAGGATGAAACAACCGGCCCGGCGGCCCGGCGGTTATTTGCTCTGGCGGATACGCCTGAACAAATGGTGACCCTGACACCCGCTCAGGTGAAGAAAGCGATTTATCCGGTCGGGTTTTATAAAACAAAGACGCGAACCGTGCTTGATGTCTCTCAGCGGATACTCGATGCCTATGCGGGACGAGTCCCTGACGACATAGACGAACTCCTGACCTTTAAGGGCGTGGGCCGGAAAACCGCGAACCTGGTTGTGACCTTAGGCTTCCAAAAACCAGGGATATGCGTAGACACGCACGTTCACCGCATATCTAACCGTTGGGGCTACGTTGAAACGGGAGATCCGGAAAAGACAGAAATGGCACTCCGCGGAAAGCTCCCCAAGCGTTTCTGGATCGGCTATAATGACCTGCTGGTCGCGTTTGGACAGACCCTGTGTCATCCCACCTCACCCAAGTGTAGCGAATGTCCGATTGAACGCTTTTGTGGAAAGATCGGTGTGGAACGGAGTCGGTAAGCCTGTCTCTCACAACAAAGAGGAAACGTGTCCTCCAATCACACAAGTAAAGTTGGACACGTTTCCTCTTTCCGAACAAAACTGCTGTGGGTAGCCCTGCTGTATTTTGCAGAAGGGTTCCCGTTCGGGCTCCTGTTCGGCGCGTTTCCGGTGTATTTCCGGATACATGGAATGAGCCTGACAGAAATCGGTCTGTTGAGTGTGGTGGGATTGCCGTGGACGCTGAAATTTCTGTGGGCACCGCTGGTTGACGTACTGGGATCGCGGCGAAGCTGGATTGTAACCTGCCAGGGCTTGCTCGCTCTCGACCTGGGACTCCTCCTTTTTCTCGATCCCACTGCGAGCGGCAGCCTAGCCTGGGGCGGACTGATTGCGCTTGCCGTACTGGCGGCGACCCAGGATATTGCTATTGACGCCTATACAATCGAACTCCTGGATCAAACAGAAATGGGACCTGCCAATGGGCTCCGCGTGAGTACCTATCGTGTCGCATTGATCGTTGCCGGGGGAGTGTTTATTGGAGCCGCCGGTCTCGTCGGTTGGCAGGTCCCATTTCTGGCCGCGGCTGTCCTCTTAGCCGTCCTGGCCTTGGTCTCAAGTCAGATGCCTCGGACTGTGCAGGGACCGCAACGTCCGTCAGCGACGCAATCCTGGTCCACGGCGCTCGCACACGGGTTCCTCACTCCCCTCAAAAGCTTTTGGCAGCGGCCCGGTGTGATTGCGGTTCTCCTCTTTGTCTTGCTCTTCAAACTTGGTGATATGGCATTGGGGCCGATGACCGGGCCGTTCTGGGTGGACCGGGAGTTTACCCCGCTTCAGATAGGCATTATTCCGGGGACAGTCGGAGTCGTCAGTACGATTCTCGGCGCGTTGCTCGGCGGTCGTCTGACAAAACAATGGGGGCTTTTTCGCGCATTGTGGGTGTTGGGCATTGCCCAAGCTGGTTCCAATCTGTTCTATGCAGTGACCGCGGCTCTCCCCCGTTCCGACCTGCTGATGTATTGTGCTTCGATTGTCGAGTCGTTTTGTGGCGGGCTGGGGACCGCTCCATTCTTGGCTTTTCTGATGAGTATCTGTGACAAACGCCAGGCCGCTACGCAATATGCCCTGCTGAGCGCACTCTTTGGCTTGGGGCGGTCGCTGTCGGGCGGATTTTCCGGTGTGCTCACCCAGAGTGTCGGCTACGCGACGTATTTCACCCTGACTTTTTTTCTGGCCTGGCCGGCTTTTGTCCTTCTGCCGTGGGTCCGTATGTGGATCGTTCAAGCCGAGGAGAACGCGGCTTCCCTTCAGACCAAAGCAAGCCCCTCAGCCAACGAATCGTGAGCCATTCTGCTCTCGTCATGCCGGACGTGATCTGGCCTCCAGAAGCGGGAGGCCGGGAGCCTGGATTCCAGCTTTCGCCGGAATGACGGAAGGGATCGGCTGGCTCTATAGACATCGTTCATCCGACCCCCGGCTATGGAAAATATAGCATATGCTATATAACATACCGAATATCATATTGCTGAGGGTTCATAATGGCACGAACAAGCGTCGGCATACCAGGAGACTATTCCGCCCGAGTTCGGAACGTGCGAAATCGCCTGGAGTTGACTCAGGTCAAGCTGGCAGAGCGCATCGGCGTCTCCTTTGCAACTGTAAACCGGTGGGAAAACGGCCAGTCGAAACCAACGCGCCTGGCATGGCAGCAGATACTGGACCTTGAGGTCAGCCTTGATACATCGCAGGAATATGCTCAACCTGCCGCGGCCTCATTAGACCTTTTACCGCGGCTCGACTTCGCAGCCCAGCCTCACGTAGTCGCCGCGGTGGCTGAGGCAACCCGCCTTACCTACGGCCATCTTTTCAATCCAGCCTTTGCCACGGAAATCTCCTTGATTGACCCGTTGCCACATCAGCGGATTGCCGTCTATGAGCATATGCTGGGCGTAGCGCCATTACGGTTTCTGCTCGCCGACGATGCCGGCGCAGGCAAGACCATCATGACCGGCCTCTATCTCCGAGAGGTCTTCATGCGCCGCCTCATGAAGCGTGTCCTCATCGTTCCGCCGGCTGGGCTGGTCGGCAACTGGGAAAGCGAGTTGCGCACACTGTTTCGCCTGCATTTTCGGATCGTGCGTGGCGAAGAGGCCCGTATCGGAAACCCGTTCGTTGGGCCGGATAGCGACCGTCTCATCGTCAGCCTCGACACTCTGACCGGTGAACGCATGTTTACGCGCCTGCGTGAAGCAGTCATCTCAGGAGCCGCGCTTCCATACGACCTTGTCGTGTTCGACGAAGCCCACAAACTGGCAGCGAACCGCGAGCAGGATTTCTATGTTCGCAAGACAGACCGGTATAAGCTCGCCGAGGCGTTGGCAGGTCTGTCCGTCGATGATGCGCGCTGGGAGTTGGGCTGGTCGGCAACGAACATCCTGCTGCTGACCGCCACGCCACATATGGGCAAAAATTTTCCCTATTATTGCCTCTGGCGGCTGCTTGCCCCGGACGCGCTTGCAACCTTCGACGCCTTCCAAGCCTTTCCGCAAGCCCAACGCTCCCGCCATTTTATCCGACGGACCAAGGAAGAAATGGTCCGCTTCGACGGTCAGCCGCTCTACCCGCAGCGGCAATGCGACACGCTGAGCTACACCCTCAGCCCGGCAGAGCAGCGGCTCTACGATGCAACAACCACGTACATCTCCGAAACCTATAACAGAGCGCGCATTCTGAATCGCTCTGCGGCCCGTCTGGCCATGAGCGTGTTCCAGCGCCGCTTGGCCAGTTCGACCTATGCCCTGCTGCGTTCGTTCGAGCGCCGCCTGGAGCGCCTGGACGAAGCTATCGAACTGGTTCGTGCCGGCCGTGCCGACGAATTGGACTGCCACCAGCGGCACCTTGGAAGGACACAGGACTTTTTTGAAACCCATACCGCAGACGAAGACATTGACGAGACCGGCGGACGTGAACGCCACGAGGAGTTCGAAGAGCATGCCTTGGGAACCCTGGTCGCACTCACGCTGTCGGACTTTCAGCACGAACGTTCCGAGGTCGAAACGCTGGCAGACCAGGCGCGTCAGCTTGCTAACGCTGGCGACGACTCCAAGTTCGAGAAGCTTCGTGCGGTTTTGCGCGACCCGACCTTCGCCCATGAGAAACTCATCATTTTTACTGAGCACCGCGATACCGCGGAATTCCTTGTCCGGCGTCTCGAAGGGCTGGGTTTCACCGGACAAGTCGCGCTGGTCCACGGCGGGCTCGACTACCGTGCGCGGGAGGCGCAGGTCGAATTGTTCAGGCGGTCGTCGGACCAGGGCGGAGCGACCTATCTGGTTGCTACTGATGCTGCGGGCGAGGGCATCAACCTTCAGTTCTGCTGGTTAATGGTAAACTACGACGTGCCCTGGAATCCGGCCCGTCTGGAACAGCGCATGGGCCGCATCCACCGCTACGGGCAGCAACGTGACCCGGTCATCATCGTCAACCTGATTGCCGGTGAGACGCGCGAGGGACGGGTACTCAAGACCTTGCTCGACAAGCTGGAAAACATCCGCAAACAACTCGGGTCCGACAAGGTCTTCGACGTGGTGGGACGCCTGTTTGAAAATGTCTCGCTCCAGGCATACATGGAACGGGCTGCAACCGAAGACGGAACGCGCGGCGCTATCGAGGAAATCGACAGCCGTCTGACCCAAGAACAAGTGCGTGCACTGGACGCACGGGAGCGGGCGTTATTCGGAGGCGGCGACGTCAAGAGTCGCCTGTCTGAACTCAAGGCCGCAATGGAGCAGGAAAATTATCGCCGTCTGCTGCCCGGCTATATTCGTCGCTTTGTCGGGTCGGCGGCCCCTCTGCTTGATGTGACAGTGGAGGGCGCTCTTGAGGAGGTTTTTAATCTTGCTCCAGAACGCGCGCGGGGTCTTGACCCGGTGCTCGGCGCTTTGGAGGCCTACCCGGAAGAGATGCAAGGCCGTTTCACCGTGTCTCGGCTCAAGGAGGGCGGCAACGCCATCTGGCTGCACCCAGGCGAACCCGTGTTCGACCGATTTTGTACCGCCCTGCTGTCGCGCTACGGTAACGAGGCATTACGAGGTACCATCTTCATAGACCCTCATGCCGACTCTCCCTACCTCTTCCATCTGGCACAGGTATCTGTCGTTAAACACGGTATGGACCGCAAAAGCACGGATTCCGAAGTAGTGGAGAGCCGTCTGGTCGGGCTGCGACAGGACAGCACCGGCGCAATCAAGCCTTGTCCCGTAGAGCATCTGCTGCTCCTGCGTGGCGCAGACCACGTGAAGCCCGGCAGCATACCGCTTGCCCGCCAAGCGCGCGGGCTGGTTGAAGCTGCGGCTGAATGGATTCGGAGCGTGACGCTGGCACGCATGGTGGACGAGCACCGTGCACAGATCGAAAGTGCCCTGCCCGAACGGCTCGACTGGGCCGCTCGGGGGTACGACCACCAGGCGGCCGAGTTAATTGCCAAACGACAGCGCATCAACGAACGGGCGCGCGGAGGCGACACACGTGCCCGGGCCGAGCTGACCACGGTCAAGGCCCAACAGCGCCTGCTGACCGAGGACAAGGAGCGCCACCTTGCCAGGCTGAAGCTGGAGCCGTCTTGCGTCGTTCCGGGTGAGGCGGTGATGGTCGCCCACGCTCTTGTTCTCCCCTCGGACAATCCCGAAGAACGCGAACAGTACGCCGCCGAGGTGGAGGCCATCGCTGTGCGCTTGGCGCGTGCCTACGAGGAAGAGTCGGGTGCGAGCGTGTACGATGTCTCGCGGCCCGAACTGGCCCGCCGGGCCGGCCTGCCCGACTGGCCGGGCTTCGACCTGTTGTCCCGACACCCCGAAACGGGCCAACGCGCCATTGAGGTCAAAGGCCGTGCCTACTCGGGTGGTATCGAGCTGAGTGAAAACGAATGGGCTCAGGCCTGCAACCGGCGCGACGGCTACTGGCTGTATGTCGTCTTCGACTGCGCCACACCCCGCCCGCGTCTGGTGCGGGTGTGCGACCCGTTTGGTAAACTGCTCGCCAAGAGCCACAACGCCACCGCCTACACCATCTCTCCCAGATCGATCTTGGAGGCGGCGGAGTAACTGGTGTTCGCTGGAATGCCGATGCTCAGTCTTGATACACATATGCTGGAAGCGGCCAAGTAAGCGCAAAGAGAGGGTAATGACATGGGAGCCACACACGTTACCGTCACCATTCGCAACCCGGCCGAGCCGGACCGCACCTGGGAAGGGCTTTTTCTGGTCGATACGGGAGCCACCGACTCGCTCGTACCCCGACCGCACCTGGAAGCCATCGGTCTCAGTCCCAAAGGCCAGCGGACGTATGAACTGGCAGATGGCCGTGAGATCAAGATGGATGTCACGACCGGAGACATCGAATTCATGGGGGAGATCGTCGGAGGCACAATTCTCTTCGGAGAGGCGGACACCGAACCGCTCCTCGGCGTCACCGCTTTAGAGTCCGTCGGCATTGAAGTAGACCCGCTCAATCAGCGCCTCAAACGCCTGCCGGCGGTGCGGCTCAAGAGGATAGGAAGTCGTCGGTGAGTTCATAGAAAAAAGAGAGCTAATAGCTATGGGATGTGGATGTATGGACGACGGAGGGTCATAATGGATCATCCGTCACGTGTTTGGCTATCTCATCATCGGACGGATTAGTCGGCAGAGATGATTCCATGTGAGGAGGACTTGAAGATGGTCACAAGCCTTGATCCCAATGAGATCGAAATAGATTCCACCGAAGAGCCTGAGGAGGAGGAACAAGATACTATTGGCTATCAGATATCCTCTTACCCATCAGACATGACGCTTCAGGTTTATCAGGGAAAGTGGAAGGCCGAACACCTTCTTATTCCAGAATTTCAGAGGGAATACGTCTGGGACCAGACTCGCGCAAGCAAACTCATCGAGTCGTTCTTACTGGGACTGCCCGTACCCGGTGTATTCCTCTATAAGGAACGCTCCACCAACAAGTTCCAGGTCATTGATGGCCAGCAACGGATTCTTTCGGCAGTTCGGTTCCTCGAAGGCCGTTTTGATAACCGGGTATTTTGCTTGAAAAACGTTAACCCTAAATGGGAAGGGAAAACCTTCCAGGAGTTGCCGGAGTACGATCAACTCCAATTGCAAGATGCGGTTCTCCGCGCAACCATCGTCCAGCAACTCGACCCGGACGATAACTCAAGCGTCTATCACATTTTCGAACGACTGAACACTGGCGGCGTCAAGCTCAGTCCGATGGAGATACGCAAATGTGTCTACGCAGGTACCTTTTCTGCATTACTTGAAGAACTGAATAAGGACGATTGCTGGCGGGCAATCTTTGGCAGAGATGGACGTGATAAACGCTTACGCGACATCGAACTCATCCTTCGTTTCTTTGCCATGCGGGACGGATGGCAAACCTATGAGAAACCGATGAAATCTTTTCTCAACAACTTCATGATCGGAAAAAAGCATCTTGACGAGCCTAATGTGGAGAGAGCCAGGGATATATTCAAGCAGACCTGCACTGACGTTATAAACCAACTTGGAGAGAAACCCTTTCATCTCCGTCAAGGGACGCTCAATCCCGGCCTTCTGGATACCGTCATGGTGATGATGTCTTTTGCCGAGGAAAAAGGCATTACAGACAGCAAGGCACGATATGATGCCTTGCTGTCTGACCGGACGTTTCTCGATAGTGTTGTGACTCGTAGTACAAGTGACACCAAGATGGTCAGACAACGATTCGAACATGCCCAAAGAATTATGCTTGGACAGTGTTAAATCTCATATCCGTCTTGTGTCATGCCCGTACATCTCACTCGAACTCAAGTCGCATTCGACGAGTGCAAGAACCATCTGCGTGACTCAAATACCGCTGGCTCACCCGTAGAATCGTATCTCACTGAACATATTCTCGTCTTGTTATGTGCTGATATGCAGCAGGCACTCTATAGGATTGCAGACCAGCGCGCGCAACAGGCGTCTGATCCGGCTCTCCAGGCCTTTGTATCCGAAGCTAGCAACCGAGTTCTTCGAAGCGTGCGGAAAGGTGAAATTGCAGCCTTTATTGGATTGTTCGGGTCCGCTTATAAGGAAAGGTTCAACGATTCGCTCGACGAGCGGGAAGTCACTATCTACAACAATGCAGTGCGCCAAAGGCACAAAGTGGCACATCAAGGAGGGGAGACCATGACGTTCAGGGAACTTCCTGATGTTATTACGGCGGCGAACAAAATTTTAGATTCAGCAGAGCAGGCCCTCACGACATGAAATGCTAAGGGCTGTTTCAATGCTGTATACGTTTTCAGACTGGTAGTCATGACCCCCAAACGCCTCATCGAAGTCGATTTCCCACTCGAACAAGTCTCGCTTGACTCGGTGCATGAGAAGAATGTGCGCCACGGGCATATTTCGACGCTGCATATCTGGCCGGCGCGCAGGCCCTTGGCGGCGTGTCGGGCGGCCTTGATTGCGACGCTGCTGCCTGACCCCGGTAATGTGGAGGAGCGCAGGGCCATCTACCGGCGTATGGCCGGCACGGTGGTGGAGACGGTCAAGCCGGAAAAGAAGAACGGCAAGACCGTTGAGAAGCGCAAACGCGAAACCCAAGGCGGCATCCTGCATTGGGGGCGCGAGAACGGCCCGGACCTCGACTGGTTCCGCGGCAGGATACGCGAGGCATATGGGGGCCGGCCGCCCAAGGTGCTGGACCCGTTCGCCGGGGGCGGGGCCATTCCGCTGGAGGCCATGCGGCTGGGCTGTGAGGTGACGGCCAACGACCTCAACCCGGTCGCTTGGTTCATCCTGAAATGCACGCTCGAATATCCGCAAAAGCTCGCCGGCCAAACCCGCCCGCTGCCTGACTTCGCCCTCAAAGACCGAGACTTCATGGCATCCTTCCTCAAGGCCAAGGGATATAAAGGTGCAGCGCTGCGGCGCGAGCTTGCCAAGCTCGGCTTGCATGAGGATGGCGTGAATCAGGCCGACCGGGTGGCCGAGCCGGAGCTCATCCAGCACCGCCCGCTGCTGGAGGCCGATTTGGCTTGGCAAGTCCGGGCCTGGGGCCGCCAGGCGTTGGCAGAGGCGCGCAAACGGCTGGCTCGCCGCTATCCGACGTATGCCGAGTGGACCGCAGTGAGTGGCAAGTGGTCAGTGGCAAGTGGTCAGAATCACTCCCCCCTTGCGGGGGAGGTGCCGGACGCTGAGCCGAGCGAGCGCCTGCAACTGCTGGAGCCGGACGCGGACGGCAAGACGGATGTCGAGTCGCTGAACGCCGGTTTCGGCAAAACCTATCTTGCTGACCCGCGCAATCCGCGCTGGGTGGCAAAACCCACAGTGGCCTATTTGTGGGCACGGACCGTGCGCTGCAAGGGCTGTCGTGCCACCCTGCCACTGCTCAAGACCAAGTGGCTGGCAAAGAAAGACAACAAGCGCGTGCTGCTGACCGTGACGCCCAACGCCGACCGCACGGGCCCTTCGACGGGGCTCAGGACAGGCGTTGTGTTCGACATCGAAACCAACGTCCCGCACGTCGGCGGCAACGCGGCCCAGCGGCGCGAGCACGACAAACGCATCGGCGCCGGCACCATGAGCCGCTCGGGCGCGCAATGCCCCTGCTGTCCGACCATCATGAGCATGGAGGACATCCGCTACGAAGGCCGCGCCGGCCGGCTGGGCGCGGTCATGACTACGGTGGTTGTCGATGGGCTGAAGGGCAAGGAATACCGGCTGCCGACCGCTGAGGAGCTTCGGGCCGCCGAGGTTTCGCGGGAAGAACTTGACGAACTGTATGAGCAGATTCCGTTCGGTCTGCCGGAGGAGCCGTTACCGCCTATCGGTACGTTGGGCTTTCGTGTGCAGCGATACGGTTTCGATCAATGGGCGAAGCTGTTTACGGATCGGCAGTTAATGGCGCTTGGCTCATTTCTCAGAATCGTTCGGGAGCTTGCACGGGGCATGAACGCCCTGCCTGCTGACTGGCGTGAGGCGGTGATTACTTACAGTGCAATATGCCTGGATCGCTTGACGGATTATTCAAGTGCTATTTGCTCATGGCACAATAGCCGTGAGCAACTGAGTCATACATTTAGTCGCTTTGCTTTGCCTATTGTCTGGGATTACACCGAAGTGAACCCACTATCGGATACATCAGGAAATTTTCTTGGTGCATTGGAATGGGTTGCTCGTTTCATTTCACACGCGTTGGAAAACACAAATGGCAGTCCCGCGCCCGTCGTATATGCAACGAGTGCAACGCAAATCACTGGAGAATACGACACTATTATAACCGACCCGCCGTACTACGACGCCATTCCCTATTCTGACCTGATGGACTTCTTCCATGTGTGGCTGCGACGGTCCACGCATAGCTTGTCTGCTGAAATCGACGCCGCTTTTCAGCAGCCCTTGGGACCGAAGTGGGACCACGAAACAGGAGACGGCGAACTGATTGACGACGCCAGCCGCTTCGACGGTGATAAGGTGCTCTCCAAAAAGAACTACGAAGACGGCATGGCCCGTGCGTTCCAGGCGTGCCACTCGGCGCTCAAGCCGGACGGGCGGCTTGTTGTGGTGTTTGCCAATAAGTCGCCCGATGCCTGGGAGACGCTGGCCGCTGCCTTGATTCGCGCCGGCTTCGTCGTTGACGGTTCCTGGCCGATTCAGACCGAGATGGGCAATCGGACCCGGGCGATGGCTTCCGCTGCATTATCCTCGTCCGTCTGGCTCGTCTGCAAAAAACGCTCCCCTGCCCGACCGGGCTGGGATACGACGGTGCTGGCCGACATGCGGGAGCGTATTCGGACGCAACTCCGCGACTTCTGGGACGCGGGGATTCGTGGCCCGGACTTTGTGTGGGCCGCGACCGGCCCGGCCCTGGAAGCCTTCTCGAAATACCCGGTGGTCAAGAAGGCCGATGAGGCCGGCGCGCAGATGACGGTCTCGGAGTTTCTGCGCGAAGTGCGGCGGATTGTGGTTGATTTCGTGGTCGGGCGCGTGCTCACCCAGGACGGCGAGGCCGAGGCTATCAGCGGGCTTGACGACGTGACGACCTACTATTTGCTGCACCGCAAGGATTTCGGCTTCGACAAAGCGCCCATCGGGGCCTGCATTCTGTACGCCCTGTCGTGCAACCTCTCGGACAATGAACTGATCGACCGGCTCGACATTCTGTCACGCGCCGGCAAGACGCTGTTCGACGATCTTGAGGCTGAAGGCCGGTCTGACGAAGATGAAGACAGCGAGGCCGATTCCGGCGGCACGGGCAACACCATCAAGCTGAAAGCCTGGCATCAGCGTCGGGCCAAATGGCTCGGCATCGAGTCGCCCCGGGACCGGCCCATCCCGCTGATTGACCAGGCACACCGCTTGATGCACCTGTGGCGGGCCGGCGATGAGGTCAAGGTCAACGATTATCTGGACACGCGCGGCCTCAAGCGCAACGCGCTGTTCGTCCAGCTTTTGCAGGCATTGATAGAACTCGCGCCCGCCGGCTCCGAAGAGCGCGCCATCCTCGAATCGCTGTCCAACCATATTGCTGCGCACGGGGGCATCGCGCCGGTGCGTCAGGCAGAGTTGCGGTGGAACAGTGGCTAGTGGTTAGATGGGTGTTGGATTACGCTTTGCTAATCCAACCTACGGGCTACTTCAGCAGTTGAACCAGGGTGAACGTGGCCCCGGCTATGGCGGCAACCAAGGCA
This sequence comes from uncultured Binatia bacterium (SeqCode), assembly GCA_965214755.1. GTDB lineage: Bacteria > Desulfobacterota > Binatia > Bin18 > Bin18 > Bin18. Next base: position 3,390,955 of record OZ243979.1, read on the forward strand.
GCGACGATGCTGAGCGCTCCAACCAGTAAGCGGTTATTGAGGGCATCGAACTTGGCGTCAAACTTGGTATCGAGGGCGTCCAGTTTGGTCTCGAACTTGGTATCGAGGGCGTCCAGTTTAGTCTCGAACTTGGTATCGAGGGCGTCCAGTTTGGCGTCAAATTTTTCACCCATGTGCAATTCCAGTTCCAGCAAATCGGCTTTCGTTGTGACGGATTCGCTGACCGCTTCGGCCACGGCGCGGGCCTGCTCTCGATCGAATCCGGCTTCTTCGAGCGCCTTGATCGCTTGGGAAAAGGTCATGCCCGCATTCTGCGTGTGTACATTGGCCCCTGTCAAGGGAGAGAAAAGCGCGGTAGCATGTTTGAAACCTGCGAGTGAGGCACGATCATGATTACCTCAATACGCGTGGTCAATTTCAAGAACTTTGCCGATGAAACCCTGCGTGTCGGTCCGTTCACAATCCTCGTGGGCGCAAACGCCAGCGGCAAGAGCAATATCCGTGACGCCTTCCGCTTCCTGCACGGCATAGGCCGCGGTTACACCCTGGCGGAGATATTCGGCGGCAAACGCGAGGATAGAACAGGCAGCGTTTTATGAACCCCGAATCAAGCCCGTTCAGACCAGGCCAGCCCATACCCATTGAGTTCTTCGTTGGACGCCGTAAAGAGGTTGAGCATTTGCACGGCATGGTGAAGGCCAGTGTGCGGGGCAATTTCAAAATCGGCTTTGTCAGCGGTGAGCGAGGTATTGGCAAGAGTTCCCTGGCCCACTTCGTGCGTGCGCTTGCCGAGCATGAGAGCAAGACCGCAGGATGTCACGTCTTTCTCGGCGGGGTGCATGAGTTGGAGGAAATGCTTCGGCGGACGTTCGACCGTCTGCTGAAGGACAGCATGGACAAGCCGTGGCATGAGTCCATTAAAAACTTTTTCGGCAATCGAATCCGAAAAGCAGGCCTATTCGGCGTCACACTCGAATTGAACCTGGCGGGCGATGATTTGTCTATGCTGGCTCATGATTTCCTGCCCTCAATTACCCAACTGTTAGCTCAACTCAAAGACCAGAACGAGGCGCTGCTCCTGATCCTGGACGACATGAACGGTCTGGCAACGTCCGAGGTCTTTGCCAACTGGCTCAAGAGCATTGTGGACGAGATTGCTACCTCGCGGCAGCAAGTCCCACTCTGCATGCTCTTTGTCGGGCTCGAAGAAAGACGGTGGGAGTTGGTGAGGAACCAACCGTCCCTGGCTCGTGTTTTCGAGTTGATCGACATTACGCCTTGGTCGGATGATGAGGTCAGAGAATTTTACGAGCGTGCCTTCGAGTCCGCCGGCGCGACGATCTCGGACGACAATCTGAAAGGACTTGTTCCGTTTACCGGTGGGCTTCCGGTGCTGACCCATGAGATTGGCGACGCAGTGTGGCGTACCGCGCAAAGCCTTCATATTGATACGGACGACATAACGAAAGGGATCTTTCTTGCGGCTGAAGTCATCGGACGGAAACTGCTCGAACCACAGATATCCCAAGCCATTCGTAGCGAACGGTATCGGTCTATCCTGCGAAAAGTGGCGTCCACGCCTCGCATGCAGTTCCAGAGAGCGGAACTGATGTCACACCTGACGGATGCGGAAAAACGGGTGATGGATAACTTCCTCCGCCGGATGCGAGAGCTTGGCGCTTTAGAGACGGACCCGGAGGTCCGGGGAGGATATCGATTTCCCAATATCCTCCACGCCCTGTATTTCTCGATGGCAGCGACGCGGGCGGAAGGCACGATATAGCCTCGGACGGTAAGAGAGACGGGCGGGATATGGCACAAAAAATTTCCTGGACTCCCTGGCATGAAGTGGTGACGCTGCGTGACGATGTGCGCACGGGCGAACTGTCGCTGGCCGATTTTGCCGCGGACCTGCACGACGTGATGATGCAGACCGGTGCGCGGCCGATCTACGAGGACCCGGCGCGGTTCTTTGGCCTGACCTATCCGACACTCTCGCTACGCGACTTGGCCAAGGATGTGATGCTGCGTCTTGCCGGGCAGAATACCAAGGCCATCCGACAGCTTGAGCTAACCTATGGCGGCGGCAAGACGCATACGCTAGTCACGCTACGCCATCTGGTGCATGACCCCGCGGCATTGCCTGCCCTGCCGGCGGTTGAGCAGTTCAAGGCCCATATCGGCGAAAGCCTGCCGCGGGCGTGCGTAGTGGCGCTCAGCTTTGACAAACTGGACGTGGAGAAAGGGATGCAGGTGCATGGGCCGCAGGGGGAACTGCGCTGGCTCAAGCATCCGTGGAGCGTGCTTGCATTTCAGATTGCGGGCGAAGACGGGTTGCGGGCCCTGCATGCCGACGGCAAGGCCGAGGAGCGCGAGACGCCACCCGCAGAGCCGTTGCTCGTCGCCCTGCTGTCGCGGCCGCAGGCTGACGGGCTTTCAACCCTGGTGCTGATTGACGAAGTGCTGATGTATGCCCGCGAAAAGGCCGCGCTGGGTGAAGCGTGGCGCGGGCGGCTGCTCGACTTCTTTCAATATCTGTGTCAGGCCGCAACCAAGGTTGACCGGTGCGCCTTGGTGGCCTCGCTGCTCGCCTCCGACCCGGACAAGAGCGACCAGTTCGGCAAGGAGTTGAGCGCTCAGATATTCGAGATCTTCAACCGCCAGCGTGAAGAAGGGGTGCAGCCGGTGCAGAAGGACGATGTGGCTGAGGTGTTGCGTCGTCGGTTTTTTGAAACCGCGTCCATTGCCGACCGCGAAGCTTTTCATCCGCACGTCACGACCGCGGTGGCTAATATCGCCGCGCTTGAAGAGACGATCCGCAAAGATCGTCACAACGCAGAGGCGCGATTCCTTCGCAGCTATCCCTTTCATCCTGACTTGACCGACATTTTTTATACCCGCTGGACACAGCTCGACGGCTTTCAGCGCACGCGCGGCATCCTCAGAACCTTTGCCATCGCACTACGCGACGCTGAGAACTGGGACACCTCGGCCCTCATCGGGCCCAACGTCTTTCTGCCGGCGTCCGGAGAATCCGGCATTGCCGAAGCGGCGCGTGAGCTGACTGGCATTGCTACCCGCGAAGTGACTGAAGGGTCGGGCAACGACTGGACTTCGGTTTTTGAAGGCGAGTTGGCAAAGGCGCGCACGATCCAGGCCGAGCAGCCTGGACTCAAGTTCCGAGAGGTGGAGCAGGCCGTCTGTGCGGCATTCCTGAGTTCACAGCCTATTGGTCAGAAGGCCCGCACATCGGACCTGTTGACGCTGGCAGGCGCGTCCCGCCCGGACCGCATCGAGCTGGAGAAGGGCCTGCGGCGTTGGACGGAGCTGTCCTGGTTCTTGGACGAGGCCGAATTTGTGGCAGATATCGCGGACGATGGGCGGCCGCAGCCTTTGCCGAAAGCCTGGCGTCTCGGCAATCGGCCGAACCTGAAGCAGATGCACTACGATGCCTGTGCAAACCGAGTGACCGAGGAACTGGTTGAACAGAAGTTGCTGGCCGATGTGCAGCAGACCCGGAGTCTGACCCAGGGAGCGGCACCGTCCGGCGCCCGTGTCCATACGCTGCCCGAGCGCCCGCGCGACATTGCGAATGACGGGGATTTTCACTTTGCCATTCTCGGGCCAAAGGCCGCCTCTGACTCGGGCAAGCCGAGTGCCACGGCGCGCCGCTTCATCGACGAAACAACCCGGGCGGACCGGCCCCGCACGTATCGCAACGCAGTCGTGCTGGTGACACCATCACGTGACGGCCTTGAGGCGGTTCGTACCCGCGTTCGCGAGTATCTCGGCTGGGAGGAAGTCCACAGCCAGCTCAAAGACCAGCCGGAGGATGCCCTGCGTGACACGAGACTGGCGACCTCGATGGAGCAGGCGAGAAAACGGATTCCAGAGGCGATTCGGCAAGCCTGGTCCATTGTCGTGACCGTGAATGAGCAGAACGAGGTCCAGGCGTTCAGGCTCACGGTCGGCTCGGAACCGCTGTTCTCGACCGTAAAAGCGGATAAACGCACCCGCATTCAGGACACTCCAGTCAGTGCCGAGGCCATGCTGCCGGACGGTCCCTACGACCTGTGGCGCGAGGACGAGCCGTCGCGTCGCGTCAAAGATTTGGTGACCGCATTTGCCGAGAACCCTAAGCTGCCGAAAATGCTCCGACAGAAAGAGATTCTCGACACCATCAATCAGGGCGCGCAGGACGGCCTCTTCGTGGCGTCGCTGACTCGCCCCGACAAGTCCTTTAAAACATGGTGGCGCGCGCCGATTGACGAGGCCGTGCGCAAGGACCCTGGGCTTGAATTATTCCTGCCCGAGAAAGCCGCCCTTTCCGAGCTTCAGACGAATATCCTGATTCCTGACGCTCTCCCGGGCCTGTGGACCGGCGAGTCCGTAGCGGTGGCCGATATGGTGGCGTACTTTTCGGGTGGTCAGACGGTCATGGTGCAGCGCGAGGGCTATGAGGATACGGTCGGCATCCCAGCGTGCTCGCAAGCCGTGGTAGAGGAGGCAATCACGGACGCTGTTCGGCAAGGGATACTTTGGCTTGTGAACGGTCCGGCAAGTTTTCAGGGTGAATCGCTGCCGCCAGGCGTATTGACCCAAGCCGCGATGTTACGTGCGCCCATGCCGCCGCTGTCGGTCGACGGTTTCTCCCAGGAGGTATTGCCCGAGGCGTGGAAAGACGGACAGACGACCGCTCTGGCTCTGTCCCTGGGTCTCTCTGCTCAGGCAGGGCAGCCCGTGCCGTGGATGGTGCTCCGTGACGGAATTGACGGTGCGCTCAAGGCAAGCTGGCTTGAAATCGCCTCCGATAGCGGTCCGTGGCCGTGCGACGCGGCCGGCGCTTCAGCCGTTACGTTGAAACAGCCTGAGACGCCAACAGGCCCGCCCGGAGTCTACACCTCTTCCGCGGAGTTGGACCCTTCCAATTTTCAGGACCTGATTGATGTGCTACCAGCCATTATCAAAACCGCGGCTGGTGTGCCGCTCCAATTCAAGCTGTCCGTTACCTTGGGAGACGGCCAAGAGGTGCCCTCCAGAACGGTTGAGTCCCTGAACACGCTGCTGGAAGAAGTGAGTACCAATCTTCGCCTGAAGGTATAGTCCCGCATACTTTGAATGGGAGACCCATTATGGCAACCGATCATGGAACTTGGCTCGCACTGACCCAGGAAGAAGCGCTCGACCCGGCCCTCCCCATTTGTGACCCCCATCATCATCTCTGGGACTATCCCAGGAATCGATATTTGCTGGAAGAGTTGCTTCAAGACCTCGGGGGTGGGCATCGGGTGACCCAGACGGTTTTTGTCGAGTGTGTGTCCATGTACCGCAAAGACGGTCCCGAAGAGATGAAGCCGGTCGGGGAGACCGAATTTGTGCAAGGCATTGCCGCCCAGAGTGCGAGTGGGAACTACGGGCCGACAGCGGTCGCTGCCGGCATTGTCAGCCTGGCCAACCTCGCCCTCGGTCCGGCGGTCGAGCCGGTCCTCGAAGCGCATATGGCGGCCAGCCGCAACCGGTTTCGTGGGATTCGGCACGCTTCAAGCTGGCATGCGCACGAGAAGATCAGGAACGCCCATACGCATCCGCCGGAAGGACTCTTGTTCGACGCGACATTCAGACAGGGATTTGCCTGTTTACACAAGCTCGGTCTGAGTTTCGACGCCTGGATGTATCATACGCAGCTTGCCGACTTGGTTGATCTGGCCCAGGCGTTTCCTGACGCAACCATCGTCCTGGATCATGTTGGCGGACCGCTCGGTATTGGTCCGTACGCGGGCAAGCAAGACGAAGTCATGCAGGTCTGGAAAAAGGGCATTGCCGATCTCTCACACTGTCAGAATGTGGTGGTCAAGCTCGGTGGCGTCACCATGCCGATGTGTGGCTTCGGCTGGCATCAGCGGAAAAAACCGCCGACTTCGGAGGAAGTTGCTCGGGCCACCGCTCCGTATTACCTCTTTTGTATTGAGCAATTCGGCGTGGACCGATGTATGTTTGAGAGCAATTTCCCGGTTGACAAGGCGTCCTGCTCGTACACCGTGCTGTGGAATTCGTTTAAGCGCATCGTCCAAGACTTTTCTCACGATGAGCGAGTGGCACTCTTCCATGATACAGCCGCGCGGGCCTATAAAATACAATCTACAGCTCAGCTCCCGTAGCGGCTCTTATGCCGTGCCCGGGAGGGCTTGGTAAAAGCCATTGGTCTGGACCAACTCGACCGGTGTTTCAAACAGGGCACTGAGATGCGCGTTGGTGAGCACATCTTCTTTCCTGCCATCCGCGATAACCTTGCCCTGCTTCAGCAGGACAACGCGTGAGACCTCTGGTGGTATTTCGTGAATATGGTGGGTCACCAGCGCCACCGTCTTGCCAGCCTGCATCAGGTGCCGAATGGTCTCGATGTACTGAAAACAGGCTTGCAGGTCGAGCCCGCTGGTGGGTTCGTCCAAGACCAGGGTTTCAGGATCGTTAATCAGCGCCCGTCCCAGGAGAAAGCGCCGCTGCTCCCCCGTAGACATGGTCGCATAGGTTTTCTCTTGCAGTGCGTTGATTCCGAGCGTGTCCAGGACTTTTTGCGCGCGCGCCGTATCGTCGTCACTAAAGGTGTGGTGCCAGGCGATATCTATGCTCGAATAGAAGCCCGATAAAATAATATTCAACCCACGGGCGTTACCGACATACTGTTGCTGCAAATCGTGGGACACGAGGCCAAAGCGGGAGCGCAGTTCCCACACATCCCAGCGCTCCTTTCCATATAAACGCACGTAACTCTCTGCTTGAGCAACGGGATAGAGATCGCGGGACAGGAGTTTGAGCAGGGTTGATTTGCCCGCACCGTTGGGGCCAAGGATGACCGTGTTTTGGCCCTCGGTCAGGTCGAGAGAGAAATTCTCGAACACGCAGGTTTGACCACGATAGACGGTCGCATTCTTAATCTCGATAATTTTTTGCATATAACCTTCCTGCTACTATTCGAGTCGTATCCAGAGGCAGTCCACCCCATCCAGAAACATATGAATGACGAGTCCCAGGGCAATCAGTCTCAGCCAGTTTACCCGGGGGATCGCGAGTAGGAGCAGATAGACGGCAATGGCCGGGTAGGAGTGAAGAGGATGAAAGCCGATGCCACAGCGATTGGGGTCGTAAATGGGATCGGCGAGCAGATGGTCAATATCAACAACCATCGTTCCGACCATAATCAGGAAGGCCCACCGCCACCGTTCCACATACCATGTCCGGGCGACAAGCGCCGGAACGACGAAATGGAGAATCATATGAATCAGCGGACGCATGGGCATTGAGAGGAGGCATCAATTATGGATTATACTTTACTCAAAAGTCATGGCCTTGCCGATACCGCCAGGTTGCCCCCCGTCAGCCTCCAGAGTATTGTTGATATAAATGTGAATGAATGCTTCGTATATGTCCTGAGAGTCGGACAAAGTAAGGACAGGAGATGCTTAGTGCCGTACTACGATGTGCTTTGGAACCCGGAACCGAACGGCAATCTCGCCCATATTGCAGAACATGACCTCACTCCAGAAGATGTTGAAGAAGTCCTCTTCACCCAGTCGGTCATGATACAAGCCGCTCATCAAGCCGGCCAATGGTGTATGGCTTCACGCCAGATGGTCGCTACACCGTTGTGGTCTACGAGGAACTTGACGGAACGACCCTCTATCCAATAACCGCCTATGAGATTGATCTTTAAGGAGGCGTCATGACACAGCAGATGGGCAAGCGGATTTATCGCCCTGCCACGGCGAAAGAACAAGAACAACACACCCGTATCCGGGAACAAATCCGCCAGGAGTTACCCGACATCAAGAAACGGGCCAGACGAAAATTGGCCGAAGCCATCCGGCAGGGGATCGCACTTGAACACACAATGGCGGTCTTAAAGGCTGAGCGGCTGAAACAAGGCCTGAGTCTAACCGAGATGAAAGAACGGACTGGCATGGAGCGGTCGGCCCTATCCCGGCTAGAAAATAATGTGGCCGCCAACCCGACCGTGAACACTCTGACCCGGTACGCGGCGGCGGTGGGCAAAAAGGCGCTGGTGGTGCTGGTGACAGATGATGGAAATTGAGCGGTTCTTCAACCATGCTAAACTTTCTGGCTCTGACCAGACTCACTAGCGTGCCTCTCGTTTTATTCGCGCCTATCCCGATAGTAATGACGAATATCTTCCCACCGTGTACCTACCGTGCCACGTCCCGGGGTCTCCAGTTCGCTCCCACAATAACGACACTTGACGGCTTCGACTCTGATAACCTCAGCGCACTTGGGACACTTGCGCATTGTTCCACTTTGCAGCGCTTTTTCTTTGACGACTTCTTGATCTTTACTTACAACCAAAGCGAGGACAATGCCTAAAGGTCTTAACAGGAAACACAAGGCAAACCATCCGCATCCGCTACGGCCTTTGTTGGTGCCAATGACCCAGCCAATGACTCCGCATATCTCCTTCTTCGGCGAGTCTCCGAGTCAGAGTTAATCTGCTTCAGCCTTTTCCTAGCCGCAAGTACGGGCGCGGGGAATACGGCTCTCTGGCCCCTCGGGTCGCCAAGTCTTGGAGCAGAGCGTCACCGAGGACGAGGGCCAGCATGGCCTCGGCCATCGGAACGCCGCGAATGGCAACACACGGGTCGTGTCTTCCCTTGGTGCTGATTGTCCTGGGCTGCAACTGCGTGTCGAGCGTCTGTTGCTCGCGGGGTATCGAAGACGTTGGTTTCACCACGACGCGGGCCACAATAGGTGCGCCAGACGAAATGCCGCCAAGAATACCGCCATGATTATTGCTGCGAAAGCCATCAACGTCCATTTCGTCGTTCATCTCGCTGCCCCGCATGGCCGCGGCGGCAAAACCAGCCCCAATCTCCACGCCCTTCACTGCGGGAAGAGACATGAGGGCGCTAACAATGGCGGAGTCAAGCTTACCAAAGACCGGCTCGCCCAAACCGGGCGGAACGCCGGTGGCGACCACTTCAATAATTCCGCCGACCGAATCCCGTGCCTTCCGGGCCTGTTCGATTTCCTCGCGCATGGCCGATACGGTGTCCGGGTCAACGCTGCGCAGCTCATTCCGTTCCACCTGTTCCCACACGTAGCACTGCGCCCGAACGCGGCCAACCTGAACGACGCCACCAACTATCGTTATGCCGAACTTCACCAGGAGTTGTTTTGCCAGGGCTCCGGCAATCACGCGGCCAACCGATTCGCGGGCTGATGCCCTTCCCCCGCCACGATAGTCGCGATGGCCGTATTTGGCAAAATACGTAAAGTCTGCGTGGCCGGGACGAAAGAGGTCTTTGATATCCGCATAGTCTTTTGAGCGGGTGTCCTCGTTGAAGACCATGATCATCATGGGTGTCCCGGTGGTTTTGCCTGCATAGACGCCAGAGAAAATTTCAAACTGTTCTTTTTCCTGCCGCTGCGTCACCAGCTTGGACTGACCGGGCCGGCGCCGTTGTAACTCGGTATGAATACCGGCCTCGTCGATCTCGAAATCAGCCGGAAAACCATCGATGACGACGCCGACCGCCCGGCCATGGCTCTCACCAAAGGTTGTGACACGCAAGCTGGTGCCGAAAGTATTGCCTGTCATCGATTCACCGTAAAAGAGGTGCGTATTCTTTCAGCGCGCCTCTCATCATGGGTGATATTACCACGTGTACCGCAACGAAAAAGGGGCCGGTCTATCGGCCCCTCGTCGAACATACAGCGTTTGAGAGCAGTCGAGCAATTTATCCGTCAGACGCAACGTCAAAGCGGACCTGAGCAAGACGGAGCGTATTTTGCGCGTCCTCAAAGCCGGCGTCGGTTGGCGAAAGATTATCGAGAGCGGTTTCCGCCTCGCGCACCGCCTCCTGCGCTTGGGTCGCGTCAATTTCGTTGGCGTATGCGGCCTCGGTACACAGAACGGTCATCAGGTTGTCTACTACCTCGGCGAAGCCGTCACTCACCGCCAATGACCGGGTTTGCCCGTTTTGTTTATAGGACAAGCGCCCGGGCTGGAGAGAAGACAGAAACGTGGTGTGGTCGGGGAACACGCCAAACTCCCCTACTGTGCCAGGAGCGGTGACTTCATCAACCTCCTCGTCAAGGAGGAGGCGCTCTGGAGTGACTAAACGCAGACGCAGGATATCGGCCATAATGCTTGTCTTGCCCTTCGGCTGTGCTCAGGACAGGCTTATTCAGCCAAAGTCTTGGCTTTTTCCATGGCTTCTTCAATTGTGCCAACCATATAGAACGCCTGCTCAGGCAGGTCGTCATGCCGACCTTCTACCAGTTCCTTGAAGCTGCGCACCGTCTCTTTGACCTGTACGTATTTGCCAGGGAAATTGGTGAACTGCTCAGCGACATGGAAGGGTTGGGACAAGAAGCGCTGGACTTTGCGTGCTCTGGCGACTGTGAGCTTGTCCTCTTCGGACAGTTCGTCGATCCCCAGAATAGCAATGATATCCTGTAAGTCTTTATAGCGCTGTAGGATTTCCTGGACCTGACGAGCAACCGCGTAGTGCTCTTCACCAATCACACTGGGGTCGAGCATACGTGAGGTTGAGTCAAGCGGGTCCACCGCGGGATAAATACCCAGCTCGGCAATCTGGCGGGATAACACGGTTGTTGCATCCAAATGGGCAAAGGTGGTGGCGGGAGCCGGGTCAGTCAAATCGTCAGCCGGAACATAGATAGCCTGGACGGAGGTAATTGAGCCATTCTTGGTTGATGTGATGCGTTCCTGTAAATCCCCAACATCGGTTGACAGGGTTGGCTGGTATCCCACCGCGGAGGGGATGCGGCCCAGGAGCGTGGACACCTCGGAGTTCGCCTGCACAAAGCGGAAAATATTATCAATGAAGAGCAAGACGTCCCGGTTTTCCTCGTCCCGGAAATGCTCCGCCATGGTGAGGGCCGAGAGCCCGACGCGGGCCCGGGCGCCTGGGGGCTCGTTCATCTGGCCGTAGACCAGGGTGGTTTTATCGATGACGCCGGATTCTTTCATTTCCAGCCACAGGTCGTTGCCCTCACGCGTCCGCTCGCCGACTCCGCCGAAGACGGAATACCCCCCATGCTCCTGCGCAATATTGTTAATCAGCTCCATGAGGATAACGGTCTTGCCCACGCCGGCACCACCAAACAAGCCCACCTTTCCGCCCAATGGGTAGGGGGCGAGCAGGTCGACAACCTTGATGCCGGTCTCCAGGATTTTGACCTCTGTCGCTTGGTCGACAAAGGCTGGTGCCGCCCGATGGATGGGCGAGCGCTTCACATGCTCAAGCGAGGCCCCTTCATCGACCGGCTCGCCGACCACATTGAGAATGCGTCCTAAGGTCTCTCCACCAACCGGAACGGTAATCACGTTGCCGGTATCACGGACTGCTAAGCCCCGTGAGAGCCCTTCGGCGCTATCCATCGCAATACAGCGGACGGTATTTTCTCCAAGATGCTGAGCGACCTCAAGAATCAGATTCCACTCCTTGTCGCTGATCGCAGGGTTCGTCACCTGCAGGGCGTTATAGATGGGAGGGAGTGCGCTGTCCTCGAACTCCACGTCAACCACTGCGCCCATGACCTGAGTAATCTGACCAACATTCATCGGTGTGCATCCTCTCTTCTACAGGCAGTGTTTTCTCCGCGAGACCATGCTCGCCTTATCCCTTCAACGACTCGCCAGTCGCAACGATCTCTAATAATTCCCGTGTAATCCCGGCTTGACGGGCGCGGTTCATATCCAAGGTCAGACGGTCAATCATCTCAACGGCGTTACTGGTCGCATTATCCATGGCCGTCATCCGCGCTCCATGCTCGCTCGCTACCGATTCCAGCATGGCCCGATAGACCAGCATGTCGATGTAGCGTTCCAACAAGCTGGCTAATAGGGTCTGTGGAGCCGGTTCATACAGATAATCCAAAGCGCTCCCCCCCCTTGCTCCCCCCCCTCTCTGGGGGGGCGGCGTTGACCCAATGGGGAGAATTTTATCCAATGTCGGGACCTGAACAAGCGCCGAACGAAATTGGGCGTACAAGACATAAAAGCTGTCGGTCTCCCCACTCAGGAACTGCTCGCCAACCCGCCGACCAATATCATGGGCAAGGTCTGCGGACAGCCGCCCATACAGATTGATATGCTCCTCGGCAATGGTGACACTGCGTCGCTTAAAATGATCGTAGGCGCGGCGGCCGACAAGAATGAGACTCACCTTTTGTTCGGAACGTTGTCGCATGAAGGCTTCGGCTTCGCGTATTAAAGAAGAGTTGAACCCGCCACACAACCCACGGTCGGAAGTCATCACAATCAGGGTGATATTGTTCTCCGCTCGTTCGGTGAGAAAGGGGTGAGCGAGTTCATCGCCCTGGGCTGCCAGGTTCTGTAAGACCGCTTCCAGCTTTTCCGCGTAGGGACGCGCGGCCAGCGCGGCTTCCTGCGCCCGTCGTAGCCGCGCCGCTGAGACCATCTTCATGGCCTTGGTGATCTGCTGGATATTTTGAACGGACGAGACGCGTTTCCGGATTTCTTTCAGAGTCGCCATGGTTCAACTATACGGAAAAGCTCTCGTTGAATTCCTTTATCACGGTGTCCAGCCGTCCGGCGAGATCATCATCCAGCGCCCCCCTGGCGAGAATATCAGCGTAAATGTCCGGGTGAGAATTCTCGATGAAGCGAGCGAGTTCCGGCTCATATTGGCCAATCGCCGTGTCGGGAATCTCGTCCAGGTGCCCGTTGGTGCCGGCGTAGATAATGGCAATTTGGCGTTCGACCGGAAGCGGCTCGTACTGTCCCTGCTTGAGGATCTCAACCAGGCGCGTGCCGCGCGCCAACATCCGCTGCGTGGCCACATCCAGGTCAGACCCGAATTGGGCAAAGGCCGCCATCTCGCGGTACTGTGCCAAGTCAAGGCGTAGCGACCCGGCGACTTGTTTCATGGCCTTAATTTGCGCGTTGCCACCCACTCGGGAGACGGAGATACCCACGTTGACCGCCGGTCGCACGCCCGAGAAGAAGAGGTCTGACTCCAGGAAGATCTGTCCGTCAGTAATGGAAATGACGTTGGTCGGAATATAGGCCGAGACGTCACCGGCTTGGGTTTCAATCACCGGAAGGGCGGTCAACGATCCGCCGCCCTGAGCATCACTCATTTTTGCGGCGCGTTCCAACAAGCGTGAATGGAGATAGAATACGTCACCGGGAAAGGCTTCACGACCGGGCGGGCGGCGTAGCAGGAGGGAAAGCTGGCGATAGGCGACAGCGTGCTTTGACAGATCGTCATAGACCACCAAGGCGTGCTGCCCATTATCGCGGAAGTATTCCCCAATGGCAGTCCCAGAGTAGGGCGCAATAAATTGCAGCGGCGCCGCATCAGAGGCGGACGCGACAACAATGGTCGTATAGTCCATTGCCCCGGCACGGGTCAGTCGCTCCACGACCTGAGCAATGGTGGACTGCTTCTGGCCAATGGCGACATAGATACAGGAAACATCGCCGCCTTTCTGATTGATAATCGTATCGACAATAATAGCGGTTTTCCCGGTTTGGCGGTCACCAATAATCAGCTCCCGTTGTCCGCGACCAATCGGGATCATGGAATCAATCGCTTTGATCCCGGTTTGCAACGGTTCCGTTACCGGCTGACGGAGGACGATACCCGGCGCTTTGACTTCGATGCGGCGCGTTTCCGTTGTTGAAATAGGGCCCTTGCCGTCGAGCGGCTGTCCCAAGGAGTTGACCACGCGACCCCGCATGGCATCGCCAACAGGAACCTCGGCAATGCGTCCCGTGCGGCGGACCTCGTCGCCCTCTTTAATCGACTGCACCTCACCAAAAACGGCAGCACCGACATTGTCTTCTTCAAGGTTCAGCGCCAGACCATACAGGTCGCCCGGAAACTGGAGCAGTTCTCCCGAGGCGACCCGGTCGAGACCATGAATGCGAGCGATCCCGTCTCCAGCCGAGAGTACGGTGCCTGTCTCGCGTTGCTCAACCTGCTGGTCATAGCCCTGGATCTGTTGCTTGATGATTTCGCTGATCTCAGCGGCACGTAGTTCCATTCGTCCCTCTCACAATATTATTTATGCAAAATTATCCTTAAATTTCAAATACTTATATCCGCCGTGCTAATTGATCGCCGAGCCGGGCGAGTTGTGTTTTGAGGCTGGCATCATAGACTCGGCCTTCCACCTCAACGACGACACCGCCTAAGAGGGTCGCATCCGTCTCAAAGCTTGGCTCGACCGTCTTCTGCGTGAGTTGGCCGAACGTATTCACAAGAAGCTGCTTTTCCTCTTCTTCCAGCTCGACCGCCGCCCGAACCCGCGCCCGAACCCGCCCCAGAGCTTTATCAAGCAGTTGTTGGTAGGCTTCGTTAATGGCGCTGATGTCCTGGAGTCGGTCATTGTCGGCAAGGACACGCAGAAACTTCTCGACAATCTCATGTGGAGAGCCTTGGGCGACCAACTGGGCTACCATGTCTTGGCGTACGCTGACTGGAAGCGCCGGAAGTGCGAGTATTTTTACCAACTCTGGATCGGCAAAGAGATCGGCGACTTGGCCGAGCTGCGTTCCGACCGTTTCTCCCTCTCCTTGCTCTTGCGCCAGACTCAGGAGGGCTTTCGCATACCGTCTAGCGACCTGTGTTCTCGGCACTCCCCACCTCTTGAACCAGTTGTTCCACGAGTCGGCGATTATCACCTCTCGTCACGTTTTTTTGGATCAGTTCGGTCGCAATTGCTACCGCCTGTGTTGCGACTTCTTGTCGAAGGAGCTGCCGCGCCTCTTCAACCTCACGCTGGGCAATCAGTCGTGCTTCAGCCTTCGCCCTTTCTGCCATCTGTTGGGCCTCTTCCATGAGGCGCTGCCTCTCGCGTTCTGCTGCCTCAACGGCTTGACTCCGTAATTGTTCTTCCTCGGCGGCGAGGTTGGCCAGCTTGGTATCATACTCTTGGCGCAGTGTATCGGCCTCTTCCTTGGCTTTTTTTGCTTCCTCAAGCGCTTGGACGACCGTCTCGTGTCGCTCTTTGAGCTTGCGTCGAATAAGGTCTCGGGTAAATTTCCGGATGACAAAGGCAAAAATAAGAAAGTTAATGCTAAAAAAGCCCAAGGTGAGGAGAGCAGAGCCGCCCCCATGCGCGTCACTTGCGGCCCACACCAACTCGGAACAGGAAATGGAGAGAAGGAGGCTGCTGAAGGTGAAACCCAGGAGGGGGAGTATCCGTCGTACCATACTAGGAGAGAGGTCTTTCCAGCAGTTTCTCGCTTATTTCATCGGCAAATTGACCAACCTGCGCTTCAAGGCTTTGGCGGGTGCGCTGAATATCCTCAGAGAGGCTGGCCCGGATGTTGGCAATGGATTGTTCGGCTTCTTTCCGCGCTGCCTCAACCACTGAGAGTGCTTGGTCTTCCGCATCTTTATAGATAGCATCGACACGCTGCCGTGCTTCTGCCCGGGAGGTGGCGAGGCGGGTTTGATACTGTTCGTCCATGGCTTCGGCTTCGGCTTTGACCGTTACTGCTTCTCGCATTGCCCCTTCTGTCCGCTGTGCCCGCGTTTTGAGCACCGCAAGGTTGGGCTCGAAAAGGAGGCGGCGCAGGCAACCCCAAACAATAAGAAAAAGAATGATTTGGGCTATAAAAGTCCAATCTGGTGGGAAAGAAAGCACCGAAAAAGGTCTCCTCTCGATAGAAATTCAAAGTGAAAACCGGATGACAAACTCTAACAGGAAAAAATGGAAATAATTCTTCTCCCAGCTTCCCTTTCTTGTGCTCCTTTTCTTTTCATCCTTTTAAGCGCTGTACAAGCCCCTCTAGTTCCTCATTGGAATAATATTCAATTTCGACCTTTCCCCCCTTCTTCCGAGAGATGAGTCTGACCTTGGTTCCCAGGGAACGGGTCAGGTCTTCTTCAACCGCCTTCAGGTAAACATCCGTCCTTTGGATAACCGTCGGTTTTTCCGGAGCGGCCAACTCAACTGGTGGCTCCTCGGTAATATTGGCCTGTGAGACCAGGGTTTCCGTTGCGCGTACGGAAAGACCATCTGCCATAATGCGCCGGGCCATCTCCAGTTGTTGCTCTGGAAAATTCAGCGCAAGCAGGGCGCGCGCATGGCCAACAGTGAGGGCTCCTTTGTCCACATTCTCTTTTATTTCCTCAGGCAGATTCAAAACGCGCAGGAGATTGGTCACGACGGGACGACTTTTGCCAACACGCTGTGCAACCTGCTCCTGAGTGAGATGAAACTCGTCCATAAGCTGTCGGTAAGCAAGCGCTTCTTCTATTGGGGTGAGTTCCTCGCGCTGAATATTTTCAACCAGCGCCATTTCGAGACTTTCCGCATCGCTGACCTCTTTAACGATCACTGGAACACGTTCGAGTTGGGCACGCTGCGCTGCACGGAACCGTCTTTCCCCCAGTATTAACTCATACCCCTGCGGTATTTTCCTGACCACAAGCGGTTGCAAAAGGCCCTGGTTGCGGATGGATTCCGAGAGTTCCACAATCTTCGCTGCATTAAAATAGCGTCTTGGCTGTCTTGGATTCGGTCGTATTTCGGAAATGGGAACCTGACGATCGGCCGGAGTATCGAGTGATGTCCCCTTGGGAATCAGTGCACTCAAACCTCTGCCGAGGGAATGCCTTTTTACGTGTACGGCAACGTCACTCATCCTTCACCGCTCTCTTCCTCTCCCAATGAGCGAACGCTCATCGCTGTGTGAGTATCTGGTGTTGCTGCAACCGTTGTTGTGGAACCATAATCTCTCTCTGCACGAATCCACTCTTCGGGCTCTCGCCTGAGCATTTCCTGAGCAAGATCCATATAACTCTTCGCGCCACGGCAAGAGGGGTCGTACAGGAGAACAGGAAGACCGTGGCTGGGACTCTCACTTAACCGGACATTCCGGGGGATCATAGATTCAAAGACGTACTGAGGAAAGAATTCCCGTATTTCTTCGGCGACTTGGTGGCAGAGCCGATTGCGCACATCGAACATTGTCAGCAAGAGACCTTCAATGGCAAGGTCCGGGTTGAGTCTCTCGCGAATGATGTCGAGGGTCTCTATCAGCGACCGTAGCCCCTCCAGGGCGTAATATTCACACTGGAGAGGGATGAGGACGCTATCGGCCGCAGTCAGAGAATTCACGGTGAGAAGCCCGAGCGAGGGCGGACAGTCGAGAAAAATATAGCGGTAGGCAGCGCCGTATTGCCGAATAAGAGCCCGCAGACGGTATTCTCTGTCTTCGATATTGAGGAGTTCAACTTCCGCCCCTATCAGGTCATGATTGGCGGGCAGAACGTCAAGCTTTTCAATGGCTGTCTTTTGAATCGCCTCTTGGAGCGTACACTCCCCGAGGAGGAGGTGATAAATGGTCGCCGCATCCTCGCCCGGACGAACACCCACACCACTGGAGGCATTCCCCTGAGGGTCACAGTCAATAAGGAGGGTTTTTGCTCCAGATACGCCTATGGCGGCCGAAAGATTGATAGCAGTCGTGGTTTTCCCGACCCCGCCCTTCCGATTCGCTATACAAATGGTCCTGGCCACAGGGTTCAGTAGCACATTACCGGAAGCAAGGAAAGATTGTAAAGAATGCCGTCTATTTTCCGTTGGCGGACAGAGCTGAGCCGGGTGTCACGTGAAACATGAGGGATAAATGTGTCACGTGAAACATTTCTTTCTGAAAAAGAGGGCGTATCGCTCCCCTTCATCAAAGGGGAGCCGGTAGGCCCTTCTGGCCTCCTGGACGAAGCTGTCATGAGGGGGGTGATCTTCTCCTGCCATCCCGCCGCCCTTTTTGTGGGGACCTCGCATTGCCACCGCAGAGCCCCCTTTCTTCACAATCGGAAGGCAGAGGGCCAGAAAGTGATTCATATCCCAGGTTGCCCGTGTGACAACAGTATCGAACCAAGCGGGTCTTCTATCCTGTAAGGCGAACTCTTCGGCTCTCCCTTCAAACACACGTATATTCTCTACGCCTGTTATCCTGACTGCCTGTTTCAGAAAGTTTGCTCTTTTTCTTCGGGCCTCAATGAGAAAGACCCGCCGTTTCTGTCCGGTGACGGCAAGTACGAATCCCGGAAACCCGGCCCCACTCCCAAGGTCGGCAAAAACTCCCTGCCCTGGAAGGATTTGAGAAAAGGCCAGGGAGTCAAGAATATGCTTCCGGATAACGTTTTCTGCATCGGACTGGCCGACGAGATTGAAGACCTGAGACCAGCGATGCAGTTCATCTATGTACAGGGATAAAGTGTGGAACGACTGTGGAGTAAGCGATATTTGTAACGCCTCTGCGCCGTGCTCCAAGAGAGAACCGGTCTCCTTATCCATCACACGGCGGCTCCCGTGCGTTTCAAGTGAATGGCCAGTAACGACACGGCCGCGGGCGTCACCCCGGGGATACGCGACGCTTGACCCAGCGAGCGGGGGCGCAATGTCAGGAGTTTTTCTTTGACTTCGTTTGAGAGACCCTGGACATCCGTGTAATCAATACCATTTGGAATGAGGGCCTCTTCCATATGCCGGACCCGGTTTACCCCTTCTTCCTGACGGCGTATGTAGCCGGAATACTTCACCTCTATCTCTACTTCGGCCTCGACTCCTGTGGAGAGGGGCGTCGGCGACGGGCTGATGGACTGGATATCTCCGAAGGACAACTCAGGGCGGCGGAGCAATTTTGCCAGTGATGTCGGCGTTCTGATCTCCGCCGTGCCGAAAGCGGACAAGTGGGTATTCACTGCGTCGTTTGGGGTCAGTATCGTATCCTCCAGACGTTGGATCTCCCGTACAATTTCTGCCTTTTTCTTATGCGTCCGCTCGGCTAAGCTTTCATCGATGAGTCCGATTCTCCGTCCGAATTCGCTCAGCCGCACATCGGCGTTGTCTTCCCGCAGTAACAGGCGGTACTCAGCACGAGAAGTAAACATCCGGTAGGGCTCTCCCCCGACCCCTTTCGTGACTAAGTCGTCTATGAGGACCCCGATATAGGCTTGATCCCGGGAAAAGATGAGGGGGCTATCGCCTCGGACCTTCAGTGTGGCGTTAATCCCGGCCATCAGTCCCTGCGCCGCGGCCTCCTCATAGCCGGTTGTGCCGTTAATCTGACCAGCGAAGTAGAGGCCTGATATCAGCTTTGTTTCCAAAGTCTGCGTGATCTGGGTCGGGTCGGCATAGTCATATTCAATCGCATAGCCGGGGCGCATGATCTCTGCGTTCTCTAACCCTTGTATTGAACGGACCATGGCGAGCTGTACATCCAGTGGCAGGCTTGTAGAAAGGCCGTTTGGATAGACCTCGACTGTGTCTCGCCCCTCCGGTTCGAGAAAAATCTGGTGCCGCGGTTTCTCTTTAAAGCGAGTGACTTTATCCTCAATCGATGGACAATAACGCGGCCCTCTGCCTTCAATCACACCGGCATACAAGGGTGAGCGATCAAGTCCTGAGACAATGGTCTGGTGCGTTTTCTCATTCGTGTGGGTAATATGACACGGCAATTGTGCCTGGGTGATTGATTCGGTTGAAAAAGATAAGGCAGGGGGAGGGGTATCCCCGTATTGCGGTTCCAAAATATCGTCATTGATGGTTCGCTTGTCCAATCGAGGACACGTACCTGTTTTGAGCCGGCCAATATGAAAACCAAGTTCGCTCAGGTGGCTGCTTAATCCTTCAACGGCAAATTCGCCTGCCCGTCCCGCTGCATAATTTTTGAGGCCAACGTGTATGAGACCCTTCAGAAAGGTTCCAGTCGTCAGAATAACGGTAGGCGCTGAGAAGGACTCGCCTATCTGAGTAGTGACTCCTCTGACTCTGCTGTCCTTAACCCTGAGGCGTTCCACACTGCCTTGCCGCAGGGTGAGATTGGGAGTGGTTTCCACCACTCTCTTCATACGCTGCCGGTAGAGGGCCTTATCTGCTTGGGCGCGGGTTGCGCGAACGGCCGGCCCCTTGCGCGTGTTCAAGACGCGGAACTGAATGCCCGTCTCGTCAATGGCTCGGGCCATCTCTCCACCAAGCGCATCAATTTCCCGTACCAGATGGCTTTTGCCGATACCTCCAATAGCAGGATTGCATGACATCTGGCCGATGTGATCCAGGTTCAGCGTCAGCATCAGGGTCTTACTGCCAAGGCGGGCCGCCGCCAGTGCAGCTTCGATCCCGGCGTGGCCGGCGCCAACAACGATAACGTCATAGTCCATGCCTGCACCTATTTCCCAATACAGAACTCCTGAAATACGCGGTCAAGGATCTCCTCACTGCTGACTTGGCCCGTTATCGCGCCAATATGATCCAGGCTTGCGCGGAGATCAACCGCAATTAGATCAAGGGGGAGGCCCGCCGCCAACCCCTGTTCTGCACATTGTAAGCTTTCCGTGGCTCTTTCAAGGGCTACTTTATGCCGTATTTTCGTAATTATAACACCTTTATACGGACCTGTGTCGGATTCTCCGAGTTGCTCTTTCCCCAGAGCCACCTCTTGTATTCTATCTCCTAAGCCGTCCATCCCAGTACCATACAGCGCGGCAATGTGAAGGATTTGAGGCGCTTCAGCATTCAGCCTGTCTAACAAATAGGTCGCATCAAATTTCTGAGGGAGATCGCTCTTATTCCCCACGAGGATATACTTTTTTCCTTTAATCTTTTCACAAATGAGGGCGTCATCCGCATCAAACGGCCGGGAGAGGTCGAAGAGTGCCACAATCAGCGCTGCTTGTTCCATACTGGACAGGCTGCGTTCAATGCCGATCTTCTCAATCTCGTCCATTGTCTGACGAATCCCGGCAGTGTCCTGCACGACGAGGGGAATGCCGTTCACGATCACGGTTTCCTCAAGGACATCCCTCGTCGTCCCAGGGACCGGGGTGACAATGGCACGCTCCGTGCCTGCCAGAAGGTTGAGGACACTCGATTTGCCGACATTCGGCTTCCCAATAATAGCGGTCCTCAGTCCGTCTCGATAGACTTTTCCTTGTGAAAAAGTAATTGCGAGAGCCTCTATATCTCTCCGAATTGAAGAGAAAGCCAAGCGGGTCTCCTGCCGGCTTTGCTCAGGGATATCGTCTTCAGGGAAATCGATAAACGCTTCCAGGTAGGCCGTCTGCGCAATGAGGCGGTCTCGAATGGCTGTGCAGGCCTGGGAGAGCCGGCCTGATAGGTCTTCCCAAGCGAGCTGTAAACCTGTCTCATTATTCGCGTGAATAAGATCGCGCACGGCCTCGGCCTGTATGAGATCGAGGCGACCGTTGAGAAATGCGCGTTTTGTAAACTCGCCTGGCCGTGCGATCCGTATCCCCTGATTGAGAATTGTTTCTAAGATCCGACGCGTCAGGAAACTGCCGCCATGGAGATGCAGTTCGGCGATATGCTCCCCCGTATAACTGTGGGGAGCGCGCATCAAAATCAGGCCGGCTTGGTCAATTGGCCGGCCGTTCGGCCGATCCAGAATTTTGCCAAGATAGAAATGGTGAGAATGGAGTTTTTCCCACGGTGTGTTAGGGAAAAAGAGCTGTCTGACTGTTCTTTCTGCATCCGCGCCACTGACTCGGATAACGGCGATCCCACCTTGGCCTGGGGGAGTCGCGATGGCGACAATCGTATCGTGCTCGTACACAACTCCTCAAAAAGTAAACGTATCCTCCACTAGATACAAGCTGTTGACACGTTTCCTCTTTACGCCACAGGTTACGAGCGGGCCGTCCTCCGGTCTCGGTCCCGGCGATTATTCCCGGCTCCTTCTGGAACAATGGAGAGACGGCGGAAATACCCACGGCCCATACTTTTTGTCACAACGAGTGGATCATCTTCAAGTGCCAAATGGACGACGCGACGGTCTCGGGGACTGAGCGGGTTCAGCGTGACGGTCTTGCGCCGCCGCTTTGCTCGCTCGCTCAGGCGCAGGGCTAAGCTTTCAAGACTCTGGCGGCGGCGCTCACGGTAGCCTTCGGCGTCCAAGATGAGATGCGCCTCTTCCTCTTCCTCGCGGGCGACCATACGATTGAGAAGATATTCTAGCGCATCGAGCGTCTGCCCCTTGCGTCCAATGAGTAAGCCATTGACCGTATCCTCAAGATTGATAACGGCTTCTGTCCCTTGGACATCGAGGGAGACGGGAGCCTCCATGCCCATGAGACGCAGAGTTTCTGAGAGGATCTGGCAGGCGTTCTCTCCGGTCTCCTTGGAAACGGGAACGGGCTGGGCGACCGATTCTCCAGAAGGAGCCCGCCGGCGCGCTCCTCTCCCCCTCTCCTGAGGAGACTGGTCAATGCCGGTCGGAGATTCAGATTCAGGCTCCTGAAGCGAAACGGGATTTCTCAGTGTCGCTCGAACGCGCGCCTTCCTCCCGCCGATACCGAGGAAGCCCTTTGTGGCCTGAGCGAGCACTTCTATTTCAACCTGCTCTCTGTCTGCTTTGAGTTGGGTCAGGGCCGCTGCAACCGCTTCTTCTAGAGTCGATCCTTCCGCTTCAACTGCACTCATCATATCTTTCCTCTTTGAAAAGAGGAAACGCGTCCTCCAATAAGCAGATGCTGGACACGTTTACTCTTTTTATCCATACGTTCTTGTATACCAGTGCTGCTGTGCGACACTCAGGACATTATTGATAAGCCAGTACAGCACCAGTCCGGCTGGAAAATTAATAAACATCACCGTAAAGATGACCGGCATCAGAAGCATCATCTTCTGCTGGATCGGATCTCCGGTTGTTGGCATCATCATCTGTTGGACGACCATCGACCCACCCATCAGTAAAGTCAGGACCGGGATACCTGGTGGATCAACGAAAGGAATGGCAAACGCGCCCAGCCGGTCTGGCTGAGACAGGTCTTCAATCCAGCCAAAAAACGGGGCTTGTCGCAATTCAATGGCGTACAAAAGCCCCTGATACAGGCCGATGAAGACCGGGAGCTGTACAATCATGGGGAGACACCCACCGAGCGGATTGACTTCGTACCGCTTATACAGTTCCATCATTTCCTGGTTCAGCTTTTGTCGGTCCTCCTTATATTGCTCCCGCAGTCGTTCCATCTGCGGCTGGAGTTTCTTCATCGCTGACATAGACTTGAAGCTCTTATTGCTGAGCGGGAAGAATACCAGTTTAACCAGGACAGTCAGTAAGATAATGGCAATGCCGTAGTTCCCGGTCACCCCATAGAGGAATCTCAGCAATGAAACTAACGGCCGGGCAATAAAGTGGGACCAGCCAAAGTCGATGGCCCGATCAAAGGCTGGGTCAACCGCATTCAGGGCCGTAGTATCCTTCGGGCCAAGGTACAGGGTATAGGAGACGGCCTCTCCGCTCCAGGGTGTCGAGAGGCGGGTTTCCAGGGTTCCGTCTTCATCGCGAAAGAAGAGCTGGGCCGTTTTGAGGTCCTGCGGCATCATGCCTGCCAGGAAATAACTATTGGTGAATCCGGCCCAACGAATATCTCCGGGGCCGTATGAGTCTCCGGCCTCCCAATCCCAGGCGTTTTCATATTCAAAGGTCCGGCCAATCAGCGCAACCGGCCCGTAGACATCATAATAGGCAGATTTCCCTTCTGAACGGGAGCCCTCAAGCCAGGATAAGGAGAGGGTCGAAGCCGTAAAAGGAACCTGCGTGACAGCGACGGTGAGACCGATGCCATAGCCTGCCCCGGAAAAAGTAAAGGTTTTGGTAAAGGTTGCCCCATTCGCCAGCGACCCTCTAAATACCAAGTCCCTGTCATCTCCCGCCGACACAAAGAGCGGGTCTCCCGCGGTGGTGCCGCCCACGGTATACGGCAGGGAAGTATCACTGAGAGTGATATCCTTGCCGCTCACGTTCAGGACGAAGGGCAGCTCTCCATAGGTCCCGGCGGTGACCATTTCCAACAGCGAGCTGTTTGGGCTGAGCGTTACCGGATACTGTTTGAGTCGGAAGCTTTTGAGACGCCCACCCGTGGAAGTAAAAACAGCGATATAGGTATCTGTTTCAACTGTTATGTCCTGTTCCATAGGGGCGGAAGGCGTTGTTGAGGTGGGCTGGGGCATACCGGCAGTCTGTTCTCCTTGTTCGACAGTGGTCCGGCGACGCTCCGAGAGGGTCTGGGCCTGTTGATCTGAAGGAGTGGCCGATTCCGCGCCGACTACGGGCGGTTGAGTCTGGGGCTGGAGAGGGTCAGGGGGCGGGTAAAGATAGGAGATCAGTGACTGATACCCGATAAGAATGAGGATACAGAGGACAATGGCAAGGAGACTCTTGTTATCCATAGAAACTTTACATGCCTGCGAGATTGGTTAGGGAACGAGATCGACTCCGCCCGGGTGCCATGGGTGACATTTGGCGAGACGGCGAAGGGTGAGCGTCAGCCCCCTGAGAATCCCATGCTTGCGTACGGCGTGTAGAGCGTACTGAGAGCAACTGGGATAGAAGCGACATGTCGGACCGAGCAGCGGAGAGATGCAGAAGCGATAGCCCTTGAGTCCTCCCACGACTAACAGCTGGCACAGCCGAGAGACCGCCGTAGCGTATGCCGGGCAGGAAAAGTGAGAGATTTCATTCCGTGCATTGAGCAATGGGAAGCACCCTCTCTAGTTCGGTAACGATCTGGGCAAAAGATAACTCCTTTGCCCGTGATTTGGGAATAATAAGGATATCACGGGTCGGAGACATACGCGCCTGCCGGACTCGAAAAAACTCGCGCAACCTTCTCTTCATTTGATTCCGCATGACCGCCTTGCCATAGCGCCGTGAGGCCGTCACCCCAAGGCGGGGACGAGCGGTATGAGCGGGCGAAGTAATAACAATAAAATTGCGACTATACCGACGCTCTCCTCGTCTCTGGAGCGCGAGAAATTCTCGGCGAACAAGCAGACGTGCCGCTTTGGGAAATGTGTGTCGGGCAGTGTGGGCGGCTAACGGCGCGTCGGCTTGGGCGGTGTCCGTACGCTGAGGAGGGTGCGTCCTTTCGCACGCCGCCTCTTGATCACCGCACGACCCCCGGCTGTCTTCATCCGAACGAGAAACCCGTGCGTGCGCCTTCGACTGGTATTGCTTGGTTGATAGGTCCTTTTCATCGGTATTCATCCTAGCGTGCCGTACTCAGTTAGCCATCCATATCACCATACCGCTCCCAAGATGTCAATTTTCTCCCGGTGGAAACTCGGCCTTGGTCTGACGCGCCAACAAGTCGGCGACAACCTGCGTCGGTGGTTTTCCAGAATAGACGAGCTCATATATCTGCTCCACAATAGGCATATCCACTGCTAGACGCCGGGCTAAATCAAGAATTGAGCGGCAATTCCGGAGGCCTTCTGCAATCGTTGTCATCGTCCGCTGAATGGCCTCCAAGGACTCCCCTCTTCCCAGCCGAATACCTACGGTTCGGTTGCGGCTGAGGTCACTCGTGCACGTAAGAATAAGGTCACCCATGCCGGATAGGCCTGATAACGTTTGGGAATTTGCGCCCATCCGCGTTGCCAAACGGACAACCTCGGCCATACCTCGCGTGATTAAGGCCGCCCGCGCGTTATAGCCATAGCCCAATCCGTCACTCACTCCGACCGCCAAGGCAATCACATTTTTGACCGCACCGCCAATCTCAGCTCCAATCACGTCCGTTGTCGTGTAGACGCGAAATGTTGGCGCCGCAAACAGTGTTTGGACTATCCGGGCGACTGGGTGATCTTGGGCTGCGACTGTCACGGCGGTTGGGAGTCCGCGGGCGACTTCTGCAGCAAAGCTGGGACCTGAGAGCACGGCGACCTTGGGTGCGAACCGTGGGGGGAGGGCCTCGGTGAGGACACCACTCATCGTTTGGAGAGAATCCTGCTCAATCCCTTTACTCGTGCTCACCAGCAACGGTGTGGTCGTCAACAGGGATCCCAGCGTTGAGGCGATGGAGCGGACCGCGTGAGATGGAACGGCAACAACAAGAACCTCAGCGCCGATGACTGCCGCAGACAGCTCTGGGGTAAAGCGGAGCGTCTCCGGGAGCCGCACTCCAGGCAGATAGTCCGCATTCTCTCTTGTTCTGTCAATTTTCCGGGCTAAGACCTCACGCCTGACCCATACCTGAGCATCATGTCCGACCGAGTCTAAGAGACACGCTAGGGCGGTTCCCCACCCTCCCCCGCCAATAACAGCAACGCGCATAACAGCTTCGTAATCACGCCGGGGGATTCGTCAAGCCGGCTGCCATCCGATGACGCTGATCTGGCGACCGGCTTGAGCCCCCTCTCTTCGGTATGAAGTAAACTCGTCTGGATGACAAAATGTACAGGGTCCAACGCTGTACATCTGCGTCTGTGGTACACCGGCTTGAATCAACTGCATACGATTTATCGCCCGCAGGTCGAGATAGCCCTTGTCTTCCTGCCGATTCCAGGTCGTAGTCTGTCCGTCCCCCCAGCGCGCAAAGAGTGGCTCTCCTATCTCAGCACCTACTTGATAACAGCACCCGCCAATGGACGGACCTAGGGCAACCCAGAGCTGAGTGGGCGTAACGTCCCATTGTTCGGCACATATTTCGACTGCTCGGAGGGCGATTGCCTGCTGCGTGCCTCTCCACCCAGCGTGAAGAGCGCCAACGCCCCTTTTGTGTGGGGCAACGAGGAGAAGCGGTACGCAATCTGCGGTCCTGATGCCCAGTAAGACGTTTTGCTCGGTCGTGAGCATCCCATCTGCTGCTAAGCCTGGTTTTACTCCCTCTCTTCCCATATGCACGATGGTATTCCCATGAACCTGGGTGAGGGTATGGAGTGGACAGTCCGGGGCGCCTAAAGAAGCGCCTATTGAAGCCGCTGTGAGGGCGAGAGGTAAGCGGCGGGAGAAACCATGAATCAGACCAGGAAACGCCCTCCACGCCTCGGCCCGAAGCCAGAGCTCCTGCCCGGGCGTGTCTTTTGGGCCCGGAACTGATTTAGACAGAGAAGAGGAAACGTGTCCAGCTTTTTGTATCTGTTGGGGGACACATTTACTCTTTGATCCGGAGCGGGGCGGACGCATGACTCTTTCCTCCCCTTTCAATAAGGGCGAGCGTTTCAACTTGGTCTGTCTGCGGAAACATATCGAATGGTTGGACCCGTCCGACGGTATAGCCAGCAGCGGAAAAACGATCCAGGTCTCGGGCGAGTGTCTGGGGCGAACAGGAGATGTAGAGCAGTTTGGGTGCGTTCACTCCTATGACCGAGGAAAAAGCCGCGGGGCTCAGTCCTGTCCGAGGCGGATTGAGTACAATCCTATCGATAGGGGGGAGGGTGGTGGCGATCTCTTCTATCTTCTGCGCCGCATCACCATGAAAGAAGCGGGTATTGTGATAGCCGTTGCGCCGGGCGTTTTCTTTTGCAACATTCACCGCCCGTTCATTTTCCTCAATTCCGGCCACAAACTTGGTCTGTGAGGCACAATACAGGGCGATAGGGCCGATTCCGCAATACACATCAAGGACGATTTCCTGTCCGGTCATATCGCTCCACCGGACAGCGGTTTCGTAAATGCGCTTCGCCATAGGCGGATTGACCTGAGAAAAAGTGTCAACCGGGATACTGAGACGGACATGCCCTATTTGCTCGAGTAAAGAGTCCCGCCCCCGCAAGGGGCGAAAGCGTTTGCCCCAGATCACATTGCCCGGCTGGTCGTTGATATTATGGACAATACCGCTCAAAAAAGGAAACCGTCGCTCAAGCTGACGGGTCAAGTCGTGCATTTGGGGAAAGTGCATATGTCGGGTGACCAGCAGCAGCAGCACCTTTCGCTGCCAAAAACTATAGCGCAGGTCTATATAGCGGAGCTGGCCGGTATCGCGCGTTTCGTCATAGGGAATAATATGCAGCCGTTCTATCGCCTGTTTGAGAAAGGCGACGATACGGTTGACCTCTTTGGGATGGACGGGACACGCTGAGATATCAAAAACCTGATGGGTTTCAGGAATATACAGGCCAATCCGGCTGTGCCCCTTGACGCTCTGCACGGCCAGCTTGACGCGGGAGCGGTAGCCAAACTTTTTGGGAGAAGCAACGGGCAGCGGAATAGTGAGCGCCCTAAGCGACGGAAATGCGGCAAACGCCTCCTGCACTATGGTTTGTTTTCTCTCAAGCTGTTGGTCGTAGGGAACGGAAACGAAAGGACAGCCGTAACAGTGAGGCGCATGCGGACAAGGTGGCTTCCAGTCAGGCTTGCCTTCTGCCCGGCCGTTTGGGCGCGACGACCCTGAGGCCGGCTTCTTTTTTCTGTACTGACTGGCCGGTTTTGGGGCTTGGCGGGAACGCTGGGAACCTGTGTGTCTTTTTCGAGACGTGGACGGACGCGAGGGTTTATGTTCTGACACCGTGGCAGACTACAAAGCCTGCTTCTGGGTGTCAACAGAATGAGGCCCACAGGTGAGTGCAGCGTGACCCGATAACACTTTACCCGGTGTCCTCTGTTACAGACAGGTTGGGGGGTCGTTAGGCGCCTTCGGAAGCCAGGGTGCTCAATAGTGCTGCTCTCACGGTACACGGGAGCGTCGGGTGCGGCGCAAGAATGCGTACAGTATCCAGGCCGGTACGCTGATGACCAGGGCATAGATCGCGATTGCCACCGGGCCGAGCAGGCCCGCGAACAGAGATGCCACCGCAGTCACAGGCGCCAGCACGGCGAAGGCGGTCCAGGCCGTACCCGGATATCCAATCCGCCAGAGCCTGAGACAGGCCAGGGCAAGCGGCAGGCCACAAGGCGCCGTCACGACTAATGACAGCCAAGCAGACGGACCCACCGGCCACGGCATACCACGGACCAAGGCCGTCGCGGCGATACCAGCCGGCAGCCACAATAAGGCAAGCAGGCCGAACGCAAGGCGACGTATTATCGTCGGCATGTATCCATGATACACTCCACCGGCATTTGCCAGAAGGCTGATCTGGACGTTTTTGACTCGAAGGAGGGGAGGAGAATAAGGGATATGAATGCTGAGTGGGCCCACTCAAGAAGCAGCCCGGTATAAATGCCCGACAATTTCGGCTGCGCTCAAAAACTCAAAGCGGGTTTTGCCAATATCTTCCAGACAGACGAATTTGACTTTTCCGGCAGTAACCTTTTTGTCTGCTTCGATCCCTATTCGGAGATGCTCTTGTGCCAGGTCCTGCGGGATGTCGATCGGTAAGCCGGCCTGTTTGATCAGACGCACCACACGGTCACGTACCGCTGGCCGACACAGGCCCCGTTGTTGCGACAGGTGGGTGGCGAAAACCATACCCAGCGCGACCGCCTCACCGTGTAAAAAGCTTTTGTAATTGGTCGCGCTTTCAATCGCGTGTCCCATGGTGTGACCGAAGTTAAGGATCGCTCGATAGTCCCCTTCCGTTTCGTCTTCTTCCACAACTAAGGCCTTGAGTTGACAGCATATTTTGACCACTGAGGACAAGAGTGCTGGATTGACGCTCAGGAGCACGGCAAGCTCTTCTTCAAGCAACCCGAAGAGTTCCGGACTCAGAATGACGCCATACTTGATGACTTCTGCTATCCCAGACACAAATTCACGCTTGGGGAGCGTCTTGAGGACTGCAACATCAATCAGGACCATACGCGGCTGGTAGAATGCGCCGATCAGATTCTTTCCTGCCGGATGGTTGACGGCCGTCTTGCCGCCGACACTCGCGTCAACCTGGGCCAGGAGGGTGGTCGGGATTTGGATAAATGGAACTCCGCGCCGGAAGGTTGCCGCCGCAAAGCCCGTAAGGTCTCCAATGACCCCTCCCCCCAGAGCGATTAAAGGCGTATTGCGTTCAATACGCCCCTCAACGAGTTTGTCATAGAGAAAGGTCAGCCAGGCCAAGTTTTTGTGTTCTTCGCCCGCAGGAATCTCAATCGCCACCGGCTCGAATCCCTCAGCGGTGAGGATATTGGTCACCGGATTCCGGTAGTGTTTGCCAACATGGGAATCCGTTATCACCCCGACTCGGCCAGTGAGGAAGTTTTGCTGTTTGAGGAGTTGACCGAGTGTGCTGAGGATGTCTGATCCAATGTGGATAGGGTAGGATCGCGCCCCAAGGTTCAGCGTGAGCGTATCCATAGCGACTTTTCTACTCGGTGGAGGCTGCTTGGGTCAAGGCGGTCAGCGTAGCCTCTACAACCGCATCCGGGCCAAGGTGCGACGTATCAATAGTGATATCAGCACGGGCGTAGGCTTCTGCTC
This sequence comes from uncultured Binatia bacterium (SeqCode), assembly GCA_965214755.1. GTDB lineage: Bacteria > Desulfobacterota > Binatia > Bin18 > Bin18 > Bin18. The sequence continues at coordinate 3,421,074 of OZ243979.1, forward strand.
TGTCTGCCAGCAGTCGTCGGATCTTTTCGAGCGGATTGGGCCCCTGCAATAACGGACGAGTGGTATCACCTTGGACACGTTGGAAAATGACTTCAGGACGAGCGGTCAGACAAATGACCGGGCCGCTCGCTTTCATTGTTCTGGCGTTTTCTCTATCGACAATGGCTCCGCCACCCGTGGCGATCACCCTCTCTTTTTGTTGACAGGCGCGGGCTATGGCTTGTCGCTCTCGTTGACGAAAGGCTGCTTCTCCCTCAGTGGCGAAGAGCTGAGCGATTGACATGTCTGCTTCATGCTCAATACAGGCATCCGTGTCAACAAACCTACACCCGAGTCGTTTTGCCAGTCGTCTGGCGACCAGGCTTTTTCCCGTTCCCATAAAGCCAACAAAAATAATGTTGCGTCCACGCCAGGCGAACATTACAATGTCTCATACGTTCGAGAGTACGACTTGTGTGCTAGCCAGGGAGTTTTGCCGTGGTCAACCGCTCTTTATTATACCAATAAGAGCCCACCACCACCCCTTTCATCGACTGCGACCTGAAGAGCGCCAACCTCAGCAGCCCATTCAGGGCGCAGTCCCACTAAGCAAAACTCCCTGGCCCTAGCGGCAATAAGAATTGCCGCCCTCACCACCACCCCACCCAAAATTTCGTCTCTCCATTTCCACCACCACATCCACATCGTACCCCCACTGATAGAGACGCTCGAAGGCTCGAGGCCAACCTCGACCCCACCCCACCACAACCTCAGTATATGCATACTTGGCGTCCAAGCCTCCGAGTGTCCCTACCCTTTCCAACACCGATTCTCCTTGTTCAGGTCTTCGATGGATGAGAAACCCACAAGTCTGAGAACTCTCCCAATACGTCTTCCACTCCGCCACCGCCGGATTCTCAGGCTTCTAGGTTTTTCGATTGTCCCACCACTCACATCAGCTACAACCTCCACAGCTTCGCTCTCTACGCAAACTCTTCTCCCTTACGGACGCGCTCCACCTGTCGCACGATCCCCCCACAATTGACGCGCCGACGGTAAACCCGCAGTCGATACTCCGGCAACGATCTTCGGTGTCAGAAAGATCAAGAGTTCATCTTTCGTTCTCCGCCCGGCCTTGCCCCTAAACAGCCAGCCAATACCAGGGGCATGACGCAGGTAGGGAATCCCACTCTCCTGGCGGTCCAGATTGTCTTGCAGGATGCCCCCTAAGACAAAGGTTGCGCCTGCACGTATTAACACTTGCGAATTCGTCGTGCGCGAAAGGACGTCCGGGATGCGTGGAACGGTAGAAGAATCTGCCGTCGTTGTGACACTCGAAGCCGCCAACTCGCTACTCTCTGCCTCAATATCCAAGAGAACGAATCCATCGGAGGAGATTTGCGGGGTCACCTTGAGGGTAATACCCACATCAAATTCTTCAAACGCCTCCCCACCCCCGGACGTTCCGGCTCCGCCAACGGTCAGATTCCCGGACGTCACCGGCACGCGTACTTCTCTGCGCGACGTAATGAGCGCTTCACCATTATTGAGAGTCACGACACGAGGACGCGAAACCACGCGGGCCTTCCCTTCGGACTCAAGCGCACTCAGGCGTGTATTGAGGCTATGTGTTCCAGCAGGAAAGTTGGCAATAAAAGGAATCCCGCCGGTTCCCGCGCTCCCGGCGCCCCCAGCCCTCATCCGTCCGGGGAAATTGAGGCCGGTTGGCTTCCCTGTTTCCGGGCCTGCCGCGTACTGATAGCCCCACTGAATACCGAGCGAACGGTTAATGTTCTCACTTGCGGTGACGATATACGATTCGATCAGAACCTGCGGCGTCTGAATATCGATATTGCGGATAAGTTCCCGCACCGCCTCAATATTTTTTTGCACATCGCGGATAATGACGATATTTGAGGTTCCGTCGGCGACAATCGTACCTCGCGGTGACATGAGAGCAATCTGTGGCCCTTTCCCTTGATCCCTGCGTGTATGGGATCCTGGGGCTCCCACGGCGGAATCGCGGGGTTCGGCCTGGCGGCCAATTAGACTGGCAATGTCTGTGGCTTTGACATAGTTGACTTTGACGTACACGGTTTCCAGGGGAGTACGGTGCTGTTCCGCTTCCAGGCGTGCCGCGGTTGAAATGGTGACGACGTTGCCGGACCGCATTTTCTCTAACCCGTTCGCATGCAAGACAACGGCGAGAGCCTGATCCCACGGAACATTGACTAAGCGAAGCGTCACCCGCCCGGTCACGTCACCTGTCGCAACAATATTTAATCCGCTGACGTCGGCTAGGATACGCAAGATGTCCCGAATATCGGCATCCTTAAAATGAAGCGAGATTTTTTGTCCGCTATATGGTGGCTGAGACGAGGCAGTTTCTGAAGAAAAAGGTCCATCCACACGAGACAGCGCCGGAGTCTGGGCTAACTGCCTCAGGTCTGCGTTCTCGGCAATGAAAAGAATATGGGCATCCGTGTGTTCCGAGTTGGGTGTTTTGTTTTTCCGACCAATACGAGCAGTCAGAATCGCCGCATTGGTGTCAACAGAAAACGGAGGGGTCTCATCCAGCGCCAAGTCTACAATGAGACGCATACGGCCCGCAGAACCGCTCACTCGGACGGCCTCAATCTGGTGATCGTCTGCCTTATACGTCGCGACCTGAGGCAGCGCCTCAATTGGGCCGGTGACATCAATGACAAGACGACTCGGCTCGCTGAGGGGAAAGTAATGCAGGTTTTCCGGGGGACGAGAGAAGCGAAACATGACATTCCGTTGCCCAGCATCCGTAACCACACGTATCTCGTGAAGCTCGAGTGGCCCGGTATACGTCGGTGTGGGCACCGGCTTTGTCACCGGTTCGGGAGGAATCGGGGTCGAAGGTCCGCCCGTCAAACTCCGGGACTGATGAGTACAGGCCCCTGCCGTCAGGCAGACCCATAACGGGACTGCTATTTTGATGGTGTGTCCGTCTAACAAGCTCCGCATCCCTACCCTTTTAGGACACCGGTTTCCTACCTGTTCGTGTTGGTTCCACTACCCGTAGAGGGTCCGTCTGCAACGACAAGTCGTAATGCCCGCTGCCGGGCCCAACGTTTGCCAGAAAAGTCGGTCTCGTATTCTTCGACCACGATCCGCCCCGGCTCAATCGTCCGAATAACGCCACCATTTGCCCCAATACGGGTGCCGGCTTCGACGATGTATCCAAGACCGTCCCCATCTTCTATCAGCGCCTTTGGCTGGCTGGTTTGCCAGATCACGCCAACCAGTTTGAGTTGCCCGAGGTGAAAACGCTGCAGCGGGGTTGTGACCTCATCAACAAGGTCCTGTTCTGGAGCAATGTGAGACGGGGACAGGAATGGATCGCGTTTTCCGGCCGGATCGTAAAAATAGACGCCCTCCGCCTCCATACCCCCCTCTGCCCGGGCAAATGCTGGCCAGATGGATGCTCCGGGGAGCATCGGTGAGGACAGCCCCTCTATCCAGAAGGAGAGGAACAGGAATATAGCGGTTGAACGTCCCATCGCCATGATTCTTACTTTCGTTTCCTTGTTGTCTGAGCCTCTGCCGCTCTTTTTTGTTTGGCGATCTGTTCCCTCTCTTTCTCACTATCTGAGGAAACGACGATAGGTTGTTGCTGAAAACGAAGCGGCGACAGCCATTTGATGATCGATATCTTGAACACAATGATCTCGAACTGCCTCAGGGTGGAGTGGAATAGTACCCGCGTTCGTGACCCTGAGACACGGTCCTTGACCCCGAACTTCGACCATCTTGATTGAGCTTGAACCGATGTCGAGGCTGATGTAGCCTTTATCCATTCCAAATGGAACAAGAGAAGTCAGGGGGCTGGCCAGTCGCCCGATGGTTTCAATTAGATTAGTCATTAAAATCTTACTCTAGGTGTCTCTAGTACTTAGAGTGCAATATAAAAACTAAATTGTCAAATGTTCAACGCACAATGTTCCACGAATTCTCGTTTCGTTTCCGTTGCCCTTCCACTCCCCATAAGTCGAAGGAATGAATTGATTTATCGCGTTCCGGACGCCCTTCTTTCACGAGTCCGAGAGGGAGTTCGCGTCGTTGTTCCCGTAAGTAGCCGAAAAATAACAGGAATTATCGTTGGTCAATCCTCTCATCCTGGTGACATCCATACTCAAAAAGTAAAGGATATTCTTGATATTATAGATGAAGTTCCTATTTTTCCTCAAGATATGAAAAATGTTTGGGAGTGGATGGCACACTATTATTTTTCTTCGCCCGGAGCGGCATTGCAGACCATTCTTCCTCGGACAGTCCGTCATCAGAGCACGATGTCCGTCATATTGCCCAAAAAGGAAAGGAAGAGAAAAAAGGCGGTCACGGAGGAAGACGACCGGAGGAAGCAGCTTCTTGTTGGTCGTCTGAAAGAGGGGGAGAAAGAACTGCTGGCATACGTCACAGAAAAGAAAAGGGCGAGTGTTAAGACGCTGCAGCGCCGCTTCCCTCAGTTGGCCATGAGAGAAACGCTGCAACACCTTGAATCACTGAATCTGATTCGTCTGGCGGAGTCTTTCCCCCGGCCTCGGACTATCACTGAATCCTCTGCATCGATAGCGGCGGCCAGGACCTACGCTGAAGGGAGTACTGATGATTCCGGGGACAACGGCGAGCAGACCCAGTGGGGGCCGCTCTCTTTGACATCTGACCAGCAGAACGCGCAAAGCGAGGTGGAAAATGCCCTGAAAAAGGGAGAATTTCGCGTTTTTCTGCTGCACGGCGTCACCGGGAGCGGAAAAACCGAGGTCTATCTCCGGGCGGCTCGCTATGCCGTGAGTCAAGACAAAAGCGCGCTCTTCCTCGTCCCGGAGATCGCCCTGACCCAACAACTCGTCGCCCAGGTCCGACAGCGTTTTGGTGGGGGCGTCGCCGTACTCCACAGTGCAATGACCGATAAAGAACGCTGGGACGAGTGGAAACGGATTGCCCGTCGAGAAATATCTGTTGTTGTTGGCGTACGCTCGGCTGTCTTTGCTCCCTTGATGAATCTTGGATTGATTATCGTAGATGAGGAACATGAAACGACATATAAACAGGAAGACGGAATACGCTATAATGCGAGAGATATCGCTATTGTACGGGGTAAAATGTCATCCTGCCCTGTAATTTTAGGCTCCGCGACCCCAGCCCTGGAAAGTTATACCCATAGTCAAACGCAGCATTATACGGCACTGACTCTGCCAACTCGGGTGGCTGCGCGTCCATTACCCAAGGTTGAGATTATCGATCTCCGCCGGGAGGCTCGCCCTTCGACTCGGCTCAGGACTGGCTCAGGACCGGCCGCCCCTATTTTTTCGACCCGCCTGCAACAGGCGCTGCGGGCGAACTATCAAGCCGGTAAGCAAAGCGTCTTATTTCTGAATCGGCGCGGGTATGCGAATTACCTGCAGTGCCGCCTGTGTGGCGAGGCCCTCGCCTGCCCGCACTGTAGCGTCAGCCTGACGTTCCATCTCCAGCGCAAGACATTGTGCTGTCATTACTGTGGCTTTACCCGGCCTAGCATAGAGGTCTGCCCAAGCTGTAAAGAACCCGCGCTCGACGGGAGTGGAATCGGGACAGAGCAGGTCGAGGATGCCCTGAAACATCTGCTGCCTGAGGTCCGTATTGCCCGGTTGGACCGTGACACGGTGAAGCGCCGTGGGTCGCTTGAGCGCGTGCTGCGGGCGTGGCGGGCACATGAGTTCGACGTGTTAATCGGAACGCAAATGGTCGCCAAGGGGCACGATGTTCCAGGCGTTACGCTCGTTGGCGTGATCCTGGCCGATGTGACGCTCAACCGGCCGGATTTCCGGGCCGCGGAACGGACTTTTCAATTACTCACCCAAGTTGCGGGGCGGGCCGGACGTGGGCAAGACCTTGGAAGCGTGATTATTCAGACGTATGCACCGAGGCATTACAGCATTCAATGCGCCGCCCGGCATGACTTCACCGGCTTCGCTGCTCAAGAGCAGCGCTATCGTAAACAGCTTGGCTATCCCCCTTTCACCCGTCTGATTAATGTGCGCTTCGAGGGACGAGACGGACAACAGGTCGAGGCAACGGCCTCCCTTTTTCTCCAGAAGGTTGAACAGGCTCGACAGTCCGAGGAATTTGCATCTGCCGGTGCCGCCCGCCTTCAGATATTGGGCCCCGCCCCTGCCCCTATTGAACGCATCAAGGGGCGGGAACGCTGGCAATTGCTGGTGAAGGGGCCTGACCGGCCACTATTACACGCCCTTATCGGAAAGGCGCGTGACGCTTTTGTCCAGGCCAAGCCGCCCCGCACCGTGCGGACAATCATTGATGTCGATCCGTATAGCGTGGTATGAATATGATTCATCCTCACCTTTTATGACGAGAGAGCGGATAAATCAGGGAATTATATTTAGAGAAAACCATGATTCGCGAGATTTTAACCTTCCCGGACCCTCGTCTCAAAAAGGCGGCAAGCGAAGTTAAAAATATGGACGGGAGCTTGGCGACGCTGGTTGAGGATATGGTCCAGACCATGTATGCCGCCCCAGGTATCGGACTGGCGGCGACCCAGGTCGGCTCGCAAGACCGCATTGTGGTCATTGATGTCAATCGTGAAGAAAAAGGCAAGGATTTGCTCAAGCTGGTGAATCCCAGAATTACGGCCCGCGAAGGTTCCATCGTCTGGGAAGAAGGGTGTCTCAGTGTGGTTGACTACACGGCCGAGGTCAAACGGGCAGCCAAGATCGAAGTAAAATCCTGGACCCTAGATCAAAAGGAAATTACCGTGCAGGCTGAAGACCTCCTGGCCGTCTGTCTCCAGCACGAACTCGATCACCTCTCAGGTAAGCTCTTCATCGATCGGATCAGTCGGCTCAAACGCGAACTCTACTCGCGTCGGGTCAAAAAATTAATTCGTGAAGGGCGTCCGCTCGAACGGAGCAAAAACCCGGAGTCTGCCGGAATCTGAGTTCCCTTCACCCCAACCCCTTATTCCCAGTCCCTCCCGCCAGCGAGGAGCCCGTCCACGATGTCCACGCCGATTTCCCCCCCCCTCCCGGCCCGGCCGTTGCGGCTGGTCTTTATGGGTACGCCGGACTTTGCCGTGCCGTCGCTGCAAGCCCTGCTTGAGGGTGAGGACACAGTGGTCGGTGTGGTGTGCCAGCCGGACAAACCCGCCGGAAGACACATGGACCTGCACGCGCCGCCCGTCAAGGCATGTGCCCGCGCCCACGCCGTGCCAGTCTTTCAGCCGCAAAAGATTCGCACCCCCGAGGCCCTGGAACGTCTCAATGACTGGCAGCCTGACCTCATTGTTGTTGCCGCCTACGGCAAGATCCTTCCCAAGACGCTTCTGGACCTGCCGGCCTTTGGCTGCATCAACATTCATGCTTCACTCCTCCCCAAATATCGTGGGGCCGCGCCCATGCAGTGGGCCATTGCCCGAGGCGAAACGCACTCAGGCGTCACCATCATGCAGGTGAGCGAAGAGTTGGACGCCGGTGACATTCTGCTTCAGAAGTCAGTCGCCCTGAAACCGGATGAAACGGGCGGCAGCCTCCACGACACCCTTGCAGTGCTTGGCGCACAGGCGCTGATGGAAGCGATGACGTTGTTCAAACAGGGGAAATTCGTCGCAACACCCCAAGACAAAGCTGCCGTTACCTACGCTCCATTACTGAAAAAAGAGGATGGAGAGATTGACTGGACCTACAGCGCGGTTAGCATTGAGCGCCGCATCCGTGCCTTTCATCCCTGGCCGTCCTCCTACACCTGGTTGGGAAATAGACGGCTGAAAATCCTGTCCGCACGCCTGAGCACGGTCGAAGCTTCCGCCGCTCCCGGCACCATCATCAACCGGCAAGACAAATTCCTCACCGTCGCCACCGGCCAAGGCAGCCTCAGCCTCGACACCGTGCAACTTGAAGGCAAGAAAGCCCTGCCCATCGCCGCCTTCCTCGCCGGCCACCACCTCAAGCCCGGCGACCACCTCGGCCGCAATTGACGGCCTGCTGCCTGCCTCAGGAAATTACGGCGAGCCTTGAGAGACTGCCCGAAGAGAGAGGCGTACACCTTGCAACGCACCAATACATCCTATGATTGACATCTGATGCGCTCTATACGATCATCACGCTATGAGAACGACTTTGGATATTGACGACCCCATCCTTCATGATCTGAAACGGCTCAAAGCGCGAGAAGGCAAATCGCTGGGCCGACTCGTCTCCGACCTGTTGGCGCAAGCCTTAAATGCCCGTGCGGCGGTGAGTGCAGACACCTCTCGGCCCGTGTGGATCACAAAACCGATGCGCGCCCGAATCGACCTCGCTGATAAAGAAGCGGTGCAGCGTGCTTTGGACCAATAAGCCTCCGGGTGGGTATCCCGCACTTGGTGAACACCGAACATGAGCTACTCTATGACGTCAACATCCTTCTCTACGCCTCGGACGCCTCAAGTCCATTCCACCTGAAGGCCAAGAGTTTTCTGGATTCCTGTCTGAATAGGCGCGACGTACTTTATCTGAGTTGGCCGACGATCATGGGCTACCTGCGGATTGCAACGCATCCCTCGATTTTCGAAGAGCCACTAACGCCAAAAGAGGCAATGGCCAACGTTGAGGTGCTGCTCAGTCGTTCCAACACCCGCTGCCTCGTCGAAGAGGACGGATTCTGGGAGAGCTATCGAATCACGACGGAAGAGACGCCGGTGCGGGGTAACTTGGTGCCCGACGCGCACCTCGCCGCTCTGCTGCGCCTTCATGGAGTGCGCACGCTCCATACCCATGACCGAGACTTTCGGAAATTCGATTTCCTCGAAGTCGTAGATCCGCTCGTGTGATATATTCCTCACCGTCGCCACCGGCACAGGCGGCCTCAGACTCGACACTGTGCAACTCGAAGGCAAAAAAGCCCTGCCCATCGCCGCCTTCCTTGCCGGCCACGCCCTTTGTCCGCACGTATTTACCCTTGATAGATGTGACGAATACGATACACTTTTGCCGTGCTCGAAGTCATTCACTATACTGATTCTTACGGTCGCTATTTGATCGCCAATTGGCTCAATGGCTTGCGAGACCGAGGGCAATGGCTCGTATTGCGGCACGTATTGAGCGCCTTGAACTTGGCTTGCTCGGGAACTGTAAGTCCGTAAAGGGTGGGGTCAGCGAACTTCGGATTGACTATGGCCCTGGATATCGAATCTACTTTGCCAGAACGGGAGAGACCGGACTCCTGCTTTTATGCGGAGGCGATAAAAGTACACAGCAGGCTGATATTGCAGAAGCACGGGCGAGGTTGAAGAGCTGGAACCTGAGACGTTGATGAATGGAGAGTGACAAACCGATGAAAAAGGTCAAACACAACGATTGGTTGCACGAACAACTGAGAGACCCTAGCTTTGCCGCCGAATATCTGACGGCAGCGGCAGAGGACGAAGAGCCAGCGGTATTCCTTCAGGCCCTGCGAAAGGTCGCCGAGACTCAAGGCATGGTACAGGTCACCAAGCGGGCTGGGATTCCACGCGAAAGCCTGTACCGCATGCTCTCGGCAAAGGGCAATCCGCGCTGGTCAACGCTCGCTCCAGTTGTACGCGCTGCGGGATTAAAGCTCGAAATCATTCAGCCCTAAGGATATCCAGCCGGCTTGGCCGTTGAGCACATGCGTCCCTTCTTAACCCGACTCTGTTCTTGACGGCGGAAGCGAAGGTGCGGTCGAAGAACTGGAACCGAAAACGTTGACTAGCAGAGAACCACCCCAGCCTCAATTGATATTGACCTGGAACTCTCTGAGCCACAGCTCTCCCGTGCCATCTATGACCTCATTGCCCAACTCCACGTCGGCCAGGTAGTGATTCGCAGAAAAATAGCCATGGTCAACCATATAGGCGAGAAACTTCTCAAAATTGAGCGTGCCGTTCAGCTGATCCGGATGGCTGATGAACTGAGCTAGTGGGCTACGTTACCAGTCAGGATTCGGGTGTCTGTAGAAATCGTAGGGAAGTATATACTTTAGTCACACGGCCCTCTGAACAATACAAGTCGAGTAGGCTCCGCTGTCTCTCTGTTTCATGCGACTTTCCAGGAGCGGGGATATTGTTCACAGGCGGGGTATGCCCGCCTTGATGCGCTCCTCCGCTCTCTCTGTACGCTCTACAAGGCTGCCCTAGAAGAGCGGGTAGGGGCCTACCGGAAGACGGGGAGAAGCAAATGATACAAGATACTCCCTCGCGCGTTTCGTCGGCAAAGCCGGTAGTGTCCCAGTTTGGATTTCCCTCTCTCCCCCTGGGAGAAGGGCTCTGATCTTTCCCTCTCCCCTGGAGGGAGAGGGGGCCGAGGGCCGCGCAGGGGTCCCGCGACACCATGTCCCTCATACGTCTGGGCGAGGGCGAGCCTGCCCGCACTGGAGGCGGGGGTGAGGGAAGGGGGGGGGCAATGCGCCGGGCGCGAAGACGGGAGCGGGGCAACTGAGGCCCTCCCGTGGACCGGGGGCAATGGGCAGGGGGTGTTTCGCCCTTCGTCCTTTTCCCCCTGTTCTCACCGCGCATGCCCGCCGGCTCACTCCCGGTCGGTAAGGACAAAGTTCTGCTGGGCTTCCTGCCACTCCACCGTCACGGTCTGCCCCCTGGTCGGGAAGTCCTCCAGGGCAAACTCTCCCGCTAACCCCCGCACGAACTCTTCTCCCAGCGTTGTCACCGTGACCATACTCCAGGCAACCTCCTCCCCATCGGCGAGCGCCCGCACCGTGTGCGGGCCGTCGCCTAAGCGGTTCCAGTTCCACAACAGCCCAAAGCCGGTGTCCGCGTGGCCACACACCGGTGCGGTGTCAGTCCGAGGCGTCCCATAGCCAGCCGGCAGGGTGAAGGTCTCGCCCGTTCGCCCGTTCTCGAACGCAATCGTCACCGCCTCGGCGTCACACACCCAGCCGGAGATGACCCCAATGCCACTCTGAAAGGAGCCGGCCTGCGGGTTCTCTAACACGGCTTGATTCATGGCGCGGTGCCAGCCCGCGCCCCCCCCCTCGCCGGAGACGAGCACAAAGTTCTGCTGGGCCTGGCTCCACTGCAGCTGGGTCGTCTCGCCCGCGGCGGGGAAGTCCTCTAGGGCATAGGCTCCACTCAAGCCCGTCGGGAACTCGCCCAGGCCCAAGGTGGTGACGGTAATATCATGCTCCGCGAGCACCACGTCATCCACGACGGCCCGCACCGTGTGCGCGCCCGGCCCCAGTTTGTTCCAGTTCCACAACAGCCCAAAGCCGCTCTCCGCGTGGCCACACACCGACGCGGTGTCGGGCCGCAGGGTGCCGGCGGCGGCCGGGACGCGCCACACGGTGCCGCTGGGCCGCTCGAACTCAATCGTCACCCTGTCCGCCGCACATACCCAGCCGGACAGGACCCCGATGCCACTCTGCGGGGAGTCCGGCTGGGGGTTCTCGAAGTAGCCGGCGCGGTACTGCACGACTAAGGTGTAGGGCCCGGGGGACCCGCTGACCTCCAGCACATAGGCCCCGGCCGGCACCGGCACGGCCAGCCGGAAGTTGGTGTGCGGGCCGCTGTCATCGTCGCTGGCCAGGGCGCCGCCTTCGTCCGCCCGCAGCAGGCTCCCCACGGTATTGGTGCGCCCGGTGGTCTCCACGCTGAGGAGGCCCGCATAGGGGACGCTGAAGCGGAAGTAATCCAGATCGGTGGCGGCACCCAGCCGGCCCGGGGTGTGCGTGGTCGGCGTCTGCGCACTCAGGGACAGGGCGGTGGCCGTGGCCGGGGTGTCGCCGTGGGTGTCGGTCATGCTATCGTCGCCACCCCCGCCACCGGTCGTGGACCGGCGGGTGCGCCCCACCGTGAAGTACGAGAACTCCGCCACCGCGGCGCACACTTGGCCGTTTTGGAGGCGTCGCCCACTGGTCAGCCGCTCCCAGATTGGATTGCCCGGGTCCGCGTCATTGTAGCGCAGGACATAGGCTTGACTGGAACTCACCCCAGCGGGAATCGGCAGACAGACTTGGACGGGCACGGTGAGGGGAGCCTCCACCCTCGTCCCATTGGCATCCGCTACGGTGATGTCGAAGATGATCCCGCCCGCGGTGCGCTGCGTATGCGCCGGCAGCCCCGCCTCCGAGGAAACGGCATCGCTGGCTGCCGCTGTGAAGGAAGAGTCAGCGACTTCGGGGTGGGCGTCGGGGATGGTGACCGGGACGACCGGTGGCACCTCAACGAAGGTCCCGTCATCGTCTTGGGTCGTGAAGAGCGTGCCCGTCAGGCGGTCCGTTACGGTGTTGCCGGTCCGCGAGGAGCCATTATTCTGTTGCCGCAAGAGGTCCGGGGCGGTGTCCGTGGCCGTCCGCTTGAGCGCGATCACGTTGCCCCGCCCGCTGACGGTCAGGGTGTTATGGCTGGAGGTGGAGTCCTCCGGGACGGCGGCCGCGGCCTGAAGCACCAGCCCATGCCCCGCCGTCCCCATGGCGAGCGCGGTCGTCCGGGCGATGAGATTGTCGTTCAGGGTGGCGGTGACGGTGGTGTGGTCGGAATTCGACCCGCCGCCGAGCACGCTGATGCCGGCCGTGCCACTGCGCCAGACGGCATTGCGTGCCACGGTGGCGGTCACGCTGTTGAGGTCGCTGCTCTCAAAGCCGCCGTAAACGAAGATGCCTCTGTCGGGTGTATCCGCTGAGCGGTTGTCGGTGATGGTCACGTCCAGGTGGTTGCCGGTGGTGGTATTCGGAGCCGGCACGGTGCAGCCGACGGCCGAGGCATTGGTCCCCGCCCCGGCCGCAATATCCGCGAAGATATCGGCCTGGCCGTTGTCGACCAGGGTATTGCCGACGATCTCGGCCTTGACCCGGTTGTAGCCGCCGCCGCAGTAGCCGCTCGTCACCGCAATCCCATTGCCGGTGGTCTGGTTATGGACGTGGTTGTCCCGGATGGTGAGGCTGGTGAGGCTGTCCGTAAGCGTAGGGGCGTTGTCAGCCTGCGCCCAGGCCGCAATGCCTTGCCCGGTGTTGTTGAAGACCTCATTCTCCTCCACGATGGTGTCGGTGAGCGTGGCACCGGGCGCGGCGGTCAGGACGGCGATCCCCACGGTGGTGGTTTCTGAGACGGTGTTGCCGTCCACTCGCGTGTCCGAGAGTGTCCCGACAACGTCTCCAGAGCCGGTGGCGCCGGCCTGCAGCAGAATGCCATACGCGCCGCCGGTGATGGTGTTGTTGGTAATCCGGTTGCCGCGCTGGGTCACGCCCTCTCCCAACGAGAAGACCCATATGCCGACATTCGGCATATGGGTGAGGGTGAGGCCGGCGATGGTGTTGTGGGAAGAGGTGATGGTCAGTCCATGCGCGTCCGTGGGGAGCCCGGTGCCATCCAGGGTGATATCGGAGGTCCCGTCGGCATCAATGTCCCCGGCCAGGGTGAGGTGGCCCCCACACACCCTGGGTAACGGGTCGGGGTCGGAGTCGGGATCGGTGCCGTCGGCCAGGCTGATGGTCTGGCCGGCCAGGCTCGAGTCAAAGGTGATCGTCACGGGCTCCGTCGCCTGGTTGGCATAGATCAGGGCTTCGCGCAGGGTCGGGGTGGCAGGAAAGGCGGCGAGGTCGACGATCGTGCCACACGGATCGGTCCCGAGATCAAAGGCCGCAAACGCGGGGGTGAGGGTATCGGCGGCGGTGGTGATGGGGATGTCGGTGCCGCTGAAGTCGCTCAGGTTGCCCTGGAGCGCCAAGGTCAGGTCTGGTCGGTTGCGCAGATTCAGGGGCAGGCTGCCGGTCAGTTGGTTGTAGGAGAGATCAAGTTCCTTCAGGTTGGGTAGGGTGCCTAAGGTCGCGGGGATGGAGCCGGTCAGTTGGTTGTCGGACAGGTCGAGCCACCTCAGGCTGGTCAGAGCGCTCAGGGCGGGGATGGAGCCGGTGAGTTGGTTGTGGCTGAGCCAAAGCGTCTCCAGGCTGGTCAGGGCGCTCAGGGCGGGGATGGGGCCGGTGAAGTTGTTGAAGCCGAGCCTAAGCACCTCCAGGCGGGTCAGGGCGCTCAGGTCGGGGATGGAGCCGGTGAGTTGGTTGTGGCTGAGCCAAAGCGTCTCCAGGCTGGTCAGGGCGCTCAGGGCGGGGATGGGGCCGGTGAAGTTGTTGAAGCCGAGCCTAAGCACCTCCAGGCGGGTCAGGGCGCTCAGGTCGGGGATGGAGCCGGTGAGTTGGTTGTCGGACAGGTCGAGTTCCGTCAGGCTGGTCAGAGCGCTCAGGTCGGGGATGGGGCGGGTGAGGCGGTTGCTGGACAGGCTGAGTCTCCTCAGGCTGGTCAGGGCGCTCAGGTCGGGGATGGAGCCGGTGAAGTTGTTGAAGCCGAGCCTAAGCACCTCCAGGCGGGTCAGGGCGCTCAGGTCAGGGATGGAGCCGGTGAGGTCGTTGTCGGACAGGTCGAGTTCCGTCAGGCGGGTCAGAGCGCTCAGGTCGGGGATGGAGCCGGTGAGGTCGTTGTCGGACAGGTCGAGGTGCGTCAGGCTGGTCAGAGCGCTCAGGGCAGGGATGGGGCGGGTGAGGTCGTTGTCGGACAGGTCGAGTTCCGTCAGGCTGGTCAGAGCGCTCAGGTCGGGGATGGAGCCGGTGAGTTGGTTGTAGCGCAGGTCGAGGAGCGTCAGGCGGGTCAGAGCGCTCAGGTCGGGGATGGAGCCGGTGAGTTGGTTGTCGTTCAGGTCGAGTTCCGTCAGGCTGGTCAGAGCGCTCAGGTCGGGGATGGAGCCGGTGAGTTGGTTGTCGTTCAGGGCGAGTTCCGTCAGGCGGGTCAGGGCGCTCAGGTCAGGGATGGAGCCGGTGAGGTCGTTGTCGGACAGGTCGAGTTCCGTCAGGCTGGTCAGAGCGCTCAGGTCGGGGATGGAGCCGGTGAGGTCGTTGTCGGACAGGTCGAGGTGCGTCAGGCTGGTCAGCGTGTTGACCCAGGACGGGATGGGGCCCGCGGTGAAGTTGTTGAAGCCGAGCCAAAGCGCCTCCAGGCGGGTCAGAGCGCTCAGGTCAGGGATGGGGCCGGTGAGTTGGTTGTTGTGCAGGTTGAGGAGCGTCAGGCGGGTCAGAGCGCTCAGGTCAGGGATGGAGCCGGTGAGGCCGTTGAAGGACAGGTTGAGGAGCGTCAGGCTGGTCAGGGCGCTCAGGTCGGGGATGGAGCCGGTGAGTTGGGTGCCGTTCAGGGCGAGTTCCGTCAGGCGGGTCAGGGCGCTCAGGTCGGGGATGGAGCCGGTGAGGCCGTTGCTGGACAGGCTGAGTCTCCTCAGGCCGGTCAGGCCGCTCAGGGCGGTAGGTAGGGTGCCGGTCAGGATCCCCCGGGGGTACAGTTCGGTCACCCGCGCTGGTATGCCGGCCACGGTGATGCCGTCCCACGAGTCCATAGCGACATCCGTCGCCCAGTTCAGCGTGGCCGTGCCGCGCAGCTCGTCCATGAGCCCCAGCAGGGTGGTGCAGTCGGCGGCCAAAGCGGAGCCGCGGTTGTTCACCGCGGTGCTGTTTTCGGCGCAGATGGTCTGGGCCGCAACGCTTCCCGGACCGCCCAGCAGCAACAGCAGCAACAGGACGAACGGCCAGAGCAGCCCCGGCCGGAGGCGGGGCGGGCGGGAGCCTAGGCCAGCGTCTCTACGGAGAGCGGAGAGTATCTTGTGGCTCCTTCTGGGCTGTCAGGGGGGGGGTGTTACCCCTTGATGCTTGGGACGACGGACAAGGTATGCTGATCGGATGTGATTCAATATCTGGCAGTCCCTATCATGAAGCGGAGACGATATCAAGGAGCGACGCCGGGGGAGGGGGCAGTCGCTCTTTCTCCCTCGCCTTTGGGTGAACCGGGCAGGGGCACTCCCGCACCCAGAGACGGAAAGCCGATCCTGAGGGGTGGGGGCAACCGGACGTGCAAGCCGGGCGGGGGGCGCTCCAGCAACTCGCCCGGGCGATGACTGCGTTTTTCCGCCGCGTGCAGCGAGGAGAGCCCCCCGGCTTCCCGCGGTTTAAGCCGCACCAACGGTTTCAGTGCATTGATCTCGCTGAGCCCCGGCCCGGCATGGTCAAACGGAAGGGAAAGCACTCCCGGATGACGCGCAAGGGCTGTCCCGTTAGCACAATCCGTCCGACGCGCCCCCTCCCGGCGAGTACTGCCTTGAAACGCCGGCGTCTTATCCGCCGGCCTACTGGGGTGTCCCGTAGACCTCGTATATGCAGGAGCAAAGCGCCCCCTGCCTGCCGGTCAGCAGGCAGGGGGCATGGAGATGGGTGTCCGCAAGAGCATGACACTCTCGACAGGGGAGATCATCGCACGGCATATACCTGACGACGTGGCCATGAGGGCCCAACAGCAGCGGGTGAGCCGGTGCAAACGGGGGTCCACCACCCGTCAGAAACAGGGCAAACAACTGGCTCGGCTCCGGCGTCGGCCGGCCATACAGAACCGGAACGCCTGCCACAGCATCCCGCCGGCTCTGGTCACAAGCTACGGCAGGCTGGCGGGTGAGACCCTCGCAAGCCCGCCTCTGACGAAGCCGGGAACACACAAGAACACGTTCAACAAATCCAGACAGGAGCAAACATGGGGACGGCTCAGACAACAGCTCGCGTACAAGGCAGCAGGGGCCGGTCGGCAGGGCGGAGCCGTCCCCCCCGCCTTCACGGCTCAGGAGTGCTCGCGGTGCGGGGGGCGTACCGACCCCCGCACCTCCGAGCGATACCAGTGTCCGTCCTGCGGACTCAAGACGGACCGAGCCAAGAATGCGGCTCTCCATAGCTTGAGGGCGGGGACTTTTGCCCTCGCCGCACGGCAGAACGGTAGACTTTGTGACGCAAGTATATAAGTCCCAAATCGTACGTAACGCCGTCGATCACGACCTCCTCAACCTGAAACTCCGGGGGGAGCGGTTCAAAGGTCCGATCCACCCAGATCATGATTTCATGTGTAATGGTCTCCGGTGTCGGCGGATTGCTACTCGTCACCCACATTGAGAAGGCTAGGCTCAGGACTCATAACCAGAAGATAACGGTAGCGGCCAGACAGATGGCACTGAAGAACGTATGGGCACAGCGGTCATAGCGGGTAGCGATGCGGCGCCAGTCCTTGAGCCGACCAAACATGCGTTCAATGCGATTGCGTTGCTTGTAGAGCTCGGCATCGTAGGAGACCGGCTGTTTGCGGTTGGCCCGCCCCGGGCTGCCGGGCGTGATCGCCCGCTGGGCCAAGGCGGTGCGGCACCGGTCACTGTCATACCCCTTAGCGGCGATCAGGACCTCCGCGTCCGGCAGGACAGGTAGCACAGTTGCCGCCCCCCGGTAATCGCTGCCCTGCCCTGCCGTCAGTCGCACAATCAAGGGGTTGCCCTCGCGGTGACAGACGGCATGGCGTTTCGAGGTGAGCCCGCCCCGGGGGCGCCCACTGCCGCGCGAAAGAGCCCCTTTTTGAGCAGACTGGCCGCCGTCCGGGGCGCCTTCAAAGGCGGCGCGTCGATCATCACGGTGGCCGGCGTGCCGCCGGCCCTGGCCAAGGCAGCGAAGAGCCGATTGAAGATACCGGCCTGACTCCACCGCCCGCAGCGATTGTAGAGCGGCTTGGGCGGCCCGTAGCAGGCAGGGGCATCACGCCACATCAAACCGTTCCGAATGACGGGGATGATCCCGGAGATGACGCGCCGGTCATCGACCCGCGGCACACCGCGCACCTTGGTGGGCAACAGCGGCTGGAGCCGGGCGCATGGGGCTTCGGACAGCCAGAAATGATGGGCAGCCATGACAACCCCCCTCACATAGGGGCCGAGTGAAGCATACGACCGCCTCCGGGAAAAGCCCGTTTATAGGTCCTGAGCCTAGGTTGTACCACCCGATTGCGGTCAGTTCGACTGCATAGTTGACCTGGAGTTGATTAATGGAGGATATCTGGCGGGGCAGGCCTGACGTTGTTGAAGAGGAATGCCACGGTTTATGCCCGTAGATCACTTCCGGGTAGGCTTTCACGCCCCCGCCCAGCGGCCATTGCCAGCGCCAGCCATATTGGTTTTTTCCTCCGACGAGACGCTTCAAGAGACATTGTTCGTAATCGGTAATGTCTCCCTTATTCCAGACATTATTATTGAACAGGAGACCGAGACTGCTTAACTCCTCCCCAGTCCTCGCAGAAGGTCTCAATTGCGTCCACCACACCGGTTATATTAAACCCCTGTGATGCGTGGTCCCATCCAACCGTAACCTGTTTACTGCTCGGCGAAAGCTGAATGGTCCCATGACCACTCTCACCCCTGCCAGATTCTTCTCCTAATGTCACGACCATAAAGGTCGCTTCCCCGAACTTGACCCCATCATCGAAAACCTCCACATGGTGTTCTCCATCCCCGAGACGATTATAGTTCCAGATTGTGATGAAGCCGTTCCGGCCGTCATTCGCACAAGGGAGGGCGGTATCGGACCGCTCCGCGCCATAGAGAACTTCTACAGGCTCTCCTCCGTCGAAGCTGTTGACGGGCAGGTTCACTCTACGGGGTTAATAGGGGTTAATAATCGCACGGCTTCCTCACTGCTCATCACGGTAAAAGGCAACTCAGGTAACGCCTTGAGGAAATCACGGTTCTCAGACACTAAGTAGGAAATGGCCGCTTCCTCAAGGTGAGCCGAAATTACGGCATCCCCCTTCTTTGCCCCACGCTGCTCCCACCTCCTGATGAGGTCTAACCGGGCGGGGGGTATAATCCCAGGTCACGGTTCGGGGCTCTCGTCAGGGCGAGGATGACCCGTCTCATTTCTCCAGCCGTAAGTTTCGCTGTAATTCCAGAAAAATCTGGAGCGGCATGTAAATCTGAAGGTCTGGGAGCTTGTCGAAAAGCAGAGTTTCGCAGGCAGGGTAGGCGGGTTCTTTGCACAGGGCAAAAATCCACCTTTGTATCGATAGCGACCGTCTCATCCCGGATAGAGGTCACGGGCGATCTGCTCCCGAAGGTCGCTGAGTTCTTGTCTCACAGCGTCGGCAGACTGAGACAGTTTCCCCTCTCGTGCCAAGCGAGCCCGGTAGTCCTGGGAAACGTGTTCCAGTATTTCCCGGGTGCTTGCAGGGCTATCCAGCCCTTCGATAATTAAACTGTCCAAGAGGTCTTCAACCGGGCGGTGTTCCATACGCGCGGCTTGTTGTATCTGCTCATACCTGTCTTTTGACAGCCGCAGAGTCACTTCCACTAAAAACCGTCAAGCTGAATAGTCTTTGCTGTTGACGGACGGATGGGGGATGTGAAAGACAAAAGCCGGAAGGAGAACGACTATGGCAAAACAATTCTCAATGGACGATGTCAAGGCGCTGGCCGAGAAATACAAGAATTGGGGCAAGTGGGGTGCTGACGATCAACTCGGCACCCTCAATTATATTACTCCGCAGAAACTCATTGACGCTTCCCGGCTGGTCAAGCAGGGCAAGGTGATTTCCCTGGCTATCCCGTTCGATGACAAGGGTCCTCAGACCGGCTCGTTCGGGCGCTTCAACCCGATCCACTTCATGCTCCAGGATGGCGGTGATATCAGCGTCGGCGCGCAGGACCATATCCCCAATCTTCAATACACGGACGACGCCGTGACCATGCCGCTCCAGTGCGCCACACAGTGGGACGCGCTGGCCCACATCCTGTACCAGGGCAAAATGTATAACGGCTATGAAGCCAGTGAAATCAACAGCACCGGCGCCAAGAAAAACGGCATGGAAAACGCGAAAGATAAAATCGCTACGCGCGGCGTGCTGCTCGATATTCCACGTTACAAAGGAAAGCAGTGGCTCGACCCGGGCGAGGCCATTTATCCCGCGGACCTTGACGGGGCCGCGGAGATGGGCAAGGTCAGTGTGGGGACGGGTGATATTGTCCTGATTCGGACCGGCCAGATCGGCCAGGTTCGAGCCGAGGATAGTTGGGGTGAATACAGCGGCGGCTCAGCCCCAGGACTTGGCGTGGATTGCGCCGCCTGGATTTGTGAAAAAGAAATTGCCGGCTATGCCACGGACACCTGGGGAACCGAGGTTATTCCCAATGAAACATCGGAAATCTTTCAGCCTCTGCATATGATCTTGATTGTCCATGCCGGCGTGCTGGTTGGTGAGATCTTTGATCTTGAAGGGCTGGCCGATGATTGCGCTAACGACGGCGTCTACGAGTGTATGTTTGTGGCTCCCCCGCTGCCGATCACCGGTGCCGTCGGCTCGCCGATCAATCCGCAAGCCATAAAATAGCAACCAACCCGGAGAATGATTATGCCAGAAGTTGCGGATTTACACTCCCAGCGTATCCAGGCCCAGGATGATCCGGTGGAACTGCTCTACGAGCGCGGGGTCACCGATGGCCTGCCGGTCGTGCCACCAACGGAAGAACGGGTCACGCGCATGCTGGCGTCAACCAACCGCGACCCCCAGGAAATCATTGGTGAAATCGGCCCCAACTACGGCCGGGCCAGCGTGGAGAAGATCGCGATTAATGCGGTCATGGCCGGCTGCCACCCTTCGTATTTCCCGGTGGTGTTGGCCGGGGTTGAGGCCATGTGCGAAGAGCAGTTCTGCATCCACGGTATCAATGTCACGACCTTCTCGGCCACGCCCATGGCCATTATCAACGGACCGATTCGCCAGGAGATCGGCGTCAACTGTGGCCATAACGCCCTTGGCCACGGCTTTCGGGCCAATGCCACCATAGGCCGGGCGCTACGGTTGATCATCATCAATATCGGTGGGGCCAAGCCGCACGAGATTACCAAGGCGACCATGGGTCATCCGGCGCAGTACACATTTTGCGTGGGAGAGAATGAGGAAGACAGTCCGTGGGAGCCCCTCCACGTGGAAAAAGGCTATGCCGCCGACCAAAGCACGATTACCCTCTTTGGCGGTCACTCTCCCATGCAGATCAACGACCACGCCAGCCGCAGCGCAGAACAACTAGCGCTGTCACTCGGCTGGACCATGTCTGCGCTGTGGAATCATAAAAACTATCCGCTGTTCTCCGATAGCGTTCTAGTGGTGGGCCCCGAACACGCCAAAACGTTTGCCCAAGACGGCTGGTCCAAGAACGACCTGCGCCAATTTCTGTACGAAAAGATTCGGCGACCCTTGCGCGAGCTCCGTCCGGGTGTCAACGGTGGCGAAGGTGTTGGAGTGAGCATGCTGCGCACGCCGAAGAAAGACCGTGAGCCCCCAACCGACGACACGCTCTTTCCAAAGTTCCCTAAAGCGGAGAATATTGTTATTATCGTGGCTGGTGGCACGGCCGGTCGATTTTCCGCCGCGGTCCAAGGCTGGGCCGGGTTTGACGCCGGCAGCCGGATTACAACCAAGGAGATAAAAGAGTAAAGAGGAGGTACGCTATGGGCGAAATGTTACTCGATCCGACCGATACGGTCGAACGTTCTCAGAAAGACTTTGCTCCCCGGCTCGACTCGCTATCCGGGACAACCATCGGCTTGCTCGATATCAGCAAGGCAAAGGGCTCATTTTTCCTCGATCGTGTAGAGGAGGTGCTCCGCGAGCAGTATGGAGTCAAGGAGGTGTTGCGGCGCATGAAGCCTACGGTCACACGCCCGGCACCCGAGCCTATCCGGGTGGAGTTGCGCGAAAATTGTGATGCCGTCATTGAAGCCCTCAGCGATTGAGGGGCCTGCATCTCGTGCAGTTCGCACGATGTCATTCACTTCGAGGAAAACGGTATCCCAACGGCAAACGTCACCACGACGGAATTCATCGGTGCGGCCAACGCCCAGTGCTCCGCGCTGGGGATGGCGCAATATCAGCCTATTCTGGTTGCGCACCCGATTCAGCCCAAGACCGAGGCCGAAGTCAGAGCTTTGGCGGATCAGGTCATTGACCAGATTATCGGCAAGCTGCTCAAACACAGAGAACAGCAAGCCGCATAGGTTTTGCTCGCTGAACAGCCGCCCATCGGCACGAGAACGGAGTTGGCAGAAAAAAAGAGGCAGGCCTCGCCGGTCGGCCTCTTTTACGCTGCTTCTTGGAGCTGTGGCTGGACGATAACGGGTTGGCGCAACGCGCGTTGGGGAATTTTGACTGGTCGCTCAGCCTTCTGCTTGTTGAGGCCACGCCGGATATACTCGGGATTGATCCCGAGCACAGAGCAGATGTTCATAAATGAGAACGGCCATTTGTAGTCATCCGTGAAAAACCATTGCTCCGCTTCCTGTGCGATACGATAGTCACGAAAACGTGGTGCCCCAAACTGTTTTTGAAAGCAATCAATCGCGTCCTCCAGAACAGACTGCATGAGCGCAAATTCTCCGCGGACTTGGTGGTGTTGACGTGGTGAGCTGTGGAACTGTTCGGGTAAAACGGCTGCCGGGACAAGAACTACCTGCTCCGCCAGCCTCCCTCGCTCAAAAAGAAAACGCCCCGCCTTTGTGTCGAGGTCCGATGTCCCGTGAGAAGAAGCGGAATCGATTCCGCGTAAGTCAGTACCGGTAGATGCTGTTTTCATGTATCGATCCTCCCTGATTGCCTTCCTGTCCTTTGTCCCCATTGGCTGCTCTTCTCCTCTTCTTACTCTCGATAGACGTTTCCTGTTTGTCGAAGATTCATTTGGTATGAAGGAACACAAAAGACGCAGAAAATTCGGTACTTTTTGAAGATTACGCGGTAAGGAGCTTGACACGTATGCTCACACCCATTTCTTTTGCTGATAATTCAGAATGGATTGGCACCGTTGGGGTTGGCCTATTGCTGGGGGCGTTTTTCCTGAATCTCTTTGGCTGGATGAAGACCGCTTCCAGAGCCTATCAAGCGCTCAACGCCATTGGAGCCGGGATCGCCTGCTATGCCTCGTATCTGATCGACTTCCTCCCTTTTGTGGTGCTGGAAGGAACCTGGAGCCTTGTTGCTGTCAGTGCGTTCCTCCATAAACGAAAGCCGTAAACACGCCCCCCTTTCTTGCGAAGCCCTGGACTCTTACTCTACCATTTGTACGAAAGAGCACTGCCTATGGATGGAGGAACCGCTGTGAAGCGGAAACGAGCCACATCACGTTTTGTCCGCAACACCTTTCTGACCGGACTGCTGATTCTTATTCCTCTGGTTGCGACGTATTTATTGGTCGCCTTTTTGTTTGACCTCCTTAGCGGAGCTGGCGCGCCAATCATGCGAACCCTGTTTGGTCCGCTCCAGAAGCTTGAAAGCTTTTGGTGGCTGGAGCCGATTACGCCTGTGGCCAATATTGTCTTGGCCCTGGCTATTATCTTTCTTTTGGGTCTGGTGGGAACGAACTTTATCGGACGACAGATTTTGGATGCCGTGAATACTGTGATCCTGCGCCTGCCCCTGGTGAGCAGCGTCTATAGCGCAGTCAAACAAATGGTAGAGACCTTTCAGGGACCGTCCGGCAGTTTTCAGCGCGTCGTTCTTCTCCAATATCCGCGCAAGGGGATGTGGGTGATGGGGTTGGTTGCCACGGAACGGGACGACACGCTGGGACTCTCCTCTGCCTCGCAGCTCCTCGCCGTCTTTATTCCCACTACGCCAAACCCAACCTCAGGGTTTCTGGTTATGGTTCCACCGGAGGAAATCGTTGAAGTCGATTATACCGTCGAAGAGGCGTTCAAATTCATTGTCTCTTCCGGCATTGTTGGCCAGCCCTTCGTCCAGAAAGCGGCGGTGAGCTCAGAGGAAGTTACGGCGGTCGAACGATAGTCCAGATTGACACTGACATCGCGAGCGTGCCAGACTTGGATGGCGAAAAAGCTATGACGACTCCGTATTATAAACAGCACTGGATTGAGATTGATGCGGCACGCCTGTCGGTCTATGAGTCCTTATTACGCTACGAGCCGCGCATGGAGCCGCTGCTTGCCCCGCTTGATCTCCAGTCCGGCCTGTCTGTTCTGGATGTCGGCTCTGGTCCCGGCTCTACGACACTGGAACTGGGACGACGGGTCGGTCCCACAGGAAGAGTCGTTGGGGTTGATATTAACGCGGAGTTTGTCGCCCGGGCCGGCACAAAAGCTCTGGAGGCCGACCTACCGCAGGTAAGCTTCCAGCAAGCCGACTTTCCTCCCCTGCCTTTTGATTCTGGAACGTTTGAGCGGGTCTTGTGTAAAAATGTCCTCGAATACGTGGACTCTGCCCAGCAGACTATCCAAGACATTGCGCGCGTCACTCAGCCGGGTGGAGTCATCGTGCTCATCGATAGTGACTGGGAGATGCTCGCCCTGGACGTGAGTGATGAAGCGTTACATGATCGTGTCCTTGCTGCGATCACAACGACCGCCATGCGCGAGCCGCGCATCGGACGCAAGCTGCGCCGGCTGTGTACGCGCGCAAAGCTCCAAGACATCACGGTAAAGATATTCGCCAGCCCTGACGTCAAAGGGCACGCCCTGCGTATGCTGGAGAATAACTGGTACCAGTACGCCTGCGACTCGGGCAAAGTGACCCAGGCCGAGGCCGACGCTTGGCGGGAAGACGTTCGTTTACGGTTGAAGAACGAAGAGTACTGTTTTTGCCTGCCGCAGTTTGTGGTGTCCGCGCGAAGGGCGGGGTGACGAACAGACCACGAGAAAAAGCGAGGGAGCATGCCGGCTACCTCGCTCTCTCGATTCATCGTAGAGATTTACCGTTCTTGCCAGGGCATCTGCTGCTCAAAGGCATGGCCGACCCGCAAGAGGGTGGCGTCATCAAAATGTCGTCCGGTCAGCATGAGGCCGACCGGCAGACCGTCGACCTTCCCGCAGGGAACAGTGAGCGAGGGATGACCGGTCATATCAAACGGCGCCGTGTTACCAAGCATATTCCAGCCGAATTGAAGCGAGTCGAGCGGCCCCATATTGGGAACATAGCGATGGGCCGTCATTGGCGTTGTTGGCATCACCAGGAGGTCGAAGCGTTCGAGGACCTGATCGTAGGCGGCTTGGAGGGCGCGGCGTTGGTTTTGGGCCTTGGCGTACAAACGGCCATGATATGCCTGGTTCAGATAGCTCCCGACCAGGGTCACAAATTTGGCTTGGTGAGGCAGGTCCTGAGCCTGGGCTTTGAGCGACTTGCCCAAGGTGTTCATCAGGCTTTCATTGTATAACCCCTTCCAATGGTAGCCGACACCGTTGCCATACACCAAAGCCGTCATCCCTTCAGCAATTAAGGCCCAGGTAATCCCACCAGCTTCAAGATGGGCCGGAATAGAGACTTTTTCTGCCTGCGCCCCAAGGTCTTGTAATGCATTGACGGCGGCGTGGACCTTGGTGTCAACACCGGGCTGGGACACGGGTGTGCCAAATCCTTCTTTAACGACACCCAACCGAAGACCCTGGATGCTTTGACCCAAGACTTGCGTGTAGGGTTGCACCGGAACCTCGTATTGGCGTGGGTCGAGCGGGTCCTTACCGGCAATGACTTCAAGCAGCAGGGCGGTGTCTGCCACGGTCTCCGCCATCGGACCGGTGTGGTCGAAGGTGTTATCGATCCCGACGATACCCGTGTACGGAACGAGGCTGTGGGTCGGCTTGAGCCCCACGACGCCGCACCAAGAGGCGGGAATGCGAATGGAGCCCCCCTGATCCCCGCCGATAGTCAGGTCAATGTCAGCATACGACAGTGCGGCCCCCGAGCCGCCGGACGAACCGCCGGCCATATGGTCGGGGTTATGCGGATTGCGGGTCGGGCCATAGGCGCTGGTATGGCCACCACCTGAGAAGGCAAAATTGTCCATATTCAGGATGGCGGTAATCTCGCCGCCGGCATCAAGGATGCGAGTGATAATAGTCGCATCAATATCCGGCACATAATCGCTCAGCACCAGGGAGGCACAGGTCATGGGAATACCGGCAATACTCACGTTGTCCTTAATGCCCAGGCGTTTCCCGGCCAGCTTGCCCGAGGACGCACCCTTGATTGAACAGCGCCGGACGATGGCGTTGAGCGGGTCGTCTGCACGGCTCGGACGGTTGCCGGGCTCCCGTTCACGATAGGGAATCTCCGGCAGGTTTGCCGGCGCTTGGTCAAGCGCGTCCAGCGCGGCAAACATATCCGGCAGCATGGCCTCATACGCCTCAGCCTCTTCCGCACTCAACTCGAAGTGGCTGGCGTGAGCCAAACGGTGGAAATCGTCTTTGGTCGGTTTGCGCAGCGGCATACTGTCCTCCCTTTCACGGCGTATTCTTTCCTCTGGACATGGCATACCTTAGTAGACCTTGTCCAGTTGGAAACGTACGAATCTTAGCTGCTGAGTTCTCCTCGTTCGGATTTAGAGAAGAAGCAATTTTAGAAATCCATACCATATAGATGGTCAAGGAGAACGCTAAAAAAATAGAACGCTTATGAAAAAATAATTTGATATATAAAAAAGTTAAGTATATAAAAGTATTTATAGACTTACTAGATTGTCAAATAACACGTCAAATAATACGTCAAATAATACGTCAAATATGGACTGGGGAAAATTCACCTTTGAGTATCGGCTCGACACCAATAATCTTTTTGGCAACCTTGTCTCAATTGAGGCTTTTAAGGAAGCCTCCCTGAACTTGATGTTTCCGTCCGAATGGCAGCGCCAACTCGACCGCTTGAATCGAATCCGAGCTGTTCGTGGGACTACGGCTATAGAGGGTAATCCGCTCTCCGAGGCAGAAGTTGCCCAACAAATGGAGCACCTTGAGCAAGGGTCTGGTGATGATAGAAGGATCGCCACTAAAGAACAATTGCAGATCAGAAACGCTGGCGAGGCCCAGTCTTGGGTGAGAGAGCGGTTTCTTCCCGACAAACCACCGATTTGTTTGGAAGATATTTGTACGCTTCACGAGATGGTTACGCGTGATTCGGATACCAGAAACAACATACCAGGAAGATTTCGCACATTTCCGGTAACAGTCGGAACAGCGGGCCTTGGCGGAGTCCATAGGGGTGCTCCCCATACGGACCTTTTCCGTTTAATGGAGGAATATGTTCGTTTC
This sequence comes from uncultured Binatia bacterium (SeqCode), assembly GCA_965214755.1. Taxonomy (GTDB): domain Bacteria; phylum Desulfobacterota; class Binatia; order Bin18; family Bin18; genus Bin18. The sequence continues at coordinate 3,447,942 of OZ243979.1, forward strand.
ATTACTACGCGAAAGCTTGAAGAGACTCATCCGGTCATTCGCGCCCTGCTTGCTCATTTCTTCTTGGTCACGATTCACCCATTTGGGGACGGAAACGGAAGGGTCTCCCGACTCGTTGAAGCCGGTTTGCTTTTTCAACGTGGATACAATGTCCACGGGTTCTACGGATTGTCAAATTACTTTTATCGGCACGTACAGGAATACATGGCTGTCCTCCAGGAAAGTCGAGAATGCCAACCTTTTGAAGTGACACCGTTTATTCGCTTCGGCGTGGCTGGCTTTGCGAGCGAGTTGAAAGGAATAAACAATTTCATCAAGGCTCGGATCAATCGGCTCGTATATCGAACAATGCTGACGCGTGCTTTCAATAAGAAGATGGGTGCACGACGGCGACTCCTCAATCAAAGAGAACATGCTTTCCTCGACTTTCTGTTGAGTGAAACGGAGCCTTCAGATCCGTTCTCTGACACCCCTTCTCGAAGGATCACATTATCAGAGCTATTGGAGGCGAGTTATGTTCGTGCCGCGTATCAAAATGTCACCAAGCGAACTTTCCAGAGAGAACTGATAAGGCTAGGGGAACTTGAGTTTATTAGATTCACGAGGGATATGTCTGTCCAGGATTGGATCGTAGAGTTGAATTTTGAGGCAATTTCAAAATACTAAATAACTAGATCCAACTCTCGCTGTGTCTCAAAAGGAGTCTTACCATGCCATTGTCTCACATCCGCGTGATTGACCTGACCCGAGCCCGTGCCGGACCGACCTGCGTGCGCCAGTTGGCCGATATGGGAGCTCAGGTGATAAAAATCGAACAGCCCCAGGACGAGGGCGAGTGGGGCCGGCACGGCTTTGATTTCCAAAACCTGCACCGCAATAAGCGCTGTATGGTGCTCAACCTGAAGGACGAGCGCGGCAAGCGGATTCTGAAACGGCTCGTCAAAAAATCAGACGTGCTGGTGGAAAATTATCGGCCGAATGTCAAAAAACGTCTTGGTATAGACTACGAATCGCTTAGGCCGCTGAATGCGCGTCTCGTCTACGCCAGCATCTCCGGCTTCGGACAGACCGGGCCGTATAAAGATCGCCCCGGCTATGACCAGGTTGCCCAGGGAATGGGCGGACTCATGAGCGTTACCGGGCAGCCCGGCGGCGGCCCGGTCCGCGCCGGGATTCCGGTGGCCGACCTGAGCGCCGGGCTGCTGGCCGCCCAGGGTATTCTAGTCGCCCTGCTCGAACGCGAACGGTCCGGCGAAGGCCAGTGGGTGCATACCTCACTGCTGGAGGCCATGGTCTCCATGCTCGACTTTCAGGCCACGCGCTGGCTCATGGGCAAAGAAGTACCGCCCCAGGCCGGCAATAATCATCCAACCGTGATTCCCACCGGAACCTTCAGGGTCAAGGATGGCCACATCAATATTGCCACCACTAACCACATGTGGAAGCGGTTGTGTGCAGTGCTGGATGATGCCGCCCTGGCCGAAGACGAACGTTTTTCCTCTCCAGGCAGGCGCTCGAAAAACCGGGATGCGCTGACCCCCATTCTCGAAGAGAAACTCAAAGACAGGACTGCGGACGAATGGATCGATACGCTGAACGCGGCTGGCATTCCGTGCGGCCCCATTTTGTCCATTGATAAGGTTTTTGAAAACGAACAGGTCCAGCACCTCGGGCTCGCGCATGCGGTTGAGCACCCAGCACTTGGGCCTATCCAGATCCTGGGTCTACCGGTAACACTGAGTCGAACCCCGGCCAGCATTCGCACGCCGACCGCGGAGAGAGGCCAGCATACGGACGAAATTTTGAGAGAGCTGGGGGTGGATGAGACAGAGATCAGGCAGCTTCGCAAAGACGCGGTGATCTGATCCGGCGCCCTACTTAAAGGCGTGAAAGGTCAGGATGGTGAACGTTTCCCGCACGTGAGGGATCTTCTGGATCTGTTCGGTCACCAAATGCGACAGGTCCTCAAAGTCATCGACGTATAGCTTGACCAGCAGGTCATAGGCTCCCGAGATGGAATACGCCTCAGAGAAGCTCTCCAAATCGGTCACCCGGTCCGCGACCTCGGCCAAGGTACCCGGCTCAACTTTCATCATTAAAAAAATTGCACGCATCGTGTCTCTCCCGCGTAACGCCGGTCAGCTTCCGTCCCCAAAGAATAAACGTGTCCCACTTTCTCGCTGGAGATTGGATGGACACGTTCACTCTCCACAACGGTAGCGGATCCAGTAGTAATTCCTGACTATTTTGGCGTTCTGCTGGACGCCGTCTTGCTGTTGGCCTTTGGTTTCCTCGGCATTTTCTCCCTCGTTGACGACTTGATAATTGGGACAGTCGCCTTCGATACTGGCCAATAATTTTGCTCTTACTTCTTGCTTGGGACGACTCCCTAGGGGCTTCATGCCGTCCCAATCCAGTTCAAAGCGAGCAAATTCCATACGCTTGGCCCGAATAGGGGAGTCGGTCGCGGGCTTGGCACTCAGAAACGGTACTGAGAGCGTGGGGGTCTGTGTCGAACCGCAGGCCAGGGTAAAAAGGATGCTTGCAGCAAGGACGGACCATACCAGTTTCTGCATACTCTTTCCCTCTCTCGTTCTCCCGTACAACCTGCCTGACCAATCACCACCAGGACAAAGAGCGTATCATGCGCTGCCACCATTCTGCCAGCGTCTTCCAGGTCGGGTCTCCGGGGTGCCTTCTCCTACCCTCTTTTTTATTATAGTGAGAGGAGCGACAGCCTATGCAAGCAGCGCTCGAAAATCTCCTGAACCGACTGTTGGAAGCGGAACGCGCGGGGCATGCGCTTCTTGATACGTTGAGCCAGACCACTGTCGAGTCAGGTCTCAAATCTTTATTTACCAGCTTCACCGAAGTTGAGGTCAGCGATGTCTCTGTCCTGGAGGGGCTCATCCGGCTGCACGGTGGAACGCCGTCCACGGCAGCCGGAGATTTTGCGCAAAAAGTCCTCCAGCTTGAGAACCTCAAAGACCAGATTGACCTCCTCTCACGAGGCCAGGCGTGGGTCGCTCGCACGGTTGAACAAGCGCTCGATTTACAACCTCCTCCAGATGTTGCAGCCTTTCTCAAGGAGATGGCGAATCGTCATCGACACAATGTAGAGTGGGCACGCGCGGAAGCCATACGGACTCTTGATCCCTAAAGCGACTCGGCGCCTGCCCCTTTTGCTGGGCAGTTTGGTTCTTGTCCAATTCCTGAGTATGGAGGCGACCGTTCCCCTGGATACGGCTGTCTACCAATGGTTACAGTCGGCGCGGTCTTGTCATCTCGTCTCCATCGGCATGCAGTGTAAAGACTCTCCCCTCTGGTATCTGATGTTATGCGGTGGCCTGGGCCTCTGCGTGCTTGGCCTGCAACGGCGTTGGACGGATATCGCCCACGCCTTGCTCATTGTCTTGAGCGGAGCGTTTCTCTCGGAATTGCTGAAAACCGGCCTGGACCGCGCCCGACCCAGCGCGCTGCCAGCGTGGCTTGTTGGCAATAGTTTTCCCAGCGGACATGTGATCGGTGCGGTCCTCATCACCGGCACCTTGATTTTTTTCCTGGCTCGCAAAGATGTTCCCGTGTGGCTCAGGGTCTGGGGCAGTGGGATTGCGCTCTGTCTGTCCGGTGTAATCATCTGGCAGCGGCTCTATCTGGGGCATCACTGGGTGACTGATATCATTGGCAGCCTCCTCATTGCCGGTGCGCTGTTGAGTGTGGCGCTGCGACCACCCGCCTTCTTGCAGTCCGCCCGTCATATGGTCTGCCTGGGTCTCATCTCCCTGCTCTGCTATCAAGTGTTCTATTTTTTTCCGCAGACACGGATGCTTCTGCCCTCAGTCCGGTCTCTCCAGACTGCTCCACTTGCCGTGTTCTCCTTTGGGAAAAACGCGCCACAGGAGGACTTCAGCGGAGATTGGTGGAGACATTCACAAGAGCCGATTGGCCCCATCTCCTGGGCTCGGCAGGGCGACGCCCGTATTACCCTGACCGTTCCGCAAGGTGAGGGTTCTGCCCTCCACATCGTTGCCCGGCCGTTTGTGAAATCAAAGGCGTATACTTGCTTCCCGCTTGAAATTATCGTCAATGGGCAGCTCACCCAACGCCTGCTCCTGTATAGAGGCTGGCGTGAATACACCATTCCTCTTCTGAACGGCTGGATTCGTCCCGGAGACAACACCATCCTGTTTCGGACCGGGGAGGACTTCCCTATGAATAAAACTGACCAGCGAACCGTGGCTTTCCACTCGGTCCAGCTTTTATAGGGGCGTAGCGGAAGCGGTGAACTTCGGCTGCTCGCTCAACGCCGATCCGCTGTTAAGAATGTAATTAGGAAGAGTCCTTTTTGCCCTGAAGAAAGTGTCTAGCGAGGCCCAGAGCGCTGGTGCCTGCTAGAATGCAAGCAACGATGGTCTGGCCGTTCATAGCGAGATAGGCAGCGCCGCCGATGCAGAGAACCGCTATCAGCAAACCAAACCACTGCTGGTGCAGATGATCCAGGACGCCCACGCCACCAACGCCGCCTTTCAAAAGGCGTTTGCGAGCTTCTTTTCCTTGTGCCAGGCGTCGCTAAACCCCAACCTGAGCAAAGCTGCGGTTAATGAAATGCTGGTGCAGCACCTTTTGACCGAGCGGCTGATTCGGATGATCTTCGACAGTCAGGATTTCATTCGGCGCAATGTGATTGCGCGCGAGGTGGAAACGGTTATCGACGCCTTAGTCAGTAAAGCCTTTAACCGGCACGAATTTCTCAAATCCCTCGACACCTTTTATCTGGCTATCGAGTCCGCGGCCAAAACCATCGAGAACTTCGGCGAGAAACAACACTTCCTGAATGCCGTCTATGAGCGTTTCTTTCAGGGCTACTCGGTCAAGGCCGCGGACACGCTCGGCATTGTCTACACGCCGCAAGAGATTGTGGATTTCATGTGCGCGAGCGTGGAGCAGGTGTTGCAAGACGAGTTCGGCAAGACTCCCAGCGACACAAGCGTGAACATTCTTGACCCGTGCACGGGAACCGGGAACTTCATTGTGAACCTGCTGCGTCGCATTCCCAAGCGCGACCTCAAACGCATGTACACCGAGCAGTTGTTCGCCAATATTGAGCACGCCTATTATGAACGCCCTGGCGCGTATGAACGGTTCGACGGCTTGTGCTTCGTGGCTACGCTCGAACTGGCAAAGGATAGCGAGCGACAATTTGCGTTTATGACCGAGGAGAACACCGCGCGGGCAGAACGCCAAAAGACCGCACCCATTACGGCTATCATCGGCAATCCGCCCTATAACGTGGGGCAAATTAACGAGAACGACAATAACAAGAACCGGAAGGATAAGGTCATCAAGAAGCAAATCAGGGATACATACGCGAAAGATTCCAGAGCAAGTAACGTCAACGCGCTGTCTGATGCCTATGTGAAGTTTTTTCGCTGGGCAGTAGACCGCCTGGAAAAGCGGGACAGGATTGTGTGCTTGTGACCAATAACAGCTTCACAGACCAGACAGCCTTTGACGGAATGCGAAAAAATCTTTTACAGGATTTCACGAAAATTCATCATATCGACCTGCACGGAAACATTCGCAAAAACCCCAAGCTCAGCGGCACCACTCATAACGTGTTCGGCACTCAGGTCGGTGTTGGAATCACGATTGCCATTCGTCATTCGGGGCATACGAACCATCAGTTAGTCTATCATCGCGCTCCCGAAGACTGGCGCAAGGAAGAAAAGCTGTCCTGGCTGGCAAAAAAACAGGACATTGAGGATGTGGAATGGCAGTCCTTGCAGCCTGATGACAAGCACACTTGGCTCGTTCCTGCATATGCCGACGATTTCAGGGCGCTGCTCCCCATAGGCAACAGAGACACAAAGGCCGGGAAACGCACTCATGATGAAACAATTTTTGGCACGTTCTCCATCGGCATAAATACGAGCCGAGACGCCTGGGCGTATTGCTTTGATACAGGCCAACTAACCGCCTAGGTTCGGCGTAGTATGGAAGCCTACAACAGCGAAATAGACCGTTGGAAGCGAGCAGGTCAACCTGGCGATATAGATAACTATAGATAACTTTGTGGACAGAGATGAGACAAAGATAAAATGGAGCAGCAGGTTGAAAGAGGCGTTTGCACGAGGCGTCTATGCAGAGTTCAAAGAAGACAAAATTCGGAAGGCATTGTATCGGCCTTTCACAAAGCGGTTCTTATTCTTCGATTCCATAATAAACCATCGTCAAGGGATATTTCCTCAGATTTTTCCTACCGTTTCTACGGAAACAGAAAATACCGTCATATGCGTCAAGATCGGCTCTGAGTGGCCGATGTTTGCCCTTGTAAGTAATTGCTTAGTTGCGTACCAACCCCAAAGCGGATCGCAATGCTTCCCTTTCTACGTCTACAACGAAAACGGCAGTAACCGGCGTGAAAACATTACCGACTGGTCGCTCAAAAAGTTCCAAGACCATTACCATAATCCGAGCATCACAAAGTGGGACATTTTCTATTATGTGTATGGGATGCTGCACCATCCCGGCTACCGGGAGAAGTTCGCCGACAATCTGAAACGTGAACTACCCCGCATTCCGTTTGCCCGGACTTTCAGGCGTTTACGTCCGCCGGCAAACAGCTTGCCCGGCTGCATCTCGAATACGAAGCCCTTGAGCCGTATAGCCTGCAATGGATCGAATCGGACGCCGTGCCGCTGTCGTACCGCATAGACCGCATGAAGCTCAGCAAGGACAAGACCGCCCTCAGAGTCAACGACGCGCTCACCCTGACCGGGATTCCCCCCGACGTGTTCGCCTACCGGCTCGGCAACCGTAGTGCCTTGGAGTGGGTCATAGATCAATACCGCATCAAGACCGACAAACGCAGCGGCATCCGCTCCGACCCCAACCGCCCCGACGACGAAGCATACATCGTCCGCCTCGTCGGCCAAGTCGTGCGCGTCAGCCTGGAAACGGTAGGAATAGTGCGAGGTTTGCCGGAGGGGAGGGGGGTGAGGGCTGAGTGATGGTCAGCTCTTTTTGTCCTGCTGGGGTGCTCTTTGCACTAAGCGCTTAAAATGTATCATCTCTTGTTCTGACTTCTTATGAGAAATAAAAAAACGTAGACTCAGTTCTGCGGCACTACGGTTAATTTCTTCCATCGAAGGTAACAGGGTTTTCTGTTTTTTTGAACCAAAAAGCAACAGATGGTTCCCTATTGGGAGTATTACACCCACCCTCTTCCTATCCCCAAAAATTAACTGATCGATAGAATAATCGTCATTTACCTGTAAGACCACAACATCTCCCAATATAAGCGAGTCTTGAGGAAAATATTCAACCGTCCAATTCATTTTGATTAAATCCTGTACAAAATTTCCTTCCACGGATTGACCGCTGTGTAGCTGCGTCAGTAAGTTGTTTTGCGCTTCTTCGCTCGACTGCTCGGCTAATTTATCAGGCCGAATAAAATTCCATATTTCAGCTTCTCTCTTTCCAATAGATGGGGCATCTTTTCTCAACCGAGTAGCAAGTGGTCCACTGACCCGTCTCGCGATGCGTCTAACGTGCTTTCGGGTTACTCGGGGCATCCTTTTTCTCATTTCCTCCTTTAATTGTTGACGAAGGAGAGGATTATCAGAAGACGCGACTTCTCGTATCAAACGTTCCACATACCTTGGATCAGTCAGATTTATTTGAAACGTGGAGATAGGAGAAGAAGCAAATGATACAAGATACCCCCTCGCGCGTTTCGTCGGCAAAGCCGGTAGTGTCCCAGTTTGGATTTCCCTCTCTCCCCCTGGGAGAAGGGCTCTGATCTTTCCCTCTCCCCTGGAGGGAGAGGGGGCCGAGGGCCGCGCAGGGGTCCGGCGACACCATGTCCCTCATACGTCTGGGCGAGGGCGAGCCTGCCCGCACTGGAGGCGGGGGTGAGGGAAGGGGGGGGCAATGCGCCGGGCGCGAAGACGGGAGCGGGGCAACTGAGGCCCTCCCGTGGACCGGGGGCAATGGGCAGGGGGTGTTTCGCCCTTCGTCCTTTTCCCCCCTGTTCTCACCGCGCATGCCCGCCGGCTCACTCCCGGTCGGTAAGGACAAAGTTCTGCTGGGCTTCCTGCCACTCCACCGTCACGGTCTGCCCCCCGGTCGGGAAGTCCTCCAGGGCAAACTCTCCCTCGAGCCCCCGCACGAACTCTTCTCCCAGCGTTGTCACCGTGACCATACTCCAGGCAACCTCCTCCCCATCGGCGAGCGCCCGCACCGTGTGCGGGCCGTCGCCTAAGCGGTTCCAGTTCCACAACAGCCCAAAGCCGGTGTCCGCGTGGCCACACACCGGTGCGGTGTCAGTCCGAGGCGTCCCGTAGCCGGCCGGCAGGGTGAAGGTCTCGCCCGTTCGCCCGTTCTCAAACTCAATCGTCACCTCCTCGGCGTCACACACCCAGCCGGAGATGACCCCAATGCCACTCTGAAAGGAGCCGGCCTGCGGGTTCCCTAACACGGCTTGATTCCGGTCGCGGTGCCAGCCCGCGCCCCCCCCCTCGCCGGAGACGATCACAAAGTTCTGCTGGGCTTGGCTCCACTGCAGCTGGGTCGTCTCGCCTGCGGCGGGGAAGTCGGCTAACTCGTACTCCCCACTCAGCCCGGTCGGGAACTCGCCTAAGCCCAAGGTGGTGACGGTAATAGCATGCTCCGCGAGCACGACGTCATCCACGACGGCCCGCACCGTGTGCGCGCCCGGCCCCAGTTTGTTCCAGTTCCACAACAGCCCAAAGCCGCTCTCCGCGTGGCCACACACGGACGCGGTGTCGGGCCGCAGGGTGCCGGCGGCGGCCGGGACGCGCCACACGGTGCCGCTGGGCCGCTCGAACTCAATCGTCACCCTGTCCGCCGCACATACCCAGCCGGACAGGACCCCGATGCCACTCTGCGGGGAGTCCGGCTGGGGGTTCTCGAAGTAGCCGGGGCTGTAGGCGAGATCGAGGGTGTAGGCCCCGGCGGTTCCGGTCGCCCCGGCAGACACGGCCAGATAGTAGGGGCCGGCGGCTACGGCGGTCCCGAGCTGAAAGTTGCTACGCGCGCCCCCGGCCGCGGCTTCAGCGACGAGGACCAGCTCGCCCGCCCGCTCCTGCCAGAGCTGGCCCTGGGTGTCGGTGTGGCCGGTGGTGGTGGCCCGCAGGATGCCGGCGGAGGGCAGGGCAAGGTGGAAGTAATCTCTGTCGGCGCCGCTCTGGAGATAGCCGGTGGCACGGGCCGTGGGGTCCAGGGTGGTTGCGGTGGCCGGGGTGTCGCCGTGCTGGTCGGCGGGCGGACGCCTGCTACCCCCCCCGCCGCCGCCCCCGGTCGGGGACCGGCGGTAGTCCCCGACGGTGAAGAGTGAGAACTCCGCCACATCGGCGCACACCTGGCCGTTTTGGAGGCGCCGCCCACTGGTCAGCCGCTCCCAGACTGGGTTGTCCGGGTCCGCGTCGTTGTAGCGCAGGACATAGGCTCGACTGGAACTCACCCCAACGGGAATCGGCAGACAGACTTGGACGGGCACGGTGAGGGGAGCCTCCACCCTCGTCCCATTGGCATCCGCTACGGTGATGTCGAAGATGATCCCGCCCGCGGTGCGCTGCGTATGCGCCGGCAGCCCCGCCTCCGAGGAAACGGCATCGCTGGCTGCCACTGTGAAGGAAGAGTCAGCGACTTCGGGGTGGGCGTCGGGGATGGTGACCGGGACGACCGGTGGCACCTCAACGAAGGTCCCGTCATCGTCTTGGGTCGTGAAGAGCGTGCCCGTCAGGCGGTCCGTCAGCTGGTTGCCGGTCCGCGGGGAGCCATTATTCTGTTGCCGCAAGAGGTCCGGGGCGGTGTCCGTGGCCGTCCGCTTGAGCGCGATCACGTTGCCCCGCCCGCTGACGGTCAGGGTGTTATGGCTGGAGGTGGAGTCCTCCGGGACGGCGGCCGCGGCCTGAAGCACCAGCCCATGCCCCGCCGTCCCCATGGCGAGCGCGGTCGTCCGGGCGATGAGATTGTCGTTCAGGGTGGCGGTGACGGTGGTGTGGTCGGAATTCGACCCGCCGCCGAGCACGCTGATGCCGGCCGTGCCACTGCGCCAGACGGCATTGCGTGCCACGGTGGCGGTCACGCTGTTGAGGTCGCTGCTCTCAAAGCCGCCGTAAACGAAGATGCCTCTGTCGGGTGTATCCGCTGAGCGGTTGTCGGTGATGGTCACGTCCAGGTGGTTGCCGGTGGTGGTATTCGGAGCCGGCACGGTGCAGCCGACGGCCGAGGCATTGGTCCCCGCCCCGGCCGCAATATCCGCGAAGATATCGGCCTGGCCGTTGTCGACCAGGGTATTGCCGACGATCTCGGCCTTGACCCGGTTGTAGCCGCCGCCGCAGTAGCCGCTCGTCACCGCAATCCCATTGCCGGTGGTCTGGTTATGGACGTGGTTGTCCCGGATGGTGAGGCTGGTGAGGCTGTCCGTAAGCGTAGGGGCGTTGTCAGCCTGCGCCCAGGCCGCAATGCCTTGCCCGGTGTTGTTGAAGACCTCATTCTCCTCCACGATGGTGTCGGTGAGCGTGGCACCGGGCGCGGCGGTCAGGACGGCGATCCCCACGGTGGTGGTTTCTGAGACGGTGTTGCCGTCCACTCGCGTGTCCGAGAGTGCCCCGCCAACGTCTTCGGCGCCGGTGGCGCCGGCCTGCAGCAGAATACCATACGCGCCGCCGGTGATGGTGTTGTGGGTAATCTGGTTGTCGCGCTGGGTCACGCCCTCTCCCAACGAGAAGACCCATATACCGACATTCGGCATATGGGTGAGGGTGAGGCCGGCGATGGTGTTGTGGGAAGAGGTGATGGTCAGTCCATGCGCGTCCGTGGGGAGCCCGGTGCCATCCAGGGTGATATCGGAGGTCCCGTCGGCATCAATGTCCCCGGCCAGGGTGAGGTGGCCCCCACACACCCTGGGTAACGGGTCGGGGTCGGAGTCGGGATCGGTGCCGTCGGCCAGGCGGATGGTCTGGCCGGCCAGGCTCGAGTCGAAGGTGATCGTCACGGGCTCCGTCGCTTGGTTGGCATAGATCAGGGCTTCGCGCAGGGTCGGGGTGGTAGGAAAGGCGGCGAGGTCGACGATCGTGCCACACGGATCGGTCCCGAGATCAAAGGCCGCAAACGCGGGGGTGAGGGTATCGGCGGCGGTGGTGATGGGGATGTCGGTGCCGCTGAAGTCGCTCAGGTTGCCCTGGAGCGCCAAGGTCAGGTCTGGTCGGTTGCGCAGATTCAGGGGCAGGCTGCCGGTCAGTTGGTTGTAGGAGAGATCAAGTTCCTTCAGGTTGGGTAGGGTGCCTAAGGTCGCGGGGATGGAGCCGGTCAGTTGGTTGTAGGAGAGATCAAGTCCCGTCAGGTTGGGTAGGGTGCCTAAGGTCGCAGGGATGGAGCCGGTGAGTTGGTTGTGGCTGAGCCAAAGCGTCTCCAGGCTGGTCAGAGCGCTCAGGTCGGGGATGGAGCCGGTGAGTTGGTTGTTGAACAGGAAGAGGTCCGTCAGGCTGGTCAGAGCGCTCAGGTCGGGGATGGAGCCGGTGAGTTGGTTGCTGTACAGGAGGAGGTGCGTCAGGCTGGTCAGGGCGCTCAGGTCAGGGATGGAGCCGGTGAGTTGGTTGGCGGACAGGTGGAGGTACGCCAGGCTGGTCAGAGCGCTCAGGGCGGGGATGGAGCCGGTGAGTTGGTTGTCGCCCAGGTTGAGGTCCGTCAGGCTGGTCAGAGCGCTCAGGGCGGGGATGGAGCCGGTGAGTTGGTTGTCGGCCAGGTAGAGTTCCGTCAGGCTGGTCAGGGCGCTCAGGGCGGGGATGGAGCCGGTGAGTTGGTTGCGGGACAGGAGGAGGTGCGTCAGGCTGGTCAGGGCGCTCAGGTCAGGGATGGAGCCGGTGAGTTGGTTGGCGGACAGGTGGAGGTACGCCAGGCTGGTCAGGGCGCTCAGGTCGGGGATGGCGCCGGTGAGGTCGTTGTTGTGCAGGTCGAGTTCCGCCAGGCTGGTCAGGGCGCTCAGGGCGGGGATGGAGCCGGTGAGTTGGTTGCGGGACAGGAGGAGGTGCGTCAGGCTGGTCAGGGCGCTCAGGTCAGGGATGGAGCCGGTGAGTTGGTTGCGGGACAGGAGGAGGTGCGTCAGGCTGGTCAGGGCGCTCAGGTCGGGGATGGAGCCGGTGAGTTGGTTGCCGGACAGGTCGAGGGACCTCAGGCCGGTCAGGCTGTTCAGGGCAGTGGGCAGGCTGCCGGTGAGGCTTTGACTCAAGAGGGACAGCTCGGTCACCCGCGCCGGCGTGCCCCCCACGGTGAGGCCGGCCCACGAGTCCATGGCGACATCCGTCGCCCAGTTCAGCGTGGCCGTGCCGCGCAGCTCGTCCATGAGCCCCAGCAGGGTGGTGCAGTCGGCGGCCAACTCCGCCCCACGGTTGCCCACCGCGGGGCTGTCTTCGGCGCAGATGGTCTGGGCCGCAACGCTTCTCGGACCGCCCAGCAGCAACAGCAGCAACAGGACGAACGGCCAGAGCAGCCCCGGCCGGAGGCGGGGCGGGCGGGAGCCTAGGCCAGCGTCTCTACGGAGAGCGGAGAGCGGAGAGCGGAGAGCATCTTGTGGCTCCTTTCTGGCCTGTCAAGGGGGGGTGTTACCCCTTGATGCTTGGGACGACGGACAATATATGCTGATCGGATGTGATTCAATATCTGGCAGTCCCTATCATGAAGCGGAGACGATATCAAGGAGCGACGCCGGGGGAGGGGGCAGTCGCTCTTTCTCCCTCGCCTTTGGGTGAACCGGGCAGGGGCACTCCCGCACCCAGAGACGGAAAGCCGATCCTGAGGGGTGGGGGCAACCGGACGTGCAAGCCGGGCGGGGCGCACTCCAGCAACTCGCCCGGGCGATGACTGCGTTTTTCCGCCGCGTGCAGCGCGGAGAGCCCCCCGGCTTCCCCCGGTTTAAGCCGTGGCAGCGCTTTCAATGTATTGATCTCGCTGAGCCCCGGCCCGGCATGGTCAAACGGAAGGGGCAGCACTCCCGGATGACGCGCAAGGGCTGTCCCGTTATCACCATCCGTCCTACGCGACCCCTCCCAGACAGCACGTACCTCAAGAGACTCCGAATTGTTCGTCGTCCTACTGGCTGTCCCGTTGACTTGGTGGATGCAGGAGCAAAGCGGCCCCTGCCTGCCGGTCAGCAGGCAGGGGGCATGGATATGGGTGTCCGCAAGCGGCTGACACTCTCGACAGGGGAGCCCATCGCACGGACACGCCCAGATGATGCGGCCATGAGGGCCCAACAGCAGCGGGTGAGCCGGTGCAAACGGGGCTCCCACACCCGTCAGAAACAGGGCAAACAACGGGCTCGGCTCCGGCGCAGGCAGGCCATACAGAATAGGAATGCCTGCCACAGCATCACGACGGCTCTGGTCACAAGCTCCGGTAGGCTGGCGGTTGAGAAACTCGCAAGCCCGCATCTGACCAAGACAGGAACCCACAAGAACACGTGCAACAAATCCATTACCGCTCAAACGGGGGGACTGCTCAGAAACCAGCGCGCGTACAAGGCCGCAGGGGCCGGTCGGCAGGGCGGAGCCGTCCCCCCCGCCTTCCCGGCTCAGGACGGCTCGCAGTGCGGGGGGCGGACCGACCCTGGCACATCCGAGCGATACCAGTGTCCGTCCTGCGGACTGAGGATAGACCGAGCCAAGAATGCCGCTATCAATAGCTTGAGGGCGGGGACTTTTGCCCTCGCCGCACGGCAGAACGGTAGACTTTGTGACGAAAGTATATAAGTCCCAATAATATAATCAAGACAGTTTTGAGTTTCATTGCCCCGATTTCTTCTGCTTCTGTGACGAGTGACATATAACGCAAGAGGGTCATAAATGGCGGTTGGTAAGCGGATTCTCGGCGTGTCTTCTTGAGCTTGAGAAGAGGGACAGGTAATTTTTGTACAGGCCCGAAAGATTGCTTCTGCGTCTGTTGTGAAACAGCGCTCTTCTCAGCACACTTCACCAAGCGGCACGACCTTTCCTGATAGCATCATTTAAGAAGCTCACTCTACGAATACAAAGAGCGATGAAAGAGACAAACCAAGAAGCCCCATCGAAAAAGAGCTATCCGGGTACGATCCACCCCTTCATGCCAGCTAGGGAACGACTCGCCTTATGGCAGAATGCAAAAGGCATCTGGAAGAGGCGTGCGGAGGCAATGACCCGAGAGCAGGAAATTATCCGGTCCGAATCGGACCGCGCTCTACCACCCCGAAGATGATCATTCGTGTATACCCTCGATACCAACGCGATCATTTATTATCTGAATGGCGAGCTGTCTGTTGCCCAGATACTTGAGGATGTTTTCGGCAGAGAAGAGCCTATCTATGTCTCGGCGATGACAGAGCTTGAACTGTTCAGCCATCGTCTCCTGACCGAGGATGATAGCGATACGATTACACGCCTCCTTGCCTCGACGGTCATTGTTCCTGTATATTCCCAACTGGCTTGGTTTGCGGGATTTCTTCGACGCCAAACCTCCGCGTCTGAAGGCAGCCGATAGCGCCATTGCTGCTACGGCACTGCTGACGCATACGACTCCCGTCACACGTAATATCCGTGATTTTCAGCAGATCGACGCGCTGCAATTGTTAGAGATTGAGCCGGGTGAGTGGCGTATTTCATGGCCGGGCGTCAGCGACCCATTCCTCCTCACTCAAGAAGACAGATGCCGCGTTGCATTGAGCAAAGATATCTTGCCAGCAGGATTCTTGCAGGAAATCGGACCAATCTGCCGAATTGATCGGAATACGAGGCTGAACCTCACCCGCTCGGATATGCACAAAGTCTATTCCTATAACCGCAATCTCCTGATGCGAGCATTCCTCAACGATACGAGTAGCTTCTTGAAGCGAAAGATATCCCTCGTTTCTTCGAGACTTTCTTTGGTTCGTGGTCCTCTCAATGTGTTGGTCCATCGTGGTGGGCTTTGAATGCTCTAATTGGACTCAACTCGCTACAAACGGGGCCAGGGCAATCAGCACTCCCGTTTCCTCGACGATATCCGCCCCTACTGTAGCCATGTGATCTCCTGCTACGAAGGTTTCTTCTTCCGTTCTATAGCCTGCTTCAACATAAACTACCCTGTCTTCCCCCTGAACGGCTTTAGGAGGAGTGACAGGTTCAGGACTGAGCTTCTCGAACTGCGAAAGAAATCGACTCAGGGCGTCAAGTGTCTTTGCATCTCCGGTGAGGGCACGCTGTGTTTTCATGTTCAGACGAATAGGCCTAATACCCCCCAAACCCCATATCGGTTGTGGCCTGAGCGTCCGGGTCGGTACAGACGTTGACTAAGGCCGGCTTGCCGCTGGCAAACGCCCGCTCAATCGCGGCTTTGATATCGGCTGGGTTCTCGACATACTCGCCGTAGCCGCCCAGCGCTTCGACCATTTTGTCATAGCGCTGATGACCCAACTCGCGACCAACATTCTGCCGGCCCTGTTTGTCGCCGGCCGTCATATACCCGGTCTGGCGCGAGGTGAACCCGGCGTTATTGGAGACCACAACGACGAGAGGAATGTTATGCCGAATGGCCGAGTCCATCTCCATGCCGTTCCAGCCAAACGCGCCGTCGCCCGACAGTACTAGGACCGGTTTGTCCGGTGCCGCCACCTTGGCCCCGATGCCGAACGGCACGCCCACGCCCATACAGCCGTGCGGGCCGGCATTGAGACTGCCGCCAACGTCATACACGGGAATGGACTGGCGGGCAAAATTGAGGATTTCATGCCCGTCTACCACTAGAATGGTATCGCGGTCGATCGTCTCGCGGACTTCCTTGCACAAGCGGAGCGGATGGACCGGGGTGGCGTCCGAGTGCAGCAGTGGAGCCGAGCGCTCCATATTGGAGCGTTGTTTGGCCGCAAGCTGGGCAACCCAGGCGGTTTCTTGATTGGGGTCGAACTTGCCGCTGGCCTCTTCCGTCAGCTGCTGCAAGACAAGCTTGGCGTCACCAACAATGCCGACAGCCACCCCTCGATTATGACCAATGGCTCTGCCATCCAGATTGACGTTGATAAACTTTGCCGCGGGAGAAAAGCGGGGCGCGCGGAGAAACGACAGCATGGAGTTGGCCCGCGCGCCAATGACCAGCACGACATCTGCCTCACGAAAGGCCATGGAGCGGGCCGCGGGAAAGGCTCGATCATGATCCTCAGGAATGACGCCGCGACCCTGCGGCGTGGTGAAAAAGGGAACGCCGGTGGCCTCGACAAACCGTTGCAGTTCCGTACTGGCCTCCGACCACAGGATGCCGCTACCGGTCACAATGAGGGGCTTCTCGGCCTGGGCCAGAAGGGCAATCGCTTGTTTGACCAGGGCCGGGTCTCCAGCCGGCCGACTTGCGACCCGATAATTCTCCGGCCAGTAGATTTTCTCTTCGTCAACTTTGTGCGCCAGCACATCGCCCGGCAGGTCGAGATACACCGGGCCTTTCTTGCCGTCCATGGCTTCGCGAAAGGCAATACTGACATATTCGGGCACCCGCTGAGCCATATCAATACGATACGCCGCCTTGACCACGGGCTTCATCATGGCGACCTGGTCCATCTCCTGAAAGGCGTCGAGCGTGGTTGCCCGCATGGGAGCAGACCCCCCGATGGCAATAATCGGAGCGGAGTCCGCCCAGGCATTCGCCAGTCCGGTCACGGCGTTGGCCGTGCCGGGACCGGACGGCGTGATACAGATGCCGGGCTTGCCCGTGACCCTGGCGTGGGCGTGGGCCATCATGGCCGCGGCCTGTTCGTGGCGAACATAGATGCCCTGCATGCCCAGGTCGAGACAGGCCGCCGCGGTGCCGCTGGTCGGTCCGCCCATCATAAAGAAAATGGTATCGACATTTTCTCGCTTGAAACTCTGCGCGATCAACTCTTCGCCGCGAACTGTCCCCATGTTTCCTTCTCCTTAAAACCACTCGAAGCCGGCCCGGAAGTAGTAGAACCCGCCGTTGTATCCATACGGTGAGGCGACCGGGTACTTCTGGCCGGCATCATACTCGTCGCGATGCAGCCGTCCGACCTTGGTCGGATACGTGTCGAGCAGGTTGTCCGCCCCAACCGCGACCGTCAGCCCGAAGTCGAACATGTATGACGCTTCCAGGTCGAGTAAGGCCCGGGCCTTCGGGCGGAGAGAGGGGTTGATCTTGTAGTTCTGATACGGCTCGGTGAATTGGTCGTAGTAGTGCAGCCGCGTGAGGAATCGCAACGGTCCCCAGGTGTGGTCCGCCATCAGCGAGAAGCGGAACTCCGGCTCGATCCCTTCGACTTGGACTTTACGCACCGAACTGATGACCTGCGAGTCGATCGAATCGAGATTGAGCTTGGTGTCGTTCCAGTTGCCGGCGAACGTCAACATGGTTCTGCCGTAGCGGTCGCCGAACAACCGCAGGGGATAGGTCGCGACGAGATCGATCCCCTGGGTGTAGGTCTCGAACGCGTTGGTGAAGAACGTCACCGTCGTCACACGCGTGTCCACGCCCCGGGCCGCCAAGGCGGCGACATCTTGCGCGGTGAGGCTTTGGGGGGCGGTCAGCCCGATCCGGTTTCTGACTTCGATGTTGTAGTAGTCCAAGGTGACGGACAGCTCGCCGAGGGTGAGCACTGTGCCGATGGAAAAGGAGAAGGAGGTCTCGGGCGTGAGCGGCGTGGCCCCCTTCTGCTGCGCAATCGGGTCGCTCGCCGGCAGCGTAGGCTGCTCAATAAGGACGCCGTTCTCGTCAAGGCCGAAGGTCGTGTCCCGGTAAATGGCCTGTCCCACGGTCGGGGCCCGAAAGCCGGTGCCGAGCGAGCCGCGCAACGCCAGGTAGTCTTCAAGTAGGTTCCAGCGGGCCGCCAGTTTGCCGTCAATGGACTCGCCGACGCCTTCATGGTGCTCGAAGCGCCCCGCGGCGGTGAACAATACGTTCCTGATGACGTCAGCCTCCAGGTCGAGATACGCGCCGAAGCTGCCCCGGTTGGCCTCGATTGCGTTCTCCGGCCGAATGCCGGGATAGGCTTGGCCGCCGATGTCGAACCCCTGGGCCGCGAGCCCGTGCTCCTTCCGCTGTCCGTCACATTCTCCCCGGTCGTCAATGCACCAGCCGTTTTTCTCGCCGGCTTCGATCTCGTACTCTTCCTCGCGATACTCCAGCCCGAAGGCCACGTTGAGCGGGGAGTAGAAGAGGCCGGTATCGAACCGCCGGGAGAGGTCAAGGTTGAAGATCATATCCCGCTCCTCGTAGGCGCGCCCGAAGTATTCAGTCGGCATGTCTTCTTTGAGGCGCAGGAGTTGCGGATTGACGGTGTTCCAGACGAAGTACGTCGTGCGGTGCTGGCCGAAGACGGCGCTCATATCGTAGTTCCAGCCGTCGAGGAGCGCGGAGGCGCTGTGCAAGTCTCCGCGCAGCCCGAAGGCGAGCCCCCAGTCTTCGACGCCGCCGCGCATCCGCGGGGTAAACCCGCCCGGCAAATTCTGGGCGAGCGCGTAGCAGTTCGGGTTGCCCTGGAGCGGGGCCAGCGCGGCCACGCCGTTTTGCGCAAACTGGCTCCGCGGGATGGTCGGACAGTTGCCGGACCTGCCGTCCGGCGACAGGTCAGCGACCAGCACGTTCCCACCATCTTCATAGACCCCGCCTATCGAGGCCGGCGACCCGTAATGGGCAGTCGGAGAGCGGAAATACCACGAGTCCAGGATCTCGCGTTCGGCCCAGTTGCCGAAGGCGTAGGCGTGGTGGGCGTCGCCGAGGTCAAGACCGAGGTTGCCGAAGAATTTATAATCGTACGGCACGTCCGGCGCGCCCCAGATCATGGCGGGGGACTTGACGGGCAGACCCGCTGCTCTCAGCGGTTCCTCCGAGTCGAGCGTATAGCTGCGGTCGGTGGAGTCGGCGTTGGTGAACTCGAAGCTGAAGTTGGCAAACCCGGCGTCGGTCAGTGGCAGGCCAATGTTGGCTGCGGTGCTCACCGCGTCGCCGTCCCCTTGGTAGTATTGCCCCCAGCGTGCTTCAAGCGTGCCCCCTTCGGGCGCGTCGCGCAGCACGAAGTTGAGCACCCCGGCCACCGCGTCCGAGCCGTACTGCGCGCCGGCACCGTCGCGCAGTACCTCAACGCGTTTGAGCGCAATGGAGGGGATGGAGCGAATGTCAGCGCCGTGCGCACCTTGGGCCTGCCCAAAGGTGAAGATGCTGATCGCGGAAGAGCGGTGGCGGCGTTTGCCGTTGACCAGCACCAGGGTCGAGTCGGGTGGCAGGCCGCGCAGCTTGGCCGGACGGACCAGGGCGTTGGCGTCTCCGATGGCGTGTTGGGAGACGTTGTAAGAGGGAACGGTCGCGGCCAGCAGGTTGTTGAGGTCGCGGACGCCGTAATTCTTGAAACTCTCCCCGTCAATCACGTCCACCGGCACCGGAGAGTCTTCGGCCGAGCGGCCCGGCAGCCGAGAGCCGACGACCCGGAGAGCTTCGAACTCGAAGAACTCTTCTTCCGGCTCGGCGTTCTGCGCTCCTTGCGCCTCGGTCGGCGATTCCTGCGCTCCGACCGGCGCGGCCCCTGTCAGGATCAAGAGAGACACTAGAAGTCCATACTGCCATCGCTCTAATTTCTTCATGTCGTCTCCTCCACTCGGATTACGGAAGCCAGAATATCACAACTATCCCCCTTATCCCAAAGGTCAATGGACGGCAACGGTTTGAGAGGAGTGAGGGGCCTCCGCCAGAGAGTCAGATTTTCACAGGCTCGGGGATTTGCAGGTCACGACGACATATCTAACGGCTCACGGATCACTGCACGTCCTCGGAGGGTCTCTTCAGCACGAGTGCGATTTGCCTCAAGCACGAGTTCAATAGCCTCCTGCAAGTTTACCCGTGCCTCTTCCAGGGCGGCTCCCTGAGTATTCGCTCCCGGCAGTTCTTCCACGAAAGCAATATAGCCTTCTGGCGCTACCATGCTTCGTTATGGTTTCTTGCCCGCCGTAAGCGAAACCGTGTAAGACAGAAGCATACTGGAGAGAAAAGTTCAAAAGGAGGAGCACGATGGCAGGCGTATTAGCGGGAAAAATTGCGTTGATTACCGGAGCCGGTTCAGGGATTGGGCGCGCCTCAGCCCTCGCCTTTGCGCGAGAGGGCGCAACTGTGGTGGTCAGCGATATTGTTGTTGACGGGGGTGAGGAGACGGTGCAACTCGTTCATGCGGCAGGAGGGGAGGCCCGCTTTGTTCGAGTCGATGTCTCCCAAGCCGCTGAGGTTGAGGGGCTCATCACCCAGGTCGTCGAAACGTACGGACGCCTTGACTGCGCTTATAACAACGCGGGGATCGAAGGGGAAAGTGTGTTGACCGCCGAAACCAGCGAAGAGGGCTGGGACCGCACTATGGCAATTAACCTCAAGGGTGTCTGGCTGTGCATGAAATATGAGATTCTTCAGATGCTCAAGCAGGGCGGCGGGTCTATTGTGAACACCTCCTCGGCTTATGGCTTAGTGGGCGGTTACCGCCTGCCGGCCTATATCGCCAGCAAGCACGGCGTGGTCGGGATTACGCGCGCGGCGGCGCTGGAATACGCGCAGAGCGGCATCCGCGTGAACTGCGTCTGTCCGGGCGCGATTGAGACGCCTATGGTCAGTCGGCTGACCGAGGGCCAGGCCGAGATGGCCGACAAGATCGCAGAAATGGAGCCGGTCGGCCGGATGGGTCAGCCGGAAGAAATCGCCGAAGCCGTCGTTTGGCTCAGCTCAGACGCGGCCTCATTTGTGACCGGCCACAGCATGTCGGCGGACGGTGGCTGGCTGGCCCAATAATCCGCGCTGCTCTCAGGCAAAGACGGGAAGCCGTAGACGCTATGGGGGGTCGAGTTCGGAGCGTAACTCGACCCCCTCTTCGTAATTCGTCAGCCCGTATCCTCAACAGATATTGTTCTCGTATAAATCCGCGATGGGAAAGCACAATCCATAGTCGTCCCACATCAGGTTGCCATACTTCAGGGTAAAATCCGCAAACTTCTCCGGGTCGAGGTAGGCACGAATCAGAGGCTTACGTGAGGTGCAGAGAAATGGCTCGAAGTCTATCACTCGTTCGGCCCCATCACTAAAAGACAGCTTTAGTGTATAGCCCGACACCCGTTCAACATGGGAATTATATACGTGCCGATCCAAGTATACCATTCTGCCTTGCGGCGCGGGCGCTATTCCCAGCCCGCAGAATGTTCATGGCGGCATTCACCTCACGATCGATGACGAGATCACCGGCAGGGCAGGTATAGACCGCAGCCGGACCCGGATGATGCCGATGCCCACACCCCGATCAGTCTTGCGACGTGCAGGCTGGGGCGACTTCCACGAACTCCCGCCCGGCCCACGCTGCCTTGTCCTGGAGGTGCTGTCTGAGAAGTCCCCACGTTTGAGCCAATCTCGATTTGTGCAGGCGGTGCTGGTGAGGCCCTTTCTCCGTGATCTGCTGGCTGTCAAGGTTTTCCCCCGCAATCAGGCCGAACCGCTGCATGAGATCAGGGGTGAGGCGGTGACCGGCATTCCGGTTGCGGAGGTGCTGCCTGCGACGGAGCCGGGCGAGTTGCCGGCCCTGCTTCCGGCGGGTGTGGGAGCCGCGCTGGCATCGGCTGACTTTCTGCTGCTGTTTCGCGACGGCCTCGCCGGCCGTTTCTGCGGAGGCACTGGTCTCCCCCGTCGAGAGCGTCAGCCGCTTGCGCACGCCCATGTCAATCCCGACCGCCTTCTGACCGGCAGGCAGCGGCGGTTTCTCCACCGCCTAGACCCGATCAACCGTCCAGCCAGTCGGACGGCGGACGAAGCGGAGGGCCTTCAACTGCTGGCTGTCTGGGAGGGTCCGCCGCGGACGAATCTTGACAACGGGACCGCCTTTCAGCTTAAGCCGGTAGTGCGTGCCCCGGCACTGCACCATGCCGGGGCGGGGGTCAGCCATAGCCACACACGGAAACCGCTGCCACGGCTTGAACCGGGGGAAGCCGGGCGTCTCCCCAGCCGTCCCGCGGCGGAAAAAGGTGTTCATGGCGCGGGCGAGTTGCCGGAGGACGCCCCGGCCTGCTTGCACGGCCTGTTTCCCCCCGCCCTCTGGGTCCTCTGCCCGTATCTGCGTGAGGGATTTCATCTGGTCGTAGAGACGGCCCGAGACGCCGGCCTTGCGGGACGCGCCGATCCGTTCCTCCAAGGCGGCATTGGAGAGCGTACAGAGGGAGCGGCGCAGCGCATCGAGGCGGTCGTACCCCGCCCGTGCACAATATCCCCGCTCTTGAACAGTTGGGTGAAACAGAAGAACCGCATAGATGACTCAACTTTTTCCGTCAAGAGCGTCTTGTATATAATGCCCCATATTATCTATGACCATCGTGATTATCTCATCTCGGCTAGGGGGTATTTTAAGAATTGTCATAGTAATGAGCCTAGGTCCTATCACCCAAACCGCACCACGGTCTCTGGGCTATGGGCTACGACAGAGACAATTTGCCAGCGGTCGTCGATCTTGCGCAGGGTGTAGGTTGCTCCCAATCGTTCCAACTCTTCCCCGTTTTTGGTGTAGCGCACGGCGAGGCCGCTGAGGAGCGCGATGCGATCCGTCATTGCTTTGGTCTGAATGTTCGTGACTTCGCTTCGCCCATAATTCCGGCCTTTGAGGTCTTGGATAATCTGCGCGAAGAGCTTTTCAATCTCTGCCTCGCTTGAAAGCAGGGTCACGCCTTGGTCGGCGATAAACAGACAGGGCGCATGGTAGAAAGGTACCATTGCCTTGGCCTCGCCCGAGTGAAACGCATCAAGGTAGCTGGCATAGAATTGTTGAATGTCCTCGTGTTGGTTTGTCATTGTCATAGGACTCCTTTCTGCGTGTAACTTTGCACCCTTTACCACCTGTAATGAGCCGGATACAAGCCAGAGCAGAATGAAGCCGCCGCCATTTGCCTATCACGCGCCGACGCACCTTGACGAAGCGCTCGCTCTCCTGGAGCGCTATGGAGACGACGCAAAAGTACTGGCCGGTGGGCAGAGTCTCATGCCTCTGCTGAATTTCCGGCTGAGCTATCCGTCCGCCCTGATCGATATCAACCACGTGGTGGGTCTGTCGTATCTGCGGCAAGAGAACGGACAGGTCCGTATTGGCGCGTTGACCCGCCAGAGAGCGATTGAGTTTTCGGAACTGGTGCGCCGTCAGCTTCCGCTGCTGTATGAGGCAACCACGCTGGTCGGTCATCTGCCCATCCGTACCCGCGGCACCATCGGCGGCAGCCTAGCTCATGCCGACCCCGCGGCAGAGTACCCCACTGTCGCACTGGTCTTAGACGCCGAACTGGTCCTTCAGGGTCCCGGTGGACAGCGAAGCATTCCTGCCGAAGAATTCTTCGTGAGCTATCTGACAACAGCCCTCGCTCCGAACGAGATCGTCACCGAAATCCGTTTTTCACCCGCTCCGCCGACAAGCGGCTGGGCGTTTGAAGAGCTTGCCCGACGGCACGGAGATTTCGCCCTTGTTGGCGTTGCAGGGGTGATTGATACGGAGGGCGAGCAGTGTCGGACCGCGCGTCTGGCTGCCGCTGGAGTCGGGCCAACCCCGACCCGCCTGCGTGCCGCAGAGGATATTCTGGTGCAGGAGGGCGTGACTGAACAGGGTATTCAGCGTGCGGCAGCCAAGGCTGCCGAACTTGTCGAACCCGATAGCGATATCCATGCCTCAGCCGATTTTCGGCGACATCTAACCCAGGTGCTGACGCGGCGGGCGATTCAGCGTGCACTTGAGCGCGGCCAGGAGCGAAGGGCATGAACGAGCCGAACGAACACAGCCGGACGAGACCGATCACGCTCCGCGTAAATGGCACGGAGCACCGAGGGCAGGTGGAGCCGCGCACACTACTGGTCGATTTTCTGCGTGAAGACCTGGGCCTGACCGGCTCTCATGTCGGCTGTGAACACGGTATCTGCGGTGCGTGCACGATTCTCATCAATGGTGAAGCCGCCCGCTCGTGTCTGATACTGGCAGTTCAGGCCAACGGAGCGGAGCTGATGACCGTTGAGGGCTTGGCCTCCCAAGCGGGCGAGCCGCCCGCGCTCCCAGGAAAGGATGACCAACTCCATCCCCTGCAAGCCGCCTTCTGGGAACACCACGGTCTGCAGTGCGGGTTCTGTACGCCGGGGATGCTCATGACCGCGTACGATTTGCTCCGGACAAACGCGATGCCGAGCGAGGAAGAAATCCGCGCGGGCTTATCCGCGGTGCTGTGTCGCTGTACGGGCTATCAGGGGATTGTTGAAGCCGTTCAGGCCGCGGCGGAGACGCTCAGGGCTCGGAGAGGGGATTAGTGAAGGTGGGCCGATGTCATCAACCGGGATTGGGGAGAGCGTGGAAGAACTGACGCCCAAATTCGTTGGCGCGCGGGTGAAGCGACGGGAAGATCAACGTCTGCTGACCGGCCAGGGCGCGTATGTCGACGATCATCACCCGCCGGGTCTGCTCCATGCCGCCTTCCTGCGCAGCCCGTATGCACACGCGCGGATTACTCAGCTCGATACCTCAGCAGCCCAGACGCGGGGGGGCGTTGTCGCCGTCCTCACAGGCAAAGACCTCATCCCACTGGTCAAACCGGTCCGCGCCGCCTCAAAAATGCGGGAGTACAAAGAGACCAGCTTCCCGCCGTTGGCCGTTGATAAGGTACGGTATGTCGGCGAAGCACTCGCCGTGGTTATCGCTGAAAATCGCTATCTCGCTGAAGACGCACTTGAATGGATAAACGTTGAATACGACCCGCTGCCGACCGTAGCCCATGCGCCGGACGCGGTCCAGCCGGACGCACCCCTGCTGCATGACGAAGCCGGGACTAATGTCCTCTTGTCGCGCGAATTTGTCCGAGGCGACGTGGAGGCCGCACTCGCCGGTGCAGCCGTGCGGGTGCGTGATCGCTTCCGTTTTCGGCGACATGCCACCGTGTGCATGGAAAATCGCGGCTGTCTGGCTGACTATCGTGCCGGCACGGGAGAGCTGACGCTGCGCTCCGCCACTCAATGTCCGGGCCTGCTCCGGGATGCCTTGGCCGATCTGCTGGATATGCCCGAGCATTGTATTCGCGTGGTCGCCGCTGACGTGGGGGGCGGGTTCGGGGCCAAGTCTTCACTCTATCCCGAAGAGATTGTCCTGTGTGCGGTCGCCCGATTGCTGAAACGGCCGGTGAAATGGATTAGCGACCGCCAGGAAGACCTCAAGACATCGACGCAGGCCTGGGATGAAATCGTGGATGCCGAACTGGGCTTCCAGGCCGACGGTACCATTATTGGTCTCAGAGCAGACGTGACAACGGATATTGGCGCGTACTCTATTTATCCCTGGACGGCCACGGTTGAGCCGATCCAGACCGTCAGCTTTCTGTCCGGCCCGTACCGGATGCCACACTATCGGGGGCGCAATCGCGGCGTGGCCACGTGTAAGGCACCGATGGGACCGTATCGTGGGGTGGGGCGTCCGATTACGACTTTTGTGCTGGAAAGTTTGATGGACCGGGCCGCACGCCGGCTGGCCCTGGACCCGGCTGAACTGCGGCTCAAGAACTATATCCGGGCCGACGAATTTCCGTACAAAACACCGTCCGGCCTTGTGTGGGATCAGGCCAGCCTGACCGAGTGCATGCAAAAGGTGCGGGACGTGCTGGATACTGATGCGACCGCACGGTGGCGTACGCAGGCACGCGCCGCGGGGCGGTGGGTCGGCATTGGCTTTGCCACCTATATTGAACTGACCGGGGTAGGGTCGGCTATTCCCGTCTCGCCGGGCATGCCGATTGCGACCGGGACAGAGGCCGCCTTTCTGCGCGTCGATCCGGCCGGGACCGTCACCGCAACTTTCAGCGTTGCCCCCCAAGGTCAAGGCCACGAGACCGCGCTGGCCCAGGTTGTGGCGGACGCGTTGGGCGTTTCCCTTGATAGCGTTCGGGTGATCTGCGGCGATACCGCGCTTGCCCCCCAAGGAACGGGAACCTATGCCAGTCGTAGCGCCGTGTTAGCCGGTGGCGCGGCCATACGGGCGGGTCAGGCGCTCAAAGAAAAGACACTGAAAATTGCCGGTCACATGATGGAGAGCAATCCGGCCGATCTGGATATTCGAGACGGTCAGATTTTTCTGCGCGACAAGCCGGAACGCAGGCTGCCCTTCCGCGAGGTTGCAAAGACGGCCTATGCCGGTCTGCGGCGGCTGCCCAAAGACATGGAACCGGGGCTGGAGGTCACGCGCTTCTACGACCCGTTCTTTGGGACGGCCTCAAGCGCCACCCATGTGGCGGTCGTGGAGGTCGATACTGAGACGTATGCAGTCACAATAAAGCGCTATATTGTGGTTGAAGATTGCGGACGGATCATTAATCCGCTGATCGTTGACGGCCAGGTCCGTGGCGGCGTGGCTCAAGGCATTGGGGCCGCTCTGTATGAAGAAGTGGTGTACGACGACGAAGGGCAACTGCTGACCGGCTCGCTGGTGGACTACCTCGTCCCGACTGCCTCCGAACTCCTGCCCATAGAAGTCCATCACATCGAAACGCCCTCCCCGACCACGCTCGGCGGATTTCGCGGCATGGGAGAAGGCGGCACCATCGGCGCGCCGGCCGCGATTGCCAACGCGGTCTCCGACGCCCTGTCGCACCTGGGCATAGAGATCAATGAGATTCCGATCACCCCGGAGAAACTGTTTCGATTGGTACGGAGGGCAGAGGCTGACAGGCGTTAGTTCTTTTCCAAAGACCCTGGCATTACGTCCTCATATACGAAGCACCATTCACATCGACAATCGTCCCGGTTGCAAAGTTTGCTTCGCCCGAGGCGAGAAAGGCGACGATGGTGGCTACCTCTTCCGGCTTGCCCACCCGGCCCAAGGGGCTTTGCTGACGGATGGCTTCGCCCTGAGGGCTGGCAAGAATGGACGCGGACATATCGGTTTCCACAAAGCCTGGCGCGACAACGTACACAAAGATGTTATGGGGGGCGAAGGCCTGGGCCAGCGATTGGCTCATGGCGTTGAGGGCGGCTTTACTCGCCGCGTAGGCCGGCGCTTTGGGCGCTCCCCGAAAAGCGCCCCTGGAAGAGATATTCACCATTTGCCCGCCGCCGTGTTCTGCCATATGCCGGGCGGCCCAGAACATCACATTGGCCGGGCCGACCAGGTTGGTGTCGAGCGAGCGCTGCCACACATCGTTCCACACCTCGTAGTCAACCCGGAGCGGCGGCTGCCACTCGTTGATGGCGGCGTTGTTCACCACTATCTGGAGTCCGCCCATCTGGCTGAGCACGGCAGACATCAGCGCTTCCACGGCTTGTGCGTCGGCAAGGTCGGCTTGAAAGATCTGATGAGCGCCGTCAGGTAAGGCTGCCAGGGTGTGCTCAGCAGCTTCCTGGTTTTGATTGTAATGAATGGCTATATGCACCCCCTCTTGGGCCAGTTTGAGCGCAACGGCTCGACCGATACCCCGTGACGCGCCGGTCACGAGTGCCACTTTCCCTGCTAGGGCCATACGTCTGTCTCCTTCTGTGCTCTTGACATTCAAAATTGAAAATGATTGTCAATTCCAACTAGACGCTCATTCAGCGGCCAGCTGTTGGCAATCCAGAGCCCGTAGAAGCGCACTATCCTATGCGCTTTTATCCATATAGCAACTCCAACCGGACGGCGGCCATGCAGGTGCAAGCCGGCACGGCCCCAGCCTTCTTCAATGTGGCAGAAGGTCTTATCCGCCATACGGCTAGAGACCGCCTGTCTCTATTGCTCAACGTATTCTCACGACGGAGGTAGGGGTATGACTGTTACGCAGGAAGATATGATCACCCCAGACGCGCCCGTGACACTGGAAAACCGGCTCACTCCGACGGTGCGAGACTTTCTTGTGACGCCGCGAAAGATGCTCATTGACGGTCAATGGATAGACTCCGCATCGGGCAAGACGTTTCCCGTGTATGACCCGGCAACGGGGAGTGTGATTACTCAGGTGGCGGAAGGCGATACGGAAGACATCGAACGCGCGGTTGTGGCGGCCCGTCGGGCCTTTGAGTCGGGACCCTGGTCGGGCATGACGCCCGCGGAGAGGGGGCGGATTATCTGGAAGGTCGGCGACCTGCTCCTTGAGAATGCCGACGAACTGGCGGAGCTTGAGTCTCTTGACAACGGCAAGCCGAAAAAAATCGCGCGGGTTGCGGACATCCCGCTGGCAGCCGACCTCTTCCACTATATGGCCGGCTGGGCAACCAAGCTCTTGGGCAACACGATTCCATTCAATCCGGCCTACCATACCTATACGCTGCGCGAACCCGTCGGCGTGGTGGGCCAGATCATTCCGTGGAACTTTCCCCTGCTCATGGCTGCGTGGAAGCTCGGACCGGCGCTGACGACGGGCAACTGCGTCATCCTCAAGCCCGCCGAGCAAACGCCGCTGAGCGCGTTGCGTCTTGGTGAGTTGCTGCAAGAAGCCGGGGTGCCGAACGGCGTGGTGAACATCGTCCCAGGCTACGGAGAAACGGCTGGTGCGGCGATTGCCGCGCACGACGGCGTGGATAAGGTGGCGTTCACGGGATCGACCGAGGTCGGGAAACTGATTGTGAAAGCCGCGGCCGGCAATCTCAAGAAGGTCAGCCTGGAGCTTGGCGGTAAATCGCCCAACGTCCTGTTCAAAGATGTCCCCGACCTTGATGCGGCGATTGCCGGTGCGGCCAACGCGATTTTCTTCAATCACGGTCAGTGCTGCTGTGCCGGTTCACGGCTCTACATTGAGCAGGAGATATACGACCGCGTCCTTGAAGGGGTCAGCGAACATGCCAGGAATATCACGCTCGGGTCGGGCCTGGACGATGCGACGGATATGGGTCCACTCGTGTCCTCGGAGCAATTGGAGCGGGTGTCCGGCTACCTGTCCTCAGGGCTGAGTGCGGGAGCCACGGCAGTCTGCGGTGGCCAACGGATTGGCGAGACCGGATATTTTGTTGAGCCGACGGTGCTTGCCGATGTCCGGTCGGATATGAAGGTTGTGCGCGAAGAGATTTTCGGTCCCGTTGTGGTGGCCGAGCGCTTCACGAACCTTGAACAGATGGTGCCCGTCGCCAACGACACGAACTATGGGCTCGCCGCCGGCATCTGGACTCGTGATATCAGCAAAGCGCACCAGGTGGCCCGACGACTGCGCGCGGGAACCGTGTGGGTCAACTGCTATAACGTGTTCGACCCTGCCCTGCCTTTTGGTGGGTATAAGGAGTCGGGCTGGGGCCGAGAGATGGGCCATGAGGTTCTGGAGCTGTACACCGAGACCAAAGCGGTCGTCGTTGGGCTGTAGGCTCGACAGCCACACACTCCCCGTGCAAAGTTCTGCTGCAAGATGAGCTGCAAAGGGGAGTGTGTGAGCTTATAAAAAACGGCACGGGATCGTGATCTCGTTAGGAACTAGAGGTATCGAAGGGCTCAGGCGGTAGCCGCATCAAATTCTTGGTCGGGACACTCTGTATCACAGGAGCATATGACTTTGGTCGTTTCTGCCTAAAGAGAGACCGCACCGACCGCGGCATACGCTGGAGATCTTCTCGTATCAAATATGAAGCAGGCAAGAGCACGAGAATAATTGCCGTTGCAAACAAAAATTACGGCGTTAATCATCTGGCTTGGGTGGTTAAGAATTGCGACGAGGTCACGCAGCATTTAGGAGACAAGGGATAGAAGAAGGGTATCCCCGTCGGTCCCCATCCACACCGCAAACGCGCCTATTATTTCGACGCTGGCGGGTTTGAATGGGAAATAGTTGAGTACTTGAGCCATAAGCAGGAGGAGCGGAATTCTTACCCCTCGTTTTGATCGAGCAGGACGCGTATCGCACACCGAAGATCATGGTGCATGGGAAGCGCCCTCCACAAAACTGAGGCTCCGAAGAAACTCCTAAACTTTTTGGCAGGACCCGAAGACTCTCGCTGTTCTGCAAGAGCTTTGGCTCATAAACAGGAAACGACATGGCTAGGCCGGCCGGGCAGCCTGATTTGTACCACTGGCCCGCTTGTCTGTCTCCTAAGCATACTATCCAGTCTTCCCCATACCCGTTCTCTCCTTTGGGTGACCGTCCGGTTGCTGTCTCGATACGACTGCTGAGGCGTGGTGCGCGATAGATTTCTTTCGAGCGTTCAACAACGTCCTTTTTTCTCTCGTAAAACGACAGGTGGGTTAGACACATCAGAGGAGGCAGGCTATTTCATTGGGGGTTAGGGATTCGGGGGTGGGGATTCGGGTCATGGCCCTTGCTCAGTCTGTTCTGCAACCAGTAAGCATGGAGAGGTGAACGGAGTGCCTGGATTCCTCCTTATCAGCCTAGTTCTGCTTCCGTTACTCGGCTCGCTCGTGTCTTGGCCAGAGCGGTGGCGCCAGCGTCTGGCGCCGGCCTATACGCTCGTCCCGATTCTTCAGCTGCTGATCGTCATCTCGCTCTGGGCAACGGTCCAGGCCGGAGAACGGATTCAGTGCTCCTGGCCGTGGGCGCCGAGCCTGGGGCTGTATGTGAGTTTCAGCCTGGACGGCCTGAGCTGGCTCTTCACCGGTCTGATCTCAGGTGTGGGCGTATTTGTTTTTCTCTATGCCGCGTTCTACATGGCTGACGACCCCACGCTGTCCCGTCTCTACCGTTTCCTGCTCTTGTTTAACGCCGCCATGATGGGCGTTGTGCTGGCCGACAATCTGATCTTATTGCTGGTCTTCTGGGAATTGACGAGCGTCTCGTCTTTTCTGCTCATCGGTTTTCGCTCACATCGGGCAGCGGCGTGTGAAGGAGCGACCAAGGCATTCGGTCTGACGGCGATTGGTGGCCTGGTCATGCTGTTCGGCATTTTGGCCGTGTATGCCGAGCACGGAACATTCGAGCTGTCGGCCCTGCTTGCAAACTCCACCCCCATCTCTACGGCAGCAGGACTGTGCTTCTTAGCTGCTGCTTTCACCAAGTCGGCCCAGTTTCCGTTCCATATCTGGCTCCCGTCGGCCATGGAGGCGCCGACCCCGGTGAGCGCCTACCTGCATGCCGCCACTATGGTCAAAGCCGGCCTCTATCTGATCGCTCGGCTGACGCCGTTATTTGCAGACGATCCAACCTGGTCTGCCACGGTGACCAGTGTGGGGACAGTCACCCTGGTGTGGGGCGGGGTGTTAGCTTGTAAGCAGGTCGATCTCAAAGCCCTGCTGGCCAACTCAACCGTGAGCCAATTGGGTTTGATCGTCGTCCTCCTTGGTCTGCAAACCGAGATCGCGCTCTTTGCGGCCGTCCTGCATATTCTCAACCATGCAGCGTTTAAGGGGGCGCTGTTTCTGACGGCCGGGACGGTCGAGCATGAAGCAGGAACACGCGACCTGCGTCAGCTCGGCGGCCTGCGTCCGCTCATGCCGACCTTAACGCTGGCGGCGACCTTGGCTTCACTGTCTATGGCCGGCCTGCCACCCTTGGGCGGTTTCCTGAGTAAAGAATTATTCTATGAGGGTGTTCTCGAAGCGGACCTGCTCCGAAGAGGAAACGTGTCCGGCATCTCGTGGCTATTGGCGGACACGTTTCCTCTTTTGACGATACTGGCCGTCACCGCCAGTTGTCTGACTTTTTTGTATTCTTTCATTTTCTTTTACGGAACGTTTTTCGCTCCGGCCTCCCATCCGCCTGAGCCACAGCATTCCTCCTCTCACGCCGAGCATCACTCCACGCTTGGTCTGATTGCGCCAATTGTCGTTCTGAGTGGCTTGGCTGCGCTATTCGGGATTGTTCCCAGTCTGGCTGAAGCCCTGGTGACGCCAGCTTTTCGTGTCATTCACGGGGCTCCCCCCCAGCTTCATCTTGCCTTGTGGCATGGCCTGACTCCGGCCCTGGGGCTGAGTGGGCTGACGATTATCCTGGGTGGCAGCGCCTTTTTGCTGCGGCTGCGCTTTCTTCAGGCTGCCCGCGAGTACCAGGCCATGTATTCGTTCAACCGGGTATACACCGACGGTCTGACCGGCTTCACTCACCTCTTCCACTGGACGCGGGCGCTCTACATGACCGGCTCGGTGACCGACTATATCCGCTATCTCTTGGTCGCCCTCATCGTGGGGCTCAGTATTCCACTGTGGTATTTCTTTGAGGAAATGACTCTCCGGGCGGATGTTGTCCGCCCGGAATACTATGAACTCGGCCTGGCCGGGCTGATGGCGGTCGCCGGGATTATGTGCTGCAGGACCCGCTCGCGTATTGTTCTTGTGCTGTCACTCGGGCTGGTCGGCTCGCTCATGTCGATCTTCTTTGTCCTCTTCAGTGCGCCGGACTTGGCCTTAACGCAAATCTTGGTGGAAGCGGTCAGCCTCGTCCTGTTTCTCCTGGTTCTGCGTTACTTCTCGGTGATTAGGCCGCAGCCATACGCCCGCAGCACGCGCCTGTTCAATATGGGCATCAGTGTGGGCACGGGCCTCCTGGTGAGCCTGCTGCTTTTTGCCGCGAATGTCGGTCCCTCCATTCCCTCCGCTATTCCATCGTACTATCTGGCGAACAGTTATCTCCTGGCCGGTGGACAAAACGTGGTCAACGTTATCCTGGTTGATTTTCGCGGCTTTGATACCATGGGGGAGATTACGGTGTTCAGCGTTGCGGTCTTTGGTGTGCTTGCCCTGGTTGGGCTGGGCGTCCGTGGGCAGCAGCCCTTGGGCACCATGTTTATGTTTTCCTTCCCCTCGCCCATTCTCCAGTCATTTGCCCGGCTTACCCTTCATCTCATGCTGGTCTTTGCCATTTATCTGTTGCTGCGCGGTCATAATGCGCCGGGGGGCGGATTTATCGCCGGCGTGCTCACCGCGGTGGCGCTAACGTTTCAGATGATGGCTTTTCATACAGAAGCCTTGTTGCAGGAGATGCCTTGGAAGCCGCTCCAGGTGGTGGTAGTCGGGCTCCTGCTGGCCGCCGGTACGGGTCTGGGGTCTGTATTCATTGGGTATCCGTTTCTGACCAGCGCGATCGGCCACTACAGCTTTCCGCTGATCGGTGAGGTTGAGCTGGCCACCGCCATGGGTTTTGACATCGGGGTGTACCTGGTCGTGGTTGGCACCTCGCTGGGTATTATTCGGGCCATTGCTGAGGATTAACCCGTGGAATTCGTGATTATCAGCGTGATTGGCATCCTCTTTGGCTGTGGGACATATTTGATCTTGCAGCAACATTTATTACGGGTGGTCGTGGGCTTGTCCTTATACTCACACGCGGCCAATCTCGCGCTCATGGTCTCAGGGGGGCTGAAGCGGGACAATCCTCCTCTGCTCACGACTGAGGCCCCGTACGTTGACCCGCTCCCCCAGGCATTAGTCTTAACCGCGATTGTGATCAGTTTTGGTATGACGGCCTTTGCCACGGTCTTGGCCTTTCGGGTCAGACAAGTGTACGGCTCGGACGCCGTGGATGAGCTGGCGGGGGGAGAAGAGTGAGGGGGCTCGGGGGAGACTTCCCCCATGAAAACACATGATGCCGCCAGACCTGTTCGTCCTGTTTATTATCGGACCGGTTGTCACGGCAGCGCTTTTAGCTGCCTTTCACAAATGGGATATCTTTCAGCGCAGGGTGAGCCTCATCGTCAGTCTGGGGCTGTGGGGGCTGTCCGTCGTGGGCCTGCTCTCTCTGCTGCAAGAGGCCCCCTCCCTACCCCCCCCCGATGGAGGGGGAATAGGGGGGGGGATTGTCGTGTTGCGTATGGGCAACTGGGCAGCGCCCTACGGCATTATCCTGGTTGCCGACGTCCTGAGTATGACTATGGTCGTCCTGACCATGACGATTGGGGTTGCGGTGGTGGTCTTCTCGTTGCGCACAGTTGAACAAGCGCACCAGGAGCATTTTTATTATCCGCTCTTCTTTATTCTCATTATGGGCGTGAACGGTGCCTTTCTCACCGGAGATTTGTTCAACCTGTTTGTCTTTTTTGAAATTTTGCTGATCGCGTCGTTTGCGCTCCTGGCCCTTGGCTCACAACCCGGCCAACTGCGAGAAACGGTCAAATATGTGGTCAT
Source organism: uncultured Binatia bacterium (SeqCode) (assembly GCA_965214755.1). Classification (GTDB taxonomy): domain Bacteria; phylum Desulfobacterota; class Binatia; order Bin18; family Bin18; genus Bin18. Next base: position 3,481,957 of record OZ243979.1, read on the forward strand.
CAACCTGATCGCCTCGACCTTTTTTCTGATCAGCCTGTCCGTGCTGTATCGGACGATGGGCACGCTCAATATGGCGGACCTGGCCCATAGGATTCAGACGACGTCCGGGGAACTGGACCTGACGCTGACGATTTTGGCCCTGGTCTTCCTGTTTGTGTTCGGTACCAAGGCCGCCATCTTTCCGCTCTATTTCTGGCTGCCCGGACCGTATTTTCAGCCCTCGGCGGGATTAAGCGCCTTCTTTGGCGGGATTCTGACCAAGGTCGGCGTGTATGCCATCTTCCGGACCTTTACGCTGATCTTCCGTCATAACCCGGCCCTGACCCATGAACTGCTGCTGATTCTGGCTGCCCTGACCATGCTCCTGGGCGTCTTTGGAGCGCTGTCCCAGATGGACATGAAGCGCATTTTGTCCTACCACATCATCAGTCAGATCGGCTATCTCATTCTGGGTATCGGCCTGTTGACGCCGCAGGCATTGGCCGGTGCCCTCTTTTATATGGTGCCCTACGTCCTGGCGAAGTCTTCTCTTTTCCTGATTGCCGGCGTCGTGCAGGCAGCAACCGGTACGACCCACCTCAAAGCGGTGGGTGGTCTGCAATCCCACTCCATACCCTTGAGTCTTCTCTTTTTGCTGGCGGCATTGAGCCTTGCCGGCATTCCTCCGCTCGCTGGGTTTTTCAGTAAATTTATCGTCTTGCAGGCAGGGGTGGAGATTGGTCGTTACGGCTATGTGGGTATTGGGCTCTTGGGCGGCCTGCTGACGCTGGCCTCCATGCTCAAAATCTGGAACGGAGTCTTCTGGGGCGAAGAAGCCGGCGACCGCCGACCAGTATCACTCCGGCCCCTCCTCCCCGGCATTGTCCTGCTCGTCTTTTGTATTGTTGGGATTGGGCTGTTTCCGGGTATACTGTACAGCGTAGCGCAGACCGCCGCGGCACAAGTCGCTGACCCGCGTGTGTATATTGCGGCAGTCCTGGGGCTGAAAGAGTAAACGTGTCCTCCAATAGACATGAGATGCCGGATACGTTTACTCTTTGACGTCTTTTGAATACGGGGTTGATGGCTATGGTGAATCGTTTTTTCTTCAACATTATTCTGGCCTTCGCCTGGTGCCTGCTGCAAGACGAGATATCCTTGCGTCAGATGGTGATCGGCTCTCTGGTCGGCTTCTTGGCCATGCTGTTCTTCCCCCGCTCCTTCCATCAGGAGCGTCGTTATTTCCGCAAGACTGCGCTGAGCGTGCGCCTCGTTTTCTTCTTTGTGAAGGAACTCCTGATTGCCAATTGGACCGTGGTCAGACAGGTCCTGGCGTTGAAGCTCGCCATACGGCCCGGCATTGTTGCCTATCCGCTGTCCTTGCAGAATGATGTGCTGATTACCTTGCTGGCGAATATGATTACCCTGACGCCAGGAACGCTCTCGGTCGAGGTGAGTCCGGACCGGCAGTTTTTATTTATTCACTTTCTCGATGTTGCCGATGTGGAGGAAGAAATCCGCATCATTAAAGACGGCTTTGAACGCTATCTCCTGCTCATTGCCCAATGATTACGCCATTTGTTTCTGTCATTGTCCTGATTGGTATCACGCTCTCGATCCTGCTCAGTGCGTATCGGGTGCTGCGGGGTCCCACGATTCCCGACCGGGTTGTGGCCCTCGATAATATTGCGATCAATCTGGTTGCCGCTATCATCGTCATTTCGATCCGTGCTCAGAGTGCGCTGTATATTGATGTTGCCCTGGTCCTCGCCATTCTCTCATTTTTAGGAACGGTCGCCGCGGCCAAATATCTGCTGAGAGGAACGGTTATTGATGCAAGTCCCCTACATACTCGACGTCCTGGTTAGCGCCCTCCTGCTGCTCGGCCTGTTTTTTCTCCTGACCGGGACGTTCGGCCTGTTACGGCTGAGGGATGTGTACGCACGCATGCACGCAACGAGCAAGAGCACCACGTTTGGTGTGGTCGGGGTGGTCCTGGCTGCGCTGCTCTACCTGCGCTATTTGGGGCTCTCCTCGGGCCTGAAAGAGTCCCTGATCGTCCTCTTTCTCTTTCTGACTGCCCCGGTCGGGGCGCATATGATCGCCCGAGCTGCCTACCGGGCGGGCGTTTCGTTATGGCAGGGTGGGGTGGTGGATGATTTCAAGAAATGGCTGGAGACGAACCGGTAGCGCAGGATCCCGCCGCTACTTTTTTTCACCTGTTCAGTGAAGCCCTGGCATCACTTCTTTGGCAAAGAGTTCCATTGAGCGTTGACTCTTGGCCGGGTCGAGGCCGGGCAGATGCATGCCTAGGACGAGATGCGTTGTGCGCACCTCTCGGGTAAACTGCTCAATCTCACGCCCGATCTCTTCCGGGGTGCCGATCATGGGGCTGGCGAGCAAGCGCTCGGGATGCTCCCGCAATTCGGCCGGGGGCGGCAGTTGGCTGAACTGCTCAGCACCGGGAAAGTCCTTGGCCTCGGACAGCCAGCGACCATACCAGCTCAGCATATAGTGGAGATGGTCCTGGGCCTCATCCCAGGCTTGATCGTGGCTCGGCGCGACATATGCCCAGCGCAACTGGGCGGCGTGGTAATCGTTGGGGGCGCGCCCATGCCGGCGTAGCGCGGCATCATAGGCTTCCTGGGCTTCTGAGGCTCCACCGCCGAGGAAGTGACAGCCCAAGCGCGCGGCCCGCTCAACCGCCTTTGGCGCGTTGGCACCGATCCACACGGGCGGGTGGGGGCTCTGGGCCGGTTTGGGCTGAAGGCGAATATCTTTCAACTGATAGTGTTTTCCTGCATAGGAGAACGGGTCCTGAGTCCAGATGCCTCGAATGACCTCCACCCCTTCCTCCATGCGCGAGCCGCGCTCTTTGCGCGGAATGCCATAGCCGGCAAACTCGGCAGGGGCATAGCCCTGTCCCAGCCCCAGGTCAAAGCGCCCGTTGGACAGGATATCCACGGTTGCCGCGTCTTCGGCAACCCGCACGGCATTATGCAGGGGTAAGAGGATCAGAAAGGTCCCAATACGCACCCGACTCGTCATAGCCGACAGCGTCCCGGCAATCGGCAGCAGCGAGGGCGAGTAGCCGTCTTCGGCAAAGTGATGCTCGGTCAGCCAGATCGTGTCATAGCCGAGCTCCTCGGCCACCTGGGCCTGGCGCAATTGCTCGGCATAGAATTGGGGAAACGGTTTGCGCCACTGGGGGGGATTCCGAAAGGGAAAGAGTAAACCGATATCCATAAGGCCCTCCTGATGATTTCAATAGCGCTAGATCAGCCCTGCCTCCCGCATAGCAGCAATAGCCTGTGCGTCATAGCCGAGTTCCGTCAAGACCTCAGCACTATGCTCGCCGAGCAGAGGCGCGGGCCGTAGCGGGACATCCGAAGCCGACAGTTTGATGGGATTGCCGGCCATGGTGTACGTGCCGCGCGTGGGATGATCGAGTTCGAGAATCATATCCCGTTCGCGCAAATGTGGATCATGCATGACTTCGCCCGTGTCCTGACACGCCCCGCACGGCACCCCGGCCTCGGCCAAAATCCGCATGACCTCATGTTTGGGTTTGCTTGATGTCCATGCTTCGATAAAAGCATTCACTTCAGCGGCGCGTTCACCCCGGGCCTCGGTGGTGTGATAGCGTGGGTCGCCAATCAAGTCTTCCCGTTGTATGGCGCGCAGTAAGGGTTCCCACATCTGCTGCTGGGCAATAATGAACACATAGTCGTTGGGCCCTCCGGGGTGGCAACGATACGTCGTGGCGGGGACAAACCCGAGTTGATTGCCCGTGCGTTCAACCGGTTTGCCATTGCGCTGGTGATCGCGCAGGCTGACCCGGACCAGATTCACCACCGCATCCTGCATGGACACTTCGACCTGTTGGCCGGCTCCGGTGGTGTGGCGCTGCATCAGGGCGGCCAGGATGCCGATGACGCAGTGCATACCGGTGCCCGAGTCTCCCACGCACGACCAGGTGACCGTGGGCGGATTGTCAGGAAAACCGGTCACGCTCATCGAGCCGCCCATCGCCTGAGCAACAGGTTCAAAACTCTTGAACGAGCTATACGGCCCGTACGAACCAAAGCCTTTGATGCTGGCATACACAAGACGCGGATTGAGCTGTTTGAGGCGCTCATAGCCAAACCCAAGCCGTTCCATCGTGCCGGGTCCGAAGTTTTCCAGCACGACATCCGCGGTGGCAACCAGTTTCTGAAAGGCGTGCTTGCCTGCCGGCTGTTTGAGATCAAGCGCGAGGCTGCGCTTATTGGCATTGAAAAAAAGGAAAAAGAGGCTATCCGTCCCCGGTTGGTCGTTCAGGCTCACGCGGGCGATATCGCCCCGTCCGGGCGGTTCGACCTTGATGACGTCAGCCCCGAGCCAGGCTAAAATCTGGCCGCACGACGGGCCGGCCTGATTGTGGGTCAAGTCAAGCACTCGGATGCCATCAAGCGCAGTGCTCATTGTCTCATGCTCCCTTCATTGCTCCATAGCTGTCATTTGTTTTACCCTTGCAAGCGTCCAATTACCCCCTTTTTAAAATGAGCAATTTCAATAACTTAGAGCGTTATATGGTAGTTTTATGGCCGACAGCTTCCGTGAAACCAAACGAAAACCGTACTCTCAGTTTGACACCTTATTCCGCGTGGTGCAAATCATGGTAACGGCCTGTGATATAGCCTCACTTTAGCTAAATAAAGCGCTAACTTTTGCAAGCATTCACGAGGCTGATTTCAGTCATGGGAAAACCCTAGCATATCCAGGATTTTCTCTGAACTTTCTGCGCCTTTCTTCTGTTCAACAGTCGGCGGCTCCTCCATCCGACGGTTCAGTTCACACACTGACACACCAAGAAACTCCGCCGCCTAGTAGTGTCTCACTTTGAAAAATTCTGACCAGTAAAAACAAGGGCTTACATCTTAAATTGAGACAGTACCCGCCGCCTGGTACCATCCGATCATACTTGACAATGTAGTCATATATGACTACATTGTGACATGAATTACGACACACGGCCCGTTGGATGGATCAAGAGCGCACGACGAGCGTTCGAGAGATTTCCATCATGGGTGCTACATGCCTTCCAGAAAAAATCCCGAGCCGGAATCAAGACGCCGAAAGCGGAGATTGACCTGATCCGGGCGCAGCTAGGACGATTGAAAAAGGAGTTGTTGTCATGACCGAGAATGATTTTGAGCTTGTCCGAGGAAACGGGAATGTGTTCCGCGACTTCAACGATCCGCATGCCGACCTGAAGCAGGCCAAGGCCATCCTTGCGGCCCGGATCATCGCCGTGCTGGACGAGCGCTCCCTCAGTGTACGCAAAGCCGCTGGCCTGACTGGGTTTGCCGCAGCCGATTTCTCCAGGGTACGCAACGCGAACCTAGACCGCTTCACCCTGGATCGGCTCATGAAAATGCTTGCCACCTTGGACGGCAGCATACGGGTGACGGTTCATGTCGCTTCAGAACCGTCTGACCCCCTAGGTACGCATCCACGTAGCGGCTAATCGTCTCGTCTGCAAGGACCAGACAATTCTCCACATTGAGCGGCGTTCTCGGGCAGTTGGGCATGCGGCTCAGTGTGACGCCTCGGGCGAAAAGGGACTGAGCAGTGTCAAAGATGCAAGGGTGTCGCTCTGGAGGACCCTGGAAGGTTCCACGAGGACAGAGCGTGTTGGCTTACGCCGCGCTAAGCCGACACGGGTGGACCGCCAGGGAGCGGTCAGGTTACGCCTTCGGCTAACCTGACCTATGCGACTTGCCGAGCGTGCCGTCGAGTTTATCGAGTATGGGCAGGCCCTCGCCCACCGACCCACGGGCCGCCAGCACCCGGAACCGGGTTTCCGCATCGTGCTGAGCAACCGCAATAGTTGAAAGCTCTTCCATCAATGTGTTCACGCTCATACGGCGTTGTCGGGCGATTTCCTTCAATCGAGCGGGGGTATCGGCCGGCAGCCGGACGGTCAGGGTTGGCATCGTTCATTCCTCCGCAATCAGTTTGCCGGGCGATACAGCCCGTAAGCCTGGAAAGTGCAGTTCGGTCCGCTCGAAATCGCGTGTGTTGTGTGTGACGATCGCCTCTGCGCCCCCGGCGACAGCCAATTCGACTACGTGGTTATCCCATTCATCGGGTAGGTTAGGCCGCCACAGATAATATACGCGCACTCACTGGCAGCGGCTTGCCAGCGCTGCCCACAGCATATCACGCTCCTCGTCGGAGATGGGTGAATGGGCGAACATTCCGGGACGCGACATGATGGCTTCGTATTCCGTAAACAGAGCTTGGCCTATCAACGGGTCGTATTTTGCAAGCAGACAACGCCGAATGACCTCTCTGCTCGCGCCGTCCGGGCTGGACAGGGCGGCGACCAAGACGTTGGTATCCACAACGATGCGCACTTATCTACGATAGCGTATTTGCTGTCATGAACGAATATGTTGGATGCCCGGCAAGTACGGCTCCTTCGGTAGGTCGGCTTACGCTCCGCTAAGCCGACCTACGGGCTAACGCCCCTCAATTCCGACTAATTGACCCAGGCGTCAATTATAATTCACCTATCCGGATGGAATATAGGATACGCTCGCTCGAACTAGCTAGCGGCCGAGTTCCTTTTGAAGAGTGGCTTAGTGGACTGCGCGATTCGAGGGCAAAGGTTCGAATCCTCGCTGCGGTCAGCAAGATGTCGGCCGGCAACTTCGGCGGTGCAAAGCCTACTAAAGGAGTGCCGACGTTGTTTGAATATCGCATCGACGCCAGTCCAGGTTATCGGATATACTACCGTGTCAGCGGTTGAACGGTCGTCTTACTGTGGGGCGGAACAAAGCGAACCCAAACGCGAGACATCGAACGGGCGCGGACATTCGCAAAGCTCCTAGACAAGGAGAAAACGTAATGGCAGGAGTAACGACCAGACCATTTGATGTCGCCGACTACCTCGACACTCCCGAGGAGGTGGCCGCGTATTTGGACGCTGTTCTGGAAGAAGGGGATGACAAGCTCTTACTGATTGCGCTCCGCAATGTCGTCAAATCGAAGGGGTTCACCAAGGTTGCACAAGGAGCCGGTTGGCGACGCGAGACCTTGTACCAATCCTTCTCGGAAGACGGCAATCCCCGGCTCTCCACATTGAACGGCGTTCTTGGGCAACTGGGCCTGCGGCTCAGCGTGACACCACGGATGAAAAGCGCCTGAGCCACGGAAACGCTTGAACAGCCGTCCACGAACAACCGGACAGCCGCTATGCGCCCGACACTGTGGGGTACTTGATCGTTGGGGGAGGCAGCCAAAAAATGTCGGATTCCGCTATGCTCATCCGCCCTACGGGCTAGGCCGCCTTCGTTTCCGGAGCCTTGACTTCCACGGTCAGCTTCAGCCCGACGCTCTCCAACACCGCCTCAAGGGTGGAAAAGCGAGGATTGCCCTTGCGGGACAGCGTTCTGTACAAGCTCTCACGGCTCAGTTGCGTATCCTGAGCGAGTTGTCTGATGCCTCGGGCCTTGGCGACATCACGCAGGGCCAACAGAAAAATCTCTGCCCTCTTTTCGGCTTCGTCGTCCAGGGCCGCGTTCAGATACGCCGCGGCTTCCTCGGGGTCTTGGAGATCGTGGTAGAGAATGTCTTCATACGGAACCGTTCGCTTTGCCATACGCTTATCTCCCAATGTAATCAGCCCAATACTCTTGAGCCTTTTTGATGTCCGCTGCTTGGGTCCGTTTCGTCCCTCCGTACAAGAGGAGGATGAAGCGAGAACGGTCTTGTCCGATGTACACTCGGTATCCCGGACCGATGTCTACCCGTAACTCTGACACTCCGCGGCCGACAGATTTGTGATCTCCCAGGTTTCCCAGGCGGAGCCGCGCTAGCCTGACGCGAATGCTGTTGCGCGCTTTGCGGTCTGTCAGCTTACGCAGCCAATCCGCAAATGGGGTACTCCCATCGACTGCCACGTATGCTACGACCTGCCGGTGTTGTGTCTGAGACATGCCATACCGTAGCGTATAGGCTACTCTCTGCAACCCTTTGACAGCCCTAGGCCGCTATTTCGGATTCAGAATCGGGCGGTTGCCCAGCAAAAAGAGAATATCCATGCACGGACAGAATGCCACCAGAATTGTTGCCAAAATATCTACTGTCACATTTAATCGCGTAGGCGACCTGCATAGCGGGCCAAACGGCGACGGACTTCTGACTTGGGGAGCCGGCAGCGCAGATGCTGCGCAAGAGCGGTCAAGCCGTCGTGCAGGTCCCGGATGTCTACCACATCAGCATCACGCATCTCGTCAAGGAGTCATAGCATACCGTGATACTCGACCGCCTCATAAGCCGCGAGTTGACGAAGCGCGCCGTCACCGCTCAGCAAGACCTAGGAGCGGGTTTGCGCGAGCGTCAGGGCGAAGCAATCAGGAAGGGAAAGCGCTGGGCTCTCGCCGCCAATAGGCGACGGCACGTCTGACACCCGCGCCGTCCAACTCCTCAACGACAAGGCCAAGTCGTATCAACTCCTCACCACCCCAATTCTTCAATTCGCGCTCGTAGAGCAGATCAGGGACGACGAATCGAAACGGTAAACGGAAACTGGCCTCCAGCAGGGACCTGCGTTCCAGATCAACCAGAACGGAGGTATCGGAGACCAGCACGTGCATAAGGCTCAGTGTCCAGCCACCGCGTGTGCAACAGGCGGCGGTTCCTCCATCCGCCGGTTTAGTTCATGCACCGACGTTTCAAGCACCTCCGCGGCCTTGGCCTCGGAAATCGCCCCTTCAGCAAGTGCCCGAAAGGTCAGGCGCTCGAAACGCTTCGGCTCCTCGCCTTTCCTCGCATATGGCTCTTGGTATGGCGGGGCGCACCACCCGAGGCGGTTAAAATCGTTGAACAGCCGCCGGAACAGCGCCTCGCTGAAAATACCAAGGTCTTTGCAGCGATACGTAATCGCCTGAACGCTCGTGCCAAAGAGTTGCTTCAACTCGAACAGCTCGCCCCAGCCGATTGACGTGCGGTGCTTCCCGATCTTTGCCCACAGGGCATCGGCCGGCATGAGGAAGGCCCCAGCAAAACGGTGTGCGGCCTTCTCCTCGTCCAAACGAGGGGACACCTCCATAATCATGTGTCCAAGCTCATGGGCCAGCGTGAAATACTGTCGCTCTCGCCAGTCCTTACGGTTCACGACAATGACCGGCACCACCCCTTTGTCCGTGAGACGGACCCGCGCCGTCAGGCCGTCGATTTTCGCCTCATTGAGGGCAAGCACCTTGATTCCCTGCTCCTCCAGCAACTCGACCACGTTCGGAATCGGATCACTGCCAAGGCTCCAGTGATCCCGCAGACTGCGGGCTGCACGGTCGGCCTCGAAAACATCCCGCACGACCGGATAGGGGGCTTCGGGCGGGCGGTGCCATTCCACACTATGAAGATTCAGCAACTCTTCCACCAAAAGGTAACGCTCCAGCAGGTACAGAACCTGGGCTTCGACCCGGGCCTCCTCCCGCCTGCTCGCGATCTTTTTCTTCCTGAACTCCACCGCTTCAAGGGCTATATCCTGATCCCCAACCAGATAGTCCACTGAGACGCCAAGCGCATCGGCAAGCGCGATCAGAACACCCGAGCTGGGCATGGATTCGTCACGCTCATACTTCCCGATTGCCTGCGCTGTGACGCGGTTTCCAATTCTCGCGGCTAATGCCCGGAGAGATAGACCGGCAGCGGAACGGGCAAGTTTAAGTCTTTGTCCTATCATGTATTCGACCTTTATATTCTTAGTTTACAAAATAGAATTTTTATTAAATTTAGTAATAAGCTAGGTAAAGCTACGAGTCTCGTCAACGAAGAAAGAACGACGCGCGCGAGGGCTCAGGAAGGTCCGACAAGGACAGAAAATATCGGATGACGCAGGACGAATCCGACCTCTCGGCTCATGAAAGGAAGGGAGAACGGATTCCACCCACCTCTATTGCAAGGGATCGACAACAGTAAGAAATGGAAACCGATGGAAGTCGGTGTCACGGGTACATATCCGGCTGACGCCATGCTCACGCATCAGCACGGCAATGTGCAGGTCATGAAACATGTTTCCGCGTATATCCGGCATTTCCGCTAGGGTCCGGGCCAGCACCGCGGCATGACGCTGTGTCGCCACCAGAAGATTAAACGCCGGTGACGCAAGCAGCGTTTCGAGGAAACCCCACGCTTCCAGTGGCGTCCGCGGGGAGAGAGACACTCGCGGGTGCGTCGTGACACGCAGGAACTCGTAGCAGATGCTCCACGTTAAAAATGCCGGAGACGGTCCCTCGCGGGCCTGCTCAATACTCGCACGACACAGTTCATGAAACGGAGAGTCTTTATCGGCCGCATGGACAAGAACGTTCGTATCAAAGACCAGCACTCATTCCTCTTCCATCGCCCGATAGAGCGCTTCGCGGCTGTCGATATCGACCCGGAATCCTCCGCTTCGCCAGGTCGGTAACTGCGGCAGAGCAGCAGACTGATTATCAGCCGGCGTTCCGCCGACAAGGCTGTATTTGAGTCCTGACTCGACGAGGGCCGACACGGGGACCCCACGCCGCGCCGCTTCTTCTCGCAGCCGTTGCATCACCGTTTCGTCTATGTCGAAGGTCGTTTTCATACGGCAAGCATACAAGCGCTGGATAACGATATCAATCCGACGGCAGGCTCGTAGGGCGGCTTAGCGGACACGGGCGGGGGTTCAAGAACGCGGGCGGGGGTCCTACTGGGTCGGCGGGCAGGGGCGGCGGAGCGCGGCCCAACCGGGGCTGTTCGTGACCCATTGGCCTTGGGCACAGGCGGCCTGGGATGGGCCGCGCCTGGGGGAAGAGGCGGCGTTCAAGGACCGCAAGGCCAGCGGCGGGCAGGGGCCGCGCAGCCCCGGACGGGTGCCCGCCTCTGCCAATCGGCTCTGGTTGGGCTCGGCGCGGGCGACCGCCGGGATGCGCAGCGTAGGGCCTCCAGTGGGCCGCTCGCGAGCGCGGCTGCACGACCTGACCCGCGGTCACCGCGGGCAGTCCCGTGTCCGCCAACTCGGCTGGCGCCTCTTCTCCCGCTGCCGCGCCCTCGGCCGCCTCTTGGGCTAGGACTTCGCCTTCGGCCCCCATCTTCCCCTCTTGCCGAAAACTGGTGTGTAGTCAGTCCCCTGGAGGGAGAGGGTTAGGGTGAGGGGGCTCCCTTTCACCTGCCCTCCGCGCGCAATCGGCAGCGCGGCCCAAGTCAGTCCCGTAGGCTAGGTTAGCGAAGTGTAACCTGACATCTTCCTAGTCCGCGTTTTCTGCAAAGGCATTAAAGAGCTGGACCCAGCGCTTGACAACATCGTCAGGGAAGGAATCACTACCTTTTGTAAGCACTCGCTCTTTCACTCGCTTTGCTAGTTTAATCTTCCAGTCCTGAGGTAGCTTAACACTTTGTTCAGTGGCCCACGCCCTCACTTGACCAACAAACGGCTCGCCCATGCGGATTACGTCTGCCAGCCGTGTCTCCGGCTTCCGCTCCATCCGGTCCATCTCGTCTGCGAGCAGGTCGAACGGGAACAGGTCCTCAATCTCTGCATTGTCGTAGTCAACAAACTGACCGACCGACAATACCCGCTCAGGCTTGTCCACATACAGAGTGGACTTGATCTCTTGTGCCACCCTCTTCCCAGCAGTGTCCGCGTCCAGCAGCATTACGGGCAAGTTCTCATCTCTACCGGTGAGGATACTCGCCACAATACGGGCGGTTTTTGTGCCACCCGAAGGCGGGAAGACAAGTTCTCGCCCAGGAGTAATCTGCCCACCAGAAACCAGCAACGACTTGATAGCGGTCAGGTACAATTGGTCAGATGGTCCTTCGACAATAACAGGCTGACACCCGACAAGAAGGCTCTCAGCAACACTGAGGTTCAGTGCTGAGTGTACCGCGTATGCCGCACCGGCTTGGGCGGCGCTGTCATTCGAGTACCGCAGGTCTGGCGTGGCCTTGGTCGTGCCATCATCCGCAATATACACCTTACGGGCACGCTCCAACCTGTCTGCATCGACAAGGAACGGAGAGTGGGCTGTGTAGATAATAGGATTGGTTTCTGACAGGCTTTCAAAGAAGGCAGAGAGGTCACGCTGGGCGAGCGGGTGAAGGGACAATCCAGGTTCGTCGAGAAGCAGCACCGCTTTTTTGTGCTCGCCCGAACTTTCGACAAGGAAGACTAAGTAGAAGCTCAGGAACCACTGCAACCCGGTGCTACGACTCTCAAGCTCAACCTCTGTCGGACGGCGATCATCCGCGACCCAAATACGGAAGTGGTTGCCGTCTGCCTCAAAACGGAAGCGGTAGTCTCCTTGCTTCCACCATTCCCTGAACTTCTTAGTAAGGGTTGCTCCGGCAGATTGCAGGAGGATAGAGCGAGTTTTCTTCGCCTCATTGATCTCTTCAATCTCCTCTTCTTCTGGCTCTCGGTTCGGGTCGTTCATATCCCGGAAGTCCCTGCCCAACTCAAGGATTTCCTTAGCCTTCAATTGGACAAAACTAAACAGCACTCGTAGCGTGCGGGCCTTAGCGGCCTCCTTTGCCCCTAGGTCGCCGCGCTCTAAGTTTTCGACAACGTGCGGCAGGTAAATTTCAGAGTCCAAGTTACCGTAGTTGGAGTAGTAAACGAACTTGGGCATCGCGGATATGACGGCCTTGACGACCTTATCAACGTCTCCCGGATCGGGTGCTGAGATTTGATGGATCCGTTCGTCCAGGCCCTCCACCAACTGCTGCACCATCGGCACGATCACACTGGTCTTTGCGGGGGTTTCGGGAATCAGCCCTGCAATTTGGTCTTGAAGAGTCTCCAGTTGCGCCGAGGACATTGTCTCCTTCTCGGGCAACAAATCGGCAGCTTGGGAAATGCCTTCCACGATGGATCGTTGAAGAGACTCCTCCTGTTTGAGCGCGCTGGCCTCACTAACTTTCTGGGCTGTGGTGGTTAGCTTCTCCCTGGCCCATTGCGTTGCCACAGTTGTCTCTGGCGTATACTCAGGGAAGCGGACTTGGTACTTCTCATCAAAGAACCGGGTGACCCGAACAACCCGCGCAGCCTCCGGCGCTATGCCAGCCGTCTGGGCAATTCGTTCCGCTGCATCGTCAGTTGTAAACTCTGCTGTGATAAAAGGATACTCGCCAAGCTGGGCTCTGATTTCGCCGAACATTGTTTTGGGGAAGTCTGATGTTGGTAAGATCTCCCCTTCATGGGCCGGGTTCAGCTTCCATAAGGGCAATAAAAGGTTTGTCTTACCCGACTCGTTGACGCCTATCAGAGCCGTCACGGCGTCAACCTCAATCCATCCACTGTCATCGACCGAACGAAAATTCGTGACCCTAAACTTTGTCAGTTTCATCAGCCATACTCCATTAGTCTCTGATCTTAAAATTCTACATACGCTATATGTTGGGTAGGATATTTTCAACGCATCAACATTTAGTATTTCAGCACCTTGTAGCTGGGGGTGTAGTCGCCACTACCGACACCCTTAACACTGTCGCTATGTTTGCGCGCCGATGGGCGTACCGGAGCGTGCTGACTACCTGCAGAAGCTCAACGGTGAAGCTCTGCTTCTAACGCTTCGTGTAGTAGGGCGTCGAACAGTCGGTAGCGGACATTGTCACCCGTGGTAAGACTCGCTTCCAACCGGTCACACACCGCCATCAGTTCATCAACCTTGGCAACAATGCGGTGTTGTTCGGCGAGGGGTGGGATCGCAACAGGAATATTGTTCATTTTGGACTGATTCATCTTCGGCTGTGCCGTGCCAGTGACATACGGTTTCAGATCAATCGCATTGATGAACAGCTCGATATATCGCAGGAAGTCTTCCGAAAAGCCATCGAGAACATGGGCATGGTTGTTAACCCAGTATTTCCCATGGGCAATAAACGCGATCGGCGTAGAGCGATTTATTAGATTTGCGCCGTCTTCACCAATTAGCAGAAGAGGTTTGTCGAACAGGTAATTATCGATCTTGTCGATGACTCCGGAGGCGCCGTAATAATCGTACAACTTCGCGCGTCCGCTACGCTCCTCCTTTGACACCGGTATACGCTCTCCATCCCGCGAAATAGTCACGCGCCCGAAAGGAACCCAAACCCAAGTCTCTGGAATAGTGTAGGGAGCTTCTTCTCTTGCGATCTCCTTCGGAGCAACGGTCTGCTTCTGGCGCTTTGATGTTCCTCTCTTGCATAAGTCATCCGTGATGTCTTTCAATAACTCCGACGTTGGTTCATCATTTGGGTCTTGCGGCACTAGCTTGCCGCGCACGGCGAGGTTGAGAATGGTCCGACGCAGAGCTTTGATCTGGTCGGGGCGCGTGGTGAGAGGGGCAAGGTTGTTGAGGGCAAAAGCCGCGTGGTTCTGAAATACCGCTGGGTCGGGGTCGGGCGTGTTGAGGCAGGCGAGGCTTGCCGCTGTCAGCAAGTCGCGCGTGGCTTCCCGCTCCTTCCGCGCTGTTTCCAGCCGGTCGCACAACACCATCAGTTCATCGACTTTGGCGACGATGCGATGTTGTTCGGCTAGGGGTGGGAGGGGAAAGGGAGCAACTACGGCATCTTCCGTTCGCAATCGCGGCATCTTCGTTCCCTGGCCAAGTTGCGTCACGTAATTCACAAAGTCGGGTCGTCGCAAAGCCAGCGCACAGTACTTGGAACAGAGGGGGATATAAGGACGGAGGGCTACGATTTCAGTCGTCGAATATCCGGGTTTATCCGCAACGAGCACTTTGTTGAGATAAGGCCGCAGCTTACCGTAGAGAATGTCGTCAACTTGAAACTCTGACTTGGTGCTCTTTGATTCCCGTTCAGCAGCGGTGATTCGAGCAAGCAATCTCCCGGTGTCTTTCTCAACGTCTTCGAGTTCAAGTAGCCACAATTCTGAGCATAGACCTGTAGGTTCTCGTTTGATGCCAGCGTCGTATAAAAAGAGGTTGCCGAGCGCGCCCCATTGCCATGAATCTGGCAGGTCAAAGGGCAGGTCCGCGACCTTGACCCACTCAGCTTTGCTTTTCTTGATCTCCCCCGCCTTCACCAACCTCTCTTTCTCCGCTGCAATCCGCTTCAGCAACTCCGCCGCCGATTCATCATTCGAGCCCTGCTCCACTAATTTCCCCCGTACCGCCAGGTCAAGAATAAACCGCCGCAAACGCGGAATGGCGTCCGGCGCGTCGGCGATGCGGTCAAAGCGGGTGAGCAGTTGTTGGGCGTTCATTGGATAATGTTGGGAGCCAGTTGAATCGAGGTCGCTATGTCGTCCTCTCCATTTCTGGGTCTGTCCTCGTCCTCTTATCATGAATGTTCCCGAACGGCATGGACGTAGCCTCCGAACGGTATTCTTGACTTATACGAACATCGTATTACATAGTGGTCGTGGCGATACGGTCGTTTGCGGATAGGGATACAGAGACTGTTTGGCTTGACAAGCGGGTACGCCGTTTCCAGGGCATCCAAGCACAGGCCAAACGCAGGCTCAACGTTCTGAGCGCGGCGGCCACGTTGAACGACCTGCGAAACAACCCTGGGGCAAGGCTCCACCGGCTCAAGGGTGATCGCGCCGGACAGTGGGCCATCGCCATCAACGAGCAGGACCGTCTCGTGTTCGACTGGAAGGATGGACCAGCCAACGTAGAGATACCGGACGACCACTGATGATCGGACCCATACATCCGGGCGTGACTCTCCGTGAGGATTTCATGGAGCCCTACAAGCTGAGTGCTAACCGCCTCTCGAAGGCGCTCGGTCTTTCGCAAAACCGCGTCAGCGATATCGTGCGTGGACGGCGTGGCATTGCGGCCGATACCGCGCTCAGGCTTGAACGTGCCTTTGGTGTGTCCGCTTCATTCTGGCTCAACCTTCAGTCCCATTACGAGCTTGAGGTCGCCAAGCGGGATGCCGGACCGGCCATCAGGAAGACCGTGAAGCGGCTCGCCAGTGCCGCTTGAACACTCTGGGGCGTAACACGCTAATCTGTAGCCATATCGTTCTGCTCTCGTCATGCCGGACGTGATCCGGCATCCAGCGGGCCTTCAATCTGGTCCTGCAAATCCGCGACTTCAGCCTGATGGTTCGACGGAGCCCATTGGCAATCACCCCATCCACGGATTGAAGACCGGGACGCCTGTTTGACGAAAGTCGTCCTCGTTTCGGGTGCACACAACGAGCGCGTGCACCTGCGCGGTGGCTGCAATGAAGAGGTCAGGCTGGCTGAAGGTGATCGAATGTTCTCGACCCCGTGCTACCATCCGACGCCATTCCAGGATCACTTCCTCATCCACAGGCAGGATACGCCCGGCAAACCATGGCCGCAGCCGGTGGTCGAGCCATACTGTCAGCTCATTACGGAATGTGGGGTCAGGCTGTCTTTCGATGCCATATCGAATTTCGGCCAGGGTGACGCTACTGAGGAAGAGGCTGTCTGCGGCTTGTGCGTCCGACCAGGCCTTGACAGGACTATCGGGGCGCTTCTTTCGGAGTTCAGAGACAACAGTGGTATCGAGCAACCAGCCCGTCACAACTCAACCTCACGGACCGGGCTCCGAACCCCGTCTCCACCGAACGTGATACGACTCAGCGGAGATTGGGACAGGAGTTCGTGTAAGCTGCCTGATTGCTCCCGTGCCTGGAGGGTGTCGAATGTCTCTGCCGCGACGATGACCACGGCGTCCTTCCCGTGAACCGTGACCCGTTGCGGCTGCCCGGCCGTGGCAAGACGCACGAGTTCACTAAACTTTGCCTTCGCCTCTCCCAACTTCCAGCTAGGAGTCGGCGTTGGGCTGGTCTGCCTCGCTTGACGGGATGTATTCACGAGCGTTTCTCCTTATGACTATATTAGTCAAATTTATGGAAAATAGCAGGTTGCGTCAACTCGCTTCCTATCCACCAACTTCCCCCGCACGGCCAGATCAAGAATAAACCGGCGCAAACGTGGGACAGCGTCCGGCGCGTCGGCGAGGCAGCCGAAGTGGGTGAGCAGTTGGTCGGTGTTCATCGCAGCAGCGCTTCCGCCAATATCGCCTTCAACCGATCCCGCAAGCCTGTGACCTCAGCCTCAGTCGCATTCAGCTTGGCCAGTAGCTCTTGCGGGTCGCCAAGGTCGTCTGCCTGGGTGTGCGGGTTCTTGATGTCGAGGTTGTAACCGCGTGCCCTGACTGCTTCGGCGGTCACTTTCCAGGCGTGCTCGGTTTCCTCGCGGCCTTGGCGTTCGGGGCCGCCCCACCAGTCCAGGCAGTCTTGCAGATGTTCCAGCCGAATCGGCTTGGTCATGGAATAGGCTTTCTGACCTGCGGGCACGCGGTGCTCGTAGAACCAGATGCCCCTAGTTGATGCACCCTTCTCAAAGAACAACAGGTTGGTGCCGATGGAGGCGTAGGGCCGGAACACGGAATTGGGCAGACGCACGATGGTGTGCAGATTGCATTCTTCCAGCAGATGCTCCTTGAGCCGGGTCTTGACGCCCTCGCCAAACAGCGAACCGTCCGGCAGCACCACCGCGGAGCGGCCACCCGGCTTCAGCAGGCGGATAATAAGAACCAGGAACAGGTCCGCGGTTTCCTTGGTCCGAAAATGTTGCGGGAAGTTGGCCTCGATGCCGTCTTCCTCCTTGCCGCCAAAGGGCGGGTTGGTCAGCACAATGTCCACCCGCTCCTTTTGCTCCCAGCTAATATAGGGCCGCGCCAGGGTGTTGTCGTGGCGCACGAAGCTCGGGTCTGCAATGCTATGCAGCAGCATATTGGTCACACACAACATATGCGGCAACTGCTTCTTCTCCACGGCCCGCAGCCCGGCTTGCAAGGTCGCCTCATCTTCGGGTCTTTTGACATAACGCCCACGCATGTGGCGCAGGGCGCAAGTCAGAAATCCTCCGGTACCGCAGGCCGGGTCGAACACGGTCTCGCCCGGCTTGGGGTCGATACGATCAACCATGAAGGCGGTCACGGCGCGGGGCGTGTAGTACTCGCCGGCATTGCCGGCAGATTGCAGGTCGTTCAAAATCTGCTCGTAGATGTCGCCGAAATGCTGACGCTCGGTCAGATTGTTGAAATCAATATCGTTGATCTTGTTGATTACCTGGCGCATCAACTGGCCGGACTTCATATAGTTGTAGGCATCCTCAAATACGTCGCGTACCACGCGACCACGGGCTCCGGCCTGGTCGGTTTGCAGGTTCTTCAGAGCCGGGAATAACTCAGCATTGATGAAGGTCAGCAGCTCCTCGCCGGTGATGCCCTCAGGGTCGGCCGCCCAGGTTCGCCACTGGAACCGCTCGGGTATCGGAGACGTATAGTCCTCTGCCATCACCCCCATTTCCTGGTCCTGATCGTCAACAATCTTGAGAAAGAACATCCAGCACAACTGACTGATACGCTGGGCGTCACCGTCCACGCCCGTGTCCTGGCGCATGATGTTCTGAATGGATTTGACCAGAGCACGGACGGACATGGGCTACGCGGTCTCCCTATACAGCGCGGCTTGCAGGTCGTGGACCGCCTTGACGAAACCCCCCTTCCCGCCAAAGGCGTTGACCAACTGCACCGGGGTGCCCAGGTCGCTCAAGGGCGGGATGCGCAGCACGTTGGTATCGTCAGATGCAGCACGCCTTCGTCGGCATACTTGGCCAGCAGCGCGTCGAGCACGGCGCGGGCCTGGTCTCCGTACTTGGCGAACACATCGCGCTTCTTGACATTTTCGGCCCGCTCGCGCCGGGTCAGCGGCTTGGCATCAAAGGCCACATGGCAAATCAGGTCAAAGGGATCAAGGTCCTTGCCCAGTTCCTGCGCAATAGTATCGAGCGCCAACCCCTCGGCCGCCAACTTCTCAAGAATGGCCTGCTTGCGTTCGGTCGCCTTCCAGCGCCGAAGAAAATCATCCAGGCTGGCAAAGCGCTTTTGCAGCGCCTTTTTGGTGAAGTCGCGCAAGGACTCGGTGACGAGCTTGCCGTATTGGTCCAGATACTCAACCCGCTCGGCAATAATGCTGGCGCTCACCTTGTCCACATACACCTTGCGCCGTTTCTGCCCATCGGGCGGGAGACCATCTACAGGCGTCTCATCCTCGTCCGGCTGCGGAGGAGTTATTTCGTCGTCGGGCGGCGCAATGGGATCATTCTCGCCGGGCTCGTATATCTGCACCGGCTCGCCGTCAAAATCCGGGTCGGCAAAATGGCTGGTCGCCCCCCGGAAATCCAGCAGGGTAAAGTAGCACTTGCGCGTGTCTTCGTGCACGCGGGTGCCACGTCCGACAATCTGCTTGAACTCGGTCATGGAGCCCACCTCGCGGTCAAGCGCGATCAGCCGACAGGTCTGGACATCAACCCCGGTCGAAAGCAGGCGCGAGGTGGTGACCAGGACCGGATATCTGGATTCCGGGTCAATGAAGTTGTCCAGTTGGGCCTGCCCTTCTGCGTCGCCGCCAGTGAGGCGCATGACGTAGCGGGGGTTCTCGCCTACCAGGTCGGCGTTCTCGTTGATGAGCGCCTGGCGCATCCGGGCCGCGTGCTCCTGGTCGACGCAGAAGATAATCGCCTTTTGGAAACGGTCGCCGCTTTCCTTCAGGAATTGCGTGACCTTGCCAGCCACAAGCTTGGTCCGTTCGTCCAACACCAAGCTGCGGTCAAAGTCCTTGGTGTTATAGATACGGTCTTCAACCTCGTGACCGTCCCGGTCCAACTGCCCGTGTTCAGGCCGGTAGCCCTCCACATCGCGGTCGATGTGAACCTTGATGACTTTGTAGGGAGCCAGAAACCCGTCGCGGATGCCCTGTTTCAATGAGTAGGCATAGACCGGCTCACCAAAGTATTCGATGTTGGACACATAGGCCGTTTCCTTGGGCGTGGCCGTCAGACCAATGTGGGCAGCCGCCGAAAAATAATCCAGGATTTCCCGCCAGGCCGAATCCTCCGCGGCGCTGCCGCGGTGGCACTCGTCAATGACAATCAGGTCGAAGAAACCGGGCGAAAACTCACGAAAGACCTTTTGGCGGTCCTTCGGTCCGGTCAGGGCCTGATACAGACCCAGATAGATTTCGTAGGATGTATTGATCGTCAGCGTTGCGTCAGGATTGCGAACAATCGTTCCTGCGTCTGACGAAAGTTTCGCCATAACGCCCGCAAACGGTCGGAAGTCGTTGACCATCGTCTGATCAACCAGCACGTTACGGTCGGCCAGGAACAGGATGCGCTTCTTGCGACCCGCCTTCCACAGCCGCCAGATAATCTGAAAGGCCGTATAGGTCTTGCCCGTACCGGTGGCCATGACCAGCAGGAGACGCTCGCGGCCTTTGGCGATAGCCTCGATGGCGGCGTTGATGGCGTTGACCTGGTAGTAGCGCGGGGTCTTCTCGCTGCCGTCGCTGAAATAGTCCTGCAAGACAACGTTCTCGGCCTCTGGTGTCAGGCCCTTCCAGGCACGATAGCGCGCCCACAGCTCGGACGGCGAGGGAAAGGCGTCCAGGCTGTGGTTGGTTTCCCGCTCAGGGCTCAGGCCGGTCCGGTCGTGGAACACAAAGCCTTCGCCGTTGGAGGAAAAGACAAAGGGGATATGCAGCGTCTCGGCATAGTCGAGGGCCTGCTGCATGCCGTCGCCCACCGCGTGGGTGTTGTCCTTGGCTTCAATCAGGGCAATAGGGAGATTGGGCTGGTAGTACAGGACGTAATCGGCTCGTCGGTCCTTGCCCCGGCTGACCAGCTTGCCGCGCGCGATAATACGGCCCTTGGTGAAGCTGACCTCACGGCGAATCTGCGTGGCCTCGTCCCAGCCGGCCCGGTGCAGGGCCGGCGTAATGAACTTGGCGCAAACGTCGCTTTCGCTGAGGCGTGTCTTTTCCATGGCGAGCTCTCCCCCATTCATCACATCTCACCCCCTTGCGCCAGCGCAATTTGTGATTCCGTATAGCCAGCCGGTCCCTAGATGCCGGATCACGTCCGGCATGACGAGAGCGGAACGGCAGGGCGACAGCCGAGCGTGACAGGTCGGATGAGCCTCGGGCGTAATCCAACGGCCTGACTTGTCGGCGTACGCTACGCCGACCTCCGAGGCTGAAAGTGCTGCGCGAGACGGTGAAAATAGCGGACGCTGGGTGGGATATCTAACCGCTTATCTCACATCCGGTCTCTGGGCGGTCTCGAAACATTGCTCATGACAATTCCTTCGGCATCACCCACGCCGTTGCTACTCGGACCCGACCGTCACGCGCCGTCCGGTGAATATCGAGTCAAACTGCATGGCCGGCACCGCCTCAGGGTCAAGCGGGTCTTGATCGACCGGAAAGACCCGCCCCATCTGCGTGCCGGTGATGGACCGTAAATCTTTGCTGAATTCCACCACATAGCGGACACGCACGATATCGGTATGCGCTCCAGTAGCGGCGTCCAGGTTGAAATCGACCACCTCAGCAGTAATTTCTCGCCATCCCGACCGCGCCCATACCCCGTGTTGGTCGCTGAATCGTGCAGAGTTGGATATGTCGTTCTGCTCGGAATGGGTGCCGGCCCAGTTTCCCCCTGCGGTTAAGGAAATCAATCGGAAAGAACTCGGCGTTCCCTCGGCTGTGCGGTGACGGATGAGGTAGACTCCAGCAATCCGTTGGGCAAAGTTTCCCTCGTTCGGCCTCTGCCGCCAGCTTTCTAGCCGAATTGCGTCATCAGAGAAAGAGAGATTGACGATACCGAGACAGAATACGGGGATCAGACTCAGGGCGAACAGACTGATTCTTCGTTTCAAGGTTGCGCTCCTTCTTTCGTCCCGTAGGTCGGATGAGCCATAGGCGTAATCCGACACTGCTGGCTACCAATCCGACAATCGCTGTCGATAGGCGGTCAGGTCTTCGGCGGTCACGCCGTCCGGCGGTACCAGTTGATAATGCTTCTCCGAAACCACTCTGACATCGTCACTCGCTTGCTCAAACTCAAAGAGCACAATCAGGTTGTCCCGCACGGGTTGTGCTCCAACGGGTCGGCAGATAAGAGGCGGGAGCCTCTGGGCACACAGCTCCATATCTTGCTCAATCTGGACTCTGCTGAGCGTGTCCTTCTCCCCTTTGGCTTGGACAGGTACGACGTAATGAGAGCCATTCTTATCCACACCTACGTATATCTCATCCGTCTCTACTTGGCCCATTTGAGGCACAGTCGTCCTGAGATGGTTCTGGAGCGAATAACAGGTTATTCCTAAGAAGATGTCGATCAATCGGTTGTAACGAATACGGGCCAGGACAGCCTGCTCATCGTTGAACGCATATTTCTCGATTATTCCAGGAGTCGCGTCCGGGACCTTTGTCACCGCAAGGTTCAGGTTGGGAATGAGCGGTCTGTCGGCCACCAGGACAAATTGGTATCTACTCCGCCCTGCGGGACGAATGATCCAGGTTTCCCCGGCTGGAGCCTCGGCAAGAATACTGTCCGGGAGTCGTGTTCGGTATCTGAAGCTGTAGATCACGTCGCCCAGATTCCTGGGAAGCGGGATATTCAGTTGGGATGCGAACGTGCCGATATCTTCTCGCTCGAACACCATCGCCCGTTGTCCAGGGTGATACTTGGCGTGGAAAATCGCCTCAATGATCGCTGCATAGCGGTTCTGGGACGGAATAGCACACCCCCTCTCGGTCAATGACCCGGCCATTCGAGCAGAACGATTTCTTCCCGAAGCCGCTCGCCGGTCACCGTTGACAGCCGGGTCCGAAACAGGTCAATACCGGTGACGGAGTAGCTCAACGATCGCGCGAGGTCGGCAAGCAGGTGACCTGTCCGAATCATGACTCTCAGATACGACGCTTGGTCGCCCACTACATAAGCGAGTCGCGCCCCCGGTTTGAGGATGGGCCGGAGGGAAGCAAGATGTCGTGCCATACCACCAAAGTACAGCCGAGTGACACGGGGATAGAGCCGCTCGAAGCCGGAGGTTTTTCCCAACGCAATCCGACGTTGCTCAATGGCCTCGGCGATGTTTCGTATTTCGGCATTGTCCGCAACCTCAAGATCGTCTGTATCCGATTTGTACACCCCCCTCGTATTGGACCTGACCAAGCCCTGTTTCAGCGACCGCAAGTCCTGTTTGTCGCGTATCAACCCAAGGATGACGGACTCCAAGCGCGTCGTGCGCGTGTAGTCCTT
The DNA here is from genome assembly GCA_965214755.1 of uncultured Binatia bacterium (SeqCode). Classification (GTDB taxonomy): domain Bacteria; phylum Desulfobacterota; class Binatia; order Bin18; family Bin18; genus Bin18. The sequence continues at coordinate 3,505,052 of OZ243979.1, forward strand.
CTCGTTTGGGTAGGGCGGAGATGTGATGACCGCATCGACCGATTGCGGCCTCAGAATCTGGTCAATCTGTCGGGAGTCGCCCTTAATGACTCGGGCGGCAACGTCCACCCGGTCTCCGACGAGGCCAAGGTCACTCTCCACGGACCGGACACGGTCAAGCCAGGCATCAAAGACCGGAGCGTCATCCTTCGCCTTCCCCACCCCCACTTCCGGGCCGAACTTCAGGTTGCCGATACGCCGCACCAACGCACTGGCCAGTGCGAGCCGGCCGTATTGCTGCATCTGGTGGTCGCCATGCCGGTCAATTGCGTCCAGCAGCAATACGGTCTTGTGCAGGGGGAGCGGACTGATTGAGTCCTTTAATAGCAATTTTAACTGCTCAGGACGCAGTTCGGCCAGCGGCGACTGTGCCCGACCAGCGGTGGTAAACAATGGAAGGCCGGTCCATTCATCCATCCCTTGCTGTTCCAGCGTCTTTCTCGCCGACGTGACGACTTGCTCGGCATAGTCCAAAAGCCCGGCGCGATCGACCGACCAATCGACCTTGACCGTACTGGCGAGGTGCGCCATTGGGTTGGGCTCGATTCCGACACTCCGAATGCCGAGCTTCTTGCACTCGACCAAGGTGGTACCGGTTCCACAGAATGGATCGAGAACCGTCTCGGAAGGACCCACGCCAAACCGCCCGAGGTAATCCCGGACCAAGTGCGGTGGGAATGACAGCACAAACCGATACCAGTCATGAACCGGCCGGTCTTCGGGCCGGAGCTTGTTCTGGTCATTCCGGGTGGCACTCGTAGCGGGAAGTGTCTCAGTCGCCATTGGTATCGGCGTTGTGCTCAATAAAACTGGAAAACGGAGACTCCTCTGTGCTCATGGCATCCTGGGGCGCATTCAGGCCAATGGAATAAACAGCGACTTTCTGGGCTTGCCGCCCACCGCCCGGCTGATATGTCCCTGGCCGGTGGTATCTTCGGCCAGAAGAATCTCTCCCGTGCCCAGGACGCGCTTCGTGCCGTCACCAATCTCGATCTCGACCTCACCCTCAAGCATGACCACATACTGCCGCCGTGGCGCATTGTGAAAATCGAGGTCATAGTCTCCGCCCGTTTCTCGAAAGATCACGCCGGTTGCCGGAATAAGCTCAGAGAGCTGTCCCACTCCGCCACCGTCTTTGAGCGGAATCTCGACATCCTCAAAATGCGACTGGTTATCCGAACCCGTATAGATGCGGGTGACTTTCATGCTGAGCCTCCTTTCCACAGGTTCTGAACTGTATGACACCGGTCCCTTGAGTGTCAAATGATATTGGCTGCTCTGACCTGGACAGGGCCATCGCCCATGACTTATAGTTGTGCAGTTGCAATGCGGAGAGAGCGGCAACGGAGAGGAGAAGCGTATGCGCGCCGTAGTGATGCTGAACCATGAACTGACAGTGGAAGATATTCCCGTTCCAGAGCCCGGACCGGGCGAAGTCCTGGTCAAAACCCTGGCCTGTGGGATTTGCGGCTCGGACCTCCATGCGCTGAAGCATACGGAGAAGCTGGTTGAAGTCTCGGAGCGCTCCAACGGCGTGTTTAATATGGACCTCAGCCGGGGCATCGTCATGGGCCACGAGTTCTGTTTCGAGGTGGTTGACTTTGGGCCGAACACGGATCGCCGCCTCAAAGCCGGTACCCGCGCGGTTTCCATGCCGGTCCTCATTCGACCGACCGGTGTCGAAACGGTCGGCTACTCAAATGACAACCCAGGCGGCTATGGGGAGTATATGCGCCTGAGTGAAAAGTTGTTGATTGAAGTCCCGAACGGCCTGCCGACACACAAAGCCGCCCTGACCGAACCCATGGCGGTCGGCCTGCACGCGGTGGAAATGGCGCGCCTGACACAAGACGATGTGCCGCTGGTCATCGGCTGTGGGCCGGTCGGTCTGGCCGTTATTGCGTCGTTGCGGATGAAAGGCGTGCAACCCATTATTGCCGCGGATTTCTCCCCCCGTCGCCGCCAACTCGCGGAGGCCGTGGGCGCAGATATGGTCATCGACCCCGCCGAGCAGTCGCCGTATACCAGTTGGCAGGAGGCTGCGGTCTGGGCCGACCCGAGCACGGCTCCGTCTCAACCGCCCTGGGCTTCTGGCCCGCCGCTGCGGCCAGCCGTCATGTTTGAATGTGTCGGGGTTCCTGGGGTTATTGATCAGATTATGGCCGCGGCCCCACAAGGCACCCGGATTGTGGTTGTCGGTGTGTGTATGGAAAAGGACAGCTTTGAACCCATGTTCGGGATCAATAAAGAGTTGAATCTCCAGTTCGTCTTAGGCTATAGCGGGGAAGAGTACGCTTCCACCCTGCATCATATTGCCGAAGGCCAGCTTATGACCGACCCATTAATTACGGGGACAGTGGGGATAGAGGGAGTCGCCCAGGCATTTAGAGACCTGCACTCGCCTGAGCAGCACGCGAAAATTATTGTGGAACCCTGGCACTGAGGTTAAAGAGGAAACGTGTCCAGCATCTGCATGTTGATTGGAGGACACGTTTTCCAGCAGGAGGACCGTATGGCGGATATACAGCATTGGACCCTCCGGGGCGACTGGTTTGATGTGTGCAGTTGCGATATCGCCTGTCCGTGCGAATTTGCCCAGCCGCCGACAAACAACCACTGCGAGGGCGTTTTGGCCTACCATGTCAGAGAAGGGATATATGGCCCAACCCGTCTCGATGGGCTGAACGTCCTTGCCGTGGCCAACTTTAGCGGCAATGTGTGGGCTGGCGAGGCCAAAATCTCACTGGGGCTGTTTATTGACGAACAGGCTGATGCCCAGCAGCGCGAGGCCCTCCAACTCATCTTTTCCGGGCAGGCCGGCGGATTCATGGCCGGGTTTGCGCGCTCAATTGGTGAGGTGCGCGGGATTGAGTTTGTGCCGATCACTTTTGATATTGCTGAGGACCTGGCCTTTTGGAAAGCGGAGATTCCCGACCGCGTCACGGCCTCTGCCGAGGCGCTGACCGGACCGACCACGCCGAAAGGAAAACGGGTGCAGTTGCTGAATCCGCCCGGCTCCGAAGTTGGACCCGGCCAAGTCGCGACCTGGGGCAAAACGGTTGACAATCGGGTCACCGCCTACGGCTTTGAGTGGGATTGGGCCGGGAAATCAAGCAAGCACATCCCTTTTGACTGGAGCGGATCCGCGTAGCTCAGGCACTGCAAAAATATGGCTAGAACCGAAATGGCGGGAGAAGACTCATGCAAGGGGCTCATGAGCTTCCCCCACCACTGGAAGGAGGAAGAAAGAAGGAAAGCTACTATAGCAGACGGAGCAACACCCGCCAGTATTCAACCCGCCCCCAATTATTCGGATAAATATTCCACTTTCTCTAAAAAAGCCTTGGCCCCCCCGGACGTCCCTCTGGTATTCATCTGAAAGCCGAATCGGCTGATTGGGGGCACAACAGCCTGACCAAACTGCGTGCGGAAGGTCTGGTCCAAATCAAATTCCGTCACCACCTGCTCCCCTATCGGCACTCCGCAGGGTGTACAGAAATAGCGACCGCCGGTTTTATAGTAATTCCCGGTATAGGCCCGATTTACCTGCTCTTTTTCCCCGAGGAAGAGGCCGATAAAATACGGGGCATTGGGGACAAAGAGTGAGCCGCTCTTGATTTTTTCTACCCCAAACGTGGTCATTACCGCGATGGGGACCGCCGTGATCCCCTGGTTCCAATCCGCCCCGCGTGGATAGCGTTCGACTCCCCAATGAATGCGAATCCGTTTGACCTGGGACACGTGCAGGGGCAACTCGAACAGGCCCGCTTTTTTTCGGGAAGTATGTAAGACGAGGCGATTATCCTTGAAGTGCGGCTGTAAATCGTCTGCATCAAGGTGAAAGGTAAAGCCTTGCTGCTTCAACCATTCCCCTGCCGGACCATCCGGGTGACCGGAGAAATCAATCGTATGCAGCGGGGCCGCCGAGGCCCCAGAGGGTGTACACCACAGCAGCCACACACTCAGAATGCTGAAAAGAATAAACGTATCCTCCAACAGCATGTAGATGCTGGACACGTTTATTCTTCGAGTCCCCATCACACCGTAACGCTGAAGGTTCCGTGTCTGCATAATCCTCCGTGCACGGTTGAGCCGTCTATTTTGCGGGCGAGCGGAGGTGAGCGCAAGGTCGCCCGCTCTTGGGCTTGGGCCTCGGTCCCTCCGCCCATTCGTCCTTCGACTTCGCTGGCGCTACGCTCAGGACAAACGGGGGCATCGTTAGGCGTAATTGGCTAGGGAGGGGGGTGGGTAATGTCATGGGCCTCACACGTATGAGGGGTATCCGACTTGACGCTCTCCACATTCCGGTCGAGAATGGCTCGTACTGCCTCAGAAAACCCCCGGTGTGACAAAGAGGAGAATACGTATGGCTCAAATCGGTCTGGCTTTGGCCGGTGGCATGTCGCCCACCGATGTTGTTGATTGTGTCAAACATGCCGAAGAGCAGGGCTATACCTCGGCCTGGTTTGCGGAAGGTCATGGCGGAGACCAATTCTCTATTCTGACCGCCTGCGCTCTCGCAACCCAGCGCATCCAGCTTGGCACGAGTATCAGCAGTATTTTCGTCCGCAGCGCGCCGACTATTGCCATGGCGGCCGCGTGCGTCGATCATTATTCTCAGCACCGCTTTATCCTGGGGCTCGGCTCCAGTCACAAGGTTCAGGTCGAGCCGGAACACGGCATCCCGTACGGTCAACCGGTCCAGCGCATGCGGGAAACGGTCGAGATTATCCGCACCCTGCTGCGTGAGGGATCGGTATCCTATCACGGCGAGGCCGTGACCATTGAGCAGTTTGACCTCTGGTTTCAGCCCGCTCGCCCGGAACTGCCGATCTATATTTCAGCCGTCTTTCCGCAGATGCTCCAAGCCTGCGGTGAACTCGCCCAGGGGACTATTCTGGTGTGGAGTGCCCCGGAAGCGGGCAAGCTGGCCGCCGAAAATATTGCGATTGGTGCCCACCGAACCGGACGCCAGGCTGAAGAGGTTGATATTGTCTCGCTTCTCCCGATGAGTGTGGCCCAGGACCACAAAGAGGCCCTGGAGCGCATTCGGCCTCTGGTCGCTTTCTACACCGGATTCTTTCCCCGGTATAACCGCGTCATGGCTGAGCAGGGCTTTCCCGAGGAAGCCCAGGCCATTCGGGAGGCATGGCAGCAGGGGGACCGGCAAAAGGCGATCCAGCTTGTTCCCGACACATTGATTGAAACGGTCAGTGTTACGGGAACACCGACCGAATGCCGAGAGCGGATCGAGGCCTATCGTCACTCAGGCATCGTGCATCCGGTTATTTTTCCCGTGAGCGACGGCCCCAGCGGGAAACAGCACGTGCTGGATGCCGTCCGGGCCTGTGCGCCTGCCCTCTCAATTGGTGACAGAGAAAGGCGGTCAATTTCTTGACGAATCCCGTCCAATTTACGCGTATTATGAATCTGCCATGGTCTTTTTAAGCCGTCATTCTGAATAGAATTGCCGGCATTGGGCTCGCCACCATAGTGCTCGGTAAACCAGCCGTCTCTTGGTTGAACCTTGTTCAGACTACGAATGAGCGTCGAATAGCTTTCCTTTGGCCGGTCGCTGAGCAAATAGCATTGACCGAAAATCTCTGACCACACAGCAATGTCGTTGCTAACAACCCGATATCCTGATTGGGCGAATGCCTGGGATACACGCGTTGATCCTGAGAAGCCATCAAGGACACTCTTTGCATCAGTTCGACGGGCCAAATCGAGAATGTGTGGGAGCAACTTCAGCTTTGAACCGGCATATTTTATACCTTCTGTGGTTGGTACATCGACTATGATGTCACTGAACCAGCGATAGATTGTTCATTGAACAAGACCCGATCGTTCTTTCAATAGTAGGATATTTTCTTTGATTTTCCCGAACGCAGTTTCATGACCATTTATGGACGAGACAAGCGCGTGTGAGAAAAGTTGTACCAAAACGTTATTGTGCGAATAGTTAATCCAGCCGTTAGTAATGCTGTCAAAAAATTTGAGACCATTTCTGGTATGTGTCCAAAGACCGCGCTGAAGTGCGTTTGTAGCAGCACCGCCATATCGCACCTCACAGATATAATCGCCTTCAGCGTCATAGAATCGATAAACTGGATGTTTTCTTCCTTGTCCCTCTCTCACATAGACAATACGCGTGGTTGCACTGCGTGCTCTGGTATAATCGAAGACCAAGATGTTACAGCGTTTATTTTTTTATCTTTTTCATCGTAAATTAGTGGCAGAACATTTATATTGCTAAAAGCTGAAAAAGGGGTGCTGTCCATGATCTTCTGGACAAGACCGCCTTCAATAATGTCTCTGTTTTCTTCTCCAAGACGAGCAAACATGGAGTTATTCTTGTCGGTGGAGAGTTGCAGAGGCCCATCGCCATACGCCTTATTCGTTAATGATCTTGATGTCTTCCTCTCGAGATTTGGCTCGAAACAAAATTTTTCCAACGTGTTCAGACCGGAAATCATACATATATTGGTTAATAAATTCAGAGATCGCAATTTCGGCAAGATCGCCATGCGTTTTATTGCCGATAAGCCGCATGGTAAATATGTTGCTCAGTGTTGTGGTAATGAGTTCAGGTTGTTTGCTGATCAAAAGTTTGAGACGTGTTGTAAAGTCCTTGTATAATGCGGCGGTGTCTGTCACGAGACTGTCTCCACTGGGGCTATTTTTTATTTCAAGCCGGCAACATACCCTGTCTCTTTTGGGTCTGCTACTCACCCAGAATAATAACTATAATCATTGCCGTGGTGGGCCGCGCGGCAGCTCTCCGTGAAGCTGAATTTGACACTCGCCCATGCCAAAATCGTAGCCTGATGCAAAAGTTACTCACAGGCGAATGGCGGGTAAAGGTGGAAGGTGGCGAGGGCTGAGTTTGCCGAGCAGAGGAGGAAGACAGTGGAAAAGAAAGAGTTGGTCCGTAGGTTGGCTTTGCCGAGGGAAGTCTTCCAAAAAGCTCAAACAGAGATTGAGAGTTCTGAGGCGTATTCTGGCGTATTTGCTCCTGATTCAAGACGTGCAAACGCGATACCTAGCGTGTCGCAGATGTCTTCCGTCGCGAACACCTGACTGGGACTCTGGGGCGCTGGAGCAACGACGTGGTACGTGCAATCCTCGCCGGTGCTCGGGAAGTCATGGAGCAGAACACAAGGGAAGGAAGCATTATGAAGAGAGATATGGAGTCAGTGAGGATGATCCTTCTCATTCTGGCCGACCATGAGGAGGAATATATGGAACAGCCAGAGGTCATCTGTTGTGCGTTGCGAAAGTTTCCAAACTTAGCCGACGAGACTCTCGTTGCGCACGTCAGGATGATGTAAGAAGGAGGTTTGGTTGAGGCAAAAATCTACCAGTCTATTGGCGAGAAAGATGATTTCGGGCGTCTCCGTCTAACGTGGGATGGGCATGAGTTTATCGCCGACGCTCGGAAGGAGGATGTTTGGAAAAAGGCAAAGGACAGGTTCGGTGACACGAGCTTTACTGTTTTCAAACAGGGATTAGTGGAAATCGTGAAACAGTTGACCCTGAAGGCCTCAAACTAGGAACTCCTGTTACACGTTAGGTGTCATGCGTGCACGAGACCGCGCTCGGTCTTCACGAGGCCGGCGCAATGGACAAGCAAACGATGAAGGTGTTCGACAAGATGTGTCTGACGCCAGTCGAAGAACTGACGCCGAACCAGATACGGCAGCTCCGGTTACGCGAGAAGGCCAGCCAAGCAGGCTTCGCGCGGTATCTGAACGTCACCCCCGGCCTGGTTAGCCAGTGGGAGCGTGGCGAAAAGCATCCGCGAGGCGCTTCCCTGAAGCTGCTTACGCTCGTTTCCAGGAAAGGACTGCAAGCGGTCGCCTGAAAGTCCTGACTCACGATGATGTACTCAGCACCTAGCGCGTCAGCGCCGGGAACAGCGGCTCGGTGCTGAATGGACCGGCCTCCGGTCAGCATACCGCACGTCATGCATACCCACTACTGTTCATCAATGGCGCGTGGGGACTCACTGACGATACAGCTTCCAACGAGATAAGCTTAGCTGTCTCCAAAGGACTGTAATGGTTCACCAATCTGGTGTACTCTGGTGAAGCTGCTTAGGAGGGATGACAGCATGGAAGGCAACGAAGGAGACCAGCAGAATAGGAAACCCGAAGAACCAGGGTCGATCCGCGCATCGATCAGTTTTCCTCCCAACATCTACGAGGCTTTGAAACAGCTTGCCCGGAAGAAGAAAGTCTCGTTGGCGTGGGTCGTACGAGATGCAGCCGAAGAATATGTCAACGCACGAGAAAAACGACCGGAGCGGGCATGAAGACTAACGGGAAAATGTTGACGGAGAGCAGCATATGACGGATGTGATGACAAGTTCGGCGTACTCCTTATCGGAGCCCATACAGGCGGCGCTAGAACTTCCCGATGGCGCGCGCTTTTATCGCTGCGCCCTGCAGGTCAACCCATATGCCTATCTTGACACATATGGCAAACAGACGCCCTTCCAGTCAGAATCCGACTACAACGAGGCGATGGTAGAGGCCTGTCTTGAAACTGGCATAGAGGTGATCGGGGTTACTGATCACTATCGCGTACAGGATTCCTGGGGTTTAGTGCACACCGCCCGTGACGCAGGCTTACGAGCCTTCATCGGCTTTGAAGCCGTGACGCAGGACGGCGTGCATTTCCTGTGCCTTTTTGATCCTGACAGGGACGACGTTTTGGAAAGGTTTATCGGTGAATGTGGTATTCACGATACCAATCAAGCATCGCCCATAGGCAGTTTGTACGCCATCGAACTTCTGGAACATGCAAGGCAATGGGGCGCCGTGTGCATTGCCGCGCACGTAGCGTCCAGGGGGGGATTGCTCGCAAAGCTCTCGGGACAATCTCGGGCCTATGTGTGGAAATCGCCATATTTGCTCGCTTGCGCGCTGGCCGGGCCTATTGACGGCGTGGAGGACGGGATCAAATTGATATTGCAGAACAAGAATGTTGAGCACAAGCGCGAGCGTGCCCTGGCGATACTCAATGCGGCGGATGTCAACGATCCTGCAGACTTGAAAAACGTGGGGGCATCATGCTTCATCAAGATGTCGTCCGTCTCGGTTGAAGGATTTCGTCAGGCATTTCTGGATCCAGAGTCTCGTATCCGACTGCACAGTGACCCACCCCCGGAGCCCCATGTTGAGTTCCTCGCCATGGCGTGGGAAGGCGGGTTTCTGCGCGATACCGCCGTGCATTTCAACGGTAATCTCAATGCAGTGGTCGGCGGACGCGGTACCGGCAAATCAACGCTGATCGAGAGTATCCGCTATGTCCTTGGCCTTGATCCCTTCGGCGATGAGGCACGGAAAGCACATGAAGGAGTGATCCGATACGTCCTGAAATCAGGAACAAAAATCTCGTTACTCGTGCGATCGCACAGTCCATCCGAACGCTGCTACACGCTCGAACGCTCGGTGCCGAACCCGCCGAGCGTTAAGGACGAAACTGGCGAGGTACTGCCCATTGCGCCGCGAGACGTGGTGCCTAGGGTGCAAGTGTTCGGTCAGCATGAAATCTCCGAACTCACCAAGAGCCCCGAGAAACTCACCTCGCTCCTGGAACGGTTCGTGGACCGGGATCCGTCTCTGTCCGGGCGCAAAGCGGAGCTCCAATTGGAGCTTGAGCGGTCTCGCGGCCGCATTGTGGATGTGCGTCGTGAGATGACAATGCTAGAGGAGCGTCTCGCGGACCTGCCCGGTCTCGAAGAGACGCAGAAGCGTTTTCGGCAGGCCGGGTTAGAAGAACGGCTCAGGGAAAAAAGCCTGCTTGTCAGAGAAGAGCGTTTGTTTTCGACTCTAGATGAACGGTTGGACCCATTTCGAACGCTTCACCGTGAACTGATTGAGGATCTCCCGATTGATGCGGCGTTTGTGTCCAATAAAGCGCTCGACGGCCTGCCGAACGCGGGGACTCTGGGAGCGATAGAGGGTATTTTCGGAACTCTAAGCACGCGGCTCCACGCGGTTGGCGAGCAGTTTGCCAAGGCTCTATCCGAGGCCGACGCTGCGCTCTCGGACACTAGGATACGCTGGCAGAGCCAGCGTGAGGCTATTGAAGAAACCTACGAGAATCTGTTGCGTGAGCTTCAGGCATCGAAGATCGATGGAGCGGAGTTTATTCAACTCCGTCAGCAGATCGAAGAACTGCGCCCGATGAAGGACCGCATGGAAAGTCTCAATCGCGATCTGGTCATACATGAGACGCACCGCCGCCAACTGCTCTCGGAATGGGAGGACCTCCAGGCGAGCGAATATCGCCACTTTGCGGACGCCGCCAGGACGGTTTCAAAGAAGCTCCACGGCCGAGTGCGGGTCTCAGTCACGATGGCCGGGGATCGCAACCCGCTGGAACAAGTGTTGCGAGAGGTCGGAGGAAACCTCGCCGCGGCGCTCAAACGGCTTCGAGAACTGGACCAACTGTCGCTGTCCGAGTTCGCACAGCGATGCCGGGAAGGCAAGGAATCTCTGAAGAAAAATTACGGCCTTCCCTCTGTCTCTGCGGAGCGTATTGCTCAAGCCAGTCCCGACCTTTTCATGAGAATCGAAGAACTGGAACTTCCCGCAACGACGCAGATCGAGTTGAACACGGCTGCGGAAGGCAGCCCCGCAGCATGGCAGTCGCTGAAATCCCTTTCCAGTGGGCAAAAGGCAACGGCTGTGCTGCTGCTCCTGTTACTAGAATCCGAAGCCCCGCTGGTGGTCGATCAACCCGAAGATGATCTCGACAACCGCTTTATCTCCGAAGGGGTCGTGCCGATCATGCGGCAAGAGAAGCGACGACGGCAGTTCGTCTTCTCGACACATAACGCCAACATCCCGGTTCTCGGCGATGCCGAATTGATTCTGGGACTGACCGCGTCCGGCGAGGCCGCAGAGGGCCATGCGGAGATCGCGTCCGAACATATGGGCTCTATTGACTCGCGGCCCGTGCGGGAACTGGTCGAAGAAATACTGGAAGGTGGTAAAGACGCGTTTGAGATGCGTCGCTCCAAGTACGGGTTCTGACAATGACGACACGGACAGAACTGCTGGAAATCATCGCGAACGGCGAGAATTCGGGGGTTGAGTTCAAGCGCGATGAGCTACAAAACCACGAACTTGCCAAGGAGTTGGTCGCCTTCTCGAATCTCGAGGGGGGCATAGTGTTGCTGGGGGTGGAGGACAATGGGACGATCGTTGGAGCCACACGGGAGCGTCTGGAAGAATGGGTAATGACCGCGTGTCGGGACAAGATCAGGCCGGGCATCATTCCGTTTTTCGAGATGATCAGGAACGTGGAGTCGGAGAAGGATGTGGCTATCATCCGTGTGCCACGCGGCGGTGATGTACACAGCCAGTGGCATAACAATAGGAATAGCTATTATATCCGGGTGGGCACGCAAAGTCGGCAGCCGACGCCACAGGAACTGAGTCGGCTATTTCAGCAGCGTGGTACGTTTCGCGCTGATCTACGCCCGATTTCCGGGACGACAATCACTGATCTGGATCGCCGTCGGCTCATAGATTATTTCGAGCGTATCCGTCAGCAGGACGTGCCAAGGGATACAGATGAAGCGGCCTGGCAGACTCTATTGGTGAACACGGAGATCATGGTCGAGGAGGGTGTAAGCCTTTCAGGTTTGCTCCTTTTTGGCACGGCGCCGAACCGATTCCTGCCACAAGCAGGTATTGACGCGGTGGCGTTTCCTGGAGCGGAGAAAGATTATGCGGCACAGGAGCGTAGGACGATCCGCGGTCCGATGACGCCGCTCATGGGTCAGGATGGCAATGTGCTGGAGGCCGGACTTGTTGACCAGGCATTGGAATTTGTCAGACGTAATACCCCTATGATTGTTGGCCTTGACGACGGCGGGCGTCGTGTGGAACGGCCGACCTATCCGGTCGAGGCCGTCCGTGAGGCCGTAGTCAATGCCTTGATCCATCGGGATTACCTCCTGGCGTATACCGACATTGAGCTGGCGATATATCAGGACCGACTAGAAATCATCTCCCCAGGCAATCTCCCGAACGGTATTACGCCAGAACGGATGCGGGCGGGAACGCGGGCCGCACGAAACCAGCTCTTGAAAGATGTGATGCGGGATTACGGTTATCTCGAACACATGGGGCTAGGTGTCCCGAGAAAAATCGTCCGTGGGATGCTGGAACATAATCAGACGGACCCCGATCTTGTCGAACAGGACGAACGCTTCATTGTGCGGCTGTTTGCCGGGACACGGGCGGAAAGCGCATAGGCTGTTCGTACCGACCGGCTGGGTATTTTCTGGCCAAGGTGTAGACGATCCTCTCCCCCGGTGGTCTGCTTGGCCATCGCTCTCCCTCTCCATTTGGAGAGGACAGAATCACACTCTACTGACCAAGAACACGCCCTTTATGAGTCCTGACCCGAGCGCGTCAGCGCCGGGAACAGCGGTACGGTGCTGATAATGTTCTCGTCGGAGAGCCGCTGTATCTCCTCCTTCGATAAGCCGAGCAGGCTGCCGAAGATCCGCTCATTGTGTTTGCCGAAGCTTGGGGCGGGCCGCCGGACGACCGAAGGTGTATCGGAAAAGTGAGGGACAAAACCCGGATAGAAGTGCGGCCCGGTTTCCTCCTTCTCGATCGTTAATATGAACTCGCGCGCGGCAAGGTGCGGGTCACTCAGCACCCCGGCACCGGACAGCACGACTCCGGCGGCGACCCCCGCTTCTTGCAGGCTTTCCATCAGCGCGGTTGCCTCGTGCTCCTGTGTCCAGGCGCTTATGTGTTGGTCGAGTTCGTCCTCCGCCGTCTTTCTGCCCTGTGCCGTGTCGAATCGACCGTTTTGCGTCCACGTTGGATTCTCCAGGACGAGACAGAAATTACGCCAGTCTTCGTCCGACGTGACGGCAATCGTTATCCACTCGTCTTCGCCCTGACAGGGATAACAGCCGTGGGGTGCCATGGTGGGGTGACGATTGCCCAGTCGCTGCTGAGAGCGACTATTGATGGTGTATTCCAGCAGCGCGGCGGCGTTGAACGGTAAGAGTCCCTCAACGTGGGACAGATCAATCGAGACCCCTGTACCGCGCCGTTCTTGTTCAAATGTCCCGACCAGCGAGGCGAAACAGGCGTTGAGGGCCGACACCGGGTCGCCGATGGCGTTGCTGAGCATCTGGGGTGGCCCGTCTTCATAGCCACTGACTCCGGTTATCCCGGCCATGGCTTCGGTGGTGGTCCCAAAACCGAGATATTCGCTCTCCGGGCCACTGTTGCCAAAGGCCGGCAGGGTGACCATCACGAGCTGCGGGTTGACCGCTTTCAGCGTGTCAAACTCAATGCCGAGTTTGCGCAAACTGCGCGGCGGATAGTTGGCCACCAAGACATCGCTGATACGGACCAAGTCGCGAAACAGCTCTCGTCCCCGTGGGTGGGTGAGTTCCAGTGCAATGCCATATTTATTCCGGTTGACTGTATTAAACGTTGGCGACTGCTCGTAGGGCCTGCCCCCGTCTTCCGTGACCTCCGGGGCGGCTCCGCGCCACCAGTCCATATGCGATGGGGATTCGACCTTAATGACTTCTGCGCCAAAGTCAGCCAGCAGACAGGTGGCCAACGGACCGGCCCAGCCATTGGTTAAATCCACGACGCGCAGCGGTTGTGTCATATGCGTGCTCCTGTGTCTTGATGCCTCTCTTAGTTGATGACCCCCGCGGCCCGAAGACGTTGCAAATCAGTGGTGCCATAGCCCAGCTTTTCGCCCAGCACGCTCGTTGTGTGCTCCCCGACACGGGGCGCGCGACGGAGGCTGAGGACAGGCGCGCCACTTTCGCGGGACGGGGGGCCGGGTATGGTCACGGTTCCCCCTCCGGGACACTCGACGGCGATAAACGCCTGACGCTCTTTGAGTTGGGCCCATTCAACGACTTCTTGGGCAGACGGGACCGGCGACAACGGAATCCCGCGGGCCTGCGCGGCATGATAGATGTCCCATTTCTTGCGCTCGCGCATCCACGGAATAAGCGCGGCGTGTAATTCCTCGGCGCAGAGTGCCAGGGTCGAGATGTTCTGAAAGCGCGGATCGTTCGCCAGGTCAGGCCGTTCGACCAGTTCGAGCAGGGCAACGATTTGATGCGGCAGACCGGCATGTACGCCCACATAGCCATCCGCACACGGCAGGGTGACCAGATTCGGAAACGCCGCGTGAAACTGCCTGCCCGAACGCTGGCGAACAAAGCCCGCATAGGAAAACGCCACAAAGTCGTACAAGGACGTGGCAATCAGAGCCTCCTGAATGGAGACCTCAACATGCTGCGCGGCCTGTGTTGCGTTCCGGTTCCGTACGGCTTGCAGAGTGCCAATAGCGGCGTATAACCCGGCCACGTATTGGCCGAACGCGCCCCCAGGCTGGACCGGAGGACGATCCAGTTCGCCCATGGGATAGGTCCAACTGCCCAAGGCAAAGGCCACGCTGTCGGTCATGCGATAGTCACGGTAGGGGCCGGAGGTGCCGAAGTTCGAGATAGCTACACTGACCACCCGCGGATTGGCGGCCCGCAGGACCTCTTGCCTCAAACCCAGGCGCTCAAGGGTGCCCGGACGGAAATTCTCGACGACAACATCCGCCCGTTCAATCAAGCCTAAGACCGCCTCACGTCCGGGCTGACAGGTGAGGTCAATCGCCACCGACTGTTTGCTGGTATTCAAAAAACAAAAGAGGCCACTCTGCTCCTGTCCGGGCTGAGCGTCAAAAAATGGTGGCAGGGTCCGCCCTCCTTCGCCGCGCGCGGGCGGTTCAATCTTGATGACCTCAGCCCCATAGTCGCCGAGCAATTTTGTACAATAGGGCCCCGCAATATAGTGGGTGAGGTCAATAACGCGAATGCCACTCAAGGCCCGTTCCAGGGACATGCCGAAACCTCCTGTCTGCCAACCTTCAAGGAGGATGTAAGTATTGGCCATCTCCAACGTGGCTGTCAAGGTTGACATTTCACGTGTGACACCCTCCTTCCGTCGTTCTGCAGGGGACATCAGAAGTGAACTCCTGTCTTGCGGTCGAGCGGATTGACGAAGGGGGAGTTCTCTCTATACACTGCCGGGGTGAACGCACGCCTGTACGCGGAGTCACGGGGTTAAAGCGCGCAGAGAGGACTCGCATGATTATTGACTCAGAAACCTTCGGCGAAATAGAAAGCGCCGTCACCCAGGCGACCCAGGGGATAGGTTCCGCCACCCAGCTTGTCAAAGGACTCGGTCCCCAAACCGAAGAGGCTCGCACCTATATCGGCCGCCTGCTCAATCAGATCCTCGAAGTCCAGGTCTATGTTCAACGCGCGGGCGCCGTCCTTGATGCGGTCAAAGAAGCCAATCAGGAAGAGTCGTCCCGCCAGTAAGTAAGAGGAGCCTGCGAGTCGCCTTGCTCTGTTATACGTTTCTCGCTCAGGCTCGTCCTTCTTCTTTCTTCAGACAAGAGCCTCTCCTCCGCATCTGAAGATTTATCTGTCTGAGGCATTGAGAGAGGGGAAGATTCAGCGCCCGCTATGAACAGCCAAATTTTGCATATCCGCGATCGGCTCTCGAAGCATAACCCCGCTCCGGTTGGGACTGACGACCCGATGCGGGCGGCGGTTGCGCTGCTGCTGCAACCCCGCCCTGACGATGTGTACGTGTTCTTCATCCACCGTGCGCACCATCCCCACGATCCCTGGTCTGGACATATGGCCTTTCCCGGGGGGCGTCAGGAGCCGGAAGACCCAGACCTGCTGGTCACAATCCAACGCGAGACCTACGAAGAGGTGGGGATTGATCTTGCTGAGCATGGCGAATACCTCGGCCGTCTGGCCGAAGTGCAAGCCTCGGCGCGCGGAAAACAAATCGGTATGGTGGTGTCTCCGTTTGTTTATCTCGTCTCTCGGGACGCCAGTCTGGTACTCGATCCGGTTGAAGTCCAGGACATCATTTGGGTCCCGCTGTCCTTCATGCAACAGGAGGGTGTGGAACAGATCGTTGAGCGCAAGCTTCAGACCGGCTCGACCATTCAGGTGCCCGCGCTCCTCTACGGCGGGAAGACGATCTGGGGCCTGACCTACCGTATGCTGGGGGGATTTCTGGAGCTTATCACGGAGTCGTAGGAAGTGGCGGGCTGTCCTTCTCTCCCCGCTTCTTCAGAATCGCCTTTGCCAGTTTGGCTGGCGACATGGGCAACGCGGTCATCCGCACCCCGGTCGCCTGGTAAATGGCATTGGCAATCGCAGCGGGTGGCGGGACGATCGGCACCTCGCCGACGCCACGAATGCCGATAGGATGGCCGGGATTGGCAACCTCAACCAGGATGGTTTCGATCATGGGCAGGTCGAGACAGGTGGGCATGCGATAATCGAGAAAACCGGTATTCCGCAGCGTCCCATCCTCTGCGTAGAAATACTCTTCGTTGAGCGCCCAGCCGATCCCCTGGGCCACGCCGCCCTGCATCTGCCCCTCGACATAGCTGGGGTGGACGGCCTTGCCGACATCTTGAGCGGCAGTGTAGCGGAGAATATCGACTTTCCCGGTCTCAGGATCGACTTCCACATCAACCACGTGAGCGGCAAAGGCAGGTCCCACCCCACGCGGCCGGACGGACGCACGACCCATAACCGGTCCACCGGCGCGGGGAAATTTGGGGGCGAGTTCCTTCAAACTCAGGGATTCGTGGCCATTGGTCAGACAGGAGAGCACCCCGTCCTGGTAGGTGACATCTCCCGGCTTGACTTTCCAGACCGTGGCGGCCCGCTGCTTCAGTTGCCCGACGGCATCTTGGGCCGCTTCATATACGGCCAGACCGGTGGCAAAGGTCACCCGACTGCCGCCGGTCGTATCGGTATGGCCAATGGATTCCGTGTCTGCGACAACCGGGTGCATGTCTTCCGCCCGGAGGCCCAATACCTCGGCCGCAATCATGGCGCATGAGGCCCGGCTGCCACCGATATCGGGCGAGCCCGTCACCACATTGGCCGTCCCATCGGTGTTAATGCTCACCGTGGCACTCGACTGAAACGCGGCATTAAACCAAAAGCCAGTTGCCACCCCACGTCCGCGGAGTTTTCCGTTTTCACTCCGGGGCGGTGGGGATTGATAGTGATCGCTGTTTTGAATCGCCTCAACCGTTTCGAGATAGCCGATCCGTTTGAATTGAGGCCCGGCAGGTTGGGCCGTGCCCTCTTTGGCGCCATTGATCTGTCGTATTACGAGCGGATCAAGCCCAAGCTTTTCCGCCAACTCGTCAAGAATCGTTTCGGCCGCCATAGCGGGGTTGGTGGCACCGGGAGCGCGGTAGGCGCATGTCTTGGGCTTGTTCAGCACGACATCGTATCCGTCGATCTGAAAATTTTCCAGGTCGTACGGAGCCAGAACGGTCATACACCCAGCCGCCACTGGTGAACCGGGAAAGGCACCGGCTTCAAACAAGAGCTGGAGTTCGGCCGCCGTGATTTTGCCCTCAAGATTGACGCCGATCTTGGCGCGGATATGCGAGCCTGGTGTCGGGCCTGTCGCGCGCAGCACCTCACTCCGAGACATGACCATTTTCACCGGGCGGCCGGTGAGTTTGGACAGGAGCAGGGCCACTGGTTCTAAATACACCGTGGTCTTGCCGCCAAAGCCACCTCCGATCTCGGCCGGCACGACTTTGATATCTCCGCGATTCATTTGCAGCATGGTGCCGCACAACTCGCGCACGGCAAACGGCCCCTGGGTGCTGACCCACACCGTTGCCTTGCCGTCCTGGTTATACTGCGCCACCGCGTTGTGGGGCTCGATATAGCCCTGATGGACCATGGTCGTATCAAACTCACGTTCGATCACGACCTCGGCCGCGGCAAACCCGGTAGCGAGGTCGCCCCGCGAGAACTGGATGTGGTTCGCAATATTGGTTTCTGTGTCATCCCCGGCATCGACGCCGGCGGTCCGCAGGTCCGGGTGGAGGATCACTGCGTCGTCCTGCATGGCCTCACGCACGTTTTGGACAAAGGGCAGGAGTTCGTACTCCACCCTGATGTGCCTGAGCGCTTCCTCGGCAATGTGTGGGCTGGTCGCCGCGACGGCCGCGACTGCATGGCCGTCGTACAGAACTTTGTCACGGGCCATAATGTTCGTAGCCAAGTGACGTGGGTTGACAAAGTTCTCGCCGATTTGCAGCATCCCCGGTTCAATCTCAGGAAAGGCCGCCCCGGTAATGACCGCTTTGACGCCTGGGAGGGCTTGCGCCTCGGAGGTCTCGATTGATCTGATCCGCGCGTGGGGGTGTGGACTGCGCAGCACTTTCCCGTGCAGGAGCCCCGGCAGGGTAATATCCGCTCCATAGCGGGCGCGTCCCGTGACTTTATCAACCCCGTCGTGCCGAATGGGACGGGTGCCAATCACCTTGAACTGATGCTCCATAGCCACCTCCCGTACACAAAAACGGGGAAGAGCAGTAGCCACCCTTCCCCGTTCAAGAGTTATCGTAATCGCGGCTCATCCGCCTCCAATAGCTGGAACAAAATGGACTTCGCCCCCGTCTGGAACCGATTCGGTCAACCCTTCCGTTCCAATCTCTCCGTTAATCGAAACCGCAATAGAGCCGACCAGGTCGCCGTCCTCAACCACACGGCTCCGAAAACCGGGGAACTGGCGTTCCAGGTCTTCGACTATTTCCCCCACTGTTTTTCCGGTGGCCGTTGTGCGGTCTTTGCCACCGGTCAATTTCCGCAGGAGTGAAGGGATATAGACAGTCGCCATCTTTCTTGGAGATTGGGTATTTGCCTTCTTCCTAACCCCTCATCCTCTGCTATCCGTTTTTCTCAATGATCGCCTTGGTCACGCGTGGAGGTGACATGGGCAGGTCCAGCATCCGCACACCGGTGGCGTTATAGATTGCATTGGCGATGGCAGCCGGCGGAGGAACAATAGGCACCTCGCCTACACCACGCACCCCAACCGGATGACCGGGGTTCGGGACTTCAACCATGATGGTTTCAATCATGGGCAAATCCAGACAGGTCGGCATCCGATAATCCAGGAAGCCGGTGTTCTGCATGCACCCGTCTTCGCCATAGACGTATTCCTCGTTGAGCGCCCAGCCGACCCCTTGGGCCACGCCGCCCTGCATCTGCCCTTCCACGTAACTGGGGTGGACGGCCTTCCCAACGTCCTGGACAGCCGTGTAGCGTAGCACATCAACCTTACCGGTTTCCTCGTCCACGGCCACATCAACCACGTGGGTTGCAAAGCCTGGTCCCACACCGCGTGGGTTGACGGACGCACGGCCTGCGACCGGACCGCCGGTCCGGGGCAGCTTGCCGGCAAGTTCCTTGAGGCTCATGGATTCGTTGCCGTTCTCGGTACAGGTGAAGACACCATCCTGAAACGCGACTTTGTCCGCGTCGACCTTCCAGGATTTGGCCGCCCGCTCCTTGAGTTGATTCAGCACATCTTGCGCGGCTTCGTACACGGCCGTCCCGGTGGCAAAGGTGACCCGGCTGCCACCGGTCATATCCGTATGGCCAATGGATTCGGTATCGGCCACAACCGGGTGGACTTCTTCGGCCTTGAGGCCGAGCACCTCCGCGGCAATCATGGCGCAGGACGCCCGCGTGCCACCAATGTCGGTCGAACCGGTCACCACATTGGCGGTGCCGTCGCTGTTAATGGCGACGGTCGCGCTGGACTGAAAACCGGCGTTAAACCAGAAGCCCGAGGCCAGACCCCGACCAACCCGGCGGCCTTCGACCTGAGGCAGCTCAGATTTGAAATGGTCGCTGTCCTTGGCGGCTTCGAGCGTTTCAAGAAAGCCGATTTGGCCAAATTTCGGACCCGCGGGCTGCGCCGTGCCCTCTTTGGCGCCGTTAATACGACGAATCTCCAGCGGGTCTATGCCGAGCTTTTCCGCGATTTCATCAAGAACCGTCTCCGAGCCCATGGCCGCGTTGGTTGCGCCCGGAGCCCGATACGCCGCGGTCTTGGGCTTGTTGACCAACACGTCATAGCCGTCAATTTGGAGATTCGCGATGTCATACGGAGCAATAACGCACATACAGCCCGCGCCAACCGGGGAGCCCGGAAAGCCACCGGCTTCATAGGCCATCCAGATTTCGGCCGCCGTAATCTTACCGTCCTTGTCTGCTCCCATCTTGACCTTGATATGCGAACCTGGGGTCGGTCCGGTGGCTTTGAGCACATCGGCTCGGCTCATGACCATTTTGACTGGCTTGCCCGTGTGCTTCGACAGCATGAGCGCAATCGGCTCGTAGTAAATAGGAATCTTGCCCCCAAAACCGCCCCCGATTTCCGCGGGAATGACTTTGATCTTGCTCGGCGGCATGTCGAGCACAAAAGCCGTTTGATCCCGGGCCGTAAACGCACCCTGGGTACTCACCCAGATCGTACTCTGCCCGTCCGAACTGTACTGGGCCACGGCGTTGTGCGGCTCAATATAGCCCTGGTGGACCATGGACGTGTCAAACTCACGCTCAATGACTACCTCGGCGGCGGCAAAGCCTGCGGCAAGGTCTCCGCGCGCGAACTGGAGATGGTTGGCAACGTTCGTATCCGTGGGCTCTCCATCCTCGCCCTTGCCCAAGCCGGGGATCAGGATAGGGGCCTTATCATCCATCGCCTCAACAACGTTCTGCACGTGGGGCAGGACTTCATAGTCAACTTTGATCAGCTTTGCGGCTTCTTCGGCGATATGCGGGCTGGTGGCGGCGACTGCGGCCACCACATGACCGTCGTACAGGACCTTGTCTCGGGCGATGCAGTTCAGAGACAGATGCTGGGGGTTGATCGGCAGTTCGCCCATTGCCGCCATACCAGGCCCAATCTCCGGGAAATCCTGGGCAGTGACGACCGCCTTCACTCCGGGCAGAGCCTCGGCGGCTGAGGTGTCGATCGATTTGATTCTGGCGTGGGCGTGCGGGCTGCGCAGGACCTTGCCGTGCAAGAGGCCAGCCAGACTGATATCGGCGCCATACTGCGCCCGACCGGTGACTTTATCGACTCCGTCGTGCCGAATCGGACGGGTTCCGATGACCTTGAATTTATGTTCTTGTTGGGCAGCCATGGTTACCTCCCTTGCATTTCAGCGGCGGCGTCTTGCACCGCTCTTACGATCTTGTCATAGCCCGTGCAGCGGCAGAGATTACCAGCCAGGGCGTAGCGAATTTCATGCTCAGTCGGGTTGGGGTTCCGGTCCAACAGCGCTTTGGAGGTGACCAAGAACCCGGGGGTGCAGATGCCGCACTGGAGGGCCGCATGCTCCAGGAATTTCTTTTGGAGCGGGTGCAGGGTATCCCCGTCGGCCAAGCCTTCGACCGTGGTGATGTCTTTGCCTTCGGCCTCAACCCCGAGCACGAGACAGGAGTCTATGGGGCGGCCCTCCAGAATGACGCTGCACGCGCCGCAGTCGCCCGTCAGGCAGCCTTCTTTCGTGCCGGTATAGCCCACGACATCACGCAGCACCTCCAGCAGGCTCTGACGTGGTTCACACAGGAACTCGGTCTCTTCCCCATTGATTGTTGTTTGTACGTGTACTTTCTTCATGTATGTCCTGCCTTCCCAACAACCTAGCGTGCCCGCGCCCGCGTGGCTGCTTCCTTCAGAGTGCGGCGGGTGAGAACGCCGACCAGATGCGTCCGAAATTCTGCCGTGCCGCGCATATCACTAATGGGTGAGGCGGCTTGCTGCGCGAGTTTTGCGGCAGCATCGATAGCGGCATCATCCAGCGTTTTCCCGACGAGAGAATCGCCCGCTTCTTTGGCCAACAGTGGCCGGGCGGCAACCGCGCCAAGACCGATACGGGCCGCGGTGCAGGTATCGCCATCAAGCGCGACACACGAGCCCACGCCAACCACCGCGATATCCATCTCGTTCCGAGGGATAAAACGTTGGTAGCAGTCAGCCGCCTGTCCTGGCGGGGCGGGAATCCGGAATGCCACCAGCAACTCGTCCGGTGCGAGGACCGTTTGTCCGGGGGCAGTCACAAAATCTTCAACGGCCACCTCCCGCGTCCCGTTGGGTCCAGCGATATGACAGACTGCGCCCAAAGCAATCAGGGCCGGCGTCGTATCTGCGGCGGGTGAGCCGTTACATACATTGCCACCCACCGAGGCCCGCGCCAGGATCTGATCGGAGCCGATCAGCCCGGCCGCCTCAACCAGCCCCGGATAGTGCTGCCGGACTGTCGCGTCAGCAATAATATCGCAGCACGCCCGCGCGGCTCCGAGTTGGAGTCCGTTCTGCGCGTCAAAAGACAAAGCTTGGAGTTCTGGGATCTTTTTGGCGTCAATCACCTGTCCCGGTTGTCGTATACCAGCACGCATCTGGATAATCAGATCCGTACCTCCTGCTAGCATACGCCCATTTTCACCCGCCGCAGCCAAAACGCTAATGGCCTGATCGAGCGAAGTCGGCGCTTCATAATTCAGTTCGTGCAAGGTCGCCTCCTTTTTGATTTTGATTCGTCTTCCCTCGTCTCCCTGCCTTTTTACAGGCTCCTAGATTGCTATATAAAAGCGCCAGGAAGTGCAAGGGTTCCAAAGAGCAAACGTGTCAACAGCCTGACACGTTTGCTCTTTCAGAGGTTCTCGAACAATACTGCCTTATATTTTTCGTGTGCCAACCCAGCGGGCGTACTCCTGGGGCGTATCAATATCGGCGCGAATACCGGGATCATCAAGCGCAAGCTCACGGACCCGTTCCGGGTCCTTGCGGACAACCACCTTTGCCCCTCTGTCCAGCGGGGCAGCCAGAATCTCTCCGTATACACCCTTTGCGAACAGCACAGGATGGCCGCGGCGGCCCTGGTAGGACGCAATGATAATGGGCAGGGGATCGTCCGTAAACGACGACATGAGTGCCTGTATGGTCTCAGGCCGGATAAGAGGGTGATCCACGAGGTTGACCACTGCGGCCTCGCTCTCGGGCGACAAGGTCTGAATCCCCACTTGCAAAGAAGAGAGTTGGCCCAGTCGATACTGCGGGTTTACCACGGTCCGAAGAGCCGAATGTTTCGGGACGACCGCCCGAATCGGTTCTGCGTGCGCGTGCGCTCCGAGCACGACGATCAGCTCATCGACTTCGGCTGTCAAAAAGGCCGTGCAAATGTTTTCAATAAAGGGGCGTCCCTGGTAGTCGAGCAGCGCTTTGGGCGATCCCATCCGCCGGGACTCACCGGCGGCCAGGATAATTCCAGAAATCATATCCAGACATCCTACCGCGCGTTGGTTGAGGGCAAGAGCGACTATGGAGTAAATTTGAGAGGTCCGCCAGGCCGGACTTTGGCGGCCAGTGACAGCGTATCGGCCGGGCCCTTGCGCCGGGCACGAACGATCTCGGCAGTAATGGCGACGGCAATTTCCGCCGGCGTTTCTGCCGCAATATCGAGCCCCAGGGGCGTATGCACGCGGACGACCTCTTCCGGGCGATAGCCCTGTTCAACCAAGCGTTCGAGAGTCCTTTTTGAGCGCCGCCGACTGCCGATCATGCCAATATAGGCCGGATTCTTTTTGAGCGCGACCTTGACCGAGGTCTCATCCCACACATGGCCGCGGGTGACCACAACGACAAAGGTCTGCTGGTTGATATTCAGGCTGTTCAGGACCTCCTCAAATGGTCCGACCCGAACCTCGGCGGCGCGCGGAAACCGTTCTCGATTGGCAAAGGCCCAGCGATCATCCACCACAACCGTATGAAAGCCGAGCATCGCCCCTATTTCGCACAGCGGCTGGGCAATATGGCCGGCGCCAACAATGAGCAAGGTCTGCACGCTGGTCTGCACGTCAACGAAAACACGCGGCCAATCCTTTTTTCGGACAACCGCGTCTTCCCGGACTTCACCCTGTGGCGACACGGCAAACAGTTGGGGTTTGCCTGAAGAGACGGATGAGGAAAATGTCTTGAGGGTGTCTGCTGCGATTGAGACGGCCGGAGTCAGAGACGCCCCGCCATTTCCATCCTGGCCAAGAAACAGGCAGCTCTTTGTTCCGGGTTGGAGTCCGCTGAGCGGGTCGAGTGCCGTTACCAGAGCTGCGGGCTGGTGAGATCGCGTTGTCTCGGCCAAGGTATGGGCCAACTCACGGTGTTCTTCCGGCTGCCAGAGGTCAAGCGCGACATCCATCACCCCACCACAGACCTGGATTTCGTCCTGGTCAAAGTCGCCGGTTAAATCGACCTGAACAATGCGCGGGGGGAGTTTCTGGTCCAGAACCGGATAGGCCCGGCGGAGCACTTCCCCTTCGCCACAGCCCCCGCCAATCGTCCCAAACGGCTGTCCTTCGGGTGGCACGACCATTTTCGCCCCGACCTCACGAGGCACGGAGCCCCGCGTACGGATAATGGTCGCCAACACAAAGGGCTTGCCAGCCGCCAGAATTTCTTCAGCACGTTCCCAGAGATCTTCCACGTCACGAATCCTATCTGAACAGTCGGGGGAAAAGCAATGGAATACTGTCCGTTTTGCGAGACTATTGGAAGCGGGGCATAATCTGTTGGGCGAAAGTCCGCAAAACCTGGGCTGGATCGCCGGTCAGCGGTCCAAGAAAAATTTTCCTGACCCCGGCCTCAGCGGCGCGCTCGACCTGATCGAGACAGTCTTGCGGCGTCCCAACAATGGCGAAGCGTTCGGCCAGATAGTCCTTCAGGCCCAGCTCATCAATCATCCTGGCGTGAAATCGTTCAGCGCCGAGCAGTTCGTGTTCATGCGGCCGGTAGGCGGCCTTGAGTTTTTCAATCGGCTCCCATAGTTCGGCAGGAATACGCTTACCCTCCAAGGTTCGCCGAAAGGCATGATTGGCACTCGCGGCCAGGGCCATGCGGATTTCATCCACCGCGGCACGGGTAGTCTCAGCCATATTGGTTTTGGCAAAAAACCAGATATCCAAGTCGTCAAGTTTTCGCCCGGCAGCCTTGGCTCCAGCCTCGATACGTGCATAGGCGTCCTGCACAACCGCGGGGCTCAGTCCGCTGCCCACGATCACCCCATCGGCTAACTCACCTGCCAACTGTAGGGTCTTTGGCCCCTCGGCACAGACGTACAGAGGAACCGGTCTTTTGATCCAAACCTGGCGAACGGTTTTGCCCTGGAAGCGGGTTTCGCCGGTATAAAAGCCTTTGATCGCTTCAAGCGCTTCACGAAACTCGGCGAGTCTGGCGGCCTTGAGACCCACGTTATACACGGCACTGTCACCTGTCCCAATGCCCAGAAAAGCGCGCCCGTCCGACAGTTCGTTGATCGAGGCAATGGCCCCTGCCGTGACCGCGGGATGGCGGGTCAGGGGGTTGGTCACAAACGTTCCCATCCGCAGCCGCTGACTGTTCAGCGCACACTGGGTCAGGGTCACATAGCAGTCTGGCCACAGCCAATGCGCATCCGGCACACCCACCATCTCAAAGCCCCAGGCTTCAATCCGATGCACCAGCCCCGGCAGGTCAGGATAGTTATGTGCAAGAGGAATTGTTGCGAATTGAACCCGCATCGGCCTAAAGAGTAAACGCGTCCTCTTCATGGTACAAGGCTGTTGACACGTTTTCCTTCCTTGTGGGTATACCCTACCCGCTTCGGTTCAAGAGCACCATTGCCGCGGGTTCCCGCCTGACCTATGCTGCCTTACTCATGCAGGTCCGTTTGCTCACCCAATTCGAGACGCCGCCGGCGCAAAGCGTGGCCACGGACCGGTATTTTCTTCACACCGTGATTGAGACGCAGCTTCCAGTCCTGCGCGTTTGTACGTATCCAGATGATGTGCTGCTGCTGGGTCGGTATCATGCTGCCGGCGCACAAAGCGGAAACGTGTCAACATCTCGGGTCAGATTGGAGGACACGTTTCCGCTTCTCAGACCAGACCCAGGTCTGACGATTATCCGGCGTCTGACTGGCGGACGAGCCTTTCCGAGTGGCAACGGGTTTGTCCAATTTTCACTCATCGTGCCGCACCGTTCATTTTTCTTTTCCGCCGACCCGCAGCACATCGCGCCGTTTCAGATCCTTAACCGTTACGTCCGCGGGGTGCTGCACGGCCTGAAAACAGGTGGAGTTGAAGTCTTTTATCCAGGCCAGGATTTTCTGACGGTCCGGCGGCTGCCGGTTGGCTGGCACTCTTTTGTGACAGAGGACAGCGGAGCCGTGCTGTATGAAGGAGGTGTGTTTGTCCAGCGGGATATGAGTCTCCTGCCCCATTTGCTTGACCGGGCGGACCCGCAGGGGACGCTTCCCTGCCAGCTCTTTATGCCGGATCAAGTCCACAATCTTGGCAAAGTCCTCGGACGATCTCTTGCACCGGACCAGGTCGTTCGTCTGCTCCGGAACGGCTTTACTCAGCAGTTCGGGCTGGAATGCCTCGACCAAGACCTCAATCCAAACGAGCGTGCGGCCATTCCGGGAAAACAGGAACGGTCTGACCCCATTCCGAACCGGCGTCCTCCACGCTCCGACCTCCCATACGTAGCAACGAGGCAAACTCCACTTGGAGAACTCCAGATTCGTTTCGCTCTCACTCCCGAGCGGACAATCGAGACGATCCAGTTCTCGGGCGACTTCATTGCCAATCCGGCCGGGATGCAAGCGTTGGAGCACAATCTCAAAGGTTGTCCACTGGAGAAAGCCGCACTCTGGCAGGTCATTGATGGGACGTTTCTTGATCCAGAGCATTATCTGATCGGGGCGGGGAAGTTAGCCGACTTACCCGGATTGCTGCTAAGCGCTTCTCCGGTCCCGCCCGCCAGGTAGGCTATGGAATCTACTCAGAACACCACCCTCCAACTCGACCAGCTTGCAGCCGGACTGCTCGCCGACGATGACCACACACGACTTTCGGCGCTCGATCGACTTGAGGCGGAGAGAACACTAACGTCTCTCCCACAAGATGTGATGCGTAATCTTCTCGCGTGTCTGGGACATACGACGAAAAAAATACAACGCGGTGCGGCGACCGTCCTCACCCGCTTTGCCTCCCGACAGCCTGAAATTATCGAGGCACTGACATACAGGCTGACGGACCCGAACCCGCGGCTGCGCTGGACCGCGGCTTTTACCCTCTCTCAGCTCGACCTGCCGAGCCCCTCGCCTCAAAGAGTAAACGTGTCCTCCAATCAGACACTACTGCTGGACACGTCTACTCTTCTTCCCGTTTTGATCGAGAACCTGGGACACCAGGAAAGTGACCTGCGCTGGGCCGCGGCAACCGCTGTCTTGCAGCTCGCCCAGCGCTGTTCTCAAGACGTTGCTCACGCCATGATCCGGCTTGTGCATACGGGTAATGCCGTGCAACGCCGCATGGCTCTCTACTGCCTGCGCGACCTGAAGCAAACGGATCAAGCGGCCCAGGAAGCCTATCTGACGAGCCTGAATGACGCGGACCCAATGGTTCGCCTCGGCGGTCTATCCTGTTTGGGTAAGCTCCGATTGACCAGCAGAGCAATTCGAGAAGCGATTCTCCGGCTTTTAGAACACGACCCGGACATGGGTGTCCGTCGTTCGGCTGCCATGACCTGCGGACAGATAGGCGACACGGACACACATATCGTTGAGGCGTTACAGCGAACGGTTCAATCGGCTGACACCAGCCTCAGAAAAGCATCGACCGGAGCACTCAGGCAACTGCCGACCGACTCGTAACGGGCTGCCATTCTTCTTGTAATTGACGCGCCCCGCGGGCAGGTCTCGCCGGTGACCGGGATCAATCTTGACGCGCGTTCTTGTCATATTCCTCGACCTCCCTCTATCGCGTCTACGACGTGCGCGGCGACCTCGTCCACATCCAGCGCTCGGTCAGCCAGATTCGGATTGGCGTCGCCTTGGTCAAGGACGAGTGGTGACGACGTTATGCACCGGCATGGCTGCCCCCTTCCCGCGGCGCGGTGCGTTCAATGAGGATTTCAAGGGCTCGACGTTGTACGTCAAACGCGGCCAAGGTTCCGGCATGGCGCTGATCGGCGCGGCGGCTATCCTGTTTCAATTCTTCGGACCGTTCGACAGCGGCTTCGCGCATCCGGCGCAACCCCCGCAGAATCAACACGGCGCTGACGCCGCCGCCGGCGACGCTGGCGAGAATCTGCCCGACGCCTATCCACAAGGCTTGGCCGTGGGCGGCGTGTTGAGCGACCAAGGCGGCTTCCTGCAAGGCCAGCGTCGCGGTTTGAAATTCGGTCGTGGTGACGTGCTCTCTTCTTCCGTTTTGATAATCGTGGGGCAGATTAGCGAAATATAATCCGCCGGCGCGCGTATCGGCAGGTCAGGACAAGTACCCCATGGGCTCGTTTTTCAGCAGTTCAACAATGACTTGCTGCCGGGTCTTGGACCGTGTTCGTTTTTGTCCTGCTCCATACAAGACAAATAATCCACGCTTGTATTGCCCTCCGCCGTGCTGGCACGTGTCCCACAACCGCTGCCACCGCTCGGGTGAGCGGACCCACTGTCTAAGGATTTTCTCTTGGTTGGTCATATCCTTGTCTTTGCTGAATTCTGTCTCCGGTGCAAGAGAGGGTCGTGAGGGCCAATTCAGGTATGAAGACTCATTCCGTGGCCTTTTGTTCATCGTAGGTTTGATCGATCCGTTCAAACCGTCGCCGGATGGGCGTCCGGCTTTCCTCGTGGGGCAGGATGTAGAGTTGGTTGGCAACAATGGCATCCACGACTTGCGTTGCAACATCCTCCACATTCAGGACCCGCCCGGCGAGATTCGGATTGTCTTCTCCCTGGTCGAGCACGGGCGGTGACGCCTCCGGACCCCCTAGTTCGTCGGGACGATTGCGCTCCGAGTGACCAATATTGGTTGCCACGCGCATCGGACACAGGACAGACACGCCGATAGCGTGCGCCCGCAGTTCTCGGCGCAGGACTTCGGCTAAAGCCACGACTCCATACTTGGACACACAGTACGGACCAAGCCCGACATTGGGGACGAGACCGGCAAACGAGGCGGTAAACAGCATGTGACCGCCCTGACCTTGGGCGATCATGCGTTGCGTAAAGGCTTCAACACCGTGGATCGGACCCCATAAATTGACCCGTAGGGTCCACTCCCAGTCGCTATGCTGCATCTCAGCGATTGGCCCGCCAACGGCAACCCCAGCATTATGGAACACAATATGCACCGCGCCCATTTTTTCAAACGCAGTGTCAGCCAGGTGTTGAACGGCCTTCAGGTCGCCGACATCGCAGACTACTCCCTCTACGGCGGTTCCCGTCGCCGCTAGTTCGGCGACTGCCCGGTCCAAGGCCGCCTCTTCAATATCGGCTAACACGAGTCGGACGCCTCGACTGGCAAGGCGGCGGGCAGTGGCAAATCCTATCCCACTTGCTCCACCCGTGATGACGGCAACTTTGGCGGTGAGGTGTTCCATACTTCAAAGAGTAAACGTGTCCTCCAATAAATACAAACTGTTGACACATTTACTCTTCATTCCCTTTCCTGTGTCGGGCAGCGTATGCCACCTTCCTTACGCAACGACCAGAAGCCCCTCAACAAAGCGGAGATCGGCGGTCTGAATATCGATGGTCAGGACCTCTTCAATCTTGTCACGGGCGTAGGTCACAAGGGGGCCAAGGGCGTACAACTCCTGTGGTGTGATTACGAGCGGTGAGCGGCGAGCCCCCCCTATGAAGGGGGGTTGGGGGGATAGAAAGTGCGTTTGGAACGTCTCCCAACGTTTTTCGAGGGTGGCATGCGGAAGCCGGTCGTGAAGCGCCTGAAGCTCAGCCCGGTTCAAGGGGTGAATAGTGAGCTGATTTTCGAGGACCCAACGTGCAAAGGCCGTATTCCAGAGAGCGGTCAGCCCGACTCCCTCAGTCGCCGTTTCTTCGGGCAGTATGCCCCAGCGCCGGAAGACCCGGAACCAGGTCGGGATCTGGGCCAGCAGCGATTCGACCTGCCGCACTTCAGACAGGTGTCCAAAGCGTCGGGACACGATTTCGCCGGGCGTCTCCAGCCCGACAAAAAAGAGCGGCTCGCGTCGCTTGATCCCGGCATACATTTCCCGAAACGGCGGATCGAGATAGCTCTCCCATTCGGGCATCTCCTCTAACTGCGCGTCCATGAGACTGGCCTGATGCTGAAGCCGCTGTAACAAGCCCCAGCCAGTCTGGAAGAACGGACGAATTCGTGTCGTTTGGAGAAGCTCGCGCGCCGCTGTCTCATCTTCTTTGGCCGCATAGGACAGGCCAATATTGACATAGTCGTGCGCCATGCCAACGCAGCGACGAATTTCGCTGACTTCTCCGGTATCCCGGGCCTCAGCCGTGACAATACTATTGGTCAGATAGGCAAGTTCCTGACCGATCTGCGCAATCGTCCGGCGTGGCAGGCGCGCCAATACCTGGGAGAAAAAGGACGTAGGCTCGACGAGTAGCGCCAAAGCGTGATCGGGTGGCGTAATCGTGGCGTCCCCGGTAGCAAGATGCAGCGTGTCGGGAATGCGTTGATAGGCCTGTAACGGAATGGAGTCCGGCGGGATAAAGCGGAAGAGCGCTTGCGCCTCTTCATATCTCGGATAGCCACGATCTTCGAGGCGCGCCGCCCGCCAGCGAAACGCCTGCTCTTCAAGGCCGCTTTCGAGTTCAAACAAACTGTTTTCGAGCGCATGGAGATACCGGCGGTAATCAAGTGTGCGGAGCTGCTCAAGCAGGAGGTAGAGAATCGGTTCTGACTTGCCCCGGAAGCGGAGCAGATACTGCTCATCGAAGGTGAAATATTTTGACTCGTCAAAGTCAGGCTCCTCCTCGATATCCACTTTGCGGACCACCTCAAAGTGGCGTTGAATCAGGAGGACCAGGAGTTCGATGTCGGCGTGCAAAATCCATTCAGCCAGCTTACTGCTTCCGCTCTCATCGAGCAGCATCAGCCAGTTCGTTAAGCGTCCGTCATCCAATCTGTCCTTGCGCCAACAGTCCAGATCCAACATGTCACGCACCTGTTCAGGCGACGCCAGTGCCAGGAGTCCAACCGCATCGTGCAGCCCAATCTCCTTGAGGGTGTACAACAAGGTCTCAGAGGAGAGCGCCCGGACTATTGCCACACCGTTCTTTGCCGAGAGGAGGAACTCTTGCCGCTCCTTGACATCAAGCTGTACCAACTGGGCAGCTTGCTCGGTGACTGATAGCTCGGGCAGACCGGCCAAGTCAGGATGGAGCACCTGCTCAGAATCTGCCATGCCGTTCACTCTGCTGGACCATAATAAAAAGATCCTCCTGACAAATAGCGCTGCGGGGGGACGCGAGTTTCCAAAGGGCCATTTCTGACATGTCAAGGTCACTTGTCAAGGGAGGAAAGAAAACGTCTCACCTCTTGCTTTTCAATGCTGAGTCAGCAACAAGGGCAGAAAGAGGGAATTACAGGAGGGAAGCGTATGAGTAATCTTGCGTATCAAGACGACAGCCTCTACACGCTCGAACAGCTTGCCGAGGATGTGGAAGCGCTGGTCGCCCGTGAACAGGAACACGCTGCGATTGTTGCGGCGGCGGAACCCCTGCTGGAACGTTTTCTGGCCGCCGGCAGCCTGCCGGAAGAATATTGTCAGCCGGCTCCTGGTCGTATTACGACCGAGCATAAAGACTTCACCCTGTATCGCCTCTATCGTGGGCCTGAAGACTGCTTCAATATTATGGCCGCAATATGGCCTCCGGGCGGATCGAGCGGTGTGCACGATCATGCCGGGAACTGGGTCGTCGAAGGCGTGTATCGGAACCAGCTCCATACCATTCGGTATAAACGTCTCGACGCTGGGACACAGCCGGGGCATGCGGAACTGCGCGAAACCACCGCGCTCGACCTCCGTCCGGGCGATGTCGCCCACGTCCTGTCTCCGAACGAAGAAATCCATGATTTTCTGAACCAGACCGACGAGCCGGTTGTGAGCGTCCATATTTATGGTGGGGATATCAGCACCGAAACGCTGAACTATTTTGACCCGGCCAGCAAGTCGGTCGAGCGTGTGGCGCACGACCTGCAGTACGATAACGAATAGGCGCTTCGGGGAATAGACTGCCCCTAACTCTGCGCGGTCAGTCCCTCACCCTTCCCATTAAGGAGAGCGTGACCGCCGCAGCCTCTGGGCTGGGCAGGGAAGGGGTTTTCCCCGGAAGCAGCATAAAGTCGTCATAGGCCGCTTCGGATACACTGGTCATCGTGTCGGAGTCCGAGAGCACGGCGATACCGCGCACCTCTCCCGGTTCAAAGCCAAAAAGGTCTTTATAGTCCTGGTAGAAATTAATGGTTTCTTGTCGCCATTCACCAGGCTCGGCTGGTCCACGCTGTAAGACGACAACCTTGGCGCGCCAATAGACCGGACTGTCGAAACGCGTACCAACCGCGAGCGTCGAACTCCAGACGTATTTAATCACGCGCGGCATGAGGAGGCTGTCAAATATCACGTAGACGGCCGCGGCCGAATCATTCGTTTTTTTTACGCGTTCGTCGGCACCAGGAGGGAGTTTGGTTGCGCGCCAACGCCAGCGCAAGATGGGATAGTCCTGTGGCTTACATGTATACTCTATGCCGATCTGGACATCCTGGTTGTTGGCATACGCATGGAGAAATCGATTGCCCTCTTCTTCGGCAATACGGTAGACGGCCTGCGCCGTCGCTTCGTTGCCACGTACTTTCCAGCCCGACGGGAATACGCCAGTCGGGTAGTGTTGAAAGGTCTCCTGAAAAGGCGTCAAGCCCTGGAGTGTCTGCGCTATCCCAGCATCAGGATCGGCTGTTCTGGGAGTCAACACGCAGGCGAGCAGGAATAGTGTGAACCACGTAACATGCATTCTCGCCTCCCTAATCCTTTTTGTTGACCGAGCCGGGCCCGAACCGTGTTCCAATGAGCCATTGTGAATAGAAGCATGGATAGAGGAAGGACCACTGGAGTGCAAGTCCGACCAGGATGGCCGCTCTCTCGGCATTGGCACGTCTCCCGGGACTATGGTATCTAGGCGGCACGCTATCGAGAATAAGCAAAGACCTGTTCGAGCTTTTTGAGGAGGCTGCTGCACATGGAAATTCTGGCAGAAGGGCAGGGCGCATATCTTCCACCTGATCCCGATGGATTCCGCGCCTGGGTGAGAGACAACAAGCCGCGGACGCTCGTGCCTAAAATGCTGAACGAGCACGAGGCCATCGAGAAGTTTGTCTCTGATGGAGACTATGTGGCGTATGACTGCAACTACTTCCAGCGGGGGCCGAGTTCGCTGATCCGCGAGATTCTTCGCCAAAAGAAAAAGGACCTGTGGGTCTGCGGGAAATTCACCTATGTTGCGCTCGCGCTACTTGTCGAAGGAGGCTGTGCCACCAGGGCGGATATCGGGTTCGTTGGTTTTGGTCCGTGGTTGTCCAAGGCGGTCGCAGCGGGTCGCCTCCAAACCTACGAGTACTCAAATGTAGTGATGACCTATCGTCTACAGGCAGGCGCCCAAGGCTTACCGTTTATTGGCGTGCGGTCGTTTGGTGGGACCGAGGGCTTTCCCCAATCCGGGGCCAAGCTGGTCAAAGACCCGTTTTCGGGTAAGCCGGTTGTCCTGCTGCCCGCACTGAACCCAGATGTTTCGATCATCCATGCGCATCAGGCTGACGTGTACGGCAACGCCCGCGTCTTTGGCACTGGCATCTCCCATGTTGACTGTGCCTTAGCGTCCAAAAGGGTCATTGTGTCCGCCGAAGAGATCATTGAAACGGATGAATTTCGACGCGACCCGGCCCGGACCGCTATCCCCCACTTTACGGTCGATGCCGTCGTCCATGCGCCGTTTGGTGCCTATCCGGGAACGGTCCAGGGACGCTATACCTCAGATGTCCCGCACGTTGTCGAGTGTTTCGGCGGGACCATGCGCGGCGACCTGCAACCCTATCTTGAAAAATGGGTGTATAGTGTCGATTCGCACGACGAAATGTTGGAAAAGCGCGTGGGGTGGAAAAAACTCCAAGAGCTACAACGACGCGAAACCATTCGGGAGGGCTACTCGATATGACACCGGCCACACATTTTGCGGAACGAGAGCATTTGATCTGTGCCGTCTCGCGGGTCATTGAGGAAGAAAAAAGCTATTGGGTCGGTGGCGGCGGAGAACCCTTATACAGCATTTTACTGGCCCAGCGGCTGTACGCATCAGGCGTCCAATACATGACCGAGGATGGCGTGATTGCCCCGCAATCCATGATGCCCTGGGACCCCCTGATGACCATGGTGGCCTCACGCGCCGGCTATCGCGCGCTCCAGTGGGGGACCATGAATACGGCGGGCAATTTTGCCCAACTCGGCTATGTCGATGTCGGTATCCTCAACACTCTCCAGGTCGATCGCTACGGGAATATCAATTCCACCGTACTGGGAGAATACGAAGGTGGCCAGGGTCGGCGCTTTGGCGGACCGGGTGGTGCCGATACGATTGCCGCTCAGTGCTGGCGCACAATTCTGATGACCGACCAGCAAAAGCGGAAGTTCCCCGAACGGGTGGATTTTATCTCATCCCCGGGCTTTCTCGACGGACCAGGCGCGCGCGAGGCAAACGGCCTGCCCCTGGGCACCGGTCCGTGGCGTGTGTTCACCCCGTGGGCGATGTTCGGCTATGAAGAAAAGTCGTGTGAGCTGATGCTTATGGCGATTTCCCCGTTTGTTACGATTGATATGGTCCTGGCAGAGATGTCCTTTGAGCCGAAGATGGCCCCGGCCATCGAAACGCTTGATCCACCCATGGAAGAAGAGTTGGAGATCATCCGCACCCAGCTTGATACGGATGGACAAACAACGGGCCGCGGGCAGTGGGTCGAAAAACGGGACGGCAAATACGTCTTTGCCGAAACGCAGGGACGCGAGTAAGGGGTCTCAACGTCTTTGCGTCTGTCTTTTGCTGGTAGGCAAGGGGCGAGCGATGTATTACTCCTCGCCGCTCCTCACACGATCAATATTCTGCCCTGTTTCTTCCGCCCATTGCCGAGTGATTTTTTCCAGCCGTGCCGCGTTTGTGTTCGTCAGACCATGAATAAAGCGTCCCACCTTTGTCTGCCGCCAGATGGGAAGCCTTTTGTGCTCCGGCATTGACTCAAAGGGGAAAAAGGTCTCACGATACAGTGCAGCTGCGATTTCACGGGTCTGTTTTTTGTCAAGATTGTCCCAGCACCAACGGAAAAACTCTTGGAGTTGAAAGACGACGAGGGTGAAGAAAAAAGTTTCTAGCCACTCCTTGGGTGCCATCTTTTTTGGTTGCCGCGGGGCCGGCTCGCTCTCCTTTGCCTTCTTTTGGGAGGCTTCAGCTTTTTTCTTTGTGACCGATTTCTTCACGGTCCGTGCTGTCTGTGGTCGCGCCACTTTTTTCAGCCGTGCTGCTGTTTTCTGCTCTTTTTGCACCTCCCTCGCCATCGCTGTATCATACCAAGACTTCTCCTTGCGTCCATCGCTTTCTGAAATGGGCTGATAATTTTTCTCTGTAATATATTCCCCCCGTTGGTCTGTTTTGGACAAAAGTCTTTTTACAACAGTGACTTAAACAATGTCCGACGAAGAGCTTTCTCTGGGAAAGGCCGTTCTCTCCACGGTGATGAAGGTAGTGTAGACAAGGCGACCTTACCTCTGGAATCGGCGGTTAAAGGCTAGATACCTCCGGACGAATCCGCAGGCGTCTCTTCTCGTCGAGGGCCAGAGTCCAGCAGCCCGCACGCTTCGGCGATGAGTTCATAGGAGCGCACGCGCTTGGAAAAGTCATAACAGATCGTAACAATGCCGAGGTCCGTGGTCTGAAAGACCTCGGCCAAGTGTTCGAGTTGCTCTTTCACCTGCTGCGGGTCTCCGTCAACATTAGAACGGCGGTACTGTTCCAGATAGGCCAGTTCGTCAGTGCTGTACGGATAGGTGCGGGCTTCCTCAGGTGTGGGGACCCCCTGCCGGCGGCCCCGAATGATATTCAGCCGCACCAGACTTCTACTGGCCGACAGATAGTGCGCCTCTTCTTCGGTCTCCGCACATAAAGCCTGCACGGCCACATTGACTTTGGGCTCGGCCAGCAACTCCGAGGGACGAAAGTGGCGGCGGTAGCTCTCAACAATGGCCGGACCATGCTGAACACCCATACCGAAGAAATAGGCATAGCTGAACGGCAGACCCCGCTCAGCAGCAATAAGGGCAGAGTCAATGCCCGAGCCGAGCAACCACACTTCCGGCGTGGTGCCGGCTGTGGGTCCGGCATGCACATCGGCAAAACGATGGTCCGGAGGGAGATCATCTGCCAGGTAGGCGATCAGGTCATCGACCTGTTCGGGGTAATACCGAATATCGCGGGGTTGACCAGGATAGGAGAGCGCAACCGCGGTTCGTTGATCGCTTCCGGGCGCGCGGCCAAGACCGAGGTCTATGCGGCCAGGATAAAAGGATTCAAGGACGCGGAATATCTCGGCAACTTTGAGGGCGCTGTAGTGGGACAGCATCACGCCCCCGCTTCCGACTCGAATATGTTGCGTGTGGGCAGCAATCTGGCCAATCACGATTTCCGGGCTGGTACCGGCGAAACCGGGCAGATTGTGATGCTCGGCCACCCAGAAGCGTTCATAGCCGAATTTTTCCACCGCCTCAGCAAGCGCGACCGTCTCCCGTAACGCTTGGGCGGCCGTGCCTCCTTGTCGGACAGGAGACTGGTCCGCCACGCTCAAATGCAGTTGTTGGGCCATGGCTTAAAAAAAGGGCAGCCCCATAAGGCTGCCCCGTGCTGCACTGTCTACGGAGAAGGGTCTAGGCCGTCTGTTCCTTAAAGAACGCCCCGATCTCTTCAATAGCCTGCTGGCCTTCGGGAAGAATCGGTGCAAACAAATGCCACACATGCGGCATTTCATCCCAGACTTTCAATGTTACATCGACATCGGCTTTCCGGGCTCGTTCTGTGATTCTTGTGGAGTCGTCCAACAAGGTCTCTGCATCCCCGACCTGGATCAGCAATGGCGGCAGACCCGCAAGATTGGCGTGCAACGGAGCGGCCAGCGGGTTTTTCGGGTCCGCGCCGCCCAAATACAGCTTGGCCATACCGAGCAGGCCTTCTTTCTGGACAACCGGATCGACCGCCGCCCGGGTGGTCATCGACTCTCCTGCGCCCTCCATATCGACCCAGGGCGAAATACCAATGCCCGCCGCAGGCAAAGGCTCCCCCGCGTCACGAATAGCGATGAGTGCGGCAAGCGCAAGGCCGCCGCCGGCCGAGTCTCCGGCAATAGCGATATGTGAGGCCTGAATCCCTTGTCCGAGCAACCACCGGTAGGCCGCCACCGCATCATCGACTGGAGCGGGGAAGGGATGCTCTGGAGCCAGACGATAGTTGAGAGAGAGCACACGGGCACCCGCTGCCTGCGACAGACGACCGGTCATGTCCCGGTGGGAGCCGGCGGAGCCCATCACATAGCCGCCCCCATGGACATACAAGATGACCTTATCCTGGTCAGCGCCATCGGCAACGCTCCATTCGGCAGACACCCCACCCGCGTCAACCGGGGTACACGTCACCCCAGCCGGGGCTTGCGCTTCAATCATGATCGCGCGCATATCGTTGATATCCTTGGCCTCGGCCATCTGCGCCCCCATCTCTTTGAACATATCGAGGGCCTGCTGTAGTTGTGGACTTGCCATAAAGAACCTCCTTTTTACAGATCAATCGTAGAGACGTATAACCGGTACAGCCCCGGCTGGGTATTGTCAACTCAAAACGGACCGAAGAGTACACGTGTCCTCCAATCGTTTATACAAAGCTGGACACGTGTACTCTTTAGGACGCCCTAGGCGACCCAGCCATACTGAAAGGTATGGATCGTGCCGGGCGGATACCACCACTGGCCGGTCTGACATAAGGGACACGTTTTTGGCGTGGACCCCCGTTTATATTCCGGGACACCGGCCATGGCTTGCACTGCGCCTTCAAAGGTCCCATCTCGGGTGACCTTCTTCGTCAGCAAGTAGAGTCCCATGCCACAATCAGGACACGACAGAATCGTGCCGGCATTCAAAAACGGGAGCGAAGTAATCTGATCCGGGAAGGGCTGCGGCATTGTCCCCTCCAAATACTCAGACCCGCCGTTGGCGCTGGGTCTGCTGCGCCTGAGCCGCAAACTCAGACGGCTTCATAATGAGCGAGCCTTTGGATTCTTCCTGTTGGTGTTGCTTTTCTTCCGTGTAGTGCAGGCCGATGCTCTGCTGGACCAATCCTTCACAAAAGGGAATGCCACTGCCACTCGCCCCCTCTTTTTGGAGGGCAAGCGACACGGCCAGGGCGCGTTGGGCTGACGTTACACGTCCGGTTGCCGCAAAATACAGCGCCATTTCTTCCAAGCGCCGTGCGTAGACCTGACCGCTCTCCCCTGAGAACACTTCGGCAATCGCTTGTTTGATGACATCGTCCACCCGGTCTTTTTGCTGGTGCTGATTCAGCACCAAGGGGCTCTCCTGCGCACTGGTTATCTTTTCGACATAGGGCTTGGCCTGTTCAGCGTCAAACACCCACCGCTGCATTTCCGGCTCTTCGGCAAGCTGGATGGATGTGGCCAGGAACGTTTCGTCGGCGGCGACCGTCTGACGATCTACACTGTCCGGTAGTGGCACTGTTTGGGGTAAAGAGTGAACGTGTCCAGCTTCGTCGGAACGATTGGAGGACGCGTTTACTCTTTCTGTCGGCGTAGTTAAAACAAAAGACCGAAGCGCGGGGTAGGATTCGACCTCTTTTTTGTCCTGTTCCTTGGCCCGTTCATAGCCTTCCTGCATCAGAAAAGCACAATACTGCCACGACACCTGAACCATGGTCACGCCGCGGTGGTTGAGCAAGTCCTGAAGCACCTGACGCAGCGTTTTTCTCGATATTTCCGTGCCATCAATAGAGCGCATCCCCTCGGGCTCGTTGATTAGCGCAGACAAGAAATGCAGCCCGCCGCCAACACGCGATTTCACTATCCAAACGAGGCGATCACCGCGCCCATCCATTGCGGACAGATACCCTTCCGGTTCAATCGGGGTGAGAATGGACTTGCCCGCTCCCTTTTGCGGTCGGTCGGTCTGTATCCCTTTTTGCGACAGGCGATAGAGGGCACGGCTAATCTCTTTACGTAAACGCTTATCAGTGGCCTGCTCTGTCCAATCCACTAGGAACTGGGCCGACTCTGCCGTCTGGACCTCGCCCAGTAAAGCGGCCAAAGCCACGTCGGCGTCAGCATCCTGTCCTATGCGCTCACGCAGGCTGGCAATATCCAGGCTACGGTCTTGTCCGGCAGAGGGCTGAATTCCCCATTCTTCCAGCGCTTTTTTGCCTCGTGCCAGGCATGGGTCGTGCTTCGCACTCTTTTTCGCCATGTATTCCTCCCTAGGGCTGCTCGCAGCTTATCCAGCCGGCTCCTTGACTGTCAACTGGATTCGCTCCCTCACTGGTCTAGCCTGCATAGGGTATTGTTGTTAGGTAGGGGGCACGGAGGTTGAGGCAGGATGGCGACAGCGCGTTTTTGTCCACAGTGCGGGACAAAGACTATCCCCAAAGCACATTTCTGTACGAATTGTGGGGAAGCCCTTGGAGGCAAGGCCGGTGGGCAGCAGGCCCAGAAATCGGCCACCCCATCAGCGGCAGGCGCCCAGCGGTTGCCACTCCCCGGCCTCATCGTTTTGTCCTGCTACCTCGCCGTGGGTATCGGACTCTGGGTATTTGTCCTGCGGACAGAGCCGTTCGCCCCGACCCCGACCGGTTCCCCTCAAGCCAGTACGGGCGGCTCGGCCTTGCCCCAGAATCATCCCGAGGTTGCCTTGCCCGAGGAGGTGAAGAGGCGTATTGCGGAACTGGTTGCCCAGGCCAATGCCGCCCCGCAAGACCCCAACGCCTGGCGGACTCTGGCTGAAGTCCAGTTTCGGGCGTCGCAGCTTGATGCCAGCTATCGCAGTGCGGCCCTGGCTTCCTATCGCAAGCTGTTTGAGCTTGCCCCGAGTGATCTGGATGCGCTGCGCGGCTTGGGGAATGTCTACTACGACCTTGAGGAACATCACCAGGCGATCGAGTATTATCAGCGCTACTTGGCGCTGAAACCGGATGATGCCAGCGTGGCGACCGACCTCGGGACCATGTATCTCTATACCGGCCAGGTCGACCAAGCCATCGCGTTCTATCAATCCGTCCTGGCCAAGCAGCCAACCTTCTTTCAGGCCCATTTTAACCTGGGGGTTGCCTACCAAGAGAAGGGTATGCCCGACCAAGCGGTCGCCTCATTACAGCAGGCCAAGAGTCTGACGGATAACACGGCCATTCAGGCCCGTATCGACCAGCTCCTGGAACAATTCTCGAACGGGACGGCCCCATCCCGAACCGCATCACCCCCCCCTAATAGGGGGGGGCAGGGAGAGGCGTCACCGTTTCAGCAAGCAGTGGAAGCGCTCTTTCGCTCGCATGAAATGATGGCGCCCAAAATCGTCCGTATCGAGTGGCTGTCGCAAACCCAGGCCAGGGTCTTCTTTCGCAATTTTCCCATGGCTGGTATGCCTCAGACTGTCCGAGACAGTT
Organism: uncultured Binatia bacterium (SeqCode); assembly: GCA_965214755.1. Lineage (GTDB taxonomy): Bacteria > Desulfobacterota > Binatia > Bin18 > Bin18 > Bin18. The sequence goes on from OZ243979.1 coordinate 3,545,582, forward strand.
TCAGAGAAAAACTTCAGAGCCAGCTTAGCGCCGCCCGGCAAAAGACCGGTAGCAGTGGCTTGGCGACCGTTGAGCTTATCGATATTGATACCCGGCAAGTCATGGAGACTCTCACGACTCCCTCATAAAAGAGTACACGTGTCCAGCTTTGTATGAACGATTGGAGGAGACGTTTACTCTTTGGAAACGAACACGATTATGAGCGAAGATACTACTCCGAATGGTATGGTTCCGTTTTATTTACCCATAGGTGATGAGGTCGAAATTTTTCGGGCCGCCTATGAGTGTCGTCTGCCCGTGCTGCTCAAAGGCCCGACCGGCTGCGGCAAGACCCGTTTTGTCGAGCATATGGCCCATGTGCTCATGCCGAACCGCGGTGAGGAAGCCCCCGAAAACATTGTTACAGTCGCCTGCCATGAAGACCTGACGGGAAGTGATCTGGTCGGACGGTATCTGATCAAGGGCGATGATACCGTCTGGGTGGACGGACCGCTGACCCAGGCGGTCCGCACTGGGGCGATTTGTTATCTGGACGAGATCGTGGAAGCGCGCAAGGATACCATTGTCCTCATCCATCCGCTGACCGACCATCGGCGCATTCTGCCGGTCGATAAGCGGGCCGAAATCCTTGAGGCGCATGAGAACTTTCTGCTGGTTATCTCGTATAACCCCGGCTACCAGAGTATCCTCAAAGACCTCAAACACTCCACGCGGCAGCGCTTTGTCACGGTTGAGTTCACCTACCCGCCCCGCGATAAGGAAGCCGAGATCATTGCCCACGAGAGCGATTTGCCCCTGGAAACCGCGCTCGACCTTGCCAAGCTGGGCGAAAAGGTCCGCCATCTGAAAGCCAGTGGCCTTGAAGAAGGCGTCAGCACTCGGTTGCTCATTTATTCTGGCCAGCTCATTCGCCAGGGCGTGACACCGCGTCGCGCGTGTACGGTTGCCGTCTCCCGTTCACTGACGGACGATAACGACTCCCAGCGCGCGATTGATGAGGTCATTAACGCGATTTTTCCAGAATAGGTTTATTGCCCGGTCTACTGAAGGCGTACCAGGCGAAGACTCTTCTCCGTATCAAAACTCAGCGCTCTTGGGTAAACCAACACACAGATGGCGCAATATGCCAAGGAGTAGAAAATCGAAGAGGTTGGGGGGTGTTTTTCTGCAATCGCCCATACTGTCGGCGAAAGGCGACTGGCAGACAAGACATGGAGGGCATCTGTCGCGTAGGGCCATGATCTAGTCGCTAGACGCAGGGGGCATTTTTCTCCATTCGCTGAGAGTCTCGGCCTCTATCGCTTGCAAGTCTTCCCTGGTAAGAGCCTTCGTTTTTTCCCGGCTCATAAGTCCAGCCAGCTCACAGCTGACCATAGTCGTAACCACGAACTCTTGCCAATTCTCGCGGTCATCGCTGCCGCTGAATGGGAGGCTCACCTCTCGTCCCAGCTGCCAGAGCCGGAAGCTCAGAAATTTGACTCGGGCGTCAGCATCTCGGACGGCCCAAACGTACTCGGAACTGAGATCGCAATCAAGGTCGCTAAGATGGTGGAGAGCCGCGAAGTCTTCTCCACGAAGGTCTTGGCAGATACGCTCCAAAAAATATCCGTGGAGGCCATAATGGCGAAGGTCAGCGTGCTCCAAAGCCCTTTCCTCCCCTAGCCTCGATAGGTCGTCACCCGATGGGACGATCTTCTCAATATCTGGGACAAAGTCGCTGGGGAGGTCGCTTACGTAGCGGCTATTAGCAGCGGCGACCTCGCAGCCTAGCACTATCCCGCGAGCAAACTGCGTAAGCTCAAGACGGTCGGTAAATACCGGCGGCGGTGTGATTGTCCACGGACTTGAGCCTGAACCGGGAGCAGACCAGAGCCCCCAGAGCCTGGACGAGAGAAACTCCAGCCTGCCGTTCGCCTCGTTTTCGTAGGTGTCGGTCGTCTGAATATCCAGAGCGCGGCCTTGCGGGAGGCGCTTTAGAACTGCATTGCGTGCCATTCTCCGTATCGCGTTCATCCGTCTCATCATCATGAAGTACGGCCTCCTTTTCGACTGTGATGGAGTGATAGTTTTGAATCAAATACAACATTTCAAAGGCACTTCTCTATTATCGCCAAAAGCGTTTGCGATTGGACATTCCAGAAGCGCCGGAAAACCCACAGGAAACACTTGTAGGGACTCCTCATAAGGCTGTCCCTCGCTTCCCTGGTATGTCTGAGGAAGGAGAAGCGTCAAGGCATTACCTCCTCGTCTGTCTTTTGCCCGTTATCCATAAGGTCCACCTGTTTCAAATATACTCCCTCTCGCTTTGATACCACTCCACGACTTCGTTTTGGACAAAAAAGTGAGTAGAGATATTACTCCTTCGTGTCGTACTCTTCGTCCTATGTTCGTCGTAATTATCATGCGCCAAGTCTCGGAGGGTGCCGTCTCACCGGTGCTGAATGTGCCAACCACTTTGAAGACGGCCGTCATTGTTTTACCCAAAGGGCCTGACAAAAACGGATATAGAATAGGTAAGGGAGATCCGAAAATGGATCGCGAGCAGGAAGGGAAGCAAGAAGGTATTTGTAATTTTGTGTCTTCTATGCATTTCCCATGTGTGGACGATTTTTAGCCCCTACCCTGATTGGATGAGGGATTCTCCGAAAATTACTCGGTGCCACTTTATACATCGATTCACACCCCAATGATCTCCCGGGCCGTGCGGAAGACGGCATGGAACATGGGCTGTGTGAGCCGCCCGGTAAAGGTGTTCTGTTGGCTGGGATGGTAGGAACCAATGAGGGTGACGCCATCCAAATCGTAACGCCTGCCATGTCCGAATTTTGGTCTGGGCGTCGGAACCCGCAGGCCGACTTCTCGCCGGGCTTTGAGATAGGCTGAAAAAGCCAACTGTCCCAGCGCCACAACGACCCGGACCTGTTTCAGCAGTTGGATTTCCCGTAGCAAATAGGGTTGACAGGCTTCGAATTCGTCTCGCGACGGCTTGTTGTCCGGCGGTGCACAGTGGACGGCCGCGGTGATATACGCGCCCTGTAACCTGAGGCCATCATCAATATGGATTGAGGTCGGCTGGTTGGCGAAGCCAGAGGCGTGTAATGCACCGAACACCCAGTCCCCGCTGCGATCTCCGGTAAACACCCGCCCCGTTCGGTTGCCGCCATGCGCCGCTGGCGCAAGGCCGACAATATACAGGCGAGCGGTGCGGTCACCAAGGCTCGGGACCGGCTTGCCCCAATAGTCCCAGGCGCGGTAGCGTTTGACTTTATCCTGGGCCGTACGCTGGCAGTGCCGGATGAGCCGGGGACAGCGCCGGCAGGCAACGATCCGGCGTTGGAGTTGGGCGATGGTCCGCGAAGAGTAAACGTGTCCAGCTTTTTTGTCTGTATTGGAGGACACGTTTACTCTTTATCCCCGCTGGCTTTACAAACTCAATATATACTGCACGAGCGTCCGCACGCCAAAGCCGGTCCCGCCTCTCGGAGCGTGTGGCAGGGCCCGCTCTGAAAAGGCCGGACCGGCAATATCCAGATGCGCCCAGGGAACATCCGAGACAAACTCTTCAAGAAAAAGCGCCGCGGTAATAGCGCCCCCATAGCCCCCACCGATATTTTTAATGTCGGCAATGGGACTCTTGATGTCGTCCTTATACTCCTTCACCAAGGGCATGGGCCATAATTGTTCGCCCGTCTCTCTGCTGCTGGCTAACAAATCATCCGTCAGTTGCTGATTATTACTGAATAGCCCGGCGACTCGGGATCCCAGGGCGACCATGCAGGCGCCGGTTAGGGTGGCCAGGTCAATAATAACGTCGGGCTGGTCTTCGACGGCACAGATCAGGGCATCAGCCAGGATCAAACGGCCCTCTGCATCCGTATTGAGGACCTCGACGGTTTTGCCGTTTCGATAGCTGATAATATCACCGGGTTTCTGAGCCGTGCCGCTCGGCATATTTTCAGATGAGGGCACATAGCCCGTGACCTGGACCTGCGGTTTGAGCTGGGCAATCGCCCGCATCGTCCCCAGCACGGTTGCCCCACCCGACATATCAATCTTCATCGTCTCCATGGACTTCGCCGGCTTGAGCGAAAGTCCGCCGGAGTCAAAGGTGAGCCCCTTCCCGACCAGGGCCACTTTCTTTTTGGGTTTTGCGGAAGGGATATAGCGCAGCTTGATGAAGCGCGGCTCTTCCGGACCGCCACGCGAAACTGCCAGCAGGCCATGCATTTTGGCCGCCTTGATCTTGTTCACGCCCCAGACTTCGGTCTTGAGTCCGTTTCCGGCAGAGAGTTTTTTGGCTTGATTCGCCAAATACGTTGGCGTGGAGACCGAGGCCGGTTCATTGACCAGATCGCGTGCCAGAAAGACACCCGGAACAGTATTGTGAACCGTTTCGAGGGCGCGGCTCAGCCGAGCACTTTTCTTGAGACCGGGACCAACCAGGGTGAAGGTCCCGATTGCCGTCTTTTTCCCGTTGTCGGATTTATACTTCTGGAAGACATAACCGGACAGCAGTAGCCCTTCGAGGATAGCCGCACCTATATCCTGAACATCCAGACTTGGTTCGACGAACCACGCCATGCTCTTCGCGCGTTGCTCCTGAGCCTGGCGGCGGGCCGTTGCTCCAACTTGACGCCAGGTGGACGACTCAATGCTCCCTTGCTTCCCGAGTCCAACCAGCAGAACCAATACGCTGGGGAGGCGTTTATGCGTATGGAACAGGAGCGTCTCGCCCCGTTTGCCTTGGAATCGGCTGCGTCTCATCTGCTCGCGCAGCGCACCATCCACCGCAGTGTCAAGGGCTTTCAGGTGTGCGGCGTTTTGTTTCCCCTGAGCGACCGAGACAACCAGCAGATCGCTACGTACTGCCGTAATGGACTGCGATTGAACCCGAATGTTCATAGCCTTCTTCCTTTTCTCGTAGAAGCCTGGACTGAGCCGGAGCAAAAGAGTATTACGCAGCCGGGGCTACTTCAAAAGAGTAAACGTGTCCAGCATCTACATGCTGTTGGAGGACACGTTTACTCTTTGTGCCAGAGCGCGCAACTGCCGTTTGACAGAACGGATGTTGCGTCGGATCTTTTTGAGTTCTTTATGTTCCTTTTGCGCTAGTGCCGTATCACGTCGCCCTTTGAGCTCTTTCATCTGTTTTTTCAGGTCAGCCTTTTCTGCCATACTCTCTTCCTTCACTCTACAAAGAGTAACCGTGTCGTCCACCCTTGTCTGATTAGTGGACACGTTTACTCTTTTCTTCCTTTTCTTCTTGGCCTTGGTTTGGCTTGAACGTCTTTTTTGCCAGATAAAACATTACCGCGCCAGCCGCCCCATACATCAGTATGCCCTCAACCAGTCCGACTCCGCCAGCGAGCATGAGCACCAGGACAACCAGCGCTGTCCCAATGACAGCCACAACCTTTTCAATCCGTTCCTCCCGCTCGCGAACCTCTTCCACATGCGTACTCACCCGTGTTCCGCACTCCGGACAACGCCCCTTGCGCTTACGGTAGAGAATTTTTCCGCACTGGGGGCAGGGAATCCGAAGATGGAGTGGCATACGCTCGAAACACGAAAAAAAATATCACCGCCATCATTACCATGAATAAAGGTTGGGCGGTGATATTTTTTGCCCCCGGCTCGTCACACACCGCGACAAACAGGGGCCTTCTCAACTGTTGACAAGACTATTCTACGGACCAGACATCCCCGCGACGCAGGAGGGTGTCAATATTCCCTGGGCCAGACTTCTCAACAGCATCCTGAATCTGTTGGTTCATCAAAGACTCAATCGTTGGCCGTTCAGTTGAAAACAGGATCCCAACCGGTGTGGGGAAGTTGGGCGGTGTCATGCGACCGAGCAAATAGGCCAGCGTTTGATCGTGTTCGTCGTGAACCAAGAGATCTGAGGTGCTGACACCATTCCCAATAGTGACCACTTCAGGAGTTAAGCCCTTGAGGCGAATGCCTCGGTCTTTGTTCTTGCCAAAAATCATGGGCTTCCCGTGCTCAAGCAGCAGTTGGGTATCGGCCTTGGAGTCTTTCGCCTTCAGGTATTCCCAGGCGCCGTCATTATAGACATTACAGTTTTGCAGGATTTCAATAAATGCTCCGCCCTGATGTGCGGCTGCCCGCCTCAGCGTTTCCTGCTGATGCTTGGCTTCGGTGTCGATACTGCGGGCGATAAACGTGGCCTCTGCTCCCATCGCCAAGGCTATCGGGTTGAGCGGATGGTCGGCCGAACCCATGGGCGTGGATTTGGCAACTTTGCCGAGTTCTGAAGTGGGTGAGTATTGGCCTTTCGTCAGACCGTAAATCCGGTTGTTGAAGAGCATGATCTTGAGCTCAACATTCCGGCGCAACGCATGGATGAGATGATTGCCACCAATGCTCAAACCGTCGCCGTCACCCGTGACCAGCCAGATGTGCAGGTCGGGGCGGGAGATCTTGAGCCCGGTTGCAATCGCCGGCGCCCGCCCGTGGATGGTATGAAAGCCATACGTATTCATGTAGTACGGGAAACGACTCGAACAGCCGATGCCGGAAATGAACACCGCTTTTTCTTTTGGAATGCCGAGTTCAGGGAAGATTTTTTGGACCTGAGCCAGAATGGCATAATCTCCACAGCCCGGACACCAACGGACATCCTGGTCTGAAACAAAGTCTTTCCGCGTCAATTTTACCGCAGCTTCTGTACTCATGGTCCTTAGTCCTCCAACATACGGGCAATGCGGGTTGCAACTTCAGACACCTTAAATGGACGGCCTTGGATCTTATTCAGCCCAACCGCGTCAACCAGGTATTCGGCCCGGATCAGCTTGAGGAGTTGGCCCATATTCATCTCAGGGACCAGCACCTTTTCATACCGGCTCAGGACATCACCGAGGTCGGCGGGAAGCGGATTCAGATAGCGCAGATGCGCCTGGGCGACCGAATGGCCCTGCGCCTGCGCGGCCTCAACCGCCGCGGCAATAGCGCCATACGTACTGCCCCAACCCAGAACTAACAGCTTGCCCTGCTCGGGCCCCTTCACTTGCGTAGGAGGAATCTCCTGCGTGATTTTCGCCACCTTTTGATGTCGGACGCGCACCATCTGTTCGTGGTTGGCCGGGGCGTAGCTGATATTTCCAGTCAGATAATCCTTTTCAATGCCGCCAATACGGTGCTCAAGACCGGGTGTTCCCGGTTTGACCCAGGGTCGGGCCAGGGTTTCTTCATCTCGCAGATAGGGGAAGAAGCCCTGCGGATCAGTCCGAAATTCGACCGGGATACTGGGCAGGTCATCGACACTCGGCAGGATCCAGGGCTCCGAGGCGTTGGCCAGGAATCCGTCGGTCAGCAGGATGACCGGGGTCATATACTTCATCGCGATCCGGGCCGCCTCAAAGGCGGCGTGAAAACAGTCTGCCGGTGTTGAGGCGGCAATAACGGGCAGGGGCGATTCTCCATGCCGTCCGTATATCGCCTGGAGGAGGTCGGTTTGTTCGGGCTTGGTCGGCATCCCCGTACTCGGCCCGGCCCGTTGGATATTGGTAATCACCATGGGCAGTTCAACCGAGGCGGCCAGACCCATGGTCTCACCCTTGAGGTTCATCCCTGGGCCACTTGTGGTCGTAATGGCCAGCGCCCCACCAAAAGCGGCGCCCAGGGCAGCCCCGACCCCGGCAATTTCATCTTCCGCCTGGAACGTATAGACGTTGTAGTTTTTGTATTCGGCGAGTTCGTGCAGCACATCGCTGGCCGGCGTGATGGGATAGCTGCCCAAGAAGAGGGGTAGCCCGGCCTTTTGGGCGGCTATCACAAAGCCCAGAGCGGTGGCCGAGTTTCCCGTGATATTGCGATACGTCCCAGGATCAATCTCGGCCGGCTTGATCTCATAGGACGAGGCAAACATGTCGGTATTTTCACCCAGATGATAGCCGCCTTTGATGGCCAGGGTGTTGGCCTCGGCGACCACCGGGGTCTTCCCGAACCGCTGTTGTATCCATTCCAGGGTGGGCTCAATCGGACGGTTAAAGAGCCAGGAGACAACGCCGAGGGCAAAAAAGTTCCGACTCCGCATGACCGACCGGTTTGGCAGGCCCGTGTCCTTCAGGGCCAGGGTCGTCATTTTGGTGACTTCCACCTGATAGACCTGGTATTTATCCAGCGAGCTGTCCTCAAGCGGGTTCGTTTCGTATTCGGCTTTTCTCAGGTTGGCCGTGTTGAATTCAGCCGGATCAACGATGAGAATGCCGTTCTGCTTCAGGTCGGCGATATTGGTTTTGAGCGCTGCCGGATTCATGCACACCAGGGCATCGAGATCATCCCCAGGTGTATAGACATTTTTATTACTAAAATTGATCTGAAAGGCGCTTACGCCGTACAGTGTTCCAGTAGGAGCCCGGATTTCCGCCGGAAAGTCCGGCAGGGTCCCGACATCATTCCCGGCAAGAACGGATTCGGATGTAAAACGGGTGCCGGTCAACTGCATGCCGTCCCCGGAATCACCGGCAAAACGAATAACGACGCTTTCCCGTTCTTGCGTCGCTTTCTCCAGGGGCCCTCCCGCTGGATTGGTGGCCATGGAATCTCCTCCCCCCTCTGCTGTGACAGCGATGTTCGCTCAGGATTGTTACAGATTTAGTCTGAATACGACACGGAAGATTATGGACCGATAGAGTATCCGACGTTATCAGTTCAAGGCAAGAGTCAGGCTGTCACCTAGGTTACAAAAAACGCAGAGAAAACGGGAGAATTGCCCATATCCGGTCTCGCTCCCAGGGCCAGCCGGTCCCGCGGACTCTCCCCCCCCAAGGCAGAAGGCGTAAAAGGGAGGGGAAGCGGAGGAGCGAAGCGGGCTTGGGGAAACGTTCGACCCCAACCGGCCAGTGGTCAGGTAGCCCGACTCGATATTTGAGTTCGGCCAGGGCTTCTTCCAGCCCACCTATCCGGTCAACCAAACCACGCGCCACGGCCTGTCTCCCGCTCCAGACCCGCCCTTGGGCGCAGGCGTCAACCGTCTCATAACTGAGCGACCGACACTGGGCGACCTTCTTCACAAAGTCCCGATAGAAACTTTGGATCTCGCTATTCATGCGCTCCTGTTCCGCCGGACCAAAGGCCAGATAGTCAGAGAACAGCGCCGCGCGCTTGCCCCGGGTCAGGATTTCCTTATCCAGGCCAAGCTGGGCATACAGACCGTGTAATACCGCCTTGCCGGCAATGACACCAATCGAGCCGGTCACCGTCCCTTCCTCAGCAAAAACCGTCGTTCCGGCCAGAGCGATATAATATCCTCCGGAAGCTGCCACATCGCCCAGAGAGATAATCACGGGCTTCTCTTCTTTGGTCTGAAGAATCTCGTGCCAGACCAGATCAGAGGCCAGCCCGGACCCGCCCGGACTCGACACGCGGATAAGAACCCCGGCAATATCGGGATTTTCGCGGATGTGTCTGAGGTCTCGGATCACACTGCTGGAGCCGGTGGATTGAATACCGTCACTCCCGGTCTCGGTTTCGCCGCGCGTAATCGTTCCACCCACCGTCATGAAGGCAATCCGCGCGGGAGGATACCGGAGCGCCTGACGCCGTATGAGTCGCCCGCGGCGCCGCAGATAGGCACCTGCTTCAATGATCTGCACGCTCTTGGCCGAGTTCACGACCGCTGTCTGTCCTCCTTTTTCAGTCTGTCCCTGTTCGGCCTGTCGCTCGCGGCTTTCGAGCCAGTGCGGGATATCATCCTCATAGCCACTATGATCGATCAGGCCCATTTCTTGGGCTTCGTGAGGGAGAAACAGCCCTTGGTCAATGAGTTCCCGCACGGTGGCTTTGTCTGTATTCCGGGTTGCGGCGACCCCCTCAACAATCTGATCGTATAGATCGTCCAGCAGGCTGTTCATCATCTCCCGATGGGGCTCCGACAGCGATGTCCGCGTAAATGGCTCTCCCGCCGACTTATACTGCCCAGCTTGGCTGACCTGAGCTTCTATACCCAGCTTGTCGAGTGCGCCCTTAAAGAACATTGTTTCTGCCGCAAGACCGGTGATGGTCAGGTGACCAGCCGGCGCCATCGCCACCGCGTTGGCCGCACTGGCGAGGTAGTATTCCTGGGTGCCCCCCTCGGCGAGATAGACGAGGACGTATTTCCCGGCGTGACGGAGGGCCTGAATGGAGCGCCGCAGGTTTTGCAGGCGCGCCCAGCCCGTGTCCAGATGGTCGATAGTGAGAATAACAGCGCTGAGCTGCTCGTCCTCCCGCGCCCAGCGCAGCAGGGTGGTCAGGCTGAACAGGTCCGGAGCGGTTGGACGTCGAAACGGCAGGAGGCCCAGAACACCATCTTCGGCAAGATGGCCAGTCAGCTCTATCTGAAGGGTGTTATACGGCTGGCGCCGTCCGGTGAGGCGCGCAAGAAGATCGATGGTCCAAAGAACGCAACGCGTAATGCGGCGGAACAGGAAACGTATCACAACTACGCAACAGTCTATGCTCCTTCTGTCGGCTTCGGCAAGAGCATCGCCTGTGTCTGATTACTAACCGGAATTAGGCGTTCTCCTCTTTATATATTTCCAGCCAGGCCATTTGGATGGCTTCGAGTTTGCCCTCACTCGACTCCTGGGGGTCGTCGCTGAAATCCTCCAGGGCGGTGACCCAGCGGAGCAAATCGGTAAAACGGATGCTCAACGGATCGGTCTCGGGCTGCGCTTCGAAGAGCCGCTCGGCAATATCCTCGGGCGTGTCCCAGTATAGCTTCATGACTCCCTCCCGTGCGGTTGCTATAAGTCGGAGAGCTGTTTCTCACCCAGCGCCTCCTGGATTGAAGAGTCCATAATCCGTTGGGCAAACGGCGTTGTCACCTGGCTCAACTCCTCGGTCAGGTCTCGGATCAGATCGTAGTCTTCTCCAGCGCACGCCTCCCGGACCTTTTGCACGACCTGAGCAATCTGCTCTTCCTCACCCTCTTGCAGAAACGAGGCATTCTGGCTCAGGGCTTTGTCGGTGGCGTGCAGCACGGTATCGGCTTCAGTCCGGGCCTCAATCAGCAAACGCTGCTCAATGTCTTCCTCCGCAAAATCTATGGATTCTTCCAGCAGCCGCTCCACCTCTTCGTCGGTCAAGCCATAGGACGGTTTCACTTCAAGCGAACGTTCGAGCCCGGTTCGTAAGTCGGTTGCGGAAACGTTCAGAATACCGTTGGCGTCGATCATAAACGTCACTTCGACGCGGGGAACTCCGGCCGGCTTGGGCTCAATGGGAATGGAGAAGCGGGCCAGGCTGCGACAATCCTGGACCAGTTCGCGTTCTCCTTGCAGGACATGAACGGCGACCGCGGTCTGGTCATCAACCGCGGTAGTGAACATTTCCTTCACGCTTGCCGGGATCGTCGTATTGCGTTCAATGAGGTGACTCATGACCCCGCCCATGGTCTCAATCCCTAAGGATAACGGCACCACATCGAGCAGCAGCATATCCCGCCGCCGCCCGGACAAAGTATCCGCCTGGACCGCTGCTCCGAGGGCAACGACCTCATCCGGGTCGATATCGGTGAGTGGTGTCCGACCAAAAAATTCCCCCACCCGCTGGCGCACCAGCGGCATGCGGGTCGAGCCACCGACCAGGACGACTTCTTCAATATACTGGGTCTCAAGACCGGCATCTTTGAGCGCCTGCCGACACGGCTCCAGCGTGCGAGCCACAATCTCGTCCACCGCGGCTTCCATCTCGTGACGGGTCAGGCGGCGAGAGAGCTGAACGCCTTTGTCCGGGACAGTCAGACTGAGGGTTGTCTCGTCCTGCTCGGATAAGACCTGCTTGGCCTTTTCGGCAGCACGTAGCGCACCATTCAGCACCTGCAAGTCGCCGCGCAGGTCTTCGGCCAGTTCCGCCAGGATAAAGCGCTCGGCTATACACTGATCGATATCGTCACCACCCAAGCGGGTGTTGCCGTTGGTGGATAACACTTCGAAGATGCCGGTGTGGAGCCGCAGAATCGACACATCAAACGTGCCCCCGCCAAAGTCATACACCGCAATCAGCCCCTCTTCTTTTGCATTGAGGCCATAGGCGAGAGAGGCGGCCGTCGGTTCGTTGAGGAGGCGAATGACCTCAAGGCCGGCCAGCTTGCCGGCGTCTTTGGTCGCCTGACGCTGCGAGTCGTTGAAGTACGCCGGGACGGTAATGACCACCTTACGGACCTCTTCCTGGAGTACCGTCGCGGCCCGGTCCCGCAAGGCACGGAGAATAACTGCCGAGACCTCCGGTGGTGTCACCTGCCGGTCGTGGAGGGCAAAACGGACCAGACTGGCGGAGTCCTCTTGATCGTCAACAAAGCGATACCGCTGCCGGTCCTCAGGACTCACATGCTCCATACCGAGGCCCATAAAGCGCTTCACCGACCGAATGGTTGAGAGCGGTTGTGTTCGGGCTAACTCGCCCGCCTCCCGGCCAACAACAACCCGGTCGTTGGGCAAAAAACTGACGATAGACGGGAGCGTCTTCTGCCCAGTTCCGCTATCGGCAATGACCCGCGGGCCAGCGTCGTCTGCACTCGCAATCAGACTATTGGTCGTCCCCAGATCAATCCCAACTATAGGTTCCACGATTCGCCTCTATTTTTCACAAGGTGGAGAGGGCCTTTTTCACGTCGCGTGTTAATGTCCGCAGATAGGCCATATCCGACAGCACCCGTTTCAGTTCGCTCAAGAGTTCAGCCGCACCGTTCGTCTGCCCCCATTTGGAGAAGTTTGCCCCCAGCTTTCGCTGCAATTCCTGCATCCGGTCGTCTAGATCATCTCGTACCTGCGTCACCTCAGCTTTGAGCCCCGCCAGCGCGTCATCGGTTCCGGCACTCTGGGCTTCCCGGACGGCTGCCAGCTTTTCCTGCACCTCAAACACGAAGAGGGCCAACTCAGGGGGGACTGTATTATTTTCCTTGCCGAGGTGTTCTCCGTTGAGCTCAAGCCAGTACCGGCCGCGCTGGACAGGATCGCGCAGTGTCCGGTAGGCCCGGTTCACCAGCGCCGTATTCTGAAGGCTCGCTTCCTGCTCCTCCGCAGCCCCGATCTGGTGCAGGTCCGGATGGAGTTGGCGGCTCAGATCGTAATACGTCTTGGCAAGCGCCTGCTCATCAAGCATCGGATCCCGGGCCAAACCAAAGACCGCGAAATAGTCAATGTCTGGAGGTAAAAGTTGAAGAGCCTCGCAGGCCGGGCAGAACAGCTGGGGCGTATGCTCGTCCTGACAGCGCCAGCAGCGCACCACCGTCGGCGTTGGCATAGTGTGTTAGGCTAGACAGAGAATGAGCTACCGCAGCCGCACGAGCGTTTGATATTGGGATTCGTCAGCTTAAAGCCCGAATCCATTAAGGTCTCGGAAAAATCCAGCTCTGTCCCGCGGAGATAGATAAAGCTTTTGCGGTCAACAATCACTTTGGCACTTTCCCGTTCAAAAACGCGGTCGCCGTCACGGGGAATATCCAGGTCCATCTTATAGGACAAACCCGAACAGCCCCCCCCAACCACCTTGACTCGCAAGCCGCAATCCTGCCGCTCGTCCTGCCCCGTCAGGTCTCCAATCTTTTTGGCTGCGTTTTCGCTGATTTCGATTTTGAGCTTTGCTTTCGCGCTTGCTGCCATGCCCGTTGTCCCAATCTGCTGCTGGTTTCCGTGCGGCCTTGTCTAGGCGGCATCCTTCTTGGGTGCGTCCTGTCCCCGCCAGTCCGCCACCGCCGCCTTGATCGCATCCTCCGCTAACACCGAACAGTGAATCTTCACCGGCGGTAACGCTAACTCCTCCACGATCTGCGTGTTCTTGATCGCCCCCGCCTCGGCCACCGTCTTCCCCTTCACCAACTCCGTCACATAACTCGACGACGCAATCGCCGACCCACACCCAAAGGTCTTGAACTTCGCATCTTCGATCACTTCCGTCTGCGGGTTGATCTTCAACTGCAACTTCATCACGTCCCCGCACTCCGGGGCTCCCACCACGCCCGTGCCCACGTGCGCTTCCCCGCTCCCAAAACTCCCCACGTTCCGCGGCCGCTCGTAATGCTCTATGACTCGCTCGGTGTAGGCCATCGCTCGCTTCTCCTTTAATATACGGTTCTATCGGTGTTGAATGCTTGTCGTATTCAGGTTTTCCACTGGACAGATTTAAGGTCTATGCCTGCCTTGGCCATTTCGTACAGGGGAGACATCTCCCGCAATCGAACGACCACCTCGGAGACACGCGTGATCACATAGTCCACGTCCTCTTCGGTGTTAAAGCGTCCCAGGCCAAATCGAATCGATGTATGGGCCAACTCTTCTCCGACCCCCAGCGCTTTGAGCACATACGAGGGTTCAAGGGTCGCCGAGGTACAGGCGGAGCCGGACGAAAGCGCGATCTCCCGGTTGAGTCCCATCAGGAAGGACTCGCCTTCCACATAGGAAAAGCTCAGATTCAGGTTACCGGGAATCCGCTCTGTTGGATGCCCATTCAAATACACCTCTTCCAGGTTTTCGGTCAGACCGGTATAGAGTCTCTGCCGCAGACTCATAAGGCGGCCAGCCTCGGCTTCCAATTCCTGCCCGCACAGCTCGCACGCCTTGCCAAACCCGACAATGCCCGCCACGTTCAGCGTCCCCGAGCGCATCCCTCGCTCGTGGCCGCCGCCGTGCATCTGGGCGCGCAGGCGGACCCGGGGTCCCCGCGACCTGACGTATAAGGCCCCACAACCCTTGGGTCCATACATTTTGTGGGCGCTCATCGACATCAGGTCGATGCTGTCTTCATCAACGTTCACCGGGATCTTGCCCACGCCCTGAGTCGCATCACAGTGAAACAGGATGCCCCGCTCTTTGGCGAGCTTGCCAATCTCTCTAATGGGGTGCAGCGTTCCAATCTCGTTGTTGGCATACATCAGAGAGATCAGGATCGTATTGTCTCGGATCGCCTTCTTCACATCATCGACATCCACCCGCCCATACTGATCCACCGGTAAATAGGTCACTTCCGCGATATTCGCCCGTTCGAGGGCCTGACAGGTATCCAAGACCGCCTTGTGCTCTGTGACCGCCGTAATAATGTGATTGCCTTTATCCGCGTAGAACTCCGCCACTCCCTTAATCGCCAGATTGTCCGACTCGGTCGCACCACTGGTGAAGATGATCTCTTTGGGTCGGGCGCCGACCAAATCCGCAATCTGGCTTCGCCCCCGATCCACGGCCTCTTCGGCCGCCCACCCAAAAGCATGATTCCGGCTGGCCGCATTCCCGTATATCTCACCGAGAAACGGGACCATCGCCTCAATCACGCGCGGGTCTACTGGCGTGGTAGCTTGGTTATCCATGTAGATCGGATCGCGCTCCATAATGCCCCTTCATTATTCAAAACGAGTTGGAATTTTCTAAAGTGGACTCTAAGGGTCTAATTTAGGATTTCTTCCTGGGCCTGTCAACCTACACGGTAAGGTCAGGGCGAGAGACAGCGCGTGGGTGAAGCCAATGCTCACAAGAGGCTTTTCAAAAACCGGCCGGTGTACGATTGCTCAACGCGCGTAATCTCCTCGGGTGTCCCGCAGGCAACGACGTTGCCCCCGGCTTCTCCCCCTTCGGGACCCAAGTCGATGACCCAATCCGCGGTTTTGACCACCTCCAGGTTATGCTCAATCACTACAACGGTATTCCCCGCTTCAACGAGGAGGGTGAAAATGTCCAGCAGGCGCTGAATATCGGCCAGATGGAGGCCGGTAGTTGGTTCATCAAAGAGGAATAAGGTCTGTCCCGTGCTTTTCCGGCTCAACTCTTTGGCCAGCTTGAGCCGCTGCGCTTCTCCACCGGACAACGTTGGGGCGGCTTGCCCCAGGCGTATATAGGACAGCCCAACCGCGCGTAAGGTTTCCAACCGCGACCGGATTTCCGATAGGTCGCCATAGAGTGCGAGCGCCTCGGCGACCGTCATCTTCAGGACATCGGCAATACTCCGGCCACGCAAGGTGACCGCGAGAGTCTCTCGATTATAGCGCTGGCCGTGGCATACATCACATTGGACATAGACATCGGGTAAAAAGCTCATCTCAACCGCGAAGACGCCGTTTCCCTCACACGCCTCACACCGTCCCCCTTTGACGTTAAAAGAGAAGCGGTCCAGGTTATAGCCGCGCACCCGTGCCTCGGGCAGTTGGGCAAACAGGGCGCGCAGCGGGCGGAGGAGCCCGATATACGTTGCTGGGGTGGAACTGGGCGTTCGCCCAATAGGAGCCTGGTCAACCACGATCATTTTATTGAGCTGCTGCCAGCCTGAGAGCTGGCCGACCTCTGCTGTGGTCGATTGCGTCCCTGCCAGCACAGCCGCGAGAGCGGGCACCAGGGCATCACTGATGAGCGAACTCTTTCCTGAGCCCGAGACGCCAGTCACACAGGTCAATGCCCCGAGCGGGAAGTCTACGCTGATGTCTTTAAGATTATGCACCCTGGTATGCGCGAGGGTGAGAAGGTTTTTCGCTGCGCGCCGTTTTGTCGGGACTGGAATCTTCGACTCGCCGGAAAGATACTGGCCGGTCAGCGAATCCGGGGCGTTTTTGACGTCCTGCGGTGTTCCTACGGCACAGACCCACCCCCCCTGCTCGCCGGCACCCGGACCTAAATCAATCAGATGGTCAGCCGCCAGCATGGTCTCAGGGTCGTGCTCGACCACCACCACCGTATTCCCCTGCCCACACAGCCGTTTGAGCATCTCCAGGAGTTGGCTTGTATCCCGCGGATGCAACCCCACCGACGGTTCGTCCAGAATATGGATGACCCCGGATAAGCCATTCCCAAGCAAGGTCGCCAGCCGGACACGCTGGGCTTCGCCCCCGGATAGCGACACCAGCGTGCGGTCCAGGGTGAGAGAGGCTAACCCCAGATCAACCAAGGCCTGGAGACGCGAGACAATCTCCTGACAGAGCGGTCGGGCAATCCGCTCCGTCTGTCCAGAAAAACCAAGCTGAGAAAAAAAGTCGAGTACTGCTCCAAGCGGCTGAGCGTTGAGCTCAGCCAAGTGTCTGTCCTTGATGCGTATGCCCTGGGTCTCTGGTCGGAGGCGCGAGCCGTTACACTGGGAACAGACCTGCGAGTCGCCCGCGGCCTGGGCTTTCCCCCGCTTTTTTGTCACTCGCTCCTGTTGCACGCCAAGACCCTCACAGGCCGGACAGGCTCCTTCTGGGCTATTGGGTGAAAAAAAGGCCGGGCTCAGTTCCGGGTAGGCAAAACCACAGGCGGGACAGATGAGACGCTGGGTGAAGAGCCGCTCCTCGTTTTCTTCAATCAGGACTTTGACCACATCCTTGCCATAGCGTAACGCCGTATCCAGCGAATCGGCCAGGCGTTGGGCCACGCCGCTTTTGACCACGAGCCGGTCAACGACGATATCGAGTTGCGTAGCGGCGATCTCACCGGGACTCAGACCCGCAATCTTTTCAGCCAGCTCCAGGTCCATCAGGTCGTGGATGGTTCCGTTCAACCGGATACGGACAAATCCCGCTTTGTGCAGGTCTTGGAGGACGGTGTCACAGTCCTCAGGATGAAAGAGGCGGAGGGGCGCCAAAAGCTGGAGCCGACTCCCTTCGGGTACATCAAGCAATTGATCGACAATCTGGGGCACGCTGTGGCGTTCGATCACTCGTCCGCATTCCAGGCAGTGAGGGGTGCCAACTCGGGCGTAGAGCAACCGCAGATAGTCGGCAATCTCGCTGACCGTGCCAACGGTCGAGCGGGGTGAGGGCGCCGTGCGACGCTGTTCAAGCGCGACCGCGGGAGACAGGCCACTGATGGCATCAACATCGGGTTTGGCATGCTGGGTCAGAAACTGACGAGCCGAGGCGGACAGCGAGGCCATATAACGTCGTCGTCCTTCGGCGTAGAGGACGTCAAAGGCCAGGGTCGATTTTCCCGACCCGGAGACGCCGGTAATCACCACAAACTGCTGGCGCGGAATCTCAAGGCTGATGTTTTTGAGATTATGTTGGCGCGCGCCTCGAATCCGAATCGTCTCCACACCGCGCAGCCTAGCAGAAAGCTGAAATGGGGGTTAGAGATTGGAGGTTGGGGATTAGGAGTCTGGCGAGCGGCTCCAGCGTAATACTGGTCGGCGAGCGGCGCGGGTTTCATCCAGGCGGCTGACTGGGGTGGTGAAGGGCGCTTGCCTGAGCAGGTCAGGCTGGGCGATAATTTCCTGGGCAATGGCCAGCAGCGCATCGGCAAATTCGTCCAGGGTCTCTTTGGTTTCCGTTTCCGTCGGCTCAATCATCAGTGCCCCGCTCACCACCAGCGGAAAATAAATCGTCGGCGCATAAAAGCCATAATCAAGCAGACGTTTGGCAATATCCAGGGTCTTGATGCCAGTCTGCTGAAACGAGCGATCCGAGAAGACACATTCGTGCATGCACGGCTCATGGGTGGCCAGGGTGTACACGGATTCGAGCCGTTTGCGCAGGTAGTTGGCATTCAGAATGGCCATGCGTGTGGCGTGCGTGAGTCCATCTCTACCCATTGCCAGAATATAGGCGTAAGCTCGCACCAGGATGCCAAAATTACCGTAGAACGAGCGCACCCGCCCAATTGATTGAGGCGCGGCGTCACTCCAGGAATAGGTGTCGTTCTTATGGACAATCCGAGGGATGGGCAGATAGGGCTCTAAAATCTTTTTTACGCCGACCGGCCCGGCACCGGGGCCGCCTCCGCCGTGCGGAGTGGAGAACGTTTTATGCAGATTGAACTGAATAACATCCGCGCCCATATGGCCCGGCTTGGCCACACCCATCAGAGCGTTGAGGTTGGCTCCGTCCATATACACCAGCGCCCCGTGCGCGTGCAGCACGTCGGTTATCTGAAGAATCTCGCGCTCAAAGAGTCCGAGTGTGTTCGGGTTAGTCACCATCAGGGCAGCCACTTCGGTGTCCGTACATGAGGCTACGGCGTCGGCGCTAAGCATGCCGTCCGAGCCGGTGGCGACCTGTACAACGTCATAGCCACATAAGGCCGCCGAGGCGGGATTGGTGCCGTGGGCACTCGCCGGAATCAAGACTTTCTTACGCGGCGTTGCCCGGTCCTGATGATAGGCCCGAACGAGCTTCATGCCGGTCAACTCACCCTGCGCCCCGGCCGCGGGCTGCAAGCTGATCGCCTCCATGCCGCTGATCTCGGCCAGACAGCGCTCAAGTTCAGCGAGCAACATCAATGCCCCCTGGGCCTGATCGTCCGGAGTCAGGGGGTGGAGCTGAGCCAAACCCGGCAGGCGGGCCATATACTCATTCACCACCGGGTTATACTTCATCGTGCACGACCCCAGGGGATAGAGGGTCGTTGCCGCGCTCATATTCCACTGGGACAGCCGCGTGAAATGGCGCACCACTTCGCCTTCGCTGACCTCGGGAAAATCATTGAGCACCTCCCGACACAGTTCGGCCGGCAGATCGCGGGCCTGATCCCGCTCAGGGATATCGTCTCGTGGGAGCGCGTAGCCGACCCGTCCAGCTGATCCCCGCGCCGAGATCAGGGGTTCGTTCAGCATTGTCCGTTTACCA
The DNA here is from genome assembly GCA_965214755.1 of uncultured Binatia bacterium (SeqCode). Classification (GTDB taxonomy): domain Bacteria; phylum Desulfobacterota; class Binatia; order Bin18; family Bin18; genus Bin18. The sequence continues at coordinate 3,565,101 of OZ243979.1, forward strand.
GGGCTGGTAGTGCGCGTCGAAGCCATTATGCAACCGCCTGCCGGAGTTGCTGTCCGAAGCGTTCAATCGCCTCCCGCGTGTGGAGCTCGGTTGCGCACACTAAGAGACAATCGTCGAGTTCCTCATACCAATCCTCCAAAACGAGGCCGGCAATGACTCCCTGCTCTTTGAGACGGGCCCACACGCTACGGGCGTGTGGCACGGTCAGCACACATTCATTGAAAAAGGGACTCGGAAAACGCGGCTGCACGCCAGCCGCCTGCTGGAGGACCTCTGCCAGATAGTGACTGTTCTTCACATTCCGGAGCGCCAATTCCCGCAGCCCCTGTTTGCCCAACAGGCACAGAAAGACGGTGGCTGCCAGGGCGCACAGGCCGTGATTGGTACAAATGTTTGAGGTCGCCCGCTCCCGCCGGATGTGTTGTTCGCGGGTCGCCAGAGTGAGGACAAATCCGCTACGTCCATCCTGATCGACCGTCTCCCCAACCAGACGACCGGGCATATTGCGGACATAGCGACTCCGGCAGGCAAAGAGACCCAGGCCGGGTCCACCATAGCTGAGGGGAATACCCAGACTCTGTCCTTCTGCAACCGCGATATCGGCCCCGAGTTCACCGGGGGACTTGAGAATGCCTAAGGCCGCGGACTCGGGGGTCACGGACAGGGTCAGTGCGCCAGCGTCTTGTGCGCTGCGACTAATGGTCGCAATATCCTCGATCACGCCAAAGACGTTTGGATAGCCGACGACCACGCCGCACACACGTTCATCCAAGTGCTGTGCCAGGGCCGTCTGCTCAAGCTGGCCGGTTTTATCCCAATCCAGCTCAACAAGCGACAGACCGGGGAACCCATCCAAATAGGTCTGGATGACCTGGCGGTATTGTGGATGCAGAGAGCGAGCGACCAGCACCCGCGGGCGTTTGGGCAAAATGCGCTTGGCCATGAGGACGGCTTCAGCGGTCGCAGACGCGCCATCGTACATACTGGCGTTGGCAACTTCCAATCCCAACAGGGAAGCGACCAGCGACTGGAACTCGAAAATACCCTGGAGCGTCCCCTGGCTCACCTCGGGCTGATAGGGCGTATAGGCCGTGGCAAACTCCGCCCGCTGCACAATCTGGTCAACCACGACCGGAACGAGGTGAGCATAGGCTCCGGCTCCAAGAAAAGACTGCTCTGGGCTGTATCCGACCTGCTGTTCTGCGAACGTAGTCAGGCGCTTGGTGATCTCGGACTCCGCCAGGCCGGGGGCGAGATTCAGGCTGGCGTTTTGCCGCAGGTTCTCGGGCAGGTGGCGAATCAGGTCCTCAACGGAATCCACCCCAAGGACGGCCAGCATGGCCTGAATATCGCGCTCAGTATGCGGGATATAACGCATGACGAGTGAGGTTTGTTCAGTCTGTTGGGTCTATTGAGTCTCGACCCCATAGACCCCATGACTCCATAGACCCCATGACTCCAGGAGACTCAACAGACGCTTTATTCCTCGGCGTCTTTCTGTTCTTCTTCAACAAAGTGTTCATATTCCTCGGCGGTCATGAGCGCGGCCAGCTCCTCGGGATCATTCATCTCCACCTGGACCAGCCAGGCGTCGCCGTACGGGTCTTCATTGATCGTCTCCGGCGTGTTCTGCAACTCAGTATTGACTTCTTTGACCGTACCACTCACCGGAGCGTAGATGTCAGACACGGCTTTGACCGATTCAACCACGCCAAAGGGCTCATCTTGGGTGAGCTGGGTATCAGGCTCGGGCAACTCAACAAACACGACATCCCCAAGCTGGTCTTGGGCGTAATCGGTGATGCCGATGGTTGCCAGATTATCCTCCTCCACCAAGACCCACTCGTGCTCCTGTGAGTAGCGTAACTCCCTTGGGGCTTCCATAACCTCCTCCCTTACTTACTCCTCCGATAAAATGGCGGCTTGATGACCGTCGCCGGAATATGGCGATTCCGGATCGCAACTGCCAGCGGTGTCCCAGAAGAGTAAACGTGCCCAGCTTTGTTGGTTTGGAGGGCGCGTTTACTCTTTTCGTCCGCGCACGACGGGGAAACATAGCCTAACGCAATACCAACGCCCAGCATGGGAGACTGGGTGCCACTCGTCACCACCCCGACCTGACGTTGACTCTTTTGTTCACTCCAAATCGCATACCCCTGGCGAGGAATGCCAGCGCCTTCCATCCTGATCCCCACCAGGTGTTTTTCAATCCCATCAGCCTGCTGCTTGCGCAATGCCTCGGACCCAATAAAGGGGCCGGCCTCAAAATGGACGAGACGCTGTAAACCAGCCTCCAGCGGCGTGGTATGGGCATCAATATCGTTGCCATATAAGAGATAGCCGGCCTCCAGGCGGAGCGTATCTCGTGCTCCCAGGCCGACGGGGACCAGGTTCGCCGCACCTCCTGCCTCGCCGCACGCCTGCCAGATATGTTCAGCCCGCTCAGCCGGGACAAACAGCTCAAAGCCATCTTCCCCGGTATAGCCGGTCCGTGCCACAAGAGTCGGCACCCCGGTTACCTCCCCCTGGGCCGCCCAATAGCGACGAATGGCCGAAAGATCGTGTGATGTCAGCCGAGACAGAACCGTCTCCGCCTGCGGACCCTGGAGGGCGACCAATGCGTACTCGTCACTCCGGTCAATCACCTCAGCCCGGCCGCGATTGTGCTCTACCATCCACTCGTAGTCGGTCGTGCGGTTGGCGGCGTTCACACACACCAGATAGCGTTCCTCGGCCAGGCGATAGATAATGACGTCGTCGACTATGCCGCCATCGGCAAAACACATGACCGAGTACTGGGCCTGCATGATCCGTATGCGGGCAATATCGGTAACGAATAATTCCTGACAGACCTCATACGCCCGAGGACCGGCTATTTCGATCTCGCCCATATGGCTCAGATCGAACAGGCCGACCTGTGTCCGCACGGCCCGGTGTTCGGCAAGAATCCCGGTATACTGCACGGGCATCTGCCAGCCACCGAATTCAATCATGCGCGCCCCCACGGCACGATGCAGCTTATACAGCGGCGTTCGGTTGGCCCCCATATCACATCCGAACGTTGGTCTGCCTTTCCGCAGCCTGGACAGTGTTGGCTAAGAGCATGGCAACAGTCAGCGGTCCGACCCCGCCTGGGACAGGAGAAATATAGGCGGCGCGTTCCTTGGCAATAGCGAACTCCACATCCCCTTTCAGCGACCCATCAGGACTCCGCGAGATGCCAACATCAATGACACCTGCTCCGTGTTTTATCCAGTCCCCTTTGATGGCGTCAATTTGCCCGACTGCGGCCACGACAAGATCGGCCTGGCGGATGTGGTCGGCGAGGTCGGCCGTGTGCGAGTGGCAGCTCGTCACGGTCGCGTTTCGCTCCAGTAACAGGAGAGCCAACGGTTTGCCAACCAGATTGCTGCGACCAACGACGACCGCGCGTTTGCCCTCGATAGCCATCCCGCTCTGTTCAATGAGATGCATCACCCCCAGCGGGGTGCAGGGGCGGAGCCCGGCCTGGCCTAATACCAGGCGGCCCTGATTCACCGGATGGAGCCCGTCAACGTCCTTGTCCGGCCGGATAACCTCAATCAGAGACGCCGAATCCAAATGATCCGGCAGCGGAAGTTGGAGCAGAATACCGTTGACATCGGGACGTGCGTTGAGCCGATCAATGAGCGTAGTGACTTCGTCGGCTGATGCGGTCGCCGGCAGGCGATGGCCGAACGGCGCAATACCGACCTCACGGCAGGCTTTTTCCTTGGCGTCAACATAGGCGCACGAGGCCGGGTCCTCGCCGATCAGAATCGTTGCCAGCCCCGGTTGCCAGTCGTGGCGGCCCTGCTGTTGCCGAATCTGCGCAATGCGTTCCTTCAGGCCCCGGCGGACTGTCTGCGCGTACTGCTTTCCATCAAGTATCACACCCATGCTACAAAGAGTAAACGTGTCCAGCTTTTTTATATCTCATTGGAGGACACGTTCACTCTTTCGTCAGGATACGCGAAGCACTTCTCCAATGTAAAGCAAAGACGGGAGCGCTCGTATGGTGATTGGTATTCCCCAGGAAATCAAAGCCGAGGAGACCCGCGTGGCCATCACGCCCAGCGGCGTCGCCGCGTTGGTGGCACACGGTCACCGGGTTGTGGCTGAAACCCAGGCCGGTGCTGGAAGCAGTATTCCGGATGAGCGGTACGCCGCGGCCGGGGCGGATATTCAGGGCTCCGCCCAAGAGGTCTGGGCGCAGGCCGATCTTATCCTCAAGGTCAAAGAACCCCTGGCCGCCGAGTACCCCTTGCTGCGGCCCGGCCTCATCCTGTTTACCTACCTCCATCTCGCCGCAGCAGAACAGCTCACCCGAGTGCTGCTGGACCGGCAGGTAACGGCGCTCGGCTATGAAACCATTCAGTTAGACGATGGCTCCCTGCCACTGCTCGCGCCCATGAGCGAGGTGGCCGGGCGTTTGGCTCTCCAAGTGGGAGCCTGGAGTCTCCAGGCCCATAATGGGGGCCGGGGCGTATTGCTGAGCGGTGCATCCGGGGTGAAACCCGGCCATGTAGTCATTCTCGGTGCCGGCATTGCCGGCGCAAATGCCTGTCAGGTGGCTGTTGGCGTGGGTGCCTATGTGAGCATTCTTGACGTCAATCCGGCGCGCTTGCGCTACGTTCACGACATTCTTGGGGGCCATGTCACCACCGTCATGTCCAACCGGGCCAACATCGAAGAGGAGGTAACGGCTGCCGACTTGGTCATCAGTTCGGTCTTGGTGCCGGGCGCCCGCGCGCCTACGCTTTTGACGCGGGACCTGTTCCGGAAGATGCGTGCAGGTGCGGCTTTTGTCGATATCTCCATCGACCAGGGTGGCAGTGCCGAAACCTCGTGTCCGACCACCCACCACGATCCGATTTACCGCGAGGAAGAGGTTGTGCATTACTGCGTCACTAATATGCCGGCCATTGTGCCCCACACCTCGACCTATGCCCTGACCAGTGTCACCCTGTCCTACGCCCTTGAGCTGGCCGACAAGGGGGTAACCGCCGCCCTCCGCGAGAACCCCGCCCTGCAACGCGGACTGAACACCATGAACGGCGAGGTTGTCCACCCCGGCGTAGCCGCAGCCTTCAATCTGCCCCGCGCCGACACAACCGAGAAACTGTTCGCCAATACCGGATAAGCGTGGTTTTCGGTGTGGACCCGTGCTTCGACTTCGCCCCTCCGGGGCTACGCTCAGCACGAACGGTGGCCCGGGTGAAGGGCGGGCGCCTCGGCGGCTGGGCCACCACAGGGGGTTGCCTCTTTTGCCGCCTGTATCCGATATACAAAAGCTTATCTCGCGCATCTTCATTACGCCCTGCATTGCGTAATGAAGAAACGCATCTAAGCCTTTTACGCCCGAGCCACGAATCAACGCCGTAAAAAATAAAGTCCATCCGGCTAACCTAGCCTGCGGGATGGGGCGCTACGCCTCCGGCGTTTCGGCTTCGGCTTCACTGTCAACGGAGCCATCATCTTCTCATACAACCCAAACAGATGTTCCACCCGCTCGCGTTCGGAGGCAAAGCCGCCGGACCGGTACAGCCGGTCTACGGCCCGGTCAAGGGTGGTGTGGGCTTTGCGCAGGTTGGGCGGCATCAGGTCAGGGTCGTACAGGTCGGCCAGGGTTGCGCCCGGATGGACCGCACGGGCGTCGAGTACGGCTTGAGCCAATGGCTCCAACTTTGACAGGTCTGCGCCTTCGGGCGGGATGGGGAAGGTATTGTAGACCAAGCCGATGGAATAACGGTAATCGCTTTTCAGCCGCCCGCCGACATGACGCAGCCAAGCCATGTGCATGGCAGAGGTCAGTAACGCGAACAGCGGCTTCGTGGCGTTTTCAATGATACGGACCAGATTGCTCGGAATCACTGGCGGTTCCAACCACCCTATCGGTACATATTCCCGCCGCTCTGAACTGACTTCCGGGATAACCAGAAACGGCGCGGTCGGGATGACTTCGCCACCATACCGTGCCGGATAATCGGCAATCACCAAGGTACTTTTGCGCCTGCTCTGAGCGCGAAACGCCTTCACCGCCCGCATTCGCTTGACGACCTTCGGCAGCGCTTTGAGGTCCGCCGGGTCCGTGGCCTGAAGGGCCAGAATCCAACGTTCGCCACCCCGGATGTATTCCCGCGCCCCAACGTAAGGGCGCAGGAACGGGGCCGCGTCCGGTTCCTCGGCAAGGAAGGTCGCGCGTTCGTCTCTGGTAAAAATGTAGTGGCCGCCATCTATGGGCATGGATCCGATAGTCAGCTTGGGGAAGCCATTGATCGGCTGCCTCTCCTCGCGTACCGTTTGGCGCGGGTCGGTCAAGCAGCCGGCATCGAACAGATAAGGCGACAGCACCGTGTGGTGCGTCTCCTCTGGGTCGCCATTGAGGGTGGGGTAGGAAAACAATCGCTTCTCGGATCGTGTATTTTCTCGTCGGTCCAACCCAAGAACGACGACATGCACATGCGCTTTGCCGCGTGCATCCGAGCCCCAGGCGAAGGTACGGTGCGCAAAGGCGATTTCCAGCTTGTATTCGTCGAAGAGGCGCGGCCATAGCAGGGCCACCTGTTCTCCTTGCGTGATTGAATTTGTGGACACAAACCCGATGCGCGTCTTCCCGGTCACGTATGCCCCGGCCTTCAGGAACCATGCGCCCACATAGTCAAGTGGAGATGCCGTCCTGCCATGAGGATTGGTCAGCCCCCGCATCTGCTCTCGCTGTTGCTTCGATTGATAGCTCTGTCCGCCGAACGGCGGATTGCCGAACACATACGAGCATTCTTCCGGCGGCAGCAGGCGTGCCCAGTCGGTTTCCAGAGCGTCGGCGTGCAGAATGTGGGGCGATTTCGTCAGCGGGATACGCACGAAGGTCTGGCCGAACTCCAGGCTGAGCCGGTTGTTCATGATGTGGTCCATCATCCACAGCGCAGTCTCGGCGATGTGGGTCGGGAACTCTCCGATTTCAATGCCGTAGCACTGGTCCACGTTGACGACCGACAGGGCCGCAGCGTCCAACTCGCCGGTCCCAACGTCACGATAGGCGTGCAATTCCTTTAAGACTGCGATCTCCAACTCGCGCAACTCGCGGTAGGCAATGATAAGAAAATTGCCGCAGCCGCAGGCGGGGTCGAGAAAACGGAGCGTCCCCAAACGCTGGTGAAAGCGATGCAGTTCCCGCCGTCGATGGGTGTCCTTGCGGGCCTTCAGCCGTGCGAACTCGGCCCGCAGGTCGTCCAGAAACAGTGGCTCGATTACCTTCAGGATGTTCTTCTCGGTGGTGTAGTGCGCACCCTGAGAGCGGCGCTGCGCGGGGTGCATGACCGATTGGAACAGCGCCCCGAAAATTGCCGGAGAGATAGCGGTCCAGTCGAACCGACAGGCGTCGAGCAATGCCCGCCGCATAGGAGCGTCCCAGTCGGGAATGCGCAGCGGTCCACGAAAAAGGTCGCCGTTCACGTAGGGAAAGCGAGCCAAGGCTTCGTCCAGAGCCTTTTGGCGTTTGTCCTCTGGCGTGTCGAGGACTTGAAAGAGCCGCGAGAGCCATAAGCCCAGGTCCGAACCGTCCTCGCGGCTGCGGGTTTCCAGGAAATCAAGAAAGATATCGCGCGGCTCGAAGATGCCGGTATCGTCGGCAAACAGGCAGAACACGGTACGCACGAGAAATCGTTCGAGGTCGTGGCCGGTGTAGCCGGACTGTTGGAGCGCGTCGTGCAGGTTGCCCATGAGTTCGGAGGCCTGAATGTTGACCGGGTCCTGATCCTTGAAGGTGCGCTTTTGCACGCCCAGGATAAAGCCGAACTTCTCGACATTGTGGGACAGGTCGGCCAAGGCGAAAACCGCGCGTTCCCGCTCGTCCAGGTCGTGCAATGCAAAGGTCTGAAAATCGCTGACCAGGATGTAGCGCGGCCGCTCTTGCTCGGGCAGGGCGTCGAAGTAGTCGCCGGCCTGTCCGTACGCCTGGGTCAGGTCGCGGCCAGCACTCTTTTGCTCAACCAGCAGGACACCCGGCCAGAACAGGTCGATGAAGCCCGAACGATTGTCCAGCTTCTTAATATGCTCTTCGTAGCGCGCCACCGAACGGCGCTGTACGCCGAAGACCTCGAAGAAGTCATTATAGAAGCTCTGCGTCTCGCCTTTCTCATAGGTCGCACCGGCCCACTTCCGGGCAAACCCCGCAGCTCGGGCGCGTACTTCGTTCCAGGAGAGGCGCATCAGGTTATTACGTCCCTGGCTGCCCGTAATGTTGTATTCGCTTCAGGTATTACCCCTGTTGGCACCGACCGGAACCGTTCGCGTCGGGCATCCCTCTTCCGTCTTCGTAACAAGAGGAGACGGGGGTGCTGCTCACTCCGCTTCGTCTGGAGGAGATTGTGACGCCAGAGGAGGAGAAACGAGTTGTGAGGAAGTACTATTTTTCCGTGCTCCATAGACAAAGACCCCGGCCAGGACGGCCAGACCGCCGGTCCCGATAATGCCCCCGGCTAAAGGGGACCCAAGGACGGACGTTATCACCCCGGCAACAAGACCTGCCGCCGCAAGGATAAAACCGAAGGTCTGTCCTCGTCTTTCGAGTGTTTGATATTCCGAGACGATCTTTATGTTGGCGGCCATGCTCTCCTTTTCAACAACATGGTCATGAGCCTGTTGCTTTTCAGCCATCGAGAAGAACCGCTCGGGAAAGCTCGGATCAATCTCGGCGTATTCCTTCATGTGGGCAGGAGAAGGGACAGGGCCAAAGAACCGAGAAGCAAGGATTGACTCTTCGACAATGATTTCTTCAAGGTCTTCTTCAGCAGTGTGGGCCGGAGGGGTGATTGGGGGCTTTTGCTCTGAAGACAACGAGCCTACTCCTTCGCTGCCTGAAATGCTCTGTTCCAGGTGTGGACGACTCTCCGGTTGGTTTCAGCAAAGGAACCAATCGCGCTACGTCGAAGCAGGGGAGGTGGGCTCGGCATCAACGCGACAATGGAACCGGCCCCTTTCAGGATAGACTTGAAACGCTGCTTTCTGTCGTGCTGAAAATTTATGGACATGAGATGAGTAGGGCGAGGCTTGACGACAACCTTGATTCGTCTTTTCCCCTCCTTCGTAGCAAGGGTGACAATATACGCGCGAGGAGACGGCTGGCCCGCTTTGCCATTGGGAGGGTGGTCAGCTTTCTTCAATGTTGTCATGCGTACTTCTCTCTCTCGCCGCCGCGCCTGTGCACCCAGTATGAAGATAACACCCTATTCTACTTCATTCCAGTAATCGTCCCTGTTGGCACCGACTGGAACCGTTCGTGTAAGGCATCTCTCTTCCATCTCCGTAAAAAGAGGAAACGAGGCCGACGGAATAGCGGTATTCGCTTTTCAGTATCACCTCTCATACGGTCCCAAGAATCGTTCGCCGTTGAAGTGGATGAGATGCGTAGGCGCGTCAGCACACCAGACTTCGGTTTCCCAGGAAAGCTCTCCAAGGTAACGTGCCATGACGCCGCGATTGGGAAAGGCCGTTACATAGACCAGACCGGGCGTTGCGTCAGAAAACAATTTACCTAGTTCGTTATGACGCTTCGCATCAACGGGGCCGTGGCTGGTGACAGATTCAACAAGAAGCAACCAATCCTTTTTCCTGAAATACAGCACCACGTCCGGCATTTTTCCGTGCTGATCGACAGTAACTCCCAGCTCGGCAAGGCGTTGTTCCTGAAAATACCCGATCTTGTCTCCGGTATCGCCAACGTAAGTGACCTCGGCGGCTGGCGCGAAGCGTGGAGCAAATTCGGTGATGATGTCTTTGATCAACTCGGAATGCGCGCCCGGTGTTAAGTTGGTCTCCTGACCCTCGGCCACCTGAACCGGAATCATCTGCATCTTACGATGCTTCGCCCATTTTGCCGCGAGCGTTTCCCGCCCTGCGAAATATTCGTCGAGGACTGCCTGCCATGCATCAGTCCCGAACGTCTGGATAACGGCGAAAGCTTCTGCGCTGATCTGGTAGCAGGCTTTCGGGTTGTTGACGGGTCGATCTGGCTGATCGGGATTGTAAAGAGCGATGCCCGCTTCAACGAATTGATGTATAGTTTGCCGTCGGAAAGTCTCACGGGTGTTCGGGGCATATTCACGACCGTAATGCTCGCGGCAATACTCCATGATGGGCGTAATCCCCATGAGCGGTTTTTCTACCGTATCCCACGCGCCGCCTGGCTTGAGATTGAGAAGGGCTAACAAGGTGAGTGCGGATCGCTCGTTCTGTTGCCCCCTTGGCATACCAAGCGCCCGAACGATTTGAAGCGCCTCCTCGATCTTCTGTTGCGCTAAGAGTGGGTTTTCTTCATCTGTCATGAGTGCAAGCTCTCCCTCGATAAGATCGTCAATCTCCTGCCGGGAGAGTGCGGTCTTGCTCGTCTTTTTCCCGAGACGTTCCAGCGTCTCCCGAGTTGGATAGTGAAGCGAACGTAAATCCGCGGCGTTCACCTGGGTATGGCCGTTGAACTGACGGAAATAGTGATCAACAAGACTGCTGTTCAGATATACGCTCAGCCCATGCGCCAAGGATCGGGACACCCTTTTCTGGTTGGCGTGAAAAACATTGAGGTGATTCTCGAAACCCACCATCTCGCCCGGCAGCTCAGACGAGTAGACGGATGCAACGACGCGTCGCTTTTCTTCCTTTGAGGTGAAACGCCGTGTCACGACGAAGGGGCCTTCATTCGGATAGAGCCACCTGCGACTTTTCTCCGTCACAACAATGGCGTTTGGCTTCTTCATTGTCTTTGGCCATTCCAGCCGTCCGCCCTGAAAATGCGCAGCGTACAGCAGCGGCACAGTGCCTTCGCCCGGCCCGGCGCGTAAATCCTGACACAGCCGAAAATCGACGACCGGGCCAGTCGATACCTCCATACCCAAATCACTGAGCGATGCCGTGAAGTGGGCCATCCGATTGACGATTCCCTGTTCGAAGTCGGTCGAAGCGATATGCACAACCTTGTCAGGATCATCAGGCCCAATAACCGACGCGGAATCGACGATCCGCTGTGTCATGTCCTCAGCGACGTAAGCCTGAGATTCAGATCGAACGCGAAAGCCCCGACTCCGCTTGTCGTGATCCGAACTTGCGTGCCCGCGACTCCCTTCACTGCGTGAATGATGATGTTTTCCTGCAGCACCTCATCGCCCTTAAAGGCAGCATCCCGTTGCTCGAAAACGTGGATATGCCGCAAGTTCATCAGCGAGAAGAACTGCTCTCGAAACGGTTTGAAGTACGGCCCGTTACAAAATGATCGGGGCACGATAGCGACCATTTCGCCGCCCTCGGTAAGACGCAGGGCGGCAAGAAACAGAAATCCGGTATAGAGGTTTGACGTTTCAATGCCCGCACGGCGGAGCGCTGATCGATGAGCCGATGCGGAACGAATCTTCTTGTACGGAGGATTCATGATCACATGCGTAAACGGCTTGTCCTCTGACTCTGCGCTCTGGAACAAACCTTCCTGCGAACCATGCGTATAGGACAGGATGAAGTCATCCGCATGGATCGTACCGTTCACATCGATCCCGACCGTCCGGCCCTGAATTTCAGCCTCATTCAGGGTTGATTCGAGATAGTCGATTAACACTGGTTCGATCTCATAACAGTCCAGCGAAACGGATTGAGGCTTCTTTGTTTCGTGTGAACACCGCTCGATAAAAGCAGCGGACCGGGAACCGATTCCCGCTCCGGGATCAAGCAGGCATACCTCACCGGAAACAATATCGAATAAACTCACCATGAAACGGCCAATAGAGACCGGGGTCATGTATTGGCCAAGGCCTGACCGTCTCTTGGGGTCGAGTTGTAAGGAAGCAGCAATGCGGTAGAAATCGGCGGTTTCGGCGCAATCCGGCTGCATCACATAGTTCCCGTATTTGAGGCCGGGATCTCCAATGCGGGATGGAAGCATCTCTTCAACAATCACACCCCTTGCGCCCGGTCCACGATTGGGGCCACGCGGTCGAGCCATTCGTGCGCTTTCCCGTCTGCAATCTCGGTACCCATCTGTTGGTTGAACACCACGACTCCGGCCACGCCGGCATCCTGATAGCGCTTCAGCGTATCCGCGGACAGGTTGCCGTTGTCCGGATCGATGATAGGCGTCACCGGCACGCTGTCAGGGTCACGGCCCGCCTCTGTGACGAGCTTTCGGAGCTCTTCGATCTCGGCCCCCAACGCCTGTGGGTTCCACGCCAGCGGAAACCAGCCGTCGTAGGAACGCGCGACACGTTCCAGGGCTTTGGGACCGTGCGCGCCAAGTAACACCGGCGGACCGTTTGGCTGCGCCGGCTTGGGCTCGCAGCGGACCGCCGGGAATTGAACCAGTTCTCCGTCATAACCGGTCTCTTTCTGCGTCCACAGCAACCGCATGGCCTCGACGGTCTCGCGTAGGCGTCTCCAGCGCAGCCGAAATGAGGTCCCCATGAGCTCGGTTTCTTCACGCAGCCAGCCGCCGCCAATGCCCAAGATCACCCGGCCGTTGGAATACAAATCAAGGCTGGCAATCACCTTGGCCGTCATGAGCGGGTCACGTTCGGGCAGCAGACAAATCCCGGTGCCGAGTTTGATGCGATTCGTCACCCCGGCCGCTACGGTCAGCGCAATAAACGGATCAGCCCAACGATTATAGTGCTCCGGTAGAACGCCATCGTCCCCCCCAGGAAACGGCGTCGTATGCCCAACCGGGATGACCGGGTGTTCAGGAATCCATAGAGAGTCAAACCCCAGCGCCTCTGCCCTGCGGGCCACCGCGCTCAGGTCTCCGCTCTCCGCCGTCGCTGTCACCAGTACGCCAACGTCCATGATCCCCTCCTTAAATAATATGCGCCTCAAAACACCATATTCCCCACCTCTGGACAAGCCTTTCCTTGACAGGGTTCTCAAGCTCCAGATAGCCTTACACGCTATGCAGCGACACGGCCCCTTCGCCCTTTTTGTGTTCTCTTTCCTGTGTAGCGTTTCCTCTGTAGTGAGGAGCGCCCCCCATTGAGTAGCTCCCCGTCCACACCCTCAGCGGTTGAAATCGAAAAGACTGACAAGACCCTTTTTGGTTGCTCCCTGCCCTATGCCTTCCGGGCGCTCGGCCATCGGAACTTTCGGCTTTTTTTTGTCGGCCAGTTTGTCTCCCGCACCGGCTTCTGGATGCAGAACATGGCCCAGGCCTGGCTGATCTATCGGCTGACCGAGTCCTCCCTGATGCTCGGGCTGGTCGCCTTTGCCGGTCAGGTGCCGACCCTTCTGTTCGGGCTGCTGGCCGGGGTGGTTGCCGACCGCTTCAACCGCTACCGGGTCATTCTGATTGCCCTCTATCTCGCCATGTTGCAGGCCTTCGTGCTGGGTATTCTCACTATGAGTGAGTGGATTACCGCCTGGCAGGTCTTCGTCCTGGCCCTGGTTGCCGGCACGATTCAGGCCTTTGAGATGCCCGCCCGCCAGAGTTTTCTGATGGAGATCGTCGGCAAAGACGACCTGGCGAGTGCGATTGCCCTCAACTCTACTCTGGTCAACGCGGCCCGGATTGTCGGTCCGGCCCTGGCCGGGCTGCTGGTGGCCCAGTTTGGCGAGGGCGTGTGCTTCACCTTTAATGGCTGTACCTTCCTAGCCATTATCGTGGGCTTTCTCGCCATGCGACTCCCCCCGCGAGTTGTTGAACCTCACCCCGCGCGATCAACCTCCACCTTTATTGGGGAAGGTATCCGCTATGCCCTGCGTACCCCGGCGATCCGGCTGTTGTTGATCCTGGTCAGCTTGCTCAGCCTGCTCAGTACCCCGTACACCGTTCTGATGCCGGTCTTTGCCGGCGATATTTTACACAGCGGGCCAAACGGTATGGGTCTACTGATGGGCGCGGCCGGCGCAGGAGCTGTGGTAGGCGCCCTGCTGATGGCCCGTCACCAAGGCACGGAACAGCTCGGCCGGGTCATGGCCTTTGCCTTTATTCGGTTTGGTCTTGGCCTCATCTTGTTCTCCCTGTCCCATAACTTCTGGCTGTCCATGCTCGTCCTGCCGCTTGTCGGCTCCGGCTTCATGGTGCCTATGGCCGCCACCAACACTTTGCTCCAGACATTATCGCCGGACCATCTGCGCGGGCGGATCATGAGCCTGTTCTTTATCATGCTTATGGGGGCCACACCTCTCGCCAGTCTGTTGGCGGGTTTTCTGGCTCCCCTTATTGGTGCCCCACTGACGGTCGGCGGTACGGGCGTTCTATGTCTGCTCGTGTCGGCCTATGTCTTCCTGAAGCTGCATGTATTACGGGAAGCCCAGCGTTCCTAGACCCGGGGCCGGCTCTGGAGCGCCCTAGCCGACGGCATCGGCCTTTTTCTGCTGCAAGATCGGCAGGGCTTTCCGTGCAGCGGCCGACGATGGGGACGTCCTGCTGCTATTCACGATATAAATGCCGACGCACACGCCGGCCACGCCGAGTAACTGGACCACGCCCATGTGTTCACTCAGCAGCAGCCAGCCGAAGAGCACGGCGAACACCGGGGTGAGAAACGTCAGCGAGGCAACGCGCGTGGGCGAATGTCGCTGAATCAACCAGGCGTAGGCCACAAACCCGAAGGCCGCGGAAATCGTACTCAGATAGACAATGGAGACGACCACGCGGGTCGAGAGGAGAAACGGCTGATCCGCTTCAAACATCCAGGAGAATAGGGTCAGGATGGGCCAGGTGATCCAGGTCTGCCAACACACCAGCGCAACGGGATGAATCCGTCCTGCGACGCGCTTGGTGATAATGCCGGAGACGCCAATCGTCAGGGCCGAACTCAGGACAATGGCGTCGCCTATAAGTGCGTCGCTCAGGCCGCCGCCGAACTTGGCCGAGAAGAGGACGACGATGCCGCTAAAGGCCACGCCCAGGCCGCAGACCTTGCGGACCGTCAGGCGGTCCCCAGGCAGGAAAAAGGGTGCCAGCAGAGCGATAAAAATAGGCTGGGCGCTAAAGAATACGGCCGAACGGCCGGAGGTCGTGAGCGCGGTCCCCAGATAGACCGCCATATTGCCGTAGCAGAACAATATGCCCAGCAGACCCAATATCTTGAGTTCGCTCCAGCCAAAGCGGAGTTGCACCCGCTGATACCAGGCCAGAGCCAGGAGCACGACAGCCGTCACGCCGAACCGAAGGGCCGCGGCCCCAAGGGGCGGCATATCAAAAACCCCGACCTTGATCGCCACGAACGCCCCGCCCCAGATCGCGCTCAGCAGCGCCGTCAGCGCAATCGCGGACAGCTCCAGCGGCCGGTCGTCCGTGTGCGGACTCGGTCTGGAGGACGCGCTCACGACCGCTCTTCTCGCTCCACAAAATGGATCAGCACGCCACCGGTGCTCTTGGGATGAATAAAGGCGACTTTGGAGCCGCGCGCGCCTGGGCGGCCCTTCTCGTCAAGGACGCGCAAGCCTTTGGCTTTGACCTCCTGAATGGCGGCGTCAATATCGTCCACCCGCACGGCAATATGATGGATGCCCTCGCCCCGTTTCGCTATCCAGCGCGAGATGTCGCGCTGATCCGTCACCTTGTCGCCCAGGTCAGGCATCCGGTCCTGTAAAAACTCGAAGTCGGCCTCACCAATCCTGGCAAAGGCAATCCGCAGGCCCTCATACGGGTCGGCCTCCTCAAAGTCGTGGATTTCCAGCCCCAGGATATCTCCAAAGACGGTGAGGTAGGTATCGAGGTCTTTTACGGCTACGCCAATATGATCGATTTGACGGATATTCATACGCGCTCCTAGATGTCATCAAGGGGAAAGACCGGCCGCCGGATTTTTTCATACGGCAAACGCGCATGCACCTGGGTTGCCAGCCCCGGCGTGTCCACGTCAATAAACGTGCTGGCGATGCCGGCAAAGCCGGCGCGGTGTTGCAGTTCGGATTTCACCGCCAGGATTTTCCGTTGGGTCGGTTCAATGCCCAGACTGCGGAAATGGTTGGCTTCAAAGCCGTGGGTCGGACGCGAGGTCAAAATCACCTCAACCCCGCCACAATCCACCACCGCGGTTGCCCCGCGTCGATACGTGCCCGCATTGAACGCGGTCGCCGCAGTATAGACTCCATCCTGAATGACGCGCACCCGGCCGCTGATCTCAACCGGCTCGCCGTGGAAGGTGTCTACCTTGCCGCCCACGCTGAGAGTGACCTGTTTGCCAATCCCGGCCCGGACAGCCTCCTGCACGGCTGCCGGATCGGTAATATTCCCGACCACCGCCCCCTGGGCGTTCTGCTTGAGCAGTTCCGCCAGCAGGACAGTCCCGTCGCCGGGCGTGCCGGCCCCGCCACTATCGGCCAGGTCTCCAAGCACGACCAGGCCGTCCTCCGCTTCAATGGCCGCTCGCACGCCTTCCTCCACCGGAACCATGTCGGTATGAAACGCCTGCCGCTTGGCCCAGCAGGCTTCTTTCACACGCTCGGCAATATCGTGAGCCAGGGCCGGCTCGTTATTCGTGGTCACCGTCACATTGATGCCGGTCTCGGGAATGTCGGCACAGAAGAATCCGCCCAGCAACGACACATCAAGCACACGGGGATCACGTCCCAGGCAATGCGCCTGCCGCATCAGCGCCTCCATGGGCCAGCCGGGGGCGATATAGATTTTTTGCAGGGCCGGGGCCATGGCCGGTTGGGCCCGGGCAGATGTCGGCGTGACATTCCCGTCAAACATGCCGGCCATGACCCGAGCCGCCTGTTCGCCGCCGGGAAAAAAATCATAGTGTGGGTTGGTTTTCACACCAATCAGCATACTGGCCTGCTCAACCATCAGCGGGGTGGTATTGGAATGGCCATCCAGGGTAGCCAGGATGGGCACCTTGTCGCCCAGAAACTCCCGGAGCGTTTTGAGCAAATCGCCTTCGCAGTCATCGCACTCGTCTGACACGGCCGTGCCGTGCAGTTGGAGAAACACGCCGTCCACCGGCGGCTGCTTGCGCAAAAGATCGAGAAAGCCGGCTTTGGCCGCTTCGTGCGCTTCCGTTGTCACCCGCCCCCCAACGCCGGGTACCACGAACTGAAGCGGAACAAGGTCCCAGTGATGCTGCCGGGCTCCGTGCAGAAAGCCGGCAATCGAGCCCTGACTACCGCCTACCCGCAGCACCCGTTCTCCGCTCAGCGTTGCGCGCTGAAACCGATCCAGACCCATTCTCTGGGTTGCAAAGGTATTCACGGCGACCAGATATCCACCAACGGCTATCCGCATATATGACCTTCCTTCTCAATTTTCGCTCCCAGCCAGCTCTGAATCTCGTCCTCAATACTGTCTATCGAGCTCCACGTCACAAAATCCGGCCGACCCGTCGGGCGTTGGCGTTTGATATAGCGCACCCGTGTGTCGTCTTGCAGCAGGTCGAGCCGAGGACCGACCGGACAACTCGACATACACACCGCCTCGCGGACTTCCGCCACCCCTCCGAGCTGTCGTTCAGCAATGAGTTTCCGCGTCGCAGTCAGCAGCGTGAGCCCGGTATGGACACCAGGCGCAGCCTCGACGCTGCGGACCTTGACCTCAACCGTTCTGTTCGTACACTTGGTCTTGGTACAGATATGAATTTCGAGTTTTCCCACCAGCGTCCCGGTTCGTCTACGGTACTTTTCCGACCCCGTCCACAAAGACATAGGCATGGAAGAAATACAAGGGGAAGCACAACGACCCTATGACTCAACGAACCAGGAAAGGAACCCCTATGCATCCAGACGACATCAAAGAATACCGCCGCCGACACGTCCCCGTCTTTAATGACAATAAAATGAAGCTGGGTATTTTTGGTCAGAACTGTAGCTATGGCTGTACCATCACGCATGCCGAGTCCACCTTTGAGCCCACCTATGAACATAGTGTGCTGATTGCCCAGCAGGCCGATGACCTGGGATTCGAGCTCCTGGTGCCCGTCGGGCGATGGAAGGGCTTTGGCGGGAGCACCGATTTTAATGGCACCTGCATGGAGACCTATACCTGGGCCACGGCCATGGCCACCCAGACCAAAAACATCATGCTCTTCTCCACCTCGCACGTCCCGACCATTCATCCGATTATGGCCGCCAAGCAGGGCGCCACGATTGACCATATTTCCCACGGACGCTGGGGTTTGAACATCGTGTGCGGCTGGTTCTCGCCCGAGATGGAAATGTTTGCGGCCAAGCAGATGGAACACGACGAGCGCTATCGCTATGCCGGCGAGTGGCTCCAGGTTATCAAGCGCCTGTGGACTGAGCAGAATTTTGATCACACCGGCGAGTTCTTTCAGGTCAAAGACGGCTATCTGCTGCCCAAGCCAGTCCAACAGCCCTATCCGGCTTTGATTAACGCTGGCTTCTCGCCCGCCGGCCAGGATTTCTCTGCGCGGGAAGTGGACTTTAATTTTATCCAGGTCGATACTCTGGAGCACGGCAAAGAGGTCGTCGCGGATGTGAAGAAACAGGCCAATGCCTATAGGCGAGAGATCGGCATGATGTCCTACGGTTTTGTCGTCTGCCGCGACACGGAAAAAGAGGCCAAACAGGCCTATGATTACGTCGTTGAAAAAGGGGACTGGACCGCGGCCCGCAATATCCTGAACCTCCTCGGCGTCGAGAGCCAGTCCTTCAGCGAAGCAACTCTCACCCAGTTTGCCGAACGTTTTATTGCCGGCTGGGGCGGCTATCCCCTGGTCGGCACGCCGGAGCAGGTCGTCGATGCAATGGTCAAAATCGCACACACCGGTATCGAAGGGCTGATTGTTTCCTGGCTGGATTATAACCAAGAGCTGAAGTATTTCGGCGAGCGCGTCATGCCGCTGATGCGCCAGGCCGGGCTACGGGAGTAAACCTTTCTTCCCAGCTCTCGGCGTTGCCGTCTGACTCATTGCCCCGGCCCGCCCTTCGGCAGTACAATACCGTTTATGCCCCAGGCCAAACCGGACCTGACATACGAGTCCTATCTCCGCCTGCCGGAACTGCTCAGCCTTCAGACGCTCCAGTCCGATCCCCCCGCTCACGACGAACTTCAGTTCATCATTGTCCATCAAAGCTATGAACTCTGGTTTCGGTTGCTGCTGTACGAAGTCCGTACCATCATCGGCCATCTGCGGGCCGGACGGGTGCGACAGGCGATTTGGCTGATACGGCGACTTATTGAAATCGAGCGGGTGATGATCCAGCAGGTCCAGGTGCTGGAAACCATGTCGCCGGTGCACTTTCTTGAGTTTCGCGATTTGCTCAGACCGGCCAGCGGCTTGCAGTCCTTACAGTTTCGAGAGCTCGAATTCCTGTCCGGCCTTCGAGACGAACGCTTCTTTGAAGTGTTCGCCGGGAGTGAGGCTTCCCGGCAGCGGCTCCGGGCGGCCTATGACGGTCCCAATCTGTGGAGCACGTTTTGTGAACTCTTGCACAGCCGCGGCTTTGAGACGAACACGGCGGAGCAACAGGAGCGGGCGGTTGCGCATATCTATACCGACCCCCGGCATTTGGATCTGCACCAGCTGTGTGAAGTCATGGTTGAATATGATGAACAGTTTTGTATCTGGCGCTCCCGCCACGCCTTAATGGCCGAACGCATGGTTGGAGCAAAGCCCGGTACGGGAGACGCCTACACCGGAAAACTTGTCGGTCGCGCATCCTTCCAGACCCCCGGCGTACGCTATCTCCAGGGACGGGTCAGCGTCCATTTTTTCCCTGTTCTCTGGAATGTCCGAACCCACCTCGGTGGAGGGCCCTATGACACATGATCTATACCGCTGGCGGACGGCGTTTCCCATCCTCGAAACCTCGACCTATCTGATTTCCCATTCCATGGGCGCAATGCCCAGGGCCACAACAGACCGGCTGCACGAGTATGCCGAAAGCTGGCAGCGGGAAGGGAGCGCGGTGTGGGATCGCTGGATGGGATTTTTCGAGGAAACCGCCGGACTCATCGGCCGATTTCTCAGTGCCGAGCCGAGCAGCGTGGTCATGCACCAGAATGTGTCCGCCCTGTTTAACGCCGTACTGTCCTGCTTTGACTTGGGCGGCAAGCGCAATAAAATCCTGTATGCCGAACTGACCTTTCCCACCCTGCGCTATAATATTCAGTCCCGAGCCCGACACGGCGCCCGGCCCGTGATGATCTCCTCTCCTGACGGCATCCGGCAACCCGCCGAACGCTTTATTGAGGCCATTGATGACGAGACGCTACTGCTGGTCTTGGACCATGGCCTATACCGCTCGGGCGCATTGATCGATATTGTCCCTATTGTTCAGGCCGCTCATGCACGTGGCGCCCAGGTTATTGTCGATGCTTATCAAACCGTTGGGACCGTCCCAATCGACGTGCAAGCCTGGCAGGCCGACTTTGTGGTCGGAGGCTCACACAAATGGTTATGCGGCGGACCCGGCGCGGCCTATCTATACGTCCGTCCGAATGGGCTGCTGTCTCGCCACCCCGTCATGACCGGCTGGTTCTCGCAGGAGCAGCCTTTTGCCTTTGGCGATGATATTGATTACGCTCACAGCGCGCGGCGTTTTCTGGGCGGCACGCCTGGCATGTCAGCCATATACGCCGCCCGCTCCGGCTATGAGATTCTCCTTGAGGTCGGCGTGGAACGGATTCGGCAGCGCAATATCGAGTTATGCCAGCGCTTGATCGATAGTGCGCTTGTCCGCGGCATCCATATCAACACGCCTCAAGACGCCCAGGAACGCGGTGGCCTGGTGTGCATCGATTTCGACGGTGCGGCTCAAGCCGAAGCGCAACTCGTCGCCCGGCGGGTCTTTGTCGATTACCGCCCGCGCTGTGGTCTCCGTATTTCGCCCCATTTTTACACCACGGAAGACGAAATTGACCGTCTGTTTGAGGAGCTTGACGCGATCGGCACGGGATAAGTCTTCTCCTATGACAGAGAACAGCCAGCCTCACCCTCGGATGTTGGTTTCGCATTGAATCCACACGCGGACTTATGGCAAGATGCGGGGCCGACATGTCAACCGTACAGGAAAAACCGCGGCCCCTGATTGACGACCTCACCCGTCCGTTCTGGGAGGCGGCCAGGGAACATCACCTCATTATCCAGCGCTGCCAGGAGTGTCGCCATTTTCATCACCCGCCACGCCCGGTGTGCGATGCCTGTCACAGCGCAGTTCTCACATTCGAGCAGGTCAGCGGCCGCGGCACGATCTACAGTTTTAGTGTGATGTATCAACCCAACGTGACCGGTTTCGGGGACGAACTGCCCTACCTCAGTATTCTCGTCGAGCTTGAAGAACAGCCACGCCTCTTTCTGGTCTCCGACCTGCCTGCGACGCAACGTGAGCAGGTCCGAATCGGTAGCAAAGTCGAGGTCTATTTCGAGGATGTTGATGCGGAGCTGACGCTGCCCAAGTTTCGTCTCGTTGCTTGACCAAAGGGCGCACCCATGAGCTGGCAAGGGAAAGGCAAAACCGCCATCGTTGGCATTGGCTACTCCGAACTGAGCCGCCGTCCGCAGAAGTCCCTCGGTGCGCTGAGCCTGGATGCGTGTCGGACCGCCCTTGATGACGCCGGGCTGCCGGCCGAGCGGGTTGATGGCCTTGCTACTTTTCCTGAAGCGCCTTTTCACGGCGCGGGTACCCAGGATGGCGAGCATATTGTCAGCGTCGAATACATGATGAACCATCTCCCGCTCGCGCCTGATATTCGGTGGTATGCGCAAATCGAAACCGGTCTGATTGCGAGTGCGGTTATTGAAGGGGTCAACGCCCTCTTGGCCGAGGCGTGCGAGTATGTGCTGGTCTGGCGCGCGCTCCACAACCCGCGCGGCCGCTATGGGGCATGGTCCGGCAACCGGGCTCCTGGCGACGCCCAATTCATGGCCCCCTACGGTTGTACGAGTATTTTTCAGTGGCACGCCATGGCCTGGCAGCGCTATATGCATCGCCACGGCGCCACCCGGGAGCATCTCGCGACCCTTGTAACGAATAGCCGACGGAATGCGAACCGCAATCCGAACGCCTATTTTTACACCACGCCCATGACCCGTGAGGATTATTTTGCTGCGCGCTGGATCGCCGAGCCCTTATGTTTGTTTGACTGCGATATACCGGTTGAAGGCTGTGTCGCCCTCGTCCTGACTACTGCAGAGCGGGCGGCAGACCTCCGCCGCCCACCGGCCTATATTGCCGGCTACGGGCAGAACACGAGTCGTCGCCGAGCACTGTTTCACTATGCGTTGGATAATTATATGGAGTCCGGCCACTCGCTGGCCAGCAAGCTCTGGGCGTCTTCGGGCTTGGGCCCCCAGGATATGAGTGCCGCCGAGCTGTACGATGGATTCAGTCCCTCCACGCTGTATTGGCTGGAAGCGGCGGGCTTCTGTGGAGAAGGCGAAGCCTACAGCTTCATCCAGGACGGGCGCATTGCCCTGGAAGGCGAACTGCCGGTCAATACGTTCGGTGGCAGCCTGAGCGAGGGTCGGCTGCACGGCATGGGGCATATTGCCGAAGCCGTCATGCAGGTGACCGACCGGGCGGAAAAGCGTCAGGTCCCCAACGCCTCAGCCGTATGTGCCATTGACGGCTCCCCCATGCTGCGGGGGAGCGGTCTGGTGATCACCCGGGAGCCGTGATGGAGGAGCTCATCGTCGGTCTAGCGTAGAGACATACCCCTTAGCCATTCTGGCAGTTTATTCATCGTCTAGGGCGGCCCGCGTCCGACCTTCCCTACGCTCGTGAATCCTGGAATACTAGACGCCATGGCCGAGCAAAAAGAGCGGATTGTTTTCTGTGACGCTGAGCGTATTCCGGTCCATTTGATTTCCGGCTTTCTGGGCAGTGGTAAGACCACCCTCCTGCGCCGCCTGCTTGATTATTGTCTGAGCCAGGGCCTTAAACCCGCGGTCATGATGAATGAGTATGGGGAAGTCAACATCGATGGCGAGTTGCTGCGCGGGCAGGGCTACACCATCCGGGAAATGACCAATGGCTGCATTTGCTGCACGATTGGCGGCACCCTGGGCCTCGCCCTCCAGGATGTTGCCGCCCTCAAGCCAGATGTCATTTTTATTGAAGCTACTGGTCTCGCCGACCCGGTCGAACTCATGGATCAAGCCACAAAAGAAGAAGTCCTGCCCCTGGTCCGCCTGGCCTCGCTGATTGCCGTTCTTGACCCTATTAATTTCAGTCGCTTGGCCGAAGAAGTGCACTCGGGCATTCGGCAACAGACGGAACTCGCCGATGTGGTGGTCTTAAACAAACGGGACCTGGCAGACGAGTCTGTCCTGGCCAAACTGGAAAAACAGATTCGTCAGTTAAATCCGCGTACGGAGATTGTTCGGACAGAACGCGGGGACATGGATTACGCCCAGATTGTCTACCGCCAAACAGACAAAAATGCTAGGCTCGTTTCCTCTCCACGTCAGGCACCGGTACACGACCATTTTCATACGCTGACATGTCTGTGCGAGGTCCCACTGGTCCGAGAACGGTTCGAGCGGCTGATGCGCAGCCTGCCGGACACGGTGTGGCGCGCCAAAGGGTTTGTGCGGTTTACCGACTCGGACGAGCAGTGGATGTTTCAATATGTGACCGGCGAATTCGACATGGAGTGGCTGGATTTATTACCCGAACCACCCGAGCACGTCGTTTTTATCGGCAAGGGTTTTGACCGGGACGGGCTGCAACAGGTTCTGCGGGAGTGCCAACCCAGGGACAACCCGGAAGTCGCATGGACACGCTAGGCTGGGACAAGATTCTATGGGGAGTGCTCATCGGCGCGCTGACAGGAATGATTGTGTCCCTTATGCTGTTGCCGTTCGGTGTGCGTCGCGCCGAATGGATGATGTCTGCCTGTGCAACCCTAGGGGTGTTTATCGGACTCCTCAAAATAGCAGACGCGGAAAGATAGAAAGCCGACAAGGAGGACTCGTATGCTTTATGAAGTCCGGACCTATCGCCTCAAACCAGGGACGCTTGCCGAATGCGAACGAATTTTTGGTGACGCCCTGTCGCGACGCGAGGAATTTTCCTCACTCGGAGCGTTTTGGCATACCGAGATTGGCCCGCTCAACGAGATCATCCATGTCTGGCCGTACGAGAGCCTTCAGCAGCGGACGGAGGCGAGAGCGCGGGCCATGCAAAGCGGGGCGTGGCCTCCTCCGATCGGTACGTTCATCGAACACATGGAATCCGAAATTTTTATTCCTGCGCCCTTTATGGAACCGCTCGGCAAGCGGCAGCTTGGCCCGGTATATGAGATACGTACCTATATGTACCGGCCAGGTGCCGTGCCAACCGTGTTGGAGCGCTGGACCAAAGCCCTTCCCGCCCGGACCCAGCTCTCACCCCTGGCCGCCTGCTGGTATAGCGACCTCGGGACGCTCAACAAATTCGTCCATATCTGGCCCTACGCGAGCCTGGACGAACGTAGCCGCGTCCGGGCCGAAGCCGCCCAACTGCCCACCTGGCCGCCCGGCACCAAGGATCTGCTGCTGAGCCAGCAGAGCAAAATAGTCCTGCCGGCCGCGTTTTCGCCCATGCGATAGAGCCTGATGCGAATTTTATGAACGCCGCATTGACTCGGATAGGAGCGGTTGCAAAATTTTTCGTGTATCGTAGAAAGGTCAATAGAGAGAGGGGGCCGTTCATGACAAAACAGGAAAAAAGTCGTGGACGCTTTGGAGACGTGCTGAAGGTGCATACCAACTTTGAGGGGAGACAGACCGTTTCCATTGCAGAGATCATGTTCCGAAACCTTGATAAGGAGAAGTTCAAGAGCGATTATCTTGCCGGCAAATATACCCCCCCCGCTCAAACAAGAAGAGAGTGCAGAAGAGTCATAATCGAGGGCAGGAGCGTTCGTGCACGGCACAGGGCTTCAGTTACCACTTGCGTGTAGCCTTGTTGCGGGCTTCCTGATCATACGTCTTCTCCCACTCACGCGGTACTACACCAACCGTCAACAAGGCTACGCCCTTTTCCTTCTTTCAATAACCGCAGGTTTGTCTCTACTGATTATCGCGTCGCCTGTCGTGTATTACGCGCGTAGTTGGCAGATTGTTGACGTTGAAGCGGTGCACCGCTTCATACACGCGGTGCTGCCAGTACCACATGCAGGGAAGAGTCTCGTTACGCTTATTCTCGGTGTCGCGCTTCCGGTAGTTTCATGGCTAGTGTCGAAAGACACTAGCCATGAATTTTGTCATTGGATTTAAGGGAGACCCTCTGGAAGTCTTACTTCGCCGATCATTTGAGCGGGGCAGAGAAATTTCTGTCACACTGCGTAGCGAAAAAGTGTATGTCGGCTACCTAGATGCCTTATTTAATCCATCCTACGACGTAAATTATATTGAACCCTCTCTCACGCATAGCGGATACCGAACCGAAACCGAAAAGCGCCTCGTGCTCACAAACGATTATCGAGAAAAAACAGAAGAAGTGTACACGCAACGACTGGCAGAGCGCGTCGAGTTTTACGCCCGTGACTTTCCAGAACAGGACTTTGATTGGTAGCTGGCGAAAGCCGAAGGTGACCTCGTGCGACAAACAGGGATCGAACGTGAACTGAGCGCGTATCAGGTCGTCATTCCAACCTCAGAGGTCGTCTCGGTCAGCTACTTTGATCACGAGTTGTACAAGGCGTTTGAAGACGACGGATCAGCTACAGACAGAACAGCAGGGCACTCCACATGAGCTGGGAAAAAGAAGTCAAAGGCATTGAGCAACGCAGACAGTTAGCCCAAGAGCTGGGCGGACCTGAAGCGATTGCCAAGCAACATGAGCGGGGACGGTTGACCATCCGCGAGCGCGTGGTCCAGTTGCTCGACGCCGATTCTTTCCGCGAGCAAGGGCCGATTGCCGGCTACTCCGAAACTGATGAACAGGGACAGCTCCGCTCGTTTTCTCCAGCGAATTACGTAGTCGGCTTTGGCAAGATCAATAACCGTCCCTGCGTGGTTGGCGGTGAGGACTTTACCCTCAAGGGTGGCTCGCCCTCGTCCGCCGGCTTTCGCAAGAGCGTGTGGGCCGAAGAGCTCGCGTGTCGCTACCGACTGCCCCTCATTCGCTTTCTCGAAGGCGGCGGCGGGAGTGTCCCGCGAGGGAAGAACAGCGGCGAAACGACCGGGAGTACGGAATCGGTGAACGCCCCGCCCCGGTTCATGTCGGTGATGCAGGCCATGTCCATGGTGCCGGTCGCATCCGCCGCGGTTGGTGCAGTGGCCGGACTGCCGGCCGCACGCCTGGTTGCCTCCCATTTCTCGGTCATGACTCAAAAGTCCTCACAAGTGATGATCGGCGGTCCGGCCCTGGTTGAGCGCGCCTTTGGACAGCCGATCACCAAGGAGGAACTCGGCGGCCCGCACATCCACCTGCGCAGCGGAGTTGTGGATAATGTTGCGGAGGATGAATCCGGTGTATTCGCTCAGATTCGGCAATTTCTGAGCTATCTGCCGACGAATGTCTGGGAAGCGGCTCCGGTCCGTCCGGGCGAAGACGATCGCAACCGTCAGGAAGAAGAACTGCTCGGTATTATTCCGCGCAACCGCAGACGCGCGTATCCGATGCGGCGAGTGATCGAGGGCGTTGTTGACCGCGGCTCATTTTTTGAGATTGCGCCCCTGTACGGTCCGTCCCAGATTACCGGCTTGGCCCGGCTGAACGGCCAGCCGGTCGGGATTCTGGCCAACGACCCGCAGTGGTATGCCGGGGCCATGACCGCGGCGGGCGCCCAAAAGGTGAAGCGCCATATTGATCTGTGTGACACGTTTCATCTGCCCATGGTCAGCCTGGTGGACGAACCCGGTTTCATGATTGGACCGGAGGCCGAGCAGAGCGCCACCATTCGCTATGGGACGGCGACCATCTTTGCCCTCATGCAATCCACCATTCCCTGGGTGTCAGTCATCGTCCGCAAGGTCTACGGCGTTGCCGGCGTGGCTCACTTTGGGCCGGGCGGGATGGTGTTTGCCTGGCCGTCTGCCGAGAGTGGCGCCCTGCCGCTGGAAGGAGGTGTGGCGGTGGCCTACCGGCGCGAGATCGCCGCCGCGTCAGACCCGGAGGCCAAGCGACGAGAGCTTGAAGAAGCGCTCGCCAGTAAACGCTCCGTCTACGCCCGAGCCGAAGGCTTTGCCGTCCACGACATGATCGACCCCAGACACACCCGGCCGGTGCTGTGTGATTGGGTTGAGTGGATTCAACCCCAACTCAAAGCGCATACCGGCCCGCGGGCCTATACGATCCGTCCCTAGCGGGTGTTCGGGACTTGGGTCGTGCTCGGCTCTGCCGGAAGGACGGACCGCAACGCCGCTTCGAGTGTTGTCAGTGATAAGGAGTGGGCGTTATTCGCCTCTATCTTGCCATCCCTGAAATCCGATAGTGTATTTTCTGATAAAATCAGCTTGACTTAATCCTTTGGCTGGCGGGAGAGCAGACCGAGACGCGCCTCCCTTCCCACGTCCTAGCGGCCCATTCCAGGTGGGAATCGGCGGAGACCGGATCGTCAGCCCTCGTCCGGGCTCTTCTCCGTGGTCTTCTTTTTGAGGGTCACGATATTGCAGCCCTCTTCTCGCCGATACTCGACGCTATCCATCATCTGATGCACGAGGAAGAGGCCGAGTCCGCCCAGGGGCCGCTCTTCAAGGGAGGCTCCGATATCGGGTGTCGGCGCGTTTGACAGGTCGAACGCCGCGCCATCATCCACGATCACGATGACCAGCGCTTCCGCTTCCAGACGGACGATAATCTCGATCCGATGCGGCGCGTCATCGTCGTACCCGTAGCTGATGGTATTGGTCAGGATCTCGTCTAGCGCCAGGTTGACCGCATAGGTGACTTCCGCCGTCATATCCTGGGAGGTGCAGAACTCGTCAATCTGCGCCGCGACGCGGGCGATCTCCTGCAGATCGTTCACCAGTGAGATTTCCAGCGTTTCTTCGTTCACGGCCCCTCCTTCCTCCCGGAGCGTGCGGAGAAAAAATCCGTCAACGGTTTGGACAGATAGCTACGACGAAGACCGTCCGGCGGGTGAGGTATCCGTCTCCATCGGCAGACTCGCATCCGCGGCCCATTCCATGAGCGAACCATCGTAGACGGCAACGTCTTCCAGCCCCAACAGGGTGAGGACGAATGCCTCGCTGCTGGCCGCGATCCCAGCCCCACAATAGGTAATGATCCGCTTCGCGCCGGTTGCGCCAACGGCCTCGAATTTTTCGCGGAGTTGCTCAGCAGGCAGATAGGCGTGCATCTCCGGATCGACCAGATCATAAAAGGAGACATTCTCACTCGACGCAATGCGTCCCGGCCGGGGATACCGAATCATCCCTCCCGTGCCCGCGTGATCCTCGGCGGTCAGGGCGTTCAGCAGGCAGCTTGACGGTGTCCGTATCGCCTCCAGAACTTCTTGCTTACCCACCATCAGCGTGGGCCGCGGGATGGCCACGAACTGGCCTCGCACGGGGACCGCGGGACGGTTCGAGACGGGCCGCCCCTCCTGCGTCCACTTGTGCCAGCCGCCGTTGAGGACTGTCGCATTGTCAAAACCACTCGCGCGGAGCATCCACCAGACTCGGGCCGCCCAGATGTGATAGAAATCGTCATAGAGAATAACGCGAGTGTGGGCACTCACTCCGACGCGCGCCATGGCGTCGGCAAATTGGTCGGCGGGCGGCATCATCAGCGGCAGGTCGCTGTGCCGGTCGGACAGGTCGGTGGTGAAATCGACGAAGCCGCTCCCAGGGATATGGCCCTCCTCCCAGGCGGACCGACCGCTCTCCAGGCGGAAGCCGCCGGAATCCTCGGGAATCAGGCGAACACGGCAGTCGAGCAGGCACAGGTCCGTATCGTTCAGATGTTCTTCCAACCAGTTCGTCTCAACGAGAGCGCGGGAATTGCCATGCGACATGGTGTCCTCCTTGCTGTTTGCCGGCTGGTGTGAATGGTATATATTCAGCGTCGGTTGGGCTAGAGTGAATATAGCGCAGCAGCCTATCGATCTTCTGAGCCAATGAGCCCGCAAATGAGTACCCAGACCACCCGCCATTTTATTAACGGCGCCTATACCGAAGGGACGAGCGGCCACACTTTTGAGAACCGCCGGCCTACTGATAATGCGCTCATCAGCCATGTGTGCGAAGCCCGCCGGGCCGATGTTGATGCAGCCGTCCACGCGGCCAGGGCCGCCCTCAGCGGACCCTGGAGCCGGCTGACACTGGTCGAACGCACGGAGGTGTTATACGCCGTTGCCGCTGGTATTGAGCAGCGTTTTGACCAGTTCCTTGAGGCTGAGGTGGCCGATACCGGCAAGCCGGTGAGTCTGGCCTCCCATATTGATATTCCACGCGGTGCGGCCAACTTCCGCATCTTTGCCGACGTGGTCAAAAATGTATCTGGTGAACACTTCGACATGCCTACTCCGGATGGCACCGGGGCGCTGAACTACAGCCTGCGCGTACCAAAAGGCGTGATTGCGGTGGTGTGTCCGTGGAATCTGCCCCTGCTGCTCATGACCTGGAAGGTCGGGCCGGCCCTGGCCTGTGGCAACAGCGTGGTCGTCAAACCCTCGGAAGAAACGCCGAGTACGGCCAGCCTGCTGGGCGAGGTGATGAACGAGGCCGGTGTGCCGTACGGTGTCTATAATGTGGTCCACGGGTTCGGGCCGGAATCGGCCGGAGAATTCCTGGTCAGCCATCCGAGCGTTGATGCGATCACGTTTACGGGCGAGACCGTCACGGGCGAGGCCATTATGCAGCGTGCGGCCGTGGGCGTGCGGGATGTCTCGTTTGAGCTGGGCGGGAAAAACCCGGCCGTTATTTTTGCCGACTGCGATCTTGAGGCAACCATTGAGGGCATCGGCCGGGCGTGCTTTGCCAACACCGGGCAGGTCTGTCTGGGAACCGAACGGGTATATGTTGAACGGCCAATTTTTGACGAGTTTCTGGCCGCGTTGAAAGCCAAGGCCGAGTCCCTCACTCTCGGTGATCCGCACGATACGGCCACGACCCTGGGGCCTCTGATCAGCCTCGAACATCGCAGGAAAGTTCTCTCCTATTACGAGCAGGCCCGCGCCGACGGAGCGACCTTGATTACCGGTGGCGGCATCCCCGATATGGCAACGCCGTATACGCAGGGAGCCTGGGTTGAACCCACTATCTGGACGGGGCTGTCAGAAGACTCTCCGGTCGTGCGGGAAGAAATTTTTGGGCCGTGCTGCCATGTCCGCCCCTTTGACTCGGAAGAAGAAGCCGTGCGCCTGGCCAATGACACGCCCTACGGGCTTGCCACCTCAATCTGGACGCAGAACGCGGCCCGGGCTCATCGGGTGGCCGGGCGGATCAACGTCGGTATCACCTGGATTAACTGCTGGTTCTTACGCGACCTGCGCACCCCGTTTGGCGGGGCCAAGCAATCCGGCATTGGCCGCGAAGGCGGGGCGCATTCGCTGGAATTCTATACGGAATTGCGCAACGTCTGTCTCAAGCTGTGAAGGGAGACCCTCATGCCACGGACACACAAGAAAGGTACAATCGTCGCCGGTTTTCTGGCTCCACACCCGCCCCATCTGGTGTACGGAGAAAATCCACCCCAGAACGAACCCCGGTCGCAGTGCGGCTGGGAACAGCTCCGCTGGGCGTATGAGCGCGCCCGCAAGAGCCTTGACGCGCTCAAGCCGGACGTATTGCTGGTCCATTCTCCGCACTGGATTACGCAACAGGGGCACCATTTTCTTGGGGTTCCCAAGCTCAGCGGCAAATCGGTCGATCCCATCTTTCCGAATATCTTTCGCTATACCTTTGAGCTGAACGTCGATGTTGCCCTGGCTGAAGCCTGCTGCGCGGAAGGGGCCAAGCAGGGGCTGTATACCAAGATGATGCGCAACCCGCACTTTCGCGTTGACTACGGCACAATCACTACCCTGCATATGATGCGTCCCCAGTGGGACATCCCGGTCGTCGGACTGTCGGCCAATAATTCGCCCTATTATCTCTCGACCGAAGAGGGGCTCGAAGAGATGGACCGTCTGGGCCAGGCCACCCGCACGGCCATTGAAAAGCTGGGCCGCCGCGCCGTGCTCCTGGCTTCCAACACGCTGTGCCACTGGCATTTTCACGAAGAGCCAGCCCTGCCGGAAGACATGTCTCAAGAACATCCGCACAGCCTGTCCGGCTATCAGTGGGATATGCGGATGATCGATCTCCTGCGTCAGGGCCACACCAAAGAGGTCTTTCGTCTGCTCCCGCAATTTATCGATGAGGCCTTTGCCGAGGTGAAATCCGGGGCCTTTACCTGGATGTTTGCCGCCATGGGCTATCCCGAGATTCCGGCCGAACTGCACGGCTACGGGACCGTAATCGGTACGGGGAACGCCGTGATGGAGTGGAACCTCGAACGGGCCGGGCGCTCCAAACCGACCTCGAAAACACGCGCTTCGCGTCAGGCCGTCAGACAGGCGGCCTAGGCAAGAGAATCGGGAGGAAGCGCTATGGCTGTGGTCTCCGCCTTTCTCGTCCCCGGCTCGCCCCTGCCCTACGTCAAACGCGATAATCCGCCCTGGGGCAAAATTGCGACCGGCCTGGAACGGGCCGGCGCGGCCCTCGCCCAATCCAAACCGGATGTGATCCTGCTCTATTCAACGCAGTGGATCGCCGTCCTGGACCAACTGTGGCAGACCCGTCCGCGGGTGAGTGGTCTGCACGTTGACGAAAACTGGCATGAGTACGGCGAACTGTCCTACAAATTGAGAATTGATACTCGACTGGCCAAAGCCTGCGTGGCCGCAACCGGCACAATCGGGGTCAAGTCCAAGGCGGTCAATTACGACGGGTTTCCGATTGATACGGGAACGATTGTCGCCGCGAATTTCCTGAATCCGGGCGGCAAAATTCCAATGGTGCTGGCCTCAAACAATCTCTATCACGACTTTGTGCTGACCGAAAAACTCGGACGTCTAGCGGCACGCTTGGCCAGCAAACAGAAAAAACGGGTGGCCGTGGTTGGCGTGGGAAATTTTTCCGGCGCGTTCTTTCGGCACGAGATCGACATTGCCAAAGACAAGATCGTTGCGCCGAAATATGACCGCTGGAATAAAAAGATCCTGGCTCTGCTGCAAGCCGGTGACGGCAAAGGGCTGTCTGCGGCCCTGCCCGAGTTTGCCTCAAAAGGCAAGGCTGACATGGGCTTTAAGCACGGCGCGTGGATATTGGGCGCCCTGGGTGGGAAGTTCAGCGGCGCGCAGGTGCACGCCTATGGTCCGCTGTACGGCAGCGGCGGCGCAGTGGTGGAGTTCAGGAAGTAAACATGTTCACATGTGCAGGGTGTGGAACCGCGGAGAGTCACGAGGAACTGGTCAACGAAGTCTTTCAGGTTGACGAGAAATAGGTCCAGATCGATCATATTCCTACCCGCGTATGCACTCGCTGCGGAGATGAGACTTTTAGCCTTGAGACTACGGAAAAGGTCCGTCTGCTGGTCCACGGACAAGCGAAACCGACGAAATCTGTTGCGGGGAATACCATCCTCCATGCTGGACAAGGCCGACTTGATCTTGGTCGCCGAGGCGACTAGATTATCAGCAACACCCCTTGCGGTTTCGACCGCAGGGCGCGGGGCCTCTTCGGAGGCCCTTGCTTTATTATTCGACAGGCATCAACGCGCACGTTCGTCTATGTAGACGGGTTCAATCTCTATTATGGAGCCCTCAAGGGCTCGTCATGGAAATGGCTGGATCTAGTCACGCTGTTCGAGCAGGTGCTCCAGCCGCACCACCAGATACTCGCGGTCAAGTACTTCACAGCAAGGGTTTCGGGTACGGCCCGAGACCCGTCGAAGCCTCAGCGGCAGGACGTGTATCTCCGTGCGCTGCGGCGCTATCGGCCCCAGGTCGAGGTGTATTTCGGGCATTTCCTGAGCCATTCCGCCCGTGCACCGCTCGCACAGCCCGTGGGAAACCGGCGCACGGCGGAGGTGATCCGAACCGAAGAAAAGGAATGTTGGTCGATTTTGGGATAGCTTTCAAAAAGATACCGTTAGCGGTTGAGTTGGCAGAATAATTTTGGATACGTCATCGGACGAAAGACAGACAGATAGATTCTGTGCCGCCGTCCACGCTCTCTTTGTCTCGCAAAATCCTCAGTATCTTCAGTTTGAGGAGTTTACTTACCTCCACACTGCTCTTGATAGGTGCTTCAGGATACTATGGGAGAAAAACCCAGGAATGGGAAACAAGCCCTCTCATACTGAACGGCTCCAATGGACGTGTGGGCAACTCCATATTCCGGTTCCAGCATGGGCAAATGTGGGTATGGGTAAATCAACGCAGGTGGCGGACTTACGCAACGACGCGATACATGAAGGACTTTTTATCGATCAGCCACTCGGCTTTGCAATGGAAGGAAGCGGAGCGAACCAGCATCTCCCTCTGGAAATGAAACGTCTTGCCTGTCGTTTTCTGGCCAGGATTCTTGACGTGCCTGAGTAAGGATTATTTTCAGTTGCCTCTTAACGATAGACAGAAAAGTTTGTTGTGTTTGACCTAATAAAAGACCTTCTCTTCTTCCGCGTGTTCTCGTACTGCGGCGGGTTGGCGCGGACCGTCCTCCTCGACGGCCCGCGTTGACTTAACAGCCGGGCTGTTCCGCTTCGGCCTGTATGTCCTGATGCGCGAAGGAGAGCGGACACGGTTTGCCCACCCCGTCGAGTCCGACGGCGTAGACCAGCCGTCCATAGCCAATAAAAATCGCCATACGCCAGCCCAAGGCCATGATCTCGGGCTCGCTGTAATGGGTCCGCAGCTCGTCAAAGAGGTCCTGGGAGACCTGTTTATGATCGCGGGCCAGGGTGTCCGCAAAGCGCAGGGCGGCTTTCTCACGCGGCGTGAACAGATCGCTGTCCTGAAAATGGGGCAGGGCGTGGATCATTTCTTCCGTCAGACCTTGTTGCCTCGCCGAGGCATACACGGCCGTCATTCAAAGCTGGCATTCGTTGATCTGGGCCACCTTGTGGCGAATCAGTTCGGTCAGCTTCACGCTGATCCCGTCGGTATCGGCCATAATATGGGAGTAGTAAAAATCGACGAAGTGTTTGTAGAGGTCCGGGGTATGGGCAAAGACCTGGATCCATTCCGACCCGCCGAGTGCCTCGTCGCTCTGCTGCATGGTTTTTTGCAGATCGGGATCAACCTTCTCAAACGGTACCTTGCTGATACGTAGCATCGATCTCCCTCCTCAATGTGCAGTGGGTTTCCTTTGCCAATAAACCAATGCGAACGGATTTGGAAGGGAGCAGATATTCCCTCTCCCTTGAGGGAAGGGCCAGGGAGGGGCGCTCCGCAGACAGAAGAACGGTGTGAAAGTGAAACACTACCGCTTAGTCCGATAGATTTTCAATGGTCAGGGGTGCAACGGTTTCGGCCAACGAGAAGCCGAAAATTCGTGAGTAAAAATACAACTCGCCGTCCAAGGCGCTTTTGATATTCTCGGCTTTGCGAAAGCCATGCTGTTCTCCCGCAAACAGGACATAGGCGACCGGCAAGCCTTTCGCCCTGAGGGCCGCCACCATCAGCTCGGCCTGATTCGGCGGAACGATCTTATCTTCCGCGCCTTGGAAGACAATCAACGGACACGAGAGTTGGTGGGTAAAATGAATCGGCGAGCGCGCGATATAGACATCTTGTCGTTCCGGGTAGGGTCCAACCAGATTATCCGGGTAGCGGGACTCGAACTTATGGGTGTCGCGCGCCAGCGCTTCGAGGTCGCTGATCCCGTAATGGCTCGCCCCGGCCCGAAATGTGTTGCGAAAGGTCAGCGCGCACAGGGTCGTGTATCCTCCGGCGCTGCCACCGGTAATGGTCAGCCGCTCGGCATCGACCTCGCCACGGGCGACCAGGTAGTTCGCGCCATTGACGCAGTCGTCCACATCGACAATCCCCCATTGGCCGTTCAGGCGTTGCCGATAGGCCCGCCCATAGCCGCTGCTGCCCCCATAGTTCACGTCCAGAACAGCAAAGCCGCGACTCGTCCAGTATTGAATGCGCAGATCAAGGGCCGTCTGTGCCGCTGAAGTGGGCCCGCCGTGACTTTTGACGACCAGCGGCGGACGTTCTTCTGCCGAAGCAACGTAGTCAGCGTTTGTGGGTGGATAGAACAGGCCGTACGCAGTCCGGTCGTGCTCGGTTGGAAAGGCAATAGCCTGGGGCGCTGACAGATAGTCCGGGTCCAGGTCGAGTTGGCTGGATTGACGCAGGAGGGTGAGGGCGTGTGTTTCCAGGTCGAGTTGGACGACAGCGGGCGGGGCGGTTGGCGAGCCTGCCAGAAACACCGCTCTGCCCGACGCAGCTTGGACATCGCCCACTTCGGTATACGGCAGGGTAATGGCCTCGCATTGCCGCGTCCCCGGATCAAGGCTAGCCATATGCCAGGTCCCGTTTTCCGTATAGGTGCAGATGATCCGGTCGGCAGAGGCAAAGGCATAGGTCGTCATGCCAAACACCCACTGCGGTCGGCCAAAGTCCGCGGTCTTTTCCCACAGTGCCTCAATGCTGTTGTTGCGTACCCGGTACAGATTCCACCAGCCGGAGCGATCCGACACAAAATACAAGATGCCGAGCGGAGACCACTCGGGCTGAAAAATGGACTCCGTGTCGCCGCCGGCCACCAGCCTGACGGCCGCCAGGGAACCGTCCGAGCGGACCGTCCCCACCCACAGCTCGGTGCCGTCCCAGGGCAGGCGTGGATGGTTCCACGACAGCCAGGCGAGTTGGGTGCCATCCGGGTTGAGCCGGGGGTTGGAATAAAAATCACTCCCGGAGACCAGGACCGTCTCTTCCCCACTGGTGAGATCAAGACTGACCAGGCTGTTTATTGCTTCCTGTCCCGCAACTCGGTGATCTTCACGCACGCAGATCAAACGGCTGCGCCGGGTATCCACAATGGCGTCGGCATAGCGCAGCCCGTCTGCTATGGTCAGGGGCTCGGGCTCGGTCGCCCCGGTCTGACGATACAGCCGCTGATCCGTAAAATTTGAAAAATAGAGCGCCCCGTCCCGGACGGCATACGCCCCGCCCCCATACTCATGCACGCGCGTCCGGGCATTAAAGGGCGCAGGTGTCATGTCTGCTATTGTTCCGTCAGGCGTGCGTTGCACAATGACATTCCGGCCGCCCTCAGTCGGCCGCTGTTCTATCCAGTACACGGCCTCTCCATCCAGCCGAACCTGACCCAAGCCCACCGTCCCGGCCATAATCAGGTCTGAGGTAATAGGCGATTCCCACGAACCGTACGGGGCGATGTTTTTGTCAGGCATGTCTGCTCCTCAGATTAGGACTGCTGCCGTCTGGGTAACAGACCGAGCGGACCATGGACAACTACCTATCTGTTCACGACGGGCCTCCGTCTTCTCTTTACTCCTGCCCATCCGTAGCGCTATGCTTCCTGGCAGCAACTCCAAGGAGGCCTTGTATGGAGACGGTCCAGCCCTCAGCGTGCGGATTTGACGCGGCACGACTTGACCACTTCGTGGCGTGTATGCAGAACGATATCGAACAGGAGCAGTATGACGGAGCGGTCGTTATCGTCGCGCGCGGGGGACGGGTCGTGTTGCACCGGGCGCTCGGTTTCGCCGAGCGGGCAAGCCGGCGCGTCATGCAAAAGGACGATGTCTTCTATCTCTTCTCCGTCACAAAGGCGCTGACGGCCACCGCGATTCTTGCCCGTGTTGACCGGGGGCAACTCGCCCTGACAACCCGCGTGGCCGAGCTCATTCCCGAGTTTGCGAGCAAGGGAAAACAACGGGTGACTATCGCTCAGCTCCTGACCCATACCGCTGGCATGTCGGCCGGGTTTCCACCCGTAGCGCCAGAGATGATGGGCAATCTCGAGGCGGTTGTCGCCGCGGTCTGCCAACAGGGGCCGGATGCCCTGCCCGGAGAGATTGTCAGCTATAGTCCGATTACCGCCCACGCGGTTTTGGGTGAAGTGGTCCGCCGGTTGGATGGAGGAACGCGCTCACTGCGGCAGATCTTTGCGGAGGATATCTTTACCCCGCTGGGGATGCACGATACGGCCCTGGGCCTGCGGCCTGACCTGGCTGAGCGGCGGGTTCCGGTTGTGGTGCGAGACCGACGGGAAGGGCTCTTTCCGCCGGAAGTTCTTGAAGGCTTCAACGTCATGCTTCAGGAGGACACCGAAATTCCGGGCGGTGGCGGAGTGGCGACCGCCGCCGATATCTTCCGCCTGGCAGAAATGCTGCGGCGCGGCGGGGAGCTGGACGGAGCCCGCATCTTATCGCCGGCTGTCATTCGCCTGGCTGCAACCAACCACACCGGTCTCAGGCCGAATAATCTGTGGAACTACACCAGGGAAGTCCGTAACTGGGACGAGTTTCCGGCCTCGCTCGGCCTGGGCTTTTTCGTGCGCGGAACGGGCATCTTTCCCACCTATTTCGGCACGCTGGCGTCGTCAAACACGTTTGGCGCGGTCGGGGCGGGGTCAACCCTGTTCTGGATTGATCCAGAGCGCGATATCACTTTTGTGTGCCTGACCGCCGGAGCCCTGGAAGAGTCATACAGCATGGAACGCTTCCAACGTCTGTCCGACCTCGTTCTCAGCGCGGTTGTGGAGTAAGCCTGTCCTGAGCCCGGTCGAAGGGTCCGCGCCCGCATGATTACCGAAGCGCAGCTCCAGCATATCTTTACCCTGCTGACCGGGGACCCGTCCCCGCGTGTTTGCCTGACGCTGACCGGCAATATCAATACCATCCTCAAGGTTGAAGCTAACGGACAGAGGTATGGTCTCCGCATTCGGAGCCAGGAACAGGTCTATCGCTATGAGCCGGACCTGATGAAAGAGGTCTTCATCAGTTGGCTGCTCGACCCTGCTCATACAGGGGTGAGTGATGCGGAAAAAGCGCGGGCGCTGAGCCAGTTGCGGGAGGCGCGGTGTGGGACCGGCCGCAAGAGTTCCGGTATCGAGCCTACCGGACTGGCCTTTGACTGGAGCCGGCAAATCCTGCCGCAGCCGTATTTCGTGTATGAGTGGATCGAAGGCGAGCCGCTGTGGGATGACCCGGACGAGCAATTATACCGGGCGGCGGGCCACGCGCTGGCAAGCCTGCATCGAGTGCGATTCGATGCCTTTTATACCGATTTCTTTGCCATAGGCAACACGCCGCAGGTCTGGGCGAACCGTTTTCGGGCCGCGCTGGACAAGGAGGTCGGCGAAGCGCGGAGCCGACTCAGCGCTTCGCTTTTACACGCGGTTGAGCATATCTCCATGCCGGCCACGCTGCCGTTCTCCCCCTGCCTTATCCATAACGACTTCTCACCGGGCAATATTCTCGTTCGGGACGGGCGACTCGCGGCGGTTATTGATTGGGATAATGCGGTCGTGGATGTGGCTCCGCTCGATTTTGTGAAAATGAAATACTGGACGGCAAAAGACGGCCAGGGTCAACTCGGCCATAACCCCGCCCTCTTCCGGGCGTTTGTCACAGGGTATGGTCCCGACGGCTCTGAGATCGTTGAGTCGGAGACCTTTGCCTGGTACGAATTATTATGGCTGTTGCGCGTATGGAATTTTGAAATGTCCAAGCAGGAACGCGGGCTGGAGCGCGCCCCCGGCTACCCGGCTGCGGCCGAGTATGCCTCAGTGCTGAAGGGGGTCATTAGCCGACTGAGCGCGCGCTGCGGCTCTTTGAGTCTCACCTCCTAATTTGATCATTTGAAAAAATAAGGCGTATCGCTCCGGCGGGTGCGCTCAAGATATACGATGTCTGCAGCTTAGGTGAGAAACCGCTCGAAAACCGGTATAATGAATTACACCTATGAGTCAGGCCGCCGAAGATCGTGAGGAGACCGCTTCTCCTGAAGAGGTGCAGACCAAGACCGTAGTACCGCGTCGGCTGCCGCGCTGGAAAATCGTTCTGGTCAGCCTCGCGCTGCTGATGGGCGTGGCCGGCATGGTGCTGCATCCTCAGTTGCCTTCAGGTACGAAGGAAACGCGGACCGTGGGGAATCTCTCTTCCTCTGGAACCGATACGCTGCTGGACCCACCGCTCCCCATGTGGGAGGATAAGGGGGGGGCTCCGGTTCCAGCTTTTGACCCGGCCCTCAATATGATGGAGGAGACGACTGAAGAGCCTCTCCCTCCAGACTGGGAGAGGCGGTTGGAGGACTGGTCTCCTCTGCTCACGAAACTCGGCTTCAGTTTTGTTGTCGGATTCAGCATTGGCTATGTGCTGCTGATCTTTCTACGTATGACTGCCTTTCTGGCCGGTTTGGTCCTGCTGGCGCTGTTTGGGTTGCAATACCTTGGCGTGCTGTACCTCAACTGGCAGAATATCGAGACGAGTTATCAGTCGGTCCTGAGTTGGGTGTTGCCCCGGGCAGAAAACTTTCGGGATTTTATTACGCACAATCTCTCTTCGTCCGGTATGGCGGCGATGGGAATTCTGACGGGTTTGACGCGCCGCTAGGAGGCTGAGGGGAGTATCCCCTCGTAGGATCAATGGCCAATTTCAAAACGCACCTTGGCGTCGCCGCGGTCGGGAGCGGACTCCTGGCAACGGTCTGCTTGGGCGCGGGGATGAGCAGCCCGCAAGAAGTCGTCACCCTGTCCGTGGTCGGGACGGTCGGCGGACTCCTGCCGGACATTGATCTCGACCACTCCAGCCCGACCAAGCTGATCTTTACCGCCTTGGCCATTGTGTTCGCCTTTCTGGCCGCGTTCAACCGAGCCGCGAGCTACTCGATTGTCGAACTCTGGATCGTCTGGGGGGTGGCGTATGGCGTTGTCCGCTATCTTGCTCTGGGCGTCTTCTCTACGCTGACGGTCCATCGCGGTATTTTTCATTCGCTGGTGGCGGCTCTCTTTTTCTGGTTCCTGGCTACCAGCCTGAGTTATTATCTGTTTGCCCTGAGTGCGCTGTTTGCCTGGTCCATCGGTTTTTTTCTCTTTTTTGGCTATATCGTCCACCTGCTGCTCGACGAGCTTTTCAGCGTGGACCTGTTGAACTCGCGGCTCAAAAGCTCATTCGGGACCGCGCTCAAAATCGCCGATTTTCACAACGCGCGGACCTCCCTGCTGATGACGGCTGCGGCGCTGCTGACGTTCTTTTCAACCCCAAGTGCCCGGCCTTTCTTGGACTGGGTCACGAACAAACAAACCTATCTCAATATTGCTGATCGCTTTCTCCCCGAGACGCTGTGGTTGGTGCTTTAGGGGATTAGGGGTTGGAGACTGGGGGTTGGGGATAAGCACCTCCAGCCCCTAACCCCTCGCTCCCAATCCCCAGTCTCTTCTCCCTCTTGACCCGTTCCAGACAGCGGGTCATAAAGAGTGAACGTGTCCTTTCCTCAGCGAACAAAGCCGGACACGTTCACTCTTTTCATGCTTCGCCCTGTTTTCCACGAGAGGACAAAACCGATTCCATGCTAGGACTTCGATGTTAGGGCGGCTTGGGGCGGTGTGGGGCATTGGCGGTGTTATCCTCCTCCTGGTCTATTCTATCGCCCGACTCTCTGTCATTACGCTGGACGCCTTTCACTACGAATTTTCCTGGTATCACTGGCTGGCACTCGGCTTGAACATCGGCTGGATGGCCTACTCGGAAGGCTATTACGGCTTTCAGTGTGGCTTTGCACCGCGAGTCGCGGCCCGCGCAAAATATCTGTCTACCCATCCGAGTCCGCTCTGTGCATTGTTGGCGCCTGTCTTTTGTATGGGTTATTTCTCCATTCACCGACCCCGACAAATCTTCATCTTCGTTCTCACCGCCATGATCGTTGTCTTTATCCTTGTCCTGCCCTATCTGGCGCAGCCGTGGCGCGGCATTGTCGATGCCGGTGTTGTCGTCGGCTTGCTCTGGGGGTTGATTACCATTGTGGTCTTTACCTTTCAGGCGTTTATGTCTGACGATTTTTCGTATTCGCCTGAGGTGCCGGGTTATACACCGGAGTAACGGCCCGCACTGTCTCATGGTGCTCCTCCGGCATAAGACCCCATAGATGCCCCCGGAGCGGGGCAATCGTCACTTGTCTCGGACCGTCCACGCCTATAGTGTTCGCAGACAATTCGTTCGTAATCATGCCCATCATAAATCTTGTTCTCCCTCTCATCGCCTGCGCGGTCGCCGCTCTT
Organism: uncultured Binatia bacterium (SeqCode); assembly: GCA_965214755.1. Taxonomy (GTDB): domain Bacteria; phylum Desulfobacterota; class Binatia; order Bin18; family Bin18; genus Bin18. The sequence continues at coordinate 3,606,170 of OZ243979.1, forward strand.
TTGCTGCTGCCGGCAATCAAGGCGAGCACGGTCTGGAGAGCGAGCGTCACTCCCTTGGCCTCGATCATTGGCAGTGGCTTTTTGGTCGTTGCGCCGCTGCTCGCCTTGGTCGTTGGCTGGGCTGCTCCTTTGGCGATGTTGGCGATCGTCGTCCTTGCTTATGGACTGGGTGAAATTTCACGGTTCAATATTCGCCACGGCGAGCCCTTGCTGCAAAGTGGCGAAGCGCCGGCCATGCTGGTGATGACCGAGCGTCTTGCGAATTCTACCCTTTCGCTGGCCTACATCGTATCTGTTGCGTTTTACGTGAAGCTGCTGGCCTCCTTCGTGCTTAAAGGCATCATGGTAGACAGTGAAATCGGCGCGCAGATATTGACCACGCTGATTTTGATATTCATCGGCTATACTGGTTGGCGCCAGGGGCTGGAGGGTCTAGTCCGCGCAGAGGAGTATTCGGTCAGCATCAAGCTGGCGATCATCGTGGCCCTGCTGTTCGGGCTGGCGAATTACGACGTCTCTGTCGGTTTTTCGATTCGTGATCTTCCGGTCCCATCGGTGTCAGCCTGGGAACAACTCCGTCAACTCGCCGGTATGTTATTGGTGGTGCAGGGCTTTGAAACCTCACGCTATCTTGGCAGCGAATTCTCTGCGGAACTGCGCATCAGGAGTATGCGTTTCGCCCAGATCATCTCGGGTCTGATCTACGTTGCCTTCATTGTCATGTGCGGGCCGCTTCTTCTGGCTCTGAAAGGGCTGAGCGTGGACGAGACGGCGATTATCGGCCTCTCGGGTCATATTGCGATGGTCCTACCGGCCATGCTCGTTTTGGCCGCTACTATGAGCCAATTCAGCGCAGCGGTCGCCGATACGGCTGGCGCTGGCGGACTGGTCGAAGAGGAAAGCGGAGGTCGGATACCCGCCCGATACGCCTATGTGGCGGTGATCGGTTTGGGTATTGCATTGGTCTGGACGACCAATGTGTTCGAGATCATCGCCCTGGCTTCGCGTGCCTTTGCCGCCTATTACCTGTCACAGGCTCTGAGCGCGTTTCAGATTGCCGGCTATAGACCTGAGAGTTGGTCACGCTGGGTCGGCAGGATTGCCCTGGCCTTGGCCTCCGTCATGTTGGTCTGGGTCGTTGTCTTTGCCGTGCCTGCAGAGTAGTCCGAAGCATGTGACACGTGAGCCTTGTACCGATTCCCCCTCGCGTCCGGTGCTTGTCGCTTGACAGTGCTGGATGGCTTCAGGCAAAACCAGAACTGGAAACTCTACCGTACCGAGGAGACGACTCATGTCAGGACCATTGGCTGGTTATCGCGTTATTGACGTCACCCAGATGTTGTCAGGCCCCATGGCCACCATGATGCTGGGCGACCAGGGGGCGGATATCATCAAGGTCGAACCGCCGGACACGGGCGACCTGACTCGTGCCCTGGGTGGGAAGTCACGGCCCATCTCCCCGTTTTTTTCCACGTTAAATCGGAATAAGCGCTCGGTAGTCCTGAATCTGAAAGACGAAAAGGGAATCGGGTTGCTCAAAGATCTCGTCGCCGGGGCGGATGTGTTTGTCCAGAATTTCCGGCCCGGTATAGCCGAGCGCATGGGCATTGGTGAGGACGTTCTGCGCCAAGTGAAACCGGACCTCATCTATGTGTCCATCAGTGGTTTTGGCGAAAAAGGGCCGTATGTTGGCAAGCGCGTGTACGATCCGGTCATCCAGGCGCTGTCCGGTCTGGCCGATATTCAGGCCGACCCGGACACTGGCCGACCGCGTATGATGCGGCTCATCATTCCCGACAAGGTTACGGCCCTGACCGCGGCCCAAGCCATTACCGCCGCACTCCTGGCCCGGGAGCGGACCGGGGAGGGGCAGCATGTCCGGCTCGCCATGCTGGACGCGGTCGTCTCGTTTCTGTGGCATGAGGGCATGACGCAGTACACCTTCATGGGCTCGGACATCGGGCCGGCCCGACCGGCTGACACGCGGGATATGGTCTTTGAGACTGCGGACGGCTATATCACCGCGGCCGCGGTCTCGGACAAGGAATGGCAGGGCATGACGCGCGCCCTGGAGCGACCCGAATGGCTGGAGGACGCCCGGTTCAGCACGCCTGCAGGGCGAGTCAAATATGCCGATGTGCGCTTGGATATGACGGCCGCGGTCTTGAAAGAAAGAAGCTCGGCCGAGTGGCTGGAACGCCTGGATGCCGAACAGGTGCCGTGCGCGCCGGTCAATCGCAAGGCCGACGTATTGACCGACCCGCAGGTTGCGGCCAACAATCTGATTGTTGAATCCGACCATCCGCACGCCGGCCATATGCGCCAGGCCCGGCCGGCCGCGCGGTTCGAGGGCACGCCCGCGGAACTCCTGCGTCAGCCAGCCCCGCTGCTGGGCGAGCAGACGGACACGGTCCTGGCCGAACTGGGCCTGTCGACGGACACCCTGGCCGCGTTGCGCGAGGCCGGCACGATCGCCTGACGCTTGCCTTGAGAAATGAAGCTTCGGAGACTGAAGCCCTTTAGATGGAACACTGAAAAAAACATCCGTCTCAAAAAAGAACGAGGAGTTAGTTTTGAAGAGATTGTAGAGGCAATTGAGGAAGATCATCTCCTTGATGACTTAAAACATCACAATCCACAACGTCATCCGAATCAGCGTCTCTTTATTGTTTCGCTTCATGAATATGTTTACGTTGTCCCGTATAGAGAAGAAGCTAACGCGTACTTTCTCAAAACGATCTATCCAAACAGCGACATGAAGAAAAGATATTTTCGACAAGGCGAGGAGTAGCCATGCCCGACGAACATATCTACGAAGAACCGCTAGACGAAGAGGAACGACAGTTGATATGGGAACTGGAAGCCGGAGAGTGGGTTTCCGACCCTGATTTTGTTCGTTCCAATGTTGCTGTTACTGACACATTCGTAGAAACAGTATCTGCCTTGGAGGCCTCCTCAGACGAACTCGCGCGCGTACTCAAAGACTCGTATCGGTGGAAGTGGGTTATCCTGGCGCTCCACAGCGCCTTGCAGGGCATGATGGCCTTAGCACTTAGAGGAGGCAATAATCTCAGGATGCTGAAACCCAAGGACGCAAGACGATGGCTGGACGCTTACGAAAGTGGCGCACCGCTTCCGGCGGATTTGAAAATGGACAGCTTTCTCAATCTGTATGAGAAGATCAAAAGCGAGACCGTCCTTTTTTATGTAACCAGCAAAAAGTTTACGCCTGAAGGAACTCAAGGAAAATCAATCAAAGACCTCAATCGGCTCCGAAATCAATTCGTTCACTTCACTCCCTGCACCTTGTCCCTCATACTCAACGGACTTCCCGAAATGACAATTGACTGTCTGAAAATTGCTGTGTTTCTTGCATATGACTCGGGGAATATAGATTGGCCTGAAGACTTGGGCGGGCGACTGGAAAAAGCGTTCAAGACAGCGGCTAAGGCAGCACAGGAGATAAAAGAAGCCTACGCTCTCCCGCCTTCGTAGGGATGATGTATGCGTCGCCCCTACTTCCTACCAGAAATAATGTTAACCCAAGCTGAGGCTCGTCATGACACCAGAACTGATCGCTATCATCGCCGCAACCGTGGCCCTCGCCGGGCTCATCCTGAACGGTAATCATGGCCTGACCCAGCGCATGGACCGTCTGGAGGATCGACTTGCAAACGTGGGACGCGAACAAACCCACTTGGCAGGGCTACTTGAAGGGCTTCGGGAAGCGATCAGTGCCCACCGCGCCGCCTGAGCTCAGCCTCTGCTCTCCGGCCTCAGCAATCACTATGAGACTGCTTGATAGAGCCGTCCCTATTCGTCTCCCGAAAAAGCTGACCCACCCTATTGTTTTTCCTGGTTAAACGTCTTGGTTTCTTTCTTCAGTTCAATGAACCCTTGTGTGCCGCCTACTCGCTAGAATTGTCCTTCCCTCACTGTGGCTCCTCGTAACTTTTTTACGACGTTCGGCACTACGGATTCGTTCCCTGTCAAGTCCTTTCCCGTTTTTTTCAATTTCGTCGCAACACTATCCAAGCCGGCCAGTTTCTTCGCACCTTGCAGGGTTTTCTGGTCAGCGGCGTAGAAGTCAAACCACGGCAGTCCCGCCTCGGTATATTCCGCTGCCGTAGGCGGCTGGTGGGGCGGCCTTTTCCCGGTGACTTCAAAATACTGAAGGCTATTGAGAATGTGTATAAAGCAGCGGGAGCGCACCGAGGTGTCCCACGCCTCTAAACCGTAGCCATCCTTGTAGAGCGCTTGGCGCATACGACCGCCGGGCGCGAGCCCCATTTCACTTACGCTGTCGGCAGCGTAACACGTGGGCGCTCCCACCTTCACCCTCCGCTGTCGGCCCTCATACACCAACGCCTTCATGGGATAGACGACGATCTGAAGGCCACCGTACCGCGCCGCGTCAGTCAGCTGCTCCTCAGCGGTGTAGCCTTCTCCGAGCGGCATAGCGACAAACTGCCGAATCAACCCTCTCTCTACGCAGAAGCCGTCCAGCCAGGGTTGGTCGGGAATCACCACATAGTCCTGACGCCGCCTAGACAACTCGTTCCCCCAGCCCCGTCCGGTGATCGCGTCTCTCTTTCCGGCAGCCACCTTGACGGCCATAGGATAATCACCGCTGAAGTTGATCCACAGCGCCTCGGCCTGATACATAGGCAGGAAGACTCCCCCGTGTTTAGCCCAGGCTGCCGGCAGCCCGGCGGCATAGTCGTCTACATGCTTGAGGGGGAAGCGCCCCAGGCCTGGCGGCAGGTGGTAGGTGTTCCCATCGTCCGGTATACGTAGTGTACGCTGAAATTCGATTCGGCATACGGCATCTTGATGGACCTCCGGGAACCGAAAAACCAACTGTCTCTTGCTCAGTTCGATCATTGTTCCTCCTTCGTGCTTCTCGTTTTTCTCCCTACCATGCGGTGCTTCACTTCGTCTGGTCGTATGGGATCTCATCTGATCGCATTCAAGATGTATTCATTCGGGTTATGAGCTATCCAGTCGCGCTGACACGCCTCATAAGCCCGAGCATTTCTCCGGATAAAACCACAGGGGTACGGAGTAAAGCCGGGGTCAATGACACGAGGGGACGACGCGCCTCCTCAAGCATACGACCCTGCCGCTCTCTGGCTTCCTGCTCCATCCGGTCCCTCCACCTGGTCTGCTCCAATGCCTGCCTCTCAGCTCGCCGGTCTGCCCTTCGTGCCCGGTGCTCCGCCATGAACCGGGCCGACTCAGCGACGTAGTCGTCCGCAAACGATTGTATGAGAAAGGGAGACGGTTGGGGCGGAGGGATGGAGGTGTCGTAGCGGGGCGGCTCATAGCTCGATGCCCCGGCGGCCAGACCCGTGAGGAGGGCAAACCCCAGCCGTCTCCAGAACGAGGGATGGGGCTCCGGCTCGTTCTGGAGACGGGTCACTTCCTCCCGCCATGCCTCCCGCCGTTCGGCCTCCTCCTCGTCTGTCTGCCGCCGGCGGGCGTCGGCCAACTCGTCCCATTCGCCCCGTTCTGTCAGGCAGTCGCTGAGTGAAATATCGGTATCGCCAAGGCAATCGGGTTGGGGAGGCAGGTCTGCCAATTCCTCCCTGGTCAGCGGGCGCTTGCCATCCCCCGTGACCTCCCACCATTCAAAAGCCCCAGCTTGGCTGCTGAGAACCAGGGTCAGCGTGCCTGCCACGATCAGTTTTTTCATCACAAAGCCCTCCTTCTTCCTGTTCGGGCACGTTTCAGTGCTGCTTACCACTCGCCATCTCGAATCTCTCGAACGACCCTTAGAATCGCCCGCTCCGGCACCTCCTTCAGTTGCCGCAACAAGTCCGCGAACAGCTGCGGTCTGCTCAGGATGATGGCTCGGAGGTCGCTCGATACCTTTCCTGCCATTGCCAGCAAAAGATCAGGGTCTTCTTCCAGCTCCTTCGCCAGCCGCCGGATAGTCGCCTCCGAGGGAGGAGGCACCTGTTCCCGCTCTATTTTGCTCAGATAGGCAGGCTCGATGCCGACACGTTGCGCAACCTGACGAACAGAGAATGCTTTATCCTGACAACGGCGCTTTTCCCTAGCTACGCGAAGGTAACTTCCCAATGTCATGTGTACTACATAGTATACATGATGGCGCATGTCAATAGAAATTCTGGAAATCCGCTTGTCTCTCTAAAGATGACCTGCCTAGTTGTCAATTTAGAAAGTCTAGTTGGCCCCACCCGCCTGCCGTGCCCATTCTCGGACCCGACGTGTCCAGACGGTGCTCTTCAGTTTCGTGCTGACCTCAAGAAACTCGGTCGCCACGCTACTACTCAGCAACGGAAGTGCCCGGCTCTCCTGAGCGGGTTCATACTGCTCGCCGACTAGGACAAAAAAGAATACCCGTGTCCCGTCGTAGCGCCATACTTCGGGAACACCCATGTGGGCATAGATAGGGAATTTATTGAGTGAGGAGCTGCTAATATCAATTTCAATGACAAGGTCGGGCGGTGGGTCACTGTTGAGATCGATTTCGGTCTTGCCGCTGACGAATCCTTCATGCTGAATATAGAAGCAGGAATCCGGCTCAAACCCCTGGGCGATATCCTGTCGCTTGAATGTTGTCGAACCAGCATGAACCGTGTCAATCTGCAACTCCTCGGCAACTAGGGAAACGAGGTGGGCAAGGGTCCGATTGATTGTTTCATGCCGAAAAGACAGGACCATGATTTCGAGTATCCCCCGGTCATAGCTCAAGTGAGCGGCGTGGCTATCCTGACAGTCTGAGACCAAGCGCTCATAGGTCTCCCAACTGATGCCGTCCAGGATTATGTGCTGTCCTGGTGCCGGGGATATATCGCTCACGTTAGCAGTTGCTGTTTGTGTGCTCATCCTGCTTCTGGCCTTAATATGACACGATCTCTGCTGCTTAGGACAGTATCCGTATTGGCCCCGAATCTCAATCTTATCGTCTCCGTATTGATGTGGATATTTTGTCCACATAGAATGTCCACATGAGAGCAATCCCGGCGCTGGCTGAATGCGGCCACTGGGGCTCAAACGCGGCTATTCGGGGCGATCTGAGTGGCTGCATTTACATGGGGGGAGTGGCGGCGTTTGGACAGGGAACCACCTGTTAGTTGCTGCCTGGAGCCGGAGTAAGATCACGCCTATGAGTGTGGGGTGTGGGGGGGGGAAGAACAGCGGCTCCAGGATGCACTGGACCACCTTCCAGAGGTGCTTATGGCGAAATTTCAATGGCTTCTGATCTTGGCCGGAATCCGTCTTGGACAGCAGGATATAGCAGCGTGCCCGTTTATCACTCCACCGCGTCGTGATCGTATGGGTCCGCTCATTGTCTACGGTGACATCAATACTTTGTGATCCAGGGCGATAGACCAACGTACAGAGATGGGAGTGCCTTCCTGCGATCCACTCGATCACCAGATTGTTCTTGGTCTCTGTGGCACTGAAACCGGGGGCGTCTGGCCGCTCGTGCTCGGCATTCATACGCTCCACATCGATTTGGATGCGCTGCCATACTCAGAACGCCTGTTATAGGCCGTTCTGAGTATGGCAGTAAGTGACGACCTGCCTTATCCGCCTCTGCGCGCGCGCTCCTCTTTCGTCAACATCCACAGGGGATTCTGCCCCCGCGTGGCATAGACTTTGTGGGCCTGTTTGAGGCGGTGTTTCAGGTGACTTTCGATCATGTTCTCACAGCCTGCTCCTGACAGGTCCGGCGCGACCGCGATTTTCCGCACGCTCAACCCGTCCTCTGGCTGCTGCGCCAGCGCCGTCAGGATCGCTTCTTGGAGGCAAAATTCTCCGGCCTTTGCGATGTCGTGCAGATTGTTCATATGCCTTCTTCCTTACCCCACTAGGGGTCGGTGGCGTTCTAATAAATCAGCACCCGCGTAGTGTCGTAGGGTTCACTCACTTGGGAGACGGCTTGCCCATTCGCTCCGCCGACATAGATCGGGGGCACACAGAGCCGGGGCTCTTTGGGAAGCTGCTTGAGCCGCATCATGGGTTCATCGTCATGCTTGTTCTGGCTATGGAGCGCCAAGATTTTTCCGAGAGCTTGGGTGAGGTCGTCAGCCCGGCGTTGCAGACACCGTCGCTCAGTCTCTTTCTCACGGATGCGGAGCACGGTCTGGCCCAACATCCGCTCTTGCTCTTCAATGTCCATAGCTATGCAGTGTAGAAGATGCCGACCCTGAATGAGAGTGGCGGCATTTGCCCCACCCGAGTGGCTGCGTTTGACCCCAACTTCAGCCACCCCCAAGAAAATGCAGCCACGCAGGGCCAAATGCAGACAGTGCCGCAATCCAATTACCCTTGACGAAGGGGCCCTGGAAACGCTCGACCGGAACGAAGAGGTACAACGGAATGGCCGCTCGGCGGTCATCCGTCGGGCGGTGACTGACTATTTGCGTAAGAAGCACCGGGAGGCGATTGAAGAAGCCTACCAGCGTGGCTATGGCAAATACCCGGTAGACTCAGACCTCGATGGCTGGGCAGATCAAGATTTTTCAAGCTGAACGTCGCAAGCGGCCCGCCTTCCAGAGCAGACCCAGCAGTACGACCCAGAACACCTGGGCACCAATAGCCGCGGCCCACAGAAACCAGGCCAGTTTGCCGACAAGGGCACACAGCAGCACGAGCAGAGAATAATCGCGGCTGGTCAGCCCGGCGACCATCTTGTCAATCCAGACATCTTCCCAGCCGCCCCGCGCCCGACTAGCGTCTTCGGTTTTCTCGGCTCGGGTTACCAAGGGGAAGGAAATGAACGCGGCCGCGGCCAGCAGCCCGCCGAGCAGCGGGGCAGCGGCCAGTCCATCCTGTTTCCACACCGCCACCCCAACCCCGAGAAAGATAGCAATGTGGACCACCGTATCCAGGGTGATGTCGAGCCACTCGCCCAGCGACGATTCCAGCATTTTGACTCGCGCCACCTCACCGTCCACGCAGTCAAGGACTGTCGAGAACTGAAGCAAGAGCGCCCCAAGCACCGATCCGCCATAACTGCCAAGCAGAAAGCAACTCGCGCCCAGCAGTCCGGTCAGAAACGACAGGACGGTAATCTGATTGGGCGTCAGCGGGGTGCGGAGAAAGAGGCGGGTGAGCAGCCGGGAGCAGCTACGATTGAGATAGGTATCAACCAGACCGTCACGCGGGTTCTCCAGGGTGAGGAAAAAAATCCACTCTACCGCACCACAGTCATCCTGTTGAGTCAAACGATACAAGAAGTGCCGACCGGGAGACCGCACAGGAAGCTGTTCGATGGGCTCTTGCAACAGGCTGCCCTCCTGGGTCCAGGCCGCCAGCAGCGAGGCGAGTTGTGAAACAGGGACAACCGCCAGATTTGCATGATTGGAGTCGCCACGCATCTGCCAGCCATCCTCGTCTTCTTTCCCTCCATCCTGAATCAGGGCCGGGCGGAAAAGCGTATCGCATGAAAAGATCAGGCAGTGGCCGGCCTCGGACCTGTCCTGAGCCCCGTCGAAGGGAGGCGGACCCGCCGGTAGCGGACTGTGCGGCGTGACCCACACGACATCCGCGGTGAGTTGCGGATCATTTTCCAGCGAGCCTTGCAGGGCTGCTGTCTCTTCATTGTGAGCCAATACGTAGCAGGCACGTACACCCACTCGCTGGGCCGTCAGCAGCGCTCGTTTCAGTAGCGAGAGCCCGCCAAATTGTGTCAGTGGAGAAGGAGCGTTCCCTCCTCCGGTTGAGATCACAGCCGTATGAACCATACGTGACCCAAACCGATATATTCGGCTGCTACTGCTGGCAAGTCCTGTCCCAGGCGTACTTCGACTTCGCCCCTCTGAGGCTACGCTCAGCACGAACGGTTGAGTCCGTTGAGTCTATGGACCCAAAGAACCTAACCGACCCAATTGCCTCACACTGCCCGAGCGCTTACGATGCAGCCAGGATGCAGCATCAATACGCCCTATCCTGCCTGATCGTGTACGGGCTGAGTGGCCTTCTTCTGGTTGCCTGCGCCGCTGAGAAAAAAGATTTCATGACCTCGGCAAGAGAGCTTGAAAGCCGCACATTGTTTGCCCCGGCTATGAAGGAGTATGAAGAGGCCATCGAAGAGAACCCCAATAACGCCGAAGCCTATTATCGCATTGGGGCGTTGGCCAATGAGATCGGCAATACGGAGTTTGCGGCGCAAAAGTTTCGCCAGGCCCTGAATATCGATGCCAATCATCCGGGCGCGAAACGAGCGATGACAACCTACCATATCAACCGTGGGACGATTGCCAGGCAACAAGGCCGCCTGAGCGCAGCCCGTAGCGAGTTGCAAGCCGCGGTACGGGTTGATCCACGCTCAAGCGTGGCCCAGCTTGAGCTCGGACGGGTCCACGAAGCAGAGGGCCGTCTCGACGATGCCCTGCAAGCCTATATCGCCGCGGCCGCGGCCGACCCTCATAATATTGATACTCAACTGGCACTCGGACAGGGTTATCTCGCCCAAAAGCAGTACGCTGAGGCAGTGACAGCACTGCAGGCGGTGCTGGATGCCAACCCTGACAAGGCGGAAGCTTATATGAGTCTGGGGGAAGCCTATTTTCACCAGGGCAAGACGCAGGCAGCCCAGCAGTCCTTTGAGCAGGCCATTCGGCGCTATCTACTCGCCGGGCGGCGCGACTTGGCCAAGCAGGTCAAAAAGAAGGCGGATACCCTCTTCCCGCCAGATTCAGACACAGAACAATAAATCGGTCAGCCCGAACCGTTTATCGTTCCGGAGCAATATCTTCGAGCGTGCGACCGCTGGTCTCAGGAAAGATGAAAGCGACCAACACCGGGGTGAAGAGCATGAGCAGGACCAGGGTTGAAATCGCTGGCCAGTGCGACTGATACACGCCGTACAAGACTGATTCGAGCATCAGACCGATGCTTCCCCCCACCGTCGCAATAATCACCCGTACTCCAGCGGCCGTTGAGCGATAGGAGGTCGGGAAGAGTTCAGAGCCATACGCGGCCAGCACGACATTAACGCCGAGCAGGGTGAAAATCATCAATACCCAACTGGGGATCACAAACAGGGCCGGCACGTTGTAGTAGGCAATGGTGAATGTCACCTGCCCGATCAGAAAACCAATCGCGACTTTCTTGCGCCCGATACGGTCGCTCAGCCAGCCGGCAAACGTATTGCCCACAATCGCAAATGCCCCGGCCCCAAACGTCAGCAGACCCACGCCGCCCGGTGTCCAACCATGGACGTCCTGGAGATATTTCGGGCCGAAAAAATTGGCTGCCGACTCGGCAACGGCAACCACAAACAACACGCTGGTCACGGCCAGCAGGCGACCCGGATACATACGCACGAGATTCACAATAGGCTGAAGCAGGGTATCCGTGCGCTGCTGGTGGTACGCTTCGAATCGAGCCGTTTCGGGCAGTGCCCGGCGCCAGTAGGCAAGCAGCAACAGAGGACCCAGACCAACCAGATACAGACCCCGCCAGCCGTGCTCCATATGTCCGACCAGGGCAAAGAGCAGCGCGGCCAGCCCGGCACCCGTAGACTGGATGGCGGCCAACGCGCCAACTCCCCAACCTCGGACTCCGGGGTCAAATTCCTCGGCAATCACCACGACCGCCAGCAGCGACTCGGCCACGGCAAAGGTCCTGGCGAAAAACTGGCACATCACAAAGGCGGCAGCATCAGGTGAAAAAGCGGTGGCACCGGTAAAGACGGTATAGGCCAGAATGGTGAACAGCAGTACCCGCCGCCGGCCGATGCGGTCGGCGACCAGGGCGACGCCAAAGGCCGGCAGCGCACCAAAACGGACAATGGAGCCCAGATAGCCGAGCTGGTCTTCGGCAATCCCCAGTCCGGCCTGTATCTGTTTGAGAGACAGGGTGAACAGGTACAGGTCGTACATCTCAAAAAAAGAGGCTGCCGCCACGAGGCCCAGAACGCGCCACTGCCGGCGGGTGAGGGCCGGCGGGCGGCCCAGAAACCAGGCGATTCGCAGCCAGCCGGGTCGATAGGTGCGGTCCGTTTCAAGAGACGGAACCGGTTGGCGGGGAATCGGGTCAGACATAGAGGACCGCTTTCGGCTGCTGGCGGAGACGTATTCTTGAGTCTAGGGGATTATACTGCCGGCCTCTAGTAGGAAACGCCCTGAAAATGCTAAGAAGAGGAAACGTGTCCAGCTTTTACCGCTGTGGAAAGGACACGTTTCCTCTTCACAGGAATGGCGTTTACAGGAAAGCAAAGGAGGGCACCTGTATGGCAACTGCTGCACTCGACGCGCCGCTGACAAACGGAGCGGACCTGACTTGGCACGAGAAGTACAACTTTGACACCGACCCCATTCCGATTGAGCCGTATATCTCCGAGGAGTATTTCAAGCTCGAACAGGAGCACGTCTTTCGGAAAGTCTGGCTGAATGTCGGTCGGGTTGAGCAGCTCCCGAATCCCGGCGATTATTTTGTCAAAGACCTGCCCATGTGTCGCACCTCTCTGATTGTGACCCGTAACAAAAAGGGCCAGGTCCGCGCCTTTCACAATATGTGCGCCCACCGCGGCAATAAGGTGGTCTGGAACAGCGCCGGTTCCTGCCAGAACTTCACCTGCAAGTTTCACGGCTGGAGTTATGGACTCGACGGGACCCTCAAATTCGTGCCGGACGAAGAGAGTTTTTTTGATCTCAAGAAAGAACGCTTAGGGCTGACGCCGGTCGCGGTCGATACCTGGGAGGGGTTCATTTTTGTCAATGTTGATCCCAACCCGACCGAAACCCTCCAGGAATACCTGGGCGAGTTTGCCGAACGGCTGAGCGGTTATCCCTTTGCCGAGACGTCCAGCCAATGTTTTTCCTGGCAAACGGAAATCAAGTGCAACTGGAAACTGATTAAGGACGCCTTTCAGGAAGCCTACCACGTGGCCTTTTTGCATACCCGCAGCCTGCCCGACTCCTTTACCAGCCGCGACAATCCCTATGGGCACGCGCTGGACTTCCGGCTCTTCAAACGCCACTGCCAGCTTTCTGCCTTCGGCAACCCCGAACACAAGCCCAGTCCGGTTGAGGCCCTGGCGTATAAAGCCGGAGCACTCATCATTCCCAATGAGTTCACGCGCGAATCCTTGCCGCCGGGGGTGAATCCCACCCGCGACCCGCGCTGGTCGCTGGACCTCAACATCTTCTTCCCCAACTTTTTTGTTGATGTGGGCCACGGTACGTATTTTACGTATAATTTCTGGCCGTTGGCGGCTGACCGGTCTCTCTGGGAAGTGCGGACGTATTTTCCAAGGGCCCACACCGTCCCCCAGCGTTTCAGCCAGGAATACAGCAAGGTCATCTTCCGCGACATCCTCACCGAAGATGCCAGCACGCTGGAGCAGACCCAAGAAGTGCTCGCCTCAGGCGCGAAAAAGGAATTCATCCTCCAGGACCAGGAACTCCTGGTGCGCTTCGGCAACCGGGTGCTGGAAGACTATATCAACGGCGCGCAAGCGCAGTAGCGCAGGAATCTTCGCGCGACAGGGGCGACCTCCGGGTCGCCCTTTTTTATGTAAAGCGCTGCAAAAACGAGACGGCCGCTCGGTTGAAGGTTTCGGGCGCTTCAAGGTTGACCGCATGCCCGGCCTCGGCCTCAACAACTTCCAAATGGGGTAAGGTCTGCTCGGCAAAGCGGCGGCGCGGCGCAAAGCGCTCTTCTTGCGTGCCGCATACCAGCAGGGTCGGCACCTTATTGGTTTTCATCAGTTCTGGATCGATCGGATCGGCGAGTGAGGTATAGCGCGCCGTGTAGGCTGCGCCGAGGGGATCGTGGCGCGTCGCATCTGTGCACAGCGCCTGTTTGAACTCCGGTGCAAGACGGCGCGCATGCTTTGGATGAACGGCGATTCTTTCGAGCGCAGCCGCCCCATCGCGCTTTACCAGCGCAATCAGTTTGTCGGTCCCCGGCCGTATCTCTCGCACCCAGTCCATGCTGCTGAACGCGGTCGAGGAATTAGTCACCAGATGGGCCAGAACCCGGTCTGGATGGGCCAGGACATAGCGAAGGGTCAGGCCGGCTCCCAGCGACTGACCAATAACAAACCAGTCTGCCACGCCGAGCGCCTCCCGGATGCGTTCAAACGCCTCCACGTAGCGATCCGGTGCGTACTCGTGGGGGTCGTGGGGGACAGGCGAACGACCGTGGCCGAACAGCTCAACCACCACCGGACGGCACACGGTAGCAAGTGCCTCCAGGTTGGGCAGCCACTGCGCCCGACTTGAGAGAAAGCCGTGCAGCATCAGCGCATACGGTCCCCGTCCGGCCCGGACTTCGTAGTATGGCAGCAGCATGGACGGTGTTCTTAGCATGAGCGCCCGGTTGAGCCACCCCCACCCCTCCAGAATCGACCCCTGAACGGTCACATCGCCGGATGGATTCTGCTACAAGGCAGAGGAATGCTACCTTGAGGAGCGACAGCAGCCATGAATACGGAACAGATCAAGAGTTCTCTCAATACCGAAAGCGCAGCCATCCTGTATTGGATTTGTCTGATGATTGGTGTCTTCATGTGGACGATCGGCGAACTCACCACCACTTCGCACCTCCGAGAGATATCCCGTAATGTTGAGGAGGTGAAAGCCCTGGTGGAGCAAGTCCAGGAGCAGACCGAATGTGTGGAGATGGCGCACGGGACCGACTCCAAGCGCAACATCTCCAGCCAACCGCCGACAATATAAGCAAGACGGTCCCGTCATTCCTGCGAAAGAACGTCACCCCTGCGAAAGCAGGGGTAGGAATCCAGTCAGACGAGAGCGTCATACAAATCCCACCAAGTCGGATTCTGTTTTTCGATCAGGGCCAGTTTCCAGGCTTGCTTCCACTTCTTGATGTGCTTCTCTCTGCTGATAGCCGCCCAGCGTGTTCAGGAAGATGAATTGACAGCACATATCAAGATCATCATGATGCCTACATGCGTACCACACTAACCATTGACCCCGATGTCGAACGGCTGCTGCAGCGGGAGATGCGGCGCACCGACAGGAGCATGAAGGCCGTCGTAAACGATGCGTTGCGAGTCGGCCTCGGCGCCCAGGGGAAGACGATGCGATTGCCACCGTTCAAAGTCGAACCCCATGCCTTTCACTTCAAACCCGGTGTTGACGTCGACAGGCTCAATCAACTCGTGGACGAGTTGGAGGTGGAAGCGCTTTCCCGAAAGCTCGAACGGTGATCATCCCCGACGTCAACCTGTTGCTCTATGCCCACGATTCGGCATCCCGCCGGCACCAAGCCGCACATGAATGGTGGGAAGCGCTCATGAATGGAACAGAGACAGTGGGCCTCCCCTGGATTTCATTCGCATCTCGACGCACGCGAAGCTCCTCGACAATCCACTCGACGTGGGCGGCGCCTGTCGCCGAGTGCGGTCTTGGCTTGACCGTCCGCAAACGGCCCTCATCCATCCCGGAACTCGACATGCCGACATCCTGTTTGGTCTGATTGAAGCGGTCGGTACGGCGGGTAATCTGACGACGGATGCGCCCCTGGCCGCTCTCGTAATCGAACATCAAGCCGAAATCCATTCCACCGACGCGGACATGGCGCGCTTTCCAGGATTGCGTTGGACGAATCCGCTCATCTGAACCGCTATAAAGTTTGGAAAGCCAGGGTGTTGTACATGATCGTGGCCCGGCGTAGGGTAGACTTCACACACGTTATTCTACCCGGAGGACGATTATGAGCCTCAATATCAAGAACGATGAAACCTGCCGGCTGGCCGGTGAACTGGCGCGTTTGACCGGCGAGACCATGACCGGCGTGATTACCGTCGCGTTGCGCGAACGCCTTGCACGCGAGAAACGCCGGCACGATGCGGACGTCCTCGCGCGGGAGCTGCACGCCATCGGACAGCGCTGTGCCAAACTGCTGGGGCCGGGACCGTCCTCCGTGGAGCATGGCGACCTGCTCTACGATGAGCGGGGATTGCCAAAGTGATCATCGACAGCTCGGCAGTGCTGGCGGTCCTGTTTGGCGAAGCGGATGCCGAGACCTATGAGAAGGGCATTGCGACGGCTTCGCCCTGTCGCATGTCAGTCGCCAACGTGCTGGAGACATCCATCGTCGTGGAAAGCCGCGGCGGCGGGTCACGAACTCGACGTTTTTTTGGAGCGCGCCGAAATCGAGTTGATACCGGTCACGACCGAACATCTGGAAGCGGCCCGGCGGGCATGGCGTCGCTTCGGCAAGGGCAATCACCCGGCGGCATTGAACTTCGGCGACTGTTTCGCTTACGCGCTGGCCAAGGTCGAGAACGAGCCTCTGCTGTTCAAGGGCGACGACTTTACCCGCACCGATGTCGAGGCGGCATGATCGAGAAAATGAGCAAAATAAGGAACGGTCCTATAGTTGCGCCATGAGCATGAAGGCTCATGCGGCCGATCAGGCCATGTCAGAATAAAGTCTGGTGACCAAGGCCGACATTACATACCTTGAACGGGAACTGTTGGTCGTGAAGTGGATGACCAGCGCGATGTCGTTTCACTCTTGCTCAAGTCATTCGCCGGTTAAGGCGCAGCGCGTATTTTCTGAAGAGGACCCTTGCCGCCGGACACAACGCCAAGACCGCGAAACGGTATCCGCACCGAATCAGGGGAGCAGCAAATGAGGACTGAATACACCATCATTATCGAGAAGGATGAAGACGGCTATTACGTGGGGAGTGTTCCCGCCCTTCCCGGCTGTCACACTCAGGGCACGTCAATTGACCAGTTGCTTGAACGGATGCAGGAGGCGATTGCCCTGGTCTACTCGGCAATTGATGCAGCGCCAAGCGTTAATACCGGCGTTAATATCTAGCAGTATAGGGTCGTCGGATTACGCTCCGTTAATCCGACCTACGTGGCTGTTTCTGACAAGAAGACAGGGGATGACGTGAGGACATCTCATGAGAAATAGAATTCATGAGTTTTGCATTAACCTGATTACCAAGGCTAGAGCGGCTACAAGCGAGATAGCAATGCCTGCCCAAGTATAGAGCTTGGTTGCATTCTCCTTCTTGACCGCACGTACTAAGTCTGGTCGGTATTCAACCAGAAGCTGATGATATTTCCGAAGTCGTGATACATGCTCTCGTGCATCCTCGTAAAACTGTTCCCGATTTTCCAAGCTCTTCGCTGTTGTTTCGCTAAGCGACCTAGCCTCTCCGATTTTCTCTATTATCTCATTGTAGTTCTGAATTACGCTTGAAAAGTCCACGGTTGGGAAGTGTTTGAGCCGAATCTCATCAATTTGCTCTATGTAGTATTGTATACCTGAATCGTTAATGTCATAGATTGCACGCTGTGCGTGCCTCAGGGCCGCATCAAGATTCTCATCAATGCTGTTTGCATCTGACGTGGTCAGTGCCCGCAGCAAATGCTGCCCGACGTACCGGCACTGATTGATACCAGTAACGACGATAGCCTGCTTTTCGCGACCTACATTCTTGAGGTCTGCCTCAGCCGTGTTATAGAGTTCCTTAATCTTGGTGACTTTATCCCGGTACTGATCCGGGATCATTTGGAACCCCCCTGGGGGTCTCCATCTTCGGCAAATAAGTCGCCAGATAATTCAAACTTGCCATCAGCTAACAAGACGCTGCCTTCGGCATGCCGACACACGACCTCCTTTGCGAGTTCGTCGCTCCGTTGCTCAATCTCTTGCTCGCTGGGGATGTGGGTGAGTGGCGCGGGAAAAATCATACGAAACCATTTAGAAGCAGTCAGAGAACGCACTTCTACCTCCTTTGCATATCAGTACGCGTTTGGCTCACTTCTTTCCCAGTCAGAGGTTCCTCATATGGCACCGCGCCCGCCTCACTTTATATTTTTGTTTGTGGGGCACTATAATGGTGTGTGGTAAGTAGAAGGGCTGGGTTCCCTTATGGGTCATAAAAGAGAATTTACTTCATATAAGGGACAACCGTCCTCTATATGAAAATTGACAAAAGTCAACCCCGACAAGAAAATTCTGCCAGCTCACGAGAAAGACAAAGGGCCCGTAGCCACCAATATCGCCCCAATCCGCCGCGTCACCTCCGCAAAATACAACATCTCCTCCGGCATCAGCGCCCGCCCCAGCACCCCCCGTTCCCGGTACGACAACCACTTCTTGAGCACCTGATAACCACCCAGCTTGTAGCGCCAGACCGCCGCCGGGACGTTACGCCAAAAGGCATCACCATTCAGATAGATATCGAAGGTCGTAGCGCCAAGGAGCGGCAGGGCGTCACCCAAGGCGGCGCGTTCAACAACCCGCCCTTGGCCCGGCATCACCGTGTCGCCCGTTCCAAAATGACCCCATCCGGCGGTCA
Organism: uncultured Binatia bacterium (SeqCode); assembly: GCA_965214755.1. Taxonomy (GTDB): domain Bacteria; phylum Desulfobacterota; class Binatia; order Bin18; family Bin18; genus Bin18. The sequence goes on from OZ243979.1 coordinate 3,624,450, forward strand.
GCGCGAAATCGTCCCCATCCATATTCCGCCCGTCCATCGTGGCGGGAACGGCAATAGCAGTGACCTCCGGGCGCAGGGTTCCGGTTGTCACGCCAGGGACGGGGGTTTCAGGATCAAGCAGGGCGGCCAATTCACGTCCGCGTGCAGCAGAGCGGGTCAGTGTTTCCGCCGCCTCGGAAGCGTTTCCATCGGGCCAACCGGGGAGCGGGATACGGGGCCAGTCCATGCGTAGCGCGTCGGCGTTGGCCTCACGGTAAGTTGGATCGTGCAGGACGGCTAAAACATGATGAAACAGGTCCTTTACGCCCAAGTCGAGGCGGTCGAGATAACGTTGGGCGACAACAGACAGATTGGGACGCCGGTCTGTGCTACCACTGTTGAGGTCGTCACCCTGGAGCCAAGTTGGGAAACAAGATGCAGCAAAGTCTAGCAGCTTCTTATTACTGATGTGCGTAATGACTGGCGCTGGCTCCCACTCTTGCGACGATTTTTTTTGAGCAACCAGCCACACATTCCCTCAAACACATGTGGCCAGTAGTCGGCTCGCTTCTCGTCCACAAGCTTTATGACTCAAATCCACATCGAAATAGTCCAAGACGCGCTCACGAAGGCGGTCAATGTCCGTGTCTATGAGGAAGCTGTCTCGTCCCGTAACGACTCCAGCGAAAAACTGAGGGAACAACTCAGGCAGCGCCGGCCAGTGGAAATACTCCTCGCTGACCGCCGTTCGGACCAATGGCAAACCCAGCGGTAGCACGGGTTCGATATCATCATAGAGCACGTTCGGTTCTGCCTCCGCCGTCTCCACTAATTCTTCGCGCTTCGCTTGCCCTCACAGATGCCGAAAGCTGATAGTTTCAGCCGGTGCATGGTCCGCCTTACGTACCAGCGCCGCAATAGCCGTGCCCACCTGAATCCCCATCGGATCGCTTGGCGTGGAAAAGATACTCGGGTCCGGGGAGCCGTCCGGCGTGGTCTTGCCGGTCTTGTATTTATCGCCATTGAGGCAATCAATCCGAATGGCGTCAAAGGCGTCCAGGTAGCATTCTCGCATCCCGGTGAATGACAGCCCATCCAGCCACGAATAGTTCGAGATAAAACACACCACGCCTTGCCCCGTCTTCTCGGCAATGCGCCGCTCGGCCATGCGGAAGAACCGCACGTATAGGTCATTCAAGCCTTGCCCTTCAGGCCGCCTTACCCGCTTGGTCACGCGGTAGGCGTCCGACAGGGCCCGCTCTTCGTCTACGGCCATACCGGTATAGCCGTTGTAAGGCGGATTGCTCAGAATCACCAAGATGGGCGTGGTCTGTTTGACCCGCTCGGCCCGGTCGCGTTCTTCTTCGAGTTCAGGGAAGGGCAACGGCTTGGTGGTGTGGGGTTCCCAGCCGGTCAGGGCGTTCGTCAGGAAGACGCCGGCCCGTTCATTCGTCATCCGCCAGAGGCGCATCCAAATCTTGCATGGTCAATCCGACTTGCAGATGGGCGACCACGAATGGGGCGGGCATGATCTCGAAGCCGAACACCCGGTGCAGGGCGGCTCGTTTGACCCGCGCGCCGGCGAGCGCCCCCATACCTGTGCCTTGCAGATTCTCAGCAATCCGACGTAGCACTTCCGTCAGATACGCCCCGGTGCCGCAACACGGATCGAGCACATAGACGTTCTCTGCGGCCAACCCGTCCGGGATATGCAGGTCGTCTTCCAGCGCCTTGTCCACGCGAGCGACCATGTAGCGGACGACTTCGGCAGGCGTGGACCAGACGCCGAGTTGTTTGCGGAGGTCAGGGTCAAAGGCGTCCAGGAAGGGTTCGTAGAAATAGGGGACGGCTTCGCCCTCGTTGAACCTAGTGAAGAAGGCGGTGCGGTCTACGCGGTTGAGGGCCGCAGAGGTCCAGTTCAGGACTTCAACCAGACCTAGCGGTTGCAGCCGACCGGGATCGGAAATCTGCTGGAACAAGGCCCACAGTATCGGCGCACGCAGATGCCAGACCGCCACACGCCAGTCAAACGAGGCGGGTGTTCTACCCGTCCGTTCAGACCGCGCCCATAACACCCAGGCCGAGAACACCCCGTAGAAGAGCGTCTGCACCAGGGTGGAATGGAAGAAGCGTGTGCCCTTGTCGCCCTTAAATTGTACCCCGAGTCCCTCCTCCAACGCTGAGCGCACGGCAGCAAGCGACAGGGCGTGGTCGCCGGTGGCCTCGACCCGAGAGAGCCCGTCGCGGGCATAGGAGGCGAGCAGCCAAGCCAGATCTTTCGGTTCAGTCAGGGCGGCCCTGTGCGATAAGGCACGGCAGAGATATTCGCCGAGGCCAGCGCCAACGGCACGGGCAAGGGTGCGAGGATGCTCCAGACGCTGGGTGAAGTCTTCGGCGTCACGGGCCAGTTGGAAGGTTTCGAGCTTTACGGGCTGACCTGTCGGGTCTTCACCCACCAGGACAAAATCGCGTGTGTTGGTGACCAGGACGAGACGATAGCGCTCCCAATAGCGGCTGACCTGGGCGCTGTCTGCGGTCAACCAGGCGTCGTCGCTGGCGGATTTTACTTCGACCACGCCGCGTTCCGGGGTCTGGCCGTCTTTCGGCTGGCCCTTCGGTACCTGCTTGGCCGTGTAGAGGCCGAAGTCGGGATGGCCCGCCCCTTGGTCGGCGAGTTGGGCCACGCAGAACGTCTTGGGTTTCAGCGTCGCACCCACGGCGTTGAGTAGCTTCTCCAGCGACCCATAATAAGACATCTCCCCGGTCGCTCCACCCGAGGCCCGTATCCGGGAAGGTCGGTCAGATAGGTTTCGACGGTGGTTGTGAGTTTAGTGTTCGGGGTCGACATGACGCCTGTTGTGGCTGAGTCCAGGCCAACAGGCAAGACCCGTGCAGCGGGTGATGTTATGTATCCACCAGCACCGTCATTCTGGCGAAAGAACGTCACCCCTGCGAAAACAGGGGCCGGAATCCAGGCTCCCAGCCGCCGGACAGGCCCTTCGACTTCGCTCCGCTCAGGACCGACGGCATGATGGACTGTCGCCGTCTGTGAGAGCCAAGCCGAAGCGCGGAGCCCGGAAGGGCGGAGTCGAAGCATGGATGCCGGATCACGTCCGGCATGACAGGAGCCCCCTGCGCAGTCAGAGACTATCGTGAATCGGTCTAGGAAGGCTCAGTGCTTCCCCCTACGCATAGACGCGGACAAGCCTCTTCCCGTATGCTGTGCTCCTGTTCAATTCCTTTGGAAGGAGTACCTGTCATGCACCTCTACGATTTTCCACAGTCGCCCAACTGTCGTCGAGTGCGGATGTATCTGGCTGAAAAAGAGGTTGCTCTCGCCCTCAAGCCACTCGACTTGTTGAGCGGAGAGCAGAGAACGTCGGCCTATCTCCGTAAAAACCTCTTTGGCGCGGTCCCGCTACTCGAACTCGACGACGGCTCAGTCATTGCGGAATCGCTGGCCATTATCGAGTATCTGGAAGAGCTGCATCCCGACCCGCCGCTGTTTGGCACGACGCCATTTGAACGAGCCCAGGTGCGGGCCTGGGAGCGCCGGGCGGAGTTTGGTATCTTGCTCCAAGGGACCCGCCGCTTTTTACATACCAGTCCGTATTTTGCCGCGAGGGTCGAACAAAGCCCGAAAGTTGTAGCGGAAGCCGGTCAGGCGCTCAGCGAACGGCTCTCCCTCTTCGATACGCATCTGCAAGACAACGAATGGCTGGCCGGCGTATATTCGGTGGCGGACATCACGCTGTTTGTTGCCATTGAATTTGCCGCCATGTCGAACTTTCAACTCGATCCGGCCTGGGAGCACGTGCAGCGCTGGTACTCGGCCATACGAAAACGTCCAAGCGCACAGGCGTGACCCGTTTTCTCACGTATGCTGCAAACGAGATTGCCCGGCGGTCCCCAACCCTCTCCCCTTGGGAGAGGGTGGCCCTGAGCTTGTCGAAGGGCCGGGTGAGGGATACAACGACTGCCGATACTACGTGAGAAGGAGAGGAATATGAAAGCCGTTCTTTTCGACCAGCTCGGCGGCCCGGAAGTCTTACAACTCGGGGAGGCGCCCGCCCCTGAGGTGCGGCGGGGCAAGGTGCTGATCAAGAACCATGCGGTGGGCATCAACTTCGCGGACACCCTCTTCCGCCAGGGCCAGTATGCCATGCAGCCCAAGCTGCCGGACATCCCAGGGCTTGAAGCCGCCGGCGTGGTTGAGGCGGTTGGTGACGGCGTCGAGGGGATCAAACCGGGCGACCGGGTGACGTCGATCGGCATGAAGACGTATGCCGAGTACTCGCTCGCTTCAGCCGGCCAGGTCATGGCCCTGCCCGACTCGGTCAGTTTTGAGCAGGGCGCGGCCTTTCCGATTCAGGTGTTGACCGCCTACCATATGCTCTTTACCTCCCATAATCTGACCGCCGACCAGTCGGTCATTGTCCATTCTGCGGCCGGCGGGGTTGGCCTGGCCGCGGTGCAGATTGCCAAAGCGGCCGGGGCGCGGGTGATCGGCACGGTCTCGACCGATGAGAAAGCGGCCCTGGCCAAAGAGTACGGCGCGGACGAAGTTATCAATTATGCCACCCAGGACTTCGCCGAGGAGACGCTGAAACTGACCGACGGCAAGGGCGTGGACCTGATTCTCGACGCGGTGGGCAAGCCAACCCTGGAGAAGGGCCTGAGCTGTCTGGCGCCACTCGGTCATCTGATTCTCTACGGTCGAGCCGGCGGCGTACCTGACCCCCTCAATCTGTTCGGGCTGTTCCAGAAATCCATCAAGGTCAGCGGCTTTATTTTATATACGGTCTCGGCCATGCCGGAGGTTCATCAAAAAGGCATTCAGGAATCTTTCCAACTTATGGATGAAGGCAAGCTCAAACTGCTGATTGGCAAGTCCTTTTCCCTGGCGGAAGCAGCCGAGGCCCATCGCCACATGGAATCGCGTCAGTCGGTTGGGAAACTCGTCTTGATTCCGTAGGACGTGTGAGAGCGCGACAAGGAGGCTCCGCCATGACCTGGCAAGCGCAGTGGAGCGACAAATTGGTGAGCGTGGATACCGCGCTTGACCGGATCACGCCGACCGACCATGTTTTTACCGCCGGTCTGACCGGGACGCCGTTCACGCTGTGTCGGGCCCTGGTCGAAAACAGCGAACGCTTGCGGGGCCTGCGCCTCAACACGCTGGTGTCCCTGTTTGACTGGAACGTGCCCGGCCTCGACGAATACTTCCACTTCGAGTCGTGGTATCTGAGCCGGCGTGAACGGCCCCTGCTCCACCAGGGTAAACTCGACTATGTGCCGGTCTCCTACTTTCGGGCGGAGGCCCTCCCCTACGGTATTGACGATCCGGACGTGTATCTGGTGACGGTGTCGCCACCTGACCGACACGGCAACTGTAGTTTTGGTACGAGTGTGGGTATGTCGCCGCTGATGACCCAGCAGGCTTCGCGGATTATTGCCGAGGTTGACCCGAGTTTCATCCGAACCGGTGGGACGAACACAATCCATGTCGCAGAACTTGAGTGCCTGGTCGAACGCCAGAGTCCGCCGGCTACGCTGGTGACGCCTGAGACTTTTACTCAGGAAAAGCAGGATATGATCGACGCCATCTGTATGCAGATCGCCAACGATTTGCTGGAAGACGGAGACACGATCCAGATTGGAGCGGGTGATATGACCAGCCCGCTGCTCGGCTATGTGTATGGCCGCCGTGATCTCGGGATGCAGACCGAGATTATTCCGCCGGGAGTTGTGGCCCTGGTGCGGGAAGGGATCATGACCGGAACAAACAAGGCCATTCATCCGGGCAAAGTGGTGGGCACCGCCTTTCACCCGCAGTTGAGCGCCGAAGAGTTGGACTTTATCGACCAGAACCCGGTCTTTGAGCTATACGATTTCAACTATACCGACGATATTCGTCTGCTGAGCAAAGACCCGCGCTTTACGGCCATCAATAACGCCTTGAGCGTCGATCTTACCGGACAGGTCGCGTCCGAATCCATCGGCTGGCAGATGTTCACCGGTACGGGCGGCCAGACGGCGTTCTCCATTGCGGCCTGTCTGGCCGGCGGAAAATCCATTATTGCGGTGCCGTCGAGTTCGTTCCTCGACGGCTCACGGATTTCCCGCATCGTACCCACCCTGGCCCCTGGAACCGTGGTCACGACCCCGCGGGCTTTTGTTGATTATCTGGTCACGGAATACGGGATCGCCACGCTGCGCGGCAAGAATCTCCGCCAACGCGCCCAGGCCCTGACCAGCGTGGCCCATCCGGACTTTCGGGCCGAGCTGCGCGAAGCGGCGGAACGGATGTTTTACGGACAGGCCTGAACCCGCGCTGCCCGTCCCTCATTGACCCGGCGTGCGCAAGCTGTCATGAAAAGAGCTTATCTTATCTCTTCACCCTAAGGAGGACGCAGTGAAAATTGGTATTACGATGTTTGCAACGGACTATGCCATTCGGCCCGACACGCTGGCCAAAGAGTGTGAGGACCGCGGCTTCGAGTCCATCTGGTTTCCCGAACACACCCACATCCCGGCCAGTCGCAAGAGCCCGTTTCCGGGCGGCGGGGAGTTGCCCAAGGAATACTGGCACACCCACGATCTGTTTGTCGCCTTGACCGCAGCCGCGGCGGTGACCAGTACGATCAAAATCGGCAGCGGCATTTGCCTGGTGATCGAGCGCGACCCGATTACCATGGCTAACGAAGTGGCCTCTGTGGACCAACTCTCCAACGGGCGCTTGCTGTTTGGCATCGGTGGCGGCTGGAACGCCGAGGAAATGGAAAATCATGGCACGCCGTTTAATCGCCGCTGGAAGGTCTGCCGCGAGCGGATCGAAGCCATGAAAGAAATCTGGGCCAATGAAGAGGCTGAGTATCACGGTGAGTTTGTGGACTTCGATCCGATCTGGGCCCACCCCAAGCCGGTTCAGAAGCCCCACCCGCCGATTCTGATGGGAACCTTCAATGGCGGCTTGAAGCGGGTCATCAACTACTGTGACGGCTGGATTCCGGTCGGCTTCGACACTTCGACACTGCCCGAGTCGATAAAAGAGCTGCACGCCCTGGCCGAGCAGGCCGGACGCCCGGTCGACGAGGTGCCGGTCTCGATTTTTGGCTCCTCCGATAAGGAAGAAGCCCTGGCCAGCCACCAAGAGCTGGGCGTTGAGCGGGCAGTGCTGTTTCTCCCCGCAGCCGGTGCCGATACCGTGCTGCCGCTGCTGGATAAATATCAACCCTATATCGCAAAGTTTGCGTAAGGCATTCGGGGGCGCACGGCCGTGCGCCCCATAGCCTCTGAGTGCGTACACAGTCGTCGGAGCGTCTCTTGACATCGCTCCGGCATGAGAGGAGAGTGAACGAGCCAACCGTGGGCGATTCACGCTTATCCTCTTCCTCATCTCACTAAGCATCTATCCTCCATCGTTGACCGGTTTCAGACACCTCACCGTGCGGAGGTGTCGCTTACTTGGACGCGTGCCGGTCGAGCCGTGAGAGAAGCTGGCAGTGTGCGGCGTTCGGAGGAGGATACAAGGATGTTCGGCATACCGCTGGAGGCCGTTGCGATAGTGGGCGTTATTTTGGCGGCAGCCATTGCGATGTATCGTGCGGATCAAAAGCGAAAAAACGCATCAAGCGACTGAGTTGATCCGTCTTCACGGGCAGGCTTTTGCGGGGTTGCCGGCGGCAGCCCCATGAGTCAGAGACAAAGTCCAGGCAGACGTAACACGGCGCAGGAGCCCTCGGTCGCTTCCGAGCCACGAGCGAGGGCGGGTTTGAGGACTCCTGGTCCGGGTCCGTCTTCCTACACTTGGGTATCCCAGGAGGGCGCTTCCCAGTTCCCTGGGCCCCGCCAGCGATACTTGTCCAGATTGACCTTGCCGTTTCGGTCGAACGCAATCCCTTCTTCTTCCAGCAGCCAGCGTTGTTCCTCGGCGCGCAGAATGTCGCCCCGCAGACTGATGCCGCCTGAGGCGTTAATCACCCGCTGCCACGGGACTTTTTTTACTAAAGGGCGCGGCAGGTGGCGGAGCGCCGTGCCGACTGCCCGTGCGGCCCGAGGGGCGCCAAGCAGGGCTGCGACCTGTCCATAGGTCACCACTTTTCCGCACGGAACCCGTGCAACCAGACGGTAGACATGGGTAAAAAAGCGCGACGGACGGTCTGGCATGAGCCCCTTTCTTACGAGGTCAGCACCCCCAGTTGCTTGAACAGCCCGAACACGTCCCACGAGAGCCAGACTTCTTCGATCTTTTCGTCCGCTATGCGATACACCGCCACCCCCGCGACCACGACTTCCCTGCCCGTTGATGCAACACCCATGAAATTGCCGTCATGCGTGCCGTGGAAGGTCCAGCGGGCGACCACTTTTTCGCCCTGCGAGATAAAATCCTCTATCGTGAAATGGACATCCGGAAATCCCCTGCGCACCGAAGCAACGATCTGTTTGACATCGTCCGGCCCGCCGCCGAGATCATAGCCGGCCGGATAGTGGCTGACATAGGTCGGAGAAATGAGTTCATCAATGGACTCCATTTTGCCCTGATTGAGACAGTCTTCAAAATAGCGACGGACGATGGCTTTGTTTTTTGCAATAGACATGGGCCTGCTTCCGGTTGCGTGTGAAATCTTTTCTGTAGCTATGGTTCTTATACATCCTGCTGTTCGGGTGGAAGGGGCGGTGCGTCCCGTCGTTTGGGGCGCTCGGTCCGCTGGAGGCCGGGCACCAGCCTGGACACGGTTGTTGCGCCCTGCCAGTCACCCTGAACGTCGGCGGCAATGACGGTGACCCGGACCATTTCACTCAAGCCCTGGGGATTCGGGAGGAGATGCGCCTCCAATCGCCCGTCCTCGGGTAGCCGGGCCTCGACATCCGGCGGGGGGAGAACGCCGGGGTCTTCAGGATAGTTGCCAATGGCCACGCGGTACTGGGTCTGGGGTTGCTGTTGCACAACGACGGACACCGGATAGTCCAGACCGGTCGGCAGCCGGTCCGGCACCTCAATCGTCACATTCGGTGAAGACGCACCGAACCGCCCCTCTCGGTAGGTGGCCAGGCGTTTGTCGGTGTAGATGCGCCACTGTCCTGCGTCCTTCCGCAAGAGATGCGACAGCACGTCGGTAATGACCACCTCGCCGGCGCCGATATTGCGGAAACGGTCGGTATAGCGCAGGCGCAGAGAGGTCGTGATTGCTGCGCGTGAGTCGTCCGCCTCCGTTACATCGATCTTCTCAACGCGCAACGACACCTTGCTCGCCCGCAGGCGCGTCAGCACCTCCCCGACACCGTACTTTGACCGTCCGGTGCCGCTGATGAAATCATCCGCATAGACGGCAAGCACCTGCTCCGAGTCAAAGGCTTCCAGCCCGTGAGCAAGCTGTTCAAGGGTCTGCCGCAGCTCGGGTGGAACCGGTGGAGCAGCGGAGCCGTGCGGGCGGCCACAGGCTGTACCCATATACAGCACAAGCAGCATCGCGGGGACGAGACGCAGGGCGTTCATATCTGAGGCTGTACAGAAAAGCGCTCCTCTCGACAAGCCTGGAAGTGGTGTGGGCCCAAAAATTCAGAGCCAATCAAGACAAACTGGGCTCCGTCTCTGAATGTAGCGGCTGAAGGTCTGGCCGGCAGACACCACAGGGCACATAGCCAATTGATTCCGCTCGGGTACGCGAGGCAATGAATATCCGATTCCCCGCCCGAATTCCCTTGGCATCCTCGCATTTCGGTCGGCAGAATATCTGCTCCGCTTGCCGCCCCACATAGAGCTGGTCCTGGGCAATGGCCAAGCCTGAGCGTGATGGCATAGTCGGTATACCTTCAACCGCAAGAATATCCCGCTTGAGCGCGATTTTCTTGCCAGCATAGCCGGTGAGGCTGCCATCACTGCCAACAATACGGTGACAGGGAATCCGAATCGGTAACGGATTGTAACGCAGCGCCTGCGCCACCGCCCGGACGGCTGTGGGCCGACCGATTCTCTCAGCCAGACCTCCATACGTCGTCAGGCTGCCATAGGGAATCGCACACGCCGCCTGTAAGACCTGCCGCTGAAAATCGCTGCGCATGAGGACATCATCAATCGCCCAATTAAGCGCCTGGCGCGAGCCGTTCAAGTACGCTTCGAGCTCCCCGGTCGGAGAAGCGGGAATGCTCGTGGATTGCTCAAGAGCGAATGTTTTACTGAATCTTTTTGTCTCGTCTTCGGAGCCGTCAGGAGAAACGAATTCAACCAGCGCTACCCCCTTATCCGTTGTGCCGATCCGCAGCGGACCAAGCGGAGAATGCCAGAGGCTCAGGACAAGGCGTGGACGAGTGCTCTGAGTCAACTGTGCTAACTGTGCATCGAGTGCGCGTCGAGCTGCGGCGAGTCCGGTCTCCGGGGCGGGCAAAGAGCCAAGCTGAAAGCTGACCTGTTTGTACTGCTCCAGGAGCTGAGCGCAACCCGGACATGCGGTCAGGTGACTGCGGACTTTGTGCTGTACCTCCTGTGGATTTTCCCCGAACGCTTCAGCAATAATGTCGTTTTCCGCAAATCCACAGGAGAGAGTCTTACGCTTTTGGGTTGGCATGGTACCTCCTTTCATCGCCGGTCGTGACCCGTTGCCAGTACGCCCGCAGCTTCTTCAATGCCTGATACACATGCGCCCGGGCACTGTCTTCTGAGCAGTTCAGGTTTGCGGCAATCTCCCGATAGGCGAGTCCTTCAAGCTGCCGCTGTATCAATGCTGTGCGCTGTCGGAAAGGTAAGACCCCAATCGCATTCAGGAGGAGTTGGGCTGTCTCCTGCGAGTGCAGCATCTGTTCCGGCGTTGTCGGCTGAACTTTTGAAGAAGGTATGGGACCGTCCGCGACAAATATTTTTCTATAACGCTGGCGGCCACGAATATAATTTTTTACGAGATTTGTTGCAATCCGAAAGAGCCAGGCTCGGTGGTTCGCATCAGTTGGAAGGTCGGCATAGGCGCGATAGGCTCGGAGGAAGGTCTCCTGAAATAACTCCTGCGCGTCGTCGCCATTGCCTGTACAGCGGATGAGATAGCGATAGACGGAGCGCTGATGGAGATCGACGATCTCCCCAAATGCGGGCGCCGTGTTGCCAGATTGTTCTGTAACAGGTTCCATACCAATGCCGGAGAGCAGGCTCGCTATACCGCTCGTTCGCCTGAAGCAATCAGACCCAGAACCCTGCTGGCAGGGGAGCGAGAGTCCCAAGAAAGCAAGTCAATGAAAACCACACAATGAGCAATGAGCGACACGTAGACATAAAGGTAACCTCCCTTTCTCTTACGTTCTTTAATAGAAGACACCGGAGGATGCTCAGTGTGAAAAAAAACGATTGCCTGACGGCGCTCCGGTCCATATAGTCCGGGTGTTATGCTGCGCATCGCCACAACGCTCGTTGCCTGCCTCATTCTGGGCGCGCTTTCAAGCGTCCTGACGGCACCGTCTCCCACTGGACGAGCAAGTTTTTTCCCGCTCGCCCTGCATAATACCTGGACGCACGAAGTGAAATTCTCCGGGGGAGATTATCACTACTACATGACGGAAACTGTGATCCGCGATGATTTTCCGCTGCTTGATGGCGTGTCCTATATTGTTGCCGAGGACTATGAACCGTTAACCGACAGAGCGCCCGAGGCGAAAAGCACGGTCGCCTATCTGCGCAAAGACGGTTTTCTCCTCCGCTACCCCTGGCTTGATTCCGAGCATGACACAGTGTGGGACACAAAACTTGGGGAAGGAATCGAACGGGTTCTGCCCAGCCCCTATACCGGAGAGCGGAGTTGGAGCGCCGGGCTCCAGACTAATGCCTGGCCGCTTGAGGGCGGTCAGGAGGCGACGGCCTCGGCCCACGCGCGGATCGATCCGGTAGCGGTTCGGGTTCCCGCCGGAACGTTCCGCAACTGTCTGCGCGTGGAAACCAGGACAACGAGCAGGGTGGCTGACCCAAGACGCAAGACCACGGAATTCCACCTCCACTACACCGAGTGGTATGCACGGGGGGTGGGCTTGGTCAAAGCCATCAGCAGCGAAGGTGTGGGCACGCCGGTCAAGAGTGTCACCGAGCTGGTCTCGTATCGGGTCTACCCGCCGCCGGACTAACACCGTCTCGGACCGGAAAACTTGACAACCTTCGCTCTCCTTCCGTATCTCAACAACGCGCAGTTTTTGCTTGACTTCCCCTTCCGGTTTGCTAGGCAGCAAAGAGGAAACGTGTCCTCTAATAGATACAAAGCTGTTGACACGTTTCCTCTTCGTGGGGAGGGGGACAGGATGTATCCCAAAGCCATCGAGAATTATTTTGCGCCGACTGATGTGGCCGAGGTACTGACGCTCCTTCACCAATACGGGGAGCAGGCAAAACTCCTGGCCGGTGGCCAGAGTCTGATGCCGCTGATGAAACTGCGACTGGCCGAGCCGCAGACCATTATTGATCTGAACCAGGTGGCAGCGCTCGACGACATTCGTGAGGAGGATGGTCGCCTCCATATCGGCGCGCTGGCCCGTCATGCCGACGTGGCCGCCCACCCGCTCATTCTGCAATCCTATGCGCTCCTGGCGGACGCCGCCCGGAATATCGGTGACCCGCAAATCCGAAACCGGGGGACGATTGCCGGGAGTCTCGTTCATGCCGACCCTTCAGCCGATTATCCGCCAGCAGTCATGGCCCTGGACGGCCAACTCGTTATGGCCAAGGCGGATAGTGACACGCGGACAGTCTTGATTGATGACTTCCTGGCCGGTCCGCTGATGAGTGATATTGGCGAGGATGAATTGGTCACGCAGATTGAAATTCCAGCGCCGCCCGCTCATTCCGGTGGCGCATACGCAAAGCACAGCCAGGTCGCTGGTGACTTTGCCATCATCAGCGTGGCGGCCCATATCGCCTTAGACCCGAGCGGGATATGCCAGCGGGCACGCCTCGTTGTTGGCGGTGTGATGCCCAAGCCGTGCCGGGCTGATCAGGCCGCCAGTCTGCTGCAAGGAAAAGCCATTGACGCCACGCTCCTGACCCAGGCCGGAGAAGCCGCGGCCGAGGAAGTGGAAACCGAGGGTGATGTCAGAGCCTCGGCAGCCTATCGTCGCCAGCTTATTCGAGTCACGGTGCCGGAGGTGGTGCGTCAGGCCAGAGCCCGAGCAGAAGGGTAAACCTCCCCTCCATGTTTACTCTGTGAAGAGAGGTCGGCATGAAACGGAGCATAGGCATAACGATTAACGGCGAAGTCTATGAGGAGACGGTTGACCAGCGCCTCTTGCTGGTTGACTTCATTCGCGAGGTGGCGGGCCTGACCGGGACGCATGTTGGCTGCTCGGTCGAAGGGCGCTGCGGGGCGTGTACGGTGGTTCTGAACGGCAAGGCCGTCAAGGCGTGCCTGCTGTTGGCGGTTCAGGCAGACGGAGCCAGCGTGCTGACCATTGAGGGCTTGGCGAGAGATGATGCGCTCCATCCCATTCAAGAGGGATTCTGGGAGAAGCACGGCTTGCAGTGCGGGTTTTGCACGCCCGGCTTGCTGATGACCCTGTACGAATTTCTCCAGAACCCCAAACACTCGGACGAAGAGATCCGCACCGCCATGTCGGGGGTTATCTGTCGCTGTACTGGCTATGTCCATATCGTCGAAGCGGTCAAGCACGCCGTCGCTACGGTTGAGGCCCTGTCGCCAGAAGAGCGCAAAGAATGGTTTCCAATGTAAACACAGGGAGTGCGTCATGGCTGCTGCAAACGCCTGGGTCGGACGATCCATTAAACGCAAAGAAGATCGCCGTTTATTAGTTGGGGACGGACAATACCTGCCTGATATCGTTCTGCCACGTATGGTCGTCATGGGCTTTGTGCGCAGTATCCACGCCCATGCGAAAATCACGGCCATAGACAGCGCTCAGGCGGCTGCCCTGCCCGGCGTGCGGGCCGTGCTCACTGGCGCAGATGTCAAACACCTCGGGTCGGTACTGTCGGACATGAGTACGCCGAATCTGCCCGGTGAGACCAAACGGCCGGTCTTTTGGCCGTTATCGATTGATGAGGTGAAATACGTCGGCGACCCGCTGGCCGTTGTTGTGGCCCGCGATAAATACACCCTCGAAGACGCGATTGAGTTGGTTGACGTTGAGTATGATCCGCTCGATATCGTGATTGACCCCGAGCACGCCCTCCAGGCTGACGCGCCGCGTCTCTATCCTGACTGGGGTGACAATGTGCTCTACCATCAGCATATTCCCGCCGGTGATGCCGACGCGGCCTTTGCCCAGGCGGACCTGGTTGTCAAAGAACGCTTTCGTTGCCACCGCACCGGCGGCCAGCCCATGGAGACCCGTGGCTGTCTGGCAACGTATAATCCAGGCGAGGGGCTGACCTTGTGGCTGACCACCCAGCGCCCCCATATCAAACGCCACCTGCTGGCCGAATACCTCAACCTGCCACACAGCCAGATACGGGTGATTATGCCCAAAGACATGGGCGGCGCGTTTGGGACCAAGGCGCCGCTCTATCGGGAAGAACTCCTGGCCTGTCACTTGGCCATGAAGCTCCGCCGTCCGGTGAAATGGGTCGAGAATCGCCAAGAAAGTTTGATGAATGTGGGGCAGGGACGGGATCAGATCCACGAGCTTGAACTGGCCGTAAAGAAGGACGGTACTATTCTTGGCCTACGGGATAGGATTCTGGCCGACTGCGGCGACGCCCGGACGGCCATTTATGTCGGTTTTGCCATGCCCTTTCTGGGGGCGATGTACCTCATTAACGGCTACGACATCCCCAACGTGGATATCGATCTCACCTGTGTGGTGACCAATAAGGCCTGTCTTACGCCGAGTCGGGCGTTCGGTTCGTTTGCCGGGCGTTTTGCGCTTGACCGGGCTGTGGAACTGGCCGCCCGCGCTCTGGAGATCGACCCGGTTGAGATTCGTCTCAAAAATGCCATCAAGACCTTCCCGCACGTTTCAGCGGTTGGCGTACACGTGGACTCGGGGGACTTTCCCGGCTCGTTTGCCAAGGCGTGCGCCGCGCTGGATTACGATAATTTTCGGAAGGAGCAGTCCGAGGCGTGGCAAAACGGACGCTATCTTGGGATCGGCTTCAGCATGGGGGTAGAAATTTCTGGCGTTCCCTCAGAGGTACTGGTCCCCATGGAACGGCAGCCCGGCTTTGGCGTGGCAACGGTCCAGTTCGACGCGCATGGGAAAGTCCAGGTGGCCGAAGGCGACTCGCCGCACGGCCAGGGGCATGAGACGACGATCGCCCAAGTCGTTGCCGGCGAACTCGGCCTGTCGCCGGAAGATATTTACGTCACCTATGGTGATACCCACTCCGGCCCCTTTGCCGCGGGCACCATTGGCTCTCGCGGCGCTTCCTATACGCTCAGCGCCGCGGTGCTGGCGGCCCGCGCCCTGTGGCCCAAGATGGCCAATATTGCCGCTCACCTGCTGCACATCGAGGCCGGCGAGGACGACTTCGTCTTCCGTGACGGACACGCCATTTTGACCAGAGACGAGAGCCAGCGCGTGCCAATCGCCAAGATTGCCGAGGTGGCGTTGCTCTCTCCCACCGAACTGCCGCCCGGCATGGAGGCCGGCCTTGAGCATACCTCCCATTTTGAAGCCGAAACCGCCGGCATGCATAGCTGCAATGTCCATGCGGCCCAGGTCGAAGTGTTTCCCGACACGGGTGAGTATAAAATTATGCGCTATGTTGCCGTGGATGACGCCGGGCAGCCCATTAATCCTATGGTGGTCCGAGGGCAGATTCACGGCGGGGTAGCCATGGGGATAGGCAATGCGTGTATGGAAGAGTTCATCTACGATGAAAACGGCCAGCAACTCACGACCACGCTGTTGGATTACCACATCCCGTCATCCCTTGATCTCCCGCATATCGAAACCATCGAACACAACGTTCCCTCCCCGCACACCCCGTTAGGTTCAAAGGGAAAAGGCGAAGGCACGCCCGGCATGGTACCGGCCGCGGTGGCGAATGCGATTGAAGACGCCTTGCAACCGCTGGGCGTCAAAATCACGGAACTCCCGCTCACACCAGAGCGAATTTGGAAGCTGATTCAGGCGGCGCGGTCAAAAGAATAAGGCGCGGGAAGACTTCGTCGTTGCGCCTCGGAGAAACAGGGAGTCTCAGATACAGGTCGTTCAGAGGACGAAGGAGGAACTGGTATGGCAGCACTGACAGGGAGAGTGGCCATCGTGACTGGGGCGGCGCGGGGAATCGGTCAGGAATACTGCTGCGCCTTTGCGCGGGAGGGAGCCCGGGTGGTTGCGGCCGACGTCCTGTCGTGCGAGGAGACCGTCGCCAAGGTCCAGGACTTAGGGGGAGAGGTGGTGGAGGTGAGCACCGATGTCACGAGTGCCCAGAGCACCGAAGCCTTGGCCGCCGTAACGCTTGAGCGTTTTGGCCGGATCAATATCCTGGTTAATAATGCGGCTCTGTATGGAGGGATGTGGGTCGGTCCGTTCGATCAGATCGCGGAAGCCGAATGGGACCGAATGATGGAGGTGAATGTCAAAGGCATCTGGCTATGCTGTAAGGCGGTCGTACCGACGATGAAGGAACAGGGCAAAGGGAAAATCATTAATGTGTCGTCGAGTACGATCTGGGCCGGCGATCCGTTTGCTCTCCATTACGTCGCCTCAAAGGGAGCGGTGTTTTCCCTCACCCGCGCGCTCGCCAGAGAGCTCGCCGGGACGGGGATTAACGTGAACGCCATCACCCCCGGCCACACGATGACCGAAGCGAGCAAGACGATCCTCGATCCCGAAACCTTTGAGCGGTTCCGGCGGCAATCGGTCAAGAGGCAGATTATCAAGCGGAACGAAGAGCCGGCAGACGTGACGGGGACGGTTCTCTTTTTGGCGTCGGATGCGAGTGACTTTATGAGCGGGCAAACACTCAATATCGATGGTGGGCGGGTCCATTATTAACGACCGATCAGAAGAAGCAATTTTCTTCCGCCTTACATCTTTACTTGCACCGTCACCCCGGTCCGAGCGACCAAATTCTTTTTATCAAGGTCCGGTCCGTGGGCTTCTCCCTCAACGACATTATCAGGCATGAGATTTTGCGTGGTCTCCCGGCGCAGAATGACGATCACATTTGACTGATCGACCAAGGCAAACGGGAACTCATGCCAGGTTCCGACCTTCATTGTCAAGCCGGACGAGCCGTCGAACAGGAGCGCTCTGACCTGTCCGAGGTTCGGCAGGTCGTCCTCGGTTGGTGGGGCGAGGACAACGACGAAGGGTTTTCCCTCAAGCGGAATGAAGGTCTGGGTATGCTTGAAATGGCGCTCCATCCACTGGACCTGCATCGCGCGGCGATCAACGCTGGCCAGGGTGAGCATGGTCTCTTCATCAGACTCAAACGTCACCGGAGCGTAGACGCTGACCTTGCCGTCGTAGAAGGCGACCGGTAGCGGCTCGGCCCGCTCATGGATGCCGAGCAGTTGTCCGAATGGCGCAACTGTCTCAGGGGTGGCCTGTTCTACGGGAATTTCATGGATGGTTGAGGTTGTCATACGAGACCCTCCTTTGTGGGGATTGTGCCAAGCCCAGAGACATTCGACAACCTGACACATCCTAGTGCTCTCTCCAGGGAATAGATATGTTCTGTCAAGCCCAACGAGAAGAAGAGGACATCATGGCCGAGACCGCTCTGTTTGACATTATGTATTCCTGCCGCAGCATACGCCGCCTCAAGACCGACCCGGTTCCATTAGCGCTGATTTACAAGGTGATTGAAGCCGGCACCCAGGGGCCGAGTGGGGGCGGGGTCCAGGCCTGGCGTTTTGTGGTGGTCACGGAACAGCGGGTGAAGGAACAGATTGCCGAACTCTATCTACACGGCTGGCGCGCGGCGGAAGCCAATTATGCCAAAGCCGGACTCACGCGGGAGAACAGCAAAAACGTGCGTGCGGCCGCCTATCTGGCCGAGCATTTGGCTGAGGCTCCGGTCCTGCTTATCCCCTGTCTCCGCTCGCGTAAGAGTCATGAAGCCCGTCTCAACGGACCGCATAGAGAAACTTTTCTACGGATTCTGGGCGGGAGCATCTATCCGGCGATTCAGAATATCCTGCTGGCATGTCGAGCCCTTGGTCTGGGTGCCTCGCTGACGACGATTACGACGCTGTATGAGGACGAGATGCGGAACATTCTCGACCTGCCCGAATTTCTTACGACCTACGCGCTCATTCCGATTGGTTATCCCAAAGGCAAATTCGGGCCGGTGACCCGACGCCCGGTCGAAGAAGTGACCTGGCTGAATCGATATGGAGAGGCGTTTCCACAACAGGGAGCTGCGGAGAGCGCGTAGGAGATTAGGGTAGGGCAGCCCTGTGCGGCTGTCCCTCCGCCTAATCCTTCTTTAACTCGGGGAAGAGGTCGCGCTTAGGAACATGCGCCTTTTTCCAGACCATTACGTTGCGCGTATACTGACAGACTAAGGTCCCGTCTTGCTTGACTCCCCGCGTCTCAACCTTGATGATTCCCCACTGCGGCTTGGACTTGGATGCGCGTTTCTCCAGGACTTCCGACTCGGAATACAGCGTATCGCCGGCAAACACCGGATTCGGGAGGGTGATATTGTCCCAGCCCAGGTTAAAACCGTTCTCACTCACATCGGCGACACCGAGTCCGGCAACAATCGCCAGGGTGAGCCCGCTGTTGATCAGGCATTGGCCGAATTCGGTCTGCTTGCCGTATTCGTTGTTAAAATGAATTTGGTTGGTGTTACAGGTCAGCAAGGTGAACCAGGTATTATCCGTCTCGGTCACCGTCCGTCCCAAGCGACACCGATAGACATCCCCGATTTCAAAGTCTTCGTAGCAACGTCCTTCCCAGCCAGGTTTGACCGCCATAGCAACCTCCTTACATAGTCTGGTGTGTCGCGCAGTGTACCACAGGACCTCTGCCCGGAGGAGTACGGAACGGGGGCCATATATGCTCGCCCCCTCATGTTGTCGCCTCTTACCAGGAGTGTGCTTTTGGTTTCGGAGCCGGCTGGGCGGGGGGCGTCTCTTCTTCCTCTTCGAGGAAGGCTGAGACAAGCGCGAGTCGGCCACTCGTTCGGTAGAAAAATCCGGCCAGCAGGACGGGTTTCCGAATATGCTCTTCGGTCAGGAGCGGGGCTAAAATCTCTCCATTGATGATACGCAGATTCGGTTTGTGCCGGCGCATATCTCGGAGCACGGAAAGCTCGCTTTGAGCCCTACTCGTGGTGTGAAATTCATCGACCTGAAGATAGACTTCATCCTCGGCAATGCCGAAGGCCAGAAGGTCGCTATGTCTGCCAGGCTCACCAGTTGGAACGAAATAGAGCTTCCCGCTGAGACGGACTCGCAGGGGAGGGCCTTCAGCGCCAGACTCTGACGGAAAGGCGAGCACAGGGATGAACACCCAGACCAAGAGGCTGAGGTGTCGAAAGAGGAACCGTGTCCAGCGTCTCCGGTCTGTTGGAGGACACGGTTCCTCTTTGAGGTCTTGCCTGAACATCGGACGCCCATCCTCTGGTTGTCTGATACGCCCCCCTGCCTGCTTCCTCACCTACTCTACTCGCCTTTCTGCTCGGACGGGAGATACGGCAGGCTGCTCTGGAATCAGCGGCAGCCGAACAGTGAAACAGCTTCCTTTCCCAACGCGGCTCTCGACACTGATCTGCCCGCCATGTGCGAGCGCGATTGAGCGGGCTAATGCCAGGCCGAGGCCGCTTCCCCCGCGGCTCCGGGCCGGGTCAGCGCGATAAAAACGATCAAAGATGTGAGGCTGCTCCTCGGCGGCAATACCGGCTCCGGTGTCTCTGACCGACAGGGACGCCTCCGTCCCGTCTGATTCCAGGGTCAACGTCACAGTCCCGCCCTCCGGCGTATATTTAATAGCATTCTCACCCAGGTTAAACATGAGTCGGAACAGCATGGTCTCGCTGCCCCGCGTCCAGAGTTCGGTGGGCGCGTCATGCTTAAAGGTAATGTGAGCCGTCCTGGCCAGCGCGCCCAGCGCGGTACAGACGTCGCGCAGGACCGCTGCCAGATTGACCGGCGTCTGCGCGATACTCATATTGCCGCTGTCAGAGCGGGCCAGAAAGAGCAGGTCTGTGACGAGCGCGCTGAGACGGTCAACTTCTTCAAGGCAGCTGGCCAGGACGGAGCGATATTCATCCGGCGTCGGCGGAGAGCGGAGCGCAACCTCAAGCTCCCCTTTCAAGATGGTGAGCGGGGTACGCAGTTCATGGGCGGCATCGGCGCTAAAGTGTTTGACGGCAGTAAACGCGCGTTCCAGCCGCGCCAGCATGGCGTTCAAGACGGCGGCCAGACGACCGAGTTCGTCCGGACTGTCTGCGGCCTTGATCCGGCGTGAGAGGTCTTCTGCCTCTATTGCCCGGGCCGTATTAACCATTGCATCCACGGGGGCCAGGGCGCGGCGCGCCAGAAACCAGCCACCCACCCCAGCTCCCCCGAGGGCCAGCGGGATGAGTCCCAGGAGAATCAAGAGAAACCGGGAACGGGCCGTGTCCGCACTCTCAAGGGGCATGGCGACCTGAACGAGATGGATCATCCGGCCGCGTTCAATAACCGGCAGCGTCAGTAGCCGGACCGGTATCTCCTCCCGATTCCCCCCCCTGGGAGGGGGTAAGGTAATGGTCTGATAGGTCTCCCGGCCCTGCCGGGCGTTCATCTGTGCTTCCGGGCTGAGTGGGAATTGCATGCGCGTGCGCGGCACAACGCGGGGGTCCGGGCGACCGAATGGGTCGAGTAAACGAAAGAATCGCGAGGCCGCCCCAGGCCCAAACGGGCCGAGCAGCGCGTCCAAAGCCGTACCGAAATCACGCCCCGGCGACGGGGGACGTCGGACTGAATCGGCAATGGACACGGCGACCGATTTCAACGAGGCATCGATATTATCGCGCAACCCCCGGTCGAGGAGGATGAGAGCTGCGGCCCCAAGGAGGACCAACATCCCGGTCAGGAGAGCCGTATACCACAGCGTCAGGCGAGCCCGCAGGCTGGAAAAGAGGGAACGCATTATTCCTCAGGTTCCTTGATGACATAGCCCACCCCACGCACCGTCTGGATCAGTTTGGTGGGAAACCCCGTATCAATCTTTTTCCTGAGATAGTTGACATACACGTCAATTACATTGGTAAAGGTGTCGAAATCCACGCCCCACACATGCTGGGCGATAAGGGCGCGGCTGAGCACGCGCCCGGGGTGGCGCAAAAAGAATTCGAGCAGGGCGAATTCTTTTGCAGTCAGTTCAATCCGGGTTCCCGCCCGGGAGACCTGGCGCGAGATCAGATTGAGTTCCAGGTCCGCCACGCTCAAGGTGGAAGGAGACAGGGAGCTGCCTCGGCGCAGTAAGGCGCGAATCCGAGCGAGCAGTTCCTCAAAGGCAAACGGTTTTGTCAGATAGTCATCCGCGCCTCGATCCAGCCCGGTGACTTTATCCGCAACCGTATCACGCGCGGTGAGCATCAGGACCGGAACGTGGAGCTTATGCCGCCGCATCTCCTGGAGGACGCTCAAGCCGTCCCGCTTGGGCAGCATAACGTCCAGAACGACCAGATCGTACTCGTGATCGAACGCCTGGGTCAGTCCGCCCTCGCCGTCCGGGGCGATATCAACCCGATAGCCTTCGGCCTCAAGACCGCGGCGGATAAAACTGGCGACCTTTGCTTCGTCTTCAATCACAAGGACACGCACGAGTGTGCCTCACATTTGCCTCAGGTTCACGAACGGTGTGAATGGGCGTATTGTAGCAGACACAGCGGGAATCACAGACCCATGCCGAGCTACTTTCTCCGTTCTCTCTGACTGACTGCGTGTGAGTGCCTATGCCTATCGGACGCCCGAGCCTGTCCCCTCTTCACATTCTGAAACTCGTCCGGCATCTGCCTCAGTTTGCGAAGCTGTTCTGGCGGCTGTTCCGAGACCGGCGAGTGCCGCTCCGGGCCAAGGCGGTGCTGGTCGGGGCACTGGTCTATATGCTGCTGCCTATGGACTTACTGCCCGATATTCTGCCTTTTGTTGGCGTTGCCGACGATATTACCGTCCTGTTACTTGCCGGTCGCTGGTTCCTTTCCCTGTGTCCACCTGACGTGGTACAGGAACAGGTGAGGGCATTAAGCGAGGAAGCCACTGGTTAATGCCCGTTTGTCTTGTCAACAGAAGTATCGCGAATGACCTCTGATTGGATTTGAGATTCTCGATACTTCTGAAGGAGTGATCTATGGCCTATCGCCCGACTCTGATGAGTACACGAGGGATGATTTCGACTGAACACTATCTGTCCGCCGAAGCCGGCATGTACATTCTCCGTGCTGGGGGCAACGCGTTTGATGCGGCCGTTGCCGCGGCGCTAGCCGAAGGTGTGCTCAACCCTCATATGCATACGTTCGGAGGCGAACTGTCCGCGCTCGCCTATAGCGCGGCGGACAAGAAAGGCTTCTCGATTAACGGCAATACCGTTGCGCCCAAGGCGGCAACGCTTGAATGGTTTCAGCAGCAGGGCATTCCTCTCATTCCAGGCAGCGGCGCCCTGGCCGCCGGACCGTGTGCGGCTCCGGACGCCTTCATTTCCGTGCTGCAACGCTTTGGGACGTGCAGCTTTGCCCAAGTGGTCGCCCCCGCGCTGGAACTGGCCGAGGACGGCTTTCCCATGCACTGGGCCCTACGTGGTCCGGCGCCGGCCTATCTGAATATGGATTTTTCGATTGCCGGGAATGCCGAGCATTTCAGGAAGCACTGGCCGTCTTCGGCTAAGGTCTATCTGCCGGACGGACACCTGCCCGATATCGGTCAAGTCCTGACAAACCCGGACCTGGCTCGGACATTTCGGCGTCTGATGGCGGCCGAAGAACGGGCCGGCGGGGACCGCCTCGCCGGCCTCGCCGCCGCCCGGGCCGAGTTTTATGAAGGCTCTATCGCTCAGACCATAGCGGCCCACACAAAAGAGCAGGGGGGGCTGCTGAGCACGGAAGACCTGGCCGCCTTTCATATTCAGATCGAGGAGCCGGCGACCCTCAACTACCGTGGCTATGATGTGTACAAATGTGGTCCCTGGAGCCAAGGCCCGGTGTTTCTGCAGCAACTGGCCTTGCTTGAAGGTTTCGATCTCAAGGCGATGGGCCTGAATAGTGCGGATTATATTCATACGGTCACAGAAGCGGCCAAGCTGGCCTTTGCCGACCGTGAGCAATACTACGGAGATCCGAATTTTACCGATGTCCCACTGGAAGGACTCCTCTCCAAGGACTATGCGTCCAGTCGGCGTGAGCTGATCGACAACGAACAGGCGTCGTTGGACCAGCGACCGGGGAATCCGCGGACCGGCGGCGCATTGCTCGAAGGGGAAGACATCTTTGCGGCCCGGGATTGGGGCCCAGGCACCGTCTATGTGGCGGTCATTGATAAAGAGCGCAATATGGCTTCTTTTACCCCGAGTGGTGCCTGGATTCCGTCCTCCCCGGTGATCGACGGACTCGGCTTCCCGCTGGGCACACGAGTGCAGACCTTCTTCCTGGATGCAAGGCATCCGAACGCCTTGGTGCCGGGAAAACATCCGCGTACTACTCTGACGCCGACGCTGGTCATGCGAGACGGAAACCCCTGTATGGTTTTTGGAACACCGGGCGGGGACCAGCAGGATCAGTGGACGCTCCAGTTCTTTCTGGCTGTGGCTGATTTTGAAATGGAAGTGCAGGACGCCATAGAAGCTCCCCGATTCTCGACCTCCCACTTCCCGACCAGTTTCTATCCGCATAATTGTGTTCCCGGTCTGCTCCGGGTTGAGGAGCGGATTCCTGAAGAGATACGGCATGAACTCAAAGCCCGTGGCCATACACTCCAGGTCAACCCGGCGTGGAGCGAGGGGGATGTGCTGGGTATCCGCATTGATGCCAGGTCTGGCACGCTGTACGGCGGCGCGGACGTGCGTGGGGAACAGAGCAAACGCATGCCGTCGCATATTATTGGCTGGTAAGGTTTCTGTGGGTTAGGGATATTTTTGTATCTCTCTATCGTTTGTGTCCGCTTCTATTAGAAAAATTAAAATTCAATTTTAGACCTTGACTCTCAACACGAGGGTGCTAGGTAGAAAGTTGTAGTATGTGGAAGGCTCGTGGCGAGGGTAACACCGTCCACGAGCTGAAGAGAGGAGGATAGCTGCTCTATATGCCAACTCGGGAGCAACATCTCAGCTCCGTTCTTCTCAGCCGAACGATTCGGTTCTTTCCATCTACACAATCATCCCGTTTCGATACGATTTCCTCTATCAAAACCATTGACACGTCTCCTCTTTTAGCGCCACGTCCGCCTCCAACCAGTAAGACTTTGAGGCAGGCATTTTTCGTGAACCCAAAGAGTTGGAGGAGTAGAAGTATGCAACTTCCAGTGCAAATCGTCTCTCGCGATCTGAATCTTTCCAAGCACCTAGAGACAACCATTCATGAGAAAGCCGGCAAGCTTGATACCTTTTATAGCCGCATTACGCGCTGCCAAGTCGTTATTGAATCCCAGACGCATCATCACTGGAAGAGTCAATCCTATAAAGTTCGGGTCGACCTGAGCGTTCCCGGTGCTGAACTTGTCGTCAGCCACTGTGAAAACCAGGATTTAAAAATCGCTATTCGAGATGCCTTTGATGCGGCCAAACGTCAGTTACAAAACTATGCCCGCCAACAACGCGGCGATGTGAAGGCGCATTCCGCAATGGCAGAGGCGTGGCATTAGAACGCATGCCAGACCGCTCCGGTTTCCTGAAAGAAAGGACACGCTATGGTCGAGGTATTTCGCAAGATTGTATGTCCGGTCTATTTGGATGAAACATCGCCCCAGACGCTATCGTATGCGCGCCACTTCGCCCAGCTTGGAGATGGCACCATCTACCTCCTCCATGTTGTGCCCACTGATGAGCTTCACCTCCTCCGTAAGGTCTATCAGCCGGACAAAAGCGGTGGAGCGGATATCAGTACGGCAGAGCGCGTTGCCCGCGAACAGTTAGAGGCGATTGCTCAGGAACATCTCAACAACACCCACTATGACATTGTAACCCAGTTCAACAGCAATCCGGCTGCCGGAATTCTGGAAGCCCAAAAAGAAGTAGATGCTGACCTTGTGGTGATGTCCTCGCATGGTCGAACCGGACTTGCCCATCTCATTCTGGGTAGCGTTGCCGAAAGGGTCGTACGGGAGTCCGCCTGTCCAGTGTTGACCGTCCGTCAAGGAGACGAAGAGGTCACTCCCTCTGCCTTCCAGCATATCCTTGTTCCGGTGGACATTGCCGACCGGTCAGCGACCGCCCTCATCTGTGCCGGGCAAATTGCGGCACAGCATGGGAGCACCGTCTATCCACTCCACGTTGTTCCGACCGAAGACATCTACCTCCAGCGGGACGTGTATCGGCTCCAGGAGGGAGAAGGAACGAATCTTGTCCGGGCGGAAAAAGTGGCCAAAGAGCGATTGGCGGAAATCTCGCAGACCTATCTTGCTGGCGTCCACTACGAACCGGTTGTTCATGTGAGTAGTGACCCGGCCCGCACTTTTCTTGAAATGGAAAAAGAAGTTGGAGCGGATTTACTGGTGATGGCGACTCATGGGTTTACCGGCCTGTTTCACCTCTTGCTCGGCAGTCTGACCGAAAAAATGATGCGTGAAGCGGGCTGCCCGGTCCTGGCTCTTCACCAGTAGCCGAGAGAGGGAGCGACGGCGTCTGCTACACAACACAAGAGAAGGGACACGATGATGAAGGATACCGCCTACAGGATCGTGAGTGAATCTCTAAAGGACGAGTTGCGGGCTATTGATTTTTACTTGCTTGCCGCAGATGTCGCGCCCACCCCAGCCGCTCGACTTGCAGCCCGACAGTTCGCCAGAGAAGAAGAGCAACATTTTGACGACCTCATCGAGTGGATTGAGTGGGAAGACGACCCAGAACTCCGCACGGTCTTACAGAATATCCATCTCCTCCAGTACGATACGTCGCCCCAAACCGATGCCGTGCGGCACTGGGTAGAGCTCTGTCACCAGCAGGAGGTCTCTGACCCCGTGCGGATGCTGTTTGAAATAGCGCTGGCGAAAGAACAGGAGTCGCTCGGGCACTACCATGCCCTGGAGCGCCAGGTCACCGAGCCGCTGGCCCGTCGCGTGCTGCACGCAATCTGCCAGGCGGAAGAACAGCACCGGCGGTTCTTGGAAGAGCAGTATCACCGGCTAGTGGCTGAGCGCGAGGAGTCCACGCAGTCCTGGCATTAAGGAGGACAAGACTGCATGGTCCTGTCCTGCATACGCGGATATCTGTGGCAGGAGATACTGCCCCAGGAGATGGGACCGCTCGAAGTCCGGTGAGCCGAGTCTGTTCGACAAGCCGATCCAGCGTTTGGAGCGTAAATACTTTTCCTCGGGTCGCTAAGAGTAATTTCTTCATAAAACCTCGTCCGGCAATACAGGCGATAACCTCAAACCCGGGCTGGCCGCCCGGGTCGCCCTGCCTGCTGATAGTATCGAGGTGCTGTACCCGAGTGAGCGGTTCCATCGTCTTCTGTCACTTTGGCTTCAATAACGACTTGCGGATTGTACTCATCGGGAATAATGAAGTCCGGCGTGTGATCAAAGCCAGCGATCTTCTCCGCTCGTTTCGGCTGCCTGGAGTCTATCCCATACTGATCCAAGACTTTTGCGATTGCAGATTCGAGAAGGTTGCCGACCAACTCAGAAACCGAGTCACGATGTCCGGCAAACGGACGACCTAAGAAACGTTCGTACAGTAACATCGCATACGGAACTCCCAATCGGGATAAGCTCCAGATGGTGATTAAACCCTCTTGGGAATCTGCCTTCTGCAAGCGATGGATCTTATCCTCTTCCGTTTGCGGGGCGGGAATACTGAGGAGTTCACACGCAATGGTTACAAGGGCTTCAACACGAGGTGCGGTGCTTCTCGTCAGGCGGAGCGGTGAGAAGGGATTTGCACGGATTTTCCGGTCAATACTTCTCGCAAAGTTCTGGGAAATCTCGACCCCCGTTCGCTGTGCTGTCACATAGGCCCACTCCGGTGGCGTAAAGCCGAGCATAGTCCGGAAAACAGTAAGCGTTAGAGGGAACTGATGGACGGTTGCCAAAACAGTTTCGCTTTGGAGACGGTCGAAACCATTGGTCGCTCTTTTGAGTGTTTCGTACGCCCGCTCAAACTGTGGATAGTCGAGGAAATCGTCCCCTTTGGAGAGGACGAGAAACTCTGACTCTAAGCTTGAAAAAACAGCATCGATATAGGGCTCTGGATTTGCTTCAATCTCATCAAGAGAAGCCTCAAAAGGATACTTCATATGGAGGACTCTCAGCTTCCTTCACGCGTCCTGTTCGTTTCCCTGAAATGGGAGAGAGATTGTCCGGGAGATAGTGTTCAACCTGCTCTATCCCCCCGAGGCCTTGTACTGCCTGAGAGACGCGCTGTAGCTTCTCTTCCGTCTTTTTCTCTTTTTGGCATGTCTTGCGGATATGCCAGATAACGAGACGAATCAGATGCCCATAGGCAATGCACCGAGCATCGCCACGAGTTGGTTTGTGGCCGCCATTTGTGAGTTGTTCCAGGTCGTCTTCGACTAAACCGGCAATCTCCTGAGGGGTTGCAACAAGAGTACGCCGAGAGATACGTCCGGTCGAGCGACAGACAAAGACAGTATCAACGATTGAGGACCCCGTTCCGCTGATATGAATCGAAGCGCCCACAGGCGAAAGAGGCAGAACACACAAGGCCAGCGTCGAGAATCGCCACCGAAAGCGGGTAGTACGCTTCAAGCGTATTGTGGTGGTATGTAAACGCCAGTGGTGCCGCTGGTTTCAGGGCTGTCGCCATGCGAGACCAAACTGAAGCGAGTCCTTCGGTGAAGTGGTCCAAGTCCCGTTCCACGGTGGCATTCCCTGTCAATTCGCTCCCATGTCGTGTCGTCTGACCCTGAAAAACCTCCCCGGTCACAAGACGGCGGAGCCTGGCCGATTCGCCTCAAGAAGGGGGGTGCCTCCTCCCATAAAGGGGTCGGCGATCTGTCTCCCTGCCAGGTCGTGAGACTCGTAGAACGTGTCTTTGATAGCGCCTTCTACAAATTCGGATAATAAAAGCGCGCGAAAGAGGGCGCCAGGCCGTTGCGCAAACCACTTATGGACGGCGATAATCGGCCGATAGTTTTGTTGAATCTGTTTTTCCCTCAATGCGAGGCCAGAGACGAAGGCCATATCAAGTTGGCGCTCTATCCCTCGGCCGAGCGAGGACGCTCCCTGCGAGGGGTCTCCAGAGAATAAGTTCGCCTGTCCTTGAACTGCCACGGCTCGTTTCGCTTCCACCCTGTGTTATCGTCCACTAAGAACTATCACGATCAATACAGAATGACGCCCCCGCTCGCTCCCACATTGTCCTCCAGGTCAAAATTCCATCTCTCTGACATCTTCCGCAATATGGAGGGGCGCGGCAGTCGCTGCCCGTACTGTGTCGGGAGTGACGCCAGGCGCATATTCTTTTAGGACAAAGCCCTGAGAGGTGACTTGAATCAAGGCTAAATGGGTCAGCACCCATGAGACACACTCACGAGCTGTGAGCGGATAGGTACACCTGGGGAGCAGTTTTGGCTCACCTGCCTTTGTGGTGTGATGCATCACAACAATCAGCCGGCGTGCTCCGGCAGCAAGGTCCATGGCTCCGCCAATTGAACCGGCCTTCATATGCGGAGCCTTCCAGTTTGCCAGGTCGCCGTTTGCTGCGACCTGAAAGCCGCCGAGAACGACCGTGTCCACATGTCCTCCGCGGGCCATGGCAAACGCCTCTGTACTATCAAAGAAGCTGGCTCCCGGTTGCAGCGTTACCAGCTGAGAACTGGCATTGTACAGATCGATATCCTCTTCCCCAGCCCTGGCAATCGGACCATAGCCCAGTACACCGTTCTCGGCATGGAGCGTCACGTCCTCGGCAATAAAATCCGAGACCAGGGTTGGCAGGCCAATACCGAGGTTCACATACTGGCCAGGCTCCAAGAGGCGCGCGGCGCGTAGCGCCATGAGTTCCGGCGTCAGGCCGTTCGTCTGTCCAGCACTTTCCGCCGTTTTGATCGTCCGGCCTTGGGTCCGCATAAGCTTCAACACCTGAGCCCGGTCAAGCGGCTTTTCACGCCGGACAAGACGGTCGACAAAGATGCCTGGGGTAACGATCGCCTCTGGATCAAGCTTCCCCGGCTCGATAATTTCATCGACCTCAGCGATGGTGACCGCCGCCGCAGAGGCAAACGGGGGGTTAAAATTACGCGCCGTACCACGGTAGATCAGATTGCCGGTCGTATCGGCTTTATACGCCCGAATGAGGGCAAAGTCGGCGTGAAGCGCGGCTTCCATGAGATACTCTCGGCCATTAAAGGTCCGTTTCTCTTTCCCTTCCGCGACGACCGTGCCAACACCGGTGGGAGTGAAAAACGCGGGAATCCCCACTCCAGCAGCGCGAATGCGCTCGACCAGGGTTCCCTGGGGAACGATTTCAAAGGCGACTTCGTCCCGCCCAATCTGCTCGGACAGCGGCGTTGTGCGGTAGGCATAGCCACCGAAGGAGGCGATCAGTTTCGAGACCTGACCGTTTTCAGCGAGAATTTGAGGAGACAGCGGTCCGAAGCCGGGAGAATTGCAGATGATGGTCAGGTCGCCAACGCCACTGTCTCGGAGGGCAAAGAGCAATTCATGAGGCCATCCCTGGAGTACACCAAACCCGCCTATCAGAATACTCGCTCCGTCCTGGATATCGGCAAGAGCTTCGACCGCGGAGTAGCGAGCCTTTTGCACACTCATACAATCCTCATGCACAACGAGAAAGATTTGGGCTGACCGTTCGGTCAGGTTGATCTTCGGCTGCCCGCCCCGTAATATAGCCCATCAGGCCGATGTGCGCTCAAAGAACAAACGTGTCCTTCACAGCCAAAAAAGCTGAACACGTTTATTCTTTCAAGAGGGAGGGCGCCGTTGGAATGAGCGAATATAGCATATAGGAAGGATAACTAGTGGCTGACCATCCAGCGTGGCTCTCACAAGGCGTCCCTCAGGGGGAAACACCGCCGCTCGTGAGATTTCACTATCCATTTGCTTTTACCCTTGTCGGCCGAGAAGCTGGAGCCTCGCCGACGGTGACGCTAGAAACCCCACTTGATGATATTCGTGCGGAAGACCTTGTATACATGGAGAAGGTTCTGAATTGGGTGACGGAACAGCAAAAGCGCGGCACAGTCCAAGCGCAGCTCCCTGACTCTCACCCTCCCCCAGCCGGAACAATGCCGACCGGTCGGATGTGCGACCTGTGTGAGATGGCCCATTATACGCAGTGGTATGCCGAATTTTACTCACCCTTTCGTTTCACTATTCTCGATTGCGATTCCTGTGAGGTGCCTATCGCGGTCCTTGGTGAGCACCGCGTTGATATGCGTCCGGAAGAGGTTGCGTTTATGGAAAATGCTCTCAATCTCGTGGCCGAACAAAAGTATACCGGAAAATTCCCGAAGTGGATGTTCGACCACAATATGCGGCAGATTCCGGATCATTATCATTTTCATGTCCGCCCCTTGCTATGGTAGAAAGAGGAAACGTGCCCTCCAATCATTCACACAAGCTGGACACGTTTCCTCTTTGCGACGCGGAGGAGGAAGTCACAACTATGCAGGCGGTGTTACTGCTTGGCCCAAGGAAAATTGCCTGTCAGGAATTACCTGTGCCGGAACCGGGTCCTGAAGATGTCGTGCTGAAGGTTGAGTCTGCCCTGACCTGCGGAACGGACCTCAAGGCTTTCTTGCGTGGCCATCCCAAGATGCCTCCACCGATTCGTTTTGGCCATGAATACTCTGGAACGATTGCCTCGTGCGGGTCGCAGGTCACGAACTTCCGCGAGGGCGATGATGTCATGCTCGCGCCAACCGGCCCGTGCGGTCTCTGTTTTTACTGCCAGCATGACCAGGAAAATCTGTGTACGTCGCTTATGGCGACAATGGCATTTGGCGGCTATGCGGAATACGTCAGCCTCCCCGGTCGGATTGTTAAATCCAATATGTTCCAGAAGCCCAAAAGCCTACCTTTTGTCGAAGCCGCACTGTTGGAGCCGGTGTCGTGTGTGGTCTTTGGATTACAGCAGGTGACGTTCACGCCCGAAGACACGGTGGTGATTATTGGCGCGGGTGGTTTCGGGCTGTTGCATCTCATCCTCTTACAAATTTTGGGACTGGAGCGGGTCTATATGGTGGCTAGGAACCCGGACCGGGCCAGAGTTGCGGGCGAGCTTGGCGCATGCCGCGTGATCGCTCGTCCGGCTGAGGAAGCCCGGGAAGCGGTCTTGGAGGTCACAGGTGGGCGAGGGGCCGACCTGGTCATTGAGTGTACAGCCCAGCCGAGCGTCTGGGAGGAATCCCTGTTCTTCGCCCGTCCCGGCGGTCAGGTTATTCTCTTTGGCGGCTGTCCGCCGGGAACCAAGGTTGCGCTGGACGCGACCCGCCTGCACTACGATCAGATTCGTCTGTCGAGCCCCTTTCACTTTAACCCGGCCGCCGTGCGGAAAGCGTCCGAATTGCTCATATCCGGCCAGATTCCAACCGAGTACCTGATTAGCGGTCGCTACCCCCTGGTTGACCTCTGTCAGGCGTTTGATCGTATGCAGCGTGGTGAGGGGATCAAATACGAAGTCGTTCCCTGAGGGCGAAAGGCTGCCATGCAGATTGTTACTCCGAACGAAGCCGTACGGGCCATCCCCGACGGCAGTATCGCGATCTTCCCCCACAGTTGTGTCGAACCGACGGCCTTCTATACGGCTTTCCAGCACGAGGTCGAGCGCTTCAGCAACCTGACCGTGTATTCCGGGCTGGCGTTTGGAAAATACCCCTTTCTGGAGAAGGGACTGGGAACGAATTTTCGCTATGTGACATGGCAGGCTGCGCCCCAGCTGCGTCGCTTGTTCAAAGAAAACGACCCGCGCAAGGTCGGCTTTGCTCCCATGCGGTTCAGCGAGATCACCAGCATTGTGAACAAGAACGGTATCATCAAGCCGGATGTTGTCGTGGCCCAAGTCTCGCCACCCGACCAGGACGGAACGGTCAGTTTGGGTATTTCGGTCAGTATCTATCAAGACTTTATCGATAGCGCGAAAATAGTGATCGCCGAGATGAATTCCAATATGCCGGCGACGTATGGCAAAAGCCGGGTACCGGTTGAGAAAATCGATTTCGCCCTAGAGTCTTCCGAGCCCCTTGGGGCCTATCGTTCGCCCCACCAAAGCGAGCGCGACGCCAAAATTGTTGACTACGTTCTCGACTTGGTCCCTGACCTGGCCTGGGTGCAACTCGGGATAGGTTCCGTCCCCGATGCAGTTCTGGGCCGATTGGCAGACAAACGCGGGGTAAATCTCTACTCAGGCATGTTGTCACAGGGATTGATCCAGTTTCTTGATCAGGCGAAACACACCCCCAAGATTCTCACCGGCGAGCTAGCCGGCGACCAAGAGTTCTTTGATTTTTGCGGTCGCAACCCGCTCATAGAAATGGCGACCGTCGATGTCACGCATAATATTCTGGAGTTAGCAAAGCTGCCGCGTTTCGTCTCCATCAATTCCGCCGTGGAGATCGACCTGCACGGCCAGAGCAATGGCGAGACCATTGGACCTGTGCAGATCAGCGGCGTCGGCGGCAGCCTCGACTATGTGGAAGCCGCGGCGCTAGCCGAGGACGGCGTGTCCATTATTGCGCTACCGTCAACGACCGAAGACGGTAAGCGCTCCAAGATTGTCGCCAGCTTGGCCACGGGTGCGGTTGTCACCACGCCCCGCTTTTGCACCGACTACATTGTGACCGAATACGGCATTGCTCGTATGAAGGGCAAAGACCTCCGCGGGCGGGCCGAAGCCCTCATCAACATCGCCCACCCGGATTTTCGGCTTGAGTTAGAGAAGAGTTTCGACCTCTAACTCCCCTTCAAAACTGGTTCAAGCCTCCGCGTGAAATCCCTTCGGTGATGTCGTATGTCCGGGCCGCGGCGTCGAAGTCCAAATCACCGTCTTTGATACTCAGCCCGAATTTGTACGGTGTTGTCGTCTCATGTTCGTCCTTCTCGTCCGCTAGAAAGTCTCCCCCCAGTACATCAAAAAGTAAAGGTCGGATATGTCGCCCCATTTAAATGACTTGATTGATCTGAAGTCCAAGACTATATGAGTCACCATGACGACCGTGTCAATTTCCGACTTGAAGGCGAATCTCTCCCGCTATCTGCGTGAGGTTCGGCGTGGCGGCGAGGTTCAGGTCCTGGATCGAGGCGCGCCGATTGCCAGGCTGGTGCCTCCCGTAGCAAAGGATGACCGCGGCGTCCGGACCGTTTGATTGGCACCGGCCTGCTGCGGCCGGGCAAGGGGGGCGCCTCGGCCATACTGGACCAGCCACCGCTAGTACTGCCGGCGAGTCTGTCGGAGGCGTTGGCCGAGGGGCGGACGGAACGGCTGTGAGATATTGGGACGCCTCCGCGCTCGTCCCGCCGGTCGTTGCTGAAGCGGGCACTGAATCCGCTCCCACGTGGCTGTCCGAGGACGACCATATCGGCACGTGGGTCTGGACACGCACGGAGATCACTGGCGCGATAGAGCGGCATACCCGAGAAGGCTCGCTGTCGCGGCAGCAACGCCGCGACGTACTCGAACGGTTCAACGCCTTCGCCGACAGTTGGGACGAAGTGACCGAAGTCCTTGCCGTGCGGTCCCGAGCAAACGCGCTGTTGGCGCGACACCCGCTGCGGGCCGCGGACGCAGGTCAGCTTGGCGCTGCCCTGTTGGTCCAGGAACACCTCGTGGGCCCGCTCACGTTCGTCTGCCTGGATCAGCGGCTTTCATCCGCGGCGGAACTGGAGAGCCTCCGGGTCACCTCGTAGACCGGGACACCCGCCATACGACTCTACTCCGAGGCATACGACAGCATGTGACCGTCAATCGCCGCGCTCAAGACGGCTCGTTGGGATGTCTGTTCTTCCACAAAAGTACGGGGGCGCCTTTTTTCCCTTTCGCCTGTTTGATACGCTCAGCTCCTTGCCGGTGCTTTCTGCATCTCTTTTCTGCATAAGGGGACGAATATGATTGAATGGGCCGCCATTCTGAGTACGGGGGATGAAATCACGACCGGTAAAGTCGTTGATACGAACTCCAACTATATTGCGGATAAACTCGTTGAAGCCGGATTGGAGGTGACCTCGATTGTCACGGTTGGTGACGTCTCGGAACGGATTCTCTGGGCCTGGGAACAGGCCATGGTGCATGCCGACGTGATTATTTCCACTGGTGGTATCGGGCCCACGGCGGATGACCTCACGACGGAACTGGTCGCCAAGGTCTCCGGAGTCGAGTTGGTCTTCTCTGAAGAGGTCGCTGAGAATATCCGGCGAATTTTTGCCTCGCTGAACCGCACCATGCCGGAGAATAATCTCAAGCAGGCTCAATTTCCCGCCGGGGCGACCATTATTCCCAACCATCTTGGGACGGCACCTGGCTACCGCCTGGCGCTGGAGACACCGCACGGTCGGAAGCATCTGATCGTCCTGCCGGGTGTCCCGCGTGAGATGAAACCCATGATGGAAGAAAGCGTCATGCCCTGGATTGGTGAAATGCGGGGTGGGGGTGATGTTTTTCTGACCCGGACGTTTCAGACCTTCGGCATTAGCGAGTCCGGCCTGGATGAACTGGTGTCCGGGGTGATTGCCGAGGACGAGGGGAAACTGGCCTTTCGAGCCAATTTTCCCCAGATTTCCATGCGAGTGACGGTCCGGGGGAAGGAAGGTGAGGTCGAGCGCCGGGTCGAAGGGCTGGCGCAACGGCTGCGGGAGAAAATCGGCGCGTATGTCTACGGCGAGGGTGATGTCAGCATGGAAGGTGTGGTAGGGCAGATCCTCAAAGAGCAGGGAAAAACAGTCGGTTTTGCCGAGGCGTGCTCGGGGGGCTTGAGCAGCCATCGCCTGACGAACGTGCCGGGCAGCTCGGCCTATTTCCTGGGCAGTATCATTGCCTATTCGGACAATGCAAAAACCCGGTTGCTCAATGTCAATCCCAACACGCTGAGTCAGCACGGCGCGGTCAGCGAGGAGACAGTCAAGGAAATGGCCAGCGGCGTCCGTACCCGTCTGGGCACCGATATTGGTGTCGCGGTAACAGGCATTGCCGGACCGGACGGCGGTACCCCAGACAAGCCGGTTGGGACCGCCTGCCTGGCGCTTGCTATGGATGGCACGCTGGTGTCGCGGCAGTATAAGCTCTGGGGCAACCGGGAGTGGATAAAAACCCTGACTTCCCAGTTGTGCCTCGACTGGGTGCGGCGTGCGCTTCTTGAAATTCCGATTGCAGAATCTGGATTTATCCGTCGCTAGGGAAAGAGCAGGCCCGGTGTTGATTCGCGCTTTCATTGCAGCTAATCTAGCCTTGTCAGCAGACGAAGAAATGGCAAAAGTCCAATCTGTTCTTCAAAAGGCCAAAGGCGATATACGCTGGGTCAAACCGCAGGGATTTCATCTGACGTTTCGGTTTCTTGGAAATATCGAGCAGAGTCAAGTTGCGCCCATCCTGACCGCACTGCGGGTAGCCCTGAGGCACCAACCTCAGTTCCGAGTCCGAACGCAGGGACTCGGTGCTTTCCCTTCACTCATCCGGCCGCGGGTGCTGTGGGCACGTCTGAGCGGTGGCGGACTACAAGAGCTGCATACAAACATTGAGTCGGCGCTTGGCTCTCTTGACTTCCTATCCGAGGGCCGGGCGTTTCGCCCGCATACCACCCTGGGCCGGATCCGCTCCCTGCGTGGCTGGAGTCAGGTTCTGGAAGGGATCAAGGCATATCTACAGTACGATTTTGGTGAGAGTCTTATTGACAAAGTGACCCTGTATCAGAGTGACCTGAGGCCCGGCGGAGCAGTCTATACGCCACTCGGTGTTGCCCGTCTGAATCCGACTCAAGGGGTAGCAGACCACGAAGAGTAAACGTGTCCAGCTTTTTTGTATGATTTGGAGGAGACGTTTACTCTTTCGTCTACAACAGTAAGGAGTGTGTATATGGCAGGGGACAGAGATCGTGAACGAGCGTTGGACTTAGCGGTCAGTCAGATCGAAAAGCAGTTTGGCAAGGGCTCGATCATGAAGCTCGGTGAGGGCGCTCTGGTGCATACCATCGCCTCGATTTCGACCGGCTCGCTGGGCTTGGACTTGGCCCTCGGTATTGGCGGCCTGCCGCGCGGACGTGTGGTCGAGATCTACGGACCCGAATCATCGGGGAAAACCACGCTCGCTCTGCACGTCGTTGCTCAGGCGCAAAAAGTGGATGGTGCCTGCGCCTATATTGACGCGGAACACGCCCTGGACGTTAGCTATGCCGGCAAACTTGGGGTGAAAGCTGACGAGGTGTTGATCTCTCAGCCCGACAACGGTGAGCAGGCGCTCGAAATCACGGACACCTTGGTCAGAAGCGGCGCGCTGGATGTGATTGTGGTCGATTCTGTGGCGGCCCTGGTTCCCCGCTCTGAGCTTGAGGGCGATATGGGTGAGCCGCAGATGGGCCTCCAGGCCAGACTCATGTCGCAAGCACTGCGGAAACTCGTTAGTACGATCTCACGCTCGCGCACCTTAGTCATCTTCATCAATCAAATCCGAATGAAGATCGGCGTCATGTTCGGCAGTCCCGAGACCACAACCGGTGGTAATGCCCTCAAATTCTACGCCTCCGTCCGTATGGACATCCGCCGCACGGGCGCAGTCAAGCAGGGCGCGCAAGTGGTCGGGAATCACACCCGCGTCAAAGTGGTCAAAAATAAAGTTGCTCCGCCCTTCAAGGAAGCGGAATTTGATATTTTATATGGGAGCGGGATCTCCAAAGAGGGTGAGCTGATCGACATTGGTGTGGACAACAACATCGTTGAAAAGGCCGGCGCCTGGTACTCTTTTGCTGGAGAGCGAATCGGCCAAGGCCGAGAGAACGCCAGAGAATATCTGCGAGAAAATCCCGAGGCGGCCGCTACGATAGAGCACCAGGTCCGAGAGAAGTTTGGTCTCGACGCTGCTCCTCAAGTCGAAGCCACTGCGGGAGAAGAAGGGGTGACTGGGAGCGCCTAGCGTTGCATTCTTTGACCCATGAGTCATACGCGTTCCTCTTCCGGGCAGACACCTCTGCACTATGCCTATAGCCTCCTGGCGCGGGGCGACTACAGCGCGGCTCGGTTACAGGAGAAACTGCGGCTCAAGGGCTTCACGTCGCAGGCCGCGACCGCGACGGTTGACACGCTAATGGAGCGCGGCCATCTGAATGACACCCGCTTGGCTCGTGGTCTGGCTGAGCGGTTTCAGAAGCAAGGCCTTGGTCGGTGCGGGGTGTGGGCCAAACTTCAGCAACGGGGACTCACCGACGACGTGATTGCAACCGCGCTGAACGAGTGGGGAGAACCGACGGAGATCAAGCTCGCCGAGCAGCTTATCCAGCGTCGTTTTCCTTCCGCCGCGCTCGAAGATCCCAAGACGCGCGCCCGCGCGTATCGATTCCTATTGCGACGAGGATACTCTGCCAGTGTTGCGACAGGTGTGCTAGGAAGAAAAGTGGACAACGACTAGCGAACGGAAAGAGTAGCCGTCATGACAGGGAACGAGATACGCACCAGCTTCCTCCAATTTTTTGCCGACCGGGGCCATCAGATTGTCCCGAGTGCGTCTTTGATTCCAGCCAATGATCCGACGCTGCTGTTTACCAATGCCGGGATGGTGCCGTTCAAGAATATTTTTCTCGGGATCGAGCGGCCTACCCACCGCCGGGTGGCCGATTCCCAAAAATGTTTGCGCGTCTCCGGGAAGCATAATGATCTGGAGGAAGTGGGCCGCGATACCTACCACCACACCTTCTTCGAGATGCTGGGGAACTGGTCGTTTGGCGATTACTACAAAAAGGAAGCCATCCGCTGGGCCTGGGAATTGCTGACCGAGGTCTGGAAACTCCCCAAGCCGAAACTCTGGGCAACGGTGTATACGACAGACGACGAAGCCGACGAGTGGTGGCGGACCCAAACCGACATCAACCCGCACCAGATCCTGCGTTTTGCTGAAAAGGACAATTTCTGGGAAATGGGCGGGACGGGTCCCTGCGGACCGTGCTCGGAAATCCATATTGACCGCGGCCCGCAGGCCTGTGAGTTGGCCAATACACCGGGCCATAGCTGCGCGGTTAACGGCGGCTGTCCACGCTATATTGAGTTATGGAATCTGGTGTTCATCCAATACAACCGCAGTGCGGATCAATCCCTGGACGATCTGCCCGAGACGCATGTCGATACGGGCATGGGTTTGGAGCGCATTGTCTCTGTCCTCCAGGACGTGCCGGGCAATTACGACTCTGATCTGCTGCGCGACATCATTACCTTTACCGAGGGGTTAGGCGACAGGCGCTACGGCGATAGGAGCGAACAGGACGTGTCGTTTCGGGTGATTGCCGACCATGCACGCACGGCAGCCTTTGCCATTGCCGATGGTGTGGTCCCGACCAACGAGGGGCGAGGCTATGTGTTACGACGGATTATGCGCCGCGCCTTACGCCACGGGCGGCTCCTTGGCTTTGAGGGACCGTTTTTCTCTCAGGTCGCCGGGAGTGTGGTCCAACTCCTGGGCTCGGCCTACCCCGAGCTGATTGAACGCCAGGACTATCTGACTGAGGTCATCCATACCGAGGAGACCCGTTTTTCGGAAACCCTGGACAAGGGCCTGGCGCTGCTGGAACAAGAAATCCACGATCTACGACAACGTCACACCACAACCCTGTCCGGCGAAACTGCCTTTCGTTTGTACGATACCTACGGCTTCCCGCTGGATATGACCGAAGATTTTCTGTCGTCCGAAGGCTTCAGCGTCGACCGCGATGAATTCCAGAAGGCCCTGGAAGAGCAGCGCGCCCGCGCGCGGGGAGGTCAAAAGTTTGCTTCCGCCTCCGCTTCTGGCACCAGTGGTACGCCCACTGTAACTGCAAGGGCCGATTTTGTTGGTGACCGTCAAGCTGAACATGAATCAGAGGTACGCGCGCTGCTGGTGGATGGGCAGCCCCGAACAGACGCTGTGCGCGAAGGGGAAACAGTTGATCTGATCACTGCGGAGACGCCTTTTTATGGCGAGTCCGGCGGACAGGTGGGGGATACGGGGACGATACGGACAAGCCGTGGCGACCTCATCGAGGTGCTGGATACGTTCAAACCCCAGTCTTCACTCATTGTGCACAAGAGCCGGGTGGTGCAGGGCGCAGTGCAGACCGGGGATGCTGTGCATCTCAGTATTGACGCCCCGCGGCGTGAGGCCATTCGTTTGAACCATTCTGCAACGCATATCATGCATTCCGCGCTGCGCGAGGTTTTAGGCTCTCATGTCCGGCAGGCCGGCTCACTGGTCACCCCGGATCGACTCCGTTTCGACTTTACGCATACCAGTCCGGTCAAGGACGATGTCCTGGATGAAATCGAAGACCTGGTGAACCACCACATTCGGGACAATGCCGCGGTGACGAGTGAGGAGATGTCCTTTACCGACGCGATCCAAAAGGGGGCGTTGGCTTTCTTTGGCGAGAAATACGGCGAGATCGTGCGGGTGTTACGGATGGGTGATTTCTCAACCGAGCTGTGCGGTGGAACCCATGTGAGCCGGACCGGAGACGTAGGGCTGTTCAAATTCAGGGCAGAGACCGGCGTAGCGTCCGGTATCCGGCGGGTCGAGGCGGTCACGGGCGAGGGCGCCCTCACCTGGGTGCGTCAACGCGATCAGGTGCTCAAGGACATGGGCAGCATCCTGAAGGGGTCTGAGGAGGATGCGCTCGAGCGCCTGGAAAAATTGCTGAGCCGGCAACACGAGCTTGAAAAACAACTCGACCAGCTTCAGAGTCAACTTGCCGGCTCGCAAAGCGACGATCTTGCTTCCCAAGTCCGCCCGATCCATGGGGTCAATGTGCTCGCCAGTCAGGTTGAGGGCGTGGATCAGAGAGCCCTCCGGGAGATGGCAGAT
Organism: uncultured Binatia bacterium (SeqCode); assembly: GCA_965214755.1. Taxonomy (GTDB): domain Bacteria; phylum Desulfobacterota; class Binatia; order Bin18; family Bin18; genus Bin18. The sequence goes on from OZ243979.1 coordinate 3,664,455, forward strand.
ACGCTGCGCGACAAGCACCATCCTGCGGTTGTTGTCCTCGGAGCGACGAACGGGGCGAAGGTGTCGCTTCTCGCCGCGGTGAGTAAGGATCTGGTGCCGCAGTATCACGCGGGAAAGATTATCAAAGAGATCGCCCCGCTGGTTGACGGCGGTGGGGGCGGGCGCCCCGATTTCGCCCAGGCTGGAGGAAAAGATCCGAAGCGTCTGGATGAAGCCCTCCAAAAGGTGTATGAGCTGATTGAAAAAGGTGCATAAAGTGTAACTGCTTTATGCTTTTGACGGAGGCTGCTTGGCTGAAGTAGAACAGGTGACGGCAGAAACCTCGCATATCGAGTTTGGCAATCAGCGCTTTTTACGCGATCTCCTCGGTCAACACGACGTGCATCTGCACGGCCTGGAGAACGCGCTCGGCGTGAAAATCTCAGCCTCAGGAAACGCCCTTCTCATTGCCGGAGACGAGCCCCAGCGCGACCTGGCAGGTCGGGTGGCGACCCAACTGTACGACCTCATCCAACGCGGCTATCCCGTCTATCCGAGTGATGTGGATTACGCGGTTCGCATCCTCAGCCGTGACCATACGGCGAATCTTCAGGATATTTTTCTCGACACGGTCTATGTGTCGTCCAACCGCCGAACCATTACCCCCAAGAGTCTGGCTCAGAAAGCCTACATCGATGCCATTCGCAACTACGATATTGTGTTCGGGATCGGGCCGGCTGGCACGGGCAAAACCTATTTGGCCATGGCCGTAGCGGTGGCTGAACTCATGAAGCGTCAAGTGAGTCGGGTTGTCCTCACCCGGCCTGCCGTCGAGGCCGGGGAGAAGCTGGGTTTTCTGCCGGGCGATCTGGCCGAAAAAATTAATCCCTATCTGCGGCCTTTGTATGACGCCCTGCACGACATGGTTGACTTTGATCGCGCGCAAAAAATGATTGAGCGCGGCGTGATTGAGGTGGCTCCGCTGGCCTTCATGCGCGGCCGGACGCTGAATGATTCCTTTGTCATCCTGGACGAGGCGCAGAATACGACCCGTGAGCAGATGAAAATGTTTCTGACCCGGCTGGGCTACGGGTCGAAAGCCGTGATTACCGGCGATATCACCCAAATCGATCTTCCCGCCGGAACGCGCTCTGGCTTAAAAGAGGCCCGGCATATTTTGCGCGATGTCGATGGGATCCACTTTACGCTTTTTACGGAAAAAGACGTGGTCCGCCATCGTCTTGTCCAGGATGTGATTACTGCCTATGAACGCGCCCAAGAAGCCCAAGAGCGCCGCAACCAGGAAAGCCGGGCCCTCCGTCGCAGCCGTCTCCAGGCCCGGTCTGAGCGTAGACATCAGCGGAACAGTACCGGGTCTGAGCCGGCCCCAGATTCGACGCTGGAGCCAAACGATCCTGCGTCACCTGGAGTTGAAACAGGCCGAGCTGAGTCTGGCTTTCGTGACGGATCAGACCATTCATGAGCTGAATCGTCAGTATCGGCACAAAGACCGGCCAACGGACGTGTTGGCGTTCCCGCTGGCCGATGAACACTGTCCGACTCTTCTGGGCGATGTGGTTATCTCAATGGACACTGCCCGGCGGCAGGCCCGGCAGCGCAAACGCGCCTTCGCCGACGAACTGCGCACCCTGCTCATCCACGGCATTCTGCACCTGCTCGGCTACGACCATGAAGTGTCGGACAGTGAAGCCGTCCGCATGCGCCGAAAAGAGCGTGAACTGAAAGCCCGATTGCAGCAATCAGGCAATGTAGGTCGAATCGCGTCTTGATGGATAAAGAACATGAATATAGGTAAATGCTCTCCCACAATGGCAACTGGAGGCGTTTTTGTATAATTATCCTGGTGGATATTTTTGACGAAGAGAGGCGGCACCTCTCTGATAGGATTGGGGATGATCCCCCTGAAAAGGCTGCGCGTATAATCCGAAACTTTTTGGGTACGCTCCCAGCCAAGTATGAGGAAAAAAATACCGACCTGACATCGAACGAGAAGCGCCGCCTCGGGTTTCTCATTGACCTGCTACAGGAAACCGCATCCCTCCTTGTTGTTCACACCGCCGAACTCGCCCCATCGAGTCATCCGACCCGATATACCTCCAGGCCTCAAAAGATAGCTCAGCTCGTTCTTTTTGCCCTGCTTGCTGGTGGGTTGGTTGCAATAGGAGCGTTTTCGGCAGTATTGCTTTTGTTGCTGCTGATCATCGCGACGTTGCCACTGAAGCTGACCCCTCATCCTGACAAATGGCTTTCGGCTCTCCTGCCGTCTGCGTCTACAGCAGCCTCAGGGCCGTCCTCCCAAGCCGAGACGCCGGAAGTGCGCGTCAATCCTGACCCTCTGCTCATCATTCCTCGGCAGTGGGGACATTGAATGTTTCTGGCCATTCTCCAAGACTCCCCTTCCATTATCTCAACCGGTCCGATGAAAGATACCGGATTCCGGCTTCTGCTGGAATAATGAGGAAGGCCCGTACTGGGAGCACAGAATATTCTCAGTGTCTCAAGGTGCATAATTCCCTTCAATTCACCCCTGGAAATTGACGGTATGCAGGAACTTGACGATATAAATCCAACTAGATAGTAAACTGGTTGTTTAAGGAGAAAGACATGCGGAAGATCGGTGCATTCGAGGCGAAGACGAACCTCTCGGCTCTCCTGGATGCAGTTGCGCAAGGTGAGACTATCACCATTACTAAACGCGGGCGTCCCGTGGCTCGGTTGGTGCCGCCCGAGGCGCCGGATCGTTACCGGGCCGCTGAGGCTGCCAAGAACATCCGAAAGCTGCGCGAACAGTTCGGGTGGGCTACGATCAATGAGCTACTCCAGATGCGCGACGAGGGCAGACGTTGAGCGCCCTGGTGTTGGATTGCTCGGTTGCTGTGGCTTGGTTGCTTGAGGGTGAGGGCTCGCCGGAAGCCGAAGCTGTCCTCAACAGCGTTGTCACCTCAGGCGCAGTGGCACCGGCGCTCTGGTGGGCAGAGTTGCGCAATGTGCTCGTGATGAACGAACGCCGAGGCCGCATGACGGTGGCTGGAACAACCATAGCCTTGACGGAAATCGGGGCGTTGGATGTCCGCCTGGATTATTCTCCGGAAAGCGCCTTGGTCCTGCGGTTGGCCCGGGACCACAGCCTCACGGTCTACGACTCGCTGTATCTTGAACTCGCGATACGCGAGCGGCGACCCCTCGCTACACTGGACCAGAAGCTTCGAATGGCTGCTGAAGCGGAAGGCGTGCAACGCGGTTGATCCCCGCCTCTGCACAAGCTCGGCTGGCAGGATGCCTTTCGGAAGGTATTCCGGGACGCGCAGAAGCAAACAGCAGACAACCCGCCGCAAACGATCCGCCACCTAGCCAGCGACGGAGCCAAGGCTGGGTCCTCCTCAATTCCCTTTCTTTCAGGTCGATGAAAGATACGGGACTCTGGCTGATACTGGAATGGGATACTGAGGAGTCAGGTGCGGCCTTTCCAGGCTGGGAGAGTCAGGCTAGGCTACGATTTGTATGCAGCGTGTGTGGCCCGTTCTGCTCGCCGGCGCGAGTGGTGTTCTGCTTGCCCTGGCCTTCCCGAAAGTCGATTGGAATATTCTGGCCTGGGTTGCCTTTATCCCACTGCTCTGGCTGACGCAGGGTCTGCCCCTGCCTCGAGCTTTCAGCCTGGGCTGGATTGCCGGTATGGGGTTTTATCTGTGTACGCTGTATTGGGTCGTCGATACGATAGGCCTGTACAGCAATATTCCTCATATTATCGCCGTCGGTCCTCTGCTCCTGATGTGTGCCATTCTGTCGGCCTATACCGGTGTCTTTGCGGCCGGCCTGAGCGTCTATCATCACAGCCGGCCGCGTGGCAGCGGTTGGTCGCTCCTCGTGTTTGGACCCATGCTCTGGGTCGCCCTGGAATGGGTCCGCTCATTCTTTTTTATTGGGTTTCCCTGGGTTAGTCTGGGTTATTCACAGTACAACTTCCTCAACCTGATTCAGTTTGTCGAATACACCGGTGTCTATGGGCTGTCGGCGCTGGTGATGTTTGGCAATGTCGTTCTCTTTCTCGTTTTTTCTCGTCAGGGCCGTGGGCGCCTGGTGTTAGTTCTGCTCCTGGCTATCGCGGGACTGTGGGGGTGGGGAAACTGGCGTCGTAGCCAGTTGGTGGCTCTGCCCACAGCCCATACGCTGAACGTTGGGATTGCCCAGGGGAATATTGACCAGGATCAAAAATGGGACCCCGATTACCAAGAGGTCACCCTTGCCCGCTATGAGCAACTCACGCGTCAGATAACGGAACAAGCAGCCGACCTCGTTATTTGGCCGGAGGCTGCGGTGCCATTTTTCTTCCAATCTGATGTGACCTATCGTGGCCGGCTGCTGGACCTGGCCCAAGACACTAACACGCCCATCCTGTTTGGCAGTCCTGCCTTTCGAGCCGACGGGACCGATATCACGCTGTTCAACCGGGCCTATCTCCTGTCTCCAGACACGACAGTCCTCGGGCATTATGACAAGATGATACTCACCCCCTTTGGCGAATATGTTCCCTTTCAAGACAGCGTGCTCTTCTTCCTGGATAAATTTGTGGAAGGGATAGGCGACTTTGCGCCAGGAACGACACCGACCGTTTTTGCTCTTCCCTTAAAGCGTCAACCTGTCCTCCCCTCGGACGGCAAAGCTATGGATGCTGACTCTTTTGAGACCTTCGGCGTGCTCATCTGCTATGAGGGCGTTTTTCCTGACCTCGCGCGTCGCTTCGTTCATAATGGCGCGCGGCTGCTGATCAATGTGACCAATGATGCCTGGTTTGGAGAGACCTCGGCCCCCTATCAACATCTAGCCATGGAGGCCATGCGGGCCGTCGAGAATCGCGTTCCCCTAGTGCGGTCCGCAAATACCGGGATTTCAGCTATTGTGAATATCGATGGACAGATTCAGGCCCAAACAGCGCTCCTGGAGACCACCTTTATTGCCGACCAGCTTGTCTGGCCCCACGTGACCTCTTTCTATACCCGGTACGGTGATTGGTTCGTGACGTTGTGCGTCGTCGGGACGCTCGTTATGCTAAGCTACGCAGGGATAATTGTATTATTCGTAAAGCGAAACGGAGGAGGCGGAGATGCTGGCAGAAATCAGAGAAAAACTAAATGAGTTGAGCGCACGCATTGAGAGTCTTGGGAGGCATCTTTGACATCCCGGACAAAGAAGCCCGTGCCGCAGCACTGGAAGAACAAACGCTGGCCGACGGATTCTGGCAAGATCAGGAAAAGGCGCAAGCCATCCTCAAGGAGCGAGCAAGCCTACTCGACACGGTAACGGAGTGGAAAAAGCAGACCCAGGCCGCATCTGACGCGCTGATCTTTCTGGAACTGGCCGAAGCCGGAGACGCCGAGGCGGTTGAAGAAGTCGAGCGGGCGGTGCCCGAGCTTGAGGCGACCGTGAGTCGGGCGGAGTTGCAGCGGATGCTGGGCGGAGAACACGATGCGCAGAGTGCCATCGTCAGTCTCCATCCTGGTGCGGGTGGTCTTGAGGCCCAGGACTGGGCCGATATGCTCCTCCGACTCTATCTGCGCTGGGCGGAACGACGCAGCTATGGCGTAGAGATGGCCGAACACCTGCCTGGTGAGGGTGGTGGCGTAAAAAGTGCCACCTTTACCGTTGAGGGGGCCTACGCTTACGGCTATCTGCGGGCAGAGGCGGGCATTCATCGGCTCGTTCGGATTTCGCCGTTTGATGCCAATGCCCGGCGACATACCTCCTTTGCCTCTGTCTTTGTCTACCCGGATATTGATGAGGCTGTCGAGGTCGATATCCGGCCTGAGGATTTGCGCGTTGATACCTACCGAGCCAGTGGAGCCGGGGGACAGCACGTCAACAAAACCGACTCAGCGATTCGTCTGACCCACCTCCCGAGTGGGATTGTCGTGGCGTGTCAGAACGAGCGCTCCCAACATCGGAATCGAACCATGGCGATGAAAATTCTCCGTGCCCGTTTATACGAGTTGGAGATGGAGAAGCAAAAGGAGAAGATGGAGGGTCTGCATAAAAGCAAAAAGGATATTGCCTGGGGGAGTCAGATCCGCTCGTACGTCCTCCATCCCTACCGAATGGTCAAAGACCATCGCACCGGCGTGGAGGTCGGGAACGCCGACGCGGTTCTGGATGGCGATATCGATCAGTTTATTGAAGCCTATCTGCTCCAACAATCGACGGCAGCCGAGTAACGGTCTCGACCGTTCTTGGTCCGTGAACCGGGTCACGAGACCAGCGCAATCTCTTGGCAATCATCTGGGAAGCAGGTACACTCCTGCGACAAAGAGGAAACGTGTCCACCAATCAGGCACAGAGGCTGGATACGTTTCCTCTTTCTGTCCTTGCCTGAGACCAAGGGGTAAGCGCCTCAAAGAGTAAACGTGCTCTCCAACAGGCATGAGATGCTGAGCACATTCACTCTTTACTAGGGGGAGACCATGAACGCGCTGACGATTGAACGAATTCCAGAACTGAACGATCCCGTCCTGATTGTCGCCTTTGCCGGCTGGAACGATGCTGGCAGTGCGGCGACGCATGCCACGCAATTCCTTATCAAACGACTCCAGGCACGGCGTTTCGCGAAGATCGATCCTGAAGAATTTTATAATTTCAGTGAGGTCCGTCCCCACGTGCGTCTGCGAGATGGACTCTACCGCGAGATTCGCTGGCCGGCCAACGAGTTCTTTGCGAGTAGTGCAGAGCAGCTCAAACGCAGCATGGTCCTTGGTCTGGGCATTGAGCCGCATCTCCGCTGGAAGGCGTATTCAGCGGCCTGCCTGGAGGTTGCCAAGCAATGCGGAGTACGCTTGGTGATTACCCTGGGTGCGCTCTTGGCCGATGTTGCCTACTCCAGACCGGTGCGCGTGGTCGGATTTAGCAGCGATCCCGATATTGCGACGCAACTCCAACTCACTCCGTCCCGTTACGAGGGCCCAACGGGCATCGTCGGGGTGCTGAACGATGCCTGCCGGCAGGCTGGACTGACGTCCATCAGTTTCTGGGCCAACGTGCCGCACTATATTTCCGCGTCTCCAAACCCCAAGGCGGCCCTGGCCCTCGTTAGCCGTCTCGAGTCCTTTCTCCACTTCGCCCTGGATACGACCGAGCTGGTGACCGGCGCGGCGGAGTTCGACGCCCAGGTCGCAAAGGCGATTGCCGAGAATCCCAACCTGGCCGCCTATGTCAAGCGCCTGGAAGAACAGGAGCAGGAAGAGGGGCTGGAAATGGAGACGGCTGCTCAGGACAAAGCCGGCAACGGACACGGCAACGGCAATGGGCATGCCAATGGCAAAGATATGGCCGAAGAACTCCAGCGCTTTTTGCAGCAGCGTAAGGACCGCAAAGATGACGAGTAAAACCCGGTCCGATCCGGACAAGTCCGTCTATCTGGTGAATCTGGGCTGTCCCAAAAATCTGGTGGATGGCGAGGTCATGCTCGGCCTGCTGGCGGAGGCGGGCTATACGCTGAGCCTTGACCCGGAACAGGCCGGGGTCCTGATGGTCAATACGTGCAGCTTTATTGATGAGGCCAAGGAAGAGTCGATTGAGACGATCCTGGACCTGGCGGCCTATAAGGCGACGAAGACAAAGCGGAAACGTGTCCTCCAATCATCCAAAAAAGCTGGACACGTTTCCGCTTTCGAGAAACAGCTCATCGTGACCGGTTGTCTGGCCCAGCGCTACGGCCAAGAGCTGCGCGAAGTATTGCCCGAAGTGGACGTTTTTGTAGGAACGGGCGAGTTTCTGCGGATCACCGAGATATTGGCACAGAAGCGGCGCGCGCTTGAAAAGCGGGAACGTGTCCTCCAATCATCCAAAAAGGCTGGACACGCTTCCTCTTTTGGCCCCACCCTGTATCTGGGGGCCTCCCACATCCTGCCGGACCACACCGTTCCGCGTATTCCGACCACCCATTTTTACTCGGCCTATCTCAAGGTTGCCGAGGGCTGCAACCATAAATGCGCCTTTTGTATTATTCCGAAAATTCGCGGCTTACAGGAAAGTCGGCCGATCGCCTCTCTCGTGGAGGAGGCCACCGGACTGGTTGCGCACGGGGTCAGAGAAATCAATCTCATTGCGCAGGACCTGACCGCCTATGGGCGAGAGCGCCGCGATGGGACAACCCTGCTCGCTCTGCTCAAATCTCTTGTGCGCGTTGAGGGTCTGGACTGGATTCGGCTGCTGTATTGCTATCCGAATTATCTTGATGAACCCCTGTTGCGTCTCATCGCTGAAGAAGAACGGGTGTGCTCGTATATTGATATGCCACTCCAGCACATCAGCGACCGGATGTTGAGGCGGATGAAGCGCGAGAAAAGTGGGGACGGCATTCGCCGCGTATTGGACCGGATTCGAGCCGCTATTCCGGGTGTGGTCTTACGCTCGTCTTTTATTGTTGGCTTTCCCGGTGAGCGGGAGGACGATTTTCAACAACTGAGCGATTTCGTGACCGAGGCAGCGCTCGACCACGTGGGGGTGTTTCGCTATTCCCAGGAGGAAGGGACGGCCGCGGGCACAATGGCCGACCAGATCAGCGAAGAGATCAAAGAAGACCGCTGGCACAGGTTGATGGCCCGCCAGGCCGAGGTCGTGCGTAAAAAAAATATGGCGCTGGTGGGTGAGGAACGAGCGGTACTAGTCTGTGGCCAGGACGATCACGACCGTTGGTGGGGACGGACGCAAGGCCAGGCTCCGGATATCGATGGCATCGTCTTCCTGGAACAGTGCCTGGCTGACAGCGGCGATATGATCCGCACCCGGATTACCGGGGCGTCCGGCTATGACCTGCAAGCTTTATGTCTTCCCGAACAGCCGCTTCAACAGCTCACAGCTCTTGACTTGGCCGCCGCTTCTCCCTAAGGTATCTGTCCTTTTTATCTCGACCGTGGTGAAAAAGGATAAACGTATCCAGCTTTTTTAGATTATTGGAGGATACGTTTATTCTTTGGAGAAGGTGTCATGAGAAAAACATTCCTCAAAAAAATGCGGACGACGCTCGCCGGCCAAAAACAGCAAATCCTGTTGCAGCTTGACGAAGAAATCCGAGAGGGAAAAGAGAGTGAGCTGGACGAAGGGATGGATACCTACGATCTCGCCAGCGAGGAGCGCGAACGGGAAATTCATCTGATTCTGAGTGACCGCGATCGGGACAAACTGCAAGCCATAGAAAACGCACTGGAGCGGATCGAAGAGGGCGAATACGGCATTTGCGAAGACTGCGAAGAAGAGATCGCCCAAGCCCGTCTCGAAGCCTTGCCATTCACCAGACTGTGTATTGCCTGCCAAGAGGAACGCGAAAAGGAAGCGCGCTTTCAGCGCCGTATTGATGATGGGGGTGGATTCAGTCGGTCCAACCTAGTTGATCTGGACGACGGGTAAGATCAGCCTCGCCTTTTTTCTCGGCCCATTCCGGTTGCCCGCACAAGGTGCCCCCTCTGTCGGCCCGCTGTGATGAGATGCGACCCGACGACCGACACACGCTGCTCACGGCACTCTTTTGGACGGCCATTGACGCGGTTCATCCGCGCCATCTGATCCCACAGACTGTTACGATTGAAAAGGAACGGCTGATCGTTCGGCCACGTTCCCTCTTCGAGACCGCTGGCACGTTGACGCTCGCTCTGACGGGTCGCCTCTTCCTGATTGGGGCAGGGAAGGGGGCAGGCAGCATGGCCCAGGCGCTGATGTCCGTGCTCGGCCAGAGGAGAGAAAGAGTACGTGTGCCCTCCAACCATACAAAAAAGCAGGCCACGTGCCCTCTTTTTGGCGGCTGTATCATCATTCCGAGCGAGCAAGCGGTGTCTGAGCTGTCTCTGCCTGGAGTGCGGGTAGTGCAAGGCGAGCATCCCTTGCCTGGACCGGGCAGTGGGTACGCGACTCAAGCGCTTATGGAGAGCCTCTCCCAGACCCAACCCCACGACCTCGTCCTATTGTGTCTGACCGGCGGGGCTTCCAGTCTGCTCGTGCGCCCCGCGGTCGGGCTGACACTTTCAGACAAGACCATCACCAATGCTGTTTTATTGGAATGCGGAGCAGACATCCTGGCGCTGAACACCGTACGCAAACACATATCCCAGATAAAGGGCGGCTGGCTCGTGCACCACGCTCAGCCCGCGACTGTGGTCAGTCTGATTCTGTCGGACGTAATCGGTGACGATATGAGCGTGATCGGCTCGGGCCCGACCGTCGCCGATCCAACGACGTTTATGGATGCCTGGCGGGTAGTGGAGCATTACGGCATCGCACCGCGGCTCCCTCAGTCCGTGCGTGCGCATCTGCAGAAAGGAGTCCGTGGAATCAGACCTGAGACGCCAAAACCCGGAGCCCCGATATTCTCTCGCGTCCACAATATATTGATTGGGTCGAATCGCTTGGCCTTACAGGCTGTTCGCGAGGCTGCCGCGCACCGGGGGCTGCGCTCCCACCTGATTTCTCAGCCCCTCGCTGGTGACACCCTCGTGGCCGGACGCGCTTTTGCCCAGACCCTGCGTACCGTTCGTCAACACTGCTCTGGCCCGACGTGCGTTCTGGCTGGTGGCGAGACAACGGTGCAGGTCCGGGGCACTGGGAAGGGAGGGCGCAATCAGGAGTTCGCGCTGACTGTCGCCCAAGAGCTCGCCGGGGAAGCCGGGTGGAGCCTGCTGAGTGCGGGAACGGACGGCATAGATGGTCCGACCGATGCTGCCGGAGCCTTTGTGAACGGCCAGACGCTGAATCGAGCGCGTCGAAAAAATCTCGATCCCGCTCAATTTCTGCGCAATAATGACACTTATACTTTCTTTGCTGCTCTCGGTGACGTGTTTCGCCCAGGCCCAACGGGAACAAACGTGATGGACATTAAAATTGCGCTTGTGTATCCTCCCGGCGCTGAAGAGTGCTCCGGCAAAAAAGAACAGAACAGAGAGTAGAGAGAGTGGGGCATGCCTCGTCGCCTGTTGTTACGCGGAGTGGCGGCTTTTAATGCGGGCCGCTTCTTCGATGCGCATGAAATCTGGGAAGTGCTCTGGAATGAGACGATTGGCGAAGAGAAACGCTTTGTCCAAGGGCTTGTGCAGTTGGCTGCCGGCTACCTCAAGCTTTCCAGCGCTCAGTATCCAGGCGCTCTCAAACTGCTCACGCGCGGTTGCCAGACCTTGCAGACCTATCCACCACTATATGCCGGAATCCAGGTCAGCCTGCTGTCTGACGCCAGTCTCACCGTTATCCACCAACTGGAAACGGGGAGGACGGATACAGACATTCAGCCCCCGCAAATCCAAACTGTTCCATAAGAACTCTCGATTCTCGTATTCTGAATGGGCATTCAGTCAGTTTTTCTTGACAAAACCCAAGCGTCAATAGTATGACTGTATGTCTGGACAGTACGAGGATGGAGTGGAAAAGGTTGAGGCCGATGTCCGAAGAAGTCTGCATGGCCGTCTATACTCCCCTTGACCGTAAAGCAGTTAATCGCCTCGTCAAAGACTATGGATTAGGGCGTTTGTCGACCATTCAGGGCATCTCTGCCGGATCGGTGAACACCCATTATTGCCTTGAGGCAGCGAAGGGAAAATTCATTCTACGGATTGATGAGGTCAAAGACACCAGCGACGCGCAACGCGAAATCGACTTCCTGCTCTTTTTGCGTAAACATGGCTTCCCGTGTCCACGGCCGATGGCCGATAAAAACGGCTCCTATCTTCAGCCCTACGAAAAGAAGGCGGTCTCAATCTATCGCCATCTGTCCGGCAAAGACTTCTCGGCCGCAACGCTCACCGATGATCATATAGAAAAGATTGGACAGACCCTGGCCCGACTCCATATCATTGGCCAGGAATATGATACCCCGATCAGAAACCGGTTTGCTTTTGACCGCGTACGCAGTATTTATCAAAACCTGCGCGGCCGTATTGCGGTCCATCTGAAGCATATCGGCCACGTCCTGGATGATGAAATCGCGCATCAGGAAGAATATCGAGAGGAAAAGCTGCCAAAAGGTATGATCCACGGAGACCTCTTTCCTGATAACGTCCTGTTTCGTGGTGGGAGGGTCGTTGGTGTGCTCGACTTTGAAGCGGCCTGTTTTGGAAAGTTCATTGCTGACCTGGCCACTGCTGTCAACGCTATGTGCTATCACGAGGAGCGCTACCATATTGGCCGGTTCAATGCCCTCCTTGACGGTTATCAGTCCGAACGTACGCTTTCGCTGGCCGAGTGGGATGCCTTTCCGAATGAACTCCGCTTTTCCGCTTTCCGCTTTACCCTGACCCGGCTGCGTGATTTCTTCTTTCGCCATATAGATGAAAAACGACGGGTGAATAAGGATTATCGGGAATTCTTTCACCGTCTCAGAATCCTCCGCCGGGAGCGGAGCGGTGGGATGGACCAGATGCTCCTCACGATGGCAACCGGATATGATTACCGTAAGTATCAAAAGATCCCTGCGGAGGAAAAAGGCGTGAACGCCTCATGATCTGTCCGGTACAGGAAACGAAGAGGAAACGTGTCCAGCTTTTTTGTCTGATTGGAGGACACGTTCACTCTTTGCCCACCCCTGCGCCCTGACCGCATTGCGGAGACATCCAGACCACTGTGTTTTCAAAGATACTCATTGCAAACCGAGGTGAGATCGCCACTCGTATCGCTCGGACCTGTCGCGAAATGGATATTACGACAGTGGCCGTGTACTCGGAGGCTGACCGTTCTTCACCCCATCTGTATGCGGCAGACGAGGCTGTGTGCGTGGGGCCGGCCCAGGCAAGCGAGAGCTATCTCAACGTGGAGTCTATCCTGGCCGTGGCCCGCCGGACCGGAGCCGACGCGGTCCATCCAGGGTATGGCTTTTTATCGGAGAATGCAACATTTGCTCGGGCCGTGGCTGATGCCGGTCTGACCTTTATCGGTCCTGCTCCAGATGCCCTGTCTGCGGTTGGAAATAAGATTGTTGCGCGCCGGACCGTGGCTCAACTCGGCGTTCCGGTGATTCCCGCCCTCGAAGACCCGGCGACCGACCCTGAGACTGTACGGGAGCAAGTTGCCGCACTCGGCTACCCCCTCTTGATTAAAGCAGCTGCGGGTGGGGGCGGTAAAGGAATGCGTATTGTGCGCCAGGAGGCCGAGTTGGTTGACGCCTTGTCCGCGGCGCAACGCGAAGCCGAAGCCGCCTTTGCCGAAGGCACGGTGTATGTCGAGCGTTTTCTCGAACGTCCACACCATGTGGAAGTCCAGATTCTTGGTGACACCGCCGGCAACATCGTCCATCTTGGCGAACGGGAGTGCTCCATTCAGCGCCGCTATCAAAAAATAGTCGAAGAGACCCCCTCGCCAGCCGTGTCCGAGTCCTTGCGGCAGGAGATGACGAGGGCCGCGCTGACTGTGGCCAGGGCTGCGGGTTATGACAACGCCGGAACCGTAGAGTTCATCCTCGACAACGCCGGGAAATTCTATTTCCTGGAAGTCAACGCCCGTCTCCAAGTTGAGCATCCGATTACCGAGTGGATTACTGGTCTGGACCTGGTGCACGAACAAATTCGGATTGCCGCCGGAGAAACGCTGGGCTTCCAGCAAGACGACATCTACCGTAATGGCCACGCCCTTGAGTGCCGTCTGTATGCGGAAGATGCCGCCCACGGGTTCCTGCCGTCACCCGGACATGTCCTGGCCTGGCATGCGCCCCAGGGGCCAGGAGTGCGGGTTGACTCCGGGGTCGAGTCGCAGACCGAGGTCCCGATATACTACGATCCCATGATTGCCAAGATTTCGACCTGGGGAGCGGACCGTGAACAAGCCCGGCGACGCATGGCCGGGGCGCTTCGTCAAACGGCAATTCTGGGACTCACGACCAATCTGCCTTTTTTGATTGAGCTCATGGACCACCCTGCCTTTGCCGCCGGCGATACCCACACCGGCTTTCTGCCCGAGCATTTTCCGAACTGGCAGCCTGGCGAGCAGCCGCATACGCTTGCTGCCGCTTTGGCCGCCAGCCTGCACCGCGGTCCATATCGAAACGCTGATGGACAGACCGCTCTGCCCTCGCAGGACCCCTCGACACCGTGGCGACAGCTTGGCGGCTGGCGCCTCGGCTCCTGATACCCGAATGATTCTGAAACGACTCAAAGAGTAAACGTGTCCTCCACTAGACATGATATGCTGGACACGTTTACTCTTTCTGAAATGAAGACCTTCCTCTATGCCGCGGGTGAAGAACTGGTGCTGGAGTATAACCAACACGGCGAGCGCGACGATCTGTACGAGCTTGTCTGGAACGGCCAGACTCAGCAACCGGCACACGTGGTCGCTATCCGGGATGGTACGATCACCTTCCTGGTTGATGGTCTCCCTCTTCATGCCTATGTGGTCCGGGATGGTGACCGCAGCCTGATATCCATCGAGGGGCGGACCTACGAATTCAATCACACTCCACCTCAGCACACCCGAGCCCGTCAGCGGGGGACGAGTGGAAGCTTTGAGCCTGAGATCCGCTCTCCCATGCCAGGGAAAATTCTCAACGTCAAAGTCGTCGAAGGCGAGGTTGTAGGAGACGGCCAAACCCTCGTGCTCCTCGAAGCGATGAAAATGGAGAATGCGCTGACTGCCGAGGGGAATGCCCGGGTGGCAACCATCCATGTGGCCGACGGAGACCTTGTCGAGCTTGGTCAGGTTCTGGTCGAGCTTGAGCCAATCGAAGCAGAGTAAGCCCAGTGAACGTACTCTCAGTCGAGTTGGGAACCTATCTGAAGCCCGATATGCCGAGCGAGCTCGTCAGCGGCGATCTTTCCCTGCTCACCGCGAAGCTTTTTGGCGACGACCGTGCCACCGTTCAGGGCAATACTGACCGTCCCACCCCCAAGAGCGACCACTTGGCCTGGGGTTGCTGATCCGCCAGTCGGCTGCAGGCGACAGTCATACAAACGAATTTTCTGTCCGCGCCATGTTGTTGATGCGCCGGGCTGCGGGTCGCAACCGCGAATATGATCAAAGACGGCGTGTGCTGGCTTAGACCAGTCAATGCCAGCATGTTCGTCCCGACACAACGGATCGTAATTGGCCTGGGATTCGTCTTGGACAATGCGCGGCGGACTGCCGGCTTGAATCAGATCGATCGCTTCGCCAGCGGCCTCAATACCGAGCGGGAAGAGTTTGTTGAAATACAGGGTTCCGGTTGTATCTTCCGGGCCAATTTCGACTTCTTTTTGAAGCAGTATCGGACCGGTATCAATGCCCTCGTCTACCCAGAACCAGGAGATCCCGGTCTTTTTCTCACCATTGATCAGGGTCCAGTTAATCGCACTCCCACCACGATACTTGGGTAAGAGTGACGGGTGAAAACAGATACTGCCGAGTTTGGGTGCGTTGAACACTGGAGGCGGAACAATTTGGGTCACAAATGCCAATACGGCGAGGTCAGCGTCGAGTTCCTGAAATTTCTCCAGGACCTCAGGGCCCTTCATGGAGCGGTGTTGATACACGGGAATGTCGAGTTCCCCTGCCCGCTTTTTGACCGGATCAAACTTTCCTTCGATTCTGTCCGGGGGGCAGAACACCGCCGGGATGTCCTGACCCTTGTCGCGGAGCTTATCGAGCGTTTTTTCCGCAAACGCGGCTTGACCGATGAGAATGATACGCATGTGGGTTCTCCTTTCCGTGTGGTGGGAATACGTCCTTCAGCACGTGGCTCAGCTTTTGGCCCATTGCAGCAATACTCATCCTGTTCAGCAATAAGCGGTTATTGATTTCGATTTCGAGATAGACGAGATGATGACGCTCGCCATGGTTCCGGGCGCTAAAGATAAGACCATCATAACCGGAGTAGGGCTCGTTATAGCGCACCCGATAGCCGGCGTGGCCCAGCCGTTGCCCGAACTCCTGAGCAAGGTCTTCGTAGCGGTCGAATAGGATACCTAAATCAAACGACCTTTTCTTCTCACCGAGGACCGGGGTAAAGCTGTGAACGCTGAGCAGAAAAACAGGCAGTGGCATTTTTTGCGTCAGCACGTGGTCAATAGCCGCATGATAGGGTTGGTAGAATTGCGTAATACGTTGCTGTTGTTCTACCTCGGTCAGATGCCTATTGGCCGGAACGCGCGTACCATTGCTCTCAGGAAGAATGAGATCATCGTCTGACAGGGCACGGTTGCAGTCAATTAAGAGGCGCGAGTATTGAGATAAAATAGCTGTGGAATCGACATGTTGGGTGATCTCCTGGACAACCGCCCGCGCACCAATGTCCCAGCCGATATGTCGTCGTAACTCGTCAGGAGGAATCCCGAGCGTCTCGTATTCAGGCGGGAGCGCGTATGACGCGTGTTCACAGGTCAGCACCACCGGAAAGGTGCCGTTCGGGTTGAGAAGCGTGAAGGGAGGCGCTGTGTGCACGTCGAAAATTCCTACAGAACAATTTTATAACTCTGTTGACAATCGAAGAGGGTTTAAATTAGAACAGTTTTTCCATTAGAAAACCGTTCTTGTTTCTGGCCAAGGAGATACCGTGGTGCGACGAGAGAAAAGCAATTATATTATCCAAGCGGTCGCCCATGCCCTCGACGTTCTTGAGCAATTCCATACTGATGCGGAGCTCGGTGTGACCGAACTGAGTAAACGACTCACCCTTCACAAAAATAACGTCTTCCGAATCCTAGCAACATTGGAATCACGCGGCTATATCGAACAAAACCGTTCGACCGAAAACTATCGTCTGGGCACAAAATGTCTGCAGCTCGGGCAGACCTATATCCAACACATGGGGCTGTTGCAACAAGCCAAGCCGGTCCTGTGTGAGGTCGTCCAAGCCTGTCGTGAGACGGCCTATGTGACCGTGATGCGGCAGGGAAAAGTCGTGCCGGTTGACATGGTTGAACCCGACCAGGCCGTTCGTATCGTCTCGCATATTGGAGAGAGCCTGCCGCTGCACTGCACGGCTGCAGGGAAAGTCCATTTAGCCTTTGAGACCAGAGAAGAGGTACAACGTTCCCTGCTTGATTCGCTCCAGACGCATACCGAGCAAACCATTACCGACCTTACGCTGTTAGAAGCCCAACTCAAAGAGGTGTCACAGAAAGGCTATGCGCTCGAAAACGGTGAGCACCTGACCGATGTCCGCGCGGTGGCCGTGCCGATCCGAGATTACACCCGTACGGTCGTCGGAAGCTTAGCGGTCAGCGGCCCTGCCTATCGGATTGGGCTCGAACGGCTGGAGCAAGAGTTGGCCCCTTTGACAATCCAGGCGGGGAAAGATCTCTCCAGCCGCCTTGGTCATCCGCTTTCTTGAGTGAGACAGGTCGGAGGGCGGTCCTGATCGTGCACGCTTGACAGCCAGGGTGTGAAGCGTTGAACTAGGAGCCGTACCTGAAGCGATATAGATCTGCGCAATTTATGACAGGAGGAAAACACTGGTGAAAGTACTTGTGACGGTCAAACGGGTCCCTGACCCGGAGACAACGATCCGTGTGAAATCTGATGGATCTGGCATTGAGACGGATAATATCAAATATGTCATCAACCCGTTTGATGAGATCGCCCTTGAGGAAGCCCTGTGCATCAAAGAAAAGCTGGGCTCCGGTGAGGTGGTGTTAGTCAGTATTGGAGACCGCGTGGTGACTGAGCAACTCAGGACCGGGCTGGCGATGGGTGCTGATCGGGCCATCTTGGTTGGCTGTGACCAAGACTTGGATTCCTTGGCCGTCGCCCGGGTTCTGGCCAGAATTGTTGAAGAAGAAAGTCCTCAGCTCGTCCTCATGGGTAAACAGGCGATTGACGACGACGCCAACCAGGCCGGTCAGATGTTGGCAGCGCTGTTGGGGTGGCCTCAAGCGACCTTTGCCTCTGAAGTCGTGCTGTCCGATGACCAGCAAGCCGTCAAGGTCACGCGCGAAGTGGACGGTGGCCTGGAAACAATCGGCTTTGCCCTGCCCGGTATTATTACCTCTGATTTGCGGCTCAACGAACCCCGCTACGCCTCACTGCCCGGTATCATGAAGGCACGCAAAAAAGAGATCAAACAGATTGCCGCGGCCGACCTCGATGTTGATATGAGCCCCCGCTTGACGATCAATAGCCTTGAACCGCCAACCCAGAAAGAGGCCGGTAAAAAAGTCGAGACCGTGGAGGAGTTGATTGGTCTGCTGCACGATGAGGCGAAAGTGATCTAACGCGGCTGCGCGGTTGCGCTATGCGATGACATCTGGAGACGAGAATAATGGGAAATATACTTGTTTTTGCAGAAACTCAAAAAGGGCGTGTCCCCAAGAGTTCGCTGATTGCCATTCAAGCCGGTAAAGACGCGGCGAGTAAACTCGGTGGTGACGTACTCGTGGCAGTCTTGGGCTCGGCCACCGCTGCCGCCGCCCAGGAAGCCGCAGGCTACGGGACGGCAAAGGTATTGGCCGTCGATGATGCGGCATTGGAAAACTATCTCGCAGACGCCTATGCGGCTACGCTCGAACAACTTGTGCAGGCCAATGATGTCACGCTGGTGGTGGCGACCGCGACGGCGGTGGGCAAAGATCTTTTGCCGCGGGTAGCAGCCCGACTGGGAGTGGGTATGGCCAGCGATGTGGTCAGCTTTCATGACGATGGGACCTTGCTGCGGCCCATGTATGCCGGCAATACCATGGCAACCGTAACGCTTGCGGACACGGTCAAGGTCGTGTCTGTCCGCAGCACTGCATTTGATGCCGCTCAGCCAGGAGAGCAGTCCGCAGTCGAGCAGATCAGTGTCAGCCTCGACGCGGACGTAACCAAAATGCAGTTTGTCGAGTTTAATGAAACCAAGTCCGACCGGCCCAACCTGACGGAGGCCAGCATTGTGGTGTCTGGCGGGCGTGGGCTGAAGTCGGGTGAGAACTTCACAACCTATCTGGAGCCTTTGGTGAACGAGCTGAACGCGGCCATGGGGGCCAGTCGGGCGGCGGTTGATGCTGGCTTTGTTCCCAACGATCTGCAAGTTGGGCAGACCGGGAAAGTCGTGGCGCCGGAGTTGTATATTGCGGTGGGGATTTCCGGCGCGATTCAGCACTTGGCCGGCATGAAGGACTCAAAAGTCATTGTGGCGGTGAATAAAGATCCTGACGCACCGATTTTCAACGTGGCTGACTACGGCTTGGTCGCGGACCTGTTCAAGGCCGTGCCCGAGCTGACCGAGGCAGTAAAAAAAGCCAAGGAGTAGAAAATCGCGTCCCGCGAGGACCGCGTAACATAGACCCACCATGTAGGCCGCGGAATTCTCCGTGGCCCCATCTACACATTACATTTTGGGTAGGTCCGTTCAGTGTTCCTCGTCGTATGAAAGAATTATAGTGATATCATATGATCGAATGATAGTCTTGCACCAGGCTCTGATAGATCATATGGTCGATTCTAATGGAATCTCGCCAAAACGTATGGGATGACCGCTCCTGTGAGCATCGACGACTCGATAAGGCGTCAACTCGTTGTCCTCGCACGGCGAAGCAATGCTCGCGTGACCGAGCTCAGCTCCACCCGTCCGACAGACTGGCGGCCTGGAGAGGTTCGTGACCCGGCTGGAACGCTCTGGCCCTATTTTACCCGTACCTCGGCCTGGGAACTGATTGCGGACATGCTGGAAGGCGGGCACGATGTGGAAACTATTGAACTCCAAAAGCCTCCGGGAGCCAAAGGCTCTGTCATGAAAATCGACCTTGAGCCAAACAAACCACTCCTGTACGTCAAGCTCCAATTGGGTTCTGGAAAGATCATTGGACGTAGTTTCCATTATTCGGAGTCGGAATAAGGAATTTGCGAA
This sequence comes from uncultured Binatia bacterium (SeqCode), assembly GCA_965214755.1. Taxonomy (GTDB): domain Bacteria; phylum Desulfobacterota; class Binatia; order Bin18; family Bin18; genus Bin18. Next base: position 3,684,208 of record OZ243979.1, read on the forward strand.
TGGAATCTCACACCTCGACAACCCCTATACCTACAGAAAACACAGCCTACGCCTGCCCACAGTGCGGAGAAAAAGGTGCGGTTACGACCTCGCCATACCTCTATACGTTTTGCTACGGCTCTGGAGAGCCAACCGTTGATTTGACGGTTGAGTTACCGCTACGCCGATGTAGCTCCTGTGAGTTTGAGTTCTTGGATGATGAAGCCGAGAGACTTGAGCACGAAGCGATTTGCCAACACCTTGGGGTTCTTTCTCCCACTGAGATAGAAAGAATCAGGAGGAGTCACGACATGACACGTGCCGTCTTCGCGCAGGCTACAGGGCTTGGAGAGGCAACGCTGAACCGCTGGGAAAACGGTATCAAGATTCAGACGCTTGCGAATGACCGCTATCTCCGACTTCTGGCTGTACCCCTGAATATGCAGATACTCAAAAGGTTCGGTTCATCCGCACAGACATCGTCATATAGTGCGAATCTTAACGCCGGTAAATTCCAGGCGTTGAGTGAGTCCGACCTTGTTCGGCATCGACGAGAACAAACATCTTTTGCCCTGCGATCGGCTGCCTGACGACCTGACGAGATGTACGTTACCACATTCTATTCTTTTAAAGGCGGCGTTGGGCGCACGATGGCGCTCGTGAACGCAGCCGTCGAACTTGCGAACACTGGCCGCCGAGTACTCGTGGTGGACTTTGACCTTGAAGCGCCCGGCCTCGACACCTTCGACATATTACACTCCGAAACTCAGGTCCCGGGAATCGTTGACTTCGTTAGCGGATATATAGCCTCTGGCCAAGCACCCGAAGTCGCCCATTTTGTCAGCAAATCACCTAGCATCGGTGACAAGGGCGGCGGATTATGGATCATGCCGTCCGGCGCGCATGATAAGAGCTACGCGACGAATTTCAGTCAAATCGACTGGGGGGCGCTCTATGAGCAGCATGACGGTTATCTTCTGTTCGAGGATCTCAAGGAGCAGTGGAGGCAGGTTCTCAAGCCCGATTATGTACTGATTGATTCGCGCACGGGTCACACAGACAGCGGTGGCATCTGTACTCGGCAGATCCCCGACGCGGTGGCGATATTGTTTTTTCCGAATGAGCAGAATTTGCGGGGCTTGACCAAGGTCGTTCGTGACATTCGCGCGGAAGCAGAGGGACCACGCAAAAAGGAGATTGAACTCCACTTCGTGATGTCCAACGTGCCGGACTTGGACGACGAAGACCGGATTCTGGAGAGAAAAATTAAAGCGTTCCAAGACCAGCTTGGATTCAAGCGCGAACCGATGGTCGTACACAGATACGCCAGTATGTCATTGCTAAATCAAGTAGTGTTTACGAAGGACCGCCCGAGAAGTCGGCTCGCGCAGGAGTACCGTGACATCGTTCAAGAGATTGTCAGCCGCAATTTAGCAGACCGGGAGGGAGCGCTGGACTACATCCGACGGGCGAGCAGACGTTGGCGCCGTCGACCGATTGAGGAAGAATCTTCACACAGTACAAACAAGAAACTCCAGCAGATTGAGGATGTACATTCGGGCGATGGTGAGGTGTTGTTCAACCTTGGGGTACTTTGGAAGGATAACAGGCAGTTGGAACAGGCAGGGTTGTTATTCGACCATGCGATTGAGGTGGGATACGACGAACCTGAGGCGTATCTAGAACGGGCTCGTCTTCGCGCCGAAAACAATGATCCGGACGGTGCGGGCAAGGACGCATTAAAGGTTCTGCAGTCTGACAGATTACCCCCTTATATTGTCAGAGCGGCGATGGCGTTGATACGTGGTAATTCCGAAGATGTTATGGAGTCCCGGGCGCTGATGTCTTTGGAGACGGATGAACGTCTCTGGCTTGCGGATGAACTAGAGGGGTCGCCAGAAGAGATCAAAGCTACCATATCTATCTTACAGCCGCTTCTCGGCGACAATACTCTATCCGACGAAGACCGTCGTTCAGTAAGAGGTCAATTGGCGCTTGCGTATATTGGAAGCGGAGAATTTGCCCGGGCGACAGAACTTCTCAGTTATGGAGGACGGCGCGTTGGTGATATGGAAATCCAAGACGCGTTCAACTATGGCATGGCGGTATGGGGGGCTACCTGCCATGTTGTTTCGGAGCCGTTTGCACGGGCAGTTGAACTTGATCGGGCAAATCAGGGCCCACCCGACAATAATCCGAATTACTTTCAGTGTATGGCGGTTGCCTATTGGGCCTACGGCGATGTGGAGACCGCGCTAGAATTCATGCAAAAAGCGCGAGCGACACTAGACAAGATACGTCGTCCAGTGTTCAGCTGCTGGCGATATTACAGAGTGGGGGCAAAGGCATTTATAGACGACCTTGATGAGATCGTTGAATTGATTAGTGGTGATGCCTCACGAATCCCCCGCTTCATGGATGCTGCGGCTGAACCGGAGAAGACGGGACCTGCTGAATCCGATTAGCGTGGACGGTGGTGTCCTAATAGCTGGATGGTGGAAATGAGCCTGACGAGTCTTTTGATCGCTAATCGAGGGGAAATCGCTATCCGTGTCGCCCGCGCGGCGGCTGAACTCGGCATACGGACCGTTGCTATTTTCTCTGAAGATGATGCGCAGTCACTCCATACCCAAAAGACGGATGAAGCTCTGCCGCTCCAAGGCCGGGGTGCCGCGGCCTACCTCGATATCGAGCAGATCCTTGCGCTGGCCGAACAGGCGGGCTGCGATGCAATTCATCCCGGCTATGGGTTTCTGAGCGAAAACGCAGAGTTCGCCAGGCGCTGTGCCGAGGCTGGGATGACGTTTGTCGGACCCCAGGTCGAAACGCTGGCGCTGTTTGGTGACAAAGGACAGGCTAGAACGCTGGCCGAAAGATGCGAGGTGCCGGTCCTGCCCGGGACGTCCGGTCCGACGAGCGTCGACGAGGCCCAAGAGTTCCTGACTTCCTTGGGTGCCGACGGAGCTGTGATGATTAAAGCCCTGGCTGGTGGGGGCGGCCGCGGTATGCGGGCGGTGCAGGCGGGCGATGACCTTGAAGCGGCCTACGCGCGGTGTCAGTCCGAAGCAACTGCAGCGTTTGGCAACGGCGATGTGTATGTCGAGCAACTCATTCCCCGCGCGCGGCATATTGAGGTCCAGGTCGTCGGTGACGGGTCTGGCGCGGTCAGTCATCTTGGTGAGCGTGAGTGCAGCATCCAGCGCCGCAACCAGAAGCTGGTGGAACTCGCTCCGTCGCCCGGGCTGTCGTCTGCGCTCAGAGCGCGCTTGACCACCGCTGCGGTTCGACTTGCCCGGGAGGTGTACTACGCCAGCCTGGGTACGTTCGAGTTCCTGGTTGATGCGGAACATGGGAGCGATAACGCGATATTTGCCTTTATTGAGGCCAATGCGCGGCTACAAGTCGAGCACACCGTCACCGAAGAAGTGACGGGCGTGGACTTGGTCAAGGCGCAATTACACCTGGCCGGCGGCAGTTCGCTCGCTGACCTGGGACTCACTCAGGAACGTATTCCCGAGCCACGCGGCTTTGCCATGCAGGTTCGTATCAATATGGAGACCATAGCGTCTGACGGCGCGCCGCGCCCGTCGGGTGGGACCTTAGCGGCGTTTGAAGTCCCGTCAGGCCCCGGCCTGCGAACCGATACCTTCGGCTATGTCGGCTATACCACTAGTCCGAGCTTCGATTCCCTGCTGGCCAAATTGGTCGGTTCTTCTCCCTCATCGGATTTCTCCGATGTCGTGACCAGGACCTACCGGGCGCTGTGTGAATTCAAGATTGAAGGCGTGGCAACGAATATCCCATTCTTACAGAGCCTCTTACGGCATCCGGCGTTTGTGAAGAACCAGCTCTATACCCGCTTTGTCGAAGACCACAGTGCGGAGCTGATTCGGGCGGATCATCATCAACGCTTCTTTTTTCACACCGACCAGACCCAGCCAGAAGCTCCAGCGCTGGCTGGTGTGAAAGTGGATAGTATTGATCCTTTGGCCGTGCTTGAGCACGGCAGGTCTGCGGACCCGACAGCTACCGTTGCCATGACTCCGGTCGGACATGCACCCGAGGTGAGCGGTCCTGACGGGACCGTCGCCGTTCCGGCTCCTCTTCAGGGAACTATTGTCAGCCTTGACGTGAGTGAAGGCGACGAGGTGCATGTCGGCCAGCAGCTCCTCATCATGGAGTCCATGAAAATGGAACACGTGATCTCGACGGAAACGAGCGGCATTATCCGCCAACTGACCGTCAGTCAGGGAGACGCGGTTTTTGAAGGCCACCCGCTTGCCTTTATTGAAGAGATCGAGGTGGAGATGACGGCAGTCGAAAAAGCGGCCGAGCTTGACCTCGACTATATCCGTCCGGACCTGGCTGAGATCGTTGAGCGGCATGAACTGGGCATGGACGCCGCTCGGCCCGAGGCGGTTGCGCGGCGGCGGAAGACCGGCCAACGCACGGCGCGTGAGAACATCTACGATATCTGTGACCCCGATAGCTATGTCGAGTACGGGCCCATGGTCATTGCGGCCCAACGGCAGCGGCGCTCGTTGGACGATTTAATCCGCCGCACCCCGGCAGACGGCATGATCGCCGGGGTCGGGAGTGTCAATGGCGATCTGTTTGATGAAAAAGCGGCTCAGTGTATCGTCATCTCCTACGATTACACTGTGCTGGCCGGGACACAAGGCTTTAAGAATCACTATAAAAAAGATCGTATGTTTGAGCTGGCCGAGCGCTGGAAGCTGCCGGTTGTCTTCTTTGCCGAAGGCGGCGGTGGTCGTCCGGGTGACACCGACTGGTCAAGTCCCTCCGGACTGGACGTGCCGGCCTTTTACCTGTGGGGCAAGCTCAGCGGCATGGTGCCCCTGGTCGGCATTACCTCAGGCCGGTGCTTTGCCGGCAATGCCGTGATTCTGGGCTGCTGTGATGTGATTATCGCGACCGCAGGATCGAATATCGGCATGGGTGGCCCGGCCATGATTGAGGGGGGCGGCCTTGGGGTCTTCCGGCCGGAAGAGGTCGGGCCGATGGAAGAACAGGTGCCGAACGGCGTAGTGGATATCCCGGTCACAGACGAAGCCGAAGCAGTCCAGGTGGCGAAGCAATATCTCTCCTATTTTCAAGGACCAGTCGCCGAGTGGAACTGTGCCGACCAACGCCTGTTGCGTTATATCGTGCCGGAGAACCGCTTGCGCATTTATGAAGTCCGCGATGTGATCGAGATCCTGGCCGACACCGGTTCTGTGCTGGAAATCCGCAAGCATTTTGGTATCGGCATGGTCACCTCCTTTGTGCGGATTGAAGGCCGCCCGGTTGGGGTGATTGCCAACAACCCCAAACATCTGGGCGGAGCCATTGATTCTGATGCGGCGGACAAAGCCACGCGGTTCATGCAGTTGTGTGACGCGTTTGACATTCCCATTCTCATGCTGTGCGACACTCCGGGTAATATGGTTGGCCCCGAGTACGAAAAGACCGCTCTGGTGCGTCACTGCTGTCGCATGTTTGTGACCGGTGCGAGCCTGACCGTGCCGTTCTTCACCATCGTGTTGCGAAAATCGTATGGACTCGGCGCGCAGGGGATGGCCGGGGGGAGCTTCAAAGCCCCGGCTTTTGCGGTGTCCTGGCCAACGGGTGAGTTCGGGGGCATGGGGCTGGAGGGCGCGGTGAAGCTGGGTTACCGCAAGGAGTTGGAGGCGGAGACGGCCCCGTATAAGCGCAAGGAACTCTACGAACAACTCGTTGCCAAGATGTATGAAAGCGGCAAGGCGCTCAGCACCGCAACTTATTTTGAAATTGATGACGTAATTGATCCTGCCGAGTCTCGACGCTGGATTATGGCCGCCCTGCGCTCCTCGCCTCCGCCCGTTCCCCGTACGGAGAAAAAACGGCCGTGTATTGATACGTGGTGATGAGCGCGGGTTACGGCCTGCCCTGTGTACACCGGCCGCTCATACGCCGTTTACTATGACCCATCCCGAAGGCGCGCTCCGTGTTGCGGCTTGAGGCAGACCGCCCGCAGAGCCTTGCGCCCATTCTGCTCTTGGATTGAAGCTACCGTCCCACAAAATTTCCAGGTCGCCGCTCAGCTACGGCTTTAATGCCCTCTTTGTGATCTTCCGTTTGCTGGAGTCGGTGCTGCTCTCGAAACTCGTGATCCGTCGCCGCTTTGATCGCGGCGGCAATGCCGTCTCGCATGGTTGCCCGCACGGACTGCACGGCCAGGGGTGCATTCTCGGCAATTTCCTTGGCGAGTTCCAGCGCCGCAGAGCGGATGTTCTCCTTTGTGGTCAGGACCTCGCCCAAGCCCCAGCTATAGGCCTCCTCGCCTCCAATCCTCCTGCCGGTTTGAAAGATCAGGTTTGCGCGTGGATCACCGATCAGACGGGGTAGGGTATAGGTCAGGCCGAAGCCCGGATGAAAGCCGAGTTTGACAAAGTTTGCCGCAAATCGTGTTTCCGGGCAGAGCACGCGGAAATCGGGTACCAGTGCGAGTCCAAAGCCGCCCCCAATGGCCGCTCCCTGGATCGCGCCAACAACCGGCTTTTTGCAGGAAAACAGGCGCACAGCCTGGGCGTAGAGCGGATTGCCCGTTTCAACATCGCGCAGATCACGCTCTGCCTGGCCACTGTGAAAATTTGCCCCGGCACAAAAATGTTTACCGTCTGCCGCGAGGACGATGGTTCGACAATCCGTTTCTGTATCCAAAGCTTCAAACGCATCAGCCAGGGACTGAATGAGAGCCGTATCAAAGAAATTGTTTGGCGGCCGTTGAATCTCGGCGGTCGCCACATGATCGGTCAAGCTTACTTCAACATCTCCGTAGCGTGTCTCCATCGGTGTGCTCCTTTTACGGTATCAGTCTTACTCTCACAGCAGGGCTGGCGTTGCCCATCGGATATAGCATTATCCGCTCGCTCCCGGTAGCGTTCTCCTTCTTGCCTTGTCCACTGTCATCTTCTGCACTACATTGCCGTACGCGAGAGGTCTCAGTATGGATACTCAACTGTCCCTTCGTCTGCCCGCCTCACTTGCCAAAAAGCTCGATGAGGCTGCTCTACGGCTGAAGCGCAAACGCTTCGAGGTCGCCCGCTTGGCCCTGGAACAATTCCTTGAGACGGATATCGAGGTTCGCCCTATCGAACGCGTGGGTGACCTTTCGGGGAAAGTCGAAAGTGGGATTCCAGACCCTGGCGAACGGCACCGCGATTACCTCCTCCCATAAGAAAGGACATGCATGGCGGGACAACACATTCTCGGACCGACCTCGCATTACTTCTACTCGCAGCGCCTCAAGCTGCACTATGTTGACTGGGGCAACCCTGACAGACCTCTGCTCGTCCTGATTCATGGCGGGCGGGATCATTGTCGGAATTGGGACTGGGTCGCTCAGGCCCTGCGCGAAGACTATCACATCGTTGCCCCGGATTTACGCGGACATGGCGACTCGGAGTGGGCTCGCGGCAGTGAGTATTCGATGATTGACCACGTTGTCGATATTGCGCAGTTGCTGGCTCAGCTCGACTCGTTTCCGGTCACGTTGATCGGGCATTCTCTCGGCGGTGGCATCGTGCTCCAGTACGCCGGTGTGTACCCCGAAAAGGTACAGAAGGTCGTATCCATTGAGGGCTGGGGACCCCCTCCGCAGATGCTCAAAGAGCAGCCGAAAAGCGCGTTTGAGCGGATGCAGCACTGGGTTGATGAAATGCGTGGGTTCGCCGGTCGCCTGCCAAAACGCTATCGGACGCTGGAGGAGGCGGTCGAACGCATGCGTGAAGCCAATCCGCCTCTCAGCCCGGAGCAGGCCCACCAGCTGACCTTGTATGGGACCCACCGCAACGAGGACGGGACCTATACCTGGAAGTTTGATAATTATGTCCGTGCCCGCTCACCGTATCGCTTTAATATGGCGGATGCCCAAGAAATCTGGGGACGTATTACCTGCCCGCTCCTCCTCCTTCGAGGCAGCGAATCCTGGGCGGTTGATCTGGAGAAAGATAGTGAGCGCGCCAAGGCATTCCACGATCCCTGTCTGGTGACGATCCCCAAGGCCGGCCACTGGGTTCACCATGACCAACTTGAGCACTTCCTGCGGGTGACCACGGAGTTTCTGTTTCAGTCCAAGTCGGCCGGATAGCTCTACCCGGTGAAGCGGATTCAGGACGCCAGGACCACCTCTTCCTGGAGCCAGTTCGACAGGTCGGTCAGGCTGCGAGCATTGATTTCGTGCCCCATATCATACTCCCGGTAGGTCACGGGCGCTTTGACATCACGCAGGATTTCGACGGATTGACGGGCGCGGCCCACATCAATCAACTCGTCCTTACTGCCGTGTTGGACCAGCACGGGAAGCTGCTCGGTTGCCGGCACATCCGGTAATACCGTCAGCATATCTTTCGGCAGCCACGAGCTGAGTGCTGCTAGTCCGGCAAAGCGCTCGGGCTCGCCCAGGGCCAGGCTATAGGCCATGACCCCGCCTTGACTGAAACCCACCATACATAGTTTCTTGGAATCAACAGGGTAGCGCTGCATTGCTTCGTCAAGAAAGGTGCGAACGGTCTCGCGCGCAGAGAGAACCGCCTGGACATCGATCGGTCCGCCACTCGTCAGCGGAAACCAGCCATGACCAACCATGTTCGGACCGATGGGGACCTGAAGCGGGCCCTGCGGACAGAGGACGAGGAACCGGCCGCGACACAGATGGGGAGATAAGCCCAGGAGGTCAAGCGCATTGGCACCCCAGCCGTGCAGGGCGAGAATGGTGGGATGTAGGCCTGCGCCTTCGGGTTCAAAAACCGTGTGGATAAGATTCATAGTCCCTATCTTGCCATGACTCTTATCTCTCTGCGAGGGGCAGGAAAAGTGAGATAAAGTCAGGAATACGGCGGACAGGACTTTCCTTATTTTTTGGGGACGTGTTTCAGCAGCAGTTGGATGAGCTGGTCGGCACTAATGCCCTCGGCCTCAGCCTGAAAGTTCAGCAGGCAGCGATGCCGCAGGGCCGATAGCGCAACATCGGTGATGTCCTCAAAACTGACATGTACCCGCCCGGCGAGCAGGGCGTTGACCTTGGCCCCTAAGGTGAGCGCCTGAGCCCCACGCGGGCTGGGACCATAGCGGAGATACTGCGTGACCTCGGGCACCGGAGAATTCGGGCTGCTGGGCGTGGCGGCCTCAATAAGCCGGGCAATATACAAACTCAGCGGAGGAGCCAGCAGGACTTCGCGCACCAGATTTTGCATCTCGGTGATGACCGTCGGAGCCGTCTCTGCCGAGAGGACCGGACTGATGCGGTACTGCGTCTCTTTTGTGGTGCGCTCAAGAATTTCGGCCACCTCATCCGCGCTGGGCGATTCGATAATCAGCTTGAGCAGAAAACGGTCTAGTTGGGCTTCGGGGAGCGGGTAGGTCCCCTCGATCTCAACCGGGTTCTGGGTCGCCACAACAAGAAAAGGGGGCGTGAGGGTATGCGTCTCCCCAAAAACCGTAACCTGCTGCTCCTCCATTGCTTCAAGGACAGCCGACTGGGTCTTGGGCGTGGCACGGTTAATTTCGTCTGCCAGAACGATGTTGGCAAAGACCGGACCGGGCTTGAATTCAAAATAGCGCCGGCCGTCCGCGCCTTCAGACAGGACTTGGGTCCCAACAATATCAGACGGCATGAGGTCTGGCGTAAACTGAATACGCTTGGCGCTCAGCGCCAGGGCCTGGCTGAGTGACTTGGCCATCAACGTCTTGCCCAGACCCGGCACGCTTTCAATAAGGACGTGCCCGCCGGCAAAAAAGGCGGTTAAGATCTTCCGCAAGATACTCCGCTGGCCAACGATCACCTGCCCGACCTCTTCTTCGATGGTCGCAAAGATGTGTCGAAAGCGTTCAACCCGTTGTTCTGAGGATAATGGCGAGGGCGAAGCTGGCATGCTGCTCCTAAAGAGTAAACGTGCCAACAGCTATGCATGATACGGACGGCACGTCTACTCTTTCTGTAAAATTGCTTGATATTCGAGCGGAATGCGCTGCTGGGGGGCATTTTTCTCCGGCGGACGATCAGCGAGCGGGGCGTTGCTATACGGTGTGGACGGGACAGCCGGGCTGGTATTTTCGGTCAATTCCTGGCTGTCCTGTTCCGCCCTGATACCGGTCGGAATACGAATTTTGACATAGCGGGCAGCCTGCGTCAGAAATCCGCCGGGCCGCTCGCCCGGTTGGTAAAAACGCTCGCCTTTTCCCTGCCCGCCAGATTGTCCGGGCTGCTGGCCTGACTGCTCTGGGGCCTGCTGAGGCTGTTTTCTCTCATTGCTCTGCTGCGTGGCGTGACGGCGCTGTTCGTGCCCTGCTTTGTGCGGATCTACCCCGGAAGGTGGCTGCTGGGCGTCCGGTTGTTGGCCTGGTTGCGGTGTTTGTTGTTGCTGACCGGAGGTATTCTGTTGGGCCTGTTGCTTGCCTTTTTGTTCTTGAGACTGGGGCTGGTCAAATTTGATGCCGCCGCCGGATTCCTGGGGAGCGCTTTGGTGCTGTGACTGTTGCTTGTCTGATTGATCCGTCTGGTTTGTATTTTGCGCGCCCGGCTGCGTCTTGTCTCTCTGAGCAGACAGCGACTGCTTGAGGTGCTCCAGATTTTCATGTGTTTTCGCTAGCGGCGTATGCTCCGGCTGCGGGCTGTCGCCCTGGTTGCCCGGACTATCGTTTTGCTTGCTGTCGCTCCCGAAGAGCTTGGGATCAAGCGGAAGAATCTGCGGCATTGGCAGCGGCAGATTCATGCGTTTTTGCGCCTCATCAATCAGGCGCATCTTCTCCTGGGGAGTCAGCGCTGGATTCTTGAGCTCCTGAGAGAGTACGAGGAGTTGGGCTCCGACTTGCTGTTCTTCAGGAGAAGACTGTGAGCGGATTAACTGCCGGGCCATGTCTTCAATATCCCGGAGCAGGGTTTCAGGCGTCGGCGCAACAGGTGAGGGGCGGCTTGGAGCCAGGGCTGCGCTGCCGGATGGTAAAAACACGAAGAGCAGACCACTCAGGACGGCACCGACGCACGCAAAAGGAACACGCCTGTCGAGTTGGAAAGGTAGGTCTCGATCAGGAACGAAGAAGGCTGCCTTCCGAGCGGCTTCGCTCCGAACCTGGGCCACGAAGTCTGAGGAAGAGGGCAGGGTCGCCAGGGTGAGAAAACGCTCTTGGCCATCCGTCTTCTCGTCTAGCAGGCTTGCAATGTTCTCGTCTTGGCACCCCTTTTTTCCCTGTCTGAGGGATTTGAGTAGAAAGCTGAAGACGACGACGGATGGAAGAAAGGAAAATCCAATGGGTAGCGCATATGCCAGGATCAGACGGTACCCCAGGAAAAAAACAGCAATCCCCAGGGGTAGAAAAAATCCGAGGGCATTGGCGCTCCGCTGCCACAATACCCGGCGGGCCGTAGTCGTGAACAGGTGAGACAAGCTATCCATTGCGCGAGCCACGTTTCTGAAACCGGCGAACCGCGCGATTATGATCCGCAAGCCGGGAAGAGAATACGTGTGTGCCATCTCCCCGAGCAACAAAATAGAGGTAGTCCGTTTCGGCTGGGGAGAGGACGGCTTGAATAGCCGCGAGTCCCGGGTTGGCAATCGGGCCAGGCGGAAGGCCAGTAAACAGATAGGTATTATACGGCGTGGGCGTCCGTAGATGGCGACGGGTGATATTCCCGTCAAAGTTCGGAATGCCATAGATGACGGTTGGATCACACTGGAGTGGAATATTTTGCCGGAGCCGATTGTGAAAGACTCCGGCAATCAGCGGACGTTCCTCTGCCGCCCCGGTTTCTTTCTCAATGAGCGAGGCCAAGGTCAGGACCTCATGCCGGGAGAACCCCAACTCTTGGGTCTGTTGTTGCATGGCCGGGGTGAAGACTTCGGACAGACGTGTGACCATACGTCCCAGAATATCAGCCGCAGAGCTTTGCTTTGAAAAAAAATAGGTGTCCGGGTACAGGTAACCTTCAAGTCCGTATTCCTGGAGGTCCCATCTGGCTAAGAACTGAGCAGAGGTGCTCAGAGACAGGAATTGCTCTTGGGGGCCCAACCCCTGGTCTTCCAGTCTTTTGGCAATTTGTTTGAGTGTCAGTCCTTCCGGGATCATAACCATGTGGTGGATGACCTGACCTTGGGTCAATGTCTCAAGCAACCTCCGCGGGGTCAGCGGGGTTTCCAGGAGATACTCCCCACTCTGTATGGAATGGTCTTTGCCTGTGAATTGCGCCCAGAAACGAAATGGCTGAACGCTTGCCAGGATGCCTTCGACAACAAGCATCTGCGCCGTCTGTTGGAGAGTACTGCCCGGAGAGATAAAGATTCGAGCAGGAGCCGCTAAAGACGGGCCTGGTGTGTTGAGCCGGGCATAGACGTAACAGGCGGTGAGTCCGCTGACGCCAATGACAAGCCACGCGGTGAGAGGCAGAACTTTTTTCACCGCCGCCCACCCTATCACCGGTATGACAGCGAAACAATGTCGGACTGTATCTCCTTGACTTTTCTGTGTTCTGCTGGCACTCTCTGTGAGCATGAAAAGCCGGTGGGTGGAGTATTGCAAGGAAATACTCTGCATCTCTCTTGGGCGCCAGAACGGCCACGTTCAGGCGCTGCTTATTGCCCCCATCCTGGTAGTCGGTTTTCTTGGGTTTGTTGTTCGGGCGGCGAGCCCGGCCGTTGATTCTACGCTTGCCAAGAATGGGGTGATCGCTCAACTCCAACAGCGTCTCAGCGAGATTCGGCAAAAAAGCGTGCCGGGAGGCGACGTTCCGAACAGTGTGGAAACGCTTCCGGCCGAAGAGCCACCGGCTCTGGAAGAAAAAACAGTTGCCCTCCTATTGCCGTCCGAGCCGGGAGCCCCGCTCCGTAAGCCGCGCCAAATCGTACATCTCATCAAGCAGAATGAGACATTTGAGACCATCCTGAAAAAAGAAAAGCTTCCCTGGAGACAGTTCGCCGCCTGGATTACTGCGGCGCAGAAAATAGACGAGTTGCGGCGTTTGCAGATCAATCATGCGATAATGCTCTCCTATGCTCCCGATCAAAAAGGGCTGCCAACGCTACGGACTGTTGCCTACAGCATTGATAAGCGTTCCATGCTCGTGCTTGAGAAGGATGAGAACGGGCGTGTTCAGTCACGACTCGAGACCGCTCCCACGACCCTTGTCTGGCGTGCCGTTGGTGGCCGTATTACCCATAGTTTGGGTCGGGCAGCCAGCAAGATAGGTGTCCCGGCCAGTATCATCGACGCGGTGGCAGATATGGGCTGGGATCTGAACCTTTCATACGACCTTCAGCCGGGTGACCCGTTCAAAATCATTTTTGAGGAAATTCAGCATAACGGGCAAGCAGTGAAGCATGGTAAAGTGCTTGCCGCAGAAATCGTGAACAAGGGGAAAAAACATAGAGTCTTTCCCCTTGACGAAGAAGAAGGGATGGGGGTTGGGCGGCAGTTTCTGCGTTACCCTGTCCGATTCACCCGTGTCTCGTCGGTCTATAGCGATGCCCGGCTGCATCCCATTTACAAACGGAAACGTCCCCACCGTGGCGTGGATTTCGCTGCCCCAACGGGAACACCGGTACGCGCGGTGGCAGATGGCAAGGTCACCTACGCCGGCTGGAAAGGCAACTATGGCCGTTTTCTCAAGATTGACCATAACGGACCCTATAGTTCGGCATACGCCCACCTGCGACGGATCAAAAAAGGAGTGAGAGCAGGAACTTTTGTAAAAAGGGGCCAGGTTATCGGCTATGTCGGGTCTTCGGGGGCCGCAACCGGGCCGCATCTGCACTTTGAGATGCATAAAAATGGCAAGTATATCAATCCATTAAAAAAAGTGCCGGCGCCAAAGACCCTTGCTTGGCAAAAAAGATCGCCTGCGGTGCGGCCTGACCCACAGCTCACGGCAATACGAAAGAAACTGGAAGAGTATCTCGCCGGGTTGAGCGTACAGAACGGACCCGAGAGCCGTGTCTATACAGCTATCCCACGGATTCAAACCGCGGCCCGTGAGGCTGCTGAGCCACAAGCGTAATTACCCACCCTGGGCTTCCCTATTTTACCGTGTGTGCCCGTGTTTTACCCTTATCCTTTGAGGACACGCGCCCTGCCGGTTAAGGAAATTCCATAAAACCATGCTGTCCCATACGGAAAAACTTCGGGTTCGGTGGGTCGACACTGATGCGTCGGGTCGCATTCATTACACAGCAGCGTTCCGGTATTTTGAGATAGCCGAGTGGGAATTGATGCGGCAGGCCGGGTTCCCGTTGTCCGATCACCGCAAAATATCAGGGCTGCCGCGGGTGAACGTCTCGGCAACATTTTATGCTCCCCTCTGTGTCGATGAACCGATTGAGGTAAAGGTCTGGGCTGAGCGGATTGGGACCACCTCCATTACCTTTGCCGGGGAAATCCACCGAGCCGGAGAGCGCTGCGTCAGTGGGTTGATTACCGCGGTTTTTGTGAATCCGCAGGACCAGCCTCAGCCCATTCCCGAGGCCGTTCGCCATGCTCTGAGCGCTGCGAAAGAGTAAACGTGTCCAGCTGTGTAGCGGTAGAGAAGGACACCTTTATTCTTTGTGACGAAGTGCTTGGGAGTTGACAGAAAAAACCCGCTCGCATAGGTAACGGGAGATGTCATACGCAGTGATTCGTACGGGTGGAAAACAATATCGAGTGACGCAGGGCGAGTTCCTGCGCGTGGAATCTCTCCCAGGAGAGACAGGGAGTGATATTACGTTCTCTGATGTGCTGCTCACCTCAGCCGAGGGCGCTATTCAGGTTGGCACTCCGCTTGTTCCCGGCGCTTCGGTCACGGCCCGCGTTGTTGAGCATGGGAAAGAGAAAAAGATTATTGTTTTTAAGAAGAAGCGGCGCAAAGGGTATCGGCGCAAACAGGGTCATCGGCAGCCCTTTACGGCCGTACAGGTCAAATCCATCAACCTGGGAGGATAAAGGTGGCACATAAAAAAGGACAAGGCTCCAGTCGGAATGGCCGAGACAGCCCAGGCCAACGCCGCGGCGTCAAGCTTTTTGCCGGGCAGTTTGCAAAAGCCGGGAATATTATTGTCCGGCAGCTCGGAACGCGTATCTACCCAGGAACCAATGTCGGCATGGGACGGGATTATACGCTGTTTGCGAAGACTGACGGAGTAATTCAGTTCGAACATATGGGCAAAACGCGGAAGCGGGTCTGCGTCTACCCGCAGTAAACCGCTCGGCCGCACGCGTGAGCACAAGGTTATAGGAAAAGCCCCACTTCGGGGCTTTTTTTATTGGCCTTCTGCAGTCCTGCATTCTTGATATACATGGGCCATGAACTTCGTTGACGAAGTGACCATGACAGTCAAAGCCGGTGATGGCGGGCGCGGCTGTGTCAGCTTTCTGCGCGAGAAGTTCCGGCCCTGGGGGGGGCCGAACGGCGGAAATGGCGGAAATGGTGGAGATGTCGTCCTGCGCGTTGACCCGCAACGCCACACCCTGCTTGATCTCGCCCATCGGCATCACGTCAAAGCGGCACGGGGCGAACATGGACGCGGCAAGGACCAACACGGGAAAAATGCAAAGTCCCTCATTCTTCCTGTCCCAGCCGGAACCATTGCGCGCGATATGGAGAATGGAGAAATACTCGCCGACCTGCGAACTGCCGGGCAACAGGTTGTGGTCGCTCAGGGCGGAAGAGGTGGAAGAGGGAATGCCGCTTTCGCCACCTCCACCAATCGTGCCCCCCGGTTCGCTCAACCGGGATTGCCTGGAGAGACGCGGCAGGTCCGGCTGGAACTTCGCTTATTGGCTGACGTTGGCCTGGTTGGGTTTCCCAATGTCGGGAAGTCGACGCTGATATCTGCTGTGTCCGCGGCGCGTCCACGGGTTGCTGCCTTTCCCTTTACGACCCTCGTTCCCCACCTCGGCGTTGTGCGCTATGGCGATACAGGCTCATTTGTCATGGCTGACGTGCCAGGGCTCATTGAGGGCGCGCATACCGGACATGGCCTGGGCGTGCGTTTTCTGCGCCACCTCTCGCGGACTTCTATTCTGGTTCATCTTCTTGATATATCTGATCCAGCACGAGACCCGTATGCCGACTTCAGCGTCATCAACTGTGAACTTACCGCTTTTGATACTGCCCTGGCTCGTCGTCCGCAGATCGTGGTCGTCACAAAAGCGGACCTGCCGGGCACACGCGAACGTTTTCCTGAGGTGCAGGAAGTTTTTGTCCGGCATGAGAAAAAATTACATCTCATTTCTGCTGCAACCGGGGAGGGGAAACAGGAATTGGTAAGAGCAATTGCCCATCTGCTTGAACAGAGACAACGCCGGGTGGGCGACGAAGGGGAGACCGAGGGTTCCCCACCATGAGCGACTACACTATCCAACTCACACATAAAGCGCGTATTCTTGAGAAGACGAGGCGTATTGTGGTGAAGGTCGGGAGCAGTGTGCTATCCAATGGAGACGGTGTCTATCCTCCACGGATCGGCCAACTCGCGACGACCCTTTCTACCTTGCAGCAGGCGGAGGTGGTCTTAGTCACTTCGGGAGCCGTGGCTGCTGGAATGGGCGTCCTCAATATGAAACAGCGCCCGAGGACGATACCGGCGAAACAGGCGGCGGCAGCCATTGGACAGATTACGCTCATGGCGTTGTATGAAGAATGCTTTTCGCAGCACGCTACCCGGGTGGCGCAGATTCTGCTCACCCATGACGATCTGGCCAACCGCAGACGCTATTTGAACGCCAAGCATACCCTCCTGACGCTGATTGAATCCGGGGTTGTGCCCATCGTGAACGAGAATGACACGGTGGCGGTTGAAGAAATCCAGTTTGGCGACAACGATAATCTCTCTGCCCAAGTCGCCGTCCTGGTCGAGGCGGATCTGTTGATCATCTTGAGCGATGTTGCTGGTCTATATGAAACAGACCCCCGTCTGGACCAGCACGCGAAACGTATTGCTCTGGTCGATCAGTTCGACGAACAATTGATACAGCGGTGCGGTGCAGCCGGTCCGTTAGGCCGCGGCGGGATGACCTCTAAAATCGAAGCCGCTCAAAAGGCGGCCCTGTCGGGTATTCCGTCCCTTCTTATAGATGGGCGACGCGCTGAAGAGCTCGGTGCCGCTTTTGACCCGCAGCAGGAAGTGGGCACGCTGTTTCTGCCAGTCTCGGACAGGATTGCGAGTCGGAAACATTGGATTGCCTATACATTGAAGCCGGCCGGCTCACTCCATCTCGATGCTGGGGCCGCGGCGGCGATTCGGCGGGATGGGAGGAGTCTGTTACCTGCCGGGGTGCGTGGCGTATATGGGAGCTTTGAGGAAGGGGACTGTGTGACCTGTCTCGACGAAAGCGGATATGAATTTGCGCGGGGCTTAGTGAATTATAGCGCCGCCGCTCTGATGCAAATTCAAGGCGTCCACACGAGCCAGATCGAACAGACGCTCGGCTATAAGGTGAGTGATGAAGTGATTCATCGGGACGACTTGGCCCTGCTACAAGACTAGTGAAGAGACACAAAGGGAGAGGCGATGAGTCTTGAAAATATGGTGATCGCATTAGCCCACACCGCAAAAAAAGCCGCCCGGGTACTGGCAACAATGTCAACGCAGACGAAAAATAATGCACTTCTTGCCGCCGCCCAGCAACTCCGGGATCAGACGGAAGTCCTCCTCGCTGCCAATGCACAGGATGTTGCTCGGGGGAAAGACAACGGTTTATCTACCGCTCTGCTCGACCGGCTGACGCTGAATCAATCGCGCATACACGCTATGGCCACAGGGCTCGAAATTATGGTCGATCTGCCGGACCCGGTCGAGGAAACGGTCGCGACCTGGAAGCGACCAAATGGCCTGGAAATCAGCCAGGTCCGCGTTCCGCTCGGTGTTGTCGGAATTATTTACGAGTCGCGGCCGAATGTCACGGCCGATGCCGCCGGCCTGTGTCTCAAGGCTGGCAATGCGGTTGTTCTCAAAGGGGGGTCGGAGGCGTTTACAACGAACAGCGCTATTGTCGATATTCTCGCGCAGGCCTTTGCCGAAGCGGGTTTGCCGGCCGGGGCAGTCCAACTGGTCCGTTCGACCGACCGACAGGCCGTCACCTTTCTCCTCCAACAAGACCGCTATATTGATGTCATTATTCCGCGTGGCGGAGAGGAATTGATACGCGCCGTCACGCGCGAATCCGCTATCCCCGTCATTCAGCATTTCTCCGGCCTGTGTCACACCTATGTCGATGCTGCGGCTGATATTGAAAAAGCGCACCAAGTTTGCCTGAACGCCAAGGCACAAAGACCCTGGGTGTGCAATGCGATGGAGAACCTGCTGGTGCATGAGGCCGTTGCGCCTCGTTTTCTGCCAGACTTTGTGGCGCGACTCGAACAAGAGGGCGTCGAGGTTCGTGGCTGCGACCAGACGCGCCAGGTCGTCCCTCAGGTGGGCGTCGCGACTGAGACGGATTGGCAAACCGAGTATCTTGATAAAATTCTCTCGGTCAAAGTGGTACGCTCGCTTGATGAGGCGCTGGATTTCATTCATACCAACGGGTCAGGACTGGCCGATTGTATCGTGAGCGAAGATTACACCTGCGTCCGGCGGTTTCTGCGTGAAGTCGACTCTGCGACGGTCTATGCAAACGCTTCGACGCGATTCACCGATGGCTTTGAGTTCGGATTTGGGGCTGAGGTTGGCATTTCGACGAACCGACTCCACGCCAGGGGACCCATGGGGCTGCGTGAGCTGACAACGTATAAATATGTGGTCTACGGAGATGGTCAGATACGAGCATAACATGCCAATAGGCTCTGACGTATGAAAGTCGGCCTGTTCGGCGGAACGTTTAACCCCATCCATTGCGGTCATTTGCGCAGTGCGGAAGAAGTCTGCGCAGCGTTTACCCTTGACCGCATCTACTTCGTTCCTTCTGCCTCTCCTCCGCACAAGCGCACAACGGATATTGCCCCTGCTCATCATCGCTACAATATGGTGGAGCGGGCCGTTGCCGCCAACCCTGCTTTCTTTGCCTCTCGTATCGAACTCGACCGTGCAGGCCCCTCGTTTTCGATTGATACGATACGCACCTTTCGGACAAGAGGAACATGGACCTCTCTCGCTTTTCTTATCGGGATGGATGCGTTCCGTGAGATAGAGACGTGGAAGGATTACCTGGAAATCCCCAGCTTATGCGACCTGATTGTCACCTCGCGTCCCGGGGTTCCCACACCACCACTTGACCAGTTCCTTCCCGTTGCTCTGCGGTCCGCCTTTTGGTATGATTCAGTTCGGCAGAGATATCAGCACGAATCAGGGCATACGTTGACGCTCTATACACTGAACGGTCTCCATATTTCGGCCTCCAGCATCCGCGACAACCTGCGCGCCGGTCGGCCCACATCCTGCCAACTCCCGCCTGCCGTGGCAGACTACATCGCTACTCACGCTCTCTATCGTCCGCAAAAGGCTCTTTCCCTTGAAGGCTGACGCCAGCTGGCAAAAAGTCCTGAGGTGCGCTCAATCCGCGCTGGATAAAAAGGCCTACGACCTGGTTGTCCTCGACGTCGAAGCGCTGACGTCTGTTGCCTCTTATTTTGTGATTTGTACCGGGCGGTCGGATATTCAGGTACAGACGATCAGCCAAGCGATTGAGGAGGCCCTCCGGCGGGAAGGCCACCGCCCGTTAGCCCTTGAAGGCGTCTCGCACGGACAATGGATCCTCATGGATTTCGGGGATGTCATTGTCCATATTTTCTACGAAACAGTCCGAGCGTTTTACAATCTTGAAGGACTCTGGGCCAAGGCTCCACGCTGTACGCTACCTGAACCCTACTCGACGCAAGCCATGGACCTCCGACTCGAAACCGGCTAGCAGCCTTTCCCTGGTGCTGAGAAAATCCGCCTTCTCTTTCTTTCCACACGACTTTCCTCGTATACTAGGAGCAGGAACCAGCGAGCACACCTCGGTGGGAGATGCTATGGGTCGAACGGCTTCTGCGCAAGAGATTCTGTATTACGGCAGTACCCCTAAACACCAGTATTGGGAAAACGAAAAACAGACCCTGCGTCTCGTCCGCGACCGGGCTGCGTCCGTCTGGCGGGCGTATCACAAGCAAAACGGTCGGTATCGCCCCTTGCTCGGGAAGTCTCGCCCCCCAGCCGGACCCCGAAAAGGGAAACGGAAATCGACGCCGCTGACGGGCAGAAGCGCTGAAGAAGTCGTGGCTAATATCAAACATGACTATCAGCTGCGGTTGGTGCTTGAGCAACGACTGCGTCGCTGGATGGACAAGTCGTCAGGAAAGCGTGTGCTGGCCTTTCTCGATCCAAACCAGGGAGGTGCGCCAGCAATGACGGACCCAGGCACGTATAATGCCCAATAATACCAGCTCATCTCTCTCAGCAGAAAAATACAGAAAAATCAGTTGTCTACCGAGCGTGGCAGACTACAGGGACGCCGGGAGCAGAGAACCTTCACCACGGGAATATGTCTCTGCAGCGCGGATGTGTTGACCCTACCAGCGCGCAACCGATGCCCCCCAGGTGAGCCCGCCCCCACAGCCGTTGAGCACGACAATATCGTCCTCCTGCACTTTGCCTGCTCGAACCGCCTCATCCAGGGCTATCGGAATAGAAGCCGCAGACGTATTTCCGAAGCGGTCCACATTGCAGTGCACCTTGTCCATACTCGCACCCAAACGGTCGGCCACCGCTTGGATAATGCGTAAATTTGCCTGATGGGGGACCATCAGCTTGATATCTTCTGGAGCGAGGCCAGCTTTTTCAAGGGCTTTTTTTGTCACGTCGGACAGGGCGCGAACGGCGACCTTGAACAGTTCAGGGCCTCGCATCTGAATTCCCCAGTCCGGTTCCTGCTCTCCGGCTTGATCAAACGTTTGCCGCAGACCGGACCGAACGTGGAGCAATTGCCACAGGGCTCCGCTGGACTCGACGACCGTGCTGAGCAGACCTCGATCGTTTGGCTGATTGTCTAACACGACGGCCCCGGCGCCATCCCCGAACAGGACACACGTCGTCCGGTCTCCCCAGTTGACCATGGAACTCAGGGCATCTGCGCCAACCAGCAGAATACGGTTATACTCGCCGCTTTTGAGGTAGCTATGGGCAACCGACATGCCGTACACAAACCCGGCGCAGGCCGCCGCAACATCAAAGGCAGGAATATTATCCACGCCCAGGCGCGTTTGGAGTAAGCAGGCCGTGGAAGGAAAGGCATATTCCCCGGAGACTGTGGCGATCAGGATCACATCCAAGTCCTGCGCAGACAGGCCTGCCGCCTTGAGCGCCGTTTCACTCGCCGCGTGAATGAGGTCGAGCAAGTCCTCATCCTTGCGGAGGACTCGTCGCTCCTGTATGCCGGTTCGCGTGACGATCCATTTATGATTGGTGTCAACTCGCCCGGCCAGATCATCATTGGTGAGACAGGTCGAAGGGACGGCGGAACCCGTGCCGATAATACGTGCGCCCATGCGCTACCTCTTTAGTCCTTCTTGCCCAGCGAGATAAAGAGTACACGCGCCCTCCAAACCATACAAAGCTGTTGGCACGCTTACTCTCTCAGGCCAATCAATACGTTTCATGCTGTGTCGCTCAAGGCAGGTTCTGATTGCTTCGGTTCCAGTGTTCTCGTTATGCCGCCCGCCCGTTCTACCGATTTGTGCTCTGTCCGCTTTGATCGTTGTCCCATTTGCGAAAGACGAGACAGGCATTAGTGCCCCCAAAGCCGAAGGAATTGGATAAGACGGCCCGGACTGGTGTCGGGCGGGCCGTGTTGGGCACATAGTCTAAATCACACTCCGGATCAGGCTCCTCATAGTTAATGGTTGGCGGTATGATCTGATGATGGAGCGCCAAAGCGGAATAGACGGCTTCGACGCCGCCGGCAGCCCCAAGTAAGTGGCCGGTCATAGACTTGGTTGAGCTGATAGCGAGCTTTGCGGCGTGTTCGCCAAAGACTCTTTTCAGGGCCAGGGTTTCGGTTGCGTCGTTATACGGTGTTGAAGTTCCGTGCGCGTTGACGTAATCGATCTCAGTGGGATCAAGTCCGCTGCTCCGGAGGGCCAGCCGCATGCATCGGACTGCTCCCTCACCTTCGGGCGAGGGGGCAGTGATATGATGCGCGTCCCCATTGGCACCGTAGCCGACCACTTCAGCGTAGATGGTTGCCCCATGACTCTTTGCGAACTCGAGTTCCTCCAACACAATGATACCGGCGCCTTCGGCCATGACAAAGCCGTCACGATTCTTGTCAAACGGACGGCTGGCCCTCTCAGGCTCGTCGTTTCGCGTCGAGACCGCTCGCATGGCAACAAAGCCGCCCAGCCCTAAAGAGGTCAACGCTGCCTCTGCTCCCCCAGCAATAACCGCGTCTTGGTCGCCCAGTCGAATGGCCCGGTACGCTTCACCAATGGCATGCGCACCAGAAGAGCAGGCACTCGTTGGCGTATAATTAATACCTTTGGCGCCATAGCGAATAGAGATTTGGCCGGGTGCCAGGTTGCTCAACAGCTTGGGGATAAAGAAGGGAGAAACGCGTTTGAGACGGGTATCGAGAAAGAGCAGATGATTCTCCTCAATACTGGTCAGCCCACCAATCCCCACCCCGATAATACACCCCACCAGATCCTCATTGTCCGGCGTGATCGGGAGCTTGGCCTCATCCATTGCCATCTGGGCCGCGGCCACACTGTACTGGATGAAGAGGTCCATCTTTTTGACCTCTTTCTTCTCGATAAAATCGGTGGGCGTGAAGTCAGTGACCTCACCAGCGATCCGCGTGGGAAAGTCTGAGACGTCAAAGCGGGTTAACGGTCCTACCCCAGAACGGCCTTCAAGCAGTGCTTGCCAGTTTTTCTCCACCCCAGTGCCCAGTGGAGTGACCGCTCCCAGCCCAGTAATGACGACACGGCGTTGCCCGTCTTGCATGATATCCTGCCTTAACACACTACTGCTGCCACCGTCCCAATGATGGGCTCAACAGTTTTTTCCCAGCACCTCTCTGTTCCCCAAACACGCTGCTCAGGCCGTGTATCTTAAAGACTCCGGGAACCCCCTGCAACCAGCATAGCCATCTCATCAAGAATCCGGATCGGGTGAACGAGGACCAAAGGGAGTCCCTTTTCTGACAGTGGGCTGCTATACGGAATGCTCCAAAGACCATACCGTGATCAGGAGGAGTTGCCAGGCGTATGCCAGAACAGGGACAGGATCGATACTCCCAAACGGTGTGCCTGAACCAACGGGCCTACGCCTTCCCGCATCGGCCTGTAGTCGTGATCTGTATAGACGGGTGCGATCCAGCTTATATCAAGACCGGGCTGGCCCAGAACATTCTACCCAACATCCAGCGCTTTCTCACCCAAGGGTTTGGCACTTGGGCGGACGCGGTCGTCCCAACGTTTACGAATCCGAACAACCTGTCCATTGTCACGGGCAGTCCGCCCGCCGTGCATGGGATTTCGGGGAATTACTTTCTTGATCCGACAACAGGACAGCCGGTCATGATGACCGATCCCCGCCAACTCCGCTCAGAAACCCTGCTGGCGCGCTTCTCCCACAGCGGGGCCAAAGTCATCGTCATCACCGCCAAAGAGAAACTGCGCCGTTTACTTGGCC
Source organism: uncultured Binatia bacterium (SeqCode) (assembly GCA_965214755.1). Lineage (GTDB taxonomy): Bacteria > Desulfobacterota > Binatia > Bin18 > Bin18 > Bin18. The sequence continues at coordinate 3,707,802 of OZ243979.1, forward strand.
ACGGCATCGCCGACGGGATGTGTTTCTCTGCCGAAAAAGCGGAGGAGTGTACCATCCCCGTGCATGGTATTGAGAACGTGTGTCAGCGGCTTGGTCGTCCACAGCCCGCCGTCTACTCTGCCGAGCTGTCACTTTTTGTCTTGGAAGCCGGCCTCGCCCTGCTCGAACAACACCGACCGGATCTGATGTATCTCTCGCTGAGCGACTACGTCCAACATAAACATGCGCCGGGGAGTGCAGAAGCGAACGCGTTCTATGCCGCGCTTGACCGGGCGTGCGGTCAGCTGGCTCAGGCAGGAGCCTTGGTCGCCCTCGCCGCCGACCATGGGATGAACGCCAAACCGCGGGTCGTATTTCTCCAGGATATCCTGGACACGAGTTGCGGTCAGGGCAAGACACGCGTGATCTGCCCGATTACCGACCCCTACGTAGCCCATCATGGTGCCTTGGGGTCCTGTGTCCGCGTCTACTGTCCTGGTACGGACCGGGCTGCCGTGCGGGCTATCATCGCAAACATTCCTGGGGTTGAGGCGGTCTATGAGAGGCCCACCGCGTGTGCACAGTTTTGCCTGCCGCCCGACCGTGAGGCTGATCTCCTTGTACTTGGCGATCAACTCACGGCCGTTGGTGCGGCAGAACGAGACCATGATTTGTCCGGGTTAGGAGGTACGCCGCTCCGCTCTCATGGCGGACGCGCGGAACAGGTGGTGCCATTCATTCTTTCTGAGCCCGTCTCCGAGGCGTACCATACCCGCGCGGCAACCGTTCGGCCCAGCAACTTTGACCTGTTCGACTACGCTTTGAATGGGACAAAAAGAGTAAACGTGCCAACCGTTTGATCTGTTTGGAGGCGCGTTTACTCTTTTGCGAGCGGTAGTCTCCCGCGCTTTTTCCGTGGTCTCACGCCTTGTGTCAGGAAAATGGAGTCTATAGACTGGAGGCAATGGATGTCTCAGGCGTGGTGCAGCAACTGTCCATTTGGGGACTACCGGTCCTTGTGGCGGTTATCCTGCACGAACTCGCGCATGGCTATAGCGCCTATCTGTTAGGAGACCCGACCGCCGCCCGAATGGGCCGACTGACCCTGAATCCGCTTGCCCATATCGATCTGTTTGGAACCCTCTTGTTACCCTTCCTGCTGATCATGACTGGCGCGCCGTTTCTGTTTGGCTATGCCAAGCCCGTTCCCGTAAACTTTACGAATCTGCGTAACCCCCGGCGAGACATGGTGCGCGTGGCCGCGGCTGGTCCGATTATGAACCTGATATTAGCCGGGCTGTCCGCCTTTGCGCTGAAGTTCCTGCTGTCCTTACAACTCATCACCGATGGACTGGTCGCCCGCAGCCTGTTGGCGAGTGTCCTGATCAATGTTGTACTGGCCGTCTTTAATTTATTTCCGCTCCCGCCGCTCGACGGCGGGCGAGTCGCCACGGGACTGCTGCCGCGGCAACCGGCTCTGGCGCTCGCCAAGCTTGAGCCCTATGGCATGTTGATTGTGATCCTGCTGTTGATGACCGGGATTCTTAGCGACCTGCTCCAACCGCTGACGCTATTCGTCCTCAGCACGCTCCTGTGAGATTTTCTTCATGACCGACAACACAACGACGCGACAAACGATTGTGAGTGGATTTCGTCCAACCGGTAAGCTTCATCTTGGGCATTTACACGGCACGCTCACCAACTGGGTCCGGCTCCAGAGCGAGTACCGGTGTTTTTTCTTCGTGGCTGACTGGCACGCCCTGACCACCGGGAAGACCGATGCCGCAAGCATTCGGAGCAATACCGAAGAGATGGTAATTGACTGGTTGAGCGTTGGACTCAACCCAGCCCAGTCTGTGATTTTTCGTCAGTCCGATGTGAAAGAGCACGCCGAGCTGCACCTCTTGTTTTCGATGATTACACCGACGCCGTGGCTGATTCGGAACCCCACCGTCAAAGAGCAAGCGCGTGAGCTGGGTTTCATCGACTCCGATGATGAAGCCGCGGTGACCACGATTCACTATGGTCTGCTCGGTTATCCCGTGCTCCAGGCTGCCGACATCCTGATGTATAAGGCGCAACGGGTTCCCGTCGGGGTCGATCAGGTTCCGCATATTGAGCTGACCCGCGAGATTGCTAGGCGCTTTAATGCGGTCTATGAGGCCGGCATCTTTCCTGAGCCCCGGGCCCTGCTGACGGAGATTCCAAAAATTCTTGGCGTTGACGGCCGTAAGATGAGCAAGAGCTATGGCAACGCGGTCGTCCTGTCAGACCCGCCGCAAGAGGTCGATACGAAGCTGTCACGAATGATGACCGACCCGCGTCGGGCGCGGCGGCGCGACCCTGGCGACCCAGCCGACTGCCCGGCTTTTCACCTGCACCGCCTCTACTGCACGCCGGAAGAAATCGAGTTTGTCACGAACGGGTGTAAAACAGCGGACATTGGCTGTCTTGAATGTAAGAAGATTATGATCAAGCATGTGCTTGACGATCTGGCCCAATTCAGGGAAAAACGAAAGTACTGGGAAAACCACCGCGGCGATGTGCGCGACGTCCTCCGGGAAGGGGAACGCCAGGCTCATGAAATCGCCCGTCAAACCATGGCGGAGGTACGGGAGGTGGTTGGTGTGTAAGCTGGCGGAAGGGGCAGGCCACGAGAGTTGGTGAGACGGTGCCGGCCCTCCCTTTTTGCCACATGGGAAAAAGAGTCGACACGCTAGCAGCTTTGCATGACTTGGAGAGTGTGTTGACTCTTTATGACGAACGGCGAAGCGTGTTCAGCCGATAAAGCCCCTACCATGTTCTATCGCGTTAAACTCAGCGTCTTTGAAGGTCCGCTCGACTTATTGCTCCATCTCATCAAAAAGAACGAAGTGGAGTTGCCCGACATCCCCATTGCCGAAATTACCGACCAGTATTTAGCCTATCTCGACCTCCTCAAACAGCTCGACCTTGACATCGCGGGAGAATACCTGGTGATGGCGGCGAGCCTGCTCTACCTTAAATCGCGTCTCCTGCTGCCTATCGAGGAAACACCCGAAGAAGAAGAGGGCGAAGACCCGCGCGCGGAACTGGCCCGCCAACTGCTCGAATACCAGCGCTTCAAAGAAGCGGCCGAGGCGCTGGTTGGCCGGGAGATGCTCAACCGCGACGTGTTTATTCGCCCACCCATGCCCGTTGAACCGGATGGCAAAAACGATGTCGTGTATGAGCTGTCGCTGGGCGATCTGCTTGATGCCCTGCACGATGTGATGACCCGCGCGGACTCTCAAGAAGCGCATCAGATCATGCTTGAGCATGTGTCTTTACGTGACCGATTGTGTGCGGTGCTTGATACCTTACGGGAAAAAAGAGAGGTGCTCCTCGAACAGCTCTTTCCCCAGGACTCAACCCGACTGCAGGTCCTAGTGACCTTCCTGGCCGTTCTCGAACTGGTCCGCAATCGGATGATCCATGTGCGCCAAGAGAATCTCTTCGGCCCGATCGTTGCCTCCCTGGCGGTGAGCCTAGAGGAGCCTTTGCCCGAGGCGCTCGGACACCTATGAAAACAGATCACATCAAGGCGATCGTCGAAAGTCTGTTATTTGCATCCGGCGTACCCTTACCGCTCCGCCGTCTGGTTGAGGTCACTGGCGCAACCAAGGCAGAAGTAAAGGCAGCCCTCGTCGCCCTGCGCGCCGAGTATACCGGCCCCTACCGGGGGGTGCGGCTCAGAGAAGTAGCGAGCGGCTATCAGTTTCGGACGGTGGCCGACCATGCCGACTACGTGAAGGCCCTCGGTCGGGATAAGCCGGTCAAGTTGAGCCGTGCGGCACTCGAAACGCTCGCCATTATTGCCTATCGTCAACCCGTGACCAAGATCGAGATTGAAGCCATTCGTGGCGTCGATGTGGACGGCGTGTTACACTCGCTCCTCACCCGCAAGCTCATCACGGTCCTGGGGCGCAAGGACGTGCCCGGTCGACCGTGGATATACGGAACGAGCCAGCAGTTTCTTGAGATTTTCAATCTGGAGAGTATTACCGACCTTCCCCCGTTGCCTGACATCCACGAGCCAACGGCAAATGCGCATGCAGAAGACCTCCCAGACCCAGCGGCTCCAGAAAATCCTGAGTCAGGCCGGGATCTCTTCGCGACGGGCGGCGGAGCGGTTGATCCAGGCCGGTCGCGTGCGGGTGAATGGACAAACGGTCACACGTCTGGGAACAACGGCGGACCCGCGACAGGACCACATTGAAGTTGATGGGCACTTGATCGATTTGCCCACCGGTTGGCTGTATTTTCTGCTGCACAAACCGCCTCGCGTGGTCAGTACCCTGAGAGACCCAGAGGGGCGTCCAACAGTCCGCGACCTACTCTCCGGCGTTCGCGAACGCGTCTTTCCGGTCGGTCGCCTTGACTATGACTCGTCCGGGCTGCTGCTGCTGACAAATGACGGCGCGCTGACGGAACGCCTCCTGCATCCACGTTTTCAGGTGCCTCGTACTTACCAGGCAAAGGTCGGCGGCGTGGTTGCCAGAAGAGCGCTGGCTGAGCTTCGCCACGGCGTACGCTTGGACGATGGCACGCTCGCAGCCCCCGCCAAGGTATATATCCTCCGGGCAACGACCCGCAAAACCTGGCTTGAACTTGTGCTGCGCGAAGGCCGCAACCGCGCGGTACGCCGGATGTGTGAAGCGCTCGGCTATCGGGTGGAGAAACTGGTCCGCGTGCAGTACGGCCCACTCAGTTTGGACGTGCCGGTTGGTACCTATCGCCCGCTCACTCCCAAAGAGATCAAACAACTGAAGCGCCTGGTCGAAAAGCCCGCGTAATCACGGCCCGAACTGTACTCTCGGTCTTGACTCTCCCTTTTTAGAGCGATACATCTATACCCACGCGGCACACGCTGTATTGCCGTCCTGCGCGGGGTGGAGCAGCCCGGTAGCTCGCGAGGCTCATAACCTCGAGGTCCTAGGTTCAAATCCTAGCCCCGCAACCTATGAGAGCTCCGTAAGTTCAAGAACTTCGGGGCTCTCGCCATTTATACGGCCCGTCAAACAAGCGAGATGGTGGAGGTATGGAAGCAGATACGACGCGTGGCAAAGACTCTATTCGCTACCAGCCTGACGAAAACCCACCGCCCCTCCTCTCCTTCGGTATCGGCTTTCAGGCGGCCATGCTCGTGATAGGTGGGATCGTGTTGACCCCTGCGATTGTGCTCCGGGCGGCCGACCAGAGCGAGGTCTATCTATCCTGGGCGATCTTCGCAGCGCTCATCATCAGTGGGGCAACCACCGTCCTGCAATCCGTCCGGGTCGGGCGCTTCGGAGCCGGTCACATCCTGATCATGGGGACCTCCGGCGCTTTCATTGCGGTGTGTATCACCGCCCTGGTGGAGGGCGGGCCGGCCTTGCTGGCGACACTCATCTTTATCTCATCCTTGTTTCAGTTCGCCTTGGCGACTCGACTGTCGCTCCTGCGACGAATCATTACGCCGGTTGTTTCGGGCACGGTGGTCGCGCTGATTGCCGTGACCATTATGCCCATCGCATTTCAGATGGTGTCGGACGTGCCTCAGGGCGCGCCGCCGGCCGCAGCGCCAGTGTCCGCTACGGCCACCCTGATCGCCATTGCGGCGCTGGCCTTGCGCACGTCGGGTGTATGGCGGCTCTGGGCGCCGGTCATCGGCATTGCGGTGGGCTGTCTGGTGGCCTCGTTCTTCGGGCTCTATGACATTGCACGTGTGGCCGAGACAGCGTGGATTGGCATACCGACATCTGGCTGGCCCGGCTTTGACCTGTCGTTTGGGAGCGAATTCTGGGTACTGCTGCCGGCCTTCGTGTTTGTGACCCTGGTCGGTGCCATTGAAACAATAGGTGATTCGGTGGCCATTCAGCGCGTCTCATGGCGTACCCCCCGGGCGGTCGATTTCCGGACGGTCCAGGGTGCGGTTAATGCCGATGGTCTGGGCAATCTGTTGTCCGGTCTGGCCAGTACTGTGCCGAATACGACCTATTCGAGCAGCATCCCGCTCACCGAACTGACCGGAGTGGCGGCGCGCAATGTCGGGGTCAGCCTTGGTCTCATCTTCATCGCGCTCGCCTTTCTGCCCAAGGGAGCGGCCCTGATACTCGCCATTCCCAGCCCGGTGGTGGCCGCCTATCTCATGGTGCTGATGGGCATGCTTTTCGTCCAGGGTATGAAGATCATCATGCAGGACGGGCTCGACTATCGGAAAGGCGTGGTGGTCGGGATTTCCTTCTGGCTCGGTGCGGGCTTTCAGAACCAGGCTATCTTCGCCGACCAACTCGGCGAGCAGTGGAGGGCGCTGCTTGGCAACGGCATGACGGCCGGCGGCTTGGCCGTCCTCGCCCTGACCCTGTTCACGGAACTGACAGGTCCGCGTCGCCACCGTCTGGAAATGGACCTGGACATAGCGGCCCTGCCCAAGATCAACGGGTTTCTGCGTGAGTTGGCCTCACGCTTCGGCTGGAATACTGCCTCGATGGAGCGCTTGTGCGCGGCTGGTGAGGAAACGCTGCTGAGTCTTGTGCAGCCGGAGGACGAAACCATCCCCGACAAGCGGCAGCTCTTCGTTGTTGCACATGGCGACCGCGCGGAAGTCGAGTTGGAATTTGTGGCCGCGGTCGGGGATGAAAATCTTGAAGACCGCCTGGCCCTGCTCGGTGAGGGGAGCGCCACACCCGAAGAGCACGAGATTTCCCTCCGTCTGCTGAAACATTTTGCGGCCTCGGTCCATCACCAGCAATACCACGATATCGACATCGTGACCGTGCGGGTCGAAGCGGCGCGCTAGGCGAGGGTCATCTTCGACCCGCAATCCCTACGCAATGGACGGTTTAGCGTCCTGCCAGGGGCACATCTTCTCGAACGCAGCGGAGGCACGTAGCACGCCGGCGTCGTCAAACCGTCGTCCCACAATCTGGAGGCCAACCGGTAAGCCATCTTTGGTAAACCCACACGGAATGGACGCCGCCGGATTCCCGGTCAGGTTGAAGGGAAACGTAAAGGTAAGCCACTCGTACGGGGCCAGCCGGGTGCCGTTGACTGATTGGGCGTTGTCGAGCCCGACCGCAAATGGCGGGCAGGGCAGGGTCGGGGTGAGCAGCAGGGTGTATTTCTCAAAAAATTTCTGGACCCCGGTATTCCAGTCCAGGCGCTCAAACCACGAGTCAATATAGTGGTTGGCTTTCCATTTATGTGTTTTCTCAATCAGCTTCACCAAGTTGGGATCAATATCCGACCGGCGCGTTTTAAGTGCCGGCCCCAACCGGGCGGCAATCCCGCCACAAAACAGACCCTCCCAGGCCCGTTGCGGATTTGGCCACTTGGGCTTGACGTTTTCGACCCGACACCCCAGGCCCCTGAACCGTCGGGCCGCTTTGGCGCACAGGGCTTTGACCTCTGGATCGAGCGCCTTGGTAAAGCCAAGATCATCGCACCATGCTACCCGCCAGCCTTGCAGTGAGCCCTTGAGGGCTTTGACATAGTCGGTCGTGTCCGCCGGCAGAGAGTACTGATCGTGCCCGTCCGATCCTGCTGTGACGTTCAGCATGAGTGCGGCATCGGCCACCGTCCGCGTCATCGGCCCAACATGAGACAAACTCCAGGCTCCGCTCGGCGGATACACGGGAATCCGGCCAAAAGACGGCTTGAGCCCATACACCCCGCTGAACGACGACGGGATACGAATCGAGCCGCCCCCGTCCGTTCCTATGGCGAGGGGTCCCAGGCCGGCTGCAATCGCCGCTCCGGCCCCACCGCTTGAGCCACCCGGTGTCAGGGCGACATTCCACGGATTCCGGGTTGGCCCGAACAAGAGATTGTGCGTGACTCCCAGCCAGCCAAATGTTGGTGTGTTTGTTTTGCCGAGTTGGATAGCCCCCGCCGCTTTCATACGCGCCACCATGGGCGCATCTTCGGTCGGGATATTGTCGGCGAAAAGCGGCGTCCCAAACGTCGTGCGAATGCCTTTGGTTATCACCAAGTCCTTGGTTGAGAACGGAACGCCATGGAGTGGGCCAAGTGAAGCCGAGTGCTGCATGAGCATTTTCTCGGCTCTACGCGCGGCGCGCAGCGCGGCTTTGTCCGTCAGGGTGACAAACGCGTTGAGCTGCGGGTTGAGTTGGTCAATTCGATCAAGGATCGCTCTCGTGACTTCGACCGGGGAGATCTGTTTACGCCGAATCGCTTTCGCTAGTTCGGTTGCGGACAGCCAGCAGATGTCGTCCTTTGCCATGTCATCCTCCTTGGCCCTCCCTGTGTACGAATCTTCCGAGAGAGAGGCAAGCGCTCACGTTCCGGTTGCAGCTTAATTGAGAGATATTGCTAATCATCTTGACGAAGGGCTAGGAATGGGAGAAAACCAAGCCCCTGACTAAGTTTGAGACAGCGACGATTGCCTATCAGATATTTATGAGGGGCTTCTAAAAGGTGACCGTATTATGCGTCATTTCTATTGGATAGGATTGGTTCTTTTTGGATTTTTCCTATTCCCTGATTTTCTTTTTGCCCAATCCTCTACGCTCCAATATACACAAGACGATATGACTGATGAGATTACCGGTGCGAGTCTTGAGATTGCTCATGCTCACGGATTCTTTGGCTGTACTTGTGATACTGAAGAAACGAAGGCTGTTCGCCAGCTAGCAGAAGCCGCACAAATATCGCGATATTTTTTGGATCGTATGCCAAAAGGGATCGGCATTACGTTTGTGTACAGACCAAAAGAATTTCTGGTTCATTTAGAGGAATTCATTGATGTTTCTATGCGGATTGATTCTCAACCAGTGACAGAAGCTTCATGGAAATGGGCAGATAACGCCGCGTTTCTTGTGTCAGGAACGGATATTTTTGGAGAAACTGTCTCTGGACAACTACGGTCTAAGATAAGCTTTGCTATTCGTAACCGTTTTGGATTCACCCACCCTAGTTTAGAAGCCCTTTCTTTGTTTCTTCGAGCACCAAGTACTCGTGATTTATTAAAAACTATAAGTACTGCACAACAAGTGAGAATAAAAATAGAAGGGGGTAAGGCACTTCGATTTGATTTAGTCAAAGCACGGAAAGACATCCAGGAGTTCAAGAAGATTTGTTATAATTATAGATTCTAGAACTGGAGTATAGCTCATGAAAAGAGACATGGATTTGGTCAGGAACCTCCTTCTTGCTATTGAGAGTGCGGAAGGGTCATTGACGAATACAACGCTCAGTATTGCACTTAAAAAGTTATACATGGACGATTCTCAAATTCCGTCTTACCAGACAATCGTTGGTCACATCGAGATCATGGAAGAAGCAGAGCTTGTGTCTGTGAAACTGGTTCCGCATATGGGTGGCCCGCCTGCCTTCCTGGGGTTGAGGATGACCTGGCATGGACAAGATTTTCTAGCCAATGCCCGTAACTCTTCCATTTGGGAAAAGGCACGGCCAAAGATGGAGTCGCTAAGCTTTGACTTGGTAAAACAACTCTTGAGCCTCCTGGTGAAAGAGGCAATGCTGCCCTAATCAGCATCCTTTCCCGCCACACAGAGTCTCTCCTTGGTGACTTGACTCAGAAATTCCGTCTTCTATCAAGCGCCTGGAAAAATCTTGATAGAGGAAGGGACGCTACGAAATGTGCCCAGAGCCTTCCGTCCGTACCTTGTCACTGTTCGGGCTGAATGGTAGGGTTCCCCTCGATTTTACGGCTCGTCCCTCGACTGGAACGTATTCAGGAGTGCATACATGTCCGAACAGCAAGCAGACATTTCAGCCCAGCGCGTGACCTATCGTGTCGAAGAAGAACTCACCATTATCGGCGACGCCTGGGGAAACGCCGACAATCCGCCCGTCCTGCTCTTGCACGGCGGCGGCCAAACGCGCTTTGCCTGGGGCAATACGGCCCGGACCCTGGCCGAGCAAGGCTGGTATGCAGTATCCCTGGACCTGCGTGGTCATGGAGAGAGCGGCTGGGCTCCGGACGGCAACTATAATATCGAGAAGTTTTCCGCGGACCTCCACGTCGTGTTGGGTCATTTCGACCGGCGTCCGGTCCTGGTGGGGGCCTCCCTCGGCGGCATTACCTCAATGCTGACCGAAGGGGAAGCGCCGCAGCCGGTGAGTGCCGGGGTGGTGCTGGTTGATGTCACGCCGCGGGTGGAGCAGAAAGGCGTAGACCGCATTCGAGCCTTCATGACCGCCCGGCCCGATGGCTTTGAGAGCCTGGAAGAAGTTGCCGATACCATCGCTGCGTATATTCCTCACCGTCCTCGCCCCAAGGATGTGAGCGGTCTGGCCAAAAACCTGCGTAAGGGAGAGGACGGCCGCTATCGCTGGCACTGGGACCCGAACCTCATGCACCCGGCCCGCTTTCGGCGCGACCCCGAACGGCTCATGGCCGCGGCCCGCGGGCTGCGGCGGGTGCCGACCCTGCTGGTCCGGGGGAAGCTCAGCGATGTGATCAGCGACGAAACGACCCAGGAATTTCTCGACGCCGTGCCGCACGCCAAATATATAGACGTGTCTGATGCCGGCCATATGGTCGCCGGAGATAAAAACGATATCTTCAGCCAAGCGGTGATCGAGTTCCTGACTGATATCAAGACAACCGCGCCGGCCGCCTAGGCAAATTGCGATTCCGTGTAGCCGCCCGCTGGATGCCGGATTACGTCCGGCATGACGGGAGCCCCCTGCACGGCTGGAGCTTATCGTGCAACGCTCTAGGCAAGCTCTTCGGCAGAGCCGGGTCTACCGCCCTCGGCCCATGGTGTAAAACTCGGCGTTGGGTCGCATAAGTGCTTGCCAAAGAATCTTGGCTTTCACCATGGAGCCGGCTAGGCTAGGGGCTCGCCCGTGAGCCCTTGGGAGGCGAAAGGAGGACCCCATGGAAAACAAGCCGGAAAAAACCGCACTGCAAGACGATTACTCCTACCGGGCGGTTGACGCCTATAACACCCGGATATACCTCCTCCCGGCTTTGGCCGACCCCGAGCGCCGCGCCGCGCTTATTGCCGAGCACCGCGCCCGCCCGCTGTATGAGGCCGCCCAGCCCGGCAAGCCGGCACCCATGGACAGCCCGGCCCTGGCCCGTCTGCTGGACCGCCTGCGCGTTGTCCCCCAACAGGACAAGCACGTCATTATCGAAACGCGCCCTTGGGAAGAATATCGTATTGGGGTTCTGCCCGGCGTCCGGGGCAAGGCGGTTGAAATAACGGACGAAGCCTATCCCACCCGCGAAGACGCCGAGCATGCGATTTTCCTCAAACGCCTCAACGCCTTACTCGACGCGTACGGGATTACCGACTGAGCCGCCATTTGTCAGGAGGGACGTATGACGACACTGGGTATTACCGGCTATAGCGACCGTATTTCCGTGCAGCCCGGACAGACTGTTCGATTCTATGTGCACTCCGAACGCAACCAAGCCTACCGGGCCGATATCGTGCGGCTCATCCATGGCGACACCAATCCTGACGGTCCCGGCTATAAGGAAGAAGAGATTGCGAGCTGTGGTGAATATCCGGGGCGTCACCAAGCCGTCCATGCCGGCTCGTATATTTGTGTGCCACACGATACGCGGTTCGATATCAGCAGCTTTACCCTGATGGCCCTGGTTTTTCCCACGACGCCAACCAAAGGGGTGCAGGGCATTGTCACGAAATGGTCCGGGCCGGAAGAGACGGGCTACGGCCTGTTTATTGACGAGCAGAGCGAGCTGGCCGTGCGCATAGGCCGGGGAAAGGGCGTGGTCGAACAGCTTTCCTCAGGCAAACCGCTGTTCCGTAAGGTGTGGTATCTGGTGGCCGCGAGCTTTGACGCGGCCAGCGGTCATATCAGCCTGGTGCAAGAACCGATTGTGACCAGCACCAACACGGGACACGGGATGCGTTTTATCCATCCTATCGAAGAAACCCGTGCCGCAGTTGAGCGGTCTGGCTCTCCCCAGGCACCCGCCGCGAATGACTGTCCGGTGCTGATTGCCGCGGCAACGACCCAGGCGCATTCAGGGCGGTCTGTCTGGGGCGGACACTTCAGTCATGTGCACTCGCCCATCGAGATTCCAGAACACGAAGCCAAGTTCAACGGACGGATCGAACGCCCGACTATTGCCAATCGCGTGCTCAATCGGGCGGAAATCGAACGTGTCCTGCACGGTCCTCGGCCCCTCCCGACCGAGCTGCGACCGGCGCTGGTTGCAGCCTGGGATTTTGCGGCCAATATCGTTCCAAACGCGTCCTCAACCCAGGTGCTGGACGACTCCCTGCACCGTCTGCACGGCCACTGCATTAATATGCCGTCACGCGGCATGCCCGGTCACAACTGGACTGCGGATCAGATGAGTTTTACTGCCGCGCCACAGGAGTACGGGGCGATTCATTTTCATGACGACGCCATAGACGACGCGCGCTGGGAGGTTGATTTCGAGTTTCCTATTCCCGACGACCTGAAAAGTGGGGTGTACGCCGCCCGGCTGCGTTTGGGCGGGCAGGACACACCCGGCAATGAAGACTATATCCCCTTCTTTGTGCGTCCTCCGGCCGGTCGCCCTACCGCCAGGATCGCAGTAATTATTCCGACGGCCAGCTATATGGCCTATGCCAACGAAAATCTCAGCGCGGACTCACAAGTCGCCCAACTCCTGACCGGCCGCGTGCCGCTGATGCAGCCTGGGGACCTCTTACTCCAAGAGAAAGACGGCTACGGCTACGGCACCTACACCGTTCATAGTGACGGCTGGGGGGTGCATATCTCCTCGCGGCTGCGGCCCATTCTCAATATGCGGCCCAAATACACCCACGTGCTGTCGCCGTCGGTCTGGCAACTGAACGCCGACCTCCATCTGACCGACTGGCTTGAAGCCATGGCGTTTGACTTTGACGTGCATACGGATGAAGACCTGCAACGCGAAGGGGTCGAACTGCTGAAGCAATACCGCGTCGTGCTGACCTGTCATCATCCCGAGTATTGCTCGGAAGAAATGCTGGACGCCTACGAAGCCTACCAGCAGCAAGGCGGCCGCTGGCTGTATCTGGCGGCCAACGGCTTTTACTGGTGTACGGTGTTTCATCCTGATAATCCCGCTCTCATCGAAGTCCGTAAGGGCGACAACGGCACGCGGGCCTGGACCATTAGCCCAGGGGAATACTGCAATGCCTTCGATGGAAAACACGGCGGCCTGTGGCGGGTACGGGGTCGGAATATGAGTAAGCTGACCGGTGTGAGTTTTACCTCGTTCGGTCTGACGGCCTCCAGCTATTACCGCCGAGCCCCGGACAGCTTCCGACCGGAATGTGCCTGGATGTTCGCAGGCATAGGCGAAGACGAGCCGATTGGAAATTTCGGTCTGGTCGGGGGTGGAGCCGCCGGGCTGGAGCTCGACCGCTACGACCTGGAACTCGGGACGCCCCACAACGCCTTTCTGCTCGCCCACTCCGAGGGACATAACGATATCTTTGTGACGGTCTCAGAGGAATCGACGTTCAATGCGCGTGGCTATTTTGCGGCTGGTGGTACCGGCGACCAGAATCCCTATATCCGGGCGGACATTGTCTACTTCAAAACGCCAAATGACGGGGCGGTGTTCTCGGCTAGCTCCATGGCCTGGTGTGGGAGTCTTTCGCACAACAACTATGACAATAATGTGTCGCGTCTGACCGCCAATGTCATTCGCGGCTTTCTCCAAGACGGACCGTTGCCGTAGGGGGTCAGAGCATGTCCTATTGAGATGAAAGACGTTCTGTAATGCGTGTGTAGACATCGCGCCGATGAATAACTCCGTAAATCAACACTTCTCTTCGGAGGATGCGAAAGACGACCCGATAGTCTCCAACCCGGAGCTTCCAATAGCCCTTGAGTGTTCGTTTCAGAGGTTCCCCATACTGCTGTGGTGCTGTCCCCAGTCTGGTCTGAATGGCGCGGGCGATACGTTTGCGAAGATTCCGATTGATCCGAGGGATATCTTCAGAGTGGACAGAGGGATGGTAGAGCAACCGATAGGGCGGAGCGGTATCAGTCATCCCAGGTCGCCTGATGCGTCAGGGCCTGAGTTCGTTGAAAGGTGCGTGCCCGCTCTTCAGCAAACCGCCCAAGCTCTTCGTCTTCCTGAGCGTCCAGCGCTTCTCGAACGAGGTCGCGGATTTTAAGGGAGAGGGAGATGTGCTCTTTCTTGGCGAGCTTCTGGACCCGCTCATACAAGGGCTTTTCCAAAACAACGTTGATACGTGGATTCCTGGTTGGCATACGTTTGTCTCCTGAGTGGTTGCAGTAGTGTATCATTTGTGGAGAACCATACTCAAGCGGCGGTAGTCTTCAGATGGGAGAATCAATGGACCCGGTTACCCGCTGCGCGTGGGCCAAAAACGAGTTGTCGATTCAGTACCACGACGAGGAATGGGGCGTATCGGTGCGCGACGACCGGACGCTGTTCGAGCTTCTCATCCTCGAAGGGGCCCAGGCTGGTCTGAGTTGGGACACCATCCTCAAAAAGCGCGCTCACTATCGGACCGTCTTTGACCACTTCGACCCCGTTCGTGTCGCCCGATACACCCCGCGTAAAGTTGAGCGGCTACTGGCCGACCCCGGTATCGTGCGAAACCGGCTGAAGGTCGAGTCCGCCATAAAGAACGCGAACGCCTTCCTCGCTGTCCAGAAAGAGGCGGGTAGTTTCGATACTTATATCTGGCAGTTTGTCGGTGGGCGGTCGCGTCAGAACACGTGGCGCACACGGCAAGAGGTCCCGGCGCGCACCGCGCAGTCGGACGCGATGAGCAAGGGCCTCAAGAAGCGTGGCTTCTCTTTTGTGGGATCAACAATCTGTTACGCCTTCATGCAGGCCACCGGTATGGTCAACGACCACACCACAGACTGTTTTCGCTATGCTGAAGTGGAATCCCTTAACCCGTAATGACGATCTTGCCAAAATGCGTGGCACTTTCCATGAGTTTCAGGGCTTCTTGGGCTTCCTCGAAAGGATACACCCGATCAATCACCGGCTTGATATGATTCACGGTCATGGCCGTATTCATGTCTTCAAACATCTCGCGTGAGCCAACATAGACACCCTGGAGTCGCAGGCTCTTCATCAGCACCGGAATGGGATTGACCTCACCATCCGTGCCGGCCAGAATCCCGATCAGACCAATAAAACCGCCGACCCGCGTGGCTTCCATCGATTGCACCAGCGTCCCGGCTCCAGCCACTTCGACTACCTGATTGACCCCCACACCATCGGTGAGTTCCAACACCTTTTTGCCCCACTCTTGTGTGGTCTTGTAATTAATCACTTCGGACGCGCCGAGCTGTGTGGCGCGTCCGAGTTTTTCGTCACTGCTCGAGGTAATAATCGTGCGCACCCCGGCGGCCTTGGCAAACTGAAGGGCAAAGATCGACACGCCCCCGGTTCCCAGAATCAAGATCGTGTCACCGGCTTTCATATTGCCCAGCGTGACCATACTCTGCCAGGCGGTGACCGCGGCGCAGGGAAGCGTGGCCGCGTCTTCATACGTCATATAATCGGGGAGCTTCACGACCCCGTCTTCGTGCAAGACGACCAGTTCGGCCCACATGCCGTCCAGGGCACCACCGAGCGCCGAGGCCGCATGGGACGCGTCCGACCCACCGGCCAGCCAGTTCTGAAAGAAAATACCCGCGACCCGGTCGCCCGGTTTGACCCGAGTGACGCCCTCGCCAGTGGCCACCACCTCGCCCGCGCCATCGGACAGGGGAATCAACGGCAGCTTGAGGCCCCGCATTCCACCGTATTTGACGGTCATGAGGTCCCGATAATTGAGTGACGTGGATTTGACCTGAATGACGATCTGACCGTGACCGGGCTGCGGGTCTGGCCGGTCTGCGAGGGTTAAATTTTCAATGCCGAATTCCTGATTGATTTGCCACGCGCGCATGTCACAGACTCCTTATTTATATTTTATGCGGAAAACGCTTTGACTATCGAGCGCCAGCGGGCATCGTTCACGCCCGGGCGGTCGGGATGATAGAAGGCCACCCGGTCGAGCAGGCCGTCGTATTTTTCTTTGAGCATGGCCGGAACTTCAGCTGGGGAACCGGTCACCGCGTACGCGTCCAGCATCTCGTCGGTCACGTCCCTGGCCATGGCCTGCCACTCGCCCTTGGCCGCTTTGGCGTTCAGGCGGAGACACACGTCGCCCCAGCCGTGGACGTCCAGCACGGGTTTATACGTTCGGGTAGAGGCATAGAACGCAATCTGCATACGCACCTTTTCGCGCATGGCGTCCATTTCTTTTTGCGTGTCACCCATAATCACAAAAGACGAGCTTGAGACTATGATGTCTTTTCGGCTACGATCGGATTTCTGCGCTCCCTCTTCAATCTGGGGGAGCACCCGTTCGCGCAGAAATTTCGCCGAATGAAACGGGTGGGCGTGAAAGCCGTCGCACAACTCGCCCGCCAAACGGCAGATATACGGGTTCACCCCGGCGATATAGATGGGAATCTGCGGATGGTCGATTTTTCCTGGCGAAAAGGCCGGGGTCATCAGCGTATGCTGATAAAACTCGCCCTGAAAGTCCAACGGCGCGCCGTTCTGCCAGCAGTCCCAAATCGCTCGCAGCGCCAGAACAATCTCGCGCAGCTTCGGACCCGGCGATTCCCATTTTACACTATACCGCCGCTGGTTATGGCCCTTCACCTGGGTGCCGAGTCCCAGAACGAAGCGCCCGTTTGAGGCACGTTGCAGGTCCCAGGCCGTATAGGCCAGCGACATCGGGCTGCGCGGAAACGCCAGGGCAATCGCCGTGCCGAGGGTGAGCTTGGTGGTGACGGTCGCCGAGACGGCGAGCGAAAGAAAGGGGTCGTGCTGGTTCTCCATGCTCCACACCCCGTCAAAACCCATGTCTTCGGCAGTGCGCGCAATCGCAATCGCTTCGTCGAGCGAGCGGGCGGTCAGTAAGCTGTCGAGTTTCATCGCTTCTCCGTTTCTGTCATCAGGATGCCCAAGACGCTATGGGAAACACACTCACCGCGGGAAATCAACGTCTAGGGTTTTCCCAGTCTCTCTCCCTCTAAGGAATCGACTCGGCGTAACTGCGGAAAGATACGCACCCACAGACCAACAACGGCCAGGGTGCCGAGTCCGCCCAGCACCACTGCGGGCACAACCCCAAACCAGGCCGCGGTGACGCCGGATTCAAATTCCCCGAGCTCGTTTGACGCCCCAATAAAGACCGATTCGACCGCGCTGACCCGGCCGCGCATATCGTCCGGTGTTTTCACTAAAACCAGGACCCGACGAATGACAACACTGACCATGTCTGACGCGCCCAGGATGGCGAGGGCCAGCAACGACAGCCAGAGATTGTGAGACAGCCCAAAGACGACGATGGACAGACCGAAGACTCCGACTGCCCCCAGAAGAATCGCGCCCGCATGACGCTGAATCGGTCGGCGCGCGACGATCAGCACCGTAATCAGCGCCCCAACTGCCGGCGCGCTTCTCAGCAGCCCCAACCCCCAGGGACCAACGTGCAGAATATCCCGCGCATAGACCGGCAGCAGGGCGGTTGCTCCGCCCAACAGGACGGCAAACAGGTCGAGGGATACGGCACCTAGGACAACCGGCTGGCCCCGGATAAAAGAAATCCCGGCCACAACAGACTTCCAGGTGGCGGCCATCTGCTCTTTCTCGCGTTGTTCAATGCGGATGGTATTCACCAAAAAAACGGAAAGAAGGAACATCAGGACACAGCAGCCATACACCGCCTCCGGTCCAATGGCGTAGAGCAGCCCGCCTATTGCCGGGCCGACAATGGTCGCGGCCTGCCACGCGGACGAACTCCAGGCCGCGGCATTGGTGAAAAGGCGCTGGGGCACGAGATTGGGCATAAGCGCAACCGAGGCCGGAAACTCGAAGGCGCGGGCCGTCCCGAACAGGATAAGCACCCCAAAGAGGAAGAGCGTGTTTGTGCCGCCTTGCAGCGTAAACGTCAGAAAGAGCACAGCGCACAGCGCCTCAACAATGATGCATAGCGCCATCACGATTCGCCGGTCATAGCGATCAGCGACGTGACCGGTCACCAGAGCGAGGCCGAGCGACGGGAGAAATTGAGCCAGGCCGACCAGGCCGAGGTCGAGTGGCCGGCGCGTCAGATCGTAGATCTGCCAGCCAATGGCCACCGCCTGCATCTGAATGGCCAGAGTGACACACAGCCGGGCGGCCCAATAGCGTTGGAAGCTGGGGTAGGTAAAGGCCGATGCTGAAGAAAGGGCTGTCCGTTGTTCCAAAAAACCCGCCTAGCCTCGCTATAAGGCAAACTCCATAGCCGCCTCCTGTTGGGCTTGGTCTCAAAAGAAGAGGAGTGTAGACACGAACGCCGAGAGCGTCAATGAAGCGGGCGCTTGGCGGTGCGCCTCGCTCGGGGCATACTAACAAGCCTAAGGAGGATATCTCATGTCAGAACCAGTCCTCATGGTTGAGAAAACCGATGGGATCGCAACCCTGACCCTGAACCGCCCACGGGCGATGAATGCCCTGTCTCGTGAACTCCGGCTCGAAATTGTCAGAGCCTTTGCAGCACTGCAAAGCGACCCGGCGACTCATGTCGTGATCCTGACCGGTGCCGGTCGGGCATTCTGTGCAGGCATGGACCTCAAAGAGCTGAGCCGGACGAGCGAACCCCTACAAGAACCGCAACCAACGCCGGGTAGCATGGATGTGGTGCGGGTCATGGAGGCGTTTGACCGCCCCATTATTGGTGCGATCAACGGTTTTGCCATCACTGGCGGGTTTGAGTTGGCCCTGGCCTGCGATGTCCTGATCGCGTCCAGCGATGCGCGTTTTGCGGATACGCACGCCCGGATGGGGGTCATGCCGGGGTGGGGCCTGAGCCAGAAACTCTCTCGCGTGATTGGCATTTACCGGGCGCGTGAATTGTCTCTGACCGGAAACTATCTGTCTGCCCAGCAAGCCGAAGCCTGGGGGCTGGTGAACCGCGTTGTTGCGCCCGACGACTTGCTGTCGACCTGTCGCTCGTTGGCCACAGATATGCTGTCGTGTCTGCCTGACATGCTGCGCAATATGAAGCGCGTGATTAACGAAGGCTACGCCCGGACGCTCAGCGACGGGCTCCAACTCGAATCAACCGCCTGGCGTGAACAGGTCCGTGGCGTCACTCCAGAGGCGATTGCCACTAGGGTCGAAAGGGTGAAACAATGGGGGCGAACACAGACATCCTGAGTCAGGTACGCTGGGTTATGCGTGTGAACACGTCCTAGAGCGTTTCTCGCTAGGCTGTTCCTGTGCCGTTTCGCTCTCGTCATGCCGGCCTTGATCCAGCATCCAGAAGTCGGGGTCTCGGGGGCTGGATTCCTGCTTTCGTAGGAATGACGGGTGGCTATAAAAGATTGTAATTTGCCCTATACCCGCCCAATAACCGTGTCCCCAATCTCTTTGACATAATCTGTAATTTCTGTCTCAGTAGAGCTGAGTGTGAACAGGGCGTCTCCTTTGGGCGGGAAGAGCAGAATCAAACGATCCACGCCCAGGTCCGCATAACGTTTGGCCGTGTCGAGATCGATCCGTCCAACCGGAGTCACGCTGATTTCGAGCGTGCCTAAGCTACTCGGGCGTTCATTTTGTTCTTCTGCAGCTTTCAGGCCATCGAAGCATTTTTTGGTTCCGTCCACATCGAGGGCAAAGCCGTACCAGCCGTTGCCATGGGTCACGGAACGCTGAAACGCCTGGGGGGTCATACCGCCAAACACGACCGGCGGACCGGGCTGCTGCACCGGCTTGGGAAATGCCTTGATCCCACTAAAAGAGGCAAACTGGCCCTGGTAGGACGGGTCGTCCTGACTCCAAATAGTCCGCATGGCATCAACGTAATCAAGCGTGCGCGGCCCTTTATGGCTGAACGGCGCTCCGAGGGCGTCAAATTCCGGCTTGAGATAGCCAATGCCAACACCAAAGATCAGGCGTCCGCCTGACAGAACATCCAGGCTGGCCATCTCTTTTGCCAGCACCAGCGGATTCCGTTGCGGCAAAATAATAATGCCGGTTCCCATGCGGATGGTTTGGGTCTGGCCGGCCAGAAAGGCAAAGGCGATATTGGGGTCGAGCATGGGGTAGGTTGGCGGTAACGGCGAAGGCGGCTCCTGCGGGTCCGGCAACACAATGTGTTCGCCCGCCCAGACGGATTCAAACCCAGCGGCCTCGGCTGCCTGCGCCACCCGCGCTGATGCGTCCGGCGTACTGCACGGTCCCATATTGATGCCAAAGAGTCCAAGTTGCATGTCTTTCCTCCTTTATTATCAAGTGTAGAGAGACATACGCCGAAATGGCACAGATGAGAAGGTGGGCGAGAAATAACGTTCCCGTGGTTCTAGGCTGAATCGGCATTGAATGCTGCCGGAGGGCGAAGGCGGCGAGGTGTAAGCAGGCGAGGAAGGGGGCGGTCTTGCGGGCATAGCGGGAAGCAAGGCGGCGGCAGTGTTTGCGCCGATTGCAGGTGCGCTCAATCCAGTTCCGCTGCTTGTAGAGCGTCCGGTCATAGGGCCGGGCCACCCGGCGCCCGGGCCGGGATCACCGGCGTGGCTCCTTGGCCTTTAATGGACGCAATGAGGGCCGGATTATCAGAGGCGTTGTCGACAATGCCGGAGCGGGCGCGGAGGCCGGTGAGCAGCGCCTTGGCCTGCGGCCTGTCGTGCCGCGGCCCAGCAGTGCCCAGCAAGCAGCCGGGCCGCCCGTGGCCGTCTACGGCCAGAGGAAGCGTGGGGGTCAATCCGCCTCGGGCACGCCCCACAGGCGGCCGGGCGGCCCCCCTTTTCCAGTCACCGCTTGCTGCTGCGCTCGCCCGCTCGTACGGTCGAGCATAAGAGAGGCGTTGGGACGGGCCGCCGTCAGGGGCGCCAACACGCGCGCCTACACCCCGGCCCGCGCCCCGCGCGTCAAGCGTTTCTGGATGCGCTTCCAGTGGCCGGAGCGCGCCGGGAGGGCACCCCACCGCGCCCCGCTCCGCACGCCCCACAGGCCGCCGTTGACGAACCGGCGATTATCGCCCGCCGGCCGCCCGCGGTCCGTTCCCTTGCCGGGGTGGCTATCCTTGAGCTGCTCCCAGTGCTGCGGACTCCATTCATACCGCTTCGCCATGCTCCCGCCCTGGCCTGCCTTGCATGGCTTTATCGCTTCCTCCCTAAACCTGTGTTAATTGTCGAGTCGCCCTAGTCCCTTACCAGGGACGAGAGAAAATTTAAGATGAATGAGAAGTTTCTGAAACGATTTGAAGAACTCCAGGAGCAATCGGATTCGTTGCCGTTTGAACAAGGTGGATATTCCCGGTACGTATCGGAAGGAAGGTGGCAAAGATGGGCCACAAGTTGTCAAAATCTCATCAGGGCCGTGTTCGGGGAAGAATCTCCTCACTATAACAACTTTGTAGAAGCACTAAAGGGATGTCGCGGAGGTGAGGGCGAGATAAATGCCCTCCAAGGAGTCTTCCAAAGCGCCAAAGAAGATTTTGAAGGCGGCTACGTTTTCAATGTGGACCTCAGAATTTCTGGAGAGGTCTTCGGCGATTTCGTCGTTCTGGCTAAGCAGTCTCTTACTGATGGTCACAAAGATGTGGCGGCGGTTTTGGCATCTGCCGCGTTGGAGGACGCGTTGAAACGTTACGCAAACGCTGAAGGTCTGAATATCGACAACCAATCGATGTCAGAAGTCATTAATGCACTCAAATCAAAAAGGCTAGTGTCAGGAGCCCAGAAATCCCTATTGGACGCCATGCCACGTATAAGAAATTTTGCAATGCACGCCAATTGGGAAAAAATATCAGAGCCGGACGTTAACGGGGTTATCGGTTTTGTTGAGCAGTTCCTCCTAACAAAATTCAGCCAGGACTAACTATGCCTGACTCCATACTCAAACGGTGGAACATTACTGTCGAAGAACTTACGCAAGTAGTCGACCAGAACCCCAGTCTCAGAGGAATGATCCTCGGCTACCTTGCCGAGTTGAAGCTAGAGCAGCTCTGGCTCGGGCGCGAAGGGATTTCTCAGGTATCAAAGCATGATGACCATAACAGGAAAAAGAAAGGCGACCGTGTCGTTACGTACAAAGGTAAGGAATTCATTTTTGAATCGAAATCTCTTCAGACAAACACCATACGGAAAACGGATGAGGGTTGGGTTGGCAAAGCCCAGGTAGATGCGAGTGACCTGCGCGCGGTCATTCTCCCTAATGGAACTGAAGTACACACAACCTGTTTACTTCGGGGAGAATTTCATATTCTGGCTGTCAATATTTTCGCCTTTGAAGAGAAGTGGAGGTTTGTCTTTGCAAAAAACGATGAGTTGCCCTCATCAAGGTATAGAGGCTACGACGAGTATCAACGAGACCATTTACTTGCCACCCTTGTAACGGTTCGTTGGCCCCCCAAGCCTCCGTTTTATGAAGAACCGTTTACCCTGATGAACGAGTTGCTGTAGCGAATCGCATCTGCGACGCTTTCGTGTTCCTTGGTATCTTCACAAAGATCAGAAAGTATGAATGATTTTTTCGCGCATGTACCTGATTGATTACTCTACTCATCCCCGGTTTGTTAGGGCGAACTACGATAAACAAGTCTTTGCAGAAGAAACCGATTTCGGCGAATGAGTTTATAATCTCGACGTGGGTAAGATTTTGTCTGTTTGCACTGACTTCGTCTTGACATTTGACGATATATACACCTCTCTCTTTCAGAATGCGGCGCGCCTCCTTCCCTCCCTCATTGTACATCTCTAAAACTGCCGCGTGCCATTTCGCGCCATTAGGTTTGGGCGCTTCATCACCGTTGGAGTAATGGTCTCTGAACGCAGTGTGTGTCCCATCGCCCGCCTTTATGGCGTTACTATTCCTGTAGAATCCTTCCATGTATGGCGGGTCGAAAACGACAACATCAAATGAGCTATCTTCATAGGGAAGCTTCCGGCAGTCTATGCCATCCGCGATATCGGACGGGAAAAATCGATATTTACTTGTATCTACATTTCTCCAGAAAATCCCTTTGCCATATGTTACGTCGGCAATGCGTGCGCCATCTGCTACGTGAAGTTGCAGCACTTTCGGAAAGATATCAGCATTATTACCAATATACGCAGAAAATATGAGGTCTGAGGTTGCCACGCCCTCAGGACTTTTTCTTCCTGACGGGGTGCGGTGTTCCTCAGTCAGGTCAAAGAGCATTTTAACTTGTTCCGTACCCATATTATATTAATCGACATTTCCAAACTTCTCTTCCAGAAGTTTTCTTATTGCGTCTGCCATCTTGATTCCCTGTCGTGCGCAGCCTGCCTTAACGTTGGCGTGGAGTTCGGATGGAATATCAATTGTTAGGCGTTTCATCGCGGGTCGCCCTTCAAATTGAGGAGAGTGTTCGTGGACCACCGGTTCATACGATAATTTATTTTTTCTGTAATTCATTATTTGCGACTTTACGGAAAACATGCCCGCAGGTCAAGATTGAAGCGTTCTCATTCAAGTGACACAGGCGTCGGGACCGCGCCGCACTACCTCTCCGGCGCGAATGCCTCAATCGCCCGCTCGTCCGGCACCATGCCACCCTTGGGGCTCAGTGGCATGATACATACGTGTGACGCTCCCGCCTCATAATAGGCAGCAATCCGCTCGCGAATTTTTGCCTCGTCCCCCCAGGCAATAACCGCGTCTACGATCTGGTCACTGCCGCCGTTTGCCATGTCGGCGTCAGTAAAACCGACCTCTTTGAAGCGTTGGACGTAGTGATCGATTTGGAGATAGGTCTGCATGTAACTGCGGGCGGCCGCACGGGCCGTATCCGCATTCGACTCCAGCATGACGCCCAACTCGGCACACAGCCACGGCTCCGGTCCAAGGGTCTTGCGGGTTGCCGCAATCTGCTCAAGCACGGTGAAATAGGTATGCGTCCCCTGGGTCTGCGTTGCGGAAAGCGCGAGCATCTTGGGCATCATCCCGGCCAGCACCACGGGCGGGTCGTTTTGCGGGGCTGGTGCGGCGTACGGTGCGGCTTTCATCTTGGTCAGATATTCGCGCGTGAAGCTGAGGGGCTTGCCATACGGAATACCGCGCCGGGCGTTACCCTGCGCATTACTCACGCCCAGGCCGAGCACAAAGCGGTCGCCGTATAGCTCGGCGAGCGTCCGGGTCGCATTGGCAATCGCAATCGGCTCATACGCATAGGTCACCACAATACCGGTGGCGATGACCAGACGCTCGGTTTGGCTCAGCAAATACGAGGCAAACGAAAAGCTTTCGCGGCCCAGGGTCTCGGGAAACCACAGGGCGCTATAGCCGAGCTGTTCGACTCTGCGGGCGAGCTGGCCGGTCTGGGCGCCGGTGAGGCCGTCCAGAAAGGTAAAAACGCCGGGAGGTCGGAGGTTCATAACCTGCTCCTGGGGACTAGCGAAAGGCCGGAATGACCTTGCTGGTAAACAGCTCTAAATGAGGCTGAATCCAGCTTGCCGGCAGGCCCGGCGGCAGCGTCCACGAATAATAATGCGTCAGCGGAGTCTCTAAGGCATAGTCGCGAATCATCTGAATGCAGGTGTCAACATCTACCACCTGGAACAGACCCGATTCACGTAATGCCGCGGTATCCGGCACTTTTGGAAACAGGGGCATGCCGGCCTTTTCCGACCACTCAGCATAGGCATTGACCTGATAGCGGACGTGTTCGGCTGCTTCGTTCCAGGTCTTGTCCGGGTCTTCGGACGGAATCAGCCAAAAATAGCCACCTGCGAGACGAATATCCGTGGTGGATTTCCCGACTTTTTCCAAGGCGGTCACATAGCGTTCATACGCCTCTTTCAGCGGACCGACGCCGATATACCCGTCGCCATACTTTGCCGCCCGCCGGAGTGCCGGCGGGGTGAAACCGCCGACCCAAATCGGTGGTCGTGGTTGCTGAATCGGCTCCGGGGTGAGCCTGGCTTTGGTCACCGTGTAGTATTTCCCCTCAAACGTCAGGGTCTCGCCCTCCCACAGGCGACGAATGATTTCGAGGCCCTCATTCGTGCGCGCGCCGCGTTCTTTGCTCGAAATCGCGAAGCTCTCAAACTCCTCGACTTTATACCCAACGCCCACACCCAGCTCGAACCGGCCACCCGAAATCACGTCCACCGTGGCCGCATCTTCGGCCAACCGGACCGGATTATGAAACGGCAGGAGCACCACGCTCGTCCCGATATGAATTTTCCTGGTCCGCGAGGCAATCGCGGCGGCAATCGGCATCAGCGCAGGAGAATAGCCATCCTCGATAAAATGGTGCTCGGACAACCAGATATCGTCAAAGCCGTTCTCCTCTCCCCACACGATCTGATCGATGATCTCGTTGTAGAGTTGGTCATAGGGACGTTTCCAGGCGGGTGGGTTGCGAAAGTCATACCACATGCCAAAGCGAATTTTCGGATTTCCGTTCTCACTCATCGGACTATCCCCCTTTACAATCGGCTGTGCATCTTATGGTTTCGGTTTGAAAATGGAAAGCGGAGGCTGCCACAATTGATTCATCAGGCAGCGCCTCTTCGCTCCAGAGAGTCCTGGGCCTTCCCGCCTAGTTGACGGGTTGCAGGGTTCTATGTATAGCGAACGGGTTTCACACGAGAGGAGTATGGGAGAGAATACGCGCGCTCTCCTTGAGAAAGGCATTGCATGACGGATCAGATTGGCTCTGAAACAAACCCCCTCCGCGTCGCTATTTTTGGCTCGGGACCGGCCGGATTCTACGCCGTTGGCGAACTGCTCCGGCAAAAAGATATTGTTACTCGGGTTGACCTGTTTGACCGGCTACCGACTCCCTATGGGTTGGTCCGAGGCGGAGTGGCACCGGATCATCAAAAAATTAAAGCGGTCATTCGACAGTACGAAAAATTTGCCAGTCGGCCCGGCTTTCGCTTTTTCGGAAACGTGACCTTTGGCGAAGATATCCGGCTGGCCGATACCCTGGCCCACTACCATCACGTGCTGTTTTCAACCGGAGCGGAGTCCGACCGGCAACTCGGGATTCCGGGTGAAGACTTAGCCGGCAGCGACCCGGCGACGATCTTTGTCGGCTGGTATAACGGGCACCCTGATTATCGCGACCTCAACTATGATCTGAGCAATGTTGAACGCGTCGCCGTGATCGGAAACGGCAATGTGGCCATGGATGTTGCCCGGATTCTGGCCCGCTCGATTGAAGAACTCTCAAAAACGGATATCGCCGACTATGCGCTCGAAGCGCTCAAGAAAAGTGCGGTCAAGGAGATCTATCTGCTGGGCCGCCGGGGGCCGGCCCAGGCGGCCTTTACCAATCCCGAGATTCGGGAACTGACGGAAATGCCGATCACCGATCTGGTCGTCGAGCCGAAAGACCTCGAACTCGATGAGGTCAATGCCGAGTTCCTTGCGCAGGCCACAGAGCCGGTGCATCAGCGGAATATGGATATCCTGACGGCCCAGATTCCCAAGGGCGAGGGAACGGCCCCCAGGAAGATCCGGGCGCGCTTTTTTGTTTCTCCGGTCGAACTCTACGGGACCGAGCGCGTTGCGGGCATGAGGCTCGAAAAAAACCGTCTGGTAAAGGATGAGAGTGGAACACTGCGTGCGCGTGGAACCGGGGAATACGAGGAGTTGCCGAATATTCAGATGGTCTTTCGCTCCATCGGCTATAAAGGCCATCCGCTGAAAGATGTCCCGTTTGACGAGCGCGCTGGGATTATTCCGAATCAGACCGGTCGGGTCATCGACCCGGAAACACAGGCGCCCATTGAGCGGCTGTATGTTGCCGGCTGGATCAAGCGTGGTCCGTCTGGAGTGGTGGGCACGAATAAGCCGGACGCGATTGAAACCGTGGGGCTCATGCTGGAAGATCTGCAACGGGGCAAAGTGCCCAATACCATAAACGCCAGCGACGGGGCGGTTCCTGCTCTACTGGCCGAGAAGGGCGTCCGCTATGTGTCTTTTGCTGACTGGAAGTATCTGGACCAGATAGAAGTCGAGAACGGGAAAAAAGTGGGCAAGCCGCGTGAGAAAATGACGACCGTCACGGAGATGCTGACCGCGCTTGATGCCCGCAATTTGCAAGCTGCTCAATAATGGCAAACTGCCGCGGAAGTGAGTAAACGCTATGAAAGCTATTCGGGTACACGAGTTTGGTGAACCAGAGGTATTGCAGCTCGAAGAAGTCGCGGACCTGACCCCTGGGGCGGGTCAGGTCGTGGTGCGCATGCACGCGGTCGGCGTCAATCCGGTTGAGACCTATATTCGGTCCGGCATCTATCCCAAACCGCCTACCCCGTTCACGCCTGGTTCGGACGGGGCCGGCGTAATCGAGGCTGTGAGCGAGGGCGTAGACCGGGTCGCCGTGGGCGACCGGGTGTATCTGGCTGGTTCTCTCAGCGGTACGTATGCCGAACAGGCGTTGTGCAAACAGGAGCAGGTGCATCCGTTGGGCGAGCAGGCGTCGTTCGCCCAAGGATCTGCCGTGTTTGTGCCCTATGGTACTGCCTATCAGGCGCTTTTTCACTGTGGCCATGCCGTACCTGGCGAAATGCTTTTTGTACATGGGGCCAGTGGTGGGGTAGGCATCGCCGGGGTACAGCTCGGTCGGGCCGCCGGCATGACGGTGATTGGAACCGCCAGTACGGAACGCGGGCGTCGGCTCGTGTCCGAACAAGGTGCGCATCATGTTCTCGATCATAGTGCTGCCTCGTATCTGGAAGAGGTGAAGACGCTGACGGATGGGCGGGGCGTTGATGTTATTTTAGAGATGCTGGCCAACGTCAATCTCGCCAAGGACCTCGACCTCCTCGCCATGCGTGGGCGGGTGGTTGTCATCGGCAATCGGGGCGAGAGGAATCAGGGAACGATCGAGATCAACCCACGAGCAGCCATGATGCGGGACGCCTCCATCATCGGCATGACCTTACGCAACGCCACGCCGCAGGATCATGTCCGTATCCACTCAGCCCTTATTGCCGGCCTGGAAAACGGCACGCTACGGCCCGTAATCGGACAGGAACTCCCCCTGGCCGAAGCCGCCCAGGCCCACCGCGCCGTCAGCGGGGCGGGCAAAGCCTACGGGAAGGTGGTGCTGATACCGTAAAGGCTGAAGAACCCTATGGCAGTGTATACCCCAACCCCCACACCCGTAAAAGCTTGCGATAACATTCCGTAGTGTCCTCCCCACATTCGATCATCTGAAACTGCGCCAACGTCCAGGACAACTCGTCGTAGGCGCAATCCTGGTACAAAATAGGGATGATCTTATTATCGAAGCGTCTCTGTTGGAGGGCGTACAACAGCTCCCTCCTTACCCACATAGAGCCTACAGCGTTTGGGGACAGAACGAGTACGAACCAGTCGCAGCGTTGGAGTGCAGCACCGATTTCGTCGTGCCACTGGTGGCCACCACGGACGTTGGTGCGGCTGTACCAGACTGGAATCCCGTGGCGTCGCATCATCTCGGCCAAATCGGCCGCAAAGGATCGATCCTGGTCGGAATGAGAAAGAAAAACTTCTTTTGGCACTAGAGACAGATACGCTTTGCCAAGAAAACGCCACATCAGGCGTGGCTGAGGATTGCGTCTGCGATTGGTTTGATTTCGGTTTCGTCGTTCCCGTTTTCACTGATCTTGAACTGCGGTAACCGTTGAAGTATCCACGGAATATCGTCCTCCGGTAGCTGCTGAGGGTTGCCCACCAACACCGGGATCAAACGGTTGCGATAGCGGCTTCCGCCCAGAGCGAATTCGACCTCTCGCTGTACCCAAGGCGAGCGTAGCGCTTCCGGGGTCAGCAGCACGACCATTGCTTGGGACTCTTCAAGTGCTCGGGCAACCTCGTGGCCAATATTATCTCCCGGCATGAGGCAGCGGTTGACTTCCCAGACATCAAGCCCGGCTTCTTTCAGGACAGCGGAGATGTTCCCGACGAGCGGTTCATCCGTTTGTGCGTGACTAATGAAGACTTGCATTGGCCTTCCCTGACTAACTTTTAGAAATCCACTTTTCCAAAATCAATCT
Organism: uncultured Binatia bacterium (SeqCode); assembly: GCA_965214755.1. Classification (GTDB taxonomy): domain Bacteria; phylum Desulfobacterota; class Binatia; order Bin18; family Bin18; genus Bin18. Next base: position 3,736,776 of record OZ243979.1, read on the forward strand.
GGATGTTGGAATAGACCTCGTTCAGGCTGGAGATGTGCTCCCAGGGGACGCCTAAGCCTTCACGGCTGTTCCCCATCATGATGGGTTGCAGGTCTTCTCTGGCAAGCGGCTGAGCATCGGTGAAGACGAGTACGCCGGCTGCGGTGATCTGAGGTTGATCGAACTCGATAAACCGATCGGTTTCCCAGATAGCATCCTGCATCGTCAGCGTCAGCAGCTTTGTTTCGCCCGGCTGGAAGAGTCCGTCGGGCTCCACCCGCATCGTCGGAATCTCGTTTTGCAAATCCAGATAGAGGTCTTGCGTGGCGGGGTTGATGAAAGACAGATAACTGGTCGTGAACTTGCGTAAGACCACCGCTTGATCTGAGGTGTTCGTAGCTTCAACCTGCATACTCAGGGATCGCTCGGTGGTATTATAGCGCAACTCTTTGACCTCGGTCTGGACGGCACTTGGGAACGGGAGGCCGGACAGGTCCCACATTCTGGCCGCCTGGTGGGGAATGATCGGCGGGCGACCCGAGTTCGTGACCAATAACCCCCCGACCACCAGGACCACCAGGACGACGCCGAAAATAAGCGCAGTCCGACGATCAGCGGGCGTGATTTGTTCTTCATCAACCCCGTGAACCAGCAGCGCGTGACGGACGAGCATTGGCCGTCTGGCCCAATAGCCCAGCCAGGCCAGCCCGAGAATCCCAAACGCGATATGCCAGCCGACAACCCGCCCAAACCCATAGTGCTCCAGATCTATGGTCTCACCGGTTGCCGGAATCTGTAGGGTATAGGAGGGCGGGGCGTCACCCGGCACAACGGTGATCCACTTGGCCGGGCCAACCAGCCCGCCCGTACCGGACAGATTAATCAGTGGGTGGACATGATACCGGCCCGGCTCGCGCGCCTGGAGAATCATCTTGAAATCGTAGAGATCTCCTAACTCGATATTAAACGCGTTCTGGATAAAGCGGTCATTCACCCAGCGTTCGCGCACGGCGAGTTTCGGACCCGGCACCAGGACGCCAACCCACGCCAACTCCGGCGTCGTCAGCATGCGCGGCCAGGAATTCATCACCCTGAACTTGCCGGTGACAGTCATGGTCTCGTTAACGGCGAGCCGCTCGTGCGAGAACTCCACGTTGAAAAACGAGACCCCGCGCATGCGGACAAAGGGTTCGAGGTTGTGCTCACCGTGGGCGTGGACAACCGGCGTGTGGACAAACGAAGCCGCAGCAAGGCCAAGGACCAGGATGACGGAGATCACAATACCCCCCTCCCCGGTCCCCGGTTCGACCGTCCGACCCGGCCAGACATACTCCTGTTCATCCTGTAATCCAGTAAATCCTGGTCAGGTTTGACGCAGGACTTTCTGCAGCGGCATAACGCCGAGCGCTTTTCCGATACCGAGGCCAACCCAATACATGATGGTGCAGGTAATGCCGGCCATTAACACGCTGATCCAGATACGCTGGCCCAGGAAGGCTTGCAGCGTACCTTCATCAATCCGACGTAGGTATTCCGGCGTTTGAGGGCGGATGAAGTAATAGCCCATCAAATCGGCAATGGTAAAGGTCTTGCCAAACAGTGTCACCGGCTGCAGGAAGGGCATAAGCATCAGCCAGTTCACGGGATAAAAGAGGAATCCCCATAGAAACCCGCCAATCAGACTCGTCGCCAGATAGCTGCGTGACCACAAGAGCATCAGGTCAAGCGCCAGCGCCATCGGAATCGTTGTGGCCGGCCAGACAAAATTAAGCGGATAATACTCCAAGCCGTAAAAGCTGAATATCCGACTCAGCCAGGCCCCAATCAAAACGAACACCGCGGTAAACGTGGCTCCCAGCGGCAGGCGTAGATAGTGCCAGGCCAGATAGTGACCCACCGCGGTCACCAAAAGGGCAGCGCTCGGGCCGGCAATCGGCCACCACAGCTTGTCTTTCCAATCCACCCAGAAATCCCAGTCACCCATATAGAGCATACGACTGACATGAGGGATAACGGTGAAAAAGCCGATCAGAGCCAGGAGCAGAATGATATCAAAGACCTTGGCCATCTTGTGATGGCCCAGTGCGGCAAGCTCTTCGGCCTTCATAACTCCCAGCCCCTTCCTGAACGCCGTGCGTTGCGACCGTCCGCCGGCAGACGAATCGGTAGCCTAAGATGAAGCCTTCGCCTCGGTTGACGCTTGCTGGACCATTGCTCCCAGGTTTTCAAAGATGCGCGGCACGGTCTTAAACAGCAGCGCAAACCCGGCAAAAAAGAAATACGTCGCCCAGGCAAACGGAAAATGGTAGGGCTGCACGAACAGTTCTTCGGTAATCCAGCTTGAGTGTCCCAACTCATTAAACGCCACATTGGCGAACAGGAACCAGCCGCCAGCCGGAAACAGCAGATAGCAGATGGGTATGCCTTTGCCCCCTTCACCGACGTAGAGATAGTGTAAACGGTTATAGGCGTACCAGGAGCTGACACCGGTCATGATGATCAGCATGGGAAAGGTATAGAAGAAGAGGGGAATGTGGCTGGGCGTAAAGGCCGTATCGCGCACCACAATTTGATGCCACGAGGCGTCTTGCTCGGCAAAATAGCTGACGCCAAAGCCGAACATGGCTGCCACCGCGACTGTGGCCCACAGCTTGCCGATGTGGTTGAGCTCGTGCTCAGGGTCGATGCGCCCCAACTCTTTCTTCTGAACGGCACAGGTCGAACAGGGTTTGCGATAGGACGTAAAGCCGATGATGGCGGCGGCAATAAGGACGATCCACTCGACGTAGAGCAGACCCAGCCAATAGGTCGCAAATTCGGGTGTTGTCGCGTCCAGACCAACCGGAAACCACCACTCGCCCTGCCACAGTCTGATGAGAACCAACGACAGCAGCCCCAGGCCGCCGCCTATGATCAGAAAGCGCACGAATGGCATCTCACCGTGCGCTGTTTTATCGTGCTTCATTTCCTCTATCTGGACGGCCTGCCTTTCGACTGAGGCTGACATAGCTGTTGATGCCATCGAAGGTCCCTCCCCGTCCATTACTGCTCAGCCCCGAGCGCCCTGTCGTGGACAACCACGGAACGACAATAATAATGCTGTGTATGGAATAGCCTCCTGTAACACATATCCTCCAAAATATGCAAACCGGGCTTTGAGAGCGGTCTCTTACCGATTGGGTTCTCCGGCCTCAAACGCCCCTGGCTCATGCCAGCGACGGCTGACGAGCAGTTTCCCGGCGTAGTGCCGTTTCTTGCGGAAGCCCAACAGGTGGAAAATTTCCGTCACAAACCAGCGGGCAATGCGTGGCTCGACGACCAGGGTCGCGGCCTGGTCGGGATGTCGGCGTACTCCGGGCAGAAGCGGGAGGAGTCGCTCAAGCCGGAGGTGGCGCAGCCACACTGCGAGACGCAACCAGAACCGCCGGACTGTTCTGACCAGGAAAAATCCGTCCGCGCCCTGGCCCTGATAGAGGGGCATTAGGATCTGGCCGGACTCCTGAGCCCGAATCTGTCCGTGACGGTCACGGGCCAAGAGCTGGCCACGCTTGACCGGCTGGAAGTTTGTGAAGCCGGGTTCCATCACAAAGTCGTCATCAGCTTGGATCAAATGGTGATAACGGATTTCCAAGACCGGACAGACCGGCTGCTCGGGCGGCATCTTGCGGCGAGACGCTTGACCACGGTCGCTCAGTTCGGATGCGTCTTGGGACTGGAGACAGCCAGCGGTTCTCAGGACGCTCCAGATGGCCGTAATATGGTTCTGCACTGCCTCTGGCGAAGCGTGCTGTCCGCCTTCAAAACCAATGGAGACATGTCCCTGCTCGCTCAGATAATTCAGCAGCGTACCCTCTAGCTGTTCTTCCAGGCCAAGAATGACCGGAGCCTGAAGACCAAACGCAAAGCGGCGGTTGAGCAGGCTATCGCCAATCACCACAAACGGCTGCCCCGCGGCAGAGGTGGTGTGCAGGTCGAGGAAGACCGCCGGTCCCTGGCGCTGCGCCAGCGCTGTTTCTATTGCCGGAAGCAACTCCCGACGCTCCTGCCCTTCCGAGGTCGGTTCGGCGCGTCGTCTCCCTGCCTCTTGGAGACGTTCAGGCTCCCACAGCCGGTTGAAGTCCTCATCAATATACCGGCAGCCGCGGGCCAGAGCGGCGCAGTTTCCGGTGAGCGCAAGCAGCTTGCCCCGAAAGGGGAGTCGCCGGGAGTGTAAACTGTGCAGCACCTGCTGCAAGGCAAACACCCCAGCCGGCTCATTGCCGTGCATTCCTCCAATACCAATCACGAGCGGTCCGGGTGTATCGCCGCCATAGCTGCCGAGCAGGCGGGGAAAGTTGGGGGACTGGGCGGGAGGTTCGGGCATCAGTCCTTCCGGGCCGACTGTTCAAGCAGACGGGCTGTTATCCTGAGGATATCATGCTCTGTCACGATCCCGACCAGACGCTCATCTTTGGCCACCAGCAGAGACTCGCTTTTTTCCTGTTGCATCCGGGCCACGGCTTCTACGATCGGTGTTTCGGGTGGCAGCGTCAGCGGCTTCGGCTGCATGACCGCCCCGACCGGGACTGGCTCGCTCTCGGTCTGCCGAACCGACGGTGCACAGTGACGCAGGACCTCAAAGCACGAGATCAGGCCAACCAGCTTGCCCTGGTCGTCCTCAACCGGGATATGCCGAATCCGCTTCCAGTCCATCAGCTTGGCCACCAAGTCTACCGGTTCGTTGGGATGGACGGTGAACAGATCGGTCGTCATACATTCTTCAATACGCAGGGCGTGCAATGTATCACTCCATCCTTCTTCAACCTGGGCCGACGGCCATTCATGCACCGGGCTTCCTTCCCATTGCCTGCGGGCGGTTGCTGCGGTCAGCGCACTCAACCTCGCCGCTTGGGTGTCAGTCTCCCGCATGTCTGCCAATGAGCGCAAGAGCCAGGACGAACCGGTCCGGTCTGAGGCCACCCGTTGTTCGATTACGCCCAGGTAACGCTCAATGTCCGCCGGATTCAGCCCCGCGGTGCGGAGTCCGTGCCGGGCCAGCGGTAATAAGTCCTGGCGAATCAAGGCGCGAGCGGGCACAACCTGCCCGCCGAGCCAGGTAAACTGGGCGTCGAGTCCCATCTGAGCCGCGGCCAGAAAGTTGGTTTCCGCGTCGTGGAAGGACATTTTTTGGGTAATATCGCCATAGGTGTGTTGCCCTCCCCGGAGTAAACCGAGGAAGAGGGCGGCATTGGCGACTTCATCAGCAACACTCGGCCCGGCTGGCAAGACGCGGTTCTCAATACGGATATGAGCTTTCCCCCCTCCGATGCCAAAGCAGCCCCTGTTCCAGCGATACACTGTCCCGGTATGGAGACGCAGGGCCTGTAATTCGGGTAGCCCGCCCTGCTCCAGCACGCGCAAGGAATCTTCCTCTGACGGCGTTCCGATCAGGACGCGAAAGCGAGCCAAATCTTCCTGGATGAGTTCGAGTATCGAGTGGTCTACCCACTGCTGACCGAAGCTCACCCGTGGCGCACGCGCGCGCAGATGGGAGCTGGCGTGGCGGGTGTCAACAGATTGTTGAAACAGTGGAATCCGCGTCTCGCGCCACAACCGGCGGCCAAACAGGAGCGGCGAGTTCACGGCCGCGGCCAGGAGCGGGGCGGTCATGGCTTGGGCGATATTATAGCACTGGGGAAACTCGGCCGGCTCGACTTGGTAGTGGACCTGAAAACTGGTGCAGCCCGCTTCCAACATGACTGAGTCGTGCTTAAGGCTCAGTTCATCCGCGCCCTTGAGTTGAAACTCGTAGTCGCCTCCACGGAGTTGGGTGAGCGCGGTATTCAGCGACCGATAGCGCGGTTTAGGGGTCATATTGGTCAGCGCTAGGTCAGACTTGCGCAGCGTTGGCAAAATTCCACTCAGGATTACCTCGGCTCCACACTGGTGAGCGACCGCCTGCACTGCGGCGAGTGAGCGGTTGAGTTGGTCCTCAAGCTGACTCAGGCAGTCCCCCTCAAAGACTAAGGGATCGAGATTGATCTCGAGGTTAAACAGTCCCAGCTCCGTGGTGTAATGGGGGTCGTCAATCCGCTCAAGGATATCCAGCGCGCGCGGAGCCGGACGCCATGCGGCATCCACTAAAAACAGTTCTTGCTCGGCCCCAATCCGGTGGACCCCGGATTCGATCAGACCGGTATTGAGCATATGTTCCAGCGCGTGGATATCGCGCAGGAGATGGGCGATAAAGCGGCGGAGTTGGCCTGCATCAGTATCGCGGAGTACGTCTTGATTGCCCACTCGTATCCCTCGGGCTGAATCCCTCGCTGGTCTCGAATGCGGTAGTGTATGGTATATGTCGTAAGAGTGAAGGCATAGGGCGTTCGGTGAGAAAAAGACGGCAGGCGCGGCGGTAGCGACCAGCCGTCCCTCTGAGTGTACGCGCCACGCATGGGAAACAACGACAATGGCGAGCAAGGGCCGCCCTTTCCGAACCATCTCTTTCGAGGGATTTGAGATTCTGGTGGGCAAAGGGGATATCCAGAATGACCGGCTGACCTTCGAGGTTGCGGAGCCTGAAGACTTCTGGCTGCATGTGGTCAACTTTCCCGGCAGTCATGTTGTGGTACGCAATCCCGACCGGCTCGCCGAACTGCCGCCGGCGGTCTTGGTACACGCGGCCCGGCTGGCGGCCTGGTATTCCAAGGCGCGAGGCAGCCGTGGCAAAGTGGAAGTTCATCTCTGCCGGGCTGCGGACGTGTCTCAGCCGCCCGATTTTCCGCCCGGCAAGGTACTGTTGCACCGCTGGCAGAGCCTCAAAGTCTATCCGCTTGAGCCATCCGACGAGCCGTGATGGGGGACTGTGAATACAGGTTGGGGGGTATCCTGCCAGCAGCCTCTAGGAATGAGGCGGGGTGCTGATGTCACACCTAGGACCGCTGGCTCGGCTGAGCTTCCTGTCCAGCGTCACCAGTGGGCAGGCGAGTGCCTCGGCCACTGCCACATACCAGGCGTCGTAACAAGTCAGGTTCTCGCGCAATGCCCATACGCGCTCGGCAAAGGGCGCAAAGGGAAACAGCTCCATGTCAAGCCCTAGCAGGTCGCCGTGTGCTGCGGTTGCCTCCAGGCGTGTGATCTGCCCACCCCGCTCCAGCCGACGAAGAATATTACTGGTCTCAGCCAGCGCCAGTTCTGGACTGGCCAAGGGTTCCTCGGCAACTACAGATTCCACCCACTTCCCCTCGGGACCCGAGTCAACCAGGGCCGCAACCAGCACGGAGGCATCAACGACTAACGTCATGAGCGGTCTGCGTCACGGGCACGCAGGATGTGGGATGGTTGCACACGGGTGCTCGTCATCTCCTTACGGGTGCGGACTCCCCGTAGCCACGTACTGAGAGTGGGCCGGGCCGCGATCCGTTCCAACTCGCCGCGCAGGAATTCTTGCATGGACTGGTGTTGGAGGGCCGCCCGCGCCGCAAGCTCGTTACGCACTTCCTCGGGAACGCCCCGTATCGTTATCTGAACTGGCATGAAAGCATTTTGCCATCAATGACTGTGTTCAGCAAGCGTAGGAAATACGTAAGTATATAACCCCACCGCTGAGACTGTGGAACTCCAAGTACTTCTGGAGCGCGCCGCCTGGCAAGGTGCTGCTGCGTCGCTGGCGGAGCCTCAAAGTCTATCCGCTTGAGCCGTCCGATAAGCTGTAATGGTGGCCTATTACGGGGCCAAGTAACGGACCAAGGCGATGGCCGTCCCGATGATGGTGCCGGTAATGGTCAGGATCACCACTACCATCAACTTGTACACATCTTGAATGCTTTTTGACATGTCTTGCAGACTTTTCGACATGGCTTCCCGTAAGGTCGAGATATCTGTCTTTAACTCTGCCTTGACCGACGCAATATCGCTCTCCAATGTCGCTTTGACTTCGGCAATCTCCGTCTTGACTTCAGCAATCTCCGTCTTGACTTCAGCAATCTCCGTCTTGACTTCAGCAATCTCCGTCTTCAATGCAACCTGGACTTCGGCAAGATCGGCTTTAGTGGCAACATTTTCGCCCACTGCCTCGCCGACCGTCGCCACCACGGCTTCGGCCAGAGGTTCGTCGGCTCCGGCTGCCTGGAGGGCTTTGACGGCCTTATGGGTGTCGAAGGCGAGCGTGGTCATGGATTCCCTGTTACTGCAAGCGGGCCGGCCCGTCAATGGTGAACATTCGCCCGCGTACCAATCGGCAATACAGGTGTCGGCTTACGCTCCGCTCAGCCGACCGACGGGGCTGCAAATTCCTCCAACCGCCTCGGCGATATCGTAGGGCTAATCCAGTGCGGGCTGATTGGATACGGACTGTGGATCATGCAAAAAGGCAACGCCGACCGGATCGAGCAGGTGAAATATCAACAGCAGCGAACCGCCACATTGGCCGATATTGGCACGGCCTTGCACCAACAGGGGGCAGTCTTAGCCGACATAAGGGCGGGATTCAGGGACTCTTGCGCGACCGCTACGCGGCGTGATAGCGAACCCGCGCGCGGATTGCGTCGCCGCTCTCAGCCTGTACCTTCGACAGTTCGTAGACCGTCTGGGCGTTCATCCAGAATTCCGGGGTTTGACCGAAATACTCGCCCAGTGCAATCGCGGTCTCAGCCGTCACACCGCGCCGCTCGTGGATAATCTCGTGCAGGCGCGTTGCCGGCAGGCCCGTCTCGCGTGCCACACGGCTGACGCTCAAACCCATGTCCTCAACTTGCTCCATGAGCAGCGCACCGGGGTGTGCTGCAATCCTATGGGTCGGTGCCTTTAGCATGGTCTCGCTCCTGTCTCAGTCGTAATGGTTGTTCAACTCTACCTCGAAGGCGTCCCATACCCGCCAAGTGAAACATATCCGCCAGCCACGCGATACACGAATGCTATATTGTCCGGCGCGGTCTCCCCTGAGGCGTTCAAGCCGATTGCCAGCAAACTCTTCCCCCAGGGTCGTCACCTCAAACGTACTACGGGCGAACTCCACGCCATTATCGTACACCACCGCGGTGTGGAGCCCATCGCCGAGGTTCGCCCAGTTCCAGAGGGCCACAAAGCCGTTGTTCGTATCCCCACAGACGGAGCAGGTATCGGGCCGATCATTGAAGTAGGCCAGGGGGAGAGGATTCCCCCCGTTGAAGCGGACGGTAAGCGGCCCGTTGGCCGAACACTTCCAGCCCGAGATGACGCCGATGCCGGAATAAAATGAACCGTTACCTGGATTCTCCAGCGTTGCGGTGTGTGCCACAGCCGGAGCCAGGAAAACGGAACACAACGCAGAAGCGAAGCAGGGAAGACATGACAGACCTCCAATCGGCGTTTCGGGTTCGCGCCAAGTCAGTAGCTCTCTACTGAGAGGCCCGGGTGCTTGTGGGGAAGAAGCCTTGTCGGCTTTCATCCCACTCAACCGTGGTCTCCTGTCCGGCGGTTGGGAAATTATTGACGACGCACATGCCGCTTGCCCCTGTGAGGAACTCATCATCAGACAACCTCAGGATAGAGAAATCACGAGAAGTGATTAATTCTTCGTTTTGGAAGAATCGGATGGTTTTCTCCCCTTCGGTATAGTGGTTCCAGTTGACGGTTGCGCCGAACCCATTATCGCTATCGCCACAGACCTCCTCCGTATCCGTTCGCTGTGTCCCATGACTGATGACAACGGTGTCAACGACCTCGCCCGCATCGATGATCTCGGCCTTCATTTCCCCGCCTATACATGACCAGCCGGTGATAACGCCAACGCCGTTCACCGTCGAACCAGGGGCGGGTATCTCAAGATGAGCGTCGTTAGCAGGTGGCTCTTCGATGAATTCGATGCCCGCTTCCCCTTTCTCCGTCGTGATCCATCGAGTCCTGAAAGTAGCGCCGTCATTGCTCTCCCAAGTAACAAGTGAGGTAGCCGTCGCTGCGAGACTTCCCGTGAAGCCTGCCCCCTCCAGTGTTCCAGTATAAGAGACATCGTAAGAACAGCCGACGAGGAGAGGGTAGGGAGGGTCGGGGGAATAGCACGTCAGTGGAGTGCAGTTTACGTGGCTATCAACACGAGTAATGTAATAATCGATAGTTTCGGAACTGCATTCCAGATCGTAAGCAGATACGGAAATCCCGAGAAAACCCTCGCCACAACTTCCCGATGTATCAGCTGTAGACGAAGCGCTCCCGGTACACGTATATTTGCCATAGGCGTTGGTCGATCCAGAGGAAGAGATACGGAGTGTCCCTGTCCCTTCGTTCGCATTCCATGTATTCACTATCCGCGATTTCCCAAGATATGGTACTGGCTCTGCCTCTACTGGGCCCGCCATAAACCAGAATATTCCAGCGAAAAATAAGCCGGCTCTGGTAAACGTATTCATCTTATATCCTTTCTTGGGTACTGGCTCATTTTGCTCTGTAAGGTGTTGACTTTATTGGTTAGAAATCCTCAAGATACGCTAGTACCCTTTCTTGCGGGTCTTGCGGAAGTTTGATTTTCGTCCTCTGATATGTTGTACATTCCTGTGTCTCGGCACGAAGCCGCCCGCGTATGACTCGCTGTGAATACGATCGCCCCAAGAACGTATAACCCGAATTTTCCCCTACAACTTCCCCTCACATTTGCTTATCTTTATCCTCTCTTCCCTTTTTTCCTCAGATAAACATCTATCTATTCTATTTGGACGACGAAAGATGCGTGCTGATTGAACGTTATTCAATATCTATTAGCTATATGCTGGTATTTCTAAACTTGCTGGCTGTATATTATTTGGCCTCAGGGCCGATACTGTAGCCGTTGAGAGCAAATTCCACCGTGCCATCATGAAAACGTCTCTAGAGCGCATTAGGGACCTCTGAAAACCTAACACCCCCCATACATATAGTCAAGTCAGTCGAACTCCAGATTCATTTCAAGTAACGGCTTTTTGAGCCGAACTTGAGGGTCGTCATACGGGCCAGTGACCTGAAAGGGAGCCGTCGTGAGTCGGTCGGCGCTCTGAGCGAGCAGTTTGCCCACTAGGGGAACTTTTTCAACGACACTTGTAATACCGCGCAGCAGAATAACATCTCCCGTAATATCAAGCACTTTCTGCCGCAAGTTCATTTGGCCTCGTGCGTCCAGGCGAACGGCTTTTCCGACGAGAGAGAGATTCTCGGTACTGAGTTCCCCGCGTTTTACAACGACATCTCCAGCCAGCGAAGAAAAGGGAAGTCCTTCGCGGGAGATCTGCGGCAACCTGATGGCGGTCCAGAGTCGGACGAGAATCGGGAGTTGCCGAACAACACCATCTTGCACTGAGAGGGTCAATTTACCATCCCACTCCTCTGGATCATCCCAGAACTCCCAGCTGGCAATCTTGATGTTGCCGCTGGCATTTAAGGTGCCCGAGAGGGGAAGGCCAAGCGCGGCAAAGAGATCTGCGGTGTCAACCTGACTCACCTGTGGTGTGAATGAGAGGGCGGGTGAGTCAAGCCGCAACGTCCCCTCGCCTCGGAGTTGGCCGGCTGCGACACCGGCTTCTTCGATGCGAAAATCGACCTGATGATTATGCCGGTAGACGGAAGCCCGGACCGGGGCCGCTGTAAACGTCTTATATTGCACCCGGTCGCAGTGGACATCGACCCGCACCGTGTTCTGTTCTTTTGTCTCTTGCTTCTCCTGACGAGCGACATCAGGGCCCTGTTCTTCTGTCCCTTTTTTGTCCGGTTGAACGGAGTCAGGGATCAATATCGAGTCGAAATCCAGCTCACCACATTCCAGGCTGACGCGCAGGTCCAGGGGTTCAAGGCTCAGCAGCTCACCCGAGCCCGCCACACTCCCACCGAGCAGGCTGGCCTGCTCAATGACAAATCGACCTTGCTGTTCCTGCCAGGAAAATTGCCCGCGCGCGATATCGAGCGGTTCAAGAAACGACAGCACGTCCACACGGGCTTGGCTCAGAATAATACTTCCCTCAGTTTCCAGGCTGTGGAAGCCTGGAGAAAATCGTGCCTCCATCCTACCGCTGATCTGTCCGTACCGCAGTTGTACCCCATCATCGTCAAGCAGGTGAACAAAGTCCTGGACTCTGGCATATGGAATAGAAAGTTCAATTAGCCCGCGCCGCGAGGGGATGAGCGGCTGCTCAATTTCTCCTTCAAGCAGTCCAACCGATTGACCAACCCTGAAGCGGATATCCTGAAACTGCATTTTTTCCGAGGTAAGACGCACAACTCCATGCACATCGGAGACCGCGAGACGCCATTCCGGCAAAGAGGCACTCACCGAACGCCATTCCACTGTCGCTGAGTACAAGATTTGATTTCTGTTGTCGGAGGGAATCTCGGCACTCAGCCGAAGGTCAGCCTGTCCTGACGGCTGCTGCACTGCGTGCACGAACGCCTCTCGTTCTTTGGGTGACACCAATGAGAGCAAAGAGTCCAGGTCATCGGTGAGGCTTATCTGTGTGGCGAGTCTGAGCCCGAGCGTTGGCGACTCTTCTGAGAACAGCGGCCCCCAGTCGGCGCTCAGCTCGGTAAGCACCGAGGAGCGTCCGTACGAGCCCTTCAGCTTCGAGGCGTGCAGTTGACCATTCTGCAAACGAAGCTGGCCCGAGGCCAGACGAACCGGGAGGTCAGTCTTCCCAAGCTGGCCCTGCACCTCTTCAAGCGTGGCGCTGAACGTGAGTGATGCCGGCCATGAGGAGACGTACGGAGGATTATCCCAGCGCAAGTCCGTCAGGCCGATGCTGACATGCTCAATCGTCATGGGTGCAAGACGGACATCTTGTACGCTCATCCTTCCCGAGACGGTTGTACTCGCATTCGCCCCTCCGGCATACTTCCCTGAGAAGTCTGCGTGCGCCACGGGCCAATTTGCCCCGAACCATGCGCCCAACTCCTGGACAGCAACATTCTGGAGGCGAATGTCGCCTCGCCATTCTGCTGGAGATGCGTTCGGTGCCGGCTGCCAGTGGGTAACGCGAGAGCGGAGTGTCAACTGCCCGACCTCCCCGTTCTGTCCCAAGTCCGCACTCATCTGTGCCCCGACTTCGTCGCTGGGCTCCAGAGAAAGACGCAGCCGCGTGCGGGTGAAGACTACGGGAACTCCGTCGGATGGTTGCTGAAAGACAAGTGTTGCATCTTCCAAGACAAGCTGGTGGACCAGCAGATCAATGGTATACTTCCCTGAGAGGTCTGCGCGCGCCGCGGGCCAATCTGCCCCGAACCATGCGCCCAACTCCTGGACAGCAACATTCTGGAGGCGAATGTCGCCCCGCCATTCTGCTGGAGACGCGTTCGGTATCAGTTCCTCGTGCGTGGCGTGGGAACGGAGAATTAGTTGTCCAATCTCCCCGTTCTGCCCCAAGTCTGCACTCAACTCTCCATATACGCCACCTGTATCCCAAGCAATCCGCAGCCGTGCGCGGGTGAAGACTACGGGAACTCCGTCAGATGGTTGCTGAAAGACAAGTGTTGCATCTTCCAAGACAAGCTGGTGTATCAGCAGTTGTGGTGAAAACCAGAGAGCGGTATCGGACGGAGTTTCCTCAGCCTCAGCTTTTTGGGTAAACGGCTGTATCTGGTGAGAGAACAAGCGCGCAATTGGCGCAGCCGGATTGGCATTCGATGTCGGTTGCACGAGTTGGACGTGCGGCTTCAAGACAAAGATCTGACGAAAGAGCAGTTGTCCGCGTAAGAGCGCTTTGAGATATACTGACCGTCTTGAACTGAACCCCCACCCCTTGCCGAAAGGAGAGCGTACTTGATGCGATCTCTACTTCTGCACGTAAGAGCCGTTCCAGTTCTTGCTCAAGGAAGGCAACATAGCGCTGTTCGGACAAAAACCAGCCAGCGAGGACAAGTCCGAACAGGAGAACACTCACCACAAAAGCAACGAGACTCAGTGTCAGGCGTCGTAGCTCCTGGAGAGAGCGAGATATTCGGGAGCGCGGTTCTTCCGTCCCCGTCTTAGATTGGGCCATGCTTACGTCTATTCAGTCGTACCAGGCGAAGGTTCATCGGTGGCGAAGTCGTGAGCATCTCTCGGCTTTTCGCATGCGAACCCCCATTTCCCTGCCCGGCTGAGTGTCACATTGTCTGGACCGAGACCGTCCGGCAGTTGGCAGGCAGTCTGGGCAGCCTTTTCAAAGGCTGCATCTCCTTCCAGCCCAAGGGAACTCAGTATAGGGTTGTGGACCTGCTCACGGTGGATATCGTGACTGTATAAATTTGTCCGTAAGACTGCACGTAGGAACGCTTTGGCATTAGGAATAATCCTTAGAGATGGCATCTCAAATCTTAGAAATATCTTACTCAACGCCTCAAAGGTGCGTGATGGAAAATATCTGATATAGGTCTGGACTATTTTCAAAAACAATCCATGATGAGCGATTTCATCTTGACCGATGCGGTAGCATGCCTCGGAAGCGCCCATCTCGTATCCACGCTCCCTCTCCCTGTCGATTCGTGCGGATGGTAAGCCGTATTCCTTGCGGATACGCTTACGGAGTTGCTGATAGTTGAAATACGTCGCCCGTTCTTGAACCATTGAGTAAACTGAGGCGCTGAGCGGCGTATCAATGCCGTGATCTTCCGCTTTCCAACGTGATGCTTGTATAGCGGTAAGATAGGCATGAAGCTGCGCTTCTGTACGTGCGCCGGAATGTTGGAGAACAAGTTCCCACGCGGTGCCATGACGTGCCTCTTCTGCTCCCCATTGCAACTGCATATTGCGCCGGGTTCGGTCATGGCGAAAAAGCTCTACACCTACCAGAGTGTAATCAGCGACATATTCTTCTACTCCCATAAAAGCTTCGATTAAACTGATCGTTTCCGTGCTCAGCCGTCTCCCGAGTCGAGACATTTCTTCAAACGGTAAGTCGTGCCACGGCGACCAACTACGGGCTTTCAGAGTCCGGGCGAAATAGTCGATGTAGTGTCCCTGCACTTCTCGTTCTAGCGCCAGTTGTTTAGCCGCTGGTGTCCACGGACCTTTCACCATTTGAACCCTGGCCGGTTGGGTGGGATGTGGTAGAGACATTGAATATTTTTCTAGAAGGTATAACCAAGGTTACCAGTCACCGAATCGTACCCATCTCCAAAGGTATATGTCACTCCCAATGTGAGCCTATCCGTAAAGAACGAGAGCAGACCACCGACAGACGATCCGATACCGAACGAAAGCTCATGAACGTGGTTCATGTACAACTCAGACCCAGCAAAATAGGTATGGGCGTAAGATGCCTCTACGCCTACGTCACGCTGAATTCCAAAATTTTTCAGGTTAAGCGGATGCTCGAACATGAAACCATTCTTGAACACGGTATTTGCAATACCAGGGTCAAATTCGTAGTCTCCAATGGATAATTTAGGGAAGTACATACCTATTTACCCTCAATAATAAAATAACTCACGAATAAAGATGCAACACAGGACACACCTATATACTGCAAAGCTCAGCGCCATGACCCACAAGCGCTTACAAGCATTCTTAGAGCAGCAAAGACACCTGTATAATGCCGCCCTAGAAGAACGCATAGGAGCATACCCAAAAGCGGGCAAATCCATCAGCGTATACGATCAATATAAAAGCTTAACCATACTCCGAGAAGATGCTGAATTTTCACAATATGATCTCAAGTGTCAGCGTTCGTGTTTATCCACATTAGACAGCGCATTCAGATTATTTTTTAGACGAGTGAAAGCCAACAAGAACCCAGGTGTCCCCCGCTTCAAAGGACGAGACAGAGGCATTCGATCTTTTTCTACCTCTACTCCACGCATCCGAACATATAACAAGTGGCATAGCCTCTCAATAAAAGGAATAGGGCGTTTCAGATTCAAAGGACAGAGAGATGGAGAAATTAAGCGTGTGAGAGTGGTCAAAACTCCTTTGCGAGTTACCATTCAACTAGTGGTCGAACTTCCCGATGCCCCATTAACCCCTCAGCCACCTCTCGGTATCGATGTCGGGGTCAAATCCAGAGCCACTTTGTCGAATGGACAGCGTTGGAATAAGCGAGAAGTAGACCGCGAGCGATTAATAGTCTTACAACAGCGATTAGCTAAGGCAAAGAAGGGCTCCAACAATCGTAAGAAACGCAAGGTATCTTTAGCAAAAGAGGGGCAACGCATCAGAGAACGCGAAAAAGATATCTTCCATGAAATGCTCACTGACTTAGTAAAACAGACAAATTGCTATTACGTTGAAGATTTACATATCCAGAATATGATGCAAAACCCTAATCTAGCCCGTTCCATTGCAGAGCAACAGTGGTCCGCCTTTGTCTATATGCTCACCTACAAGGCGGCAAGTGCCGGTGGGTGGGTAAGGAAGGTAGATCCTGCATACACCTCACAGGACTGTAGCCGGTGTGGTCACAGGGTCAAGAAATCCTTATCAGATCGAATGCATGAATGTCCCGTTTGTCATTTATGCAGAGACCGAGATTGGAACGCGGCCATTAATATCTTAAACAGGGGACTAGCAGTCCGTCCTCCCTCGGGCGGGAACATCCCGAGTGTCACTACAGGTGGCAAGAACAGTATGCTTGGGTTATCAAGTATATAATTCCCTAAATTATTCCACTTTACGTGCGAGGGCCGCGAATCTCATAGACGAGGTGCCGGACAAGGACATCGCGCGGGTCGTCGGACTGCTCGAAGCCACGCTGCACTGAGAACGGAACCCAAAGCCCTTCACCCAGAAAAGGCGGGGCTCCAGAACCGAGCGAAGTGCCGCTTTGCGCCCGGATACCAACCGGCCATGAAATTCGCCATGCATGCTGTCCATGTGGGCGTTCGGTGCCGTTGGCTCACCATTGACCCTCCCCGCGGCTTGGCGCACAATGGACTGTGTGACCACCCTGGCCTTCGACACCCTCCGGGCGGCCAAGCTGCTCCAGCAGGCCGGCTTCGATGAGTCGCAAGCCGAGGCCGTCGTGACGACCGTGGGCGACGCCTTGACGGAAAACGTTGCCACCAAGGCCGACTTGGAGCGGGTGGAGACGACCCTGAAAGCCGAGATGGCTGAGGTCAAGGCCGAGACCGCTGCAGTCAAGGCCGACTTGGAGCGGGTGGAGACGACCCTGAAAGCCGAGATGGCTGAGGTCAAGGCCGAACTCAAAACTGAGATGGCTGGGGTCAAGGCCGAACTCAAAACTGAGATGGCTGAATTGCGGGCGGAGTTTAAGACCGACCTGGCCGGAGTGAAGACCGGCCTGGGCGACTTGGAAGCCCGGCTGTATCGTCAGTTGTGGATGATGGCGGCCGGCATCGTTGGGCTGACCGTCGCCCTGGTCAAGCTGCTCTTGTAAGCGGGCCGCCCGCTGGCCTTCTCTCCCTGGTCCTCTCCCTCCAGGGGAAAGGGAATTGTCCGGCCGCCTAATCTCCAAACACCTTTTCTTCAACCGCCGCGTGGGTAGGCGCTGCGCGGGCCGGTTTGCGGCGCCACAGGCGTGTAAGCCAGTTGCGAATCGACGGAACTGTACGTCCCAGCCATGCCTCAATGTCATCGAATAAGGAATAGGCGACAGGCGTCACCAATAAGGTAATCAGTAAGCATAAACTCTGTCCGCCAATCACCACGACCGCAATACCCCGATGACTTTCTGCGGCTGGTCCCTGGCCGATCAGAATCGGAATCATGCCGGCCACCAGGGCCAGGGTCGTCATCAGAATCGGGCGCAGGCGTTCCTTGTTGGCCCGCAGAATGGCCTCGTCGCGCGGCAGACCTGCGGCTCGCAAATTGATCGTATGGTCAATTTGCAGGATCGAGTTTTTCTTCACGATCCCGAATAACAACAGCATGCCCAGGATCGCGAACAACGCCAAATGCTGGCCGGCGATATACAGCGCCAATAAGGCAAAGGGTACGGCCAGGGGCAGGGACAGCATAATGGTAATCGGGTGCAGAAAACTCTCAAACTGCGCCGCCAGGACCATATACATGCCAATAATGGACAACAGAAAAGCGATCTGAAAGCTTTCCATCATCTCTTCAAACATCTTGCCCATGCCGGTCACTCCGGTGGTATAGCCCAGCGGCAGGCCCATTTTCTCGACCTCGGCATCAATGTCGGCAATCGCGTCACCAAGCGCCTTGTCCTGAGCCAGGTTGCCGGTAATCGTAATCTGGCGCTGCCGGTCCTGGCGGTCAATCTGCACCGGGCCGGTGCCGGGAACCATATTGACCACATTATTCAATATGACCTGCCCAACCGACGCTGACGGAACCGCGACCTGCTGAATCACCTCCGGCCGATTCCGACTCTCCGGCGTCAGACGAAGACGCACATCGTATAACTCATCGCCCTCACGATAGGTCGTAATTTTCTCACCCGCGACCATGATGCGCAGGGTCGACGCAATATCCGCGGCCTCAATGCCGAGGTCCGAGGCCTTACGGCGGTTGAGATGGACTTGGAGTTCGGGATTCCCGCCCTCAAAGGTCGAGTCCACATCGCGCAGGCCGGGCATGTGCTGGGCGCGGGTTTTTAAGTCTTCAGAGTATTGTTGGAGCGTTTCCAGATCCGGGCCCCGCAAGTTGTAAGAGACATCCACATTCTGGATACCCCCGCCACTGACCGGTAAAATCTGGTCTACGCTGATCCTGAGATTAGGGAATCCCTGAACCTTCCCACGAGCCAAATCCATGATCTGACTCTGGTGGAGGGTTCGCTCGGAGTAATGCGTGAGGGTGACGACAATTTTTGACTTTGTCACGGACTCACCGACGGTTGAGCCAATCTCGGTCAGCAGATGGTTCACCCCAGGAAGGGGATGAATTTCCTCTTCAACCTGGCGCGTCACGGCGTCAGTTTGCGCCAGCGAATAGCCGGGCGGTGTCTTGATATTGATTTCAAACTCCCCCCGGTCGTCGCTGGCCATCAGGCTGGGGCGGACAAGACCCGCAATAAAAGGGGTGGACACAAACACGCCCAGCGTGAGGCACACAATCGCCCAGCGATGGCGCATCGACCACTGCAGCATGGCGGTGTAGGAGCGATCTATGAGCCCGTAGAAGCGTGACTCGCGCGAGGAATGGGCGTGCTCGTCGAGATGTTTGGGCAGAAAGCGCGAGCACAGCATGGGCGTGAGGGTAAAAGCAACCAGCAGGGAGACCATGATCGAGAACGCCATGGTAAACCCAAAGCTGCTCAGCCACATGCCGATGATCCCCTTGAGAAAGCCGACCGGAATGAAGATCACAACCAGCGACAGGGTGGTGGCGCTGACGGCCAGACCCACCTCGGCGGTGGCAGCGCGCGCGGCTTCAAAGGCGTTCATGCCCTTCTCTTCGATATAGCGATAAATGTTTTCCAGCACGACAATCGCGTCATCAATGACAATGCCGACGGCCAGGGTGAGCCCCAGCAGGGTGACTCGATTGAGGGAATAGCCGGCCGCGGCCAGGAGCGTATAGGTCGAGATGATGGAAACCGGAATCGCAACCGCGGCAATCAGTGTCGAACGCAGATTGCCGAGAAAGAAGTACACGATGATACTGGCAAACAGGGAGCCCAGGATGAGATGTTGCTCGACCTCGTGGACCGAAGCTTTGACGAATTCTGACTGATCGCGGGTGATGAGCGCTTCGACACCTGGCGGGAGGAGCTGCCGAACCTCAACCAAACGCTCCTGAACCGCCTCGACCGCGGCAACCGTGTTCGACCCGGACTGTTTGCGAATGATAAGGGACACGGCGTTCTTGCCGTCGTACCGAGACAATGAGCGTGGCTCTTCCACACCGTCTTCGACCCGGCCAATATCGGCCAGGGTAATGGGCACGCCGTCATTGGTGGCGACCACGATATCCTCGAACTCGCGGACCGATTTGACCCGTCCGAGCGTTCGCAAGACAGTCTCTCCGCTCTCTTGGGTGATGCGTCCGCCCGGAAATTCGACATTCTGCTTGGCCAGGGCCTGCGCCACGGTCCGGATGGCCAGTCCGTAGGCCTTGAGCCGCTCGGGGTCAACCAGGATCTGGATTTCCCGTTTCCGCCCGCCTAAGATGTCAATGGCGCCGACCCCGGTCACCGACTCCAGGGGTTCCTTGACCTGATTCTCTGCAATTTCGGTCAGCTCTTTCAGGCCGCGAAAGCCCGAGACGGTCACGGTGGCAATAGGCGTGGCATCAATATCGAACTTCTCGACAATCGGCGGGTCTGCATCTTCGGGCAGGTCGGCGAGGACCGTACCCACCTTGTCACGGACTTCCTGAGCAGCGATGCCCAGGTCTTTCTCCAGGACGAACTGGACAATAATTTGGGATAACCCCTCACGGGTGACGGACCGCAGCTCATCAATCCCGCTAACCGTGTTGATGGCTTCCTCAATGACCTTGGTAACCTGGGCTTCAATCTCCTCCGGTCCGGCGCCGGGCAGGGTGGTTGTCACCGTCACCACCGGCATTTCGACCTTGGGCATCAATTCCAGGGTCAGACTGTTATAGGAAAACCAGCCGGCCACCACGAGCACCCCAATAAGCATGGTGGCAAAGACAGGTCGGCGAACACAGACATCGGCAAGAATCATACGCTCTCCACAGGGCTCACTGGGTTTGGACGCTCGTACTGTCCTGAGTTTGCACGGCCTGAGTTTGCACGGTCATGCCATCAGCCAGACGGTTGAGGGCGCTGACGGCGACCGTTTCTCCCTCGGAAAGCCCTTTGGCAATTTCTATCCAGTCCCCGTCCTCCATGCCTGAGGTGACCTCACGCGAGGTGACGACGTTATCCTCGACGATAAAGAGACGCTCAACACCCGCAAAACGCGCCAGGCCGGTGCGGGGAATAAAGAGGGCGTCTTCTTCTCCGAGGACGCCGGTAATACGCGCAAAATATCCAGGGCGGAGTTTGCCATCCGGATTGGGAATCTCGGCTTCAATCAGGAGGGAGCGAGTCCTGTGGTCCACCCGGGCGGCCATGCGGGTCAGGATTCCTTCAAAAACCTGCCCAGGCAGCGCTTCGACCTCAACCCGAAGCGGCATGCCCGTCTCGGCCACCGCGGCAAAGCGTTCCGGCACAGGGGAACGCAGCTTGAGCGGGTTGACCACGACCAATTCCAGCAGGGACGAGGCTTCCTGTTTGTACTCACCGGGATTGATAAAGCGTTCCTGGACAAAGCCGTTGACCGGCGAAACAATCCGGGTATTGCGCAGGCGCTTGCGCGCCAGAGCCAAGATTTTTTCTGCGGTGCGGACCCGCGCCTCCGTCACTTTATAGTCGGCCTCATTGGTATCCAGCCGTTGCTCGGGAATCAGGTTTTCCGCGGCTAACTCCTTGGCACGGGTATATTCAGCCTGGGCGCGGATGAAGTTGGCTTCCGCCTGTTTGAGTGCACTTTCCTGGACTTCGACCTCCAGGGCAAGCTCTTCCTGCTCCATCTCGGCCAGGAGCTGGCCTTTTTTTACTTTGTCACCAAAGTCAACATACACTTGCTGGACATAGCCTTCCTGCTTATTCGACAGAATGATGCTCTCTTTCGCGAACAACGCGCCCTGTCCCCGGCCGGTCCGCACCACGGTGCGCACAACCGGTTGTGCCACCTGAACAGTGAGAGGCGGGGGTGGGGCAACCGCG
Organism: uncultured Binatia bacterium (SeqCode); assembly: GCA_965214755.1. Taxonomy (GTDB): domain Bacteria; phylum Desulfobacterota; class Binatia; order Bin18; family Bin18; genus Bin18. Next base: position 3,758,300 of record OZ243979.1, read on the forward strand.
GTCTGGCCTTGTGTTTTTGCCGCTTCCGAACTGGACGATCGACAACTCGGAGAGATAAGCAGGACCAACATCAGACATGCTTGGCCAAGAAGGAATACGAAGTGCTTCACGATACCGGCTCCTCATGGTTCTGATGCTGATTCAGAACTCCGTTGAAAAACAAATCGAGCAAAATACCAGCGTCTTCGCTGACCGGTCGCGCCGTCAGCCCCAACGCCCGTTGCTGAAAGCAGCCACGAATCGCCTCGTTGAGGACAAAGGCTGAGGCTTCGACATTATGGGGCCGAAACACGCCCACGCGAACGCCGTCCTGGATGATTTCTTCTATAAAATGGATATGGGCCAGATACAGGTCAAGCATATGCGCCGCTTCCGGGTGATTGGGTGAGGCGGCCAGAAAGTTCCGCTCTAGCAGCAGGGTCTTGAAAAAATCGCGATACGTGTCGCTCAGTTCAAGGCTGACTTCAATCAGACGTTGGAGCTTTTCAATCGGCGTCAGCGCCTCCGCGACTTGAGTGCGTACCTGGCTGGTGAAATTCTGTATTCCCTGCTCCACAGCGGCGGTGAAGAGTTCATCTTTGTTCTGGAAATACAGATAGACGGTCCCTTTGGCGATCTCCGCTTCCTCAGCAACGCGCTCAACCGTGGCCCCCTGAAACCCGTTGCGAGCCACCACCCGGCACGTGGCATCCAGAATTTCACGGACTCGGAACTCACGGAGTACGTCTTCTTTTTTAGTGGCTGAACTTTTAGTCATATGACTGACTATACAGTCAGTCAGCGTGCCATGCAAGGGGGATCGGCAGGCTCTTGACGCCCGAGAGGATCGTTTTCGAACGGGTCGTCCCCGAGTACATTTCCCTTGGTTGAATGCGTATTCCTGTGAGCGAACGCGTCAAAGATGGCTTCGGAAGGAAATAGCAGCTTGAGGGTATCACTATCGTCGGTGCTATTTCCCCTGGAATTGGGGGCGGCGTTTTTCCATGAACGCTTTTACCCCCTCTTGATAATCCTGGCTGCCAAAGCAACGGGTGGACCAGGTTTTGACGGCATCCATGTCGCGCAGGGTTGCCGCTTTCGCACTCTCCCGAACGAAAAACTTGTGAGCCGCTACGCTTAAGGGGGCGTTATCAGCCATCTTGAGCGCGTATTCGCGGGTATAGGATTCAAGTTCGGCCTTGGGCAGGACGCGATTGACCAGACCCATATGAGCCGCTTCTTCCGCGTTATAGACCCGGGCGGTCATCAGAATCTCAGCCGCGTTGGAGACCCCGACGATATGGACGAGCCGTTCAACCCCCCGCTCAAGCGGATAGGCAATGCCCAAACGGGCCGCGGGTATCCCAAAGCGCGCGTCATCGGCACACAGCCGGAGGTCGCACATGACGGCCACCGAACAACCGCCGCCCATGCAGAAGCCATGAATCATGGTGATGACCGGCTTTTCCAGGCCGGCGAGCGATTTCAGCGCGCCGTCTACAGCCTGGTCATAGCCCCGCGTTGCCTCAGACCCGGAGCGGACTTTGCCAAACTGCGAAATATCGGCGCCTGAGACAAAGGCTTCCTCGCCCGCCCCGCGCAGCAGGAGCACGCGCAGGTCATCGTCTGCGGCGACCTCGGCAACGAGCTGCGGCAGGGTGCTCCACATGTCCAGGTCAACCGCGTTGCGACGCTCGGGCTTATTGAAAACGATCCAGGCTAACGGGGGCTCTTTTTGCAGAAGGAGTGTGTCTGACATGGTGAACTCCTGTTTTGTCTTTTGCGCGCTTGCGTCCGCCCAGCATACCGCTCTCGCTGGGGTGTTGTCCATTGCTGTGTCTTTTCGCCCGACCTTACCTAGAATGTCAAGCTGTCTGGTATTCCTTTCCTATACAGTGTATCATAACGACTAAAAGAACTGGCTCTCAGTGCGATCTTTCTCTCGCATGCATCTTCTTCCAGAAAATTCAGACGACCTCACTGCCGGAGCGACAGACGGTATAAAGTCTCGACGGCAGGAAAGACGGGGGGCAATATGGCAGATGGATGGCAAAATCAAGGAGGCTCTTCTCCCGGCGACGAACTCCTCCAGGGTCTTGAGGACCTCAAACAGACCTTCCAACGTTTTACCAAGGGTGCTGGGGTATGGCTGATCATCGCTGTCCTTGCCCTCCTGTGGATCGGCTCGGGATTCTATGTTGTCGGTCCAAGCGAACGCGGGATTGTGCTGCGCTTTGGGGCGGTTGTGGCGGAAACGGACCCCGGCTTACGCTTTCATCTGCCCTGGCCCGTTGAAAGACATGTAGTGGTCGATATCGCCCGTGTCCGCAGTGCCCAAGTCGGTTATCGTCCGTCAGGGGTGCCTGGGCGCAGCGGCAGAGGCAGTGGCCGCACAATCCCGCAGGAAGCCTTAATGCTGACCGGCGACGAAAATATTGTCGAGGTCAACTTAGTGGTGCAGTATCGCATTCAAGACCCGGTCAAATATCTCTTTGGCGCGTTTGAGCCAGAAAGCATGCTGCATTCCTCAGCAGAAGTGGCGCTGCGCAGTGCGGTTGGTGGAAACACGATTGATTACACGATGACGGATGGACGGCTTGAGGTACAGGAGCAGGCGAAAAGTGCGCTCCAGAGCCTGCTCGACATCTATCAAACCGGCCTGTTTGTTACCGAGGCCCGCCTGCTCGCGGTGGACCCTCCCAATGAAGTCCGGGACGCCTTCAACGATGTGGTCCGGGCCTTGGAGGACCGAGACCGACTCCGCCAGGAGGCGGAAGGCTATCAAGAGGATGTGGTGCCAAAAGCGCGTGGTGAGGCCGCCCAAATGGTCCAGCAAGCTGAGGCGTACAAGGCGCAGCGGGTCATCCGCTCCCAGGGTGACGCCGAGCGTTTTCTCCAGATCCTGGCCGAATATGAGAAAGCCAAGTCGGTAACTCGCGACCGGCTCTATCTTGAGAGTGTTGAGCGGATTATGCCGACGATGGAAAAATTCATTCTCGATTCACAAAATGGCGGCGGGGTCGTACCCTTATTACCGCTGAAAGAGCTGAGCGCCGGCGAGACCGCAGCCGGGGCCGTCGCCAGTCAGGAGGGGAGATAAATGGTACCGCGCTTAGTTATCGGGCTGGGCTTGGTCCTGGTCTTTGTCGCCGCCCAGGCTGCGTTCACGATTGGTGAGTGGGAGCAAGGGATGGTGGTGCAGTTCGGTAATCCGAAACGCATCATTCAGGAGCCCGGTCTCTACTTTAAGCTGCCCGTGGCGCAAAATCTGGTCCGCTTTGAAAAACGGGTCCTGACAACCGATGCCCATGAGTCTGAGTATATTACCCTCGACAAGAAGCGCGTCCTGGTAGACCACGTCTCGCGTTGGCGGATCGAAGATCCCCTTCAATTCTACCGGAGCGTTCGCGACCGCATTCGGGCCATGGCCCGGCTGGACGACATTATTTCGGCCCGTCTCCGACAAGAAATCGCCACGCATAATTTTCTCGACCTCATTCGCGAAAAGCGTGAAGATATTATGGCCATCGTGACCAAAGACACCCGGGAGACGGCCAAGACCTTTGGTATTGAAGTGACCGATGTCCGGATCAAGCGGCTCGATCTGCCCGAAGAAGTCCAGGCCAGTGTGTTTGCCCGCATGCGAGCAGAGCGCGAACGGATTGCCAAGCGCTACCGGGCGGAAGGGGAAGAGCAAGCGCAGCAGATACGCGCCTCTGCCGACCGGGAGCGGGAAGTCATCCTGGCCACCGCGTATGAGTCGAGCGAAAAGCTCAAAGGTGAAGGCGATGCCGAGGCCACGCGCGTTTATGCCGATGCGTTTGGCAAAGACGCCGAGTTCTATGCTTTCACGCGACGACTCCAGACCTACGAGAAAATCTTGGCCAATGACACCACGCTCATCCTGAACCCGGACTCCGAACTCCTGAGCTATTTGCAGAGTCCGGGCAGCGGTTCGCAAGCAAGCGAATAGCCGGGTATGCCTGGACTCGTTCGCCTGCTGCTCCTGCTCGCAGTGGGCTATCTGGTTATCGCGGGTATTCGTCGTCTCTTTTTGCCTGCCGCTTCGTCGGGTCGGAAGCAGACCGGGCGGGAACACGCTTCGGGCTCGGCAGGCGTGTCCTTAGTCCAAGACCCCCAGTGCGGTCGCTTTATTCCGCAGAACGAAGCGATTCAGGTCTCGCGGCGTGGACGGACTGTTTACTTCTGTAGCCAGGAGTGCCGCGCCGCGTATCGGGCGGCATAATACACGGCCCGTTCTCTGTGCAGAGTGTCCTGCTGTCCCCCTGAGAGGGACAGCCCGCCTTCTATCGAAAGGCGGGAATGATCTCTTCCCCGATCAGACGGGTGTTTTCGTCAATATAGTCGGCTGGGCAGGCCGAGGGCAGGATCACCGTTTTTGCGCCAGCGTCAATATATTCCTGAAGTCGTTTCCGACACTCTTCCGGCGTGCCGGCCAGAGCATATTTCCCGATCAGCTTGGAAAAATCTTGGGCGTACTGTTTGCCGAGCCGGTTGGCTGCCATCTCCCGGCCTGTGTCTCCGTCTGGATGGGTCGCGGTAAAGATGAACACGCCGGGCTGAAACGACTCGACATCCCGTCCATACTCTTTGCGCAGACTTTTGATCTTCTCAATACTGTCGTGGAGCTGTTCGGGCGTATACATATACGGCAGCCAGCCGTCCGCATATTTTGCCGTGCGTTTCATGGCCGGTTCCTTGCGACCCGCAACCCAAACTGGCGGCCGTGGTTTCTGCACGGGGGCCGGTTCAATACTGACTTCGTTCAGCGTGGTGTACTTTCCTTCAAAGGAAACTTTCTCTTCTGTCCATAAGCGGGTGATCACTTCGAGTGCCTCATTCGTACGGGAGCCCCGCTGCTTGACCGGTACGCCGCAGGCCTCGAACTCTTTTGGAAACTCTCCGCCAATGCCAACCCCAAAGTTATACCGTCCGTGTGAGGCCACATCGAGCGCCGCGCCCATTTTTGCCACCAGGGCGGCCGGATATAATGGCAGGAGGACAATGGAGCTGAGCAGTTTAATCTTCTGGGTGGCGCCGGCTGCAACCGAGAGCGAAATAAAGGTATTGCTCACCGGTCCGTGAAACATGACGTGTTCACCACAGCCGAGCAAATCAAAACCTAAGTGCTCTGCTCGCTGGGCAAACTCCCCAATATTGTCCATTGTCGGTAAAGCCGTTCCAAATTCAATGTCTCCCATATATCCTCCTACGCAATGATGTTCTCTCATAGCGGTGAACGCGGAGAGGAATCAAGCCGAGTCCGGTCCGTTCCAGGCCGAGTGGAGCCCCTCGGACTACTCTTCTGGCTTCTCGTCCATCCTCTGCCACGCGCCTTTCTCCCGCAGGCGCCTGACATCCTGGGCGGTCTGTTGCACCCGGATGCCCATTGCGCCCAGGAGTTCTGTGCTCATATCCGCGGTAATCTGGTCTTTGATACTGCCGCTGCCGTAGGGGTCGGCGTTCATGAAGGTCTCGATTTTTTCGCGCGGCAGGCCGGTTTCGATACAGATGTCAAGGAATTGCAGCAAGTCGAGTTGCCCACGATTCTGGGTGTACAGCTCGTGTAAGCGTTGGCAGTCTGCGCAGGTCCGTTTGAACCAGCCGGCGCGCTCCTGGCAGTATGCGCACTTCATCGTCGTGAGCTTAACGATTCGCCCAGAGGGGAACAATGGGAGGGCCAGACGACTTTGTGCTGGACAGCAAGAGATGAGCGATATAAGGCTGAGAAGAGTAAACGTGTCCAGCATCTCCATGCTGATTGGAGGACACGTTTACTCTTTGATGAACGTTACGCAGGAGGGATCCCTATGAGTGTAATGCGACTCGGGTATGTACACGCCCGCGAATCGGACCTGGAGAAGGCGGTTGATTACTACACCAATGTCTTGGGGCTACAGGAAGTCGCTTGTCAGGACGACAAACATTATTTCAAATGCTGGGACGAGTATGACCATCACAGCCTGGTCGTTGAAAATGGTGGACTGGGTCTGGTGAAGATGGGTTATAAAGTCGCGACTCAGGATGAGCTTGCCCAGATTGAGAAAGGGGCAGAGCAGTTCGGTCTGAGCATCAGTCGGGTCTCGGCAGGCGAGAATCTGGGGATTGGACAAGCCGTCCGCTGTACGCTCCCTTCTGACCATGTACTGGAGCTGTATGCCGAGGCCGAGCAGAGTGGTACGCAGGTTGGCGTGCTCAATCCTGACCCGTGGCCGAGCGACCGGCCGGTCGCTCGGATCGGGCCAGACCGGTTGGATCATCTTTTATTGACGGCCGAAGATGTGCAGACCAATGTGGATTTCTTCACCCAAGTTCTGGGCTTTCGAATGAGCGAACGGATTATTCCCGACCCGAACAACGAAGAACTCCTGGGAGCGTTTCTGTTTTGCTCGAACAAGGCGCACGATATTGCCTTTGTCAAAGGTGCAAACGGGAAGCTGCACCACTTCGCCTTCTGGCTGGATAGCTGGAATGACATCCTGCGGGCCGGCGATATCCTGGGCAGGAATAATGTGAAAATCGACTTCGGTCCGGCCCGGCATGGAATCACCCGCGGCACCACGATTTATTTCCTGGGCCCGAACGGCAATCGCAATGAAGTCTTCTCAGGCGGGTATATGACTTATGCCGACTTCCCGTGCATTACCTGGACCGCGGACCAGATCGGGAAAGCCATTTTCTATATTCACCGAGAGGTCAACGAGCGCTTCAACACCCACGTTACGTGAGGAGGGCTTGTGAGTGGTGAGTGGTTCGAAAATGAGCCACTAACCACTGAAGACCTTCCAGAGGATCACACTTGTGAATGCGAGATTAAAGCCAAGCATCCATTTAAGCACTGCCATGTCTTGGTCGATTTTTGCAAACCGATTCTCATATCCTGCGATCGCTTCCGCGGCGGCCCGCGCCTTTTCCTCACCAGCCCCAGCTTCTTTTAAGGCGTCGTAGACTTCGCTAATCATTGTGCTCATCTGTCATCGACCTCCCACCACTAGGTCTCAGGAACGTATCTAACCTCCTGCGTACGGCGGTTAGATACGTTCCCACGATGTGAGACTGCTTGTTGAGTCTTTTGGAATTCTCCGGTGAGGAATTTCCGACTGTCGAAGCCATTCCGGGTCTATTGGATTGGCTGCAAAACTGTTGTGATAGATATCGAATTCATACATTCCTGCTGAGGACTCCCGAATCACGGCAACTGCACTAATCTTTGTATTATCTTTTTCTGTCATCCTTCTCCCAGGACCGCTTTTAGCATTGCCAAATGTGGGAGAGATATTGAGGTCCTCTGGGACAGTAACGGGTATGGTGTCAAGACCCTGCATGGCAGTTATTATACCATATGGGCGAACACGACGATTGAGAATGTTCGTCTGAAGAACAACCATTGCGGGGATTTTTCCTTTGGATAATGCCTTTAGCTGAGGTGCAGCATCACGTATTGCATTTCTCACCTGGGATCCAGGCTTGGTTGTAGGAAGGGAAGTCGCCAATCCTTTTTTCTCCAAGTCTTTAAGGGCCTTTTTTTCCTCAGAGTTTGGGTCGAATTGCTTAACCTCTACAATAATCTTTTGACCTGACGCGGAAATTTCATAGTCGGGTCTCTTTTCCTCGTTCACCTCAGGAACTCGCCTCCATTGAATACCGGCTTGGTCACAGAACTCTCTGAAGGTTTGTTCGGCGTTCTGATTCTTCATATCGGATTTACTGATATAAACATGTCGAGTGTTGCACCAACACCATTGGCCGTCAGGTGTGTCTTGTGGTGTGATTTTCTAAGATCATCTCGTTTGAGCTACCGGAAGCGTTCAAGGTCAAGGAGTCCGCATTTTTGAAAACAACTCGGCAGCGGCAGCAAGATTTTCGGACGTAAGATTCCTTTGAGCTCTATCTCATTCCATTTCTGCGTCTTTTTATAATTCTTTAGTAACTCTGGCATAGACTCAGCAGTCAACGACGCTCTGATGCCTCATCCGGGAGGCTCGCTACCACAGCCCCTACATCCATCTTCGAAAAGACAAAAGAGGGAAAGCTAAGTATAAGGACAAGGGCTGCTCGTGAGAGATTTCATCGGTTTCCTCCATATATTTGGTTTTCGGGTATATCCTCACAGCAACGAGGTTGCTGCCATTAGTTAATAGTCATCTTCGACGGACTTGCCTAGCTCAGCGGGATAGTCGCTCCTATTGGCCGCTGTGCCGACGCAGACGTAGGGGCAGCCGACAGCACCCGCGGGATATAGCGGGTATACAATTCATAGCGCTTGAGAATGGCATTCGCATACCGCACTGCCTCACCGCCGGGAGCAAAGTTGGCGTTGATCTGCCGATAATACTCGGCGTCTTCCAAAAGCGGGAAAACGTGCTCAACTGAGTCTTTCCAACAATGCGGATCGTAGCCAAGGATCTGGGCGAGCTGTTGGGCCGCTCTGACGCGACTCGGGCCGAGCAGATAGCCGCTCAGGGCAAAGGCGAGACGATCCTGGGGTTGCCCGTCAGGAAATTGGGTAAGGAGAAAGTGTAAATACTTGACGCCGGCTTCAAGATTGCCCCGGATGGTCTGAAAATCCTCGACGCCCACCTCACGAGCCGCAACCTCGGTGACTTGCATGAGGCCATATGCGTCACTCGGGCTCATCCGTGTATGGTCAAAGCGCGATTCCTCAAAAATAAGCGCAGCGATAAGACGCCAATCAAAGCCGGCCTGCTCAGCATACTGGACGATGAGAGGGTCATGTCGCGACAAACGGTTGGAGAATACGGTTGATTCGTCCGAACGGAGAAAGCGTGTGGTTGTAAAATATTTCTCGTACAAGATTTTCCGTAGACCGGAACGCTTCGTCCGTGCGTGATACTGGTTCACCGCAGCTAAGAGTTCCGATTGTTCCGGGCGGACGGCCCAGCCTATTCGGGCCGGCTCCGGGAGGGTGTACACACTATACAGCGTGCCTGGATAGAGAGAGAGTACGAGTTCTACGACTGGTTTTAGGGCCGGTGCAAAAGGGGCTCGCTTTTTCACCGTTGCCGATAAGGTGAGACCAGATAAGCCACCGGACAGCAGGACCTGCGGTAGGGGAGCCGGAGCCTCTTTCCGTACAGTGTCAGGGCGGGTGGACGCGTCAGGAGGAGCGGAGTTGGTAGGCCGCGCCTCTTGTGGACCTTGATTCGCAGTGTGAAGCGGCGACGGCAGATGAGGCTGGTCTGCATGGGTAATGATCTGGATATCCGTAGCCATATAGGCCTGAGAGTACCGAACGCGGGCGGACGAGCCACCGTCTGTAGCAATGACACCGGCGGCAATATCGCCTTTGCCCTCAACAAGCCAGCGCGTGAGCGCAACACCCGGGGGAGGGGTCCGGACCTGGAGGGTGACACCGAGCTGCTGCGCAAACCCGAGTGCCAGTTCATATTCAAACCCATGCTCCTTGCCACGGTAGAGAAAATAGGAAGATGCATCATGGTGCACGAGCACGGTGAGCACACCCCGTTTTTGGATATCAGAGACGGTTGGACGCGGAACGTGAAGGACATGAACGGCAGAAGGAGCAGGCAAGACTGGCGTGGAGGGCGGAGACCAGAGCACCACGCCACCGCACACACTCATCAGAACCAGGACGAGGATACTGAAACGAAGGCCACTGTGTCGCATACAGTATAGTAGGGCTATCCTTTGCTCTTTGCGTTATTGTGCAGCCCGTTCCTCCGGCGTGTTTGACAGTCTCAGACTTTTTACTTACCGTGCTCGTGTGAACACGCGCGAAAAAATTCTCGGCGTTGCCGGACGGCTGTTCGCCACGCAAGGGTACGCCGATACATCATTGGCACAAGTGGCCCGGTCTGCGGAGGTGAGTAAGGCACTCGTTCTGTGGCATTTCAATAGTAAGAATGACCTCTTTCGTACCGCATTACAGAATTTTCTATCTCCATATGCTATCGACGCGACCGGCTTGCGTGGGCTGAGTGAACGGGAACAATTTGAAAAACTCATTGATGACTATTATACCTTTATCACTGACCACTTACCATCGGTCAAATTTGTCCTTGGCCAAGTCGTCCGTGAGGAAGGGAACGCCAAAGAGGTTGTTGACCATGTCAGCGACCTCTACCACGTGTATCAGCAGTTGCTGACTTCTATTCTGAATCAGGGCCGAAAAACGCGCGTGTTCATGCCTGACATTCAGTCGGCAGAAGAGGCCGCCTTGATTATGGCAACCCTGAACGGATTGCTGGTCCAGCGACTCGTTGACGCCAACAGTAGCGTCGATGCACACCGGTTGCTGGCCCGCTTCAAGGAGACGCTCCGGAGCCGGCTCTATACGCCCGAGGCGACTTCTCCTGCGGTCCGTACCGCAGCCTGTCGGCCTGTTGATGGAGCGCGCTCTGCCGCGGGGCGGTAGTCATAATCAGTGAGCATGACGCAAAGAGTAAACGTGTCCTCCAACGAGATAAAGCTGTTGACACGTTTACTCTTCGAAGGAGGGCCTATGGTCGAGAAAACGATTGAACTGACGGGTCTGTCTTCAACCAGTATTGAAGACGCGGTAGCTCTTGCCGTCTCTCGGGCGGCAGTCACGGTTAGCGGGATCTACGAGGTCCAAGTCTCAGACATTACCGCAATTGTCGAAGACGGAGTGATAGCCCGCTGGAAGGTGAAAATAAAAGCAACATTTCCCATTAAGGACAGCATACACGAATGACACAGACCGAAACCAAGGCTGACGCAAAGATCCGCGAAGTTGCCTCCGGCGTCTACCAGCTGTTTTTGCCGCTCCCGATGCGGCCGAGCATTGTCAATGTCTATCTTGTCAGGGATAACGATGAATGGGCGTTGATCGATACGGGTATGCACACCGCAGACAGTATTGCCACGCTCAAGGCCGCCCTCAGCGCAGTTGGCTGTCAACCGCCGTCTATCCGTACCCTCATTTCAACTCACCATCACGCCGATCACTTCGGCACTTCACAGACCTACCAGGAGTTGACCGGTGCCGAGGTCTATCTGAATGAATTGGAACTGTCCCGAGTCGAACGGCTCCAGTCTACCGAACGCCACCCCGAAGCCTTTGCGTTTTTTCAGCAACACGGCATTCCGTTGGACTCGCCCGAGCAGCTGCCGACCCCAGGCAGCTTTTACGGTTCTCGCTATATGCCGGCCAGACCGGATCATTTTATTCGTGATGGCGAATCCCTCTACGTAGGGAAACGTGAGCTGCGGGTCGTCTGGACGCCCGGCCATACACAGGGTCACTGCTGTCTCTACCTGCCCGAAGATAAGGTCATGATCGTGGGAGATCATCTCCTGCCCAAGATTACGCCCCACGTTGGCGTGTACTACGCGGGGCCGGACAATCCGCTCCAGGACTTTCTTGACTCTCAGGCGAAGATTCAGGGCTTTGACGTGGAACTCGTGTTGCCCGCCCACGGTGGCGTGTTTAAGGATCACCGTTACCGTGCCAAGCAGATCATTCAGCACCATCGCTACCGTTTGGATGAGATGTACGACCTCATTCGTGGGCACGCGCATTCGGCCTATGAAGTCGCCTCCAAGGTCTTTGATCTGAATGCCGGTCTGCCTATCTTTCATGTGTTTGCGGCCACGTTTGAGACCTTGGCCCATCTGCACCTGTTGATGTACGACGGGAAGGTGAAACGAGTCGAAGACGAACCTACCACCCGCTTTATCGCCTGAAGCGGAGGCGCGGGTTAGGTGTCTCGGAGCGAATTTCACTCCGGGGGTTTTTCGTATGCGCTACACTGTTTTCGATATTGAGACCCGTATCGACAAGAGCCTGGTGCGGGCCGTCTATTTCCCGCAGGCGGAAGAAGAGGGCCTGTCGGACGACGACGCCTACCGCCGGATGCAACAAGGCCTGCGTGAGGAACAGGGCAATGATTTTTTTCCGCTGTCTTTTCACCGGCCTATTTCCATCGCGGTTGGGCAAGTGGATGAAGAGCGAGTGCTGACCGGAGTCGAGACGATTAATACCGGGGATACCGCTCAATCAGAGGAGGCTGAGGAAGCACTAATACGAGCGTTTTGGGAACGGCTGGAACGCTTCTCGGGTACTCTGGTCAGTTTCAATGGGCGGAATTTCGACCTACCCGTTCTGGAGCTGCAAGCGCTCAAGCATGGCTGCCGCATTCCACGCTACTTTAGTGGCAGGGCCCGTTACCGGTTCTCTGACGAAGGTCACTACGATCTCTACGATTTCTTGACCAACTACGGAGTCCACCGGCTGCGGGGCGGCTTTAACGCCCTGGCCAAGCTGATCGGACTGCCAGGGAAAACCGATATTGACGGATCGATGGTTCAGCAATTGTGGGAAGACGGACGCTTAGACGATATTCACCGCTACTGCCGCACCGATGTCGTCCAAACCTATTTTCTTTTTCTGCGTGTCGAGTTGATGCGCGGACGAATAACCCAGCAGCAGTACGACGCGGCTGCCGCACAGTCCGGGTCTTTTCTTGAGGACGAAGCCGAAAGCCCCGCTGAGACCGCAACCGCTCCGTCGTCTGATGAAAAATAGACAATCCTCCAGTCCAGAGCCTACCAGCCCGTTATTCTCGGAGACGTATCGGAGTCAGAAGCGTAAGGGTGCCACAGGTCCAGAAACAGGAGTCGTTCGCTCAGGCCGCCCGTGCCTGTGCAGAGGAGGTATAGGTCGATAACGCATGGCGCCGACTACTCATGCGTCGGAGTGGGAAGCAGGTTTCAGCTTCTCGCTGCGTTCCCTCGTGCGTAAGCTGTGTCTTTTTCCATTCGGCGAGTCCGTTGCGGAGATAATCGGCATCAATGCCGAGCAAGGCACAAATATTCTCAAACGAGCATGGCCAACTGGTATCGCCTGAGTACATCCACTCTTCCGTCTCTTTGAGGAGGCGCCGTTGGCGGCGAGTTGCGCCGGGAATCGAATTCTGGAAGGTCGCAATCGCGTTTTCCAGAACAGCGAGCATCAGTCGCTTCTCAGGCTGGGCGGATTCCTCGGACCGAATCCGATCAAAATACTGTGAGGGAACGATAATGTCCGCGTCAAGCGCTGGTACAAATTGCCCTTCTGTAGCCATGTTTCTCCCTTCCGTTTGCCCAGGAAAGCAACGCCCTGTGTTTTCCTGGTTCAATATTAAGAAAGCAGAAAGCATGCCAGCAGTACAGAGAAAAGAAATGTGAGTATTATTAGCTAGATAGGGCTCTGCGAGCCATGTCCCTCGTGTCATAAAAAGTAACACCAGAATGGAGAGGTATGTCTTAAAACAAGACAGGAGGCCGAGAGTCTCCATGAATCGGTCCAGCGTAGAGTTTGTCCGTAATGGCTCATGTGGTAGGCTGGTTGCCATACCATGAACATTGCGAAGGGATGCGTCTTTCTCCTGCTTGGCGTGAACCTCTCCCTGGGGTGTGTCTCGCACACGGAACGTCTGCCGTACCGTCCGCACCTGACCCAGCAAGATGAAGGGGCATGGGCTGAGGTAAAGCGTGAGTTTGGCTGGCAGCCGCAACGCAAAATAAACAAGCCGAAAAAAGGGCAGGCGTCGTTCTATGCAAGAATGGCCCGTAGCGTCGCAAGCTGGTTTACAAACAATGAGCAGCCCGTAGGGCCGGACATCCATCCGCGCCAGTGGGAACGGATACACCAGGAATATGAGCAGGAGCAGAAGAGGTTGGGACTGTACTAAGTGCGAGGGGAAAGGCTGTTGGTACGGGTCAGGGTTCTGAGAGGGAAAGGAGCGCTATGAAAGCACTGGTTGTCGGAGGCACGGGACCGACTGGACCGTTTATCGTGAATGGCCTGATTGAACGGGGCTATGAAGTCACGATTTTTCATCGCGGAACGCACGAGATTCCCGAGATTCCGCCTGAGGTCGAACATATCCACGGTGATCCGCATTTCCGAGAAACCATAGCCGCCGCCTTGGCTGGCCGCACGTTCGATCTTGCGGTCGTTACCTATGGACGGATTCGCTTTCTTGCCGAAGCCCTGGTTGGCAAAATCGGACGTTTTGTGGGCGTGGGCGGGGTAGCGAGTTACCGGGGGTATATGGACCCTTCGGTGCTCTCTCCGGTTGGGCTCAAGGTGGCAGTTGCCGAAGACGCCCCTGTGGTTGAGAGTGAAGCGGAACTCCGTTTTGCCTATCTGATCGCCCAAACCGAACAAGCCGTGCTGGAGTACCATCCCACCGCGGCCTACTTCCGGTATCCCTATGTCTACGGCCCTTATCAGCTTATTCCACGCGAGTGGTGTGTGATACGGCGTATTCTTGACAAGCGCCCGCATATGATTGTCGCCGACGGTGGACTGACGCTTTTTACCCACGGCTATGCTGCCAATCTGGCCCACGCGGTGCTGCTGGCGGTCGATCAGCCCGAGGCGTCGGCCGGACAGTTATACAATTGCGGCGATGAAAGTCAGCTCACGATCCATCAGGTGATTGAAATAATTGCCAGCGCCATGAATTACGAGTGGGATATTATCAGTATGCCCAACGACCTAGCGCGCCCCGCGCGACCCTACACCATGCAGGAAACCTCGCACCACCGTGTTGTTGACCTGACCAAGATCAAAAACCAACTGGGATACACGGACCTCTATCCGGTCGAAGAGGCCCTAGAAAAAACGGTCGAATGGTATCTGGCCAACCAGCCCGAACGGGGTGGGGAGATTGAAAAGCGCCTGCAAGACCCGTTCGACTATGCGGCTGAAGACCGCCTCATCGCCGCGTATACAGACAGCATGCAGCGCTTGGCCGCTATTCCCTTTGAGGTCCAAACGGACCGCCCGCACCCGTACGCCCACCCCAAAGAGCCCGGCCAGGAACGGGACCACCGGGAGCGATAGCGGAGTCTTGTCGAGGCGGGACGGCTATCACGGCAAGGGCAATCTGCACGGCATAAAAAGAGGAGCTACTTCGTCCAGCGCAAGACATCAATGCCACAATAAATCAGCACCCTGATGAAGGTCAGAAAAACAACGGAAACGATGATATCCATGCCGCTCCTGTCCTCACGCCGGCATCAGGCCGAAGTCGTACTCCAGCAGGGTGAAGGGCGTTGTGAGACCATAGCGTTCGGCTAAGGTTGCATCCTCACACTCCTTGAAGTCGGCCACGAGCGAGTCCTTGGTGGCAAATACTGCGTCAGAGTCCAGATAGGCGTCACCCTTCACGAAGATGTGGGTGGTCAGGGGCCGGTAGCCGTCGGCGGATAGCATGAAATGCACATGCGCCGGACGCATCCCGTGCCGTCCGGTTGCATCCAGCATGCGGCCGACCGGACCATCGGTCGGAATCGAATAGCTCACCGGGGTTTCGGAGATGAGCGCATAGCTGCCGTTTGCCTCAGTTGTGAACCTGCCGCGTAAATTCCACTCCGGCGCGTCCTTGTCCTGAATATCGTACAGGCCGTTGGCCGAGGTTTGCCACACGTCAACAGTCGCGCCTGCAATGGGTGCCCCCTCGGCGTCCGTGACTTTCCCCCTCATCAACGTTGGCCGCGCGCCAAGGTCTCTGCGGATGACGGATGCGCCATTCTTATGCTCCGGCGCGCCCTCGACATAGAATGGACCCAGGACGGTCGATTCGGTCCCAAGGCCCGTTTTGGGATGATTGAGTGTATCGACCAGCATGGACACCCCGAGCGTGTCGGACAGCAGGATAAACTCCTGCCGTTTGTCGTCACACATTTTGCCTGTAGCGGTCAGAAACTGAATGCCTGCGAACCATTCGGCCTCCGTGAGTTCAACGTCCTTTACAAAGGCGTGCAGATGCGTGATGAGGCTGGTGATGATGCGTCGCATGCGCGGGTCCTGAGTCTTGCTCGCATATTCTTTCACAACCGCTTGGGTGATGTTGTCTGCCGTATAGTCACGCATACTCTGCCCTCCTTTTGATACAAATAACTACCAGCCCCGAGGAGGCTCCGACTACACTCAGAAATAGCGGAGCGAGGGGATATCGCCTAGCCCTTGCCGTATTTTATTCTTGCCTTCCTCTACCGGGTTCCCAATCCTGGCTGTGAGCTTTATAGTTCACCAGGCGAGAGAAGAGGCTCACGCATGACGAAATCCCTCCTCATTCTGAAAACGGGTGAATTACCTCGTGCTGTGACCGCGCAGTGTGGTCGGTACGAGCAGGCGTTCTTCAATGTCCTGGGCCCAGAGCGCTACGTTGTCGTTGATGCACGCAAGGACATCTTCCCCGAACCGGACTGGGCCGGCATTATTGTCACTGGCTCACCGGCTTCAGCGAACGACCCTGATCCCTGGGTGACCAAGAGTGAAGACTTTCTGAAACGGGCTGCGGATCAGTCCGTGCCCATCTACGGGATCTGTTTCGGTCATCAGCACGTTGCCCATGCGTTTGGCGGCACGATTGAAAAAAATCCGCAGGGCTGGGAACTCGGCACGGTGACGGTCAGCCTGACTCCAGACGGGCAGCGGGACGATCTCTTTTCCACCGTTCCCGCATCCTTTCTAGCCCAGCAGAGTCACGGCGAAATTGTGACCGCCCTACCTCCAGGCGCGCTTGCTCTGGCCCATAACGAAGCCTGCCCCTACCAGGCATTCTCCCTGGGGGCGCATATTTGGGGGACCCAGTTCCACCCGGAATTTACCCCCGCGATTATGGAAGGGCTGATTGCTTCGCTGGCCGCCGTCTTACCCCCCGAATCCTTCCCACGCTGGCCGTCCGCGCAGCAGCCGCTGCAAGACTGGCTGCTCAAGACTGTACAAAACGCACCCGCGGCCCAGCGCTGTCTCACGAATTTTGCCGCGCTGGTCACACAACGGTTAAAAGAGTAAACGTGTCTTCCAATGATAAGAGATATTGACACGTTCACTCTTTAGAGGCGTAAATAGGATAAGCGCAGGCGGCCGGAGGCAATCGCTTTGGTCGCGCGGGTAATGCCTTCCGCGTCATCAACAACCATCCAGGGGCCGGTATGCACAACGCTCTGTAAGGTTTCTCCTGCGCGGATGAGCTGGGGATACAGCTCATGGGTTGTACTGAAGGCGCGGCCCACTGGCATGACCTCAAAAATACGTGGCGCGAGGACCTGACAGCCGGTAAACATAAAAGCGGACAGCGGCTCCTTGACCTCCACCTCGCTCGGCTCGCCTCGAATGCGCCGGACCGCGCCAGTCCGGTCCGTTTCAATCAGGCCATACGTCGCCTCATCGGGATTCGGCCTGAGCAGCAATGTGCCAATGGCTCGGGTCTGTCGATGGGCGGCCAGGAGGGCGGGCAGATCGAAATCAAGGATCGTATCTGAGTTCAAGACCAGAAACGGTTCGCCATCGAGAAACGGCTGAGCTTTCTTGATCCCACCGCCAGTGTCCAGGATAGGGTCTTCCGCAGAATAGGTGATCCGCAGGCCATAGGAACTTCCGTCTCCCAACGCTTCTCTGAGCCTATGCCCGAGATGGTGAAGGTTAATCACGATCTCTTCAATGCCGTGGGATTTGATAAACAACAACGCGTATTCGATCAACGGTCGACCGGCGACCGGCACCAGCGCTTTGGGAAGCGTATCCGTCAGCGGTCGCATCCGGGTCCCGAAGCCGGCCGCAAGAATCATGGCGCGCATGGAATCCTCTTGAGTTCTTGAGTTTAGAAGAGTGAGTGCTATTCATCTTCTTTTTTCGTATGTAAAGTTATTCATAAAGTGGAAAAAAGAGTAGAGTATCGTGCCTTCTTCTGAACAACCTTTGATTTATTACAGTTCTCTCGAACTGGAAAACGTTCGCTGTTTTGGTGAGCGCCAGACCTTGGAACTTACGGACGAGAAAGGTCGTCCGGCTCAATGGACTTTACTCCTGGGGGACAATGGGGTCGGCAAGACGACGCTCTTACAATGCTTAGCATGGATGAGGCCCGTTCCGGCCGGCGCACAAAACGACTATGAGCCGCGAGCCATAGAACCCGCCTTAGCGAATGAAGAAAATCGAGTATTCAATTCTCTGTTAAGATCAGGCGATGAAGTACGGCTTGATCTTAAGGCAACTTTACGCATCAACCAGAAGCTAGGACAGACTAAAAAAGGAGGGCCGCAAAAAATTACTACGGGCATCAGCATGCTGGGGAGGGAACAGCAGTTGGAAAGTAGTGAGCTGAAATCAAACGAGATTTCTCATCAATTTGATAATCTTACGATTCATGATTTTCCTATCTTCGCTTACGGTGCTGATCGTCATATGGGCGCCTCAAACCTGGAAAAAGCTGACCTTTTAGACCCTTTGGCCTCACTCTTTTCCGGTTCTACTGAGCTGTATGATGCTGAGGGAATTTTGATCCGTCTTGACCATCGATCGAGGCTTGATGGCCGCGCTAAGAAGCGAGATGTGAAACGTCTGCGACAAGTGAAGCAGCTTCTCGCTACAATCCTTCCTGATATATCAGATGAAAAAGGGATTCGAATCCTTGGGCCGAAAGGTCCCGGGCACCCGGAGAAGCGGAGCGGTGTCAAATTTAAGACCCCTTATGGTCTTGTTCCTCTTGCTGGCCTCAGCCTGGGCTATCAAACAACCTTGGCTTGGGCTCTCGATTTAGCATCTCGGCTCTACGAATATTATCCTGGCAGTGCCAACCCCCTAGCAAAACCAGCGATTGTCCTAATAGATGAGATTGACCTTCACCTCCATCCGCTTTGGCAACGTAAGATTCTCGAATATCTCACCCAGCATTTCCCTCAAACCCAGTTCATTGCCACGACGCATAGCCCCCTGATAGTTCAGGCTGCCACAGACGCTAACCTTGCAGTCTTACAAGAGCAGGGCGGCCAAATAACAATTGAGAACCGGCCAGGGTTTATAGAGAGCTGGAGAGCGGATCAGATCCTTACCAGTGATCTTTTTGGCGTATCTGCTCGGAGCCCTCGTATTGAAGCCTTGATGGATGAACGGAATAAGCTGCTAGACAAACTGAAACGGAGCGCGTCCGATAAGGAACGGCTCAGAGAATTAGAGGGAGAACTGGACAATCTTCCTACTGCTGAACGGCAGGAAGACCAGGAGGCAATGGACACTATTCGGCAAGCAGCAGTCCTTCTCAAGAAACAGAACCCTCGTCAGTGATGATTAAAATTCAGAAGCCCGCCAAGCCGCCAAAGACTCTTATAGAGAAAGGTGCAACAGAGAACAGAGAGAATTGTGCCACTTATGATTGTAGTCCTGAGGACTACAAGTCCGGACGGAAGAAGTTTGAATTTAATACCAACATTTATGAGTCGAAGACAGTTAAAAAGGCGTTGCTACGCGCCCAGTATGAAAAGTGCTGTTACTGTGAAGCGAAGTTTCTCGCGAATTCTCCCGGCGATGTTGAACATTATCGACCAAAAGGAGCTGTGAGACAGACGGACGGACAGGGTGCAGAATACCCGGGATATTACTGGCTTGCTTACGATTGGAACAACTTACTTGTCAGTTGTGAAGACTGTAACAGAAGCCACAAGAAGAGCCTGTTTCCCCTCAAGAATCCTGACGCCCGCGCCCGTAGTCATCACGATAGGATTGATGAAGCCCCCCGTTTTCATCCTGCCAACCCTTGTTGAATTGTATGAGTAGACGATGAGTCTCGGCACCAGGAATAAAATCGTTGTGAAGCCGAATACATTGCCCGGGAACAAGCTTATGTGCTGTGATATCCGGGTGATCCTTCAAATTTACCTCAAATACTTCCTCAAGACGCTTTTTGATGGATGTCAGAAAAAAAGGAGAACGTAAAAAATTGAGGTCCCGAGGCAATAGAACATCCCACAGGCTGAACTCAAATTGTTCATAGAAGTCGGTTTTAACCAACTGCCACGGAACATCAGTTTCTAGCCAAGCTAAGGCCATCTGGCTGAGGTCTGACCGAAGAGCTTCGGGAGAAACGAAATACGGGAACGGCTTGGAGGATCCTTCAGCCGCGGTGAGCCTCAGTGGTGTATTCATGCCTCGTGTGAAACGAGAAGGGCTGTTATGCGGTTGCGTATATGTTCGATCAGAAAGAGTTGATCGGCGCAGTATACTGATGGGTTGTGATACCCGCTATCCTCGCGCCATCTATGAATGGGCATCCCACCCCCGCAGGTACTCAGCTCTGGACAAGCTTTTTAGTGTATCGTTTTTTGTCACAGAACCATTAGTATCGATAACGATGATCCCATAATTGCTCGTCCCCATCCCTTCTTTTGTTCCATAGCCACCTAGGACGAGTTTGATCATATCATCAAGCAGGCGAATCCGAAGTGGTTTCGGGTCAGCGAGATAGATATCCAAAAGAGCGGTGAGCCATTGTCCATATTCAGTGGACTGAAAAGACGCCTTGCCATAGGGAAACTGCGAGTGGTTGCCGTCGCGATAAAGAAGCTCAAGGCTTGGGGCGTCGAGCTTCTTGAAAAAATTGTAGACTTCACAGGGATCTGACTCTGGATCAATCACGGCCAATAGTCCAGTATAAAGAAAGTCAGAGTCCCGATGATTCTGGAGCTTTTCGATATCTTCGAGAACTTTCTTATGGGTCCCTTTGCCCTCGTGATCTCTTCGATGGCGGTCGTTAACATCCGGTGGTCCGTCAATACTAACTCCCAAGCTCGTACGATACTCTGAGCAAAGGTCAAGAATCTCTTCGGTAATAAGCATGCCGTTGGTTTGCAGGCTAAAGGGATAATCACTGGTCAGGGCTCTACGGAGCGCGGCGAGGAGGACCCCAAGTTTCTTGGGGCCAAGCAATAACGGCTCACCACCGTGGAAGACGACTGCAAAGCGACGTTGCTGCGCACGAGACAAATCTCCTAGGGCCTTGGCTAACGCAGTAATCGTTGTATCAGAGATCTGTTTGGGCATAGTAGCCCAACGCGTATCTCCCATATTGTAGACGTAGCAATACCGACAGTTGATATTACAGCGGCTAGCAACTTTTACGAGGACCGTATCAATTGCTATCACATTGTGGCCCTCGGAGACCTTCTTACTCAACGGCCCCGGTTGTGGCGATTATGTGTCCGATTGTAGGCGTGCATTTCGGACGATTCTTCATTACGCACCTCCTCAATCAGCCTAGCGAGCGCAGGACTTGAGATTGTACTCGTGTCTATTTCTGGAAGATCGGGAATGACAGACGGCTCTTCGGTATGTGGGACGGTCTCTTCTTTCATTATGGGGTCCTCCTGTAATCCGTTGATTTGTATCTTATTCGCTATCTAATGGATTTTCTATTATAGGAAAAGTGTCTGAATTGGTCTTAATATTCAGAAAATATTTATCAAATATTTACGCAAGACACCGATAGGGGCTGAAGGCCCTTTTCGTGTTGGGGTAGGAGAGTCCTCTCACACCGAGGAGTGCTCCCACACGTCATAGGGCGAGGGCTGAACGGGAATGGAGAGTCCTCTCACACCGAGGAGTGCTCCCTGACCCGCCGCGCCCTTTGCCCCGGCTTTCCGCCGCCCGCGGTCGGCCTGGGGCGCGTAGACGCCGCGCGCGGGGGGGCGCCTTCGCTTTGCCCGCCCGGTGCCCGTGCGGGGGTGGCCAGCCAGGCGGATGGGGACCGGGGCGGGCGGGGGCCCGGCCGGGCGAGCCCGGCCCGGTCCCCCGGGCTCGCCACGCCGCTCCGGCCGCCGCCGCGGCTTCCCGTGCCGCAGGGGGTTCGGGCGATGGGGCGGATGGTGCACGCCAAGAAGCGCCGGTCCAGCTCGCCGCTTTCCCGGGCCGGCCCCCCGCCGTCGGCCTGGGAGAGGTGGCACCGGCGGCGGGGCGCACGGGCGGAGGACCAAGCCCCGGGGCGCAGGGGGCTGGGGGCCGCCGCCGCCACCTCGGGCGGCGGGCAGCCGCGGAAGCGCACCACACGGGCGGCGCCCCCGCCGCCGGCCCCGCGGGGCCGACCGGGCGCGGGCCGCGCTCCGGCCGCAGGAGGGGAGCGCACCCACGAGCCGGGAGGCAGCCGGGCGGAGTCACACGCCCCCTGGCGCGGGGGGCGGGCGGCGGCTCAAACGGGCCGGGGCGGGCGCCCTCCAGCACTCCCGCACGGACGGCCTGTCCCGGGAGGTGGCAGAAGCCGGCGGGACGTCGAATCACCGGAACGATCCGCGGGCGTTTGACGCGTTCTTGGCGGGGGGGCGCGTCGGTGGCCGGGGGGCCCAGGCCCCCCGGTTATCCCATCTAACCCAGGCGTTGCCGGCCTGGCTTCCCGGTCTGGAGAAAGATGGTTAAGCCTTTAACTGTGTATTGCGAATATTTATGAAGACCTTTCGACCGTCTGTCAGGGTACTAGACTCAAAGGGGTCAAGTTAAGGTGCTGAAAATTATCAAAAATAACAATATCTTACAGAAGATCTCTATCTTCCATGATAGAATTTATCCACTGGGCGCCTGTCTACTCTGAGAAGTGTTCCGGAAAATACTCCGTCAGAATGTCTTGCAGGTGCCGATATTGCGGCAGACGGCCCAACACCCGGCGGATGGTTGCCAGTGTCGGAGGAATATAGCGCGTATAGCCACTCTTGCCTTTTTCCAACTCCAGATAATAGAACCGCCCGACAACCTTACAGGCCTTTTGGAGCAGGCAGAGATTATACTCGTCCCACACATACTCAGACGACAGCGGGTCACCCCCGGTGCGGTGCCACGCCTCGTGGTAGTAATCGACTAGCGACTCTTCCAACTCCGGGGAGACGACTTCCGGTGTATCGCGGTCATTGAGCAGCGTGGCGAGATCGTAGGTGGCCGGGGCGAGCAGGGCATCCTGAAAATCGATCACCCGGATGCGATCCTGCTGCACGAATAAATTCCAACTGTGGTAATCGCGGTGGTTGAGAAAAAAGGTGGCCCGGTCGAGACGAGTGGAGATGTCCTCAAAGATGTCCCTGAGGGTGCGTATCTCTGTCGGAGAGAGGGACTGCTTGCCGCGTTTGTCCAAGCCCCACTCAACAAAGTGCTCAAACTCCCACAAAAAGAGGCGCTTATCAAAGCGCTGCTGAAAGGCAATGCACCGCTCGTTTTTCTGACGGGTACCCTCGATTTGGATGAGTAACAACTGATCAAGCGCGCGCCGATACCACTGTTCCACCTCGGCGTACGGCACGTCCTGGACGGCATCGCGTAAGGGCAGGTCGCCAATGTCTTCCAGGAGGAGAAAACCATCCTGATAGCCATCCACGTAGAGCTGTGGGATACTCACTCCTAGAGGCTCCAGGAAAGCATGTACGTTGAGATAGGGCAGTTCCTTGAGGGGTTCGTTGAACACGGCGAGTTCGTCCGAGGAGAGGGCCAGGCCGCTTCCGGCCAGAATCATGACGACCGCCGAAGCCGGGCCGTCTCCGCTCAGAGACAGCCGAACATAACTCCGGCTTGAGGCGTCTCCTGCCAATGGATCAACCCGCGTAATCCAAGTCCCTTGCCCCCATTTTTCAGCAACGGCAGTGTCAAGCACTTTGCGCAGTGTCACATCCATAGCTGACGAGGTAGCAAGCGGGTGAGAACTTGTCAAAAATGAGCGTCTACCGACAGATCTGCGTTGCAAATCGTCCACGCCTGTGATGGAAAAAAGGAGTGGAAGCCGAGTCTGATGTCACAGCCCTCTCGCACGGTCAGCTAGTGGCTCTGGTCTCCGATTTGCGCCGGCAACTGGCCGCCAGAGAGCAGGAGATCGCCCGTCTGCAACAGTCCAGCGCCGAAAGGCCCGCGCTGGACGCTGAAGGCCAAGATGCGGAAGCAGAACCGCCGCCCGGCACGCAGGCGGCCCTCATGGCGCAGCTTGAGCAGATATACCCCGAGGCCTAGGTCCGCCTTCACTCACAACACTCCCGCGTCCCCTCAATCTCTTTACCCCTAGATATGAAGCGGTTAAGCTAGGGCCGCGTAAGGAGACTGGAATGGATTTTAACTTCACCCCGGAAGAGGAGGCCTTTCGGCAAGAGTTGCGTGCATGGCTCCACAGCCATCTGCCTGCCGGCTACGATCCCAAGCATTTTGACGATATCGACGCGGACGCGCGCTTTGAGTATCAGCGGTCGTGGCAAAAGACCGCCCACCAAGACCGCTGGGTGGGCATCCACTGGCCAGAGGAATATGGCGGGCGCAACGCCAGCCTCATGGAGATGTTCATCTTCAATCAGGAGCTGCACCGAGCCCACGCCCCACGGTTTGCCAATACGCTCGGGCTGATGATGTCAGGTCCGACTCTGATTCATTGGGGGACTGAGGAGCAGAAGAAACGCTATCTGCCCCGGATTCTGTCAGGCGACGAAATCTGGTGCGAGGGACTGTCCGAGCCGGGGGCGGGGTCTGACTTGGCTTCGATGCAGACGCGGGCCGTAGAGGACGGCGACTATTTTGTGGTGAACGGTCAGAAAGTCTGGACCAGCTTTGCCCACCGGGCGGATTTCATCCAGCTCTTTGTCCGCACCGACCCCGACGCGCCGAAACATCGTGGAATAAGCTGCCTGGCCGTGGATATGAAAACGCCGGGAGTGACGGTTCGACCGCTGGTCCAGATGACGGGCGATTCCGAGTTCAACGAGGTCTTTTTTGAGGAAGTTCGGGTACCCAAGACCAATCTGATCGGGCCAAAAAATGAAGGCTGGAAAGTCTTGGTCACCACCCTGATGCACGAACGCGCCGGGATTGGATCCGGCTTGCCCGTCCACCGTCAGTTCTCCGAGTTGCTCAAGGTGAGCAAAGAGGTGGCAATCAACGGCCGGCCCGCCTGTGAGGACCCGGCCGTGCGTCAGCAGTTGGCGCAGTTCGCCATTGAATGCCAAGCCATTACCTACAATATGTTCCGCAGCTTCAGCAAACGCCTCAAAGGCAATCCGCCCGGACCGGAAGGGTCGGTCAATAAGCTTGCCGGCTCGGAACTCAATATGCGGCTCGCCCGGTTTGCCACCGAACTGCTCGGACCGTACGCCCAGCTGACGCAAGGCTCACCCTACACGGTTGATAATGGTCGCTGGCCACGCGCCGCGTTATGGTATCGTTTACTGACGATCGGGGGCGGAACCTCGGAAATACAGAAGAATATTTTAGGCGATCGGGTGCTCGGCCTGCCAAAGGGCTGAGGTTCCCAGGCCGCGCCGTGAACCCGTACACAAGGAGGAATCAGCATGGGAAAGCTTGATGGAAAAGTTGCAGTCGTCACCGGCTCGGGTCGAGGTATTGGGCAGGGTATTGTTCAACTCATGGCCAGAGAAGGAGCGAAGGTCGTGGTGAACGACCTGGGCGGCAGTGTTGATGGCCAAGGGGAAGATAAGGCTCCGGCGCAGCAGGTGGTTGAAGACATCCGGGCGGCGGGCGGAGAGGCCGTTGCCAGCACCGACAATATTGCCACCGTGCAGGGTGGAGAAAACCTGATTCAGACTGCGGTCGATGCGTTCGGTCAGCTCGACATTCTGGTCAACTGTGCCGGTATTCTACGCGACCGGATGATCTTCAATATGACCGAAGAAGAGTGGGACGCAGTGGTGGCGGTCCATCTCAAGGGCCACTACTGCACGATTCGCCCGGCATCGGCCCTGATGCGTCGTCAGAAGAGCGGACGGATTATCAACTTCTCTTCCGGGTCCGCTCTGGGTGCTCCGGGGCAGCCGAACTACGCTGCGGCAAAGGCCGGCATCCTTGGCCTGACGTATAGCAGCGCCAACGCCCTGGCAAAGTATAATATAACCTGCAACGCCATACTGCCCGGTGCGGCCACCCGTATGACCGATACGATTCCGGCCAATTTTGCGCAGGAAATGGGGTTGTCGGAAAGCAGCGGTTCCGCCCAGGGGAGTCCGCTTGATCCCTCCAATGTGGCCCCGATTGTGATTTTTCTGGCCAGCGATGAAGCCCAGTATGTCAACGGCCAGGCCTTCGGGGCGAGTGGATATAAAATCTCTCTGTATTCTCATCTCAAGCCCGAAAAGACCATTTACAGCCGGGGGCCGTGGGACCTTGACCATCTCTTCAAAGTCTTCAAGGGAACGCTAGGCTCCAATCTGAAGCCGCCGCGTATGGAGTAACGCTCGACTCCCCGAAGAGGAAACGTGTCCCGCATCTGCATGTCTATTGGAGGACACGTTTCCTCTTTAGGGCAGTGTGTTATGCTGGCGGCCAGCCCGACATACTCCCGGGCGAGTCTCCAGCGATGTTTGTGGAACGGCACTCAGGGTACGAGGATCAAACGGAGGTATCCTCGTGCCCTTCTTTTTTTTGAGGAGGAAAGGATATGCAGGCCATACGGTACGGGGACGGGAGAGGACGGATTCTCTCCGCGACGATCAGTCTGGCGTTCCTGCTGACTGTCCTTGGACCCGCCTCTGGGAACGCGCAGGAGACGGTTGCCGATGGCACGCGCGTGTCGCTCGAATACACCGTGACATTTGAAGACAAGACGGTTTTTGACTCAAACATCGGCAAGGAGCCGTTGGTGTATATCCATGGCTCAGAGAAACGGGTCCCGTTCTTCTCAAAGCATCTGACCGGACTCAAGGAGGCAGAGACGAAACAGTTCGCCATGCCGCCTGAAGACGTCTATGGCCCGGACGATCCTGAACGGATTATCGAAGTGCCGAAAGACAGTATTCCTGAAGACCGGCGGAAAGTAGGCGAGAGGCTTGAGGGAAGAAGTCCGGAGGGCCGACCACTCTATGCAGAGGTTCTCGAGGTGAAGGCGGAGACGGTGGTCATCGATACCAACCATCCGCTGGCCGGAGAAAAATTATTCTTCGATGTGAAGATACTGAAGGTGGAGACCGTGTCTGGGCAACAGTGAAGTCTCTGTTCCATGGCAATGAAGAGGAAACGTGCCCTCCAATAGACATGCAGATGCGGGACACGTTTCCTCTTTGCATCCAATGCAGAACTCAATACGGACGAGGTGAAGGAAGGATACGCTCGATGGGAACGATACGCTCTAAGCAGGGGAAACGGAGAATTTTTATCATCACGCTCAGTCTGGGACTCCTGTTGGTGACCTCAGGCTATGCGCAAGACATGATCGGTGACGGCAAGCGCGTGTCGCTCGAATATACGCTCACCCTTGAAGACAAGACTGTTATTGACACAAATGTGGGGAAACCTCCGTTAGTCTATACCCACGGCGACAGGCAAATCATTCCGGGCCTGGAGAAACAGCTCACCGGATTAAAAGTCGGGGATACGAAGAACGTCGAAGTTGCGCCCGCGGAGGGCTATGGTGAGGTTGACCCGAATCGCTTCCAAGAAGTGCCCAAGGAGCATGTCCCCGAAGAGGCGCGGAGCGTCGGAAAAAAACTCCAAGGACAAGGCCCGGATGGCCAGATGATGTTTGCCCAAGTCACGGAGGTGAAGGAGAGCACGGTTATTGTTGATCTGAACCATCCGCTGGCCGGCAAGACGCTGTTCTTTGCGGTCAAAGTTCTCAAGGTTGAAACAGCCGCGGCGCAACAGGTTGAAATGCCGGGGACAGCACCGGAAGCGCAATAGCAGCGACCCCCTTGCTCCGCGCACCTCTGCATTCAACTTATACGGATATCTCCCCTGGTGAACTAGCGGAACTCAAATATGAGTGTTCCATCATAGTAGATATCGAAGGGTTGTAAGAAGGTGAGGCGGCTGCCAGCCTCAACGGTAACCCGTGTCTGCTTCGTTACGCCGGGTAGAATATCACCGCATACACTATCTTGTGTATTCCTGTCCTTCCACTGAAAACCGGAATAGGTTTCAAACTGAACGCCACCCTGAACAATATCCATATCGCACAGAAAAAACTCTTCAGAATCCAGCGGGGTAACATCTACATTCAGCGTTTTCCCATCACACGGGTTCGTCACTGTCCATCTAGCCGAAATGTTGCTGCGCTACTCAGTAAGATCGCTACTAACACAGTCAGTATTCGTATTTCCTGCCTTCGGCCCGGCATGTAGCCGGGTGTCTGTTCTGTATCTGTCACGTGTGTATCCTTTCGGTAAATCGGTAGACTAGGCTGGAACCGCGGCATTGGACATATCGCGTTCGTAGGCTTCATCGGCAGGGAGGTCGGGCGTATGCGCAGCGGTCAGGGCGAGTTGGTCGCAACGTTCGTTCTCGGGGTGTCCCGCGTGACCTTTTACCCACTTAAATTGTACGTCGTGCTTGCGGCACATCTCCATCAATTCGACCCACAAATCACGGTTGGCAACGCTCTTTTTACCATTGCGCCGCCACCCCTTCTTTCTCCACGTATAGGGCCAACCCGCACGCATTGCGCGGACTACATATTCGGAGTCACTATGTAGAGTGACAGCACACGGCTCCTTCAAGGCGGCTAGGCCCTCAATGACGGCCAATAGCTCCATACGGTTGTTCGTCGTCCGTCTGAAACCACCTGACAACTCTCTACGATGCCCTTTGTAATCCAGGATGGCTGCGTATCCGCCAGGCCCGGGATTTCCGAGACAGGACCCATCCGTATAAATTGTTACCTGCTTGTGACTCACTAGCTTTGCCTCGTCAAGAGAGGAGATCAGCAATCTGGATCGCGAAACCCGCCTCCTGTAGGCTTGCAGCAATTCGATCCTTTGCCTCATTTACATGAGCTGAGAATAGGATGTAGAGCAGACCGTCTATGTCAGAGGGACGTTCGATATCGTTACCCTTCACCAGGATAGCCACCCTGCTTCTACCTAAACGTGAAAGGACCATTCCAAGCTCCAACACAACATTTTGTCTGGCGCGAGGACGTAGCTCTGTATCCTGACCGGAATTTTGGGGTTGTTCACGTCCCTCATCGTCCGGCGTAACTAGCACGCAGGCATAATCAGCGTCCGTTAGTTCTTCGAGCTTTTCTATGATTGTGTCGCCCCCACCGGGGATATTCTGAAGGACGATCGGATTTAGCTTGAGGCGACGTAGGAGAAGTTCAAGCTCATCGCGCGCTTGGGAGTCGTGTCCGTAGACGATGAACACGCGACTGGGGGTTACCGTTTGAGCATCGGTCACAGCTTCCTTCGCCTCTGGGGCCTTGGGTGCCAAAGAGGAAGCTGTGAACAGTTCAGTCGATTCCTCTTTGATTGGCGTATCTCTTCCCTGCACTTGTATTCGGCCAGTATTGTAGCAGTTGACTTTGATTTCATCAGTCAGCGTGAACTGGACGGCGTGTTGGATCTCCCGCTCGGAATCGTACCACCCCTTCTCCTTAAGAGATTGTCTCACTGAGTCTGTGTCCCAAGTAGCCATTTCGCTCCCCTGTATCCGCCGTGCCTCTCCCTTGTTCCTTAAACCGAGCCCCAATTAAATTGTATAGTTAGGAACCATATTCTGAGCAAGACCGGTGGGTCCATAGCAGCGGTTCCGTTTCCCGCTTTTCCCGGCTAGACTTAGGCGTCATGGTGGAGCATTCGGTCAAGACAAAAGTCCTGCTTTCGCCCGATCACCGGCCGTTTAATTTTGCCCACCTTCTCACCAGTGTGCGACTTGTCCTGACCCCGGTGTTTCCCCTCGCCATCGAATACAGCAGACAGCAGCCAACGCTGTTCCGCGTGGGATGCGTTGGCGGGCTCTTTGTGGTTATCTGTGCCAGCGATTACTACGACGGCCCGGTTGCCAGGGCGTTGGGCCTGAGTTCTGACTGGGGCAAGATTCTCGATAATCTGGCGGACATTACCTTCCTGATCGTGACCCTGACCTATTTGACGTATAGCGGTATTGTGCCGTGGTGGATTCCGTGTGCCGTGGGGGGCGCCTTTGGTCAGTATACGCTTGATTCATGGTGGCTCTCCAGGCGAGATACGGCCATTGCGCTCGTGTCCAATCCAATCGGGCACTGGGCAGGCGTGCTGAATTACGTCGGCACCGGTCTGATGGCACTGCACGCCGCGCTCCGGCAGCACCTCCTCCCCTTCCCCCTTGATCAGATTTTGCTCTTCTTGTGGCTCGGTTATCTGTTGCTGGCAATGGGTATGCGGCTGCGATTTTTTTGCCGAGCACAACGGGCGATTATCCACAACGAGAGCGTTCAGCATCATGAAGAGAAAAATCATAGGCTTTCATCGTGATCCGAGAAATGATTGGGTCGCCGACCTCGCCTGTGGTCATGGGCAGCATGTGCGCCACAACCCGCCGTTTGAAAACCGGCCCTGGGTTGTCACCGCAGACGGACGAGCGTCCAAGCTGGGCGTGACCCTCAACTGCGTCCGGTGTGACGCGCTCGAACTGCCCGACGACTTCAGGCCGTACAAGCGAACGGCCGTCTTTCAGGCGGAGTCCGTTCCGGCCGGACTGACCTCATCCCACGCCACGAAACTGGGCGTGTGGGCAAAGATTCAGGTCTTGGCCGGACAGCTCAGATATGTCGTGAAAGAGCCCATCAACCAAGCGTTTCCCCTGGATTCTGAGCATGTCGGCATTATTGCCCCCGAAGTTGTCCATTATGTCCAACCCGAAGGGGCGGTGCGATTTTACGTTGAATTCTACCGCAAGCCCGAAACGTAGCTACCGGCGGTCTCCGGATGTTCCTCCTTCTTCCTCTCATGCCAAAGCTATGACGCCAGCTATTCATGCCCTCAAACACGCTCGGATTCCCTATCGCCTGTATGAATATCGCCACGACCCGGCCGCCTCGTCTTACGGGCTCGAAGCGGCCCAAGCACTCGGCGTTGACGCGGCCCAGGTCTTGAAAACGCTCATCGTCAAACCCGCTGCCGGAGCCCTTGTTGCTGCGCTGCTCCCCGTCTCCACTCAGCTCAACCTCAAGGCTGTCGCACAGGCAGTTGGGGTAAAGAAGGCCATCTTAGCAGACTCAAGAGAAGCCGAACGGGCAACCGGCTATGTGGTTGGCGGCATCAGCCCGCTCGGCCAACGCCGCCGCCTCGTCACACTGATAGACGAGTCAGCCCTCAGCCACGCAAGGGTCTACGTCAGCGCCGGGCGGCGTGGGCTTGATATCGCCCTGCGGCCGCAAGATTTGGTTCAACTGACGCAGGCGCAGGGCGCTCGCATCGCGGCTTAGCGCGGGGCGTGGATAGTAGCCTGAGCCCCGGCAAAATCCTTCCCTCTGTTTGCGCCTTTTGCCGGAAAAGCGCGAATCACCGAATCACAGACATCTCAGTGTTCGGTTCCGCACGAAGCGTTTTCGTGCTTAGCTAGGGACTCCGCCATTCGCTGCGCTATAAGAATGAGTGTGGGCGAGGCACAGGAGGAGACGTATGAGCATAAAAGGAAAAGCGGCAATCTCCGGGTTTGCCGAAATGGCACCGCAAAAAGGCGCCGGGAATATTACGCCGCTGGGGATTATCGCCAACGTGGCGCGTGAGGCCATTGCCGATGCCGGTCTGGAAAAGAGTGATCTTGACGGCCTGCTGACCGGCTGGGCACTGAGCGACTATAGCGTACTATGGCCCTCGGTGGTGGCCGATTATCTGCAAATCCGACCGACCTATTTCAACCAGGTCGAACTGGGTGGCGCCTCTGCCGCCGGCATGGTCTGGCGGGCAGCGGCCGCCATTGAAGCCGGGATGTGCAACACCGTGCTGTGCGTTGTGGGTGACCGGCGCGCCCGGGCGCGGCAAATGCCGCCCTTCCCGAGCATTGAGGCGGAGTTCGATGCGCCCTACGGCCTGATTGCCGCTAACCCCGGCTATGCCTTAATCGCCCAACGCCATAAGTATGAATACGGCACTACTGCGGAACAAATGGCCAAGGTTGCAGTAGACCAACGCAAGAGCGCCTGTCAAAACCCGAGTGCCTTGTTCGGGAACAAAGCACTCGACATCGACGATGTGCTGAACTCGCGCATGATTGTCGATCCCCTACACCTGCTTGAGATCGTCAGTCCCTGTACCGGGGGCGGAGCGTTTATTGTCACCAGCACCGAACGCGCCAAAGACGGCCCACACAAACCCGTGGTCTTGCTCGGATCCGGTGAGGCCGGTGGCCATTCGAGCATTACCCATGCGCGCAGCCTGACGACGTCATTAGTTAAACCGGCTGCGGAAGCCGCCTTTCACATGGCTGGAGTCACACCGCAGGATATGGATTTTGTGCAGCCCTACGACTGCTACACTATCACCGTTATCGTGACCCTCGAAGACGCCGGCTTTTGCGAAAAAGGCGAGGGAGGTCGGTTTGTTGAAGACCACGACCTGTCCTACGTGGGCGACTTTCCGTGCAATACTCACGGTGGCCAACTCTCTTTTGGGCAACCGGGGCTCGCGGGTGGTATGAGTCATGTCATTGAGGGCGCGCGACAGCTCATGGGACGCGGGGAAGGGCGACAGGTCAAAGATGCCTCCATCGGCTACGTGAATGGTAACGGTGGAATCATGGCCGAGCAGTGCAGCCTTGTCTTGGGTGTCTAGCCGACGGAAAGGAAAACCATGGGTGACTATACAAAACCCCTGCCCCATCCAAATGAGGTCTCTCAGCCCTTTTGGG
Source organism: uncultured Binatia bacterium (SeqCode) (assembly GCA_965214755.1). Lineage (GTDB taxonomy): Bacteria > Desulfobacterota > Binatia > Bin18 > Bin18 > Bin18. The sequence goes on from OZ243979.1 coordinate 3,790,641, forward strand.
ATGCAGCCAAGCGGCATGAACTCCAGATTCAACGCTGTAATGCGTGTGGGACCTATATCTTTTACCCGCGCGAAGCCTGCCCGGAATGCTTAGCCACCGACCTCATCTGGATTCCCGTGTCCGGGAAAGGCACGCTGTATTCCTACACCATTGCCCAGGCTCCGACGCACCCGGCCTTTGCCGATGATGTGCCCTACGTTATCGCCATTATTGAACTCGAAGAAGGTCCGCACCTCACCACCAATCTAGTTGGCTGCCCGATTGAGGATGTGACCATAGGCATGCCGGTTGTGGCCTCCTTTGAGGATGTGAGTGCGGAGATGACCCTGGTCAAGTTCCGGCCCGAATAGGTGGGGACAAGACAGGAAAAGACGACTGAAGGTGGTGAGAAAACTGCCGCGTGGCAGGAGGAAATACCGGCGGATCAGTGTTTGTGTTGCTTGTTGGCCATCTTGTCCTGCGTATAAATGTACAAGCCAAGGGCAAGGACAACGATGGTGCCAGTGAAGAATATCCAGCCGATAGCGGTCATGGTTTCTCCCTTTCGATAAGCAAGACGACAACAAAACACACCAGAGAGAAGAGTATACCCCAGACCAGATCAAGAAGGGAGACCTTCTCTGGAGAAACGAATCGTCCCACGACCAGGCCAACAAAGCTCGCGGTGCCAAGATTAATAAGAATCTTAACGAGATTTTCTTTTTGTTTTCTGTCGAAGGTCAGCATTTGACCCTTCTATAGCTCTTCAAGGGCGTCTTTTTCGATCCAGCCGCGTCGCCCATCGCAGCGGGCGACCTGCCACCAGTCTTCTCGGACATCAAGCACTTGGACCCGCGTGCCCTGGGTGACGAAGAAATGGGCCGTACCACTCGCAGCCGGCTCAAAACGCACTGGGGTATCCTCCTGGTTGAGTACCACGGCGTGTCGCTGCCAATCGCTCGTCCGTAGCTGCTGCACCAGCGAGAGTATGATCACCACCAGGCAGACAGCGACTCCCCAGCCCACGGAGCGGAGCCACTGGGGCCGCCGCGGCCACAGACGGTACACGGCAAAAACCACGAAGAGCAGAGTATAGGCCGCACTGGTGAGCCCCACCAATTGGTCTGTTGCGACTCTCTGGGCAAGCGGGAAGACAAGGCGTCGCCAGGGGAGGGGCTGGCAGTCCTCAGCGCCCGTGAGTGAGCGGGCGAATCGCAGGTTGGCTGCCAGGTCCGGGTCGCTGGGGAGGAGGAGCCGGGCGCGCTCATAATTCAGAATGGCTCTCCCCACTCGTCCCGCTTTGAAATAGGCGTTGCCGAGGTTGAAATAGACATTACCGCTGGCGAGGCCGGACTCAAGCACCGCTTCGTATGCTTCCACCGCCTCGGCGTACTGCCCTTGTGTGTAAAGAGTGTTGGCGTGGAAAAAGGCGGTCTGAGGGGGTGTTGGAACGGTGGCTGCCAAGGCAGTCGCCCAGCAGAGACACACTCCGCTGAGCAGCACGGGAAAAAATCGCAAGCCTCGAAATTGCCGAAGTCGGAGAAATTGCGGCAGCCTCATAATCCCGTAATGCTAAGCGGCCCGCGTTTGAAACTGGCGATGAGCGCGTTCAAGCTGGTCGATAATCTGACGGACAAGGGACAGGGTCTCGTGGCTCTTGTCCCGCATGGACGCTGGCGTGCCTTGGGCGAAACGCACCCGCTCACAGGTCTCCCACACGAGTTCGATCTGCTCCAGACACGCCTGAGAGACGCCTCGCTCGCGGAGCGTCGATGTGTCAATGCCACCGGGTGGTAGATCGAACTTGGCGGACACATAGGCCTGGAGCGTGCGAGCCAGCGCGGTGTACAAGGCGGGATACTCTCCCTGCGTCAAGAGGTGCTCCGCTTGGGCCAAGTGCTGCCGTGCCTGTTTCCCCGCTACTGTAAAACGGGCATAGCGACTATCGCTGTGCAGTCGGCGGCGGTGTTGGTCGTACCACCAAGCTCCGAGGAAGAGCAGCACCGGCAGGGGTTGCCACAGGAGAAAACCAAGGCTGCGATACCACGGCCTGGCACGCGGAATCAGGGAGCCGGGCGCGTCTTTGATATAGACAATGTCCTGGCCCAACGCCTCCTGCTCGTCCTGACTGCGGGCCGCCGGCGCATCCGGGTGGCCGGTCACGACTGTTTGGCTCGTCGCGGTTTTCGGTGGACGAACGACCAGGGTAATAGGCTGGCTTTCGAGCGTCCGGTAACGCCGGGTCTGAGGATCGAAATAACTGAACTGAACCGCGGGAATGGCATCCAGGGTCTGGTCCTGCGGAATGAGCACCTGCTCAAAGGATTTTGTTGACCCCTGCGCTCTTCCGGCAAGCGGCTCATACGCGCGGAAACCGTCAGTCTGCCCAAACGTGGGCGCGACGGCATCGGCAAGATAGCCCGTGCCGTTGACGCGCATGTGGACCGTAATCGGGTCTCCGACAGACAGGTCCTGCGGGGTTGCTTTCACCTCCAACTCAAACGAGCCAACCGCACCTGAAAAATTCTCCGGTCTGCCTGCTTCCGGTAGCGGTTGTACGCTGAGCGTCAGGGGATCGGAACGCAGGGTGAGCTGTCGCCGCTCAGAAGAAAACGTCGAAAAGAAGTCGTTTTGGAAAAAACGGTCAAAGAACGGATCGCTAAAAGGCGAACCGCCCCGGCGACGGGTGAGGACGTGAAGCTGGAGGCTCGCCGGGCCGAGCGCCAGGCTCCCAGAGCGGAGAGGAATAACCTCCGTGTCAAAATGCAAAACGGTGAAGCTCTGGCCGCCCAGCTTCTGCCGCTTCTGTGTGGGTTCGGAGAAGGACTCGACAGAGAACCCGTCTTTGCTGAATTGCGGATACTGGACGTCAGAGACCCGGGCCGCTCCAACATACAGCTTGACCGAAACAGGAACGCGTTCATGCAGATAGACTTCGTGGCGCGGGACGGAGAGCTGAAGACGCAACCCGTTTTGGCCGCCCGCGGCCTGAGGAAGTTGCTGAGCCGGAGAGGACTGTCTGCCGGAAGGAGGGCGAGGGGCTGCCTGGGGCGATTGCGGTGTGGCCGCAATCGTAACGTCCAGCGGGTCGGTGTGATACTGCCGCCCCTGATATTCCACGGAAAATGGACCCAGAGTGAACTGGCCTGGCTTGAGCGAGAGGAGAGAGTAGCGATGCTGTACAGACGCTGCGACTTGACCGTTGCTGACAGACACTTGCGTGGAAGGACCAAGATAGCGACTCTCGAATCCCTTGATGTCGAGAGTCGGAGCCGGCGTGTTCTGGACTCCTCTGACCTCGATGGACAGCGTCAGCGCCTCACCGAGCGTTACGTGCTGCGGATGGACAGAGGCGTAGACACTCACCTCCGAGGCACCCGACAGAGGCGGACAGACCAGCCCGATCAGCAGGCACAGAGGGAGAATAAACGCGCTCCTGTTCATTCTTCTTCCCTACCAATCCTGTAAGGGTTCAGCCATACGGCCGCGTTGGGCCTGCCGGGTAAACTCCTCCGGGCTGAGTTCTTCGTTACGAGCCATATCGATCACAGACTGCGCTTCGTCTGCGGACATCTCGTCAGGTTGGTCTTGGCCAGCCTGTTTTTCCTGCTCTACCCGAGCTGGGTCCTGTGTCTGTTCTCCGGCGCGTTGCTGGTCCTGCCGGTCCGGCTGTGCGCCCTGCTGCTGTTGCCCGGCGTCCTGTTCGGCTTGCGGTTGCTCTTCTTGCTCGGGTTGGTTTGGCTGCGGTTGACGTTCCAGTGTATCTTGCAGCGCTTCGATTCTTTTGGCCACAAACTCGTAGTTGAATTTTGCATCCTGATCTGTTGGGTCGGCGCCAAGCGCCCGCCGATACGAGGCCAGGGCGTTGGTATAGGCGGTGAGGGCCGCCTGTGGATTCCGCTCCTCGGCCCGCACGCCTCTTTGATACTGGGTATTCCCCACGTTATAGGCAGTCCGAGCTGTACGCCCGGCATCCGTAGCGGAACCTTCGGGGCTCGCTTGCACACGTGAGAAAGAGGAGAACGCTTGCGCGTACTTGCCCGCTTTATAGTGCGCCGTTCCCATATTGAAATTGAGCAGCGGAGAATCGGGATGATCGACTAACGCCTGGCCATAGGATTCGACCGCATCGCCAAATTTGCCCTCGGAGAATAACCGGTTCCCCTCAACAACCTGGCTACGCAGACTATCAGTCCAGGCGACACAGAGGAGGATACAGCTCAGCAGCAACAGACGCTGTACGTTGTTCACGACTCGTTCTCCCTTTCTCTTGGGGGTAAGGGGCGACTCAACTGTCCATGAGACGCGCCGTCTCTGGCCGCCTGAGAACGCCGGTCCCGAATACAGGTTTCCAGGGCGAGGAGGATAAGGCCTAAGGCGAGTGGGAGTTGAAAGCGCTCTGCATGGCGACGCTCCAGGGTTGAGGTGAGTTCCCGCTTCTCAAGCTGGCTCAGATAGCGCGTATAGATCTCCCCCAGACCCAGACTCGGGCCGGTATCGTAGACATAGGCGCCGCCCGTTGTCAGCGCAATTTGCTGCAAGGTCTCTGTATCCAAACGTGACTTGACGACCTGCCCCTGGCGGTCTTTCAGAAAGCTGCGTCTTCCGTCAACGCTGAGCGGAATCAGCTCCCCTTCCGGGCTGCCGACTCCGACGGTATAGATGCTCATTCCTTTTTCGGCTGCCTGCTGACTGGCCGCCTGAATCTGCCCGTCATGGTCTTCACCATCGGTGATAATCAGCAGGGCGTGATGTTGACCGGGCTGGTTTTCAAAGGCCGCCAGCCCGGTTCTGATAGCCTCGCCTAAGGCAGTTCCGCCCTTGGGGATAATGTCGACCGTGACGGCACGCAGGCTCTCTAAAAACGCTCCGTAATCCAGCGTCAAGGGGCATTGGATAAAAGCCGAACCCGCAAAAGCGACCAGCCCAATCCGGTCTCCCTGAAGGTGCTGCACAAAATCCCGAAGGGCCAGTTTGGCGCGATCCAGCCGCGTCGGGCTGACGTCCGTTGCGAGCATGCTGCGCGAGGTGTCCAGCGCGACAATGATGTCCGCCCCCTCACGGCGCACCTCTTCCCACTGAAACCCCCAGCGTGGTCCTGCCAGGGCAAGGATCAGGAGAGTCAGCGCACCGACCAACAAGCCGGCTCGCCAGTAGTGACCGCGCTGCTCTGTATCAGGCGTCAGAACGGGTAAGAGACTGGCCTGGGCGAACTGTTCCAAGGCGCGCCGCCGTCGCCGCAGGGCCCACATCAGGAGGCCGGCAACAAGCGGAATGCAGAACAATAGCCACAGAAACTGAGGGGTGCGCCAAACCATTAGGGCAGCTTTCGGAGGAGGGTGTGATTCAGACCCGTTTCCAGACCAATCAGGGTAAGCGCTAATACGATGCACCAGGGATACAGTTCATCATAATCGAGGTAGAGGGGCGCGCGAAACGGAGTGCGTTCTAACTGATTAATCGTCTCGTAAATGGACTGGAGGCTGGCCGTGTCGGTTGCGCGGAAATAGCGGCCCCCCGTGGTCTGCGCGATATTCGACAACGTTTCCTCGTCGATATCAACCTGGATGGGACGGTAGACCGTATTGCCAAACAGATCCCGGGTCGGATAGGGAGCCATGCCGCGTGTCCCCGCGCCTATGGTATAGACTTTGATCCCCAGGGTGTGGGCTGCATCCGCCGCGGTCAGTGGCGAGATGCGGCCCGCATTGTTCTGCCCATCGGTGAGCAGAATCACGAGCTTACTCTTGGCCTCCGAGTGCTCCAGGCGACCGGCCGCGGTTGCCAGGGCAGAGCCAATGGCCGTGCCATCCTCAATCAGCCCAATCTCGGCCCGGTCCAAATTCTGTAACAGCCAGCCATGATCAAGGGTGAGCGGACACTGGGTGTAGGGACGGGCACTGAACAGGACCAGGCCAATCCGATCCCCGCCCCGGGCGGTCACAAAATCCCTGACAACCGACTTCACCACCTCCAGCCGGTTGGCTCGTCCGTTCTCCAGACTGAAGTCTTCGGACAGCATGCTGCTCGAAATGTCAACGGCCAGCACAATATCGATACCTTCGCCGTAATACTGACTCTCGGCTTTGCCGAGTTGGGGGCGGGCAAGGGCGAGGACGAGGAGAAAGAGGGCCGTCCCCCGGAACACCGGTAGAATCCAACGCCAGCGTCGTTTCCCCGTATGCGTCAGGGAACGCAGGACAGCCAAGCTGGGATAACGGACCGCCGCCGCATGGGTCCTCCGCCGTTGGAGCCAGAAGACTAGCGGGATGAGGAGCCAGACCAGCAGCACCCAGGGGTCATGCAGCCGCATGTTGACCCTCCTGTGGCCGGTTGTGCCCGTCAGAGTGCGTTTGAGCGTGCCGTGGTCGTGTTTCGTCCACAAAGCGTTTCACCGCTTTATAGGCTGTATCGCTCTCGTCCAGGCTGGGTTGATGTTGGGCGAATTTGACTAAATCCGCCTGGGCTAAGAACGTGCCGAGCAGGCGTTGGTGGGCCGGCGGAAGACGGCTGGGGCGAGCAGCGTGCGTGACTGCCACGAGGAATTCTTCCGTTGTCATTTCCGGGGCACGCACCTGAAGCCCATCTTCCAGATAGGTCCGAACAATCGCGGACAGGCTAACATAATACGCCTCGAATTGACCGGCTTGGGGAAGGCGCTTGGCGCGCAGATGTGCCAGGGCCTCAAGCGCGACCTCGTGAGCCGGCCGGGGTGGAAGAATCGCTGCTCGACGGAATCGGTTCAGAAAATAGGAGAGGGCGAGCCCCATGCCGATCAGCGTGACCAGGACTGCTCCGCCCATGAGGGCAGGCCACCAGTTAAAGGGAACGTCTTCGGGTGGTTTGATGTCGCGAATGTCGGTCGGCTGCCCTTCCTGCGTGAGCAGGCTCGCCACATGGACCCGGAGCGCCTCGCCTGTGGCCTCGTGCTGGCTGCCGGCAGGCGTCGTATAGGATACGCGTGGGGCCGGCAGCATATGATAGCCCGTCGTGAAAATGGTGAGCGTATACCATTGGGTGCTGGTGGTCCGTTCCGCCTGCGGCTGGTCTGGCTCCCGCCCAAAGTCGATAATGTCAAAGTCGCCGATGCGCTCGTGGAACAGCGGGACAGAGACCTCCACGCCCGTCTCCGCGCTGATCGTAATCGTATAGCGAAGGTGATCCCCTATGGTGATTTTATCCCGGTCGACGCTGGTCTGGAGGCGGACCGGGCCGGCCGGTTTCTCTCCGTCCGCTGCGGCCCAGGTCACGGCCGGCCGGCCGAGGAGGGACCACACCGTGAGCAGTAGGGCCAGCGGCGCTTTTCGGACAACATGGGATAGGCGTCTCATGAGGAGCTTCAATAATTAATGCCGCCGCTCACGCATGCGAAAAAAGCGCAGTAAGGCGTCTACATACGGCTGGTCAGTGCGCACGGTAATGGTATCCGCGCGAGCGCGTCGCAACATGCGATCTCTGTCGTCCCGGGCCGCTGCGGCCCGCTGGACGAATTCTTCCCGGACCCGCCGGTCACCGGTATCGACCAGTTCCCGCTCTCCGGTTTCGGCATCTTGGAGCTCTATCAGGCCGATATTCGGCAGGGTCAGCTCGCGGGGGTCGTCTAACACAATGGCAATCACGTCATGGCGACGATTGGCAATGGTGAGCGCAAAGGCGGCGTGTGGGTCGAGCCAATCGGAAATGAGAAAGATCACCGCCCGGCGCTTACTGACATGATTCAGATGTTCCAGGGCGGCCGTGATATTCGTGCCGCGCTGCTGACTCTGGAAGGAGAGCACCTCACGAATCACCCGCAGGACGTGGCGGGGGCCCTTTTTGGGTGGGAGCGACAGCTCGACTTCGTTACTGAATATCACCAGCCCGACTTTGTCATTATTGGTGATGGCCGAGAAGGCAAACAGGGCGGCCATCTCGGCCGCCATCGTACTCTTTAACTGAGACACGGTTCCAAACCGAGTCGAGGCGCTGGCGTCCACCAAGAGCATCACGGTCAGTTCCCGCTCCTCACTGAACCGTTTGACGTGTGGGATACCCGTCCGGGCGGTGACGTTCCAGTCTATGGTGCGGACGTCATCGCCGGGGAAGTATTGTCGGACCTCGGCAAACTCCATGCCGTGGCCTCTGAACGCGCTCTGGTACTGGCCAGCAAAGACATCGTTGACCAAATGGCTGGTCCGAATATGAATCTTGCGGACCGCTTTGAGTTGTTCCGAAGTAAGCATAAGCTAGGGCACGGGCACACCGTCAAAGATGTGCTTCAGGACGGTATCCGCGGTTAGTTCTTCGGCCTCGGCCTCATACGTAATAATGACCCGGTGGCGCAGAATGTCCGGACCGATGGATTTCACGTCTTGAGGCGTGACGTAGCCGCGTCCCTGGAGCAGGGCATAGGCCTTGGCGGCAACGGTCAATGACAGGGTGGCTCGCGGTGAAGCGCCGTATTGAATAAGACGCTGGACATCAATATCGTAGGCCGCGGGATCGCGCGTGGCAAAGACCAGATCAATAATATAGTCTTTGATTTTATCGTCCAGATAAATCTGGTCGGTCAGGCCGCGCAACCGTACAATGTCCTCCGTGCTCAGCACCGGACTGGTGGCGGCGGGCTGCGTGGTGGATGCCATGCGATCCAGGATCTGCCGTTCTTCTGCTTTCGAAGGATAGGTGACCCACAGCTTCAGCATGAAACGATCGACCTGGGCCTCTGGCAGGGGATAGGTGCCTTCCTGCTCGATGGGATTCTGGGTGGCCAGAACAAGGAAAGGCACCGGCAGGAGGTGGGTCTCCTCACCTATTGTGACCTGACGTTCCTGCATGGCCTCCAACAGGGCGCTCTGGACCTTGGCCGGCGCCCGGTTAATCTCGTCCGCCAGAATAATATTGGCAAAAACCGGCCCTTTCTTGGTGGTAAACGTTCCCTCGCGCGGATTATAAATCAGCGTCCCGATGAGGTCTGCGGGCAGGAGGTCCGGGGTAAATTGGAGCCGCTGAAAGCTGGCGCTGATCGCTTGGGCCAGGGTCTTCACCGACAGTGTCTTGGCCAGACCGGGAACGCCTTCCAACAGGACGTGACCGTTCGCCAACAGCCCGACAATCAAGCGGTCTACGAGATATTGCTGGCCAATAATGACCTGGCCAATAGCGTCCCGTAAGCGCGCCAGTGACGTGGCTTCTTCTTTCACCCGTTCGTTCAGGGCCGAAATATCTCCGTCCATGGATCTGGATATTCTCCTCAGTCGTGGCTGTCGCAGGCGACCTGTAGACGGTAATAGACGTTGACAAGCCGGAATTTCTTCATTGATTATGTGCTGTTGTTTGTCCAAGACCGAACGCCGCTGATGCGGAAAAGTAAGAATCGAACCCCCGGGTGTCAAGGGCGCTCAAGAAGAGGGTACAGGACTCATTTAGCGGCCCATGGTACAGTCCGGCGTGAGGATTACCAAGCCGATCACGCCGAACTGCACAATCGGGAGGCACACTAAGCGGGCGACGTGTATAATCCGTTTCAGGTCGGGCCTCATTCCCCCTCCCTCGTCGCCGGGGCCAGGGGAGAGGGGACGTAGCTACGCAGGACAGAGGCAACACAACACTCCTCTTGGGGGTTGCTGGGACACGGCCCCATACGCGCCGGCGGGCACGTCTCTTCGAGGGGGCGTTCTCCTGAGTCCGGCTCATCCATCGGTGTCGTACAGGCGGCGAGCAGGCCGCCGCCCAGCGCGCACGCCAACACGCAGGCAAGCATCCCATACTGGAACGTGCTTGACCATTTGCTGAGTGAAACCATACGTCGTGACCCTCCCAAAAGTCCTCCTCATTGTCATGGTTGTCGTCCAGACGAAAGAGGGTCGCCCTCCGGTAGACATGAAAGCGGGTGGCCCCATCCCCGACCCGAGAGGTCAGTGTGCCGGGGATAAGAAATCCCTATTGCGTCGCGGGGTGCCGATAGCCTTCTGCTGTCCCCCAATAGTGGCTGAATCCCCACCCGGCGGTTTGAAAGGCATCTTGAATATCTCGCGCCGGGATGATCGCGCGCATATCGCCAACGCCCGAGGAGAGTACGCCGACCACATCGCGTTCACTTGTGCCCCGCCGGGCGGCCAGCGCCCCGGAATCTCCCCGCACAGTGTTCGCACCTTTCACGAGCGTGAGACCACACTGTCTGGTCCGCTGTCCGGTGTCATGCGTAACCGTGATACACCGATCGGGCTGCTCAACGGTGGCACTGTCCCCACTGAACGCCCCCCAGATATATACCTTCTTGCCAGGCCGGGCGTCATTGATTCTACCGGACGGCCCATTGACAGCATTTGTTGCTGTGTAGTATAGCCGCCGCACCGGGTCCAGGTCCGTCCAGGGCGCATTATACGGCGGCGTCCGCGAGCCGGATGCCGTTATGATGGCCTGGATATCTGGCTTCCTGTTGGTGTCGTTCGTGGGGATGTCGTCTCGTCTACAATAGGGATCGTTATTGGTTTTACACGAGGTCAGGGTAAAGGCGTAAGCCACCGTGCCCACTTCCAATGCCGGCAATGGATCGTCACTGAGGACCGGAGCGGGCTGATAGACCGGACTCAGGACACTGCTCACCGTGGGATCTTGTTTGACGACATGCGCGTTGGTCAGGGACCAGAATTGACAACACAGGGAGACATGTGGGCGATCTCGTACTACGGGGGGGCCGAGGGTGCCGTTGTTGTAGAGACTCCCTTCATCGGTGGCGATGGCGGCCCCACCGGGTAGGGGCCGGAATTTTTGTCATTCATGCCCAAAGTCCGTGAACTCTTCCTCAATATCGACGACCACCGGTACCCCCTCGATAGCCGTGGGCACCAGATCGGCGTTGTCGGCATACTCGGGCAAGAGCGCGACATGAAAGCCATGCTCCCCAATGCCAAACCCATGCACACCAGGAATACGAAAGATTGCGGCATCGTGCCGTCGCCGAATCCGCTTCAATTCGATGTAGGGCAGCGGAATCTCCTCTGACCACGGCTCTTCATCGGTTGGCCCGACAAACGCCTGGGTGCCTATATACCACACCCTCTCGCCGGTCTCCCCGTCTACCTCTTCCCGGATTTCATTCACCCGCAATGGGGCGGGATTCGGAATCCGGCGCGAGATGATGGTGGCTTCTGGCCCATCCGTCTCGACATATTCACAGATTTGGTATTCATCGACCTTGGGCACGGTAAAGCACATCTCACAGGCGTCGTGTGGGTCCCGCTCACTGGCGAGGCCAGCAAGCCCCCATTGCGGATATGACAGGTCTTCCCAGCCTGGCGTCCTCTCCTCCGGGTCGGTCTCGTCTGTACCTTCTTCGGTTGTTGTCCCAACAGATCCTACGTCGTCGTCACCCTCGAAGAGATCGGCTGTGAGAGCCGTCCCCACAGTCAGCGAAATGACGACCAGCGCACCAGCAAGCCAAGAGAGAGATATCTTCATTGTCATTCCTTTCTTTGCCCGATGGGTTACATGGTAGGAACACATTATACCGGGAATCGGGAAGAGGCGGCCTACGGGTCCGTTCCCACACCAGACACAAAAGAAAAGGCCACTGCAATGAGTGGCCTTTCTCTCGATCACTGACGGTCCCCACGGTTGTGATACGAGCGGCCGTCACTTTTGTCCGAGGCAGTGTCTCCATCTCCCCCGCCCCCGCCTATACTTTCACGATTGTCCACTTTGAAGCGAACGTCAATTAGGATGGGTCCTGGCCTCATTTGACGCTGAACCGCCCAATCTGCCGAGCTAAGGGCTTGATCTTCCAATCGCTCAAAAGCTTGAAACTGCCTGATTAGGCCAGGACCAAGAAGAGCAGGACTCTTGAGCCACCGCCAATAAATAGGCTATGCTTCCTTACTTCAAGCCTTTTTGACGGGGGCTCTGGTCCGACAGGATAGACGATGAAACACAACGGGGAGATCGGCAGAAAACGTCCACGGGGCCTTCGTACTCGGCCAAAAGGGCGCAGTGTTGACCCCCAGGCCCTCCGAGAAGTCCAAACGTTACTGGCCGCTGCCCCGCGCCGGCGGGACCTCCTGATCGAACATCTGCATCTCATCCAGGACCGCTATGGCCATCTGTCCGCGGCGCACTTGGTTGCCCTCGCCCATGAAATGCAGCTCGCTCCAGTAGAAGTGTACGAGGTTGCCAGCTTTTACCATCATTTCGATGTGGTCAAAGAAGGAGAAATCCCTCCACCGGCACTCACCGTTCGCGTGTGTGACTCGGTCAGTTGTGAGTTGGCCGGAGCAGAACAATTGATTCCCGCCTTAGAGCAAGAATTCGGGAAAACGGTGCGGGTCCAGCGCGTTCCGTGCGTGGGCCGGTGTGAAACCGCACCGGTTGCGGTGGTCGGCCAGAATCCAATCGGTACGGCCAGCCTGGAGCCGGTGAGACAAGCCATCGAACACAAGGCGACCCGAGCCAGCTTGCCGGCGGATACGGTTGACTATCAAGCCTATCAGGCGGCCGGTGGGTATCAGGTTCTGGGTGAGTGCCTCAACGGCAGCCGCACCCTCGATTCCGTTCTGGGTGCATTGGAAGATTCCGGCTTGCGCGGCCTTGGCGGTGCCGGCTTTCCCGCCGGACGCAAGTGGCGCATCGTCCGGGGCTATGCGGGTCCGCGCCTCTTGGCGGTCAATATTGATGAGGGTGAGCCCGGCACCTTTAAGGACCGCTATTATCTCGAACGCGACCCGCATCGTTTCCTGGAAGGGATGTTGATCGCCGCTTGGGCGGCTGAAATCACTGTTGTCTATATCTATATCCGAGATGAATATCCGGCCTGTCTTCAGATCCTCAAGAACGCGCTTGCTGCCCTGGAGGCCGACCCGCCGATGGCGCTCCCCGCTATCCACCTGCGTCGTGGGGCGGGTGCGTATATCTGTGGCGAAGAGTCGGGCATGATCGAGTCCATCGAGGGCAAACGCGGCATGCCGCGGCTGCGCCCGCCGTACGTGGCTGAGGTCGGCTTGTTTGGGCGCCCGACCCTGGAGCATAATTTTGAGACGCTGTATTGGGTGCGCGATATTCTGGAGCACGGTCCGGAGTGGTTTGCGAGCCACGGTCGGCGGGGCCGCAAGGGACTCCGTTCGTTTTCCGTCAGCGGTCGCGTCCAAAATCCAGGGGTACATCTGGCCCCGGCCGGCATCAGTCTGCGTGAGCTGATCGACGAGTATTGCGGAGGCATGCTGCCCGGACATGAGCTGTACGCCTACTTTCCCGGTGGCGCGTCCGGCGGTATTTTGCCGGCCACGCTGGCCGATCTGCCGCTCGATTTCGACACCCTGCAACCCTACGGCTGTTTCATCGGTTCTGCGGCGATCATCGTTTTGTCCGATAGAGACAGCGCCAAGGCCGCGGCGCTCAATGCGATGCGCTTTTTCTCGCATGAGTCCTGCGGAAAATGTACGCCGTGTCGCGTGGGGACACAGAAAGCAGCCGGACTGATGGCACAAGACCGCTGGGATGTGCCCCTGCTTGAGGAGTTGGCTCAGGTCATGGGCGACGCCTCGATTTGTGGCTTAGGCCAAGCCGCGCCCAACCCGCTGCGCAGCATCATCCAATACTTCTCAGAGGAGCTTGCCTCATGACCGCCGTTCCTGAACCTGTCCTGAGCCCAGTCGAAGGGAGCGCAAAGCCGACGGCCTTTCTCCTGGACGGGCGGACGGTCGACGCCCTGCCTGGCGAAACCATTTTACAGGCCGCCCGTCGGCACGGTGTTGACATCCCGCACCTGTGCTACAAGGACGGGCTCCGGCCGGACGGGAATTGTCGTGCCTGTGTGGTGGAAGTGAAAGGGGAGCGTCCCCTTGCTCCTGCCTGCTGCCGGACACCGCAGGAGGGCATGGAGGTGGCAAGCACGAGTGAGCGCGCCCGCCACTCCCAGAAGATGGTTCTCGAATTGCTGCTTTCAGATGTTGTTGAGACCACCTATACCCGCGACTCGGAACTGGCGACCTGGGCACGCACGCTGGAAGTCGGCACGCCGCGCTTCGCCCCGCGTCGGCAGCCGGAGTCGGATGGGTCTCACCCGGCCATTGCCGTGAATCTCGATGCCTGTATTCAGTGCACCCGCTGTCAGCGGGCCTGTCGTGAAGAGCAGGTGAACGATGTTATTGGCTACGCCCTGCGTGGCAGCCAGGCCAAAATCGTCTTTGATGTAGGCGACCCCATGGGCAGCAGCTCGTGCGTTGGCTGTGGTGAATGTGTCCAGGCCTGTCCTACCGGGGCGCTCATGCCGGCCAAGGAGGTGGGACTGATTGAGCCGGACAAAACGGTGGATTCCGTCTGTCCCTATTGTGGCGTGGGCTGTCTGCTCACCTATCACGTCAAAGACAACACCATTCTGCACGTCACCGGGCGGGACGGTCCGTCCAACCACGGCCGGCTATGCGTAAAAGGCCGCTACGGTTTTGACTATATCACCCATCCGCATCGGCTCACCCAACCCTTAATCCGAAAATCGGGGGTCCCCAAGTCCACCGCAATCACGATCGACCCGGCTGATCCTTCGGAGGTCTTTCGTGCAGCCTCCTGGGAAGAGGCGCTTGACTTTGCTGCGAGTGGCCTCAAAAAAATCCGTGACGAAAAAGGCGGTCAGGCGCTGGCCGGATTTGGCTCGGCCAAAGGCAGTAATGAAGAAGCCTATCTTTTCCAAAAGCTGGTGCGAACCGGGTTTGGAACGAACAACGTCGATCACTGTACGCGGTTGTGTCATGCCTCGTCGGTCGCCGCCCTCCTGGAAGGCATAGGATCGGGCGCGGTTTCCAACCAGGTTGCCGATGTGGCGGAGGCGGAGTGCATTATCGTCATTGGCTCCAACGCCTCGGAGAACCATCCGGTTGCGGCGACCTTTATGAAGAATGCGGCCAAAGCGGGCAAGACACTGGTGGTCATGGACCCCCGTCGGACCGAACTCGCCCGCCATGCGTCGTATTATCTCCAATTCAAACCGGACACCGATGTGGCCTTGCTCAACGCCATGATGCATACCATCATTGAGGAAGGCTTGGTGCACCAGGAATTTATCGAGCAGCGCACCGCCGGATTTGACCTTATCAAACAAAACGTGGCCGGCTTCAGCCCCGAAGAGATGGAGCCCGTATGCGGGATTGCCGCCGAGACCATTCGAGAGGTTGCCCGGCGCTATGCCACCGCGTCCGGTTCCATGATTTTCTGGGGGATGGGCATTTCGCAGCATATTCACGGTACGGACAACGCGCGCTGTCTCATCGCCCTCGCCCTGATGACCGGACAGATCGGTCGCCCTGGGACCGGGCTCCATCCCCTGCGCGGCCAGAATAATGTCCAAGGGGCTTCTGACGCTGGCCTGATTCCCATGATGTTCCCCGACTACCAGCGGGTCGATAACGAGGAGGTGCGTCAGCGCTTCGAGGCCCTTTGGGGTGTCTCCCTGGACCCGCAGGCTGGTCTGACCGTGGTCGAGATCATGGACGCCATTCTCGACGACCGGTTGCACGGCATGTACATCATGGGCGAAAACCCGGCCATGTCCGACCCCAATCTGCATCACGCGCGGCAGGCGTTGGCCAAGCTTGACCATCTGGTCGTGCAGGACTTATTCCTGACCGAAACTGCGACATTTGCTGACGTGATCCTGCCGGCGTCCGCGCTCCCGGAGAAGACCGGCACATTCACCAACACCGACCGGCGCGTACAGCTCGCCCGCAAAGCGCTTGACCCGCCGGGCCAGACCCGTCAGGACCTGGACATTATTCAAGAGATGGCCCGCCGTCTGGGACTGGACTGGCAGTATCGCGATACCGCGGCGGTCTTTGAGGAGATGCGTCAGGCCATATCCGCCCTTGAGGGAATCAGCTGGTCACGGCTCGAGAGCCAGGACTCCGTCACCTACCCCTGCTGGGCCGAAGACGATCCGGGCCGGCCAGTGGTGTTTCAAAAGACTTTTCCGACCTCGGACGGCATAGGCCGGTTCGTCCCCGCACGTCTGATTCGTGCTGACGAACTGCCTGATACCGAGTTTCCGTTTGTGCTGATTACCGGTCGCCAGCTCGAACACTGGCATACCGGCGCGATGACCCGTCGGGCAAGCGTCCTGGACGCCATCGAACCACAGCCTGTGATTAACGTACATCCTGAAGACCTGGCCGCGCTGGACGGCGCAGAAGGCGACCTGCTGACCATTGCCTCACGCCGGGGTGAGATCACCGCCTACGCGCGGGTGGATGCCGGCCTGCAACGCAACGAGATTTTCATCCCCTTCTGCTATCAGGAAGCCGCCGCGAACCTGCTGACAAATGAAGCGCTGGACCCCTACGGGAAAATTCCCGAGTTCAAGTATTGCGCGGTGCGGGTCAGCGTCAACCGCACCGCGCAAGCATGAGCGGCACCCCTCCCGCTCGCCGTCTAGGTGTTGGGGGAAGCCGATGAGTTGAGCGGAGAGAACATATCATAAGGAGAAGTCGATGGCCGCTCTCAGTCAGCACGCACTCATGACCGCCGAAGAGCTGTTTGACCTGCCCGCTGACGACTACAAATACGAACTCGTCGAAGGAGAGCTGATTCGTATGGCACCGACCGGTGGCGAGCACGGAGTATTGACAGTCCGGATCGGTCGTATTCTTGATGAATACGTTGAAGCGCACAATTTGGGCATTTGCAACGGTGCGAAAACCGGCTTCATCTTACGACGTGCCCCCGATATCGTCCGCGCTCCAGACGCCGCGTTCATCGCCAAGGCGCGCATTCCCGAGACCGGTATTCCCCAAACGTATTGGCCGTTTGCGCCGGACCTGGCGGTTGAGGTCACCTCGCCTTCAGATCGTTTTGGCGCCGTGCAAACCAAAATCGCCGAGTATTTCTCGGCCGGGACTTGTTTGGTATGGATAGTAGAACCCACAACCCGGACAGTCTACGTCTATCGCTCGCCGCGCGACGTACAGGCGCTGGGAGAAGAGGATGAGTTAGGGGGCGAGGACGTGATGCCGGGCTTTCGGTGTGCGGTGAGGCGGCTGTTTGGGTAAGCCTCGCCCAAGAGCAGCATAGGCGGCGGTTACCTAGCACGCGGTAAATCGTTCACGACACCAGGGCTTCCAATACCTCTTCCGGCGTCCGGGCCGGCGACGCAAACGGATTAAGCACCCGGACCGTACCGAACTCGTGGCCGTGTTGCAGGTCTTCGGTCAGGAGCACCTTGCACTCACAGGTCTGTGCGGCAGCGACTATGAGCGCGTCCCACCAGGATACAGAGTGGCGGTCCTGCAGGAGCCAGGCTCGTTCAAGGATGGCGAGGTCAATCGAAACGGGATGCCAAGAGGTGAAACTGCGGACGATCTGTCGTGCGTCCGTGACAGGCATGGCCGGCCTCAACTTGCGAGTGAGTGTCGAATAGAGCTCTTGCAGGACCTGAAAGCTCAGCCGTCCCCTGCGCGAGCGCCAGACGAACCGGAACCAAGCGTCGGCGCGTGCTTGCTTCTCAGGCTCTCTGATATCGTAACGGTAGACGAGGATGTTGGTGTCAACGAAAAGCGGCTCGGTCATGCAGCTCCTCTCGCGTCGGCTTACGCCCGTCGACCCACTCCATCTTGCGGGGCTTGATCGCCAAGGCACGATACATTGCAACCTCGTACTCGTCCTCCCGGCGTTGCATTCCTTCCAGCAACTCGGCCAGCCATCTGGACACGCTACGATCGTTTTCCGCGGCCTTGATCCGCAGCCATCGAGCGACATCCTCCGGCAGGGTGATGGTGATGTTTTTCATGGCACATGAATAGTGAAACACGGAAATTGTGTCAATGTGAGGATTTGAAATATTCATTAGCCTCATGACGGTTCAATTTTTCGTGATGAATCTGATTGCCGTAATCTTTTAAGCAATCGTAGCATGCTTCTTCGCAGTGGCAGGCGTCACAGACATCGTGCGCTTTTTTAACGACCTGCGACCAATTATCGAACCCATCCTTGACAAATCCTGCGCCTCCTGGAGTACGGTCATACAGGATTATTTCGGCCTGTGAACTGTCAGCGGCCTTTCGGTTGGCAAGCCAACGCCACGAAACGCCGATGTCAGAGGCTTCGATATCCAGAAAACGGCAGAGTCCTTTTTGCAGGGCAAAGGCCAGTGATTCGACGCGAGGATAACCGCTCGGACGCGCTATGAGACAGAAACTCCGAAACTCATGACCATACGCCAACGGCTTGCGCCAGGGGTGCTGGTTCTCACAGTCCACTCCTCCTGACAACGCTCGCAATTTTTTGTGCTTCCTACCAGCTTTGAAACCTCTCTGTGGCTCACTGTATCCGCAAGAGGGACACAGAACAAAGCCTTTATTTTCCGGTCCCAGGTTATAGCGAAACAGGGTCCCGCCTTCCTTCAGGGCTATGGAGAAGATGCCAGAATCCTGAAAGTGTGACTCTTCTACAGAATCAATAAAGTGCGTCAGCGTTTGCCGTTGTCGAATCAATGAGGCGCGTCGATGTCTTTCCGCTCCCCCTGATTTTTTCTCTATCCTCACGCTGAATGCGGACGGCTCAACAAAAGCTTTAAGACGTTGATTCGTGATTGGATTTTGGCAGACAGAGCAACTGCCAATGAGTTGGTCTTGGAGTTGTGCGGTACGAATTTGCTCGCAACTTGGACACTTTGCATACCAGCGACGTTCCGGTTTATCGGTACTGCTGACAACATACAGTCCGGCGCTGGTGAAGACTTTTTTGTGGGCGATCACCTGTGCTCCGGGCGCGAACTCTGCGAGAGCAATGCCACGGTCACGACTCAGCTCTACATCGGTATCACGCGACCAACGATTCCAGCCAGTTTCCAAGGTCACAACATCTAATGGAAAGGCGTAGCGAGGCAGGAATCCACGTTTTGCTAGAACTGAGATGATGTCACTACGCAACAAATTTTTCACAGCGCGCTCAATATCTCCAACGGGCTTACCCTGGTTAAACAATTTCTGACGCTCGTTCATAAGAGCGGATAATTCGTTTCCAATGTCGCCCAATATCTCTTCATATGTTTCGCATGCCGTCTTCTGACCCGAATTGAAATCGCCGGCAGCATTCAATAATGATTGTCCCGCCTGAGTCTGAAAAACATCTTTCTCTCTCTGGGTTTTGAGCCATTTCAGAAAATCTAAGCACAGAGTGGCCGGGCTTCTCTGAAACCATTCAGCAGGTATCTTTAGCTTGCGGATTAGGTCAGGCGGCAAGAATGCTCCCGAGGGGATATACTGTTTTACTTCTCCCAACGGTTGTTTACCGGCGATTTCGACACGCAAGAACTGTGAGAAAGCGACAGCGTTCAAATGGCGCTGTGCGATGACACGGTTCTCGGTGAACACGGTTGGCGTGCGTACTTCACCGGACATCAAACGGTTGGGCGGGTCGCTCCACGCATCGGCGTCGTATTTTGTCCGACGGCAGAGGGTTACACAGACAGCGTTTTTGTCCTCACCTCGCCCCGCACGCCCGACCCTTTGCACATAATTCGCGCTCGTCGGGGGAGCGTTACGAAGCAAGACCTTTTGGAGATCACCTATGTTTATACCCATCTCAAAGGTGGTCGTGCTGCTGAGTAAATTCACTCCTTCGGCGCGAAACTCATCCTCAATTTTTTTAGCGAGGTCTTTATTGATCTGGGCTGTATGCTCCTCAGACTTTAAGGTTGTAAATTGTGTCTCGCCCGCGCTCGCTACCCAACGAGCAATTATGTTCTCCCGTAAGGCATCGAACGGGCGGGCTCGTAATTTTCCAACACATTTTTTGCGTGGACAACATTGTCGAACGGAGTAGGTCGTGACTATTCCACAGCGGTCACACTCATATCGTGCTGGAGCTTTCACAACGAACAAGTTCTCGTGGTCGAGTTTCCATCTTCCCCTGTGCTCGATAAGGAGAGGCTGGGAAGTGAGAAAGTCCCAAATTGTCTCTCCGAGCTTGTACGTCTTGTCTGGCGGTAGATTCAATAACCGACGCAAGTAATCGGTAATGAAATTATCGCGGTAGCTGACGTCTTTATTACGGCGTGGCAGCCAGCCCTGAACGCTGTCCTTTCCTTCGCGGCGAAGAGCGTAAGCAATATCAGCCGTAACACGACCAAACGCAGTTGCGTCAGGCTGGACTCGCCCTTTAGGTAAGGTGAATGCTTTTCTCTGTCGGATAAATCTAAGCAAAATCTGTAAAGCGCTGGTAGATTCTGAGAGCGAAAGGTCTCCGGCAGGAAGTAGCTCGTGAAAGCGCTCTTTATCGGCCTCCTTGAGGTGATATTCCACTGCCACCAAACCCAAGTCTTCCACGGATTCACGGGCGGAGTCCGGTATACCGAAATAGCTGAACGTTTCCGCAATCCAGAGGTCTCGCTTACCTTTGGCATCCAAGGGATCGTCTGGAAGACGCGAAGCGGGTAGGAAAAAATCCGGGTCATAGTCGGGTAACTGTGGGTCAGCGCGCTCGGCTAAGGCTTCTCCGAGACTTACGAAATCGAGCGGGATTTTTTGCGCGTGCACGATCCTGACAATCATTCGTCCCAGGTCATGCGTGAACGTTTCTTCTTCCAATAATGCAGGAAAAGCTGCAGCACGTTGGCGATGGTCAGTAAAACACAGCAGCTTGCGTGGAGGCTTTACTGTCGCTTGGCCGGAACTGACCTGAAAGTGTGAGAGTGGAATAGCCATAGCCAAGCCGGTTTCGTCGTCCGATTCCTGAAACCGCCGTACCGGTTCAAGACCTGAGCCATTACGCGCTCCACAATTTGGGCATGAGATCAACGGCTTTTTCTGCTGACTGTATAAATTGTCATTGTCTTTGGGCTTGCCGGAATGGTGGCATTGGCGGTGGAAGACTTGTATTTTGCGGAGATGGGGAGACACACATCGACAGTTGTCTCCCGCGCCTTGCTCGTTCTTTTTTCCACAGGTGACACACCAGTCCAGTTCTGCGGGACTAAGAAACAGATTGTCCTGCTCCTCGTCTTCATCGTCAGCGTTGGGCTGGCTTGGGTATGGCAGGTCTTCTTCCACGCTGAAATATGACCAGAAGGAATCTGCGGCCCAGCCTAACTCGGTAGCAAAAGAATCAAAGTAAGGCTTATCGTTTCCGGCTTCCGGGTTTTGCGCGCGCCGCGGCCCCAAGTCTTGCAGAGCGCCGTACAGGTAGCCACACTTACGGCATGTGACAACTTCAACTAGGTTTGACCGACGGTCTACTTGAGAACAATCAGGGCAGAGTCCTTCGGGGGTGTCTTCATTCTTTCGGGAGACGAAGAACGCGGGCTTTCCGGCGCGTCGTGCCGGGCACTGCCGACTGAGGCAAACATGAAGACCATCTTGCGCCCGCACAAAATAATGCAATCGCGTCGGTAATAAATCGTCATGCGTCTCGTCTCGTTTAGCCGCTGCAACGATCTCCAACAAAGCTTGCAGGCCATTTTCGGCTTGAGAATCATCCGGCCATAGTTGACGAGCCGCCTCACTCAATAATAAAGGCTGTGTGAGAATTGCGTTTCGCAGACGATATAAATTCTCATCACATTCGAGCAGTGTCACTAGCGTTCTGTCGGGGTGATGCGGGCAGAGCGATTGCCGTGCAGCCTCTTCCTTTCCAGCCCGTAAAGACTCAGCCGCGTTGAGGTATTGAACCGCAGTGGGGCGAAACGAGGGCGTTTCAAGTTGAGGCTGAGCCGGTGTTCCGTAGATCGGATTTGGTTCAACAAAGTCTTCCTTAAAAAGCTCGGCCGCAAACCGGCGAACTCTAGCTTCACTACTGGGGTCATCCGGCTTACCCAGGGTGGCGGAAGTGGCAATACTGACAAGTTTTTCAGTCTTTAGACGGTCTTTAAGACGTCGAACCAAGAAGGCAATCTCCGTAGCCTGTACCCCACGGTAGGCGTGTACTTCATCCAGAACCAGAAACCTGAGGCGCGCATCTCCAAAAATCGGTGCGTCCACCGGACGCTCCATCAGATATTCCAACATGGAGAAATTGGTAATGAGTATCTGGGGCGGATTGGTGCGGATAGCTTCCCGGTGGTTGAGGCGGTTTTTAGGGTCGTCGGCGAGTTGTTCTCTCAGGCGTCGCTCAACCTCACGTTGCTTCTCTTGTTGGGTCAGTTGTTTGTCGGCGAGTTGTTCTCTAATAACTGCCCTCAACCGCTCTTCATACTGTTCTTGTGAATTGGGAGTTTGCCCAGTAAAGCGGGCAAAAGTGATGTGAGGATGTTCCCCAAGCATCTCCTCCCATTCGCCCAACTGATCGTTGACAAGGGCATTGAGCGGATAAATGATAATCGCGCGCAGCCCTGGTGACGGATTACGGAGCAAGTCGTCAAGAATGGGAATCTGATAGCACAGCGTCTTGCCGCTGCTCGTACCGGTAGCAATGATGGAATTTTCTCCCGCCAGCAGTAACTTGAGGGCGTCTGTCTGATGACGGTAGAGAGACCGTCCACCGAGCCGAGTCTTAATTGTTGCTCGTGTTTTTTCATGTAAGGAGATCTTGTCCAAGGGCTCGCCTTCCGCATATATCTGCGCCTTCTCCAGGTATGGGCCTCGAATCAACTCTTCCATCGTGAGCCGCTGTTCCCACATTTGCTTCGCGTGGGAAAATTGAGAATGAAAACGGTACTGAGCCTTGAGCAGGGCGAGGTAAGGGCCAAAGACTTCCGTGTTAAAACGTGCAGTGAGGGAATCCATTATTAACTCCGCCTAACGCGCTTTCGAGCTTTCTTCAAATGAGCCAGGATCGGTGCTTTTCTATCTTCCCGTTTATACTTCTGGACCAGACCGATGTCTTTATTGGGTACGTATAATTTGTCGCCGCCGGCATACTCAAGACAGAGATAATATCCCGGGGTCTTTTCAAAAGTCAGATGCCTAAGCCCGTGATATTGAGCGGTTCCGTGGTCAGTGTGGACGACATAATCTCTGACGGCCAATTGGCTGGGGCTGGTTAAAGGTTGCGCGTGGTTTTCGGATTCCTCATGGCGTTCCCAATTTACTGCGTCTGGACCGTCCTCCCGAGAACGGAAGGTCAGCTTTTTGGTTATCCCTCCGTGAATAATGGAGAGTTCTACGTGGTTCTCAACAGGCCACAGACGAGTCACGTAGCAGGTTGTACCGTCTTCGAGTTCATACAGATCATTTTTTGGACTGTCTTCCTCATCAAAGCCTTTCCGTTGAATAGCGTCTAAGGGGTTGCGGGAGATAATCGTATAAGTATGAACTGGAAAGTGCCCGCGCGCAGGATTGACAAATCTATTCCACTCCGAATCAAACAGCCCCCAAGGCTCAATTCCTTGCAGTCGTTGTGTTTCGTGCTGCTGCTCGGATTCAAGACTCAAAGAAAGTTGAGGAGTAAATGCTTCCGCATTCAAATCTAGCGTATCAGGTATGGAAGCCGCCTCTTGCGTAAGTGATCCAACCTTCCATGTTGCTGGCAACTTGTCATTAGACACGGCGGGTAGTTGGAGATAGATACGAGCTTGGTCATCATCCCAGACAAGGCGCGCCCGGTCTCGAATAAGAGAGTCAGGGTCTTCTGGGCGAAGAAATTCTGCGGTCTCAGGAACTTCGTCAAAATACTCCTGACGCAAGAGAGACGCCTGTTGCAAATCGCTGATTTTAAGGCTCTGATCTTCACTCAGGCTTTTGCGGGCCTTGTGCATCTCTTGAATGAAATCACTAGCGGCCTCACGGTTGTCCAGTAGAAAGTTTCTGAGCCTCGTTCGACCACCTGCACGTTTGATTGCGATTTCAGACCATTTTTCATCTGACCATCCAGTCCAGTCATCCCGCGATAACATCCACTCGCAGATTTCAAGGAATTCGTCCCATAATGAAAGCGGAACCCCTATATGGTGAACAGCAGAACCAACATAGTCCCTACTGTCCGGTCGTTGTAGAATTTGCAAGCTGCACGTTCGAGACGCCTTTGCAAAAGATTCGTTGATTTCACTTTGTAGACTGGTTGAGATTCGTTCGCCACCGACAGCTTCAGCGAATTGAGGCCAGAATGTGTTCTCGTCATACTCGTAAAAAGCTAAGCCGTCATAAAGGATGAGGAGACAACACGGAAAATCGCCAACAGCTCTCCTCCAAAACGTTCTCATCAAGCCGAGAAATTCGTTCCAGTCCTCACGGTTAGGAATGACTGGCAGAATGGCTCCCGCCTTTTGTCTCTGCGATTCGTCAATCTTCTCTATATCCTTGCGGAAACGCTCTTCCCAATCGGATATTTTTAGCACAACAGTACCTTCTCCAGCCTGATGCTCCACCAGGGGACCCCCTTCTGAGAAGGGAGATCAGGCGGCCTCGCTAATGCAAGTCCCGGGCGTGTTCTTTCAGTAGCGCCAAGGGAATATGTTCGAGGGTGGCCTCGTGGGTGGAGGCCAGTATCACTACGGGTGCAGCTCCGGCCTCATAGGCCTCCTTCCAGCGTAGTGCACACAGACACCAGCAGTCTCCGGGCTGGAGGCCGTCAAAGCCAAGCTCCGGGCGGGGTGTGCTCAGGTCGTTACCCTTTGCCTTGGAGAAGACCAAAAATTCTTCGGTAACTTGAGTACACACAGTATGCAGACCGACATCTTCCCTGCCGGTATTGCAGCAGCCGTCTCGATAGAAACCGGTTAACGGTCGTGAGCTGCACACCTGGAGTTTTTCGCCTAAGACATTTTTTGATTCGTACATAATTAAGGTATCTCTCCTATGCTCCGTGCATAAACATCTTTCTCAGGGGCGCAACTATTGCGTTGGTTTCTCAGGCTTGCGCGGGGATGATTCGCGGGCATGGGAAATCGCCTCGCCGGCTACGATACCGAGACCGGTCAGAAAGACGGCAAAAGCAAAGATGACAAGCCAGTCCATTACAGGTCCTCCAGTTCGTCAATTTTTCGGTACGCAGTATGATTGACTCATACAATTCCGAGAGTAACGCAGGCAACCGCAAAAACACAAACCGCGACGAGCAAGGAAGCGGTTTGGCTCGCATTCTGAGCGAGCCACGCGATCATGGAAATATCAGTGACAACTAAAATACCAAAAACAACTTTAAGCCAGCCGATTTCTTCCTTCAGTTTTTCTGCCTTTGACATTGACTTCAGAGCCCTAATTCCCGCTTTTTCTCCTCTCTGACCAATCCCTGCTCGTTCCAGCCTCGGGCGGCGTAATAGCTTTGAATCATCAGGCGAAGCTCATCCGGGGTCAGGCCTACTCCCTGAGCAACGCCGCTCGACAGCGGCTCGGTTAAGAGACGGGGCGGTAGCCAGTCGTCCTCAGGCCGCCAGCCCTCACGCATATTAAACAGTTTCTTGAGCGTGTTGATACGTTCGCCGACCTGCTTGAGGTCTGTGGCGGTATAATTCCACCCCGTTACCGCGCTCATAAGGTGGGCTGCCTCAGCGTAAAAATCGTCGAAGCATTTGCGTAAAAACTTGCACACAATCAGTGAATCCAGGACTGCGGAGAAGTCTTCGGACGCGACAACCAGCGCCCCGCGACCGGCATCGGCTTGCAGACGATCAACCTGGCCTGAGAAATCCGCCTCATACGCTCCTGAGCGGTTATGGCAGGCTCCGCGTGGGCTGACCGCCAAACCGAGCGCCATGGTCTTGAGGCTGCGCGGCTCGTAGCCCGGCAGCTCCATGCCTTTGACATGCATGGCGAAGCCCTGTGTTTCGGCCCCGATGCGGGTGGACGCCAGCCGCGAGCCCTCGGCCAAGACTTCCCCCACTCCTCGCCTGTGGGCAATGTCCGAAATCAGGGCGAGAATCGCCCCTGCATTGCCAAAGGACAGCCCTGTTGCACGCATCTCAGGCCAGAGACCCTTGTCCGCACATTCTGCCGCCCAGGCGATAGTGCCGCCGGTGCTAATGGTATCCAGTCCGTACCGGTCACACAGCCGGGCGGCCCGCAGGACCGCGTCCGGCTCCTCAATGCCGCACAGCGGACCAAACGCAAAGAGGGTTTCGTATTCAAGCCGTTGAGCCTCACCGCTCAGGGATCGAAACAGGCGCTCACATCGAATGGTACACGCGGCACAGCCGTGCGTCTGGCTGAAACTCTTGGTGATAAAAGATTCTCCGCTGAGTGCTTCCGCCTGGGCAAACGGGGTGTTCTGAAAATTATAGGTCGGCAGACTACCCAGCCGATCAAAGACTGCCAGGTTCGCCACCGTTCCAATTTCACGGTATTTTGCCGTGTGTGGCCCAACACTCCGCTCACGTAATGTGGCGACGATTTTTTCCACCGCCTCTGTATCGGCGACTGTCACCCGGCGATGCCCCCGCAGGGCGACGGCCTTGAGTTTCTTGGCGCCGAACACCGCTCCGACGCCACCCCGTCCGGCGTGCCGACCCTCGTTGCTGAGGGTTGCAAAACGAACCAGGTTCTCCCCCGCCCGCCCGATGGCGGCAACCCGAACCTCTGCCTCTTCCTCCGTGCGGACCGTGCGCCGAATGCGTTCTTCGGTTTCCTGGGCGCTCAGTCCCAGCAGACCGGCTGCCGCTCGAAACTCGACTCCGTTGTCCGTTATCAGAAGATAGGTGGGCCGCTCGGCCGCGCCAGTAATCACCAGCGCATCGACTCCGACCCGCTTGAGCTCCAGCGCAAAAAAACTGGAAGAGAGCGAGTCCGCAATAAAACCGGTCAGGGGCGACTTGGTGACAACGGCATACTTGGCGGTTGTGGTCAGGCCCGTTCCGACTAACGGGGCGCTGGTGAAAATGAGCGGATTGTCCGCCGAGAGCGGCTCAACGCCAGGGGGTGCGCAGTCGTACAGCAGGGACGCGCCCAGGCCCACACCGCCCAGCACCGCGGTGAGCCGAGCCGCTTCGATGTCCTGCCAGGTGTACGACTGCGTGGTGAGGTCTATCCGGAGCAGACGGCCGTGGAACCCGTACATGGTTTATCCGCCCGCATCGCTCGACAGGATTAACAGGCTGTCACCCGCCCGGAGGCGGGTGTGCGCGTCTCGAACAAAGTCTTTCCCATTGATATTGCAGGTATAGCCGCTCTGTAAGCTGGTGTGTCCCGCCTCATCCGCAGACAGCACCGAACCCAGGAGCGCGGGACATTCCGCTCCTAAGACTGTCAGGGCCTCCCCGAGGGTTGCCTCCGCCGGGAGGGTCAGCGGGACACGCGGGGTGCGGGCGGTGAGGCGCGCAACGCCGAATAACTCAACCGTGCAGGAAATGGGTGCAAACAGCGTCCGCCATCGGGCCAGGGCCGCTTGATAGTCCGCCTGGGTATTCATATTGAGGAAACTCAGCCCCTCGGAGTCAAAGCGTTTGATTTCCGTTGGGGGCACTTTTCGGGTTGGCACGGTATCATACAAATAGATCGGGCGGAGGCGTTGGGTCGCGAGCTGTTCCTGCAAATGGGGAACGACGCTCCGACGATACACGGCGTGCAGCGGCTGAAGCCGATCCTGCCACACGGGGACGACCACATCATAGGCATGACCGTTGTGATCGAGCTGCGAGACGAGATAGTCGATGAACGGCAACTGGAGAAAGGGCACATCGCATGACGTGACAAAGGCTGCCGTGCCGCGGATCGCTCGCAGGCCGTAGTACAGGCCGCCGACCGGACCCTGATAGGCCACAGCATCGTGAACCAGCGTGACCGGCAAGGACGGCAGGGTCTGGTCCGGTGCGGCGACCACAACGATATCGGTAAAGCGTTGGGACAGCCGCTGAACCAGGTGGGCGATAAGCGGCTTGTCATCAAAGGGGAGCAGCGCCTTCGGCCTCCCCATGCGCGAGCTTTTTCCACCGCTCAGAATAACCACCGACAGGGCCGGGCTACGGATCGAGGCTTGCGTATCCATACTGTACCAAAGCGCAGTACCAGGCTGAAGTCTGCGTAGAACAGAAATGCTATCATCTCACCGCTAGGGGAACAATAAATTCCTGGGCCCGCCCTTCTTCATCTTTTATTGTAATCGAAAAGAGAATTTGCTACCTTCCATCCCCACCTCAGAATCGACAGGGTGGATAAGGCGAAACGGAACGAGAGGAGACATATTTTTGGCTGTTAAACTATACGTTGGTAATCTCCCCCCCATGCTCTGCTTTCCCGAGCTTGAAGATTTATTCACCCCATTTGGGAGCCTTCAGTCTGCCGAACTTATCACCGACCCGGCTACCGGTTTGTCTCGGGGGTTCGGCTTTATCGAAATGGAGACGGAAGCGGCCGCTCAGGCGGCCATCTCAGACCTGAACGGCAAAGAAGTCGAGGGACAGGCCCTCACTGTCAATGAGGTCAAACCCGGCCGGGGTGGTCCCCTACCCGTTCGGGATGGCAGGCGGGGGAGACCTTCCCCGGTTGCGAGCCGACCACCCTCACAACCCCGTCAGTCATCCGGCACGCGGCTCTTTGTCGGCAACCTGCCCTATTCCGCGGGAAACACCGATTTGGAAAAGGTCTTTGCCGAGGTCGGTACGGTCAGTTCGGTCAGCGTAGTCACTGACCGCTTCTCCGGGCAATCAAAGGGCTTCGCCTTTGTCGAAATGGGCTCGAAAGAAGAGGCTGACGCGATTATTGAAAAATTTAACGGCCAAGAGGTCCTGGGTCGGGTCCTGAAGATCAACGCTGCGCGTCCACCGGAACGACGGCGGTTTGGCGGCGGTGGCGGCGGGCGACGATTCTGATCGACTCTGCCCGCAGTTAGCCCTGTTCCAGATGGTAGAACACGAGGCCGGTCAACAGCTTGGGATAGAAATAGGTTGACTTCTGCGGCATGGTCTCACCGCCTGCACAGACCCGTTGAATCTGTGCAAAGGTTGTTGAACGCAGGAGAAAGGCGGCCTGAGCGTCCCCTGTGCTCACACGTTGCAACGCCTCGTCGGTATCGCTCGTATACGAGACGGCCTGCTTCTGGACGTCAGGCGGCAGGCCCAGAAAACGCTCGAAGAGCACATCGTGCAACACGGTGACATCAAGCGCTCGCATGGCCGCCGAGGCGGGCAGGCCCTGCG
This sequence comes from uncultured Binatia bacterium (SeqCode), assembly GCA_965214755.1. GTDB lineage: Bacteria > Desulfobacterota > Binatia > Bin18 > Bin18 > Bin18. Next base: position 3,819,580 of record OZ243979.1, read on the forward strand.
TTGCCCGATCATCAAAGGATAACAGCCAGTCATGCTCGGCTCCGGCCATGACGCACCCGATACGACGCTCCGGGCCGGGTGCTGAAAGGGCGTTCAGAAACGCCTGGCGTTGGGCCGGCGCATAACGGGTCAGTCGAAAATCACGCTTGAGAACGGCTTGCAGATTGGTCGGACTGGGCAGACGGGTCTGCCGGATGAGTCGATGGGTTGGGAGAATAGTCAGGCCGCTGTCCTCAGCACTGGTCAGATACGCCAGGACGTAATGAAAGGGCCTATCCTCGTCCGCGCCCGTTTCCGCCGTCCGCTCGCGACTGTATTGCAGCGCGGTTTCATAGCGGTGATGGCCGTCGGCGATAATCAACGATGTGTCCGAGAGTTGAGCCGTAATGTCCGTAATGGTTGCCGCGTCCTGAATGGGCCACAGCCGATGGGTGACATCTGCGTCGTCCGCGATATCAACCGCAGCCGGCCGGGCGAGTGCGTCCCGGAGGGTGTGTTCGAGCGACCAGCCCGCGCCGGCGTAGAGACAGAAGATCGAACTCAGATGTGCCCGGCAGGCCCGCAACAGGGCGAGGCGATCCTTCTTGGCCGGCTCAAAGGTGCGCTCGTGCGGGCGAATGACCCCAGACTCGAAATCTTCAACCCGCAGCGCGACAAAAATACCGGTGCGGCGGCGGAGTTGGCCGTCCTGGAGTGTGAACTCCTGCGTGTAGCAGTAAAAGCCCGGCTCCGGGTCGGGCTGCACAACCCGCCGGGATAGCCAGGTCTGAAAAGTCTGGGCCGCTGCTGTATAGGGGTCGTCCGCTGTATTGAAGTCGAGATGGGTGGCGTTATACGGACTCTGGAGATGGAGGAGCGTCTGTTGTTCTGGACTGATCACGTCATACGGCGGGGAGACGACTTTTTTCAAATCGCCAACAACCGCCGGATTATAGCGTAACGCGCGAAAGGGCCGAATCTGTGCCATGATTAGCCTGTCAGTGCTCGCTGACCAATATCGCGCCGATAGTGCATGTCCGGCCACGAAATGCGTTGCACCGCCTGATAGGTTGTTGCAATAGCCTGACGAATATCCGCGCCCGTCGCGGTCACACCCAGAACACGGCCACCATTGGTGACCAGCGCGTCTGCCTGTCGTCTTGTGCCGGCATGGAAAACCGCCCCGGCCTGCCAGTCCGCGAACTGCTCCAATCCGGCAATCACCCGCCCCTTCTCATAGCTGCCCGGATAGCCTCCAGCTGTGAGCACGACACAGACTGCGGCGCGCTCATCCCAGTCGAGGCTTGCCTGGTCGAGGCGTTCATCAATCACGGCCTCCATGACTTCGACCAGGTCTGACTTGAGGCGCAGCATGAGCGGCTGACATTCCGGGTCACCAAAGCGGACGTTGAATTCAAGGACTTTCGCCTGACCGTGGTGGATCATCAGGCCAGCGTACAGGACACCTTTATACACGATATTGCGTTGTCTGAGCCCGTGGACGACCGGGCTGAGGATGTCCTGCATAATCCGGTCGGTCAATGCCGGGGTGACGACCGGTGCCGGCGAGTAGGCTCCCATCCCGCCGGTATTCGGCCCTCGGTCATCGTCAAAGACCTGCTTGTGATCCTGGGAAGAGGCCAGGGGAAGAATATGGGTGCCATCTGTCAAGGCCAGAAACGAGGCCTCTTCGCCGCGCAGAAACTCTTCAATTACTACCTGGTCGCCCGCATCGCCAAACTGACGCTCGCGCATGATGGTAGTGATTGCAGCCTGGGCTTCGGCTTGGGTGGCGCACAACAGGACGCCTTTTCCCGCGGCGAGACCATCGGCTTTGACCACAATCGGCGCCCCGACTTCTTCGACATAGCGGCTGGCTTCGTCCGGGTCGCAAAACACACCAAAGGCTGCGGTTGGCACGCCCTGCTGCTGCATGAGTGCCTTGGTAAAGGCTTTACTGCCTTCAAGCTGGGCCGCGGCCCGGTTCGGGCCAAACACGCGCAGACCCCGCGACTCAAACCGATCAACGATACCGAGACTCAACGGCAACTCAGGACCGACAACAGTCAGCCCGATCCGTTCTTTTTCAGCAAAGGCACACAGCCCATCAATATCGTCCGCGGCAAGCGCAACCAGCTCGGCGTGCTCGGCAATCCCGGCGTTACCCGGCGCACAGTAAATTTTCGAGACGCGCGGACTCTGGCGAATCTTCCACACCAGGGCGTGTTCCCGGCCGCCGCTGCCAATCACCAGTACTTTCATGGCTAATGCCGAAAATGCCGCATACCAGTGACAACCATGGCCATGCCGTGCTCGTCCGCGGCGGCAATGACGTCCTTGTCCCGCAGGCTACCGCCGGGCTGAATCGCAGCGGTTGCGCCGGCCTGGGCCACCACGTCGAGCCCGTCACGAAAAGGAAAAAACGCATCCGAGCCGACCACACTGCCGTGGGTGTCCAGCCCGAGGTCGCGCGCCCGAGAGACGGCAATCTTGGCAGAGTCAACCCGGCTCATCTGACCGGCACCCACGCCAACGACCTGATCGCTCAAGGTCAGCACAATGGCGTTGGACTTGACGTGTTTGCACACCCGCCAGGCAAAGGCCAGGGCTTGGTACTCCGCGTCGGTGGGCTGACGTTTGGTTACGACCTCGCAAGCGCGCACATTGACCTGGCCGGTGTCGCGTTCCTGATACAGCAGGCCGCCGGTAATCGGTTTGGCCTCATAGCGGGCCGGCTGCGTGTCTGTCCCTCCTTCTTGAGGGAGAGGGATTTCCAGCAAACGGATGTTCTGGAGGCGCTTGGACGAGGCCAGCATCTCCAGGGCCGGGGCCGCATAGCCGGGGGCAAGCACAATCTCAAGAAATCCCTGTTCGTACAGGTTCAGGATTTCCTGCGCGGTCGCGGCATCGACCTCGCGATTCAAACCAACAATCCCGCCAAAAATGGAAATCGGATCGCAGGCGCGCGTCTTCCGAAAGGCATCGGCCAGAGAGTCCGTCGAGGTTGCCACGCCGCACGGGTTGGTATGCTTAATGGCCACCGCGGCAATTTCATCAAACTCCTGGAGCAGGGCAAACGCGGCATTGGCATCCACAATATTATTATACGACAGCTCCTTGCCCTGGAGCTGTCTGGCGTTGGCAATACACGCTTCCCGGACGACCGGGCTGCGGTAAAAAGCCGCGGACTGGTGCGGGTTTTCGCCGTAGCGGAGGTCTTGGGCCTTGACGTATTGCAGATGCAGGGTTTCGCCAAAGGGCCGGCGCTCTTCTCCGTCGAGGCTGCCCAAGTAATCGGCAATGGCACCATCGTAGCGGGCGGTTAACCGGAAGGCTTTCTTAGCCAGGGCGAGCTTGTGCTCGGCAGACAGGGCGCCGTCTTCTGTGAGCGCGGCCAGAACGGCCGGATAATCGTCCGGGTCCACAACGACGCCCACGTCGGCGTGATTTTTGGCGGAAGCGCGCAAGAGAGACGGCCCGCCGATATCGATGTTTTCAATCGCGTCGGCAAAGCGACAGTCCGGCTTGGCCACGGTTTGTTCAAACGGATAGAGGTTGACCACCACCAGATCAATGGCTTTGAGGTCGTGCTGGGTCATGGCTTCAAGATGGCTAGGGTCGCTCCGGCGATGCAGAATGCCGGCGTGTATGCGTGGGTGCAGGGTCTTCACCCGGCCGTCGAGCATTTCGGGAAAACCGGTAAAATCTTCGACCGGTGTCACCGCAATCCCGGCCGCGGTCAGCGCTTTGGCCGTGCCGCCGGTTGAGAGAATTTCAATATCAAGTGCAGCCAGGCCGCGAGCCAGATCAACGACGCCACGTTTGTCGCTCACGCTAATCAGGGCGCGGGTGACGGTAGCCATGGGGTACTCCTTGGTGATAGCGGGTTGGAAAGATGTCCATCCAGATATGCCTGGATAGGCAGACAGGGGAATACCAGAAGCCTCCTGGGTTGTAAAGGGAAACCCGTGGGCATATGGTAGGCCGCAATGACAGTGCAGCTCAACGGCGATGTGCGGGAGTGCCGAGAGGGCATCACGGTCGCGGCCTTGGTCGAAGAACTCGGCCTGGGAAACAAGCGGATTGCGGTTGAGGTCAACCGGGATATTATCCCCCGTGACGAGTACGCCAACTGTGGACTGAAAGCGGATGACGAGGTTGAGATCGTCCATTTTGTTGGCGGAGGCTGCTAGTCAGAGACCGCACAGATCAACACAGTGAGGACGCCATGCCAGGCCCTAAAGACCCCTTTGTACTCGCAGGCAAGGAATATCATTCCAGGCTCATTGTTGGCACGGGCAAGTATAAGGATTTTGCGGAAACCAAACGGGCGATTGAGGCCTCGGGGGCCGAGATTGTGACGGTGGCGGTCCGCCGCGTGAATATCACCGACCCCAACCAGGAGAATCTGCTCGACTATATTGACCCCAAGCACTACACCATCCTGCCCAATACTGCCGGGTGCTATAACGCCGCGGACGCGGTGCGGACCTGCCGTCTGGCCCGCGAGGCCGGAGTCGGCAATATGGTCAAGCTGGAAGTCATCGGCGATGACAAGACCCTCTTCCCCGACATTCCGGGCACGCTTGAGGCGGCCAAGACCCTGGTTGACGAGGGCTTTATTGTTCTGCCCTATATTCATGACGATCCGATCTCCTGCCAAAAACTCGAAGACATGGGCTGCGCCGCGGTCATGCCGCTGGCCGCGCCCATCGGGTCCGGGCTCGGCATCCGCAACCCGTATAATATCCGTATCATTCTCGAACACAGCAGCGTGCCGGTGATTGTTGACGCCGGCGTGGGCACGGCCTCGGACGCCGCGGTTGCTCTGGAGATGGGTTGTGACGCGGTGCTGATGAACACGGCCATTGCCGCGGCAAAAGACCCGATTCTCATGGCGGACGCCATGCGCCAGGGGGTAGAAGCGGGCAGAAAAGCCTATCTGGCCGGGCGCATGGGCAAAAAGCTGTACGCAACCGCCTCCAGCCCGCTCGACGGGATGATCGCCTAGCGCCTGTCAGCCCATCTCTGTCCCCTCTCCCCTGGAGAGAGAGGGTTAGGGAGAGGGGGTCATCTGCTCAACTTCCGCCTGTATTTCGTCACCGACCGCACCCAGACCGCCAACCGGCCCCTTACCGATGTCGTGCACGCTGCCCTCGACGGCGGGGTGCGGGCCGTCCAACTGCGGGAAAAAGACCTCGAAGGCCGCGAATTGTACACATTAGCCGAGCGGCTTCGGGCGCTGACATCGCGTTATCAGGCGCAACTGTTGGTGAACGACCGCCTGGACATCGCTCTCGCCGTTGAAGCCGACGGCGTCCATCTCGGACAGCACTCTCTTTCGGTTGAAGACGCACGCCGTCTATTGGGAGCCGAGACACTCATCGGTGTTTCAACCCATTCCCAGCAAGAAATCGACGCGGCCCAAAAAGCCGACTTTATTGTCTTCGGCCCGGTTTATTACACGCCCTCAAAGGCTACCTATGGCGAGCCACAGGGGCTCGACCGCTTACGCGCGGCGGTCGCTCACAGTACAGTGCCGGTTTTTGCGATTGGCGGTATCAGGACCGCCCGTGTGGCTGAAGTAGTGGAGACCGGCGCGCATGGGATTGCCATGATTTCGGCCATCAGTGCGGCAACCGACCCGGCCCAGGCCGCGCACGAGTTATCGCAGCAGCTTGACTGAAGCGCCTCGGGCTTGCCCCGCGGTTCGCCTCACTGGTAGAATCCCTGCCTGAACTACCGCGCTACGCCACCCTAGCTCAGTTGGTAGAGCAACTGATTCGTAATCAGTAGGTCGTCGGTTCAAGTCCGATGGGTGGCTCTGCCGAAGCCCTTGTGTGAGCAAGGGCTTTTTCGTTTAGCGGGAACGGATTGACAGTTCTCCCTCCGCGCGTCATGCTGAGACAATTGAGGAGGACGCCGACCGATGACAGACTTTCATGTTGAACCGCTCGACGCGAGCTTTGGGGCAACCGTAACCGGACTCAAGCTGGCCGACCTTGACGAGACCACCTTCAGCCGGCTGTACGACACGTGGCTGGAGTACGCGCTGCTCATTTTCCCGGATCAGCATCTCTCCAATGACCAGCAGATCGCATTTGCCAAACGCTTCGGGGAGCTGGAGTTTGATCTGGTGCCGATCAGCAACGTCAAAAAAGACGGCAGCATTCGCGTTGAAGACGATGCAGACGAGATGATTCAGGTGCTCAAAGGGAATATGGGCTGGCATTGCGACAGCACTTATATGCCGGTGCAGGCCAAGGGTGCGGTGTTCACGGCCCACGTTGTACCTGCGTCTCGTGGGGAAACCGGCTGGGCGGATTTGCGCGCCGGGTATGATGCGCTTGATGCAGCCACGAAAGAGAAAATCGCCAATCTGTCAGCCCACCATTCCCTCCGCTATTCACAGAAGAAGATTGGATTTTCAGCCAAAAAGGGCGGCGACTATAACGGCTATGGTTTGGACGTTCAGGACCCGCCGCTGAGACCCCTGGTGAAAACGCACCCCGAGACCGGGCGCAAGTCCCTGCTGATCGGTCGTCATGCGTACAGCATTCCGGGCCTGGACCCGGCCGAATCCGAACGCTTACTTCAGGCGCTGGTGGACCACACCTGCCAGCCGCCCCGCGTCTATCACCACAGTTGGACCGCCGGTGACGCCGTGCTGTGGGACAACCGTCGCCTGCTGCACCGGGCCTGCCCCTGGGACATGACCGAAGCGCGGGTGATGTACCACGCCCGAATCGCTGGTGACCCGGTGTCCGAATTTGCCGGTCCCGGCTCTTCTACCCTGTAATATCCCCCTCCCCCTCTTCTAATCCCCTCTTTTGGGAGGAGTGGCCGCAGGCCGGGGTGGGTTCTCTACTTTGAGGACCTGGGATTGACCGCACTATGGTAAGGAAATAACCCGAATACTGCCTTCCTGTGCGACAGCGAAATGGCTTGTCCAGTCGATTTGTTGACTCAGGACAGACATAAGAAAACGGGCCAGGAAGGTCGCCGAACGCAGTCGTGGCCTTAACAGGATGATGCCACATGTTGCATTCCGGCCTTGACGAAAGGCCATTTCGCCAAAGTCTTTATCAAACGTGCCTAACACGCGATCCTCAGCCACCGACAGTGCTAGGACTGTGTCATCGTCAGCGCCAGCCGCTATCTCTTTGACCCAGGCAAGATCAATGCCCTCTTGGCGAGCCGCCTGAACCGCATCACCGGGAACATTTTCATTTGCTAAAAATTTTGCACCGCTCACAACGTCAGTGGGTACACTTTCTCTTGTTTCATCACCTCACTGGCGTAGTGCAAAGCTGCCTGGATGTCGGCCTCGGTGAGATGTGGGTAGTTTTGCAGGATCTGGGCGTGGGTCCAGCCTTCAGCGAGGAGCTCAACAAGGAACTCTACAGCAATCCGCGTCCCTTTAATCACCGGCTTTCCAACAAGCACCTTTGGGTTAATAGAGATACGCTCTTTCCAGTCCATAGTTTCTCTAAAGTAAGCAAGCTGCTCACGCTCCGCAAGAGAACATGAGTGAGCGGGCAGTTCCCTGAGCAATACAATCATTTATTTCCTGCTGATCCCAATCGAAGAAAGAACCAACATGCCTAGGCTCCCTTAATCGATCATCAATCCGGTCCGCATTCGAGAGAAATGGAACCAGTGTTTGTATTGCATTTGGACATCTAGTGTATGTTTCTTCTATTAGCCGATCATAGTTAGTGGTAACGATTCCTCGCCACCGGAATGTAGGAAGCAGAAGGTGATAATCTGCTAGAGCAAGAGAATCAAATTGCTCAGCGATGTAATCCTGGACAGTAAAAAGGTCACTCGCACTTATGGAAAGCTCAGCAACCCAAGCCAATGAATCAGCGGAGTGCCCGTTACCAAGAAAACGCTCAGAAAGGAGGTCTCGAAGTTGATTGGTCGTTGGGGGTGGGGTCCTATTAGGGTGTTGCGCCCCAATAGTTGCCCCAGCACCCAAAAAGAGAATAGCGCGGCCGGAACGAATATCCGTCTTCAACGGGTCAGGGATGTCCACTTCTTCCTCTTATGCATCTGACAGAAAGTTAATGATACCGCACTAGAATCAAACGGAAAGTGGACATTCGCTTCCATAATTTACTCAGTATAGAAAGAATGTGTAGATTAGAATGTCCATGTCCTACGTAAGAAGACGATCCAGTCGCCATTCCAATGCGTCTTTTCGAGGCAACATGCTCCGCTTAGTCGGACGGATGACGTCCTTACCCTCCAATTCAACCAAAGGCTGATTGTCTGGAATCTGTTTATCGACCACCTTCGATATGTGCCACTTCATATCAGGTCCTGGCGCGATAATGTGTTGGTCCAGAGCCCAGTGGAAGTTTGGTGTCAGGGCGATGCCGTTGCGAGGGTCGTCGTCCTGCGACTCTGAGTGTGGAATCAAGTGTGCTGCTTGGACAAGGATGCGGCTCTCTGGAACAATCAAGCGCCAGCCCGAAGCAGCGCATCGATAGTCGTAGGCTTCGAGAACGAGACGGCGAAAAGCTCTGTCCCGCGCGTTGGCAGCGGTCAACGCCTCGTGGACTGCGGGTACGCCGGCGACTGCCTCCCGGAGCCTGCGTTCGTAGCTATTCGATTCGCGATGGGAGGCAATTTGCTTATTGAGCGCCTGTTGATGATCGGAGAACCATTTGCGGATGAGCTGTTCTCTCATTGCCTCGCGACTCGAAGCACTTTGCATATATTTGAAAAGTTCAGAGGTGATTTCAGCTTTAGTATAACCCTGGCCTTTGAGCGTCCAGAAGGGCTTATTGAGATAACGGAAGGGGTTGTCTGGTCTGTCTTTATCATCCGGCTTTGCTACGATTGCAAAATACTCACTAAAGGTTTCTCTCAGCGCGGGGTTGAGTTGAACAAGACCATCCGTGATGGATCCGGACTCCACAAGATCAATTACCGCCAGTAGTAGACAAGGTTTATGGGGCTTTCTGCCGCCTTTGACATTGAGGTCGGCGAACATCCGGAGATATTCTTGTAAATCAGGCATTGCTCACTACCGATTCCGCCTGAGAATGCGGGAGAGCCTAGCAGAAGATGCTTTGACATGCCACGTATTCTCGTCCAGACGGAAACAAACGGTACTGCTCCAGACGCTAAACGATCACACATCTAGGGCGTTTCACGCTAGGCTCTCGCCGTGCAGGGGGCTCCTGTCATGCCGGACATGGGCCGGCATCCAGCGGGCGGAGGGGGCTGAGGGCCTGGATTCCTGCTTCCGCAGGAATGACAGGTGGCTACACAGAACCGTAATTTGCTCTAGTTGTCATACACTCGGCCATCCGTGCCTTGGAGAGATTCTGCGCCTTCATTGCTTCCTCCAGCTTGTAGGCAAGAACAGACTTGATCTCCTGGTTCTTTGCGTCTTCATAGGTTCTGCCTTCCCGGAATAAGCTTTCAAGCGTGGAGCCGAGATGTGGATTTTTCTTAGCCCTGTCGGTTGTCCTCCTCTATAGGAGAGACGTATCTGCCTATGGCCTGTTGCTTAGGAGTGCTCGCAGGTCCTTCATCAGTAGGAAGAGATGGTAGGGGTCGGTCGGGCTGGGCTCGAATTCCATATTCTCATACCAGACACGTGCTTCATCGTCCTTGGCGTGGACAAGAAGCGCCCGGATGCCGGCAATGTCCGCGGCTTGGGCGGTCCTGAGCAGGGCATCCTTGAGGAGTGCCTTGCCCAAGCCCTTGCCCTGCTCTGTCCGGTCAATTGCGAGCCGGGCGAGAAGCATCACCGGAATCGGATGCCGGACCAACCCCCTGCCGACCCGGTCGGGAGCTTCTGCGTGTTCAACCGCGCCAACTGCAAGACTGTAATAGCCGACAACACGCCCATCGCTCCGACAAACGACGTAGGTCTGCGCGCCGCCAGCCTTTTGATTGAGCAGTGCAAACCGTTTCAAGAAACGATCAAGCAGCTCTTTTCCACAGTGAAAGGCGTTGATGCGGTAGGTTTCGTTCAGCTTCTCAATCGGAGAATAGGATTCGGCTTCCGCTGTCACTCCAGCACGCTCTTTCCAGTCAGCAGGCGAGCTAAGCGAGGTTTCTCGGTGACCGGGCGGTCAAGCACATCCTGAAACATCTGCCATTGCTCGTCGTCAAGCTGAAACAATCGCCTGTTTATCAGGGCGTCTTCCGCGGCGCTCATGCCCGCTTCGAGCAGGAATTCTGTCACACTTTTATGCGAAGCAGTCGCCGCACGTTGCAGTAACGCCTTCATACGCGGCGTGGTGCGGACCTCAATGCGTTCTGATTTGGCCTCGGCAATTGACATAAGTCGCCTCCTGCTTTCCAGTAGCCTAGCATTCGGCGAATGTACGGACAATAGAAGGTGCTTGCGAACTGATCGTCAAGCCAAGTCAGGACTGCCTGTGCCGGACGATCCCGCATGAGTTCTGAGATGACATTGGTGCCGAGAACGATCATCCTCAGAAGTTCAGGCGAAGCGAGGCGGTTCGCGTATCAGCTTTCGTGGAGGGATATCGAGTGCTACGCTCCCGAACAGCTTGAAAAGTTTGTGAATGGCGGTTCCGAGATTCTTTGCTGGGGCGGCTTTCTGGTCCAAGACCGTACGCAAAATGTTCCGCGCTTCCTCCTCCATGGAGCCGCCGTGCTCAGGGGCTCGAATGCGGAGCCGCCGTTTCAGTCCTTCTTCTTCAGTCCTCCTTCAATGTTGCGGATCGTAATGCTGGCCATAATCACCTTCTCTCTGGAGCAGTGCCAGATGATGCAATGATCGCATTGCGGTCAAGAAAAAGTGCTCACTTCTCAACCGCGGAGGGTACCTGCCGGACATCCAGAAGCTTGGCTGTTCACCCACATTGTGATACGAAATTACAACTTTCTGAATTATGTAATTGGAGACCACAATGACGCTCGTCACGGTGAAGCCAAAGTTCCAGGTCACCATTCCCGCCAAGCTGCGTAGACAAATCAACCTGCAAGAGGGCGACCTCATGGAGGCGACCATTCTCGAAGATGGCATCCTATTACGGCCCAAGGATGTGGTGGACCGCAATACGGCCGCCGACCGTATTGCGTCCATCCTGGCGCATACCAGGCCCTCGTCCGAGGACATCGGTCGTTCCGAGGACGAGATTATGCAAGAGACCCTCGCTGATATAGCCGAGGCTCGTAGGGAACGTCGGAACCTTGAGACATGAAGGTCGTCATCGACTGTAATGCTCTCGTCTCGGCGGCACGGTCTGGAGGTGTTTGCGGCACGGTCATTGTTGAGGCGGTCCGTCGTCACGAGATTGTACTGTCGGCCCCCATTGTCGATGAATACAAGACAATCGCTGAGCGACTTGGACAGGCTCCTTATCGCGAGGGCCTCCTGGCCATCATCGGAGAACTTGAGATTGATACAAATTCCTATGACGAGGTCCGAACGATTGCTATCGGAAAAAGCAGAGGTTCTTATCTATGAAAGCTAAAAATTTCGACAAGAAATTCGACGACGGAGCGGTCGATATTGTCCAAGATTTGGATATGACAACCGCACGGCGTCCGAATCAGCGCCAGAGAAGGGTCAACGTCGATTTCCCCGTGTGGATGATAGCCTCACTCGATAAAGAAGCAGCTCGAATCGGTGTGACCCGTCAATCCATTATCAAGCTGTGGTTAGCAGAACGCCTCGAACAAGCGGCCCACAAGGCCAACTAGTCAGACGACCGCTACCCCTCGATATGGGCGATGAGCCCGTCCAGGTCGCAGAGGACTTGGTCGCCACTCTGGAGAAAGTCGCTGTGCTGACAGACCAGGAAACGTCGGTCCGCGTCGACCAGGGCGGCATTGGCGTTGAGCCGCTTCATGTCATCTGGGTTGGGGCGCGTGGTGAGCTTGATCTCCAGTGCCCACAGGCCCGAATCCACCTGTATCAGGAGGTCAATCTCCCGTTGATCGCTCGTCCGCAGATGGAAAGCCGTTCGAGGTTCATGGTAAGTAGTTGCCTCCGATGAGTACGAGTTCTACGTCCTTCGAGCATGTTGCGCTCAAGTTGTTCCCTCCTCGCCAGCTAAAGCAAGCACGGTCTGGCGAGTTTTCGCACTGAGACGGAACTGCAACGCCTGAAGACGATCCAGCGCGGGCCGAATCGAATCGATAAGGCCGCCCTCCTTCGCCAACACTAAGATACCCAATGTGCCCGTAACCTCCAGCCCTGCCTCGATAGCGTACCGGCGCGCGTTCCGGTCGTCGAGCACAAGCAGGGCGTTTGTTGCTTCCAGTCCGAGAGCGAGGACTTCCTTTTCTCCGTCTCCTAAGCTGGTAACGAGTGGGAGTAAGGTCCGATCTCGCACCGGTCGAATGGTCACCCAGGAAAGTCCTTCTAGCGTCGGTAGCGAAATGTTCTGGCGTTTTCCTTCGTCCAGTTCCGCTACAACAGCATAAGGGATTTGCACCTGCCCGAAGAGGGCGGGGAGTAGGTCTAGCCGGTCAATCTGATGCAGGTATTGCAATACAGACGTGTTACAGATGACGGCGGGCATTGGTTATATCTCGTCGAAGCTCCTCGTCCGATAGGTCGAAGGTCTCGACGCCATAGCCCGCCAGTTTTGTCAGAAATAACGGCTTGGGTACGCCGGCAAACTTCGCTGCTGCACCAGTGGATAATCGACCCATCTCATAGAGCTTGACGGCGATGAGAATCTTCGCCTCTTCGCGGAACTGGTCTGGCGACAGGCCAAGGGCCACCAAAACCTCATCGCCATAGTCAATGGTCAGGGACCTCGTCATCTCCTACTCCAGGCTGATGCCAAGTAAATATGAGAGAGCCTAGCAGAATACGCCTTTACATGCCATGTAGTCTCGTCCAGATGGAAACAATTAGGATATCTATGGACAATAAAGACCCGAATCATATCATTGCTGGAAGTCTGGAAGTGAAGGACTACGGGGAAGCGTGAAAACGATTGAATTGACGGGGAAACCGTTACATATTCAAGTGTCCCTTGCAGATACCGAGTTGGTGAGAATCATCACGTTGTATGAGCCAAGCCCGAATGAATGGATTGACTACTCCAGAAGGAGATGACATGTCTACATGCGCAGTCTGCCATGCAGAGGAGAACCGGGAGGCACTTGTTGACGAGGTCTTTCGCGTTGACGGGCAATATGTCCTGGTTGGCGGTATCCCGGCTGTGGTGTGCGGCAGGTGCGGGGAGCAAACCTTCAGCCGTGAAACGGCAGAGAAGGTCCGCCTGATGGTTCATGGCGAAGCCAAAGCCACAACATCCATTCCCTTGCCGGTCTTCAGATTCGCCGCGTGACCACGCATGCCTGTCGGACGCCAACCAATTGAGAGAGTGTCAGCAACGTTTATGCCCCGCCCGAAGTCCCGGCAATTATGATACTGCCTATTGCCGCCGAGAAGTGCCCCCCATTTGAACCAAGGGTCAACGTCGATTTCCCCGTGTGGATGATAGCCTCACTCGATAAAGAAGCAGCTCGAATCGGTGTGACCCGTCAATCCATTATCAAGCTGTGGTTGGCAGAACGCCTCGAACAAGCGGCCCACAAGGCCAACTAGTCAGACGACCGCTACCCCTCGATATGGGCGATGAGCCCGTCCAGGTCGCAGAGGACTTGGGCGCCACTCTGGAGAAAGTCGCTGTGCTGACAGACCAGGAAACGTCGGTCCGCGCCAACCAGGGCGGCATTGGCGTTGAGCCGCTTCATGTCATCCGGGTTGGGGCGCGTGGTGAGCTTGATCTCCAGTGCCCACAGGCCCGAATCCACCTGTATCAGGAGGTCAATCTCCCGTTGATCGCTCGTCCGCAGATGGTACGCGTCGAACGCACGGTTAGTGTATTGCAGCGCGGCCAATACCTGGTCGATGACAAACCCTTCCCAACTTGCGCCCACCCAGGGCTGACTCAACAGGGCGGTCTGGTCATGTACGTTCAATAACGCGTGCAACAACCCGGTGTCCCGCCAGTACACCTTGGGCCGCTTGACGAGGCGCTTGCGAATGTTCACATGATAGGCCGGCAGGCGGCGCACGAGAAACGCGCCTTCCAGATAGTCGAGATAGCCGTTGACGGTATGGTACGAGAGCGCCAGACTCTTCCCGATCTGACTGGCGTTCCACTCCTGCCCGTGGACGGACGCGAGCATCCGGAGGAGGCGCTGCGTTGTCTGTGCATGAGACGAGAGGCCCCAGTTGGGGAGGTCGCGCTGGGCCAGCAGGTTCAGATAGTCTCGTTGCCAGACGGGAAACCCCCTGCCGCTCAGGACACCACCATCGGGATAGCCGCCGAAGAGCCAGAGCCGCTGCCGTTGTCCCTCGTTTCCGAGTTCGGACCGGAGCAGGGGAGTGAGTTCAACAACAGACAGCCTGCCCGCGAGTGACTCGGAAACACGGGTCATCAGGGACGGCGACACCGATCCCAACAGCAGGAAGCGACCGTTACGCCGGCGGTCGCTGTCGATGGCACTGCGCAGGCGCGGAAACACTTCGGGCCATGTCTGGGCTTCGTCCAGAATCACACACTCACGCTCGTGGGTGACTCTCTCCCACTCGAGATCCAGACGCAGCCGGTCGGGTTCCTGCTCAAGATCGAAGTATTGGCCTCCGAGCGAGCGGGCCAGGGTTGTTTTGCCGCATTGGCGTGGCCCGACCAAGGCGACCGCGGGATAGGACTGCTGGCGGGCATTCAGAACCGACGTGATCTTTCGCGGGATCATTCTTGCATTTTAGAATTTCATTTCTATTTTGCAAGAAGAAGTGATCTGACGACGGCAGGTAATCTTGTAAATTGGGCAGAACGCCTCGAACAAGTGACCCACAAGGCCAGCTAGTCAGACGACCGTATTACCGGCAAAATACGGAGATAGCCTAGCGAGCAGCTTTGCGCATCAGCCGGTGTCCGGCTAGACGGAGGCCACGGGCGGCCAAGGCGAGCTGCCAGCCGTCCCGGGTGCCGATCAACTCGGGCTTTTCATACAGCCCCTTTTTCTCTTCCTGGCGGGTCAGGCGGGAGAATTTTTCATACAGGGGATGGTCGGTGGAGATGAATGTTTCTTTGCGGTGCAGAATCGGCGGATTGGACGAATCCCGGTAGGTGCGGGAGCGAATCTTGAACGTCTGCAAGGGTACGAGCAGCGAGCTGGCCAGGGCGGGATGCGGGTCGCGCTCAAAGTCCGGGTAGGACAGGTAGGAGACCTGGGGCTGGTCGCGGTGCAGCTTGATGATATTCGCGCCTTCCACCACCCCGATATATGCCCGCGCGCACCCTTCAAAGGCGCGCAGGATGGGCGGGAGTTGAGACAGGGCCGATTCGTGCACGTATAGGGCCTGGCGCGTCAGTTTGCCGACAGCGGCGCTCCGGCAGGCCTGATCGACCGCAACCCGGTCGCCCGCGGAAAACAGCAGATCGTCGGCGAGCGAGCAGGCCCGGCGATAGGACGAGAAAAACGCGCGTACATCACGCTGGAGGTCGCCCGGGAGCTGGGTGAAGCGCGGACGGCCCTCGAAGCGTGAGAGCGCGAGATAGAGAAGCAGGTCCTGCTGACGCTCGGCCCGGATTTTATTCCACTCTTCATCGCCGGTGACGCGGCGGATAATGCCATAGGCCCGCTTGAGACTGCCCAACGCCTGGCAAATCGCTTCTGTCTCGGGCAGCTCCGTGTCCTCCGGTAAGCGCCCCCGGGTGGTCAGGAATCCGATCAGCGGCTCCAGGATGTCCTTGTGTTGCTCGAACAGGACTGCGCTGAGACGTTGGCGCGGCACCGTGAACTGGCGTCGATAGCGCGAGGCGGCAAAAGACTGGCGTTGCTGCGGGTCCCGAAACGCATAGAAAATCCCCGGTCCGGCCGGCACGCTCGAAGTGCCGAGGCTGGTATCGATCCACTCGCGAAGTTCTTGCTGTTCAAAAAATTTCTGGAAGGTCCCGCGACGGGTAATGCCCCCGTCGGTGTGGGGGGTCAGTGTATCGAGCGCCGCTTCCAGGCTGAGGCGCGCCGCCACGATCAGCACTTTTTGGGTCAGCGTCCAGGCCCCACGGAGAGCGTCGGTACGCTCGTCCGGGTTTTCGATCACGTTGACCACATAGCTCAGATTCACAACATCGGCCGGAGTCCGCGCGTTATCCGGGAAATAGGCCGGGTCCCAGCCCTGACAGGCAATCTGCCTATGGCGGAGATGCAGGATATCTGTGCCCCGCCCACAGCCATAGTCAAAGACGCTCGTCTCTGGGGTGATGAGACCGTCCTCAAGCGCGAGACGGACCGGGCGGGAGAGGTCGGTCCGGGTGATTGCGGTGCGATGTCGCTCAATCGTGGGCGCTGCCATCGGCTCGTCGGCTGCTCGCGCCGTGAGGGGCAGAGCAGGCTTCTCCGGCTGGCCACTATAGTCCTGGTTTGGCGCGTTCTCAATATCGAACTATCGTTGTCGAACCCCTTGCACACTTTCGTTCGGCCTGACTACAATGGCGGACCGAATCGAGTAGCAAAGGAGGGACTCGGAATGGCGAAAGTTGAACAGGTATTTGATCCGTTGGATGCGGCCCTGGTGCGGACCGATGAAGAAGAGTGGATTCAGAGCGGCGACGGGAATCAGTTCAAGGTGCTGCGAATCAGTAAAGAGACCGGGGCCTGGAGCGCGCTTATCAAAGCCGGCAAGGGCCAGGTGAATCCGCCCCATACGCATCTGGGTGCGGCCGATTTCTACGTCATCTCCGGGGGCTTTGACTATCGGGGCGGGTCTGCTCGGGCCGGAGACTGGGTCTATGAGCCGGCCGGGGCGGTGCATGAGGCCACCTCGCATCCGGTTGATACCATCTATCTGGCTAACGTTTACGGGCCGGTCGGTTTCCACGACGAGAACGGCAATATCGCCCAGGTGCTGGACTGGCGGGCGATTCAACTGATGGTCGATGAGGCCAAAAAGAAGCGAGCCAAAGCCAAGGCGAAGCGGAGCACTAAAAAACGCGCGAGCGCGAAAGCCGCCAAAACCACCCGCAGTCGGAGAAAAGCCGCCTAGTAGTAGAGAAGCAGAGGAAAACATGGCCACGTCTTCTTACAATCCGCAGCCCGTCCGTACACCGGCGGCCGACCAGTTTGACGCGATCGTCATCGGGGCCGGGGTGGCCGGTCTGTACCAGTTATACCGGCTCCGGGAGTTGGGGCTCTCGGTGCGGGTGTACGAGGCCGGTACCGGTGTGGGCGGGACCTGGTATTGGAACCGCTATCCGGGCGCGCGTTTCGATTCCGAGAGTTATACCTATGGCTATTCGTTCTCGGAGGAACTCTTGCAGGAGTGGGACTGGAGCGAACACTTTGCCGGCCAGCCCGAGACCGAGCGCTATCTCAATCATGTGGCCGATAAGTTCGACCTCCGTCGCGACATCCAGTTCAGCACCCGGGTCAGCGCGGCAAGCTATGACGAGGCCGCACAGTGCTGGCAGGTTCGGACTGATACTGGCGAGCAGGCGCGGGCGCCATTTCTGATTACCGCCATCGGCGTTCTGTC
This sequence comes from uncultured Binatia bacterium (SeqCode), assembly GCA_965214755.1. Taxonomy (GTDB): domain Bacteria; phylum Desulfobacterota; class Binatia; order Bin18; family Bin18; genus Bin18. The sequence goes on from OZ243979.1 coordinate 3,837,062, forward strand.
CGCGCCGTATATCCCCGACTTTGCGGGACGTGAGAGCTTCACCGGCCTGAGTTTCCATACAGGCCAGTGGCCCAAGGAACCCCTGGATTTCAGCGACAAGCGGGTGTGTGTCATTGGCACCGGTGCGACCGCAGTCCAACTCATCACCGAAGTCGCCAAGGATGTGGGTCATCTGACCGTGTTCCAGCGCACGCCCAATTACTGCGCGCCGCTCAGAAACGGACCGATAGACCCCGAGACCCAGCAGAAAATCAAAGCCAACTATCCCGAGATTTTCAAACGCTGTCGGGAGACCTTTGCCGGCTTCCTGCACGATTTTGATACGCGCTCGGCGCTCGAAGTGTCCGAGGAAGAACGGCTGGCGCGCTACGAAGAGCTGTGGGCTCAGCCCGGTTTCGCCAAATGGTTCGGCAACTTCGGCGACACCATGTCGGACCTCAAGGCCAACGCCACCATGACGGAGTTTGTCCGCAATAAGATTCGCGAGCGGGTCAACGATCCGGTGGTCGCCGAAAAACTGGTGCCCAAGGACCACCCCTGGGGAACCAAGCGTGTCCCCTTAGAGAGCGGCTATTACGAGGCCTATAATCGGGACAATGTGGTCCTGGTTGACCTCAACGAAACCCCGATCGAACGCATCACCCCCCAGGGCATCAAGACCAGTGACGCCGAATATGCCTGCGATGTCATCGTGTATGCCACGGGCTTCGATGCGGTCACCGGGGCATTCAATCAGATCGATATCCGCGGGCTGGGCGGCCAGACGCTCAAGGACAAATGGGCCGACGGGCCGCGCACCTATCTCGGCTTGCAGAGCGCCGGCTTCCCCAACCTGTTCACGGTTGTCGGTCCTCACAACGGGGCCACCTTCTGCAATATCCCGCGCTGTATTGAGCAGAATGTCGAGTGGGTGACCGACTGCCTGCGCCATATGCGTGAGCATAATTACGCCCAGATTGTTGCGACCCCGGAGGCCGAAGACGACTGGACGGCTCACGTCAATGAGGTGGCCGAAGGCACGATTTTGCTCGATACCCCCTCCTGGTTTGTGGGGGCGAATATCCCCGGCAAGAAACGGACCTTCCTCATGTATGCCGGCGGCTCTCCGGTCTACCGGAAAAAGTGCGATGAGGTGGCGGAACAGGGCTACGCCGGGTTTGTGTTGAAATAAATCTGTACGCCATCAAGATAGACTGCCACTGGTCGGGAAAGGGTCAGGAGATCGCGTGTAGGATCCGCGTCGAGAATAAGAAAGCTGGCGGCATGCCCAGGGGCGAGTGTCCCAAGATCGTCCTCGAAATCCCAAAATTGGGCCGGTATCGTCGTCCCGGCAGCGAGAATTGCTTGATTATCAAGACCGGTCTTGCCCAAGAGTTCGATCTCCTGCGGATTGATCCCGGTAAAGGTCGTATAACCCATGTCAGTACCGTACAGCACGGTGGCACCGCCTGCTCGCAAACGACGCAGGTTCTCCACAGGCTCGGCTAAATCGGGGAATGCGGCCAGGGTGGAAATGACCGCGCGTCCGGCCCACGCTTGCACGGTCGTATCGCTAAGGGGTTCGGTTGGTGTATGCGCAAGAATATCAACCCCGGCCACCGCAGCCCGCTGGACATCAATATCATTGAGCGCGTGCGCGACAACGCGCATGCCATAGGAATGCGCTTGATCGGCAATGGCTTGCATTTCCTGATCGCTGAGTATGGAGGGGTTTTTCGCTATGGGCAGGGCTCCTCCACCTGTTGCGTCGCCAACCGGCATCTTGATAACCCGAGCCCCCGCCGCATACAGACGGTCCACTGCTTCTCGGGCCGCCTGCACCCCACTAATTTCTATTCCGTATCCATCGCTTCCCCAGCTCTGGGTTGGGTAGCCGGTTAGGGCTGTCACCATCGGGCCGGCAAGAATTGTTCGGAGCGGTCCCAGGTCTTTTGTCAGAAACGAAACAGGAGCGGCCAAATCAACCGCTGCCGCGATCCCACCACGCGCGAGCTCAGGAGCACTGAAGCGGTAGGCTAAATGCACGTGGCTGTCGATAAAGGCGGGCGCAAGATAACGGCCGTTGGCGTTTACGGTGCGTAGGGTATTGCTTGGCGCTGCCGACGTAATCTCTTCGATGCGACCGGCCCGAACGACCAGTGTTGCTTTCCCGTGACCCACAATATGCCCGCCGACCACCGCGAAGGTTGTAGTATCTTCTTTCTGAGGGGATAAGCGCTCGTCAGCCAAAAGCGTGGATGCCATCACCAGAACACTCAAGGCAATACAGAAGACTGCTGTCTGCATATGCAAGAACCGATACCTCTCAGCAGGACGTATGCAGGGAGAAGCGAGCGGATGGAGGGATGTCAGCCTGCATACGCTCGCAGAGCGAGGACCCCTATCTGCGATCAATGAAGACGCGCTCTTTGGCTATCCACATGGCCGAGCGCGGAAAATCAATGAAGTGGGACTCATCCTCGACCGCGATCTCCATGGCCCGCTTGGCTTCCGGGACGTTGGCCAGCGTGGCCAGGTCGGCGCGGTTGAACCAGGCTTCGGCATGGCCGGTGTAGGGCGGGGTGGTTGTCCCGCGGCTGGCTCGCAACTGGGTTTCCAGTTCATCCGCGTAGTAGTGGACCTGGAAATAGCGTTGCATACCCATGCCCTGGGCCACGCCGCGAATCACCGGGCCGTGGTTGGTGCGCCAGTAGAGCTGGGCCTGTTCGAGGCTGAGATGGTCTGGATGGCGCAGACAAAAGAAAATTTTCACCAAAGGGCTGGATTCCCGCGCCACCATTTCTTCCGGTATGGGGTTGACCTGCGGGTATTCGTAGTTGAACCACAATGGCGAGTGGACCAGATCAATGAAGCGTGCCTCATCCTCGACAAGCTCTTTTGCCGCCGCCCGCCCGTCCGCGTTCTCCAGACCTGAGGTCAGTGCCTCGCGGTTGGGCCACCACACCTCCGCCACGCCGTCATAGGGCTCCTCCATACCGCCGCGGGCCTCCGCAAGCTGGTCGTTAATGGGATCGTCCAGGGTGTGCACCTGGACATAGCGCAGGATGTTCAGCGCAGTGGAACTCTTTGCCACCAGGGGGCCGTGGACGTTGCGCCAGTACTGTTGGAATTCGGCCCGTGACATCTCCGGTTTGCGACGCAGGACAAAGGTTAAGCGAATCATGGAGTACCTCCTTATTTTTGGTCAGGACAGCGGAGCGCCCAGTCTTCCCATCTGATGAGTCGTCACCTGGGCTACCGTTGTCCAGCCGCCGTCATAGCGTGTCGGACCGAGGCCGTAAAGCGTCGGGCGGGACCGACTCAGCCCAGCAGGTCTTCATCCTTGCGTGTGTAGGGGTCTCCCGCTGCCTGCACCTCGGCCTGATTATCGGGCCGGCCGTCGCTGACCAGAATGGGCTGGTCACCGGCACTATCGAGATCGTTGGCAAGCACGCGGGCGGTGACCCTATTCCGACTCGTGATACTGTGCGCCGTTCCGCCTGCTCCCTGTATTACAATGGCCGGCGCCTTTCCGCTGAAAACGTTCCGGGAGAGCGTCGCAACAACCTCATTGTCTGTGGTCTCTACGTTGTCCAGACCGGACCCGCCGACCAGACGGAGCGCGTGTGTTTTCCAGTCGGCAATTTCATTCCGATCAATCACGACGCGACAGGTGTTATACCGGGCCTCTCCCAGCGCCCCGTGGACGGCGATGCCCACCGGACTGTTGGTAATTGCATTGCCCGCAAGCAGGGCGCTGAGTTGGCCGTGCTGGGGCACCTTGTCCGCCAGGGGAATGGCGGTCAGGATATTGATGCCAAACTGTTTGTTCCCCTGGAGGGTATTGTCGGCGACGGTGAGCGTCTGCCGATTGGACGACGGTCCGAAAGAACACGAGAACAGCAGGCCGCCCCGTTCACAGTCTTCAATCGTATTGCGCAGGACCGTGGCGTCAAAGGACACCCCGTCCGGTTCAGGAAAGAAACAGATAAAGGCGAGACCATCGGCAAAGCAGCGGCGCATGACATTGTCGGTAATCGAGAGATGGTTGTGCTGTCCGGCCCGGGCTTCGGCAAAAATATGATGGCCCTGGCGTGCGCCCGTCCCGCGCGGGAGGTGCGGCTCGAAGCGTTCCAGCCCGTTGTCCGAAAATTCACAGTCTGTTATAACCGCCGCGGTCACTCCACATAAGAAAATCCCGTGATCCCCGTGGTTGCTGATCGTGCACGAGCGAACCGTGACCGAGGCGGACGGGGGAACGCCAATCCCGTGGCCGCCGCCCTGGGTGACGGTCATGTCACTGAGACTCGCCCCGTCTGTGAGGACGATGACCGCCTGCTCCGGTCGGATTGGCTGAAAGGAAGGGCGGAAGTGTCCTTCTCCGTCAATAATGCACTCCTGTCTGGCAGCGCCTTGGACCTGGACGCCGGGCGGAATGGTTACGGGCAAACGCTCCCCAGTCAGAGACGGGGAGTAACGCCCAGGCTCGACCAAGACAATATCGTCCGGCTGGGCCTGTTGGAGTGCTTCCGAGAGCGAATGAGCATCAGCACGAGCAGCGTGAGGCGAGACAAAAATCGTCTTCATCGTTTTTCCTTAACAGTATCGGTCGGTATGAAAAAGATACTGAAGCGCCTGAAAAACATGCGGGGAAAAGTCAAAAAAAGGCCCGGATGAGACATCCGGGCCTAGGGCTCAAGACGGCGGGGTTCCCACACTCCGGACGTCTCTACGCATCTGGCAGCCTAGCGAACTCCATCCCCAGGGTCAATACCTGAGGCATCCCGGAAAGCGCTATTTGTGTCGAATCGTACTGGAGCGGTGGGGTGAATTTAGAACATTCTGTTATTTTGGAACCGTTTTTTTTAGCAACACCATTTTAAGTTGAGGAACTCCCTATTTCAAAAGGACTTTTTTTTGAAAAAACTTTTCCAAAATGCCATTTGGGCATTGACGCTTTTCTGCTGTTTTGGTAAAAAGCTGTCCCAGAATGAGCTTTGCCTAGGGTTCACGGTCAGGAATGGGGTTCCCAACCAGGAATGGAAGTTGTTGAAAATGAGCGCGAGGGAGCGAACACGCTTTCCTGGTGGTTCTTTTAACTTCCACACTCCGGACACGGACGCTACTGCGAGGTAGCAGGATCAACCCGGAAGTTGATCCACAGGCGAGCAAATTCAGACCAGGAAGGGCCCTGTGAAGGGCCTTTCTATTTTTCAGGCAGGGACCCATGGCAACCGACCCAACCGAAAAGCTTCCCAAGATACAGGTCTCCAGCGCCTATCCGGGCGAATGGTATATCGTTGAGGTAGACGGCGGCGATGGTGGCTTATCCATGGAACTGCGTCGTCCGGTGGGCGAGGAGGATTCAGATGTCTTTCACCTCACCGTTACAACAACGGCGCGGCCGTTTGATGTCAAAAGCGCGCGTGACGGTGGAGAGGCGCACACCCACGAAGGCGTTCATTCGACCCACCTGACCTTTACCAGCCCCCAGGCGACCTGGCCGGATTTTGTCCGGTGTGTGCAAGCCCTTGCCAGCATCTTTGATACCCTGGCAACAACACCGCTCGACCGCGAAAAGGTCCGCGAGAATCTGCTGAAGAAAAAATAACGCAGTCTGCCTCTGCTGCGTTACTCGACCGCGTAGCCCTTCTGCGTGCGGATCACGACGTCAGGCCGGGTGCTTTCCACGCGGACACTCCGGTACTGGTGGCCACCCCCCGAGGACGCATAACCGAGACTGTACTGGAAGCGGAGCTCGCGCGAGATGGTCTGAGTCGCCGTATCAAGTACGGTTCTGCTCTTGACCACGTCCCGGGTATTGAGCAGGAAGTGACGTCCGCCGGTTTCATCACTCAGCCGCCGAAGCGTTCGTGAATCCACGCGCTCATCATGCCCACCAACGACAACGCCAAATGGACCGATGGCGAATCCGCTTCCACCCGGCGTGTAGCGATGGTACGGATTGCCGATCCCAATCGTGTAAATCAGCACGCCGGCACGCTGCGAGACGGCAATCGTTTGCGCGAGGGAAGACAGACTTGCGGTATCCATGCCGTCTGTCATCACAATCAGGGCTTTCTTGCGGTGTTTGCCCTGTCTCATCCGTCGCAGGCCGGTGAGAATCGCGTCGTACAGGGAGGTCCCGCCCCGTGGACGGAGGAGGCCGATGCCCTGCGCCAAGAGCATCCGACTGTCAGTGAAGTCTTGCAGCACGAACGGCTGTGCGCTGAATCCGACCAGGAAGCCCTCATCCTGCGGCTTAATCGAGTTGATAAAGCGCTGCAGGGCGTGGCGCGCATGCCCGATCTTATTCTGCATGCTGCCGCTCGAATCCACGATCAAGCCCAGACTGATCGGTTCATTCTCGCCGGTATTGAAGTAGGTAATCTCCTGACGCGTATCGCCTTCATACACCACAAAATCGTCCGTTTGCAGGCCGGGCACATAGCCGCCATTTTGATCCGTTACGGTGACGGTCACGAGTTGCTTGGGGTGCGGGCGGAGGGGCTGGAGACGCGGCGGAAGGCTCGCTTGCTGACTCGGAGGCGGAAGGGCGGGACGTTGAGGCTGGACGGGAATTTCGAGCACCTGCTTACCGGTGGGAGCCAGCCGTTGGGGGGCTGGAGTGAGGGTCCGCTGCTCAGCAGGCGGTGGTCGCTTGCCTTGCCAGCCTTCGGTTTGCAGCGTTCTTTCCTGGGTCACAACCTGGGTCGCGCTCAGGAGGACAAGTCCTGCCCCACACACCAAGCCAGCGAAAAGAGAAATCCGACTCATGATACGCCCGCTCGTCGTCTCTGCGCCTGACCTTAGACCCTTCTCTCCACGGGAACAAGAGGGGATAAAGAGGAAACGTGTCCTCCAATGAGTATGGATAATGCTGGACACGTTTCCTCTTTGGATCACGGGCTAGCCATCCCGTTGTGGGCCAGTCTCCTTGACCCAGGGTAAGCCAGCGCTTATGACGATCCGGCAGAACGGAGAGCACTATGATTATCACGCACCATGGGATGACTCCGCAGATCGATTCCAGCGCCTATATCCAGAAGAGCGCTCAGATTATCGGCGATGTTCGGATCGGTCCACAGTCCAGCGTCTGGTTTAATGCGGTGGTCCGCGGTGATGTGTGCGTGATCCGCATTGGGGCCCGGGTCAACATCCAGGATAATGCCACTATTCATGTCTTTAGCGGTGGTATTCCAACTATCCTTGGGGATGGCGTGTCGGTCGCCCATAATGTGGTGGTCCACGCCTGCACCATTGGTGATTTCACCCTGGTCGGCATGGGCGCTATTGTCTTGGACGGGGCTGAAGTGGAAAAAGAATGTCTGATTGGCGCTGGCGCGGTTGTCACTCCACGGACCAAGATCCCGCCCCATTCGCTGGTACTTGGCAATCCGGGTAAGGTGGTGCGCTCACTCACGCCCGAGGAAATTGCATCGCTCCACCGCTCGGCGAATAATTATGTCAAGTTTTCCCGTGAGTATATTGAGCAAGGCATTGAATAGCGACCGCTTTGGATGGCACTGTCACCGTGACCGGGCTGGCGGACAATGATGCTCCGGGGTTCCTCCCCACTACCCTCCCGTGGAAGAGGTGGTAAGGTAACGGCATGCCGGACGTGTCTGCTCTTACGCTGCTCCTGAGCCTGAGCTTTCTGGCCATCAGTGTTGGCCTCATTTATATCCTGGGCAAGGTTTTTCTTGGGGGATTCCGTGCTTCCTTTGGTGGCCTGTTCGAACGGGCGGCTTTTCTTCGTCAGAGCCTCTGCTGTCAGCGTGGCGACGAGCTGCTCGAACAAGGCGACCTGGCCGGGGCTGTTCGGGTGTTTGGGAGCGCCTTCTTTCTCAGGCCCATTCGCCAAGACTCGTCCCTGCTGACAGCAGTCGGCAAATACCATACGGGCTTACTCAACCGTTTGCTGACTGTCGCGGATGAACTGGACACTGGACGCCTCAGCCTGCTGGCCCTGGCGGACGCCGACCGCTTGCTTGCCGAGCGCCTGGAAATCCAGCTCGACGCCTTCCGCGAGCGAAGCGGAGAGGGCCGATCTATTGCTAGCATAGGCCCCCGGCTCAAAGAGAATGAACGACAGCTTCGGAGCGCCATTGACCGCCTCCTGAGTGCAATTACCTCGTCCGGTGAAGAGCGCGTGGTGTATCATTAAGGTCACGCAGCGCACGGTCTTTGTTGACAAACGCGTCGAGCCAACCGATGGTGGGCGGAGTCTGACAGCGCTGGTGTTTTGGGAGGAATGATGTTTGACGTGAACGCCATACGCGCGGATTTTCCGGGAACAACGCAACAGGTCTATCTGAATGCGGCCGGGATTGGGTTGCCGCCAAGGTCCGCCACCCAGGCCGTCCAACACGCGGCGACCCTGCTCGGTCAGGGGCCGGCTGAAATGGGCTATCCGGCCTATTATCGGGCCTTAGGCAAACCGAGTGCTCAGGCCAGACAGGAAGCCGCCCGGCTGCTCAAGGCGCAGCCCACAGAAATCGCCTTTACCGACGATACCACCATGGGGCTGAATACCGCCCTGGCCGCCATTCCCTTTGCCCCTGGTGACAATATCGTGCTGTGCGACCTGGAATATCCGCAGGTTGCCATCAGCGCCGCCCACTCCCAGAAGCATCAGGCGGTTGAGGTTCGGGTTGCTCGTCATCGGGACGGCCTGATTGGGGTGGATGACTATGCCCGCTTGATAGACCAACACACCCGCGCGATCGTAGTCAGCTCGGTGCAATGGATCAACGGCTTACGCATGGATCTGGCCGCGTTTTCACACTTGGCTGAAGAGCGGGGATGTTTTCTGGTGGTGGACGCCATTCAGCAGTTGGGCGCCCTGCCGCTCGACGTTTCAAATCTACGCGTCGACTTCCTGGCCGCGGGTGCCCAGAAATGGTTGAACGCGCCGTTTAATATCGGGCTTTTATACATCCGTTCAGGAGTCCAAGAGCAGGTCGAACCGGGATTGGCGCACGGCCTGTTCGCGCTGGCCGAGCCGCCGGAAGGGTGGCTGCGCTATCTTGGCGACCCAGGGCTGACGCCCTTTATGTCGCTGCCCCTGGCCTCGGACGCCCGCCGGTTCGAGGTTCATGGTATGCCCAAAAACCTCGGGACCGCGGGCCTGGCGGAGTCGCTGGCCTATGTCAATCAACTCGACTCAGCCGCCGTCACTGAGCATATTCTGGCGCTGGGCGACTTTCTGATCGAAGAGCTGAAAAGCCGCGACATCAAGGTCTGGACCCAAGAGGCGCACGCGCTCCGGTCGGGCATTGTCACCTGCGAGCCGTTTCCGGACGCGGAGCGGGTCCATCAACTCAATCAGGCGCTGGAAGCCCGGAACATTTATCCGACCGTGCGGTACTGCTCCGGGGTTGGCGGGCTGCGGACCTCGATTCATTACTATACCAGCCGGGACGACATTGACGCCTTATTAGCCGCGCTGGATGAGATACTGAAGACGGACGACGTGGCAAAGAGGAAACGTGTTCTCCCACAGACATGAGAGGCTGAACACGTTTCCTCTTTCTAGCCGGATGGATATTCGTGTCATATTTTTCGACGCCGCGGGCACGCTGCTCCGCGTGAACGGTTCGGTCGGTGAGACCTACGCCCGGCTGGCCCGTGAATATGGCAAAGCCGTGAGCGTCCAGGACCTGGAAGCCGGCTTTCGGCGCTGCTTTGCCACCGCACCGCCCATGGCCTTTCCGGGTGCGGGGGCGGACCGGATTCCGCGGCTGGAGAAGGCCTGGTGGCATAACGTAGTCCAGCAGGTCTTTGCCCCGCTTGGTCCGTTTCCCGGTTTTGAAGCCTACTTCAATGCCCTGTACGATTTCTTTGCCGAACCGCAGGCGTGGCAACTCTATCCGGAAACGCGCCAGACGCTGACCGCGCTGCACGCACGCGCATATCGTCTCGGGGTGATTTCAAATTTCGACGAGCGTCTGTTTGGTGTGCTTGACGGTTTGGATATCGGCCACTTCTTCGACCCTATTGTCGCCTCGACGCGCGCCGGAGCGGCCAAGCCCGAGACCGCCATCTTTCAGAAAGCCCTCGCGGAGTGCGACCTCCAGCCGCAAGAAGCCCTGCATATCGGCGACAGCTATGAGATGGATATTGTCGGGGCGCAGCAGGCCGGACTCACTCCGGTCCTGATCGAGCGGCGCTCCGGTCGCCAGCAGCGTAGCGAAGACTGTCGCGTTGTCCGTCGTCTGGACGAACTGCTGACGGTACTTGAATCCCTCTAGGGACGACCCGCTGAGCGGAAGCGTCTACTACAAGCTCCACCCCGGCTCAGCTATAACAATGATATTCCAAAAAAGGAGGAGCGAGTATGCCTGGACGCGAAGCCATACCAAAAGTCTCAAACTGGGGCCGGTGGGGAGCGGACGATGAAAAGGGGACGGCCAATTTCATTACGCCGGAGGTGATTGTCGCCGCGGCCAGACTGGTTCGCAAGGGACAGGTCTTCTGCTGTTGCATTCCGATTGACCAGAACGGCCCGGTCTTTCCCACCCGCACCCCGCCACAGCGGTTTATGTCGATCCTCAACGTCCCGGTCAAGGAAGTCGGTCTGGCGGGCTCAGCCATTGCCAACGACGACTATATTACCATGTATCTGCAAGGCTCGACCCAGTGGGACAGCTTGGCCCATGTGGGCTACGACGGCAAGTACTACAACGACGTACCGGCCAGCGCCATTACGGCCCACGGCGGAGCGTCCAAGAACGATATCGGTAAGCTCTACCAGTCGTTTGTCACCCGGGGTATGCTGCTCGACATGGTCCGCTACAAAGGCTGCGAAGCCGACGGGCATCTCCCGGCGGACTATCCGATTACGGTCGAAGACCTGGACGGCTGCTGTCAGGCGCAGAACGTCGAGGTCAAAAGCGGCGACGCGCTGTGTATCCGCACCGGCTGGGTGCCGTATTGGTATACGCTCGAAACACCGGAACAGAAGGAAGCATACTTCCACGCCCAGCCCGGCGTTTCGGTCTCAACTGCGGAATGGATACATCAGAAAGAAATCGCCTGTATTGCCGTAGACAATATCGCTGTCGAACGGCTGCCGTCCGAGGTGGATGACGAATTCATTCCCTTTCACCAAGTTGCCATCCGTGACATCGGTCTCTCGCTAGGTGAGATTTTTACGTTCGAAGCCCTGGCCAAAGACTGCGCTGATGACGGCGTATACGAATTCCTATGGGTCGCCCCACCGCTCAACATCCCCAATGCGGTCGGCAGTCCGCTGAACCCGTTGGCGGTGAAGTAACGAAGACGATCCAACCCCGCAACAGGCAGGAGCAATATAGCTCGTGGACCTATCCGGGCAGACCCGGGTAGGCTAGGGTCTTGCGGGATATTCGGCGATCCAGGTTGCTGCCCAAGAGAGGAGGACATCTATGGAAGAGACGTGGATTATCGTCGCTATCGTGGCTGTAGGAGTGTCCTTGAGTGGCTTGGTCCTGACTGGTCAACGAGCAACCCGTGCTGAATGGGTGACACTGCGCACCGAATTGGTAGCACTGCGAGAGCGGATGGCGCACTTGGAGGGCTTGTTAGAGGGGCTGCGCGAGGCCATCACCGGCAGTCGGCCGGCGGCCGAGAGGGTATGAGGGGCAGGACCTCTCTGTTTCTCTTCTGGACCGTGAACACCGCTAAATGAAAAAGGGCAGCCACAAGGCTGCCCCTACCTCCGGTCCCGTGAAAATCGAGGCCGTTACGCCATGCGTCCAGACATCGCCCGCAGCCGTGCGATACGCTCTTCCAGCGGTGGATGGGTGGTAAACAGACCGGCCATGGACCGCCCGGACAGCGGGTTGACGATAAAGAAGTGGGCTGTCTGAGGCGAGGCATCCATGGGAATGCGCTCGGACGCGAAGCCGAGCTTTTCCAGAGCTGAAGCCAGGCCTTCCGGGTCGCCGCTCATCTGGGCGCCGCTCCGGTCCGCGGCGTATTCGCGCGTGCGAGAGATGGCCATCTGGATAATCGTGGCTGCCAGTGGCGCCAGGATAGCCATCAGAATAAGACCCAGCATCCCGCCGCCGCCTTCGTCGTCATCACTCCGGCTGAACCCGCCAAAAATGGCGGCCCACTGCGCCATGTTGGCAATCATCATGATGACTCCGGCCAAGGTCGCGGCAATGGAACTGATGAGGATGTCGCGGTTCTTCACATGGGCGAGTTCATGCGCCAGGACGCCGGTCAGCTCGCGCTCATTCATCACCCGCAGAATGCCCTGCGTGACCGCTACGGCCGCGTTTTCGGGATTCCGCCCGGTGGCAAAGGCATTCGCTCCCTCGGAGGAGATAATATACAGCTTGGGCATGGGCAGCCCGGCCCGAACGGTGAGGGCGTGAACAATGCGATGGAGCTGCGGGGCGTCGGCTTCCGAGACCTGCTGACCGCCGTACATTTTGAGGACGATCTTGTCCGAAAACCAATAGCTGCCAAAGTTCATGATGATGGCAAAGATAAAGGCAATGGTCAGTCCCTGAGAGCCGCCAAAATACTGCCCGATCAGCATGATCAGGCCGGTCAGGGCACCCAGTAAAAGCGTGGTTCGTAGCATGGTCGTCACCTCCTCCGCGCTCAATGCCAGCCGCAGCGAGCGCATGAGTATACGCTAAGGCTGCCCGGAGGCGATGTCAATTCCATGCCTCTGCTAGCCGACGAAACGGCTGAGCAGGAGCCCGACTATCAGCAGGGCGCCGTATTCGAGGTGCAGCTTTGCCGTCTGCTCGTCTATACCGAGCAACTCGTCTTCCTGAAACACGCGTCGCACCGCCGGAATTGCCAGTCGAACGGACAAAAACGTCAGCACAGTCGACCACGGCGCATAGCCGGAAAAGACGAGGAGCCCGGTCAGGACGAACGCGCCATAGATCAGAGCCGCGAGTTCCCAGTTGGCCGCTTGACGCCCCACCAGCGTCGCCAGCGTGTTTTTACCGTGGGAGGTGTCGGCCTCAATGTCTCGGATATTATTGGCCTGCAAAATGGCGGCAACCAGACAGCCGACCGGCAGAGAGATCAGCACCGGAGCCAGGGTAAACATTTCACGCTGGACATAATAGGCCCCGATAATAATCACCGTTCCCATAAAGACAAAAACGGTTGCTTCGCCCAGCGCGATATAGGCGAGTGACAGCGGCCTGGCCGTATAAAAATACCCGGCCAACACGCTGGCCACACCCAGGGCGAGGATGGGCCAGCCACACAGCCCGACCAGTACCAGACCAAAGACACTCCCAATGACAAAGGCGATAATCCCGCCCCAATACATTTCATTGGGCGAGAGCAATTGGCGCGGCAGAACCTGACTCCCGCTCTGGGATGCCAGCGTATCCACGCCGCTCTGATGGTCGTAATAGTCGTTGACCATATTGGTCCCAATATGAATGAAGAGCGCGCCACACAGCGCCACAAAAAAGCGTCCCCAGAAAAAAGGGCCGTCCAAGGCGCCCAAGACCGACCCGACCACCACGGGCGTCATGGAAGCGGTGAACGAAAAGGGGCGAGAGGCTTCAATCCATACTTTGAGGCGGCTGGGGGCCGGACCGCTCGGCAGGGCGTGCTCCATCGTCATGCAGCTCTCCTTTCGCCCGCATTATGGACCAGCCGCGGGGAAGCAGTAAAGAGGGAAAAGAGCGGAGTTTCCAGCCTCCCTGCATTCCATATGACATCTGTACTTCGACTCGGCCGCTGAAGCGGCTGCGCTCAGCACGAACGGAGATGGGCCGCCTTCTTCCGCTTATCCTGAGCGTGGCGTAGCGAAGTCGAAGGGCCCGCTTGTGGAGACTGCTCAATAGGCAATCCCATAACCTCTCTTGCCTTCAACGACCCAAACACGCTACACCCTCTCCGAGCGCGGCAGGCGTAAAGGAGGAGCCATGGCAGAGGACCGCCCACCACTTGGCCGGCTGGATCACGTCGGCATTGCAGTGCACAGCATTGAACAGGCCCGAACGTTTTTTGAGGGGATACTTGGGGCAAAGTTTATGTTTGAACGTGTTGAACGTAGCGGGACGTTTCGCTTTACGGTTTTTGATCTCCAGGGCTTTACGATCGAGCTCTTGGAGCCGATCGCCCCGGACGGCTTTCTCGCCAATTTCCTCGAAAAGCGGGGCGAGGGCGTGCATCATATCACGCTCCAAACGCCTGACCTCAAAGAAAAAGTCTTGTTTCTGGAAGGCAAGGGAGTGCGCGTGGTTGATAAGCATCTGGACGAGTCGGATTTTCGTGACGCTTTTATCTCGCCGAAAAGCGCGTGCGGCGTGCTGTTTCAGCTCAGTGACACCAAGCCACCCCTCGATACCGAGCCGTATTGGGAACAAGGAGTAAACGTACCCTCCAATACACGATGAGATGTTGATACGTCTACTCCGTAGGGAGAAGAATAGCTCTAGCCCCGGTTATGAACGTCAAACGCGCCTTGATTCTGACGCCCCTGATACTGATTGCGCTCCTGTTGCAGTCATACTTCTGGGTGCCGAGCTATGAAAAGCAGTCGGTGGGCAATCCTGCCCGGTTGCGCACCTACATCGAGGGGTCTATTGCCGATGCCAGGATTCTGAATCCCATTCTGAACGCGGATGGGGCGAGCAGTCGCATTACGGGTTTCATCTTCGACGGTCTGCTCGACATGGACGAAAACCTGAACCTGCGCGGCCGGCTGGCAACGGACTGGTCGATTACCGAAAAAGCCTATCTGCTTGCCCGGCCCGAGATGACACTGCCGGACGGTAGCCCGGCGACTGGGGAGCGACTGATTGAGGTTCTCTCCCGGGCGCAGGCGAGCGGCGGCCTGTCCGAACTGGACGGCCTGCTCCGCTCTCTCCAACTCCTGCCTGCCGAGGAGAAAAATGAGACGCTCACCCTTGTGGAACCAGACGCGCAGGGAAACCCGTCTCCAACCCCGGTTGAGGTGACGATTCGGACTCCGCCGCGGGTCGAGTTCACCTTAAGCGCGGTGGACCAGGACTTCTTTACGCGCCTGGCCCCGCTTCTGGGCGCAGCCTATTTCCAGGATTTTCCCTATGCCGATCACATCACGGTTGCCGACGCGGCCCTGCGCGAGAAAGTGCAGCCGCAGTTTCCGGCCCTCTTACCCGTCGCAGAGCATAACCCGATTATCCTGTTTCACCTGCGCCAGGGGGTCCGCTTTCATGACGGCCATCCGTTCGACGCCGGTGATGTCAAATTCACGTATGAAGCCATTATGAACCCGCGTAATATCTCACCCCGGACCTCGGACTATGAGCCGATTAAACGGATCGACATTCTCGATCCCCATACGGTCCAAGTCACCTATAAGCGTCTGTATTCGCCGGCCATTAACGCCTGGACCATGGGCATTCTGCCCGAGCATTTGCTGAATGAAGCAGCCATGGAAAAAGAAATGGCCGAGCGTGCATTGTCGGACGCGGCCCGGGCCAGCTTCGGGATGCGCGACAGCCAGTTCAACCGTCGGCCGCTCGGGACCGGGCCATTCCGCTTTGTCGAATGGCAGGGGGACGAATTCATCCACCTCAGGCACAATAAAGATTATTGGGAGCGCGCCCCCGAGTATGAACGCTATTATTTCCGCGTCATCCCCGAGCTGCTGACCCAGGAGGTTGAATTCAAGAGTGGCGCCATCGACGCCTACGGCGTGCAGCCGCATCAGGTCGCCCGATACAAACAAGAGGAGGCGTATCAGTCGTTTTCCAGCCTGGGCTTGGGCTATTCCTATATCGGCTATAATCACCGTAACCCCTTATTTGCCGATAAGCGGGTGCGGCGCGCCCTGGGTATGGCCATTAATGTCGAGGAGATCATTACCTATCTGCTGTACGGAGAAGGCGAGCAGATCACCGGGCCCTACCCGCGCCAGACCGAGTGGTATAACCCCACGATTCTGCCCGTCCCGTATGACCCGGCGGGGGCGCTACGCCTGCTCGAAGAGGTGGGCTGGCAGCGCAATAGCCAGGGCTGGCTGGAGAAAGACGGGCAGGTGTTTGAATTCAATCTCATTACCAATAACGGCAACCTGATCCGCGCCAATATCATGACCATCGCTCAGGACGCCTGGAAGAAGATCGGAGTCAAATGTAATACCCAGGTCTTTGAGTGGGCGGTCTTTCTCAAGGACTTCGTCAATACCGGCTCGTTTGACGCGGTGGTCCTGGGCTGGA
Source organism: uncultured Binatia bacterium (SeqCode) (assembly GCA_965214755.1). Lineage (GTDB taxonomy): Bacteria > Desulfobacterota > Binatia > Bin18 > Bin18 > Bin18. The sequence continues at coordinate 3,853,219 of OZ243979.1, forward strand.
GTATGGGTATCGATCCCGATCTGTATCAAATTTTCCACTCCAGTCAGGCCGGGCCCCAGCAGTTGAATTTTGTCGGCTATAACAGCCCGGAGGCGGATGCGCTGATCATCCGTATCCGCCAGGAGTATGACCACGACCAACAGCGCGCCCTGGCCCATCGCCTGCACTGGGTGATTGCCGACGACCAACCCTACACCTTTCTGTACGTTGGGCTGGCGACCCGCGTTTTGGACAAAAAAATTGTCCTGATCGAGAGAGAGGCCGACGGCCGCGAACGCTACGAAAAAATCTACCCAACCAAGAGCGGCAGTATTGCCTTTTATTTCAACAAGTGGCGCAAGCTCGAATTTACGCCCGACTTTTAGGACGGAAAAGAGGAAACGTGTCCTCCACTAGACATACAGATGCTGACACGTTTACTCTTTTGGCTCATGTGGGTTTTTCTGTTGCGTGCCATTCTCCAGCGGCTGATTCTCTTGGTCGTGATTTCGATGATCGCCTTCTCGATCGTCCATCTCGCGCCCGGTGAACCTAGTGAAGTGGACCCTGCCAACCCACGCATGAAGCCCGAAGACATTGCACGCATTCGCGCCGCCTTCCATCTGGACGAGCCCCTGTCCGTGCAGTATGTCTACTGGCTGCGTGACCTGGCAACCGGCGAGCTGAAATCGTTTAAGGACAGCCAGCCGGTACTGCCTAAAATCTGGCGGCGATTTCTCAACTCCCTGCCGCTCTTCATCTGTGCCACGCTGATAGTGTGGAGTCTGTCTTTTCCGACCGGCATTCAGGCCGCCGTCCAGCGTGGCTCTCCGTTTGATCGCACCACGACCTTTGTCGCCTACGCCTTCATATCCATCCCCGGCTTCTTTCTGTCCTACCTGGCCATTCAGTGGGTCGTGGACCTCTTCAACGTGCCCATCATCGGCATGCGCACCTTTGGTATGGAACACGCGCAGCCGGCCTTTCGCTGGATGGACCGGCTATGGCATCTGGTCGTGCCATCCGTCATGTCGGCGATTGCCGGTATCGCCATTCTGTCTCGCTACGTCCGCTCTCAGATGCTCGAAGTGGTGCGCCAGGACTATGTGCGTACCGCGCGGGCCAAGGGGCTGCCCGAAGAAAGCGTGATCTATCGTCATGCCTTGCGCAACGCACTGTTGCCGTTTGTGACGATGTTCGGCTTTTTGTTGCCGGGCCTGATTGGCGGCTCGGTGATCTTTGAACAGATCTTTGCCTGGCCGGGCCTCGGGCGGCTGGGCTATGAAGCGATTCTCGCCCGGGATTTTCCCGTCATCCTGACGATCAACTTTATCGCCGCCACGCTGACATTGGTCGGCACGCTTGTCTCGGACATCCTCTATGCCGTTGCCGATCCACGCATTCGATTGCAATAGCCATGGCTGAACTGACTCATCGCGGAGCGCTTGAAGGGGCGGCGGTGCTGCCGAAGCAGGAAACTCCGCTGCAGGAAGCCTGGCGCATCTTTCAGAAAGATCGGCTGGCCCTCAGCGGCCTGGTCGTGCTTGCCCTGCTGGTCGTGATGGCTGGTGCCGGGAAAGTGTTGACCGAGTGGATAGTTATTTTCGACCCGGCCACCGTTCGTCTGCCGGATAAATTCCTGCCGCCTTTTGCCTCTGTTTCCCAGGCACTCATCCCAGCCACCCATCATCCGCTTGGCGGGGTCTATCTGCTCGGGACGGACGAGCTGGGCAGAGATGTGTTTGCGCGCATGTTGCAGGGTTCGTTTGTGTCCTTATCGATCGGGTTTATCGCGGTCGGTATCTCGGTCACGATCGGCATTATTCTCGGCGGCCTGTCCGGCTTCTACGGGAACGTCAAGCTCGGCCTGATCTCGGTCGATACGCTCATCATGCGCTTTACCGATATCATGCTGTGCTTTCCGACGTTTTTTCTGATTCTGACCGTGGTGGCCCTCCTTCCACCGAGCATTTACAACATCATGATTGTGATCGGTCTGACCAGTTGGATGGCGACCGCACGTTTTGTGCGCGCCGAGTTTCTCGCCCTGCGCGAACAGGATTTTGTGGTGGCCGCCCAAGCCCTGGGCTTACCCGAGAGCCGGATCATCTTTCGACATATGGTCCCGAACGCTATTGCCCCGGTCCTGGTCTCAGCCACTATAGGCGTGGCCGGCGCTATCCTGACCGAGTCGGGGCTCAGCTTTCTCGGGTTTGGGGTACAGCCGCCGTATGCGACCTGGGGCAATATCCTGGCCAGCGGCCGAGGGTTTATCTTTGACGCGCCGTGGTTGTTCTTTATTCCCGGTCTCGCCATTTTTATCGTGGTTCTGGCGTTTAATCTGGTGGGCGAAGGACTGCGTGAAGCGCTCAACCCGCGCCTGCGGAATTAAAGAGTGAACGTGTCAACATCTGCCTGTCTAGTGAAGGACACGTTTACTGTTTGCTGAACGGTATGGCACAACCGCTGATCACTATTTCCGACCTGCACGTCTCCTTCTTCACCGAGCAAGGCGAAGTCAGAGCGGTACGGGGCATTGATCTCGAGGTTCAGCTGGGACAGACCCTGGCGCTCGTCGGCGAGTCGGGCTGTGGCAAATCCGCTACCGCCCTGTCGATTATGCGCCTCATCGAATCTCCAGGGCGTATCGTCAGCGGCTCCCTGGTGTATAACGGCCGCGACTTGGCGCAGTTATCTGAGGCAGAACTGCGCTCCATTCGGGGGAAGTCCATCGGTATGATCTTTCAGGAGCCGATGACCTCGCTGAATCCGGTTTTCACCATTGGCCATCAGATCGGCGAAGTGTTTCGACTCCATCAGGGATTGTCTGTACGCGAGGCTAACCAGGAGGCTGGGCACTTACTGGAAACGGTCGGGATTCCCTCTCCGCGGCAACGGCTCGAACACTATCCGCACGAGCTGTCCGGTGGAATGAAACAGCGCGTGATGATCGCCATGGCACTGGCCTGTCGTCCGGACCTGCTCATTGCTGACGAACCGACCACCGCCCTGGATGTCACGGTCCAGGCGCAGATCCTCGATCTGCTCGCCCGACTCCAGGACGAGATGGGTATGGCGATTCTGCTGATTACGCATAACCTCGGGGTGGTGGCGCAGTTCGCCCAGGACGTGGCGGTCATGTATGCGGGAAAGATTATCGAACGTGCCCGGGTCCGTCCGCTGTTTCACAACCCGCTGCACCCCTACACCCAGGCGTTGCTCCACGCCGTGCCGCGGCGAGGTCATCGCTCCGAACGTCTGGCCGCGATCACCGGCAGTGTGCCTTCACCTTTGCAGTATCCGCCGGGCTGTGCCTTTGCCGCTCGCTGTCCGGCCATGCTTGATGACTGCCCGACCAGACAGCCTGCGCTGAGCGTGGTAGAGCCCGGTCACGAAGCGGCGTGCTGGTTGCACGAGGAAACAGGAATGAGGGGTTAGGAACTAGGGGCTGGGGATGAGGAATCAGAGAAACGGAAAGAGCGCCATGCCAACGGACAACATGGCCCAACCCCCAACTCCCAACCCCCAACCCTCCTTATTGGAAATTCGTAATCTCAAGAAGTATTTCCCGATCCGTGGCGGAGTCTTCTCGCGCGTCTCTGCTTGGGTCAAGGCGGTCGATGAGGTGTCGTTTACCATTCAGCCCCGAGAAACGTTTGGCCTGGTCGGCGAGTCGGGCTGCGGCAAAACCACAGTCGGCCGGACACTTCTGCGGTTGATCGAACCTAGCAGCGGTGAGGTGTTTTTCCAGGGTCGGGACTTCTGCCGGTTCTCTGCCGCGCAGGTGCGTCAGGCCCGGCAACAGATGCAGATGATTTTCCAGGACCCGTATAGTTCGCTGAACCCGCGTATGACGGTTGGCGCGATTATCGGTGAGGCGCTCAAAGTGCATGGCCTGGCGCAGGGGGAAGCGTTGGGCCGTCAGGTCAGCACGCTGTTGGAGCGGGTCGGCTTGTCCGCAACGTATCGGTCCCGCTATCCGCACGAATTTTCGGGCGGACAGCGGCAACGCATCGGCATTGCGCGCGCACTGGCCCTGAAGCCGCAGTTTATCGTGTGTGACGAACCGGTCTCGGCGCTGGACGTTTCCATTCAGGCCCAGATTCTGAACCTGCTCCAGGATTTGCAAAACGATCTGGGACTCTCATATTTATTTATCTCGCACGACCTGAACGTGGTTGAATATATCGCCGACCGGGTGGCCGTGATGTACCTCGGCAAACTAGTTGAAGTCGCTCCGGTCGACGAACTCTTTCGCAATCCTCAGCACCCGTACACCCTGGCGCTCATGTCGGCCAATCCCATTCCCGACCCGACGGTCCAGACCCAGCGGACCGTCCTGACCGGCGATGTACCTTCCCCCCTGAATCCGCCGTCAGGCTGCGCGTTTCACACTCGCTGTCCCCAGGCCATGGAGCGCTGCAAGACCACACCGCCGCCGCTGGTCCGCAGCGGGCAGGGGGCGGCTGAGCATCGCGTCTGGTGCCATTTATACGCGCCTGATTAGGATAAGCGTATGGACAATTTTGAGAAACGTCAGCAACGGAAATACAAGGACGCGCTACAACGCTGCACAACCGTTGCGGGCTAAAAGAAGAACAGCAGCAAGAGGAGCAAGGGTGGCAATTACGAGACCATCGGGACTCGGTTCGACACGTCTATCGTGAGACGTCTCGTGAGATCGAAGCGGAATTTTAGCAGAGCTATGAAGCGTTCCCCAGCGATTTCTACGACGGTGAGTTGGAGGCGATTGACACGTCGTTGAACGATCTCGTAGGGAGCGCGCCGGGCGCGTACCGAGACGGCGGATACGCTGAATCAGATAGCCTCGAAGGCCCAAGCGCTCATACGAAGGATCCAGGCAGAGACCATTGACACAACGTAGTCGGAGCGCCTGCCTTCAGGATGCTGGGCGAGTGGCGGAAGCGGTCAGGCCACCCGGTGGCCGGTAATGGCCTCGCGCAAGCCTTCCGGCTTTGCCGGCTGGCGTTCGACAACCGACAGCCGGCTCTCCATAGCGGAGAACCGCGCTTCCATTTCCTGGCGTAGGTCTATGATCTCGCCCCGTACACCGTTGATCTCGCCCCGTACACCGTTGATCTCGCCCCGCAGGTCCCGCAACTCGCCGCGAATTCCGTGCAGGCCGGTCAGAATCAGACCGCCCAAGGCGACGCCAACCGCCACTACCGCAATCAATACGCGGAGAGGCTCGACAGTCATCTGAAAGACGACACAAGATTTTTCCCGACCCCTCAAGCGACCGGGTACTGTCTTAATTCAGATACTTGGATAGCCAAATGAAGACAGTCCTTTTCTCTCACAGGAGGAAGACATAATGCCTCCCACTGTGGTGGTGGGATTACTTGCCTTTTTTCTGCTCGTCCTCGTCAGCGTCTTTCTTGCGGCTGGAAATGACCTCATCGATCACGCCGTAGTCCAACGCCTGCTTGGAGGTCATGAACATATCCCGGTCCGTATCTTTTTCAATTCTCTTGAGGGTCTGGCCGGTATGCCTGACAAGAATGTTGTTGAGCTCTTCCCGGATGCGCAGCACTTCTCTGGCATGGATGTCAATATCGGTCGCCTGGCCCTGCACGCCGCCGAGCGGTTGGTGCAACATGATCCGGGAATGCGGCAGGGCAAACCGTTTTCCCGGCGCCCCGGCGGTCAGGAGTACCGCGCCCATACTGGCCGCCTGACCAACACACATGGTAGACACGTCAGGAGTGACGTACTGCATAGTGTCATAGATCGCCAGCCCGGCTGTCACCGAGCCGCCCGGTGAGTTCACATACAGGTGAATATCCTGCTCGGGGTCTTCAGATTCGAGGAAAAGGAGCTGAGCGGCGATCACATCGGCAACCGCATCGTTGACCTCGGAGCCAAGAAAAATAATCCGGTCTTTCAGCAAGCGGGAATAAATATCATAGGTCCGTTCGCCTCGACCGGTCTGTTCGATCACGTATGGTACATAGTTCATGAGACGCATCCTCATTCTGTGTTAGTGTCAGCGTACATTCATTGAGCCTGTCCTGAGCCCATTCGAAGGGCCTGCCCACTCATTAGTACGCACATAACGAATTGCTGCAAGGGCGGCTGTGGCGCCATCTCCGGCCGCAGACACGAGTTGCCGTGAGGAATCGCTGCGGACATCACCGGCGGCCAGGACGCCGGGCGTTGCCGTCCGCATCCAGAGATCGGTCACAATCTGCCCCTTCGCATTGAGTGGAACCAGGTCTCCCAGAAATTGGGTATTGGCGGTCAGACCAATGTAGAGAAAGACGCCAGCGACATCCAGCGTGGCCGGTGTCCCCGTTGTCACGTCTTCAAGCTGGATTCGTTTGACACCGGCGTCGCCTTCGATCGTCCGTACAATGCTGTTCCAGCAAAAGGAGAGCTTGTCGCTTGCCTGGGCCCGTTCTTGCAAAAGCCGACAGGCGCGCAACGCATCCCGTCGATGAATGAGTGTGACGTGCGAGGCGTACTGGGTGAGGTGGAGTCCTTCATCAAGCGCGGCATCCCCTCCTCCCACAACGGCTACCGGCTGGTCCATAAAAAACGCGCCGTCACAGGCCGCGCAGTGCGAGACACCTTTACCGATGAATTCCTTTTCGCCCGGAATGCCGAGCGTTGAAAAACTCGAGCCGGTGGCGATGATCAGCGTTTTGGTGTGAAAGGTCCCGCTATCCGTTTGCAGCATGAGGGCCTCGCCCTCCCGCCGGACGGCGCTGACCTCCGTCAGCTGCATTTCAAGCCCGAGGCTGGTGGCCTGCTGTTGCAGCAGTGGCCCCAGGGTATAGCCGGCGACGCCATCCGGAAATCCCGGGTAGTTTTCGATATGCTCACAGTTGAGCACCTGTCCACCGGCAGAAAAGCGTTCGAGCAGGAGTGCCCGGCAGCGGTCACGCGCCGCATACAGGCCGGCCGTGAATCCGGCCGCGCCGCCACCAATGATAATGATGTCGTAGGGCTGTGGCATGGGTGTATCCTTGATTGTCACAGTTAAAAAAGTGACGAGTATCATAGCTGAGCACTTGGCGTTCAGCTATCTACTGAATATAAAGAGCGGCAGCGGAAGGCGAAGAGCGCTGTCAAACAAAGGGGAAACGGGTATGAACTGGGGAGAGCGCATTCACGTTGATCCCAAGATTTGTCACGGGAAAGCCTACATCAAAGGGACACGCGTGATGGTTGCTGTGGTGTTGGACAACCTCGCTGTGGGAGAAGATCCCGTCGACATTATACGAGGCTATCACGTCGAACGTGAAGACATTGAGGCAGCTATACGGTATGCCGCCGAGTTAGCGCATGAGCGGGTTATTCCTTTGGCGACAGGGCCTTCATAATGCGCTTTAAGATTGACGAGAATTTACATGACGATGGCGCGAAAGTCTGACAAGGTCGAGGGCATGATGCTGAGACGGTCTATAGGGAAGGACTGCAAGGGAAAGGTGCTCTGAGCATTGCTACACGATGCCAACAAGAGGGACGAGCGCTCATCACGCTTGATCTGGATTTTGCCAATATCACTATCTATCCTCCACAGAAGTATCCTGGCTTGATCACCCTACGCGTGGCGGATCAAAGTCGGGCGTAAATTTCGCGTGTGTTCGAGCAGGTGCTTGACGTAATAGACCAAGAGCCATTGCCGGGACATCTTTGGATTGTCGAGGAACACCAGATCCGAATCCGAGGGGCAAATGAGTAAGCGCGGATGGGGGAGGCTGGGTTGGGATTGTCCGACTCTCCCAAATTTGCCATATGGAGGAGTATGTCTGGTGTACTGCTCTGGGACCGTTTTCGGCGTGCGATGGTGCATGCGTTTGCCACCGGCCCGGCAGCAGCACCGCTCTCTCCGCAGGACCTTCAGTTGCTGCAAAAAGTAGCCGACGCCATTGTGAACCGGAGACTTGAGACGCCGGCGGTCCTCTTGCTCGAATCCAGCGAGCCGCTCAATTTTCTGAGCAGCCAGATTATTCAGGGGTTGCGACCTTTTCTTGATCTCGTGTGTGCGCCGGCAGAAACGGAACGCGTGGCCGGCATCCTGGAGCGGAGAGAGGCCGTATCCCGGCTCGTTGGGCTCATTCACGCGCGCTCTCCCTCTCCACATTCAACCGGGAAATCCGTTCCCTCGCTACAAGCCCCGAAGACTGGGGTATCGTCCTGACAACGCAGAACATCCTGACTGGCATGACTCCAGCTCCACACGTATCCAGCTTTCCCGACCCGCCCACTGGACCCCGGCGCCGAAGTAAACGCCCCGGTTCGCTCATGCTCCTTGCCCTGACTCTTGTCCTCCTGTTGAGTGCGAGGGCGCTGGCCTCCGATTCCCGCCTGACCGGTGAGGCCTTTGATATGCCGGGAGACGGTGGGGGCAGCATCGGTCTGCGCTGGCAAGGGGGTTTTGAAGAGACGGGGCAGACTCATTACCAGATTATGCTCAGCGACCGGGAGCAGGGCGCATTTCAGCCGGTTGCAACGATTCCGGCCAATACCCACTACGAAAAGGACCGCGCGGCTCCGTGGTGGGTGATTGGGACTCCGCAACCGCAGGTGCATTTCTTTCAGGTCAGTACGGTCGCCGATGGTCCGCTGCTGGACGGGACGCGCTATTTTGTGAAAATTCGTGCACTCATTGGAGACGAGCGATTTGAGAGTCCGGTGTTCTCCGCCGTGCCACAGCCGAACTGGTTTCAGTGGGCCAGGCTCAATAATTTTCTCTTCGTGTTCATGTTCGGTGCGGGCGTGCTGCTCTCGATCCGCTCGGCACGGATGAAGCCCACACTCTTTCTCCGCCGTATCCCCGGCATTGATGCGGTTGAAGAAGCGATTGGCCGGGCAGCGGAAACGGGCCGCCCGATTCTCTACCTGACCGGCAGTGGTGAGCTAACCGGTCGCGGCGATGCGTCTAATATGGCGACGATTGCGGCCACCGTTCTGCTGGGTGAGGTGGCGAAACGGTCGGCCGTGTCCGGGACCGCAATCAAAGTCCCGCACCGCTCGCCCATTGTCATGGCCATTGCCCAAGACATGGTCAAAGACGCCTACCGGACGGCGGGCCGGCCGGACGCCTATGCTGACGAGAGCAATTTTTTTATTGCCGCTGACCAGTTCGCCTATACTGCGGCAGTTGACGGTATCATGCTCCGTGAGCGGCCCGCGGCGAATTTTTTCATAGGCTATTACTACGCGGAGTCGCTGCTGCTAGCCGAGACCGGCGCCGCAACCGGCGCGGTTCAGATTGCCGGGACCGATGCCGAGCATCAGTTGCCGTTTTTTATTGCCACCTGTGATTACACCCTGATCGGTGAGGAACTGTATGCCACCAGTGCCTATCTTTCGCGCGACCCTGCGCTAGTTGGTACGCTCCGCGGCCAAGATTTGGGGAAGGGCTTCTTACTCATCGGTCTGGTGGTGGGGACAGGGCTGCTCACACTTGGCGATGTGACTGGAGTGACCGTCTGGGAGACGGCCGTGCAGATATTTCACGATTTTCGCTAGGCGCGGACGGGAGGAATATGCGTTTCTGGCAACAGACTCTCCCCCTCTTGATTACGTTTATGTTTGGGGTGGCGCTGGTCCTGCAATACTATGTGCCTCATCCTGCTTCGGAGCATTTTTTGCAGGAGATTTCGCTCTGGAGTCAAATTATTGCCGGGTTCGCCATTGTGCTTGGCGTCGGCAGTTTGCTGTCAACCCACTACCAGAAAATCACCCGGCAGGAAGCCGGCTGGGGCTATAGTGCCGTGCTGTTTGTGTCACTGCTGACCGTGTTCGGAGCCGGGCTGTGGGCTGAGGGAAAAGCCGAGGGGACCTTCTTTGGCTGGCTGTACGACTATGTCCTGGTTGCGCTCCAGGGAACAATGTTCTCGTTGCTGGCTTTTTTTGTCGCGTCTGCGGCCTACCGAGCCTTTCGGGCGCGGACGCTTGAGGCGACGATTCTGCTCAGCGCGGCAGTCCTGGTTATGGCGGGCCGAGTGCCTCTGGGTGAGTCGCTACTGCCTGGGGTTGGCGCGCTTGCCGATTGGATCATGACGGTGCCGAACACGGCAGCCCAGCGCGGGATTCTGATTGGCGTCAGCTTGGGCGCTATTGCCACCTCGATCAAAATCATTTTTGGGATCGAGCGCGCCTATCTGGGCGGAGGCGACGGTGCGTGAGTTTACCCTCCGTCTGTTGCAACTGGACCGCCGTTTCATCTTTGGGCTGATGAGCGTGGCGACGGTGCTGCCTCTGCTCTACCCGTTCGGTCTGCCCGTCCGTATTTCGCCGGAAACGCAGCAGCTCTACGACATGCTGGAGCGTCTGCCCGAGCGCTCGGTGGTGCTCTTGTCGCTGGATTACGACCCTGCTTCAAAGCCCGAACTCCATCCCATGACCGTTTCTCTCTTACGTCACGCTTTTGCCAGAAATCTGCGGGTCGTGGCTCTGACCCTGTGGCCGGCGGGCACGAGTATGGCGGAGTCCGCGGTCACGCGCGGAGCTGCGGAAGCTGGAAAGACAGATGGGACGGACTACGTCTTCCTCGGCTATGGACCTGGGGAAGCCAATGCCATTATCAGTCTGGGGCAGAGTCTGGCAGACGCCTTTCCGACCGACTATGCAGGTCGAAAAACCGAAGGGCTGCCCGTGCTCGCAGGGGTCCACAGCTTACGCGATATTGACTATGCCATCAGTCTCAGCGCCGGCTTTCCCGGCCTCGACACTTGGTATGTATACGGCAAAGAAAAATATGGCTTTGAGTTGGGCGGGGGCTGTACCGCGGTCAGCGCGCCCAAGTTTTATCCCTTATTACAAACCGGACAAATCAACGGTCTGCTCGGCGGACTCCGTGGTGCGGCCGAATATGAAACCCTTCTCAATCAGACCGGTAAAGCGACCGCGGGCATGGACGCGCAGTCAGCCACCCATTTTCTGGTTATCGGTCTGATCCTCATCTGTAATGTCTGCTACCTGCTGAGTGGGCGAAAAGAGTAAACATGTCCTCCAATAGCCATGCAGATGCTGGACACGTTGACTCTTTAGGGCGCGTATGAGTTCGGAGATTCTGTATGGTGCCTGGGTGGCCGCGGGTTTAAGCCTGTGTATCTATTCGTTTCTATACCGTGATAACCCGTTCTTTAAGCTGGGTGAACACATCTTCGTCGGCGCTTCGGTTGGCTATCTGCTGGTCATCACCTATCACGAGGTCATGCTCAAAAAGCTCGCCGTGCCGCTTATCGAGCAGCACGAATGGCGTCTGGTCATCCCGCTTATCCTCGGCCTGTTGCTGTTAGCGCGATTTTTGCCCCGTCTCGCCTGGACCAGTCGTCTGACGTTTGCCTTTATCTTGGGCGTGAGTTCAGGGGTCGCGATTCCACGCCTGTTATCCTCGTTCGTGCTGCAGCAAATCCAAGGGACGCTGAAGCCCATCGTTGCGGTTGGTCCCGCAGGGGTCAGCTTCGGCCTGACCGAACTGAACACTGCCCTCGTTCTGATTGGCGTCGTCAGCGTCCTCGTCTATTTTTTCTTTTCTGTTGAACATACGGGGAGCGTGCGTCGCGTGGCCCGCCTTGGGATGTTTTTTCTCATGGTCTCCTTTGGCGCGGCCTTTGGCTATACCGTCATGGCGCGGATGTCACTGCTCATCGGCCGGTTTGACGAGCTGATTCTGTATGCGACGCCGGAGTATGGCTATGCGACGGTCTGGCTGCTCGGCCTCATAACGGGCGGGCTGGTATGGTGGCAGCGGCGCGCTCGTCAGGCGCAGACCCAGGCGTCACCTGACAGTGCGGAATAGACAGACCGACGGACACACGCAGACCCGCCGCGGCGAGGATTATTCCTCGGCTTCTTCAGATTGGTCCGTTGTCTGCGCTCTTTCCGCCAGGGCAATGACCTCGCTCGTCGCCCCGACCTCTGGAATTTGGAGACGGGTGCCTTTGATACGGGCCGCCTTACCGGAGCGTTGACGGAGGTAGTACAGCTTGGCGCGCCGGACCCTCCCCCGAGCGATGACCTCGATCTTCTCAATGCGCGGAGAGTGCAAGGGAAAAATACGCTCGACCCCCACCCCGTAGGACACTTTTCGAACTGTGAAGGTCGCCCGGTTGCCCTTGCCGTTCGAGCGGCTGATGACCGCTCCCTCAAAGACCTGAATCCGCTCTTTGTCGCCCTCAATAATCTTGGCATGGACGCGGACGGTATCCCCGGCCTTAAAATCTGGAATGTCAGTCTTCTGCTGTTTGGCCTCAATGGCAGCAAGTAGATTACTCATGATGCTGTTCTCCTCCGCGGTCTTTGCGTGCACTGTGCGGCAGGTGGGACGAACGATAAAGCTGTGCCTCACCTGAGACAGAGAGGTGCAGTCTTGCTAAAGCCGTGTGTTTGCTGAGTACGGACGGCGAGGGCTCACTGCTCCTTTTATACTACCCTGCTCCTGACAGGAGGTCAAGACGGCGTCCCCAGCAGACGGTCAAGCATAATGGCCGCGGCCGCACGCACGGACAGGTGGTTATACGCCCCACACCCTTGAATAGGCTCAAGAATTGCCTCTGCCTGGGCAAAAACCTCTTGTGTCAGCCCCCAGCCGGTCCCCAAAAGCAAGAGGGTGGGGCACTGCTCGTGTTTGAGACTGTCGCGCAGGTCAGCAAAACTCAGACGATCTTCCCCGCCTTTTGCCGATGTCGCAATGACGCGCGGCGGCTGACCCGCGCTCCGGGTAATGACCGTCTGAACCTCCTCCAGCGAGTCAGCCAAAGAGACAATGGACAGGGCGTCTCTGCGGGTGGCGTTATACACGCTCCCATGCCCGCTCTGCCAATGGTCAAGAATTTTCTCCGCCAGGGCCTGAAGCGTTCGTACCGGATGGACTACGAAATACCGTTTTACCCCGTAGGTTAATGCCGACCGGGCAATATCGTGAATATCCATATTGGTAATGGAGGTGGTCACGACTTTGTGCGTTTTGTCATACACCGGGTGATGAATCAGTGCGATATAGACGTCAGCCATAAGCGCCTTTGCTGTGCGGTACAGATCGGGCTCGGTTGCTATGTGTCCGTATCATCCATCTGCGTGAGCCAGCGTCGTTCTTCGGGACTCAGATCAGCCTTTTTGAGCAGGTCCGGCCGACGCGCGCGGGTCCGGCTAAGCGACTGTCTGCGGCGCCACTGGGAGATTTCCGCATGATGACCGGACAACAGCACGTGTGGAACCGACATCCCGCGGAACTCTTCCGGCCGGGTATACTGCGGATATTCGAGCAATCCCGTACTGAAAGACTCGTCCTCGGTTGATTCTTTCCTTCCGACCACACCCGGCACGAGCCGGGCAATGGCATCAATCAAGACGAGGGTCGCCACTTCTCCCCCGCTGACAATATAGTCTCCAATGGATATCTCTTCATCAACAAAGGCCAGAACTCGTTCGTCTACCCCTTCATAGCGGCCACAGACCAGGACCAGCGCTTCGTGGGCCGCCAGCTCGGCCACTTTTGCCTGGGAAAGCGGCTGACCCTGAGGAGAGAGGAAAATCCGCCTCGGATTGTGCAAGGGCCGACTCACCGCTTCGATCGCATTGACCAGGGGCTCCGGGGTCATCACCATGCCCCATCCTCCACCATAGGGTGTATCGTCTGTTGAGCGATGTTTGCCCGGTGCATAGTCACGCAGATTGTGCACGCAAAACGAGAGGATAGCCTTGTCCTGGGCTTTTTGTAACAAGCCGGTAGACAGTGGCGAGACAAACCATTCCGGGAAAATGGTAATAATATGAAACTGCATGGGCCTGGGCTATTCGAGCAGTCCTTCGGGTGGGTCAATAATCACCAGGCGGTCTTCAATGGCGATCGTCCGTATCACCTCTTCAACAACAGGGATCAGATATTCTTTTTCCCCATTCCGGACCACGAAGACATCATGGCCCGGAGTCGTCAGAACCTCCGCGATAGTCCCGATAGATTCTTGCGTCAGAGTCCGGATAGGCAGTCCGATCACTTGGTAGTGGTAAAACTCTCCCGCTTGGAGTTGGGGTAAGTCTGTCTCGTCCACAAGCAGGCTCGACCCACGGAGGGCTTCGGCCCGGTCGCGAGAGTCCACCCCGGCAAACTGAAGCAGGAGGCAGGACGCGTGTGACCGGACCTGTCTCAACTCGCATTCCTCTTCCGAGGCATCCGTCTTTCGTAGCGTGACCCGCAGGCCGGGCCGTACTGTTGGGCAGGAGGAAGAGTGAGGAAGGAAGCGAACCTCTCCCCGCACACCATGCGTATTGACCACACGACCAAGTGCAATCCGTGTGGCTGGGCTCGGGCGACTATTTTTCTTCGACAATCTCAAGGACAACTTTGCGGTTTGTACGGGAAGCCGCCGCATTGAGCAGGGTCCGGATCGACTTTGCCGTACGCCCCTGTTTGCCGATAATCCGGCCCAGGTCTTCCTTGGCCACGCGCAGCTCAAGGATGGCCGCGGTTTCTCCTTGGATTTCTGAGACTTCAACTTCATCCGGGTTGTTCACCAGCGCCTTGGCGAGGTATGCAACAAGGTCTTTCATAGTCTTCTCCCCGTGCCCCAGAGTCAGGCTTCCTGTGCGCGCCCTGCCTTTTTGATGAGTTGAGCAACCGTCTCGGTCGGCTGAGCCCCGTTCTTCAGCCACACTGCAAGCCGGTCCTGCTTAATCTCGATCAGCGCCGGGTCCTGAGTCGGATCGTACGAGCCGAGCCGTTCGAGAAACCGCCCGTCCCGTGGCGACCGTGAGTCCGCAGCAACAATACGATAGAAGGGGCGCTTTTTCGCCCCGTGCCGAGCCAGTCGAATTTTTACCATAATTTTTTAGTGTCCCCAGGCCGGGAGGGAAAGGCGTTTCTTCATTTTCTTTCCTCCGCCGGCCCCGGAAAGCCTCCTCATCATCTTTTTTGCTTCGAGATATTGCTTGAGAAACCGATTCACTGCAACCACCGAGGTACCACTGCCCTTGGCAATCCGTTTGCGGCGGCTGCCGTTCAGGAGTTCCGGCCGCCGGCGTTCTTCTTTTGTCATGGAGCTGATGATGGCTTCAATATGTTTGAACTCTTTCTCCGCCCCCTCCATATCGGCACCCTTAAGCATTTTCTTCGCGCCAGGCAGCAGGCCCACCAAATCCGTGATGGAGCCCATTTGTCTGACCATCCGCATCTGCTCTCGAAAATCTTCCAGGGTAAATTGATTTTTCCGGAGTTTCTTTTCCAGCACCTCGGCCTGCTGCTGGTCGTAGACCTTTTCGGCCTTTTCGACCAACGACAGGACGTCACCCATGCCGAGGATACGCGAGGCAATGCGGTCCGGGTGGAAAGGTTCCAGGGCATCGAGTTTTTCCCCAATACCGGTAAACAGAATGGGCGCGCCGGTGACGGAGCGTAAGGACAGGGCGGCCCCGCCCCGGGCATCCCCTTCAATTTTGGTCAGGATGATGCCGTCAATGGAGAGGCGCTGGTGAAAGCCTTGCGCGACATTCACTGCTTCCTGGCCGGTCATGGCGTCAGCCACCAGCAGGGTTTGATGCGGCTGGAGCACCGTTTTCATCCGTTCCAGGTCGGCCATCAAGTCGGCGTCGACCTGCAGACGACCGGCGGTATCAACCAGCGCCACATCACAGCCACGCTTTTGCGCTTCGGCAATCCCGGCCTGGGCAACGACAATCGGGTCGGAAGCCGAGCCGTCGTTCGGGGTCGGATAGACTGGAACGCCGATTTCTTGGGCGAGAATGGTGAGCTGATCGATAGCGGCCGGACGAAAGGTATCTGCTGGAATCAGGTAGGGGGACCGCTTCCGTTCGAGGGTCAGATAGCGGGCGAGTTTCCCCGCCGTCGTCGTCTTCCCGGAACCGTTCAAGCCAACGAGCAGAATGACGACCGGGGGCCGGGCCGACAGATTCAACTCGGTCTGCTCTCCGCCCAGGAGCGTGACTAACTCGGCATTGACGATTTTAATGAGCTGTTGGCCGGGCGAGAGGCTGGCTAGCACGTCCTGACCAAGGGCCTGCGTCCGAATCCGTGCGACAAAGTCTTTGACGACGCGGAAATTGACATCTGCCTCCAGCAGGGCCAGCCGCACTTCGCGGAGCGCTTCATCAATGTTCTTTTCGGTCAGTCGGGTGTGTCCGCGCACCCGGCGCAACACCCCATCCAGCTTTTCTCCCAGGGCCTCAAACATACTGATTCACACCGTTTTGTCCAACCTTCCCCACATACAGAAACAGGGGTCGAAAGTCAAATCAACCGCGCCTGTCCTCATTAGGGTCATACCCCGATTCCCGTTCCGCAGGGCCGCCAAACATGGCCGGTCCCCCTCGACATATCTGGCTGGCTGTTGTCATCCCATATTGCCCGTTCGTCCGAAACGGTCAAAGATAAAAATCAGGAGGCAAAACCCGATGGCGCATGCAAATCTCAGGGGGCAGCACGACACCAACAGAAGGGGGGTTTGGCGCCGACGGGATGGGTCCATGGGCAAGAACGCAGACAACTGGCAGAAAAGGAGTCCGTCATGAGATGATTCTCTCAGTATGGAGTTCGTGTCTTAGGTCTGTCAGTGATTGCAATGGGAGCAGTGGGGGTACTGCTTTTCCTGTCTCCCCTCTCGGCACAGATCGACGATTTGCTGGACGGAATGGAGGATGACATCGGGCCGGTGGGTGAGACTGACGACGGTGTCCAGGCAGACCCGGAGGAGGAGCGGATACCGGGCTGGGAAGATTTGGACGCAGACACCTGGGGACCGGCGGCCAGGACAGAAGAGTATCTGCCGCATGAAGCGTGCGATATGTGTTTCACCCTGCCGAATTACAGCCCCTACACCGTCAACGAATATGTGGAGTCGGACGTGGAAGATGGGGCGATCATCATTATGCGGGAGATTCCCAACCCTGCCCCGGAAATCATGGAGCGGGAAGACTCTGATCCGGAGATTGGCGGCTTCTATGACTCGGACACCGGCGAGCGGGTTTGGTTCATCGGCAAAGATGCCATAACCGGCCCCACGGATGAAGAGAAATGGTCGCCCCACCTGCCCGTCTCAACCATTGAGATGAAACGCATCAAGGCGCGGCATCTGGACCGCATCTTCCGTATTGAGGGGGTGAATTCGTTTGGGATTGGCACGCATGGGTTTGTGGTAGGGCTCTCGCCTCATGTCCCGGAGAATCGTGCCCTCATTCCCGACGAATTAGAGGGTATTCCCGTCACGGTCAAGATTCGGGGCGTAGCGGTGATGAACAGTCATGAGTCGGCGCGTATTCGTTCTCTTCCAGCTGACGTCTCGGTTGGCAGAGGAGCGTCGAGTTGGGGCACCCTCGGCCCGCATATCGTTCGCGATACCGACACGGCGAGCGGGGGCACCTGCTGTCAAATGCTCCCATGACGGCGGCGCATGTCAAACAAACTCATCGCCGTCCTCTTCCTACCGACACGACGTCCGCTCCAGGCACGCATCGCTTGTCGCTCGAACAATCGGCAATCCGAACACGCTATACACGTCGATCGTCACCACACACCCGTCCTCGCCGGTCGGCCGGCGCGTGCCCGGCCAATGAGGTCCGCTCGCATACCAGTCAATGGGGGGATCATCGTAACACGGCACGGGACCCGTCCCGACTGCGACATGCTTATGACGGGTAAATGCGCCCTGAAGAGGATTATCCAGGCAGGTTATCGATAGATCTGCGAGGGCCTCTTCAGCGGCCGCGCGCTCCGACGGGCTCAAGTCTTCCATCCCGTCCCCGATCCAGGACACAACGGCCAGATCCCATACGACCAAGGCTCCCAAGAGAACCAGGAAACGGGATAGAAAACGGCGCATGATTAATCCCACCACATCAGGGTTCACCACCCCCACCGGACGGTGCGTTTAATCAGCCTCTCCGAGTCCACCCCGATCATGAACTACGGGTTATTCACCTGACAGTTGCCGCTCATACTGCGGATCATTTCTTGGCCATTGAGGCGCACGCGCGTCGAGTCCTCGCTCCCGTGCACGCCAAAGAGTCAGCACCCGTGATACCAAACGCCCCGGTTGAGCGCGAGCGCATTAATGTTCTTTTCGGTCAGTCGGGTGTGTCCGCGCACCCGGCGCAACACCCCATCCAGCTTTTCTCCCAGGGCCTCAAACATGCTGATTCACACCATTTTGTCCAATCTTCCCCACAGACAGAAACAGGATGGAAAGTCAAATCAACTGCGCCTCGCGTGGGCTTTGCTTGCGCAGGGTCTCGAAATCGGTTAGCTGTGAAACATGGGAGCAAAGCAAAGCAAATTCCTGATAGGAGCCCTGCTCATCGTCGGCGCGGTCGGGTATCTGATCTATACGAGCATCCAGGAAACCAAGGTGTATTACTTCACCATAGACGAGTTTCTCCTCAAAAAGGCGACGCTGACCAATACCGATGTCCGGGTTGCCGGGCGGGTGCAGGGCGGCTCTATCCAGTGGGACCCCGCGGCGCTCAATCTGACCTTCAGGCTGATGCCCGTTGAGCCGGGCACAATCCCCGTTGGCGCCATTCCTACAGGGGTCCCGGTCTCGTACCAGGGGATTTTGCCGGATATGTTTGCAGAAGGCCGAGACGTTATCGTCGAAGGCCTGTATACGTCAGACCAGCAGCTCGTTGCGTCGACGATCATGACGAGCTGTCCATCAAAATATGAGCCCGAAATTGAAGGCTGAGCACTTCCTCGGCACCGAGTGACCGCGGCCCCGATTGTTCCACTGTCAGATCTGTACCCTATAGCACAGTTTATCCATGACCCATCTTGGTACTCTCGCCCTCTATCTTGCCAGCTTGTTAGCCGTTTACGCTATTGTGACGAGCCTGTGGGGCGTTCGGACACGGAGGACGGCCTGGATCGCCAGTGGAGCCCAGGCCGCCTACGCGGTCGGCGGCTGCGTGGTTGTGGCGTCCATCGCCTTGCTGCACGCCTTGCTGACGCGGGATTTTAATGTCGAATACGTGGCAAGCTACTCCAGCTCGACCTTGCCTCTGCATTATACGGTCGCCGCGTTTTGGGGCGGGCAAAAGGGCTCACTCCTGTTCTGGGCGCTGATTCACTGCCTTTTTTCTGCGATCGTCCTCTTCCAGAATCGCACCAGAAACCAAGAGCTGATGCCGTATGTGACGGCGACGCTCATGACCATTGCCTTATTTTTCCTTGGTCTGTTGTGTTTCATTACCCCGCCGTTTGAACGGCTGTCTTTCAGCCCGGACGAAGGCTCGGATCTCAACCCATTACTCCAGAATTACTGGATGACCATCCATCCTCCGGCCCTGTATCTCGGCTTTATCAGCGCGTCTGTCCCGTTCGCTTTTGCCCTGGCCGCCCTGGCCACCGGGAAACTGGGCGACGTATGGATCCGGACCACTCGGCGCTGGGCCCTGACCTCCTGGTTTTTTCTGTCTTTGGGTAATCTGCTGGGCGGACGCTGGGCCTATGAAGTGCTGGGTTGGGGTGGCTACTGGGCGTGGGATCCGGTTGAGAACGCGGCGATTATGCCCTGGTTTACCGCCACCGCTTATCTCCACTCGGTCATGATTCAAGAAAAGAAAGACATGCTCAAGGTCTGGAATATGACCCTCGTCATCCTGACCTTTGTGCTGACGATTTTCGGGACCTTCCTGACGCGTAGCGGTGTGATTTCATCCGTCCACTCTTTTACCCAGTCCGGCTTGGGCCCTTATTTTCTGACCTTTCTGGCCTTCATCCTGGCCGTTTCAGTTGGGCTCCTGCTCTATCGTCTGCCGGACTTGAAGAGTGAGAATGAGTTCGACTCCCTGTTGTCCCGCGAAGCGGCTTTCCTGTTTAATAATCTTATCCTCGTGGGTCTTGCCTTTGCGACGTTCTGGGGAACTATTTTCCCAATTCTCTCCGAGTGGGTCCGGGGCGTAAAAATTACGGTCGGGCCACCTTTCTTCAACCAGGTGAACGGCCCGCTCGGGGTGCTGTTACTGTTCTTGACCGGCATCGGGCCCATTATTGCCTGGCGGCGGGCAAGCTGGAGTAGCCTTAGACGACAGTTTACCGTTCCACTTGTGGTCGGACTGGTACTGGGCGGCCTGCTTTTTGTGCTGGGATACCGCAATTACTACGCAGTCGTGATCTTCTCTCTGGCCGGATTTGTCCTGGCCGGGATCCTGGCTGAGTTCTCTCGTGGGACCCGCGCCCGACAGGCGATGCTCCACGAAAGCCCGCCTCAGGCCCTGGGTCGTCTGGTCGGCAAAAACCCACGCCGGTACGGCGGCTATATTGTGCATATTGGTGTAGTCCTGATTTTTTTCGGGGTGGCCGGTGCGCTCTTCACTATTGAAAAACAGATTACCGTGGGTGCAGAGCAATCTTTTGAGGTTGGCCGCTATACCCTTCACTATACGGGGGTCACGAAACGGGAAGATGCGCATATTGCCGCCCAGATTGCTACGGTGCGGGTTCTGGTTGACGGGCAGCAGATCGATACCATGCATCCGGAGAAACGCTTCTATAAAAAACAAAACCAGCCCACTACCGAGGTCGATATTCGACCGACCCTGGTGGAAGACCTCTACCTGGTTTTCGGCAGTTACGATGCGCCGTCGGGTCTGGCAACCTTTCAGGTCTTCATTAACCCGCTGGTGTCCTGGATTTGGATTGGGGGGCTGATCCTGATTCTGGGCACCTGCGTCATCATGGCCCCGAATCCGGCTGAGCGACAAGCCTTTGCCCTGGCGCGGACATCGGCGGACATGCGAGGGCAAGCCGTTGCGGAATAGACGCCTGTTCCGGGTATGCCCGCCCGTTTGGGTTGCGCTGGTCGTCTGGGGTTTCTCCATAGCCCAGGCGGCCCCCCCGACGAATCAGGAGATGGAGGCTGCGCTCACCTGCCAGTGCAGTTGCGGCCTGACCGTGCATAGCTGTAATCACTTGCAGTGCGGCTTTGCCATTCCGGCCAAAGAGCAGATTGCCGAACAGCTTGAACAAGGCGCATCCCGCGAAGCCATTCTGGCTTCTTTTGTGACGCGCTATGGAGAAAAAGTGCTGTCCGCACCAACGGCGGCAGGCTTCAATCTGGTTGCCTGGATAACGCCCTTTCTGGTTGTTCTGATTGGGGCCGTCAGTATTGGCTTGATTGCGCGCCGCTGGACAAAACGTCTTTCGACTTCAGGCGCGCAGCGCCTTACGCTCAGGACCGACGGCCGCCCCTCCGTTCATCCTGAGCGTAGCGTGAGCGAAGTCGAAGGATATCAGGACCGACTCAAAAAAGAGCTTGAGACGTTCGAGAGCTAGACGGAGAGCCATGACCTTTGTGCTGTACGCTGCCGGTATTGTTCTGGTTGGGCTGATTGCCGTCCTGGTTGCCTGGCCCTTACTGGCTGCCCAAACGGAGGCCGTCCAGCCCCTCCCAGCCGCAGAACACATCGTCCGCTGGGAAAAACAAAAAGCGGCCGCCTATGCCGCTATCAGAGAAGCGGAATTTGACAAACAAATGGGAAAGCTCACGGACGAAGATTATCAATTCATCCGGCAGAAATACGAAACGCGGGCAATTGAAGCGCTCGCACAGCTCGATCAGCTCGCCCGGAAGGGGCAGGGCTCGGCGTAGCCTCGCGCGGCGCGGGCGTGCTGGGTATACGGCCGTCGCCGTCCCTTTTTCATACGGACCACCGGACTCTGCACGCATAATGAGTACCTGGGTTGTTGAGGCGCAAAATCTCCACAAGACCTTTGCGTGGACGCCAGTTCTCAACGACATATCCTGCCGTATTGCCCCTGCCGAAGTGGTCGGCATATTTGGTCTAAATGGGGCGGGCAAAACTACGCTGTTGCGGCTCTTAGCGACGCTGCTGACACCCACTTCAGGCAGGCTGACTCTCTTTGGCTCAGCCTCTTCCGAGTTGGCGGTCCGGCGAAAAATCGGTTTTCTCGGACACGAGAGTTATCTGTATCCAGACCTCACTCCAGAAGAGAACCTCACCTTTTACGGGAAAGCCTATCAGGTCCCGGACCTGAAAGATCGTATTAGTCAACAACTGGAATACGTCGGCCTCCAGGACTGGCGGACGATGCCGGTCCGTTATTTTTCGCGGGGGATGGAACAGCGCCTCAGTTTGGCGCGTGTGCTCTTACACGCCCCTGACCTTTTCCTGCTTGACGAGCCCGACACTGGTCTTGACCCCAGGGCGCTCTCGACCCTGCATGCCACCCTGGCTCAGGCAAAAGACCAGGCAAAAACTGTCATGCTGACCTCGCACGATTTTGAGCGCAGTCGAGAGCTGTGTACCCGTGCCCTCATCCTGCACCGTGGACGGATTGCCTGGCAATCGGAGGGGGTCCTGCCGTCTCCGCAAGAGTTTGTCGAATACTATACCGCGTGCACGCGCTAGGTTGTCCCATGTGGGCGATTCTTTGGAAAGATGTTCTCTTGGAGCTGCGCACTAAAGAACGAGTGTCCGCCCTGCTGGTCCTGGCCCTTCTGATTATCCTGGTGTTTGTCTTTGCCCTCACTCCGGAGCAATTGCACCAGCCCGCCTTTGGTTCCGCCCTACTCTGGGTCGCACTCGTTTTTGCCGGCATGTTGAGCATCCAGCGCGCGTTCATTCTTGAACAGGAACGCAACTGCCTTGCCGGGCTCCTGCTCTGTCCGATTGACCCCGGTCAGGTATTTTTTGCAAAGTTCCTGAGCAATGTCTGCTTTCTGACCGTGGTGGAAGCCGTTGTGGCACCCCTCACGCTTGCGCTGCTCGGTCTGTCCTTCTCGGTCTCCCTGCTTGGGCTGCCGCTCGTTTTGCTCTTCGGTATTGTGGGCTTCTCAGCTCTGGGGACGCTGTGTGCCGCGATTGCCGTTCGGACGCGAGCGCGAGAAATTATTCTACCGCTCATGCTCCTTCCCCTCCTGGTTCCACTCTTCATTGCGGCGGTGAATGTCACTGGAGCACTCCTGGCCGGAGAGGTCTGGACGGGAATGTGGTTTCGTGTCTTGGTTGCGTTTGATGTTATTTTTGTGGTGACCGGCTGGCTGACGTTTGGGTTTGTTGTGCAAGAATAGGATATCTGCCTGTGGAGTCTCAGGGAGTGCGTATGAACACGGTGACGTCTCGTTCTCATCTGGCTGACACCATAAAGAGTCAACGCGCCTTCCACTCTGACAAAAAAGCTAGATACGTTGACTCTTTCCTGCCGTGGCTGACGTGCGTGGCGATGCTGGCGGCCCTGGCTATGGTCTTTCTGTACGTTCCCAATGAACGGGTGCAGGGCGCGGTACAACGTATTTTTTATTTCCATCTGCCGTCAGCCTGGATGGCGTTCCTCGGCTTCTTTATTGTGGCCGGGGCGAGTGCGGCCTTCTTATGGCAGGGCAAGCGGTCGGCTGACTTACTGGCCCAGGCCGCAGCCGAACTCGGTATGGTGTTCTGTTCGCTCGTCCTGCTGACCGGACCCCTCTGGGCGCGTCCGATCTGGGGCGTGTGGTGGACCTGGGACCCCCGCCTCACCATGACGCTGGTGTTATGGCTGATTTATGCCGCCTATGTTCTGCTGCGTGTTTTTGCCGGAGATAATGAGACGGTCGCACGATATGCCGCCGTCTTGGGTATTGTTGGCGTGATCGATATCCCGCTGCTCTATATTTCCATTCGTCTCTGGCGCGGCATTCATCCCAAGGTCGAACAAATGGCGCCCGAGATGGCCTGGACGCTGCTGGTCTGTACCGGAGCGTTTGTCTGTGTGTTTACGTGGTTGCTACGGCTCAGGTTACGCAGCCTGCACTTGCGCGACGAAATCAGCGCCCTGCGCCAGCACGTGCTGGCGGCCTCATAGTCCTGTCCTGAGCCGAGTCGAAGGGAAAGGAAAAGACATGTCGTATTTGTTTGCCGCGTTCAGCGTTGTGTGGATTGTTATTTTTCTGTACACGCTCTTGATCTCCCGCCGTCAACGAGAGCTGTCCCAGGAGGTTGAAATGCTCCGGCGGATGACAGAAGAGCGGACGAAAGCACAGTCATCGTGAAGGCTTGGTCACCTGCGGCTTTCTGCGCGTTGCCAGACTCAAACACAATCTGCATTAGCCTCTGCCAGCCCTGGCGTTTTCCGCCCACTCCTGCATGGATATGGTACCGCCCGCCTTTTCCGTCCGGCCCCGATCTTTCGGTGGCAGGACGTCCTGGAGCATGTCGATACGTTTCCATTCCGCGAGCGGGGTGTCACACGCCGCTCGCGGAACATACCGGGACGGAGCAACTTTCTGGTAGCGATGGACATAGCGGGGACAGTTGGTCCAGATTTCGGATATCTGCACCCGAACGATCAGCTCTGCTTCTTTGTATTCGGCAATCAGCGGATCGTCTGCCGAGACGGTTGCCTGGCCCTGCAGGCGGACCCGGTTCGGCGTCTCAAAGTCGATGAACAACAGGCCGACTTCGGCATTGCCCGCGATATTCCCCATCGAGAAAAACATGCCGTTGCCGTCATAGCTGGGGAATACGACCGTCTTCTCGTCAACCACTTTGATAAAGCCGGGATCGCCGCCCTTATACGAGACCGTGGGCCGGCCCTGATGGTCGATGCTTGAGAGGAAAAACATATCCCGCGACTCGATAAAGGCTTTATCGCCCTTGCCGATTGCGGTCTTGACCACCGCTTCTTCCACCCGGTCCGCCAGCTTGCGCGTTTCAAACTGGTCTTGCAGGGCGCGGTGTTGGTCACCGTACAGTCGGCTCATCGTGTTTCTCCTCTCAAGTGCTGCTGCCCGTCAGTCTGGCGTATAGACGCGTCCATTTCATAATGGCGAATGGAGCTAGGCCCGAATTTTATTTGGATTTCTTTGGAAGTCAAATGTTCTTTTGTCCTGTGAGTTCCGTAACGGTTGCGCTTCATTCAAAAACGTCCCTCAAGTCCACTCGTGTCGGCTGGGAGTCGATGCTAGGATGTTGGCGGCATGAAAATTGATGGATTTATCTGGCTGCCCGACATCATCGACAAGCTTGCGAGGAAACATCATGTGGAGGAGCAGGATAAGGTGGAGGAGTTCTTTTTCAATCACCCGCGCTACTGGTTTGTTGAGCGGGGATATCGTCCAGGTGAAGATGTCCATGCTGCAACCGGGCAGACCGACGCGGGGCGCTATGTGATTGTTTTTTTCATTCACAAAGAGACGAAGCTGGCTTTGATCTTGAGTGCTCGCGATATGGATAGAAAGGAGCGGAGACGCCATGAACGAAAATGATCAGGAAGGACGGACCAGTATCTCTCGGGTCAGTATGCTGGAGGAGACCGGAGAGTTCTGGGATTCTCATAGTCTCGGCGATTATACCAAAGAGACGCCCGAAGTGACCTTCGATTTGCGCGCTCAGCGCCGGCGTCGGATCACCCTTGATCCTGACCTATATGCCCAACTCGAAACCGAGGCCCGCATCCGCGGACTTTCCTCTGAGACCCTTGTCAATCGTTGGATCACCGAGAAATTACAATCTCTTCCATAATAAAGAGTGAATCTGGTTCAAAGAACCTTCTGGCATCCGGGCCGTACCGCCTCACTTATTCTACCCCGCCGCTACCACTTTTTCCGTCAACCATACGTTGATGAGCGTCTCTGTCGAGACTCCCTGCTGACGGGCACAGGCTGTTAGCTTCTTTGCCAGTTCCGGCTCCAACACGGTGAGAAACACACGACGCTGAATATCCACCTCAAAGTCCGCTTCCCTGGTCAGGTCCCAATAATCGGTCAAGTCATGGCCGTCCCAGAAGTCTGCCGCTTCCGTAACGTTTTGGAAGTGCCGCGGGATAAGCTCATGCGTCTTACTCCTTCTTGGCATACGCTCTCTTTTCTTTCCGAGTCATTTCCCGTGCGCTGACATCAAGGCTTCCTTGGTGGCTTTGTGTATAAAATAGATAATGAGATATCGTCCCGCATCCGTCCTCCCCATCGCTGCATCTTTTTTGCATTGCTCTGTGAAATAGACGTAATACGTGGTCATACGTAATTTCTCCATTCCGTTTGACGCACTGAACTGTGACAGCTCGGGAGGAAATGCGGGGGGGGTGAAAGGCGAGTTTCACCCGCGGTCCGCTCGGCTGAAGTGAGTCAATGGGCGACTCGCTCCGGGCCGCTGGTTACAGGTCTGCCGCCGGCACTACAATCTGTTCGGCCAATTTCTCGATATCGCCCTTGACAGCATCCGCACTTTCGGGAAATCCGCCAACAATGATCTGGTGTACGCCCAGGTCGCGGAACTGTTTGACCTCATCCAGGCTGATCGGCATGCCAATACCTGTGGAGACCGAATAGTGAAACTGAGTGTGATCGCGTCCGGCCGCTTCGGCATAGCCCTGCATCCGCTCAATATGCTCTTTGCACGCCTCGGGCGTGACGTTCACTCCAAACCAGCCATCGCCGACCTCCCCGACACGCCGCAGAGCGGGCTTGCTCTCGCCACCAAAAATAATCGGCGGATGCGGGGTCTGGACGGGTTTGGGATAGGAGCGGACCTTGGGGAAGCTGCAGAACTCACCGCTGAATTCAGACTCTTCCTCAGTCCACAGCATTTTCATGACCTTGAGATATTCCCGCGTGCGTTGCGCCCGGCGTTCCCAGGGAACTCCCACCGCGGTGAACTCTTCCGCCAGCCAGCCCACACCCACGCCGAAATCAAACCGTCCACCCGAAAGCTTATCCAAGCTGGCGACTTCTTTTGCGGTGACGACCGGGTTGCGTTCGGGCACCAGGCAAATGCCGGTTCCCAGGCGGATCGTTGTGGTTTGCGCCGCGGCGTACGTCAGCGCGCTAAATGGATCGAGAATATCGATCTGCGTGGTTGGCATGGGCAGCCGACCGTCGACTGAATACGGGTATTTTGAGGTGTACTGGTCGAGTAAGACCACGTGTTCGGGCGCCCAGAGGGAATGAAAACCTGCTTGCTCAGCGGTTTGCGCCGTTACGCTGACCACCTCCGGGTCTGCGCCCAGCCCGATGCCAATCGCGAAATATCCAACTTGCATATATGCTGTCCTCCTGTGCAAGATTCGAGCGCATGCTATACTAGGCCGCTGCTCGGGTGCAAGGCAGGTGGCCTTTCAGATATTTTTCTTCATCAACGCTCACGCATACGCAAACGGAGGAAACGATGTGTCCCATCGACGCAGCGGATGAACAGCCTTCGCTCCCTACCGGTCTCTATGCGGCTGTGCTCACCGTCGTCCTGCTGCTGAATGCCTTTACGCTGCTGACGCCGGTAAACGCCCAGGAGGCCAAGCCAGCTCCAGAGACCGATCCAGCAGAAGAGGCCGCCCCCGACACGCCCACGCTGTTGGGGGACATGGTTGTGACCACGCAAAAACGCGAGCAGTCGATCCAGGACGTGCCGGCGTCGGTCACGGCCTTTGACGCCGCACAGCTTGAAGCCGTGAAGCTGCGCGATCTGCGCGACCTGACCATCGGCATCCCCAACGTGGGGTTCGACGAAATCGGCACCTCGCGCGGGACCGCAAACTTTTCGATCCGCGGCATGGGCATCAACAGTTCCATTCCGTCCCTTGACCCGACCGTTGGCGTATTCGTCGATGGCGTCTACATGGGCACGAACTCGCTGATGGTGTACGACACGTTTGACCTGGACAGCATTGAGGTTGCGCGCGGGCCACAGGGCGTGCTGTTCGGGCGCAATGTGGTCAGCGGCGCGGTCCTGCTCAACACCAGAGCCCCGACCGACGAGTATGAAGCCACGCTGCGCAGTGCGGTCGAGGGCGGCGGCAAAGCGCCCAATTTCTTCAACTCGGCCACTCTGAACGCCCCGTTGACCGACACCCTGGCGGCGCGCTTCACTGTGCACTCCAACCAGGACCAAGGCTGGTTCAAAAATCAGCGCGACGGCAAAGCCTTTGGGGCCCAGGATACCCTGATGCTGCGGCCGGTCCTGAATTGGCGGCCCACCGAGAATTTTGACCTGACGCTGCGCTATGAATATCAGAGCATAGAATCCGACGGGCCGGCGGCCCAGAATGTCGATTACTACGACCGCCGAGATCATACGTTCTATGTTGATGAGGATGGCTACCTCGACGCTGAGACGCATTTCTTCAACGCCCGAGCGGACTGGGATGTGGCTTTTGGCAACGGTACGATCACCGACATCTTCGCCTGGCGCAAAGCTCGCGGCGACGCCTTTAGCGATATTGACGGGCAGCCGGCCGACTCTGTGCATCCCCTCCGCCAATTCAACCTTGGGACCGATCAGGAAACGGAGCAGTTCAGCAACGAGCTGCGCTACGCCGGGACGTTTTTGAACCGCTTACAACTCACCACCGGCGTCTACTATTTCACCAACTCTCTGGATTACTTTGAAACACGAGATCTCGGGTTTGCAAACGGGCCGCTCATCCGTCAATTCGGCGGCGGCTATTACGATGTGGATACGCTAGGACTGTTTCTCAACTTGGACTATGATCTGACCGACTGGCTGACCCTGACCGGCGGCCTGCGCTACACCCACGAGGAAAAGGAAGCCGATATCGCGTATTTGCCAAGTAACCAGGTCGTCAACGACCCGGACGACCTGGGCTGCCATATGCTGCGAGGCCGGCGCTGCCCTATCGATTCCTCAGACGATGCAAGCTGGAACAGTCTCTCGCCCAAGATCGGATTGACCCTGCGTCCGGTTGACCAGCTCATGCTGTATTGGCACTGGACGCGAGGATTCCGGTCCGGCAACTACAATGTGCGCATTGTGGGCATCAGAGCCGTGGATCAGGAGGGCCCGTCCGACGAAGAGCAGGTCGATAATTTCGAGCTCGGCTTCAAGACGACGCTCGGCGCCCGCGCGCGTCTCAACGGAGCGGTACTCTTCAATATCATCAAAGACATGCAGCGTGATGTGTTGATCCCGGGCGGTCCGAGCGGCTCGGTGCAAGATATTGCCAATACCGCGAATGCCGAGATCTTCGGCGTTGAACTGGACAGCTCTTTTGTGCTGACGGACACGCTCGTTCTCCAAGGATCAATGGGGTTCCTGGACGCGAAATATACCGATATCTGGTATGATCTTAATGGTGATGGGATTACGGATGGCAAAGACCAGGCCCTTGACCTGATCCGCGCCCCGGTCTGGACGTACAGCCTGGGCCTGCGCCATAGTGTGCGGCTCGGCGCCCGCTTTCGGCTCGACTCGCGCGTCCATTACGCCTACCGGGACAGGGAATACTCCCAGGACAACAACTCACTGTACAACCGGCAGCTCAAGAAGGTAGAGGCGGGTCTGGACTTGCACCTTGACAACAGCCAGTGGGTCATCGGCCTGTACGGCAAGAACCTGCTCAATGAGGCCGGCCACGGCATCAATTTTGTCTCCCGCAATCCCCGCAGTGGGATCGGCAGCTTCTCGCCACTGTCAAAAGGCCGCATCTACGGCCTGGAATTGACCTATCACTTTAGAGGCGTCTGAAATTAGCATTTACAACCCGGAACCGGTGCGGTAGAAGGGCCATAATTCTTGAAGATTCTCCAGACAAGCCTTCCACGTCTGAGAGCGGAGGGGCCATGAGCGACACTAACCACTCATCTGAATTTCGACTGGCAGCCCGGGTCGCTATCCTGATACTGATGGCGGTGCTGAGCGTCGTGACCCTCTCGCAGCCGACTATGGCCCAGAATACCGAACCGGCGGCACAGCCGGAAGAGGAAGCGCCCGCTGTCTCTGAAAGCCCCATGCTGTTGGAAGATGTCGTCGTCACCGCCCAAAAGCGGGAACAGCTGCTTCAGGATGTCCCGGTCGCAGTCACTGCGTTCGACGCCGAACAGCTTGACGCGCTCAAGGTGCGCGACCTGACCAGTTTGTCGATACGCATGCCGAACGTGTCCCTGGACGATGTCGGGACCGTGCGCGGTATCGCCAACTTCTCCATTCGCGGTCTGGGGATTAACAGCTCGATTCCGGGTATTGACCCGACGGTGGGGGTCTTCATAGACGGCGTGTATATGGGCACGAACGCGACGATGCTGTACGATGCCTTCGACCTGGATGCGGTCGAGGTCCTGCGTGGCCCGCAGGGCGTGCTGTTCGGGCGCAATGTGGTCGGCGGCGCCGTCCTGCTCAACACCAGAACGCCGACTGACCGCTACGAAGCCACGGTGCGCAGTGCCGTAGAAGGTGGGGGGAAAGCGCCCAACGTCTACGTCGCGGGCACGCTGAACGCTCCGCTGACCGAGACCCTGAGAGCCCGTTTCAGCGTATATTCCAACCAGGATCAGGGCTGGTTCGAGAATGAGCATACTGGCAAGGCGTTTGGCGTGCAGGACACGCTGATGCTCCGCCCGGTCATCTCTTGGCGACCCACGGACACCCTGCGCCTGACGCTGCGCTATGAATATCAAGACATCAACGGCGACGGGCCGGCGTCCCAGAACCATACCAATGGTTCCGGTCAGTCCAATCCCTTTGCCAACTTCGACCGTGACAGCCACGACTTCGCCATCGACGAAGAGGGCCATATTCTATCGGAAACTCACTTTTTTAACACCCGCCTGGATTGGAATGTCCCCTTGGGCAATGGCAGGGTCACCAATATCTTCGGCTGGCGGGACGTGGGGGGAAGTGGGCTCAGTGATATCGACGCGACGCCGCTCCCCCTGTTTGTCGGCGGGGCCTCGCAACCAGCAGAACAGTTCAGCAACGAATTGCGCTATGCCGGCTTGTTTTTCGACAGGCTGTTCCTGACGACCGGATTCTATTATTTCAATAATGAGATCGTCTATCACGAACATCGTTCCCTGGCCTTTGGACTCATTCAGCAAAACGGGGGTGGAACCCTGGATATTGAAACCTTCGGGCTGTTCATGAGCGGGGACTATGATCTGACCGATTGGCTGACGCTGACCGCGGGGTTGCGCTACACCTACGAAGAAAAGGATGCCGCAATCACCAACCTGACTCGAACCGGCGCAACGCCGTGCAACATCGTCACCGGCCCGGACTGCCCCGTCCATTTCCAGGACAAAGAAACCTGGACCAATCTGTCGCCGAAAATTGGGCTGAGCTATCGGCACGATGACGACACCTTGGTCTATGCCCACTGGACGCGCGGCTTTCGCTCTGGCGGTTATAATTTGCGCGACACCTTTTTCGGTCTGCCAGGCGATTCTCGTGACCTCGGCCCCGGTCCCTTTGACGAAGAGCAGATCGACACCTTCGAGATTGGCTTCAAGAAAACCTTCGGGTCCCGCGTTCGGCTCAATGCCGCGTTTTTCTATAATCTCGTCGACGATATGCAGCGCGAGCTGGTTTTCTCCGAAGATCTGCCGGTGTTAGACCCGGAGACCGGGGCGGTGGTGGGGACGCAGGGCAATATCGTACAGGTCATCCGCAATACGGCCGACGCGGACGTCTACGGCTTTGAAGTCGAGGGCAGCCTGGTCCTCGCCCCCGGCCTGAGCCTGTTCGGTGCAACCGGTTTTGTGGAGGCGGACTATACCACGGTCAAGTTTGACCTCAACAACGACGGTCGGGTGGATGGCAAGGACAAAGACCTGGAACCACCCCGGGCCGCAAAGTGGACCTATAGCGTAGGCCTGCTGAACGATCTGCGGCTCAGTCCCCGCATCCGGCTGGCCTCGCGGGTCATTTATGCCTACCGGGACAAATCATACTCAAGCGATGACAACCTCGGCTTCAATCGACAGCAGAAAAGGTTGCAGGCCGGGGTGGACATCCACTTCAACGACAGCCAGTGGGTGGTCGGCCTGTACGGCAAGAACCTGCTGGGCTACAGCCTGTTCGGCAGTGACACACAGCTACCGACAGATCTCGGCGGCGGCACATTTTCGCCCTTGGCAAAAGGCCGCATCTTCGGCCTGGAGTTGACGTATCACTTCACCGGCGTCTGATTGCCGCGGACCGTTTTCGGCTGGGCTTTGTCTGCCAGTTCCCGACCCTTGCCCGGCGTGGGGTCTTTGACGAGACCGTAGATCTGACGCCCCTCGTGGTCTTCGGGCAGATGCTCGGTAATCGGCGTGCCCTCGGGGGTGACGAACAGCAGGCAGTGGCAGTATTTCCACTTCTTCATTTCGTCACAGGCGCAGACCCATTCGCGGCTGCGTTCGACTTCGGCTTTTTTGTCAGGATAAAAATTACACGGGCAGAGCGGGCGGCCAACCTCGTCGATATTATTGGCCAGACCCAGAATTACCGATTCTGTCACCTCGGGCTCCGGATGACCTGCGGTACCGGTTTTCTGCATATATTTTTCAACGTAGATGCGCATGCGCTTAATGCTTTTCTCGGAGGGCTGGTCCATGGCTTGACTCCTCAACTTTGTGATTTCTGACGGTTCAGCCTTTCGCCTCCAGTCTAGTATTTCAAGCATGCCTATGCCACCCTGGGTGCTTCCGCTAGATGAGAGCATATCCATGGCTCGGCAACTACCAAAAATTTATGTCACCCGTCAGCTTCCCGAAGCAGCGCTGGCCCCTTTACGGACCCGCGGTGCCCTGTCTGTCTGGGCGTCCGACCAGGCCGTTTCGCGTGAGACCCTGCTGCACGAGTTACGCGACGCTGTCGCCCTGCTGAGCATGGTCACGGAACGCATTGATGACAACCTGCTCGACCGTGCGCCACAGCTCAGGATCGTCGCCAATATGGCGGTCGGGTATGACAATGTGGATGTTCCGGCGCTGACCCGCCGCGGCGTTGTATTCACCAACACGCCGGGCGTTTTGACCGAAACCACAGCCGACCTCACCTTCGCTCTCATGCTGGGTATCGCTCGCCGCATCGGCGAAGGTGAACGCCGCGTGCGCGCCGGCCAGTGGCCGGTGTGGAGTCCGTTTGTCTTTCTTGGGACGGACGTTCATCATGCCACGCTGGGTATTATCGGTCTGGGGCGCATTGGCGCCGCAGTCGCCAGGCGGGCGCGGGGCTTTGATATGCGCGTGCTTTACCATAATCGCGGTCACAACAAAGAGGCTGAGGAGCAGCTCGGGTGTCCATGGGTCGATATGGATACCCTGCTGGGCGAGTCGGACTTTGTGGTCGTGCTGGTTCCGCTCAGTCCGGAAACGCGCCAGCTCATCTCGACGCCTCAGCTCAAAAAAATGAAGCCGACCGCTTTTCTGGTGAACGCCGCACGTGGGCCGATTGTTGATGCACGTGCCCTGTATGCAGCCTTGCGGGACAAGGTCATTGCCGGGGCTGCGCTTGATGTGACCGACCCGGAGCCGCTGCCTACGGACGACCCTTTGCTGACGCTCGACAACTGCCTGGTTGTTCCCCACATCGGCAGCGCCAGTATTGCCACCCGGACGCGTATGGCCACGCTGGCGGCAGAAAACATCGCCGCCTTTCTCAGCGGTCAGCGTCCGTCCACGCCGGTAAATCCAGAGGTCCTGTAAACTGGCAGATAGACATTGCCTGCCACCAAGAGGTGCCAGGCCAAGTCATTTACGAGGACGACTATCAGATTGCGACTTTATGACTGAAAATACGGGACCACATATTTCCCAAACAGGCGGATCGAATCCATAATGTTCTGGTGAGGAATCCCACCGAACTGCATAAAGCACAGCACCTGATCAATCCCGGCGGCTTCATATTTCTTGAGCGTCCGAATGCAGGTATCCGGATCGCCCATGCAGAACATCCCGCCTTCAATAAGCTCGTCCAATGACTTGCCCGATCGCTCTCCACGGACTGACTCCACTGCAAACTTGTACGAATCAGGCACCTTCGTTCCCTGTTCCTGCCAGGGCCGGTAGAGTTGGAGCGTTTTATTGAGGAACCATTCGCCAGCCGGCCCCCCCACTTCTCGGGCCTGTTTGTCGCTCTCAGCGCAGTGGACGATACCGAGGGCGGCCACTTGGTTATTCACAAAGGCACCAACAGGCTCGGCCTGTTCTATGCCTTCCCGGTAGAGTTGCACTCGGCGGGCGAGTTCCTCCGGTTGGCCGATATGAAAGCACAGCGCGCCAATGCCTTTCTGACCGGCAGCAGTAAAACTGGTGGGCTGAGCGCAGGCCACCCACAAGGGAGGGTGGGGTTTCTGGACCGGTTTGGGAATGACCGAGCGAGGCGGAATCTTGAAATACCGCCCTTCGTGCGAAAAGGGGTCTTCGAGCCACATCCGCGGGATGATCGAGACGGCTTCTTCCCACATGGGCTTGGTCTCTTCTGGATCAATCCCGAAGCCTTCCATCTCGATCAGCGTGGTCGAGCGTCCTGTGCCGAGTTCGACCCGACCGTCACTCAGCAGGTCAAGGACCGCCGCACGCTCCGCCACACGGATCGGATGATTGTACTGGGGCGGCAGCAGGGCAACGGCATGACCGATCCGGATGGTCTTGGTCCGCTGCGAGATCGCACCGTACAAGACCTCTGGAGCGGGACAGTAGGAGAACTCGGTTAAAAAATGATGCTCGACCGTCCAGAAATACTCGAATCCCATCTCCTCGGCTAGCATGACTTGGGCGATGACTTGTTTATAAGTGTCCTGCACAATATTCGGGGTGTGAGGCTCAGGGATCTGGATCTCATACATCATGCCGAATTTCATAGGCCAATTCCCTTTTCTGTGTAAAATCAGGGCACTTAGCGCCTCTGGAAAATGGCATAGTATGGAAAGGTCTGCAACCCAGCAGTTTGTGGGATCGGTATTGTACGCCCGCTATACTGCCTGCATTCCATACTATCCACTATTTTTCTCTATTGACGAGAAGACTATATCTGGTCATAACAAGACCATGAAACAGGCAATGGTATCGGAGTTGAAGGCAAAGCTGAGCGCCTATCTGTCGGCGGTCCGCAAGGGAGAGACCGTGGTTGTGTGTGATCGGAAAACGCCCGTTGCGCGGCTGATTCCTTACGGACAGGATACCGATGAACTCGGGATTGAAGAGCCCGTGATAACGGATCGCGAGTACGCATGGCCGAAACCCGTCCGGCTTCGTAAAAAGGTCGATGTGGTGAAGCTGCTCAGAGAGGACCGGGACCAGCGTTGATTGTCTATTTGGATACCAGCGTGGTGCTCCGCGTCCTCTTCGGACAAGTAAAGCCACTCCAGATGTGGGGAAGGTGGGAGCGGGCCTACTCCAGCGCCATGATGGGCGTTGAGGCTCGACGCGCCATTGACCGGCTTCGACTTGAGTCTGTTCTGGACGATGACGGCGTTGTGCAGGCACACGAAGCACTCAAAATTATGGAACGGAGGCTGGGGAGCCTCCGAGTGACACAGCCGGTCCTCCGGCGTGCCGCCCTCCCCATGGCGACCGCGGTGAAAACGCTGGACGCCATTCATCTTGCCAGTGCGCTTTTGTTGCACGAGCATCACGTCCCGGCGTTGACGTTTGCGACCCACGACCGCCAACAGGCAACCGCCGCCCGTGCCTTAGGGTTTGACGTGACGGGCATATAGTCCGGGCTGGCCCGCTCGGAGGGAGCTGAGGTTTAGTCCGAACTTCATTTCATCAACGCGGTCAAACTTCCTTCCACGTCAACCGTATCAAGCACGTACTGGCTCACGAGTGCGGCATCGACTTTTCCAAGCAGGGATGAGGCTTCCTCGGGCGTGCTCAGTTCATCCAGCAAGATAATGGTCTTCTGCCGCGGAACCTGAGCGGCAAGTGCTGAGACATGGGTGATATCGAGTTTTCCACTCGGAGAAGCCAAACCGATGATGAAACTCTCAGCGGCCAGCGCCTGGCGGAGTTCGTCGGGTGTCCGGGCCATGACAACGGGAGCCACGTGGATGGAACGGGCGGTGGTTGTCAGACGCGCCAAGCTTGGCGCATCGACCGCGCCGGCCCACAGCAAAATCGCATCCGCCCCGCACAGCCGGGCATAATGAAGCTGACTTTCATGCAGGACGAGGTCGAGTGCAAATAGCGGGGTGGTGACTCGATCCGAAATCGCGCGCATATCATCACTCGACGTGCCGAATACGCTCGGTTCGGTATACACGCCAATGGCTCCGGCCTCCGTATCGTCACACGCTTGGGCGAGCGCAACGATGTCTAGCTCGGACCAGGCTTGACCTGTATCCGGGTCCACACGTTTGAGTGCGGGGATGAGACCGAGTTCCTGTTTGTGCGTGGTCACAAACTGAGCAAAATCGCGAATGCTCGGTGTGACCTCGCTCAGCGGCGTAGCTGCACGTTGCTGCATATCGGCTTCTTTCGTCGCCCTCAGGGCTGTCCAGTCCACACGCGCTCCTTACTGACTTCCTTGACCGCCTGCCCGATTAGCGCTCGCGGATGCTCAGCATATTCGGAAGTCCGGTATGTGAGGTCACGCCACCGTCCACGGCGAGCGCCTGACCGGTGATGAACGAGGCTTCATCAGAGGCGAGAAACAGCACCGTATTGGCAATTTCTTCCGGCTCCCCCATGCGGCCGAGTGGATGCGCCTCGCCTTGGAGACGGCGGAATTCGTCGGCCCGGTCGCCCCCCAGGAGTTGCGCCGCGCGCGTGTTAATCGCTCCGGGGCAGACACAGTTCACCCGGATATTATATTGGGCGTTCTCAATCGCTGCCGAGCGGCTGAGGTTGATGACCCCGGCCTTGGCTGCATTATATGCCGACATGCCGTAATCGCCGCCTATGCCGGACACGGACGCCGTATTGACGATAGCGCCCTTGGCCTGCTGCCGCATAATGGGCAGGCAGTACTTCATACCCAGAAAGGTCCCGGTCAGCGTGACGGCAATCGTCCGATTCCAGCTTTCCAGGGACGTGTCCTCAAGCCGAGCCAACTCCCCGAGTCCGGCATTGTTAAACATGACATCGAGCCGGCCATAGGTATCAAGCGCGAGCCGAACCGTGGCCTGGATGCCGTCCGGGTCAGCAACATCCATTTTAATCATGCTCGCTTTTCCACCCGCGTCATTGATTTGCGCAGCGACCGCCTCCGCCCGTTTCCCGCTCAAATCCGCGACAATGACCGCAGCCCCTTCCTGGGCAAAGCGAACTGCTGACGCCGCGCCGATCCCAGAGCCTCCAGCAGTAACAATCGCCACCTGTCCGTCGAGTTTTCCGGCCATAGCTATTCTCTCCTCGCTTTTCTCTTTGGATAGCACAGGGTGGTGGGGCGAGGTAGCCTCAGCCTTCCGGTGGAGGCGCTGCCGCACTGCATCCGCCCTCGGTCTCGCCGCGCCGAATCAGGTCACACCGGGCCGTCCCTTTTGAGAAGCCGTACTCGCGCTTGCGCCGGTTTCGGGCAGGTCGGGCACGAGAGCGGCCAGATTGCGGCTCAGGTCGTCGATGGCGCGCACAAACCGGATGTCGGTAAAGGTCAATAAGTTCCGGATCATGCTGGACACCAGGCCCTCCGGGGAAAACGGCAGTCCCAGATCGTGCAAACGCGTCGTATAGGTCTCGTGGAGGAGTATATCACCGGTGACCACCCCGACGACACGGAGGGTTCCTTCAAGGGCCAGTTGAGAATAGACGCCGACGTAGATATTGTTCGGCTTTGAGACGCGGCCGTAGACGAGCACATCGCAGTTGAGTCGGCGACCGAGGTCCTGTGGCGCCAGTCTATGCCAATTGTCTATGTTGGCCAGGCGGATGTCTATTTCGTGCAGCTCAACGTCAGTAAAGCGCTTGACGCTCAGATGACCCGCGACACCCTGGCGCACCTTTTCATCCAGTCCATCAATATGGCTGATATTTTCAAAGGGCAGGACGCAGAGTTGCTTTTTGTTGGGAGGAGCCTGTTGGCTCCAGGTCACAAAGTTTCGCGTTGGTGTTGGTGGCTTACGTGACGAGCAGGCCGGCAGCAGGAGACATATCAGCACCCCACCTATCCACATCCCTCTCCACATCCCTCTCCACATCCCCATCTCCTTCCACACTCAGGCCCATCCAGGCGGACTGAGCAACACCCCTGACGTTTTCGATATATTCCGTATAGCAAATTTCCGGGCAAAGGAAAAACAGGTCGTATTTGGCCCGAATCCTTGTCGGTTCCCAGGAAAGCCGATACAGTCCAAGGGCCAGGGATCGCCCAGACAAAGGAGGGAGGCGACATGCAGTATGACCTGTTGATTAAAAATGGATTGCTGGTCGATGGCTCGGGCCAGCCCGGCTATTACGGCGATGTGGCGGCTGCCCAGGGCCATATTGCGGCTATGGGCAAGGTCGACGGTCCGGCGACGGAGGTCATTGACGCCAGAGGACTGGTCGTCTCCCCCGGATTTATCGATGTGCATACCCACTATGACGCCCAGCTTTTCTGGGACCCGCTGGCAACGCCAAGCTCCTGGCACGGCTTCACCAGTGTCTTCATGACCAACTGTGGCTTTGGTCTTGCGCCGTGCAAACCGGAAGATCGCGATTACATCACCCGCATGCTCGTTAAAGTCGAGGGTATGCCGCTGGGCAGCCTCAAGGCCGGAGTGCCCTGGACGTGGGAATCGTACGACGAATATCTCGATGCACTCGACCACCAACTCGGGGTGAACGTTATGGCCTTGGCCCCGCACTCAACCATTCGCTACAACGTGATGGGCGATGACGCCCGCAAACGGCCGGCCACCCAGGACGAGGTTCTGGCCATGCAGGCGGTGGTGAGAGAGTGTGTCGCGGCTGGCGCCTTTGGCTTCTCGTCGTCATACGGCCCGGTCCATTTTGACGGAGACGGCATCCCCGTGCCCAGCCGCTTTGCCGAAGAAGACGAAACCGTTGCGCTCGCCACTACGCTGAAAGATTTTCACCGTGGCACGGTGTGTGTCATTCCGCCGGGTATTCCAACAGTGGGTCCCAAAGACATGGACTATCTGGCCCGTTTATCACGAGAGAGCGGACGCCCGGTGCTGTGGAATCTCTTGTCGCAGACCTGGGCCGCCCCCGATCACTGGAAACAGGTTCTGGACTGGACGGAAGACGCCTTTCGGGAGGGCGCTCGGGTCCATCCCTTGTCCTTGTGTGAACGGTTCGATCTCACTTTTTCCCTGCGGGGAGCGGTGTTTGAGGACCTGCCGGCCTGGAAAGCTGCCATTCGGGGCCGCCGTCCCGAGAAAATCGCCAACCTCTCGGACCCGGCCCACCGGGCCGCCATGCAGCGCGACCTGGACGATCCATCGCCAAAGGTCTTCTCCAAGCGCATGCAGGACATTCTGGTGGACAGCGTGTGCCAGGACGCGCATCAATCTCTGGTGGGGAAAGACCTGGTCACGATTGGCCAGGAGCAGGGCAAAACCCCGCTTGAAGCCATGCTCGATCTGGCGGTTGCCGAAAACCTGGACACCCAATTTCTGATCAAAGGCTTTCAGAATGGCGACGAGGAGGCTGTGCGCAATCTGGCCACCAATCCTTATGTGCTGACAGGCGGCTCTGACGGCGGTGCCCATATTTCGTTTCTGTGCCAGGTCACCTATCCCAGCTTTCTGTTAAGCCACTGGGTCAGAGAGAAAAAGGCACTCAGTCTGGAACAGGCGGTCAACCGGCTGACCTTTACGCCAGCCCAACTCCTCGGCATTCCCAAGCGGGGTCTCCTCCGGCAGGGTATGGCCGCGGACCTGACCATCTTTGATCCCGATACTGTCGAGGCCAAGCCCAAGGAATTCGTCCAGGACTTTCCGGCCGGGGCCTCGCGTTTGGTCGCGCGCTCCGAAGGCTATCGGTATACCGTTGTCAACGGACAGGTCCTGTTGCGCGATGGTGAACCAACCGACGCCCGCCCCGGTCGCGTGCTGCGGAGCTATGAACAGTAATCCATGCTGAAACAGACCTTCCGCCACATTCAGGGGATTGGCGCGAAAACTGAGAAGCGGTTGTGGAAAGCGGGCGTCACCAGTTGGGAACAATTTCTGGACAGCCCGCCACCCGGCTCGTTGCCCCGCTGGCTCCAGGACGAGTCGCGTTTTGAACTTGAACGCTCATTGACCGCGCTCGAAAAATGGAACGCCCGGTACTTCACCTCGCGCCTCCCGCATCAACTCCACTGGCGGTTGTATCCGGAGTTTGCCGAACGGGTTGCGTATCTGGATATTGAAACCACCGGGCTCGGCGCTCAGGAATCCATGATTACCGTTATTGGCCTGTATGACGGCGAGCGGCCTCAGGTCTATGTGCACGGCCGGAACCTGGAACAGTTTGTGACGGATATTGACGCCTTTACCCTTCTGGTGACGTATAATGGGAAGCAATTTGACCTGCCCTTTCTTCGGACTAAACTCGGCATTCCACTTGACCAGGCTCATATTGACCTGCGTTATCCGCTCGCCGCGCTCGGTTATAAGGGTGGTCTGAAAAAAATTGAAAAGCTGCTGGGTCTTGAGCGGCCGGGCCTGGTCTCCCTGCTCGATGGCTGGTGCGCGGTCGTTTTGTGGCGCTACCACGAGCGTGGCGAGGACGGTGCGCTGGAAACGCTCCTCCACTACAACCTGGAAGATGTCGTACATCTTCCAGCCTTATTGGCCGAGGTGTATAATACGTCGATTCAACCGCTCCCGTTTCCGGTCGAGCCGGTGACGCTACCAGCACCGTCTCCCATTCCGTTTCAGCCTGACGAATCCATTATGCTGCGCGTTCTTGCCGACACAGGCCGTTTGCCCGGGGGAGAGGAATACCCCGCTCACCGTTAGGTCTGAACGTCTGAGGAGACGACGGTGCCAACCTCAATCCCGCCTTCGCCGACCAGGATACACGCTCCACCGATCCAGGTGTCCGTGACAACGCCCTGGCGTTTCTCCGCCCGAGCCTCAAGCAGACTGGGCCGGCCCAGTTCCACCCCTTGACGAATGCGCCAGTTGCCTAGGCCCGGCGAGTGTTGCGTGTAGTGGCTGAGCAGGCCGGCTAAGGCGCAGTTCGCACTGCCCGTGGCCGGGTCTTCAGGCACGCCCAACAGGGGGGCGAACATCCGGGCTCGGATATCAGAGGCCGCCTCGTCACTCTTGGTATACACATGAATGAGGGAGGGAAGGCCGTCAGCGACTAGCGCCTCCAGCTTTTCCCTGCTCATCCGTACCCGCTCCAGCGCAGCG
This sequence comes from uncultured Binatia bacterium (SeqCode), assembly GCA_965214755.1. Taxonomy (GTDB): domain Bacteria; phylum Desulfobacterota; class Binatia; order Bin18; family Bin18; genus Bin18. The sequence continues at coordinate 3,894,122 of OZ243979.1, forward strand.
CAGTCCCGGACCTCAACGAAAAGGAAGGGGAGGCCAACTGAGGCGACTTGAGGCAAATGGGTTCCGGTCACGATATCGTCCGCAGTCAGGGACAGCATCGCCGCCATCATTTGAGCAGGGACGGTCTTCCCCAGCGACAGGCGTTCCGGGGCGGCAAGCTCACACCAGACTGACTGGTCCGGCCGCTTGCGGATCGTGATCGGCACCAACCCGGCCCGCTCTTCAAACGTCACGCTGAGATCAGTGTCGATTGCCCCCAGGCGACCCGTTGTCGCCAGGACAAACGCCGTGCCGATATTGGGATGCCCGGCAAAGGGCACTTCCGCACCGGGCGTGAAAATACGAACCTTATTCGTATGCCCCGCTTCTGGCGGAAACACAAAGGTCGTCTCAGAGAAATTAAACTCGCGCGCAACCTGCTGCATGCGCTCACTCGACAGGCCCGCAGCCTGAGGTAAAACCGCCAACTGATTTCCACCGAAGCGCGTATCCGTGAAAACGTCACACAGATAATAACGATACCGCATGGCTGATTCGCCCCTCCTGTCTGTCCATACCTGATAGGCAATCCCGGGCGAGCTTTCAAGCTTCAGCAACGCTCCCGGCGTCCCGCGCCCAGACGGCAGATTGACAAGTTTCTCAGGAAGTTGACAATACAGTGGAAACCCGGCTGGAAGCAGGTGTTGCTCTTTTTGCGTAGCGCACCGAGCCGCGCGTCCGGTCCGATACAAAGGAGGGAGAGTATGCCAACCCAAAAATTCGCACCCATGACCAAGGATTTCCCGACCTTTGACTGCGATGCGCATGTCACCGAGCCGCCCTGGATCTGGGAGCAGGCCAAGGACTGGCTGACCAGGGATGAGTTGGAAGCGCTCAAGACCACGATGTGGTTTGATCAGGAGACCAGACAGCTCATCGTCAACGGCCATGCCGGTGCGGGCCTGGGCTCGCAACGGATCGGTGGCACGCCCGGCGTTGTGAACATTCTTTCCCTGGCCGGACCGGGACTCAAGCATAACATCCAGCGCGCCCTCAATGTGCGCAACCTGCACTCTGAGACGGCGATCTCTCAGGAGCAGGCCGCCTATCTGGACCACAAGGGCTCGTACGAGCCCGAGGCCCGCCTGCGCGACATGGACGTGCAGGGCATTGACCAGGTGATGATTATCCCGACCGACATCGACACCTATCCGTGGCTGCAAAACGCGCTCGGGGCCAAGGCCATGTGCAAGGCCTATAACGAATGGGCGTATGAGTATTGCCAGGCCGACCCGGAGCGCCTCTTTTTTGCGGCCCTGCTGCCCATGCAGGACCCGGTGTTTGCCGCCGAGGAGCTCTATCGGGTGGCGGCAAAGGGCTGCCGAGTCGGCTTGGTTCGTCCGATTGACGCTATGGGAAACTACCCGCTCCAGCCCAAGTATGAGCAGGTGTGGCAGGCCATGGAGGAGACCGGCGTAGTGTACGGCATGCATCCCTTCCCGGCCTTTGGCGCGCTGAAACCCCCAGGCTATACGGCCCAGTATTCCGGGGCGGAATTGATTGCCCGCACGGTGGTCACCTCGGGCCTGCCGCACCAGTTTTTGACCAATGTCCAAAACTTCCAGTCCGAGGCCGCGCTCTGGGTCGTCATGGTGCTCATATCCGGCTTTTTTGAAAAATATCCCAAGCTCCGGGCCGCGGTATTTGAGGCCTCCTCAACCTGGCTGAGCTTCCTGCTGGACGAGTGCGACAAGATGTACAAGCTGTATCGCAACGAGCGCGAGTTGCCGCCGCTCAAACGGCTGCCGAGCGAAACCTTTTTCACCCACTGCGTGACCGGCTTTGAAGGGGATGAGGCTCCGCCGTCGCGGTTGCCGGAATTCTATGGCGATATTCTGGCCTGGTCGTCAGATGTCTACCATCACGATGGTGATGATGCCTGGCGGGCGATTGAAACGATGCGCACGTGTAACCTATCCGAGTCCTATCAGACGCAGTTTCTCGGAGAAAACGCCCGCCAGTTGTACAATATCGACACCCCAAAGACCTTCATCCGGACACGGGTGACGGAAATCGAACGGCCGGACTGGTGGCCGTCCGAGGCGGAAATTCAGCGCGCCCTTGAACCCGAAGCCTCGATTGTCCACCCATACGGCGAAGGGGCACACCGGGTCAACGGCCATGCTGCGGAAGGAGGCCGGGCATGACCAGGCCGTTTGCCGTCTTTGACAGCGACAGCCATGTCGTCGAGCCGCGGGCGGTCTGGGAGGAGTATTTGGAGCCGGAGTTCCGCACGCTCGGCAAAACGGCCCTGTGGCGCGAGGAAGGCCGGTACGGCTCGTATCTCAAGGTCAACGGCAAGATGTTCCGCGACCCCATGAATCCGAACATCCCGCGTCATGCCATCTGGAAGCCGGGCATGACCTGGGACCAGGTTGGCGACCTCGATCCCACTACCCCGCATGCCACAAGCGCCGGCGCGTCAGACCCGCACGCCAGACTGGCCGACATGGACGCCATGGGCGTGGACCAAGCCTTTCTGTATCCCACCTGGTTTGCCGAGGGCTTTCATCTGATCGAGGACCCTGATGTGGCGGCCGCCCTGGCCCGGGCCTACAACAACTGGCTGACCGATTTCTGTCAGACGGCCCCAACGCGGCTCTATGCCGCGGCCATGCTGCCGCTCCAAAACATGGACTTTGCCCTGGAAGAACTGCGCCGGGTGGCCGAGCTCGCGCATTTTCGGGGTGCGTTCATTCGGCCCATGTTTATTGAGGGGCATTATTTCACCCATCCGTACTACGACCCGCTCTGGGCCGAGCTGGAACGCTCGGGTGTGACCGCGGTGGTCCATCCGACGCCTGGGCTGTGGAATCCTGAATGGACCTCACACGGCCCGTTTATTGAAAAGATCAAAAACCGGCTGAATCAACATACCCTGCTGAGCGAGGTCGGCGGGGGCCCCACTGCCGGGGGCGGCGACGGCCTGGCGAATTTTTCCTTTTTTGCGTCCCCGGCGGTCGGCCATCCGGTCTCTCCGATTCTCTCCGGTTGGCTCGATAACCATATGTTCGTTGCCTCCACCTTGATCGGCTTTACCGTGATGCAGCGCTTTCCCGATATGAAAGTGGTGGTCGCGCACGGTAAGGCGTCGTGGATGGAAGAGGTACTGGAAAAAATGGAGGCCTCGACCAAGACGATTCCTCTCCTCAATTACTATCCGGTTCGGACCGACCCCGAAAAACTGTGGGAAGAGGGACGGGTGATGCTCGGCTTTGATGCAGAGGAACGCATGATCCAGAGATTACCCCACGCCTTTGCGGAAAAGGTCGTCTGGGGCTCGCGCTACCCCCATCACGATACAACCAGCGCCTGGGACGCGATCGAGGCCCTCACCCAGGCCACCGTGGACGAGCCGCTGATGGCCCGCATGTTGGGCGGCAACGCCGCAGCGCAGTTTGGTATTCCGCTCACGCGGCACGTGGAAACTTGACCGTCATTTCACGCGAGGTGTTCGGGCTCCACCCACTCCGGCTCTTCCTCATCTGGCGGATAGCGCCGGAGAATCTGATGCGGGCGGTACTGGGCTTTGTAGGCCATGGAGGCGCTGCCCGCCACCCAATAGCCCAGATAATGGTAGCGCAGCCCCTGCTGCCGAGCGTAGGCGGCCTGGCGCAGAATCGAAAAAACTCCGGGCGCGTGCGGTCGCCAGGCCGGATCATGAAAGAAATAGATGCTCGATAGCGCCTCGTGCGTCACATCAGCCAGACCCACCCCAACGAGACGCTCCTGGTCGTAGTACAGAAATTCCCGGGCAAAGCTCCAGTTGCCCAAGAGAAAGCTGCGGACATACGCCCGCTCATGCGTCGTCTGGGCGGGCCAGCCGCGCTGGGCGTGCATATAGGCGTGGTAGGCATTAAAGAGCCGGATGTGCTCATGGCTCAGGGTCGGTTTTTGTACTACGACCCGAATCCTCGCATTGCGACGCAGGGCGCGTTTCTGACTGCGAGACGGTCGAAAATCGGCCAGCGGCAGACGCAGACTCCGACACTGGACACACTGCGCACAGGCGGGCCGAAAGAATTCACAGCCAAAGCGTCGCCAGCCGCGTCTGAGGAGTTCATTATACTGTTGGGGTGTCAGGTCTCGGATAATACGGTAGGTCAGAGAGGCCGTTTCCGTCGGGAGATACATGCAACGATAGGGCGGCGTGGAAAAGCGTTGCAGCTCGTCAATACCGCGAGGAGTAAACATATTAACAGCTCGGCGTGTATTGGAGGATACGTTTACTCCTTGGGCCCAGTACACGGGAGACGTCTCTCGTATTCAGCCTGCCCCTGAAATCGATGAATTTAATTCTCAAATGGGGTAAAGCACCCCACCCCGATCATGGCCATGATTTTACATTCAAGGACGCGGGTCTGACTGCTGACCGGAATCTGAATGACATAGGTTTCGCCCCCGGAGCACTCGGCATTCCAATAGGCGGCCTGGTTTTCGTCTGTGCCCTGCAGAAACGAACGCGAGACCGCCGCACACGTTTTGCCGCTTGTCTGCAAAATGCCGGCCAGCGTTGTGGCACGCTCGGCCTTACTCTGGCTGAGTAAAAGGTGATGCCCTTCATTGGCAAAAGCAGATGCCGCAAGAGCCAGGCTGAGCAGGCCTATCCATACTATCTTCATGATTCCGACTCCAATCCTATTGGTCTCCTAAAAGATCGACACCTCTAGAGAGGAAACGGGTCAATTATGCCGTCCGGTCCTCTTGGTGCACACTCTGATATACTCTCACTTCCCGCTCAAGCCGTGTGGAGAGTTTATCGCTTGCCATATCCAGTTCATAATCAATCTGGAGCCCGAGCCAAAACTGGGCGGACATTCCAAAATACCGGGCGAGTCGAAGGGCCGTATCGGCAGTCACCCCACGTTTCCCAAGGACGATTTCGTTAATCCGTCGGGCAGGAACGCCAATGTCTAAAGCCAATCGATTCTGGCTCAGGCCCATCGGCTTCAGAAACTCTTCCTGTAACACTTCCCCAGGGTGGACAGGATGTAATCTCCTCTTGCTCATTATCATATGCTCCTTACTGAATGATAATCGATGATCTCGACCTTCGCAGCTTCCCCGTCATTCCAGATAAAGCAGATTCGCCATTGGTCATTGATTCGTATACTCCACTGCCCAGCCCGATTTCCCCGGAGTTTTTCCAGCCGATTAGCCGGCGGGATTCTCACATCATCCAGGGTAACCGCTCTGTTCAGCATACGGAGCTTACGCAGGGCAACCTGCTGGATATTCTGGGGAAGCCGGCAGGAACGTTGTCGATGAAAAATCTTTTCGGTTTCTTCATCTTTGAATGACCGAATCACGCTCTCAGATTATAACGATATCTGTTAAACGGCAAGCGTTATGCTCCGATGCCTTCGGTCACAGATACTCGACACATCCTTGCGAGTGTGAGGCACAAGGGCTAGGCTGGGCCGCGCAAGATACGACCCGATTGGGGTGAGAAGATATGAGAAATATAAGCACAACACTGACCCGCCGCGAGTTTGTGGTGTCCACCTTGGCCACGGGCTTTGCCTTGGCCGTTCGTCCGGTTTCGGCCCAAACGATCACCACCGATACCAGTGGCCTGGAAGCCACAGAGGTCCAGATACCGGTGGGCGATATCACCATCCCCGCCTACCAGGTGTATCCCCAAACCGGCGGACCCTTCCCGGTCGTACTGGTCGTCCAGGAAATCTTTGGTGTGCATGAGCATATCAAGGACGTGTGTCGTCGCTTTGCCAAGCAGGGCTATCTAGCGGTTGCGCCGGAACTCTATGCCCGGCAGGGCGATGTGTCGCAGATGACGGATATCGGTCAGATTATTCGGACCGTGGTTGCCAAGGTCCCGGATGCCCAGGTCATGGCCGACCTGGATGCAACCGTGGCCTGGGTCAAGTCGTCCGGCAAGGGCGATGTGACCAGGCTCGGTATCACCGGCTTTTGCTGGGGTGGACGCATCGTGTGGATGTATACCGCCCACAGTCCGCAGGTCAAAGCCGGGGCGGCCTGGTATGGGCGTCTGGTCGGGCAGGTATCCGAACTCACCCCAAGTCATCCGGTCGATATTGCCGCGCAGCTCCACGCTCCCGTGCTCGGTCTGTACGGCGCTGCCGATAGTGGTATTCCAAACGAAACGGTTGAACAGATGCACGCCGCCTTACAGGCAGCGGAAAGCCCGTCGGAGATTATTCTGTATCCCGATACGCCCCACGGTTTTCACGCCGATTATCGGGCCAGCTATCGTCAGGAAACCGCCCAGGACGGCTGGCAGCGGCTTCTGGCTTGGTTCAAAAGCAACGGGGTCGCCTAACAGAAGCCGACACAGCGGATTCGGCGGGCGATCAGGCAGAAGCGGAACGGCAGGCCAGTTCTACGTTGCCTGCGGTTCTATCAGTGCGAGCACGGCCGGCCACAGCTCGCGGTCGTGGACATTATAGCGGTACTCCGTATCAAGCTTTTCCAGGAGGCGGACGATCTGGGGGGAGGCCTCGCGGTCCCCGTTCCAGTCGCCGGCCTGTTCGATAATCTCTTCGAGAAAGCCGTGGAGAATGCCCAGAATGCCGTCGTGTCCTTGCGTCAGCACCTTGAGGAAGAACGCGTGGTTGAGCACGAAGCCAGGCCCCTCAATGAGCCAGCCGGTAAACCCGGGCTCCTCTTCTGCTGACTGCTGCCACCAGTGGAGCCAGGCAAACGCCAAAAGCACCTGTTCCACATGGGGCAACATATAGAACGTCGCCGCCCAACTCGACGGCAGCCCGTCCTCGTGCGACACCTGCGGCAGCCCCGGCTGCGCCTGGGGATCGTGCTCGGCCACCAGTTGTCTCCAGTGCTGCCGGGCCTGCGCCAGTAAGGCGTCGGTCCGCGCATGAGCGGTGAGCCGGGTCAGGAGATAGTGCATGGCTCTTTGCTGACAGGGCATTATAATATGCAATGTTATCCAAAATTATTGATACGGTAACTCAGGGCGTTTGCCAGTCAAAATATCTTCAAGCGTTAGGATTTGAAGAACTGGGAATGGCCTAGACTGAAAAAATCCTGCATCCAGCCTCAGCACTCCCGCTTGCCGTGCAAATTCTTGCATAGTCCGTGTTGGGGGGTGGCGGGTGATAAATACACCTGCAACCTGTTTCGCATTCAGAAGTCCCTTGAGAGATCGAATCTGCTCGACTGTAGGTTGAGCACTTTTTACCGAAATAATCCCCTGTGACTTGTTGGCAAGAACAATACGACCATCTATCCCACCATCTGCTCCCATTTGATTATTAGGCAGCCCCCAATTACCGTAACACAGAACTTCTCGAACTCTTTTCGGGGATATAAAGGCGAAGCAGTATTCAGCAGTTTTGTGTCAACTTCTTCCGGTGTTTCCGGTCTGCCGATAATCTCAATTTTGTCCCAAATATCTCTTCTCTCACGTCTAAATCGTTCTTGAATGGCGGCTATGGCCGGCATAAGTCACGTCGATGCCAATCCACTGTCTCTGGGCATTTTCAGCGGCGGCTATAGTTGTACCACACCCGCAAAATGGGTCTAAGACGATGCCATCTATTTCACTGGATGCTCGAACAATACGATCCAGTAGAGCAATCGGTTTCTGTGTAGGATACCCAAGGTGTTCAGCAGAATTCATCTGTAGCTGGGGCATAAAAAAGCTGGCGTTGGGAGGTGTTCCTTTCCCCATATAGAACTTTTTCCCTTTCACAATTTTATACCGGCCATTCTCATCTTCCTTATCAAAACGCTTAATCGTGAGTGGGTCGTAGGGCTCGGCTACGGCCTCCCAATCAAAGTAGTAGTTCTTCCCCTTTGCGTAGAAAAAAATCTGATCGTAGTTCTTTTTATAGGCGCGTTTACTCCCGTGAAAAGTTGAATACTGCCATGCCAGCTCATTCTTAAAACTCTTATTGCCGAACACTGCATCCAGAACGATCTTGAGGTAATGACTGGCTGTGGGGTCGCAATGGAGATATAGACTGCCCGTTTGTTTGAGAATGCGATACAGTTCCACTAACCGAACAGCCATGTTGACTAAATAGGCATTTAACTGTGTTTTCCCATCCCGGTCACAAGCGCGTTCAGCAGTTGTGCAATCGAGTGTCCGGCTGCGGTCATTTCGTCAAGATACAGATCGCATTCCGGTGTCCATGCCCAAGTAGCTTCAAATGCCGTCACCTGTCCTAAGTCGTCAGGATAAATGATGTTATAGGCACGATCTGACTTGAAGGGTGGGTCCAAATAAATCAAGTCTATGGAACGCTCTGGCATGGTTTTTAGGACTGGAAGATTGTCGCTATAATAGAGCCTTCTCACGCTCATCATTGTATCTGCCCTGGCCTTAGAGAGTAGAAACAAAAAAGCCCGGCTAGTCAGCCGGGCCGTAATAGGAGGCTATCCTCTTTGAACAAGTTGGTTACTTTTAATCGGCCTTAAAAATCCAGTTGATGGACGAAGCACGTTACGTTGCGATTGCTTCTTAAGAATCTCTTCCATCTGGCGCGTACTGCTGTCCTTCTTTGTTCGGGGCCTCTTCTGCTTCGAATTGGTCTCCTTTTCTTGATGTACCATTGCGAGTCTCCTTTTCAGCCAGTTTTTCATATACCTCCGTTAGATTTCGTTGGATGGGTCCTTGTTTTTGTTCCTGTTCCGGTAGTTGCGGCAGCCGACAAATATAGCCGCATTCATCAACAAGCGCCTTTTCTGTATCATTCGCTTCTCGGACGCGATTAAAGAGTAAACCAACCTCCTGCATGTCAATAACAAATCCATGACTAGAGTACGTTCGGGACAACATAACCAGAGAATCTCGCTTAAGATTATTAAATTTCTCGTTCAGCCTCTGGCCGTAATCTTCACCAATTCGCATTGCCCGTGCCCTAGATCCGACTTCTTCAGGATCAATTCTTGCGAATATAGGACCGTACAATGAGTTCAAAATCTCCGATGCAGAGTGAGATGCCGTTGGAAATGATACAACACCATTACTCGCACTAACTATCTCATGGATGAGCGCATGAAACGTGTCTTTTGCACGCCCTTCCAAAGTCATAAATGCCTCACTGATATTTAGGCCACTGTCAAGGCGAATGTTGTCAGTCTTAGTCATTTGAATGTCTAGTGGACCTAATTCACCATACGGGCTAAAAATCAATTCTTCACCAGCTATAGCAAGCAATGTCCCCGCACTCTTACATAAACCGTTGTATATAGTGCCCTCCTGGCCTGGGAACATCACCGTGGGTGCCGCTCGTGTTCTATGCCGAGCCCAACGCGTCCGAGACGCGTTGCAGGGCGGTCTCGACATTCTCCCGGCTGTTAAACGCGCTCAGGCGCACATAGCCCTCGCCGCACTTCCCGAATCCGGCTCCCGGCGTGCAGACCACCCCGGCTTTTTGCAGCAAGCGGTCAAAGAACTCCCAGGAGTCCGTGTTGGTTTTAATCCACACATAGGGAGAGTGCTCTCCGCCAACGCAGGCATAGCCCAAGCTCGTGATCGCCTCACGAATCAACGCGGCATTACCGAGGTAGTCGTTGCTCAATGCTCGAATTTGTTGCTTGCCCTCAGGCGAGAAGGCCGCCTCGGCCGCGCGCTGCACCGGATAGGAGACGCTGTTGAATTTTGTTGACTGGCGCCGGTCCCAGAGATCGTGAAGCGCATGGGCCTTGCCCTGGGAGTCGTAGACCTGACACTCTTTGGGTACGATGGTGTAGGCGCAGCGCGTTCCGGTAAAGCCGGCGGTCTTGGACAGACTCCGAAATTCGACCGCCACCTCTTTGGCGCCGTCGATCTCGTAAATACTCTGCGGCAGGCTGTCGTCCCGGATAAACTCGACATAGGCCGCGTCATACAAAATGAGCGCTTTGTTCTCCCGTGCGTAGTCCACCCAGAGGCGCAACTGGTCTGTGGTGATCATACTGCCCGTGGGGTTATTGGGAAAACACAGATAAATAAGATCAACCGCTTCCTGGGGCAGAGCCGGGATATACTGGTTATCAGCCGTTGACTCCAGATAGACTAGCCCCTCATAGCGTCCGTCCCGCCAGGCTGTGGTCCGCCCGGCCATCACATTGGTATCGACATACACCGGATAGACGGGGTCGGGCACGGCCACACGCGTGTCCGAGGCAAAAAGCTCCTGAAAATTACCAGAGTCACACTTCGCGCCGTCACTCACAAACACTTCGTCGGACCTGAGCGTCACCCCGCGCGGCTGAAAATCTCCGGTCACAATGGCTTCCTGCAAGAAATCATAGCCCAGTTCCGGGCCATAGCCACGAAAGGTCGCGTCGTCCGCCATCTCATCCACGGCTCGATGAAAGGCGGTAATGCACGCCTCGGGCAGGGCCCGCGTCACATCGCCAATGCCCAACCGAATAATGGTTTGACCCGGATTGTCAGCCTGATAGGCGTTGACCCGCTTGGCAATATCGGAAAACAGATATGAGGCCTGGAGCTTCAGATAGTGTTCGTTCATGGTGATCATGAGGGCGGTCTCCTTCTGGTCCTTAGAGTGCGGGGATGATCTCTTTTGCACAGATCTCCAGATGTTCCATGTCGTCAAAGGCCGGGTTGAGTAAGAGGTGTTCGGCTCCGGCCTGAACGATCTCGCCGATCTTATTGCGACATTCGTCCAGACTGCCCCAAATGGCGACCTGTGAGGCCATATCCGCATTTTTATACCGGACGCCAAACCACTCCCGCAGCCGCCGTTCCGCGCGGGTCCGGTCGTTGTCAACCGCGATATAGACCCGCTTGGAGATCGTAAACATGGCCGGGTCACGACCGGCTTCATCCAGAAACTGACGGATCAAACGCGACTGTCTGATGAAATCCTTGGTTGAGCTTGATCCGGCACCCATCCAGCCATCCCCGTGTCGGACGGCACGCCGCAGTGGTCTTTCCTCGCGCGCGCCAAACCAGATAGGCGGGTGAGGTTTTTGCACCGGCTTGGGCTCCATGGCCACATTCTCGAAGTTCCAGAACGTCCCGCTGACCGTGGCTTTGGGCTCGGTCCACAGCGCCTTGATGGCTTGAATACCCTCCACAAAACGCCGGGCGCGGAGTTCGCTGGAATAGCCAAAGAGGGTCTCTGGAACGTGCCCGCCAATGCCCAGCCCGAAGATGAGCCGGCCCTGGCTCATCTGGTCCAGGCTCGACAAGCTCTTGGCCAGTTGCACCGGGTTGCGCAGCACCGTCAGCAGGACCGAGGTCCCGAGACGCGCTTTTGAGGTAATGGCGGCAATATAGTTGAGCAGGGCCACGGGTTCGAGAATGGCAAAGTCGCTGACAATGGTCTCCTGCACCCACAAGCTTTCATAATCGAGTGCTTCGGCGCGGTGAGCGAAATCCCGGATAAACGGCATGTCAACCTTCGTATCGAGAAACACTTGGGGAACAGCAATCCCACACGGAATAGAGCCTGTAGCCATGTCCATCTCCTTACATGAGTGGTCTGTTGGGTCTGTTGGGTCCCTTGGGTCTCAAAGACTCAATAGACCCTATGGACTCAAGAGACTCAATCCCCTATCTCCCGGCCAGTTCAGCACGCACGATCTGCGCTCCTTCGACCATGGCACGCAGCTTATTATAGGCGCAGAAACGGGGCAGGGCGCGCAGACCGCAGTCTGTGGTCAGCGTCACCCGTTCCGGTTCGATGAACTGGAGTACCTTGCGAATACGCTCCGCCACCTGTTCCGGCGTCTCGACCTGGAGATTCCGCACATCAATCACCCCAACCGCGACTTCCTTGTCCGCGGGCAGGTCTTTCAGAATATGCGCGTCTTCCATTTCGCGGACCGCAAAGTCGAGCACATACTGTTCGATCCCGGTGTCGTGCAGGTGGGGCAGGATGGAGCCATAGCCCGCCCCGGACGGAAACAGGCCCTGTGAGGCGTTCCCCCAGGCCGCCCCAAAGCAGAAGTGCCAGGCCAGCTTGGCCTCTACACCGTCGATGGTTTTATTGATGACATCCACCACCCACCCGAAGTCGTCCGGGTTGCCGCTGAACAGGGGCAGCCACGCCCCAAGGTCTTCCAGTTGGAGGAAGGAGGCCCCGCTGGCCACCATGTCCTTCATCTCGGCATTAAAAATAGGCGCCAGGGCATAGGCCAGGTCTTTCTGGGTTTTGTAGTATTCGAGATGGACGTGATAGGTCAGGTTGATCGGTCCCGCGCCAACGCTGCAGCGCACCGGTTTCCTGGTATTGCGCTGGGCAATGTGGTACAGGTCGGCCAGCCGTAGCGGCCCGCGTTTCACCTCATCGGTCACTGCGGTCGCGCCCCAGTCGGTCAGCCAGGCTGCATCATTGTGCGAGGCATTCCCGCTTTCAACAAAGGGGTGGCTGTGTTTGGTTGGCACAAAGCCGTGAATGCGCTCATACCAATACCAGACAAAAGACCCGATGCAGCCGCCATAGTCGTCGAACCACATCTGACCGTCCGTCAGAATGTTCAGCCCGGCCTGCTCCTGGTCTTGCAGCACGGTGCGGACCGCGTCTTCAAACGCCTCGGCATGGTTGACGTCCTTGAACGCCTCCCAGATATCCCGCCCGTGCAACTGATAGGTAAACCAGTGCGGACGGGGATACGAGCCGACCATGGTCGTGGGCAGGAGCGTATCGACTATGCTGTTTAACATGGCTGCCTTCCCCTTCTTTGGTTCTTTGGGATCCTTGGGGTCCTTAGGGTCTTTGGGGTCTCTTGGGTCTCAAAGACCCTTCGATACGGTTCGGGACAGACCCAACAGACCCAACAGACCCAATAGACTCAACCGACTCAACCAACGCCCGCCCTTTTTCCGAGAGCGTCAGCGCCCGCTCCCATACGCCCTGCCCGCGAATATAGCCGAGTTGATCAAGCCGGTTGACGATCACGCTCAGCGGTGAAGCAGCCACTCCGGTTGCCGAACTGAGATCGCGCAGGCTTTTATCTCCGCCCGTAAGCTGCTCCAGAACTGAGTGGCTGTCCGGGTCCAGACCAGCAAATCCGCTCAAGCCCGAAGGCGCGTTGGGCAAGGTGGCGAGCGCGCGGTCTCCCTCGGGCGTGAGGCCGAACGTGAAATAGTCAAGCCCACTCCTGCCCCAGCGCTGAACCAGCCCGGCCCGTTCGAGTTCTTCGACGAGACGGTGGCACTCGGCAGAATTGAGCATGATGAAATCACTCAATTCAACCATGGTCGTATAGCCGGTCCGAATCAGGACCAACAGCCGTTCCTGCTCTGGAACGAGGCGCAAGATTTTCGACTCGTCTGGGAGAGCGCCGTCCGGCTGCGTCAGCAAGGACAGGCCGAGCACGGTTGGAAAGGTAATGATGGAGCCCACCACAACCGTATGCATGGCGCCCAGCGGGATGTCCATAAACTTCAGGATTTCGTAGACGAGCATGGCGACCGTCCCGATGAGCGTCCCCCAAAACGCTCCCGTAGGGGTAATAAAGGCCCAGCGGTGTCCGAGGAGCAGAACACAGGCCGCGGGGCCGAGCATGGCACAGCTCACGGCCAGGAGATAATACGGCCCGCCCGGATAAAAACTCAGCAGCCAGATGGCAAAACCGGTCAGCAGGGTGAGCAGGCGGCTCATCCGCAAGACCGCTGCCGGAGGAGCATTGGGCCGGATAAAGCGCTGGTAGATGTCGCGGGAGAGCGAGGAGGTAATGCCCATATGCGCATTGCTCGTGGTGGAGATCGTCGCGGCCAGGGCCGCCACCAGACCCAATAAAGCCATGGCCGAGGGAAAGTCCCGCATGAGCAGGCCGTAAGCGCCCATGGGGTTGGCCGGATTCACGGGGTCCAGAAAAGCGTCGCTGTGGACACTGCCGGCGTACAGGCCGAGTACACCCATGGAAGCGTGGATCACGAGGACGAGCAGACCGCCGATAATGAACTGCCAGCGGGCAATCGGTTCGGTCCGCGCTGCCGCGGCGCGCAGCCAATAGTAGTTGCCGCCCCACTGAATAAAAAAGCCGACGACGAGCGAAACCGTCAGCACGCTTGGATAGCTTACCTGAAACCACGGAAAAGAGCCGAGCACACCGGAGGAGAGGGGCGTAGCAGTCACGAAACGCGTCTCGATCAGTTCCCAGCCGCCATAGCTGATCAAACAATAGACGGCCAGGGCCGGCAGGAAGAGGAAGCCCAGCAAGACCTGGACAACATCGGTCAGCGTCAGCGCCCACATCCCACCCAGAAAAATAAATGTCAGGTGTCCGCCCAGGACAATGGTAATCATGAGCCACAACGGCGCGCCCAGGAAACCCTGCATGATCAGGGCCATAGCCACCACATTCATGGCCACCACGCCGGTGACACCCAGCAGGGTGGCGATACTGACCACTACCCGAGTGCGCGTGTCAAAGCGCATCTCCAGCCACTCGGGGATGGTGTACGCGCCACAGCGCCGGATATACGGACCGGCAAAGACGCCGTACGCAATATAGCCGATCACCAGGGGCAGGCTGCCACCCAAGATCCAGCCGAGAAAACCGTACTGAATGGTCAGGCCGGGGACGATACTGGTCATGCTGCCGGCGAACGCAATGCCACAAATGCTGGCAATCCCCGGAATGAGACTGACCTGCCGGCCGGCCAGCAAAAAGTCACCGTCGGTGCGCACCCAGCGTTTGGCGTACCAGCCGAGCGCCCAGAGCAGGACAATGAGGGTCAGAACGGAGGCAATAAAGATCGGCATGGGTATTCCGCAAGACTAGACGGACCGCCCGTGTCATCCCCTTCAACTAGGCTCAGGCCGGGCGAACACGAGCAGACCAAGAATCTGGAGGGCGTGAATGAGGACCATCAGGCACATGATGAGGGCGACGAAGTCGGACATGCTGGCGTAGTGCATATAGAAGTGGGTCTCAAAACCGGCCACACCCACCAGGCCGAGGGCAGCCGGCAGGTTTTTGGCGCGCCCCAGAAAGAGACTGAGCCCCAGGAGGATGAGACAATCGAAAAACGGACTGCCAATCCAGAAAAAGGCGGTGAAATTCTTCGTATGCAGGCGGCCGTCAAGCTCGATAAAACTCGGAATTGCCAAAAAGAACAGGGCAAAGCCCGCCACGATAATATAGGCGGCTATCATCCGCACCGTCCGCTCTATCATCCGGGCGGCTTTCTCGGGGTTGGTGAGTTCTTCGGTCGATATGCCGGCCAAGAGACGCAGGAGTTTCTCTCCAAGCGGACTGACCGCTGGCGTCTGAGTGCTTTTCTGGTGTGGGTGCTCTGCCATAACAACAGACCAGACGAAGAATACGCTGGCAAGCTTACGCGGTGTTGCGTCTCAAGGCAAATGTCGCAGCGCAACCGGTCCTCCCTTTCATCCTGGTCCGAGAGCCGTCACAATACACCCAGGAGGCGCATGACATGACACGACGGCAACATGAGAAATATCTACTCCGGTTTGCTCTCAGTCTCACCATCGTCGCATGGACGTTTTCGCCACACACGAGCGCCCAAGACGGCCCCTCCGCTATTCCGGAAGGAAGCGGCAGCATTATCCAGCCGGTCTCGTGGCAATTGACCGGTGAGAACGCTATGGACCTGGCGGAGCGGGTCCGCACGGTCGTTCAGCAATTCGAGAGCGCCATCCTGGTCAAGGATGACAAAGATATCCTCGTTCTTTCTCTGCCCTCGGCAAAACTCACCGACCTGCATCAAAAGCTGTCTGCGCTTGGAACGCTGACGAGTCCGGGAGCCACTGACGAACACCAGGCTCCCACCACCCTGCTGCGACTCAGGCTGGGTTCTGTCCCTGAGTAGCGTGTGGTCAGGTTTCATTGCCGGTGCAGGGGCGATGGACACAGCCGCACGGTCGTGGCTATACTCACGGCACTTTTCCAAACGAGGAGTGTACCATGAGTCTGCGCACACCGGAGCAATACAAAGAGAGCCTGAAAGACGGCCGGGAAGTCTATTATCGCGGCGAGAAGGTTGACGATGTCACTACCCACCCGGTTATCGGGAAGGCCGTTCAGCACGCCTGCATCGACTACCAGATGGCCGAAGACCCGCGTTACCGCGACCTGGCGGTTGTCACCGACCCGCAGACCGGACAGGAATACTCCCGCTATTATCACCTGCCCCAGAATGCCGAAGACCTGCTCCAGCGCAGCCGTCTGATTGAGGCCAGCACCCGCGAGGGGGCCACGCTGGTCATTTTGATCAAAGAGATTGGCACGGACGCACTCCTGGCGCTGCATATTGTTGCCGAAGAAATGGCCAAGCACGGCGCGGGACAATATCGCGAACGGGTCAAAAAGTATTATGAGCTGTGTCGGGATAATGATTACGCGGTGGCCGTGGCCCAGAGCGATGTCAAAGGGGACCGCAGCATGGGTCCTCAGGGCCAGGACCATCCAGACTATTATGTGCGTATTGTTGACCGGCGCGACGATGGCATTGTCGTCCGCGGCGCCAAGATCCACACCTCGGTCTCCACCAATACGGACGAAGTCATTGTCCTGCCGACCCGGGCGATGCGCGAGGGCGATGAAGACTACGCCGTGGCCTTCGCCCTGCCCGTGGCCACAAAGGGGCTGAAACTCCTGGCCAGTTCCTATGGCGGTTTCCAGAGAAATGATTTTGAGTATCCCATCAGTGCCAAACACAAAATGATGGAGACGCTGACCGTCTTCGACGATGTGTTCGTGCCTTGGGAACGGGTATTCCTGGCCGGCGAGGTGGCCGCGGCGGGTCTGATGGCTCTGACCTTTGTGAAATTCCACCGCTTCACCGCGGTGTCGTACAAGCTGCCGCTCCTGGAACTCATGGCCGGCGCCTCCCAAGCCATTGCGGAATACAACGGCATCGAGCGGGCCGGCCATATTCGCGAGAAGCTGACCAAGCTGGCCAGCTATCATGCCACCGTCCAGGGCCTGATTCTGGCCGCGGCCCAGCAACACACGGTTGTCCCGCCGGGCATCGCCGTTCCCAACACACTGATGACCAATGTGGCCAAATACCAGTTTGCCTCCAATTACCACCAGGCCGTCCAGATGGTGCAGGATGTGAGCGGCGGCCTGCTGGTGACCGGGCCGAGCATGGAGGACTGGCGCAGCGAAGCAACCGGCCCTTATGTCCAGAAATATCTGGGCGGCAAGAAAGGCACCTCAACCGAGCACCGACTGCGGCTGATGAATCTGATTTCGGACCTGACCGCGGGGGATTTTGGCGGCTATCAGGAAGTGCTGGCCGTGCACGCCGAGGGCTCTCTCGAAGCCGAAAAGCTCCAGACCTATCGTGAGTATGATTTTGCGGCCGCGGCGGAGTACGCCCGCGAGTTGGCGGGGATCAAAGAGGGATAAGACGGGGGATTGGGGGTTCGGGACTGGGGGTTGGACCTCCGCAGCGCTAATCCTCCTGCCCGAACATCCGTTCATAGCGCGCCTTGAACGTCTCAAACAGTTCGAGTTCCTGTGCGGTATACGTCCGGTGGGTCTGGCTGGCGTGGGGGAAATAGAAACGCAAGACGGCATTCCCCTCTGCGTCATCAAGGCTGACAAACACGCTGACGGAATCGCCGTGGCTCGGCGCTTCGGCAAAGCGTACCTTGGTAATGGTGTCGAGGTTGGCATGAATATGCCATCCGCTATACTCGACCGTGGCCCACGGGTCGGCAAACTCGACCTTCTGGACCTTTTCGTCCAGAAAAAGTTCGCTGACAACGCCATCACGCCCGACGGTACAGACAAGCGAGGGCGTGCGCGCCAAGTCTTCGAGTAACTGTTTCACGCTGGAGATCATGATCTCCTCTCAATCCCCTTTTCCCTTGGAGACAGTGTCAGACTCATGCGAGCGCCGCAGACGGTGCACTTGATGGGATCCTCCTTTGGGTCTTCATAATCGCATATCAGTCCGTTTTCTTGAAATTCTGAAAGGTCAATCGTCTTCCTGCACATAAAAGATCTGGCTAATTCGTGCGTACCCTGGTTGAAGAACAACAAAAGTCCCAAGAAGTTTTTCACCCTGCTCTTGTACGCACTTCAAGACCGCCTCGGTCAAAGTCCGCCGAGCGTTACCAGGGAAACGGATTAAGGTGACTCCTGCCGAATCAGTGTGGCTAGCAAAGACTAACTGTCCGAAATCCTTGTCTTCTGTTAATAGTATGCGCTTCTCCTGAGCCGCCTGCTCAATGAGCTCACGGTCATCCGAACGCCGGGTAACTTCACTCACAGCCAGAACGTCATAGTTGTCCGCACGGAGGGCACGGACAACGGCAAAATCACAACTCTCATCCGCGAGGAACCGTATTGAGAGAGTCATTTCCCTGAATGCAGAACAATAGTTTCATGGGCAAGGGAGTCAGCGGCATAAGACAAGGCAGCTTGAATATCTTCCCGGACGAGGCGCGGATATGCCTCTAATAAATCTGCTTCTGTCGCTCCTTCGCCCAGCTTTCGGAGAATCACTTCAACTGGAATACGAGTACCACGGATTACTGGCTTCCCTAACATCACCATGGGGTTAATCTCGATGCGACCGGTTGTCATACGGCCCTCCTTTGGAATAGGTTCATCACCACCGTCACGCTCTTGGCCAGGTTACGGGGCTGGTCAATGTCTGTGCCGCGATACACGGCCACATGATAGGCCAAGAGCAAGAGTTGGAGCGGTGGGATACGTACCCCCCTGTCCGTGCTGAACCGCAAACAGGCGGCGGTCATGCACGGCGCTGGTGAGACGCAGCACTCAGGCCGCATACCGAAGCACCTCTAATTCGGCTGTACTCGCAGTGCGCCCGAGCAGTGTATCAATCCGCGCCATGACTGCATCCTTGATGAGATACTCGCGGCAGGACGGACACTGCAAGACCGGCAGTTGCTTGAGGATGACGGTGCGTCCTTCAGAGAGTTTGAATGGTAAGTCGGTAGCCGTTGGGCTCATTCGAGCGCCGCAGACGGTACACTTCAGAGGCTCCTCCTTCGGGACTTCAGGTCCGCCTGGGCGCATTATGTCTACTCCACTGTTCTACTCCACCGTCACGCTCTTGGCCAGGTTGCGCGGCTGGTCTACATCGGTCCCGCGATACACGGCCACATGATAGGCCAGGAGTTGGAGCGGAATGCCGAGCAGAATCGGCATGACCAGGTGGTTGGTGGTCGGAACCTGGATAATCTCCCAGGCGATTTCTTCGAGTTCGGGCGAGGGAGCATCGGTCAGGGCGATAATGCGGCCGCCGCGCGCCTCAACCTCTTTCATATTGCTGAGTGTTTTTTCGTACACCGGGTCTTTGGGCAGGAGGACGACAACGGGCATCTGATCGTCGATCAGGGCAATCGGGCCGTGTTTCATCTCCCCGGCCGGATAGCCCTCGGCATGAATATAGGACAGTTCCTTGAGCTTGAGCGCGCCCTCAAGCGCAATCGGATAGTTGATGCCCCGCCCGAGGTACAAGAAGTCGCTGGCATGGCCGTATTTCTTGGCGATCTTTTCAATCGCCTTGGTCTTCTGCAACGTCGTCTGGACTAAGGCGGGCAGGGTGACAATGTCTTCGATGAGTTTCCGGCTCCGGTCTCGGTTGAGGACGCCACGGCGTTGTCCAAGGCACAGAGCAAGCAGATAGAGGGCGGTCAACTGCGTCGTAAACGCTTTGGTTGAAGCCACGCTGATCTCGGGGCCGGCATGGGTATAGACCACCATGTCGGATTTGCGCGCAATGGACGAATCGACCACATTACAGATGGCCAGCGTGCTGGCTCCCTTGTCTCTGCCCCCTTCGAGTGCGGCGAGCGTATCCGCGGTCTCGCCGGACTGAGAAACCACCAGAACCAGGCTGTCCGCATCGAGCGGCGTGGGGCGATAGCGGAATTCACTGCCGTAATCGACCTCGGTCGGCAGTCCGGCCAGTTCCTCCAAAAGAAATTTACCCACCAGACAGGCGTGCCAGGCCGTGCCACACGCAACCAGGGTCGCCCGCTTGACCGCATCAAGCATGGGTAACTGATCCGCAAGCTCGCCCAGCGCAACCTCGCCGGATTCCTCAAGGATACGGCTGCGCATGGTATCGATAATGGCCTGGGGCTGTTCATGGATTTCTTTCAGCAGGAAATGCTTATAGCCGTTCTTCTGGGCCGTAATCGGGTCCCAGGTAATATGGCGTGGTTCACGCGCAATCGGCCGTCCGGAGAAGTCCGAGAGAGAGACGCCCCGACGACTCACCTCGGCCATCTCGCCGTCATCAAGGAAGAGCACGCGCCGGGTGTAATCGAGCAGAGCGGGAATATCGGAGGCCACAAAGCTTTCTTCCTCTCCGAGCCCAATCACAATGGGCGTGGCGTTTTTGGCCGTCAGGAGCGTCTCCGGGTCTCGCTCGCTCAGGGCAACCAGGGCGAACGAACCGGAAAGATGCCGCAGGGCGGCGCGGGTCGCTTCACGGAACGAGTGTCCCTCTTGCAGGTATTGATCGATCAGATGGGCAATGACTTCGGTATCCGTCTCAGAGCTGAAGGTCCGCCCTTTGCCCATGAGCTCGTGGCGCAGGTCAAGATAGTTCTCGATAATGCCATTGTGGATGACCACCACATCACCGGCGCGGTGCGGGTGGGCGTTCTCCTCGGACGGCGGCCCATGGGTCGCCCAACGGGTGTGACCGATACCAACCGAGCCGGGCAGGGGTTCGGCCTGTAAGAGCTGGTCAAGCTGGGCGAGCTTGCCGACCGTGCGCCGTATCGCAATATGACCGTTCGTGAACGAGGCGATTCCCGCGGAGTCGTAGCCGCGATACTCAAGCCGCCGGAGCCCCTGGAATAGTAGTGGAGCTGCCTCACGGTGCCCAACATATCCCATAATGCCGCACATGGAGGAGTCCTTCCCAATGACCCAACGACTCAACCGACCTTCTTCCCTCTTTCCTTACTGCGTTTGGCCGCGGTCCAGCCTTCCCGTATTTCTTCCTGACGTCGGTTAAAGACCAGGGCACCTGCGGGCACATCCTGCCGGACTGTGGTTGCCGTGGCAATATACGCATCGTCGTTGACCGTCAGCGGGGCAACCAGGGTCGTATCCGAGCCGACCTGGACGCGGTCTCCGATCCTGGTCTTATGCTTGCGGAAGCCGTCGTAGTTGCAGGTGATCGTGCCCGCGCCGATATTGGCCTCGCGGCCGATTTCCGCGTCGCCGATATAGGCCAGATGTTTGGCCTTGGTACGCGCGCCTATGGTGGATTTTTTCACCTCAACGAAATTGCCGATCTCGGCGTGGGGGGCAAGCACGGCTCCGCCTCGCAGATGCGCAAACGGCCCGGCCGAGGAGTTGTCGCTGAGTTGGCTGTCACTCAGCACAACCGAGAAATAGAGGCGGACATTATCGCCGATGGTACAGTTCTCAATATAGGCGTTGCCGTCAATCCGACAGTGCGCGCCAATGACAGTCCTGCCTTTGATATGGGTATTCGGACCGATGACCGTGTCCGATCCGATGGTTGCTTCCTCACTCAGATAGACCGTCTGTGCATCCTCAAAGGTGACCCCGGCGTCCATCCACTGCCGGCGGAGTTGTTCCTGGCGCGTTGTTTCCATACGAGCAAGCTCCTGTCGAGAATTCACCCCTTCGACTTCGTGACAGTCAGGCGTGAGCACGGCCCGGGTCGGGAGTCCGGCCCGGACTGCCGCGGCCACGATATCGGTCAGATAGTATTCGCCTTGGGCGTTTGTGGGTTGAAGACGATCAAGCGCGGAAAAGAGAAAGTCTGCCGCAACACAGTAGATACCGGTGTTGATTTCCCGGACGCTGCGCTCCTGGGCCGAGGCGTCACGCGCCTCCACAATACGGACCACCTGTCCGTTGGAGCGGCGAATCACACGCCCGTACTGAGCGGGGTCGGCGGGCTGGGCGGTCAGGACCGACAGGGTCGCCCGGTGCGCGTGGTGATCCGCGACAAAGCGCGCCAGCGTCTGGGACGTGAGCAGGGGCACGTCACCGGAGACAATCAGAATATCCCCCCGAAAGCCGGCAAACTGCGCTTTAGCTGCGCGAACCGCGTCTCCGGTACCGCGCTGCTCTTCTTGCAGGACAAAGCGCCCCTCGTCTTCTTGGCACGCTGCTTGAACCGCGGCGGCCTGATGACCGACCACGACAACCAGGCGGCTGGGGTGGAGGCGTTGGCAGGTCTGAACGACCCGCGTCAGGAGCGGTTTTCCGGCCAGATGATGCAGCACCTTGGCCCGCTCGGAACGCATGCGCGTCCCCTTGCCCGCAGCCAGAACGATAATGCCCAGAGATTGCGCCTGTTGAGATGGTGTGTCAGCCACGTCAGCCCGCCCGTTCCCGCAATCCACCAAGCGTTCCGCTTAATCCGCCGCGTGCAGCCGGTCCGGGAGTTGTTCAAACCAGGGCAGGACCAGGGTTTCGTTGATGGAATACGTATAGGCGTGCCCCCAGTCGGGCAGCTCCGTATACGTGACATTTGCAAAGTCCTGTCCCTCTAAGAAATCCCGAGCCATGCGCGCCGAGGAGACCGGGAAAATAAAATCTTTTGCCCCGTGGACAATAAAGATGGGCAGGGCCGTCGCCTGTTTATAATCGAGCCAAGGCGGGAGAACCCCGGCAATCGGGGCGATGCCAGCAAAGAGCTTGGAGCAACTGATACCGAGTGCGTACGAAAACGTCCCACCGTCAGACAGGCCGCTGACCAGAATGCGGTTCGTATTCACCGCGTATTCATCCATGACCGTTTCGAGCATGGACAGAATGGAGCGCACGTCGAGTCCGGGCTGCTGAATGGACCAGGTCTGCCCCAGGGATTTCGGCGAGAGCAGGATAAGGCCGCGACTCTTGGCCGACCTCAGCCAGGTAAGCAGATAGTCATCACCGCGCCCATGACCGCCGTGGAGGGTGATGACCAGGGGCCAGCGTGTGTTGGGATCGTAGTTTTCGGGAACGTATAAGGAATACTCGGCGTGTTTATTGGTCTGCTTGCGATGCATCACGCCGGTCTGGGCAGTATTGCCGGTGGCTGGCGTTTCAAGCTCGGTCTGCCGGGAGAAGTCATCCGGCAAAAACCAGTACGGCTGAAGCGGCGGCAGCTCGCCGCGCAGGCCGTACAACAGGTATTTGCCCAAGGAAAACGCCCGTCGGCTCTGCATATAGGCGACAATGAAATTATGCGCCGAACCGGTACGAAAGGACGTATAGGCGTCGTCGAGATGTTCGAGCGCCTCCAGCCAGTGTGTATGGAAGGCGGCCCGTTCCGGGGGGACTTCCAGGTGTTCGTTCTGCGCGCTGAGGGAAGTGAACAGATCCCCCACCTGCTCGACGAGTTCGGCCTGATGCTGAGGGATTTTTGCCAGGTGAATCTGCTCATGGAGCGCCTCAAAGGTCCGCAGGAACCCCAGAATCCGTTCGGCTTGGCGAGTTGTTGTCTGGTGATAATGGTCCGCAGCGCTTTCCATAGTCCGCCTCCCTTACAATTATGCGAGGCTAGCAGTTCGGCTTTCGCCGTTGCAAGGGGGAAGGCCGTGTGACAAGCTGAGGCGGGTATGACAAAGCCTCCCTCCCTCCTGCGTGATCTCCCCTCCGTAGAAAAACTGCTGGGAACGCCAGCGCTTCGGCCCATCCTGGCCCGCTACAACCGAACGTATATCACCGACCTCATTCGTCAGGTGTTGGAGGCGCTGCGTCAGGACATTCTATCCGGCATCCACACCACACCGCTTGCCGAGCCCGACCTGGTCGAGCGTATTACCACCCGGCTCCGGCGCGAGGACCAATCCCCGCTGCGGTCGGTCATCAA
Organism: uncultured Binatia bacterium (SeqCode); assembly: GCA_965214755.1. GTDB lineage: Bacteria > Desulfobacterota > Binatia > Bin18 > Bin18 > Bin18. Next base: position 3,917,871 of record OZ243979.1, read on the forward strand.
TGCCACCGGCACGGTGCTGCACACCAACCTCGGGCGCGCCCTGCTGGCCCAGGAGGCCCTAGACGCAATGGTCCGGGCGGCGTCCACACCCGTGACGCTCGAATATGACATGTCTCGGGCCGGTCGCGGCGACCGGGACGATCTGGTCGAGGCCGAGCTGACGGCCCTGACCGGCGCGGAAGCGGCCACAGTGGTGAATAATAACGCGGCCGCGGTGTTATTGGCGCTGAACACGCTGGCGGAGGGGCAAGAAGGAATTGTTTCCCGCGGGGAGCTGATTGAGATCGGTGGCTCTTTCCGCATCCCGGAGGTCATGCGCAAGAGTGGCGTGGTGCTGCGCGAAGTCGGCACGACCAACCGCACCCATCCGCACGATTATGCCAGCGCCATCTCGGACCGGACGGGGGTCCTGCTCAAAGTGCATACCAGCAATTACCGGATCGTGGGCTTTACCGCCGAGGCTGGTCTGGAAGAACTGGTGGCCATAGGCAAGGAGCGTGGTGTCCCGGTCATGGAGGACTTGGGAGCCGGGGCGCTGATCGATCTGGCGCAGTACGGACTGCCAAAGGAACCGGTCGTGGCCGAGCGGGTCGCCAGAGGCGCGGATGTGGTCACCTTTAGCGGAGATAAACTCCTCGGCGGCCCGCAGGCGGGGCTCATTGTGGGCCGCACAGCCTGGGTGGACAAGATCAAAAAGAACCCGCTCAAACGGGCGCTACGCCTCGACAAGCTGACGCTGGCGGCCCTGAGCGCAACCCTGCGCCTGTACCGGCGTTCTCCGCAGTTGCACCGCGACCTGCCCACTCTGCGGTGGCTGACCCGACCGGTGGACGACATGGAAACCCTGGCGGCCCAAGCCGTTCCGCTGATACAGCAGGCGCTTGGTAGCGCATTCTCGCTGAGCGTCGAGGACGCAACCGCCCAGATCGGCAGCGGGGCGCTGCCGGAGGAGGAACTCCCCAGCACGGTCATTGCCGTTCGGCATAGCGCACTGTCCGCGGAAAAAATCGCCCAGCGCTTTCGGCAGGCCGACCCACCCATCCTGGGCCGGATTCACAACGACACGTTCTTACTCGACCTGCGCGGTATTTTTGATCCGCACGACCTTGTTCCGTGAACGCCTCTCTACAAAGATATACGTTCGTGAGAAACGACAGTGGAGGGAATATGAGAGAATCGAATAGAGCAACAATCGAAGCCCCTATTGAACTGGTGACCTCTATTGCCGATCTACAGTTTCCTCGGAAAATCGATACGCATCTTCAGACCTTGATGGATCGGAATACAGAGGGTCGCCTATCAAAATCGGAACGAGCGGAACTCGAAGCCTTGGTGGAGCTGAGTGAAACGATCTCCCTCCTCCGCGTTCAGGCTCTGCGCGCATTAGGTCGAACCGTGTCATGAAGCTTGCACGAACCGAGATTCAGCGGCGGGTTGAAACTCGGGCTCGGCAACGTCGTGAATATTGCCGGATGCACCAGTCCTTACAAGGAGCCTCTTTCCACGTCGAACAACATAATCCCAACCTCTTTGGAAGGGACAGACAGACTGGATAATCTTGCGTGGGCCTGCCCTGGCTATAATCTCAAAAAGTCAAACCGAATAAGGGCTCTTGACCCTGAGACGGAGACGGAGGTTCGCTTGTTTCACCCACGCCTCGACCGTTGGGAAGAACATTTTGCTTGGCAGGGCTACGTATTGATCGGGTTGACACCCATTGGCCGGGCACTCATTATCACCTTTGATTTGAACCCCGAACGTCGTCTTCGGATTCGACAGGCGGAGAAAATCTTCGGTTTGTTTCCTCTTGGCCCATGAAATTAAGAGCCTTAACAGGACATTCCTGGCATAGGGGAAGACTTGGCGGAGAAGGGATGGAGTCGAACCATCCGCGCAACTTACGCCACGCAACTCGGTTTTGAAGACCGGTACGGCCACCGGGCCGTATCCTTCCCCCCAGCCAGCCTCAGCGCTTACCATGAGAGCGGGAGTGAGTCCAGCAATGGCAAGCGCTGGCTATGTAGGACCTTGCCGCATTTCATAGACCAAAAAACGATAAGGAGGAAAATAGTCCTGACTAAAGTACAACACTATAGATAATAGTCAGATATGGAAGCAAGGCCACGCATTTACGACGCTTTGCTGGTTAAACACTTGACGAACAACTGGCAGATGGCATTTGTCAGCGGTCCGCGGCAAGTCGGCAAGACCACCACCTGTCGACGCCACACGGACGCCTCCTGCAACTGGGATAACCTTGATGACCGGGAATTTGTCCTGGCGGGTCCGGCCAATCTCGCCGCCAAGTTCGGAGCGAATCGGCTGTCCGAGACGATTCCGGTAGCGCTCTTCGATGAGCTTCACAAATTCCCGCGCTGGAAACCTTTTCTGAAAGGCATATACGACACTTACGGTGGTCGGCTGCGTGTCATCGTCACCGGCAGCAGCCGTATGGACATCTACCGCCATGGTGGCGACAGCTTGATGGGGCGATATTTCTCCTATCGGATGCATCCATTCTCCGTGGCCGAGACGGTGAGCTGGGAACTTCCCAACCCGGAACGGGTTGTTCGTTTGCCCGAAGCAATAGAGACGACCGATTTCGAGGCGCTCTGGATTCATGGGGGCTATCCAGAGCCGTTCCTCAAGCGTGACATCCGTTTCAGTCGGCGTTGGCAATCACTCCGCCTCAAGCAACTGGCAAGAAAAGAGGTCCGCGACCTGACGCAGGTTCAGCAGATTGACCAAATGGAAGTGCTGGTCTAGCGCCTAGCCCACGGGTCTGCGCAGCAACTCGTGTACAGCAACCTCGCGCGAGAGGTGCGCGTGTCGGTCGATACAATGCGCCGGTGGGGCGCTGCCCTGTGCGATTTCCATCTCGGTTTTCTGGTCAGGCCCTGGTTTCGGAACGTCTCGCGACCCTTGCGCAAGGAACCCAAGTGGTATCTGAGGGACTGGGCAAACATTGAGGATGTAGGCAACAAAGCGGAAACCTTTGTCGCGTGTTATCTTCTCAAGGCCGTTGAAGGCTGGAACGATATGGGCCTCGGCCGGTTCGATCTGGGCTATCTACGCGACAAGGAAAAGCGCGAGGTTGACTTCCTGGTCACGCGTGACGGGCAGCCTTGGTTCCTCGCCGAAGTGAAATACCGTGAGGAGTCGCTGAGTCGGACATTGAAGTACTATCAGGATCAGCTCAACGCGCCGTTTGCCTTTCAGGTCGTCATTGACGCCGATTACGTCAACGCGGACTGCTTCATGTCGCCGGGCCGTCCACTGATTGTCCCGGCTAGGACCTTCCTGTCTCAACTATTGTAGGGCAGTTCCTGAAATTGACAGGCTCACCAGAAGATTTTATAGCGAAGGACTGAAGGGAGAGGAGCGGCATGGCCAACCGGACAAGCATTCATAAGAAGATGGATAAAATTCTGCAAAAGCTGGCGACGCTGGAAGCGAACGACAAGGGACTCGCCAAGCAGACCAACTACCTGGCGCAGTTGGTAGTGCTTGCCAAGCAAGACTCTGCTCGCCAACAGCAGGAGTCCCAGGCGATGCTGCACGACATGGGGCAAATGCTCTTGGAAGTCAGAAAATCCTCGGCCCGGACCGAGGAACGGGTAGCGGAGATACTCGCGGAAACGCGCCGGTCCTGAGCCATGATGGGTACCCGTTCGTGAGAAACAACAGTGGAGGGAATATGAGAGAATCGAGTGGAGCAACAAAAGTTACAAATCTTCTTGTTCACCACCGGAAATGGCATTAGGTCCGCTAGAGGTTTCAACCTCAATCTTACCTCTCTCGCCCCAATGGAAGATAAATCGGAAATTCTTGTTTTTGAAAACTACAGCGTGGAGAAATGTCCCTACCCCTACCCCAATAACAAAACTGATGAGATCAAATATGAAACCTGTGGGGAACAGGCTCTCGAACATCCTCTTAAGCAGCCCGCTCTTCCACAAGAGATTCTAGTTGAGGAAACACAACTTCTACTTGAGAGGAATCATTTCTCTCGAGTACGATTTTGTTCTTCTTTTCGTATTTTTCGTTTGCGAGCCATCGGAGAACACCAAGAGCATGGTTAACTACTTCACCCCTAGACTTAACATTGAGAATTTCTTTCAATGTGTCTAGCTCTTTCACTGCTGCATCAGAAAATTCAAATTGGATTCGCATAAGTCAATATCTCAATCAAAGTCAGCGATAGAGCCCATCCTTGTTTCTTGTTCAATTTTCTCCAAAGGTAGGATTTCCTTCGGGGGGCGCGATTTCTCCTCAATCTCCAGCCGCGTTCCATCAACTCGACCCCCGTCTTCTACATGATCTTCTTGTTCCACTACATGACCTCCCCGTCATCACATGGGTCTTTCTGCAATACATTATACTCCCCCCTTTTCTAAAGACTCTTAAACGCTACCAATAAGAGAGTTTCTTGTCAATTAAAAACGCTTTTTATTCCCATCAAACTCTCTGAATACTCCCCTTCAGGTAGATATTACAGTCAAGCGGGTTGAAACAGCAGCCTAGTAAAGCTTACTCTTACGCCACGCAACTCGGTTTTGAAGACCGGTACGGCCACCGGGCCGTATCCTTCCCCTCCGCCAGCCTCAGCGCTTACCATGTTTGCAATAGACTAAACACGGTAGTGGCGCGAGTGAGAGAGCGGCCTGGGGGTAGGAACTGAAGAAACAGGGACGGAGTCTACTCTTCTTTTTAGCTATAGCTGTAACTGAACAGGAAACCGGCTTCCAATAAGGATGTTGTCTGCAAGAACTAGCTCAATCAGGGCCGCACGGGTGACTGCCATCTTATGTATTATGCCATGAGATCGCCTTCCGCGAAACGCTCAGGTGGAGGCAGAGGCAACGGCGAGCGAGACTAGGTCATCGATTTTGCGTAGTCTGGTATCTCCAGCGAGATATGATATCCCGCGATGCAAATGCAACCGGAATTGATGTGCCAACGTGTCGGGGTTCGTACCCAAACCATCACTCATGCAACGTTCCTTCAGAAGTGCGAGATAGAGGTCTGCATAACGGCCACTAAAAACCTTCCAGCTCATCTCCACATTACTGTCGGCCGGAATATTGGCTGAAGGAGGTACACTCTGTTCAGCTAAAGATACACACAAGGCCCACCGGCAAAGCACGTTCCAGTGCTCAATTCCTGTCATACGTTTGAGCCGGACGAGCTGACCCTTGGCCTGCTGCGATAGCCTAATGTGTTCGAGCGCCATTATGCGACCTTCAAGGTGTTAAAATAGCCGGGCACTAGCTGGCTTTGCCCTTCCTCATCGTCATAGGCAATGTAGTAGCTCCGGCCGATCCAAGGACGTAACCGCTTCAGATATTCACCGGCTATTTCCTCGTCAGTAGAAAGCAGTAAAGTTTGGTGGCTGGCGAAGGGAAGATACCGCTCGACTAGGTACACACGGTGATCAGAATCGAGACGGCCCAATGGCGTATCGATTGCAGTGGGCAGAGGCCGACCCGACGCCTTGGCTAGCCCCCAAAGCAATGCAACAGCAAGGAGCTGACGCTCGCCGGCGGAGAGCTGTCCCACATTCAGGACTTCGTTGTCCCGGCCAAAGAGTGTGAGAGAAAAGCGTGTCGGATCAATGGACAACCCCGTCACGAGCGAAGCCTTACGCAGTAATTGCTGATAGCTTTCAAGAACAAGTCGTTCGATTCGTCGGACATGACGTTTTATAACGGCGTCGCGGAACGCGCTGAGTGTCGTACGCACCTTCCTTGCGTGGTGGAGGATTCGTGTGCGATCATCACGTTTGCCTTTCTCTTTTGCATCGGTTTCCAATAGACGCGCTAGAGACTGCTCTTTGCGAACTATGTGATGCTCCAAACGTTTGACCTCCTGACCCATAGACGCATACTGCGCTTCGAACGCTACAATCTCTTTCTTTATAGAGGCGCGTATGCTGGCTGTTTCCGCAATAATATCGGAGGTCGGCACGTTTTCGTATTCGGTCCGGATACGGGCCACATCGGTTTCCGCTATTTGCTGCTGCTTGAGACAGCGCTCCGCAGCGAACAGGAGGTCATCAAGCCCACCTCTTAGTAAGGCATTAAGGTCACTACGTACCTCCGGTAGAAGATTGAGTGCAGTCTCTTTTTTGCCAAGGGTCTGACGCTGTGCACGGTCTTGGTCGAAATACTCTTTCAGAGCGCTGATTGCGCTCTCGTCAGCCGACTGGGAACGTAAATGTCTGAGCGTAGCGCTGTCACGTTTTCCGATCTCTTCCAAAAGCTCCCGGGCTTGACGACTTTGCTCTTCACGGTGATCTCGGACCTCTATCGCTTGCAACAGGCTCCGCACCAGGAGCAAAGGGAACGAGCCAGTCGCAAGTTCACATAATCTAGCAGCGCCATCGTCAACAACACTTTCTGCCGTAGTCAGGCAGCGTTCGATCTCAGTCCTACGCTCATAGAGTTCACCCCCGAGCTTGCGGTATTTTTCTTCAACCACCGTCAGACGCCGTCGTAAACGGTCAATTTGGTGAGTCCGAAGCGATGCGTGGTCCTGCTTCAAAGCGTCAACACGTACTCTTAGCTTATGCAATTCGGCTTCCGCCGCTGTAATATCCTCGCGAACCGGCTCCTTTTTAGCTTCCTTTCTCTTGCGGCGTTCGTAGACCTGAAGATCTCTGTCAAGCTGGTCCACCATATCTAGGCCGAGCAGATTCTGTATGGCACTGCCAATGAGCGAGGACGAGTCTGATTGTGAGGCATACTCTTCGATCTGCTCACCGTCGAATAGGAACAGGTGCGCGATATTAGCGGGTAAAAAGTCCTCCACTTGACTCGCCCAGTTATCCGCTAGAGCGGACTCTGATCGGCCGTTTTTCAGGACTTCGAATTGCTCGTTACAGCTTCCATTGGCATGACGCCACGAACGGGTCAGCTTGAATTGGTCTTCATTACCTTCGACCGTATGCCGAAAGGTGATTTCGATTGCTGCTTCTGGACTTGCGGCTCGTCTGTGGATACAGCGAGAAAGATATGCGGAATAGGCTAGAGAGCCACGATTAGAAGGCTTGGCATGAGGTCCGAACAAGCAGAGTTGTAACGCGTCAAGCAAGGTGGTTTTCCCGGCGCCGTTCAGTCCGCCAAGTAATATGACGGGCTTGTTCGGAGACGGTGGTGTCAGCGTAATCGTTTGGCGATCCGCATAAAGCCCGAAATTATAGAGCGTAAGGTCGTCCAGTATCATCGCTGACCGTTGTCACGACCAAAGGAGTTAGGCAAAACCTGAACCTGCGGCATGGTCCGTTCGAGGACCCGATCTAGCGCGGCGCCGAGCGCATCTCGGCGCTGTCGCGCCCGGCTCACGGCATCTTCTTCGTTATCATAGAAGTTTCGGTAAAATGCTTGTTCTAATGATTCAAACAAACCGGCACGGCGAAGCATCGATTTATGCCGTTTCTCTATAGAAAGCAGCTCGCGTGTAAGCTGAAAATGAAGGTCGTCATCGCCGCATAGGTCACGAAGAAGGTCCATTTCAGCTGCGCCCATGACGAGATTGTCGTCTATTCGGGCACCCGAATAACGTTCACCGGTGGTTTCCTCATAAATACCCGGGAGGCTATCCTCGATCTCGTGTTTTTCAATGACCCAAATGCGGCGGATTTCCTCTAATTCTTCGGGCGTGATGAGATCAATATCCCGGACTTCCTCGGTACCGTTCTCACGGATGTATTGCTGTGCCTTCAGCACTTTACGCAACCAGTCTTCCCTAGTCTTCTGTTTATAGGGACCGGGAATGGGACGATCACGGAAGAGTTGAACATTGCCGCTCATACGCCGAAAATCACGCAGAGGCCGGTCCGCGTCGAGCGTCTTCGGCGGGTCCAATTCGTTACGCAACTCGAGCAAGGGCAGCATCCATTCCTTTTCTTCGTCGTTTTGGATCATGGCGTGCATCGATTTGTCTTTATCGACCAGAGTGCAGACCCAGCAACCGAACCGACTATCCCCACAGCTTGGCGTACTGGTGTCGATAACGAGTGGGCATTCACCGTCGGCAGACGCCCCTTTATACATCGTCAAGAGATCCTTGTTGTTGTAACCCCATGGGTTGCCAATTTGCATCAAGAACAGCCATACATCGTCATTGGTCCACTCCTCCAGGGGTGTATAGACAAATGAATTGGGGAGATCTCCGTTCGGACTGAGGCGGTGGCGTATGCGTTTTTTCTCGAATCGCTCCATGACTCGCGCACGCGCAGTGCTTTCTGCCTTGCGCGTGCCAAGAACAAGGATAGTCTCGCCGTATTTTTGGACAACGGAACTTATGAATTGGGTCGAAGGCATGATCTTGAGACGCTCGGTACACCAGCGGAATTTCGGCCGCGGCGCAGGATATCCCCGTCCAATAAGATTGACCCAGAAGGTGTTTTCGGGCGCCGGCGTCAGCCTGTGCGCCGTCAGGGGAAGACCTTGCCGCACAGCCTCAGCACTCATTTTTGTGAGGGACTTTGAAACCCATAAAGCGATGATCGGATTTTCGACCAGCGTGTCGGTACTGATGACGTATATCGGCTTTTTACGCTGCTGAGATGAGACCTGCGCGAGCGCAAGCCAGACGAGTTGCAGCGCGGCTGTCGAGTCCTTGCCACCGCTGTAGCCGATAACCCAGGGAACGTCATCGGACATATATAGGTCCTCGACCTCTTCCATGAGGGCTGCGATGGTTTTCTTGAATCCCCTAACTGCGAAAGCCGACCGGGCTATTCTGTTATTGTTTTGATGAACCATTATCGCCCCGGCGGAATGTGTCCTCAACCTTCTGTTCGTCAGGAGACAAAGCAAGGTCAAAGTGATTCTTTATTGCATTAGCAATGAGAGTAACGTGCCGATCTGACTTTAGAACTTGCCCGTTCAATAAAGCGCGCCCTTCCCATAGGTGACTATTGGCTCTGCGCCAGTCTATTTGTTCGAGCGTAACAAGTTTCTCTTTCCACTGCGTAGGATAGCGCTGGACAATAGTATGGCCTGCGCGAGCCAGCGCCCGCAAAACGACACCGTGCGTATAAATAAATTCCGAGCGTACCAGGGCAGCCGTAAGTTCGCCGCTACTGACTCGCTTCCACTCCTTCATATGAGAAGCCACTGTCTCCCAGAAATTGAGGGCCAAATCTGACAGTTCTCGCGGATCTGAGTTATTCATTCCACTTAACAGCTCTTCTGTTGCACGGTAGATCGCGCTGAGTGTAAACAGGCGGCGTGAACGGGCAGCCAGACTCGTCTTTTCAAGTTCGACCACATCCCGGAAAACCGGAGATTGAGCAATTAAGCCCTTAATAAGATGAGCCGTTTCATCTCGAGAATCGTAAAGGATGCCTAGCGATTTGGAGGGGCGAATCGCGTAACGGTTCAGGTCGGCAAACATCTGCTGACAACGAGCAAGTCCAAGATCAAGAAAGAATACGACAGCGATACTCTCATCGCCGAGTTCGGGCTTCTCCCGCAAAGCCCTATCGATGGCTGCCCTCCGATGCTGCCCATCATTGATGATAAAGCGGGCTGACATAGGGATATGTAGCGTGCCGAGACGACTGCCTTCACCTTCTTCGGCGACTTGCTCAAACGTGACATCAGCGTCAATGGAAACAGTTATAGCAGAAAAAACATAATTGTCCGCGTTTTCTGTAATATAGCGTGCTAATTCGGGAAGCCGCGCCTTGTTGAGTTGGCGTTGAGCACGTAATTCTGGAACTAATTCTTCTTCATTAAAAAGGAATAGCTTTGGCAATAGTCTCATTGGGCACATGGAGACGTAATATTCTCTTTGTGCCTGAATTCCCCTTACCGCAGGAAACACGTATTCAAAACTGCTACTCATATACCTTGCTTACTGGGGAGGATGTATGCGATACGAATAGGGTAATCTATCATTAGTATGTTTGTCAATTATGAAGTATACGTTTACATCGCCAAGTAAACAACGATACAAGCCAGTATACTTGGACTGTAATGCGACCACACCCATGGAGCCAGAAGTCCGGGATGTCGTCATAGACTGGTTTTCGGAAGAGATCGGAAATGCAGGCAGCAGGACGCACGAATATGGACTGAACGCCAAGAAGGCCGTGCAGGCAGCGCGCGAACAGGTAGCTACGGTCGCTGGTGTGGTGCCAGATGAGGTCATTTTTACGAGCGGAGCTACCGAAAGTAACAATATCGCCATCCTGGGCCTGGTGCCTTATGGGCAAAAGGAAGGTCGCCGGCACATCGTCTCTACACAGATTGAGCACAAAGCCGTACTTGAACCCCTTGAAGAACTCAAAGCAAGAGGATTCACAGTCACACTGGTAAGCCCAGACTCGGAGGGCGTGGTCTCGGCAGACACCGTACGGGCTGCGTTACGGCCTGATACTCTGCTTGTTTCCGTCATGCAGGTGAACAACGAGACGGGCGCGCGCCAGCCGGTTGCGGATATCGCGTCAGAACTTTTGGGTCATGATGCTTATTTTCACGTTGACGCGGCGCAAGGCTTCGGCAAGGACTTGGACCCATTACGGACCGAACGAATCGATCTCATCAGCGTCAGTTCACACAAGATATATGGTCCGGTCGGGGTCGGTGCTCTCGTTGCACGCCGCCGCGGATTCAAGAGGCCGCCGCTTGTGCCGTTGGCCCATGGCGGTGGTCAGGAACGCGGGCTGCGGCCAGGCACGCTTCCGGTCGCTTTGATTGTGGGTCTTGGCTTGGCGGCCAAACTTGCGCAGAAAGACGCTGAACGGAGGAATGAACGTTGTATTGCTATCCGTACCGAAGCGATCTCTGCGCTCGCTCCCCTTGACATCCGGCTCCATACCAATCTGAACCAGACACTATCGCATGTACTGAACTTCTCTGTGGAAGGAATAGACTCGGAGGCGCTAATGGTAGCACTCAAGGACTTAGTCGCAATATCCAATGGATCGGCATGCACCTCGCAGAGCTATGAGCCGAGCCATGTTCTTACAGCGATGGGTCTCTCGGAGTCTGCAATTTCCGGTGCAGTGCGCTTATCATGGTGTCACATGACGCCTGACGTAGATTGGAGGGGGATAGCGAAAAAGATCCAATCGTTACGTTGAGACGCTTTTTTGAAACTGATTGGACGAAAAGAAACTCACCGCTACAAATCAACGATCCACGGCTAAGCTATTGTATAAGCTTTCCCGAGAAGTGGCAGATCGCTTTGGCTTGCGTCCGGGCGGAGGCACTTCTGTATAAGGAGCCATATTGGGATAAATCAGCTTAATATTCTAAGCCGTGATCGAGAATGGTCTGATGCCTATTCTAGAAAGCAAAGGGAAGACCGGCTGGGTACAGATAGGGGCGCCAAGGTGGGCAATCTCTCTGAAGTTGATCTAGATATTTCTTATCGGTCTGATAGTGGCAATGTCGTAAAAGACTTTTATGTGCCATGTCTTACTCGATCAAGATTGTACCGGCGTGCATCAGGTTATTTCACGAGTCGTGGCCTGACTGTCGCGGCCAAAGGTATTGCTCAGCTTATTAAGACGGGTGGCTCCCTGCGCCTTGTCGTGTCGCCCTTTTTGGCTCAAGAGGATATCGATGCTATTGAGTCAGGCTACAAGTCTCGTGAACAAGTGATTAGGGGAGCCGTCTTTCGCGGTGTCGAGAATGCCGAAAGCGAGCTGATACGTCACCGTTTATCGGCCCTTGCATGGTTAATTTCGATAGGACGATTAGAAATCAAGCTTGCCTTTCGAATTGACCCCGAAACAAATCGAATTCGGTCCGGCATTTTTCATGAGAAGATTGGTATTTTCTCTGATGATAAGAACAATCACGTAGCGTTCACAGGCTCTCAAAATGAAACCGAAGGTGGTCTAGTAGAAAATTTTGAATCGATAGATGTCTTCTGTTCATGGAGAGATCCAGAGAGAAGGGTTGAGAGGAAGCTTCAGGCTTTCGAGGAGCTATGGTCGGACAAGACATTCGGTCTCACCGTTGTAGAGTTCAATGAGGTAAGTCGAGAGGCCTTGCGTCGTTTCAAGACCGACGAGCCGCCCGTCTCGTATCACGAAGAAAATGGTCTCGTATCACGAAGGAAGGAGATACGGACTGGTCCGCGCCTCCCTCAGCATCTGGTACTTCGCGATTATCAGGAACAGGCGATTAGAAGCTGGTTTCGCGCGAACGGAACGGGAATTTTGGAAATGGCCACGGGTACCGGGAAGACCATTACCGGCCTCGGTATAGCAACGAGACTCTCCGAAAGCGTCAGGCTGAAGGCCATGATCGTGGTATGTCCTTACAAACATTTAGTCACGCAATGGGAGCGAGAATGTAAGAAGTTCGAATTGGCACCGCTACTGGTGTATGAAAGCCGAAAACAGTGGTACGATGACTTGACACGCGAGCTTTCAGCATTGAACCAAGATCCGGATCGGTTCCTGTGTGTCATTACAACAAATACTACATTTTCTTTGGACGCCTTCCAGATACGACTCAAGTATTTTCCTGAGAAGACACTATTGATCGCCGACGAAGTGCACAATTTAGGGAGCCCTAAATTAAGCGGGTCTCTGCCGCACACTGTGAGAATGAGACTCGGACTGTCGGCAACACCAGAGCGATGGTTTGATGTGGAGGGCACGATGCGCTTATATGAATACTTCGGTCCCGTTTTAGAACCAAAACTAGGAATCAGGGAGGCAATAGAACTAGGAGCTCTAGTACCTTATCGTTACTATCCGATTCCGATTGAATTGACGGACGAGGAGCAAGACGAATATTTGGAGTTGAGCAGGAGAATTGCTCAGATATACGATGAAGAGCATGACAATGATGAAGGCGGCCCTCTGACATCATTGCTCATGCGACGCGCCAGGTTGATCGGCACGGCGGCCAACAAACTATCATCCTTACGAAATATAGCTGCGACGAAACCTTATGACAGATATATGTTGTTCTATTGTGGCGACGGCTCGGTCGAAAGCCACGTCAGTGACCACATTCGACGGCAAGTGGATGAAGTAAAACGAATATTAGGCGCAGAACTTGGGATCAAAGTGGCAGCCTACGTCGCCGAAACGCCACTAAGTGAGCGCGACCAATTGAGGCTCGACCTGGAAGCAGGACATTTGCAGGGTCTTGTTGCCATACGTTGCCTAGACGAAGGCGTTGACATACCGGCCGTTCGTACTGCTGTTATCCTTGCAAGCAGCACGAATCCTCGCCAATTCGTACAGCGGCGTGGGCGCGTTCTGCGGCGCCATCCCGGAAAAGAAGCCGCGGAAATCTATGATATGATCGTCGTCCCACCGAGAGAAACTAATGTCACCAAGGCTGAAAGAGCCCTTGTCCGAAAGGAGTTACTTCGGTTTGCAGAATTTGCTGACTGTGCACTCAATGGTGGAGAGGCAAGGGCCGTAATTCTTAGGATACAAAAGCAGTTTGATTTGGTCGATCTATAACGAGGGACAAAGTATGCCAGACACAGAGCGACCAGAGGACCGAGTACGCTACGTTTCTGAGCCGCTACGAGTAGGACCGGAATCCGTCAAGATGGTCATCAAACGGGTGCTCCAGCTTGAGCAAGATCGGTTATATCTGCAGAAGCCGCATCTCAACAAGGATGTCGTCCGTATTATCAAGGAGGAAGTTAAGTGATTCTTCGGACCCTCCAACTCTGTAATTGGCGTCAGTTCAAAGACACTACTCCAAAAATTCAATTTAGCGGACCGGGTGGTAGACCGGTTACTGTTCTCTTTGGCACGAATGGTGCCGGTAAGACAGCCGTACTGAACGCCTTTACTTGGACGCTTTATAACTCAACGACGGACGGTTTTTTGCTGCCCGAGGAAATCGTCAATAAAGCGACTATTCGAGAGGCGAAACCTGGCAGCACGCTCACGGGCTGGGTAGCGCTTGAGTTCGAAAATCTCGGGTCTCTGTACTCGATTAAGAAAACCGCCTGCGTGAGACGAGGCACAAGGGAATCGGATGTAACACCCTTGGGCGATCCGACGACAGAGTTGCAGTGTTGTGGCCCGGACGGTGGATGGCGCACTGTGGTAGAAGTCGCTGAATCAATCGGGCGCGTTCTTCCCGTCGATTTGCATACGTATTTCTTTTTTGACGGAGAACGTATCGAAAGGATCGTCCGACCTAACAAGCAGGAGAAAGCAGATATTGCTAATGCGACCAAGAAGCTATTTGGCTTGGAAGTACTGGAACGTTCCATACGACATCTCAACGCGGCACGGAAGACACTAGAAAGTGAGTACGCCTCTATCAGTGATCTGGAAACGGCGCAACTTCTGACCGAAAAGACCACTACCGAGACCACCATTGAAGATTGTGAAAGGCGTCTAGAAGAGCTCGAAAGGAACATCGATGGGCATAACGAGAGGAAGCAAGAACTTGAGACTCGGCTGCGCCGTCTTGAGGATGCCAAAACGGTACAGGAACGTCGCGACCGGCTCAACCAGGAGCGCACCGAGCGCATTGAATCCTTGAAAGATAGCGGCAGGGAACTGTCCAGTTTGGTAAACGGTAGAGGTTATACTGTTTTTATCGCCGAATCTTGCCAGCTGTATAAGAAGATCGTTGAAGACAAACGTGCAAAACGTGAATTACCAACAGGAATTAAGCGTCAATTTGTTGATGATTTGCTGGAGACAGACCGCTGTATCTGCAATCGGAGCCTCAAGGAAGGGGAGTGCAGTGACGCAAGAAGTGCGGTCGAGGAATGGAAGTGCCAAGCTGGCCTTGCCGATGTAGAAGAAAAGGCCATACGTATGGGCGGTGAGGTTAAGCAGCTAGAACAGCAGTTACAAGATTTCTGGGATCTCCTCTATCAGCACAAGAAGAGGCGTACGGCGAATATCGAGCGACTCTCGACGATTGAGGGGCAACTCGACTCCATTAGGGAACAGTTGGAGCACAGCCCACAAGAAGAGGTGAGCAAGCTCGAAGCCAACTTGTCCAAAGTGGAGCAGGCGATTAAAGATGACAGTCAGCAAATTGGATATGTTAAAAGCGACAGAAAGCGGGAGTTAGATAGGCTCCAGGACATCAATACGAGTATTCGGAAGCATGAAGAGAACGGGAAGAAGCAACGGGTAGCACAAGAGCGGGTGACGGCGGCTGCGGAAGCCATACAAAGAATTGAGGAATCAAAAAGTCGCCAGGAAGAGATGGTTCGGGAGTATTTAGTCAGAAAGATTCGGGAGCTTTTCGACACGATCTCTTACGCACCGTATGTTCCCGAGATAGCGGAGGACTACTCTTTGACGTTGCGAGAATCAGCTGGTGGTATGCCACTGAGGGTAGCTGCATCCCAAGGAGAGAGCCAGATACTAAGTCTATGTTTCATTGGAGCCATAATAGCCATCGCAAAACAGTATCAGGTAAAGAAGGAATACTTACCGAGCCTTGAGCGCAGTGTTTACCCGATTGTTATGGATTCGCCCTTTGGGAGTCTGGGTCCTACATATCGCACTCAAATTACGGACCACATAACGAATCTCGCGGATCAGGTGATAATGATGGTTACTAACACCCAATGGCGAGGAGAGGTTGAGCAGTCAATTGGGGATCGAGTTGGTTTTCAATATATCCTAGAATACCATTCCCCAAAGGAGGATTTGGCGAGGGAGACGATAGAAATCCGAAATGTGACACACGATCTGATAAAAAAGAGCTTGGACCAATACGAGTACACACGCGTACTGGAGGTGCCCCGTGATTGAGCGGCGGATAAGGTACCCGCAAGATAAAACAGCAGTCATAAAGCTCCTTGTAGGGGATGACAAAAATAAAGGACCGTTTAACCGGAACGCCGATGTGCTGGTGTTCGCAGCAGCCCTCGGTCAAAGTCGAAACAAGCGCGTGAAGCTAGGTAGCGAACAAGCAGAACCAATACGACAAGAAGTTTTTGACCGCCAAGGCTACGATACGATGATGAACCTTCTAGCCCTTCATGCTGACGGAAGCCTTGATGTCTTGGCCGATTCGGACGAGATGGTTGAACTACGAGCTGAGGTTTTTGAAGAGTATGCGAACGGGGGCCTAGAGATTATGAAAGAAGAACTGAGAGGGGCTGCTGACCCGCTTGAAACCATAATTTTGTTGATCGCTGCGGAACGTGACGAGTCAGTAGATAGTGATCTCGAAGGTTTCGACCTCGCGAAGCTTGTGGAGTGATGACGGTGGGATGGCATTGCTACGCTGTCCCTGTCCAGGAAGCAATCGCTGCCTATCTGGAGAGCTTACGAGATGAAGGATCACCTCATTTGTAGAGATGGGGAGGACGATTCCCCACTTACAGAAGTGATGACACTCGAAGCGCACCAAGCACTCATCAAACTTTTGCTGAGAGGTCGGGAAGAGCGGCGCTGAAGATAAGCTCCTCCGATGGTCCAATAAGTTATCGATTTTATTGAATTTGAGTCGGAGACCCCCCTATATATTTCGAGAGTTTCCTTAACAAAGCAGCGTTTGATACATGTGCTGCCCCTCTGCCAATGCCAATTCCTGAACCTGAGTAAATCTCCCCAAAACTCCGTTGATTCATGGCCGGGAATGTCCGATAGTGTCTGGTGAATTACCGAATATGACCGGACATTTTCGGACACTAAGGGAAAATGCTGTCATTTCAGATCGCTGAGTAAAATGACGAAGGAGTTCAGAGAGCTTGTTCAGGCGACGGCTCAAATGTAGCAACCCCTGAGTTTATTGGATAACGTTGGGAGAAGAGATGCGCTATACCGTAATTCTTGAATCAGAAGAGGAAGGTGGCTTTCATATATGGTGTCCTGCCCTTAAGGGCTGTCATTCGCAGGGTGACACGAAAGAGGAAGCGCTAGACAATATCCAGGAAGCAATCGCTGCCTATCTGGAGAGCTTACGAGACGAAGGATCACCTCTCCCGGCAGACGTGACAGTCCAGCAGGTTGAAGCAGCGGCCTAATGAAGCTTCCTCGGGTAACAGGGCGCGAGGTCGTGCGGGCTCTGGAGCGAGCTGGATTTGTCTTTGATCGTCAGCGGGGGAGCCATGTTATTCTCCTCCACTCTCAAACGCGCCAGCGGGTTTCTATCCCAGTCCATGCTGGACGGATAGTCAAATTAGGCACCCTCAAAGGAATACTGGAGGATGCCGGCCTCTCCCGAGATGAGTTCGGTCGGCTCCTGTGATAGGCGTAGAATCGTCTGTCTAACTCTCCTTTCTGTCTCCAGGCCATAAAATCATAATGGGCCAGAACGGATGCACAAACCCTTGTCCACACACACCAAACACGCTAGAACTCAGGCCAAGAGCGGCTCGAAGGGAGAGTATGGAGAGACGGAGGTTCCCACCGTTTTTCTTTTTGAGAGTCCGCCGCTCTCGGCAGTGCGAGGCAAGGCATGCGGGTAACAGTGCTTGGCGCGGGCGATGCGTTCTATAACGGGGGGCGGCGCCACAGTGGCTATCTGGTTGAAACCCCCGAAGCCTGCTTTCTGCTCGATTGCGGCACGACCACGCTGCTCGCCCTCAAATCCCTCGGCATTCCGGCGGAACGGATAGACTTTGTGGCCATCAGCCATCTGCACGGCGATCATTTTGGTGGCCTGCCGTTTCTCTTTCTCGAATATATCTATGAAAACCAGCGCTCCCGGCCCCTCACTATCGTTGGGCCGCCAGGGACCGAAGAGCGCGTTCGCACCCTCCACGCCACCATGTACCGCGAGTTGTCGAAACGGCCGTGCTGCTTTGATATGCGCTTCCGGGAACTGATGCCGGGACAGAAGACGACCCTCTGTGGCGTTCAATTACTGCCCTTCCGCGTGCCGCACCAGGAGCGGGATATTTCGTTTGGCTATCGTATCGAAACCGCCGACCGGACACTGTTGTATTCCGGCGACTGTGGCTGGAATGAGGACCTAATCCGGTATTCACACGGGACTGACCTCTTTATCTGCGAGTGCTGTTATTTTCAGACTGATGCCCCTTTTCATATCAGCTATCCCAAGATCGCCCGGGAGCAGCACCGCCTGGGCTGTACCCGCCTGCTGCTCAGCCATATTGGTCGGGAAGTCCTTGAACGGCTGGGCGAGGTCTCGCTGGAATGCGCCCATGACGGGATGGTGATCGAGGTCTAGTCAGGGCGGCCTACGCGCTCAGCTCTACGCTCAACCTGCTTGTATCTATTGGAAGACATGTTTACTCTTTGGAGGTTATGTCGATACGCCTCCTTGTCCTACACGGCCCGAATCTGAATATGCTGGGCCTGCGTGAGCCCGACATTTACGGGACGACGACCCTGGCCGACGTGAATGACCAGATTGCGGCCCTGGCCCGGGAACTCGGTGTCGAGGTCGATACTTTTCAATCGAATCACGAGGGGCAATTGGTCGATAAAATTCAGGCCGCCCGCGGACAGTACGCGGCGCTCATCATCAATGCCGGAGCCTATACCCATACGAGTGTTGCCCTGCTGGACGCGATTTTATCGGTCGAGCTCCCGACTATCGAGGTGCACCTCTCGAATCTGTATAAACGCGAACCGTTTCGCCACCACTCCTATATCGCGCGCGCGGCGGTCGGGCAGATCTGCGGCTTTGGCGCGGACAGCTATCTGCTGGGCCTACGCGCGGCGGTTGCCCTCGTCCAGAGTTGACCCTTCTTTCGGATCTGTCAGAACGATGTCAGGGTAACGCAAGCGTGCTATAAAGAGAGTTGCCGTCGGGAGGCCAGCGACTAAGGACATATATGGAGATTGACGAAATCCGTAAGCTCATTGAGCTGATGGAAGAAAAAGGTGTGAGTGAGCTGGAGCTCAAACATCGCGCGGGCGAGGTCCGCCTGGTGCGTGGGGAACCGGCCTCCGTGCCCGCGACCGTTCAGCCGCAGCCAGACTTACCTCCAGCCTCGCCTCCGGCGGAGACGCCCACCCCGGCCCAGGAACAGGATGGCCTTGACCCCAGCTTGACCATCACCTCGCCTATGGTCGGGACCTTTTATTGTGCGCCCAATCCCGACGCCTCGCCCTTTGTAGCGGTCGGCGGGCTGGTGGAAACCGGCGATGTGGTGTGCATCGTTGAGGCCATGAAAATGATGAATGAAATCGAGGCGGAGATCCGCGGGCGGGTGCGCCGGGTTTTGGTCGAGAACGGTCAGCCGGTCGAATATGGCCAGGCGCTGTTTCTCCTTGAGCCTGTCTAGTTGTGCTGTTGGGTCTATTGGGTCTTCATAAAAATCCTGCATAATCATAGAAATCCGAGTCAAAATCCCGGTCAAAATCCGAGTCACGTGTTTAAGAAAGTCCTTATTGCCAATCGAGGTGAGATTGCGGTTCGCATCCTGCGGGCCTGCCGGGCCATGGAGATTGCCACCGTGGCCGTGTACTCGACGGCCGACCGCGACGCCCTGCACGTCCGCCTGGCTGATGAGAGCGTGTGTATCGGGCCGCCGAATCCGCTCGAAAGCTATCTCAATATTCCTGCGATTGTCAGCGCCGCGCTGGCCTTTGGCGCGGATGCCGTTCATCCTGGCTATGGTTTTCTGTCCGAGAACGGCGATTTTGCCGAGGCGTGTCAGCGGTCGGGCCTGACTTTTATTGGTCCTCGCGTGCGGAATATCCGTCTGATGGGGGATAAACCGCGCGCGCGACGGATCATGGAACGTGCCGGCGTGCCGGTTTTATCCGGGACCTCGTCCGGTATTACGGATGTGAAAGAAGCCCAGGCCGTGGCGGCCCAGGTCGGCTTTCCCATTCTGATAAAAGCCGCGGGTGGTGGTGGCGGGCGCGGCCTGCGGGTCGCCCAGAATCCCCACGAACTCCCGACCCTGTTTGCCGTTGCCCAGGAAGAGGGAGAAAATGCGTTTGGGAACGGGACGCTATACGTCGAGAAATACCTGGAACGCGCCCGGCATATCGAATTTCAAATCGTAGGCGATCAGCACCGCAACGTCATTCATCTTGGCGAACGCGAGTGTTCGATCCAGCGTCGATATCAAAAGCTCCTTGAGGAAGCGCCCTCGCCGGCCCTGACCAAACGCCTGCGCGAACGGATGGGTGCCATGGCAGTCAAGGCCGCCCGAGCGGTCGGCTATACCAATGTCGGGACGATTGAGTTTCTGCTCGACCCTCAGGGCCATTTCTACTTTATTGAAATGAACACCCGGGTGCAGGTGGAACACCCGGTGACAGAGATGATGACGGGCATAGACGTGGTCCAAGCCGGCATCCGCTCGGCCGGGGGCGAGCCCTTGCCCTGGCGTCAAAAGGATATCCGTTTTTCAGGCCATGCTATCGAGTGCCGGGTGGTGGCCGAAGACCCTATCACCATGCTGCCTTCTCCTGGGACGATTCGAGCCTATCATCCCCCGGGTGGGATGGGTGTTCGAGTGGAAGCCGGTGTGATGCAGAACAGCAGTGTGCCCGTTTATTATGACTCCCTGGTGGCAAAAGTCATTGTGAGCGCTCAGACGCGCGCGGAGGCCGTCCAGCGGATGCGCGCCGCCCTGTCGGAATATCGGATTGACGGCATTAAAACGAATATCCCGTTGCACCAAAGAATCCTGCGGGACCAGGACTTTTTAGCCGGCAAGGTGCACACGCGCTATCTGGATAAATTTTTGGCTCACTCGAAGAATGGTGTGAGGCGCCCGTCTCAACGCACCACACCCAATTCGTCCGACCTGTCCTCCAAGGAGGTGTAGCCATGCGTTTCGGGACTCAGGCCGCCCTTGTACTGACCACGCTCTTCTCTTTTGCCTGTCTCGGTATCGTGCCGGGGGCGGCGCAGGCCGAGTCCGGCACGCCTTCAGTCGAACAGACGGAGGGCGAGACGAGCGGCAGCGCAGATACGGTGGCCTTTATCGGCCCTCGGATGCAGGTTGACGAACCCGTCTTCGACTTTGGACAGGTCGAGCAGGGAGAACAGGTGACGCATAATTTTCGGTTTACCAATCGGGGCAACCGGGATTTGCGGGTGCAGTCCGTCAAAACCTCGTGCGGCTGT
The DNA here is from genome assembly GCA_965214755.1 of uncultured Binatia bacterium (SeqCode). Taxonomy (GTDB): domain Bacteria; phylum Desulfobacterota; class Binatia; order Bin18; family Bin18; genus Bin18. The sequence continues at coordinate 3,938,852 of OZ243979.1, forward strand.
ACCGCCGCGGTCATTGCCGCAGACACCATCCCACCAGGCACGGAGGGCACCATTCAGGCGACGTTTGACACAAAACGGTTTGCCGGTCAAAAAGCCAAAGATATCCGCGTCCATACCAATGATCCCCTTAGTCCGGTCACGACCCTGACGCTCCAGGGAGAGATTACCACCGAGATCCAGGTGCAGCCCGCTCAGCTGTATCTGGGACGGCTCCAACGCGGTGCACCGAGCAGCCGTACGGTCACGATCCTGTACGATACAAACAAACCCCTTGAAATCACGGACATCACCAATGGCAATCCTGCCATCAGCGTCCAGGCTGAAGACGCTCAGGTCGAGGGTAAAAAGGGCAAAACACTCCAGGTGAGTGTCTCCAAAACCGCGCAGCGGGGCCCGCTCAACGACACCATTACGATTACCACGACGAGCGCGAAAAAGCCGACCATTAGCATTCCGGTTGTGGGGAGTATCGAGGGTGACGTCATTGTCCTGCCGTCCCAGGTCTCGTTCGGGATCGTCCGCCAGGGAGTCGGAGAGACACGGACGGTGCGCATCAAGAACCGCTCCGCTCAGCCCCTCAGTATTGGACAGGTGCAAAGCTCGCTCGCCAGCGTTGTCCCAGAGCTGACCGAGGTCACGCCGGGCAAAGAGTTTGAGCTGCGTTTGCATATCACGGGCGATACTGAGCCGGGCCGGATACGCGGCAGCATTGAGGTCATGACCGACCATCCCGAAGAAACACAGCTCACGATTCCCCTGTTCGGCATTGTCGCTGCCGCACAGCAGGCCAGCCGCTAACGCCCTGCGTAAAAAAGTAAACATGTCCTCCAATAGACATCAGATGCTGGACATGCTTACTCCTTTGGATGTGGGTCCGTCTCACGCTGCCCCCCTTTCGGTTGCCCTTGAGGCAACGGTGCGGCTCAGTGGTGCTGAGCCCGCGCCCAACGTCATCCGCCTGGCCGGACTCAAGGGCGCGGCCCGAGCGTTTTTCATAGCCCGTCATCTGCAACACACTCCGCAGCCAACGCTGTGTGTGCTGCCGTCGGATAAACAGGCTGAGACCTTCGCCGCCGACCTGCGCTTCTTTATCGGGGAGGACCTCGCTCCACGGGTCCGCTACTACCCGGCCTGGGACGTGTCGGTGGCCGACGGCCTGTCTCCCAACAGTGAGGTCATCGCCGCGCAGATTGAGGGGCTGTACGATGCGCTCTCGGTCGGCACGCCCATTCTCGTCACCTCGACCCCGGCCCTGCTCCAACGGCTCCTGCCCCAAGAAGAGTTCATAACGGCGACATTCCGACTGCGCAGCGGAGATGAACTCCCGCTGTCCGCCTTCGTCGACTACTGTTTGCAGTGGGGCTACCGACGGGTCCCGTTGGTGGAGGAAAAAGGTGAAATCAGCGTCCGCGGGGGGATTGTCGATCTCTTCCCACCGCTCGCCCAGCACCCGCTACGGGTCGAGTTCCTTGGAGACAGCATTGAGACCATGCGCTCGTTTGATCCGGCCTCGCAGCGTTCGCTCGATTCCTGCGAGGAGGTCATGGTTTTACCCATGCGTTTCTTTTCGGTCGCACGTCTTCAGGCCGCTTGGCGCACGATTGAAGAGGCTCTGGACGCAGGCGATATCCCCCATCGAGAACAGCAGCGGATTATCGAGAACCTCAAGAGCGGGTTGCCTTTCCCTGGGGTCGAATTCCTCCTGCCGTACCTCTATCCCGACCTGGAGCATCTGGGGGAGTATCTGCCACGCGGAACGGTCGTATGGGCTCTGGACCCGACTGAACAGGCAAGAGCGGCCGAGACGTTTCGGGAACAGCTTGCATCGCGGATAGCCACGGCCTGTGAGGCCGGCCGGTTTGTCCCACCCCCCGAGCACTATTACCTGCTGGCGGAACAGGCGTTGGACGGGTACGCAGCCTTCGTCACCGTCGAAGTGCGCGGCCTGGAAACCGTTGAAAAGAGTAAACGTCCCCTCCAATCAGATAAAAAGGCTGGGGATGTTCACTCTTTTGCCGACTGTACCGTCACCTCGACACTGCATAGGGGCCTGAAACCTGTCGCCTCTCATCCGGGCGCCGAAAAAAGCCTGGCACCCCTTGTCGCGTGTATCCGGCGCTGGCAGGACGAGCAGCAGCAGGTCTATCTGACTGTTTCGAGTCAACGCCAGGCCGACCACCTCCAGCATCTTTTACTCGGCTACGAGCTGGAACTCCCCATTGAACAGGGGCGGGTGTGGGACGCGCAGGGGAGAAAGAGTAAACGTCCCCTCCAATCAGACAAAAAAGCTGGGACGCTTACTCTTTTAGAGCGCCAGGGCCCTCGGACCGCGATTGTGGTCGGGCATTTGTCTCAGGGTTTTGCGCTGCCCGCGGATGGGCTGGTCTTCCTGGCAGAAGAAGAGATTTTCGGCGAGCGTCGCCACAGACGACGTTCCCGGCCGCGTCCGGTGGCCGACTATCTGACCGGACTCAGCCAACTGGCTGCCGGCGACTATGTGGTTCACACTGACCACGGCATTGCCCGGTATCACGGGCTCCAGCACCTGAGCGTGGCCGATACCACGGGCGACTATCTCCACCTCGAATATGTCGGCGGCGATAAACTGTATGTGCCGGTTGAGCGCATCAATCTGGTCCAGAAGTATGCGGGTGCGGACGGCAAAGAACCCAGCCTGGACCGCTTGGGCGGCCAGGCCTGGGAGCGCGTCAAGCGCAAGACCCGGGAAGCCATTCAGGCTATGGCGCGCGAGCTGCTCGAAATTCATGCGGTTCGGGAAAGTGTCCAGCGGTCCGCCCTGGCCACATTCACCGACGACTACGAGGAGTTTGTGGCTCGTTTTCCGTTTGAAGAAACCCGCGGCCAACGGGCCGCCATAGAAGACGTGGAAGCCGACCTGCAAAGCCCCAAACCCATGGACCGTCTGGTCTGCGGCGACGTGGGTTACGGCAAGACTGAGGTCGCGCTCCGGGCAGCCTATCTGGCGGTTGAAAATGGTCAGCAGGTTGCCGTCCTCGTACCCACAACGGTGCTCGCCCAACAGCACGCCGAGACCTTTAGCCGGCGCTTTGCCGACTATCCCATCCGGGTCGAGCTGCTCAATCGATTCCGCTCGGCCCAGGAAGCCAAAGCCGTGGTCCGCGGCCTGGCCGCTGGAACGGTCGATATCGTCATCGGCACCCACCGTCTCTTGCAGCGCGACATTGTGTTCAAGCAACTCGGCCTGGTCGTCGTTGATGAAGAGCATCGGTTCGGGGTGACGCATAAAGAAAAAATCAAACGCCTCCGTCACGAGGTCGATGTCCTGACGCTGTCGGCCACGCCGATCCCGCGTTCGCTCAATATGGGCATGATGGGCCTGCGCGACCTGAGCGTGATTGAAACTCCGCCCGTGGACCGCCAGGCCATCCGGACCTATGTGGCCCGCTTTGATGAAGACCTCATCCGCTCGGCGATACTGCAAGAACTCGCCCGGGGAGGACAGGTCTTTTTTGTCCATAACCGGGTCGAGAGCATTGAAAAAATGGCCGACCAGTTGCGGGCGCTCGTGCCCGAGGCGGTCCTGGCGATTGCGCATGGCCAGATGGGGGAGCGCGAGTTGGAAACGGTCATGCTGGACTTCATGCACCATCGGGTGAACGTGCTGCTGTGCTCGGCCATTATCGAGTCCGGGCTCGATATCCCGACCGCGAACACGATTATTATTAACCGGGCGGACCATTTTGGTCTGGCGCAACTGTATCAGCTGCGCGGTCGGGTCGGACGGTCCGCGATGCGGGCCTATGCCTATTTGCTCATTCCGGGGGAACATGCCCTCACCCGGGACGCCCAGCGGCGTTTGGAGGTCCTTCAGGAACTGGACGACCTGGGCGGGGGGTTTCGTTTGGCGGCCCATGATTTGGAGATTCGGGGGGCAGGCAATCTCTTGGGCAAAGAACAGTCCGGCCGCGTCGCGGCGGTCGGCTACGAACTCTACGCCCACATGCTGGAAGAGACAGTCCGCGAGCTGCGCGGGGGTGAGATTGAGGTGGCGATTGAACCCGACATTCATATTGGCCTGCCCGCCTATTTGCCTGAGGCCTACATCCCGGATGTCAATCAGCGCCTGGTCTTCTACAAAAAGCTGGCCAATGTGAAAGAGCGCAGCGACCTGGAAGACCTGGCCTATGAAATGGAAGACCGGTTTGGCCCCCTGCCCGAATTAGTCCTGGATTTTATTGAAGTCATGGACCTGCGCCGGGTCCTGCGCCACTATTTGGTCACCGCGGTCTACCGCAAGGGCGAGCGCGTCACCCTGCACTGCCACCCTGACTCGCCCATACAAGGCGAGCGGCTGGTGGCCTTTATTCAGCGCAATGACCGGGGCGCCCAGCTCAGCCCGGACTTTCGGGTCTCGTTTTCGCTCGCACCCCAGGAAGACGTTATGGAGGCGGTCAAGACTCTCTTGCACGGCCTTGGCGAGAAGAGTAAAGGTGTCCTCCAATGACACTATACAAGGCCGGACACCTTTACTCTCTATCGTGTTAGCCGGTGAGACGTGATGAAAAGAATGCAAATCCTGATCGGTATTCTGGTCTGTGCCGTATGGCTGGGGCCGGCCGCAAGCCGGGCTGAGGTCATTAACCGCATTGTGGCGACCGTTGATGATGCGCCGATTACCTCACACGAGATGCAGGGCTTTCGGGAAGTGGCGGGCGCGAGTCCGTTGGCACCCGCCGGTGGGGCAGGGGGGATGTCGGATAGTGAGATCTTGGACGCGCTCATCATGCAGAAATTGGTCAGAAAGGAAGTGGAAAAGCAGGGCTTGAAAGCCAAGAAGGCCGATATTGACGGCTATATTGCGCGCATCCAAGCGCAGAGCAATCTCAACGATGAAGAATTTGAAGCCGCCCTGATTGAGCAGGGCATGACCATGGAGGCGTACCGCGAACGGGTTGGGAATGAGGTGGAACAGGCGCTGTTAATGAGTCGTGAGATTGGTGCGAAGGTGAATGTCACGCCCGAGGATGTCCAGCGCTACTACGATGAGCATATCGATGAGTACACCCAACCCGCGCAGGTTCGCGTCCGCCATATTTTCCGCCCCTTATCGCCCTCCGCGAGCGAGCGAGAGGAACAGGAGACGGTTGCGCTTGTGCATCAAGTCCGTCAGCGCGCGCTGGGAGGCGAAAATTTTGGCAATCTGGCAAGCCAGTACTCTTTGGGTCCGGGCGCTGACAGCGGAGGGGACCTCGGCTATTTTGAACGCGGACAAATGCCCGAAGGCATCGAACAGGTGGCCTTTTCCCTGGAAAATGGCGATATCAGCCAGCCTTTCCGGACCAATTCCGGGATGCATCTGCTCAAAGTCGAGGATAAACGGAACGCCGGTCTGCAACCCCTGGAGACCGTTTCCGAGGAGATCAAAAACAAGCTGTATAACGAGGCGCTGCGTGATCGCTATGCGCGCTGGTTTAATGAGGATCTCCGCTTCCGCCATCACGTCGAAAACTTCCTCGAAGCGCCAGAAGATTTTGGCTCGGGTATCACAGAGACGAGTGGCGTTTTAGATACCGAGGTGGAAGAGGTGGCTCCGGACCGTCTGGAGGTCGGAAAGAAAAAGGGCCTCCTCGGCTGGCTCTGGCCGTTCTGAAGAACGCCTTCGTGCTCATGCCTATCAAGCCTGTGAGAAGAGGAAATGTATCCCCCATTCGGCGTGTATTGAAGGATACGTTTCCTCTTATTGGGGTGACCATGGGCGATCCCACAGGGATCGGGCCGGAGGTCATACTGAAGGCCCTCCAATCACCACTGCCCGGCTGTCGGGTCATCGTCCTTGGAGATCTTGCGGTTTTACAGGAGACGGCGACCCGTCTGGCGTCTCCCCTCCATCTGTATCAGTGGCAGGTTGGCGACGCCTTGCCAACCGACGCGCAGCATATCCCCGTGCTCGCTCTTTCCCAGCTCGCTCCGGACGAGCGCGTTCCCGGCCACCCCACTCGCGCCGGGGGGGATGCCTCCTATCGCTATGTCGAAAGCGGCGCGCGTTTTACCTTGGACGGGGCCCTGGACGGACTGGTCACCGCCCCGATCAGCAAAGCCATGTGGCAGGCGGCCGGCCATTCCTACCCTGGCCATACCGAACTCCTGGCCGCGTTGACGGATACGACCGAGGTGCGGATGATGCTGGCCGGGAAGCAGTTGCGGGTGATTCTGGTGACCACGCATCTGCCCCTGGCCCAGGTCCCGCAGGCACTCTCGTGTGAACGGATTGAGAAAACGATCACGGTCGCCGCGGCGCATTTGCACCGTTTTTACTGCCTGCCCCAGCCGCGTCTGGCCGTCGCCGGACTCAATCCCCACGCCGGAGAAGCGGGTGCGTTCGGCGATGAGGAACAACGACTGATTCAACCGGCTGTCGAGCAGGCCCGCGGCGCTGGCTGCAACGTTGTCGGGCCGCTGCCCGCGGATACGGTGTTTGTGCGGGCGGTGCGGGGCGAATTCGATGCCGTGGTCTGCCAGTATCACGATCAAGCCCTCATCCCGCTCAAACTGTTATCCTGGGAAGACGGCGTCAACGTCACGCTGGGTCTGCCGATTATTCGCACCTCACCCGACCACGGTACGGCGCTTGACATTGCCGGCCATAACAAGGCCTGTCCGCGCAGCATGCAGGCGGCCCTCAGGCTGGCAGCAGAAATGACACAACAGACGCAGACGGCCCGATAGGCTCAGCTGCGACGCTCAGGAGTGATCTGAAACATGGCCACACTCGCACGGATCGGTGAGCGCCTGAGACAGGACTACGGAGCGCCTGGGCAGCACGCCCATGAACGCCTCCAAAGCTGGCTGGCGGGTGAGGTGCCGTACGCCTATCCCGAGGTGCTGACCCGGCATATCGACGCAGACCGTCTGGCCCTGGTGTTTGACGCCTTCTGGCAGGTCCTGCCGTTTGGGACGGGCGGTCGGCGCGGCCGGGTTGGCTACGGGGCGAACCGCATGAATCCGACAACCGTGGCCATGACCGTCCAAGGGCATTGTCAATACCTCAAGTCAGTGTTGCCGAACCGGACCGATCTGGCTGTGGTGGTCGCCAACGATGTCCGGGTGTTTCATGACTTGGCTGGTGTGTATGGTTTCCTGGGCCGCATTCATCCCCTCCTGGGCGTGTCGTCCCGATCCCTGGGTAAACTGGCGTGTGAGATTTACGCCGGGAACAGCATTGTCGCCTATTTCGCCGAGCCGGAAAATGACACGGCCGTGCTGACAACGCCGGAGCTGTCTTATCTGATTGGTCAACTGGGCGCGGTTGGTGGCATTAATCTGTCTGCCTCGCATAATCCGCCCGACGATAATGGCATCAAGGTGTATGACCAGTATGGCAGCCAGCCGGTGGCCCCGGACGACCAGCGACTGGTTGATATCATGACTCAGGCCACGGACATTCACTCCATTCCCTTTGAAGAGGCCCTGAGCCAGGACCTGATTCGCCCCATTCCGCGTCAGTTGCACGAGGAATACATCCAGACCTATGTGCGGCTCTACGACCGGCTTCATACCCCGCTGCCGGCCCATCCGGTTGTGTTTACTCCCCTGAACGGCTGTGGGCTGACGACGGTTGGTACGCTGCTGGAGCGAGTCGGGTTCCCGGTGCAGACCCCGCCCGACCAGGGCCCGGACGGGACCTTTGCTGCCATTCCTTTTCGCGTGCCAAACCCCGAAGTCCTTCAGGCGACCGAACCGGCAAAAGCCTTTGCCGATACGCACGGGATCGGCCTGGTCCTCTCCAGTGACCCGGACGCGGATAGAGTCGGGCTTGAGACCAGACTGCCCGACGGGAGCTGGTATCATTTTGACGGCAACCAGCTTGCGGCCATGCTGTGCTATTTCCTGATGCTGGACCACAGAGGTCCGCGGCGCAGGGGACTGGTCATTGAGACCCTGGTGACAACCCGGCTGCTGGGTAAGATCGTGGCCCAGGCGGGTGATTCCTGGATCGTAGATGACCTGCTCGTCGGCTTCAAATACGTGGCCGCGGTCCTGAAAGCCTTAGACCAGACCGGCACCTATCGTGATGTTCGGTGTACGCCCGAGCAACTGGTCCTGGCGGTCGAGGAAAGCCACGGCGGCATGCTCATCCCGCACCTCAAAGATAAGGATGCCGCGCCGGCCTGTCTCTATTTCGCCACCCTCTACCAGCAGCTCCGCCAAGAGGGAAAGACGCTGCTCGACTACTATATCCACATCCTGGAAGAGTTGGGCGGCTATGCGGATGTCAATCGCTCCATCATGATGACCGGGGCGGAGGGCGTATTACGCCGAGACCGGCTTATGCATTCCCTGCGTGACACACCGCCCCCGCAGCTTGGTGGGCTTGCCGTCACGGATATGATTGATTACTGGGATGAGACGCGCTTCGGACCCTTTGTGAGCGACACGGATACGCTCCCCCGGAATGTCTTGCAAATCGTGACAGACGGCTGTGTGACGATCATCCGGCCGTCAGGCACGGAGCCGAAACTCAAATTTTACTGCCAGCTCCTGCCCCACAGAGCCGAAGCAGCCCGAAGTCTTTTGCGCGGGAGAGCGCTTTTGGATGCCGTCCGGACCAGGGCCGAGGCTGTGTCCAGACAGGTCTATAACGATCTCCTGGCCCGGCTCGACTGCCGCCTGAGTGAGGCCGGTTTGCTCCTGTCCGATATTATCGATCTCGCCCATAAACGTACTTTTGACACCAGTACGATCCCTCAGTTACGGCAGGCGTTCCTGTCCGGGTCGTTGCCGGGCCTGGATGAAACGCTTTCCTGGTTGCGCGAGAAAACAGCCGGAATGACGCCAGGGGCAGATCCCTTACCCGCCCTGAGAGCGCCGCTCGCCGTGCTGTGCGAGCAGTGGCGAACCGAGATTGCGAGCCCGGCCCTGGAAGCCCTGCGGCGATGGACCCGGCAATCGACCCAACCGACCCAACGGACATGACCATGCGACGCAGAGTGAGCGTGATCGGCGGCGGAACCGGGTCGTTCAACGTCCTGTCGGGTCTGCGCGCGTATGCGGACCTGTGGGTCCAATCCATTGTGACCATGATGGATTCGGGCGGCGACTCGGGGCGTCTCCGGGATGAATTCAGGGTGCTGCCGCCGGGCGATATGCGGCGCTGTCTGGTCGCCCTGTCGGAAGAGAGTCAGCTCCTGCGCGATCTGTTTTCCTTTCGGTTTGTGGACGCGCCCCTGGAGGGCCGGAGCTTTGGCAATCTTTTTTTTCTCGCCCTGACAAGAATTCTGGACTCCGAGAAACAGGCGATTGAAGCGATCAGCCGGATCCTCAAAATACGGGGCCGCGTCCTGGCCGTGACCTGGGACCACGCCCATCTGTGCGCGGAGTTGACGGACGGTACCTTGGTCGAGGGAGAAGCCAATATCGACGTACCCAAGCATGACCCGGCCATCCCGATCCAGCGGGTGTATCTCACGCCCGCGGCGCGGGCCAACCCCGAGGCCATCCAGGCCCTGCACGAGAGTGATTTCATTATCTTTGCGCCGGGGAATTTATACACCTCAACCATTCCCAATGTGTTGGTCAGCGGCATTCCGGAAGCACTCCAAAGTGCGCGCGCACCCATCATTTACATTCTCAACCTGATGACCCGTCATGGAGAAACCGACGGCTACTCAGCCTCTCGGCATGTGGCAAAGCTGGCCGAGTATGCGGGTCGGACTCCCGATGCGGTGGTTGTCCACCGGGGTGAGATCCCTCCGGCACTGGCACGCAAGTATCAGGGAGAACAGGCCGCGCAGGTCAGGCTCGATACTGAGGCACTGTATGACTTGGGAGTAAAAGTGGTAAAAGTCGGGAATGTCATGTCGGCTCACTCTCTGGTGCGGCACGACCCGGCCCGCACGGCACGCGTCGTGAGCGAACTGTTTGAGGAGTTCGGCGGCGGAGCGCATCAGTAATGCGACAGGACGTGGAGGAGGATGAGCGAAACGCAGACCCTTCGACGCGGCTCAGGACAAGCGCTTGAGCGGATCAGGCAGCTCGTACGCGCTGCGGATCAAATGGCCATAGACCAGTATGGCCGGAGTCCGGGTTCACTCAAACCTGATGGCTCGTGGGTTACGCCCGCGGACGGCGCAATTGAGGGATTTCTGCGACGCGAACTGACAGCGCTTTTCCACGGAGACGTGGGGATTTTCGGGGAAGAGCAGGGCTGGTCCGACAACCGTTCGGCTGCGTATATTGCGCTCCTCGATCCGATTGACGGGACTGCGGCCTTCCGCAGCCGTATCCCGGTATGGGGCATTTCCCTGGCGGTGTTCCGGCAGCCGGCGCGGACCGACCTGTGGGAACCGTTCATCGGCATTTTCAGTATGCCGGCGGCCAAGCATGTTTTTCTGAGCACCCACGGCAAGCACGCCGAGTGGAATGCGGCTCCGCTCACCATCCCGTCCGGCCGGCCGGACATCGGAAAATCCGACTATCTCGGTGTCTCATCGGACGCACAGCACTGGAATCTCAGTCAATATCCTGGCAAGATTCGGAGCTTTGGCGTCTCCGGCTACGAGGTCATTCTGGTCGCCACCGGCGCACTCCAGGCCAGTTTACTCACCCGTTTCCACTTTTATGATATTGCGGCGGCGGCAATGGTATTATGGCAGGCCGGAGGGGGGCTGTATCGACTCTCTGGCGAGCCGGTGACCCCAACCGAAATGGTCCGCAAGACGAGAGACCATCCGGAGGCGTCGGAAGCGCCCATTATCGCCTGTCACCCGGCCCACCTCGAAGCGCTGCTGGAGATGAACTTCCAGCCCTTGTGACGGTTGTTTCAATGCTTATTGACCCATGAAGGCCGGGGCTTCTTCATTCCCCGTACTCAACACCGTACGGCATCGGAGAGGTTGTCATCCGCCCATTCCCTCCTTCCAGGGTAGGGGAGTGAGAGAATTAATTGCCGCTCTCGTACTTACATTGTATATACTCCACAAAACGGAGGCTTGCTGGTGAAAACCGCCCTCGTTCAAATTGGGAATTCGCGCGGTGTCCGTATCCCCAAAGCCTTCCTGAAACAGTGCCAGCTCCATGACCAAGTCGAACTGGAGTTACGGCACGACCACTTGGTCATTCGTCCGGTCAGACAGCCTCGGAGCGGGTGGGATGACGCCTTTCGCCCCATGCGCGAACATGGGGACGATGCCCTGCTTGATGGAGAATCTCTGTCAGCCACAGAATGGGACACTACGGAGTGGGAATGGTAGTTGCCCGTTTTGAGGTTTATTTGGTGCGGCTTGATCCTGGCAAGGGCATGAGATTCAGAAAACGCGTCCCCGTGTCGTTATATCGCCCGATGAAATGAATCGGCATATTGGCACTGTTATTGTCGCACCGATGACGACAAAAGGGCGCTCTTATCCCACCCGTCTCTCTGTCCGCTTTCAGCGAAAAAGCGGCCAAGTCGTCCTAGATCAGATACGCACGGTTGACAAGACGCGCTTGGTCCGCCGCCTGGGCAAAATTGGCGACAAAGCCGCCCGAGAAGTCCTGACCGTCTTGAGCGAAATGTTTGCATCGTAGAGTTGGAGATAAGCCATTCATTCATTTGTCGGTTTTCTCTGTCCGGCCAGCAGCCTTCAACTGTTTCAATCCTCACCGGCCCGTTAAGGCCAGTGCTTCAAGATAACAGCGCTCCGCGCTTTTCTTGCCCGGGCCTTGTTCCGGCCCGGGCCTTGTTCCGGGGCTAGGCTCGAATCAGACTAGGATGAAGACGATTCTGGATGATGGATAAAGGAGAGGGAATAGGGCGCTCAGAGCAGGGCAGACCGTCGGGTCTGCCCCGGTGATAATCTAGGCGCTGGCCGCGACCAACTCGGCCTGCTCCTTGGGCAGTTGGAAGGCCGGGTCGGTCTGAAGCACCGGCAGGACTTTCTCGGCAAAGAGCTGGAAGCTGCGATTCAGTTTCGGGGCCGGCAGGCCGCCGAAAGCGAAGGTACCGACCATGTGGTCGAGCGCGACCGTCTCGTGGATATAGCGGATTTTTTCGAGCACCTGGTCCGGCGTGCCGGCCGCATGTAGGCTGCGGAAGAACTCGATCGCCTTGACCTTGGCCTCCGCGTCCGCGTTGAGCTTGGCATAGGTTTTGGCCATTTTGCCGTAGAACTCATAGCCTTTGACGCTTTTCAGCTTGCCCGAGGAAAAGCCATAGTGGCTTTCAATGGAGTCGAACAGCGTGCCCATATAATGCTGGGCCAGGTCTTCGGCTTCTGTGGCATCGTCAGAAACCAAGACGTTGAATAAGCCAATGGGCGGACGGGGCGTGATGTTGTTGGCCAGGGCGGTCTCGCAGTAGCGCCGATAGTCCGTGGCCGTGTCTTCCCAACTGCGCTGCGCAATGATCAACACCCCAAAGCCCATTTTGGCCATAATATCCGCCGACTCCGGGCTGACCGACGAGGCATAGAAACGGGTCTCGGGATTGGAAATGGGCCGGGGACGAACCTGAATGTCCGGGATCTGATAATACTTGCCCTCGTACGAAAAGCTGTCCTGGGTCAGACCCAGGCGAATGATATCGGCGCATTCGACAAAACGCTGGCGCGACTCGTCCATGGGAATACGGAAGCCGGCGTATTCGACCGTGGCGGCGCCGCGTCCAAAGCCGAAGATCGTGCGCCCGCCTGACACGAGGTCGAGCAGGGCGATTTTCTCGGCGATTTCGACCGGGTCGTGCCAGGGTAACACGATGACCGCGGTGCCGAGTTGAATCTTCTTGGTGCGACCGGCCATATAGGACAACAACTGACACGGGTCAGGCGACATCACATAGCCGGTGAAATGGTGGTCCAGACTCCACAGCGAGTCAAAGCCGTAGTCTTCCGCCTTATCCGCCAGTGACAGCTCTTCCCGATAGGTCTGTAGGTCCGGCTTACCGTCAAAACTGGTCAACTGCATGATCGTACCGACTTTCATGGGTCCTCCTTTTTTCTCTCCTGGGTTTTCCTCCGAGTACGATGGAGCGCCTATTGTAGAAGAGCGCGACCGATTACACAAACGGTCCAAAAATCAGGGATCAGTTGGGCCGTTCGGCCTGCGCCTTTGAAAACTCTCCGTCTTTCTGGTACAGCGTCGAGTCGATACCACACAAGGGAGATGTATGACAACCGATTCCTTACTCATTGACTGTGACGGCCATATCCTTGAACCGCCCGACCTGTGGGAGCGCTATCTTGACCCGGCCTATCGTGACCGGGCGCTACGTATCCGCGTAGACCCGGACGACGGCTACGAATACCTGGAGATCGACTCCCGGCGGGCCAAGCTCACCCGTCCGGGCACGCTGGGGACCTTGGGCGGCATGGGCAAACAGGTGGACGAGGCCACGCAACTGCGCCAGCGAGCCATGCGGGGCGAGATCCGGCCCGAAGAGGTGCGGGCGCTCCGACCGGGGCCGGAACGGACCTATCTCAAAGGAGCGGCGTTCGGCACCATGGACATGAAAGAGCGGGTGGAACTGCTCGACCGCGAGCACATGGACAAGGCCATCCTCTATCCGACCCTCGGGCTGCTGTGGGAGGCCGAACTGCTCAACCCCGAACTGTCCGCGGCGTATTGCCGGGCGTATAATCGCTGGATTGCCGACTTCTGTCGGGACTCGGGCGGGCGGCTGGTGCCCATTGCCCATGTGTCGCTCGGCGACCCTCAGGAAGCGGCCCGCGAAATCGAACGCGCCGTCACGGACGGCTGTAAAGGGGTGTTTGTCAGCCCGTTTACGATTTCCCGCATCCCCCACGGCGACCCCCGCCACGATGTTGTCTTTGCCACCGCTCAGGACTGCGACATCCCGTTTGCCATTCATCCTACGTTTGAGCCGCCCGAATGGGGTATCCACCAACGCTATGACAAATTCGGCTGGGCCATGTGGTATGTGGACCTGTTCGCCGGTCAGGGCGTGCAGCATGCCTTTGGCACCTTGTTTCAATGGGGCGTGTTTGAACGCTTCCCGCGTTTACGGGTCGTCGTCCTGGAATCGCAAGCCGGCTGGATCGGTTATTTTCTCGACCGGGCGGACGCCATCTTCGAGGGTACGACGTTTGGCGCAACCGTGCGGCTCAAGGAAAAGCCGTCCTACTACTTCAAGCGGCAGTGCTATATTTCCGCGGACCCCGAAGAGCGCACGATCGCCTCTCTGACCGCCCTCGTCGGCGCGGACAAGTTTTTCTGGGCGAGCGACTACCCCCACCCGGACCACCCGGCGAACTATCTCGAAGAATTGCAGGAAATGGTCGCGCCCATGAGCGAAACCGCCCGCGGCGGCATCCTGGGAGAAAACGTCGCCCGCGCCTATCAGCTCGACTGAGGGGTGCGGTCTGCAGGGGCACGCCCATACACAGGCAAGGCTTTGGCCGCGACCACCTTCTTCCCTGGCTCTCATGCTCTCTTGGATCTGAAATCGGTTCTCGGGAGTGGCTGCCGGGGCAAGTCGGGAACAGGAGCGGCACCCGGACAAGGGACAGGTCGGGAATTGTTTTGGAGGTTGCACCTGACGGGTGGACGGCCGGACTCCGCGGGCCAAGCTGACTCGCCGTACCAGGCGTTTCTTCTAAACTCAAAGACGGTTCCGAATTCGAGCAGGAATGGCCGCCAGAAATTCCGTTTCAAATCGTTCAGCCTCCGTCAGCCTTGCAGACACAGCCTGCCACCCATTCTCTAGTTCCTTTTGCTTGTCTCTATAGTGGTCCTGACTCTTCTCGAATCGTCTTGCCCTGGGTAGCGCTCTCAGTTGGTCTTCCGGATTGCGCCGACATTCCCAGTCGTCTCGCTGAACCAGATTATTGTCCGGCCAGACCGCTGCAATGACCCATGCTTCGATGTTCTTCGAGGGCGTACTCAAGACAACCTGGTTAGGCGTGTCGGACTCGCCTAACCAGGTAAGAACGACCGCTCGCAAGGCGTCTGTGGTGCTGCAGGGCGGTGGACAAGGTTGTTCGCAAGGCAGATCGTTGCGCGGTGCATTCCGAATGCCGCCACTGGAGTATGTCTTGCTCGCCACATCCGCATCCACCTGCACAATCAGTACATCATGGTGCAACAGTGCCGAAGAGCCGGACACGGAACCGCCGCCCTCCGAGACGGATTGACGACACCAGCGATACACTCCAGCCCATCCGACGCCAGTTCCGCTGGATGATGCCGCGTCAAAGGCACGGGACTCTTCCGGTTGCAACCTCTGAGGCACAAACTCAGTATTCGGCAGCAGAGCGTTCAGAATCGCTTCAAGAACAATTGCGTCAGTTGGTCCTTCGACGGCAACGGCGACATACAACGGGTCAGACATCAGGAACACCCCCCAGATGTCCCATCACCCACAAACGCGATAAGGTCCAACCCTGCTTCGCCCGCTCCAACAACTGCTTGTTGACGACCACACGCCGGATGGCAGTATGGCCTAAATTGGTCCGAGATACGGTGAACAACCGTACACGTTCATCCTGTAATGGTAGTCCATCCAAAATCAATGGATTGTGCGTTGTCAGCAAGATTTGACGCTGCTCGTTCGCCTCCAGATACCATTGACATAGGCGTTCAATCAGTGACCGTGCCAATCTGGGATTTAGTCCATGGTCTGCGTTGTCCACCGCACAAAGTTTAGGACTTGCTTTGTGTCCTGAAATCACCGCGAGAAACAGGGCATATAAAGCTCCTTCAGAAGCGTCATAGCCAGACAGGACATCTCGGTCCTTTCTCATAAAGCGGTCGCGAAATCGAAGCACGATTTTCGATGCTGCCGCAGTCGGAGAAAGGGGAAGTCGGCTGGCGGTGGTTGAACCAAAACTTTTAGCCCAGTCCACAAGCTTCAGCGTTTCCCGACAGATTCGTTTGCTGTGGTCATCGTGCCTGCGTTGCCTCAGCAGTTCTAATATTGCCTGTGGCAGGTTTCCTCCAGACAATCCCACCGGGCGTCTCGGTTGCGTTTCCGGGGCAACACCACGCAATACAGGTGTTGTTGGTGAAAATATGACGTAGCTTTGCAGCAACTGTAATAGGTCTAAGGCAGCACCGGATGTGAGTTCTACCGCCTTTAAGGCAGCGAATCCCCGTTCCGGGTTGAGTTCGGGTTTGAGTTTTTGATTGATCTCGGTGAAGCCCCGGGGTCCACGTCCGACAAGACTAGGGTTATCGTCATCTGCCCACAGCTCTGTCTTAAATTTCCAGGCGGGGGTTGGTTTCTTCAAGGGATTATGTAGAGAGACTTCGTATCTGGCCTGCGCGCTCTGTGCTCCGAAATATAGATGAGGAGGGCTTCTCTTCCCAGATTTGGTGGGAAAGGCAGACTTGTACAATGCAGGCAGGCCGGGGCGGACGCCGCGGGACAACAAAGTTTGGTCGTCAACCCTGCCATCAGCCGCCGCGGAGAGAACTCCCAGAGCTTCGAGAAAATTACTCTTACCGCTACCGTTAGCGCCGATGAAGACATTGACCCATCCTAGGTCAACCGTCACATCCTCCAGGGACTTAAAGGTTTTGACAGACAGACTCTTCAGCATGCGACGTAGTTTCCTGTCCTCTGTAGCCTGAACAGGATGTCAGGGAGTGGTGCTCACTCATACCGTCAGCGTATAGGATGTTCAACCGCGCCGACTACCTGCGCAGGGAATCGAGCTTGTCGGCGCGGACAAGTTTTTCTGGGCGAACTACCTCGAAGAATTGCAGGAAATGGTCACGCCGATGAACGAAACCGCCCGCCGCGGTATCCTGGGAGAAACCGTCGCCCGCGCCTATCAGCTCGACTGAGCGGTGCGGTCTGCAGGAGCAATTCGTGAATTGCCCCTGCACAGGCAAGGCTGGGGTAGGACTCCTACCCCTTAAATTCTATACTCGAAGCCCACATAGTAGAACGCGCCGTTGAAGCCGAACGGGGCCGAGCGGCGCGAGTAGCGGAACACTCCCGGTGAGTCCACGATGGTGTTACCGTCCGTGTCGATGATCGTGCCGCCCCGCGACTGGCCGATGCGATTTCTTTCAGGCTGGACGTCGAACAGATTGTTCGCGCCGGCTTTGAGAATCCCGAACATGCCCAGGTTATAGCTGAGCTGAATGTCGGTCAGCCATTTTGCGTTATAGTTCTGGATAAAGTTTCCGCCGCCCTCATGCACTTTGTACTGGCCGTAGCGATGCAGCGAGATTGAAACCGCGAATTGTTCCAGACGGTACACCCCGTTCAGCAGGAAGTGACTCTTGGGCTGCCAATCCTCCAGGATGCCGCGGTCAGTGGCGGTGAAAAGCGAGGAGGGCAGGCCGGACGGCAGGTTGACCTTGCGAATGTCGGTCCTGCTCATGGAGCCGACCGCCTTGAGGGTCAGGTCGCCCAGCGGAATATGCGGCACGTTCCACACACCCACGAAATCAAAGCCCTGGGTACGGGTATCCGCGGCGTTCATGAAAAATTGTCCGCTGCTGACGCCTTGCGCGATAAGCGCCTCAGCCACGCTGCTCGGCACCCCGGCTCCCGTCGGTGTGACATTCCCGCTCAGGATGATGCGGTCTTCGACCTCGATATGGTAGAAGTCCGTGGTGAGCGAAAACGACGGAACGGGCTGGAAGACGAAGCCGGCGCTGAGGTTGATCGAGGTCTCCTCTTCCAGTTCGGGAACGCCAATCGCCTCGGCGATTCTGCTGTCATTCCGAAACGTGCCGCGTTCCTCGGCCAGCGTTACGCCGGTCTGCGGGTCGGTCACGAACTGCGTGCTGGTATTGTTAAAGTAGAGCTGCTGCATGGACGGAGCGCGAAAGCCGCTGCTCGCCGAGCCGCGCAGAGAGAACCAGTCAGTCAAGTCCCATTTGCCTGCGACTTTACCGTTGACGGTATTGCCGAAGTCACTGTAGTGCTCATAGCGAGCAGCCGGACTGACCACCAACCAGTCGGTCAGATACAGCTCCGAGTCCGCATACAGGGCAAAGGCGTGGCGGGTCTCGTCCACCTCATTTGCGGGCTTGAAGCCGGGGAAGACCTGGATGCCGGCCGAGCCGCCGCCGCTCCCGTCATAATCGGCGTACGAGTATTCCTCGCCGGCGACGATTTCGTACTGATCGCGCTTATACTCCCCACCCCAGGCCAGGAACATATTGTTGTTCGCCGCCAGGGTGAAGTCCAGGTTCACGGTGGTCAGATAGAGTTGCAGGCTGCCGGCGTCCGCGGACGAGTCGGGTGCACCGGAGGCGTCCAGGCCCGGAAAGACCGGATTGCCGGCGCCGTCAAGAAAGGGGGTGTTCTGGCCAAGACTCCGGTTGACCCACGAGGCGTTATGGGAATTGAGAATGTGAAAGCCGAAATCATTACCGCCATGGACCACGCTGAGGTCGGCGGTAACGCCGTTCTCGAACCTCTTGCTAAGGCCACCACCGCCAGCGTAGTCCCACACCGTGGTCTCGATATGCGGCAGAAACCCATCCGGATAGTGCGACCCTTGGGGGAAGAGCCCGTCGAGGTAGGGATTCCGGTCAAACTGATTGGCCCGACGATAGAAGCCGCCGCTCTCGTTCTCGGCCCGCGAGAAGTTGGCAAAGGCATAGACCTCGGCGTCCTTCCACAGCGCATCGATGGGCTTCTCGAAGTTCAGCGATCCGCTGACCTGCTCCAACTCGGAATCCCCAATCCGGAAGCGACGCCGGTCAAAATTCCGCTCCTTGTCCTCTGGGTCTTGCAGCAGCACGGTGGCACCCTCTTTATGGGTTGTGAGCAGAGCGGCCTGGCGGGCCGGGTCGAGTTGATCGGCCGTACACGAGCCCAGCGAGCAGGTCACGCTGTCGGGATACTGCACCGCTCCCTGCCGACCGGCCCGGTTGGTCCGGTCGCGATCCATGAACTCAACCGCCACATGGACCACGCCGTCGTCGCCAACCTGGAAACCCTTGTTGAGCTGCGCGGTGAAGCGGTCGCCATCGCCGTGGGAGTACTGGCCCCACTGGGTCTGAATCGAGCCTTCCAGATCATCTTTGAGCACGATGTTAATGACGCCGGCGACCGCGTCGGAACCGTACTGGGCAGACGCGCCGTCGCGCAACACCTCAATACGCTTGACCGCGCCGACCGGAATGGCGTTCAGGTCGGTGCCCGCGGTGCCGCGACCAACCGAGGTGTTGACATGAATGAGGGCGCTGCCGTGCCGGCGCCGGCCGTTTACCAGAACCAGCACCTGGTCCGGGCCCATGCCGCGCAGGGTGGCGGGGCGGACCGAGTCCGTTCCGTCACTGATGGTTGAGCTGGAAAAATTGAACGAAGGAATCAAGGTCTGGATGACCCGACCCATTTCCGTCTCGCCGGTCTGGAGGATGTCTTCGGCGCGAACCACATCGACCGGCACGGGGGAATCTACCGCGCTGCGCCCTTCGGCTCTCGACCCGACCACGACCAGTTCATCCAGCAGGTAGAGCGTAGACGGGGCAGGGCTGCTGGCCTCTTCCGGTGTGTTTTCGCTGTCTGACGCCTGACCGAACGATGTGCCCGGCATGAGCAGGCTCATGGTCAGTGCCACAAGAATATACTTTCCCTTTTTCATTCTTTCTCCCTCTCCACTTCCCGCTCGGTCTTCTTCTACGTCAGGCTGGCCTTGACGTATGATTCTTACCAACTATCTTCTTTACTTCTTTACGGGATTATCCAAAGGGTCTTCCGATTATACCCAGAGAGATAGTCATTTACCCTACTCTGCTGCCTAGCGTAAGGGGGTAGTAGCGTCAGGCCGGGTGAGCAGCGAGCGCACAGCAGCCTGTTTCAGACCCAGTCATAAGGAGAACGCATGGCCGACCGCGATATCAAGAGCGCAGTCCAGGACATTGAGTGCCCGGTGTTTGAGAACCCGGCATTCACCACCCCCCCGCCATTGGAAAACGCAACCGTGGCCATCGTCACCTCGGCGTCGCTGCATCATCCCGAGCAGGACGATTTTGCTGCGCGTGATACAAGTTACCGGGCGCTGGACGCCGCCCGGCGGGATTACATGGTCGGTCACTGGAGTCCGAACTTCGACAGCTCCGGTGTGGCCGCTGATCTCAACGTCGTCTTTCCTATTGATCGGCTGGACGAGCTGGCCGCACGAGGCACAATCGGCAAGGTCGCGGATACCCATCTGGCCTATGCCGGCAATCAGTTCGATCTGGCCCAAATCCGTATGGACGGGGGACCGGCAGGTGCGGCCCTGCTCAAGGAGCAGGGCGTTGACGTTGTGCTCCTCACTCCGGTCTGACCGCTGTGCACGCGTACCGTGTGTACGCTGGCACATATTTTCGAGGCCTCCGGCATGGCGACGGTGGCGTTCGGTTCAATCCGTCAACACATGATCGGCACTGCGCCACCGCGCGGGCTGGCATGCGATTTTCCACTGGGCCGCCCGATCGGGAAACCGAATGACCCCGCGTTTCAGCATCGTGTCCTGGCGCACGCCTTTGCGATGCTGAAACGGACCGAACCTGGGGTTGAAGACTTTGTCGAGTCCGTGACGGACCGGGAAACCGAAGTCCTGGCCTGCCCGTTGCCGCCCCGCCACGACCCGGACGCCCATCCCGCGGTTGATGAAGCCCGTGGTCTGCGAGCCGCCTATGAGCGGGCGATCAACAAATACGGCAACCGGGTGGGAGCCGGTCGTGCCATCAGCGTAGACGAGATCCCTTCTGCCCTTGAGGCGTTCATCCGTATCAGCCAGGGAACGCCGTGGAAGGAAGCCAGGATTCCCGGCGTGCCGGCCCGCGTCGCCCAGGACATTCGGGGCTATTATGAAACCGCGGCCCTAGGCATTGCCGATCATACGCCCGCGGCCTGGGCTGGGTTGCGCTGGTTTCGAGACTCAACCCAGGCCGGTAAGGTCATGCGAGCCGCCCAGCAGGCCATGAAAGATGCTGATGTGCGGCGCGACCTGTGGTTTTTTCTGCTGCCCCTGGACAGCATGCAGAGCTAAGGAGGGAGATATGGCGTCTTTTTTATCAATGGACGACCCCACGTTCTGGAAGCAGTATCCGCAGGAGTTGAAAGAGCTGGTCGAGCTGCCCTTAGCGGGTGTCACCGGACTGGCCTATTTTTTACTCGGCGACCGGAAGGACAATCCGCCCACCGTGGTGACGCTGCGCATGGGACCCAACTGGACCCTGCCGCGGCACGCCCACGACTGCCACCGGTTTGAGATTGTCGTGCAGGGCACCCTGGACGTGGGGGAGCGCGTCCTCAAGCCTGGTGACGTGATGATGACGGAGCCGGGTGTGGCCTACGGCCCGCATATCGCCGGACCGGAGGGCTGCACCACGTTTGAGATTTTCAGCAATCACCGGGGGTCCTACGTTACCCTGGTTGACACCCCGGAAGGACGGATCGAGTGTGATGTCTCCACCCGGGAAGGCATGAAGAAAATGGAACAGGCTATGCTACGCGATATGGAGGCTGGGGATCGTTAGTGGTCAGTTGCCGGGTTTTCGTTTCGAGTCGGCAGTGTTTCGTGAGAAACTCCCTCACCCCAGCTCCCTTCGCCTCCGTTTGTGCTGAGCGTAGCCCCATAGGGGCGAAGTCGAAGTACGCTCAGGACAGGCGCTCCCGCCAGGGGAAAGGGAGCAAAAAAGAAGGGCCATCCGTCCGTAGCGATACAGCAGCGGAAGCGAGCTTGCCACTCACCACTGCCCATTCATTATGCCTCTTTTCCCTTCGCTCTTTTACGGATGGGTCGTCACCGCCTGTGCGTTCGTTGTCCTCTTCGTGACCTATGGGGTGCAATACTCCTTTGGGGTGTTCCTGCCCGCCATGCTGGATGAACTGGGCTGGCAGCGCGCCAGTCTGGGCGGGGCGTTTTCGCTCTACACGATGGTCTATAGCGGCTGTAGCTGGATCAGCGGACGGCTGACCGACACGGCCGGCCCCCGCTGGGTCGTCACGGCCGGCGGGGTGTTATTGGGTAGTGGCATTATCGCCACCAGCCAGATGACGGCCCAGTGGCAGCTCTACCTGTGCTATGGGCTGGTTGCCGCGCTAGGCATGAGCAGCGCCTACATTCCCTGTAATACGACGGTGGTCAAATGGTTTCAGCACAAACGTGGTCTGGCCCTGGGGCTGGCCGCGAGCGGCAGCAGTTGCGGCATCCTGCTCTGCCCCTGGTTGACCGCCACCTGTATTGCCCGTTGGGGTTGGCGGCCGGTCTATTTGGCGTGCGGCCTCATCGTCCTGGTCCTGCTCATCACCCTCGCACGCTTTATGGTGCGTAACCCGGAACAGTTAGGATTGAGGCCCGACGGTGACCCCACGGCCCAGAGCTCAGCGTCGCTGCCGGACAGCCAAAGCGTCGCTCTCAAGAGTTGGACTCTGGCGGAAGCCTGGACCACGCGGTCGTTCTGGTTGTGCGGCCTCAGCCTGGTGGTCATGTTCCTGACCGTTCCCGTGCCCTTTGTGCATATTGTGGCGTTTGCGCAGGACCTCGGGCTGTCGCACGCGTACGGAGCCCTGGCGGTGAGTGTCATGGGAGCGAGCGCCTTACTGGGCAATCTCTGCCTGGGGCCACTGTCGGACCGGATCGGTCGGAGAAGCGGCATGGCCGTCAGCCTGAGTGTCCACATCGTGGCCTATCTTCTCTTTTTTTCGGCTCAGGGGCTTGGGGTGTTATACGCGGGTGCGGCCGCCTTTGGATTTTTCTACGGCGGCCTGATCACGCTGCTGCCGGCCCTGGTTGGCGACTTCTTCGGCCGCTTGCACGTCGGGTCCATTACCGGGTTTCTCTTTGCCTGGGCGGGGATGCTGGGGGCCTGGGGGCCGATGATTGCGGGCTATGTGCGGGATGTCAGCGGCAGCTACCAGCCCGCCTTTCTGTACGGTGCGGCGACCGGGGGCCTGGCTCTGGTCCTCCTGCTCCTGACGCCCCGACCGGCGGTTTCTCGTTACAAGACGTGACTGTCCGTGCCGGGCGACGCTCCGCCGGTTGTCTATGTATGTACTGCTAAGGGTAGGACAGAACGATTCAACCATATTTCTGCAGGATTTTGATTGATGGGGGACATCAAACGGCCATATCACTCGATCATTGCACTGGAGAATGGTACAGCACTACGCGAGTGGATCGAAAGAGTGATGCAGGAGATACCCTTCAAGACGGTCCGCTGCGCAACATATGGGGTCAGTGTGCTTGGACTTGAGTGGCTCCGGCGTCTGACCCGTGACAGACAAGTCCACGTAAGGTTGCTGTCAGATATCATGCAAACCGATTCTCTGCTGGTGCGTTCAGTTACGGAGACAAGGTTTGCCAGCGGGGAGATTGAGTGTCGAACCGTATCAACGCGCCCGGGGACGGGAGGAAACGAAGAAGGATTGTTTCATCCGAAGATTCTTATTTTAGATGACGCGGTGGCGGTTGTCGGATCGGTAAACCTGACCGGCAAAGGTCTGAGCCTGGGGATTCAGCCGTATAATGTCGAGATATCGGTAGGACTGTCAGGAACGGTCTCACAGCCAACTATCAAACAATTAGTTGATATCTTTGATCGTTGGTGGGAGGACGGTCAGCCGTTGCAGTCGCACCTTGGCGACGAAGATGAGAAGGAGAATCGACCCATGACACAACCAGAATACCTGAGTCAGGGTTTCCTTGAGGAGGTTTCATCCCAAGATGCACGTATCCGAGAAGAACTTGGCAATAAAGTTAGAGATGAAGAAGGCCGTTGGCATGGAGCAGTATGGCCTTTGGCTGTAACCGTTTTACTACCTGCAACTATAGCCTAGAGCACTCCTGGAACAACCTGGGACTGATTACGCCGAGAACTGGAGCTTGACACCACACGCGGCGGCCACTTTGGCGAGTGTGTCCAGCCGAGGATGACGCCGGCCCGACAGGGCGCGGGACAGCGCAGCCCGGTCCAGCTTGGCTTGCCGCGCCAGCGCAGACACGCCGCCTTGCGCCACGGCTACGTTGCGCAAGGCTTTCATGAGCAAGCGCGGGTCCTCTCCCATCTCCTCAATCGCCGCGTTCAGATAGGCCGCGACATCTTCCGGGGTGTTGAGATAACCACTCGCCTGATGGGCTTTGACGGGCATGTCGTCTCTCCTGTTTGTACGCCTGCCAGCAGGCCTGGGCTATTGCAATGTCGCGGGCTCGGCGGGCTTTTGTTCCCCCGCCCAACAGAATCACCAGAGTGTTCCCCTCGCGGCCATAATACAGCCGGTAGCCTGGGCCGAAAGTGATACGCAATTCGGAGACCCCGGCGCCGACACTCCGGTGATCCCCAAAGTTCCCCAGCTCCATCCGGTCGATGCGGGTTTGGATACGGGCGCGGACCTGCGGGGATTGGGTCCGAAACCACATATCAAAGTAGTCCGTGCCGTCTTCGGAAACGTAGCGGACGACCCGGATCATGAGAGGAGCGTAGCCGAATGGCTACAGGCTAGCAAGCCTGCCCCCCCAAAGCCGCGGTCGCCTGGACAAGTAATTATGGCTCATGGCGGTCGGCATCGTCGGCCTGACGGTCACGCCGGTGAAGCCCATTGTGAATACAGCGAAGCCAGTTGCCTGTCCCCGCTTTCCAGGCTAAGACCGAGCGATCGCAATAACCGAGAGGGATGATGACCATGGCAGCAGACATCACGCTTCACTACTTCCACGGGAGAGGAATCGGAGAGCCGATCCGCCTCCTGTTCACCGTCGGTGAGATAGCATTTACCGACCGGCGCTATACCGTAGACGAATTCGCCAATATGGCCGCGCTCAAGGCCCGGCTCCCTTTCGGACAAATGCCCGCCCTTGAAGTGGACGGCGTATTCCTCGGCCAGACTGACAGTATTGCTCGTCTTGCCGCGCGCCTGGCTGGCTTGTATCCGTCGGACCCCATTGAGGCGGCGCGCAGCGATATGATCGTCGTGCATCAAGCAGAAATCCAGTCGGCTCTCGCCAAGATGAGCTTTGACGGAGTTCCCGGTACGCCGGGAACGAAAATGGTTCCGCAAGAGGAGCGGCAGAAACGCATCGCCACGTGGGTGGAGACCACCCTGCCGGGAGCCCTGCTGTGCCTGGAAAAGCTCTCACAGGAGGGCTGTATGGTGGGCTCCCAGCTCTCGTGGGCCGACATTTGCGTCTTCAATCGATTGAACCAACTGCTCGACCTGAATGCAGACGTGTTGCTCTCTGATTTCCCGAAACTCCAGGCGGTGTACGAAAGGGTCGCGGCGTTGCCGCAAATCCGGGTATGGATACAGGCGCACCGGGATGACTATCCCCGATTCAGCGCGGGTGGCTAGCGCAATGGCACGACTCCAGCCTATCAGGCAACGCTCTCATGAAAGGGATACGGCAGCAGATGCTCCTTTACATTCAGGTCGTGAATCGAAGCGCAACCCAGGAGCCGTAGGGTATCCTCAATTTCTTTTTTCAGGATGGCAAACGCCTTGCGAACCCCTGCTTCTCCACCCGCCCCAAGACCATACACATAGGCCCGGCCAGCTAATACCGCATCCGCACCGTGGGCTAAAGCAATGACGACATCTCCGCCGGAACGAATGCCGCCGTCCAACAAGATTGTCATCTTGGCGTCCTTGAGGTTGGCCACGATATCTTTCAAGACGTATAAGCTTGGGTAGACGCGGTCCATCTGGCGTCCGCCGTGGTTGGATATGATAATGCCGTCCACGCCATATTCGACCGCCAGCCGGGCATCTTCGACACACTGCACGCCTTTCATGAGGATGGGCTTATCCGTCCCCCAGATTTCCCGAATCCAGGGCAGATGCTCCCAGGTGACAACCGAGGCGCGCAGTTGGGCCCCAACGTCCGCGTAGGGCATAGGCTGTCCGTCGTTCAGAATGACATTACGGAATTGCATCATCCCGCCGTCCGCGTAAAAGCTCTTCAGCCAGGAGAGATGGGGAATCATTTGCGGGCCAAATTTCAGTTTCTGGAAGGGCGTGCCATGAATCGCCTGTGAGGCGCCTAACCATTCGTGCCGGGCGCGATTCCCGGCGACCGCGGTATCAATGGTCAGCACCAGCGCAGAATA
This sequence comes from uncultured Binatia bacterium (SeqCode), assembly GCA_965214755.1. GTDB lineage: Bacteria > Desulfobacterota > Binatia > Bin18 > Bin18 > Bin18. Next base: position 3,964,829 of record OZ243979.1, read on the forward strand.
GCCGGCGTTTTTCGCTCGTTCGATCCCCCGGGCCGCGACGTCTTTTCCACCAACGAGATACAGTTGATACCAACACGGTCCTGGCGAGGCCGCGCTGACTTCTTCCAGGTCCGTCCCCGTCAGGGTGGAGAGCGTGCATATCGTCCCGGCTTCACCGACCGCCCTAGCAGCAACGGCTTCTCCGCGGGGCCAGAGCAGGCGGGTACTGCCTATCGGAGCGGCGATAACCGGCAGCGCAATGGAGTGTCCCAGAATTTCAGTCCGCATCTCTATGGCGTCCAACTGGACCGCACTTCTCGGCCTAAAGCGTTCTCTTTGAAAGGCTGCGACATTATCTCTGAGCGTGACTTCATTATCGGCCCCGCCACGGTAGTATTCTCTTACAATTGGCGGCACGCGCTTCTCCATCACCTGCCGGAGATGATCGACGGTGACGCATTTTTCGACCGATCTGGCCCAGCGCTTCGCACTTCTGGCATGCGCGCGCCGGAGGTAGGGTTGCAGCAGCCGCAGCCCGGCACCGTGTTCATTGAGAGCAGGAGTTTGAGGTTCACAAGTTTTCATATTGAATGGCTTCTCACTATCGTGTGACCCTCCTGGGCTGTCGGATTACGCCGCGCTAATCCGACCTACGGTTCTCACCCGAACCGCGGCATGACTTGGCCGGCGAACAATTCCATTGAACGTTCGGACTGTGCCTGGGTCAGACTGCCCCAGGCGAACGATACCAGAATATAATTGCAGCCGCTGGCCTCGAAGAAGCGGGCAACCTCGTCTTGTACCCGGCTGGGAGAGCCGACGATGGCGACATCCAGGCTGCGGGCGACTTGAAGGTCCGGTGTGAACAGGGTGTGGGCTACGCCGAAGTCGAGCCACAGCTTTTCGATATTGGCGTAGTAGTCTTTGTAGGCCGGGGTGGCGATGGCTTCGGCCTCCTGGTCCGTGTCCGCCACAAAGATATGGCGGAACGCGCCCATTTTCGGCGTTTCGACCTGGGGGTTGAGGTTCAGCGGATTGTCCCGATTATGCGACCACATCTCTTTGTACTGGGCGGTCAGGTCTTTGATCCCGCTGTTGGGTCCGCCGCTCGCCATATGCATGCCGCGCTCCGCGGCAAAGCGGAGGCTTTTCGCATTAATTACTCCATACCAGAACGGCGGGTTGGGCGTTTGCTTGGGATGCAGTTCCATCGGGACATCGGCACATTGATAATACTTGCCTTCGTAGGTGAGGCGCTCCTGGTGCAGGCCGGCGGTGACCATCTCCAGGGCTTCCTCGAACATCGCCCGCGAGTGCAAAAATGGCACCTCAAAATAGGCCTGCTCAAACGGGGACACGCCACGCCCGACCCCGATTTCCAGGCGACCGTTGCTCATATGATCAAGCATGCAGATTTCACTGATCAACCGCAGCGGATGATACAGCGGCAGCAAATACACCAGCGGCCCTAAACGAATGCGTTTGGTGTGTTGGATAGCCGCAGAGAGAAAGACGCTCGGAGACGGAGCCATGCCCAGCGGCGTGGCGTGGTGTTCGGCCAAATGGTAGCCGTAAAAACCGGCTTCATCAGCCATTTTGAGGAGTCGCATGCGGCCCTCGTACAACTCGCCCAGCGAGTCTGCCCTGCGCTCCAAGTGATCAAAGATGCCAAACGCAACATCACTCATACTGTCATCCTTCTCGTGTTCTAGCCCATCCGAGGCAACACAGAGTCAGTGAACTGTATAAAGCTTTCATGGCTCAGCGGCGCGCCGATGATGTAGTCCAGATGGATTTCTTCATGCAGGCGTGCGAGTTCGTCTCTGACTTTCTCCGGCGTTCCGTGAATGACGACTTCGTCAACATAGCGCTGGACCGGGTCGCCAGCCCCATACATCTCGGGCGGCACATAGGTATCCACCAGCCATTTGGCTCCCTGGCGGGCGACTTCGGCTGCTTTTTCTTGTGTAGAGGCAATGGCCAGCAGCCGCGCCATGGGTATCTGACGGCCTTCAATGGAATAGCCGTGGCGAGCGAGCGTATCCCGGTACAATTCCCATTTATGGCCCAGTTCCACATGGGTGGCGTGCGGGTCCATGAGAATCGAATGGCCGACCGAAGCGGCCCACTCAATGGCTGCTGGCGAAGAGGCCGCGGTCCACACTGGTGGATGCGGTTGTTGCAAGGGCTTGGGCAGAACTTCGACATTCTCGAAAGAGAAATACTTGCCGGCATAGGTCAGACGGTCCGTGGTCCAGGCTTTGAGCACAATGTCTACGGTCTCCCGAAAGCGGGCGTGGCTTTCCTCGACGGGTACGCCAAAGGCTTTGAACTCCTTCAGGTCAAAGCCGCGCCCGGCCCCCCAATTCACCCGGCCGCCTGACAGCGTATCGAGCAGCGCGATTTCCTCAGCAAGCCGGAGCGGATGGTAGAAGCCGGCCAGGCAGACGCCGGTCCCGATCCGAAGATGCTTGGTCCGGGCCGCGGCATACGTCCCAATGACCGGGATCGAAGGGCAGACACTATAGTCATTAAAATGGTGCTCGGTCAGCCAGACCGCATCGTAGCCGTTTTGATCCATGATCTGGATGCGTTCCAAACCGCGTTGATACACGGTCGAAAGCTCGGTCCGCCGTTCCGGCCAGCTAAAAAATTGGAGGATGCCAAATTGCACGCAGTTCTCCTCGGCGTCGGTTGATTTCTTCACGTCAGTGTAGCGTGATTGCGGGACATGCTCCATACGGCCAGGTGGATGGGAAGTGGAGAGTGGCTAGTGAAGAGTGAAGAATACTGGCTACTCTCCACTAGCCAGCGGAGCAAGACCGGGTGGGGGTTGTCCTGAAGCCCAGCCCCCTATTGTCCCGCCGTCTCCCGGGCGGTGAGGGTGAAGTTCTGGAGGGCCTCCTGCCATTCCACCGTCACCGTCTGGCCCCGGGTCGGGAAGTCCGCTAACGGATACACCCCGCTCAACCCCCGTCTGAACTCCGTGCCCAGCGTGGTGACACTGAACGTACTGTGGGCCACCTCTTCCCCATCGGCGAATGCCCGCACCGTGTGCTGTCCATCCCCCAGCTTGTTCCAGTTCCACAACAACCCAAAGCCATTATCCGTATCCCCACACTCCTCTTGGGTCGCGCCCGGGCCGGTGAGAGTATAGGGCGTCGGCTGCGTGAGATCGGCGATGGCGGCCGGCAGGGTGAAGGTGCTGATGGGCCGGTTGACGATCTAGGTCTTATTGCTAATGGTCCGCCCGCCGAAGGCTGACAAGGGGGTCTGCGGAGCGGAGGCCGGGGACCAGAAGGTCGCCAGCGCATAGGGGTCAGCGTTGGGGTTGTCCGGGCTTTCGCCCACGGCCCACACTCGTACGATGTAGGCCCTGCCATCCACTAGGCCGGTGAGCGTCGTGGTGGTGACACTAGGCAACAGCACGCGGGTCCAGGGCGTCCCCTCGTCTGCGCTGGACTCAATGTCATAGCCGTTAATGGTGAGGTCGGTGTTCGTGGGGGCGCTCCAACTGACCGCAAGACTGCCCAGTTGGTCGGCGGGGACTGACACCGTGGGACGATTCGGGGCCGTGGTACCGCACAGGGTCACGGTGTGTCGGTTCGTGCAGGCGTTGTACCAGGTCCGCAGGGTGAGCGGCAGACAGAATGTCCCAGCGTTGCCGGTGGCGTAGAAAGACCGCAGGTTGGCCAGGCTGCCCAACGCAGACGGAATGGGCCCGGTCAGTTGGGTGTGGTTGAGATTGAGAACCGTCAGGCTGCTCAGGCTGCCCAACGCAGACGGAATGGGCCCGGTCAGTTGGGTGTGGTTGAGCCAGAGCCAATTAAGGGCTGTCAGGCTGCCCAATGTAGGCGGGATGGATCCGGCCAGTTGGGTGATACAGGCTGCTGTAGGGCCACCTTGGTCGGGCCGTGCCCCTTCCCCTCTACCGCCCGCGTAGTCCCATCCTTGCTCTCTTTCTCTGAAAGATTACTCCTCTCCTCTAGTGGGATAGCTGGCTGTTGTCAAGAAAGGCAGGGTTGCAACCGGTCTTGATTTAACTGTTCGTTCGGTTAATTATAATAAAAGATTATGGCACGTCCTATCAAAACGCCTTCGTCCCCGGACTATCGCGCCAGGATCGGCGCGGTCGCGGAAGCGCTGTTCGCCGAACGCGGCTTTGACGGCACCTCGATCCGGGAGATTGCCGAGCGCGCCGGCGCAACCAAGGCGCTCATCTATCACTATTACGAAAGTAAAGAGGCCCTGTATCACACCTTGCTTGAGGACGCGGTGAGCCGGGTGGTCACGCAGGTTGAAGCGATTGCCCAGAATGGGACCGAGCCCGAGGCGCAGATTCGCGCTGTGGTTCAGGTGTTCATCGATGCCTATCACGACGCGCCGCACCGGTTTCAGATGGTACAACGCACCATTGACGACCATCATGCGATTGCCGCGATGCTGGCCGAACGCTGGTTTTCGCGGGCACACCGCGCCTTGCAGGACATTGTGGCGCGGGGCGTGCGCCAGGGCGGTTTGAAGCCGCTGCCGGTCCAGATGGTGCCGTTCGCTGTCATCGGCCTCATTATCCATACCCTGCGCGGGCAAAAACTTGTGGGCCATGTAGACTCGAAATTGTCCGGCGAACAGGTATTGGCTGCCTTGCCGGACCTGGTCCTGGCCTTGCTCACCGCTGAATCCGGCCAGACAAAAACCAGACCCGGCAGCTCGCGCGCGTCTCGAAAACGCGCCACGAGCCAAACCAGCCGCAGAGCCAGGAGGGACCGGCCCGGCAGGATAGAGGAACACTGAATGGAATCCATTTTTCACGCCATCATCCGTTTTCGTTTTCTGGTTATTGCCGCGGTCCTGGGAGTGACGGTTGCCGCGGCCATGCAGCTCCAATACCTGCGCTTCGAGAGTGACGCGGAATCCATGATCCCCCCCAATGATCCGGTCCTGCACTACAACGACGTGGTGGAAGAGCGCTTTGGAATGTTGGACCTCATTATTGTCGGTGTCCTGAACGACAACCCGCAGGAAAACGGGGTGTTCAATCCGCGCACGCTGGGCATTGTCAAGGAGTTCTCCGAGAAAATTGCGCTCCTGCCCGGTATCAAAGCCGTCCGGGATGAAGACGTGACCAGCGTGGCCACCATGGATAATATCACCGGCACCAGCGACGGCATGGCGGTTGATCCGTTCATGGAAGAGCCGCCACGCTCGGCCGAAGCCCTGGCCGCGTTGAAGGACGCCCTGTTTGATAACGCCATGTTTGTGGACTGGGTGGTGTCGCGCGACGGAACCGGCCTGCTCATTATGGCCAGAATGGAATCGTCCGAGGGGACGCTTGAGGGGGTCGCCCGACGGTCGGCGATCTACCGCACCATCCGTGACATGATCCGGGAAAAAGAGGCGTCCGGCGTACCCGAGCAGTTCCATATTGCCGGTCGCGGCGCTATGGAGGTGACCTTCTCCGAGGACGCGCGGAGCGACATGGAACGCTTCATGCCGCTGGTCCTGTGCATTGTCCTCGGGACCCTCTATCTGACCTATCGCAGTCTGCGCGGCGTCCTCCTGCCGTTTGCCGTGGTAATCATCTCCGTTATCTGGAGTATGGGTCTTATGGCCTGGCTCAGGGTTCCCATGTATTTTATCTCGACCATGATGCCGGTCACGCTGATGGCGATTGGCGTGGCCTACGGCATTCATATTCTCAGCCGCTACTACGACGAAATCCTCAGTCAAGCCGAACCGGACGCTAACGCGGCCGTCATGGCGGCCATGCAGGAAATGTGGAAGCCGGTGGTGTTCACGGCCCTGACGACCGCGGCCGGTTTTCTGTCGTTTCTGACCGCGGCCATGGTGCCCATCCGCTACTTTGGCCTGTTTACCTCGGTCGGTGTGCTGGCGGAGATGGTCGTCTCGCTGACTCTTTTCCCGGCGGTCCTGAGTTTGCTGTCGCCCACCGCCAGCCGGAGTTTGCGCAATCAGATGAACCGGAGCAGGGACCTGGCCGCCACCGGCTGGGTCGCACGGGCCCTGTCCAGCCTGGGCCGGGGGGTTGCCCGGCGTCCGTTGCTGGTGTGGAGCATTGCCGTCGGCAGTATGCTCACCTGTCTGATCGGTCTTCAGCGCATCTACATTGACTCGTCGTGGATTGATGTATTCCACAAGCAGAGTCCGATCCGCATTGGCGACGAGGTCCTGCGGGAGAAGTTTCAGGGCACGCTGCCTATCTATGTGGCCATTGAGGGACACGAGCCCGACCTGCTCAAAGACCCGGACCTGCTAGACAAGCTCGACCGTCTGCAAGCCGCGATTGAACAAGACCCGATTGTGGGCGGCTCGCTGTCCATTGCCGAGTTCATCAAACGCATGCACCGGGTCATGAACGAGGATCGCGAGGAGATGGAGGTCATTCCCGACTCGCGCGACCTGATCGCCCAATACCTGCTGCTGTACTCGTTCTCCGGAGACCCGGACGATTTTGATGAGGTGGTCGATTATGACTACCAGCACGCCAATGTGTCGTTTTTTCTGCGCTCGGATCACAGCGCCGACATCGAGCGCGTGATCGATCGGATTCAGGACTTTGTGGTTCGGGAATTCGGGGCCGAGGAAAACGGCGGTGGCGGTCAGGCCGGTGACCACGATCCGCTGACGGTGCGGTTCGGGCGCTGGCTCGCCGGTATTACGCCCACCGTCATTGGCTGGGAGACCAAAAGCGGGTTCTGGATCGGTTTTGCCGGGCAGGGCTATATGAGCAACCGCTTCAGCGAGCTGGTCGTGTCCGGTCAGTTGACCAGCCTGGTCACCTCGCTGCTGGCGGTGTTTCTGCTTACCACCTGTATGTTCCGCTCCGTGGTTGCCGGGCTGATCAACATCATTCCCATCAGCGCGGTGATGGTATTCAGCTTTGGCCTCATGGGCCTGCTGGGCATCCCCCTCGAAGTGGGCAAATCCATGACCGCCTCTATGGTGATCGGGATCGGGATCGACTACACCATCCACTTTCTCAATAAATATCAACTGAAAACCAAAGACGGCCTGGGCGACCCGGAGGCTATTACCGTGGCGACTATGGCCACCTCGGGCAAAGCCATTTTCTTTAACGCGGCCGTAGTGATTGGGGGCTTCCTGGTCTTTCTGACCTCCAACTTCAAGCCCAATTTCTATCTCGGAGCGATGATGGCGCTGAACATGGGCGCCTGCCTGCTGGCCTCCATGACGCTCCTGCCGGCCATCCTCAATACGTTCAAGCCGCGTTTCGTGTATGGCGCAACGCCAGTACCCGCTCCGCCACCGGGACCGGACTACGCGGTTTCAACCCTGCAAGAGAAGGAGACAGTATGAAGACCGTATGGATGAAAAGAGGACACGCGCCCTTCAACAGAGACAAAGGCTGGATGCGTACCCTCTTTTTCGGACTGGGATGGTGGGTGCTGAGTGCGACGCCGTTTGCCGACGCACAGGAAATCCCTGGGGAGCCCAGCGGACGGGAGATTGCCGTCATGGTTGACGAGCGTGAGGACGGCGACGATCAAATCTCCGAGGCCGTCTGGACGCTGACCAATAGCAGGGGCAAGACGCGCAAGCGCCATACCCTGCGCTACTGGAAAGACTATGAGGGCCAGGAGGGGCTGTCGAGCAAGTCCTTTATTTATTTTGAGTCCCCGCCCGATGTCAAAGACACCACCTTTCTCAACTGGTCGCAGGAAGACGCTGAGGCCGACGACGACCAGTGGATCTACCTGCCGGCTCTGCGCAAGGTGCGCCGGATTGCCTCTGGGGATAAGGAAAACTCCTTTATGGGCAGCGATATGATCTACGACGACATGGCGGACCGGGAGGTGGAGGAGGATACGCACAAACTGCTGCGCGTCGAACAGAACAATGGCACCAAGTTCTACGTCCTGGAGTCCGTACCCACCAAGGAGAATTACATCTACAGCAAAAAGCTCCGCTGGATAAACGCCGAGAACCTGACCGAACCCAGAATTGAATTTTACGACCGCAAAGACCGCCTGCTCAAAATCTGGACAACGGAATGGGATCAGATCGACGGGATCTGGAACTGGAAGCGGACCGTGGTGGAGAATCAGCTCACCGGACATAAGACCGAGCTTGAGATTAGCAATGTGCGATTCAACCAGGGTCTCAAGGAGTCGATTTTTACCGAACGGTCGCTGCGCAAGGGCGCACCCTAGATTGTTCTCTGTATGAGCAGCCCGCCCACGAGGCTGAAGACCTGGGTTTTCAGCCTTATCGCGATCTTCTGGATTGGAGCAGGAACATCGCTCGCCCAAGCCGCTTCCCCCTCGGCCATGCGTCTCCACAAGGTCCATCTGACTGCCGATGGGAGTCAGCGGCAGGTGGTGCTGCAATTCTCTCAAGCGCCGAGTGCCATCCACGCCTTTCCGCTTTCGACCCCAACCCGCCTCGTGATCGATGTCATCGGGCTGGTCCTGCCGCATCCCTCAGCGACCTATCCGGCCAAAGATACGCTCCTGCGCCGTGTCCGGGTGGGCGCTCACCCGCAACATCTGCGTTTTGTGCTCGACCTCAAAGGCGAAAAGCTGCCGGCATTCACCGTCGAGCAGCAGGGCAGTCGGGTGAGGGCAGTACTCCAGACGCCGGACCGGCCCACCCCGGAGGTGCGGGCGCAGATTCTGTTTGAGAGCCCTGAGATCAACAGCTTCGCCCAATCGATTCCACCATCGCCCGCTTCGCCGCCTGAAGAGCGGCAGGCCCAAGCCGCCCCGCCGGCTCCGAAAACGGAGGCGGCGTCAGCAGCACCCAGGAGTACCACGGCCAGTCGGCAGAGCCCCGGGCGTGTTGATCCGACCGCTCGGCGGCCCACACGCGAGGCCCAGCCCGGCTTGTTCGAGACCTTGCGGGACCGCCTGGACGTGACCGGCTTTGTCAAAAACGAAACCGCGGTGCGGCTCCACTCTCCGCATCAGTTCTCAAAGTCTCAGAATTGGTTGCAGGCCGAGATTGAGTTTGAACTCACCGATTGGGCCGAACTCACCATCCTTGGGCGGTCGATGTTCGATCCGGTCAATCATCTGGAAACCAATATAGAGGATTTCCGGACCTCGCCGGTTGATCGGTTGGAGGGCGGCAATTCGTTTCAGGCCGAGCTTAGGGAACTGTATCTCGATGTACTCTACGAGGATTTTGATATCCGTCTGGGCCGGCAGCAGATCGTGTGGGGCGAGTCTATCGGCTTGCGTATTCTCGACGTGATCAACCCGCAAGACTTTCGCGAATTCATTCTGAACGACTTTATCGATGCTCGTATCCCGCTGTGGGGCCTGCGGGTGGACTACACGCTGAGCGACTGGACATTTGAAGGCCTGTGGTTGCCCGACTTCGAGGCCAACCGTCCGGCCGACCAGGGCAGCGAGTTTCAGTTTCGGAACCTTCCCCTTCCGGCGCTGCCCTTTCAGCCGCCGCCGCCGTTCCCCTCGGTCCAGGTGGACTCGGTGCGGCAGCCTGAGGATTGGCGGCTGAGCGATTCCGAGGTTGGATTTCGGGTGACGCGCTTTCTGCGCAATATGGATCTGTCGCTGAACTATTTATATTCCTGGAGTGATTTCCCCGTCCCGTTCCGGCGGGTGCTGAGTCCCAACACGTTTCGTTTTGAGCCCCGGCATGAGCGTTTCCACCTGATCGGCGGAAGTTTTAACTACGCCTTTGATGTGTTTGTGATCCGCGGTGAGGGGGGGCTACGCTTGGGCGAGCATTTTGTGTCAGGTGATCCGTTTGACCGCGACGGTATCCGGCAGCGAGAGTTTCTGTCCTATGTCTTAGGATTGGACTGGACGGTAAACGATAATCTCATGGCGAATGTGCAGTTCTTTCAGAATGTGATTTTCAATGCGCCCGGCGCTCTTGTTGGTGAGTCCATTGAGAATGCGGTGTCGCTCTTCCTGCTGTCCGATTTTCTGAACGAAACCCTCCACCCTCAGTTGCTGGTGCTGTACGGCATCAACTTCGGCGACCTGCTGATCCGCCCCCAGGTCCGGTACGATTTCTCGGACTATGTGTCCGCCACCATCGGAGCCGATTTCTTTACCGGCTCACGCTCCGGTTTTTTCGGCCAGTTTGCCGCTCCCGTACGCGACCACGATCGCTACTGGACGGGCCGGAACAGTCGGTTCTTTCTGGAAGTGAAACGCTCGTTTGCGCTGTAAATGATAATCCAGCAGGCCCTTCACTGCGCCATATAGCCGCCGTCAACCGGCATGGGATGCCCGGTGACAAAAGACGCCGCATCCGAGCACAGCCAGACGACTGCCTCCGCAATTTCCTCAGGCTGCCCCAAACGACCCACCGGCTGGGCCGCGGCCATTTTCTCCACCACCCGAGGACGCCGCTGACCGACGCTCTGAAGCATGGGCGTGTCAATCGGACCGGGGCAGACTGCGTTAACGCGAATACCCGCCTTGGCATACTCCAGGGCGGCCGTTTTGGTCAGACCCACCACGCCGTGTTTGCTGGCCACATAGGCGCCGGTGCGCGGGACACCGATCAGGCCGGCATCGGACGCCGTATTGACGATGGCCCCTTTGCCCTGGGTGAGCATGCGCGGAATCTCCGCTTTCATGCACAGCCAGACCCCCGTCAGGTTAATCGCAATGATGCGGTCCCAGTTCTCTTCCGTGCAGTCAACCGTGCTCTGTGCCTTGCCGGCTATGCCCGCGTTATTATGCGCGCAGTCCAAGCCGCCATAGGTCTCGACCGTCGTATTGATTAACGCTTCTACGTCAGCCGCCTGCGAGACATCGGCTTGCACAAACACCGCCTGACCGCCCACGCTTTGAATCAGGTGAACTGTTTCCTCCCCGCCTTCGACAACAATGTCGGAAACGACCACCTTGGCGCCTTCACGCGCAAAGGCCAGGGCCGACTGTCTGCCTATGCCCGACCCGCTACCCGTGACCAGCGCTACTTTTCCCTCAACCAATCCTGCCATGTGTCACTCCTTTTGGGGGAGACCCTATCAACAAAATGAATCCCCGGTAAAGGGGCATAAGGTGTATACTCAGAAGACGCCGTGCTGAAGTTGAATCACGGGAGGAGGGAGAGAGTCTTTGCCTTTGGGGAGTGCTTAAATCGCTCGAAAAAGTCAGTCTCCGTTATCTCCGTCGGCCACTCAAGGCGCAGGTCGATCCACAGGGATTTCTTGTTGTCCCGCCGCACGGAAACCGCATTGAGACGTATGAGCTGGGAGAGGTCGCGCACGAACGCCTTCTCCGGATTTTTCACTGAGCTGTAGCGATGGATGTGAGTCTTTACCAACTGTCCAAATATGACCGAATCTTCCCGTAATAACGGCTTCAGGATTTCAATCTGTCGTGCGGCAATGCCCCGTTTTTTTGTACTCTCCAGTCGGGTGAACAGGGCGAACCGTACGTCCCGAAAGAGGGCTTTTGAAATATTTCTACGAATTTCGTCAGAGAGTCTTTTGCACTGAAGTGCTACGCCTTTTAACCCAAAAATGAGGAATGGAGTGAGGTCGTGATTCCTCTGTCGTACCTCCGCCAGTGTCGCAAGATAGGCATTTTTTTCATCGTAAATTCATCAGGCGTCTCTTGTAACGCTCCATCCAGCTCACGCTCTCAAGGGGCGTAATACCGGCCTCGTCCTTGCCGAATCAGGGATGCACAATCGGGGGTGAGGACGGTCTACGAACCGTCCCCCGAGGATCGAAATGACCCCACCGGCGGATCACACCGGAGCGGTCCCTCTACAAATTTTTCTCAAACAAGACGTCGGCGTCACGCAACTGCTGCACCTCTTCGGGCGACCGTCGCAGATACTCCGTCAGGATTGCTTCGTTATGTTGTCCCAGCGTGGGCGCGTGGAGGGGGAGTTCGTCTGGGAACTCGGAAAACTTGAGCGGAAAGCCGGGCACATCAAGATCGCCATGGATAGGGTCGTTGATCGTCGTCACGGTTCCACGTTCTCGCAGATGAGGGTAGTCGAGGGTCTCAGCAACGGAGAGCACCGGAGCAACTGGAACGTTGAACTCCTCTAAACGGGCGACCGCACTCTCGACATCCGGAAATGTTTGCAGCCAGTCTTCGACCAGTTTGGTAACTTCGTCTCGGCGTTTGAGCCGGGCTTGATCCGTACTGTACTGTGGATCGTCAATCAGCTCAGGCCGTTCGATTGCTTTGCAGAAATCCGGCCAGTGATGGAAAATGGCCATGACAACCAAGTAGCCACCGTTGCCACGAAAGACACCTGAGGGGCAGGCATAAGTCATATGGCGGCCAACACGGGTTGGCTTAATGGCGCCCTCTGTGGCACGCGGGGTATGCACGTTGACCTCGTGGTAGTGGTAGTACACATCCAACAGCGCAACATCGAGATGTTGGCCCCGACCGGTATTGTCCCGGTGGCGTAAGGCCGCTAGGACGGCGAGTGCGCCATGTACCCCTGTGCTGACATCCCCCATCCCGACCAGCGGAATGTAGGGTGCATCGTCCTCCTCTCCGATCATTGAGGTCACCCCGGAATACGCCTGAGCGATATAATCGTAGCCAGGTTTATGGGCTAAAGGGCCGGTCTGGCCAAGGGCAGAGATAGAGCACAGAATGATATCAGGCTTGAGCTCTTTGAGCTGCTCATAGCTGAGACCCATATCTGCCAGGACACCGGGCTTAAAATTCTCAACCACGATATCAACGTGCTGAATCAGCTCAGTCACAAGCGCCATGCCGCGCGGATCGCGCAGATTGACACACAGACTTTTCTTGCCTCGATTATGCTGAACGTGGAACAAGCTACGCTTGTTGCGAAACATTGAGAAATTCCGCCCAAGATCGCCCTTGGGCGCAGACTCGACCTTAATGACATCCGCTCCCATCTCGGCCAGCATGCGGCTACACGTCGGGCCGGCGAGAGCACGGGTGAAATCGAGCACACGTAGTCCGCTAAGAACGTGTTGCGTACCTTGGGTCGTCATAGCCGTCTCCTTACTACGAATTTTTCTCAAACAAGACACCGGCCTCACGTAACTGTTGCACCTCTTCGGGTGAACGTTTCAGGTACGCGGTGAGAATTTCCTCGTTGTGCTGTCCCAGGGCGGGGGCTTTGAGCGGCAGGTCGGCCGGGAAACGAGAAAAGCGGAGCGGCATACCGGGGATATCAAACTCGCCGACAATGGGGTCATCGATGGTGCGCACGGTACCGCGTTCTCGTAAGTGGGGGTGCTGCGTCGTTTCCGCCACCGACAAGACCGGCGCAACCGGCACCCCGAACTGCTCCATATGGGCCACCGCGCTCTCAACGTCGGGAAAGGTTGCCTGCAACCAGTCTTCGATAATCTCGACGACCTCATCCCGATGTTCGAGGCGTAGCACATCGTTGCTGTAGCGTTCGTGTTCCACCAACTCCGGTTTCTCCATAGCGGCACACAGGTCCTTCCAGTGATGCAGAAAGGCCATGATGACAACCGACCCGCCTGTGGCCCGAAAGACGCCCGCCGGACAGACATAGGTTAAATGCCGGCCGGCCCGGGTCGGATTCATTTTGCCCTTGGTGCCGCTGTACTGATGGACGTTGACCTCATGATAGTGGTAGTACACGTCCAGCAGGCCGATATCGAGATGCTGGCCCTCACCGGTGCGGTCGCGGTAGCGCAGGGCGGACACGACGGCCAGGGCGCCGTGGACGCCCGTACTCACATCGCCCATCCCGACCAGCGGCAGATACGGGGCTTCGTCCGGATCGCCGATCATGGAGGTGACCCCAGAATATGCCTGGGCAATATAGTCATAGCCGGGTTTGGTTGACAGCGGCCCCTTCTGGCCCAGAGCCGAGATTGAACACAGGATAATATCCGGCTTGATTTTCTTGAGTTCCTCATACCCCAGCCCCATCCGGGCGATCACGCCGGGCTTGAAATTCTCGACCACCACATCCATCTGCGCAATCAGCTTCTTAATAATGTCCATGGCCTTGGGGTCGCGGATATTCACGCATAAACTTTTCTTGCCGAGATTCTGCTGAATGAAGTAGAGGCTGCGCTCCTTTTCAAAAACCGAGATGCCGCGCACCATATCGCCGCGGGGCGCGGACTCGACCTTAATCACATCGGCTCCCATCTCGGCCAGCATCCGGGTACAGCTCGGTCCGGCCAGAGCCCGGGTAAAATCCAACACCCGCAGGTCGCTCAGAATATGTTCCATTCCGTATGACATCGTGTTCCTCCGTTTCAGGTATTTGCTCTCAGTCCCACATCAGCCCGCCGTCAACATTGAACGATTGGCCGGTGATATTACGCGCCTCATCCGAGGCCAGGAAGACGGCCATATTGGCAATATCATCCGGGCTATTGGAGCGCTTGAGGGGAATTGAGGCATCCAGCCGGGCGATCGCCTGCTCTTCGCTAATCCCCTCGCGCTCGGTGAGTTGCTTCATGACGTTGGTGTACAGATCCGTGCGGGTAGCGCCGGGGCAGATGGCATTCACATTGATGTTATGTTTGGCGAGCTGCGAGGCACCGATACGGGTCATGGCGATAACCGCACCCTTTGAACCGGCGTACGAGATATTCGACGTGCCCCGAAAGCCCTTGCCGGCGATGGACGCGATATTAACGATCCTGCCCTCTTTGCGTTTTGCCATCTCTCGCGCCACGGCCTGCATACAGAAAAAGACGCCCTTGGCATTAACCGAATGAATCCAGTCCCAATCTTCCTCGGTGACATCAAAAAACCCCAGGCTTTTGGTAACGCCGGCATTGTTGACCAGAATGTCAACCCGGCCAAAGGTTTCCATTGCGGTGGCGACCATGGCGTTAATGTCTTCCACCCGTCCCATGTCTGTTTTGACAAACAGGCCGCGACGGTCGTGGGCGCTCACCTCAGCCGCGGTTTGCTTGCCAGTGACCTCATTGATTTCCGCACCAACAACATGGGCGCCCTCTTTGGCATACCGGAGGGCAATGGCCTTGCCCATGCCGGTCCCAATCCCTGTCACGATGGCGATCTTCTCTTTGAGCAACATGCTGTCCCTCCTTCGCTCGCAGCGTAGCCTTATAAACCGTCAGTGAGGGGAGCGCCCCCCTATGCGTGAAACTCTGGCATCACTTCCTTGGCAAACAGCTCCAAGCCCTGACGCGCCCGCTTGGGGTCGCGGCCACCGGCGTGAAAATAGAAAGCAACCTGATCGAGACCAAACTCGTCGTTGAGCTCGTGCAGCCGGCGTCGGCACTCGGCCGGGGTGCCCACAACCGCCCGTTCTTCCACATCGTCCGGCATGGAAAGAATAAATTCGAGGTAGGAACGCATGGGGTCGTGTGCCGGGACTTGATGGAGTGCCTCACGGGGCACAAATGAGGTGATTAATCCAGTATAGGCCCGCGTGGTCTCTGTCGCGTCGCGGATGGCTTCCTGATGGTCGTTATGCACGAACAGAAAGAAAATACACGTCGTCCGGGTTGGCCCATGTCCGTGTTCCTGCAATGTGGCGCGGTAATGCCGGAGGCGAGAGACAACCTCGGGATGGGGCGCGCTCAACCACGGGACGACAAACGCATTGTCTCCGACCTGACCGGCGCCGTCAAACGATTCTCGGCTGAGTGTGCCGCGATAGATCGGTGGGTGGGGCTGCTGGACCGGCTTGGGGCCGACAGACAACGAGGGCACCTGCCAGAAGCGACCCTGATACGCAAAGGGATCCTCAGTCCAGGCCCGTCGGATAATCTCCAGGGACTCTTCGTAGCGAGCACGACTCTCGGCCTGATCAACACAAAATCCTTCAAAATGCTTTGGAATAATACCGCGTCCGGCCCCAAAGTTGAGCCGGCCGTTGCTCAGGATGTCGAGCATGGCAAAGTCTTCGGCCTTCCGTAGCGGATTCTCAAACGGCAACAGACTGATCGCCGTGCCCAGCCGAATCCGCGAGGTCTCTCGCGCCACCGCGGTCAGAAACATTTGCGGACTGGGACAAATGCCAAACGAATAGAAGTGTTCCTCACCCAGCCAGATCGAGTCAAAGCCGAGCTCTTCAGCCAGGATGCAGATATCAAGGGTCTCTTGAAAATACTGTGCCTCGTCCTGCTTGTCGCGGAAAAAATCAAAAAGAGAAAACAGACCAAACTCCATGAGAAACTCCTTATGCAGGCCGGACGCGGTAATCTCGCCCCTCCGGTCTAAAGAGATGAGCGAAATTCCGGCATGACCTCATCGGCAAATAATTCCAGTCCGTAGCGCGCCCGCTTGGGGTCGCGCGCCCCGGCGTGAAAATAGAAGGCCACCTGGTCCAACGCGAACTCGTCGTCCAACTCGTGCAGCCGACGGCGGCACTCGGCCGGCGTGCCGACCACCGCGCGTTCCTCAATCTGGTCGGGCATGGACCGGGCGAAGTCGATGAACCGTCTGACCGGATCGGCAGTGTTCATCTTGCTGAGCAGTTCCGCGGGGATCATATTAGTGAACAGGTCGGTGTAGGCGCGGGTCACGGCCTGTCCCTCGCGCAGGGCCACATTATGGTCCGGGTCCACGAACAGAAAGAAAATACAGGTGGTCCGCTTCTGACCATGCCCGCTTTCTTCGAGCAGGGTGCGGTAGCGCTGGACTCGCTTTCGCACCGCGGGATGGGGGCCGGTCAGCCAGGGCACGATGAACGCATTATCACCCACAACGCCTGCGCCTTCAAACGACTCGGGGCTGATCGTACCGCGATAGATGGGCGGGTGGGGCTGCTGGACGGGTTTGGGTCCAAGCGATAATGACGGCACCTGCCAGAATTCACCCTGATATGCAAAGGGATCCTCGGTCCAGGCACGGCGGATGATTTCCAGCGACTCTTCATAGCGCGCCCGACTCTCGCGCAGCGGGACCCGAAAGCCCTCGAAGTGTTTGGCAATAATGCCGCGTCCGACCCCGAAGTTGAGCCGGCCGTTGCTCAGGATATCGAGCATGGCAAAGTCTTCGGCCTTCCTGAGCGGATTCTCAAACGGCAGCAGACTGATCGCCGTGCCCAGCCGAATCCGTGAGGTCTCACGGGCGACCGCGGTCAGGAATATCTGCGGGCTCGGACAAATCCCAAAGGAGTAGAAATGCTCTTCTCCGAACCAGACCGAGTCAAAGCCCAACTCTTCGGCCAGGATGCTCAGTTCAAGCGTATCCTGAAAATACCGAACCTCGTCCTGCCGCTCACGGAAAAAGTCGAATAGCGAGAATAAGCCGAATTCCACGAATACCTCTCCTTCATTCGCTTGTATGAGACGCATGGACTGCGCGCAATCCGCACCCACTTGGCGTTATACGCCTCGCCTCAGCAATATACGCGGTCGCCTCATCTGCCAAGAGCAAGGGGAAGGTTGCCTGGCGGGTCACCAATGTCAATCAAGATGAGCAAACTGAGGCGCTATCATGCGCCGGGGAGCTACCTGGACTGTCTCTTCCGCATGACGAGAACCTGCTCGAATTTGGTCGTTCGTGTCCGTGTGTCAATTGACTCGGCCTCGCTGAACATGCTGAGCTGATCCGCGCCACTCATGACTCGCTCCTGCGCCGATTACTCCCTCGTGAACCGCCTGTGGCAACGAGTTGTCCTTCATGAAAAACTTCAACTGCTCGTACGGTCCGACCATCACGTGACCGTAGGAACTTGACATGAACCTGCCAGATATGTCTCCCCATCTTTTCCTCTTCAACTCCGAAAAGATTAAGAACCGGTCTGGGAAGACGAAGTGTCTCTAGCGGGTGGGGAAGCATATCGAACTTGAAAGGGAGAAACCAGTCAGATGTCCCTGATGTACAGCCGGGTTGAGATCGAACCGGTATCCCTGCTGGTGAAGCAGGTTCGGAAAGGTCGCCTCCTCGTTGCGCTCCCTCAAAAAGACAGGGAGCGTCTCCCATACGAAAAAGTTGAAGAAACCCAGCAGGCGCTCCGTGCGGAGCGGGCCTCTCTTTGCCCAATCGTGGCTCCGCCCATATCTCGGAGTTGACTTACCCGCCGGAGTCCAGGATAGTCTGGGGGTTCAAAAAATTCTCCACAGGAGGTGTTTGGTATGAAGATGTATAGCTATATGCTCAGTAACTTTGCCGGGAAGTGTCGGGTGGCGGCCTATGAAAAAGGGCTCAATATCGAGTTCGTTGACCCGCGCGAAAACCCAGGCCAAAAAGAGTACAAGACCATCAATCCGACCGGCAAAGTCCCAGCCCTGGAAACCGACGACGGACAGCTTATTGCCGAGTCGGAAGTCATTAACGAGTATCTGGAGGATAAATTCCCGGAGACGCCGCTGCTGCCGAGCGACGCGGGGGGCCGCGCCGCGGTCCGTTCCATTACGCGCTATCACGATCTGTATATTGATCCGCCGATGCGGGCGTGTTTCCCCAAGCTGTTCGGCCAAGACCTGGACGACCAGTTCATTGCCGACAAGATCGCCGAAGTGAATAATAATCTTGATCAGCTTGAGGCGTCGATTTCCGATGGGCCGTGGCTGACCGGCGAGGCTTTCACCCTGGCAGATGCGGCCGTCGCGCCGACCCTGTTTCTCATGGATAACCTGCTGCCGAACTTCGGCTCGAAGAAGCCGTTCGAAGGCCGGCCCAAACTGTCTGCCTGGTGGCAACGCATCCAAGAGCGGGAGTCAACCAAGAAGGTGCTGGGCGAACAAGGGGCCGCCCTGGCAGCCATGATGAAGGGCTAAATCTCAGTCAGAACGAAAGGAGAAAAGGGCGGTCAGATAACCGCCCTTTTTCTGTCGCACGCGAGAAAACGGGCTATCCGTCCGTACATTTGGGGTCGCACTGGGCCGCTTGCTGGGCCGCGTCTTTTTCGCACGACTCGCTGGTCGCATAGGTATTTTTCTGGTCCAGACACTCCAGGATGTTGTTAATCTGAACCGTCAGGCAGTTCCTGAAACACTCCGGGGCGCTATCCCCGCCCGCGGCTTCCAGTTGGTCGTTGACATAGGTATTGAGCGCCCCGAACCGAGCCAGGATATTCGTCGTCCCCGTTTCCGCCGGTTTTGAGGGGGTGTAGCCCTCTGGATAGCCGTCAGCGGCTCCAACAGGGGCGATAGCGATAAGGGCGCTGAAACAGAGCCCACATAGCATCAGGAGTGTCTTCTTGACTGGCATATTTCTCTTCCTTTCTTATCTCCGTTCGATTACGAACCCGAACCACTACACTGTGGGTTACAGGCCGCCATTTTTTGGGCCGCGTCCTTCTCGCACGATTCGCTGCCGGCATAGGTATCGTTCGCTTCGGCACAGGCGATGGACTCATTGAGAGGGATAGTCAGACACGCCCGGTAGCATTCCGGCGACTGCTCTCCGCCGGCCGCCTCAAGCTTATCGGTCATATATGCCGAGACCGCAAAGACGCGGTCCAGGCTTTTCCGTCCGCCGCCCTCTGCCGGAGTTGAGGGCGTATAGTCCGCGGGGTAGCCGTCCTCGGCAGAGCCCGAAGACAGGCCAGCGAAAACCAGACTCAGGACGATCCCGATCACCCCTGCCACTCGGGAGAATGTCTGACGCATAGCCTCTCCTTCATATTGCAAGAACGAGTGTTTCATACCTTCCTCGCTACGGTTGCGCAACTCCAAGGAGCAGACTAAGGACAGAGGAATGTTGCGCGGGTGTACGGTGAAGAGACGCAGGCGTTCTGCCCTGGCTGCCTGGCTGAACTGGATGTGCCAGCTTGCCACCGTTCTTGTAGCCTTTTGGTGGCCAGCCCTGCTCTCCGACCCTATCTATACCTCTCGGCAGGTCCGCTTGGCCGGTCAGTACGTTGCCTTGCCGGGCGGCGCTGCTCCGCAGACCGCAGAAGAGCGGGCGATGGCCATTTTCTGGATGTGGAAGCACCGCATGCTGGTGCAGGACCCCTGGCTCTTCGGGCCGTACCGAGGGCTGCGGGATGTCAATAGCCGCACCCAGACCCTGATGGTGATTGCGGGTATCTGGCTGGTGCGAGGGGGAGTCTTTGTCTGGCAGCGTTCCGCTGCCAAGCGCACGCAATACCTCTGAAACCAGCACTTCTTTCCTGGCTTTCTGTGTGTCGCCGTGGTAGAGCCTGAAAAAAAGGGGGAGGGTCTTATGGCTCACACTGTCCAGGTCGTCTGCCCGCACGATTGTCCGGATTCCTGTCTCATGGATGTGACTGTTGATCACGATCGAGCAGTTAGGATTACGGCGAGCAAGGAACACCCATTTACGCGTGGGGCCTTGTGCGCAAAGGTCAACAAGTTTCTGGATCGGGTGTACGCGCCGGACCGCTTGCTGTATCCGGTCAAGCGTATCGGCCCGAAGGGACCTGGGGCGCAGTTCGTCCGGATTTCGTGGGAGGAAGCCGTCTCGACCATTGTGGAGAAAATGCAGGCCACGATGGCAACGCACGGACCGCAATCCATTCTGCCTTATTCATATCGGGGCAATAACGGGGTGTATCAAAGCAACGGGATCGACCGTCGCTTCTTTCATACGCTGGGCGCTTCCACCTTGGCGCGCACGATTTGCGTGGGCGGGCTGCTGGGCGCAATGGATTACTCCGACGTATTCTTTGGCTTTGCGCCAGAGGGTTTGGCGGAGAGCCAACTCATCATCTTCTGGGCCTCTAATCCACTCAACACGGGCTTCCATGTCTGGCCGTTCGTCCGTCAGGCGCAGCGTCGGGGAGCGCGGCTGATTGCTATTGACCCGTATCGTTCGCGGACCGCCCGAGCGTGCGATGAGCATATCGCTATTCGGCCGGGAACCGACGCGGCCTTGGCCCTAGCCATGATGAAGATCATTGAAGAAGAGGGCCTGGCCGACCTTGACTATGTACAGCAGCATACCATTGGCGCCGAGCCCTTTTTCAGCCGCTTACGTTCCCTCTCGCTTCCAGACCTAGCGCAGGCGTGCGAGGTTCCGGTGAGCACTATTCAGGACTTGGCGCGCACCTATGCGACGACCCGACCGGCTGCGATCCGCACCGGCGTTGGCATCCAGCGCAGCGGCGGCGGGGCGGCGGCCGTCCGGGCCGTGGCCTGTCTGCCCGCGCTGACCGGTGCCTGGCGTGAGGTTGGCGGAGGCTTGTGCAACTTCGGTGGAGCCATGTTTACCGCCCAGAATATGAAACGGGCCATGCGCGTTGATCTCTCGCCGGAGGGGACGCGTGAAATCAATATGATGCGGCTGGCCGAGCATGTGCTCGATCCCACTTTTGATCCGCCCATCAACGTGCTGTATGTCTATAATTGCAATCCGGCCGCCTCGTTGCCCGATCAACCAGGGTTGCGGCGGGCGCTGCAACGGGCGGGTCTGTTTACCGTCGTCCACGACCTCTTCCTCACGGATAGCGCGGACTATGCGGATATTGTCCTACCGGCGACCTCTCCGCTTGAGCAGGACGATATGGTTCTGGCCTACGGTGGTGATTTTGGCAGCTTCAGCCGCAAGGCGCTCGAACCGCTGGGCGAGGCAAAATCGAACGCCGACGTGTTTCAATTGCTGGCGACCGGACTGGGCCTCACTGAGCCGGCGGTGCATGCCTCGGCGGAAGAATTTGCCGGCGAGGCTCTAAAGGCCGGCCTGTCTACCGACGCATTCCTGTCTCGTCCCTTTATGTTGACCCGTCCCGAGCCTGACCTGCTGCCCAGGGCGCAGGGCGGCTTCCTGACCCCTTCGGGAAAGTTCGAGTTCTGGTGTGAAAAAATGGAGCGAGACGGGCTTGATCCGCTGCCGGCCTTTGTTCCTCCCCACGAGACCCTGGGCGCGGGGCCGTTTCCGCTGAATTTTCTGCCGCGCAAGCATAAGGATTCGCTGAATTCCTCCTATGGTCATTTGCCGGTGATGCGCCGTCAGGAATCCACGGCCCGGACCTTGGAAATTCACCCGCACGATGCGGCCGCCCGCGGCTTGGGAACGGGTAATGAGGTGCGGGTGTTCAACGACCGTGGAGCGTTCGTTCTGCCGGTTGTCATCTCCGAGCGGGTCCAGGCCGGCACGGTGGCAACCTTCTGGGGTTGGTGGGACAAATTGGCCGGGGGGAAGGGCAATGTCAATAATGTGACCTCGACCCAACTAACGGACTTGGGCGGCGGTGGCACCTTTTATGACTGCCGCGTTGAGGTCGAACGCTGGGATGGGCAGGCGCTCTCATAGGACACCGCGTAAGAGGAATCAAGCATGCCACGAATGGAGCCCGTCGATAATCTTCCGACCGCCATGCTGCGGGTCCGTATGAGCAGCCAAGACGCCCACTATGGGGGTGGTCTGGTTGATGGCGCGAAAATGTTACAGCTCTTTGGCGATGTAGGGACGGAGTTGAGCATTCGCCTGGACGGAGATGAAGGGCTGTTTCGTGCCTATGACACTGTGGAGTTTCTCGCCCCTGTCTATGCCGGTGACTTTATTGAAGCGTCCGGACGGATAACCCGCGTAGGACGGACCTCACGTCGGCTCGAATTCGAAGCCTGGAAGGTGATTCGGCCGCGGCCCGATATCTCTGACTCGGCCGCAGACGTGCTGGAAGAGTCTGTTTTGGTCTGCAAAGCGAGTGGAACCTGCGTGACGCTGCAAGAAAAACAGCGGAAAGGCGGTTAGCCGAACAAGGCTACGCGTCTATGTCTTCTTCGCTTGGGCGAGGAGCAAATCGCTATACGACTCGGCAACGAGATCGCGCGGCTGAATGCCCAGTCCGGCCTGAAATGATTGGCACTGGGCGAGGAGTTGTTCCTGGCTGAGAGTCCCTTCGCTATCAATGGCTTCGATTTCAACAAACTGCCCGAGCCCTTCGACCCTATCAATATGAAATTTGACGTTGTCGATAAACGCAATCTCCCGCCGCTTTTTGACCACAACAAGGACGCCCAAAGCCTGGGTGAGTTGGGCTTTGAGTGCCGAACCCGGCGGCGTCTCGGTTAAGAGGACATGCGACTGTTTGGCCGACTCCTGATCTGTGCGCTCGTAGTAGATGAGCGCGTTTTCAATCCTGCCTTCCCGCAGCTTAAGCCGTCCGTGCGGGACCTGAAAATAGGTGTCTGTCTGGTCGTCGATGCCTCGCACGTCCGCGCCGTGCGAGTGCAGATAGTCCCGGACGCGCCGGGCCTGCGTGCAGCGCGCCTTGATTTCAACGATGGTGATGGAAGACATACCAACGGAGATACAAAAGAGGGGCGACCCACTGGCCGCCCCTGCTATGCAGACTCTGTGGACAGCGCCCTACGCGCTGCGCAGCACCCGCCCGGCAAACGCGCCGGTATGGTCGAGTCCTTCCATAAAGACCTGGCCGTTGACCAGGGTGTACTCATAGCCCAAGGACTTTTGAATATAGCGTCCGCTTCCGGCGGGGAAATCGTACACAAAGGTCGGCGGCGGCAGACGCAGGTTGTCATAATCAATGACGTTGACATCGGCGTAAGCGCCTACACGCAGCACGCCACGATCATGAATGCCGAACAGTTGGGCCGGTTCCGCGGTCAGCATATGAATGGCCCGTTCGAGCGCGAAGTGTTCGCGTTCCTTGACCCAGTATTTCAGAAAATAGGTCGGCAGGCTGGAATCCATGATCTGTCCGCAGTGCGCCCCGGAGTCTCCCAGGCCAATAACGACCTGGGGATGATCCAGCATGTGTTGCACGGCCTCAAACTGCGGGTTGAGGAAGGGGTAGTTGAACAGCGTCTCGCCGCTGTTTTCGAGAGACAGGGCAATAAAGGCTTCGCCCGGACTCACTCCAAGGCGGTCGGCATGGGCCTGGAGACTGTCCGTCGCTCCCAGGTCATAGCGTACTTCGTCCTTGGGCAGGACAAAAATCTGACTGAAATCAATCGGCGGTGGATCATCCTTGGCTTCCTGTATCATCTGCGCTTGATAGGCCGGAGCACGCAGCTTGGCGACTTTGTCGGCCAGACTCAGATTGCGCAAGGCCCTCCACGCCGGCGCCCGGTCAAACGGGGTCCGATTCACAAAGCCGAACAATACGCCAATACCCCGGGTGGTGGACTGGGCAAAGACTTTGGCCCCGCGCTTGGCGCTGGCGTTGATCTGGTCCAACATGGACGCATACGCCGTCGGATGCGGGCGGCTCTGGGCCAAGCCAAAGGTCACGGGGCGGCCGGTGGCCAGGCTGACTTCCGTCATCCAGTGCACCTCGCGTTGCAGGTCTTCCTGGCTGCCGCTGTCGATACCCGGAGCGGCCTCAACCACCCCGCGCTGCAA
The DNA here is from genome assembly GCA_965214755.1 of uncultured Binatia bacterium (SeqCode). Taxonomy (GTDB): domain Bacteria; phylum Desulfobacterota; class Binatia; order Bin18; family Bin18; genus Bin18. The sequence continues at coordinate 3,988,969 of OZ243979.1, forward strand.
ACCGCCCAGCGCACTGGCAATGCCCATCAGTTCGTCAAATTCGGCAAAGGTGCCGGGAACGGGCTGCCCCTCCGGGGTGCGGTGCAGAATGGTCCGTGAGGTGGAAAATCCGAGCGCTCCGCCGGCAATGGCTTCCGCAACAATCTCGCGCATCTTGCCAATGGCTTCAGGGCTGGCGGGTTTGTTTTCCAGGCTTTCTTCACCCATGGCCCAATAGCGGACCGCGCAGTGGCCAACCATACCGCCGACGTTGACCCCTTTGGGAGCCGTATCAAGCGCCTTGAGATATTCCCCGTAGGTCTCCCATTTCCAGGGCATGCCTTCGGTAATGCTCGCAGCAGGAATGTCTTCCACCGATTCCATCAGGTGAGCCAGATAGTCTCGATCTTGCGGGCGGCACGGGGCAAACGTCACGCCGCAATTGCCCATGACAACCGAGGTCACGCCATGCCAGCACGAGGAGGAAACCGCGGGGTCCCACCATATCTGAGCGTCCAGGTGGGTATGAATGTCAACAAAACCGGGGGTGACGAGCTTGCCTGCGGCATTGATGACCCGTTTGGCCGCACCGGTCACCGTACCGATTTCAGCAATCCGCTCACCCTGGATAGCAACATCCGCGTGTCGTTGTTGGCTGCCGGTGCCGTCAATGACGGTCCCGTTTTTAATGACTACATCGTAGGCCATAGCTCCTCCTTCGTTTACTCAGTCCGTTTCTATTGCCAGCATACTGGCGCATTGACGCCCAATTCATGCCATTGTGTCAATTCGACCCAAAATATTCTCTCCTAGTCATTTCGACGTAGAAAATCAAGGCACCGTCAAACGACTTAAACGACTTCTTCATATTGTGTTCCTCTCGGTTTAGTCCCGTGCCGTCCGCTCAATCAGCGTCCGCAAGGCTTCCCCCTGTTGCTGAAGAGCCAGCACAGTTTCTTCGTGCTGGGCTTTGGCGTCCTGGTGTTGGTTATCCCGTGCCGTGGAGGCTTTCCACATGAGCCACAGCCCTCATACAATCGTGCCGGATTGCACCAAGCCGACCACAGCAGAGGCCCACACGCCTAGTCGATTCGCCTCCAGGCTGGCTTGCTGCAGGGCTAGACTGCCTTGCTGTTACGGAGGTTAGTGGTCGTTTCGACCGTATTTAGCGAGATCACGAAAACCTCGACTTGCCCGTTTCAATCTCCTACGGAGGTAAGTGGTCGTTTCGACCGCCACGTTGCCGGTCACTGAGTCGTGCGTGCGTTTGGTTTCAATCTCCTACGGAGGTAAGTGGTCGTTTCGACCGCGGATAGCATTTTTCTTGTAAAATTACCAGCTTGAAGGCGCTTTGGCGCGAGTGAGTGATTTTCAGATGGATTTCTGAGCCGATACTTTCTTCCGTTGTCACTCGCATCTTCTTAACCCCTTGATTCTCCAGCATTTTCAAACAAGCGCGGATCTCCCGCTCTCTTGCCAACAGCTTCGATCCGCGCTGGACACACTACACAATAACTACTCCCTCTTTTCGAGGCTTTTCTCCGCCTATGCGCTTGCCCTGCTGCTTGCAGTGTTCACACAGAAAATAAAAACGTACGCTATCATCCTCGCTCGGTCGGATGAACTCGTTCAGTCGATCTTTTAAGCGCACCAAGTTTACTTTGTCGAGTTCACACTCAAAAACACTGTACTGCATCCACTGACCAAAATTCTTGAGTGTCTTAAAAACACGATTGCGCCGTTTGTCACTGCGGATATCGTACGAGATAACAACAAACATAAAGTTACTCCTTCCGACGGGCTCTATCTCACCACAAATGGCTTGTACTGCTCAATCTCTCCTTGAATACGCTTAGCCAGAATACGTGCCTGAAGCTCAAAACAGCGCTGATACGTTACCCGATAGGCAAACACCGGATGCTGTATCTCCGTCTGCTTGCGTTCTTCGTATTGCACCAGGAACTTTTTGCGCGCTTCCGGCTTGAGACGATGCACCTCTCCCAAACTCACTTCAAAGTCCGTGGATTGTAGAACCCGCTTATTGAGACAGGCCAAGACAACCGTATCCACTATAATCGGACGGAACTCCTCCATGAGGTCCAAGGCTAATGACGGGCGTCCATACCGGTCGGCGTGTAAATACCCGCAATATGGATCAAACCCCAATACCTGGACCGCCGCATGGATATCGTTAGCCAGCAGCGCATAGCCAAAGCTGAGCAAAGCGTTCACCGGGTCGGTCGGTGGGCGTCGTACACGTTTCGGAAAAGCAACGCCCTCGGCTTTGATGAGTTGATGAAACACACCAAAATAGGCAGCCGAGCCTTCGCCCTCGTGCCCGCGCAGGGTGTCGATATTTTCCGTCCGCTCAACACCGCGTTCGGCTCGCCGGATTGCGTCCACAGCACTGTCAACGTCCAGCCCGTCGGTATTGCGTGCCGCTCGCAACAACGTCACGCGCAGATTGGCGAGTTTGCCTGCAACAAATCCTCGGGCCAAGGTCAGGGTGTGTTCTGCATCGAACGCTGCCGCGTATTGCGCCCGGCGAAGCACTGAATTCTTTGAAAAAGCGGGTTCAATGCGTCCGATATAGTGGCCATGTTCCGTAGACACACATTCCGCTCCATCAGGGCCGCTACGGTGTAGGGAGTAACTGTCACCCGGCCCATTACCACGACTTGCGAAACCTTGAGCATGGGCAGGTCAAGCAGCTTTTCGCCTTTGTGAGTGACTTTGAGGCGTTCATCTTCTTTGCGCAGGACAGCATCTTGTTGAGTGACGTAGAGTGTAGACATGGCTTTGGGGAATAGGCTTAAGGCTTCAGGGGTTAGGCTTGAGGGGGCTGGTTTGTAATTGGGCTGTTTCTTTGGGAAGACAGATGTCGTGTAGGCTGTACCCTTTACAGCGAGGCGTATAGGGGTTTGGGGGGCGCTGGCCGGATTCCATCAGTTGGCGGACGGCGCTGATAGCCTCGATTGTCTTCTGACGTAGGGCGTCGGTAGTGGCCTACTTTCCCCTGCACAGCCGAGTTTGGGTTCAAACTGACGAGTTTGATTTTTATCTGGCGAATTTGCCCACTACCACAGAGGGCTTGCGCTCGTTTACTGAAGCCATTATCTCTTCTATGCTGGCGAGGAAAACGGATTTGAAAATACGGAAAGTTCGTGTCAGCTTTCTATGGGCTGCCTCGCAGGAAAAGTGATGGGCGAGTATCTGTCATTCCCAAATTGTATAGCCGCGGAGTCGCCGAAGAGCCTTCGGGGGTGTCAGCCCAAGCGGCTTCGCTGATGCTAACCTTTGGACTGCTCCCCCCCGGTGAAGTCGCTGGAGAGATCACGCAGGCATCACACGAAGAGATGGTCGTTTCCCTGCTGGAACCTTCCCCGCTCTCGAAACTGCTCGCTCAGTTGGCGACGCTCGAGCAGACCCCTGAAGATGAACGGTGGCCGGACGGAATCTGGCCCGATGCGCGGGCCTTTGCAGACGCACGTACGTTCATCGGTCGCCTCCCCCTCCCTGAGATTCCTCTGCCAGAGATCACCTTGGCTGACGACGGTGAGGTCAATTTTTTCTGGAAGAGTGACAGCGTTCACGTTGATCTTGGATTCTACGGAACGGGGACCTGTTCTTACTTTGCACGCGGTAAAGATGGGTGCAGACTCTACGGTGACGCTGCTCCGGCATCGGAAGGATTACCTCCAGAGATCACGGCGCTGTTCACTGCTTGATCCGCACATGTCGGATTCCTCTCTTCATCTTGATGAGCACGTCAGCGCCAGGCCGGGTCTCTCGCCTGGAGTTGTCGAGGACGATGAATTTCTCCTCCGCGAGTTATTCAAGCCTCATCATATAAGGAATGGTGAGTTGCGGCCGGCTGCTATCTCGGCAAGGGAGCTTATCTCGACAGGGTTTTCCGTCAATCGTATGAAGCATGTTACGGCTGAGTTCGCGAAAGCCTCAATACAGAAACGTCTCTCCAAATTGAGAAAAGGTGCGCCCTGGAAAGAGGAAGGCGTGGCGAAACTGAACGCCCTGGAGGTGCGTCAGATTCCATTTGAGGGCCGTCAAGCGTTTGTAGTCATCGACACGGCCGAGGCGGATAATCAAGGTCACGCCAGCAATCAAGGTCACGCCAGCATATATGCGGCCACGCCTGGAAAAGGTGAGCCGCATGCGCGGGAGATACGGGAGCTTCTCCTTCCGGTCTTGGAAGAAAGAATGCCTGTAGACAAGGCGTTTGAAGAGTAGGAGAGTCGGAGCTGATCCGGGAAGGTGTCAGGAGTTGCTCCGCCGCAGCGCGTGGCTGGCCCGTTTGCTCTCTGTGAGCTCAGCTGCTGGAGTAACAACGTCAGGATTGCCTTCACCCCTTGCCCTGAACAATCTTCGGCTGGGCGGCCGATTGACCCGCGATTCGTTCAGATCGGCCCGAAATCGGGCCAAGTCGGCTGGAAAAGGGACGTCAATGCAGCTGATAATCTTAGATTGTGTCAAGCTTGGAGGAAGACGGTAAGCAGGTTCATGGTATGGTTACTTTCCCAACGGGGGACTAGATCGGGTTCCCTCACGAGTCAAAAAAGCCGCGATTGCTGGGTATCTCTCACTACCAAGCGCCTCCCTGAAGTGGACCATTGTCGTCTTGTTGTCTACGAAACTGAACTCCTTCTCAATATACTTCTGATCTGCGACGTGATTCTGCCAGGCTGAGAGGACAAGCTCGAGCTCGTTTAAACAATCCACTCCCAGATAACGAAGCTGCTTAACGGCCGCAGGATCAAGAGAGAGCTCTTTGTCATCCCCTTTACCTCCGGGAGGCAGCGGTAAACAAGCCTGCACGAGGTGTTCGTAGTTTTTAGTGATTTTCACAGGGCTTTCGTAATTCGCAATCTTCTTACACTGCTCCAGATTCAATGCTTGAATGAGCCTTTGTGCCGCAGAAGTCTCAGGCCTTACGGAGCGATTCCATTCCCGGGCTAGTTCGATGGCGAACTGCAATCTCGATCGCTTATGATCGTCAGACAGCGTCTGCTTTGCGACCGCCAATTGCCTCCAAACAAGGAGAACGCCACCAGCAGTGACGATAGGTGCCAGAGTAAAAGAAAGCTCAAGAACAGTCCGAATAAAGCTAGAAAAGATTTCCATAGGTATCCTCTCATCCAGGAATCTGGCGGCGGTCTATGTCTAGGCTCAGGACCTATAAACGGGCTTTTCCCGGAGGCGGTCGTATGCTTCACTCGGCCCCTATGTGAGGGGGGTTGTCATGGCTGCCCATCATTTCTGGCTGTCCGCAGCCCCATGCGCCCGGCTCCAGCCGCTGTTGCCCACCAAGGTGCGCGGTGTGCCGCGGGTCGATGACCGGCGCGTCATCTCCGGGCTCCTCCCCGTCATTCGGAACGGTTTGATGTGGCGTGATGCCCCTGCCTGCGACGGGCCGCCCAAGCCGCTCTCCAATCGCTTCGTGCGGTGGCGGCAGGCCGGTCTCTTCAATCGGCTCTTCGCTGCCTTGGCCAGGGCCGGAGGCACGCCGGCCACCGTGATGATCGACGCGCCGCCTTTGAAGGCGCCCCGGACGGCGGCCAGTCTGCTCAAAAAGGGGCTCTTTCGCGCGGCAGTGGGCGCCCCCGGGGCGGGCTCACCTCGAAACGCCATGCCGTCTGTAACCGCGAGGGCAACCCCTTGATTGTGCGACTGACGGCAGGGCAGGGCAGCGATTACCGGGGGGCGGCAACTGTGCTACCTGTCCTGCCGGACGCGGAGGTCCTGATCGCCGCTAAGGGGTATGACAGTGACCGGTGCCGCACCGCCTTGGCCCAGCGGGCGATCACGCCCGGCAGCCCGGGTCGGGCCAACCGCAAACAGCCGGTCTCCTACGATGCCGAGCTCTACAAGCAACGCAATCGCATTGAACGCATGTTTGGTCGGCTCAAGGACTGGCGCCGCATCGCTACCCGCTATCACCGCTGTGCCCATACGTTCTTCAGTGCCATCTGTCTGGCCGCTACCGTTATCTTCTGGTTATGAGTCCTGAGCCTAGATACTTGCTTGACGATACGTCCGGCACGTCGCGGTCAGGCGGCCGCGGCGGCAACTCAAACAGCGCCCGATCCTGCTCTCGCTCCAGGAAATGATCCATGGCGGCCTGGAGACGCTTTTCCGGCCACTCCCCGCGCTCAACCTGGTCAAGCACCATCGCCCCAACCAGAATCTTGCGGCGTATCTCCCGTTTCCGTTCCTCTTGGCTCTTCCTACTCCTGACCCGCTGAATCTCCGCATTGATGCGGGCGCGTTGTTCCTCCCGTTTCCGTATCCGATCCGCGGGCTGGTAGTGGCCTACTTTCCCCCTGCACAGCCGAGTTTGGGTTCAAACTGACGAGTTTGATTTTTATCTGGCGAATTTGCCCACTACCAGGGCGTCGGTAAACTGGACCTCTTTCCGCCGTCCTGTTGAGATATAAAACAAATAGCCCTTTGGAATCGGTTGCCCCTGCATCTCCGCCAGACATAGGGCTTGGGCGCAGAGCTGAAGCTCATCGTTGGTCCATTTGCCGTGCCTCCCCTTCTTGTGTTCGACCGGATAGAGCAGCCCGTCTTTTTCTTCAACAACATCCGCCTTGCCGCTCAGGCCATAGGTATGTGAGTAGAGATAGACGCTGCGGAGCTGGAGGATTCCGTCTCGCGTACTCGTTTCTTCAGAGTGCGCGCGGGTATGCCGGAGCGTGCCTTCGACCGTATGCTCGTTGTCGAGAAAGGTGTTCTCAACATACAGGTAGTAACACCGCCGGGGGCAGTAGGCATATTGGTTCAAAGCGGAGATGTAGATGTAATCGTTCATGAAAAGAGGCTATAGTCTATAGGCTTGAGGGTTAGGTAGTTTCAATTTTCTTTTGCAGGGTTGTGAGCATTTTGATGATTTCTGTATTGAGAGATGAAATCTTTTTCAGAGCTTCCAGATTGATCTGTTTACGGAGTATAGGAGAGTCCTCCAGTTTCAATAACCAATTTTCTGTTTCATGGGCAGACCGTAAAGCGTAGCTGAGGAACCTGCCATATTCTTTTCCCCGATAGCTGCTATGACCTTCAGCGATATTAGCGCGAATAGAAGTAGATGAACGCAGCAGTTGGTCTCCAATGACCCCAAACGCCTGCTGACGAGAAAATGCCGTAACAAGTTCAATCACCCGCAGATCCATTTCATGCGCCTTCTGCCAGGCAATCAAGTCTCGAAACGTCCGAATCACCCCTCGTCCACTCATCTCCTCTTCCCCTAGAGCCTTCAGCCTCAAACCTGGAGTCTAATCCCTCATTCTCCGAGCGACCCCAAACCCCATCGTTGTACGTGCGCCAACGCCGGCAAAGAAGGCCAAATCGGCCAGCGCGTTGAGCTGTTGCACAATCCGCGAATCACGAAGCCCGACCAAGCGAAAATGACAGTGGCCAATGAATCCGAGAAATACAGTCGTGCGGTATTGTCCGTCAGCCTTCTGGAACACGAGCCGCGCCTGCTGGGACACAAGCCGATGGGATGTCATTTCCAGATGGTGAGCAAACATATTTTTCAGTAGCGCTTCCTCAGAAAAAGGCAGGGGAGAGAACTGGTTCCAGTTCCTGAGTAGGCTCCCAAACAACAAATCTGGCAAGGGCAGGGGAACCATCAAATCGGGGTAGGCAGGCCCTCCCCCACGTTTGAAAAAGGTCGGGGTCGCAAAGTGGAAGGAGAGGTGTTTTTCTTCATCAGAAGCCTGTTCGTAGATATCCTTAAAAGCGGTACAGCCTGCCCACGTTTCCTCGCTGTGAGGTGTAGTCAGAATACGGGCCACCGTCAGTTCCGTGCGAACCAACTCAAGCCTGAGGTTTGGAGTGGTCAAAAAATAGCGAGACAGCAGCGGATAGATCTCATCATCAAGAAAGGTGAACCGGACTTTCAGCTCCTCGCCGGTGCGTATGCTCTCTGCTCGCCGCTGACGGTCATTCAGGAGCAGTGCCGTTGAAAAGGGTTTGAGGCCGGCCGTATCGTGGATCTCATCGCCTTTCGTTGCGCTGGCCTTTTGCAACAGCTCATGAAACAGGCCGTGCAGAACTTTGCCCTGGACATGAACCACCGGCAGGTCGGTTGTGGGAAAGGCGTGAATGACAATAGCGTAGGGCATGGTTCAGACTCCTGGAACGTTTTTCGTTGACACTGCGCTTTTTGCTCGTTACCCTCCGGTCAGAAAGTCACCGCCTCATGCCGCACTATCCAAAAAAGATTCAGGTTTCCCTGACATCGGAGCAACACCGTGCTCTGGTTGAGATCGCTGCAAAAGAGCACAAGGACGTTGAGGTCATCGTTCGTGAATCCCTGGAGCGAACCTGTCTCGCTCAGCGTAAGACCGAGACTGTCCGACACGCTGCCACCGCGCTGCTGGAGTTGGCGAGCAAAGCAGACACCCCGGCTCCCGAGGACTATCGGGAGTGGGAAGAGGAGTATGCGCGTGTGAAGTGGTGTCGTCATGGCGGATGAGGGAAGGCTGTTTTTTCTTGACGCCAACATCATCATGTACTGTCTGGGGAAAGAGCATCCGCTCAAGGTCGCTTGCCTCCACATCGTTGAACAAATCCGTGATGGCGCTCTGCTAGTCTGTACCAACACTGAAGTCCAGCAGGAGACGCTTCATCGCTATTACTCTCAAAAGCGGTCTGATGTCGGTCAGCAGGCATATCGCCTGCTCACAGATATCTGCCAGACTATCTATCCGGTGACTTCTACAGATATGGAACGTGCGCTCACCCTCCTGAACAACGTACCTCTCATCAATGTTCGAGATGCTGTCCATGCTGCCGTTATGCTGAACAATGGCCTCACCAATATCATCAGTGCTGATAGCCATTTTGATCAGATTGCCGGGATTACTCGGATGAAGCCGGAGATGGGAGAATCGTAGTTTCACTCGCTATGTTATCCACCCCTCTCCCGTCTTACGTTCGAGTGACCAGCCATAGCGACCCATGACCTTATACCCATCTAATCCATATAGAAGACGGAGTTTTCTCGAAGAAGAACTGCCTTCTGTGAAGTTGATGTCAAGATCCGTGTAATCAATTCCATCCCGGCCCAGACTGTCCCAGTGCCAGGGTTTGAGGTCGTTGACGTCGAGAATGAGGCAGGGGACGTAACGTTCAAGAACAGCCTCAGTGATACGCTTTGGAATCGGAACAATTGAGCCCTGTTGGTGCCGTCTCAGTTTGAGTCCCCGGAGGGCAGTCGGTTTTTTTGTATAGCGCCGCTGAAAATCCTCCCAGCTTCCGTCAAAACGGAACATCCAGCTCACCTGTAGCGGCGGCTCGCTGATATCCTGGAGAATGACCTTGAGATTGCTTTCCTTGCTGTGTGGCGCTTCCTTGACTTTCCAGTCGTAAAAACGGAGGAGATGAAAAAGCTTTAGCCGTACAGTTTCGTGGGATGGTGATACCAATCCGTGTGGGTCGTCAGCTTCAATCTCTATGCCGGTTTCAGAGTCACGGAAGCTGAATACGGGCTGAAGTGTAGCCACCTCACGGGCGAGGTATGCCTGAAGTTTCTCTCGTGCTCGCGCGTCGGACAGAATTTGTTCTGCCTTGCTCTTGCCCTCCTCTTGCGCATATTCACGTAAAGCTCTGCACAACGCGGGACTAGGTTTCATATCGGCGTGTCGCAATTCCTGCTGTAAACGGCGAAAATCCTACAAACGGCGGATTTCTCCTTTCAGACTCCACAGATGTCTTTTACTCAAAGGCGCGTAGACCCGCTTGATCGTGTCAAATGCCCTCTCAATGATGTCCTTATTCTCCCCTAGCAGCCTTTCCATTTCTGCGAGCGGTTGGGTAACCTCAAGCAAGGCATAGGAACGGACGTATTCTGCAAATGGAGGGCGGCGCATGTCTCCATTCGATGCTTCGTGCAGTAAACTTTTTAGTTCTGTCCGAGAAAGAGCGGAGTCTTCACCAATTTTTTGGCGCAGTCTATCACACGGACCGTCTGGGATGAACGCAAGCCCAAGAGATGGAGCGTTCTGGACCTGTTTGCCGAACACACGGCCTCCGCGTCCCAGGCGTTGCCAAAACTGATCTTCCAGCGGTGCCTCAAAACCCACGAAGTCAAGGTTTTGCCGATCCTTTGGCCGACCCTCAAAGTTGAAACCAATGTCTACCGTAGGCAGAGCAGGAAACTCGGTCAATGAAAAAGAGAGGGTCTGGAAGGAGAAATAACGCTCAGTCTCAGTCTGAGGATACTGAGTCTCGCAAAAAAGAGATGGACGTGATGACAACGAACGCTAGGCCGAGGCGCTTCGCTCCATCAGGCTAGGCAGCGGCCAATTCCTTCACTTTTGGTTCGCTAACCTGAAAACGGCACTCTTTCTCATCCAGGCAGGTCAGGAGACATTTGAGCGGCTCGTGGATCAGAAGCTTCAATATCTCGGTCCGCTGTTGAGCGGGAAGCTGTTTGAGGTTGTCGAAAAAGAGTGCGGATTGTTCCAACAATCGGGAATACGAAAGCAACAGGAGACGCACGGGAGCGGTCCGGTTGGCATCGGTCCAGAGCGTGACATTGGCGTGCAGTTCAATGCCTCGTTGCGGCTTTTTGCCGGTCAGCCAAAAATCTACGTCCAGGATGTCTCCTTCCACGTCATACACGATTCTGATTGGTCCCATGCTTAGCTCCGTGACACCTGATAGGCCGTCAAAACGAAATTGTTTGCTCGTTCGGTTCCTTTTGGGCCTTGTTTGATCGGATGGGCAAGGGTAGAAATCAGTCTCAATATAGCCTAGGGACAAAAGATCATGCCAAACGTGTCTATGGATATTCCTGAAGATTTACTCCTCACTCTCCGCGAACAGCCGGCCGAGCTGTCCCACGAGGTACGGCTAGTAGCGGCTATCCACTACTTCAAGGAGAAACGTCTGTCGCTTGGGCAGGCTGCCAGGTTTGCCGGCATGAATCGCCTAGCCTTTCTTGATGCCCTCAATGCGCGCGGAGTTCCTGCCTTTGACCTCTCGGTTGAAGATGCAAAGGCAGAAATACAGGCCGTGCGCCGAGGGTCCTAAGTGAATGATTGTCAGTAACACAACTCCTCTGATTGCGTTTGCCCGCATCAGGGAGTTGGCTTTACTACAAAAGATTGTTGAACACGTCCTCATCCCAGACGCGGTGTGGCGGGAGGTAACAGAAGCCGGGAACCGTCTTGGAGCGGAGGAAATACGGCATGCTTCTTGGGTAGAAGTGCGAACTGTTCGTGCAATTCCACCAGAGCTTATACCTTTGCTTGATTCGGGGGAAACCGAAGCCATTGCTCTGGCGGAAGAAATCGCAGCCAGCGAATTGCTCCTTGACGAGCGAGCAGCCCGGGCTATTGCTACAGCTCGGGGATTAAACATCATTGGCACGGGGGACCTCCTTGCCCGCGCCAAACAGCGAGGTCTCATCACTACTGTTCGTCCTTTTCTCGAACGTATGCAGGTTGAAGGGCTTCGCTATAGCCGCCGGTTCGTCGAAGGATTCATGAAAGAGTTAGGAGAGTGATCGCCTCTCTTGGCTATCTTTCCTTAAGTTTCTACTTCCCAATAAAGGCCTACCGCATGGCCACGGCCTGGACCTGTTTGTAATCGGTCAGGCCTTGAATACATTGCGGCACGCCGTCCTGCATGAGCGTGGTCAGACCCTGACGACGGGCAGTGGTCAGCAACTCGGTGGCTGGGGCGCGGGTGAGAATCAGACTTTTGATCTCATCGGTGACGACCAGCAGTTCGTGTAAGGCGACCCGGCCTTTATAGCCGGTCCGCCGACACGCCTGGCGGCCGGTCCCTCGGACCAACCGGAAGGCATCATCATAGGGGGTATTGAGCCGGGCAAACGCTTCCTCTCCATAGACGTGCGCCAGGGTCTCGTACTCTTCTTTTGGAGGATGGTAGGACTCTTTGCAGCTGGCACACACTGTCCGGGCGAGCCGCTGAGCCAAAACGCCAAGAAAGGCATCCGCAAGGAAGTCGCTGGGAGAGAGGGCTCCTACGACACCGGAGAGCGCGGGATTTCAGTCCTGAGCCAGGAAATCTGTCGGGCTCAAAACTGGAATATCGTGAAACGGCGACATCACCAGAATATCTTGGTCGCCAGTAACGATGCAGTCGGCCTGTCCCATGAGCGCCGTCTCAAGCAGCTTATCGTCGTTTGGGTCGCGACATCCTAGCTTAGCGCCGACGATCGCCACCCATTCCGAGACGGCCTGAAGCTGGGCGAGGTACACCGCCCGGCTCTCGCGGCTGACATACTTGCCGAATTTTGCACGATAGGGCCGGGTCCGCAGCTCCTCAAACGTCTCGTTGGAGAAGAGCAGAACTCCGACCGTGGCTCGCATTGCATCCACGACCGTGCGGGGGTCCAGTCGATTGGAGCGCGGCGCTGATGAGAACGTTCGTGTCGAGAACGATACGCTCAGCTTTCATCGGCCAGGAGCGCTTCCAGGCCGGCGTCGGTCAAACCGTTCGCGGCTCCCTCAGCCCCCAAGCGGCCCATGGTCGCGGTCAAGCGCTCCCAGGCGGCGCCCCGCAGCCGTTAGTATTGCTCCATCGACAGCACGACGCCAACCGGCCGACCTTTTTTTGTCACGCATACGGACGTGTTCTGAACGGTATCCAGCAAACGACCGAACCGGTTCTTGGCTTCTCTGGCAGCGATTTCTTTCACAGGCCTATAACAGCTCTTATAGACTCTTTGGACAATCAATTCCGACGGCAGGCCGACGGCTTGCGTTTCAACGCTCTCGTCAGCGTAGTATCTCTTGATGCGCTTGACCTCAAGCCCGGTTCAGGGATGACAGGGGGACATCCGCGGAGACAATCTTTTTGAGACTCTGGCCGCCATACGCAACGAGAGCGAGCCGAGGCTTCGGGCTCTCTCCCCTCGCTTGTCTCCCGCCGAGCAGGTGTGGTACACGGGGCACTCATGAATCTGGTGCATCATTTCTGGAACCAGCTTTCTCAGGATGCAGACCGAGTACTGTTTGAATATCTCGCGCCTTCGGGAGAGATTACTTGGCGTCAAACCCGTGGCGCGTTACTCACGGAGGCTTCGCTGTGGATGGCCGCTCTGCGCGGCACCGGCATCCGGCCGGGTGACCGGGTTGCCCTGTCGCTGGGTAAAGCCACCGGTCTGGTCACCGCGCACCTGGCTATCCTTGGGGTCGGAGCTGGTGTGGTGCCGCTCAACCCCGCGCTGTCCGCGGTCGAGACGGAAGCCGTCCTGAAACAGGCCGAGGTCAAACTGGCAATTACGACCGCGTCGCCGGTCAACCGCTCGCCGGAGATTATTACAGCGGTCAACGGACCGTGGTGGGTCGCAACACAGGGTGAAGAGCCGGACGATGTTCCGCAGCAGACCGTCGCGTTAGCCGATGTACTGGCCGGTTATCAGCCTGCCGCTGAACCCTCTATCGGCCCGGATGATGCGGTTGCCTTGCTGCTGTTCACCAGCGGAACGACCGGGCGGCCCAAAGGCGTTGGGCTGACTCACCACAACATTGGTGCCAACCTCCAAGCCCTGCTGGTCGATACTTGGAAAATGAGCGCCGAGGATCGTCTGTTGCACGCCCTGCCGCCGCATCATCTGCACGGCCTGGGTCTGGGTCTGTATGGAACGCTGTACGTTGGCAACGCGGCTGTGCTGCTGGACCGCTTCGATCCTGTGGTCGTTCTGACCGCCTTGGCGCGACAGCGTATTAGCGTGTTTATGGGTGTCCCGACCATGTATCACCGTATGGCTGAGCGCATGGCCGAGTTGACCGGAGACGTATCCTATGCCTCAATGCGGGTGTTTATCTCTGGCTCTGCGCCGCTCTCGCCGGAGACCTTTCGGCGTTTTGAAGAGCAGTCGGGCTTCCGTATTGTCGAACGTTATGGCTTGACCGAGACCGCGATTAACACGTCCAATCCCTTAGATGGGGAGCGCCGCCCCGGTACGGTTGGTCTGGCCTTGCCGGGAGTTGAGGTCGGGATTTTCGATCCACACACCAAGCAGTCGCTCTCGCCTGGGGAGACCGGAGAAATCTGGGTGCGCGGTCCGAATGTCTTTCGCGGCTACTGGAACAATCAGGAGGCCACCGCGACGGCCTTTTGTGATGACTGGTTCCGCACCGGCGATTTGGGTGTTCTGTCCGCAGACAATTATCTGTCCATCAACGGTCGGATGAAGGAACTCATCATTGTGGGCGGAACCAACGTCACGCCGGGGGAGGTCGAAGCCGCATTGGAAACCCAGGCCGGTGTGCGTGAGTGTGCGGTTGCCGGTGTGCCGGATACGGATTTGGGCGAAAAAGTCGCCGCGTTCATCGTTCCCCAGGCTGACCAGGATACAGTTGCCCTTGAAGCCCGGCTGCGCGAACGAGCCGAACACGACCTTGCGCCGTATAAGCGTCCGCGCCTGTATCGCTTCCTGACCGAAATTCCGCGTAACTCCATGGGCAAGGTCGAACGCGGCAAACTCAAGGACCTGGGAAGTGAAGCCGTGGAGGCCTGAAGCCTGTCCTGAGCCTAGTCGAAGGGGAGTAGCAATCATGCAGTTCGTCACCTATGAACGGAACAATCAACGCAGCACGGGCGCGTTGACCGCCGCCGGCGTTGTCGATCTCCCGAGCGCCTCGCATGGCGCGATCCCCGGAGACATGCTGGACTTGCTCCAAGGCGGAGCAGCCGTGCTGGCTCTGGCGCAGGAATCCATCGGGACCGGCAGCCCGATTCCACTGGTCGAGGTACAGCTCAAAGCCCCCATTGCGAGACCGGGAAAAATCCTCGGGATCGGATTGAACTATGCCGACCATGCCGCGGAAGGCGGCAGACAGAAACCGGACTATCCGCTGATTTTTGCCAAGACCGTGCCGGCGACAATCGGCATGGGAGAAGCGATTCAGCTCCCACCGGTGAGTCAAATGGTTGATTTTGAGGGCGAATTGGCGGTTGTGATCGGCACCTTGGCCAGAGCTGTTTCCGCCCAAGCCGCTCTCAATTACGTTGCCGGTTACACGATTTGTAATGATGTGAGCGCGCGCGACTATCAGCGCCGGAGTGGCCATACGCCCGGCAAGTCGTTTGAGACGTTTGCGCCGCTGGGACCGGTCATTGTCACCCGAGATGAAATTCCCGACCCCCATCTGTTGGACATTCGGACCGTGGTGAGCGGGCAAGAAATGCAGCACTCCAACACGAAAAATCTGATTTTTCGGATTCCCTACTTGATCGAGTACCTGTCGCATATCTTTCCCCTGGAAGCGGGCGATGTGATCACTACCGGAACCCCCTCAGGCGTCGGTGCCTATCGCGAGCCGCCACGCTTTCTCAAGCCTGGCGATACGGTCCGGATTGAAGTGGAGGGCATTGGCGTCTTGGAAAACCCGGTGGTGGCCGGCTGAACCCGCGGCGCGGCTTCTTTCACTGCGTCTTCCTGACGCTGCTCCACGTCCCTGCTATAGTCATGGGGTGCCCTCAACTGACACGCCGGTAGCCCCCCCCCGACAGACCCCTGACTCTTTGCGGTCCCGGATCGCTCGGAAGGGCCGCCCTATTATTATTGCGACCCTGCTGAGCCGGCCGCTGGGTTTTATCCGGGAAGCCGTTCAGGCTGCGCTGTTTGGGGCATCTCGCCTGACGGACGCCTTTCTGGTTGCGTATAACGTCCCGGAAATGATGCAGACTCTCTTCTTCAGCGGGGTGCTGAGCAATTTTTTCGTGCCGGTCATCACTCGCTATCGCGACAAGAAAGACGAGCTGAGCACGATTTTCAGCCTCGCTCTGAATGGGGCTATCCTGTTGGCCGTGCTGCTGGCCGGTGGGTGCTATGTTTTTGCCTCTGGCCTGATGACTGTTGCCGCGCCCGGTTTAGCCGGGGACGATCATGCCTTGGCGGTTTTTCTGTTCCGGTTCATGCTGCCCATGCTGGTTCTGCACTGTCTGCTGGCCGTGATGAAGGGCACGCTCAACAGCCTCGACCACTACGCCATGCCGGAATACGCGGGGGTGTTTTTCAATCTGGTCATGATTCTGTGCGCCCTGGCCCTCGCTCCCAGGTATGGCATTACCAGCCTGGCAATCGGCGTTGTGGTCGGCAGCAGCCTCCAGGTGCTGATCCAACTGCCCTCCCTGAGACGCTGCGGTATCCGCTATCGACTGACCCTGGCTTTCTCCCATCCGGCCCTACGAGAAATGGGGGGCCTTGCGCTCGGCGCATTTATTGCCACCGCGGTTGTGCCGATTAACGCCTTTGTGGCTCGAGCGCTGGCATCAACCCTGGCCGAGGGCAGTATTTCTGCGCTGGCGTATGCCTTTCGGGTGTTTCTGTTACCGGTCAGTCTGGTCGCGGTTCCGGTCTATACTGTCCTGCTGACCGAACTCTCAAGCGCCCACAACGAGGGACAGCTTGCGACCTTCAAAAAACAGGCCGAGGCCGGGCTCTCTCTGCTCTTCGCCCTTGCCCTGCCGGCAACGGCGCTCCTGATTGCCTTGGCGCTGCCCATTACCCGCCTGCTGTACGAACGCGGTCAATTTACCCCGGAAGACACAGCCATGACCAGCCAAGCCCTGATGGCCTACGGGGTTGGCATCCTGGCCTATGGGACCAGTCAGGTGATGGTGCGCCTCTTTAACGCTACAAAAGACACCCGAACGCCCGCTTGGATTGGCGTCGGCTCGATCGGGCTGCACGCGGCTGGCTGTTGGCTGCTGATGCAGGTATGGAGCCACTGGGGCATTGCGCTGGTGACCTCGCTGGTGTCCTATCTGAATACGCTTGTCCTGTACGTTATTTTTCGGCGACGACACGGTCCGCTGGATGAAGGAATCCTCCTACGGAGTCTTGGGACCCATGTCTCGTTAGCTGTGGTTGTGGGCGGCTGCCTGTTTTTTTTCAGCCAGCCTCTGTCCGCTGCTCCCGGCTCGCTCCTGACCGGTGAGCGTCTCCTCCGCCTGGCTGGAATCCTGGTCGCCGGCGGGGGTGTCTATCTTGTGCTCGGTCTGCTCTTCAAAGTGGAAGAGGTCCGTACGGGAGTGCGCGTGCTCAAACGGGCGGCGAGGGGACTGAAATAAAATCGGGGGTTATTGCACGCTCTGTACACCTTCGACCAAGGGGCAGGGGAGATGCTCCGTGCTGAACTGCCGCCGCAGAGCCGTGGGTGCGGCAAAGGACGAGCCGCGGATAGACCAGAACGACTGACTCGGGTACTCGCTCCGAGTCGGAGAATAACCGGAAATGCACGTAATCGGAATGTCCGGGCATTGATCGTTGTTGACGTCATAGCCGATAGGCTTGCCTGGCGCCTGGGAAATCAGACGGATCAGGTAGGCGGCCTGGTCGTGGAGATCGACAAAGACATTATCCGCGACAAAACGCTGCAACTCCGATTCCACCGCCCCAACGGTGATGACCCCGTTTGCAAAGGAGTAGGTATTGACCATGCCCGGTCCGCCGTTGCCGGCGATGGTGTACACGCTCACCCCCGAATCAACTAGGGCCTCAAGCGTCCGAATAATCTCATAGGTCAACAGCCAGGTTTTCTCCGACTCTCCCCACTTTCTGATTTGGGCTTTGTACGCCTCTGCACGTTCGAGCCGGAGGGGTTTTTCAAAAGCACTGACCAGGGTGGATGATTCCCATGACATCAAGACCGCATCAATACGTTCGCCCAGAAAGACTTGCCGCTTGATACGCCGCAGCGTCGCCAGCAGTTCGTGTTTGGGCGGAGCGTAGTTTCTGACGGGATACGGAATAAGCGAAATCAGGGGATGGGCCGCAATCAGGCTGACCATGTCGCCATGATAATAGGGTTCGCGAATCCAATCGCGGTCCAGATCGACGCTCCCGTACAGCCAGCGCTGGGTTGTCCGCTCTTTCTGCGTCTCGAACACCTCATCGCCCGGATAAAAGTGATCCACGACGGCCACGTGGTAGTGGGCCTCTGTGGGCTGTAAGGACTGGAACGTACACGGAGTGTGCAGCAGTGCAGCCGTAGCAACGGTCAGAAAAGATATGAGTCCCATAAGATACCCCCCCGGAGACCTCTATTATGACATGAATTGAGGAGATGGAAGAATTAGTTTTGCAGGATGGATGAGCGTAGCCATCCTGCAAATTGCCTCAGTCTGGCACAGAAGGAGTCGGGTCTTTCCTGTCTTTCCAGTCATAGGCCCGCGCCGACTTGCGGCCGTTAAGACGTTGATAGACTTCTGAGCCGAGCCCGTTTGATACTAATTTTTGGAAATTTCGATCATTCATATAGCGCGCAAAGATTTCTTCGTTTTGGTACATGCGTTCAACGAATAATGTCTCCAGCAGGCGTTTGAAGAGCAGCGCAAACTTATCGGCAGAGTTGACCTGGGCCGCTTGTTGAAGCTCTTCCGAGAGCGTTGCGGCTTCAACGATCTGGTCAAAAAAGAGCTGATCGGCCTGATTAAAGTCAGTCCCAAAGCGTTCATTGACAATACCGATCAACTGAGACAGCATGATTGACCCGTCGCGTATGACGCCTGTCCCGACTTCATGCGGGCCATCCAGAGGCGCGGCAGAGCCTTCTTTGAGACTGATCGAACCTTCGCTGATTTTCTGGAGACGGTAATACTCAAGCCGAACCGCATCATCGAAATCGTATTGAGCCTCGTTTGAACGGCGCGGGAGTTTGGACGAGAGATGGCGGAGAAAAATGTAGAGGCGTTCTAGATCAGAGTCCTGATACGGCAGGATTTGGCTGAGGAAGGAATACAGGTTGCGAAAGGAGGCCAGCTTGCCGCGCCATAGTTCAGCTTCTTCCTCATTCTCTTCAGCCAACGCGCGAAACCGATCGACCGCGGGATCAAGCGCAGCGTTCATAGCTTGATGATCCGCCGAGCTCTGGCGTTGCTTGAGCTTGAAATATATCTCGCAGAAGCGCACGACTTCTTCTGGCAGATACACGCCCGAGGCGTCGAGCTCGAATTTCAGTTGATAGAGCTGCTCAGGCTGAGCTTCCTGACCACACTCCGCGCCTTCATAGAACTGCTTAAAAGCGTCTTGAATCTCTTCACGATCATTCACGAAGTCCAACACAAAGGTGTCTTCTTTGTGAGGATGGATACGGTTGAGGCGGGACAACATTTGGACGGCTTGAATACCGGCGAGCCGTTTGTCCACATACATGGTGTGCAGCAGGGGCTGATCAAAGCCGGTCTAGTATTTCTCTGCAACAAGCAAGACCTGGTACTCGCCTGTTGCGAACCGCTCCGGCAACTCACGCTCTCGCAGGCCGCCGTTCATTTCTACTTCGGTATATGTTTTCTCTTTGCTGACATCGTCTGTCACGACACCGGAAAACGCGACCAGCGTCTTAATCGGATATCCCTGCTGCTTGATGTAGCGGTCAAAGTGCTGCTTGTAACGCACGGCCTCAAGACGTGAGCCTGTCACCACCATAGCTTTCGCTCTGCCGCGAATCTTGTGACGGGTGAAGGTCTGAAAATGCTCGACCATAATTCGCGTCCTCTGGGCAATGTTGTGCGGATGCAGACGCATAAAGTGGGAGAGGGCACGGGCGGCTT
Organism: uncultured Binatia bacterium (SeqCode); assembly: GCA_965214755.1. Classification (GTDB taxonomy): domain Bacteria; phylum Desulfobacterota; class Binatia; order Bin18; family Bin18; genus Bin18. Next base: position 4,008,508 of record OZ243979.1, read on the forward strand.
GTTTCTGTTTGACGTTCGGGTCGTCCTCGCACGACTTCATCAGTTTGAAGTAGGTCGTATAGGTCGTGTAGTGACGCAGGACATCCATGATAAAGCCTTCTTCAATAGCCTGACGCATGGTGTACCGATGCGAGGGAACGCCGTTCTGCCCGAAGAGGGCCAGGGTCTTATGCTTCGGCGTTGCCGTGAAGGCGAAGAAGCTCAGATTTGCCTGCCGCGCCCGCTTGGCCATGCTGCGGAAGAGTTCTTCCAGGTGCGCTTGCCCTTCTTCCTGGGCTCTCTGGCGGGCTTCCTCTTGCAGCGCTTCGCCGCCCAGTACGCCCTTCAGCTCGGTTGCTGACTCCCCGGACTGAGAGCTGTGGGCCTCATCAATAATGACGGCACAACGTCGAGTCGGCAGCACGCCGCCCCGTTCTGTTGGCGTTCTTCCGCCAGCTTGAGTAACTGACGCGACACAAAGGGGAATTTTTGCAGGGTGGTGACAATAACCGGAACCGCGCTTTCCAGCGCCCGCGCCAACTGGCGTGAGCCTTCATCAATCTTCTGGACAACACCTTGGCGGTGTTCAAACTGATAGATCGTATCCTGAAGCTGCTGGTCAAGCACTCGGCGGTCGGTAATGACAATAACGCTATCAAAAACGCGCTGCTCCTGGTCATTATGTAAAGAGGCGATGCGTCAGCCAGCCAATGGTGTTGCTCTTTCCACTACCTGCCGAGTGTTCGATCAAGTAATTATGACCTATGCCCTCGCGGCGGGCAGCATCGACTAAGAGACGGACGGCCTGTAGCTGGTGATAGCGCGGAAAAATCAGGCTTTCTTTTGTGAACTGCCGCCCATCTTCGTCGCGCTTCTCTTCGACTTGGAGGTGTAAAAAGCGCGCCAGAAGGTCAAGCAGGCTATCCCGTTGCAAGACCTCTTCCCACAAATAGGTAGTGCGGTAGGTCCGCCCCTGCGGGTCGGGTGGATTTCCAGCGCCATGCTCATGCCCTTTATTAAAGGGTAAAAAATGCGTGGCCTCGCCCGCCAGACGGGTAGTCATCCACACTTCTTCAGTATCTACCGCAAAGTGCACCAAGGTGCGGCGTTTGAATTCAAAGATCGTTTCTCGCGGGTCGCGGTCTGTCCGGTATTGTTGTCTGGCCTGTTCTACGGTTTGTCCGCTGAGGGGGTTCTTGAGTTCAAGGGTTGCGACGGGAATACCATTCAGGCTGAGGGTGATATCGAGGGAAAGCGCTGTGTTGCGGTCGCTGAAGTGGAGTTGGCGAGTCAGGCCAACGCGATTGGCAGCATAGCGTGCTTCCAAGTCGGGGTTGAGCCCGTGGGCCGCCTTGAAGTAAGCAATTCGCAGAGTGCGTCCGTAACATTTGAATCCGTGACGTAGCGTGTGCAGCGCACCACACGCGTCCATCCATTTACACAGATCGGTCAGGACCGGAGCGGTAGTGTCCTTGGCGTGCAGGGCTTCTAGCTTTCTCCACTCTTCAGGCTGCGTGTCCTTGATGAAGCCAATAATCTCATCCGGGAAAATCGCCCGTGTCCGGTCAAACTTGCTCGTAATGTTGCGGTAACCGTTAGCGAGAAGGTGCGCTTCAATGACGCTCTCGAAAGCGGCTTCGCTGTGGGGGGTTGTTATCATATCCGTGTCCTTAAACCCAATCCTTGAAAAGTCGGCTCACTAGATGTAGAAAATTCCCATTTTGAAGTCCACCCCATTTGTAAATAATTCCGGGAAGGTGAGGATGTGAAGGTATGCGGCCGTTAGACGACCATATTAGAAGACAATTGGACGATCGGCTCAATTGTATCGGTAACGAGCTCTCTGCCGACGTTATGGCAATTATGAGCCCGATCACCCCGGGACTTGACCTTGAGGTGCGCAGTGCCATTGAGGGGTTGAAGGATAAGAAAGACACTATCGCTATTATTCTTGATACACCCGGCGGGGTCGTCGAAGTGGTTGAGCGCATGGTTGGCACCGTGCGGAACGCCTACCGTGAGGTTATCGTCGTTGTGCCGGACCGGGCGATGTCTGCGGGAACAATTTTTGCCCTGAGCGCCGACCACATCATGATGGATTATTTTTCCTATTTAGGGCCTATTGATCCGCAAATTGAGAAAGACGGCAAATTGGTGCCAGCGCTCTCTTATCTGAACCAATTCGAACGTCTCGCAAACAAGTCCAAAGAAGAAGAACTCTCAACTGTCGAGTACGCGCTGGTCAGTAAACTCGATTTGGGGGAACTCTACCAATTTGAGCAGGCACGCGAACTGTCGAACGAACTTTTGATTAAATGGCTCTCTCAGTACAAGTTTAAGACCTGGGAGAGAACGGAGGATCGTGGCTTAGCTGTAACTGACCAGATGAGAAAAGATCGTGCGAGGGAAATTGCTGATGTCCTGAACAAAACAGAACGATGGCACTCTCACGGAAGAGGCATTGACATGAAGACCCTCCAGGAGGAAGTTGGTCTCGAGATAGACGATTATGGGGCAAAGCCAAAACTGCGAGAGAAGATTCAAGAGTACTTTGAGCTTTTACGCGATTATATGAATCGTGAACAGCTTTTCATGTTCGTTCATACAAAGGAGCGTTTCTAAAATGGCAACCCAAGGGAAAAAAATTCAATTTGACCCGCGAGAAATGCTGAAGCGTAACCCGCGGATCGACAAGGGCGTCGTCCAAAAATATCAGGAGCTTGAGAAAAAACTGGAGAAACTCGGTGTCGATACCAAGCCCCACTATACTTTGAGCCCTCCGTTGGGCGATTCCCCGACTCGTCGTCTCTATAATAAAACTCGCTAAACTAGAGCCGTCCGGCCCACTTCTCTCGCTGGCGGTGCCTTTCTCATCTCTTTTTCGGAGAAACCGTTAATACAGCCTTGGACAAGCGGAGAGTGGTTGTGAAAACGCTGACCCGCCGCCCTGTTGAGCCTGGAGTCCAGTGCTTCATCTTCAAGTCTATCCCGCCAGCGCCTATGTTCAGATAGGACCTTTTCCTTGGTAGAGGCTAACACGCAATCAAACCGGCGCAGCACTGTCAGCGGCAACATTACCCGCTGAATTGAGAAAAGTACGATCATGGCTCACCAAAAGGATCGTACCGGAGTAGGCGAGCAAGAGTTCTTCGAGCAGTTCCAGGGTCTCGGCGTCGAGATCGTTGGTGGGCTCGTCCAAGACCAACACATTCGAAGGCTGGGTAAACAGGCGGGCGAGCAACACCCGGTTCCGCTCTCCGCCGGACAAGACGCTCGCCGGACTCCGGGCACGGTCCGGCGAAAACAGAAAGTCTTGCAGGTAACCGATGATATGGCGTTCCTGGCCATTGAAGGTGACGTGATCGTTTCCCCGTCCCACAATCTCCTGGACCGTTTTGTCTGCATCAAGCGGCGTGCGGAGTTGATCGAAATAGGCGACTGCCAGGTTGGTGCCGTGCTGGACACTGCCGTGTTGGGGCATGAGTTCGTCCAATAAAAGCTGAAGCAGCGTCGTTTTCCCTATTCCGTTCGGACCGATGATGCCGATCTTATCACCACGCATAATCACCGTGGAGAAATCCTTGACAACGGGCTGGTCGGCATAGGCGTAGCTGACATCTTGCGCCCGTAGCACGAGTTTTCCAGAGCGTTGCGCTTCCTGGACCTGGAGACGGACCGTACCGGGTTGCTCTCGGCGGTTGCTCCGGGTTGCCCGTAACTCCTGAAGGGCCCGCACGCGGCCCTCATTCCGAGTCCGGCGGGCTTTAATGCCCTGACGAATCCAGGCCTCTTCCTGGGCTAATTTTTTATCGAACTGGGCCCAGTGTTGGGCCTCAGTTTCAAGTGCCGCCTGTTTCCGTTCCAGGAAGGTCTCATAGTCGCACGCCCAACTGGTCAAACGCCCCCGGTCAAGTTCCACAATGCGGGTGGCAAGATTTTTGAGTAGCATACGATCGTGGGTCACAAAGACGAGGGTCTTGCCCTGTTGCAGCAAGAACTCTTCGAGCCAGGTAATAGATTCGACATCGAGATGGTTGGTCGGTTCGTCGAGCAGCAGGATATCGGGATCACTCACCAAGGCTTCGGCCAGCAGCACGCGGCGTTTGAGCCCGCCGGAAAGCGTGTTGAATGCAGCACGCTCGTCGAGTTTCAACTGGGTCAGTGTTTGCTCAACCCGCTGATGAACCAGCCAGCCGCCGTTGCTATCGACAGTCTGTTGCAGCCGCTCCAACTGCCGGAGCAGTTTCGGGTCACTCGTTTGGCTCACTCGAGCACTGACGGTGTGATAGGCCGCCAGAGTGTCGCCCAGCCGGCCTAAGCCCTGGGTCACGCACTGCAACACCGTGCCAGGGAGAGACAACGGAATGTCCTGCGGGAGCAAGCTGGTGCGTGTATCCTTTGCGCGGACGAGCTGACCGGCATCGGGACGAACCTCACCCTGAATCACTTTCATCAGGGTAGACTTCCCCGTCCCGTTTCGACCCAGGATGCCAACCCGCTCCCCCGCTTCGAGCTGCACACTCACCCCGTCCAGCAACGGCGGCCCTCCAAAGCTGACCCGGACATCCTGAAGGCTCAGTACTGCCATGTCAGGAGGTTTTTCATATTCGAGGGCGGAAGGCTATTGCGGTCGGGTGAGGTCGGGTGACACTCTGCTCATTCACACTGAAGATTGCCTTAATCTGGCACAGAAGGGGTGGGGTCTTTCTTGTCTTTCCAATCATAGGCCCGCGCCGACTTGCGACCGTTAAGACGTTGGTAGACTTCTGTGCCGATCCCGTCTGACAAGAGTTTTTGGAAATTCCGGTCATTCATGTAGCGCGCAAAGATTTCTTCATTCCGGTCCATGCGTTCAACGAATAATGTCTCCAACAGGCGCTTGAACAACAGCGCGAACTTATCAGCAGAGTTGACCTGGGCCGCTTGTTGAAGTTCTTCCGAGGGTGTTGCCGTCTCAACGATCTGGTCGAAAAAGAGCTGATCGGCTTGATTAAAGTCAGTCCCAAAGCGTTCATTGACAATATCAATCAACTGAGACAGCGTGATTGACCCGTCGCGTACGACACCTGTCCCGACTTCATGCGGGCCATCCAGAGGCGAGGCAGAGCCTTCTTTGAGACTGATCGAACCTTCGCTGATTTTCTGGAGGCGGTAATACTCAAGCCGGACAGCGGTGTCGAAATCATATTGGGCCTCGTCTGAACGACGTGGGAGTCTGGACGAGAGATGGCGAAGGAAAATATAGAGGCGTTCCAAGTCAGAGTCCTGATACGGCAGGATTTGGCCGAGGAAGGAATACAGGTTGCGAAAGGAGGCCAGCTTGCCGCGCCACAATACAGCTTCTTCCTCATTCTTTTCAGACAACGCGCGAAACCGATCAACCGCCGGATCAAGCGTAGCGTTCATAGACTGATGATCCGCCGGGCTTTGGCGCTGCTTGGGCTTGAAATATATCTCGCAAAAACGCTCGACTTCTTCTTGCAGATACACGCCCGAGGCATCGAGCTCGAATCTTAGTTGATAGAGCTGTTCGGGCTGCGCTTCCTGACCACACTCCGCGCCTTCATAGAACTGCTTAAAAGCGCCTTGTATCCCTTCTCGATCATTTACAAAGTCTAGGACCAGGGTCAGTCAGGATCTGAGCGGCGGTGTCCTTGGCGTGTAGGGCTTCCAGCTTCCCCCACTCCGTGGGCTGGGTTTCCTTGATGGAGCCGATAAATTCGTCCGGGGAAATCGCCCGTGTCCGGTCAAACGGGCTCGTAATGTTGTGGTAGCCGTTAGCGATCAGGTGGGCTTCGATGACACCCTCGAAAGCGGCTTCGCTGTGGCGGCTTCGCTGTGGGGGAGTGTTGTCATGCTGGTGTCCTTTTTGTCGGTATCCTCTCGGTGTGAAGTTATACGCTTGTGACGCTATCTTGAATAGACATACGTCGTGGCATACCATCCTACCAAGAGGAGGAAGGACCACAGGTCAAAAGGAGACCGTATGGCAAAACACGATACAAATGGGCAACAGACGAGCAGCCGGAACGGGTTGGCGTATCGTAATGATCCGTTTGAAGTCCGATTTTGCGCGTTACGGGATGAGTGGCTTGCGGATACACGGTATTCCTCTTCAGGAACAGAAATTACAAACCATGGTGCGTACCAACGCATCATCGCCATGGGGCCGGATGTTGTTCCTCTTATTATACGGGAGCTTCGGAAACGCGTCGATCATTGGTTCTGGGCGCTCTTTATCATCACCGGGCATGATCCTGTCCCCCCTGAAGATAGGGGTAATCTCGAAAAAATGAGAGACGCTTGGCTTCGGTGGGCAGACGCACAGACCTTCAGCGCGACTAACCAGAATGGCGGATAGTCGTTTATTCCCGAATCTGCATACCTATCACCAGACGAGCCCCGCGACCCCCGCGTACAATTGTATTGCGTGGGCCGCAGAAGACTCGCAAAGATTCTGGTGGCCTCGTCCAGAGCGGGCGTACTATTGGCCGCCTTCCATAAGCCGGGAAGAAAAAATAGAGCGGTTTATCGAAGTGTTCCAAACGCTTGGCTATGAGCCGTGCGAGGGTGGAGAACCTGAAGTGGGGTGGCAAAAAGTTGTTATATACGCGAATAGCGATGGGACCCCGACTCACATGGCAAGACAATTAGAAAACGGTACGTGGACGAGTAAACTCGGCAGCGATATTGATATCATACACCACAAGGTAACGGACCTCGAAGGTCCGCTTTACGGTACAGCAACGCAATATCTGCGCCATCGTACATCAGGGAGCAATATCACCTCTTCATAGAACGGTCGTCGGTCAGCGTGAGACGTTCAAGCCGCAAGGCTCTACCCCCACGCAAATTTGGCCGGTAACCGCGGCTGAAATCAGAGTGGCCCGGCGCTCTTGGAGAAGTTTGATAGTTCCTTGAGCTGCAATGTTTAGGCTATCCAGTTTCGCTATTTCTTTATCCAAACACGCGGGACTGACAATATCACGCTGAAACGCTACCCCCATCGCTCCCATCCACGCCCACAATGTATTGATGACTAAATCCCCTGGTTGACAAATCTTGTAACCTTCCAAAGTTTCAGCCATGAACATGTTTACATCTTTTTCTGAGCGGAGGGTTACCCCTGTCAGATGTGAGACGGTTAATAGCTCTCCCTCACCTGTATCCGAACGTTCGTCAACTTCTCTGAATAGCCATCTCGCGTATTGTTTCTCCCAATACCTCGGAATCTCTCCCAACCACTCCACGCCCGAATCACGCATACTGTGTTATGAGGGCCCGGCGCCTTTCAGCCAGTAATTTGATCAGGCGATCTTTTTCTGCAATCAGTACGTCAATCTTGGCTGTTTCTCGGTCTAAGAAGTCGGCAATGGCGCGCTGTTGGGGAAGTGGGGGAAACCGCACCCACATCTCACTGAACTTTTCCACGGTAAAATGAGCGATGGTGGCCCGATTACACAGCACGTCGAGCCATTCCTGGGATGTTGCGTGTCGCAGTACGTATCTCAGAAAACGGATGTCTCCCGATTTCTTTGGACGAACCAGATGGAGAGCGTTTTGAATAATGCAGTCTTCAGGCAATGCCTCTGTGACAATTGCTGCACGTCCGACCTCTCCACCCTCACAGACGAGCAGATCCCTCTTTTTCACCCGTAGACTGCTTATCTCATCAGGTGCCCACATTGTGGGCAGGTCCTCAGTTAAAACTCCGTCCCACTGAATATGCTAAGTTTTGAGATAGGGGACTTCAACATCTTCTGGAGACCGCTTTTTAGGCTGGAGCATCTTGCCCAACAGAATGTCGAAGTGATGTTTGACGGGGGATAACTGCCAGTTTGCTCGCTGTACGGATTGCCAGGGAACTTCCAGCTCTGCGCGTTGGCTGCTAGTCACGCCGTCACCTCTCTCAGCAACCGAACAATCTTTTCTTCCATCTGCTTGAGGTCGGCGTCAATCTCGGTCAATAGACGGGGCGGGGTGTATTTGTAGAAGTGGCGGTTGAAGTTGATCTCGTAGGCGGTTTTGATCTTTTCTCCATCCGCCAGGCGTCAGGCACGTGCGGCTCAACTTCGCGGTGAAAATAGTCCGCGATGTTGTCTTTCAAGCGCACGTTCTCAAAGTCGCGCAGTTTGGTGTCCGCTTCATAGAGGAGCTCGACCGTGTTCTGTTCGTCCGGGAACCAGCCCCAGACACGGGCTCTGGGTTCTCTCTTGACTTTACGTTCTTTGAGAATGACCGGTGCGGCTTTGGGATCACGATCGGTGAACACATCACGGGAGAGCTTGCGCTCGGTCGCTCTCCACCGACTATTTCGTTGTTTGAGTAAGTCTGTGATAGACGCCTCGACTTCATTCCAGTCGCTTTGGGGTTCATGGCCTAGTATCTGGTCAATTTCCTGCACATCACGAAGCAGATGTGGCCCGGCATCCAAAAAGTTGCGCTTACGCTCAAGACTCATTTTATAGCGCAGGCGCAAGGGTCGCTCGATAGGTACACGCTGATAGCCGAAATCCTGGTTATCGAAAATCTTGCTCGTCTCACTCTCGCCAAACCGGCCATACTCACACACCACAGCAGCAATATCGTCTTCACCCATCTCACATCGCTTGTCGCCCAGGCTGCGCCGCATGGGCTTCCAGCGGGCGCGGGCATCAATGAGTTGAATTTTACCTTTACGGTGTGGTTGCTTGCGGTTGGTGACGATCCAGATATAGGTACCGATGCCAGTGTTGTAGAACATCTGTTCCGGCAGAGCGACAATAGCTTCAAGCCAGTCCTTCTCAATGACCCATTTGCGAATGTCACTCTCCCCACTACTCGCGCCGCCGGTGAATAGCGGTGAGCCATTAAAAACAATGGCTAAGCGCGCGCCGTTCTTTTGCTGCTCGGGTCGGTAAGGCTCAAACTTGCTGATCATATGCTGCAAGAAGAGTAGGGTACCGTCATTCACCCGTGGCAGACCTGCTCCAAACCGTCCGCCGAACCCCAGCTTTTCATGCTCACGCTGAACCTCGCTCTTCTGTTTTTTCCAGTCCACCCCGAAGGGCGGATTGGCCAGCAAATAATCAAACTGCCCTTTTGTTTCTGAGTCCCCAGATGGATATTGGTCGTTCGTCAGTGAATCGCCGAAGCGAATAGCACTGTTCTCGTTACCCTTCATGAGCAAGTCCGAGGCGGCAATGGCATAGGCGCGCGGATTGAAATCCTGTCCGAATACCCAAAGCTCGGACTTGGCATTATGCTCCCGCAAATAATTCTGGGCCTCAGCCAGCATCCCGCCCGTCCCGCACGCCGGGTCAAGGAGCTTGTGGACGATGCTGGGCCTCGTCAACGTGTCATCATCCGGGTCGAACAGGATATCAACCATCAGGCGGATGACTTCGCGCGGGGTAAAATGATCGCCCGCGGTCTCGTTTGCCGCTTCGTTAAAGCGCCGTATCAGGTCCTCGAAGAGCCGACCCATAGCGAGGTTGTCAACAACGTTGGGGTGGAGGTCGATATTGCAGAACTGAGAAACGATTGTTTCTCTATCTGATTCGGGTCGCCTTTGAGTTTTTCAAAGTCGAGTGGCGACCGATTGTGAAAACGCTGACCCGCCGCCTTGTTGAGCATAGCGTCTAAAGCTTCATCTTCGAACCTGCCCTGCAAGTGTCTATGTGCGGCCAGCACCTTTTCCTTGGTAGAGGCTAACACGCAATCGAACCGGCGCAGCACCGTCAGCGGGAACATCACCCGTTCATATTGCGGCGGACGGTACGGTCCTCGTAACAAATCCGCAATCTGCCAAATGAAGTTCGAGAGTTGATGATGGTCAGGCATCGCTCCTCTTTATCTCTGGAATGTTTTCGAGTAAACAAAGCGGGCATTGTGGGAGGAAGGCTGTTATGGGACAACTGGAAAACAAGATCGCTCTGATTACCGGCTCTGGGCGGGGCCAGGGGCTAGTGGCCGCCAAGCGCTTTGCCTCAGAAGGGGCAAAGATTGTGATCAATGACCTGGACGCGGAGTCCGTTGAGACTGCGGTTGCCGCCGTCAAAAACGCCGGGGGCGAGGCGGTTGGGGCCGTCGGAGATGTGTCCAAGGCCGCGAACGTGCAAGCCGTTCTACAAACGGCTCAGGACGCCTGGGGCGGGTTTGACATCCTGTATAACAACGCCGGTATCGGCTACTCGGCGACGCAGCGCTTCGGCATTGCCATGAGCGATATCGTCAACTGTACCGAGGACGACTGGCAGCGCATTATGGACATTAATGTCGGCGGGATTTTCCTGTTTTGCAAATACGGGATTCCCAAGCTGATCGAACGCGGCGGCGGGGTCATTATCAACACTGCTTCCATTGCGGCTCTGCGCGGAGCCCAGGACGCCCATGCCTACACGGCCAGTAAAGGCGCGATTCTAGCCCTGACCCGAGCGATTGCGGTGACCTATGGCCCCAAAGGTATCCGCGCCAACACCCTCTGTCCCGGTGTGATCGACACCGAAATGATTCACGAGACCTTAATCAGCCAGAAGGGCATCAGCGACCTCCTGGCCCGGAACACCCCGCTCCAGCGCAATGGCACGCCGGAAGATGTGGCCGATGTGGCGCTCTTCCTGGCGAGCGAGCAGTCGCGTTTTGTGACCGGTGAGGCGTTTGCCGTCGATGGCGGGATCATCCAGCATCTTGGGTTGGCCTAGGCCGACCGATGAAAAAGAGGAGCCTATGGACCAGGAACAACTCGTCAGAGTGTACAAGAACTCGGTGTTGGCGCGGCGCTTTGAGGCGAAAATCGTCGAGTTGGCTATGGCCGGCGAACTACCTCCGTCGCTGCACGTGGGCGCCGGCCAGGAGGTGGCGCAGATCGCCGCCATCGAAGCGCTCCGCCCGGATGACTACATCTTGTACGGCCATCGCGGCGTGGCGTATATGATCGCACGGGGCGTGAGCCTGGCCGACATGCTGTCCGATATGGCTGGGAAGGAGGGTGCGACCAGTCGTGGTAAGGGTGGGGTGATGCACGTCGTGGATGTGCAAAAGGGTATTCTGGGTGAGAGTGGGACCTTGGGTGGCAGCTTTGTTGTCTCGGTTGGCGTGGGCATGGCGCTCAAGCGCAAGCAACCGGACACAGTGGTGACCTATTTCTTTGGGGATGGGACCGCGAACCGGGGCCCGTTCCACGAGGCGCTTAACTGGGCGGCGGTTCAGAAACTGCCCTGCATCTATTTTTGTGAGAATAACGGCTTCGCGATTTCCATGCCGACCAGCCGCTCGACCGCGGTCGAGCATATCGCGGACCGGGCCGCGGGCTATAACGTCCCCGGCGTCGTGGTTGACGGGAGTGATCCGGTGGCGGTGTATGAAGTCATGGAACAGGCTGTGGCACGGGCGCGGGCCGGTCATGGCCCGACGCTGATTGAAGCCAAAGTGACACGGCTCCAAGGGCATTATGTGGCCGACCAGCAGGAATACCGGACGGACCGCAACACCGTGGCGGACAAAGACCCCCTGCCGAAGCTGCAACACACCCTATGCGACCGAGGTATTCTGACGCCGGCGGACGTGGACGGCATACAGGCCGACGCAGACCGGCAGGTTGAAGCCGCCGTAGCAGCCATGCGGGCGGCTCCGCTGCTCGCACCGGAAGTCGCCTTGCAAGATGTTTACGCATAACCCCTAATCCCCAACCTCCTCAGGAGTGTTTATGCCAACACTGACTTATAGTCAGGCGATTAATGACGCACTCGCCGAAGAAATGCGGCGCGATGAAAATGTGATCCTGTACGGCCAGGACGTTGCGGTCTGGGGCGGGATTTTCAAAGTCACCGACGGGCTGCTTGAGAAGTTTGGTCCGGATCGCGTGTTCGATACGCCTATCTCCGAAAGTGTGATGGTCGGCGCCGGGGTGGGCGCGGCATCGATGGGCCTGCGTCCGGTGGTGGAGCTTCAGTTTGCCGATTTCGTCATCACCGCGGGTGATGAAATTTTCTTTAAGGCCGGTATGTGGCGCTATATGCACGGTGGGGCGCATACGATTCCGCTGGTGGTGCGCGCCCCCTCGGGCGGCTCGGGTTTTGGGCCCGAGCATTCAGCCTGTCCCGAAGCCTTTATCATGCACGCGCCCGGCCTGCTGTGCGCCGTGCCCTCAACGCCGGCAGACGCGAAGGGCCTGCTCAAGCAGGCGATTCGACTGGATAATCCGGTCATCTATTTTGAGCATAAACTGTTGTACCAAATGCGGGGCGAGGTGCCGGACGGAGAGGTGCTGACTCCCTTTGGCAAAGCAGTCGTCCGACGTGAGGGCGAAGCCGTGACGATTGTGGCCTGGCAGGACATGCTGCGTCGGGCGCTCGCAGCCGCGGAGCGGCTGAGCCAGGAGGGCATCGAGGTCGAGATCGTCGATCCGCGTACCCTGAATCCGTTTGACCGCGAAACCATTATCGAGTCGGTCAAAAAGACCGGAGCCTGTATCGTGGTTGAAGAGGCCTATCGTACGCTTGGGGTTGGGGCGGAGATCGGGGCGCTGCTCCTGGAAGAGGCCCTGCCCTATCTGGACAAACCCTTCAAGCGCCTGGCCATTCCTGATGTGCCGATTCCGACCAGCCAGCACCTGGTCGATGCTATTGTTCCTTCGGTGGACGATCTTTATCAGGCGGTCAAAGAACTCGTCGACTGAGGCTGGTGTGCAAAATACCAAGATCGTGATGCCCAAACTCGGCCAGGCCATGACCGAGGGCGTGGTTGTGCGCTGGCACTGCAAAGATGGTGAGCGCGTCGCCGCCGGTGAGCTGCTCGTCACAGTAGAGACAGACAAGGCCACGTATGATCTTGAGGCGATCACGAGTGGGACGCTCCACGTTGTGGTTCAAGAAGGCGAAGAGGTCCCGATTCATACCGTCATTGGCGAGATTGACGACGCGCCAGTCCGGGCGCATACCACCGCTGCTCTGCCACCTGCCGAACCGGTTGCTCCACAGCGAACAGGACCCCGCCCAGGGCGCGTCCTCGCCTCCCCAAAAGCCAAGCGACTGGCCGCTGAACGCGGTATTGATCTTTCAACCCTGACGCCGTCATCTGCGGATGGCGTGATTTCCGCGGCTGATGTAGAGCAGGCCGCGGAGAACGCGGTTGCCCATCAGCAGTCTGCGACGTCCGCTCGACCTGCTTCCGCTCCAACCCGGACCGAGCGCGAACGCCGCCCTCTGACCGGCATTCGGAAGGCCTCCGCCCGCCGGGTCCAGGCAGCCTGGCAGACCATTCCGCATATCGTCCAGATGATCGAGGTCGATGCCAGCGCGCTGCAGGCGGTCCGGGCGCGACTCAGAGCGGACATCGCCGGGCTGACGCTCAACGATCTGATTTTATACGCGGCGGCACGCGTGCTGGCCGGACTGCCCGACCTCAACGGGACGGTCGAAAACGAAGATCTCGTGCTCTATGACGGGGTGGATATCGGCTTTGCCGTTGACTCGCCGCGTGGCCTGCTGGTCCCGGTCATCCGCGGGGCGGACGGCCTGGCCATCACATCGCTTGTGCAGGAAAGGCAGCGACTGGTTGAAGCTGCTCGCGCGGGGCAGTTGCAATCGGCGGATATGGGTCAGGCCAGCCTGACCGTCTCAAACCTCGGCATGTTCGGCATTCGGGCTGGAACGCCGGTTATCAATCTGGGTGAACCCATCCTCGTCTTTGTGGGCGCGGTTGAAGAGCGGCCAGTCGTGCGCAGTGGGCAGATTATCGCCCGGCCGATGCTGACGCTCAGCATTGCCTATGACCACCGGGTGGCGGACGGGGTGGCGGCATCTCGTTTGAGTCAGGGTCTGAAAGAGACGTTGGAAGACCTTGAGTCAACAGTCGGCAGTCAAAAGCCGGAAGCGCAGCAGTCTCAAGAACCGCCCGGCAAACGGGAAGTCCGTTCGATGTCGGCTAGGGCTCGCTATGCCGTCCAGGTGCAGAGCCAGGGTCATACCTGGAGCCTTGATGAGCCGGCGAGCGATGGCGGAGAGGATACCGGCCCGGACCCGCTAACGGCCTTTCTTGGCGCCCTGCTCTCCTGTATGACGATTGCCTTCAAAGCGGCCGCCCGGCGCCGCAAGATTGCCATTGAACGGATTGACGGGCATGCCAAAGCGCCGCCGAAGGGCCAAGTGAAAGAAATAGCCTTAACCCTGGCAGTGTGGAGTGCGGCTTCGGAGCAAGATTTGCAGATCCTCCTCGAACGTGCCAAGCGCGGCTGCTATGTGAGCGCACTGCTGAAGCCGGATATTCGGCTTACGGTGGAGTTGGTCAGGCACGTGCCGGACGCTGCCGAGCGGAACGGTCGGGTGACGTGACACTCACCCGACCGACGGATGATTATGCGTGCAGGGCGGTTCTCAACGCCGCGGCAGCCGTTTCCAATGCCTGCCCTGCCGGCTCAACGACCTTGGCCATACCCATAAAGCCATGGATGAGCCCCTCGAAGCATATGTACTCGACCGCTACGCCCGCTTCGCGCAGCCTGGCTGCGTACGCGGCTCCTTCGTCCCGTAAGGGATCGTATTCCGCGGTGGCAATACAGGCCGGCGGCAGGGAGCGGCATTGGTCGGTCGAGGCGTGCAGGGGAGAGGCCAGCGGGTTGTGCCCATCCGCCTCACTGGCGAGGTAGTGATTCCAGAACCACTCCATCATCTCGGTTGTCAGAAAATAGCCGTCCGCGTTTTCTGTATGTGACGGCAGGTCAACTGCGTGGGCTGTGACCGGGTACATGAGAAATTGATAGACGAGAGCCGGCAGGCCGCTCTCTTGCGCTTTTAAGGTGACCGCGGCCGCTAGGTTGGCCCCGGCACTCTCACCGCCCACCGCCAGCCGAGAGGCATCTCCGTTCAGGGCGGCTGCGTTGAACGCGACCCACCGTGTTGCCGCGTAGCAGTCATTGACCGCTGCCGGAAATTTGTCTTCCGGTGCGAGTCGGTAGTCTGCGGAGACCACCACGCAGTTGGCCAGATTGGTCAAGGCACGACAGGAGGCATCTACCGTGTTCAGACTGCCAACCACCCAGCCACCTCCGTGAAAATAGACCAACAGGGGAAACGGGCCGTCTCCAGCGGGGGTGTATATACGGACCGGCTGTTTGCCGGCCAGGCCGGGTATCAGCCGGTCTTCGACCGTGCCGACCGGCTCGGGGTCAGCCGTTACACCCCGTGCGGCTTCCATAGCGGCCCGCGCTTCCTGGGGTGAGAGATGATGTAAGGGTGGGCCGGCAGCGGCCATTTGTTCGAGAGCTTTTGCGACCTGGGGATGGAGCGGCATGACGTTTTCCTTTCATCCGAGTACACATTATGTCAGAAAACTGCGTATGAGCCGGACACATTCGGTCGGCTTTTCCAGTGGTGGACAATGGCCGCACTGCGGAATGATTTCTATGCGAGCGTTGGGCAGAGCGTGCTGATACAAGGTGCCACACTCCAGCGGCACGATCCGATCGTCCTGCCCCCAGATAATGAGAGTCGGCAACTGCACTCGGCCTAACAGCCCAGGCAGGCTAGGGCTGAACATATACGGCTTCCAACAGTAGCGGACGAGAGTTTCCTGGTTGCGCGTTTGTATGTCGCGCTCCTCTTTGGACAGCTTGCGCTGAAACAGTTCGGCATACTCGGCAACCTGCTGCGAATCGAAATACGTCAGTTGTCTGGTACCCTCCTGTCCGTGCAGAAAGATATCGGCAATTTCTCCGTCCCGTGGTTGGATGCCGGCCGCGTCAATCAGGATAAGCCGCTTAAACGTCCTGGGCGACATGACCGCCATTTCTGCCGCCAGCCAGCCGCCGATGAAATGGCCGGCCAGGGCGACCTGAGGCAGCTCCAGCGCATCCAACAGCCACAAACTGAAGCGTGCCAGGTCCGTAAAGGATTCGAGCCAGGGGGGACGTTCGGACTGCCCAAAGCCCGGGCAGGTTGGCGCATAGACG
The DNA here is from genome assembly GCA_965214755.1 of uncultured Binatia bacterium (SeqCode). GTDB lineage: Bacteria > Desulfobacterota > Binatia > Bin18 > Bin18 > Bin18. The sequence continues at coordinate 4,024,415 of OZ243979.1, forward strand.
GTGAAGGACTTGGCTAACTGTTCGTGATACTGTCGCCAACCGAGACTACCTTCCGCGCCGTGCAGCATGACGAGCGGCTTGCCCTGGCCGCCTTTCAGATAATGAATTGTGGCGCCGCCGACTTCGATACTATGTTCTGCATGTTCTGGCATGGTCGTTGCCCCTGCTCTACGGCGCGTGTTCAAAGGGACCGGGCAGCCCCAGCTCTTTGCCCATTTCCCGTACTGCCGGGAGCACGTCGTGCTCCATGAGGGCTAAACAACGCATCGTGTCTTCATGTCCGATGGTGCCGTCATTCGTCCAGACGCCAAGAATGCCGGGGCGGACCACGCTGAGGACTTCGCGTAATTTCCTGACCACCGTGTCCGGGTTACCCACAATCACCCGGTTACTTTCCACAACCTTTTCCCAGCCCGCGGCATCAACGCCACCGTAGAGGGGGTCGGGCCGGAGCGCATAGCGCCGGTACTGGTCGACAATGCGCTTGGCTCCTTCGGGCGAGTTATAGCCCGGCGGGGCCATGAAGTCGCCCGGCAGCGGTACGCGACCGACACCGGCATTCCCAATCAGAAAGCCTTTGCCGACCTCATACGCTTTTTCGTCCGTGTCCTGGACATGAACGCGGACGAGATAGCCGAAGTTCTGCGGACCCGGCTCATAGCCCACCTGCCTGGCGGCCTCGGTATAAATTGCGGTCAGGTCCAGGGTCACCTGGGGGTCGGTTTCCAGATAGATGTAGGGATAGTGATGCTGGGCACACCAGATCAGCGTCTCCGGGCTGCCGATACCGGGAATCCAGATGGGCGGATGCGGCTGTTGGAGCGGCCGTTCAAACGGGTTGACGACCCGAAACTGGTAATGCTTGCCCTCCCAGCGCCACGGCCCTGGGGTTGTCCAGGTTTTGACAATCAGGTCGTGCGCTTCTTCAAAGCGCTCGCGGTTATACACCGGGTTGGTATTCGTCGCCCAGCTCTCAATGCCCGTTCCCCGCACAAAGCCCGACACGAGTCGGCCTCGAGAGATCATATCGATCTCCGCCAACTCCTCGGCTAGTCGTAGCGGGTTATCGAAGATCGGGAGCGGATTGCCCAGCAGGACGATTTTTGCCCGCTTGGTGGTGCGGGCCAGGATGGCGGCTTCGAGATTCATGGCCGCTCCCATACACGTCGGGGTATTATGATGCTCGTTCAGCATCAGGCCGTCAAAGCCAACCTCTTCGGCATACTCGTACTCGTCGAGATAGGTATGATACAGGTCCGCCCCCAGGCTTGGACTGAAGTGGGTGTTCGGAAACGTCAGGCGGACCGCACTGCGAAAACTCTGACGAACATCTTCTTCCGAGTAGTCTACATAGGCTCGCTCGGTAAAACGCATGAGAAACATACCCATGCCCCTCCTTCCTTCCCCCGAACACTATCCTGTCTGGTAGCACCGGATCAAGAGAAAGGGGCGGACGCAGCTTGACTCTTGTCAGCAGGCCGCATACGGATAGCCGGAGAGGAGGGCTGACTATGGCAAAGACGTACGCCAAGAACACGATTTCGTATGAATCCGCAGCAAAAATGGTGGCCGCGGCTGTCACCAAAGCGGAGGAGCTGGGCTGCAAACAGAACGTTGCGGTTGTTGATGACGGCGGCAACCTCAAGGCGTTTGGCCGCATGGACGGCGCCCCGCTGCTCGGGGTGGAAGGCTGTCAACGCAAGGCGTTCACCTCGTTGTTTGGGGTGGGGACACAAGACCTCTACAGCGCGATCAAAGACGACCAGTCCCTGGTCGTTGGCTTGTCGCACTTCTCTCGGGCGACTATGGTCGGGGGCGGACTGCCCATCGTCGTTGACGGGGAGGTCATCGGGGGGATCGGCGTTGGCGGCGGCACGGTCGATGAAGACGTGGCCTGCTCGCAAGCCGGGCTCGACGCGCTGAGTGGCTAGCCTGCCGCCTTTCTAGATTGGCTAGATTGGTCGCGGCACACGCGGGACGGGGCATTGCGACCCGCCCGACGGTGGAGTCTGGGGGGAAGTCTCTTCTCCCTCGTCCGTCCGGAGTTGGCCGGGCGTACAGAGCCCCTTTTCGATCAGGACCTTTTCCAACGAGGCCAGCCAGTGTTCATAATACCCCGGAAAAGGTGCGTCCGGGTTGTCGGCGCGGGCCGTATCCGCGGCGCCAATTTCGGCAATCAAATGGTCCCGAAAATCGTCCCACTGATACTGCCCCTGCTCACACAGGGCCACGGCCAGGGCAAAGGCGCGTCGTTCCCAGGCGTCGTGAAAGACCAGCTCGCCGCTCTGCCGCGGCAGAGCGGCGTCTCCTTCCATATTTGAGATTTTGCGATTGGGCGTAGGCTTCATGCTGCTGAATGAAAGAATACTTTCCGTTCTCTATCTGCCAAGCGTTTTGTCAACGTAAAGTATTCTTTTCGACCCTGGCGACGCCGATCATCGAGTCACGGCTGACCAGTGCGGTGAGTTCTGCTTCACTCATACCCTCGGTTCCGGCGGGACGTTCGGGCAGCACCATATAGCGGATTTCGGCGCTGCTGTCCCAGACCTTCACCGCGGTGGATTCGTCGAGCTCCAGACCAAAATCACGCAGCACGCCGCGCGGGTCCACCACGGACCGCGAGCGATAGGCGGCATCCTTGAACCAAGCCGGTGGCAGGCCCAGAACCGGCCACGGATAGCAGGAGCACAGGGTGCATACGACCAAGTTATGGGTGTCCGGGGTGTTCTCAACCACCACCATGTGTTCGCCCTGGAGGCCGCTGAAGCCGAGTTCCGCAATGGCTGCGGTGGCGTCTTCGAGCAAGCGCTCTTTATACGCGGGATCAATCCAGGCCCGGGCAACGACCTTGGCCCCGTTGATCGGCCCGAGGTCGTTCTCATACGTTTCGACCAGTTTGTCGAGCGTTTCCGAAGAGACCAGACCCTTGGCAACGAGTAAGGACTCTAGGGCTTGTACCCGTTTCTCCAGGGCTGCGGTCTGTTCGGGAGTCGTGTGTTTCTCCAGGTAGGGATTCGGCGGGGCATCGTGGGCGCTCTGGCCGTGAGGATGATCGCTACTCATGACTCCTCTCCTGAGGCTGGGTCGAGATAATCTTCCCACAGGTCGATATACAGATCGTCTGTGGTTGCGGCGTCCGGGCCCCAGAGTTCCTGGGCGGTAAAGCAGACCGCATACAGCGGCTGTGGCTGTTCGCCCTGGCCGTGAGCATTGGTGTCCGGGTAGACAAAGGTGCCGTGGACTTGGGCTATCGTACCGTTTTTCCCGCGGACGTAGCGGGGCAGCCGGGTGTGACCGGTTGGATTCAGGTTGCGGGCCTGAACTTGGTCGCCGACTGAGAAACGCGGGGTCAGGCGGCCCTCTGTCCGGTTGCAGGGCGCCCCGCCTTGCACAACTGCCGGGACCGCCTCCGGTGGAAGCGGACCTTCTGCTCGCTTGCCGGCCTCTTGGGCGACTCCGCTTGCTAATTCCTCTGGGGTGAGCACCCCTTTTTCCACGGCCAGGGTTTCCAGCGCGGCCAGCCAGTGCTCATAATAGGTTGAGGAGAGGTAATGGGTCGGGTCCATGCGTTCGATTGCGTGCCGAAAGGCGTCGAGCGTGTCGAGTTGGCCCATGCCGAGCATGGTCATGGCAAACACACGCTTTTCCCACTCGGCATGAAAGATCGGTTCGTTTTCTTCCGGTTTGACCGGGCCGTAGCAGGTCATACCACCCATGTCATGCACGCCATTCATCTGTTTCTCCTCGGGCTTAACGCGTGGGCACTAGCCTAACACTCGGTCTGTTGAGGGTCAATCAATTGAGCGCCGTGTACGCTCAGGGTGCGGTTTCCGCGATCCATGTTTGCGCGACTTCACCATGCGTCGCAAACCAGACGCCCTCATGTCTCAGGATGTGTTGAATCAGCCGCTCCAGCATGGCTATGCGCGAGCGACGGCCAATAATTTGCGGATGCATGACAATGCCGAGAAAGCCGCCGTCCGCATAGGCGCCGTCAAACTCGGCCTCCCAGATTTCATACACCTTGTTCTGGCTCGACATGCCCGTGAAGTAGGGAGAGAAGCTGAACAGAAAATGCGGCGCGTCGTCCAGCTCCCAGCTATAGGGCACTTCCAAGAGCTGACGCTTGGTCTGCGGGGTGGTGAGCCAGTAGGGGTTATCGTCGCCAACCAGGCTGCTGTCATACAGAAAATCGTGGTCGAGCAATAAGTCAAAGGTATGCGGTCCGGTATTGCCGGCTGGAGAGCGATAGCCCCGTGGTGCCTGGCCGGTAATCCGCTTGAGGCTCTCTGTGCCCTTCAGTAACACCTCCAGCTCGGCTTCACGGCCTTTGTTGCCGACAAACTCATGCTCATAGCCGTGATGCCCGATCTCATGCCCGTCGGCATACATCTGTTCAACCAACTGCGGGTGGGTGTCCGCCGACCAGCCCGGGACAAAGAATGTCGCCTTGAGGTCATATTTTCTGAGCAGGTTGAGAATGCGCGGCACCCCAACCCGCGCCCCGTACTCGCCGCGTGAGAGCTGGCCCGGGAAGGGCTGCCGCATGGTACGGGTCCACAGCGTTTCCGCATCAAAGTCAAAACTCAGGCCCACCGCACAGCGTTTGTTGTCTGGCCACATGGGACGCTCCTTTGTTGCAACTCAGGTCAGTGTTCTGTCCGACTGTAAAAGAGTGGACCGATATTCTCAATGGATACTGCACGGAATATCGGCCTGCCGTTGAAAAACAGTAGGTGACATTCTAGGCTGAAAAGCCACGGAGAACAAAGATGCCTCAAGTAAGCAAGCCAGGCTGGCCGGGTTGGGCGGAATATTCCATACCAGTGAAAATCAATGTGCAGGCGGTCCAACTGACGGATGAACAGTTCGTGCTTCTGTGCCAGGAGAACCCGGAGTTGCGGCTTGAGCTGACTGCGCAGAACGAGTTGGTGATTCTGCCTCCAACAGGATCAAAGACGGGAGGGCGGAATAGTAAGCTGACCTACTATCTGGTCGCTTGGGCTGAAACGGATGGGACCGGTCTGGTATTCGATTCTTCAACCGGATTCATGCTACCGAATGGCGCAAAACGTTCACCGGATGGATCATGGCTGAGACGCGCCCGCTGGGAGGCTTTGAGCGAAGAACAGCAGAATGGCTTTGCTCCGCTGTGTCCCGACTTTGTGGTCGAGCTTCGCTCGCAGCAGGACAGACTCTCCGTTTTGCAAGAAAAGATGCAGGAATACATTGCAACTGGCGCGCGGCTCGGTTGGCTGATTGATCCGCTTGAAAAGCGCGTCCACATCTACCGTCCACAGCGGGCCGTTGAGGTTCGTGATGATCCGGCTTCACTCGACGGCGAAGCCGTCCCGCCCGGATTCGCCCTGGACGTTCGGGAGTTGTGGTAGGTGAAAGAAATACTAGCGACCTGGACGGGAAGCAGACGCTCGCTCTAAGTTTCGCCACATATATTCTCGCAGGGCTTCATTCATACGTGAAGGTTTTCCTTTCTCCTCTCTTTGATGGTATACATACCAACATATGGTCAAGCCACGAAGAACGCGAGCAAGAGAAATTTACCGCTTCAAAGAACCAGTCTAGAGTCAACATCGCTCATAATTGAGGTTGCTATTTTTGAATTCATCCCGACAAAAGAAAACCCAGACGGCACAGCGTAGCGTCTCCAGCTTTATGAGCGGGAAAGTGGAGAAACCGTCCTCCGTTATGACTTTGAACAAGGAAAAGGACATCATAGACATTTGCGGGGGAACGAGTTCCCCTCTGAGTGGCGGGGCGTTGAGCAGCTCTTTCAGACTTTCGCCGGGACATTGAGTTAGCGAAGAAAGGACACTTATGAAGCTCAAACGGATAAAAATTGTCGTGCAACCGGAAGAAGATTTTTTCGGTCAGGTCCGTGAAGCATTTTCTGCTGTTGCCAAAGCGTCACGGAAAGGCGAAAAACTCCCGCGCCCCACACCGGTTCTCTCCTTTCCCAGCATTAAGGAGATGGCCCGGACACTGACGCCAAAACGTCTTGAACTCCTAAGGTTGATCCGCAGAAACGATCCTCAATCTGTGCGCCGATTGGCTGCCTTGGCCGGTAGAGACATTAAGAACGTCAGTACGGACCTGAAAGTGTTGGAGAACCTGGGATTGGTCGAGGCTGAAGAGCGGGAGTCACCGCGCCATCGCAAACGTCCGGTGAGTACCTTTGATCGGCTGGATATGGAAGTATATTTGTAGGCTGGTTTCTCCAGAGAGCTCCTTAGGCTGTTGCACTATAGAGTCGAGGACCGAGACTTCTGGAGAACTGGAATTGAAGCGATAGATTGAGAGGACGCCTATGCGGAATGAATTTACCGCGCTGATTGAGCGTGATAACGACTGGGATATTGCCTACTGCCCCGAAATTCCCGGAGCAAACGGCCAAGGCCGAACTCCAGCCGAAGCGCGAGCAAGCGTAGCCGAGGCTATTGTGTTGATTCTTGAGGATCGCCGGGAGGACGCACTCCGTGGGCTGCCGGCAGACGCCATCAGGGAAACGGTGATTGTCGAGTGAAGCGGAATGCTCTGCTACGGCAGAATGCCGAACACATCCCCAATGCTCTCAAGGCAGGCTGTATGACAACATTTTTCGACGGACCGAAACCCAGACTGTTTGCGCACCGGGGTGCCAGTGGGGAAGCGCCCGAGAATACCATGGCCGCGTTTCAGCGAGCTGTGGCTGCGGGTGTTGAGTATATTGAGCTGGATGTGCATGCATCTGAGGATGGACAGATCATGGTCATCCACGACGCGACCATTGAGCGGACGACCAATGGCCTGGGTGCGGTCAACAGCTATTCCCTGGCTGCTCTGCAACAGCTCGACGCCGGCTATCGGTTTTCGCCGGATGAGGGCAAGACTCTCCCTTTCCGCGCCTCGGACGTGATTATCCCTTCGCTCCAAGAGGTACTCAGGAGCTTTCCGCAGGTAAAATTCACGGTTGAGATCAAGCCGTCCAACCCGCCCATCGAAGAACAGGTGATTGCGGTTATCAAAGACTGCGGCAAGGCTGCTGAGGTTATCATTGCGTCAGAACATGATGCTGTCCTGGCACGCGTGCGCACGCTGGCCCCGGATATCCCGACGAATTTCGGCTATAACGAAGTGGCCGATTTCATCCAGCGCGTTGCAACGAATCAGCTTGAAGAATACCAGCCGCCCGGTCGGGCGCTTCAGATTCCGCCCACATATCAGAATATCCCGTTAGTGACGGAACACACGCTTGCCGCCGCGCATCAACTCAACGTGGAAATCCATGTGTGGACGATTAATGATCCACCCGAGATGCATCGTTTACTCGACCTCGGGGTAGACGGGGTGATGTCAGACTTCCCGGCGCGTTTGTTGGAAGTAGCAGGGGGGAGAGGGTAAAAAATTCACCCTCAGCCTTCCCTTCTCCCTCAAGGGAGATGCCCCTACAAGTCAGTTAATCTTCGGCATAACCTCGGCGGCAAAGCGTTCTATGCCGTTGCGGAAGGTAGCGGCGTCAGGGTAGCGCCCCAGCCCCAGAACATAGTAATTGGCCCCAGCCTCTTTCATGGCCGATATGCGATCGATCATGGGTTCGGGGCTGCCCTCGCGGATCATGCCGCCGACGATCAGGTCGGGCATGGATCGCCCGTGCTTTTCAGATTCCTCGCGCAAATGCGCGGCAATCTGGGCCAACTCGCCGGACTGGAGGCCGATCGGATAATAGCCGTCGCCCCATTTGAGGGTCCGTTCAATGGCCTTGGGCCCAGCTCCACCAACCCAGATAGGAGGGCGAGCCGGACGTGGAGCAAAGACGAATTCGGGGAATTTGATGTGCTTTCCATCGTATGAATTTACATCGTTGTCAAACAACTTATGCACGACTTCGAGAGTTTCGTTGGTAATGGCGCCACGCTTGCGTGGGTCTACCCCTAGCGCTTCGAACTCCGGGCGCATCCAGCCTACCCCGGCGCCGAGAATAATCCGTTCGCCTGAGAGTTCTTGGAGCGTCGCCACCTGCTTCGCCATGTAGACAGCAGGACGATAAGGAAAGACCAGGACGGAAATGCCGAGCTGAATCCTCCGGGTCAGCGCGGCAAAATAGGCCAGCGTTGTCAGCGGCTCAAAATAGCGGCCGCCCGAGCCTTCGGTCTGGTCCGGCGGAATCGCCAGATGATCGACCACAAACGCGGCGTCAAAGCCGGCTTCCTCCACGGCCTGCACGCAGGCGCCGAGCGTGTCACGGGTGGCGGTTGGACCCATATTGCGGATGACAACACCAAATTTCATACGTCTTCTCCTTCGCCGTCTTGAAACAAACGTTCAGCCAGTGCTTCGGCGAGCGCCGAGCGCTCATCCTTATCCTCTCGCAGCAGATCGAAAGACAGGTTCATCAGCATTTTTCCGAGGACTTCACGTTGGAGCACATTGAGGCTGACGGTTTGCGGTTGTTCCTCTGCGAGGTGAGCCAGGAGGGTTTCCATGGAGCGCACCCCGGCGTCATTCTCCTGTCGTGCCAGCCGGTCGCCGGCCATGCCCGCGGCCTGTTGCAGCAAGGCCGATTCCTGGGCGGTCAGCGGATATGATGACATAGGCGTGTGGCTCGTTTCTCACTACTTTTGTACTTGACTACAGGGGCCATTTTTCCCTACACCCTAGCCCTCTCCCCTTCGACAGACTCAGGCCAGACCTCCAGGGGAGAGAGGAGCATGAGGTGCATGACACGCTTGTGACTACCCCAAATCGGGAAACAGCCAGGGCGCTTCGTTTTTACGACGTTGCTCATAGGCCGTGATATCGGCCTCTTTTTGCAGGGTGAGTCCGATTTCATCCAGGCCGTTCAGCAGACAGTCTTTCCGAAACGGATCAACGTCGAAATGAAAACTCGTTCCCCCTGGTGTGGTGACGGTTTGGGCCGCGAGGTCCACGCTGAGTTGATAGCCCGGCTGGGGTTCGACTTCTTTGAATAATTGATCAACCTCTGCGTTTGCCAGGGCAACTGGCAGCATGCCGTTTTTGAAGCAATTGTTAAAAAAGATATCGGCAAAGCTGGGGGCGATAACGCACCGAAACCCGTAGTCCAACAAGGCCCACGGGGCGTGCTCGCGCGACGAACCACAGCCGAAATTAGCCCGCGCCAGGAGAATGCTCGCGCCCGTATAGCGCGGTTGATTCAAGACAAAGCCGTCCTGGGGATTACCATCGCTGGCGTAGCGCCAATCCGAGAACAAGCCTTCCCGCAGGCCCGTGCGCTTAATGGTCTTGAGATACTGCTTGGGGATGATTTGATCGGTATCAACATTCACCCGGTCGAGCGGGGCAACAATACCTGTGAGCGTGGTAAAAGCGTCCATATATGCCTCCAGTGCGGATTAGCTCCAGTCTCTGATATCGACAAAGCGGCCTTCGATAGCCGCCGCGGCGGCCATGGCCGGGGAGACCAGATGGGTGCGCCCGCCCTTGCCCTGACGGCCTTCAAAATTACGGTTGCTGGTTGAAGCGCAACGCTCACCCGGCTGCAGGGTGTCGGCGTTCATGGCCAGACACATGGAACAGCCGGCCTCGCGCCACTCGAAGCCCGCGTCCTTAAAAACGACGTCGAGCCCTTCGTCCTCGGCTTGCTTTTTAATCAGACCGGAGCCCGGCACCACCAGGGCGTTGACGGTTGAGGCAACCTGTCGGCCCTTGGCATACTGGGCGGCAATGCGCAGGTCTTCGATGCGGGAATTGGTACAGGAGCCGATAAAGACCCGGTCGACCGGAATCGCCGTCATGGGGGTGCCGGCTTTCAGGTCCATATAGGCTAGGGCCCGTTGCGTGGCCTCTTGCGTTTCCGGCGAGGGCATATCGGCCGGGTCCGGCACGCTACCCGTAATATCGATGACCATGCCCGGATTCGTACCCCAGGTGACCTGGGGGGCGATGTCTTCCGCTTTCAGTTCTACGGTCTTCTCAAAGCTGGCGTCCGGGTCTGACGGCAGTTGCTGCCAGGCCGTGACCGCCCGCTCGAACAGCTCGCCCTTGGGCGCAAACGGACGATCTTTGATATAGGCAAACGTCTTTTCGTCCGGCGCCACCATACCGGCCCGCGCGCCACCCTCAATGGACATATTGCACAGCGTCATGCGACCTTCCATTGACAGCGCCCGGATGGCCGCCCCCGTGTATTCGATGACATGCCCGGTGCCGCCGGCCGTCCCGATTTTGCCAATAATGGCCAGGATAATATCCTTGGCGGAACACCGCTCGGACAATACGCCTTCCACTCGCACCTGCATGGTTTTGGCCTTCTTTTGGAGCAAGCATTGGGAGGCTAACACGTGCTCAACCTCGCTGGTGCCGATGCCAAAGGCCAGAGCGCCAAACGCGCCGTGCGTGGCGGTATGGGAATCCCCGCACACAATGACCATGCCCGGCAGGGTGAGCCCTTGTTCCGGCCCGATCACATGCACAATGCCCTGGCGGATATCGTCTATATCGAAAATCGGGACGCCGGTTGTCCGACAGTTCGCCTGGAGGGCTTCGATCTGCTTGGCAGCGACTGCATCTTCAATGGGCTTGTCTCGGTCCGTTGTTGGCACGTTATGGTCGGGCACGGCTATTGTGGCCTGGGTGCGGCGCACGTTGCGGCCGGCCAGTTGCAGACCCTCAAACGCCTGTGGAGACGTCACTTCATGGGTGAGGTGACGATCAACATAGAGGAGGGCGGTGCCGTCCGCTTCGGTCCGCACCACGTGCGCCTCCCAGATTTTTTCAAACATTGTCCTGCTCGCCATGATCTACCCCTTTGTCCTCTTTTAGGCTGCGGCTACTGAAAGAGCTATACCTTTCTCAGATTTGGTAGAGGCTGGCAAGATGGAAGGAGCGGAGACGGTATGGTAGGATGACCCTCCTGAGTAAGCGGGCATGGGTCAGCATGTCCCATCACTTCAAAAAACAAGACAAGAGACAATCGTGCAGGGGGAATTTCATGGGCGAATGGACCGTTAATATCAATGAGAAAGACTTTGAGCAGGCTGTGCTCGAACGCTCGTACAGCGTCCCGGTTGTGCTGGATTTCTGGGCTCCGTGGTGTGGTCCGTGTCGTGCCATCGGCCCGGTGCTGGAGAAACTCGCGGACGAACAAGCGGGTAGGTTTGTTTTGGCAAAGGTGAATGTTGACGAAAACCCGGCCCTGGCCCAATCCTTTCAGATCAGCAGTATCCCGGCGGTGAAGGCGGTGAAGGCGGGCGCTATTGCCAACGAGTTTCTGGGCGCTCTGCCCGAGCCGGCGATTCGCCAATTTATTGAAGAACTGATGCCGTCTGAGGCCGATGCTCTGGCTCAACAAGGCCAGGACCTGCAAGACCAGGGAAAGGACCAGGGGGCCGAGAGCCTCTATCGGGCTGCCCTCTCCAGGGATGAGCGACAGCCGAAAGCCCTGCTTGGGCTTGCCCGTCTTCTGATGGGCAAGGAAGAGCACGCGGATGCGCTTGTCTTGCTTGGTCGTATTCTGCCGCATACGCGGGAGTATGACGAAGCCCAGCAATTAGCCGCTCAGATACGCGTGAAACAGACCGGCGCCAGCGCCGATGAAGAGGTCGCCTGTCGCGAGAAAATTGAGGCCGACCCGGATGACCTGGCCACGAGGTTTGAGCTGGCCCAGATTCTGGCCGCTTCGACTCGCTATGAAGAAGCGCTCGCCGAATATCTGGAGATTGTCAAAAAAGATCGTGCCTTCCGAGATGACGGGGCGCGGAAAGCCATGCTCGAAATTTTTGAGGTGATCGGCGCTCGGAGCGAGCTAGCCGACCGATACCGGTCGGAACTGGCCAAGGTGTTGTTCCGTTAGGCCGAACGGCCGTAACTCTCCGCGACATTCCAGCCCTCGGTAGTGTCTCAGTTTGGATTCTCCCCTCCCTAACCCAGAGGAGGGAAGTGTTTTACTCCCGCGCCCCTGGAGGAGAGGGCTGGGGGGAGGGGGGAATGCGCCGACCGTGAGGTCAGTCGAAACGCCCCTTGGGGACTAACCACTGACCCCTAGCCACCCCCCCTCCTTCCGGCTCACTCCCGGTCGGTAATGACAAAGTTCTGCACGGCCTCCTGCCACTCGACCGTCACCGTCTGGCCGGCCGTCGGAAAGTCCACCACCTCCGCCGTCCCCCGCAACCCCCGCGCGAACTCGTGCCCGAGCGTCGTGACGGTGACGGTACTCCACGCAAACTCCTCCCCATCCGCCAGCGCCCGGACCGTGTGGCGACCGTCGCCCAAGGTGTTCCAGTTGAACAACAGGCCAAAGCCCGTGGTCGTCTCCCCACAGACGGCGGCCGTGTCGGGCCGCAGGGTCTGCGCGCCCGCCTGCCAGGTGGTGGCCGCGCCGCTGCCGCCCGGCTCCACCACAATCTCCACCTCGTCGGCCGCACACACCCAGCCGGAGATGACCCCAATCCCACTCTGCAAGGAGCCGGGGGCGGGATTCTCCAGGAGGGCGTGGGTGGCCTCGCCGGGATGTCCCCCGCCGCCGCCCGCCCCGGCGCCAATGACGAAGGTCTGCAAGGCGGGTTGCCACTGGAGGGGGGTAGTCCTGCCGGGGACGGGAAAGTCCGGGACGGCTGCCTCGCCGTGCAAGCCTGCGGGGAACTCGCCCAGGCCCAGGGTGGTGACGATGACGTCGTGTTCTGCGAGCACGACGTCATCCACGACGGCCCGCACCGTGTGCGCCCCCGGCCCTAGTTTGTTCCAGTTCCACAACAACCCAAAGCCGCTCTCCGCGTGGCCACATACGGACGCGGTGTCGGGGCGCAGGGTGCCGGTGGCGGCCGGGACACGCCACACCGTGGCATCGGGCCGGACAAACTCAATCGTCACCGCCTCGGCCGTACACACCCAGCCGGACAGGACCCCGACCCCGCTCTGGAAGGAGCCGGCGCCCGGGTTCTCGAAGTAGCCAGGGCTGTAGGCGAGATCAAGGGTGTAGGCCCCGGTGGCCCCGGCAGCCCCGGCGGCCACGGCCAGATAGTAGGGGCCGGCGGCCACGCCGACCCCGAACTGAAAGTTGGTGCGTGAGCCCCCGGCCTCGGCTGCCGCGACGAGGACGAGTTCGCCCGCCCGCTCCTGCCAGAGCTGGCCCTGGGTGTCGGTCTGGCCGGTGGTGGTGGCCCGCAGGATACCGGGCCGGGGCAGGGTGAAGCGAAAGTAGTCCACGTCGCTGTCACTCTGGAGGTAGCCGGCAGCGGAGGTCGTGAGGTCCAGGGCGGTCGCGGTGGTTGGGGTGTCGCCGTGCTGGTCGGCGGGCGGACGCCTGCTACCACCCCTGCCGCCCCCACGACCGGTGGGGCCGTCGGTCAATTGGTTGTTGCTCAGGTCGAGTGTCGTCAGGCGGGTCAGGGCGCTCAGGTCGGGGATGGGGCCGGTGAGTTGGTTGCTGGACAGGTTGAGGTGCGTCAGGCGGGTCAGGGCGCTCAGGTCGGGGATGGAGCCCTTGAGGCGGTTGTTGCTCAGGCTGAGCTCCGTCAGGCGGGTCAGGCTGTTCAACCACGGCGGGATGGAGCCGCTGAGTTGGTTGAAGGACAGGAAGAGTTGCGTCAGGCTGGTCAGGGCGCTCAGGTCGGGGATGGAGCCCTCGAGTTGGTTGCCGGCTAGGCCGAGCCCCGTCAGGCGGGTCAGGCGGTTCAACCACGGCGGGAGGGGGCCGGTGAGGCGGTTGCCGGCCAGGGCGAGTGTCGTCAGGCGGGTCAGGGCGCTCAGGTCGGGGATGGAGTCCATGAGCTGGTTGCGGCGCAGGTTGAGGAGCGTCAGGCGGGTCAGGCTGGTCAACCACGTCGGGAGGGGGCCGGTGAGGCGGTTGGTGCCCAAGTCAAGCCACTCCAGGCGGGTCAGGGCGCTCAGGTCAGGGATGGAGCCGGTGAGTTGGTTGTGGGACAGGCTGAGTTGCGTCAGGCTGGTCAGGGCGCTCAGGGCGGGGATAGAGCCGGTGAGTTGGTTGTCGGCCAGGTCAAGCACCGTCAGGCCGGTCAGGCTGTTCAGGGCAGGGGGCAGGGTGCCGGTCAGGGGTCTCTCCCCGAGTTCCAGCTTGGTCACCCGCGCCGGCGTGCCCGCCACGGTGAGGCCGTCCCAATCGTCCATAGCGACATCCCTCGCCCAGTTCAGGACGGCCGTGCCGCGCAACTTGTCCTGGAGGCCGAGCAGGGTGGTGCAGTCGGCGGCCAACTCCGCCCCACGGTTATCCACCGCAGGGTCGGCTTCGGCGCAGGGCTGGGCCGCGGCGCTCCCCGGCCCGCTCAGCAGCACCAGCAGCACCAGGCCGAACGGCCAGCATAGCCCCGGCCGGAGGCGGGATGGGATGGAACCGAGAACAGGGGCTCTACGGAGCGCAGCGTTGTGCTTCTTCACTGTGCGGTCAACCGGAAGGTCCAGGCTGCTGGCAGGTGATTCAGGGCTACGGAGAGCGGAGAGCATCGTTGTGATCCTTTCTGTGCGGTCAACCGGAGGATTCAGGCTGATGGCAGGTGATTCGGGATTACCGAGAGCCAAGCCCCTAGCATGAGGCAGCGCGTCGCTCAAGGGCCCCTTAAGATAAGGGGAGGGGCTCCGGTTGCATTTTCCTCCTCACCCCGCCCCCCTTCGACTTGCTCAGGATAGGCGCTCCCTCATCGGTCTCACGTTCGCCCTGAGCGGAGCGGAGTCGAAAGGCCGGGGCGGAGCGTCTGGATGCCTGCCCCTGGTTTTCACAGGGCTGGCCCCTGGCTGGCCCAAGGACCGACCAGGGCACTGCCCCCTCCCCCCGGCTCACTCCCGGTCGGTAATGACAAAGTTCTGCACGGCCTCCTGCCACTCGACCGTCACCGTCTGGCCGGCCGTCGGAAAGTCCACCACCTCCGCCGTCCCCCGCAACCCCCGCGCGAACTCGTGCCCGAGCGTCGTGACGGTGACGGTACTCCACGCAAACTCCTCCCCATCCGCCAGCGCCCGGACCGTGTGGCGACCGTCGCCCAACGTGTTCCAGTTGAACAACAGGCCAAAGCCCGTGGTCGTCTCCCCACAGACGGCGGCCGTGTCAGGCCGCAGGGTCTGCGCGCCCGCCTGCCAGGTGGTAGGCGCGCCGCTGCCGCCCGGCTCCACCACAATCTCCACCACGTCGGCCGCACACACCCAGCCGGAGATGACCCCAATCCCACTCTGCAAGGAGCCGGGGGCGGGATTCTCCAGGAGGGCGTGGGTGGCCTCGCCGGGATGTCCCCCGCCGCCGCCCGCCCCGGCGCCAATGACGAAGGTCTGCAAGGCGGGTTGCCACTGGAGGCGGGTAGTCCTGCCGGGGACGGGAAAGTCCGGGACGGCTGCCTCGCCGTGCAAGCCTGTGGGGAACTCGCCCAAGCCCAGGGTGGTGACGGTGACGTCGTGTTCTGCGAGCACGACGTCATCCACGACGGCCCGCACCGTGTGCGCGCCCGGCCCGAGTTTGTTCCAGTTCCACAACAGCCCAAAGCCGGTCTCCGCGTGGCCGCACACGGACGCGGTGTCGGGCCGCAGGGTGCCGGCGGCGGCCGGGACACGCCACACCGTGGCATCGGGCCGGACAAACTCGATCGTCACCGCCTCGGCCGTACACACCCAGCCGGACAGGACCCCGACCCCGCTCTGGAAGGAGCCGTCACCCGGGTTCTCGAAGTAGCCAGGGCTGTAGTGCACGCCTACGGTGTAGGCCCCGGTGGCACCCCCCTCGCCACTGACGGCGAGATAATACGTGCCTGTGGAGACGGCCTGGGCGAGGTGGAAGTTGCGCCGGCTCCCGCTGTCGTGGTCGGTCTCCAGGGCTGTTGCCTCGTCCTCCACCCACAGCGTGCCGACGGTGTTGGTGGAGCCGGTGGTCTCAAGGCGCAGGATACCGGGCCGGGACAGGGTGAAGCGGAAGTAGTCCACGTCGGTGCCGCTCTGGAGGTAGCCGGCAGCGGAGGTCGTGAGGTCCAGGGCGGTCGCGGTGGTTGGGGTGTCGCCGTGCTGGTCGGCGGGCGGACGCCTGCTACCACCCCCGCCACGACCGCCCCGCCCGCAGCCACCACCGGTCGTGGGGCCGTCGGTCAGTTGGTTGTTGCTCAGGTCGACGTTCGTCAGGCGGGGCAGGGCGCTCAGGTCGGGGGTGGGGCCGGTGAGGCGGTTGTCGCTCAGGTCGAGGTCCGTCAGGCGGGTCAGGGCGCACAGGGCGGGGATAGAGCCCTCGAGTTGGTTGCCGGACAGGTCGAGTTGCTCCAGGCGGGTCAGGGCGCTCAGGGCGGGGATGGAGCCGGTGAGTTGGTTGCTGAACAGGTTGAGCGCCTCCAGGCGGGTCAGGGCGCTCAGGGCGGGGATGGGGCCGGTGAGGAGGTTGCCGGACAGGTGGAGTTGCTCCAGGCGGGTCAGGCGGTTCAACCACGTTGGGACGGGGCCGGTGAGGTGGTTGGCGAACAGGTCGAGCCTCTCCAGGCTGGTCAGAGCGCTCAGGTCGGGGATGGAGCCCTCGAGTTGGTTGCCGTCCAGGTCGAGTTGCTCCAGGCGGGTCAGGGCGCTCAGGTCAGGGATGGAGCCGGTGAGTTGGTTGATGGACAGTCTGAGCACAGTCAGGCCGGTCAGGCTGTTCAGGGCAGTGGGCAGGGTGCCGGTCAGGCGTCTCCTCGGGAGTTCCAGCTTGGTCACCCGCGCCGGCGTGCCCGCCACGGTAATGCCGTCCCAATCGTCCATATTGACAGCCGTCGCCCAGTCCAGGGCGGCCGTGCCGCGCAACTCGTCCTTGAGACCGAGCAGGGTGGTGCAGTCGGCGGCCAACTCCGCCCCACGGTTATCCACCGCGGGGTCGCCTTCGGCGCAGGGCTGGGCCGCAGACAGCCCCGGCCCGCCCAGTAGCACCAGCAGCACCAGCAGCACCAAGCCGAAGGGCCAGCATAGCCCCGGCCGGAGGCGGGGCGGGATGGAACCGAGGACAGGGGCTCTACGGAGAGCATCGTTGTGCTCCTTCACTGTGCGGTCAAACGGAAGGTCCAGGCTGCTGGCAGGTGATTCAGGGCTACGGAGAGCGGAGCGCATCGTTATGATCCTTTCTGTGCGGTCAACCGGAGGATCCAGGCTGATTGCAGGTGATTCGGGATTACAGAGAGCCAGTCCCTAGCATGAGGCAGCGCTTCGCTCAAGGGCTCCTTAAGAAAGGGAAGGGCTCCGGTTGCATTTTCCTCCTCCTCCCGCCCCCCTTCGACTTGCTCAGGACAGGCGCAGCCTCATCAGTCTCACGTTCGCCCTGAGCGGAGCGGAGTCGAAAGGCCGGGGCGGAGCGTCTGGATTGCTGCCCCCGGTTTTCACAGGGCTGGCCCCTGGCTGGCCCAGGGACCGGCCGGGGCGCCGCCCCCTCCGGGCGGTTCACTCCCGGTCGGTAATGACAAAGTTCTGCACGGCCTCCTGCCACTCGACCGTCACCGTCTGGCCGGCCGTCGGAAAGTCCACCACCGCCGCCGTCCCCCGCAACCCCCGCGCGAACTCGTGCCCGAGCGTCGTGACGGTGACGGTACTCCACGCAAACTCCTCCCCATCCGCCAGCGCCCGGACCGTGTGGCGACCGTCGCCCAACGTGTTCCAGTTGAACAACAGGCCAAAGCCCGTGGTCGTCTCCCCACAGACGGCGGCCGTGTCAGGCCGCAGGGTCTGCGCGCCCGCCTGCCAGGTGGTAGGCGCGCCGCTGCCGCCCGGCTCCACCACAATCTCCACCACGTCGGCCGCACACACCCAGCCGGAGATGACCCCAATCCCACTCTGCAAGGAGCCGGGGGCGGGATTCTCCAGGAGGGCGTGGGTGGCCTCGCCGGGATGTCCCCCGCCGCCGCCCGCCCCGGCGCCAATGACGAAGGTCTGCAAGGCGGGTTGCCACTGGAGGCGGGTAGTCCTGCCGGGGACGGGAAAGTCCGGGACGGCTGCCTCGCCGTGCAAGCCTGTGGGGAACTCGCCCAAGCCCAGGGTGGTGACGGTGACGTCGTGTTCTGCGAGCACGACGTCATCCACGACGGCCCGCACCGTGTGCGCGCCCGGCCCGAGTTTGTTCCAGTTCCACAACAGCCCAAAGCCGGTCTCCGCGTGGCCGCACACGGACGCGGTGTCGGGCCGCAGGGTGCCGGCGGCGGCCGGGACACGCCACACCGTGGCATCGGGCCGGACAAACTCGATCGTCACCGCCTCGGCCGTACACACCCAGCCGGACAGGACCCCGACCCCGCTCTGGAAGGAGCCGTCACCCGGGTTCTCGAAGTAGCCAGGGCTGTAGTGCACGCCTACGGTGTAGGCCCCGGTGGCACCCCCCTCGCCACTGACGGCGAGATAATACGTGCCTGTGGAGACGGCCTGGGCGAGGTGGAAGTTGCGCCGGCTCCCGCTGTCGTGGTCGGTCTCCAGGGCTGTTGCCTCGTCCTCCACCCACAGCGTGCCGACGGTGTTGGTGGAGCCGGTGGTCTCAAGGCGCAGGATACCGGGCCGGGACAGGGTGAAGCGGAAGTAGTCCACGTCGGTGCCGCTCTGGAGGTAGCCGGCAGCGGAGGTCGTGAGGTCCAGGGCGGTCGCGGTGGCCGGGGTGTCGCCGTGCTGGTCGGCGGGCGGACGCCTGCTACCACCCCCGCCACGACCGCCCCCGCCGTCACCGGTCGTGGGGCCGTCGGTCAGTTGGTTGTTGCTCAGGTCGACGTTCGTCAGGCGGGGCAGGGCGCTCAGGTCGGGGCGGGGGCCGGTGAGTTGGTTGTTGAACAGGACGAGTTGCTCCAGGCTAGTCAGGGCGCTCAGGTCGGGGATGGGGCCCCTGAGTTGGTTGCGGGACAGGTTGAGCACCTCCAGGCTAGTCAGGGCGCTCAGGTCAGGGATGGAGCCCCTGAGTTGGTTGTTGAACAGGCTGAGTTCCGTCAGGCGGGTCAGGGCGCTCAGGTCAGGGATAGAGCCGCTGAGTCGGTTGTAGGACAGGCTGAGTTCCGTCAGGCGGGTCAGGGCGCTCAGGTCAGGGATAGAGCCGCTGAGTCGGTTGTAGGACAGGCTGAGTTCCGTCAGGCGGGTCAGGGCGCTCAGGTCGGGGATGGAGCCCCTGAGTTGGTTGTCGAACAGTCTGAGCCTCTCCAGGCCGGTCAGGCTGTTCTAGGGTAGGGGGCAGGGTGCCGGTCAGGCCCTGACCCCAGAGGGACAGCCAGGTCACCCGCGCCGGCGTGCCCGCCACGGTGAGGCCGTTCCAATCGTCCATAGCGACATCCCTCGCCCAGTTCAGGACGGCCGTGCCACGCAACCCGTCCTTGAGACCGAGCAGGGTGGTGCAGTCGGCGGCCAACTCCGCCCCACGGTTATCCACCGCAGGGTCGCCTTCGGCGCAGGGCTGGGCCGCAGCGCTCCCCGGCCCGCTCAGCAGCACCAGCAGCACCAGCAGCACCAGGCCGAAGGGCCAGCGTAGCCCCGGCCGGAGGCGGGATGGGATGGAACCGAGGACAGGGGCTCTACGGAGCGCATCGTTGTGCTCCTTCACTGTGCGGTCAACCGGAAGGGCCAGGCTGCTGGCAGGTGATTCAGGGCTACGGCGAGCGGAGCGCATCGTTGTGATCCTTTCTGTGCGGTCAACCGGAGGATCCAGGCTGCTGGCAGGTGATTCGGGATTACAGAGAGCCAAGCCCTTAGCATGAGGCAGCGCGTCGTTCAAGGGCTCCTTAAGAAAGGGGAGGGGCTCCGGTTGCATTTTCCCCCGCCCCCCTTCGACTTGCTCAGGACAGGCGCTCCCTCATCAGTCTCACGTTCGCCCTGAGCGGAGCGGAGTCGAAAGGCCGGGGCGGAGCGTCTGGATGCCTGCCCCCAGTTTTCACAGGGCTGGCCCCTGGCTGGCCCAGGGACCGGCCAGGACGCCGCCCCCTCCCGCCGGCTCACTCCCGGTCGGTAATGACAAAGTTCTGCACGGCCTCCTGCCATTCGACCGTCACCATCTGGCCCTCGGTCGGGAAGTCCTCTAACTCATACTCTCCCGCCAACCCCCGCACGAACTCTTCGCCCAGCGTCGTCACGGTGACGGTACTCCAGGCAAACTCCTCCCCATCCGCCAGCGCCCGGACCGTGTGGCGACCGTCGCCTAATGTGTTCCAGTTCCACAACAGCCCAAAGCCATTGTCCGTATCCCCACACACGCGCTCGGTGTCGGGCCGCAGGGTGCCGTAGCCGGCGGCCACCGTGGTCTGCTCGCCCGTCGTCTCATTCTCAAACACGATCTCCACCACGTCCGCCGCACATGCCCAGCCGGAGATGACCCCGATGCCACTCTGCAAGGAGCCGGCCTGCGGGTTCCCTAACACGGCGTGGTCCCTGGCGCGGTGCCAGCCCTCACCGCCCCCCGCGCCCGAGACGATCACAAAGTTCTGCTGGGCTTGGCTCCACTGCAGCTGGGTCGTCTCGCCCGCGGCGGGGAAGTCGGCTAACTCGTACTCCCCACTCAGCCCGGTCGGGAACTCGCCCAGGCCCAAGGTGGTGACGGTAATAGCATGCTCCGCCAGCACCACGTCATCCACGACGGCCCGCACCGTGTGCGCGCCCGGCCCCAGTTTGTTCCAGTTCCACAACAGCCCAAAGCCGCTCTCCGCGTGGCCACACACGGTGGCGGTGTCGGGCCGCAGGGTGCCGGCGGCGGCCGGGACGCGCCACACGCTGCCGCTGGGCCGCTCGAACTCAATCGTGACCGTGTCCGCCGCACACACCCAGCCGGAGATGACCCCGATGCCACTCTGGAAGGAGGTGGCGCCCGGGTTCTCGAAGTAGCCGGGGCTGTAGACGAGATCGAGGGTGTAGGCCCCGGCGGTTCCGGTCGCCCCGGCAGACACGGCCAGATAGTAGGGGCCGGCGGCTACGGCGGTCCCGAGCTGAAAGTTGCTACGCGCGCCCCCGGCCGCGGCTTCAGCGACGAGGACCAGCTCGCCCGCCCGCTCCTGCCAGAGCTGGCCCTGGGTGTCGGTGTGGCCGGTGGTGGTGGCCCGCAGGATGCCGGCGGAGGGCAGGGCAAGGTGGAAGTAATCTCTGTCGGCGCCGCTCTGGAGATAGCCGGCGGCACGGGCCGTGGGGTCCAGGGTGGTTGCGGTGGCCGGGGCGTCGCCGTGCTGGTCGGCGGGCGGACGACTGCCCCCACGGCCCCCGCCCCCGGTCGTGGCCGGGCGGTCGTGCCCGACGGTGAAGAGTGAGAACTCCGACACATCGGCGCACACCTGGCCGTTTTGGAGGCGCCGCCCACTGGTCAGCCGCTCCCAGACTGGGTTGTCCGGGTCCGCGTCGTTGTAGCGCAGGACATAGGCTCGACTGGAACTCACCCCAACGGGGATGGGCAGGCAGACTTGGACGGGCACGCTGAGGGGCCCCTCCACCACTCCCCCATTGCTATCCTCTAGGGTGATGTCGAAGAGGTGCCCGCCCGCGCTCAACTGCGTGTGCGCCGGCAGCCCGGCCTCTGCGGAAACGGCCGTGCTGGCCGCGGGGGTGAAGGTCGCGGCCGCGACTTCGGGATGGGCGGCGGGGATGCGGACCGGGACGAACGGGGTCACCTCGGCGAGGGGAGCGTCTGGTGTCCCGTCGTTGTCTTCGGTCGTGAAGAACGTGCCCGCCAGGCTGTCATGCAGCCGGTTGCCGGTCCGCGGGGAGCCATTATTCTGTTGCCGGAGGAGGTCCGGGGCGGTGTCCGTGGCGGTCCGCGCGAGCGCGATCACGTTGCCCCGCCCGCTGACGGTCAGCGTGTTATGGTGGGAGGTGGAAGCCGGGGGAACGGCCGCGGCCGCGCGCAGATGCAGGCCATACCCGGCCGTCCCGGCGGGGAGTGCGGTCGCCCGGGCCAGGAGATTGTCATGCAGGGTGGCGGTCACGGTGTTGCGGGCGGCACTCTGCATCCCGCCGGTCACGGTGAGGCCGGCCGTGCCACTGCGCCAGACGGCATTGCGCGCCACGGTGGCGGTCACGGTGTTGTCGTCGCTCCTCTCAAAGCCGCCGGTGACGGCGATGCCGATATAGGGTGCCTCTTCGGAGTGGTTGTCGGTGATGGTCACGTCCAGGTGGTTGTGGGCGGTGGCGGACGGCGGCGAGGTGGTGCAGCCGGCGGCCTGGCTGTTGGAGCCGGCGGTGGCGGCAATATCCGGGAACTGATGCCCGACATGGCCATTCGCGGCCAGGGTATTGCCCGTGATGACGGCTGCCATCCGGTTGTTGTGGCCGCCGCAGAACCCGCTCGTGACTCCAATCCCAATGCCGGCGGTATGGTCATGGACGTGGTTCTCGACGATGGTGAGGGCGGTGATGCTGTCTGTGCGGCGGGTGTTGATACTCTGGGACCATGCGGCAATGCCGGCGACGCCCGTGCTGGTGTGGACTTCATTCTGCTCCACGCGGGTGGTGGTGAGCGTGGAACCGGGCGCGAAGGTGAGGACGGCGATCCCTACCCTGCTGGTGCCGGTGATGGTGTTGCCGCGCACGGTGGTGGCCGACACGGCGCCGGCTGTGCGCCCATCCAAGGCCCCGGCCTGCACGGCAATGCCATACGCGCTCCCGGTGATGGTGTTGTGGGTAATCGTGTTATTGGTCACGGGCCGGCCAAAGGCGGTCGTGTGGAAGACCACGATGCCGCCGTCAGGCATATTGGTGAGCGTGAGGCCGGTGAGGGTGTTGTGGGCCGAGGCGATGGTCAGCCCATCCGCGTCCGGGGGGAGCCCGGTGCCGTCCAGGGTGATATCGGGGCTCCCGTCGGCGTCGATGTCCCCGTCCAGGGTGAGGTGGCCGCCACACAGGGTGGGTAAGGGGTCGGCCAGGGTGATGGTCCGGTCGCCTGCGGGCAGCGTGAAGACGATTGTGACGGGCTCGGCGGCCTGGTTGGCATAGATCAGGGCTTCGCGCAGGGTCGGACTGGTGGGGAAGGCGGCGAGGTCGACGATCGTGCCACAGGCCGCGGTCGTGGGATCAAAGGTCGCAAACGCAGCCGTGAGGGTATCCGCCGTGGTGGTGATGGGGAGGCCGAGGGTGCGGAAGTCGCTTGGGTTGCCCCGGAGATACAGGCGCAGGCCGGGGCGGTTGCGTAAACTCAGGGGCAGCCCGCCGGTGAGGCGGTTGTCGGACAGGTCGAGGTGCTCCAGGCTGGTCAGGGCGGGGAGGGCGGGGAGGGGGCCGGTGAGCTGGTTGCGGCGCAGGTCGAGGTGCGTCAGGCTGGTCAGGCGGTTCAACCACGCCGGGAGGGGGCCGGTGAGGTCGTTGTCGTTCAGGTCGAGGTGCTCCAGGCGGGTCAGGGCGCTCAGGTCGGGGAGGGGGCCGGTGAGCTGGTTGGTGTACAGGTTGAGTGTCGTCAGGCTGGTCAGGCGGTTCAACCACGCCGGGATGGAGCCGGTGAGGTCGTTGCGGCTCAGGTCGAGTTGCTCCAGGCGGGTCAGGGCGCTCAGGTCGGGGAGGGGGTCCGTGAGTTGGTTGCTGAACAGATAGAGCCGCGTCAGGCTGGTCAGGCGGTTCAACCACGCCGGGATGGAGCCGGTGAGGTCGTTGCGGCTCAGGTAGAGTTCCGTCAGGCGGGTCAGGGCGCTCAGGTCGGGGAGGGGGCCCGTGAGTTGGTTTTTGCTCAGGCTGAGCCGCGTCAGGCTGGTCAGGCTGTTCAACCACGGCGGGATGGAGCCCGTGAGTTGGTTGAAGGACAGGTAGAGTCGCTCCAGGCGGGTCAGGGCGCTCAGGTCGGGGATGGAGCCCGTGAGTTGGTTGCCGGCCAGGCCGAGCCGCCTCAGGCTGGTCAGGCTGTTCAACCACGGCGGGATGGAGCCCGTGAGTTGGTTGCCGCCCAGGCCGAGCCACGTCAGGCGGGTCAGGGCGCTCAGGTCGGGGATGGAGCCGGTGAGTCGGTTGTTGAACAGGTAGAGTCGCTCCAGGCTGGTCAGGCTGTTCAACCACGGCGGGATGGAGCCCGTGAGTTGGTTGTCGGACAGGTAGAGTTCCGTCAGACTGGTCAGGGCGCTCAGGTCGGGGATGGAGCCGGTGAGTCGGTTGGTGCCCAGGTCGAGGTGCGCCAGACTGGTCAGGGCGCTCAGGTCGGGGAGGGGGCCCGTGAGTTGGTTGTCGGCCAAGTAGAGTTCCGTCAGGCGGGTCAGGGCGCTCAGGGCGGGGATGGAGCCCGTGAGTTGGTTGTCGTTCAGGGCGAGGTACCCCAGGCTAGTCAGGGTGCTCAGGGCGGGGATGGAGCCCCTGAGTTGGTTGTCGGACAGGTCAAGTTGCGTCAGGCTGGTCAGGGCGCTCAGGGCGGGGATGGAGCCCGTGAGTTGGTTGGTGTCCAGGAAGAACCACCTCAGGCGGGTCAGGGCGCTCAGGTCAGGGATGGAGCCGGTGAGTTGGTTGTCTTGCAGGTTGAGCACCGTCAGGCCGGTCAGGCTGTTCAGGGCAGTGGGCAGGGTGCCGGTCAGGGGTCTCTCCCCGAGTTCCAGCTTGGTCACCCGCGCCGGCGTGCCCGCCACGGTGAGGCCGTCCCAATCGTCCATAGCGACATCCCTCGCCCAGTTCAGGACGGCCGTGCCGCGCAACTCGTCCTTGAGACCGAGCAGGGTGGTGCAGTCGGCGGCCAACTCCGCCCCACGGTTATCCACCGCAGGGTCGCCTTCGGCGCAGGGCTGGGCCGCGGCGCTCCCCGGCCCGCTCAGCAGCACCAGCAGCACCAGCAGCACCGGGCCAAAGGGCCAGCATAGCCCCGGCCGGAGGCGGGATGGGATGGAACCGAGGACAGGGTCTTTACGGCGGAGCATCGTTGTGATCCTTTCTGTGCGGTCAAGGGGGATTACCCCCCGACGTTTGGGCCGACGGAAGGGCTGGGCTGCTGGCGTGGAATTCAAGCATGGTTTCGGACAAAAAGCTGTCCGGTCTCATGAAGCGGAGACCGTATCAAGGAGCGACGCCGGGGGAGGGTGCAGCCTCTCTTTCCCCCTCGCCCTTGGGTGAACCGGGCAGGGGCAATCCCTTGTGGTTGCCCGCTTGATCTGTTCTGTGTCTTTGTCGGCCATATGAGAAGCCAAAAACATCCTACGCCAACACCCATTCCTCGCCTTCGTTTTTCACGCTGCCTTCTTTTTCCAGCTTAATCAGGTGAGACTGCACCGAGTTCCCGGCCGCGGCGTGCAGAAACTCGGGCACGTCAACATAAATACGCTTCACCATGTCGGGAATTTTGGTGAGGCCGGCGTTGAGGGCGTCCAGCACCTGCTGCTCGCGCAGTTCACGGTGGGCGATGTAGGCGTTCAGCTTTTTGTACGGCTCGCGAATAGCCGGACCATGAGCAGGATACATCACCGATAAGTCGAGGGCGAGCAGCTTGCGCAGCGAGGCCATATAGTCAATCAAGCCGCCGCCTTCTTCCGGTACGACTGTTGTTCCGGCCCCGAGCACCAGGTCTCCGGTAAAGAGTGCCTTTTCCTCTTCGAGGTAGTAACACAAATGGTCCCTGGCATGGCCCGGCGTATGGATCGCTCGCAGGGTGGCTCCGTCGGTCTCAATGGTCGCCCCGTCTTCAATATAGGTCAGTGGAAAATCATACGCCTGGTCTTTTTCCGGCCAGCGATGTTTTGAGACGCTAAGCTCGCCAAAGCGTTTCTGCACATTGGGCACCCCGCCGATGTGATCCTGGTGCACATGGGTAAGGACGATCGCCTGGAGTTCGCTGGCGCCTTTGGTTTCGGACAGGCCCTGTTCCAATAAGGGATCGTAGACCTCCAGGCCGATTCCCGTATCGAGCAGCAGCGGCCGTTTGCCCGTGCCCACCAGATAGGTGTTGGTCCCGGGTCCGGTGAACGGCCCGGGGTTTTGACCCAGCACGGTCGCAACCCGCTCGCTCCAGGTGTCAAAGTCGGGCAGTTTCAGCCCGGCCATGGTGTCGGTCACAACACGTTGTGGTTGGGTCATGTCTCAGCTCCTCAGCAGGTTGGCGGCAATGGTCTTGAGTTGCATATTCGAGGTGCCCTCATAGATTTTGCCGATCTTGGCGTCCCGGTAGAACTTCTCGGCCGGATAGTCCTTGGTAAAGCCCACGCCGCCGAAAATCTCCAGAGCGCGTGAGGCGACCCGTTCCCCGACCTGGGAGCAAAAGAATTTGGTCATGGCCGCGGAATGGGCAAACGGCTGTCCGCTCTCCTTGAGGCGGGCCGTATTATACACCATCAGCCGGGCGGCTTCGATTTCGGTCGCCAGCTCGGCCAGCTCAAACTGGATGGCCTGAAAATCCGCAATCGCCCGGCCAAACTGTGAGCGTTCCCTGGCATAGCCCAGCGCACACTCAAAGGCGCCCTGGGCCAGGCCGGCCATTTGCGCCCCGATCCCAATCCGGCCTTCGTTCAGGGTCTCAATCGCGACCTTATAGCCCTGGCCGACCTCTGCCACGACCTGGCTGCGCGGCACCCGGACGTCTTCGAGGATCAGCTCGCAGGTCGAGCTGGCGCGAATGCCGAGTTTGTCTTCTTTTTTTCCGACGCTGAAACCCGGCATATCGCGTTCGACCATGAAGGCGGTCACGCCCTTATAGCCCTTGTCCGGGTCGGCATTGGCAAAGAGCAGGTACACCCCGGCTTCGGCGCCATTGGTCGTCCACATCTTCTGGCCGTTCAGCACAAAAGTGTCGCCATCCAGCCGGGCGCGGGTCTGCATGGCAAAGGCGTCGCTCCCGGAACCGGACTCGGATAAGGAATAGGCTCCAACCGTATCCGTGGCCAGGCGGGGGAAAAACTGGGCTTTCTGGTCGGCGTTGAGCCAGCGGACGAGGGCGTTATTGACCAGCGTGTTCTGGACATCCACACAGGTAGCGACCGCCGGGTCGACCCGCGCAAACTCTTCAATGGCCAGAATGGACATGAAGAAACTGGAGCCGGCACCCCCATAGCTGGCCGGGATTTCGATACCCATAACCCCCAGCTCAAAGAGTTGGCGAAGCAGCTCCTGGGGGATCTTGGCCACGCGGTCCATCTCCATGACGTGGGGTTTGACCCGTTCCTCGGCAAACTCCCGCACCATAGTCCGAAACAGTTCCTCTTCCTCACTCAGCGTCGCCAGAGGCAGATGCGTTGCATGATCCATAGACATCTTTCCCCTTTTGTCTGGAAAGAGGAAACGTGTCCAGCAGTGGCGTCTGATTGGAGGGCACGTTTCCTCTTTTGGATAGCATCATTGTTGGCACGTTGCTTCTCGGATGTCCAGCCGGTATATCACCAGGAGAAAACGCTCCCGGACAGTTTCCCCCGGTATGAAAATCGGACTCATCGCGGACTCGCATATCCCCGAGGCCATGCCCGAACTCCCCAGCCAAGTGCGGACGGTGTTCGCCGGGGTTGACCGGATTGTCCACGCCGGTGACCTGCACTGTATCGCCGTGCTGGACTGGCTCGAAGACATCGCGCCGGTGGTGGCGTGTCGGGGCAATGGCGACGAAGGTTCAGGCGGACGCGCGATCGTCCCGGAAGATCCCCGGCTGCACGAGACCGTCGTGACGCAGTGCGCGGGCTACACGCTGGGGCTGGTGCACGATGTGTTGGATCCGAACGAGTATCCGCACTGGCCGATTGAGCGGACGATGGAGCAGACCTTTGGCCAGCGGACCGATATTATTGTCTGCGGTCATACCCATGTCGAGCGTATTCAGCGCTACGCCGATGTCCTGGTCATCAATCCCGGCAGTCCGACCTATCCGCACAATTACGCGGCTCAGCCGGGCACGGTTGGCCTGCTGAGCCTGGAAGAAGGCTGTGGCGGGACGGTTGAAATCTACGATCTCAAGACGCTGGCCGCGCTGCCGGAGTTTTCGACGCCGTTCTGACTCGGGGGTGTCCCAGGCCGCGTGACCTCAGCCGCCCAAACTGATCATCTCGATTTTTTTATGCTCTTTGGGGTCGTAGCCGGCTCCCGAACGCAGGGCCGCCAGGCGTTCTTCCGAGTAGCGGTCTGTCCGTCGGAGCCAGACCTTTTGCAGCACGTCGAGCAGTGTGTCATCGCTGGCTCCACCGCGCAGCAGGACCTTGAGGTTATGGCCGGTGTTGGCAAAGAGACAGGTCACGAGTCTGCCATCCGCGGTCAACCGTGCACGCGTACAGGACGAACAGAACGGCTCGGTGACCGAGGCGATCACCCCGATATCACCGCTGCCATCGACACACTGATAATCCACAGACGGGGCGCTGCCGCCTCTGCGACCGATTTCCCGGAGGGGAAAGCGCGTGTTGATGATGTCCAGGATTTCCTGCTTGGGCACGATGGTGTCCGACTGCCAGTGATTGGCATTGCCCACATCCATGAACTCAATAAAACGGAGGGCAAAGCCGTGCTCAAGCGAGAACGTCACCAGATCGAGAACCTCGTCGTCATTCACCCCACGTTCGACCACCGCGTTGATCTTAATCGGCGAGAACCCGTGCTCCTTGGCGACAAACAGGCCGTGCAAAACTTTCTGCAAGTCGCCGCGCTTGGTGATGCGTCGAAAACGGTCGGGTTTGAGGCTGTCGAGGCTGACGTTCAGCCGGCGTAAGCCTGCCGCTTTCAGAGCCGGCGCTTTTTCAGCCAGGGTTGCGCCGTTCGTGGTGAGACACAGGTCCCGCAGACCGTCGAGACCGGACAGGCTTTGGATGAGTTGCTCGAGGTCCCGCCGGGCCAGGGGCTCACCTCCGGTCAAACGAATTTTTTCGACTCCAAGCCGAATAAACAGGCGGGCCAGCCGCGTAATTTCCTCAAATGTCAGCACTTCGCTTTTGTCCAGCCAGTCATAGTCGTCCAGCGGCATGCAATAGGTGCAGCGAAAATTGCACCGGTCGGTGACGGAAATACGCAGGTCCTTGAGCGGGCGTTGCAGGGTATCGAGCAACATGCAGTCTCCTTAAGGCTGCCTATTATAATGATTTTGCCGCATGAGCCAAGGTGATACGAGCGAGAAATTCCGTTTGACATATTGATGTCATATTCATATGTATTGATGCATGCGTACAACTATCCGACTCGACGATGAACTGCTGGCCTCAACCAAGCAACTCGCCCTCCAAACAGGGCGAACCCTGACCGCGGTCATCGAAGATGCGTTGCGGGAAGTGTTGGCTCGACATCAAAACCGGGGAAAAAAGGGTCGGGTGCGACTCACAACCGTCAAAGGGAAAGGACTGTTGCCGGGCGTTGATCTTGATGATGCGGTCTCGCTGGCCGACCTGATGGAGCAGGAAGATGCTGCTCCCTGATGTGAATGTGCTGGTATACGCCCACCGGGAAGACGCGCCCGACCATGCACGCTATCGGGCGTGGCTCGAAGACCTCCTCGATAGTGACCAAGCCTATGGGATGGCGGAGCTTGTCCTGAGTGGCTTCCTGAGGATAGTCACTCACTCTCGAATTTTTAATCCACCCAGCCCGCCGGCCTCGGCCTTGCAATTTGTTGAGCAGGTCAGACGGCCGGCGCACTGTGTCTGCGTGCGTCCGGGTCCGCGGCATTGGGAGATTTTCACCCGTCTGTGCCGGACCGTGAATGCGAAAGGGAATCTCATCCCTGATGCCTATCTCGCGGCGCTCGCCCTTGAGTCTGGTAGCGAGTGGATCACAACCGACAGGGACTTCAGCCGTTTCCCCCAGCTTCGGTGGCGGCACCCTCTTGGCTAGAATGGCAGCGGATATGCCCATAAGCGTACGCGTTGCTGATATCTGTAAGTCCCGGCTAAGATAGCCCGGCTTTTCAGCGGAGGAGGAATGCATGCGTATCAAAGACAAGGTCGCGCTGGTGACTGGCGGCAGTCGCGGGATCGGCCGGGCGATTTGCTTGCGCCTGGCTGAGGAAGGCGCGAAAGTCGCCATTGCCGATATTCTGGAAGACGAAGCCGGGAAAACAGCCGGCGATATCCTGGCCGGCGGCGGGCAGGCCCAGGTAGTCAAGACCGATGTGGCTCAGCTCGATCAGGTTCAGGCCTGCGTCAGACAGGTGACGGATACCTGGGGACCGATTGACGTGCTGGTGAATAATGCCGGTTGGGACAAGATAGAACCCTTTCTCCAGAGTGCGCCCGAGACCTGGGAGAAGGTGATTGCGATCAATCTGCGCGGCCCCATTAATTTTTGCCATACGGTAGCGGCGCAGATGGCCGAGCGCGGCCAGGGTAAGATTATTTCGATCAGTTCGGATGCCGGCCGGGTCGGCTCGACCGGAGAGGCGGTCTATTCTGCCTGCAAAGCCGGGATTATCGGCTTTTCCAAAACGCTGGC
The DNA here is from genome assembly GCA_965214755.1 of uncultured Binatia bacterium (SeqCode). GTDB lineage: Bacteria > Desulfobacterota > Binatia > Bin18 > Bin18 > Bin18. The sequence goes on from OZ243979.1 coordinate 4,054,616, forward strand.
GCGTGAACTGGCTCGCGCGAAGATCAATGTCAACGTGGTCTGCCCCGGTCCCACGGATACGGCCCTGCTCCAGCAGGTTTCGTCAGGAGAAAAGGGGGCCAAGATTATCAACGCCATGACCCGCGCGGTCCCGTTTCGGCGTTTGGGTCAGCCCGAAGAAATTGCAAACGCGGTTGCGTTTTTTGCCTCGCCGAACGCGGATTTCGTGACCGGCCAGGTCCTGTCCGTCAGCGGTGGGCTGACTATGGCAGGCTAGGGTCGAAAGGGATACGCACATGCGTTTCGCAAGCAAAACGGCCCTTATCACCGGCTCTTCGCGCGGCATCGGCCGAGCGATTGCCCTGCGACTGGCGTCCGAGGGGGCAAGGGTCGGCGTGAATTACCGCCGGAATACGGCTGAAGCGGAAGCGGTTGGCGCCGAGATCGTACAGCGGGGTTCTGAGGCGCTGCTGCTCCAGGCCGATATGAGTGACAGCGCAGCGGTCCGGGCGATGTTTCGGCAGGTGAAGGAGACCTTCGGCGGTCTGGATATCTTTATCGCCAATGCTGCGGCTACTGCCTTTCGTCCGTTGCTGCGTCAGGGCGAACACAATGTGACACGGACCTTTGATCTGACCATCACCGGCACCCTGGTTGCCGTGCAGGAGGCGGTGCCCTTGATGGCCGGTCGCCAGGGAAAAATCGTCACCATATCCGGTATCGATTCCTTACGCATGCTGGCCGGCCACGGCTTACTGGGTGCGGCCAAAGCCGCCCTGGAAAACATGACGATGTATCTGGCGCACGAACTCGGCCCACTTGAGATTGCCGTCAACGGCATTAACCCCGGCCTGATTCGAACCGACTCGGCTCAAATATACGCGGGCGGGGAGGCGGCGTACGCGCAGTATGAACGCGATGTCATTCCCCAGACACCAGCCGGGCGGACAGGCCGACCGGAAGATATTGCCGCGGTGGCTGCCTTTCTGTGCTCCGAGGATGCCGATTTTATTCGCGGCCAGACCCTGCTCGTGGATGGCGGGTTGCTGTCATCGTCTATTGCGAGTCGGGAGCGTGAGTAGACGCCTGGGCCGAGGCCTCCTGACAGATGGCCGGACGAACAGAGCGTCCGCTCACCCTCTGTCACCGGACCGCTCGCTTTGGTATGCTACCAGACTCGCACGAGTGATACGCATGGAGTGATACAGGAGGGAAATCCATGGCTGAACACATCAAGGTCAAAATCAAACCGCTCACCACCGAAGCATTTGCGCCCTACGGGAAAGTCCTGGAACAGAAAAAGCTGATCTATCCCGAGGTCGAAGAGGGCCGGGTGGCCATGGAAATGCTGTCGTTTCAGTATCGACCCAACGCTAGAATCATGGATCAGATGGCTATCCATTTTTCCTATAACCAGACTTTCATTCCTGTGCAGGGGTCTTTGATTCTGGTCGTCGCCCCGCCCCCCGATAGCCGCGAGGGAGGCCCTGAGGATTATGCGTTTGATTATGACAACGTGGCCGCTTTTCATGTCGATCCCGGTCAGGCGGCCTTTATCTATAAGGGTACGTGGCATAACGCGCTGACTCTGGGTAAAGAATGCTCGTTTATTAATGTGACTCGTAAGAACGAGGGCGAAGGCATCAGTCCCGCCGGGGAGATGGAAGGTAAGATTGAGCAGGCTCATGCCGTGCGGTCGTATGTCGAATTCGTGGACATGAAGAAGCGAGACGGGCGGGTGATTGAGCTCGAAGTCTAAGGAGAGACCCGTGACGTATAAGATTATCTCTGCTGACTCCCATATGTGCGAGCCGCCGACGCTGTGGGTGGACCGTATCGAGAAACGGTTTCGCGACCAGGCACCCAGGGTGGTCAAAAACCCCGGCGATAAAAAAGGCCACTTCTTTATGTGCCAGGACCTGCCGCCGCTGCGTCTCTCCGGGGCGTTTGCCGCGGGTCAGACGTTTAATAAAGACTTTATGGAAGCCGGACCCGAAGATGCCCTGCCCGGTGGCTGGGACCCGGCGGCCCGGCTGAAAGACATGGAGTTGGACGGCATTCAGGCCGAAGTCCTGTATACCACCTGCGCCTTTGTCCTGTTCTGGTTGGAAGACGCCGCGCTGCAACACGCCTGCTTCCGGGTCTATAACGACTGGCTGGCCGAGTTTTGCAGTTATGACCCCAAGAAGTTCGCCGGCCTGGGGCTGATCTCTTTATTTGATATTGAGCAGGGTTGCGCCGAGCTTGAGCGCTGTAAAAAAATAGGCCTCAAGGGAGCCATGATCTGGGCCTCGCCACCCGATGACCGGCCCTACGGCTCGGCGGCCTATGAGCGCTTCTGGGCGACGGCCCAAGAGCTTGAGCTGCCCCTGTCGCTGCACCTGGCGACCGGACGCAGCAAGGACAGTCAGCAGGACGAGTCGGACATCGCTGAGCTGTATGTGCGCATGATTATTCGACCCAGTGAAATGCAGCACTCCTTTTTGCGGTTAGTTTTTACCGGGGTGCTGGAACGCTTCCCCAATCTCAAGTTTGTCTCCGCCGAAGGCGATATCGCCTGGGTGCCGCACTTATTGGAGCGTGCAGATAAATACTATCGACGGTTTAAGGAAGGCTATGGGGTGAAGCTATCGCTCAAACCGAGCGAGTACTTCCAGCGCCAGATGTATGCCACTTTTATCGACGACCCCATGGGGCTCAAAACGTACACCCTGGCCGGCGGGGCGGATAGTTTCATGTGGTCCACCGATTATCCGCATCAGGCCTCTACCTTTCCACACACCCAGGAAACCCTGGAGAGAGCCTTTCAGGATGTACCGGAAGCAGATAAACAGAAGATCACGCGCGATAATGCGTCGCAGTTATACGGATTGCCAGTGGAGTAGGCGTATGCAGACACAGCACAACGGAAACGGCAGCAATGGCACTTCTTTTTCCTGGCCCGCGGAGGGCGGCGCGCGGGTGCCCTATCAGGTCTTTTATGACCCCGACATTTACGCCCAGGAGCAGGACAAGCTCTTTCGTGGCCCTATCTGGAATTATGTGGCGCTCGAAGCCGAAGTGGCGCAGCCGGGTGACTTCAAAGCCACCTTTATCGGTGATACGCCCGTTGTGGTCACGCGCGACAAAGAGGGCGGGCTCAACGCCTTCGTGAATCGCTGCGCGCATCGCGGCGCCATGGTCTGCCGGGAGCTGAGCGGCAACCGTCCGACCCATACCTGCATCTACCACCAGTGGAGCTATGATCTCAAAGGCAATCTGACCGGGGTGCCGTTCAAGAAAGGGATTGGGGGCGTGGGCGGCTATGGCGAGGATTTTGATCGCGCCAAACATTCGCTCCAAAAACTCCGCGTTGCCGCCTATCGCGGCCTGATCTTTGCCTCGTTCAGCGCGGACGTCGAACCGCTGGAGGACTATCTCAGCCCGCCCATGCGGGAGTGGCTGGACCGTCTTTTCAATCGTCCCATCCAGGTCCTGGGTCACACCCGCCAGTGGGTGAATGCCAACTGGAAGCTGTATTTTGAAAACGTCAAAGACCCGTATCACGCCAGCCTGCTGCATGTGTTCCACGCCACGTTTGGCCTGTACCGTTCGTCGCAACAGGGCGGTGTCATCATGGACGCCCACTCGCGGCATGATGTGCTGCACGCCAAGCCGCAGGCCGAGGAAGACCTCTCGACCTATGAGTCCGGGCTGCACAGTTATCAAAAGGGCTATCAGTTGGCTGACCCGTCCGTGCTCAAAGGGCGGCCCGAGTTTGAGGGCCTCTTTATCCAGACCATCTTCCCCTGTCTGATTATACAGCAGATTGCCAACACGCTGGCCGTCCGGCAGGTTCTCCCCAAGGCCCCGGACCGCTTTGAGCTGATCTTCACCTATTTCGGCTATGAGGACGACGACGCGGAAATGCGGGAGATTCGGCTGAAACAGGCCAACCTGGTTGGCCCGGCCGGCCTGATTTCCATGGAAGACGGCTATGCGGCCGAGATTGTGCAGCAATCGGTGACGGGTGATCCCCGCGCAACGTCCTTTGTCGAAATGGGAGGAACCGAGGTCGCTGACGAACAGAGCCTGATTACGGAAACCGCCATCCGTGGGTTTTGGGGCTATTATCGCGATACCATGGGCTTTCAGGCCGGCGCGTAAGCGGGGAGGGTGCGGGCCATGAGCGGTATGAGCGCCATTGAAACCCGTTTTGCGGTCGAAGACCTGCTGCACGCCTACGTGGCCTGTCTGGATAATGACGAACTCGAAGACTGGCCGAACTTCTTCGTTGAGGACTGTCTGTATCAAATCATCCCCTATGAGAATGTGTCGCAGGACCTGCCCGTCTCGCTGATCTATTGTGACAGCCGCGGGATGTTGCAGGATCGGGTGACCGCCTACCGCAAGGCCAATTATTACGCGCCCCATCTGTACCGCCACGTGGTCAGCGGGGTGCGGATCGTCGGCGAAAACGACGGCGTGATTACGGCCCGGGCCAACTACGTGGTTCTCCAGACCCACCTCGACCCGGTCGATTACGGCAGCACCGAGGTGTATAGCGCCGGCGAGTATCGAGACAAAGTGATCATCAACGACGGGGTTGCCAAGTTGAAAGAAAAGATCGTTGTGGTTGACACCAGCCGGATTGCGTCGCTGCTGGCGACACCGCTGTAACGGGTTCTGGCCCTGGCGATTCAAACTCCCGTGTCTCTGTTGGCAGTCCGGGGAGCATGGCGCACGGCTCGCTTCCCGGCCCCCCAGACGATGGCCAGTGAGAGCACGCTCCACAGCCCGGCCCAGATAAAAGCCGGCACCGCAGTCAGCTCTGCCAGAATAACCGCGTCTGTGCGCGCGCCGATAAACAAGAAATCCGTGAGGTCATATACGGCATACAGCGAACTCGTGACCGCCAGGATGTCCACGATGTAGTGCGTACCCGGAAAGGGCCGGCGCGAGAGTACCGCAAAGGTCAGGGCGGTCCCGCAGCCAAACACCAGCCCAAAGCCATTCCGCACGAAAACGAGCGTCACCAGCCCGAAGAAAACAGCCAGCCCAAAGAAAATTACCGAAGCCCACTCGTCCCGGGTTGAAAGCAAGAGCAGCAAGCCGCCAAACATCGCACTGCCGATATAGCCGGCCGCGGCAATGAACAGCGGGTTGCCACCGACATACTGGACATAGCCCGATTGCCACGGTGTGACCACCATGGAGACGACCTGTCCGCCGGTGAGCAGCGTGGTGAACGCATGGCCGGCTTCGTGGATAAAGACCACGAAAATTTTAATCGGGTAGAGAAACGGCGTATGCCAGAAGAGCAGCGACACAAAACCGATGGTGAGGAAAACCAGCAGTTGGCGGAGGTTGAGCGGTCGGAGGTGTGGGCTGTCCGGCATCGGAGTGGCGTTCCTATTCTACTCTTTCTACTCTTGTGCTGGCTGCTTGTGCTGGCTGATATGTTTCATTCCGACTGAGAAGCAACCCTCCGCTTCAAGGGGAGAGTGTGGGCGCCTGAGGCATCCAGACTGCACTATACGCAAGAGACAGACTTGAGGTAAAGTAAGCCAAGCAAAAAAGGCTCTCAAGCAACCATGTCCAGACTTGAAGAAATCACGCGCGGAGCGGTGGTCAAGGGAGTGCTGCCGGATGGTTTTGTGACGGCCGTGGATGTCAACTGGATAGGTTCCGCCGCTATTGACCTGACCTATAAAGACAGTCAGGGCAGGCTGGGCAGTGAGCTGCTCTATCGAGACCGGGAGCCTGAGCTCGAAATCCTCGAGTCCGGTACGCCCTGGAGCTTCGATGCTGATCCTGCGCTTTTCCGCCTTGTCTCGGAGGCGCATCGCATCCGTCTCGCCTCTCTTTTCGATCCATTCCTGGCCGTACACACCGCCCTGATTGATCCGCTGCCCCATCAGATTACTGCGGTGTATGAGACGATGCTTCCCCGCCAGCCGCTCCGTTTCCTGTTGGCAGACGACCCGGGAGCGGGAAAAACGATTATGACCGGGCTCTTCATCAAGGAACTGATCGCCCGGGGAGACTTGCAGCGCTGCCTGATCGTGTGTCCGGGCAATCTCGTGGAACAGTGGCAGGATGAACTCTATCGGCGCTTTCATCTGCCGTTCGAGATCATGACGAATGATACGTACGAGGCGGCACGAACTGGCAACTGGTTCACGGAGAATCCACTTGCCATCTGTCGTCTCGACAAGCTCAGCCGTAACGAGGGCGTGCAGGAAAAACTGAAAGCCACCGATTGGGATGTCATAGTCTGTGATGAGGCCCACAAAATGAGTGCGTCGTTTTGGGGCGGTGAGATTCGCCGCACCAAGCGCTACCAGCTGGGCCAACTGCTGTCTGCCGTCACGAGACACTTCCTCCTCCTGACGGCCACGCCACACAACGGCAAGGAACAAGACTTTCAACTCTTCCTGGCCTTGCTTGATGGGGACCGCTTTGAGGGGAAATTCAGAGATGGTGTGCACTCGGTCAACGTTGCGGACCTCATGCGCCGCATGGTCAAGGAAGACCTGCTCAAGTTTGACGGCCGACCACTCTTCCCGGAACGACGGGCGTATACCGTCGAATATGCACTCTCCGAGGGCGAAATGGACCTGTACCGGCGGGTTACGGAGTATGTACGAGGAGAGTTCAACCGGGCCGAACAGCTCGCCAACGACGGACGCAAGGGGACGGTCGGCTTCGCCCTCACGGTCCTGCAACGGCGTCTCGCTTCGTCGCCCGAGGCCATCTATCAGTCGCTCCGGCGACGCAAAGCGCGGCTCGAGAAACGCTGCCGCGAGGAAGAACTCCTGAAACGGGGAGGCCCTGTTCGGAGCACCTGGCAAAAGGAGGTGCCGAGGCTGTCCGCAGACGACCTGGAGGATTTGGAAGACGCGCCAGACGAAGAGGTCGAGGAGGCTGAAGAGCGGGTGGTCGATCAAGCCTCGGCAGCGCAGACGATTGCAGAGTTGAAGGCGGAAATTACCAGCCTGAAAACGCTGGAACAGGCCGCCCTGCGGGTCCGTCAGTCGAACTCGGACCGGAAGTGGGATGAGTTGTCCCGGCTGTTGCAAAATCAGACCGAGATGTTCGATGCGCACGGTCAGCGGCGCAAGCTCATTATCTTTACAGAGCATCGGGACACGCTGAGCTATCTCCAGGAACGCATCGGCTCCCTCATTGGCAAGCCGGAAGCCGTGGTGACGATTCATGGTGGTCTCGGGCGGGAAGAACGGCGGAAAGCGGAGACGCGGTTTACGCAGGACAAGGCTGTCGAGGTGCTGCTCGCGACAGATGCGGCTGGAGAGGGGATCAACCTGCAGCGGGCCCACCTTATGGTGAATTATGACCTGCCGTGGAATCCGAACCGTCTGGAGCAGCGCTTTGGCCGCATCCACCGTATCGGCCAGACCGAAGTCTGCCACTGTTGGCATCTTGTTGCCTATGAGACGCGCGAGGGTAAGGTCTACCGTCGTCTGCTGGATAAAATAGAGGAGGAACGCAAGGCGCTCGGCGGCAAGGTCTTTGATATCCTGGGGAAGCTGACCTTTCATGACAAACCGCTTCGGCATCTGTTGCTGGAGGCGGTTCGCTACGGCGACCGGCCGGAGGTGCGTGCCCGACTTGACCGGGTTGTCGATCATGTGATGGACCGTGATGCCTTACGTGCCCTGATCGAAGAACACGCCCTCGCCCACGATGCAATGGATGCCGCACGCGTGCAGGCGGTTCGGGTGGCGATGGAGCGGGCCGAGGTGCGACGCCTGCAACCGCATTTCGTTGCGGCCTTTTTTATCGAGGCATTTCAGCGTCTCGGAGGGACTGTGCGGGAGCGAGAGCCCAAACGATACGAAGTCACGCACGTTCCTGCTGTTGTCCGAAACCGGGACCGCATGACCGGCCTGCGCGACCCCGTACTCACGCGCTATGAGCGCATTACCTTTGAGAAGAATTTCATCAGCGCCCCTGGCACTCCTTTGGCGGAGTTCATCTGTCCCGGCCATCCGCTGCTGGACGCCACCCTTGATCTGATTCTTGAACGTCACCACGCCCTCCTCAAGCAAGGAACGATCCTGATCGACGAAGAGGCTGCGCATGATGCAGTGCGGGCGCTCGTCTATCTGGAGCACGCTATTCAGGACGCCGGAACAGACCGGACCGGCAACCGACGTATTGTCTCTCGGCAGGTTCAGTTCACCGAGGTTAGCGAAGACGGCCATGTTTCGGGGGCCGGCTATGCCCCCTATCTTGACTATCGACCACCGACGGAGGCGGAACACACGCTGATTCAGACGATGAATCGGCCGAGTTGGCTGCGGGATGAGATCGAGTCTCACGCCCTGAAATATGCGGTTCAGCATCTTGTGCCCAGCCACCTCCAGGAGGTGAAAGCTCGCAAAGAAAAACTGGTGGACACAACGCTGGCGGCTGTCAAGGAGCGTCTGACCGTCGAGATCAGTCACTGGGATCACCGCGCGGAACAACTCAAGCAGCAGGAGTTGGCAGGAAAGGTCAACGCAAAAATTAATTCCGGCAAGGCCCGTCAGCGGGCGGACGAATTGACGGTCCGTCTTCAGCAACGGATGGACGACCTGAAGCAGGAACGCCAGCTCTCTCCACTTCCTCCGAACATCATAGGCGGAGCGATGATTATTCCCATTGGTCTGCTGCATAGATGGAACGGAACGCCGCCCCACGCCCTTCACGCCAAGGAAACCCGACGAGTCGAGATGGTCGCAATGAAAGCGGTCATGACGGCCGAATGTGAACTCGGATTTGTGCCCTGCGACGTGTCGGCTGACAAGTGCGGCTACGACATAGAGTCCAGCGACCCCACGGGCGAAGCGCGACTCCGCTTTATTGAGGTAAAGGGCCGAGTCCAAGGGGCGGACACCGTTACCATCACCAAGAACGAGATTCTGAGTGCACTGAACAAACCGGAACAATATATCCTCGCCATTGTCGAGGTTGACGGTGAGACCGCGCGAGCGACCACGTATATTCGCCAGCCCTTTGTCCGTGAACCGGATTTCGGCGTGACCAGCGTCAACTACAAATTGGCCGAATTGCTCGCCAAGGGGGAGGCCCCGCGATGACCGATGAAGAAATCAAGGCGCTTCTGACAGATATAGAGGCCGATAATGTGGAGCGTACCGTTTCTACGAACGATACGAACAAATTCAGCGAAGCGATTTGCGCCTTTACCAACGATCTGCCAAGGCACGGGAAATCAGGCTATCTCTTTATTGGTGCAGAGGATAGAACCGGGGAAATCACGGGCATTGAGATCACAGATCAACTGCTTCAGCATCTCGCCAGCCATCGTGACTCCGGCCAGATTGTCCCTTTGCCGTCTCTGGCCGTTTACAAACGCTCTTTTCCCGAAGGCGATATTGCTGTGGTGGAAGTCCAGCCGTCCGACATGCCGCCGGTCCGCTACCGTGGGCGGGTCTGGGTCCGGGTTGGTCCGCGGCGAGGCCTCGCGACCGAACAGGAAGAACGTCTCCTCACCGAGCGTCGCATGCACAGTGCCAGGACATTTGACATGCAGCCTTGTCTTGCCTGCGGCCAGGATCAAATCGTCTTTGCCCTCTTCCACGATTACCGCAGCGCCGCCGTGGCTCCGGAAATTATTGAAGAGAACGAGCGTGCCATATTGCAGCAGATGGCCGCTCTGGGATTATGGGACATACGGACCCAGTGTGTGACGAACGCCGGAGCCCTGTTGCTTTCCGAAGCGCCACAAAATTGGCTGCCCGGCTCGTATATTCAATACGTCCGCTACGCTGGGCACGGCTTGGAATCTGATATTCTTGATGAGCGGCAATTCACAGGAGACCTGCTCACCAGTCTTCGCGCGTTGGACGCATTTATACAAACGCTCTTTCCGTCTCGTCCAGTCCCGGTTTCCGCGTTACGGGAAAAACAGCTCACGCCGTATCCAAAGCTGGCCATTCGTGAATTGCTGCTGAACGCAGTCATGCACCGCGACTATCAGTCGAATGCACCGATTCGTTTTTATTGGTTTTCCGACCGGATCGAAATTCAGAATCCGGGCGGGCTATACGGTGCCGCTATTAGCTTCCCTGACCAGAATGATTACCGGAACCCCAAAATCGCCGAGGCCATGAAAACACTTGCCTATGTCAACCGGTTCGGACGTGGGATACTGACAGCCCAAGATGTTCTGCGTACAAACGGGAACCCGCCGGCGGAGTTTGATATCAGCCAGACGACCTTTTTCCTTGCAACAGTATTGGAGGCCAAGCCGTGAGAACGATCGCCTTTTTCAATAATAAGGGAGGTGTGGGGAAAACGACGTTGGTCTACCACATTGCCTGGATGATGATGGAACTGGGGCAAAAGGTATTGGCAGCCGACCTGGACCCGCAGGCTAATCTTTCGAGTATGTTTCTGGATGAAGAGCGCCTGGAAATGCTCTGGCCGGAGAAGGAACAAGAGCATCAAAGTATTCTGCCCTGTATCTCACCAATTTTAGAAGGAACTGGCGATATTGCTCCGGCGCATACGGAGAGGATTCGGGACGGCCTGTACCTGATTCCTGGTGATCTTGGATTGTCACAGTTTGAGGATAAGCTCTCGGACAGTTGGCCCCGCTGCCTAGATAATGATCCTGCCGCGTTTCGTGCGGTCACTGCGTTTTACCGTATCGTTCATGCGGCCGCCAAGCGTGTTGGCACGCCTATCGTTCTGATTGATGTTGGACCAAATCTTGGAGCGATCAACCGCTCGTCCTTGATTGCCGCAGACTACGTAATCTCCCCTCTCGCTCCTGACCTCTATTCCCTTCAGGGTCTCAAAAACCTTGGGCCCACGCTGAGACTGTGGCGTCGTGGCTGGGAGCAGAGGTTGAAACAAAAACCAGATAACCTGCACATTCCACTTCCCTCCGGCACAATGACACCAGCAGGATATATTATCATGCAGCCTATCGAGCGAAAAAGCCGTCCCGTGAAAGCGTATCAGAGATGGGTGGAAAGAATACCGACGACGTATCTGGAATATGTTCTTGCTCAAACAGGGGGTCCCATAGCTGAAGACGGTGATCCCAATCGTGTGGGACTGGTTCGCCATTATCAGAGTCTGATGCCTATGGCGCAGGAAGCGAGAAAACCAGTCTTTTTTCTCAAACCGGCTGATGGCGCCATCGGCTCACACGCCCAAAGCGTTACGAAATGTTACGTGGAATTCAAAAAGATGACTGAAACGATATTACGCAGAACGGGGTCAGAGCATGGGTGAGACGCGGGTCGTGCCCCGCCGGAAAAAACTCCTTCTTCTTCCCCTATTGCATCTCGGTAAAAAAGGAAAAATCTGTGCCTGATGCAATACTATTTGCGTAAGTATTTGTATTTGAAAGAGATATGAAATTTTCGATATTGCATATTTGACAGGAAGATAATTGTTAAAGACGCACTACAGCATGATTCATAAGGCATAGCCCATGATGCAACGACGAAAGAAACTCATTGAGGTGGCATGCCATGAGAGACGATCAACCGGGAGGCGGCGCGGGAGAAGTCGATTCGGCATGGGCATCCATCCACGCTCCATCTGTGGTGGGCGCGGCGGCCATTGGCCGCATGCTTTAGTTCTCCCATTGCCAAAGGGGAGCAGGTGCGTCTAGGATAGTTGTCCTCAAATGCAGCCAGACACATGGAGAAGATAAATTTGACATGAAATGTACTCACCTCTGGCAAAACGTTTGAGAGGATTTCCAGCATGCCACAGAACGAAGCACCCAATAATGGGGGGGATGGTCGGAGTGTTAAGATCATAGAATTCTCCGTTGTTCTGGTTGTAAATCCAAACGACCCGTCAATCTTGAATCCGGACTTTTTACGTTACAATGGAATTGTGGATGAAAACCGCCAAGTTCAGGGGGACATCATTGTGACCCCGGCCTTTTCGCAAGTGACATTTGAGGGCGGTCTCACCGTGAAGGCAGTCCCGGACCGCGTCATATTCGAGCAAACCGGAGAAGCATTGACCTTAGCGGACATCGTCTGCCCGAAGATGGCGAAACAATACGTGGAGAAGGTTCCACATGTCCCGTACCGCGCCGTTGGTATCAACCCCAAGGGCATTAGATCTCTACATGACAAATCACCAGAAAAAGTGCTGTGGGCATTGTCCGATAAAGGGAGTTGGACCTCGTTTAAGGATATGATGCCGGAAATCCAACTGAAGGCAATGTACCGGTACAACGACCGGGCAATAATCTTGGACATCATTGAGGCCAAAAAACGGGGAAAAGATGGCAGCGAAAGTCCTAAGCTCCTATTTCAAGCAAACGTTCACTGCGATGTTCCACAGACTAACCAACAGGCGCGTATCGAAAGCTTGGCATCCACACTCGCCTTGTGGAAAAACGACTTAGCGGACTTTCGCGCTTTGGTAGAAAAGTTCAATCCCCAGAGGTTCTCATCATGACGGTTCCTACAACGGAGGCGATACCTACCATAAAAACTGAGAGACTTGGCAATCTGCTGAATAGCCAGGCAGGTATCACGTTCCCTGAGTCGAGTACTCTGACGGCGCTCCGATATCAGTCGGATGGGGGGGGGCGGGCGACTAGCGAGGAAGGATTTCTATCATCCTCGGAGACAGCGTTACAGAATGCGAAGTACTGGGTGGGGGACGGACATTGGATTAAAGCCCTCATCATGCATGAAATACAAGCATCCTTGGAGACGCCGAGCACCAACGTTATTCCCCCGTGGATTGTCAGTGTTGCGGGTATCGGCCAGGCCGACCTGCACGCGACCCTGCGTGACCTTGACGAGGCAAAAGACGAAGCTGATGAGGAAGGGATGTCGCCGCCCTCCGCTTTGGCAGTGGCCAACGCAGTCCGTCTGATACAGGAGACGTATAATATCATGCCCCGTCGGTATCTGGTTGAACTCATGCCAGAAGGGAGTATTGCCATCACTGTTCCGGGCGGATTTCGACGTTCGGTCATGTTGCTGTGTGAATCCAATGGTGGAGCGCTCTGCTCTGTCAACATGAACGGCAAACACCGACGCGCGCGGTATTCACACGCGGACCAGCTCCCGGATGGATTTCTCCGGGAAGCCCTGGTTGAACTGGAGCAAGGGTAGGCTGGTTGGACCATCCACACATTCCGGCTATTGCCCAGAGCGAGGCTCTAGGGCGCGGCATATTTTCGAGTAGCAACGCACGTAAAGCACAAAATGGGACGATTCCACGCCGGGTATTTCTGGAGAAATGGGGAGAAAAAACAATCTCCGTCGATCGGCTTGATTGCGTGGCGTCTGAGCCGGTGGCAGCCCTGGGCGATAGTGTAGCGGCTCAGCGCAACGCCACGTTCCACGGTTGGGCCGTTATTACTGCTCAGGATGCGGAAGGCAGTGAGCGACGAGTCGTCGCCACTCCGTTTGACCACAACCCATATCATGCTGACATTATCCTGCCCGACTCAGCCGTGGAGGAGCAGGACGAGCAACTGCGACACGCCCAAGAACTGGCCGATGCGTCTTACTGGCGGAGCCGCCCATAGTACCGGGAAAGACAGAACCCCTGATGCAACGACGAAAGAAACTCATTGAGGTGGCGCTGCCGTTGGAGGCGATCAACCGGGAGGCGGCGCGGGAGAAGTCGATTCGGCACGGGCACCCGTCCACGCTCCATCTGTGGTGGGCGCGGCGGCCCCTGGCCGCGTGTCGGGCCGTCCTGTTTGCGCAGTTGGTCGATGACCCGTCCTCAGACCCGCAATATCGGGTTGGTCAGCGGGTCGATGAAGAACGGGCGAGCGAAAAACGCGCCGAGCTGTTCAACCTGATTGAGGATTTGGTCAAGTGGGAGCACTCGAACAACCCGGACATCATCGCCAGAGCCCGCGCTGAGATTGCGCGCTGTGTGGCCTCACGCCACATCGAACGGGGAGACCTGAAGCAAGCGACTATTATTTTTGGGCGGGACGAGGGCCAGCAGCACCCGAACGGGCCGCTCTCCACTGCGGGGGTGACCGCCTACGAGATGGTCCTGATGCGCTGCCCCCCGCCGGTGGTGAACCATTTCCTGGCGACCTATGCCCCGCCCGTGCTCGATCCCTTTGCCGGCGGAGGATCAATTCCGCTGGAGGCGCAACGGCTGGGCTTGCGGGCGCATGCCTCAGACCTCAATCCCGTGCCGGTGCTCATCAACAAGGCGCTGATTGAGATTCCGCCCAAGTTTGCCGGACAGCCGCCCATCAACCCCGCGTGGCAGCATAAACACCAATCGGAAAAAACGCTCCACTCTACCTCCTGGCCCGGCGCGCGCGGGCTCGCCCAAGACGTGCGCTACTACGGGGAATGGATGCGTAACGAAGCGGAAAAACGTATCGGCCATCTCTACCCCAAGGTAAAAATTACCCAAGACATGATAGACGCGGGTCGAGACGACCTGGAGCCGTATCTGCGACAAGAACTGACCGTGATTGCCTGGCTGTGGGCGCGGACGGTTGCGAGTCCCGATCCGTCTGTCGGCGGTACACATGTTCCGCTGGTGCACTCTTTCTGGCTCAGCAAGAAAAAGGGCAAAGAAGCCTATATTCAGCCGGTCGTGGACCGACAACGTGGAACGTATGAATTCACAGTGAAAATCGGAAAACCGCTTGACGGGTGTAATCCTGATGGAGGGACCAAAGCTGGTCGCGCTGTCTTTTCCTGTCTGTTTAGCAATACAAAGATAGATGGGGCATATACTGATGCCGAAGCAAACGCTGGTCGGATGAAGATGGTGCCACTTGCGATAGTTGCTGAAGGCAGCCGACAGCGACTTTACCTTCCTCCGAGTGCGGACGATATCGAGAAGTACACATCGCAAGCTAAACTATTCCTTAGTGAGACAGAGATTCCAAATGAACCTGCACGCGGAACGTTTGCTGGAAATGCACAGGGGCGAATATACGGATTTAAAACATTTGGAGATTATTTCACCCCCCGCCAACTCACCGCCCTCACAACTTTCAGTGACCTTGTGTCCGAAGCGCGGGAACACGTGCTGGCCGATACCCAAGCGGCTGGCATACTCCCGGATGACGATATGCCCCTTGACGAAGGTGGTATGGGACCGCGGGCGTATGCTGATGCCGTGGCGACGTATTTGGGGATTGGAGTCGGTCGGCAGGCGAATCGTGGTTCAACAATTTCTTTCTGGGATCGAACCGGGGGGAAGATACAGCAAGCATTTGGCCGACAAGCCCTCCCTATGACTTGGGATTTCTGTGAAGGGAACCCATTTAGTCACTCTTCTGGAAATTGGCTTGGGCAACTCGATTATCTGACAAAATGTCTTGAGGTTGCTATCGCGTCTGGAGATGCTTCGGTCCGTCAAGTAGATGCTACCAGTAAGGCCGCGTATTCAGGTGAGATCATCGCCACAGACCCACCCTATTACGACAACATCGGGTACGCCGACCTGAGCGACTTCTTTTATGTCTGGCTCCGGCGAACGCTCAAAGGCGTGTATCCCAACCTGTTGTCAACGATGTTGACACCCAAGACTCAGGAACTGATTGCCAGCCCCTATCGACATGCGGGAAGCAAAGACGAAGCGGCCCGTTTTTTTGAAGAAGGGCTTGGCCGTGCTATCGGCACATGGCGTGAGCATGGTCATGCTGATTATCCCACGACCATCTTCTACGCCTTCAAGCAGGCCGAGACCGATACGCACGGAACGGCCTCAACGGGCTGGGAGACCTTTCTGACCGGGGTCATTCACAACGGGTTCAGCATTACCGGCACGTGGCCGATGCGGACGGAACTGACTGGCAACCTCAAGAAGAAGGTCTCAGCCCTGGCCTCTTCCATCGTCCTGTCGTGTGTTCCGCGTTCTGCTGAGGCCAGTCTTGCGACGCGGCGGGAGTTTCTGAATGCCCTGACTCGTGAATTGCCCGACGCCGTGCGCACCTTACAAGCCGGGAATATCGCGCCGGTAGACTTGGCCCAAGCCGCCATTGGGCCGGGCATGGCGCTCTTCAGTCGCTATGCCAAGGTCATTGAAGCGGACGGGACGCCTATGAGCGTGCGCGTGGCCTTGGCCTTGATTAACCAAGTGCTTGATGAGGTGCTGGCCGAGCACGAGGGCGAATTCGACGCGGATACGCGCTGGGCGGTTGCCTGGTTCGAGCAGTATGGGTTTGAGGCCGGCGACTTTGGCGTAGCCGAAACGCTGTCCAAGGCCAAGAACACATCTGTACAGGGGCTTGTGGATGCCGGCGTGGTGAAAAGCCGCTCTGGGACGGTGCAGTTGCTGAGCCGTGAGGAGCTATCGGCCGATTGGGACCCGATTACCGACCACCGCCTGACCGAATGGGAAGCCACCCACTATTTGATTCGTGCCCTCGACCTCCACGGCGAACGCGGGGCGTCTGACATGCTGCGGACACTCGGAAGCGACTATGGCGAAAAGGCGCGGGCCCTAGCCTACCGCCTGTATACTATCTGCGAGCGCAAGAACTGGGCTTCGGAAGCACGCGCGTATAACAGTCTGGTGATGGCCTGGCCGGAGATGAACCGCCTGGCGCTGGCCGGTGAGGGCAGCGAGGGGCAGGGGCAGGCGAGGCTGTGGCAATAGCGGGGATGAACAACCGTGCTCAAAGAACTCACCCTCAAAAACTTCAAGTTGTGGAAGTCGGTTGACGCAATGCGGCTTGCACCCGTAACGGGCCTCTTCGGGACGAACAGCTCAGGCAAGAGTAGCATTCTTCAAGCGCTTCTGCTCCTCAAACAAACACTGGAGTCATCGGACCGCTCGCTTCCGCTTCACCTCGGCGGAGAACGTGACTATGTCGAGCTGGGTTCGTTCCGCGATGTGATCTGGGCACACAAAGAAGATGCCCTGTTGAGTTTCGCCTTCCGATGGGAACTCGCGGAGGAGTTGAAGATCAGGGACCCTGAAAACCCGACTGCCCAGTTGCTGCAGGGGAAGGATATGAGATTTGTAACGGAGATTGACTCTCCCGATGGGGAGAAACTCCGCGTTCATCGGTTGGGTTATGAGATGAATGGAAGGAATTTTGCGCTGACACGAAAAGACAAGAGTAGCCAATACCAACTGAGCCCGACTCAGCAAGGAGAGGGCTTCCGCTTTATCCGTACACCCGGTCGTGCCTGGGATTTGCCGGCGCCTTTTAAGTTCCACGGGTTCCCGGACCAGGCCATTACATATTACCAGAACAGTGCCTTTCTGCCGGATTTACAGCACGAACTGGAAGAGCAGTTCTCCCGGCTCTACTACCTGGGACCGTTACGGGAATACCCCAAGCGACGTTATGTGTGGTCAGGGAGTGAGCCGGTTGATGTGGGGCGACGCGGCGAACGGGCGGTCGATGCGATCCTTGCCGCCCGCGAACGAAAAAATTATATCAGTCGCGGGCGTTACAAACAGCGCTGGACACTCGATCGTATGCTTGCGTATTGGCTGAAGGAAATGGATTTGATCCATGCCTTTTCTGTAGACCGAGCCGAGGGGGGAAGTATTTACGAGGTGCGCGTACAAAAGGAGCGTGGCTCAGCAAAGGTATTACTGACCGATGTGGGCTTTGGCGTGTCCCAAGTCTTGCCCGTTCTCGTCCTGTGTTACTATGTCAAAGAGGGTTCGACTCTTCTCTTTGAACAGCCCGAGATTCATCTGCACCCATCTGTCCAGAGTTTTCTGGCCGACCTCTTTATCGATGTGGCCAAGCACCGGAATATTCAGATTATTGTTGAGAGCCATAGCGAGCATTTATTGAACCGACTCCAGCGGCGTATGGCCGAAGAAAAGGTCTGTCAAGAAGACCTTGCGTTGTACTTCTGTGAAACCGGGAAAAGTGAAGCTAATCTGGTGCCGCTGGAAACGGACTTGTTTGGCAATATCAAGAATTGGCCACCAGATTTCTTTGGCAATCGTTTTGGTGAGACTGCGGCCCGACAGGAAGCGGTGTTGCGGCGCAAGATAGCCGAACAAGAAGGGGAGGTGTGATGGCGGCGTTTATCGTGGATGTCAATGTGGCTATCGTCGCCAATGGAAAGTCTCCGCAAGCGGATGACCGCTGTGAACTATCCTGTATCCGTAGTTTGAAAGATATTCAGCAGAATATGATCTGTTTGGATGACGGCGACCGTATCTTCAAAGAGTACCGTGCCCATCTATCACTGAGTGGTCAGCCCGGTGTTGGCGACGAGTTCATATACTGGTTGCACCAGAATTGTTACACCCCGAGCATCTGCGAGCGGGTAACGATTCGTGAACATCCCGGGCGAGGTTTCGAGGAGTTTCCAGACGATCCTGCGCTAACGGCATTTGATCGGTCCGACCGGAAATACGCCGCGGTCGCACGCGCCAGTAGACATTCTCCCCACATTCTCAACGCGGTTGATTCTGACTGGCGTAATTTTGAGTCTGAACTTTCGAGGCATGGCATCAACGTAAGCGAACTCTGTCCCCAGAACTGAAGAGAGGATAGATGAGTCACTATGGCAAAGACGAACCACGGCAGAGTGGGTGATGCCCTCGACCTGCTCAACACGGGGCTCCGGCCTTTTGTTGAGCGTGAACTGGAAGCCGTCCATGGCGACACCTGGCAGGAAACCGTCCGCCAGATTCTCCGTGATGATCGCGGGGCAGTAAAAAAGTCCAAGCAGGACGCGGTCAACTGGGATACGCACAACCTGTTGACGGTGATGTGGGACCAGTGGCACGCGGTGTTCCGCAACACGCTGGGCCATAGTGAACGGTCGTTGGTGAGCGAGCTGCGAGAGGTCCGTAACCGCTGGGCCCATCAAACGCCCTTTAGTAGCGACGATGCCTATCGCGCCCTTGACTCCATCGGGCGTTTGCTGAGCGCCGTTTCCGCCCCGGAAGCCAAAGAGGTCGAAGACCAGAAGATGGCGCTGTTGCGCGTGCGTTTCGACGAACAGCGCCGGAGCGAGATGCGGAAACAGGCCGTGGCCCCGACAGAAGGCAATCCGCAGGGGGGGCTGAAGCCGTGGCGCGAGGTTGTGACCCCGCACAAGGATGTTGCCAGCGGCGAATATCAGCAGGCCGAGTTTGCCGCCGACCTGTGGCAGGTCTATCTGGGCGAGGCCGCGTCAGAGTACCAGCATCCCACGGAGTTCTTTCGCCGCACCTTTCTCACCGAAGGCCTGCAAAAACTGCTCAGCAACAGCGTCCGGCGGCTTGGCGGCAAGGGCAGCGACCCGGTGGTCGAACTCCAGACCAATTTTGGCGGCGGCAAGACGCATAGCATGTTGGCGCTGTACCACTTGTTCTCGGGTACACCCGCCTCGGAACTGCCAGGGGCCGACCAGGTGTTGAACGAGGCCGAGGGCGAAGTCGCCGCCAAGGTGAAGCGGGCCGTTGTGGTCGGAACAAAAATTTCACCGGGAAATCCGAGCAAGAAGAAGGACGGGACGGGCGTCCGCACTCTCTGGGGTGAGATCGCCTGGCAGCTTGGCGGGAAACGGGGCTACGACCTGGTGCGGGCCGACGATGAGAGCGCCACCAATCCGGGCGATACGCTCAAGGAGGTGTTCAATGCTTTCTCCCCCTGTCTCATTCTGATTGATGAATGGGTGGCCTATGCCCGCCAGCTCCACGAGGGCAGCGCCTTACCCGCGGGAACGTTTGACACGCAGTTCACCTTTGCCCAGACGCTCAGCGAAGCGGCCAAGGCCGCCAAGAACACGCTCTTGGTGGTCAGTATTCCTGCCTCTGATAATGAGATCGGCGGCGAATGGGGGCAACGCGCGCGCACTCGTCTCAAAAATGCTATTGGACGGGTGGAGTCGAGCTGGCGTCCGGCCAGCTCTGACGAGGGGTTTGAGATCGTGCGCCGGCGTTTGTTTGAGCCAATTCTCGACAAACAGGCGTTTGTGGCGCGTGACGCAGTTGCCCGCGCCTTCGTGGAGAGGTATGGCAGCCAGCACAACGAGTTTCCCCCGGAATGTCGCGAAGCCGAATACGAAAGGCGGGTGAAGCTCGCCTATCCGATTCACCCCGAACTTTTCGACCGACTGTACCAGGACTGGTCCACGCTCGACAAATTCCAGCGTACGCGCGGCGTTCTGCGCCTGATGGCCGCGGTGATTCATTCCCTGTGGGAACGGCAGGACAGCAACCTGCTGATTATGCCGGGGACCATTCCTATTGACGATCCAGCTGTCCAGTTTGAACTCACGCGCTACCTCGACGACCAATGGGAACCGGTCATTGCCAAGGATGTGGACGGCGAGCACTCCCTGCCGCTTCAGCTCGACCGGGAGGTGCCGAACCTTGGCCGGTATTCGGCCTGTCGGCGGGTTGCCCGGACCATTTATGTCGGTTCCGCTCCCACACTGCAAGCGGCCAACCGTGGTATTGATGAGCGGCAGGTCAAACTCGGCTGTGCACAACCGGGCGAGACCGTAGCGACCTTTGGTGACTCCCTCCGCCGTCTTACCGACCGGGCGACCTATCTCTATGTTGACGGGAACCGTTACTGGTATTCGACCCAGCCCACGGTGACCCGCCTGGCCGAAGACCGGGCAAACCAGTTTCAGACGCCTGACGTGCTCGACGAGATCACCCGCCGTCTCAGGGAAGAAGCGCACAGTCGTGGTGATTTTCAGCGCGTCCACGCCTGTCTGGGAAGCAGCGACATACCGGACGAGCATGAGGCTCGTTTGGTCATTCTCGGTCCGGAACACGCACATGCAAAGGGAGCTGACACCAGCAGCGCACGGCAAGAGGCCCGGAACATTATAGACCAGCGGGGTAACAGTCCTCGGAACTACAAAAACGCGCTCGTCTTCCTGGCTGGAGACGAGACCGGCCTGAAGGAGTTACAGACCGCCATCAGACACTATCTGGCCTGGAAGTCCATCCTGGAGGAGCGAGAGCCGTTGAACCTGGACCCGTTCCAGGCCAAGCAGGCAGAAACCAGGTGCAGGAGCGCCGAAGAAACAGTCCAGGCCCGTCTCCCTGGGGCGTATCAGTGGCTTCTGGTGCCGAGTCAGACCGACCTCAAAGGGAAACCGGAGTGGGTGGAGATGCGTCTGCAAGGGACAGACTCTCTGGCTCTGCGGGTTGCTAAGAAGCTCAAGAAGGAGGAGATGCTCATTAGCGAGCTGGGCGGGGTTCGTTTACGCCTTGAGCTGGACCGGGTTCCGCTCTGGCGTGGCAACGATGTGAGCATCAAACAACTGATCGAGGATTTTGCCTCCTATCTGTATCTCCCACGTCTTCGGAGTCCGGACGTACTCATCGCGGCGGTTCGGGAAGGTGTCGCTTTGCTGACCTGGCAGTCGGACACCTTTGCCTACGCCCAGTCAAAGGACGCCGCGGGCAAATATCTGGGCCTTGTTATGGGGATGAGTGGCGGTGTCCAGGTTGAAGGTGGTGCCTTGGTGGTGAAATCCGACGTGGCTGCAGAGCAGCGTCAAGAGGCCGAGGCAGAACCGCAGCCGTCCGGGAAGACGGGTACCGGGGACTCTTCTCCCGACCCGAGCGGACAGGGGAAGCCGTCGGATGGAGATCAAACCGACAGTCAGGACACAGACAGGCTAACTCCACCCGCTACGCCGACCTATCGTCGATTTCATGGCTCGGCCCGGTTGGATCCTCTGCGGGTTGGCCGGGATGCGAGCCGCATTGCCGAGGAAGTCATTCAACATCTGACGAAACATCTGACGGCCAAGGTGGAAGTCACGCTCGAAATTCGGGCGGAACTCTCGGACGGTGCATCAGACAAAACCGTCCGCGACGTCACCGAGAATTGCCGGACACTTCGGTTTGACCCCTTTGGATTTGAGGAGGAGTAACGGGGAGAATTTATCTATGTAGGCGTTCAGACTTCCCGCTTAAAAGAAAGGACCAGTATGGACTACGGAATTATTCTCCCGCACTTCAGCGCCTTTGCGCATGAAAACCCGGCCGAGCGGATTTTAACCGCGGCCACAACCGCGGAAGCGCTGGGCTATGGGACGCTGTGGGTGGCCGACCATATTGTCTTCCCATCCAAGATTGAGGGGAGTTATGCCTTTAATCCGGAAGACCCCTTTCTTGATCCGCTCACCGTCCTGGCGGCCTTGGCGTATAAGACGACAACAGTCAAACTCGGCACCGCGGTCCTGATTCTGCCCTACCGGCATCCCTTAGCCGCGGCCAAGGCGCTTGCCACCATTGATGTCCTCTCTGGTGGGCGGACGGTTGTCGGCGTGGGGGCGGGCTGGCTGGAACAGGAATTCACCGCCCTGGGCACGTCGATCACAGAGCGGGGAGCCCGCACGAACGAGACCATGGACATCTTCAAGGCGGTCTGGACGCAGGAGACGCCGGCGTTTGCCGGCAAGCATTTTCAGTTTGCCGACATTAAATTCATTCCCAAGCCAGTGCAGAAGCCGCATCCGCCCATTCTTGTCGGGGGGATGACCACAGGCGCCCTGCGCCGCATTGCGCGTCGCGGCGACGGCTGGATTGCCATGGGTAAGGGACCGGATGATATTACACAGCCTTTGGCAACCCTGCGGGAATTGACCTCCCAGGCTGGCCGCAACCCGGACGACTTGCAGATTTGTATGCTGCCGCTCGGAGCACCGAGCGTGGATCAGTTGATCCGGGATATTCCGCGCTACGCCGACCTGGGCGTGCATCATGTCTATCTGTCGTTCCGCGCCTGGACGAATGAATTTGCTGAACTTATGCGACTCATGGAACACTTTGCAACGGAAATGAAGCTGGCCTAGTCTGGACAAGGAGACCCTATGAGTGACAAGAAGTGGCCTATTGAATACCCTGACCGCATTCAACTCTATTCACTGGCGACCCCGAATGGCCAGAAGGCCAGCATCGCCCTGGAAGAATTGGGGCTAGCATATGAAGCTCATAAGGTGAATATCCTGGAGAACGAGCAGTTCACCGAAGAGTTTATCGCGGTGTGTCCCAACTCGAAAATCCCCGCCATGGTTGATCCCGACGGTCCGGGTGGGAAACCGCTGTCCATCTTTGAGTCCGGGGCCATGCTGTTATACCTGGCGGAGAAGACGGGCAAGCTGCTGCCGGTTGACCTGCACCGACGTAGCGAATGTATCCAGTGGTTGTTCTTTCAGATGGCTGGGGTCGGCCCCATGTTCGGGCAGTTCGGTCACTTCTATAAATTCGCCAAAGAGCGCATTCCATATCCGACCGAGCGCTATACCAACGAGGCCCGACGACTCCTGGGCGTACTGGAAAAACGTTTGGACGGCCAGGAGTATTTGATGGACGGCGAATACACGATTGCCGACATTGCAACCTTCCCGTGGGTCGGCTGTCTCGATTGGGGTTATGGGGCGCGCGAAGATTTGAAGCTGGACGCGGATTTCCCTAATGTGGTCGCTTGGCATACGCGCTGCGCCGAGAAGCCTGCTTCGGTGCGCGGCGCCAAGGTGTGTGGCTTTTCGGACGATTAGACTGATGGAAACAGACAGCGGACCCGACTTGGTGGTCGATATTTTTATTGACGGGCGGTTGGTAAACCCGAGTGAGATACCGGCCGCGGTTGTGCGCGAGATCGAAACGGCGGCCTTCGCTTCGGAGTCCGGCAGGCTGACGGCCGAGGGCGTTGTGTACGAGTGGGCCACGCGGCCCTGCGTGTACCCGTAGCTGCTCGGCGGTGAGGGAGAGTCATGCGAAAAAACCTACGTCCCGAAGACCTGGGTGACTTCCTGGATCAACCCAAATGCGCAACTCTGGCGACGCATTTCAAAGACGGGACGATCCTGATGTCACCCGTCTGGCACGAGTGGCAAGACGGCGGCTTTACGGTGGCGGTGGCGAACGAGGATATTAAGGTCCGTCATGTTCGGCGCGATGCCAGAGTGAGTATCAGCGTGGCCGAAGATAGTCCTCCCTATCGGGGCGTTGAGGTGCGCGGGGAGGCAAGCATTGAGCGGGAGGACGCGTTTGAGACCACTCGTCGTATCGCTACGCGTTATTTGGGACCTAAGCAGGGACCGGCCTATGTTGAGACCTTTCGAGAGGCCGACCTAGTGCTGATCCGGGTCAAACCGGGCGTGCTGCGGGCCTGGGATTTTGCTGACGAGGCGGAGTTAAGCTGAGACCCATAGGGCGGATGAGCGTAGCCTCATCCGACCCTCCCGTGCCTTACTTTGCCGCTGACGCGCTGGCCGCTGGGGGACTGCTTGGAACGCCCCGGTCCGTGCCACCCCTGGCATCCAATAAGGACTGTCGGTGCAGGGCTGCCGGATGCGGTATGCTGAGCCGTGGTCCCTTGCCGTACAGCTTCTCGCGCAACGTGCCTTCCCGATATTCCTTTTGCATACGACCGCGCTTTTGCAGCACGGGCACCACCCCGTCGACAAACTCCTCAAAGGAACCCGGCGTGGTGGCATAGGCCAGGTTAAACCCGTCTACTCCCGCGTCGATCCAGTCCTCGAACTGGTCGGCAATGCTCTCCGGCGTGCCGACCAGAACCGGCCCGGCGCCCCCAATGCCGACATAGCGGGCGAGGTCTCGTAACGTCCATTTGCGATTTGGATCACCCTCGGTAAAGCTGTGAACGAGGGTGCGAATTGCATTCGTCTCGATATACTCAAGCGGCTGATCGGGTTCAAACTGCCCAAAATCTATGCCGCTCCAGCCGCTCAATAAGGCCAGCCCGCCGTCATAGCTGCACTGCTCAAAGTACTCTTCGTAGCGCCGTTTCGCCGCGGCTTCGGTCTCACCGGTAATCACCTTCATATAGGCAAAACACAGGATATCTTCCGGATTCCTGCCGTTCTTGCGAGCGACCTTGCGGATATCCTTAATATACTGGCCATCGACCTCGGGCTTTGAGCCAATCACAAAAACAGCTTCCGCATGCTGAGCCGCAAAGGCACGACCACGATCTGAGGCACCAGCCTGAAACAAGACGGGCGTCCGTTGCGGGGAGGGTTCAGCCAGGTGGCAGCCTTCAACCTTATAGTATTTGCCTTCATGTCTGACATCGTGGACTTTGGTTGGGTCGGCATAAATCCCGCGCCTGACATCTTTCAGCACGGCCTCATCTTCCCAGCTCTTCTCCCACAGTTTGTAACACACGTCGCAGTACTCATCCGCGATGTCGTAGCGAGTATCATGCTGGGCTAAACCAGTCTGTCCATAGTTTCGGCCGGCGCTTTCGAGATATGACGTCACGATATTCCAGGCGATCCGGCCTTTGGTGAGATGGTCCAAGGTGGAAATGAGGCGCGCAAAGGTGAACGGGTGGTTTTGGATGATGGAGCTCGTAAAACCAAAACCAATATGTTCGGTGGCATAGGCCATAGCCGGGATGAGCAGCATGGGATCGTTGACCGGTATCTGGGCGGCTTCGGTCAGCGCGGCCTGCCGGTTGCCTCGAAACACATCGTACACGCCGAGCACATCGGCCAGGAAGATGGCATCGAACTTTCCCCGCTCGACTATCTTGGCGAATTCCACCCACTGCTTGAGGTCGGTGTACTCGGTCATATGGTCATCGTCGCGGACCCACAGGCCGGGTGACTGATGAACCACACAGTTCATATGAAAGGCGTTGAAATAGATGCGTCTCTTCATTGATGCTCTCCTCTCCCCTCCTCCCTCAATATGCAAGCCGGTCCTCATATGCGAGCCGGAAAGCGGGGCGACGGGTTTTCCGCCAGGCTCCCAAGTGGCGGGATACAAAAGCAGAAGCGGGGGGGAAGTGTCAAGTAGAGGAATGCGCCTTTAGAGCAAACGCCTCTAAGTCGGGAGGGCCGACGTAAATTGTCTGGCAATTGTACTTGACTGTGATTAGATTACGGAGTAGGGAAAACTCATGTCCATTGTGACTCATGATGGACAACACAGCAGAAAGGAGAAATCTCATGCGTTGGTTTACTTCTCTCCTAACATCTCTATGTGTAATGGATGGCATTGTCCCCATCATTATTTAGTTCTTGTTTTATTGGACTGCTCGGCTACCATGTCCGTCTCCCAGCGATTGTACAACGCTTCAAACTCACGAGAGATCCTGTCATTCCTTTCCTCACGGCGCATATCTTTAATCCAAGTGTCCGTGTGATGCCAATACCATGCTACAATAGTACGGAAGAAGAGGCGTAACACGTCCTCGTCTGCCACACCTCACGTGCAATGGAAATGTGTACGTATTCCAGATGATTAAGCACACTCACGACGGCACGTTGGCCTCCGTCGGATTCGCGAATGACCGCCCGTTTCTGATCCGATCCATCCCCGTCCCTCGCTTTGAGCAACACAGCGGCCGTGTCTGCTGCGAGCATACTAAAGTCCGGCTCATTCCATTCCTCGATCAGGTGTAGGGAGAACTCGCGTCGCTTCAGCGATGTCTGTTCCTCTCGCTGGTACAGCGTATATAATAGCCCGAGCAGCCCGATAAAAACCGTCAGCATGCTCGCGCCAAAGATATAGACCTTAGTGATTTCTGTCTCCGTGTTATAGTAGAGGTAAATCAGGTATAGGCCTCCACACGCCGCAATCGCGAGAAGGAGAGCGTAGAGATTTACGGTGATTGTATATCGCCTCCTCATTTTCCCACTTGGTCCTACGACGCTAGACCTAACACCACTATCATTATTGTACACAAGGTCTTTTTATTCTATCCACTTTGTAACTAAACAGGCGAAGGAGGGAATCGTCAATGGGAGTTATAGAGGAAAGAGAACGCGATGATCCTTCCGTATGAGACTAGTGGGCGAGTATGATGCAAGACTGGAATCTGACCGGTACCCGCTCACAGATTGGAAGGAAAACGCATGACGAGAATCTCCACATCGGGTCGGCTGAACTATCTCGACTCCTCTCTTCAGAGTTCGCTCTACCGCAACGGCAAAGTGCTCCTCCGCCGCGATACGGACGGCAGTGACAGCGGCATGCAGGGAGTCGTCTTTGATGAGCGGCAGATGCCAGTCCACAATGCTCGACTGCTCGATGGGCAGAACGGACACACGCCGCGCAGCCTTGAGACAAACGGCTTTGAACTGCTGAGTCGCCCCCTTGAGCGTCCGGACCTCGATTTTTTCGAT
The DNA here is from genome assembly GCA_965214755.1 of uncultured Binatia bacterium (SeqCode). Taxonomy (GTDB): domain Bacteria; phylum Desulfobacterota; class Binatia; order Bin18; family Bin18; genus Bin18. Next base: position 4,081,621 of record OZ243979.1, read on the forward strand.
CATCAGGAAGTCATTCAGGACTACTACCGTGAATGCGCCCAGATCGTCAGCGCGGTGACCGGGGCGGCCTCCGTCATGGCTTTTGACCATAACGTCCGGTCAGCCGCGGGCAAGCGGAGCGAGCGACGCATTCGCGGCGGACAGCAGGTGCAGGGTCCGGCCTCTATCGCCCACGGAGACTATACCCTGCGCAGCGCTCCGGAGCGGCTGCAACAACTCGCCCAACCGCCCGGCGGCAACGACACCCTGCGCTCGGTGCTCGGCCAGGGCCAATCGCTCATTGCGCCCGAAAAGGCGGAACGGGCGCTCGCCCCAGGCGGACGCTTCGCCGTCATTAATGTCTGGCGCAATATCGCTGCGGAGCCGGTCGCAACCCATCCACTGGCGTTGTGCGACGCGCAGAGTGTGCATCCCGACGACTTCGTAGTCTTTGAGATTCACTATCGGGACCGGGTGGGCGAGAATTATTTTTCCAAGTATGCCTCACGCCACCAGTGGTATACCTACCCGGCAATGACCCGGGATGAGGCTCTGCTGATCAAGCAGTGGGACTCGGCCGGGCCGCTCGCCCGTTCAGAGGGACACCAGGCCGATAGCGACGACGCCCAATCACCCTGTACCTTCAGTTTTCACACCGCCTATCAGGACCCGGCCACACCCCCCGACGCGCCCGAGCGCTGGAGCATTGAGGTCCGCTGTATCGCCCTGTACGCCTGAGGAAGGGTGAAAAGAGTAAACGTGTCCTCCAATAAGTCCAAAGCTGTTGACACGTTTACTCTTCAGGGATGGGCGTACTCATTGCGGCTGACGAAAATATGCCCGCGCCCGGTCTTCGGCCTGGGTGTGAATCAGCAGGGTCAGCAGCAGACTGCTGCCCAGGGTTGAAACGATAAGCGCAGGGGACAGGGCGGCGTAGCCGATGTGTGCCACCGCCAGCCCTCCGATAGCAGCCCCAACCGCATAACTGGCGTAGCCGCTGCCGGATAAGACACCGGTCAACGTCCCTCGCGCTGTTCCGCCCACATCGACTCCGACAACAAAGAGGAGGGTTGCCAGCGGCATGGTGAGCACCATAAACCCGCTGGTGACAGCCACGCTCAGCCACAGGCTGTCGTCTAATAAAAAAGCGGCCATACCAGGCAGGGTCGCGATGAGCGCCGTGACCGCGGCAATGGACAAACGCCCTTGGCTTTGCCCGATTTTCCCGCCCAGAAAGAGACCGCAGGTTGTGCCGAGGGCAACAATGGCAACAGGCAGGGCGAGTTCTGCGGTGCTGAGGTGATACGTCACTTGGAGAAACGGCGGAAAGAAGGTCATAATGAGGCCATAGGCAGTGCGGACGGTCAGGTTGGTGAATGCCAGCAGCCAGGTCACAGAAAAACGTCCGACCTGCCTGAGGCGGCTGCCAAGAACGAGCAGCTTCCGCTGTGTGTTACGCTCCGGCGTATAGAGAAACACCATCAGCGTGCATAACAGCAAGGCACCGCCGACGGCCAAGAAGGCCGCTCGCCAGCCGGCATACGCGGCAATAAGCGTGACGAACGGGACACCGAGCACGCTGCTCAGACCCGGCTGGGTCGTCACCACGGCGACCCCCAGCGCCCGTTTTTCAGAGGGCAGGAGGTCGCCGAGTAAGGCAATACACGTGGGGGGGACCATGCCTCCGCCTACGCCGGCGAGGATGCGGAACACTGCCGCGCTGGGGAGATTCGGAGCCCAAGCCGTTCCGATTGAAGCCAGGCCGACCAGCAATGCGCCAACCAGTAAAATCGGCTTTCTGCCATACGCGTCGGAAAACGGACCAACGACAATGGCCGTTGCGGCCCAGGCGACGGCGGCCGAGGTGACGAGTTGGGCCACGGCCGGAACGGTTGTATGCCAATCGTGCGACATGGCGATTAACAGCGGCCCCAACATGCTGAGCGCGGTCAGGACGGCAAAGACCGTACAGCCGATTGTGATAAGAAATAGGGGCGTGTGGACGGGGCGGGTGGGGTCTGACGAAGTTGGCATGGATACGTGTGACGAATCGCGCTATCAGTTTGCGATGGACAGAGCAAGACGGAGCGCGTCCGGTTTGATACTGTCATCACTTGCCTGACACAAGCAGCCTGGGAAGAGCGTCAGCATGACAAAAAGAGTCTGTATTGTCACCGGTGTGGGACAGGGAACGGGACAGGGGGTCGTCCGTCGGTTTGCCGAGGGTGGCTACCGGGTTGCCATGCTGGCTCGCAATGCAGAACGCCTCGCCCAGTTTGAGCGGGAGATTGCCGAAACCACGGCATATCCGTGCGACATCCGAAATGAAGCGGAGGTGAACGCCACGGTGGCGACCATTGCCGAGCAGCTTGGACCCCCGACCGTCCTGATTCATAACGCCGTCAGTTTTGAGGCGATCTTTGGCACCTTCTTGGAAATCGACCCCGCAGGTCTTCAGCACAACTTTCAGGTCAACACGATGGGGCTGCTGTATATGGCGCGGGCGGTGACACCGGGTATGCTCGAAGCCGGGCGGGGCGCGATCATGGTGACGGGCAATACGGCGTCGAGACGGGGCCGCCCGCAATTTGCCGCCTTCGCGCCGACCAAAACCGCTCAGCGCATTCTCGCTGAATCCATCGCTCGCACCCTTGGCCCGCAAGGTATCCACGTGTCTTTTCTGGTCATTGACGGTGGTATTGATATGCCGTTCGCGCGCGCCTTGCTCAAGGACAAACCGGACGACTTTTTCATTAAAACAGCGGCGATTGCCGACACCATCTGGCACATCGTCCACCAGGACCGCTCGGGCTGGACCTTTGAACTCGATATCCGGCCGTTTGGGGAGGAATGGTAGGTCAGCAATCCAGACAAGAGCGACTGCTACATCGCCAGATAGGTATTGATCGCCTTCTTTCCGTCCACGACGAGGGCAATCTCCACGCTCTTGATTGCCGGTTGGGTCGTCAGTTCCAGGGTTGTTCGGATATCGTTCACGGCGTGCTCAGTGACATCGGCGATAACGTACAGTTTACGCTTGCCGAGATCGGCCAGCGTATGAACGATGGTCACACCGGGAAAGGGATTCATGAGGCGTTCCTGGACAACTTGGGCCGCGGCTCTATTCTCAGCCTGACTCGCTCCTGCACGCCATGTGACAGTAATTAACACATTCATATACGTCTCCCGTGGAAAAGAATGTTTCCGCTTGGCCTGCTTGTTGTACTGCTTTTTGACGGTGCTGCAAACCGTTCCTTCCTGACGCAGAATGAACGGAGGAGGCTGGTCAGCGATTTCGTTTACGCGAGGCCGGAGGGTAGGGCGAAGACAGAGAGGGGGACTATCCATACGAGTATTTTTCCTGGCGCGGTATTGTCCTCTATCCAGAAGTGGTATGAGACTGGAACGGGGGCCGGAACCGGTAACCGCCTACGCGAGAGAAAGGGGACTCCTCCCTCTATGGTTACACAAGGGCACAACGACAGAGAGTCAGGCACGAACGGCACAGTCTGGCACGAGACTTACCCGGAACTCGGAACCGGACCGATTCCGATTGAGCCGTGTGTCTCAACGGAATACTTTGAGTTGGAGCGAGAGCGTATCTATAAGAAGACCTGGCTCAATGTGGGCCGCGTTGAACAGCTCCCCCGGCCGGGGGACTATTTTGTCAAAGACCTGCCCGTCTGTGACACGTCGGTTATCCTGACACGTGGCCGGGACGCGGCCCTGCATGCGTTCCATAATATGTGTTCCCACCGGGGCAATAAGATCGTCTGGGATCGGCGTGGTTCGTGTCAGAATTTTACGTGTAAATTTCACGGCTGGAGCTATGGTCTCAACGGTCGCCTGAGATTCGTTCCCGATGAAGAGCGCTTTTGCGACCTCAAAAAAGACCGGCTCGGTCTGACACCGATCGGGGTCGATACATGGGAAGGTTTTATTTTTATCAATCTCAACTCGACCCCAACGGAAACCCTTCAAGAACACCTCGGCGAGCTTGGAGCCGGATTGGAAGGGTATCCGTTTGCGCACCTGACGACCTGCTATGCCTGGCATACGGAACTGAAGGCCAACTGGAAGGTGCTCAAAGACGCCTTTCACGAAGCCTATCATGTGCCCTTTTTACACAAGCGCTCCCTGCCCGATTCGTTTACCAGCCCGGACAATCCGTATGCCCACGCTTTTGCGTTTACGCTGTATGAACGTAACCACCGCATGTCCGTCTTTGGAAATCCCGGCCATCAACCGAGCCCGGTCGAACTCCTGGCCCATCGCTTCGGAGCGTCGATTGTCAGACGTGACTGGGAGATGCACGACTTACCGCCGGGGGTGAATCCGACTCGGAGTCAGTTTTGGGCCTTTGATGCCAATATGATTTTCCCTAATTTTGATGTGTTTGTTTTTGACGGGACCTATCTGACGCATAATTTTTGGCCGCTGGCACCGGACCGGACCCTCTGGGAAGTCAAGACGTATTTCCCCGATGCCCGCAACGCGGCGCAGCGTTTTAGTCAGGAGTACAGCAAGGTGTTGCTGCGCGAGGCATTACTGGAGGACGCCAGTACCCTGGAAGCAACCCAATCCATGCTGGCCTCAGGCGCGAAAAAAGAATTCGTACTTCAGGACCAGGAACTCTTGGTCCGGCACGGGCACAAAGTCATCGAGGATATGGTCGGTTTCTACCGGGCCGGGGCCTAAATGCCGGTGATGTGATATTGACCAAAAAACCAGAACGTGCTTTAGGTTCGTGCTCCACCATGTCGTGTCTGTCCTGACCGTGTTCTCGGTCAACGAATATGGACATCGGACCATGGAATAAGAAGACCAACACAGGGAGGCAACGGAATGAGTGCAACACCAAACGGAACCCTGGCAAACGGCAACGGCGCGGCCAGCGGCTATAAGTGGCACAAGAAATATCCCCACCTCGGGACCGACCCGGTTCCGGCGGACGTTTTTACCTCGCAAGAACAGTTTGAGTTGGAACGTGAGCGGATTTTCAAGAAAGTCTGGCTGAACGTCGGGCGGGTGGAACGGATTCCCAATCCGGGTGACTATTTTGTCCAAGACCTGGCCGTGTGTAACACCTCGGTTATTGTTGTCCGCGGCAAAGACGGGGCTGTGCATGCCTTTCATAATATGTGCTCCCACCGGGGGAACAAGATTGTGTGGGATAAGGGCGGGACGTGCCAGAATTTCACCTGCAAGTTTCACGGCTGGAGCTATGGCCTGGACGGGCGGCTGAAGTTCGTCCCGGACGAAGAGAGCTTTTTCGATCTCAAGAAAGAAACCCTGGGCATGACGCCAGTGGCGGTGGACGTGTGGGAAGGCTTTATCTTTATCAATGTCGATCCCAATCCGACCGAGACCTTGCAGGAGTATCTGGGCGACTTGGCAACCGGACTGGAGGGCTACCCATTTGGCGAATTCTCAACCACCAGCACCTCGTGGACCTCGGAGGTGAACGCCAACTGGAAAGTCATCAAGGATGCCTTTCAGGAAGTGTACCATATTGCCTTTTTGCACAAACGCTCCATCCCGGACTCGTTTACCAGCAGCGATAATCCGTACGCCCACAGCCTGGATGTCACCCTGTATCCGCGCCACGGCAGCATGTCGCTGTTCGGTAGCGCGGACTACAAACCGAGTCCGGTTGCAAAACTGGCGGCCCAGCATGGGGAGATTGTCATCCGCAGCGATTTCTCGATGGACGGTCTGCCGGCCGGGGTGAATCCGCTGCGGAGCGAGGCCTGGTCGCTGGACCTGAACGTCATCTTCCCGGCGTTCTTTGTGGATGTGTCTCAGGGATCGTATTTTACCCATCAGTTCATGCCGACTGGCGTGGACAAGACGCTGTGGACCTCAACCCAGTACTATACCAAGGCGACCACGCCGGGGCGGCGTTTCAGCCAGGAATACGGCAACGTGATCTTCCGCGATATTATCATGGAAGATGGCCGGACCTTTGAGGAGACTCAGTCCGTGCTCTCGTCCGGGGCGAAAAAAGAGTTCTATCTGCACGACGAAGAGATTCTTATCCGTCACAGCCACCATGTCATTGACCAGATGCTCAAGGGGCAACCCGTCGATGCGGCGTTTGCCGCCAATGGAAAGGAGGCTGCTGCCCATGCCTGAGGCCCGCTTACCCGAGCAGTTCCGGGATTTGGAACAATGGCTGGCCTGGTCGTTGGAAACCGAAGGCGAGCGGAGCGACCACCGCCAGGCCAGCGCCATGGAAGACATCACCGCCTTTTATGAGGCCATGCTGGCGCGCATGGACGAGGTGCTGTCCTACTTGGAGCAGTTCAACCTGGATGAACTTCCGGACGACGCGCGGCGCCTGTTTTACCTGACGCTGTCCTTGGCGGAGGTGGCGCCCGCGGTTGAGCAGTTCGGCCAACCCAGCGTAGTGGACGGCTACGACATCAAACGCTTTGTTGCCAGCCACAGATAAGACGCGCATCAGCCGAGGTACGGTCTCGCGCGCCCGGAGGGAGCTATGAAAGTCGGTGTTGATATCATTCATCAGAACCTGGGCCGGCCGCAGCCCGACCACGAAGTGTATCGGGAAGAACAACGCTTAGCCGACCTCGTTGAACCTTTGGGGTTTGATTCGTTGTGGAGCGTTGAACACCACTTCGATGATTACACCATGGTGCCCGATGTACTCCAATACCTGACTTTTATGGCCGCCCGGACCACGCGCATCCAGCTCGGCAGTGCGGTCGTGGTACTGCCGTGGCACGACCCGGTGCGCGTCGCCGAGCAAATCGCCCTGCTCGATATTCAGTCCGGTGGCCGGCTGCTGCTCGGCTTTGGCCGGGGGGCCGCTCAAATAGAATACGACGGCTTTCGTGTGGCCATGGATACGTCGCGGGCACGTTTTACCGAGGCCGCCGAGGTGGTCACCAAGGCCCTCATGAACGAACGCTTCTCGCATACCGGCGAGTTTTTTCAGATTCCTGAAATGAGTATCCGACCGCAGCCCTCCACCGACTTTACGGGCCGGATGTATGGCGCGGCCATCAGCCCCGAGTCGGCCGAGATTATGGCCCGGCTCGGTTTTGGGGTGTTGGTGATTCCGCAGCGCGACTGGGACACTACTGCCGAAGAGCTGGAACGCTATAATGACATTTGTCGGAGCTTGGGCAAGGAGCCGGTCAAGCCCATTGTCGGCTGCTTTGTTTATGTTGACGATACCGAGGCCAAAGCCATGGACGGCGCTCGGAAATACATGGGTGCCTATTGGCAGTCGGCGGATGAGCACTACCGTTTTTCGCACGGCGCGCACGCCGGCGTGAAAGGTTACGAATACTACGACAAAATGGGTCAGGCCAGCAAGCAGATGGGGCCGCAGGCGGTCAACGATTATTTCATCAGTTTTCAGTGCGTGGGTACGCCCGAGATGTGTTTGGAGCAGGTCGCGTTCATTCAGCGCAAGGTCGATACCGAACACTTCATCGGTATCTTCAAATATGGTGGGATGCCCATACAGCGGGCGGAAGAGAATCTGCGCCGCTTTGCCGCAGACGTGATGCCGGGGTTACAACGGGAAGACTTTCGCGTCCGTGCCGAGCCCGCCGTAGCCGTAGCTGATTAAGGCCGACCTGCCAGTCTTACCTTGACTCGAAGAGGGGCATGAGTTGTCCCTCTTTTTTTATGACAAGGGGGTACGGGAGGAATAGGAGATGCGAGATCGAAAGCGTATATATCTGGAGATTCGGAGGCGTATCGCCTGCCTGTCGCCTGCATTCTGTTGTGGTGGACAAGTGCAAGAACGGGGCCGTGTGGCCGAAATCCCTGAGGAGAGTGGTGAGAGCCCTGAAGGAAGAGACTCCAGCACTGAGAGAGAATACGAGAGTGTTGAGTCACTGGTCTGGACGGCTCGGAGGTGACACCGACGAGAGGAGGAAATGGTCCATTGAGGTCGGTATCCGATAATGCGTTTCAGTGAACTACCTGATACCGATAGAGGACCGACCGGATCATCTCTGGATACCAGCAGTAGGAAGATGGTACGTTCGACCCGTTTCGATTTGTTCCACGACATCAATGACGAGAGGAAGCAGGCTGATAAAGGGAGGGAGCAGTGAAGGACAGGCAGCCGACCGGCATTGGAGGGAATGCGGCTCCTGACCGGAGCGACGACCGCTGGAATGACAAGTATCCGCATCTTGGGACTGCCCCGATTCCTATCGAGCCCTACATCTCTCGTGAGTATTTTGCCTTAGAGCGAGAACGTATCTTTCGGAAAGTCTGGCTGAACGCCGGCCGGATTGAACGCATTCCGAACCCCGGCGATTACGTTGTCGTTGCGCTGCCGGTATGCCGGACCTCGGTCGTGGTCGTTCGTGGGAAGGACGGTCAGATCCATGCCTTTCATAATATGTGTTCCCACCGGGGGAATAAGGTCGTCTGGGCTCAGCGTGGCTCGTGTCAGAACTTTACGTGTAAATTCCACGGCTGGAGCTATGGGCTCAATGGCGCCCTGCGATTTGTTCCAGATGAAGAGCGCTTTTGCGACCTCAAAAAAGATAAGCTCGGCCTGACCCCTGTGGCCGTAGACACCTGGGCGGGATTCATCTTCATTCATCTTGACCCGAACCCGACCGAAACGCTGCGGGCCTATCTGGCGGAGGTTATGCCTGGGTTGGAAGGCTACCCATTCTCTGAGCTTTCGGCGACGCGCTTCTGTTGGCGAACGGAGATTAAAGCCAACTGGAAAATCGCCCAAGACGCCTTTCAAGAGGGCTATCACCTCCCGGTGCGCCATAAGGCATCGGCGGCAGACGCCTTTACGAGCGGGACCAACCCGCATTGCCACTTCCTGAGTCTGGACCTGTACGAACGACATCGCCGTACCTCGTCGTACGGCAACCTGAACTATCAACCGACTCCGGTAGCGGGCATGGCCTATCAGTTCGGGAGTTCGGTGGTTGTTGATCGCGATATTGCTCTGAATAATCTGCCAGCCGGGGTCAATCCTACCCGACGGTCGGACTGGTCCATTGATACTTTTTGGCTCTTCCCGAATTTTTCTATTTTCCCGAGCAATGGGACCTATCTGACCCACCACTTCTGGCCGATTACCGAAGACCGGACGATATGGGAAACGCAGACCTATTTCCCTAAGGCGGAAAACGCGGGTCAGAAATTCAGTCAGGAGTATAGTAAGGTATTGCTCCGCGACATCCTTATGGAAGACGGCACAACGCTTGAACACATACAGGCTGTGTTGGCCTCGGGCGCAAAAACCCATATGCCGTTGCAGCATCAGGAAATCTGCGTCCGCCACGCCTATAGCGTGGTGGAGGACTATGTTGGATTCTATGCTGGACGGTAACGGAGCATCAAGATGGCGGATAGCGGCCTGCCCGTAGCGTTCAGTGCACTTCAGCCTTTTCTCGGTTGGGCGCTCGCCACAGAGGCTGAGCGGACGCAGAAACGTCAGACGAGTGAGATGGTGGAAATTCAAGCCTTTTACACTACCATGCTGTCGCATCTGGAGGACATTCTTGTGTACTTAAACCAATTTCCTCTGGAGCGTATGCCGTCTCATGCTCAGCAACTCATGGATATGACTCTCTCGCTCGCCGAGATTGCGCCGGCGGTTGAGCTGTTTGGTCAGCCGCGAGAAGATGATACATTTGATCCGTTTCGATTTGTCCCACAACATCAATAAAGGAGGTCGGTATGATTCGCCCCGAACGGATTGCGCATGTTGTGATTAAGGTGCGCGACCTTGAACGCTCAAAGAAATTCTACACCGAAGTGCTGGGGATGCAGGTCATGAAAGACACGCCTGAAATTAACGCGGTCTTTTTGGCCAATCATACCCGCGACCACCACGAGATCGCCCTGTTTCAGATCGGCTCGGACGCCGAGTTGCCCAGACCCGACCAGATTGGACTCGCCCATATTGCCTTTCGGCTGAGGAGCGAGGAAGAACTCAAGGCCGCCTATGAAGAACTCAAGGCGAGAGAGGTACCGGTGAATTTCACCGTAAACCACGGCGTGACCAAGAGCATCTACTTTCGTGACCCGGACGGCCTTGAGCTCGAAGTCTATTGCGACAACCCTATAGAAGAATATGCGGGGATGCCCAACTCTTATCTGGGCATGGAGAAGCTGGAATTCGCGCAGAACGAGCGTGGCCTGGTGGACGTGATTGCCTCGTTGCGGCAGTAGTCAGAGAAGTGGCCCTTTTATTGTCCTCTCCCTGCTAGGGAGAGGACCGGGGTGAGGGGCGCGTGGAACGATTTTTCTTCTTAATTCCCCTCATCATAACTTGGAGCACTCATGGGCATTCGGACCGGCGCACAATACCGAGAAAGTTTGCGGGATGGGCGGAGCATTTATGTGAATGGCGAACGGGTCACAGACGTCACGACCTATCCGCCGTTCCAAGGCGTGGTGGATACCATTGCCTCTCTGTACGACCTCCAGCACGAGCCTGCGCACCAGCCCCCGCTGACCTACCCGTCACCCAAGGATGGCCAACCGGTCGGGCTCTCCTTTCTGATGGCGGACAGTATTGAAGATGTCGAGCGCCGTGTCCGAGCCGAGGAATTTCGGGCCGAGATGACCTATGGCTTGATGGGTCGTATGCCGGACTTCATGAACGCTCTGGTGACAGACGCGGCGATTGCTGCGCCGTTTATCGGCCAGCGCGAGCCCCGCTTTGGTGAGAATACGCTTCGCTATTACGAAGCCTGTCGGGATCAGGACTGGTGCCTGACCCATACCCTGGTTGATCCCCAGATCGACCGCTCAAAAGGGCCGGCGGAACAAAGCGATCCAGAGGCGGCTTTACATGTGGTGCGCGAGACGGCCAACGGCATTGTGGTCAGCGGTGCCCGGATGCTTTCCACGCTCGCCCCTTTTTCCAACGAACTCTGGGTCGGACCGTTCTATCCACGTAAACCGGGAGAAGAAGCCTATACCTTATGCTTTGCCGTTCCTATGGATACTCCGGGTCTCAAGTTTATCTGTCGTGAGGCCTATAACACGGGCAGGAGTCGGTTTGACCGCCCGTTGTCGTATCGATTTGATGAAGAAGACGCCCTCGCAATTTTCGACACCGTCGAGGTACCCTGGGAACGTGTGTTCATAAACGGTGATATTGAGGCCTCCAATTACATCCTTGGCCGGGCGCCCGGCTACGCTCTGCTCCAGGCGGTTATTCGCGGCACCGTCAAGCTCCGTTTCATGGCCGGGCTGGCCTGTAGCGTGGCCGAGGCGATCGGCCGGACCAAGGCGCAGCATGTCCAAGCCCAGCTTGGTGAGTTAGTGGCACATGTTGAAATTGCCAATGGCCTGCTGCAAGCGGCGGCCCACAATGTTGTCACCAATCATAAAGAAGGAGGGTCGCTCCGTTCGCTCGCGGCCTCGCTGTGGGTTTTCATTCCCCAGGCGCAGATGCGGGCGGCTGAGGTGATTCGTCAGGTCAGCGGCAGCGGGCTGATCATGACGCCTACGGAAGGGGATTTGCAGAACCCGGAGATCGCGCCCTATCTCGAACGCTATCTCCAGGGCAAAAACCTGCCGGCGCGTAATCGGGTGCAACTCTTCAAGCTGACCTGGGACATGTTGGGTGAGCAGTTTGGCAGCCGTCAGTTGCAGTACGAATGGTTCTACGCAGGTGATCCCATGTTTACCCGGTCACGTTTTTATCACTCACCCGCGGTGAAAGAGTATAGGGCGATGGTGGAGCGCATCCTGGACGAAGGGAAGAGCGCAGGCTAGATGCGCGGGGCAACCCCGAGGTTGCCCCGGTGGAGGGCAGGATTCGAGCGCCTAGCTCGGCGGATTGGTGGAAACGATATCCGGCGTCTCTTCCAGACCAAGCGCGGCAATGGGTGCTTCAAAACGTTCGGTCATGACCGCATCCTCGTCGTGAAAGTCCCGGGTAAAACAGCAGTATTCCATTTGCATGCCGTTGGGGTCCTTAAAGTAAATCGACTTGGCCCAGTCGTGATCCACGACTTCTGAGACCTCCACGCCTTTATCCCGCAGCTCTTGTTGTTTTTCTTCGAGCGCCGCTTCCGTACCGGCCTCAAAAGCGAAGTGGTAGAACGCACTCGGCACGCCGAGGCCCCGGTTGATGCCGGCGTCGTACTCGACCGGAACACCGGGAATCCCCTTGGCTTCCATAAAAGCCAGCAACTGGTCACGACCCGTATCAAAAAAGATATGCCGAATATGGCCCCCTTCTTTGATCTTGATGGTGTCGCAGCGAACCGGCTTGAAGCCGAGGATGTCTTCGTAAAACTCGCGCGTCTTATCCAAGTCGAGCGTTGATAGTCCAATATGAGAAAAGCCTTTCTTCGTCATGACCGAACCCTCCTTTTTCGAATCTGTAGTCCCACTTTTTTTGGTCTACCACAGCTTCCGAGGGAAAGAAACCGAGAAAACCGCCCGCTTCGTGCTTCTCATTGACACATTGTAAGCAGGCCGAGTAGGCTCTTCTGGCCGGATACTGAGGAGGAAGGTATGGATTTCGGCGTTCTCGTATTTCCCAAACCGGACCGCTGTGTAGACCACGCCACGCTGGCTGAGGCGCAGGGCTTTACGCATGTGTGGGTTGAAGACTCGCCCATGATGGCCGGGGATGTGTATCTGTGCCTGGGCTTGATGGCGCAGCACACTACTCGCATCACCCTCGGAACCGGCGTGGCAGTGGTCGGAACGCGGAGCGCGCCAGTGGCTGCCCAGGCCATTGCCACGGTCAACCAGCTTGCCCCCGGACGAGTCATCCTCGGGCTGGGGACCGGCAATAGCGCGCGGCGAGCGATGGGGTTGCCGCCCTGTTCCCTGCGTGAGCTGCGCGAGTATATAGCGACTGTGCGTGGTCTGCTGAGCAACCAGGAAGTGACCTACCAGGAGGAAGCGGAGGAGCGCCGGATCAAATTTTTTCACCAAGACTACGCCTTTATTAATATCCACGAGCCGATTCCCATTTATGTCGCGGCCAACGCCCCCCGGGCCATGAGGCTGGCCGGCGAGCTGGGCGATGGCTGGCTGACCTCACGGACCAATACGGTCGAAGGCTTTGAGGCTGCCTGGCGCCAGGTCACCACCGGCATTGAGCAGGCGGGAAAGAATACGGACCGTGTAGACCGTGTGCTCTTTACCACGGCCTGTCTGCTGGGTCCGAACGAAGGACTGGATTCTGAACGAGTCAGGGCACAGGCCGGTCCGTGGGCAACCGTCGCCCTGCACTCGCTGTATGAAACGCTCAAGGAGCCCGCAGCTGCTCCGGCCCCCCTCCGCTCAATTTTTGCCCAATACAGAGTCTTTATGGAGCGTCGTCTCCAGGATAAGGACGCGTACTATTTTGACTTGCACGACGGCCACTGTTTATACGTCCGTGAGGAAGAGGCGCAGTTTGTGACGCCCGAGGTCATTCAGGCGACCACTCTGACGGCTCAGCCTGATGCCTTGCTGGAACGGCTGCGCAGTCTGGAGCGGGCAGGAGTGCGACAGGTCACTTTTATTCCGACCTTTGACGCTTTTGAAGAATTTGTACAAACATTCGGAGAACAGATTATTGCCCGTTGGTAGGGATACATTTCTGCCTCCTGCTTGCTCTGGCAGTCGCCCTCCGATACAGCAGAGAAAGGTTTGAGGCTTCTCTCGTACCTCTGAGCCGTGAGAGAACAGGCAGGACTATGGCCCATTTTGACCCCAGAACCCTTGAAGAAAAAGGCCAGCAGCAGTTTCAGGCCGCTTTGGAGGGACTCTCCCCGACGCACTCTTCGACCTTACTCAACGCGCTGACGCAGCTCGAACAGCCCGTTGTCCAGGCATGGTTACAGGAAGAACTCCTCCAGGAATGGATCCAACAGGGCCGGCACGTGAGTGAAACGTTGGGCGTTCGCGGGGAAACGCTCACCTCAGCCATGTTCGCGGCAACTCCTGAACTCTTGCCGGTATTATCCCGACTGGAAATGCTTGAATGGGTCCGTTTTCTGCTGGATATTGAAACAGTCAGCGGAGAGACCGATTTTGCGCATTTCCCGGACGGCCTGACTGCCCTGGACCGCTCGGAACGGATCAGCGTCTATCGTCTGGGCCGGGCAGCCGTGTATCACTCGCGTGGTGCTGCCGCGGGCATTTACCACGTCTTACCGCAAACCCTGGTTACTATCCCAGAGCCACTACGGAATGTGTTGATGCGTTGCCTCCAGCCGGTTGCTGCCTTTGATCCGGAACCGCTGCCGTCCGTGATTCCGTTTCTGGAGCCCACGCTCAAGAGCTTAGCGCCGGACCGGCAACTCTCCGTATTGGAGCGGATTGCCGAACTCGCCCGTATTTTTCCTGCCGGGATTGCCCGTCTCTTTCGGACGTTGGCCCGCGCGTATGAAGAAGTCGGCGCCGAGGGGGTGTTGACCTGGATTCAAGCTGGAGAAGAGATCGCGCAGCGCAATCCGCACGCCGCGGAGGCGTTTTTCACCCTGGAGTCTCGGACCAGTTTTCAGGTCTTGCGGCATGAGTCGCCGGCCGTGCCGCTCTCTGAAGTGCACAGTGCGTTGGTGAAGTTTATGCACATGCTGTGTGGAGAGGCGGTCAGTATTCAAGAGATCGGGGAGGTCTCCTTCCCACCACCGTTGGCGATTGTTGAAGACGAGGATGAGTTTCTGCCCTTGCCGGCCAGTATTGATCTGTTTTCGACCTTTGAGGAAAACTTTCGGCTGTATTGCATGTTCGCGGCCCATCAGGCGGGACGGATCGAGTTTGGGACATACGATCTCTCCATTCCCGATATCTGGTCGCAGGTCCCGCCATTCGTACGGGAACGGGCCGAGGCGAATACGCACCCACCACGGAATCTGGCGGCGTATTGCAAGCTCTTTCCCAAGCCCGAACAGATTGAGGCATTGTTCATGTTCGTCGAAGGCCAACGGATCAACGCCTGTCTGGCAGAGGCGTATCCCGGACTGCAAAAAGATCTGGCTTGGGCCGCGTCGCACACCCGTATCCTCCCGCCCCTGATTCAGTCGATCCTGCCGTATTTGAACGCAACGCTGAAATCCGGCTGGGAGCACGATGCAACGGTGGCGGGCTGCCTGCTCATGGCCACCGAGCTGTATGCTTCACTGCCCGCATACGCGTCGCAGCTATCGAGGGAGCAAAAGGACGAAGATGGCATGGCCGGTGCGCCGGACGCTATGATGCAAAGGACAAGCGAGCCCGAGCTGTCTGAGCGGGAGCAGGCCGTCCTGCAACGGATTCTTTTGACGTTGCGCCAGCATCAAAAAAAGAAAAAGATCCGCCAGACCCGGCCGGCCTCCATCCACGGGATGCCGCTGGATGCGCTGGACGCCGAGGAAGACGAAGCCGAACAGCAAGAATCCAAAAAGGAGCAACTGCGCCGGCGGCATTCCGTCGTGGGAGTCCGCTATGTCTATGACGAGTGGGATTTCCTGATCGAGGACTACCGCGCCCGCTGGTGCGAACTCCACGAGGTCCCACTGGCCGGCGACCGGGGCGGCTTCTTTGAGAGTACACTCACCCGCTATAGCGAGGTCATTCCGAATGTTAAACGTGAGTTCCAGCAGTTGCGGCCCAAGATGTTCCGTTTGGTCAAGGGGCTGGAAGATGGAGAGGTGATAGACCTGGACGCGGCCGTGGCGGCTCGGGTTGATCTGCACACCGGGGTTGCGCCGTCCACACGGCTGTACGCTGCCAGGCAGCCTCTGGAGCGTGATGTTGCCGCGCTCTTTCTCTTGGACCTGAGTGCTTCGACCGATGCCAGGATTCAGAAGGAAACGGACAACGGACACGGCGAAACGAGTGGCATCCGGGTGATTGACATCCTCAAAGAGGCGGTTGTGGTGTTGTCTGCCGCGCTCGAGGAAATCGGTGACGCATACGCTGTTTACGGCTTTTCAAGCGCCGGGCGGTATAATATAGAGTTCTACCCGGTCAAAGCGTTTGGCGAAAAGCTGTCGGATGATGTCAAAGGCCGCATCAGCGGCTTGGAGCCCCAGCGCAGCACGCGTATGGGCGCCGCTGTCCGGCATGCGACCCGCAAACTCAAGGACGTTGCCAGCCGCGCAAAAATTCTTGTCCTCCTCAGCGACGGATTCCCGGAAGACGCGGACTATGGTCGGGACGAAAACGCACCGATGTATGGCCTGCGCGATACCATGATGGCCCTGCGTGAGGCCGAGCGCGAAAATATCATGTCGTTCTGCTTGACGATTGATAAAGGCGGCCATGATTATCTGCGCGAGATGTGTCCGCCGTCGCGCTATATGGTCCTGGAGGACATCCCGTCTCTCCCGTCAGAGCTGCCCAAGATATATCAACGCCATATTCGGATGCAATTGTCCCAGTGAGCCAAGCGCGGGCTGCGCTGTCTCGTTTGTCCGGGTCAAGCGGAAAAACCGGGCAGATGTGGAAGAGATTAGTGGGAAAACCGGAGAAAACGGTCAAAAAATTCCCCCAAAGTCTTGTAACCTGCCAGTTTTAGCAGTATGGGTCCGATAAGCTCCGGTCACACCCAAAGGATCGCGAGCAAAAATTCCAATCCCTAAAGGAGGGGCGTTATGCCGGAATATGATCTCGTGATCAAAGATGGAATGGTCATCGATGGAACGCGATTGCCGCGCTATAAGGCAGATATCGGCGTCAAAGATGGCACGATTGCCAAGATCGGCCGCCTGCAATCGCATCAGGGGACGAAAACCCTGGACGCGGAAGGGCATATGGTGGTGCCGGGCTTTATCGATCTGCATACCCACTACGACGCACAGTTGTTTTGGGACCCGTATCTGACGATTTCGGGCTGGCACGGCATTACTTCCGTGGTGATCGGGAACTGCGGGTTTGGCTTTGCCCCGGTCCCGCCCGAGGATCAGGAACGGGCGATGTTGACCATGACCCGGACCGAGGCGATTCCGTACGAGTCGATGAAAGCCGGGATGCCCTGGGACTGGGTGACGTTTCCGGAGTTTCTGGACAGTGTCGAGCGTACACCCAAAGGTCTCAACATTCTGCCGTATATGCCGATTGCACCCCTGATGGTGTGGGTGATGGGGCGCGAAGAGGCAAAGTCGGGCCGGATGCCGACGGACGACGAACACCGGGAGATGGTGCGATTACTGCACGAGGGCATGAACGCGGGTGGCTGTGGCTGGTCGGCCCAACGGTTCGGTAAGGACAGTGTGCAGTGCGATTATGATGGCACGCCCATGCCGACCGATATTATGCACAACGAAACCTGCCTGGAACTGGCCAAGGTGTTAGGCGATCGCAACGAAGGCTTCATTCAGATGTCGCTCATCCCCAGTGTGGCACCGATGGAAGTCATTGAGAGCCACTACGAAGAACTGGCCAAGGTGAGCGGGCGGCCGATTCTGTATAACGTCATCCAGGTCCAGGACGCCGACCCGAGCCGTCACCGGAATCTGTTAGCCTGGATCGAACGCTGCCGTCAAAAGGGTTTACGCATCTACGGCCAGACGATCTCAACCGACGCCGGCTTTACCTTTACCTTTACCGACTGGAATTTGTGGGACGATGATCCGGCCTGGCGGGAAGCGACGCTGGGGACGGTGGAAGAACGGAAGTCGAAGTTGGCAGACCCGACCCGCCGACCGGCCCTCAAGAACGATCCCACCGGCGCGGTCACCAGCTCGTTTGACGACGTCATTATTCTTGAGGTGAAGCGCGAAGACATGAAGCACCTGGAGAATTTGACCTTACGTGAAGCGGGTGAGAAGGAAGGCAAGCATCCCGTGGATGCCATGCTCGACCTGGCCTTGGCCGATAACATGGAGACGACCTTCTATACCCCGTCTGTGGGCGAGAAGAATGAATACCTCCAGGAACTCGTCACTCCAGACTCCTCGCTGCTGGGGGTCTCGGATGGTGGGGCTCACACCAAGTTCTTCTGCGGGGGACGCTACTCCACGGAAGCGATTACGCGGATAGTCCGTGACTTGAATATGATGAGCCTGGAAGAGGTCCATTGGCGGCTGAGCGCTATGCCCGCAGCCTGTGCGGGGTTTAAGGACCGTGGTGTGCTGCGGGAAGGCGCGCCGGCGGATATCGTGGTCTATGACTACGACAACCTGGAAACCTTGCCTATGGAAGTGGCCCACGACCTGCCGGGCAAAGAATGGCGGCGAGTGCAAAAGGCCAAGGGCTACCGGGCGGTCCTGGTGAACGGCGAGATGACGCTGGAGGACGACCAGAACACGGGGAATATTCCCGGCAAGTTGCTCCGGCACGGTGGTTAGGAGAAGAAGATCAGCCTGGGGCTACGGCTCTAGGCTGAGAGCTGACGGAGTAAAGAAAGGGCGCTCATAACGGCGCCCTTTCTCCATGGAAAACCTAAAGGGTAGTGGCCATCAGCTACCCCCTCCCCCATATTTCCCTGCGCAAGCGTCTTGCGCTAAACTGGTTTTAGCCATATACACGTAGCGAGCTGCGGTTCAATCCACCGGATCGCGAGCAAAAACTTTATGCCTTTAAGGAGGGGCTCTATGCCGGAATATGATCTGGTAATCAAAGATGGAATGGTTATCGATGGGACGCGACTGCCGCGTTACCGAGGCGATATTGGTGTCAAAGACGGCAAAATCGCGAAGATTGGCCGCATTCAGGCACACGAAGGCACCAAGACGCTCGATGCCGAAGGGCATATGGTTGTGCCGGGCTTTATTGATTTACACACTCACTATGATGCCCAACTGTTTTGGGATCCGTATCTGACGATTTCCGGCTGGCATGGCATTACCTCCGTGGTGATCGGGAACTGCGGGTTTGGCTTTGCGCCCGTGGCTCCTGAAGACCAGGAACGCGCCATGCTGACCATGACCCGGACCGAGGCGATTCCGTATGAGTCAATGAAGGCCGGGATGCCCTGGGACTGGGTCACCTTCCCGGAATTCCTGGACAGTGTGGAACGTACGCCCAAAGGCTTGAACATTCTGCCGTATGTCCCGATTGCCCCGTTGATGGTGTGGGTCATGGGCCGGGAAGAGGCGAAGTCGGGGCGGATGCCGACGGATGATGAACACAAGAAGATGGTGCAGTTGCTGCACGAAGGCATGGCGGCGGGTGGCTGTGGCTGGTCGGCCCAACGCTTTGGGGAAGACAGCGTACAGTGCGATTATGACGGCACGCCCATGCCGACGGATATCATGCACCAGGAAACCTGTGTCGAATTTGCGAAAGTCTTAGCAGACCGGAATGAGGGCTTCATCCAGATGTCCCTTATCCCGAGTGTGTCCGGCTTCGAGGAAATCGAGAAGAAATACGAAGAGTTGGCTTTGGCCAGTGGTCGGCCGATTCTGTACAATGCCATTCAAGCCCTGGATTCCGACCCGAGCCGTCACCGGAATCTGTTAGCCTGGATCGAACGCTGCCGCCAAAAGGGCCTGCGCATCTATGGTCAGTTGGTCTCGACCAGCGCTGGCTTTACCTTCACCTTCCATGACTGGAATTTGTGGGACGATGATCCGGCCTGGCGGGAAGCGACTATGGGCACCGTAGAAGAGCGGAAGTCGAAGCTGGCGGACCCGACCCGACGCGCAAGCTTAAAGAACGATCCGACTGGTGCGGTCACGGCCTCGTTTGACGATATCATCATTCTTGAAGTGAAGCGTGAGGACATGAAGCACCTGGAGAATTTGACCCTGCGTGAAGCGGGTGAGAAGGAAGGCAAGCATCCTGTGGATGCCATGCTTGACCTCGCGGTTGGCGACGATATGGCCACGACATTCTATTCGCCTGCGGTTGGCGAGAAGAACGAGTTTCTCAGAGAAATCGTCAACGACTCCACTCTGCTGGGGGTCTCGGACGGTGGAGCCCACACCAAGTTCTTCTGCGGTGGACGCTACTCCACGGAGTCCATCACCCGGATGGTCCGTGAGATGAATATGATGAGCTTGGAAGAGGTGCACTGGCGGCTGAGTGCCCAGCCGGCAGCCTGCGCGGGTTTTAAGGACCGTGGTGTGCTGCGGGAAGGCGCGCCGGCGGATATCGTGGTCTACGACTATGACAACCTGGAAATCCTGCCCACGGAGGTGGTGCACGACCTGCCGGGCAAAGAATGGCGGCGAGTGCAAAAGGCCAAGGGCTACCGGGCGGTCCTGGTGAACGGCGAGATGACGCTGGAGGACGACCAGAACACGGGGAATATTCCTGGCAAGTTGCTCCGGCACGGTGGCTAAGAGAAGAAGATCAGCCTGGGGCCGTGGTCCGAGGCTGAGAGCTGACGGAGAGAGAAGGGCGCTATTACCGGCGCCCTTCTTTTTTGGGGACGGCAGGAGGGTGATGGAGACATGGAGACCTCCTAGCGTTCCCTCTGCTTGTCTTCATTGGATACCTGTGGACGTTGGGTGAGGAGGGAGGCAGATGGCTGAACCCCAAGGCGTGCTCAAGCATGAGCTCAGCCGTATCGATGGACGCCCCTATGGATTCTATAAAGATCTCCAAGGACAATCGTACACGCTTGGCCCGTATGAATTGAGGTTTGCCCATATCCAGGGCGACCCCTTTGCGTCGCCGAGTCGCATAAGGATCGATATTCCGGCTGGCCGGACCACCCTTCCCGCTTGGTCATACGCCGGAGCTACGACGCGCCGGGCGAGCGCCGACTTTGTGCACCGGGCCCTTCTGCGCACGCTCTCCGCCAGCCGAGGCAAACTTGGCTCCGGCAAAAGCGGTCTGCTCGAAATCATGTCGGTAGGTCAGCAAGTGCTTGAGCGAACCGCGGTTCTTGTTCGTCCCAACGGCGCCCTTCGAGTCCGGCTGAGCGTGGGTCTGCCTGCCGCGGGGCGACGCATTCTAGGACGTGAAGCAGCCCAACTGCTGACCCTTCGATTACCCGAAGCCCTTGATCGTGTCTTTGATACATTAGAGATCACTTCCTTACAGAGCCACGTTCATTGTATCGAAGACCAGGTAGCGCTGCGGAAACAACTGTACGACCATGGCTTGGTCGCTTTCCTGGCCGAGGGCAGTATTTTGCCCCGCCGGAGTGGAGCGGATGACCGACCCATGGATGCTGCTATTCCGCTCGACGTGCCCCAAGCACTCGCGTGTGAACTCCACGCGCCGCATGCGGGTCTGCTGCGTGGTCTCGGGCTCCGAGCTGGTGTGACCCTGATTGCTGGGGGCGGCTATCATGGCAAATCGACCCTGCTCTCGGCGCTAGCCAACGGTGTGTACAATCATATCCCGGGTGATGGCCGAGACCGATGTGTTTCCGTGGCGAGTGCGGTGAGCATTCGGGCGGAAGACGGACGTTCTGTGCGAGGGGTCGATCTGCGGCCGTTTATCAACGCGCTGCCCCTGGGTCGCCGAACGGATTGGTTCGATACTGCGGATGCCTCGGGGAGTACCTCTCAGGCTGCGGTCATTATTGAGGCGTTGGAAGCTGGGGCAACCGCGCTATTGATCGATGAAGACACCGCAGCAACGAATTTCATGATCCGCGACGCGCGGATGCGTCGTCTGGTGCCCAGTGAAAAAGAACCCATCACACCCTATCTCGATCGGGTCCGCCAGCTGTGGGAAGAAAAACATATCTCGTCGGTCCTCGTTGTTGGGGGAGCCGGCGACTATCTCGATGTGGCTGATACGGTTATCCAGATGGACGAATATCGCCCGCAGGATGTGACGCAGCGTGCACGAGAAGTTGTGTGCCAGTTGCCGCAAAGAACCTCTGGTCCCCAAGTTCCAGGACCCTGGCTCGAATCATGCCCACGCCGACCCGACCCGCGTAGCCTCGATCCCAGGCGCGGGCGTAAACAAGAGCGCGTCCGAAGCATCAAAACCCGCGCGATTGAGTTTGGGAGTGAAGAGATCGATGTCTCACTCCTCTACCAACTGGTCGATGCCGCCCAATGCCGCATGATCGGCGATGTGTTGCTGCAATACGCCCGCGGGCTGTGTGACGGGAAAAGGACCGTTCCTGAACTGCTCGACCGGATTGACGTCGAGATAGAGAAAGACGGTCTGGACGCCGTTACCGACCGCGACTTCGGCGACCGCGCCCGCGCACGGCGGTTCGAAATCGCCGCGGCGCTCAATCGGCTGCGGAGTCTGCGCTTGGTGGGCAGAGTATAGTAATAATAATCCTGATATTGACGAATCTCCTGAAGGGTATTAGACGCTATGTCAGAAGTCGATGAAATTAAGGAGTTTATCGGTTATCTAAAAGCCATATTCGCGTTATCAATCGAAAGAGCCTCAGCGACATAAGACGACTCAGGGAGCTGTGAGATGGAAATTCTTGTTGTCCTCACCGTAACGTTCTTTGTTGGGGCTCTGGTCTATATTGTCGGTCAGGCGCTGCGGCATTGGCCTGGAAGGTACGGTTCAGGGACTGTCGGCTTCCTTGCCTTCCTGAGATCGCCCAGCGAACTTGACCATGTTCTCGTAGAGTTAATGTGATCGCAGCCCCGGCGGTAGCATAGTTCAAGTTGAGAAGCAGCTCGATAAAGCGAGGGTCTCGTCTCTTGTCCTGTACTCTGCCGAGTTGTTTCTTGCCGCTGCCAGCCCCCATTCCGCCTCGTTCCCTCTCCCGCTACACTCCTGCCTGTATGCCTGCTTCCACTCCATCACAATCCGCTCATGTCCGGTTTACTATCAAGCTTTTTTATGGCGTCGGGTCAGTTTCCGAAGGCACGAAAAATACGATCTTCAACGTTTTTCTCCTCTTCTATTACAACCAGGTCCTGGGACTCTCGGGAACCTTAAGCGGTATCGCGATCTTTATCGCGCTGTGCATCGACGCGATTACCGACCCTTTGGTGGGCTCGATTTCCGATAATTTTCATTCACGCTGGGGCCGTCGCCATCCGTTTATGTATCTGTCCGCGCTGCCTATGGCGGTGTGTTTTTTCCTCTTGTTTACACCGCCTGAACTGGGCCAGGTCGGACTGTTCGTGTGGTTATGCACCTTTGCGGTGGGGGTGCGCGTCGCCATGACGTTCTATGCGGTCCCGAGCGGAGCCATGCTCCCGGAGCTCTCGCCCGACTATGATGAGCGGACATCCCTGGTGAGCTATCGCCTGTTGTTTGGCTGGTCCGGCGGCCTGACTGCGTCCGTCGTGGGCTATTTCTATTTTTTCGCTCCCTCCGAGGCATTTGCCGATGGTCGCTTGAATCCCGGAGCGTATGAAGGATTTGCGCTGGTCTGTGCCGGGATGATGCTCACGACCATTCTGGCCTGTGCGCTTGGGACGCATGGGCTTATTCCGAGTCTGCGGGATCCACCGGCAAAACGAAAATTTACGCTTGGTCGCTTTGCCAGCGAGCTATGGACAGCATTCTCCAATCGCTCCTATCGGATGCTGGTCATCGGCTCTTTGTTTGCCGCTGGAGGGCGTGGGTTTAATGACGTGATGTGGCTGTATATGAATACCTATTTCTGGGGATTCTCAACCAAGGAAATTGGCCTCCTGACCTTCGGCCTGTTTTTCTCTGCCCTCATCGCCTTTTGTCTGACTCGTCCGCTGACTGAGCGATTTGATAAAAGACAGGTCGTTCTCGGTTTAGCTGCCTTTGCTATCTTTTTTGGGCCTCTGCTGATTTTTTTGCGCCTGCTCGACCTGCTGCCTGGAAACGGACATCCGAGCCTGCTGCCCCTTATTGCCAGCCACGTCATCCTCTTGGTCACGGCGGTGGTTGCCATCGATATCCTGATTCCCTCTATGATTGCCGATAGCGTAGACGAAAATGAAATTGTAACCGGAAAACGCCAAGAGGGGATCTTTTTCTCGACTATTACATTTTGTGCAAAGGCAGCGTCCGGAATCGGAGGGTTTCTGGCAGGAGTGGCCCTCGACCTCATCCAATTCCCGACCATGGCAGACCCCGGGACGGTTGCGGCCTCTCAGGTTTTCACCCTGGGTCTTGCTGTTGGCCCGGGGTTAATGGTGCTCTTTCTGTGTGCGCTGGTCTTTTTATCCCGGTATCAAATGACGCGCGTCCGTCATCTTGAGGTCCTGGCTGAGCTCGGTCGCCGCCAGAACGATACTGCGCGGCGTGAATCAAGTGTTGCTTCTGCGGGCCGTTAAGGCAGACAGACCCGCGGCCGTATTGCTCGCCTCTGTTTTCTCTCCTTTTCCCTTGCATTTCTCCCTTAAAGAAGCCACAAGGAGAAAAAACGCCTCTCGCCGATGGTGAGAGGGGGAGGCAAGGGCATAAACCAACAGACACTCGTGAAAGGAGGGCTGTCATGAAAGTTGGCATGTCGGTTTTTATGCAGAACACGGGCGAGCGGTGGTCTGACTATGAAGTCTACAAGAATGACCTCCGTCTAGCGGACCAGGCTGAAGACCTGGGCTTTGACTCACTCTGGAGCGTTGAGCACCATTTCACACCCTATACCATGGTCCCCAATGTCACCCAGTTCCTCACGTATATGGCCGGACGAACGCAAAAGATTGAACTGGGAACAATGGTGATTGTCTTACCCTGGCACGATCCTGTGCGTGTTGCTGAAGAGATTGCCATGCTCGACCTCTTGTCCAATGGCCGTATCACCATCGGCTTTGGCCGCGGGGCGGCAACGGTGGAGTATGATGGCTTCCGCGTTCCCATGGAAGAATCTCGCGATCGTTTTGTTGAAGCCGCCGAGGTTGTCGTCAAGGCGCTGTCTCAGGAGCGGTTTTCGCATCAGGGCAGGTTTTTTCAAATTCCTGAGACGAGCATCCGACCGCGACCCTTTTCCCATCCGGAACAGCGCCTCTACGGTGCGGCCGTCAGCCCGGATACGGCTGAGCGGATGGCCCAGTTAGGATTGGGCGTCCTGGTTGCCGTGCCGCTGCACGGCTGGGATGCGGTGGCGAAAGACGTCCAGCGGCATAATGAGATCATTCGGGCGGCGGGTAAGGAGCCTGTCTCGCCTATTGTGGCCAGTTTCGTCCATGTTGGGGAGACCGAGAAGGAAGCCCGCGAAGGTGCAGTGCAATATATGGGTGGCTATTGGGGCTCGGCCGATGCCCACTACCATTTCTCAGACGGACACCTCAAGCAGGTAAAGGGCTATGAGCACTACGGGGTGATTGCCGATAATGCGAAGACGACGACCCCGGAACAAGGGGTGCAGGATTTTGTCAATCTCCAGGTGGCCGGAACTCCGGAACAGTGCATCGCCCAAATTCATGCCATGCAAGAAAAAGTCGGCTTCGATCATTTGATTGCGGTCTTCAGCTATGGGGGAATGCCTCCTGAGCAGACCGAGCGGAATATGCGGCTGTTTGCCTCTGAAGTCCTGCCCACGCTCCAAAGCCAGGGGGCTCCTGTCACCGTTGGTGGTGCCGTGTCTCAAATCCCGGCCAAGTAGCGCCGACCCCATCGCATCCGGTATGATAAAGGGGAGCCGCAGGGCAGGCTCCCCTTTATTTTTGTGTGTGAAGGAGGCGCTGTGGGATTCGCCAAGGATATTCTGTGTATTGGGGCGGGCTATGTTGGCGGGCCAACCATGGCCATGATTGCCGCTCGCTGCCCCCAGTACAAGGTGACCGTTGTTGACATCAACCGCGCCCGTATTGCGGCCTGGCAGAGTGACGACCCACCGATCTATGAACCCGGTCTCGATGAGGTGGTGAGGCAGGCACGAGGGCGCAATCTTTTTTTTTCGACCCGAGTCGAGCAGGGCATCCGTGACGCCGATATTATCTTTGTCTCGGTCAATACCCCCACAAAAAGTTTTGGTCAGGGCGCCGGGCGTGCGGCGGATTTGCAATACTGGGAGAAGACTGCGCGCCAAATTCTTGAACACGCTGATCGGAACAAGATTGTGGTGGAAAAGTCGACGCTGCCGGTTCGGACCGCCGAGGCAATGGAGCGTATCCTCAACGCCAATACGAAGAATATCCGTTTTGAGGTGCTCTCCAATCCGGAATTTCTGGCCGAGGGCAGTGCCATCACCGACCTGGAAACTCCTGATCGCATCCTGATTGGATCGAAAGAAACGCCCGAGGGGATCGCCGCCAGGAAGGCCATTGTCGATATTTACGCCCACTGGGTGCCGAGAGAGAATATTATTGAGTCGAGCGTCTGGAGTTCTGAGCTGTCGAAGCTGGCGGCGAACGCATTTCTAGCCCAGCGCATTTCTTCCATCAATACGATTTCCGCCCTGTGCGAGAAAACAGAGGCCGATGTGGATGAGGTCGCCTACGCGATTGGAAAAGATTCGCGGATCGGACCAAAGTTCTTGAAGGCGAGCGTCGGTTTTGGCGGATCGTGTTTTAAAAAGGATATTCTCAACCTCGTCTACATCTGTCACAGCTACGGTCTCAGCGAAGTGGCCGAGTACTGGGAGTCGGTCGTCAAAATCAACGAGTGGCAGGAGAGCCGCTTTGTGCGGACCATCCTCGAAAGCATGTTCAACACGGTAGCCGGCAAACGCATCGCCCTGCTGGGTTTCGCCTTTAAGGCCAACACCGGAGACACGCGTGAATCTCCGGCCATGTATATTGCGCGCGGTCTTGCCGAGGAGCGGGCCGAGGTCGTTGTGACCGACCCGCAGGCGCTCGTGAATGCGCGGGATGATCTGGCGGATCTGGGAGACCGAGTGTGCTTTGCATCCGACCCTTATACAGCCGCGGAGGGGGCACACGCCTTGGCGATTCTGACCGAGTGGGAGGTCTATCGCCAGCTCGATTACGCCCGTATTTTTGCGTCCATGGAGCAACCGGCCTTCCTCTTCGACGGGCGTAACCTCCTGGACCACCAACGGCTGTTTGAGTTGGGTTTCAACGTCTTTCCGATTGGAAAGTCCGCGCTCAAACATTTCTGATGCGTAGGTCAGATGACCAACCCGGCCGAATCCTCGGGGTCGATCAGAGGTAAAGCTATAGCTACGAAACTTACACAACATCCGCGAGGCTAAGCAAAAGATAAGTCACTTGCTCTTCTTCGGTAGCGTAAATGATCTTCGTCATTTTGTGGAGCCTTGCTATGTATCTTTTAGGAAGCTCTACTGTGTGATCTTCACTAATTGTATCCGGAAACCTACCTCTGATTTCTCCTCCTCCCTCCACCCTCAAGTGAAAAGTGTGCTGCTTCACATCTGCTCCTACTAGCTCCCCAACAATTTCCATCTCCTCTTCAGTTTCCTCGCTCATTTCGTCGATAACATCTCGTAGATGGCGGAGCTCAGGCTCTTGTATCAAGAGATTCGCTCGAATCTGTTCCTGGCGTCGCCACTCAATATCGGCCCCGAGACCGTAATTGACATTGTCCTTAGCCCAATCGTAGATAGCGCGAATTGGCGATATTCCGACCCTATGTGTAAATTCAACTAGTTGTTGGGCTTCGGTAACTTTCGCCATCCTGATGACGGTATTCATGGCCTCATCCAGTCTTGTTTCGCCGATCAACAGGCGCTCATTCGGAATCGTTAGAACTACCCCAACCGAACCACTAAAGGTATAGCCAAAATTTAAAGAGGTATCCTGAAGTATTTGTTTACCGATTGTGGCCCTCTTTTTTGGCCCACTCTTTAAAGCATCATAAACGAGGGAAAATAACGTTTGAAAGTTCTCCAAGGCTTTTGATATGCCCATGATGGGTGGGGATTCGTGGTCCGAAAATAGCCGATAGGTGCAAACGTCTTCCCCGTGAGCGTTTGCTGCCTCTAAGAATTCTTCCTCTAATACTCTTTGTCTTTTCTGGAGAGAGTGAATAGTGAGAAGGATAGACTCCGACGCCTCTGGATGCGACTTCAGTGAAGATTCAGCACGAGATAATGCGGTATGTGTATCGCGCAGGCGTATTTGAATGTCAGCAAGACGTGCCATATGCCTGGGTTCCTAACGTTATAACAGCGATACCCTTCATGTCTGTATCACGACTAAAACCATACTGCCTTATCCAGTAAGCTCGCATCCACTGTCCGTCATTATACAATGGATGCTCCTTCGGATATTCAATATGGAGATATGCATCGCATGAATGTGAACTTTTCAACTCCGATGACGAAAACCACTTGAGCGTCTCTTTCTGGTCAGGCGTTGCTCTAGTCTCGACGAATTCACTACCTAAAACAAGGAGAAGGTCAACATCACCAGGGTCCATTTTCTCAGTCAGAAAACTACCGTCAACCCAGAGTTCACCCGAATCTCATATTCGTTCAGTCGTTGAATGACGCTATGTAATTTGTCGAAAATATCAGAACGATGTGTCGACGCTGGGAATCCCTCGACACAAAGGGCCTTTAACCCTTCAACTGTGACGCTATGAAATCCACTAGGGAGCAGTGGCGTAAATTCTGTTTTCTCAGACGGTAACACACCGATCACCACAAATTGAGTTGGGGGACTATCTTTTCACTAGACCGCCTTCAGACCGGCCATCTTTCGGTTCGATACGCCTGCTCCCAGAAGAGGTATTCATACCGGCTGCTCTGGACGAAATGCGCTTCCCACTGTTTTCGTTCACCCGCGGAACTGCCCTGGGCAAGCCGGTCGATAAGCGCGAGCTGCTGCTGGACATGGGCGCCAAACCCTTCGCCGCTGTAGGCTTGGGTCCACTCCGCATACAGCGGGTCGGTAGGGGGCGTGGCGTTGAGCTTCTTCCCGACCTCCCAATAGATCCAGTAGCACGGCAGGACGGCGGCGACGATTTCCGCTAGGCTGCCATTATGCGCAACCGCGAGAAGATGTCGCGTATAGGCCTGGGTGATGGGTGCACGCTCGGTGTGGTCCAAGTCTTGAGGGGTAAGACCAAGCTTGTCGCTCCAGTTGGTGTGGAGGTTGCGCTCCACCTGGACCACAGTGGCCGCGTGGTCGGCGAACATCTGGAGGGTGTCCAGCGTGTCCGCCCTGGCGCCGCCCAGGCACAAGGTGCGGGCGAAGTCCTGTAAATACAGATAGTCCTGCTGAACGAAAAAAAGAAAGCGTTCACGACTAAGCGTGCCAGCGCCGAGTTCTTGGACGAACGGGTGAGAAAAAATCGCATCCCAGATGGGTTGCGCTGCCGTGCGTAAGGCGTGATGAAAGGGCTGCGGCACGAAGCACTCTTCCTTTCTCGTGCGGCCCACTAGGACGAGAGCTGTTTCAACGCCGGTAAGACCTCGGTGTTAAAAAGTTCGTCGTGCAGCGTCAGATGAAAGCACTCGACCCCAATCTGCTGGAACTCTTGCATCCGCCGCAAAATAGTATCCGGACTGCCGATTAAGCCGCTGGCATAGCCTTCGTTGGAATCGAGCATGGCGAGCTGATTCTGCCGGTCTGCCCACATGCCCTGCGCGCCGCTTACCCGTCTCCCGCGGCGCTCCAGTAATGTCTCATCAACCGCATTGATCATCGTCGTGATTTCCGCCGTGGCTTCCGCATCCGTGCGCCGACACAGGGGAATGGAGTAGAGGGCAAAGCGGAGCTGGCGTCCGGTTTTTGCAGTTCGTTTACGAACGGCTTCAATGATGCCGGCTATTTTTTCCGGGGGGCCACCGTTTAAGAACATCCAGTCCGAATGGTGAGCGGCCATATTCATCGCCGCCTCGGATTGCCCGCCCTGAAACACCTCAAGCGGGCCGCTGGGGCGCGGTTCAAGTCGCAGTCCATCGACCTGATAAAAGCGCCCGGCAAACGAAAACTCTTCGTGCGTCCAGGCACCCCGCAGGACCTGGATGAACTCGCTCGTCCGCGCGTAGCGCTCGTCGTGTTCGATGAGTTCGGCGCCGTACATTCCAAACTCGGCTTCGTGCCAACCCGAGGTGACATTGATTGACCAGCGACCATTGGTGAGACGGTTCAGCGTAGCGCTCCATTTGGCAATGGGAGCCGGCAGAAAAAATCCTGGATGAATGGCGGTAATCAGGTGGATGTGGGCGGTATGTGCCGCATAGAAATCCGTCAT
The DNA here is from genome assembly GCA_965214755.1 of uncultured Binatia bacterium (SeqCode). GTDB lineage: Bacteria > Desulfobacterota > Binatia > Bin18 > Bin18 > Bin18. Next base: position 4,111,432 of record OZ243979.1, read on the forward strand.
CGCCAGACAGTCGTATGAAGAGCCCTCAATCTCCTCCCCGGTTCCCCACCAGCGCTGGGCAACAAGCAGATAGTCGAGGCCCAAGGCTTCGGCCTTCTGCACCGGGGCGAGCAAACGCTGCACCAGAGCGGAACCAGACCGGCCAGTGACCGTCCTCTTGGGCTTCTTTCCTGTGGCTTGCCGTGTCAGATTTGGAGCGGCCAGGGCAGTTGGGGCCCAGGTACATGTTTTGATGGTGGCCATAATTGATCTGATGTCAGAGCAGGGTGGGGCGATGCCTTTGGGTCTTCACATGAATCGCAGCTCGGCCTCGAGTACGCCACCCTCATACTGGGCGACGATATATCCGCCCGCTGCAAAAGGACCGGCATTCAGTATTTTTGTGCGGCCGATGCTATCAACTCCCGGAGACTCATGGATATGGCCGGAAATACACAAATGGGGCTGCTTTTCCGCGATGAATTGGCGGACGGCGGGACTGCCAACCGGTCTGCCATCAACGAGCCGGTCGAGCCGCGTCGCATAGGGTGGCGTATGGCAGACCATAATCTGACACGGAGTCGGGGGAACATCGGCGACCGCTTGTTGCAGGACCTGCCACAGGATTTCATCCGTATACTCTAGCGGTGTCTGGAATGGGGTCAGATTCGATCCCCCGCATCCATAGATGGCCACCTCGCCATAGCACTGATGTTCCCCGTGCAAGCTGACCTGTTCAGTCTGAAGAAAGGCAATAGTCTCTGGCTGGTCCAGGTTCCCCGGCAGAGCACGGACTGTTGGACAGTAGGTTTGGACGGCCCGAATCACGTGCCGGACGGCGCGTGCTCCCCCAAAGTTTGTCAGATCACCTGAGAGGAGGACCACATCGGCGCTAGTCAACTCGGAGCTGATGGTTTCCATAGGCGTGGTCGCCATATGTATATCGCCAAACGACACGATTTTCATGGTGGTTGCCCTGAGGAAAGAAAGAGAGGCCGGTGCTTCTGGACTTGTAATGGATTCCAGGGTAGGGGTCAACGGACCGACCAGAGGCCTGTCCTGCCACTGGTCTTGCAAAAGCTATCGGAATCAGGAAATACTACTGGGTCCCCTGAAATATGGTGCAGACATGCCGAAAAATATCCGATCGAAGGTGCTCGCTATTGGCCGTCCATTGCGAGTAGAGATCGAGCTTGATGGTGAATGGCTCGAACGCCTTCGTGGAGTATTACAGGGGATAGGAGAGGGAGAGAAGTCTTACCCACTCCATCGTTATCTCGAAGAATTACTGGAAGCGGATATCGTCTACCGGGAAGGCGATGCGCGGCATCGCAAACGGTTCGTAGAACGAGAAGTGCTTATCCGCCGGCTGCGTGAACAGCGACCGTATGACCACACTCCACGAGCCTCTGCGAATAAGCGTTAAGAGCGAGGGGGAGTGACCGTTTCCCCGCCACGCTCGATACCGAGGCCTCCCGAGTAGGATTGACACAACGCCCCTGAGGCGGTCAATGACTCTTCATATGAGCTTGGTCAACCTGCGTATTGTTCTTGTTCGGCCGAAATACTCCGGTAATATCGGCGCGACCGCGCGGGCGATGCGGAACTGCGGGATTACCGAGTTACACCTCGTCAATCCAGGCCCGATACAGCGCGATATGGCTGACGCGCTGGCAGTCCACGCCAGAGACGTGCTCGACACCATGCAGATCCACTCCTCCCTGCGTGCGGCCGTCAGCCCCTGCGGTCTGGTTGTAGGGACCACGTGCCGGACTGGCCTGTATCGGGAAGGAGCGAACACGCTTGAGACGCGCGCGGCTGAGATCGTGGCCAGCCTCAAAAGTAACCGTGTTGCGCTCGTTTTCGGTCCAGAAGACAGCGGCTTGAGCAATGAGGATTTACGCTGTTGCCACACCTTGCTGACGATCCCAACTGATCCTGCGTTTGCCTCGCTGAATATTGCTCAGGCCGTCTTGCTGTGTTGCTATACTGTTTTCCGCGGAGCACGGCAGACGGAGGATGGTGATCCGCCGATATTCGCACCTTCTGAGCGACAGGAATTGATGTACGACAAGCTCAAAGCGGCCCTCTTACAGGTTGGCTTCCTGCCTCAGGATAACCCTGAACATATCATGCTCGCCCTCCGTCGTCTGTTTGGCCGAGCCGGACTGGAAGACCGCGACGTCCGCATTCTGCTCGGCATTGCCCATCAAATTGAGTGGTACGCCAAAGGAGGGTGGCAGCGCCGGGAGCAGGTCGAGCAGGGGTCGCCATAATACCGCACGGTAAAGTGCAGTGCGTGAAAAGTGAACGAAGATCGTGGCGGAGATCATTTACTTGCGGAAGATCATCCAGGCTCGCCGTCGTGAGCAGCAGCAAGAGTGCGCCGCTCGTTGCGTGGAGATTGTGGAGAAGAGTCTGCGTCATCACATTGAGGAGTTTGCGCACGCCCCACCCCAGGAGTGGGCGGTTCGCGCCACCAAGATTCGTAAACTCGGAGAAATACTGGAGTATTCAACACATATCGTCTAGACGATATTCCGCTGTTTCCTTTGGGGCTGCCTCTTGGTGTGTGAACGAGAAGAAAGGAATGGTATGGCAAAAGCAGCTTCACAATCGACAAGTAAGACAACGGCAAAAAAGACCGCTGGCGCAACAAAAACGACCAGGCGTCCGCGGAAAAGTCCGGCCAAGAAAACCGCTGTCATGGATGAGCCGGCGGTCCATGCCGCGATTCTGACATTACAGCAACGGCTCGAAACCTTAGAGGGAAAGCTCTCGCAGGGCTTGACCGCCCTCGTGGCTGAGGTCAAGGAACTCCGTTCTGCCACTCCAGTCGATCCGCCTCGACCTGACTTGACCGAGGAAGCGATGGGCGCTCTCCTCCAAGAGACGCTGCAGAAGCATATCGAGGAGCAGATAGAGCCCGTAACGACCACGCTCCGGCGCATTGAGGAGCGGGTTGGTTTCATCGGGAACCGTTTGAAGTCGTCAGGCGGAGGAGGGAGGAATAAGGCGGGACGCCGGGAGCAGTCTCCGAATGCGCGCGCTAAGGGGCTGAATGCTCCCCGCCCAGGCCAGAATGCGGGCCAGAATTGGACTCCTCCATCTGCCGCGTCGGTCCAAGGACATTTTACGCCACGTCCGATGAGTCTGGATCACTTGGCCCGAGAAGACGACGAATAGGGCTTGGGGCTGGCTATGATGAATACCGCGCTAGTCAACCGCGTGCGGGTCTGCTCGGAGCGCAATATCACGGAGAAAAGCGTTCAGCCGCCGTTTGTCTTTCTCTAGGGAAAGAAAGAACCGGGTGGCGTCGGGAAGGTCTGGGTCCCAATAAATGGCCTGCTCGTTATACTGCTGGGTCTGGATCTGGCTATCCTCAAGGTCGTGAACAACCCGGGACCAGTGGTTGTGTCCCCCTTCTGGTGGCGCCTCTGCTGCTTCACTCCACTCGCCCTGCAACTCCGTGATTTTATCCTGGATACGCTGAGTAATGCGCTGCTGCTCTTCCGCGGCGGCACGCAGTTGATCTCGACCCGCCTGATGGGGCGCAAGCTCTGCGTGGGCGAGGATTTGCTGGGTGAGCTGCTTTTCCGCTCGATAGCTCGTCACGAGTGTTGGTACTAACCGTTGCGGATCTTTATGCTGCGGCTCTTCAGAGCCAACAAAACGTTGCCAAAACCCCATAGCTTTCTCCCGGACCGGAAGTACCGTGCCAGGTATGACTTGTCAAGGTCGGAAACGGTCCCGTTTCTTGCTTCCTTCTTTGTCGGTGATAAGCTATAATGATACAGAATGGTGAAACAGATAAGAAGGAAGCACAATGGCACGTATCACGGTTGAAGACTGTCTGGCCCGGATCCCGAATCGATTTGAACTCGTTGTCGTTGCCGCGCACAGAGCGAAAGAACTCCTCAAGGGATCGCCCCGGCTCGTTGACTCGGACAACAAAGAAGTCGTGACGGCCCTGCGTGAAGTTGCGGCTGGCAAAGTATGGAAGGAAAAGGCCCACGAGGCGATTGAAGAAGCGTAACTTGTTGCCTTTTGCTTTGTGGTATCCCAGCGCTCTTCACCTCCATCAGACGCGACGTATCTGGGTACGAGCCCAGTACAGGTCCAACGTGATCTATGAGAGACATGGGGCGGTCGGAGCCGCCCCTGCTCGTTTTCGCGGTGTGATAAAGCCCTCATGAAACGTTTGGCAAAAGATACAGAGCCCGTTGTTGTCCCCGTTCTTGCCGAACCCGAACTCACAGATTCTATGCCGGTCAAGCAGAAAGGGCAGTCGGAACCGCCCGTCGAAGTCAGTGCCACCACAGGCGACGAGGCTGCCACGATGGAAACGGCTCTCATCCCTACGGATTCTCTCAGTCGTTACATGGCAGAGATCCGTCGCTATGCCTTGCTCTCGCCCGAAGAGGAGCATGAGTTGGCGGTTCAGTATAAAGAGTACGGCGATGTGCAAGCCGCCTATCGGCTCGTCACCGCAAACTTACGCTTAGTGGTCATGATTGCCCGGAGTTACCAGCGGGCATTTCAAAATCTGCTCGACTTGATCCAAGAGGGGAACGTCGGTCTCATGGATGCAGTTCGGCATTTTGACCCGTATCGGGGCGTACGGTTTCCCTCCTATGCGGTCTGGTGGGTGCGGGCGTATATCATCCGCTACATTATGAACAATTGGCGTATGGTGAAGCTGGGCACGACACAGGCCCAGCGCAAACTCTTCTTTAATCTGCAAAAGGAAAAAGAGCGGCTTGAAGCCGAGGGCTATTCTCCCGAGCCAAAACGGCTCGCCCACAATCTGGGAGTGAAAGAACGTGAGGTCGTGGAGATGGAGCAGCGCATGGCAGCCCGGGACCTCTCGGTCGATGCGCCGCTTGACGCGGGGGGCGAATCTGCAACGTTTCTCGATTTCCTTGCCGATCAGAGCGCGAATACGGAGGAAGCGGTCTCGACGCTCGAATACCAGCAGTTGATTCGTCGCAAGCTGACTGACTTTGCCCGGACCTTGGAAGGCAAAGAGGAGGTGATATTTAATCAGCGTCTCTTTGCTGAAGAGCCCCTGACGCTTCAGGACATTGGTGACCAGTACGGCATTAGCCGTGAGCGGGTGCGCCAACTCGAAAGCCGACTCAAGAAAAAATTAAAGGAGTACTTAGTCCGCGAACTCCCGGCCCTGACCGATCTCGATATTGGCCTGACTGACGCGGGGTAATCTATTCTTTCATATTGCCACAGAGCGGAGAATCGGTTTATAGTGTTACTGTGCATGAACTGGATGCGGGTATTGTCATCATTGGCAACGAAATACTGTCTGGCAAGACGGTCGATACCAACTCGTCCTTTTTAGCAAAGGAACTGCGAGAGATTGGGGTGACCCTGAAGCGAATCGTCGTGATTCCGGACGAACTCGACATCATTACCGAGACGGTGCGCGATTTTCACCGCCAGTTCGATATTGTCTTTACCTCGGGCGGGGTTGGCCCAACGCATGATGATATTACCATTGAAGGGGTGGCGTGCGCCTTGGAGCGCAAGGTTATTCGCCATCCCGTACTGGAGGGGGAATTACGCTCCTATCTCAATGGCCGGCCGGCAAATGACGCCTATCTCAAGATGGCGGAAGCGCCTGAAGGGGCTGAGCTGATTGAAGACGGCGCAGTCCGTTTCCCGACGATCAAAGTGGAAAATGTATATGTCCTGCCCGGTATCCCGGACATTTTTCAGCAGAAATTCTTCGCTCTCAAGAGTCGCTTTGCCGCTGCTCCCTACTATCTCAAAGTGCTCTACACACGCGAATATGAGAGCGTGATTGCCGGCTTCCTGAATGAAACATTACGTGAATATCCGGCCTTGCTGCTCGGGTCGTATCCGAAGAATAATGATCCTGAGTACCGAGTGAAAATTACCCTTGAATCGAAAGATAAACAGTACGTCAATCAGGCGTTTCAACATTTGCTCACGTTGCTCCCCGAGGGGTGTGTGGTGAAAACAGAAGGATGAGGAGGATGTTATGGGAAAAACGTTATCTGTCATGCTGTGCGGAAGTGTGCTGGGGCTGGCGCTGAGCGCTCCGCCGCCTGTGTCGGCTGCCTCCGACTATCTCGAAGATGCCGGACTCGGAACGGCGACCGTCGCCGCCAACGTGTTCTACATCCCGGCCAAGCTGACCTATGCCACCCTGGGCGGTATTACCGGTAGTCTGGCCTATGTGCTGACCGGGACCAACCTTGAGATTGCCGAACGGGTGTGGAAGCCGTCCATGGGTGGAGACTATGTGCTGAAACGGAAGCACATCCGAGGAGAGGAAACCATCTACTTCAGCGCCCCTCGCCCCCGAACGGATGACGGGGCCCTCAACTCGGAACCGCTCCCGGCGGCCTACTGACCCGTCCTGAAGAATAGCGCATGAGCAGGCTGCGACTGGGCCTTTTCATCGGTGCGCTCGTGCTGCTTGGCCTGGGCGTCTGGGCCGGCCTCTCTTTCCAGCGGGCGCGAACCGCGGCGCTGCAATGGGAGGGGCCGGTCGCAGAAATCCTGAGTGAACGGCTCGACAAGCACGCCGATACCATGACGATGGAGTTCACTTCCCGCCTCGATGCCCCGCTGGCCGATATCTGGCAGGCATTCTCCGAGCCGGAACGGAGCGCGGAGTTCAGCGAGACCATCCGTGTGTCTCGTCTCCTTCAGGCCCAGGGAAACAGGAAGCTCGTCCTCTTCGAGATGGTCATGCTGGGCCAGCCACAGCGGCTGAGCATGCAGTTCACCTTTGTGTCCGGAGAAAACCGGGTCCGCATCCAGAGCGTTGAAAGCCAACTCAGCGATATTCAGGGCGAATACCGCTTCACGCCTTCGCCGGACGGAACCAAAACCCTGCTGACCTACACCGGCACGCTAAAAGACAAGGTCAGCCTGCCGGTCCCTCTGGCCCTGCAAAAAAACGCTGCGCGTGAAAGTTTCGTCTCCACCGTGCGCGCCTTGAAGCGGGGTGTGGCGAGTCGCGATACGGCTGGCTCATAAAAGAATCTGCTTCTTGCCCTCCTCTCCGTTGGTGGGTATGGTGAGCCACGGACCCCTGCCTAGAGAAAACACCATGAGCGTTGAATTGATCAGTGTCCTGATAGCAGTCGTGGCAGTAGGGGTGGCCCTGGCCGGGTTGATATTGACCGGGCAGCGGGCTATCCGCTCCGAACTGGCAGACCAGCGTCGGGGATTCGGCGCCGAGTTCGCCGTACAGCGCAAGGAATTCGGCGAGAGATTTACAGCTCTGGAGCAGCAAATCGCCGAACTTCGCGAGCGTATGGCCCACCTCGAAGGACTGCTGGACGGCCTGCGCGAGGCCATTGCCATCCGGCAGGGAGCGGCCTGACAGGACCGGCCTGACAGGACCGGACAGCCACAGGGACATGTGAGCACCGCGGCCAGTTCGGGGCCACGCTGACTGAGCGTGTGTCGGGAGTCCAACAGCGCGGCAGCCTTGGGCCGATTGCCCGCCATTTCTTCTTCCAGGCTGGTGACTCGCTCCTCCAACGGGCGCACCATGACCCGACCGTTTGAGGAGAAAATCAAAACCCTTGAAGAACTTCAATCTGTGATAACCTCTGAGGAGGACGCCGCAGCACGGATCTCCTCTTTATGCTCCCGCAGGAACTGCGCGACATCTTTTGAGGCCCGGAGCAGAATCTCAATATAGGCGATGTCTGCACTCGATACGCTGGCCAGCGCGTGGTGATAGTCGCCCAGGGCGGCTATGAGGTTGGTCTGCTTGTCTGGAATCACTTCAAATTTTTCCGTCAGACAGGCGTTAATGCGCTCTGCCAATGCGTCAAAGGTCTCCTGCTCGACACCTTCGGTTGTCCCTGAGATCAACTCCTGCCAGAGCATCTCTATGGCATACCGGGCGGGGTGATCGCGCCGTAGGCCAGCACTGAGTTGATAGAGTTGATTGGCAAGGGGCTGCCAGCGCGAGGGACGTTTGTGGGAGACTACGGCGTTAGCCTTCAGCAGACGGGTGTGCAAGGTGCTGAGACCGTACTGTTCGGTTAAGAGCTGAATAAGCGTATCAAACTCACGTGACGTGACGTGCGCCATGGTGTTCCTTTCTGACGGTATCCGGGCTCGGTTTAGTGACTCGTATGCCAGTAATTGCGCGATCATGACAAAAACCCGTGCCGCCCGCAATGCACTCGTTTTCTTGCCCCTCGTTCAGACTTGGTCTAAAGAAGAGGGGGCGGTAGTTGGAAACGACTACGGGAGCGGTCACGGATAGGGATGGTTCGAGAAAAAAGAGGGAGAACAGGATGACGACAGACCACGAAAAAATTCTTGAAATTATCCGTCTCAAAGACAAGGCTCCGCTTGTCCTGGCGCGTGACAAGACCGCCCTGCTGGTGATTGATATGCAGCGCTATTTTGTCAGTCCTCACTACCCGCTGATGCAAACCTTTGAGAAGTTGGTCCCTGGGGTGAGTGCCGCCTACTGTGAGCGGGTCAACACCTGTGTCATTCCCAATATCAATCGCTTGCTGGACTGCTTCCGGGCCAGGCAGATGCCGGTTATGTACACCGCCATTGGCACCTGCCTGAAGGACGGTCAGGATCTGAACCCCATGTGGAAGGCGCTCGACCAACTCAGCCTGGACACGATTGGTGAGCGCATGTTTCCCGCAGTTGACGAGCCGAGTTGGCAGATTGATGAGAGCGTCGCGCCGCAGCCGGGTGATCTGGTTGTGAATAAAACATCGAGCGGCACCCTGAATTCCACCATGCTCGATCAGACGCTCCGCAATATGGGGATTGCCTCGCTCCTGATCTGTGGGGTGACAACGGATGTGTGTGTTGAAACCACGGCCCGAGACGCGGCTGACCGGGGCTTTGACGTCACCATAGTGGAGGATGCCTGTACGGCCTTCAGTTCGGACCTGCACCGGGCGGCTCTCCAGGCCTTCAGCTACGCATTTGGCCGGGTCCGCAAGACGCACGAATTGATTCATATCGTGAACACCGCAGAGGAAGTATGAAAGCCCTGGTCTTTGCCAAGACGGCCCCTAAAGATGCGCCGCCGGCCCCGGACTTTTTGCCTGGTCTGGCCAATCTCCAGTTATGCGACGTACCCACTCCCGATCTGCCCAATGAACGCTGGGTGGTGGTCAAGAGTAAAATTTCCGGCATCTGCGGCAGCGACCTCGGCTTTCTGCAGTGGAAGCCCATGCCCGCGGCCGAGCCGTATTTCGAGCTCCCCATGATTCCCGGCCACGAGCTGTTTGGAGAAGTGGCGGCGGTGGGCAAGCGTGTACGCGGGTTCCGGGTCGGCCAACGGGTGACTATCGACCCGACGCTCGGCTGTCGGGAACGAGGTTTTCGAAAGCTGTGCCCACAGTGTCGAAACGGGAACCCCGGGATTTGCGAACATATTGCTGAGGGTCAGCTTCGTCCCGGACTGCTAATCGGCATCTGCCCCGATACCGGCGGCGGCTGGGGTGAATATTTTGTTGCTCCCGCACACCGGCTGACGCCCCTGCCGGATACGATTGATGATGATGAAGCCTCGCTGATTGAACCGTTTGCCGTGTGCCTGCGGGCGGTGCTCAACAATCCGCCTCGACGCAAAGAACTGGTGATGGTGATTGGCGCCGGGACGATTGGTCTGATGAATATCGCCGCGCTCAAGGCCATTGAGCCGTCCTGTCGGGTGGCGTGTATCGCCAAGTATCCGTTTCAGGCCAGACTGGCGCGTCGCCTTGGTGCGGACCACATTATTGATGCCCAAGGCCAGGATGTCATGGCCCAGGTTGGTGAACTGGCCCAGACCAAGGTCTATCCGCTCTCCGGCGGTGGTGCCGTCTTAGCCGGCGGGGTGCGGCTGGTCTACGATACGATCACCAGTGCAGTGACGCTCAACCAAGCTCTGCGCATGGCCCGAGGCCAGGGAGCCGTTGTTGTGCTGGGTTTGGCCGCGCTGCCCGAAGGCGTCGACTGGACGCCGACCTGGATGAAAGAGATTGCCATCGTGGGGAGTCTGACGTATGGGGCTGAGATGTTTCGGGGCAAACGCCAGGATACGTTTGTGCGCGCGGTTGAACTCCTGAGACGGCGGCGGGCAGACCTGCGCGCGGTCCGCCCACGCAAATATCCGCTTGCGCAGTTTCGACAGGCACTGACCGAAGCCGCCAGCAAGAAAACCTCGGGGGCGGTCAAGGTCTCGTTTGTCCCCTGACCGCCCTCGAAAAGCGCTTATTGCAGAGCTGCCATCAACGGCGCAATGGTTCCGCTGTCAAAATAATCGCACCATTTGCTGATTTTACCGTCGCTGATGGTGAAGACGCCCAGGACGGGCAGCAGAACCTGAACGTCCCCCTTGACCCAGGTCTCCATGCGCTCGTTTGTGACGATATTGCCAGACGAGGCCGTGTGGGTGATCTCCATCTTTTGCAGCAAATTTGCGCCGACAAAAGGATCGAGGACCTCATGCACGCCGGCATGGCCGGTCACCGGAGCCCAGGGCATATTATGATAGAAGACGTCCTCTGACAGATAGGACACCACCGTGTCCATATTCCCACTGCCCAATGCGTTGCAAAACTCCGTCACGAGGGCTTCATTCTCGGTGCTCATACCTCCTCCTTTATGTTCATATGCTCGTGTCTCGCTAGCATAGGGAGGTGGGCGACTGCAAGTGAGCTCGAACACGCCGTCTGTCATGCCGAGTGTCCCCGGAACCGCAATACCGCCCTGTGGGACTCGCCTGTATTGCGCTGACCCGATGGAGTGTGCAAAACATGCAGCATGGGTCGCTCTGGCAGACCCCATAGTAACTGTTTCTTATGCGTGAGCGCGACCTTCTGGCGTTAGAGTTTGACAAAGTCCTTCAGCTTCTGGCCGACTGTGCCCTGTCGTCTGCCGGTCGAGAAGCCTGTCTGGCCCTCAAACCACAGATTGCCGAGTCGTTCGTCAAGGAAGACAGCGAGCGAACGTGGCAGTGCTTTCGTTTAGTAGAAGAGCGCTTGAGCCTGCCGCTTGGACCGTTCCCCGATATTCGTTCGACCTGTGAGCGGGCTGCCCACGGCGGCGCCGCGCTTGAGGGACAAAAGCTTCGCGACGTTCTGGCTGTGGTGACACGCGCCCGACTCCTTGCCACGTTTTTCCGGCGAGATGCAGCAGGGTTTGACCTGCTGAAAGGCTATGCTGACCGCCTGCCGGCTTTGCCCGAAGTAGAGGCTGTCCTGCACCGCTGCCTGGACGAGAACGGCAGCCTCAAAGACGAGGCCAGTACGACGCTACACTCGCTCCGGCGGCAGGTCCGCAGCCTGAGCGAGGAAATTGAACACCGCCTGCAACGCACCCTGCGCTCAAGCGAAGCCCAGGAGGTGGTAACCGATCAATTTGTCACGATTCGGAATAACCGCTTTGTCATTCCCGTCCGGCCAAATTTTCAGGCGCGGTTGCCGGGGATCGTCCAGGATCGCTCCGGGTCGGGCGAAACCGTGTTCATCGAACCGCTGTTTGCGGTTGAACTCAACAATAGACTGCTGCTCGCGCAGAAAGAAGTCGTGGCCGAGGAACACCGGGTTCTGGTCTGGCTGACCGAGCTGGTGCGAGAGCACCTCGATCAACTCGAACAGGCGTTTGCAACCTTGACGGAAATCGACGTCCTCCACGCCAGGGTTGTTTTTGCGCAAAAATACGGTGCAACAAAGCCGCACTTTGGTTCAGCCATACAACTGCGTGGTGCCAGGCATCCCTTGCTGATGGCCTCGGACACGACGGTTGTCCCCATCGACTTGATCCTGCCGAGTGATAAACGCGGGCTGATTATTACCGGTCCGAATACGGGTGGAAAAACAGTCGCCCTGAAAACCTTGGGCCTGATATGCCTCATGGCCCAGACCGGCTTTTTGATCCCAACGGACGAAACCAATGAACTGCCGATCTTTCGGAGTATGTTCGCCGACATTGGGGATGCCCAATCCTTGGAGCACAGCCTGTCCACCTTCTCGGCCCATATCACCAATGTCCGCGATATGCTCGCTGCTCTGTCAGCGCCCGCGCTCCTCCTCCTTGACGAACCCGGCAGCGGCACCGACCCTGCCGAAGGAGGGGCCTTGGCAAACGGACTACTCACCTTTTTGAAAGAACGCCAAGTGTCACTCACCATTGCTACGCATCTGAGTCCGGTCAAACTCTTTGCTGTGGGGGATGGAAGTTATCAGATTGCGGCGGTGGCTTTTGATCTGGAGACCCTTCAGCCACGCTATCACCTCCAGTACGACGTCATGGGCCAGAGCCTTGGGCTGCCCCTGGCCCGGCGGCTCGGGTTACCCGAAGCGGTGTGTCGGGCGGCAGAGGCAGCCCTGTCCGACGAAGCTCGTCAATTCTCTGAAGCCTTGACCCGGCTCGAAGCCACTTCGGTCAGCTTGGAGCGTGAACGGACCCGGATACAGTCTGAACGCGAACAGGCGACCGTCCAGCGTGCGCGTCAGGAGCGACTCCTGGCCGAAACCGAGGAAAAATGTCGCCAAGTCTGGCAGGACGAGGTGCGCGAAGCCAAGCTGCTCGTCCGCCGTGTCCGCGAGGAAGGCCGCGAGGTCATCGCCCAGCTCCGCAAGAACCTGCAAACGCCGCCGCCCCTGCCCGGCGATGCCCGCCGAGACCTCTCACGCTTCTTACATGAGCAGCACAAGGAGATTGCAGCAAAAGAGCAGACGTTCCGGACCGAGACTATCGTCGATACGCCACTGCCACAGATTGGGGACGAGGTCGATATTCGTGGTGGGAAAATTCGGGGGACCTTACTGACGATCAACGGCCGCAAGGCCCGGGTGCGTCGGGGTGGGACAACGTTTGAGGTTCCCGTTGTCCAGGTCCGGCGGACGGCCGAGCAAAAACTCGCGCCGCGCGTTCGGGTGGCCGTCGATCACGCGCCACCGAGTCGGCCCGAAATCAATCTGCTCGGCCTGCGGGTTCGGGAGGCGCTGCCACGTTTGGAAGTTTTCCTGGATCACGCCATCCTGAATAATCAATCGTCAGTGCGTATCGTGCATGGTATGGGAACCGGTGCGTTGAGGCGCGCGGTCCGGGCGTATTTAGCCGACTCTCCGTACTGTGCATCTTTTAACGAAGCTCCCCGGAGTGAAGGGGGCGGAGGGGCAACGGTTGCGGAGCTCTCCTCATGAAAATTGCCACCCGTGACGCATTAGCCGACCTGTTGCTTGAAGCCCTGGACGATACGGCGACAGCCGCCACGCTGCGCGCTCTTGCCGCCGCCGCCCGAACGGGTGCAGCCGGGCCTCCCCCGCGCGCGCTTGCCGAGAGGCTACGCCCCACGCTCACACTGGATTTTGACGCAGAGTGGCCGGCGATCAGAGCCAAACTCCTCCAATACGGAGCAGCATTGGAGAACTGGTCTGGGCGGGCTGGAGGCTCGGCTCTCGATGTTGTTCTGTACAAAAGTGTTGTGCTCTTTAACCATCATCTCTTTTTTGAGGTGCATGAAGTCCTGGAGCCGCAGTGGATGAAAGAGCGAGGCGAGATCAAAAGCTTCCTGCAGGGGCTAATCCAGATTGCGGTCGCGTTCTACCATCTCGGACGTGGCAACCCGGCCGGCGCCCGCTCGCTGCTGCACGAGGGACTGATAAAGATATCGCCACACTCGCCCGCCTGGCTTGGCGTTGAACTCCAGGATTTTATTGCCAGGCTTGAGAAATGCCAGCAGGTCATCGCAGGTCTGAGCCCTGAGACCTGCCAGCAGTTCTCTCCGGACGCGATTCCCCGGATGCGGCTCGTCTCGTAACCCGGTTGGTGGTGCATCGTCATGCAAGTGGACCGGCTCATTATCACTGCCCGAGCGCAGACCCTCCCGGGCCCGCTTTCGAGTGAGGCCATTGTGGAGCGTGTTGCGGACGAAACGTGTGGCGCCCCGGACAGCATTTTCCTGGCAACGGGTAAGGTCGGAGCCGGGGAGCAGTATATTCAGGCAGCCGAGGCGCTTCAGCGGTACGGCATTGTCGGCATTATTGCGCCCGCCTTTTCCTGGCCGTTCTTTCGGCTCTGTCTCAACATCGGTCTGCCGCCGCTGACCCTCTGGGAAGCGGGTGAAATTCGGACGGGCGACCGGCTGCGGATCGACGTGAATAGCCGCATTGTGAAATCCATGAGCGCCGGGACCCGCTATCCGATTCGGGACTTATCCGATCTGTCTATCGAGGTCCTGGCCTGCGGTGGGATGGAAGGCTATGTCCGGGCTCGGCTGGCGGAACAGCAAAGGGTGATCTCTTCGGACGGGTAGGCAGGCAGAAACCGCGCCCAGACGACCAGCGGTTCTCCCTGCCTCCAACGTGCTTGGCGCCTTTTCCCTGTTTCCGTGGGCCTGAAAGAGGAAGCGTGTCCTTCCAATCGACAACAACGCTGGCCAATCGACAACAACGCTGGATACGTTTACTCTTTACAGCATACGAGCTAGGGATATGCGACGCGTTCGAGACCTGCGGAAATATGAGCTGCCAGACGCCTTGCTGGAGATCTGGGAACGCCAGCAGGGCGAGTTTCTTTTACCCGTGCAGGAAGTTGCCGTGCAGCGCTACGGGCTGTTTGACGGTCGTAGCCTTCTCATCTCCTCTCCAACCTCATCGGGCAAGACCTTTGTGGGCGAGATGGCCGCCCTGCGCGCAGCCTTTGCCGGCCAGCGCGTGCTGTATTTAACGCCGCTACGTGCCCTGGCGGAAGAGAAATACGAAACGTTTCGTACACGCTACGGAACGTACGGCGTCAAGGTCGTGGTGGCAACGCGTGACAGACGTGAGTTCGATCACGATATCGAACACGGCGACTTTCACCTGGCCGTTCTCGTATACGAAAAACTCGCCCAGTTGCTCGTCCGTCATCCGCACCTGCTGCGGACGGTCGCCCTGGTCGTGGTGGACGAACTCCAGATGCTGGGCGACCAGGAACGCGGGTCGGGGCTGGAACTGACGTTGACAAAACTCCTCAGCGCCGTCCCGCGACCGCAGCTCCTGGGACTCTCGGCCGTCCTGCGCGAGGCTGAGCAAGTCGCCGCTTGGCTGGATGCTGACCTCCTCTTACAGGACGAACGGCCGGTTGAACTCTATCGTGGCGTCGTCCTCGGCGACCGCTTTCGCTATCGCACGTATAACACGGGCGAAGAAGGCGAGGAGCGCCTGGCTCCCGTTGAGTCAGACGACCCGCGTGAACTCTTATACGCCCACGTCACGCATCTCGCGCGGCAGGGAGAGCAAATCCTCATTTTTCTGAAAGGCAAACGGGATACGGTTCAGTGCGCTCTGGAACTGGCCGCAGCCTCCGAGCTAACGCCGGCCGCCGCCGCGCTGGCGGCACTTGAGCCCCTCGAAGAAACCTCCCTCAAGGCACAACTGTGCGCTGCCCTTACTGGGAGTGTGGCGTTTCACCACGCCGACCTGACCTCGGCGGAGCGAGCGATTGTTGAGGCAGCCTACCGTCGGGGCGAAGTGCGGATCATTGCGTGTACCACGACGCTGGCCTTTGGGGTGAATCTGCCCGCCTCCACAGTGTTCATCGAAGCCGTCAAATGGGACACGGACAAACGGACCGGCATGGCGATTGAAGTCCCGCTCTCCTGGGCCGAATATGAAAATATCTCCGGCCGAGCGGGCCGACTCGGATTCCGCGACGAATTTGGCCGGTCTATCCTGATTGCCACCAATCAGTTCCAAGCCGACCTGTTGTGGCGGGGCTATGTGATGGGCGAGCAAGAGCAGTTCACCCCAGCCCCCGGCCAGACCGGACTCACGGATCGTATCCTCAATCTGATTGCCTCCAAGGTCTGTCTTTCGACCGATGAACTTCATGCTTTTTTAGAGCTGACCTATCTCGGCTTTCAGCAACGGGGCAAACGCACGCCTGCCTCGGACCGTGTTTCAGACGAAGCCGAGCGAGCGCTGGACGCTCTGGTCGATGCTCAGCTTGTCAATCGCAGTGAAGACGGACGGCTGGAAGCGTCAACGCTGGGAGAGGTCGCCGCCCGCAAAGGCATACGCGCGGCAACCGCGGTGAAACTGGCACGCTTTTTCGAGTCCGCCCAGGGACGTGATGTGTCCGAGCTGGAACTCTTTTATGCGCTGAGTCTGACCGAAGACGGCCAAAAAATGCAGATTCCGTTGTCGTCGGCCGAACACCGCGGCCGGGGATATGAAAGCAAGGTGGGCGAATGGATACACGAACGCGGCTATGAGCCGGGCGACGAACTCCAGAAACTCCTCAATGCCCGCATGCTGCCGACAACCCAGGAGGCTCGGTCGGCCAAGCTCTCGCTGCTGCTGCTGGGCTGGATTAATGGGGACGCACTGTCGTCTTTGGAAAATCGCTGTCAGTGTTACGCTGGCACGATCCTCACCCTGACGGATGAGGTCAGCTGGCTGGTGGACGCGGCGGCGGAGATTGCCGAGGTCATGGGGTGGGTGTCGGCCGCACCACTGGCCGAACTCGCAGAACGGGCGCGGCTCGGGGTCGATCCACCGAGCCTGGAGTTGGCCCGGGCTCAGTTGCCTGGACTCAACCGTGAAGAAATCAAATCGCTGGTGTCTGCGGGGTTCGACTCGCCCCTGGCCGTGCGCGAAGCGTCTCCGGAAGCCCTGGAGCCCTATCTGTCACCGCCACAAATTGAGGCGCTGCGTACGCCCTGAGGCGCGCCTCAGCAACCGGACACTTGCTCGTATGCCCAGCCCACCCCCTGTTGCTGTTTTGGAACTGGCCCTCCAGACCCTGGAAGCCGAACTGGTCGAGCCTGAGCGCTTGGCGTCCTTTCGGACCGTGCTGAATACAACCGAGCCGGTCGCTGAGGCGAACCGTTTCCGCTGGTATGCGAACGGGCAGGTCTGCCTGGAACGCACTGCTCACGGCACGCTGACCTTCTTCCTGCCGGCCGTTGCCGCGCGTTCCACTCCCCGCCGTCTGGGGACTTGTGATCGTCAGGGGCGTTTGCTCTCACTTTTTTTCTATACTGCTGATGGTCTGGTGCGGCAGTTTAAGGTGCGCAATATGGACGGCCACTTTCTCGGCGTCGTCCGAGGCGCAGTGTCCCATCTGGGCTGGGGCAGGTCTGATGTGATTGGGGCGTTGGCCGGTGAGGGGGGCTTTGAGATAGACCGGACGCTGACCTTCTTCCGCTCGGTCTCGTATGAAGACGTGGATACCCTCCCGCCGTTAGACGCTCCGATGGGACTCCCACACGGCGGCGGGGCAACCATCTTGAACGTGCTGGCGCGCTTGGGACAGGATCAGGAAAAACAGGCGCTGCGCTATTGCGGACCATATCCCAGTGATCAGCTCTTTTTTACCCTGCGAGAGTCCTTCGTCTGTGGAGGAGAGGTTGGGGTCAATCGCGAGCGTTTCACCCAGGGAGCTGAAGAGGCCGCCCTGCATATGACGATGGTTGAGGCCGCGGTTGACTGGCGACCCGCCCCGCATGAACGGTTTTATCCGGGAGCGCATACCTGCGTGCAACTGCGCAACGGAGTCGAAAAAGTCTACGACCACGGCCATACCTATTACCGGGCCGACCTGGTGGCCGAAGCCCATCGGCTCCGCGTGCTCCAGACTGAAGAGGGACAACCACGCTATATCGCCAGCCTGACCATACTGGGACAGGCGCTCGAGGATCATCTCATCCTGGATGAACACGGAGAGATTCTCGAACGTCTTCCACAGCCCGTGCAGCCCTCCCTGCGGGGCGACCCAATCCTTTCTCCAGACTGGAAGGCCGCCCTCGTTCGTCTCATTGCCGCGGAGAGCACGACGCTGCTGCACACCGCGCTGTGGCCGGTGACGGAAGAGCTGACCATCCTGTGGGGTAGGGTGCATAAAGAACTGTGGGCGCTGAGTGGTAATGAACTCGTTTTGCACGCGGGGATGATTGCCGTTCATCAGGACATGCAGAGCCGGGCCAACAGTGCGGCCGAAAAAATCCTCATCGCCTCTCGCTTTCTGTCCGAATTAGCGCGGCTGATCGGGCCGGTGATTCGCAGCCGTGCCCAAGCCCAGTTGGCCAGCCTCTCGCCCGCTGACCAGAATGTGGCGCTACTGTTCGCAGCCTCGGATACGCCAGG
Organism: uncultured Binatia bacterium (SeqCode); assembly: GCA_965214755.1. Lineage (GTDB taxonomy): Bacteria > Desulfobacterota > Binatia > Bin18 > Bin18 > Bin18. Next base: position 4,129,515 of record OZ243979.1, read on the forward strand.
GCTGTCGGATAACGAACTGCGGGCGTTTCTGACGAGCCTGGCGCAGGGGGAAGAGCTGCCGCTGGTGGGGTAAAGGACTGCAAGCATGCGTGTTTTAGAGTGGTTTCAGTTGGCTATTGGTGCAGGCTTATTTATCTCACTCGCTGTCTTGGCATGGGGGGGTCACCCGACACTCACGCCGAGATAGGAACCTGTCGTCTTTGCCGTGCTTACCGTCTGGCAGTGGGCGGCCACAATCCTATTGATATCCCGCGCGTAGCCGCCGCCTAATGTTACAACAAGTGGTATGCCTGCCCGCCGGGCGAAGTCGCACGCTATCCGATCCCGTTCTCCAACCCCAGCCATAGACAGCGCCAGTTTTCCGAACCGGTCGCCCTGGAGCACATCCACGCCGGCCTGGTACAGGATCAGGTCCGGCCGGGCTCGTTTGAGGAGTATAGGCAGGCTCTCCTCCAGCCGGCCTAAATACTGTTCGTCCGTTGTGCAGTTCGGCAGGGCGATGTCCCACGAACTGTGTTCTTTATGGGCGGGGTAGTTATTGGCCGCGTGCATGGAAAAGGTGAAGGTATCCGGGTCGGCCTGACACAACGCGGCCGTGCCGTTCCCCTGATGCACATCAAGATCGAGAACGAGAGCGCGGCCGATACGACCCTCCACCCGCAGCCGCCTCAGGGCAATGACCAAGTCGTTAAAGATACAGTAGCCTTCGCCGTGGTCGGCGAAAGCGTGATGGGTACCCCCGGCCAGATTAGCGGCAATCCCGTCTCTCAGCGCGGTCCGGGCCGCTCCCAGCGTTCCACCGATCACGGCAAACGCGCGGTGGACCAGTTGCCGAGACCAGGGCAGGCCGAGGCGGAGCAGGGCCTTGCGTTCCAGCGTCCCGTTAAGAAAGGCATAGACATACCCCGGCGCATGTACGCGAAGAATATCCCCGAGGGCTATCGGCTGCGGCTCAACGATTTCCTCCGGCGCGAGGCTCCCTTCGGCCAGTAGCCGCTCCGGGACCAGACGATATTTGTCCATGGGATAGGAGTGATTTCCCATGGGTGCGGTGTAGCGAGCGGAAGTAAAGGCTTGCATCCTCACCCCCGGAATACCGCCTTCATCAGCGCCTGAACATTGGTCACCCGGACAACGCGCCACCGACCCTCGGAGGTATAGCGGAGTCCAATCTCGATCTCTTCGCCGCTGTCGAGTGGAACGGAAAAATAGCGGACGTCTTCCCGAGTCTCCCCGCCGATTACCGTTCCGATGAGGGCAACGGTCGGGATCTGTGGAAGCGCCAGGTCTAAATTCTGAAAGGCTTGCTGTACGGCAAACGTCACGCCCGCCTTGGCGAGGTCCTGGACATCCCGGGTCAGACTCTCGAGTCCCTTGTGCAGGAGCCCGGCGAGGGAGCCCGGCGGCGCGTCCTGCTGTTGCGGGACGTCCGGCACGCTTTGCCCCAAATCCTCTAGGGCGTGGCCCACCACGCTGTCGATATCGACATAGTGCGTAAAGGTCTCATAGTTGCGCGCCTTGAGAGCCTGCTGGATGTGATAGACTGAATAGGATGGGGTCTGCATCCAGGCGTAGACGCCACCCAGCCCGAGAAGGACACCCAGCACGATCGGTCGTAGGCTTTTCATGCGCCCCATCATACGGCAGGAATATCCGATACGGAATGTGGGGTGCGGATACAGTCTGAGTCTGGTATGCAGGGATGATCGCTTGAACGGTTGAGCAGTTCTCATGGAGAGAGACGCGATGCAAGCCATAGGCATCCTCTACCCCGGTGATATGGGCCATAATGTGGGGCGTGTGCTCAGAGAGGACGGCTTTGCCGTTGTGACGACGCTGGTCGGGCGGAGCACGCGTACGCGACAGCTCTGCACCCAGGCCGCAATAACCGAACTCGATTCCCTGGCGGCCGTCGTTGAGCAGGCGGATATTGTCCTCTCAGTTATTCCCCCAACGGCGGCCCGAGCAGTCTCACGCGATTTTGCCCAGGCCGTGCAGCAGGTGAACCGGCGGCCGATGTTCGTCGACGCGAATGCCGTTTCTCCCATGACCGTTGGCCAAGTCGGTGAGACGATTCGGGCCGCGGGCTGCGACTTTCTCGATGCCTGTATCATCGGTCCGGCTCGGGATGTGCGAGGTCGCTGCACCCTGTATGTCAGCGGTCCGAACGTCCGGGAGTTTGAGACGGCTCTCGGGCAATCGCTCCGTGTGTATCCCTTAGGGGACGCCATCGGTCAAGCCTCTGCCTTTAAGATGTTGTTCTCCGGACTCAATAAGGGCTTGGTTGCCGTGCTGAGCGAACTGACGGTGGCCGCGCAGGAATATGATTTCCTGGATGATTTGCTCGCCTGTTACACCGAGCTTTTTCCAGGAGTCATGCAGTCGCTGGAATGGCTCGTGCCGACCTATCCCTTCCATGCCGCCAGACGGGCCGAAGAAATGCGGGAGCTGGCCGAAACGCTGGAACACCTCCGCTCTTCCGCAGTCATGGCGCGCGGGACTCAGCAGACCTTGGCCGAGATTAGCCAGCTCAACCTGACTGATCGATTCCCGGAGCATGGAGAACACGGCTGGACTTTGCGTCAAGTGATCGAAGCGCTCGGCCACTGTGGAGCGCTGAAACGGAGTTCATGATATGCCGCTGTTACTGTCCAGGCGTGTTGACATGGATAGGGGTATTACGTTAAAAATGAACGCAGATGTTCCAATAATGAACTATTAAGTAAATCCAAACAGGAGAATCTTATGTCACAGACGCACACGGTGAAGGCAACCTCCGATGCAATTTTTACCCAACTGCTTGATGTCCAGGACCAGGACATGCGCTGCCTGTACGAGAAGGCGAAACGCGACCAGTGGAATGCTTCGAGCGATATTGACTGGGACGCCGGGGGCGACCCGGATTGCGGTATTTTACCCGATGGATTGATTGATATTTACGGCACAAAATACTGGGATAAGCTGGACGACAAGCACCGGCTCGACCTGAATCGGCACTTCTCCGCCTGGCGGATCAGCCAGCTCATGTACGGTGAGCAGTTTGCCCTCATGGTCTGTGGTCAGATTGCCAACGTCGTTCCGGGTATCGACTCGAAGTTTTTTATGGCGACCCAGGTTGCCGATGAGGCGCGGCACTCAGAGGTGCTGGCCCGCTATCTGTACGACAAAGTCGGTGTGACATACCCGCTGACCACCAACCTCAAGAATCTGTTCGACCACATCCTGGCCATGCCGCAGTGGTATCTCAAGACCGTGGGAACCCAACTCGTCGCAGAAACCCTGGCGGTCTCGCTGTTTCGGATGCTGGCCGACCATAGCCCGGACCCGTTAATCAGCCAGATCTGCCGTCGCATCCTCTCTGATGAATCCCGCCATATGGGCTTTGGGATGCTCAGTCTGCCCGACCAGATACAGGAATTGTCAGAGCAAGAGCTCGAAGAGGTCGAAGAGTTTGCCTGCGAAGCAACCGCCGGACTCTTGCAGGGACAGTTTCCGCGAGAAGCCTACGAAGCCGTCGGTTTTACCAGGGCCGAGATAGAAGACATCCGAACCATGCGTCACGAAGTGGCCAAAAAGAACGAATACGTGGCGTTTCGGACCTTCTTCAAGAAGGATTTTCATGCTGCCCTGTGGAGCAATATGGAGAAAGTCGGCCTGCTGAGTGAGCGGGCGATGAAGAAGCTCGGAGCCATGGGCATTGCCGCTCCACAGGCACAGCAACGGGCGCAAGCCGCCGCGTAAGGACGGACATATCGGGGCAGGGTTTCAAACCCGGCCCCTTTTCTTCAGCAGGATGCTTCGGCGTCCTGTTTTTTTGTTTTTGAATTCCTTCAACCCTGCGGGTCTCACCCCTGACCTGTTCCCCGGCAGGCGAGCGGTATACTCTCCCCGCTCTTATAGTATAATCAAGCGGCGCGACGGACGGTCCATGTTCTCCCGTTCAGCCGACCGTTGGCGCCCATCATACAGACAAAAGGAGGGCTATCATGGGTGAATTTGTTGAGGTTACAGAGGCCAGAACACTGTCCGGATTGCGACTCGTGCTGTCGCTCGGCGTGCCGGGTCCGTGGAGTGAGGCCGCCAAAGGCATTTTATACGTCAAAAAGATTCCCTATGTGCGTGTCCGTCAGGAAATCGGCGGTCCCAACACGGAACTGGCCGAATGGACCGCGCAGGCGACGGCACCGGTTGCGATCTGGAACGATGAGCCGCCGCGCTCAACCTGGATAGAGCAGCTCTTTTTGGCCGAGCGCCTTGAACCGACGCCAGCCCTGATACCGGACAATATCGAGGACCGGATGCTGATGTTCGGCTATTGTAACGAGCTGTGCGGCGAGCATGGCTATGGCTGGACCAAACGCCTGATGCTGCTCCACACGGTCCTGACCGACCCGGACGCGGACGAATCAGCGCGGGCCTTTGCCACGCATCTGGGGAATAAATACGGCTATAATCAGGAAGAAGCCGAGACCGCGCCGGCCCGGGTAGCCACCATTGTAACAACGCTTGGCGCCCGCTTGGAACAGCAGCAAAACAATGGCAGTCGGTTTTTCATCGGGAACCAGTTGTCCGCGCTCGACATTTACTGGTCCACGTTTGCCGCCCTCATCCAACCGCTACCGCACGAACTGTGTCCGATGCCCGCCGCCTTTCGGTCCATGTACACCAACACCGACCCGGTAGTACAAGCCGCGGTGAAGCCGATACTGCTCGAACACCGCGACTTCATCTATCACGAATACCTTGAGCTGCCGATTGATCTGTAGATCGGTTCGGCGAGACGCTGGCAGCGAAAGGAGTGACCCTATGGCTGCCAAACAGACCAATGTCCACAAGAAGATGGATAAGATACTGCAAAAGCTGAATACGCTGGAAGACAACGACAAAGCGTTGGCCAAGCAGACGAATTACCCAGCCCAACTGGTGGTGCTGGCCAAGCAGGACTCGGCTCGCCAGCATCAGGAGTCGCAGGCCATGTTGTGGGAAATGAAGCAGGACTCGGCTCGCCAGCGCCTCCTGGCGCAGGCCATGTTGCGCGACCTGGGGCAGATACTCCTGGAAGTCAAACAGTCCTCCGCCCGGACAGAAGAGCGGGTGGCGGCCATTTTAGCCGGGAGCCGTCAGCACTGAAGCTAGACGCGAGGGTCAACAAGCGAGAGCAGGATAGAATGAGGATTGAAGGGAAAGATGCTCCCCCCGCCGTTCACCCTGAGCGGAGCGAAGTCGAAGGGCGCTCAGTATGAACGGAGGAAAGGCGAAGCCGAAGCACGCGCCACGCTCCTAGGCCAAGCCAGCGGGCGGGACGCCCGCACTCCCAGGATTACTCCACCCTGGTAATCACAAAATTCTGCGACGCCTCCTGCCACTCAACAACGACATTTGTTCCCCGCGTTGGAAAATCCGGCAGCGTCTCCGTTCTGCGAACGCCTGTCAGGAACTCGGTTCCGAGCGTCTTTACGGTAAACGTGGCGTTGCCAAACTCCAACCCATCGGCGAAGGCGCGCACCGTATGCTGGCCGTCACCCAGCAGATTCCAGTTGAACAGCAGGCCAAAGCCGTTATCGGTATCGCCACAGACCCCTGCGGTGTCGCTCCGCTGGGTGCCATAGCCAGCCAGCCAGCGGTTGGCCGCGTCATCATCAAACTCGATCTCTATTTGACTGGCCTCGCACACCCAGCCGGAAATGACCCCAATCCCGCTCTGAAACGACCCCGGTTGTGGGTTCTCCAAGACCCGCGGCGGACTCCCGCTCGTGCCCCCGCCTCCGCCCGCTCTGCCATTGGTGATGACAAAGTTCTGCTGGGCTTCTTGCCAGCGCAGGACGACGCTGTCGGTCTCGGCGGTTGGAAAGTTGGGCACGAGAATCTCGCCATTCTTGTCTGTCAGGAACTCGGTTCCCAGCGTGGTCACGGTAAACGTGGCGCTATCGAACTCTATCCCATCGGCGAAGGCGCGCACCGTATGCTGGCCGTCACCCAGCAGATTCCAGTTCCAGAGGAGAGCAAAGCCGCTATTGCTATCAGCGCAAACGCCGGCGGTGTCACGCCGGTCGGTGCCATAGGCGGCCTGAAGGCGTGGCCTGCAGTTGTTCGAGGCATCACAGATTTCAATCTCCACCGTCGACACTTCGGAAGCGCCAGGAACGTAAGGCTCCAAAATGTTGACGACGTGCATCTCCCGTCCCAGTTCGCCCATGGTCTGGGTAAGCGGTACGGGTTCCCAGGGTGAGCCGTCCTGATTTCTCACGGTTGCGCCTGGAATCACGTCAATGGTGACTCTTGGCGGAATGACTGCCGTCGGGTCGTTCAACGGTGGTGGGAGGGTGCTTTTTAACAAACCGGCAATGGTCCAGCTCAGCCGCACGTTCCCGATGTCGAGAGTGAATATCCCGCTCTCATCCAGAAGTGTCTCGTAAAACTCTGTTCGATCGTACCCGTTGTCGTCCACATAAGAAATCGTGAAACGTCGGACCTGGTCAACCACTTCCTGGACAGTCGTCCGGCCTGTGATGTGCGTTCCATTCGTTGAACCGGTTCGCGCCCACCAGTTTCCCCGGTTGTCTACTGAGGACTCGCGGCCCTCCAACGCATCATAAAAATAGCGCTCAGCCACCTCAGGGACGGCGGGCCCGCCCGGCGTGGCGTCACACACCCAGCCGGAGAACAGCCCGACACCGCTCTGAAACGAGCCTGGGGAAGGATTCTCCAACCTGCCAGTTAAGCCCGGTCGTGATGGACGGCGGCGGTAGATGACGCCAAACTCGGCGTTCCTCAGCCAAATTGATGACGGATCTTTGGGCGTTATCCGATCGGGGGCCAGCGGTCGCCTGACCAGGGAGAAGCCGGTTGAAACCCCCGGGTCGCGTTGTGAGTACACCAGTGCCGTATCGTCGCCCGTATAGCCGGGCATGCCAAAGCCGCCCCGCACTGTTGTAATCGTCTTAATGACTCCGGTACTCAAATCGGCAGCACGGACGGTTGATTGATTCCGAGTCTCGTCAAAGACATCAAAGGTCAGAAAATTATCGCTGGTCTGGCCCAGGGCTGGAAAGGCAATATGAATGCCGCGTCTCGACGGAAGAAGCAGAGGGAAACCCCTGCCTGTTTGCAGATGCAAGGCGTACAGGCTCCACTGGTCGCGCAGTATCAGATGATCCTCATCGCCACTGACGGTCACTGCACTCTGGGCGTCGTAGATGAGCCACTGCCCGTCGGCTGTGAAATTCATGGTACTCGCGGAGGGGAGGGTGCCTGACGCAGGACCACTATAGGAAAAATGAGGAAGAAGGAAGGTGTGCGCTACTCCGGTTGCCAAGTTAAGCACACTGATCCTGTTAGCCGGAGCGTCCAGATCGTCCGGAAAGACAACTCCAAGTAACTGGCCATCGGGTGATAAGGCAACCGAAGCAACCGTATCATAGCTCGTATCAGCGCTGGAAAACTCGATACATTCTTCCTCGTTGCCATCGGTTGCAATGAAGCAGGGATGGTTTTCGGCATTGACAAAGAAGGCCAAACTGCCGTCACGGGAGACAGAGGGGCGTGCACGGACCACGAGACCTTCCGCAAGCTGGACCCCTTGTCCCCCGTCGCCCTGGGCGGCTTCCCGCCGGCCCAGCCGAAACTGGCCCAGGACATCTCGATACACAAAGAGGGTGGCATCCGGCCCGCGAACGCTGGGGATATCCGGCGGGTCCGGGGTGGGCCCGGCATCGAAAATCTCAACAGCATCAAACGCATCGCGGGTCTTCTGGACCTCACCCGGTCCAAAGAGCTCTTTCGCAGCCCGAATACAGGCCAGGCGGGCGTCAATAAACTGTGAGTTCTGGACCAGATATTTGGTCAGGGCACGATAGAAAATGCGCTCGGATTTGCGCAAGCCTATGGCTCCGTCAAGGCCCTCAGCGAGTAAATAAAAAGCGTGGTTGATAATACTGCTATTGATGTGAACCCCGCCGTTGTCTTCCTGAATATGAAAAAACTCGCTCATTTTGGTCGGATACGGGCGGCCGAAATAAGTGGAGAACGCCCCGGGGTCCTTCAGATTGCGGACTGGGCGGCCAAGGTCTGGGCGGCCACCAAGGTCTGGGCGCATCAGGTCTTGGCCGGTAATCCAGTCCGGACTGCCGCTGGTCCGGGCTTCGATCATCTCTCCAAAGATATCGGCAAACGCCTCGTTCAGCGCACCAGGCTGGTCTTGATAGAGCAGATTCGCCGAATGCTCAATGACACCGTGGGTCAGCTCGTGGCCTACTATGTCCAGCGCTCCGGCAAACGGGAGGCCATCGCCAAATACGAGAAGATTCGTGCCAGGGCTCCAGAACGCATTCTTATAGTCCTGACGATAACGGACAATCGCATGAATCGACGCGCCCTTATCGTCAAATGAATCCTGGTCGTGCTCCTCAAAAAAATAGTCGTAGCTCTTGGAGAGATTGTACGCAGCGCTGACCGCATCGGGCAGATAATGAGGAGGTTCCTCTTGTCTACGAACGACAGGAGCGTCGATGAGGATCTCCTGGTTCTGCGCATCGCGGACCCAAATAGCTCCGCGCTGAATCCAACCGTCCGGACCCTGATCTTCCGAATCGAACATCGGTTTACTAGTATCGATCATCCAGCGATGGGAGTCTTGCTCCCATACATCGAGAGACCGTGGGTCGTCGAACAGGTCTGGGGCCGTGACACGCTTATGCTGGTCAACATGCCCGTGCATGACTTGGTTATAGGCCGTCAACTCGGCTCCATTCTCCGCATCAATGACCACCAGCCAGTGGGAAGCCAGAGAGATGTCCAATTCGAGCTTCCAGGCCAGCCGGGGCGGGGTGTTGCCTGGGGCATAGATGATGAGTTCGGATGCAGCGACCTCGGCCGCTGCACCATCAGGGACCGCAGTCCGGGCGGACTCGGTTGCGGCCGCTTCGTCGAGAACGGGAACCGTCTCTATACCCTGTGGCGTGGGCACGAAGGCCCCATTCAACAAATCGACATGCCCGTTTGGATCAAGATGGACAATGAGCTCAGCCGGCCAGACGGCCAGGCCGTCATATATCTGGTCAAAGCGGAGATGGGTCCGGCCCAGTTCGTCGGTGTGGGAGCGAGTCAGTTCGAGTTCGGCGGGGGGGTCTTCGAGGCGCAGTAAATCACGATTGGCCTGAAGAAATGCCTGAGCCGTTGCCTGATGGTCAGCGGTTCCAGACAGGAAACTGCGTTGGGCTCGGGTCAGCACGTCGGCGTTCATCTGCATCGGCGTGCCCACGCTAGGCCGAAGCCAGACGGAGACATCGCCGTGAGCGCGGGTGCGCAGTTGGGTCAGCGCCGTGTGCTGTCTTTGTGTGAACTGAGCCGTCTGCCCTTGGGTTGCCTGTGTGAAGCTCGCCATCCGTTGGCGAAGACGCTCAGCCAACTGCTCCGCCCGCGGGTCCGGGTCAACTTCCAGCAGTTCGCCCGTCGGGGTAACCGCGTTGGGCTGAAACAAAGGAAAGAGACGCAGTGCCGGGGTCTCGCTGCCGGCCAGATTTCGACCGACCACGAGCAGCATGAGCAGCACCAGGCCGCCGCACATCCTGCTCGCCACTTTGCTCTGCCACGGTTTCCGACCTATAGCCATCCCCTTCCCTTTCGTTACGATTGTGACGGCGCGCTCTGTATTGCTGACAGTTGTTGCAGGACCTCGCCTGTCCGGGCATCAACCATCAGCTCCCAGCCTTCGGCTACAGTTAGCAGAGCCAGGACACGATAGGCCAGACGTGGAGCTTTGCCTTCCGCCGCAAAAATCACGAGTGCTACCTGGCATGTGAGACACCCAGTGAGGGGGCGTCCCAGATGGTCCGCAGCCCACTGAAGCACGGCCTGTTCTGTCAGTTTCGGGTCGGTAGGCAGATTGAGCGGAGTTGGAATATAGCGACCCTGGACAAGGTAGATTTGGCTGTCGGCGTTCAGGTGTACGACCAGTTCGGCGGCCCAGACAGGAACGCCGTGAAAGGTCTGTTGCAGGCGGACGTGAGTCAGCCCCAGCGCGTCGGTCTCGACCGACTGCACTTGCAGCTCGTCAGCGGGCTGAGTGAGCCGAAACTCGGTCCGGTAGGCGTAAATGAACGCACGGGCAAGGGCTCCAAATTGGTGGCTCGCTTGCAGTTGGGCAAAATCCGTAGCGTACTCCAGACGCTCGGAAAGATTCGGGGCTTTCAAAAAAGTAATCGTTCCCAGTCGCGGGTCACGACGGATTTCTGCCCGCGCTGGTAAGGGCTGCACTGCTGCTGACTGCTGAGGACTGGTTGGCTTCACTGTTGGAATCGTGAGTGGTCGTTGTGGCTGAGCCTGTACAACGCTACAGGCGATAACCGACAGTAAGAGTCCACAGGTGTGAAGCAGAAGGACAGGAAGTGCTCTGGAATGGCATAGCGCCATCAATGGTTTGCCTCCAACTACTCAAACCCGACAATCCGAACGTTCTCCAGGCGAAACTCGCCATCACGCTGCGCGTACCAGCCAGTGAGTTCAAGCGGGGTGCCGGGCTGAGCCTGGGCAATTTTTGTGAGTATGTCTCGTGGGCCGGTCACATCAAGGTCGGCTTTGCGCTTGCCGGCCCGGTGGAGAAAAATCTGCCGCGGGGTGAGCCGGGGGGAGTTGGGCGCAGTAACATTCGTAACCTCGAGTTGGAAGTCGCCCCGATGGCCGGTCACTCCCAGCTGGATGACCGCCAAGGCATCCGGGGCCGGGTCCGTATTGAGAAAGCCGGTCACCACGACTTTGAAAGGGAAGCGACGAGTCTTGGCCGAAGGCCGGTCGCCGCCCACGCCGACTCCGCCTTGCGCCAAGACTGAGGGAGCGGGCAGCAGACTCAGGCAACAGATGAGGAAGAGTGCAGTTTTCAGTGCTTTGAGAATACGACACGACATGCAAATCTCCCTACACGGTGCTTTTTTGAATAGACCGAGTTAATAAATCAAGGGCGGTCTGCGTGAATGTCCACATGTTTGCTTCCCGGTCCGGGCTGCCGGTCTCTAAGGTCAATGTTTCTTCAACCGGTCCGGTGACAGCAAAACAGGCATGTCCGGCTGCGTCGCCATAGGCGTTGCCGGTCGGCCCGGTTGCGCCGGTTTCGCTCAGCCCCCAGGTGGTCTCAAAACGCGCCCGCACCTGACGGGCAAGACGCAGCGCATATTCCTCGGTGCTCGCTCGAACACCCTCAAGCGCTTCGTCCGGCATGGCCAGCAGTGACCGACGCGCCGCATGGGTATAGATCACCCCGCCACCCAGAAAATACGCCGACGCTCCCGGCACGGTCAGAAGGGCCGCCGAAATCAAACCGCCGGCCGAAGACTCGGCTACCGCAATCGTGTGGCCATGCGTCTTGAGCAGTGCGCCTACCGTGCGTCCTAAAAGTGTTACATCTTTCATGGCTCTCTTTTACTGTGAGCGGCGAGGAAGAAAAAGCCCCGGAGGGAGACAGTCTATCCAGGCAGGGGCGCGTCGTGTGGAGGCGTTGTCTTTCTTCCACTGTTCTCTGCCGCTCGATCCAGCCACGTCAAGGCCGCCTCAATAAACGGCGGCAGGTTTTTATACAGCCGCATAGATGGCGGCAGGGCACGCAGAGCGGCGACAAGCTGGGCAGCACGGTCTGGCTGGGTGGCAAGGTGCGCGAGTGGTCTGACGTAGACGCGGATGGTGAACAGGATATCGTGGGAATGCGGCAGACGGCGGAGGGTCTGTCGTTCCATGCGCAGCCAGAGGGTGTCGCCGGCATTCTCTGGCGTGATGATGGCCTTGAACCCTTTTCGACTGCTCCTGGTCGGCTGAAACAGGGCCGGATCGTCCATAAGGCTCCAATTGAGCCGCCAGACGGGCTTCTCGACTTTCAGCCGGTCAAAGAACTTGTCCATTGTTGTGGCGAGCTGTTCTGCATAGCCGGGAATCGGGGCGTGAATCTCACTGAGCGGACGGCCAATTTTGTCCGCCAAGCGCCAGCGCGTCGGAAAGCATAGCGACGCTCCGACCAGGTGGTAGACCTGGGTGCGCGCCTGCCGCTGCATAAGGCATAAATCCTCTTGGATAAGTCTCCCGGCCAGATCGAGTGGATGCAGGGGCGTATTGTGAATCTGCCATTGCTGGCCGGTGGCAAGATTGTCGAGCTGATCTCCGCTTCTCCTGTACAACTCTGGAAACCGACTCGGAAGATACTCAACAAGGAGTGCTAAGGTTTCAGCCGCACCTGGGCCCGCTTCAGGCAGGGCGGCAAAGACCTTATCGCGCCGTTCGGTGAGGAGACGTTCTTTCTCTTTGAGCTCGCCGGCGCACTGGGCATCGGGCTCGATCCAGTCTTTGAGCTCAAGCGGCATGAGCCCCATTGAGAGCCGAAACGGTCCGGCCTTGAACGGCGCGTAGTCAGGTGGAGACGGAAAGGGCACCTCTGAGGCTGGAGTGGTCATCAGTCTGCGACCTGCACGGAAGCGGTTGTCTGCTCTCTCCTCTTACGCCGCGTAGCGAAAATATCAATCTCCCGCCAGCGGCCCCGGGAGAAGCGCCACCATAAACCAAAGCCAAACAGAGAGACGTTGATGGTGCCGGCCAGCCACGGTCCGAGGGATTCGAGATTGGTCAGGAGCACCGAACCCAGGCTGAGCGGCGTAAAGACGCACACTAAAAGCGTGAGCGTCAGACCGGCAATCCAATACGTATCTCCCGCCCCGCGCAGGGCTCCGGCAAAGGTAATCCCCATACTATCAAAAACTTGCAGCAGGGCCGCGCATATCAGCAAGCTACTGCCGACCTGGATGACGGTCGGGTCCTGGCTGAAAAAACTCAGGAAAGAGAACCGAAACAGGACATAGCCCATGCCCATCAGAGCCATATACGACATGGCCAGAAAGAACGCTTCATACACGCGCTGAGCGGCAAGGTCGGGCTTGCCCTCTCCAATATAGCGTCCGACCAGCGCGGTCAGCGCCTGGCCAAGCCCCAGCGCGGGCATGAATGAAACCGTCATGTATTGAATGGCGATATTACTGGCGGCCAGTTGCTGTTTGCCAAACTGGCCGACCATCAAAATAATTAAGACGCCCCAGCCTAAGACATCAATGGCCATCTGCGTCCCGGCGGGCAAGCCGATGTGCAGGAGCCGGCGGGCCGCTCCCCAGTCCGGCTTCCAGACCGTCCGGGTGGCAAACTGGGTTGCGTACGGCTGGGAGAGGAAGACCCGAAAGAGCACAGCGAATTGGACGACAAAGCTGAGCACCATCGCCAAGGCTGCTCCCTTGAGCCCCAGGGCCGGCACGCCAAATTTGCCGAAGATCAAGGTGTAGGCGAAAAAGACGTTGGCGATATTGGCAATCACCGTGGCGGCGAGTGGAACCTTGGGCCTGTGCATGCCGTAAAAAAAGCCACTCAGCGCACCGATGGCAACCGAAAAGCCTATCCCCCACAGCCGGATGCGGAAGTAGGCAACTTCAAGCGCAACAATGTCCGGCTCGTGTCCGAACGGAGAAAAGAAGTAGGGGGCGACCGGCCACAACGCGAAGAGCGCAAGGCCAACAAGGCCACTCAAATACAGCCCCTGCCAGGCGACTATCGCGCCTTCGTCGAATCTCTCCCTCCCCAGGGCCTGGGCGGCGAACGTGCTGACGCACTGTGTAATGCCCAGCGGAAGGGCGGTAAGCGTATAGGCAATGATGCCGGCTGGCATGGCCGCGGCCACTTCAGCCGTGCCGACCTGGGCCACCATCCAGGTGTCAACAAAGCCGATCACCGTGTATGAGGCCATCGACAGAATAATCGGCAGGGCAAAGCGCAGAATTTCACTAAGCCCGGTTCGGGTGGGAATAAACATGGATATGGTTTGCAGTCAGAGCGTGTTTTGTATAGGCAGATGAAAGATAGTTTCTTTCCTGGGTGAACGTCGGTATGGCAGACCAATCTGACCTTATCATCATTGGCGGCGGAATACTTGGATTGGCCACCGCCCTGACCGTTACCTGCCAATACCCAAGGATCAAACTGGGAGTTCTCGAAAAGGAGACCCGTCTGGCCGTGCATCAAACCGGTCATAACAGCGGGGTTATTCACTCCGGTATTTACTATAAACCCGGCTCGCTCAAGGCCCGGACCTGTGTGAGCGGCGGCACGCTGCTCACCGAATTTTGCGATCAACACGATATCCCCTATGAACGGTGTGGGAAAGTCGTTGTGGCAACGTCAGCGGACGAACTCCCTCGGCTTGAGGAACTCCACCGGCGCGGCACGGCCAACGGTGTTGCGGGGCTGGAAATGATCGGTCCTGAGCGGCTGCGGGAAATCGAACCGCATGCCGCCGGCATCCGTGCCCTATATGCCCCCCAAACGGGGATTATTGACTATGTGCGGGTGGCTGAGCAGTATGCCGCCCTGGTTCAAGAAGCCGGGGGTGAGATTCGGTGCGCGCAGCAGGTACAAAAAATTGTCTCGACTGACGGTCAGTTGGTTGTGGAGACTGCCACCGATACGATCCGCGCGCGGGCGGTCATTAATTGTGGCGGCCTCCAGTGTGACCGGATTGCGCGCCTGGCAGGGGCTGAGCCGGCATTGCAGATTGTTCCGTTCCGAGGTGAGTATTATACCCTTGCCCCGCACAAGCACGCCTTGGTGAATAATCTCATCTATCCGGTTCCAGACCCGGCCTTTCCCTTTCTTGGCGTCCATTTCACCCGGACCATGACCGGGGAGCGGGAAGCTGGGCCAAATGCGGTATTGGCCTTTGCCCGAGAGGGCTATCAGTGGGCGGATCTGATCCCTCAAGACGCATGGGAAACCCTGCGCTTCTCAGGGTTTCGGACAATAGCGCGTAAATACTGGCAGACCGGCCTTGGGGAGATATACCGTTCTTTGAGCAAATCGGCGTTCCTGCGCGCTCTCCAGCGCCTTCTCCCCGAGCTTCAGGCCGCAGACTTACTGCCAGGCGGCAGCGGCGTGCGCGCTCAAGCGATTTCAGCTGACGGTGCTTTGGTGGACGATTTTGTCATTACCAGCTCGCCGCACGCCATCCATGTGCTGAACGCTCCCTCGCCTGGTGCAACCGCTTCACTCGCCATCGGGCAGCAGATTGTAAGGCAGGCTGCGCAGGCGTTCTCGTGGGGGACGTAACCGGGGAAGGGGCGATGGGTAGCCACGTCTTCATTGGCGTCGGGTCAAATCTCGGCAACCGCCGGGCGTATTATCAAAAGGCGCTCGACCTGATGGCTGACCTTCCCCGGACGTCCATTGTAGGCTGTTCCTCCTTATATGAGACTGAGCCGATTGGGGAGGCGAAGAACTGGTACATCAATGGCGTGGTTGAATTGGAGACCGCGTTCAGTCCGCAACAGCTCCTGAGGCATCTGCAAAAAATCGAGTCGGTACTCGGGCGTAAGCGGACAAAAAAATGGGCGGCACGCACAATTGATCTCGATATCGTCCTTTTTGACACACAGGTTGTGAATGAAGACTGGTTGAATATCCCGCACCCTGAAATGCACCGGCGTCGGTTTGTTCTTTTACCGCTCTCTGAACTGGCCCCACAGTTTGTCCATCCCCTCCTCGGTTCAACGGTGACCGAACTCCTGGTCGGTCTTGCGGATGATAAGCGGGTCCTGCGCTTACCTCCACACGGCTGAGCGAGAAAGAGCGACGGATTGCTGGCAGAGGCCGGAGCATTCTTATTCGGAAGCCAAGAGCGTCTCGACCCGCGTTGCCTGGTCTCGGACTGCCTGGGTCTGGGCCCGGAAATGATCGAGGCTGCCAGGTTGAACGCGGAGTCGGTCAGCTTCCGTGACGAGGCTTTGATATAGATCGAGGAGCTGGTTAAAAGCGGCGAGCGAGGCCCGGTCGGCGTAGCGCTGGGCCACAATGCGGGAAAAGTCCCGAGCCCGTTCAAGCGGATACAGAAACTCATTCATCGTGGCTGGGGTCAGCGTGTCGTTGTCTTTCAGGAGTCGGTTCATCTTGTCGGTCATCGCGAGCATGAGTTGGATATGGGTGTGCATGAGTTTTTCGTACTTGAGCCAGTAGCACCCTCCCAGACTACACTGCAGCACAAGACCCAGCAGAATGCTGGCGCGAACCAGAGGGTAGAGGACGGGAGGCCGGGCTTGACGATTAGGAAACCAGCAGCCTAACATAGTATAAAAAGAATATCTCCGAGCACCGTTCTCCGAATGAGGCCGAGCGATTGGTGCAGAGTGAATCAGCAAGTGGTCTTCCATGTTCCAACTTTCCTCTGTTTATTTTGAACGGCTCCTTGAAAGTTCTCTCGACATTGTCATTGCCGTCGATCATCGAGGACAAATCATCTTCTACAACGACGGGGCGAGCAAGACCCTGGGCTATACCCGCGAGGAAGTCCAGGGGAAACGGGTCAGGCTCTATCCCAGTATCGAAGAAGCCCGGCGGGTGCTGGGGGCGATGCGCAGCGAGGACATTGGGGAAAAGGGCAAGGTGAAGAATTTTGAAACGGTCCTGGTCGCAAAGAGCGGCGAGCAGATTCCCATCTCTTTCTCAGGCTCGATTATTTACGACGAAAACGGGGCAGAAATCGGTTCGATCGGTTTTCACCGCGACCTGCGTGAGATCCGTTTACCGCCGGGATATTTTGAGCGGTTGCTTGAAAGTTCCCTCGACATCGTGATTGCGCTCGACCATAAGGGCCAGATTATCTTTTATAACGACGGAGCGCATCAGACGCTCGGCTATACCTCACAAGAGATACACGGCAAGCGGGTCTGGGCCTCTGTCTACCCGAACATCAATGAAGCGCGTCGCGTCA
Organism: uncultured Binatia bacterium (SeqCode); assembly: GCA_965214755.1. GTDB lineage: Bacteria > Desulfobacterota > Binatia > Bin18 > Bin18 > Bin18. Next base: position 4,146,289 of record OZ243979.1, read on the forward strand.
TGGAGGCTATGCGGGGCGAAGAGGTCGGCGAGAAGGGTAAGGTGAAGAATTTCGAGACCACGCTCGTGACAAAAAGTGGCGAGCATATCCCCGCCACCATTTCCGGCTCCATTATTTATGATGATGCGGAAAACGAGGCCGGCTCAGTTGGCTTTTTGAAAGATCTGCGGGAGATCCGCCGGCGCGATCAATTAGCGACTCTGGGTGAACTCGCCGTCGGTCTCGGACATCGGATCAATAACCCGCTAGAGGTCATCTTTAATAATCTGGATATTCTGACCAAGCATATGGCGCAGAGCTTTCCGGACGAAGAATACGTTGTCCAGGAAGAACGGGTGGAATCCATCCAGCGCGAGCTGGCGAAGATCAGGGGGATTGTCTCTCGTATTGACGATATGGCCCACGGCGAGCGCTATGACACGACCGAGTACCTACACGGTTCTCGGATGGCCGACCTCGGTCGGGATGAAGTGGTTGCTCCCCATCCCGTTGGTGTCCGGCCAGCAACCCAGGCTCTGGCCGGGCTGCGTCTCTTGGTGGTCGATGACGATCTTGGCGTGTGTTACTCGTTGCGTGACTTGTTGGTCGAAGACGGCTGTAGTGTTGAGGTCGCGACCAACGGCATTGAGGCGCTGAAGATCCTTGATCGGAACGTTCTCGACCAGCACCCCTTCCACATGGTGTTGAGTGATGTGGTGATGCCTGACTTGGACGGGTACGATCTCTACATGGAGGCAAAGGAGCGTTACCCGCAACTGCCCGTTGTCCTGATGACGGCCTATTTCTACGACAAAGACCACGTGATCAAACGGAGCCGTCTGGAAGGATTAGAAGACGTCTTGTTCAAAAAGCCGGTTGATCCAGACCGGCTGAAAGAGATGATCCTCAAACTGTGCAAACCTGAAGAAGCGAATTGAGCCTAGCGTCTTGAGACGATATGCCTCTGAGTGGCAAGCCCCCTCCGGAGCTGAAGCTCCACCCTCCCAATACTGGACGGAACTGCCTGAAAAGTCTATTCTTTGGGCCAGAAGTATTCTTGACGCTCCCCCTGGGACGGGATATAAAAAAAACTTATCATCCTTTGTTCTCAGTATTAGGATTCACTCTCATTCAGAGGAGACCACCCCGACTATGCCAACCCCACTCGAACAATGGGTCGAAGAAACGGCCCAGCTCACGCGACCAAAGAATATTCACTGGTGTGACGGCTCGGAAGAAGAAAACCAACGCTTGATTGAGGGGATGCTCAATGACGGAACGCTGATGGCGTTAAACCAGGAGCAATATCCGAACTGTTATCTGCACCGGAGTGCCCCCAAAGATGTGGCGCGCACCGAGCACCTGACCTTTGTGTGTACGCGGGAAAAAGAAGACGCCGGTCCGAATAATAACTGGATGGCCCCAGCGGAGGCCAAGGAAAAAGTCGGCGGACTCTTTCGGGGAGCAATGAAGGGCCGCACGCTGTACGTCGTGCCGTATATCATGGGGCCCGTCACGTCGCCCTACAGTCAGGTTGGCGTAGAAATCACGGACAGCCCCTATGTCGCAGCCAGTATGCGCATCATGACTCGCATGGGCAAGGCTGCGCTTGAGCGGCTGGGTTCGTCAGAGCATTATGTCCAGGGTCTCCATTCGCTTGGAGACCTCAGCCCTGAGCGCCGTTTCATCATGCACTACCCCGAAGACCGCGCGATCTGGTCCGTTGGTTCCGGTTACGGTGGGAACGCGCTGCTTGGGAAAAAATGCTTCGCTCTGCGTCTGGGGAGCTATATGGCGCGTGAAGAGGGCTGGCTGGCTGAGCATATGCTGATCATCGGTATTGAGGAGCCGAGCGGACGCACGACGTATATCGCCGCCGCGTTCCCCAGCGCCTGCGGGAAAACGAATCTGGCCATGCTGATCCCGCCGAAGAGCCAAAAGGGCTACAAAGTCTGGACGGTGGGAGATGATATTGCCTGGATGCACCCCGGTCCGGACGGGCGGCTGTGGGCGATTAATCCCGAAGCCGGGTTTTTTGGCGTTGCGCCGGGAACAAACTCGCACACCAATCCGAATGTCATGGCTACTGTCACGAAGAACTCCATTTTTACGAATGTCGCCCTCACCCCGGACGGCACCCCATACTGGGAAGGCCTGGACGGAGGTCCGCCGGCCGAGGCGATCGACTGGCAGGGCAAGCCATGGACGCCGCAGTCCGAGGGGAAGGCCGCCCACCCCAACTCCCGTTTTACCACGCCGGCCCGCCAGTGCCCGGTCATGTCTTCAGAGTGGGAATCCCCCCAAGGGGTCCCAATCTCGGCCTTTCTCTTTGGCGGCCGCCGCGCGGGTTTGATCCCGCTCGTCTGTCAGTCTTTCAGCTGGCAGCACGGGGTGTCGCTCGGCACGACGATGGCCTCTGAAACCACGGCCGCGGCGACCGGAAAAGTCGGGAAGATCCGGCGCGATCCCATGGCCATGCTGCCCTTCTGTGGCTACAATATGGGCGACTATTTCGGCCATTGGCTCAATATGGGAAAAAAGCTCGCTAATCCCCCGAAAATTTTCCGGGTGAACTGGTTCCGGACAAATCAAGAGGGCCGATTTCTCTGGCCCGGCTTTGGAGAAAACTTGCGGGCGCTACGCTGGGTTATTGCCCGGGTGCACGGTGAGGTCGAAGCTCGCGAGACCGAAATTGGCTATCTGCCGCATACCAACGATATTGATACGACAGGGATTGATGTCTCGCCAGCGGTGCTTGACGAACTCCTCAGCGTGGACCGTCCGGGCTGGGTCAAAGCCGCGGAGAGTCAGCGCGAGTTCTTCCAACAGTTTGGAGATCGACTCCCGCAGGCGCTCTGGCAAGAAAACGCGGCGCTGGATAAACGTCTGCAAGCCTGACGAGGGATGCGGTTGCAGCCCTGGGCCTCGTAGCTCCAAGTCGCAATGGTCCGCATTACAAAAGTCTACACTCGGACGGGTGATAAGGGCTCGACCCGGCTCGTCGGGGGCAAAAAGATCGCCAAGGATGCGGCCCGCATCGAGGCCTATGGGACGCTAGACGAACTGAACTCTGTGGTGGGCCTGGCCCGGGTATTCAATGACGACCTGAAGAGGAAATGTGTCCAGCATCCGCCTGCTAGTGGAGGACACGTTTCCTCTTTGAAGCCAGAGCTGCCGGCGGCCCAACACTTGGACGATATTCTCCGCCAACTCCAGAATGAGTTGTTCGATCTTGGAAGTGAACTGGCCACCCCCGCCGACTTCTCCTACGAGGGCATGTTTCGAGTCGGCGAGTCGGAGGTCAAGGGCCTCGAACGTATCATCGATTCCTGCCAGAAAGACCTGGAACCCCTCAACTCCTTTATCCTGCCCGGTGGCGGGAAAGTGGGCGGTTTCCTGCACCAGGCCCGCACCGTCTGTCGGCGGGCCGAACGAGATATCCTGCGCCTCTCGCGCGAAGAAGAGCTGAGCCCCTGGCCGCTCAGGTATGTGAATCGATTCAGCGATCTGCTGTTCGTATTATCCCGCTGGGTGAGTCAAAAGCTGGGAGAGCCAGAATATCTCTGGGAGCGTGGCCTGCGGAGTAGTGAGCGGAAAGCTGCTCAGTCCGGCAGGGCGAAAAAGGCAAAATCCGCCCGCAGCGCCAAAAAGGCCGCGAAAAAACGCTCACCAAAGGGGACGTGATGGCCGAGTCTTCTCTGTATTTCAAACAAATTGAAATTGGCCCTATGCAGAATTTCGCCTACCTGATCGGGGATACGGCCACGCGTGAAACGGTTGTGATCGACGCCGCCTGGGACATTCCTGCCATCATCCAGGCCGCGGAACACGACGGTTTCACCATTACCCAAGCGCTGGTGACCCACTATCACCAGGATCACCTCGGCGGCGATTTGTTCGGCACCCACATCCAGGGCGTGGTTGAACTGCTCGAACAGGTGAAAGCTAAGGTGTATATCCACAAGGCCGAATCCGAATTTCTGGGTCGTCTGGTCGGCTTGTCCGATTCCGACATCGTTCAGGTCGAGGGTGGTGATACGACTGACGTGGGTGCGATGACTATCAAGTTCATTCATACCCCCGGACATACGCCCGGCTCCCAATGTTTTCTGATTGAGAATCGTCTGGTGGCCGGTGATACGCTGTTTATCAACTCGTGCGGCCGGGTTGACCTGCCGGGCAGCAGTCCGGAAGACATGTACTCGAGTCTGCAAACGCTCTCACAACTGGCGGACGAGACCGTTCTGTATCCTGGGCATAATTATGCTTCTCAGCCCTGGGATACCCTTGGGGCACAAAAACGTCACAATATGTATCTGCATCTCAGCGCCAAGGGGCGTCAGGAATTTCTCGCGGCCCTGAGCTAAACGGACACACAGGAGTACGGGTGCGTATTCGGAAAAAGCGCGGCAATTTTCTCGAAGACTTCGCGGTTGGTCAGTTGTTTCGGCATAAGGTCGGGAAAACCGTGACCGAAGGCTTGTTTAACGCCTTTACGGAATTCGGCATGACCACTAATCCGCTGTCGAAAAACCTGCGCTATGCCGAACAGTACGGTTTCCGTGGTCTGGTGGTCCCGCCCGGTTTGGTGATGAATATCGTCTTCAGCCAGAGCGTTGAAGATATTTCGGAGAACGCACGGGCCAATCTCGAATACCGCGACATGCGTTTTGGCGCTCCGGTGTATATCGGCGATACGATTGAGGTTGAGACGACCATCCTCGGCATCAAGCCTTCCTCACGGGACCAGGACCGGGGCGTTATTCACGTCCAGACGACCGGCCGGAACCAGCAGGGTGAAATCGTGCTGACCCTGCAACGCAAAGTCCAAATCTGGAAAGATAATAGGGACGCTCGGGTCGAAGAGGCGGCCCTGGACGATACGCCCGATATCGCCTGCGACCTCGTTGTGCCGGAGTACGACAAGAGCCGGCGTTACGAAAACCTGGCCCACTTGGCCAATGCCGATACCTATTTTGAGGACTTTCAGCCTGGAGATACGCTCGAACATTCCCGTGGACGGACGGTGACCACCGCCCATATGGAATGGACCGCTCTGTTGGACAACACTTCTCAGGTCCACTCCAATCAGTATCTGATAGACCAGAACCCAGAGCGCTATATTGGCGGTCAGTTGATCGTTTATGGTGGAATTCCGTTTAATCTCTGCCTGGGCCTGTCCTGTCCTGACGTTGGCGATAATGCCGTCGGGGACGTCCGCTATATGACCGGCCGACACACGGGCCCGGTTTTTGTTGGGGATACCGTCTTCGCCTCGACCGAAATAACCAGCACCCGTGCCTATCCCGGTCGGCCCGACCTGGGCCTTGTCGAGACCATCCTGCGCGGTCATAAATTCATCCCAAAAGACGGGGCTGGGGAAAAGGTGGAGATTTTCTATCTCGAACGTGAACTGGCCGTAAAACGGCGTAGCCATTATACCTGACCGCCCCATCAAAGAGCGGCCCCGCCGTGCCGGTCTCGCCTTTTACCCGATCTCGACGGCTGATACAGCGTCAACAGCATGACCTTCCGTCGAATCGTCTGGCCGCTGGCGGTTGCGGAAACGCTGGTCTGGGCGGCCCTTTACTATTCGTTTCCCGCGTTGCTGCTTGAATGGGAGCGCGACCTGGGCTGGTCGAAAACCGAGCTGGCCGGGGCGCTCACGCTGGCCCTGATTACTTCAGCCCTGCTCGGACCCGTGACCGGACGCTTGATAGACCGCGGTTTCGGGCGGGCTGTCTTCAGCGGTAGTGCCGCCCTGGGCGGCGTCTTCCTGGCCGGCCTCGCCTGGGTTGAACACCTGTGGCAGTTCTACTGTCTGTGGTTCGGCATTGGCGTGGCGATGGCCGGCTCGCTGTACGACGCGTGCTTCTCCGTCCTGACGCATGCCCTGGGCAACGAGGCTCGCAAAGCCATTACCCTTGTCACCTTAGTGGCCGGTCTTGCCGGGACACTCGCCTTTCCGAGCATCCACCTGCTCGTCAGTGGGTTTGGCTGGAGGGACACCGTAGTCATTGTCGCCAGCGTCGATCTCCTGATTGCCTTTCCCCTCATCTGGAAGGCGTGTCGGCATGCGGACCACCACCGAGCCGCCCAACGCGCTCCAAGCAGCGCTCACCCCGGAACTGCCTCACACGCGCTCAGGACACCGGTCTTCTGGCTACTCGCCGTGGCATTCGGCATGGCCTACGTGGAACATTTCAGCCTGCTGACGCATCTGCTGCCGCTGTTGTCTGAACGGGGTCTGTCAGATGAAGCGGCAGTACTCACGGCCTCTTCGATCGGACCCATGCAGGTAGCGGGTCGCCTGGCTATGTTGGCAGTGGAGAAATACGTTTCGACGTTTCGGATCGCTCTCGCCTGTTTCCTTGCCATGAGCGGTGCGGCAACAGCCCTGTTCTTCTCCCAGGCCGTTCCCCTGCTGCTCCCGCTCTTTGTGGTACTTCAGGGAGCGGGGATCGGGATAAGCAGTATACTCCGTCCGGTGATGACCGCCGAACTGTTGGGCAGAGCCCATTTCGGGATCATCTCCGGCTTTCTTGCTATCCCATCCATCCTGGCCGCGGCCCTCGCCCCCACCCTGGCTGCACTGGTGTGGAGAATGGGAGGCTATGAGACGGTCATTTTGATGGCGCTCGTTACGACCGTGGTCGGGCTGGGATGCATAAGCAGTACGGCTGTGTTCGCTCGTCGATGTTGATTGGAATATATACAAGCGATAGATGTCTGGAGCTCGGCCAACCCCACATAGACCCTGAAGTCGGAGAATGGTCAAATAGGACAAGCATCCTTTTGGCCCTCCGTGGTATAGTTCTCTGAACGTCCTTCTTGAGAATGAGCGGCGATGAAGAAGTATTACAAAACGTCCCTTGGTACGGCTTACTGTTCTGACGCAATAGACATTCTTTCGGGTCTGAAGGACGATTCTGTTGATCTCGTTGTCACATCGCCCCCTTACGCCCTCCACTTCAAGAAGGAATATGGGAATGCCGACCAAGATAGTTATATTGATTGGATCAGTCCGTTTTGTGAGCAGATCAGACGAATTTTGAAGCCGGAGGGAAGTTTTGCCTTAAATATCGGCGGGGCGTGGACACCTGGAAGCCCGACGCGCTCCCTGTATCATTTCCGTCTTCTTCTGCATCTATGCGATACCCTCGGGTTCAAACTGTGCCAGGAGTTCTTCTGGTATAATCCAGCCAAGATGCCGGCGCCTGCTGAATGGGTCAACGTCCGTAGAATTCGTGTCAAGGATTCTGTTGAATATATTTATTGGTTGGGGAAGACGGATTTCCCTAAAGCCTGTAACGCGGATGTTTTGCAGCCGTACTCCAAGGACATGCTGCGGCTCATCAAGCGTGGTGTGTCCGCAACCCGTCGCCCATCAGGACATATCATTAAAAAAAGTTTTGCAGACCATAAAGGCGGCTCGATTCCGCCCAACCTCATTCAATGCGGCAATAATGAAAGCAACAGCGCCTATCTGAACGGATTGAAGGCGGCTGGGAGAAAGATTCATCCTGCCAGATTCCCCGCTGAACTCCCTCGGTTTTTTATTAACTTCTGTACCGATCCTGACGATTTGGTTCTTGATCCATTTGCCGGATCGAATACAACCGGCATGGTAGCCGAAGAACTTGATAGGCGCTGGATATCGATCGAGAAGAATGAAGAATACTGGGAAGATTCAAAACTCAGATTTTTTCAAGAAGAACAGGTTGCTAGCGAAAGAGTCGAAGATACTCAAACACAGTTTCGTTTATTGGAAGAGTCTCCATCGTACGGGAAATAACGTCGAATAAGTCCTATCATTATACCACCGCTGACATATCGTCGTTGACGGACGCTGCCAAATCGGAAGGTTTGTCGGGTCAAGAGCGGCGAGAGAAACCCGCCCGCCCCCACCCTCCTTCGTGTTGCTCCTCCTATCCTGGTTGGCTATGATACCCCCTCGTCGGAAGTGCGGATACGCCTGGCACAGGAGGGAACATTGTATGGCGCTCTTGGACCGAGCCGAATGGTATGACATCGCCCGCGACACCAATTGGACCCCCAAATATGTCACTGAAGACGCGCTTTTCCCTGAAGAGCAGAGTGGGGCGCTGGGCCTACCGCTTGAGGCGTGGGAGGACTACGACGAGCCCTATAAAGTCACCTATCGTGAGTATGTGCGGACCCAGCGCGAGAAGGACGCCAGCGTGTATTCGGTCAAGGCTGCGCTCCAGCGGGCCAATTTTCTGGATCAGGCCGAGCCTGGCTGGGTGAGTATTCTCAAGCTGCACTACGGCGCGTTTGCTACGCTTGAGGCCATGGCCTCAAGCGCGGAGTCCCGCATGGCCCGCTTTGGCAAGGCCGGCGGGATGCGCAATATGGCGACCTTCGGCTCGCTGGACGAGAACCGCCACGGTCAGATTCAACTCTATTTCCCCCACGAACACGTCCACCGCAGTCGGCAGTTTGACTGGGCGACCAAGTCGATGCACACCAACGAGTGGGCGGTTGTTGCCGCTCGCCATCTGTTCGATGACATCATGGCCGGTCGCGACGCGGTTGGGGTGGCGCTGATGCTGACGTTTGCCTTTGAGACCGGATTTTCCAATCTGCAATTTCTCGGTCTTGCGGCCGATGCCGCTCAGGCGGGTGATATTTCCTTCTCCAATCTCGCCTCCAGCATTCAAACCGACGAAGCGCGGCACGCCCAGATTGGCGGTCCGGCCGTGAAAATCCTGATCGAGAACGGGAAGAAGGCCGACGCCCAGCGACTGGTGGATATTGCCATCTGGCGGGCCTGGACCTTGTTCGCCACGGTGACTGGTCCGTCCATGGATTATTACACCCCGCTCGACCGCCGCGAGAAATCCTTCAAAGAATTCATGCAGGAGTGGGTCTTTGGCCAGTTCGAGCGGACCCTGCTCGACATTGGGCTGGAACGCCCCTGGTATTGGGACACCATGCTGGCCGATCTCGATACCCGCCACCACGGGATGCACGCGGGCATCTGGACCTTTCACAAATCGGTCTGGTGGGACGTCCCGCCTGGCATCAGCCGGGCCGAACGCGCTTGGTTGGAGGAGAAATATCCCGGCTGGGAAGGGACCTGGGGGGCGCATTTCTGGGACCCGATCATTGCCCGTTTTCTGAAAGACGGCCCGGTCGAGACGGTCCTGCCTTCCATGGTGCAACTGTGCAATATGGCTCAGGTGCCGATTACCGGCACGCCCGGCTGGAGCCCAGGGAAGGTCGGCCGGCCCTTGCAGGATTTCCCGCTCGAACACGAAAGCCGCCTATACCATTTCGGCTCGGAAGTGGACCGCTGGATTTTTCAGCAGGACCCAGACCGCTACAAAGACCATCTGAGCGTTGCCGACCGGATGGGGGCCGGAATGATCCAGCCGCCGACCCTCGAAGGACTGCTTGCCTATTTTTCGCTCAAAGAGGGAGAACAGGGGGAGGACGCCCTCAAGCACAGTTGGCTGGAGGAGTACCGCCAAGACCGGGCCCAGGCCGCCTGAGGGTCCGTATGGCACAGATTCCCATTGTCCATAACCTCTATCAGGAGTTTGTCCTCTACGTCTCCATCGTCGATACCGAGAACACGATGGACGAAGTGTGTCAGACGGCGGCCAAGCTGAGTATCGGTTTCGAGAAGAACCAGCGGCTGGATACGCCGCTGCGGGTGCGGAAAGTCGGGGCTGAAAAACCGTTTCCGCGCGATATGACGGTTGAGGAGGCCGGCATCACACCAATGACGAGTCTCGAACTCTTTTATGAAGCCGCCGGGTCGGCTTCGCCCGAGCCCAGACCATGAGTGACGAATCCGAACCGCTCAAGCCGCTGCGGACCTGGAGTCATCTCGCCGGCCGACGCCGTCGTCCGAGCGAGTATGAGATTGTCTCGACCAATCTCATGTACGACGCCAAGAATGCGGATTCTCCGTTTGAGTTGGGGCCGAATATCCCGCTCTCCAAGTGGTTCAAAAAATACCGCCACGGCTCGCTTCTCACCGGGCGGGACTGGGAGGAGTTCCGTGACCCCGACGAACTCACCTATCGCGCCTACAATATCCTGCAAGACGGCCAGGAGACCTATATCGAAGGGCTGTTCGACCAGCACAACGAACTCCAGTACGACGCCAGCCTCGATGCGGCCTGGGCCGATGTCCTGCCGCGCTTGTACACTCCGGCCCGCTATGCGTTCCACACCGTGCAGATGGCTTCGCATTATCTCGTCCAGATTGTGCCGTCGAGTACGATTCGGAACTGCGCGACCTATCAGGCCGCGGACGCCCTGCGCTGCGTGTCTCATCTTGCATATCGGACCGCCGAGCTGAAACAGACCTATCCGGACAGCGGATTCGGGACGGCTGAGCGCGCGGCCTGGGAGAACGCCGCCGCCTGGCAGGGCTTTCGTGAGCTGATGGAAAAGGTCCTGACCGCCTATGACTGGGGCGAGAGTTTTGTCGCGCTCAACTTGGTGGCAAAGCCGGCTATTGACGAGACCCTCCTGTGGCAACTGGCAGCCACCGGCCGGCGGCAGGGCGACAGTTTGCTTGGCCTGATTGCCGATTCCGAATATCGTGATACCCAGCGCTCCAGAACCTGGAGTACTGCCTTGGTTCGCTTTGCGGTTGAACGACCCGAAAACGTAGCGGTGATACGCGGCTGGGTAGAAAAGTGGCTCCCCCTGGCCGAACAGGCTATCGACGCATACTGCCGGGCCTTGCCCGACAGCCCAGAGGCAGCGGTCACGGCCACCCAGGCCGTGCACGGATTTTTACAGTCTCTCGAACTAGACTGAGTTCCTCTCGACTGTACTAAGAGTATGGCGTTCACCCGAGTCTGTAGCCTCGACGATGTATGGGAGGGCGATATGGCCGCGTATGAGGTTGACGGGCAACCCATCGTCTTAGTCTATCCCATCGATGGTGAGGTCATCGCCATTCAGGGCTTTTGTCCGCATCAACAGTTCTCCTTAGCCGAGGGTGATTTCGACGGCCACATGATACTCACATGCAGCGCCCATGTGTGGCAGTTCGATGTCATAACGGGCAGAGGGATCAATCCCCAAGACTGCGAACTGGCCCGCTATCCCGTCAAAATCGAACATGACGAAATCTATGTGGACGTCGTTGGTATAGAGCCGAAGCGCATCGGGGTGTAGCTATGGGTAAACAGACAGGCAACAACAAGGTCGGCCCGGTACTCCGCGCCGGGGATATCGCAGATGCGGCAATTGACGCGATCTACGCAGACAACCCGGACAAAGAGGTGCGGGTCGAAAACCACCATGCTTACATTCGGGTCGAGACCGATACCGAGTGTATCATCAGGCGCGAGACCATGGAGGCCAACCTCGGCCGTCCGTTCCACATGCAGGAACTGGAGACCGTCCTCAGTTCTTTTGCCGGACAGATCGAAACCAGCGCCCACTATATGCGCTTCTATTTGACGAAGAAGCTGTAGGGCTGGGCGCGTTTGACATCCGAGTCAGGCGGGTGTTGCATAACCTCATGCGAAGCCGCTGGCTTGTCCGTTGGATTTTAGGACTACTCCTGCTGCTGCTACCGGGACCGCTATGGGCGGTGGAGGCTGCACCGGCCTTGACCGACCGGGAGATCATAGAACGCCTGACTCGCCTGGAGGAAGGGTTGAACGAGGTGCGGACCCAGATGGACCTCCTCCGGGCCGACCTGGGGCAACTCCGCGAAGACATGAACCAACTCCGCGAAGACATGAACCTCCAGTTTGCCTACCAGTTTCAACTCACCCTCGGCCTGCTGGGAGCCTTTACAGTGCTGGTGGCCGCCACGATCAGCTTTGCTCTCTGGGACCGGCGGACCATGCTACGGCCCGTAGAGGACCGGGTAAAAACGCTGGAAGCCGACTTGGCCGCCAATCCACCCCGAGTATTGCTGGAGGCTTTGCGGAATCTCAGCCAACGCGACCCTGAACTGGCCTCGGTGCTCAAGAATTTGAATCTGTGACCGAGGCTGCGGGAATCCTACCCGCACCACCTTTTCTGCTTGGTATTCCCACGCGGACAGACAAGGAAAAGTCCGCCCGCGTCAGTGGAATGTCAACTGTCAATTGTTAATTACTCTCTTGAGTATTTTTACTCAGAAAAGTAATTCCTTTTTAGACACTGCGGCCCAAACTGATCTGGTCCCGTTGATGAAATGCTATAGTGTAGCTATTATAATGTAGTTGCATAGGGCTAGCGCGTTGCACTGGATATGGCACGAAAATAAGAACCGTATTAACAAGCGGAAGCACGCCTTGGCTTCGAGACGGCGCAGTTCGTGTTCGACGATCCGCTCGTGGCCCACCGGCCCGATCCGCATGTGGACGAAGAGCGCTGGCATACGATTGGCATGATCGGCAATGTGGTCGTGATCGTGGCGCATACTTGGCCCACCCCCGAACCCGGAACTGGCGTTGCGGTAAGGCGTATCATCAGCGCCCGGAAAGCGACGCCGCACGAAAGGAGAGCTTATGAAGCGGGGAACTTCTAGCAAACTCAGCAAGGAACAGAAGGCGGAGCTCCAAGCGCTTGCGGCTCTGCCTGACGAGCAGATTGATACGAGCGACATCCCCGAGATTCTGGATTGGTCCGGCGCTCGGCGTGGTCTCCTGTATCGGCCGGTGAAACAGCAAATCACTCTGCGTCTGGATGCCGACGTGGTGGCGTGGTTCAAAGCAAATGCCCCCGGCGGTCGGGGATATCAGACCGAGATCAACCGCGTGCTACGCAAACATGCGCAGCAGGCTTTGAAGCACACATAGGCACAGTGTTGTCGCCCATGCAGCAGCTAGAACATTACGCTAGCAACGTGCGGGCAATGACCTTGAGTTCCAGAATCGGCTTGACGCCCTCAAAAATGGGCAGCACCAGGGCGTCTACGACATAGCGCGAGATGGCGTATTCTTCGCCATAGCCCCAGCCGCCGTGAATGAGCTGGCCTTCCTGAGTGACCCAGACCGCCACGTCGCAGGCGAGCAGTTTGGCCATGGCCGCAGTCAGCGTGGCGGCCTCGTCTTTGTCCATCGCTGGGGCGGCGGCATAGGTAATCTGGCGAGCCGCGGTAATATGGGTAGCCATGCGGCCCAGCTTGTACTGGGTGAGCTGGAAGTCTCCCAGTGATTTCTTAAACTGCTTGCGCTCGTCTGCGTAGGCTGCGCTGACCTCCAGTGCGGCCTGGGCGAGCCCGGTAGCACGTCCTCCGGTCTGGAGCCGTCCCGCGGCAAAGCCGGCCATCTGCAAATAAAAGCCCTTATTCAGCCCAGCCTCTCCACCAACGAGATTTTCGGCCGGGACAAAATACTTATCAAGGTTCAACACATAGGAATGCATCCCCCGGTATCCCAGGGTCGGAATGGCGTCCCCCTGGAGCACCCCGCCAGTCTCCTGTTTCATCTCAAACGAATGGCCCGGAAAGGCGTCCTTTTCAACAATGAATAAGGACAACCCGCGCGCACCGGAGCTCGCCTCGGGATTCGTCCGGGCGAGCAGGGCAATAATGTTTGCCCGTCCGGCAAAGGTGCACCACGCCTTGGCCCCGTCAAGCACAAAACCGCTCTGCCCGTTGACCGTGGCCGGCTCGGCGCGGCATTTGACCGAGGCCACGTCGGAGCCGGTGTCCGGCTCGGTCACGGAAATGGCGACCATCAGTTCCCCGCTGGAAATCGGCGGCAGCCATGTCTTCTTCTGCTCTTCGGTGCCGCCCCGCAGCAATGCCTTGGTCAGAATTTCCGGTCGGGTGATCAGACTGCCGGCCACGCCGAGTGAGGCTGCGGAGAGTTCCTCGGTGGTGATAATCATGGCCAGATTGCCCATGCCGCCGCCGCCGTACTCTTCGGGCACCGACATGCCGAAATAGCCCAGTTCGGACATGTTTTTGATCACGGATTCCGGAATCAGTTCGTCGTTGCGGTGGACGCGCTCCGCAATGGGCGCGACCTCACTCTTGGCAAACTGACGCACCGAATCCCGCGTCATTTCCGCGATATCACTCTCTAGCCACGAGTGATTCACGCCTTTCGTGGTCAAAACGGACTGGCCGATTGCGCGGAAGCGACGCTCACGGGCTCCGTCCCGGATGGCGGTCTTGACCTGAGGCTGTCCGAGCGTATCGTTCAGAAACGCTTCGTCAAACCCGAAATCTTCGATATGAGTACTGACTTGTCCGACTAAGCGCTGGCCGACTTCGGCGGCAAATCCCAAAGCCATATTGGCCGTATGACCGTTCTCGTCCGCGCGGTTTTCTCCGGCGGTCTGGGCATAGTGCAGGCAGGAGCGGGCGGCCTCGACTTCGGTCGCCAGATAGGCCAGCCGCTCGACATGAACCTGATGGTCATCGATACCTTTGCCGTTGTCGGTCAGGCTGCGGCCCTGCTGGAGCGCCTCATCACGGACTTTTTGGAGCGCGTCAACGATCAGGCCGGTTTGTTGGAGTGTGTCGGACATGCAGTTCTCCTTATAGAGTGAAAGCGTGCCGAGAAAATACCACAAAAGAGGGAGCGTGTCCCGCTTCTGGGGATGATGGAAGGACACGTTTCCTCTTTTCGGACAAACATCCGCCTAGGGAGGTTGGGTGAGGGACGCGAATCTGATAGAGGGGGAGCCTGCTATTTTCGTGACCCTGACAGACCGCCGACAAGAAAGAGACTGCGATAGAGGAGGACCGTATGTTCGTAGTTGATGGGGGAACCCGTTTCGTTATTCCCCGCACCGAGATGACCTATCCCGGCCACAGCATGAAGCTGCACCGCAATGCGGCCGACCCGGTCAAATCACCGATTGACCATGTGATGATGGATTTTGAAGACGCCTGCCCGTACGAGTTCAAGGGGCCGCAAAGTCGCCAGTGTGTCGTCGAAGCGCTCAACACGCTGGATTTTGGCAAGAAAGTCATTACCGTGCGGCCCAACAATATCCGCTCCGAGTTTTTCCTGGGCGACCTGGAAGCCATCGTGAAAGGCGCGCCGGATAAATTTCACGGCATTATCCTTCCCAAGACGCACGGGCCGGATGATATCAAATACGTTTCCAGCCTGCTCGATACGCTCGAAAAGGAAGCCGGCTGGAAATCGCGGGTGCAGATCGAATCCCTGATTGAAATTCCCCAGGCCATTGTGAACGCCTACGCTATTGCGACCGCTTCGGACCGCATGGCCGGCCTTATTTTCGGTATCGCCGACTTTGCCGCCACCCTGGGTATTCGTGAAGTAGTGAAAGACCAGAACATCAATTTCCTGTACTCCAAGCAGGCTGTGGTGGTAGCGGCCAAGGCCGCCGGGTTGCACGCGGTTGATAATGTCTATCTGCCGCTGTGGCGGAAAAACGACCCCGAAGAAAAGATCAAGGAAATCGAGGCGGGCCTGCGTGAGAAAAACATTGGCGCGGCCAATCTCGGCATGGACGGCACCTGGGTCATCCATCCGCAGCAGGCCGCCATTGCCAACGCCTGCTATACACCGAACGACGAGCAGGTCAAATATGCCTCCCGCGTCCTCGACCTCTACCACGAGAAAGGCGGCGGCTCGATGCCCGACCCGGAAACCGGCGAGATGATCGACGAAGCGACCATCAAGATCGCACTGATGGACCTGGCCAAGGCCGTTCAGGCCGAGGCCGTCGCGCCGGCCTATCTGGCCGAGCAGGCCGCCAAGAGCAAGGCCATCACCGGCTACGATATTCTGGAACAGATGCGACGGCTAGGGTAGAAATAGGAATGAGGGGAAAAGTCGAAAGTCAGAGGGATGCGTATGGAAACAGACCGGCCCAAAGATCGGCCGTGGGTCATGCGGACCTATTCCGGTCACTCAACCGCACAAGCGAGTAATGCACTCTATCGGCTCAATCTGAGTAAAGGTCAGACCGGCCTGTCGGTTGCTTTCGATTTGCCGACGCAGACCGGCTACGACAGCGACCACGCCCTGGCGCGTGGAGAGGTTGGAAAGGTCGGCGTCCCGATTTGCCATATCGGCGACATGGAAACCCTGTTTGCCGATATTCCGCTCGACCAGATGAATACGTCCATGACGATTAACGGCACTGCGGCCTGGCTGCTGGCCCTGTATATTGCCGCGGCTGAGCGCCAAGGGGTAGAGCCCAAGACCCTCCAGGGTACGACGCAGAACGACATCGTGAAAGAATATCTGTCGCGGGGCACGTATATCTTTCCGCCCGAGCCGAGCCTGCGCCTTATCAGCGACGTGATCACCTATACGGTCAAAAACGTTCCCAAATGGAACCCGGTCAATGTGTGCTCCTACCATCTCCAGGAAGCTGGCGCCACACCGGTGCAAGAAGTCGCCTATGCGCTGTGTACGGCTATCGCTGTGCTCGACACGGTGCGCGCGTCCGGTCGGCTCGACGCTGTCGAGTTTGCCGCCGCGGTCGGGCGGCTCAGCTTTTTTGTAAATTCCGGCGTCCGCTTTATTGAGGAGGTGTGTAAGCTGCGCGCTTTTGGTCAACTCTGGGACGAGTTGACGCGTGAACGCTACGACGTTGAGAATCCAAAGCTGCGCCGCTTTCGGTATGGGGTCCAGGTTAATTCTCTGGGGCTGACCGAAGCCCAGCCGGAGAACAATATCCCCCGGATTGTCTTGGAGGCTTTGGGCGTAACGCTCAGCAAGGATGCGCGTTGCCGCGCCATGCAGTTACCGGCCTGGAACGAAGCGCTGGGCCTGCCGCGCCCCTGGGACCAGCAGTGGAGCCTGCGGATTCAACAGATCCTGGCCTTTGAGACCGACCTGTTGGAGTACGGTGATATTTTTGAAGGGAGCACGGTTGTCGAAGGAAAAACGAGCGCGATTAAAAACGCGGCCTGGGCAGAGGTTGAGCGTGTGTCGGACATGGGCGGCGTGATTTCGGCCTTGGGTTATATCAAAGAACAGCTCGTGGCGAGCCATACCGAACGGGTGCGCAACATCACTGCCGGGGACCACGTTGTGGTGGGCGTCAACAAATTTACCGAGAGCGCGGCCTCTCCCCTCT
Organism: uncultured Binatia bacterium (SeqCode); assembly: GCA_965214755.1. GTDB lineage: Bacteria > Desulfobacterota > Binatia > Bin18 > Bin18 > Bin18. Next base: position 4,163,269 of record OZ243979.1, read on the forward strand.
ACAGCGGTGATTCGTCGGCCATCCTCAAAGTGGACGAAGCGGCCGAGCGTGAGCAGGTGGCGCGCCTGGAGGCGTTTCGTGCCACGCGCAACCAGGCCGATGTGGACGCGGCAATCTCCGGTCTGCACGCGGCTGTCTTGAGTGGCGAGAATATCATGCCGGCTTCCATTCGGTGCGCACTGGCCGGTGTGACCACGGGCGAGTGGACGCAGACCCTGCGCGATATTTTCGGAGAATTCCGGGCGCCAACCGGTATTGGCGGCGCTGCGGCTGCGTGCGCGGTCAACGGGGAGGCCGCCCAGGCGCTTGAAGAACTGCGGGCGAGAGTGCGGAAAAGCACCGCCACGCTGGGCCGGCCGCTCAAGGTGTTGATCGGAAAGCCGGGCCTGGACGGGCACTCGAACGGTGCCGAGCAGATCGCCGTCTGGTGTCGCGACGCGGGCATGGAAGTCGTATATGAGGGCATTCGCCTGTCGCCTGAGCAAATCGTGACCAGCGTGCGAGATGAAGGCGTGCATCTGGTCGGTCTGAGTATCCTGTCCGGCTCCCACCTCCGCCTCGTCCCCGAGGTGCTCACCGGTCTGCGCGCGGAGGGCCTCAGCGACGTTCCGGTTGTGGTTGGCGGTATTATTCCCGAGGACGATGCGGAAGATTTGCGGCAGGCCGGCGTTGCGCGGGTATACACCCCGAAGGATTTTGAAATGCTACGCATTCTGTCTGACATGGTCGAGGTGGCTGAGGCGGCGGCATAACGTCCGGCAAGAATTAGAGGTCAGTGGCTAGTGGCTAACCACTGACCTCTAGCCACGAGCCATGACACAGCCACCCCACAGCACTGTTTCTGCCCTGGTTGATTTTGATCGTCAGGCTATTGCGCGTGCGCTCAACCTCCTCGAAGACCGACGTCCAAACCGTAAAGCTCAAGCGCTCTCACTCCTGGATACCCTCTCGGCGCTGCCCGCATCGGCCCATGCCGTCGGCTTGACCGGCCCGCCCGGCGTGGGAAAAAGCTCGCTGATCTCACGGCTGATCGAGCCTCAGGTGCAAGCTGGCCGGCGCGTCGCCATTATTGCGGTCGATCCGTCAAGTAAAGTGTCGGGCGGATCTCTGTTGGGCGACCGTGGCCGGATGCAATTGCCCGCCCAGGTCTATGCCCGCAGTTACGCGGCGCGGGATCGTCTGGGCGGCCTGAGTCGGGAGGCGTTCTCGGCTGTGTTTCTGTTGCGGCATTGTTGCGATGTCATCCTGATCGAAACAGTTGGGGTGGGCCAAAGCGAGACCGATATTGCCGCGCTTGCGGATACGACCGTCCTGGTCGTCCAGCCGTTTTCCGGCGACCTGCTCCAGTTTATCAAAGCCGGGGTGATGGAGATCCCGGACATTCTGGCCGTGAACAAGGCGGATAATCAGACACTGGCTCAAAAGGCGTTGTCCGATACCCAGGCAGCGCTCGCGCTGGCACGGCGGCCGGCCCCTCATGAGTCCGAAACCTGGGACAGTCCGGTGCTGGCCGTCAGCGCGGCAGCCAATCTGAATCTGGACGCCCTCAACCAAGCCCTCAGCGCGCACTGGCAGCATCTGCAAACAACCGCTAGTCTTGAAAAGAAGCGCGCTGCCCAACACCTGGAGTGGGGGCTTGGAGAAATACTCCACGAGGTCGGGCAACGCGGCTTAGCTGCCCTAGGAGGTGTTGAGGGAGTGCGCGCGGTCTGGAACCAGCAACCCGCGCACCGGAGTGTGGTCCGAAAGCTCTCCGCTCTGCTTGAGCGCGTTCAATATCGGACCTGATACACAGAGAAGGAGAAGACCATGCGGCAGATAGTGTCGGGCATCCTGCTCGCTTGGATTGTCGGTGTCTTGACGGCGCCGAGCTTTGCTCAGGAAGATGAAGCCGAGCACCTCTGGGGGCAATGCGGCGGGCATCAACACCAGCCCCAAAAGCGGCAGTGTTACCATACCGGGTTGGAAAAAATTCTGCGTATCCAGGGCACCGAACACGCGCTGGCCACTCTGGACACACTGACACGGCAGGACCCCGATGTGTTGCGTGACGCTCATCCCTACACCCATCATCTCGGTCGGGCATCATTTGCGTATTATCAGGACGTGGCCAAGGCATTTGCCCACTGCCGCGAGACGTTCTGGTCGGGCTGTTATCACGGCGTGCTGGAAGGCTATCTGCGCAGTCTGCCCGAGGTACGGGCTGACACCATAGCCGCGGTGTGTACCAGGGAGGTTGATGCGTGGCAGTCCACGTTTTTGCAGTATCAATGTCTGCACGGCCTGGGGCACGGCCTTACCCTATACTTTGATTACCGACTCCCCATCGCGCTTGAAGGGTGCGATGCCCTAGCCTCTCCCTGGGAGCGCGAGTCGTGCTATAGCGGCGTCTTTATGGAGAATGTCGTGGCCTTTCTCCAGCCCCATCACACACATCAGGAGGGACACCAGAGCCGCACCGACCGTCCAAGAAGCTTACTCCGGCCGGAAGACCCCCTGTATCCCTGTACCGTAGTGGACGAACCCTACCAACGGGCCTGCTACCGGATGCAATCCTCAGCCATTTTGACTTTTTCGCAGTATGATCTTCCGAAGGCTTTTCAGGTCTGCGCCGGCGCGCCGGCAGTGTTCGTGCCCGTCTGCTATGAAAGCCTGGGTCGCGATGTGAGCGGTTTCACCCTGCGTGATGCTGAGAAGACGATGACGCTCTGTCGGCAGGGCAGGCCGGAACAGGCCACCGCGTGTCTTGTTGGTGCGGTGAAGGATTTTATTCTGACCCACGCCGACCCGCAGCGGGGACTGGCGTTTTGTCGTCGGCTTGACGACGCTTCAAAAGAAGCGTGTTATGCCGCGACCGGTGAGGTCCTCCTGTCGTTATATCCGGACAGCCAGCAGCGAGCTCAGTCCTGTGCCCAAGCGGAGACGGAGTATATTGACGCCTGCAAAGAGGCGGCAGCCGCCTTGTAAGCCCCAGTCCCTATCATCCATACTCGTAGAACCCTTTGCCCGTTTTTTTCCCCAAGTAATGTGCCGCGACATAGTTGCGCAGCAGCGGGCAGGGGCGATATTTGTCGTCGCCCAGGCCGTGGTGCAGGCGTTCCAGGACCGCCAGGCAGGTGTCCAGTCCGATGAGGTCGGCCAGAGCGAGCGGACCCATGGGCTGGTTGGTGCCGAGCTTCATCCCCTGGTCAATATCCTCCACACCGCCCACCCCTTCGTATAAGGCATAGATCGCTTCGTTGATCATGGGTAGCAGGATGCGGTTGACCACAAAGCCGGCATAGTCCTTGGCCTGAATCGTGGTTTTGCCCATTTTCCTGGCTAACCCATCAATAGTCGTATAGGTCTCGTCAGCGGTGGCCAGGCCGCGCACGATCTCGACCAGTTGCATGACGACCGGCGGGTTCATGAAGTGCATGCCAATGACTTTTTCCGGTCGGTTGGTGACCGCCCCGAGTTGGGTCAGTGAGATGGACGAGGTATTGCTGGCCAAGATGACCTCTGGCCGGGCGATACGGTCGAGCTTCTGAAAGATCTCCTCCTTGATGGCGTAGTCTTCAGGCGCGGCCTCGATAATGACGTCGGCACCACTCAGGTCTTCGAGGGCGGCTGTGCCACACAGACGACCGAGAATGGCGTCTTGCTCATCAGACGACAACTTGCCCCGGTCCGTCAGGCGCACGAGCCCCTTCTGGATATTCCCCAGCGCACGGTCAACGATCTCCTGGTTGACGTCGTAGAGCAACACCGCCATGCCTGCTTGAGCGGCAACCTGACCGATTCCGCTCCCCATTTGTCCCGTGCCGACAATCCCAACTGTCCGAATGTCCATTGTCATATGCTGCCGGGGTGAATCACTGATCGGTATTTCCGCTCGGATGGAGGGTACCGTTTTTTCCCGTCTGTGAGCCTATCCACACCTCGCCTCCTTCGTACCGTTCTTTCTTCCAGATCGGGACTGTTTCCTTGAGCTGATTGATCGCGTAATGACACGCCTCAAACGCGGCGTGGCGATGACTGGACGATACAGCTATGGCCACACTGGCCTCTCCAATATCGACCCGACCGAGCCGATGTAGCATGGCGACTTTTTTCACCGGCCAGCGCTCCAGGACCTCCTGCCCGATCTTGCCCATCTCCTTTTCGGCCATGCCGGGATAACACTCGTATTCCAGCCGGATGACCCGCCGGCCCTCATTGGTGTCTCGGGTCATACCGACAAATGTTGCCATGGCGCCCGCGCCGGGGTCGGCCACAAAGGCGGTCAGCTCGTCCAGGCGAATCGGATTCTGGGTGAGCCGACAGGACAGCCGCCTGTCGGTCAGAACGCCGCCACTCACCGGCGGAATAAAGGCCAGCTCATCGTTATCGTGCAGGGGATGATCGCCATCAACGTATTCCTGGGCGACGGCAAAGGCGAGTGAACGCTCAACCTCGACTAAGGCCGGATGCTCGTGTTTGAGGGCCTCCCAGACCGTTTTGACCGTGGCGCCTTCAGGCACCTCACAACTGTCTTCACTGCGACCGAGCCGCTCTCGGAGCGAGGCAAAAAAGCGTAACTTAATGTGCATGGCGTTCCCCCCGTAGCAGGAACATCATATGGCCGAGTTCCGGCAGGACCAGTTTGGTCATGCCCAGTTCGACCGCGCCGGTTGAACCGGGCAGAGAAATAATAACTTTACCGTTCGCAACTCCCGCGGTAGCGCGGGTCAGCATGGCCGAGGCGCCAATATCTTCGTAACTCAGCATACGGAACATCTCGCCGAAGCCGGTAATTTCTTTTTCGAGCAGGCTTTGGATCGCCTCGAATGTGGTATCGCGCGGCGCAATCCCGGTCCCGCCATTGGTAATAATGGCGTCAACCTCGGACTGGGCCAGCAGGGCCTGCACGACCGCCGTAATCTGCTCCGGTTCGTCCTTAAGAATACGATACGCAACAACGGGCTGACCCTGCTCGGCCAGGAGTTCTTTGATGCGCTTGCCGCTCGTATCCGTCTCTTCGGTCCGGGTATCGCTCAGGGTGATCACGGCGCATCGGACCGTTCGGTGGGCTTTGCCTTTATGCTCTGTTACAGCCATAGCTCCTGTGTATATACTAATTGAAGTAAGGAGAGTAGGGGCGGGTTTCAAACCCACCCCTGCAAGAGGGGAATATCCATGCCTGAAAAAATAAGAAAGCTGGATCAACAGCGGCATGAACTCAAGGCGCTCCGCTATCTTCTGGACAATCATCCGGGGAGCATGCAGAACCGTGACGAGCTGCCGAGCCGCGAGGACTTCCAGACCGCGGAAAGCCAACTGATTTTTGACGTTCTCGTCAGCGCCACCAGTCAGGTGGATGCGATCCGCGCCATCGAAGACCTCGATCTTGAAGAGACCGAAGTGGAATCCTTCCTGCGTCTCGGCGGGCAGTTTTACCACAGCTATCCTCACATGGTAAAAGAACGAGGCCAGGATTTTCGAGAGGGAAAGATTGAGATTATTGACCCCAGCGAGTGAGAGTAATATGGCGTGCGGACCTCCTTATTGTCTCCCTCTTACCATTCGTTTTGGTATTCCTGGCGGTCGCGTTTGGCGATGAGTTTGTCAATCAGCTTGCTTGCATCCTCTTTGTTATCCGGATCAAGATTGTAACGGTCTGCCAGATCGTACAGTTCCGTGTTCGTGTCGGCGCAAAGTTTGTCCATGAAGGCATATTGTTTCTGTGTCGTCTTCAGACTCTCCCTGTATGCCCTTACGAGAGCCTTTGACGTAACTTCGTTTCCCATCTTTCTCAGTATCTCCAGCACCAGGCGACAATCCTGCTCTGCACGATGACCATATCCTCTGGGAACCTTGATTCCCTCTCGGCGCGCAGAAGTGGTCAACTGGGCGTTTTCGCCCGGTCTCATTGACCTGTACTCGGAGCATAGGTCGCGCCACGGAAAGGCCGCTGCATCGAAGTTACCACCCTGTTTTGCGACAGTCTGCGCTAGTATCCGAGAGTCAAAGTCGGTGTTCCATCCGACAATTACCGACGCTGACCGAAGGGGCGCACCTATTCTATCAACGATGGACTCCCAGGTCGGTGCATTGTTTTTCTTCAGAAATGCCCTGGTAAGACCGTTGATAGCTGAAGCGTCTGCCTGAATACGCAGTCCCTTCGGTGGGACTACTAGTGAGGAAAAAACGGTCTCACCCATCGTATCGACAAGGGCTATTTCCAGAACCTGCGCCCCCTTGCCGATTCCCGATGTTTCCGTATCGCAGATGAGAACATCGCTCCTATCAAGTAGGTCTGCCCACCCTGACGTTCCTGTTTCTGTTGCCAATATCTTTTTTAACCAACTCCAGACCATCCTGCCCTCCCCGACGCTATTGTTTTTGTCGTAGACAGTATGACAGAGGGTCTCCGTGTCTCGCTCAGACCCGAATATAGGAGCCCGGCACCGCCATACCGGCGCATGCTTCCGGATGCAGCATCTCGGCGAGGATTTCCGCACTCTCCACCATGCGCGGACCGGGCCGGTTATAATAGGCGTTGCCGTCCGCCGCATACACCCGATTCTTTTGGACTGCCGGGAGCGCTTGCCAGTCCGGATGCGCCGTCAGTTGCAGCAGGTCCGTCTGCGACTGCGGGATTTTGAAGCCGCACGGAGAGATAACGATGACCTCCGGCTGGTAGGCAACCAGGGCCTCCCAGGTCATCGTTGGTGTATGCGCACCGGCCTCAACCAGGCCATATTCCCCGCCCGCAATATCCACCAGTTCCGGAATCCAGTTGCCCGCCGCCATGAGGGGATCGAGCCATTCCAGGCAGGCCACACGCGGACGGGATAAATGCTGTGTTTTTTGCGCGATTTTTTGGAGCCGTTCTTTTGCGTCCTCGATCAGTGTCTCTGCGGCTTTTTCCTGATTGGTGGCCTGGGCGACCTGGCGGATATCCGTCCAGATATCGTCGAGTTTCTCCGGTCTGAGCGACACGACGGTCACATCCGGAGTCAGAAAACACTGCACGGCGTCTTCGACCTCGGGCAGGGAAACGGCACACACCTCACACTGGTCCTGGGTCACGATGAGGTCCGGCTTCAGCCTTTGTAATGCCTCGGTTTGCAGACGATAGACGCTCAACCCCTCCTGCACAATCTTGCGGACGCGGGTATCGATGTCACCGCTGCTTCCGCAGGGATCAAGTTTGGGTTCGGTCAAGACGGGAAGCCCGACAACATCCGAGGGATAGTCACACTCGTGAGAGACACCGACGAGATGCTCGCGCAGACCAAGCGCGCAGACAATTTCCGTACTGCTGGGCAGGAGTGAGATAATGCGCTCTATCATATGCTCGTCCGCTCCTTCACTGGCATGTCTTTATAGCCGTTGCGTTGCGGCTGGGGAACGGCTACAAAAATTCCCTCTATATTCCCTCGCCTCTTTGGAGAGAGGGTCGGGGCGAGGGGGCTCGACTCGGATATCGGGTATGGAAACACGCACCGTCTATATCGAAACCTACGGCTGTCAGATGAACATCGCTGACACCGAGCTCATCCTGGGCTTGCTGAAGCCGCAGGGCTACGAATCCACGCCTACGCCGGACGGTGCCGATGTCATCCTGCTGAACACCTGTGCGATTCGGGAGCATGCGGAAGAGCGCATCATCGGGCGACTGGGCGATCTGGTGAAACATAAAGCCCGGAAGCCGGGTGTTGTCCTGGGGCTTACCGGCTGCATGGCCCAGCACCATCGGGATGCCCTGCTCGATAAAGCCCCCTTTCTCGATCTGGTGCTGGGACCGGATGCCTACCGTAACCTGCCGACCTTGCTGGCGCAAGAAAGCGTTGATGAGCCGCTGGTGTCCGTCCGTCTCGACCGGGATGAAACCTATGCCGATATTGCGCCCGCGCGCGGGGAAGGCGTCCGAGCCTGGGTGACGATCATGCGGGGCTGCGACAAGTTCTGTACCTTCTGTATCGTACCCTACGTCCGCGGTCGGGAACGCAGCGTCCCCGCGTCGGCGCTGCTGGACCAGGTCCGCGCGCTTGCCGACCAGGGGTATAAAGAAGTCGTTTATCTGGGCCAAACCGTCAATGCCTACCGGGATGGCGAGGTCGATTTTGGCCGACTCCTGCGCCAGACCGCGCGTGTCGATGGGATTGAGCGGATTCGTTTTACCTCGCCGCATCCGTCCGATATGGATACCAGCGCGATTGACGCCATGGCGACCTGTGACAAGGTCGCCCCGTATCTCCACCTGCCACTCCAGGCCGCCTCGAATCGGGTCCTGGAGCGTATGGAACGGGGCTACTCGATCGAGGACTATGCCGCTCTTGTGGACCGGCTGCGCGCAGCCATCCCCCACCTGGCGCTGTCCACGGATATTATTGTCGGCTTTCCAGGCGAAGAGGAAGACGATTTTCGTGCCACCTACGATTTTATGGCGGAGGTCCGCTACGATTTTGCCTTTATGTTCAAGTATTCGGCACGTGAGGGGACGCGGGCCTATAAGTGGGGCGAGACGCTCTCGGAACAGGAAAAGGGGCAGCGTTTACAGGAGATTATCCGCCTGCAGGAAGGCATTGGGGGAGAGATCAACCGGCAGCGGGTGGGCCGGTCTGTCGAGGTCCTGGTTGAAGGGCCGGCCAAGAAACAAAAAGACTGGCTGGCGGGCAAAGACCCGCAGTTCAAAACAGTGGTCTTTCCCGGCAACGGAGCCCGGCCCGGCGATCTGGTGCCGGTCCGAGTAACCTCTGCCAATGCGCATACCCTGGTGGGTGTCGCCGAGCGTGCCTGTCCTGTGTAGGCCGGATTGGCGTAGCGTAATCCGGCACCTCTCCTGCTCATGGTCTCCCGGCCGAGCGGTAGAAGTCACGACACTGGTTCCTAGAAGAACACATGGCTTACGCTATAGATGGTGAGGCCGACCAAGCCGCCAACAATGGTGCCATTGATACGAATGAATTGAAGGTCCTTCCCAATATGGAGTTCGATACGATCTGACGTTTGCCTGGCATCCCAGCCTTCGACGGTCTTGCTGATCCCGCCGCTCAAGTGGTCCCGGTAGCAATCTACAAAAGAGGGGATAGTAGCCTTCAATCGTTCATTCATCATCTGCCTGATAAATGGGTCCTCGGCGAGCATGTCCCCCACTCTGTCAAGGAGTTTGGCGATGTCCTTTGCCAGTGGTGGGTCTGAGTCTTTTGTTCCTATCAGGTTATGAACAAAGCGATTCTTGAGTGCCCCCCTATAGAGGAGAAAGCTTCCTTGCAAGTCAACACGAAGCCCCTTGAAGACTTCGTACTCTTGCACGAATAGTAGGGTCAACAGGCTTTGGATTTCTTCTGAAGGTTTCGACTTGTACGTTCTTCTATACTTTCTTTCACCTGTCGTTTGGCGGATATGATCACAGAGAATGTCCAGTACAGTCTGGCGTAACTTTTTGGCGTCTTCCGCTAGATGGAAAAGCTCGTAAGCGCCGCCCAATCGAACAGAAACAGATTCATGCCCCAAGTGTTCAATGGCGTTTTTCAAACGCTCCTGCCGTTGTCCTAGTTCAGTATTCTCGTTGGCCTTAGCCTACGCTCTTACGGCATCAGCCTGTGCGCTTGCGGCCCCTTCCATCGCCTTAGTGCGCTTGTAAGACATCAAGGCTTGTAGAGCGAGCAATACGCCGCCCATGCCAATTCCTAGAAATGTCAGAGTCCTGTTTTTCTTCTCCTCAGATGCGCCTAGCAGTTGGGCAATACACTCTTTGAATGTTAGGCTCTCATTTTCCAGAATTTGAAGGACGCCCCCCCCTCAGAGGACATGACGCCTAAAAAAATCACTGCCACCGAGACAAGTACGCTGATAAGAGTACTCTGAAAAATCAGGAAAAGATTCATCTTGAGGGAAGTGTGGAAAAATTGCAGCCAAGAGAGTCAGGACACATGACTCACGGTTGACGCCGGTCGGATGCGGGCAATCAGTCTTTTCTTTTTCTTGGCCAAGGCGCGAAAGTCACATTCGACCTGGAGGCCGTGCCAGAACTCGTCGGACTGACCGAAGAACGCACCAAAGCGGATGGACATCGCTGGCGTGATGGAGCGTTTGCCGTGGACGATTTCGTTGATGGCCCGCGGGGCAACCCCGATAGCGCGGGCCATAGCGTTTTGCGAAATGCCCATGGGCTTGAGATATTCCTCAAGAAGAATCTCGCCGGGTGTAATAGAGTTTTGCATTTTTATACCGTGTAACGTTATAGGGGTTTTGTCAATGGTAATCGATGATGCGTACCTGTTCCGGTCCGGAATCCGTCCAGCGGAAGATAATGCGCCACTGATCATTGATGCGAATGGAATGAAAGCCCGAGAGCGTTCCCCGCAGCCCTTCCAGGCGATTGCCGGGCGGAATGGCGAGGTCGCTGAGAGTACGGGCCTGATTCATTTGAATGAGTTTTCTCAGAGCAACCCGTGAAATCGCCGCAAAGCGGCGACTTTTCTCCGAATGAAACAGGTTTTCGGTTTCCTTGTCGGCGAAGGAGCGTATTATGAACGCGTTAGGAATGATTTTCTAAGCTTCAACAGACGAGAATTTTATATTGCCACTTACGGCTCATCGTCTCCTCACCTATTGTCTCCTCCGATGCCGTGCTTAGAGAAATCCACCCCTCCGCTACGCGGCACAAGGAGGAAACGCGTCAACATCTGCCTGTTCTGTTGAAGGACACGTTTCCTCTTTCCCTCCAAGGAGGGGATTATGCTGAACTTGAAACCTGGAGCCGAATCTTCCCCACTCGGCGGACGGAGCCACTTGATTTGGGGGCAAAACGACCGGTCAGAGGGCGCGACGGCGCTTTACTGGGCCGTCCTTGCGCACAATTCCATCCCAGGTGGGGAGAAGCACGAACAGCTAATCCAGCAGCTCCAGCACCTTCTCCGACGGCCTGGCGATCACTGCCTGTTGATCCCTGATAATAACCGGTCGCTGCATCAGCTCAGGATGCTGGAGTAAGACCTTGACCACGGCCTCGCGCGTCACATAGTCGGCCGCGTTCAGACCGAGTTCTTTGAATTTTTTATCCTTACGGACCAGTTCCGCGGGTTCATCCGGCAATAGGTCCAGAAAGCGTTCAAAGTCTTCCCGACTGAGGGGGCTCTTGAGATACTCAATCACGTCGAACTCGACGCCGCGCTCCTGCAAAATATCGAGCGCTCCGCGTGACTTGCCTCAACCGGGATTGTGATACACAACGAATTCTGCCATAGCGTCAACCTCCTTCAGAACGCCAGCTTACCGAGTTGGGGGCCGAACGGCTAGACCGGATTGGCAACTGGCCCGGCAGCCGGTTACAATTCCTGTATGGATACCCAAAAAACCCGGCAATTTGTCGAATCCACCTGGGATAACAGTATTATCCCCACCCTGACGAAATACTTGGCTATTCCCAACCAATCCCCGGCCTACGACCCCGACTGGCAGACAAATGGCTATCTGGACCAGGCTGTTGAACTCATCGCCGGCTGGATTCGCAGTCAGGCGATTCCCGGTCTGACCCTTGAGGTGGTCCGGCTTGAGGGCCGCACGCCCTTACTCTTTATTGAGGTCCCGGGCGATTCGTCTGAAACTGTGCTGCTCTACGGTCACCTGGATAAGCAGCCGCCCATGGACGGCTGGCATGACGGACTCGGCCCGTGGCAGCCGGTTCTGAGAGACGGCAAACTGTATGGCCGTGGTGGCGCTGACGATGGTTATGCAGCCTTTGCTTCCTTGACCGCCATCCACGCCCTCAAGCGCCAAGGTGTTCCGCTTGCCCGCTGTGTGGTCATTATCGAAGCCTGCGAGGAGAGTGGTAGCGGAGATTTACCCTACTATATGGATGCCTTGGCCGACCGCATCGGCACGCCTAGCTTCGTTGTCTGCCTTGACTCGGGCTGTGGCAACTACGACCAACTCTGGATTACGACTTCTTTACGCGGCTTGGTGTCAGGAAATCTGTCCGTTTCCACTCTCACCGAAGGAGTTCACTCTGGCGCGGCCAGCGGTATCGTTCCTTCAAGCTTTCGGATTCTGCGTCGGCTCCTGAGCCGCCTCGAAGACGAGCGGACGGGCGAAATCCTGCCGCCCGAATTTCAGGTTGCCATACCGGACGAACGGCTGCAACAGGTCCGGAAAACCGCGACCGTGCTGGGGCAGACCGTCTCAGCAGAATTTCCTTTCCATCCCGGAGCCCAGGCGGTGACGGACGATATCCGCCAGCTCTTGCTTAACCGGACCTGGCGGCCTCAACTCGAAATTACCGGCGCGGCCGGCCTGCCGGCGCTTGCGCAAGCCGGCAATGTGCTGCGGCCCGTTACCGCGGCCACGGTGTCGCTGCGGATTCCGCCGACCCTGGACGCAAACGTGGCCTCAGCCGCGTTGCAGCAACTCTTGGAGCACGACCCACCCTATAGTGCGCAGGTGTCCTTTGAGCCTGAGTGGGCGGCTGGCGGCTGGAACGCTCCTCCGCTCGCCCCGTGGCTGGAGACCGCCTTGCAGAATGCCTCGCAGGAATTTTTCGGCAAAGACATATGTGCCATAGGCGAGGGCGGGACCATTCCCTTTATGGCCATGCTGGGTGAAAAATTCCCCGCCGCCCAATTCATGATTACCGGGGTGCTTGGACCACACTCGAACGCGCACGGACCGAATGAGTTTCTGGAACTCTCGATGGGCAAACGGCTGACCGCGTGTGTAGCCCGGGTGCTGGCTGAACATTATAGCGCACTGGGTCGGTGAGGCCTCAAAGTCCGGAACAGTCGCTCCTCTCGCCGCTCTGGAATGCACGCCGTTGACCTCCCTCCTCCTCTCAGTGGATAATCCCCGGACCGAGTAGGAGGAGAGGACGGCCCATGGCTTTTTACGCTGATCTGCATATTCATTCCAAATATTCCCGCGCCACCAGCAAAAACTGCGATTTGAAACACCTCGCCTATTGGGCCAGGAAAAAGGGGATCACGGTCATCGGTACCGGAGACTTCACCCATCCGGTCTGGCAGACCGAACTCAAGGAGCAGTTGGTGCCGGACGAGCCGGGCCTGTTCCGCCTCCGACCCGAGCTGGAAAAAGAAGTCACCCGGATGCTGCCGCCGGCGTGTCAGGGGACGACACGTTTTATGCTCTCGGTTGAAATCTCGACGATCTACAAGAAGGGCGACAAGACCCGCAAGATTCACCATTTGTTATACGCTCCGAACTTTTCGGCAGTGGAGCGGATGACCGAGCGGCTGTCCAGGATCGGAAATGTGCGGTCCGATGGTAGACCCATCCTGGGGCTGGATTCTCGTCATCTCTTGGAAATCACCCTGGAGTCGGACCCCGGCTCGTATCTCGTCCCGGCCCATATCTGGACGCCCTGGTTTGCCGCGCTGGGCTCAAAGTCCGGTTTTGATGCCATAGACGAGTGTTACGCCGACTTGGCTCCCCATATCTTTGCGGTGGAGACGGGCCTGTCGTCAGACCCGGAGATGAATTGGCGGGTGTCGTCCCTGGACCGCTTCCGGCTGGTGTCCAATTCCGACGCGCACTCGCCGGAGAAGCTCGGTCGTGAATCCTGTGTGTTTGATACTGAGCTTGACTATTTCTCAATCCGGCGCGCCTTGGAGACCGGACAGGGATATAAGGGCACAATCGAGTTTTTTCCCGAAGAGGGCAAATACCATCTGGACGGTCATCGGAATTGTCAGATCCGTCTCCTGCCGCACCAGACCAAACAACTTGAGGGCCGTTGTCCCGAGTGTGGCAAGCCGCTGACGGTTGGCGTGATGCACCGGGTGGACGATTTGGCCGACCGTGAAGACGACACCCAGCCCGAAACTGCCGGCGCGGTCCAGAGCCTTGTCCCCCTCCCTGAGATGTTATCCGAGATCCTGCATGTGGGTCCGAAGAGTAAGAAGGTGGGTCAACACTACGAGGGCTTGCTCAACCAGCTTGGGCCCGAACTGCAACTGATCAACGATGTTCCGCTGGAAGATATTCGTAACAGTGGGGATACGCTTATTGCGGAAGCCGTCTCCCGGCTGCGCAAACAAGAAGTGATCCGGGAAGCCGGCTATGACGGAGTGTACGGAACCATCCGGCTGTTTCGGGAGGAAGAGCTGCGCCAGAAGACGAGCGGTGCGTCGTTGTTCACTCAGGAGCCCCCGCTTCAGACCAAACAGGAAAAATCGCCGCCTGCCGTGCGCGCAGCGGACAGCGCAAAGCCGGGAAGGGCGACGCAGCGACAGGGGGACGCCGCACCAACCCATACTCCCAGCGTGTCTCCCGCGACTTCAGACGACACGGCGGCAGCGCCGTCCGCAGATATCTTAGCCGGACTTGACAGTGACCAGCGCCGGGCCGCAGAGATCATAGCCGGCCCGCTGCTGATTGTTGCCGGACCGGGCTCAGGAAAAACACGCACCCTCACACATCGTATCGCCCATCTCATACGCAATCACCATGTCCGTCCCGAACACTGCCTGGCCATTACGTTTACCCGCCGGGCCGCGGACGAAATGCGAGAACGCCTCCACCGCCTTCTGCCCGCTGTTGCCGATACCATCCCGCTTTTTACATTTCACGCCTTTGGGATGTCTGTCCTTCAGGAGCATTGGAACGCGGCAGGTCTCCAACGTGGCTTTCGGGTCCTGTCAGACACGGAGCGTCAATATCTGCTGCGCGAAACGCTTGGCGTTTCGGCCCGCCAGACGCGCAGCCTGCTCTCGGCCATTTCGGTGGCAAAACGCACGGGACAGCCCCCGGCTGAGGCCAGACAGGCCGAAGTCTATAACCGATACCAGCAGGAATTGGACGCGCAGAACCTAGTGGATTTCGATGACCTGATTGGCCGCACGATCCAGGCCTTCGAGTCCGACACCGGTCTGCGTGACGCCTATCGTGAGCGCTACCAATGGATGTGTATTGACGAGTATCAGGATGTGGACGAGCAGCAGGCCCGGCTCATCAAGCTGCTCGTTCCGCCTGACGGAAACATCTGTGCGATTGGCGACCCGGACCAGGCCATTTATCGTTTTCGTGGGGCGGACGTCCGCTTCTTCGCACAGTTCACTACCGACTTTCCCGGCGCGCGCGTGGTCCGCCTCACGCGGAATTATCGGTCTGACCGCAATATCGTCCACCTCTCTTCCCAGGTCATTGCGCCGTCCGGGTCCGAGCAGAAATCCACTCCGGCCCTTGCCGACACGCCAAGTTTAATCACGCTCCATGAAGCGCGGACGGAGAGGGCCGAGGCCGAGTTCGTCGTCCAATCAATCGAAACGCTGCTGGGTGGACACAGTTTCTTTTCGATCGACAGCGGTCGATCCCGAGACGCCGAAGACCAGGCCGTCTCCTTTTCTGACATCGCTGTGCTGTATCGAACGGAAGCCCAGGCCGAGGCCGTCGTTGAAGCCCTCCACCGTTCGGGGATGCCGTTTCAGAAACATGCGCATACGCGGCTGCTTGATCACCCTGGGGTGGCGGTACTGATTGATGTCCTGCGCGAACAGCCCGGCGACGGCGCTTTGGTGGCACGGCTTGAAGCCGCGTGTGACAACGCTGAAGCCAGTGGAAGAGGGGAGACAAGAGCGGCTCTGGAACCCTTGCAACCCGTCGCCCGGGAGTGCGGGGATGATCTGGACCGCTTTCTTTCCGCGCTTGCGCTGGAAACACAGGTCGATACCTGGGACCCGCGCGCCGACCGGATTTCCTTACTCACCCTTCATGCCGCCAAAGGTCTGGAATTCCCCGTTGTCTTTATCGTTGGCTGTGAAGATGGCCTTCTCCCGCTGACCTGGGGCAAAGCCGAAGCTGCCGAGCTTGAGGAAGAGCGCCGCCTGTTCTACGTCGGCGTCACACGAGCAAAGACCAAACTCTATCTGTGTCATGCTCAGAAACGTCGCTGGCGCGGCACCGTGCAATCCATGTCACCTTCCCCGTATTTAGCCGATATTGAGGAACATCTGCTCGAACGGCACCGGAGTCGGTTGAGCGCCCGGGGGAAGAAGAAAGCGGATCAGTTGGAACTGTTTTGAGGGGTGAGTGCATTCCGTATGAAAAAGCGTCTGTTCAGTTATGAAGTCACATATATCGGCAACACGAGTTGCCCGCCCCTTCTCTGATCTCCTCAATCGCGTGCACTATCGGGGGAAGGAATTTGTGATCGAGCGAAGTGGTGAGCCAATCTGCCGTATTGTCCCCATTCAGCCCGCCGCACGCACCCTTACCGATCTCGCGCAGCGCCTCCACTCGATTCCAAAAACAGACTCGGGGCATTGGGATACCTTGGAAAAGAGCACTCGGGGGCAACCCTCGTCACCAGAGTCACCGTGAGAACGCTGATTGATACGAGTGTATTAATTGCTAAGGCACTGATGCTGTCTGTGCGAAACTCAGTCCTTAGCCTGAGAGAACAGAGTGCTCATAACGCGGAAGGCGGACTCCCATCCGCCAGCGAAGCCCCTGCGCGCGCCTTTATTGGGCACAGCGGAATGAACAAGGCGGACATGGGTTCCATGATATTTCGCTGTAAAAGTGACCTCAACCTGTGAGTCCGGTGCGGATTCCCGCTCTCCGGTTGCGTATGCGATGACCTTGGACCACGTGAACACGAGACGCTTGCCAGGCTCAATGGCGAGATATATACCCTCGAATCCGACAGACATCTCTTCATCCCTTGATTCCAAAAACTGCCAGGCGCCCCCGGGCGGAGATCGATGGTCGCCGAGTGGAGAAAATGTGGAGCTCGGCCGAACCACTTCATGACGATGTTCGGATCAGTCCACGCCTGAAATAGCCTCGCTGGTGTGGCCGCAAAATAGCCTTCAACAATGATGGGATCATCACCCGGTTCGGTTCTCACAAAGTCCACCGTTATTCTCCCTCCTCGGCCATATGTTGGGCCAGATTCTCGAACTGCTGTGTCCAAAAGGATTGGTAGTCAGCCATCCAGTCGAATGCATCTTGCATACCCCTCGCGTTCAGCCGACAGTGCCGGGTCCGGCCCCGTTTCTCCACCACCACTAAGCCAGCGTTGCGTAGCACTCGCACATGCTTGGAAACAGCCGTCTGAGTCATATCAAAGGGCTCGGCTAGATCAGAAAGCCGGACCTCACCTTGCCTAAGCTGCCTGAGAATGGCGCGGCGCGTTTCATCACTTAGCGCAGCAAAGGTTGTGTCAAGATTTTCCATCTATTTCCCCTTTTTACTGAACCATATGGTTGACAATATATCGGATGCCTAATAGTATACCAGATGGTTAAGTGTTGAAAGTGATGAGCAATCCAGAGCCGTACAACGGAAAGGAGAATGCGCAACGAGAGCTCTCGCTATTTTGATATTCCAGTCACTCGACGGCGTCATGCAGAGTCCTATCAGCCCAGAAGAATATCCTTCGAACGGGTTCACCCAAGGCGGTTGGGCTATGCCTTACTGGGCAGAAGTGATGGAACAAGTGGTGGGGGAGGCTATGGCGGAACCCTACGATATTCTGTTGGGCCGAACGACCTATGACATGTTCGCCGCCAGCTGGCCGAATAGAGCTGACGAGAATCCAACAACCAAAATGATGAATAGTGCAAAGAAGTTGGTCGTCACAACATCTTCAACGAACAACATTGATTGGCACAACACTACGCGCGTTACGGGCGATGTGGTCGCGGAAATTTCTAAACTAAAAGCACAAGACGGGCCGTTGCTCCAGGTCCATGGTAGCCACGGACTCATTCAAACGCTTCTGGCGTATAATCCCATCAATGAGTTTTGGCTGTGGACGTTTCCCGTTCTGTTGGGTCCAGGGAAACGCCTATTTGGCCAAGGTACGCCACCAGAAGAAATGAAGCTGGTAAAGACGCGAACGACCCCGCGAGGCGTCGTCATGGGAATATACAGACGCGCCGGCAGGTAACGGCGGCAAGGTGAAATGGGTCACTCTCTTTCGATTGTCTCCCGCACAAAATCACTTTTATATGATGTGGGGGCGATTAGCGCAGCCTTGCAAAGGTACAGCCGCATTGCGCACTCGAACGGTTTACCCCTCACTGTATGGCTCAAGGAGAGGACGTCCTGAGCGTCGCCACGTGAGCGGCAAAGTCGAAGGACGCCCCCGCAGCGTCTTCGACTTCGCTGCCGCTACGCTCAGACCGAACGGAGCGCAGGCACTCGCCTACTGGGCGACATGTCTCCTCGTTTCCCTACACGCAATCGAAAAGCGCCATAGGTCCATCTGAGCGTCCCGAATCCGCCGTGCGTTGAGCGCTTCGGGCGAGGATCTACCAGGTTTCCCCCGCTGTGGTATTAACCAAACAGGAGTTGTCGAATATGTTCGGGCCGGGTTACCAGGCCCGCCAGCTTGTGAAGTGAGGCATCAATAGCCTGGGCGAAAACGGCAGGCCCGCCGAATCGCTCCACCGTGTCTGGCGGCATGAACTTGAACAGGAAATCGGCTGTACCGGGTGGCAGAGCGGCGAAGTGAACCGCCAGAATGCCATAATCCTGCAAGAGCAGCATAGCCAACGCGGCAGCCGCCTCGTACGGAACAATCGGTGCCTGCGGGGCCGCGCTCAGACCGGCCCGCTCCAGGACCAGTTCGAGTATATCGTCTGCCGGCAGTTCGGCGATTACGGGCGTTTCGTGTATACGGCTCCCCAAGAGCGCCCGCAGAGCGGTTGCGACCTGTTTAGTACTCTCAACCAGGGCCTGTACACGTCCCGGTGTGTATTCTTCCAGCGAGCGGATGACGGCCGGATACAGCAGTGGGCGGGCCTCAAGTCCAAACTCCCAGGCGCGAGCCCGGATGCGAGCAACAAGCTGCTTCTCGCCTGCCATCAATCCAACCCGCGGGCCGCTGGTGCCATACTTATCAAGCCCCGTCGCGCCCAGGTCTACACCGAGTTCGAGCATCTTGGGCTGCTCAAGGATAGCGGGACCGACCCGCGCCCCACCAGCCTCATCCGCATATACGAGGATGTCCCGCTCGTGAGCCAGACGGACGATCTGCTGCAATGCTTCAACGGACAGTGCCTCATAGGTCACCGCTAACCGCGTGAGCACAACCAGGGCGACGTCTCTTTCTCGCTCCATCACCGCAGTGAACTCCTCTACGCCTTTGGTATCCACGAGGCGAGCGCCGATGTGCGCCGCCGCCCGAATGACGGACGGATGGCTATGGCCGGCTGACACCCCGATGACGACAGTGCCCGGTTTCACCAGCACGAGATGGGTCGCCAATGTGGCCGCGGTGAGGCGATTAAAGAGCATGACGTCGTGACGATCTGGAGACCCGCCGAGGTGCTCCAGCGTCAGCCGGCGGAGCCGCTCTGTATACAGCGCGGGAGCGATTTCATCGTGGGCAAACAGGACGTCCTCTCGGCTGAGCGGCAGGCCATGTTCGAGCCCGGTAAAATTGAAAATTGCCTCAGGACCGTTCTCACCGATGCGGCGTCGGACAATCCGTCCCGCCCGCTGAAGTTTGCGGAAATCATCCTCCGTACTGGTCAGGATAGCCCCTCGGGCGTACGGTAGAGCCTCGGCAAATGGGTTCCCGAAACGGTCGGTCTTCATGACGAACCCTCCCCTCTCTCATTCTGAATAATAGAAATGCCTTGGCGAAGATGTCAACGCGGCATAGGATACTCAGGCGTATAAGGAGGCATTCCCAGATGAAAGCTGCAGTCCTGTCGGAAGTTGGTGGCCAGTTGGTTCTTGAGGATATTCCGCAACCCCGTCCCAAGGCTGGTGAAGTATTGGTCAAAGTCGCTGCGTGTGGTGTGTGTCATACCGACCTGCATGTGATGAAGGGTGAAGTGAAGTTCCCGGTGCCGTGTGTGCTGGGCCACGAGATCTCTGGCAGTGTTGAGGAGGTCGGTCCTGAGGTGAAGACGACACGGACCGGAGAGAACGTGGTATGTAGCTTTATCATGCCGTGTGGGGTGTGCTCGTACTGTGTGCAGGGGCGGGACGATCTGTGTGAAACCTTCTTCGCTCTGAACCGTCTGCAGGGGACGCTCTACGACGGGGAGAGTCGTCTCTCTCGTTCTGATGGTTCGACCCTAGCCATGTATAGTATGGGCGGCCTCGCTGAGTATGCGGTTGTGCCAGCCAGCGATGTCTTTCCCGCTCCCGCCAATGTGTCCCTGACCGATGCGTGTATTCTCGGTTGTGCCATGATGACGGCCTATGGCGCGGTGAAGAATCAGGCGCGAGTCCAGCCGAGCGATAGCGTGGCCGTCGTCGGCGCGGGTGGTGTGGGCTCCAACGTGGTTCAGGTCGCCAAGGCTTTTGGGGCCGGCCAGGTTATTGCGGTTGATGTGCGCGACGATAAGTTGGAAGCGGCCAAGGCCCTTGGCGCAACCCATACCGTGAATGCCAGTCAGGAAGAGCCCGTCGCAGCAGTGAACGCCTGCACCAACGGCCAGGGTGTGGACGTGGCCATTGAAGCCTTGGGACGACCGGAGACAGTGGTGAACGCGTTCATGATGACACGCGATGGAGGGCGGGTGGTGGTGATCGGTATTGCCCCAGGCACGACAACTGCGGGCATTGAGATTACCCGTCTGGTCCGCCGCGGCATTCAGCTTATGGGCTCCTACGGCAGTCGTGTCCGTACCGACCTGCCTGAGGTATTGGCCTTGGCAGCCCATGGGCAGGTTAATGTGTCTCAACCCATTACTCGGCGGTACAGCCTGGAACAAGCGGATGAAGCGTACGCGGCCTTGAGTCGTGGTGAGATTATTGGACGAGCGATTGTGAGCATGGCTTAGTCCGACTCTCTTTTCCCTCAGAGAGAGGCGTGTTTCTTGGAAAGCGCTGGTCAACCGGCCGCTTGCTCCGGTAGCGCGGTATCGTCCGTCGTCGCATCCTGGTGTCGTCCAAGCGGTCGCCGAGTGAACTCCAGCGCGTCGTCGGTCAGCGAGCCATAGGCAACTGTCCAGGTATCAAGCAGATAATTCTGGTACGCTCTCCAGGGTACCTTGATGCCCTGCTTGGGGAAGGCGTCGATGGCTCTCCGGATGTAACCCGAAGTGAAGTCGATGAACGGCTCTCGCTCCATATCCGGGTCGTGGGGGCGTGGGCAGCACTGCGCATAGCCGTTCGCCTCCATATAGTTGAGCAGGCGGCAGACATACTCGCAGGTGAGATCGCATTTCAGCGTCCACGACGCGTTCGTATAGCCAACAGTCAGGGCCAGGTTCGGCACATCGCTGAACATGACGCCTTTGTACGTCAGCGTCTTCGAGAACTCGACGGGCTCACCATCGACCGTCACTTCAAGGCCACCAAGGAGTTGCAGATTGAGACCCGTGGCCGTCACGACGAGCTCGGCCTCAAGGGTTCTGCCCGAACGCAGACGGATACCTCGTTCGGTGAAGGTCTCGATATGGTCGGTCACAACCGAGGCCTGACCGGCTTTGATCGCTTGGAACAGGTCACTGTCCGGGACCAGACACAGGCGCTGCTGCCAGGGGTTGTAGTGGGGTGTGAAGTGCTGCTCAACATCATAGCCAGGCCCCAGCGCCGCGCGAACCTGGCGCAAGAGAAATGCCTTGGCACGCTCCGGGGAGCGGCGACAGAACCAAAAGAAGCAGGCTCCGATAAGCACGTTTTTCCACCGAATCAGGCGATAGACGAGGGCATTGGGGAGAAAACGTCGTAGCGCATTGGCGAGATGATCCTTCGACGGCAGGGAGAGAATATAGCTGGGTGAGCGTTGCAGCATCGTGACATGGGCCGCCCGCTTGGCCAGTTCGGGGACGAGCGTCACCGCGGTCGCTCCGCTTCCGATGACGATGATGCGCTTGTCCGCGTACTCGATATCAGCAGGCCATTGCTGCGGATGCACGATCCGGCCTCGAAAGTGCTCGGTTCCGGCAAAATCCGGGGTATAGCCCGTGTCGTAGTTGTAGTACCCGCTGCACATGAAGAGAAAGTTGCAGGTGAAGCGGCAGCGCTCCTTCGTGTCGGTCCGTTCGGCTTCGACCGTCCAACGCGCATCCGCCGTAGACCAGGCCGCCCGCTTGACATGGTGGCCAAAACGAATATTGCGATCGATCCCGAATTCCCGAGCTGTCTCGTTGACGTAGCGCAGAATGGCGGGTCCGTCGGCGATTGCCTTTGGGTCGGTCCAGGGCCGGAACGGGTAGCCCAGCGTATACATGTCCGAATCCGAGCGGATACCGGGGTAGCGGAACAGGTCCCAGGTGCCCCCGATGGTATCGCGGCGTTCGAGAATGGCATACGTCCGGCCCGGACAGGCGGTCTGTAGATGATAACCGGCGGCAATCCCGGAAATTCCCGCACCGACGACCAGGACATCGAAATGTTCCATGCGCATAGCTCCGGCATCTCAATTCGGATGTTCGCTCAGAAAGATAGCTCTCAAACTTTACAGATACGCCAGGTTTCTCGCCTCGACAGGAACAACGGCAGGGGGCAGACCAAGTTCGCGCCGGACGATGTTGACGCCTTGCACGAGGGCCACCATCTTGTAGAAGGCGTGCTTGCGGGAAATACCCTGGCGCCCAAACCCACAGTCGGTGCTGAGAATTAAGCGTTCGGGTTCAATACGCTTCAGGGCCTGGCGAACGGACTCGGCAATCTCTTCCGGTGTTTCGACTTGTAGTGTTCGATGTGAGACGACGCCAATAGCGATTTTCTTGTCTTGACCGATAGCGGCGGCAACATCTGCGAGTTCGGCAAAATTGCTGAATTTCATCTCAAAAGTCACTACGTCCACCTCAAGTTGGTCGAGATACGGCAAGACGGGCTTATAGCGCGCTCCGTAGCCGAGGTTCTGAGCAAACGGATTCCCCCAACAGGTGTGGCACCACACTTCGGTTTTGTCACGTAGCCCGGCGACTTCCAGGTTAAAGGCCTCCACGTAGACCTCAGGCGGGATTTCCCAGTCAATATCTTCCACGAAGTGGAAACACGGCTCTTCGACCTGGATAATGGGGCAGCCGGCATCGGCCAGCTTATGGTATTCGCCATTGAGGGCCTGGGAGAGGGCCATGATCGTTTCTTGTCGGTCCCGGTAATGCTCGTTAATCACGAGCATATCGACAACCTGGGCTGAGCAGGCCCCAAATTTCACCGGCCGCTCGGCCAGTCCCTGGACGGTTTTCCAGGCGACATCGTACTCGAGGTTGCCGGCGCTCACCGGCCCCGTGACAGTGGGTGGTAAGCGGGTCACCATAATCTCATGAAAAATATCTCCGGGTTGGAGTTCCCGCGGAGAGCCGCCAAATGGGAGGGAGCGCAACGCGCCGGGCGACAGGCCCTCCACCCGATCAAAGATATAGCCAAACCACGCTCGCCCGCCGATATCCCGATCAAAACGCATATCGCCATCCGTCATGATATCGATCCCGGCCCGGCGTTGATCGCTGATACAGCTGGCAACCGCATCAATATACTGCTCGTGAAACTGATAATCGCCCAACAAGGCTGAGGACATAGAGCGGCCGGCGAGGTTGAGCGTAAACCATTCGGGTCGTGGCAAAGAGCCGGTGATCGTCGTGGCGAGTGGACGATTGAGCGTGGCAACAAACATGGGTGGCCTCTCCTTGATCTGTCCTGCGTCTCAGCGCAGTACATCTCACGACAGGCCCTCATCTTGCTGCTGTCTTGCTTCTGCAAGCAAGGCGGCGGCCGATACGCCGAGGTCTGTCTGTGGACGGCGAGCGAGACGTTCGTGGAATTCACGTCGGGCCAGCTCCTTTTCGATTGACTCACACGCGAAATCGCTCAGCGTACAGTGCTGCTTTTGCGTATAGCGTCTCAGCCGTCGGTGGAGGGACTTGGACATGTTTTTGATTTGGAGGGTGCGCATAGGATTCTTATAACATACTCGGAAAGGGCAGTCTGGTTATTTCTCCTCCAACCACTGATTAAACCCGGGTGAGCGTTTTTCCCGAAACGCCCGCATGCCTTCTTCGGCATCAGGATGATGATCCGAAACTGAAGTTTTCGAGGCAATCTCGTCCAGGGACTGGGCAAAGGTCATCTCGGCCGCATTATAGATGGAGCGTTTGAGCATCCGCATGGCGACCTGTGGGCCGTTGGCGAGTTCGCGAGCGAGGTCGAGCGTCCGGTCCATGAGTGCGGCTGGCGGCACAACTGCGTGCACCAGCCCGAGGTCGAGCGCTTCCCGGGCCGACACAATCCGTTTCCGCATGAGGAAATCCATGGTTTTCCCCACCCCCATCAATTGTGTAAGCAGAAACTGACCGCCTTCGTCGGGCAGGAGCCCGAAACGAAGCGTCGCGCTGCCCATGCGGGCCTCTTCGGACGCGATACGGAAATCACACGCCAGGGCCAGCGAGAAGCCGGTTTGAATTGCCACGCCGTTCAGCGCGGCAATCGTCAGTTTATCCAGATTTCTGATCGCCTGATTGAGCGGCTGCGAGAGATGCCGCAAACCGTTATACGTCCCCGTCGGGTTGTGATGCCCGCCCGGAATATCGGGCACCCGCGCCTGCCCGGCATGCTGCCCAAGCGGACGGCCCGTAATATCGTCGCCTGCGGAAAAGGCGCGTCCTGATCCGGTAAAGACGACCACGCGTACCGTGTCGTCCATCTGGGCCTGGATGAGGGTTTCAATCAGGTCGCGCTTCAGGTGATGCGTCATTCCGTTCAGACGCTCGGGCTGATTAAAGGTGATCAGGGTAATGCCAGGGTCCTGCATCGAAACGGCGAAGCCGCGAAAATTGCCTGTTTGCATAGTGTATCCTCCTTATGCGGTGTCCGGTGTTTCCCACTCCTTGGCACGGTCCACGGCCTTTGCCCAGCCGGCGGTGAGTTCCTCTCGGCGTTCTTGCGACAGGTCGGGCTCAAAAACGCGGTCGATCTGCCATTGGCTCGCAATCTCGCTTGGGTCTTTCCAATAGCCGACCGTCAAGCCAGCCAAATAGGCGACTCCCAGCGCGGTTGTCTCTGCAATTTTCGGCCGAACCACCGGCACGCCAAGGATGTCGGCCTGAAACTGCATCAGCAGATTATTCCTGCTTACGCCGCCATCGACGCGCAACTGGGTGAGCCGAATGTCCGCATCTGCCTCCATGGCTGTCAGGACATCCAGGGACTGGTAGGCAATGCTTTCCAGCGCGGCTCGGGCAATATGGGCCGCGGTCGAGCCGCGCGTCAAACCGAAGAGCGAGCCGCGCGCGTAGGGGTCCCAATGCGGAGCGCCAAGGCCGGAGAAGGCCGGCACGAGATAGACCCCACCCGTATCCGGAACGCTGACCGCCAAGGTCTCGACCTCTGCCGATGACTTGAGCATGCCCAGCCCATCGCGCAGCCACTGCACGACGGCTCCTGCCATAAAGACGCTGCCTTCCAGCGCATACTGGGTGTGGCCATCGCAGCGCCACGCCGCGGTAGTGAGCAGATTGTTCTGAGAGGCAACGGGCTGCTCGCCGGTGTGCATGAGCATGAAGCAGCCTGTGCCATACGTATTTTTCACCATACCGGGTGTCGTACACATCTGGCCAAATAACGCCGCGTGCTGGTCGCCGGCCATCCCGCTGATCGGCACGGTCGTAGCGAGGAGGTCTGTTGACGTGTCCGCGTAGACTTCGCTGGAGCTACGCACCTCGGGCAGGAGCTGACGGGGGATGTAGAGGATATCGAGTAATTCCTGATCCCACTCTCCCGTCTGGATATTCAATAACAGGGTGCGTGAAGCGTTGGTGATGTCGGTGATATGCTTCTTTCCCTGGGTCAGTTGCCAGACGAGCCAGGTATCAATGGTCCCAAAGGCCAGCCGACCGGCTTCGGCCTTGGCGCGTGCGCCCGGAACAGTATCCAATATCCAGCGGATTTTCGTTCCCGAGAAATACGGGTCGATGACGAGGCCGGTCTTGTCTCGAAAAAAGGTCTCCAGGCCCTGTTGCTTGAGCGTGTCGCACAACGGTGCGGTGCGACGGTCTTGCCAGACAATCGCATTATAGACGGGCTGGCCCGTTTCTCGGTCCCAAACCACGGTGGTTTCGCGCTGGTTGGTGATGCCCAGGGTGCGGATATCAGTGCTCGACAGACCCGCCCGCGCCAGGACTTCGGTCACGGCCGCTGCCTGCGACGACCAGATTTCATTGGCGTCCTGTTCCACCCAGCCGGGCCGAGGAAACAGCGGGGTCAGCGCTTTCTGAGCAATCTCGCGTATCGTACCCGCCCGGTCAAAGAGAATGGCGCGGGAGCTGGTCGTGCCTTGATCAAGCGCGAGAATATAGTGAGCGCGGCGCACGGGACTCCCTTACGTAAGCCAGCATTTTCATCGGGCGTCTTTCTACCATGTCGCTCAGACCGATGGCAACGCGAGAGCCTGCCCGCTCGGTTGGGTGCGTCCGAGGCTTCCCAGACCGCTCCGTATCCGTCAAGCCGGCCTCGCTATTCCCGCCCGTTTTCGGCTGTGATACAGCGGAAAGCCGTATGCCATCAGACTTTATACGGGGGATCAAAATGGGCGCCGGCTGCCTGGTCGGCGCCGGTGCCCTCCTGCTCCTGCTGTTGTTTGGTATGGCCATGTGTGCGGGACATTTTGAG
Source organism: uncultured Binatia bacterium (SeqCode) (assembly GCA_965214755.1). Taxonomy (GTDB): domain Bacteria; phylum Desulfobacterota; class Binatia; order Bin18; family Bin18; genus Bin18. Next base: position 4,189,777 of record OZ243979.1, read on the forward strand.
GAGCGGATACTCGAAGAATTGAAGGAGCAGCTCGAAGAGTTGCAGCCTCGGGAGATGCCGGACACGGATTCTGTCCAGCATTTGGCATGCTTGCGTGTACGACCAAATCGCGTCGCGCCGGCTTGACGTACAGGAGGAACACCATGTCTCAAGACCATCCATTCGTACACACCGTAAAGAAGTATTATCACGGCTGTAGTACGGCGGACGTGGAACTCATGAAATCGACTTTTACCGCCGACGTTGTCCACTACTTTACGCATCATGCTCCCATCCGAGGCGCAGAATCCCTGGCTCGCTATTGGGCCAAGATGCAGCCGCGCATTCAGGCGACATGGACCTGTGACCATGCGATTGTCCAAGGGGATGAGTGCGTGATCGAATGGACGATGACCTGGATGCCGCCGACCGGCACGGTCGAGGCCATGCGCGGAGCGGAGTGGTATATTTTTCGTGGGGATAAAATCGCGGAGATTCGCGCCTACTATATCAACCGTCACCTGCCCTATGAGCAGCCCAATTTTGAATTGGAAGGCTTCCCGTACGCCGAGCGGGAGTATACGCTCCTGCCTGGCGCATAAAGCTTTACGCGTGCAGCAACGTCTGTATTGCTTGCGCATCCTCCAGACCTTGGCTAGTCTGAATTCAGACTACTGGAGGACTGTATGCGTATTCTGCCGCTAGCTGAAGTCAAGGCAAGGCTGAGTCAGATCGTGGCCGACATTGCGACTACCGACGAAGAGGTCACGATCACCAAAAACGGGCAAGCGACCGCTGTCCTGGTGAGCTACGAGGAGTTTGAGAGCTGGCAGGAGACCCTGTCCGTCCTGTCGGATCAGGAACTGGTCAAAGAGATTCACTCCGGAATGCAGCAGCTTCAACAGGAACGCGGCAAGCTACTGACGGATACAGACCTCGACCAACTCTTTTCCGATGAGGCCTAGCGTGCGTCGGGTCCGACTCCCGCGCGAGGTGCAAGTTGCTATCCGGGCCATGCATCCGCAACTGAAGCAACGTATTCGAGCGGCGTTAGATACCCTCCGGGTAAATCCGTCAGCAGGAAAGCCTTTACAGCGTGAACTCTCAGGTTGGTGGAGTTTTCGCGTCGGGCGCGTTCGGATTATCTATCGGACAACCCGAACGGTTGTCGAAGTGAGTGCGATAGGCTCACGCGCAAGCATCTATCAGGATACGCTCCGTCGTTTAGCGAGAGCGGCACGGCAACGCTAATCGCCGTGGAGAGGCGGGCTCGGGCACGGAAGTCCCTATCCATCAGGGAAGGCGCGCTCAACGGCAACCCGGACCGCCGTCTTCGCTCCGTGTGCTAGAAAACTTCCGTGAGCGCTCAGAAGCGCATCGAAGTCCTGGGTTAACAGCCGCTCGAATTCCGGCTTGAGCGATACCTCCGCGGGAGTCACGCGCTTCAGCCAAACGGGGCCGACCAGGGTAGTTTTTGGAAAGCCGATCAACGGTAAAATCAGACGAGCCGGCAGATTGTTGTGTTTATAGTCGCCGTAGTGCTGGATCGCGTCACAGGTGAGGAGCAAGCCGTTCCCGCGGTGCAGCACGAGCGCCGCCTCAGGCTGCACCGTGCCATTGAAACAGAATAATTCCGCGTCCGGAAAGGGGAGCGGACCGTCAGGCCGCATCTCGACAGCAATAGCGGGTTGGGTATAAGGGGTGCCACCGGGCTGGCACCAGAATTCGACCTTAAACCGGTTGACGTAATACGGGTCATCGAGGCCGTGCATCGAGCCGAGACGCATGACCTGTTTTATTGTCCCTAGCGTTTGGAGTTTCTCTTCCTCGGCGGCGTGTAACCGGATCGGGTTTATCAGGGTCAGCTCACCGTCGTGGCGGATGACGGCCATGTTGCGTGAGATCCGTAGAAGGGCGTTCATTTTGAGACTACCCCGGACCACGAAAACGTCTTGGGCAATCTCCTCAATCGGATCATGCGGATAGACCGGAGGGTAAACGGGATGCGCCGCCGAGTCACTCATAGTAGACTCCTCCAAAGAATCTTTGCCTGTCTGAGAGATAGGCAAACCAAGAGTCAGCTATCAGATAACAGTCTGGCACGCCACCGGTCGGTGACAACTCTCGTTCGACCGCTGAACGGGAAATGCCGGCCTTCGCGCTGAGAGAATCCGTTGACAACCCAGGTGCTATTGCATAGGGTCACGAATAGTGATGCTGTTCGGTTTCCTCTTCTTTCTGCTCGGCCTCACCTGTCTGGTTGGCTTCTTTGCCGTCCGAGAGAGCCGGAAATCGGAAGAGGACTATTTTCTGGCAAGCCAGAGCATCTCTCCCTACAGCCTGGCCTTTTCCAGCAGCGCCAGTAAATTCAGCGGGTTTATTTTTGCCGGTTTTATGGGGGCGGCCTACCTCAACGGGACCATGGTCATCTGGCTGGGTCTAGGTCTGCTGTTGGGTCACTTTCTTGTCTATGCCCTGACCGTCTACCGCTTGCAGTATATGAACAGCAGTGGCTGGGCCTTGAGCATTGGCGAACTGCTCACCTTCTGGAACGGAGAAAATCGCGTCCTGCTGCGCCGCTTTATCGGCCTCCTGACCCTGTTTTTTCTGAGCTTCTATGCCGCGGCCCAACTGAAGGCGGGTGGCATGGCCCTCGAAGTAGCCCTCGGTCAACCGCTGTATGTCGGCATTTTGCTGAGTACGGCCATCATTCTCTTTTACTGTTGGTCTGGGGGAATCCGCGCTTCCATCTGGACGGACAGCGCCCAAATCATCATGATGACCCTGAGTCTGCTCCTCATCCTGGTCATGGCCGTGGTCAAGGAAGGTGGTGTGGCCAATCTGCTAACCAGCTTTAGCGCGACCGCACCGGGCACCGACCTGATCCCCCAGAATCTCTCGATTGGCGGCTATACCGGCTGGATGATCTTCTGCTTTGGCTCTCTGGGTTTCGGTATATCCATCCTCGGACAGCCTCACATCCTCATTCGCGCCATGGCCCTGAAAAACGCCCAAGACACCAAAAAATTCATTATCGCCAACTATACATTTGAGGCGTTCTTTACCATCCTTTTCACGTTGGTGGGGCTGAGCACCCGAGTGATCCTGCAAGACCTGAGCGCTTTCGAGCCCGAATTGGCCCTCTTTTTGTCGGCTAAAGAGATGCTGCCCCCGCTCGCCGTGGGTTTTGTGCTGGCGGGTGTCTTTTCTTCCACCCTGTCCACTGCCGACTCTCAAATCCTGAGCTGTTCGGCCTCCCTGATGCGCGACCTGCCCGAACCGCCGAAACAATCTCTCTTTCAGGCCAAGGTGGGCACGGTCAGCGTGGCTTGTGTAGCGACGCTCCTGGCCCTGTTTGCCGAACAGGATATCTTCTCACTGGTTGCCTTTGCGTATTCGGGCCTGGGCGCATCCATTGGCAGCGTGCTGGTTCTGCGCCTCCTCAATGACACGATTTCCGAATGGGGCGCCTTCCTCGTCGCCCTGGGCGGTGGGACAACCGTTGTCGCCTGGAATATGCTGGACTTCAACGCCTATATCAACGAGAGCGTTCCCGGCTTCAGCGCTGCCCTCCTCGTCTACCTCAGCCTCAAGGGGGTCTCAAAACTGAAAACCGCCTAAGACGCGGGAAGCTTAAGTTTGCGACGGTCCCGCACGCGCTACCGGAGGGGTGGCCCTACCGCCTACTCCACATCCGTGATGACAAAATTCTGACTGTTCTGCTACCCCTCTACTGTCACGGTCTCACCCGGCCCAGGGAAGTCCGCCACCCCACATGCTCCCTCCACCCCCCGCAGAAATTCATGCCCCAACGTCGTCACCCGCACCGTGGCTCGGCCTAACTCCACCCCATCCACGAACGCCACGACCTCATGTTCCCCATCCTTCAGCAGGTTCCAGTTGAACAGCAACCCAAACCCATTATCCGTATCTCCACACTCCCCCACCGTGTCTAACCGATCCGTCCCATCCGCCGCCTCCTGTCGCCCCATGTCCCCAATTGCCAGCTCCACCCCGTCGGCCTCACACACCCAGCCCGAAATCACTCCCACCCCACTCTGAAAGGAGTTATGACCCGGATTCTCCAGATACCCCGTCAGCCCACTCGCCCGACCAGGGTCTGGCCCGACCGGGGGATTCCCCCGCGCCAGCACGAAGTTCTGACTATTCTGTTGCCATATCAATGTTATGCTTTCGCCCAGCGTCGGGAAGTCTTCGGTCACACAGGTGCCTGCTACCCCGCGCACAAACTCCTCGCCCAAGGTCGTCACGGTCACGGTCGCCCGGCCTAATTCCACCCCATCCACGAACGCCACCACCGTATGTTCGCCATCGCCCAGCAGGTTCCAGTTGAATAACAACCCGAACCCATTGTCCGTGTCCCCACACACGCAGGCCGTGTCCAGCCGCTCCGTTCCATACGCCGCCTCCTGTGGCACCCCGTTCAACGTGATCTCCACCACCTCGGCCGCACACACCCAGCCTGAGAGTAACCCCACGCCGCTTTGGAACGACGCCGGCCCGGGGTTCTCCAGATAGCCTGCCAATAAGCGTGTCTCCAACTCATAGTTCCCGGTCCGACTGCCATTCCCCTCCACGGCCACTACGCGTCCCCGCCGCCACACGGGTATTCAGCCGAAAATTCCGCTGCGCCCCGCCACTATCCGCGCTGGCCAGTTCCTTGCCGGCCTGCCAGATCGTCCCGACGGTATCGGTCGAGCCCGTGGTCTCGACCACCAGCACTCCGGCCTGGGGCAGGGTGAACTGGAAGTAATCGATATCATCTCCCGTGTTGATCTGCCCGACGGTAGAGGACGCCCAGGGGGCGGTACTGCCCAGCCGGACGCGGGTCGCTCGGGCGGGGGTATTGCCATGCAGGTCGCGGCCACGGCCCCCGCCACCCCCACCGCTGCCACTCCCACCGCTGCTACCCGCGCGGCTCACCTTGTGGGTCGTGCCCGCTGTGACCTCCTTGTTCGTGTCCTGCCCATCGGCATAGAACACCGTGGCCCGCAGGTAGTGGCTGATGTCGTCCGCCACTGGGGTGTAGGTCGCTGTATCGCTGTCAGTGAAGGTCTGGCGGATTTCGGCGGTCGCGCCCACGGGGAAATCGGCGTGGATTGACCGCTCCCAGCGCCACCCGGTGACCATACCCACATTATCCGGGTCATCACGGAGCGTTGCCGTGAGCGCTTTCCCCGCCTGTGGCTGATTCGCTGACAGGCGCACCCTGCCCGGTGCATCCTGCCCGGTAACGGTAACACCCAGGGTACCCATGATCTCGTGCGTGTCCGTGGCTTCGACTGTCACCTCGTAGCGGTCCTTCGCCTCATAGTCCGACGACTGCCGGAAGCGCAGCACCCCGGTCGTCCTCCCGATGGTAAATGCCTCTTCATCCGTCCCCGACACCGCCCAGGTCAGCCCCCCACCTGCCAAGTCCTCAGCCGTGTAGGTGGCCACTGGCCCCGTGTCGCCCTCTGTGTACTCTGGAGTTGTGGAACCACTCACCGCGAGGGCGGGGAGGACTTTAAGGATTTTGTCTACGCTCGGGTTGGTGGACCTGGAGTTGGAGGTAGTGAGATACAGGGCCTTGTCCGGGCCGATCATCAGGGTACGGAGCCGGCCGTAGGTGGAGTGGAGCGCCTGTATCTCGCTTACAAAGGCTCCGGACGAGGTGAACTCGATGACGAGTAGCGTCCGCGCAGCGAGGGTGGCCACCGCCAGCCGTCCCTCCCACGGGCCTCACTGGGGGCCGTCCAGGAAGATGGCGCCGCTGGTGGCCAGAGTATTGATCCCGGACGACCACTTGGCCTCGATGGCGTTGGGGAACTCGGTGAGGTCGGTCATGGGGGAGCTGTCTTCGTAGGTCGGATCGTCAGGGGCCTTCCGAGGGTTCCAGCCATAGTTGCTACCCGAACTCAGCAGGTTGATCTCGTCGTCCCACCTCGGGCCGTGCTCCACCGACCACATCTGGTTGGTGCCGGGGCGGCGGGCCAGACCCTGGGGTTGCGGTGGCCGTAGCTGTAGAGGCGGGACTCGAAAGGATTTCCAGGCGCCCCTGCTCCTGTGGATTTGTCCACCCGCAGGATTTTCCCGCCCAGGGCGTTCAGGTCCTGCGCGCCATCGCTCTGGGTCGCGTCGCCAGTTGAAACCCACAGATAGCCATTAGGCCCGAAGCGCAGCCGGCAGCCAGCGTGGCCGCCAGAATCGTTGCGGGGGATTCCGCCGACCAGAGGATCGTTGACCCTGGTGGCCGCGTCGTAGGCCGCGTTGACGGTCCAGGCGATTACCTGGATCTCCTTGGGGTCCGTGTGGGTCTGACAAGTGTAGAAGCGCCGGTTGTCGGCGAAGGTCGGATCGACGACGATCGACATCAGACCGGTATTCCCCTCGGCCCATACGTCGCTCAGGTCGGCGGCGACAGTCTGGACCGTGCCGTCGGTGAGCCGGACTTTCAGCATCCCCCCTCGCTCGGTGAACAGCAGCGTACCGTCGGGGGCAAAGGCGAGGTCCCAGGGGATGGACAGGCCGGTGACGAGCTCAACGATCTCGAGCCGCGGCGCCGGGGCCTGTGAGCCGACCACGCCGTCCGACACGACCTCTATCTTCTCGAAGGCATTGAGGGGACCGTATTCAAACTCGACACGCAGATACATGCCCAGGTCCTGGGAGCCCGGCGTGTATTCATTTTTGCGACTGTTGAGGGGAATATCGATGCGCGTCCAGTTGGCCTTGTCCGAGGATCTGTACCAAGAGATAAGGCGCAGGATCCCAGTTGGTCACCCGGGTCCGTACCACCTCGCCAACCCGGAACTGGTCGGCCAAGAGCGAGATAGTCGGGCTGTTGGTCTGGGCGAAGGCAGGGGCGGCCAGGGCCACCACGGCGGCCAGCCCTGCCAGCGCGTCGCGCGTGCAGCGGCTGACGGAACCGAGGAAGGATGCCAGACTCAGGAGGAGGGCGGTTCGGTGATGCAGGCGGCCATTATCGGAAGAACTCCCCGGTCCTGATGAGGTGGAGGCTGCCCGTCGAGATGATTCCACAGTCGGATCCTCTCTATCCATATGTCCCATGATGTCTCATGAAAACAATAGAGGGTTTCATCCTCCCCGTACGACCCTGATAACCGCGCCATCACGCTCAGGACGCGGGGAGCTCCAGTTTGCGCCTGTTTTTCCGCGGCCGGCGGCCGAGGGCGAATTCCGGCGGCCGGAGGCTCGACTCTCCCCGGGCGATGTCGGGTGGGGTGAAATAGCCCAGGGCGTAACTCATCATGGTATAGCCGAGGAGTTCCTGGAGGGCGGGGTCCAAATCCTTGGCGATCTCAGGCGGGCAGGAGAGATATTGATTTTCTTCCTGCCGCAGCCAGCCGAGCGAATAGGTGATATTCAGTCCCACCCGGTCGGCCGTGCTGTTATTTGCCCCACCGGCGTGCAAAACAGTCCCGGAATAGACCAGGACCGAGCCCCGCGGCATGTCCGCATAGCTGATTTCTTCCGCCTTTGCCTCTCGCTCCTTGGGCCAGGCCGGACTGCCCAGCACAACCTGGGTGGCGCCGTTTTCATAGGTGAAATCCGTCAGCGCCCACAGCGTGCTGAGTTGAGGCTCAACTCCCTGCAAATAATCGCCCCAGACCAGACGATCACGGTGTAAGGGCTGTTTCTTTTGTCCGGGCATCAGGCGGATAACCTGGGTCAGATGGAGCTGGTAGCGGTTGCAGTTGGGCAGGAGGAACTCGTTGCAGGTTTCGATGATGCTGGGGTGCATGACGAGGGCACGACAGGCTGGAGAACGCGCCACCAGAGCGCCCGTGCGCGTGGTCTGATAGCCGGCAAAGTCATCCCGGCTGGTGGGGGTGGCCTCGATATGCGGCCTCAAATCATCAAGGGTCGCCTGTACCTGCCCCGCATCGATAAGATTTTCAACGATAACCGCGCCATCACGCTCAATGGCGCCGGTCAGGTCTTTTGCCGCTGCTGTTGCAGATAGCCGAGTGAGTTTGCCCATGATCGTCCTCCTTATGCGTCAGGCTGAATGGGATACAGCCGCAGGGCGTTATCCCACATGATCTTGCGCTTGCTGTCATCTGACACGCCCGGCAAGGCCATCATCTCCTTGACCGCCCAGGCGTACTGCCGGCCCTCAGGGTGGGCGAAGTCGGTTGCGGTGACGATATTGTTATCTCCGATTGCGTCAATGACTTGCCGAATGCCGGGATCGTCAGGATCAGCCGAGATATAGCACTGGCGCTTGAAATACTCGACCGGTGGCATGCTGAGTCCCTCAATGGCAAGGCCGCGAAAGCCACCCTGCACGCCGGCGCCTAAGCGATCAAGCCAAAATGCGGCCCAGCCTGCGCCAGACTCCAGATGCACGACGCGCAGCTTAGGATGACGTTCCAGTACCCCACCCATGATCAGCGCGGTGCTGGCCAGCATATTCCCAATCGTAAAGGCCACGGTTGTCTGCGCAGAGCGCAACCGGGGCAGGTAATAGTACAGCATCTCATCTGCGGCTGTGCCGTTTCCAGTATGAATGGCGAGCGGTACGTCCAGTTCCTCAAGCGTCTCCCACAGCGGCTCATAAAACTCGTCGTATAAGCGGTGCTCACACACTGGGACGGGGTTAATATGAACCGCCTTAAAGTGAAACTGTGTGACGCAGCGACGGACTTCCCGAGCGGCTTCCTCCGCATCCCGCAGGTCGATGGAAGCGGCACCGAACACCCGTCCCCCGGCAGCCGCACAAAAGTCAGCCAGCCAGTTATTATACGCCCGCCGATAGGCTGCGGCCGTATCGGCCGCCAGCTTTGGAACCGTTACCGAGAGGAGACCGATGGAGGGGTAGACGACCATATAGTCGATGCCGACCCGCTGCATGACCTCCGGGTAGATCTCAGGGGGAAAGTCCTGCTGGGCGTATTGGGCATAGGCTTCGTCATTCCCCGGCAGAAAAACGCGTTCGCCAGCTTCCTGCGCTCCGCTATGCGGTTTGCCATCGGCCTGGGCGGGGTTCCGCAGCGGGTCGCGCCCGAACGGCATCAGATATTCACCCCCATCCGGGTTGGGAATTCTGACCTCAAAACCAAAGCCGAGCGGTTCCCCCCGGTAGTTGGCCCATGCCTTGGGCATGGCTGAGTGATATCTGGCATCCAGATATTTCTCGAACAGGTCTTCGGGTTCGATAATATGGGCATCGCTGTCAATGAATCCGTGTCCGTCTGGCATGGTGTATTTCCCTCCCTCTATGCAAAGTGCGGCAGGACATCCGTACCGAACCGCTCAATACACCGCATAGTCTCGGCGTGGCTGGGACCGCTCGGGCAGCGTAGCATGAGAATCATATACCGACATCCGGTTTCATGCCCCGTCCTGTGTCTGACACTCCGCCAGATAGCGCTGTAATACGTACAGGCCATCCGGGGTGAACGACTCGGTCTGGGCCATACGCAGAATATCAGGCACGGCCATGAACGCGCCACTCTCGACTTCTTCTTCCTGCAGGACGATTTCCCCATCATACACGCACGAGAAGGCCGCACCCCACACCCGGTTGTACGCATCCTGATGATAAAACCGGAAAAGCGGTGTCAAGGGCACACCTCGGACCCCCAGCTCTTCTTCGACCTCGCGGAGAGCGCCCTGTTCATATTCTTCACCTGCCAGCGCGACCCCACCCGCAGCCGGGTCGTAATATCCGGGAAAGACATCCTTGGTTAGGGTCCGTTTCTGGACATAGAGTTGGCCGCGCGAGTTAAAGACCAGCACATACGTGGCCCGATGGGGGAGGGCTTTAGCACGCATTTCCTTCCGCGGCGCAGCACCCACCACGGTATTGTTTTCATCCACGATGGCAACGATTTCCTCCGCAGCGCCCATGTAGCCGGAACGATACTGAGCGGCCTGGAGAGTGTCAAGAGAAAGGGTGGATAGGTAGTGTCTCACTTTGAAAAATTCTGACAGTAAAAACAAGGAGTTATATCTCAAACTGAGACAGTACCGGTGGATAGGGGTTATAGGGACAGCGGTCCTCTGGGAGCGCGCAGTCGCCCGCTCGGGCTGCCTGGAGGGTTGCCACTCCGATGAGATCGTGTCATGCCTCATCCAGTCAAGATCGAAGACGACGTGATCTATATCGATGTCGCTGGTTGAGCTTCGGCGGACTGGCCGATGATCTGTCTACGAGTCGCTAGAACTAGCAGGAACACCTTTGGTTTGGTCCTGAGCCAGAAATAGGAGAGGCTGCTGTCCCCGGTCCTTGTTCCGCAATTGGTAGCGAACCGGCTTATTTAGCTTCACAATTTTCTCTTCGCTCACACCCCGTTTCAGCCAAGCATCGATTTGAGACTTCTTGATCTTGAACTGCTCGCTGATTTCGGCTGGGCTGAGCGTCTTACTGGCCGTCAGGTCGCCAAAACGATGGAGGAACAACTCGTAGAGGTCCAGTTCCTCTGGAATACTGAGGTGATTCGCGGAAGCGGAGGACACCTCAATGGTCAGCACTTTCGCTAATCGGTATCCATCTAACTTCTCGATCTTCCCTTGGCTGACGCCTCGCTTCAGCCAAGCATCGATTTGCGGCTTCTTGAGGTCGAGCTGCTCGATTACTTCATCTCTGTCAAATGCCTCACTGGACGTCAACTTACAAAGAAGGTAGAGGAATAGATCGTAGAGAGCCAATTTCTCTGGAATGCTGGGGTAATCTACAGAAATAGGAGACGCCTCCATCGCCAGCACTTCCGATAATCGATATCTGACTAACTTCACAATTTTCTCTTCGCTCACGCCCCGTTTCAGCCAAGCGTCGGTTTGCGGCTTCTTGAGGTCGAGTTGCTCGCTTATTTCAGCTGGACTGAGTGCCTTGCTGGACGTCAATTCGCCAAAACGGTGGAGGAATAACCCGTACAAATCCAGCTCCTCCAGAATGGTGAGTTGATTCGCGGCAGTAGGGGAATCCTCAATTACCGGTGGTTTCGATGGTTCGGTACCGACAGCAGCTTGGGGGAGGCCTGACTTCGGAAGAGCGCTGGAGGAAAAAGTTGTTGCTCCATTTGCCGAAGAGCCATCAAACAGATTACTCAGACTGGAAAGGTCCTCCGGTAGACAGCGCCCTCCGCGCTTGATCAATTCGGGGTTGCCCGACTTTTCTTCATCGCTTTTCTTCACCCAGAGCGGCACCCACTGCACTTCCAGGTCTTCGATGGCACCGCTCCACGTACCTCCCTTATTGGGGACACTGCTTATGACTACGGCAGTATCGGCAAGGCAATAAATGGAGCGATTACGAGCCATCGCATTTCCTACGTTAAACCCTGCCTCAGGATTAAACGGCGAGACCAGAGCCAAATCGCCAGCCATAAGGTATTTCCGATATTTTGCTGAGGTCGCTGAGCGCAGGAGACTGTCAGCTAAAACCCCAACAGCGGTCCCCTCACGCTCTAAAGCGCCCAGCATTGCGCTCTGATCCACGCCCCGTGCCCCGCCGGACACGATTGAGTAGCCCTGAGCGGCGGCTTCGGCACCGAGGTTGTTTGTATAAGTGATATCTTCCTCAGTCGCATTTCGTGACCCGACCACCGCGATCCCGCCTTTTTTCAGGAGCGTTTTGTTTCCGCAACCGAACAGGATGGGCGGCGCTTCAAACTTGAGTCTTCGTTTCAGTCGGTCCGGATAGTCAGGATCGGACCGTGCGATAGCCCATAATCCAGCACGCTGCCATTTCTCGAGGAGAAGGCCCAACAGGGCGCCCCGACCGAGTAAACTGTCCAGCCGGGACAGTGTGATCGCTTGATCTATCCAATCAGATAGCAAATTGTCCAGAGTACCTTTCAGGAGAGAGGAGGGCTTTAGATCATGGTCCCTGAGCCAGATTGCAAACCTTGCCCATTCTTTGGTCGAGAGAGGCTTTGCTTCCGCAGTACCCGATTTTCCAAACGGTACCGTCAACAGCAAAACGGCCTGAGCCTGACTATCTAATTGCATTTCAGCCTCCTGCGTTTGCTGTAGCCAGAGCAACGGGCCAGACCGGACCGCTGCCAGCTTGTCTGAGCAATGCTGCGATGACGGTCATCGTCCATCTGGAATCGACAATATCATCCAGCAGGAGTACCGAACCATTCGGGATGGGCTCGTCGATTCGGAATGCCCCATCCAGATTCCGGCATTGATGGAATCTGTTCTGCTGTGCCTTCTGCGGTTCATTGTACTTGGTCTTGGTCACGATGGGCATGAAGGGTAATTGTAACGCCGTTGCCAGCCTTTGGGCAAAATTGGGAACCAGAGTCGGGTGTGTTCGGGACGGAACGCAGGTGACCCATTCGGGCGGTGGGTCCGGTTGCCAGCGATCCCGCACCATCTCTACTACCGCCTCAACCAACGCCTCTCGAAAACGTCCTCTATGCTTGTCGTCCGCCACGATCTGTCCCCAACCGGCATCGCCCCACCGAGAGAGAATACGGCCGGTTTCGGCGCGGAACTCTTGGGACAGATTTCCCCTGAAGCCATATTCGGTAAAAGCATCTCTGGCGACTTGTTTGTTACAGACAAGAGGAATTTCTGATTGACGCAGGAAGTGGGAAGCCGAAACGGCTTGCACGTGGCCAAAGGACGGCTCGACGATGGGTCTCCCCAAACAAGATGCGCATCCACCACAAGGCTGTGAGTTCTCATCGTTGAGGGCCACCGCGAGAAATTGCATCAGACAGCCGTTTTCTCCAAGGTAGCTCTGCATTTCCCGCCATTCGATTCTACGCTGTTCCGTCAAGCGGCTGATATGTTCATGGTCCATACGGTAAGGAACCGGGGTCCGCCGCCATAGGGAGCCATCCTTGATGACAGGGGCTGGATTCTCGACTGACAGAAATTTAAGCGCCTGCTCAAGCTGCCCGTATCTCAGATTCACGGCTTCTTCCAGGTCGCGGATGGCTAGTCCGTCACTGTCTTCAAGAACGTCAAGGATCGTCTCTACCCACGATTCGCTCGGAAAGGCGCTCTGACGGAAATACTCATGGATGGCGTCATCTTCGTGGCCTGACATCAGGATGCCGACAGCGTGATTGATTGCTCGCCCGGCTCTGCCGACTTGCTGGTAGTAGGCAACGATTGAGCCGGGGGCCTGGTAATGGACGACAAAGCCAAGATCTGGCTTATCATAACCCATTCCGAGGGCGGTTGTCGCAACCAGGACTTTAATCTGATTTTGAAGAAGCTGATCTTCGAGGTATTGCCGATAAGCATCCGAATCTGTAAAGCCGTCATCCGTCACGCCACTAAAGTAGGCCCGCGTGGTAACGCCTTGTTCGATCAACCAAGCGGCAACCTGCTCAGCATCCCGCTTTGTCAACGTGTAGATGATTCCCGTTCCCGGAAGGGTGTCGATATATTCCGCGAGCCACGCTAAACGGGCTGCCTGTGACGGCAGTCGCATGTTCTGTAAGGCCAGTGTGTTCCGCATCAGCGAGCCACGTTGAATCCCGATGTCTCCGAGTTGTACTCGAACATCTTGAACTACACGATTATTCGCCGTAGCGGTCGTGCCGAGAATCGGCATGTTTTCAGGCACGCGCTGCAAGATGTTGACCAAGCGTCGATAATCAGGCCGAAAATCATGACCCCAATCGGAGATGCAGTGGGCTTCGTCCACCACCAACAGACCAATGCGGTCGGCGATGGGTAAGAGGACCTCTTTTACAAAGTCGTCATTAGCCAGTCGCTCCGGTGAAATCAGGAGTGCGTCAGCCTCATCGTTGTGGACGGTCCGCTGCAAAGCTGGCCAGCTCTTCTTATTCGAGGAATTGATGGTTACTGCCTGGATACCAATACGCCTAGCAGCCTCAATCTGGTTGCGCATTAGCGCCAGGAGAGGCGAGACGATAAGCGTTGGGCCACGCCCACGATCACGCAGAATTCTGGTAGCAATGAAGTAGACAGCGCTCTTACCCCAACCGGTTCGCTCAACTACCAGCAGGCGCTCGCGTCGGTTTACCAGCGCGTCAATGGCTTCCCACTGTCCATCCCTGAACTCGGCATCCTGGTCATTCACCGAGCTCCGGAGAAGGGCGAGTAATTCCGACTTATCAGTCATATTTGCCCGTCTTCAAAGGAGACAGCCTCTACGCCTCTCTTCTTTTCGTTCGCACCACCCACGCCACAAAGTACTTAAACTCCAGGATTTTCGCAAATAGCTCCAGGGCTTCTTCTCCCTGTGGCAAGCACGTTTGCCCCCCACAGCGATCCACGCTACACACCCCCTCATGTCTGCTAACGCGCTGGTGATCTTTGCCAAATGGCCGCTGCCCGGACAGGTCAAGACGCGCCTCTGTCCGCCGCTTCAGCCCGACCAGGCCGCGGAACTGGCGCGTTGCTTTCTGATTGATACGGTTGAACGGGTATCCCGGCTCGAAGACGTGCAGGTCTGGGTCGCTTTTACCCCGGCTGATAGCGAGCCACGCTTTCGTGCGCTGCTGCCTTCCTCCGTCCGCTACCTGCCGCAGCGGGGCAATGATCTTGGTGAGCGTGAGCTGAATATCTTTGTTGATCTGTTCGAGAAAGCAGCGACGCGGGTGGCGCTCATGGGGAGCGATATCCCCTCCGTGCCGCTCGCCTATCTCCGTTCGGCCTTCGATCTGTTGGAGAGTCCGGGCTGTGATGCCGTCCTCGGACCGAGTCGTGACGGCGGCTACTACTGTATCGGCGCGCAGGCCGGACAGAGCAGGTTACCGGCACTGTTTGAGCATATCGAGTGGAGTACGGAAAGGGTCATGCAGCAGACCTTGCAACAGGCCCGCTTGCATAACCTGAATATACGCCTGATCCCACGCTGGTACGATGTGGATACCGTAGAGGATATGCGGAAACTGGCGGAGCAGTTACAGGACATGCCGAGTGAAGAGGGGCCCCCACGAACCCGGAATTTTCTCAAACAGTTCTAGGATGCCAGCTTTGCGGTATCCGTCCCCATCAACTCCCTCAGCTCGTGTTTCAGCCGCGCGAATACCCCTACACCCTCCTTGACGACCGCCGAGCCGACCTGAATGGCCTTCACGCCCTGTTGGAGAATAGCGAGCGCTTGCGCGCCGGTTGATACACCCCCTACGCCGATCACATCGAGTTTTCCCTCCGCGGCCTCAAGAACGGCCTGGGCCTGAGACGGATCACCGTTCGCCCCGGTATTGTGACACATGACAACGGGAATATCATTTCGGACCAGCGTGTGGACGACATCCGAAAGGGTGAGTGGAACCGTCGCCGGGAGCTTGATGGCAATCGGAGCGGCAATCTGTCTGCGAAGCGCGGAAACGACCTCGTCCAAGCGTTCGACAGACTGAAACGGATGCACGTGGGTATGTACATGCGGATCGTTCAGATTAATCTCAATCAGGTCCGCACCGGCTCGCGTCAGTGTCTGCGCCACCTGAACGAACTCTTCGATGGTGAGACCGGCAACACTGGCAATCACAGGCTTGTCCCACTGACACAGTTCCGGCATAACCGCAACGTAGTAGTCGGTGCCGGGGTTTTCCAGGCCGCATTGCGCTCCGGGGTCAAGAAACGAGGTTGGCGTAATCGACTTGGTGACAACAGCGCCGCTTTCCGAACGGGCGTGGGCGAGCAACTCTACTCGCGTGGTCGATAAGGCACCCGCAGCATTCATCAAACTAAAAGGAAATCGGATATTGGCAATGATCGGAGTCATGTGTGTCATACTGATACCCTTGGCTCAGCTCCGAACCGGCTCGACATGATGTTCCAAAGCCTGGAGGATAAAATCCGCGGTTCCCGTCTCCCCCCATACGCTTGAGTCGAGCTGGAGGTTATACCCGTCCGCGTCGCGCCAGTCCGCCTGGTAACACTTATGGACGTAATCTGTCCGCAGTTTATCCATGCCAGTGATGCGTCGCTTGGCCTCGTCGGTGGTAAGTCCTTCCACTTGCATAACGCGCTCAATACGGGCGTCGAGCGCGGCAAACACAAAAACATGAAGGGTCCTTGGCCGGTGAGCCAGAATGCAGTTGCCTCCGCGCCCGACAATAATGGCGCTGCCCTCCTGTGCGACTTCTTCAATGAGCTTACGGGTCAGGCGCGCGAGTTGGCTGTCTTTCAGCCGCAGCGGCGGCGGGATGTTATACGCGCGCTCAAAACCGCCGACGCCAAATGATTCGACCAGGCGTTCGATAAACGAGCCCACGCGTTCATCTTTGGTTTCAATATAATCCTCAGAGACGTGTTGTTGGGAGGCAATGGTTTGGACAATTTCCTTATCCCAGACTTTCCAGTTGAGGCGTTGTCCCAGATCGCGGGCAATCAGGCTTCCCCCGCTGCCATACTGGTGAGACAGCGTGAGCAGGGTAATGGGCGTACTCATAATGAGATCCTTCCTCGGAGTCTTCGCGGAAGCAGGTTATACAGAAGACTCTCAGGGCCCATATTCTAGGAGGACGTGAATAGACCTGTCAATTCTTATTGGACGGGTGGTGCGGGCGCCGGCCTGGGATTTTTGGCAAACAGAAAGCAGAGACCCCCAAGGAAACTGCATACCGCCAGGACCCAAAAAGCCAGGATATAATCCCCCCGAACATCACGCATCCAACCGGCAAAGGGTGGCGCGACAAGCATGAGGATATTCATCGGGACCGTGGACAGCCCGAGAATCCTGCC
Organism: uncultured Binatia bacterium (SeqCode); assembly: GCA_965214755.1. Taxonomy (GTDB): domain Bacteria; phylum Desulfobacterota; class Binatia; order Bin18; family Bin18; genus Bin18. Next base: position 4,206,409 of record OZ243979.1, read on the forward strand.
AAAAGAGGTTTGACCAAAATAGTCGCCCCGAATCGCAACCGTGAGCGGATTGCGTCCACCGAACCCGATGCCAAAGAGGACGGCGAACAGGACGAGCATAGGCGTCGAAGTCGAGAAGGTCAGCACGATTACGCCGGCCGCCTGAAGGGTAGAGAAGATAAACAGGGCGATACGCTTGGGCATGTGATCGCCGACATAGCCGCCTACGAGCTGAAAAACCATGGAAACAGCGGTGTACACAGATACGAGCCAGGCCGTTGTCTGAACCGAAAAGCCCGCATCCTCCATCAGCAGCCCCAGGTGGGCCATGATAGCCAGGAGCACCATGGAGGTAAAACCGTGGCCAAAGGAGATGAGCCAAAAGGCGGGTGTTCTGAGTGCCTGAGCGGCGGTCAGGTCGGTAGTGGGAGCGGGGCTGATACGCTCAGCGGTCACCGGGCGTTGCCGATTGCCTTCTTCGGCCCTGTGCGGTGCGGGCCCGCCGTCGGGCAGCAGATTGGAGTCCTGCGGTCGGTCACGGATGAGCCGCGTCAGCGGGACCGCAACCACAAGGGTAAAGACCGCCAGCAGCAGGGCGGTCAGCCGCCAGCCGAGACGGTCGTAGTCGGGATCAATGGCCCAGGCAATCGCCGGGACGAGGAATAATGCCCCCAGGCGACTGCCGACATTGGCCCAGCCGATCGCACTCGCCCGGCGTCGGACAAACCAGTGGTTCAGCATTGTCATCAGCGGCAGCCAGCCGCCGAATCCCTGGCCGACCGCCATGACGACATAGGCGGTGTAAAACATCCACAGACCGTCAACCTGACTCAACAACAGGAACCCGGTGGCAAGAAAAAAGAGACCCATGAGGACCATACGGCGCGTACCGAGACGATCGGTCAGATAGCCTTCGACCGGACCCATCAGGCCGCCCTCAATGCGGGTAAACGTCAGGGCCAGGCCGAGCTGGGTCCGACTCCAGCCGAACTCTCGTTCCAGGGCAACGGCCCACACGCCCATGGCGTGAAACAGTGGGACATGGGCCAACATCATGATGAAGCCGCTGAGCGCGACCAACCACCACCCGTAGAAGATGTGCGGTTTTCGGTCCGAGGCGGAAGTCAAGGAAGGCGTATCCATACGATATGCTGCACGGCGGTCCAACACACCTGCTCGGTGCGTGAGGTGTCCAAGCCTATCGCGTTGGCGCACGTCTCAACAAGTAGAGTTCGTCTGAGCAGCGGTATCCCGTCTTGACGGCTCAAAGACCTGTTGAGAGGGGAGGCAGTATGGGCCCCGCCCTGGCGTTTCGGTATGGAGGCACTGAATGAGTAAGCGCGCCCTCCAACAGACAGGTAGATGTTGGCACGTTTACTCATTATAGTACTGGCGTGCTTATCGCGCTTGCTGCCGTCCTGTGCGGGTTCGTCTGGGGAATGATCCACGGCCAGGTCTGGCTGCAACTGAACGTCTGGTGGATGGCGAGGGCGGCCCGGTCCCTCCAAGGTGTTCGCAAGCGCCCCAATCGTCGCCTGGAAGCCGTTCGGCCCACGTCCTTTCGCGCTCCGCAGAAGTTTTTTGCGGCCCTCTTCGGAACCGTCGTCACCGCTGGAATACTCGCTGTCCTTGCCGCGAACTGGTCTTTCCTGGTGCCGTACTCGATTGGGCTGTTTGCGGGTTTCTCTCCCGCTTTCATCCTCGCCTATTGGCGCGCGTCTGCCCTCGTCGGGGGAGTGCTGCTTGTTGGCGCGCTAGGGATTTTTATCTATGACGCTGAAGACGATCTTGGTGAGCAGGTCCATGTGTCAGGGATGGCGGACGAGCAGAAGACGCCCGATCAAAACGCGAGTCCGCAGCCGGTCCGGCCTCCCTCACCCCCATCGCCTTTTGTAGAAAAGGACGAAGCAGTTCCAAAGGATGAAGCAGCTCCGAAGGATATCGTCCTGCAAGGAATCCCCTTTGCCTTCAACGACCAAACGATACGACCGGAATACCTGCCGGAACTGAATGAGACGGTTCGTATTCTCAACGATAACCCGACCCTCTCCGTCCTGATTGAGGGCTACGCTGATGCGGTTGGCTCCGAGTCGTTCAACCTGAGCCTCTCCCGCGCTCGGGCGGAAGCGGTACGAGACTATCTGGTAAAGAGTGGGGTTGCCGCCGACCGTCTCCGAATCGTGGGACGAGGAGAAATCGAGCCCATGGCTCCCAACGCCAGAGACGATGGCTCGGACAATCCGGAAGGCAGAGCCGTAAATCGCCGCGTCGAACTCTCAGTTGAATAGGCGGTCTATGCTCCGCCGGGAGGGGCGATGGGAATCGTCTCCGCCAGCGTCGGGGTTTTCCCCGCTTCGTCGGAAAAACGTCCGGCGGCGACCACGTCGTCGTGAGAAAACGAAACCCATAGATTTTTCTGTCTGGCCTCGGTGTAGAGCCGTTTCTTTGCGGCGATTGTCTCTAACGGGTCAGTGTCATACGCGGCGTTCCAGGCGAGACGCAGGTGCGCGGTCGTCGGCACAATATCGGCGAAGTGAATCAAGCCGGTTCCATCCGTTTCAACAATGACGCACTGGTGCGGGCTGGTATGGCCGCCCGAGACGATTGTGCGAACGTGAGCGGTCAGCGTCGTATCCCCGTCAAGGAGGGCAACGTTCGTAAGCGGCTCCAGGCATTCCGGGGCGTGTCGGTAGGCCGCGGCAAGACGTTCGTCCGGCGGATGGGTTGCCAACTCCCACTCCGCCCGTTGCAGAACCACACGGGCATTGGGAAAAACTGGCGTGATCGTGCCGTCGTCCGCTTTATCAATGACACCGCCGACATGATCAAAATGCAGATGACTCAGCACGACATGGGTCACGTCTTCTGGCGCGTAGCCGAGGGCGCACAACTGGCCAGTCAGACCGTTTCCGCGTCGGGGGGTAAAAAATTGTTGCTCCCGTTCACTCAGCCGATTCCCGATGCCGGTGTCAACGACGACGAGTTCACTCCGAGTCACAATCAGCGGACAGGTCAGACTCATGGTAATGCGCCCGCGCTCGTTGGGTCGCTTCTCTCGTTGCCAGATTTCACGCGGGACAATACCGAACTGCGCGCCGCCGTCATCCCACCACAGCCCGTCGTTCAAAAAGTGAATGGTGATATCGCCGGCTTTCAGCATGGGGCCGACTATAACCGAGCCCGAAAGGGAAGACAAACTCCGTTTCAGCGCTTCCATTTATAGGACTTTTGAGGCAGAAGGGTACAAACTGACTCGCAAAGAAGGATGGTCGCATGCCGAGCGTACATGACCGTGGGGGCTGGCCCGATGCCGGACCGATCAACAGGGCAGAACATGAGCTGTCGTTCTGGGAGAAACGGACCGATGCCTTGCTCGTGCTACTGAGCAGTGCGGACCGGCGCGTCATCCGGGTCGATGAGTTGCGGCGGGCGCTCGAAAGTCTGCCGCCCGAGGCGTATGAAACCATGAGTTATTACGAACGCTGGATCAGCGCGATTGAAGCGCTCCTGATTGAGAAGAATGTTCTCACCAAGGCTGAAATTGACCGCAAGGCTGAACAGATCGTGGACCAGCGCAAAATCGCAACGACTGAGTGAAGTCCGGCTTGAAAGGAGGAAGGAATGGGACGCTTGGATGGCAAAGTCGCGTTCATTACCGGGGCGGGTTCAGGCATTGCCCGCTCTGCCGCCCGGATTTTTACCCAAGAGGGCGCAAAGGTCGTTATTGCCGAACTCAAACCCGAACTCGGTCGCGAAACCGAACGCCTGGTCCGTGAGGCTGGTGGAGAGGCGGTTTTCATAGAAACCGATGTCACCATCGAGGAGAGCGTGAAAAACGCTATCGACCAAACGGTGGCGCGCTATGCCAGGCTCGACATTCTGTATAACTGTGCGGGCGGATCGATTGCCGAAGATACGACGGTGACTGAGGTGGATATGTCGGTCTGGCAGCATACCCAGTCGCTCGATTTGCTCGGCCCGTTTCTGTGCTGTCGGCACGGGATTCCTGAACTCGTCAAGACCGGTGGTGGCGCGATTGTCAATATGTCCTCCGTCGTTGCGTTGCAGGGATCGTTTCCGCTGCATGTCTACACCGCGGCCAAGGGTGGCGTCATTTCTTTTACCCAGGTGCTGGCCGGGACGTATGCCAAGGACAAGATTCGCGCCAATGTGATCTGTCCGGGTGTGATCATGACCGACCGGGTACGGCAACGCCTGGGCGTAGACAGGCCGCCGGCGGCCTGTCAGGCGGGTGTTGTCAACCTGGAATCCCAACTGAAGAAGTATCCGTTCTCGGTGGGCGAGCCCGAAGATATCGCCCGGGTAGCGCTCTTTCTGGCCTCGGACGAAGCCCGCATGATGACTGGCGCCGTTGTGCCGGTTGACGGCGGGTTGTCGGCCTACTAGGGACGGACGATGCCGTATCAGCCCGGAGACCGGGTGCGCATCCGAGTCGCTTCCCCGGCCGGTCATTACCGGACGCCAACCTATATCCAAGGCAAAGTCGGCATCATCGAGGCCGTCCACGGTGCGTTCCGCAATCCCGAGACGCTGGCCTATGGCGGAGACGGACGCCCCAAGCAAACGCTGTATTTAGTCCGCTTCGATCAAACCCATATCTGGACGCACGCTGAATCCGCCGCGTCTGCCCCTTTCTGCCAGAACGACCGGTTATTGATCGATATCTATGAACACTGGCTGGAGCCAGCTCCCGAGGAGTAGACGATGCACGAACACGATGCGCCCGACCCTCACCTGCCGCTTGAAGAGGAGGCCGAGCTGACCTATTACGAGCAGCGGGTCGAAGCCATTCAGGCCCTGCTGATCGAAAAGGGACTGCTGAGCGCGGACGACGTGCGGCGGGCGGTCGAAGATATGGATGCCCGCTCTCCAGCCGTCGGGGCGCGGGTGATTGCGCGCGCCTGGGTCGATCCATATTTTAAGCAACACCTGCTTGCCGACGCCAAGGCGGCCATTGCCACGCTGGGCATTGACGTGGACACCTGGAGTACGCTGGTGGCGGTGGAGAACACGCCGGCTATTCATAATGTCGTGGTCTGTACCCTGTGTTCCTGCTATCCCCGTTCTCTCCTCGGCGTGCCGCCCGACTGGTATAAAAGTCTCAATTACCGAGCCCGGGTGGTGAAAGAGCCGCGGACCGTCCTCACGGAATTCGGCCTGGAAATCGCGCCCGATATCGAGGTCCGGGTGTACGACAGCACGGCCGATATGCGCTATCTGGTGATCCCGCAACGGCCAGCCGGAACCGAGGGCCTGAGCGAGGAGGCGCTCGCCGAACTGGTCACCCGAGACAGTATGATCGGGGTCACGCCGGCCCGGGAGCTACAGCAATGAAAGGGGAGTTCTCCCTGCTTAATGTGATGTTCTCATTCGCTCGGCAAAATTGCGCATTTCCTCAATAACGGCATCGGTCTCGTCGCTCAGCGGCAGCATATAGAGCACGTCAACGCCGGCGGCATGATACGCGTCAAGCTCTTGGTCGCCAGCTCTGTTGGAGAGGGCCAGCGCGCTAATCTCCAATTCGTGAAAATCGCGACCGGCTTCGTCCATAAGACCCTTGATCTGATCCAGCAGGCCGGGAATCCGCTCGGGCAGGACCAGGCCACAGTGCCAGCCATTGCCGAAAGCGGCCACACGCCGTAACGCCGGCTTGGATTCTCCCCCCACCCAGATGGGCGGATGGGGCTTTTGGAGCGGGCGGGGCAAGACGTTGACATCTTCCTGCAGCTCGACGAATTTCCCGGAAAAACGGGGCGAGTCCTGCGTCCACAGGGCCTGCATCATGGCAATATATTCACGTGTGCGGGCGCCTCGCTCGGTAAAGGGAATGTTCAGCAGACGAAATTCGTCTTCCAGCCAGCCCACCCCAATGCCCATGATGAAACGTCCGCCGGCCAGCACATCGATGGTGGCCACGCGACGCGCAACATCAAAGGGGTGCCGATACGGCACGATCACGACGCTGATCCCGAGGCGGACCCGTTCCGTAGTCGCCGCCAGAAAGGCCATGGTGTCGAACGGGTCCAGCCAGACCATTTCGGTGTAGACCGCATACGGCGTCTTGCCGCCAACATATTCGTCATAGGGCCAGGGGGCCTTAATCTGTTTGGGAATGACAATGTGGTCGCCGATCAGGAGCGAATCAAAGTCCAGTTCTTCTGCGGCAGCGGCGAGTTTTTTGAGCGAGTCGCGTTGGGACACGGACGCCCCACCACCGAGTTGAATGCCATATTTCATGCTGCCCTCCTTTTTGTATTCAATCCTTTTTGTCAGTGTGGTAACGGAAAGACCACACCAGAACAAGGAGTGGCGGTGAGACGACGATCATGAACGAGCCGGATGTCACCCTGACCGATTATGCCCTCACGCTGGAGTGCGGGCTGTTTGCCTATTGGCTGCTCGTCCATGGTCAGGTGGACAACCCGCTGCGCCTCTGGTTTGCCGTCTTTTTTGCGTCAATCGGTCTGGCCGCCCTCAGTGGCGGAACGGTGCACGGCTACTTCCCCAACGCGGATACCTTCGGCCATAGCCTCCTCTGGGGAGCGACCCTCATCGCGATTGGAGTCACCGCGCTGTGCGGCTGGATCATCGGCGCGCGGCTCTCTTGCTCGGAAAGCGTGGCCACCTGGATTCAGTCCGGCGCTGTTGCGCTCTTCGCCCTCTACTGCGCGGTCGTGCTGTTCGTCACGCATGATTTTCTGGTCGCCATTTTATACTATCTGCCGGCTACGCTTTTCCTGTTGGTTGTCTATGGTCTGGTGTATCACCAAGGCCGTGAGTCGGCGATTTTGATCGGCCTGCTCGGACTCGTCCTGACATTCGTTGCCGCGGGAATACAGCAAGCACGGTGGAGCCTCCACCCCGTGTACTTGAGTTGTAATGCTCTCTACCATGTAGTTCAGGCAGTGGCGCTCTTCTTTATATACTGGAGTGCGCGCTGGTTGGTTGTCATGCGTTGAGACCCGTCATTCACACGCCAGACAATACGACAGAGGCAGGTATGGAACTCTCACGCCTTTTCATCGACACGCCTGACTGGGGCACCTCGTGGCTGGTCCAGATTGTTGTCATTGTTGTCCTCACCCTCGCGGCGCATTTTCTCTTGCGGCGGCTCCTCAACCGCTTGCATCACACAGCTCTGGACTCGCATGCCTATTGGGATGATGCGTTCGTCACGGCGCTGCAAAGGCCGCTGGCTTTTCTGGTGCTTTTTCTCGGCCTGAGCTTGACCCTCGATATTGTCAGGCAGCAGGCCGAACTCGGGCTTGTTCCGGCGCTTGACCCGGTGCGTCTGCTGGGAGTGGTGTTCCTCTTTGCCTGGTTTTTGGTGCGCCTCATCAGAGAGGGGGAAGAGGCGATTATCGCCAAATATGAGGACACGGGCGAAGCCCATGACCGCACCACCATGGATGCCGTTGCCAAGCTGCTGCGCCTGTCTGTGATGATTGTCGCGATCTTGGTGATCTTACAGACGCTGGGGGTGAGTATCGCCGGAGTGCTGGCGTTTGGCGGTATTGGCGGCCTTGCTATCGGCTTTGCCGCCAAGGATTTATTGGCCAACTTTTTCGGGGGCCTGATGATCTATCTCGACCGTCCGTTTGCGGTGGGCGATTGGATCCGCTCTCCGGACCGTGAGATTGAGGGAGACGTTGAGCAGATCGGTTGGCGACTGACGCGTATCCGCACCTTTGATAAGCGGCCGTTATACGTCCCGAACGCGATCTTTACCACGATCGCGGTGGAGAATCCCTCACGGATGTTGAACCGTCGCATCTACGAGACGATCGGCATCCGCTATGACGACGCCAACAAGATGGAGCCTATTGTCCATGCGGTTGAGCAGATGCTGCGTTCCCATCCCGAGATCGATACCTCGCGGATTCTGATGGTCAATTTCAATGCCTTTGCTCCGTCGTCTTTGGATTTCTTTGTCTATACATTCACCAAGACGACAAGCTGGACCCACTACCATAAGGTCAAGCAGGATGTGCTGCTGAAAATCCTGGAGATTATCGAATCGCACGGCGCCCAAGCCGCCTTCCCGACTTCCACGATTCATATCCCTGAGGGATTATCGGTTCAGCCGGCCGGGAATGCTGAAGAGCTGCCTCCGCCCAAGCGGGCTGCAAGCTAACTCTTGGAGGGGAGCGCCTCCCTTTGCACTTCCCTCATATCTCCTTTATTGGAACAGCCGCGGGCTCGTATGAAACGGCGCTCAAAACAATGGAACGGAACTTCTTACTGCCTCGGGACGCCTATCATTGGTCTATTAGGCAGGACCATGAGGTTTCTATCATCGCGACCACAGATACGGACTTCATGCGCATCCCAGATGTCACGATTCATACCTGTAATGAGAAGATGCTGGTGGCGTAAGTGCTCTCAAGGGCTTGAATTGCAAGGTGGACGAGGCAAACCCTTGACGCTGTCCCTGTGGGCTGTGTAGACATCAGAGGATGGCCTGGAGGGGCGATGCAGTTCACAGCCGAGCAGATTGACGTTGACGACTACCACGCCGCGGTCGAGCTGTTCTTTGAGCGCGGCTGGACCGACGGTTTGGCTATTGTTCCGCCGACCGAAGAACTCGTTGCGGCCATGATCGCGGCCTCGGGTCGTGAGCCGCACGAGGAGCTGGGTGAGATTCCGCCGGCCCAAGGCATTGCCACGATTGAAAAGCTGGCGATTAACAGCGTCATGGCTGGCTGCCGGCCCGAGTATTTCCCGGTTATCATTGCCGTGGTCGAGGCCATGCTGGAGCCCGAGCACAATCTGAACGGCGTCCAGACAACCACCCACTGCTGTGTCCCCTTAACCATTGTCCATGGCCCGATTGCGATACAACTCAAACTCAACGCGGGCGATGGGGTGTTTGGCAACGGCTTTCGGGCAAATGGGACCATCGGCCGTGCCATCCGTCTGATCCTCTGGAATCTGGGCGGGAATATTCCGGGCGAGGTGGATAAGTCAACCCAGGCCCACCCCGGCAAGTGGAGTTTCTGCATTGCGGAAAAGGAAGAGGCAAACCCCTGGGAGCCGCTGTACGTGGAGCGTGGTATCGAAGCCGGCAAAAACGCCGTGACCGTGTTTAGCTGCGAGGCGCCCCACTCGGTGCTGTGCTATGGCACGGTCAAACAGATGCTGGCCTGCCTGGTCAGCTCGCTCAGCGGCTTGGGCAGCAATAATGTCCAAGCCATGGGAGAGACCCTGGTTGTGTTGAATCCCTGGCAGGCACGGCAGTTTCACCGCGAAGGCTGGTCCAAGCCTGAGATTCGGGTGTATCTGTGGGAGCACGCCCGGACCAGACTGGGAGATATTCGGGAAGTTGACGCCCTGGGGATATCAGACCAGTTCTGGCCGAGTTGGGTGGAGAAAGACAATGACGACTACCGGGTGCCCATTACTGAGCGACCGGGGAATATCCATATTGTTGTTGCTGGAGGAGAAACGTATTTCGCGGCGATCTGTCCGGGTTGGGGCGGACTCGGTGGGTTTGCCGTGACCAAGGAAATTCAACAGTGAGGTGTCATATGCGGGTACTCAGCCCCGTTGGAGTCCGCCGGCCATTTGCAGAAAAGAAAATCGATCATACTGCCACGGGCCGCGTGATCGGCTTGGTCAATAACGGCTTTGGCAACGAGATCGCCGGGCAGTTTTTTGAACGTCTCAAGGAACTCCTGGAGGCAAAGCCGTCCGTGAGCGCAGCGTCGATCTGGCGCAAACCGGTGTTTACCCGCCCGTCGCCCGAGGCGTTGATGAACGAGGTTGCCACTGCCTCCCAGCAGGCCGTTGTCGGCCTGTGTGCCTGAGGGTCGTGTACGTCGGGCTGTATGCTCGACGCCGCAAAGCTGTGGAAGCGGGGGGTGCGCGCCGTTGTCGTGACGTTTGATACCTTCCTGGTTGCGGCCCAGGACCAGGCCAAAGCCATGGCCATGCCGGATATTCCCATCGTGGTCATTCCGCACCTCAAGGCCGGGGAAACGCCTGAGGACTTTCGGGGTCGCGCCGAAGAGGCGCTGGCCGAGATTACCGCGCAGCTTGAACTGGACGGCCCGTGCCTGCAAGCTGCCGCGTCCAGCGTAATCGAGAGTGGACGAGAGGAGGAAGTAGTCTATGCCGAAACTTGAAATCGTTGATCCCTGGGGATTTGACCAGCGCTATACGTTCTCGCCTGCGGTGCGCAAGGGGAATCTGCTGTTTATTTCCGGCCTGACCGCGTTTAATGTCAAGGGAGAAATTGTTGGCGCGGGCGATATTGTGACCCAAACACGTGAGATCTTTCAGAAGATCGGCAAGATCCTGGACGCCGCCGGAGCGAGCTTTGACGATATTGTGAAGACCGTGGACTATATCACCACCAAAGAAGGCTATCGCGGGACCGCCGCGGTGCGTCGTGAGTTCTTTACGAACGGCTTTCCCGCGGCAACCGGGATTGTGGTCAAAGAGCTGCTGCGCCCGGAAGCGCTCATAGAAATCGACGCGATTGCCGTGCTGGACGAGAAGTAGATGACTCCAACGAAGTACTTTGAAGATTTCGAGGTCGGCGAGGTTTTTCGCTCGCCGGCCAAGACTCTGACTGACGCCCATTTTCTGTTCTTCTCCGGCATGACGGGCGATAATCATGCGATTCACTACGACGACGAGTACGCCAAGGCCACGCGCTTCGGCAAACGGGTTACGCACGGTTTGCTGGTCACATCTATGGGGGCGCTGGGCGCGTCCGAATTATCGCCGCTGGTTGAAGAGTCAATGGTGGCTTTTCTTGAGCAGTCTTCCCGCTTTCTCAAACCGGTTCTGATTGGTGATACCATCCGGCCGGAGCTTGAGGTCAGCGAACTCATTCCCAAGACCGAGGTCGGCGTCCTGCGCCTCAAGACGCGTATCACCAATCAACGCGATGAAGTCGTGCTTGAGGGGATGCATGCCTATCTGATCAAGAAGCGACCGTCTCGTCCGTGAAAAAAGGAGAGCCTTATGGCCTATGATGTCGTGCTCAAAGGAGGAACCGTCATAGATGGCACCGGCCGGGAGCGGTTTACCGCGGACGTTGCGCTGAGCGGAGATCGGATTGCCGCGGTTGAGGCCAATATCCCGTCACACGAGGCAGTCACCAGCCTCGATATTGGCGGGCTGCTCGTGTGCCCAGGATTTATTGATCATCATACCCATTACGACGCCCAAATCCTCTGGGACCCGCTGGCAACGTGTTCGTCCTGGCACGGGGTAACCTCGATTATCATGGGTAACTGCGGGGTGGGCCTCGCTCCGTGCAAGCCTGCCGACCGGGAAGCCCTAGTTGGTGATCTGGTCAATGTCGAAGGCATGTCCCTGGAGGTGCTGCAACGCGGGGTTGACTGGTCCTGGCAGGGCTTTGACGAATACCTCAACGCCATCGGCCGACGCGGGCTGGGGATGAATGTCGGCATGATGTTGCCGCTCTCGCCGTTGCGCCAGTATGTGCTCGGAGAGGAGAGCAAGGAGCGGGCGGCAACGGAGTCCGAGGTTCGGCAACTCAGCGGGCTTTTCCAGGCCGCTATGGACGCTGGCGCATTTGGTTTTTCCACAACCGTCCTGCCTCAGCACCTCGGGTTTCAGGGCCGACCGCTGCCGTGTCGAGTGGCTAGCCGGGACGAACTGGGAGCCTTGTCCAGCGTGCTCAAAAAACTCGGCCGGGGCAGTATCGAGATTGCGCTCACGCGGAGCCCGGGGTTTTTGTCTGATGAGGAGTACGACCTGCTGACCTTTCTGCTGCTCCAGAGCGAACGACCGGTGACGTGGCTGGGTCTGCTGCAAAAGCCGGAAGCGCCCCCCGACGCCTGGCAGGCCGCCGTCAATCGTGTGGTACCACTGTTTGATCGGGGCTATCTGCCGCTGGGGCAGGTGCCGTGCCATTACAAGAGCGCCCGCTTTAGTCTGAAGCGCCCGTTTATCTTTGGCAATTTTGATTGCTGGAAAGATATCTTTGACCGACCCTTGGACGAGCAGCAGCGTATGTGTGCCGACCCTGCCTTTCGAGCCGCGTTTCGTGCAGAGCTGAAACAGCCGCGTATTTTCACCGGACAGTGGGAGCAGTTGAGCGTGTTCACGGTCAACAAGCCGGAGTTGCAACCCCTGCTGGACAAGAGCTTGGCCAGCCTGAGCCGCGAGCGAGGGAAAGACCCGCTTGATCTGTTTTTTGAGCTGGCCCTCAATGACGATCTGGACATGCAGTTCTTGTACGAGTTCGGCGAGGTCAATAGAGACATGCTCACCCATCCGCATACCCTGGTCGGTTTGTCCGATGGCGGGGCACATGCCGATATGCGCTGTGAGGCGGGCTACGCGACCTACCTGCTCGGAACGCTGGTACGTGACAAACAGATGTTGTCGCTCGAAGAGGCTATCCGTAAGTTGACATCCGTGCCCGCCCAGGTCTTTGGCGTTCCACTGCGCGGGACGATCGCTACGGGCCTGATCGCCGACTTGGTGGTCTTTGATCCCGAGACCGTCAACTGCGGCAAACAGGAGCCGGTGCACGATTTTCCCGGTGGAGGACTACGCTATATCGAAAAATCAACGGGTATCGCGCATACGATCTTGAATGGACAGCTCCTGTTCTCGGATGGGGAACAGACCGGCCCCTTGTCTGGCCGCGTGCTGCGCGCGAACGTGATGGCGTAAGATTGTTGAAAAGTGAAGAGGAGATGAAAAATAATCCCCTTCCCAGACTTGATGAAGACGACACGCTGAGGCAACGGCTGCTTCCGTACTGTCGCTTAAAGCCGGGAGAAATCTGGGAAGACCCACAAGGCCGCCATAAGGTAGGCTGTCTCGATACGGCGGACGCAAGCCAGATAGGGTTGCTCATGAACGGAGAGCAAGCCGCATTGGCGATTCAGGACCCGCCGTACAACCTCGTTGCTTTTGAAGTCAGAAAACTTCACGATTTTATCGACTGGTCAGAACAATGGGTACGTATGAACGACTCGGTACTTTCCCCGAACTCGTCATTCTATGTCTGGATTGGCGCAGACCAGAGAAACGCCTTCCAGCCCCTTCCTGATTTCATGGTCATGATGCGCACGGTGGAGAACTTTCAGGCGCGTTCGTTCTTGACCATGAGAAATCAACGTGGCTACGGAACGCAGAAAAACTGGATGTCGGTTCGGCAAGAACTGCTCTATTACACAAAGGGAAATCCATTTTTTGAGGTTCACTATACTGACATCCCCAAAATCCTCCGTGGGTATTACAAAGAAGTCGGAGGGGAGCGCACTGAAAATATCGAACGGAGTAAATCTGAGCATATCAGACCCGGGAACGTGTGGGTTGATATTCAGCAGGTTTTCTATCGGATGGAGGAGAACGTCTCCGGCTGCTATGCGCAGAAACCACTCAAGGCCATAGACCGTATAGTCTCGGCAAGTTCTCGCAAGGACGATCTCGTCATAGACTTCTTTGCGCACTCAGGATCAACATTACTCTCGTGCGAACGTTTGGGACGCCGGTGCGTTACAACAGACATTGACCCCATTTACTGTGAAATAACCATACGTCGCCTGGAATTGTGGCGGAAAGCCGGGCGGCTCGGTTGGCAGAATGGACATCCTTTTGAAGATGTCCTGCCTTCCATTTCTGACCCCGCCATAAGCAGCACCCCAGCTCATATCACGGAGCAATCCCACCAGCTTGACCTTCTGTAAAACAGAAGTATAGGAGACAGCAGCGGTGGAAAAACTTCGACAAACTCTCGATGAGATGATTGCAGCCCTGGATAATGCAGATGAGTTCCGAGAAAGGCTGGAAAACCTCGTTTCGATCTATCCTTTTAATGAATACGAATACATTATCTCCACCTTGCTTGGCCTCAATAAATTGCCGCTCGACGCCTACATTGAACTCCGAGACGATTATATCGCCAGAAACCTGTACCTTTATATTTTTGAGATCAGCGCCCCGAGAGGCTTTGGCGAGACCTGGGCACAGGGGCATCTGAAAGCACTTGTGCCTGACTTGGTGAAACCGAAAAAGAAGCTCGACCCGCAGTATTCCGGTCAATATGATTTCTTTCTTGATGGCCGGATTAAAATTGAAGTAAAGGCTTCACGTGCGGTGGATTTTGACAGCGACGCTCCCCTATATGTAAAGGCCCTCTCGTCGGATTCCGACAAACAGTTCGATATGAACTTTCAGCAGATAAAGCCCGCTTGTTGTGATGTTTTTGTATGGGTTGCGGTATGGCGCGACCGCATCAGATATTGGGTTCTTTCCTCAAGAGAGGTTGAAACGAATCGTTACTTCTCTACAGGGCAACATCGTGGAAACGTCGGTGAGGGCCAGTTGCACTTGAAACGGGATAATATCCAGGACTTCTCACAATATGAGTGCCGCTCGGACGGACTATTAGACGCAATACGTGAAGCCTATGCCCGACAGCGGGAAGGTGATTCTTAGAGCATGGCTCAATTACCAATGGACTGTCACAGTCTCTTGCGTTTCGATTTAAGCCGGTAAAACGTCAAGATACTTCAGCCCCGAACCGGTATTAAACAGGACGACAGATTCGTCGGGTTTAACTTCGCCCCGCTGCAGCAGGCGCTTGAGCGCCGGCAGACAGGCCGCTCCCTCCGGTGCCGGAAAGATGCCCTCGGCCGAGCCGATTTCCCCGACCGCGGCCAGCAGTTCCTCATCGCTGACACTCACCGCCGTGCCACCGCTTTTTCGCAGAATATCGAGCATGATGAAATCGCCAATCGCCGCAGGAACGCGTAAGCCTGAGGCAAGGGTATGCGGCCTGGCAATCTCCGCGCCGTGTGATGCACCAGTGGCAAAGGCATGCACAATGGGGGCGCAGCCCGCCGCCTGTACGCTTACCATGCGGGGCCGGCGCGTGTCGATCCAACCGAGTTTTTCCATTTCGTCAAACGCCTTCCACATGCCGATCAGCCCCGTCCCTCCACCGGTGGGATAGAGAATGACATCCGGCAGGGACCAGCCACACTGTTCCGCCAACTCATAGCCCATCGTTTTCTTGCCTTCGAGCCGGTAGGGCTCCTTCAATGTCGAGACATCGAACCAGCCTTCCTGCTCTTTGCGTTCGGCGACGAGCCTGCCGCAATCCGTAATCAGACCGTCAACAAGGGTGACGTGAGCCCCTGTCCGTTCGCATTCCAGCCGATTAGCCAGCGGCACATCCGCGGGCATAAATATATAGGCTTCGAGTCCGGCCCGCGCCGCATAGGCCGCCAGCGCGCCCGCCGCATTCCCGGCCGAGGGAACGGCCAGCTTTTTCACTCCGAGTTCTTTGGCCATTGAGACGGCCGGGGCCATGCCGCGCGCTTTGAATGATCCCGTGGGATTGCACGACTCATCTTTGATATAGAGCCGCGGCATGCCGAGTTGTTCACCCAGCCGCCGAGTGTGCAGCAACGGCGTCCAGCCCTCACCCAGACTGACGATATTGTCGGCCCGGACAACGGGCAGCACTTCTCGATAACGCCACAGGCTTGAAGGGCGAGCCGGCAGGCGGTCTTGCTGTAAGGTCGTCGCAGCCCGCTCAAGATCGTAATGAACCAATAAGGGCTTGCCGCATTGGGTACACAGATTATGGAGCTGATGCGACGCGTGGTAGGCTGCGCACGCTGAACAAGAGAGATGGGTCACGTTCACGAGCGTCACCCTTTCTCGTGGTTTTCGTCTTTGGCACGCAATGAGATGCTGAGTTCAGCAGCAGCGCGTTCGTAGATATTACTCCGGGGACCGAAAGCAATAATTTCGATGACGGAGCCTTTGATACGCAGGACAAGCCGGTTCCTGCCGACTCGATAACTTTGGAGTCCTATCAGTTCATCTTTGAGAGGCTTTGCCTGATGCGGATTGCCCGCGATAGCTCGAAAGGCTGCTTTCACTCTTCGGTTGAGATGTGGGGGGAGGTGAATAATTGCATCTCGGACAGCTTTCGCGGTTTCTATACGATACCGGGGCGTTTTTGCCATACTCTTCCTTCAGAGCGGCTCTCCAAAGATATCTTCAAAAGTGAATGGTTGTCCTTTCTGGAGTTGCCGAAGTCCACGTTTAATTTCTCGCATCAATTCGGGATTCTGACGAATTGCTCTTGTTTCTTGCCAACTCGCGAATTCGTCCGCACTCATCAGGACAGCGGCAGGACGCCCGTTCCGGGTGATAGTAATTTCTTCTTCTGTCCGTTCTATGTCTGCGATGATCTTGCTGAGTTTCGCTTTTGCCTCAGATAAGGAGAGATTGCGTGGCATCTCATTTCTCCTTTCAGTAGACTAGAATTCAGACTAACTTTTCAGAAAGGAGAGAGCAAGAGAAATAAGCGATATTGCCCATTTCTTACTGAGACTGTGCCACGGTGGGTGGTGACTCGCGGGGAGCGCTCTTGCTCCCCGCACGATAGCCTAACTTACGTTTAATTCAGTCCTTGCAGACTCTCAAGAATATCACCGGGTTCAAGCCGGGTAGTATAGTTGGCGTCTACATAGGCCAGCCGAATGGTTCCGTCCCGGTCAATGACATAGGTACCGGGTATTGGCAGCTCCCAGGCGTCATCGCCATTGTATTCGGGCAGTTGGATGCCCATTTTTTCAAAGGTCTCCCGCAACTCATCAACAAAGCGGAAGGCCAGTCCGAACTGCCGTGCGACGCTGTTGCCGGCATCGCTGAGCACCTCAAACTGAAGCGCATTTTTCTCGGCAACGGTCAGCGATTTATCCGGGGTTTGGGGCGAGATGGCGATCAGGGATGCGCCCTGCGCCTGCATCTCGACTAGATGCTTTTGATAGGCCTGCAACTGCAGGTTGCAGTAGGGTCACCACGCGCCTCGATAAAAGGCAACGACCGCCGGTCCCTCGGCCAGGAGCTGGGACAATGTCACGGCCTCGCCACGGGCGTTGGGCAGGGTAAAGTCAGGCGCCTTGTCCCCGACCTTCAGGGCTTTGTCCGTTATGCCGGATTTTACCTGATCTTCTGTGGTGCGGACTAGCACCTCACGAATTGCCGGCGGAATTTTTGGCAGCATCTCCTTCTGAAAAGCTGCGATTTGTTGCTTGAGCTCGTTGTTGAGCCCGGCTTCTTGACCGCTCATACACACTCCTTTCGGAAAAAGTGACTGTAACCTATCCAGTCCATCAATAGGGATTGTCCGGGAGATCGTCAACGGGAGAAACCCGGAGAGCTGAAGCGGACCTGTCTTTGAGGAGGTCGGGTGGGCGTATGGTGATGTGACCGCACGACTTCCTGGACTGGGTATCCTATCCGTAGTATAGTCCCGCGCGAGATCGGAGAGGCGCGTTCGCAGACGATATCTTTCTCCGGCCGTTCAGGACGACGCATGAAGCCGGCCCCCTTTGAATATATTGCCCCGGAGTCCATCGAACAGGCGGTGGCGGCCCTGGTTCAGTATGGGGACGAGGCCAAGATTCTCGCCGGGGGCCAGAGTCTGATGCCGCTCCTCAATATGCGGCTGATAACCCCCAGTGTTGTGGTGGACATTAACGGCTTGGACGAGTTGAACTATATCCGCCAGGAGGATGAGTACCTGCATATTGGCGCACTCACCCGGCAGTACCAGCTTGAACGGGAAGCGCGTATTCGGCAGACAATTCCTATTTTGGCTGCGGCCACACGCCTGATCGGCCATCCGCCTATTCGATATGCGGGAACAATTGGCGGAAGCCTGGCGCATGCCGACCCGGCCGCAGAACTGCCGGCGGTCATGTGCGCATTGAAAGCGGAACTGACTGTCGTCGGGCCGTCCGGCGTGCGCGCTATTCAAGCGACCGATTTTTTCCAGGGTGCCCTGGACGCGGCTGTCCGGTCTGACGAACTGCTGACCGAAGTTCGTATCCCCATCCGAAAGAACGCGGTGTGGGGGGTGCGGGAGTATACCCGGCGGACGGGAGATTTTGCCTTGGCCGGGGCGATAGTACTGGCCGAGATGGAGGCGGACCGTTGGGCGAACGGCCGGGTCGTCCTGTTTGGGGTGGAAGATCGACCACTCCGGGTCGCGCCGGCTGAAGCCGTGCTGACGCAGCAGGTCCTGTCTGACGGTCAGGCCGACGCGGTCGCGGCAGCGGCGGTCACCGGGCTCGACTGTCATGCCGACCTGCATGCCTCGGCCGGGTACCGCAAGCAACTCGCTCGGGTGATGGTCAAGCGGGCCTATCTGGATGCGCTTGCCATGTGGGAGAGGAAAAGAGAGAACACGGCCGGGAGAGCCTAGTGCAGCCTCAACGCCGAATCATTGTCACGACCGCGGTCAACGGCACGCCGGTGGAAACGCTGGTCGACGTTCGTACCACGCTGGCCGACTTTCTGCGCGAAGAGGCGGGCTGTACGAGTGTGCATCTGGGCTGTGAGCATGGGGTGTGTGGGGCCTGTACGGTATTACTTGATGGCCTGCCTGTTCGTTCCTGTTTGCGTTTGGCAGCACAAGCGGCAGGCCATACAATCACCACGCTTGAAGGGATCATGCAAACCGAGCGTGGAAAAACGATCGGACAGGCTTTTGTTGAGCAGTTTGCCATGCAGTGCGGCTTTTGTACGGCCGGCTTCGCCCTCAGCCTGTATCATCTCCTGGAGAGTGCGTCAGAGCCGATCACGGATCGGGATATCCACGAGACGCTGGGCGGGCATATCTGCCGCTGCACCGGCTATATGAGCATTGTGGAAGCGGCAATACGGTTGCGGGACCAAAGAGGATGAACGCCTTCAACTCCTGCACGCTGGGGTCCTAGCCTTTCTTCGCACCATGTCTCAGCATTCACCCAACACCGCCCCACCCTCAACAGAAGGCCGGCGTCTCTTCGATCTTCAGGCCCAGTATATTGCCGATCTCAATCCCCTCCCCAATATCGCCCATGCCGCGGTGGTCAGAAGCCCGTATGCGCACGCGCGTATTCGCAGCATAGACCCCCGTGCTGCGCTCGCCCTGCCCGGTGTCATTACTGTGCTGACCGGCCGGGAAATCCAAGCCTGGAGCCGTCCGTTTGCGGTGGCTGCCGAACGTCCGGGGCGGTATTATTCCTGTGCCATCGACAAGGTGCGCTACGTTGGCGAGCCGGTCGCCGTTGTGGTGGCTGCCGACCGCTATATCGCCGAAGACGCCCGAGATGCAATCGAGGTGGAGTACGAGCCCCTGCCGGCCGTCGTCGATGTTGAGGCGGCCATACAGCCCTCGGCCCCCATCCTGCACGAGGAGTTGGAAACCAATGTCGCCATCGATCGTCAGCTCACCTACGGTGATGTAGCAGCGGCCTTCGACGCGGCAGATATTACGTTCTCGCAGCGTTATGTTTTTCCTCGCTATCAATCCTTTCCATTAGAGACGTACGGGATCATCGCCAGTTGGAATCCGTCCGCGTCTCAGGTCAGTTTCTGGGCCAATTTTCACGGGCCGTATAGCATGTTGGCGGTTCTGGCCGGGGCGCTGCGGGTGTCCCTCAGCAAGCTGCGGGTGGTGACGCCGCCGGATGTCGGTGGTTCGTTCGGCAATAAGATTGCCCTGTATCCCTATATGGCCTTAATGGCGTTGGCGTCTCGGAAAGCCGGCCGGCCGGTCAAGTGGATTGAGGACCGCCTGGAGTCGTTAAGCGCCAGCTCGACCGGAACGGACCGCGTAACGGAACTTGAGGTCGCGGCCCGGAATGACGGCCAACTGCTCGGTCTCAAAATGCGTCTCATGGACAACGTGGGAGCGTATATTCGTGCGCCGGAACCGGGCTGTCTGTTCCGTCCGATCGGCAATTTTATGAACGCCTACAAGATCGAGCATCTCCAGGTCAACGCCCTGGCGGTCATGACAAATGTCTGTCCCAGCGGGCCGAACCGTGGTTATGCCTGCCAACAGCACTACTTCCCGATTGAGCGCGCGATTGACGAACTCGCCCTGAAGCTTGGCAAAGACCCGGCCACGGTCCGACTGCAAAATCTCATCCAGCCCCAGGATATCCCCTATCGGACGGCGACGGGCGGACTGTACGACTCCGGAGATTATCCCCGTGCCACGCGGCGGGCGCTGGAACTGAGCAATTACTGGCAACTGCGGCAGTCCACGGGGGCTGCGGCGCCGAGTGATGCCAGGGTATGGCGCGGGGTTGGCATGGCCGTGGCGATAGATCCCTCGGGCTCGAATATGGGCTATATCGATGTGAGCAAGAAAGCCACGCAGCGCCGCCCCAACCTCGTCCGGGTCGGCTCGGCGCAGACGACCCGGATCTATTTGGATGCGACCGGCGGTGTCACCGTTGAATTGGAGACCGCGGCCCACGGACAGGGACAGGAAACGACGGCCGCGTTCATCGTCGCTCAGGCCCTAGGCATTGCGCCGGCAGACGTGACGGTCATTGCTGGGATGGACACCGGTTCCAGACCGTGGTCGGTGTCTTCGGGCAGCTATTCCAGTCGTTTTGGCGCGGTCGGGGCCAGTTCCATTGTCGCCGCGGCCAGACAGTTACAAGAGAATCTTGTCCAAGCGGCAGCCTACTTCCTGGAGAGCGACGCGAGTCGCCTCTGCGTTCGGGCGGGTCGGATTGTGTCGCTCGATGACGCGCAGCCTGGCCTGTCCCTGAAAGACGTTGCGGCGCGTCTGCACTGGTCAACCGGAACGCTGCCGCCGCATTTGGAGACGGTCACTCAGGTCGAGGGCACGTTTGTAGCCAGCGAACTCGACTATCCGAACGAGCACGATCAGGTGAACTCTTCTGCGGTCTATGCGTTTACGGCGGATGTGGCTGTGGTTGAGATCGATAAAGAGACGCTCGATATCCGAGTGACTGACTATATCACCGTGCACGACGCCGGAAATATCCTGCACCCACAGATCGCCCGAGGACAGTTTGTCGGGGGTCTCTTGCACGGCCTGGCCGGCGCGCTGTACGAAGAACTGCGCTACACCGAGACGGGTGATTTCCTGACTGGAACGTTGATGGACTATCTGTGTCCAACGGTGAACGAAATGCCGGGCCGTATTGTGATGGACCATATTGTGCTGCCCACTCCCCAGTCGTTAACCGGGGCAAAGGGGGTCGGGGAGAGTACCGCCCAGACCGCGCCGATTGCGATTGCCAATGCGGTGGCCGACGCCGTCCGCCATCTGGGTCTTGAGATTACCGAATTACCCCTGACCCCCGACAAGCTGTGGCAGCAGTTGGGGGTCATTATTAAAGGGAACCCATCATGAATTGCGTTTTACTTTGAATCCTGCCGGCTTTTGTCCAGAGCGTTCAATGACCCTGCATGTGTTCTTGATATGACCCGACGCAGGGCCCCGCGTTTTGACATATACCGCTCCGTGTACCGTCCTAATTTCCCTGATGCTCTTGGCGTCCCCCAGCGCTCGGTCTGATGAATCGACAATATACCTCCGGCCTCTCTTGATAGGACAGTGGCTATCGTTTAGGGAACCGGTCTCAAACAGCCAGTCAGTGGTCTTTGTTACCAACTCATACCACCAGTTGATTTCAACGGTCTTGCCCTCGGGAAATTTGAGCGCGGAAGGTGGCTTGTCGCCTTGTTGGTGCTCAAATTCCGATAATGGAATCCAATCGCTGTCAGCGGAAGGCCCGGTCACGGGGGGATGCTCTCCTGAAGGTTCGGGCAGAGATTGCGACGGTAGGGAATGCCTATCATCGCGCAAGAAAAATGGCGTTTCAGCAGGGCTCACGCTGCCGGCCCCGACGCTCGGTCGCCACAGTGCCAGTGCCTTTACGCACACCTTCGCGGGGGACTCTGTAATGTCGAACTGGGAGACTTTCATCTCATGCAGAGCGCCTAACCTTTGCCTGTCGTATATCTCCCAGTGTCTGCCATTGGTAACTGAAAAGTATCTGCTCCCAATCCCAGACCTGGAAGCGTAATTGTTCGCTTGAGTGACGGGGTCTTTTTTGGATGACTTCTCGTGTAGGGAAGAGTCCAAACTTTTGGCTTCTATAACCATTAAACGTTTCTTGTTGGTAAGAAGAACATAATCTGGGTTTTCATTATTCTCTGTTGGGTACTCGGGGATCACTTGCGCCGGGTCTTCCATGTTCCAGCCAAGTTCGCGCAGCAGCGGGTCGATGAGGGCCGTACGTGTCAGCGCCTCGTTCTTCCTGAGGGCTTCGCCATGCTCTTCAATGCGTTTGCTCAGTGTCTTCACCAGTGCCAGCAGGCTCTCCAGGGCCATAGCCGTCCTCCTCCCGCTATTGATTGCGCGGACTGTATCACGTGCCGCCATTGACCACTAGGGACAAAGAGTGTTAGCCATCTCCCTGCTGGGATGAACGAAGAAAAGGAGGAACAATGAGTGATGTCCTCCGTGTAGAAAAGACCGGGACCTCAGCGACCATCTGGATTGACCGGCAGACGCTGATGAACACCATCACCGTGGCTATGCGTAAAGAGCTGCCCGGTCTGCTGCACAGCCTTGATACGGACGATACGGTGCGGGTGGTCATTATTCGCGGTGCGGGCGGCAAGGCGTTCAGCGCCGGCGGCGACCTGTCTGAATTTCTGGCCCAGGCGCCGGCCGACCTGGAAGAGTGGGGGGATACGCTGAGCTGGCCGGAACAGTGTCGTAAGCCCGTGGTCGCGGCGATTGATGGCTATACCATGGGCGCCGGTCTTGAACTCGCCTTGGCGTGCGACTTTCGGATTGCAACCGACCGCTCACAGTTCTCGTTTCCTGAAATTCGCCTGGGGATGATCCCCGGTAGCGGGGGCACCCAGCGTGCCCTGCGCCTCATCGGTATGACGCGGGCGAAGGTGTTTATGATGACTGGTCGCCGTATTCCCGCATCCCAGGCCGAGCAGTGGGGACTCATTACGCACTGCGTTTCCGGCGACGCGTTTGAGAGTGCCATAGCCGAACTTTCAACGGAGTTGGCCGCGCGTGCTCCGCTGGCCCTCCGAACCTTAAAAACGGTGCTCAATAAAGGCGCGGACGCCCCGCTGGAAACGGCCCTGGAACTGGAGCGCAAGTCCTACGCCTGGCTGCGTTCCACCCATGATTACGAAGAAGGGGTGAAGTCGTTTCTGGAGAAACGAGAGCCCAAGTATATTGGACGGTAATCTCTCTGCGTCCTAGAAGAGAAGATTGGAGGTCCGCGGCCTATGTCAAACACTCAGCCCAAACTCTATCTTGCCGGACCTGAAGTCTTTCGACCCGACGCGATTGAGTACGCGCAGATGCAGCGCGGCCTGTGCGTCCAGTATGGTTTTATTGGCCTCCACCCCATGGACAATAATGTGGACCTGAGTGACAGCTCGATGCGAACGGCCACGAGAATCTATCGGGGCGATATCGGTCAGATCAAAGCCTGTGACATTGTTATGGCGAACTGTAATGCCTTTCGGGGGGCCTTAATGGACGACGGGACCGCGTATGAGCTGGGCTATGGCAACGCCCTTGGCAAGCCAACCTATGGCTATATTGAACGGTTGCTCCCGGAGCAGGAACTCCTCCAGGGGCGGTGTACTTTTACCATCCTACCGGACGGACGAAAGATTGATCAGGATGGCTTTCTTCTGGTTGACGACTTTGGGACCTCGATCAATCTCATGATGCAGTGCGGCATGCTTGATAGTGGCGGGCGGTTAGTGGCGGGAGATTTCGAGACCTGCCTGCAAGCGATTCGACATGATCTGGATAGTGGCACGCTCCTCCTGGCCCCGTCCGAAACGGACTAGATCAATTTGAGGGCGTCTTGGGTCAAACGCCTGAGCGCCTGCCGTATCAGCCGTTCGAGCGCCCTGACTTCTTTTGCTTCCAGCGGTACATGGGTGTAAATCTCCTGGCCGGACAGCGTTTTTGATTGCAGGTGGAGTGTCGCCCCCCCGAGTGTGTCCCCGGCTTCGTCCGTATAGCTCAGGTCAATCTGCTGCACTCGCATGGTAAGCCTCCACTCCCTATGTCTGCTGCCTATAGAACCACAAGAGGGCGACCTTTCCGGAAGGGTCGCCCTCTTTGGTGCGCGTTACGCGCTGAAAATGAATCTACAGTGTCTGTATGCCCGATTTGGCGGTCGTCCAGCAGGCTTGTTCTCAACCCTGGCTGCTCCGGACTGTCATGAGTCCGTTTTCCCGTTGGCCTTCTCTTGTGAGCCGACTGTTATCGGCTCCGTACTTTCGAGCACGACAGTCAGGCCGGGTCTGAGCATCAAGAGGATGAACCCAATAGCCGCTGCCTCATGCGGGCGCTGCCCACCGTTGGCGGGCGGTTATTTTCCGGCGGACTTTCCATTCGCACCTCCTGTCTCTCCTGTGGAGGATTTTTTGACGGCGCGCCGTCTTCCGAGGGGTCCACCAGAGACCCGATACTCCTCCTTTACTCCCCTTGATTGTCGTGTGTCAAGTTTTTTTGAACGGCTCTGTCCTCGCTAAACCGAGTGAGTCTCTCCTGCTACCGGCCCATCTGTTTCGGTCCCATAAGTTTTTCGTGAAGCTGAGAGGTCGGAATCGCCGGCAAGGTCGTAATATGGACGGTTCCGCGTGAACTCAAATCGACCGACAGATGGGCTACGGTTTCGTTGTCGGGTGCCTCAATAATACTGACAAAATCATACATGCCGAGCGTCGCGAACTGACCCGTTACCTTACAACCAAACTCGGTAATCTCCTTGTTGACTTCTTCCAGACGATTTGGATGCTGGTGTAGGGTTTTGCTGCCTTCGGGGGTGAGGGTACTGAGCAAAATATAGGTCGGCATAACGGTTTCCTTTCTCAACTCTCTCCTGGAGAGTTGCGCTCTCGGAGGAACGCATATCGCGGACGTTTCTTTCTTCCCACCTCTATTGAGTGAATAGTCGGTGGGGATCGTCCTTTTCTCTCGGGAGGTTTCATCTTAACCTGTAGCCTTGCTCTCGGTTCTGAGGGGCTCTCCCCTCAAGCCTGCTGCTGTCACTCATGCTCGGCAAACGTGGCGACGTGGGGCTGCACGATCCAGGCAAAGTCAGCATAGCGCAGCCGGACCGTTTGATAGTGCGTCCCCGCATTACAGACGATTTCCTCGTCCTCTGCCAGGGCCGTATCAACCCAGACGTCTAAGCCAAACAAATTCCCAAACGGCGGCTCGGCACCGGTCTCGCAGTACGGGAACAACCGTCGGAACTCCTGTTCACTCTCAAGTTCGACCTCTCCCCCAAGAGATTCCTTTAGTCGGGCAAAATTCACCCGATGGCTCGCCGGCAGCACCGTCATGATGGGCCGCCCGTCTTTTTTGACCATGACGACTTTTGCCATCTCCCTACCAGGCACATGCTGGACCGCGGCCGTTTTTTGGCTGGAATAGGTCCGTGGGTGGGTCTGTAAGCGATAGGGGATATGGTTTGCTTCAAGCGTCTCTTGAAGAGCATTGAAGATTGACATGAGGACACCTCCTGCTCGTCTTCCAAAAGCATCAAATCATGGTTCAATGTGCATATTGAGATGGTGTCGCCAAAAATATGCACCCATGGCGACAGCCGCTAAGAGGTTGCCGATGACGACCGCCGGCCAGGCCAACGCGTGCAGGACTGGCTCTGCCAATACGTGACACATCGATATAAAGCCAAACTCAAACACCACAAAGAATAAAAGGATTCCGAAACCGATCTGAGGATTGCGCTCCGCAATACCAAGCAACCACGACGCCAGCCAGCCGACCGTTGTAAAGACCAGTCCATGGACCCAGGTAAACATGAAGACGACCTCGAGATCGATCCCAAGACTTTCGGGTGTTGTTACGCCACCTTTGAACAAGGCGGTCCCGAGAATCAAGGGCGTATAGAGTGGCTGTCCGCGTACGCTGTCAACAATGAGAAACCATACGGCGATAGTTGCGGCCCCGAGGATACCGGCGATGAGGCCTTCCCGGAGAAGCTGTGAAAGCTCTGCGGGTGAAAATGCTGGTAGCCCCGAATCCATGACTTTTGGTTGTATCGTTGCCATATTCCCTCCTGCTTTTTCTTGGAGGCGAGTGCGGCAGCGGAGTGGACCGCTCCCCTGTGTGAGGTCATGACCAACAAGCATGCGCTGGAATTCTTTCCTGGAAACACAGGCATGAGCAATCCGGTGTCACTGTCCGCTTCTCTCTACACGGGCGGCCTTATCTGCCAGTACGG
Organism: uncultured Binatia bacterium (SeqCode); assembly: GCA_965214755.1. Classification (GTDB taxonomy): domain Bacteria; phylum Desulfobacterota; class Binatia; order Bin18; family Bin18; genus Bin18. The sequence goes on from OZ243979.1 coordinate 4,232,484, forward strand.
GAACGCCCGTGATGGTGACGACTAAAAGCCGCCGTTCCTTAGGGTAGAGATAGCCCTCAATCGTAATGGGTTGCCCTAGAATTGTGGACTGTTGGAGTGGGACGAGGAGCGGTGTCGGGCCATATAAACGAACGGCATGGCGCTGCAACTCGTCCACTCTCGCATCCTCCTGATCGTACTTCTTGATTTCCTTGACGTTAGCGAGTTGGAAACGCCAGGAGGTCCCTTTCACAAAGATAGTGAGCGCTGGCTCTGGCGGCTCTGCCTCTCCCTCAAGCGGGAGCAGGATACCGGACAGGCGGACATACGGCGTTTCATCCGGGTAGCCGAAGCGGGCGTCTGCTAGTGCTGCCCAGAGCAGGATGATGCCTGTCAGTCCGCCTCCAACGAAGCCGAGAATGGGTTTCATATCCCTTCCTCCTGTCTGTCGCGTGACGAAAACCAAATCGAGGCGTATGGCCTGTATACGACCGGAGGACCACGCTGGCGCTGGCGTGCAAGAATGGAACAATCGCGCGAGAAGGGGGGAGGAGGTTCGGGTAGGGCCTGGCGGACGGCGGTAGCAAATCCAGAGGGTCCGCTAATGGGAAAGGAGCGTGGCTGTTGCTCCAGGTATTGCACAGTGGCCCCTCCAGTCACACGTTTGGTGAATGAGTCCCTGACCACCGACTCCCACAGGCGTCTAATCTTCTCCTAGCACTCTTTTTTGGCGAGTCAAGCCTAAACGGCGAGTTTCTTGTGATGGGCGAGAGCGTCGTGGACCGCGGCAAGAGTTGTATCGAGGCTCAGCGCTTGCTTGCCGGACCGCGGGAGGACACCTCCAAAGAGAACAAGAAGGAAGGAACTCGAATTACCGCGTCCGTCCCTGTTTGACGATCAGGTCGAATTCTTTTTTGGTCACCGGCATGACTGACAAACGGCTTTGCTTGACCAGGGCCATCTCTTGCAGCCGTTTGTCTTGCTTGATCTGGCTGAGCGTTATCGGGCTGGCCAGGGTTTCGACCGGCTCGATATCAACCACACTCCAGCGCGCGTCATCCGTTGTGGGGTCTTGGTAGGCTTCTTTGATGACACGGGCAATCCCGACAATCTCCATCCCCTCATTGCTGTGATAATACAGGACCTGGTCGCCCACCCGCATGGCGCGGAGGTTGTTGCGGGCTTGATAGTTGCGCACACCGTCCCAATACGTCCAGCCGTCTTTTTGCAGATCGCTCCAGGCGTACTTATACGGTTCGGATTTCACCAGCCAATACTTCATCGCACGGTGTCCCTTGTCGGTTTGCTGTGATGCCGAACCATATCCTCTCCAGGAATTTTTTCCAAATCGGCTCTTTGATTGCGTTTCTTAGCCTGTCTCTTTATAAGAAGGCTCAAAGGAGGGGGAATCATGCCGCACGAGAGTCGCCAAGAGTATCGGATCATCACAGAAAAAGACGTCCCGGCGGCCATGCGGGACGGGACGACGCTCTACGCCGATGTCTATCGACCCGATGCCGAGGGGCGTTTCCCCGTTATTTTATTACGGCTCCCGTATGGCAAACAATTGGCCGAGGTTTTTGGCGACCACGAGTATTTCCCGGCGCGGGGGTATGTGGTCATCGTCCAGGACGGTCGCGGGCGGTTTACGTCGGAGGGGGAATACTATCCGCTCATTGATGAAGCCCAGGACGGGTACGATACGGTCGAGTGGGCCGCGGCGCTGCCGTACTCGAACGGCCGGGTCGGGACTCAGGGGCAGTCGTATCTCGGAGCGACCCAGTATCAGCTCGCGCCGACACGGCCGCCCCATCTCCAGTGTGCTTTCCCCGTATCGGCCGGCGCCGATTACCATCAAGGCTGGGTCTACCACACCGGCGGGGCCTTCTCTCTGGGCTGGCAGGTGCCGTACGCGGTCTTCCTGGCTCGCAACACCATCGATCGTAAAGGCATCAAGGAGCAACTCTGGCCGAAGGTGCGACCCGACCTGCTGCGTTCCATTAATTTCGGGAATCCGCTTTCACCGGAAGCCTATATGCGCCTCCCGCTCATGTATTGGGCCGATCTGCTTGAGGAGGTGGCCCCGTATCTGCGCGATTACCTGACCCACCCTGACGACGGTCCCTATTGGTGGCCGATCAATATCGAGCGTCAGCACCGCAATATCAACATCCCCATGTACCATGTGAGCTCGTGGTACGACATTTTCCTGCGGGATGCCCTGGTGCACTTCTGCGGTTTGCAGGCGCGGGCTATGACGCCGGAGGCACGCGGCGGGCAGAAATTGCTGCTCGGGCCGTGGGCCCATCTTTTTCCGTATACCACGCCAATCTCCGGCGGGACCGGAGATATCGATTTTGGTCCGAACGCCGTCATCGAACTGCACGAGACCCAGCTGCGTTGGTTTGACTATTGGCTCAAGGGGATAGACTCGGGAATTGCCGAGGAAGCACCCATCCGACTGTTTGTGATGGGAACCAATCGTTGGCGGGACGAATATGAATGGCCGCTCGCGCGCACCCGATACACGCCCTACTACTTCCACAGTCAGGGTCGGGCAAACAGCCTTACCGGCGATGGCGGGCTGAGCGCGGAACCCCCTCAGAACGAACTCCCTGACCGGTATGTATACGACCCTGCCAATCCGGTTCCGACCTGTGGCGGAAACACGCTGATTATTCCAGTTGGCGTGAAAGACCAGCGCGAGGTGGAAAGTCGGCAAGACGTGTTGGTCTATACCGGAGAGCCGCTGGACGCCCCGCTTGAAGTCACTGGTCCCCTCACGGTTGTGCTCTACGCTGCGTCGTCTGCTACCGATACCGACTTTACTGCCAAACTGGTCGATGTCCGGCCCGACGGCTATGCCCAGAATATCGCCGATGGTATTGTCCGCGCGCGCTATCGTGACTCCCTGAGTCAGCCGACCCTGCTGACACCGGACGAACCGTATGAGTTTCGCATCGACTTATGGGCGACCAGCCACGTGTTTCTGCCCGGGCATCGTCTCCGCGTGGAGGTGTCGTCGAGTAACTTCCCGCGCTTCGACCGCAATCTGAACACCGGCGGCGATCAGGCGACCGGCACGCAGTTCCAGACCGCCCAGCAGACCGTTTTGCATAACAAAGAGTTCCGGTCGCATATTGTGTTGCCGGTCATTCCGTAGAAGGGTGTCATTGACGCTCTTGCCCGCGCCGGCTTTGACTGATTCCCTTGCCTCCATGTCAAATGCCCTGCCGCCCGATGCAGAAAAAGCGGCCTCAGTCCGGGCGATGTTTGATCTGATCGCCCCGCAGTATGACAGGTTGAACCGGTGGCTGTCCTTGCGTCTCGACCAATACTGGCGGCGACAGACACTTCGCAGCGTTGCCGTCTGTGCCAATGACAGGGTACTCGACCTGGCATGCGGAACGGGGGATTTGAGCGAACTCGCCGTGGCAACCGGGGCGCGCGTGATCGGGGTTGACTTTGCCCGCACTATGCTCGTCGGCGCGACCCGGCGTCGGATTAGTGCGACCTTCATTCAGGCCGATGCGAACGCCTTACCTCTGCCGACGGCAGCCGTTTCGGTTGTTCTGTCCGGCTTTGCCCTGCGGAATTTCGTCTCAATACCACGCGTCCTCCAAGAAGCGGCGCGCGTCCTCAAACCCGGCGGACGCTTGGCCCTGCTTGAGGTGGATACGCCGCGCCATACCCTTCTGAAATGGGGCCATGGCCTCTATTTTCAGCGTATCGTGCCCTTGCTGGGTGGTCTCATCTCAGACCGAAAGTCGTATCTCTATTTGCCGCGCTCGGTGGTCTACCTGCCGGAGGAAGCGGAACTGTTGCAGATGGTCCGAGCCGCGGAATTCGAGCAGGTCGTAAAGAGAAGTTTATCCGGGGGGGTGGCGCAGCTGATTACCGCGGTGAAACGATAAAAGCGGTAACATTAGTGACTCATATAGGGGATGAGCTTCTCCAGTACCTGGGGCAGATCGTCGCATGGGACATCAGCTAAGAGCTTCGTACCGGACCGAGCCTCCGGGCCTGAGCGCCCCCCGACAAACACATCCACCGCCTCAATGGTTTTCCCATCCCGCTGCACTTTCTTTCCCAAAAAACCGATATCCGCGGTAGTATGGTTGCCGCAGCCGTTCTGACAGCCCGACCAGCGCATGGTGAGGGGGGCAGTCCTGCCTACGGTCTTTTCGAGATGGCGAGCCGTGCCAAGCGCACCCTGTTTTGTTTCAATCAGCGAATAGTGGCAGTAATCGCGGCCGGTACAACTGACGAGGCCACGCATGAAGGCCGAAGGGTCGTAGCGTAATTCCTGAAGTACCGGCTCCTGGGTCAGGTCTCCGACCAGATGATCCGGAACATGCGGGATAATCAGATTCTGACTCGGGGTCAGACGAATCTCTCCGCTGCCGTAGTGTTCCGCCAGCGTGGCAACCCCGAGCAGTTGCATTGCAGACAGCCGTCCGGTTGGGACGACGAGCCCGATGTAGTTGAAGCCGGTTCGTTGTTGGCGAAAGAGACCGACGTGGTCGGTGTGTCCGGTACTCCGCGCGTCCTGGCCCGCGGCCTGGAGGGGGTGGCCAAGACGGTGTTCCAGTTCACGTCGAAATTTTTCGATACCCCAGTCGTGGATGAGAAAAAACAGGCGTGACTTTTTGCGGTCTTGGCGTTGGCCGTGGTCGCGAAAGAGAAGGGCAATTGCGCCACACAGGGAAACGGCGTCATGGGGCGGGATGAAGACATCAAGCGCCTGCGCCGGCGTATAGCCACCCGACCCCTGCTTTCCGCCAACAAAGACGTTGAAGCCGTAGACCTCAACCCCGGCGCTCTCTTTGATTGCCGGAACCAAGCTTACGTCTTGTGAGTCTGGAGAGGTACAATTGTCCAGACAGGCGGAGATGGTGACCTTAAACTTGCGCGGAAGATTCGTATATTCCGGGTTGCGTAAGAACGTCTCCGTATAGTGTCGAGTGACGGGCGAGGCGTCAAACAGCTCGTTGGGAGTCAGGCCGGCAGCCGGGCAGCCGGTTACTCCACGGATGTTATTCAGGCCGGTCTGCAGCGAGACCAAGCCGACCTGTTCGAGCTGCTGCCACATCTCCGGGACATGCTCGATATGAAACCAGCGCAGTTGGATCTGCTGTCGTGTCGTAATATCAACAAAGCCCTTCCCGAATTCTTCACTCAGCGCCGCCAGGGTGCGAAACTGGGCCGCATTGCTGAGCCCGTTGCTCATCCGCAGCCGCATCATGAAATTGCCCGGCGTCTGACGCCGGAAGAAGACACCGGCGCCTTTGAGCCCTTCGGTCTCGTGCTCGGACAGGGCTTTCCAGCCGTCCTGAATGGCGTGAGAGAGGCCGCTGATGCCAGACTCCTCCGCTGCTGTTGCCATGCGTTTCACCATTGTCTACGAACTGGCCTCATCCGAATTAGCCGGCGATTGCCGGGGCGAGTTCCTCTCCGGCTGCTGCTTCTTTCTCGGTCAGAGCCTTTTCCAGATTACGCTGTTCTTCTTCGTGAACCGCTTGTGGAAAGGTCACCAAAAACACGCAGGTGGACGCTATGGCAACCCCGATACCCAGAATCAACAGACCCTGCTGGGTACTGATTTCCGAGCGAAACAGGAATCCGGCGGCAACCGCCCCGGCGTTTCCGCCTGCGCCTACAATACCGGCCACGCCGCCGAGTGCCTTTTTATTCACGAAAGGAACGACCGCATAGGTCGCGCCTTCGGACATTTGGACAAACAGGCTGAAGACGATCATGCTCATGATCGCCAGCGGTAAAACACTCATCTGCGAGAAGACGACCAGGGCAATCCCTTCGGCCAAGAGGACGGCACCCATAAACCAGACCCGACCTCTGAGCCCGACCTTCACCGCGCAGATATCCGAGAATATGCCGCCCAGGGTCCGGGCAAAAACATTCATTAGACCGAACAGACCGGCGATAATCCCCGCCGTTGCCAAATCGAGCTTGAAGAAATCATAAAAGTACAGAGCGGCAATATTATTGATGGTCAGCTCAACGCCAAAACAGGCTGCGTATATGACAAACAAAGCCCATACACGATAGTCTTTGGCTGCCAACCAGAATGATTTTTTTGAACTGCCTTCTGCGGGGGGCAGCTCACCGCATGCACGCAGTTCTTTATAATTGCCGTCTGGTGCATCCTGGGTACAGAAGTAATAGCCGATACCGGTCAGAAACAGGACCGCACCCGGTACGATCATTGCCAGCCGCCAGCCGAGCGACTCGCTGACGCCAAAGAAGAAGATGACTCCCAGGATGAGGGGCATGACCATTTGGGTCACCCCTCCACCCAGGTTTCCCCAGCCGGCAGTGGTGGCGTTGGCCGTGCCGACACAATTGGGGCCGAACATTATCGAGGTATGGTACTGCGTAATGACAAACGAAGCGCCGATTGCGCCAATCGCCAGCCGAAAGAGCAGAAAGCTCTCATAGCTCTGCGCCAGGCCAATCCCCATCACCGGGAGTGATCCGAGCAACAGCAACCAGGTATAGACCAGGCGCGAGCCGAAGCGGTCGCACAGCGGACCAATAATAATGCGGACGATAACGGTAATGGCGACCGAGGCGATAATGGTATTCCCAATCTGCGCCTTGGTCAGCATCAAATCCTCGCGGACCAGCGCCATCAGTGGTGCAATGCCAAACCAGCCAAAGAAACACAGAAAAAAGGCGAACCACGTCATGTGAAAGGTCCGCATCTGTGGAGTTGCCAGACTGAACAGATCAATTTTCGTCGCTTTGTTTTTGACTTCCATATCGACGCCTGCCTCCTCTTGCTCACGATATCCGTGACACTTGAGGACACAGCAATTCACAGGCCAAAAGTAGGGGCACATAGGGAAAGCACGGAAAAGGCCGTCTTTTTGCGTCGATATACTCAAGTCCAGGTTACGGAGGCCAGGGCGTGCCGTCAGTAGGACAAAACATGCGTGTTGTTCAGCACGCAATATGCTCACTCAGCAACACGCCTTGTCTCTAGCCGAACTCCAGACCGATCCCGGCGAGACACACCGACCCCAATTCGATCCCCTGTTCTTTGAGGAGAGCGTGGGATGACGAAAAACAAACTCTACTATGGCGACAACCTGGCGGTCTTACGCCGCTATACCCAAGACGAGTCCGTAGACTTGGTGTACCTTGATCCGCCCTTCAAGAGTGACCAGGACTACAACGTCCTGTTTGCCGAACAGGACGGATCACGGGCCGCCGCTCAGATCAAGGCATTCGGCGATATGTGGCAATGGGACGAGGCATCGGCCCGCGCCTATCAGGACGTGGTGGAGGCCGGCGGGCAGGTATCGCAGGTGCTGCCGACAATCCCCTCCGCTTGTCCACTCCGCCCCGAACGACTCCCAACCCATCTTGTTAGAGGGCCTTTGGGTCCCCTTGGGGTGGCAAACCCGGTTCATACTTCCGGCTCACGCATCCAGGCCGGGAGGTCGCGCTGGCTATGGAGCACACGCCACACGTCAATGTGGTCGTCCCGCTTGACATAGAACACCAGGTAGGGGTAGCGCTTCAACGGCCAGGCGCGTAGGCCCGGCAAATCCAACTCCTGAGCGTAACGGGGCGACCCCGACGCGGGATGTCGAGCGATATGCCGATGCGCCCTTTCCAGCGCGTCAATAAAGCCCAACCCGACCTGCTCTCCGCCCTCGTCCAGATAGTGGGCGAGGGCTTGGTCCACGTCGCGGCTGGCCAGCGCCCGGGAAATGACCGACTTGACGCTCACCCTTGACGCCGTTGCCCCGTCCTCTTATGGAGCGTCTTGCGTAGCGTGTCGAAATAGGCAGCATCGGCAGCGGAAGATGGCTCAGACGCGACTCCCGCAAGCAACAAACCACGTAAGTGCTGTCGGTCCTGATCTTTGCGGATCAACGTACGGATATATTCGCTACTGCTACCATAGCCGCGCTGCGCGACCTGTTCCTCTACAAAAGACTTGAGTGAGACTGGCAAGGAGATGTTCATCGTGCCCATCCGCGTAGAGTAGACGATTTGGCAAAAATTAGCAAGCGAGAACGACCTCAAGAGCCACAGATGGTCCGTGGCGATCGGCCTTCGACTTCGCCGCTGACGCGGCTACCCTCAGCCCGAACGGGTATCTCCGTTTACCCTGAGCGCAACGGAGCGAAGTCGAAGGGGGAGCGCTCAACGCGCTTTTTCGGCAAGTTTGGTAATACGCGCGCGATGCCAGATGTCGGCATCGCCACTGGCCTGACAGGCCGGGCAGGCTTCGTCCGGGGACCGGAGATAGCCCCGCCCGTCGCACTGCCGACACAAGCCGTTCAGCAGGTAGAGCTTATAATAGAAATCGGTCATATCGTGGACATTATGAAAGAACGATTTGATCTGCTCGACAATATGATCGGGGTAGAACGCCGGCTCTTTCATCGGACTATCCCTCTCTCGTTCAGCGTTGCATCATGCGCCACAACCAGACGGCCGCGGCAAAGCAGGCTCCCGAGGCGATTGCCGCGGGACCGACAATGCTGCCCGCTCCGCCGAGATGGCCTTCTATCGCCTCGACCAGCAGCCATAGCTGTACGAGTAACAGGACAACGACAAAGGCCGTCACCAGCCCAAGCACCGAGCTACGCTGCTGACGCAGTGTGGCGGAAGGCAGATTCATTCCGTACCCTATACCTGCATGCCCGTCGCCCACACGCTGCCGTCCTTGACCTGAAGTACGATACGCGGCAGGGGGCGTTTGGGCGGACCGGCCAGGGGCCGACCGTCTTCCAGTGCGAAATAGCCCTCGTGGCAGGGGCAGTGGAGTTGTTTTTTCTCCTTTTGGTAGAGGACCGGACAGAGGAGATGGGTGCACTTCTGGCTGTACGCGACAAAGCGGTCCGTGGCGACCCGAATCAATAAACAGGGATCGGTTTTGGTGGGATAAAAAAAGAGTTTGGCCTGTCCGATAGTGATATCCGATACTGCGGCAATACGGAGCGCCGTAAACTGTGCCGGGCGCCACCGCTGCCACCATTCTCGCAGCGCAACCAATCCGGTGCCGAGAAAGAGCGCACTCGAAATAAAGGTCAGAAAAGTGGTGAAGGAACGCCGGGTCACATAATGATCATCTTCCCAATTAATAGGGAAATCTTCACGCCACCGGGGAATGGTATCAGGCATTGCTCTACGCTCTCATCTCTTTAGGCCGGTTTCTCTCATTCGCAGAAACTGGCCACATCAAACTCCATTTCATCCGACGCCGTGTCACCTACCATGAGATGGACCTTCGTGGTCACGACTTGCCGACCAAAGGTGAAGCGGTTGATGGGCTTTTCCTGACGCTTCTGCTCGATTTCTTCTCTGGTGCCAAAAAATAATGCGCCGCTGGGACATACCGTGGCGCACATGGGTTTGAGGTCCGCTGAGGTGCGGTCGTAACACATGTCGCACTTCATCATTTGGTCCATCTTGCCCAGATAGCGCGGGACGCCAAAGGGGCAGGCCAGGACGCAGTTCGAACAGCCGATACAGCGGGGCTGTAAGGCCGACTGGACCACGCCCTCCGCGGTTTGCTTAATCGCATCCGCCGGACACACGCGTGCGCAGGTCGGGTCTTCGCAGTGCATGCACACAGTGGGCGTGGTTTGCGGTGAACTCGAGCGGTCAACATAATCCAGGTGAATCATGGACACGCCCCGATGCGACTCACACTCGGCGCAGGCATGGACACAGGCTTGACAGCCAATACAGCGGGAGGGGTCAATAAAGAATTCCATACTCAGGCCTCCGCCTCCACCTTGCGCAGACGAACAGCACAGACTTTGAACTCGGGAATCTTGGAGATGGGATCAAGTGCGCGGTTGGTCACCCGATTGGCGGCCTGCTCGCCCGGCCAGTGATAGGGAATAAAGATCGTGTCAGGCCGAATCGTGCGTACGACCAGAGCCGGCAGCGTCACGGACGAACGCCGACTTTCGACACACACCATATCTCCGCTCTGAATGTCATACTGTTCGGCCAATCTGGGATGTAGCTCGATCTGCGGGCCCGGATATTGATCAACCAAGGGACCGATCCGACGGGTTTGGGTACCGCTCAAATACTGTGAGACCACCCGGCCGCTGGTCATAATGATGGGATAGGCCGCGTCAACGTCCTCGTCCGGCGGGCGGTAGGTCACCGGATGGAATTGGGCCTTGCCGTCAGGGTGGGCGAACACGCCGTCTTCAAACAGGCGCGGCGTACCCGGATGTTCCCGACTCGGGCACGGCCAGAAGACGCCGTTGTACTGTTCGATTTTGGCGTAGTTCAAGCCGGCATAATCAACCGGTCCGCCGGCTGAGGCCCGGCACAATTCACGAAACAGGTCTTCAGGTTCGGCATAGGGGAAGAGCAATTCTTTGTCGAGGCGATGGGCGATATCGACAATAATCTCCCAATCGACTCGTGCATTCCCCGGCGGTGGGACCGCCTGCCGAATACGCACTACGCGGCCTTCACCGTTTGTGACTGTACCTTCGTCTTCTTCCTGGAGCGAGCCGGCCAGTACGATATCCGCATAGCGGGCCGTTTCTGACATGAACGGATCAATCGCGGCGTAGAACTCGAGTTTTTCAAGCGCAGAGCGTGTCAACTTCGTATCCGGGAGTGAGACCAACGGGTTAAAGGATAAGGACAGCAGGCCCTTGATCTGGCCGGCATTAACCGCATCCATCAGTTCGACAGCGGTCAGTCCGATATGGGGCAGGTCAGACTCGTCGATCTTCCAGGTCCGGGCTATTTCTGCTCGGTGTTGCGGATTCTCAATATCGCGTCCGCCCGGTAACTGATTACACCGCTGGCCGTGCTCACGCCCGCCCTGTCCGTTGCCCTGGCCGGTAATCGTCCCGTAGCCGCAGCCCGGCTTCCCGATCCGTCCGGTTGCCAGGACTAGGTTGATACAGCTCAGCATATTCTCCACGCCCTTGGTGTGATGCTCGATCCCGCGGGCGTGCAGCAGCATCGACTTCTCGGCGTCGGCCCACATTTCAGCCGCGCGCACAATACTTGCCGCGGGAACACCGCTGATCTCGGCAGTCCGCTGCGGGGTATACTCGGCCACCGCTCCCTGGACGGACTCAAAACCCTTGGTATGGGCGTTAATAAAATCGTGATCAATCCAGTCGTGTTCAATGAGCACATGCAGAATGCCGTTCATGAGCGCACTGTCACGGCCGGGCCGAACGGGCAGAAATAAATCCGCGGTGCGGGCAATCGGCGTCATGCGCGGATCTATGGCAATAAATTTGGCGCCATTATCACGCGCGCGCCATAGATAATCGGTTAGGATGGGAAAACATTCACCGACATTACTGCCAGTGACCAAGATGAGCTGTGTCAGCGGGATATCCGACCAGGGATTGGCGGCCCGGTCGATCCCGAAGGCCATCTTATTGGCCGCCCCGGCCGAGACCATGCATAAACGGCCGTTGTAATCGATGTTGGCCGTTTGGAGTGCGACCCGCGCGAATTTGCCCATGAGGTAGGCTTTTTCATTGGTCACCGACGCCCCGGACAAAACTGCAAATGCATCCTTGCCGTATTGGTCTTGAATGCGCTGAATATTTTCGACCACCAGCGACAAGGCCGCCTCCCAGTCGGCCTCCCGAAACCCGCTGTCCGTCCGAATGAGGGGATGCAGCAAACGATCCGGGTGGTTGTTCTGGAGGTAACGCTTCACCCCTTTGGGACACAGCTTGCCCTGATTGACCGGAAAGTCTTCCCAGGGCTCAAAACCTACGACTTTTTCGTTGTGGACTTTGAGCTGAATGCCGCACTGGATGCCGCAGAAGCAGCAGTGCGTTTTGACGAGCCGGTCAGGCTCATGCTCCGCTATCCAACCACCGGGCGGTTCATAATTGAGATGCGGACCGTATTGCTGAATCAGTTCCTGCTCGGATAACGGGGGGATCGCCATAAAACCCTTTCTAGGCTCCTATCTGTGCTTTTCCCCTCCCGGGAGGGGTGCTGCGGAGCAGCGGGGTGGGGTCCTCGGTCCTGTCCGTGCATACGGAACCCACCCCTCCTCGGGGGGAACGCTCTGTTCTTCCGTGTCGGCAAACGGGTCATCCGAGTACGGCATCGTCAGGCCCTGATTCCGGGCCAGTAGGCGGCGTCGACAGGGGGGACAGACGTCTTGATAGTGGAACGAGGGGTCGAATTGATACTGGAAATCCAGTTCACCCAGCACGGCTTTCAGGTCATCAATCTGCATCTGGGAAGCGTACGGCTCTTGACACACATGACAGAGGACCTGTCGGTCGATCTGAGCGGCACGTTTATAAAACGCCACCCCGAGCTGGGCCGGACGCTGGAAGATGTGAAAGAATTTCCCAAAAGGCAGATACAGCAACATGGCAATCACCGACGCGGCGTGGGTAATCGCAATAAAAGTGAAACCGTGCCCACTCAGCCAGCGCGCGCTGACAGTCAGACCCAGCCCGGTGACCGCAACCAGGAACAGCAGTAGAATAGGCAGCACGTCATTGCCGAACTGCTGGAGGGAGATGGTCCCCGGTTCAGTCAGCCGGCGTTGGATGGCCAGACCTACCCCGATCAACACCAGCACGGCAGAGATATTCAGCGCGTTAAAAGACAGAAACGCGGCTATGGAGTCCACCGAAAACTCCTGGACTTTAACTCCCAAAAAAATGACCTGATAGGTGTGGAGATCGTCCGCCGGCGTCTCAAAATGCAGCCAGCCGAAGACGAGCGGAAACGTAATCGCAAAGGCCAGCGTCCCGCCCCAGGACAAACAGACGTGGATGAGCCAGCGCACCCGGCTCCGGTTGGCGATGAAGCGCTGGGTCGCAAAATTGTCAAAGAGTTGTTGTCCCAACATGACCGAGTTGCGCAGCACTCCTCCCTGCCAAAAGAGCCGCCAGCCTTGATACCAATAGCGTTTGGTTGGTGGGCGTTGCAGCCAGACGGTGTAGCGATAGGCCACTGCGGCGGCACAAAAAATGGACGCCATGGCATAGGGCAGCAGCACCCAATCGAAATGACGCAGGGTATCTGAGCCAAGGATAATCAGGCCGGCAACACCAGCCCCAGTCAGGGTCGCGATAATACTGGCCGTGGGGTCTATCGTTGGCCGTTTCCGAGTTGGCTGGGAAAAAATCCTCCGAGTGAGTCGCCCCCGGACTCCTGCGGTCAGTGCTGTCCGCGCCCCTGGGCCGGAAGCGTGCCTTTGGAGGGGGGAATGAGGACTCGGGGATAGGGAGTAGGGGGCTGTTTGTTGCATTGGTTCCGTTCTATGGGGTCATCGTAATGAGAATCCGTCCGTTTGCCGCACGTACCGGATAGGTCCGGACAGCACCATCCTCGCCCAGACACTGGCCCGTCTCCAGGTCGATCTTCCACATATGCAGCGGACAGATCACTCTCCCGGAACCGACCAGCCCGTCGGCCAGTGGGCCGGCCTTGTGCGGACACGCATTATCAGTGGCGAAAAGGCGCCCGTCCCGCTGACGGAACACGGCTATTGTTTTCCCGCCAAAGGTATACGCGCGCCCCTCACCAAGCGGAATAACGTCGATCGAGCCGAGGTCGATCTGGTCGGTTGGGGCTATTGGGTCCATTGAGTCGGTTGGGGACCAGGTGTTTTGGGGGTGACTGGGTTTTGACGGTGTTTGCGTGACGGAGCTGTAGCTCATTGGACGGTTTCCTCTCCAAGCGTCTCTCTCCGGGTCCCAGACGGGGTCTCAACCGGTAGAGGGCCGGCAAACTGGCTGACGTTCCTGGGCTGGACGGCTTCCGTCGACCAGGGGTCTCGATAGGCTGCAACTGCCTTGTCGATCTCTGCGTCCAAGCGCTCGCAGATCCCTTCCGTGTCGTTGATCAAGACTGCGCGTAGATGCGCAATACCAACGCGTTCGGCGAACCCATAGGTGCGTTCCAGGTATTTGGCATTTTCCCGGTAATACTGGATGAAGCGGCCCATATAGGTAAGGACCTGCTCATGTCCTTCGACCGTACACAGCAGATCGCCTTTGCGGACCGTCCCACCGGCCGCCCCGCCGATATAGATTTCCCACTTGCCGTCCCCGATGGCCACCGCGCCCAGATCTTTAACGTAGGCCTCGGAGCAGTTGCGCGGGCAGCCAGCGGTGGCCAGCTTCATTTTGTGGGGGGATTCAACGCCCTGGTAGCGTCGTTCGATCTTTTGTGCCAGGGCAATCGAGTCGCCCAATCCGTAGCGGCAGAAGTCAGTGCCTACGCAGCTCTTACAGGTCCGAAACGCTTTGGTGTAGGCATGGCCGCTTGGAATGCCGAGGGCTTGCCACACCTTGGGCAGGTTTTCTTTGGTGATGCCTAACAGGTCGATACGTTGACCGCCCGTGATTTTGACCATGCGGGCGTTGTACTGTTCCGCGACCTCAGCAATGCGTTTCAGTTCGGCCGGTGAGGTGACCCCCCCATAAATACGGGGGACCACGCTGAAGGTACCATCGTGCTGAATATTGGCGTGGACGCGGTCGTTGATAAAGCGCGCGTCGCGTTCGTCTTCGTAGTCGTCCGGCCAGAGGGATTTGAGCAGGGAGGCCAGACCGATTTTGCTGCCCGGGTCTTCTTTGCCATCCGCCAGTTCTCGAAAGACCGCGCTGACGCTTTTCAGTTGTTTTTCTCTGATGACGGCGATGAGTTCCGGTTTCGGCAGTGGGACGCCGGGAACATAGTAGTGCTCGCTCGGGTCTTCGACAATCTCGCCCGCATACGCCTCCAGGAGTTGAGCGACCAGGGGTTTGCAGCTTCCGCAGCCGGCCCCGGCTTTGGTCTTGGCCCCGACCTGCCTGACGGATGTACAGCCCCCTTTAATCGCGGCGCGGATACAGCCTTTGGGCACGCCATTACAGTTGCAAACCTGGGCCGTGTCCGGCAAATCGGCCGCGGCCAGCAGTGACGCGCCATTCGCCGGACCAAAGAGGAGATCGGCCCGGCGTTCCGGCAGCGCGGTGTCCAGGCTGAACATCTGCATCAGCGTGCTGGCGGTGTCGGCTTCGCCGAGGAGAATCGCGCCGTGCAGTCGGTTGTCACGAATAATCAGTTTTTTATACACACCCCGCGAGGGCTCCCGGTAGATCACGACTTCATCGTCGGGATCGGCTTCTTTAGTCTCGCCCATGGAGGCGAGTTCGACACCCATGACTTTGAGTTTGGTCGCCAGCTTGGAACCTTCATACCGAGACGCCGGATTCGTCTCGGCGATGACATCGGCCAAGGTCCGGGCCTGGTCCCAGATCGGATCAACCAGCCCATAGATGACGCCTCGGTGTTGGACGCACTCGCCCACGGCAAAAATAGCCGGGTCGCTCGTCCGCAGTTGGTCGTCACACACGATTCCACGCTCAACGGCCAAGCCGGCGTCGGTCGCAATTTCGACGATGGGACGAATACCCGCGCTAACCACGACCATATCGGTCTCAAGCGTAGACCCATCTGTGAACCGCAGCCCGGTGACGTGTTCTTCACCAAGAATATGCGTGGTGATTTTTCCGAGCAGGACGTTGATGTCCATCTGCCGTAACGTCGTGCTCAGCAGATCGCCGGATTCCGGGTCGAGCTGTGCGCTCATGGGCTGCGGCGCGGCTTCGAGCACGCTGACCTCGACCCCGTGGGTCAGCAGGCCACGCGCCGCCTCAAGCCCAAGCAAGCCTCCGCCGACGACCGCGGCACGCTGACACTGTTTGGCATACGCGGCAATCTGCTCGCAGTCATCAATAGTCCGAAAGAGAAACGTACCCCGCTTCCCCATTCCAGCCATGGGCGGCACAAACGGGCGTGAGCCCGTGGCGATAACGATTTTGTCGTAGGACTCTTCAACGCACGGCGCCGCTGGAGCACAGCCATTGAGCCCATAGGCCGGGGCGTCTGTCCGCATGGGCTGGCCGATAACGACACGCCGCTCACGGTCGATCAGAGTCGCTTTGACGCCGGCATGGAGCTGGATGTTATGCTCTGCATACCAGGCCAAGGGATTGAGAAAGGTCTCCTCCATGCGCTGCGAGCCGTTCAGCACGTTGGACAGCAGGATGCGGTTGTAGTTGCCGTAGGGCTCGGCACCGAACATGGTAATGGCAAAACGGTCAGGGTCGCGAGCCAGGATTTCTTCGACAACGCGCCCGCCCGCCATGCCGTTGCCAATCACCACAAGTCGCTCTTTTTGCGTACCGACCATGTATGCGTCCTCCTCGCAGCCGCTGACGAGCTACGACCTGATAGGAGGATGAGCAAGACCGAGGCCAAACCCACAGGAATCAAACAAGAACTAATATCAAAAGGAAAAAAAGCGGGCCGGGACGGCGTTGGCGGGCTCTGGGAGGATGAAGGAGGACGATGTGTGAGGGAACAAAGCGGTGTGTAAGTGTTTGTACAGAAGCAGAATGTTGACTGAACAGCACGCTTTTGGGCACGGACGCCAGCCGATTAACCCTACGAAGCCGGAGAAAGGATGGGTTGAAGTTTGGTGTAAGGGGAGATCTACCCTTCCTGGCTGCTGCCTGAAAAATGAGCAGAGGATTAGGGACCGAGATTTTGGGATTGGGGCCTGGGGAGGTCTAACCCCAACCCCCCAATCCCTAACTCCTAGTCTCTAACCCCTCTGTTATAAAAAGAAATTTTCCTCGAAAGGCTCCTCGCGCGGCCTATCTGTCGGCGCGTTACATCATTTTTCGTCAGAGGCGGGCGGCTTGGCATAGCGTGTGCTCTCTATCAGGAGGGACTCCTCCTGACTGAGGGAGAGGAGCGTACATTTTTCGGAGTACGAGAGCATGGCAGGCTTTAATGATTACAACACCGGTGGATTTTACGATGAAATGTTTCTGCCCGATGGGAACCCTCGGCCGGAAGCTGCCCTCTTGGCTCGGTTGATCAGTTCGCTGCCGGACGGAGAGATGAACCGCCGCCAGCAGGCTGCTGAACGCGCCCTGCTCCATATGGGGATTACTTTTAATGTCTATGGCGATAAGGCCGCAGCAGAAAAAGTCTGGCCGTTTGATGTGCTGCCGCGCATGATGCAGGCGTCTGAGTGGGAATGGATCGAACGCGGCCTCAAGCAGCGCATCCAGGCGCTCAATCTGTTTCTCGACGATGTGTATCATGACCAAAAGATCGTCAAAGACGGGGTCATTCCGCACGAGATTATTCAGTCGGCCAGCAGCTTCCGCCCGGCCTGCGTCGGGCTCAATCCGCCGAACGGGATCTGGTGTCATATTACCGGGACTGATCTGGTTCGCGACCGAGACGGACAGGTCTACGTGCTCGAAGATAATTTGCGCTGTCCGTCCGGCGTCTCCTACGTGCTGGCGAACCGCGAGATTATGAAGCGGACGTTTCCCTCGGTCTTTGAGGCTTCACACGTCCTGCCGGTCGATGACTATCCGAACCGCCTGCTCGATCTCCTCTTGCAACTCTGCCCCGATTATATTCGGCCGCCCAACGTGGCGGTGCTGACCCCAGGCATCTATAATTCGGCCTACTATGAACACTCCTTCCTGGCCCAGCAGATGGGCGTGGAGCTGGTCGAGGGCCGGGACTTGGTGGTTGTCGATGGGACGGTCCAGATGCGGACGACCAAAGGGCTGGAGCGGGTCGATGTCCTGTATCGTCGCATTGATGACGATTTTCTTGACCCCCAGGTGTTTTACCCCGATTCGATGCTCGGCGTACCGGGTCTCTTCGAGGTCTACAAAGCCGGACGCATCGCCGTGGTCAATGCCCCCGGAACCGGGGTGGCCGATGACAAGGTCGTCTATGCTTATGTCCCCCAAATGATCAAATACTATCTGGGCGAGGCCACTATTATTCCCAACGTCCCGACCTATTTGTGCTGGGATGAGAAAGACCTCCAGTATGTCCTGGCGCATCTGGACAGCCTGGTCGTCAAAGCGGCCAATGAGTCCGGTGGGTACGGCATGCTGGTCGGTCCGCACGCCTCAGAAGAAGCCCGGGCGCAATTTGCGCGGCTCATCCAGGACGACCCGCGCAATTATATTGCCCAGCCCACGCTGGCCCTGTCCCGTGCCCCGATTTTAGCCGAGGGACGGTTTGTCGGGCGGCATCTCGACCTGCGTCCGTTTATTTTATACGGCAAGGATATCTATGTGTTACCCGGCGGGCTGACGCGGGTGGCCTTGCGGGAGGGCTCGCTTGTGGTCAATTCTTCTCAGGGTGGCGGCAGCAAAGACACCTGGGTGGTCCCCGCTGTCGCGCCGTCTACTGAGGGAGTGCGGTAGTGTCTCACTTTCACAGCAAGCGAACTGAAAGACTATGTTGAGCCGCGTTGCCGACTCGATCTACTGGATGAGTCGCTATATCGAACGAGCCGAGAATGTCGCCCGTTTTATTGATGTCAACCTGTTGATGATCCTTGATCTCCCGGCCGGGTCGTCCGAACAGTGGTCACCTCTGGTCAGCGCCACGGGAGACGATGCAAAATTCAAGGCGCGCTACGGCACGGCCGACCGGGAGCAGGTCATTCAGTTCCTGGCCTTTGATCGGGAGAATCCGAACTCGATTGTCTCCTGTTTACGCGCGGCGCGAGAAAACGCGCGTTCCGTGCGTGAGATTATCTCGTCCGATATGTGGGAACAGATCAATACGTTTTACCTGATGGTCAACGCCGCTGCGGACCGGGGGATCGAGTCTGCGCACGATTTTTTTCAGCAGGTGAAACAGGGCGGCCACCTGTTCGAGGGCTTGACCAACGCGACCTTATCGCACGGTGAGGGCTGGCATTTCTGTCGGGTCGGGCGCCTCCTGGAACGGGCGGACAAGACCTCGCGCATTCTCGACGTGAAATACTTTATTCTCCTGCCGGCCGTTTCCGATATCGGGACGCCCTTTGACAATATCCAGTGGGCGGCGGTCTTGCGCTCGACTAGCGCGCTCGAAATGTTCCGCAAACAATATCACCACATCTCGCCGGACAATATCATTGATTTTCTCGTGCTAGATCGCGAGTTTCCGCGTGCTATTCATTACTGTCTGGTCCAGGCGCAGGAATCGCTCCACGCGCTTTCCGGGACGCCGGCTGGGACGTTCCGAAATCCGGCCGAACAACATCTGGGCCAGTTGCGCGCCGAACTCGCCTATACCGGCGTACAGCAGATTCTTCACCAGGGGCTGCATGAGTTTCTCGACGCGCTACAAACCAAATTGAATCTGATCGGAGACGGGATTTTCGAGACCTTCTTTGCCCTGCGACCGATTGGCGGCACGGAGCGGTAAACGTCGCTCCCGCACAGGCTCTTCACAGGAGGCAGAGTATGACGTTTTGTTTAGGGATGAATCTGCAAGGCGGGCTGGTTGGGATTGCCGATACGCGGGTGATTGCCGGCAACGAACGCATTACCGCCCGGAAAGTGTCGGTGTTCCAGAAAGACCGGCACGCCATGTTTCTGATGAGTTCCGGGCTGCGCTCGGCGCGAGACAAGGCGCTGATTTATTTTGAAGAAAGCCTGGCGCATAGCGAGCAGCCGCTTGACCGCTTGTTCAAGGCCGTCAATGCCTTTGCCACCCAAGTGCGTCGTGTAGCGCGGGAGGATAAAGCCGCCTTGGAGGAGAGCGGCTTTGATTTCAACCTGCACGCCCTCATTGGCGGGCAGCTTGAGAATGATCCCGAGCATCGTCTCTACCTCGTCTACCCCCAGGGCAACTGGGTCGAGATCGGCCAGGGCACGCCGTATCACATTATTGGTGCGGCGGGTTATGGCAAGCCCATTCTTGATCGCACGCTGCACTACCAGGACCCGATGCGATTTGCCCTCAAGGTCGGCTGCCTGGCCTTTGATTCGACCCGGATCAGCGCGGTGAATGTTGATTTTCCTCTGGACGTTGTCCTGTACGCCCGGAATAGCCATCGGATCATCCAGCACTGCTACCAGAAGGAAGACCTCCAGGATTTGACCAACGTCTGGCAGGAAGGGCTGCGGCGCTCGATCAACAATCTGTCCGCCGACTGGGTCGAGCACGCCTTCGACAAGCTGGCGCTGCCGGACAACAACACCAGCCGGCTGTTACCCGCACCCAACGGGTCGGACCGCGCGTAGGCAGGCGTTATTCCGGTGCGCGCCGGAATCCGGAGTCTGCTGCGGGCAAGATGCCCGCGCTCCCAGGGGGGTAATCCCGTAGGTCGGATTAGCCGGAGACGTAATCCGACCTACGGGCGACAGGGAGGTCGTTGAGAAAGTCCTTCAAGTCTATGAAGTAGTTGACCGATTTCTTGAGATGAGCAGCCATCTGGTCCTCCACGTTTGCCGCCTCTACCCGTATACCCTTCCGACGCAATTTCTCCGCAAGATAGGCAAAATCCTGATCGCCCGTCACCAGTACCACAACGTCCGGGTTGACATCGATTGCGAACTCCAAGGCGTCCATGGCCATCAAAACATCAACGTTGGCCGAAAAACGGGGGGTCCCGTCCTCGTCATTATCGGTTCGCTTGCCATGATGCACGACGGTCATAATCCCGTTGTGCTCTAAAACGTCTTTTGTCTTGTGCATTGCATCCGTGATGTTTCTCCAATTCGGCGGCATGTCCCTCACGTCGGGGGGGAAGCCGAAATAAACGACCATTTCGATCAGCATCCTGCCTTTGTCGGGATCAGCTAAATACTCTTTCAATTTAATTAGGTCTGCATACCGCCCTCTCGATCTCGCGGCGTAGTAGAAATTCGCTTGGTCAACGAAGATCATGACTCTTTGCATCAATGCTCTCTCCTCTTGACGCATCTCCTCAGACGGGGCAAGTCGAGGAGAAAGAAATCACCGGCGGCCCATGAAGGTTCGCGGCGGCATTGCGCGATCTAGTCCACAAAACGTACCGCCGTACCATAGCCAATCAACTCGGCGGCACCTTCTGCGACATTCGAGGTGACGAGTCGCATGCCAATCACTGCGTCGGCTCCCATAGCTTGGGCTTTCTCGGCCATTCGTTGGAGAACGGTATTGCCGGTTTGTTCCAACATATCCGAGTAGCCCCGCAGCTCTCCCCCGGTTGACCAGTTTTTGACATTAGCGGCCATGTCGCCTAGCAGGGACTTGCTGAGACAGTACGCAACCAGAATTGGGGCGATAGGCGTACACGTTTTTCCGTCTATTGTCTCAGTCGTTATAATTAAGAAGTTTGGTAGGGCGGCTGACATTACTGAGACTCCGGTTTGCGTGGTGGAGAGGCAGAGCGTTTTCCTGGAAATAATCTTCGCAACAGCGGTCTAGCAAGGACCGCAAAGGTAATGAGTACCAAGACGACCGCGCCATAATAGACTATTTCTGCCAAGGACTTCGCCCTTTGTCCAAGTCTAAACAGGAAGGACTCGTCAAATTGGGCCTGCTTTTGAGCCTCTGCTAATCCTTCCCGTGTCAGGAGGGTCTCGTACGGAACACCCTTCTTGTACAGAGCAATAGCATCCTCTGCCATTTTGCGCTGATGCTGACCTGCGGCCGGTCCTACATGCGTATCCCAAATCCGTACCGCCTTCAGGTCAACGTCAACAAAGATGGGAGTCAACTCATCGCGTTCGCCAATTTCACGGGCAAAGTCGTGGGCCGTCTGCTTCCGCTCTTTGAGGCGATAGGCAGCCACAGCCAACAATGCCTTAAATCGGTCTGGGTTACGGTAGCGATCCCAGGTTCGGACAGGCCACTGGTACAGACACGCCCGAGCCACTTCGAGGTTTTTCTGATAGGCTCGGTTCACGATATCCATCACATCCGTCACTTCTGGGTCATCGACAATCCTCTTCAGTAAATACCCGAGCGGTTCCTGAGCGACGATGTCTTGGCCCCACACCTCTCCGACTTGGTGTATATCTTTGACAATTTCCTGGGTAGTACGGTCCTTTCGCGTTTGTGCGGCGATATAGTCCTTGGCATTCGGCGAAAGGGTAAAAATAGGAGAGGCGTTCAGAATCCGCTCCGCTTCTTTGCGGCAGTGCTCAGACCAATCCTGTAAATGCTGCTCAAGCCGCTGACGAGTAGAAAGTTCGCCCTCTTCAATAGGCGGGTTCAATAGTGTGATAGGGGAGAACTCTTTTTTATACGTGCTGAGGACCTGTGTCCGCAGTTCATGCTCTAGGTTCGCCTTCGCCTGAGTGGCGGCCCAGACTTCAAAGGCCATCAGGGGAAGCCCAATGAAGGGAATTAACTTCCCCAATAACTTTCCACTTATCTTAATACTTAGCCTGGCGAGAATCTGCTTGACGACCCGGCGCGTTAGGACAAGCAGGAAGCCACTAGCCCCAGCTAGCGGTATGTTTGACCAATCTTCCTTCTGTGCCCTAGGAAGAGGCGGAGCGCGCAAGTTCGGGACATCCCAGACTGGAAAGTAGCGCGCTACTATCTCCTGAAAGGGTGCTCGAATGGTATCCTGGGCCTGTTTAAGTTCAGCAGTCAGAGTCTCGTCGAGTTGGCTGTCGATATCCTTGACTAATTCCTCACGGAGTGGCTCAATCTCGCTCTCTGCCCGGCGGATAAAGTCCTCAACCAGAGCATTAAGGGCGCTCGAATTGATCAGTGCCTCGACCTGTTTCCCTGCAACTTCCAGGCTGCTGACATCTTCAGGCAGGGAGACGGTTTTCAAGGATTGTTCAATTTTCTTGTAATGCTCATTAAATGATTCCTGTATTTGCCCTCGGGAGAGGCCGCCCAACTTGGTCATGATGCGGTCGACCTCGTCTTCGACACGGTTCGGGAGTTGAGCGATTTCGCGAGCAGCTAAGGTTTTTTTGCTGTTAGCTTGGATGGGGAGTGCTTCGACGGTAGGCTCTGCTTCAGACGGGGTTTGCCCGTGAACAATGTTGCTGAGTGAGAACAAAACGAGTATAGCCCACAAGAGTTGCATCTCTCATCGCCTCTTTTTATCCAAGGATAAGACGCCTCTATCAGTAAAACTGGAGCAAATACAATGATTGGACTCCGAGCAAAGATTGACCGAGTTCGTATCAAGGGATTCCGTTCTCTGGCGGATGTCGAGATGAGCGGACTTCCCGACGTGACCGTGATGATCGGGGCCAACGGCTCGGGCAAGTCGAACTTCATCCGTTTTTTCGAGATGCTGAGTTGGATGTTACGCTCGCAGAAACTCGGTGAGTTCGTCGGACGATACGGCGGAGCTGACGATCAGTTGTTTGGCGGTAATAAGCAAACGTCCCGCATGGAAGCCACAGTAGGCTTAAAAACAGAGGCCGGTCAGAACGAGTACCGTTTCATCCTTACCCATGCACATCCCGATCGGTTCATCTTTACGGAAGAAGCGTGCAGGTTCAGCAGCAACGACTGCCCCACGCAAGCAGGCTGGCAATACATCGACGACAGTGGATACGGAGAGGCAAGGATCGTCGAAGCCGCTCAGTCAGGGAAAGACCTCGGCGTCAATCCGGACACTGCTTCGTATATCGTCACACTGCTTCGAAATTGCGCAACATACCAGTTTCACGACACCTCTGACGAATCCAACTTCAAGAAACGGTGGGATGTGGAAGATAACAACTATCTGCGCAGTCATGGCGGTAATTTGGCGGCCGTTCTGCATCGTTTGGAACAGGAAGACCTCAAGAGGTTTAAGCTGATCTGTCATTATAGCGGCCGCATACTGCCCGTTTTCGACCGTTTCGTCATAGAGGATAGCTATGGAAAGGTTTCTCTCAGGTGGAAGGCGAAGTGGACTGATAAAACCTTTGGTGCTCATCTCACATCAGACGGTTCGCTCCGGTTTTTCGCCCTGGTAACATTACTCAATCTTCCCCCCGAAATGCTCCCGGATGTGATTCTGCTGGACGAGCCCGAACTTGGGTTGCATCCGACGGCCATCAAGTTGGTCGCGCATATGATCAAAGGGCTCGCCAAGGAAAGGCAGGTCATTGTGGCGACGCAATCGCCATTGCTCGTGGATGCCTTTGGGCTCGACGAAATCATCGTCCTGGACCTCAAGGGCGGCAAGAGCGAATTGCGAAAACTTGACCCGAATGAATTCAGCATATGGATTGAAGAGGACTTCACTCCGGGACAACTCTGGGAGAAAAATCTCTTCGGAGGACGACCGTGACCCGTGTGGCTATTTCGGTGGAGGGGAGCACCGAAGAAGCCTTCGTCAAGGATATCCTTCGCGACCACTTGGTAGAAAAAGGTATTGTAGTACGACCAATCTTGCTCGGTGGCAATATAACCGTACAGCGGTTGGCGTCGTATATGGCGAATTTGTTTTGGGAGTCAGACTTTGTGACATCCTTGGTCGATTTCTACGGGTTTAGAGACAAGGGTGAAAAAACCATTGAGGAGTTAGAAAAGGACATATTTAACGAGGTCGCTAAGAAGACTCGTCGGGGAAACTGGGACCAACGCAGGATTTTCCCTTACATCCAGCAGTATGAGTTTGAAGGACTCCTTTTCTCGAATGTCGAGAGTTTTAGGCCCGTACCGGGGGTTGACGAAGAATGCCTGACTAGACTCGGTCAAATTCGCCAGCAATTCGAGACCCCGGAGCATGTCAATGATAATTCCACTACAGCGCCCAGCAAACGGATCAAGGCGTTGATCCCGAAATACAACAAAGTTCTTCACGGCCCGTTGGTGGCCGGCGAAACAGGGCTGAATAAAATACGCAACGAATGTCCTCGTTTTAACGGGTGGTTGAGCCATCTAGAATCCCTGGCTTAGAACAATTTACGATTCCGCATAGCCAGTCAGTCCCTTCCGTCATTCCGGCGAAAGCCGGCATCCAGGCTCTCGGTCCCCTGTCTCTGGATTCCGGAGCAAGTCCGGCACGACGAAAGCGAAACGGCAGGGCTACGGCACTCGCTCCGCGGTCACGGCTACGTCAAGGTCAGGGTTGCCGCCGCCAACAACGACGCCTTTCAGCGGGGTCACATCACTGTAGTCCCGGCCCCAGGCGACAGTAATATGTTGGTCGGTGGGGATGCTGTTATTGGTAGGATCGAAATCTATCCAGCCCTGTCCAGGACAATACACCGACACCCAGGCGTGAGAAGCCGTGACGCCCGTGAGTTGAGGCTGACCGTCTGGCACGGCGGTTTCGAGATAGCCGCTGACGTAACGCGCCGCAATGCCGTGCGTGCGCAGACAGCCGATAGCCACGTGCGCAAAATCCTGACACACGCCCTGGCGGTGATTGAGCACTTTATTGAGCGGCGTCGAGACCGTTGTGGCCTCGGGTTCATAGGTAAACTCCTGAGAGATGCGCTGCACGAGGTCGGCAACGGCTTCCAACAGCGGTCGGTTCGGTGCAAAAGCCGTGGCTGCATACGCGGCCAACGCAGCACTACCGGAGACCAGGGGGGAGTCGAGCAGGAATTGTCGCGCCTCGATGCCGGCACGACTCGTGTCCTTGGAAACGGAGTGGCGTACCTCTTCCCAGGCGGGAGAAGCCTGGAGCTGCGGCGGGACGCTTGGGACGATCAGAACCTCACTCCGGGCGGTCACCGACAAGCTGACATGGGGCTTCTGAATGGCAAAATAGGTGACTCGATTGCCGAAAAAATCGTCTCGATCCCGATACACCGCCGGCAGCGGCTGAATGCGGAGTTGCCCGTGCTCACACTTTTGCCGCGATGTAGAACGCGGGAGCAGGTGGGCCTCATTCTGGCACTGCGAAACCGACGCGCTATAGCGATATTCGGTGACGTGGGTGACGCGATAGCGTATCATCTCGAAGTCGAGCGCGTTGCCGTGAGCTGTTGCTGCACTTCAATATGGCTGAAATAGTCGCGACTCAAGGTCTCCGACAGCGAGAGCAGGCGCGTGCTCAGACCGGCAAACAGTTGACTCAGTGTCTCATACATGTCTTCGTCCCAGGCGGACGTCGAGTAGCGTTCCAGGTCTGTCACCTGTAAGGTCGTGAGCGTCGCCAGAACGATACGTTCTTCGGCGCTCCGATGCGGCAGGGGCTTCTTTCGCGGCAGGCCCACCACCTGGTCCCGGATCTGAACGAGCTGGTAGCCGACCGAACGCGGGTTGCTCTCGTCGAGCAGCAGCAGGTCCAACACGGCCCCGGCCTGTACGGCTGAGGCGTAGCGACGGCGATATGTCATCAGGCTGTCGGTCATGGCCAGCACCATCTCCCAGACGACTTTTTCCGTTTCGTGCGGCAGCTCGCAGCCCGTCCGCAACAGGCTGAGCGTATACAGCGCCCGTTCAAGCCGTCGGCCGATTTCCATAAATCGAAATCCGTGTCCGCGGGCCATGCTTTCGGTATTCAGACCATTCACCGAGGCGAGCCCGATAATCAGGCCTTCCAGGCTTTCGAGCATCTCGCTCAAAGACCTGACCTGGGCCAACTCATGGTCGAGCCGGTTGATTGCCCGCCAGGCATCATCAGACAGCCGGTCACGTGCCGCCTGCCCGGCACGGACTAGGGCGTTCAGATGAAAACGCAGACTTCCCGGTCGATCGGCATCCAGAATCGTGGCGAACAATTCCTTCTCGGCAACAGTCAGCCGCCGGCGCTCCCCGTATCCGATAAAACGCAGATAGGTCGCGGTGCTATGGGTGTGGGCGGAAAGAAAGGCGGACAGGGAGGTATCATACCGAGCGGTCTCGGTATCCAATACCCGTTGGAGGACTTCACGGAAGACGCGAGCCCCCCCGGCGGTGCGTTCGACATAGCGGCCGAGCCAGAACAGATTATCCGCCATCCGGCTGGGGACTTCTCCTCCGCCGCGCGTAATCGACACGGAGTGCTCAGGTGCCGGGATGAGGCTGAACTGACTTTCAGGCTCTGAGGCAAGAATCCAGGTATCCTTGCTCAGGCCACCGGCCTGACTGGAGACGAGCCATCCGTCCGCGTCCGGTGCGACCCGCGTCAACCCGCCCGGCATGGCCACATAGCCATCGTCCCGGGAGACCAGGAAACTGCGTAACACCATGGGCCGTGGCTCCAGGTGGCCACCGGTAAAGACCGGCGTTGTTGACAACGGCACCTGTTCCTGGCCGACAAAGCAATGCGGGCGAGCCTTGATGTTCTGAATAAGGGTGTTGCGCTCTTGGCTACTCAACTGCGCGCCATAGACGGTTGCCGTACCGGGGCGAGGAAAGACGGGTTTGATGACTAGTTGTTCGATATGGTCCATGACGTAGGTCCGGGCCTGTTCGTCACCGCACCACCAGGTCGGGACAGAGGCTAAGCGCAGGTCCTGACCGAGCAACACTTTGGCGATCCGGGGCAGGTAGGCCATCAGCCCGGGGTTTTCGAGCACGCCGCTGCCCAGTGGGTTGGCAACCACGACGTTGTTGTTCCGAACAGCCTGGAGCAGACCGGGGGGAGCCAAGAGCGATTCCCGATGCAGTTCCAACGGGTCGCAAAAAGTGTCGTCCACGCGCCGGACGACCACGCCGACCTGTTGGAGCCCGCCTACGGTCTTCAACCAGAGGCAACCGTCACGTATCGTTAAGTCATCGCCCTGGACAAGCGTATAATCCAGATAGCTGGCCAAATAGGCGTGTTCAAAATACGTTTCGTTCTGCGGCCCTGGGGTGAGGAGCGCTGTCCGCGTCTGGCGGGAGAAAGAGGAAACGTGTCCTCCAACAGGTCCAGAACTGCTGACCCGTTTACTCTTTGGTGTCAGGGCGGCCAAGGTCGAACGCAGGGTTTGGAAAAAAAGGGAGAGGCGGTGGACCTGGGCGTCTCGATACAGGCTGGGCAGAATCCGTGACAACACCAATCGATTTTCCAGGGCGTAGCCGGCTCCGGACGGTGCCTGCGTCCGGTCATTCAGCACCGTGATGGTGCCATTGGGAGTCCTGGCGAGATCGGCCGCGTACAGGCACAGGTACTGGGCCGGCGTGGGCAGCGCACCGTGACAGGGGCGCAAAAAGCCGGGATGGGTATAGATCAGCTCGGGCGGGAGCAGGCCGTCGTGAATAAGGTGTTGTGGACCATACAGGTCCGCTCCTATGAGATTGAGCAGCTCTGCCCGCTGGACAAGACCCTGTTCAATAGTCCGCCATTCCTGGCTGGTGAGAAGTACAGGGATGACGTCAAGTGCCCAAGGCCGCGTACGGCCCTGGGGGTCCGTATAGACGTTGTAGGTCACGCCATTTTCGCCCAGGACCTGTTGGACTTCGTCCCGACGGCGGCCCAGCTCTGCCGCGCCCAGCGCATCGAAGGCGCGCAGGGCGTAGTGCCAGTGGGGGCGTACCGTGCCTGGAGCTGGACACATTTCGTCGAAGCGCCCTGATGACAGGGAATAGTGTGCCAGCGCATCGCCCCGAACGCCGGTCTCCGCGTAGGTGGACTCAGGCATAGCCCTTTCTCCTCCTCCGATTGCCCATTAGCGTATGTGGACGCGGCCTGGCAACCTGGAAGGTCGCTACACTTTTGCGGTATAGCGGTCGGTGTCGTATACGCGCTCCAGGTCCACGGTATTGAGCCCGCCGACGGCCTGACTGAGGGGGACCATGCGGAGCTGGCAGGTCGGGCCAATGCCCTGCGCACTGACCATCTGTCCCCAGTCGCCGCGCAGCACGGCCTCGACTGCGGCGGAGCCAAACATGCGCCCCATGATCCGGTCCAGCGCAGACGGACTCCCACCACGCTGGCTATGGCCGATGACCAGCTCGCGCGAATCAAAAGGCGTGTCGCGGCGAATCCGCTGGGCGAGTTGACTCCCGATGCCGC
The DNA here is from genome assembly GCA_965214755.1 of uncultured Binatia bacterium (SeqCode). Lineage (GTDB taxonomy): Bacteria > Desulfobacterota > Binatia > Bin18 > Bin18 > Bin18. The sequence goes on from OZ243979.1 coordinate 4,261,114, forward strand.
CCAGGCGTTCATGCCCGAACGCATCCCGGCTGGCGTCCAGGGTCACCACTCCCTCCTCACTCGCGTGTGCGCCTTCGGCCGTCACAATCACCGCATAGCGGGGGTAGCGCCGGTCCTGTTTGCCCCGCGTGAGCCGTTGGGTCAGCAATGCATAGACCCGTTCGTGGGCAAAGGGATACTCAGGGATAAGGACCAGGGTCGCGCCTCCGGCGACCGCGCTCCACAGGGCCAGATGACCGGCATGCCGGCCCATGACCTCGACCACCTGCACCCAATGGTGTGAGCCGGCCGAGGTGCGCGTTTGCTCAATGACCCTGGTGCAGTTACGCAGCGCCGTATCAAACCCCAAGGTGTAGTCGGTGTGACTGAGGTCCTTATCAATCGTTTTCGGAATGCCCACCACCGGGCAGCCCTTTTCACTCAGCCGGTGCGCCACGCCCAGGGTGTCTTCTCCACCCAAGGCGATAACGGCATCAAGGCCAAGTCGGGCGATATTGGCCTTGACTTCATCCGACCGATCTTGCGCACTCGCCTCGCCCGGCATGGGCACGCGAAACGGGTTGGTGCGAGACGAACCCAGATTGGTGCCGCCATCGCGGTCCCAGCGCCGGACTTGGTAATCCTCCAGCCGGACGGCCTCGTTGATCCCCGTGTCGAGTAAACCGTGCCAGCCATCAAGGAGTCCCATCACCTCCACGTCATGGGCTGTCGCACGATACACAATCGCCTTGAGCGCGGGGTTCAAGCCCGGCGCATCACCCCCTCCGGTTAACACGCCAATTCGTCGGATACGCATGCTTACCTCATCCCGTCGTGGGTCACTCCGAAGGCAGAACGGCGGGCGGCCTGCTCTGCCAGGAACTGAGGATACGTGAAAGGGCTAAAACTTCAACGTCGTCTCGATATAGCCGAAATTGGCGCTGTCGTCGGGATAGATCTGCTCCACGATGCTGTCGCCGAAGACGTGAGCAAAAAAAGCGTTGATGTTGATGTGTTTGTTCAGGTTGTAGCTGAGACTCGTTTCGATAATCTGAAACAGGTCGCGCTTGCCAGAGGTCGGGCGACCCACAAAGCCGAAGCCGGCCTGACGGTCTTCAAGGGTGGCACCCGCGCCCTGATACCACAAGTCATTCTTTTCGCTGACGCGAATATAGTGAAAATCCGTTCGCCAGACCAGTCCTTTGAGTGGACGCAGGATGAGTTGGAAGAAGCCGTCCTCGTTATTCATCAGGTTGTAGAAGGTGGAAAACGAATAGACCCGGGCGGTCGGCAGCATCTGGAAAAAGGTATCGTGGTCGCTGTCGTTGGGGTCGTCGTCACCCGAGCTGCGGTTATAACCAATCCGGAACCAAGGGTTCCACGGCAGTCCACTGGGTTGCCAGCCGGCCTCGATGGCAAACGCCCAGCCATGATGATCCTGCCGACCCCAGTCGCCGCCCTGCACCACGCCCCAGCCCATCAGGTCAATCGGGCCGGCCTCGGTCGGCACAACATGAATCAGGTGGCCGCCGCCCGTGTTGATGGCTAGGTGCCGGCGGTCTTCGTGTGGCCGCCAGCTTCCCCTGATGGTGCCGGTTCGTCCTACGGCCGGCCGGTTATCGGTGGGCCGCAGATTCCGTCCGTCGGCGTAGTAGATATAGAACAGCCGCGCGTCGGTCGTCTTGGCGAACTCGGGTCGGGTCAGGTTGAAGCCGGCATACAGGATGTCGATATCGTCAATGGTCTTGTTGCCGGCCAGGTCAAAACCGGCCTGGGTCGGATGAGAGCCGTGCAGCGTAAAATTGTAGGCGCCCCTGGTCCAACTCAGAGTGAAGCCGTCATACGAACGCCCGACGTGAGACCAGCCGAAAGGGCCGAGCAGACGCTGGGAGACCCGCATGCGTTTGATCCAGTCGATAGTCGGGTCCTTGCTCAGCACCTCCGCGCCTTCGGCGATCGAGTGCCGCCCGCCCCTCAGGCTGAGGCCGGGCAGGCCAAGTTGTTTCAGGGTCAGGTGGGCCTGTTTGAGAAACACGCCGGCATCGTTCTGGCGGCGATTATGGGACAGATAGACGGGACCCAGGCCGAAGGAGCCCTGCGGTGCGGGGGCGCTGGCGTCATCGGGCAGGCCCATCAGGGCCGTGTTCTGCGCTTCGAGATGCAGGTCGAACAGGTCCTGCTGCCATTTCAGGCCCAGCTTGGCTACGGTGGCCGCATAGGCATACGAAGAATCGCCCGAGGTGCCCTCAAACCAGTCCCAGAATTCGCCCCGCGTGCGCAGGCTGGCAAAAACTGACAGCTTTGGAGAAATCTGGGTGACCGGAACTTCCGCCCGAAGCGGAGCTGGAAATACAGTCAGGAGCCACAGGGCCAGCAGCAGGCGGCCGCCCTGTCGGATAAAAGCAGCTAGCTGCTGATAGGGCGTCTTGGCGTATCCTGTAGAATTGCTGCGGCCTTGTATCATTCTCTCCTCCTCGTCCATATGCTTTGCCCGATATTTCTGTAGAACAGGCTAAGCAATGCTGGAGCCAAACACGAGAAAGGCAGAATATAGAGAAGCGGGCAGAAAAGTAAGTAGTACAAAGGGCTACATATTTTTCCCGAACGGAGGGCATGGCCAATCTGGACACGTGTGTCCCGAGATCCCGTCAGATTGTTGGCCTGTGTGCCGTGTTGTCCCTCTGGAGGCAGACGCTCTTGATCTGTATCGAGCAGATTGGGAACCCTCAGTGTGTGAACGGAATTAGGGACGGTCGGATCGAAAAAGGAAGGGGCGGGGGCGGTCGGAGGGACGACCGCCCCCAGGGCAGCCTAGAAGAGAGCGGAAGGAAGGGCAACTCTCTTCAGCAAGCTCGATCAAGAGCTCTGACTCACAGCCAGAGAATAAATGCAGAAAGTATGCCAAACCGAAAGACAAAGAAAAGCTCATATTTTTCAGTCTGTTCGGTTTGAGATGCCCATCTTTGCGGCATTGTGTGGCGCTGTCTGCTGCTGAGACAACAGGTCAGCTCTCCTCCTGCTATAGTCGAGTTCGACGTTTGCGTTTTCCCCAAGTTTTGATGGGCATCTAGATGCGCTTTTGACTTTGCGTGGTCTCAACAGATAAAGAAGGCATACGCAAACACGAATTTTCTCCTGGTCATACGCGTATGCTTCCGCATGGACATTATCTGAGTGAGCAACATGTTCTGATTTTCCTGCTGCAGATTCTGCTGCTGCTGGTGATGGCCCGTGGGTTTGGCGAGGTCTTGCGCCATTGGGGTCATCCGCCCGTTGTCGGGGAAATCCTGGTTGGTCTTCTCCTGGGCCCAACGCTGCTCGGCCGTCTCTCTCCCGAACTGTACCAGACCCTGTTCCCGCCGGACCCGATCCAATACACCATGCTGGAAACGGTTTCCTGGTTTGGTGTGCTCCTGCTCCTGCTTGAAACGGGCCTTGAGGTCGATGTGTCTGCGGCCTGGCAGCAGCGCGGCCCGGCACTCCGCATCGGTATTATTGGCGTTGTCGTGCCCCTGGCCGTTGGGTTTCTCTTGTCGCTGTTGCTCCCTGACTCCTATCTCGTCATACCAGACCAGCGGGTGACCTTCGCCCTGTTTTTAGGCACGACCATGGCCATTAGTGCCATGGTCATTATTGCCCGCGTGCTGCACGACCTGGATTTGGTCAAGAGTGATCTGGGGCTCTTAACCCTGTGCGGCTATGCGGTCAACGATATTTTGGCCTGGGTGATCCTCAGCCTCGTCTTTGCGACTGCCGCGGCAGCCACGCTGAATATTGGTTCGGTCATCCTTTTACTGGCGACCGCAGTCGGTTTTACCGCCTTTTGTCTCTCGCTGGGACTGCGCTTGGTCGACCAATCGCTAACCGGACTGGTCACCCGCATGCCGCACCAACCCGGCGTGGTCCTGACCTTTGTGTGTTGCCTCGGGCTGCTGTGTGGGGCAGTCACGCAGTGGGTCGGGCTGACCGGCCTGCTCGGGTTTTTTCTGGCTGGCATCATGGCTGGAGATGCCGGGGCGCTCTCTGAGCGGGTGCGTCAGATCCTCACCCAGATGGTCCACGCGATTTTTGTGCCGCTCTATTTTGCGACGATCGCCATCCAAATAGACTTCTTTGCGCAGTTTGATGTTTTTCTCGTTCTTTTTGTGACCATTGTCTCAATCGCTGGGAAGTATTTTGGTGCGTGGCTAGGCGCCCAACAAGCGGGGCTCTCTGCCGTGGACCGGGTTTCCATCGGTATTGCTTTTACTCCTAGTGGGGTGACCGGCATTGTGGTTGCCGCCGTGGCGGTAGAGCACCAGATCATTACCATTCCGGTCTTTGTATCCATTGTCCTCTCGGCGATTATCTCTTCTCTTATTGTCGGCCCTTGGTTGATGTGGTCCATTCGACGCCGGCCGGCCATGAATATCGCCGAGTTGTTCATGCGTCGGGCGCTGATTCCGCACTTGACGGGCATGACGCGTCAGGCGGTGATTCAGGAACTCTGTCAGGAAATAGCGGAACACCAGCCTGCGTTGGACCAGGAAACCGTGTTTGCAGCAGTCCAGGCTCGGGAAGAGCTGATGGGAACGGGCGTCGGGAGTGGGATTGCCATCCCGCATGCCCGTCTGGCAACGCTCTCGAAACCCGTGATTACCTGTGGACGTTCACCGGCTGGAGTCGATTGGGACGCGCCGGATGGGTTGCCCGTGCAGTTGGTCTTCCTGCTGCTCACGCCTGTGCAGGATGAAGGGGCACAGTTGCAGATTCTCGCGGCTATAGCCCGGACAATGAGCGTAGAAGAGGTGCGCCAGAGCCTGGTGCAGGCCGAGGATGCAGCCGAGCTGTGGCAGCGCTTGCACGACGTGTTACAGTCGGCGGAGGCTCAGGTTGTGCCGCAACGGCAGACCTAGGCTGTGACGGGTTCGACTCCCACTCAGGCGACGATTCGGAGTTTTACAACAAATGATAGCGCTTCATCCTCTCCCGCAGGACATTGCGACTCACGCCCAGCAGCCGGGCGGCCTGGACCTGATTATAGCGAGAGAGTTCAAGCGCTTTGCCCACAACAAGCTGCTCGGAACGAGCGAGGACATTGCCCGCGTGCTGGGCGAACAGCTCTTCCAGGGTGGCATTCAGGACGGCTTCGACGTTGGGCGGTGGGGAGACGGAGGCTGTCGGAGCGCTGCTGGCAGGCAGGGTAAGGTCCTCTTCAGTAATAACTGGGCCACGTGAGTACAACACCGTTTGTGCAATAATGTTCTCAAGCTCGCGGACATTGCCAGGCCAGGAGTAGGAGAGAAGTTTCTCACCCGCGGCCGGAGAAAACTCTTGTGGTCCGTTTTTATTATCCTGGGTATGGAGTTGCAGGAGGTGCTTGGCTATGAGGAGAATGTCTTCACCGCGCTCCCGCAGAGGTGGCAGATTAATCCGCACGACATTGAGGCGATAGTATAAATCTTCACGAAACCGTCCATCTTGAAGTAGGGTTTCGAGCGCCTGGTTGGTCGCCGCAATAATACGGACATTGATCTGCCGTGACCGTCGTCCTCCCAGCCGGTATATCTCGCGTTCTTGCAGCACCCGGAGGAGCTTGGCCTGGAGGAGAGGCGGCATGTCCCCGATTTCGTCCAGGAAGAGCGTACCGCCGTGGGCGAGCTCAAATTTTCCGGGGCGTGACTCGACGGCTCCGGAAAAGGCGCCACGTTCATGGCCAAAGAGTTCACTTTCCAGCAGGGAGTCTGGGATGGCGGCGCAATTGATGGCCAGGAAGGGTCCGTTACTGCGTTGCGAGTAGGTATGCAGGGCGTGGGCAACAAGCTCTTTGCCCGTACCGCTCTCGCCGGTAATTAAAATCGTAATATCACGCGCCGCGCTTTTCCCGATAATTTTATACACTTCCTGCATGGCCTGACTGTTCCCCAACATGGGCACAGCCTCGGGTGAGAGGGGTTCCGGCTGCGCTTCGTTTGGGGGAGGGGCTGGCCCCTGTTGTGCGGCGGTGTGTTTTTGGAGGGTGCGAACGATCAACTGCTTGAGGGTTTCGACATCAAACGGCTTGACCAGATAGTCATCCGCGTCCAGCGTGGTGGACCGGATGGCCGTTTCGGCTGAAACAAAAGCCGTCATCATGATGACGGGCAGGGTAGGCCGGCGCCGCTTGACCTCTTCGAGGGTCGAGAGTCCGTCGCGGTTGGGCATGCGGACATCCATGAGAATGAGGCGTAGGGCTGGGTCGTCTATTTTTTTCAGCGCCTCGTTGCCGGAAAATGCCGACAGCAGTTCGTATTCCCGACCCAGAACGCGTCGAAAAGAATAGTGAACGTTCCGTTCATCATCGACGATAAGAATTTTTTCCATGACTAGAGAGGGAGTCGGATACACACCGTTGTGCCTGCGTCTGGCTGGGAGAAGAGACGCAGACGGCCGTTATGGCCTTCAATAATACGCTGCGATATGGACAGCCCGAGTCCGGTGCCGTCCTCTTTGGTCGTAAAAAACGGGTCGAAGAGCTGAGTCCGCACCTCGGGCGAGATACCGGCTCCCTGGTCAGCAATGGTGACCCGCAGGCTGCCGCCCCCAACGCTGATGTGGACGGTCAATGTCCCGCCGTGTGGCATGGCCTGAATCGCATTGAGCAAGAGGTTCAGGAACACTTGCTTGATCTGGGTGCCGTCAACCCAGGCCAGGGGGAGGTTGTTCGCCCAGTCCTTACGGACGACGATCCCACGCACGCGCGCTTCCGGGCCGATCAGCAGCAGGGTTTCTTCCATGATCTCCTGGAGTCGTTCGCGTTGAAAATGGGGGGGGCGTGGACGGGCGAACTCCAGAAACTGGTCCAGTAAGAGTTTGATGCGCTGCAGCTCACCCTGGACAATACGGAGATCGTCCGAAAAGCCGTTGGTCGTTGTCCGATCCCGTGGATAGTCTTGGGCTTGATCCTGTGACATCGCGTAGGTCAGCATGAGAACGGTATTCAGCGGATTGCGCAGCTCATGGGCCAGCCCCGCGGACAATTTGCCCAGAGCGGCCAATTTCTCAGACTGGCGGAGCTGTTCTCGGGCTTGCATTTCGTCCCGATGGAGGGTCGCATTTTCTATGGCAATGGCAGATTGACTGGCCAGCAGGGTCAGGAGCCGGACATCACTGTCCTCAAAGCAGCGTGGTTCGGTCGTATAGACATTCAGGACGCCGATAATCGCGGTTCTGGCCCGGAGCGGCACGGACAAGAGGGAGCACAGTCCTTCACGGCGGGCCAGGTCTGCCACGCGGTAGCGGGTTTCCTTGCGGACATCGGGCGTGTACAGCGGTCGGCCGGTTTTAATCACTTCCCCGGCCAGACTGGTGGCCACCTCGCGCGCCGGCTGGGCGAGATAGGCTTCGCTCGCTCCCTCGGTGGCGGCCGGGCGGAGGGTGCCCTCTTCGGGGTCGAGCAGGAGGATGGAGGAGACACGCGCAGCCATGAGGCGCCGCGCCTGGGCAACAATACGCTGCAGTACCTCTTCCAGTTGCAAGGTTGATGAGATTTCAGCCCCAATGGTAAATAGCGCTTCGAGTCGTTCTTCGAGATGTCCCTGGAGCGTATTCATTTTGGAGGCCACGGGGATTGGGAGTTGGGGATTGGGGGAATGGATTCCACTCACCCAATCCCCAACTCCCTGCCTGGCTGTGTTTAGGCTTCCTCGGTGCTGAGACGCGGAACGGGTTCCGTCCGCATTGAGCGCTGGCTGGCCATCCCCAGGGTTGAAGGGGAGAACATCTGCGAGGAGCCATAGGCCACGTTGCCATGCTCGCCAACATCCAGGCCCTCGGATTCTTCGTCCGGCGAGACCCGCAGCCCCATAGTGGTCTTGATGATGCTGAACAGGATAAAGGCAAACGCAAAGGTAAAGATGCCAATGGCCACGATACCGATGATCTGACTAACGAGTTGGGCACCACCGGCCAAATTGCCGAAAAGGCCGACCGCCAGGGTTCCCCAGATGCCACACACGAGGTGGACAGAGATGGCCCCCACCGGATCGTCGATCTTTATCTTGTCAAAGAACAGGACCGAGCCGACAACAATCGCCCCGGCAATCAGCCCAATCAGCGTGGCGGACATGGCTGCCATTTGATCGGCACCGGCAGTGATGCCGACCAGTCCGGCCAGAATACCGTTTAAGGCCATGGACAGATCAGGCTTTTGGAGGATGACCCAGGAGGTGAACATCGCCCCAAGACCACCGGCCGCGGCGGCAATACAGGTGGTGACCAAGGTCAAGGACACAAGATTGGGGTCGCCCGAAAGGACGGAGCCACCGTTAAATCCGAACCAGCCCAGCCACAGCAGGAAGACGCCAATGGCGGCAAGCGGCATATTGCTGGGCAAGATGGGCCGAATGCGGCCGTCTTCCATGTATTTCCCCATCCGGGGTCCCAGCAGCATGGCGCCAGCCAAGGCCCCCCAGCCACCCACCGAGTGAACGATGGTTGAGCCGGCAAAGTCATAAAAGGGCGTTTCCATCATGTCCAGCCAGCCAGCCCCCCATTTCCAACTGCCGGTGATGGGATACGAAATAGCGACGAAAATGGTCGCAAAAACCATGAAAGAGGACAATTTTATACGCTCTGCAACCGCACCGGAGACAATGGTTGCCGCGGTTGCCGCAAACATGGCCTGGAAGAGAAAGTCGGTCCAATAGGTATAGCCCTCACTGTACAGACTGGTCTGTGAGGCCACTTCGTCCGTCACCTCAACGCCAAACCCGGCAAAGGCCAGCCAACCGGCAGAATCCTCCGCAAAGCCGGGATACATCAGGTTGAAGCCGCACAACGCATAGGTCAGCAACCCTATGCAGATGACAAAGGTGTTTTTAAAGAGAATATTGACCGTGTTCTTGGACTGGGTCAGACCGGATTCGAGGGAGGCAAAGCCCAGGTGCATGATGAACACCAGGGCTGCGGCGATCATCATCCATAAATTATGGGCGGTAAACAGGGCAAAACCCTGTGAAGCGGCAAATTCTGCGTAATCCTTGTACTGTGGCGCGTCCTCGGCCAAGGCGAGCGGTGCCAGCAGCCCAATGCCCAGCGGAGCGAGTGATCCCAAAGCGAATAAACGTTTCATCCCAACCTCCTTATGTCGTGCAATGCCATTGCCTTCATGTGTGTCGAGATGCCCCGTATTGCCCCGTAGAAGTATTGAATTCGATACTTCCGGTTGTCATGCCGGGGCGCCTTTCGATATTGCCCTCACAACACCAGCGCCTCGGCACGAAATGAGTAAACGCGCCCTTCAACAGACATGCAGATGTTGGCACGTTTACTCATTGTTGTCGTTCCGACTAGATCGCGTCTGCCCCCCGCTCACCGGTTCGGATACGCACGACATCATCCATGGGCAGGATGAATATCTTGCCATCACCAATCCGTCCGGTTCGGGCCGCGGTGATGATGGTATCCGCCACTTCGCCAGCCTTGTCATCAGCGACCAAGATTTCAATCTTGACCTTGGGCAGGAAGTCCACCACATATTCCGCACCGCGATACAGTTCCGTATGCCCCTTTTGTCGACCAAAGCCCTTGACCTCGGTGATGGTCAAACCCTGGATGCCCGTTTTGGAGAGGGCTTCCTTGACCTCGTCGAGCTTAAACGGCTTGATGATCGCTTCTATCTTCTTCATAGGAGCCTCCTTTGAGAGATTCGGCTACATGAGGTAGGCGAACTCCACAATCATTGAGTCCTGGTCGTCCGAGTAGCCGCTACCGTCGTGGAACACATCTTTGTTGGACCAGTCGTGGCGAAACTCCAAGCGGGCCTGCAAGTTCTCCGTCATCTGCCATTTGAAGGTGCCGGTGACTTCCCGGAGGTCCTGCTCAATGCCAGTCCGATAACCGTCCGGATCAGAGAACCACTCGCCACGGAGCGCAAAGGACCAGTCCGCCAGGCTCTCGTCCAGCAAGCCGCCGCCCAGGGTGACAATACCCGACAGCCCAGTCCAGTCAGCGTCGTCTCCGCCCACCTGTTCCGAGGCCGTGCCGTAGTCGAAGTTGGCCAGCAGGTCCACGTTTTCCATGGGCGAATAGGTCAGGACCGTATCAAACACGCCCGTCTTGGAGCTGCCGCTGTCGTCGTCCTCCGCTCCAAAGACGCCGTTAAACGTCCAGGCCAGGTCGCCAAATTCCACTCCTAAGCTCCCGAGAAAGGTCTTACCGTTGTTGTTATCCCTCACATTGTCCCAGCCGTTTACGACACCGGCCGTCAGGCTGATATTGTCGTTCAGGGCGGTGGAGAACAGCACGCCGGTGTGGGTGAACGGAATAGCGTAGCCGAACATGAAGGAGCGCGACACATTGGGGTTATAGGGCGATTCAATCACCTCGCCGCCCAGCAGTGTGGCGAACTTCCCGAACTTCATCTCTATGCCGTTCCCGATCCCAAAGGTGTAGGTCATATAGGCCTGCTGGACCTCAAAGTTATGCGCCAGATCACCGCCCCAGTCAGACTGAATCAGGCCGGCGGTCTCACCGTAGTCCAGTACGGCGTGGAAGCCGACACCGCTCTCGGTTTCCTTGGACACCTCAAGCTGTAACAGGTCCATGGTGAAGTCGTTATGGTTCTGGTCAAAGATGCGCATATTGTTGCTGCCCGAGTCCGGGCTGTTGAAGTTGTAGTTGTACGAGCCGTATACCAGGCCGCCAAATTGAAAACCGTTAAGGCCCAGCAAACCGCCTTCCAGCGATTCGACACGGTTGGTCAGATCCATCACACTGGTCTCAGCCTCGCCATTCTCTCCTGCGCCTTCCTTGAGGCGGCTCACCTCTCCCTCCAACTCATCAATCCGCTGCTGCATTTTCTGCAGCATCTCCTGCACGGCAGGCTCCTCCTCACCCGAGGCACTCACGCTCCCCCCAACCCCCAACACGACCATGAGAGCCGCAACGCTGATAAATCTTTTCATGCACTACCCCCTTGAGAAAAATATGTCCCTTGGATTCTGTTGGAACATTCTCGGTATATTCAGCAGCAAAGCTGATGCCAATTCCACACAAGGAGAAAACTGAGAGAAATCAGGATGTTTTCTTGCTCTGGGGAGAAGACAATGCCCAGAAGAGCAGCAGTTGCGGACCAGACTGCCTAAACTCTGAACAGACAAAGTTGACACAGACCCTGGCATGTCTGCTATGTGTCGTGTATCTGTCAGGAAAAGGCTGAAAGGAGAGAACAATGCCAAATGCAGATTTTGAAGTTCGCCAGCTCCTCAAGGCGTACCGCAAGGGCGTTATCTCGGACGCGCTGTTCGAAGAACAGATGGAGGAACTGTCCAACGGCGGGGCAGTGACCTATACCTACAACGGGGTGAGTCACGCTACCGAGAAAGACATGATTCTGGCCTTACTGGACGAGTTCCGGTGCGGGGAAGACTTTGCCGCGGAATACCTCAACGGCTGGGTCGAGGCCAGTGATGAGGCGTGCGTGAAGGGTGGCTTGCGGACCGTACAGCAGCGTGAGGCTTTTCACGCCCAACTCTTGGAAGCCCGGCTGCGCGAGCTGGGCGGGGACCCGCAGTGCACAGTACCAGCCGAGCGGCGGGACAAAGAGATGCCGTTTTTTACCTCAAAAGAGAAAGGCGATGTGGAAAAGCTCCAATCCCTCGCCGAGTTGCTGAAAGACCCCGAGGCCATCTTAAAGCCGCTTACCGACTCTATCGATCAGATTCAGGACGATCAGCAGACCAAAGAACTCCTGCGGACCATTATTGACGATGAAATGTCGAGCATTAAATGGCTGCTGGATGCGTGTGAGACTCTGAGCGCTCCCAAGGCTGCCTAGCTGCTCATTTGCTGACGGAGAGAGGGCGGGGTACGGGCAGCCTGCCCCGCCATAGATACAGTGCCTGCTCTGTCTGACGCCAGTGCCGTATTCACATCCGGGGATGTTTCCTCCGATATTCTTCGCCCCCTGCTACCGCTGCGTGGACAGCTGACGTCCTGCTGGCATCATATCGTCGCCGGAGTTGCGCACGCTCCAGACCCGTCTTTAGCGGCGGTCAATCTGAGTCGCCTGCTAGAGCACGACTTTGGGACAGGAGCCGTTTTCCAGTCCGCCGAGTTGTCCCGTGACCTGCTGTTTCTTTTGGGGGCCAGTCAGCATCTCTCGAATGTCTTAATCCAGCAGGGAAAAGACTGGGAGGCCGTCTTTTTGGCCGATCGCGAGGCTGCGGAAAAATCGACCGTTACCCACCTCCAGGCCTGCCACCCAGCCCTCCCGTGTGATCTGCCTGAAGACGATTTTTTACGCGGGCTGCGCGCCTACCGCAATCGTGAATATCTGCGGATTGGAACGCGGGACCTGCTCGCTCGGACCTCCCTTGAAGAGACGACCCGGGATTTGAGCGCCTTGGCTGACGCCGCGGTCCAGATTGCGTACGAATACACGCGGGCCAAAATGGAGCGGGACTACGGCATTGCCTATGTTGAAGAGGCGGGAGAAAAACGTCCGATTGCCTTCGTCGTGTTTGGCATGGGTAAGCTTGGGGGAGAAGAGCTGAATTTCAGTTCGGATATCGACCTCATCTATCTATACGAATGTGACGCTGGCCTCACAACCGGCGGAAAAAAGGGCCAGGTTGATACCCGGACCTATTTTGCCGAACTCGCTCAGCATCTCACCCAGACCCTCAGCACCTCCGGCCCCGGGGGCTTTGTCTTCCGGGTTGACCTCCGTTTGCGACCGGATGGAACGAACGGTCAGATTGTCAATTCTCTCGCAAATACGCTGTTGTACTATGAGTCCTGGGGCCAGACCTGGGAGCGTCTGGCCTTGCTCAAAGCACGGCCTATTGCCGGAGAGCAGGCCCTGGGCGAGCGCTTTTTACGCGAGGTAGCGCCGTTTATCTTACGCCGTTACCTCGACTTCACCATGGTTGAGGATACCAAAGAACTCAAGATACGGATTGAGCGCTCGCTGCATCGGATCGACCGCGAGCGGCTGAACGTCAAGCTCGGGCGGGGTGGGATACGAGAAGTCGAATTCGTGACCCAAGTCCTGCAACTCATCCATGCCGGAAAAGACCCGCGCGTCTTGGGACGGAATACCCTGGAGGTCCTCAACCGTTTGGTTGAGGGGACCTATCTCGCCGCTTCAGACCGAGAGGCGCTGGCAGCGGCCTACCGCTTCCTGCGTCAGGTCGAGCACAAGATACAAATGGTGTACGACCGCCAAACGCATACGCTCCCCGGCTCTGAAGACGACCTGCGGGCATTGGCGCGTCGCCTGCGGGTTGCGGGCCAGCCCGAAGCCGCACAGGACGCGCTCGCCGTTTTTCTGACGACCCTCCAGGATCATACTCGGGCGGTCCACACGATTTTTCGCTCGCTGTTTCATATCCCCGAAGGCAGCTCCGAGGCTGACGGAACCGAGGAGCAGGCAGCTATTAAGGCCCTTTTTGACGAGTTGCACGATCCTGAGCGGACACAGCAGCGTCTGGAACAGCTTGGGTTTCGTGAACTGACCCAGACGTATGAGCGTCTGCGTCTGCTGCACGATGGTCCGTCGTATGCCCCGGCTTCGCCGAGACGGCGCGAGCTGTTGTACGCCCTTGCCCCGACTCTCTTCCATGAAGTCTGTCGGTCGGCAGACCCTGACCAGGCCTTAGCCTCTATCGCGGATTTGATCGCGTCGATTGGCGCGCGCTCAAGCTTTTTATCGCTCCTGCGCGAGAATCCCCACACCCTCCGTACGCTCATCGGTCTGTTCGGTACCAGTTCCTATCTGTCTCGTATCTTTTTACGCCGACCGGAATTGCTCGACAGCCTGGTCCGGGCTGACCTGGTCCAGTTGTACAAGTCCCAGGAACTGATGCGGGACGAGCTAATGGCTCGCATTACAGGGGCTCCGGAGCTTGAGGACCGACTCGATATTCTGCGTGAATATCGGCATGAGGAGTTTCTGCGCATCGGCATTAACGACACCAACGGCCAGCTCGATTTCCCGTCAGTGAGCGTCCAACTGTCATACTTGGCGGAGGCCTGTCTCCACGGAGCGTATGAGACCGCCCGCGCGGCGCTGTTGGAGAAATTAGGGCGGCCGGACCTGCCTGGCCGGATTGTTATTGTGGGCATGGGAAAATTGGGCGCGCGCGAATTAAATTATAACTCGGACCTTGATCTCATCTTCCTGTACGAACCACGTTCCTCATCCCCGACCGGGCAGGACGGGGCAGACCTCGCCGCCCAAGAGGTCTTTGCCAAGCTGGTTCAGCGTCTGATTTCGGTCCTCCAGGTCCAAACGCGTGAGGGCGCGGTATATAAAATCGACACCCGTTTGCGACCCTCCGGCCGCGCGGGTTCCCTGGTGTCTTCGATAGCCGCCTTTACTCGCTATCATCAGACGCAGGCGCAGATATGGGAACGGCAGGCGCTCATTAAGGCGCGCGCCGTAGCGGGAGACCCTGGTCTGACCGCGCGGGTCAACGTCCTGTTTGGGCACTACGTCTATAGCGAACCCATTCAGGCTGCCGACGTGGCCGAGATTCAGCGTTTGCGCGGCCGGATGGAATCCGAGTTGGCCGGAGAGACGAGTGAGCGGTTCAATATTAAAACGGGCCGGGGTGGTCTGGTCGACGTGGAGTTTCTTGTGCAGATGCTGCAACTACGCTATGGTCACCGCCTTCCTGCACTGCGGCACAGGGATACCCTGTCTACCTTGGATGCCCTGAGAGTATGCCAAGTGCTCTCTCGTGAAGAGAGTCAGGTGCTCAAACGCGGCTACCAGTTCTTGCGTCGGCTTGAGAACCGACTCCGGATTGAACGGGATCAGCCGGTCGAGGCGCTTGACCGAAATGCCGAGCAATTGACGTCCCTTGCCCGGCGGATGGGCTACGAAGGAGCTGAGGCCGGTGCACGTGTCCTGGCCGAGTACCACCGGCAGCGGGAAGCGATCCGGGCGTGTTATAATCGTCTGTTTGAAAGAGAACAGGGAGAGCCGCATGAGGGACAAGCCGGAACAATCGCCTCCTGAAGAGGCCACGACTGAAGAGAGCTTTGCCGCCCTGCTCGAACAGGAGCAGACCGGACCGGCGCTGAGCATCGGTCAGGTGGTGAAGGGCCGAGTCATCCTCATCAGTGCGGACAGTGTCTTCATTGATGTTCGGGATAAGGGAGAGGGGATTATTGACCGGGCCGAGCTCGAAAATGAGCAGGGTGAGTTTGAGATTGCCGTCGGAGACGAAGTGGAAGCCACTGTGCTCTCAACCGAGGGGGAACTCCGCCTGTCACGCAAACTGCTCAAAGGCGCGCAAGCACGCCAGCGCTTAGCCCTCGCCGTGGAGAATAGTTTGCCGGTGGAAGGTACTGTCACGCGGGAGACCAAAGGGGGATACGAAGTGACGGTCGCCGGGATGCGGGCCTTTTGTCCCTTTTCTCAGATGAGCCTCCACCGGCCCGATTCTCCGGAGGACTTTCTCAACCAGACGTTTGAGTTCTATGTCACCCAGTACAGCGAGAGGAATATCGTTCTTTCCCGTCGCCGACTCCTCGAAGAGCAGGCTGAGCGCGCCGCGGAGGAGACTCGGCAAAAGCTGTTCCCGGGCGCGGTCCTGCAGGGAACAGTGGCCTCGCTGACCAATTTCGGCGCGTTTATCGATCTGGGGGGCGTGCAGGGCTTGGTGCACATCTCCGAGATTAGCCACTCCCGGCTGGGAAGGCCGGCCGATCACCTGAGCGTGGGCGAAGCGGTCACTGTCAAAGTGCTCAGCGTTGACGCAAAAACCGGTAAGGTTGGGCTGAGCCTGAAAGCCCTGGAGGACGATCCCTGGAGCACCGCGGGAGCGCACCTGCGGGAACGGCAGGTGGTGACTGGCCGTCTGATTCGGATGACGGACTTTGGCGTCTTTGTCGAGCTGCTCCCAGGCGTTGACGGGCTGCTGCACGTGAGCGAAATCCCCCGCAGCCAACAGGGCACGATCAAAGAAGCGACCGCAACCAACCAGGAAGTGACCGTTCTCATCCTCTCGATTGATCCTGAGGAGCGGCGGATTGCCCTGGCCCTGGCTCCAGACGGGCTTGCTCCGGGCGATCACGCCGAGGAACTGGACCTGACGCCCGGAACGATCCTGACCGGAACCGTTGAGCGGATTGAGTCGTTCGGGATATTTGTCCGGCTCGGCCCTGGGCAGACCGGACTGATTCCAAACGTGGAGATGGGAACGCCCCGTGGAACCGATCACCGCAAAGAGTTTCCGCCTGGCACTGAGGTAAAGGTTGCCGTCCTGGCAGTCGAAGAAGAGGGAAAACGCATCCGCCTGTCCCGCACCAAGGTGCGCGCGCACGAAGAGCAGGCGGAGACCCAGGCCTATTTGGCTTCAGGCCAACAACGGCAGGGGTTTGGCCTCAGCCTGGGCGATCTGTTGCAGCAGAGCAGGCGAAAAAAATAGGCCGCGCCGGCGAATGTCCGGCCTACGCCTGCTGTGAGAGACTGGCACGCAGCCGTCGCACGCCCTCGCCTGGGCCGCCCGGCGCACCAAAGATGGCGGAACCGGCCACAAGCAGAGAGGCTCCCGCAGCCACAACTGCCGGAGCCGTGGTCGGATCGATACCACCATCAATCTCAATCGCCGCCTGGGCTCCGCGTTCCTGCAACAGGTGATGCAGGCGACGGACTTTCTGGGTGCTTGACCCAATAAAGCGCTGCCCGCCAAAACCGGGATTCACGCTCATGATGAGAACTTGATCGACGAGGTTGAGTACCTCTTCGAGGCTGGTAATGGGGGTGCTGGGGTTGAGCACGACCCCGGCTTGCTTGTCGAGTTGTTTAATCTGCTCAACAGTGCGGTGCAGATGCGGGCCGGCTTCCTGATGCACCAGGATGATATCCGCGCCGGCACTCGCAAAATCGGCGATATAGCGTTCGGGCTCAACGATCATCAAGTGGATGTCGAGCGGCAAGGTCGTACTTTTGCGAGCGGCCTCGACGACCAGCGGACCGATCGTGATATTGGGGACAAAACGGCCATCCATCACATCGACGTGGATACGGTCTGCCCCGGCCTGCTCAACCTCGGCGATTTGTTGGCCGAGACAGCGAAAGTCGGCGGAGAGAATCGAGGGGAGAATCTGGACCATGATTGACTGTGGTTGATGAGATTTGGGGGATTGCTATTACGAAGAAAAGACATAACACAACAAGTGTAGTATGACTATGGAATGAACGAAGCTACGGCCCGGATCAAGATCAACACGCTGCTTGCAGCAGCCGGCTGGCGCTTCTTTGCCGACGGTGACCACCCCGCTACTATCCGCCTTGAACCCAGCGTCACAATAAAGGCGTCCGACCTCGACGCGCTTGGTGACGATTTCGATAAAACTGCTAAGGGTGTTATCGACTTTCTGCTGCTCGACACCAAGGGCTTCCCGCTCATCGTGCTGGAGGCCAAGGCCGAGGACAAGAATCCCCTGGCCGGCAAAGAGCAGGCGCGCACATACGCCCGCTCGCTGAACTGCCGCTTCGTCATGCTTTCCAACGGCAATCTGCACTACTTCTGGGACCTGGAGCGCGGGAATCCCCATATTATCACCGCCTTTCCGTCGCCCGATTCGGTCGTCGGCTACGCGAGCGTCACGCCCGACCCGCAGCGTCTGGTCAATGAACAGGTCAACGCCGATTACATCGTCCTGACCCAGCGTCCCGGCTACGCGTCCGAGGCAGCCTGGAAGAACGAAGCCGAGCGCCCCGGCCTCATCCGGGCCAACACCTTACGCTTTCTGCGCGCCTATCAGCTCAGGGCCATTCATGCCCTGCAACACGCCGTTCAAGACGGGAACGACCGTTTTCTGTTCGAGATGGCCACCGGCACGGGCAAGACCCTCACCGCGGCGGCGGTCATCAAGCTGTTCCTGCGTTCCGGCAATGCGCGCCGAGTGCTGTTTCTGGTTGATCGGCTGGAACTGGAGGAACAGGCTCGCAAGGCATTTGCCGGGCTGTTGGCGGCAGATTTTCAGACGGTCATTTACAAGGAGAAGCGTGACGACTGGCGGCAGGCCGAGATCGTCGTCAGTACCGTCCAGTCGTTGCTGTTCAATAACAAATACCAACAGCTTTTCTCGCCCACGGACTTTGACCTGGTGATCTCCGATGAAGCCCATCGTTCGATTGGCGGCAACGCCCGGGCCGTGTTCGACTATTTCGTCGGCTGCAAGCTCGGCCTGACCGCCACGCCCCGTGATTACGTACGGGGCTTCGACCAGACCAAGCGCACGACGCGGGACCCGCGCGAGGCCGAGCGCCGGCTGCTGCTCGACACCTACCGCACCTTCGGCTGCGAGAGCGGACAGCCGACCTTTCGCTACTCGCTGCTCGACGGTGTCAGGGACGGCTTTCTGATCAACCCCATCGTGGTGGATGCGCGGACGGAAGTCACCACCCAACTCCTCTCGGAAGAGGGCTTTGTGGTGTCCTTCACCGATGGCAACGGTGAGGATCAGCAGGAAGCCTACAAGCAGCGCGAGTTTGAGAAACGCTTCTATTCCGAAGCCACCAACCAACTGTTCTGTAAGACTTTTCTTGAGAACGCGCTGCGCGACCCGGTCAGCCGCGAGATTGGCAAGTCCATTATCTTTGCCGTCAGCCAGAACCACGCGGCCAAGCTGACCCAAATCCTCAATCAGATGGCCGATCGCATGTTTCCCGGCAAATATCACTCCGACTTCGCCGTACAGGTCACCTCGCAGATACCCGATGCTCAGCAGTTCACCATCAATTTTGCCAACAACAACCTGCTCGGCTCGGGCAACTTCCTGCCCGCCTACAAGACCAGCAAGGCCCGTATCTGTGTGACGGTCGGCATGATGCCGACCGGTTACGACTGTACCGACATTCTGAATCTCGGCATGTTCCGGCCGCTCTTCTCACCCACCGATTTCGTCCAGATCAAGGGTCGCGGGACCCGGAGACATCACTTCCTCGACCAACTGTTTGACGAAGACCGCAAGGACGCCGTCAAGCAGCCACACAAAACCGCTTTCAAATTGTTCGACTTCTTCGGCAACTGCGCATGCTTCGAGGCCGAGTTCAACTACGACGAGGTCCTCGAGCTCCCTCGGCCTCGGGCGAAGGGGAACGGCCACGGCCCACAACCCTACGGAACCTACGAGCATCTGGGCCGCGACATCCTCGAAGGAATCGTAGAAGAGACCATCGGCCCGGAGGGGATGAAGATAGACCGGATGTTCTTCGACCGCTTCGCCGATACGGTGCGACAAGACGAGACCATTGTACAGGCCGTCGAAGCCGGGCAGTGGGGCCGCGTGATCGACTATGTGAACCGCGAAGTCTTCGACAAACCTGAGGAGTACTATACCCTCGACAAACTGCGCAAAGCCGCCGCCTGACCCTGCGTGAAATCCTGGAAAAGGTCTTTGACATCATCCCGCGCTTCAAATCCAAGGACGAACTGCTGGAAGAAGAATTTACCAAGTTTGTCGCCGATCATACGCCGGCACGACCCACGTCCTGTTCCAGCCCTCAAAAACTACTTCAAGGCGTATGTGAGTGACGGCCGCATCCGCCAGATTATCGACAAGCGGCAGTTCGCCGAGTTGGCTACGAATCCGGTTTTCTCCATCGGTGGCTACCGGGCCGTGCCGGAAAAATACCGTGCGCTTATTCCAGAGTATGTGAAAGACTATGTGTCGCTCAACCAGTTATGACTGTGATTTGTGTGATGAAGAAAGAGCATCGGTATTCGGAAGTGACAGGAAAGAGAATTGGCTGTGCTATTCAACCAAAAGAATCAACCCAATCCCAAAATCCCCTAAATCCTGTTAATCCTACCAATCCCCTCAATTACAGTCCTATGCTTGACACCGTCACCAAAAGCCGCATTGACACCGCTCGTGACCTTCTCGTGGGCAAGGTGCCTGACCCCAAGAGTCAGGTGGAGCAGATCACCATTGCGCTCATCTGGAAGTTCATGGATGACATTGACGCCGAGAGCGAGGAGTTCGGCGGCCGGCGCACGTTCTTTGCCGGTGACTTTGCCCGCTTCGGCTGGGCCAAGCTGATGCACTCCGGCCTGGGCGGCCACGAGATGCTCAACCTCTATGCTGAGGCCATTACCCGAATGCCGGAGAACCCCGGTATCCCGTCCTTGTTCCGTGACATTTTCAAGCACGCCTTTCTGCCCTACCGCGACCCCGAGACCTTGCGCGCCTTTCTCAAGGTGATTGACGAGTTTACCTACGACCACGCCGAACGGCTGGGCGATGCCTTCGAGTATCTGCTGTCCGTGCTCGGCTCGCAGGGCGACGCCGGGCAGTTCCGCACCCCCCGGCATATCATTGACTGTATCGTCGCGGTCATTGATCCCCAAAAGCACGAAACCATCCTGGACCCGGCCTGCGGGACCGCCGGCTTCCTGATCTCCTCGTACAAACACCTCCTGAAGACCAACACCGACCCCGAGGGGAACAGTACGCTCACACCCGACGAAAAAGGAAAACTCGCCACCAACTTCCAGGGCTATGACATCTCGCCCGACATGGTGCGCCTGTCGCTGGTGAACATGTATCTGCACGGCTTTGCCGCCCCGCATATCTTCGAGTACGACACCCTGACCAGCCAGGAGCGCTGGGCCGAGTACGCCGACGTGATTCTGGCCAATCCGCCGTTCATGTCGCCCAAGGGCGGCATCCGGCCCCACAGCCGCTTCTCGGTCTGGTCCAAGCGCAGCGAGGTGTTGTTCGTGGACTATATCGCCGAACATCTGACACCCAACGGGCGGGCTGGCATCATTGTGCCCGAGGGTATCATTTTTCAGAGCCAGAACGCTTACAAGCAGTTGCGCAAGCTGCTGGTGGAGGAGTTGCTTGTTGCCGTGGTCTCGCTGCCGGCGGGTGTGTTCCAGCCGTATTCCGGCGTCAAGACCTCGATTCTGATACTGGACAAAGCGTTAGCCAAGAAGACCGATCGCATCACTTTCTTCAAGGTCGAGAACGACGGGTTTGATCTGGGGGCGCAACGGCGGGTGATTGACAAGAATGACTTGCCGCAGGTGCAGACAGAGCTTGGCGAATATCTTGGACGGCTGCGGGCTGGGGAATCGGTGGACGGCTTTCAGTCGGTGCTGGGCTTGGTAGTCGAGAAAGCGAAGATTGCTGCGGGTGGGGAGTATAATCTGAGTGGGGATCGGTATCGGGAAACGCTCGCGTATTCCAGCGCAAAGTGGCCGTTAGTAACCTTGCAAGATATCTGTGTTGAGATTTTGAGTGGAGGGACGCCATCAACAAAAAATGAAAACTACTGGAACGGGGATATTCCGTGGATTACGAGCGCAGATATTGTAGACCTTCAAACTGCAATACCGAGAAAGTACATCACTCAGGATGCGATTCGAGAATCAGCGACGAATTTAATCCCTAAAGGCAATATTATAGTTGTCACCAGAGTCGGATTAGGGAAACTCTTCAGAAACGATTTTGACGTGTGTATCAGTCAGGACTCTCAAGGGTTAATCGTCAAGGAAGAGGTCAACACCGATTTTCTGGTGTATATCCTCAGAGATCGAGTCGCAAATTTCAAAAACACCAGCCGTGGTTCAACGATCCAAGGAGTCACGAAAAGACAGTTATCAGAACTCCAAATCCCCTTACCGCCGTTGGAGGCGCAACGGAAAATAGTGGCCGAGATTGAGAGCTACCAGAAAGTGATAGATGGGGCGCGGGCGGTGGTGGAGAACTATCGGCCGCATATTGCGGTTGACCCGGAGTGGCCGGTGGTGGCGTCGGGGGATGTGTGCGAAAGATTTCAGTATGGTCTCTCTACGCGGTTGAACACGGGAGAGACAGGCTACAAGACGTTCCGCATGAACGAGCTAGTAGATAGCAGATGCGTAGACTCCGGCGATATGAAGTATGTCGATATTTCTGCTGGAGAATTTGCCAAATATCGGCTCGTTCCTGGCGACATCCTCTTCAATCGAACCAATAGCTTTGAGCACGTTGGTCGTACCGGTATATTCGATCTGGACGGGATTACTGCTTCGCGTCCTACCTAATCCGCCTTTCAGTATCCGAGGAATTTGCAAACCCCTTCTACGTAAATGCGTTCATGAATACAGAAAGCTTCCAAGCTGGAATTAAGCAGTACGCAACCCGTGCGATAGGCCAATCAAACATCAATGCGAAATCACTAAGCGCCTATCGTATCCCTCTGCCTCCGCTGGTAATTCAGCAAGCCATCATCGCAGAGGTCGAAGCCGAGCAAGCCTTAGTCAACGCTAACCGTGAAATAATCAAGCGATTTGAGAAGAAGATACGGGCAGCGGTGGGGCGGGTGTGGGGAGAAGACTGCAGTAAGTCGCGTGGAAAGTTGACCCATGTCCGTAAAAAGAATCCAGAGTGCCAATTACGGACCAATTGACCGGCTTGATAGTACTTTCCCTTTTGAAGGCACTACCCCAAAAATCCGAAGTGGTTTTTATATCAAGTCAAGAAAAGAGTTCTACTTTGCAAGGAGAAAAAGGTCCGGGTGGGGGTGGGGGCATAGCGAGGCCAAGGTCAGTCAGGTAGAGTTTTTACCTGCGAGGAGGGAAAAGTCATGTCTGAAAGAGCCGAGACAGAAAAGGTCTCAGATGATTATCTGGAGACAGTAGAACGTGTCAAAAAGCAATATCAGCAATACATGGAAGTGAGCGAGCTTTATACACTACCTGTTCAAAAGGAAGAGGAAACAATCCAATATCAATCTCCAAGTCCAGAGCATCCTCTGACGACAAATACAATTCGTATGAAGTAAGTGGAATAGTCATGGCTTCATGGAGCGAGCTTCTAGAGCTGCTAAAAGATCAGAAAGACCCTGCCTGGCTTGATAGCAAACTAAAAGAACATCTAAGCGCTATCTCAGAGCACCGCAACGGTGCCGCTGTCATCTTTTACGCCTCGGCTTTTCTACAAAAAAACGCCGACAAGGTGGCCATCACAAGAGAAGATATCAATGGCTTCATGAACGCGCTCTACGAAGCGCCAACTGATAAAGGTCTCGTATTGATACTTCACACTCCTGGTGGCGACCCGAACGCTGTTGAAAGTATCGTTGAATATCTTCATTCTAAATTTTATGACCTTGAGGTCATTGTGCCGTATCTGGCCATGTCCGGCGGCGCGATGATAAGCCTTGCGAGCGATCGACTAACGCTCGGTAAGCAGAGCCAACTTGGGCCGATTGACCCTCAACTTGTCGTTGGCAACAAGACACATTCGGCCAGGGCGATTCAGGAAGGATTTAATAAGGCCAGAGAAGATATTGAAAGCGATACGAAATTAGCGCATCTCTGGGCACCCATTTTACAGAATATGGGGCCCTCACTTTTCCTGGAAGCTGAGAAAGCTTTGTCATACAGCAAAGAGCTGGTGGTAAACTGGCTTATGAAAAGGATGTTCAAAGCTACAAGCAACGAGGAAGAAAGAAGAAAAAAAGCCGATATCATTGCGGCGTATTTTAATGCTGAAAAGACCTCCAACCACGGCCGAGTTCATGTCCATGGTCAGAGGATTGGAGTGGTCAAGCTCAAGGAACTTGGGCTCAATCTGCAATTTTTTGAGGATGACCAAGCCCTACAAAATGATATTTTAACTGCATATCACTTGATGACCTTAATTTTTGAAACCACGCCCTCCTTCAAGTTCATTGCGAGCGACAGAGGGAAAATGTGGGTCAAACAAGAACAGCAGGTTCCTGTCCCGGCATCCCCTCCTGTCACTCAACAACTCCCCTCAATCCTACCCTGACTCCTAGACCTCGTCCGAGAATTGGACGACATGTTCACCTTCCCGTAATGGCTCGCCGGCAATCCTAATTTCACGGGGAACCATCAAACCCATTTAGTCTTGTATCCAGGATTCAAAGGAAAGCCCACCGAGGAGCCCTTTATCAAACTCCATGAACATCTACGAGCCGTAGCAGGTAAAGCAAAGGCGGCGATTTTTATCGGATTTGCCTTTCGCGACGACTATATCAACACAATCCTCTCCGAACTGCCTCCAGGGATTCCCCAATTCATTATCAACAAAGATGACCCACTCCCCGACCTGGCTTTCCTAGAGGGATGCAAGCATTTCAATGAGGGGTTTACGGCAGAGGCGGTTGAGGAGTGTATAAAGTATTTAGGGGGGGCGGAAGCAAATGGACAGGAAGAAGAAAGGGAGGAGGAAGAGTAAGGCGGAGCGACCACGAATCCAGAGACGTTTAATAACCAGGTCAGCCGGTAGGTCGGGTTAGCCGAAGGCGTAACCCGACGGCACTCTCCGTAGAAGAATGATCGTAGTAGGGATTGCTATGGCAAGGGGTTCAATGGACACCACGTTTTGATAGGGGTACAGAAAATGGTGAGAGTTTTCAGATACTTACATATTCAGTTCAGTGAATTGATTCCCCAATTCACACGTTTTTCTCATGCCAATTCAAAAAACGGTTCATCGTACCATCATGCAGCGCGCGGGGCGTATCAACAGGCAAACCGAGTTGTTCTCTCACTCTTTTTGCCAAGTCGCTGTGTGCCCAGGGATATAACTGGGTGGCCGAGAATGAGCGCAAACCCACCTTCCTGCCGGACTTCCTGTATCCAATTTCCTGGAAACATCCTGACGGCGAATACCGGAAGAATGCCTAAATGGTTGCAAAGCTTTATTTCTGTCGTGAATTCATCGTGATCCATATACCCCAGCGTATTCTTCACCTCAATTCCATAAGCGATGTCATCCCTCTCGAAAATGAAATCAAGATCATGCTTGGATTCTTCCCATTTGTTATCGCGGAATTCGTTGGTATTACGTCCCCGCATGATAAATTCTAAACGTGCAGAACCTTCCAGCACCATACTTTCACCGTGGAGCCCAAGAGTACCCCCGATATTTGGAGTTGAATACTCTTCTACTAGTTTGATAATTCGTGTGGCGCTTCGACGATAATAACGGAAGGAACGATGCCAGAGCAAAGTAATAGAACCGCCCGTTGCTAACTTTCTCCACTCTCGCCTTATTAGTTTCCGTTGCACCAAATAGGGAAGCGCACGGTTCGTTATCCAATGGTAATACTTACGTTCATTCCGCACTTCGAGTTGACGTGAGAAAAAAACATTCTCTCGCTTCTTGTCAAAGAAGGAAGCAAGCTCTTCCCGCGCTTCACGTTCCTTTAGGTCAGGGAGACGCTGCCGAGACTCGTTTGGATTAAAAGAGAAATCTTCGTAATCTGCCAATGTCACAGGTTCCTTCTAATCGTATGAGTCAGATGTATTCATTTTGCTTATACCTGTCCACTCTAAGTTACTCGGAACAACCGTAATGGATGAAAAAGACGACCAACTTTCCGCCTGGATGGGATGAGAGCCGTGTCCGCCGCCACCAGGCATTACGAATCTCAAACAGAGGAGGAAGCAGTAGCGGAAGATGGGGCTACTTTTGAGGACACAACGCAAACCGCGAATTGATTGAACGGTTTGAGAAGAAGGTTCCGACGGGCGTGAGGCGGAGACGAGCGACCGAAAAGGAGAGGCTATCGTGTCGAAGGAGTCATTGTCTGACTGACCAAAAATACATGTCACTCCGAGAGGCGGGCTGTATGTCAAAGCCGATGAATTACTGCGGAGCAAAAAGACGCGCGCTATAATCGACCAGATGGCGCAGCTTCCCCTCAAGAGGAAGGGTTCTGGTGGGCCTGCGGAAGACCGTTTGGAGGAGCCGAAGTAGCCGGTAGGTCGGGTTAGCCGAAGGCGTAAGCGGGTTGGGGGTTGGGTGAAGGCTGAAGCGGAGACGAGGGATGCCAAAAGTTAGAGAGGCGATAAGGCTCATAGAGCGAGAGGGCTGGAAATTGGTCCGTACCCGTGGAAGTCACAGACAATATCGCCATCCCGAAAAACCGGGAACCGTTACGATAGCAGGCCGAATGAGCAAGGACCTTGCGCCCAAAACATGGTCGAGTATTCTCAAACAAGCAGGACTAAACAGAGGGGAATCGCTGTGAAATACGCCATCCTTATCGAAAGAACCGACAACGGTTACTCCGCCTACGCGCCCGATTTGCCCGGTTGCATCGCCGCCGCAGACACAAAGGCCGAAGTGGAAGAACTGATCCGCGAAGCTATTGTCCTCCACCTTGAATCCCTCCATGAACACGGCGACCCAATCCCCGAATCGCATACGACCGCCGCTCTCATTGAGGTCTAACAGCCGGAGCTGTTGGGTTACGCCTCCGGCTCAGCCGACCTACGGGCTCCCCAGACCTTGCGTCATCACGCCGTCGCTCGCCGTGACAAGTCCAGTTCTGCAGAGTCACGCGCCGCCGCAAGTTCGGCTCCCGGCCTGGACGGCTCCATGAAAGTTATGGCCTCGTAGAAGTCGTCCAATGCGATGAACACGCCGTTTTCCT
This sequence comes from uncultured Binatia bacterium (SeqCode), assembly GCA_965214755.1. Taxonomy (GTDB): domain Bacteria; phylum Desulfobacterota; class Binatia; order Bin18; family Bin18; genus Bin18. The sequence continues at coordinate 4,287,476 of OZ243979.1, forward strand.
CTGCCCATCTGCGCATCCGTTGGTTGCAAGAATGCGCCCACGACAGGATTTCCACGCGCCAGCCGCGCTTATGCATGCGCTCCAACGTGCTGTGGAAACCTGCGCCTTCAGAGTAGCCCGCGCCGTCGCCGGTCAGCAGCACCGCGATGCCGGGGTCGCCGTTATAGTCCAGAGCGTCTTCCAACATACGCAACTGTAGCACCCGGTCGGGTATTTCCTGTTCACTTCGCCCCGCGCTGCCGCGGTCGAATAGTTGGACTTCGACACCGTTGCTTTCCATACGGTTCCACAACTGGCGCATTTCCGGTGGTACGGAACCCGCGGCAAACGCTCTCTCCAGCGGTCGTCCGGCATGAGCCAGACATAGCATGTTGTCGAAGTTAATACGCACGCGGTAACGAGCGTTGGCACCTTCGTTTCGCAATTCGGCGAGGCGTTGCGCCTCGTGAAAAATGTTGGAGTTGTCCCAATAGATGAAAACACTGTTCATTTCGTATTATCCTCAAGCATCCGGTAAACGTCCTGGAAGCAATAGACCATGCTAGCGCAATACACCCCGACATCACCTACTTTACTGTCTGATATTCGGCCGGCAGGTTATTCGGCTGGTAGTCGTTCTCAGGATTGTCCCGGTGCTTGCATACGCTTTTGTGTATCTTCGCTCCCGTGTGGATATCACGGCTCTCCTCCATTTGCAGCGATATTTACACCGAAGACCCCCAAAAACACTCGATCCTGTACCCAGGATTCAAAGGGGAGCCCGACGAAGAGCCCTTCATCAAGTTCCACGAACATCTGCAAGCTGTTGTATCCAATGCGGCCGCGGCGATTTTTATCGGATTCGCCTTTCGCGATGAATATATCAATACAATCCTCTCTGGTCTCCGTTCGGACATTCCCAGATACGTCATTAACAAAAACGCCCCGCTCCCCGATCTTGCTTTCCTAGAGGGATGCGAGCATTTCAATGAGGGGTTTACGGCAGGGGCGGTTGAGGACGGTATAAAGCACCTAGCCCGTAGGTCGGAAATGGACTCACGGCGGGGGCAGATAAAAAAGCGGCCAATAGCTGCAAACGCCTAGCCGGTAGGTCGGGTTAGCCGAAGGTGTAACCCGACGGCCAATCTTATACGGAGCGTTCAGGCCGTGCCTTGTTTTCACGGCGGCAACAATTGAAACCTTTTGTTCCGTTTGAATCGATAGACAGAGAAGTCCCGCCGATCAAGAGTAAAGATTGTGTCGATATTCTCCCGCTCGGCCAGATACACGAGGCAACCATCAGCAGCCTGCGCCCCCAGTTTACGATAACGGCGGAGAAAGTTTGCTAGCCACCCAGGCGTCTTCCCGTCTAGTTCCAGGATTTTGACGAGACCCGTATCAGCGCTCTTTAAGAGACGCTGGATCGCTAACGGTTCATTTCTCAGCAACCAAGCCGCTTCAGTCATAACCGGCCAGCAGGTGAATAAGGGTGGGGTCAGCAACTGGAGTTGTTCAACGTAGACTTGATGGTAGTTGTCACGGCGAGAAGCGATGGCAACCAGTGGCCCAGTATCAACGAGCACGCGTGCCATTAGTGACGGCCAAAGCCTTCAAAGTGGTCTTTGTTCGTGCTCAGGTCTCCAGGCAGCCCGTCAGCCGTGCCTATGATCCCCGCGAGCTTGGCGAGATCGTAGCAGGTCTGGCCATTCTGCGGAGTGTGGTCCGTCTCTGCATCATCGAGAATAGTGACGGTGGCCCGCTGATGTTCGGCAAGCTCGACCGGCTCAAGCGGGCGAGATACACCCTTTTCAAAAATGACATCAAGACGTTTCGTCATCCTCGGCGCCCTTGTCGTTATCCCAGGTCTCCTTATAGTATATCGCAAAACGAGGGTCTAGCGTTGAGAAAAGGACCTCGCCCAAAGCCGCCTCGACTTCGAGACCCACCCGCGTTCGTTTTGTCGTCATCTGCCTGATATGCGGCACTGCCGTATTTTTTACGCCTCTCTTTCTCGACAGTACTGTAATCCTGTAAACTCACAAGACCTCGCGGTTTGTCATTCTTATGAACCGACAACACTATTCCTGCCAAGGACTGTTTTGTCCCGACCTCATCGCCGCTGTGGTCATCCTGTCGGGGCTCACCCCAGCCGTCCAGGCCAATGAGGGTCGGCCGGTAGGTCGGGTTAGCCGAAGGCGTAACTCGACGGCCAACCTGATTGAGCGATTTGAGAAGAAGATTCGGGGAACGGTGGGGCGTGTGTGGGGTGAGGACATATAGAGAGATTGGATAGCAGGAGAGAATCCTATGGTCATGGTTACTTTTGAACTGCCGGAAGAGGCGCTTTCGTCGGTGCGGCAAGACCCCGATCATTTCACCCAGGAATTGCGTTTGGCCGCTGCGGTGAAATGGTACGAGATGGGACTGGTTTCCCAAAGCCGAGCAGCCGAAATTGCGGGGCTGTCCCGTAGCGAGTTCATCGTGGCCCTCGGTCGGTTCAAGGTTTCCGTATTCCAATACAACGTGGATGAAATAGCAGAGGAAGTAGACCGCTCGCCGCTTAGCGGCGACGCCTGAGAAGGAGAGGGCGATGAAAAATACGACCAACTTTCCGCCTGGATGGGATGAGGACCGTGTCCGCCGTCTCCTCCATCATTCCGAGTCCCTAACGGAGGAAGAAGCGGGGGCGGAAGACGAGGCTGCGTTCGAGGATACAGCACGAACGGTCGTGGAGATTCCGAACGAGTTGGTTCCATCCGTCAGAGCGCTGCTCTCGAAACACGCCGAGGCGTAGGTCGGATGAGCGGAGCGGAGCTTCACCCTGTACAAATATCTGATCGCCCATTGCCGCGTCCGCCCTACCGTCAAGGCGCCAATCGCTTGACAACAAAGTGACTTCTCAAACATAACCCCGGTCATAACTATGGTCATAATATGTGGAGAGGGGAGAGAAATGTCTTCCATTTCAAAAAGCAAACTGAAAGCCAATATGCTGCGTATCTTTCGCGAGATTGAAGAAACCGGCGAAATATTGATCGTCACGGATCACAATCGACCCGTTTTACGCATCCAACCTATTGCCCCAAAAAAGACAGTGGAAGAGGCGTTCGGCAACATTCAGGGCAGAGTCATCTACCGCGAGGATATCAATACGCCAACCACCGACGAATGGGGGGACCAGTGATGATCGTTCTGGACACTTCAGCCCTCATATTCTGGACCCTGGACCGGGAGCGGCTCTCTCAAGCCGCGGCACGGGCGATCTCGGACACCGACCGCATAATCCTCAGTTCCATCTCCATCTGGGAAGTCGGCATCAAAGTAAAAAAAGAACGGCTCTTCATACCGATTTCCATCCAGGAATTCACGGATAGACTGGAACACGTAGACCGCCTTGATATCCTCCCCGTCGACGTCCCGACCTGGATCAAAAATATCGAACTCAACTGGGATCACCGCGACCCTGCCGACCGTACCATTGTTGCGACCGCCAGCCTGCAGGCCTGCGCCCTCGTCACCTCCGATTCCGCCATCCGCGCATTCTACTCACAGACAGTCTGGTGAACGCGGCTCAGCCTCATGTCGGCTTACGCCTGACGGCTCAGCCGACCTACATGCTCTAATCGAAGGCATTCAAGGAACCTGGGTCCGCATATGAATAAGGCAAACCGCTCGCCGCTTAGCGGCGACGCCTGAGAAGGAGAGGGCGATGAAAAATACGACCAACCTTCCGCCTGGATGGGACGAGGGGCGCGTCCGCCGTCTCCTCCATCATTCCGAGTCACTAACAGAGGAAGAAGCGGGGGCGGAAGATGAGGCTGCGTTCGAGGATACAGCACAAACGGTCATGGAGATTCCGAACGATTGGTTCCATCCGTCAGAGCGCTGCTCTCGAAACACGCCGAATGATTTTCGGTGATATACCATCGGTTCATACATGTGAGAGCTTCATTGCCCTTGTTGGCGTTGCGTTACCCACGCTGCTCGTGGTTGTTGGTTTTGTGTACGTGAGGACCATTACCGAGAGAAGAGACAATATTTCCGACTGGGGCCTTTCTACTGTCCAGTGCCGAAGCCACGTAGAGACACGCTAACTCCCAAATGTAGACCGGATTTCCTCCCGATACATTGCTATCAGGCTATCCTCGGGGATTTCCCCCCAGATCAACAAACGGAATAATTCATCAACGACTTCAAGAGCGTTATCGCTCAGTCTGTATTCGGACAACTGATAGGCGCTATAATGATTGCCTATTGGTTGTAAATGGTCCAACCGAAGAATCGACTCCTCAACCCCGGATATCGGTAACTGATCCCACAAGAACTGTGGATAGTCACAGTGCCGTATCCGTTCCACAAACGCCGGATTGTAACCCCCACGCTGACCATCTCTCGTTGCACCATAATACGGCGCAGCTAAAACTGTTGGCGCTGTTGAATGTCCTGCCATACCCCTTGTCAGTGCAGGGTCAACACGTAGAGGAGCAGAACCGATTATCAGGCACGGCCTCCTCTTGGCTCGATAAGCGGCCCAGACTTCGCCTGAATGTAACGGCATTGCGGCAACGGGTAATGCCGTCCTCCTGAGTGGTTGACTAATCCGAAGGGGTGCTACTTGAATTGTTGCACTGTCGTGCCGAGTAGCTTCCGTTCGAGCTACAGGCTGAAATGTATATGGGTTTTGGTCGATGTGCGGCACAAAAGCGAAGACCAGCGCGCCTCGGCACAAAACCCTGTCGGTATTGCTTATCCACCAATCGTCTGGCTGAATAATTGACTGTACGCTGTCCTCAGGATACATCCTCGCCTTTCCTAGTAGCAGATTTCCACACCTCGTCCGAGAATTGGACGAGGTGTTCACCTTCCCGTAATGGCTCGCCGGCGAGGCTATCGAGCCAGTTCATGCCCTCGGTATAAACATCGTCATAACGGGCATCTTTGACGGGGTTAATCAGCTTGTGATCTTTGCGCTCTCTATTTTTATGTCGTGCTCGTAATTCCCGCATTCGCTCTTTGAATTGCTTCTTTTTCTTGTTCGATAAGCTGTCCATTCTCAGTGGTGTCGGAACAGACTCATTCATTGAGAGGCCATGCGCGACAACTGTAAAGTCCAAAAACTCATTGGGCGCGGCGGATAACATGGGTTCCGTGCCATAAACGTAATGCAGCAGGCTTTGTGTGTCTTTCCCGAATCGACGTACATCTTCTTTCAGCCCCGAAGTTATTGCAAATGGGAGTTGGTTTCCTATCTCTTCTAACTGCTCTTCATCACTCAGAGACCAACGAACCCAATCCTGCCTCTCTTCATAGTTGCTCTCAAAAGATCGTTTCTCTGCATCTATAGCGCTGAGTGCCGGCTCAATACGCTCGTAAACCGATTGGGACCACGGACCGAACTTGTAAAATTGCCATTCTGTCCCGGTAAAGGTAACGCCGTTGTTTCGTTTCGCATGGAAAAGGTCGGCCAAATACACATACTTAATCAGGTGAATTGGTCCGAGTTGGCGATCCAAGAACTCATCCTGCTCTCCAGCAACCAGCAACGCATACTGGAGTAGCAAGTCAACACGGGAGGGGTCTGCTGGCATCACTTTGGCTTGAATAAGTGAACAATCAAGTTGGTGGAGCCCCGATGGACAGGTCTGAGCTTTTCACTCTTTCAGGAAGTGCCCCGATACTAATCTGCCCCCCCGGCTTTCTGCAAGAGGGGCGTGAAGGTCGGACGGAATCCGTGGTGTAGTTCTTTCGCCACTATACAATCAACCTTCAGCCTGCCCGCATATTCCAGCAGGCAAAGGAGCCCGAGGCAATAGCCTGCGGTGTAAAGGGAGGCGTGAGGGGCAGAGTGTAGACCGTGGGGGCGGTCGTGGCAGAGAGTGTAGCTGCGTTAGGAAGATGGCCGGTAAATGTCAGCAGAGTCCCGTCAGGCGCGAGTAAAGGGTGAGAGCCGGCATACTGGTCGAAAAATGAAAATTGGAGGGTTTGTTCCCTGCTGGGGAGAAACCGGATCAATTCCCGGTTTTCTCCTGTCGTTCGGTCATACTGGTGCCACCTGAGCTGGCTGTGTTGTATGTCTACGCTCAAATAAACCAGGCTGGTCCCGTGTGGAGCCCACAAAAATCCCGCGACTGGCGTTTCAAGCAGGGTCGTACTCTGGCCGGCGGACAGGTCGAGCATATGCAGCGAGGGAGAGAGCAACGAGCCCTGGCGTTGGGTGCTGCCAAAGACCAGCGCCTGTCCGTCCGGTGACCACAGCGCCGCAGTCATGCCGCTGGCCCGGCTAATCGGAGCGCTCTGTCCACTCTGGATATCGAACAGGCGTAGGGTCTGGCTGCCATCGGCCCCCCGTTCCACATAGGTGAGTAACTCACCGTCCGGGGACCAGACCGGAACGCGGAACGTCCCCGGACTAGCACTGATCTCTCGCACAACGGCCCCTGTTGCAGCCTCAATCAGCACAACCCGTCCGGTTTCGTTGTCGCCCGCGTGCGCTGCTATAAGCTGCCCCTGCGGAGCCCATGACCAGAAGAGCGGTGCGCCGGTGAGCAGGGTGTGGGTTTTGCCGGGCTGGACCATAGCAATCGTTTCCAAAGAAAGCTGGCGGTCACCGCGCTGCACCAGGACGGTAAACACGTCAGCCTGTGGTGACCAGTTGCCATAAATAGGAGCGCCTTGCCCCAGGCTGGCCCGCTCCCAGGACTCCACGCCATCGGCGGCAACCGTATAGATACTGGCCGGCCCGTCTTCACCCTGCCGGGCAAAGCAGGCGAGTTGTTGACTGTCCGGCGACCAGGTTGGCCAGGAATAGGTCATGGAGGGCGGGGCAGGCTGCGACTCCGGGTCCTGAGAGCCCTGTAGAGGCTGCTGAGCGTGCTGGTCTTGCCAACTCCAGGTGAGCTGGTGGCTCGTGTCTGACGGGAGGCGACGCACAAAAATTTGCCCGTCCGGCCCAATATATGCAAGCTGGACAGGTTGCGTCGCCCGAGCAGCGCCGGAAGAGTCAGACTGACTGTTTTGACCCGCCGGACGGCTTTCACTCACGCTTGGCTCCCTCTAACAGCAGAACGGGCTTTTTCTGTCCGCGTTTTCGTCTCAGGAGGATATACATGGCACCCGGTCCGCCATCATGGGTCCGGGCGGTGGAAAAGGCCAACACCATTTTCGCCAGCCGGCCTCGGGTGAGCCACTGTTTCATCTTGTCCTTGAGGATCGAGAATTGCCCAGGGGAGTTTTTGCCGCGTCCATGAATGACGAGCACACAGCGGCTGCCCGCCTGGGTGGCCCGGTTGAGAAACTGCTCCAGTTCGGGCTTGGCCTCATCCGCCTTCATCCCATGCAGATCCAAGGCAGCCTGGCGCGCAAATTTTCCTTGTCTCAGCTTGCGGACCAGACCCGTATCCAGGCCAACGACACAGCCCTCGACATACTCGTCGGTATCCGTGACATCGAAATCGCTCCGCCCGGCGACCAAGTCGTATAACTCGGCGATGGCCTCGTTCTCACTGTCTTGCGGAGACCGGCCGGAGAGAGCGGGCGGGGGGTTGCTGACCCGTGCGTCCGACTTGAGCCGGGTGACGTCCTGCATGGCCCGCTGGAAAAGGTCCGCGGAACTTTCCTCAGTCTTTTCAACGGGATTGGACGCACTTCGTGGCAGAGCCGCTACGTTTGCAGCCCGCTCGACGATGGACGGTTTGAGCGTTTTTCTGAGTTGGCGAAAAGGCGTATTGAAGCCCGCCATGGCTCCATATGGTACACGGGAAACACTATGAGGACAAGCAACCGGAGGGTGGGGCGAGACGACCCGCTTCGTTGCTTGCTCTACTCGCCTATGTGTATAATCAGAGCCTATGTGGAGGTGGCAGGTGTGGATGCTGATGGGCATCCTGACGGGATGCAGTGCGGCAACGCGACCGGTTCAGCCCGTTCGATTTTTCCCCGCCGCTCCAGTGACCCCTGTCATTACTTCCTTCCAGTCCGCGTCTGAGTCATCGCCCGCTCCGGCAGCTTCTGTCGTCACTTCTCCTCCTCTGCCTGAGTCCTCGACAGCGCGGACGGCGGCCCCGGGTGTCACTCCACTTCATGGCGCGCCTGAATCACCGTCCGCTCCGAAGAACACGGCCGCCTCATCGCCATCCAATCAGGGAACCGTGGCACCGTTTGAACCACGGCTCGTGGCCCGTCCTGTCCGTTTTGTGCAGACCGGCATCGCCTCATGGTATGGGCCGGGATTTCATGGCAAGCGCACGGCAAACGGCGAAATCTATAACCAGTACGCCCTGACCGCGGCCCATCGCAGCCTGCCGCTCGGAACCCGGGTGAAGGTGACAAACAGGCGGAGTGGCCAAGCTGTTGCAGTCCGTATCAACGACCGGGGGCCATTTGTGGAAGGGCGAATTATCGACTTGTCTTTTGCCGCGGCAAAAAGAATCGGCGTGTATACCCCCGGGACCGCTCCGGTTCGTGTCGAAGTCCTCTCCGCGCCGACCCCGCGGCTGGCTGTCCTGTACGCCGTTCAAGTTGGGTCTTACACCGATGCGGACAAAGCCTTGGCGGTGAAGCACGCTTTAACCCAGCAGTTCTCGTCAGTGTATATCAGCCCGTTGTCAAGCGGACGGTTGCGATACTATCAGGTGCGCCTCGGACCGTTCACGGAACGCACCCACGCCGAACACCAAGCCCGTTCGGCTGCCCGGGCCGGCCTGCACGGCGTTGTGGTCGAAGAAGACGATCGCTGGGCTGAGTGGTAGCTGTCCGTTGCGGCCTGCGTCAACGCTCGCTCCGGGTCTCGTTTTGAATCCAGTCCAGATAGTCCGCTGTCCCGTTGAGAACGGGCAGCGCGATAATCTCGGGAACGGTATACGAGTGGAGGGCGCGGACACGCGTCGCCAGGGCCTCAAAGAGACGCGCCTGGGTTTTGATGACGAGCTGCCATTCCCGGTCGTCCGCGATACGCCCTTCCCAGCGATAGAGCGACCGCACCGGACTCGTCACATTCACGCAGGCGGCGAGGCGTTCCTCAAGCAGGGCCGTGGCAATGGTTTCGGCTTCGCGCTCGGAGCCGACCGTGACCAGGACAACGATGGCCGGTGTCATGGCCGCGCCTTTGCCTCCGCCCCGGAGCGGTGCAGACGCCGGCGCAGCGCTCCGGCGGTGAGCCGATATTTGAACGCCTTGCGGCCATTGATAAACAGTACGGGAATATCTTGGCCAAAGCGGGCTTCGAGTTCCGGCTGAGCCGAAATATCGATTTCCGTTACGGTAAAAGCCGTGTCGGCCTGTACCTCGGCCACAATTGCTTTCATGTCGTCACACAAGCAGCAGCCGGGACGAGAATACAAGGTCACCGAGGTCGTCATGCTTCCTCTTTTATCAGAGAGGCGGTCGGTGTGGGCGTGAGGTCTGACAAATTTTCTATTTTGACTTGGGTGACATGGTGGTTGTCGGTCTTGAGGACGGTCATACGCAGCGTGTCGTACTCAAACATCTCATTGACCTCAGGGATACGTCCGAGCCATTTATTGATAAATCCCCCCACGCTGGTGTAGTCATTCCCCTCGGGCAGCTCAAATTCATCTATATAATCGTTGACATCGGAAATAGAAAGGGCCGCGTTGACGATATAGGTCTGATTGGAGACTTTTTCAATATCGTGGTTCTCGCTGTCGTGTTCGTCCTGAATCTCTCCAACCAGCTCCTCAAGAATGTCTTCCATGGTGACGAGGCCGGCCGTACTGCCAAACTCATCCACCACCATGGCAATATGCACCTTGCGGCGTTGAAACTCCCGTAACAGATCGTCGATCGGCTTCGTCTCTGGCACAAAGAACGCGGGCCGGAGGAGGTCGCGGAGGATGATCAGGTCCCGATGTTCCATGAGGGTAATGAGATCCTTGGCGTGCACAACCCCGATAATATTGTCGAGTGAATCTTCATACACCGGTATCCGGCTATAGCCGCCTTCAACCAAGAGGTTGACCAGGTCACTTCGAGAGGCGCTAACCTCAATGGCGGCGATATTAGTCCGGGGAATCATGATTCCCCGCACACTGGTCTCCCCAAACTCAAAGACGTTTTCAATCAGCTCGTGCTCCTCTTCCTCGATCGTGCCGCCCTCGCGACCCTGCTCAAGCAGGAAGCGCAGCTCTTCACCCGAGTGATAGTGCTCCGCTTCGCTCGCCGGCCTGAGGCCAAAGAGCCGCAACACCTGGTTGGAGGTCCAGTTCAGGGCCATAATCGCCGGAGAAAAGATCACAGAAAAAAACCACAGCGGAAAGGCGACCGCGAGCGTTGTTGATTGGGAGTGCTGAATGGCGAGCGATTTGGGGGCGAGTTCGCCAAAGACAATGAGCAGAAACGTGAGCGCGATAAAGGCAACCGGCAGGGCGATACTATGCGCCAACTCCGGGTCGGCTGCCACGCCAACCAGGGGCATGATCTCAATAACGAGTTTGGCGACCACCGGCTCCCCGATCCAGCCCAAGCCCAGAGACGTCAGCGTAATGCCGAGTTGGGTCGCCGACAGGGAGGCATCAAGGTGGGAGATGAGATGCTGGCCCATCTTGGCCGTTCGGCTGCCGGCCTGAACCAGAAGTTCGATCTGGGACGTGCGGACCTTGACGATTGCAAACTCAGCGGCGACAAAAAAGGCGTTGGTCAGGACCAGCAGGACCGTGATCAGCAGACCGAGGGCGGGACTCTCCATGCGTGCGCTTCACACCTCCCGGCTGGCTCGGGGAAGCCACAGTTGAGTCTCAGGCCACGGATCATCAGATGGAGGGTCGTCCATACAGGGACAAAGCATAATACGAGTCGGCCCTGGATTGCAAGTAGGAACAGGGCCGGCTTTAGTGCGCGGTCGTGTTTTTGCTGAGAAAACGCTGAATCTCGGCGGGGGACAGACTGGTCCAGTGCTCGGCCACGGTCACGGCCGCCTGAACCGAAAAGCGCTCGTTCTCCCCAACGATTTCACGGGTCACCGGATAACACCGAACGGGGCTCTGGAGCTGAGGGCCGCCCCCCTCTGCTCTCCACGCAGAACGATGCAGGAGCAGCGGTGGTGTGGGTAAGGACGCGATGACATCCTGGAGCAGGGGATCATCCCCATCGATCACAAACTTACAACTGGTCCCGGCCGCGAGACATAACGCCCGCATTTCATCCTGGAGTATGTGTAACTCCTCAACATCGGTACTATAGCTCGGCGTCAAGGTTGTCAGGATGGCAATGTCGGGAGTCACCGTTCGGATCAACTGCTGCATGTCACCCCGATGGCGGACACCGAATTCGAGTACGAGGATGTCGGGCGCCTCGGTCTTGAAGAGCGCGGTCCAGACCGCCCGGGCGAAACCGCGCGCGAGGTCCCGCAAGCGGACTGAAGCCAATTCGATATTGAGGACGGCAAGCGGCAAACCAATATCGGTATTATAGGAACGGGGATTGGGCTGGACCCGATACCGCTGGGCCAAAAGCTCGGTCACAATGCGCTTGATAACGGTCTTGCCGTGGCTACCGGCGATGGCAATGACACGGGGATTTTTCCGCCACAGACTCAGACGGGCGAGCGCTCGCAATATCAGGACGGCGAAGCCACGCAGTCGCTGATAAGAAAAAAGGTCACGCGAGAGACGTGGGACGGGAGGAGGCGGGATAGGCTCTGCTGCCGAGACCGTTGGTCGGCTTGCGCGATGCGGACCGGGGCGAGCCCGAAGTGAGGTTGCCGGGCTGAAGTATGCGGTGAGCCGCTCAAAGGCGCTGGTAATGTCGTCCGGCCTGCGCCCGAAGTTCAGCCGTATATGGGCCTCGCCGCTGGGTCCAAAGGCAAGGCCGGGAACAACGGCAACCTTTGCTTTTTCCAGAATATCGTAGGCCAGGGCGTATGAATCGCGGGCGTGGACCACCACGTCTTTCATCCGGGGGAAGACAAAATAGGCCCCTTCGGGTTTCTGGTAGTCAAACACGTGTGAGAGCTGATCGAGATGCGTGAGCGTCAGGTCGCGGCGTTGCTTAAACGCCTGCCGAAAGGACGTAATATGTTCCTGTCCGTATTCGAGCGCGGCCAAGGCTGCATATTGCGATACAACCGGAGCGCAGGTCACCAGGGCGTCGTGCACTTTGAGGATTTCCTGAACGTTCCGCGCGTCGGAATGGAGATAGCCGACCCGCCAGCCCGTCATTCCATAAGCCTTGGAGAAGGTGAAAATCCGTACAATGCGCTGCCGGACATCGGCGACCTGAGCCGGACTGAAATACGCTTCTGGCGTGTAGACAAAATCCTTATAGGCCTCATCAATAATCAGAAAGAGATCATGCCGTTCGGCCAGCGCAATCAGGGCGCGCGTTTCCGCTTCTGAGAAGACCGTCCCGGTTGGATTGTTCGGGTTGCAGTACAGGATCGCTCTGGTGTGTGGCGACAGACAGGCCTCGAACGCCGCTGCGTTAAAGGCAAAATTCTGCTCCTCGTGGAGCGGGGCAAACCGCGGGGTACAGCCGGCGATGCGGACGACCTCCTGGTAGGAGGCATAGCTGGGAGAGGGAAGAACGATCTCGTCCCCCGGTTGGGTGAGGGTCAGCAGCGTCGCGGCAATGGCCTCGACCGAGCCGCTGGAAACAATGATCTCCTGGTCCGGGTCGTAGTGCATGCCTTCTCGCAGCAGCGACTCGGCAATACATTCGCGCAGTTGGGGTAAGCCTGGGGTCAGCGAGTAGGTAGCGCACTCGCCCTCGGCGATTTTTTGCTGGACAAAGGATTTGATCGGCTCGGGCGTATCAAAGCTCGGGATGCCTTGGGCCAGAGAGATCACATCTGGCACCCGGCTGGCCGCCAACTCCATCGCCTTGATGGGCGACAGCTTGACGTTAGCCGTACGCGTAAATGCTCGGTTTTGCCCCCCGCCTCCGCGAGCCACAATCAGTCCAGTCCTTTCAGTTCGGTCTCAGCCCCTTCAACCACGCTCAGGACAGGGGTACGGTATCCAGGCGCTCAGGGCTTTGCAATGGAGTGGCGGGTTGGGATATGTCTTGGACACCATAGGGGGAGAGGAGTGATATGCCACCTGTCAACGACCTATTCTTGAGCGAAGACCTCAGTAAGCCAGAGAACCCTATCAATGTCGTGCTCTTCGGATTGATGACGCAGGATTGGTTTTGTGAATGATTCCTGAAGAAATTGAGCCTGCCGAGTGATGTCGTCGTGTACCCACCAAAAACCTACAAGGGCTACCGCCCTGACCTGAAGGCGGTCTCCGGCGATTCTACACTGGCATGGATAGAGGTCGAGCTTGGGGCTGATGAAGCCCAAGCCAAGCGCTACGAAAAAGAGTACTGCGAGCCGGTAAAGCGAGTATGGGGCAAACGTAGCGATAGCGATGTCTGCGATTTGAGCCTTGAATCGATCGCCGACAGACTGGACAACCAGAAGGACCTCCCGAAGCAGACACAAATGAACGTGGACTACCTGCGCGAACTGATCCGGGAGAGGTTGGCAGGACACACAGGCCCACCGGGACGGGCCACGGTGTCCGATGATATGCGTTCCCACCCCCTTGTAGCTGGGCTGAGTCAGTGCCTTGGCGATAGGCTCCTATTCGATATCGGTTCAGGATCGCCACGAGTCGGCTATCTCAAGGCAGATACAATCAGAGCAGGGAGAAGGATACAGAGGATATAAAGTCGTTTCCCTAGCCGGCTTGAAAGCGGAAGATCACATCAAAGGTATTGAACTCGGAGAGGAAGAGCTAGAGAAGAAAAAGCAGAAAGGGCAAGTGTACAGGCGCGATGACGCGCAAATTCAGGACCTTATAGACGAGTTGAAAGAATATCGTTTGCCAAAAAAAGACGGTCCGCTCGTTATGGTCACCGGGAATACATCTCAATCCACTTTGAAACAAAAAGGGGTCTGGCGTGGCCTCTCAAAGCTAGTTAGAGAAAGAGGGGGAGTACGAGGTTCCGGCTAGTAAGAGAAATTCGTTGTTTATAATCCCGGCGTTTCTCTTGATTATCTCTATTATCATTATCGTCCAGTCTTTCCGCGTTGAGGAGCCGAGCAAAACACCAGACCGGACAAAGCCAACACCAGACCAAACGGAGATAAGCGAAACATGAATAATAACGCGCCGTATCGTGCCGCCGGCCAGCGAAGTCGTCGTTCATAGACCGGGGCAATGCAGGACGGTCACCCTGTCAGAAAAGAGACTCGCTTCTCGGTGAGTTCTGTGAGGTAACTGAGCATGATGAATACGATCCTAGCCGTCATTCGTGAAGGGAAAATAGTCCCTTTAGAGTCCGTTCAGCTTCCCGAAGGGACGCGCGCCTTAGTGACACTGTTGCCTGAAGATGAGGCGAGTTTCTGGTTAGCAGCAAGTGAGTCTTCATTAAGAGAGGTGTGGGGAAACGCAGAGGACGATATCTATGCCGAACTACTCGAAAAATGAAGTCGTACTTGTCCGTTACCCATTCTCTGATCTGACAAACACAAAGGTCCGCCCCGCCGTCGTCGTCAGCGCTTCCCATAGGTCTCAAGATATTCTCATTGTTCCGCTTACAAGCAGAACAACCGCGTTGCGTGCAGGTGAATTTGTGCTCGCTGAATGGAAAAGGGCGGGTTTGAACGTCAAGACAGCCGCTAAGCGCGGTATCTTTACCATAGATCAAAAGCTGGTGCTCAAGAGTATTGGTTTTCTGCTGCAAAAAGATGCTGAAAAGCGGGAAAACTCGTTACGTGAGTGGTTGGATTTGCGTTAGAGCGGTCGATTCAGGCGAGCCGAGCATCGTGCCCTTGAACGTGTTCGGATATTCCGGTCCTTTGCAATGAATGGCGGATTGGAATTATTTCCCGGAAATCACAAAACGGGGCTTGATTACCCATCACAGCGGCGTAGCGTGAAAGAAAACAGCACGAGAACGAGACGGCGCGCCCGTGCAATCGTGAGCGGTTGGAACCCCGCCCAGAAAGGAGGGAGGACGATCCCGTAGGCTGTATCGTCACAGGAACAACTCAACTCAAACAGGTCCCCAAGGAAAGGAGATATATCATGCGTATTCCTTCTTTGCGTTGGCGGTTCTGGTCTCTTGGTTTGAGTGTTGTTATTCTCCTCACCGCATCTCTTGCAGCCTATGCTCAACTCGATGATACGGGAGCGGTCGGGAACGGAGACGATGGCGATAGCAGTCCTCCTCCCGGCACCCTCCCAGGCCTCCTGCCTGGTGGACGACACCCAAGAACATCCTGGTCCCCTTGGGCGCGTAGATGAACGGTTGCCCCATCCTGCGTGTGACGCCTGTTTCACCGTGCCTGGTCTAAACGAAGATCGCTACACCCTCTTCGAGAGCGTGACGGTGGACGATAGGGAGAATCTGATCCTGCGAGAAATTCCGAACCCTGCGCCGCTCAGCGAAGGAGAGGTACGGGAAACGGTTGACGAAGAGACGGGCGAACCCCTCTGGTATATTGGCCGCCAAGCCTATAGTGGCCCCTATGATACCGATGTCGTGTCTGACGAACTCCAGATTCCGCTCATTGAGCTGAAGCGGACAAAGGCCCAGCAGGCGAACACCATTATGAGTATTCCCGGTGTGCATCGGTCTGGGATTGGGGAGCGGGGATTTGTAGTGACGATTGCGCCGGGATACGATGCCGCACGCATCCCACAGACGATAGACGGCGTGCCGGTTGAGGTTCAGGTACGGGACCTCGCAGTGGCCTATAATCATGCCAATGAGCGGCTTCGTCCCGTGCCCACCGGTGCCGGGATTACTTCTGTGCGGACCGGAACGACCACGCTCCTGAACAACGGGACATTAGGACCGCCGATCGTGCGGACCGTCGGGGGCTGTTGTCAGATTTGGTCGCTGACAGCGGCCCATGTGGTGAAGCACCAACTCCACGACCCGAATCCTGCCGCTGGCACGCAGGCCGTCTACCAGCCGACTATTACGGGTTCTAATTTCTTTGGGTACGTCGCCCATGCATTCCACCTTACCAGTTGCGGACCGCTGCACGATGTCTCGGGCTGTTTTGGTGCCGGGGCCGTGGAAAATTCCACGATGATGAACCCGGATGTGGCCGCGATTGACCCGCTTCCGTATGGGGTCGCAAACACGTATCCCCACAACACCCCCACCGGCACTGATCCGACACGGAGGATGCAGAAAACAGCCAGCACGTATATCAACGGCCCCTCGGGCGTGATTCGGTCTGCGTCTGTGAGGGATAAACATTCCGTGTGGGGATCGCACGTCTATGATACGGCACGGGTCTCAGCGACGGGCCTGACCTTGTTCTTTCATCAACGCAACCACTGGTATCGGATCTGTTGTGTCAACCAATTGGAGACGGATAACGTCCACGGCGACTCGGGTGCCCTCGTGTCCTATAGGGGCACGGGCAAACGGCATGTGGCGAGTCTGTTAATGGGGGGCGATGGCGTCAGCGTGTGGTATATACCAGCCGCGCATATCAAAGCCGCCTTCAATAATGCAGACGTACATGTCAGCCATTTTTGGGGGGCAAAATCCGCCTACCGCACACCAGCGACCCAGACATGTGATCCGCCGGGCTGTTAATTGAAGCGGGGTAACAGATGATGGGAGGAGTATTATTGCTGAGTGCTGCGTGCATGGCCCTCCCTGTCCTGCGCCAGCCGCCCATGAGGACTGTCTCCGTGGAGGTCGCGCAGGTGGAGGGCCAAGGGTGTGGCCGCGTGGTCAACGGGACTGAGGAGCCTCTGACCTATCGTCCGTATGCCTTGCGGCTGGAACGCCAAGTGGGGAGTCGGTGGCACGGCGAAGATGAGAAAGTCCCCGTGTTTGGCTCTTCCACCTTCACGGTCACACGGGAGGCGAGGGAGGCGATGGCACGGGCCTCCATCGCCCCAGGGGCCGTTGTGTACGATGTCCTGCCCCATCACACCCATCCGACCCCGCCAGGCCGCTACCGGGTGTGTTTTCGGTTTCGCCAAGGCAACCACTCCACCTGGCAGGAGGAATGCTCTGCCCCGTTCCGCCTGCCGCCGTAGCCGCGTAGACGGAGCACAAAATCCGAATTCCGGCGTCCCTCGACTAACACCTGCGATGATCCAGGCTGTTAATCTGACTGCCTTGGTGGGAAGCGGAACGGCTGAGAGCACCGCTTCTGCCAGGACCACGTCAGAAGCCAATCGTCAGGCCACTCCTTCCAGCCAGCCCAGCTTGCTCTATTGCCCTGCCAGAATTGCACACAGACACGATAGCGACCCGGCTGGGAGGGTTGGCACTACTGGAGCTGTCAATGCCAGATTAACCCCAGGAAGGGGATTAAAGTAAGGTAAATACCCCTCGAAAAAATCTTCTGACTTCGTATGGATAAGCATACAGGGTACTGAATTTCTCACTCGTACTGGAGCACTCTCTGGTGGTCTTGACACAGGTAGTCGCTCCGATAAAGGAACAGGCACCCCATGGTACCCTATCTGTTCTCAAAAGAATTCCTGGACAGCCCGTCGCATAGTCACTTTCAGTATAGGGACGATAGCGACTGCGCCGCCACAGTTGAGCGCGTAAATGTTGTTCCACATACAGTCAGCCGGGCGCGGCGCCGGCGCAGGGAGGACCACGACGGAGACCTCTCCTTGTAGCTAGGTATGAAGGGCAGGGAGCGCGCGACAGGCAACGATCCTTGACCGCGGACGATCCACAGGAAATTCGGGGACGGGGAGGCATTCAATGTCTACCGCAGTTTCTTCAGTCAGATTGTCTTGGGCGGACAGGACGGAACACGCCACGCTCAGCAGCGCTACCGCTAGGACCCTTTTCCCTCCTGTACGGACTCTGACCATTGTTAATGCGGAAAGGAAAATCGTTCTCTTTTGCTGGAAAAACATCGAATCGTGTCATATTAATTCCTTTTCCAACCAAGTTACCTCCCCAGGTTGTGAGCATAAGCATTGAGAAAGGATTCGCTGGCTTTCGTCTTGGCTCGGGAGGTCCAGAGGGCCCTTTGCAATGGAGTGGGTAGTTAGGCTATATCCCGGACAGGAGGGAATCGTATGAATGAGCGCCTTTTTTCCGAAGAAGAAATCCGTGAAATGGGAAAACGAACGGTGGACCGTTTAACGGAAGCCATTGACGCCGGGGATGCCGAGCAGGCCAAGAAGATTGCGCACCGCATGTATAATGAATTCCTCGGGATGCACGACCTCTACCGGAACTGGACGACCGCGACGCTGAGCGAGGTGGGGAAACGCTTTGGCGATGAGGTGCTGGAAGACATCATGATGGCCGGCGTGAAAGCCTGGTGGCTGCCGAATCTGGAAAAAATGCCACAGGACCCCCAAGAACTGCCCCGGAAGATCAAGATGTTTATTGCCGGTCTGCGGGGCCATCTGCAACCCATGCATATTGAAGAGGATGAGGAAAAAGTCGTTATTCAGATGCGTCCCTGCGGCAGTGGGGGACGCATGGTCCTCGAAGGCAAATACGACGGACCCGACGCCTTTCATACCGTGGAAAAACCGCAGCGGATGACCTATAACCGCGCCGACTTTCCCGTGTACTGTGCCCATGAGCCGCCGATGGAGTTGGTTGACATCGAAAAAAACGGGAAACCTTTTGTCGTGGTCGAGCCGGCCGCCGTACTCGGAAAAGAGCACTGTTCTTTTATTATTTATAAAGACCCGGACAAAGTCCCGGAGAAATATTACCAGCGGCTCGGCCTCAAGAAACCGAACTAGGCCAATTGTGAGGAGCACGCATGCTCGTTGCTGGAGTTGGTCTCTCAAAACAACACGACACCGAACAGGCCACGCGGGAAGCGGCCCAAGCGGCTTTGAGCCAGATGGGTGGCGACCGCGCCGACTTTGCTCTGGTTTTTGCCACCGCCCACCACGGGGCCGGGTACGGGCGCGTCCTGCGCACGGTCCGCGCTGAAGCGCAAGCCAGTCAGGTCGTCGGTTGTAGTGCCGGTGGCGTGCTGACCATGGCCGGAGAAGTGGAACGCGCGCCAGGTGTTGCGGTCTTGGCCGTGAAGTCGGACACGCTGTCCGCCCAGCGCTTTTTTGTTCCCCAACTGCGCGGCCGGGCGCGTGCGGTTGGCCAGGAGGTCGTGTCCAGCCTCACTCCTCACCTTGGCCCTGAAAATCTCGCGCTTGTCTTCCCCGACACGTATAATTTCGATTCCCAGGCTTTCTTTGACGGGATCGCCGAAGGCGGGCTCTCGGATGTGCCTTTTGTTGGCGGCGGGGCGTCTGAGGATGGGAGTGTGGGTGAGACCTTCCAATTGTGTGGCGACACGGTCAGCAGTGATGCAGTCAGTGGGGCGCTGCTGACCGGCCAGTTCACCTATACCATTGGCATCTCCCAGGCCTGCCAACCGGTGAGCCCCGTCTATCGCGTTACGAAAGCCCACAACAATCTCATCCTTGAGCTTGACGGCAGGCTGGCGTTTGAAGTCTTTACAGAATGTGTGAGTCC
Organism: uncultured Binatia bacterium (SeqCode); assembly: GCA_965214755.1. Lineage (GTDB taxonomy): Bacteria > Desulfobacterota > Binatia > Bin18 > Bin18 > Bin18. The sequence continues at coordinate 4,306,898 of OZ243979.1, forward strand.
CCAGCTCCGCGAGGACCTGCGCCGGGCCGCAGCCTCTATCTTCGTTGGCCTGCCGGTCGACGCCGAACGCCAGCATGTCGCCCCTGGCGAATACGTCGTGCGGAACCTCATTGGCTTTGATCCGGAGCGCGGGATTATTGCGGTAGCGGACCAGATCGTCGAAGGCCAGAAGCTGGTCTTCACCCTACGCGACGGGAACGGAGCACGGACCGACCTGAAACGTGAGCTGGAAGCGCAGGACCGGAGTTGGCAGCACGGCCGCCCGGCGTTTGGTCTCTATTTTAACTGTGTCGGACGTGGAATCGGACTCTACGGGATTCCCGATATCGATTCTTCTTATATCAACCAATACCTGGCCGATGTTCCGGTTATCGGTTTTTTTACCGGCTGCGAGATTGCCCCTGTGCAGTGCCAGCCTGTCCTGAGTCGAGTCGAAGGGGCCATCGTCCACCAGTATTCCGGCGTCCTGGTCCTCGTTGGCGAGAAGCTGCTGCACTAAGACCCTCAGGGAACCCGGGGTCAAAACGGGAACAGATTGCCGAAAAATCCCTCGTCGTCATCGCTTGAGGCGACCTGCTCGTCTTCGTCATCCTCGACAAAGCCCTTGAAGGGGTTATACTTCGAGAGCAGCCCTGGCTTGGTAATGGTTTCTCCCGCCCCTGGGTCAATGTCACGGGCCCTGCCATACGCCGGCGTTGCGGTTGGAAATTGTCCAGGCTCCTGGAGATAGGTGATGCCCAGGTCGCGGTCATTATCACAGCAGCCTCTGCTAAACGGCAGCCAGGAGCAGGACGCTCCGAACACGATCAGGCTCGCGCACAAGACAGCGCGGATATACGCACTCGGCGCTGTCACAGTGTGAAAATTCAGGTAGTAGCTCAGTTTCAAATCTCCCCGCCGCTATTTCAGCCGCACCGCCGTTCCAGTCGCGACCAACAGCAACATGCCTTTTCCTCCGCCGCTGATTTCGCTGTAATCCATATCAACACCGACAACCGCATCGGCACCGAGCTGCGAGGCTTGCTCCGCGAGTTCTTCGAGGCAGGTCTCCTTGGCTTCCCGCAGCGCCTTCTGGTGGGTGCCGCTCCGGCCTCCGAAAAAGTCTCGCAGGCCACCCAGCATATCCCGAAAGACGTTAATACCCAAAACACATTCGGCGCTGACAATGCCAAGCGCTTCCTGAATGGTGCGCCCCGGAACCGCGGGGGTGGTGGTCAGATTGTTTCTGGCAATCGGCATAGACGGCTTTCGTTCGGCTGATGTCCCACGACGGTTATACCTAACTGGAAAACTCCCTGGCAACTACCACACCGCAGCACGTTCTTTCCCCTGAACGGTCTCTTATCAAGAAAAATCAGAGCGGGGAGGTCTCGGGTGGCGGCCCGAACAGAACCCGCAGGGCGATGTCGGCCAGAAGGAAGAAGAGGGCAATGACAATGAGGGTGTTTTCGAGCGGGTGGAGGAGGACTTTCTGGCCGCCCCGGATGTGGGAGGTGAGTTCGTCAAACGTCGGGTTGAGACTGCCGCCCGTTCCTTCGGCCAGGGCGTGCAGCAAGGGCCGATTGGGTTGTTGCTGGCGATATTCCCTCAGCGCTCCGTCTACCTCTTGTCCAACCAAAACCGTCTGACTCCTCTGATTCAGGATTGTATTGCCTCTCCGCTTGACAATGGTAACGGGAACGTTGCCTGTGTAGCGGGCGGGCAGGACGGCTTCGGAGATGCGCGGGGCGACCGGCATGAGGGTCAGGGTCTCGCTCCGGGTTCCGCTGGCCAGGCGGGCCTGGAGAATGCTATCCTCGGTATTGTCAAAGGATTCGACCCGGAGGATCGTGCGTTCGCCGCGCTTGGTCGCGCTCAGTCGATAATCCAGCGGTGTTTCATTCCGCATGGCCCACCGAACCGCCTGAGACCAGAATTTCCCGAAGCGTTCCCAGCGTATCCAATCTCCCGAGCCGGCGCCGCTCGGATCAAACGGAACGACGACCACCTTGCCCAGACCGTACTGCCAGGTGGCCAGGAGTGGGTCCTGTTCGCCGTGGACATCGGTATAGAGCTGGACGTTCGCCCGCTTCTTGGGCTTGGTCAGCATATATTCGTCCAGGGCCGGGAAGTCGGACAAACCGCGTAAAATCTGCCCCCGGACACCGACCTGGGGAACGATGTCCTTGGGACCCTCGTCTTCCTGATCTTGCTGGCGCAGGGTCTGGCGGGTGTCCCGCACCAAGAGTTGGGGCAGCATGGTGGCGTCTTCAACATGGTAGAAGCGCCCGCCGGTTTTTTCCGACATATACGACAGGAGTTGCAGGTTGACGGTATCGCTCCCGATCCGAATGGTCGTAATCGAGATCTGGCGCTGAGCAATGGTTTTTATCAAGGGATAATGATCGGTCGGACTGCGGTTGGTATCGCCATCCGTGAGCAAGATAATATGACGAATAGACCGCCGACTCCGACTCAATTGATCGGCTGCGGCTTCCAGGGCGTGATAGAAATCCGTCCCGCCGCCATACCGGAGGCGCCCGATGCGACTCCGCAGCGTCGAGCGATTCTGTGACAGTCGCTTTAATACGGACAGGGAATAGGCTTCTGAGTCAAAGGCAATGGCGCCCGCCAGATCGGTATTCTTGAGTTGACCCAGGACGGCGATGGCCGCCTTCTGCGCATACTCCATCTTTTGGCCGTCGTGCAGACCGCGCACGCGGCTGTTGTAACCCATGCTGTTCGAGCGGTCGATCAACAAAAAGAGGGCAATCGGAATCCGCTTCTTTTTCTGCGGACGCTGCTCGTGAAAGGAGACCGGCAAGAGGCGTTCTATGGCGGAGTGTTGATAGTCGAGCGTTCCAAACGTCCGTGCCCCGCCCGCCATGAGAAACCCCCCCCCAAAGTCGCGAACATAACGCTCAATGGCTGTCATCTGCCGCTGTGTCACGTCTTCGCGGCCAATGTCGTCAAAGACCACGCTGTTATAGTCGAGCAACTGAGGCAGATTGGTGGGCAGTCCCTCGGGACGCCGGAACTCAATATCCACTTCCTTGAGTTGCAGGGCACGTGCCAGGTGGGTCTTGGGGTTGTCGGTAATGACCAGGGCGCGCGTTTTCCCGGCAACAGCCAGACTTGTGCTCTGGGTGTTGTTCCCGGCGATGGTATCGGCGTCCGTCTGCACCTCGGCGCGCAGCAGATAGTTCCCGCGCTGAAGGATTTGGGCGGGAACTTCCAGAACCGACAGGCCGGGTTCCAGGCTCACCGCCTGGCGGGTCAGGAGCTGATCGTCGGCGTAAATGTCGGCCCTGCCCGGAACCGGCTGGCCATGGCCGTTGCGTACGACGAGGCGCATATCAAAGACGCTGCCCTCGCGCGCCAGCGGCGGAACCACAAATTTTTCCAGGGAGACTTCGGCCTGCTGTCCGCCGGGGGGAATGACCGGATAAATGGCAATGCCCATTTGACGGGCCACGGCGACGGTCTGGCGGGCCATGCCCGTTGTCTCATTCCCGTCGGTCAGGAGGAGGAGGCGTTTTTCCGCCCCTTCGGGATACAGGGCAAAGGAGCGTTCAAGCGCTTGCGCGATATTGGTACTCGTTGCGTGGTCAGACGACGACAGCGATTCGGGCAGGAGCGCCTGGGCTGCCGGACCGGGGGCAAGCACGAGCTGCGTATCGGTTGCAAACGAGAGGACTGCGAGTTCATCCTGTGCGGAGAGCGCTTCTTTGAGTTGTTCCAGATAGGCGCGCATCCAGGCCCGAGCTTCTGAAACAATACTGTCCGAGGTATCAACAGCCGCCACAACGGCCAAACGCTGGTCGGACAGAATGGTCTGATGACTCAGACCAGCCAGGGCCAGAATAATCAGGAGAGCGGCCACCGTCCGCAGCAGCGTCGCGCCCAGGATTACGCCTCGTTGGGAGCGGCCGCGTAAGGGCAGCCACAGCAGGGGCAGCAGCAGCAGAAGCCATAAGAATTCGGGCGACAGGATGGTGTACGCCTGCCCAAAAATTTCCGTGGTCATACTGCACGCTCCAGCCGAGAGCGCCAGAAGGCGTAGAGCCATTCAGCAAAGAGCAGAAGCGCGGCCAGCCAGTACAGACTCTGGCCAAATTCGACCGGAATTTCGCGCTGTACGGCTCCGGGTGAGGGCCGAACTCCCGGCGACACGGCTGGTTGCCCCGTGCTCGCGTCGTCCACGGTCTGTCGGCCAATGTTCGACTCGGCTTCGTCAAAGAGATTAACGTACAGTTCCGCACGATAGGTTGCGGTCTCAACCCGATAGATGCCCACTTGGTCGAGCGGCACGGTGTCGGTTTCAAGGACCTGCACTTCGGTCTGAGGCGTGGAGAGGCGTGCGCCGTCAAGGGGAGCGGCCGTGGGGAGAAAGAATACATCTCCAACGGGCAGGAGCTGGGGGTCGAGCGGATTGGGTGGCCGCAGCCAGCGCAGGGCATTGAGAAAGAGGACGAGCAGGGTCAGATTGTCCGAGTCGGTCAGATTTCCCGCACCGAGATCAAAGGCTAAACAGACGATACGCTGGCCATCCCTCTCACCCGTCAGAGCAAGTGGGATCTCGCCGTGACTGGTCTTTGAGGAAATAAGCACCTGGGCCCAGGAGGGAAGGGCGAGAATCCGGGCCTGTTTGAACGGCAGAGCTTCAACATATTGCAGGTTGTGTAAAATCTCGTGCTCGTCGTTCCAGTCCAGAATCGTCAGATCCGCAGCCTCAGTCAGCACGGGAAAGAGCGCGTTTTCAACGGGCGGAAAGATGTAGAGGCTATTGGCGGGCACGGCCTCGTCGGGAACAAACTGGTGGAAAAGGACCACATCCTGTTCGCTCACCTGAGCGGGCGAGAAGTCCTCGGGCCTGGTGCTGCGCAGCGTCACGCCGGGTAATGCCTGACTGAGCTGCTGGATTTCCTGGTGCAAATGGGCAACCGGAGAGACCAGGACTAATTGCCACGAACGGCGTTCAGCCACCCAGTTGAGGGCGTGATTGTCGACGGCTAAGGCATCCTCGGACTCGAGATGAACGGCAAGCTGCCCCGGCCCGGTAAAACCGCTTAAAGAGAACGAGCGGGTGTTGTTGGCCGAGAGGCTGAACGCTTTCTGAAAGACCGCTTGGCCATTGAGTTCGACGTGGAGCGTCGCCGGTTTTGTTCGATTGGCATAATTGCGAACGAGGATATAGACCTGGGCCTGGGAGTAGTCCTGAAAGGGATTCTGGTAGACGTGGACCGAGGCCAACGCCATATTGTCGTCCGTCTCACCCACACGATGATAGGTCAGCGCCTGTTGCTGCATCTCTGACAGACTCAGCTGGTTGGACGGCAGGTCGGTAAAAACATGGATCTGGGCTTGCCGTCCGGCACGGTCACGCTGGACAAGGGCGAGCTCAATGCCCAGTTCCAACTGGGTGCCCGTGTCCAATGGACGAAGGCTCTCAAGGCGGTGCAGCACCAAACGATGGTCTGTCGTAAAACCGCTGACGACCTGGGGCCGGGCCGCAGTGCCGATGAGCATGACTTCATCAAGAGGTGCCAGAGCGTGGAGTATATTTTTGGCTTGATCCAGGGCCAGATCAAATCGGCGTACGCCGTTTTCGCGGGCCTGCATACTCGCCGACAGATCGAAGACGAGAATCTGCCGGTCTCCGCGTGTTTCGGTCACTGTGCGTGACCAGTATGGATGCAGCAGGCCCCCAATCAGCAACAGGAGGAGAAGGACCTGAAGAAAAAAGAGAAGGTCGGGCCGGAAGCGTCTGGATCGCACGCGATCTTCGGGAACGTCTGCCCAGAACAGGAGGCTGGGGACCTCAATGCGGGTGCGGGTCCGCTGGCGCAGATAGATCAAGACCAGAACGCCGAGCAGGGAAACGAACGGTAAGGCCGCTGGATTGAGGATGCCCATACGCCGTAGAGGATGCTTAGTGGAGGGTGACGAGTCCCACCTGGGCGAGTGCTTCCGTCACCGTCTCGGTGATAGGCTGCGTGCTGGAGAGACGAGTATAGAGCACCCGATGTTTATGACAGAACTGTTGAAGCGCGTTACAATGAACCGACAGGGCGTGGTGATATTTCTCAAGGTTGGCCCGGCTGAGGGTGATCCAGCGTTCGGTTTGCTCCTCGACGTCGTAGAGCTTGCCGCGCCGAAAAAGACGTTCCGGGCGAAGCTCACTCTCGCCCAGCACCTGAATGGCTTTGACTTCATAACCCTGCGCGATCAGAAACAGCAGGGCGGCTTCATACTGCGCAGGTCGGGTCAGAAAGTCCGAAACCAGGATGACCACGCCCGGCTCTTTGGCCTGCCGAATATAGGACTGGACAGACTCCCTCAGGTAGGTCTTCCCGCTCGGTATCAGCGCCTCCAGAAAAGGGGGGATACGGAGAAAACGGTTGCGATGACGTAAAAACGGCGTTGCCAGAAAGGGGCGCGGAGGCGAGGAGAGGGCGGCGATCCGGAGGGTATTATTGCTGGAGAGCACGATATAACTCAGCGCCGTAACCAGGTCCACGGCATGGGTAAATTTCTCGTCTCCGGCCGGGGCACCCATCGACGCGCTGGTGTCGAGAATAAGATGAAACGGGATCTCCCGCTCCGCCGTAAACGTCTTGACCAGGAGTTGGTCGAGTCGCCCGGCGGCATTCCAGTCCAAATAGCGAAAATCATCACCGGGCGAGTAGTCTTTATACGACTCGAATTCCACGCCCCAGGCCTGACTCGTGCGCGGAATGGGCGTCTCCCCAGGACGATGGCCGCGTGCTGCGCGGACACGCATACGCAGACGGTCAAGCTGCTTGAAAAAGGCGGGATCGGTCAGACTCACGCGCGGCCCTCTTCCTAACGTTGGATTTTTTTAGCGGACTGAAGAATACGCTCAATGATCGAGGCCGGGTCGATATTCTCCGCTTCGGCGGCAAAATTGAGCACCAGCCGATGATTGAGGGCCGGCAGCATGACTTGGTCAACATCGTCGTAACTGACGTTGGCCCGCCCATCGAGCAGAGCGGCGACTTTCGCGCCCAGCATCAAGGTCTGGCCGCCGCGTGGGCTGGAGCCGAAATTGACATAGCGGCTCACCAGGTCGTCTTTGGGTAACATCACTGCGGCCGTATCGGTCTGATTCACATACAGCGCGTCCGCCGGCAGTGTGGCATGAATCAAGGCCGCGATATACTCTTCGATATTGGGTGCGACCAAGACGTCTCGGACCAGATGCCGAAACGCCATGATTTTTTCGGCGGCTGCCGCTTCGGCAAAAACGGGCTGAATATCCGGTTCAGCGGTCGTGGTCGTTGAGCTGATAATGCGTCGGACCTCGTGGTGGGTGGGATAGGTCAGGCGGACCTTAAAAAAGAAGCGGTCGAGTTGGGCTTCGGGCAGCGGATAGGTGCCCTCCATTTCGATAGGGTTGAGCGTCGCCAGCACGAAAAAGGGTGGGTGCAGTTGATAGGTCGTGCCGGCCACCGTGACCTGGAGTTCGGCCATGGCTTCGAGCAGCGCGGCCTGCGTTTTGGGGGTGGAGCGGTTGATCTCATCCGCTAGCAGCACGTGAGAAAAGATCGGCCCTTCAACAAAGACGAAATCGCGCCGGCCCTCCTCTTGGTCCACGACCATACGGGTGCCGGTGACGTCTGCGGGCATCAGGTCCACCGTGAACTGAATCCGGTTAAAACTGAGATTCAGGACGCGGGCGAGCGACCGCACCAAAAGCGTTTTGCCCGTTCCTGGCACGCCCTCGATCAGGACATGACCACCGGCAAAAAAGGCGATCAGAATATTTTGGATTAACTCTTCATGGCCGATGATGACCTTGGCTAATTCGGACTGAATCCGCTGAAAGGTATCCTGAAATTCAAGCACAAGATCGGTTGAAAGAGTAAGCGTATCCTCCAATACATGCTGAGATGCTGATACATTTATTCCTTGCGGCGTTTCACTCACTGCACTGCCTCCCGCGAGAACAGATTTTTCACAATGTCCTCATATTCAGGTGGAATCTGGGCATTCCGGATGGCATCGTCCAAGGCTTGGTTTGCGCTGAGCTGGCTGGTGGACTTGAGAATCACCCCGCCGCCCTCGTCTTTGACAATCTCGTAACCGGTATGGCTCTTCTCAAAACTGGCATCGAGAGACAGGCTAAAGGTCTGCGGCGTGCCACCCAGATTGGCCTCGTTGCCGTACAAGCGTCGATCTGTGCCCGTACCCGCCCCCATACCACCCCGACCAGCCTGGCCTCCCCGGCGGGGGAGCTGGGGGTTGGCAGACTGAAAGGCCCCCACAGCTTTCCGCCGATCAAGCCGTGCCTGTTTGAGCTTTTGGAGGCCGCTGCCCTGTTCTGGAGTTTGCTGACTGCCCGGAGCGGTTCGCTCAGCGTCCTGTCCGGTCAGGCCCTCACCAAGAGCCTGTTGGCTGGCGTCCCCTGCCTGCTGCTCGGACTGTATATCCTGCGCTTGTTCGTCATTGAGGAGGCGACGTCCCTGTTCGTCAAGAGACGATTGAGACTCCTGGAGCCCTTGCAGTGCCGTCCGCAGGGCTTGTTGGAGGTCTTCAGGCAGAGCTGCCAATTCCAGCAACTCCTGTCCCAGCCCTTCTTCGTCTGCTGCGTGATCCTGCGAGCTTGCTTGGCTGTCCGCTTGCTCAGACAGGGGCTCACCAACAGGCAGCGGGTCCAGCGTCCGAGCGGCGAAGCCTTCCGGTGGCATGGACAGACGTTTGTCTACCAACTGTTCTGCCCGTTCAGACAACTCGGACGAGACAAGCTCAAGATTGGTCAGCGAGAAAGGTTCGGGTTCGGATGCGGGTGACAGTAAAGGGATGGAAGCCGCCAGGAAGGCCAGGATCAGTGCGGCGAGAAAAGGCAGGACGCTCCAGGGCAAGCGCCGCGGCGCGACCTTTTTGATTTCCCACAGGGACAGCCGGTCCACATTATCGTGGAGAAGATAGGTCCATAAGCGGGAAGCCGGAGGTCCATTGGAGGGGTTCGCCAGCATCTGGGCGGTCAGCGTTGACAGGCGCTGTTTGAGCCCGACCTGGAGGTCGATCCGACGGGCGGCGGTATGCAGATTGGTCCAGTCCGCTACCCCCTGGCGGAGAAACCGAAAACAGACAAAGCCGGCCAGGGCAAGGAGCGGCCAGGCCGCCACAATGAACCAGAACGAAGAGAGCGAGAAGGCCAAAAAGGTAAAAAGCGCAAATCCGAGGGCGAACACCGTCCCGACACCGTAGAACCGGTGTTGGGCGGTATAGAGGTTAAAACGCGCCTGAAGCCCGCGCAGTCTCGCTTCGACCTCAGCGAGAGCGCTCCGCTCCTCAGTGCCTGGTGGCCAGTCCATGCGAGAGTCCTCGTGCTTGGTCTCCTTGAAAAAGGCGCTCACACCATAGTTGACAGCCTTTCCCAGGTCAACTCGCAAGGGGGGAGAAAACTTTTCGTTTGGGAGCAACGGCTCCTCCTGCTTTGACGGAGGTGCAACCCTGCGTTCGAACTGCTAGTGCTGGTGCATAGCTCATGTTTGATACCGTGCCCCTTCAAAGGTCCTCAAACCTCAAGATGATGCATTGTCCGTCTTTCGCCCCTGTCGTCCGCTTGCTCGTCGCCTGTGTATCGATACTGGGTGTGGCTTGTGAAGAGCCGCTCCGGCTGCCCTATATTGAGCCGGTCCTGCACAATTGGTCGGAACAGTACCGAGGCGTGAGCGGGGTCAAGCTGCACGTCTTTCGTACGGGCTCGATAGCAGTGTCCAGCCGGGTCGTTTATCAAGACGGGAGTCTCCCCCAGCAGCAACCCCTCGATATCCTGGTGTTTGGTATCGAGCATCCCAAGCAGGGCCTGGGTCTGGTCGGAACCGGGTTGAACCGAGGCCTGGCGGAAGACGCGCCACGCTACTTGGGACCATTCCGTTCGATCTTTGGCCAGGCAGACGTGCAGCCCGGCCAGGATATTCTCTCCCAACTCAAGACTGCCCAGCTCTCAGCGGAAAGGGTGAAGTTCGTGATTCTGCCCGACCTGCGGCTCGATCATACCGGTGAGCTGGAGAGTCTGTCTCAAGCGACCGCTGTGGTGACGCGCGAGGAGCACGCCGCGGCGCTGAGCAGCAGCCCTCTCGGTCTGTATATAGCGGATGAATTCGACCGGGTTGCGAGCTGGCAATTCGTTGATTTTTCCACCGATACGCCACTCGGGACTTTTGCCCGGAGTCACGACCTCTTTGGCGATGGCAGCATTGAACTGATTGACGTTGCCGGCGCGACTGCCGGTGGGCTTGCCGTCCTTGTTCGCTTGCCCGCTCGGCCCGTTCTTTTGTGTGGCAATCTGGCCTGGACGCACAGTCAAGCGCACTATGCCTGGATACCCGGTCTGGCCTTTAATCGTGAGCTGTGGTGGGAAAAAATCTGGCGCCTCAAGAAATTCAAGGACCTCGTCCCGGAACTCCTCGTCCTGCCCGCCCATGACTGGGAGGCGGTCCGCAGGGTCGAAACCACAGGCATCATTGTGCATAAATTTTCCCCTCCCGAAGAAGACGAGAAAAGCACATCTCAGGCGGCCCGACTTTTCCGGTCTGTCAGGACTCGCTAGGGTAGAGGGGCATGGAAGTCACCGTCATTGGTCATGGTTCGTTGATGAGCGGTCGGGGCCTGTCGTTTTCCGGCAGGTTTCAGATGCGGACGGCCCATATTGTGGCCTTGGATGGCTGTAGCCGAGGCTTTGCCAAACTCTCTAAATACGGCGACCGCTTTGCCACCGACCTGGAGCTTGAGCAGCCCGTATTGGAAGGCGAAGCCGTCTCGCCGCAAACCGACCCTGATGGGAGGGTTGAAGCCCTGGGGCTGCATGTTTCGCTGGCAGACTGTGGTCGCCTGGTCAAACGAGAAGGGTATCGGCCGGAAGCCCTGCTGGCCCTGGTCGAGCAGGCACGAAAACACGGCCTTGGGGTGGCCGAGTGGTTGTGGCAGTTGGCGGCCGAGCAGACGCATGATCTCGGGGCCTATCGGCGTCAGCTCTTCCTGACAACGGGCTATACCTCACCCCATTACATCCCCCACCCGGTTCGACTGGCTGATACAGGTTATGCCTTGATTTTTCTCGCGCCCGGACCGAGGGGAACCGGCACGCCGGATGTTGTCTCCATTCGCCAACGGACGGGTATCAATACCATCCTGAGCACGTCCGAGACTTGGCAGCGCAAACCGAATGAGGATCAGATGGCCTATTTTCTCTCGTGTCTGCTAGGCGGAGGGCATGGTATCAACGTGCGGGATTTTCTGGAGAGCGTGGGGGATAATCGCGACCTGGCAGAAACGCTGTCTCAGCGTATTCGGCCTGTGCTGGCCGAAGAAGTCGCATGTTTTCTCCAGACAACAGGCTTGACGCCGGAGCAGTATGCGCAGGCGTTCGGCAGCCCTGAAGCGGCACTGCGCCGGAGTGGACTGGGCAACTTTCTTGATGGCTTCGACGCTAAGAGGACAGACAGATGAGTATTTTCTCGGTCTCAATCGGTAAGGAACAGTTATGTTTTACCGCGGCGCATTTCATTGCCTTCAAAGGCTTCCGAGAACCGTTACACGGTCACACCTATCAGGCCGAAGTAAAGGTGAGCGGACCGGTTGGGCCGGACGGCTATGTCGTGGATTTCCTGGTGCTGAAAAAGATCGCTGAAGAAGAGTGTCAGCAACTGCATTTTACCACCCTGCTACCCGAACACAGCGACTGCCTGCGCATTACCGCGGATACTGAGACCGTCCGGGTGGAATGTGAAGACGGCACCCAGTTCAGCTTCCCACAGCAAGATGTCCGCCTGCTGCCCATCGTGCACTCCTCATCGGAGGAGATTGCCCAGTACCTGATTGCGCGCCTGCGCGCCCGTCTGGCGGAAGCCCGCGGAAACAGCATCGAAACGATCGAGATCCTGATTGAGGACATCCCCGGCCAGGTGGCGGTCTGCCGCGAACCGTTTCGGGTGTGAGGCCGGAATGGCGCGGGGGTTGCGATGTGTGATCCTGGGGTTGCTGTGCGCCAGCGTAACAGCGTGTGAAACAGCCTTGCCCGAGCCCGCCTCCGAGGGTGCACAGCTCTACCGGCAGCGCTGCTCCGGCTGTCACCGCCTGTATCATCCCGGCCTGCTCACACCCGAGATGTGGCAGTTCATGCTGGCGCGTATGGACACGGAGTTTCTGCGCCTCGGCCGCCCACCCTTATCTGAAACCGAGCGCCGCACCATCCTCGACTACCTCGACACTCACGCCCAGCGTCCGACCGGCTAAAGACGGGCGAAGCCCTGGATTTCGGGGCGTCTCTTATCCCTCCCGTCGAGCGGCTTCGATATCGTCAAGCTCTTTGGGGATTGCACTGGTCAGCACGTCATGGCCGTCGGCTGTGACGAGGACGTCGTCTTCAATACGAATCCCAATCCCCTGGTAGGCTGCCGGCGTGTCGGCGTCCGCGGCAATATACAGGCCGGGTTCAACCGTCAGGACCATCCCAGGGTTGAGCGTCCGTGACGCTTCACCCACTCGGTATTTGCCCACATCGTGCACATCCATGCCCAGCCAGTGGCTCGTGCGGTGCATATAAAACTGGCGATAGTCGCCCGTCTCAAGAATGCTCTCCGTACTGCCGGATAGCAGGCCCAAGTCGCGCAGTCCGTCAATCAATGTTTCCGTGGCGCGTTGGTGCACGTCGTCAAAGCCCACACCAGGTCGAATCATGGCAATCGCGTGTTTTTGCGCGGTCAGAACCAGGCTGTAGATTTCCTTCTGCGGAGCCGAAAATGCACGGCCAACCGGAAACGTGCGCGTCACATCCGAGCAATAGCAGGCGTACTCCGACCCGGCGTCAATCAGCAAAAGATCGCCGTCCCGCATCGGTTGATCGTTCGAGATGTAATGCAGGATCGTGGCGTTTGCGCCTGAGGCAACAATCGAAGGGTAGGCCGGTCCGTCCGCTCCGTTGCGGCGGAAATGATATTCGAGCAGGGCTTCGATTTCGTATTCATACATGCCCGGACGTGTCTCGTGCAGGGCCGCGTGGTGGGCCGCGGCCGACGCCTTGACCGCACAGCGCATCAGGTCGATTTCTTCTGGGGTTTTGAACAAGCGCATTTCGTGCAGCAGGTCGCTGGGATCGACAAGCGAGGTTGGTCCGCGCCCGCTACGCGGACGTTGCAGCCGGCCCTGATTCACAAAGTCCAGAATCTTTGCGTTGAGGCGCTCGTCGCGGCCAAGTCCGTAGTAGATTTTCTCTGCGGTAAGCAGGTGCTCAGGCAGCACCTTGTCGAGCTGATCGATCGTATAGGCGGCATCCACGCCAAAATGTTCCCACGCACCCTCAACCCCAAACCGTTTTCCTGTCCAGGTCTCTTTTTCTTTGTCTCGTGGACGCACAAACAGAATAAATTGCTCCTTGTCGTGGTTGGGCGAGAGCAGGCACAGGGATTCCGGTTCCGGAAAACCGGTGAGGTAGTACAGGTCGTTGTCCTGGCGATAGCGATACTCGACATCCTGGGAGCGAATTGCAGTTGGGGCGGCCGGAAAGAGGGCAACCCCATCACCCATCTGTTTCAGAAACGCCTGTCGGCGGGCTGCATAGGTCGAAAGATTTTCGTTCATTGGCATGCTACTGTCTCGTCCTTGACTTTCGCCTGACAATTGAAGACGCTTGGTACTATATGGCACATGAGCATTCGTATCCAGAGTCCTTAGATGCCCTGCTGACTCGACTGCCGGAACTGGAAATCGTTCTGGGTCCACCATCGAAGCCAGGCTTGCACGCGGTCCAAAAGCTGCTCCAGGAAGCGGTTGCCGCCCGCGCCGACGGTGACGTACCCAAGGCCGCCTCAAAAATTGGAACGGCAATGGACACCCTGTCACAGTTGGCCGATGGGCTCGACCCGCAGGAGGCTGCGCTCATGCGGATGCTGTCCGCCCAGTTCAGACAGGCGCTGACGATGGGCGACATGGGTGAAACCCAGCGCGTCTCGGACGTGATGCGCAAACGTTCCGGGGCAACTATCAAAAAGAAGCCCTAGACAGCGCCCGAAATGCTGCGTCCTTGACTTACTCAGGACGGTTGGCTAGTGCAAAAGGCATGGCCGATGCACTCCAAGCGTGTTGTGAAAAAGAGCTCCAAATCCAACTCAAACAGATTACCGAGACGTATCGCTCCTTTCCGGTAATCAAAGATATTCCCTGTCCCACCTGTCTGCGCATTATCCCGATTCGAGTGTACGAAAAACCGACTGAGGCCGAGTCTTGATACAGGGAGGCCGACATGGCGGAACGTGTGGACCTGAGAATTGCCAGAGTGAGTATTGAAAACGAGGACGAACCGTGTCGGGTGAGTATCAAAGCCGAAGTGGATTCGCTGGCTCAACTGCGCGCCATTGCCGACAAATTCAGGCGGTCCAAAGCGCGCATCCCCGCCCAACTGGTCATCGGCCCGACCGAAGAAAAGCGCGAGTCTCCCGACACGCTACGCGCCGAAGAGCTTGAGCAGGTCATTGTCGAAGGACTGGCGGCCATGCAGCACTCGGGCCAGATCGCCCGCGACCTCATCCGCCGCTTTCAGGGCCGTATCTTGGCCGGGGACGGGGAGTGAGTTTTCACCTGTCGCATTGAGGGAAAGAAAAATGCCCTGTCTAACCGAGGTTGAACCGCGAGCCGGCTACCGAATCTGGATTCGCTATTCGGACGGTGCTGCTGGTGTTGTAGACTTGTCTCACCTCGTCGGTCGGGGTGTCTTCAAGGCTTGGAAGAACTGGGCTTTCTTTCAGAGAGTCCACCTTACCGCAAATGGTACGGTCGCCTGGGACGAGGATATTGAGTTGTGTCCAGACGCGCTCTATACGCGACTCACCGGTAAGTCCGTTGAGGAAGTGATGCCGGGAACCTGGACTTTGGAGGCGAATGCCCGAACGCTCTAGGTTCTATGGAATCAGCGAACCTGATTGTCCAGCGCGTCCAAGAAGCGGGTCAACACCCGATCATTGATATGCAGCGGATTTGAAACCTGCATCCGGCGTGCGACTGTCACAGCCCGTCGCCGCGTCAGGACGCCGGCCGCGACAAAGTCCACCATGAGGCCAAGGCCGAAACGCGTCTCAACGCCGTGGCGTTTGCAGAGCCGCCGAAGCGCACCATCGTTCGTAACGCACGTCCACCCTTCCTCGCGACAGACGACCAGACAGAGGCGATCGTTGAACGAAACGCTTGACTCGACCTTCGCGGCCTGGAGCATTCGATCCGTTGCGACCTCAATGACTTCAACGCCAAGGCACGCGCATTGCGCTGCGGTGACGCCCCGCACCTCTTCAAGCACAGACGATACAACGGCCATCCGCCCTACGTGCTGAACCACGAGATTGAGGATCGCTAACTCGGACCCGCGGTAGTCGATGAGCACATCCGCATCGGCAAGGAGTACCGTCGGCGTAGCCGGCATCTAATCCGCCCACTCACGTGCCTTCTGCCTCATCTCGTCCCGGGTGAGACCCAATATCTCGGCAGCGCGCCCGGGTGAGATGTGCTCCTCTTCGAGCGCTCGCCGCACGAGTCGTGACAGGCGGTCTTCGATACAGTCATGTTCGGAGAGGCCGGCAGGTTCCCCCGAACGGCTCCAGTTCCACGCGAACTCGCTCTTCTCAAGCGCCTCGGGCTCATCGGTTTTGCGGAGCGTCTTGACCGTGACGCCGAGAATCGACTCTATGTGGATGCCTTACTTGTTAGCCATCCCGACAAAGACCATTGTACCGGGCTCCAGAAACATTTTCATCTTGGACCGCCCAACGAATGGTCCTCAAAGGCCGATAAGATATTAATCAGGGAGATGTGGTCGTCACCGATGGTGTTTCGACGCGCCTCGCGCCGTCATGTCCTCTGCGACGCCGCCAAGGCGTTCAATACCGAGGCACGCCGCCGGGTCAAGCAGTTTCGCGAGGATAGTGAATCCATTGGAGATGGTGATCGAATTCTCATTCTCGGCGAAGATGAAGATGGAAAGACCGACGCCCTTGAGCAGATTTTGATCCGCGTAGACGAAGAATTTTCCCGTGTTAACGGTCAGGACGATCCGTCAATGACGGTCCGGCTGATTGGACCGCTCCCCAAGGCGGGTGACGACGACGAAGAGATTTTGTCGAAGAACAACTCAAGCACGATTCTTCAGTTTTCTCTGGCGGGTGATGAAATCCCCGACAAGTGTCGGTTCCTGACCGGAGGGGATACTGAAGTCGCGATTTGGGAAAAACTCTGGCAGCGCCACCGGTGGCACTCAGAGTGGTTATCCTATGACCTCCTTCAGACCCCACACCACTGTTCATGGCACAGCCTATCGTACGATAGTTGGAGCGAAATGGGCGAAAGCGCGAAGATCTGCAAAGACGCGCGTAACGCTCTCTCACAAGCCCGGAGCGGAGCTACAATTGTCGCCAGCAGTAACGCCATAAAGGATGATGACAACGACCCACCATGTATCCGTGCAAAACGCGAATACGTAGATATCGCGGATGGTGTAGACGGCTCTTTCAAATGTGTCGGTGAGTACCCGTCTGAGAAGTCACCTGACGTGATGGGATTTGAAATTACCCAGCATGGACCTCGGCGCAGGACAATACAAGTTGGAAGCAAGGGTAGACAACCGCTTCCTCACGGGTGAGGCAAATGATGACCGGTACCGGACCCGGCAAGGCGGTCCAGCGCGCTCTGGCTCAAGTACCCAGCCATCCCGCGGTATCCAATGTTGGCGGTCCCGCTTTCGATGAAACAATCGGAGCTATCGTCGCGGATGTGACATTCGAGGTTAGCTTGCCGAATGAACGGAGGTCATGTGCGGAAAGTCCTTCCGGAGTAAGGCTGAAGGAAGTCTTGCGCTTCTATTTTCCCGTTCGGTCCCCTGCGACTCCGCCTAGACTATCACTACGCGCCGACTTTAACCGGAATCTGCCGCACATGCAGCCATATTCGATAGACGGACGTCCCGTTCCCTGCATCTACGACGGCAGTCTCGTCGATTTGTTTTACCAGGACGGAATGATTGGCATTATCGACCAGACTGCCGTTTGGCTTGAACGTGCCGCCCTTGGTACTCTTATTGACCCGAAGCAGGGGTGGGAACCTGTCCGTCGTGACTCCTTCCAAGACTACCTTGTCGCCGATGCCGACGGTCTCACTGGTTTGATAAATCGCAACGGTGGGCACAAATTCTTTGAGTTCCACTATTTGAAAGTTGTTTTCGATGGTGGCCTAGAGTCCGTCCACGGACAAATTTTAGCCGACGCGGTTAAACTTAACTCAAAGTTGGTGCCGGCCTGTCCGTAGGCTTTGGTCAGGTTGCGGCCAGCACTCTTTTGCTCAACCAGCAGGACACCGGGCCAGAACAGGTCGATATAGCCTGAACGATTGTCCAGCTTCCTGACATGCTCCTCATAGCGAGCGCCGGTGCGTCGCTTGACGCCGAAGATATTGAAGAAGTCGTTGTAGAAGCTGTGCGTCTCGCCTTTTTCGTAGGCCGTGTCCTTCCAGTCTGCGGTGAACGCCGCAGCCCGAGCGCGGATTTCATTCCAGGAGAGACGCATAATTCATTCGTCCATCTTCGCGATGAACTGCCGCGCCTTCCGACCCTCGGCGGGGTCGAGGCGGGTGATAATGGCGGCCTGTTCCTCGGCTTTTTTTCGGCTGCCGCCCAAGAAACGTGGGGCCTGCATATAATATTCCATCAGGTCCCAGCGGGCCGCCACGTGGTCGGGGTCGCAGCCGACCGCTTTTTCAAAGTGGATGTGGACTTGCTTGGCGAGAGCGGGTTTGCGGAACAGGTTCACCTGCTGGGCGCGATGCCCGTAGGCGCGGCCCAGCCAGAGGTGATAGTCCGCATTACACTGTGCTCCGTTCGCAGCCTTCTTGAACCAGGGGATGGCCTCTTCATAGTTCTTTTCTGCAAAGGCAATCCGCCCCAAATAGAATACCGGGCTCGTATGCGTTGGCTGCTGTTGGTGCGCGGCCTCAAAAAACTGCCGGGCTTTGACAAGCTGGCCGGTTTGAAAGAGATGGATTCCGGCTTGGAAATCATTCTGAGCGAGGGCAGTCGGAGCTGAGAAGAGACACAGCAGGACCAGACCAAGGGCTTCACCCATGAATTGACCAAGAGAGGATAGCCCCCTCACCCTGGCCCTCTCCCTCCAGGGGAGAGGGGATGGAAGAGGAGGGGATGGTGTCTTGCTCCCCTCCCCGGAGGAGTGGCCCTGAGCTTGCCGAAGCCTGTCCTGAGCGTAGTCGAAGGAGGCCGGGGTGGGCTCTTCGCTCTTCACTCCCCGCTCTCCCCTAAAACGTAATGAGCGGCTTGACGATATTATCCGCCTTGGTCGTCATCATAGTGAACGCCGTCTCGACCTCTGCAAAGGGAAACCGATGGGTGGTCAGCGGCGTGGGGTCAATCCGCCCGTTCTGAATCAGCCGCAACAGCCGCGAGACCTGCTCCCGCCCGCCCGGGCACAGCGCCGTATGAATTTTCTTGTCGCCCATGCCCAGACCAAAATCCGGCAGCGGAATGCTCAACGCATCACCGGCTTCCCCATGATAGCCGATGTTCGAGATCACACCGCCCGGCTTGGTCGCCTTCACGCAGTTCTCAAAGGTAATCGGAGAGCCCAGCGCCTCGATCGCGGAATCGACGCCGAGGCCGTTGGTAAGCTGCACAATCTGTTCGACCGCGTCACCTTCGGTTGGATCGACCACGATATCGGCGCCCATCTTTTTGGCGAGTTCCTTGCGGTCCGACTTAGAGTCAACGGCGATGACCAGTCCAGCGCCCAGCAGCCGGGCGCTGGCCGTGGCGCACAGCCCAACCGGACCCTGAGCAAAGACTGCGACTGTGCCGCCGGCCGGGATCTCCGCGTTCTCGGCCCCCACCAGGCCGGTGGACATCATATCCGTGGTGTACAGCGCCTGCTCGTCCGTCAGCTCATCCGGGATGGCAACCACGTTGTAGTCGGCATCATTGATAAAAAAGTATTCCGCCATATTGCCGTCGCGCTGGGTGGTGAATTTATAGCCGCCCAGCATGCCGCCGCACTGTGAGGTAATGCCGCGCTGGCAGGGGTCACACTTGCCGCACGGCGTGATGGCGTTCACCACCACCCGCTCGCCTTCTTTACAGGTTGTGACATTGGCGCCGACCTGATGCACGATACCAACGCTCTCATGGCCGAGTACCCGGCCCTCGGGAATCTGGATGACACCCCGCACGGTATGTACATCCGAGGTGCAGATCAGCGAAGCCGTTGTCTTAATCACCGCGTCATTTGGGCCAGGATCGGGGATCGGCTTGTCGATAATGCCGACTGTGTCTATGCCTAAAAATGCCAGCGCTTTCATAGCGTCCTCCTGTTTGTCATCGGTCTTTCACTGATTTCTCTCGGGCAAAAATCTGCCCCTGGTCTCGAAACGCTTTGAACTCCAGGCCGTTCTGGCTAGGGTCCAAGAGAAACATGGTGGCCTGTTCACCCACCTGACCGCGAAAACGAATGCCGGGCTCGATCAAGAACGAGACGCCCGCCTGCGTCAATTGCTCAGCCAATGCCTGCCAGGCGTCCCAGTCGAGAATCACGCCAAAATGCTGAACCGGAACCTGTTGGCCGTCGACCGGGTTGGTGGCTGCGGGTCGGGGTGCTTCGGGAGAAAGATGGGTGGTGACCTGGTGGCCGAAAAAATCGAAATCAATCCAGGTCGCGCTCTCGCGGCCAACCGAACAGCCCAGCAGGTCAACATAAAACGTCCGAGCGGCCTCCAGGTCATGAACGGGGAGGGCGAGGTGAAAGGGCAGGTGTGGCATGGCTCTGTCCTGATGCGTGACTGACGGGTTACAGCATGTGGCGCAAATCGGACAGCGTATACGTTCCCGGCAGTTCCCGTCGCTCCGCCATGGTGTCTACCGCCTGGGTGAGGAGGGCGTTGAGCGGTGTGGCAATCCCGAGTTTTTGTCCCATCTCGTGAACTCGACCGTTCAGATAGCGCCCCTCCGTTCTGCCCCGCCGGCAGAACACATCCTGCCACATAGACGGGAAAACATGGGTCGAGCGATCGGGCAACGGCTGTGGGGTAAAGTCGGTCCGACGCAATGCGGTCACCATATCCGGCAAGGGCTGGTCGCCGGGCAGGGTTTTGAGTTTGATCTCGGCCCGGGCCAGGACGTGCTGGGCTTCTGCCAGCATGTCGCCGCACAAGCGGCGCGAGTCCGGGTCGTTCAGCAACTCCGGCCCGGAGCGGTCGAGAATCGCGGCTGGTGCGTTCATCAGATTGATGCAAAATTTCGCCCACTTGCAGGCCAGAATATCGTCTGTCAGCGTCCCGCCCATATTGGCGGCTTGCAGGGTGGCCACGACCTGCTCCGCGGTCTCATCAAGACCGCCGGGATAGCGGCCAATCACCAGCGCATTGCCACCCAGGTGGCCAACCTCACCGGGAAAGATAAAACGGGCTCCCAGATGCAAAGCCACGCCATAGACATGGCTGAAATGCTCGACCACCAATTCTTCATTGGTCATGGTGTTCTGGAGACAGAAAATGGGCGTATCGGGCGGGACCTTGGCGCGCAGTTGCTCAAGGGCAACCGGAGTGTCATAGGTTTTGACGCACAGGAAAACAATATCGTCCGGTTGGAACTGCCAATCGTCCATAACGGAACAGGCCGCTGGCGTGGTCACAAACTCACCATACTTGCCAGACATTTTCAGCCCGTCCGCCCGGATTTTCTCAATATGGGGCGGGTCTCCAATAAGCAGGACATCCGTTCCGGCTTTTGAGAGATGAGCGCCGACCGTGCTGCCGACCGCGCCCGCCCCGAAGATGATAAACCGCATCCGGCCTTTCTCCTGTGTCGGGCGCTAAGGTATGCCGCCAGCGGACAGGCGTCAAGGAAAAGTGGGAAGGGGAGGAGTATTTGTTCCCTTGCCTCTGGATTTCACAATCTCGAAGAATTTAGGATTTCTTTCGGGGCCATAAGACTAATGGCGGGGGGCCTTGGGGGCTGTCTTTCAGGCTGTGACACAGTCTGATGACGGCCTCTCCAAGCTGACGCAGGTGATCCCGGACGCGCTCATCGGTAATCTCTCCGCCCTTCATCTGATCGGCTCGAACATACACGCTCCCGGGAACGAGGTGCATATTAAACCAGGCCAATACCGGTTTCAGCTCCTGGTCGATACTGAGATAGTGATGGTCGGTATAGGCGTTCCCAATCAAACCGGCGACCTTGCCCATAAAGGCCTCAACCGGAATGTGGTCGAGCAGGTTCTTGAGGGCACCGGTGTAGGAACCCCGATAGATAGGCGTGCCGATGATGTAGGCGTCGGCGGCTTGGATACGCGCCAGCACCCGGGGGGTATCGTCCGGGTAGTCTTCGGGTGGCCGTCCGTCACAAAAAGAGATAGTCACGTCACGCAGATCGATCACGTCGGTCGTGCTATCCGGGGCGTGTGCGTGCGCGGCGGCCAGCGCGGCGTCAATAAGAGTCCGAGTACTGCCGCCAGCCGTGAGACTACCTGAAATACCGAGTAGTGTGGTCATGGGTGCTCCTTCTTCCCTTGCTATACCCCGTCACGTACTGAAAGAGAACCACTGCTCCCTAGTCAAGGGAAGTGCGGTGAACCGATGATCTGGTTTCAGCCAGGCAAAGAATAAGATTCGCGGCTTCCTCGGGGCCGTTGTGACGGCGCAGGGTGCGTTGCATCTGCTTTGCCTGGCGGGTGAAAGAAGGCTGGCTGAGCAGGGTGTGGATGGCGCGTTTGAGTCGGGCGGTCGTCAGCAGGCGTCGGTCCAGCCGCAGACCGGCACCGGCGTCTACGCAGCGCTGGGCGTTATCGGGCTGGTCCGCGCCGAGGGGAATGCACAGCAGCGGAATCCCGTCGGACAGCGCCGTCAGCACGGTGTTCACCCCACCGTGTGAAATGATGAGAGCCGGGCGGGTTCTCGGCTCCGCTTGCAGCGCCGTCTGCGGAATATACGACTCGATACGCACGTTGGATGGAACCGCCGAAAAAAGATCGGGCGGACAACCGGGGCCGGTTACAACCAGCCCGAAGACGTCGAGTTGACCGAGGGCGCGAATAATTTTTCGGAAGACGCCCAGGCGCGTATTAAAAACGGTTCCCAGGGTGACATACACCAGCGGCTTGTTCGGCGGTCTGTTTGCCAGCCAACTCGGCATCTGCCAGTCAATCGGCCGGTCCCATACCGAGGGGCCAACGTAATATACCTGGGGCGGGAGGTCGGGCCGGTTGTAATCATATTCCCGACTACAGGTATGGATGAGTAAGTATGGAGCGACGATGTTCGGGGAGAGTGGGTCGGCATGAGGGGGGAGACCGAGCTGGCGGCGATAGCGATTCAGGGCCAAGCGCCACGGAGCCATCAGCGCCGTGGCCGTGCGGAGTGCGCCTTTGAGTCCGAGCCGATAGGGAAGACTGAGAGCCGCGGGCAGGGTTTCGACGCGCGGAAAGCCGGCTGGAGGGGCGTGCAGGCTCGGGGACATGAAGTGGGTCATAGGGCTCAGCACGGCCCACGGCAGTGCCTGCTGCTCGCAAAAGAGGTGGGCGGCAAAGGTCAACGGACCGGCCACGACAACGCTAGGCTGGAAGACCTGAGCAATCTGTTGGAGTTCCGGGATACGTGCGGGTATTGAGGCCATGAAGATACGCAAAAAGTCGTAGCTCACGCGCAGATAATGCGGGCGCAGATAGCGAATGGGCGGGAAAAATTCCTCTAAGCGTTCTTCAGAGTAGTGGGGGCTGAGGGGATAGAACGGCAGGCCCTCGCGCTCGATGCGCTCCTGATACAGCCGGCTGGTGGCCAAGGCAACGGCGTGGCCCCTGGCCTGGAGGTTGTGCATCACCGGTAGCAACGGATGGACATGGCCCATGCCCGGCTCGGTAATAAAGAGGATGCGTTGGGGTGATGTGGAGGGTGGAGAGGATTGGGCGACCATAACAGTCTTTCCTCTCTATCATGTACGCCGGGGCTCAGACGAGGCGGCCCGGGGCTGTTCTCTGCGGGCCAGAGGCCCACGCTCCCAGCTAGGAGCAGCGCGATACAAGGGTGAAATTACGCGCCCGACTAGACGGAATCGACTCGGCTCAGTATGAAGGAGGCAACGGTCCGGCGGCAGAGCCTGCCCTGAGCTTGACGAAGGGGCGGGCCCCACATCTCGACCTGGCTGCTGGCCACTGATTGCTATACGTGGAGGGCAGGATTGGAAACCAACGGGACGGGTGGTGGCTCGATTCGGGTAACTGGCGCGCGCCAGAACAATCTCAAAAACATCGATGTGCAGATTCCCTTGCACCAACTGACGGTGGTGACCGGAGTCAGTGGGTCGGGCAAGTCGAGCTTGGCTTTCGATATCTTGTACGCCGAGGGTCAGCGTCGCTACGTCGAGAGTTTCTCGGCCTACGCACGGCAGTTTCTCGACCGCATGGACAAGCCTCGGGTCGAGCGTATTGACGGCATTCTGCCGGCCATTGCTATCGACCAGAACCGATCGGTGCGGACCTCGCGCTCAACCGTCGGGACCATGACCGAGCTGCACGACCATCTCAAGCTCCTATTTGCCAAAATAGGTAGTCTGTACTGTCGGGAATGCGGTCAGCCGGTGGAGCGCGACTCGGCCGAGTCGGTGTATAAAAAGCTGCGCAAAGAGAAGCCGGACGGCTGCCGTTTTCTGGTCACGTTCAGCGTGTCAACGCCGGCCAGCCTGCCCTGGGAGGAAGTCCGCAACGGCCTGTTGCGGTCCGGTTTTCATCGGATCGTTGTGGCTGGCAAGCCGGTCGATATTCAGGAACTGGCAGACCGGCCCGAGGCTGCGTCGGAAATCTGCACCGTTTTGGTTGATCGTCTGACCCTGAAAACCCGCTCCAAAAAGCGTATCCACGATTCCTGCGAGCAGGCTTTTCAGTATGGCAAGGGCCGCCTGACGCTGATTTTTCCGGACGAAGACAACGCCGCCGCGCCGTTCTCGGACCAGCTTGAGTGCGCGGCGTGTGGCATTGCCTATCAAGAGCCCGTGCCGAATATGTTCTCGTTCAACAGCCCGCTCGGCGCGTGCGAGACCTGCCGCGGGTTTGGTCGCACGATCGATATTGACCCGGAGCTGATCGTCCCCGACCCGACCCTGACGCTGAAACACGGGGCCATCAAGCCCTGGCGGATCAAAGCGGCGCAGTGGGAGCGGCGTGAGCTGTTCTCCTTTTGTGAGCAGCGTGACATTCCGCCCGATGTGGCCTGGCAGGCGCTCAGCCGGGAGCAGCAGCGAGCCATCATGGAAGGTGATGATGACTACTACGGCGTCCGAGGCTGGTTCAAGTGGCTGGAAACCAAAACGTATAAAATGCATGTCCGCGTCTTTCTGGCCCGCTACCGGGGCTATTTCCCGTGCGAAGACTGTCGGGGTGCACGCCTCAAACCGGAGGGCCTCTTATATCGGGTTGGGGGTAAAACCCTGGCCGATATCAATCTGATGAGCATCGGGGCGGGCGCGGAATTCTTTGCCGCTCTCACGCTGACCGCCTATCAGGAGCAGGTGGCGCGGCTCATGCTGGATGAGATTCGGAAACGCCTGCGCTATCTGGTTGAGGTCGGGGTTGAATACCTGACCCTGGACCGGCAGTCCCGTACCCTGTCCGGCGGCGAGCTGGAACGTGTGGACCTCACCACGGCGATTGGTTCCGCTCTGGTCAACACCCTCTATATTCTGGACGAACCGTCAATCGGCCTGCACCCGCGCGATAGCCAGCGTCTGGTCCGTATTCTGCAAGACCTGCGCGACAACGGGAATACGGTCGTGGTGGTCGAGCATGATCCGGAGATTATTCGCGAGACCGATAATGTCATCGACCTGGGACCCTTGGCCGGTGAAAAAGGCGGCGAGATCGTGTTCAACGGGCCGTATGCCAAGCTGCTCAAAGACAAGCAGTCGTTAACCGGTCAATACCTGTCCGGACGGCTGACCATTCCGCTCCCGCGGAAACGCCGGCCCGTCAAGAAAAAATATACGCTGACCGTCCAAGGGGCGAAGGCGCATAATCTTCAGGATATCGATGTCACCATTCCGCTCGGCTGCCTGGTATGTCTGACCGGCGTGTCCGGCTCGGGCAAATCGACGCTGGTGGAAGACGTGCTGTATCGCGGCCTCAAAAAGCAACGCGGGGAGCCGGTCGGCATCCCGGGTGCGTGCCGCGCTCTCCTGGGTGGTGAGCAGTTGGCCGACATTATCTTTGTCGATCAGTCGGCTATCGGCACAACGCCGCGAGCCAACCTGCTCACCTATACCAAGGCGTTTGATACGGTGCGGCGTCTCTTGTCGCAAACCGAACTGGCGCGGGTTCGTGGCTATACGCCGAGTACCTTCTCGTTCAACGTTGAGGGCGGGCGTTGCGAGTCGTGCAAGGGCGAGGGCTTTGAAAAGGTCGAGATGCAGTTTCTCTCGGACGTGTACGTCCCCTGCCCCGAGTGTCAGGGCAAACGTTTCCGGGACGAGGTGCTGGAAGTCCGCTATCAGGGCAAGAGTCTGACCGACATTCTGAATTTTACCGTTGCCGAAGCCCTAGCATTTTTTGGCGAGCAAAAAGAGCTCAAGCGCCGTTTGTCTCCGCTGGCTGCGGTCGGGCTGGAGTATATGCGTCTGGGCCAAGCGTTGACCACGCTGTCCGGTGGTGAGGCCCAGCGGCTGAAGCTGGCAACGCATATTGCAAAGGAGCGCCCTACAGACTCCGCCGACCACGGTACGCTGTTCATCTTTGATGAGCCCACAACCGGGCTGCATTTTGCCGATATCCAGAAGCTGCTCAACGCGTTCGACCAACTCGTCGAATGCGGCCATTCGGTCCTGATCATTGAGCATAACCTTGAGGTCATTAAGTACGCCGACTATCTGATAGACCTTGGGCCCGAAGGGGGAGACGGGGGCGGGACGATTGTGGCCGAGGGAAGGCCGGAGGAGGTGGCCCGGGTTCGGGCTTCGCATACCGGACGCTATCTGAAGGAAGTCTTGGGTCCAGCCTCCACAGCGCAACGCCCACAGCCCAAGCGGCGGAAGGCGAAGTCTCCGGCTCAGCCACTGGCCGCCGAGGTGGGGAGCGGCAGGTCCATTGCCATTATTGGAGCCAAGGAACACAACCTGCAAGACATTTCGGTTGATATCCCGCGCGACCAGATGGTGGTGGTGACGGGTCTGTCCGGCTCCGGTAAGTCAACGCTGGTGTTTGACCTGGTCTACGCCGAAGGCCAGCGCCGCTATATTGACAGTCTGTCCGCCTACTCGCGGCAATTCATTAAAGTCCTCGCCCGGCCCAATGTCGATCTGCTGACCGGTATTCCGCCCACGGTGGCCATTGAGCAGCGGATGAGCCGGGGCGGGCGGAATTCGACCGTGGCTACCGTGACCGAGCTGTCGCACTACTTGCGGCTGCTGTACGCCAAGATCGGTGTCCAGCATTGTACGCAGTGTGGCGCGCCGCTGGCGGCTCAGAGCCGGAGTCAAATCCTGGCTCGTATTCAGGCCGATTTTCACGGTCAGGAAACAACCTTTTTCGCTCCGGTGGTGCGGGGGCGGAAGGGATTTCATAAAGACATCTTAGCCGGGGCGCGCAAGCTGGGCTTCAAGCAGGCGCGGATCGATGGCCGCACAACGGCTCTCGAACCGGGGCAGAGTTTGCAGCGCTACAAAGAACACGACATCGATATCGTGATTGGCCAAACGCGGGTGAATGGCGCGAACGGCAACCGGCGTGACACCGAGGCCCTGCTCCAGTCGTCCCTCCGGGTCGGGAGTGGGGCGGTGCATGTGCGCGGTGAAGACGAGCGTACCTATAGCGAGCATCTCTTCTGTGTCGCCTGCGGCCTTGGGTTTGAAGAACTGGAGCCTCGTCTGTTTTCCTTTAACAGCCGCCAGGGAGCCTGTCCGGCCTGCACGGGTGCCGGCTTCTTGTGGGAGTTTGACCCCGAACTGATCGTCCCGGATGAGAGCAAGTCTCTCAAACAAGACGCACTCATGCCGCTCGCCCGTTCTGAGCTGAAACGCACGAAAAACAAGCTCCTGCGGGGACTCAAGAAGCTGGGTGTCCCGGTTGACCGACCGTTTGGTGAACTGAACGCGGAGCAGCGCCAACTGGTCTTTGCCGGGAACGGTCAAGGGCTACAGGGAACGTTCGATATCCTGAATGAAGCGCTCGAATACGGCGAGGATACGGGTTCATCCTATGCGTTATCGCAGTTCCTGGGTGAGTCAGCCTGTTCGGAATGTCAGGGCGAGCGTCTGAATCCACGCGCGCGGGCCGTACAGGTCTGTGACCAGTCGCTGCCGGCTCTGATGCGTCTGTCGGTAGCAGACTGCCTCAGTCATCTGCAGGACCTGTCCCTATCTGAGCGTGACACGCTCGTCGGGCGGCCGATTCTCAAAGAGATCGTTCCCAGACTCAGCTTTCTGAATCAGGTCGGTCTGTCCTATCTGTCTTTAGACCGCCGCGCGGATACCCTGTCCGGTGGGGAGGCGCAGCGTATTCGCCTGGCAGCCCAGCTCGGCTCCAATCTGTGCGGGGTGTGTTATATTTTGGACGAACCGACCATCGGGCTGCACCCGCGCGATAACGCCCGCCTGATTGATACCCTGCGGAACCTGCAAGAACGCGGCAACACCGTGCTGGTCGTTGAACACGACGAGCAGACGATCGAAAATGCGGATGTGGTGATCGACCTGGGGCCAGGCGCCGGGGTGCACGGCGGTCGGGTCGTGGCCATCGGCTCGCCAAATCAGTTGCGCAAGAACACGGACTCCCTTACCGGTCGGTTTCTTTCTTCGGCCCATCCGCGGCTCGGTCCGGTCCGGTCTCTCAAGGATCGGTCGCGGCTACGCCTGCGGGGTGTGCGAGAGAACAACCTGAAGAATATCGATATTGATATTCCGCTCGGTACCTGGGTGGGCGTGTCCGGGGTGTCCGGGTCGGGCAAGAGTTCCTTAGTCCAGGAAGTCCTGGTCAACGGGCTGCGGCGCAAACTTGGGTTGTACGCCGGTCGGGTCGGGCTGCACGACAGCATTGACAATACCGAGGGGATTGAGCGCGTGGTTGAGGTCGATCAGTCGCCCATTGGGAAAACTCCGCGTTCGGTCCCGGCGTCCTATGTGGGCTTCTGGGACGAGGTGCGCAAGCTCTTTTCTCTGCTGCCCGATGCACGGCTGCGCGGCTATAAACCCGGCCGGTTCTCTTTCAACGTGAAGGGAGGGCGCTGCGAGACCTGTACCGGACAGGGACGCATTAAAATGGAGATGAGCTTTCTGCCCGATGTCTACGTCACCTGCGATGTGTGCGGCGGCAGGCGCTATAACGAGGAGACCCTGGAAATCGCCTATAATGGTAAGAATATCGCCGATGTGCTGGACATGACGATTGAAGAGGCGGCGAGGTTTTTCATTGGGGTGCCAAAGATCGCCCAACCGCTCAAGCTGTTGAACGATATTGGCATGGGCTATATCCGGCTTGGTCAGGCCAGCAACACGCTGTCCGGGGGTGAAGCCCAGCGCATCAAACTGGCCTACGAACTGGCGAAACGCTCGCGCGGCAAAACGCTGTACGTCTTGGACGAGCCCACAACCGGGCTCCATTTCGCCGATATCGAAAAGCTGATCCATACGCTCCACCGTCTGATTGATAAGGGCAATACGGTTGTAACGATTGAACACAATCTCGACATTATCAAAGAGGCCGATTACATCATCGACCTTGGCCCGGAGGGCGGCGCGGCCGGCGGTAATATCGTGGCCAGCGGTACACCCCAGCAACTCATGCGAAAGGCCAACCAGTCCTACACGGCACAGTGTTTGAGAGCCTATCTGAACGGAGGGAATCATGGCGCGCGGGCAGACTGAACAGCAGATGGAGAGCGCCGCTCATACGTATTTTGAGCGTGTCACGAACGGCGATGTGGATGGCATTCTCGCACTGTTTGCCGACGACGCCACACTCATCAACCCCGTCACCGGCGCGGCCGGGATTCAGGGCAAGGCGGCCCTGCGCGTGTTCTACGAAAAACTGACGACCAGCCTGGTTGATTATACCGCCGCGGCAACGGACATTATTATCGAGGGCAATAAACTGGTCGCCCCGCTCCACCTCGAAGGCAAAACGACGGACGGCAAGCCGCTGGTGATGGACAACTTGAACTTCTGGACGTTTGAGAACGGCAAGTTCAAGGTGTTACGCATCTATATGGATACCTATCCCTATCGTGCCGCGTTGAGTCAGGCGTTGAGTGGTACGGAGTAAGGGGTTCCTTACTTTATCAAAGGAGAAAATCTGATGCAGCCGAGAACTATACGCGCCCATTTTGACGGAGAACACATCTGTCTGGATGAGTCTTGTCAACTTGAGCCCGAGGCGCAGCTGTTGGTCGTTGTGCTTCCAAAGGATGGTGCCGATAAGGAGCACGAAGAGTGGCCGTTGCTCTCCAGGCAGGTATTGGAAAATGCTTATGGCGAAAATGAACCAGAGTATACTCTGGACGCCCTCAAAAAGTTGAATCCAGAATATGAAAGAAGGTGACATCATCTTGACTCTCATCCCCCAAGCCGATGGAAGGGTGAAGAACCGTTCGGCGGTCGTCCTTCGCCAAATGCCCGGCTACGGAGATGTCCTTGTTTGTGGTGTGAGTACGCAGTTACAGCATGACGTGCAGAATTTTGATGACATTATCTCCCCAACCGAGGCAGACTTCGCTTCCAGCGGACTCGTCTCGCCCTCTGTGATTCGATTGGGATTTTTTGCCGTCCTGCCCAAACGGGACATTGCTGGCCCTATTGGTACAATCGCCTCGGAAAGACGCTCTCGATTGTTGAAAGCTCTCAGTACGTACCTGCTTCAACCTCTGAAGCAAGAGTAGCCCAGAGCAAGAGGGGTCTCCAATGAAGGCGGCTGCTCTCTCGAAAAGACAACGCATTCAGGCGCTTGCGAAAAAGGAAGGTTCGTAATCACGGAGATAAACTAAGGGCGTCCTCAAAATCTCCCTCGCTGGCGAACCACTAAGCCCCAGCCCCCAATCCCCTCCTACACCTGCGGCTTGCGCTGCTCGCGGTAGATGCGCATGGCCTCGGCAAAGTCTTTTTCCTCCAGCGCGGCCGCCCGGGCGCGGGATATTTCCGACGGCCAGGTCTCCTGGTCCAGCGTCCAGGATTGATGCAGCAGATGCTTGGCGACGGTCGCGGCTCGGCCACCGACTTTTTGGCAGCGGGCGACGAGCTGCCCGGTTTCTGCTTTGAGATTTCCGGCTTCGACGACTTTAGTCAGCAGTCCCCAGCGCTCGGCTTGGGAGGCATCAAAGCGTTCCCCAAGAATCAGAACCTCTTTGGCTTTGGCGAGACCGATGAGCTGTGCGAGTTTATAGCTCTGGCTGGTGTCGGGCGGCGAGCCGTAGAGCACTTGGGGTAAAGAGAAGAAGGCGGTCTTGGCCGCAATCCGAAAGTCACAGGCCAAGACCAACTCACAACCAGCGCCGAGACAGGCGCCGTGAATGGAAGCAATCGTAAGGGCGTTGAGGTGCTCCAGAATATCTAACGCGCGCTGCCAGGGCGCCCACACCGCATCAATGGCAGCGTTTGTTGAGGGACGC
This sequence comes from uncultured Binatia bacterium (SeqCode), assembly GCA_965214755.1. Lineage (GTDB taxonomy): Bacteria > Desulfobacterota > Binatia > Bin18 > Bin18 > Bin18. Next base: position 4,337,519 of record OZ243979.1, read on the forward strand.
ATGGCGGCCGCCTTGAGGTCCATGCCGGAACAAAAGGCGCGGCCTTCGCCCCGCAGCACGACCACCTGGAGGGCGGTATCCGCGTCGAGTGTTTGACACGCCGCCTCGAGGTCAGCCGTGAGTTGGTCGTTTACCGCGTTTAAGGACGCTGAACGATCCAGGGTCAGAAAGGCCACTGCCTCCTTTTTTTCAATATAGAGAGTGTCCCATTCCATGCTTTCCTCCGCCGTATTTTTGCCTACTTCTTCCACAGCATACCAAGCTCCACTGACTTTACCAGCAGCGTCAGGTATATAGACCGATCAAGGAGAAAGAAGCGTACCCATGGCAAAACACACGCTGGATCAACTGCTTGAAAGACTGTCGGCCGGAGACAGTCGGGCGCTGGCTCGTCTGATGACGCTGGTGGAACGAGAAGATGCAAGGCTGGGCCGTATTCTGGAGGCCATCGGGCCCAGACAAGGTCACGCCTGCACGATAGGGATTACCGGCCCTCCGGGCGCCGGCAAGTCGAGCCTGGTAGACGGGTTGACGACCCTGATGCGGCAGGCCGGAAAAACGGTCGGGATTGTTGCTATTGACCCGTCGAGTCCCTTTACCGGTGGTGCGCTGCTGGGCGACCGGATTCGGATGACGAAGCATTATCTTGACCGCGGCGTCTTCATTCGGAGCATGGCAACGCGCGGCAGTCACGGCGGCCTGTCCCGCGCGACCAAGGACGTCATTAAGCTGATGGATGCGGCCAGCCTGGATTATATTCTGGTTGAGACGGTCGGTGTCGGGCAGACGGAATTGGACGTCATGGGCACGACCGATACCGTGCTGGTGACGCTCGTGCCGGAAGCCGGTGACGGCGTGCAGGTCATGAAAGCCGGGCTCATGGAGATTGCGGATATCTTCGTCGTCAATAAGGCGGACCGAGACGGGTCACAGCGGATGATGACCGAACTCAGCCTGATGCTGGAGCTGAAATACAGTAATCGTCCGGGCGATGAGTCGGAGCAGTCGCCCTGGCATATCCCCGTGCTGGCAACACAGGCGATTAACGGGACGGGCCTGCCGGAGCTGTTGCAGGTCATACGGGATCATCATCAGTCGTCGCTTACGTCCGGAGAGCTGGCGCGCCGCCGCTCAGAGCGCCGGCGCGAGGAACTCATTACCCGCGTCGAATATGAAGTCCGCAAACGTCTGACTGTCGGAGCTCGGACCGACCCCGAGCTGTCGCGCTATTTCGACGCGGTTGGCGCCGGTACGCTTGATCCCCATACCGCATCACATCAAATTCTGGAAAGTGCCGCGCTTCGAGAGGAAGCCGGACCCAGCGTATAAGGAGGGAGTTATGAAGGCCGCAGTCCTGTACGAACTCAGTACCCCGCTTCAGGTAGAAGAGGTTGACCTCGATAATCCCAAATCAAAAGAAGTGCGCGTCAAAATTGCCGCCAATGGCGTGTGCCATAGCGACTATTCCATAATCCATGGCGTGATTCGCTCCCCGCTCCCCGTTGTGCCCGGTCATGAGGGCGCGGGTATTGTTGAAGAAGTCGGGCCGGACGTGACGATGGTGCAGCCCGGCGACCATGTGGTCCTGTCTTTCGCTCCCTACTGCGGACACTGCTACTACTGCGCCCAAGGCAGCCCGGTCCTGTGTGTGAATATGCGGACGATTATGGGTAAAGGCGCCCTCCTGGATGGCACCTGTCGGCTGAGTAAAAACGGACAGAAGATCCATCATGCCGCCGGCTTATCGAGCTATGCGGAATACGCGGTGGTGCCTGAAATCGCCTGCGTCAAAATCCCGCACGAGGTGCCGCTCGACAAAGCCTGTCTGGTCGGCTGTGGCGTCATGACCGGGGTCGGGGCCGCCATCAATACGGCCGCGGTCAGGCCCGGCACGAGCGCCGTGGTCATCGGCTGTGGCGGGGTGGGGTTGAACGTGATTCAAGGCTGTGCGCTAGCTGGGGCGAGTATTATTATCGCGGTTGACCTGATGGACAATAAGCTCGAATACGCCAAAGAGTTTGGTGCGACCCACACGGTGAATCCATCCCGGGACGATCTGACCAAGACCGTGCGAGGTCTGACGGACGGGCGAGGCTCGGATTACGCTTTTGAAGTGATCGGCCTGGGCAAAACCATTGAACAAGCCTATGCCTGCACCCGGCAGGGTGGCAGTACGATTGTTGTTGGTGCACCGGCGCGTGAAGAGATGGTGACGATTCCCGCGTTCAGTCTGCTCAACGAGAAAAAGATTCAGGGTTCGGTGTACGGCTCCTCCCGCCCGCACGTCGATATGCCGCGCTTGATTGAGCTGTATATGAACAGCAAGCTCAAACTTGATGAGCTGGTTACCCGGACCTACTCTCTGGATGAAGTCAACGATGCCATGACCGCGCTGGAGAAAGGCGAAGTCGCCCGGAGCGTGGTCGTGATGTAAAAGAGGCCGCCGAAGAAGCGGGCAGTCAGGGTCCGACTCCGGAGCACTCAGCCGCGCGGATGATACTTCCGGTGGACCTCGCGTAAGCGCGCACTCGCCAGATGGGTGTAGATTTGCGTTGTGGCGATATCAACGTGGCCCAGCATGGACTGGACCGCGCGTAAGTCCGCTCCACCCTCAAGAAGGTGCGTCGCAAAGGCGTGGCGAAATGCGTGCGGGTAGAGTGAGTTGGCCTCGGCTGTCTCGCACACCATATCGGCTGGTGCAGACGTATCGGGGGAGGGAGGGCCATTCGGTGCAGAATGCTGTTGGGCGTATTTTTTGACGATGACCCAGAACATCTGACGGGTCAGCGGCTTCCCGGAGCGAGTCAGAAAAATATAGTCGCTGCTGCGGTGCTTCAGCAGGACCGGGCGGACGGTGTCGAGATAGCGTTGGAGCTGCGAGAGCGCCCGAGTCCCGAGGGGGACGAGGCGTTCCCGATTGCCCTTGCCCCGCACCCGGACAAAGCCCGCTTCCCGATTGACCTGAGAGACGGTCAGCCGAACCAGTTCGGAGACACGCAGGCCGGTCGCGTATAACACTTCGAGCATGGTCTGGTTCCGCATGCCGAGCGGGGTCGCCGCATCGGGCACCGAGATGAGTGAGTCTATCTGTTCCTGGGACGGGACATGGGGCAGGCCGCGGCCAAACTTGGGCAGATGGAGTAGGGCGGTTGGGTTCTTCCCGGGCAGTTCGTTTTCCCGTTGCAGAAAACGGTATAAGCCGCGCAGCGCGGTTACGACTCGGGATTGGGTCCGGGTTGAGATGCCCTGTTCGTGCAGGGTGCTGAGAAAGCCCACGATATGGCGCGAACCGGCTTGTCTGACATCCGAGATATCCTGGGTCGATAAATAGGCGCAGAATCGGTGGAGGTCCCGGCTGTAGACCTCTACTGTGCGCGGCGTTAAGCCCTTTTCTACGGTGAGATGCCCCAGAAAGGTGTCAAGCAGGGCATCGCTCTGGGCACTGTTTTGGTGGGCAATGGCGGGCTGAGTCATGTCGCTTCCTCATGGCTACGCAGTCGACCTTGCAACTCTGCCATCACCTGACCGGGGTTCCCAACTTTCGCGCCTGTGACATCAGTCACGTAGAAGACGTCAAGGACCTGATCGACATTGGTTGTGATCTTCGCCAGGTGAATCACGAGGCCGAGTTGGAACAAGGCGTGGGTTACCTCGAATAAGAGCCCGACCCGGTCCAGAGCCGTGACATCGACCAGGGTGTAGGTTGGTGATGTGGTGTTATCAATCGTAATCTCGGTTCGCAGGCGCGGGCGGGAACGTTGCAGAAACGCCGGTGGCCTAGCTGCCTGAAGCAGGTCCTCAACTGTTCGCTCACCGTGTAAGACGGCGTTCAGCCGCGTATAAAATCGGGCCCAGGTCTCTTCTGAGAGCAGCATGTCTTGACGGTCCAGGTGTGACAGCCGAAAGACATCCAGAGCAATGCCTTGCTGGCTGGTGCCTCTGACTCTGCTGGTGAAGGCGCGTGCTCCGGAAATGCTGAGTCCGCTGACGGTGAGAACACCGGCGAGCATGGAAAAGAGCCCTGAGCGATCACGAGTGACTAGGGTGAATTCACTATACTCCTGCTCTGGAAAGTGATGCAGGCTGGAACGGTAGGGGGCGTCAGCCTCGGCCTGGACAAAACGGCTCATGAGTTGAAAATGCTCTGGGACCGCATCCTCCGGAGTCGTCAGAAAATAGCTATCTGGCATTGCGGTCAGGAACCGAGAGAGCGGTTCGGCTGCTGCCTGTGCGACTAGACGCTGTTGGATACGATCTTTCCGACGCTGGAGGCGTGCGCCTTGGTCCTCCTCAATAAGCGCTCCCGTTTCCAAGCGCTCCAGGGTACGCAGATAGAGTTCATTGAGGAGCCCCCCCTTCCAGCTATTCCAGACCTTGGGGCCGACGGCCTTCATATCGGCAAACGTCAGCAGGTAGAGCCTCTTTAAGCACCCGGGATTCTCTACCGTTTGGGCGAAGTCAGCAATTTGCGCGTCGTCGGAAAGATCGCGCCGTTGGGCAATGTGAGACATAAAAAGATGCTGGCGGACGAGAACCTGCCACTCGTGCGCCTCGTCTGGCGGTAGTTGCCAACGTCTGGCGGCCGCATCCACCATCTCGGCACTCCGGGCGGTGTGCTCAACGCCAAACCCCTTGCCCACATCGTGGAAGAGCATGGCCAGGAATAAGAGGTCCACCCGATCAATCTCGCGCATGACCTGAGTCAGGAGCGGCAGACTTTCTTTATATTCGCCGTCGCGCAGGCGTTCGAGTTCGGCCACGCCATGCAAGGTATGCTCGTCGATGGCATAGATGTGGTACAGGTCGCGCTGTGTTCGCCAGCGTAGGTGGCCGAACTCGGGGAGCAACCATTCCAGCAGGCCGACTTCGTGCATGGCTTGCAGGGCTGGGGCAACCCGCTGCTTCCAGGAGAGGACGGCGAGAAAGGCATCCCGTAGAGCGGGACGACTGGCCGTGTCGGGTGGGAGGCTGGTCAGTGCCTGACGAATTGCCTGCTTGGTTTCACGAGTACACGTGACGCCGTGACGTTGGGCGTCATGGAAGAGGGTCACGAGATTGAGCGGCTCCTGGGTGAGCATCTCGGGCTTCGTCACATGCAGGGTCTGGTCAACAATACGGATGCCGTCACGGATATCCCGACCCCGCGGACGGCCCAGGAAGTTGAAGAGTCGAGACGGTGTGACGCAGCGCTCAAACATGAACCGGGTAAAATCGTGAATGATCGTGACGTGTTGGTAGTAGGTCCGCATGAACTGGGTGGCATCCGCAAAGCCGCACGCCGGGGCGAGCTGGTCCTGATGTTCAAAGGTCAGCGTATCCTGTTCTGTCCGCTCAAGCAGATGGAGCCCGTTCCGAACCCGCCATAAGAAATCCTGAGCCGCTTCTACCGCGGCCAGGGTCGATTCCGAGACGACGCCTTTGACGATAAGCTCGCGCCAGTTGGTAAGCTTGAATTTGACTTTGGCCAGCCACCAGGCGGTGTGGAGATCGCGCAAACCACCACAGCCTTCTTTCAGATTTGGTTCGAGCAGATAGAGTGAATTGCCGTGGCGCTGGTGGCGGACGCGACTCTCTTCGGCCTTTGCCTGAAAAAACTGTTCGGACCGTTTCTCCACCAAGTCGCGGTGAATGGTGATCTGAAACTCCTGGGCCAAGGACTCTTCACCACACAGATAGCGGCTATCGAGCAGGGAGGTTTTAATTTCAAAATCCCGACTCGCATGACGGAGACATTCCCGAATATTGCGAACCGCATGGCCGACCGTCCAGCCCGCGTCCATCAGGCTGTAATACAGGGTTTCCCATACCGTCTCGGCATAGGGAGTGATTTTCCAGTGGTAGAGGAAGAGCAAATCAATGTCAGAATGCGGATTCAACTCTCCGCGGCCATAGCCGCCCAGGGCAAAAAGACTACAGCGTTGGCTGAGGCTGGTATAGCGACGCGTGTAGAGACGGGTCGCGGCGGTAAAGACATACCGCACGAGCTGATCGATCAGTGCGGTGTGGATCTCGACCACGGAGCGTCCATTCTGACTATTTGCCTGCTGCCGTATCAGCAACTCGTGGACCTGAGTACGATAGGTGCTGGCAATCTGACTGAGGTTCCAATCGTGCCCAAGTTCGACATCCGGGTCTGACGAGGGGAGGGGTGGCAGTGCAATGAGAGCGGAGGGCGAGTGTTGCTGGTCGGCGTCCATTATACCCTATCTTTCTTGACGAGGCGGATTCACAGGCTCTCCATACGTGGCAGCTCTTCTTTGATGAAGCGGGTAATCCCTTGAAAAAGTCCTTCCGCTATGGCTTCCCGATAGGCCGAGGAACGTAACAGCCGACCCTGGACGCGGTGCGTCAGAAATGACACTTCGGCTAAAACACACGGCATATGTGCTCCAACTAATACATAGAACGGCCCTTTTTTTACCCCTAGGTTACGGACCTTCGAGTGACGTTTGGCAACCTGGGTCATTATAGAATCTTGGAGGGCGTGGGCAAGGATAATTGACCCTTCTAGCTTATCATTATGGATCATATCGCTCACAATCTCGGATAATTCGCTTCCTACCTGCGGTGGCTGTCTCAGGTGTTGCAGACCATTTTCAAAGTTTGCCAATCGAATCGTGGCACGATCATTGGTATTATTCAGATGATAGGTCTCAACTCCTTGAGTCTGAGGATTTTTACTCGCATTGGCATGGATCGAAATAAAAAGGTCGGCGTCCACGGCATTCGCCTGGGCCGTGCGTTCCTCCAGGGGAATAAAAACATCCCTCTCTCGTGTATAAAAAACCTTCACCGGGAGGCGGGACTCCAGCTTTTTGCCGAGCCTTTTGCTAATGGCCAGGACTACGGTTTTCTCCTTGAGGCCGCCAACGCCGATAGCACCCGGATCACGGCCACCGTGTCCAGGGTCAATCATAATCCGATATTGAGGCGGTGGGGGCGCTCGTGATTGTCGGGCCTGCTGGCGCGGCGGCGTTTTCTGACTCTTGCCTTTGACATCAATAATGAGCCGATACGGCGAGTAGAGCGGAAAAGCGGTATAGCTCTCAATCTGCTCCAGATCGAGCACGACCCGGGCTGTGGTTGGCGAAAACTGGCCCGTCCGGATGCGTTTGAGCAGGCCATCATGAACAGGAATCGGCTCGCGTAGGTTGGGGTCAAGCCGCGTTGAGGAAAAATCAATGACAATGCGGTCCGGTCTATCATGGGCTTGGGCAGCCGCAACCCGGAAGTGGTGGTAGTCCGCCCGGGCTGAGAGGGTAATAATGACCCGGGTATAATCCGGGACCGAGGTATGCCGTATTTCTTCGAGAGCGGGACGGGGAGGGGAGAGGGCAAAGGCGAAAGGAACCACACTCGCCAGAAGAACCGCCCCCAGTCCCCACCGAAACACCCCACCGACCATGAGTAGAACTTATGTCCCAAATTCCCACGATGCAAGATAGCGCTTCTGCTCCGGGGTCAGCCGGTCGAGCTGGATGTCCATGCTCGCGAGTTTGAGGCTGGCGACCTGATCCTCAATCTCTTTGGCGACAGGGTGCACGTGGGGTGTCAGCTCTTCCTGATGCTCCACCGCCCATCGCACGGTTAACGCTTGCGTGGCAAAACTCATATCCATCACCGCCGGCGGGTGTCCCTCAGCTGCGGCAAGATTGACGAGCCGACCCTCGCCAATGACATAAATGCAGCGTCCATCATCCAGATGATACCCGTCCACATTCGTGCGGACATGCCGTTCCACTCGCTTGGCCATTTTCTTGAGCGCTTTGATATCGATCTCAACGTCAAAATGACCTGAGTTGCACAGGATAGCACCGTCTTTCATGCGTAGAAAATGCTCTTTGCGCAGCACGCTAGTGTTGCCGGTCACGGACACGAACAGCTCTCCCTCGCGGGCCGCCTCACGCATAGGCATCACCCGGAAGCCGTCCATGGCGGCTTCGAGTCCGCGAATCGGGTCGATTTCCGCCACGGTGACCTGGGCCCCCAGCCCACGGGCGCGCATGGCGACACCCTTGCCACACCAGCCGTAGCCGGCAACGACGACCGTCATGCCGGCCAGTAGGATATTGGTCGCCCGCAGAACCCCGTCCAGGGTGGACTGTCCGGTGCCGTAGCGGTTATCGAACAGGTGCTTGGTGGTTGCGTCGTTCACGGCAATGACCGGAAACTTCAGGACGCCGTCCTTTTCCATGGCGCGTAGCCGGATGACGCCGGTGGTGGTCTCTTCCATACTGGCGCACATCTGCGGCGCGCGGTCGGCGTACTTCTTGTCAGTATGCAGTAGCGAGACCAGGTCGGCGCCGTCGTCCAGGGTCACGCTGGGCTGGTGGGCCAGGGCTTGATGCAGGTGGGTATAATAGCTCTTGTTGTTCTCGCCGCGAATTGCAAATGTCGGAATGCCCTCGTGTCTGACCAAACCGGCGGCAATATCGTCCTGGGTGGACAGCGGGTTGGAGGCACACAGGGTGACGTCGGCGCCGCCAGCCTTGAGGGTTCGCATCAGGTTGGCGGTTTCGGAGGTGACGTGCAGACAGGCCGCCAGGCGTACGCCTTTCAGGGGTTGCTCACGTGAAAAAATTTCTCGTACCTGGCGCAGGGCCGGCATGTACTGGTCGGCCCACTCGTAGCGTTTTTTGCCCTCCTTGGCCAGCTTGGGGTCTTTGACATCGCCTCGGCTTGTACGCATGGTTCCTCTTCCTACTTCTGACTTGGGTTGTTTGCTACGCGGTTGTCGACGCGCGCTTAAGGGCTTCTATACGGTCAATCCGCTCCCAGGGGAAATATCCGTTCTCGGCCGGTCGCCCGAAGTGGCCGTAGGCCGCGGTCTCCCGATAAATGGGGCGTTTCAAATCAAGCGTTTGGATAATGGCAGCGGGTCGAAGGTCGAACTCCTGACGGACGATTGCGGATATACGCTCCTCCGCTAAGACACCCGTGCCGAAGGTATCAACATACACGCCGACCGGTTCTGCCACACCGATCGCATAGGCGAGCTGCACCTCGCAGCGTGTGGCCAAATCCGCGGCCACCAGATTCTTGGCAATATAGCGCGCCATATAGGCGGCGGAGCGGTCTACCTTGCTGGGGTCTTTGCCCGAAAATGCGCCACCGCCATGCCGGCCGTAGCCGCCATAGGTATCGACGATAATTTTCCGTCCAGTCAGTCCGCAGTCCGCGTACGGACCACCGTTGACAAAACGTCCGGTTGGATTCACGAGAAACGTCGTCTTCTGATCCAAAAACTCCGGTGGAATGACGCGTTTCACGACTTCTTCAACAATGGCCTCTTTGATCGTATCGTACGCCGCGTCAGGGTCATGTTGGGTTGAGATCAGGACCGTATCGGCGCGCACCGGTTGGCCATCGCGGTATTCTACCGTCACCTGCGATTTGCTATCCGGTCGCAGGAAAGGCAACTCGCCTCTTTTCCGTATGGTGGCGAGTTCCTGGACTAGGCGGTGGGCGGTATAAATGGGAAACGGCATATAATCCTTGGTTTCATCGCAGGCAAAGCCGAACATCATGCCTTGATCGCCCGCTCCCTGTTCTTTGTAGAGGCCTTCTCCGGCGGTCACCCCTTGCGAAATATCCGGGGATTGTCGATCGAGCGCCGTCAGAACCGCGCACGTATTGGCATCAAAGCCCAGGGAAGAGTCGGTAAATCCAATGTCGCGTACAACCTGTCGAACGACTTCCATATAGCTGATTTGGGCACGCGTTGTGATTTCACCCGCCACGACGACCATGCCGGTTTTGACCATCGTTTCACACGCCACACGACTCTCCAGATCCTGTTCGATCAAGGCGTCCAGGATACCGTCCGAGATCTGATCACACATTTTGTCCGGGTGACCCTCTGAGACTGATTCGGACGTGAATAGATACTCTTTCCCCGTCATAGTTTTTCTCCTTGGCGTGATGCTACCCGTACCCTAAACGGCTGGGCGCATATAATAGAATCCCCTTCTGAGCGTCAAGGGGATGGGCCGGTTGAGAGGAACACGGCTGTCAGAAAGAGCGCATTTATTCTTCGTCAAAACGATTGGCGACGAGGCGGGTGAGCGTCGAGAGCGCCTCCTCTGCATCGTCGCCCTGAATCAGCAGCTCAAGGACGCTGCCCTGCGGAGCGCCGAGGGTCAGCAGGTCGAGGACGCTACGTCCATTCGCCGTTTGTCCTTCCCAGCTGACGGTGACCTCAACCGTGAGGTCTTTGAGGGCTTTGACGAAGGCCGCCGCCGCGCGGGCGTGTAGGCCCATTGCGTTGAGGAGGGTGAGCCGGGCTTGGATGTGGGATGTCATGCCGATGCACTTTGCCGTTGCCTGTCGCGGTGCTGAATCCGAACGGTATAGTCCCGCGCCTGGAGCTGTCGGCCCAGTTCTTCGGCGATGACGACCGAGCGGTGCTGGCCGCCGGTACACCCCATGGCCAGAGTGAGATAGCTTTTGCCTTCCCTGGCATACAGGGGGAGAGTCGATTGAAGTAAGGCCGACAGCTGACTCAAAAAGAGTACGGTTTCCTCCTGGCCGAGGACGAACTTGACGACGGCACGTTCCGTACCGGTCTTGTGCCGGAGGGCATCAACAAAAAAAGGATTGGGGAGAAAACGGACGTCCCGCATAATATCGGCATCAATGGGTATGCCATATTTATAGCCAAATGACTCAACGGTAATGAGTAAGGGCTGTTGGGAGTGGGGATAGCGTTCAATATGTTGCAGGAGGGCCTCCCGGAGTTCGTGCACATTATACGCAGACGTATCCATAACCAGATCGGCCGCTGCGCACAGTCCGGCGAGTTGTTCCTCTTCGGTCCGAATCCCCTGGAGGACTCCCCCGTCTCCGGCAGCGGGATGGGGACGGCGGGTTTCGCTAAAGCGCCGCACGAGGACATCGGCGCTGGCTTCAAAATACAGGATCGTGAGCTGGTGGCCCCTCTGGCGCAGCCCTTCAAGGACCGCCGGGTATTCGCGCAGAAAAATACGCTCGCGCAAATCAATACCCAGGGCGACTCGACCAATATGTTCCTGATTATTTTTGCTGAGCTCAAGAAATCGGGGGATAAGCGTGACCGGGAGATTATCAATGCCGTAGAATCCACGATCCTCAAGGGCGCGGATGGCGGTACTTTTCCCCGAGCCTGATAAACCCGTAACGACAACGACCTGCATAGCGGTCCTTACCGGGTGCTGCCCCCCCTAAAGATTGTTATCTTCCTCACAGATCAGCCGGTGTAAATCCGCCTGGCTGCCGCCTTGGAGCAAGCGTTCTCGAAACGCCTTGTCCTTCAATAGTCGAGAGACCCGAGCCAGGGCCTTGAGGTGGACGCCGGCAGAATCCTCTGGCGCAACAAGCAAAAAGAACAGCCGTGTCAGCCCGCCATCAAGGGAACTACAGTCCACTCCGTGTGGACTCAGGCCAAAAACGGCGGCCACGTCCTTGAGTCCGGACAACTTCCCGTGCGGTATGGCAATGCCTTCACCAATGGCCGTTGTGCCGAGACGTTCACGGTCCAGGAGCACGGCCACTAGCTGCTCGGCGTCGACACCAGGCGTGTGCTGGGCGAGGTGCTGGGCGAGCTCACGTAGGACATCTGTCTTTGTGCGACCCTGGAGTTGGGGGAGAATGGATTCTTGGCTGAGGATATCAACGACACGCATGGGAGTATTCCTTATGACAAATAGAACTGCCGCCTAGCGGACGTACTTCCGCTTTGCGGAGGAAAGAATATTGAGGCCCTCTCTGTACTTGGCAACGGTCCGGCGGGCAATCTTGATATGACTGCGGGACAGCGTCTTTGCAATTTCTTCATCACTCAGGGGTTTGTACGGGTCTTCCTGAGCAATAAGGGCTCGAATTTGGGCCTTGACGCTTTCTGCCGAAACGTCTTGTCCATACCGGCTCTTCAGTCCGGTCGTGAAGAATTTTTTGAGTGGATACAACCCGCGTGGCGTGGCAATATACTTGCCCGCGATGGCCCGACTGACCGTTGACTCATGAGCGCCAATGTCATCCGCAACATCGCGTAACACTAGGGGACGCATATGGGAAACGCCATAATTCAGAAAATCCTGCTGAAACTTTACCAGGCTCTCGGCAACCATGAGTAAGGTTCGCTGGCGTTGGTGAATGCTTTTAATCAGCCAGGCGGCCGCGCGCAGTTTCCCCTGGACATACTCTTTTGCCTCGCCGTCTTGGGTGAGTAAATGGCGATACGCATTGCTCACTTTGAGACGTGGCAGACCCTCTTCGTTGAGCGTCACCCGATACTCCTCTCCGATCTTATGGACATCCACATCCGGGGTGACATAGCGAATATTCCCGTCACCGTAATTGCGTCCGGGTTTGGGTTCAAGAGCTGTAATGAGTTTTACCGCTCGCTGAATTTCTTCCGTCGGCACGCTGAGTGCCTTTGCCAGCCGATCATACCGCCGTCCTTCCAGGCTCGGGAGATATTGCCGGACGATCGTTGTTGTTAACCGGAGCAGGGATGCTTCAATCGCCTCTCTCTCGTGCTGCGTTGCATGCAGTTGTAACAGCAGGCATTCCCGAAGATCTCGTGCGCCGACGCCAATCGGGTCGCACGACTGCACAATCTGTAGGACCCGTTCAACCTCCTCGGGACTGACACTCGCAAGGTCTGCGAGTTCCTCGACACTGGCCTCCAGATAGCCGTCAACGTCCAGATTCCCGATGATCAGAGAGGCGAGACATTCTTCTGTTTCTGTCAGAGTGCGAAAGCGTAGCTGCCAGGTGAGATGTTCGGCCAGCGACTCCGTGCGGGGCAGACGATCCTCTGGAGCATTTTGACGCTCACCATCCGTGTCTTCGTCTCCAGTTGGCGGAGGGGCCGACATGTCGTTATTGTTATTATAGGTGCTGAGATAAGTCTGCCAGTCAATCTGGTCCTTTTCCGTGTTCGCGTCTTGTGTGGCGGTCTGGGTCGGTTCTTCGCCATTGCCGCGACCGTCGTCAAAAATAGCCTCGTCCTCGGTCACGCGCTCGATGACCGGATTCTCCGCCAACTCTTCATCAATGAGAGTATCAAGCTCTCCACGGGGCAGTTGCAGAATTTTAATGGCTTGACGCAACTGGGGCGTCATCACCAATTTTTGGGTTAATTTCTGAGTCAGTCTGAGGTCTAACCCCATACTACTCCACCCTTGTCCCCAGTCGCTAGAGGCGGAAGCGCTCTCCCAGGTAGACCTCTCGGGCGCGACTGCTTGCCGTAATTTCCTGGGGCGTTCCTTCCTCAAACACACTGCCATCGCTCAGAATATAGGCACGGTCACAAATGCTCAGCGTCTCTCGAACATTGTGGTCGGTGACAAGAATGCCGATCCCGCGTTCGCGTAGTTGCACGATGATCTCTTGGATATCGACGACGGAAAGCGGATCGATTCCGGCAAAGGGTTCATCAAGAAGCATAAAGGCCGGCGACATCACCAGCGCACGAGAAATTTCGACCCGCCGTCGCTCTCCTCCAGAGAGTGAATCCGCCCGATTGGCTGCCAGATGGCTAATCCGTAACTCTGCCAGCAGCTCCGCCAGACGTTCTTCGCGTTGCGCTTTGTTCAGCGACGTAGTCTCCAAGATAGCCATTACATTCTCCGCGACGGTCAACTTTCGGAAAACTGACGGTTCCTGGGGCAGATAGGTCACCCCCCGGCGTGCCCGCTTATGCATGGGCAAAGTCGTAATCTCGTCATCATTATAGTAGACTTCGCCCTTATCGGGTCGAATAATGCCGACGATGATCGAAAAGGTCGTCGTCTTTCCTGCGCCGTTGGGACCGAGTAAGCCCACCACTTCGCCGCCTTTGACGCGCACGCTGACATCACGCAGGACAGCGCGTTTCCCATAGGTTTTCCACAAGCCTGCGGCTTGGAGGACTGGCGTATCACTCACTCCGTTATTCTTTCCTTGAGTGTCTTTTCCCCTGGCGTCCTAATCGGGAATAAGGACCATCTGGGCCTGCCGCTTTCCCTTCCCGCCCTTCACAATACTGCGATTCTCGTCCAGAAAGACGGTCACGATATCCCCCTTGACTCGGTTGGGACCCTCCTGAAGAACCGCGTTCCCCCTGAGCGTGACCGTACGCTTTTGCTGATTAAAAATCGCTTTGCGACTCGTGGCGCGCCGTCCGCCAGAAGTAATTTCGACTCTCCCCTCGGCAACAAGATGCTTGAGCCGTTGCTGCGCTGTGGTATTCGCGGCTGTCGGTGCGGGGTCTTCATACAGCACCGTCAGCCTATCACTCTTCAATGTCATATCACCCTGAGTCACCACCACATTCCCGCGATACTGGATACGCTTCTCTTCATAGAAGAACTCGAGGTCATGCGAACGAATATGAATGGGATCTTTTCGCGAGGTGAGTGACAAGGAGTCCGCAAAGGTCGCGGCCGAATCTTGGACTGGGCGGTCGGTCGGGCGTTGTTGGGCGTCTTCGGCTGCCAGCGTCAACGGAGACAAGAACAAGGGGATAACAAGGATTGTAACAAAGACCACCCAGCCAGTCCCCACCGATGTTGAGCGCATTATCCGGACTCCCGTGTCACCGTCGTATAGACCTCGGCATTCAGGGTTAGTTGCTTGGTATCAACGGCGACAGTATAGCCTTTGCCTTCAAGCGTAAATCCTTGACCGACAACGTGAATGACCCCGTCCGAGAATATGGTGTTCTTCTGGCGGTCGTAGATGGCCTGCTCGGTGTTTAGGGAAATGTCTCCCATCTGTATCTCAAGGTTGCCCCGGAGCTCGATGTGGAGTAAGTCTGCTTCCCCATCCAGGTGGACTGTGCCTTCCTGACAGCGTAACGCGACCGCTTCGCCATCGCTGAAATAGAGTGAAACTTCAGGAGTGTCAATGACGACGGCGTTGGTGTCCGCAAAATAGTGCGCCTGCCGGGCCACAATTTCCCATACCTTTTTGCCGTCCTGCATCTTCACCCGTCGGAACTCCGTCATGCGTTGGACCATCGTCTCTTCAGTAGCGTCCGGAGTCGAGAGTTCGTCGATGAGGCGCGCGGTCGCCGGGTCTTTTCCCACCTGAGAGCTGAGATATCCCAGGGCAAGGATGAGCCCGAGGACTGTAAGTCCCAGCATAAAACGGATTTGATGACGACTCATGACAGTATTCCAGCGACCGTGGACAGCCTATCACCTCTCCTGAACGAATCAAAGAAGAGCATGCTGAGTGGAATGGCGGCGGCGTGACCGAGCCTGTCGTTACGGGGCTGCCGGCACATTCTTGATCAGACGGTCAAGGTCAACCAGCGTATGCAAAAGTGGCTCAAGCTGGGCCAGCGGAAAGACCGTAGCACTATCGCTCAGGGCCCGTTCCGGCTCCTCGTGGACCTCCATAAACAGACCGTCAACCCCCACCGCCACTGCTGCCCGGGCCAGCGGTGGGATAAACTCCCGCTGACCTCCAGACATTACGCCCTGTCCCCCCGGTAGCTGGACGCTATGGGTGGTATCATACACCACCGGATAGCCGTAGCGGGCGAGGATGGGTAGCGAGCGCATATCAGACACAAGATTATGGTATCCAAAGGAGGCCCCCCGTTCCGTGAGAAGAATACGCCGGTTGCCGGTTGAGGCGACTTTTTGGGCGACATATTCCATGTCGGTCGGGGCGAGGAACTGGCCTTTCTTGATATTTATGGGCCGTCGGCTGTGGCCCGCCGCCAGAAGTAAATCAGTCTGGCGGCAGAGAAAAGCTGGAATCTGGAGAATATCAACAACCTCTGCCGTAGCCGCAACCTCCTGGGGCGTGTGCACATCGGTCAGGAGCGGCACGCCCAACTCGCGTTTGACCTCAGCCAGAATACTCAGCCCTTCCTGTATGCCAAGCCCGCGGAAAGAGGCGTGGGAGGAGCGATTTGCCTTGTCGTATGACGATTTATACACAAACGGGACATGCAGGCGTGCGGTTAACGAACAGAGCGCTTCCGCATGCCGAAGCGCCGAGTCCCGGTCCTCAATCACGCATGGGCCCGCGATCAGCACAAAGGGCGTACCGTCACCAAATGTGAGCGAACCAGCGGACACCCCCGGTGGGGAGTACTCTCTGCAGGTCAATGCTGGGCTCCCTCAGCCTGGAGGAGCGGCGACTGGAGGGAGGCAAAGTGCCGCTGTATCCCAGCCTGAATAAAGCCGCTGAACAAGGGGTGGCACTCAAACGGACGGGAGATGAACTCCGGATGAAACTGTACCCCAACAAACCAGGGATGATCGCATAACTCGATCGCCTCGACCAAAGTACCGTCAGGAGAGAGCCCGCTAAAGATCATGCCCTTGGAAGCGAAGAGGTCACGGTAGGCGTTGTTGAACTCATACCGATGGCGATGGCGTTCGGCTATTTCTTTTTGCGTATACAGGCTCAGAGCCAGGCTCTGGTCGGCCAGAACACAGGGGTAGGCACCGAGCCGCATGGTCCCGCCTTTCTCAACGATTTCCCGTTGCTCATCCATGAGGGCAATAACCGGAGCAGGCGTGGTGTCATCGACTTCGGTCGAATGCGCTCCCTCAAGGCCACACACATGCCGAGCGAATTCGACCACCGCCATCTGCATACCAAAGCAAATCCCTAAAAAGGGAATGTGATTCTCCCTGGCGTACCGAATCGCGGCAATTTTTCCCTCCGCTCCTCGCCGCCCAAAGCCCATGGGCACAAGAATGCCATCGGCCTGTTGCAGGGATTCCGGAAAGATATCATTTTCTAGCTGTTCCGAGTCTATATGGACGATATCGACGCGACATTTATGAACAAAACCCCCGTGGGTGAGCGCCTCGTTGATACTCTTATACGAGTCTACGAGTTCAACATACTTCCCGACCATGGCAATGCTGATGCGGTCGCTTGGGTTGCGGAACGTCTGAACAATGGTTTCCCAGCGGCTCAGATTGGGCGAGCCCGTCCACATATTGAGCTTCTCCACGATCCGCTCATCAAGGCCCTCCTGGTGAAAGACCATGGGCACTTCGTAGACACATTCCACATCTTTCGCCGTAATCACTGCGCTTTCGTCAACATTACAGAACAGGGCGATTTTGGCTTTGACGTTCGGTTCCAGATAGCGGTCCGTGCGGCACAGCAACAGGTCGGGTTGGATGCCCAAGCTAGTCAGCTCTTTGACGCTGTGCTGGGTCGGCTTGGTCTTGAGTTCCCCGGCGGCAGAGATGAAAGGCACGAGCGTCAGGTGAATATATAAGACGTGCTCCTTGCCCCAGTCCCAGCGAAACTGACGGATCGCCTCAAGAAAGGGCAGGCTCTCGATATCGCCCACCGTGCCGCCCACCTCGCAGATAGCGACATCAAAGCCGTCTGCCGCCGTCAGGATACGCTGCTTAATCTCGTCAGTGATATGCGGAATAACCTGGACTGTGCCGCCCAAGTAGTCGCCCTGGCGTTCGCGGGCAATCACCGCATCATAAACCTGGCCGGTGGTGAAGCTGTTCTTGCGCGTCATCCGGGTCGAGACATAGCGCTCATAGTGGCCGAGGTCGAGGTCGGTCTCGGCTCCGTCATCGGTGACAAAGACTTCCCCGTGCTGGAAGGGGTTCATCGTGCCTGGATCGACGTTAATATACGGGTCCATTTTGAGCATGGTGACGGTCAGGCCGCGGCTTTCCAACAGGCCGCCAATAGACGCTGCGGCGAGCCCCTTGCCAAGCGAGGACACCACCCCACCCGTGACGAAAATAAACTTTGTTTTTCGTCCATCCTTCCCAACATTATTCATCGCAACGCCTCCTCTGCACGGATGAGGTCCTCTGGGGTATCGACTTCTATGGTCGGACGTTCTGTTTGGGTGACACAGATTTTATGCCCCCATTCGAGGGTGCGCAGTTGCTCAAGTTTTTCGGTCTCTTCCAGCGGAGTCGGTGGTAAGGCAGTGAAGGTCAGCAGGAAATCCCTCCGATAGACGTACAGACCGATATGCCGGTAGGCCAGGACCTCCTTCTGGTTTTCGGACGCAGGCACGCGATCACGACAGCATGGAATAGGGCTGCGGGAGAAATACAGCGCATAGCCGCTCCGGTCGGTGACGACTTTCACCACGTTTGGATTCCGCCATTCTTCCTCTTCGTAGATCGGTGTTTTGACCGTGGCCATGGCCGCCTCGGGTGACTCCTGGAGACGTACAACCGCATCCTCAACCATCCGTGGCGGGAAGAAGGGCAGGTCGCCTTGAACGTTCACAATAATGTCTGCGGCGAGTGGCTGGGCCGCCTCTGCCAGCCGGTCTGTCCCGGTCGGGTGGGCGGCGCTCGTCATGACCACGTCTCCACCAAAGTCTTGCACCGTGCGGGCAATGCGCTCGTCGTCGGTGGCAACAAGAATACGGTCCAGGCCCTGCACGAGACGGGTCCGCTCGTACACGTGTTGGATTATGGGCGTGTGGTGAAGAAGGGCGAGAGGTTTTCCTGGGAATCGAGTTGATCCGTAGCGGGCGGGGATAATAGCAACAACTGACACGCTTGGAAGACCTCAGGACCAGCCGCATCATAAGAAAGAGTAAACGTATCTTCCAGTAGACATGCAGATGCCAGACACGTTTACTCCTTACTGCCGGGCCGTCGGGGGATCACTATACGGGAGAAGCGCAAGAGCGTCAAACTGAACCTGCAGGGGCGGTGGTCTTTCCCCGCTGACACACCGGACGGAGCGGGCAGTGTGGACAACGAGGGGTACGAGCAACACAAATGGTTGCACCGACATCCATAATGGCTTGATTAAAAATATGGGCCTGCCCCTTGGGGGTCACCTGCCGGGCGACCGTCCAGAGAAAGCGAGGCGTGCGCTGCTGGGGGGTAAGACCAAAAAATCGCCGCAGAACCCGGGCCGCGTTGGTATCCAGAATGGCGGCGTCTTTGTGAAAAGCGAAGCTTGAGACTGCCCCCGCGGTATACGGGCCAATGCCAGGTAGTTTCGTCAGCTCTTCCGGATCGTGCGGGAATTTGCCCTGATGTTGGGTGACAATCTGTTGGGTCGCTTTCTGCAGATTTCGGGCCCGCGCGTAATACCCCAGCCCGTCCCAGGCTTCCCGGACCTGGGGTTCGTGCGCTTTCGCCAAGTCCTCGGCCGTAGGGTATTTCTGTAAGAATTTCTCGTAATACAGCAAGGCCCGTTGGACCTGGGTTTGCTGCAGCATGACCTCAGACACCAGAATCTGATAAGGATCGCGCGTCCGCCGCCAGGGCAGATCCCGTCCATGCTGCCGATACCAGGCGATCAGGCGGCGTTGAAACGCCCGGATGGTTGCCGGGTGAGCAATCGGTGGATCCTTCCTCTGCGGTGCTCGGTCGGGCTTGGGTTTTGACGTACGCGACACTGTGGCCCTCTTGTGACAGAAACCGGGCATTTAGGAAAGGGGATTCGTCTTGACTCTGACAGGGAGAGTCACTAAGGTAGCGGCGCGTTCTACGGAGGAGGCGAGGCAGTCATGACAGGCCAGGAAAACTTAGAAAAAATGATTGCAAAGATCCTTCATCGCCACTGTGAGTTTGGCTGGGCGCACTACTACATCCCCAGCGAGAAATTCCCCAAGTTAGTAGAAGAACTGCTCAAGGTCTTACAGCCTGCCGACGAAGCAGGGGAAGACGAACTGGTGAAACTCTTTCTTGAGTTGAGACGACACACCTCTGAGCAGGAACGCGTCGGTCAGCTCCTCACTCACTACCGGGTGCTGAGACGGAGCGGAGCTTCTTCATAGCGCTGGTTTTCCGCAGAATTCTGCACCGGCTGCCGGTCTCTTCCACGTCGTTCTTGGCCCGGTTGTTTGAGTAAAAGAGGTGCCCCGAGGGATTTGACAGCCTCCCATCCAGCAGATAGTGGCTTCGGTATCTGAGGTAGTGCATGAACGAACCGCAGCGCACCCGCCAGATTGTTGCCGGGCTCCTCTTTCTCTGTTTTCTGCTCTATTTTTTAGATCTCGGACGCATCCCTTTTTACAATTACGAAGAGTCCAAAGAAGCCCTGATTGTCTGGGAAATGGTGAACGGCGGGGGGTGGATTCTGCCCCTCCGGAACGGGGTCGAACAGCCGCTCAAGCCGCCGCTGTTTCACTGGATCGGTGCCGTGATCGCCTTACTCACCGGCCAGGTGAGCGAGTTGGCCGTCCGTTTCCCCTCCGCCCTGTTTGCCACTGCGACAGTCCTGGCTACGTTTTTCTTCGGCCGTGCGTTCTGGAACTGGCGCGTCGGGCTGCTGGCCGCTTTGATCTTGGCCACCTGCCCGGAATGGGTACGTTGGTCAATCAATGCGCGCAGCGATATGGTTCTGCTGTTTTTCCTTACAGTCTCGCAGTTTCTCTTTTTCTGGGCCTTCCAGGAACGAGCGACGCAACGGCGAACGCTACTCCTCTTCTATGTCAGCGTCGGTTTTGCCGTTCTGGCCAAAGGGCCGCTGGGGCTGCTACTGCCCATCTTGGTTGTGGGCAGCTTTTTGTGGTGGACCAAAGAACTCGCGTTTCTTCGCCGCCTGCATCTCGGCCAGGGGCTACTGATAGCGGGCTGTATTGCGGCGTCGTGGTACGTATTGGCCCTCCTCCAAGGCGGCGGAGAGTTTTTCCAACGCCAGATTCTGGATGAGAATGTGTTCCGATTTTTCGCCAGCGAGAAAGGTGGACCGAGCCGAGAGCACACCCTGATATACTATTTGCCAACCCTCTTTGTCGGGATGCTGCCCTGGAGCCTTTTCTTTCCCGCGCTCGGGGCGACGCTCTACCGGGCAGACGCCCTCTGGCGAGAGAAGAAACAGCTCTATCTGCTGCTCTGGGTGGGGGCTGAGTTTCTCTTTTTTACTCTCGCGTCGGGGAAGCGCAGTAATTATATTCTGCCACTCTATCCGGCCCTGGCTTTATTGCTCGGGTGGTGGTGGCAAGAATTGATAGAGGGGTCGCGAGCGTTATCAGCGCCTGCGATCAAACGCGTCGCCCGAGGCTGCGCGCTTGTCCTGGGCGGCGCTGGGGCACTCATACTCATTGTGCTGCTCACCCACGGAGTCGGCTTTGATCTGGATCATCTGGTTTCCCCTTTCCTGCATCCCCGGGATCGGGCGAATCTGCCCATTATCGCGCAGAGTCTACAAGGTCAGTTTCCGCTCGTCTGCATTTGGATCGCGCTGCTCGCCGGGGCAACCGGCTGGTATATCTGGGGGTTGAGCAGGGACCGGTGGGTCCCGGTCTTTGCCGCGCTGACGGTTTCGATCTCCGCATCGTTATACTTTGCGAACGCCCTGTTTCATCCTCTCCTGGCCCAAGAGCGGGCGTATAAATCTTTTATGCTGGGCGTGCGTTCCATGGTGCGAGACGCACCGCTGTATTTTTACCACCCCGCCTCTGACTATGGGGCCATTTTCTACGCGGACCGTCGTATTCCTGAAATGAGCAAACGCACTCTCCAACAGCCATCGGATGCTGGACACTACCCATCTTATCCGGGCGTCAGACAGGAAGATGCGTCACAGACTGACGCTGCGCTATATTTGCTCGTCCGTGAGACCGACTGGCCTGAGCTCGCAGAGAGACAGCCCCACCTTGAGCGTCTGGTCACGAGTGAGGGTAAGGGACCGGACAAGAAACATCGCCTGGTGCTTGCCGCGCTGCTCCCTCGACCTGAGCAAAATGGGGGGGCAGGGACAGCGGTCTTACCTGCCCCGTCCGAGTCCGAAGGGCGCGCACCTGAAACATCAGATGGACCCGTGGACGAATCCATGGACGAGAACTCTGCATCGTGAACAGCCACTTCGCGCGTGCCGTTCGGACTATCGAGGAGAAGTTGTTGCAACCCCGCGTTCTCTTCTCTGGCGTATTTCTCAGCCTCTTCTGCGTCCTGATATTCATCTGGGGCCTGGGTGACATCCCTTTTTACACCAAGGGGCAACCGCGTGAGGCGACCGTTATCTGGGAGATCTATCACAACGGGGACTGGATTCTGCCCTTGCGCAACGGCCATATCATTCCGTCCAAACCTCCGCTTTTTCATTGGCTTGGAACGTCGGTTGCACTCGCCTTGGGTCAGTTGAGCGAATTCTCGATCCGTTTTCCTTCCGCGTTACTGGCTCTGTTCGGTGTGCTCCTGACCTATCGGGTCGGTGTCGTTCTGTGGGGTGTCGAGGCTGGATTGGTTGCCGGTCTGACCCTGGCCACCAGCTTTGAGTGGGTCCGGGCTGCGACAACGGCCCGGGTGGATATGACGCTGACCTTTTTTATGGTCGCGGCCTTCTTCTCTTTCTGGTCTGTATATCGCGAGCAACGGGCCTGTCCTGAGCCTAGTCGAAGGGTAGGGTGGGTCGAGGCGCTCGGTTTCTTCTGTCTCCTCGGTCTGGCAACCCTGGCCAAAGGACCGATTGGCGCGGTGCTGCCGGGTCTGGTTATCGGCGTATTCCTGTGCGTCAAACGCGACCTGCTGTTTGTCCGCCACCTGCATCTCGTCACTGGTGTCCTGCTGTTCGTCCTCATCGCCGGGTCGTGGTACGCGCTGGCCCTGTGGCACGGCGGTGAGCCATTTTTTGAGAAGCAGATCATGAAAGAAAATATTCTGCGCTTTTGGTCGAGCGGGTCGGCCGGCGCCGGGCACGTCCATCCCTTCTATTATTTTATTCCCAACCTGTTTCTGGGTATGGCTCCCTGGAGCTTTTTCTTCCTGCCGCTGCTCTATTTTTTATACCAATGCCGGCAGAACTGGGCCGAGAAGAATTTTACCTATCTGATTGTCTGGATCGTAACGATCTTCGTGTTCTATTCGGCTTCGAGCAGTAAGCGCACGGTGTACATCCTGCCCATCTATCCGGCTATTGCCCTGCTGCTGGGGGCCTGGTGGCAGGAACTCCGTCGAGGAGAGATCGACCTGCCCCCCGGCTTTCTCGCTCTGCTGAAGGCTGCCGGCGCTGTCTGCTGTGGGGTGGTCGGTCTGGCCATGATCGGCGTGATTGCCCACGCCAGTGGCTTTGATCCGCTGGGTCTGATTCGGCCGTTTCTGCACCCGAAAGACCAGAGCAATCTGCCCATGTTCACGGGGATCGTTGCCGCCTACCCCGGCGCATTTGCCGGCTGGTTTTTGGGCGCCGGGAGCGCGATGGTCTTGTTGGTCTGGGGACTACGACGCCAGTCCTGGGATTGCGTATTTGGCGGACTGGTGGTGTTTACGACGAGCATCTTCCTGCTCATCAACCACGTGATTCAGCCCACGCTTGCCGCCGCACGGACCTTTCGGCCCTTTATGGGGCGGGTTGTCGAGCGGGTGGGGGAACAGCCCCTCTTCTTTTTTCGGAGTTTTGATAGCGGAGCCCTGTATTATGCCGACCGACGTATCCCCCCCTATTCCCCGCCCATAACCCCGAAGACCCGCTATTTCATTCTGCTCTGGGAAGAAGAGTGGGAGCACCTTCAGGCTGATGGTTTGGGGGACCAACTCCACATCATTGATACCAGCGAAGGCACCGGGCCCAAGGGCAACCACCGGCTCCATCTCGTCGAGATTCCGGCGAACCTCGAACTGCCGCCCTGGGAAGATGACCTGAAGGGGTTGATTCACAAGGACGCGATGTGACCAGCGTTAGCAGCGGAGAGTCTGGCGCCGGTAGACTTTGGACCCTGAATCCACTCAGGTTCTGCCCGTGGCCCTGAACAAAGCCAACTGTCGCGCCTGGCCGGGTCGCCGAAAGGCTGCGGTTGATAGCTGGGGGAAGGGCCCATCCAGCCCGGCTTTGCGGCTCATTACGGCAAACATGCCATGAATCGAATCGGCCAACACCCCCTCCCCCCGCATCCGCGTCTTCCACCGCGCGTCGTTCAGCT
This sequence comes from uncultured Binatia bacterium (SeqCode), assembly GCA_965214755.1. Classification (GTDB taxonomy): domain Bacteria; phylum Desulfobacterota; class Binatia; order Bin18; family Bin18; genus Bin18. The sequence continues at coordinate 4,361,328 of OZ243979.1, forward strand.
TTCCCTGCCGCATTGAGCGAATCCGGTTCAAGACCTTGTTTTTTCGTTCGGGATAGTGGTCTTCCAGCCACTGGCTGAAGAGTTCGGCCACGCCATACGGCAGCCGCACAATGGTATGCCCGGCAAACTGCGCGCCAGCCCGGGCGGCGGCCTTGAGCAGAGCCGGGATTTCGTGGTCGGTCAGTCCGGGGATGATGGGGGCGATCATTACACCCACCGGAATGCCGGCCTCGGCCAGAGCGTCAATAGCGGCCAGACGGCGCGCCGGGGTCGAGGCCCGCGGTTCGAGATGGCGGGCCAACCCGGCGTTAAGCGTGGTCAGCGACACACCCACCAGTGCGGCCCGGTCTTTGGCCAGTTCAGCCAGCAGGTCACAGTCGCGGGTCACCAGGGCACTCTTGGTCACAATACAGACCGGGTTGTGATAGGCGGCCAGCACCCTGAGACAGCCACGGGTCAGCTCAAGCTGGCGCTCAACCGGCTGGTAGGCGTCGGTGATACCGCTAAAAAAGATCGGCTGGGGCTGCCAGGACGGTGCGGCCAGAGCTTTGTCCAGCAGTTGGGGCGCGTCCTGTTTGACCATCAGATTTGTTTCAAAGTCCAGGCCGGCTGAGAATCCGAGCCACTCATGGGTCGGACGGGCGTAGCAGTAGATGCAGCCGTGCTCACACCCGCGGTAGGGGTTGAGGCTAACCCGAAAGCCAACATCCGGGCTGGTGTTATAGCTGAGAATGGTCCGCGAGGGGTCACGCAGGAGATGGGTTTTTGGGTCGGGTTGGTCCGAATTGGTATCCGGCATATCAGGATCGGCAGGATCAGGTTGATAGGCTATGGTCTCAAAGCGATTCGTCGGATTGCGGGGCGTGCCACGCCCCCTGAGCCGAGGGGTAGGGTATTTCATAGAGCTTCCGTCCGACGAGAAGCCTAGCACTTTCGCTTTATTTTCGCTACCGGGATGTTTGTGACTGGATTGACCGACCGACAAAGGTCGTGTATGGTCTTGTTGAAATTGAATTTCAAAATCATTTATTAGCAAGAGGCCAGCCGCTACTAAGCTCAGAGCCCGTAAGGAGTGTTCTCCTTGCGGGCTTTTTTCGTCTTTGGGGCCCGTTGTCATCATGCGCAACTTCTGGATCAGCCTGTATCTGTACGCAGCGGCGTTTTTTGCGCCGGGGCTGTTGCGTATCGCTATTTCCGGGGGACTCTATCTCGTTGGCATCAAGGGTACCGTGACCAGCACCCCGGTGGCCGTGCCCTCCGGTGTTGTCATTAATCCAGCCTCCGCTTCCCTGGAGGCCGACGTGCGGGCCCTGCTGCGTGATATCGGTATCACGCATGACTTTGAATACGTGAAGGAGAGCGGGAATACGCTGTACACCCGTCCGACCTCGCGTATCTACTATGAAATTTCGGTCGCCGATGACTCTGTAACCGTGAAGCACAATGTACCGGACCTGCAAAAGCGTCTGATCGAACTCCACAAGGGCCACGGTCCGTTGGGGTTTAAGGATTTCCAGAAGATTCTGGCGGTTAGCGTATTGTTCATTGTCTTCAGCGGGTTGTGGTTGGGGCTGTCCAGCGCGGGGCTGTGGGCCAGAACCATCGCTACCAGTGTCGTCGGTCTGGCCGTTTGCCTGATGCTGGTGGCCTGTGTCGTGTAGGCGAGTCTGGCCGGATTGGTTCGTGACGGACTGAGGAGTGTCGCCTCATTGAGGGGTGCAATCAAGCAAGGAGGTACGGAGGTACAATATGGCAGCGCAACGGACAAGGCTGATGGCAACGGGAGCGGCAGCGCTCATCGGTGGCTGTTTTCTCTGGACAAGCGCTGGCCCCGTCGTGTATGCGCAGGACGAGGAACTCGCACAGATGCTGGAGAAGATCACCATATCGTCCTATGCCACGCGCAGCCCGCAACCGACTTTTGATGTCCCGGCTCTGGTCTCCAGAGTAGAAACGGACGCCCCAGGCAACGCTATGGCCGGTGATGTGGCGGATCTGCTGGAATTCACACCAGGCGTAGAAGTGGACAACGGCCCGCGGCGTAACGGGCAGACGGTCTCCATCCGCGGGTTTGACGATGAGGCGATTATTACGCTCATGGATGGCCGTCGCCAGAACTTTGAATCCGCACACGACGGCCGTTTCTATATTGATCCCTCGCTGCTGAAGTCGATTGAAGTGGTCAAAGGCGCAGCCTCGGCCACCTATGGCGGGGGTGGCATCGGTGGCGTGGTGGCCTTTGAAACAAAAGACGCCGTGGACCTCCTGGCCCCAGGCCAAACTGTAGGCGCATTGGCGTCTTTCGGATATCATAACGCGAGCGATGAATACGCGCCGAGCCTAACGAGCTTTGGCCGGTACGGGGGTCTGGATGTGCTGGCCAATTTCTCCTTTCGTGACTCGGGGGATATCGAACAGGGAAACGGCAACGAGCTGGAGACGGACGACCGCTTGCTGTCCGGTTTGTTCAAAGCCGGCTACACCCTGAATGACTTCCACACGCTGAGGTTTCAGGCCCAGATATTCAATAATGACGGGCAGGAGCCCAACAACGGGGCCGGCGGCCTCAGCGCCTCCAACCCCATTGTCGACAAGGAGGTGCAGGACAACCAGTTCAGCCTGCGCTACGCGTTCGACAATCCAGCCAATCACTGGCTGAATCCCAAGCTCCATCTCTATTACAATGACACCGAGGTGGAGGAAGAAGATATCACCGGGCGCAACGCCGGCCGGGTGCAGACGCGCGAGCTGGAGACCATTGGCTTTACGATTGACAACCAGACCAGGTGGGCAGTCAACACCACGCACGGACACACGTTTTCGTACGGGTTTGAAGTCTACAACGACGAGCAGGTCGGCAAGAGTTCGGCCACCCCTGACGGAAAGCGGGGTGGCGTGCCGAGTGCCGAGGCCACCAATCTGGGCTTCTATCTTCAGGATGAAGTCTCCCTTCATACCCCCGTCGGCGATGTGCTGTTCATTCCAGCCCTGCGCTTCGACCACTACGAGAGCGATGACGAAGGCGGGAACTCGCAGAACGAAAACGAAGTGTCGCCAAAGGTGTCGCTGAGCTATAAGCCGCTTGAGAGCGTGATGCTGTTCGGAAGCTGGGCACAGGCCTTCCGCGCTCCCAATCTGACGGAGCTCTATCCGGCCGGCCTGCATTTTCCAGGCGGGTTTCCTATTGCGTTTGGACCGTTAACCAGACCGGAAATCGGCCCGGACGGTCGCCCGGTGCTCGGACCTGATGGCCGCCCGGTGCATGTGCCGGTGCTCAGACCCGATGGTCGCCCGGTGTTCGCCCCCACCCTTTTTGCCCCGGACAACCGCTTCGTGCCGCATCAGGATTTGAAGCCGGAAACTGTTACGACGATCGAGCTGGGAGCGGGGTTGGACTTCCATAGCGTTCTGATGTCTAACGACCGCTTTACTGTCAAAGGATCGTGGTTCACCAGCGAAGGGGATGACTTCATTGCGCAGGAAGTCGATGTCCGGGCCGGAACAACGAGAAGCCTGAACATCCCGGACGCCGACCTGACGGGCTGGGAGTTCGAAGGCCAATACGGACTGGAACTGTTCACCGCCCGTCTGGGGATGTCCTACGTCAAGGCCAAGAACGACGATACCGGCGAATATTTGTCCAACAATGTACCGCTGACGCTAGTGGCGGGGGTTGAGTTTCGGATAGATATACTCAACGGCGTGGCCGGCTGGCGCGGGCGGTTTGCCGAGGACAATGATCGTGTGGGCGACAACGACGTGCCGACCGATGGCTATGGCGTGCACGACCTCTATTTCCGCTGGACTCCGAATCAGCACTGGACGCCGGACGGCCAAGGGCTGGGTGAGTTGACCGTGGACTTCGGAATTGAAAACATCGCCGACAAGGCCTATACCAGACGCTTCGCCAGTTTGCTGGAGGAAGGCCGCAGCTTTGTGACAAGGGTATCGTATCAATGGTAGCGGACCCCGTCCAGCGTAAAAAGAGCAAACGCGCTCCTAATAGACATGCGGATGTTGGCACGCTTACTCTTCTTCTCCTGGCCTGGGAGCTGGTCCTTTTGGCGTTGCCGGCCGCTGCCGAGACGCCGCGCCGCGTTGTCACCATTGGCGGGGCCCTGACGGAAATCGTCTATGCGCTGGAAGCGCAGGAGGTACTGGTTGGTAACGACACCACCAGTTATTATCCGCCGGAAGCCGAACGTCTGCCCAAGGTCGGCTATCAACGCGCTCTGTCCGCGGAGGGGATTGTCTCGCTGTATCCCGACCTCGTGATTCTGACCGAAGAAGCCGGACCGCCGGCCGTGTTGGCACAGTTGCAAGCGGCCAATATCCCGATCCTGAGGTTGAGAGCCGGCCGTTCGCTGGCGGATGTACGGGACGCCATCCGGGTGATTGCCAGAGCCCTGAAAAAGGAACAATTGGGCAGAGCCCTGATTGATGCCATTGATCGCCAGACCGCCGCGCTGGCCAAAACGACGGCCCGACAGAAAACTGACAAACGGGTGCTTTTCATTCTCCAGCATGCCGGTGGGGCGCCGCTGGCGGCCGGTCGAGAGACCGCCGCGGACAGCGTCATCAGACTTTCGGGCGCACGGAACGCCGTCACCGAGTATGCTGGCTATAAGCCCCTTACCCCGGAGGCCGCAGCCGCCTCGCAGCCGGACGTGATTCTCATCACGGCCCGGGGGCTTGCACAGGCCGGCGGCAAGGACGCCCTGCTGACTGCTCCGGGGCTCTCCCTTACCCCAGCCGCCAGGACCGGCAGCCTGGTCGTGATGGATGCCCTGCTGTTGCTGGGATTTGGCCCGCGTACCGTGCAAGCCGCGGCCGCGCTGCACGAAGCGTGTCAGGGCTTGTGAGCGGGGCGGCGAAACCAGTGGTCTGGCCCTTCCTGCGGCTTCGGACGACCGTGTTGGTACTGCTGGGCGGAGTATTCGTCCTGACTGCCCTCATGGCCACATGTATCGGCGCGGTATCCGTGCCGGTCGTTGCGCTGCTCGAAGGCAGCCTGAGTGTGTCACAGGAAGCGGTGCTGTTCTCCATCCGGCTGCCACGTGTGCTGCTGGCCAGCGTTGTCGGCGCGGCTCTGGCCGTTTCCGGCGCGGCCCTGCAGGGCTTGTTCCGCAATCCTCTGGCCGACCCCGGCCTGATCGGCATTGCCAGCGGCGCGGCTCTGGCCGTTGCAATCATGATCGTCTGGGCCGGTTCTCTGACGGGCACGCTGGGCTTGTACGGGCTGAGTATCGCCGCCTTTATCGGCGGTCTGCTGGCCTGTCTGCTGATTTTTCGTCTTGCCCGAAGGATGGAAACCTTTTCCATCACCTATATGCTACTGGCCGGTATTGCCATCAACGCGCTGAGCGGGGCTGGAACCGGCTTCCTGACCTATCTGAGCGATGATACCCAGTTGCGCGCCTTGACGTTCTGGACCATGGGCAGCCTCGGCGCGGCGCTCTGGCCCACGCTCAGCGTGGCCACCACGCTCGTCCTGCCGGCAACGCTGCTGCTGATTCGGAACGCCCAAAAACTGAATATCCTGCTGCTCGGCGAGGATGAAGCACGCTATCTCGGCATCAATAGTGAACACCTGAAACGCAGCGTGACCATCTGTGTCGCCCTTGCGGTTGGCGCTGCGGTGGCGACGAGCGGTATCATCGGCTTCGTGGGTCTAGTCGTGCCGCATATGATCCGCCTCACCATCGGACCGGACCACCGCCTGTTGATTCCGGCCTCCGCCCTGCTGGGTGCAACCCTGTTGCTGGTGGCCGACACGCTGGCACGTACCGTTGTCGCACCGGCCGAAATGCCGGTGGGCATCCTGACCAGTCTGATCGGCGGGCCGTTCTTCCTGTGGCTGCTCGTCAAGCAATACGCCGGGAGGTTCGGCCTGTGATCGAGGCTGTGAACGTCTGCTACCGGGTAGGGGCAACGGTCATTCTGGACGACGTGCGGCTGAGCATCGCACCCGGAACCGTCACGGCCATCCTCGGACCGAACGGAGCGGGAAAATCCACCCTGCTCAAATGTCTGACCGGTGCGCTGCAACCGGATGCCGGTCGTATCGTGCTGGACGGCACGCCGCTGGGTGGCTATTCCCTTGCTGCACTTTCCAGAAAACGGGCGGTCTTGTCTCAAGTTAGCTTCATCAATTTTCCCTTTTCGGTACTGGAGATCGTGATGATGGGGCGCAGCCCCTACGGCGGCAGTCACGCGACCGGCAGCGATGCCGGTGTGGTGCGGGAGGTGCTGGAAAGCGTAGACGCCTGGCATCTGCAACAGCGCATCTTCCCGACCTTATCGGGCGGGGAACAGCAGCGTGTCCACCTGGCGCGCGTGCTGGCCCAGGTGTGGGACCGGCAGCATGCCTATCTCTTCCTTGATGAACCGACCACGGCCTTGGACTTGAAACATCAGCATCAGGTATTAGGGCTGATACGTCAGATAGCACAAGAACGAAATATGGCGATCTGCCTTATCCTGCACGACCTGAACCTGGCCCTACAGTACGCCGACCAGGGCGTGCTCATGCAAGACGGCAGGGTGGTTGCGTCAGGTGCGATTCGCGAGGTGCTAACGCCCCGGAATATCGCCGCCGTATTTGAAGTGCCGGCGCAGGCCGTGTTTGGCGACACGATGCCGGGTGGCGCACCAACGGTGTCGTAGCGGACGGCATAAATCACCCCCGCCGTGTCTCGGTTCAAGTCTTCTCTCTCGCGACGCGTGGCGGTTCGTGACGTGGGAGCGCCTAGAGCGTGGGGTATGGGGAGGAGCCCCGGGGCAATAGGAGGGAGCCCCGGGGCCAGATGCAAGGCCCAACACCAAAAACCTTGCAGAGGGAAAACGACGAACCTGCGGCCTGTGTTCGGTCCTGCACAGAAACGCCCGTAGCGAAGACGAGTTCTGCGGGCGCGAGGCGCAAGGGCAGTAGGCCGGGTGCAGGTTCTATTGAAATTGATATTCAATTTCAATTATGAACTTTTTAGCTTTTGGGACGGTATTTGTCAAGTCCTGTGTCTGAAAAAAATTCTCTCCATTCCATGTAGGGGTGCCGTGTAGCGGCGGGGTGGGTCGGCTCGTGGGTACGACCAAGGAACCCACCCCGCCCGAGAGGGGATTAGGGCCTCCCGCATCGCAGGGTTTCGCCTCTCCGCAGCTGTTGGGTGTTCAGCGTGTGAAAGGGGAAACCGGAGAGGGGCTTGCTTGACCCGTCAACCAAAATTGTATAGAAATCTAATTGAAATTGATTTTCAATTTCAAAGTATACCAAGAGGCCAGCCGCTATAAAGCACAGAGCCCGTAAGGAGAAAACTCCTTACGGGCTTTTTCAGATTCGTTGGTAGAGGAATGAAGCGAGAGGGATTCCAAGCATGCTGAAATTAGGGCGGTCAGATACGGGTGAGGCCGTGAAAGGTCTTGTGGCTCGCAGAATTGTCCTGCTTTATGGAGTGCTGACTGGTACTATGGCAGCTCTGATCGTCACTCTACTGCCCAATGCCGCCTTCGCTCAATCGGCGACGCCAGGTTCGATTGTCGTCCTCGATACACTCGTCGTGACAGGCCGAACTGGAGCGAATGCAGAAGCACTTGCCCGTGATAAGCTTGCAGCAATTCCCGGCGGGACGGGACTGGTTGTCGAGAGTGATATAGCGGGTAAGACAAACCTGACACTTTCTGATGCCCTCGTCTCAGTGCCGGGAGTAGTTGTACAAAACTTCTTTGGCGGCAACGACCAACCTCGTATCCAGATTCGTGGGTCCGGCTTACAGCAAAATCCGGTCGAGCGTGGTGTCCTGGTGCTGCAAAACGGACTGCCGATCAATCGGGCCGACGGCTCATACATCGTGGGCTTGGCTGACCCGAGACAGGCCCAGTTCATTGAGGTGTACCGTGGCTACACGGCGAACCGACTCGGAGCCACCGTTCTCGGTGGTGCGCTCAATTTCGTCTCACCAACCGGTTCGTCGGCCCCCGGCGTTACCGGCAGAGTAGAAGGTGGAAGCTTTGGACAGGTATCAACCGCCGCTCAAGCTGGTGCACGGCGAGGGGACTTCGACGGTCTCGCCCAGATCAGCTTCAGTCGTCGGGACGGCTTTCGTGATTACAATGAGTCCGATCGGCTGAGAGTCGATGCGAATGTCGGTGCTGAGTTGACCGACTCTATCTCCAGCCGACTCTTTCTCGGTTATACGGACCTGGGTTTTGATGTTGTTGGCCCGTTGACCAAGCGACGGCTTAACCGACATCCCAAACGCGTCTCCTCCGGCCCTACAGTCCGCCCCAATCCGGCCCCTCCACCCCCGTTTCTGGTGTCCAACCCTGGGCCGAACGTTATTCGCGATCAACCCCAACGTGAACTCGATCAGTTTCGCCTCGGCAACCGGACAACGGTTTCTTTCGGGAATCACCTTGTTGATGGAGCGCTTGGCTACGCGTATACAGATGACGTCTTTCGGTTCCCCATCCCCGCTGGTATTCGTGAAACGGTAGGGGGAGATTTCAGCTCCGTCCTACGTTACGCCTACAATCCTAATGCCTCCCGACCGTTGCCCCTGTTCGATGCCACCGCAAAATATGTCGTTGGCTGGGCCGACCGAAGAAATTTTACCAACAATGCCGGCAGTAAGGGGCCACTGTTTGGCCGGAGCGAACTCGACGCCAACACGCTTTCTCTGTATGCTGGACTGAATATTCCGGTCAGTGCTGTTTTCACAGTCTCGCCAGCCATTGCCTTTGCACGAGCGGAACGCGACAATGATGATACCTTTGACGCGGGAATGCGCCCGACCCTTGCGTTTCATCCCATCAATCCGAATCAACTATTGCCAAACGGTGCGGTGCAAGCCGGTGATACCAGCTATGCGCAGACCTATTCCGGTTGGAGTCCGAGTCTGGGTCTGACGATTCAACCGACCGAAAACCACACCTTCTTTGCCGCGGTCAGCCGTAGCTTCGAACCTCCGACTTATGATGACCTAATCGCCACCGTGAACGGCACGCCCAATAGTAGTCCTGGACGACCGAACCCCGACAATCCAGCTCTCCCCGCAGCCGCCTTCCGTACCCCTCGTCTTAAAGCCCAGCGGGCGACAACAGTCGAAGCCGGCTGGCGCGGCAGGTGCGGAAGAGTGGCTTGGGACGCAGTGGCCTATTACTCCTGGGTGAAGAATGAACTGCTGAGTCTGCGCGACGCGACCGGCACACCACTTGGCGCTGTGAATGCAGACAAGACAACCCATCTAGGGGTTGAGTTTGGACTCGGAGTACAACTGACCGACAAACTCAGCGGTCGGCTTGCCTATACCTTTCAGGACTTTCGCTTTGACGGAGACCCGGTCCGTAGCAATAACGACTTGGCCGGGGCTCCACCGCATAGCCTTAACGCCGTCCTGCAGTATGACTTCCTGCCTAACCTGTTTGTACAGACAGAGGTCTACTCGCGCCCTGATAGTACCCCGGTAGACAATATGAACACTCTGGTCTCCGAATCGTTTGTGACCTTGGCCGTGCGTGCCAACTACGATCTCAATGAATACTTCAGCGTTTATGGTGAGATACAGAACATAGCCGATGAGACGTATGCCTCTTCGACCCTTATCGCCGATCAGGCCCGGCCCGATCAGGCGGCCTTTCTACCGGGTGACGGGCGGACGTTTTACGCCGGCCTGAAAGTACAGTTTTGACACAGTATCTGAGGAGGAAGCTGTATGTCTTTTCGTGAATCTCAGGAACCCAACGCGCTGCCCGGAACGGACCTGAATGTCTCAAAAATGCCGGCCCATTGGCTGCTGGCCCGGCTGGGTAAGCGGGTGCTGCGTCCAGGTGGGCTGTGGGGCACTCGTACGTTGCTTGAGAGTCTGGCCATCGGCCCGGCCGACGATGTGGTCGAATTCGCTCCCGGTCTCGGCGGGACGGCGCGCATGATCCTGGAGCATAGCCCGCACAGCTATACCGGAGTTGAACGCGACGCTCAGGCCGTCCAATGGACCCGCCGCCGCCTGCCACCTCAGCCCGGCGTCTCGGTTGTGGTCGGTGCGGCCGACCGGACCGAACTGCCGGATGCCTCTGCCTCGGTCGTGCTTGGCGAAGCCATGCTGACCATGAATACCCAGGAGCACAAGCAGCGCATTATTGCCGAGGCATTTCGTTTGCTGCGACCCGATGGTCGCTACGGCATCCACGAGTTATGCCTCGTCCCTGACGACATCCCCTCGGTAAAACGCGATGAAATCTACTCCAGCCTGTCCTCTGTTTTGCACGTCGGAGCCCGGCCGCTGCCCAGCGTGGAATGGCGGGGGCTGCTGGAGACGGCGGGCTTCCGGGCCGAGTATAGCGGCTATGCACCGATGCGCTTGCTGGGGCCTCGACGCCTGATCCAGGATGAGGGCATCTGGGGCGCTCTCAGGCTGGTCAAGAACATCTGTCTTCAGGCTCCGGCCCGGCGGCGCGTACTGGCCATGCGCCGGGTCTTCGAGCAACACCGGGACCATATCAGCGCCATCTTTCTGGTCGTGAAAAAGCCTGGGAAGTGAGTCTGGGCGAGCAGGGTCAAGGCGCTGCCAGGTCGTTGTTCATTCGGCCCTATTCCATCACCAGCGAGTATTCGATGGGCACTGCCAGGCGCAAGCGTTGGCGCGGCATGGAGTCAGGCATGGCTGGCAGTGGGTTGGCTCGGGCCAGCATGTCCAGCGCGGCCTGGTCCAGTAACGGATAGCCCGAACTTTCTTGGACGCGAGAGGTGAGCACTGTGCCGCTGCGGTCGATGGAAAACGCCAGCAACACCGTGCCCTGCTGCTTCTTTTTCTTCACCGCTGGCGGATAGTCTTTGTGTTGGTTCAGCCAGGCGATGAGCAGGCTGAAATAGTCCTTTGGGTTACCGACCCGTCCCCCCAAATTTGCGTGCTGTTGTTTTCCGGTCGCACGTACCGCGGCGGAAGATTGTGAGCTGGGTGTGGCTTGAATCGATGTGTCAGGGCTGGCCGGCAGCCTGGAGGCGGTCTCATAGTGAGGGCCCGGCCCGGTCTGCACCGGACGCTCAGGTTCGGGAGGACGGGGAAGGGCTTCCGACGGTTCGACCGGCGGTTGTTGATCCACCACTGCCTGTTTTTCGGCCAGGACGACCGGTGGCTCGGCAGCGGGAGCCGCTACCGGCTTGATCTCCGGCAAGGGTTGCGCGGGGGGAGACGGTTTGACCTCGACGCTTTGTGGCTCCGTTTCCTGCTGTGCGGCATCGGCTTGGCCGGGTACGGACGGCGCTATGGGTCGCTCGGTCAGGTCTGCATACGAGCCAATCCGGCCCAGGCCGATCTCGACACCGCCTTCACCCCATTCAATTGCGCCACGCGGTTGGAGCCGCTGGGGTGCCCAACTGAGATAGGCATACGCACTCACGAGATGAATCCCGAGCGCGACGCCGAACGCGACACCCCAGTGCAGGTGGTTCATGGCTGGCCCCGCTCCTCCGCATTTACGCTGTACAGCATTACCGTCGCGACATTGTGAGAGCGAATGACGTCCAGGAGCTTGTCGAGTGTTCCGGCCGTCACATCTCGGTCTATTTTCAGAGCTACCTGTTGAGTGTCGTCGAACAGCGCGGCTTGCAGGGCCGGACCGAGCGTCTCGAACGAAAGCTCCTCCCCGTTGAGTGCAAGCTGCCGGTGCATATTCAGCGACAGCGTGATAGGCAGGTGGCGGATGGGTTTGTTGCTGACGGAAGTCGGAGGTTGAAATCCCTGGCGGTCCTGCCGGTCGGCCATTTGGCCGGCAATCAAAAAGAAAATCAGAAGCAGCAGGACGATATTTATCAATGGGATTACGCCAATATCGCTGCTCCGAGCGTGGCGGGGATTGATCCGTGTGGTGAGTATGTCGGCTCGGTGGGGATTCAATCTGCTCTCTCCCGTTCCAGGGCCGCTCCCAAAGCGGCACCCGGAACGCCAGCCGTGGCGAGCCGCTCAAAGATGGAGATAATGGTTTGTACGCGGGTTTCGGCTTCGGGAAACACAACGACCGGTCGAGCTGGATCAAGAGCGGTGGAGAGAGCTGCGTCCGCGTCGGGATCCGAAAGCTGAAACGAGCGTCCGCGCAGCGAAAGCGAGCCGTCCGTATGCAGGAGTAATGTCTGGGGTTTCTCCGGGCTGGCGTCAGCGCTGGCGATGGGCAGCCGCAGGTCAACCGCTTTCCAACGCGTAAAGGTGGACGTCAACATGAAGAACATCAGCAAAATGAACACCACGTCGATCAGCGGGGTGAGGCTGATGGGCCGGCGGCGTGGATAATACAGCGGCGTATCGTTCATCCTGCCATCCGAGAGCCGGGCTGCACGTGCAGATGTTCGACCTTGTTTTCAGCCCGCTTTTTTGCCTCAAGGGTGAAAATACGCTCCAGCCCGTCCAACATGGCGGCCGCCTCGACCTCAACCCTACGTTCAAACCAACTGTTCGCCATTGAGACCGGAATGGCGATGGCCAGTCCGGCTGCGGTTGTGAGCAATGCCTTCCAGATGCCACCCGAAAGTACACTCGGATTGACCTGTGTGCCCGCGACCTCCATGGCCTGAAAGGCGTCAATCATGCCGAGGACGGTTCCGAATAACCCTAGCAGGGGGGCTAATGACGCGACTACTTCCAGTATGCGCCCGTAACTGTCCAGCTTGGCAACGAATGAACGGGCCAATCGTCTGGATTCATCCTTGACCTCCTCGATGGAGAGCACACCGGTTTCGAGTAGTTGCAGGGTGTAGCTGATGAGTCGAGCCTGATAGTTCCGCTGACTCTGTAACAGGTTGATGGCCAGCACCCGTTCCCCGTATTCCAGATTCGCAAGGGCCTGTTCCGTTATGTTACGCGGCCAGGGTCGCTGCCGCCGCCATTGCCACAGCTTGACCAGAATGACGGTCAGGGCACTCACCGACAGGCAGGCCAGCAGGCCGATGACCGGCCCGCCGACGCTTAAAAATCTTGTCAGTTCAGTATACATGGGGCCAATACCTCGCACCGGACGGATGACGCTGAGACATAAAAAAGCCCGTAAGGATAGAAGTCCTTACGGGCTCTGGGTGTGGGAACCTCGGGCCTCAGCGAGTTGGCTAGCGACTGGTCCAGTCGCTACCTCTGTCACTATTTTTTCCTAGTTGAAAACGAATATCAATTTCAATTAGGTAGGCCAAGACTATACGATTAGCCTGCTCTGTCAAGGAGTAGGGGGCTCGTAGTCTTTTCCTTCTGCTTTTTGAGCTTCAAGCCGGCCCGCCGACACTCCAAACAAAAAAGGGCGGGTACAAAGACCCACCCTTACTGCGTCACAGTGAAAACGCCGGCTACACCAGCAGCGGTGCGATCACCAGCGCCACGACCGCCATCAGCTTGATCAGGATGTTGAGCGAGGGGCCCGAGGTGTCTTTCAGCGGATCGCCGACCGTGTCGCCCACGACGGTGGCCTTGTGGGCTTCCGAGCCTTTGGCCTCACCCTCGATCTCGCCCTTTTCGATCGATTTTTTGGCGTTGTCCCAGGCACCGCCCGCGTTGGCCATAAACAAGGCTAGCAACACGCCGGTCACGGTCGCCCCGGCCAGCATGCCACCCAGGGCCGCCGCGCCCAGAGCCAGACCGACCACGACCGGAGCGATCACCGCGGTCAGACCGGGCAGAATCATTTCCTTGAGCGCCGCCGCGGTTGAAATATCCACACAGCGGGCCGCATCTGGTCGAGCGCCTTCCTTGCCTTCGAGCAGACCGGGGATTTCGCGGAACTGCCGCCGGATTTCATCTACCATCTGACCGGCTGCCCGGCCTACCGCGGTCATGGTCAGGGCTCCGATAAAGAACGGCAGGATCCCGCCCAGAAGCAGACCAATAACCACGACCGGATCAGTCACCACGATCAGCAGCGGTTCCAGTCCCGCCGCCAGTCGATTCTGATCAACCGCCTGGGTGAACGCGGAAAACAGGGCCAGGGCGGTCAGGGCGGCAGAGCCGATGGCAAAGCCCTTTCCCATTGCCGCGGTGGTATTACCCAGGGCGTCCAGGCCGTCGGTAATCTTGCGGACGTCCGGGCCGAGTTCGGCCATCTCGGAAATACCGCCCGCGTTGTCTGCCACAGGGCCGTAGGCGTCGACGGACATGGTAACGCCTACGGTCGCCAGCATGCCGACGCCGGCAATCCCGATGCCGTACAGGCCGGCAAAGTGGTTGGCAATAAAAATGGCAGCGCAAATGGCCAGCACGGGCAGCGCACAGCTTTCCAGACCGACCGCCAGGCCGTGAATGATATTGGTGGCATAGCCCGTCCTGCTGGCTTCTGCCACCCGCGCTACGGGCGAGGCCGAGGTGTAGTACTCGGTGATCAGGCCGATTCCGACACCGACCACGCAACCCGACGCCACTGCCCAGAAAATACCAGTCGCCACGGGAAAGACATTCACCAGAACCAGCGCCGCAATAATGAACACACCCGCAGCAATGAACCCGGAATAGCGCAGCGCGTTCTGCGGCCCGGCGTTCTTGAGCGCCTTCATCGAGAAGATGCCCAGAAAGGAGGCCAGCAGGCCGACGACCGCCATGCTGAGCGGCAGGGCCATGAGGGCATTGCGCAACACGGCTTCTTCCACCCCCGCGTCGCCCAGCTTGTTCCAGATATCGCTTCCCACGATGACCGTCGCGCCGATCGCAATCGTCGCAATAATGGAGCCCACATAGGACTCGAAAATGTCCGCGCCCATACCGGCCACATCGCCGACATTATCCCCGACGTTATCGGCAATCACACCGGGATTGCGGGGATCATCTTCGGGGATGCCGGCCTCAACCTTGCCGACCAGGTCGCTGCCAACATCCGCGGCCTTGGTATAAATGCCGCCCCCGACCCGAGCAAACAGGGCGATGGAACTGGCACCCATGGCAAAGCCACTGATGTATTTTGAGGTTTCCGGGTCGGAGTACAGGCCGAGAAAAGCGCCGACCCCGAGCAGGCCGAGGCTGGCGACCGACAGGCCCATGACCGCGCCACCATTGAACGCCACCAGCAGCGCGGCCCCCTCACCCTCTGCCCTGGCGGCCTCAGAGGTGCGGACATTCGCCTTGGTGGCCGACTGCATGCCGAGATAGCCGGCCAGCGCGGAACATATCGCACCGGTCAGAAAGGCGATCCCGGTCTCAACCGCGACTTTCCAGGCGAGCAGGCCGAAGACGACCAGCACAAAAATGATCAGGATTCGATACTCACGCTTGAGAAAAGCCATGGCCCCTTCATAGATAGAGCCGGCAATCTCCTGCATCCGGTCATTGCCGCCGGGCTGATTGGAAACGGACTTGAAAATAATAAACGCCACGACGAGCCCGACCGCGCCGAGAATCATTGCGTAGAGAGACACCGCATCAGAGTTGATGTCCATGTTTTCGTTTACCCTCCTCGTCTCTGGGAATACTGAATGACTGCCCTCCGCAGGGTGTCGGCGCACGAAGGCCACACCCGAGGCGGTACGCGGGGAAGATAAACGCTTCTGCGAAAAGAGTAAAGGGCCACACGTCTGACAAGCGTGTGACGGCTGGACCGGAAATGCTCACTTAGGGGCGGATGTCAGGCCAGGCGTGGTTTGTTATGTACCTGCCTGCGAGGGCGATAAAATTATACCTTCGGGCAGTGTGAAGGAGACAGAGATGCGACCAGTACGGGATGTATCAAAAGAAGAGAATTACCGGGTCCAGGTGATTGGGCCGGGGATGACCGAGACGGTGCGTGAGCCGGTAGAGCCGGAACCGGTCGGGACCCTGGTCCTGCTGCCTTTTCGGGTCGTCGGGTACGATACCCAACGCGACGGCACCTGCACGGCTCGCCTGGAACATATTTATACGGACGGCGGCGCGACGGGCGGAGAGGCCAACGGTATCGCGCTACGCCCAACATCGGCGCTCGTCGTTGCCGAAGAGGAGATGTCCGGCCTGTTTGTAGGAGCAGAAGAAGCCGCGGGGTAGCGCGAGGGTCCGTCCCCCAGGGCGGATGCTGACCCGCCCCGTTTCCGCCCGGCTACATCCTTCTCAAGCGGCCCTCAGGATCAACACGGGTGCGCAGCACGTGCAGCTCTTCCGGGGTTGGCGTGGGTGTCGTTGGGATCTGGTCTGGCATTCTGAGGGCAAAGCCGGTTTGGGACTGCACTTCTTCTGGCGTCACGCCTGGGTGAACGGAATGCAAACGCATATGCTTGTCTTCTTCGTCAAAGTCCATGACGCACAGCGGGGTGACACAATACCTGGGGCCTCCGCCGGGCAGCCCCAGTTTCTTGCGGGCGTCCCTCCCGCCTCCGCCCCAGCCATAGGTGCTCATATAATCGCAGCGCTCAACCAGAATCCGCGGCGAGTGGGAATTGAGGACAATATAATAGCGGCCCACGTGGGTGCTGAGCGTGGGCGTCCCGACCGAACCGGGGCCACGAAAGCGGAGCTTGGCATAGTCCGACCCGACGCCGATCAAGTTCGTATTGCCGTGCGGATCAACCTGGACCCCGCCAATAAAAAACACGCGCTTATGCCAGTGCTTGACATCTTCAAAACGATGGCCCGTATCGCTGAACGACTCCGCCCAGCGCACCACCCGCCTATCCCAGGCAAAGGCTGGCAGGGGGAGGGTATGTCGGTCGGCAACATTCATGCGGGTGCCAAAGAAGATCAGCTCCATATTGGGGCCGTGCAGCAGATGAGCCAGGCGCACCGCGGCTTCAACAATGGGCATGGCCACTCCGACCATCAAATGTTCCCGGTCTTTCAGGTCGCGGGCAAGAAAAACGGCCATGATCTCTTGCGGAGAAAGGTCCTGGGCAGAAATATCGCGCGGCATAGTCTTTTCCTCGGGAGGATGCATTAGTACTCGTGCAGTTCCAGCAGCCGCCGGATGCCGATCTGTTCCAAATAGTCGGCATGGGTTGCCGGTCCCCGGCAGTAGTGGGCGAAATACGCGTGCAGGGCTTCGGTATCGCCCTTGGCCGCGGCGGTCGAGGCGTCCAGATAGCCTTTGAGATGAGCGTTGTCTTGGACGTAATAGCCCCGGCTATAGAACGGATGGGCGCCGTAGGGGACGCGCACAATGGCATCCGCACCGGCAATCGTTGTGGCCCACGGGTCCTTCCGGATTTCCTCATTGGCCACGACTTTTTCCACTTGGACAATGGTATGGTCCGCGGCGCGCTGCATGAACAGGTCTATCCAGCCCGGCCCGCCAACGTGCTGAACGTTGCCATACGCGTCGGAAACGGCTGCGTGCAAGAGGGTCACATCGGGCTTGATCGGTGGGACGGCCAGCAAGGTCTCGCCCCGCACCGGATCGGTGAAGACCTTGAGGTCCGGGTTGACTTCGGGCAGAGAAGTCCCGACGCCACCGCGCCACGGCAGGAAGGGCAGACCCTGGGCCGCGGCCTGGAGGCCCGAGGTCAGAACGCCTTCTTCACATTCCCAGACCTCGATTTCGCCACGCTCCGCGGCCCGGCGAAAGGCCGGGGCGACCGGCACCCCAAAACCACCGCCGGCGTAATAACTGACGACTTTTCTGACGCAACCGGCGGCAATGAGCATGTCCAGTGACAGACCGACATCGACCACCGTCAGGTCCTTCAAGCCGCGCCGGATGATCTGACGGACAAGGGCCATCGGGGTCGGGGAGCCGATGGCAACCGTCATGCCGTCTTCGATCCGACTGGCCGCTCTAATTTCGTCAATAACGTGAGAGGTGCGTGATTCCACAAGTGTTCCTTCCCTTCGGCTAGGCTCAGGACAGGTCTGGTGCCTGATATATGCCTCTATGGCCTATGTTGGCAAGGGTTGTGATTTACGGACAGACTTGGGTGGGTTACACTGAGTGATGTAGGATAAACTGCTTGCAGGAGGAAGAGACTATGGCAAAGACTGTACGGGACATTATGAGCGTTGAGGTGACTACGCTGGGACGGAATGACACACTGCTGCTGGCAAAAGATATCATGAACCTGGGCCGCATCCGGCATTTTCCGGTCGTCGAGGACGATGAATTAGTCGGGGTCGTCAGTCAGCGCGACCTGTACCGGGCCTCGCTCGGCACGGTCATGCAGTACGGAGAAAAGGCCCAGCGCGCCTTTCTGGAAAGCGTCGTCGTCAAAGAGATCATGGCCGATCCGATTTCCATCGGCCCGGACGCCCCGGTCCGGGACGCCGCCCGGCTGATGATAGAGCACAAAATTGGTTGCCTGCCCGTGTTGGAGGGCAGCCGGCTGGTCGGTATTGTGACCGAGACCGATATGCTGCGAGTCGTGGTGGATACGGCCTGAGGGCTGTCGGCTTACACCGGGCAGGACATACTGACACCAGCGGAGGAAGCGATCCCTTCGACAGGCCCAGGACAGGCATAACCGCGAGGAGGAAACCCCATGGAAGACAAAGATCGTCTGGGAACCAAGCTGCACCAAAAAGAGCAGGCCGAGGAAAGCCGCTATTTTGCGGAACGCGACCGTGAGTTGATCAACAAGATGAAAGAGCAGCGTGAGGCCGAGCACGAGGAGGAGGTGCGTGAGTTGGCTCTGAATCGTTGCCCCAAGTGCGGGGTGCGGCTGACCACCCGGCTCATCGAAGAAGTCGAGATTGACGAGTGCGGGCAGTGTCAGGGCATGTGGCTGGACAAGGGTGAACTGGAAGCTGTGTCCGCGCAGAAGGGCAGTCACTGGGTCAAGCAGTTCTTCGACGGCATGGGCCATATCTTGACCGGCCCAAAAAGCTAGCCGATTAGGGTTGTGGATTGCGGGGTTGTGGATTGCGGACAGACCTTGGTGAGTTACACTGCAGGTGGCCTTGTTTGAGATAGATCGTAGTTGTGGATTGCGGACAGACCTTGGTGAGTTACACTGGGGCGTCACGCGCCACAGTGTCCCAGATCGTTGTGGATTGCGGACAGACCTTGGTGAGTTACACCCGGGGCTCTTTACCCCGCTCACCCAGTCCCGTTGTGAATTGCCTGGCCCCACGAGAGTCCCGTCCGTGGATTGGGAGAAACCGTGAAGCTCACCTCATCCGGTTGGCTCGGCTCCCGTCGTTGCCGGCGTTGATGCCTGGTCAACGCATGAGCCGCATACTGACATACACTAGGGTAAAGCCCGTCAGAAAGGCGATGCCGGTCCAGCTCAGTAGCCGCCGTCCCCCAGCGTTCGTCCGCCCACCACCGGACCGCGGCCAACGCCGGGATTTCGCTCTTGTCGCGGATTACTTCCGATTTGGTCATGACGTCTCCCTCCTCCTTGTACACATCCTCGCACGGTTCACTGCGTAACACAGGTTATGGATTACGGTCGATGATAGCTGGAGACATCTGAGAAACAAGTCTCGCAGCAACGTCAAAGGAACCATCAGGGAATGGTGTGGGTGGAGACGAGGATGACTCAAAGGGGGATGGCTGGACGGCGTAGAAGCGCTAGGCCACGTGCCGGCCCGTGATGGACTCGCGCAGCCCTTCGAGCAGTCCCTCCAGCTTTGCCATGCGCTCGCGGAGGTCGATTATCTGGGCGTCCATGCGCTCGCGGAGGTCAATTATCTGGGCGTCCATGCGCTCGCGGAGGTCGGTTATCTGGGCGTCCGTGTGGGCCTCGAAGCTGGAGAGGCGGGTATTCATCGCTGCTATGTCCTGGCGAAGCCAAGCGAACAGGCCCACCATCAGGGCAGCCAAGGCGATAAAACCGCCAACTTCAATTGTCATGCCACTGGTATACCCCCGCGCAGGATGGGGCGCAAGCGATACATACAGCCGATAGTGTCGGGCTCACCCGCTTACCGACATGCGGAGAATTGCACATCGAGGCGGTATTGCAGCAGTTCTCCCTTGGGATGTTGCCCCGCCCCTTATCGGATGTCTACTGTGAGATTTCGGGCTCTACCATGAACAAGAATCCCTCTAGCTTCGTGACCAAGTTTGGGTCGTGTACTCAGTAGCCCCGGATTGGTACAGGTGGGAATGGTGGCGACGCGTCATCCCCTAGGGGGCGGCTTGTAGCGGCTCTTACTTGGTGAGTTGTCCTCCCACTCGAAATCCCCCCAGGGGCTGCACTTCATCGACAGGGGCGGAATGCAGCCAGTCCCTGAATCGGGCTGAAATTGGGGCCGGGAACAGGGGGAAATGGTCCAAGTCAGGCGAATCCGCGGAAAGAAAAAATAAATGGTACACCTGTGCCACGACCCAAGTTTGGCCTTGTACTGCTAAAGATAGTGACGTAACTGTATTCTGAGAAAAATCAGAGACAATGAGGCTTGTTCGGTAGGTTATTGATGCAACGCCGTTGTTTCCGGTAGCTGCAGACGAAGCGCTCAGCGTGCCAAGGACTCTTATGACCCCCTGGCTGACGAGTCGTTCAGCCTTGGCACCATTTCCATTGTTCTGGTTATAGAGCGATTCCAACCCGCTGGCGCTCCGCCAGTTTCCGCCCGGTCGCACATAGCTCAGGTTGAATCGAACATGTTACCCAGGTAATGGATTTTTATGCTGATCGGTGACAGTTACAGAAATTGTACCCGCAGCTCTTCGGATGCAGTTCCACTCGGTCTGGCGGGGTTTCGACAGCGTAATTCCACATTCTATCAGCTGCCAGTCAACCGCATGCCGATATACACCAGGGTAAAGACCGTCAGAAAGACGATGCCGGCCCAACTCAGCAGCCGCAGCCAGTGCGGGGGATGTGCAGCTTGCGGCACGTGGGGGCTGAGGACGAGCCGATGATTGGCCAGGGCGATAATCGGTGCGACCAGAAAGGAGATAATCGTGGCCAAGTCGATTAACGTGGTAAAGCTGGTCAGAAACAGCGCAATAATCAGATAGCCGCCAACCGCGCCAATGAGGAGCCAGGCGTTATATACCGTGCGGTTGTCCTGTCCGTCTTGGTGGCGGGGAAATAATAAGGCCCAGGTGCGGTCCATTGCCCTGGCATAGCCGTCAAAGATGACCAGGGCGGTACCAAACATAACGGAAAAGGCTGAAGAGGCGATAATGATATAGCTCCAGTCTCCAAGCGTTGCGGTATAGAGCCGAATCACCTCATGCGTGAACTGCGTCCCGCTCTGATTCGAGAAGGACTGACCGGAACCGTACATGATGAAGGCCCCAAGCGTCATAAAGCAGACGGCCAAAAACGCCGTCATCACATACGAAACATTAAAATCGAGCAGCGTCTCTCGCAGGGTTGGCCGGTAGCCGGTCTGCTGAAAACGTTCAAGCGTCCACAGGCTGTTCAGGGCCGATAAATCCAAGGGGGCGGGCATCCAGCCCATAAGGGCAATGAGAAAGGCAAAGCCTGAGGCGGTCCAGACCTCGGACGAGTAGAGGAGCACGGGCGCAGTCGGACCACGCAAGAGGGTGAGCATAAAAGCGGTCAGAGTGGAGAGAAACAGTATCGTACAAATGACTTTGATGAGGCTGTCCAGGGCGCTGTATTTCCCGACCAGCAAAATGCTGATGCAGCCGACGATCAGGAACAAAGCGGTGTGGATAACCGGCAGGTCAAGGGCGAGCAGGTTGTTCAGCAGTCCGGCGGTGGTAAAACAGATGGCCGCGATAATAATGGACATGGGGCTGACCGTAATAAACAAGTAGAGGTATAAGGCCCAGTTCCCGAACCGCTTATAGCCATCGATCAGGCTTTCTCCGGTTGCGTTCGCATAGCGCGAGCCATACTCAAAGGACGGATATTTCAAGAGGTTGGCGATAATCACTGCCCACAGGAGCGCATAGCCATAGTTAGCCCCCGCGCGGGTCGACTGCACCAGATGTGAGACGCCGATAGCGGTGCTGGCAAAGAGCAGACCCGGTCCCAGGGTCTTGAGCAGGCGGGAGAGCTGACTGTCTTCTTCGTTCGAGGCGGATGTCTCTGGAGCGGAAATCGCTTGTGTGTTTTCCATACAAAGCCTGATATGAGATGGTCTGATGATTGCAGCAGAGAAACATGACTCTTTCTTCGCTGTCAAGAAGAAGTGGACCAGGGCTGCCTTGTCAGGCTTGATCTTGATTTCAGTAATCCATGTCCAAAAGGGAGGGGGCCATGGAAACGGAGAGCAGGCAATACACCGCTGGAATACAGCACGCTGAGCAACGACTCCTGGACTTCCTGCGGGTAATCGAAGCCCATCTCGAAGGGCTCCACATGCACCGGCTGGCCGAACAGAATGCCCAGTTAAGAGAGAGACTCGGGGAGACGGTCGAGGCACTCCAGACAGACTTGGCGCTCTTTTCTCCGCCGGAGTCGCTTTACGAGTTCCACACCACGTTCAGCAAAGCGGTTCGGCACTGCGCTGACGCCTATGCGTTTCTGTTACGTTTCATCGGTCAAGAGTTTGCCATGGATTTCCTGAAAGGGCGGTATGAGTTCTGCCGGGGGAAATATCTGCTGTACGAACTGCGTGCCGGGCTGCCCATCCTCCAACAACACTGGGTTTTTCCTGATGTTCTGGCATCTCTCCCTGCCTTGGAAATACAGGCGCCGGACCTGGACGTCCCGGTCGGTCTCATCCGTAAAGAGCGGGAGGAGCAACGCTCAGCCTATTCTTTATACGTGCCTGAGAATTACACCCCGCATACAGAATGGCCGCTCATTGTCTGCCTCCACAGCGGCTACAGTCGGGAAGACGACTATCTGCTGACGTGGCTGCGGGCCGCAAAGAGCAAGGGCTATATGCTGCTTGCCCCGAAGTCAGTGCGGGAAACCTGGTCGGCTATTCGTTTGCCCGGCATCCCTCCGAATCCCGTTCTGGACCGCCGCTCTATCCTCACCATGCTGGAAGAGGTGTGGAATACCTATGCGGTGGACCGCCGCCGGGTATATCTTACCGGATTCTCTGACGGCGGGATTTTTACCTACGTCCTGGGGCTTGCGTATGCAGACATTTTTGCCGGCATTGCCCCGGTGGCCGGGCGGATTCATCCCGCGATCAATCATCTCCTGAAGCGGGGCCAAGGCAAAGACCTGCCCATCTTCATCGTGCATGGCGAACAGGACCCGATCTTTCACGTTGATGTCACCCGACAGACGCACGATGGGCTGACAAAGCTGGGCTACAACGTGACCTATAAGGAACTGCCGGACTGGGGCCACGCCTATCCATACTCAATCAACGAGACGCTGGTGATGCCGTGGTTTGAGGACCTGGGGGCGCAGCAGCTACTTGGTTCGGCGTAGAGCATCAATGGCGCAATAGATCAGCGTGCCGATAAACGCCAGGAAAACGAGGGAGCCGATAATATCCATGTCACAACTCCTTCAGATAGGCGATTCTCTCCTTGAGAACATCCAGTTCTGACATGGTCATCCCACCATAACAGGACCGAACAAAGCTGCAATGCAAAAAGCCTCAGTGCCGGGATAGAAGAGGGCTGAGAGTCTTCCGTCGTTGCTGAACAGTCTGGCCTACAAGAAATCGTAGCTCACGGTCACACCACCATAGGCGTTAATGCCGGCTGACGGCTCAAAGAAGCGTCCGCCCAGCGCATTCAGGCGAGTGAGGCCATTATAACCGTCGTCGGCGATGTTTCGGATACCGACAAAGGGCGCAATACGGCTGCTTCCCACGCTCATTTCATAGCCCATGCGCAGATTCAGTACGGTGTACGCGTCGTTCTCTGCCGAGTTGGCGTTGTTCACATAGAAATCGTCAACGTGCTGAATACTCAACGCGCCGTAGAAGCCCGAGGGGTGGGCATAGAAGAGTTCGGTAAAGAGTTGATGCGGGGGAATGCCGGGCTCATCATTATTATCAAAACGCCCACTCGGGGTAATAAAGCGGTCAAATTCAGCCTCCAGAAAACTATAGGCCAGGGTCCAGCGCAGGCCCTCCAGCAAAGTGATATGAAACGCGAACTCAACCCCTTTCCGCTCTGAACGGCCCGCGTTGCGAAAGAAATTCCGGCCCGATTCGCTCTCAAATGCTACCAGTTCGTCATCGATGACAATCCAGAACAGGGCTAGGTTATACGTGAGGCGCTTCCAGATGTTGCCGCGCGCCCCGATTTCGTAATTCAGAGCCTGCTGCGGATTCAGGTCGTTATTGAAGCCGCCCCCTTCGTCGGGCCGGGCCAACTCGGTCGTGGTCGGAACCTGGAAAGCGGTTGAAACATTGGCGTATACGTGCAGGTGGTCAAGCGGGCTATACAGAATACCCCCCATGGGACTGATGTGATCAAAGGTCCGCACGCCGGACTGGTCGCCGTCTTCGAGAAACTGGTCATTCACCGAAAAACGGACATTGTCGTATCGCAGCCCAAAACTGAGCTGGAAATTGTCGCGCAGATAGAAGACGTCGTGCAGAAACGGCCCGGCGCTGCGCACGTCTTCGTCCTGGTGGAAGCGGCGCTGGCCGACATCTCCCTCGTTATTATCAAACCGGCGGCGATTATCGGCCTGCAACTCGACATCAACGCCCAGCATAAAACGATTCCGAAACCCGAAGAACCGGCCGTCGTGCGCGTACTTGACGCTACCACCGACCCCAAAACGGTCGAATTTGACCACACCGGAACCGAAACGTGGTATGATGGGCAGCTTGGTCTCGAACTGACGGAATATAGAGTACTGCGTAACTGTGATCTCGTGCCCTGGGAGAAACTGGTTGCGGTACACAAAGCCGAGCCTGCCATGAGTCACCCGCTCGCCCGAAGCGAGTAAGACATTGCGGTCTCGGGCCTGCGCGCGATCCGCATCGACCTGCGCCCGCGTGATGCCGCCCGGGTCGTCGGCGAAGGGCGCGTCCATAAAGCTCATCAGAGTGGTGAGGTGCGACGTGGGGCTGAGCGCGTATTTCAGCTTGCCTGTCAGTAAGACATTTTGCGCGCGACTGTGATCCCGAAAACCGCCCAGAGACAAATAGGAGGCGTTGAACATATAATTCAGCTTGCCGGCCTGGCCGCCTGTTTTTGCCTGATATTTCTGGAGTCCGAACGAGCCCCCCATCAGGCGTGTCTCAAAAAATGGCGTGGTTGGGCCGTCTTCGGTAATGATGTTGATGACACCCCCGGACGCATTGCCGTACAGCGAAGAAGAGGGCCCGCGCAAAACCTCAATGCGCCGAGCCGCCCCAAGATCGATATTGTCGAGTTGGGTTTGCCCATCCGGGGAGGTTTCCGGGATGCCATCAACCAGCACTTTGACCTCACGTACCCCAAAAGCGGTCCGGGTGCCAAAGCCACGAATTGAGAGACGGAAATCTTGGGCAAAGTTCGCGCTATTCTGGGCAAAGACGCCGGGGACGCGGCTGAGCGGCTCCTCAAAGCCGATAGTCGGCAGCCCCAATTGGATATCCGATTGGTCGATAACGCTCACGGCGGCAGGCACCTCAGCCAGAGAGGTGTTGCTCCGAGTCGCCGTCACGACGACGGGCTCAAGTACGGTTGGACTCGTTTGACCGGTTGTCTCTGAAGACGTTGGCGGGCTCGTACTCTGGGCGAGTGCCTGGTTGTGCAAGGCCACAGACGCTCCCAGCAGGAATAGTCCAAAGCAGAGAAGAACGATGGTCTTATTGTACAAAACTTCCTCCGATTGGTAGGACAAGAGGGCGTATAGCCTATGGGTGATCTGAGGATGATGTCAAGTAAGGAGAATGCCTGATCCGGCCTCTGACGGCTGTTAGCACAGGAGAAGGAGCGCCCGATGAATATTCAGATTTTTGGCCTGAAAAAATGTTCTGAGACCCGCAAGGCTCAGCGCTTTTTCAAGGAGCGCCGGATTCCTTTTCATTTCATTGATCTCAGCCAAAAAGAAATGTCAAAGGGCGAATTACGCTCGGTATCGGCGCGTGTCCCGTTGGAGGATTTAATCAACACAACCGGCAAGCGTTTTGTTGAAAAAGGACTAACGCATGCGTCGCTGAACGCCACCCGGATCGAAACCCTGCTCCTTGAAGACGCTCTCCTCCTGCGCACGCCCATTGTTCGCAACGGCAGAGAAGCAACGGTCGGGCATTGCCCTGAGGTCTGGAAAATGTGGTCCTAGCGGTTGATTGCTCCAACAAGGACAAGAGAAACAAGAAGAGGAAAAGCGCATGAGTGAATTTTCACCCGGTCAGGTCGTGGTCTTGAAGTCCGACCCGTCCGTAAAGGGGGCGGTTGTTGAAGTCGTTCCAGGTGAGCCCGAAAACCGCTTCAAGGTTTTTGTGGCTGGAAGCGTTCGGACCTATTAGTTCGTGGAGGCCCATCGGCAGGAAATGAGGACGATTCTTGATAGCCGGCAGGATGAAAAGCCCTAGCCCCCTTCGACTAGGCTCAGGACAGGCTCTCCTGCCAGGGGAGAGGGAAGAGAGGACGGGGAAGAGGGCTAGGAGCGATCAATACTTAGGCCAGCGGCTCAGGGGCGTGTTTGATCTGCTGCCACTGGGCCGGGTCGTGGCCGTAGATAATCGTCGCGCCTTGTTTGTCTTTCAGGTCGCGTAGCGTGCCGAGCGAGCGATACATCTCATCCGTGTCATAGGCAATCGACGGCAACATGTTCTCGTCCATATTGCGCTTGGTGTAACAGGCATCCCCGGTCACCACGATGTCCGTGCCTTTGGTGATGCGAATGCGTAGGGACTGGTGGCCTGGGGTATGGCCATGGGTTGGAAAAAGCACCAGCGTGCCATCGTCAAAGATATCCAGCTCGCCGTCTACGGCTTGATAGTTGAGTTGGTGATCGTAGTCCTGAGGATCAAAAAACGCTTTTTCTCTGAGGACCGGGTCTTTTGACGCCTCAAGCTCGTTTTTCTGGACGAGAAAGGTCGAGTGCGGAAAAAACTCATTCCCACCCGCATGATCAAAGTGGAAGTGCGAGTTGACCACATACGTAATATCATCTGGGGTGAGCTTGAATTTTGCCAACTGACTGACAATTTCCTCGCCCGGCTTGGCTCGGGGAACAAACGTATCGGCAATATCGCCAAGACGGCCCTTGGCATCGTCTATGCAGGAGCAGTGTACGCCAGTGTCAAAGACCACGTTCCCTTTGGGGTGGGTAATCAAATAGCTCGGCACCGGGATAGTGATCTGCTCGCCCTGCTCGTCCTGCGGAAAGAAGAGCCGACTGTCGAATTCGAGAAAGCCCACTGGCATAGAGAACACTTGAAGCATATGTCCCTCCTGTTACGCTTCGGTACGCGTCAGTATACGGACCACAATGTCAGGTATTGGATACGAGGTAAAGAGTAACCGTGTCCTCCACAGACATAAGATGCTGGATACATTTACTCTTTCCAGCCTGGCAGGGGTGGGTGGAGAAGTGCAGGAGAGGGCAAACGTAAAAACGGCGGGCTGCCGTGCCCGCCGCCACTTTGCAATTGAGAAGACGAAATCTACAAACTACGCTTTCCTCGACGAAGATTGCGGCGACTGCCCTTCGGTTTTGCGCCGCCCCTCGGTCCTCCCCACGGTCGTTCAAAAGAACGCTCTCCACCGCCACCCGAAGGATGTGAGGACCGGCGGGGAGGACGGTCCTCAGCTTGGTTGACCCGGAGATTTCTGCCGTCGAGTTCGTACCCGTCGAAGCGCTCTACCGCAGCAGGAATAGAGGCGGGGTCGGTGAATTCGACAAAGGCGAATCCCCGCGGCCGGCCGGTCGCCCTATCAGACGGGAGAAAAACTTCGACAAGTTCGCCCACTTCGGAAAAGAGAGCTTCCAACTCGCCCCGTGTGGTGTCGAAGTTCAAGTTTCCAACAAAAATCTTGTTTCCGATGATGCCCTCCTCTCGGGTCAGTCCACGCCGGCGTCAGTCGGTGTGGAGTCCCCGTGGCCGTGACGGCCGAGTTGAAATGCGCTGAGTCCTTAAATGACAAATTACAAGAAGGCTGGCAGTATGACGCGAAATGCGGAAATGTACAACCCTATGGGAGTGTTCCGGACAAGGGGAGCAGCCATAATCATACCCTTGAGCCCCTGACTTGTCTCCGTGTCCCCAGGCCGAACGGTTACGCTGCGGGGAGCCGTAAGGGAAATATCCTCACCCAAGCCCGAAAGGCCAGTGTGAACAGGGCGAAGAAACCCAGCAGCACCCCCAATTCAACCCACCCAAGGGGGAGCCAGTGCTCCCGCCAGACGGAAGGGACAACAAGGACGTAGCGTTCCAGCCACATGCCGACCAGGATAAGGGCGCTGATACAAGCCAGAGTGACAGGGGTACGCTTGACCCATTGCAGCAGAAGGATGGGGAAAGGCAGGAGAAAGTTGAGGAGCAGGACAACAAAACTGATTGTTGTCCACGGCGCGTCAAACAGGCGGACGGCGAGAAAACCAGTCTCCTCCGGCAGATTGCCATACCAAATCGGTAAATACTGACACCAGAACAGATATGTCCATAAGACACAAAAGCCAAAGATGAGCTTGCCAAGGTCGTGGCTGCGTTCAGCAGAAAAAAGAGTAGATGCGCGCGTCAGCACGGCGAGAATGGCGAGGAGGCTGAGCCCCGCATACAGATTCCCAATACAAAAATAGGCGCCGAATAAAGTACTGATCCAGTGTGGTTCAAGCGACATCACGAGATCAAAGGCCAGCAGGCTGAATACAATCGAGTAGAGCACCAGAAAAACGGACGAGAGGATCGCGAGCTGCCGCTTCCGCCTGGGTATATTCACGACGTTCTCGTGGGAAACAAACGGGACCAGGACACGCGGGAGAGTGCGCCTTGCTCGAAGTGAAGCCCGCAGCAGGGCGAACCCGCAGCCGTAGAGGAGAATGCAACCAAAGAGGGTGCGGAGCATCAGGAAGGGCTTGTTCAACCAGGCTTGTTTAGCCGGGACCGGATCCGCTATCCACGAGAAGAGTTGTTCGCTGCCTAGAAAGAGGCAAAGAAGAAGAAGAAAGGAAATCGGCAGAAAGGCGGCCAGTGCTTCGGCAAGCTGTCGCAACGATCCAGCCCATTCCGCCTTTGTGACCTGGAGAACGGCCGCAAACGTCAGTCCGCTGAGCGCCAGCCCCGACCAGAAAAGCCAGTTGACCAGATAGGCCTGCCACGCCCGTTGGGCGTTCTCCCCGGCAACGCCAATGAGAAAAGTGAGCAGACCCAGCCCGACCAGGACCCACAGGCCAAGGGTAAAAGGACGAGAGGGTGTATCCGGAGACACGCTCTGAGACGTTCCTGTGAGGGGCCCGGCACTCATTGTGGCTGTTCCCGCTGGGCTTCCTGCTGTTGGAGGTGGCGGACGTAATTCACAAGGTCCCATCGCTCTGTGGTTGGAAGTGCGTGCTGATAGGCCGGCATCACCAACCCTCCACTCCGGATGGTCGCATACAGATATCCGTCTTTTTGGTTTCTGATTCTCTCTACATGAAGGTCCGAAGAAGGAACGACCTTGCCCACCATCTGGCCGTCGCCTCTGCCCTGCTCGCCGTGGCACATTGCACAGTAAATCCGAAAGAGATCTTTGCCGTTCTGGATGGACTGTGGTGTGGATTCAACCGGATTCCGGATGCGCAGACCAGCCTGTATGCGCTCGGTAATGCGCGACGACATGGGCGGTTCAATGCCTGTTATTGGCACGCTATTGGCCACGGGCGGTCGAGCGGCCGTTTCGGCCTCAAGTTCGGGCTGCCAATACATGTCGTCATTCCACGGCAGGGCATGAGCAACAGCAACGTAGAAGAGTCCCAAGCCAAGACAGAGACCGACGCGCCTCCAGACCCGACCACGGCTGCCCGTGCCGGCGCGATGCCTACACGCCTTGGCCATAGACCTCCTCTGCACCGCCGGCCGTCATCAGTCGCCGGACAGTGCTGGTCTGCTCCGCAGTACACGGGACGAGCAGTCCAAAGTGGTCCTCTGAAAAACGTGGGTCATGCGTGATTGCAACCGAACGTGCAGGCAGTCGGGCGTTAATGAGCAGACCAATCAGGGTGGCAATCGCCCCAAAGAGAATGGTCAACTCAAAGGCGATAATGGCAAAGGCCGGGAGAGCGACGATGGGCTTGGCGCTCGTTTGGAGCGGCCAGTCCAAGGCTGTATAGGTGGGTAAGGCAAAGCCGATAGCACAACCCAGCAGGCCGCCGATCAGTGTAAAATAGCGAACTGGGCTTTTGCGGGTGCCGAGGGCCTCTTCAAGCGTATGGCTTGGAAACGGGGAGACGATGCTGAGGTTTTTATAGCCGTCTCGCCGGAGAGAGCGGACTGCACCGACGAGATTGTCCGGATTCGTAAAAACGCCAACCATTCCAGTTCCGCGGCCAACGGGTGTGGCTTCGTTGGACGGCGCAAGGGCCCGCTCTGATTCCTCCGATGCCATGCTATCCGCAGGCGACAGGTGTTCCTTGACTTCAGCCAAGGACACGAGGGGCAGGAACTTCACGAAGAGCAGGAAGAATAAAAAGAACCAGGCAAAACTGCCAGCCGTCATCCCCACTTCGACCCACGAAGGCTGGTACAGACCCCAGGCCGCAGGGTCGAACTCGTGCGACAGTGAACTCACGATAA
This sequence comes from uncultured Binatia bacterium (SeqCode), assembly GCA_965214755.1. Taxonomy (GTDB): domain Bacteria; phylum Desulfobacterota; class Binatia; order Bin18; family Bin18; genus Bin18. The sequence goes on from OZ243979.1 coordinate 4,391,738, forward strand.
TGACAAAGCGCTCCAGCCACATCCCGACATTAACCAGCAGGGCAATACCGAATAACCATAGGGTACTGGTGCGGATCGACTTCCACCACAACAGCATGGGGACGACACAGTTGCAGGTGACCATCAGCCAGAACAGCGGGGCATAGTCGCCGACCGCGCGATACCAGAAGATGCTTCGCTCGTACGGATTAGCACTATACCAGGCAATAAAGAATTCGCTGGCATAGGAATAGCTCAGAATCAGCGAGGTGAGAATAATCATTTTGCCCAGATTGTCGAAGTGGTAGTCGGTGATATAGGCTTCGAGACCGAAAATCCTGCGGAGCGGGATGAGCAGGGTCAGGACCATGGCCAAGCCGGAAAAGATGGCGCCGGCGACGAAATAGGGAGCAAAGATGGTGCTATGCCAGCCGGGCACGATGGACATGGCAAAATCCCAGGACACCACGCTATGCACGGACACCACGAGCGGGGTGGCCAGGGCCGCGAAAAAGCCATAGGCGCTCAAATAGTGATGCCACTGCCGGTCCGTGCCCTGCCAGCCAAGCGAGAAGAGGGTGTAGAGTTTACGGCGGAGGCCCTCGGTGCGGTCGCGGGCCGCTCCCAAGTCGGGGATCAGGCCGATATACCAGAACAGAAAACTCACGGTGAAATAGGTGGTGATTGCAAAGGCATCCCAGACCAGGGGTGACTGAAAATTGACCCAGAGCTGACGCTGATTGGGATAGGGCAGCAGCCAATAGAAGTTCCACGCCCGCCCAAGATGAATAATCGGGAACAGGCCGGCGGTCATCACGGCAAAAATCGTCATGGCTTCGGCACTGCGGGCAATGGGCGTACGCCAGCGGGCCCGAAATAAAAAGAGCACCGCCGAAATCAGCGTGCCCGAGTGGGCAATCCCGACCCAGAACACGAAGTTGGTGATATACACGCCCCAGCCGACCGGATGAGCCAGCCCGGTTACGCCCAGTCCCGCATGGATCTGATAGGTCCAGCAATACAGGCCAAAAGCCAGCACCACCAGGTCACAGCCGAGCAAAGCATACCAGACCCGCGTTGGCGCGCTAAGCAGATTTTTGAGCAGGTCGCGATTGACCTGAAGATAGCTGAGGCTGGTCTGCATGGAATCGTATTCAGCGTCGCTACGGACTGCGGCGGACTTTTTTGAGATAGGTAATCGCAGGTCTGGTGTTCAATGACTCGAAGACTTTATACCCGCGTGGGTCATGCGATTGCTGAGAAACACGGCTGTCGGGGTCTTGCAGATCGCCAAACGTCAGGGCCCGTGTCGGACAGGTCTGGGCACAGGCCGGCGTGACCTCGCCGTCGCGCACCGGACGGTCTTCGTCTTTTGCCCGGTCTTTGCCTTCCTGAATGCGCTGGACGCAAAAGGTGCATTTTTCCATGACGCCCGGTTCACGTATGGTGACATCCGGGTTGAGCTGAAGATGAAGCGGTGCCGGCCAGTCGGCTTCGCTCCAGTTAAAACGCCGTACCTTATACGAGCAGTTGTTGGCGCAATATCGAGTGCCGACGCAACGGTTATAGATCTGGGCGTTGAGTCCCTCCGGGTTGTGATAGGTCGCGTACACTGGACAGACCGGCTCGCAAGGCGCATTACCGCAGTGCTGGCACAGCATAGGAGCAAAGCGGACTTCGGGAGCGTCTACTCCTTCCTGTGGCTGCTCGAAATAGCGCTCAATCCGCAGCCAGGACATTTCCCGGTCCTGCGCCACCATGTCCTCGCCCACCACCGGGATATTATTTTCCGCATAACAGGCCGTGACACAGGCTCCACAGCCGATGCAGGCCGACAGGTCGATACTCATGCCCCAGCGGTACTCGGCGTACTCCACCTCCGGGTACATATCGCGGACGGGATGCTCGGCGTGATGCTGTTCGTCGTGCTGTCCCGCCGTCACCGCCTGGGCGATGCCGCGGCCGAGCTGTTGGCGACTGCCGTCCGTTGTGACCAGCGGCGCCCGTCTGCCGGTGCGAGCGATTCGGACTGTGGTCGAAAGCCAGGGGAAACCGCCCGAGGCGGCTTCGGGTTGGGCCGAAAGCAAATGGACCGGATTGGAGCCGCGTCCCTGGGCGTAGCGGCCATAAGCGCTATGGCCCAGGCCAATCGGCATGGCCACCGTATCGTGCCGCAGACCGGCGTACAGATAGGCACTCGCCTCGATGGTCCCATACGGGGAGGTAATCGTCAGCCGGTCGCCCTCCGCAATACCGAGGCGTTCGGCGGTCTCAGGGTGAATCTCAAGCCAGGAGTCCCAGACCACTTGCGTGATAGGGTCGGGCAGCTCTTGCAGCCAGGGCTTGTTGGCGCCGCGACCGTCATAATAGCGCGACGAGGGGGAGACAATAAACGTCAGCGTGTCTTCGCCTGCGCTGTCAAAAGTCGGCTCGGAAAAGCTTGTCTCAAATACGGACGGGGAGAGCTGAACAGGGAGCGGCTCTTTGGCCTGCCATACCCCGCCCTGTTGCAGCGAGGCCCTATTGCCCAGCGGTCCAACACTTGCGCGCCGCGGCTCTTTGGCCTGCCATACCCCGCCCTGTTGCAGGGCGTGACGCCAGAAGGCGTCAAAGTCGCCCGGTTCATGATTCTTGCCGTACCGCTCTTTCCAGGAGGCTTGCAAATACTCGAAAAAACTTTTCCACGGCAGCGATTCCGAGAGCGTCTCATCAACCTGCGGAGCGACCGACAATAAAGTCTCGCCCAGCGCTTGGGTCTCAAACACGGGCGGCATGACGGGCTGCATCAGGCCATATACGCCGGCTGCGGGATGGGAGTCTCCCCAGCTCTCCAGGGGTGTATGATCGGGCAAAACCAGGTCTGCCTGTTCGGTTGTTTCATCAGGAAAGGACGAAAAGCTGACCACAAACGGCACGCGGGTGAGCGCCTCGGCAAAGCCCGAAGATGGTGGCAGGCTAAAGGCGGGATTGGTGTTGGCCAGCAAAAGGAGCGGTATTTCTCCTTGCTGCATCTCGTTAATCAGGGACAACAGGGCTGCATACGAGCTGGCTTGCGGCCTCTCCTGTGCCTCATAAAAATGGACGGTCCGGCCGATATTGCCGGCGATATAATTCAGCAGATTGACCGCAATCAGGCTGGCCGTCTCTTGCCGGGAACTTGCGGCTATTCCACCCCCGAGGGCCAGGCTCGACCCGTGGCTGACGAATTCCTGGGCCAGTCGTTTGATCGTCTCGACCGGCACCTCCGTCACCGTGGCGACCCGTTCCGGCGAATAGGACTCCAGCAGTTGGCTGAGCCGTACCTCTTCTTCAGCAGGAACTGCACTGCTCGGGAGAATCAGGTGCGCCAGACCCAGAGCGAGAAAGGCTTCTTGACCCGGCTTGATCGCAATCCACTCATCCGCATTCGCCCCGGTGAGCGACATGCGGGATTCGACCTGGACGAATTTCCCCGACGACATTGCGCTCCGCATCTGGCTGAATGCCCTGGCATAGTGCGTCGGGGAATGCCACGTTTCCAGAAAATCAGCCCCCAGACTGAGGAGAAAGTGGGCCTTGGCCAGATCATAGGCGGGAATCGAAGCCTGCTGAAAACAGACTTGGTTCGCCTGTCTCAGCGCCTCGAAACCGAACGGTTCATAGGTTATCAGGCGGCCCGAACCCAGGGTCTCAAGCCACTGCGTGGCCAAGCTATACACGCTGTCCGGGAGCGAGCCGGCGAGCAACGTGATCTTGTTCGCTCGGCTGTCGGCCCGGATTTTTTGCAGGCGTTCGGCCAGCATGGCCTCGGCCTCCGGCCACGACAGCGGCGTAAGCTCTCCGGCCTCATTGCGATACAGCGGCTGGTGGATACGGTCCGGATTGTACAATCCCTGCAAGGACGCCTGTCCGCGTGCGCACAACGTCCCCTGATTGATCGGGTGAGACGGGTTGCCTTCGACTTTGACGGCCCGCCCTTCTCTGGTCCGCACGACCATGCCACAGCCGGCTGGACACTCCTGACAGACGGTGGCGTAGTATGTGGCTACCCCTGGCGTGATCTCCTCGGGCTGAACCACGTACGGAATAATGGTTTCGACCGGCTTTGAGGCGCAACTCACGACGGGTGCGGCTGCACTCGCCCCAAGCAGCTTCAAAAAATTTCTTCTGTCGAGTCCGCTTGCCATGACGTAGTTCTTCCGCCTCAATAGTGACACACCAGGCAGTCCTTGCTCGCTTGGTGGGCATCATGACAGGTCACGCACCAGCCCATCTTGAGCGAAGACACCTGTTCCACGCGTTGCATACGTTGAACCTCGCCGTGACAGGACTGGCAGGCGACCCCGGCCCGGACATGGCGCTTATGGTTAAAGCGGGTGAAAGCGGGCAGGGCATGCACGCGAATCCATGGAATCGGCTCCTGGTTTTTCCAGTAGGTCTGGATTTTTTTGATTTCGAGATTTTGGGTTGGCCTGGCGTGGCAGCCCATACATGTCTGGACCGGCGGAACGTGGGCCACTGGCGAGACGCGCGCCGCACTGTGGCAGTACAGACAGTCCAGACCATATTCACCGGCGTGGAGCGCATGGCTGAAGGCAATCGGCTGCTTAGGGGCCTGACCCCAGCCCGTCAGTCCCAGGTCGAGCAGTCGGTAATCCCACCATGCGGCTTTCCCGGCCCGCCACACCCGGCCGCTCACATCGGGTCGATACTGCACTGCCGACAGTCCGGCGATGAGTGCCACAACCAGCAGGGTGATCCGAAAAACAGACAGCGAACGTATAGGAAACCGCATAGAGCCTTCCCTCGCGGTACGCCCCCCCTCCGCGGCGCGAGGGTATTCTCCATATCCCATCTGTCCCTTTTCAGCCAGCACGGGCCAGCCTGACTTCCACAGGGACGCTTTGGTCTGCGGTGACCGACAATGAACGGGAGTGCTCTCCAAGTGTCTCATGCCAGACCCTTAGCTCGTACTCGCCTGGGGGAATGTCGCTGAGCTGAAAGGCTCCAGTTGTGTCTGTGAGTGTGTAATAGGGATGATCCTGCACGACGATCCAGGCGGTCATCCAGTCGTGTACATCGCAGGTCACACGGATCATCTCCGGCTGGGCAAAGCTTTTCGAGATGATTTTCTTGAACTTCGGCTGGGCGGTATTAAAAGCCGGGTTTTTCTCGCTATAGGTATGAATGTTGTGCAGGATGCCGTCACTGTTTTTGATATCAACTGTTGCGCCGGCCGGAACAAGCAGGACGTGGGGAGCGTAGACGCAGTCACGCTGGTCAATCGTCGGATTCGACTCGGGTCGTGAGAGAGAGGTTCCGCCGGCAACCGCCCGGAGGAAGACGACCGCGTTTTTGATGCCCTTGTTCGGGCCGACAAGCAGCGCTTCGGGAAACTTTTCTGTCTTCCCACACACTTCAACATCCTTGCTGACCGTTAGTGCTTGTGGCTGTGGCATATCCCCGTCAAACACCACGAGTCCGACAATAGTGCTCCGTCCGTCCGGGTCCACCTGTGCTGGAGCACGCGGCTCAGGCGGGGGCGGGACTGCTTGCTGCTCTGATGCCTCCTGCTTGGGCGGCGCGTGCTGCGTTGTGTGACCGTTATTGTCCTGTCCGCCACATGCGCTAAAAAGAAGAACCGCGTACAAGAGGAGAATGGCTCTGGCGCGGTCGATGTATGGATAGTACTTCATGATGGTCCTCTATGACTCCTTACTCTTTGGCTTTATTGGGGGTGTATAGTAGAGTTTTGGGACAGACAAGGCGTGAGACTTTTCAGAGCTTCTGGCGTCCGCATGAGAGCAGTACAGCGGCCTGTACCAAGCGTATTCCGGATCAAAACAGAACTGCCGTCCCTCTTGTTGCCTTCCTTGACCGGACACTGAAAAGCAAGTACTTTTCGACCGCGCTATACCGAGGTTTTACGTGGAATCTCACACGTAAAGGAGGGAAGTATATGCACACATCTTGGTTACAGGGAATTTTCATAGGAATGTGTTGTCTGACGCTGCTAGGCGTCCCCCGCCACGTTCAGGCGGTCGGTGGGCGTGCGGATACCCAGCCCGAACCCGTCAAAAATCAGCCCGCGGCAAAACCCGCCGCCTCCGCCAAACCCGCCGCCAGCCCAGCCACGAACGGCGGCCTCGACGGATATACTTTTCAAGCCATCACGCAGGACCATCTGCTCCAGGGTACGGACGACCCGACCTATTGGCTGATGTACGGCGGCAATTACGCTGGCTGGCGATTCAGCCCTCTCACGGACATTAACCGGGATAATGTCAAAAACCTGAAGGCGGCCTGGATGTTCCAGACCGGTATCCCGGCCCAAATGCAGGCCTCGCCCATTGTTGCCGACGGGATCATCTATCTGACTGCCGCATACAACCACCTCTTTGCCCTGGATGCGGTCACAGGCGAGTTGCTGTGGCGCTATGAGCACGAGCTGCCGGACGATATGCGCGTGTGCTGCGGGCCGTCGAATAAAGGGGCGGCTGTTGCTGGAGAGCTGATCTTTATGGCAACGCTCGATGCCCATGTGGTTGCCCTGAATCGGAAAACCGGGGTCGTTGTCTGGAACACCGAGATGGACCGCCATAGCGACGGATTCAGTGCGACCGTTGCTCCCTTGGTCGTCCGAGATAATCTGATCGTCGGCATTGCCGGGGGCGAATATGGTATCCGCGGCTATATCGATTCCTATGATATCAACACGGGCGAACGGAAGTGGCGGCGCTATACCATCCCGGAAGGCGGTGAGCCGGGCTCTGAGACTTGGGCCGGCGACTCCTGGAAACACGGGGGGGCCCCAACCTGGGTAACGGGGTCATACGACCCGGACGAGGATTTGTTGTATTGGGCGACGGGCAACACCGCCCCGGACTGGAACGGCGATGTCCGCAAAGGCGACAATCTCTACGCAGATTCTGTGCTGGCCCTTGACCCGGATACCGGGGCGATCAAATGGTACTTCCAGTTCACGCCCCACGATATCTGGGACTATGACGGCAATACTGATCTGTTCCTGGTCAATGTCGAACGCAGCGGCGAGACGGTCAAAGCCCTGGCCCAGCCAAACCGAAACGGCTACGTCTATGTCTTGGACCGCACCTCGGGCCAATACCTGCACGGCACCCAATATGTCGATAAGCTGAATTGGTCAAAAGGTCTGGATGAGGCCGGTCGGCCGATTGTTGACCCGCAGTTCGTTCCCACCGCAGAAGGTAAAGAATTCATCTGCCCCGGCTCCGTTGGCGGAAAAAACGGCTCGTACACCGCGGCCTATAGCCCGCTAACCCAGTTGATGTATGTGCCTGTGGTGGAGAGCTGTTGGCAGATGAAGAAGGCGACGTCCATCTTTATCAAAGGCATCCCATTCTGGGGTGGCGGACCGGGAAAAACCCAGGGCGATGATGGCTCATCCTACGGTCATCTGTCGGCCATAGACCCCTCCACCGGCGAGATCAAATGGCGCTATCAAGATGAATATCCCATGATGGGTGGTGCCCTGGCGACCGCCGGTGGTCTGGTGTTTTCCGGTAACCTTGAGGGCCTGGCCTTGGCCTTTGACGACGCGACCGGCGAGCTATTATGGCAATTCCAGACCGGCTCGGCCATGCGCGCCCAGCCCATCACCTATAAGGCCGGGGGACGGCAGTATGTGGCCATCCCCAGCGGTGGCGGTGGTTTGGCCGTCACCCTGGTTGGCGAGCCACCGCTGACGAGTAAGGGGAGTGCGTTGCTCGTGTTTGCCCTGCCGGAATAAACCAGCGGAGTAGGTGAGCGTGAGATTGCTGTATTGCGTGCTGCTTGGCTCCTGGCTCTCCATTGGAGCGATTGTATGGAGAAAGTGGAGAAGCGCTGTTGTTTCGGTGCTCGGTTGTCTCTTTTGCTTGACCTTGCCAATACCGCTCTCCGCGGAGGACGGGGCGCAACTCCGGGTCTGCTTTCTGGGGAATAACCTCCCCTTTTCTTCCCAGTCCGGCGAGCGTGGATTCGATGTTGATATGGCGCGGGCTCTTGCCAAGACAATGGGGCGGACGCTTGTTCCTGTCTGGGTCAGAAATGACGAGCGGATAACCGAGGTTGATGAGAGCGATTTTCCGCTTCGCCGGCTATCGCAAAACGCATGCGATGCCATTTTGAGCGTACCTGGCCGAGATGCCGTACGTGAGGCCAGCAATGTGACTGTCGGCAACGCCTACTACGGGGCGGCTTTTGAGCTCCTGGGGCGCGAGGGGCAGACGCCGGCATCTTTGCACGACATTGAGCACCAGGTCGTTGCGGTCCAAGCCCAAACGATTGCCAGCTTTATTCTGGAGTCCCTCAAGATTTCGATGCAGACGTTTTTCTCAACCGAGGAGGCACTGGCTGCGGTGGCAACAGGAGACACAGAATTGGCCTTTGTCTGGGGTCCGACCGCAGGCTGGTATGCAAAACAGGAGCCTGGGGCGAAGCTGACATTTGCCACGGCCGAACCGCTCTCGGTGGCGTGCTGGAACGAACATGTTGCGACGCGCACAGAAGACCAAGCGCTCCGCGCGGCAATAGACGCGGCCCTGACCCGGCTGAGAAAGGGCGGAGAATTCAAGGCCATAGCGCAGCGGTACGGCGTGCCGTTGCATCCTCCCTTTGAGAAAACCTATGACGTCATGGAGATGTTTCGACTCTCCCGAGAAAAAGAGTAAACGCGCCCCGCCTTGCTTTGGAGATGAGAAGGGCACGTTTACTCTTTGCCGCGCAGAAATGAGGAGGTATATGAGACGTGTGTATGGTGTGCTGTTGGTCGGTCTGCTGATGTGGCTCCCTGTACTTGGGCTGGCTGATGATGCGGTCCAGAACCCTGTCGCCGGCGATGCTGCGGCGATTGCTGAAGGCGAGATGTTATTTGAAGCGGTGTGTGCCGGCTATTGTCATGTGAAGGCCGATGCCGACCGGGACGGCAAATGTCCCAATCTGTTCGACTGCGATTGGGTAAACGGTTCGGGGACGGACGCGGAAATGTTCAAGGTCGTGAGTGACGGTGTCCCCAAGACGGAGATGGTCGGTTTTGCTGGACAACTGCCTGACGATATGATCTGGCAGATATTGGCCTATGTCCGGGCTGCCTCAAAGTGTGAATCGGCCGCCGCTGCTGTGCCCGCTCATCGGTAAGGAGTTGTTATGAAATTTCGTCACGGTCTCATTGGTGCCTGTACGTATGTGATCCTATGCTTTGTAGTCTTTGCTGTTCCGGCCTTCGCCCAGCCGTTCGCCTATGTCACGCACGAGGAGTCGAACGATGTGTGGGTGATCGATACGCAAACGGACGAGGTCGTGGCCAAGGTGCCGGTCGGCGACCGCCCGCGCGGGGTGCTGGTCTCGGCTGATGGCACGCGGGTGTATGCCGCCAACGGCAACTCTAACGACATTTCGGTCATTGACGCGGCAACCAATAGGGTCGTGGAGACCTTTCCGGTCGGCATTGATCCCGAGGGGATCGACCTCAGCAACGACGAAAAACTGCTGTTCGTCGTGAACGAGAATGAAGGCGTGATGCGTGTCGTCGATCTGGCCAGCACGGATGTCGTTGCTACCGTCCAGGCTGGCATAGAGCCGGAAACCGTGGTGCTCTCGCCCGACGGCAAGATGGCCTTTGTGCCGAATGAGACCTCGCATGACGTGACGGTCATTGACACCCGGACCTATCAGGTGCTCAGTTCGATTCCGGTTGGCGAAAATCCGCGTGGCGTCGCCTTTATGCCGGACGGGAAAACCGCCTATGTGAGTAATGAGCGGAGCAACACCGTCTCGGTCATCGATACCGAAACACTGGCCGTGACCGAGACGATCCGCATGGGCAAACGCCCGGTCGGCATCTCGGTGCTGCCCGATGGCTCGAAGGTCTATGTCGTACACGGCCGAGCCAATGACGTGCGCGTGATTGACCCGGCTACCAACACGGTGACCAAGACGATTCCGCTGGGAGGCAAGCGCTGCTGGTGGTCGGCCCTGACCCCGGACGGCAAAAAACTCTACGCCACTATGGGCCGGTCCGACGGCGTGGCGGTGATCGATACCACCACCGATACGCTGCTCAAGACGATTGAGGTTGGGAAGATTCCCTGGGGCGTGGCGGTGACGCCATAAAGCCCCTTCAGAAGCGCCAGACCAGCAGAAACTGCGGCACGATCTCGTCGTTCCTGGTGCCCAGCTTATGGTGCCAGAACTGGTACTCCAGACCGATAAAGAGCCGATTGGCCCCTTCCCTTAGTAACTTGCCCAGGTCCAGGCGGAACTGCGGCTGGGTATAGAACCAGCTTCTGACCCGACCGCCGAACTCGTCGGTCCGGCAATGAATATATTCGATATGGCCTTCGATGGAGAAGGACAGCTTGCCGATATTGAAGGGATAGGCCCAGTTGATGTCGAGCATAAAGCTGTCCGACTCTTTTGGAGCGCCCCCGTTCGCAACCCCTCTGCTGGCGTCATGACCTTGGCGTCTACGCTGCCGTTGACCCCACCGAGCAGCGAAAAATCCTGGATCGGTCCAATCTTCAAATCTTTCTTCAGTATCCTGCCCGGACTCAGAGAAAGATACCATTCGCCGTAGATTTCGGTGTGGTTGAAGCCGTCATGCCCGACATCCTCGATGAAGTCGGCAAAGAAGAAGCTCTCGCCGTATTTCCAGCCCAAGGTGTTCTGCAAAGTCAGGATAAAGGCATCCTGGTTGGCGTCCGAAAAGGGGTTTTCGAGATGTCCGTACTGAAAGTGCATCTCCGTCGTGCTCCACTCAACTAGGGCCGCAGCCGGTGAGGCTGTTAGCAGGAACACAAGGGCTGAGGAGTAAAGAAAGAGTCGGGGGAACTGGTATACAGTTGCCATCACAGGTTGGCAGATAGTGGGGACTTTGGTTATTTGCCAGCAGGAATAGGTTGGAGAACCTCTGCCTGCGCGCCTTCCATGAGCGTTTCTTGGACAAACATGCTGGCGTTCAAGATTTCAATCCCAATCAACTCGCCGCGCTCATTCAGTTCCGCCGTAATGTTGGGACTCAGTTCAATGCTGCTCGCCTCGTCCTCTTCGGAAACAATAAGATGCAGGATATCTTCCTGCTCGAAGTACGCCAGCTTTGGCATCGTTACACGGCAATGTCTACTTCTCGTACTTCGGTGTTGGGCGTGTCCTGAAGTAACTCTTCGACAGCGGTAAGATATTCTCGGATAGCAACCTGAATATTCTCCAGGGCCTCCGTTTCGGCTACGCCTTCTTCAGACTCGTGCAGAATGATTCTGTACCGCGGGGTGTTTTTTTCTCCTCGCCCTTTTCACCGAACGTGACGTGGGTATCTCCAACGGGGTGTGGCCGGAATGTGATGGTTTTTGAAGGAAGCGTGAGTGGAGTCTCTGCTGGAAGGATAGTTTCACTGTGGCCTGCCATAACACTCTGGCTTGTGTACCACCCGGCTTCCGGTGTCTAGGTACAGAGAATCTGCTTGACCGCAGTGCCGCTCGTAAGGCGACGTTTATTTTTTCCTCGTCATTTGCAAATGCCTCTGCCACGTCGGGAGCCAACAGGACTGAATTGGTGCCTGCGCGATACCGCTCCGCATATTTGCCCCTTACTCCGTCTTTAAGAAGCAAGCGCAGGTCGTAGGCGGGCCGTAGGTCGTCGTCCATCTCACTTTTGGCGGTTTTCTTCATCGTTTCTTTTTTCACTACGAGTCAGTTCCCGCACACTGACGATGCGGATACATTCGCCGCGTTCCAGATGCGCTACCATCAAAAGGCGGCTTTGCCCCGACCTGCCGATGATAATATAACGGTCTTCTTCACTGCGAGTGGTCTGGGTCAGGAACGGTAATGCTCAAAACATCGCTGAAAACCGTAGCGGCCTCACTGAACGCGACTCCATGCTTCCGTCTGTTGGCCTCGTTCTTCTTCGGGTTCCACTCAAATTCCACACCGAGCCGCTTCTTCTGAGGTTGAGGGTATCAAGAGCGTTGAAGCGTATGTCTCCGTGTACCAGTGAGTAGGTTACTCGGCTTCAAGGGCGGCCCGCACGACAGGCTCAAGCTCGCCGCGGCTATGCATTTCCTGGATGATGTCGCAGCCGCCGATAAATTCGCCGTTCACATAGACCTGAGGAACGGTCGGCCAGTTGGAATAACGCTTGATGCCATCCCGCACGGCAGGGTCCTGTAATACGTCGACGGTCTCATACGGCATGCCCAAAGAGTCGAAGATCTGAATCGTGGCGGCCGAGAAACCGCACATCGGGAAGGTTGGATTGCCCTTCATATAGATGAGGACTTTGTTGTTCTTTACGGTCTCGTCAATATGCGCTTGTACGCTATCTGCCATATTCTCCTCCTCGCGTGTTCGTGATTTATGATTTATGCGTTTCGATGTTCACTAAGCCGGATTGCCGGGTGTCGGCCTCAAATTCCTGTGGGGTCATGGTTTTGAGGGCTAAGGCATGAATGCGCTCAACCATAGCGTCCTGGAGGGCGCCATACACCAGGCGGTGCCGAGCGACGGCGTTCTTGCCGTCGAACGCCGCGGACACGACAACGGCCTCGTAATGGTCTCCGCCACCGGTGTAATCGCGAACGTGAACCTGCGCGTCGGGCAGGGCCGCTGTAATACGGGACTGTATTTCATCGGCGGAAATAGGGGCCGGCATGGTTGTCAACCTCCACGCTTCACTCGGGATTCATTCGAGCAGTTATTTGTCATGACCCTGAGCAGTGCAGGCCATGCTACCTGAGTGCCTGGCTGTCTTGCAAGGTCGCTTTTAGGCATCGTGATAAAAAAAGGGCACCTTGCGAGCGGTGCCCTGTATCGGTAGTACGATTGTACTTCCCGTCCGCTGCTCTCTTGAAGAGCTGCGCCCGAGAGGCTTATTTTTTCCGCATCTCGGCACCACAACACTTGAGCGAGCCATCGCCACCCTTAGTCACGATGACCTGCGCACCGCAGCTTCCACACAGATACATTTTCCCGAGTTGATTTGCCATACTGCTGCCTCCCGTTTTTCTCCTAGCGTCCGGTAAATTGAGGTTTCCGCTTGGCCAGGAAAGATTCCACGCCCTCGGCCCGGTCCTGGGTTGTCTGGAGAAGGGCGTACAAGTCTTCTTCCAACCGCACTCCCTGATCGAGCGTCAGGTCCATTGCCTTATGCACTGCCTCTTTACCGAGTCGTAAAGCGATAGGGCCTTTGCCTAACAGACCGGACAGGACCTCGTCAACACGGGTCGCAAGATCGTCCGCGTTAATCACTTCATTGACCAGTCCGATGCGATACGCCTCAGTCGCATCAAGCTGTTTGCCGGTAAGGATGAGTTCCAATGCTCTTGCCTGCCCGACTACGCGCGGCAGGCGTTGCGTTCCCCCACCAAAAGGAATCATCTGCTCGGTAACTTGGGGGAGGCTGAACCGGGCCGTGGAAACGGCAAGACGGAGGTCGCAGGCCAAGGCCAACTCCAGCCCGAGTCCGAACGCGTTGCCATTGAGGACCGCCAGCGTCGGCTTTGTTATGGCCGCAAGCGCTTCGACGCACTGAACGGAGCCGAACTGCTCACGAATTTTCTGCGCGGTGTTAGCCGCTCTTATCAGACCCTCACAAAAGCGGTGGGCCGAGCCGGTCAGAACACCGATTTCGACCGCGTCGTCCTCCTCGATAGTCTGGCAGGCAGCTGCTATCTCCTGGTCCAGCCGGGGCGTGAGCCGGTTGCCCTGACTTGGACACGACAAGCGCAGCCAAGCCGCTTTCCCTTGAATCTCATACACAAGATCGGACACAGTCAAACCTTAGCAGAAAGGGTGCCCCTGCTTACTATTCGTACTGCGCTTTCAGCTCTTTCTTGAGGACTTTGCCTAATGGGTTCTTCGGCAACTCGTCCAGGAAATTGATCTCCTCGGGTTTTTTGAAGCTGGCCAGCCGTTCCTTACAGAAATCGCCAACTTCGCCTGCGGTAGCCGTCTGGTCTGGCTTGAGGGCGACAAAGGCCACGATCTTTTGTCCCCAATCAACGTCAGGCACACCGATAATGGCCGCTTCATCGATCGCTGGGTGGGCGTGCAGCACCGCTTCGATTTCCGCCGGTGCGATATTCTCACCGCCACGAATGATGATGTCGTCCTTGCGGCCAACCAGATAGACATAACCGTCTTCGTCGATATAGCCCATGTCGCGGGTATGCAGCCAGCCGTTTTCGTCCAACAGGGCGGCGGTCGCACTTTCCTGATTGGCGTAGCCCTTCATCACGCGCGGGGTGCGAATGACAACCTCACCGATCTCATTGGCCGGCAGCTCTTTATTATCGTCATCAAGGACCTGGACTTCCACATCCGGTAGGGGTTTGCCGACCGAGGTCAGACGCTTCAGATTGCGCTCGACTTCTTCCGGCGTGCCGTCCAGCTTATGGTCATCCGGTCCAAGGACGGTCAGAGTCGAGTTGGTTTCGGTCTGGCCAAAGGCATTCACGAAACCGGTCGAATTCGGGAACATATCAATGGCCTTGCGAATGACGGGGAAGGCCATGGGCGCGCCGCCATAGGAGACGTTCTGCAAACTCGACAGATCATAGTTCGAGAACTCGGGATGATCGATGAGTTGTTTCATCATCGTGGGCACGACAAAGGCGTGCGTCACTTGCTCGTTCTGAACGGCCTCCAACCACTCCTTCGTATCGAACTGACGCAGGATAGCGATCTTCCGGCCGTTCCAGAGTGCGGTCATGATGTTCATCGTGCCGGCAATATGGTAGAGCGGCGCGCACAGCAGCGAGGTGCCGCGCGGGGTCCCGTCCGCCATCTCGACGGTGCCGATGACATAGTTGGTGAATCCGCCGTAGGTCAGCATCACGCCCTTGGGCAAGGAAGTCGTGCCACTGGTATACATCAGGATGGACAGGTCGCCCTCATCCACCTCGGCCTCTTCGATGTCGGGCGAGCCCTGCTCAATAAAATCGTTGTAGTGCAGCATATCGTCACGCCGCGTTTCGATCGTGACATATTCCTCCACACAGCCGAGATTGGGCTTGAGGCTATTGACCAGGTCGATATAGCGATCGCCCACAAACAGAATTTTGCTCTCCGCCGCAGTAATCATATATTCCAATTCCGGCGGCTTGGCCCGATAGTTGAGCGGCACAAAAGTCGCACCCAGCGTTGCCGTGGCATAATAGGCCTCGATGTACTGATTGCAGTTCGTCTGCAAGATCGCCACGCGATCGCCAGCCCGGATACCTTGAGCGCGCAGACTGCTGGCCAGCCGTTTGACCCGATCCAGCAGGACTCCATAGGTCAATCGGTTGCCTTCAAAGGCCAGAATTTTCTGGTCCGGAAACATCATGCCCGGAATACCGATGAACTGTGACGTATTCATACCTGCTCCTTTACCAGCGCAAATAAATTTTGTTCCAGCCGTAAGCCATCGGATAAATTCAGGTCAGCGCCCTGTCGGACGGCCCGTTTTGCCAGGGCAACGACTGTCGGATGATAACGGGACAGTGTGTATGCCAGAGATTTGGCCTCCGTCAAGAGGGTAGCCAGGGAAACCACCTGATTTACCAGGCCAATTTGAAGGGCCCGGTCTGCCCTGAGCCGCTTGCCGGTGAGGACCATGTCCAGGGCGCGACCGAGTCCGATTGCCCTGGGGGCGGTCTGCGTCCCAGCGACCCCAGGGATCATGCCCAGGCCCGTTTCCGGCAAAAAAAAGACCGTGTCGTCCGCGGCAATGCACAAATCACACAGCAGCGCCATTTCCATCCCGCCGCCGACGGTGTAGCCGTGGACCGCTGCAATGGTGGGTTGGGGCAGGTGCAACAGCAGCCCCCAGTTATCCCGTTGCCATCGCACCTCACGTGCCCGTACCGGAGAGGGCGCCGAACCGAACTCTGAAACATCTCCGCCGGTACAAAAGGCCGGGCCTTCGCCACGCAAGATCATAACCCGGACCTCGGGATCATCCCGGATGGCCTGAAGAATTTCATATAAATCGTCCCGCATCTCCACGTTATAGGCGTTGAGCATGTCAGGCCGGTTGAGGCTGACAACAGCGATACTGCCGTCTTTTTCGTACAGGACTGTAGGGGAAGACATACACGCCCTTTATGCCGAATAGACAATCAGGCCGTCAATGATTGTGGTGTGGACGCGTGCCCGGCTTATCGCTTCAGACGGGAGCCGCGTCAGGTCGCTATCGAGGATAACCACATCCGCCCGCATACCAGGGATGATGCTGCCGACCTGGTTTTCCTCAAATCCAATCCAGGCGGCTGCGTGGGTGAACAGACCAATCGCCTCAAGACAGGACAAGCGTTCCGCGGGATTAAGAGTAATACCGGTTCGGGACTGGCGCGTGACGGCGGCTTGAATCGCTGCCAATGGGGCCTGCGGGGCGATCGGACAATCCGAACTGCCGATAACGGGGATGTTGCGGTCCCGGAAGCTTTTTGCCCGGTACAGCCAATCGTGTACCTCTGCATCAACTTCCGCCGCATATTTGTCGCCATAAAAATGTAAAAAGCCCGGCTGCATCACCACCGCACAGCCAGTCTCGGCCATGAGGTCGAGAAACGGTGGAGGACAGAGCGTGCAGTGTTCAATCCGATGACGGTGATCGCGGCGAGGTAGCCGCTCTTGGGCCTGCCGAATTGCGTTGAGGGCCGCGCAGACGGGGGCTTCTTCAACCGCATGGATGGCAACCTGAAAACCGTGGCGATGCACCTGCCAGACCATTTCGGCCAGCTCGTCCGGTGCTGGATACAACTCGCTTCCACTTTCGTGCAGTATGATTTTGATGCTGCCAAGCCGAACCTGGCCGGATCTATTAAAGGCGGGGAGGCCGACCTCCCGCACCTGAGAGAACGCCTCAATCCCAACCATGACGGTTGCATGGGGGCGGATGACTCCGTTGGTTCGTAAGGCAGCGAAGCGCTCTATAGACTCAAGCGTATTGCCGGCGCTAGCGTCATGGAACGAACAGACCCCGTGTCTGAGCAGTGCGCCGTTGACCTGTCGTAATCCGGCCTGAAACTCCTGCGCTGGGAGGGGAGGCATGGCAGTCCGCAGAAACGATTCCAATTCGTAGACCACGCCCGTCGGTTGTCCACTTGCGTCGCGTTCGATGTTCCCGCCCTTTGGAGGAGCAAACTGAGCGTGGATGCCGATTTGCCGGAGCGCGGCGCTATTCAGAACGGCAGCATGGCCGGTCCGATGACGCAGGATTATGGGTTGGTCGGTCAATATGGCATCGAGGTCGTGTCGATTCGGATGGCGTTTCTTATCGAGAAAGAACTCGTCATAGCCATAGCCGCGCAGCCAGTCTTGCGGGCCGAGGGTCTCCAGACGCGCCCGGAGTTGAGACTGAATTTCAGCAATCGACCGGACTGTGCTCAGGTCTGCGCCGCAGTAGCGGCTCGCCCAGGCAAAGAGGTGCAGGTGAGGGTCGATGAAGCCTGGAAGTACCGTTCTCCCGGCACACGGTAAGGTCTGTGTTTTCGGCGAGACAAAGGGGCGCAGTTCCCGCTCGGTGCCGACGGCGAGGATTTTTCCTGCCGCAATAGCGACGGCCTGGGCTTCAGGCCGGTTTGGGTCAAAGGTGAGAACACGCCCACCGTAGAGCAGCAGATCAGCGGTGTGGGGTGCGGAAGACATAGCTCCCAGCCCAAAAAAGAAAGAGCGAGGTTTCCCTCGCTCCTCACTGTTATTTATATTGTTTGCAACAGACCGTTATCAGTCCGACGACGGAAGCGGCTTGGCTTCCTTGAGCGGCATTTCTTTATCGCAGCAGTGGAGTGCGCCGTCGCCCGGCTTGTTGCAGAGCACCTCAGTTCCGCACTCTTCACACATATAGCGTTTACCCAGTTGTGCCATTGATCCCTCCTGTTGTGATATGCCTCTACGAGTAATATCTACTGTAGAAATGGTAACTTGGTCACCTCGGCTATCATGTCCGTGTCCGGCCTGTCAATCCGCAGCCGGGTGCCTGGCTCGCCATGTTCGCGCCGGACATAACCCAAGGCAATCGGTCGGCCCAGGGTTGGAGAGGTTGTAATACTGGTCAGCCAGCCGACTTCCTTGTCCTCCTTCAAAAGTCGGTCACCTCGTGTGGGTAATGCGTCCTGCCCTTTATTTTGCAGCAGAAACCCGATGAGCAGACGCTTCATATGCCCTCGCGCCGACGCCCGCTCGACGACTTCCTGGCCCAGATAGCAGCCTTTATTAAAACTAATGGCTCGGTCGAGGCCGACCTCCAGCACGATTCTGTCTTCGTCCATATCGAGGCCATACCACGGAATGCCGGCCTCAACGCGCAGCATATTCAGCGCGGTGTGGCCGACGGGAAGCAGCCCGTCCAGTTGAGCGAGTGCCTGCCAGACGACGGGTGCCCGACCACTGGGAACGTGGAACTCATAGCCACCCTTGCCGGTCTGGTCGGAGCGAACCACGCGGACCCGGACATCCGCAATCGTTTCGTCCTGATGCTGTAACTCCTGTTCGGGTAACGAAGAGAGGCCGGCTGCCGCCAGGACCTGTGCCGCAGCCAGGCCCTGGACCGCAATAGTCACTTGGTGGGCGCTCAGGTCTTCGATCTCCACATCATCGGCAATGATAAAACGGTCAAGGGCTTCAACCGTCTTCTCCTTGATCCGGGCATCTAGGTCGAGGAGGATTGCCGACTCTTCCGCATAGACGCGCAAATCCGCCACAATTCGTCCCTGTTCCGTCAGCAGCGTTGCCGAACAGCCATCGCCAGGCCGCAGGGCTTTGACATCGTTGGACAGCATGCCCTGCAGAAAATCGCTTCGATCCTCTCCCGTGAATTTCACCTGGGTGCGAAAGGAGAGGTCAATCAGCCCCGCCTTTTCGCAGACTGCTGCATATTCATTTCGCGGGTCGGTGAAGGCGTTCGGCAGTTCGACGCCGCGGTCATCTATGAGCGATACGCCCTGGCTTTCAAGCCAGGAAGATAAAGCGTTTTTCATGGCGGGTACGTTAGCAAAGTTACGGTCGTCTTAAAAAGCCGAGTTTTGCGACTAAAGGGGAATGGTCACAGACTTTCTCTTCTCTAAATCGATGAAGATATTCGCAGTTTTCATTCTGAACGTTCCATCAACCTATTTTCG
Source organism: uncultured Binatia bacterium (SeqCode) (assembly GCA_965214755.1). GTDB lineage: Bacteria > Desulfobacterota > Binatia > Bin18 > Bin18 > Bin18. Next base: position 4,410,813 of record OZ243979.1, read on the forward strand.
TATTCAGATAATGGATAACAGAGACGCATTCAAACGCTTTTCTTTCTTATATTTTCTACACGGGTCGGATTCAGGACCTGCTCGGGCATAAAATTGTCTATCCAATCGGCACCATTCAGACCGGCCCGGAGAGCGGCTTAGGCGACCCGCCCCTCGAACGGAACAAGCTCGATATCGCCTTCCCGCTTGCGGGTCTGAGCAATGTCGTAGCTGTTCTGCATCCTCATCAGCGTATCCATGGACACGCCAAACGCCTTCTCGATCCTGAGTGCCATTTCAGGCGGGAGATGCACGCGCTCGTTGAGCAGCGCGGACAGCGCGGGGCGCGTGACGCCCAACACTCGCGCCCCTTCGGTCACTGACAAACCCAGGGCCTCAATGATCTCACTCTTCACGAACCCGCCTGGATGCGCCGGGTTATTCATCCGTATACCCTGTATCGTGTTCATGGCCACCTCCTAGTGATAAGCTTCGTAATCTAGGTTGATGATTTCGCTCTTCGCTTGGTCAATTCGGAATGTGAGTCGCCAGTTCTTCGTGACCGACAGACTCCAGATGTACTTACGATCGCCGACAAGCTGATGTGCCTTCCGACTTGGAACCGTCCGCAATTCTTCCTCCCGCTCCATATCCTGAAGGAAGGACAGAATGCGTCGCAGCTTTGGCACAATCGCAGGCTGAAGACCGGCGGCGTTATCGTCTTCCATGAATCGACGAAGCCCTTTGTGGACTATGTTTCGAATCTTCATGGCGCAAGCTACCAAAGCTATTCGTTCAGCGTCAAGCGACACATTACGATATTTGCGGGGACTGGCTGGTCTCACGTACACCAGCGGCCCGCGAGAATCAGAGGTGCAGACTGGGAATCACCAAGACTATGCAGTCTGTATATCCAGACATTTCTTCGAGGTTACGGGCTTAACGGAGCGCGAGATGCAAGGCCAGAACGGATACTCCACCAAAAAGAACGAGACCGCTAATAATAGCAATCCAGTCCATTATTCGTTCTCCTCACGAAGCCGCATTCAGACGGCGCAAGTTCCGCACGGCCTGAATACGCTCCTGGGCCAGGGTGACGGCCAAACGGTGGGGCGGGATGTCTCGCTGCTTGGCCTGGGCAAAAAGCGTTTTCAGAGTGGAGTAAATCTGTTCGGTCTTAGCCTTGGCCCGCTCGCGACGATAGCCACCGGGCCCCAACTCGTCCGCAACGTTAATCAGCCCACCGGCGTTAATCGCAAAGTCCGGCGCATACAGAATGCCACGCGCGTGAAGCGCGTCTCCGTCAGCCTCGGTGAGTAATTGATTGTTGGCTCCACCGCCGATAATCCGGCACCGGAGTTGGGGAAGCGTATCCGGACTGAAAATGCCGCCTGCGGCGCAGGGGGCGAGAATGTCGCACTGCTGGGTTAGAATCTCAGCCGGATCGACAACTTCGGCATCCAGTTCGGTCTCTGCTTTGTCGGTCCGGGCTGCATCCACATCCGCGACTATCAGCCGTGCCCCGGCCTGGCGGAGGTATTGGGCCAGGGAGTAGCCGACTTTTCCCAGGCCGGGCAGGGCCGCGGTCAAGCCCTGAAATTCCGCCTTGCCGTCCGTTTCTTCAAGACAGGCCCGCAGGCCACAGAAGATGCCCCAGGCTGTCATGGGGGAGGGGTCTCCGCCACCGCCAACTGCCTCCGCTCGTCCAACCCCGAACCGACTCTCCGCCCGGACGTGTTCAATGTCCGCGGGCGTCGTACCCATGTCTTCGGTTGGAATATAACGGCCCGCCAAAGACTCTATGGCGCGCCCCAGCGCCCGAAACACGATCTCTCTATTTGTGACTGTCTGATTGGCGACGACAACCGCCTTGCCGCCACCATACGCCAGACCGGCCAGGGAGGCTTTATAGGTCATGGCCTGGGAGAGGCGCAGGACATCGGTCACCGCGTCCTCCTCACTGGCATAGGCCCGCATGCGGATGCCACCCAGGGCAGGCCCTAAGGTTGTATCGTGGATGGCAATCAGGGCGGTGAGGCCAGCGTTGCGGTCGGTGCAGAAGACCACCTGTTCGTGGTCTTCTGCCTGCATGCGTTCAAAGAGCGCCATATGGGCTGATTCATACGGAGACTAGGACATCCTCGCCGGCCACTTTGACTTCATAGGTTTCTTGTTTTTCGTCCGGGTCTTCGCTGTTTTCTCCAGTCGTGACATCGAAATCCCAGGCGTGCCACGGGCAGGTGACCATATTACCGTCCAACTCGCCTTCGCCTAATGGGCCGCCCTGGTGCGGGCACACATTGTCCAGGGCGTAGAACGTCCCCTCTACGTTAAAGATGGCTACTTGCTGATCGTTGACCTCAAAACACCGGCCTTCGCCTTCGGGGATATCACTCGTCGAGGCCACTTTGACAAAATCGGCCATGCTGCCCTCCTGTGTTGAAAATATCGGCGAATTAAACAAATTCCTCTCCAGACCGCAAGGAGACAGGCTGGGAACATAAAAAAGCCCCGGTATCAGACCGGGAGGGCGATACCGAGGCTGTCAGACAGCAGCAGGATTTTTCTAGCCGCCGTAGAAGACCTTTTCACCCAGGTCGGCCATGTGTAGGGTCGCCAGGTCCGCGCGTCCTTCGGGCTGCTTCTGGACCACCGCATTCACCACTTTCCCAATAAAAATGGAGTGGTCGCCGTTCTCGACGGTTTGCTCCAACGAGCACTCGACATAGGCCGGAACGCTTTCGAGCACCGGTGCGCCAGTACTGCCTGCGCGGTATGCCTCACCGTTGATTGTGTTGCCATCTTTTTCAACGGGTTTGAAAAAGGCGAAGGCCGGACCCTGCTGGCCTTTGCCCAAGATGTTGAGAGCAAACGAGCCGGATTTTTTTATAATGTCATGCGCACTGGCGTCGGCCTTGACGCCAACGACGACCAGCGGCGGTTCAAAGGCAGTCTGGGTCACCCAGTTCACGGTTGCCGCGGCAATCTCGCCGTCTTTTTCCGCGGTCAGCACGTACAGGCCGTAGGGAATCATGCGTAAAGCTGTTTTCTTAGCATCTGCATCCATTGGTCTTTCTCCCTTTTCTGACAGATTGTCCCTGCGTTGTATCTGTCCCCTCCCGCGCGTTCAAGTCCGGCCGGAGCGGTAGATAGTGAAGAGTGGATAGGGGTGAGTAAGAAAGGAAGCTGTTATGAATCAACTGCCACCATCCAGCCGTGTCGGTCCGGCTTCAGGCCGCGCTGGATGGTGGACAACTCGTCAAACAGGCGTTGGGCCAGCGGGCCGACCTGACCGTTATTAACGACAACGGTCTCGTCTTTATACGACAGCTCGCTGACCGGCGAGATGACGGCTGCGGTTCCGGCACCAAACACCTCACGCAACAGCCCATTCCGCGCCGCAGTCAGGACTTCGGTGATGGTAATGGGTCGCTCTGCCACCGGCATCCCAAAGTCCTGGGCGAGTTGGAGTACGGAGGCACGGGTCACACCTTCGAGGATAGTCCCTGTGACTGGTGGAGTGACGAGTTCGTCCCCCAACACGAAGGCGATATTCATTGAGCCGACTTCTTCGATGTATTGCTGTTCGACGCCGTCGAGCCACAACACCTGGGCAAACCCGTCTTTGTGGGCTTCTTCGCCGGCGAATAAACTGCCGGCATAATTGCCCGCCGTTTTGGCGGCTCCGGTTCCGCCGCGCACGGCCCGCACATAGCGGTCTTCCACCCGGATGCGGAGCGGTTTGAAGCCTTCGGCATAATAGGCGGCGACCGGCGAAAGAATAATAAAGAACTGGTAGGTGTGGGATGGACGCACCCGCAGGTCGGGGTCGTGCGCAAAAGCAACTGGCCGGATATACAGGGAGGTGCCGGATGCACGCGGGACCCAGTCCTGGTCCAGTTTCACCAACTGCTTGAGCGCTGAGAGAAAGAGTTCCGGGTCAATCGGTGGGACGCACAGCCGGACGGCAGAGCGATTAAAGCGGGCGATATTGCGGTCTGGCCGAAAGAGCAGAATGTTATCGTCCGGCGAACGATAGGCCTTGAGTCCTTCAAAGATGGCCTGGGCATAATGGAGTCCGACGGTGGCCGGTTCCAGCGACAGGGGGCCGTACGGTACGATACGCGGGTTGGACCAACCCGTATCGGCCACACCATCCAGGAGAAACATATGATCGGTAAAAATTTGGCCAAACCCGAGTGCGTCGTCGTGCGGTTTGGGTTTGGGCCGAGTGCTATGGGTGATGGGAATGTGCATACTCATGGTAACTCTCTGCGGGAGGTCGGAGTGTAACAGAGATTGTCGCTGGGCTGAAAGAGAGTGACGAGCGCGCGCATTGACTTCGGCCTGTTGTGCGCGCTAGGGTCGGTGCCTGTTTGAAAGGAGGAAACATGGCTCGTATTCCCTATCCCAGTCTTGAAGATTTACCGGAAAAGGTCCGCGCCTCGGCGGAAAAGCTCCCGCCGCTCAATATCATGAAGATGTTTCTGAATGCGCCGACGAACGCCATACCGCTGCTCGTTTTTGGTCAGTCCATTCTGACGAAACAGGAGTTGGACGCCCATCTGCGTGAGCTGGCCATCCTTAGGGTAGCCCATCTGACCGGGGCCAACTATGAGTGGACCCAGCATGTGCCCTTGGCTAAAGAGACAGGGGTCACGGACGCCCAGGTAGAGGCTATTCCGCACGGCGCTGACGGGCCCAACTCGGACGCTTTTACCGAAGCGGAGAAGCGCGTGCTTCGTTTTACCGATGAGGTCACGCAGGATGTCAAGGCGTCGGCCGAGACGTTCGCGGCCTTGGAAAAAGATTTGGGGCCGCGGCAGATGGTCGAGCTGGCCCTGGCCATTGGTTTCTACGGCATGGTGGCGCGGGTGATGGAATCGTTCGAGGTCGAGTTAGAGCCCACGGCCGGGACGTATTCGATCGATCAACTCCGGCGCTGAATTCAGTCGGCAGCGTAAATCCGGGGGACTTTCCAGCGCTCGAAGAAACCAACCTTGGGTTTGTCCTCTGCCTTGAGGTCTGCGACATGGGTATCGATGTCCCGGTACAGCCGGGCAACATCAATCCCATGTGAGGTGGGACGAAAGTCTTCAAGCCGCATGAGGGCTTGAGTCAGTAGATTAGTCGCGCCCTGTGAGCCACCCCGGTTGAAACGCATATGGAGGCCCGTGGCCAGGCGGATCAAGGCTTCGTAAAATACTTTGTCTGCGGCGTCGGCTTCCTGCCAGACCTCTTCGAGCACCTGATGGCTGTCAAAGTATTCCCGACGGTTAAAAAGCCGAACGGCCTCCTTGAGCTTTGGATGCATCATGATTATGACAAGAGAGAAATTTTGAAAGCGAGGATTATCCTATGCCGCTACGCACGGTTGAGCAATATAAAGACAGCTTGAAAGACGGCCGGCAGGTCTATTTTCGAGGCCAGCGTATCTCCGACGTGACCGCGCATCCGCTCGTTCAAACCGCCATCGATCACGAAGCGACCGACTATCGCCTTATGCACGACCCGCAGTACCGGGAACTGGCGGTTGTCCGCAACCCCGAGAGCGGTGAGGAGATGAGTCGCTATTTTCTGCCGCCGCAGAATGCCGAACAACTGCTCAAACGAAGTGAGTTGATTGAGACCGCCTGCCGGGAAGGCGGGACGCTGGTCGTGCTGGCAAAAGTGGTCGGCAGCGATGCGTTGTTTGGCCTGCTGCGAGCCTCTCAGAAAATAGATGAAGCCTGCGGAACCTCCTACCATCAACGGGTCAAAGCCTTTTATGATTACTGCTGCAAAGAAGACATCAGTTTCGCCCTGGCCCAGACCGACACCAAGGGCGACCGTGCCCTGCGTCCCTCGGAACAGGAGGACCCGGATTCGTATCTGCGCATCGTGGAAGAGCGGGCCGACGGCATTGTGGTACGTGGGGCCAAGGTCCACACCTCAAATACCACCCACGCCAATGAGATGATTGTCCTGCCCACGCGGGCCATGGGTGAAGAGGATAAAGACTACGCGGTCTCCTTTGCCATCCCGCTGGATACGCCGGGGCTCAAGCTGTTGATGAGCGGCTACGGTTCGTACACCCAGCGCAACAGCTTCGATCATCCGGTCAGCTCGGGCGTGAAAATGACCGAAACGCTGACCATCTTTGACGACGTGTTCGTGCCCAACGAGCGGATTTTCTTACAGGGCGAATGGCAGTTTGCCGGTCCCTTGGCCCTGTCGTTTGTTGAGTATCATCGCCTGACCGCGATTTCATATAAACTGCCCTTTCTGGACCTCTTGGCCGGTGCTGGGCGCTTGATGGCCGAGTACAACGGCATTGAAAGGGCCGCCCATGTCAAAGAAAAACTGTTCTGGCTGGCCAGCTACGCCGAAACCACCCGCTCGCTGACCCATATGGCGTGTCTGAAGGCGCGCGCGACCGACTTCGGCATGGTCATCCCCGACCCTCCGACCGTGAATATCGCCAAGCACCATTTTGCGGCCGATTTCCACCAGGCCCTATCCCACGTCCAGGACCTGGCCGGCGGTATTCTGGTGACCGCTCCGGCAGTGGAAGACCTGCGGAGCGAAGAGACCGGACCGTTGGTCGAGAAATACCTGAAGGGCAAGAAGGGCACCTCGGGCAAGGAACGGCTCCAGGTGATTAACCTGATTCAGGACATCACCACCTCGGACTTTGGGGGCTATAACGCGGTGCTGGCTTTGCACGCCGAGGGCTCTATGGAAGCGGAAAAGATGCAGCTCTATCGTGAGTACGACTGGCAGCGGGTGCGCGACTACGCCAGCAAAATGGCCCGGATTGGCAAGGAATGAGGTCTGTCTCTTCCCGATATCAGGTCGGGACCATAGCAGGGGTGGCTGGTGAGCTGCCCCGTTTTGCTTGGCCAGCAGCCGCAACGGGATCATATCATAAAGGAGGGTTGCCCATGTCGTACGAAACGCTGATCTACGAAAAGCAGGATAGTATCGCCACCGTCACGATTCATCGTCCCGAGAAGCGCAACGCGTGGACCACCCAGGTGTCGGAAGAGATCATCAATGTCTTCAGTACGATGGAAGACGACCCAGAGGTTTTGGTCACCATTCTGACCGGGAGCGGGGACAAGGCGTTTTCTGCCGGGGCGGATTTGGGCAACGCCAAGACCCACAAGGTCACAACCGTTGGCACGCACCTAGCCTCTGTCTCGCCAAAAGGTTTCCCCGTATTCAATGCGGTCGCCGACTATCCCAAACCCGTCGTTGCCGCGATTAACGGCTTTGCCGTTGGGATAGGCTGTCTGATTACGCTGTGCTGCGATATTCTGCTCGCCTCGGACAATGCCGAGCTCGGCTTGCCCCAGGTCCCGCTCGGTATTCTGCCGGCCTATGGCGGCGCGGTTCGACTCGCACGCTATGTCGGACGCGGGAAAGCAATGGAAATGGTGCTGCTTGGAGAACGTATTAACGCCCAAGAAGCCTACCGGGTCGGGTTGGTCAATAAAGTCGTGCCGCTCCCGGAACTCAGGCCCTTGGCGCAAGACTATGCCCACCGGCTCGCCACCCTGCCGCCGCTTGCGGTGCGGATGGCCAAAGAGTCGCTGAATAAAGGCCTCGATATCGCCTCGCTCAAGGAGGCGGCGCAGACTGACATCTATCGATTCATGCTGCTCGGTCAGACTGAAGATAGTCATGAGGCCCATCAAGCTTGGCGGGAGCGACGAAAACCCGTATTCAAAGGACAATAACAGCGACCGAAGGAGGGGAATATGAATCGGTACGGAGAAAACACACAGCCACAGGCCGCGGCCGGCTGGCAGTTGGCGCGGCTGTCTTCGCCCAGCGCGTTGTTTGGGGCGAACGGGATGCGCATGGGTTCGGACGGGAAACTCTACGTGGTCCAGGCGTTCGGCAGCCAGGTGAGTGCGGTCGATACTGGCAGCGGCGCGTGTGAAACGATTTCGCCGGTTGGCGGGCCGATTGTGGCACCGGATGATATCGCCTTTGACTCGCACGATGTCATGTATGTGACTGAGGTGATGAGCGCCCGGGTCAGCGCCCGCACGCCCAGCGGTGAAGTCCGGGTCATTGCGGATAATGTCCCGGCGGCAAACGGCATCACCGCCTACCAGGACCGCTTGTTCATGGACGAGTGCCGCCCCGGCGGCCGCCTGTTTGAGCTGTATCCGGACGGTCGAGAGCCACGGGTGATCGCCGAGAACCTGCCGCTGCCCAACGCGCTCTCGGTTGGGCCTGATGGCAAGCTGTATTTCCCGCAAATCGCGGCGGGTGAAATCTGGCGTTGCCCGCTCGAAGGCGGAGCACCTGAGCGCTTTATGGCCGGCTTTGCCGTTCCGACTGCGGTCAAGTTTGACCAGAACGGCCTGCTGACAACAACCCAGGCCGCCAGCGGGGAAGTGACGAAGATCGATATCCAGAGCGGAGAAAAGACCGTTGTTGCCAACGTCCGACCGGGGATCGATAATCTGGCCTTTACAGATGATAACCGCCTCTTTATTTCGCATTTTGTGGACGGTGGGGTCGCCGAGATTCTGGCGGATGGAACCGAGCGCGTCTTGGCTCCCGCCGGTTTGCTCGGTCCGTTCGGCATCACCGTGACCGGTGACGGCACGGTCTATGCGGCCGATGGCATGAGTATGATATCCGTCAGCCGGGATGGGCAGGTCAGCCGTCCGACGATGTTTACCCAAGAGGGCTATCCCGGCTTTATTCGCGGTATTGCCGCCGGTCCGGCGGGCAGCGTGTATGTCACGACCTCAGCCGGCGAAGTTGTCCTGTATAGTTTCAGCACACGCGAATCGCAAACGCTGGTCAGCGAACTCAACGAACCCTATAGCCTTGCGCCGACCCAGGACGGCGCGGTTGTGGTGGCAGAGGGCGGCGAGGGACGCCTGCTCAAGGTGACCTCGGACGGCAACGTCACCGTTCTGGCTCGGGGTCTTGGTCGACCGAATGGTGTGGTCGTGGCTGGTGACGGGTCGTGCTATGTCAGCGAGCCCGACAAAGGCCAAGTATCACAGGTGAATGGGGGCAGCTCAGCCGTGGTTGAGGGCTTGTCGTCGCCCCAAGGGCTCGGCCTGCTTGGCGATCAGCTCTTGATTGTTGACGTGGGCAGCAAAGAACTCATCGCCGTGTCGCTCGGCACTAAACAGCAACAGACGCTTGCTTCCGGCCTACCGGTCGGCGCCCAGCCTGGGGTGACACCGCAAATACTCATGGGGATTGCCGGTCTGATCCAGGGGCCGCTCACTCCATTCTCCGGCTTGGCCGTGGGCGGAGACGGGACGGTCTATATTGCTGCCGATGGCGAGGGGAGCGTGCTGACGCTCAAGCGAGCCTAGACATGGAGGAGGGACGGCTGAGCCCGTCCCTTCGTGAGGCTGCGCTTACGGAACTTCCAGAATAATCTTGCCGAAATTCTTATTGTCCTCCATGTATTGGTGCGCCTCGCTTACCCGCTCCAAGGGAAAGCGGCAATCAATAATAGGCTTGATTCTACCTGCGGTTAAAAGCGGTAGCCAGTTTGCTTGAAAGCGGCGGGTGATGTCGATCTTATCGGCCAGGGTTCGAGTGCGTAGCACAGAGCCAAACACCTGGAGGCGTTTTCTCAGAATCAGTCCCAGATTCGTCTCTACTTTGACTCCGCCCATCACGCCGACGAGGACCAGCCGTCCGCCAAGCGTAAGACTTTTGAGATTCCTGTCCCAATACGCCGCACCAATAAAATCTTCTATGACATTGACGCCTTTTCCATTGGTGGTGCGTTGCACCCACTCGGCGAAGTCCTGCTCTTTATAGTTGCAACCGGCAGTCGCGCCGAGGTCCACACAACGTTGGATCTTTTCGGATGAACCGGCTGTGACCAACACGGTTGCCCCGGTCTCGCAGGCCATCTGAATACCGGCTGTCCCAACTCCGCTCGCCCCGGCGTGGATCAGGATGGTTTCGCCCCGCTTCAGACCGGCCAGGGTAAACATCGTTTCCTGAGCGGTGAAATATACCTCCGGGACGGCGGCGGCTTGGGCGAAGCTCCAACCCTCGGGAATCGGCATGGCCATACGGGCATCAATGACCGCCTTTTCCGCGTAGCCGCCCCCGCCGACCAGACCGAAGACACGCTCGCCAACCGCAAGCGTGGCCACTGCCGAGCCCACGGCTTCCACTTCTCCGGCGAGTTCGAGCCCGAGGACATCGGACTCGCCTGGCGGCGGTGGATATTGGCCCTGGCGTTGAAGCGTATCCGCCCGGTTCAGGGCGGTTGCACGCACCCGCACAAGAACCTGTTCAGGGCTTGGTATCGGATCGGGGACGGTGCCCGGCTTGAGAACGTCCGGGCCGCCTGGTGCTGCAATGGTAATGGCTTGCATATGTCTTCCCGAGCGTGGAGTTACTTGCCTGTGAACCGGGCCTTGCGTTTCTCCACAAAGGCCGTAATTCCCTCTGCGAAATCTGGTGTTCCCATCGACAGGGTAATCGAGCGGGCTTCGCTGTGTAGTTGTTCTTGTAAGGAGTTGCCGAGGCTTTGATTGAGCAGCAGTTTGGTCCGTCCAAACGCGGCGGTCGGACCTTGGGCCAATTCTTCGGCCAGTTTTTTCGCCTCGGCCATCACCTGGTCGGGATCGACCACCGCGGTCAGCAGCCCTAGGTTCAGCGCTTCTTCAGCCGAAACAGGTTTGTTGCGTAAAAACATTTCGGTCGCCTTGGCCAGTCCCACGTAGCGGGGCAGGAAAAAGGTCGAGCTGGAGTCCGGGCTTGCGCCAATGCCCAGAAAGGCGGTGACAAGATTGACCTGAGGCGAGGCAATGCGAAAATCGCAGGCGAGTGCCAAACCGAACCCGCCGCCTGCGGCCACGCCGTTGAGCGCGGCAATGACGGGTTTAGGAATTTCACGGACCATGGCAATGGCCGCGTGCAGGACGGGCATCATTTTCTCCAGGCTTGGAATAATGCGTTGCTGCGCCAGGGCTTCGACAAAGAACTTGATATCGCCGCCCCCACTAAACGCCCTGCCATTCCCGGTGAGAACCACCGCCCGCACCTTGTCATCATCCCAGCACTCCATCAGGGCCGTGCGTAAGCCGGCCGAGAGCTCATTGTTCATCACGTTAAACTGGGCCGGACGGTTAAGGGTAATGGTGGCAATACTGCCTTCACGACTCCAATAGACGGCTTCTTCCATTGCGTTCTCCTCTTTACTTCCTTGTTTCTTATGCTTTTGCCTCGCTTGACGGATCGCCAAGGGTACACGAATATGCTGACTTCGTAAGCGGATATTTCCATATCAGACCCACCCGCACCAACAAAAGGGAGGTTACACACATGGCCATTGCGCAAATAACCCCACCGCAAGCTCACCAGACGCTAAGTCAGGACCCGGCAGTCGTGTATTTGGACGTGCGAACCGAGGCGGAATTCCAGGCCGGTCATCCCGAGCGTGCCATCAACATTCCTGTAGTCTTTTTCGATCAAGCCGCCGGCCGCCCGGTTCCGAACCCGCACTTCTTGACCGTTGTTGAAGCGACCATACCCAAGGAGGCTACCGTCGTCGTCGGCTGCCAGGCCGGCGGTCGTTCGCAACGTGCCGCCGAACTCATGGAACAGGCCGGGTATACGCAGGTCTCGAATATGATGGGCGGCTTTGGTGGGGGACAAGACCAGCAGGGCCAGGCCATCGCCGGTTGGCAGGAAGCCGGCCTGCCGGTGAATACCGACAATAGCGACGGCGTGAGTTATACGTCTTTAGCCGGAAAGGCCGGGGTGGGGGGATAGCCTCCGAGAACCACGCTCGCCCGCTTTGATTGACCGGCAGGCGTGAGTATGCTTGAAACCAAGGTGCGGATACAAACATGGCGACTCTCGCGTTCGATACCCACGCCTTTGTGAAAGAGTTGACCCAGGCCGGGATGCCGGAAGCGCAGGCCGAGGTGCTGGCACGCTCGCAGGCGACCTTGATCGATGAAAAACTGGCCACCAAGCAGGACCTGAAGGAACTCGAAGCTCGCCTGCGCCACGATATGAAAGAGCTAGAATTACGGCTGACAATCCGCCTCGGCTCAATGATGGTTGTAGCCGTCGGCGTGGTCGCTGCGTTAGTAAAACTGCTGTGAGCGTGCGTCTGGTGGTTTTTTCTCGGAGCGACCCCTTTATTTAGCATTAACAAGCTACATCTTTTTTGGCTGGCACCTTCGGTAATTCCCGTCGCTGTGTTCATCGCTTTATGGGTATTATCTCTGAGCATGAGAGGAGTCTTCATTCATCCTCTTCTCGATAGGTCAGGGATTTATCCTCTTCTCGGTGGGTACGGGTCGGTCTTGTGGTGGTTAGCCGGTTAGAGGTGATGTGTAACATCTCGACCATCAACGCAGTCGCCACATTGGTGAAGCGACGGTGATGCCGGATTCATAAGTGTTCCTATGAATATCTCCTTCGGTCCAGGTTACGTACTTGATAGAAATTTCGGACGGTCGCTCGATAAACTTGCTCCTCTCGATCAACGGCGCGTAAAGGAGGCGTTGGAGAAGTACGGGCAAAACATCGAGATACCAGGATTGAACCTGGAAAAACTCAAAGGGGCCGCTGGTAAGAATGGGCTACAGACCTTTCGCGCTTCGGATGAACTGCGCGTGCTACTGCGCCGCGAAGGTTCCATATCGGTGCTCTTGCGGGCGGGGCACCACGATGAAATCTACCGCTTCGCTCAGGATTGGAGGTTCGTTGCGCCTCACGATGGAGTCCCCGGCTTAATCGCTACCAAACCGGAGGCTGTAGACCTAGACGGCTCCCCACTGGTGAGCAGGTGTATCGTGGGGTGTCGGGAGGCTGACAGGGAAAGCTCGATACTTGAACATTGGGACACTCCCAACCTCCTCAAAGTGGGATTCAACGAGAATGAAATCCTGCTGCTACGCCGCGCTACCCAGAATTCGCTGTTCGACGTTTGGCCAGACATCGCAAACGAGAAATTTGACTTAATTTCTGAGTGCTTGGAACAATCCCCGGACGAATTTTTCCAACGCCATCTCATCTCTAACGAAGAGGCGGAAGCCAAGTGGTTCCGCGATGTCATCGTCGAACGTGGAGCGTTGGGCGGGCTATCCTCGCTTCTTACCTCTGAGGAGTTCCAGCGCCTTATGGCTGCTCCGATCGAAGATTGGATGATCTTTCTCCATCCCGATCAACGCGCTCTGGTGGATCGCCGATTCAATGGGCCGGCACGTGTCCGGGGAGCGGCTGGTACGGGTAAGACAGTAGTTGCCCTTCACCGGGCGACGGCTCTGGCGAAGCGGTTTACCGCTGATAACGGTCAGAGCCGGGAGCATCTACAGGTGTTGTTTACGACTTTTATCAAGAGCCTGCCGCCAGTATTTGAAAACCTTTATCGACGACTCCCGAGCGCGGTGGGAGGGACGGTCGAATTCATCAATGTTGACAAATTAGCTCATCGCATTTGTACTCAATCCGGCCAGCTTCCCCGTCTGGATATGAACATTGTGGACAAGACATTTGATGCCGCATTTACGGCTGTCATCCGAAATGGCACGCCCCTGCATCGGGCAGGGTTGACGCCCAACTACCTGCGCGAGGAGGTGACGGCCGTATTGAAAGGGCGAGGCGTTGACTCTCTGGAAGAGTATCGAGACATGGAGAGGACGGGACGCAGGACGCGGTTTACGCAGACAATGCGTGAGCAGGCATGGGAACTTCGCAAAGAGTGGGACCGGCGCCTTGACGAGGCCGGAAAAGAAGATTTTCCAGATGTGATCCGTCGGGCTCGCGACGTAGCGCGGCAGCAGGAGCCGATGTACCGAGCCGCGGTTATCGATGAATCTCAGGACCTTAGCTTGGTAGGCTTACAACTTATCCGTGCTCTTGTAAGCGACGCGGATGGGCAAGACAGGCCGGACGCTCTGTTCATCGTCGGCGATGGTGCGCAGAAGATATATCCCGGTGGATTTACGCTCGCCCAAGCGGGTATCGATGTCCGGGGCAACAGTACCATCCTCCGGGTGAACTACCGGAACACCCGTGAGATTATTGACGCCGCTATGGCGTGCACGGGTTCGAAACCGGTTGATGATCTTGGTGACGAGTATGCGCGGGGCGAAGTTGACGTGGAAGCGGTTCGGGGAGGTGGTGTCAAGCCTTGCTTTGTTCGGGCGTCGAAATGGAGCGATCAGGTCGCCTATATAGTTAAAAAGGTTGAGAGATTCCGTGAATCCGGGGATATAGGATTTGGCGACATCGGAATTTTTGCTGCGACCAACAAGAAAGTCGATATAGTAATCGACAAGTTCAAACGTACCGAACTCTCCTCTCGATTTCAGAAACTCAAGGACATAGAGGGCCGTCCCAATGACTTCATCAAGGTCGGAACCTTTCATCGCGCTAAGGGCCTGGAGTTCAAGGTCGTGTTTCTGTTTGGGATATCCGAGAAATCCTTCCCCGCTCCACCTCGGCACGGTGAGACCGATGCGGAGTACCAAGAGCGGAAAGCTCTGGAGATCAGTCAGTTGTTTGTGGCGATGACCCGAGCACGGGACGCTCTCTTTCTGCTCAGTGACGACAATCCCAGCGAGGTGCTGTACGAGGCGCTTGATTACTTTGACGAGGAGGAGGCATAGTTATCGTTCTGACGGTACCGTTCGACTACCTCCGCTCTCCATTGTCAGACACTCTCGAATCACTGTGTCAATGAAATCATTATTGGGCGACTTCATTCCAATTCCCACCAAATGCCCTCAGGAGGATCGGCCTCAACGTGGGTGCATCTCAGATTGGGAAGAACGGTTTAAGAACTAAGAAAACGAGATGGAATTGAAATTGGATGACAATGGACTCTTAGGCGAATCGGTCGAGAAGTGCTCTGGGGAATTCAAGGAAAAACACCGTCAACTACTCGATCGTTGCGAACAACTGAACCGGGATGTGCATTCTTTGCTCTCCTCCATCAAACTGCATACAAAAGATGGGAGAGAGGTTATTACCGCGTGTCTCTTGATGCGAGCGGTGGAGTTCTATCAAGCAGCGATTCTCTTGCTTGAAAAGGGGTGGCAATCACTACGCCGTCTTCAAATCGGTGATAGACGAATTGAACGCGCAGAATCCGCTAGACTGAGCATAACGATGCTCTCATTTTGTGAGATGTCAGCCTGATTCCGATTGACCGACAGACGCGAGTGTGTTTGAAATCAAGGGATGGATACAAGCACGACTCTCGCCTTCGATACCCACGCCTTTGTGAAAGAGTTGACCCAAGCCGGGATGCCGGAGGCGCAGGCCGAGGTATTGGCGCGCTCGCAGGCGACCTTGATCGATGAAAAGCTGGCTACCAAGCAAGACCTGAAGGAGATAGAGGCTCATCTTGTACGGGATATCAAAGAGCTAGAAGCTCGTCTTACGCGGGATATGAAAGAGTTGGAATTACGGCTGACAATCCGCCTCGGCTCCATGGTGGTGGTGGCCATCGGCGTAGTCGCCGCGTTGGTAAAACTGCTGTAAGTGAGGGAAGTGCGGAAGGTTCATGAGCACAATCGTCTTTGACACCCACGCCTTTGTGAAAGAGTTGACGCAAGCCGGGATGTCGGAAGCGCAGGCCGAGGTATTGGCGCGCTCGCAGGCAACCTTGATCGATGAGAAACTGGCCACCAAGCAAGACCTGAAAGAGTTGGAATTACGGCTGACGCTACACCTCGGCTCCATGATGGTCGTAGCCATCGGCGTGGTCGCCGCGTTGGTGAGACCGCTGTGAGGGCAGGATTATGAATGGCTGTGTTCTTGACGGCGAACTGTAAGCCCCATCCTACGACGCCAGACACTCCTGAATCGCCGTGTCAATAAAATCGTTATCCTCCAGATTCATGCCAATTCCCGCCAAATGTCCCCAAATCGATGGGATTGGTCGATACATGGCGTTCGGCAGGCAGTCTGTCTCTGCCTGGCTGTCTTCGGGTGGAAAGTAGAGATCGGTCTGACCCGGTAGAATCATGGCCTTGGCGGAGACTGTGGCCAGCGCTTTCCGCCAGTCTCCGTCAAATCCCGGCGAGTCACCGACATTATGATCCTGCCACGTCTTTGCCTGGGCCAGCAGATTATTCGCATCGCATTGGAGAAAAAAGTTCTCCCAAAAATAGACCAAAAAATCCTCGACGCTCGGATGGCCGAGCTGCTTATACAGCTCTTCACGATACCAGGCCTGCGACAGACCCCAGCCAGCATACACCCGGGCCATGGCGCGAACGCCCGTAGCCGGTGGCTGGGCGTAATGGCCGTGGTTCCAGGCCGCGTCCGCGCGGAGCGCGGAAGTAAAGCCTTCGATAAAGACATGGGTATGCGGAGTGGTCCGCGCCGCACCGCACCACGGCGCAATCCGTTCGACCATATCTGGATAACTGACCGCCCACTGAAAGCACTGCTGCGCGCCCATCGAGTAGCCGGAGACCAGGGCGAGCGATTCAATGCCGAGGCTCTGAACCAGGGCGTGCTGCGCCCGGACATTGTCGCGGATGGTCGTTGCCGGAAAGTGCGGGCCATTCATGGGGACGGGCGTCGTGCTGGGAGAAGAAGACAGCCCGTTGGTGAACATATTGACGCCAATCACATAATGTTTTGTTGGGTCGAAACACTTGCCTTCCCGGATCAAAAACTCATAGCCGGTGTGATCGCCGGAATACCACGAGCACAGCAGGATGGCGTTGTCTTTGCGGCTGTTGAGTTCGCCATAGACCTGATAGGCAAGCTGTGCCTTGCGTAAAACCAGGCCACATTCGAGTGGAAAATCCCCTAACGAAAAAATCTTATGCTCCGGCATGTCGAGTCCTCCTTAAATTGCCTTGTACCACATTATGGCTCTGTATACCCGAGCGCGGTCAGGTAGGCTTGCACGCTTGCTACCAGCCCCATGTAGAGCGCGTCGCAAATCAGGGCGTGGCCGATGGACACTTCAAGTAAACCGGGCAAATGCTCCACCAGGTACAGCAGATTCTCCAGGTTGAGATCGTGCCCCGCATTCAGACCCAGGCCGGCTTCTTGCGCCGCTTGGGCCGCGGTGTGATACGCGGCATAGACCTGATCCTGCTCGGCACTGCCAAAGAGACGGGCGTATCGTTCCGTGTAGAGTTCAATCCGGTCTGCACCGACCTCCTTTGCACGTCTCACCTGGTCGCTGTCCGGATCGAGAAAAAGACTGGTCCGTATGCCGTTGTCGTCGTGTAAACGTCGCAACACATCGCTGAGCCAAGTGACGCCGCCACTGAGGTCCCAGCCGGCACTTGAGGTCAGCACGTCCGGCGGGTCGGGCACCAGGGTACACTGGGTCGGTCGCACCTGGCAGACCAGGTCCAGAAACTCGGTCGAAGGATAGCCCTCGATATTGAATTCAATACTGCTGTGGTCGGCGAGCAGAGCAGCGAGGTCTCTCACATCCTGATAGCGAATATGACGACCGTCCGGGCGTGGATGCACGGTGATGCCGTGGCAGCCGGCGTCGATGCAGGTTTGGGCAGCCCGAACGACATTCGGCTGGTCACCACCCCGAGCGTTGCGCAGGGTAGCGATTTTATTGACGTTGACGCTGAGCTTAATCATGGGATCCCCATCGTTACTGCTCAGTAGGTTAGTCATTCCACAAGTACTCAAACCGTTTGTAGGCAAGAGGAGGACCAAGGCGGTGGATGTTATCGGCGAAATCGATGATCTCACATTCTGGAGTCCCGTCGAATCTAGGGCCGCGGAGTCCACGGCCGATAATCTGTTCATAGAGGACTGCACTCGTCGTTGGCCGGCAGAGCGCGATACAGTTGACCTTTGGCGCATCAAATCCAGTGGTCAAGACTCCATAGTTGCAGAGAAACTCGATTTTTTTCTCTTTGAAATCATGGATTAGCGCACGTCGTAGGGTGATAGGGGTCTCTGAAGAAACGGCTCCAGATCTTCGTCCTTTGGCTGACAGGAGGTTTGACAGGAAATAGGCGTGCTCTACGGTGCAGGCATATACAAGGGTAGAAGTTCCCTTAGGCAAATCCAGAAGCCTTTGTACGATAAAGCGGTTTCTCCGGTTGTCATCGGCGAGGCGTTTCAAAAATTCCGATGGCAAATCTTCCTCTTTCTCGACCTTCTCGACTTCATTATCCGTGAGTTTGTATTCACAACCGGATCGATACAAAATATGGTGTGCTTGAGCAAGAAACTTATGCTTGCGGAAATATCGTAGTGGGTATTGCTCATATTCTGGGCCGAGGTCTGGCTTAATCAGATATGCCTCAAATCGGCCTACGAGCTTGTCCGTCTCTGGGTCAGGGCGTCCTGGCGTAGCGGTGAGGCCGCAGATTGGAAACAGATCGCTCCCACATATCTTTTCAGCGGCGTCCAACAATCCGTTGTACATCGGTGAAACAGCGCGGTGTGCC
The DNA here is from genome assembly GCA_965214755.1 of uncultured Binatia bacterium (SeqCode). Lineage (GTDB taxonomy): Bacteria > Desulfobacterota > Binatia > Bin18 > Bin18 > Bin18. The sequence goes on from OZ243979.1 coordinate 4,429,190, forward strand.
TCATCGATAATCATCGCACCGGTATTGGAAAGAATCGTCTCGAACGATTCGTCGCCCGACTTGATTCGGCTGTGGAGTTGTTGAATGCTCGCCACGACGGCTCCACCGCGCAGAGCTTCCTCTGGAATGTCGCGACCGCCGAAAAATCGATAGATGCGCAGAGACCCAGACCCAACAAACTGTCGCGAACCCCACATCGACTCAATACAAGCGATAGCTTGCTCGCAAAGCTCCTCACTCTGCGCTATCCATACGAGGTACTTTCCTTCCGCGAAGCGAGGCTGCATCCAGTCGATGAATGCCTCGACAGCAACGCGAGTCTTTCCCCCACCAGTGGGCAGGGTAACCACACAACGTGTTTTGTCACCGTCTTGGTTGAGGACATCCAGCATTTTCTTCTTCAAACCCTCTTGGAATTCTGCCAGCTCAGGAGGGACTTCTAATGGGGGCACGTCTTGGATGGTTGGGATCTTGGTTGGCTGTACGATGCCGGCGAAAATAGGCGGGAATCCAAGCTCCTTTACGAAATCTCTGGCCCAATGCCTGCCTGCGTGCCACTTCCTCCTTGCCAATGGCCTACGCATATATGACGGAGAAGAAATATTACTATCGCTCGGCCTATGTCGCTGGAATAGCTTTTTCACTTTCTCGTCAGCGAGTTGTTTGAGTAGATGGAGCCGGAGTTCGCGAGTATCTTCGTGGCTTCCTGTAAACAATTCTGGCCCCTCCCGCCGAACGAGAAGACGGGCGACATCTAAAGTCGTTAATCGCTTGCCTCCGAGCGATGTTAAAATGCTATTCGCATTGTCGCGTTGTGTAGCACCAAAGAGCTTCCCCAGGAGTTGTGTGGAAACATGGTACTTGTTCACCAATAAGTCTGCCGCGCGCTTAATTTCTGGTTTTGTCGGAAAGATCTGCATTGTTACCCCTGGTATCTGTTTATCTCTACTCGAATTTTCTCGCTGAAGACGGGATAGTCTAACGAGAGAAGGCCTGTACGGACCGTTCCGATTTTCCTAGTATTATATTTTCTGCATCAGAAGAGAAAGGGCAACCACGTTATGGGTGACTATCTGCAAGAAATTGCCGGCCGTCTGGTTGGCTATGACACCGTGAGTCAAAAGAGCAATGTCGAAGCCATGGCCTACCTCGGCAATCATTTGGAGGAGCATGGCTTTCAGGTTGCCTTGCAGCGCGCAGAGGTCGCTGGGGTGCCCAAAGCCAACCTGATTGCGCTTGCCGGCCCGCCCGAGCCAGACGGCCTGATTCTCTCCGGCCATGTGGATACGGTCCCGTTTCTCGATCAGCCCGGCTGGACACGCGATCCGCTGACCCTTGGCGTGGAAGACGAGCGTGTCTACGGGCGCGGCACCTCGGATATGAAAATTTTTTTGGCGCAGTGTGTGGACGCCGCGGCCGCCCTCGACCTCAAGCGGCTCACACGCCCGGTCGTCTTTCTGTTTACCGCGGATGAGGAAGTCGGCTGTCTAGGCGCGGAACGCCTCATGCCCGAGTTGTCAGACTTGTTGGGCGATATCCCCCAGCCCCGCTTGGCCTGGATCGGTGAGCCGACCTCCTACAAAGTCTTTCATACCCATAAGGGGGTGGCGGTTTTCTCGATCAGCGTCCGCGGCCTTGGCGGTCACAGCAGTACGCCCGAGACGGGTGTGAACGCGATTGCAGTTGTCGCCAAGGTCATCAACACGATTGGCCAGTATCAGGCCGAATTGCGCGCTGCCCCGTCTGCCGAATTTGCCGAGCTGTTCCCGGACTCTCCGTATCCGACGCTGAACTTCGGATTGGTGCGCGGCGGGACTGCGGGCAATATGATTGCCGAGCAGTGCACGATTCAGGTCAGCTACCGGCCCCTGCCCAAGGCCGACCCGCTCGACTGCCTGCACGAGATTACCCGTCGAGTTCAAGCTCTTGAATTGGTCGATTTCAGCGGCTCCGCCCATCAGGCCAGGGTCGAGTTCTCGAAACCGCTCGTAGTGCCGCCGCTGTTTTCGCCTCGGGAAACTCCCCTCGAAGGCGCACTATTCGATGTGGCCGGCCAACAGACCAGCGGTGGTGCACCGTTTGCGACCGACGGCTGTCAGTTCGCCTCAGGCGGCATAGCGTCTCTGATCTGTGGGCCCGGGGATCTTGACCAGGCCCACCAGCCCAATGAGAGCATCCGACGAGAGACCTTCGAGAATGGGACGGGCCGGATTCTGTCCGTGATTGAAAAATTATGTATGGCTGAGTGGTCCCTAGGAGCGGATGATGTCAGTGCATGAGAGCCGCCATCCTTTAGTGCGACATAAAATCGGTCTGCTCCGAGAGGCTGAAACCGGGCCCAAGCTCTTTCGTGAATTGAGTGCAGAGTTGGCAATGCTGCTGACCTATGAAGCGCTGCGGGACCTTGCGACTGAAAGAAAAACGATCCAGGGCTGGGCCGGAGCGGTTGAGGTGGATCATCTGAGAGTCGACCTGTTGACGGTTGTCCCGGTCGTCCGGGCTGGACTGGGCCTCTTACCTGGTGTGCTTCAGGTTCTGCCGCACATTGAGGTGAGTCTGGTCGGGCTGTACCGGAATGAAGAGACCTTGGAGCCCGTGCCGTATTTTGAAAAACTGGTTGACCGCATGCACGAGCGGACCGCGCTCATCCTTGATCCCATGCTGGCCACCGGGAGAACCTGTAGCGCAACGATTGAGACCTTGAAGCGGGCCGGTTGTCGGTCCATAAGGGGCATATTTCTCGTGGTGGCCCCGGAAGGGATCGCCCACTTGGTGGCGACCCATCCGGACGTTGGCGTGTATACGGCAGCCGTTGATGACCGCCTCAACGACATTGGCTATATCGTCCCCGGCCTTGGCGACGCGGGTGATCGGATTTTCGGGACGCCGCATGGCGGTTAAAGTTCGACCGGGCGTATGCGGGCGATAAGGGAAAGGAAGAAGCAATGAAATTCGCATTAGTCGGTGTTGGGAGCGGGTCAACCGTTCGGCCCGAGCCCTTAACGGAAGTGGCTCAACAGGCAGAAACCCTCGGCTATGAATCGGTCTGGATTCCTGAACATTTGGCTGTGCCGGTCGAAATGCGAGCCCGCTATCCGGGCTCTGCGGACGGAAAATTCCCCGGCGGGCCGGGAGTCAATCTGCACGACCCGTTTGTGGCACTGTCTTTTGTGGCGGCCCATACCACAACGATCAAGCTGGGAACCGGAGTCTTCGTGCTTCCCCTGCGGAATACGCTGGCGGTGGCCAAAGCCGTGGCCAGCCTGGATGTCTTGTCCCAGGGCCGGGTAATCTTTGGGATTGGCGTGGGCTGGTGTGAAGAAGAGTTTGAGGCGGTCGGGATGCCGTTTCGTGACCGAGCTGCGCGGACGCGCGAAGCGGTGCGCGTCATGCGCACCTTGTGGACCGAAGAGACCCCGCAGTTTTCCGGGGAATTTCACGATTTCAAGCCGATCGGATTTAATCCCAAGCCGGTCCAAGATCCTTGTCCACCGCTCGTTTTTGGAGGAGAGAGTCGGGCCGCCCTCAAGCGTGCGGCTGAGTTGGCGGACGGCTGGTGTGGCATCCGCTATACTCCCGAGAGTGTCCAACCGTATGTGACGCAACTCGAAGAATTGACCCGGCAGGCCGGTCGGGATTTCTCCCAATTTGAAATTACCGTCGGGCTTGAGCCCGGTGTTCAGCCGACGCTGGATACGGTGAAGCAGTTTGAAGACGCCGGGGTACATCGCCTGTTCGTGTTTGCTCCGGGCTGGGTGCCCAGGCGGAAATTTCAGACCGACCTGTATCCGCAGATGGAAGCGTTTGCCCACGACGTAATGGCCAAGGCGTGACGGACGCTTCAACGCGGTCATGATACCAAGTGGAGGATACCGTATGGCGAAAGAGCAGATATCGCGTCGGACCTTTCTCAAGAATACCAGCGCAGTGGTGACCGCAGCCGCATTAGCCGGTAATCTTACTCAGCCCCAACCGGCTGCGGCACAATCTATCGGTCGGCTTCGGTTCGGAGTGCAAACCCCGCCGCAGCATGTGCCCTACAGTCAAGTGCAGGACATATGGCTGGAAGCTGATGAACTTGGCTATGATAGCGCTTTTGGTTTTGATCACTTTCTGCCCATCTTTTCCGATCCAACCGGCCCGTGTCTGGAAGGCTGGACCTTGCTCGCGGCGCTTGCCGCTCAGACGAAGCGGTTGAAAACCGGCCTGCTCGTCACTGGCAACACGTATCGTAATCCGGCCTTGCTAGCCAAAATGGCGGCAACGGTTGATCACGTGAGTGGCGGGCGCCTGATTCTGGGGATGGGCGCGGGCTGGTTTAAGCTGGAACACGACGCGTTTGGAATCCCGTTTTATACGCCGGGCGGGCGGGCACGACGGCTCGTCGAATCTGTCGAACTCATTAAAATGCTATTCACCCAGGAAAAGACAACGTATGAGGGCAAATACTATCAGGTCAAAGATGCCTCGTTTGAGCCCAAGCCGATCCAGAAACCTTATCCGCCGATTTTGATTGGTGGAATGGGACCCAAGGTAGTCCAGCCGCTGGTCGCTCGACATGCCGATATCTGGCATTTCTTTGTGCGCCAAGGAGGAGCCGAAGCTGCCAAAAAGGTCGCTGTAAAATTTGACGCCATCTGCAAAGAGGTCGGACGCGACCCCGCCGAGATACAGAAATCTACATCGCTCAATTCTGAGCAGCTCAAACAGTCGCCTGACACTATCAGAGCAGCGGTCCAGGCGTATGCGGATGCTGGAGTGCAGTATTTCATTGTGTCGATGTATCCCGACTACGATATGGCGTCCTTCCGTCGCTTTGCCAAAGAAGTCATGCCGGCATTCCGTAAGGCGTAGGAGCGTATGCAAACGAAAATATCGGCTGTTTTTATGCGGGGCGGGACCAGCCGGGCGGTCTGCTTCCGAGAGGATGTATTGGTCCCCTATCCGCCGCCTGTGCGTGAACGCATCATCCTGGCCGCCCTGGGCAGTCCCGATGTCCACGGCCGACAGATAGACGGACTCGGCGGGGGGATTTCTTCCCTCAGCAAAGTGGTGATTGTAGGTCGCAGTACGGAGGCGGACAGCGATATCATCTTCACCTTTGGCCAGGTTGACGTGCGCACGCCACACATCGACTGGAGCGGGACTTGCGGTAATATGGCGGCGGCGGTCGGTCCGTTTGCCATTGATGAGGGTCTCATCCCAGCGCTGGAGCCGGTCACGTCCGTGCGGGTATTCTCGACGAATACGGGCAAACGCTATATCGCCCATGTCCCGGTCTACGCCGGCCAGGCTGCGGTTGAGGGCGAGTATATGGTTGATGGCGTCCCCGCTCCGGGGGCGTGTATTACCCTGGAATATCCAGACCCAGGTGGCTCGCTCGGAGGGGAGCTGTTGCCCACCGGCCTACCTCGCCAGCAGTGTGAGCTAGCGGACTCACGTGTTGTAACGATCTCGATTGTGGATGCCGCGATTCCAACGGTTTTCGTCCGTGCCAACGAACTGGGTGCTGATGCCACTCAGCTCGCACCCGCGCTCGATGCGGAGCAGGCCTTACAGCAGACACTGGAAGAGATACGGTGCAGGTCGGCTGTCCTGCTGGGTCTCACCCCGAGCCTTGAGGAGGCGCACGAGCAGTTTCAACACATCCCCAAAGTCGTGCTAGTCGCCCCGCCAGCAACCTATCTGGCAAGTAGTGGGAAGGTGGTGGACGCGGAAAGCGTTGACCTGCTGGCCCGTGCGATCTCCGTGCGGAACACCCACCGTACCCTGCCGGGGACGGTCGCGATGTGTACCGCCCTTACCGCTCAGGTTGAAGGGACTGTTGTGTATGAAGTCACCCGGCGGACGGCCACACACGGCATCCGGATCGGGCATCCTGCCGGAGTTATGGAGGTCGGGGCTACGGTCTTACGCCGGGACGGAGAGTGGTACGCTGAGCGGGTGACAACAAAGCGGACAGCGCGACGTATTATGGAAGGGTCGGTCCTGGTGCCGCAAAGATATCTGGACGGCACGGTCTGGTTTGGGGCGGAGAAGAGCGACGCCTAGGGGCGACACTCATGCTCCACTGAGACCGTCCGGTTAGTCGGAACAGTCCTGCATTAACTCCAGGGTCGTGCCGTCCGGATCGCGGAAGTATACGGCTTTGACTTTCCCGTAGCCTTCCCCCTCCAGATCGAACATCTGTGGACGCGAATAAAACTCGACGCCCTTGGCGCTCAGATCCTGGTAGGTCTTTTCAATGTCTCTGACCCAAAACGCGACCTCTGTGATGCCGGGGTTGGCCAGTCCTGGATACGGCTTGCCCGTGTCGCCGGGCTCAATGAAGTGCAGGAGTTCGATCGGCGGGCCCTTGGGGTCATCCTCGTAACGCAGGTAGACGGCGCGCAGTTTTGCCTCTGGCACCTGGGTGACCGTGCTGGCTTCTTCCCCCTCAATGGTCACGTCACCAATGACCCTGAGCCCCAGTGTGTCCCGATAAAACTCAACGGCCCGGTCCATATCCCGAACGGTGATACCAACGTGTGCAACAGCTCCGAGCATACTCGATCCCTCCTTATCCTATTCCCCGGTGAAGGGGATGGCGCAGAGCGCCGGCGTGAATTTCTTTGGTCCTAGCACAGTTCTCTTGCACAATGGGAGAGGCGAGTGACGATTCTTCTGCCGGGCCTCCCTGGGGGTATCATCCATACCCCGTCGTGACTTCCACCTGGATGTTATCCGGGTCGCGCATATACACTGAGCCTTTCCCGCGGGAACCGTGCAGAGAGTAGGGTAGGCGCTTTTCGTCCAGGTTGGCTAATAGGGCTTGAAACTGCTCGGACGTGGCCTTGAGCGCAACATGATGCATGCTGCCCACGCCCCGCACGGTGGGCTCGGTGTCTTTCTGCGGAAAATCAAAGAACGCGAGCTGGTTCCCGCCACCCATATCCAGAAAGATATGGGTGGATGTTGGCTCGTCACGATTCGTTACGATCTTGGTCAGTCGCATGCCGATGACCTCGGTATAGAACTGAATCGTCTTTTCGAGGTCCAGGCTGATCAGCGCCAGATGGTCAACTCCGCCGGTATACTGCGGCGGTGCTGCTGGTCTGGCATCTGCGAGATATTTTTGCCTGAGCGCTTCCCGACGCGTTTGATAAGTGTTGAGGTCGGTCATGATTTCCTCCTATGCCGCTTTTATTTTTCGAGGCGTCTTCTTCTGCCCTTCCTTGGGCGCAGTTGCTCGTGGAGAAACAAGCCGGCTCACCGGCTGGTCCAGAGCGCGGGCAATCCGTTCAAGCGTTTCTAAAGCAGGGCGACAGTGACCGGCTTCGAGGCGAGTCAGATTCGGGCGGGCCATGCCTGCCTTTTTTGCGAGCGCGGCCTGGGTCAGCCCGGCCTGCTTTCTGAGGCGACGAATTTGTTGAGCCTCGAAGAGCAGGTCTGATTTGTCCTGTTCCACCTGATTGTGCTTAAAGTAGGCATAGTCTGGATCGCACTCATACAGCACCCGGTCCCACGGGACTTCAAAGGTTGCTCCTGATGCAAAATGGATAGTGAAGTAATAGTCAAGGTCTTCACCCACCCGAACAGCCGCTACCGGTGAGGTCTCGTCAAACTCCAAATCCGCGGCAAAAGCTGTTCGCAGCAATTGATACGCCCGTCCATTCAGAAAAGTAACGAGAAAGGTGGCTGTCTGAGGAAAGTAGGAGACCGAGCGAAGGCGTTTGTCTGAGTCGCTAATCGTCCGGGTTGCCTGTTTCATAGAGTTCCTTCAGATAATGTCTGAGCCGGGAAGAAACCGATCCTGAGAGGACCTGTTGGTTGGTCAAATCCCAACGGGCAACGAGTTTCTTACCGCGAAAAATATGGACGTGACGAGGAGGATGATCTCCCTTAAACGTCACGAATATATATCCACCCCGCTTCTTCCGCGACACCTCCAGAGAGTATCAGGTGTGATACATTAAGGGAACTCTATTAGGGAGGAAACATCATGTTTACAGGCGATTATGAACCGCTAGTTTATGGACACTTAGCCGCTCTCCTTTTTTCCATGATTCAGCCAGTATTGTGGGTGACGGTGTAATTGTTGGTCATATAGAGGCCATTGGGATGATCGACCGTCAGACACGCACCGCTGTCAACTTTCCACTCCTCAATAGAGACGATTGCTTTAGCGAGTGACTGATGGGAGCGGCCTTCCGCAATCGCTCGTTTACGATGTAAGAAGAACAGTTTCTCTGGTGTGGCAGACTTGATACGGAGCGTCCACGCTGGGCGGCCATCGCGTTTCTCTCCGTTATGGGTGTAGGTCGGGTGTTTGGCATTTAGCGTCACGAAGCACCCGGGAGAGCGAGCTAGTTGTGCCACCCCGTCTCGTAAATAGGGGCTGGTAGCGGTGTAGTAGGCGCAGCGGTTTGGCTCCACCCAGCCATCGGTATCCATTAGGCCCCGTAGCAACTCCCAGCGCCATAGAATTGACGCAAAACAGGCCGATGGTGGCAACCTCTTCTCCCATGACCGCTTGCCAAGTAGTCCCATGTCGTACAGCCGTATGTACTCCACTGACTTTTTACTGAGTCCCCAAGACCTTCCGTCGCTACGGGGTGTTAAGGGGATATCCAGTACGGTATCGATCCGCTTCACAATTTCTACATCCTGTGGATGATTAGTGAGGGTACAGCCGTCCGTGCTCCGGGCAGGCATAGACGCATCTCCCAAGAAGGCCCCGAGCAAATAGGGGTCAATTTTGTAGCGATTAAATTACCCACTCGCCGGCTTACAAAGCGGAATCCGATAGCGCTTTCCTTGCTTCATGCCTGCAATTAAATCACACGTCAGATATTTGCGTGCAGCCGCTTCGCCAGGCACGTATCCCTCTGGATTCTCAAGCGACCGTTTGCGTCGTCCGACATGTGATCGCCATGCCAACCAGATATGTTCCGCACAATACACCACCTCCGTGTCATCACTAAACGTCATTCGATAAAAGAGCGCATCATCTTTTCGATGGACGGCAATGACTTTCTGGATACCGCCCTCCGTGTCGCAAATCGGCGTCCCCGGCTTTATCTCTATAACCGGAATACGACGTGTAGGTGTTTGAATGACTTGCTCTTTTACCAAGCGTGTCCTTTTTCTATCCCTGTTTCCATGGCCGACAACATCCGCCTTGGAATCAAATGTATCATTTACTATCCTATCAGGGTTCAACTAAGGAGCACCCTGGAGGCTGCCTCAGTCAGCGCTTCCTGGGATGTGAGGCGGAGAAAGGACAACTCGGCTAAATCAGACAATTTTTCTGCGGCCGGCCGTCTGGTTTCCCCCGTGCGGTCCTGTGCACAATTCTTTATAACTGTTCCCAATCCACACTGTGCTCAAATGCGTACGCAACGCGTAAGAGCGTGCTCTCCTGCCAGCGTCGGCCAACAAGTTGCAGGCCGACCGGTAAGCCGTCGCGCAGGCCGCAGGGCAGGTTCAGCGCAGGATGGCCTGATAAATTAAACGGGCTGGTATTCTGGCCCGCCGCGGCGCTACGTCGGACCAGATCTTTGAGGGTCAGTCCCGCTTCGAGCTTTGGGGCCCGCATGGGCGTGGTCGGCAGGGCAAGAATATCGACTTCCTGAAGGGCGTGTTCGATCTGCTGAGTAAAGCTGAGGCGGAGATTCTGGGCCAGGGCGTAATAGCGATTGTTGTACTCACGGCGGAGATAATTCCCGACCGGCAGAATAAGTTTCAGAAACGGCGGCAGGTCGTTGGCCCGGGCGCGGCGAGCACGTCCAAAGGTTTCGACCCAGCCGACATTGCTCGCGCCGCCATGACCGTAGCCCTCTCCGTCAGACTCGACCAGGGCAGGGAGCGAATGACTGGCAATGCCAGTCCAAATGGCCCAGGCGTTTTTGAACAGCGGCAGAGAAATCTCGCCGCACGCGGCACCCAGAGTGCTGAGCTGTACTATCCCTTTTTGAAAGACGTCAACCACTTCCGGTTCGACCGCCCGACCTGCCAGCCCTTCTTTGACAAGGCCGATACGGAGGCCGTGGATGTCGGTTGTCAATGCTGCGGTATACGGCTCGGTCTGAATGGGGCCACGGACCCACTGGGGGTCTCGCGGATCATCGCCGGCAATCACCTCCAGTGTTTGCGCCACCTCCTGGACGGTCCGCGCCATAGGGCAAATGAAATCCAGGGTATGGTCCATATAGGTCAGGCCAAAAGAGGGCACGAGGCCATGCGTGGCTTTGATGCTGGTGATGCCACACCAGGCCGCCGGAATACGGCCACTGCCGCCTTCGTCTACCCCCAAGGCGATATCGACGTCACCATTGGCAACCGCGGCGCCACTGCCCCCGGACGAGCCGCCGGGCGAGTGATCCGGGTTGCGAGGGTTACGGGCATAGCCGAACTCGCTGGTTTCCGCTGAAGGGGAGAGCGCGAAACTGTCCATATTGAGCTTGCCGACGATTTCGGCGCCTGCGTCCAACAGCCGCTCGACCACGGTCGCATCACAATCCGGCACATAGCCTTCCGCAAGCCGGGAGCCATTCGTCAGAGGAATGCCGGCCACGGCGATGTTGTCTTTCAGGCCGACCTTCTTGCCGGCGAGCATCCCGTCAGGCGCGCCGCTGACCCGACACTTGCGAATAAAAATATTATACGGATCTTCTGCCGGTGTGGGCCGATAGCCGGGGTCGCGGTCGGTGTATCGAATCGGCCAGCGTGGCTGCGGGAGGTCGTCCAGACGATCCAAGGTGCTGAGCAGGCCGTCGCTGAGTTCCTCAAGGTCGAGGGCTTCCTGGGGAGTGAGGCGGAGGAAGGACAGCGCGGCTAAATCAGACAGTTCTTCCGCGGTCGGCCGTCTGATCTTCCCAGTTGAACGGAGGCGTCGCATACAGCTGCTCCATGCTTACTTTGCAACCAGCGCCCGGCGCCGTAGGGTTTCGTCGGTATCGATGGTCATGCTGTCGGGCTGGATCACGACACCGTAGTCGCGCTCGGCGCTGTCTATGGTGATAAACTCATCCAGGACGTCATTGAGGACTTTTTGCGGGTCGCGGGCAAAGGGGTTGCCCCAACCGCCCCCGCCGCCCTTAAAGGTGGCAATGATCGAGCCCGGCGGTGAGGGACGATTCGCGGCTGACTCCAGGACTTCTTCCTCATGCTCCGTGCCCCAATTCAGGACATAGCGGCTGCTCGCTCCGTTCTTTCCGCCGGCAAATCCGGGCGAGGAGTGACGCACGCCTGTCAGCGCCACGTTGATCATGGACGTGTCCCGGACGCTTTCCCGCTTCATGGCAAAGCCCGGTACTCCGCGCCACTGCCCTGGGGCGGCCGTATCACCAACATATTCATACTGATGGTAGAAAAAGGGGAATTGAATCTCGCTCATTTCAACCGTGGAGTAAATCAGTCCGCACATGGGGGCCGGCCAACCGCCCCAGCCATCCTGGCCCTGCGTCCCACCCGCCGCCACGAGCGTGTTCCCGTACTCAATGGTCACAAACATTTCGCCGTACCGCGAGTCATGCCCATAGGTGGTGCATAGACAGTAGTTGAGCGACACCGAGCCGACTTTGTCGGGAATAGCCTGCTCCAGGGCCTGCATGGTGGCCGTACCGACATCTCCGCCGATCACGACCGTGCTGAACATACACGGGGCTGGCGGGAGCGGGTTCACAACCGTGCCCTCCGGTGCGGTAATGGTCACGGCTCGAAACACACCGGAATTGATCGGGATGTCTTCGGGCAGCACCGAGCACAGAGCGGTATAGACCCACGAGGCCGTATTGCCAAACGGACTGTTCACAAAGCCCGGTGTTTCCGGGCTTGAGCCACTCAGGTCAACGCTCAGATCAGAGCCCTTGATGGTGACGGTTGTTTTCACCTCGACATCGTAATTGCCCAGACTGTCGTGATCCAAAGTCGCGCTGCCCCGGTATTCTCCGTCCGGCCACTTGGCGACTTCGGCTCGAAAGCGTTTTTCCGCATAGTCAAGCGTGTATTCAATGCTTTCATTGACCCCCTTCCCGCCATACTTAGCAAACAGGGCCTGGATGCGCTGCTCGGCCAGATTACACGCCCCGAACATGGCGGCCAGATCGCCCCGCAACACATGGGGAATGCGGGAGTTGGCCAGAATCCAGTCGAGCACATCCTGGCGCAGGACGCCCTGCTCGAAGAGTTTGATCGGCGGAATACGCAGGGCTTCCTGCCAAATGTCTTTGGCTTCGGGGTTATAGCCGCCAGCCACCGGCCCGCCAAAATCGGCCATGTGGGCGCGGACCGAGGGGAACAGCACCGGCTTGCCGTCAAAGAAGACGGGCTTCATCACGGTCCAGTCGGCGTGATGCGTGCCGCCGTAATACGGGTCGTTCAGCATGACGACATCGCCTTCGTGCAAATCGTCCTGAAACGACTCCATCAGGGCTTCGACCGACAGGATAGAGGCAAAGATATGGACGGGAATGGCCGTGGCTCGGGCGACTAGGCGCACATCGCTGCCATCATAAAAGAACATCCCGGTCGAGTAGTCGTGGACTTCGTTGAACAGCGGATGCACGGCCGTCCGCTCAACCGTTCTACTCATTTCTTCGGAGATGGCCTCTAAAGAATCTTTGATCACCAAGGCGGTAATACGGTCGATCATGCGGGACCTCCTTTGTGGGGGTTAGGATCTGGGGATTTGGGGTTGGGGAAAGAGACAGCCGGGACGGCCGCACCCGGTGACAGTAAAAGGCAGTGCAGGTGAAGTGACCTGTGCAGTCAGCTGCTTTGCCGACGGCAGGGGCCGGTGCGTCTGACTGAGGGCGGCCGTAACAGCCTGAACGACCGCCTGGCTCGGCTGGTAGGGCGACCAGCCCACCGACATCGGCAGCTTGGCGTGCAAAAAAGTGTCGTCAGGAATTGATATGTATAGGGGCTGGAACACACCGTCATTAACCGGCAGAGCGGGCCAGAGGGAGAAAAAAGGAATCGCTGCCGCGGCCTGAGTCGTGGCAGCAGTGGTGTTTACAAAGCCCTTGGCCGCGAGGGAACTGCCGGAGAAATCAAGTCCAACGGCTTCACCCGAAACGGTCACACGGACTATGACCTGCAATTCTGCTTCTTCCAAACAGCAGTGTATGGGTGCACTCTTCCCCTGCCACTCCCCGTGCGGCAGCTCGGCCAGGGCCGCCTGAGCCTGGGCGGCGGTGTCGGTGATGATACGGTCGAGGGCTTGCGTGTAGACCGCTGGGGTCTGGCCGGCGGCCAGGGCGGCAACGGTCGTATTGGCCAACTCCAGAATCTCAACCATACTTTGCACGTCTTTTTCGACCAGATGCGGCAGCCGGCTGTTGAGGGTCAGCATGGTGAGCGCGTCGCGTTGCAGGGTGCCCTGCCGGTAGAGCTTGGTCGGTGTGACCCGAATGCCCTCCGCCCAAATTTCGAGAGCAAAAGGATAATACCCGCCCAGGGCCATGCCTCCCAGGTCGGGCAAGGGGGCCTGGACAATGGCCCAGCCGACGAGCTGCTCGGCGACAAAGAGCGGACGCAGCAGCGTCAGGTCCTGAATATGCGTCCCGCCCGAAAACGGGTCGTTGGTGAGGATGATGTCACCCTCAGCGATGTTATCGCAAAAGGCGTCACAGATCGTTCTGGCCACCGCCCGGACAATGCCCAGGCGCGCCGCTGGGTCTATCCCGACCACACGGCCGTCTGCGGTGGCGAGTGCGACGGTGACGTGCCGCCGGTCGATTAAGGCTAAAGAGGCCAGGCGGCGCAGGAGTGCCGGCCGCGCCCGTCCGAGGGTCGCTCCTATGGTCGCGCTCGTTTCTTTGTCTGGGTCGAGGGGGTGTGCCATGTCACTCGACCTCAATCACATAGGTGAGATGCTCGTCGAGGGTCGCCCGCTGGCCGGCAAAAAGGACGATAGAGGTGCGGGCCTCTTCGAGAATGGCCGGGCCGACAACGCAATGCCCCGGAACGAGCTGTTCTCCATTGTAAATAGCTGTCTCCACATAATCCTGGGCCGAGGCCGAATAAACGGGCCGGGTGCCCTGCAATGCAATCCGAGCCTCCTGACTGCCCCGACTGGCTGTTTGCAAGCTCGGTTTTGCCCTTTGTCCGACGAGGTCGAGGTGGATATTGAGAACCTCGACTTCGTCCTCGGGCTTCTGAAAGGTGTACAACTGTTCGTGCAGATCGTGAAAGCCCTGGATCGTCGTCGCCATATCCGTGGCACTGAGCTGCTCTGTCCGCATTGTAACCGGAACCGTCACCTCGTGCGTCTGGCCAATATAGCGCATCTCAAGCGAGAATTGGGCGAAGGTCTGGCCCAGGTGACGCTGCTGACCCCCGAACAACCCCAGGGCTTCCTCGCGCATGCGCCGGAACTGGATGTTCATGGACTCCAGATCAAGTTCACTCCCACGCGCATAGAAACTGCGGACCCGACTCACCCGCAGGTCGGACAGAAGATCGCCCAGAGCGCACAGGACGGGAGCCGTGCCTTTGGGAATCAGGATGGTCTGAATGCCCAGGTCTTCGATTAGGGCACCGGCATGAATTGCGCCGGCGCCGCCGAACGCGGTCAGCGCGAAGTCTCGCGGGTCGTAGCCTTTTACCAGGGAAACCTGCCGAACGCTATTGCTCATACCATTGTTGACAATGCGGAAAATGCCGCTGGCCGCCTCCAGCAGGCCCATCTCCAGCGGCTGGGCGACCTTGGTCTCGATTGCCTGTCGGGCTGCCTTGGCGTCCAGCCGCATTTCGCCGCCCAGGAAAGACTCGGGACTGATATAGCCCAAGACCACGTCCGCGTCCGTGACCGTGGCCTCCTGGCCGCCAGAGCCATAACACGCCGGACCCGGATGGGCCCCTGCGCTCTGTGGGCCAACACGTAGTGCGCCGCCCTCATCGACCCAGGCGATACTGCCGCCACCAGCGCCAATAGTGTGAATATCAATAAACGGTACCGCAATCCGGTACCGACTCATCCACTGATCGGTACCGGTTTTGGGCCGACCGTCCTGCACCAGGCAGACATCGAAGCTTGTGCCCCCCATATCAACGGTGATAACGTCCTTGAAGCCGGATGCCTGGCCCAGGTACGCGCCAGCCACCACGCCGCTGGCCGGCCCGGACAGGAGGGCCTGCACGCCGTGGGCCCCGGCCTGTTCCAGACCCACGATGCCGCCATTGCCCTGCATAATGAAGATGTCACCCTGGAATCCACGCTGACGAAACTCCGTGTCCAGTCGCTCTAAATACTTCTGTAAGCGAGGGGTGATATAGGCATCGACCAGGGTTGTGCTCAGGCGCTCGAATTCACGGACTTGGGGCAGGACCTCTGACGACAGCGAGATATGGACACCGGGCAGGAGTTCGCGAATAAGCTCGCGCGTCCGTAGTTCGTGGACAGGATTCAAAAACGCAAACAGATAACACACGGCTATGGCTTCGACCTGCATCTCCGCCAGGCGCTGCACGGCCGCCCGAATCTCGGCTTCCGCCAGGGGTTTGACGACCCGACCGGCATAATCAATCCGCTCGGTCACGCCGAGACGACGGCGGCGCGGGACGATCTGATACGGAGCCGGGAGGCGAATATCAAAAGCGGCTTCTTTATAGTTACGGCGGATCTCTATGGTGTCGCGAAAGCCGGCGGTGGTGATCAGGCCAGTGGTAGCGCCGGTGTATTCCAACATGGTGTTGGTTGCGACCGTTGTGCCATGGATAACAACCACTATCCGGCTGAGAAAATCCTGCTCGGTCAGTCCGTAGGTACGGGCCAGTTTGCCGATACCATTGAGAACCCCCAGGGCTTGGTTCTCTGCGGTCGTCAGGACTTTCTCGGTCTGCGTCTGTCCGGCCTCGTCCGCGCACACGAGATCGGTAAAAGTCCCGCCGACGTCGACGCCTAAGCTATAGGTGGTCATAGGTGACGGAGTGATGGTGCTCGGGCAGAAACTCGGCTGGAGGGCCGCCCCGTGGGAGGCAGGCCCCGGGGTCTGCCCCGTCCGCGTCCCGCCGATGAGACCTATTGCCCGAGAAACTGCTGATTGACCCAGCCTTGCTCAAACGGGGTCCAACACTCTGGCGCGAGGATCAGGTTGCGGATTTTCCACTCCCCGTCCACCCGGACATATTCTTCTTCGTATTTGGCCACACCCCAGACCGCCTGTTCGCCCCCTTCGAGCATGGTGCAGGGCTCCAGCAGATACCAATAGCCGGTGGCCGTGTCTCCGTTGACCTCAATACGCGGATTCATCACGTAGTGGATGGCGAATGACAGGACCTGAGGAATAGTGCCAAAAAATTCCCGAATGGCTGCTTTCCCTTCATAGTGACCGAAATTGCCGCCGTCCCAGACGGCATCTTCCGTGAAGCAGCCAACAAACTTATCTTCATCACGCTCATCCGCCCCGGCACAGTAGCGGGCCTTGAGCTTTTTGATGGCTTCGACGTCTTCGAGCGTTTGGACGCGTTGGGCGATGTCTTCGAGATTCATATCTCCCTCCTTATTTGGTTGAGAGCCCAAAAAACTGGACCGCGTTTTCTCCCAATATTTTGTTGACCGATGTCTCTGGCAGGGCGTGTAAGGCGTTCCGCGCTTTGGCGACCGGATCGGTAAAGCCTTCCGCATGCGGATAGTCCGAACCGATAAAAAACTTGCGGTCGCCGAGCAGCTCAACCATATAGGGCAGCAGGCGCTCATCCGGGTCGGCCGCAATCCAGATGTTCCGCTCAAAGTACTCGCTGGCCGGACGCTCCATCTGACACGAATGGCCCATATAGCTGTAGCGATAATCGAGGCGGTCGAGCCATTCCACGACCCAACCGCTAGCGGATTCAATGGTGGCGACGCGCAGCCTGGGAAAGCGCTCAAACACCCCGTCATAGACCATGGTAGTGAGAGCCATGCGGGGGTCCTGAATGCCGTTCATGCTCAGGAACATGAAGCCGGGCCGGCGGTCCGCATACCAGTCGTGACCCAGGTAGTTACGGTGTACGACCAGATGGAGACCTACCGCCATGTCGTGATACTGGGCGGCGTCCCAGACCGGGTCAAAATCAGGACAGCCGAAACTCTTGCCGTCAACTGGCAGGGCTCCGACAAAGATCGTCCGGGTGCCCGCATCGGCCAGACGCTCGATCTCGCACACGGCCTGCGTGGGATGGCGCAGAGAAATATGTCCGACCGGATACAGCCGGGTACGGTGCTGGGCGCACACCTCCAGCGTCCAGGTGTTATAGGCACGACAATGGGCGGCCGCCAAATCCGGGTCGGTCACCTGACCCTCCCACATCAGACCCAGGGTCGGGTAGATAAACTGGCACTCAAAACCCTCGTTATCCAGGTAGGCGATGCGCTGGTCCATGTCTTCGAGGGTATTGTTAAATGCGCTGGAAAAGTCGAAAGAGCCAAGCCCGGAGCCATCCTCCTTCTGGCCGTACCCCACGCCCACGCCGAGCATATCTTCCATGCTGAACTCACCCACCCCTCGAATCCGTTTCGATTCGTTGATGAGCATGGCATGCGTGCCGGTCTGCGGGTCCTGGGTGAAGCGCAGACAGCGAGCCCGAAACTCCGGTTCAATATAGCGCTCCCATAAATCGAGCGGTTCCATGAAATGGCTATCCGCGTCAATAATCCGGCTCATACGTTTCCTTTCCGTCCCTCCTCTTCTCGTAGCGAAAGACGGACGACTTGAAAAGCCTGGGCGCAAACAAAAAGGGGCACGGCAGGCCGTGCCCCTCTATCATTATGCTATTCGCGTGCGACTACGCCGCTTTCTGGAGTCTGGCCCGGCTCGGGGTCAACTCGTTCCGGTAAAACTCACCGTCTTTCATGACAGCGTGCAGGTTCTTTTTGTTCTGCAGGATGGTGATGTCTTTGGCTGGATTGCCTTTGACGATGAGGAGGTCGGCGATCTTGCCTGGCTCGATGGTCCCCAGCTCATCGCCCATGCCGAGCAATTCCGCGCCATTCTTCGTGGCCCAGCGCAGGACCTCGTTGGCCGGGATGCCGGCGCCTTTGACATAGGCTTCCAGCTCACACGCATACTCGCCGTGCGGCATGGAGGCGATACCGAAATCGTCACCGATCACCAGTTTCACCCCGGCTTTATTGGCCTTGGGCAGGACTTTGTACGAGTGCTCCAAATTCCGCTCCATGCTGGCGACACCGTCCCAGTCACTCGAACCCGTGCGGCGTTTTTCCTCGACGACCTTCCACGGGAAGTATAAGCTCGGCGTCACAAAGGTGCCCTGTTCGAGCATGCCATCGATGCACTCGTCATCCATGCGGTCGCCGTGGTCAATTACGTCCATGCCGGCTTTGAGGGCGGCCAGGATGCCCTTCTTGGAAATGATGTGGCCCCGAATTTTTCGGCCCCGTTCATGAGCAGCGGTGGTCGCCGCGTCGATTTCGTCCTGACTCATGGTCATCGTGTCCTCGTCCCATATCAGGCCATGTCCGCCGGTCGGGTAGAGTTTGATGATGTCCACCCCCATCTTGATTTCTTCACGCACGGCTTTGCGAAAATCGTCCGGTCCGTCGCAAATGCGGGCTAAGCCGTCCATGCCCATCTTCCAGAAGTTGGGATGACAGTCCACCGAATCGCCAGTGGTCACCACGTCCCGGCCACAGGCCAGAAACCGCGGGCCCGGAATCATGCCCGAGTTAATGGCCTTTTTCAGCGTGACATCGATGTTGTGCATCGTGCCCGCGCCCGCCGCGCCCGTGTAGCCGCAGCTCAGCAGCAGTTCGGCATTCTTGGCCGCGATGAGCGTCAGATAGGTCGGCGGATATTTCATGTCGATATCGTTCATGTTGGCGACATTGGCGTAGGCGACATGATAGTGGCACTGGACCATGCCCGGCATGAGGGATTTCCCACTCAGGTCATACACGACATCCTTGGCTGTGGGTTTGGGCATATTCCCGTTTTTCCCGACCGCCTTGATGCGCTGTCCCTGTACCACCACGGTGGAATTGGGTTGTGGCTTATGCTCGCCGTCAATCAGATTTACACCACGAAAAAATATACGTCCCATAGCAACCCTCCTCTGTATGGTGTTCTCAAAAATTGTGTTCAGTGGCTCTTTATCTAGCGCATTTCTGGCCCGAGACCAAACGGATTTTTGCCCTAGAGGTCTTTGACCTCGGGGATGACGGTCTGGGCAAAACGGGTCATGGCTGCCTTGACCTGCTCGTGCGGCACCATGCCGCCCGGATTAAACCAGCAGATCAGTTCGTTCATATTGAGCTCTTGATGAAGCCGGCGAATACGGTCCACACATGCCTGGGCGGGGCCGAAAATAGCCATGCTGTCAACGACTTTCTCAAAGGTAATGCTCTCCAGATTTTTGCGGATCTCCGCGGTATAGCGATACGACTCCATGTCCTCTTGTTTTGCGGTGCCGCTCGTCATCATGCCCAGGACGCTCCCGAAGTAATGTTGAATGCTCGGCTCTACCGTCTGGCGCACCTGCTCCAGGCTTTCGCCCGGATGCATGAAAAACATGGTGGAGACATCCTGCGGCGCGTACATGGGGTGGGTGGCCTGTCCGTTATGGGGGGCGTGCTCGTCCCAGGCGTGGCGATAGGTCGCGACTTGCTCAAACATCTTGGGCAGGGGATTGGTCACCGATGCCACAAATATCGGATGACCGGTTTTTCCCGCAAACACCGCCGTCTCCAGGCTGTTGGCGGCAATCCTGATGGGCGGGTGGGGCTGTTGCAAGGGTTTGGGAACGACGCTGGTTTCTGGAATTGTGTAATAGCTACCGTCATAGGAAAACGACTCATTCGTCCAGGCCTGTTTGATGATCTCCAGGCTTTCTTCAAAGCGCTCACGGCTCTCCTCCCGCGAGCGATCAAAACCGGCAAAATGGAGCGGAATCGTCCCGCGTCCAACGCCGAACTCCAGGCGTCCGTTACTCAACAGATCGACTGTTGCGCCCTCTTCAGCGTTGCGGACCGGGTGCCAGAGTGGCAGGAGGTTGACGGCAATGCCCAGGCGGATGCGCTGTGTCCGTTGGGCGATAGCCGTGGCAACAATCAGCGGCGACGACATAATCGAGAAGTGCTTATAAAAGTGCAGCTCCGCCAGCCAGGCGCAATCGAAGCCGAGTTGCTCGGCATGCATAATCTGTTCAATGGTTTCTTGATAGCGCGTTGTCTGGGTCTGGGTGTCTGCGCACGGCAACTGGTAGAAAAGACCAAATCTCACGTATCCCCTCCTCGACTCCACATGTGCAGAGTCTGTTGTTTGTGTTGAGCATGCCCGGAGTGGGTCTGTCAAGAACAAGGACACGGTCAGTGCAGGGAAGGGAGCTCAGACGGCACGCCGTTCGGGCCGCCCTTGTTGCCGCCGCTTGGCCTGCGGTATAGTCCCCTGGCCACATATTTTACAGCGCAGGAGGGATGCTATGGCGAGTCAGAGCGACCTGGGAAAGGGAATCGAAATCCGAAAAAAACTGAGCGGAGACCGCTTTGGGACCTCGGCCAGCGCGCTGGCCGAACTCGCCCCGGACCTGGATGAGATGTTGAACGAGGTCGTCTTCGGACGGGTCTGGGCCAGACCGGGACTGGAGCTCAAAATGCGTAGCGTGGCCGTGATTGCGGCCCTGACTGCCATGCAGCGGCTACCCCAACTCAAGAGCCACATCGCGAATGGCCTGAACGCCGGTCTGACCAAGGAGGAAATCATTGAGATTTTAATCCAGATGGCCTTTTATGCCGGTGCGCCCACCGCCGTCAACGCGTTTCAGGTCGCCAAAGAAGTCTTTGAAGCAGAGGGCGTGTAAGGAGAAGCGTCCCGGTATGGCGTGGCCCTGGAGCCGCTTGCGCCAACAGCGCTCCGTTCACCAACCCGTTCCGCCCCCGGACCTCGGTCAGTGGCGGCTGAATACGGACCGGTTTCTGCACGTCCTGCGGGCCCTGGTCTCCGTTGGTGAGCGCTTGCAGAATTCCCCGTCTCAGGAGCAGCCACCCCCCCAGGAAGATCTCGCCGGAGATATCGTTCTCGACGCATTGTCAGCCCATACCGCCCGCGGCCGCTTACAGGTGGAACGGGTGAGTTATGCCAAAGGCCGTGGGAATCTCATCCTGAGCTATCCGGGCCGCTCTTCTGGACGTAGCCATGAAACCGTTGCTTTTGTGGGTGCCCATCTTGATGTGGTACCGGCCGACTCAAAAGACTGGCAGCGTCCGCCCTTTGTATTGCAGGTTGAGGGAGACCGTTTGTACGGGCGGGGTGTGACCGACTGCCTGGGCCATGTCGCCGTTCTGACCGACCTCTTTGCTCAGCTCGCCGAGTCTGAAATAGAACTCGCCCACAGCGTGGTCGGGGTCATTATCGCCGACGAAGAACTCTCAAACACGCACGGCGTCGGGATTGGTCGGCTGGTCAAAGACGGGCGGCTCGATCACCTCAAGAACGGACCGCTGTACTGGATCGATAGTGCGGACTTCGGACCAACCACGGCAACCGCCGGGATGGCCCTCTGGCGACTGGCTATCGAAGGCAAGGGCAGCCACTCCGGGTTTCCGCAAAACGGAATCAATGCCGCAGAACTGGCCACGGAAGTGACCCGTGCCCTCCAGCAGTGGTTTTACGCCCACTATCCCGCGCACCCGAAGGAACACGAGTACGGTTTTCGCGCGCCGTCGTCACTCAAACCGACACGGATACAGGTTGAGAACGATACGCTGACGAAAATTCCGTCCACGGCCCGTATTGAGGGCGATATTCGTCTGACGCCGTGGTATGACCCCGACGAAGTGAAAAAAGGACTGACGGCCTTTCTGGACACGCTGGATGTCAGCCAACTACCGGTCTTTGGGCCAAGCCGCTATGCCTGTAACGGACAGGTCGGGACGGCCCGGTTTGAGATGTTGGGAACGCCGTCCGGCGGAATGGCGTGTGACCGGAACTCAGCCGGCTATGTGGCCCTCGCCCAAGCGGTCGCGGCAGTGCGGCCCGACTCTCAGCCCTTTGCCCTGACGGGCAGTCTGCCCTATGTCCGTTTTTTGCAGGCGCACGACTTTGATGTGCAAATTACCGGTTTTGGCAGGAATGAAGCCTACCATGCGCCGAACGAATTTGCCGAACTGTCCCATATGCAGGACGGCTTTCGTATCCTGTGTCACCTGCTGCGGCACTTCGGCTAGCGCGCCGCGCTAGCGATGGCGGAAGGTGATTCGGCCGCGTTCGAGATCGTACGGGGAGAGCTGAACCGTGACGCTGTCACCCTGAATGATTTTAATGAAGAACTTGCGCATCTTGCCCGCAACATGGGCGAGAATGGAGTGGCCATTCTCAAGCTCAACCCGGAAGAAGGCGTTGGGCAACACCTCGGTGACAGTCCCATTCATTTCAATAACATCTTTATCAGCCGCGGGTTCGGTATTTCGCTCCTTCCGCCTCCGCTTACCACCACCGCCGCCTCTTCGACGTGGTCCAGCCATAAGACCTCCTCTGTACACACTAAAAAGAAACCCCGGGCGACGCATACACGGCCTCCGGGGTTGCGTTGTTCACAATCAGCCCAGATGAGAAAATTCCAGCAACAATGGCGAAAAACTAGCAGATCACTCCAGTGAAGACAACCAGAGGTAGTGTCCCGATTAGGCTGTTTGAAGCTTTTGAGCAATTGGAAAATCAAAGACTGAGCTTGGCAGATTAAGCCGTTTGGCTTCAAATGAGGACAGCACCCGGTCATACCGGCCCTGCACCAGCTTCTTGGAGTCAACGAGCCCCACCGTCCCACAATTTCCACCCCGTATTTTTCATCATGACCGGCGCGGCCACCGTGATATTGACCCGATCAAGATAGTTGAGGTGGTCAGCAAACCGACCAGCCGATAGCGGACGGGAAAGGCCATGCCTGCCCTGAACAGTCTATACGCTACTCCTACTTCATATGCGCGCCAGCCAGAAAGGCGATGACATGGCAAGGCTCATCCCAAGGGTTGTGCCAACGGTGCATGGTCCCGCTCTGAACGATCACATCTCCTGCGTCAAGCTCGGTTTTTGAGCCGTCGTCAAGTTCGAGCACGCAGCGCCCAGACACAATATACAGCGTATCGACGGTCGCCGAGCGATGCATACCCGGGTCATCCGGTTCCATGGTCGCCAACAAGCCCGGAAACAGGCGCTCGGCTTCGGCAGCGGCTTCTGCTGGGTCGCCGTCCGCGGGCGGTGTGCTGTCCGGAGCTAGAACAAATGAGGCAAAGCGAAACCCGCCGACTGGCGGAAACCAGTCGTGATGACGCGGTTCGCTCCCATCGTCAGGATAGGTGAGGGTTTCGTCTGCGCCCCACAGGGTAGTCAACGTAGCACCCGGCAGGCCGGGGACCTCGAGGCCTGTAACTTCTTCATCGCTCGCAATAATGGATTTGCCGTCCGCTCGGTGGCCAGTAACAACGCGCCTGATTGTTGACATCAGTTTCTCCTTTGTCCTTCCGTCTGTCCGGGCTTTGGTACCTGTTCTTCTCAGGCTCTCCTGCTGTGAATACCCTAGCCGGGGCAGCTCGTCCTTTGCGTGTATGCCTGTCTGGCCCGTTGTGTCAACTGAACCACGGCCAAACACCCCTCCTCAGTCTGAACGATGGAGAGAGGGACTGGGCCGAGTTGTCCTCATCTCCATTTCCTGTTCTTATCCCTGCGGGGAGACCCTCAGGTGAAATTTTCTGCAATCATCTCTTTGTTACGTTTGTGAGGATGATTGAGGCTTGGAGGTGGTGTGTTCTACGGTGAATTCTTTGCCCTCACCGCGGCCTGCCTGTGGGGGCTATCACCCATCTTTATCCGCAAGGGGCTGCCGTACGCGAGTGTCTCGGTCGGGCTGCTGTGCGGGTTGGGTGCCAGCCTGCCGTTGATGGTTCTGGTCTTTGCGCTTCATCCGCGCCCGGTAACGCAAGTTGTGACACCCCAGGCGGCGCTGTGGTTTATCGCCGCGGGCATCGTTGGTCCATGTTTGGGCCGGATGTGTAATTACTTGGGGGTTGCTCATCTTGGGGCGGCCAAGAGCACGCCCTTGGTGAATACCGCGCCGCTTTTTACTACGGTTTTTGCCCTGCTCTTTTTGCAGGAGGATATCACCCCCAAGATTCTGAGCGGCATCCTGAGCGTCGTGGCCGGAGTGGTGATTCTGACCGGACAGAATCGATGGGAAGGTCGGAGATGAGGACGAGCCATATCCTCTATCCGTTTCTTGCCGCCTTTTGTTACGGGATGAATCCCATTCTCGCCAAGCTTGGTTTGCAGTCGAGCAACGAGCCCTTGCTTGGGGCGTGCATCGGCATTATTGCCGGTGTGGTGGTGTATACGGCCTATTTTTTTGCGAGTGGTCAGGCCGGTCAGTTGTTTTCCCTGCCGCGTCGGGCGGGCGTCTATTTTGGTCTGGCCGGTCTGGCCTCAACCCTGGCCATTTTTTCGCTGTTTTTTGCGCTGGAGTATCTGCCCGCCGTAGTTGTTGCTCCCTTCACCTCAGTCGTGCCGCTCGTCACGCTCGTCCTGAGCCATCTGGTGCTGCCCGATAGTGAACGCATAACCAAGGCCGATGTGGCTGGGACAATTTTCATTGTCGGGGGGATAGCGTTATTGGTGAGTTGAGAGACCGACCAGCCAGCCGCCCCGATGATTATGCGCCTGACGGCGTCTCCGAGAAGGCCAGCACGTCCGCACACCACTCGCCCACTGCCAGCAGCTTGTCTTCGCTAAAGGCCGCTCCCATGAGTTGAAGACCCAAGGGCAGGCCGGTTTGACTCAACCCTGAGGGCAAGGCTAGGCTTGGCAGGCCGGAAAAGGTTGCCGGACCGTTAAAGGTCGGGTCACCAGTGGTGGTGAAGCCTTTGGGCGCGGGAGCCGGGGTTGCCGGGGTCAGCAGAGCGTCTACTGTCCGGCAGAGCGCGTCCATCTCATTCCGAAACGCGTGTTGATGGCGTTGGGTTTCCATATACTCTACGCCGGAGACCTGGCGGCCCTTCTCGATCAAGTCCTTCATCTGCGGGCTGTACTGCTCTTTATACTGGTCGTAGACCTCGCTGTGTGAATAGGCCGATTCAACGAACATCATCGTGAAGTGGGCTTCGGGCTCGCCTTTGAAGCTCTCCGGGAGGGCAACCTCGGTGATATGCGCCCCGGCCTGGGTCAATTGCTCTGCTACTGCTTCAATATGCTGCTGGGTTTCCGCATCGGCTTTTTCAAGAAAGAACTCCCGGACCAGGCCGATTCTGGGCGGCTGCGGATCGGCCAGAGCGGCGGTGTAGTCCGGGACCGGTTGCGCCGCACTCATCGGGTCGTTCGCATCCTCGCCGGCCAGGACCTGAAGCAGCAGAGCCGTATCTGCCACGGTACGGGAAAAAATCCCCACATGGTCCAGACTGCCCGCCAGGGGATAGACGCCGTAGGCGCTAATCCGGCCAAAGGTCGGCTTGAGGCCGACGCAGCCGCAGTAGGCGGCCGGACGTATGGTCGAGCCATAGGTCTGAGAACCCAGGGCACCAAAACACATCTGCGCGGCCACCGCCGCCGCGGACCCGCTGCTGGAGCCGCCCGGCGTGTGTTCAAGATGCCAGGGGTTCCGAGTTGGCGACGGAGCCAGGGCGGCAAATTCCGTGGTTTGGACTTTGCCCAGAATGATCGCTCCGGCTTCCTTGAGGAGGCGCACGGCTGTGGCGTCATAGTCCGGGACATAGTCGGCATAAATAGGCGATCCCATAGTCGTTTTCATCCCCGCGGTCAAGAAAATGTCTTTGAGGCCGAGTGGGATGCCGTGCAGCGGACCCCGGTATTGTCCGCTCTTGATTTCCGTTTCGTACTGCTGAGCGGCAGCTAGGGCGCCCTCTTGGTCAACCGTCACCCAGGCACGGAGCTGCGGTTCAAGCTGGTCCAGGCGGTCCAAACAGGACCGGACCAGGGTCACGGGAGAGAGCTGCTGGGTCCGAATACGTTCGGCGGCTGTAGCGATAGTGAGCACGTATGGTTGTGTCATGCTGACCCCTGACGGCTGTCGATTAGTCTTCCACCAACTCGTCAAGCTGAACCAGAATGCCATCCGGGTCACGCAGGAACGCACTGTTAAAGTTGCCGTCCTTTGTCTTTGTGACTGTCGGCGGCACGACAAAGTCGGCGCCCTTGGCCTTCAATTCCTCATAGACCTGGGGAAGATTCTCTACCCAAAAGGCGTAGTGATGGATGCCGATCTGATCGAGTTTGATGGGCTCGCCGCTGACCGGCTTATCCGAGTGTTCGGATAAGACTAAAAAGGCCTCGTGTGGGCCTTTTTTCCAATACAGCGTCGCCACCCGCCGCTGGTCGTGCGGCTCTTTATACAAGGCCGGCAGGACCGTTCCCTGCGTTGCTTGCACTTCGTCCCGGACGACCTCAAAGTCGAGCAGATCGCGATAAAACCGGAGCGAGGCGTCCATGTCACGCACGCCAACTGCAATGTGGGACACACCGTTTGTCACCATGAGTCACCCCTCCTTGTGTCTGCCCTATTCTTGACAGGTCTGGGACAGACATACAAGAAGACAGATAAAGAGTAGAGGCACTTCAAAGGCGCGAGCCGAAAAAGGGATGGGATATGCAGCAATCCGGATGCAAAGCAGAAGGCGCACGCTGGGACCTGGGAGGACTGTATGCCAGCCCGGACGATGCTCAGCTTGAGGCTGACCTCGCGGAGGCGCGCCGTCGGGCGGAAGTCTTTGCGGAGACCTATCGTGGCAGGATTGAAAGCGGGCAGGTCGATGGGATGGCCCTCGCCCAGGCGTTGGCCGAGTATGAAGCTATCGCCGAGCTCTGGCACCGCCCCGCCTTTTATGCCTCGCTCCTGTTTGCGGCTGATACCCAGAACCAATCAGCCCAGCAGCTTGTGCAGCACACGCGCGAAGCCGCCACCAGTATCGAGAACCTGCTGGTCTTCTTCTCTTTGGAACTCATTGCGTTAACGGACGAACAGCTTGCCCAACTCCTCACCGTTCCGGCGCTGCAAGACTATCAACACTATCTGGAAGCGGTCCGACGCTTTAAGCCGCATACGCTGAGTGAAAAAGAAGAGCAACTCCTGAACCGTAAAAATCTGTCGGGCAAACACGCCTTTCGGCAGCTCTATGACGAACTCAGCGGCTCACTCCGGTTTCCGCTCACTAGGGACGGCACAGAGTACCTGATCACCGATGGTGAGATCATGGCCCTGCTGCGCCAGCCGGACAGCGAGCTGCGTGAGCGGGCCCTGACCACATTTCTGGAAACCTATGCCCAACACGCGCTTGTGCTGACTTCCATTTTTAATAATCTGCTGCTGGATCATAAAATTGAATGCGAGCAGCGTCAGTACGACGATGTGATGCTGCCCACCCACCTGTCGAACGAGATCGCCCCTCCAACGGTCGAGGCGATGATGCAGGCAGTCGAGCGCCATTATCCCCTGGTACAGGACTATTTTCGGCTGAAGGCGGAATTGCTCGGGGTCGAACGGCTCAAGAATACGGACCTGTACGCGCCGATTGAAACCGAGGCCGAGGAAATCTCTTTTGCGGAAGCTCGGGATTTGATCCTGACCGCCTTTGGGAATTTTAACGAACAGTTTGCGGCCCTGGCCGAGGAATTTTTTCAGAACCGTTGGATTGATGCTGAAGTCCGGGCGGGGAAACGCGGGGGCGCTTTTTGTGCCGCCCTGTCGCCCGCCCACCATCCATATGTGTTGTGCAGTTATACCGGTACCGGCCGCGCGGTCTCGACCATAGCCCACGAGCTGGGCCACGGTATTCATTACCTGCTGGCGCGACGTCAGAAATTCCTCCACTATGACGCTCCCCTGGTGCTTGCGGAGACAGCCTCGGTCTTTGCGGAAATCGTTTTGACCCGGCACCTGCTAGATAACGCCGAGCAGACGGAGACGCGCCGCGCCCTGCTGTGCGAGGTCTTGGAGGAAATATACGGCACGGTCTTTCGACAAGCCGCCCTGACCCGCTTTGAGAGGGCGGCGCATGCTCAGCGCCGAGACGGGCAACTCGGTGCCGATGACCTGTGCGAGCTGTGGATGACCGAACAGGGCAAGCTCTTTGGCGAGAGTGTCGAGCTGTTGCCCGTCTATCGTTGGGGCTGGTCGTATATTCCGCATTTTATTCACAGCTGGTTCTATTGTTATTCCTATCCGTTCGGCGAGCTGCTCACCTTGGCCCTGTATCGGCGCTATCTCGACCAGGGGGAAGACTTTATTCCCGGTTATCTTCGCCTCCTGGAAAGCGGCGGCTCACAGCGGCCGGAACATGCCCTGGCTCAGATGGGTATAGACATCAATCAGCCTGAATTCTGGGACCAGGGCTTTCGGGTCATTCAGGGCTTCCTGACTGACCTCCGAACCACACTCCAATAAGGAAGGCAATCCATGCACGCGCGTGTTATTCCCATCCAATGCAGACTCGGCCTCCTGACTGACTTTCTGTCCGTGTACCGGAGTGCGGTGGTGCCTCCCCTGGTCCGGGAGCCTGGATTCAATGGAACCCTGATACTGTCCGACCTGGAGGTCCATACGGGCTTCATCGTCACCTTATGGAACTCCGCAGCCGCGCTGGCCCGCTCCGAACTGAAGAGCCGCAAGGCGGTTGCCGCCATGCTGTTGCCGTTTCTGACCGCACACCCACAGCCCGAACAATACGAAGTCCTGGTCCGGGCCGGCCAGCATGTTGGCGGGCTGTTCGCCCGGATAATTACCCTGCCTATTCCCGGAGAGCGGCTTGACCCGGCACGGGCCGTTTATGAGCAAGAATATTTGCCCATTCTCAGGCAGCAGCCCGGCTTTCAGGGCGTGATGTGGCTGGCCAATCGGTCTCAAGGAAGCGGACGGGGGCTGAGCTTTTGGACCAGCCGAGAACAGATGCAGGCCGCCGACCGGGAGAATGAGATTTTTTCTCGGGTCTTATCCCGGCTGGCAGAATATTTCTCCGCTCCCACCGAGCGGGGCTACTACGCCGTTTCTGTGCAGATGTAGCTGATATAGAAAATCAGCCGAGCCGCTGCTTGGCGGTGATATCCTGTTCCAGGGTCTTACCGGCCAGCCAGAAAAAGACCGCGGACAGGAGACTAGTGCTGACTGCGACGCCGAGCAGGGAGTAACGAATCGCATCCGGCGTCCCGATCAGATCGTTGAGAATCCCGACCGTTTGGGGGCCGGCACCCAGGCCGATCATCGTCAGGATAAAAATAAAGACCGCCGAAGCCGTTGCCCGCATGGCCGGTGGCGCGAGGTCTTGCACAATCGAGCCGGCCGGCCCTATCCACATCGTGCCAAAGATATTCGCCGGGAAGAAGCTTAATAACGCCAGAGTGGTATTATCGAGTATCAAGGCTGCGACGATAAAGGGCGTCGAACACAGCGCGCCAACCAGACTAATGTGGGTCCGTGCCTTGGGTTGGTCCCTGACCCATCGGTCCGCAAGCCAGCCGCCGGCATAGGCGCCAATCGCGCCGCCTATGCCAGTAATCCAAGACAGCCACAAGCCCAGCTCTCCGGGTGTCATGCCATGCAGCCGAATGAAAAAGGCCGGAATCCAGGCCGCGAGTCCGTAACCCACAAAGGCTTGAAAGGCCGCCCCCAAACTGATGCGTCGGCCGCTGGGCAGTCGGGTCAGAAACCGCCAGGTTTCCCCCAGACTGTAGGAACGACTCGCAGCTGCCGTCCGTTCACTCATACCGCGTGGAGGCTCTCGGACGGTGAAACGAACCACGACGGCCATGGCGACACCGGGAAGACCAATGACCATAAACGCCACCCGCCAGCCAAAGGCGTCATTCAGCCAGCCGCCCAACCAGAAGCCCAAACCCACGCCCATATAAATGCCGCACGCGTACACGGCGAGCACGGTCGCCCGTTTTTCCGGGGGGAAGTAGTCGGACAGCAGAGAATGTGCCGGCGGGGTGCAGCCCGCCTCACCCACGCCGACGCCCACCCGGGCCAGTGCCAGATCGGTAAAATTCCGTGCCAAGCCCGAGGCCGCAGTCATCAGGCTCCAGGTCGCAATGCTCAGGGCAATCAGGCTCCGCCGGACCCAACGGTCAGCGATACGGGCGAGCGGCAGGCCGGCAAACGCGTAAAAAACCGCGAAGGCAAAACCGGTCAGAAACCCCATGGCCGTGTCCGAGACTTGCAGGTCCTCCTTAATTGGCTGGAGCAGGATGGACAGGATTTGACGGTCAATAAAATTAAACACATACACCACAAAGAGGACGGCCAGGACGTAATAGGCATACGGTCCTCCGACCTCGGTGGGCGCGTCGGGGGACTGAGACGCGGGACCGTTCTGGTCGAAGGTCTCTTCTGGTGAGGTGGATGGCATACGTTCCCTTTTTTGACAGGTCCCCCTTCTCGCCTGAAGCGCGCGCGGTTGTCAAGCACCGTCCCAGCAGAACAGACACGGCGAATAGCTGACGGTCAAAAGGGGACGTGCTACAGTCGCGCGACCAAGTAGAGCCCAAGAAAGGATGAGAGGAAAATGGCCTATAAAATTTCTATTGGTATCGATTGGCAAGGCAAGCTCGACTACCAGGCGCTGTGTGAAAAGGTGCAAATCGCGGA
This sequence comes from uncultured Binatia bacterium (SeqCode), assembly GCA_965214755.1. Lineage (GTDB taxonomy): Bacteria > Desulfobacterota > Binatia > Bin18 > Bin18 > Bin18. Next base: position 4,459,751 of record OZ243979.1, read on the forward strand.
GGCGGCCGGGGTGCATTCGGCCTGGGTGCCGGAAGCCTGGGGGCGGGATGCGTTCACCATTTTGACCCTGTTGGCCGACAAGACGAAGACTATCAATCTTGGCACAGCGATTGTGAATACCTATTCACGCACCCCCGCCGCGCTGGCCCAGCATTTTGCCACCATGGATGAAGTCTCTGGGGGGCGTATGCTGCTCGGCCTGGGGACAAGTGGCCCGCAGGTGATTGAGCATTTTCATGGGGTCACATTCCAACCGCCCCTCCAACGCATGCGTGAGTATGTGGAGATCATTAACACCATTATGAAAGGCGAGCCGCTCAAATACTCAGGTAGGCTGTTCGACCTGCAACGCGGCTTTACGTTGCGCTTCCAGCCCGTTCGCGCCCATATTCCGATTTATCTGGCCACGATGAATGCCAAGAGTGTAAAAATGACCGCCGAGCTGGCAGACGGCTGGCTGCCGATTCTGATTCCCCTCGAACATCTCAAAAGCGAAATTGACAATCTGCGTCAGACCAGCGTGGCCGCCGGGCGTCCGGCCAATGCGGTCGCTGTCCGTTCGCCAGGCATTATCAGGGTGACTCCACAGGTTGACAAAGCTCGCGCCGCCTCAGCCGGTATGCTGGCCTTTTACATTGGCCGCATGGGGACGTTCTACGCCGCCCAACTCACTCGGCTGGGCTACGAGGAAGCGGTCGAAACCGTCAAAAAAGCCTGGGCCGGTGGCTCACGCGCCGCCGGTGAAGCGGTGCCCGCTCAGTTGGTTGATGCAACCGGCTGTGTGGGATCAGTGGAAGCGGGCATTGACCGCCTGCAAGCCCAGGAAGCGTGCGGGGTGGACCTGCATCATGTCAATGTACAGGCGGAGAATAATAAGAAGTATGAGCGGATTTTGGCGAAGTTGGTCGGGTGAGGTGGCGGAGCGGTCTGTGTAATCGTCCTCAGCTCTTCTTGATCCCCTCCTGCGGAGGGGTGGTCCTGAGCCTGCCGAAGGGCCGAGGTGGGTTTATCCTCTCACAACCCTCTCCCTACCCACCGAGTGGTGCGTATCAGTTCCCGCTGAAGAGTCGGCAACGCCTCCTGAAAGGCCAATGTCGCAATCTCAAATTCACTCATTATCTGAGAATTCTTTATCCACTATATCCCTCGCATGGTCAAACGCCTCTTTCACGACCCTTGCCGTCTCCTCATCCGTCATATCGCCATGGTCGTTTTCTGCGATTTCTGACCGAGCCAACTCTTGTATGCGTTTCCGTTTGGCGGCCTCTACTCTGTCTCTTTTGAATATCTCAGATTTTCATTTTCCATAGAATCGTTCTCCTTGGGAAAGCCAAACCAGCCCAGAATAGTTTTCTGCTCTATTGGCGAAAGCTGGCTATCAAGATGTGGGGATGGATTCCAAAAATATCTTTCTGGCAGAAAATCTGACCGCTCCCACCGAAAGACTAAGACGCCTGTTAGCCTCGGTTCAGCCTGAAATTTATTCTTCCATTGTTCTAAGCTCTGAATATTCTTTTTGATTTGCTGAAACTCGATATCTGACAGGCTTTTATCATTACTCAAGCGGCTCTTCTGACGCCGTATAATTGATTGCGCTGGTTTTAAGTCTCCAGAAAAAAAAGGCTTGACACCCCACTCCACGCTTAAAGAGTTGGGATCAATATCAGGAAGTCCAAGACAGAGAATATTTGGCGACTTATCTACTAATTGTCTCCATTTGCCTTCAATCTTTTTGGCGATTCGTAAAGCATTCCCGTACGGGTCACCAACACCTGTCATGGTTGAAACATGGGGATGATGGTGGACTGCATGGAGCCTCAAATCTTCCATTTCTTCCCGACTCGGGTTCATTTTTCCGTAAGCGATGTTCCAAACACGTTCTTGATCTTCTGTCTGTGAAAGAATGGTAGCTTCGAGGTAGACTGTCTTCTGTCCTAATCTAATACTCGCATCTGGGAACCTCCCATTTGGGATTTGCGGATACGGGTCAAAGTGGTCTCCTAGGTTCTTTTTCAAAAGATGGCTCAGAACTTCCATCTCAAAAACAGCCCCTGCTGCGCTCCTATAGTCTGTTGTTCTCTTCCGAAGGCGGCTTACTAACCTATCGCCCTCTCTCCGGGCTCTCTTATTTCTATGCTTTCTTAAGCAGCCTAGAAATTGATCAAGGGGTTGGAGGCATTTAATCTCTCTCCTATCGATAAGAAAAAATAGTACCGGGAGTTTCAGGTTCTGAGTCGTAGCAACCTCCCTTTCTATGGTCTCTCGAACCTCCTCCCAAAAGTCTGGCGCAATAGCAGCGCGGAAATGTTCGAGCCGTTCATACTTTTCATTGACGGCTTCCAATCGAGCCATCCAACTTCTCAGTTCCATTGTAACTCCCCACTTTTGTGTTTCATCCAATAGAAAAGGCAAGATATCGACAGGTTCGCCCGTTAGTGACTGACGAACGAGCTTCATCAGGAGGTCCGCTGTCCGAACGGGTGGTGTCGTCCGACTTTCCTTCTCCCACATGGAGACTGATTGTCGAGTACTGCCGATCAGCCGGGCAAAATCTTCCATGGAGAGACCGAGGGCTTTCCGAAGCTGTGTAATTTCTTCAGGCGTAAGAAAAGCATGGCGGGCTTGGAGCGAGTGAGAAAAGAGTGCATTCCAGCGCTGTGTCTCCTCAGGTGCAAATGATTGAGCCTCGCACTCGTCACATACTCCAATCAACGCCTCGTCCACAGTAAAAGGATACCCTTTTATTTTCGTTTTGTAGTTGTGAATACGAGTGGTTCGTACCGTGCCTCTTTCGCATTCCGGGCATGTAAACTCAAATAAGGCTTCTGTTTCCATAGCTTTCATCCCTTTAGTTTTCTTCGTCTGCTTGGTGAGCTGTTATGTAGAAATAGAAACGTCCATTTTCTGCAGAACGGACTTTTCCAACCGTGTAAAACAGCCGTCCATGAGTGTCCCTTCCAATAATTACGTAATTCATGCCGCACATCCTGTCTTTTCTCATCACGCTCCTTCTTATGGATTCTATTTGCCGAGAGTATGCAGTGTCTTCAATCTTCTTCATCGAAGAAACCGTCTTCTATGAAGTCTTGCACTTTCTGTGAGAACCTGTACCGCCCCTCGGCAATAAGTTGCTTAATCTCTTCCAGTGTCATTCACCACCCCTGCGCCACCTGCGTTCAGAATCCGTTTCATAGGAGCAATAGAGCATATATTTTACATAGATTAAAGTAAAATACTTTACTATCTTTAGGATTTTGACGCTTGAACCCCCTTCATATTGGTTGACGTTTTCTCTCCGATTGGACATCTTCACGTTCGTCTACAGCATGGCAGCGGGCCAGAACAACCAGACGATCATCGAACTGGCGATCCAGCGCCTCAATGCCCTAGGACACGTTTAGGAAGGAGAGGATGTATGCACCGTTGTCAAAAATTCGTGAGCGGACTGGGCTGAAGCGGCATTGAATGCTGCCAGAGGGCGAAGGCGGCGAGGTGTAAGCAGGCGAGGAAGTGGGCGGTCTTGCGGGCATAGCGGGAGGCAAGGCGGGGGCAGTGTTTGCGCCGATTGAAGGTGCGCTCAATCCAGTTCCGCGGCTTGTAGAGCGTCCGGTCATAGGGCCGGGCCACCCGGCGCCCGGCCCGGCCCGGGATCACCGGCGTGGCTCCTTGGCCTTTCATGTACTCAATGAGAGCCGGCTGATCAGAGGCGTTGTCGGCAATGCCGGAGCGGGCGCGGCGGCCGGTGAGCAGCGCCTTGGCCTGCGGCCTGTCGGGCCGCGGCCCAGCGGTGCCCAGCAAGCATCCGGGCCGCCCGTGGCCGTCTACGGCCAGAGGAATCGTGGGGGGCAATCCGCCTCGGGCCCGCCCCCCAGTCGGCCGGGCGGCCCCCCTTTTCCAGTCACCGCTTGCTGCTGCGCTCCCACGCTCGTACGGTCGAGCATAAGAGCGGCGTTGTGACGGGCCGCCGTCAGGGGCGCAAACCCGCGCGCCCACACCCCGGCCCGCGCCCCGCGCGTCAAGCGTTTCTGGACGCGCTTCCAGTGGCCGGAGCGCGCCGGGAGGGCACCCCACCGCGCCCCGCTCCGCCCGCCCCACCGCCCGCCGTTGACGAACCGGCGCTTATCGCCCGCCGTCCGCCCGCGGTCCGTTCCCTTGCCGGGGCGGCTATCCTTGAGCTGCTCCCAGTGCTGCGGCCTCCATTCATACCGCTTCGCCATGCTCCCGCCCTCGCCTGCCTTGCATGGCTTTATAGTTTCCTCCCTAAACCTGTGTTAATTGGCGAGGCGCCCTAGTCCTCGTAGCACTCTGTGGGTGTGCCCCTCGCCCAGTCATATCTCCACCAGTACCGAGCGTGTCCAGCCTGCCTGTACGCGCGCAACCGAGGCGACTGAGCGTTTTTCTCAATGCCGAGCCGTCCGCCGGCATGATCGGAGGCCTCGGTTTCTACTGCACGGAAGGACGAGAAGACGTTGAGATACGAATCCTCATGACATCGCATCACCTCACGTTCAGCAACGACGCTGAAGCGTGCCCGAGAGCTGGAGTGGTCCTGTCCTTCGATATAATAGAAAAGGTCATAGTCCAGCAGTGGCTCCGTCCCCTGATTGGGTTGAACGCCCAGGCCACCTTTGTGACCACCCATGCCTCACGCGGCTCGTCCTGTCGGAATCCCTTGCAGCTTCATTATCCTCCCATCTTTTTGCTTGGCATCGCCTCGCAATCCAACACTTTGGTTGCCACCGTCGTTGATGTGGACCCCAAAACCGACACGCTGACTTGATCGCCGTCCATGTTTTTCAAACTGGATAAGTGGAAACGCCAGGAACTGGCCGATCTTTTGAAGCGGTGTACGCCTGGGTAGCCCGAGTGATCCTGGAGAGTAGGAAGGGAATTTCGCAGGCAGAAACTACGGACCTATCAGGAACCGCGTACTCTCACCTATCTGTGTAAGGGCTGCTAGGGAAATGAAGCGACCCTGGGAAATCTCTCTGGGCTAGCGGAGCCTACTCAATAACCTCGAATTGCATTTCTTTGCTATTGCCTACAACCCTTGAAGCCTGCATGATCTCAAAGCGGACGATCCCTCCATCGTAACCAAAGTCGGCAATGATTCCGGGGCGAACCTCGTCACTTTCCTTGATACGGTCCTCTCGAAGCGTAATGACTAAGGAGTCGGTCTCTTTGTTATAAAGGACTCTCATGAGGTGTGTCCCCACTGTGCTGGACTGTTCGCATTACTGCCCAAATGTCTCAACCAGCGCATGTAGGTCTTCCCCGGTGAGTTGGCTCGTGGGTGGAGAGGCGACTATGGGCTGTTGCACGCCGGCGTCGATAAAATAACCAAGTTGGGCGCGGCAGTCTTCGGGCGGACCGAATATAAACAACTCTTCGACCATGGAATCCGGAATGGATTTTTCCGCTCCTTTCCGGTCGTCGGCCTGCCAGCGCGCATGCACTTCATCCAGCACATCGCCATAGCCAAAACGGCGAAAACCTTGGATATACGTGTTGGCCTGACAGTAGCCAACCAACACATGCCGGAGCTGTTTGAGTGCCAGCTCCCGGTCCTGTCTGACTAGCGTATGCACATAGCAGCCGATGTCTATCTCGCTCAGGCTGCGCCCGGCGCGTTCCGCCCCTTTGGCGATTTCGGCCAGCGAATGGGGAATCTGACGGGCTGGCAGCCAGGCCAGCAGCACGCCGTCTGCGATCTCTCCGGCTAGCTGGAGCATGCGCGGGTTCACGGCCGCCAGATAGATCGGCATGGCCCCCGACAGGCGCAGGCTGAGGCGAAAGCCCCGGGGCCGATAGAACCCGTTGATGCGTGTGACCCGCTCGCCGGCCAGCACACGACGGACAATATCTACATACTCGCGCGTGCGGGCCACAGGCCGGTCCCAGGTAATGCCGTGAAAGGTGTTGATGTTGCGCGTGCTCACGCCGATGCCCAGCCGTGCCCGGCCCGGCGCGACCAAATCCATGCTGGCGGCTTGCATGGCGGTGAGCGTTGGTGGGCGGAGGTAGAGCGAGATGATGCCCGTACCGACATGAATATGCTGCGTGGCGGCCAGAAAGGCGGTGACCAGCGTACTCGTCTCGGTGCCCCAGGCCTCGCCGACCCACAGGCTCTCGAAGCCACATTCCTCGGCCTTGCGTGCGACCTGCTGATACAGCTCGAAATGATGTCCGGTCGGCGGCAGGCCCAATCCTATGCGCATAGTGTCTCTCCCTTGTCCAGAATCTCATTCCGGGTCTAGTCGTATTCGTGTTCTTCGGCTAATGCAGCCCACTCCGCATACTGCTCGTCGAGTTGCTGTTTGACCTGCTCATACTGGCCGGCTACCTCACGGGCTTTTGCCTGATCCTGAAACGTCTTTTCATCCGCAAGGCGATGTTCGAGTTTTTCTTTACGGTCCTCCAGCGTGGCTATGTGTTGCTCCAGCGCGGCCAAACGTTTGGCCCGTTTTTGCCGTTCGGCCCGGGCGGCTTTTTGCTGTTGATAGGAGAGCTTGCCATGCTTGGCTTCACGAATAGCGGCCAGCGTCCCTTCAATGCCAGCCGCGCTTGCCGTAGGCGAAGAAACGGCTGCCCGCTGGACTACGCTCTGAAGGCGGACCTGTTCCTGGGGTGGAGATGGGCCTGTCTGTCGTTCTTTCCGGTCCAGAAACTCCTCAAACGTTCCGGGATAGGCGGTGCAGCGTCCGTCTTGGAGTTCGAGCACTTTTGTTACCAGACCGCTGAGAAAATAGCGGTCGTGCGACACCACGACAAAAGTTCCCCCATACTGCAGCAGGGCTTCTTTCACGATATCTTTGGTGCGGATATCGAGATGATTGGTGGGCTCATCCAGAATGAGCAGGTTGGATGCCTGCAACAGCATTTTTGCCAACGCCAGGCGGCTCTTTTCTCCGCCGCTGAGCACGGCGACCCGCTTTTCAATCGCATCCCCGGAAAAGAGGAAGGCCCCCAGTAAGGTGCGGAGTTGGGCGACAACGTCGGTTGCCGCTTCCCGGAGAATTTCCTCATACACCGTGTTGTCGGTCCGTAAGCGTTCGGCCTGCTGCTGGGCATAGTAATCAAGGATGACCCGATGACCGAGCTGGCGGCTGCCTGAGGTGGGTTCTTCAACCCCGGACAGGATGCGGCTGAGGGTAGACTTGCCCGCCCCGTTGACGCCGACCACCGCAACCCTGTCTCCACGCTCAATCACCAGGTTCAGGTTTTCAAACACCTGCACGCTGTCGTAGCGTTTGCTGACCCCTTCTAACTCAATCACTCGCCGGCCGCTCCGGGGAGCCTGAGGAAAATGGAAGCGGACGCCCTTGGGCACGGTTTGGGGTGGGTCGAGCTTTTCCATTTTCTCAAGCTGCTTGACCCGACTCTGGACCTGCGGGGCCTTCCGAGCGTTATAGCGAAACGTGTTGATAAAGCGGGTCAGGCGTTCAATCTCTTCCTGTTGAGTGTCATAGGCTTTTCGATACGACTCCAGGTGTTCCTCAAACACGCGCTCAAAGGTCGAGTAATTGCCCGTATATTCGGTCAGAGTCCAGCGGTGCAGGGCGACCACCCGATTGACCATCCGATCCAGAAAGGCCCGATCGTGCGAAACGATGACAATGCTGCCGCGATAATTGTGCAGATACGACTCAAGCCATAGCAGCGAGTCGAGATCGAGGTGGTTGGTCGGCTCGTCAAGCAGTAAGACATCGGGCTGCTGGAGCAGGAGCTTGGCCAGCGCGATTCGCATTTGCCAGCCCCCGCTGAACGTCTCGGTGCGTGCCGTAAACTGCGTTTCGTGAAAGCCCAGGCCGGTTAGGACTTTGGCGACTTGGGCATCGGCCTGAAACCCGTCGAGTTCTTCGATTCGGTGCTGGATGTCTCCGTAGCGTGTAATCAGTTCTGCTTGTGCCAACGCATCGGAGGTCGTTCCATGAGCGCTATCGAGCGCGGTCTGAAGCGTCTCCAGTTCCTGCTGTAGCGCGGTCAGCTCCGGCAGGGCGGAGCGCGTCTCAGCGAAGAGGTCCCGTCCGGAAATTCCGATTCCCTCCTGGGGCAGATAGCCAATACTGAGATCCCGGCCGCGCTGGACTCGGCCCGCATCGGGCTCAAGCTGTCCGGTTAAGAGGCGAAAGAGGGTCGTTTTGCCCGCGCCGTTGGGGCCGACCAGACCCACCCGGTCGCCTTTCCGAATATGCCAGTTGAGATTGCGAAACAGTTCCTGTCCGCCAAAGGCAAGGGACAGATTGATAAGCTGGAGCATATATCCTGACAATGTTCAGGCCGCGCATCCTTGTCCGCCGCTTAGGGCATAGGGAGCGACGCTTCGAGCGGCAAGAAAAAATTTCTATGTGGAACTTACAGCAGACGGACGGGAGCGTATAGATTGCCATGATCGCATGCCACGCGCCGGTGGGTGAAAGGCTACTGACCTGTTTGCCAAACTTTGAAAACATGGCTGTTTCCTGTTCTATAGTTGTTCTCTTCGACAGCCTGAAAACCGGAATTGCCGTTCGTTATCAAGGTCTTGTTAGCTCCATATATCTTCTCGGGATTCCCAGTATGTCTTCACTTCGCCGAATCTACCGATTCGACCTTGTATCTTGAGAATTTCTTTAGGGTAAAATTCGAGCATGGTGTCACATAGCTGGAGCATCCATTTCTTTCGAGAATTGCCCTCAACCAGTTTTATAACGTTCGAGTTGGAAATTTGAATCTGGCCCCAGCTAATGCCCCTACTGTTAAGCATTCCCAATCCAGAAATTCGATGGGTGTGAATGTGACTTCGGTTGCAATAACCCTCGTGCCCTCAATGTCATATTTGACCAAGATTAGAGAAAACACATTTGCGTCTGATTCGTAGAATCTCGCCAGTCGCTCGACCGAGGTGAGATTGGGCATATTGAACTTCGTATCTGTCCGGTGTGTCTTGACATCAATGACCGAATAGAAGCCCTCTCTGTCGGTGAATGCGAGGTCCGCCATCGCCCGGCGTGAAAGTCGTTTGAGTATTCAACACACCAATCGCCGAGAAAGGAATCAAATTGCTCTGAGATTAAAAACTCCAGAGCATCACCCACGGCGCGGGTACTGTAAGCCGTTTGCCGGGAAAGAAAATCTGGAGAGGCGTTGATATAATCCTTTATTTTCTCCGCGACCCTCAAATAATCGCCACCATAGTAGAATTGTGACTTCATACGAAAAGCTCTTTCTGTTGTAGACGAGACTCGACCGATTTGGGCTGATCGCTCAGCGAGTTTCTTTCCCAGAAGACTCCTCCAGCATATCCCTGAATAGTCGGGTCATCAGCGACGCGTTCGAGGCGTTTTAACGCCCAGCAGCAGTATTCTCTGTTGAGTTCTATACCGCAGAAGCGTCGGCCTAATTTTTGCGCCACGACCGCCGTCGTGCCACTGCCAAGAAAGGGATCAAGAATAAAATCGTTCTCTTTTGAACTAGCGAGGAGAAGCTTGGCGAGAAGTTTCTCGGGCTTTTGAGTCGGATGAGTGGTGTTCTCAGGCATGGACCAGAACGGCACGGTGATGTCCGTCCAAATATTTGACGGATGCGTCAGGCGATAATTGCCGTGCTCTTCCTGTTGCCAGTCCTTGGGCGCCCCATCCGCGGTATAGGGAGCAATGACCTTGCGTTTGAGCTTGACGGCATCAACATTAAAATAATACGAGTCCGATACGGTGCAGAACCAGATATCTTCCGTATTATTTTTCCAGTTTGCCTTCGCTCCGCGCCCTTTTTCTCTTTCCCATGTAATGCGATTACGAATCCGAAGTTGGGATTCAAGGAGAGGTGCTATCAGAACAGAGGTTTTCCAGTCGGCGCACACATATACTGTTGCGTTTGATTTCAGGGTGGGTTTTACGGCTTCGATGATACTTTGAAACCACTCCTGATATTCGCGTTTCTCTTTCTCTTTGAACGGAGTGCCGTTGTAGTTCTTGGAAAGATTATAGGGCGGGTCTAAGATGAGCAGGTCAACGAAATTGTGGGGCAAATATGGCATCACCATAAGCGTATTGCCGCAGATGACTCTGCCTTCAAGGCTGTTTTCTTCGACGGATCGCTCGACTGAGAGGATTTGACCGGACAGGCGTTTGATATCAGTCGGGTTGCATTCCAGCGTTCGGTTTTTTTGAGCCCTTTCTTTCATTGTTCGCTGTTAACCTACATGTTCTCATATACCAGGGCGGGCAGGGAACGATCCAGGCCGGGTCAGTTCGTGCGTTGGACGGCTATGACCCTTCGTCTTCTTCCGGGGGTAATAACAGTGCTTCTCCCAGCGAGCGTATCAGCCAGCGATGGATATCCCCGACAAGGGTCGCTGCCTGTGGACCGGTCAGGAGCCAGTGACCTTGGTCGGGGTAGCTCAGGCTGTCTGTCTGTAGAGAGTCTGCGAGCCAACGCACAGTCGGAGAAGGCACCATGCGGTCTCCTTGTCCCCAGACAACCAGGCCAGGACAGGACAGGGGGGTTGCCGGAAAATCGGTTTGGCCTCGGGTGAGGATGCGGACGACTCTGCCGGAGTCCGGCTCAAGCTGGTCATATAACTGGTCGTGCAGCCCTGCCGGAACCGTGTGAAAAAGAAAATCGCGGGCAAGCCGACGAGACGGAGGAGGATGGGCGCGATTCCACAGGAGCGCGGGCAGGGCGGCGAGTCGCACAAGGGGGAGAGCCGGGCGCAGGTCGGGTTGCCAGTGGCAGGGAAGCAAGGGAGAGATGCAGACGAGGGCGCGCGGTTGTACGCGGGTGGCGACGAGGAGCGTGAGGAGACTGCCCAGATCAAAGCCGATCACAATGGGCGGGCAATCGAATGCAGCAATGGCTGTGGTAATGGTTGTGAGATGATCGTCAAGAGAGATATCGCCACGCCGGCGGGCTGCGGGCTGCCCATACAGGTCAAGTGCCCAGCACGTCCAGCCACGCTGAGAAAAGCCCCATGCGACTTCCTGCCATATCCAGCTTCCCGTCCATAACCCCGGAAGCAGGAGCAGCGGGGCGGTAAATTTCTCACGTTCCGGAAAGAGCACCTCAGCGGTGTACGCGGCGAGTCGCTGTTTCATATGCACAAATAGAAAAGGCCCGCTTGGGGCCTTTTCTTGGAAATCCTCCGCCTCGTGTCTCGCTGCCGCGCTGAGCGACGTTACGCTCTCTTTTTGGCTGCTCTCTTCTTAGCCGGGGCCTTTTTGGCCGCTTTCTTGGCCGGTACTTTCTTAGCCGGGGCCTTTTTGGCCGCTTTCTTGGCCGGTACTTTCTTAGCCGGGGCCTTTTTGGCCGCTTTCTTTACGGTTTTCTTAGCCGGGGCCTTTTTGGCCGCTTTCTTCTTCGCAGGCATAGTGACCTCCTTCGTGATGAATGTGGGAACCCCTTAGTCCATAGAAAAAGGCGGAAGGGCATTTGTGTTTTCTTTTATCAGATTGGTGTCTGTGCTGCAACAAAAATACACGAGAACAGGGTGTTATTGTCGGGCTGCAAACGCCTTGTGACCGGCATACACGGCGCGCCGCCCGAGTTCTTCTTCAATGCGTAACAATTGGTTATACTTGGCCGTCCGCTCGCCGCGGCAGACACTGCCGGTCTTGATCTGTCCAGCATTCAACGCGACAGACAGGTCCGCAATCGTGGTGTCCTCTGTTTCTCCCGAGCGATGCGAGATCACGGCCGCATACTCATGCTTTTTTCCTAGGGCGACTGTTTCCAGGGTTTCGCTTAGGGTGCCGATCTGATTGACCTTGACGAGGATGGCATTCGCCGCCCCATCCGCAATGCCGCGAGCGAGCCGTTGCGGGTTGGTGACAAACAAATCGTCGCCCACGAGCTGAAGTGTTGTTCCCAACTCCTGGGTGAGTAATTGCCACCCGTCCCAGTCGTCTTCGGCCAGGCCGTCCTCGATAGAGACCAGCGGATAGTGCGCCGCCCATTTGGCATACTGTTGAATCAGGTCTTCAGCCTGACGGACGGCCCCGCCCGCTTTATGGAAAACGTAGTGCTCGTCCTGGTACAGCTCGGTCGCCGCGACATCGAGGGCCAGCGAGACGTGCCGCCCCGGGGTGTAGCCCGCTTGCGTCACAGACTCAAGCAGGATGTCAAACGCCTCTTCGTTTGAGCGTAGATCGGGGGCTACGCCTCCCTCGTCTCCTACGGCCGTGGTGAGGCCCTTTTTTTGGAGAATGTCTTTGAGCACGGCGAACACTTCTGCGCCAATGCGCAGGGCATCACGGAATGATCGGGTGCCAGCCGGAACGACCATAAACTCCTGGATATCGAGATTATTGGTCGCATGGGCCCCGCCGTTGAGCACGTTGATGAGGGGAACCGGAAGAGTCCGCGCGCGTCTACCACCCAGGAAGCGATACAGCGGCTGCCCGGCGGATGCGGCCGCAGCTTTTGCAACGGCAAGCGAGGTTGCGATGAGCGCATTTGCTCCCATACGTTTCTTATTTGCGGTACCGTCCAGCTCAAGCAGGAGTTGATCAATGGCGTGCTGGTCGCTGGCGTCCCTGCCTTTCAGGCGGCGGGCGATATGTTCGTTCACCTGTGCCGTTGCTTTTTGGACACCCTTCCCGCGATAGCGTTTCCTGGCACGGTCCCGAAGCTCCCACGCCTCATGTGCGCCGGTCGAGGCACCTGAGGGCGCTGCTGCGCGGCCACACGCACCATCCGCCAGTATCACCTCAACCTCAACCGTTGGATTTCCCCGGCTATCCAGAATTTCTCGACCAATAATTTTCCTGATCTTCACTCGATCCTCCCGTTTTGTCGTGGTGCCTGGGTCCTGTTCCGTTCCAGCCTTAGAAGTTGCTCCAGCCCCTCGCAGTCAGTAGAATGTTCTGTATGGGACGGATGGTGGTGCGGCGGTTCGGCTGGATGTGGTTCCCATCGGTTTTGGCCTTGTACGCCCTGCTCATGTATTCAACCGTGTGGAGCGAGCGCGGGCTCCTGCATCTTTTCCAACTGACCGAAGAGCAACGCGCATTGGAAACGCAAGTACGGACGCTGTTGCGCGAGAATGCCGATCTCAAGGAACGCATTCGGCGTCTGCATACGGACGATGTCTTTTTGGAGCAACTTGCACGCGACCGGCTCATCCTCGTGCGCGAACACGATATTGTCTATCGATTCCATCCAACAAAGCCCTCATTGACCCAGTAGACGAGTGACTGCATGTCCGTCGTCTTGCCCATCGAGCGGCGTGCCCTTTCCTTGCTCTTCGTCCTATTGCCGTGAGCGTGCACCTGCTTGCGGTCGTGTGCGCAGCCCCCGTGCCATGTCCGCGACAATATCGCGCGCGGCCTGGCGCGGGTCCGTGGCATTCCGAATAGGTCTGCCCACAACCAGATAATTCGCCCCGGCCTGCATGGCCTGCTGAGGCGTCAGAATCCGTTTCTGATCGTCGGCCGTGCTGCCTTGCGGACGAACGCCTGGAATGACCAGGGTCAGTTTGTCTCCACAGGCACGACGGATCGCAACAATTTCCTGAGGAGAGGCCACCAGACCGTCAATACCCGCCTGCTGGGCAAGCCGGGCAAGCCGAACGACCTGCGCCGCCGGACCGGCGCTGACTCCGCTCTGCTTAAGGTCGTCTCGGCTCAGACTTGTCAGCACGGTGACCGCCAGGAGAGTGGGACGGGTGAGCTGTTCGGCGCGACACACGGCGCGGACTGCCCGGCGGGCCTGCTGCAACATATCGGTGCCGCCGGAAGCGTGCAGGGTGAACATCTTCACCCCCAGACGGGTGGCTTCCACCGAGGCGGAGGCTACTGTCTGGGGAATGTCGTGGAATTTGAGGTCGAGAAAGACCGCCCCGCCCTTGGCCTGAATGCGACGGACCACCTCGGGGCCGGCGTGCACGAACAGTTGCTTGCCAACCTTGAACAGGCCGACCTCGTCGGCAAGCAGGGCAACGTAGTGATCAACTTCTTTTAGTGAGGCAACATCGAGCGCAAATATCAGTCGGCGGCGGGCTCGCGGGTGGCTCGCCCTTCGACTCGGCTCAGGACGGGATTTCCTGGAACCCCGAGGGCGTGCTTGAGTGTTCTTTGTCTGACTGACGGAACGAGGAGCCATCGTACTACGTGCTTCCCTTCGACTCGGCTCAGGACAGGCCCGGACTCAGGCGGTCTCCGTGTTGCTGAGCGCCTGCTGGATGGCTGCGACCGCCTGGTCTGCCGGGACTTCCGTCATTGCTCCATCCGCGCGGCCCTTTAATTCGATCACTCCGCGGGCTAAAGACTTGCCACCAATGGTGGCACGGAGCGGAATGCCCAAGAGATCCGCGTCCTTAAATTTCACACCCGGCCGCTCTTCCCGATCGTCAAATAATACGTCTGTCCCGGACTGCTGGAGTTTTGCATAGATGTCTTCCGCCGCCTTCCGGGTAGTGTCGTCATTCCAATTGACCGGCACGATATGGATGTCTGCGGGAGCGAGCGGCTCGGGCCAGACAATGCCGGCAGCATCATGGTTCTGTTCAATGGCGGCCGCAACGGTCCGAGTAATACCAATGCCATAACAGCCCATTTCCATCGGATGCTGTGCGCCTGTGGCATCCAGATAGGTCGCATTCATCGCCTGACTATACTTCGTGCCAAGATAAAACGTCTGACCGACTTCAATGCCGCGATGATCGGTAAACCTCCCCTTCTCGCAACGCGGACAGGTATCGCCCGCTGTTGCCCGACGCAGGTCGGCAAACTGGAGGGAGGACAGGTCGCGCTCAATATCAAGCCCGGTCAGATGCATGTCCCGCTCGTTTGCGCCACACACCAGGCCTTTTGCACCCCGTAGGGTCTGGTCGCTGATAAGCCTGGCCTTGAGCTGTATTGGTCCGGCAAAACCGGTGGGGGCACCGGTCGCCTTGTGGACGGTTTCTTCATCCGCGAGCACGATCCACTGACAGCCGAGCAGGTTTTTCAGCTTGGGCTCGCTGAGTTCATGGTCTCCCCGCACCAGGGCGGCGACAACCGCGCCCGTATCGGTCTCGTAGAGCAGGGTTTTGACGAAGCGCTCCGGGGGCTCACCCAGGAAGGTCGAGACTTCTTCGATAGTCCGTTGGTCCGGGGTCTCGACTGGGGTGAGCGTGGCTCCGTGCGTGGCCGCTGGAGGCGGAGGCGGGGCGAGTTCGGCTTTTTCCACATTGGCGGCATAGTCGCACGAGTCACAACTGACAATGGCGTCTTCGCCGGAATCCGCCAGCACCTGGAACTCATGCGACAGACTGCCCCCGATTGCGCCGGTATCCGCCTCAACCGGACGGTAGGTCAGCCCGCACCGATCAAAGATACGCCGGTAGGCGTCGTACATATTGCGATATTCGCGCTGGCAGTCCTCCAGATTGGTATGAAAGGAATAGGCGTCTTTCATGATAAACTCGCGACCGCGCATCAAGCCAAAACGGGGCCGGACTTCATCCCGAAACTTGGTCTGGATCTGATACAGATTGAGCGGGAGGTCCCGGTACGACCGGACCTCCCGCCGAACGATATCGGTCACGACCTCCTCATGGGTCGGCCCAAAGCAAAAGTCCCGGTCGTGCCGGTCTTTGATACGCAGCAGCTCTCTGCCATACACATCCCAGCGACCGCTTTCCTGCCAGAGTTCCGCCGGACAGACCGCCGGCATGAGAATTTCCTGGGCACCCGCGCGGTTCATTTCTTCGCGTACGATGCTTTCGACTTTGCGCACGACGCGTAGCCCAAGCGGCAGAAAATCATACACGCCGCGCGCCACCTGACGCATCATACCGGCACGCAGCAAGAGTTTATGGCTGATGACTTCGGCCTCAGTCGGATCTTCCCGTAATGTTGGGATGAATGTTTGGCGATAACGCACCCAGACCCCCGATCAGATAGAGAAAAATGTCGGGATCAATTAGTCAGCCCGAAGGCCGGGTGTCAAGCCGGGCACAGTCTTCAGCCCTTCGGGTTACACGGCTTGCTGTCTGGAAGAAGATTTCCATAACATGATACTGTTTCGGAAAATAGCTTTCTAAAGGACAGGGCTTATGCAGGACACAGTTGAAACACGTTACGAGCACATTGTGCTACGCCAAGACAAGGTCGCCATTATTGCGGGAACCAACACGAAAGTCGTCGAATTGATGGTAGAGATACAGGCCTACGGCTGGAGCCCCGAAGAGCTACACTTTCAGCACCCATACCTGACCCTCGGACAGATTCACTCTGCTCTCGCCTATTATTGGGATCACCGGGATGAACTCGATCAGGACCTTGAGCGGAGGCTTCAAAACGTGGATCACATACAGCAGGCGGCGGGACCGACACGACTGGAGGAGCGCTTAAAAGCTAAAGGACTCATTTAGTGGCAATCGCCCTCTATATGGATCATCATGTCATGGATCATCATGTCCCTCGTGCGATTACCGTTGGACTCCGCCTGCGTGGCGTGGACGTAATTACGGCCTATGAGGACGGGGCCAGTGAAAAAGATGATCCCCAGCTCTTAGATCGTGTAAAAAAGACCGGACTTTCTTTCGTGGGGTCATCTATGCTCACCAACTGTGGATTTCCGTGGGCAGGTGCATCCACGAGCTGGAGATTATTGCAAAAGCCGGAGAACCTGAGGCGCTGTATAATCAGGTGCAATTCTTACCTTTGTAGTCCATAGGAGAGCGTGGGTTCTGTTGGTCTCTCATCCGGGCGACACACTGTCTACGCTGTAAAAACTCCCCTCACCCCTTTCCTTTCTCCCAGCCAAAAACTATAATTCGCCCGCGATACTTTCCCGCGACAGGAGTACGGCGTGGACTTTGACTATTCCCCCCAAGAAGAAACGTTTCGGCAGGAGTTGCGCTCGTGGCTCGAAGCCAATCCGGCGGACAACTACGACCCGGAGACCTTTGAGATGATCGACCAGGAAGAGCGCTTTCAGATTAAGTTTGACTGGCAGAAGAAGCTGCACGGCGCGGGCTGGGTTGGCATTCATTGGCCCAAGGAGTACGGCGGGCGGGGCGCTACGATCATGGAGCAGACCATCTACCAGCAGGAGATGGCCCGGGTGCACGCGCCCGGATTAGCCAATCCGCTGGGGATTTCGCTGGTCGGCCCCACCCTGATGCACTGGGGAACGGAGGAGCAGAAAAAGCGTTTTGTTCCCAGGATACTCAGCGCTGAAGAATTATGGTGTCAGGGCTATTCCGAACCGGGCTCCGGCTCGGACCTGGCCTCCCTCCAGACGCGAGCGGTTGACGATGGGGACGACTTTATTGTGAACGGCCAGAAAGTCTGGACGAGCTTTGCCCATAAAGCGGACTACTGCATTCTTGTGGCGCGGACCGATCCTGACGTCCCCAAGCACAAAGGACTGTCCTATCTCCTGGTGGATATGCATGCGCCTGGGGTCACGGTCCGGCCCCTGGTCCAAATCTCGGGCGATGCGGAATTCAACGAGGTTTTCTTCGAGGACGTCCGAGTGCCCAAAGCCAATCTGGTTGGTGAACGGAATAATGGCTGGCAGGTCGCGATTACCACGCTCATGTTCGAGCGGGCGAACTTCGGCATGGTCTACAACCTGGAACCCATGCTGGACAGACTGAAGGCGGATCTCAAAGATCTGGAGGTCAACGGGCAGCCGGCCGCCGACGACCCGGAGGTACGACAAAAGCTGGCAGCCTTTCATATTGAAACCCAGGCGCTGAAGTTCAACGGCTATCGGCAACTGACCCAACAGTTACGCGGCAACCCGCCGGGACCGGAAGGCTCGATCAGCAAGCTGGCCGGGAGCGAACTGTATATCCGCATGGCGCATTTTGCGATGGAACTATTGGGTCCGTACAGTCAGTGCGCCTTGGGCGAAGCTCAGGGTATCGACAACGGTTTTTGGGCGCGCCGCGCCTTAGGCTCCCGCCTGTACACAATTGCGGGTGGGACATCGGAGATCATGCGCAACATCGTTGGCGAGCGCGTCCTGCGGTTACCAAAGGGATAACAGCAGTATTGAGCATCTCACAGCGTATCAGGAGGTCATGCTCAATACTCATGGAGGGGGAAGCATGGATTTCGGTTTCAGTGAAGATCAAGAATTGCTGCGCGACTCGGCCCGAAAATTCCTGGATGCGGAATGCCCGACCACATTCGTGCGCAAGATGATGGAAGATGACAACGCCCACGCCACGGAACTCTGGAAAAAAGCCGCGGAGTTGGGCTGGATGGGTATTCTGATTCCCGAGGAGCACGGTGGTATTGGCGGGAGTTTTCTCGATCTGGTTGTCGTGATGGAAGAGATGGGCAGGTCTCTGATGCCCGGGCCGTTTTTGGCGACTGTGCTCTTGGGCGGCACGGCCGTACTGGCCGGCGGGTCAGACGAGCAAAAGGCCGCCATTCTGCCTAAGGTCGCGACGGGTGAATTGGTCATGACCCTGGCCCAAGCCGAAAAGAGCGGTCGCTATGACGCTGGTGGTATTGGTATGCCGGCAACGGCGCGGGGAAGCGATTTTGTGCTGTCCGGGGAAAAACTTTTTGTGCCGGACGCGCATGTTGCCGATCGGATGGTGGTTGCCTCGCGTACCGGCTCTCATGATGCTCCAGAAGATGGGATCACTCTCTTTCTGGTTGATGCCAAGTCGCCGGGGGTTGAAATCACCCAACTGAAAACTGTGGACATGACCCGTCGCCAGTGTCACGTCGCTTTCCAGGATGTTGCGGTGGCCGGCTCGCAGGTCATTGGCGAGGTGGGCCAGGGCTGGCCGATTCTCAAGCGCGTCCTCAATCAAGCCATTGCCGGGCTGTGTACCGAGATGGTCGGGACCGGACAACAGGCGCTCGATATGGCCGTTGAGTACGCCAAAGAGCGGGTGCAGTTCGGGAAACCCATAGGCAGCTTCCAAGCCGTCAAGCATAAATGTGTGGACATGATGGTCCAGGTTGAAAACGCGCGCTCACTGACCTATTACGCGGCCTGGACGGTCAATGAGAATGTAGACGAAGCGTCCCAGGCCGTGCCCATGGCCAAGGCGTATTGCAGCGATATGTGCAAGACGGTGACCAGTGAGGCCATTCAGGTCCACGGTGGTATCGGGTTTACCTGGGAGCACGATATGCACCTCTTTTATCGGCGTGGTCTGGCGTCCGAAGCCGCCTTTGGCAGCGCCCCAACCCACCGTGAGGTGGTGGCCCAGACCTTGGATTTATAGGGGCGCGGCTCGCTTTGCCTCGTCCCCCTCACCCCAGCCCTCCACCCTATGATTCCCGCCTTGATTATCCACGGCGGTGCCGGAGCCGCGACGCCAGCCGCACTGCAAGCCGAGCGTCGAGCAGGGCTGGAGGCCGCTTTTGAGGCGGGTTGGAATATCCTTGTTCGGGGCGGGACTGCGCTCGACGCGGTTGTGCAAGCAACGGTAACCCTCGAAGATCATCCCCTCTTCAACGCCGGCCTCGGCTCCTGCCTGACAGAAGACGGGACAGTCGAAGTTGACGCCTCCCTCATGGACGGCTCCACATTTCAGATTGGCGCCGTGGGAGCGGTCAGGAATATCAAGAACGCTATCCAACTTGCTCGGGCTGTTATGACGGACGGGCGACACGTGTTTCTGGTCGGTGATGGTGCCGAACGCTTCGCGTGCGAGCGTGGACTGCCGCAAGCCGCGGCCGACGAACTGATTACCAAACGTCAATACCAGCGTTGGCAGGCCCTTCGACGAGGCTCAGGACAGGCGCAACGAACCAAAGGCGAACCCGGTACGGTCGGTGCGGTTGCCCTAGATTCGTCGGGCCGGCTGGCGGTGGCAACCTCAACCGGCGGCGTGATGGGCAAGCGCTCCGGTCGCGTGGGCGACTCCGCTGTCATTGGGGCCGGGACGTATGCGGACAGCGCAATTGGCACGTGCTCGGCAACGGGCGATGGTGAGCAGATTATTCGGGCGACCCTCGCCCGCACCGCGGTGGAATTGCTGCGCGACGGGAAAGACCCCGCGCAAGCCGCCCGTACGGCTCTCGCCCGCCTCAAAAGACAGACACGGGGAGAGGCTGGTCTGATTCTGCTCGATCCCTTTGGCCGGAGCGGCATTGCCTATAATACGAAATCGATGGGTGTGACGTTTCGGGCCGGTGGGCGGCTTGTGGTGCGGGTGTGACATGCGAAGCGGGGCATGTCGTGAATTGTCTCTGAATTGTCTCTTTAGTCTGGGAAAAACTTAACAACAATATCACAGTTGATGCTATGCTGTCTTCCGATAACATCTTTTCTGTCAGGGTTGGATACGGTCCTTCCCACTCCGAAGAGCCCTTCTAAGGGCTGGATTTCACTGGCTTCCTAGCTCCCCCCACCGCGGCACACCCAGGGTGCGCCCGGCCTGGGCATCTCCGCCTCCGCATTCCAAAAGCTGTGGAATATAAACGACTTCCCATGAATCAAATTTAATAGAAAAGATGTTGTCAGACGCGAGGGAAGGGCCGAACATTTACCGAAGAGAAAGAATTTCATGGATGTAAGCCGTTATTCCTACTGCCCAAAAAATTCCAAACTGAGACACTACCCGTTTCTGCGTATTCTGTTCCTCTTCCTCGCACTCTATCAGGTAGCCTGTGGCCCTGGGGCACAGGTCCTGGAACAACAACGGCGGCAAATACAAGCGAATCAACAACTGATAGCGGAAAACCGTCGGCTGTTACAGGCAGAAAAAGATCGCGTGGTCTAAGCACGGCAACGCGAGTTAGCAAACAGCATGTCGCCCGCCACTCGGTTCATCTTGCACGCGATGGATTTACGGACGGACGCAGTGTCGGGTAATGCGCCGACAATGGAAATACCGGCCAACATGCCGCGTTGCCACGTCTGCTATGGAATACGGTCCAACGTGCCCAATGGGACGAAGAGGCCGCAACTTGGCTCCAGCCAGCCCTAGTCAGCACCGATGAAGCATTGAACGCACGAAATGCTGCGACGTTGATGGCGGCCGCACCTACCACCAACGAGGCCACAGCGCCCGCGCTCGCCAGTCTGCCGGAGGGCTTTGCCGGGCGGCTCCGCCTTGACATGGTACTCAACGGCGACGAGCAGGAACGTATTCTCATCGGCTCACTGCCCGACGACGGCGATATATACGTCTTTGTCACCTGTCGGCTCAATGGGGACGCGTGTGACCTGGACAGTTTCCTATTCGTCCCTCTGTTGGGATAACCGGAAGATGAAAGGAAGGATTGAACATGACGAAGAACCTGCTCTCTACGCGGTCCTCCTCTCTGCCTGTGCCTGCGTGCTTGTCCTGTCCGCCACACCTACCGACGCTATTCAGCTTATGACCGCTGGGGGGGAGGTAGTGCCTCAACACCTCAAAAGAAAGAAGAAATTTGGTCCCGCAGCTAAGAAGCTCGCGAAGAAGTACGGTCCCGCCGCGAAAAAGATTTCGCGTCTTGCTGGTCCCGCCGGGCGTATCCTGGACGCCTATAGTTCCGGGCAAACTGTTGGAGAAAAGCTGAACACTTACGTTCTTGATCCACTCACGTCAGCATACTACGACAAAAAGCAAGAAGAACTCACGCAAAGGCTGGAACAGGACATCGCTGAGTACAAGTGGCAGTTGGAGGAAACAAGCGGCAGCGCGGAATTGCGGAGCGAGAGGAACGAATCCGTCAGGCGGAAAAGGAATACGAAGATTTCGAGCGTAAGGGGCGGGCTCACAGTAACACAAAGAGTATGTCCCACGCCCGTACTTCGACAGAGGCAGGCAGCAGGACAGCCTCCTACAAAGAGCAGCAGACAGACACAGGACGCCAGGAGCTTCAGCCGCGAGATCCACGCCAGATGACATGTTTGGAATACTGCAAGACATACGGGCGCACGACCTATTTTATGGGGGTCGAAATAAAGTGCGACGTAAGTGACCCAGGCATACTCTCCGGCCCGGACCAATATGAAGAGGGGTGGGAACAAGGGCTCTAACTCAAGGCGCGCTCCGACCGCCCCCGACCAACACAGCCTTGAATGTGGGCGTCGGGGGGTCAGCCAGGCTGGGACCTGCCCCTCTGGCGGGAAAGATGTACCATCATCATGCGCCAGAAAGTACCGTGATCCGCGTGACGACCCATATGCCCATCCCATCCACCGCCGCACGTACTGCCCAAGGCGTATCGCTCTATCGAACCGGTCCGCCCTTGCTCATAAAACCGGGTCAGGCGCGCGGTGAAATTGTGGATGGTTTTGGGGGCGAGGCGGAGCTCCGCCGGGCCGATATGATAGCCCAGCCAATCAAAGCAGGGGGGAGAGCGACTAAGCTGCTTCCCTGGCTCGCGCGGCTTTATTGAGGTCGTAGGTTGTCTGCAGGTTCAGCCACAACTTCGGTGTCGTGCCGAGAGCGTCGGCGAGGTCAAGCGCGGCGGCGGCGGTGACGCCGCGCTTTCCCCGAATGAGTTCGTTCGGTCGGGTCTTTGTCCAGCCGAGCTGTGCGGCGAACGCTGCTTGGCTTATTCCCTTGGGCGCAAGAAATTCCTCCAAGAGGATTTCGCCGGAGTGAAACGGATTCTTCGGTTGTCTCGCCATTGCTCTCTCCTTCAGAAAGAGTAGCTTCTTTCCGGGCTGGGAAGTGGAGCAAGAGCCACCCGCCACATAACTCACAGAATTTTCAACAACGCGACGGTCAGCCCTATGATGCCGGCGGCCTGCATCCATAAGGCGCGGTATAAATCGGCCCGCAACTCCCCGTTATCGGCTTTGAGTGCAGCCATGTCGGCTTTGAATTCTGCCCGGAGAGTGGCCATGTCGGCTTTGAATTCCATTCGGAGTTCGTTCATGTCGCTTTTGAGTTCCGTTCGGAGTTCGTTCATGTCGCTTTTGAGTTCCGTTCGGAGTTCGTTCATGTCGCTTTTGAGTTCCGTTCGGAGTTCGTTCGTATCGCCTCGGACATCGGCGATATCGGTCTTGGTTGCGACTCCCTCCGTTACCGCTTGGCGCAAGGCGTCCACAATCGCAGTGGCTTGGACATCTTCAAATCCCGCCTCTTTCAAAGCGTGGGCAGTGGCGAGGGTGTCAAACGCGGCGGTTTGCATGATGCCTTCTCCTTATGGATTGCCGGTGAGGGCACTACGATAGCATCCCTATACCGGAGATAAAACCGCCTGTATTACCCTCGGTACTGGCTGAATTCAGCCACTTTCGGCTTTTGAGCGATTGGAAAATCAAAGACTTAGCCTGGCAAAATAAGCCACTACGGCTCAAAATAAGCCACTACCATTACCTTCCTGCCTCTGGCATTTTCGTGCGCACTAAGGATAAGATGCCCGGTCACACGGGATGAACCCAGAAGAATTCGGAAGAAAAGGGAGGAGAACATGGCAAAAGTTGATGGCAATTCATTGGTTGTCAAGGCGCTCAAAGACGAGGGCGTGGATACCGTTTTCTACATCACCGGCGGCCCGATGGTCGATGTGGCCTCCAAATGCATTGAGATTGGATTTAACTCGGTCGATGTGCGCCACGAGCAAGGGGCTTCCATGGCGGCCCACGCCTATAGTCGGGTGCTGGGCAAGCCGGGTGTGTGCTTTGCCGCCTCCGGTCCCGGTGTCACCAATCTGATCACCGGTGTTGGCAATGCCTATCTGGATGCCGTTCCGGTCGTCGCTCTGGGCGGGGCGAGTGCCATGTCCCAGGACGGCATGGGCGCGTTCCAGGAGATGGATCAGGTTGGCATGTTCAAGCCGATCACCAAAATGTCCGAGCGGATCAAAGACGCGCGGCGCATTCCGGAAATTATCAATAAAGCCTTTCGCGTGGCCACCAGCGGCCAGCCGGGTCCGGTCTATATCGATCTGCCGGGCGATGTGCTCTACCGTATGGTTGAAGAAGACGAGGTAGCGTTTCCGAAGCGCCCCCATCAGGTCCCGCGGGTGGCCGGTGATCCGGCCTTGGTCAAGGAGGCGGTGGCGCTGCTGAAGGCGGCCGAGCGACCTCTGGTGATTACCGGGACCGGCATCCTCTGGTCGGGGGCGATGCAGGAACTCCAGGAGTTTGTTGAAACGACCGGCATCCCCTTTTACACCACCCCCCAGGGGCGTGGTGTCATTCCTGAGGATCATGCCCTGAGTTTTCTGGGCGCGCGCAACCGGGCCTGGAAAGAGGCCGACGTCGTGCTGATTGTCGGCACGCGCCTCAATTTCATTCTGGGATTCGGGCAGGCGCCGCGTTTTGCGGAAGATGTCAAAATGATTCAGGTCGATATTGCGGACGAAGAGATCGGTCGCAACCGGGCGGTTGATGTCGGTATTGTGGGGGACGCCAGGATGGTCTTACGCCAACTGACAGACGAAGCTAGCGACTCTTTCCGGGGCCGGGACGAGCTGGCCTGGATCGATACGCTGCGCGGCCATGACCAACGTTCCCAGGAAAAGATGAATACCATCATGCAGGCGGATACCTCGCCCATGCACCCCCTCCGCTTGTGCAAAGAGGTCCGCGACTTTATGGACCGTGACGCTATTATTGTCGTCGATGGTCATGAGATTCTCAACTTTGCGCGTCAATCGGTGCCGACGAACGCGCCTGGTCACCGGGTCAACGCCGGGCCGAACGGCTGTATGGGCGTGGCTGTTCCGTTTGGACTCGGCGCAAAAGTGGCCAAACCGGACACGCAGGTCATTGTCCTCAGCGGAGACGGATCGTTTGGCATGAACGGCATGGAAATCGACACCATGGTCCGCAAGAACATCCCGGCCATTATCGTCATCAGCAATAATGGCGGCTGGGCTGGCGCGGGGGTAATGACAGCCGGGCGCGACCTGGGTTTCAGCCGGTATGATGAGATGGCCAAGGTATTCGGGGGGCACGGTGAGTTTGTCGAAAGGCCGGAAGACATTCGGCCCGCCCTCGAACGTGCCGTTGCCTCTGGCAAGCCGGCAGTGATCAACGTGATAACCGACCCCAACGCGCGGTCGTCAACACAGTCGTTTGCCGCCTACCGGGCGATTTAATCCCCGTGCCAGGGCGGGCCGCTCAGTCCTGCCCTGGCCTGCACTCCCTGTCGGGACGGTCCGTGTATGTCCGACATCGAAGAAATCCTGACCTTCTGGTTCGGCGAAATCCGGGACGAGCCGTCCTATTTTGCAGAACGCGCCCAGCGCTGGTTTGCTCAGAATGCCGACTTCGACCGGCAGATCGTCCAGCGTTTCCAGGCCGACTATGAGCTGGCCGCTCAAGGCCAACTGGCCCGCTGGACAGAGACCGCGCGGGGCGGGTTAGCGCTTATCCTGGTCCTGGATCAGTTTCCCCGTAATATGTTCCGCAACGACCCGCGCGCCTTTGCGACCGACCCGCTTGCACAGCAAATAGCGGAGCAAATCATCGCCGCGGGGTTTGACCGGCAGCTGCGTTTGGTCGAGCGCTATTTCGTGTACGTTCCGTTTATGCATAGCGAGAAGCGTGCACATCAGCAGCGCTCGGTCATGCTCTTTCAGCAGCTTGCCGCCCAACGCGCTTATTTTGATACCTCCTATGCGGTGAGACATCAGGCGGTGATTGACCGCTTCGGCCGGTTTCCCCATCGCAACACTGTCCTGGGCCGGGTTTCAACGCCGGCGGAGTTGGCGTTTCTCAAGCAGCCCGGCTCCTCGTTCTAGGCCGCTGCCTTCTGCGGCACCTCTGCCGGGTACGGGGTGTAGCCTTTTCTCCGCAGGCTGGATATCCTGCCCCTCTGCATCCATAAATAGTCATCGTGAGGAGTTGAAACGCATGGGGGAAGCCATACACGCGATTGTCATCAACAGGGTTGAGAAAAAAATCTCGTCCGAGCTGAAAGAAATCACGCTGGACGACCTGCCAGCCGGGGACGTGACCGTCAACGTCGCCTATTCCACGCTGAATTACAAAGACGGCCTGGCCGTCACCGGGACCGCGCCCATTGCGCGCACCTACCCCATGATTGGCGGGATCGACCTGGCCGGGACGGTCGAGTCCTCCAGTTCGCCAGCCTATCAGCCTGGCGATAAGGTCCTGATCACCGGCTGGGAACTCAGTATGACCCACGGCGGCGGCTATGCCCAGAAACAGCGGGCCAAATCCGAATGGCTGACACGCGTACCTGACGCCTTCAGCCTCAAACAAGCCATGGCCGTGGGCACGGCCGGCTATACCGCCATGCTCTGCATCCTGGACCTGGAGCGCATGGGCGTAACGCCCGGCGAGAAAGAGGTGATTGTGACCGGGGCCGCAGGCGGTGTCGGTAGCGTAGCGGTCGCCGTACTGGCCCAGCTTGGCTATACAGTAGCCGCGTCAACCGGGCGACCGGAACTGGGTGACTATCTCACCAGCCTGGGCGCCTCGACCATTGTTGAACGGGCAGAACTCGCCGAGCCCTCAGGCCGCCCGCTGGATGCCGAACGCTGGGCGGGCGGTGTCGATTCCGTGGGCGGACAGACCTTGGCCTCGGTCCTGCGAGGGACGTGTTACGGCGGGGCGGTGGCGGCCTGTGGTCTGGCCGGCGGGGCTGATCTGCCGACCTCGGTCCTGCCGTTCATTCTGCGGAACGTCAGTTTGATTGGTGTGGACTCGGTGATGTGTCCCAACCCCAAACGGCAAACGGCCTGGGACCGTCTCGCTCAGGACCTGCCGTTGGAAAAGCTGGACGCCATGACCGTGGTCGAACCCATGTCCAAAGTGTTGGAACTGGCTCCGCAGATCTTACGCGGCCAGGTCCGTGGCCGCGTGGTCATTGATGTGAATGCCTGAGCCCAATGGGAAAAGGTAGTAACTTGGCCGTGACTGGTACGAACAACGGCAAGGCTGAAGAACATCTCAGCCTGCCAGCCCGCGACCTCCACTTCCCCACCGACCGCTCCATGGGAGAGCTGTTTATTCGGGATGGTGTGCATCGCGCGGATGACTACGCCTTCTGGGAGCCGATCGGTCGGGCGCAGGGGGGTCTTGCCATTCCTGCCGGCAAAGAACTCCGGCTCAACGTCAACCCACAGGCATCCACCGATCTTTCACCGTTTCGCGCCATTCCCGTGCATGCCATTCAATACCTGCAACTCTCAGCCTCACGGGTGAATAATGACAGCCTGGCCCATCTGGCCCATTTGACCGGGCTGCGCGTGTTGTGGCTGTACGACACCCGGATCAGCGACGCCGGCCTGGTCCATCTGCAAAGCCTGAGCGGGCTGCGCGTGCTCAATCTGCGCAGCACGCTGGCCAGTCGCGGCGGCATAGACGCCCTTCAGGCAAAG
Organism: uncultured Binatia bacterium (SeqCode); assembly: GCA_965214755.1. GTDB lineage: Bacteria > Desulfobacterota > Binatia > Bin18 > Bin18 > Bin18. Next base: position 4,486,930 of record OZ243979.1, read on the forward strand.
CTGCCCAAGTGTGAGTTCCGGCGACCGTGGTAAAGGGAAGGCTCTAGCCGTAGGCGCGTTCGTCATCGGCTGACGTTGCGCTCGTCCGACCGACTATTCTAGGGCTGCTCCATCTCAACCAGCTCCAGCACGGTCCCGTCCGGGTCTTTGAAACACACAAAGCGTGCGCTGGGAGCGTCGGCAGGATCGAGCAGAACGGGCTCGGAGATAAACTCGACTCCGTGCTCTTTCAGGGTTTGGACATCAGCATCAAGATTCGTGCTGAGCAGAGCAATCCGAGCGATACCGAGGTGGTAGAGATGCGGGTACGGCGGGTCGTTGTCTCGGGGCTCTTTCCATTCCAAGAGATCAACAAGCGGTGTGGTGGGTGAGCCCTCTAACTGGAGCAAGGCACCCCGTACCAGATACGGTGGCATGCCGACCGCGGCTGCCACTTCCGGGGTATTCCGCTCCGGCACTTCCCACATGACCTTGAACCCGAGCACCTCGTAAAACTGACGCGAACGCTCATAGTCACGACAGTTGACATTGACGTGCATCATTCCCGAGATGTGCATAACGCTTCTCCTCGCGCTCTGTGGCATCTTTCGAGGACGATGGTCTTTATGAAAAAAAGAACATCTCTCGGAAACCAAATAGGGTTCCCGAGAGAGAAGAAAGATTACTTGCCCGTATAGCCGGGGTTGGTGGGGTTATCGAGCCAGTCGCGCCGTTTCTCGTATGGCAGATCGATATAGGTCTGCATGGCCAGCAATCCGTCGTCGGACAGCATGGTTTCCAGAAAGGCCGAGCTTTCGATGTCGAGCCCGGCGGCGAGGTGGGTATCGTTGCCGGCATAGACCGCGTGCTTGGCGCGAGCAACGGCAATCGGCGGGAAATTCGCAATCTCGCGGGCGATTTCCGTGGCGCGGGCGAGCGCGTCGTCGGCCACCTCGTGGACCAGACCGAAATGAAGCGCTTCGTCTGGCGGCACCACACGCGAGCGAATCACAAACTCAAGTGCGCGTCCGATTCCGATCAGCCGTGACAGGCGCTGGGTGCCGCTGCCGCCGGGAAGAATGCCGAGTTTGACCTCCGGAAACCCGTAGCGGTAATCACCTTTCTGGCCGATACGCAGGTCGCACGACAGGCTCAGTTCAAACCCCCCGCCCATGGTGTCCCCGTTCATGGCCACGATGATGGCCTTGGGCAGGTCGCTCAGATTCTTCAGCATGGCATGATAGGCGGCAGTGAGTGAGGTGCCCGCCTGTCGCATGGCTTCACGATCCTTGGCTAAATCAACCAACTCTTCCACGCTGTAATGAGTAATGAATTTGCCTTCCATCGCGCCGGTCAGCACAACGGCCCGGATAGCGGGATCACGCCAGTCCTCAATCAGTTGCCACAACTCCTGGGTCCCTTCCGCACAGAAATAATTCATCGGCGGGTTATGGTATTCTGCGATCACGACCCCATCGCTCTGTTCAGTCTGCCAATAGCTCATATGCATGTCCTCTTCTCTCCACTCTTAGCGAGCCACTCAGAACCCTCCCCCTGAATCCCTTCCGAGGAGGGGAGAGGGGAAGGAGAAAAAAAGAGCCCACCGGGGGCGATGGGCTCTTGTGATGCATGAACGCGGGTGTCTATGCGTGAGAACCGGCGGTTACCGGTCTGCCTTTCGGGACTTGATCGAGACCACCCTTTTCTCTGTGTCCTGAGCGGTTTCCCAGGCATCATGCTTGGTGGCACAGCATATCAGCACCCTGGCCAGGGTGTCTTTATGCTCAATGCCGGCGTCCTGACAAGCGCCGCAGGACCATAGGTCTTCTTTAATGTCACCGATTTCTCCACCAATCACTTGTGGCATAGTCACCTCCTGTTTTTTCTTTTCTTATAGCGTAAGACCCATTATCAGGTCCAGGGGTTGATATCCTGGCGGGGCCGTGCAACTCAATACGCAGAGATACATCCGCAAAGGAGGAAACCAGAATGGGTACAACAGTTGTTCTGCTGGAAATACAAGTCAAGCCTGAATGTGTGGAAGAGGTGAAAGACTATCTGAGAGAGGCATTACCGGATACGCGAGCCTACGACGGCTGTCAGGGCCTTGATATCTACGGTAATCTCGACGAGTCGACCAACCTCGTGTTCTACGAACGCTGGGACTCACGCGAGCACTATCAGAAATATCTGAACTGGCGGACCGAGAGAGGCGATTTTGAGAATCTCAGCTCAAAGTTGGCCAGTCCCGCGAGTATTCGCTATTACGACCGCATTGATGTGTAGCGCGTTCCGCTCTGATTTGGATTTTGAGACAGGCCGGCAAAGCCGGCCTTTTTTGTTCAGCTTCAGAAGACGTCGGGAAGAATGCGGAATCCTTCTCGATATCCGACATCACGTAATCGCCGGTCGAAAGTGACAAAACCCTGGTCTGTTGCCTGCCCCTGACACCACATGATGGCTGCGGCGAGTTGGAAGGCATCCGCTGTACGGACAGGGTGTGTAGCCAGTAAGCGTTCGGCGATGTTCCGTAAGGTGTCACTCGGTAATGTCTCGGTCCAGGTTTCCGTCAGTGTATGCAATACCTGACGCGCGGCGTGTTCGTCAGCCGGCGTCAAACCACCCTCTCGTACCTGACGCGCGAACGCGGAAATACACTCGGTCCGTGTACCCCACCACACGACCATAGATGGGTCTTGTATAAGGATGTCGCGGATATCGGCAGAGGTTGGCTCGTGTACGCAGAGCGGCACGATTGCCAATGTATCCCAGAATATCACCGGCCTTCTTCTCGCTCGCGCACGACCGTCGAACGGACGGTCGCCTGAGGGTCGGAAGGGCGTCGGAGGTCCCAAAAGTCTTCCGGTAGGGCCTGTTTCCTACACCTCACAAGACCGGTTTTCTCCATGTCTCGCAGGTGCTCGGGGAGGGACGTCCGACTCAGGGGGAGCAAACTCGCGACAGGGCGACCGTACTCGGTGATGATCACTTCCTCACCGGCTTTGACCTGACGCAAATACGCGCTGAGCGACGCTTTGAGCTTGGATATGGTCGTGGTCTGCATTACGCTCTCTATCGGTAATGTGTTTCGGCCAGAATAAACAGATTCTTTTATCGTGCCAAGGGTAAGGCGCGGCAAAGGTTGGAAGGCCAACTGACAAGAGATTCTCAGCCTCCCTAGACAGTCGCCGTCTACGTCAGATACGTAACCGGACGGGAGAAGAAACACGACGCTTTGGTACGATCCTGTTACTTGCCTGTAACGAGAACGAGCGTTGAGCAACACACCAAGGAGGCTCTATGACGCAAAAACCGGCCATCGCCTTAGTCGCCGTTGCTGGACGAAGAAAACAAACCCTGGACGTGGCAACCCAAATCGAGCAGGAGGGCTTCAGCGGCATCTACTGTCAGAGTGTTGGCGACTGTATTGGCTTGTGCGAGGCCCTGGCCTTTGCCACCAACGAGATTCCGTTCGGCACCAGCATTGCCAATATGTATACCCGCCATCCGTATGATTTTGCCCAAACCGTGGCTTTTATTCATGAGGTCTCGGGTGGACGCTTCCGGTTTGGCGTGGGTGTGAGTCACGGTCCGATGCTGAACCGCCTGAAGGTGAAGGCCGGCAAGCCGTTGGCCGATATGCGTCAATTTGTTTCCGACCTGCACGCCAGCGTTGGCCGAAAAGATGCGCTGCCGCCCATTGTCCTGGCCACCTTACGCAAGGCCATGGTCAAACTGTCGGCCGAGATTTCTCAGGGCGCGGTCTGGGCCAATGCAGCCCGGTCGCATATGGCCACGTCGCTGAGCTTTCTACCATCGGAGAAAATACAGGATAACGGTTTTTTTGTTGGCAATATGATTCCGACCGTTATTTCGGACGATAAAGAGGCTGCCGCAAAAGTCCACCGACGGACACTCAGCACCTATGTCCGTTTACCCAACTACCAGCAGTATTGGATCGAAGCCGGCTACGAAGAAGAAATGCGAGCCATCCAGCAGGCCATAGCCAATAAAGAAGACGAGAAGATTCCGTCCCTCATGTCCGACCGCTGGCTGAGTCAGGTCACCCTGTACGGCAGTGGGTCGGAAGTCAGAGCTGGCGTGGAAGCCTGGTATGACACCGGCCTCAAAACGCCCATTCTGGTACCCTCGTCAGCCAACGGCAACCAAATGGTCGCCTTACAGGAAGTGATGGCGGCGTTTCGGTAGGATTGGGGCCATCTCCGGTAAAATAGGGAAGGAGGAACAGCACCGTTTGGATCAAGCCAGGTCTGTCAGTAACTCGACTCCTCAACGGTTACAGACCGGGCTGAAATCACGAAAATTGAATGTCAGCATCGCATCTATGTGGACATTCGGATCAGCAAGGATTGCACAAAGCACGGAATCCACAAGGCTCATGGCATGGCGTTGGGCCTTGGTCTGGGAGAGCGTGTCCTCATATGCCTTGAGTCGATACTGGCCGTCATCAAGAAATTCTGTTCCAGGGGCACGAATAATGCTCTCAAATCGTGCAACCGTTGCTGGCCGTCTCGCAAACCGCGTGTTGATGGTCTCGTACAGGATAGGCCACGGCATGACAATGGAAAGCATTTCCAGCCAGTCTTGTTTTTCACAAGCAGAGGCGTAATTGGTCTCGTGGGTTAAAGAGTGCAAAAAAGAAGCCCGAGTCCACCAGAAGTGTGTTATTGGAAGTCTTGCTCATCGTCGTGCTCTTCGTACGCGCCATACCCATCCCAGGGAGCGCTCTTCCGCCTCCCAATTATGTAGCGACCTTTCATTTTTTCCCTCTCTCCGTAAACAAGATATACGCGCGAGCGTTTGTTCAGCGAGACTGCATTTTCTATTTCGGTCTTGAGAGCTTGAGGGAGGTCCCCGTCACAGGAAAATTGGAAATACGCGACGCTACTTCCACACTCTCTTGCATTTCATGCGCTCATCCTTTCGCTGATTCCTGGTTTTCAAGGGATAGTAAGGTTATCTCATAGTCCACCGCACTGATATATGCCGCCCGAATCCATGTCTTCATTCTGTTAGGCAGTGTAGCCAGTCTATTGAGAAAATCTATCAATCATTCTTTATCCATCAGTGACTTTCTGAAGTGCTTGCAGAAGTTCCGTCGGATCTCTACTCAATGAATGTACCAGGAAAGGTTCAAGATTCTCTATTATTAGTCTCACTAACTCATCTACGTGTTCGGGTGTTAAGGATTCCCCTTCTTAAGTCTTCCAATCATTCCCTTTGCTGTCTGCTGTAGTTCGTATTCCGCATCTTTTCCACATAAGGATACCTCCATGAAGTTTGAGATTTATACAGACGACGACGAGCCACGGAAATGGCGATGGCATCTTCTGGATACAGACGACGATTCTGTCATCGCCCACTCTGGAAAAGGATAGGAAGATGAACGAGATTGCCGACGCGGGCTCAATCGTGTCAAAAGATAGTTAGAAACCCCAGTGTATTACAAAAATGGAGACTAACTGGACCTTGAAGGAGTACTTCCTGAAGACCCTCACATCTCCCCCGACGACCTCTTAAAAGAGACACTGAGGGAATAAATATCCCCTCAGTGTCCGCTTATTTCTCCTCTCCAATCCTTCACATTCACGAGGCGAGGAATTCAACAATCCGTGGGTTGACTTCGGCTGGTTTTTCCAGATGCAGGAAATGTCCAAGCCCTGGATAGATTTCTTTTTCCAGGCCCTTGGTGAACAGATGATCCATGGCGTTGAAGGCGGCAAGACGGCCTGGCCGATCTCGTGTTCCATGCAGGGCCAGCGTTGGAACCGTAGTGGGAGCGGCCATCTTTTCTTGGAAGGGTTGTAAGGCCGGGTCTCGATTATCGGGATGAAACGTATGTCGGTAGTAGTTAAGGGCCGCGGTCACCACCCCCGGCTGCCGAAAGGTTTCCTTTACACTGGCCATGATCTCGGTCGGAATATCATACTCGGGCGAAGCATCCTGCCACCAGCGCTCGATAAAGGCAAAATCCTGGGCCAAGACCGCTTGTTCGGCAAACGGCATCTGAAAAAAGTAGGCGTGCCAGCCGCCTTTGATCATGTCGTAGTCCGAGGCCAATGCGCCCAGCATGACTCCCGGATGCGCGACCGCAAGGACGATAATTTTCTGTATCCGTTCCGGCGCGAGGGCGGCTGCTCCAAAGGTCGCAAACGCCCCCCAGTCATGCCCAACGATACACGCCTGCTCGGCTCCCAAAGCCGGAATCAACGCAACGGCATCTTGCGCGAGCAGGACCGATTGATAGCGTCCGTCCGCTGGAGCAGAGGTTGGGGCATAGCCGCGCATGAACGGCGCGACCGCATGAAAACCCGCCTCGGCCAGGGCCGGTAGAAGGGTACGATAGGTATACGCGTTATCTGGAAAGCCGTGCAAACACAGGACGAGCGGTCCGTGGCCGGCTTCGAGGCAATGAAAGTGGATGCCGTTTGCCGTGACTGTGCGTGTGTGAAACTCCATACTTTCCTCCCCGTTCTACGCTCCTGGAAGCCCGCTTGAGAGAATAGCGACGTACCGTTACGCGTCCTCGGCAACAAGCGGCTGGCGTGTCCGTGCGGTCTTTTTCCAGCGCTCTCGAACAACCCTGAGCGCCGCCTCAAACGGGGTGCACTTTGAGCGTTTGCTCCGGGAGAGCACCAGCCGGGTATTCTTCCGAATATGCTCGCTGACAAAGGCAAAGGATGCCTCGGTCCCGAGACCCTGGATATCGGCCAGCGCGGCCAGGACTCCGCCGCCGTTTGAGACAAAATCAGGCACGACGCCAACCCCGCGCTGGGAGAGGCGGTTCGCAATCGAAGGACGAAACGGAATGTTGGCCGCGGGGACAACCAGTCTGGCCTGAATCCGCTCCACATTCTTCGCATGGATGACATCCGGGCGTGCGCCGGGAATGAGGATATCAACCGGCAGCGTGAAGAGCGCCCGTCGAGAGAGCAGCCTCCCGCCTCGATACTGACGGACTGCCTCATCTCCATACTCTTGGCGCAGCTCCAAGAGCCGCTCAACATCCAGACCCTTCGGGTCATAGCGGGTGCCAGCCAAGGTGGAGACGGCCACGACACGAGCCCCCGCACGGACAAAGAAACGAGCCGCCCCGCCCCCGACCTTGCCGAAACCCTCAATGGCAGCCGTCGCCTCTCGCATGGGTAGTTGAAAAGCCTTGGCCGCCACCAGGGCTGACTCAACCACGCCAAAGCCCGTCAATTGGTCTTCAAGCGGTAGTCCTTCAGAATGTTTGGCCCGCAACCCACTATAGCGACGCTTCCCCTGTTTATTGCGCAGCGGCAGAAAGTCATCGTCCGACGTTCCCATGTCCGCGCCGGGATAGTAGGTCCGCTTTTCATACAGGGGTTGAAGCACCCGCAGAAACGCGTCCATGACCGCCCGGCGGTCCTGGGTTGCCGGGTCGTACCAGACGCCGGCTTTTGCGCCCCCGGCCGGGAATTCGAGCATCAGATATTTATACGTCATGGCCCGCGCCAGGCGGATCATCTCTTCGACTGACAGGTCGGGCAGCATTCGCACGCCACCCGCACTCATGCCAAAGGCGGTCGTATCAATGACAATCACCGCCCGCATCTGACTGGCCGGATCATAAAAGGAGAGAATCCGTTCCGGGCCTGTCGCGTCCTGATACTGGGAGAAGGGAAAGGATGGGTGTGTGTGCATAATGGCCCGAGGTTTCATGCCTCCCCGTATAGGTCAATGGGGCGAATAAAAGCGACGCTAGGGTGCCCGAAACCTTTTTCCTGCTCTGCTATAATGAAACGAGCCAATGAACGGGGGCGAGAGGGAAGTCACATGACACAGGCAAATGGAACAAACGGGTCGCTCAATTTTTTTGAGAATGTGAACCGGAGCTTCGATAGGGCGGCTCGATTCCTGACCTATCCAGAAGGCCTGCTCACTCAGATACGCACGTGCAACAGTGTGTACGCCGTTCAATTCCCTATAAAGACGCAGCACGGGTATGAAGTGATTGCGGGCTGGCGGGTGCAACACAGCCATCACAAAGTGCCGTGTAAGGGCGGCATTCGATATGCGCCAGTGGTGAGTGAACAGGAGGTTCAAGCGCTGGCGGCATTGATGACCTATAAGTGCGCCCTTGTGGACGTACCCTTCGGGGGAGCAAAGGGCGGCGTCCAGATTGATCCAAAGCGCTATACGGTTGATGAATTGGAGCGAATCACACGGCGCTATACGGCCGAACTGATCAAGAAGAATTTCATTGGCCCCGGGATTGATGTCCCGGCCCCGGACTATGGCACCAGCGGTCGTGAGATGGCGTGGATTTTTGATACCTATGCCTCGTTTCATCCGGGCCAGATTGATGCTGCGGCCTGTGTGACTGGAAAACCCATTACCCAGGGGGGAGTACAGGGCCGGGTCGAGGCAACCGGGCGCGGGGTGTATTTTGGGCTGCGCGAAGCGTGTGAGAACGCTGAGGATATGAAACAGGTCGGCCTGAGCCCAGGTCTGGCAGACAAGAGGGTCATTGTGCAGGGACTCGGCAATGTGGGTTACCACGCCGCGAAATTCTGCCAAGAGGGAGGCTGCCGTATTGTCGGCATCGCCGAATATGAAGGCGGGATTGTGAACGCCCGGGGATTAGATGTTGACGCTGTCCTCGCCCACCGCACCCAGACGCAATCCATCCTCGATTTCCCTGGGGCGGAGAACGTCCCGCAATCGTCCGCTGTTTTAGAGCGGGAGTGCGATATCCTGATCCCAGCCGCGCTCGAAAACCAAATCACTGCGCTCAATGCGCCGCGCATTCAGGCCAAGATCGTTGCAGAGGCCGCAAACGGGCCCATAACCGCCCAGGCTGAAGACATATTAGCCGCCAAGGGGGTGTTGATCATTCCCGATGTTTACTTAAATGCCGGCGGTGTCACCGTCTCGTATTTCGAATGGCTGAAAAATCTGTCGCACGTCCAGTTGGGCCGTATGGGGAAGCGATTTGATCAATCAGCCTTTGACAAGATATTACACACGGTTGAACGCCTGACGGATAAGTGGCTCTCAGAGGGAGAGCGGCGGGAGGTCGCGCGCGGCGCGGATGAAATCGATTTAGTGAATTCGGGGCTGGAAGAAACCATGATTACGGCCTATCATCAGATTTACGAAGAATGGAGAGCCGATACCCAGGTGCCCGACTTACGAACGGCCGCATTTATCAGTGCTATTAAAAAAATTGCCGTCTCGTATATGGAACTCGGCATTTTCCCCTGAATAGCTCCTGTCAACCGCCATGAAGCGTGTCTACACCGCTCACGACCCGACTGAAGCGCATCTGGTGAAGGGTCTGCTCGAAGCCGACGGCCTCGAAGCCATCGTCCAGGGCGAGCACCTCTTCCCACTGCGCGGTAGCCTGCCAGTCACCTCCGACACGAATCCCTCCGTATGGGTGGCGAACGATATGGACTTTGACCGGGGCCGGACAATTGCCCAAGCCTATGATCACGGGGCTCGGGCCGGCCGGGAAGGCGCGCCCCACTGGGCCTGTCCACGCTGCGGAGAAAATCTGGAAGGCCAGTTTACCGCCTGCTGGAAATGTGGAGCAATTCGGCCCCCGGCGTAGAGTAGGGGCCGACGTTATTTTGCCAACCCCATAGTCTCTATCCGGGTGGGCTTCATGATAACCAGCACGCGGGGCTCCGTTTTCATGCGCTCCAGATATTCCGCCCCGCCTTCCTCGCCCTGATACTTCACCAGGATTTTTCGGGTATCCTCCCAAATATCTTGCTCGCGGATTTCGGCTTTGCCCTCAGCCGTGACATAGCCGAAGCCGGTGACATCATCGATGCACAAGCTCATGCGGGCGTCACGGACCAGGTTTTTATATTTGGCGCGCTCGGTGGTAATGGAGATGATAAATTGCTCGCCGTCCCACACAAACCAGACTGGGGTGAGCTGGGGCGTACCATTGGCACGAATCGTGGCCATGGTGGCATTCCGACTTTCGGCGAGAAAGCTCTCAACCGTCCGCTTGTCCTCCTGGGCCCAGCCCGTACCGCTCAGGCCGAGGGTGAGGATGATCCCCCATACGATGGTCCCGTACGTATTGTTCCGCATCGTCGTGCTCCTTTCGTGTGCGACACATAGCAGAGAACAGACGACAGGAGTAGTTCCACGCCACGCGGCAGAACAGCTGCCTAAGCGATGGCCTTACGCCACACGGTTACCAGCCAGGGCTGTTGCTGGCACGGTTTTCCGGGTGGACGATAGTAATGCGTGACTTCCTGAAATTGTGCCTGCGTGAGGAACTGCCGCCAGGTCTCAAACATGTAGAAGCTGCCGTAGCGCTGGTCTTGCCAGCCTTCTTGGTCATGACCACGCGGATTTGAGCTGAACAGAATACCGTTCGGTTTGAGCGTGTCCCAGAGCTGTCCCAGGACTCGCGGCAACTCCTGGCTCGGAATATGAAAGAGTGAGGCGTTGGCAAAAATGCCGTCAAAGCGTTCAGGCGGTAATCGCAGATCGAGAAAATCCTGATGCCAGACCTCACAGCCCGTCTGGTGTCTGGCCATTTCAACGAAGCGTTCAGCGCCGTCCAGTCCAACAGCCTCGTGGCCCAGGTCACGAAAGGCGGCAAGGTCACGGCCCGGGCCGCAGCCAAAGTCGAGGATGGAATACGGGCCGTCTCCCGCTGCATGATCGAGCAGGGCGGCCCGGTTCTGACTGACATCGTGGTCCTGCGTCCCGTGCCAGAACGCCTCCGCAAACCGGTCATAAAAGGCGAGGGTCGTGCGAGCGGTCTGCCTGACTTCTTCGGGGCTCAGGTGTACGAATTGTTTCATACTGGATCAAGTACTCTTGGTAGCACAGGTCTCTGCGTCCTGTCTTGACCGTCTGGACTGCTGCCTGCTTGTGAGGGATTTCTTTCCGCCCACCTTTTTGACACAATGCGCTCCTGTCGCAGGGACACGCTATGCCGCATATTATTGGCACTGCCGGACATATTGACCACGGCAAGACCTCATTACTCAAGGCCCTGACCGGACACGACACCGATCGGCTCAAAGAGGAAAAGGAACGGGGTATCTCCATTGATCTCGGCTTTGCCTATCTGGATTTGCCCAACGGCGAACGGGTCGGGATCGTTGATGTGCCCGGTCACGAGCGTTTTATCCGCAATATGCTGGCCGGCGCCCAGGGCATAGACCTGGTGCTGTTTACCGTTGCCGCGGACGATGGCGTGATGCCCCAAACCGAGGAACATTTCGATTTTCTCCACCTGCTGGGCGTACAGAAGGGAATCTTCGTTATTACAAAAGCCGATATGGTGGGTCCCGAGCGAATTGAAGAGGTCCGGGAGGAAATCGAGATTCTGACGATTGACACCGTTTTTGAAGGTGCGCCCATCCTACCGGTCTCCTCTATTACCGGCCAGGGCTTGGATGGACTGCAACATGAAATTGCCCAGCAGCTTGAAGCCTATACCCGGCCTTCCCAGCCCGGATACTTTCGGTTGCCGGTCGATCGGGTCTTTACGCTCAAAGGGCACGGGGTTGTTGTGACGGGGACGGCGCTGGCCGGAACCGTGCGCGAGGGCGAGACCGTCCGCATACTCCCGACCCGGAAAGAAGCGCGGGTGCGTTCGCTCCAAGTCCACGGGAAGGCTCTGTCCGAAGCGCATTGGGGCCAGCGCGTCGCGCTGAATCTGGTCGGACTGGATAAGGCGGATATGGCTCGTGGTCATGTCGTGTGTCATCCCAAAGTCAGCATGACCACCGCTCGTTTTGATGCCAGCGTCGAAATTCGGCCGAGCGCGGGACGCGAGGTCGTCAATCACGAGCGGGTCCGCATTCACCTGGGGACCGCAGAAGTGATTGGGAAAATCCTCTTGCTTGGCGGCCTTGAGGTCTTACTGCCGAAATCGACGGCCCTGTGTCAAATTGTCACCCAGGAACCCTTGGTTGCCCTGCGAGGGGACCACTTCGTGCTGCGCAATCAAACCGCGCAAGGGACCTTGGGGGGTGGGGTGGTAGTGAATCCTTTTGCCCAACGCCACCGCAAAGCGGAAACCCAGGTCACGGAACGCTTATACGCCCTGCAAGCAACAAACCTCCGTCAGGCCTGCTACGCCTATCTGGAAGTCTGCCCGCAGTTTGCTGTCCGGCTGGACGAAATGTATCACGGGGTGAACGCGCGGGAAGAGGAAATTATTGCCCTGCTTGCAAACGATGAGGCGATTTTGCCTTTTCCCGATGCGCGGTATCCTGAAGCCTATTCCATTGCAACAAAATGGCGGCGGCTGGTCGCTGCCGTTGAAAAGATGCTGGCCGTCTTTCACGCCCAGACCCCGCTGGCTCAGGGGATGGAAATGGAGTCGGTGCGGAGCCAATTGCCGTTTAACCTGACGCCCAAGATTTTTCGGGTTGTGGCCGAGCGGCTTATTGCAGAGGGGGTTGTCGCTCGCCACGGGAGCCTGCTGCGTCTGCCGGCCCACGCTGTCTCGCTCAGCCAGGAAGAGCAGGCCATCGCCGCTCGACTCGAACGTCTCGTGCAAGACGGACAATTCACCCCACCGGACACGAAGGGGCTGGAGGAGTTGCTGCAACTTCCTCGCAAACGGCTGAACGATTTCTTGGCGGTGCTTGAGTCACGGGGGGCGCTGGTCAAAATTACGCCGGATTTCTACATAAGCGGAAGAGTGCTGGGTCAAGCGCAGGCGGCACTGACTGACTACGTTGCGACTCACGGGGAAATTACTGCGGCCATATTCCGTGACCTGCTCGGTATTAGTCGAAAAACGGCTATTCCTCTGCTGGAATACTTTGACCGAAGTGGCCTCACGGTCCGAGTCGGTGACGTGCGTCGGCTGCGGAAAACCTAGGAGATGTCCTATGGAAGGAGGTGTTCTTGAAGGAGGGTGCTCAGGGTGAGAGGGGGAATGCCATGACCGCAAACTCCTTTACCGTCATGGCATTCCAGTAAGCAAGAAGGCTCACTCAAGAGCCCGTGCCCCAATCAGGGCCTATCCACCACCTCCACAACCACCACATGATCTTAGGGTAAACGAATTGGAGTCATATTTCAAGCTCTGGATGAAATTTTTATTCTAACCAGCTGCAAAAAAAGAAAAATAGATATTATTTTATGATATAGGACCTGCTGGGCCGAGGACAAAAGGTCAGAGCAGCGGGTGTGGTAATCAACAATCCGGTAGTTTGTGCGATACGAACTTTTTCTGAGTCTGCGTTATCTGCGAGCCAGACGGCGTGAGGTGTTTATCTCGTTAATCACCATGATTTCCATGATTGGAGTCATGATTGGCGTGATGACGCTGAATATCGTCTTGGCGGTGATGACGGGATTTGAAGAAGATCTACGCGACCGTATTCTGGGCTTTAATCCGCACGTCGTGATTTCCAGCTTGCAGGGCTTTGTGGACGGATATGCGGAGGTGGTTGACGTGGTGAGACAGGCGCCCGATGTGGTTGCCGTGGCGCCGTTTGTCTACGGTCAGGTGATGGTCAGTGTAGGTCAGAGCGTGTCTGGCTCGCTCGTGCGTGGAGTCGACCCCTCGTTGGCCAGTGCGGTGGTCGATATTGGTGCCCATCTGTCTTTTGGTGAAGTCGACCAGCTCGGTCAGAAACAGGAGTTGACGTTTCAGACTGAGGAAACAGTCCAAACGGTTCAACTCTCCGGCGTACTCGTCGGGCATGAGTTGGCTCGTCAACTTGGCGTCTTTGTGGGCGACCCGATCAATATTATTTCCCCGCTGAGCACTACCCCCGGCCCCCTCGGGGTTGTTCCCAGGGTCAAGCGCTTTGTGATTGTCGGTGTGTTTGACTCGGGCATGTTTGAATACGATAGTGCCCTGATCTATATGTCGCTCGCCGACGCGCAACAGTTTTTTACCCTCGGTGAACAGGTGACTGGTGTTGAGGTGAAGATTCGCGATGTGTATCAGGCCCAAACGGTCGCCCGCGAGTTGGAAAGCGTGTTGGGATTCCCCTATACGACCCGAGACTGGACCGAGGTGAACAGTAATATCTTCGCCGCGCTGAAACTTGAAAAGGTGGTGTACTTTATCGTGCTGCTGCTCATCGTCTTGGTTGCCGCGTTCAATATCATTGCCACGCTGATCATGGTGGTCATGGAAAAACGCAAGGATATTGCGGTGTTGAAGTCCATGGGGGCAACCGGCAGGGCCATAAGTCGAGTCTTTATTTATAAAGGGCTCATCATCGGCGTTGTCGGGACGCTGATGGGCACACTGCTGGGTTGGGTCGGCTGCTGGCTGTTGGACCGCTATGAGTTCATCGAACTTCCGAAGGATGTTTTCTATGTTTCGACCCTGCCGGTGAAAATGTATGCGGAGAATTTTTTCATTGTTGGGGTCGCGTCGATGATGATCTGCTTGCTCGCCACCATCTACCCTGCGCGTCAGGCCGCACGACTGGCTCCGGTCGAGGTCATTCGCTACGAGTAAGGAACGGACCGCTTAGAGATGTCGTATCTTCTTCAGGCAGCCCAACTCAGCAAACAGTACGGAGAGGGCGAGCACGCGGTCCGCGTACTCGAAAACTTGGACCTCACCCTTCGGCCGGCCGAGCGGGCTGCGATCATTGGGGAATCTGGAGTGGGGAAGAGTACGCTGCTGCATATTCTGGGTACGCTCGACCGGCCCACCGCAGGACACATCACGTTTGACGGTCAAGATCTGTTTAGCCTGCCCGAATTGGAACTGGCAGCCTTACGCAACCGGGAGATTGGTTTTGTCTTTCAGCTACATCATCTCCTGCCGGATTTTAGCGCTTTCGAGAATGTGATGATGCCAGGACTGATCGCTGGGCTCAGCCAGGAGGAAGCTCGTACCCGCGCCGCTGAGATATTGGAGCGGGTTGGTCTGTCTGCCCGTCTGAGCCACCGGCCGGGGGAATTGTCCGGGGGAGAACAGCAGCGAGTCGCGGTTGCACGTGCCTTGGTCCTGGAGCCCCGGCTGGTGCTGGCGGATGAGCCGACCGGCAATCTCGACCCCGAGACCGGCGAGGGGGTGCTGCGGTTGCTGCTCGCGCTGAATCAGGCCAT
Organism: uncultured Binatia bacterium (SeqCode); assembly: GCA_965214755.1. Classification (GTDB taxonomy): domain Bacteria; phylum Desulfobacterota; class Binatia; order Bin18; family Bin18; genus Bin18. The sequence goes on from OZ243979.1 coordinate 4,501,969, forward strand.
GGGCGTGGCTATGGTTGTTGTCACGCATAGCGAAAAACTTGCCGCGGCAATGGACCGGACCCTGCGACTCAAACATGGAATACTCACTGAGGTAAGCCGGAGAGACGGGACAGCCTGACCGAAGCTCTCGTTTGTGAGATGGATGTGCAGGGACTCAGAGCGCTTCCTATGCGAAAACTCTAGTATTTGTCACTTCCCCGGCTTCTTTCGGGGAGGGCTCGAAGGAGGGTGCTGCCTTTACAATGTGAGGCGATTTTGGTAGGGGGGAGAGCGGCTTCAAAGGCAGACGCAACACGCATGGCTCGCACATTTCTCGTCATTACTAGCATATGTCTGTTCATCTGTTCTGGGTTCCTGGGGATTATAACCTCGGCCCAGGCTGACGACGCAGAACTCTCGGAAGAGCATATTCCTGACGCCCTTCCTGACGATGTCTTTGAAATGGACGAAGCCGAGGAGTTGCTTCTTGAAGCAGCGGGAATCGAGGACAGAGACGAATCTGGCGCAGAAATGGTCGAAGCAGAGGAACCGGAAGGTGACGCATTCGAATCAGCTCAGCCCGATACGCCATCCAACATTGTCGATACAATTGTGATTGGCGGCAACGACCGGGTTGAAGAAGAGGCGATTCGCATTCGGACCTCTGCTCTGCCTGGCACCGCGTTGAATCGGGATACGGTCGATGCCGATATTCGGTCCATTTATGACATGGGCTTCTTCCATAATGTAGAGGCGCGTTTTGAGCGAGAAAATGGCCGTAATGTTTTGACCTATTGGGTCAGCGAGCGGCCACTCATCCGCGAAGTCCACTTCGAGGGAAATAAGAAGCTCGACAAAGAAGCGCTTGAGGTAGCGCTGAAAATTCATCCGCGCACGATCCTCAACCCGGTTCGCATCCGGCGGGGCATAGAAGACGCCAAAAAAGCCTATGAAGAAAAAGGCTATTTAGACACCGATATCTCATATCGTGCCGAGCGGAGCGGTCCGGGAGAAACCGCGGTGACCTTTACGATCGAGGAACAGAAGCCGACCGGCATTGCCCAAATCCATTTTGAGGGCAATGAGACGTTTGAAGACGCCCGGCTGCAATCCATTATGGCGACCCGCAAGAAGAATTTCTTATCGCGCTTCATGAGCATCGGAACGCTCAACCGAGAAGCGCTCAAGACAGACACGGAGCGGATTACTGCCTATTACTACGATAACGGCTATATCAACGTCAAAGTCGATGAGCCGAAAATCGAACGTCGCGATGACGGGATGCATGTGACCATTCGGATCGATGAGGGAGAGCAATACACCATTGGCGAGGTGCATATTGTCGGCGAATTCCCTGGGAGTGAAGACCAGGCCCTGCGCGCGGTCGCCCTGGTAGAAGGTGAGGTATTTAAGGCCAGCCACCTGCGAGAAGATGTCTTTCGTTTAACCGGGTATTTCAGCAACCACGGCTTTGCTTTTGTGAACGTCGAGCCGGAAACCCAGGTTGAGCAGGACGACAGCGTTGTCAATATCTCCTACCGGGTCGATAAGGGACCGGAAGTCTATATCGACCGGATTGATATCGCGGGCAATACCAAAACGCGCGACAAAGTAATCCGGCGAGAATTACGCATTGCCGAGCAGAGCAAGTTCAACGCCACCAGCATAGAGCACAGCCGTGCGCGGGTGCAGCGACTCGGATTTTTCCAGGACGTGAATATTGCCACGCGCCGGGGGGCACGGAGCGATTTGCTCAATGTGTTGGTTGATGTCAAAGAGGCCCAAACCGGGGCCTTCAGTGTGGGGGCCGGATTTAATACCGCGACGAGTCTCATCGGTTCCGCCCGTATTCAGGAAACGAATCTCTTTGGCTATGGCCATCAGTTTGTGATCAGCGGCAATATGGGTAGCCGGTATCGTAACTCCACCGTCAGTTGGACTGATCCCTATCTTCTGGATACCCATCTGACCCTTGGGGTGGAAGTCTTTGACTGGCGCTTTGCGTTTGAGGATTTTGATCGTGCCGGGACGGGCGGCGGGGCACGTCTCTTCTACCCCATTGACGAGTTAGGGCTCAAAACCCTGTGGGGGTTTCCCCTGGAAGACGTGTCCATCGGGATGCAATACCAGTGGGAGAAATCCAAGGTCAGCAATTTTGAACCGATTGCGCCGGATGCGGTACGGGCCGAAAAGGGCGCCGAAATAACGAGCAAAATTACCCCAACCATCAGGCGCAATACCCTCAACCACCCGATGGATCCGACCGCCGGCTCCTATCAACAGATCCTTTTTAGTCAGGCCGGCCTTGGGGGAGATGCGACATATAGCAAGGCGGAAATTCAGGCTCAGTTTTTCTTCCCGGTCTATCGCAATCCCCGCTTCGGACAATTGACTTGGATGTCGAATAACTTCTTTGGATATGGGGTGGGTGATGTCGATTTTACGGACGAACCCGTTATCGGCGGGGAGGCGGAAAAAATCCTGGAGGACGACCTCCCGCTGTTCGACCGCTACTTTCCCGGTGGGCTGCACTCCATCCGGGGGTTTGGCGAACGGAGTTTAGGGCCGCGTCAACCCGTCACGGTTTTGATTAATGATAGAGAGGCGCCCAACGGGATACGCGCAGAAACGTATCATCGGCCGATTGGCGGCAGCCAACAGCTGACGTTCCAGAATGAGTTGCGTTTTCCTATTGTGAAGCAACTGAATCTGAAGGGTGCGGTCTTTAGCGATATCGGCAATGCCTTTACGGCTGAACAAGGCGTTGACCTTGGGGATTTGCGCTACTCGGTTGGGGCCGGGATCCGGTGGAAGTCGCCGTTCGGACCCATCCGGATCGATCTTGCCAAAGCGCTCAATGCGAAAAAAAATGAGCGTACCAGCAATATTCACTTTTCGTTCGGTGGCGCAACTGGTGGGATTGGCGGAGGACGAGGCCGGTATGGCGGGTTCTAGTCCGAGTGGATGAACCACAGGTCCGCGTGTCCGTCCCTGTGCTCAGGGAGACATTTGGATCAAGCACTCTAACAATGGAGAGAGATATGAATTGGAAAAGCATCGTTTGGGCCGCCGTGAGTCTTGGTTTTCTCCTCTTCCCCTATAGCGGCGAGAGCGCTGATATCAAGGTCGGCTATGTGGACCTCCAGGTCGCCCTGAATACGTCGAGCGCCGGGAAAAAGGCCAAAGACAGTTTTAAGGCCGAAGTGGGGCGAATGGAACGAAGGCTCGAAAAGCGTCGGGAAAAAGTCGAAAAGCTCAAGGAGGAGCTTGAGAAAAAAGCCCTCTTACTCCGGGACGACGAACGGATCGCGTTGCAGCGAGACTACCGCCAGGAGCTGCGCGACTTTGAACGGCTGTATAAGGATTCCCAAGAGGAACTCAAGATCAGAGACCGCGAGCTAACCGCGCGCATCCTGGTTGAACTCCGTCAGGTCGTCAACGATCTTGGCGAACAGGGCAGTTATTCGGTCATTCTTGAAGGCAATAACACGGTTGTGCTGTACGGCTCAAAGAGTATTGATCTGACTGAGTCGGTGATCAAAGCCTATAATAAAAAAGGCACCAAGATCTCTTTTAGAAACTAAGAGACGGTTGGGTGCTCACCGCCACATGGATCATCCCCCTGTCGCTTCTGTTCTGCCCCATCGCTACCCGTTTCTCCTCGTTGACCGGGTGGTGGAAATCTCTGCCGGGAAACGTATCGTCGCGCTCAAAAACGTGACGATCAACGAGCCTTTCTTTGTCGGGCACTTCCCCGCTCACCCGCTCATGCCTGGCGTGCTCATCTGCGAAGCCGTCGTACAGGCGGGCGGCATTCTGGCCCGTTCGTCCGTCGATCTTGCCGAGGAGACCTCCGCCCCCGTCCCGGCGTCGCACCGGCTCGCGATGTTAACCGGACTCGACCGCGTTCGCTTTCGACGCCAAGTCGTTCCCGGTGATCAGTTGTTAATGGAAGTGGAAATCCTGCGCCGCCGCGGGACGTTCTGGAAAATGCAGGGCACCGCTCGGGTTGACGGACAGGTCGCGGCGGAACTCGAATTCACGGTTGTTGATGTAGACCCGGAAAGCGAGACGCCGGCGTGAGTACCGAGACCACGGTCCATCCATCAGCGGTGATCGCCCCCGGAGCGGAGCTGGGTCATGGGGTTCGGGTCGGACCCTATGCGGTGATTGGTCCACAGGTTCGTATCGGCCGGGATTCCAGTATCGGACCGCATAGCGTGATTGAGGGGCGCACGACGATCGGGTGCGAGAATCAGATTTTTCAATTCGCGAGCGTTGGCGCGGTCCCGCAGGATAAGAAATATCGGGGAGAAGACAGCAGCCTCACTATTGGTGATCGCAATACCATCCGTGAATTTGCAACGCTCAATATCGGGACCACTGGCGGCGGGATGGTCACCCGGATCGGAAATGACAATCTCTTCATGGTGTACTCCCATGTGGGACACGACTGCCAGATCGGAAACAATGTGATTCTGGCGAACTGTGCGACCCTTGCCGGCCATGTCGTACTCGAAGATTATGTGGGCGTGGGTGGGCTGGCGGCCATTCATCAGTTTACACGGGTTGGGGAGTCGGCCTACCTCGGTGGGGGGGCGATGGTCTCTCTTGATGTGCCGCCGTACTGCGTGGCCCAGGGAGATCGGGCCCGTTTGTTTGGCCTGAATCTCATCGGACTCAAACGGCGCGGGTTTGGCGAGGAACAATTGAGCGCGCTTAAAAAAGCCTATCGGACGCTTTTCGTTGAGGGATTGACGCTCAAAGAGGCGACCGACCGTACCCGCCAAGAACAGGCGTCATCCCCCGAGGCCGTTCATTTGGCGGAATTCATTGCCAGCTCACAACGGGGCATTTGTCGTCCCCGACGGAATGCCGGCCAAGAGAGCGAAGATGATCTTGGCTGACTATGTGGTAGCTGTATAGCGAGCGTCCGCATCTATGGCGCCCCTTGGTCTCATTGCAGGGAATGGACAATTCCCCCTTATCTTCTGTGCGGCGGCCCGCGCAGAAGGGGTTGAGGTCATTGCGGTTGCTCACCAGGGAGAGACTCCTCAGGCTATCAACGACTACGCGTCCCACGTCACCTGGGTGCGGGTCGGAGAACTCGGAAAAATTATTACGACCTTCCACGAGGCCGGGGTGACCCAAGCCGTCATGGCCGGGGGCATCTATAAGACCGGTGCCCTGACGCAGATACAGCCCGATGCCCGGGGGCTGGCTTTCATCAGTAAACTGCCCAATCTGAAGGACGATGTGATCCTGCGAGGGGTGGCCCAGGAACTTGAAGACGAGGGCATTACGATTGTCGAATCAACCCGATTCCTCTCGTCTCTCGTGCCCCAGGAAGGGATATTGACTCGCGCCGAGCCGGATGCGCAGCAGTGGCAGGATATCCGACTCGGTATTGTAGTGGCAAAAGAGATCGGTCGCTGGGATATCGGACAGAGCGTTATCGTCAAGCGTGGTACGGTCCTGGCGGTCGAAGGTGTTGAGGGTACAAACGCCGCTATTCGGCGCGGCGGCACATTGGGTGGGGAGGGCGGTGTTGTGGTCAAAGTCAGCAAGCCGCAACAGGATTTACGCTTTGACGTTCCAGCCGTTGGACCCGATACCATCGCGGTCATGCACGAGGTCAAGGCCGCGGTTCTCGCCATTGAGGCTGACAAGACGCTCATGATAGCGCGTTCGACGCTGCTAGAGCGTGCCCAGGACACAGGGGTCCGGGTGGTTGCGGTGGGAGCACAAACGACCGAGGAGAGGCCTGAATAAACATGCTGCGACGATTCATGATGCTATCCATTATCTCTTCCTTTCTACTGACCGGGGGGGCAACACGAGCGGCCTGGGCTGGGATTCATGTGGTCTTAGAGAGTCCGGGCGATGGCCAGTTTGTCAGCGGCGTTCGCCTCATCTCCGGCTGGGCGTTTGCGGTCTCTGACGATCCCGACAATCCGGTCGAACTGCCCGTTACCATTCAACTCTCCATTCTTAACCAGGACGGCGAGCGGAAATACGGTGGGGAGATGCCCTGTTGTATCGACCGGAGGGACGTTCAAGCAGCGTATGACGAGCACGCGCTCAAGAGTGGTTTTGGTCAGGTGTTTAACTTCGGTGAACTCTCAGGCATCGGGGAAGGCTCGGAGGAGAGGGCGGAAGAGGATCAGACTAAGGGACAACATACGATTCGCATTGAGGTATCCGCGGAGGGCGTTGCGAGTCAGGCTGTTGAACACACCGTGACTGTTGTCCGGCCGGGTGGCTATGAATTCCTGGAGCTTCCGAGTTTACTCGGCTCCACTAGTCCCGAGATTAACACTGAAGATCAAGAGATCATGTTCCATAATGTCACTTTTAGTGATTCTGACAGCAACGAAACCAAGTCAGGCGAGCTCTGGTTAGCCTGGCAGAAAAATATCCAGCAACTGGGCGTTGTCGGCTCACGGATAGTATCGACTGATCCAGGGGAGGATGCGACAGCAGACGAAGAAGATGAAACATCGGACGAGGGAGATGCGACAGCAGACGAGGAGGAGGAAACACAAGGTGAAAGGATTACCGCGGTCCTTGAAAACCCACCGGGCCAGACCATTCATGCCCATCTCACAGCCGGGGGTATTGGGATGGTTTCCGGCTGGGCGTTTACACCAAATCCTGATGCGGAGATTGAGCGCGTTTCTCTGCGTGTGGACGGAGCCGCGCCGGTCGATATTGGGGTGGATATTGGGGAAGAAATTCCATGCTGCTCGAAACGGCCTGACGTCAAGGAGTATTTTCAGGACAAAGGTCTCGAAGTGCCGCTGAACACCGGCTTTGGCGGCCTCATCAATTTTAATCGGATTCCCAGCGGCGCGCGGACTATTGGCGTCGAAATCCGGGACACTGCAGACCCGGCTGAACCACGTACTTTCGATCACGAGGTCTCCGTAGTCCGGCTGGGCGATGCCGAGTTCCTCGACGCTTTCAAGCTGACCGAAGAGAGCAGCGTAACAGTGAACGGCCAATTATTGACCCTTCAAGGTGTCGAGATCAGGGCCAAGGGCAAGGGTGAGGATAAAACAATGACGGTGGACGCCGGATTTGTCTGGAACGAGAGCTGCCAGTGTTTTCTGCCCTGGCCCCTGTGCGGCAACGGTGGGCGAGATGTTGGAGAGGAGTGTGATGGAGAGGCGCTTGGTGAACTGAGCTGTCAGACGCTTGGGTTTGGTGGGGACAAACCCGGCTGTTATAGGGATGAGGAGAATAATAGAGAGTTCTGTCTGCTCGACACGAGTGAATGTGAAGAGGAGAGTGGCGCCAAGGCCTATGTGACCCTGGTGAATGACAATGCCGTGGCTGTCATCAGTACGAGCACGAACAAGGTGACTGAGACGATCTCGGTTGGCGACCGTCCACGTGGCATCGCGATCAGCCCGGACGGGAAGGAAGCGTATGTCGTGAATGCGGATGATAACACGGTGTCCGTCATCAACACTGCCTCAAAGACAGTCGTTGCGACGATCCCGGTTGGCCGTGAGCCGCAGGGGGTTGCCTTTGCCCCAGATGGAGCCACCGCCTATGTGACGAATATTAAGGACAATACGGTTTCTGTTATCGATGCCACCACACGGACTCAGACAACCACCATAGCGGTGGGCCGGAGTCCGCAGTCCATTGCCGCTGCCGTCACTCCGCATGGACCACGAGCCTATGTGCCGAACTTTGACGATAACACCGTCACCGTGATTGACCTGACGACGCATACCCCGCTGTCTGACCCGCTGGTGGTGGGAGAGGGACCGCTCGGAGTTACGGTGACACCGGATGGGAGGCGCGTCTATGTGACGAATTTCGGTGCGATCGATACCGATGAGGGCGAGGACAACGGAGACACGGTTTCCCTTATCGATACCGCAACGAACACCGTCAAGGATACGAACGAGGATGATGAAGACGGGGTGCAGCATCTGCAAGTCGGTGTGCAGCCTGCCGGGGTCGCCGTGATACCTGAAACGGCACTGGAACTGGTGAAACGGGAGCTGAAGGTGGATGCTTTTGTCGCCAACTTCCTTGACGCAACCGTATCGGTGATAACGGAGGCGGACATTAATCCGGAACTCAACACCCCGTCTTTTAATGTGGCTTTTAATCCGCGCTTCAATGCGGTTGATAACGAACCGTACGCCATCGCGATTACGCCAAACGGTATGCGGGGCTATGTGACGCTGTTCGGCTCCCGGAAGGACGAGGGCGAGGTCGTCCAGGTCTTCAGTACGCTCGCTCAACAAGTCGTCGCCACGATTAAGGTCGGGAAGAAGCCGTTTGCCATTGCCATTGGCCCGCAATAGGGGCTGTCTGCGAGTTGACGCCTGCCGGAGAACATGGCACTATTTCCACACTAACGTACCGACCCAACCTTCATTCGTTTGACACTGTGGGGCCGTAGCTCAGTTGGGAGAGCGCTTGAATGGCATTCAAGAGGTCGTGAGTTCAATTCTCATCGGCTCCACTCCCTCCTCCTTTTTTTGGCAGTATACCAAGTCGGTCCAGGACCGTGCGCGCTTTGCGTCTCGCTTCGGAGTGGACGATTGCGTCCCGTTTGGCGGATATTCCCCCGTAAGAATCGGACGACAGATGTATACGTTTCCGTTACCCTCCTTCACCTCTGATACGTTCTCGTGCAATGAATGGGGGAGAAAAGGAGTCGGAGAGGGGGATAACTGACAGTGCATACTCGTGTCTTGATCGCTAACCGGGGCGAAATCGCCATTCGCATTGCCAAATCAGCCACGGCCTTGGGCCTGGAATCGGTCGGGGTGTATCCGGCCATTGACGCGCTTTCGCTGCATACCCGCTGTATGACGGAAAGTCATGAGATCGGTACGGCGGCAGATTCCGTTGAGGCATATTTGAACGCGGACGCGCTCGTGCAGACCGCCGCATCGCGCGGGTGTGACTGCTTGCACCCCGGCTATGGTTTCTTGTCCGAGAACGCTGCTTTTGCCGCGTTATGTGCTGCCGAGGGAATCACGTTCATAGGTCCGTCGCCGGAGACGCTGGCCTTATTCGGCGATAAAATCAGAGCGCGGGCGCTTGCCGAGTCGTTGGACATCCCCGTTGTGCCTGGTAGCGCCGAACCCATAGGGTCAGCGCCAGAAGCAGAAAAGCTGGCCCGTGAGCTTGGGTATCCCGTGGTGCTCAAGGCCGCGGCCGGGGGTGGGGGACGCGGCATGCGGGTCGTCGAAAGGGCCGAACAGATGGCCGAGGCATTTGAGCGCTGCCGTAGCGAAGCCCAGGCCGCATTCGGTGACGGCGCCGTCTTTCTCGAAAGACTGATCGCTCGGCCACGACATATTGAGGTCCAAATTCTGGCGGATGCATCTGGCAATGTGGTCCATCTGCACGAACGCGACTGCTCGATTCAATTGCGTCACCAGAAGGTCGTTGAGATCGCCCCCGCTCCGGGGCTGGACCCCACGCTGCGAGAGCAGATGCTCACCGCTGCGATTACCCTGGTGCAGGCCGCCGCGTATGTGAATGCCGGCACCGTCGAGTTCCTGGTCTCGCCCGAGACCGGCGAGTATTTTTTTATTGAATGCAATCCGCGGATTCAGGTTGAGCATACCGTCACCGAACAGGTCACCGGTATTGATCTTGTCGAGGCCCAGTTCCGTCTCGCCGCGGGTGAAACGCTCGCCTCGCTCGGCCTGGGTGACCAGCACGCAGTCGGCAGGCCGCACAGTTTTGCCGTGCAGGCCCGTGTCGTTGCCGCGAGTACGGGCAGTATTACGGCCTATAAGGAACCCTCGGGCGCGGGCATTCGGGTGGATGCGTGTGGCTATCTGGGCTATGCCCCCCCGCCCCAGTTCGATCCCTTGCTGGCAAAACTCGTCTGTACGTCCGGTTCTTACGCAGCCGCAATTGCCCGCATGCGGCAGGCGCTTGATGAGTTCCATCTTGATGGCCTGCGAACCAATTTGCACCAATTGCGCGCCATCCTCGCCCATCCGGCCGTTCGGGCAGGTGATGCCAGAACAGTATTATTGGCAGAAACCCCGGAGATGAACACCGCTTCTTTTTCCGCGTCTGAAGGCAGCGCTCTTGCCCTGCTGGAGCAACAGGCGGCCAAGCTGGGCGTTACGGCTGCGGGACCGATTACCGCACAGAATGCACGCCTGCCGGCCCTGGAGGTGGCAGAGGGCCAAGAAGCCGTACACTGCCCCCTGGAGAGTTCTGTGGTGGAGGTCCGCGTGCGTGTGGGTGACACGGTGTCGCCCGGTGACCCGCTGCTGGTCGTAAGTGCCATGAAGATGGAAACCCTGGTCACGGCGGGCTGCGCCGGTGTCATAGCGGCACTGCAACCGCTCCAGGCCGGAGATAGCGTGGCCGCAGGACAGGTGGTGGCCGTTGTGTCCCCGTCGCATGCCGACTCCCCTCAAGCGACAGAGGGTGTACCCCCCTGGGAGAAGGTGCTGGAAGAGGTCACGCTCCTACAACAATTTGCCAAACAGCGGCTGGCGCCCGGCTCTGACGATCCGGGCGTAGTGCGCCAACGCTCGCGTGGCAAGCTGACCTGCCACGAGCGTATTGAGCTGTTGCTGGACGCAGGCTCCTTTCGGGAGGTCGGCAGCGTCGCGGGCTTTGCGTCCTATGATGAAGACGGGACCATCATGGGGTTTACCCCGGCAAACAGTGTTGGTGGCTGGGGTAAAATAGACCGGCGGAGTGTCGTTGTGTGTGCCGACGATTTCACGTCTCGGGGGGGTCACGCAGATGGAGCGATAGCAGCAAAAAGCAGCTATCTGGACCGCCTCGCGACGGAAATGCGTCTGCCCTCAATACGACTGCTGGACGGCTCGTCCGGTGGGGGCAGTGTCGCGGCTATGGTGCCGGCCCAGAAAAAAGAGGGCGAGAGCAGCGCCAAAGAAAGCGCGGGCGCAATCAAGGCCGGTCGGCCACGGGTGGCCGGGGGCGGCGGATCGTATCTACCCGGACACCTGGGCAGCACCATGTACACCGAGCAGCTATCGACCATACCGGTGGTCAATCTGCTGCTCGGTAGCGTGGTCGGCATTGGCGCGGCCAAAGCCGTCCTGGGTCACTTCTCGGTCATGGTGCGCGATATCGCTCAGCTCTTTGTCGCCGGACCGCCGGTTGTCTCGCATGCCATGGGCTACGATATCACCAAGGAGGAACTCGGCGGTTGGCATATTCACTGTACGAATGGCGCGGTAGACAATCTGGCCGAGTCCGAAGAGGAAGCCATGCAGATGACGCGGACCTTTCTATCCTATCTGCCCTCCAGTGTGTATGAGGTGCCGCCCGTGCACGCGGCAAACGCGAGCGATCCGATTGACCGGCGGGAAGAGGAACTCGCGACCCTCATCGCCAGAAAACGGACCACGACATTTGATATTCGAAGGGCTATTCGGTTGATGGCCGACCGGGACTCTTTTTTTGAGATTGGTCCTCTGTGGGGAACCGATCAGGTGACCGGGTTTGTGAGATTCAACGGCTATCCTCTGGGCGTGATTACTTCTGACAGCCAGCATGCCAACGGTGGTGCACTCACCGCCGACGGCTGCGACAAGCTGACGCGCCACCTGGATTTGTGCGATCTGTTCCACCTGCCGCTCTTGAACCTCGTTGATAATCCCGGCTTCGCGGTCGGCCTGGAGCATGAGCGGACGGGTACGATTCGCAAAGGGGCGGGATGGATGATTGCCTTCGCCCAGGTCCGGGTCCCCATCTTTACCGTCCTGGTGCGGCGCAGTTTTGGTGTGGCCGGGAACAATTATGCCACCCCGCGCTCGGAACCCTCAATGCGCGTCACCTGGCCGGCTGCGGATGTCGGCGGGATTCCGCCCGAGGGCGGCATCGAAGCGGCCTATAAACGGCAGTTGGCAGAGGCGGATGATCCAGTCGCCTTCCGCGCAGAACTCAACGCCCGGATCGAGAGCGTGCGGGGACCGCTCGGCCCGTTAAACAAGTTTCAGATCGAAGAAATGATCGATCCCAGGGATACCCGCCGCTATATCTGTGAGTGGGTGGAAACCGCGTATCAAGTCGTGTCTCAGCCGACGCGCCTTGGGCCCCGGGCGTTGCAGTTTCGGCCGTAGGTGGCGGGGGCGGCCGTCCTGCTCCAGTGCACTCGAACTTGCCGAAATAGAGTCCGCACTATAGAGAAAAGCAGGTGAGCTTGGAGGACAGACCATGAGTCAACAGACACAGGCCGCCGACCCGAGGCCGCACACCGATAGCGCGCGCGAACAGCGACCCCTGACCGGTCAAGAATTCCTTGACAGCCTGCAGGATGATCGAGAGGTCTGGATCTATGGTGAGCGCGTCAACGACGTCACCCAGCACCCGGCCTTTCGGAATTCCGCCCGTATGCTGGCGCGCATGTATGATGCCCTGCACGACCCGCAGAAAGCCCCGACGCTCAGTACGCCGACCGATACGGGCAACGGCGGGTTCACGCATAAGTTCTACAAGGTACCGAAGAGTACGGAAGACCTAGTCGGCAGCCGGGACGCCATTGCCGAGTGGGCGCGCATCTCCTACGGCTGGATGGGGCGCTCGCCGGACTACAAAGCCAGCCTGACCGGCACCCTGGGTGCCAACGCCGAGTTCTATGCGCCGTATCAGGACAACGCCTTACGCTGGTATCGTCATACCCAGGAGCGCTGCCTGTTTCTCAACCACGCGCTGGTGAACCCGCCTGTCGATAAGGCCAAATCCCCTGACGACGTAAAAGACGTCTATGTGCGGGTGGAAAAAGAAACCGACGCGGGGGTCATCGTCAGTGGCGCCAAGGTAGTCGCGACCGGCTCCGCCCTGACGCATCATAATTTCATCGGCTTTTACGGGCCGACACCTCTGGGCAAGCCCGAGATGGCGCTGTTCGCCATGATTCCCATGCAGAGTGCCGGCGTAAAACTCATCTGTCGCCCGTCGTATGAATTGCACGCCGCCACTATGGGTAGTCCGTTCGACTATCCGCTGTCTTCCCGTCTGGATGAGAACGACGCCATCCTGGTGTTGGACAAGGTCCTCATCCCCTGGGAGAATCTGTTTGTCTATCGTGACCTGGATAAGGCCAACGCCTTTTTTCCCGGCTCGGGTTTTATCCCGCGTTTTACCCTGCACGGCTGCACGCGTTTCGCGGTCAAGCTGGACTTTCTGGCCGGGGTCTTGCTGAAAGCGCTTGACGCGCTTGGCATCCAGGGCCAACGCAGCGCCCAGGTGCAGGTCGGTGAGGTGCTGGCCTGGCGGCATATGTTCTGGGGCCTGACCGAGGCCATGACCAAGACGCCCGACCAGTGGGTCAACGGTGCCCTCCAGCCCAACACGGAGTACGGCCTGGCCTACCGCGTCCTGGCTCCGGTCGCCTATCCTCGTATCAAAGAGATTATCGAGCAAACCATTTCGAGCGGCCTGATCTATCTCAACTCCCACGTGAAAGACTTCAAAACGCCGGAGCTACAGCCCTATCTGGAGAAGTATTTACGCGGCTCCAACGATTACGATGCGCTGGAGCGGGTCAAGCTGCTCAAGATTTTGTGGGACGCTATCGGGACCGAGTTTGGCGGGCGGCACGAACTGTACGAACGCAACTACGCCGGCAACTACGAGAACATTAAACTCGAAAATCTGCCCGCGGCCGTGGCCATGGGTCGGGCCGACCAGCTCAAGTCTTTTGTCGAGCAGTGTATGGCGGAATACGATATCGAGGGCTGGACCGCCCCGGACCTGATTAACCCGGACGATGTGAACCGGATGAAGGAAAAGGATTCCTGAGCGAAACGAAAAAGCGCCTAGCGTTTATAGCCGGGCATGGGTTCCGCTAATACACCACCCGTCAGCACAATCCGCGTGACCGCCCCGGACCTTTTTGGCAACCTTTGTTCATCCTATCCGCCAAACCGTCACGCCACCCCGCGCGTCGAGCGCGGCAAGCGAGCGCCCGTCTGGCCGCCAGTACAATTCGGCCACTACGCCCGCCACAACCGCGTCCCCTATCGGACGGCCTTCTCCATCTCTCTGAAGCGACCACACAACCACGGCACCATCGCGGCCTCCCGATGCCAGGCGCATCGCGCGGCGAGCGAAGGCAAGCGTCGTGACGGGTTGAACATGAAGCTCTAGAACGCCGGGCCGCGTGCCTTCGGGACCACTCCCCTGGAAGCTCCAGACCGTCACCGCCTCCCCTCCTCCAGTGGCCAAGAGGGTGCCGGTGTCATCGAAAGCCAGGGCCGACGGCTTGGCAGGATATCCTGACATCATGGAGTCCTGCTCCGTGGAGCGCCGCCAGAAGTGCACCGAGTTGTCCTGGCTGCCGCAGGCCACGATATCCCCGTCCGAGCTCAGTACCATCGACACCAAGGAGCCCTTCCACTCCAGCTTCTGGCGAAGCTCGCCAGTGGACGCGTCGAAGAACGTCACTCGACCGTAACAGGCCGTCGCCAGCTCCCCTACGCTCGACCAGGCGATCGCGCTGACGGTGCTGGGATGATCATCAGATCGCCAAACCTCCGCGCCGTCCGCACCATACGTACGAACCTGCCGGGAGCAGGAGGCCGCCAACCATTGGCCGTCCGGCGACCACGCCACGTTTTCTACCCAACCGCTTCCGACGTCGATAGCCCGGCTTACCTGACCTTCGGCGGCACTCCAGATTAAAACGCGTCCGTCCTGGCCGGCCGTAGCGAACGCGGTCCCGCTTGGGTGGATCACCACCGCGAGCACACCGCCTTCATGAACCCCACGCCGCACCCAGGCGGTCGCGCCAGACTTGCCGTCGAATGCGTAGACGCCACCCGCAGCATCACCGACCATCAGCGCCTCACCGCGTAGGCTCCAACCCCCGGCGATGGCGTAGTCGCCGGTCGCCGCAGACCAGCCCCGGCGAAGAACACCCCTCGGGCTGTCGACATTCAAATCAGACACGCTACGAACTCCTGCCGCATGCTCTGCTCATCAAGGTTGCGGCCGATGAAGACGAGCTGACCGACTCCTTGAAGTGCTACCGACATCTCAATCAGCCTCGGCAGTCGCAATCGCTGCGATGTTGGCCAACAGCCATGCGGATGCAGCAAACAACTGCAACCAATCCCCACTGGATCTGATCCCGTAAGTCAGCATGCTGCCAAGCCAGCAAGCGCTGGCAGCCGTTTGTCCGAGCCATTCGATGCTCCGCACCCTGGCTAGTCGGCTTCGCCCAGCGCCAGACGCGACGGCCCCTGCGTCGTTTCCCGTCAACATACGCACTCCGTCCCACAGCAGGAGAGGTCATCGAGATACATGCCCCACTTGCGGTACTCTTCCAACTCTTCCGCCGGCAGCCCTAACGAGGTCGCAATTGCTTTGGCGACAACAGCGAATCGTTGTCGATACTTGAAGATAAAGCAGAAGACGTAATTGTTATGGCGAACTGCGGGGCCGCAGAGAAACACTCCCGGTACGATGGTCGATTCATCGTGTTCGCTCAGAAGCGGAGAGCCATCGTCGCGTCGTTCAAACAAATCCGCGACTAACTGGTGACTCCCCTCAAATCCGCCTGCCAATAGTGGCGGCACGCGGGTTTGAAACCGATGCCCGTCCCGAGCCGTAACTTCATACATGGCGTCCACGCGAGTGACCGATTCGATAGGTGTGTGCGGAAACAATTCTACTTGCTCAACAAACTGGTCTTCACGCATCCGTTCGAGCGTAAACGGGGAAAGCGCGACACTGGGATCGGAACTCTCGTCCTCCCACGGGCAACCCTTGTCGAACAACCGCACTCGTTTGTCGCAACACGCCAAGTGGTAGGCCACGTCGACACCACTTTCGTAGCCACCCACAACGATGAAGTCGTCACCGTCAAGCTCTTCATAGCTGCTGATGGTCGCGGTGTGGCGACACAATTGGCTACCAACAAACCCACTTAAGCGTGGGTATTGGAACTCGCCAGCGGCCCAAATGACGTGCTTGGCTTGCAAGGTTTCGTCGGCCGTATCGATGCGAAAGCCGTCGCCAACCTTTGCTACCTGCATCACGTCGGTATCCTGGCGTACAGGTAACTCAAAGAATCGTGCGACTGCACGCAAATATCTCGCGTACTCTTCACCCGTCGGATGCTCGACCCCCAAACTGAACGCGGGTGAAGTTCCAATCGCGATCGAGTTCAAATCGATCATGCCAATCGAATTGGTTGGGTACGAGGGCGTGATGAAGCGAGTCTCGGCCGGCCATGAGGCGAACGATGCGCCGACCGTATGACGCTCGGAAACTATGAAGTTCTCGATGCCAGCATGCTTGAGAGCCACCGCGGCACCCACGCCTGCGGCACCGGCGCCGACGACCACTACATCATAGACGATTTCACTGCTCTCGGTGCCGATCATGCAGACTCCTCCTGTCGTCATTCAAATCAGACATGCTTCGAACTCCTGCCGCATGCTCTGCTCATTGAGGTTGCGGCCGATGAAGACGAGCTGATTGCGGCGGGGCGCGTCGCCCCATGACTGATCCGGCTGGCCGTCAAAGAGCATGTGAACCCCCTGGAAGACGAAGCGACGCGACTCACCCGCGAGGCTGATGAAGCCCTTCATTCGGAAGATGTCCACCCCGCGCTCACGGAGCAGTTTGCCAAGCCAGGCGTTGAGCCTGTCGGGATCGACGTCGCCGTCCCTCTCGAGCGCGATCGAGCCGACCTCATCGTCGTGCTCGTGCTGTGCGACCCAGGTTCGCTCGACCTCGACGGGAACCACCGCTCCCTTGATGCGCAGGGCACCGGTCTCTGTGGGGGCAAGCTTGGAGTGCAGACTATCCTCTAGCCTGATTGTCGCTCCATCCGCGTTCGTCAGTTGGAGATCGAACTCCTCCGCGGTGTGCTGGGCGTAGAGGCCAACCCGCACCTGCGTATCGACCTCCAAGAAGAACGACTTGCGCCCTGGGGAATCGAGCCGGAGGTTCACATGCTTTCCGACAGGAATCTCTTCTCCCGGGCAAATGAGCTCCGCAGGTTCGGCGTACCGCCGCACACACCACTCCGCACCCTCACGGAGGGCAGCGTCATCCGTGCCCTGGTCGGACACGACGACGAGCGACATTGCCGGATCAGGTCCATCGGCGAGGCTGAGTTCGTAGCGGCCGATATGGAGCGAATAGACTCCAGTCCATTCGAACGGATACTCCGACTCGAGAAAGGTGGGACGACGCTCAAGCACCTGGTCCAGGTCGAAGGCACCGAGGTTGAGTACCGTGTCGACGGAGACATTCGCCCGCTCGCTACGCACGACTTGCGCCATTCGGTTCATGTCTCGGAGCCGAGCTTCGAGCCTGTCGAGCGCCTCGCCGTTGACGAGGTCCGTTTTGTTGAGCACGAGGACGTCTGCGAACGCGATTTGCTCCGTGCTTTCGTCGCTTCGGCCGAGCTGCTGCTCGATGTGGGCCGCATCGACGAGCGTGACGATCCCGTCAAGCGAGAACTCCTCACGAATCTCGTCGTCCATGAAGAACGTCTGAGCGACCGGACCGGGATCGGCGAGCCCTGTGGTTTCCACCAACACATAGTCGAACTTGTCGCGGCGCTTCATGAGATTGCCGAGTACGCGAATCAGGTCTCCGCGCACCGTGCAGCAGATGCAGCCGTTCGACATCTCGAAGATCTCCTCGTCAGCGTCGATGACGAGCGCCTGATCGATGCCGACCTCTCCGTACTCGTTCTCGATCACGGCAATGCGCTTGCCGTGCTCCTCACTCAAGATCCGGTTGAGCAGAGTCGTCTTGCCAGAGCCGAGGAAGCCGGTGAGGATGGTAACAGGTACTTTTCGCGGCGTGTTCATATCTAGTTCTCCTGGAGCAGAGGTACGAGCGTTGGAATTTGGATGTCGAACCCCCACGCCGTGCAGACCTGGACCAGGTCTTCGGCGTCAACGGCGTCCGTGGGTTTGTGTAGTTTGTACTGGAGCTGTGGCGCATCGGGCCGAAGCAGGCCAACTACGGTCTCGATGGGCGCACAGCCTTCTTCGAGACACGCCAACTCGGTGACCGTGACCGCCGTGTCATGGGAGAGGCTTAGCGCTTCGCGCAATGCCTCCTTGATACGTCGAACCCGTTCGCGGTTCGGGCGGCGTGGTGATGTGTTGATCAACATGTTCTCTCTTCTCCCTGCGACACGGCGAGACATAAAGATGGGGCTGGATAGCGTCACGGCAGGCGTTTCAGCGCTCGCCAACACACGCGCTGCGTCTGACCAGGTGGGCAGTGACGGAGACTCCAAACCCACGGCGGGTACGGCCAGGGCGCTCCACGCGCCGGCCTAGCTGAGCGAAAGCCTGCCTTCTGCTAGGAGGCATCAGCGCCCCCCCTCGTATGGCGGCACACGCCCCAGAATGCTTGCACGGAGGGGCTTCGGACGTCGCTCCCGCCGCATAAACCCGTCTCCGGTACCGATGTAGAGCGAGACGCTCTCTACGATGTCACATGCGCTCTCGCCCGGGTGCTGATCACCGAAGAGGTAAGTCCACGCCCCAGGCGACGAGAGCGCGATTCCGCAGGGGCACGGGCATACGCTCAGGCACTCGGTGGACCAGACCTCCACGTGGTGGCCCAAGGGGCTCTCATGGAACGTCGTGCGAAGCTCTTGATAGAGTTTGAAGCCGGCTCGACTCTCTCGTGGCTCACGCGGAGAGCTAGGTGCCCTACAGGACGTGCACACGTGAAGTACGGATGACCGAAAGGTACCATGAGATGTCGGTGATCCTTTCGCCAAAACGGATGAGGCATTTTCGGTCATGCTGACTCCTCGGCCATGCGGCGGGCCCGGTCCGGGGTCTTGCTTGGGATTCCTAGACGGCCAGACCCAATATATTGAAGACGAGGCCTTCTATATTCTCAAGCGTGAGAAACGTGCCGACACCGGCAACAACAGCGCCGGCGAGGCGGGCATGAATATGTTTGGCATCGGTCGCCTTCAGCAGATTGTGAACAACAAATCCGGCCAGGAGCGCCAAGCCGTATTGCAGAAGGCCAAGCCCGACCAAATAGCCTGCCAGGACAGTAACGCCGGCTCCTGCTTCCTGGGCCGTGATCGTGTCGCCAAAGGCTGATCCGTGGAAAAGGCCAAAAACTGCGAAAAGTCCAACAGCCGGAGCAAGACCCGTGGCACGACCGGACAAAAGGAGGCCGCCGACAACAAGAAGCGAAGTGCCGATCACCAATTCCTTGACAGGAAGGCCAATGCCAAAACTCATCAGCAGGCAACCCAGCATCATCGCACCAATATAGGAGGCCGTTGCCAGTTTCGTGCGGCCAGTGTAAAGCGCGGCAATGCCAACGGCGATGACGAAGAAAAGATGGTCAAAACCCAAGACCGGATGCCCAACGCCGGATAAGAGCCCGTCGGTCAGTGTTTCCATTGGCAGGCCACCGAGCGGGTGGTGCGCAAAGGCCGGAACCGCACTCATGATGAAAACGACCGGGGCTAAAAGATATCGATTCATTTTTTCTTCCCCTTCTGGAAAATCTGCGACTTTGTCTGGACCAGCGTGATGAGAAATAATGCTGCTTGTTCGGTGCGTGGGAACTCTTTATTACATAATGATTGTAATAGAAACTTTATTACAGTAATGGCCGGGGAATTGTCAAGCCGACCCGGATTGCCATGGTCCTAGTGTGGTACGGGACATGAATCGAACGCGGCAAGAAGCGCCGAGCGGTCAGATGCGGCCTACTTCACGTCTTTGTAGCTGAAGCCTAGGCCGGCCCGCGCATCACTCTGGATGCCGTACTGGGGAATAGGGGAGGACAGCCCATTCTTGGCCAGCCCTCCAGGGCTTTCGGCAGGTCGTGGGGCGGCATGGCCATCAGCAGCTCATCCTCAAGCACGCTCCCGTAGCGCCGCTCGGCATAGCATGGAATCGAAACGCTCGGCTCTCCGGTCAGCTTAGCCCGCCCCCAGGAGTCCGCACAGGCCGACTCACCCACGCTGCCCCACTGCATCTTTCTATAGCCCGTCCATTGCAGGCCGTTGATCAGCAGGATCATCTGGGCCGGGGTGGCATAAATCAGACAGATATTCGGCGGGTTGAGCCGACCCGATACCAGCGGCGAGACCGCCAGGGCCTGATAGCGGCCGTAGGGCACGACATCCATGGCCTGCTGGTGGGCGGCTGAGTCCTGCTCAGTCTCAAACCACACGCCGGCCATGGTTTTACCGCAGCGCCACTCCTCATCCTGGGGGGCGAGACCCAACACGGCCGAGCACTGGCTGCCGACTAGGTCTGTTGCCGTCAGGCCGACAGTCCAGTTGAGCCGGGCAGCCTGGGCGACGAGCTGGGCGGCGGTGTGGATATTCTTGGGACGCCGGATCCGGAGAAATGAAGCGGCGTAAGCCTTCACAAAATCCGGCAATCACATCCTGCGGACCGGACTCGGGTATCTCCAGAAACTGGCGGATTTCACTTGCCCGTCGGCCTGGCCCAAAATCTATGGCCTCATACCAGAGCTGCCGCTTGGACTCGAAATGATGGTGAAGCAGGTTGTGACTGACTCCTAGCCGACGCGCTAGGGCGCGGACGGACATGGCTTCATAGCCGGACCCGACCTCACTGTGGGCTACCGGACAGGGGGTGACGAGATGTTCGAGAACCTCCTCTAGTACCTGACTGCCCCCCTTATTCTGGGTGCCTAGGAGCTTGTACGGCGCACAACATTAAGGGAGGCAGGGACGGCAGATCGGAGAGAGGCATCGGCAGTCTCAAATCAGTTTATAGAACTGGATGGCGCTTTCGGCCAGAACCTGCCGCCTGATTTTCTCAGGTAGTTTCTCCGCAATCATAGCTGGGGCGCCAGGAAAGAACCCATCAGGATGCGGATAATCAGTGGCCCAGAGTATCTTGTTTGGCCCCAGATATTCAGCAAGATACGGAAGGCTTCTCTCAACTGGCTCGAAAGAAATCCAGCACTGTCGCTGGAAATACTCGCTCGGTTTCATCCGGAGCCCGGAGTCGTCGAACACGTCACCGTCTTGAAAGTGGCGATCCATGCGGTCCAACCACCCGGCAATCCAGCCTCCACCTGACTCAAGAAAGGCAATCCGTACTTTCGGGAAGCGCTCGCAGACACTACCCCAGATTACGCTCAAGCAGCCGATCATCATCTCCATGGTGTGCGACACAATATGTTTCGCGCCGTGACTCTTTACACGATCAACGCCCATCGCTGGCATCGCCCCAGGCCCTTCATGGACACCGGTGCCTTCGTGCAGACCAATAGCAAAGTCGAGTTCTTGCGCCTCGGCCCAGAACGGTTCGTAGTCCGGATGGTCAAGCGAACGGCCAAGATAGGGATCGGGGCGGACAAAGCCACTCCGCATGTCGAGTTCCTTGCGGGCATAGCGCATCTCGGCGATTGCTAGCTCTGCCGACTGCAACGGCAACATCGCCGCGCCAAACAGGCGATCCGGATACGGTTTGCAGTAATCCGCCAGCCAGCGGTTGTAGGCGCGACACAGCGCGGCAGACAATAATGGGTCACTCGCCGCTCCACAGAACAGGCCAATAGTGGGATAGAGAACTGCCGCATCAATATTGATTGTCGATTGCCATGTCTGGGATACGCGCGTGGGGATCAAAGCCCCCCTTCCTTCCCTCAATATAGCGGATGTTGGTCGGAGCCGCTCCCTGTCGAGCACCAATGGCACCAGCAAATCCTAACTCCTTGGGACCACCCAGTACCTTGCCTTCTATGCGCAACCGCTCTTGTCCGTCGGTATCAACGGAGAGCTGCGGTGCGCGGTCACGGTAGGCTGGGTCAATGTAGTCTTTCCAAAAGTCGGGTGGTTCTAACACGTGACCATCTGCGTCAATAATATTGTATGTGCGACTCATGGCAGTCCTCCTTTTTACTGCGATAGCTGAGCTACGCGTTAAAGAACTGTTCTGTCACCTTGTGATGGTGACGGATGAGCAGCTCTTCATCTCCCAAGATGACTTGTTTCTTTGCTCCTGAGGCCAGCATGGACTGCGTTTTCTCAAACGTCCCACCATCCTCGACCAGTACTCCGTCGACGAACGTGGCCCGGCTGTACTCCTGGCTGAATCGGTGCGCCAGCGTTTTTGCTTTCGGGAAATAGGTCCGGGCTTCCCAGTGGGTGCGGTTTTCCGACAGTGGCCACATGGTGTGCATAATAATCCCGCCGTCCGCAACAAAGAGACACATATTGGGGAAATAGATCAATCCCGAGAACGACCAGTCCGGGGAAGCGGTTGGATTCACACCAGCGGGCATTCCCTGTGAAGAGCTGCCCTGTTTTTGCAGGGCCAGCATGCCATATCGCCTTGCCAAGGCTTCGACCGGGGTGGGTTTCCAGTCGAGATTCGCCGGGACCGATATGCGTGCGTGCGGGCCAAACAGCGCCAGTTCATGCACATTCAAATACGGATTGGACGTGCTGGCAAACGCCGCTCCCGTACTTTTGTTATGTAGACTGAAGATATGGTAGACCTCTTGGAAGGCGTCTTTACACACCTTCCAGTTGGCATTCACATCGACCTCCCAGGTCGAGCATCCGGTTGCCATCTCCGCAAACGGATAGCCCTCAAAACTTTCCCCCACTGCTCCGAGGTATTCGCGTAGCGTCTCTTTTGGGCGTGGATCGACATTGATAAAAATAAATCCTTCCCAGGTATCAACGGCAACCGGCGTCAGTCCATGCGCGTCCTTCTTGACACCATAGAAATTCTTTTCGTCCGGGATATGTCGCAAAGCACCATCCAGCCCATACGTCCAACTGTGGTAGCGGCAGGTGAACATCTTGCACGCCCCCTTCGCGTTCCACACGACCGGATTGCCGCGGTGCGAGCACATATTGTGAAAGGCGTGCACTTGGCCATCGTGACCGCGGACAATGATGATCGAGGTCCGACACACGGCCAAGTCTTTCACAAAATAGTCGCCGGGCTCGGGGATCTGTTCCACTCGGCCCACGTTGAGCCAGACTTTCCGAAAAATATACTCGCGCTCTTTCTCGAAATATTCGGGTGAGATGTAGGGTTCGATGGGGACCGGTCCAGTTCCTAACTCAGGATACCGCGCGTGCCATTTCCCGCCAGTGGCTCCGTTGGTCTGCAGGGTCATGTCCTCGCCCTCCTTTTCTTCGTCTGTGCTTAGCTTCGGGTCGGATAGATATCAATGTTCTCAAGTCGTAACGCATCCAGCCCCTCGGGCACAGGTTCACCATACATTTCAACGGCAGGAGCAATCTTGGCTAACGACAGGGTGAGATAGAACAGTCTTTGCGCGTTGGGCGGGACCTGCTCCAACGGATACTGCTCTAAATGGGCCAGGATTTCATCCATACGTGGCACAATGGCTTGATAGAAGGCAGTGATCTTGGTCATCGGACTCGTCTGGCGTTTGATGCTGCGCTCACGGTCCGTGGCCAAAGACCATTCAAGATATGGCTCAAGATCCTGAAACCCCTCCGGCAGTTGACGCTTAGACATTCGGATGGCTCCCTTCCTACGCGTTCAAAAAACTTTCCGTCACTTTATAATGCTGGCGGATGAGGAGTTCTTCGTCTTGCAGGACGATTTCCTTCTTCGCGCCTGACCTCAGCATCGTTTGGGTCCGCTCCAGCGTACTGGCATCTTCTAACAAGGTGTCACGGAAGGAAACCTTCCCGTATTCCTGGCTGAATCGGTCCGAGAGCGTTTCCGCTTGGGGTGAATAGGTCCGAATTTCCCAGCGTGTCAGGTTTTCCGTTATGGGCCAAAAAATATGTGTCAGATACGTTCCCTTTGACACGTAGATGAGGCAGTTCGGGAAAAGAGCCAGGCCATCGAAGGACCAATGCGGATACCCGGTCGGATTCACACCTGCGGGCAGCTCCTCCGAAGCACTGTTATTCTGTTGCAGCACCGTCGAACCAAACCCCTGCACTATGGACTCAACACCGGTGAGTTTCCGGCCTGGATTTGCGGACAGCGAGACCCGGCCATGCGGAGGATAAAGGGTAAAGTCGAGCGCATTCGCATACGGATTGGCTTTGCTCGCATACACATCCCCAATGATGCGGCGGTGCAGGGTGGAGATGTGATACACCTCCTGGAAGGCGTCTTTGGCGACCTTCCAGTTGGCCTGCACGTCCGTGTGCCAGGAAAAACAGTTGGTCGATATACCCTCAAAGGGATAGCCGTTGATACTTGTGCGCAGTCCTTCCCCCAAGTACTCCGACAATGCCTGCTGAGGGTCAGGGTCCACATTGATAAAGATGAAGCCCTCCCAGGTATCAACGGCAAGCGGCGTCATACCGAGTGTTTCTTTCTTGAGACCAAAGAAATTATGTTCATCCGTGATGTGGCGGAGTGAGCCATCCAGGGCGTATGTCCAGCCGTGGAACTTGCATGAAAAAGTCTGACACCTGCCCTTGGTGCCCCACACCAGTTGACTGCCGCGGTGCGAGCACATGTTATGGAACGCGCGGACCTCACCATCCTTGCCACGAACAACCAGAATCGAGGTGTTACAGACGGTGAGGTCTTTGACAAAATAATCCCCAGACTGAGGAATCTGCTCGACCCGGCCGATATTGAGCCACGTTTTGCGAAAGATCCGGGCGCGTTCTTGCTCAAAATATTCTGGTGAGACATACGGCTCGACCGGGATGGGGCCAGTCCCGAGCTCCGGATAACGGTCGTGCCATTTGTTTTTCCCCAATGCCATGTGTTTCCCTCCTCCGGCGATGACCTTCCCTATTTTAATTGTTCGTGATTTTCGACAAAGCGGGTGACATCATACCCATCAACAACACTTGGCTGTCCGTAATTTTCAACCGCCGGGGCGATTTCGGCCAAGGAGAGGGTGAGATGGAATAAGCGCTGCACATCATCCGGGGCATTTTCAGGTATAAACCGCTCCAAAAACGGTAGAATGTCTTTCATCCGCGGGAAAATGGCTTGATAAAACGCGTTGATTTCTTCCATCGGGCTGGCCTGGCGCTTCGCACTCCGCTCAGGCTCCGTTGCCAAGGCCCATTCAAGGAATGGGGCAAGGTCCCGGAATTGCTCGGGAAGGAGTCGCGCTGCTGCTGGGCCTGACCGTTTTTCTCCGCTCTTGCTTTCCATTATGGCCTCCTCTCCGTTTTCTCAACTTGGGGAAACCGCTTCTCCCCTCGGTTAGCTCTCATTCCCTAGCAATTGCACTCACCCGCGGCGTTAGATTGCGAATTATACTTGGTATAAACCCTTTATTGGTCAGCCCGCACAGACGCGTGTAGGCGGGTGGATCGCTGGTGAGCATCCACGGGACTGTTGACTGACTCTGGTGCTCTACAGTGGTGGTTAGAGACCTGGAACGACATACACAGCTCCATAAAGAGGCCGTATAGTAGGCGCTAGGGGGACAAAATGCCAAGGCATTTTTTACTCGAAAAAGAAGACCGCATTGCAACACTCACCTTTCATCGATCAGAGAAACGCAACCCATTAAACGAAGACATCCTGCTGGAGTTGGACGCCCTCTTATGCCGGCTACGGGATGATGCTGACGGCCGGGTCCTCATCTTCACCGGCTCGGGCAATACGTTCTGCGCGGGCGTGGACCTGTCTTTGGCCAAAGGAGTAGATGATCCACGCGCGCGAAGCGATTTTTCAGGAATTCGCTCCCCGTCGGACACGTTTGACGGAACGCATCCTGGCAAGCTTAGTCCACCTTGAGCCAATCACGATTGCGGCGGTGAACGGCTATGCGGTTGGGGGAGGCTGGGGGTTGGTACTCGGCTGCGACCTGCGGGTCGCCGTCGAAGGGTCGGAGTTCTGGTTTCCCGAGGTCGATCTTGGGGCTCCGTTGAGTCCGTCTATAGTGACGCTGCTGGCTGCCCAGGTGGGACCGGCGCGAGCCAGAGAGATGCTGCTGACCTGCCGCCATTACACGGCAAACGAGCTATTATCCCTGGGGATGCTGAATCAGGTGGTGACGCCGGGAAAACTCCTGCCTGCGGTTGCTGACCTCGCTCAGGGTTTGGCCCGGAAAAACCCGAACGCGGTTCTGGTCTCCAAAGCAACCGTGAACGCCGCATCTCTCCATCACGCCGTGTTCAGACCAGACTTGCTTCTGACACGAGGATAGCTCCATGGAAGGATTCCCTCAGAATCCAAAAGATCGAGTGAGCTGAAATTTGACGTTTGTCCAGTTTTTCTGATACGGACTTGACGCTTGTTCAGTTAGAACAGTTTGACAGGATCGCATATAAAGCAAAGAGGTCATCAACATGCCAACAAATCCAACGGAACGCCAACAACGCCTTATTGATATGGCCGCCACACATGCTGATGATTTCCAAACGCGGGTGGCCGAGCACGATGCAGACAGCAGCTTTCCGCATGAAAACGTAGCAGCCATGAAGGCGTCGGGCTATACCGCGCTTATCGTACCGGAAGAGCTGGGCGGCGCCGGCGCCACGCCGCTTGATATTGCGCTGGCCCAGGAACGCCTGGCCTACGGCGACCTGCCCATGGCCATTGCCGTCAATATGCACCACATCGTAGTCGCCATTCTGGCCGACCTGTGGCGGCTCAAGCAACGCGGGCAGGGGCCCTACCTGGACGCGATTGAACCCATCCTCAAGGCAACGGTGACCGATGGCTTGATTTTCGGGGGACCTGTCAGCGACCCCGGTATGAACAGCTCGGTTGGCTTTGCCGGTATCAACGACACCACCCGTCAGGCGACCAGGGTGGACGGCGGCTACCGGCTGAACGGCAAAAGCGGCTTCGGCACCATGTCCGCGGGGGCCGACTATCTGCTGACGACCGCGCGCTATGAAGACCCTGACAATGGTCCGCAATGCCTGCTGTGCTTTTTTCCGACCACGGCTGAGGGCGTCGAAATTCAGACCAACTGGGATACGATGAGCATCCGCTCCTCGCAGAGCAATGATGTAGTCTGGAACAACGTATTTGTCTCCGACGAGGCCGCGGTGTTACGGCCGGCCCAAAGCTGGGACGTCATAGCTGACATCACCGCCTCGTGGTGGGTGGCCTCCGGCCCGGCGTGTTATATCGGCCTGGCCCAGGCGGCCCGCGATTACGCCGTAAACTGGGTGGCCGGACGCGCCCAGCAGCCGTTTGACCAGCCCATGACCTATTATCCGAGCAATCAACTCCTGGCCGCGGAAATGGAAATCGGCCTGCGTTCGGCGCGGGCCATGCTGCATCAGGCCGTTGCCGCTCACGATGACGTCACGGTGCGGACCCAGGAAGACCTCGTCAATCTGATCTCGTGTTTTCAGTTTGTGATGGAAGCCTGCGTTCAGGTGGTTGACAAAGCCATGCGCATGGTCGGCGGCGCAGCCCTGTTCAAGAAGAACCCCATGGAACAGATGTACCGCGACGTGCGGGCCGCGGTCATCCATCAGCCCTTTGCCGGCATGGAAGGTAAAGCCCTGCTCGGGCGGCGGGCCTTCGGCCTGCCCGTGTATACCAGCCCCCGTTTTGTGTAAGGAAGGAAAGGAAAACGGATATGCTCGAACCCACCCCCAATCTGAACTCGCAAGACCCGCGCATCGTCGTTATCGGTGCGGGTATGGCCGGCATTCTGTCTGCCATCAAGTTGCGTGAGGCCGGTTATGACAATTTCATCATCTATGAGAAGTCAGACGCCTTGGGCGGTACCTGGCGGGCGAACACCTATCCGGGCCTAGCCTGCGACGTGCCAGCGCATTCGTATACCTATTCTTTTGAGCCCAACCCGGCCTGGAGTCAGGTGTTTGCTCCGGGCCCTGAGATTCGGACCTATTTCGAGAATGTTGCTCAGAAGTACGCCGTTGTAGACCGCGTCCGCTTTGAGGAAGAGATTACGGCCTGCGAATTCATTGACGGCCGCTGGCAGATTCGGACCAGCAAGGGGCACGAAGACCAAGCGGCTATCATCATTGCCGCCACCGGCGTGCTGCACCATCCCCATCGGGCAGATATTCCCGGTCTCGAAACCTTCGAGGGCGCGCACTTCCACAGCGCCGAGTGGGACCACAGCGTCCCGCTCGACGGCGCGCGTGTAGGCGTGATCGGCACTGGCTCGACCGCGATCCAGATTACCACCGCCTTGGTCGAGCGGGTGGCTCGCTATACCTTATTCCAGCGGACCGCGCAGTGGGTCTTCAAAATGGAGAACGACGCCTACGCGGCTGCCGAGCGAGTCGCGTTTGCCAACGACCTACAGAAAATCTACGCGCTACGGGAAGAGCAGAAGGGGTTTTTTGAAAATTTCAGTAAGGCGGTCATTGATTCTGATTCCCCCGAGATGAAGGAGATTGAAGCCGTCTGCCTGGCCAACCTTGAAGAGACGGTGAAAGACCCGGAATTGCGTGAGAAACTCCGGCCAAATTATCGGGCGGCCTGTAAGCGTTTGATCCTGTCGCCCAATTTCTATGAGTGCATTCAGCATCCGAACGCCGAACTCGTGGTCTCCGGTATTGAAACCGTCGAACCCACAGGCGTCCAGACCCAGGACGGAGAACTGCACGAGTTGGACGTCCTGGTGCTGGCGACCGGCTTTCGGGCCGACCGGTTTATTCGACCGACTCTAGTGCGTGGCCGGGGCGGTGTCGATCTTGACGATGTATGGGCGGATCATCCGGTTGCCTATCTCTCGATTTCCGTTCCGGAGTTCCCGAACTTTTTTATGCTGAACGGCCCCAACGGTCCGGTCGGCAACTTTTCCTTGATTCGCATTGCCGAACTACAACTGGGCTACATCCTGCAACTCATGGAGAAAATACGAACGGGCGAGTGCCGGGAAATCAGTGCCAGTCGCCCGGCCACGGACGACTACGAGCGGTCCCGTGCGCAGGCCGCCAAGAAATCGATCTGGGCCACGGGCTGCAATAGCTGGTATCTGGACAAACACGGCGTGCCGGCAAGCTGGCCCTGGTCCCAGGCCCATTTTGACGCAGAAATGGCCGCACCCAAACTTGGAGCCTATGAGGTTGTCTTGGGAGGAGAGTGAGATCGTGAACCAGACGGGTAAAAAGGGCTTTCTTTCCGGTTTTCGTATACGTGCAGGTACTTCTCATCGACTTCCAGGTACTTCACGACCACATACAATGTTTCATCCCGGGGATGGGAGACCTCGCCTATATCGATAATTTGGATGTCTTTCCACTGCGTGTATTCAGCAAAAGCTTTGTTTTCGATGAGAAGAAGGGCCATGGAACCGGAGAGCTTTTGTCTGGGTCTACTGCACTCACGCGTGCCGTGGCGTGGGAAGAGGAGTTTTTTTCGTACAATTTGGCTAAGGCGTCCAAGTAAGTTTGGCAGTAGTCCTTTAACTGCTCTTTCAAAGCGGGTACGGAAGAAAGGGTGGATGGAGAAAAATCTGTAGCCAACCCCTCATCGGCTGGAAAAACAAAGCAGGATAAAACAGCGCATATAAGAAGAGTTCTCATTTTTATTATACACCGCTTGTCTTTCTGGTCTTCAGTTACTATCAATAGTTTGGCTTCGGCGTAAGTCTGAGTCGTGAAGAAACAAGGAAGCTCGCTTGAACACTGTGGCGTGTCCGTCTGTCCGAGCGGAAAAAGAGGGGCGAAAAAACGGGAGGGAGCGTCGATGAATAACCAGACCACCGCAAACGGGGCGGTTACGGGGACGGCCACCAGCCACGCGCCCCGCCTTGAAGTCGGCCGGCGCGATGCCCGCAGCTATATTATCGACCGCCCCGAGCAGGGCGTGTTCACCGTGGATCGGGATATCTTCAGAGATCCCCCGGTGTTTGATCTGGAGATGCAGCACATCTTCGAGGGCAGTTGGGTCTACTTGGCGCATGAGAGCCAGCTTGCCCGGCCCCACGATTTTTTTACGACCAGCATGGGCCGTCAGCCGGTCATCCTCATGCGCGACAAGGCCGGCCAGATCGGTGCGTTCATCAACGCCTGTCCGCATCGGGGCGCTACCGTGTGTCAGCTTAAACGTGGCAACCAGCGGGTGTTGACCTGTCCCTACCACGGCTGGTCGTTCAATACCGCCGGCGCGCTGATCAGCATCAAGGACCACGCCAACGGTGCCTATCCGGCCGCGTTCGAGGAACAGCCGCACGGTCTCACGCCCATCGCCCGGCTGGCCAACTACAAAGGCTTTCTGTTTGGTTCGCTCAATGCCGACGTACCCACCCTTGAAGACCACTTGGCTGCGGCCCTGCCGCTCATTGACATGCTGGCCGACCAGGCCCCGGAGGGCTGGGAGGTGGTCGCCGGCAGCGCGGACTACACCTATCACGGCAACTGGAAACTCCAGGTAGAAAACGGCGTGGACGGTTATCATTTCGATGTGGTCCACCGCACCTTTGTGGGTGTCGTCCAGCGCCGTGCGCGCTCGGGCTCGGATGAGGTGCAATCCCTGGACGCTGAACGTCTGGACGCCCCGACCAATGCGACCGGCTGTTACGACCTGGGCAACGGCCACACCCTGCTGTGGACCGACTACCCCAACCCGCAGGTCCGACCCTCGTATGCCCAGCGGGAGGCCCTGTGCGCCCAATATGGGGAAGCGCAGGCGTGCTGGATGGTCGAGCGGCTGCGCAACCTGTTGCTCTACCCCAACGTGTTTCTGATGGATCAGATCTCGGCCCAAATCCGGGTGGTGATCCCGTTAGCGGTCGATAAGACCCTGGTCTCGACCTATTGCCTTGCGCCGGTGGGCGAGGCTCCGGAAACTCGGGCGCACCGGCTGCGCCAGTACGAAGACTTTTTCAACGCCAGCGGGGTTGGCACCCCGGATGACCTGGCCGCGTTCGAGGCCTGTCAGCGCGGCTTTAACGGCCATCAGGTGCGCTGGCAGCAGGGCTATGTGCGCGGCACCGGCCGAGCCGTCTCGGGTGCCGATGCCGAAGCCCGCTCAGTCGGCCTGCAACCGGTCTCCAGCAGCGGCAACTTTCAGGACGAGATCATCTTTCAGGGCCAGTACCGGCGCTGGCTGGCCCTCATGAGCCAGAGCCAGGAAGCCACGCGTGGAAACGGCCATGACGGCTGACTTGCTGGCGCATTGCACTCGGGTGTTGTTTGACGAGGCCGCCTGTCTGGACCAGCGCCGCTGGGCGGCTTGGCTGGCTTTGTATACCGACGATGCGGAATACTGGGTGCCGGCCTGGACTGATGACGGCCGGCCCACGAACGACCCGCAGACCGAGCTGTCGCTGATCTACTACAACAGCAAAGCCGGCCTGGAAGACCGGGTCTGGCGGATCGAGTCGGGTCTGTCGCCGGCCTCCCAGCCCCTGGACCGGACCTGCCATTTGACTACCAACGTCCGTCTTACGAATGAGGACGCTGACCAGCCGACCGTGGCGGCGCACTGGCAGGTGAATGCCTACAAGCCTGGAAAACAGCAGTCGCTTCTCTATTACGGCTTTTATGAGTACCTGCTCCGGCGGACGCCGGCGGGCTATCGGATCGCCAAAAAAAAGATCACCCTCCTGAATGATATCGTTGAGGGTGTGCTGGATGTCTACCATATATAAACACGCCCACTGACGAGAGAGATGTATGGAGTCTGTTGATCTGTCGTATGGCCGCTCGTTTGCCAACGGGTTTCCGCACGAATTTTTTTGTCATCTGCGGCGTGAGGCCCCAGTCTGGTGGCACGCACCGACCGAGCATACGCCGGGCGGTGAGGGGTTCTGGGTGGTGAGCCGCTACGCCGACGTGGTGAACGTTTTTAAGGACGCCGAGACGTTTTCCTCCGGGTTGGGTGGGACGCAGATTTTTGACGGTAAGGGCGCCGGCTATCAGTTGAACCAGACGGACGACCCCAAGCATCGGCGACTGCGCGAATTGGTCAATACCGGTTTCCTGCCGCGTATGATCCGTCGGCTGGAAGATCAGCTCAGAGAACGGACCCGCCATATCCTTGATGGTATCTCGCCCGGCGAGCCGTTTGATTTCGTGCCGACCGTGGCGCGTGAACTGCCCCTTCAGGCTATTTGCATTATTCTCGGGATTCCGCAGGAGGACCGTGAGGAGCTGGGACATATTGTTGACCTGGCCATTGGTGCCGGGACGGGTGAGGCCTTGGCCCTGGAGCATATCAAGCGTCTGGGCGCGTACGCGGATAGGATCGTAGAGCAGAAACGCCGCGAACCCGCGGACGACATCCTGTCCGTGATTGTGCATGCCCAGTTAGAGGATGGCTCCCCGCAGCTCGACAATCGTGAGCTGCGCGCCTTCTTTGCCCTGCTCTTTCCGGCAGGGGCCGAAACCACGCGCAGCGCCATTGCCGGCGGCCTAGTGGCGCTGATTGAGAATCCACACGAATTGCAACGACTGCGGACTGATCCGGCCCTGATGAAGAGCGCGGTCGAAGAAATCGTGCGCTGGACCTCGCCGTCCGTGTACAAACGCCGGACGACGACGCGCGATGTCGAACTGCGCGGACAGCGCATCAGCCAAGGGCAGAAGGTCACCATCTGGGAAATGTCGGCCAATCGGGATGAAGATGAGTTCACAGACCCGTTCCGGTTCGATATCGGGCGCAGCCCCAATTTTCATATAGGCTTTGGTCTGGGCGCGCACTTCTGTTTGGGGGCTAACTTGGCGCGGCTTGAGATTCGCGTAGTGTTCGAAGAACTCCTGGCCCGCTACACGGACTTCGAGATTGTCGGTGATCTCGAATGGACGAATAACAACCGCTTGGTCGGTCTGACCCGCCTGCCGCTCAGGGTGACGCCTGGGACGGCCGCGTGATGTCAGTACAGATAGTACGACAGATAAAACGGGCGCACCGCAGCCGCCCAGCAGAAGCCGACAGAAGCCCGACCGCTAGTTCAAGAATCAGGTTCATCATTTTCGCCATTTTTGTTCTTGCGGCGGCTGGAGTAGTAGCGGGCGAGGCACAAGCGTAT
This sequence comes from uncultured Binatia bacterium (SeqCode), assembly GCA_965214755.1. Classification (GTDB taxonomy): domain Bacteria; phylum Desulfobacterota; class Binatia; order Bin18; family Bin18; genus Bin18. The sequence goes on from OZ243979.1 coordinate 4,534,810, forward strand.
GCTTGAGGGGCTGTGGGTGATAAGATAGGCTTTTCCTGGCGGGAAGAGGCTCCGCGGGTCGCTGAGGGCAGGCTTCCCGGCAAGCAGTCGATAGGACTCTTCTTTGGGCACAATATGCGGCGCGTCGGCACCCTCCTGGCCGTTTTGATACTCTTGCAGAGCGCTTCCGCGGCGTTTGGCGATCAATACGCCGCCCCCGAATACCTGCACCCGGAGTCCATGCAGACGCCCGGCAAATCTGTCGCAGGTTCAGGTGCTGACCCCAACTCCTTGCAGATGAAACTCACCCTGGCCGACAGCATCGCGCTGGCCCTGCATAACAATCGGAACCTGATCAACGCGCGCCTGAGCCGTATCGTGGAGCAGTACGATCTTGAAGTCGCCGAGGACGAGTTCTGGCCGGATCTCACTGTCGGGCCGAACATTGATCTACGCAGTGAGGGAGCCTCCCAGGAGACCGACCGGGAGTACCTGACCGACTCGGGCGTGAGTGACGTCCGGGCTGACGTTGCGCAGCCCTCCCTCAACGCCTGGCTCTTCAGTCGTATATGATGCGGATGGGGTGACCCCGGCGTGAAGCCAGAGGACTATTCTGGCAGCACTTCACCAGAGCCGCCCATTTCGGCTGGCACATCTTTCTGTTTGACAATGCCGTCGTGGATATGCAGCACAGTTTCTCCGTAGAAGACGTGCACGCCGGGCTGAAAAGGAAGGTCCGGGATCACGGCCGCATAGACATCCGTCAGGCCCATGCCGGGATGCTCGGTAAACACGTGCCCGCCACAGGTTTTGCACCACTTGCGATGACTGTTATCGGTCTTGGCATAACTCCCGATATTCTCCGCTCCCTGGGTGACCTGGACTGCATCGGGCGGCCACAACGTAAAGGCGTTGATCGGCCCTGCCGACCAATGGCGGCATGACTCACAGTGGCAGTAGCCCATTGCTGCTGGCTCTCCGCTGACCGTCAACTGGACTGCCCCACAAAAACAACTCCCGTTATAGGTGTTCTCACTCATACTGGACCTCCTTTTGGTTCTCAGCTTTTGGCTTTCACCATTTTTCCATAGCGTGCTAGGCATATACTTCAAGAGGCTCCCGCGGCCTATAGTGCAAAACAAGGAACACGTCAGCCGGGATAGTGGCTAGAGCGTAGCCACATCCCTGCCCATCGGCAAACTCAACGACATAGTGTATTGGTCCTGAAGAAGAGAGGTGGATTTCAACGATGGTGCCCACTGTTCCAGCGGCAAGTCCACCGGACAAATCATATCGTTCATCGACAAGATGAAGACTTTCTGCCGGAAGGGGTTGTAATAATGCGACAGTATCAAGATTTTTGGGTGGTCCCATATAGTTTTCTTCCTTATTTAATAAAAGCGGTGACTAAGCGCGGGCTGGTTTCACCAAGCCGGATTTCCCAAATCGAGGGGACCTCTCTTCTTTTGTGACTTCCCCTTGTCGGGCTGCCTGCTGCACCAGAGCAGCCAGCCGATGCGTGTCATTCCGAGTCAAGCCAAGAACAGTTGCGAAAACGCGGGCTTTATCCTTGCCGCGAGGATGGTCGGCGTTTAGGTAATAGTCAATCAACTTCTCCCAACTTCTCCATTGGGATGATTGCATATTCGGCATTGGGCAATTTTGCCATCAAAGGAGCCCATCTCTAGCCCCCTTACTCTAGCAATCCTCAAATAGAATGGGAACAGAGCAGGTTCTGCGTTGATCCCGAACCGGTTGCCATACAGGTAGATAAACCTATATGCTGCCGCAATCCGAAATTCTGTCTCAGACGCAGCGCTATAAGGGAGGGTTCTGTATGTATGATGTCGTTATTCGTGGCGGAAACATTGTTGATGGAACGGGTAGGCCGGCTTTTCACGGCGATGTCGCTATTGCGGGCGGGCGTATTGCCGCCGTCGGCCAAGACCTGGGCAGCGCCAAGCAAACGGTGAATGCCGACGGCCGACTAGTGACGCCAGCCTGGGTCGATGCGCATACCCATTATGACGGCCAGGTGGCCTGGGACGAACAAATGACCCCGTCGCTCTGGCACGGCGTTTCGACTGTGGTCATGGGGAACTGTGGTGTGGGCTTTGCGCCGGCCACACCGGATCGCCACGAGTGGCTGATCGGCCTCATGGAGGGGGTGGAAGACATTCCCGGTCCGTCATTATCGGCCGGACTGCCGTGGGGCTGGCAGAGTTTTGCCGAATATCTCGACGTGCTGGATAACATGCCCCGTACCCTGGACGCGGGTGGCATGATTACCCACGGTGCGGTACGGGCCTTCGTCATGGGTGAGCGCGGAGCAAAGAACGAACCCGCGACTGAAGAGGACATCGCCAAGATGGCCGCCATTGTCAAAGAAGCCGTGCTCGCCGGTGCGCTCGGCTTTTCGAGTTCACGGACTCTGGTGCACACGGCCAATGACGGCGAACCTGTCCCCGGTACGTTTGCCCATGAAGATGAGTTGATCGGGATTGCCCGGGCCGTGCGCTCAACCGGACGCGGTATTCTGGAGATGGTGCCGCGCGGCATTGCCGGTGAAGACCCGGACCTGCTGCAAGAAGTGGATATGATGATCCGGGTCGCCCGGGCGACGGGCTGTCCGTTGACCTTCCTCCTGCCTCAGAACAATAGCTATCCTGTCCAATGGCGTGAGGTCATGGCGAAATGTACCGCCGCGGTGGAAGGAGGGGTGCCAATCACGCCGATGGTGTTCGTGCGTCCGGTTTGTGTTCTGTTCAGCTTCCAGGGGGAGAATCCGTTTGAATATCTGCCGAGTTTTCAACCGCTGAAAAGACTGTCACACGACGAAAAGATGGCAGAGCTGCACAAGCCTGAGCTGCGCCAAAAGCTGCTCACCGAACAGGACCCCAACACCACCGGGATGTCCCTGCTGTATCAGAATGCGCGGGTCTGGGAGCGCACGTATCCCATGGGTGAAGAGTTGAGCTACGAGCCGAGCGCGGACCGGAGCGTTGCGACGCTTGCCAAGCGTGAAGGGCGCAGCCCACGCGAGGTGATCTATGATCTGATGCTCGAACAAAACGGTCGGGCCTTTTTAATGTATGCCGCAGCCGGCTATGCGGATGGCAACGCTGGCTCACTCCACGAGCTGATCTGTGATCCCATTACGGTGATGGGTGGCAGCGATGCGGGCGCGCACGTGCGTCAGATTATTGACGCGAGTGTCCCTACCTATGCCCTGACCCACTGGGCGCGGGACAAAGCCGATGACGATCCCAAACGCCTGCCGCTGGAGTTTGTGGTCAAGAAACTCACCCACGATGGTGCGCGTCTCTTTGGCATGAAGGACCGCGGCACGCTTGAGCCAGGGGCCAAGGCAGATGTGAACCTGATTGATTATGACAATCTGAGCGTCAGTCATCCCGAGATGGTCTACGATCTGCCGGCCGGTATGCCGCGCCTGATGCAGACCGCTCAAGGCTACGAGAAAACCTATGTGAGCGGCGAAGTCGTGCAAGAAAACGGAAAAGACACGGGCGCCCGGCCAGGGCGTGTTGTGCGGAGTGCATAGAGCGCTTTGTTTTCAGATAACGGGAGCGGGCAGGCTGCCCGCTCCCGCTTCCCTTCTCAAGAGTCGATAATTCCCATCTTGGCTGCATGAATCAGAAGGAGGGCAACGTATGGATATTGGCATCCTCGTGCCGGCAACCGTAGAGACGCAGAATATCACTGAAATCGCGCAACGGGTCGAAGGCTTAGGATTCGAATCCCTCTGGATACCCGAACACCCGGTGATTCCCGTGGGCTTCAAAACCGAGGTGCCTGGGGGCGGGACCCTGCCTGAGCACTACAACCGCTGGGCCGACCCGTTTATTGCGCTGACCATGGCCGCGGCTGCCACCACTAGGCTCAAGCTGGCCACCGGTATTTGCTTATTCCCGGAGCGCGAGCCGCTCATCACCGCAAAAGTGATCGCCACCCTCGATCTCTATTCCGGCGGTCGGACCATTATTGGAGTCGGTGCCGGCTGGCTGCGCGAAGAAACCGAGGTCATGGGCACCAACTTCCGGCTGCGCTGGCGACGCCTGCGCGAAACAACCGAAGCGCTGCGCCTCTGCTGGACCGAGAAAGAGCCCAGCTATCAGGGCGAAATGGTCCAGTTCCCCCCTGTGTTCTGCGATCCCAAGCCCGTCCAAAAGGCCGGTCCCCCCATCTTTTTGGGCGGGCACGTACCAAAGGCGCTGGAGCGTGTCGCCCGGACCTACGATGGCTGGTGTCCGCTCGCGTTTGACCCTGAGGACTATAAAACCAAGGTCGAATCGATCCGTACCATGGCCAGAGAGTTTGACCGTGACCCGGACGCGTTGCAGATGTCGGCTTTTATTGATCCCAAAGACGGGACCCTCTCGGCCGATGAGATGAAAGCCTATCGCGATGCCGGGGCAAGCCGGATCGTACTCTTCTCTCAGCCCTTTGCCAAAGCGATTGCGACCGGCCAAGCCATGGCCTGCATAGACACGGTCGCGCCCATTGTGGAGGCGGCTCAAGGGGTATAGGTCTGGCCTCCTCTCCCACCGGTGGGAGAGGAGGGAGGGTGGATGAGACCCTCTCGATAATACCGTAGTAAGGAGTTTCAGCATGTTTGGGCCGTTTCGTCTTTCAGTATGTCCTCTGCTGGTGAGTCTTTCCCTCACTGCTCTCCTGCTGGCGAGTTTCTCTGCGTGGGCCGGCCCGAATATTAAAATCCTGGATAATCCCATCCGAATGCGTTTTTCCAGTTTTTCGACCTCGCTGGCCATGCTGGACGATATAACGGGCGATGGCATCCCGGACTATCTGGTTGGCGCGTATGACCAGCCCTATGCCAGGGAGGGCATGACCGGGAAAGAGGTTGGCTTTGGCGGCGCTGAAAAGACCGGAAAAAACGTGGACCATCAAGGCCGGGCCTTTGTCTTTGACGGGCAGACGGCCAAGCTGTTGTACACCCTCGATCATCCGTTTCCGCAAAAGGCCGCGGCGTTTGCCTGCTCGGTGGCCGCGGCTGGCGATGTGGACCAGGATGGTCTGCCGGATTTATTGATCGGTGCCTTTGGCCAGAATAAAGGTGGTCAGGCCTATGTCTTCAGTGGTACGGACGGGGCGTATTTACTCACGCTCAAACCGCCGCAGTCCCAGCCCGGTGCGGGATTTGGCTGGTCGGTCACCGGCATTGGGGATGTCACCGGTGATACTATCCCCGAGCTGGTCGTGGGTGCCTATAACCAGGACGGAGAGGGCAGGGCGTTTGTTTACAGCGGTCAGGACGGATCGCTCGTCTATACACTCGCACCACCTACCGACCGGGGTGGCTCTGCGTTCGGGTGGTTTGTCAATGCAGCCGGGGATCTCAATCAGGATGGCGTCCAGGAGATCGCGGTGGGTGCGCCCTACACCACGGTCGGTAATCTGAGTGTCCAAGGGCGAGCGTATATCTATAGTGGTGCGGACGGTCAGTTATTGCTCACGATCGACAACCCGGAGCCAAAAGAAGGCTCAACCTTTGGCTGGCGGGTGGTCGGTGCTGGGGATCTGAATAAAGACGGGACGCCCGATCTGCTGATCGGCGCTCCCTACCACGACGTGGGAGCCTATCCGGGCCAAGGCGTTGCCTACGCCATCAGCGGGAAAGACGGCTCCGTGATCTATACCCTCAGAGATCCGTTTCCGCGCAAACATGCCGGCTTTGGCTGGGCGCTGGCGACCAGCATGGACGTGAACGCAGACGAGGTGCCTGAGATTTTGGTTGGAGCTCCGTTTCAGGCCGTGGATGCGTTCGACATTCAGGGCGAGGTGTTTGTCTATAATGGGCGTGACGGGCGGCACCTCATGACGCTCGATAACCCGTGGGGCCACCAGGGCTCAAAATTCGGCTACACCGTACTTTCGCCGGGCGACCTGAATCAGGACGGCATTCCAGAGTTCGCCATGAGCACCCCTGGTCAGCACATCATGGGCGAGGTCAACGTCGGGCGGGTGTATCTATTTGAGTCACAGCGTTAGGGCGAGCGCCCATCGAAAACGGCTGCCGGGTTGAGTCCGTTACTCTCTCGAAGCCGCACAGCCCCAGGGTGTCGGATGTTTGTCCAGCCCCGGCCGCTTCCTTGACGAATATACTATATGTATATACTCCCCTCAGGTGCAATTTACGTAGCACGAAGCCAAGCGAAGAACAAACCCTACTCATCACGGCTTGGACTTCGCAGATGCCGAGGAGGTCTTTGCTAGCCCGACATTTACATTTGAGGATGATCGATTTCACTATCTCGAACAGCGTTTTGTAACGCTTAGCCTTCTGAGAGGCGTTTGCGTGTCGCTCGTGCATACCGAGACGACAGAGCGCATTCATATCATCTCATTCCGAAAGGCGACGAGAAATGAACCAATCATCTTCTTCCAAAACATCTAAGACGGATTGGCCGCGTATCAAGGCGATGAAAGAGAAAGACATTACGCTTACCGACGAGCATCCGGCTTTCGAGGTGAATCATATCGTGCGCGGCATTGCACGTCGGGGCTTGCGACCGATTCCCCCCAAAGCTTCGATTTCCCTGCGCGTGGATGCCGATGTGCTCGAATGGTTCAAAGCTCAGGGAGCAGGCTACCAGACGCGTATGAACGCGGTGCTGCGAGCATTCAAGGACGCCTCGAGCGAGCTCAAATGACTTGAACCGTAGGTCAGGTCAGCATAGCCTAATCCGACTCCCATTCGACTGGCGTTTCATTCCTTGCTGTACTATCTTTCCTCGCATACCGTCAACGAGGAGCAGTCTGATGCAGCTTTCTGACGAGACCGTCACTACGCAAGAGGTCAAGAGTTGGCAGGGCCTCCACCTCTTGCACTTTCAGGGTTCCGCGTGTTCCCAGAAGGTCCGGATTCTCCTAGCGGAAAAGGGGATTGCGTGGGAGTCCCATCCGGTCGATCTGCTCCGCCAGGCGCATGCTAGCCCCTGGTTTCTCGGCATCAATCCCAGAGGCGTTGTCCCGGTGTTGGTCCATGATGGTGTTGTCCATGTTGAGAGAATGACATCATGGAACATCTCGATGCGCTGCCCTCAACAACCCCCTCATTCTTCCCCCAGGATACGGCTGAGCGCGCGACAGTCCGGGAATCCCTGGCGCTTGAAGACTCGCTTCATATGGACCTGCGGACGATCACCATGGGGTTTTTGGTGCCGTACGTTCTGACAAAAAAGTCCCCCAAGGTGCTGGAAGCCTATGAAAAAAGCGGGGCGCCGGACGTCAAGCGAGACAAAGAAGTTGCCTGGTGGCGCGCCTTTGCCAAGGACGGAATACGACCGGATCAGGCCCGGGCCTCAGTCCATGCCTTTGCCGCGGCCTTTGAGACGCTTGAGCGGTGGTTACAGGCGAATACGTGGCTGATCGGACAACGGATCTCTGTGCTCGAAATCGCCTGGTTCATCTCTCTCCATCGGCTGGTGTGTGCCGGCTACCCCATCAAGCGTCACCCGCGACTCAAGACGCACTATGAAAGCCTGCTCGAACGGCCGTCTTTTGCCCGAGAGATTACGGCTCCGGGATTGCCCGGCATTATCTTGAGGCTCTACAGCGGCTTCCAGCGTTTGCGGGGTCATACCCTGACAAAGATGGTAGCTGAGGCATGAGGTGAGGAGACTGCCTCGTTATCAGGCCATTTGCAGATGATCTTGCCCGCCGCAGGGATCAATCTCGACTGTGATCTTGCGGACCCTGACCTGGGGAATCTTGCGGCGGTCATTGCCGGGCTTCATGGTGACGAGCCCTGCCGCTTCCAGCTTGGCCAGCGTGCGGCTGAGATTGGGCTGAGCGCGTCCGGTCCATTCCTTCAGTTCGGTTATGGACTCGGGTTTGCGGTCACGGATGAGCGACAGCAGCCGACGGTTCTCCGGGGTGAGCAAACGCACCAGCGCCTCAACGGAATTGAAGCTGGGTCGCGCCGCGTCCGTAGGAGCCGGTTTCTGCCCGCGCGCCACTACCTTCATCTCGTCACGCAACTCGCGCAGTCTCTGAACCCTGTATGTCGTCATGAGTCTTGCTCCGCTTACAGCGCCCCGACGAGAAAGATTAGCAGTCCACTCACGCAGCCTCAAACTTCACCTTACGAATGTTCTCAAGACTTGTGTGCTGGCGGGCCTGCCACAGGTCATAATTATCTTGCATGGCCAGCCAACTCTCGGGGGAGCGCCCCAACGCCTTCGAGAGCCGCAGGGCCATTTCCGGACTGATCCTACTCGTTCCCTTAATCACTCGGTTCAGGGTCGAGGGCGAGATGCCCAACTTCGTGGCCAGAAATCGAGATATGAGACCAAACGGCTCCAAATATACGGTACGGATGAACTCACCCGGATGAGGGGGATTATACATGGTCATCAATGGTAATCCTCATAAGCTGGAGTGCTTCACGATGCTGTGTCGTTCCCGTAGGTCGGATTAGCAAAGCGTAATCCGACAGGGACCGGGCGGCGGGTTGGCGGGTTACGCCGGCGGCTAACCCGACCTACAGAGCTGGGCTCAGTTCCGGTTGAGGCCGTACTCGCGGCTCAACAGAACCTGCTTCCAATGCGTCTCCCGCTCAATAACCATAGCATCCTCGGTGTACGCCGGCAGGTATTCTAGAAGAGCGAACCGAAAATGGGACCGACAGTAATCGAGGTCTTTCACCAATTCTTTTAGCTCCACATTTTCTCCATGTCCTGTTTTAATGTACCTGCTCCAGCGCGACCAGATACCCTGATCACCATAGGCTGATCCAATATAATATAGGTGTGGGGCGCTGGTATCCGTAATCAAGTAAACACCTTTTACATGTTCGAGTGCGGTCTTCCAATCCGGCCTATCGTTCGACACTAATACCTCTAGCTCGGAGAAAGAGATCTCGATTTTAGCCTGGAAACGCCCGACCCGAATAAGGCTCACGCAGAATCTCCATTACCCGCAGGGGATAGCTTCCATCATAGTGATGCTCGAAATTAACTCGTGTTGCCCGTCTCGCATAATCCGACCGCAGCTTCAGGCGGCCAATAAACGGCTCCCCTTGGTCCGTGAGCTCAACTTCGTATCGGTCCTCATACCTCGTTATAACCTTGAAGACCCCGCCGAATAACCAAGTCCTTTGGTCATTGGGATAGAAGTTCATAAGCGAGAAAATGTAAGGTCGGCTAAACTCATTCTTCTGAGGACGGTACTCCTGCCACCCAACCCAATCCGACCGGTCACGCACCCATGCATCCAACGGCTGGATATCGCCGTTCCAACGGCCAAAGTGGACCTTGTAGTCTTTGACTTTTTCAATTGGCCAGATGTCCTTGAGCAAGATAGAAGGCGTGTGATCGCGAATTGTTTCGTCAGCCATAAGTCGTTTCCGCTCGGGCCACTATATCAAAAACGACATATTCGGCAGCGGTTCGGCGGCGTTGACCAGAATGACTTTTTTGCGGCTCATCTTGAGCTCGCCGTCAACCCACTGAAGGGTATGCGTCGTGCGTCCGGCCCACAGATGGGTCTCATGTTTGGCCTGAATCGAGAGTTCGACCAAAAGGAAATTCGAGCCCACAACGAATTCATTGCGCTCATTTTTCTCGACTTCGATATTAGAAATCAGCCGGCGCATGGACGAGGCCGGTTCCTGGCTGTAGCGATGGCCGCTTTGCAGGAGTTTTATGCGCGTGGCAATCCGCTGTCGGTTGTCGTAGATGTGCGAGATATGGGTGTTGGGATCAGCCTCCGGGTCGGTTGTCGCCGGTACCCAGTACACGGCCTTGTCCGTCCACAAGACTTCCCAGTCCGCATAGCGCGCCTCATCCGCGAAACGCGCCTCTTTATACAGGAATGCCTCAACAGTTCGATACTCGGCGTCGGACACCATGGCTGTTATGACTGACCGTTTTGCATCACGCTGCGATAGTGCAACCAGAACGCCCGGTTTGTTGTCTCGTCGGTCATATGCCCGACACGCTGCTGTTGGCTATCAACATACTCACGGTTCAGGCCGCGACTCAGCTCCAGCCACTCGGCGTTCTGCGTCACTAATCCGACCTGGTTGCGACTCGCAATCGTCACGTCTTCGGGCAGCAGAAACGACCCCGGCCCCATTGCCGCTTCGCTCTGCCGTAATAAGCGCTTGTTGAATTCGGGCACACCCTTGAGGAATAGGGGCGTGTGCCACTGGACGCATTCGTCAACGCTGACGGGTTGCATGATGGCGATGTTCATCTCGGCCAGAAAGAGATTGGGAAAAATAAAGGCGTGCGGCGGGCCGTCGAAAACCCGGCGCTGGGTTTCCTCTTTGCCATAGCTGTGCTCCATGGCCGCCAGATAGGACGCGGCCAGACCCTCCGAGACGCCGCCGAACCATTCAAACGGCTGCTGGTAGGCGGGGACAAAATCGATTTCCGTATGCCCCTTCCCCCAGTCGCGCAGGACGGACTTGATACTTTTTTCCTCACCCACAAAGCGCCGATACTGCGAGCCGACCGCTTTCAATATGGAGCGATGCACAAAGCCGAGATGATAGCCGTCCGTGTCGTTTTCGGGCAGCATTTTCCAGTTGGACGGGTAGCGATGCTTGATCCAGCCGGCGCTGAGTTCGGTCTCGCCCTCCGGCGAGAGATCGCACGCCCGGTCGATCAACTGAGCCGCCGCGCCAAGGTGGTCGGCCAGCGAGATACCGCTCGGACTCAGACTGACGAACACAAAACCGCGATAGCTCTCCAGGCGCGGTACGCGCGTCAGCCCATAGTCTTTTTTATCAAAAGACTCCCCGTATCCGGCCGGGTAGGGGACACCCTGCAAGGCGCCAGTCAGGTCATAGCTCCAGCCGTGATAGGGACAGGTAAACGTGCGGGCGTGGCCGCGTTCCGCCGGGCAGACGGTCGTGCCACGATGCGCACAGCGGTTGAGGAGGGCCGAGACGGTGCGGTCCGTGCCGCGTACCAGGATGACCGACTGGGTGCCGACCTGGCGCGTAATAAAGTCCCCCGGCTGGGGGATTTCGCTGTCGTGCCCGATGAACACCCAGCCGTGGTAGAAAATTTTTTCCAACTCATCGGTAAAGATTTGCGGATCGGTGTACAGCGATCTGTGGACCCGCTCGTCTTGAACAAGCGTGTCGTACTGGATCGAATCAATGGCAGTCTGTTGCATAGGAATCTCCCTAAGCCAGACTAGCACCTGCTTTCTGGTTTGGTAAGTGAGTCTGTGACTTGCCGACGTTCCAAAGAAGGGGGATGATAGCGGGGCTGTATGGAACTTGCGTTATTATTGTCCTTAGTGCTGGGGGTCACCATTATCGGCTGGCTTGGGTTTTACCTCAAAGACCGACGGGAAGAAAAATCTCGTCACAGGTAAGTGGCGCTGGCCGTTCGGTGTCGGGTTACGCCTGTGGCTAACCCGACACCGAACGGCCACACATAATGGTGAATTGCTCTACCGATTGGCAAACACCGGATCGCGTTTCTCGCGGAACGCGGCTACGGCCTCGCGCATATCGTCCCCGAGCGTGCAGGCCAGCCCCAGATGCGCGTCGGCGTAGGTAATATCGCCAGCCTTGTTGGTGCTCAGCGCTTTGAAAAATTCTTTTGTACGGCGCAGCGCCATGGGCGGCTTGTTGAGCAGCTTCTGGGCAAAGGCGTGGACCGCGTCGTGCAGTTCCTCCGACGGAACGACTTGGTTGACCAGGCCGACCTCACAGGCTTCTTCCGCGGTCAGCTCATCACAGGTCATCACCAGTTCTTTGGCTTTGGCCATGCCGATCAGGTTGATCATACGGGTAATCGAGCCCCACATATACGGCACGCCCAGCCGCACCTCGGGCAACCACATGCGGGCGCCACTGGCGGCAATGCGAAAATCACACGCCATAGCCAAGGACACGCCACCGCCCACCGCAAAGCCATTGACCGCGGCGATGCTGATCTGGTCCAGGCGTTCCCACTCGTCCATCACCCGCCAGCCGAGCTTTGCCATACGGAGCCTGGCAGTATCGGTGAGCGTGGCTTGGGTTTCCGCTTTGGCACTGTTGGACAGGGCGTTCATATCCGCGCCAACGCTGAACGAACGACCCTTGCCGGTCAGAATCACAACTCGTGAGTCATCGTCCTCTTGGAGCTCGTAGGTAATAGCCAGGAACTCGCGCAGTACCTGCTCGTTGAGGGGGTTGAGTTTTGCCGGTCGATTGAAAGAGACGGTGACAATCGGACCGGAGCGTTCGAGGATAAATGTTTCGTATGGCGTGGTCATATCTCATGTTCTCCTGCTTCATTTATGAGGGCTGCAATGAGGCATTTGCCGTTTGGAGTACCACTCCGAGTTCTTGGACGGGAGTTTTTGACTTAAAGTATAATCCTCAAAGCCAATAACTTCGTCTTGGGCGTCCTTAATCAAAATAAGGCCGTGGCCTACTTCTTCGCATACTTCCTCATGTTCTGGATCATCCCAGTAAACGGTGAGGGTTTCTCCGACCGGATCATGAATGACTTTTATTTGGGCCATATCACCTCTACCCTCGCTCTCCAGTGATTTATCTTTTCGTAAACACAAAATGCTCTGCCATCTGGGCCCGGACTTCTTTGAGGTGCGTCACATACTTGGGAAAGCCGCCGTTATAATTACCGTCCTGACGGCGCTGAAATTCGCCCTCGAAATTATAATAGCCCGGCGTACAGTCCTGGTTGCGGGTGGTTTTGCCGCGATGATGGATCACTTCCTGTACCCACCACTCCTCTGCCTCGGGAGCCACGTCGATGGACTGATAGTTATGCCGCCGCACATAGTCGATGCAGGCCGCAATGTGATCGCCCTGGGATTGCAGCATATCCGTCAGGTTGAACTGAAACGAGGCTTGGTAACCACCCATGATAAACAGGTTGGGATAGCCCTGCGAGTGGATGCCGAGCAAGGTGCGGATACCGGTGCTGTATTTATCGTTCAGGTCGAGGCCGTTTTCTCCTTTGATCTGATTGTAAATGCCGGTTTTCTGCACCTCGAAGCCGGTGGCATAGATGAGCAGGTCAAGCGCGTACTGTTTGCCCTCAAACACCGGTCCTTTTGCGGTGATCTCGGTGATGCCTTTGCCGTGGGTATCGATGAGATGGACGTGGGGACGGTTGAAAGTCGGCAGGTAGTCGTTATGAAAGCAGGGCCGCTTGCACATGAACATATACCAGGGCTTGAGCGCGTCGGCGGTGGCTTTGTCTTTCACAACCTCATCAATACGCTGGTGAATGCGCGTCATATAGTCGATGTTGGCGTTCTCCTGCCGCCGGATCTTCTCCTCACGAGACATGGTCGCCCGTTCGGCCTTCTGTTCCCCGGTCAGCCGCGGCCCGCGCATGGCGCGTTCGCGTCTCTTGGCCTGCCAGCCCGGCTTCAGTTTGCGTGCCCAGTTGGGATCGGTCGGCCAGTCGTCCCGGATGTCAATCGACGACGGCGTACGCTGGAACACGTACAGCTCTTTGGATGAAGCGCCGAGACCGGGAATAGCCTGCACCGCGGTCGCGCCCGTGCCGATGACGCCGACGACCTTATCTTCCAGGCCCGACAAGTCTTCCCTGGTGTAATCATAGTCCCAGCGCGAGGTATGAAAGGAGTGGCCTTCGAAGGACTCCATGCCCCTAATCTTGGACAGTTTGGGCTTGGACAGGGTGCCGTTGGCACAGATGACGAAGCGCGCCTTCATGTGGTCGCCCCGGTCTGTGGTGAGGTGCCACATCTCCTCTTCTTCATGCCATACGGTTGAGGTGACCGTGGTCTGGAAAACCGCCAGCTCGTACAGGCCATATTTCCGCGCAATAGCCTGGCAGTGGGCCAGGATTTCCGGGCCCTTGGCGTAATGGTTCTTGGGTACGTAGTCCATCTCGTCAAGCAGCGGCAGGTAGTCATACGAGATCACGTCGCAGGCGACCCCAGGATAACGGTTCCAGTACCACGTGCCGCCCACATCCGCTCCCCGCTCGACGACGCGGATACTCTCAACACCATACTCCCGCAGCCGAGCCGACGTGAGCAGTGCCGAGAACCCACCGCCAATGAATAAGCACTCGACTGTGTCGTTGATGGGTGCACGCGGGACGACCTCGCCCCCGTAAGGGTCGGTCTCGTATTTGGCGAAAGAACCGGTAAGGTCAGACGTATACTGCTGCGTCCCTTCCGGGCGATAGTGCAGCCTGAGATCACGCTCCTGGGCAAATTTCTGCTTGATGGCATCGTAGTACGACTGCGGTTTTTTCGGCTTCGAGAGCCCGTCCATGGTGCCAATCAGGGGCTTCTCCTGCGCTTCGCTCATGTATTCAGTCCTCCGTGGTGGTCCTTAGGTTTCACTCCTTGCGCTGTGCAGCGTCTGACAAATCTAAAAGATAATCATCGCTTTGTCGAATCTCCCCCAAGGGCGCGCGTTGTAAAAATTTTATCGGTATGCAAAGCTTTGCGCGGGCGGAGACAATATCCTGCCCGAAGACACCCGCATCGAGAAGGAGGGCTGATAGATGAATGAAGCGGTAGCGTCGTCCCAACCGAACGGAATTCCCACTCCCGCAGAACTGGGCTTTGATCCGGCTGACCTGCGTCAGAAGTACGCCGAGGAGCGGACCAAGCGTATCCGCGTAGACGGGAATAATCAGTATCAGGAAATCACCGGCCAGTACGCCCACTACAACACCGACCCCTACGTTGAGCCGGGCTTTACGCGCCCCGCGCTGCAAGAAGAGCTCGACGCGGTGATTATCGGTGGCGGCTTTGGCGGTCTGCTTGCGGCAGCGCGACTGCAGAAGGCTGGAATCACTAATATTCGTATCATCGAGAAGGCCGGAGATTTTGGCGGGACCTGGTACTGGAACCGCTACCCCGGTGCGCAGTGTGACATCGAGTCCTATGTCTATCTGCCCCTGCTCGAAGAGACCGGCTATATGCCCAAGGAGAAATATTCCTTTGCGCCGGAGATCTTTGAGCACGCCCAGCGGATCGGCAAGCACTTCAACCTCTACGAGCGGGCCTGCTTCCAGACCCAGGTCAGGGAGGCACGCTGGAACGACGAGGAGGGGCGCTGGACGATTACCACTGATCGTGACGATGTCTTCCGGGCGCGCTTTGTGATCATGTCGAGTGGGCCCCTGAACCGGCCCAAGCTGCCGGCGATTCCCGATATCGAAAAGTTCAAAGGGCATACCTTCCACACCAGCCGTTGGGACTACGACTACACCGGTGGTGATACGACCGGTGGCATGCACAAGCTCAAAGACAAACGCGTGGGTATCATTGGTACCGGGGCCACCGCGATTCAGTCCGTGCCGCATCTCGGCGAGCACGCCAAACAGCTCTACGTGTTCCAGCGCACGCCCTCCTCGGTGGACGAGCGCGGCAACAAGCCGACCGACCCGGAATGGATCAGGACCCTGAAGCCGGGCTGGCAGGATTACCGCAACACCAATTTCTGCTCCATTTTGGCTGGGCTGCCGGTTGAGGAAGACCTCGTCGGCGACAAGTGGACCAGCCTGTTCAAGAAACTCTCTGAACTGCTTACGGGCAAGGAGGATTCAAACCTCTCCGACGAAGGTATGGCGCTCATGTCGGAGATCGCCGACTACCAGAAGATGAACGAGATTCGGGCGCGCGTGTCCTCGACCGTCACCGACCGGGAAACCGCGGAAGCGCTCAAGCCCTGGTACGGACAGTGGTGCAAGCGCCCGACCTTCAACGACGAATACCTGCCGACCTTCAACCGACCCAACGTGAAGCTGGTGGACACCAAGGGGAGGGGCGTCGAGCGTGTCACTGAGAACGCGGTGGTCGTGGACGGCGTCGAGTACGAAGTGGACTGCCTGATCTATGCGACCGGCTTCGAGGTCGGGACGGCGTATACGCGGCGCGCCGAGTTCGAGGTGTACGGCCGTGACGGGCTGTCGCTGAGCGACTACTGGGCGGACGGCATGAAGACCTACCACGGCTTTCTGAGCAACGGCTTTCCGAACTGCTTCCATATGGGGCTTACCCAGACTGGTCTCGCGCCCAACTTCACCTATATGCTGAACGGGCAGGCCGTTCACATCGCCCATCTCATTACCCAGGTGGAAGCTCGGGACGCGAAATCAATCGAGCCTACCCTTGAGGCTGAGGACGAATGGGTGAAGCTGGTGACCGGCCCGACCTTCATGACCGAGTACCAGAACACCTGTACGCCAGGGTATTACAACGGGGAGGGAAAAAATGAAGGGCAGGGCTTTATCGAAACCCAGTATCCCGACGGCGCGGTGCCCTTTTACGATATGCTCGCCGCCTGGCGTACGCAGGGCGATTTCGAGGGGCTGATCGTCAAATAGGGGGGCGTATCGCCGGCCCCCGGAACGATTAGCGTTGAATGCGACCTTTGGGAAAGCGCGGGCGCTCCGCCCGCGCTCCCGGAATCTATCTGCTGAAAAGCAGTCCTAGACAGCCCGCCCGTGGCGTAGCAAGCCACCCGGTGTCGCTCCTGTGCATTTCCCATCTTGGAAGGTTTCAACTCCGTTCACCAAAATATGGCGATAGCCTGCGGCCTTTTGTATCCGGCGCCATTCGCCAGCTGGCAGATCGTAGGCAACCTCAATGGGCAGTAGCTTGAGATTCGGCAGATCATAGATCACGATATCTGCCGCCAAACCCTCGCGTAGCGTACCGCGGTCTTTGAACTGGGCGGCCCAGGCCGGGAGTGCGCTCAAGCGGAAATGAGCTTCTTCCAAACTGAGCGCATGGGTATCACGCACCAGCCAGGTCAGCATATCGGTTGGGTACACCCCCAGCGTGAGGAATTTGATATGGGCGCCGCCATCGGACGCACCTGGAATGGCGACCGGTGAGCTCATCATCTCCTTATGAATCTGCGCATTCCCGTTGACGACCGGCCCTAACCATTCTGCCTCCAGGTTGTCCGCCACACTGACGTCCAAGATCGCGTCGATCACATGCTTATTGTCCCGTTTGGCGATTTCTTCGACAGACAGATTCAGATAGGTCTCCCGCAGCTCGGGATCTTTGATCTTGATTGCAACGAATTTATGCAGCTCGCCAAAAATGAAGTCACGCGTCGGCGTCCCCGCATCGTATTCTGCCCGCATAGCTTTGCGCATTTCTGGATTGGCCAGCTTGGTTCGCTTCTCTTCAACGGTTCCCAGCGTGGCTTCGCGCCAGGTCTCATTGTCATCAAACAGATTCCAGTCCTTAAAATTAATCGTGAAGGGGGCACGAACCGTCGCCGCTTGGCCATACACGGGGATCCCTTTTTCAACCATATCGTCCAGCCATCTGAGTTGGGCGCGGAGCGGTTCAACCGTCTGTTCGTGGGCAACGAGGGCGTTATAGATCACCGAGTGCCGGCTCTGCTCGGCCAGTTGGGTGTTGAAATTCATGTCGCGCAGCATACCGATGCCTTCGTCATTGGCCGTCGCGCTCGATTGGGTCAACTCAATAAAGCCAATCTCATGTTCACCGAGCGCCTCAGCCATAGTCAGGTAGAATTCATCCGACAGAACATCCGAAATCATCGGCGTGCCATCATAGTCACGCTGGACCGAAGCGGTACTTTCCGGAAACAGGCGTTGCGCTCCCCAGCCAACGGCGCCGGCCTGCATGGCTTCATGAAATAATTGCACCGCGGTCTGGACTTCCGTTTCATTGGGTAGACGTTTCTTGGCCTCGGCAAATCCTCCCATGGTATAGGCAACCAGCGGGGTGATAGGCACCAACTGCGAGAGATTAATGCCCAGCGGCAGTCGATCCAGATGATCCATCCACTCCGGGAAGGTTTCCCAGTCCGGCTTCATCGAGACTTTCATGGGTTCGAGTGGAATGGCCTCGTTGCGCGACAAGGACAGTAGGGCACGCTCGAAATCCTTGCCATGGACCGGGGCAAAACCAAAGCCGCAGTTGCCGATGGTCACCGACGTCACGCCGTGCCAGCCGCCGATGGAGCAGTATGGGTCCCAGTGAATCTGGGCGTCGTAGTGGGTATGCAGATCAATGAAGCCAGGGGCAACGATCAGCCCGTCCGCGTCTATGACTTGTGCGCCATCACTCTTATGCAGCCGCCCGATTTTGGCGATCTTGCCGTCCGTAATCCCAATGTCGGCCTTGTAGCGTGGGACGCGTGTCCCATCGACAATGGTTCCGCCTCTGATAATCGTATCGAATGTTGCCATCCCCGTCCTCCTTGAGTTTCACTCCAGACTATCCTGTTTTGCCATCATGAACGAAGGGATCAAGGGGGCCTGCGCTGCTGCCCCTTTACTGCGCCACATAACCGCCATCGACTGCCATGGGATGACCGGTGACAAACGAGGCCGCTTCAGAACACAGCCAGGCGACGGCTTCGCCAATCTCACTCGGTTGACCCAAACGACCAACAGGCTCAGCCGCACCAATGCCTTCCGCCATTTCAGGCACTTTCTCAAAGGCGCGTTTGAGCATAGGCGTATCCACGCCACCTGGGCAGACCGCATTCACCCGAATGCCAGACTTGGCATACTCAAGCGCCGCGGTTTTGGTGAGTCCGACCACACCATGTTTGGCTGCGACGTAGGCAGACCCAGCCGCTATACCTTGTAAACCGGCCACAGAGGCCGTATTCACAATCGCGCCTCCACCCTGGCTGAGCATCTGCTGGATTTCCGCTTTCATGCTGAGCCATACGCCTTTAAGGTTAATGCCGATTACCCTATCCCAGGTTGCCTCAGGATAGTCCGGTGTGGGCACGAAGTCTCCTTCGATTCCGGCATTGTTAAACGCGCAGTCCAGCTGGCCATACGTCTCAACGACCTTCTTGACCATCGCCTCAGTATCAGCCGTTTTGGAAACGTCAGTCTGGATAAAGATCGCCTCGCCACCCGCGTCTTTTATCAAGCGCACGGTTTCTTCAGCGCCCTCGACATTCACATCCGCCACCGCGACTTTTGCTCCTTCCCGGGCAAATATCTGGGCAGTCGCCCGGCCAATCCCGGTGCTCGCTCCCGTGATCAGAGCCACCTTTCCATCTAGTAGTCCTGCCATACAATTCCCTTTCTCTGTCTCTGAGTTTTTAGTTTTGAGTTCCTGGTTGCTAAAAACTGACTCCTAACCACTAACAACTCATCATGTCTGTCTCTATCTCTCTCCCCGTCTATTGCCACGCCCCCGAGGCGCTGGACTGATACCCAAGCGCGCGGTACACCGCATCGACCAAGCTCTGTCCCCGCTCATTGAGCGACGCGCCTGAGCCCATCCGGTTCATGGTATAGCCAAAGGACATGCCGGCTTTCGGGTCGGCAAAACCAAACGAGCCGCCCGCGCCAACATGGCCGAACGCCTCCTCCGAGAACAGGACGCTGTCCTGTACGCCAGGCGGCTCCTTGCGGTTGTCCATAGTTTTCATGAAGCCCAGGGCAAACCGGGTCGGCATGACCAGCACGGCATCCCTGCCGGTTGAAGACGACACGCGACCCATGCGGGCCAGGGTCCCGGGGTTGACGAGTTCAATGTCGTCCTTTTTGCCGCCCAGGGCGAGCGGTTCATACAGGCCGGCCAGTCCACGCGCGTTAGTGATCCCGCCCGCACCGCCGATTTCTGCGGCGTGCGCGGCCCGGGTGTCATACTCGGGAACGGCGCCCATATAGCCGCCCAGATTGAGTATGGCCAATGCCGCCAGCGTGCCCGGCTTGGTCATTTCCTGAAAGAGCGCGCTGCTTGGGTCGGGCTCGGCGGCAATCATGGGCGCCACCCGCGACTCTTTGTCTTCGGGTAAACCGATCCAGAAGTCCAGGCCAAGGGGCTGGGCGATCTCGTCCCGAAAGAAGGTGCCGAGCGACTTACCGGAGACGCGCCGGACCACCTCGCCGACCAGCCAGCCATAGGTAAGGGCATGATAGCCGTTCCGGGTGCCGGGCTCCCAGAACGGTTCTTCTTTGGCCAAGGCATCGACCATCAGGTCCCAATCGGCATAGGCACCTTGCGGGAGATTTTCGCGCACCGCAGGCAGCCCGGCCTGATGATTCAGCAACATTTTGACCGGGATGTGTTCTTTGCCGGCCTGGGCAAACTCGGGCCAGTAGGTAGCGACCGGTGTGTCAAGGTCGAGTTGGCCGCGCGAGGCCAGGACGTGAGCGCAAATGGCCGTTGCCCCTTTTGTTGAGGAAAAGACGATGCTGACTGTCTCATCGGTCCACGGCGTATCGGTCTCGGTGTTGGCCGTCCCGCCCCACAGATCGACCACGGTTTGTCCGCCGACGGCCACACATACCGATGCGCCAACTTCACCCCGCTCGGCAAAATTACGCTCAAACTCCTGCCGCACTTCCTGAAACTTTTGATCGCACGTTCCCTGCACTGCCATACTGTTCCTCCTTTTTTTGTTCAGACTTTACACTCCTGCTGTATCAAATCGGAGCGGTAAAGTCTGTGGGCCTCGGACAACTATCGACGTAATCTGCTCGATTTGTTCTGTTGCACAGGTAAAAGGCGGGCAGTCGAACAGCAGCGCTTCTAACGCATTCCGGCCTTCCAGCCGGGCCAGCGGAGCGCCTAAACAGTAGTGAATGCCATAGCCAAAGGCGACGTGATCCTGTGGATTACGAGCGATGTCAAAACGGTCAGACTCGGGGAATTGACGCTCATCACGATTTGCCGATCCGAGTAGTAAGAACACGTTCTGCCCGGCTGGAATCTTGCCGCCTTCCAACTCCACATCCTGGGCCGTCCGACGAAAAATTACCTGAACGGGCGAGTTGTAACGTAGGACTTCCTCGACGAGCGCGGGCACCAGCGAACGGTCTGATCGAACTTTCGCCAATTCATCAGGATGGTTAAGTAAGGTCAGAACTGCGTTTCCAATCAAGTTCGTTGTAGTCTCGTTTCCCGCCACTAGGAGTAATGCGGCGAGAGCTAGAATCTCGGCAGCAGACAGCGTGGCACGCTCTTCTTCAGCTTGCACAAGAGCGCTAATCACGTCATCTTCTGGACGAGTACGGCGATGTTCAATCATCTGCTCGAAATAGACTCGCAGTCCGGCCAGGCTCTCTCGGACTTCCGTCCGTTCGGCCTCGTCTGTGGGGCGGCCCGTTGCCCTGACGATGTCGTCCGACCAGACCTTAAAGTCATCACGTCGTTCAAACTCGCCACCAAGCATCTCCGCGATTACGATCGTTGGGAGCGGGCCGGAGAATGTTGAGACGAGATCGCTCTCCGACTGACCCCGGAGCGGTTGGAGCAACTCTTGGATAATTGCCTGTACCCGGGGTTCAAGTGCCCGGATCAGGCGAGGCGTAAAGCCTTTATTGGCCAGCTTCCGCAGCCGGGTATGGTCGGGAGGATTCATGTCAAGAATCCACGGCACCTCTGGTACTGGATTCAGATCGCCCAAAGCTTCAGCAGTAAATACCGAAGATGAGAAGATCTGCGGGTTGTGTAAGGCAAAGTCCACATCCGCATAGCGGCTTAGCGCCCAACACTGAAAAGGCTCAAGCCAGATCACTGGGGCTTTGTTCCTCAGTTCAGTGTAATACGGATACGGGTTGGCAGTTACTTCCGGAGACAGTGGGTTGAAGTCCATACGAAAGCCCCTCCTTATAGTTGTCCATCTCCAGCGCTTTTAACATGGCTGCCTTGCTCCGATTTCCCCTTTCCCTTCGAGAGAGCTAGGGTGAGGGCCTTTCCCCGAATCGACACCCTCCACAAAGACAACCGCAATGAGTCTAAGTACTCTCAGAAAGTCTTTTCTGTCGCTCGCGGAGCAACAGGAATAACGGCAGGCCGGCGGCAAACGCCACCAGCCACGAGACCACAAGGCAAATAACAAAATTCCGTGTCCCCAGCGTTCGTCCCTCGGAGAATAACAAGACGTTGTACGCTGCAAAGGCGACCAACAGGTCGAACAGGAGTGAGGCTGTCACCGCGCTATCCATTGGCACAGTGAAGAAATCAACCAGAAGATTGCCCCCTGCGCCCATATACTGGACGTTATAATACATGGGGAGGGAGAACCCCTAAGACAACCAGAGCCGCATAGACCTTTTCACGCGTTGTCATACCGCACCCCTCTTGTCTCGTTCATTCTCACGCTTGGGTCGCACTCGATATGCAACTCCTTGAGACCGCGGATAACGGGGTTGATGGCGTAGCGGAAGTCGTTCTTGCCCTCGGCCAGACGTAGCGTGCCCAGCCGGCTCAGGAGGGCCTCAAAGGCGACTTTCCCCTCCAGGCGCGCCAACGAAGCGCCGAGACAGAAATGCACCCCCGCGCCAAAGGCCACGCTCATCCTGGCATTCGGCCGGCGCACGTCAAACCGGTCCGGGTCCGGGAACTGCTCAGCGTCCCGGTTGGCCGCGCCATACATGACCGCCACCCGGGACCCTTTGGGCAGCCGGACGCCGTCCATCTGGGTGTCCTCTTTAACCGTCCGAAACAGACACTGGACCGGGGATTCGATCCGCATCGCTTCTTCAACGAAGTTGGAAATCAGCGCGGGGTCTGCCGTCACCAGGGCCAGTTGCTCAGGATGCTGGAGCAGCAGCGCCAGACCGCTACTCAGCAAATTGATCGTCGTATCGTTACCCCCCAGCAGAATAATGTCGATCATGCTGATCAGCTCTTCAGTCGTCAGCGAGCGCCCCCCGAATTTTTCCACCGAGGCCGTCACCATATGGGAGATCAGGTCATCGCGGGGCGCTGCCCGGCGCTCTTCGATCTGGCGAAACAGATAGTGCTGAAACTCCACCGCCAGGCGCACGCAGGCGAGTTCCTGCTCGTGGCTGATCATGGTCCCGCTCATGCGTTCAATGCGGGCATCACACCACCGCTTCACCCGGGGAATATCTTCCTCCGGCAAGCCCATCAGCTCGGCAAAGACGTAGAGCGGAAAGGGCCGGGCAAGCTGGCTGACAAATTCGATCTCAGTGCTCTCCAGGCAGGCGTCGATCAAGCGGTTGGCGATCTCCTGTAAGCGGGGTTCGAGCGTTTTCACGCTCTGGGCGGAGAAGGGCCGGTTGACCACACTCCGATAGCCGGTGTGCTCGGGTGGGTCGGCCTTGCTGAGCACATTGACATCCGGCCAGCCCTGGGCCTTGATCTCCCGAATCTCCGGGGTATCGCGAGTGAGTCCTTCGGTGAGGCCGTGGACCGAAAACAGCTCCGGATGCATCAGGACATACTCGACATCGCGGAACCGGGTCATGATGAACATGGTGGTGTCGGGTAGCTGATAGACGCCCCGCCGCCGCAACTCGGCGTAGACCGCGTAGGGCTCTTCTAGTACCTCAGGTACGAAGGGGTCCAAATTCGTCTGGTTCGGCATTACTCCTCCCCGCAGGATAAACGATTCAGTCGTAGCCCGTCTTGACGCGGGTTCGATGCTGACGACCCGTATTGATGTTGGCTCTCCAGCTTATACCGATAAAACTATCGAGCCGCCAGATCGTCGAGAGCAGATGATAATCTCCTTAAAGCAGCTATTTCGCCTGTAGCGGCACGCTATTCCAGAAGCTTTTATCGAGCCTTACCGGGGTCGACATAGCGTTATCAAACAGATATTCGGCTCACCCTCGGTATAGGTGCGGGTTCGGCCCTGATGACTGTCAGCGTATTTTGTCATCCCGCCTCCTGCATCAGCATTGACCCAGCCTCCCGTCGCGGTTTACATGAAACGAAACAAAGCGTTCAAGCTCAGCACAATGATCGCCCGAACGATAAGGAGATTGTGATGACTGTACTGTTTCCACGTTATTCCGCGAATCAGAAGAGAGGGGGATAATCCATGACAACCGTTCCTGCCGCCGAGACACTGCCGTATACCTTCGATGACCGTACTATGCGGTGGTACAAGTTGGGAGATTTCGAGCATTTTGTTTTTGCCATGCTCGATGTTGATACCGAAAGTCTCATCGTCGACTTCATTCTCAAATTCCCGCCCCACGAGCAAATATTTCTGCATAGACACTTGGCACTCACGAACACCTTCGTCGTTCAAGGCGAGCATCGGCTCTATGAGCCTGACGGTTCGCTCAAGGAGATTCGTCCAGTGGGGAGCTACACCTCCAGCCCGCCGGGCGACCCGCATCGGGAAGGGGCTGGCGATGGCGGGGGCGTCGTCTTTTACAGCGTGCGGGGAAAGGATGGCGTTTTATTCGAAGGGCTTGATGACGACCTCAACGTCAATGTGACGCTCAGCCTGGAGGACTTTGCCAGCGCCTACGAAGAACAGAAAAAAGCCTGAGAAACGCGTAACCTGAGAAACGCGTAAAAGGTACGATCAAGTTGCTGGGACAGAGCACCGAGATCATACTACATCTCCGCTCGAATCTGCCCATACACCTCGTTCAGCAGATGGGTGCTGACCACCTCGCGGAAGCTGTCCTCGTTCATGAACTTGGCAGCGATCGCTTCGTTCTGATCCATGCGCTCGAAAAAGATGCCTTTGAGCGCCTTCTCAAAGACGTAGCCGAAATTTTCCAGCGTGTTTGCCAGAGCGGCTTGGCGCAGTTCAGCGCTACTCACGGCATCCTCGCGGATGGATTCAAAGAAGAGTTGATCGCCGGTCTTAAACTCGGTACCGAAGCGGTCGTTCAAAATGTCGATGAGCGTGGAAAGCGCAACTTTGTCGTCATGCGCGGTTCCGGTCCCTACATCTGTGGGGCCGGAGATAGGTTCTTGCTGCCCGGCATCCAGCGTAATTGAGCCTTCACTGATCTTTTGGAGACGGTAAAACTTCAAGGCGACTTCATCATCGAAGTGGTAGACCGGCCCCCGGTCGTCCCTGGGTAACTTGGTGAGCAGCAATCGGATATAGGAATACCGCCTCTCCAGGTCTGAATCCTGGAACGGGATCACCTGGGCCATGAAGGCGTACAGATTTCGGAACGCGGTCAACTCCTTACGAAACTCCTCCCGAACGTCTTCTTCCAGTTTATTGAATCGTCCGACCGCGGGGTCGATACAGGCATTCAGGCGGGCGTGGTCCGCAGGAGTCTGGTTGCGCTTTGGTTTGTAGAAGATACGGCAGAATTCTTCGACCTCGGTCTGGTAGTAGACCTGACGCGCGTCGAGCTTCGCCTGGAGTTCATAGAGCTGCCGCACTTCCGCCCGCTCGCCGACGCCTGCCTGCTCGTAGTAGGGCTGGAAGGCGTCGCGGATGTCGTCAGCCTCGTTCACAAAGTCGAGGACAAAGGTTTCTTCCTTGCCGGACGCCGTGCGGTTGAGTCGCGACAGCGTTTGCACGGCCTGAATACCGGCGAGGCGTTTGTCCACATACATGGTGTGCAGGAGCGGCTGATCGAAACCGGTCTGATACTTTTCGGCGACGATCAGGATTTGGTACTCGTCGGTGCCGAATCGCTCCGGCAATTCCTTTTCCTTGATGTGTTTACCCTTGTCGTCCACGTTCATACCGGCTTCGGTATACTCCACGCCGGGTACGTCGGGGTCCGTGACCGTGCCGCTGAAGGCCGCTAGCGTCCTGATATCCTGGTAGCCCTTCTCTGCAATATACGTATCGAAGGCCCGCTTATACTTGACGGCATGCAAACGGCTAGCAGTGACCACCATAGCCTTGGCCCTCCCGCCGATCTTGTGCCTGGTGAAGTGCCGGAAATGTTCGATCATGACCTCCGTCTTCTGCGCGATATTGTGCGGATGCCGGCTCAGGAAGTGGGCCAGCGCTCGTGCAGCCTTACGCTTATCTACCTTGGGGTCGTTTTCAATGGATTTAATCAGACGGTAGTAGGTTTTATAGGTCGTGTAGTTCTGGAGCACGTCGAGGATGAAGCCTTCGTCAATGGCCTGCCGCATACTGTACAGGTGGAAGGGCTCGGGTTTGCCGCCTGCGTCGGACTGGCCGAAGACTTCCAGAGTTTTGTACTTGGGCGTAGCCGTGAACGCGAAAAAGCTGATATTGGGTTGCTTGCCGCGCTTGAGCATGGTTTTGACGATCTCTTCTTCATGATCGAGAAGCCCGTGCTGCTTTCTGTATTCCTGCGCCGCTTCCTTCACATGGGCTTCGGCGAGCACTCCTTTCATCTCGGTTGCCGTCTCACCGCCCTGGGAGCTGTGCGCCTCGTCGATGATGACGGCGTATTTTTTCTTGCCCAGCCCGCCCATCTTCTCGGTTGCATAGGGAAACTTCTGCAAGGTGGTGATAATAATGGGCACGCCCTTTGAGAGTGCGTCGGCAAGTTGGGCCGAGTCGATGTCAATCTTCTGTACGACGCCTTGTTTGTGTTCAAACTGGTAGATAGTGTTCTGGAGTTGCTGGTCAAGGACTACGCGGTCGGTCACGACGATGACCGAGTCGTACACCTTCTCGTCTTCATCCGTGTAGAGCGTTGCCAAGCGGTGGGCCAGCCAGGCAATGGAATTGGATTTGCCGCTGCCGGCAGAATGCTGGACGAGGTAATTGTTGCCGGTCCCGTTATCACGCGCGTGGCGAACGGTCTCACGCACACAATCGAGTTGGTGGTAGCGGGGGAAGATCATCGTTTCCCGCTTCTTCTGCTTTCCATTGAGACTCTTCTCGTCAATCTGAAGGTGGATGAAGCGGTGCAAGATATCGAGGAGGCTATGACGTTCCAACACGATCTCCCAAAGATAGGCGGTCTTATACCCGTCGGGGTTGTCCGGATTGCCTGCGCCACCCCGGCCCCGGTTAAAGGGCAGAAACCGGGTGCGCTTCCCGTCGAGGTGGGTAGTCATATGGACCTCTTCGGTATCCACCGCAAAGTGGACCAGGGCGCGTTTTTTGAACTGGAAGATCAGGTCGGTGGGATCGCGATCAGTCTTATACTGGTGAATAGCGTTACGCCACGTCTGTCCGGTCATGGGGTTCTTGAGTTCCAGCGTGACGACCGGGATGCCGTTCAGCGCCAGCGTCACATCAAGCGTGTTGTTGTGCTTGGGCGAATAGCGTAACTGCCGAATGACGCTGAGGTCGTTGGCGTGGTAAAGCGCCTGCGTTTCGGGATTCATCCTGCTGGCCGGGGCAAAATATGCGATCCGGAACAGCTTGCCGAAACACTTGAAGCCGTGGCGCAGCACGGCAAGACAGCCTTCGTGGTCCGAATCCAGCGCCTGGCACAGCGCGTCGATCAGCGTGGTTTCAGCGCTGTCCTTCTGGATGCTCTCCAGATATTCCCATTCACTGGGCTGTGATCGTTTGATGAAGGCCAAAACATCCTGGGCGAAGATACCCCGGCCTAGCTCGAAAGCATCACGGTTGCCTGTACGATAGCCGCCCGTAGTGGTCAGGGAGTGTTCGATGGCGGTTTCAAAGGCATGTTCGGTATGTTGGCCGGGCATCAGGTGGATTCCTTGCGAACGTCGATTTTGCCGGTGACCGCGGCGGAGATGAGGGCGGTGCGGTATTCGCGGAGCAGGGCGATGGACTTTTCAACTTTTTCGATTAGCGCGTCAACGCGGACCGTCTCGCGGTCGAGGAAGGCGGCGATGGCGCGTTGTTCGTCCACTGGTGGAGCCTGAATCGTAATTTGATTCATGTCGTCTTGCGTCAATTTGTCACGTGTTGTTCCATCAATGAATGATCTATATTCAACCATGTTCAGCGCATGAGCTAGGAATACAGGCTCGATTCCGACAGGGCGTAAGACATGGGCGTGGTTATTAACCCACACTTTATTCATCACATAGAAAGCGACATCCTTTAAGCGGTCGAAAAAGGGCGCCCCATCTTCACCTAACAAAACAAGAGGCTCGTCGAAGAGAAATTCGTCTAGGTAATCCAGAACCCCATTAGCTCCCCAATATGGGATATCTCCTTGCTTCTCACCTCTTTGTTCGGAATTTAATGGGACCCTTTTGCCATCAAGACACTTTGTAACATGTTTCAGGCGTTTGACCCCCCAATGCGCCGGAATCTCCCCCAGCCATTCAACGCCGGAAGGTTTCATCTTGGCGTTAGGATCGAGACCCTTAGTGACGGCGCGGCTAATGAGGGCAGTGCGTTTTTCTTGAAGTAGTTCGATTTGCCGTTGCTTTTTTTCGATCAAGGCGTCAATTCGTGTGATTTCACGGTCGAGGAAGGTAGCGATGCGTTGTTGTTCGGAGAGGGGTGGGAGGGGTAAAAGCACTGACTTGATTGCACGATGCGAGAGTCCATAACGGGTTACCCCGTTCGCTGCCACATGGAACTGATGAGCGATAGTGGAGCATTGCAAAGCACGAAGGAGATAGGCACCGGAGAGCAGTTCCTTACGAGGCCGCAGCAACGCCAAGTGGTAACCGCTAACAAGGTCCTTTACCGCGTCTTCGACTAGCGCAGGCACCCCAATGTCGTTCCATGCCTCCGAGTCTTTCGTGAGCAGGACATCACCTTTTTCCAGCCGGAAGCGCTCAATCTCTTCCATTGACGCAGTGGCCCGCATGAATGAGATCTGTTCGGTAATTCTGTCATTCTTGTAAACATCGACATAGTTACAGAGTCGAATGGGCAGTTCACCCTTCTTCGTATGTTTGTCAACGTTGCTTACCCTCATATCGACTGCATTTCGTATCCGCAGTACCTTCCAATGCACCCGCACGTCGCCAAGCCATTCCACGCCGGAGTCCTTGTAGGCGGGGTAGGGTTTGAGGTTGTGTATCATGAGGTATTTACAGTCATTGTTAGGAGCAAAAATTTCTTCATCCCTACATCGTGTGCCGCGGGATAGTACGTCCCGGTAGGGTGTGACGCGACGGTATTCTTGCGGCCGGCGGTCATGCCGGGCCCCCTTTATACGAATTGTCTTTTCGGATTCTCCGGGTCTTCGGCCCAGCGGGCCGGGTTGTCCATGATGTATTGGCGAACCCGGTTCAGGGCCGTCTCGTTGCGGATGATATGTTCATAATAATTACGTTGCCATAATTGACCAGCGAACGGTGACCAGCCCAACATTTTCATCCCACGCGTATATTCAACTGTTGTCAATGATTTGTACGCGCCTATCACCGTGCCCAATGATCTCGTAGGGGCAACCCTTGTGGTTACCCGTCTTGGGGGGTTGATCCTATGTGCCATGCCCTGGGCGGCCACAAGGGCCGCCCCTACATCAATCAACGCGATAATGCCGTGCATGTGATTCGGCATCACGACGAACGCAGCCGGTTGAACACTTGGAAATCGTTTGGACAAAGAACGCCACTGTGTAGCGATCATCCGCCCGACATCGTTCAACCGCATCTCTCCGTTTACAATTTCGCCGAACAGGCTGGCCCGGGTGTGGGTACAGATGGTCACGAAATACGCACCTTCCCGACCGTAATCAAACCCGTCCAAACGGAGCGAACGACGGTGATGTTTGGCTCGGTCGGGCGCCATTGGGTGTTTTCTACTAAGGCAGGCACGGGGGCCTGCCCCCACGGTATTATTCTGTCAACATTTCGGCGATTTCGGACTCGATTTTCTTCAGGTCGGCTTCGATCTCGTCCAACGGACGCGGTGGCTGACACTTGTAGAAATAGCGGTTGAAGTTGATCTCGTAGCCAATTTTGGTCTTCGACCCGTCCACCCAGGCATCGGGGACGTGCGGCAGGACTTCTCGCTGCATGTACGCGGTCACGTCTTCTTTGAGCGGTACGTTTTCGTAGTCGCGCAGTTCCGGGTCCGGTTCCGGGTTGCCCTTGGTGTCGAGGCATACGTCCGCGGTCTCGTCCCGCCCGGCCAGTGCACCAAGGATGGCCTTGATGAGCGTAGTCGGAATTTTTAATCTGGCGTCCTTGAAGCCGGCCTTCATCAAGGTGGCGAACCCATCTCGATTCTTGAACACGCCTTGCGTCCTCAATCCGTCTAACGCGGACAGGATCGACTTCTGAAGTCTCAGGCCCTCCTCAATCTCGGCCTGAGCAGCTTTGGCATCTTTGTGTTTCTTGCTAGCCGCTAGTTTTTGGAAGGTCGGCGTCTGCTTCAGCCGTTCGAGGCGCTCTTGGTCCGCGGTAAAATTCAGCCTCAGTGGCCGCTCGACAGTGATACGGCGATAACCGAAGTCTGTATTATCAAATACCCGGACATGCTCCCCTTCGGTCAGCGCGCCGTACAGCCGTGTAATGGCATCGCGTTGTTCCTCGGAGACTTCGTTGCGCTTATTGCCCAGAGACTTCCGCATTTTCTTGAAAAAACTCGTGGCGTTTACGAACTGAATCCTGCCCTTGCGGCCGGCAGCTTTGCGGTTCGTCACGATCTACAGATAGGTGTAAATACCGGTGTTGTAGAAGAGTTGGTCAGGCAGGGTGACGATGGCTTCGAGCCAGTCGTTCTCAATGATCCAACGCCGGATTTCGCTCTCACCTGAGCCGGCACTGCCGGTAAAGAGCGGCGAGCCGTTGAAGACAATGGCCAGGCGCGTCCCACCGTTTTCAGGCGACTTCATCTTGCTGATCATATGTTGCAAGAACAGTAGCGATCCGTCGTTGATGCGCGGGAGCCCCGCGCCGAAACGCCCGCCAAATCCCTGTTCCTCGTGTTCGATTTTGATATGGTCGGCTTCGGGCTTCCACTCCACGCCAAAAGGTGGATTGGCGAGCATATAGTCGAACGTCTTCCCGACGAAGTGATCGTTGGTAAAACTGTCGCCAAGGGCAAGATGGTCAATGTCTTGGCCCTTGATCATCATGTCCGACCCGCACACGGCAAAGGACTGGTCGTTGTAGTCCTGGCCGAAGACTTCGAGCCGGGCGTGCGGGTTGAGTTCCCGCAGGTACTCCTCGGAGACGGATAACATGCCGCCGGTGCCGCAGGCCGGGTCGAGTAACGTTTTCACGATGCCCCTGGTTGTCAGTACATCACTGTCGGGCATGAAGAGCAGATTCACCATGAGACGGATCACTTCGCGCGGCGTAAAATGGTCGCCGGCTTCCTCGTTGGACGCTTCGTTGAACTTGCGGATCAATTCTTCGAAGATGTAGCCCATCTCAATGTTCGAGACGGTTTCGGGATGCAAGTCGATTTCGCAGAACTTCGAGACAATCAGAAAGAGGCGGTCTGCTTTGTCGAGCTTTGCGATCTCCTCCTCAAAACCGAAATGCTCAATAACGCCGAGGGCACGCGTGGAAAAGCCCTTGATGTAATCAATCAGGTTCGCGGCGATGTTGTTCGGGTCGCCCTTGAGTTTTTCAAAAGTATAGTGGCTGGTGTTGTAGAATGGGACACCCGTGATGTGGGTGAGTTTTGCTTCGAGGATGCCCTTCCCTTTGTCAGCCCATTTTTCCCTCGCTTCAAGCACACTGTCCTTGGTCGGCTCCAACACGCAGTCGAGCCGCCGCAGAACGGTCAGCGGCAGCATGATGTCCTTGTATTTATTAGGCTTGTACGGCCCTCGTAAGATATCGGCGACCGACCAGATAAAGCTGGTTTTTTCACTGAAGTTATCGACCACGGTTATTCGCCCTCGATTGTCATAGGTGAAGGTTTGACGGCTCCGCCTCAGCTACTCCCGAGAAAACGGTGTGCCCCAGGCATCCGCAAACGTCAATTCTTCTACCGACCGCCGCGAGATCGCCCCATGCCCGCGCAAGACGGGATAGCCAATCGGCACGACAGCCGCTGTCCCCCACGGATCGGGAATCCCCAAGAGTTTGCGAACTTCCGGTTCTTCCATACACAGCAGCGTCGTAAGCACACACCCCAGGCCCTCGGCCCGGCAGGCAAGGAGGAGATTTTCTACTGCCGGGTAGATCGAGCCGCCCCCAACAACGGACAGTCTGTCAAGTTTCGCATCGGTGACCGCAAGTCCTTCCGGGTTAAAACACACGACCAGCAGCACCGGGGACTCGCCAAAATGTTCCGCCAGGTAGTTGCTGGCGCGGATCGTCCGCTCGGCTTTTCTCCGCTCCTCCTCAGGGGCACCGGCCAACCGCTCCATATACGACGTGGTATAGGGAAGCGTGACCTGCTTATATAATTCGCCGAGACGTTGTTTGCGGGCAGGGTCTTTGACCACAACGATCCGCCAGGCTTGGCGGTTGCCGCCAGTCGGTGCCCAAGTGGCGGCTTCTAGGACTCGGTAGAGCACGTCTTCTGGAATCGGGTCCGGGCGGAGCCGCCGTACGGCCCGTAAGGTCCGCATCGCTTCGTAGAGACCGATCGTTGCCATCATATCCTCCGGGTTCTGGCAGAGCCCTTCGTGCAAGGGTCGGATTCGTGCCCGGGCCAGCACCTGTTACCGTTTCAGCGAGGCATAGGTCGCTGCGATGATCCTTGCCGATCGCTGATCGCCAAGCGTGCTTTCGCCCATTTTGTTCATCACATAGGCGATCGAGGTGCGGGTATCGGGATCGACCACGGCAATTGAGCCGCCCCAGCCGCCCCAATAGAAGGCGCCGGGGCTCGGTGTGAACGGAATCCGCGGATTCATCAATCCAAAGCCCATTCCAAACAGCATCCACACGCCGAGCACGAGGTCCTTGCCATTGGTCTGCTGTTGCTGGGCCAGTGCCACCGTTTCGGGCGCCATCAGCCGAACGCCGTCAAGCCTACCTCCCGCAGCCAGCGCGCCGTGCACGCGGGCGACGGCCCGCGCGTTGCCGATCCCTCCCGCGGCCGGAATCTCTGCCGCGCGCCAAGCGCGTGTCTGTGGCTCGCGGCCCGTCAACGCGGCAGACCGAAAGGTCCGCGTGGCGACCGAATCCGGGTCGCCGGGAATCTGATCCATGGTCGCCGCAGGAGGAACCATCTCGCCAACGCGATCATCGTGTTGGGCGTCCAGCCCGATATGAAAATCAACATTGAGCGGGGTCGCGACTTCCTCGCGAAAGAATGTGCCGAGACTGCGGCCGTCGACCCGGCGCAGGATTTCTCCCTGTAGATAACCTTGCGTTATGGCATGGTATCCTGAGGCAGTCCCAGGCTCCCACCACGGTGCCTGGCGGGCCAACCTGTCGCAGATGTCATCCCAGTTGTAGAGTTCCTCGATCTCGACGCGTGAGTCGAATCCGGCCAATCCCGCCGCGTGGCTCATCACATGGCGAACCAGGACGCCTTCCTTGCCGTTCTGAGCGAACTCCGGCCAATAGCGGGCAACCGGAGCGTCGAACGCAATCAGACCGCGGTCGGCGAGCATTAACAGGCAGACCGCGGCCATGGTTTTGGTGGTGGAGTACACGTTGACAATGGTATCCTTCTGCCAGGGCGCGCCACTCGGTGCCGAAGCGCCGCCCCACAGATCAACAACCACTTCTCCGTCGTGGACGACACACGCACTGGCGCCAAGCTCCTCGCCCGTCGCGAAGTTTTCCTGAAACGCCTCGCGAACGGCCGCGAATGCGTCTGCACAGTATCCCTGGGGTTCCATCATGGCTGTAATTCCCTCAGTTTTTCCTTTAAGACTCTGAGCGCTTTTTTGTTCGCGTTCCTGATCGTCTCCATCGTTGGCGGCTCGCCACTGATATCGCCGAGCTCGGCCAGAACGACGTGTACGTCGTCGTGTCCGTCAACCTGTTTCATTTCGCCTAACCACCGTTGCACATTGGGGAAGGGCTCGAAATCGAAGACGTTGGTAAACCCCGGCTGCAACTGCCCGATCTCTACGTAGGCAGCAAAGTCGGCCAGCGTGAGTTGCGCGCCCGTCAAATAGCGGGATTCCGCGAGCCAACTCGACTCCAAAGCGTGGAGTGCCTTCGTCAGTGTCGTGTGTGCGGCCTGTTGAATGACGGTCGGGATATTGAGATCCTTGCGGATCTTCGGGGCGACCAGTCCGACAGAGGCGTCGCGGACATTGCGATGGTGGTAGTGCAAATACCAGTCTACCCTGGCGCGCAGCCGATGGTCCGTCGGGTACACGTCTTCCCAGCCGTGCGTATTGCTCAAATAACACATGATGGCATGCGCCTCGCTGAGCACAAAGCCGGTGTCCGGTTCTTCGATCGTCGGAATCGTTCCGCCGGGATTTTTGGCCAGATAGGCCGGATTTCGGCTGCCGGTTTCCCCTTTTGAGCCCGGGTTAATCAGGACCATTTCAAACGGCGTCCGCTTATACAGCATCAGCCACATGACCGCCCGCACCGGTTGCGAAAACGGCACGCCATACAGGAGGATAGGTTGCATCGTATTCCTCATCATCTATTTCACAATAAGGCCTGCAAAGTCTCCCTTTTCACGCCACTCGGTGAGCATGTCATAAAAGGCCAGCGCACCCTTGGGGTATACGGTCTGGAGAAAGCCCTGCCCCTCGTTGGTCCCTTCGCCGTTGTAATACCCCGGCGTGCAGGCGTTTTGATACTTGGTCATCATGTTCGGCCCGGTGACGATCTCCACCCACTTCGCCTCGGCTTCGGGGGTCGGCTCGATGGATTTCGCGTTGCGACGATTTACCAGCGTGATGAGCTGGGCAACGTGCTGGGCCTGATTATCGAGCATATAGGTGAAGTTCGCCGTGAGGCCGGTCTGGGTGAGCCCCATGTGGAAACAGTTCGGAAACCCACAGCTCAGAAAACCGTGGAAGGTCCGCATCCCGTCTGCCCAGGCATCGGCGAGCGACACCCCATCACGGCCGTACATGCCAAACTCGGCCCGCCGTGTGTACGCGGTGCCCACCTCGAAGCCGGTCGCGAAGATCAGACAGTCTACTTCGTACTCAACCCCATCCACCACGACGCCGTGCTCGGTCACGCGATCGACACCTTTCCCGCTGGTATCGACGAGCTTGACGCTCGGTCGGTTAAAGGTCGGCAGATACTCGTCGTTGAAGGTCGGGCGTTTACACCACTGGCCGAACCACGGCTTGAGCGCCTCGGCCGTCTCTGGATCGCCCACGGTCGAGGATACGCGATCACGAATCTCATTCATCTTCTGGAAGTCGGCGATCTCCGCCAAGAGCGCCTTGTCCGCGCCGGAGAGATCTGAGTCATTCTGGCTTGAGAGCAGATCGCTGAGCTTCTTGAGCGGGCTGGTCCACTTGTCGCGGACCTGATCGTCCTCAAGCTGCACCCCGTCCAGGAGAGCGGTGAAGTTGCGGTTCCGATACGTCTGCCAGCCGGGCTTGAGCGTCTTTGCCCATTCCGGGTTGGTGGGTGTGTTGTTGCGTTCGTCCACCGAGGACGGCGTGCGCTGAAAGACGTAGAGCTGCCGTGCATGCTCGCCCAGATGGGGGATACACTGAATCGCGGTCGCCCCAGTGCCAATAATGCCGACCCGCTTGTCGTGGAGTTTATGTAAGCCCCCGGTCGTATCACCACCAGTGTAGCCATAGTCCCAGCGACTGGTATGGAAGGTATGGCCTTTGAAATTTTCGATCCCGGGAATCCCGGGCAACTTGGGCTTGTTCAGCGGCCCACTCGACATGATGATAAAGCGCGTCTTGAAGGTATCGTCACGGTCAGTGGTGACAGTCCAACGTCCGGCTTCCTCATCCCAGCGGGCCTCGTTGACTTTGGTCTGGAAACAGGTGCGTTCGTACAAATGGTAGTGCTTACCAATCCGCTGCGCGTGAGCAAATATCTCCGGCGCGAAAGAGTAGCGTTCTTTTGGGATGTGATTGAGCTCTTCGAGCAGGGGCAGGTAGAGGTAGCCTTCGATGTCACACTGCGCGCCGGGATAGCGGTTCCAGTACCAGGTGCCGCCAAAATCCCCGGCTTTCTCGATGATGCGAAAATTGGTAATGCCGGCCTCTTGCAGCCGTACTGCTGCTAACATGCCCCCAAAGCCGCCGCCGACGATCAGGACATCGATGTCTTCTTGCAGTGCGGGACGGGTGAAGCCCGGCTCGACATAGTGGTCTTCGTTATAATGCGCGAACTGACCGGTGATTTCCTGGTATTGATTGTTCGCGTCCGCGTGTAGACGCTTTGCGCGTTCAGCCGCGTACTTCTCACGCAGGGCGCCGGGATCAAAACCCAGCTCGTCGGCAGTAGGGATACGGTTTGGCTCAGTTTGGGATACGGTTTGGCTCATGCTGTCAGTCCTCCTTCTTAAAACTCAGCTCTCCGTTCAAGCGTTATGAGGTAACATATCCTTTGGAGACAAAGAAGTCTTGGTGCTCTCGAGCTTTGTGAGCCCGACTTCACCTTTCTCAAATAAATCTACCCATCAGACGAATGATGGCCCGGCATGGCATAGCGTACGGTGCGTGGCCGAAACGACACAAATAACTTATAATTCCTTTTTAATTTGCCCCAACACTATGGCTGCAGTGAACACGAAGGAGAAATATCATGCCAACCGACGTTCGCGGTCTTGATATCACGGTGACGAATGCTGAGGCTCTGACCGAGTATGACAAGGTGCTAACGGACCTCTGGAATTATCGTCTCGCTGCGCCAAAAAATCTGAAGCGTGTCCTCGAACTCAACCCGGATTTTCCAATGGCTCACATTGTCCGAGGGTACATTATGTCCATGCTCGAAACGGTCGCAGTCCGCCCGAAAATGCTGGCCAGTGCGTCATACGCCCGCGAACATCTTGCGGCTGACGCCCGCCGCGAACGTCTGCATTGTGACGCATTGGAAGGGTTAGCAACTGGCAATCTCGAACGGGCCTGTGCTGTTTGGGAGGCCATACTGGCCGACTATCCTTACGACTTGCTGGCTCTCAAAATGCACCACCATTCGACTTTCTGGACTGGTCGGAGTTATGTCATTCGCAATACCGTTGCCGGCGTGTTCGACTTGTGGGATGAGTCGATCCCTGGTTACAGCTTCGTCCTCGGCATGTTGGCCTTTGCGCTTGAAGAATGCGGCGACTATGCGCAAGCAGAAGCCTTTGGTCGCCAGTCAATTGACATGAACCCAGATGACCTGTGGGCGATCCACTCGGTCGCGCACGTGATGGAGATGCAGGGACGCCTGGACGAAGGGATTGCACTGATCGAGCGGCCCGTCGATCAATGGGCTGATCGAAACCCATTTCAAGGCCATAATTGGTGGCACTTGGCCTTATTCACGCTTGAGAGGGGTGACTATGATTTTACGTTGGACGTCTATGACAATAGGATACTGACCTCGAACACGGAATTCTTCCTGGATGTCCAAAACGGTGCTTCGCTGCTCAAACGCCTGGAATTGTTGGGGGTTGATATTGGTGATCGCTGGGAGCCCTTGGCGGAGTATGCTCGGAAGCGAGTCGATGATCATGTCCTGGCTTTTACCGATCTTCATAGCTTGATGGCGCTGGCATCTGCGAACGACAAGGAGACCGCGCAGGCGTATATCAATGCCCTCGAATCCTTTGCCCATACCCCAGACAATTATTCTGCTTCGCTGATGGCGGATGTAGTGGTGCCGATGTGTGGAGGAGTGCTGGCGTTTGAAAACGAGGAGTATGCTCAGGCGGTCGATGTATTGTGGCCGCTGCGCGATCGCTGGTTTGGGATCGGAGGGTCTCATGCGCAGCGAGATATCTTTACGCAGATTCTCATCGAGGCCGCCATTCGCGCTGAGCGCTATGAGCAGGCGCGGACGCTTCTGGCGCAGCGGGCGTTGTTGAAACCGAACAGTCTTGGGAGCTGGCAAAAGTACGCAACAGTGCTACAGGTATGCGGCGACGACTCGCGTGCGGAACACGCGCGGCAAAGAGCTGCTCGCTTGCACGCTTAGGGAGGGTTTCGGCAATGCATTACCTGCTGACTGAGGCGCAGATTGCGTTACGGGCGCGGGCGCACGAATTGGCACGGGACGTGATCGCACCGCGCGCTGCAGAGGTTGATCGCAGCGAACAATACCCCTGGGATAATGTCCGTGCGTTAAATGAGGCTGGATTCTTTGGCCTGACCATCCCGCCGGAGTTTGGTGGGGCTGGATTGAGCTATCTCGACGTGGTGCTCGTCATTGAAGAGATGGCAAAAGTTTGCGGGGTGACCGGACGTATTGTGGTCGAAGCGAATATGGGGGCGCTTTCAGCCATCATGCACTACGGCACGCCTGCGCAAAAAGAGCGGGCGGCTGCTCTTGTCCTGGCTGGGGATAAGCCCGCCATCTGTATTACCGAGCCTCATGCCGGCAGTGCTGCATCGGAGATGAGCACAAGGGCTGATAAATGCGGCGATACGTATATGCTGAACGGTATGAAGCATTGGATTACCGGGGGCGGTGTTTCGAAACTCCATCTGATCTTCGCCCGCGTGTTTGACGGACAAGGGACGGAGCAGGGCATTGGTGGATTTATTGCGGTTCGCGACCAAGACCGTGGGTTGCGCATCGGTCACCGTGAACCCACGATGGGCTTACGCGGGATTCCTGAAGCCGAAGTGTATTTCGAAGATCTCGAACTGCCTGCCGACCGAGTATTAACACCGCCAGGCGGCTTCAGGCGTGGCTTTGCTGAATTAATGAACGCCTACAACACCCAACGGGTTGGCGCGGGCACGGTTGCTTTAGGGCTTGCAACCGGAGCCTATGAAGGGGCCAAACAATACGCTTTAGACCGAGAACAGTTTGGTCGGCCGATTGCCGAGTTTCAGGGCCTGCAGTGGATGCTGGCCGATATGGCGACGCAGATCGAAGCGGCGCGGCTCATGATCCACAGCGCGGCCCGTTCGCGCGGCTCCCACAAGAGCCCCTTCCCGGATCCGAATGCGGCTGCGCAAGCCAAGCTGTTCGCATCGGAAATGGCAATTAAGGTCACAAATGACGCCTTACAGCTGTTTGGCGCCAAAGGCTATTCGCGCAACACGCCGGCTGAACGCATGGTACGTGACGCTCGCATGTTCACTATTGGGGGCGGTACGGCCCAGATCCTGCGCACGGTCATCGCTTCGCGGATTTTAGACCGCCGCTTGCCGCAGACCCGTGATGGGTACGCGCAACTGGCTCGGAAAGCCCAAGAACGGTAGTGCTCTTTTTGGAACCATGCGAACCGGAGCAAGTCAATCCGCGAGTTCCGCGACTTTCGATAAATCTTGAGGACCAGACCTATGAGCGCAATCACCTTGTATACCGCCCCGACTGCGAACGGGTGGAAAATCTCCATCGCCCTTGAAGAGCTTGGTATTGATTACGACACGGTGTATCTCCATTTCGACAAAAATGAGCAGAAGACGGCGGAGTTTCTCACACTGAATCCGAATGGGCGCATTCCAGTTATAGTCGATCATGCCAATGAGGAATTCGTACTCGCAGAATCGGGAGCGATCTTGCTCTACCTCGCAGAGCGGAGCGGCAAGCTCTGGCCGACGGATCCCCAGCTTCGTCACAAGGCCATGCAGTGGCTCATGTTCCAGATGAGCGCGGTCGGTCCGATGCTCGGGCAGGCGATGTTTTTTCAGCGCATCGCGGCACCAAAGGGCATTGTCGACGAATATGCGATCGAACGGTACGTTGAAGAATCGAAACGCCTGCTGGGCGTCTTGAATGAGGCGCTCCGCGACAATACATATCTCTGCGGCGAATATTCAATGGTCGATATCGCCATCTTTCCGTGGGCGCGCGCGTATCGGTGGGCCAACGTAGATGTCTCGGACCTCACACACTTGACCGCCTGGCTCGCGCGCGTCGAAGCCCGCGAGGCCGTACAGCGCGGGCTGTGCGTCCCTGCTGGCAAGCCACGATTCGACTACAGCGACGACGAACTGAAAGCTGCGGCCCAACGTAATGCCCAACTGTACGACGCCTGAGCTAAGGTTGTGCAGTCTAAAAAAATTGTTGTACGGGAACCTTCCATGCCGACCGCGCGGGTCCTTGCGGCTACGTCGGCTGTGGATACCGACCAGTCACATCTTTATACCCATGCAGGTGCGTTGGCGTGACGTGTACGATCAACTCCCCTGACCCGCTGTTAATTTGCCCATAGGTCTCGGCTAACGCCTGCCCCATATAGCGCCCTCCAATCCGTGTCGCCCAATAGCGTACCTGGTCTGCATCATCGGACATGACGGCTGTGCCGGCGAGTTCGACATACGCGAACGGCGTCACCTCATCATCGACACACACGCTGACCCGAGGGTCGTGACGTATATTTCGTGCCTTGATCGAGTCACGCCCAGTCATAAAGACAAGGGTCTCTCCCTCAAGATCATACCACACTGGCACGATCAGGGGCCGGCCATCTTTCCGCACGGTGGCTAGCTTGCCGGTTCGTACCGGACTGAGTAAGAAACTCCGGCATTCTTCAGGAGTCATGCGTTCCATCCCTGCTCCTCCCTCTGAATTAACGGGCTGGGTTCCTCATAGAGCGCCAGCCGTCTGCGAGTCTCTCACAGCCAAGGTTTCGTACGCAAGCCCAGACCGGGAGTCCTGAAGAGTCTGCCGCCATCAGGTCT
Source organism: uncultured Binatia bacterium (SeqCode) (assembly GCA_965214755.1). Taxonomy (GTDB): domain Bacteria; phylum Desulfobacterota; class Binatia; order Bin18; family Bin18; genus Bin18. The sequence goes on from OZ243979.1 coordinate 4,574,967, forward strand.
CCGCTCAACTTCTTTTCCCTGCCATGATGGTTTGGTATGCAGGATGCGAGGAAAGGAGGACGTGCTATTATCGAATTCGAGGAAGACAAACTGGAAGAAAGCGCGCAGCTCCAACGCGACGGGCCGGTCACAATGACTCTTCACAAGAGGCCAATAACTTGACAATACTATGAGGGGAGTTGACTGGCGCACATACGGGACGATGATGACGGAGTCATGCCGTTCTTTAGTCAGGGAAATCAGAAAGGAGTAACACCATGACAACAGCCATATCACACCAGAACGATCTGCCTCTCTTACCAGGTCGTCTCGGCAATCCTGACCAAGTCCTGAAGACCGATCCGCGTACTGATCCCCGCTTGGTTGCCGCCTGTACGCCCTTTAAGCTCGACGTGGCCCTGCCGCCTGTACCGGTCAACGCGGACTCGCCCTTGCCGGAGCAGCTCGACTTCTGTGCGGCAAGCGAGGCGGGCATGGCAACGGTGTTTGCCGCCCTGTGCGCTGACCTGCCGGCGATTCCGAATGTTGAGCGGCGGACCGAGGTCATCAGAGGCGTGGATGGTAACGCCCTCAATCTGTACATTCATACGCCCCAGAATATGTCTGGCCCGCTGCCCTGTGTGTATCATATGCACGGCGGCGGCATGGTTATCCTGACCGCCGATGATCCATCGTATCGACGCTGGCGCGATGAACTCGCGGCCCTCGGTCTGATCGCCGTTGGTGTGGAATTCCGTAATGGCGCGGGCAAGCTTGGCAACCATCCGTTTCCGGCCGGCCTCAACGACTGTACGAGCGGACTGCAATGGACGTTTGACCACAGGGCCAGCCTGGGAGTCTCGAAGATCATTGTGTCCGGTGAGTCTGGCGGAGGGAATCTCGCTCTGGCCACGTGTTTGCAGGCCAAGCGGGACGGACGCCTTGAACAAATTGCTGGCGTCTACGCCTTGTGCCCGTACATTTATGGCGGGTGGGCACAGCCGAGCCAGGAGCTTCGCTCTCTCTACGAGAACGACGACTACTTGATAAACTGCCACCAGATGGAGGTGCTGGCAAGCGTCTATGACCCTGAAGGCAAAAACACGAAAAATCCGCTGTGCTGGCCGTACTGGGCCACGGAGGAAGACCTGCAAGGGCTGCCCCCGCACGTCATCTCGGTCAACGAATTAGACCCCCTGCGGGACGAGGGACTCGTATATTATCAGATGCTCATGGCAGCGGGAGTGCCGGTATACAGTCGGACCGTCAACGGGACATGCCACGCCGCCGACGTCCTTTTCCCCAAAGCGATCCCGGACGTATACGCTGCTACCGTCCGCGATATCAAAGGGTTTGCTGATTCGCTGTAGGTCCGGCGTAGAGGGCCCAGTGTTATGGAACAGATGTTCCTATGCTGTAGCCCTCTTCACATAAAGTGAGGCAGGCTGGAGGTCTGTCTTACCTTCCTGCTAGGCCCGTTGTTACTGCTTGCCAGGTTGTGACAGCGCGCCTGAGGGGGGGGTAAACACCGAGGAGGAAGACCGCATGGCAGACTATATCGACATCGAGCAAGCGAAAACCCTGGACGGATTACGGATTGTTGCCCCTCCAGGCCGCCCCAACCCCTGGGCTGAGGGGCTCAAAGGGATGTGTCACGTTAAGAACCTGCCGTTCACACTAGTCGGTAAAGCGGCTGGGCATGATGCCGCCTTGCAAAACTGGACCCGTCAGAGCAGCGCGCCCGTAGCTGTCTGGAATGAGGAACGGCCGCGCACCACCTGGAATGAACAACTCTATTTGGTCGAGCGGCTCGCCCCGCAGCCATCGCTCGTGTCGGACGATGAGACCGATCGGATTCTCATGTTCGGGCTGTGTAATGAGTTGTGTGGTGAGGCCGGCTTTGGCTGGTCCCGCCGTATTATGCTCGTCCATGGCCTCTTGTCCAACCCTGAAACGGGCGAGCAGGGCAGGGCGTTTGCGTCCTATCTGGGCGGCAAGTACGGCTATAGCCCGGCTGCTGCCGAGGACGCCCCCCAGCGGGTCGCCCAGATCCTGCGGACTTTGAGGGCGCGGTTAGCCGAGCAGCAGGCTCAAGGCCGCCAGTATCTGATCGGGGACGCATTGTCCGCGTTAGACATTTATTGGTCCACGTTTGCCGTACTCGTTGAGCCCCTCCCGCTCGATCTGTGCCCGATGGATGCGGCCTTCCGGGCCTCGTTTGTGAATACCGACCCCGTGGTGGCTGAGGCGCTGTCTCCCCAATTATTGGAGCACCGCGACCGGATCTATCGCGACCATTTACGACTGCCTATGGACTTCTAAGATTCTGTTAAGTGGTGGCTGTCTTACGTGGGTGACGGTTTATGAAAAACCCATCACATCGTGGTAGTAATTCCAATAGCCACGCAGAGCCGTCTCCGTTATGAGATTTTCCTGGTCCTCTGTACCAGTACCACCCAATTCGATCATTGAGCATTCGTCCTTTTCTCTTACAATCGCTTGCTGTACCAGCTCTGTTGCATAGCCGTCTTCCATTGAGACATAGCCGGCTGGCCCGGCTAAATTGGCCTGTTTGATACGGATGCGGCGCATTTCCTCCTCATCATCCTCAAAGCCAAAGAAGGTAAATACGAGCTCAAACCGATCCGGTCCCTTGGGCAAAATCTGTCGAGTGGCAAGGGTGTTTTGAATCTGCTGGACAACCAAGCTCGGGAAGATCGTCTGGATTTGGACATTTAAGTCGACATCAAATTCTTGACACGAGGTGAGGAGAGAAGGATCAGCCAGGGCATAGTCTTTTTGATAGCTATGCATATTCTTGCCTTTATACGCAGCAGTCTCTTCTTGCTCCGTCTTCCTGTAGGCTCGCACTATGCTGTGTCTGCCAGTCTCATCCATGGTGATGCCACCGCCTTGGGAGGAACGGTACAGGCCAAAAGTGGTGAGGAAGAGATGGAGCAGACTGGCATGATAAGGATCTTTCACATTTTCTGAATAGAGTTTCCAGTTGGCATGGGTGAATTGCCGGGCATAGCCCAAGACTTGTACGGGCCGGTTGAAAACCCGGTCGAGCCACGGACGCATGGCCGGGCCAAGATAGTCGAAGAGTGGCTCAACCTCAGAAGAGAACGACGCGAAGATCAGGCCTTTGTAGGTATCGACCTGGAGTTTCTGGAGTGAATGTTGCGCCGGATCAAAGTCGGCCGGGTAGCCGCCCTGTTGATTAATCCCCTTACGGAACGGAACCCCAATCAGGTCGCCTTTCTGGTTATAACTCCACTGATGGTAAATGCAGGTATGGCTCGCCTTATTCCCACGGGACTCGCGGCAGACCATTGCGCCCCGATGCGCGCAGCGATTGACAAAGGCATGCAGCACGCCTTCTTTGTCACGCGACACCACAATCAGCGTGTCGCCAACAAACGTGGACTTAAAGTCACCAGGGCTGGCAACCTCAGCTTCGAGCCCGACATAACTCCAGGTCGGACCTCTGAAGATACGTTCCTGTTCGAGGCTATACACCGTAGGGTCACAAAAGACTTGATACGGGACTGAGGTCATACCGGCTGTCGGCCAGTTGAAATCGATGCGAGAGTTTTCCATAGGTGAAAGGCTCATTGCAGCACCTCCCTTACGCTCTCTTACGAAGAACCGGTTTATGCACTCCATAGTAGATACCGATTTGTATGTATTCGCAAGTCAAACTTGAGACATTCGGAAACTGGGGGACGTTCTTGAATGAGTGGAATAAAGGAGGGCGGTGGAGAGAAAGAAACCTTGAAGGGAAGGGGATTTAGCAGTACCATTCGACGCAGCCCATGGGGACATGAGCCGCTTAAGAAGGAGTTGCTCAACTTCCCGCTCCACCTATCGTGTCTCGCGACTGGTGAGTGATTTCGTTAGGTGGACGCAAGGGGGAGCGCCACCGAAGGAGGCGAAAAGTGATCCGTGTAACCGAAGCAATGCGACAGGCTTTCTCAAGCGATGGCGTGATCAAAGCTGAGGGGCTTTTGAGCGCGGCTGAGCTCGCCGAGTGTCGGCGTTGTTTGGATTTCAACCTCGCGAATCCAGGCCCGACGGCTCTCGAGATCTACGCAGGCACGAGCGATTCGCACTACAACGATCTCGGAACAGCCAAATCACTCGAAGTCTACCGGCCGATGCTGGAGAAACTGGGTTTCGCGGAGTTCCTGGCGGACCTCTGGGGATCGGAGCATGTCTGGTTTTTTGGCGAGGAGATTTTTGTCAAAGACGGTGGAGAGGCAGGCCGTACCCTGTGGCACCAAGACACGCCCTATTTCCCGGCCGAGGGGTCTCATCTGGCGAATATCTGGATCAGTTTCGAGGCGTTGCCGACTCGAAACGCCTTGGAAGTCGTCAAGGGCTCCCATCTCGGTCCTATGTACGATGGTGCGGCGTTTATGGACTCCAAGGACCCGACACGGCCTCTGTGGGGCGCCGAGCATTTTCCACGCTTGCCGGACATCGAAGCCGAGCGGGCTGAGGACCCAAATTCGTGGGACGTGCTCTCTTGGGATTTGGAACCCGGTGATGCCGTCGTGCTTCATTCGGGGGCGTTGCACGGCGGAGCGCCGGTCGATGCAGCCTGCCCGACCCGTCATACCGTAGTGCTGCGTTTCTTCGGTGACGATCTCCGCTATCGGCCCTTCCCGGACGCCAAACCTGATTACTTCATGGATCTGCGCGCCTTTGATGTCGGCTCGCTGAAAGCTGGCGATTTGTACCGAGGTGATCATTTCTTGCAGTTGCGTTGAGACTGGTCGCGGGAGATGGCAACGGTACCGTCAACTGAACGAAGGGCTTGATCATGGACTTTGATCCACCTGCAGAGCACAAAATTCTACGCGACAGCGTCCGACGATTTTTTGAGGAGGAGCTTCCCGAACCCCGTATCCGAGCATTGGATCGGTCGCGAAAAATTCCCAAAGCACTCTGGAAACGCTTTGCCGAACTGGGTTGGATGGGCCTTTCCGTACCGGAAGAGTGCGGAGGCAGTGGCGCCAATGTGATGACGGCTGCCGTTCTGACCGAGGAACTCGCTTACCGTTTCCCGTCGCTCGCGACCGACTGGCTCCTGGTCTCCATGACCGCTCGAACACTGCGTGAACATGGGTCGCAGGATCAAAAGGCCGAGTTGCTTCCAAGGCTCGCTTCAGGCGACTTCCTGATGGCATTCGGCATGACGGAGCCAAGCGGCGGCACGGACGTTCTGGGCCTCACGACTCGGGCCGAGCGAGACGGAGACGAGTGGGTTGTCCGCGGCCAAAAGCTCTACACCTCTTTCGCTGACGATGCGGACGCGATCCTGGTACTTTGCCGGACTGATGACGTCGAAGGCAAACGAGCCGGCGGGCTGTCCCTTATTTTGACGCCACGCAACCAGGAAGGCGTCGAGGTACGTCGTTTGGAACTGATGGGAATGCGGGCGGCCTGCACTTGTGAAGTCTTCTTGGACGACGCGCGGGCTCCGGCGGACGCCATTGTCGGCCAGCGGGGCCGCGGCTGGTACCACCTCCTGTCATCCCTCGACGAAGAACGCATTCTGTGTGCAGCCATGTACGTCGGTATTACGGCAGCGGTTTTGGATCAGGCGCTCGAGTATTCCAAAGAGCGCACGGCCTTTGGCCGCCCAATCGGCAGTTACCAGGCGCTGCAACATCCGCTGGCCGACGTAGCGACTGACCTCGAACAAATACGCCTGCTCACCCAGAAAGCGGCCTGGTTGCAATCCAACGGGAGGGAGTGCTCCAGCGAGGCCGCTATGGCGAAGTTGGCCGCCACCGAAGCTGCGATCCGGACAACCGACCGCGGCATGCGCGTTCTTGCTGGTCACGGGCTCGTCGAGGAAACCCCAATGGAACGCCTCTTCCGCGACGCTCGCCTCGGCCCCTTCAGCCCCATCTCGAACGAGATGGTGAAAAATTTCCTGGGCGAACGGATGGGCCTACCGAGGAGTTACTAACTTAGGATACGAAGAGTTGGCAAGCCTCTCGTTAATACGACTCTCCCCTACTTGCGTAGATACGCCACTACTTCGGCGAGTTTATCGAGCCCCTCCTCATTCCACGGGTGTGGAATCACGGAAACATGCTCTGCCTCGTGCGTCGCGTACTCGGCAAACCGGTCGGCGATTTGCTCAATCGAACCGGAGAATGGCACGGAGGTTGGAATGATCTCATACGGCCCATTGGTGAAATTGACCGCCACTGTCGCGCCCCGGGAGAGCGTCCGGGGATCGCGCCCGTGCCGTTCGCAGGCCACACGGATTGGTTCCCAAGCCCCGAGAAACGTTTCGATCGCGCAATCGTTAAACGCGATCATGCAGTTCCACATATCGGCATATTGCGCCGTGAGGCGGGACATGCGCGGCTTGCCCTTCAACGTACCGATCAAAATCGGCGGCACCCCGGCCTCGGAGCGCGGGAGTAGTTCCGCATCCTCAACCCGGTGCAGTTCCCCCGTATAGGAGAAACGCTCACCTTTGAGGAGGGGGAGGACGATATGGAGCGCCTCCTCAAAGCGGCTGACATTCCGCTCAAAGTCAAAGCCATACGCGCGATGCTCGGACGTGAAATCACCCGCACCTAAGCCGAGGATGAGACGACCGTTACTCAAGGCTATCACATTGTCCGCCGTCCGTGCGAGTAACGCCGGATTCCGGAAGGTCGTACTGGAGACCAAGGTCCCAATTTGAATCGTGGACGTTTGCGTCGCGAGTACCGCTGCAAATGTCCAGCACTCCCACTGCCCGCCTTTAATCCCCTCCCATTCCGCAGGCAACTCGATCCCCATCGCACGGAAGTCGACATAGGCTTCCCAATACAGATGGTCGGTCAACCAGATGCTGTCGAGGCCGACGGCTTCCGCATGCCGGGCGAACGCCAGGGACTGATGGATCGTCGGCGTTTGCCCCGCAAGTGAACCGGTCCAGATAGGGATCAGGGCGCCGATTTTCATGTTAGAGGGGTGCATAGATCTCGTTACCTCGCTTTCTCTGTTACGTTCACGTGTGATTTTTCAAGTGCTTGCGTTCTGCGCTCCTCCGAGCTGTTGACGCTCTCCGTCTCGGCCGGGAACACCGCCGGAGGGCTAGTGGAACCCCAGCCCGGGCAGTGGGCCGCGATCCGCGACGGGCGCGCGCTTGGTCCCGGCTCCCAAGGTAACCGAGCCGGGCGGACGCTCAAACGGGTCCGCCAGATCAATTGCCCGCGCGTGGTCCTTCAGCGCCGGCATCACCTCTTCCGCGAATAAGCGCATGCTGGTACGCCGCTCGTCATCACTGTGCGGTCCTTGAAGGTGCAGGATGATGAAGATCCCGACCCGCAGGACGCTCATGATCGCCTTGATTTTGGGGATCACGGTCGTGGGCGTGCCGACAATCACCTGCATATTCTGCTGCCCGCGCTCCAGCGCCGCCTGCAGCTTGCCTCGGATGGCGGCATAATCGATATTGCCCGCTACGCCCTGCTTCTGCTCCTTCAGCTTCTGACCGCTGATCCCCAGCCACGCGCTGGTCTGGGTCTTTGCCAAGGTGCGAATGGCCGCTTTCGAGTTGTAGCCCGGCGGCATCATGAATTCCGCCGCCGAGAAGGCATTCTGCCCGCCCCCGTAGACGAACCCCGCGGCGGCCTGCTGCGCTTTCTCCTCCGTCTCTCCCACGGCCGTTGCGACCATGTAGCCGAAATTCTCCGGCCCGGCTTGATAGCCATGCTTGGCCGCTTCGTCCGCGTAGAAGTCCCACAGCTCGCAGGTGGCCGGCAGCGGGGTGCCAAGCCCGATATACGGATACCGATGTGCGGCAGACCACTCGACGGTCTCAGGGCTCAGCGTCCCGGGAATCCACATCGGCGGATAGGGTTTTTGGTAGGGCAGCGCCCACGGATTCACGTGCCGATAATGAAAATGTTTGCCCTCATAGCGCCACGGTCCCGGCTTGGTCCAGGCCTGTACGATAAAGTCGTGGGCTTCGTTGAACAACTCGCGGTTGTACGCCGGATTGGCATTATTGAAGAACTGCTCGCTGCCTGCGCCGCGCACCCAGCCGGTGACCAGGCGGCCGCGCGAGATGAGATCGATCTCGGCCAGCTCTTCGGCCATCCGCAGCGGATGTTTGATGACCGGCAAGGGGTTCCCGACCAGAACAATCTTAGCCTTGCTGGTAATCCGAGCCAGGATAGAGGCTTCTACATTCATGACCGATCCCATGCAGATCGGGTTGCCATGATGCTCGTTCAGGGCCAGGGCGTCGAAGCCCAGGTCCTCGGCGTAGCAATATTCGTCGAGATAATAATTGTAGTCAGCAGCCGCCTTTTCACGGTCGAAATGCTGGTTCGGGATGGCGAAAAACGCCCGATTCTTCAAAACGAGCTCTTCGGGCAGCCAGCGATACGGCCGTTCAGTGAAATATCCGATTTGCATCCGGGGTTCCCTCTGTGGATTGTGGTCAGCTCAAGCCTTCGTTTTCGGCCCGCGACACCTCACTCCTCGCGCTTGCTCTCGGGATGATGCCCTACCCCGATAAAACTATCCCACGGGGGAGCTTCAGAATAAGGCCCGCCGAAATACTAATCGCAATCGCGAAGCTTCTCAGACTAATTAGTATATACACAAACTTGATCCCATCAATGAGCGGAATAAAGCTCGGGGTGACCTACGTGGCCGCTTTACGCTTCAGTCGCACGGGCATGGTCGCGAGACCGAACACGTAGTTCGACGGGATATACTCAATGGGCCCAGTGACTTCGATACCATCGTAACGATCGAGCACTTCCTGCAGCGCTATCTCGAGCTCGAGCTTTGCGAGCGGGGCGCCGGCACAGAAGTGCGCACCGGCAGCGAAGCCGATGTGCGGATTCGGATGGCGCGTGACATCGAAAACGTGGGCGTTCTCGAACACATCCTCGTCGCGGTTCGCCGATGGGAACCAGATCACGATATTGTCGCCTTTCTTGATCTGTTTGCCGCCGAGTTCCGTATCCGCGGTCGCCATACGTCTGAAGGCAACTGCCGCGTTCGTCCAGCGCACGACTTCTTCTACCGCGCGGCGCATGCCTTTTGGATTCTCGCGCAGATACTGCATTTGATCCGGATGCTCAAGCAGCGTCTGCACGCCACCTGCAAACGCGTTCCGTGTGGTTTCAAAACCCGCGACGAGCATCAGCATGCCGTTCCTGCCGACCTCCGCGTCCGACAGGGGCTCCCCATCCACCTCGGCGTTGCTGAGCAGGGCGAGTGGATCGTCCATCGGGCAGCCCCGGCGCTCGTTAGACAAGCCGAGGCAGTACTGCGTCATGTTGTTGAATCCCTGCAGCGATGTCTCGGCGTCGTGATTGAAGCCCTGGTGGGACATCTTTCCCCAACTCAGGATCTTCACCCAATCCCCTTCCGGTACTTTCAGAATGTCGGAGATCACAGCCATCGGGATCCTGGCGCCGATATCGGCGACGAGATCGCACTCGCCCGAAGCCGGCAGGCTGTCGAAGACGCCCCTGATGATTTCGGTGCAACGAGCGGTGTAATCCAGCATGGCTTTCGGTTTGAATGGCCCTTCGAAGACCGCCCGCACTTTCGTGTGCCGTGGCGGATCGGTCGTCAGGATGCTCTCGCCGACGCCGAAACCCTTCTTAGACACGATGTCGAGCTCTGCGGCGAACGGCGGCATCTGCCCTGTAGTTCCGGTGCTGAAGAGCACCGCATCGTCCAGTACCGCTCGACATTCCGCGTGCTTGAAGACCGACCAGAAGCCGACGCCATCGTCGCGCACGGTCCAGTGGACGGGATCGTCCCGCCTCATTTCCGTGAACAGCTCGTAGACGGCATCCTGGTCGCTGAAGAAATTCGCATCGATCAGTTTCTGATCAACCATGCGCTGATCAGTCTCTGGCATGACGATTCTTCTCCCGCCGGCCTCTACGCGCCGCGGTATGCTTGATCATTCGTTTACCAGACGCGATGGGGAGGAGAATATCGGAAAAATATCGCGCTGTCACCCCGTTGCGGAGTGAGGTACTGTCCTAATTAGGCAGTTAGCAATCAATTTAGGCAGTCCCTGCTCAAATTAGGCAGTGCGGGGGGAAATTAGGACAGTACCCGGAGTGAGCCGGCCGCCGGCACCAGAAGCTCGTGCGCCAAACCAACCAATGACAACATGGAGAAACGCCGCGTAGACTAACAATTAACCTGGACCCGTCACTTAGGGCGAACGATCTCCAACGTCAAACGATTTAAAAATGAAATCTGACAAATCATTCGAGCGGACGTCTAAGAGCCCCCTAACCCGTTGCTGGCGTATACGCTAACGCGACGTTCATTCGCACATCTAAACGGGGAGAATATCGATGTTAACGACGATCGGGGACTGGTGGCGCGCGCGTAGCGTCGAGATAAATCGACGCGAACTCATAAAGTGTGAATCAAAAAGTACGTTTAGGGCGGCGCTTTCTTCGCTGGCGCCTCATTCCGATCTGAGGCGTTGGAAGCGTTGGGCAGATCGGTGCCCGCTGCATCTGCAAGAACTGCCCAAAGACATCCCGGATGATGTCCCCTACAAAGGCCTGCGCAATTTCTGGTATCCCGTGATGCCGGCGAAGGACCTGCGAGAAAATCAGATGCAATCGTCCCGTTTACTGGGTGAGGACCTCGTCGTATTTCGCGACGAGGATGGCTCGCCTCGCGCTTTAAGCGACGTCTGCCCGCATCGATTGGCGCGCTTGTCGCAAGGTTGGGTCAACCTGCATTCACCCGGCACGGTCAGTTGTCCGTACCACGGTTGGACGTTCGACGGCACCGGCCAATGCGTGGCAGCGCTCGCGGAAGGTCCGGACAGCCCGTTACCGCGCAAGACACGAACACGCGCCTATCCGGCGCTGGAAAGACATCATGTGATCTGGGCTTACATGGGAGATCCCGACAAGGTGCCCGACCTCGACGATAACATTCCGCACGTCGCCCAGGCAATGGCGGGCTCTTGGCCGTGGTTCATACATTGGGACTGGGACTGCAATTATCTGAATTCAATCGACAACAACGCCGATGCCGCACATGCCTGTTTCGCGCCCGCGCGCTGTTCGCAGTTTCTCGACCAGGCGCGGTATGGAAAACATTACGGACTCGAGCTTGAGTGCGGCGGCTTGGAAGTTGGCATGGAGACGACCGGGCCGGATCACCGCGGCTCGCACTACGCATCGGGTTGGGACATGCATGTACCGGGCTATATTTATTTTGCGCCGCACCCGCCGATCTGGCCAGCCGGCGCGATCTTCTGGTCCGTACCGATCGACGAAGGAAAGGTACGAGTATTCACTTGCGCGACCTTCCATGGCGAATTCAAGGATCGTGCCCGCGCGTGGATCATGCAGTCGGTACATTGGCGCAAATGGGGACTGCCGAACAACATTTACCACTGCAACATCGGACCGGATCGTGCGATGGTCATGGGGCAGGGGACGCTGTCGGACTGGCGCTACGAACACCTCTCGCAGACTGACGTAGCGGTCATCAAATTTCGACAAATGTTGAAGAAAGCGTGGCGGGAAGAACGCCTTCAGGCGGCCGAAGTCGAACCTTGAGCGCAGCGGGTGAGGGCGGAGGAGACGCTCACCGAAGCCTGAATGATAAGAAAGAAACAGGATCATGAGCGTGATCGAGACTGACTATCTTATCGTCGGAGCCGGGGCTTCCGGTATGGCGTTTGCTGACACGCTCATCGCTGAATGTGATGCTGACGTCGTGATGGTCGATCGGCGCCACTGTCCGGGCGGCCATTGGAACGATGCTTACCCGTTCGTGCGCATTCACCACGCCTCGGCCTGCTACGGGGTCAACTCGCGGACGCTGGGCACGGATTCGATCGACCAAACCGGCCCGAACGCAGGATTCTATGAGCGCTCGACGGCCGCGGAGATCTGTGCCTATTACCAACGGGTGCTCGACGAGGTGCTGCTGCCGTCGGGACAGGTGCGCTTCTTCGGCATGTATGACTACGTCGGGGACTGGGCAAACGAGCACGCGTTCACCTCACGCGTGACCGGCGCCAGCACGACGGTACGCGTGTACCGCAAGATTGTGGATACGACCTATCTCGACGTGACGGTCCCGGCAACGCATACGCCGTCGTTCACGGTTGACCCAGATGTCAAATTCATTCCCCTCGGTGAGCTGACCAATATGGCTGAGCGTCCGACCGGCTACACCATCATTGGCGCAGGCAAGACCGCTATGGATGCCTGCAACTGGCTGCTCGACAACGGCGAAGATCCCGACAGGATCAGGTGGATTAGACCCCGCGAAGCCTGGTTGCTGGACCGAATGACGCTCCAGCCGCTCGATCTGGTTACCGAGACAGTCGACGGATTATCGCTTGGCATCGAGGCCCTCGCCCAGGCCGAGACGGCAGATGAGCTTTGGCCCCGGCTCGAAGCGTGCGGCCAACTTCAACGCTTCGACCCGCAGATCATGCCGACCATGTTTCGGGGCGCCATCCTGAGCGCCGCCGAACGCGAAGCATTGATGCAGATCGAAAACGTGGTACGTCTGGATCGCGTGCAAAGTCTGGGTGCCGACCGCATCATCCTGGAGAAGGGGGAGATTCCAACTGAGCGCGGCCACGTGCATGTCGACTGCACGGCCTGCGGCTACCACAAGCAACCCGTCCGGCCGATCTTCGAGCCGGGCCGCATCGTGATTCAATCACTCATTGGCGTGGTCCAGACGTATTACGCGGCCATGATCGGGTTTATCGAGTCCACCGGACGCGACGATGCCGAGAAGAACCGGCTCTGCCCACCCGTCGCACAGGTCGACGTACCGCTCGATTGGATCCGGTTTGTGCACGGTATGCTCAATACTTCCACGCTGTATTCGACCGAGCCGGACATAACGGCGTGGCAGGCAAGCTCGCGCCTGAATCTCACCCGCGGCATGGAAAATCACTTGAGTGAACCGCGCATGAAGACGGCCCTTGATCGCTGGCAGGCCAACGCCAAACAGGCGTTAAAAAATGCTGAACGGCTGCTGGCTGAAGCGTCAATTACGAGATAGGAGCCCAAACGTGAAAAAATTGATGCATCTGAATGGTTTTGTGATGTTTGGCCCGATGAATCATTCTGTGGGCTCATGGTTGCATCCTGACAGCCAGGTCGCCGACTCGTTTGCGAAACCTGAAATCTGGCAGGACATGGCGCGGACGCTGGAACGCGGCAAGTTCGATGCAATCTTTTTTGCCGATACCTTAGCGGCATTCGGGAATTACCGTAATCGGATGGACGAAGCGCTCACCCATGCCATCCAGTTTCCCATGCACGATCCGACCTTGGTCATTCCGATGCTGGCTGCTGTGACCGAGAGGCTCGGTTACGCGGTGACACTTTCCCTGACCTACTACCAGCCGTATATGGCGGTGCGCAAATTGAGCACGCTTGATCATCTGACCAAAGGGCGGATTGGATGGAACATCGTCACCTCCGCCCACGTGGCCGAGGCCGTGAACCTTGGACTGGAAAAAATGGTCCCGCACACCGAGCGCTATAAGCGTGCAGACGAATACATGGAGGTCTGCCACAAACTGTGGAACAGCTGGGAGCCAGACGCGGTAGTAGCGGACAAGAAGACGGGGGTATTTGTTGATGCAAGCAAAGTCCACCCGATCAATCACAAAGGCAAATGGTTTTCATGCCCCGGTATTTCGGCGGTTGAACCCTCGCCGCAGGGGCACCCCGTACTTTTTCAGGCGGGCGCGTCGGATGCAGGTCGTAACTTTTGCGCCAAGCATGCAGAGGCGGCATTTGGTGTGCAGCTCACCACGCGTGCCTTGAAGTCTTTTGCCGACGATATGCGGGGAAGGTTAAAGAAAAACGGAAGAGAGCCATCCAGCCTCAAGTATATCTGGGGCATTCAGACTATCCTGGGTGGGACCGAAGCAGAGGCGAAGCGCAGGTATCAAGAGTTTAATGAATTGGTCCCGTATGAAGGCGGCCTCGCGCTCCTTTCTGGGCACTCCAACCACGATTTGTCGCAGTACGATCTTGATGCGCCGATTGAAGACATCGAGGTCGAAGGCATCCAGGGCTTATTGGATATTTTTACCAAGATGTATAAGGCCGGTGACTTAGGAAAAGACAAACTGACCATGCGCGAAGTCGGGAAAATCTACGGTGCAACGATTGGCTGCCCGCAAATTGTCGGGACGCCTGAACAAGTCGCTGACCAGATGGAAGCCATACTCGATGAAACCGGTGGCGACGGCTTTAACATCACACCGACAGTCATGCCGAACAACCTCAAAGAATTCGTTGATGGGGTCGTACCCATATTGCAAAAGCGCGGGCGGCACCGGCGCGAATACACCGGCGACACACTGCGCGACCATCTCAATCAAAACGTCTGTGGGTAAGCAGGCCGATGCCTGTTGCCCGATGTCGCCGAGGGTGCGACACGCTTACGTATGGGGTCAGACTCGACTAATGGGACTCCTTCCGCAAATGCTGCGGGGATATACCGCTTTATGATCTTTCCCTATAGCTTGGGTGGATGGGTCGAGTCTGACCTTACTTTCCACAATGTTTACGGACGTAGAAACATTGACTTGCAGTAAAATTATAGTTAGGCGTCGGTTTGCCAAATTCGAAAGGCTAACCCACGAGAAAAACTATGGCGACTATTAAGTGCAAATGCACTTCCGTTCGTATCGACTTCCCCGCAAACAAAGAGCTTTTCCGACACGAATGTTGTTGCCATGATTGCATCTCGGCCCTATGGTATGCGACTAAGCGCGGCGGCCCAGAATATCCACACAATCTATGTGCGGACTGCTGCTGGCTGCCGAACGACTTTCGTATCATGACGGGCGAAGAGAAACTGGGCGCATTCATGAATTATGAGTCGGCTGATACCACACGTTTCTATTGCAAAGCGTGCTGGACAGTGCTGTTCGGCGACCATCCGTTCTACGAGAAAAGGATTCTCGTGTCACAGGTGGCCGCGTACAAAGAATTCGAAGGCCTGACGAACGTTGTCCGGATGGAGCCGCAGGCCCGGCATTTCCTGAAGGACCTCAATGAAGAACAAATTGTGGCATTACCGCCCTGGCTTGGCGACCCATCGCACGTTTACCGGGGCGCTGCGGAGAATTTGCTCGAACACTTTCCCACGATGAAAGCCGCGGGCGGCGAAGGTATCGAAATGAACGCACAGATTCTGCTGGATAAAGTCGGCGGCGCTTTCGTGCCCACGGATGAAGCGCGGCTATCGACGGGCCCGCCTTCTCTTATGCGGCAAGCGGCCTTACGGGCAGGCGAAAACGATTAGTTCCGAAAAAGCGTCAGGTTTGTTATCAGGGGCGAATAGGGGATGGTGCAGCTTTTGGGGAGGCGTATCGCATGGGAGTACGAGCCGCGGGGCATACTCTAGACGAGGTGCGGGCTTGTCCCGCCGGTCTTAGCATGAGCGCGGAATGACCTAAAACTCGAACGTCAACTCAGATTCAGAAGGAGGGGAGATGAATATTCGAAACCAATTGATTTGTGCCTGGTCTGCGATGGGGTTTGCCGTGATTTGTCTGGCCGGGTTTTTGTTCGCGAATTTCATTCCGCCGATTTCGCCGAACCTCAGCGCCGAAGAAGTTGCGGCGATCTATAGCGAAAACGCCCTGTCCATGCGCTTCGGGATTTTGCTGATTATGAGTAGTGCGGGGTTTATTTGTTCGTTTGCTGCGGCGCTGGCCATGCAGATGAAACGTATCGAAGGCGATCTCGTCCCCGTATTTACGTTCGCGCAACTTGGCGCTGGCTGTGTCACTACGCTGGTGTTTGTGTTTGCCGCCGTGTTTTGGACGGGGGCAGCATTCCGGCCTGATCACGATCCTGAGTTGACCCGGATGCTGAACGATATTGGTTGGATCACGCTGTTAATGACCTTCGCGCCGTTCATAATCCAGAACATTGCCCTCGGCCTGTGTATCTTGAGTGATAGGCAGGCGGAGCCGATATTCCCGCGTTGGGTCGGGTACTACAATCTATGGGTGGCGGTGCTGTTTGTTCCTGGCGGGCTTTTAACCTTTTTCAAGACGGGGCCATTCGCGTGGGATGGCTTGTTTGTCTGGTGGGTCCCCTTTGTGGTCTTTTTCACATGGTATCTCGCGATGTTCTACATCCTTCTGGGCACGATAAAACGGCAGGCGCAATCTGAACCGGCGGTGGTCGCCTAGAAAGACGAATCACCAATGTCTTCAACTTCCGCGCTGCCGGACTCGGTCAAGCCGCACCTGCCTGGCGAAACCGGGGTGTGGATGTTCATCATCGGCGACGTCCTGGTCTTTTCTCTGTTGTTCTCGGTATTTGTCTACGATCGATCGCAAGAAGTCGCGTTATTCGTCGAACAGCAGCAACTGCTTAACCAAACCCTCGGGCTACTCAACACCGTGCTCCTGTTGACGAGCTCTTGGCTCGTCGCACTCGCTGTTCACGGCGCTCGGGCAGGCCAGCTTTCGCGGGCCCGCGGCTGTTTCGTGTTGGCAATCCTTTGCGGTATTGGTTTCGTCGTCATCAAATATTTTGAATGGGGTGAAAAGATCGCTGCCGATTTGACGATAGAGACGAATAATTTCTTTATGTACTACTACCTGATGACTGGTATTCACCTGCTGCACATGGTGATTGGGATTGGTGTTCTGATTTTCCTCTGGCAGTCCGTACGCGGTGCGGAATTTGATGCTCAAGGCGTGGGCGTGCTCGAAAGCGGGGCGTGTTTTTGGCACCTCGTGGACATCTTGTGGATCGCGCTCTTCGCGCTGCTGTATCTGATGCGGTGACGCATGGCAGTGCCGCTTCAATCCAGAGTGACCGGTATTTGGGCCGGCTTGATAGTGGCGACGGGATTGTCGTGGCAGTTTGGGCATGGATTCGGTTTTGGGGAGAAATTTCACTACGCGACCGCCGCTATTTTGGTTATCACCTTTGTCAAAATCCGTTTCGTCTTTCTTGATTTCATGGAACTCAGAACGGCACCACGGCCACTGCGAATGGCGTTTGAAGTGTGGGCCATCTCGGTCTGTGTCATCCTCATTGGACTGTATTGGTTAGGAGTGTAGTGTAAGGAGACGTCTCAACTGATCTCACACTACGTGAGGTTCGTGCTTCGTTTCGATAACTTGACGGAACCAGAAGAAGGAATCTCCCTCGATGAAATCGCTGCCGAAGTCCACCGAGCGGGCAAAGGGGGGCACAAACAGCGGGACTTCTGCATCGGGTGTTAACGACTACAAAGTCCCAGTCGTAGATTTTCTTATGCCCTCATTGCTCTTTCAATCGAGACACAAAGCTCGTAATAAAAGTATTCACTTGGCCGGGGACTTCGAGTTATAGGAAGTGGCCAGTGCCAATTGCCTGCGCCTGCAGGAATTTAGCTTTCGTTCGATTGGATTAACTCCAACCATTCGCCGCCTTCAAACTCTACGGTCTGAGTTTTGTATGGCAGTACCGGCTCAGAAGAATCACCGGTTTCCGCCTGAAATTATCAGTCATGCGGTGTGGTTGTACCACCGCTTCAGTCTCAGTTTCCGCGAGGTCGAGGAACTGTTGGCCGAACGGGGCGTCACCGTCAGCCATGAAGCGGTGCGCTTATGGTGTCTGAAGTTCGGCCACACCTCCGCCAAGAAGGTGCGCCGCCGCCTAGAGCAACCCGGCGAGACCTGGCATTTAGATGAACCGTTTATCTGCAGCAGCACATCCAACGCTTTCTTTCCGTCCACAGCCCCATCAATAATCTCTTTCGGACTGGACGCCATCTCTTGAAGGCAGCCCACTATCGGCTGTTTCGAGAACGGGCCTTTATGACCTGGCGTGTGGCGACAACGGATCGGATGCCTGCGTCAAAAGGACTCTAACCTATATCATAATAAGTGAATTTCGTGCTCTCCCTCCGAAAACGTGACAGCGCCTTCCCGGCTTCATTTCGCGGCCACGACCTCCAGCTCGATCAGCATATTCGGCCAAACGAGACCGGGGAGTAGGGTGAGCATTGAGGCTGGAGCGCACGTCCCCAAATACTGTGATCGTATTTCTCGATAGATTTTCAAGTCTTCCCGCCGAATAAGATGCTGGGTCAGTTTGACGATATCTTCAACACCCATATCCGCCCGCTTGAGAATGTTCACGACGTTGCGCCAGGCGAGGTCCGCTTGCTCGGCGAAGTCGTTCGGCAAGTGGCCACTGTCCGCGTCAATACCGGGGGTACCGGACACATAGATAATTCGTTGTGCGGAATCAATCTCTACCGCATCGCTGTATGTACCGATGTGCTTCGCGACCCCCGCATCATGTTTCCTATTCATCAGTCTCTACCCTCCGAATCCTTAAATTCATGAAATCGCATGAGAGGCCCCGTACCTTCGAACTACAATTAGGCCGCCGCACACAACCCGTACACGCTGCAACTCCTCGCCGTCTAACACCGTCCCCCAAGGAAGCTGTCTGCGACCAAATTATGATTGCATAGTACAAATTTACAGAGGCAAATGCGAACGTGGGGCTCATAAGGCATTGTCAAATTATTAGCCTCTTGTGAAACAGTGCCGTGATGTGCAGGGTATTTGGGGTCAGACTCGACTCATGGGACTCCTTCCTCAGCGGTAGGAAACAATGCTGCGGAGATATACCACTTTATGATCTTTCCATATGGCTTGGGTGGATAAATCGAGTCTGCCCCACTTTTTCACGCACTTTTCCACGCAATGACCAAGACGAGTAATTGCGATTGGCGATGACAAGCTTATACATAGATGTCTTCTTCGATTCCGAAAATCGAACGTGGCGCTTCCTCTGATAGGGCGATCATGTCCGCGAATGGGTCAGTAGAGGCCGTCCGGCATACCCGTGCTTGGAATGGACTGCCGAACGACCGATATGCCACGCCAGCATACCGATGTCCTTCCACAAAAGCGGATCGGTATAGTGTAGCGCCCGGGTTGATGTTCTGAGGCGCTCAGGACACGGCGGAGACGTCTACGTTGTTCTCCGCCTCAAACACGAACCCCTCGTAGCCCTTGGCGGCAGCCTCAGAGATGCGCTGAAAGTACAGCGGACCACCCAGGTGGACGCAGAACTGACGGGGCTTGCCTGGGATGTTGGCGCCTGTGTACCAGGAGTCAGTGAGGGGGTAGAGCGTCTCGTTGGCGAGTTCGTTGACCTCTTTGTCCCAGTCTTTCTCGGCGTCCGGCGTCGCCTCGATAGCACCCAGACCACGTTCGCGTAGATATTGCACGCAGTTGCCGATCCACTCCGTCTCGCGCTCGGCACCGAGCGGCATGTTATATAGCACTGAGGGTGAGCCTGGGCCATGGATCATAAACAGATTGGGGAAGTCGGCAATCGCCATACCAAGGTAGTTATCGAAGCGACTGCTCCACTTCTCCTTTAGGCCGACGCCGCCACGCCCCTTGGGGTTGAGGCGCAGCATAGTGCCGCTGATGGCATCGAAGCCCGTTGCCATCACGATCATATCGAGCGGATGGTCGCCGGTCTCAGTCCGTACACCTGTTGAAGTGACCGTCTGAATTGGGTCTTCGCGTAAGTCTACTAAAGTGACGTTATCGCGATTGAAGGTTTCGTAGTAGCCATTATCGAGGACCTGCCGCTTGGTGCCCAGATAGTAGTCTGGCATCAGCTTCTCGGCAATCTCGGGGTCCTTCACGCACTCGCGAATCTTACCGCGTATAAAATCGGCCAGCGTGCGGTTGGTCTCCTTATTGGTCAGGAGGTCGGCATAGCTGCCGAAAAGGAGGTTGAAGCTGCCCTTCTGCCACAGCTCCTCGTAGAGCGCTTGGCGTTGTTCGGGGGTGTCCTCGGTGCCCAAGCGCGTGGTGATCTCGAACGGCATGCCTACGGGATGGGCGTTCATTTTCGCCCGGACTTCGTCCCAGTTCTCGCGGGCGTACTGCATTAACTCAGGCTCGAGGGGACGGTTACGTGCCGGGATGCTGTACTGCGGTGTGCGCTGGAACACCGTCAGGTGTGCTGCCTCGCGGGCGATTTCAGGAATCGCCTGTACCCCCGAGGAGCCAGTCCCGATCACGCCAACGCGTTTGCCCTCAAAAGAAACAGGCTCCTGCGGCCAGCGGCCGGTGTGGTAGCACTCACCGGTAAAATCGTCGAGTCCAGGGAAGTCGGGTTTGTGGGCCGCCGAGAGGGTGCCGACTGCGCAGATCAAAAACTGAGCCGAGACACGCCCGCCACCGCTGGTCTCAATTGTCCAGCGCTGTACCGCTTCGTCATAACGGGCGTCGCGTATCCAGGTCTCAAGTTGGATGTCGCGGCGCAGGTCGAGCCGATAGGCGACGTGCTCAAGGTAGTCCAGTACCTGCTCTTGGCTTGGCTGGGTCTCGGCCCAGTCCCACTCCCGCACCAGCTCTTCTGAGAAGGTATAGCAGTAGAAAGGACTGCCCGGACCATCAACCCGTGCACCGGGGTAGCGGTTCCACCACCAGGTTCCGCCGACACCGCCGGCGCCGTCGTACACGCGCACTGACAGGCCCATTTCGCGCAGGTGGTGTAAGGCGTACATGCCGCCAACGCCCGCTCCGATGATGACGGCGTCACAGTGTTCGAGCGATCCGTTTCTGTATGGCTGTTGAGTCGTGTTCGTCATGGTGTTCCATCCTCTATTGTCCTACGTCGGTTTTCAGGTGGCTTAGATATATCTTATCGATTCTCCGATAGGAAGCTGTCCTAGTTACAAACTAAGCACGGCTAATTTTTGACGCCGCTGTGACCGGGCATGCATTCCTATGGGAAAGTCTAACTGCTCCTGCGTGAGATGCTGTCCCCCGGTCAGGTCGACCTCATCGCAGCCCCACACTCGGGAGTCCCTTCACGTGTGCGTTCAGGTCTCCGACTAAAGGGGAGCGAATGACGCGTTTGGTAAATCGTCAGCGGTCCCGGAGATACCGATTTATGATCTTTCCATATGGCTTGGGTGGATAAGTCGAGTCTACCCCTATTTTTCCTACTCGAATAGCAGGATGTCGGATTACGCTTCGCTAATCCAACCCTACGGCTTTTCTAAATTTGAGATTTTGAAAGCCTGCTAAAAATCAACGAAATCACTCATCAAATCACCCTTGCACACCTATTTGCAGATGCTATCATTTTGTGAGATTTCTGACCCCTCTTAATTTGCTTCCAAGGAATTCGATGTCATTAAGCCATGGTCGTCACTATCTTGCCATTCCGGGTCCTTCGGTGATTCCGGACCGCGTCCTGCAGGCAATGCACCAAGCTGCACCGAATATCTATGAGGGCGCCCTCCACGAAATGGTGGAAGGCATGATTCCGGATTTGAACCGGGTGGCCAGGAGTTCCGGGGAAGTCGCCATCTATATCGCCAACGGGCACGGCACCTGGGAAGCCGCCCTGACCAATACCCTCTCGCGCGGGGACAGGGTGCTTGCCTTGGCTACGGGACGCTTCGTCGTATTCTGGGCCAACATGGCCGAACGGCTCGGGGTGGAAGTCGACTTGGTCGATTTCGGCAAATCGGCTCCGGTGGACCCGGAGCAGGTGGAAGCCAGGCTGAAAGCCGATTCGAACCGGAGCTACAAAGCGATTCTGGTCGTGCAAACGGACACGGCCAGTTCGGTGAGAAATGATCTCGCTGCCCTGGGCGAGCGCATCCGTTCCTCCGGACACCCGGCCTTGTATATGGTCGACTCCATGGCCAGCCTGGCCTGTGAACCCTTTGAGATGGATAGCTGGGGCGTAGACCTGATGGTGGCGGGCAGCCAGAAAGGCCTCATGACTCCGCCGGGACTGGGTTTCATGTTTTTCAACCGGCGGGTGCTCGAAGCTCGGAAGAGCGCGGACCTGGTGACTCCTTACTGGGACCTCCGTCCGCGCATCCACCCGGAAGTGTTTTATGAATACTTCTTCGGCACCGCCCCGACGCACCACCTTTTTGGACTGCGTGAAGCTCTGACCATGCTGCTGGATGAGGAAGGACTCGAGGCCGCCTGGGACAGGCATGCGAAACTCAGCCGCGCAGTCTGGGCCGCGTTCGATGCTTGGGGAAGGGGCAGTGCCATTCGTCTCAACATCAACGACCCGAAAGACCGTTCCCACTCGGTCACTGCCGCTTCCATGGATCCCCCTCATGCCACCGAACTGAGACGCTGGACCGAAAAAAAGTCCGGGGTGACCCTGGGCATCGGGCTGGGCATGGCGGAACCTTCCGACCCCGCCTACCATGGATTCTTCCGCGTCGCCCACATGGGCCACGTGAATGCGCACATGACCTTGGGCATGCTTGCGGTGATCGACGCCGGTCTGAAAGCGCTGAACATCCCCCATGGCGAAGGGGCCATCGAAGCCGCGAGCCGTGTCGTTAGCGAAGCGTAGTTGAGAACCGGTGGAGCGCGGCACTGGTCACGATCGCCACGTGCGCCTCTCGCAGCGGTGGTGGTTTCGTGAAAGCGGTTTCTTCAAATTCTGGCAGTGCTAAGGTCTTGGCAAACTCGCGCATGGCTTAGTCGTTGTCGTGCATCATCGGACCTTTCAGCGTGCCGCACTACGGGGCTATGCTTACGGACTCGTATACCACTTGGCCAACTCGGTCCCGATCAGATGTGGGTTGTCCTCTTGGATGAAATGGATACCAGGACCAGCGGGGGCATTTAAACAGATATGGTAATTGCGTGTGGCCCCTGGCCTGGGACTCGGCGGGCCAGGTCAGGGGTAAGAGTCGGAGGATTACAGGCTCGCGGCCGGCGCGACGACCTCGTCTCCGAGCTTGTCGATGTCGTCTTTCACGGCCTGCAGATCGGCCGAGGGGGGCCAGACGATTACTTGGTGCATGCCGGCATCTTGGAAGCCCTTGAGATCGTTCTTGGTTGGTAAGACACCGGCACCGGGCGAGATGGAGAACTCGAACGCGTCCGGGTCCCGGCCGGCGGCTTTGGCAAAGTCCTTGATCTTGTCGATTTTGGGCTTGGCGTCGGCCACGGAGACATTCATCCTGAACCACCCATTGCCGACCTCGCCCACGCGCCGGAGCGCCGGGTCGCCTTCGCCACCGAAAATAATCGGTGGGTGGGGTGTCTGAGCGGGCTTGGGGTAGGAGCGAACACTCGGGAAACTACAAAACTCGCCTTCGAACGCCGTCTCTTCCTCGGTCCACAGCCGTTTCATGACGGCGAGATATTCCCGCGTCCGCGCGTTGCGATGCGCCCAGGGAACTCCCAGTGCGGTGAACTCTTCTTCCAGCCAACCGATGTCGACTCCAAAATCAAACCGGCTCCCGGACAACTTGTCCAGGGTGGCGACTTCTTTGGCCGTGGTGAGCGGGTTCCGCTCGGGTACGAGGCAGATCCCGGTGCCGACGCGCAGCTTTGTGATCTGCGCCGCGGCGCATACTGCAGGCGGCCCTCCGGTTAGAGGAGGATATTCAGGCGCTTGAACGCCAGATGCTCGGCCGGGATACGCAGTTGACGGGAGACCTGCGGGTCACCATGCCGTATAAAACTGTTGATGCCTGACTCACATCCTTCGCAAAAACGCATCCGGGTATAGAATTGGAGGTCCTCGTCTCGCATGAAAACTTCAATCTCACCAAGCGGGAGGCGGATGTGGCCATTCGCTTGACCAACGATCCCCCCGAGCACTTGGTTGGCCGCCGCCTCTGCACCTATTCGATTGCGGGGTATGCGACGGCCAACTATCTGGCCCAGCACGAGCTAGGCCATGGGCCGTCCTCCCTCGAATGGATTGGATGGGGCGACATGGGCCGAGAGAAGTGGATACAGGAAACCCCGTTCTCGAGCGTCCCGGTCCGCCACCGGCTGAACAACGTGCTCCTACAGCTTGAAGCCGTCAAATCAGGCTTGGGAATCAGTATCCTCCCCTGTTTTGTTGGTGACCGGGAGCCGAGTCTCCGCCGTCTCCCTCCGGGGATTCCCCACCCTTCACAAGCGATTTGGTTGCTGACTCATGCCGATCTACGCACCACCGCGCGGGTCCGCATTTTCATCGATTTCATGGCCCGGGCGATCAATGCTTACCGGCAACTACTCGAAGGGAAATGTCCACACCAGGCAGATACTGAGCCCAAGTAACGTCGCTGCCATACCCGTAGAATGAGAGAAGGCATTGTCGAATTATCGGCCTCTTGTGAAACGTCGCCGTGATGTGCAGTAGTCACGATATGCACTCACCTACCACAAGTCAGGACAAGAATCAGCGGTATCACCGCTTCAGCCTCAGCTTATGCCAGCGCTTCCAATAGCGCCCTCGCCTTTCGACTTGTGACCCACCCGCCACCCTGCTAAGGCCGTAGGCAAAAGGAGGATTCTCTTATGCCGGTTTCAACTCCCTTTACGGGTGGGTGCGCGTGTGGCACGATTCGATATGAATGTTCGGCTGAGCCTATGATGTCTCTCAATTGTCACTGTCGTGACTGCCAACGCATCACGGGCAGTGCATACAGTACCGTAGTTGGTGTTCCTGCCGCCCAGGTGCAGTTCACTCAAGGGAGTCCCCAATACTATGAGACGACTGGGGAGCGCGGGACCTCGGTCCGCCATGGCTTCTGTCCGACGTGTGGCTCTCCGCTGGTCGCCCTCCCGTCGGCGTATCCCGCCATGATGTCCCTCCGCGCCGGTAGCTTTGACGATCCGAGTTGGGTTTGGCCTGCCGCCGACATTTGGACGGCCAGTGCCCAACCGTGGGATACGATGAATCCCGCGATTCCGAAGTTTGAGACCCAGCCAACAGAGGAGGAATTTCAGGCCATCCTAGCCCGACGGAGCTAATCGCTGCCCGTTCGGATCGATTCGACAGCGGGATAGCCGCGCTACCACTCTCCCCTCGGTTCATCAGCGCATCCCCCAGTACGCCAACAACCGCGCCGAAGTCTCCCATCAACCCGCCCGCCAGTGCGAGCGGCAGATGCGTCGCTTCAAATCGCTACGTCACGCGCGACAGTTTCTCTCCGTCCACAGTCCCATTAACAATCTCTTTCGGATCGGCCGCCATCTCATGAAGGCGGCTCACTATCGGTCTTTTCGAGACAAGGCATTATGACAACCCCTTCTCGGGTTTGGCGTTGTCAGCGTAGACTTCGAATTTTTCCTCATCGAAAAAGAGCGGCTGAACTATACCGCCAGCCTGGTCCAGAACCGCGTGGACTTCGGGCACGGCCAGCATGTTTTCCCACACGCAGTTCAGCGTTGGGAACTCACCAGGCAGGTCAATGCCTGCCAGCAGCGCGTTTCGCACCTGAGGGACGATGAAGCAATCGGCGTAGGTGATTGAGTCGCCGACAGAGAATTTCCCTGCACACTGCGACATGATATGTTCGATGGCACCGAATTCACGGCGGATGAAGTGCAGCCGTAGCGGATGCTCCGTCGGAGATGCTTTGGTCATACCCCATTCGCCGATTGCCTGGATAATAAACGGGACATTCTGATACGGCTGGGTATCGGCAGCAATGATCCACATGATGCGGCGAACCTGCGCCCGCAGCCAGGGATCCGCGGGTAACATCGGCGTGCCGTCATGGTCGAACCAGTCTTCGATCAGATCGATGATCGGACCCGATTGAGTCATCTTTCTTCCGTCCGGCAGCAACAGTACGGGTACGCGCCCCTCCGGGTTGAATGCCTTCAGATCCGTCGTACCCAGCCGCTCCGTTTCGGGATCGTTTTTCGGCATGGTGTAAACGGGGATACCGCGGTCATCGGTGCCGAAGCCCATACTCACTAGGGTTACTTGCGAAGACAGTACGCCACGACACTGTAAATAAAGCGTCACTCGCATCGAGGCGCTGCTGGTGTGGTGGTAGTACAGGCGGAGTGGACGGTCCGTCGGGAAACTACGTTTAGCCATGAAGTTCCTCAGCAGTATTACGATACCCAAGGACAGTACATTCTTTTGACAAAAATCGGCAAGTGCAGCGGTTTGCTGGCGAATGCGTACTGTAGACGTCCTGTGGCTACAACGTTATGGTAGTTTATTGACACTACCCCCGGAGTGAGCGAAAGAACGTTCGTATGTCCTCAGTAAGCGCCTGTGGCTCTTCCATCGGCGTAAAGTGCCCGCCGGGTTTCATCCTCGTCCAATGTTGAAGGTTGTAATAGCGCGCGGCCCAACTCCGTGGCATGAGGAACGCCTCTTCTGAAAACACGCCAACC
Organism: uncultured Binatia bacterium (SeqCode); assembly: GCA_965214755.1. GTDB lineage: Bacteria > Desulfobacterota > Binatia > Bin18 > Bin18 > Bin18. The sequence goes on from OZ243979.1 coordinate 4,601,140, forward strand.
CCGGCCTGGGCCTCGACCACCGAGGTCCAATCATGCGCCGGCTGCCACTGGTTGTGTGTACACTCATAGTAGCGTGCCGAGGTGCCATACGACTGTGTGAACCAGTAGATACTGATCCCCGTCAGCAGGTCATCTTTGCTGAAGCGGCTCTCGACATTGTCGCCGCAATCGCTCCAGTTGCGGCGCTTCTCCAGGATCCAGGCGCATAGCTTGGCGGGCGAGTGGAGGCCGTGCATTGGCAACCGGCACTCACCCACCAGATAAAAGATGACTATGTCCCTGATATCCCCGACGCAGCGCTCTCCTCGTTGCGTCTTCTTGTCTTCTTAGAAGAAGATAAAGGATCGAACCACGACGTTCTTGCGACAGGGAGCGTCCTCGGGCGCGGTCGGGTCAATACAGGCAGAGTGGAACGACCAGCGCGAAACCGAGCCGTCGGTGACCGAGTCGTAGCACTTCAGCATCGACACCTCGGTCGAGGTCTGCTGCGGAAACCAGTACCACTCGTGGTTGGGGCGGTAGGTGAAACGGGTGGTCTCGCCCACGCGGTCATCATAGATTCGGTAGTTGGTGATATACGGCTGGTCGGCGAAAGACGGCCAGGCGCAGAGTACAAAGGGGTTCTGGCGCACGGTCTCCATCGGCTTGGCAAGATTGATCGACATGAACCGCCGCGACATCTTGGCGTCGGCCTCTGCCTCCGTGTAGTGCTGCTGACGCCCGAAGTTGCGCAGGTTCTTCGTCAGCAGCTCGCGGCAACGCACGCGGCCACTGTTGTCGTTCAGGTCGTTGTGCACGATGTTGGCGTAGAAGGTGTTGACCCCCGGATCCCTGTTGTCCTGATCCTCCTTGACACCGCCTTTGTAATCCTTGTCAAACACGTCGTGGTTATACACGAGCGCATCGGTCGCACCGGGGAAGAAATCGAGGAGGAGTTTCTCTATCTCCGGGTAGAACACGCGCTCTACCTCGGACGCGTCGTAGAAATTCTGGCACTTCGATTCGCAGTGGGCGAGCGAGACGCCGAGCTTGTCCATACACTCGGGGCTCGTGGGTGAGAGACCGGTGTAGTACTCTGCCATCCGGCGCGCGTCGCGCAGGATTTGCGGAAAATAGAGACCTCGCCGCCCGATCTCCTGCTCTTCCTTGCGAAACATTTTGGCCATGTCAGCATGTGCCGGGTCCCGCCAGAGCGCGTTGGACGAGACGATCGAGTAGGACGGCTGCTCGTAAACCGTGTAGCGTAGCGGAAGCGCGACGCCACCTTCCGGGGCCTCGATGTTATTCGCCCGAATATAGTCCAGGCACTCTGCGTAGCTCCGAAAGCCGAGGCCCCACCTGGTCTCGATGGGCCCGGGAGGGGCGTTCTCGATCATGTCGATGACCGCTTGCCCTTCCCCCTCGGCAACTTGGCGGAGCGCTGCCTCCATCGCCGCAGCAGTGCCCGCATCCCCGTCCTGATCGAACGACATATAGGATAAACCGCCGTTCGCCGCGATGGGCACCGGCTGCCCGACGGTGAGTTGGAGGGGGGGCACATAGGCCGATGAATCTCTCTCCGTAACCCCCACAGTGTTGTTCTCGATGGTATTGAGCCCCATGACATGTCCTCCAGTTAAAGATAGCTGATCGTGGCACACAGGGTTTGTCTTGGCAAGGGCCTATATTGCCTGGCCACACGAACGTCATTGTTTATCGCAATACCCCGATAGGGGCTGAACGCCCTCTCCGTGTTTGGGTAGGATAGTCCTCTCAAACCGAGGAGTGCTCCCGGAACCTCCGCCCCCTTTGCCCCGGCTTTCCGCCGCACGCGGCCGGCCTGGGGCGCGGGGAAGCCGCGCGCGGGCGGGCCGCCGCTTGGCCCCCCCGGTGGCCGTGCGGGGGGGCAAGCTAGGCTGATGGGGACCGGGGCGGGCGGTGGCACGGCCCGGCGTGCCCGGCCCGTTTCCCCGGGCGCGCCAAGCCGCTCCGGCCGCCGCCGCCGCTTCCCGTGCCGCAGGGGGGTCGGGCGAGTGGGCGGATGGAGCACGCCAAGAAGCGCCGGTCCCGCGCGCCGCTTTCCCGGGCCCGGGCCGGCCCCCCGCCGGCGGCCTGGTAGCGGCCGCAACGGCGGCGGCGCGCACGGGCGGCGCACCAAGCCCCGGGGCGCAGGGGGCTGGCGGCGGCTCAAACGGGCCGGGGCGGGCGCCCTCCGGCACTCCCGCACGGACGGCCTGGCACGGGAGGGGGCAGAAGCCGGCGGGACGTCGAATCACCGGAACGATACGCGGGCGTTTGACGCGTTCTTGGCGGGGGGGGCGCGGAGGGGGCCGGGGGGCCCAGGCCCCCCGGTTAGCCCATCTCATACCGGCGTTGCCGGCCTGGGTGCCCGGTATGGAGAATGACGCTTACGCCCTGAACTGTGTATTGCGTTGTTTATTGAGCGTTCGAGATTGCAGGAAATGTGCTGTTGAGAAACTCCAGATATGAGGCAAAGTCATGGTTAATCAGCTCGGGCGTCAACTGATAGTCCGCTTGGTCATAGGTGAACGCACCGAGCTTGTGGATGGGATTCGCCGCCTCCCAGCTCCGTATGTTTTGCAAGGCCGCACCACGCAAGGGCATGTCACAGAATTCATACACCTTGGTGGCGACGTCCTCACTGGGACCGGTGACTTCATCATAGGGAATGTCTAGAATCTTGATGTCTGACCGACTTTGCCGAACCTTCAGATGTTCCTCCATGCCCATCGCGAGCCCCATTCTGAGCGTTTCATACTCCGGGGGCTTGTCGGAAAACGGGGCGTGAAAGGTGTCCAGTAAGCGGAACAGGCTGGGGATAGTCTTGTGCGGAGTGCGATGGGTCATGAGCAGGCGGGCATCTGGAAAGACATCCACAATAAACGGTTCCAGGCCACACCACAGAGGACTTTTTAAGACCCAGGGTTTGTTTTCACCCGATTGCCATTGCAGGTATTTCAGCATATCGCGCAGGTATTCTACGGTAATGGTCGGGTTCTGGGTGGCAAACCACTGCATATAACTGCTCATCGTATTGAACGCGATAAATACGCCACTGACTAGGCTATGTTCGAGTAAGAGACTTTCCTCCTCCGGCTCAAAGGTTTGAAAACGGTGCCCCAACCTGGCATCCGGTGACATGCCATCGAACCAGCGGACAAACGCGTCGGCTTCATCAATCCGGGGTTGCGGGGACTCCGTCATGGACCCGGTGAGCAGCGACGGGTTATACGTCTGCCAAAACGGGAGATAGTGAAAATCTCCAGAGGCCGCCAGGAGCTTCTGTATCTTCGTGGTCCCGCTTCTCAGTTGGCCGTAGACAAAGGTCGGACTTTGAATCTGAATCTCGGCAATTTCCGGATGCTGGGCAAAGTCCCGTTGCATCCGCAACCGGTTACAGAGCAGACGCAACAACTTTTCTTCAATGGCGACAACGCCCTGTTCGTGCAGGCAGGCATCGGCGTTGTACGCGGCGCGTAAAATCCGGAGCGGTTCCACGGCCGCTTCATCGATGATGTCGATACCGGTCAGCTCGCGTGCCCGGGCCAGCATGTGATCCGCGGACATCTGCAACAGAAATGGCTTTCCTTCTTGACTCATAACAGTACTCTATTGGTCCGGGCGACGTGCTCTCGTGATATGGAATCGGGGAAACAACCCGGCAGCGGACATACGCATTGTGGTGGCTGTGAGATACCCCGCTGAAAATGCCCTGTCAACGGCCAGCGTCGTCCGGTCCTGTCGCAGTTTGGCGCCCGTGGCGCAGTTTGGTCTTCTGTCTTTTGTCTTTTCAAAGTGCGCCACTGTCCGATGGAGACGACCCGTTTGACATTCTCTTCGTTTTGGATACGGGCTGTTCTCATATAAAAACGGTGAGTGCGGGAGAAAGGAGGTGCTACGCGCCAAGAACCAACGCATGCAGGCGCACGCAGTGAGGACAGAACTGGAACCACAATCGGAACCACACAACAACATCCTGATCTGACGAAACGGAGAGAAGAGAGACGATGAGACATGCTTGGTTTGGTATCGGGAGTGCGTTACTCCTATTGATTTTTTTGGCCCCGTTGTCCGCGCAGATGGACGATTTGCTGGAGGGCACAGGAGATGAAATCGGGCCGGTGGGCGAAACCGACGCAGGTACACAGTACGAGACAGACCCGGAGGAAGTGACGCCGGGGTGGAAAGACTTGGAGGGTTATGGTCTCAAGGGCCTCGTCGCTGAGCGGGAGCCACACGAAGCATGTGAGCTGTGTTTTACCGTGCCGGGAGGGCTCAACGAATATCAGATCTACGAGTATATGGAGACTGACGGGCCGGAAGGGACCAGAATCATATCCCGCATGATTCCCAATCCCGTACCTCCTCAAGTGAATGAAATCCGGGAAAAAGTGGACGCAGAGGGCGAGGAGATTTGGTATATCGGCACCCAGGGCTATGTCGGGCCAACGGATGAAGAGAAGTGGGCGGATGACGCGCCGCTGTCCACCATTGAATTGATGCGCATTCAAGAGCGGCACCATAACGAAGTAATGACGATTCCCGGCGTAATGTCCTATGGCATTGGCGGAGCGGGGTTTCTCGTCACCCTTGATCCCGAGTATGCCGAGAATATCGACCTGATTCCGAGCACTCTGGAAGGAGTACCCGTGGAGGTCGAAATTGACGAGGGTGGGGAGACGGTGGGCCTGGAGTCTCCACTCCGACCGATTCCGTTCGCTGCCCAGCAGCGCCACCATCGGGGCGTATGTCGGGAGTGGCAATTATACCCTGGGCTCCCTCGGTCCGCATGTCGTCCGAGATCGGCCGCATGTGTCGTCCTGCTGTAAGCTCTGGTCACTCACCAACGCCCATATCGTCAAAAATAATATGTTTGTGAGTGGGAGCGCTTCCACGATCTATCAACCTTCTCCGCCCTATACCGGTCCGGAGGAGGCAATCGGGCACATCGTCCACGCCTTCACTTTGCTGCGGTGCGATACGACGCAGGACCCCTATTGCTGGCGGAGTTCGGCCCCCCGGAATAACACAGATCAGCGGCCAGATATTGCGGTAATTGATACGACTGGTGGGTTACGGCCTTCGCCGTTCAATAATCCGACCGACACGGATCCGATCCGCCGACTGCAATATCGGAGCGGCAAGTATGTCATCGGGCCGACCGGCCTCATCAAAAGTGCGTACAAGAAGAACGAGCTGAAAATCTGGGGGGCCAGCTCCGTGAGCATCTATGGCCGGGTGCGGTCCGTCAATACGTGTGAGGTTGTGCCGTTTCCGGTGATTTCGACCAGAGAGACTCGACGCGCCAAAATCTGCGGAGTCATCACCATGACCGCGAGTGCCTCCAGACAGGGTGATTCCGGGGCACTGATTACGCATCGAGGCGACGACTCCCGCCATGTGGTCGGGATGTTGTTTGCGGGTCAGACGTATGGTTCCTATGTGCGGGTGATTCCAGCCCAAGACATTAAAGACGTCCTGGAAAGGGCGGGAAAACCGTTCAGTCACTATTGGGGCACGGCACGAGATAATCGGAAACCCTCAACGCGATCAAACGATGGGTAAGGACGACTAGGAGCGCGCACGCGCGTAGTAGTCACGGTCCTGGTGGTGGTGCTATCGGTGGGGATCGGCTCCACGGTTCCCGCCGCCGAGGACTCCGGTGCGTGTCGGGCCACCGGGATGCTTGGTATCGAAGTAGCGCCGGGAGAAGCGCGCGCTCTGCCGCCACTGATTCCCGCCAACACGCCCGCGAGTCTCCGCACAGTCATTCTCCCGCCCTTTTCTTCGCCGAGTGGCTCAATTCAGCCAGTACGCGTCGTCCCGTTCGTTTCCCTGGCGTCGTCACAGCAGCGTCAACAAATAGAGCGGGCAATATCGCTTCCGTAACGCAAGCCTCGGAGGCGATGAAGCTTAGTCCAAGGCGTAGATCGTGCCCGAGATCGACCGCGTCGCCAAATCCCACACTTCGACGAAGAAAAAGCAATTCCCGTCTGTGGCTATGTTAATCGCCTTCACTTCCCACTGGTGGTGCCCACTCTTGCGCCACACCCCCGTGACGACTTGGGGCACCACGCTGCCATCCGGGCGAAAATCCTGGACCCGGCCCGTCAGTGGGCCCGTCTCCCCGGCCGCATCCACCGCCGAGCCGAACGTTGCCGTATACATATACGTGCCGAACGACCCGGCGTCTCCCTCGGCATTCATAACGGAGCCTTCCGCCGTTATCGTTGCTGACGTGACCTTCCCCGTGTAGTCCGAAACCTTCTCTCCAATTGGACCCATCGCTTTGCTCCTTTCCTCTGCCGGTCGTCCCAGCTTCAGCCTGCGGCCTCTCCGCTGGCTCTCCCCAGCAGGGTTTATCCCTTATACCCCCATAGAGTCGTGTTTTTGCAAGCTTCCGTAAATTGCACCTCGGAGCAGTCTCGAGTAGGGTGGAAGCGCTGGACAGACGAGCAGGGAGGGGCACATGCCAACCGAGCCCGAGAAGCTGTGGAACTATGACGCGGTGGCCATCGGTCAGACCGGAACCGAGACCACGGTCACCATCACCTTGGACACTCTGCGTGAGTACGCCCGGGCCACCCAACATGCCCGGGGGGTGGAACTGGAACAGACCAACGATGCGACAATCCCGGCCGAAGTCCTGGCCATGCCCAGCATGGTGTTGGCCTACGCGCCGCTGCTGCGCTACGACCTGGCCGAGAACAACGGTTTTATAGCGCTCGAAGACGCCAGGACCGTGCGCCGCCAGACGCCGTTTGCCAAGTGCGACATACGGTGGTACGCGCCAGTCGCAGTCGGCGATTGCATCACCGCCACCCGTCGGGTGCTGGACAAATATGAACGACGCGGCAGCAAGTTTGTGGTCTTTCGCGTGGAAGCGATGAACCAACGCGGGGTCATGGTCGCCGACTACGATTACACCTGCATCTTCGCCTATGCCCAGGGACAGAAGACTGTACCCGCCTCGGGGGGAGCCGAGACGGGGGGAACGACAGTCAGGCCCGGGCACCCTGTGGCCGAAGCGCGTCGGGAACTGACGGCCGAGCAGGCCACGGTGGGTACTACGCTGCCCGCGCTCCAGGTCACGGAGAGCCCGGACACGATTCTGAGCTATAACAATGTCCAGTTAGCGGGCCGGCTCATGACGAGCAATATCCATACGGATGAAGAGTTTGCGCGCCACAACATTTTTGGTGGGGCCGTCAACGCCGGGCCTGCCACCATGTCCTACGTGGAGCAGATGCTCACCCTGTCGTTTCCGCTGTCCACGTTTTACTCCGGCGGCCGCCTGCTCATGCGCGCCATCGAGCCGTTTCGGGCCGGGCATGTGGTGACCTTGCAGGGCGAGGTGACGGCGGCACAAGCCAGAGGAGATCACTATCAGGTTGGCTGTACCGTGCACGGTACCAATCACTTGGGCTCACTCGTGTGCCTGGCCGAGGCCACCTTGAACCTCCCCCTTACGGAGGAGTAGGGCATCGTCCTTATGCAAAAAGAATTTGGAGACGCATTTGCGTCGGTTGAGGAGAAGACCTTTACGGCAAAATACCGTGCCAGATGCCACTGTCAGGCCGTCCAATACGAAGTGAGCGCAGACCCGGTTGACGCGAAAATCTGTCACTGCGTGGTCTGCCAGACGCTGCACGGCGCGCCAATGCAGTGGGCTACCATTTTTTACAAACGCCACGTGCGCATCACACACGGCATCGCTCAGCTCCGCTTCTACAATAGCGAGCTGCAGCAGTCCGAGCGCATTCTACCCTGCAAAGTCAGCTGTGCCGTGTGTGGAACGCTGATTGCAGATGAGGGCCGCAAGATGTGGCTGGCGTTTCCCTCCCTGTTTGATTTCGGGCGCCCACCCCAGGTGCCACCGAGCTTCAAACCCACGTGTCATATTTTCTATGGGATGCGGGTTATAGATATGCACGATGATCTGCCAAAGTGGTCGGGCCATAAGAATAAGTCCGTCCTATTGTAAGCAGGAGTGTCGAGGATCATCTTAAGCAGAACAGCGGCCAGGCGCATGAGGCCCCGCTCTGCAACCGCTCGATGATATCCGGGTGCTCGACTGAAGCCAGATAGCCTCTATAGCGTAGCATCCGTTTTCTCCGAGAATTTCTCGCCTAGGGAAACAGGCGGACTTTGGGTCCGAGCTGTCGGGCCTGTTTGCCACACAGAAAGGCCAGGGCGTGAATCAGGTACCGACGGGTCTCGGGCGGTTCAATAATATCATCAACCCCAAATGCGGCCGCGGCTTCGTAGACCGATCCCTGGCTACTGTACTTGGCCTCCAGTTCAGCCTGCAACTGGTCTGGGTCGCGCACTTCTTGCAGCTCTCGGCTGTGGACCGTATAGACGGCCGAGGTCGGACCAGTGCCGGTCATGATCGCTAGCGGCCAGGCAATTTGTAGATCAGGCGAATACGGGCTACCGCGTCCACCCATGGCCCACATCGCCGCGCCATGCGCCTTGCGCAGAATAAGAGTGATCTTGGGGGTGCTTGCCCGCTCCACCGCATCAATCAGCGTACCGCCCCAGTAGAGCATATTGCTGGTCTCGGCCTGTTGGCCAATGAGAAAGCCTGGTTGGTCCTGCAGAAAAACGAGCGGAATGTGAAACGAGTCACAGACTGCAATAAAACGGCGTACCTTGGCCGCTGACGCCCAGTCCAGGGCCCCAGCCTGGTAGTCCGGCTGACTGGCCACAATCCCAACCACGAGCCCGTCAAGACGGGCTAGGCAGGTCATGACGCTTTGGCCGAAGTCTGGCTTGTAGGCAAAGGTCTGGCCGTGGTCAACAAGAGCGGCGATCACCCGAGCGACATCGTACGGCTTGCGTAGACGAGTAGGTACGATATCGAGCAGTTCAGGGCATAGACGGTTGGGGTCATCGGTGGAGGGTTCGCGCGGAGGCAGATCCCAGCAGTTTTGAGGCATAAAGGTGAGAAAGGTCCGGATAGCAGCAATGCACTCCTGCTCATTATATGAGACCCGATCAACAAACCCGGTTGTCCGGGCGTGCGTATCAGGGCCGGCTAGGCGGTCGATATTGACCTCTTCGCCAAGCCCGCCCCGGACCAGGGTCGGTCCGGACCAGCCGACAAAGCCAGAACCTTTGACCATCAGCGTAAAATCGGCATACAGCCCATCAATGGGCGGCCGGCCAAAACAGGCACCCAGCATGGCGGCGACCTGAGGAATCATCCCTACACAATCGGTGACCTCTCGAAAGGCCGGCACTTGGGTCATCTGGCGGGCCTGCATCGAGTCCTGGAAGCGGATGGCAGAGCCTTCATAGAGGCCAATGAAAGGATAGCCCTGTTCCAGGGCCAAGCGGCGCAGGCGAAAGCGTTTGGCAATGTTTTTCAGGCTGGCCGCTCCTCCCACCAAGGTGCCGTCGTCAGCCACCACACACACATGGCGGCCGTGTATCATGCCCCAGCCCGTTACCACTCCGTCGGCTGGGAGGTGCTGGGCGGGTTTCCCCGGCGTGTCTACGCTGCCTTCGGCCAGCAGTCCAATTTCGTGGAAGCTGTCCTCATCTAGTAGTAAGGTCAGCCGTTCACGGGCTGTCAGCTTCCCCCGCCTATGCGCCCGAGCGATGGCCTCGGGACCGCCCTGGCTCCGTGCTTCAGTCTTTCGGTGTCGGAGTTGTGCGATATAATCGTCCCAACCTTGTGCTGGCATTCGTGTTTCCTGTGTCTTAAAAAACAACGAATAGTGCTCTTGCGTCACCGGCTTAGCCCACAACCAGCGTACTGGAGGCGATAACCAGGACCAGTCCCAGGCCGATCAGGCCAATGCCCGTGCCTTTACCCATTGCCACCCCGTAGGGAAGAATCTTCTCCATAAAAATAATCAGGGTCAAAACACCCATCCACACGAGGTTCATGGTGCCGACAACGAACAGCACGGCCATCAGACTCCAGCAACACCCCAGGCAGTAGGCACCATGGTGAAAGCCCATCCGAAACGCCCCCCAATACCCGTCTTGCCAACTATTGAGCAGGAAGCCGAGTGGGGAGCGACATTTCGACAGGCATACATATTTGAGCGGGCTGAGCTGATACAGGCCGGCGATGATAAGGGTCAGCCCGCCGATAACAGAGCCATACGTTCGCAAGCCAGGAAAAGTGTCGGGCAGGGACTGGGTGGCGATGTCCCCAGCATAGGCCACCCCGCCAGTCAGGGTCCACAGTACGGCATACCCAGCGCTAAAGAGCCAAGCCGGAGCAAATGGGGCAGCCTGCTCTCGTTTTTGGCGCGTTACAGTGGCGAACAGCACGGCCATTGGCGCCACAGACGGAAACATCATGGCCACCATCATGACACCCCAGAGTACAATGTACAGGACTGCATTAGAGACCGAGAATGGCAGGCCCATAGTCATACTCATGGTCGTCAGGCCTAGCCCCATCCCTCCGGCCTGATGCACGGTGGCAATCCAGGCCAGAACGGACAGCAGCACGAGGGCGGTGACGATGATGATCTTATCTCGTAAGGTCATGGCCAGCAGTCTATTCCCTCACCTCTTTTCCAATGGGGAAAGGGCAACCAGGTCGATATGGGTGGGAGGGCTGAACGCAAGGTCCAGCCATGTTAAAACATGCTAATTCTGCCAGCTAAACGGCGCAAAATGGCCGTTGGTATTACTGACGTCCCAGGCCAAGTTGTGGTCGGTGTAGCGATACGCGTTGGATTTGGCCAGCGACAGCTTGGGCGAAACCGGGTGATTGGCGTTGGTTACCCATAGTGGCTCACTGCCGTCCCGACCGGTCAGTGCCTCAATGTCGATCTCCAGCACGTCCGGAATTGTCAGCCGCCGATTGTTGGCGTCCACTGTAAACGCAATGGGAGCGGTCTTGATCCCTAGAAAATTACTGATCAGCCCCGAGACCATCTGCATGGGCCCACCCGCCTGACCGGAGAAAATCGTGCTCAGCCCCTCTTGCTGGTCTGTGGAGGCCTTGTCGTCCACGTACAGGGCCGCAGTCCAGTTGCCGTCCCCCATCTTGCCCGGACCGGGAAAGGACACCACGAGCACGGCGTTCAGACCGCCGAGGCTCGTCTGGCCATAGCTACCCTGATTAACATGAAACGCCAGGGCCGCGTCACATCGCCCACGAGGGGGCGGATTCTGGATCAAACAGGCACAGACCGTGTCACAATTACACGATTCAAAATAATCACCTTCAATTTTCCATTTTTCAGCCATATGTCCCTCCCTTGCAGCAGTCAGCTCATCTTATGGGTATTGACCATCTCTTGAGCCTAGGCTTCGATTGTCCCACTAGGGTAAACGTCATATGGGCGCGGTCAAGCACCTGCGGACCTTTACGGCAGCCAACCAGATTCTATATCATGAGCTGGGCGAGCCCTAAAACCTTTGCCGTTTTCCTCTTATCATAAGAGGGGGAAAGGTGCGGCGAGCGTGAGCCTGGAAGAGGAGAATCCGTGATGGCAGCAAAAATCGAATTCGGGATGTTCGACTGGGTTGATCGCGGTCCGAATTCGGTAGGTGATCTTTACGAGTCACGTTTCAGACTGATCGAATCGGCGGACAAGGCCAGTTTCTACGGCTATCATCTGGCGGAACACCATTCGACCCCGCTCGGTATGGCGCCCTCTCCATCGGTATTCTTCGCGGCGCTCGCGCAGAGGACCAAGCATATCCGCTTCAGCCCCATGGCGTATTTGTTACCGATGTATCATCCACTGCGCCTCATAGAGGAAGTCTGCATGCTGGACCACCTTTCGAACGGGCGCATGGAACTCGGCGTCAGCCGCGGTGTATCACCGTACGAAATCGCCACATACCGTGTCGATCCGGAAAAGACCCGGGAAATCTTCACCGAAGTCCTCGAGATATTCCGCAAGGGGATGTGCAACGATGTGCTGAATTACACCGGGAAACATTTCGAATTTCGAGACGTACCCATGACGATCAAACCGTTCCAGGACCCGTATCCGCCGCTCTGGTATCCATCGTTCAGTGAAGCCGGGGTCGAATTTGCCGCGCGTGAGGGAATGAACTTCATGAGCCTCGGCCCACCGTCGCTCATCACGAATCTCATGGCTCGATATCGAGAAGTCGCCGCTGACAGCGGCAATGGCGGCACCGACACGCTGAAACTGGGCGCAATGCGCCAAATCTATGTGGCGGAAACCGACGAACAAGCCCTTGCGGTGGCGAAGCCGGCATACGATGATTGGTACAACTCAATCCTGCAGCTGTGGCATCAGAACAATGATCACGCCTACGACAATTTTTTCGCGTGGGCTCCCTGCCTCGCGGGAGAAACGATACTGATCGGATCGATCGACACAGTCCGTGATCAAATCCAGCGCTTGGTCGCGGAGAGTGGGATCAATTATTTCGTCGGTTCGTTCGCCTGGGGCTCATTGAGTCCAGAGGAAAGCCAAAGATCGCTTGATCTGTTTACCTCGAAAATAGCGCCGCACATACACTAGCCGACGCGGCTTCGACGCACGACATGACGAATGATCGCGGACAGCTTGGTCCCATTGGCGCAAGTCTTCGCCGAATCTTCTCACTGCATGGAAAGGTTCGTGGTATTCAAGCCAGCTTGAACTCCCCCAGGCTGCCGTGGGCATCGTGTCTCTCTGTCCTAAATGGGCTTCTTGGCAATCCGCTCGCTGCTGCAGATGGATCATCTGGCCGCCGGTGAGACCGGAGGAGTCAGCCGATGTTGCAGGCTAGATTGGGCTGGCATAGAGACGAACGAAAGGAGTACCCCTCATGGAGATCGTTCCCAGCGAGGCAACACTTGGGGCAAGTATCTACGATGTGAATCTGCATCAGCTCGATGATCGAACCGACAAGCGGATCATTGAAGCTTGGCACGAATACGGCGTACTCGCCTTTCCCGAACAACATCTCGATGATGAGGCTCACATCACCTTCGGGCGTCGCTTTGGCCATTTGGAACGTCTACTCACAACGGCAATCGAGGGCACCAAGCCTGAGATATTCCGAGTTGCGAATGTCCGTCCGGACGGCACCCTCGACTCCGCAGGAGGCCCCTATGATACTTTAAGTTGGGGCAACCGGCAGTGGCACTCCGACAGCTCATACAAACGTATTCCCTCAAAGGCTTCAGCTCTACGAGCCCACACTTTACCCTCGTCGGGGGGAGAAACCCAGTTCGCCGATATGCGGTCGGCGTACGACGCGCTCGACACAGCGCGTAAAGACTGGCTAGCAGACAAGCTGGCTGTGCACGACTTTGCGTACAGCCACGGTAAAGCTGCCGATTTAATGACCGACGCCGAACGAGCAGCCCTGCCGCCTGTCGAGCATCCGATCGTCCGCGTCCATGAAGAGACGGGCAGAAAATCACTCTTTGTCGGCCGGCATGCCAGCCACATTGTGGGAGAAGATGTTGAACGCAGTCGTTCACAGCTGCGTGAACTGACGGAAAGCGCGTGTCAGCCGCCGCGTATTTTTACACACCGGTGGCATGTCGGTGACTTGGTGATCTGGGATAACCGCTGCGTCCTGCATCGCGGTCGTCCATGGCCCACCGATGAGCCAAGAATTCTCTTTCGGACGACAGTTGCTTGCGATGATCCAGACAATGAGTGGCAGCTTAGCCGATAACGTCAGGAGTTCGTCGCCCGGCTCGGAAAGCTCGCTATCGCCCTCCACCTCCCTCTATGGTCTGAGATGGACACATCCGCCTTGGAGTGATGTATGCCTGGACCGTTGTTGTTTTCGGCGTTCGTCATGAACACCGCGTCTCACATCCTGCATGGTGTGTGGCGCCGACCCGACGCCCGTCAGATCGAATTCAACTCCCTGGAACTGTGGGTCAACCTGGCGAAGGAACTGGAGGCCGGGCTGTTGACGTCATTTTTTTCGCGGACGTCATTGGACTATATAACAATTTCAACGGTTCCTACCGAAAACACGTCGATGCGGGCTTACAGATTCCCAGCAACGATCCGTCGGTCATCTTGTCCGCCTTGGCGTACAACACCGAACATCTCGGACTGGCTTTTACGAGCAATATCGTGCAGGAACACCCGTTCAATTTTGCGCGGAAGATTTCGACACTCGATCATGCCTCCAAGGGACGCATTGCGTGGAATATCGTCACCAATGCGTTGGTCAATGCCGCCCACAACTTCGGTCAGGAACTGACGCCGCACGATGAACGCTACAAGTGGGCCAGCGAGTATGTTGACGTCACCTATAAGCTATGGGAAGGCTCATGGGAGGACGGCGCACTGTTGCAGGATCGTGAGGCTGGGATTCACGCTGACTTTGAGAAGATCCACCGTATCCATCATGTTGGAGAACGCTACTCGGTCGAAGGGCCGCACCTCGTCGCCCCTTCGCCGCAGCGCACGCCCCTGCTGTTTCAGGCTGGAGCGTCCGAAGCCGGAATGCGATTCGCCGTAGCTAACGCCGAGGCGCAGTTTCTGGTCGTCCCACGGCCTGAGGCTGCCGCTCCGATCATCGAGACCATGAGCGGTCTGCTCAAACAGGCTAGTCGACGCCGCGAGGACGTCAAGTTCTTCCAAGGCCTCTCGTTCGTGGTTGGCAGCACCGAGGCGGAGGCAGTGCGAAAGAGCAAAGCACTTGATGAGGCGATTGACGATGAGACAATGGTCTGTCATCTGGGCGGCGCCATGGGCGTCGATCTGGGCGCGTACTCCCTGGACGACCCGGTCACCGACATTCAGGTAGAAGGCGTCCGCAGCATACTCGCCTGGGCGCAGGCAGCGGTTGTGGGACGCGAGGCGACCGTGCGTGACATCAGCATGCTAACCGGCACCTCGAGCCGCGTCACTGGCACCCCCGAACAAATCGCGCAGCAACTCGCCACGTGGCAGGAAGCCGGCATCGACGGCATCAATGTCATCAACGCCACTATCCCGGGGAGCTACACGGAGTTCATCAAGCATGTGATGCCCGAGCTCCGCAAGCGGGGGCTTGCCAAAGAGGCGTACACTCCCGGTACCCTGCGCCGAAAAATCTTCGGTGACGATAGGGACCCACCCGGCGGCGGCATACCGCAACGCCTTTCGGTAGAAGTTCAGTAGAAGGAGGACGATATGGAGGAGAATCTCATCATTGGGGTGGCAAGGGACCTGCAGCCCTTAATACGGGAGCATATCGAAGCAGGCGAAGAACGGGCTCGGCTGATGCCGGGGGTCGTGAAAGCAGCCGGCGAAGCGGGTCTGTTCCGATTGTACGCCCCCCGCGAAGTCGGTGGCCTGGAAGTACTGCCCTCGGTCCTGCTGGCCGCAGAGGAAGTCGAAGAGTCTGATTCTGCGCTCTGGGCTGGCCTTCGAATTCGCTCCACTACGCTCAGGCCGAACGGTTAGTGTTCCCTCCAGATGTGCAATGTCGTGTGTTCCGGTTTAGCGTGTATAGAGCAGCTTGAGCCCCGGGCGAGGCCAGTCCAGAGCCACCAACTTGCCCTGACTGGTCAGTGTCATATAGGCCGTTTGCCGGTCCGGGCCGTCAAAGCAAATGTTCGTGGTGAGCGGATCGGGGGTAGGAAGATGTTCCACTGACGCCCCATCGGGTGAAATGACGCTAATGCCTCCATTCATAAGGGTGGCGACACACACATTGCCCGCACTCTCCACGGCCATGGAGATGCTACCACCCGTATAATCGTCCGCCAGGCCTACTGCGGGACGGAATTTTCCCTCGACTTCGACCATTTTGAGGCCACCATCGTCGCACACGTACATCATCCCGTCCGGACCGATAGCGGCGCTGTTTGCCGAACCGCCCGCCTCGGCGACAACCTCTTTCTTCCCATCCGTCTGCACCCGCACCAGTCGCCCAGTTTGGAGCTCCGTGACGATGACCCTCCCATCGTGCATGGCCGCCGGTCCTTCAGGATGGAGTAGGCCCGACGTGATTTCTCGTACTTCTGCCATGGCGTATTCTCCCCGTATTGAACCAGCTTAATGCAGCCCTGGCATAATCTCTTTCGCAAACAGCTCCATTGACTGTCCGCTCTTGGCTGGATCCAAACCCGGCAGATGCATGCCCATGACAAGATGGGTGGTTCGTATTGTGCCGGTCATGGCTTCAATCTCACGCCCAACATCGTCCGGCGTGCCGACCATTGGGGCACCAATGAGCTGATCCGTTACATTGCGCAGTTCTGCTGCTGGTGGGAGCTGAGCAAATTTCTCGGCACCGGCAAAGTCCTTGGCCTCAGCCAGCCAGCGGCCGTACCAGGTTAACATATAGTGCAGATGCTCTTGGACATTGTCCCAGGCTTCGTCTCGTGTCGGGGCAATATGTGCCCAGCGGAGCTGGGCGGCGTGAAAGTCCTTGGGATCACGTCCGTGGGCACGCAGGGCATTATCATAGGTCTCCTGAGCAGCGGCGTCATTTGTGCCCAGGAAGTGACAGCCCATCCGGGCCGCCCGTTCAACGGCCTTTGGCTGCCCCGCCCCGATCCACAGGGGTGGATGCGGAGTTTGTGCGGGCTTGGGGACTAAGCTGATGTTCTTGAGATGGTAGTGCTTGCCTTCATACGAGAACGGATCTTGGGTCCACATGCCTCGGATGACTTCGATGCCTTCTTCGAGCAGGGACGCGCGGTGTTTGCGGGGAATGCCATAGCCTTCGAACTCGGCCGGCGAATAGCCTTGCCCCAAACCCATGTCAAAGCGACCATTGGAAATAATATCAACGGTTGCGGCATCTTCTCCCACGCGCACAGCATTGTGTAACGGCAACAGCAACAGAAACGTCCCAATCCGGGCCCGACTGGTCATGGTCGCCACCGCGCTGGCAATCGGCAGGAGAGACGGCGAGTAGCCATCTTCAGCAAAGTGATGTTCGGTCAACCAAATGGTGTCGTAGCCGAGTTCTTCTGCGATCTGCGTTTGTTTGAGTTGCTCGGCATAAAACTGCGGCCAGGGGGTGCGCCACTGGGGCGGATTGCGAAACGGAAATAATAATCCTACGTCCATGTCATCCTCCTTGTTCTAATCGGGAAGCTCCCCTCGGAGCTTCCGTGGGGCGCATTCCCATCCAAGGGCCTGATTTCGGGAGCCAGACTGTACGCCGTGCCGGCAATGGCGACGAGGCGGTAATGCAGCGGAACGGGGTCGCCCTACCTGGTGAGCCCGGTCTGCCGCCCCCTCCCTGGAAGGGAGAGGGCAAGCGTGTGTATCGCCGAAGTGAGACGGATACTGTCTATTGCAGCACAAAATCCTGGTAGCCGTTGGCCGCGGCCTCCTGACACCTCTTCCGATACTCTGGGACAGTGTTGGCATACAGGAGCAGGGCGCGCGCCTTACCCGGAATATTCGCCCCCATAAACCAGGAGTCGGTATCGTTCAGAAGGGTATACGAGGCCAACTCGTTGGAGTGCTCTACCCAGGCGTCCTCGGCCTGTTGGGTAGGCGCAATACTCGACAGGTTCTTCTCGCGCAGATGGCCGATACAGTCGGCAATCCATTCCACGATCATCTCGGCACACACGGTGTAGTTGCAGAAGGCCGTGCTCGCGGCAATGAAGAAGTTCGGGAAGCCCGCGGTCTGAATGCCGAGATGAGTCCGCGGCCCATTGGCCCATTTGTCTTTGAATTGCTGTCCGCCTTCCCCGCGAATATCGATGCGGGTCAGCGGCCCGGACACCGCGTCAAAACCGGTCGCGTAGACGATCACGTCGAGTTCGTACTCGGCATCCTGGGTCTGCACGCCCTTGGACGTGATGCGTTCGATTGGAGCCTTGCGGACATCGACCAGCTTTACATTGTCCCGGTTATAGGCCTCGTAATAATGGGTTTCCAACGGGATGCGCTTGGCGCCGAACGGGTGGTCTTTGGGAACCAGCATTTCCGCCACCTCGGGGTCGTGCACCCGCTCGCGGATTTTGTTGCGCACGAACTCGGAGAACGTCTCGTTGGCTTCCCGATTGGTCATAATGTCGTGGAAATTGCCGAGCCATTTGGTGAAGCCGGGCTGTATCCATAACTTCTCGTACAGATCCAGTCGCTCTTCCTCCGAGACCTCCAGAGCTGAGCGTGGGTCGAATTCATGTTCAAAGCCGACCGAGGTTTCGCGGCAGCGTTTGTGGATTTCCGGGTAGCGGGCCTTCCAGGCAGCCTGGGCCTCCGGGCTGACCTCCGAATTCCTGCACGGCGCGCAGTAGTTCGGGGTGCGCTGAAAGACTGCCAGATGACCGGCTTCCTCGGCCACGATCGGGATGAGCTGAACCGCGGTCGCTCCCGTGCCGATGCAGCCGACCCGCTTGCCGCTGAAGTCTACCTTTTCCTTCGGCCAGTTCGAGGTGTGAAAGGACAGTCCCTCGAAGCTGTCGACACCCTCAAACGGGGGGGTATATTTCGCGGACAGGACACCGACCGCGCCGACCAGAAACTGCGCCCGGGCGCGCTGTCCCCCCTCAACCTGGACCTCCCAGCAGTGCGCGTCCTCGTCGTAGACCGCTGAGTTGACGCGAGAGTTGAGCTGGATGTCTCTCCGCAGGTCAAACTTGTCGGCCACAAAGTTGAGGTAGCGCTCGTTCTCGGGCTGGCCGGAAAAATGCTCCTTCCAGTTCCATTCCTGTAAGAGTTCTTCCGACCACGAATACCCGTAGGTTTCACTCTCGGAATCAAAGCGGCAACCCGGATAGCGGTTCCAATACCAGGTACCGCCCACGCCGCCCGCGTCCTCAAAGACGCGCACCGACAGCCCCATCTCTCTGAGCTTGTACAATTGATACAAGCCTGACACCCCAGCGCCAATCACGATCGCGTCATACTGCTCGACCGCACCGTTTCCGTTTGGCTTGTGCGGATGTTGTTGTGTGTTCCCCATAATATCCCCTCCTTACAATCGTTCTTCGCTGCTCAGATATATCGCATCCCGGTGAGCGGTGCGAGAGCTGCGTCCTCTTGCCTCTAAAGAGTAAACGTGTCTTTCAATGGGTACAGAGCTGTTGACACGTTTACTCTTTCTACCCTGGACTGGTATGGGGGCGGTATCAAACTGTGGGAGGGCAGAATGAATCAGCCGAAGCATGTACTGGATGGATACAAGGTGTTGGATTTCACCCAGATCGTGGCAGGACCGACCTGCACGCTGATGCTGGCGGAAATGGGAGCCGAGGTGATCAAGGTGGAATTGGCGCCGACGGGCGACGGCGCGCGTATCGGCCCGGTCGTGGTTGAGGGTCGCAGCGGCTATTTTGTCCAGCACAACCGCGGCAAGAAGGACTTATGTATTGACGCCAAAACATCGGAGGGGCTGGCCATCCTCAAAGGACTCGTCGAGAAAGTCGATGTGCTGGTGGAGAACTATGCTCCCGGAGTCATCGGCCGCCTGGGACTCGGCTACGACGTTGTGAGTCAGATCAATCCCCGGCTGGTGATGTGCTCGATTTCCGCCTTTGGGCAGACCGGGCCGCTCGCCCACGAACCCGGCTTTGACTGGGTGGGAGCGGCCTACTCAGGCATCACCTCGATGGGGGGCGAGAAGGACGGTCCGCCCATATTCCCGATGGTGGCCTTGGGCGATGTCTCAACCGGAGCGCATGCCATGGGCGCGGTCTGCGCCGCGTTATTATACCGTGAGCGGACCGGGCGCGGACAGCATCTGGACTTGGCGCTGCTCGATACCTATGCACATTATCATGAAGCCAGCTTTCAGATGTACAGCCTGAGTAAAGGAAAAATAAACCCGACACGCTCAGGTGCACATTCGTGGTACGCGGCTCCCGCTGGCGTGTTCAAGGGGCGTGAGCGTTATATGATTCTGATCGCGCCCCTGGAGCAGCACTGGACAAAGCTGTGCGAAGCAATGGGAGAGCCGGAACTGGCGCGGGACCCGCGATTTACCGACAATGAGGCGCGCATGAATCATCTGGACGAATTGGTGGAAACCATTGAAGCTTGGCTTCGCTCTCAGCCGAGTGATGACGCGGCCATTGCAACGTTGAAAGAATATCATGTGCCGGTCGCGCCCATTCTATCCGTACCCGAGGCACTCCAGCATCCGCATCTGCGCCAGCGAGGAACGGTCCGAACCGTGCATGACCGTATCCTCGGCAATATCGAGCTGCCTGGATTTGCGCTCCGGTTTTCGGAATTCCCTCAGACCCTTGAACTGCAAGCTCCGACGCTGGGCGAGCATAATACGGAGATCCTGACCCAATGGCTCGGCTATACGCCAGAGCAGGTGCAGGAGTTGGAACGTAAGCAGATTCTGCGTCGTGGCCCGGCGTGATAAAGGTGTAGCCAGTTTCAACATGTAGCATAGTGCGGGATGCCTAAGAAGAAATTTATGACACTTCCTACAATAGCAAAACCAAACGAAAGAAGTATCAACACCTGTTGGGAGAAGTGGAAGAGGGAGGAGAAAACTGGTCCGCAGGAGAAAGTCCTCCACCCTCTGTTTAAGGAGCGATGTCCAGGGAATACAAAAATTGAGGATATCTTGCTAAAGGTGAGTACGTTGAACGATTTTTATAATACCAGGATTCTGGATACATATACCGTTTCAAAGCACATATTGGATTGTAAAATTGATAAAGAACTTAATGGTGAAAGTCTGGGTCTAGTGAATAAAGTTGCACGAGTGAAGATCGGCGAAAAAACAATAAACTTTTACTCATTCGCGTCGAAATATTGCAGTCATCATAAACCGAAGACTTATCCAATTTATGATAAGTATGCGGACGAAATGCTATGGCACTTCAAAAAGAAAGATAAGTTTTTAGAGTTCAAAAGGTATGAACTAAAAGAATACTAAAAAGTTTTCAGAGATCGTTACTGCGTTCAAACGACATTATGGTCTGGAATCCTGCCTTCGTAAAATAGACATTTATTTATGGCTTACAGGCAAAAAGCTGGACGAACA
This sequence comes from uncultured Binatia bacterium (SeqCode), assembly GCA_965214755.1. Classification (GTDB taxonomy): domain Bacteria; phylum Desulfobacterota; class Binatia; order Bin18; family Bin18; genus Bin18. The sequence continues at coordinate 4,622,011 of OZ243979.1, forward strand.
GCGGTGTCAGGGTGCTCATCAAGTCTGACACTGTTGTTCTGGCGTGCCGAAAGCCTGGATACCTGCTTTCGCAGGTACGACACAACACAAACTGTCATTCTCGTGCAAGCAGGCATCTAGGAATTTTTCATACCTCAGGAATGAGGGCCGCTTGCACCATTGCCGCTCTCCGCTCTGCGATGTTCAGATACTCTCTATTCAGTTCTATACCAACACACCGCCGTCCGAGTTCTTTTGTCACAATCCCAACCGTACCGGCTCCATAAAAAGGATCGAGGACAAGATCGTCTTTACGGCTGCCAGCTATAATGCAGGGCCGAATCAAGGCTCTGGGAAAGACCGCAAAATGTGCCTCTGGACATGGTTCCGTATTGATCGACCAGACCGTCCGCCTGTTTTTCCGCCCGTTGCCGTTTGTCGTGTTCTCCTTAATTGCTTCTTGGTCAAAATAGTACCGCTCGGATTTTGAAAACATGAACAGACCATTTGGACACAATAAGCTCCTGTCGTTCCATACATGGAGGTAGTGAGTTCCCCTTGTTAGACTAGCTATGAAAAAGAGACGTACAAAAGCCCTTCCTTCACGGTCTGCATCAATAACGAGGATTCCAAAGCGTCGTTGGAAGTAGGGAAATTATACCGAGTCCTTCCAGATGAAGAAGCCGCCTCTCACGGATACATTCGCGTTGTTGACGAGAGTGGGGAAGATTATGGTTATGCAGCCGCCCTATTTTTCCCACTCGAAATCCCCCAAGCCCTGGTAGACACACTACGGCTAGCTGGGCAGTGACAACGGAGCAGTGTACGTATCCTACAAATTATCCCGGCATTATCCGAATGGATGGTTCATATTGAGGGTATCAATATTGTTAATCTAACATACCTTCTGTAGTGACCTGTCCAATATTGGAATGGCCGAATAATGCAAAGGCTACAAGATTTGGCCATTTTTAATCAGCACTCTATTGTGACTTATATCCATGAAGGGATCATGAATGAGTAACTCCTTACAATCGGTTCATGTTAAGCGTTTCAAAGGGATCAAGGACGCGCCGTTTGATGTCTCGAGAATCTTGGAGCATGATTTGCAGAAAAAATAAATTTCGGTTTCAAAGGGATCAAGGACGCGCCGTTTGATGTATCCGCCATAAATGCCTTTATTGGCGCAAATAATTCATTTTGGAATTGGAATCTTTCAATCGATCGAACTAGCTGAGCGATGGGGCAACAAGGAGTCTGTCTCATCGAGTTTGAGTCCCACGCAGCTTCTCTACTCTCCGTGCGCAGACCTATATGCATTGGGTTTTGGTAGGCAACTTGTTGAATCTCCTGATTCTGCAATAGAACTTAGACTAGGCTGAATCGCCCTTGAGTTGTGTCAGCGCCCGCAGGCGGCGAGCTGTCAGAAGGCGAGGAAGTGGGTGGTCTTGCGGTCAGAGCGGGGGGCGAGGCGGCGGCAGGGTTGAAGCTTAGTGACGGAGTGCGCAATCCAGTTGCGGTGTTTGGAGAGCGGGGCGGCAGAGGGCCGGGGTGCCCGGCGCCCGGCCCGGGGAGGAATGACTGGCGTCGCCCCCTGGCGTTCACTGCAGGCAAGGAGCTCCTGACTCTCAGAGGCTTTATCAGCAATCATAGAGCGGGCCCTGAGCCCGGAGAGGAGCGCTAGCGCTTGCATACTATCGTGGCGCGGCCCAGCGGTGACCAGACAGCGGCCGGGGTGGCCCCGGCCCTCCGGGGCCAGATGCATCTTGGGGGGCAAGCCGCCTCGGGCACGCCCCACAGTCGGGGGCCGGGCCCCCCTTGCCTGGCACCGCCTGCTGAGGCGCCCGCCCGACCGTGCGGTCAAGCCGGAGATAGTCATTGTCGCGGTCCATCGGCCGGGGCGCAAACACGCGCTCCCACCCCCCGGCCCGCGTCCAGCGCGTCAAGCGTTTATGGAGGCTCTGCCAGTGGCCGGAGCGCGCCGGCCGGTCACCCACTCCGCAAGACCCACAGGGCGCCCTTGACGGACCGCCGAGTATCGCCTGCCGTCCGCCCACGGGCCCCCGCGTTGTCGGGCCGGAAGTCCTTCAGACACTCCCAGTGCGGGAGACTCCATTCCTACCGCTTCGCCATGCGCCCCTCCTTCACCGGCCTTGCATGGCTTTATCCCTTCCTCCCTCAACCTCGCTTACTTGTCGATTCCGCCTAGTCCTCTCAGACGGTAAAAGGGTTTGCTTGACAATACGTAAGAGCAGGAATGGCAACATTCCTGTTCATGGCGACAACGTCCCAGGGGCTCGTGAGTTGGCAAGCTTAGAGAAGCCGTTCACTATCTACTTTCATCCTTCCGTGAGCATTCTAGATGAACCCGCCTCTCACCTCCATCCAAATAACCAAAGGCTACTTTGCAAACTCCTTCAAGGTGTTGCTGAAGAGCGGGATACGCAAGTGTTTCTCACTACTCATTCCCGACATGTGGTCGACGCCCTTAGCGGTCAAGCCACATTCCTGTGGGTCCATAATGGGATTGTGGAGAAAATGAATCAGGATCATGACTTGGCGATTTTGCTGGACATTGGGGCCCTTGATGTGAAGGAGATGTTGTCTCAATCCCATGCAAAATGCATTGTCCTTACTGAAGATGCGCTGAAACGAGGGCTCGAGGTACTTCTCAGTGCATCCGGTATTCCAATGGATGATACACTAACTTTGGCCTACTACGGATGCACTTCGCCTCACAATCTTCGTCCACTATTAGAGCTTATTAGGGCTTCAAATCCCCAGGCTAAGATCGTTGTTCACAGAGACCGGGATTACCTGACGGACAAAGAGGGGACCGAGTGGGAGACCGAGATTCGGAACATGGAGGCAGAGCCATTTCTGACCCTCGGTGTAGATATTGAGTCTCACTTCCTTCGCGCGGATCATCTAGCAGAGTTGAACGAAAAGACAGAAGCAGAGATGGATCAGTTGCTCAGATGAGCGACTGGGGCGTGTCGCGAGTTGTCCATAGAGAAGTATGTGAACGGTAGAACTGATATCGATAAGAAGGTGGGGAACTTTGGGTCCTTAAACCTAGGTAAAATGGCGGCCAAGGCCCCTCAATTAGTTAATCGTAACGCTGAACGATACCGTCGTGCAAAGACGGTTTTGAAAAAAGCGCGTCAATTCTATCAACAAGACACTAACACCAGTCTTCGTGTTATTAATTCATCGCCCCACATCGCGGTAGAGGAGTATCAACCTTAGCGAGAAAGCTGAGAGGCGAGAGATAATTATCCAATCTAGCTGGACGCGGCAGTCGAATCTGGGCTATCCCGCTTTCGTTATTTCACCGAAAGTCGTTCACCTGTGGAGATCTCATCCCCAGGTGTCGCAACCAGCTCTTCGGGGCTACGGGTCCTAACTCAGATTGTAGAACTGCATAGCGCCCCCGGCTAGCACTGCATGCCGATGTTCTTCCGGTAGCTTTTCGGCAATCTGTTCGGGTGCTCCTGGAAAGAAACCGTCCGGATGGGGGTAATCGGTCGCCCATAGGACCTTGTGCGGACCGATATAGTCCACCAGATGGGTCAGGTTGCCCTCCACCGGCTCATACGAAATCCAGCACTGACGCTTGAAATATTCGCTGGGCGGCATGGTCAGCGAGGAATCGTTGAACAGCCCCTTATCTTCAAAATGGCGATCCATACGGTCCAGCCAGGGGGCCATCCAACCGCCGCCTGACTCCAGAAAACCGATTCGTACTTTGGGGAAGCGCTCGCACACGCCGTCCCAGATGATCGAGAGTGCGGCCAGCATCATCTCCATGGTGTGAGACACCATGTGCTTGGCCCCAAAGCTCCGAAACCGCTCCACCCCGACGGCGGGCATGCCACCGGTTCCTTCGTGGATGCCAACCGAAAAGTCGAGGTCCTGGGCTTCGGCCCAAAATACGTCGTAGTCCCGGTGGCCGAGCATTTTATCGTTATACGGATTGGGACGCAGAAAACCGGCTCGCATGCCGAGTTCGTTGCGCGCATAGCGCATCTCTTCCACGGCCAGCTCAATCGATTGCATGGGCAGCATGGCCACGCCGAACAGCCGGTCCGGGTAGGGTGCACAGTAGGCGGCCAGCCAGCGGTTATAGGCCCGGCTGGCCGCGGCGGCGAGTTGGGGGTCCTCAATCGCCCCGGCAAAGAGGCCCAGGCTGGGATACAGAAAAGCGGCATCAATGCCGTCCAGGTCCATGTCCGGAATCCGGGCGTGCGGATCAAAGCCGCCTGCGCGCCCCTGGGTGTATTCCATATTGATGGACACTTTCGGCGCATGGACCCACTTTCCGTCAACCTTTTCGCGCACCCCAATCGCCCCGATCAACCCCAGACCGGCGGGCGGGCCGAGCAATTTATCCTCTACCTGAAAACGGTCTTTCCCGACTTTATCAACGATCAACTCAGGGGCTCGGTCGCGATACTGCGGGTCAATATATTCCCGCCAAAAATTGCGGGGTTCCAAGACATGGCCATCCGAATCAATCACATTATACGTGCGTCCCATGTGTTCCCTCCCTGACAGCACGGAATTGCAGCACCAATATCTGTCTCACTGCTCTCGCCTTAAGCCGCGGCAGCCACGGTTTCGCGTTTGGCCTCGTCCTGTGCGGTTGGGGCTTCGACTTTATAGAGTTGCTGGGCATTGTCCCACAAAATTTTGTGTCGGACGGACTCTTCACAGTCAGACAAGCCACCCTTGATCCGTTTGTGTACCTCATCGCCATACAGCGACGTCGGATGTGGAAAGTCGGTCTCAAACAGAATGTTGTCCACGCCGACCTTGTCGATCAGCCGGCGGGGCGCGGTCTGCTCGAACCAGTAACAGGCGTAGATATTGCGGGCAAAGTACTCGGACGGCAGCATGTCAAACTCCGGATTGTCCTTGGAGACTCCGTTGTCCTGAAACTGATAATCCAGCGCTTCGAGGACAAAGGGAATCCAGCCTATCCCGCTCTCGACCGAGATGAATTGGATTTCCGGATATCGGGCCAAGACGCCGGACATAATCAGGTCGTTCATCTGCATGCCGTTGCGTAAAAAGATATCCACGGACAATTCGGTAAAGGCCGCCATCTTGCCGTAGGACTCGATCTTGTTCTTGAGCAGACCGAGTTCCATATTGCCCGATCCAATGTGGAAGCTGATCGGCAGGTTCAACTCAATCGACACCTCCCAGAGCGGATTCCAGTGTGGGTCGCCGAGCAAGGGCTGGCCCCAGAACTGTGGCTCGCCAGTGAACAGGATGCCTTTATGGCCCATAGCCGCACACCGCCGTATTTCCGTGACCGCGGCCTCGACATCCCAGAAGGGCAGCGAGGTGATAGGCAGCAAGCGCCGCGTGTCGGCCGAGGCCCATTCGGTCTGCCAGTCGTTATAGATCTGCACGCAGGTCAGCATCAGCTCAGGGTCGTTCAATTTTAAGAACTCCTGGGCGCCGAACCCGCCGACGTTGGGATACATCACCATGGCCCAGATGCCCATTTGGTCCATATACTTGAGCCGCTCCTGGGCATCGTGCGCTCCGGGGTGCATCTCCTCGTAGTTCCTGGGCGGATTCTGCATATTGCCGCGGCCGGCGGTGGCGGTCATGCCGGGGTTGGCCAATAATGACTCTCCCCCCACAAACCAGGACAAACGTCCGTCTTTATCGGTTTCGACGTGGGGCACCCGGTCGCGCATCTTCTCCGGGGCCCGACTCGTCCACAGGTCCGGGCTCTCGGTCACATGCGTATCAACATCAATAATCGTATAGCCGCTCATAGATTCCCTCCTTTGGATTGTTCGCAAAATAGATGGTGAAAAGAGGAATCTACCCTAACAGGCCCGCCCTCGTTGCGCTATGTTTGACGAAATAAAATTGCCGCAGACCTCAGCGCTTTGTCCCCTTCTCAAAGAGGCTGACACCCTTGCGTAAGAGGCGAAAGAGTTCTTTCGATTCTGCGGGCGGCATCTGAGCCAGAAAGGGCCGGAGAAACTTCTTTCCTTCTTCTTCCATGGTATGAAGGAAGCGTTCTCCCTTTGGGGTCAGGACGACTTGTTTTTCTCGGCCTGAGTCCGGGTCCTCAACGAGACGGACGAGTTTGAGCGGTGTATCCGCCATGTCGCGCAGGGCGCGCGTAATCGTGGGGCTGCTGGTTTCAAACCAGGAGGCAAGGAGGCGCTCAATGTCTTTCCGGCGCATATGCCCATCGGCATCTCGCTCTGTCCGTATCAGCCACAGGAGGGCAACCTGCTTGCGCGACAACTGGTCGCAACGCAACGCATCTTCGAGTGCCATACCGATCTTATAGTGAATCGGTAGGAACAGCGCGGTTGCCTCAGCCGGGAAATCGTTCCGCGCGTCTGCCTGAGTGGCCTTTCCCATTGCTCTCCTCCCTGTTTTCCCACATGGGCACGATATCTCTCTTCCGGTCGAGCCTGTCTAGCATGATATGTTGACATGTTCAAATTATTTCACTATGAAATTATTTCACTATGAAAACTAAAAGGAGATTGCCATGCCGCTGACGAAAGTGTCCGTAGATCGTCTGTATCAGAAAACGGGGAGCCCGACCGAGAAAAAAGAGCGTTATGTCAGACAGATCGCTGACGATATTTTCACCGATCTTCTTTCCCCTCCGTCCCGCCGAAAACAGCGTTCCCGGCAACAAAAAGAGCGTCTTTCTCAACGTCTTCCCGGGTCTCGGCTAGGAGTTGTACCTCTCGTATTTCTGCTGCTGAGTTTCTTTGGGACTGCGTGTAGCGAGCGGCCAATGAGTGCCAAGGAAGAACAAGCAATTCGTCTAGTCAAGAGCTATACGCCTGGTGAGGGCTATTTCAGCGTCATCTCAAACATTGATCACAAGGCGCGAGAGTCGGGACAAGCCGGTAATGACTGGTCTCGGAGGACGTGGGAGGCCGGCCTACGGTCTCAAACCGATCGCCTGGTTGAGGCGCTGAGTCAATATTTGAATGTTTTTGAAGCTCCGGGTGGACGCTGGGTGCGTTTGACATATGCGGACAGTCAGGGGGTCCATGAAGCATCGTGGGAGGTGGATATTTATAGCAAACGTGTTGTGCCGCAAAATACGCTTGCCCGGGAACTAACCACGCCAGCAGATGCCGGGAGAGCTGTGTTGCCTCCACATCTGACTGGACCTGGCACGTGGGCGGGTGGCGATTGATACAAGACGGAAAGGGCGCTAACGTTTACGAAAAAAGAGAAAGAGGAGAAGCGTGATGGATCGTTTCCGAGGGCGTATTATTGGCTGCATTGTTATACTGGGAGCTATGTTCGGACTGCTGCCTCTGCCGGCGCAGGCCTGTACCTGTCTCACGCCACCGTCGCCAAGCCGAGGAGCGGAAGCCGTCGATGTCGTATTCGTGGGTAGGGTAGAGAACGTGGAGCATATCGAGGCCGACGGCTGGCTGTACGGTTCCTGGAAATCCCTGATAGGGGAACAACATCTGTACGAGTTTGAGACGCTCCGGGTCACGATGGATGTCGGCACGGCGATTAAAGGCACGGACAAATCCCAACTGATCCTTGAAACCGCAGCCACAACCGAACTGTGCGGGGTGTTGTTCCAGGAAGGGGAAGAATATCTGGTCTATGCCTTCAATGGGGTCGGTGAGACCGTGACCACAGATATGTGCACCAGAACAGCGACCTCAAAAAAAGCGGCCTTCGATATTCAAGCTCTGGTGAACGATGAAGTCACCCCAATCTGTGAGGGGTGGACGTGTATTAATGAGTAGTCTCAGGACGGAGGAGAGGCATGCAACTGCATTATCCTGACTCTATCGACGCTATTGATCTGTCGAACTGGGACTTCTGGCGCAAGGGTCTTGACGAACGAGAAGGCGCTTTTGCGTTGCTGCGCAAAGAGCGCCCGATTGCTTTCTTTGAGGAAGGTGAGACCAGCTTTCCGATGCAAGGAGCGGGCTATTGGGTATTGAGTCGGCATGCCGATGTGCTCCACGCCAGTCTGCATCCCCAGATCTTTTCCTCAGCCGAAGGCATTGCCATCGCCGGTATTCCGCCCGAAGCGCGGGAATTTTTCGGCTCCATGATTGTGATGGACGATCCCCGGCACAAACGACTCCGTGGCCTGGTGTCACAAGCCTTTACCCCACGTCACTTACGACAAGTCGAGGATGATGTGCAGAAGGCGGCGCGGCGGGCGATTAATACCGTTATTGAACGGGGCGAGTGTGACTTTGTCGAGGCCATTGCTGCGCCGTTTCCCATTCAGATCATCTGCGACATGCTGGGTGTTCCAGAGAGCCAGCACGCCTTTGTCTTCGAGCAAACCAATATTATCCTGGGGGGCATAGACCCCGAGTACGGGACAGAAGACTTGGCCGAGCGATTCACGGCGGTGATGCAAGCCGGTCAGAGCCTGAGTCAGCTCATGGCCGATATGCGCCAGCAGCGTCTTCAGCATCCCACTGACGATCTGACCTCGGCCCTTGTGCACGCCGAACTTGAGGGGGACCGTCTGACCGACCAGGATTTGCGCTCTTTTTTCGTCCTCTTGGTTGCCGCCGGCAATGAGACCACGCGCAATGCGATCAGCCACGGCATCAAGCTCCTGAGTGACTTTCCGGAGCAGCGCGCGCTGTGGCAGTCGGACTTTGACGCCTATGCCAAGACTGCGATCGAAGAGATCGTCCGCTGGGCTAGCCCGGTCATCTATATGCGGCGCACGACTACCTGCGACACCGAGATTGGTGGCCAGCCGCTGCGTCAGGGCGAGAAGGTCCTCCTTTTGTATGCCTCGGCGAACCGGGATGAAGCGGTCTTCGCAAACCCGTATGACTTTGATATCACGCGGAGCCCGAACGAACATGTCGGCTTTGGTGCGGGCGCCCACTTCTGCTTGGGGGCAAACCTGGCCCGGCGGGAGATGGCTGTCATGTTCCGGGAACTCTTTCAGCGCCTTCCAGACATTGAAATCACTGGAGAACCCGAGCGGCTCACGCATAATTTTATTCACGGGATTAAGCATCTGCCGTGTCGTTTTTCGCCAGGACCGCTCATCTGATACACCCTTTCAAGAAACAAACCGGAACAGGAGGAAACGTATGGCAGGACTGACCGAAGGAAAAGTTGCGCTTGTCACCGGCGCAGGTTCGGGTATTGGACGGCAAACGGCGCTCGCCTTTGCGCGGGAAGGCGCCCGGGTTGTTGTCTCGGACATTGTGATGGAGGGCGGTGAGGAAACCGTACAGCAGATCAGGGCCGCGGGCGGACAGGCCACCTTTGTGAAAGCCGATGTCGCCCAAGCCGCTGAGGTCGAGGCATTAGTCAACACGACGGTTGCAACCTACGGACGAATCGACTGCGCGTTCAATAACGCGGGTATCGAGGGCGAGCAGGCTCCCACCACTGAGTGTAGCGAAGCCAACTGGGAGCGGGTCGTGGCCATCGACCTGAAAGGCGTCTGGCTGTGTCTCAAGTATGAAATTCCGCAGATGCTCAAACAGGGCGGCGGAGCCATTGTCAACACGGCCTCTGTCGCCGGGCTGGTCGGCTTTCAGGGCATCGCTCCCTATGTTGCGGCCAAGCACGGGGTCGTGGGACTGACAAAAACTGCGGCCCTGGAATATGCCAAGGCCGGGATTCGGGTCAATGCGGTCTGTCCCGGTGTGATTGACACCCCCATGGTCAAGCGGGCCTTCAGCCACAATCCGCAGATGGCGGAGTCGGTCGCCGCAATCGAGCCGGTCGGTCGGCTCGGCCAGCCCCAGGAAATTGCAGAGGCAGTGGTGTGGCTGTGTTCCGATGCGGCCTCGTTTGTAACGGGCCACCCCATGGCGGTCGATGGCGGTCTGGTCACCCAGTAGGAGGAAGAAATATGCCAGGACGATTGGACAACAAAATTGCACTCGTGACCGGAGCGGGGTCCGGTATTGGTCGGGCCACGGCGCTCGTCTTCGCCCGAGAAGGCGCCAAAGTCGTGGTGTCAGATATTGTCGTTGCAGGTGGGCAGGAAACCGTACAGCAGATTGAAGCCGCGGGCGGGGAGGCCCTCTTTGTCAAAGCCGATGTGTCGAAGGCCGCAGACGTAGAGGCGCTGGTCACACAGACGGTTGAGACGTACGGCCGCCTCGACTGTGCGTTCAATAATGCGGGCATTGAGGGGGGTGTGAAGCCGACCATTGACTGTACTGAGGAGGAGTTTGACCGGACGATCGCGGTGAACCTGACCGGGGTGTGGCTGTGCATGAAATACGAGATCCAACAGATGCTCAGTCAGGGCGGTGGGTCTATTGTGAATACGGCTTCGGCTGCCGGTCTGGTTGGCTTCCCCGGTCTGCCTGACTATGTGGCGAGTAAACACGGCGTGGTCGGCCTGACCAAGACCGCGGCCCTGGAATATGCCAAATCCGGCATTCGGGTGAACGCGGTCTGTCCGGGCGTGATTCAAACCCCCATGGTCGAACGGGGAGCGCAGTTGTCTCCGGGGTTTGACGAACTTGCCGTGTCCATGGAGCCGGTTGGCCGCTTTGGGCAGCCCGCGGAAATTGGCGAAGCCGTGGTCTGGCTGTGTTCTGAGGCCGCCTCATTTGTGACCGGTATTCCGATGCAGGTGGACGGCGGTCTAGTGGCGCAGTAGCGGATATCGATCCAATGCAAAAAAAGGGCAACCTGTATGGCTACCCCTTTTTTATTGACCGCTCCGGTCGATTAGCGTTCGTTCTCTTTCTCTGCCCGCCACTTGGTGCGCTTCTCGGCCCAACGTGCCCGCCACTCCTCAATCCGGGTCGCAGCTTCCGCGCGTTGCGCTGGAGTCAGTTCGGCCCGGATAGCTAATGCCATTGTCAGAAATTCTTCAAACAGCGCGGTGTGAAGCCGATTCAACTCGGCTTGCAGATCAGTGAAGTCACCGGCTTCAACATCCGACTCTCCCAGCAGGCGATTCATGACCTCTTGACGGGTCTCCTTCAGATCGTTCCTAAGGCCGGTCAGGCTTTCCCGATGTTTCTTCTTGAGCGCATCGATAGGAGCCTGTTGCGTTTCGGTCAGGTCCAAGTGCTGCAAAACCCGTAGGGGGAAGAACCCTGGACCGCCCCGACCAAAACGTCCGTGTCCGGGGCGGGCGGACACGAGTGAGGTGAGCAGGAATCCGGCGACAACCACACTCACGCCGATGATGCTCCAGTGTCTTTTTGTCATATACTGACCTCCTTGGTAGGTGCGTCTGTCTGATTAGACACGCGCGGACGGATCTCGGGTTACCGTGCGTCGTCCGGCTGGGGAGCGGACTGAAAGCTCCGATACCAATCAAACCAACGCCGGCCGCGACGGGGATTCTTGTTGAGCCGTTCGAGCAGCTTGGCGCGTTGTTCCGGGCTCAGCAGAGCGCGGACGCGCAGCATGGTCTTTAATTGTTCTTTGCGGAGTTCGGTTCGCAGGCCACCAATACGGTCGGCCTGCTCCAACAGCGCGGTTTCCCTGGGCGCTTCTTCTTCCAGCAACATGCTGCGCATCTGCTTGTGCGCTTCACGCAATTGACGTCGCAGGGTTCGCTTCTTGGCGCGGGAAGCGTCAATGATCGCCTCTACTTGTGCCAGGGTTTGCGCATCAAGCCCCAACTCCTCGACAAGACGCTCAAGCCGCGGACCATGAGGCGCATGACGGGCAGGCGGACCTGGGGGTTGCGCCCAGCTATTCCATCCACACAGAGTGAGTACAACCACAAGTATCAATAGGCCAGTCTTTCTCATAACGGCCCGCTCACAGCAACTCAAAAGCATCGGCCAGGGCAATATATTCGGCGGGAAGAAAGTCATCAGGCGCCTCTGATCGGTAATAGGCATACGCCAAGAGGGTGGAGTGAGAGGTCAGGTCTTGCATATCCGCCGTATCGGTGTCCTGCGCGAGCGGAGTTGAGGCTAACGGTAGGGTGCTATCGCCGAAGTTCGGGCCGGAAGCCTGTTGCGAGGGGAACGCAAACCACAGCAGCAGCGCCACACACGTAGCTGCAAGTAGGCTGGCTGGTCGTAGAAAAGGAAACCGGGATGAGTCCGCCAGCCGTTCCTCAAGCGCTCGGTCGAACGTCGCCTGTTGCGCCGCTGAGAGTGGCTGCGGCGTGTAGTGCTCGGCGACGCGCTGAATAAAGCGATGATCGGTGGACTTGAGGTTCTTACGCTCATCTGAAGACGGCATGACTACGCGCCTCCTGTCTGTGGTGCATCTCCCGTGCCTTCGTTCAGGTCGGCCAGTTCCGCGCGCAGCTTGACCAGGGCGCGATGGAGATGACTCTTCACGGTTCCACTCGGTTTCCCCAAAAAATCGGCGCACTCCTGCACCGTAAAGCCCTCCAGATGAACAAGGACAAAGGCTTCGCGCTGCCGCTGTGAGAGCTGGTCCAGGGCCTGAGCAATCCGCCGACGCAGCCCAGGGTCGCCTTGCACGCTCGATGTTGGAGCGGGGAATTCTGCTTCGTTTTCCCGCTGCCAGAGGGTCCGCACCGCCCGCCAGCGACGATAGTTATGCGCCTGGCGGACGAGGATGCGATAGAACCACGTTTCGAGACTCGCCTCACCCCGAAAGCGGTCAAGAGCCTGATAGGCTCTGACAAAAGCTTCTTGGGCGACATCTTCGGCCGCGGCTTCGTCGCCGCCAACCAGGCGCCAGGCCAGCCGCCTCGCCCGGTCACGCTGAAGGGCAACAAACGTGCTGAAACACGCCTCACGTTCGGCCGGCAGTGTTCCCATCTCAGCTATTCCAACTCCGACGAGCATGGATGCAGTCTTCCTCTATCTGTATGAGACACCCGAATCAGACATTTGGTTTACACGCGTATTCGGGCGAGGAGGCCCCTACGAGGATTTTGCCTCTGCTGCCAGTGCGTGCAATGCCTGGACGTCGAGCCGGTAGGGCAGCCATTCGTCCATATGGCCCATACCCAAACGATGGTAGAATTCGCGGGCGGGGTTCCAGTCCAAAACCTGAAGCTCCAAGCGCTGATAGCCGCGTTCCACTGAAAGAGCGGCCAGTTTTGCCATGAGTGCCCGCCCGACTCCATGTTTGCGTGCCGACTCGACGACAAACAGGTCTTCGAGATACAGGCTGGGCCGTCCCTCCCAGGTAGAGTAGGTCGCAAAGAACAGGGCAAAGCCGACCGGCTTTTCATCCTGCTCGGCAATCAGCACCTCGAATTGGGGTCGTTCGCCAAAGCCGTCGCGCAGCAGGTCTTCAGACGTGGTCTTGACCGCATCTGGGTCGTTCTCAAACCGTGCCAGTGCCTTGATGAACTCAAGGATGAGCGGCACATCGTCCGCGGTGGCGGAACGGATAGTGATGGGTGGCATGAGCCGGGCCTTCCCTCGTTACGGTTCGGTCTTCACCAGGCGAAAATCGCCTTTGACGGCATTCCGGTATAAATTGATCTGCCCAATATGCCGTGCGCGGCCTTCCTCGTCCGTGACGCCCAGCCCTTCTTCAGGAGCGAGGCATAATACGCCGATTTTTCCAATCTGCGTATTATGGTGTACCCGATACGCCGCCTCACCAGTCTCGGCCAGGGGATAGGTCTCTGACAGGAGGGGATGAATAGCGCGCTTGCAGACCAAGCGATTCGCCTCCCAGGCTTCTCTGTAGTTGGCAAAATGCGAGCCAATGATGCGCTTCTTGTGCATCCATAAATAGCGGTTGTCGTACTCGTGATTATAGCCGCTGGTGGAAGCGCAAGTGACGATCTGCCCCCCGGGGCGTGCAATAAAGACGCTCGCCGCAAAGGTTTCATGGCCCGGATGCTCATACACCACATCCGGGTCTTCTCCACCGGTCATGTTCCGAATCTGCTTGCCGAAGCGCCGCAGTTCGCCCAGATTTTGCGACCCGTCTTCATTCCAGAACTGATAGCCCTCGGCGTTCCGATCAATCACCCAGCGCGCGCCAATGGTTTCGCACAGCTTGACCTTGTCTTGCGATGACACCACACAGATGGGGAACGCGCCTGCGTTCAACACGTATTGCAGAGCAAAGCCGCCCAGCCCGCCAACCGCGCCCCAGATCAGAACGATATCGCCCTGTTTGATATGAGTACCGTTTTCGCTGACCAGCATGCGATACGAGGTGGAGTTGACCAGCGGCATGGAAGCCGACTCTTCCCAAGTGAGATGCGGCGGCTTGGGCATGAGCTGGTTCGCCCGGACAACGGCAATTTCAGCCAGAGCGCCAAAGTTGGTTTCAAAGCCCCAGATACGCTGGTCCGGGTCGAGCATGGAATCGTCGTGGCCGTCCGGGGCCTGCATGTCCACATAGTTGCAGTGAACGGTGACTTCGTCGCCCGGCTTGAACAGGTTCACCCCAGGTCCGACCTTTAACACCACCCCGGACGCGTCGCTACCCAGGATGTGATACGGCAGATTATGCCGGCTGTCCCACGGGCTTTTCTTGGCGTTCCGCTCCAGGAACAAAAACGTCGGCAGGGGCTCAAAGATGGCGCTCCAGACCGTATTGAAATTAATGCTGGACGCCATGACCGCGACCAGGGCTTCATTCGGGCCGACTTCCGGGATCGGCACCTGATCAAGGTGGAGGCTTTTTCTGGGGTCTTTTTCCCAGGACTCCAGTCCCCGGAACATGTGCACGTCGTCTTTATGCGTGGTGACAGCCAGCATCCACTCCGGGAGCGGAAGCCCCTCAAAGTCTTCGGTTTTGGCCTGGCCGTCCATGATGGCTTCACGGATATTCTTCATCTCGGTCGTCATAGCTGCATATTTCTCCATAAATCGAACTCATATGTCCCTTTCGGGATATCAACGTTCCCTTCCCTAGTCATTCCACGCCTCACCGTCCGCTAACGCGAAGACTGCCGCGTCGAAAATACATGGATAGACATCGGCCTCCCGGCACAATTCTTGGACTCCATCGGAAACAAACTCGTAATACCCCTTGTCGGAAAGCACGTTTGCGTTCAACTCAACAGGGAAACCGAACTTGTTCAACCATTTGGTTAGTCGGCTATCGATAGGAATCTCGTAGCGAGTAAGGCCAAGCATCTGAAGCAGGTTGCGAGACCGTTTGGGGCCGAATCCCTGGAACGTCTTATGGATGTAGGTCGCCACTTCGCGTTCCTTGGCAACTGAGACAAGTTTAGTCAGCCGGTTGCATTCATTCAGGGTCTTTTTCCAACGAGATTCCGATTTGCGATTTTCAAGCCGGTCAAGATTGATAACGAGGTCTTTTGCAATAGCCTTATTTTCCCCGATTCCCCGACTTCGAACAGTCTCGGCAATGAAGCGTTCCACGTCCCCTTCAGAGCGCACCTTCCTGGGGGATAGCGGAAAAGGTGTGGCATTTGACAACTCATCCACCCGGCTCCCTGGTCCCGACTTGTTTTGTGTGGTGATCCGAGCTGAGACCATCCTGTACCAGAAGGCGGTCGGTGTCACATGAGACTTGTTTCTGGACAGGTTCGTTTTCTTCCGGTAGCGGATGAGATGGTTTCCGGCGGAGGTCTGCTCCTCAACCAATTTCTTCACGCGGTCTACGTCATGTTGGCTAATATGCCAGTTAATCTTCATAGAGTTTCTCAGGTTACGGATCGATCAGCACACCGGGGTTGAGCAGTCCGTTCGGGTCAAGGGACGCCTTGGCGGCTCTGAGGGCGTTGGCGAACAGGTCCGGGCGTTGCTTCTCATACTGCGGGCGATGGGTCCGACCGACGGAGTGGTGATGCGTCACCGTGCCGCCATAGCGCACAACCGCCTCGGAAGCCGCAGTTTTGATTTCATGCCACTGCTCCAGCTCGCTGCCCTTTTTGCCCATGCCGGTAAAGGTGAAATACGGCGCGGGACCGTCGGGATAGACGTGGGTAAAGCGGCACGACAGCATGCCTCCTCCACACACCTCATCCAGCGCTTTTTGGACATCCTGCATCACGCCGGCGTGGAATGCGTGAAACTGATTCCACGGAATCGAACTCTCGGTGGTGTCGAATATCGCGCCCATAGCCGCCATGGTCGAAAAGGCGTAGGGCATACGGATAAAGGCGTTGCGCCAGTCGCCAACTGAACCGCCACGGCCCGTGGTCTCTCCGCCGCCTTTAATGACCACCCCGTTGGGGGTTGTACCGCCGAGGTCGGCGCAGCACTCAAGCGCGCGATTGATCCAGGGTTCGAGCGGATGGTCCGCGGACTCAAAGCCGAGCATGAGCAGGCTGCCGCTCGTACCATTGCCGACGTTGTTCCGTTTGACCTCGGTCGGATCGAGAATGCGACAGTTGGTGGGATACAGGCCCGACTGGCTGAGCAAACGAATGGCCTCAACCCCGTTCTCGAATTTTTCAAAGTGCACAGCGGTTGAGGCCCGATAGACCGGACGGTGCTGCAAGCGCATCCAGGCTTCGGTGATAATACCTAGAATCCCCTCCGAACCGATAAACATGCGGTCCGGGCTTGGGCCGGCGCCCGACCCCGGCAGGCGACGCGAAGCAACAATCCCGCGCGGGGTGACGACTCGGGTGGATTCGACCAGGTCATCAATATGGGTGTACAGCGTGGCAAAATGTCCACCCGAGCGGGTGGCGATCCAGCCGCCCAGCGTTGAGAACTCGAACGACTGGGGGTAATGCCGCAAGGTATAGCCGTGCGGTTTGAGTTGGGCCTCCAGGGCCGGGCCGTACACGCCGGCCTGAATGCGGGCCGCGCGCGAGGATGCATCAATCTCCAGCACTTTGTCGAGGTAACGCAGATCGATGGACACGTTCCCTGGGTAGGCGTCCCCCGGCGGAGGCTCGACGCCGCTGGTTACGCTCGATCCTCCCCCAAACGGAATAGCGGCAGCCCCTACCTCGTTGCACCAGTCTAAGACGGCCACCGCGTCGTCCTCGGTCCTGGGAAAGGCCACCACATCGGGTGGGTTCGGAAAATCCAGGCGAAAGGCCCGCACAATATCGGGCAGGGCTTTGCCATAGGAATGGGCCGCCCGGTCGTAGGTCTCGGTTGAGCAGATGCCGGCAAGAGACGCGGGCGGTGAGAGGCGCGGCGCACGGAGCTGAATGTCTTCAACGCGCGGTTCCGGGTCCAGGGTAAAATCGCTGACTCCGACACTCTCGGCAATGCCTTTGGCGATGTTTTTTTTCTGTTCCAGGGTGGGCTGTTCGTCTTCAAATCCCCAACCCCAAATAGTGGTGCGACGGTGTGCCATGCTGCCTCCTTGCGCTAATACTTCCCAAACGGGGGTCCTTGAATAGTCATTTTGTACTCGATGAGACGCATCTCTCCAGAGGCGAGCGTCCGGTCCAAGGCCGACTGGAGCTCTGCCGGTGAGTGAACGCGCGTTGCGGGGACGCCAAATGCTGCTGCAAAGGCCAGGAAGTCCGGATTCGTGAGTTGAGCTTGGTAGGCTTCCTGATATGCGGTCCGCTGCAAATAGCCGATCACCCCAAACGCGTCATCGTTGACAACAACAAGCGGAAAGCCAATATCGTGGCGCACGCAGGTGGCCAGTTCCTGAGCCGTGTAGAGAAAGCCCCCGTCGCCGATCAGGCCGACAACAGGGATATCTGGACGTGCGAGTTTGACACCAATGGCGGCCGGAAAACTGAAGCCGAGCAGACCGGAGCCTTTGGCCCCGATGATCCCGTTGGCCTGGTAGGAGGGATAAAAATACTCGGCCCAATAGCCAAGCTGAGTGTTATCAACCACGAGGATGCTGTCTCGTGGCAGTACGGCCCGAATCGCCTGGAGCGACTGAATTTCCGGACGCTCTTGGCCGAGTCGCTCGATCTCCGCCTCAGCCTGCCGCCGCCACGCCACGGTCCGTTCCTGGCGCGGCCCAGTGTAGGGTTCCCCTTCGAGCTGATTGCGCAGTGCTTGGGTAATGGCTGCAATATCTCCGACAAGCGGCACCGCGGCCGGATAGTTCTTGCTGATCCAGCGTTCGTCCCAATCGACATGGATCAACTGTTCGGGCAGGGCCAGGCCGCGGCGTTTGGCATCGACCTCACGCAGCCGAGAGCCGATCACGACTGCCGCATCACAGCCGGGTACGATCTCTTTGACAACCAGTCTGCGTGCCGCATTGCCGAAGGCCAGGGGATGATCTTCCGCAACTACGCCTTTGCCCGGCGTGTTGGTGATGACGGGCGCGCATAAGGCTTCGGCCAGGGCTTGGAGGTCTCCGGCCAAATCTCTGGAAACACTTGCCCGGGCCGCGTCTGTCCCAGCCAGAATAAGGGGCTGCTTTGCCGTACGCAGGATGGCGACGGCCTCGTCAAGCCGGGGAGGAAGCGGAGGGGAGGCTGGAATGCTGTCCGGCGGTTTCGGAGCCGCCGCAGGCGCGTCTCCGGCCATCAGGTCGGTGGGGACTTCCAAACACACCGGGCCGGGCCGACCAGCTTGCGCCAGGGCGATGGCGCGTTTTGCAACCGCATGCAAATCCTCACCCGTCCGGGGAATACATACCTCTTTGGTAATAGTCCGAAAGAGAGACGTCTGCTCTTCCAGTTCGTGCAGGACGCCCAGGCCCTTACCGATCTTGGCGGCGTCGATAGTGGTCGTGATCATCAGGACCGGCGAGCAACTGCCCCAGGCTTCCTGCAGGGCCGAAACCGTAAAACCCGCGCCCGGACCGGTGGACGAGACAATAACGCCTAGCCCGCCGCTTGCCCGGGCGTAGCCGTCCGCCATATGGGTAGCACCAGATTCGTGCCGACACCCAATATGTCGAATCGAGGGCTCGTGGCGCAGAGACTCGTACAGACCGATATTATGGATGCTGGGAATACCAAAAATGGTCGAGACACCGGCCTCTTTCAGGGCTTGAACTATGCCATCGGCTCCTCGGGGCATGCACACTCCCTTCTGAATCTACTTGACCACACCTTTGTGTTTCAGTTGCTCCACCTCATCGCCACTCAAGCCCATCTCCTGCAATATCTCCCAGGTATGCTGACCAAGGGTCGGAGGGGCGAGACGTACGGCGCCCGGCGTTTTCTTGAGCTTGGCCGGAATACCGCCAACCTTGAGTTTTCCGACGCGCGCGTGGTCCACCTCGACCGCCATGTTGTTATGCTGGACTTGGGGGTCGGCAAAGGTTTCGTGAAAGGTGTTGACCGGTGCGGCCATCACGTCCGCCTCGCTCAAGCGGTGCATCATGTCAGCCACGTCTCGTTTGGCAAACTCGGCCTGCAACGCCTCATCGAGTGCTGCTTCGTGTTGCAAGCGGAGCTCTCCAGTCTCAAAACGCGGGTCCGCCATCAGGTCCTCCCGTCCGATCGCGCGGCAGATATTATGGAAGAACTTGTTATTAAAAGAGGCAATCTGAATGTCCCGGCCGTCTTTGCACCTGAAGGTTCCGTAGGGTGCATAAAACGGGCTGGCGTTCCCGACGCGCGGCTGGATGTACTGACTGAGAAAGAATTGGCCGACTTGGGACGGCTGAACGTGGATCAGCCCGTCCATCAGACACAGCTCGATCTGCTGCCCGATGCCCTGTTGCTCACGTGTCCACAAACCGACCATAGCGGCAAAGGCAACCAGATTGGCACAGGTGGCGTCGGCGATAGCCGGCCCGGCCTTCAGGGGTTTTCCGTCCCGCTCGCCGGTCACGCTCATGAAGCCGGTCAGCGCCTGGGCGAGGGGGTCGATGCCCGGCCGTCCGCCATACGGTCCGTCCTGGCCAAAGGCGCTGACCGAGATACAAATGATTGTCTCGTTATACTGGCGCGTTTCTTCATACGTCACCCCCAGCTTGGCTTTGGCGTGGGGGCGCAGGTTATCGACAATAATGTCGGCCGTTCGGACCAGCCGGAAATACAAGGCTTTGCCTTCCGGCTGGGTCAGGTCCAGCACTAGGCCGCGTTTATTACGGTTAATCCCGACGTAAAAGCCGCTGTCATTCTCGACTCTGGGACCAATGGCACGGGACTCATCTCCATAGGGCGGCTCGATTTTAATCACGTCCGCACCCATGTCGCCCAACATGGTCGCGCCGTACGGACCGGCCAACATGCTGGCGATATCCAGAACGCGAATCCCTTGCAGCGGCAGTGCCATTGGTGCCTCCTTCCCGTGTTGTCAACGCTCTGTGCGCAGACGCTAGCACACCACACCCGGAATGCCAAAGGCAGGAGCGCTGTCCGGCGTGGTCGAAACGAGTAAACATACCCAGCATCGGCCTGTCTGTTGAGAGTACGTGTACGCATCGGGGTAGGCTGGGTGCGATTTTTTTGCTATGCCCCGAGCAAATCTATCCCAGAAGGAGGGAAATCGTATGCCGCTCTATTTGGATGAGATCTATTGGGAACCGTCCCGGACCAAGGAAGTCCATAATATGTTCAAGGGGGTCTTAAGCGGGGAAACCGGCTTTCCTGAGGGGGTCACGCTGAAAGCCGGGCCCTGGGCCTCGAACGAAGAGGCGAAGATGGTGCTGATTCTGGATATCCAAGATCATGCCAAGACCTTCACCACTTTTTCGACGCTCGTCGCCCAGGGGCTGATTACCAAACGCCGCCTCACGCCTATTGTTGAGTGGAGCGGTATGGACGGTGTGGTGAACAATCTCTCGTGAGGGAGAAGCGGGGAGGCTGACCCTCTGGGGGTGTCAGACCTCCCCCCCGAACATTCCGCATAACAGACCCGCTACCTAGCCATGACCGCTTCCGACCCCCCTGATCGCCCGCGGGCCATCACTGTCTACTGCGCGTCAAGCAAACGCTGTCCGCAAGTGTATATGGACGTGGCGGCTGGCCTTGGCCACCTGTTGGCGCAGCGCGACTACACCTTAATCTATGGTGGTGGCAATACCGGTCTGATGGGAGCCTTGTCTCGCGCCACGCTTGCCGCCGGCGGGCAGGTGGTCGGTGTTATCCTGACGCGCTTCCTCGAAGACGGCTCCGGACAGGCCGGGCATGAAATGCATACCGCCGATGATATGCGCAGCCGTAAGCAGGGGCTGGATGAACGTGGGGACGCGTTTATCGCCCTACCGGGCGGGTTTGGGACATTTGAGGAAGTCCTTGAGGTGATTGCCCTGAAACAGCTCGGCTTTCACTCCAAGCCGATTGTTCTGGTGAACACCAACGGCTATTTCGACGGCCTGTTGCAGCAATTCGAGCGCGGCTTTGCCGAGGCGCTCATCAATCAGAAATTTCGCGGTCTCTACACCGCGGTCTCCACGCCTCAGCAAGCCCTGACGTATATCGAGCAGGAGCTGGGCCACTGCACGGCCTCACCATCATCCGGGGAATAAATGTCCTCTTCCTCTTCGAGCCACTCAAAGCTCCCTGCTGAAGCAACAAGCTCGGTGCGTTCTTGGCCTGAAAGATCGTTCGTGAGGAGTTGGGGCTGCCGGAGTTTGCGGCGGGCGAGAATGAAGGCTGCAAGGGTTTCGACCTGTGCCTGTCCTTGAGGCGTTAATTCTTTGAGCAACTGAGGCAGTCTTTGGGGCATAGCGAAAACTCTTGCATCTTCTTGTACTGAAAAGCGAGAAGATTGGAATGGGCGTCTGCGCTATCTCTCCCGAAACGCCGGCATGACTTCCTGGGCAAACAGCGCCAACGAGCGCGTGACCTTTTGCGGGTCGAGCCCTGGGAGTTGCGTGCCCAGCACAAAGTGGGTGCAGTGAAAGCGCTGGCAGAACTTTTCCATTCTGCGGGCGACCTGGTCCGGGGGACCAATCATGGCGGCCCGCCCAAAGCCTGAGTCGCGGAGTTGGCTGGCGTGGGTGAACTGCCAGCCGTCTGCGTCGCCCGGTGCGTCGTTGGCTTCGGCCAGGATCGCGCCGTAGTACTGCATGGAATAGTGCAGATGCTCCTGGACATCTTTCCAGGCTTGCTCTTCATTCTCGGCGACGTAGACCATCCGGATTTGTCCGATATTGAAATCAGCCGGATCATGGCCGTTTTCTCTCAAGGTTTCGAGATAGAGCGGCGCGGGGTCCGGCCCAATCGTCGCCATGAGATGACAACCCATTTGAGCCACGCGCCGAATCGCCTTGTCGGCCCGCGCGCCAATCCAGAGCGGAATATGCGGTTGCTGGATCGGCTTCGGAGAGAGCGTCAGATCGCTGACCTGCGTAAAGCGACCTGCAAACGTCACGTTTTCCTCGGTCCATAAGCGGCGGACTAATGCGACCCCTTCCGCCAGGCGAGCCGAGCGTTCCTTGCGGGGGATATGCAGAGCCTGGAACTCGCCCGCGGCATAGCCCTGACCAGCACCCAGATCAAAGCGCCCGTTTGACCAGATATCGATGCAGGTCGTGTCTTCGGCCACCCGGACCGGATGCTGAAAAGGCATCAGCAGAATATAGGTGCCGATCCGAATGCGGCTCGTTCGCGCGGCAATGGCTGCGGCGGTCGGCAGGGTGGACGGATTATAGCCGTCTTCAGTGAAATGGTGTTCCGCCAGCCAGACGTTGTCATAGCCCAGCTCTTCGGCGCGAACGATCTGATCGAGGAGAGCCTGATACAACTCTGGATACGGACGGTGCCATTGGGCTGGATTGCGAAAGTCGTGGATAATGCCGAATTTCATATGTGCTGCCGTGTCGCATATTTGGACTGGGCTGTCCAGTCAACGTGGTGTACGCTCTTCCCGCTGACTTTCCTGTCTCCATAGGCAGAGGCTTCTCTTCCGTGGTAAGACCGCTGGAAAGGGAGGTCCTGATGAAAGTTGCGGCCGGCCGAGAATTTTTTGTCCGTTTTGGAAAAGCCGCTCAGGCTATCGTACCGGAGCTGCGTTGGGCTTTGATTGAGCCGGACGGCTCCTGGTCGGCCTCGCCGGATGACTGCGCCCTCATTGTGCTAGCCGGCGACGCGTATCGTAAAGCGTTCATCGACACCGTAATACAGCTCCCACAGCCACGCTGGGCACATACCGAAGACGCCGGCACGGACGGCCGTTTTTATGACGCCATGCGGGCCAAGGGTGCGCTCGTTTCCCACAGTCCTGGTACCAACGCCCCTGAGGTTGCCGAGTTCGCCGTGGGCTTTGTGCTGTGGTCGGCCAAACGGTTTGGCGAATTGTCCGCCCGTCAACGCCAGCACCGCTGGCAGGAACTCGGGCTTGAAAGCCTGAGCGACAAAATCGCTCTGGTCATCGGTCTCGGTGCCATTGGCAGTCGCATCGTCGCCATGCTCACCGGCTTTGGGATGCGGATTCTCGGTATTCGTCAGTCAACCCAACCCGTGGTCGGGGTGGAGCAGCAAGGCACGCTGGCCGACCTTCACCGGTTTCTGCCCGAGGCCGATTTTGTCATTCTGGCCACCCCGGCCACCCCCCAGACGCGCGGGCTTATCGGCAAGGATGAGCTGGCTCTTATGAAATCCTCTGCTACCCTAATCAATATCGCGCGCGGGGTCATCGTCGATATGGCTGCGCTCAAAGAGGCATTACGGACGGGAAGGCTGCGCCACGCCTGCCTCGATGTCCTGCCCACCGAACCGTGGCCCGCGGACGATGACCTATGGGATATGCTGAATGTGTTCATCACCCCGCATACGGCCTCAACCTCGCCCCTCTATCTGCCGCGGGTCGGCGAGCTGTGGCTGGACAATCTTCGGCGTTATGTAGCAGGGGAAGAGCTCCGGCATCGGGTTGTTTGGCCGAAGAGTAACCGTGTCCTTCAATTCAAATAGTATAGAAGCTGGACACGTTTACTCCTTGTAGCGACACGGGCAACCACAAGGGCTGCCCTCCAGAAGCCTTACAGCACCTCAGCCTCTCGTAACTTCCCCACGTCTTCCCAGGAGTAGCCCAGCATATCGACCAGCACCTGTTCGGTATGCTCGCCAAACTCTGGAGCCGGGGCTTTCGGGTCGGCCGGCGTCTCGCTCAAGATCAGGGGTGAGCCGACGATCTGCGTTTTGCCCCAGGTGGGGTGAGCATAATCCACGACATAGTCGTTAGCCTGCATTTGCGGATCGTCGGGCAGATCGGTGATATTATTCACCAGCGTATAAATGAAATCGCCACCGTCTTTCAGGATTTGCATCCATTCCGCGCGTGGCTTTGAGGCGAAAATTTTATCGACAATGGCGATGATCTCCTCGGCGTTACGACCGCGCACCTTCATGTTCTCAAAGCGCGGGTCTTTCTCCAGCTCTGGAATGCCGAGCGTTTTGCAGAAATCCGGCCAGTAGCGGTCGGCTTGCGGCATAGCCAGACAGATCCATTTATCGTCCTGGCACTTATAGTGATTCCAGAGCGGGTTGACCGCTTTGGTGCGATAAAAACGCTTAAACTCTTTCCCCAGTGTCAGGCGACAGGCCAGATTGAGCCCCTGGAGGGCCATCATACTGCCCAGATGTGAGGTATCGACCTCCTGGCCGACGCCTAAGCGTTCGCGGGCCAACAGGGCCACGGTAATCCCGTGGGCCAGCATGATGGCGCCCATTTGGTCGGCGATACCTCCGGTAATATTCATGGGCTCCATGTCCGGCTCACCCGCCGCAGTCATGATCCCGGACCGGGCCAGGCCCATATAGTCGAAGGAGGGTTCCCCCGCGTCCGGCCCGTTTGGACCATAACCGCTTGCACTGGCATAGATCAGCTTGGGGTTGTATTTCGAGAGAGTGGCATAATCCAGGCCGAGCTTGGCCGCCACGCCCTTACGATAGTTCTGGACAAAGACGTCTGACTTTTCGATTAGCTTATAGACGATTTCTTTCGCCTCAGGCTTCTTGAGATCGAGCGTGAGGCTCTTTTTATGGCGGTTGTTCGCTTCAAAATAATAGTTGCGCGCGCCGGTTTTGGCCCCGGCAATTTGCATCACGCCACGCCCAGGGTCGCCCCCCACGCGCTCTTCAAGCTTGATGACCTCAGCCCCGAGGTCACCGAGCATCATGGTCGCGACCGGTCCCTGCTGCCATATGGTCCAGTCAAGGACACGAATTCCATCCAGCGGCTTTGCCATACGCCTGCCCTCCTTAAGGATGTGCTTCTTACGCTGCTTCTCGCTTGCCCGAACTCTAGCACAAGGCCAGGAGGCGAACAAAGTGAGCGGGATAAAAAAGACCACCCCAAGAAAGAATGCTGTGAGGAATTGGAATGAAGCGGCGTTTATTTTTTCTGCGACTCCCAAAACCGATCAGAAGCGCTTTTGAGCCGATCGTGAAGTTTCACCAGCAGTTCAGCGTTGCCGTACAGAATAAACACGGTGGCCGAGACCGCGCCAACAATAAATCCAAACCAGAACATAGCCCCTACCTCCTATGCTACCAGCGCCTGAATAGTAGCCGCTCTGAACTTCTACGAATCAGGCGGGAGCCTTGCTTGTTTCGTGCAGGAAAGTGGTCACACTGTCAAGAAGCGCACAGCTTCAGCGGTAGAAAGGACGTTGACTAGGCAGTCGGTTTTGGCACGCTATAATGGAACGGTTATGGATAAAAAGACAAAGTTCAACATCTGGTATCTCTTCATTGCCCTGTGGGGGGTCGTCATCCTGCATAGCGTCTGGATGCAGGCGACCCGCATCGAACAGATTCCTTATAGCCAGTTTCAGGAATACTTGAATGATGGCCGCATCGCAGAGATTCGTATCTCAGAGCACTATATCCAAGGCACGCTCAAAGATCCCGTCGAAGGACATCCCAGCCAGTTTGTGACGGTCCGGGTGGCCTCCGACCTGGCCGAGCAACTGGCCGCCCGTGAGGTCCGCTTCGCCGGGGAGATTGAGAGCACGTTTGTCAGTGACCTGCTGTCCTGGATTCTGCCCGTCCTGTTATTCTTCGGGGTCTGGCTGATTCTGATGCGGCGGATGGCCCAGCGTGGGGGCTTCGGTGGCGGCTTTATGTCGATCGGGAAGAGTAAAGCCAAAATCTATATGGAGCAGGATGTCAAAATCCGCTTCACCGATGTGGCTGGGGTCGAAGAAGCCAAGACGGAACTCCAGGAAGTCATCGAGTTTCTCAAGACGCCGGAAAAATTCAGCCGGCTCGGGGGGAAAATCCCCAAAGGCATTTTACTGGTGGGGCCGCCGGGGACCGGGAAAACCCTCTTGGCCAAGGCGGTGGCGGGAGAAGCCCAGGTGCCGTTTTTCTCGATCAGCGGTTCCGAGTTTGTGGAGATGTTTGTCGGCGTCGGGGCGGCCCGTGTCCGAGACCTGTTTACCCAGGCCAAAGAAAAAGCCCCCTGCATTATTTTCATGGATGAACTGGACGCCCTAGGCAAAGCGCGCGGCATGGGACCCGTCTCGCACGATGAGCGGGAACAGACCCTCAACCAACTGCTGGTGGAAATGGACGGGTTTGATCAGCGGGCTGGAGTTATTCTGATGGCGGCTACCAATCGGCCTGAGATTCTGGACCAGGCCCTGCTGCGAGCCGGACGCTTTGACCGCAACGTGGTGGTAGACCGGCCGGACAAAACCGGCCGGCTGGCCATTCTTCAGGTGCACGCCCGTGCGGTTCCCCTTGAGGCTGAAACCGACCTGGAAGTGATTGCCGCCATGACACCGGGCTTTGCCGGTGCGGACTTGGCCAATATCGTCAATGAGTCGGCGCTGCTGGCGGTCCGGCGCGGTAAAGATACGGTGGGCCTCCCCGAACTCCAGGAAGCGGTTGAGCGGGTGATTGCCGGACTGGAAAAGAAGAATCGTGTCCTAGGCCAAAAAGAAAAAGCGCGCGTCGCCCACCACGAGATTGGGCATGCGTTAGCGGGCATGTCCTTACCGGGGTCGGATGAAGTGCAAAAGATATCGATTATTCCGCGGGGCGTCGCGGCCCTGGGCTACACCCTCCAACTGCCGAGCGAAGAGCGGTTTCTGATGACCAAATCCGAGTTGGAAAACAAAATTGCCGTGCTCCTCGGCGGTCGGGTATCCGAAGAGCTGATTTACCAGGAGGTTTCGACTGGAGCCCGGGACGACCTGCTCAAAGCAACCGATACAGCCAGGAGTATGGTCAAAGCCTACGGGATGAGCGATAAGCTTGGTCAGCAAAGCTTTGACCAGGAGCGCCAACCTATGTTCCTGCAAAACGGCCAACCGCACGGGCCGGGTGACTATAGCGAGGAGACCGCGCGGGAGATTGATAATGAGGTCCGCCGTATTATTGAGGAACAACACGCGCGTATCACCAATATATTGAAGGCGAAGCTCCCCATTCTACGTCAGGCCGCCCAGGTCCTGTTAGAGAAAGAGACCATATCCGGGGAAGAGCTGGCAAGGATTGCCGCTCAATTCGAGAGGCAGCCCGCTGTGGCGCCGGCGACAGTCGAGATGGACTGAGCGTTTCAGCAGGAAGATGCCCCTCTTGCCAGCCGCGGAGAAGGGCAGTATCTGTCCTGCTGGGTATTCAACGCACCGGATGAGTCAAAAAGGAGGGCGTCATGAGCAAAGAAGCGTTTACGGTCTCTGTCCCGGATGAAGTGTTGACGGACTTACGCGAGCGGCTGGCAAAGGCGCGCTGGCCGGGCGAATTTGCCAACGAGCAGTGGGCGTACGGGACGAATCAAGCCTATCTCCAAGAGTTGGTCGAATACTGGCGCACCGACTACGACTGGCGCGCGGTTGAACGCGAGATGAACGCCTTCTCCCACTATAAGACGACGCTTGACGGTGTTCCGATTCATTTTATCCACGAGCCGGGGAAAGGTCCGAATCCGACCCCGCTGATCCTGAGCCACGGTTGGCCGTGGACCTTCTGGGATTTTCATAAAGTCATTCGGCCGCTGGCTGACCCGGGCGCGTTTGGCGGCGACCCGAACGATGCGTTTGATGTGGTTGTGCCGTCCTTGCCGGGATATGGATTTTCCACTCCACTGACCACCCCGGGTATCAATTTCTGGCGCACGGCCGACCTGTGGCGCGGGCTCATGCAAGATGTCTTGGGCTATGAAAAATTCGCCGCCCAGGGCGGCGACTGGGGAGCGCTCATTACCGCCCAGCTCGGGCATAAATACGCCGAGCACCTGCTCGGCTGTCACGTCAACCTCATGGTTCCGCTGGATGTTTTTGTCGGCCCCATGCCCGAGGCGTCCGAGTATGGCCCGGGGGAGGAGGGCTGGTATGAAAAGAACCTGAACTTCTTTACTGCCGAGAGTGGCTATTCCGCCTTGCAGACCACCAAGCCGCAGACCTTGGCCTTTGCGCTCAATGACTCGCCGGTCGGGTTGTGTGCCTGGATCCTGGAAAAGCGTCGTACCTGGAGCGACTGCAGCGGGGATGTCGAAAAACGTTTCAGCAAGGATGACCTGTGCACCACGATGACGTTATACTGGATCACCCAGAGCTTTGGTACGTCCGCGCGCTATTATTATGAAGCAACGCATAACCCCTGGAAGCCGTCGCATGAGCAGACGCCGGTTGTCCAGGCACCGACCGGCGTGGCCGTTTTCTCAGAAGAAGTTATCCTCATGCCGCGCAAGTGGGCCGAGGGCTATTATAATTTACAACGGTGGACGCCCATGCCCTCGGGCGGACATTTCGCGCCAATGGAAGAACCTGAACTCTTGGTCAATGATGTCCGCGCCTTTTTCCGGTCACTCAGAACATAAACGGTCAGGAATGGAACCGTACGCACAGGATCACCCCTATGAAACTCAACGGAACACGAACCATTTCAGCCTCCCAACAGAAGGTCTGGAGATTCCTGACCGATCCGGACCAACTCGCCAAGTGCATGCCCGGCTGTGAGAGCCTGACAGAGAGCGGCGAGAATGAATACAGCGGGGAGATCAAGGTGGGCGTGGCCGCGGTCAAAGGCGTCTACAACGGCACGGTTAAGATGGAGGAGATCCAGCCGCCGTCGCATTACAAGCTCAACCTTGATGGGAAGGGCAAGCAGGGCTTTCTCAAGGGATCGGGTACGGTTGATTTAGTCGAGCAAAACGGCCAGACTCTCCTGACCTACCACGGCGATGTCCAGATCGGCGGGCTGCTGGCCAGCGTCGGACAACGCCTGGTAGACGGTGCGGCGAAGATGCTGATCGGCCAGTTCTTCAAGGCCATGGAGGCCGAAATCCAAACCGTGCCCGATGAAGCGGGCAAACCCGGGAGCCGGGGGAATCTGTGGGGGACCTTTGTCGGATGGCTGAAGCGCCTGTTTGGAAGAGGAAGCAAAGCGTAACCGCTGCATCACTGTGAAAACGCACTTCAAAATCGGCATTGCCCAGATCAGCCCGCGTCTCGGAGATGTTGCTGCCAACCTGACCCTCTACGAACAGGCTATTGTCCGCGCCAAGAACGAGAGCGTTGAGCTGCTCATTTTTCCCGAGTTGAGTCTGACCGGCTATCACCTGCGAG
This sequence comes from uncultured Binatia bacterium (SeqCode), assembly GCA_965214755.1. GTDB lineage: Bacteria > Desulfobacterota > Binatia > Bin18 > Bin18 > Bin18. The sequence goes on from OZ243979.1 coordinate 4,651,210, forward strand.
ACATGGTTGCGACGGTCGCCCTGCGTCAGGACGCGCCTGAGTTCACCCAACTGCGGGAGCTGAGCAAACCGGTGGCCTGTTTGGCCGGGCTGGTCGAAGAGAGCCCGGACTTTTGCTTCTATAACTCTGCCGTCTATCTCAGCGGGGGCGACGTCCGCCACGTCCATCGCAAGGTCTATCTGCCGACCTATGGCATGTTTGACGAGCAGCGCTATTTCGCGCGCGGGGATAGCGTGCGCGCCTTTGATACCCCGTATGGTCGTGCGGCAACCCTGGTGTGCGAAGATCTGTGGCATCCGTCTACTGCGTATATTGCGGCCCTCGATCAGGCCCTGATGCTCATCTGTCCGTCATCCAGTCCGTTACGCGGTATTGCGGACGATAGAAAACAGGACGAGAACGCGCGCTATTGGGAGGCACTGAATCGCGTCTATGCCGAAACCTTCGGGGTGTTTGTGATCTATGCTAATCGGGTCGGCTTTGAGGACGGGGTAGGGTTCTGGGGCGGCTCGGAGGTGATTGATCCTTTTGGGCAGTGCATCGCCAAAGGCCACTACTACGAGGAAGATTTTGTCACGGTGGACATCAGCCTCGATGCCGTCCGGCGCAAACGCGTCGCGGCACCGCTGTTACGGGATGAGGATATCGATCTGACGATTAACGAATTACTGCGGATACGTGGACGCAGACAATAAACACGCAACAGGAGGACCGAGCATGTCAGACGCGGACGATATTATTGCCATTCAGCAGTTGCTCCACACCTACTGTCATGTGGTAGACCGAGGCACGGTAGACGAAATCGCCGAGCTGTTTCACCCCGACGCGGTTCTGCTCCCGGCATACGAAAGCGACACGCGCTATGAGGGTCGCGACGCGGTCAAAGGCTGGTACGCCAATTACGACAATACGCTGCGGAACGGCGTGCGCTTTCTGCGCCACAAAATCGAGTCGCCCGTGATTGAAGTATCGGGCAACGAAGCCACCTCAACCTGCTATCTGGATGCCGACGCCATCACGAAGTCGACCGATAAGCCCATGATTGTCTTTGGTCGCTATGACGACAAATTCATCAAAGACGAAGGCCGTTGGTGGTTTAAGGAGCGCAAGATCATTACCTACTACAGCCTGCCGGCCGACGAATATACACCCGGACGGGGGGCAGAGTAGCTCAAGTTGGTATCTCCTCCTCTCTCCAGTCCCGGCGTTTTCCTGATCGGTGGCTGCGAAAACCTTTACTGACGGTGACTCCCGTGTCCTCACCGCTGGGATAAGGGCGTGTGCTTTTGAGCCTGCTTGGTTGACGCTGTGCGGACAAGCAAGATAGGGTGCTGCGCACCGCTTTGAGCCAGGGAGTGGGCGTATCTATGAAGAGCATTGTGTTGGTGAAGCAGGTGCCCATGGTTTCGGCCATGAAGCTTGACCCGGAAACAAAAACCCTCCAGCGTGAGGGCGTGCCGTCCGAGGTAAGTTCGTTTGATATCCGCGGGTTGTTGAAAGCGCTGGAACTGCGGGACGAGCACGGCGGCGAAGTGGTTGCGCTGACGATGGGACCGCCCCAGGCAGAGGAGGCCCTCCGCTACTGCCTGGCTCTGGGAGTGGATCGGGCCGTGCATCTGACGGACCGGGCTTTTGCCGGAGCAGATACGCTGGCAACCGCCCGTACTTTAGCCTTGGCGTGCGAGCAAGAAGGCTATGACCTCATCCTGTGCGGTCGGCATAGTACCGATGCGGAAACCGGTCAGGTTGGACCGGAGATTGCCGAGCTGCTTGATATCCCTCAGGTGACGGGCGTGGCCGCACTAACGCTCGACACAGACGGGAAGACTATCCGGGTTGAACGTGAGACCGATAGCGGTTTTGACACGCTTGACTGTCCCCTGCCGGCCCTGGTGTCGGCCACCGAAGATCTGGCGCCGGAACGCTTCCCCAGGAAAGCCGAGCGACAGGCCGCCCAAGAGAAGCCGGTGGAGACGGTGACGGCAGGTGACCTCTCAGCGGACCTGGCGCAATTTGGAGCCGCAGGATCGCCGACTTGGGTGGAGTCCGTCCAAACTGTTGAAGACAGCCGTGAAAGTCGTGTGCTTGAAGGGGAATTGTCCGAACAGATCGATACCTTGGTCCAAACACTCTTAGCCCGTGGACTGTTTGGAACGTGGACGGATGATGGAACCGCGGACGAAAAGAAAGTACGAAGCGTTGAACCCGAGCCGGGGAAAGCCGTCTGGGTTGTGGCTGAAACCCTAGGTGACACGCTCCGGCTAGTCAGCTTTGAGCTTTTGGGAAAAGCCGTTGAGCTGTCAGCCCAGTACGGCGGTGAAGTGGGTGCTGTTTTGATCGGCGGTGGGCTCGAAGCCCATATCGCATCTTTAGCCAAGTACGGCGCCGACGTGGTATACCGGGCCGCTGATACCCGTCTTGCCTGCTATGACACCGACCTCTATGCCGCGCTTTTGAGTCGGGCGGTTCAAACCCACAAACCACAGGTGCTGCTGTTGGGTTCAACCGCGATAGGCCGCGACTTGGCTCCGCGGGTTGCGGCGCGGCTTGGCCTGGGCCTCACCGGCGACTGTGTGGATTTGAAAGTTGACAATCAGGGGCGCTTGCTGCAACTCAAGCCCGCGTTTGGCGGTAATATCGTCGCGCCGATCCTGTCGAAGACAACGCCCGCAATGGCGACGGTCCGCCCCGGTATGCTGTCCCCCTCTCAGCCCGTTACTGGTCGTCCGGCACGGGTTGAAAGACTGACGCTTGAGGATGATGTCCACAGCCGGGTGCGACTGGTGTCACAAACGGGCGCCGACGCAGCCAAAGCCGCAGCCCTGGATGCCGCGGACATCGCTGTTGGTGTCGGGAAAGGCATCGGCGGGCCGGAGAATCTGCCCGTGATTGAACAACTGGCCGCTGTGTTAGGTGGGGTGCCACTAGCTTCGACGCGGGATATTTCGGACCTGGGTTGGCTCCCCCGACAACATCAGGTTGGCATCACCGGTCGGGCGATCGCGCCGAAGCTGTATTTTGCCATTGGTATTAGAGGCGCGTTTGAGCATATGGTCGGTTTGCGCAAGGTCGGGACCATTGTGGCTATCAACATTAAAGCGAAAGCACCGATATTCAAAACTGCCGACTTCGGCATTGTTGGTGACTATGCCGAAGTCGTGCCGCTCTTGACCGAGGCCTTACGAAAGGCAAAGGCTGAGCGCTAAACGCGTCCTGCGGTGGGAGCCTCGGCTCCCTCTTAGGCCGCCCACCAACGCGGGATCCTCGCCGCCTCCGCAGAGAAATACAAGGCCTGGATTTTCCGCGGGTCGAGAGCTAGGTGCTGGCAGATCCACAGGAAGCTGAACGGGCTCTCATCTTTTGAGAAAAACCACATCCGGTCCAACTCAAACTGAGAGAGAAACAAGTTGTTGCCCTTCCGCACTAAATCGCGTACCACGAAGGCATCGGATAAAACGTTACGGAGGAGCGCCTTGAATGGGTTGTATGACGAATAGCGGGGCTGCTGCTCGCCACCTTCCACATCCACCATCATCATATCCACAGCAGCATACATCATAGCTACAGCTTACTAGCTGTTAGTGTAGATTTTGCAACCCCCCTCTTGCTCCTTCCGCCGATATTTTTCTGCGGCAGACATTTTTCTCGAGTATCGTGACCATTTCCCCGGTATTTCTCCAGGAGAAGAGGGGCCTCGGCACCAAAGGGCCGGTCGCGTCAATCACGCTCTGCCGGCCACGCCGTCTGGAGCAGTTGGAATAATGCCGCGAACTGCTGCTCGGTCAGTTCCAGTCCTTGGGTGACGTCGGGCGGCTTGGGCCAGGTCCGATCAGGAAACGCAACACCACCCACCGTCCGTGGGGTGGCATAGCGCGGAATCACATGAAAGTGGACATGCTTATCCACCATCATGAGTAACAGATAGTTAATTTTGTCACAGGCGAAGACGCGTTTGAGCGTCCCTTCCAGGTCGGCCGTAACTGTAGGCAACTCGGCAAAAGCCTCGGCTGAGACCTCCGCCATACTCGTCACTTCCGCGCGACACACCAGCACCAGCGAACCGACTGTCACTTGCTGTGGGCGCAGTAAGACTGCCCAGTGCGTATACTCACGCAGCAGGGTATTCGGGTAATTGAATTTCAACAATGTTTCATGCGGCATAGCTTCATCCCTCTGTCTGAAAACTATGTGGTCTTGGAAAAGGATGCAATGCGCGGTTGCGCGTATGGAGCACCCGCAAGGGTCGGCGATGGAGGAGGGCAGGCGCTCTTATGAAGGACGCGGAGCGTCCGCCTCCGTGGCCGGGTTTCCACAGCAGCCGGAACACGTGTGCCGCGGCTGGTAATCGATCACATTCCCGCGCCGGTCAAGCTCAAAATGGCAGCACTTCAGCAGCAGGTCTTTCAGCTTGTCTCGACCTCGTTGGACGCGGGACTTGGCCCCGGACAGGGACAAGCCTAAACGTGCGCCGACCTCGCCTTGTGTCAGTCCTTGGACCTCTGCCAGATCTATTGCCTCACGATACCGGGGCGGTAACTGTTGTGCGAGGCACCTCAGGCCAGCCGCAATCTCCTCATTATAGTTCTCTTCTGAGGTATGCTCTTCAGGGATAGCATCCGCCACGACATCGTCAGGGGCGAGTATCTCTTTTGATACGAAGCCCTTACGGAAATAATCCCTCAGCGTGTTATGGGCAACCCGCTGGACCCAGGCTGCCAACCGTTCCTGTTCCTGGAGAGAGGCGAGTCCGTTGTGGACCCGCACAAATGTCTCTTGGAGCAGGTCTTCCGCCAATTGGTCATCCATGACACGGCGGCGAAAGAACGCACGCAACTGCTGGCTCAGCGCCTGCCAGGCGTGCTCAGTTGAGACGCTCATCCTGTCTCCTATTCCGCCCAGCATTCGATTGGGCAACACGTGGAGCTTTGAATCGCCTCCCGGTCCGGCACATCGCTTGCCCCTGCACCGCCGGTCTCCTTTTTCTTTCTTCCGTAATCCGGCACATCAGCATCCAGAACTACAAAAATCTCCCAGGCGTTCCCGTCCGGGTCGGTCGCCCAGGCTTTGTCCTGCACAGCGTAACAACAAGAGACGGCATCTTCCAGGCGTGGATTGAGCCCTGTAGTCTGCAACCGGGCTGCGACCCGAGCGACGGTCTCAGTCGATTTGACCTGAACCCCGAAGTGGGCGCTCGGACCGGGCTGGGTCTGTTGTTCCACATCTTCATGCAGGGTGAGGTTCAGGGGTGGGTCGGCGACCTCGAATTTCGCATAGTGGGGACGAACCTTGGTCGGCTCTTGAGCAAACAGGTGTCGATAGAATGCGGTGGAGCGCTCTGTGTCCCGCACTGACAAACCGATGTGGACTCGGGCTGGGGTCGTAAATGCTACTGCTGATTGACCGTTCATTGAAAACCTCCTGTAGTAGCAGCGTCTATTTATACAGACGGATGAAGCGGAACAAAGGACGCAAAGTGAGGGCCCAGCGGTCTAATATCCACTCCCGACGCGAGCTGAACGCCCCCTTGTGAAAAGAGAGATTGATATAGTAGTAGGGAGTACCAAATGCCTTCGTCACTGAAAGAAACGACGGTTATGCATCGTGGCTATTCGCTGATTGAAGTCCTTGTGGCTAAGGCGGTGTTCGCGATTGCCTCGCTCGGGTTGGCGGCTGGAGTTACCACGGTCATTCGGGCCGGGTCCGTCAGTGCGCATATGACCTAGGCTCATATACCTATGGAATGGCAGCCCGGCCGCGTGTGACGCAGATCCAAGCCGGCTCCAGTTCCCTCCGGATGGAGAACAATACCCGGGTGACCGGGGCCGGTATCCTGATTGTTCCGCGTGTCGTGCTACTCGACAATGTGACGTTCCAATGGCAGGGCATAGTCGTGATTATGGGTGAGGGCAACCTGCGCGCTGTGGGGCCGAATGTGTGTGGCCAGATTCTTTGTGCTGGTCCAAGACAATGGAAGCCCGGTCCAAAAGCTGGATTTTGTCCGGGTGCAACGCAGCAGTGCCTGCCCTCCGCTGGCCATGAATTACAGCTGTGGAGCCGTTGTTCGGGCGCTTATGCTCTTGTACCGTACCGTGTCCTGGACGGAGCAGTTTGATGCCTAGCCAGGGCTCCCCAGGCTTTTCCCTGCTTGAACTCCTGCTGGTCATTGCTCTGCTAGGCACTCTGACTGGGATAGCCTCGCTCCAACTCGCACCACTCCTCCAGCGCGTCGCCGTCAATAATGGGGTCCGACAGTGGCCGCCGACCTCCAACTCGTTCGGCTGCAAGCCATCGCGCATAACCGCCGCTTACGCGCGACGTTCCAGCTTGGCTCCGACACCTATCTCGTCGAGAAAAGAGAAAACGGACGCTGGCAGGACCATCGCCTCCACAGCCATGATCGCACCGAAGATGAGTCAGGTAGTATCCCCCTGCCAACGAGTGTGGTCGTCTCAGCCGCAAATTCGCGCGGCGATGTGACTTTCGTCCCTCGGGGCCATGTCGATGGCGGGATGACTCTCACGCTTGCGTCTCCCGACGGACGGTTCTCAAAACGCATTGTGATCAATCTTGCCGGTCGGGGCTGGATCGATTAGACTATAGTGGTTGCTACCCATTGACCTCCCACCGCTGTTTGTTTGCCTGCTTGCTTGTGTCTGCGGCGCCTGTGTTGGGAGTTTCCTAAACGTATGTATCTACCGTCTCCCTCGTGAGGAGTCGGTGGTCTCCCCAGGTTCCTACTGCCGGAGCTGCTCAACACCACTTGCCTGGTACGATACTATTCCGTTGTTCACCTATCTGGTTCGACGCGGCCGTTGTCGGGTGTGCGGCGCCCGGTTTTCTGTTCGATACTTCTGGGTCGAACTGTTGACCGCCGCTCTTGCCGGTCTGCTGGTGGCTCAATTTGGCGTCAGCCTGGTGACCCTGGGGTATTTCGTCTTTGCCACGGCCTTGGTCGTCATCACGTTTATTGATGTGGATCATCAAATTATTCCCGATATCATCAGTCTGCCTGGAATCATCCTCGGCCTGCTCTTTTCCTTGGTCTCTCCACATGTGACGTTCTGGGAGTCGCTCATAGGAGCCGGACTTGGCGCCGGCATCCTGCTGACCGTAGCGTTCGGGTATTGGGCCGTGACCAAACGCGAGGGGATGGGCGGGGGGGATATTAAACTGTTGGCTATGATAGGCGCTTTTCTGGGCTGGCGCGCCTTACCTTTTACCCTGCTGGTTGCTTCCTGCACCGGATCGGTGATTGGGATTGCAACCATGATACGGCGTCGAGCCGACTCCAAACTCGCTTTGCCGTTCGGTCCGTTCCTGGCGTTTGGCGCAGGGTGTTCTCTCTTCATAGGAGAATCCCTGACCGCTTGGTATCTCGGCCGTCCCTGACACAACTCCACCTTGAACGTGAAAAGGACTACAGCATGATGTCGGCTGACCTGTCGCGGAATACTGAAGACCGCCCGCGTCCCGCGGACCCGCGTGCCGTATATGCTGAGCGGCTGAGTCAACGCGAAAGCCAACTCCGCCACTGGACGCAGCGGGACCGAGCGGTTGGCAACGCGCGTCTTATGCTCTTTCTTGCCGGTTGTGGTGTTGCGTGGTTTTTCCTGCGGCCTGGAACCTTATCGTGGGGCTGGTTGCTGCCTTTTGTGATCGGCTTTGTCGGACTCGTGCTCTACCATGAGCGGGTGAAACACCGGCGGTTGCGGGCAGAACGGAGTGTTGCGTTTTACACCCAGGGATTAGCCCGGCTTGAAGATCGTTGGGTCGAGCGCGGAGAGCCTGGAGGAGAATTTTTGCAAGAGAGTCAGCAGGCCGGTCATCCCTATGCCGTCGATCTCGACCTGTTTGGTCCGGGCTCGGTGTTCGCCTTGCTGTGCACCGCGCGGACTTCGAGCGGACGACAGACCCTGGCCGCTTGGCTGACAACACCAGCGACGCCTGAGGAGATTCGCGCCCGTCAGGCCGCCATTGACGAGATATGTCTTCGTCTCGACCTGCGCGAAGAGTTGGCCGTCCGGGGCGACGATATTGAAGCCGGTGTCTCGCCCCGCACCCTGCAAGACTGGGGACAAGTGCCGTCCCGCCTGTCTGGCTGGTGGTTGCCCCTAGTTGCCGGCGTCCTCTCATTTGTATCGCTCGCGACCCTCGCCGCCTGGGGGCTGACCTCGATAGGGCCGGCCCCGTTTGTGGTGGCGAGTGTGGTACAGGGTCTTTTTGCCGTTAGTGTCCGACATCGGGCTGGTCGCGCCATCGCCAATATCGAGCGGATCGGACGCGAACTCAGCCTGCTGTCCGCAGTCCTGACCTGTCTCGAACAAGAGGCATTTACGGGTCCATGGCTGGCTCGTCTTCAGGCATTAATGACAACGAACGGCGTCCCGCCCTCGCGCCGGATTGCTCGCCTCAGCCGTTTGATTAATCTGCTCGAATCTCGCAAGAATCAGATTTTTGTTCCGCTGGCCGCCCTGTTGATGTGGACGACACAGAGTGCCGCTGCCATCGAACGTTGGCGGGTCGTCTCGGGCCGAGACATTGCCCACTGGCTGCGTGCGATCGGCCAATTCGAGGCCCTGAATGCGCTGGCCTGTTATGCGTATGAACATCCGACCGACCCCTTCCCGGAACTCGTGTCCCAACAAAAAGATGGCCAACGAGGTGCCTGTTTTGAGGGAACCGGCCTCGGTCATCCGCTGATGCCTGAACAACAATGTGTGCGCAACGATATTGCCCTGAACCAGTCTCCTCAGGCGTTGATCGTCAGTGGTTCCAATATGTCGGGCAAGAGCACGCTGCTCAGGACCGTCGGGGTAAACGCCGTCTTGGCCTTGGCCGGTGCCCCGGTGCGGGCGCGGCACCTCTGCCTCTCTCCGCTGACACTTGGCGCAAGCCTGCGTATCCAGGACTCTCTACATGCCGGGACCTCTCGCTTCTACGCGGAGGTGATACGCGTCCGCCAACTGATGGATGGCGCGGCCGGTCCGGTGCCCTTGCTGTTTCTTTTGGACGAGATCTTCCACGGGACGAATTCTCACGACCGTCAGATTGGTGCGGCAGCCGTGGTCCGCGGTCTGCTTGAACGGGGAGCGATTGGTTTGGTCACAACCCATGATCTGGCTCTGGCCCGGATCGCCGACAGCTTGTCGCCGCGTGTGGTCAACGTCTGCTTTGAAGATCAGTTCGAAGACGGCGAGTTGCGGTTCGATTACCGTATGCGGACCGGCGTCGTCCGAAAGAGTAATGCCTTGGCGCTGATGCGCTCGGTTGGATTGGAAGTCGGCTGACTTTTTCGCTATGTTCCCCACGTCCAAAGAGTAGGTCTCATGAACGGATTTTTGATCACCTTTGAGGGGAGCGAAGGCGGGGGCAAGACCACCCAGGTCTCTCTCTTGGCCGAGGCGTTGCGCGCGCGTGGCCACGACGTTGTTGAGACGCGGGAGCCGGGCGGCACGCCAATCGGTCAGACCCTCCGTCGGCTCCTGTTACGCCCGCCCACCGGGCAGCCGACTGATACGCTCGTTCCCCCGGCTGAATTGCTGCTCATGCTCGCCGACCGGGCGCAGCATATTCACGAGGTCATTCTGCCCGGCCTGCAAGCCGGGCGGGTCGTGTTATGCGACCGGTACGCAGACTCGACCACCGCGTATCAGGGATATGGACGTGGCTTTGATCTGGCTGAGATTGCGCGGCTGAATGCCTTTGCGAGCAGTGCCTGCCGACCCCAACTCACCTTCGTGTTGGACCTGCCGGTTGCCGTCGGGATGCGGCGGGCTCACGAGCGACGGGGAGCGGCTACGGTCGACCACTTTGAGGCCGCGTCAGTGAGTTTTCACGAGCGGGTGCGCGAGGGGTTCCTCACCATTGCTCGCGCCGAGCCCGAGCGGGTCTGCCTGATTGATGCGGCCCAGCCTATCGAGGCCGTGCGCGCTGCTGTTCTTGCTGGTGTCCGCAAACGCGTGCCTGCCCTTCTATAGAGAGGAGAGAAAACCATGCTGTTGGATCAGATACATGGCCACGCCTCAGCGCTGGCGACATTGCACAAGGCACTGGCCAATGATCGCGTGGCCCATGCGTATCTCTTTACTGGGCCGGACGGTATCGGCAAGCGTTGTACCGCCATTGCCCTGGCGCACGCCTTACTCTGCCAGGAGGCCCCTCAGCGCGGCTGTCCCTCCTGTCCTGCCTGTGTGTCTCTGCAAGCGGGCTCCCATCCAGACTATTATTTCAGTGCGCCCCTGTCCGGAAAGCAGAGCATGGGCATCGATCAGATTCGGGCGATGCAGCGATTTTTAGCGCTCCGGCCGGTTCGCGGCGGCAAGAAAGTCTGCATCCTCAATGAGGCGCATATCCTGACGGACCAGGCACAGAGTGCCCTGCTGAAGATTCTTGAGGAACCGCCCGGCGACGCGGTTATCGTGTTGATTGCTGTGAGCGGGGCCACGCTCTCCCTCCCCCTGCTATCACGCTGCCAACACGTGCGCTTTGCTCCCTTGCCGGTTCAGGACGTGGAACGCATCCTGCGGCAGGAGGCAGATCTGGAGGCCGACACCGTGAGCCTCATCGCTCGGTACAGCCACGGGAGTATTGGCCGTGCCCTCAGCCTTGATCCAGCCACTCTGGTTGAGGAGCGGCAGCGGGTTGTCAAGCACCTCTCCGCTGTACACGGGGCTTCTTTTTCAACCTTGTCCCAACTGGCTGAATGGCTGGTAGCCGACCGGAACCCCAAGACAAAGAAGAAAGCCGAGACGCCACAAACACTGGAGAAGGGCGCCCGCCTGGAACTCGTTCTGGCCTGGTATGAAGAGGCGCTGCGCTACCTCCTGCTTGGTAATAGTGCGGTCGTGCGCTATCAGGACTGCCTGCCCACCCTGGCCCAGGCGACCGCGAACGTGGGTGTCTCCCGGGCCTTGCACGATCTCACCCTCGTCTACGAGACGATACAGGCCCTGGGTCGGAACGCCCATCCCCGACTCGCCGTAGAAGATATGCTACTGGAGCTTGCTGAGGCTGTACCTGCCCGCTAGGAAAGAGAGATTCGAGGAGACGGACATGGATCAACCACGACATATACTTGTTGGCGTCGCCTGGCCGTACGCAAATGGCGAACAACACATCGGCCATATTGCCGGCGCCTATCTGCCGCCCGATATTTTTGCCCGCTTCCAGCGTATGCGCGGCAACCATGTCCTTATGGTGAGTGGCTCCGACGCGCACGGCACTCCCATTACCGTCCGGGCCGAGGCCGAGGGTGTCAGCCCGGCTGAAATTGTGGATCGATTTCATGCCACGTTTGTTGATAGCTATCTCAAACTCGGTCTGACGTTCGACCTCTTCACCCATACGGATACCCAAAACCACTGGGATGTGACGCAGGATATTTTTCGTACCCATCTTGAGGGCGGCTATATCTACCAGGACAGTCAGCAGCAGTTGTATGACGCTCAGGCAAACCGTTTCCTGCCCGACCGCTATGTTGAGGGCAACTGTCCGTTTTGTGACTATGACGAAGCGCGCGGGGACCAGTGTGATCAGTGTGGGCGCACCTACGAAGCGGTCGAGCTCAAAAACCCGCGCTCACGGATTACCGGGAACACGACCCTCGAAGTCCGTGCGACCGAGCATTACTTCCTGGATCTGTCGAAACTCCAGGAACCGCTGCGGTCCTGGCTGCAAGACGGCAAGACGCACTGGCGTCCGAATGTCATCCATTTTGCGCGCACCCAGGTCGAACAAACGGCGCTGCGTGGCCGCCCGATCACCCGCGACATGGAGTGGGGCGTATCCATCCCGCTGCCGAACACGGCAGGGAAATGTATCTATGTCTGGTACGACGCCGTCATCGGCTATCTGAGCGCGGCAAAAGAGTGGGCCCAACTCAAGAACGACACCGAACAGTGGCGTCAGTGGTGGGACGCCACTACCAACCCCCAGGCCCGTATCTATAATTTTATCGGCAAGGACAATATCCCCTTTCACGCTATGATGTGGCCGGCGATGCTGATTGCCTACCAAAACCTGAATCTGCCCTATGATGTTCCAGCCAACGAATACCTGAATATGTACGGCCGAAAGTTCAGCAAGAGCCATGGGCGTATTATCAGTATCCTGGACGTGCTCGAACGCTACCAGGCGGATGCGTGGCGCTACGCGCTCACCGCCATCGCGCCGGAAGCCAACGATGTGGACTTTACCTGGGACGATTTTGTTGAACGCGTGAATAACGAACTGGTGGCGAATTGGGGCAATCTGGTGAACCGAGTGTTGGGTTTTGCCTCTAAGCGCTGGAAGGGCGTCATCCCTGAACCGGGGCCGTTGAGCGAGAAAGAGCAGGGCCTGCTTGATGAAGTCAGAGCCGGGTTCCATAGCGTTGGGGACTTATACGACGGTGTGAAGCTCAAAGCCGCCATGCAGGAAGCCCGACGGCTGAGCCAACGAGCAAACCAGTATCTGCACGACGCAGCACCCTGGAGTACGATTAAGACGGACCCACAACAAGCTGCCACCTCAATCTATGTGGCGCTGCAAGCCATTGATTGGTTGAAAATTCTCTGGGCACCCATATTGCCCCACACCAGCCAACAGCTCCACGAGTTCCTTGGCTATGACGGCCAGCTCTTTGGCCGTCAGTATACGCAGACCGTCAAAGACGCCCGAGGCGAGCACCTCGTACTGCGCTATGACAACAGTCAGGCTATTGGTAAGTGGGAACCAGGGACGCTCGCCCCAGGCCAAGCGCTGCGGCAGCCCACGCCATTATTTGTCAAACTCGATGAAAACGTGCCGGAACAAGAGGCGGCGGGTTAGCGGGGAAGGACGCCGACCATGCGCTTGGCCGACTCTCACTGTCATCTGACCGACACACAGTTTGACGAAGACCGGCCTGCCCTCCTGACCCGGGCGCGCCAGGCCGGCATCGAACGTTTTATTACGATTGGGGCGACGGGCGAATTTTGGCATAACGAAAAAGCCGTAGCGCTGACCAGAGAACATCCCGATGTTTTTGCCACGGTAGGGGTGCACCCGCACAATGCCGAAACGATTACCCCGGAAACCTATGACCAACTTCGCCGCTTGGCTCAGGAGCCCCAGGTCGTTGGGTTGGGTGAGACCGGCTTGGATTTTTACTACGAGTATTCTCCCCGCGCAGCGCAGCAGCGGCATTTTCGCACCTTTATCCAACTCGGGCTCGAACTCGACCTGCCGCTCTCCATGCATGTCCGTGAGGCCTACGCTGAAGCCGCCGATATTCTCCGCCAGGAAGGCGGTGGCCGAGTTCGAGGCGTGATGCACTGCTTTACCGGCACTGCACCGGAAGCCGAGGCCCTGCTTGACCTGGGTTTGTCTCTTTCGTTCAGCGGGATTGTGACGTTCAAGAGTGCACAGGAACTGCGCGCGGTCGTGCCGCTGGTGCCAGTGGATCGGCTGCTCATTGAGACCGATTGCCCGTATTTGGCCCCGGTCCCATACCGCGGCCGGCGGAACGAACCGGCCTACGTCTCCCAGGTGGCGGCAACGATTGCCCAGCTCAAAGCCGTGCCGCTGGAAGAGGTGGCTCAGGCCACATGGCGCAATACCGCACGTCTCTTTCGGCTCGACGCCTAGCCGCTGAAGGATCGCCCATGAAGCGGGTCAAGACTTTCGCGACATTCTTTGCAGATCCCGTAGATTTCCATCTTGTGCGTGGTCGCTACAAAGTCGTAGCGTTGCGCAAGTTCTTCCTGGAGTTCTTCAATCCGGGGCTGGACGAATTCGATAATACGCCCACAGCGTTCGCAGATCAGATGATCATGATGCCGTTCGGCTTCAATATTCTCAAAGCGGGCCTGTCCATCGGCAAAATGGCGCTCCTCGGCCAGCCCGCACTCTTTGAGCAATTTAAGGGTCCGGTAGACGGTGGCATAACCCACCCGCGGATTGACTTGACGGACTTCACTATAGAGTTCTTCCACACTGATGTGGCGCGTGATCGAGAAAAAGACGCGGGCGATGTCTTCTCGTTGAGCGGTGGCCTTGAGCCCCTGCTCTTTGATCCAGAGCCGAAAGGTATCAAGCCGCTCACTCATGATGGATGGTCTCCTGTTATTCCTGCAAAAAGGTGACGGATGGACGGCGACAGCGCCCGCGCATCAACCTCGCGTTGCGATAGTTCATTGAGCAAGATGTCAACCCGTTCGGTCACCGGACGGTCCCGGTCAAGGAAGACGATGTCTTGATCGTGCACGCGACAGCCTCCGCCACGAACGCGATATCCAACTTCACGCAGCAACTTTTCCTCTCGGACCTGAATGCCCAGCCGTATCGCGACCTCTTTCAGCTCTCCGAGCGTCGCGTTCTCTTGTCCTCCACCACTGCCCCGCCCACCCGCTTTCTTCTTTACCATAGTTCCATTGTGACCAAGGTCCAAAAACTTGTAAAGCGCCAAGTGTTCGGACTTTCCCCCTTGCGGGCTTGTATACGGATCGGTAATATCCCCTAACCGAATGGTCAGCCTGTGAGGCTCAGGGGCCAAGCGACCCCGCAAGCCAGGGGCGAGGAAGGGTATGCGGTTTCCATTACATATCACGACCGACATGATTAGGTGGCAGCTCAAGAACAAGCTGCGCGGCCAGTCCCGTTACCCCGTCGTGCTCATGCTTGAGCCCTTATACACCTGTAATCTGGCCTGTGTGGGGTGTACGCCGGAGCGGCACCAGGGCGATCTCAAAGATCGACTCTCCCTGGAGCAATGCTTTGAGGCGGTGGATCAGTCTGGCGCGCCGGTGGTATCGATTTGTGGTGGGGAACCCACCGTGTATCCGGAGCTGCCGGAGCTTGTCGAGGGCATTATTGGCCGTAAGCGCCACATCTATCTGTGTACTAACGGGATTTTACTGGAGCGATTTTACAACAAAGGGAAACCGCATAAACGCCTGTCCATAAATGTCCATCTGGATGGCATGCGCGACACCCATGACTTTGTGTGTGACAAGCCTGGCGTCTTTGATAAGGCCGTTGAAATGATCAAGCTCGGTAAACAGCTCGGGTATTCCATATGCACCAATACCACGGTGTTCCGCGAAACCAGCATGGAAGAGATCGAAGCGATGTGCGAGATGCTGACCGGGCTTGGAGTGGACGGAATCATGATCTCGCCCGGCTATCATTACGAGGCGCTCAAGACCAATCACTTTCTGTATCGGGACGAGATTCACCAGAAGTTCAAACACGTACTGAAACTGTCCGAGCGCTACAAGATCTCGCTCACCCCGCTATTCCTCGAATTCGCCGCTGGCGAGCGCGACTATCCCTGCACGCCGTGGGGCAATGTCACTCGGACGCCCTTTGGCTGGAAGGACCCGTGCTATTTAATCGGCAAGAAATACTTCAAGACCTGGGACGAGTTCTGGAACGGGGTGGATTGGGACTACTGGGAAAAACGCGAAGACGACCTGTGTCAGAACTGTCTCATGCACTCCGGCTTTGAAGCCTCGGTCATGCGCAAACTGCCCGAGAGCCCCCAGGACATGATCCGCATGGCCAAGTGGATGATGGCGGCGTAAGCTTTTTCCCATCCACATCTCGTTTCCCTCTCCCTCTGGGAGAGCCTGTCCTGAGCCCAGTCGAAGGGGGGTAGGGTGAGGGTCCTTCTTTCCCCCTGTACACAACTCAACCCCAGACCACGACAGGAAAAAATATATGGGAGCCACCCGCTCCACTCTTTCCACCTGGAAAGATCGCAAGCGCCATAGAGCCACCGCTACCCAGCTCGCCGAGTGGGAGGAGCGGTACCAGCGACACTTCGAGTATTTCAACCGCCAGTACTTCGCCAATGCGCTGCCCCCATATCACGTCACGCTCCATGACCCGCTCATCGTCCCCGGTATACCCGCCGAAATGAGCAAATACATAGCTGGCTACTGCGATAAGAAGCGGCGCCGAATTTTGTTAGAAGCTTTTCCCTTCCCCAAAGGGGAAGGTATCCTGCTCCATGAAATGGCCCATATAGCGACCAATGTTCATCACGGTCCGCGCTTCCGCCAAGAAATGACCCGCCTGGCCGCCCTGGCCGCTCCGCTCGGTCCGGTCAACCTCGCTACCTATGTGACGGGTGGGCCGTAGTGACCCGCTGGGTAAGGCCATTTTGTACAGGTTATGGAGCTTTACTTTTATAACAAATGTAAAGTATGAGATAACTATGAACGAAGTAAAACTTTCCACGAAGAACCAAATCGTTGTTCCGCGTGAGGCGCGGGAAACTCTCGGAGTGAAGGCTGGCGATCGGCTGCTCGTTGTTGTGCGAGGAGAGACGGTTATCCTGCTCCCCAAGCCAAAGAGATATGCCAAGACAATTGCTGGAATAGGGAAAGACTGCTATCCGAAGGATTATCTTTCAACTGAACGAGACAGTTGGTAGTGAAGCGAAAAAGGCTAGAACGATTTCTCGAACGCCATCAAAAGGTTGGCCTCGATACGAATGTTTTTATCTTCCAACTCGAAGAGAACTCACGCTATAGAGAGCTCACAGACCTCATTTTTACCTGGCTGGAAGGACCACAAGCGCAAGCAGTGACTTCGACCGTTACGATGCTGGAACTGCTCGTCCAACCGTATCGTTTCGCGGACCTTGACCGAGTCAATACATTCTACGCGCTACTCTCAACCTATCCGCACCTTGAATGGGCCGCGCCAACCTTGACGGTTGCAGACCGCGCGGCACGACTGCGTGCCGAATACAATCTCCGAACGCCTGACGCCCTGCAAGCTGCTACGAGCCTCATCAGTCAAGCGACCGGATTTATCTCGAACGATACCGCCTTTCGGAAGGTGAAGGAGCTCAAGACCTTGATTCTGGACGACCTGTTGTAGGGAGCCAGGACCAGTGGGGCAGGGTATCCGATAAGCGCCCTGTCCGGCTTGGTCGCCAGCCGTTTCCCGATCAGTTGAGTCATCTTCCCAAATATCGAACTCGCCCTTTTTAACAGGTTTGCGCAAGTAACCGGCCCGATGTTTTTCCTCTTGCTCTGCTTCACTATCTAAGGGAGCCTGAACAGTCTGTATGCGAGGTTTCTCCAGGCGTTGGGCGAGGCGTTCCGCATCGGTGCATACGGAATCAGGTATTGAGATCGCCGTTTTCATACTAAAAGCATAACTTTCTTCCGAGTGATTTCACAAGAACTCAGTTCGGCTTGCCGTGAATTCCTCGCCTGGCATAATGGTTCAGGTCCGCTCGGCAGAAAGGAAACACTCAGCATTATGCCTACTATGAAAGTCGCCCGTTTGTACGACTCAACTGACATTCGTTTTGAAGACGACCCTATCCCTGCGGTTGGACCGGGCGAGGCGTTGGTCAAGACCCGGACGTGCGGGATTTGCTCAGGCGATGTGATGGGTTGGTATATGAAGAAAAAGGCTCCGCTGGTGTTTGGGCATGAGCCTACGGGAGAAATCGTTGAAATCGGCGCGGGAGTCGAAGACTTTCAGCCCGGCGATCGGGTGTTCGTTCATCATCACGCCCCGTGTTTTGCGTGCCGGGCGTGTCAACGCGGCGAGTTTGTCCAGTGTCCAACGTGGCGGGCAACAAAGATTGTTCCCGGTGGCATGGCTGAATACTTCGTGGTGCCCAAGGACAATTTGTCCGGTGATACCCTACGCTTGCCCGAGAAGATGTCGTTTGCCGATGGCTCTTTGGTCGAACCCACGGCCTGCGCGGTCAAGTCCCTGCGGCGCTCGGGGTTTCAGGCTGGCGACAGTGTCTTTGTGATTGGACTCGGCATCATGGGCCAGTTGCACATTGCCCTGGCAAAACACGCTGGAGCTCGAACCATTATTGGAACAGACTTCGTCCCCTATCGTTGCACAAAGGCGCGTGAGCTTGGCGCCGACCTCGCGCCGAATCCGCACGATGTGAAAGACGGAAACATCGAGGACACGCTGCGGGAATATACACAAGGCGAGATGGCTGAGGTCGTCATTGTTGGGCCGGGTTCTATCGAAGCCATGCAACTCGGTCTCCGCTGCGCGGCCAAAGGCGGAACCGTCGTACTGTTTACGGCCAGTAAACCCGACGACCGCCTGACACTCTCGCCCAACGATCTGTATTTTAACGAAGTCCGCTTGATCCCCAGCTATTCCTGCGGGCCGAACGATACCCGCGAGGCACTCCGGCTGGTCCAAGACGGCGTTATTACGTCCAAGCAATTCATCACTCATCGTTTTCCGTTTGAGCAACTCCACGCTGCCTACCGCAACGCGGCTGACGCGCGGGACTCACTCAAGACGATTATTGAGTTTGCCTAAGGAAGGTCATGTCCGCTCCCAAAAGCTGTCTCATTCGTGCGCAAAAGGCCCCCGGTCCGTACACTTGGTCCGAGGTCGAATGCGAAGCCTACAAGCATGGGCAGGAAGCGGGACGAGAGTGGAAAAGCATTGTCCGCCAGGTTCTGGTCGGCAAACAGGCCGAAGAGACCAGCTTTCATCTGCGCTATTTTGAAATCGAACCGGGTGGCTACTCCAGCTTAGAGAAACATGCCCACGCGCACGTTGTGATTGCCGTGCGCGGGCAGGGGCGGGTGGTGCTGAACGATCAAGTCCAGGAGATGCAGGCGCTTGATACCGTATACGTTGCTCCCTGGACCCCCCATCAGTTTCTGGCTGGCGGCGATGAGCCCTTTGGTTTTTTCTGTATCGTCGATGCGGAGCGCGACCGTCCCCAGGCCGTCTCTCAGCAAGAAGGTCGGCGCGCTCGGGCCGTGGGTGCGCAATCCGACATGCCCGGCTGAGCCCCCTGGGAGCGGGGTGGCTGACTGTCATATGAAGGGTCTGGCCTGTCGGGCCATTGCATCGTTTTGTGTTCCTGAGTTACGATAAATGGCGCACAAACTCGGCCATGATGTCGCCGTGGGACGGGGGAACCGATGGACGCTCGCAAACCTGTCATTATCGATCAAGCCAATCTCGATTGGGAAGGTTGGCGCGACACGGACCTTGCCGCCAAGAGCGCGATACGTTGGAAGTTCCTCCTCACCGGCGAACGCACGGAAAGCATCGGTCTCGTCACGGGTGTCGCGGAAATCCCGCCGGGTGCGCACCTCCTGCTTCACCACCACGAGCCCGAGGAAACCTATTACGTCGTCAGCGGCCGCGGAGAGATGGAGATCGACGCTCACGTAACGACGGTCGGGCCCGGCTGCGCGATCTCCATCCCGCCTAATGCCAAGCACGCTCTCCGGTGCACCGGCTCGGTGCCGCTGGTCTTTGTCTTCTCCTTCGCGCGGGATCGCTTCGACCAGATCGCCTACCACTTCGATCGGTAGCCCCGCCGCCGGCGTCCCAAGGCTATTATCGGAGCGGGCGCGGTAAGCCAGATGGAGGCGTCTGCCGTGACGTCGAACCGCGCCCGACAATCACCACCGGTCAAGAAGAGAGAGGAAGGAGCACATCAAGCCTGCCCCCTTTGCTGACGAGAAAGGAGCTATGCTAGAAAAGGGTGGGTCGTGCAGATCGCCAATGCCATTCAGGCCCTACCCGGTAGGCCTGTTCTGAGCCTGTCGAAGGGAACGAGTGCCTGGGGTGAGGGGAAGGGCGAGGAAGAGCATGGAAAATCCATTGGTCGCTGTCCAGCAATTGGGTCAAAGTATCTGGTATGACAATATCCACCGCAGCCTCATCACTTCTGGTGATCTCCAGGCTATGGTCAATCATGACGGCCTGCTCGGCATGACGTCGAATCCGGCTATTTTTGAGAAGGCGCTGACGGGCAGTTCCGATTACGATCAACCCATGCAGGCCCTGGTCGAACAGGGGGTCGGGTCGGCCATAGACGTGTATGAGCGTCTCGCAGTTCAGGACATCCGAATGGCCGCGGACGTACTGTTTGAGGTGTATCGGAAAACCGAGGGTAAAGATGGCTACGTCAGCCTCGAAGTCTCTCCCTATCTGGCCCATGATACGCAAGGCACCCTCGAAGAAGCCCGTCGTCTGTACACAACGGTCGATCGGGCCAATGTGATGATTAAGGTGCCGGCCACCCCAGCCGGTGTTCCTGCCATCGCCCAGCTGATCGGTGAGGGGATCAATATCAATGTGACCCTGCTCTTTGCGGTCGAAGCGTATGAAGCGGTTGCCGAGGCGTATATGGACGGCTTGGAGCAACTCGCTCAAAGGGGTGGGGACCTGAGCACAGTGGCGAGTGTGGCCAGCTTTTTTATCAGTCGCATCGACACCCTGATCGATCAAAAACTCAGCCAAGCTATTGAGACCGCGGACAGTGCCGAGCAAAAGGTCAAGATCGAAGGTCTGCTCGGGAAAGTCGCCATTGCGAACGCAAAAATTGCCTACGCGGCGTATAAAAACCTGATGGTTAGTGAACGCTGGCGTGCCCTCGAAGCAAACGGTGCCCGCCCGCAACGCCTCTTATGGGCCAGCACGAGTACGAAGAACCCACGCTATTCCAAAACGCTCTATGTTGACGAACTGATTGGCCCGGACACTGTCAATACCATACCGGGCGAAACCTTTGCGACCTTTCGGGATGGAGGTCGGGTCGAGCCCAGGCTGACCGCCAACTGGGAAGAAAATCTAGAGGACGCGCGGACTATCATCTGCACCCTGGCCGAGGTCGGAGTGTCTCTGCACGATGCGACCGACCAACTCCTAGATGAAGCCGTGCGTAAATTTGTTGAACCGTTTGACACTCTGCTCAGTTCAATCGAGCGCAAGCGCCAAGCCATGCTGGGCAGTGAATTAGCCCAGCAGACGTATCGTCTGGATGGCGCTTCCGCTCTTATCGAAACCAGCCTGAAAGACTGGCGAACCCAAGGAAAAGTCCGGCGCTTATGGCAGAAGGACCCCGCGCTCTGGTCGGGCAAGGACGAGGACCAGTGGCTTGGCTGGCTCGATATCGTCGAGGCGCAGCGAACAAACATCAGTCCCCTCATTCAACTCGCCGAAGAGATCAGGGCTGACGACTTTCAACATATTCTCCTGCTTGGCATGGGCGGGTCGAGTTTATGCCCGGAGGTCCTGAAACGCACCTTTGGCGCGATTGAAGACCACCCTGAACTCCTCGTTCTCGACTCGACCGTGCCGGCTCAAGTCAGAGCATGTGCGCAAAAGATCAACCCCAGGGAGACACTGTTTATCGTCTCTTCAAAGTCGGGTGGGACGACCGAGCCGAATGTCTTTACGCAGTATTTCTTTGACTTGGTTGTCCAGGCTCTTGGCGCGGACAAAGCCGGCTCGCGGTTTATCGCGATTACGGACCCTGCCAGCCCGCTCCAACAGCTCGCCGAACAGCGTCAGTTCCGCGCCATCTTTCCGGGGGTACCAAGCATAGGCGGCCGGTATTCGGCCCTGTCGAATTTTGGCCTGGTCCCGGCCGCCCTGATGGGCCTTGATGTCCAGCGCTTTCTGGATCGCTCGGCCCTGATGGTCCAGGCCTGCTCGGCGAGTGTGCCGCCCGAGGTCAATCCCGGCGTCACGCTGGGAACGATTATGGGAACCCTGGCGCAACACGGTCGAGACAAAGTGACGCTCGTGACCTCGCCGGGCATCGACGCCTTGGGTGCGTGGCTGGAGCAGCTCCTTGCCGAATCGACCGGCAAGGAGGGCCGCGGGCTCATTCCGGTTGACGCGGAGCCCCTGGGCCCGCCCGAGGTATATGGTCGGGATCGACTCTTCATCTATATTCGACTCAACAGCGCACCTGCGGCTGAACAGGACGCGGCCATGGACGCGCTCGAAAAAGTCGGCCAGCCGGTTGTGCGTATCAGCCTTGAAGATACGCTCAGTCTTGGTCAGGAATTTTTCCGCTGGGAAATGGCTACTGCCGTGGCTAGCGCCACGCTCGGGATTCACGCCTTTAACCAGCCCGACGTGGAAGCCAGCAAAAGGGCAACCCGACAACTGACCGCGGCGTTTGAAGAGACCGGCCAGGTGCCGGACGAGACGCCGTTTTTAGCAGACCGGGGTCTGCGCTTCTTCTCGGATGCAGCAAATACGCCAGCCCTGCAAGCAGCGGCAGCCGACCAGGACACGGTGGCCTTGCTTGGTGCGCATTTCGGGCGACTTCAGGTGGGCGATTATTTTGCCATCAATGCCTATGTTGAAATGAACGAGGAAACCTGTGCCGCGTTGCAAGCCCTGCGCCGCGTCGTACGAGACGCGAAGAAAGTGGCCACCACCCTCGGTTTTGGTCCGCGCTTCCTGCATTCCACCGGCCAACTGCATAAGGGCGGTCCCAACTCCGGCGTGTTTCTCCAGATTACGTCAGACGATGCCAATGACTTGGACATTCCCGGCCACGACTACAGTTTTGGCAGGCTGAAAGCCTTCCAGGCCCAGGGCGACTTTGCGGTGCTGGCTGAACGGGGGCGGCGGGTGCTGTGTGTGCACCTCGGTCCCGACGTACAGGCTGGCTTGCAAACCTTGCGCGAGACCATCATGCAAGCCCTGGCCCTTCGACCAGGCTCAGGACAGGCCTAGGCTGCATCTTTTTGCACAGCAGAGCAAGGCATGACTATCGCCGAACGCGCCCTCGAATTTGTACAAGACGGAGATGTTATCGGTCTGGGCACGGGCCGGGCCGCGACTGCCTTTGTGCGCGCGCTTGGTGCCCGGGTGTGCGCCGGCTTGCGTATTCGTGGGATTCCAACGTCCCAAGTAACGATGGCTCTTGCCCAGGAGCTTGGCATTCCCCTCACGACTTTTGATGCAGTCGAGACCATTGATATTGCCGTCGATGGTGCAGACGAGGTTGATCCCGACCAGAACCTCATCAAAGGCTATGGCGGGGCCTTGGTGCGCGAAAAAATCGTGGCCGCTGCAGCCCAAAAATTCATCGTTCTGGTAGGCGCTGAAAAGCTGGTATCAGCGCTCGGAGAGCGGGGCAGACTGCCGGTTGAGGTCGTGCCGTTCGGGGTCGCGCCCTGCTGTCGGCGGCTTCGAGCCTTGTCCTGCGAGCCAACCCCGCGGCAGACCGAATCCGGAGCGTTTGTCTCTGATAACGGCAACGCCCTCATTGACTGCGCGGTCGGTCCGATTGCCCGGCCCGCGGAATTTGAGCAACACCTCCTCTCGATTCCCGGCGTTGTCGGCACCGGGCTGTTTGTGGGGATGGCCCCAACCGTGCTGGTTCAAGACGGGGAAACTGTCAGAGTTCTCCAGTCAAGTGGATAATCCGGACGCCTATGAACCCCGAACAGTTGCTTCAGTTCTGGTTTGCCGACGCGGCTTCAGACGCGCGCAAGGCCGAAGAGCGTTATCCTTTTTGGTTTCAGGCCACAGCCGAAACCGATGCCGTCATCCGTGCCCGCTTTTCCGATCTCGTGAGGCGAGCCCAGTCCAGCGGGTTGGCGTCCTGGGAATCTCATCCCCGCGGGTGGCTGGCGTTGATTATCGCCCTGGATCAACTGCCGCGTAATCTCTCCCGTGGCACGGCCGCGGCCTTTGCGGCTGATCCATTGGCGCAACACGTCACCAGACGGGGCTTTGAGCGCTCCTTTCATTCTTCTTTGAGCACGCTGGAGCAACTGTTTTGTGTGATGCCGTTCCAGCATGCTGAAGACCTGGCACTCCAAGAGGAGGCGGTGCGTCGAGGAGATACCGTGCTGGCGACTGCTCCCGCGGAGTGGACCGCACTGATCGAGGATTTTCAAGGCTCGGCTCGAAAGCATCTGTCTATTATTCAGCGCTTCGGTCGCTTCCCGCACCGGAACGTCCTGCTCGGACGAAGGTCCACACCGGAAGAGCAGGCGTTTCTGGACTCCGGCAGCGGATCGTTCGGGCAGACCCCCAAAGAGGTAAACACCGTTCAAGGAGGATAACGATGTCAGCGTATTTTATTTTGACCCAGACGATTACGGATGCAGAGCGGTACCAGAAGGAGTACATCCCTAGCGTATTGCCTTTTCTGGCAAAATATCAGGCCGAGGTTCTGGTGGCCGACTTTAACGCAACCCCGCTCCAGGGAGAGCCCGCCCAAGGAGTGGTGGTGCTCAAATTCCCCTCCGAGCAGGCAATCCAGGAATTTATGGATGACCCGGAGTACAAGCCGGTCAAAGATATCCGTCTGGCGATTACAACCAATGCCAGCGCCGTGATGGCGCCAGCATTCAAACCGCCCCAGGGCTAAGGAGGTCGTCGGAGAGGACACTCATAAATTCAGAATGTCCCGGTCAATTGCGGCCCGCACATGGCACGGAGAACCTGCCACTTCTGAAATGCGCAGATCGGCGGCCACACTGGCCAGCATAGCGGCTTCGGTTGGGTTGACCCCGGTACGATCCACTAAGAGGTGGGACAAGTCTTCCAGGGCCTGACGTGCGGCGACCTCCATCGTCTCTCCATCACCCATGGTGAGGACTTCATCTCGCGTGATCACCAGCGGTCGCTGCACAGGAAATTCGTGTGCGACGCGACAGCGCAGCGTCACCTCTGCCGCGATCTCAACCGCCGAAGCCGTTGCCTCACCATCGCCCATCCGGGCATGCACGTCTTCTATGGTCAGCATGCCGCCCTCGACGTTCACCGGCAAAAATACAGTGGAACCAACGCCAAGCTGGCTATTGCTGAGCTGGCCGCCAAAAGCGCCAACCGCGTTACTCGGGAGGGCTTCGTCGGCAGGAGCGAGGCCAATCTTGCTGATATTCGGAATAAACGGCAGGCTGATCGTGTCACTGTAGCGAATACGGCTGCCCTCAATCGGCACGACCTTTTTGCAGAACTCGACTTGGTCCTTGAGCAACCCGTAGCCCGGAATCGCCACCACATAGCCGAAGCCCTGCGCAGGCCGGATGTCCAGGACTTCGATTGCCAGGGTGTGGCCGGGCTGAGCACCTTCGACCCAAACGGGTCCGGTCATCACGGACAACTGCTCCATGGGCCACCGACCGCCATCGTTCCAATCCCGGAAACGATCGTTGGTTTCCATGACAAAGACTTCTCCGGGCTGGACGCGGGCCGCGGGCGGATGGGTAGCGTCAAAGGTGCGGACAATATGCTCCTTGCTGATTGTTTGCATGGCTTTCTCCTTTCCTAGGCCGGTGTTTTTGCTCTCAACGCCTCGTCCTCTGTGCGTAATCCTCTATCAATCACAAAAGGGCCAAAAGGCAACAGCGCGGCAACGAGAATACGACCGGATTTTTTCAGGTCCCAGCCGGCCGCGTCTTTTGCGTTGAGCAATACACCGCAAAACCAGAGAAACAGGAGGCCGTGAACCAGACCGACAATCCGCACCGCCAGCGGCTGTCCCCACAGATATTTCAACGGCATGGCAATACCGAGGAGAACAAGAAAAGAGAGGCCTTCCAGAATACCGACCAAGCGCAGTCGTCCGATGGGGGTGTGGGTCATGATGGTCGCTGAAGCCTGTTCCTTTCCCGAGAGCCCTCTGACGGCTCCGGCCTCTCGTAGCTGCGCTCTCCCAGCGCAAAATTCTCTGCCATAAACCACCGGAGGTAATCGACACAGGCGATAGGTGGCTCCTGGGGCGGATTGTCCGGGCCGCAGCAGGTTGGCAGACAGTCAATGATCGTGTTCGCCGTGGGCTGCACAAAGAGAGGTATCGAATAGCGGTCCTCTCCGGAAGTGTTGATGACACGGTGCGGTGTGGACCGGACACGCCCGTTGGACCAACGGGTTAGCAGGTCGCCCGCGTTGACCACGAAGGCATCTGGGATGAGCGGCATCTTCAGCCACCGACCGGCCGGCGACAGAATTTCCAAGCCGAGCTGATCCGACGTTGCCAGCAGAGTCATGAATGACCCGTCCGTATGCGGGCCGACGTGAAACTCGTCGTCCTCCAGCGTATCCGGCGGCATATACGAAACCCGCAGGGCGTTGAGGGCTTTATATTTACGAAACTTGTGCGCAAAGAAGTCGCGCTCAAGCCCGAGTGCCAAGGCGTATAAGGGCATCATCTGAATCGCCAGATCTTCCGTGGCTTCAAAAAAATCCTGAACCGCTTGCCGGAACAGCGGCATATGGTCCGGCCACGGGTTCTGCCGCGTTTCCGAGCCCGGTCCCCAGTCGCGTTGTAAAATCAGGACTTCACACACGTCGGGTTTTTTCGTACCGGTGTAATACGGCGAGGTTGTGAGCAACTCGCCCCGCCTGGGTACATAGCCGACCCCGTAGGCGTTCATCTTGAGCGGCAGCTTCCGCTCAAGTGGTAGGCGGTAGAACGCCGCGGTCTGCTCAAGCAGGCGGTCGCGCAGCGTTCTGGCAACGCCGTGGTTCAGAATATAGAAGAAACCAGTCTGTTCGAGCGCGTAGCGGAGTTCCGTTGCGGTCTTTTCAGCCACCCCGTCTTCACCTGCGAGAAACGGGCCAAGGTCAAGGATGGGGATGTCTTCGTCAGACACGGGAAAGCGCGCTTGGCGGTCGAGTGTGTTCTGCTCGGCTTTCATCGTTATTTCTTCCGCCATTTTACACACCGGCGCGCATGCTGATACTCTCACTTTCCCACTGCTACCGCGCCTGTACGCTCCTCATCCGTGAGGGCCCGGTACAGCTCCGGCCGACGGTCCGGCATGAAATCCCAGCGCGCTTTGAGCTTTGCGAGCGCGTCCAGGTCGATCGTTGTGACGACCAGCTCATCCCCATCGGTCTGAGCCTTGGCTAATATCTTCCCTTCAGGCGAGATGACCTCACTGCCCCCAATATACTCGACGCCCTCTTCGACGCCAGCTTTTCCGGCCGCGACAATAAAGACTTGGTTCTCTATGGCGGCGGCACGCAGGAGAATTTCAGCGGTTTCATGACCTTCTTCTCGGGGGCGGCCAAACGTGGGCGTATTATAGGGAATGCAGATCAGCTCAGCCCCGCCGAGCGCGAGCGCCCGGTAGGCCTCTGAGAACCGCCGGTCATAACAGATGAGCATGCCCAGCTTGGCCGACTCGCCGGTACGCAACGCTGTCACCGGAAAGCCCAGATTCCCCTCGGTAAAATAGCGCTTTTCAAAAATATCGAGGCCCTCGCCCCGCGGCTCGACCACACCGGGAATATGGGCCTTGCGGTATTTCTGTACAACGGTTCCGGTTGGATCAATGAGAACCGCGGTATTATAGACCCGGCCGTTTTCACGCTCCGCAAAGGGAAAGACCCAGTGCAGTCCAGCCTGACGCGCGACCTCAAAAAGGGGCTGGGTCAACGGCGAAGGTAGTCCGTCTTCGAGGAAATCCTGCCAGGCTGCGTGTACCCGTGTGGCAAAATACGGGGTCAGGGAAAGCTCGGAAAAGGTCAGCAGTTCGACGTCTCGCCGCCCGGCTTCTTGAATCAGCGCGACCATACGTTCGACGGTCTGGGCCTTGGTGTTGGAACTCGGACCAAGCTGGGCGGCCGCCACCGTGAAAGAACGTGTCATGTCGTGTCTCCTTGCGCTTCACTTTATATAGCCCATGGGTGCCTTCGAGAAGTCCCAGGCTTGGATCTTTTGAGGCCGAATTTTTGTGATGACGCGGCCTGCGTTGTCCTTAAAGAGTTGGCTGTCCCGTCCTTCGGGCCGGGCGAAGAGTTCGCCAAACGACTCATGGCTAAAACCGAGCGCCCCGTCACGGGCCGAGAGGCTATAGCGGTTGCCCAGCAGGCTCACCAAGTGCTCCGGGGTATGCTCACCCTGCCACGGGCCGGCTTCGACGTGCACGGTTTTGCCTGAGCCAACCGCCACCATTTCCGCCTTGCCTTTGATCACCACCGCCTTGGCCAGATTGGTCCGCATGCCCATCAGCGGACGGTCATCCATATCAATGGCCGCCGAGCAGCGCGGGTCGCGGTTGAGGTGTTTGAAGGCGAGTCGATTCCGGGTCAGGGCGAGATAGAGACACTGGCCATCCCAGTAGTACCACAGCGGAGTCACGTGCGGATATCCGTCTCGCGCAAGCGTTGCCAGACGCACAACCCAGCGTCCGGACAGAAAATCGTCGATCTCTTCCTGGGTCATGGCTACTTCGGGATGCCAGGCCAGCACTCCACCTACTTTTTTCATGCAGACCTCCCGGTCCTCGGGGCTCCTGTCTATACCACTGGCCGGGAGATGATATCTCCCGACACCCGCCGTTTGAGCCATTGGCCGTCAGTCGAACTCCCGACCAGTTTGCCCTGCTCAACAATCACCTTGCCCCGCAGCATGGTCAGCACCGGATAGCCCTGGCAGGTAAAGCCCTCCCAGATGCTGTAGTCAGAGTCGGCGTGCAGATCGGCCAGGGTGAGCGTTTTTTCCATATCGGGATCAATCAAGACGAGGTCGGCATCGCTCCCCGGCTGAATCGCCCCTTTCTGGGGATAGAGCCCGAGGAGTTTGGCGGCGTTGGCCGAGGTAATATCAACAAAGCGTTGCAGAGATATATTGCGCTCGGCCACAAACTTGGTGAAGGCGACCGGCATCCGGGTCTCAATGCCGTTATGCCCACCGCAGACGGTCTCGATGGTATCGCCCCACAACTTCGGGCCTTTATGGGTCGTGTATTCATCCGTGGCCGTGGTCGCCAAACGACCGTCCATCAGGCCGGCGATTAGCGCGTCTCTGTCATCCGCGAATTTAATGGCCGGATAGGTATGAATCGCGGTTCCGCCGGGTTTCTTGTAATCCTCGCAGGTAAACTGGAGATAATTGTGGAGCGCCTCGCCATACACCGGCTGACCGGCGGCGCGTGCCTCGGCGATGGCCGCCACGCCTTCTTTGGCGGTCGTATGCACAAAATAAATACCCGCCTCAGTATGCTGGGCCAGACGGATGATATGACGGAAGGCCAAGTCTTCAGAAATATTGTTGTGAACGAGGTGGAGGTTATACCCCTGGTCGCGTCCCTCACGCTTGAGCTTTTCGGTCATATAGCGCACGACTTCGTCTTCTTCGGCGTGGACCGCCATAATGCCGCCGTGTTTGGCCACCTCGGTAAATATCGTCCACAGATGTCCGTAGGGGACCCGGATGGGGTGGAAGGTGGTAAAGATTTTGAAGCTGGCGACCCCTTCCTGTATGGCCTCGCCAATCTCGCCGATCGTCTCCGGCGCAACCTCGCCCGCCAAAATGTAGTGAAACGTATAGTCGGTGTAGGCGTGGGTGCGAAATACGCTGCGGCGTTCCTCCACAACGCTCATGATGGATTTGGGTGTTGCGTCTTCTACCTCTGCAAAACTCAAGTCCCCGGCGAAATCGACGATGGTCGTGACCCCCCCGAACGCGGCGGCCCGACTGGCGTCCTGGGGCGGCTGGGTCATGATATCCGGCTGGCCCGACCACTCGCTCGGCACAGGGATGCCGATATGCGCGTGGGGCTCGATGCCACCTGGGATGACAATTTTGCCGCTGGCGTCAATCACCCGCGTGGCTTGTTCTGACAGCGTGCCTGACCAGCCGACGGCGACGATTTTTTCGCCCTGGATGCCTACATCCATTTCCCCGACTGCTTGGGGAGTAACAACCTGCCCACCTTTGATAACGCAATCGAGCATAGGGTCCCTCCTTTGGACTGGATACCTTCTTATCGCAAAGCGCTCAGTCTGCCGTCAAGGTTTGGCAGGGTTCTCCTTCGGAGATCACAACTTGACTCAGACAAGGATTATGGACCTTGCCCATACTTGGACACGGCTAGGCGAAAAGGTCGCTATGCGAGCCTGTACGCTCAAGTCGAAGATTGTTCCTGTCCATTGAATAGATCAAGACCCAATCCGGCTTGATGTGGCAGTCGCGGTAATGCTTCCACTCCCCTGTCAGTGCATGATTGCGGTGTTTTGCATCAAGAGCCTTCCCCTGTGCCAACTGGCCCACGACGGTCTTGAGCTTGCCAATATCTTTACCGCGGCGGCGCATTCGTCTGACATCCCGCACGAATTGCCTTGTCTGGGAGAGCCTTTTCATTGCTCCCAGCTCTCAAGCATCTCCTCCAGTGAGTCGAATGTGTCGACATCCTCCCCCTGCTGGCTTTTCTTCAGCGTCTTGGCCGTCAATTTGTTCGGGATGAGGACTGGAAACGGGAGACCTCCGCGCAGACAAATCTGGCGGTAGAAGAGCCGAATCGCTTCCGTGGGACTGAGCCCAAGCTTCTGGAGAACGCCCTCAGCCTGCTTCTTTGTTTGGGGCTCTATGCGCGCATGGATAACCGCTGATTTGTTCATGTCCATAATGTGACACAATCGCAACACATAATCAAACTCCTTCCTCCTTACTTGGCTCCGCTCAGACTCCGGCCTGGGAGCGCACAAAATCAATGACAACGCTAGCCGTCTGTTCGGGCTGCTCGATCATGTGGTAGGTCCCGCCACCGTTCTCAATGAGCCTCACCTCAGCATGTGGGCACAGGGCCGTAAAAGCTTCGATTGCCGCGGTTTGCCCCGGTGTGGCCGCTCCCAGATGGCCGGAGTTCCCCATGAACACCAGGACCGGCATCGTGAGCTTGGCGACATCGGCAGACAGGTCACAATGGGCAAAAACTTCCAGTGTCTTTGCCAGAGACGGGATAGAGAAATTCCGCTTGAAAGACTCGATTTCAAAAAGGGCGATCTCATTGGCCCGGTCACCAAACACGTTGTGCTCGGCGCAGCCTATCCATTGGGTCAGGCGTCCCAGCGCCTCGTAGCCGAACGTTTCGGTTACGTCTTGAAAGACCTGAAACATGTGGCGACTCTCGGGCGTAAATGAAACCCCGGGATAGGTGATAAGGCTTTTGACACGCTCGGGATACCGAGCAGCAAACCGGACATTCAAAGGTGCGCCAGTCGAGGTGCCCCACAGATGGACCGCGTCGAGACCCACCTGATCCAGAATCACCCCCAAGTCATCGACCCATCGATCAAAAGGATAACCGCCGGGCCACGCACGGTCCGACAAGCCAGCGCCCCGGTAATGCCAATCGATCACTTGGAGGTGGGGGGTGAGCAGGTCACGGATATGAGCGAATTGGTCGTGTAAGAGGCCGAATCCTCCGCTGACAACCAGCGGCTCGCCGGTTCCATTCGCGTCGTACCACAGCTTGACTCCGTTATCGTTCGCGTAGGGCATACGTCCTCCTTCGGGATCACAACTTGACTCGTATCCGGATTTACCCGACCATGCCAACGATTCTTTTTGCCTGACTTTTTACAGAGGGGGTAACGTATGGTGAAATTCATTGGGTGCGCGCGTCGCAAGGCTGGGATGACGGTGGCCGAGTTTCAGGACTATTGGAAAAATAAGCACGGCCCGCTGGTCAGAAGCGTGCCGGAGTTCTGGCAGTACGTCCGCAAATACGTTCAGGGCCATACGCTCAGCGATCCGGTGCCAGGCTTCCAGCCGTCAGATTATGAGCCCTTCGATGGCATCGCCGAGCTGTGGTTTGACAGCGTGGAGGATATTGGCAAGGCGTTTACCCATCCCCGCTATCTCGAAATTATCCGCCCGGACGAGGCAAAGTTTGTGGACTTCGCCAACTCCCGGATGTTTATCGTTGAAGACGTGGAGATTGGGTAGGGACTTATCGTCAAAACTGGCAGCCTTACTATCAAGCGAACCGGACTCTGCATTGCGCCGGGTCTTGGCCGATGTGCTCAATTCGCGCCTACTGCCCATCCCCTCACTTTGCCGGCTTTTTCCAAATGTCGCGGGCTTGCATCAGGGCAATCTGTTGAATTTACTGGCCTGCCTGATAGATGACCGGTCGATACCGGGGTTCTGGGATAGGCTTGGCATGTGCGTGGGCAGCTTCTAGCCACGCTTTTTTTGCTTTGAGCACTTCTCGCAAGGCTTCTTCCGGGCTTATACCAAAAGCTGAGCAATGGGGCAGATCGGGAATATCAGCGATATAGCCCTCATCTTCTTCGCTATAAAAGACGTTGATGTGATAATCCTTCATGGTTCATCCTTGTGGCCGGAGGTTATAGCGCTTGATGAGCCCTAGGAGCTGTCTGACTTGATACGGCTTTGCTTGACCCTTGACGTTTTGCAGATTGACGAGTTCTGGAACTGCTGGGTGGACGTAGATATGATGACTACCACTGACGCGGGAAAGTTGAAACCCAAACGCTTCTGCACACGCCACTGCATCAGCAAATCGGATATTCCTTGAACCAGAGAGCAGTCTTCGGAGTAACTGTTGTCTGCGTCTATCTGGCACGTCAGCCCCTCCTTCCTTTCAGAAACCTCTCTCAATCTACCCTCCTGCGCCGACTTCCTATCCCTTCACTTCGCCGGCTTTTTCCATATATCCCGCGCTTGCATCAGGGCAATCTGTTGGTCGATGACCTCTTCTTTGTCCTGCGCGTGGTTGCCGGGGATTTTGTCGATATAGCGATTCTTGGGGTAGATTGGCTTTTCATAGATGATCTGCGCCATTTCTGCCCGCACGTCCTTCATCCAGTTCGTGACTTGGGCGTTAGCCCGGTGGTGGCGTAGGGCTTCGATGTCGATCACGCCCCTGACATAGGTTGAGCCGTTGGTGTCACGCTGCTTGCCGACTATTGTTCCCTTGTAATCCACGACCATGGACTGACCGCTGCCGGCGTCAATCGGCGTCTCGCTGTCGGGGTAGAGGTGATAACCGCCGATGTTGGGAGAACAATATACATATTGTTCTCCAGCGCCCGGGTGCGATTAGAAATCTCAAAGATATCGTTCTGAGTGAATGGGCCGGGCAGGGAAGCGCAGTAGACGACCTCCGCGCCATTCATCGCCAGCCCCCGACCGTTCTCCGGGTAGTTGCCCTCCATGGCCATCATGATGCCGAGACGGCCAATCTCGGTGTCGGCCACGGGCCAAAAGGCTTCCAGGCTGCGGCCATATTTTTCAATCCACCAGTCAAAGAGATCATGGGGCGATACCGAGCGCTCGCACGGTAACAGGGAGGAGATCTTATAGTGTTTGAGAATCAACTGCCCGTCCGGGTCGAGAATAAAGCCGACATTGAAGAACAGATTCGGCCAGTCTTCATGCCGCGCCTTGGCCTGGGCCATGATGAAGACTCCGTACTCACGCGCGAGTGCGCCGAGCTGGTCGGTCTCCGGGCCTGGGACGTCAATCGCACACGTCTGCGCAAACTCGGTGTGATCGACGTCAAGGACTCGTCGTTAAGCACCCTCCGGGATGGCGAGCAGGCGGACTGGAATATCAAGATTGGAGAGCCAGAAGGCGGCCTTGGTCAGACTACGGATATGCTCGATATTCTTCTGCATATCCGCTCGCGTGCGGATACCCCAAAACGTCGGAACCAAACCCACGGCATTATACGGTTCGATCATGCGTGTTCTCCTCTCGGTCAGAGCTGGAGCTCGAAGAGCTGCGCCGCGTTGCCGGCCGCCATCTGGTACACTTCGTCGTCCGGGACTCCTCTTCTGACTGAAGCGGCCACTCTATCAGCCAAGAGGGCGCACTTCGATAGTGTATAGATAGTATCGTGGATGCACTCTCCCTCTGGGGAGCAACACAGGAGGGTTGGAATGGCTGAGTCGAGTATCGTTATTGATAAGGATGTGCCTGTACCGATGCGGGATGGGGTCGTGTTACGCGCCGATGTGTACCGTCCGGCTACACCCGGGACATACCCGGTTATCCTCCAACGCACGCCGTATAATAAAAATCTGCTGGCCGGCGTGATGCTGATGCTTGACGTCGTGCGGACGGCCAGCGAGGGGTATGTCGTGGTCATCCAAGACACCCGCGGGCGGTATGCGTCCGATGGGGAGTTCTATGCCTTTCGAGATGACATCGTAGACGGCTATGACTCAGTGGAGTGGTGTGCGGTGCAAGCCTGGTCTGATGGGAACGTGGGTATGTATGGAGCGTCCTATGTGGGCGCGACCCAGTGGCTCGCCGCGATCAGTACGCCGCCACATCTCAAAGCGATCTTTCCACTGATTACTGCCTCCCACTATCACGAAGGCTGGACGTATCAGGGCGGAGCCTTTGCCCTCGGGTTTAACGCCAGTTGGACGCTGGCTCGTCTTGCACCGGATACGGGTATGCGTCGGATACGGAAGGATGGCGCGTCTGCGGACCAGCTCAGGCGGTTGGTCGGCGCAATTGATGATCTGCGCGTCTGGTTTCAGCATCTGCCGCTGAACGATTTTCCGTTCCTGCATGAGGTGGCCCCCTATTTTTACGACTGGCTTGCCCACCCCGACGACAACGAATACTGGGCGCGCTGGAATATTGAAGCCCGCCATAGCACGGTCAGGGTACCGGCCTGCAATGTGGGCGGCTGGTACGATATCTTTCTGGGCGGCACGCTGCGAAATTATCTCGGCATGCGTGAGCATGGGGTGACCCCAGAAGCCCGGCAGGGACAAAAACTCATTATTGGTCCTTGGTATCACACCTTACCCCTCGGCAACGTAGTCGGAGAGGTGGATTATGGCTTTGCCAGTCATGCCGTCGTTACGGACTTGGACGGCCTCCATATCAAATGGTTTGATTACTGGCTCAAGGGAAAACAGAACGGGCTCTTGGAAGAGCCGCGGGTGCGTCTCTTTATCATGGGCGAGAATGTGTGGCGGACGGAAGATGAATGGCCGCTCGCCCGCACCCAATACACAAAATATTACCTGCACAGTAACGGCAACGCGAACAGCCTCCGCGGCGATGGCGGGTTGAGTCCCGAGCCGCCCCGTACAGAACCGGCGGATGTGTATGTCTCAGACCCCCGGCATCCCGTACCAACCAGAGGGGGTGGGGTCACTGGCTGGCCGGCGGCTATGCCAGGCGGAGCGTTTGATCAGCGCGCAATCGAGGGGCGGAATGACGTATTGGTCTACACTACTCCAGTCTTGGAGCGAGACATGGAGGTGACTGGTCCCATCACGCTCCGTTTGTATGCGGCGACCAGCGCTGTGGATACGGATTTTACCGCCAAGTTGGTGGACGTCCAGCCGGACGGTTATGCGCGCAATCTTACAGATGGCATTCTGCGCGGGCGCTATCGGGAGTCGAGAGTAGCGGCGAAACTGCTCACACCGGGAGAGGTCTACGCCTACTCCATAGACTTATGGGCCACCAGCAACGTTTTTAAGGCCGGCCATCGCCTGCGGGTTGAGATCGCCAGCTCGAATTTCCCGCGCTTTGACCGTAATCCGCAGACAGGAGAGGCTGCTGCCGAGGCGCGGCAGCTAGAGCCAGCCTTGCAGCGCGTGTTTCATGATGAGCGTCGCCCCTCCCACATTGTGCTGCCTATTATTCCACGTTAGGCCGTTGCAGATGCCAGTCGGTGGCCTGCTGATACGCCTGCGCCGCACGGAGGATGCTGGCCTCTGCCCAAGCCGGGGCTATGAGCTGCATCCCGACCGGGAGCGGGCCGTCGGTAAACCCGCAGGGGATGCTCAGCACCGGCCCTTGGGCTAAGCTGAACGGATAGGTGAAACGGGTCAGGAGTCGGGTTGTCTGGACGCCCTCGCTTTCTTCAATGAGCGGAGCCGGTATGCCACAGGTCGGCGCCAGGAGGATATCGCAGCGCTCGAAAGTCTGCTTGAGCTGGCGTTGCCAGCGGCGCTGCTCCTGGCGGGCGAGGGCATACTGGCCGCCGCTGACCTGGGCGCCAATCTGTAACCGCGTCCGTACGTCCGGTCCGAAACCTTCGGCTCGTTCCGCAAGCCGTGCCTGGTGAAAGGCCGCGGCGTCAGCCAGGAGCATTTCGCTCGCACATTCAATCGGTCCTTCCGCATCACCCAGCCCCACTTCCTCCACGTGGGCACCCAGCTCTTCAAATACGCGGGCCGCTTGCGCGATGAGCGCCACCACTGCCGGCTGGGGCTCTGTCTGGAAATGTCCGCCGATCAGGCCTATGCGCCAGTCCTTAACGCCGTCGTTGAGCCCGGCCAGATAATCCCCGACCGGCCGATCACGGGAGGTCACATCGCGCGGATCATAGCCGGCCAGAACTTGCAGTACATGTGCGATATCTTCTGCCCGTCGGGCCAGCGGACCCACCGTATCAAAGGTCCAACTGACCGGGATGACGCCCCGATTGCTGATGCGACCCATCGTCGGTCGAAGACCGCAGACCCCATTCAGCGCTGCCGGAATACGCACCGACCCGCCCGTATCCGTGCCCACGGTTACCAATGCTATATCAGCCGCAACGGCCGCGCCTGAGCCCCCGCTGGAACCACCGGGGATGCGGGTCAAATCCCAGGGGTTATGACACGGGCCATAATGCGGATTGCGCGTCGTGCCGCCGATGGCCCACTCGTGCATATTGAGCTTACCCAGAATAATGGCGCCCGCCTGGCGCAAGCGCGCGACGACCTCGGCGTCGGCGGTCGCAACGTTGTCCCTTAAGAACGGCGTCCCCCCGGTCAGCCGAACCCCAGCAACTTCGCAGTTGTCCTTCAGCGCAACGGGAACGCCGTGGAGCGGCCCTAATGTATCTCCCACCGTCACAGATTGTTCCGCGGCTTTGGCCGCAGCCAGCGCCGTGTCCGCCATGACGGTGAGATAGGCGTTCAGAGCAGGATTGAGCGACTCGATACGATCGAGACAGGACTGAACGAATTCTACCGGCGAGAGCTGGCCTGCCCGAATCAGGCCGACAACATCGGAGATGCCCAACTGCGCGAAATCAGAGGCGGTCATTTTTACCGGAGTTGGGCGTGGACAAAGGCAATGATTTTCTCAAGGGCCTGTTCGGAAGCTGGAGAAGACGGATTCCTGATAATAAACCCTTCCGCCTCGCCCTCGTACAGCTCCAGGGCAACCTGCCCTCCAGCTCGGCGGTAGTGTTCGACAAAACGGTCAAGGTCGGGACGGGGATGGGCTCTATCGTGGGTCCCTTGTATGTAGAGCGCGGGCGGCAGTTCGACCTGCTCGCCGCGTTCCAGGGCGAGGACTGGATTACCCTCGGCCATGGCCTCTTGAGTCTTCCAGTATTTGTCGTGCAGAGGCAGCACGAGGTCCACTAAATCGGGGTAGGGCTGACCACTCGCCTTCAGCTTCTTGGCATACTGATAGCGTGCCAAGGGATCAATCACCGGCCAGCACAGGACGGCGCAGCGCAGGCGCGCATCAACGTCCGGCGCGCCGACAGGTAATGGGAGGGCCGCGTATCTGGCATCGAACGGTCGCATGCCCGTCAGTATCGCCTGGTGAGCCCCACTGGAACTGCCTAACACGCCCACGAGGTCCGGGCGGCTCCCAAACTCCGTGGCTTGCGTCTTGAACCACCGGATGGCGTAGTTGATGTCAGCCAGGGAGCCGGGGTACGAAGCTTCGGGCGGCACGCGGAAGTCGAGCGCGGCCACGACCACCCCGCTTTTTGCCAGGGGTTCGTTGATGGCGGCGTCCATCAGTCGGTCGCCCAAACACCAGGCTCCGCCGTGGAGTTCGATAATAGCCGGAAACGGTCCCGACCCGCGCGGCTTGAACATTCGCGCCAGCAAGGGCTTGTCTCCGTGACGGAGATATTCAACGTCTTCCACCTCAATGTCATACGTTCGGTTGGCTGTCATGCTGCTCCCCTTCTCCTACGCGGCGGGGCGTCCACGTCCCGCCGAGCGAGGTTTCAGTACCCGTCCTAGCCGATTTGTTCTGTGGTTAAAAGAGAAAACGTCAGCTACCACTCCTACGCCCGTATATGGTAAGTGGTGAAAAAAAGGAGGCGTATGCCCGCCCTACTGAGTCTGTTGCAACTATTGCGCGCCAGCCAAAAAAAGATGCTGGTGGCGGTCGCCTGCGGTCTGCTCTTCGCCGGCACCGGTCTGGTGCCCCCGCTACTCATTCGTCGGATTATTCAGTGGATCACCGAGGGGGGGGGAACGCTGCCGGCCTTACTCGGTGTTACCGGACTGCTGCTGGTGGTGTATATCGGCCGGGGGCTGTTTCGGTATGGCTATGGGCGTTTCTCACACGAGGTGTCTTTCGATGTCCTGCATAGCCTCATGGTCCGGGTGTATACCCATCTACAGAGTCTGCCCCACAGCTTTTTCCATACGCAACGCACCGGCGGGCTGATTGCCCGCTCGATCAACGACATTGAGGCCATCGAGGATTTTATCGCCCACGGGATTCCGGAGACGATCAATGCTTTTGTGCTACCGACAGCCATGATCTGTGTGCTGTTTTATCTGAACTGGCAGCTCGCCCTGGTCGCCCTCCTGCCACTGCCGGTGGCCAGTTGGATCGTCTTTCGCGCGGTTTCCAAAGTTCGCACCGAGTGGCGTCCCGTGCGGCAGCGCCTCGAAGACCTGACCGCCCAGGTGCAGGACAATCTGTCCGGGGTGACGGTCATCAAGTCCTTTGTTCAGGAAAAGCTCCAGGCGCGGGCGGTCGAAAACCGCAGCCAACGGCTGCGGGACGATATGCTGCGGGCCAGTACCCTGTCCTTCGTGCCGGTCGGGGTGATCGAAGTCACCAGCGGAGTCGGGGTGGTGCTGATCGCGCTTCTTGGGGGTGTCATGGCGCTTGGCGGTCGGGTGAGTGCGGCTGACCTGTTTGTGTTCATCGTGTATCTCACCCAGATCTATCAGCCCTTTTTGCAACTCGCCAATATCAACGACACGCTCCAGAAGGCGACGGTCAGTTCGGAGCGGGTGTTTGAACTGCTCAACCTCCAGCCCGATATTGTCAGCCCACCCCACGGCGTGCGGCCGACCCGGATGACCTGGGACGTGGAACTCCAAAACGTCACGTTCGGCTATCAGCCGGACCGGCCGGTCCTCAGCGATATCAACATCACCGTTGCGGCCGGGACCATGGTTGCCCTGGTTGGCGCGACCGGTGCGGGAAAAACCACAGTGACCAACCTCATTCCGCGCTTTTACGACCCCCAACACGGCTCGGTCCGCGTTGGCGGACACGAGGTGCAGTTTTTGGACCTCGACTTTCTGCGCGGCAATATCGCCATGGTGTTGCAGGATGTCTTTCTCTTCCACGGCACCGTCCGTCAGAATCTCCTCTTTGGCCGACCGGCCGCCTCGGAGGCCGAGTTGCGCGCCGCGGCGCGGGCGGCTAACGCCGAGGAATTCATCCTCGACTTGCCCCAGGGCTATGACACGCTCATAGGCGAGCGTGGGGTCCGCTTATCCGCCGGGCAGAAGCAACGTCTGTCCATTGCGCGGGCGCTGCTCAAAGACGCCCCTATTCTGATCCTCGATGAGGCGACCTCTTCGGTGGACACCGAAACCGAACATTTGATCCAGGAGGCGATTTCGCGCCTCACCGCGCAACGTACCACCGTGGCCATCGCCCATCGTCTCAGCACCATCCGCAACGCCGATCTGATCGTGGTCCTGGACCACGGGCGGGTTGTGGAGCAGGGCACCCACGAGAGTCTGCTGGTCCATAACCGTGCCTATGCGCGCATGGTGCGGGCGCAGGACCTCGCCCGTGAATGGCAGATCGGGCAGCCTGGGGAGAGCCCCGAACTCGCACTTGCGACAGGCAGTGATTAACAAAGCACCCAAAGAAAGGAGCACATACCCATGGATATGACCGAGCTGGAACAACGCATCACGCGGATTGAGGACCTTGAGGCCATCAAGCAGCTCAAGGCAACCTACTGCGATATTTGTGACGATGACCACAACCCGGAGCGTATCACCACGATTTTTGCCGAAGACGGTATTTGGGAAGGCGCTGGATTCGGCAAAGCCCAGGGCCATGCGGCCATTCACGAGCTGTTCAAAAAATTCCAGACGATGATCAGCTTCTCCCAGCATCAGGTGATGAACCCCATCATCAAAATCGACGGCGACCGGGCTACGGGTATCTGGTACTTCTTTGGCCCGTTTACGTTCTACAAGAACAATCAGGCCAAATGGCTGGCGGCGCGCTATGAAGACGATTACGTCAAAGTGAACGGAGAGTGGAAGATTCAGCACCTCCGCGCGCGTGGCCGTATGAGCACGAACTACGAAGAGAGCTGGGCCAATAACGACTGAGCAGAGGAGCGTGAGGCCGTGGCCGGCTCGCGCGTGCAGAGCAAGGGAGGCAGGCATGCTGACCATAGGCAAGCTGTTTCATCTCACCCACGTTGTGGACGACC
This sequence comes from uncultured Binatia bacterium (SeqCode), assembly GCA_965214755.1. Lineage (GTDB taxonomy): Bacteria > Desulfobacterota > Binatia > Bin18 > Bin18 > Bin18. Next base: position 4,691,130 of record OZ243979.1, read on the forward strand.
TCGAAGCCGTTGACCGGTGGTATGATGACGTGTTCTCCGTCACGCGCTTCTATAACGGCTATGAAGAGTTAGCCGGACGGTACGCTTCCCTGATTGCCATCGGGGATGTCATCATGGAGCCGATGATGCCCGCCCGTGTGGAGAACCTCAAGAATCCGTCGGTGAAAAGATTTCATGACCGTTTCGGGCAGCACTTCCACTCCATCGCCTGGTATGTGGACGATGTTACGGCCATCGCCGCCCGGCTCGATACGGCCGGCCTGCGGCTCTATAACCTTGTCGGCAAAGAGGTAAAGCCACCGTACGACACGGCGGCCATCTGGACGCATCCGAGACAGACACAAGGCCAACTGGAGTTTGCCCTGTCCGGCGATTATATCGCCGACCCACGGCTGGAACCGGGCTGGTCAAGCGACCCCTGGCGTCAGCACCCGCTTGGCATACAGCGCGCCTCGCATATCGGTCTCGTCGTCAGGGACCTGCCCGCGGCCAAGCGGCTATATTGTGACATCCTGGGCGGAACCCTGCTCCACGAGGAGCACACCGAGGGCCGCAAGCAGAGTGCCTTTGTCGCCGTTGGAGAAGATACGGTCGTGGAACTAGCCCAGCCTCTTTCTGCAACCGGCCCGGAAGGCCGTGAGCTGGAGAAAAACGGCGAAGGCATTTATTCCCTGATATTCAAGACCGCAGACCTTGGCCAAGCCCAGGATTTTCTGAAAGACAAGCAACTCCGGCCCGAGCCGGACGGCACAGACACCATCATTCTCGGGCCGAAGCAAGCCTTTGGGATGGTAGTGGGCTTCACGCAACGTAGGCTCCCCAATGATCCACGCTGAGTCTGGTTGATGAGGATGCAGTCGTCACTTTTCCTCCTCAAGGCGATTAATCAGTTCACGAGTGGTGACGAGGAGAGCTTAGGCGTAAGCTTACTTGAACGGCTTGCTCGGACTTGATTTCACTAACTTTTTTACTATTCCCACGGGGAGTTTACCTGTACAGGAGGGTCTATTGGGTGGCTCATCCCGACCTTTGGTGCCCAAATTTTAGCCAAATACGCCTCCACGCCATTGAGATTAGACTCCGGCACCGTCGCCCAGGTTACATAGAGATCCAGGGGTTCGTACTTTTATATATCAGGATTGCTGCGATGTTTAGTTAGCCGCTCTCTGATATCCCCTTGACCGACGTACACGACTTTAGGCTCCGTACCTCCGTGCCAAATTATATAGATTCCACGCTTGTTGTTGAAATGCTCATGGTTTAGGTTCACGAAATCGAGCTTACACCAGACTCCACCTTGGCATTTTGTCCAGTTTAGTTTCATCTATCACCTCCAAATATCGTCATGGTTCCAAATTATCTCGGTCAGGTTCACTGTCCGACTCCGATGTTTGTTGTGGTTCGTTTGTGCCTTGTAGGACTTGGTCTGGTTGTGATTCTTCTGGAGCAGCGAAATAGCTGGCTGGGACTCTATTGCAGGTCTCCAGAATACGACCAAAAATGGCGTATGTATCTTTATCAGTCGCAGATTGGCGGACTAGGCGGCACGTATGCCTCTGTGAGTCAATTGCATCAGAAATCCTCTGTCTGTTGTCTCCATCGAGAATTTCGGTTCTCGCTTGTGGGGATAAACTGATAATAAGTTGGCCCAGCATCAAGAATGCCCTATCAACGGAATTCCCAACACGCACTACCGCAGTCGCAGGTACGCTCTGGAAGTAATTATCGAGTGCAGTCTCACTCAAAAAATAGTCACGCACTACGATACAATTTTGGGAAAACCAGCAATTACGCTCTGAAAGTCTGAAACAACTTCTAAATTGTTGTCGCCGGCTGTCTGATCGGGAGTGTTTGGGTACGCTCTGGAGAGTCTCGACATAATACCTGCAAGGTCAGATCGAGACTTTTCAAAATCCACTGCGATTTCATCGAGGCGTTTTTGAGCATCGGAACTGAAGAGACAGGATACGTGATATGACAGTCGCTGTGACGTGACCTTGGCAATCATGATGCCTACCAAGCCGAGTCCCATGAGGACTTCCACACAAACGAGAGCCTTGGAAATCCCCATTGGATGCAGGTCCCCGTACCCTAGAGAAGAAATCGTAACAACGCTGAAGTAATACCCTTAAGAAGTGTAATGTCAGAGACAGGCTCATGGCTTTGTCCAATGCCGTGACCAGATGGAGTGAGATAGGTGTAAGCAACCGCAAAAAGGACGATTGTCGCTATAAAGAAGAGCGTGTATTTGAAGAAACTAATACTCTCCACAAGGAAGATGGATATCTTTTGGCCGGATCTCGAAGGGAGCTTAATAGCCTTGGACAAAATGACCGCATTTCAGTGGAGCACGGCCGCGGCAGCAAATGACTATAGCTGGCTGTTGTCAGCCGTCAAGGTTCATGGTTTGTGTTGTTTCTGACTATGCTGGATTGCCATACAAGCAGACCCAAACGAGCACAACGCGATTTCCAAGTATTCCCAGATTCCTCTGATATCCATACAGCCCTAAACAACGATTACCGTCTCTATGTTCCCAGTGGTTAAAGCGTTCAGTAGAATCGACATGGATGAACAGTTATGGTGTCACGCGACCGCCCGGTCTCCCACCACCAAGCCGCGTCCAACGGCGCGTAGGGCCGTTTCCACGCTGCTGATGTGAGAACGATGATTGGGATTGATCAGCCGCCGCACCGCAGACTCGCTCAAGCCCAGACGCGTGGCCAGAGTAACATTGGTAATACCCTGGCGGCGCATAGCCGTGTAGAGCGCCAATTTGGCGGCAACGATGGACGGGAGGGCGACCAAGACTTGGCCGTCCACGGCCGTGCTTGGGATTGGGATGTCTTCACGGTTCTTGACGTATGCGCCTAGCGCGACGGCTAGGGCATCCTCGGCCAGAACAAGGGATTCCTCTCTGGTTCGTGCGCCGGTGATGGCTTCGGGAACGTCGGGGAAGGTCACGACATATCCTTCTCCCTCTTCGACGTCAGGGGTGAGATTACATGGATAGAGGTATTGCATGATGCCTCCTCAGAAGTCGCGCTTTTCGATATGAAGTTGCTTGAGCATGGCGGTCAACATACCTTTAGAAATCTCGCCGCGCTTGACAATCGTGCGCTGACTCCCCACATAGAGAATCTCGTGACTCCCCTTGCTACGACCCGGCTCAAAACGACATTCTTGCCCGGTCTTCCTCGCGTAGCGTTTCGCGCGTCTGATGAATTCCGTGCCGTTCACTGGTCCTGAAAATAGACATTTCTGTACGAATATCGATATATCCCAGATAAAAAAGGATGACTTTAGAAGAGAAACGGGCGAAGCTGATCGTTTTCCTCCGTAGAAATAAAAAAGCCTTCTCAAGTTCGTCTGAGAAGGCTCGGACAGGGATAGTCCCGTAGGTCGGATGAGCTACAGGCGTAATCCGCACGGCGGGCTGAAGTCACCCGCCCACCGCGGCTATTCCGTCACGTACCAGTGTGGCTATGGCCGCTTCATCATACCCCAGGTCGCGCAGGATCTCACTGGTATGATCGCCCAACTGCGGTGCCGGGGTTGGGGTTCGCTTTTCACCGGCGGTCGTAAAAATAGGGCTGTTGACGGTCGTCAACGTACCGTGCCCAGGGTACTCCATGTCCATGAAAGCACCGGCGGCCCGCATCTGGGGGTCTTCGACCACCTCGTCCCGTACTGGCAGGGGCGCCCACTTAATATCGGACTGCTTGAACAGCACCCGCCATTCATTGAGGTCCCGCGATTCAAACTGGCCCTGTAAAATGGCAAAGAGGGCCGCGGCGTTCTCTCCTCTGGCCTCGTTGGTGGCAAACAGCGGGTTGGTGGCCAGCTCGGCTTGGCCGAGGGCCTTGCACAGATTGGGAAATTCCTTGTCAGGGTCGAGCAGGATGGCCAAGAAGGCCTTGCCGTCACGACTCCGATAGCCGGCTGCCAGCGGGTTTGGCGGCGTGCCGTCGTCGCCGCGTTCCGGAAACGTGGCGTTGCAGAATTTGGCCTGGAGGTCGCAGGCGTTGGCCCAGGCTCCGCTGGCCAGTAACGAGGTCCCGACCTTTAAGCCCCGTCCGGTGCGTTCGCGCTGATACAGGCCGAGCATAATCGCGCTAAACAGGGACACCGAGGTCGGGTGATCGCCCATGCCTGGACGCGGGCCGCCGGGCGTGCCGTCCAGGCCCACGACGCTCATCATCAGGCCCGAGCGTGCCCAATAGGCCAGGGCGTCAAAGGTTGGCGCGTCAGCATCCTCGCCCTCATCTCCGTAGCCGCTCAGATGGGCGTAGATAAGCCGCTCGTTTTCCGGCTGAAGGTCCTTCCAGGTCAGCCGGAACTTTTCGAGCAGCGGATGCTGGTAGTTGGTGACAAACACGTCTGCGGTCTTGACCAGCCGAATGAGGACTTCTCTGCCTTGGGGTGACGCGAGGTCGAGGGCGACACTCTTCTTGTTCCGGCTGGTCAGAATCCAGCCCCAGTTGAGGTCTGCCTTGGCAAAGCCCGGTAAATCCGACATGGAGCGATAGAGATCTCCGCCCTGCGGGCGCTCGATCTTCAATACCTCGGCCCCGAAATCCGACATGATGGTCGTCGAGGCCGGCCCGGCAACATAGGTTCCGCAGTCGATCACTCGCAGTCCTGATAGAATTCCGTTGTCCATACGCATCTCCCTGTTTGATTGTGGTGTCCAGTCGGGGTATTCTGCCAGCAATTGCCCGCCGCGCCAAGGGTGACGAGTGCCACGAGCGGGCTCCGCTCGTGGTCAAAAATGGGTTGCCGCCTACCGGGCACTGTGCTATCCCTGCCTCAGCCAGACGGCGAAGCGCGACTACTCGGTCGAGATCAAAGAGAAAGGCTGTCCGATGAAGATTGAAGAGCAAACGATAGACTCCATGGTTGTTGTATCACTGGACGGACGTGTCGACGGTTCTACCGCACCGGATCTGGAGAAGCGGATCTCGGAGGTCGTTGAACGCGGTGATACCCGGATATTGCTCGATTGCAGCAAGATGGATTACATCAGCAGTGCCGGTCTGCGCGTCGTACTTGTTGGTGCCAAAAAATGCCAACAGGGTGGCGGCAAGCTGATGCTCTGCACGCTCAGGGCCACCTGCAAATCCGTCATGGAGGTCAGCGGGTTTTTGACCATGCTCGACTACTACGACACACGCGAGAGCGCCCTGGCGGCCCAGTCCTGAGGACGTGCCATGCTGACATTTGCTGAAGAGATACTGCTGTTAATACTGGACGACGACGGGTCGTTCCTGCCAACCCGGGGTGGGGCGGTGGAATACATTCTTGCCGGCGCGGTGCTGATGGACCTAGCCTTTACCAACCGTATCGACAACGACCTTGAGCATCTCACCTGTCTTGACGCGACGCCGACCGGAAACCCGATCCTCGACCAAGCTCTGGCGCACATTGCGAATGCCAGCGAGACCAAGGATACCAGGGGCTGGATAGAGACCCTGGCCGGCCAGGATACGACCGAAATCCGGCAGCAGGCGTTGGCTCGCTTGATTGAACACGGCATTCTGGAGTCCCAGGACAAGAAATTCCTGTGGGTCTTCCGCGCGCGGCGCTATCCGACAATCGACGGACGCATCGAACGCGAGGTGCGGCTGCGGATCGCAGATGTATTGCTGTCAGACGATATCCCCGACCCCAGGGATGTGGCCATTATCTGTCTGGTCGATGCCTGTGGCTTTCTGCGCGACATCTTCTCCGCCCGGGAACTCGAACGGGTCACCCCCCGTGTCGAGCAGCTACGCAAAATGGACCTGATCGGCCACGAAGTCGGCAGCGTCATCGCTGAAATTGAGCGGTCGGTGATGATGGCGATGGCGATCTCGCCGCACTGAGCCGGCCGCACCAGCGGTGTCCGAAGCACCGCCTCGCCCCACTGAATGAGATGACAGGAAACGATGGAGGAAGCAATGGGTGAAGCCTGGATTATTGATGCGGTTCGGACCCCGCGTGGACGGGGAAAGAAGGGTGGGGCGCTGGCAGGACTCCATCCCCAGGAACTCATGGCGCAAGTCCTGAATGCCACAAAAGAACGCAACCACCTGGACCCGTGTGATGTTGACGACGTGGTGGTCGGCTGTGTGACGGCGTATGGTGAGCAGGCCATGTGCATCGCCCGGATGTCCGTGCTGGCAGCCGAGTGGCCGAACGATTCGACGGGAGTGACGATCAACCGTTTCTGTGGCTCAGGACAGCAGGCGGTCAATTTTGCGGCCATGGGCATCAAGTCTGGTGAGCAGGACGTGGTGGTTGCCGGTGGGGTGGAGTCCATGTCCCGCGTGCCGATGAATGCGGACCGTGGCGGGATTGACGGTCATAATCGGCATCTGCGCCAACTCCATCCGCTTGTCCAGCAGGGTATCTCCGGCGATCTGATTGCCACCCGAGAGGGGTTCAGCCGTGAAGATTGTGACACATTTGCGCTGTCGAGCCAGCAGCGCTACGCTCGTGCTCATGAAGAGGGCCGTCTGAAAAAGAGCCTGATTCCCGTGCGCGCTGCGGACGGCACGCTGGTCCTGGAACACGACGAATATCCGCGACCCCACACGACGCTTGAGGGGCTGAGTCAACTGCCGCCGTCTTTTGCGGAACTGGGGAAATATGTGCAAAAGGGTGACACGCTGAGTTTCGACGAAAAGGCGCTGTCACGCTACACGGACGTGCAAGAGATCAATCATGTGCATCACGCCGGCAATTCTTCGGGTATTGTTGACGGTGCGGGAGCTCTGCTGCTCGCCTCTCCAGAATACGCCCGCAGCCACGGCATGCAGCCGCGCGCTCGGATTGTCGCCACCGCAACCGCGGGGGATGAGCCGATTATCATGTTGACCGCACCGGTTCCGGCGACCAAAAAGGTGCTCAAAAAAGTCGGCATGACGATCAAGGATATTGACCTGATCGAGATCAACGAGGCATTCGCGGTTGTTCCCCTGAAAACCATGCGCGACTGTGACATGGACCCGGACACGGTCAACGTCAACGGTGGGGCGATCGCCCTCGGTCATCCGCTCGGCGCAACCGGCAGCATGCTCATGGGCACCGTCCTTGACGAACTCGAACGTCAGGATAAAACCACCGGGCTGGTCACCATGTGTATCGGTGGCGGCATGGGCATTGCCACGATTATCGAGCGGATATGAGGGCGCTGTCTGACGACAGCGCCGAGCCGTTCCGCTAGGCTAGCCAAGAGAAGAGGGTGGGTCGGTCTGACCCACCCGTGGTCCTTACTATTTTGCTGTGGACAGAGCGGGGGATTGGCCAACGTCTATGCCAACCCCACGATGTTCCGGGACCTCACACACTTTCGGGTCGGCGTCAAACACGCGCAGCAGCCGACCAAAGGCAATGTCATATCCAATCACGATGCCAAGCTCGACGATCTCGGCGTCGGTGAAATATTGCTGGAGCCCGATAAAGAACTCGTCGTTATCAATCGAGTCGTAGTCAATAGCCAGCTTCTCGGCAAATCGGAGGGCGTTCTTCTCGCGCGGGGTAAAGGCTGGGCTGTTTTCGTAATCCTCAAGCTGGCCAATTTTTTCTTCGGTCAGTCCTTTCTGCATCACCGATGCATAGCGAAAGCCCTGTCAAAATAAACACCCGTTCAGATAGGCAATTTTGATACGCACCAGCTCCTTGAGCGGTGGCTCGACAACGCCGCCCTCGAACATGTCAACATAGGCCCGCCACATGGGCTCAACGACCTCCTGGCGGTGGGCCATCATACTCAAAAAATTGACATAGCCGTCAGCGTCCTTTACCCGTTCCACCAGTTGCGCGTACTGCGGACTCATCTGCTTGTGGTCAACGAGACTGAGCCGTGCCATAGGGTCCCTCCTCTCGCTAAACGTTGACTGAAAGAAATGGTACGTACTCTCCGTGATTTTTCCGTGCCTCCGTCCTAGTGCACTGGGACGGTCACTGTCAAGCGAAAATGGGTCTCCCCATCTGCCTTTTTCCTGATAATGATGGGCTGTCTTCGGAAAGGATCGCCGGTGTATGAGCGAACGCCCATTGTTTGAAGAAAGCATTCTCCCGTATCGGGTCACGCCGCAGCTCGTCGTGCGTCTGATTGAACTCCGCAACGTCCAGCCCGATTTTTCCCGCTGTCCGTACTGTGGCGCGAACGACTACTGGCATCTGGCCTGGCCAGCGAGCCTCGCCCTGTCGCAGTATCTCGCCTCGACCTATCCTGCGGAGTGGTGGCGCGAGAAGCGGACCTTGGTGATTGGCTGTGGGGTCGGGTTGGAGAGTGTGGTGCTGGCCTCACTGGGCGCGCAGGTCACTGCGCTTGATCATATTCCCGAGTCTCTGCGGCTGGTCCAGCGGAATTGTGAACTCAACACCGTTCCCCGCGTTCAGGAACAGTGCCGCTGCTGGCTGGATGAGAGCAGCGTGCGACAACTTGGCCAGTACGATGTCCTTGTCGGTGCTGACGTGCTGTACGAGGCGGTCGATGGTGGCTGGATGTATAAGCTCCTGGCGGCCACGCTCAAAACGGGGGGCAGGGCCTTTTTTGGCGACCCGCGACGGGAGGGGGTCGAAAGGTTTTTAGAACAGCTCGCGGCCTCGCACTTTCACGTCCAGGTCCAGCGCCGCGAGACGGCCTGGATGGCTGGACGTGAAGAGGTCGATGTGTATGCAATTCGGTCGGGATAAGGGCTACACGAAAATCTCGTCAAAGAAAGCCTGCATCGCCTGCCACGAGCGCTCATCCGCCTGTTTATTATAGCAAATGCCCTCTATGGAACCGTCGGCCTCCGGATTCGTAAAGCTATGCACCGTGCCGCCATAGCTGATGACTTGCCAGTCAACCCCGGCCTGTCTCATCTCTTCTTCAAAAGCTGTGACATGTTCGACCGGGACAAAGGGGTCATCCGCACCGTGGCAAACCAGGACCTTGGCCTGGACCTTGCCCGGCTCTGCCGGGCGCTGCGTTTCCAGGGCTCCGTGGAATGAGACCACACCCCTGAGCGGCGCGCCGTCCCGCGCCATCTCCAGAGAACAGGAACCACCCATGCAATAGCCCATGACTGCGAGCCGGTCGGAGTCAACCTGTGGCAGCGCCGTCAGCGCGTCGAGTCCGGCGCGGATGCGCTGGCGAAACTTGGTGGTATCTTCGCGCAGGGCTCCTGCGTGGGTAATCGCGTCCTGCAGATCGCTGACCTCCAGGCCGTTGCCATAAGGGTCGCCCGCCAGCGCGGCATAGCCGAGCGAGGCCAGCCGCAAGGCACGGTCCTTGGCCTGCTTGCCCAATCCAAACGCCTCGGGCATCACCAGAACACCGGGTCGCTTATGGTTGCTCTGGTCATCCAGTGCCACAAATCCTTTCAGCGTGACATCACCGTCTTTATATTCCAGACTCTCTGCCCTCATTTCACTCCTCCTTTCCTGTGGGTTGCTCGAACAAGAGTGCCATCTTTTGCATCTGCATCGATTGCAAAATTGCCCGGAATTTGCAAGTTCAAATTTTATCATGAGAGATCAAGAACTCGTGGCCGCTCTTCTCCGAGACAAGTTCGCAGAACCGATCAGCGAAGATGCTCTCACAGAGATTGCGACGCTGTATACACAATTGTCTGCGGGACTGGACGCGCTGGACGCGTTGAACCTCGGCCATATAGAGCCGACGGTGCGCTTTGTCATGTCGGAGGGCGAACGCAATGAAGACTGAAGAGTTCGCCTTTACGAGCATTGCCGAGTTAGCGCCTCTCATCCAAAAGAAAGAAGTCTCACCCGTAGAGCTGACCCAGGCTTATCTTGACCGGATTGACCGTCTGAATGACGAATACCTGGCCTATCTCACCATCCTGAGCGATGAAGCGCTGACCGCGGCGCGCACCGCGGAACGGGAAATTGTGCGTGGGCAGTATCGAGGCCCGCTCCACGGCATTCCCATCGCGCTCAAGGACCTGTTTGCAGTCAAGGGCGTCCGCATGACCTGCGGCTCAAAAATCATGGCCAACCATATCGCGGAGAACGATGCTACGGTCGTCACCCGACTCAGGCAAGCCGGCACGATTCTGTTGGGGAAACTCAATATGCACGAGTTCGCCTGGGGCGGGACTTCGCTCAATCCGCACTACGGCACTCCTCGCAACCCGTGGGACCGCACGCGTCTTCCCGGTGGGTCGAGCGGCGGCTCGGCGGTGGCCATGGCGGCCGGACTGGCCATGGGGACGCTCGGGACAGATACGGGCGGCTCGGTCCGTATCCCGGCCTCGCTCAGCGGTATCGTCGGTCTCAAGCCGACGTATGGGCGGGTGAGCCGGTTCGGAGTCTATCCGCTGAGCCATTCGTGCGATCATGTCGGCCCTATGGTCAGAACGGTTGCCGATGCGGCCGTACTGCTGTACGCCATCGCCGGCCCTGACCCCAACGACCCGACCGCCAGCCCGGCAGCGGTGCCGGACTATACGGCGGCTCTGAAGGAGGACATCCGTGGGCTTCGCCTTGGAGTGCCGCACGAGTATTTTTTTGAAGACATTGAGCCGGCAGTCCGGGAGGGGGTGCAGGACGCCATACAACATTTATCTGGCCTGGGGGCGACAGTCGAAGCCGTCTCGATTCCCAGCATGCAGCATGTGATTGCCAGCTCGACCGCCATTATTGCCGCGGAGGCGTATGAGATTCATGCCCGGACCATGCAGACGCGCAGCCAGGACTATGGCGCTGACGTGCGCACCCGGCTGCTGCTCGGCGCGTGCGTGCAGGCCGCGCAATATCTTACGGCTCAACGCTTCCGGTCGCTGTTACGCCAGGAGATGCTCGACCTGTTTGGCCGGGTCGATACGTTGGTGACGCCGACCACCGTCCTGGCGGCGAGTAAGATCGACCAGCCGACCGTCACCATAGGCGACAAGGAGTTCCCCGTTGCGGCCCATATCGCTCGGGCAACCCGGCCGTTTAATATGACCGGCCTGCCCGCCATTTCGGTGCCGTGCGGGTTTACGCCCGACGGTCTGCCGGTCGGGCTCCAGCTCGTTGGGCGACCGTTTGAGGAAGCGACGGTTCTACACATGGCGTATGCCTACGAGCAAAGCACAGTCTGGCATAAACAGCATCCGGCCTAACCGCGCGGCTTTCTGAGTTCCAGGCCCGCAGGAAATCCTTCGGTCAATTCCGGTATGGGTTCCTCATAATAGGGCATGGAAACAACGCGCGGTGTATAGCTCCCGTCAGCGATACAGCGCCGCACGTGCAGGGCGATTTCCTCCATGGTGGCAAACCACACCTTGCCCCGGTTTTGTAGCGCTTCTATCATCTTTGCGACCTGGGCGAGGCGGGCCAGCCGCCCGGTCACAAACGGATGCCAGACCGTGACCCACAGGCCGCCGCACTCATAGGCCGCCTCGAATTCAGCCATGAAGATTTCCATGGCTTTGTCCGGCGCGCGCGTAGGCATCAGATACCGAAAGTCCGGGCTATGCGCGTACTGCGGCCAGTCGTCCATGGCCCAGTCGGTCGGCAATTCGATGACCTCGCCCTCGGACGCACGCATGACGTAGGGTTGACTGTCGGCCATGAGACTCGAATCATACACAAAGCCGGCCTGGGCCAGCAGCCCGGTGGAGTGGGGCGAGTAGTTGTAATACGGTGCCCGTCCGCCCGCCGGTCGTTTGCCGCTGAGCCGCTCGATCGCCTCAATACTGCGCTCCAACCAGTAACGTTCGCCTTCGCGGGTCTGGTCCATGGGATTCTCGTGCAAATAGCCGTGATAGGCCAGTTCGTGGTCGCTGGCGACAATCGTCTCGACTGTGGCCGGATAGCGCTCAACGCACCAGCCCGGCACGAAAAAGGTCCCCTTGATATTATAGTGGTTAAACAGCTTCACAATCCGCGGCACCGCCACCTCGTCGTAGCGTAACCACGACAGGGCGGCCACCCGTTTGTAGGCGTCGGCATGCGACAGGTGCAGGGCGCTGTCCGTATCCATGTCGAACGTGATAGATGCCGCACAGCGCGCGCCGTTGGGCCACGGGACGGGGTTGTCGAGCAGTTCTAACATCGTGAGCCTCCTAGTTCCGAGAGCGTGGCTGAGCCCAGTCAGGATCGTCCCGTGTCACCAGTTCGGGAATGGAGAAATAGAATTTGCATGTTCGGTCTCCACGGGTCTTGACCGTATTCCAGCGAATCCTGCCACCTGGATGGTAGGATTCCACCAGACCTCGATGGACTTCCACATCGTAGATATAGCCGAGCTTCAGACCGCGCTCGCCCTCCTCTGACCAGACCTCGGCCAGCGGACAGTAGGTGCACTCGGCCTGCATGACGCCGGGCGAGATATGGGTATCGCCGCGAAAGACAAAAACCGATTCGGCCGGGTCGCGTTCCTGGAGCACCTCGAACCAGGACTGAAAGTCCAACGCTCGCCCCTGGCTCAGTGCCTGTTGGCGCATGCCCTGGCCGCGCTCGACCCCGAACTGATAGAGAGCCTCGCGTAGCGCACGCTCGCCCGAGGCGTCAAACCGATCGATCAGCTCAAAGCCGATATACATCTGCATCGCGGCAAACGCGGCAAAGGTACTGCGGGTGAGCTGGATGGCCTTGGCCGGCTGGGCGAAAACATCTTCCGGCGGCCCGGCCGTGACCTCTTCGGCTTCGCCTTGGTACGTCCAGGTGAGCTGCCAGGGCGTGTTCAGGTCCAATGTCACGGCAGAGAACGCGACCCCGGCTGCCGCGTCATAGCCTTCCGCAATACCCGTCAAGGTATTGCGCCAATACGGTTCCAGTATGTCACCCCCGGCGTGAGTGCTGAAGTAGTCCGCGCCCGGAACATGGGGGAGGGTGACGGTCGCTCGGGCCCCGGTACCGCTGACTGCAAACGACCCCGTCTCCGCGGCCATGGTGTGCTCGCCCATATCCCAGTGACGGATCAGCGCCAGGGCGTCGCGTCCTTCGGCAAAAGTCTCCGGGCGGTCACGAATGCGTTGGCCGCGATAATACCCCGCCCGCCGGAAGCCGCGCTCAAGCGCCGCCAAGCCGGACTCGCCCAAATACTCCCGGACCGAAGACGAGAGGGTGCGTAGAAACATCCAGTGATAATCAAGCATGGTTGTCATTGAGGCGATACGCAGGCTGCGATCGCTGCTGTCTTTGCCGGCCATAAGAATCCCTCCTATTCTTCACGCGCGGCCCTTGCAGTTGCGTGAGTGAGCGTCCTAAGGTGGCTGAGCACTCCCTCTGCTGGCTGGTCGATATTATCCCGCCAAACGGGAGCGAATGTCAAAAGGAGATTTCAACGATGCCGACTCTGCGTCTCTCACGTTGGACGAGTATGTCTGTGATCCTGGCGGGGCTCATGACCATTGTTCCAACAGCCCTGGCTGAGGAGGTGTCGCGGTTCGTCCGCCCCGAACAAGCCACAACCTACATCGATCCGGTCACGGAGACAGAAATTACCATCTTGATCGATCAACACCTCGGGGGGACAACAGAGCTTACGCTCGGGTACTTAGTCGTGCCGCCTGGGGTGGATGTGCCTAACCACATCCATCAGTCGACCGAAACTTTTTATATTCTGTCTGGAGAGATGGAACAAACGAGTGAGGGAAAGGTGCAGACGCTCAGCGCTGGCATGGCCTGTCTAGTCCCAGCGAACACGACGACGCGTCACACGGTAAAATCCAAGGACCCAGTACACGCATTGGTGATGTGGACGCCTGGCGGAGAAGAGAAGCGGATTACGCAGGAGTGGCAAGTAAAAGCCGTGTAATAGTGGGATAACCCCAACACTCTCTTAGCCTGGTTCCGTATTGAGAATGGATGAAAATCATGGACCAAGCACAAATACACGAGGCTGCTCAGTGCCTCTGGAACGCCTGGCAGGCCGGCCGAAAGCTCGAACGATTACCCGATGAGTGTCGGCCGCAGACCATCGAGGATGGCTATGCGGTTCAGGCAAGGCTGGCCAGTTGTTCCGGGCAGGCCGTTTCGGGCTGGAAGATTGCCGCCACCAGTCAGGCCGGACAGGCGCATATTGGGGTAGACGGACCGCTGGCGGGGCAGCTGCTGGCGGGGAAGATCAGCCGCAGCCCCGCAACGCTCTCGCTCGGCGCGAATGGGATGCGCGTGGTGGAGCTCGAGTTTGCCTTCCGGCTGGCGCGCGCCCTGCCGCCTCGCGGTTACGCGTACTCGACGGACGAGGTCCTGGCCAGTGTCGCCAGCCTGCATCCGGCCATTGAGGTCCCCGACTCGCGATTCATGGATTTCAGTACCGCCGGTCCCGCCCAGCTCATCGCGGACAGTGCCTGTGCCGGATTGTTCGTGTGGGGAAGCGAGGTGGCGGCTGACTGGAGGGCGATAGACTTGGCCGCCCACCCCGTCTCGCTCAGCCTGAACGGCGTCCGGGCCGGCGAGGGCCGCGGTGCTAACGTACTCGGCGACCCGCGTATTGCGCTCACTTGGCTGGCCAATGAACTCACGGTCCGGGCAGACGGTCTCAAGGCCGGACAGATAGTGACGACGGGAACGTGTATTCAGCCGACCGGTATCGCTCCGGGTGTCCGGGTGCTGGGCGACTTTGGTCCGCTCGGACGCGTCGCGGCGACCTTTGCCGACTGAGACGCGGAGAGAGAGCTCGCGTCACGCATCGAGCATGGCAATGGCCTCAACCTCCAAAAGATGGTCGGCCCAAGCCACCCGCACGACTTCGACGCAGGTCGTGGAGGGGTAGGGGCTCTGAAAATACTCGCCGCCCAAATCCCGTAGCGCGGCCAGCCCCTCCTCCATATATCCGGCCTTGAAGTAGTAGCGGATCGAGACAATATCATCCATCGCACCGCCCACGGTCTCGACAATATTCCGGGTGTTTTGCAGTGCCTGTCGGAGCTGGGCATGCATATCGGTGGCAATCGTTTTGCCGTCTGGCGTGGTCGGCGTCTGGCCCGAGATAAACAGCCAGTTGCCCTTTTTGACGGCTTGTTCCCAGCCCGATTTTTCGGGCGGAACCCTGGGTAAACCGGGAGAGTGGTAGATATTGAAGTAGTCCTCAGGCTTCCAGACATTGTCGGGATTGATGGATTCTTTTTTCATGCGCACACCTCCTTCTTTTGCTCGACCTTCTCAGACGGAGCCGGACTGAGTGAACAATTGCCGGACACAGGATAATGCAAGCCCGCACGAGATTGCAAAGCCGGGCAGAACTTCATGTTACGCCAGCGTTGCCTTGCCTGCCTCTCATGGTTTATTTACGCATGAGATTAAGTCAACGAGGAACACTCCAATGCAAAGGGAACCGATCAAGAATCCGAGTTCTCTCTTGGAAGTCGAGCGCTTGGTCTACCACGCCCAGCGACCAGGATTTCAGATCGCCGAACTACAGCTCAGCCCAAGCCAGAAAGTCCCCTGGCACTTCCATACCGAGGTCCAGGATACCTTCTACGTTCTCCACGGCCACCTGCGTATATTTATGCGAGACCCCAAAGAAGACGTTCGTCTGGCACCCGGTGAGACGTACGCAGTAGGACCACGCCGTCCCCACCTTGTGACGAACGCTGGGGAGGAGTCAGTTGTGTTCCTGGTTTTGCAAGCCGGCGAATACGATTTTATACCACTGACCTGACGCTCAGCTCGGCTCTACCCCGCTAAGGGCGGGCATCACATGGTTTGCCAACTCGTCTAAGCGGCGTATCCGTCCCCCAGACAGGAGAGCAAACGTGATCCGGTCAATATCGAGTCGGGCCAACTCGTTCAGCCGATCGATACAGGTGCGTCTATTACCCGCAATAGCGACGGACTGCACGAATTCATGACTCACCATTTCTTTGTGATCGGCTCGTAAGGACAAGTGCTCAACCAACTGGTAGTGCTGCACCGCGCGCTCGAAATCCGGCCGAAAGCGCTCCCAGGTCGGGGGAAGCTGTTTCCAGGTATGGAAGGTTGCTGCCTGACTGGTGGCCCAAGCGCGGACATCATTGAGGGCCAAGTCTTCGTCCTCGTTGATACTCATCGTCACAAACAGGTCGATGGTGAATTCGCTCCGGTCTCGGTCCGCCTTCTCCAAACCTTCGTACACAGAGTTGAGCTGCCAGTTGCAAAAGGCTGACTCGGCGGCCCCCATGAGGATGAGCCCGTCGCAGGTTTTACCGCACAAGCGGAGCATGCGCGGCTGGGCCGCCGCAAGGTAGATCGGGATCTGACGGCGAGCGGTCGCGAGCTGAACGCGTGTCCCGTACAGGGCGACCTCCGCGCCGGTAAACATCTGGCGGAACGCGCGTATCCCGGCGCGAACCTCGTTCACTGTAGACGGTTTGCCGCCAGCTCCCTGCACGGCCGACCAACCCGCGCCCAGCCCCAACAGGGCGCGCTCCTCTGAAAGCTCATCCAGCGCGCTGATAGCGTTGGCAGTGACCGTTGGGTGCCGGGTGATCACATTCGTCACCGCCGGACCGATGGCGATCTTTTCGGTTGCCAAAGCGGCCAGAGACAGGCTCGTATAGACATCCTTCAGACCGAGTTGAAAATCAATGAACCACAGGGCCTCGAATCCCCTTGCTTCAATTGCTTTGGCTATCTCCCCGACCTTAACGAGCGGCTCGCGGGGACTGACGCCCATGGAGATACCGAAGCGATTCATCGTGAAGAATAGGGGGCTGGATATGTGATAAATACGTTATTGCCACTCGGGTGACCGATGAGCATAACAACTCCTGTGAGGGCGCACCTCTGCCTGCTCCCTAGCACCATTCCTCCATAAATCGCAACAATGTATTGCGCACGTCATCGGAGATGACTGTCCCTCAGACGAGTCGAACTCCTCCAAGTCTCGCTCTTGAATCCGACGTTCTCTTCATGAAAGAGAGTGGAGAGAAAGAGAGGTGCGGTATGGAACAGACCTGGATCGAGAAACTCGCCATTCAAGAGCTGTGTGCTCGCTATGCCCACGCAATAGACAACCTGGAGCCGGAAGCCTGGGTGCAGTGCTTTACCGCCGACGGGGCTTTTCAGGTCGCCACCTGGGTGGTCCGCGGTCATGCTGCACTGCGCGAGTATGCTCGCGTGCATGTGCGGGAAATTCGCTGTCGGCATATGACCAGCAACTTACTGTATGAGGTCAACGGGAATGAAGCGACCGGCCAGGTCAGCGTCCTGGCCGCGCTGGCGACCCCGGGCGGGTATAAGATCTTTGGCCAGGGACGCTATGTGGACCGTTTGGTGAAACAGGCCGGGCAGTGGCGCATTGCACACCGACATGTGGACGTTGACCCTCTAGCCGCAGACCCGGACAGGATTATGATGTGTGCCGACCCCGAGGTGGCCGCGCTGACCCAACCGTTAATCGATACCGCCCAGCGACTGGGAGAGCAAGTCGAGGATTGAGAGTGCCGCCACCTCGTCTCATCACAAAGAGTTCCTATAGATCGCTCCGGCCTTCATGACCAGGCGCGGCCCGCCGCTCTCGGGCTGCAAGACGCCGAGGTCTTCAAGCGGGTTGCCGTCAAACACAACCAAATCGGCGTGCGCCCCCGGAGCGACCGTGCCGAGCTTTCCCGCGTGGTTCAGGATCTCGGCGTTGATCGTCGTCGCCGAACGCAGGATGTCGATGGGGCTGAGGACCTCCCGCCGGATCAGGAACTCGCGGCACTGCTGGGCGTGCAGGACCCCCAGCAGATCGGTTCCGTAGCCCAGTTTGATCCCGGCCGCCTGACACCGCTCAAGAGAGATCAATCCCGCGGTCTGGATTTCTTTCAGCTTGACGATATTGCTCTCGGGCAGGCCCAACTCCTTGCCCAGCTCTCCGAGGGTTTCATACGTCACCAGGGTCGGGACGACATAGGCTCCGTGCTGGGCGACCAGTTCTGCGGTTGGTTGGTCAATCAGATTGGCGTGCTCGATTGAGCGTACTCCCAGCTTGACGATGCGGGCAATGGCTTCCGCGGTATAGGCGTGGGCCATGACATAGGTGCGCCGCGAGGCCGCCTCCTCGACCGCGGCGCGGATTTCCTCGTCCGAGTATTGCAGCATCCACACCGGGTCGGTGGGTGAGGAGAGGCCGCCCGTGGCCATGATTTTGATCTGATGCGCCCCTTTGCGCAGTTCTTCCCGGGCCGCCCGCCGGACCGCGTCCACCCCGTCGGCGAGCTGTGACAGACAGCCCTGAAATCCACAGGCGCACGGTTCAAAATGTTTGATCGGCCGCGTGTCGCCATGACCACCGGTCTGACTTAAGGCCCGGCCCGAGAAAAACAGACGGGGCCCCTTGATCAAGCCCTGATCAACTGCGGCGGCAAGGCCAAAGTCGGCTCCGGCCGCATCTCGCACGCTTGTAAAGCCCCGCTGGAGAGCGTCTTCCAGCAGCGTGCGGGCGTGTTGACTCAAAAGCGACATGGGCCAATCGTCCAGGCTGGCGAGATTGACATGAGCGGCATAGGCATGGAAGTGGGCGTCGATCAGACCGGGCATGAGAAAACGGCCATCCAGATGGATTTCCTGGGCGCTGGCGGTCTTGAGCGGTCGCTCGGAGACCTCCTTGATTTCACCATCTTCGATCAGGACGTCCGCCCCGTCAAGCAGCTCGGGACTGTAGCCGTCGAAGATGACGCCATCGCGCAAGACTATCGTGCCCATGGCTGCCTCCTGCTAGCCGCTCTGACGGGTCGCCTCAAATAGCGCTCCGTACAGGGCAAAATCGTAATTGTCTTGAATAGCGAAAGCCGTTCGGATCTCCTCAGGTGCGTTATCATACAAGTGCTGCACCATGGCAACTCTTGCCGGTGGGGTCGCCATCCGTGCCGTCCAGGCCTGGAAGTCCAGCGGCAGGCGCCAAGTGAAAACGACGCGTGACTGAAACCCGTTCCGTTCAAACATGGCCTGCCACTGGGCAACCGTGTGGTCTCGGACGTGCGAGGCGTCACGCAGGAGTTCGAACGTCTGTAAAAAGGTGTCGTGCGCCGGCTCTTCGGGCGAGATAATATCGCTCAGGATAAACCGCCCGCCAGACTTCAGCACGCGATGGCATTCTTGGAGCGCCGTCAGGGGGTTCGGCCAGTGATGGGCGCTATAGCGGGAGACTACAAGGTCAAAGCTGTTGTCGGCGAACGGAATCTGTTCGACATCGCCCTGGCGCGTTTCGATATGGGAGAAGCCGCGTTCGGCGGCCAACTGCTTGGCCTGTTCCAGCATATGCGGGGTGAGATCGAGGGCGACGACCCGGCGGCTATGCGGGGCGATGGCCACCGAGGTATGGCCCGCTCCACAGCCCGCATCCAGGGCGTACGGCTGTTCCTGCTGTTGTACCAGCTTGGCAATCTGGACCAAATCCTCGCCCGTAGCATGGACTTGGCTTGTCTTGTATTGCGCGGCTGCCCGACCGAATTGATCGTGTATGGATTGCTTGATGTCGGTCACTGTTTTTCCCCTATACGCGCTGTTTCAATTCTCCGTCTTCATTGCCCTGGAAGTGACCGAACATCAAGAGATAAATATGGCCGCCGCTTGTGACTGCGGTGTTTCAGACACCCGACGTTGACGAGGGTAGGAGTCTCCCGCATTGGAGGAGTGCCGTTTATGTTATAGCGTTTTTTCAATGAGTTCTTGTGTGTCTGTATCGTCAATAAGGATTCCTTCATGGGTGTCATTGAGTTGGCCTATCAAGACGCCTTTCTCATTCCAAATGGAGGTCTTCCCCGCGCATTCGTTCCTATCCGCGTGGCCAATGCAGTTGGCCATGAAGACGGGCATGGAATAGACCCTGGCAATGTCCGCTAACCTGTTAATTGCTCTGGCCACTCCATCTGCAAATTTGGCTACACTGGCAATATACATGTCTGCGCCACTTTTCACCGCCCGCTCCGCATGTTCAAGCACTGATAATTCATAACAAATCGCGAGCGCCAGGTTGGTTCGGTTCACACTGACACTCGGAAAACCGTGTCCGTTGACAAAAAATTCGTCTTCATCAGGGTGCAAGTACTGTTTGGAATAGGTTTGTCGTGCCTGGTGTGGCTGAAACAGCACCAGACTAATGCAGATACCGGTCTTGGTTTTTGTTGGAACGCCCACACCAATCGTGATCTGCTCGGTATTGCTGATGGTTTGGAAATCGTCAAACCTCTTATCGTCCTGATGCGTCGCCAATGCTTTTGCAAGGGTCGGTTCGTATCCTGTTAAGGAGAGTTCCGGGAAAATCACGGTATCAGCGCCATAGGAACCAGCCAGGGCTATGAAGTTTTTGTGATGCTCAATATTCCGTTGAATGTCTCCTATGATTGGTCGTGTCTGAGCTGCACATATTTTCATCTCACTCTCCTGTTACACAGAAGTCATCACTCCGACACTACGACTTTCTCAAAGGTCATAGCTATTGGGGCAGGAAAAATGTCACTCCAAGCACGACTCACGACACAAACTCCGACATCACCTCATTTACAAACAGTTCATGAGACTCGGGGGAGACCGGGATAACGATTGTGTAGGTGAGGCCCATCTCCTCAATACGGGTGTGGATCTCCCGTTTGACACTGTCTGGCGTGCCCATCAACGTCAGGGGCGACCGGAGCGCAGCGTCGGCATCGGGGAAGCTGAGAAAGGTTGCGGTTTGGGTGAGCGCCGCGTCTGCGGGGTCTCGGGTGAGGTGGAGTACCGTTAAAGAGCCCAGCTCTATCTCTTTTGGGTCGCGTCCGCATTCTTCCATATAGCCGTACAGCATGCCAATCCGCTTTTTCAAATAGGGCGTGTCGAACCTCAAGGTCATAGCCGGATCGTTCGGATAATCCTTACCATTAAAGACCGGCGGGTTGATATTCAGAATATCCGCTTCGGTGGCGGCGATCTTGAGGAGGCCGCTGCCCGAGCCACCCAGCATCAGCGGCGGGTGAGGTTTTTGGACGGGCCGGGGATTGTTGTAGGCTTTGTCAATCGAGAAATGTTTGCCCTGAAAGCTCGGTTCCTCTTGCGTAAACATCGCTTTTAACACCTGAATGGCTTCGGCGAGTTGATCCAACCGTTCCCGATTCGAGAGATAGGAATACCCATGGGCGTGGTATTCGTCAGGCTTCCAGCCCGCGCCTAACCCGAGCGTCAGACGACCGTTGCTGATATTGTCGAGAGTAGACACAATTTTGGCCAACATCGGCGGCGTGCGAAATGAGACGGACGTGACACACGGCGTGAGGCGGATACGCTCGGTTACCGCGGCGATCGCCGTCAGCGTCGTATAGCACTCAAACATGGGTGTCTGGGGATCTCCAAGCGGGGTAAAGAAGTGATCGATCATCGACACCGAGTAAAAGCCCTCGCTCTCCGCCCGTAAAGCTGCCTGCTTGGCAGCGGCAAAGTCACCCTCAGGTAGAAGTAATCCAAACTTGGGATCGTGCACCAGTCTCTCCTTTCAATACCTCCGACAGACTGTGAGGGACGAAGGCTGAATTATACCCCGCGTAATATACTGGACGTGGACCTAACGATAAATACCGGCAGGGGGCTTGTCGGACTATCGGAATGGGAAACGAACTTCACTCAGTTTGAGGCTGGATGAGGTGTCCCCCGAGGCGGCTTTACACAACCGCTAGCTGGCAAGTTTCTCGATCAGTTGACGGGCCCCCTTCTCGAACACGAAGCCCTCGTAGCCCTGGGCGGCGACCTCGGAGAGACGCCGGAAGTAGTCAGGGCCACCCAGATACACGCAGAACTGGCGGTGCTTGCCCGGGATGTTGGCTCCCGTATACCACGAGTCAGTGAGAGGATAGAGCGTCTCGTTGGCGATCTCGGCGACCTCGCGGTCCCAGCGCTGTTCTGCGTCGGGGGTCGGCTCGATAGTGCCTAGACCGTGTTCACGCAGGTAGCGTACGCAGTCGCCGATCCAGGCCGACTCGAGCTCGGCGCCGAGCGGCATATTGAAGAGTACCGAGGGCGACCCAGGGCCGTGAACCATAAAGAGGTTGGGGAAATCGGCCACCGTCATGCCGAGGTAGGTGTCAAAGCGCGTCCGCCACTTCTCCTTAAGGCTGACGCCGCCGCGCCCCTTCGGGTTGAGGCGTACCAGCGCGCCGGTGATGGCGTCGAAGCCGGTCGCCAGCACGAGCATGTCGAGGAGGTGTTCGCTGTTGGCGGTGCGTACGCCTTCGTGTGTAATCTCCTGAATCGGGTCTTGGCGCAGGTCGACCAGAGCGACGTTGTCGCGGTTAAAGGTTTCGTAATAGCCGTTGTCGAGGAGCTGGCGCTTGGTGCCCAGGTAGTAGTCGGGCATCAACTTCTCGGCGGTCGCGGGGTCGCGCACGATCTCACGGATCTTGCCGCGCACGAAGTCGGCCAACGTACGGTTGGCCTCCTTGTTGGTCAGGATGTCGGTATAGCTGCCAAAGAGGATGTGGAAGCCGCCCTTCTGCCAGAGTTCTTCGTAGAGCGTCTGGCGTTGCTCGGGCGTGTCCTCAAAGGCCGAGCGCTCGGAGACCTCGAACGGCGCGCCCAGGGGCGAGGCGTTCATCTTCGCTCGGATTACGGCCCAGTTCTCGCGGGCCTGTCGTACCACCTCGGGGTCCATGGGGCGGTTGCGGACTGGGATGCTGTACTGCGGCGTGCGCTGGAACACCGTCAGGTACGCCGCCTCGCGAGCGATCTCGGGAATTGCCTGTACCCCCGAGGAGCCTGTCCC
Organism: uncultured Binatia bacterium (SeqCode); assembly: GCA_965214755.1. Classification (GTDB taxonomy): domain Bacteria; phylum Desulfobacterota; class Binatia; order Bin18; family Bin18; genus Bin18. The sequence continues at coordinate 4,713,748 of OZ243979.1, forward strand.
GATCACCCCGACGCGCTTACCCGCAAAGGAGACGGGCTCCTGCGGCCAGCGGCCGGTGTGATAACACTCGCCGGCAAAGTCGGGGAGTCCAGGGATGTCGGGCAGGTGCGTCGCCGAGAGGGTGCCGACCGCGCAGATCAGGAACTGGGCCGAGACGCGCTCGCTGGTGCTGGTCTCGAGCGTCCAGCGCTGTGCCTCTTCGTCGTAGCAGGCGTCGCGCATCCAGGTCTCGAGCTGGATATCGCGGCGCAGGTCGAACCGGTCGGCGACGTACTCCAAATAGGCCAGTACCGAGGGCTGATCGGGCTGGGTCTCGGGCCAGTTCCACTCCCGCACGAGCTCTTCTGAGAACGTGTAGCAGTAGAAGGGGCTGCCTGGAAAATCGACCCGCGCACCGGGATAGCGGTTCCACCACCAGGTGCCGCCCACGCCAGCAGCGCCGTCGTAGACGCGGACCGAGAGGCCCATCCCGCGGAGATGGTGCAAGGCGTACAGGCCGCCAAAGCCTGCCCCGATGACCACCGCGTCATAGTGCTCAACCGCTCCGTTCCCTTTTGGCTTGTGTGGGTGTTGATCCGGGTTTGCCATGGTATTCCCCCCTACATTCATTATCCCCGGAGGTTTTCAGGTCGCTTGAAGATGGCTCAGACCGATAATGATTGTGCATAACATGGCTCGACGCGGTGTCAAGTTATCGGGGCGTGGCAGAAAATCACATGATGTGATAAATATAGAGCATCCCCTGAGGCTGCTTCCATCTCGATGTTACCTCCCGCCAGGTTGCAAACGCTTACTCCCGAAACAGTAAGAAGGAGAGTTATTCCTCCGTGAGTATCGAACGCGATTTCGCAGGCAAAGCGTGCTATGCACGGCTCGTACTGCGCTATTGTAAAGGAGACGCCCATGCTGAAGACCGGTCAGGAGCATTTGGAGTCCCTGCGGGACGGACGGGTAGTCTATATTGGCAGTGAACGGGTCGAGGATGTTACCACTCACCCTGCGTTCCGCAACGCCGCCCGCACGGTGGCTGCCATCTACGATATGAAGGCTGATCCGGCGAATCGCGAGACGCTGAGCTACGAAGAGGATGGCGACCGACACTCGATTTACTATTTGCGGGCCAAGACGCGCGACGACTTGCAGCGGCGGATGGTTGGGCACCGAAAAATTGCGGACCTCACGTTCGGTATGTTCGGGCGTTCGCCCGACCACGTGGCCAGCTTTGTGACCGGCATGGCCATGCAGCCGGATGAACTCAAGCCGCCGTGTGGCAATCCGGACAATTTGCTCGGATATTACCGCTACGTGCGCGACAACGATATCTACACGGTCTATGCCGTGTTGCCTCCCCAGGCGGCCCGAGACCCGGAGTTCTACCAGCGCCAGCATCTGCCGGTGCCAACGCTCCGCGTCGTCCGGGAGGAAGACGACGGCGTCGTTATTTCTGGCATGAAGATGCTGGCGACGGGTGCGGTGTTCGCTAATGACATCTGGATTGGGAATGTCATCCCCCTGTCACCTGACCAGAAAAAAGAGGCGATAACGTGCGCCGTGCCGTGTCATGCCTCGGGGCTGAGCCTGTGGTCACGGAAATCTATGGAAGCTGCCTGCCGCTCAGAGTTTGATTCGCCACTGGCCTATCGGTATGACGAAACCGACAGCATGGTGATGTGTGACCAAGTGAAGGTACCCTGGGAGAGGGTTTTTGTTCATAACGACGCGGTGTTATCGCGAGACATCTATCTCAAGACCCCGAGCCACTGCTTTGGCAATCACCAGTCCAACGTGCGGTACTGGTCGAAGATGCGCCTGTTGCTCGGCCTGTGTAGCAAGATTGTCCACGCCACCGGCGCGGCCCAGATTCCGGCTGTGCGAGAGACGCTCGGAAAAATGGCCTCGGTCGAGGGCGCCATTGCCGGCATGGTGCACGGCCAGATCAACGCCTATGAGAGCTGGCCGGACGGTTATGTGTGTTTTAACCGGCGGATGATGTACGCGGCGCTCGACTGGTGTACCCAGAACTACTCCCGGTGTATCGACCAACTGCGTGACCTGTGCGGTGGGGGCGTGTTTCAGATGCCGGCGGACATCTCGGTCCTGGAGGATGAACGCCTCGCCGAGCAGTTTGAGGCGTACTTTCAGACACCCCAGGCAGACGCGGTATCGCGTATGAAGCTGTTTAAGCTGGCCTGGGACATGGTGGGCTCTGAGTTCGCGGGCCGGCATCAGCAGTATGAGAAATTCTATGCCGGGGCTTCATTCATTGTGCGCGGCCATGCGTATCGGGAGACCCCGTGGGACGAGTTCCACACCATCGTCAATGAGTTGATGGCCAGCTATGGTCCACCAGCAGCGCAAGCACGGCCCGACCAGCAATGAGTTGAGAGCCAGTTTTGGCCCCTCCAAACGTTGACAGTCTTTTTTCAGAGGAGAATAATTTTAGCGGCTTTACCAAAGGAGGGCAGAGTATGATGCGATTCGGGATTGGTCCGTTCTCTATGCAGCTCCGGCCAGACTCCGGCCAGACTCACGCGCAGCTCTATCGCGAGATGCTGGACCAGGTTGTTATTGCCGAAGAGATTGGGTTTGAATCGGCCTGGCTGGTTGAGCACCACTTTCTGGAAGACGGTATCTGCCCCTCGCTTTTGGTGACGGCGGCAGCCATGGCCGCGCGGACATCAAAGCTCACCATCGGGACGAGTATGTATCTCCTGCCGCTCCATCGGCCGGTACAGACCGCCGAGGACGTCGCGGTGCTCGATAATATCGCCGCGGGTCGTTTTATCCTCGGTGTCGCGACCGGCTACCGACCGGAGGAGTTCGCCGCGTATGAAGAACAGCGTTCGGGGCGTGAGCCACGTATGGAAGAACAGCTCGATTTGATGATTCAGGGCTGGACGACCGAGCGCTTCTCGTTTTCGGGCCAGTACTACCATGTGGAAGACCTGTCCATTACCCCCAAGCCTGTCCAAAAACCACACCCACCGATCTGGATCGGTGCCTCAACCCGCGGCGGGGTGCGCCGGGCCGCCCAGTGGGGATCGGCCTTGGTGGCTTCCCCCCGGCATCATATCAATGAGTTGAAAGAGCATTATCGGATGTATCGGCAGCAACTCCAGCGGTTCAATAAGACGGCCAGCGCCACGCCGGTCATTCGTGAAGTCTATGTTGCCGAGACCACGGCCCAAGCCGAGGAAGAGGCCCGGGACGGCATCATGTATCTGCACGCCGGGATGTACGGCAAGTGGGCCAATGTCCGGCCGCTCAAAGACGATAAGGGCGAGTTGGTCAAGGACCCGGCGACCGTGACCTTTGACACCCACCGGGAGCGTTTCCTTATTGGCGACCCGGATCACTGTATTCGGGAGATTGAGAAATACCAGCAAGAATTAGGCATGGATTATCTGCTGTGTTGGATGCAGTTCCCTGGTGTAGAGCACGCGAAAACCGTACGGGCCATGCGTCTCTTTGCCAAAGAAGTGATGCCCCATTTTCAAAAAAGCGCGTAGCGCACGTTGTTACGGTTTCGTCCGCTCGTGGTCGGGAATAAAGCGCTGCGGGTCGAAGCCGGCGGGCACGCTTGGCTGCCGATGGAGTTCCACGGCGGTTGTGATTTCGGCCATGGCCAGGGCCAGGTATAAGAGCCGCCGGGCCTCTTGGGGCAGTGCGTCCAGCGGCTCTGGCGGGAATTTACTCAGATAGGTCAGGACGGCCTCCATGCGGGGCAGCAGGGTGTCGTAAAAGGCTTGAATCTGGGCCATGGTGCTGCCGAGGCGCTGCCGGTTGCGCTCGGTTTCGGTCGCCAGCGCCCAGACCGCAGCCAGCGGCTCAAGGTCGGCGAACGGCTCGGGCAGGCTCGTATCGGACATGCCTCACCCCTCTTGTCCGCCGCTGGCGAGCAGTTCTTCCGCTACCTTATGGGCGTGGCGGATCAGCAGTTCCTGGTCCTGTACCGGATACTGGCTCAGGACGCCCGACTCGATCCCGCGCTGGGTGTTTTCCAGGGTGCTGCCGTCTTCCAGCCACACGTCCCGCGCCAGGCATTTATTATATTCGCGGGTCACAGACTCGGCAGCGGTCGCGGGCTGCGGGAAATAGCCCCGTGCATTCCAGGTCGAGCGATTCACCGTCTCCGGCAACATAGTATGGGCGACAAACAGGAAGGGGCTCAGAATCACTAGGTGAAAATTGGGAAAGATATAATAAATATCAAAGAACCACTGTTTGCTGCGCGTGGGGTTGACTCCCAGGGGCCAGCGGTCCATATCCCGCGCACTGGGAAAGGTTTTGAAGCTGGCCCCGAATTGGGCCATCAACAGCTCCATGGGCGTGCGTTGGGTATTCCGGCGATCACCGTAAAACGACATCATGCTGTGGCGGCGAAAGAGTCTGGCGTCGAGGACGTGGCAAGAGGGCTGCTGCTTGTTGATCATCACCTTGCCGGCGAACTGCTGATGCAGCGCCTTGCCGTGATAGAATTCGAGTTGCGAGTCGCGCAGAATCCGCCAGTTGCACTTCTGCTCGGCCGTATACGACCAGCTCAGCGGCAGGCGGCCAAACGCATAGCCGCGCAGCAGGTCAACCACCTCGCCCAGATACTGGTACAGCGTTTCCGGTGGGTCGGGATCGAGATTGATAAAAATAAATCCTTCCCAGACATCCGTGGCAATCGGACTCAGGCCGTAGTCCCGTTTATCAAAGTCAAAGAACATGTCTTCTTCCGGCACTCCTATCAGGCGGCCGTCCGAGGCATAGGTCCAGCCGTGGAATCGGCACGTCAACCCGGACCCGCACGCGCCACGGTCGTTCCAGGCCAGTCGATTGCCGCGATGTTTGCACACATTGTGAAACCCGCGCACCGTACCGTCCTTGCCCCGGACGAGGAGGAGCGAGGTTTTGCCGACCGCAATATCCAGCACCAGATAATCGCCCGGCCGCGGGATTTCTTCGACTTTCTTGCCCGTGCACAGCCAAGTGCGAGTAAAAATTTTCTTGCGCTCCTGCTCAAAATACTCTGCGGAAAGATAGGGTGTGACAGGGAGGGGTCCGGTTCCCAGCTCTGGATGGTCAAGCGTCCAGCGTTTGCCGTTGGCGTATGTGTCTGCACGGTCTTGCATTATATCCCTCGTCTGACGTGCTGTCCTTGAATATGACGCTATCCTGCGCCATCTCGGTCGGGAATACAATGGACGCTGCGCTGTCACCTTGCGGCTGAATGATTTTTCGTACTCGGAGGGGCGTCGGGTTGACAGGCGGGCTGCTGTGGGGAGATAAAGCCGTATGGTGTAGGGTTCTTTCCCGATTCTGGACAGCCTGACCTCGTAGCCGAACACAAGGAGGGCGGTCATGAACTTTCAGATCAGCGAAGAAGGTACTCGCCTCCAGCAGCGGAGCCGGCGGCTGGCCGCAGACTTCGCCACCCGCGCCGCTACGCATGATCGGGAAGCCAGCCATCCGCTGGAAAACTATGCGGCCCTGCGCCGAGAGGGATTCTACAGCCTCAACATTCCCACCGAGATGGGGGGAGAGGGCGTCGGGCTGCTCGACTACTCCCTGGCAGCCGAGGAACTCGCCCAAGGCTGTCCGGCTACCGCTCTCTCGTTCAATATGCACCTCTCGATTGTCGGCCCCCTGGTCGAAAGCCCAATCGTCCCCCTGGCCACCAAGCAGCGCCTGGCCGACTTGGTCGTCAAAGAGCAGAGGCTGATTGCCGGCAACTTCTCCGAGCCGAGGACATCCGGACTGCTGGCCACCTACCAGCCTGCCACGCGAGCCCGACAGGTGGCGGGCGGGTATCAGATCACGGGCAGAAAAGCGTTTGCTTCCATGTTGGAAGCGGCCGACTTCTGTGCCGTGTTGGCACACCCCGAGGAGGTCGATACACCTGGGGCCGCTCTCCTGTTGATGGTTCCGCGCCAGGCTCCGGGACGGCGCGTCGACGAGGTATGGGATACGCTCGGTATGCGGGCGACGCGCAGCGATTCCCTCATTCTCGAAGACTGTTTCGTGTCTCAGGACGCCGTACTCTACCAGACCGACGACATCCTGCCGTTCATCCGCAGCGGGGCGAACTGGCTGTGGGCCTCATATACGGCGGTGTATTTGGGTGTGGCCGTCGCGGCCTATAACGCCGTGCGTGAGCTGGTGCAGGACAGGGTCCCGCGAGGCTATACCCAGCCGATGGCCTACCATCCGGATGTGCGTCGGCGGGTGGCCGACATGAGCGTGGACCTGGAGGCCGCCCGGCTGCTGACGTATCATTCGGCCTGGCTCAGCGACACCCAGGGACCGACCTCGGAAACCCTGGCAGCGCTGTTCCGCGCCAAGTATCTGGTCGGCGAAGCTGGGGCGCGGATTACGCGGACGGCGCTCACGCTGGGAGGCGCCCACGCGCTCTTCAAGACCGTCCCGCTCGAGCGGCTGTTCCGGGACGGCGCCGTTGGTCCGATTCAGTTTCCACCCAGCGATTATTGTCTGTCCAGCGTCGGGACCCTGGAACTCGGGCTCGACCCAGGCGAGATAGTGCCGCCGCTCAAATAAGGAGGAAGAGGCTATGGCAACGGACAACAGCACATCCTACGTTTTCGCCGGTCTGGCCGGTGACACCAGCCCAGGCATCGAGTGGGTGGAAAAGCATATGGGCATCAAGCTGGTTGTCAGAAGCGGTTTGTATCGGAGTGTGTTTGGGCAGGGAGACTGGGAGCCGATCACGCAGGGGCTGCCGGACGCACCCGAGGTCCGCGCGATCGCCATACATCCCTACCGGCCCGAGGTGGTCTACGTCGCTACTCAAGATGGCCCGTACCGTAGCGATGACCACGGCGACCACTGGGAGAAGGTGGCTGTCCCCGACCACGGCCTGCCCATGTGGTCGTTATTATTCCATCCGGCCGACCCGCAGGTCATGTTCGCCGGTTACGAGTCTGCGGAGATATACCGGAGCGACGACGCCGGAGAGAGCTGGCGTCAGCTTCCGGTGAGCGTCCGCTTCCCCGACGTGACGATACCTCCCCAAGGCATACCGGCCAAGCGGGTGCTGATGATGTCCGGTAGCATTGCCGACCGGAACGAGCTGTACGCCTCCCTGGAGGTCGGGGGACTGCTGCGGTCTTTGGACGGGGGGGAACACTGGGAGAACCTCAGCCACGGTCAATACCTCACCGACGATACCGTGGACATGCACGGCGTTCTGGCCAGCAGGCTGACCCCAGGAACGGTCACGGCCATCTGTCGAGTGGGCATGTTTCGCAGCACCGACCGGGGCGATCACTGGCAGCGCGTGCCCATCGAGCCGCTGAACGACCACGGTACCACCTATTGCCGCTGCCTGCGCGAGGTGCCGGGCACTCCCACCAAGCTGTGGATGTCCGGCGGGGGCGATTTCGAGAGCAACGTCGGCGGCCTGTTCCACAGCGAGGATGGCGGTCTGAGCTGGGAGCGGGTGGATATCGGCCATGAGGTCAACAGCACCCTTTTTGCCATGTCCATCGACCAACGCCGTACTGAGCGCATGGTCTGCGCCAGCAAAAAGGGCCAGGTGTTCACCAGCGCTGACGCCGGGGCGACCTGGAGTGCGCAGGCGCTGCCAGCGGATGCTGATCAGGTCTACTGCGTCGCCACCAGCTAGAGTAATTGGCGATTCTGTTCGTAGATAGGCCCAACCTGAAAAACCGTCGTCTCATCAAGCGGCCGACCTGCTAGCTGGAAGCCAATGGGCAGCCCGGCACTACTGAATCCGCAGGGTAGCGCAAGCGCAGGGAAGCCGGTCAGGTTGAACAACGGCGTGTCAATCGCGAAGTCTTTTACTCCTTGACCATCTGCATCAGCTCGAGGGTCGTGCCGAACGGATCCTTGCAATACACCGCCTTCGCCGTGCCATAGTTGTCGAGGGTAAAGGTATGGGGCCGCGAGTAAAACTCTACGCCTTTGTTCTGGAGTGCCTCATAGGTCTTTTCAATGTCTTTCACCCAAAAGGCAATCTCCGTAATCCCGTTGTGAGTGACGCCCGCATACGGCTGGCCACCCTGGTCCGCAGATTCACTAAAGTGGAGTAGTTCAACCGGGGCGCTATGGCGGTCGTCTTCATTACGCAGGAATACTGAACGCACTTTGGTACCAGGCTCTTGGACCAGATCACTAATCTCTTCCCCCTCGATGCTAAAATCGCCAATCACCGTCAGCCCCAATACATCCTGGTAGAAGGCAATGGCTTTCTCCATATCTGGGACGGTAATCCCTACATGTGCGACAGCTCCAAGCATAATAACCCCCTTTTCGTTTTTGTAGCCTGGATTGTCCTGCCATTGGGGGGGATATGTCAAGCAGGCGAGTGGGTGGCTCCAATGCAATGTCCGTGGCGCGAGAACGCCTCGATGTTTTGTTTGCTCCCGCCCGCACGGGTTGCAAGAACGGTGTTCAAGTTCGCCTCCAGGGCCCTGACTGGAACGCAAATTTCAGAGAGCGCAGACGGGTAACAGAATGAAGAATGAGGGCTATTGCCCTTAGCGGAATACCGGCATGATCTCTTGCGCGAACAGTTCCATCGAGCGGGTACCTTTGGCTGGCTCGACCCCCGGGACCTGCATAGCCATGACTAAGTGGGTACAGGATGAGGTTTTGACAAACGCCTCGACTTTGCGCGCTACTTGGTCTGGACTGCCGACCATCCACGCCTGCCCATAGGATGAGTGGCGAATGTCTCGTGCTTCTTTGACGTCCCACAGCCGCTCGTCGCCGGCGACATCTCCGCTGGTCTTAAACCAGCCATCGTACACTTGCATCATCCAGTGGGCTTGGTCCTGGATGTCCTCCCAGGCCTCGTCCTCAGTAGGTGCCACATATACGAAGTGTAGTTGGGTGGTCGAAAAGTCAGCCGGTGTGCGGCCCTGCTGTTCCAGCAGCGCATAGTAGCGGGGAGCCCAGTCCGGGCCCAACGTGAGGTGCAGGTGATAGCCCTCGCGGGCCGCTCGCTGCATGGCTTTTTCGGTGCGCGCGCCAATCCAGATAGGGGGATGGGGTTTCTGCATAGGTTCGGGCTGGATATGCACCTCTTTGATCTGGGTGAACCTCCCTTCGAACGTAACCGTATCCTCGGTCCACAGGCGTCGGAGCAGGTTGAGCCCCTCAGCCAGACGGGCTGAACGCTCTTTGCGGGGCATACAAAAGCCGGAGAATTCATCGACGCGATAGCCCTGTCCTACCCCAAGATCAAACCGTCCCTTGGAGAGGTTGTCAATGAAAGCTACTTCTTCGGCCACACGCACGGGATGATAGAAAGGCAGTAGTAGCACAAACGTGCCAATGCGGATGCGTTCGGTCCGCGCCGCAATGGCGGTCGCGGCCTGTAATGGCGTGGGGTTATAGTCCCCGCTGAAGTGGTGTTCGGTCAGCCAGATATTGTCATAGCCGAGTTCCTCGGCCCGCACGCACTGGTCAAGCAAGAGCTGGTAGAGATCGGAATAGGGCCGGAACCAAGGTGCGGGATTACGAAAGTCATGCATCAGTCCGAATTTCATTGCTGCCTCCTTTTGGGATTCCCTATGAGACTGAACTGTAACGGTTGCGTACCGTACAGAAAAGACTGTGCGGCAGCCGCCATGCGGCGCAGTCCTCATCGTCAATAGCTACACAGAGCTTGAGAACACGATCCGGGTCGCTTATGGTCTCGTGGACGAGCATACAGCAAGCGGCGGGAAATGCTGGAAGCTGACGATACCATCCTCTATCGGATACGGAGGATAAAGTATGGAATTTGGCGCAATCATGATGTTTCGCAACCCGCCTCCGTGGCGTCGTCCGATCCAGGATGTGTATCGGAATCTCTTCGAGCTGTGCGTGTTGGCGGAAGAACTCGGTTTCGATCATCTGTGGACGAGTGAGCACCACTTTCTCGACGATGGCTGGTCACCCTCCCAACTGCCGATCTTGAGCGCGATTGCTGCGCGCACTGAACGCATCCGCATCGGCACCTTCGTCCTCCTGCTTCCATTTCATGATCCAATTCGAGTGGCCGAAGACGCCACCGCGGTTGACATTATCTCGAACGGCCGTTTCGACTTGGCCGTCGGTCCGGGGTCAGACCCAACTGACTACGCCACCTTCGGTGTGCCGATGAAGCAACGCCGGTCGCGTATGCACGAGGGCCTGCGGATCATCAGGCACTGTCTGAACGAAGAGGAGTTCAGCCTCAGTGGCAAATACTGGCAATTGAACAACGTGCGGATGACCCCAAAGCCGGTGCAGAAACCGATACCACTCTGGGTGGCAGCACTTGGGCCGCAAGCGGTGGAAGAAGCGGGAGCGGGCGGCTATCACTTGGCTGCAGCACCTCCGACACCGTTGCAGCAGAGCTATGATGCCGCGCTGCGTCAAGCGGGCCACGATCCCGCACAATTCCAACGGGCTGGGTTGCACGTCAGCCATGTGGCTGAGACGTATGACAAAGCCTGGGACGAGTGTGAGGCGCACGTGCATTGGCATATGCATGTCCACTACTCCAGGATTATGGCTGCTCCTGAAAAGCGTGGCATGGTTCAAGCCCTTGCGCCAGACGGGGACCTCACGGTGCCCCCGGTTGGAGAGCTACGCAAACAGGGCCGCGGTCCTTACGGTCCGGCGTATGTGGGCACGCCGGACGAGGTGATTAGCATGTTGGAAGAAGAGCTCAAGATGTGCCCGATGACACAGATGATTTTTATCATCGATCCTCCTGGTATGGACCCTCGCGCTATGCGAAATTCTCTTGAATTGCTCGCCAGGGAGGTCATTCCGCATTTTCGCAATCGGTAGGTATCGCGACAGTGGGGCACGGAGAACGAATAGCCGTAGGAAGTCAGGATGAATGACATCAAGGCACCGGTCGGAGAGCGTTTGTCAGTCGAGGACATTGAGCTCGAAGTGATACGCCGGGGCATGGGTCGGCCAGTCCTGCTCCTGCACGGTATGCACAACGTCGATCCACGGGCGCGTTTTCTCGATCTGCTCGGCCGGCGGGCAGAGATCATAGCCCCCTCACACCCCGGCTTTGGCCACTCTGCGCGCCCGATGGATTTCGACACAGTGTACGACTTAGTACGCCTGTATTTAGACGTCCTCAAAGCGCTGCCTTATGAGCGGGTCAGCCTCGTGGGATTGTCCTTTGGCGGCTGGCTGGCGGCGGAAATCGCGGTCACATGTAGCCAGCGTATTGACCGGCTCGTTCTGGTGGATGCCTTTGGCATCAAGATCAGCGATCGCGAGACACCAGATATTCTGGACGTTTTCAATACCTCCCCCCAGGAAGTACAGCGGCACAGCTGGCACGATCCCGAGAAATGGGCGCCGGACTTTAACGCGCTATCGGATGACGAAATCGTCGTCCACGCCCGGAACTGGGACGCGCTGTGCCTATACGGCTGGCAGCCCTATATGTACAACCCTCAGCTCAAGCGTTGGCTGCGTCGGATCAGGCGGCCGACGCTGGTACTGTGGGGGGCGAGCGACGGGATCGTGACGCCGTCCTACGGACGAGTCTACAGCGCGTTGATTCCTGGCTCGTGCTTCGATGTCATTGCTGAGGCGGGCCATCATCCTGAGATCGAGCAGCCCGAGGCTTTTGTCGATCGCGTAGCTGCCTTCTTGGAACAAGAGAGTTGAGCGAGGAAGAGGCTGAGGACCACGCCATGGAAGTCTGGTATCACAACGAGAACCCGTATCCCTTCGTCCCACCAGACGTGCTCGATCGCGCAGATTCCGTCCGGGCCAGCCTGCCGAATAAATATTGTGACCCACAGGTCGCTGCTGACTTGTTCGAGGAAACCTTTGACGAGTTCATGCTGTGCGACGAGCGGGGAATCAATGTTGTTGCCATTGAGCATCACGCTGGAATTAATTCCCTATTTGGGGCCAACCCGCTGGTCCTGGGTATCCTGGCCCGCCAGATACGCAAGGTCCGCATTCTCAGTATGGGGACCCTGATCTCGCTGCGGCCAGACCCGGTCAGAGTCGCAGAGGAGTATGCCACGGCGGATGTTATTTCCCGTGGACGTTTGGATATCGGCTTCGTGAAGTCGGGCGCGAGTGAGATGGCATCGAACAATGCCAACCCGGTGACGAATATTGAACGCTACTGGGAGGCGATCGATCTCGTCACCAAGGCACTGACCTTTCAGGAGGGACCGTTCAGTTGGGAGGGCAAGCACTACACGCACCGGCACGTGAACATCTGGCCGCGCCCGTGGCAGCAGCCGCATCCGCCACTGTGGGCGGCGACGGGCGACCCGGAAACGGCGAGCGAGGTCGGCCGGCGAGGGATGGTCAATGTGTTAGTCCTGCGCGGCGAGGAAGGGACTAGGCGTGCCTGGGCCGCGTATCGCCAGGCGCGCGCGGAGGCTGGGCTACCCAAGGTCATGACCGACCACTTTGCGTATGCAGCCTTGGTCTATGTCGGTGACACCCATGAAGAGGGTATCGAGATTGGGAGCAAGCTGCTGTGGTTCCTCAACACGAGTCTGAAGATGGCGCCCCAGTACGCCCAGTTTCTGCCTGGGGCGACGCCACCACACTTTGCGCCTCAGGTCTACCGCACCGCATCCAGGCCAGACGCCCCGGCCGAGGGACCGGCGGCCAGCAGCCGGGTGCAGGCAGGCAAGCCCGTCGCTCCGGCTATTCTCAACGTCGGAGGGCTCACTAATATAGACACAGCGCAAGCTATGGCGCGGGGGATCCTGTTCGCCGGCAGCCCGACCACCGTCTACCAGCAGATCATGGATTTTTACCGCAAGGTCGGCGGCTTTGGTCATCTGGTGATGATTGGGCGGTCAGGATTCATGACCCATGCCGAGGCCGAGAAGGGGATCACACGCTTCGCCAGGGACGTGCTGCCCCGGCTGAAGGAGATCGCACCCGTCACCCCTCTGTAAAGCCTACTGATGATATCGAAGTGCAATGCTCAGGACTCGTTGCGCGTAGCCTTTGCCCTTTCTCTGTGACTGTTCTTAGTACCCCAGCTGTTTGTCGACCACCCCGATGAGGGGCTCGCCCCGCTGGATGCGGCGCAGGTTCTCACAAAAACGTTCGAGGTTGCGCGTGGCGCGGAGTTGGCTGGCGCCGGCCGTGTGCGGCGTCATGACGACGTTCTCAAACGTCCATAAGGGATGGTCGGCCGGCAGGGGCTCAACCGGAGCAACATCAAGTGCCGCGCCGCCACACCGACCGTCTTGCAGCACCTGTACCAGCGCCTCCCCGTCTATGATCTCCCCTCGGGTGACGTTGACCAGCAGTGCGCCTGGCTTCAAGTGGGCGAATGTTTCAGTGTTGAACATCTGCCGCGTCTCGGCTGTGAGCGGACAGCAGATCGCAACCACGTCGGAGGAAGCCAGCAACTCGGTCAACCGATTCCGTCCCCATACCGCGTCCACTCCGTCCGACGCTGGGACGGGGTGCTCATCGAGAGCTAAGACGCGCATACCAAACGCCACCGCTCGACGGGCCATCGCCCGACCGGTGCCCCCGAAGCCGACAATGCCCATCGTCAGCCCTGCAAGCTCGATTTCTTTACGGCGCATGGCCTCACGCTCCTGCCAACTGGCCGAGCCGAGGCGGATGGCGGTCGCAATCTGGCGGGTGAGCGCCAGGAGCAGGCCGAACCCGGTGTCCGCCAGGTGCCCGCCCACCAGGCCCTTTTCACCGGTCAGCACAACGTCGGAGTCCCGCATCGCCGGGTAGAGAAACATATCCACCCCCGAGGCGATGGCGTGCACCCAGCGCAGGCGGGGAGCGGCCTGAAACAAGGCTTCGGGCAAGAATCCGAGGATGATCTCAACATCAGCGGCCATGGTAATAGCGTCGCCGACCTGCGGGGCCACCTTGATAGTCGAGCCGGGCGCCGCGGCCCGAATCTTTGCCAGGTCGCCCTCAGACACTTCGGGCAGGGTCAGCCCGAGCAGAACGAGGATCGATAGCGGTTCGTCCAGTTTGACAGCGGTCATAGGTCTCACGCCCCCTTTTCGCTGTCAGCAGTCGTATGACGCGGTAGGGGCGCTGTCAACGTATCAACTACTCACATACCAACCTGAAAAGGTATTAGGTCAGCTCTCATAATCGTCAAACTGGCCGGCAGCTTTTCATTCTTGGCGACTTATGAATCCTAAGTCAAGCATAATGAACAGTTCTTGGAGTTCAGGAGCCCACGGTGGGAGTTCCCCATCTATGTTTTCTTGCCCTCCAGATAGCATCTGGCCCTGAGACAGGGAAAAGTGCTCTACCTCTGTATTTCCCGCCACTTATTATCAAATCAATTCTAATGTAGCTCAGCGTCAGTCGATTCCGGCGACACGCAGCAGGGTTGCCTTTAGCCGTTCGACACTCCCCTAAGCTGAAGAAGAGTCTCTTTGCGGACCTGAATTCCGAGAGTCCGTGCAACATCCATCACTCGGGATAGGCTGGCGTGAGCATAGCTGGTTGCCTCGTAACGTTGCATTTGTTGTTCCTTAATTCCAAGCTGTGCTGCAAGCTCTCTCTGACTCAGTCCAGAAGCTATGCGAGCTTTAATGAGGGCTTGAGGCAACTCTTCCAAAGAGTCTAAGGCGAGAACGGAACTCTGACCTGAGCGGAGCATTTCATACTCTTCAATTTCCGCACGAAGTCGGCGAGCTGACTTCTCAACGCGTCTTCCTGGGCCCTTTGTAATAGAGGGTGGATCTGTGTCCCGGGCTTGTCCGTTTACCCAAACCGTCCAAAGCGCGTCTGAACTTGTCTGCCTGAGCCTTGGTAATACGGTATTGCCGCTCGTTCTTTATCATTGCTCTAAACTCCGTAAATCCAGGACAATGATGCCCTTTGGGTTTCCCGTTTCTTTGTCAACGATCCTGAGAGTAGAGCAGGAGTATCCCCCTCGAATTGGACTGTCCTCTGTCGACGATCTCTTATGGTATGATAAAAACATCTGGCGAGAGAACCGCCATGAAACCCGACCAGAGACTCCTTCACGAACTTGTGCGCCGCATCGTTGATGCAGTACATCCCCTGCGGATTATTCTATTTGGTTCTGCTGCCCGCGGAGAGATGGGACCGAATAGCGACCTGGACGCTCTGGTTATCATGCCCGATGGCAGCCACCGTGGAAAGGTTGCTCAAGAGATATATCGCCACCTGTGGGGTCTTGGTTTTGCCAAGGATATTGTGGTGGTCACGGAAAGCGATATTCACGAGCACGCGGTGAATCCCTCCCTTGTTATCAAGGAGGCGCTTGAGACGGGCAAGGAACTCTATCATGTCGCGAGATAACCCTATTCCAGGCAGTCCACAGGAATGGTTGGCACGTGCTACGGGGAATTTCTGGTCCTGTCGCAATTTAGAGCACGGTGTCGCAGGTCGTTTTTGGTAGCGCAGTTTGAGGTTTCTGCTGAAACTGCGCCAGTCGTAGGTACTGTCCTAATTCGGGTCCCATCCCCATGCAGCGTCTCGCTATTTTATTGATCGGCTTCCTCTTCCTCTTCACAGTCAGCAATACGCTCAAGGAGACTCTCGACCTGATTCCGGTTGAAAGAGACGAACGGCTGGGCATATTCTTTGTCCAGATGAGAGGCTAATTCGTCACAGCCCTCTGGTGTTGACCGCACTTCTACTGTCGCTGCTCCATTCCAAATTTGGTCTATCTTGTCTTGCAGAGACTCGGCAGAGACGGGAGAACAGAAACTCCACAGCAAGAATGTCATGACGATGGCCAATTTCATTACGGAATCTCTTCGTTTTTGCCTCTTCGAGCCAAGCAGAAAGTAAGACCACATTAAACAAGTATGACAGGCCACCCGCCTCAAGGGAAGGCGGGCGGTCACGCAAAGGGTCGTAAATATCCAGGTGAATTGCTGTTTCATCTTCCTCCCCTTCTCTGCTTTGTCTGCGTAGATGTACACGGGACACGAACGAGCAAGACGAACTTTATGGACCGCTGGGGCATAGGGCTCCCTCCTTACTAGGTGTTGTGGTCCCGGCAAGGTTGCCGGGCCGTATCGACTACACCACAGTGCAATTGGAGTGAGTCCTGCGTATTCACCACGCGGCGAGTGGCCAAACCCGCACGCATGAGTGGTTGCTGTATTCAGCAGGCGACCCGACTCAACGGGCGCACTGCGGTTAATCAATGGAGCCGATCCTAGCATATCTGACGGGAGTGACAACGAGCCCGTTTTGGACAATAAGACGAATCGGTGATCTGCACGTCCAGGCAAGGCATACTAGGGCTAGGCCGGGCATGCCTCTGCTTAGACAGCAAAACGCTATTTGATTCTGCTCCCACGAAGCACCCTCAATCGGACCGGCTTGCGTTCCCAGCGGGTCGGGCGGGTGGGACGGGGTGGCTCAATCGGCGGAGCAGCCTCCGCCTCCCGGAGCAGTTTCCCGATACTCCAAACGTGGTTGGTCAGGCCGAGTTCGACGGCCGGCGGTACTTTAAGGGTCTCATGCACCCGACACCAGTTGTAGAACGCAACATGGAGGGCGAATGTCGTCCGGTGGGGCGCCAACTTCTTGCTGTGCGCAGTGGTCCGGCGGGCGCAGCGGCGCAGGCGCCTCCGCACAGTGAGATTGGCCCGCTCAACGTAGGCCGTGCTGACATGCGCCAAATGCTGACCCGCATGCCGTAGTCGCGCTAGGAGTAGTTCAGGACGTCAGGCTTCAGATGCGCCGTCATCGGCGTGATTGAGGTCGCGGGCTTGTCGAAGTGAAAGTGCTCAACGTTCGGAATCACCCAGACCTCGACTCGCGCTCCGTTCGGAAAGCGTAGAGGTTTGCGGTCGACAATCGGTGAATAACTGAAACGCTCGTGCTGCATACTGGTCTTCCACTCTGATGCGCTTGATGGCGCATTGTCGCCCATCCAAAATACAGGGGTGAATCGATGGACTCAGCCCGCTGCCTCCGCTCCGAACATGCGATCGAGATAAGAGTTCAGCAAATGGTGAATGGCCTTTTCGAGGCCCATGGTCGGGCCGGGGCGGAAGTTGCGGGAGCCGACGCCGTTCTGGAGCGAGAGCATCATCTCCTTGTCTTCGCCGGCAACCAGCCGGATGAAATCCTTGACCACCGCGTTCTTGGCCTCGAAGGCCGGCTGCTCAAACCACTCGTCCGGATATTGGGTCAGGATGGTAATGTGCGTTTTATCCGGCGCAATGGGATGACAGAACCACGGCTGGAGCATGTCGGGCCGGGCAAACATATTGAAACTTGGCCGGATGAATATGGTGAAGGCAAAGGATTGCGATTTCTGCTCCAGCCAGGGCATGGCCTTACCAAACAGCCAGGCACCATCCGGCGCCATGGTCAGGCTCTCGTACTCCGAGTGATAGCCGTGTGGGGTCAGGTAGAATGGAAATTTGTCTACAGGAAAGACCTTGCCGAAAGACGAGCCATGAATCACGCCGACGTGATAGATATCCATCAGGTTTTCCGGGATAAACTTCCAGTTGCAGTCCAGTTCAAAAGTGTATTCGTCGGCGATACGCGTCTCTTCGGCGTGTAAAAACCCAGCGGCTTGCTGCACCCGGTCGACGGCAAGATAGGAGGCCAGGCTCTCGGCCTCTGGGTCGAAGTTAATGAAGATATAGCCCGCCCAGGTGTCGAGGTGAACGGTGGACAAACGGCAGGACTTCCAGTCGAAGGCGGTGACCTGTGCACTATAGGGTGCCCCGGTCAGCTCGCCGTTCAGATCGTACGTCCAGGCGTGATACGGACAGCTAAACTCCTGGGTATTCCCTTCACCCTGGACAACTTCTACACCGCGATGCTGACACACGTTGGCAAAGGCGTGCAGCGTGCCGCTCTCATCCTTACAGATAACGACGGGCTCGCCGGCAATCCGCAGGGCACGGTAGTCGCCCGGCTTGGGATATTGCTCGACCCGGCCAACGCACAGCCAGTCTTTCATGAAGATCTGTTCGATCTCTTTCTGGAAAATCTCGGCTGAGGTGTAAAACTCGCCCGGCAGATGCCTGGCGTGCAGCAGGTCCCGGCGCGTTTTTGAGAAATCCTGAAGAGCCAGCAATGCAGCCATATATCCTCCTAAGGTTTGAAGAAGTCGAGCAGTGCCGCGTTACACGCCTCGGGGTTATCCTCCAGCACCATATGACCCGCTCCGGGAATATCGACCCACTGACTGGCCGGGATACAGGTGAGCATTTTCTGGCAGGTGGCAACGCTGAGGACGTCTGACTCGCCACCGCGCAGGATCAGGGTCGGGCAGCGAATCTGACTCAAAAGGTCCCAGGTCTGTTGCGGGGCGTCCGGCTTGAGGTTTGGGTCGAAGATTGCCTGGTCTATCCGCCACGCGATCCTACCGTCCGACCCCTCTTTGAGCATCCAGGTGAGGCGCGTTTGACGATTTTCTTCCGAGGCTTTGGGATGGCGCATTTTCAGAAACGCCTTGGCCGCCTGCCACGAGTCAAATCCCGCGGGCGTGTTCCCCAGTTCGGTCCGCATGCGCTGCATGCCCGCGGGCTCAACCTCCGGGCCGATGTCCAGGATACTCAGCGCCAGCACCCGCTCAGGGTGACGCGCGGTATAGTGGATGGCGTTGAGACCGCCCATCGAGTGGCCAATCAGGATGAGCTTGTCGAGTCGGAGCGTCTCGATAAAGGCTTCTACATCCGAGACGTAGGCCGCTCGCGTGTAATCGCCGTCCGGGGCCCAGTCGGTCTCACCCCGCCCGCGTTGGTCCAGGGCCAGGACGCGGTACCGGTCGCTCACGACTGCGGCGAAATCATCGAACCAGTGGCCGTAGGCGCGTAAGCCGTGCAGACAGACCATGGGCGTTGCCTGCGCGTTGCCCCACTCCACATAATGCATTTTAAGGCCGTTGATGGTGGCATAGCGACTGGTCGCCTGGGTAGACATGACGCACTCCTCTGATTCGCACCGCTACTGCGTGACAAAGCCGCCGTCCACGGACATGGCCGTTCCGGTCACAAAAGAGGCCGCGTCGGAACACAACCAGACAACGGCCTCGGCAATCTCCTCCGGCCTCCCCATGCGCCCCACCGGCTCTCTGGCCTCGATGGCCTTGATGATCTGGTCTCCCAGCTCGGGCTGGGCCGCCAGGACCTTATCGACCAGCGGCGTTTGGACCGGTCCTGGGCAGACGGCGTTGACCCGAATACCGGACTTGGCATACTCCAGGGCCGCGGTTTTCGTCAGGCCGAGAACACCGTGTTTGCTGGCCGAATAGGCCGGCATCCCGTTCGAGCCCACCAGCCCGAAGTTTGAGGCGGTGTTGACGATTGCGCCCCCACCCTGGTTCAACATGTGCGGGATCTCGTGTTTCATGCATAACCATACGCCGGTCAGGTTGGTTGCAATAATCCGGTCCCAGTTCTCCTGACTGCACTCGGCGGTCTGCTTGATGTCGCCCTGGATACCGGCGTTGTTCAAGGCGCAGTCCAAACGGCCATAGGCTGCCACTGCCTGCTCGACCAGGGCGGCCACCTCGGCCGCCTGGGAAACATCGGCGCGGACGAATAGCGCCGTTCCCTCGGCCGCCTCGATCAGGCGGACCGTCTCCTGTCCGCTGTCCACATCTACGTCGGCAACAACAACCCTGGCACCCTCTCTGGCAAAAGCCACAGCCGAGGCGCGTCCAATGCCCGAACCGCCACCGGTCACCAGTGCTACTCTTGTGTCTAATCGCCCAGCCATGGCTGAGACTCCTTTCTGATGAAAACCGTTCGTGGGAATGTTATTCCACCCGCCGGAAGCGGGTGGGCTCAATGGCCTCAAAGATATGGGGATGGTGATACAGTTCTACGGCGCTGGTGACTTCCACCAGCGAAAGCGTCAGATAGTAGAGTGGCTGCGCCTCCTCAGGGAGTTGGCCAAGCGGAAACTGGTCGAGATAGGCTACCACGGCTTCCAACTGAGGAAAGAGCGCGTCATAGAACGCCTGAATCTCCTCCATGCTGCTGGATAGGCGTTTGGCGCGGCGCTCGCTCTCTGTGGCCAGCGCCCAGGCGCTGAAGGGCTCAAGGGCCTGAAACGGCTCTGGCAGAGGCACTCCGGGCATCAGTGCCCCCGTCCGTTGAAAAACCCCATATAGTCTTCCAACACTGTGTGAAAATGTCGAATCTGGATCTCATCGTCCTGGAGGATGAGATGCGTTTTCGCCCGCGAGCTCAGACCAACTTGCAGGGTCTCATGCGCCACGGCGTCCTCCTGTAGCACATCACAGATCCGGTGTTTGAGGTATTCCTGGCTGAGTCGCTGGCCGGCAGTTTTGGCGGGCGGGAAATGAAATTTGATCTCCCAGATGCAGCGATCCACCGCCAGCGGCCAGAAATTATACGTCATGTAATAGTCGTCGGTGATGCCCCGAAACTGGAGAATGACAAAATTGGGAAAGATCACAAAAAAGTCAAAATCCCCCAGCATGGGCAGGCGGCTGTTGGTTGTCGCCGTGTTGAGCCGGTTCATGAGCGCTCCGGTCGGCGTCGGCGTGCTTTCTGAATTATAGGTGGTCGACCAGACCGCGTGGTGGTTATACAGCTTCACACCCGAGAGACGCAGATAGCGGTTGTCTTTGAGGACGAACATGCCGGGAAAGGAGTAGCGATGCTGGAAGGGGAGGTGATAGGCTTCGTTCTGGGCGTCCAGGGCAACCTTCCAGTTGGCCTGCTCTTCGACTTTATACGTATGGGTTAAGCGGCGCCTATGAAAGGCGGCGTCTTTCATCTGTTCAGCTACTCCACCCAGGTAGTCGGTGAGCGTCTCTTGTGGCTGTGAACCCAGATGCACGAAGATAAACCCTTCCCACACATCGGTGGTCACCGGGGTGAGTCCCAGCTTGCTCTTATCAAGATCGTGGAAGTTCTCTTCGTCCGGAACGCCGGTGAGTTGCCCCTGGGCGTTATACCCCCAGCTATGAAAATGGCAGGCTAGGGCCCCTCGACAGGTGCCGCGCTCTTCCCAGACCAGCTTGTTGGAGCGGTGCGAGCAGACATTGTGAAAGCCACGTATGACCCCGTCTGTGCCTCGGATCACCAGAATCGAGGTTTTACACACCGCCAGCTCGCGTACGAAATAATCGCCCGCGTTGGGAATGTCATCAACGCGGCCCACGTTGAGCCAAGTGCGGCGAAAGACCCGCTCGCGTTCAAGCTCAAAATACTCCGGGGAAATGCACGATTCCGCCGGTACGGGTCCAGTCCCCAGCTCGGGATACTCTCTTGACCAGCGTTTATTTTCCGTGGCGGTTTGCATGGCAATCCCTCCCTATGCCGACAGCCTGTGGTATTCCTCGTGGATACTCCGCCCGCCAGTCACCTGTCAAGCAGAAGCACGCCTTATGGGGTGCGCAGGTGGACAATCGGTCAGAGGCTGGACCTTTTCCCGCTTGGTGAGGTCAAGGATCAATTCCATATATGGGACTCATTCACGCCCGTGCCTGGTCAATCAGGGCGAGAACGCGCTCCGGGGTGAGTGGAATCTCGTTGACCCGCACCTCCAACGGTGCCAGGGCATCTGCCACGGCGTTGGCTATGGCTGCCGGCGGTGAAATGGCCCCGCCCTCGCCCATGCCCTTGATGCCGTGCGGCGTGTTGGGGGCCGGGGTTTCAATATGTCCGATTTCGACCCGCGGGACATCCACCGCGGTCGGGGCCAGATAGTCCATCAGCGTCCCCGTCAGCAATTGCCCATTCTCGTCATACACCGTCTGCTCGTACAGGGCCGAGCCGATCCCCTGGGCCACGCCGCCCTGGATCTGCCCATCAACCACCATCGGGTTGATTATCGTGCCACAGTCTTCAACCGCAATCAGACGTAGCAGCCGCACATAACCGGTTTCGATGTCCACCTCGACCGTTGCCAGAACCGTGGCGTTGGCATGGGTCCAGGGCGGCGGGGTGTAGTGCGCGGTCGCTTCCAAACCCGGTTCCTCGTCTTCCGGCAGACCTGCCGGGGCCCGGACAACCAGCAGGTGGGCGATGTCCTGGAGAGGCATAAGTGCCAGGCCATCCGTCTTTCGTCGGACCTGCCCCTCGGCCAACTCAAGGTCATCTTGTGGCACCTCGCTCAGGCGTGACGCTGTACGCAGAATTTTTTCCCGCAGCCGGCTCGACGCCTGAATAATGGCGCCGCCGCCGAGCACGGCACTGCGGCTGGCCCACGTCCCCCAGCCGTGCGGAACGGTCGTGGTATCTCCCTGGATCACCCTGACGTCAGCCACGGGCACGCCCAACTCGTCTGCCGCAACCTGGGCAAACGTCGTCTCATGGCCCTGGCCGTGAGAGTGGGTGCCGACCAGGACGGTGACCTTGCCGTTCGCGTCTATGCGCACGGTGGCGGATTCATAGCCGCCCCAAGTGATGCCGACCGGCTCGAAACTGCGATAGCTGTAGGACGAGCTCTCGACATAACAGCCCAGGCCAACGCCGAGGTAGCGCCCGTGTTGTCTGGCTTGCTGTTGCTCGGCTCGGAAAGCCTGGTAGTCGAGCATGTCCAGGGCCTTTTGCAGAGCCTCCCGGTGACTGCCGCTTTCAACCTCAACCCCGGTGACGATCTGATAGGGATGCTCTTCCTTACGGATCATATTGCGGAGGCGCAGTTCGGCTGGGTCGAGCCCCAGTTTCCGTGCCCCTAGGTCGAGCAGGCGTTCCATGACCAGGATGCTGACCGGCAACCCCACCCCACGATAGGCTCCACTCGTCACCTTGTTGGTGACAACCGACAGAGCTTCGCAGCGGAAGGCCGGGACCTTATAGGGGCCGCCGGGGAAGGCCGAAGCCGCCATGCCGGCTTCCAGGGCCGAGCCCCACGGATAGGCCGAGTATGCGCCTACGTCGCAAATAAAATGCCCCTTCACTCCCAGAATAGTTCCCTCCTTGGTCAGGGCAAGTTCGGCCTGCACGACTTGTTGCTTGGCCTGCAAGGTCGAGGCGGACAAGTTTTCGCGTCGGTCTTCGATCCACTTGACCGGGCGGCCGATATGCTTGGCAAGAAAGGTCAGCAGGACTTCCTCGGGATAGACATAGGCCTTGGGTCCAAACCCCCCGCCGACATCCGGCGCAATGACCCGAATATGGTGCTCGGGAAAGTCGAGCAGACGGGCCAGATGGGCGCGCATCAGATGCGGCACCTGGGTTGAAGACCACAGCGTCAGAGAGCCCAAGGCGGGCTCATAGTGGGCCAGACAGCCGCGGGCTTCCATGGGCAGCGCCACATGCCGGCCAGTCGCGAAGCGCTCGGCTACGATGCAGTCTGCCGATTGAAATGCCTGAGCAATCGCGCCGGCCTCCATGTCTACCGACTGCATGAGATTGTCGCCCCATTCCTCATGGATGAGCGGTGCGTCCGGTTCCATGGCCTGGGTTATGTCGCGCACAACCTCCAGGGGCTCATAGTCGACGGCCACGTGAGCCGCAGCATCCTCTGCCGTGTAGCGGTCCGCAGCCACGACGACCGCTACGGGTTCTCCCACGAAACGAACCTTGTCCTGGGCTAACACCGACCAGTTGCACGGCTTATGTTTTGGGGCCTTGGCCGGATCATACTCCACGCGCAGGGGGCGGATCGCCGGGGCGATATCCGCCCCGGTCAAGACCGCCTCCACCCCTGGATGCGCTTGAGCGGCACTGACATTGACCGTGAGCAGCCGGGCATGGGCGTAGGGGCTGCGGACAAACGCAACACCGAGGGTGCCGGGCAGGTGGATATCATCGACATACTGGCTTTGACCCAACAGCACCCGTGGGTCCTCGATCCGTTTCACCTGGGCGCCAACCATTTTGCCCGTGCCGACCGTGGTCATGGGGTTCCCTCCCACTGTGTCAGTTCTCGCACCATCGCGCGTTTATATCTTGAGGTCAAGGCGAACTTCCTTGAGACGATCCACCTCCTGTTAGACGGCCCAGCCCGCGGACAGCACCTCGGCCTGTTCCAGCACGGTCCGCGTCGCTCGTTCCTGCTTGTCGGGCGGGTAACCGTGTTTACGCAGAATGCGCTTGACCAGGCGGCGTAGGTTGGCGCGGACATTTTCGCGTAGTGTCCAGTCGATAGTAACGTTGTCGCGCACGGTTCTCACCAATTCACGGGCGATGTCGCGCAGGGTTTCGTCGCCGAGCACCTGGACGGCGCTGTCATTCGTTTCGAGCGCGTCGTAGAACGCAACCTCGTCTTCCGACAGGCCGAGTTTTTCGCCGCGCGCGCTTGCCTCGCGTAACTCCTGAGCAAGCTGGATCAGTTCTTCTATCACTTGCGCGGCTTCGACGCCCCGGTTCTGATAGCGACGCAGGGTGTGTTCCAGCATCTCGGCGAACGACCGCGCCTGGACAACGTTTTTCCGGCGGCGGGCGGCGAGTTCGCCTTTCAATAATTTCTGCAATAGTTCGACCGCGAGGTTGCGCTGCGGCATGTCCCGCACCTCGGCCAGGAATTCATCCGACAGGACCGAGATATCGGGCTTCTCTAACCCCGCGGCGGAGAAGATGTCGATCACCCCTTCCAAGGCCACCGCGCGTGAAACGATCTGACGCACTGCATGATCCAACTCTGCCTCGGGACGGGCATCGCCGGACATCCGCTTGGCGAGGACCGACCGGACGGCCTGAAAGAACGCGACCTCATCCCGAATGTGCAGCGCGGCTTCATGCGGGACGGCCAAGGCAAATGCCTGAGACAGTTCTCTCACTGCGGCCAGGTAACGATCCTTACCGTTCTCCTGGGCCAGGATGTGTTCCTGCGCCGCCGGCAACAGGGCCAGGCGTTCCGCGGGTGCGCCGCTGATCCACTTCGAGCGGTCAAAGCCGTGGAACAGGTCACGACAGACCTCATATTTCTCCCGCATCACTTCCACTGCCCGCTCCTGGTCGAACGCGGTTCCCCCGGTACCGCCGCTCTGGGTGTAGGTTGCCAATGCGCGTTTCAGCTCATGTGCCAACCCCAGGTAGTCTACAACCAGTCCGCCCGGCTTGTCCCGGAACACACGGTTGACCCGAGCGATAGCCTGCATCAGGCCGTGGCCCCGCATGGGCTTGTCCACATACATGGTGTGCAGGCTCGGTGCATCAAAGCCGGTCAGCCACATATCGCGCACCAGTACCAGGTGAAGCGGGTCGCCAGGGTTGCGGAAGCGTTTTGCCAGCGCCTCGCGCTGCGACCTGGCACGGATATGCGGCTGCCAATCGGGAGGGTCTGATGCCGAGCCGGTCATCACCACCTTAATCTGCCCCTTATCGTCTTCCTCCTGATGCCAGTCCGGGCGCAGCCGCACCAACTCACGGTACAGCTCGATACAAATACGCCGACTCATGCAGACAACCATGGCCTTGCCATCGAGCGCTTCCAGGCGCTGCGCAAAGTGGGTAACGATATCCTGAGCGATGAGCTGCAAACGCTTTTCAGTGCCGACAATCGCTTCGAGTTGCGCCCACTTGGTCTTGAGCTTTTCCCTGCGCCCGACCTCCTCGCCCTCGGTCGCGTCCTCAAAGTTGGGATCAATCGTTGACCGCTCGCTCTCGTCGAGTGAGAGCTTGGCCAGCCGACTCTCGTAATAGATCGGTACGGTGGCCTGGTCCTCAACCGCCCGTTGAATATCGTAGATGCTGATATAGTCGCCGAACACGGCCCGGGTGTTGGCGTCCTGCAACTCAATCGGCGTGCCGGTGAAGCCGACAAACGAGGCATGGGGCAGGGCGTCCCGCATATGCCGCGCATAGCCGTCGATAAAATCGTACTGGCTGCGGTGGGCCTCGTCGGCAATGACTACGATGTTGCGCCGCTCCGACAGCACGGGGTGGCGGTCACCCCGCTTTCCTGTCCGAGGGGTTGTCCCCTCGCACTCCCCGGCTGAGGGCTCTTCAGGGAAGAACTTCTGAATAGTGGTAAAGACCACGCCGCCCGCCTCGACCGCCAGCTTGGCGCGCAGGTCTGCCCGGCTTGCCGCCTGCATTGGTGGCTGGCGCAGCAGGTCACGGCACCGCGCGAAGGTGCCGAAGAGTTGGTCGTCCAGGTCGTTGCGGTCGGTCAGCACCACTACGGTCGGGTTCGCCATCGCTGGTTCACGCACGATACGTCCGGCATAGAAGGCCATAGTCAGGCTCTTACCCGACCCCTGCGTGTGCCACACCACGCCGATACGCTGGTCGCCGGGCTCGCCGCCCGGCTTGCGGCCCGACTCGTAACGGCCAAACCGCTCAACAACCTGTCCAGTCGCCAACTCCAATTCTGTAGCGCGTAGCGTCTCGGTGACGGCAACCCTGACCGCGTGGAGCTGGTGATAGCCGGCCATCTTCTTGACCAATGCCCCGCTGCCGTCATCCTCGAACACGATGAAGTCGCGGACCAGCGAAAGAAGGCGGCCCGGCAGACAAACGCCTTTGAGCATGACCTGCAATTCGGGCAGGTGCGGGTCGGCCAGGGTCTCACCCGAGATCGTACGCCAGGGCTTGAACCACTCCCGCCCGGCGGTCAGCGTGCCGATGCGTGCCTCCACCCCATCCGAAACCAGCAGGACTGCATTCATGCTGAACAGCGTCGGCAGTTCGGCCTTATAGGTCTGGAGTTGCTGCCAGGCAGTCCAGGTGGTCGCGTCTTCGTCCGCGGGGTTCTTCAGTTCAACCACTCCGAGCGGCAGGCCATTGACGAACAGCACCACATCGGGCCGGCGCTCGTGCTTGTGCTCGACGACGGTAAACTGATTGACTGCCAGCCAGTCGTTATTGATGGGCGTATCGAAATCGATCACCCGTGCCTGTGCGCCACGTAGCGTCCCGTTATTCGTGCGATACTCTACGGTCACACCGTCCACGAGCATGCGGTGAAAGGCACGGTTGCGGGCTTCGAGCGTCGGTCCCTCCGGGTGGGTCAGCTTCCGAAAAGCGTCGTCCAGGGCTTCGGACGGCAGGCTGGGGTTGAGTCGGGCCAGGGTATCGCGTAGCCGCCGTTCCAGCATCGCCGCTCCGTAGTCGCTCCGTTCCGCGCCCGGCGTATCGGGCGCGATGTCGGGGCCGTGGGCGATGTTCCAGCCGAGGCTTTCGAGCCAGGCCAGAGCGGCCTCTTCGACGGTGGATTCGGTGAGGGTGGTCATGTTTTCAGCCAGTCCTCAACGGGTTTCAACAGGAAGGTCTCAAGGTCAATACCATCGCCACCGACGAGCAGCTTCCGCGTGGGTCGAAATGCCTCGGAAAAAGCCGCCATCCCAGCCGGCGTATCAGCGGCGCGTCCGCTTTTCACTTCAATGGCGACCAGGCTGTTGCCGGCACGGACGACAAAGTCCACCTCGCGGTTACGCTCACGCCAGTAATAGGCTTGGCACTCGCCCACGGCCGCGGCGTTGGCCAGATGCGCCCCGACCGCGGATTCCACCAGCCGGCCCCAGAACGCCCGGTCTTCTCGGGCCTGCCTGAGCGTCATGCCCGCCTGGGCGGTAATCAGAGCGGTGTTGAAGACCTGAAGCTTAGGGCTTGAGGCCCGCCGCCGCGCTACGCCTCCAGCATATTTTTGCAGGCCGGTGACCAGACCCGCGCCGGATAAGAGATCAAGGTAATGGGCCAAGGTGGTCGCGTTGCCGGCATCTTGTAGCTGACCGAGCATCTTGGTGTAGGACAGAATCTGCCCGGAGTAGGCGCAGCCCAGTTCAAGCAGTCTGCGCAGCAAGGCCGGCTTGTCTACGCGAGAGAGGAGCAGCACGTCGCGGGAGACGATAGGTTCAATGAGCGAGTCGCGGATATAACGTGCCCAGCGGACCGGCTGCCGGATGAGCGGCGCCGCGCCGGGATACGCGCCGTAGAAGAGGTAGCGGTCCAGAGACCAGCCGAACGCCTGGCGCATTTCGGTAAAGCTCCAGTGCGGGAGGCGCACCATCTCGAAACGTCCGGCCAGACTCTCGCTCAGGCCGCGCTCGACCAGCAGTGGAGCCGAGCCGAGCAAAACGACCTTCAGGGGTCGGCCTGTGTGGGTGTCGGCATCCCACAGGCGCTTGACCGTCTCCGACCAACCCGTGACCTTCTGCACCTCATCAAGAACCAGGAGCGCCCCGTCCGTATCCACCGCATCGGTAAGACTCCGCGCGGCCTCCCATTGCTGTTCAATCCACTGGATGCCACGCAAGGTCGGCTCATCCGCACTGGCATAGCGGGTCGGCAGGCCGGACTGCCCCGCCGCCTGCCCCGCCAATGTCGTCTTGCCGACCTGCCGGGCACCGGCAACAACATGGATAAAACGACGCGGCTCCAGCAGACGGCGGACTAACTCCTGGGTCTGGGGACGGACATAACTCGACGATTTACTCATTATGGTGAGTAATTTTACTCAAGAGCGTGAGTAGTGCAAGGCTGTTTCGATAGTGGATTCAGTGAAGGCGGGCACGAGAATTCCCAGGGGTTGATAATCTGGACGCCCAAGTAGTCGAAATCCATAACATTGCGAGTTGCTATCGACAAATCTTTGGTCACCGCCGTCCCGGCGATCAGCGCGTCGCCCACGTGCAGGACACGACCTGCCCGGCGTGCTTGCGCCCGGAGCGCGGCGGCCCGCTCCGCTTCTTGACGACCTACCGGAAGGACCCGGTTCTCGTACTCCGCAACGAACGCTGACAAAGCAGCGCGTATGCGGTCGCGACGACCTAACGGAAGCAAATGCAGACCGAATTCCAACTCATGCAGGACGAGAGTTGACAGCCATAGATCGCCTTGGGCAGCAAGGAACGCAACGACTCGTGAGTCCGATACGTCCTTCGTCAACTCCGATACGACGTTCGTGTCGAGAAGAAAGCCGTTCACTCGCCATCACCGTTGATGAACGGAATCGCACGTTCGGGCTCGTGGCGGCTGGGAATCTCAAGATTGACCCCGCGTGGTATATTGTCTATGAGCCACTGACCAAGCGGTTTGCGCGGTGAGGTTTTTGCGTACCATGTGTCGGCTGGTACGACGACGCATGGCCGTCGGGTCCCTATAGTTTGCGGTCCTTCTTCTTCGGCCAGCCGCAATATTTCCGACAGATGGGTCTTGGCTTCGGCAACGGTCCATACACGCTGGGGTTTGGAGACTTCCACGGTCACACCTCCGGCAGCTAAACGGTAGTGGTCCAGTATAGACCATTTTGGACGTTGTTTCGACGGTGGATTCGGTGAAGGTGGTCACTGTAGTCAAATCAGAAATTCGCGCTTTACCAAAAACAATGAGAGAAAGAGAACGATATGGAGGACAATGAAAGCTATCGGAATCCACTTTTCTAGGCGAGTTACGGCCCTATAGGATGTCCCACGCCCCTTTCCTGCTAACTGCCATTCATAGGTATACAGCGCAACGGGCAAATATTCTTCAAGTTGATGGATTATCTGGAATTTGACCGCATTCAGGTCACTGTGGGACTGAATGATCCGATACCAAAGCCAAGAGACCGGGATACCGAGTATTGGAACCAGCATCGTCCAATAGCTCTGAACGAACCCCTCAGATTGAATGCCGTATAGCGTAATGAGCGCGATGTTGAGCGTGAGGAGATATCGACTCGAAGCCACCCGCCGCGCGCTGACATTCTCCGCTGACTGCACGTACATCTTATATTGCTCAAGGAGGTCCGTGCCAAAGGAATCGCCATACGTCTCTTTCGTGGAATGAACCAGACACTTATTGGACTGCTGGGACATCAGGCTATCTCGCGCCGTTAATCAGCTTTCTCAGGTTCTCCCATGTCCATTTGTAAATCTTGTCCGAACGACGGGCCATGTCGGGCTTAGTGCAAGTGTAATTAGGACGCCCCTTTAGTAGAAAGTAAGGCTTGTTTTCCTCACGGGTGATGGCTAACTCAGCCGCAACCCCCTTGGCGGTATGTGTGTACCGCCCACAGATGACAATGGTCAGGTCGGTTCTGCGTATTCGGTCTCGAACCTTAGCTCTCCAATTCCCGGTGAACGCCTCCTTTACAGACCAATTCGCAATAGCAAATGGTGAATCTGGATTTTTTGCCTGACCAACCAAAGCGTCCCTCAATTCCTCATCGTGGTCAAAATCAAAGCTGATGAACGCGCGCTTCATTGCCATTACTCAACCTCATTTCCTTAGAGATACCCGGTTCGAAAAGTTCGTCACAAGATTAGAAGCGTAGTCTTTCGTACTCTCTCTTTTGACTGTAATCCTCACGGGAACAATCTTTTTGGCCGGACTGGATAGGTTTTCGGCGTGAATTTCGCATCCAATCATACCTTGAATCTCATCTTGGACACTACCGGCAAAAATTTCGCCATCAAAGCTCTTTTCAGCGGTTCCATGACGCCATTGTTCACATTCCAGCCTAAACGATTCCACCGGTATCTGAGGTTGATCGGGTTTATAGTAAAAAGCATCAGGGTCATGTGAGTGGAATCGCGTCATATCCAGCTCGGGTAATCGAGGGTCGTAGGGGTGGAGACTGGCTCTGTCAAAAAAAAGATTGTTCAGAGCAGGACCTAATTGGCCCTTCGGTGGTTTTGGTGGTATCGGAAAAAGCCTATCGAGCATTCTCTGCCTTTTTGATTGTTCATCGTCTTCTGGTTGCGGGGGACAGATTTTAAAATTTCCCTTTGATGCAATGATTACCAGGGCATTTTTCCCTGGACGACTTCCTTCATTTGTTATGACAAAGCGGAAAACCGGCGACTCGGCGTCGCGCAGTAATGCCTTTCAGGAAAGAGGGAAAGGATACGTGTCGTCATTCTTCACTTCCTCATTTGGGAATCGTTTCACTCCCCCACCCGTATCTCGCCAGAGGTAAGTTTGGGCAATAGCGTGTTACGCAATATAGCAAGGGTGCGGGATTCATGGCAGTTGGCTACAATGCGGTCAATCATCGGCTGAGCGACCTTCTGGAACGGAGCAGCTATTGATTCCGTGGGCAGGCATATCTCGAACTGCCCCATCGTTTTCCAACTGGTACGTGGCATCCTTGTACCTGTCGAGGTTTGATCAGTATAAGCAATGAATTCATCGCTTGAGATACAGAAGAGAACAAAGGACGACCAAAGGTTCGCATTGGACGCAACAACAACGATATCCGTGGAACAAACACCCCCTACAGGCGCAATGCCGACCTTGTGGAAGTATGGACGGAACTTCCCAAACAGGAACTCACCCTGTCGAAATTCGTACTTGTTGTTTCCAACACTAGCTGCGGTGCCCCATTCCGAAAGTGCGATGCAGCGCTTCGGCATGTGTTCAAGTGCAATGTAGGGAGTCTCCAAGTTAATATCGTTTGGCTGAACTCCGCGCCGAGGATGTTCTGCAATATCTCCCAACTTCCCCACCTCCCATCCCGCCGGCACTTCCCCCAACCCCGAATCAACGAAACTATCAGGGAACAACGCCGCAATGCCTGGGTCCATCCCGTCCAGATAGGCCCGGGCGCGTTCCACAGTCCAATCACTCCCCCCTGGAGGGGGAGTGATTGGGGCGGCGGCGTGCCGCCGGAGGGTGGCTTTGGCGTGTACGGGGTCGAAGTCTATGAACCAACTCTTGAAGAGCGCCCGCGCCATTTCTTCGAGGGTTTCGTTCATGCGGCGGTTGAGTTCGATCTTATCGTCCAGGGTGCCGAGGATGTGGGCGATGGCGCATTGTTCGGGGAGGGGCGGCAATGGAACAATCCAGTTATCAAAAGTTCGTCTTGTAATAGTCTCAAAAACAGTTCCGTAGGTGAGTGCCTGCATTTCGGCTCTCGTACCTTTCAAGGCGTAGAAGAGATAATTATTGTCGAGACCACTCTTAGGGAGGAGCGCGTAGCAGGTCTGGTTAAACGCCATCTTCCGACTGAGTTGAGCTAAGGCTCCAACAGTGCCACGAGCGGTGATGACCAACGTGCCCTTAGGCGCCAGTTTCGTCGAGCTAGACCGCAAACCTTCTTTGGTGATGAACTCCTGAACTTGATCTAGGTACCGGCTTGGAACGTTGGCCACATCCTTGGCCGTCGCCCACGGAATATCGCCATGCCAGTACTCCGCCACGTTGCGACTCGGCGTACCACCTATGACAATGTTGACGACCTTAGATACCGAAATCTTTGACCACTTGCGGCCCGCGTATCGTTCCTTCTCCACCAACACCACATGCTCCCGCTCAATCTCACGATGAAAACTTTCCGGCAATCGCGCCCAGTCACGCGCTTCTACGAGAAAGGGGATAGTGGATTCCTGCACTGCTTCGTTGAATTCGGCCAATTGCGTGGTATCAATTTTGGCGAGACCGGGAGCGCGTAGCACTAAGTCAAGGTCGCTGCCCTCGTGGCTTCTGCCGTTGACGCGGCTGCCGTAGGCCCACCCTTCTATGCCGGGCAGATGCTCGCGCAGCAAGCGTTCAATCTGTTCCCGGTGTCGGGGTTTCACGTCGAGCTGTCGGGTCATGATGTTGGCTGTTTTATCGCGCGGGACACGGCCTTTGCGTCCGTGATAAATGCGGGTAACGCGGTCAGCACTTCCTCGGCGTAGTCTTCGCCGTAACGGTGGGCGGAATTGTTGCGACAGTTGCGGTAGTGCAGCCAGCGCTCACACTCGTCACCCGTAATCAGGGCGTGTTTGGCGGCATGACGGAAGATGTCTTTGAAATGGAGTTTATCGGCTGCGCGGTTGCTGGCGAAGTACTCCCGTAGCCGCTTTTTCAGCAGGCTGCCGCACTGCTCTTCAATGATTTCAAATTCCTTGACGCACGCCGAGCGGTAGAGGTCATGTTCAATTTCTCCCGGGCGGTAATCCTGCAACAAATCAAACGCGCGTTCCAGTGTTTCGAGGCAGCGGTCAAGGTAGTCGGTGTTGATATTCACGGCATGTCCTTAAAGCCCAGCGTTTTCAGATTCGCTTCAATAGCCGCGTCCAGCTTCGCGGACTCGGCCTGCTGCTCGCCCCATTGCGCCACCAGGCGTTTCATCTTGTCCTCGAACGGCTCGCCGTCGTCCTCTTGCGCTTCCGCGCCGACGTAGCGACCGGGGGTCAGGACATAGCCGTGCTTGCGCACCTCTGCCAGGGGTGCGCTTTTGCAGAAGCCGGGGATGTCGGCGTAGGATTTTTCTCCCTCACCCCGGCCCTCTTCCTCCAGGGGAGAGGGAGTCTGCGTCTCACCCCTAGCTGCGGCTGTCGAGGGAGGACGGTGGCACCAGGCGTGGTAGGTGGCGGCGATGCGGGCAATGTCGGCGTTCGTCAGTTCACGGTGGGTGCGGTCTACCATGCGGCCCAGCTTGCGGGCGTCAATGAACAGGATTTCTCCGTGCCGACCGCCGGACGGCCGGTTCTTGCGATTGCGGGCCAGAAACCACAGGCAGGCCGGAATCTGGGTAGAGTAGAAGAGCTGACCGGGCAGCGCCACCATGCAGTCCACCAGGCCGGCCTCAATCAGGCTTTTCCTGATGTGCCCCTCGCCCGACTGGTTGGACGACATGGAACCGTTGGCGAGCACGAAGCCGGCCGTGCCGGCCGGTGCCAGGTGATGGACGATATGCTGTACCCAGGCGAAGTTGGCGTTGCCCTTGGGCGGGACGCCGTACTGCCAGCGCTTGTCTTCGGTCAGCCGCTCGCCGCCCCAGTCAGAGATGTTGAAGGGCGGGTTGGCCAGGATGAAGTCGGCCTTGAGGTCGGGGTGGCGATCGGTGTGAAAGGTGTCGCCGTGAGCGATCTGGCCCTCAATGCCGCGAATGGCGAGGTTCATCTTGGCCAGCCGCCAGGTGGTGTAGTTTGACTCCTGACCGTAAATTGAGATGTCGGCCTTGGTGCCCTGCGGTACGCTGCCACCCCCGGATCGGAGTCCGGGGCAGGCGTTGCCGTTGCCGGATTGATGGGCGCGGATGAACGCGACCGACTGCACGAACATGCCGGAGGAGCCGCAGCAGGGGTCATAGACCCGCCCTTGATAGGGCTCCAGCATCTCGACCAACAGTGTGACCACGCAGCGCGGGGTATAGAACTCGCCGCCCTTCTTGCCTTCGGCACTGGCGAACTGCGACAGAAAGTATTCGTAGACGCGGCCCAACACGTCCTTGGACCGGGCCGCTGCGTCCCCCACCTGGATATTGCTGATGAGATCGAGGAGCTGGCCGAGCCGCTGTTTGTCGAGCGCCGGGCGGGCGTAGTCCTTGGGCAGTACGTCCTTGAGGGCCGGGTTGTCGCGCTCAATGCCGGTCATGGCGTCATCGACGAGTTGGCCGACCGTGGCTTGCCGCGCCTGGGCCTTGAGCCGTGTCCAGCGTGCCTCGGGCGGCACCCAGAAAATGTTCTCGGCGCGATACTCGTCCGGGTCCTCGGGGTCGGCGCCCTTGGCCCGCTCGGCTTCGAGACGGGCGTGCATCTCCGCGAAGGCGTCGGAGATGTATTTCAGAAAGAGCAGGCCGAGAACGACATGCTTGTACTCGGCGGCGTCCATGCTGCCGCGCAGCGCGTCGGCCATGCTCCAGAGTTCGGCCTCATAGCCGGTGGGCGCGCCTTGGGCGGTGGCCTGGGCGTGGTCGGCGCGTATCTTCTGTTCCCGTCTCACATCTTTTCCTTTCACTCGCTCGAATAATACGCCACCGGCTCAAGCTGTCCAGATACGGCATCTGGAGGGATGCGATCACTGTCACAGGGACGTTTACAGGGACACGCCGGTAAGCGCGTATAGCATGAGAAAAAACAGTGAGATATGCAGGTGACGCTGGATATCTGGAAGACTGAGAGTATAATGCCTGGACTCATCCGGCATTTCAGCTCAGCATCGTTCGGGGTTGTTCATGGGCTATCGCATTGGGATCGACGTTGGCGGGACTTTTACCGATTTTGTTGCGGTCAATACTGACCAGCAGATGTATAGCGGAAAGACGCCGACGGTTGCAGCTGATGAAGCGGCCAGCGTCTTTGGCGGACTCGAGCAGATTGCGGCTCACTTTGGCATCTCTCTTCGGACGCTCCTGGCCGAGACCGATCCTATTGTCCTCGGCACGACCGTTGTGACGAACACCATGCTGGAGTTTGCCGGGGCAAACATTGGCCTGATTACAACCAGGGGCTTTCGAGACGTTATTGAGCTGCGCCGCGGATATAAAGAAAGTCTGTTCGATATTCGGCTGCCGCCGCCCCATCCCATTGTCGAGCGCGGGAAACGACTGGGTGTGACCGAACGCATTGATGCCAGCGGTCGGATTGTCACGCCGCTGGACGAGTCGGAGGTGCATACCGCGCTGGAGCGCCTGCGCGGTGTCGGGGTCGAGGCCATTGCCGTGTGTCTCCTGTTCAGCTTTGTGAATCCTGTCCACGAGCGGCGCGTGCGCGACATTATCCACGAGGTCAATCCGCACCTGTTTGTCACGCTGTCCTCGGACGTGCTGCCCCAGGTGCGAGAGTTCGAACGGGTCAGCACCACGGTCGTGAACGCCTATACCAGCCCGAAACTGCGGGCCTACCTGGAACAGCTATCCGCCAGGCTCGAAGCCCAGGGGTTCCGGGGTGGACTTTTCCTGATGCAGTCCAACGGCGGGATGATGGATATCGGCTTTGCGCGCGAGCACGGCGTGGAGGCCGTCTTGTCCGGTCCTTCGGGCGGTGTGGTAGCGGCGACGTTCTTAGGCAGGCAGTCCGGCTACAAGAATATCATCACGGCCGATATGGGCGGTACGAGTTACGATGTCTGTCTGATTAAGGATTCCACCCCGGAGGTTGGTGTGGACAACTGGATCAGCCGTTATCGGGTTGCCGTCCCGCTGATCGATATTCATACCATTGGGGCCGGCGGCGGCTCGATCGCCTGGCTCGACGATGCCGGGGCACTCCGGGTCGGGCCGCGCTCGGCCGGTGCCCAGCCTGGGCCGGCCTGCTATGGCCGGGGCGGAACCGAGCCCACGGTGACGGACGCTGATCTTGTCCTGGGCTATCTCGACGCGGGCTCTTTTCTGGATGGGCAAATGGCGCTTGAGCGCCACGCCGCCCACCAGGCGATCCAACAGCATATTGCCGAGCCCATGAATATCAGTGTGGAAGAGGCGGCCAGCGGAATTTTTGACATTGCCAACAACAGCATGATTAACGCCATCCGCTATGTGTCGGTGGCCCGGGGACGGGACCCGCGGGATTTTGCGCTCTTGGCTTTTGGGGGCGCCGGGCCGGTCCACGCGGGAATGCAAGTCCGCGACCTTGGCATCCGTACCATTCTGGTTCCGAAAAATGCCTCGGTCCTGTCTGCGCTAGGGAATCTAATCGCCAACTTCAAAGTCTCCAAAGTGCAGTCGTTTATTGCCAAGTCCGACCGCGTTGACCTGGAGGGGTTGAATAGCGTGCTGGCGCGTCTGCACCGAGAGGCCGAGGCGCTGCTCGGTGACCGTGCCCGCATCCGCGAGGTGCTGGTCCGGCGTTTTCTCGATATTCGTTACGAAGGTCAGGTCCAGGAAGTGATCGTGCCCATCCAGGCGCGGACGCGCCGTCTGAGCGAGGTCAGTCTGGCGCAAACCCTGGAGGAGTTCCACGAACTGCACCAACAGATCTATAAATTTCAGCGGCCCGAGCAGTCGGTGGAGATCGTCAGCGTGCGCCTGGACATGATCGGGGTGCGGGCGCCGCTGCATTTTGAAAGCCATCCGTTTGAAGACGAAGATGCCGGCCATGCGCGCAAAGGTCGCCGCCCGGTATACTTCGAGCCGCACGGCTTTGTGGAAACGGATATTTACGCGGGTGAGCGGGTCCGGCCCGGCAACCTGATCACCGGCCCGGCGATTATTGAGGAAACAAACACGAGTGTGGTCCTGTATCCGAACCAAGAGGCGATGCTCGATCAGTTTCTGACCTATGTCATTCAGGTCGCCAAATAAGCCCATGGACCAGAGACCGAAATTAAGCCCCGTCAAACGCGAAATCCTGCGTCATAATCTGCGGGCGATTGTGGACGACATGAGCATCGCCCTGGAGCATAACAGTCCGTCTGAGACGGTCAGTGAAGCGCGCGACTATGCGGTGGCCTTCACCAATGCGAGGGGTGAGGTGGTTGTTGCCGAAAACCCGTTTCACACCCCCTCCCTGGCGCTCACCGCGCAAGCCATTCTCGACTATTATGAGTTTAATCTGCGGGCCGGCGACCTAGTGGTGACCAACGATCCGTATCGGGGCGGGACGCAGACCCAGGACCTGACTGTTTTTGCACCGGTCTACGCCACCGAGGAACTGGTGGGTTGTCTCCTCGTCCGGGTGCATATGCCGGACTTCGGCGGTCAGATTGTGGGCGGCTATAATCCGCCGGCCTTGGAAGTCTGGGCCGAGGGCGTGCGGATTATTCCGATCAAACTTGCCCGCTTTGGCCGGCTGGACAGAGATATCCATCAGACCATTCTGCTCAACAGCCGAGTGCCGGACCAAACTCAAGGCCTGCTGGACGCTATGCTCGCCACCCTGGCGCTGGGACAGGAGCGCGTCCAGCGTATGCTGGCCCG
This sequence comes from uncultured Binatia bacterium (SeqCode), assembly GCA_965214755.1. Lineage (GTDB taxonomy): Bacteria > Desulfobacterota > Binatia > Bin18 > Bin18 > Bin18. The sequence continues at coordinate 4,751,110 of OZ243979.1, forward strand.
GTACGACTTCGAACCTTTTATCGAAGGGCTGGAATATGCCCTGGACTATTCGGAAGCGGCGACCCGGACGCGGCTCCGCGGCTGGTCGCCGGGCGTTTTTCACGGTCAGGCCACATTGGGCCATGACTGTGCCGCGCGCTCGCCGGTTGTCCGCTGTCAACTGGAAGTGCGCGACGGACAGGTAACGCTCGATTTTTCCGATTCGGATGCCCAAAGCTCCTCGTTTATGAATAGTGCCTGGGGTGCAAGCTGTGGGAGTGCCCTGCTGCCGGTAATCAGTCTGCTGGGCGACGAGCTGCCCATGAATTCCGGGGTCCTGCGCGTCGTTCGGTTCCAGGCCACAGAAGGATCGCTCGTTCGACCGGCTTACCCCGCGGCAGTCGGCTGGGGCCAGACTCATCCAGGCAGTGAGATCATCAACGCGGTTTCGGACGCGCTCAGTACGTGTACGAATCAGCCCTTACCCCGCATGCCTACCCAGGCCTTCGTACGGTGTTGTTTTGCCAAGTACCGGATTTTTTCGCTTGATTCTCTGATCTATCCTGGGGCGGCGAGTGTGGCCGGGGTAAACGGCTGGGGTCCCCCCAGTTATTTGGCCCGGCGCAAGCTGCCGTCGGTTGAAAAATGTGAGATCGCGTTTCCTGAAATATCTATCGAACGTTTAGAAATCGTTGCTGATGGACGAGCCGCTGGAGACGGGCACGGCGCACCCGCTTCCGAAGTCAGGGTGACGCTCCGCCAACCGGCTGCTGTGACGGCCTGTCTCAACGGACCGTCCGATGAGACAGGCCCGGAGAGGCGTCCGGTCTTCAGTATCCAGACGGAAGACGCGGAGCTATCCGTTGATACCTTCTGTGCCGACCGACGCCTTGCGAGCGGGGTGTTGACCTTGCGCACGGCCGGTGGCGGACACACCAGCCGTGTACAAGCGGAAGCCCGAGGCGAAAGACGTCGTTACTCGCAGACTGTGACCGACGAGTGAAGATGCGTCAGACAGGAGCAAGCTCATGATTACCCCAATCACCGCGGAAATCATCCGGGAATATTTTGAGTCGGTTGCGGAAGAAATCATCAAGACCATGGTCAGGGCTTCGGTCTCGCCGATTTTTAACGAAGCCCATGATTGTTCGGCGGGCGTGTTCTCCTACGACGGCAAGCAGGTCGGGCTGGTTTCTCGGGGGGATGCGGTGCCGGTGCATATATACGCCTGCCTGACCTCGGTCGAAGCCTGTATTCGGTTCTTCCGTGGCGACTTAAACGATGGCGATGTGATCCTGGCCTGTGACCCGTTTTTTGGCGGGACCCATATCGGCGACTACACCATCATCCTGCCCATCTTCTGCAATAACAAACCTGTCTTCTTTGCCTCGGTGCGCGCCCATATGCTGGATGTCGGTGGCCCGGTGCCGGGCGGACTCAACGCCGAGGCCGAGGAAGTCTGGCAGGAAGGCTTTCGCTTTCCTCCGGTCAAGGTGTTTGAAAAGGGCGAACGGCGGCGGGATGTCTGGGATCTGCTGAAGGCAAACAACCGCTTACCCGATATTGCCATCGCTGACATAAACGCCATGATCGGCGCCTGCAAAATAGGCGAAGAACGCGTTCGGGCGGTGATCGATAAATATGGTCTGGCGACCGTTCGGGAGGGCGTCCAGTACACCTTCGACTACAGTGAGAAGAAGTTTCGCAATGCCATTGCCCAGTGGCCCAAGGGTGCCTATACCGGCCGTAGCCTGTTGGACCAGGACTTTCGAGGCAACGAGAACATCAATGTGGATGTCCGCATTGAGGTGAAAGAGGGTGAAGTGGTCGTTGATTTCAGCGGCTCCCACGCCCAAAGTCCGGGGGTGATTAACAGCGTCGTGGGGAATACCATTTCATACGTCTACGGTTGCTTTTCCGCGGTATGCCCGGAAGTGCCAATTAATTCAGGATTTTTCCGGCCAATTCGGGTCGTCCTGCCGGAGGGCTCGGTGGTGAATCCCGCTTCGCCGGCCGCTGCCGGGTATGCCACCATCTGCATTGGCTGCACGATCGGGGAAGCGGTCATGCAGGCCTTGGGAAAAATTGTGCCCGAACGGGTTGGCACCACCAGCATAGACCTGAGCATGCTCTGGACGCACGGCGAAGACCCCCGCACGAAGAATTTCTTCATCAGCTATGACTACCACGCCTCGCCCATAAGCTCTGGAGGAAGCTATGGGGTGGATGGCTGGGGCGGCTGGTCGGCGCTGTTCTGCGCCCTTCAACTGGCTTCGGTCGAAATGACAGAGATCCAGTATCCTTTCCTGTATTTGGAAGGCGAGTATACCGCGGACTCGGCAGCGGCGGGCCAGTGGCGCGGCGCTCCGGCCTATAGCATGAAGCGTATGGCCTACCAGACCGACTCGCCCATCTATTTGAATATCTGGGTCCAGGGCGCCCGCCACACCTTGCAGGGCTATTGCGGAGGGCAGGACGGGGTGGGGAATTATGCGGTGGTCCATTATGACAGTGAACAGGCGCGGACCGTCACCGACGTGGCGTTTCTTGAGCCCTCGGAGCGGGGAGATGTCCTGTTTTTTCAGAGCTGTGGCGGCGGTGGTTGGGGTGATCCGCTCAAGCGCGATCCCGCCGCGGTCTTGGCCGATGTGAGAAACGAATACGTCTCGATTGAGGGGGCTAGGAGGGAGTACGGGGTCGTGATTGATCCGATTGCACACACTGTTGACGAAACCGCGACACAGCGGGTGCGTGCCGCGCGAGCCAATGGAAAATGAACACATACGGACAGGAGGGTAGAGCCAATGATTACGCCGCACATCATTGATCCGGGTTGGAAATGGGACGAGAATTTTCCGCTCTCACAAGGACTGAAGATCGGCAATCTTTTGTTTCTCTCGGGCCAGGTCGCGGTCGATGCTGACGGTCGAGTCGTTGGCAAGGGCGACTTGGGGGCGCAGACGCGGCAAGTCTTTGAGAATATGAGAACGGTCTTGGAGCAAGCGGGTGCGACCTTCGATAACGTGGTGAAAATGACATCCTATTTCACCACCAATATCCAGAATTACAAGGAATATTTCGCGGTCCGACGGGAATACTTCACCAAGTTCAACCCGGCCAGTACGGGTGTTCAGGTTGCCGCCCTGGCATTTGAGGACCTCCTGCTGGAAGTTGAGGCCATCGCCTATTTGCCGGATGAAGGGCGACCCTGACGGGAGTGGCTACCCCGGCAAGACCAACTCCTGATAGACCCCCTGCGTGCCCATCTCGACCTCGACCTCGGTGACCGGCGGACGGGCGTAGTGCCAGCGCAGGCCGTGATGCCCCCCGCTTGCCAGGCCGGGCAGAATCTCCGTTTCCAGCAGCGGGTGTACATCGTGAACGGTGTACAGATCGACAGCCGTTACATCGGTCCAGGCGAGGCTGAACTCCCGCAGGCGATCCGTCAGGATTTCAAGCACCGCCTGCGCCTTCTGGCTGACGCCCTGGGGCGATACGTCTCCCCGGCTGATGATCTCAGAGCCTTTTTGGGACCGCCGGATTTCAGCCGCCCCGGACAGGACAAAGCTGGGACGGTCGTGGTCCGTGGGCATGGTGTAGGAAAACCCGTAGAGTGAGGGCTCGGTAACCGGCTGCACGGCCAGCGCCACATTGGTCCGCGCCGTCGGGTTGAGGCCATCAACCAGGACATTCCAGTCCGCGAGCCGCTGGACGTAGGGTTCATTGAACTCGGCAAACCCCTGGGGTGAGAGCGGTTGCGGGATGCGCAACTCCATACCGCACAGGGCCTGGATGGGCCGACCGCGCTGCTGGAGATGGCGTGCAATCAGGTCATAGCCTTTTTCCAGCGCGGGCAGCGGATGAAAGCTGGCGTGTACCACCTCATAGCCGGGCTGGGCTTGGCAGCCGGAGGAAAAAGGGCCGCTACTTTTAATGAAGGTGAAATTGCCGTCAGGTTGATTGACGAGCATGGGGACCTCCTCTGGCTTACCCGCGGTTCAGGCGGGTGTGCTCTTCCGGTTTCACCGGAACGTAGATGTTGACGAAAGAGAGCGTCGTCTTTGTCCATCGTCAGGATTCCATCACGCCTTCGCTCGACTGCCGCTCTGGCTTGGCTACGCCACCCCTTCAACCACAATCATTTTCGCATGAGAAGCGCTGTGCCGGATGCCCTTCGGCTCGCGGTACTCTGCCGAGTTATACCACGCTTTGGCCTGGGCCACGCTCTCGAATTCGAGCACAACCACCCGGTTGGGTTCCCAGTCGCCCTCCATATTTTCGGCGGCTCCCCCCCGGACGATGAACTTCCCGCCGTAGGCTTCAACGGTTGCCGGAACGAGTTTGGTGTAGCCGGCGTACACCTCGGGGTCGGTCACCTGAACATCCACAATGATATAGGCTGACATCTCTTCCTCCTGTGCTGCCTGTTCTTTGCCTGTATTCTCTCTTACCCCAGGATGACGCGCAGGGCGAGCCTCTTCGCTACTTGCCCCGTCAAAAACGGACACGATAGAGTGACGACATAGTAAGGAGGAGCCTATGCCGAACGAACAGCTTATCCACGTCTTGGACGGCTATAAGGTGCTGGATTTTACGCAGGTGCTGGCCGGTCCGACGGTGACGCGGCTGATGGCCGAGATGGGGGCTGAGATTATCAAAGGTGGAGCTTGCGCCCAAGGGTGATTTTTCGCGGGCGCTCCCCTTTCTCAAAGATGGTCGGAGCGCTTACTTCATCCAGCAGAACCGGGGCAAAAAAAGCCTGTGTATTGATGCCAAGAGTCCGAAAGGCCAGGAAATCCTGCGCGCGCTGGTGGAGCAGGTCGATGTCCTGGTTGAGAATTTCGCACCCGGAACCATCGGGCGTTTGGGCTTTAGCTACGAAGCGGTGAAAGAAATCAATCCTCGCCTGGTGATGTGTTCGCTCTCCGCCTTTGGGCAAACCGGTCCGCTGTCGCATCAACCCGGCTATGATTATATTGCGCAAGCCTATGCCGGTGTGACGCATATGATCGGCGATCCCGATGGCGCACCTGCGTTTCCCATGTTGGGCTTGGGTGATGTCGGGACGGGGGTACATGCAATGGGGGCCATTGCGTGCGCGCTGCTGTATCGGGAACGGACCGGCAAAGGCCAGCATGTCGATATTTCCCTGCTGGACGCCTACTTCCACTGCCACGAGATGAATGTCCAGATCTATAGTGGCAGCAAAGGCGCGGTGCAGCCTATCCGCTCGGGCTCGCAGCACTACGCTATCTACCCCATCGGGCTGTTCAAGGGCAAAGAGACCTATCTCTTTATCATCGCCCTGGATCACCAGTGGGCGGCTCTATGCGCGGCCATGGGTCGTCCCGAACTGGCTGACGACCCTCGTTTTTCATCCAACGCCCAGCGGGTGGCGCATATGGATCAGGTGGTCGCCGTTATTGAAGGCTGGTTGGCCTCAACCGCGAGCGACGACGAGGCGGTCCGTCTTCTCCAAGAGGCGCGTCTGCCGGTTGCGCCTGTTCTGACCATAGAACAAGCGGTGAACCATCCCCACCTGCGCTATCGACGCACCGTCCGGACGATAGTTGATCGTGAGTTTGGAGAACTTGATATTCCGGGCATGCCGCTCAAGTTCTCGGAATTCCCGGACGAGCTGCCGCTTGAGACGCCGTCCCTGGGCGAGCACAACGAAGAGATCCTCTCGACCTATTTGGCCTATACGCCAGAGCAGGTGCGGACGCTGGAAAGCGAGGGCATCCTCAAGCGGGCGGAGTGAGGAAGATAGGACGGGACGCCGGCACTCCAGGGTTTTGTTGTTCCCGTTTCATCAGTGAAGCAGGCTCATCCGCTCGTTTTCTTCCTCGCGATATATTTTACTCCGGCAATAGAGCTGAAGTCGGAGTCCTGCGTCCACAGGACTGCATTAGACATCCGGGCGGTTGCCAAAATAATGCTGTCTGCCATTGGGAGGCTGTCCTCAATGCTGATTCGGGCGGCGCTGGGGGAGAGCGGTACGCTTAAGTCAATGACGCTCCCTTGTTGCATCAAGGCAACCGCCTGCAACGCCTCAGTCTCGTCACGCTGTTGCAAGACCCGTTTGAAGACTTCGTACAAGCTCACACTTGGAACGAGTAGTTCGGGGGTGTCCTCAATAGGGGGAGCGAAAAAGGCCGCATTTGGCCCGTCTGCAAAATATTCCAGCCACCCCGAAGAATCGACAACATTCACACGCGGTCCTTCTCTCGTCTGACTGTCGTATCAATGCCCTTCAGAAACCCGCGCATCTGTTTCAGTGGCCGTAAGGGGATCAGTTCAATGCGGCCGTCGTATATGATCGTCTGTACTTTTTGGCCAGGACTGAGCTGTAGATTTTCGCGGATTTCCTTCGGGATGACAATTTGAAACTTAGGTGAGATCGTTACCGTTTGCATACCAAGGCTCCATCGATAGGATAATAGTATGACATAGTACTATCGATAAACATTCTATCCCACAACAAGAAGCTTGTATTTGTTTCTGCCTTCTTCCTTGACAAATTTTCTCGCCTGGCAGGATAATTCACGATCAACCATAAAGGAGGCCCGATCATGGCAGACGATCTTGCAAAAATGGATGCAACCGCGCAGGCCGAGTTGGTGCAGAGCGGAGAAGTCAGTCCGCGTGAGCTTGTGAATGCCGCTATCGAGCGGGTGGAAAAGCTCAACCCGCAACTCAACGCGGTGATCCGTCTACGCTATGAAAAGGCGCGCGCCGAAGCGGACTCGGCAAGCTTGCCTGACGGTCCGCTCAAGGGGGTACCGTTTCTGCTGAAAGACCTGTTCTGCGTGCATGCGGGTGATGAGATCCATAGCGGCTGCAAGGCGCTCAAAGCGGCGAACTACACCGCCCCGACCAGTACCTATCTGGCCGATAAATTCCGCGCCGCCGGCCTGATTACGATTGGCCAGACCAACACCCCGGAATTCGGCTTCGCCACCACAACGGAGCCGGAAGCCTACGGGCCAACCCGGAATCCGTGGAATACCAACCACTCGACCGGCGGGTCGAGCGGCGGCAGTGCGGCGGCGGTGGCTGCGCGTCTGGTGCCGGTGGCGCATGCCAATGATGGCGGCGGGTCGATTCGTATTCCGGCCAGCGCGTGCGGCCTGGTCGGCCTGAAACCCAGCCGGGGGCGTTTATCGCTTGGGCCGGATTATGGCGAAGCCTGGGCCGGCTGTATTGCCGAAGGGGTGGTCTGCCTGTCCGTGCGGGACGCGGCCACCGTCCTTGATGCGACCGCGGGACCTATGCCGGGCGACCCGTATGCGGCTCCCGCGTGTGAGGGGTCGTTCGCCGAGGCCGCCCGGCGTGAGCCTGGCTCGCTCCGCATCGGCCTGATGACCCAGCGGCCGGGCAATCAAGACGCCCTGCATCCCGAATGCGTCGCCGCGGCAGAAAACACGGCAAAGCTGCTGGAGTCTCTCGGGCATCGGGTCGAGGCTGCGTATCCGGAAGCGCTGGACGAGCAATGGGGGGCGCCCTTTGGCACAATTGTGCTTGCCCACTCCGCACGGACCGCGGAAGACGTTGCCGACGCGCTTGGCCGCGAAGTCGGGTCCGGCGATTTTGAGCGCTACACCTGGGACCTCATGGACCGGGGCCGGTCCATAGGCGTGACGGAGTATATTGCCGCGCTCGAATGGCTGGAACGCTGGGAACGGCGTCTCGCCGCCTGGTGGGCCGAGGGGTTTGACCTGCTCCTCACTGCGACCCTGAGTGCACCCCCGCCGCCTTTGGGTCAATTATGCAGCGCCGCGGCCGACCCGGAAGAGGTGTATCGGCGGGTGATTGACCTTATCCCCTATACCCCGGTTGCAAATGCGACTGGCCAGCCGGGAATTTCCTTGCCCTTGCACTGGAGTGAAGACGGTCTGCCGGTTGGCGTACATCTCATGCCTGCGTACGGACGGGAAGACGTGTTGCTCAGCGTCGCAGCTCAGCTCGAACAGGCCCAGCCGTGGATCGAGAAACTGCCGCCGGCCTGCGCCTAAGGCAGGGGACTGCGTGCCGATAGTTGTGGAGACGAGAAGAGCGAGGAGGGCGGCTTACGCCTTCGGCTAAGCCGCCCTACAAGACTGATTATCCTCTTATTCCCAAGGGTTGACTATCCCGACGCCTGTCGGCGCAAAGTCATTGACATTTCGGGTGACGACCGTCAGCCCGTGAACCAATGCCGTGGCTGCGATGAGCGCATCACGAGCTGGACGTGGGGTCGGGACATGCAGTCTGGCGCAACATTGGGCAACCGTGGTATCGACCGGCAAAATGCGCTCACGGAATGCCGGTAACACATGGGTAGCGAGCCAGGAGCGGAGGAGCGCGCCCTGTGTCGAGTCTCGACGCTCGATCAAAAGGATACCCTTTTCAATTTCCAGAACCGTAATCACTGATAAGAAGAGGCTTGCTGCTGAAACGCCATTGGCCCACGCTAGGACGTTTTGATCGACTTTGGGGGACTTCGCTTTTCTCAACTCAGCAATGACATTGGTGTCGAGCAGATACATCAGGAGAAGTCGGCCGTTCTGCCTATTTCACCGTCCAAGCGGGGCGGCTCAAAATCGATGTCTGCGGCTTCTGGCATAGCGAGTAATTCGCCAATGCTTTCTTCCGTCTTGGTGATCTTGAGGTAGTCCTCAATCGTCAATAAGACATGCGCAGTCCGGCCCCGGTCGGTAATAAAAACCGGCCCCGTCGCGGCGTCTCTCTTGGCTTTACTCACGTCCTGATTAAACTCCCGGCTGGTCACGGTTGTGATCCGCATATCCTGGACCTCCGTTTCTCCATTCGTCTGTAGGTAAATTACTACAAGCGGCGGTCCGTAACAACCGTCGCAGCCGTTCTCAAGTGCCGCCTTATATATTCAGGAGGAACCCACCCCGCCGCTACGTGGCACCCCTCCGAGGAGAAGATTTTGTGCTCTCAAGACTGAACGAGTGAACGGCGGTCATCCGCTCTCCTCCGTCTTGTTCGTATCCGTTCGCCGCTCCCCATACCAGAACTCCAGCCCCTCACGTTGACGCAGTGCCCGTGGACCGGTGCGGAGCAGATAGCCGAACAACTGAAATGTCTCTCGGAGTGAATATACCCGGAGTTTGCGACCCGACGTGATCACATGCTCGCGCAGAATCACGAATCTGCCCCGTTTACGGAGCGCCAGACTTAGCCAGACTTCTTCCGACACATAACGCGCCTCGTTAAAACCACCCACGGCCTCAAAGGCGGACCGAGTACAAAACAGGAAACTTCCGCTGGCCAGCCCGGCCAGGCTGTAGAGCGGCGGCACGATGATCTCGGCGATTTTGCCATACCACGGCAGCGGCCGGTCAAAGCGAAACCGGCTGCCGCCACCGACCGCGCCTCGTTGAAGGGCTCGAACGGCCGCGTGGAGGAGGGGTGCGTTGACCCAGGTATCCGCGTCAATAAAGAAGAAGTATTCACCCTTCGCCGCGCGCGCTCCAGCATTGCGAGTTGCCGCAATATGACGCTTTCTGACCGAAAGGACACGCGCGCCACAGGACGTAGAGAGCGAAGCGGTCCGGTCGGTTGAAGCATCATCCACCACCAGAATTTCACAGGTCGTGCCCAAGGGCTGAACGGCTTGGTGCAGGGCCTGGAGTGTTCGGCCTATGCTGTCCTGTTCATTATAGGCGGGAATAATAAACGAGATCACACGGATTGACCTGCCGATTGACCTGAGGGCAGCGGTGCTTCCACTGTGCGGCTTTGTCCGTACAGGCCCAGGAGTTCGTTCAGCGCTAACGAGGCAACCACAACCAGGCCGCCAACAATGGCGAGATCGCTGGGTCGTTCTCCCACGCCGATCCACACCCACAGCGGCCCAAGGATGGTTTCCAGGAGAGCCAGGAGACTGACTTCAACTGCGGTAATATGTCGTGCTGCCAGCGTCATGAGCAGGCAACCCAGCCCGCCCTGAAGGGTGCCCATACATGCCAGGATGCCGATGTCCTGCCACGCAGCCTGAAACGGCAGGCTGAAGGGCAGGGCCACGGCGCTGGAGATAAGCGCGGCAACCAGCACGGCTGGTGTCATATCGGCGTGCGCCTGGCTGTGACGCAGCAGAATCACACAGGCGGCAAAGGCCACCGCAACGCCAGCGGCTATGACGCTCCCGGCCAGCGTCCCGGTGGTGAAAGAATCGAGACACATGGCGATGATGCCGGTCAGCGCGATGCTCATCGCAACGTAGCGACGTACCGGTACCAGCTCCCCAAGAAACACCCGCCCAAAAAGTGCCGCCAGAAAGGGCGAGGTGCTGATAATGACGAGCGTCTGCGCCACCGTTGTCTGGGTGACAGCGAGAATGAAACCCAGGAATGAGGCAGCCAAGCACAGGCCGGCCAGGAAGCCGCCCGGCCCGATGGCGACGACCGCTCGTCGCACGTGGCCCGCGTAGCGACAGGAGAGCCAGACAAAAAGGAACACCCCCATGGCGAGCGAGCGCCAGAAGGCGATCTCCCAGCTATTGGGGACGCTGACGGAGCGGACAAACAGGCCGCCCGTGCTCCAGCACAAGCTTGCGCCGAGCATGAGCAGCAAGCCCTTGAGGTGAAGAGTAAACGTGTCCAGCCTTTCATGTCTAGTGGAGGACACGTTTACTCTTTGCTGCGGGTTCCGGGTCCGATTGGAAAGCGCAGCGTTACGGCTTGACGGCAATCGCTTCCACCTCGATCAGGAGCCCCGGAAAAGCCAGGCCGGCCACAACAACGGCCGTACTGGCCGGCGGGTTGTTGCCGAAGATGTCTCCGCGCGCTTCGAGCATCTCCATGAACTTGCTGCCGTCGGTAATATAAGTATTGATCTTGATAATATGGTCCATCTTCGCGCCCGCCGCAGCGAGGACTGCCTTGATATTGCGGAAGACCTGGCGCGTCTGGACCTTCATATTACCCTTGCCGACTAGCTTCCCCTGCGGGTTGAAAGCGACCTGGCCGGACACGTAGATAGTGTTGCCGATCTGCTTGGCTTGGACTAAGGGCAGACCATCGTCCCAGCTCCAGCCCGGATCGATAATCTTCGCAACGGCTGCGTCCTGTACGGGAGTGGCCTTTTTCGTTGCCATACTCTTTCCTCCTTAATGGGTGACTATTAATACTTTGCAATCACTTCTCGGCCAAACTCTTCTATGAGTTCCCGACCATCCGTCACAACCTGAACGGTAATCTGCGTCAGGCCGGCGGCTTCGAGCGCCTTGATGCGCGCGATAATTTCCTCGCCGGTCCCGGTCAGCGTCGAGGTCCGAATCAGGTCTTCGGTCAGGTAGTCCTCTTCCCCCGGCTTGAGATAGATCAAATGCCCCTCGTGCACTTCAAGATAGCGACGGTCCTGGGGGGTCTGCATCTTGGCAATATAATCGTCGCGGTAGCGCGCGTAGAGCCAGCCTAAGGGGGACTGCTCGACGGCCACCGCCGAACCTTCCCACATGGCGTGCAGGGGCAGGATGGCGTAGGGACCAACCCGTTCGAGAACCCGAGGTGAGGTCGGCGACTCGCCTGGCTGTAGCAGGCAGGTGGTTGTCAGGGCCATGCGCGCAATCGCCTCGACCGACCGACCTGCTTTCTCCGCGCCCCGCGCCACGGTTGCCAGGTCGCGGCTGAAATATTCGGCATCCGAGAAGACGGTAATCCAGCCGTCCGCAACCTCCCCGGTCAGTTCCATCGCCCTGGGGCCGTTGGCCGCAAAGTAAATCGGAATACTATCTCGCAGGTTAATATAGCCACGGTCGGGGTGCAGAAAGCGAATCCAGCGTTCGCGCTCGCCTTCGCGAAAGAGGACCTCTTCCCCGCGTAACAGCGTTCGACACTGCTGCATATACTCTCGGACCGGCCCCAGCCGGACGGGCGGCAGGCCCATGGTGTTCCGACCGGTAAAACCCGTGCCGATGCCGAGGATGGCGCGTCCGGGGGCAAGCTGGTTAATGGTGGCAATCGAGTGCGCCGTGACCGGGGCGAGTCGGCTGCTGGGGATCGCAACGCCGGTGCCGAGTTTGATCGTTTTGGTATGCTCGGCCGCCAGCGCCAGACAGGCGTATACGTCGCTGTAGAGCATCTGCGAGTCATAGAACCAGGCATAGCTGAAGCCGAGTTCTTCGGCTCGGACCAGGTCTTTCCACGCCTCAAGACGGGCCGGATAGGCAATCCCGAATTCCATGCTTCCTCCTCATGCGGCTCCCCCTCCTGAAGGAGCGAGGTTTACGCACACACAGGCGGACGCTTATCCATCCACGGCTGGGCCTGCTCGATTTGTGACCCAATCCGCAGCAGCAGGTCCTCCTGGCCATAGGCCGGGACAAAATGGACGCCGACCGGCAGACCGTCCGGGGTCCAATGGAGCGGCAGCGACAGCCCCGGCTGGCCCGAGGCATTATTCGCCGGCGTAAAGGGAATAACCTCAAGGTTACGCTCCCACTTGGCGAGATTGTCCGTGCTGGGTCCGCCCATATCGCCCAGACGCGGCGGCGGCTCGCCTAGCGTGGGGGTGACCAGGAGATCAAAGCCGTTGACCCACCAACCGGCCAGGCGGCGCGCCCAGGCGTGCAGCCAGTTCATGGACGCCAGATAACTGGTTGCCGAAATCTTGCGGCCCTCTTCCACGAAGCGCCAAGCGTACGGCTCAATATCGCCCTCGCCAATACGCTGCCCGGCGGCGGCTTCGATCTCATCCGCGGTCAGGGCCGAGTGGGCATTGACTACATGGGTCCAGTGGTCGATCCACTCCGGTTCGTCATAGGCTTCGGGATGCGCGATCTCGACCGTATGGCCGAGCGATTCGAGTAGCTTACCAGTCTGCTCAACCGCGCGCTTACACTCCGGGTGCAGAGGGGCATCGTTGCGCGGCCGCTGGAGCATGAGGCCGATACGGAGCTTGCCAGGGTCGCGCCCGACCTCTTCGGTGTACGGCCGAACAGGCGTGGGCGCGGAGTAGGGGTCGCCGGGCATGACGCCGTGCATCATATCGAGCACACCGGCCATGTCGCGCACCGAAAGCGTCATTACCCCTTCATTGGCCATCCCGTGCCAGCACTCGCCCATACCCGGACCAAACGACACCCGGCCCCGGCTGGGTTTGAGCCCGACAATGCCACACATGCTGGCTGGAATCCGCAGCGACCCGCCTCCATCGCCCCCATGCCCGACCGTGACCATACGGGCAGCGACACAAGCGGAACTCCCACCGCTTGAGCCACCGGGAGAATGATCGAGATTCCACGGGTTATGGGTCGGGCCATAGGCTGCGGGTTCGGTCGTGCCCATCAGCCCCCATTCCGGCGTGTTGGTGCGACCAACGCTGATAAAGCCGGCCTCACGAAACTTCACTGACAGATAGGTGTCTTGCGACGAGGTGAAGTTCAACCGTTTCAGAAACTGCATGCCGTTATGCAGCGGCTCTCCGGCGGGGCCGCCGAGCAGGTCTTTCATCACAAATGGGACGCCGCGAAAGGGGCCGTCCGGCAGGTCGGCAGCCTGGGCTTGGGTACGCGCCTTTTCAAACAAGGGGTGAATCACCGCGTTGAGCTGGGGGTTGAGCTGTTCGATCCGGGCAATCGCGGCCTCGATCAGTTCCAGGGGCGAAGCCGCACCTGTTTTGACGAGTTCGGCCTGGGCGGTCGCATCCAAATACGCAAATTGGTCTGGCATGACGAAACTCCTTTGAACTGCTCGGCAAGAGACGACGGGCTCAGTCTAAAATGGCAATCCCGCTGATCTCGACCATCTGCTCGGGAACAAAGAGGCCCTTGATCTCGACCCAGGTACTCGTCGGCGAATAGCCCCCGAATGCCTCGCGAAAGATGTCGGCCGTTTTCTGGAGCTCAGTCATGTTCGTGGTATAGACGGTCTGCATGACCCAGTTTTTGAAGGTCGCTCCCTCGGCGGCCAGACAACGCTCTATGATCTCCAGGGTCTGGGTGACCTGGACGCGTATATCTCCGACACCGACCACCTCAACATGCTCAAGGTCGCCCTTGAGGGGGGTGACGCCCGACAGGTAGAGCGTATTGCCGGCCCTGATGTTTTGGGTGAACGCGTAGGTCTGGAAGACCTCGTCCGCAATATAATCTACCTCCGGGTTGCTGCGTGTGATCATAGACCGCCTCCTCTTTGAGTGTGATCAATCTCGACTGTATGAAAAACGCTGGAGCCACGTCAAGGGAGAATGCGGAATCCTGCGCCTCAATAAGAGACAGAACTATTTGAGAAATGACCGCGCCGGTCGGTTAGCGTTGTATTGTCGGAAAGACGAATGGACAGACGAGCGCGCCTGCTCACTACGAGTCCAGTATCTGCTGCATCTCCGCGTCAGTCGGGGCTTGCGGACAGGCCGGCAGGGCTGCGTGCATCTCATCCCAGGGCTGGCCGCTCGCGGTCCAGACATTGACCGCGGGCTGAAACTGACTCGGCTCATCCCGGCTGGCGGCCCAGACGCCTATCAACTCGGGAACAAGCTCGGCCAGGATAAAGACCGGCGAGCCGCACTGCGGACAAAAGCCGCGACGTACGGTCCGCCCGCTTTCGGCCTTCACTTCGTGATAGGTGATTGCTCCGGTGCTGGAGAGCGCGGTCTTGGGGATGTACGAAACCGGACAAAAGGCGCTGCCGCTCGCGCGTTGACAGTCCCGACAGTGGCAATTCCACGAGAACACCGGGTCGGCCGTACACTCATATCGAACCGCGCCACACGCGCAGCCACCAGAGAACGGGCTAGACATGGCAGCCTCCTTTCCAGTCTCTCAGTAGAATCTTCGCAGTATATTCCTACCAGACTGCTCCTGTCTGTATCGCTCAATCTTTGGTCGGAGAGGCTTGATGTATCTCCATAAAAGGGCGCATCTATATGTGCAAGAAAAATGTGGTGATGGAAACGAAAACGGACCAGATCAGGCGTAAGTTGGAAAAGGACGGATGGTATCTGGCGCGCCACGGCTCCGGTCACGACATTTAGCGGCACCTGTCTATCAAGGGCATCATTACCCTGCCCAGACATAAGACGGTATCCCTCGGCGTGGCCCGTTCCATCGCAAAAAAGGCTGGCTGGCCAGAATAATTGACCCAAGAGGAGGACGCAGGCATGCTCCGCTATCCCGCACTGATCGACGGCAAAAAAGGCGATTACGGTGTGACGTTTCCCGACCTTCCCGGCATCGTCGCCATGGGAAAAACCGTTGACGAGGCAATGCTGAACGCTGAGGAAGCGCTACGCGATTACGCGGTTGAGACAGAGAAGGACGGCGAGGAAATCATGCCGCCAAGTACCCTGGAACGGGTGAAACCCCTGGCCGGGCAGGCTCTTGTGTCCATCCCGTTGATCCGTCCCTCGGGTCGGAGCGTGCGCATCCATATCGCGCTCGACGAGGGCGTGGCTGCTTTCATCGATGCTGAAGCGCGAAGGCGCGGCATGACCCGCACGACCTATGTCGAGTGGATGGCGCGGCGTATCGCGGAGATGGGGGGATAAGGAGAGGGTTGCATTTTTTACCGATGGACTGCCGAGTCCGGCTCTGACAGCCGCAGAACCGCCTTGCCTATGCCCGGCCAGATGCGCAGCAGGCCAAACGTCGCTCGGATGACGATCCACACTGCCATTGCCAGCCACACCTGGGCAAATGCCTGCGAGTGCGTCGGATCGATACACAGCAGGACAAGCACGCCCATCCCCGTGGCTAGGATCATGGCGTTGCGCAGATAGGCATAATCACCGGTGCCCCAATGAATACCGTCTGTGACAAAGGACAGGGCGTTGAGCGGCTGGGTCACGGCGCAGATGAAGAGGCCGACCAGGAAAAGCGCCTGGGCGCTCGGCGGCACTAAAAGAAACGCAATGAGACGCTCACCCAGCAGTAGTACGATCAATAGCACCCCACCGGTCCCAAGCGCCCAACGACAGGCAATACGCGCGGCCTGCCGGGCGATGCCTATCCGTGTCGCGCCCAGGAAGTATCCGATCAGACTTTGGGCTGTGACAGCATAGGTATCCAGCAGAAAGGCCAGAAACATCCATAGCTGACGCAGGGCCTGATGCGCCGCGCCGGCCTCGACGCTGATCTGAAGAGCCGTCCAGGTTGAGGCCAGCATAAAGATTTGAGCGAATCCCGTCCGGAGCGCCAAGTCGCGGCCAATCAGAAAAAAACGCCGTGTCCGCTGCCAGGCAAACTCAGCGCTCAGTCCCGTGCGCCTGGCAACGATCCAGAGCGCCCACACCATACCAAGAACCTGACTCAGTACGGTCGCCCAGGCAGCGCCGGCAATCCCCAGCGCTGGAACCGGGCCAACCCCGAAAATCAAAATAGGGTCCAAGACGATGTTGACCAGACTCATCCCGCCCGCAATCCAGAGTGAGGTGCGCATGGCTTGCAGCCCGCGCAATACGCCAAAAGCCGCCGTCACGACGAGACTGGGAATCACTCCCAGCAGGCGAATGTGCAGATAGATTTGAGTATCCGCCTGAACGACAGCATCCGCACTCATCCAGACGGAAAAGCGCTCGATTGTTGGCCAGGTGATGAGCGTCAGCCCCAGCCCCAAGAGAATGGCGAGCAGCAACCCCAGGCTGGCCACCCTGCCGACCTGTTGCGCTTTGCCTGCCCCCATGGCTTGCGCCACCTCGGTTTGGGTGCCGACGCCCAGAAAATTGAATATCCAGAGGACCCCGGACAGCAACGCGGTTGCCGCGCCAAGTCCGGCTGC
This sequence comes from uncultured Binatia bacterium (SeqCode), assembly GCA_965214755.1. GTDB lineage: Bacteria > Desulfobacterota > Binatia > Bin18 > Bin18 > Bin18. The sequence continues at coordinate 4,767,813 of OZ243979.1, forward strand.
CGAAGCCGCGCCCAGCCGTTCTACAAATGCAGTGTCAACCAGGCCGGCAAACGGCTCGACCACGAGAGAGGCCATGACGGGTAAGCTCAGGGTCGTAAAGGTGCGATGGGGGTGAAAGACGAATGGATGTTTGTCTGGAGACTCCACAGGTGTGGTCATAGTGCTGAGTTCTCTTCGGGGGAAAACTGAAGATACGCCTCTTGTATAGACAGACTGACTTAGCAAGAAAATCGGGTAGTGTCTCAATCTGAATCTTCCCCCTCCCCCCACCCCCCTTCGACTTGCTCAGGACAGGCTTTCCCTTCTAGAACTGGCCAAGTTCATCTGCATCACACGTCCCGTGAGGGGAGGGCTAGGGAGGGGGGCGTGACGCCGGCAGATGGACAGGAAGATTTGAAACTGAGACACTACCAAAAATCGACCCCAGACGAGTTTGTATTCGGAATCGGCTTTGGGTAATTAAAAAATCCGCATGACTGACCCGACTGTCCTCTTGACCGCGCTGCAACACGGCGACAGCTTTTTCCCCGGTGGGGGCTTTGCCGCTTCGTGGGGATTGGAGACGCTTTTTACCGATACCTATGTGCAGGACGCCGAGACCCTGCTGCACTTTGTCCAGGGCCAACTCCAACATCGTTGGGCACGGTGCGACCGACCCGCCCTTGTGTGGGTACATCGGGCAGCGGACGAGCTAGAAAAAGTTGCTGTGGTTGATGGAGAACTGGAGGCGCTCTCGCTTGCGCGTGAGTTGCGCGTTGTATCGCAGCGGGCCGGCCGGGCCCTGCTGCGCGTACACGCTCGGCTCGAGACGCCCCGCGCGGCCGACTATCTGGAATTTGTCAAAACCGGGCAGGCGTGGGGTCATCTCCCTGTTGTTCAAGGTCTGGTCTGGCGGGGGATCGGGTTAGACGCGGAGCAGGCCAGCCTGCTGTCCGGCCATCTCCAAGGCGTGGCGTTTGTGAGTGCGGCCATCCGGCTCGGCTTTGTGAGTCATATCCAGGCGCAGCTGATTGTGCAGCAGATACGCCCCGCACTGACCGCGCTGCTTGCCGCGCCCCTGCCCGAGTCTCTCACCAGCTTTACGCCGGTCGCGGATATTGCCATGATGCGGCATGAGACCCAGGCGACGCGGTTGTTTGCGAACTGACCCACGCGCTCAGCGCATACCCCACGCGGAGTAACCGATCTCCAGGAGGAACGCCCATGCTGAACCTCACGCCCACGGAAAACGAACGCCTCACCATTTTTATGGCGGCTGAACTTGCGCGCCGCCATAAGGCCAAAGGGCTCAAACTCAACGCCGCCGAGGCCATTGCCTATATCACGGACGAACTGCTTGAGGGCGCGCGTGAGGGGAGATCGGTTACGGAACTGGTCAGCCTGGGGTCAACGCTGCTGACGACCGACGACGTGCTACCCAACGTTGCTGAGTTGGTGTCCCGGATTATGGTCGATGGGATGTTCCCGGATGGGACCAAGCTCATTGCCGTGTACAATCCGATCCGTCCCGGCTCCGCGCCCCTGCCCGACTCGCCGTATGGGCGGCCCGGCGCGATCTTGACGCCTGACGAAGAGATCGACCTGAACGCCGGTCGCGAAACCCTGACCCTTGATGTCGTCAATACCGGGGACCGCGCCATCCAGGTGACCAGTCATTTTCATTTCTTTGAAGCCAACAAGGCCCTGGAGTTTGATCGGGCGCGGACGTTCGGTATGCGCCTGGACGTACCGGCCGGCGCGTCGGTGCGTTTTGAGCCTGGGGTGAAGAAAGCCGTACCGTTAGTCGCCCTGGGCGGCAGCGGCGAAGTCACCGGTCTCAATAATCTCACCAACGGCTCCATTCATTCCGAGGCGGTCAAGAGAGCTGCTCTCCAGCGGGCCAAAGAACGCGGCTTTAAGGGCGCATAGGAGGGAATATGGCCAGACTGACACGGGCGGCCTATGCGGCCACGTATGGGCCAACAACGGGCGATATGGTGCGTCTGGGCGATACCTCACTGCTGGCCGAGGTTGAGCACGACTATGCAGTCTATGGTGACGAGTGTCTGACTGGAGCCGGCAAGGTGATGCGCGACGGGATGGGCTTTCACGCCCCCACGACCGCGGCGTCGGGCGGGCTGGATATGGTGATCCACAACGCCACGATCATCGACCCGGTGCTTGGCCTTGTGAAGGGCGATATCGGTATTAAGGACGGCAGGATAGTCGGTGTGGGAAAAGCCGGGAATCCCGCCATCCAGGACGGTGTCCAGCCGGAGCTGGTCTGCGGCCCCTGTACGACCATCGTGCACGGCGATGGCCTGATCATTACCCCAGGGGGAGTGGAGGCGCACGCCCACTTCCTGTGCCCGCAGCAGTGTGAGCACGCCCTGGCCAGCGGCATTACGACCATCATTGGCGGAACCATGGGGCCGCATTTCGATATCAGTTGCGCGGGGCCGAATAATCTGGCGAAGATGCTCAAGGCCTGCGAGCACTATCCCTTGAATTTCGGTTTTCTGGGGCGGGGCAACTCGCATGTCGGCGCTGCGATTGAGGAGAGTGTGGCCGGCGGGGCGATCGGCATCAAGGTCCACGAGGATTTCGGGGCTATGCCGGCCACCATCGACTGTGCGCTCACGGTGGCGGATCAATACGACTTTCAGGTTCAACTCCACACCGACACCATCAACGAGGCCGGCTATTGTGAGGACACGTTGGCCGCGATCGCCGGGCGGACGATTCACATGTACCACGTTGAGGGGGCCGGTGGCGGTCATGCGCCCGATCTCATCCGGGTCGCGGGCGTGCCCAACTGCCTGCCGTCTTCCACCAACCCGACCAACCCCTACTCGCGCAACGCGCTCGACGAAGCTCTGCCCATGACCATGGACGCCCATATGCTGAACTGGCGCTTGCCGGAAGATGTCGCCTTTGCCGAAAGCCGCATCCGGCCGCAGACCATGGCCGCGGAAGACGTCTTGCACGATCTTGGCGCGATCTCGATGTTTGCCGCGGACACGCAGGGGATGGGACGGGTGCATGAAACCATTACGAATTGCTGGCGGCTGGCGAGTAAAATGAAGGACCAACGCGGCCGTCTCTCCACGGAAAAAACGGCCCGCGCCGATAATGAGCGGATCAAGCGCTATATTGCCAAATACACCATCAACCCGGCCCGGGCGATGGGCATTGACCACTACGTCGGTTCGCTGGAAGCCGGCAAGATGGCCGATCTGGTGTTGTGGGGGGCGGCGTTTTTTGGTGCCAAACCGCTGATGGTGATGAAGGGCGGCTTTATGGCCTGGTCTATCATGGGGGATGCGAGTGGCTGTATCTTCCCGGTTGAGCCTATCGTCCAGCGTCCCATGTGGGGAGCGGTGGGCAGCGCGCCGTCTGCCCTCAGTGCGGTCTTCGCCAGTTCCCTGGCGCTTGAGGCCGATATTCCGCGCAAGCTCGAACTCCACAAGCCCATGTTGCCGATTCGGAATACGCGCGCGGTGGGGAAGGGGGATATGCTGCATAACGATGCCTGCCCGGACATTACTGTCAACCCGCACACGTATGAGGTGTACGCCGATGGCGAGCTGCTGACGTGTGAGCCCGCGGAGGAAGTCCCGCTCGCCAGAAAGTATTTTTTACGCTGAGCGGCGCAGCTTCCGTAACACGCCATGAGCAGTGAATCCGCCCCTCGGCTCTCAGCCCAGCCATGCTCCGTCACGCCTCCCCACGCTTCTCTCAGCTTCAAACTCGACCCCTCCGGTCAGACCTTTATCGCCAAGCAACGGACGACCTATCCTTTCACCCTCACCCAGCCGTTCTGTCTCGACCGGGCTCCGCACGGGATGCTGACGCTGATGCTCCAGTCCATCTCTGGCGGGGTGTATGAAAATGAGCGTTTGGCACTCGATTTTTCGGTGGAGGCCGGGGCGTGCGTGCATCTGACAACCCAAGGGGCGACCGTTGTCCACTCGATGCGGGAGAGCAGGGTCGCCACGCAGCAGGTTTCTATCCGGGCGGGCAAGGGCAGCTTTGTCGAGTATCTGCCCGACCCGCTCGCATTATTCCCCCAGGCGCGTTTCCGCTCTTCTGTCCATATCATTGTCGGGGAAGGGGCGACGGTCATCGGCGGCGATGCCTTTGGATTGCACGACCCGGACGCCTTGGCCCGTCCGTTTGGATCGATTTTCAGCGAAATCGTATTTCAACGACCGGACGGGCAGCGCTGCTGCGTGGACCGCTTCGAGATGACCGGCCACGAGTTCGTTGCGAGTCTGCCCCCGGCCCTGCGGCGTTATCAGACGCAGGGGACGTTCTGGGTGGTGTCGGGCCACGCTACCGAGGAGTTGGTGACCATCTTACGAACGGTGCTCAATCCTCTTCCCGACATCTATGCCGGCGCGTCAATCCTGCCTGACAATGCGGGCGTCTGGATGCGTGTACTCGCCCTTGACGCGGTTGCCTTGCGCAACGCGTTTCACGCGGCCTGGAGCGCGGTGCGGCTCTGTCTGACCGGCGTGGAACCGCCCAACCGCCGCAAATCAGGCTGGTTGTGATGGATGAGCCCTAGAACCAATAATCGTCCCAGACCAGCAAACCCACGACGGCGCGACGGTGGTACCGCCTGGTGTATGCTTCGGCCGCTTCGATAGCGGCCCCTTCCTGCAAGTGGTAGGACAGGACATCGCCTTGCACGCCGGGCGCGGGGGACGGTTCGGCTAAGAGAATGAACGACTCCCCCAGTCCGGTGACTGGGGTGCGGTCTCCTTGAGCGGGCTGGTGGAGCGGTTTTGTCCGCGTGTGGAAACCGGCGGGGCGCGTACTATAGCACTTTTCCAACAACCAGACATGCGCGAAGCCGGGCGGAATCTGTTTGCGCGCTTCTGGATAGATGTACTCGACCCGCTCCTTGTCGAGTAAGACACTCCAGCGTTGGCGGCGATTGGAGACATAAATAAACAAGAGGCCCGCATCCCCTCGACCGACGCGAGTAAACGGCGTCCGAGTCGGCAGGACCTGGGAAGGGAAGTGACGGTAGTAGTAGTCCGGCGGTGGAGTATCCATATCCAAAACAGGTGCCGTACGCAGCGCTTCAGGTCCGCTGCAACGAGGCTGAGCACCCTCCTAGACCCAACTATCATTATCGGCCGTCAAGTCGCCACCGGCGGCGCCTGTATTGACCGTGCCTGCGGGCTCAACCAGCAGGACGTGACATTCCTTCTCGGCCCACGGTTTATGCTCGCCGCCTTTCGGCACAACAAACATTTCTCCTGCCCTCAGCGCAACATTGCCATCCCGAAAATCAATCTGCATCGACCCCTGTATAACAAGAAAGACTGCGTCGGTATCAACATGTCTGTGCCAAACAAAATTGCCTTGGAGCTTGACCAGTTTGAAATGATAGTCGTTCATCCGGGCGATAATTTTGGGAGACCAATGGGCTGAGAACGCATTGAGTTTTTGCGTCAGATTGATGGGCGTATGCGTCATGGTGAGCCTTCTTGTTGTTCCAAGCGATCAAGCAGCTTACCCGGCTGTTCTTCTACCAGAAGCATGGCGTGATAGTCAGCTTTCAAGAACTTTTCGTCCACGGTATGCTGCAAGAACTGAAGCAGCAAGTCGTAGTAATGATTGATATTCAGCAGGCCACAGGGCTTGGTATGGATATTCAACGCCCGCCAGGTGAGCGCTTCAAACAATTCCTCCAGCGTGCCAATGCCGCCGGGCAGGGCGATCACACCGTCGGCGAGTTCGGCCATTTTCGCCTTGCGCTCATGCATGGAGCCGACCACGTGGAGTTCGGAGAGGCCGTGGTGGGCCACCTCCCGGTCAACCAGCGTGTCGGGAATGACGCCAATCACCCGCCCATTCTCGGCCAGGACGGTGTCAGCCAGCGCGCCCATGAGACCGATATGCGCCCCTCCGTAGACCAGTTCGAGACCCCGGGCGGCCAGTTCTGTGCCGAGGGCTTGGGCGGCCGAGAGATATTCAGGTCGGGCGCCCGGGTACGATCCGGTAAAAACACACAGGCGTTTCATGCAACATATCCCATCTCAGCTCAATCATATTGTTCTTCCTCACCGTTCCGTGTAGAGGAAAAGTCTAGGACGAGGAGAAAGCCTGATTATACCAGAAAGTTTTCTCAGGAGGACCTGTATGCGTGCCGTCAAGCAACACCAAACATCTGACGACTGGGTCTGGCAAGCCATTCGAGACGAAGCCGCATTGGAAGCCGACCGCGAGCCTGTGTTGGCGAGCTTTTTACATTCGATTATTTTGAATCACTCCTCATTAGAGGAAGCGCTGAGCTATCTTTTGGCCGGGAAGCTGACAAATCTCAATCTGCCGTCCATTACCCTGCGCGACATCATTATGGAGGCGCTGATTGATGACCGGCAGATCGGTCAGGCCGTCCGGGCGGACATCTGCGCGGTTCGCGACCGCGACCCGGCCTGTTCGTTCTATTCAGCGCCCTTGCTGTACTATAAGGGTCTGCACGCGCTCGAAGCCTATCGCGTGGCGCACTGGCTGTGGAAGCAGGACCGGAAGACTTTGGCCTTCTGCTTGCAGAACCGGATTTCGGAAGTCTTCAGCGTGGATATCCACCCCGCGGCCCGGATTGGTTCGGGGATTTTTATTGACCACGGTAGCAGTCTCGTCATTGGGGAGACGGCCGTGGTCGAGAACAACGTGTCCATGCTCCAGGAAGTAACTCTCGGAGGAACCGGAAAAGAGACCGGCGACCGACATCCCAAGATTCGGACGGGGGTCTTGATCAGTGCCGGGGCCAAGATTCTGGGCAATGTCGAGGTCGGGGCAAACGCAAAGGTTGGTGCGGGGAGTGTGGTGCTTACCAATGTCCCGTCGGGTTGTACGGTCGCCGGCGTGCCGGCCAAGCTGGTGGGTCGCTGCGCCAAACTCCAGCAGCCGGCGTTTGAGATGGACCACAATCTGCCCACCGGAGAAGAGGACTCCCGAAGAGGTATCTGAAGCGGAAAGTATCACTGCGACAGCATGCGTGCCTGACCGCCGCAAAACCGTTTAATGAGGGTGAGGAGTTCGCTTGTCGCTTCGTGCAGATAGGTATCTGCTGTCCGGGTATTGCCCTGCACGATGAAAAAACCGTCGGTCGTATCGAGGGTGATTTTCGTTCTCTCGCACTGGCGTATTTCCAAGCGACACAGCACGTTGTGCTCGTCATCGATATAGGCGTATTCGCCAGGGCTCACGACTTTGGGCTTGTCCGAGCCCATAGGCCAAAAGGTCTCACTGCCGTCCGTGAGACGAAGCTGCACATTACCGTTGATCGCTCTGAGGTTGTGCGCCCCCAAAGAGAGACGGGTTTTCACTGACACGAGATTATAGATGTCAACAAGCAGATGAACCTGCGGCAGACCGCCTGTTTGTAAAACCAGCTTGAGCAAGCTTTCGGGTGAGGCCACGTTTTTCCGATTGGAGCGTCCAATGGCGTCATGCAGGGCGTGAAAACCGCTCAGAATAGGGTCGGCCTGTATGGCTTCAAACGAGAGGTCTTTGACCACCTGAGCGAGCGTTTGTGCCTTGAGTCTTTCAAACTCAGGATGTGAGTGTTGATTACGGACCCCCTCAATCACAAAGCAGACGGCTTTGAGGCCAAGCGCTTGGGCGGCGTCAGAAATATGAAACTGGAACTGTTCGGACGGCATGCCTCTTGCCTATAGGAATGAGCTAGGGCAGCCTATACGAACGGGAAACGATCAGAACAGGGACCCTGAAGAGAATGGTCCTGCCACTGGGTCACACTCCCTATTGACGAGCGTTTTTTTCTTCCTAACAGGAATGGAGTAATGAAGTACGTTGCCCACATTCGGAAATCGGACGAAGCGGTTCAGGGTTTAATCACTCACCTTTCGGAAGTGGGTATCATATAGCTACGTATAGAATGTAGACTCATAGACTGCAACAGGCTCTTTTCATGGGCGTGAAAGCCGCGCGCCGCCTTCGAACAATCTTTGCCAAGAACATACGCCGGAGGCAGGCAGCTCATTGGACAGGCCAGCCACGCAAGTAAACATCTGTTTTCTCTCATCCGGCTCTGATAATACATTGCGTTCACTATCCAGGACTTTCCCAACCGCGTATGAGATAACACCTGCAATAACAAACTCGACTGCCTTTTGGATAGCGTTGATCGCATGCGAATCGGCTAAAATTGGTACAAGCCCAAAGAAATCAGATCCTTTTTCGTGCGTTCCAATCTGGAGAGAGAGCAACTCTCTTTCGTATTTCTCTGGATACTTCCCTTTCTCCAGTCGGTTTTCAGTAGCCAAATAAGCCTTGTGCATCATTCGTTGCAGAGCAACAAAGGCAACTCCAAGATCATATATTGGAAGCCCATGTGTGACTAACTGCGGTCCGGTAAACCGTATTGTAAGAGCGTTCTGTTCATCAGTGGCCATATTTTATCCTTAACTCATGTAAAAAAGGAACGGACTTGGCGGAGAAACGGCCTGAGGAAAACAGCCTATCCATCCAGATGTCTTGCACGGGGACCCCCGCGCTGTTTTCCAGATAGATTTTCCTGCGGGGATTCCCAGTTGCAGACCAGTAAATCTCTCCCCGTGCATCCATTTCGTCCAAGGTAGCAGGAGAGTACTGCCAATGCTTACCGGGGGGCGGTAGCTGCCCGCGCCATTCTTTACCAGTTTCACCATTCCGAACGCCGGGAGCATGGACAGGAACCTTTTTATACCGCCGGCCATCAGGGTCAACGTACTGGTATTCCTTCAGAGCCCGTTTCTCATCCTATGCTTCGACTGGTCGATTCCAGACATAGGCGGCGCCTTTGGTGTAAAAGAGGATGTAGTCAGCCACGTTACCATAGGTTTTTCGGGTATAATTCTTCGGGTTACATTTCTTACGCGTTCAGCCATATTTATTTTCCTTATAGTGCGCCGTCCCCGCGGATTCCCCCCGCTTGACACTCTCTGCCAGTCGTCCGCGAACTTGGCGGCGCGGGCACGGACTTCGTTCCAAGACAGGCGCATCAGCCTGAGCTGCCCGCGCCGCCGGCGCGAGCCTCGATCATGCGGGCCACGCCCGCATACGACGTTCCGTAGCCGTCCGGTCGCGCCGCGCCTGCGCAAGCTCGTAGCTCGCCTGCATCCGCATCCAGTGATCAGCGGTGCCCCAGCCGATGTCCTCCAGCGCCAGCGCCATGTTCGCCGACACGCCCGCCTTGCCGTTCAGCAGGCGCGACAGCGTGCCGCGCTCGCACCCGAGACGCGCCGCCGTCTCGGTCACGTTCCAGCCCACCTCGTCCATGCTCTCGCGGATCAGTTCGCCCAGGTGGGGGGGGGTCAGCATCGGCCCGCCGCGCTTGCTTACAATGTCGTTCATGGTCAGCACTCCCCTTCGGTCAGTGAGAGTCGATCAGGTCCACGGCCACGGCCTCGCCGTCCTCGAAGCGGAACACCACGCGCCAGTTGCCCGAGACGCGGACGCTCCACTGGCCCGCGCGGTCGCCCTTCAGGGGATGCAGCCGGAAGCCCGGCGCATCGGCGCTTCGCGGATGCGTCGCCTCTTGCAGCCGGAACAGGATACGCTTCAGCCGTGGTACCAGACCGGCAGGCACCCGCGCGGGATTGTCGCGCTCGTGCAGCGCCCGCAGTCCCTTGTGCCTGATCCTCATGCCGTATTGTAACGCGCCGCGCTACACGCTGCAAGGGTCCGTCGTGCCTTCAAGACTGCCGACGCCGATGCGCGGCGGGAACATGTGCACGGCTTAGTGCTGCGCTGCGGGGGGGCTGGCCGCTGCCTGGGGTGGCAGGGCGCTGGCCCTGCCTATTGGTCCTAGGAGCTCGTATCGGCGGCCGGGGTGCCGGCGCCGGCGTCCGCACCGTTATCCTTCCGACCCACGAGAAACTGCACCTGCTGGGCAACAATCTCGGTCACGGACCGTTTGTTGCCGGCTCGATCCTCATAGCTCCGCGTCTGGAGCCGGCCTTCCACCATGACTTGGCGGCCCTTGGTGAGATCCTGCCCGCAGGTTGCGGCCAGCTTCCCCCACACCACTACCTGATGCCATTCGGTCCGCTCCTGGCGGTCTGCTCCCTCACCCCCCGCGTCCGGCGTTGCCACCGGAAAGTTGGTCACCGCCCGTCCGCTCTGTGTCTGGCGAACCTCCGGCTCGTTGCCCACATTCCCGAGAATCAGCACGTTATTTAGGCTGGCCATCTTGTACCTCCTCTGTTGGGGGGGCTTCCGCCCGGTGATGAGACAAAACCAAAGACCATGATTCGATAATACGTCTGCTGTCTTGCACCTCCTGTCCCTAGCAAAAACACAAGATTTTTTCCCGCCTCTCGCCCATCTCTGGAGCCGGGAAAAAGTCGCAAGCAGCCGAACGGCACATGCGCCGCCGGCATCTGGCAGCCGACCGACAGCGCAACGCATGACAGGCTCTCTTGGCGCGGGGTGCCAGGGAGGCGTGGGCTTCAACTGAGCGGACGCTGGGCTTTGCAGCCGTGACAGGCTCTGCCTGGCGCGGGTGCTCAGATGACCGCTTTCCGGCTTTGCCGGGACGGTCCGCGCTTAGCGGCCGGTCTGGCTCAGCCTTGCTCCTACCGGCGAGCTGGGCCGGCGGGGCCGGGCCGGCTCACCCGCTCCCGTCCTGGCCGGCCGGCATACGGACGGTCGGGGCGGGAGCGGGGGGGGTGGGGAGAGCAATAGAGGGCGGGGGGGGCGTGAACGGACCGCCCAGGGCCGCGATTCTGGGCCGGTCTGGAATGGAGGGCCGGGGGCGGCTCTCGCCGCCGGCGTTCGTGTCGTTCACTCATCCGGCCGGCGCGGCTGATCTCCCGCCAGGGATCGAAGCGGCGGCGTTCCGCCCGCTCCACCGTGCGGCCGATTTGAGCGGCTCCCCGTAAGAGCATCCCGACACGCACGCCGGGAGACACCGAAAGAAAAAACAGCGCGCGGGGCCTTGCCCGCCACCTTCTCCCGACCCGTGCGCCGCCTGGGAGCTGACCACAGCCGAAGGCCCACCTTAAAAGGGCGGGGGGGCGACGCGGCGCGCGGGTCGGGGGCCAGGAATGCCGCGGCCGACCACAAGGCCGAGCTGGGAAAGAACCAAGTAAGATGACGACCCAAGACGGCTGGGTGTATCTGACGAAGAACGTTTGAGGAGGTAATGGAAGTCTGCTGCGCAGCATCCTCAAGCTGATGTACTGGAGGCCATTCCGTTTTCCTCAAGGTGGACTTGGGCGATGCGAAACGATCTAATCTTTGCTTCCCTCTTGACGTGTAGTTTATATATAACTAAACTTTTTCTACCTGCGCTGAAGGAGGAAGGGGAGGGGAGGATGTTTTGACACAAATTGCTGCTGATGGGAAATGGGGAAGGGTCGAGTGGGCGAGCGACAAAAACGGAGATATGCCCGCGCAGGATTATTATTTGGATCTTCCCGATAAAGACAAAGCAAAAATCGGTGCTCTTTTTCAACTTTTTGCTAATCAAGGATTTGTTCAAAACAGGGAGAAATTCAAAAAACTGGGAAGCAAGGCGAAGGGGAAAGGCTCAGAATTATGGGAGTTTAAGAGCTTTCAACATCGTTTTCTCGGTGATTATCGGCAAAAAGGACGCTTTATTATCGCGCATGCGCTTCGGAAAAAAAGCGATAATCTGCCAAAATCTGCTATCGCAAGAGCCGTTCGCATTCTCCAAGAAAACGATCAACGAGAGGAAGGAACGCCATGAATCGACCTTACACGGACTATGAACTTTTTGAGCAATCCTCAGCTCGCAACAGACGGCTTCTGCGCGAGGAAGAGCTGATCCTAGAGGTGACAGAAGCGGTTAGCGCGGTGATGCAGGAAGAGGGCATCTCCAAATCTCAGCTTGCAAAGCGCTTGGGAAAAACCAAAGGATTCATTTCCCAGCTCTTATCGGGCGGACGGAACCTGACCCTGCGGACACTCGCCAGACTTGTTGATGCATTGGGGTATCGTGTCACCATTACGGTCTCCAAAGATCGTGACAGAATGTCTGTCAGCAGCGAGTCTCCTGACCTGAGAGTCAGCAACATCGAATCTTGGTCTGCTCCCTGGCCTCAGCCACCAACTCGGATGGAATCCGGCTTCAGTATTCCTCATCAAGAATCAGTGGAGAGCTATGGAGTAGCAGCATGAGCGAGGCGGCTGATGGCCTGAAAGAATTGATTGCAGAGGTTGAGATTGAAGATGTTCGCCTCGTTGAAGCGAACGTGGCAACGAAGGTGAGGTCGCCGTCCGATACTGGCGCGGTCGATCTCTTAGTCAATCGAACGGCGGAGATTAGCGAGCATCAAGAAGAAAACGGGACGTTCTTTGTTGTGGCAACAATGAGGGCTCAGCTTGTCCCCGAAGAGGCAAAGGGGGAGCCTCTCGTCTCGATTGAGACAAGTTTTGAACTCCAGTATCGTCTTCCTGAAGGATTTCACGTCGATCCTCAAACTCTGACAACCTTTGCTGAGACGAACGGACTCTACAATGTCTGGCCATATTGGCGTGAGTTTGTTCAAAGCACGTTTGTCCGGATGGGACTTCCACCGCTAGTGCTCCCATTGTTGCGCGCTCGGGAAGTGATGGAGAAGACCGGGGAAGAGAAGGAAGAGCGATAAAGGGCCGGCGTAGGCATTCACGCAAAAACCGCCAGTTGGGCCCAACAAGACACTCGCAGAGTGAGTTGACACCCGAACTGTTTCCCTTGATCGCATAATTGAGCGGGACGCTATGGACTGGCTGACTAAGTATGTTGATATTGAGGCTATTGGGCTCATCGTAGCCATCATTGCAGTCATAGTCGCTTATCTACAGTTGAGGCAATCAAAGAAGGACAAGCCGAAAGCTCAGACCTCCGTCACAAGCTCACAAAACAACATTTCCACCGATAACTCGTCAGGGACGACGATTGTCACGGATTCGCCCGGAGCCACGGTCGTAGGCCCGCGATCTCTATATCACGAAGATCGGTACCGCTATTTATCTTGCTGATTTCAGCCGTCGCCCCAGCGGGAAATCAGTTTCGCAATTTTCTCGATTATACGCATTGGCTTGATCGCTCCGTCCCCGAACCGCTGCGACCCGCCAACGCGACCCTGATCGAAAAGGCGCTGATGCCTGTCTGTGGCGAGCTTTCAGCCCTTGAGAACGATCAAGAGGTCTGCGGAAGGCTTTTTTTGGAGCAGTTGTCCGAGGCCGCTCGCAGAGTGATTATTACCCAAGACGCCGAGTTCGCGAGGCAACATGGTCTTGAGGTAAAGCAACTCTTCTCAATAGGATCAGATATTAAGGTGGTAGATAGTGAAGTGTACACAACTGCGCAGGAAGTCTTTGCTACAAAGAAAGATAAACCGATTCGAGACATTACTGGGAAAGATGTATCGATCGGCCTTGATACGGAGGGCCAAAACATCGTCGTTAAATGGTCCGATGCCGATAACGTTTCCCATCAGGACCCAATTCCGGACTTGATCCTACTCTCGCCAAACCGGGAAGCACGGCGTACCACACTTGTTAGTATTATTGACCGCCTTGGACCGACCGCGGCGGATTTTCAATCTCTTCTCGAAGAAATCGATTCCCGTACGTTGAACCACCAAGAGATTTCCATGATATTCGATGAGTGTGCCCACGGCGTCGCGGCTACTCAAGCCAGCCTGATCCAAAAAATACACCAGGGGTTGCCTGTCGATGTGACAGATCTCGTCCCGCAATCTCTATCCTATTTTGAGCGATTCGCCGGTCCGAACCCTGATGCGCAAGAACCTGAATTCTATTTTCATGACGTGCTTGTCCCCTACCGGAAGGCACTCTTGAGCCGCGATGTTCAGGCCGGACTCGATATCTGTTGCCTTGGCGCGCTACGCGACGACCTGACCCCCGGACAATGGATTCCTGATCTTGACGATGATGCCGTGTGGAACGCGCTCTCTTCATGTCATGCGACAAGCAACCCGTTCTCGTTGCTCGGCGCACTCGACGTCGCGCTGTATCGCCAGGAAGACGAACGTTTTCGCGAGTTCGCAGCCACGGCTGTTGCCACACTGTTGGACGAGAGATTCGGACAGCAGAAGGACCTTGATATCTACAGCCTACTTCAGATGCTCTACGGATTCGTGCTCAACCGACTTAATCTTCTGGAAAAGGGGGCCACGTATCCCGGCTACTGGAAGCGGATGGGTGCATGGATGCAGGCAGGCCTGATTGCTCGCATCATGACGGAGCAATCCGCTTCCATCAAGATTGACGATTTTCAGAAATGGCTTCAGGGCAACATGACCACGGCCGGTACTTATACAGCCTTCGTGCAGGCTAGGCAGGAGCCGATGCTTTTCACAAGCCACATTCTCTTGCGGAATGAAATCCTTAGTCGTCTCTATGTCCTCACATCACGCCATGAACGCGAAGGGCGCTACGTGCCACGGTCGGAAGACATTAGCCGTGCGCGTACTCAGGTCCTAGGACTTCCTGGGCCGCTTGAAGGCCATAAACGACCGACTGAACCCCTTCCACAAGAGACCGTTGAGAAACTGAGAAAAACACGCGCGGATGGCACTGAACTGTCCCTTTTGCAGTGGCTCGCAACGGTTTCTCAGTGCTCTGCTTTGGGCGAACCGGAGCTGGACCGCGTGAAGGAAGCTATAAAGACGATAGGGGACACAAACGCCTCAACCAAGCCCCTTGAGAATCTGAGGCTTTTGGAATCAGCCAGCATCGTCGCGGCGACAAACCGTAACACACCTTTGGCGGATGGGGTCGTGGATGCGCTTGTAAGAATTGTTCCCCAACTATCCACAGAAGAAGAAATTTCAAGAATCCTGCAAATTCTGTTGCAAGCCGCTTCCGCATATGAGGCACGCGAGGTGTGGTTCAAGTGGCTAGAGGAAGGATTGGTTCGCATTGCGACCCATTTATCTCTACCCCCGAACAAATCCCTGCAAGCATTCCTTGTCCATCTTGGTGAGATAGAAAAAGTCTTACCGCTTGATTCCTGGTTTCATCTTCGCGCCAGAGCTATAGCCTTAGCCAGCGCGGCATAGAAGCCTGCTTGTGGTGCGACGACCGACTCACGGGAGGAGCGGACCGTCGCCACGATTAGCTCCCGTAGTAAGTCTTTCGTTTCGCGCCCCCGTACCCGGTCTCTGTTACGTTCCCTTTCCCCTTTCTAGTGGCCCTATTTATAGCCTCCCTTGCCCGTTTCTATTCCTTCCGATAATTCTCGTTATCAGAAATAATAGGAATGTCATTCAAGTGTGCAGGACTGGGCGGACTGAATGGCGCTGGGACGCCGGCGCGCCCACCTAGGAGGAACTTTGAAATGATGGCTAAGACAACCACCGTCGCGCTGCCCGATCTGGACACCCCGCCCCCCAGTCTGGCTCCACACACGGACACGGCACACGCCCTGGCCGCGGCGTCGATTGCCCCGAATACCCGGCGCGCCTATACAGCAGCCCTTGGACGGTTGGATACGTGGCTGGCAGAGATGGGGGTATCGCTGACGGATCCCGCCTTGGCGGAGTATCTGTCCGACCTGTTCGAGGATGGGAAGGCGCCGGCGGTGGCGGCCCTGGTGGTGGCGGCCGTCAAGTTCCGGGCCAAGCTGACCGGAACGGAAATCCCGGTAGGATCGGCCACGGCGCGTGTTCTGGCCGGCTTCCGCCGTACCGGCCGGACACGGGGGCGGGGTCAGGTCGAAGGGGTGCGCTGGGAGCAGGCCGATGCCGCGGCCGCGCTGGCGACCAATGGGGAGGAGAGTCTGGCCGGGTTACGGGATGCAGCCATCCTGGCCGTGGCCTCTGATGCGCTGCTGCGGGTCTCGGAGCTGGCAGCGCTAACGGTGGCCGATATGGACATGACGGAACAGACGATCACGGTCCAGCGCTCTAAGACGGATCAAGAAGGCACAGGCGCAGTGCTGTTCTTAGGCAAACCGACCGTCCAGCGGGTGCAGGCCTGGCTAGCGGCTGCGGGTATTCAGGAAGGAGCGCTGTTCCGGGCGTTGACCAAGGGAGGCAAGGGCCGAGCCGGGCTGAGTGCCCGGTCGCTCCGCACCATCATCGCTAAGCGGTCGAAGGCGTCCGGCGTGCCGGGCCGGGTGAGCGGGCATAGCCTGCGGGTCGGCTCAGCCCAGTCCTTGGCCGCGGCGGGGGCCTCGGTGGTGGAGATGCAGCAGGCGGGGCGCTGGAAGTCGCCGTCGATGCCGGGGCAGTATGCCCGCAAACAGATGGCGCGGCGCGGTGGCCCGACTCCGCTACAAGGCGTGAGGCTGCCCCACCCTCACGCACCACCCCGCCTCACGGATATCCTGCCACCGTGGACCGTCTCTGGGCGGGGAGGCAGCAGAAAATTGCAAAGACCGTCCCACTCTGGAAAGATGGATAAAGATGGATTGTGTGCCCTGTCGCTGCCAGCCTCCCGCCTATCCGAGCAATGACGCACGGAAGGAATGATGACGAGAGCTGCCCCGGCCTTCTCCTCCCTCACGCCGGGACGGGCCGCCTGTCTCACGCCGGGACAAGCCGCCTCCCTTCTTCCGCCTGAAGCCCGCCGCTTTCACGTAATGTTACAAAACCGAGGACCTTGTCTCTTCTGACCAAGATACTGTAACATCGTCCGTAATGAATGAAGTGCGCCCGCGGGAGCGTGTTCTGGCGCTGGCCCAAGCAGGAGGTATCGTGCGCTCCCGCGACATCACGGCCGCCGGCATTGCCCGGACCTATCTCCAGCGCCTGTGCCAGGAAGGACGCCTCGTGCGCGTCGCACGGGGACTCTACCAAGCCGCCGATGCCGACATCACAGCGCACCACAGCCTCGTTGAAGCAAGCCGGGCACTGCCGCATGGGGTCATCTGTCTCCTGTCCGCGTTGCAATTCTATGGCCTCACCACCCAGGCTCCGTACCAAGTCTGGATAACGGTCGGAGCCAAGAAATGGGTACCCAAGCAGCCGGCGGTCAGCCTCCGCGTCATCCGGGCGCACGACACCGTGCTGACCGCCGGGGTCGAGCACCACACGATTGAGGGAGTTGCCGTCCCGATCTATGGGGCGGCCAAGACCGTGGCGGATTGTTTCAAGCATCGCAACAAGCTGGGTATTGACGTAGCGGTCGAGGCATTGCGGGACTGCCTGCGTCAGCACATGTGCCCGGTCGATGACCTCTGGCACTACGCGCAGGTTTGCCGTGTCCGGAACGTGATGCGGCCGTATCTTGAGGCCCTGCTATGACCAGCCCGCGTCACCTTGCCGCGTCCGTCCGAGCTCGCCTCACCAACCACGCGAAGGCGCAGGCGGAGACAGTCCAGTTCGTGCTGCTGCGCTACGCCATTGAACGCCTGCTCTATCGGCTCTCCCAGTCCGCCTATGCCGACCGCTTCATTCTCAAGGGGGCCATGCTCTTCAGTGTGTGGGCGACCGTGCCGTATCGCGCGACCGGCGATCTCGACCTGCTGGGTGTCGGCGACAGTACGGCCGCCCGACTTGTCGAGATATTCAAGGCGGTTTGTGAGACAACCGTCCCGCCCGATGGTGTCGAGTTCCTGACCGACACCATCCGGGCGAACCAAGTGCGGGAGCATGACGCCTACCAGGGCGTCCGCGTCACACTGGAAGCCCGGATTGCCGGAGCACGGCTGTTCGTTCAGGTTGATATCGGCTTTGGCGACGTGATCGTTCCGCCGGCGCCACGTATCGCCTATCCAACGCTCCTGGAGTTTCCGGCGCCGCAGTTGCGCGCCTATCCTCGGGAAACCGTGGTGGCTGAGAAGTTCCAGACCCTGGTACGGTTTGCGGCTCTGACCAGCCGGATGAAGGACCTGTACGACCTGTGGGCGCTGGCGACCTTGTTCGGCTTCGACGGCCGAGTACTGGCGGAAGCGCTGCACGCGACCTTCGCACGCCGTCAGACCCCCATCCCGCAGGACACCCCCGCCGCACTCGCCCCCGCGTTCGCCGCCGACCCGACAAAGCAGGCTCAGTGGAGCGGTTTTCTACGACGGACCGCAATGTCGAGAACGCCCGATCCGCTCCCCCGCGTCCTGGCCCAGATCCGGACGTTTGTGATGCCTCCTGCCGTGGCAATCGCCAGAGGCATGCCGTTTGAGGAGGAGTGGTCGCCGGGCGGGCCGTGGAAGGTACGGCCGTAATGGTCTCGTTTCGTACCAAGAGATCACCCAACCTCTGGCTGTGCCTCTCGTGAAGCTCCTGTGGCTCATAGACTTGCCGCGCCATCGCTGGATCATAGTAGCCGCCGATATGCTTCCCCCCACCGCTCAACTCGGCCAGGCCCTGGCGGTTCAACGATTTCGGGCGGCTAGGCCATTTTGGGCCGCTAACAACTGCAAGATCCCTGAAATCCCCATTGTGTGAAGCAAACCAAAAAACGGCGTGCTCATTTACCGTATACGGGACGATCTCGACCTGACGCATACCTAGAGACCTGGGAAAATGGCTGTTTTGGTCGGTTGTTAGCATTAGGCGTAGGGACTTTCCCCCGAACAATTGAAGGCGGGGCGGGGGGAGCGGGCATAGTGGGCCGCCGGCAGTCGCCGTCCATGTCGGCTACCTCCAAGTACCGACACTAAATGTCGACCAACATGGTCACTCCACCGAATAAGATAAAGAAGAGCGAGAGAAACCATAGATTGTCAGGTCCCTTCAGCCCTGGTTCCAGCCCTGGTCAGTGGGCCGGCCGCCTATGTATTCTGTGAGGGCTTGCATAGGTTCTTAAGCCAGAGGCGTCTACGCCTCCCCCAAGGGGCGGGGAGCGGCAGCTATGTATCTCTTCGTCGAGACGCTGTATCGAAAGCATTATTCCCTCCAGCTCATCCATCTCCTCCCTCGTATTCCTGCGATTTGGATTCCCTTTGTAGGCATCAAGCAAGCGCTGCACGTCCGCCATGTCTTCGTCGGGGTGCTCACGCACGATTTTATACAGGGTGTCGATTCCACCAAGCCGAACAGAAACAAGATTATTCCCGCGCCTTTCTACGGCCCGCTAGTCTCGGTTAGAGGCCAGACCCCTTTGCGCGATTTCGGCGCGGGGCGGTTTCGGCTTGCCGCTCTGCCACGAGACTGCGCCAGACCGCCAAGACCCTTGCCAAGGGTGTACCTCCAGTCAGGACAAGGTTTCTCCTGGACGCGGCGATGGAAGGGTCCCCCTCAGAGAGACGGGTGCTGCAAATTAAGGGGAGGGCTAGGGACCGTATCGAGGCCGCGCGCCGCGCGCCTGACCTGACCACAGGAGGCGCCCGCTGCCCAGAGACCTCGATACGGTCCTCGTGGCTTTGTATACCCTGGTGGATGAGCTGTACCAGCAGCACGCGGCCCCCGCGAAGCCGGGGCGGCCGGGGCCGCGGCCGCGGGTCTCGGACAGTGCGGGGTTGCCGGTGGCGCTGTGCGCGCAATGGTGGGGGCACACGGAGCGGGCGTTTCTCCGCTCCCCCCGCCAGTACTGGCGGGGGGACTTCCCCCGGCTGCTGAGCCAGAGTGCGTATAACCGGCGGTGCCGGGACGTGGCGGGGGGCGGGTCGCCTTGGGGCCGCGCGTGGCCCGAGGCCAAGGGTCCAAGGAACCCCCACCCCCGCTGCCTTGGCCGCGTCACCGCAGGCGCGCGTCAGGAATGACCCTGCGTGCCCGTGTGTTACTGGTCTTGGGAGAGGCCGCCCGCTCGCCAGTCATAGTCGCCCACCGCCGTGCGGTTTTGGCCGCCGCTCACGCTGGCCGTCCAGCCGCTGGCCGTGTTGTCACGGCCGCCGCTCACGCTGGCAGAGCTGCCGCTGGCCTCGTTGCGCCAGCCGCTGAGCACGCTGGCCGTCCAGCCGCTGGCCGTGTTGTCCTGGCCGCCGAGCACGCTGGCCGCCCTGCCGCTAGCCGTGTTGTTCTTGCCGCCGCTCACGCTGGCCTCCCTGCTGCTGGCCTCGTTGAGCCAGCCGCCGAGCACGCTGGCCTCCCTGCCGCTGGCCTCGTTGAGCCAGCCGCCGCTCACGCTGGCCTGGACGCCGCTAGCCTCGTTGCCATGGCCGCCGCTCACGCTGGCCGCCCAGCCGCTGGCCGTGTTGGTATAGCCGCCGCTCACGGTGGAAGAGCCGCCGCTGGCCTCGTTGCCATAGCCGCCGAGCACGCTGTCAGAGGTGCCGCTGGCCTCGTTGCGCTCGCCGCCGAGCACGCTGGCAGAGGCGCCGCTGGCCTCGTTGAGATGGCCGCCACTCACGCTGGCCACCCAGCCGCTGGCCTCGTTGAGCTCGCCGCCGCTCACGCTGGTATTGAAGCCGCTGGCCTCGTTGCGCCAGCCGCCGCTCACGCTAGCATGCACGCCACTCACGGTATTTTCATGCCCAGCGACGAGACCGCCCACGCTCTCGTAGCGATGACGAGGCCCCACCACCAGGTTGTGCGAGCCATCCCGCTCGCCCGCCACGAAGTCAGCCGGCTCCTCGTTATACCCGACAATCAGATTGCCCCCGCCTAACGGCCAGTCGGTTTGGTTGGGGCCAAACCCGTCGTCCGTATCGCCCGAGCCGTTGCGCACATGGACATTGGTCCCCTCAAAGATGACATGCGGGCCGGCCAAGCCCTCCAAGGGCCCGGTCTCCACTGACACATAGTCCCTAAGGTCCAGGACGGGGTTCCCCTCTAAGGCAGCCACCTGACTCTTTAGGGCGGCAATGGTATCGTCGGCGACCTCCAGTTTGCCTCTCAAATCATTGATCGCCGCGTTCAAACCCTCAAGGGTAATCGCCTGGGGTGTACTGCCTCCCTCCTGGGCGAAGACCGGGGCGCCGCCCAGCAGGACGCCGAGCAGACTGGCCGTTATCCAGCCCTGCCTTCCCGTTGCCACCTTCCTTCGCATTCCGTCCCTCCTTCTCCTGCTCCGGCTGTGATTCGGAGCCTGGACTGTAAGATGCGGCGCAGGGTATGGGAGGGAGATTGTACTGTCAACGCCCCTCGGGGATAGTGGCGAGGGGGGAGGGGCAGGGTGAAAACGGTCGGGGCAACCCCTTGTGGTTACCCTCGGGGACAGGGGTGAGGGGACAGTGGCGAGGGGTGAGGGGTGAGTGACCAGGGCCGAATCCCGGCCCGCCCGCAGGCGACCTTGATCCGGTGTTCATACCGTCCGATTTTCCCGTCGGTGTTGTAAATGACGACGGCGAGTGTCTTGCCCGTCAGATGGGCCGCAAAGAGCGTAGGCTGAATCGACATTTAGTGTTGCCATAAAGCGAAGGCGGCAAGATGTAAGAAGGCGAGGAAGTGGGCGGTTTTGCGCTCAGAGTGGGTGGCAAGGCGGCGGCAGTGTTTGAGTTTATTAACGGGGCGCTCAATTCCTTTGAACCGCTGATCGGTCCAGTCGGTCACATCAAGCTGGCCGGTATTCACTGGGCCATTGTCGGCGGCGAAAGCGGGAGTGGGGCGCGCCCGATTCGAGAAGCCTGGATTGATGAAATCTATGCCCAATGCCGCCGCTCCCATACGGCGTTCTTCTTCAAACAGT
Organism: uncultured Binatia bacterium (SeqCode); assembly: GCA_965214755.1. Taxonomy (GTDB): domain Bacteria; phylum Desulfobacterota; class Binatia; order Bin18; family Bin18; genus Bin18. Next base: position 4,789,299 of record OZ243979.1, read on the forward strand.
GGGGCGTGTGGGGGAAAGACTTGTGCCGTTAATTTCAATTTCAACCTGCGAGTCAAACAGTGGGGCGTGTGGGGGAAAGACAATAAGCGCCGCTCCAAAAAAGCCAATGGCCGCGAATACCGCGGACAAACCTGGAACGAGATGCCGGCCCTGCCGATCGCGGCGTAGGCCGCGTCTGCACCGAGGATGGGGGGAGGAGGGCCACGAAACAGTATGACTGGGCGGGCGGAGCCACACTCGAAGAGCACTCGCGCCGCAAACGTAAAATCCTGCAGGAATACTTCTTCGACTATCTGACCGTCCGCTGTCAGAGCCCACATCAATCGCGTTTTCGCCTGGCCATCATTGACGGATTCGCGGGCGGCGGCTGCTACCGGTGTGGAACCCCAGGGTCGCCGCTCATCTTCTTAGAGGAACTCCAGAGGGCCACCGCATTCGTGAACACGCGCCGCGCCGCGCAGGGATTCGGTACGGTCGAAATCGAGTGCCTGCTCGTATTGAATGATGAGGACCCTGCTGCCGTCGAGATTCTCAAGAAGAACGTGGCGCCGCTACAGGGCGCGCTGACACAAACCGTCCCCACACTCCATCTGCGGGTTGAATATCTCACCCAGCCCTTCGAGCACGCCTACCAGATAGTGCAAGGCCTGCTTTCAGCGGGCCGTTACCGCAACGTGCTCTTCAATCTCGATCAGTGTGGGCATCGGGATGTCAATCGGAGGACGCTGGTTGACATCATGCACTCCTACCCCTCAGTGGAGGTGTTCTACACGTTTGCGGTTCAAGCGCTTATCGCGTTTCTGTGGAAATCTGATCCTGAACGGCTGGCCGCCCAGCTCGCCCATCTCGACCTCACCCGCACTGATCTGGAGAGCCTGGAAGGCGTCATGCATAAGCAAACATGGCTGGGCACCGCCGAGCGGCTGGTGTTCGAAGCGTTCCACACCTGCGCGCCGTTCGTCAGCCCCTTTTCGATCAACAGCCGGGACGGCTGGCGGTACTGGCTCATCCATTTCGCCAATTCCTACCGCGCCCGGCAGGTCTACAACAACATCCTGCACGCCAACAGCAGCACCCAAGCCCATTTCGGGCGGTCGGGCCTCAACATGCTCGCGTTTGATCCCACTCACGAAGACGGCAACCTCTACCTCTTCGATGCGCCGGGTCGTCAGACCGCCCAGGAGCAACTTTTCGATGACATTCCTCGGCTCGTTGCCGAATCCGGCGATGTGCTCGGAGTGGCGGACTTCTACGGGCATATCTACAATAGCACCCCGGCGCACACCGATGATGTGCACACGGCGATCATCAACAATCCCGATATCGAGGTTATCACGCCCGCCGGCGGGGAGCGGCGGAAGCCCAATACCATCGCGGTCACTGATCTGTTAAAGCTCAAGGCCCAGATGAGTTTTCCAATGTTCTTCGGGACAAACGCGAAGGGCAGGGCTTCCAAATGACTATGTGTTGCCCCAGCAGTCAATGCGGAGAGCGGTGTCTTTGAAGTCTACCCCCCTGACTGCGCAGTGAATGGTGGCTTTATTCGTGGGCTCGAACAGTTCATGCGGACCACTACTCACCTGTATGAAGAAAAAGAATAGAGCAAGATTATGGACCTCATCAGAGTAAACGGACAGACGAGTCACAATAACCCCAAGTGTGAAAGCTGCTTCGTACTGGGCGAACCCCCTGCCTATCCTCAGACCTCTTTTAATTATTTTAGAAAATGCTTAGCTGATGATTTCGTAAGAATCGGCTGGCCAGATGTCGGAGATTTGACGACGAGAAACAAGCAAGGTGCATTGGCGAACTGTTACGACTGGGAGACCATCTCTCGGCACGTAAGAGACTACTTGGAGGGGTTCTCTCAGATTCCAGTTGGCAGCACTGTGTTAATGCCAAACAAAGATAACCCCGGAGAGTTGGCTATTGGGACCACGACTTCAAAGTATTGTTTTTTCCACGATGTTCCGAATGATCCGTATGAGTGCGCTCATCGCATCAAGGTTCATTGGGATACCGATAAGCAGGGGAATCTTGTCATGTCCCAAGCAGAAAACCTTAGCATAAACATATATGACAGGTCGTCGTGGGGGCAGGCATTCCATCACTTCGTAGACGATCATGTCATTAACGAGGTCAGGGCGGCAAGACAGTCCAAAAGGGGGGCCGCCTAGCTCCCACCTCCATATTTTCCCCCCCAGGGTAGGTGAGAGAGGGAAAAATCCGTGGCGTTCTGGTAAACAGACCAGCATGGACGCTGAACTTGTACAGTTGGCACGGAAGGCGGTCACCGCCTTACCGTTGCAGGCCGGGGCCGTTGATCCGGATCTCACCATCCCGCGTTAAAGCGATCTCTGACTCATGAACAGATTCTTGGCCGACCTTACCGGAGCGCTGAACGCCATTCTCGGGGTTTTCCTGATCCTCGTGGGCGCGGCGCTGGGAGCCCGGAGTCCCATAGAAGTAGGGGGTTTTGGGGCGCTCTAACCGGCTTGCCGCTCGCAGCCATGTTCTGTGGGTTTATCGCCCCGCTTGCCGACATGCGCCGCCTGCTTAAAGAAATCCGAGACCAAGGAAAGCGGCCCATACAAGACCCCCCAACAGACTCCCCAGGAACTCGCCGCCCAAGACATGGAAAAAATCCGTAGCGTACTTCCTCGCCTCCCCGAACACCCGGCCTCCCGCCGCCGCGGCGGCGCGCCCCAAGACGGTCCTCATTCCTTCCGATCATGCCCGATGTCGCCTCTCGGGGTGCCCCCTCTTGAAATGCACTCATTTTGGTGCGCACAATTGGAGGTCATTCTTCTCAGTGGAAGGAGGAATTATCTATGGCGCAATACAGCGGACGAGGGGGCGGGCGGCATGACCGGCGCGCAATTCCTAAAGCGGGTGCGGCAGTGGGCGAAAGACACGGATCTGGCCCGTCCTGAATTCATAGCCAAAAAGGGGCGGGGGTCGCATGGGCCGCTCTTTGTAGGCGCTCGGGAACCCACGGTGAAGGATCGGAAAAAAGAAATCGGGAAGGGGCTGCTCAACAAGATGCTCGCCGACCTCGGCATGGACAAGACCGAATTCCTTCGCGCGGGGCGGTCCGCCGCTGGCAGCGTGAGGAGGAACCGCGGCGACCAGGGGGCCTCCCACCGCCGCCGCCCTAGAGCGCACCCCTGACGGGGCGGGAACCTGGACTATCCAGCAGTCCAGCAAGGAACAGGGAGTCTGCACCGAGCTGGCATTCGAGTGCAGAGCCGCATACAAGCGGACGAGCTCTCCCCCCCATTCCGTTGGGGCTCGGAGAGGTGCGCCCCCAATTACCGTATTTTAATTCAGGAGAGGGGCGCCCCATGCCAGACACTTTCAACTATCCTGCGGAGATCGAACGAGACGAAGACGGGCGGTTTGTCGTCACGTTTCCCGACTTCGGGTGGGGGGCGACAGATGGAGCCACCCGCGAGGAAGCGCTGGACGAGGCGAAGGACTTACTGCGGGAGTTGATCACGACGACGATGCGCAAGGGCCGCGCCTTCCCCGCGCCGGCGCGCGCCAGTAAGCGGCGGCCGTTGGTCATTCCGCCGGTGCAGATCGCGCTGAAAGCGGCCCTCTACGAAGCCTATCGCCGCGCCAACATCTCGCAACGGCGCCTCGCCCGCGAGCTGAACATTGCGGAAAACGAGGTGCGGCGGCTGTTGAACCCCGACCATGCCACGAAGGCCGCCACCATCGACGCCGTGTTACGGCGGCTCGGCGCCCGGCTCTCCCTGACCGTTGAGAAGGCGGCTTAGGGGGCGCCCGCGCCCGCGCTCCGTCCCGATAGGTCCCGGCACGTCGCCGTCGCGTACGGCCCCTCTGGGGGGGGCTGGCCTGGGGTCTGGCAAACAGTTCATAACCGCTGTTATGCGTGGCGGCCGTGGGCCGTGCTGGGCTGGTCCCCCCGTCGTGCGCGTCCCCGCGCCGCGCCGTGAGCGGGGGCGGGGCGGGGCGTGCGGCGGGTCCGAGCAAAGGAGGGTTTTGCGAGACAGCGACCCGCCGGGGCGGGGAGGGGAGCCGAGCCGGGGCAATGTCTTCTATTTACCCGTCTCAGAAATCTGTGTATCATATACGCGATGACACAGAAGAAAAATGGGGCGCGGGCGGCGGGGCGGACGATTGGCTATGCGCGGGTCAGTACCACGGAGCAGGAGCTGCGCCTGCAGGTGGATGCCCTGCAGGCGCAGGGGTGTCGCGCGGAACTGATCTTTGTGGATACGGCCTCGGGGGCGAAGGCGGACCGGCCGGGTTTGACCCAATGTCTGGAGACCTTGGCGGCCGGCGACCTGCTGCTGGTCTGGCGCCTGGATCGTTTGGGGCGGTCGATGGCGCACTTGGTGACGCTGGTGGAGGAGCTGCGGGAGCAGGGCATCGGCTTTCGGTCGATCTGTGACGGCGCCATTGATACGACGACGGCGTCGGGCGAGCTGGTGTTTAACATTTTTTCGGCGCTGGCGCAGTTTGAACGGCGGCTGATTCAGGAACGGACGCGGGCCGGGCTGGCCGCGGCGCGGGCGCGGGGTCGCCTGGGCGGGCGGCCGGCGCTGGACCCGCACGATCCCCGGGTGCAGATGGCCAAGGCACTCTATCAGGCCCGCACGCATGAGGTGCAGGCTATTTGCCAGACGCTGCATATCTCACGCTCGACGCTGTACCGCTATCTGGCGCTGCCGGACGGATAGTCGGCACTAGGTGTGTGAGCTAGGGGCGCTGCCGGTCGTGCAGCCGAAGGGTACGCGCGGGGAACCCTGTGAATGAAGTGGAACGGCTGTTTCGGTGCCTCAAGGGCTTCCGCCGCATCTTTTCACGGCTCGACAAACTGGATATGGTGTTCGTCTTCTTCACCCACTTCGCACTCATCTTTACAGGCGCTAAAAAGTGTGAGCGCGCCCTAATAGCAAGCTCCGAGGTCGGGCTTTCCGGCGCGGCGAATGCCGCGGCCTTCTGCCTTTACCAACAGTGCTAACTTTCGGTCCTCTAAAAACGGAAGTCTTCCAACCTCATTTGCGTGGTATTCACAACCGGAAACGACAGCAATAACGCGGGAAACAGCGACCGCTGCCGCGAGGGCGCTCACATAGGGAGCCGCAACGCTGGCTCCGCCGATCTCAGCTGCTCCACAGGATCCGATCTCTGCTTCAAGGCGTTGATAAGCCTCTCCCTTTGGAATAGCCCCTCCGACCGGTTCGTCCTTCAGCGTGGCGAAGTGCTTGTCGATTGGGCGGGTGCGGTCGAACACGGTAACGCGGTACTTGTCGAAATCGGACGAGGTGCGCCCAAGTCCCACATCGACAATGCAGCTGAAGCCGACTTTGGCCATGAGTTTGCGTACTTCGACCTTGTCGACTCCCGAGAGCGCGAGACGTGGGTCATTATTGTCGATCCGGTCGGTCGCGAGAAGAGGGCGGTCAATTCTCCTGACGTCGAAGACCTTGTCCAATGCCCAATGCTCCGCAACTCTCGTCTTCAGCATCCCATAGACCTCGTCCTTGACTAACACTGAGGTAGCCCAATTCTCCTCGGTGATTTTGTCGTGATCCTGAAGGACAAGTGAGACATCGGCGGGATCCGTGTAGGGTAACGCTGCAAGCGTCCAGAGAAAGGCCTGTCCCAAGTTGCCCAACCCAATGAGCCAGAGCGATCCGGGCAGAAACACCTCCGCAAACTGCGGGGCTATCTCGCCTGGCCTGACAGGCCAAAGATCGACCTCAGCTCCGATGTCGCCGCAGCGTCCCCGCTGAGCATCGAAGGCTTTACCAACAGCCAGTGCACCGGCGGCAATGCCCGGCAGGGGATTGTCCCCCGCATCCCAACGCGCTTCACCCGGCTTGGCTGTGCCCGCGCTCCAGCTGCTCCACCACGGCGAGACGGACCAAGCCTCAGCCGGTCCTCCGTTCGTACTGACAAAGATCTTGCGCGAGGGGTAGCCGTCGAAGACGGAGACCCCTGCTAGGATGGCGGCCTCAGCGAGGCTTTCCGCCCTCAATGGAAGAGCCGAATTCAGAGGTTGGTCTATTGCTCCCGTTACCCTTACACCACCGACGAAGGTTCTACTCGCTACTGACACGGCCGTGAGGATGGCGGCGTGAGCAGCGGGTGACACGGCCTCGGGCGCGACAACGACCTCAAGGGTAAGCGCCCGCAGCCTAGCCTGGGCTTCATCAAAAGAAATCTTCTCGCTGTCGACGAGTATCTTAGCGAGCCGCGCAATCTGCCGATCTAATGCCATGGCCACCATCCAATGTGAAGCGGCGACGGGCGGTCAAAGCTTCGATCCCGCCATCGGCGCGAGCCGAGGTACTCGTACACGCCAATGCCACCTGGGTAAGTTGCCCGCGCTGCAAAATCCGGGAGGATAATGGCAATGTGGTTGACCTCGGCCATGATCGGATTGGCGCGGTCTGACCCGCTCTGTTGGCAAGCACCAGGGTGAACATGCACGTCGGCGACAACGGTACGGCCGGTCTTCCGACAATGCGCCCAGAGATCGCCGAGCTGACGGCCATCAATCTTGACAATGCCGGTACTCAGCGCGTTCGTATCGATATCGTCATAGAAAATGAACTCTTCGATCCGTCGCGCCTTGCCTTTGGAACCCAACAGAAAGGCGCCACTCTCGCGCTGGCCGCCAGCGCGTCGCCTGAGTTCTGAGACACCAAGGTCCCAAACCTCTGCGTTACAGAGGATCTCAGGCGGAGGTCCGAAGACGCAGCGCGCGAGCGTTGCTATTAAGGATGCCATGGAGATCCTCGAAAATGAAAGCAAGGCGTCGGTCAGGGTTCCATGCAAGGTGCGGAAAGGAGACGGCGTTGTTATTGTGGGGACCGGTCATCCGGTCCCACGGACGGTAGACTGTATCAGAGCCCCAATGCTGAAACGTCTTCTGAACCCGCGCACCTCCCTTTGGCCGCCGCTCGCGTGGAAGGGGAATGTTCCGCTCATGGTCCCAGATTTGAACCATCGGCGCCTGAGCGGGATAGTTCGATAGGTCGGCCCGAAATCCGTACTCGCTGGCAGTACCGTCTGGCTCGGTCGCGGCAATCGCAAAGTCGAGAACCGGGAACTCGTTGGAAATGATGCGCCAACGACCCGCGTCGCAGCCATTGAGAAAGGCGCTTTCCTCCAGGTCGGCGGCAACGTGTGCAATGCTGGGATCGGCGATCACGAGCAACTCCCGTTGGCGATATCACCGCGCACCAGATCAAGAGCGAGCTCGCAGTCTTTCCCAACCAAATGGCCGATTTGCTCGGGCGCGGGCAGTTCCTCTTTCTGGCCATGGCGCGCCAGCTCGAACTCGGTTGCCAAGGTCGAGTCAATACTGAACACCTCAATCGCCCAGGCCAGAATTTCCTTGACAGCCTCAAACCGCTTGAACACGCGGCAGTGTCGGTCCGCTTGATAGTAGACCGTCACTGCGACTTCACCCGAGTGATGGACATGGTGCAGGCGTTTATGGGGGTAATCCGCGTCAACCACAATGGCAGACGTCAGTGGTTCGCCCTCCCCATCACGGGCCAAGATCAACTCCTTGGCGCCGCAGCCACGCTCGGCAGCCACGATTTCAAGGATCGTGGTCACGCTGCTGCCCAGTTCCAGTTCGATGCCCCGATTCTCGGCGTGGCCCGTTTTCACCGGGATCACGACCTTGCCGTGGGCCTGAGGCGAGCTACCGTAGATGCCGACCTCTCTTCGTTCAACGCTATCAGTCATTTTCGACCTCCTTCGGCGTCCTCTGCGCCAGCTGTACGATGGAGACCCGCCCCCACCGGTATGTCTACAAGTATAGGGTCGGTACCGTCGTGTGTCAAGGTCAAACACTCATACTATTTTATATGTTTGTGATATACACATTTTAAACGATATGATGATCAATGGTTTTGGTTGGAATCTTGGGGCAGATTCTTCGGTCTAGAGGTACCACACGCTGGCGGATTCGCGTCTTCGGATCGCGTTTGATGGTGCCCCGGCGCGCGGCGGCACCGTGGGCAGGCCGGCATTGGCATTGTACGCGACGCGACGGGCCGACCGCAACGGTGGTTGTCCGACCGGATCGGCCTTGGGCCGGCACCAGGCAGAGCTGGGCGTGGGGACAGATAGCGTCAACTTGACGCACATCGGAGAAAGATGCAGTTTATGATGATGTCAGATAGGGTATGGTGATGTCGGATGTAGAACTTTATCGTCGCCTCGGTCAGGCGGTTGCGAAGCGCCGCCGAGAGCTTGGCCTCACCCAAAGCGACATCGCGGAAAAGCTAGGGCTTTCCAGAGCCTCACTCGCCAACCTCGAAAACGGCCGTCAGCGCATCATGGTGCACCAGCTCTTCGCGCTCGTGAACGCGCTCAAGCTCAAATCGATTCTGGACCTCGTACCTAAAACCTGGGTGCCTCCGAGACCTCTGCCTGAGATCAAGATCAGCGGTTCGACCTTAAGCCCGCAGCAGCAATCGGCGGTCGAAAACCTGCTTGCCTCAGCCCTCGCGGAAGGTCGTCTGAGAAGGAGTTCGTCATGAGTCAACGCACCCAAAAGCAAAAAGCTCGAAAAGAGGCGCGGAAGCTGCTCGACCGGCACGGCGTCAAGACCGCACCGGTCCCTATCGAGCGTATCGCTAAGGGCCAGGGGGTACGCGTGGAGTATGCCCCGCTCGACAGTGAACTCTCTGGGCTCGCGCATATTCGGGACGACGTGCCGATTGTAGGCATCAACACGCTGCATGCGCCCACTCGACAGCGCTTCACACTTGCCCATGAACTGGCGCACGTTCAGCTCCACCGTCGCGAGCTTGAGCGCGCCGTACATGTTGATCGCGGTTCGCTACGGCGCGACGCGCTCGCTGCTGAGGGCGTGGATCCCATTGAAATCGAAGCGAACACTTTCGCGGCCGAATTGCTCATGCCGACCGGGTTCCTGATATCAGCGCTTGAAGACCGTTCCGTTGACCTTGAGGACGACAAGGCTGTGGCGGCGCTGGCCAAGCGTTTTAGGGTAAGCGATGCCGCCATGCGTTATCGATTGAGCTCACTTGGAGAGTCGGATTGAGTTTTGTCATCTACGACGTCGAGACTACAGGACTGACGAAGGGTTTTGATCAGATCGTTCAGTTCGCGGCTGTCCGCACGGACCCGGAACTGAACATCACAGAGAAATTTCAGATCCGCTGCCGCCTGATGCCTCATGTCATTCCTTCGCCGGAGGCGATGTATGTGACGGGGCTTCGCATAGAGCAACTCCTCGATACCTCTTTGCCCTCGCATTACGCGATGGTCACAGCGGTTCGCCGTACCCTAGAGTCTTGGTCTCCGACCCTGTTTCTCGGCTTCAACTCCTTGTCGTTCGATGAAGAATTCCTACGCCAAGCATTCTACCAGTGCCTTTACAAGCCCTTTCTGACGAACACGCAGGGAAATGCACGAGCCGATATTCTAAATCTGTGTCGCCTTACGGCAGCCCTTCGGCCAGGCGTGATAAAGCCAGCGATCGACGAGAATGGTCGCACCATCTTCAAACTCAAGGCGCTCGCCGAAGCGAACGACATTGCAGTGCCGCTGTCACACGACGCCATGGCCGATGTCTCGACTACACATGCACTCTGCCAGATCATCAGGAATCGCGCGCCTGAGAGCTGGTCACAATGTCTGAGATTCAGCCGGAAGGCGAGCGTCGAATTTTTCATCACCCAGGAAGACGCCTTTTTGGTATCGGAGACTATCGGCAATAATCATCGCACCCGCGTTGTGACCCTAATCGGCAAACATAGTGAACTGGCGACACGGCATTACTGCCTTGATGTAAGCGCAGACCTTGACACGCTTCGGGGGATGTCGGACAAGGCACTGATCTCTCTCTGCAAGAGTCCAACGCGCCCGATCGTGACAGTTCGCACGAACGCGGCGCCGACGCTATGGGCGCTTTATGATGCTCCTCAAGAACATCTTGCCCCCTTCGAGAACGAGGACGAAGTCTTGGATCAAGTCGTGCAACTCCGAGAGGACAAGCCTTTCTTGGAACGGCTCCGAAAGGCGGCGCAGGCCGCAGAGCCGATTTATCCGCCGTCACCGCATGTCGAGGAGCAACTCTACAGGCATGAATTCCCGCTGCCTCGAGATGAAGCCCTCATGCAACGTTTTCAAACAACCCCTTGGGAGGAACGGCGAGAGCTGGCCCTGCAACTCAGTGACGCGAGGTATCGTCGCTTGGCGCTACGGCTCATCTATCTCGAGCAGCCTAATTTGCTTGGTACTAAACATCGGTACGCTGCTGACGAAGAGGTCCGTAAACGCCTCCTATCACCACTCGCCGCCATCGTACCCTGGCGCTCAATTCCAGTAGCGCAGCATGAACTCGAAACTCTCCTCACTCGTGATCTTGAGAGCGATGCCTTAGCCAATCAGTTGCGGTATTCAGAGTATCTGAAAGAGCGCGCAGACGTACTTGCTGGGTATTCCAGGGGGGCAGATCACCAGTCGGAACGAAGTGGCGCGGGAGTTGGATGATGAGTCGCGGTGATCGGTTTGAGTCAACGGCCGGCGTCTTTTTCGTATCGATTCCCATTTCAAGCTAAGCCCGAACGATGCCAGCTCGCGCCACGTCTCTCCATCCTGAGAGCCCAACCAATCCAGCCAGCCCGCTGTCTTGTGCCCATCTGGGCCGATCTCAGCTCTCCTCATACCTAGCACTTACCCAAAACCAAGTACTGACACCGGATCGGCGTGAATGCAACTCCCGCTTGATATCTTTTCGGTCAGGAGCAACCAGAGCGATGAGATGATTATCTATGCCGAACGATTTCTCACGAGCCGCCGAAAACAGTGGCGCATATGCTTGGTTTCGTCGGACTCCAGATTGCGTCCGAGCGCAGCTCTGGAGCTCGGGAGCAGCTTTCTGTCAAAATCTGCCGGAATCCCGCGCTCTGTTTCCCAGTAAGCCAGAATGCCGCGAATATCGGTACCGGATAAGGCATCGACAAAAGTCTGGACCGACCGTTCTATCGTTTCCAGAGAGCGCGTGTCTTCGGACGGCGAGACCGGCGCCGCAACCGTCGGAGGTCGTGGCGGAGCTTCGAGAGAATTGGGGCTGATTGTGCGAAGAGACAAGAACGATGCTATGGTTTCAGCGCTCCATTCGGTAGAGGTGTCGGCTTCTTGAATCAGCTGATGAGATTGAGAGCCCCGGCTTGGGACGATTCCGAGAAGGTGAATCCGTACCCCATAATTTTGGGCGATCTGTACCCCCACTCGTACGTCTTCATCACCAGATAAAAGCACGGCCTCAGCTATCGAGTTGAGCCGTGCTAATTCGATGAGGTCTGTCACGATAAGAGAATCCACGCCTTTTTGCTCCCCCACGTTATTCACAAATCCGAGACGAAGTTTGACATCATCCAAATTCGCGAGCGAGGCTTGGTCCGTCGTGGGTCGTGCCCCACCGATAGCACCGTCATACCAGTAAATACGCAAGAGTTTGCATTCTGGCGCTTTCTCTGACGCCAGTGATCTCAGTTCAGCTATGACCTGCGGGGCATCAAGAACAAGCTCAGTCCTTGATTTTTTGCTGCCCACCAGAGCTGTGCTGCCTTGAGCGAAGAGATAGCCCGCGTCAACAAAAATCGCTACACGATCCATGGCCGTTCCACCCCAAATAGCAAGGGCTCCCGCAGGAGCCCTTTTATGCCGTTGCGACCTGTATCATATAGTGGGACGCAACGGAGTCATTAATCAATGACACATTGCTCGGTTCAGTGCAAGACGGTGGGGAGCGGGCGGAAGCAAGTCGCGTGAGTGACGACCACGCAGCCACGCCCCACTCAACGGGCTTGGACACAATGCAAGGTGCAGATCGGGTCCGATTACGGCGGTGCCGTCCGACCAAGTCCGGCTCCCATCGGTTCCGCCCCCGAGGTATTGCAGGGCCGTATCTGGGCTCGCGCCGCGCACACCGCGCCCCCCACTCCGATAGCCTACCTAACCCGACCCGCCGACGAGATTCGACAGCCGTCTTTTGCCCATACCGGCCCTATCTTGGCAACCACTTGGCAGACCGGATCGGAGAACCGACCGGACCGCCGGCTATTACCTGTCCGAGACGGTTTGAGCAGGATGCCATCGTGCCCAGATGGGTGGCGCGGATTGTTGGATTTCAACGGGCGTTTCTGGCCAAGGAAGTCCCCTTCATGCGGTCGCCAGCGACGGGCCGCCCCGCGGGCCGGATTGATATCGTGCTGTCAGAGAATAGCATGGCTGCGAAATGGGTTGGCCTGGAGATCCAAGCCGTCTATTTTTCCGGCAAAGGCATGGCGAAGGATTTTCGAGTCTTGCACCAGGACCCGCGTCCGCTTCCGCCCCGGCCGACGGTCGTGCGCCGCCCCGACTGGCGGTCATCAAGCGCAAAGCGGCTGATGCCACAGTTGGAAGTCAAAGCGCCGCCCTTACGTCGGTGGGGGACCCAATTAGCGGTGGCGGGCGATGTGCCATTTTTTGAAGCCGTTGGTGGACCAAGCGGCCGCCCGTCTCACGACATCAACGAGGGCGATATTCTTTGGCTCGTGTTGCAAGTGTCTGACCGCTACGCACTGGAACAGGTCCACTGGGAGGTGCTGTCGCTGGAGGCGTCAAGCAAAAAACTGTTAGCGGCGGAGACTGTGAGGCGGGAAGAATTTGAGGAGACTCTGCGCTCCAAGCTCCGACCGTTGTGAGTGGTTCGGCGCTATTCGACTGAATATATCCCCGACGAAGACCAGGCCCGGGCGGGCAGGGCGGGGATACATGCGACGGAAAACCTTCCAAATACGGCTAGGTGTAAAAATCACAAATACGAACCAGATCGAAAGGACGAGTGGACGCCCTACGAGTGGCGAAGAGAAGATCGGACAGAATCAGATTTTTGAATTCTTGGATGATAGCGGACATTATGTGAAAATCGCGTATGCCGTGTGGTCCAATGAAGAACGAGACATTCGTCCTATCGAAGCTGAAGGGTCTCGCCCCCTTGAGCGGCTGGATGTGGGGAGACTACGTTTGACTCTCTATAGCGTTGAGAAAGGTCGCTATAAAAGCAGGGACAACCTCTTCTGTGTGTTGCGGCAGGCGAGAGTGAAAAAAGAAAAGAGCGAAAATCAATGGTCTAACCTCTTCAACGCTACTCCCATCGAACTGGATGAGGGGGCAGGGCTAGATGTCCTAAAAGTCCTCGAAAAGGCCGGGGCAATAGCTATCGGAACTCGAAAAAAATCCTTGATGAGTGGGGACGAACGCGCAATCAGTGGTGTATCGTTTTCGAGCGGAAGAACAAACTTTTACCCGTTGTTACCTTTGCGTTAACCCGTATTCTCCCCTTAATTAATGAATACCCTGCTTTGGGCCATCGTCACGCACGGTCCAGTGGACAGGGTCGTCCGTATTCTCCCCTTAATTAATGAATACCCTGCTTTGGAGCCTGTCTCCCCTGAATGAGCCCCTGTACCTTTTCGACTTTCATCATGGGATTCGTTGTAAGCCTATCTTATACTAAGGTGCTGTTGCTCTACTCTCTACTACCTGGGCAGAGACACAGTAGTGTTTTTCTTTCTCATATTCGACCGAGGCATCAGAGCCAAAGAGGCGAATGGCGCGCATTGTTTGTGGAAGATCAAGCAGCCGGGTTATCGGGTTACGCCTTCGGCTAACCCGACCTACTAAAGACCATCGTGAAAGGCCCTTAGGAGGGGGACTATGCAAAGGGAGACACTACCCTGTCATAGGTAGTGTCTCCCTTTGAAATTTTCTGCCCGGTAAAAACAATGGCTTACATCTCAAACCGAACCACTACCTATAGCAGCCCTTACTTGACAATATCCTCCAATACTCGATATGCCATATTAGGTATATGTGAATAACAAACCGCTCGCCTGGATTGGATCGTCGCTGGATGACCTCCGTCAATTTCCACAAGAGGCCAAGCGGAAAGCTGGTCTCGAATTGCGAGCGATTCAGCGTGGACAATATCCAACGGATTTTCGACCCATGCCCGCCATTGGTTCTGGCGTCCAGGAGGTTCGTATCCGTGCTGGAGGGGCGTACCGTGTGTTTTATGTCACGAAGTTTGAGGCAGTAATCTACATGCTGCATGCGTTTCGGAAAAAAACGCAAAAGACAGCGAAGCAAGACATTGAAATCGGCCAGCAACGGTATCGTATCATGCAGCAGCATAGACAGCCCCGACTACGGGAGTAAGGCTATGAGCATCAGACAAGGGAAAGACAACGTTTTTGAGGACCTGGGATTTGATGCGGAAGAGGCAGCCAATTTGAAAATCCGGGCCGACCTTATGCTCGATATACGGCACTACATTCAAGAACGGGGCTGGACCCAGGCCGAGGCCGCTACCTTCTTTGGCGAGACTCAGCCTCGTATCAGTAATTTGATGAAGGGAGAGATTAGTCGCTTTAGTATCGACAAACTCATCAACATGCTGGCCCGGGCGGGTTTGCGTGTCCGCTTCGAGGTCAAGGCGAAAGCGGCGTAGTCGGATAATCAAAACATGTACTGGATGGACAGTTTTCCCTCCGCGCGTCATGCGGAGGCAATTGAGGAGGACGCAGACCGATGACAGACTTTCATGTTGAACCGCTCGACGCGAGCTTTGGGGCAACCGTAACCGGACTCAAGCTGGCCGACCTTGACGAGACCACCTTCAGCCGGCTGTACGACACGTGGCTGGAGTACGCGCTGCTCATTTTCCCGGATCAGCATCTCTCTAACGACCAGCAGGTTGAATTTGCCAAACGCTTCGGGGAGCTGGAGTTTGATCTGGTGCCGATCAGCAACGTCAAAAAAGACGGCAGCATTCGCGTTGAAGACGATGCAGACGAGATGATTCAGGTGCTCAAGGGGAATATGGGCTGGCATTGCGACAGCACCTATATGCCGGTGCAGGCCAAGGGCGCGGTGTTCACGGCCCAGGAGCAGGCCGCCGAGCAGGCCCGGCCACAACCAGCCCAGCTCGGCGGCAGTCTGAGGCTTAGCGTCCCACGCCCAGAGGGACGCCGAGCCGCAAATCCAGCCCTCCCCCTGTCGCTCCTGGAAAAGGCCAAGTATGGCAGCTTGTGCCTCAAGGCCGGATATGCGACAGTCCGAGGAAAGCCAAGCCTGATACGCATGGTGTGGCCTTAAAACCCACCCTGCCCCGGCTTCGCCGGAAAAGCCCCGAGAATGCCCATGCCGCGCCCCCGGATTCCCCCCGCTGACCGTCATTCCACAGTGTTCCGCGTCCGGCTTCGCCCGGTCGAAGACCTCGCCTTCAAGCAGCTTGCCACAGATCTCAATCAGCCCCCCGGCCGTGTGCTGCGCCGACTTGTCCGCGAGGCCATTACGGGCGGTCCGGATTTCTTTGCGGACGGGGTGAGTGAGTTGCGCGCGGCCCACCGTGCATTGGCGGCCGTGGGCCGCAACTTGAACCAACTCGTGCGAGCCGCCAACCGAGGCGAGGTTCTGCTTGGCCCGGAAATCGCCCCGACGCTGAACGCCCTCAGGACTCGGGTCGAGACGGTCAAGCAGTTGTACAGCGCGGCCGTAGAGGCAGCCGCCTTGCGGACGGTCATCCCCTTGAGGCAGTTGAAGGGAGGCCCAAATGCGGCCTGATGAGGACCGTGAGGAAGGCCTCCTTGAGAAGGCCGTGCGGCCGAAAGGCGACCGGCCGGCCGGTCGATGGCGCGACCTCGGCCGGTGGACCGGCAGCCTGACCCAACGGGTCCGGGCGGCCCGAGGGCTGCCCCAAGCCGTCTTCAAAATTACGAGCTGGAACCACAGCGGTGGCGCATTGTGGGACCGGGCGAACTATGTCTCTCGGGAGGGTGAGAACGAGGTCGAAACCGAGAGCGGGGAACGACTCCAGAGCCTGATCGAGCTGGAACAGCTCGTCTCGGCGTGGGCCAAGGACCCAGCAGAGCGGAAGGACCGTCGCCTCTCCATGAGCGGGGTGGTGTCCTTTCCGCGGGGCGCGGACGAGGAGCAAGCGACCGAGGCCGCGCGGCAATTCTTCCAGGCAGGCTTTGGTGCCAACCACGATTATTTTTTTGCGGTACACAAAGACAGCAAGCAGTTTCATGTGCATGTCGTGGTCAAAGCCAAGGGCCACGACGGGACGCAGCTACGCATCGGCCGGGCCGACCTGGCGGACCTCCGACAGCTCTTGGCCGAGAAAAGCCGCGAGCAGGGCCTGGAACTGGACGCCAGCCCACGCTGGGCGCGGGGGTTGGCTCCGCGTTCTTCCTCCCCGGTCATCAAGGGGAGGGAGCGGCGGGGCGCAACGCCCCGATGGGGGAAGGAGGCCCGTGCCGCGCTGGACGAGGCCCGCGCGGAAAGCCCGAGCCGGGCCGCGGTCTCCCGCAACCATTATGAACGGTTCGAGTACGTGCGGGCAGCCGGAATCATGGTGAGGGGGATGGAGCAATTGACCAGCGATACGGACCGCGCAAAGGCGGTCGTCGCGGCCGCAGACCTGGCGCTCTACGCCGAGCAGATGCCGGGCGTCGGTCAGGAGCCGTCGGCCAAGGTCCGGGCCGTCACCCGGCTGACGGAGCAGGCGTTACGGGCCAGCATCCACACCATTTCCGATCCGGCGCTGAAACGTCAGGCGATTGCTGCCCGGGCGCGGCTCACGTCCGTTCTGGACGCTGTGCGCAGCCGAGGGCATGACGAGCGAGAACGGTAAGGCTTTCCTCACCCAGGTCGCTCTCTCGGCGAGATCAGACGCGGGGGGAGGAGAGAGCAAAAAATGAAACGATTCTCCCAAGAAACGATGGAAGCCCTAGAGCAGGCCCCAATCTCGCTCTTTGTGTATTTTGATTTCTGGTCTTCTCCCATGCGCGTTCATTCGGGTCAGGGTGAGATCGAGTGGAATGGTCATCGGTGGACGGGCGTTCGAGACGTGCTGCGACAAAACTCTGACAGCCAGCCGTTCTCTATGTCCGCCCATTCCTATAGTCGCGGTGAAATGGCAGCCTCCCTTCCGGTAAATCGGGAAACGACTGCGGTGTTGCAGAAGGAATACTACCGAGATCGCAGAATGGAGTGGGCGAAATGCGCGATGAGTCAGGACGGTAGAGTAATCGAACGAGTTGCCTTCAATAGCGGACGCATCGTTAAATACAGTCGCCAGGAAGATGTCGTTACATTCACGGCAGAATTTGATCTCCTCGATGCTGTTGATGCAAAAGACGCGCGGCACGAAAAAAGAGTTGAAGCCGTGAGACAGCAGTCTAAGTGGGACGTTCGAGAAACGGTATCTTCCAGCGGTTCTGGCTGTCTCTTAAACTGCTGGAGTCTCGTTGCAGGCTTTCAGCCCTGGGGCGTGATCGTGGACTTTCTCTCCTTATGTTTTTCCAGCCGTGGTCGCAGATCAATACCGCAAAGATGGGAGGCACGAAAAAGGACGTTCTGGTTCAGAACCGAGCCACCGATTCCCGGAATGAGGCTGGGTAAGAACGGATACAAGATACGGGCCGATACGCTCGATGAAGCAACCGGGCAACTTTATGCTCGTGCCGTAAGGAGAATTTGGGATTTTCCGAGGGGGGGGCTACATATGCTTGTCTCTGTGAACGGCGAGTTTATAGGAACGTTCGACCTGGCCAGCGTTCGCCGCCGCAACGACCCCAAGAGATGGGAAGAAACCAATTCTGGTTTAGGCTGAAACGACATTTCAGGGATCCAGCAGCAGAGAGGGAGAGGAAGACGAGGAAGGGGGGGCCGATCATAGCGGGTCGCAAGCCACCGCGAAGCCCCGCCGTGCGCATACTTTCTTCAGCACCATCTGTCTGGCCGCTACCGTTCTCTTTTGGTTATGAGTCCTGAGCCTCGAAATGCCTGAAGAGGCTGAATTGTTCCTGTGACTCCTTGGGAAGAACGGCCTTCTTATAGGCTCTGGACATAAGTTTCGGGGCTTCTGGATGATCAGTGGCATGAATCATGTGATACATGAGCGCCCCTCCTCCGTCCCGACGTTCGAAGATAGGCCAAGGTTTTACCGAGCGGTAGCATAGCTCTTCCTTGAACCGCTTTGTGAAAAGCTCAACGCGCTTAAATGATTCCATCCAGCGAAGTTCTTGCCAATCGTCACGTCCCCACCAATTTCTCAATTTATCTGTATTACGGAGTGCCGCTATAGACCGGTCAAGCCACGAATTAGGGAGGAAGTAGAAGAGTTCTATCTTATGGCCAGAGGTTTTGTACCCTGCAAGTGCTCTGACCGTAGACCAATGACACTCGAAGGTCCTCTGGTCAAGAAGACAGAATGTCGCCTCCTTCTGCCGAATACTCGCAGATTTAAGCAAATCGGTAACCAGAATGTTGAAGTCTCCTCTCGTCACGTTGATAGTTCGCTTTGGTTCTTTCCGTTCCCTCTTCGGAGGTGGCTGTGAATTCTTCAGAGCTTCTAGCTGCTTAAACTGATTCTTTTTTATGTCGTAAAGGTGGAAATGCCGCAAGCGACGCGGTTCACTCTCCAGAACGAGCTTTGCAGCCCAAGAGTCAGCCTTATCTCCATATTGAGGCCCGGCAAACCCGTCAATATATGTTCCATGTTTTGTTATCAAAACAAAGTAATATAGATAGCGCTCAATCAACCTGGCTTTATTTTCGGTCCAAATCCTTTCACGAATCGGGCTTACTTGAGGCTCTACAGGGAGCGACTCAGGAATAGAGAGCGGGAGGAATTCTTTTTGTTCCGCCCCACGACGTGCTCTGCCCATCTTTTCCCCTGCTTGGTCGCCACGAGACTCCCGATATTAGCTGACGGTCACATATTAGAAATACCTGCGAACAGGTCAGCAAGCGGCGCGTCCTGCACGGCTCTGGCGAGCAGGGCACGCCGGTGTGCAGTATTCGGGATGGAAGCAGCAACCGGTCTCGGACGCCCGTCATAGAGACGTCCGTCTAAGAGCCTACCCATTTTCTTTTTCTGGACTCCTCCCCACTGTTTGAAGAAAAAGGGCACGCCCGCTTCTTTGCATTGGTCGCGGATGGTCTCGACCCACGGCTTCTCCATAGGTCGTGCTCCTGGGCCACTCTCTCCGCCAACAATAGCCCAGTGTATCCCACGTAAATCGACGGGACCAAGATTTTCAAGAAGTGGCTCGATCGAGAGGAAACGGACCTGAGCAGGCGTCGCGCGGAGGTGCTCAATGCGGGGAAGCCCATACTGCTTGTCTTCAACGCTCACTCCCCACCAGATATGTGTGGCGCGCGCTGCAAAACGGAGCTGCGTAGACAACATCTGACGCATCCGGTCCGCACGCTTGGTGAGCACTTGATAGGTATGCCAGTCTGCCATTTCCATGATCCGCGCCACCGCAACGACATACTCATCTGGAACAGCATCCTGGAATAAGTCACTCATTGAGTTTACGAAGATCGTTTTTGGTCGGGTCCAGCGGAGTGGATCGAAGAGCCGTGCCGGCACGAGGCGGACATCAAATCCTTGTTCGTAGGGATGACCAGGAACACCCCGAAAGCGTTTTGCGAATGTCTCCGCATAGCAGTTTTTACAACCGGGACTGATTTTCAGACACCCCCGAACGGGATTCCAGGTTGCGTCGGTCCATTCTATCTTTGACTTCCCACTCATAATTCTTATCGCGGTTGCTCAGCTATAAACGGCGGTGCTGAATGTCTTTTCTGTTTGCCCGTAATATAGATGTGTACAATGTGTATTCTCTCTCTGTTGCTAGTGCCAAGAGGGAGTCGTCTAGCCACGTTGCATGGCCTTTATTTATTCATAAAGAAATCATCCGCGCCGAGCAATCGTCTATGTGGGGTGGAAAGATCGCTTCTGTGTCTGTTGTGAAAAGGCGTTCTTCTCCTTGATAAAATGGTTGATCCGTCCACCCTACGAGTACAAAGAGCAATGAAAGAGACAAACCAAGAAGCCCCGTCGAAAAGGCGCTACCCGTGTACAAGCCATCCTCTTATGCCTGCTAAGGGACGGCTGGCCTTATGGCAGAGTGCAAAAGGCATCTGGCAGGGGCGTGCAGAGGCAAGGATCCGAGAGCAGGAAATCATTCGGTCCGAATCGGACTGTAATCTACCACTCCTGAGTTGATCTCTATCTCAACCTGAGTCCTTATCCTCTTTGGCCTTTGAGTCTCTGAATGTATGGGTTTATCGTGCTGGGTTTTGAGTACTCTGATTGCCTCAACGGGCCACAAACGATGCCAAAGCTATCAGTATTCCCGTTTCCTCGACGATATTCGCCTCTACGCTTGGTCTTCTTCCACAGGGTACTCCTCCGGTAGGGGCAGCTCGCCAATACTGTTCACGACCGTATCCGGCCCCTCCGGAGGCGGCCCGAGGTCTGTGAGTTGGGCCAATTCGGCGCCCGCCCGCTCGGCAGGGTCGGGAGGCGTAGGCTGCACGTCCAGAGCCGGGACGGGCGGCGGTGGGAGAATCCGCCGCGTGAACGCCCGGTCGCTGTAATAGCGGATTTTTTGTACCAGGATAGGCCGGGGTTTTCCTTGAACACGATCTCCTGGGCGGGGGGAAGACGGCGGACCTGCTCAGGCAGCAGGAAGGGCTGAGCGATATAGGTCGTGGTGGTCGTCGTCTTCCATTCTTGGTCTTGGCTGCGATTCCGCACCTGAACGGTTTTCGTGCCCAACCGCTTCGAGACATAGGTGGTGGTGTCGTCGTCATTCGGTGCAAAAAAGACTTGCGGGGCGTAATTCTGTAATATGCCCTCCATGCCGGCCGGGCCGTAAATATCCTTGAGTTGGCCCAGGCCCTGGACGATCAAGGCGATTCGGATGTTGTAGCCGGCCAAGATACCCAGGCCGATCTGGAGGGTCTGCATTTTGCCCAGCAACGGAAATTCATCGATCATCAGCAACACCTCGTGCTTTTCGTCCGGGCCGGGCGGGCTGGAACTGAGCAGCCCAACGGCCTGCTGAAAGAACAGGTTGAGCAGCGGTGCGAGGGTGACGAGCTGGTTCTGGGCCACGCCCACATAGATCGAGGAGTGTCGCCGGCGACCCTCCCGCAGGTCGAAGTCCGAGACGGCCGTGGCGGCGTCTATATGGGGGTTGGCCCACAGGTTGAGCGCAGCCGTCAAGGTCGATTTCACGCCGCTCTGCTCTTTGGGCGCCTTGTTTTTGAAATTCGCAAGGGCCTGTCTGCACGCCGGGTCCAGGGGCGGGTCACGCTGTTCCAGGGCTAGCTTGGCGATCTCGGCCAGGTCGGTTTCGCGTTTCAGCGGGCGGTAGATTTGGCCGCAGGTCGAAGGCACACGGGGATCATCGAGCACGAGCAGGGCCACCCCCAAGAATAAATCCCGCGCCTCGTTGACCCACATCGGGTCGGCCCGCTCGGGGAGAGGCAGCAGGATGGTGGCCAGCAACTGGAGGTCGGAAATCCGCTCGCTCCCATCCGGCGCGACCCAATCGAGCGGATTGTAACAGTGCGAGTGGGCCTCCATCGGTGCCCACTTGAAGACCTTCCGGTCGTCTCCCTGACCCCGATACCCGGCCGTAACGGCGTAGTTTTCGTGCTTGATGTCCAGCACGATGACCGAGCCCGGCCAGCTCAACAGGTTCGGCAGCACGATCCCGACACCCTTGCCGGAGCGCGTCGGGGCGGCCACCAGCAGATGCACCGGCTCCGCATTCCGGACAAACCGGCGCTGGCCCAGCTTCCCGACGAGCAGGCCGTCGGGGGCCAGGAGGTGGGCACGACGTACTTCGCCGCCGCGCGCCCACCGCGCGTCCCCGTAGTAGGTCGGCCGGCCAAAGAAAAAGAGTGGTAAGGCGAGGACGCCTGAGCCGCCGACTGAGATCAAGAAAGAATGCCACAGCAAGGTGCCCGCCCGCCGAAGCCATAGGTGAACATGAAGGTGTAGACCGCCCACGGCTGGGTGTCTTGAAGCGAGCCGCCCGTCAAAAAGGTGAGTACGGCGCTCCAGACGAACGACACTATGGCGAGGGCCAGGACGGAACCGATGGCAATAGAAACCACGCTGCTATTCATCAGAGACCTCCTAACCAAGCCCGAGCAGGAAGCCGACCATCAGGACCATAATGAAAGCACCCCGACAGCCGCCATGAGGAGGACGACGAGGCGGTGCTACCCACCGGCTGCATCGCCTTTTGCACCCGCGGCGGCGACTGCACGGATTGGGGGGGGTGCGCCGAGCCGGGGCCGGTGCGCCCTCTTGCGGCATGTGAGCGAAATACACCTCTCTCACATGCCGCTGCCCGTTCGGCAGGCGGGTGAGCTGCACGACGACCTCAACAACCGAGCGGATATACTCCAGGATTTCGTCCCGTCGCAGTCCCAGATTCGCCTGCATGACCATCAGCGTCAGGCGCTCGAACGCGGCGCGCGGGGAGTCGGCGTGGAGCGTGGATTGAAACTCTCTTTCCGAATACCTAGGTATACCCCTAAATAGTCGCGCCCCTCGCGGGCGCGTGGATTGTATCGGGGAAAGCATCAATGACCGCCGGGTCTACAACAACCACATTTGTCCCTTCACTGTAACGAGTTGCCGTGACACCAGGCACTGCTCTGGAGAAGTCGTACTCAGAGCGTAAAGTATCTTTATCCATTTCCGTTTCACTTGTTTGTCTCGGCTGTCCCTTCTTCATCTTGTCTCTGTTCGTGTCGGGTGGCCTCTCTCGTACTGATCAAGCGTGTTCTTGGAGGGGGGAGTATCGACTACTTGGTTTCTTCCACGAAGCCGGTGACGGGCAGGGAATTTTTAGTCACAACATCTCGTAAAAACTGCCTTCGCCCGGCACGAACAGGCGGCTGTAAAACCGCAGGGCGTACGAGTCGGTCATGCTGGCCAGAAAGTCGCAGATGACCCGCTTGCGGGCGGTCTCGTCGCCGTTGAGGAGCGCGTTCTCATAGTGCTCACCGTGGTCTTCGGGGAAGAGGCCGATGGACTCCTGACCTTGGTCGAGTACGGCAAACAGGCGCTGGAGAACTTCTTTGCCCTTATGGCCGAGGGTGGTCACGCGCGGATTGTTGATGACCTTGTACGACTCAAACGCCTTGAGTGCTTCAATGCGGACCCGGTTGGAAAAGTCGGTGTCAATATGTTCGTGGCGTTCGTGTGATTGGATGGCAACCGGACTAACAAATTCATGAATGAGATCTCGCGTAAGCATTTTTCTGCCGGCTCGAAGAGAGTGTTGTTCAAGCTGTTCGAGTCGGTCGGCAATCTGGGCCAGTTCCCGGTGGACCGTGCTTTCAGTGACGGTCCGTCCCCAAGCGGTCAGCTTTGTGTTGACCTCGCGTACTACGCGCGCCGGCGGAAGACGACGCAGGTCGTCCGGGGAGAGTAAGCCGGCTTTCAGACTGTCCTCCAAGTCGTGCACGGAATAGGCGATGTCATCCGCCACATCCATGATTTGGCACTCAAGGCTACGCTGCTGCCCAGTGCCGGTCTGGCGGATGATGGTCTCGACGAGGGCGCGGTCTTCGGCGTAGAATCCTTTGACCGGGCCCTGTGGAGCATTAGCTATCGCGGTTGCGTCGATGCAGGTTTTGTATTTGAGAACACCGTCTAGGGTTTGATAGGTCAGATTCAGGCCGGCATAGTCGGCATGCTTCTGTTCGAGCCGGGTCACAATGCGCAGGGTCTGCGCGTTGCCCTCAAAGCCGTCATGCGCCCGCATGAGGGCGTGCAGCGTCCGCTCACCGTTATGGCCAAAGGGCGGATGGCCCAGGTCGTGCGCCAGACAGACGGCCTCGACCAAATCCGGGTCGGTCCCCAGAGTCAGGGCAATGCCTTTGGCAATTTGAGCGACTTCAAGCGAGTGGGTGAGGCGGGTCCGAAAAAAATCCCCCTCATAAATGCCGAAGACCTGGGTCTTGCCCTGCAAGCGCCGAAACGCGGCCGAGTGGATAATCCGGGAGCGATCGTGCTCGAATTCCGACCGCCGGTCTGTTGCGGCCCGTGCCGGTTCTGGCGTATGGCGGAGCGCGTCTGAAGCGCGTGCTGGTGTCACCATATCTTCATGTTCCGTTTGCATGGCATTAACGTCTTTGACCTTGGCTCCATCTCATTATTCCTTCACGCTCCGGGTAAGTTATCCAAGGCTGGGAACAGCGCCTCCATCCTACACTATTCAATGGGACCGTTCACGGGGTACGGCTGTGGCAAATACGGCCGACCTATGCTCTAATTCCGGCTTCAATTCGGTTCCGGGAGGTCGGTATGGAAATGGAAACCCTGAAAGATAAGACAGCCATTGTTGGCATCGGTCACACCGAATACTCAAAAGATTCGGGTCGTAGCGAAATGAGCTTGGCGGTCGAAGCCATCCGCAACGCGATTGCCGACGCTGGGCTCAAACCGAGCGATATCGACGGTATCGCCAAGTTCTCCATGGACAATAACGATCCGGTCGATATTGCGGCAAACCTGGGTATCCCGGCGCTGCGTTTTTACGCGGAAGCGCCCTACGGCGGCGGCGGCGGGCCGGTCGGCTCGATTCTGCTCGGAGCCATGGCCGTGGCCACCGGCATGGCCAATTACGTGATCGCCTTCCGGGCTATGAACGAACGCTCGGGCCGTGGGACGCCGCGCTTCGGACGTGCCACCGTCCGTAAGGGTGCGTCCGGCGTGGGTGCCTACCTCGAACCTTACGGTCTCTTCAGCCCGGCCCAGATGGTGGCCTTGGCCGCGCGTCGCCACATGCATTTATACGGGACCAAGAGTGCAGACTTCGGCGCCATCTCAGTCGCCTGTCGGACGCATGCCCAGACCAATCCCAATGCGGTCATGCGGGGCCGGCCTATCACCATTGAAGACCACCAAAGCTCGCGTATGATCGCCGACCCCCTCCATCTGCTGGACTGCTGTTTGGAAACCGACGGTGGGGCCGCGGTGGTGATTACCTCGGTAGAGCGGGCAAAAAACTGTCCGCACAAACCGGCCTATATTATGGGTGGGGCTTTTGGGGCGGGCGAGTGGAATACCCAGCGGGTGGTGAAAAACGTTGAGAAAGCTGAGACGGAATCCACCGTGACCGGCAAAGCCCTGTTTGCCCGGGCCGGGATATCGCACAGTGACGTGGATGTGTGTTTTGTGTATGACCACTTCACCCCGCTGGTCCTCATGGCGATTGAGGAACTGGGTTTCTGCCAACGTGGCGAAGGGGGAGATTTTGTCTCTGACGGCAAGCTGTTGTGGCCGAATGGTGCGCTGCCGCTTAACACGAGTGGTGGTAACTTGTCCGAAGGCTATATTCACGGCATGGAAAATGTCGTTGAAGCCGTGCGTCAATTACGCGGGCAGGCCATTAACCAGGTCCCGGACGCCGAGGTGGCCTTTGTCTCCTCCGGCAATGGGGTACCCACGACCGCAATGTTGCTCCATCGCTAGCCTGTGAGAACGCCGTCATTCTATGTCTTTGCCTGCTTGGCTTGATAGCCGGGGCACTCGCGGACCGGCAGGCGCGGATACTTTGGATAGCGAGTGTCTGTTTCGGACCGGCCGCAATAATAGAAGCGGGAACCCTTGCCACTCACAATCTCACGCGTGTGTTGGCAGGAGGTACACAGGCCGGCCTCTGGGGGAGAGGGCGCGTCTTGGGTCATTTCGCAAAGCCTACAGGCCGTCATTCCCCTTGACAACACAACATCCAAGACAATAGGGAAAGAACACGATTTCGCACCCACTTCGCACAGAAAGGAGTCAGGTATGACAGCCCGAAAAGTAGACTATAACGACGTCAAATCTCTGGTTGGTCAAGAACTCGGTGTCTCTGATTGGCATCTGGTCACCCAGGAGGAAATTAACGCCTTTGCCGAGTGTACCCATGACCATCAGTGGATTCACCTTGATGTTGAGCGCGCCCAAAAAGAATCGCCCTTTGGCGGTCCGGTAGCCCACGGGTATTATACCCTCTCGTTAGCGCCGTATTTTATGGATCAAATTTGGATGGTGCAGGGTATTAAAATGGGCGTGAACTACGGGCTGAATAAACTCCGCTTTCCGTCGCCTGTCCCGGTCGGGAAAAAGGTGCGGGCGCGCGCCGCGTTGAATAATGTGGAAGATGTGACCGGCGGCCTGCAAGTCACGGTCGGTCTGACGTTTGAGGTGGAAGACAGCAGTAAGCCGGCGTGTGTGGCCGAGGGCGTATATCGCTTCTACGCCTAGGGCTGTTTACGCGGACATATCTTCTCAAGTGTGGAGCGGAACCGCTGTCGGAACGACCAGCCGCTCCTAGTCCTCCCGTCGCTGTAAGCGTTCCGCATATTTCCGGTATAAGCCGCGAAACTGATGGTAGGTGAGGCCAAGTCGCTCGGCGGTCTTCCTCTGATTATACCGTGCCGCACGCAATCCGTTTTCAAGCAGCCTGCACTCGAATTCCTGTACCGCCTGGGGAAAGGACGTGTGAGAAGCAGTGTCATCGGTGGGTACCGCATGAGGGAATATAGCTGATTCCTCCTCTCGTCTCTCTGACTCCTGGGGAGCGGGCTGAAATGGAGCCTGAAACGGGTTGAGGACGATGGCGGTTTCACGAATGACCATCGTATCCGCACGGTAAACTGCACGCTCAACCACATTTTTTAATTCCCTGACATTGCCCGGCCAGGGATAATCATCCAGGACGGCACGCGCCGCGTCGCTGAACTGAGGAACATCTTCCCGGCCCAGCTCAAAGGCCATCCGGGCGGCAAAGTGGTTGGTGAGGAGGGTAATATCCTCAGGACGCTCACGCAGGGGCGGGAGAAACAGCACCTCAAAAGACAGTCGGTCAAGCAGGTCGGCTCTGAAGCGTCCGCGTGCGGCGAGCGCCTTGAGGTCGGCATTGGTTGCGCCAATAATCCGCACCTCACTCTCAACAGGCTGCGAACTGCCGACCCGTTCAAAGCTGCCATACTCGACGACCCGCAGGATTTTCTCCTGGGTTTCCAGCGGAATCTGTCCAATTTCGTCAAGAAAGAGGGTACCGTTGTGGGCCGTCTCAAAGCGGCCGAGGCGCTGGCGGGTTGCTCCGGTAAAAGCCCCGGCTTCATGGCCGAATAATTCGGCTTCAATGAGGCTGGGTGAGAGTGCTGCGCAATGGAGAGTGACAAGGGGTCCTTGCCATCGCTCAGACAGGTAATGCAGCCGAGTGGCGGCGAGTTCTTTGCCCGTCCCGCGCTCCCCCATCAGGAGAACCGGCCGGTTGACCCGAGCCACCCGGGATAAGCGCTCCTGAAACTCTAGGAATGCCTCTGACTGGCCAAGCGCCTCTTGGGGACCGAAAGAAGTATGAGAAGCAATTGGAGTAGTTTTTTTCGCCATTTATCAGTGCATATAGCACATTTAGAGTGAAAATGAATCTATCCAATTTCCTCTTATTTTCACAAGCACCTGAAAATAAAAGACTTTATGAATTGGCATACGAGATGCAGTATTCCAGAGCGTATCGACAGCAAAGGAGAAGCGTCATGGGAATTTTCACACGAGTCCGCGACATTATCAGCGCCAACCTCAACGCCATGCTTGATAAAGCGGAAGACCCGGAGAAGCTCATTCGGCTCATGATTAAGGAAATGGAGGATACGCTGGTTGAGATTAAAGCCTCCTGTGCCGGGGCCATGGCCGCAAAAAAGAAAATAGAGCACGACTGTCAAACGGTCGAAACACGGGCCAGCCAGTGGGGCGAAAAGGCCCGGCTCGCAGTAGACAAGGGGCGCGAAGACCTGGCGCGTGAGGCCCTCATGCAGAAGCGCCGCTATACCGAACGTAGCGCCGCGCTGCAAAAAGAACGCACCGAGTGTGACGCCCTGATTCGTCAGTATCAGGAGGATATTACCCAGTTGGAAAACAAGCTCGGCACCGTCCGTGAAAAACAGCGCTTGCTCATCCAGCGTCATATCCATGCCCAAAAGCGGAAACGCGCCCAAGAGGACCTGCGTCGCCTCGATAGCTCGGAGGCGTTTGTCCGGTTTGAACAATTTGAAAATCGGATTGAGCGCATGGAAGCGGAAGCTGACTTGGTGAACCCCGGTCCCAGCGCTGAGCATCAACTCGCAGAAGAGTTTGCCCGGCTGGAAGGCGATGAGGAGATCGAAAAAGAGTTAGCTCGGCTCAAAGCCACGGTTGAGCAAAAGACCGCTACGTTGCCTCAGGACTAATCGGTTGTCCCGAAGAAAGCTGAGGGAGAGTGAGTCTGAAACATGGATGCACAAATGATAGACGTTTGGTCGCTTGTCGTTCTCTTCATCTTCGGCTCGGTCTTTGTTGCGGTGGTTGGAGGGCTGGTGCTGACCGTGTGGCTCATCTGGAGAAAAAGTACGCCCAAACAGGGCCATCTGGCGCAGGCGGATGAAGCCCAGATGATTCAGGAACTCTATCAGGGCTTATCGAAGATGGAGGTCCGTGTGGAGGCATTGGAAACGCTTTTACTTGACCAGGAAAGAAAAGGAGCAGGAAAATGATGACACTAGCTGAACGCCCGACGGGCTTGTACCGGTCACGCGACGGGATGCTGCTCGGTGTGTGTAAAGGGATTGCCGACTATCTCGATATTTCACTCTTTTGGACGCGCATGCTGACCGTCCTGTTTTTGCTCTTCTCCGGTTTTTGGCCTGCGGGCGGCCTGTACCTGTTGGCCGCGGTGGTGATGAAGCCGGAGCCTGTCGTGCCGTTCGCAAGTACGGATGAACGCGAGTTCTATGACGCCTACGTCAACTCGCGCGGGCTGGCTCTCCACCGTTTGAAACAGACCTTTGATCATCTCGACCGTCGCCTCCAACGTATGGAAGACGTGGTGACGAATCGCGAGTATGACTGGGAGCAACGCCTGCACAAATCATAAGCCTCCTCCCCTCCCTTCCGGCCCACCGAGGCCACGCTAGCAGAACGACTAAATGCGCGGTAAATAGGGAGAACGGCGAAGGGGGTCGTTGACCTGTTCAGCATAAGGAGGGGAATCATGACACAGTACTGGAGCTCGACCCGCACGTACGGGTGGCAAATCAGTTGGGCAGCCGTCCTGGCCGTAGCGCTCACCGGTTTGCTCTGCTCCCCAAGCTGGGCTGTTGCCCCGACGGAGCAGAAGCCCGACGGTCAGGCGTTGTATGAGCAGCACTGCGCGAAATGCCACGCCGGACAATCGACCCGTGCGGCGCAGCTTGACATTATGCGCCGTCTGCCGGCCGAGTTTGTGCTGCACTCGCTGGAACTGGGCAAAATGAAGTTCCAGGGCGTGCTACGCACCAACGAAGAGCGCCGCGCCATCTCCGAATGGGTCACCAGCAAGAAGCTTAAACCGGAAGCGGCCACCGATGAAACAGTCGCCGGTTTTTGCGCCGACGCCCCGGGCGAATTTGTGGTCGAAGAGGGCGCTCCGCAGTGGAATGGCTGGGGTGTGGATGTCGTCAACAGCCGCTTCCAGTCCGCGGAACAGGCTGGGGTCAGCGCGGAGCAAGTCTCCAAGCTGAAAGTCAAATGGGTGTTTGGCTTGCCGATGGACTATCAGACCTCCCAGCCGACCGTTGTCGGCAACCGGGTCTTTGTCGGCACCATGAAAGGCCGGGTGTATTCGCTCGACGCCAAGACCGGCTGTCTGTACTGGTCGATGAAACCCCGATCGGGCGTTCGTTCGACCTTGGTCATCGGGAAGCTGCCGGGGACCGACCCGGCCCGCTATGTGGTCTATTTCGGAGATTCTGAAGCCACGGTCTACGCCTTGGACGCCCGAACGGGCACGGAGTTATGGCGCAATCGGATTGACGATCATCCCATGGCGCGTATCACCGGAACGCCCAAGCTGCACGGGAATCGACTCTACGTGCCCCTGACGGCCCTGGAAGAAGCGGCCGGCGCGGATGCCGACTATGAGTGCTGCACCTTTCGAGGCACGCTGGTCGCCATGAACCCGATTAATGGCAAGACGGTCTGGAAGACCTATACGATTCCAGAGCCGGCCGTTCCGGTTCGGAAAAACAGAAAGGGTACCCAGTTGTGGGGCCCCTCGGGAGCCTCGGTCTGGTCTTCCCCCACCCTTGATCTTGAACGCGGCCGGTTGTACGTCACCACCGGTGACAACTATTCGGACCCCGCCTCGCTCACCAGCGATGCGATTGTGGCCTTCGATCTGAGAACGGGCGAATTCCTCTGGTCGCAGCAGTTCACGCCGAACGATGCCTGGAATATCGGCTGTGAGACCGACGACGACTCAAACTGTCCCGAGGCCAGGGGGCCGGACCTGGATTTTGGCTCATCGGCGATTCTGGTCAAACTGCCCGGCGGCAAGCGGGTGCTCCTGGCCGGGCAGAAATCCGGAGTTCTCCACGCCGTAGACCCGGACCGGGATGGCGAAATCCTCTGGCAGCAGCGGGTGGGCAAGGGCGGCCTGATCGGGGGCATCCAGTGGGGGCCGGCGGCCGATGCCCAGACCATTTATGTGGCCTTGTCCGATATCGGTATTGAGACTCACAAAGATAAAGACCTGGGCTGGACGACTACCCTTGACGGGAGTGTCGGCGGGGGGATGTTTGCCTATGACGTCGAGACGGGTGAGCGCAAATGGTATACCCCGCCCCCGGGCTGTAATGGGCGCGCCCAGTGCAGCCCGGCGCAGTCTGCGGCCATATCCGTGATTCCCGGCGTGGTCTTTTCTGGTTCTGTCGATGGCCATTTGCGCGCCTACTCAACCGCAGACGGTGCAGTGGTCTGGGAGTATAATGCCGACCAGGAATACGAAAGCACGAATGGAGTCCAGGCCCGAGGGGGCTCGTTCGACGGGCCCGGCCCGACGATTGTTGACGGCATGCTGTATGTGAATTCCGGCTACGGCTATTGGGGCGGCATGCCGGGCAACGCGCTGCTGGCCTTTTCGGTCGATGACGAATAGGCCTGTTCTTGCAACACAGAGAAGGGGGAGTGTTATGGGCACGACGGACAGGGTAGGGCCAAAAAAAATGATAACGTGGCTGAGCGGAGCGCTGTGCTTTGCCGTGCTCCAGTGTGGTATCTCGGCGAGTTGGGCAATGGAACCCGGCGCCCAACCGGCGCCCGATGCAGAGCAACTCTACCACACCTACTGCGCCCAGTGTCATGAAGGCCAGGTGAAACGGGCCCCAATCCGTGAGGTCATGTCACGCCTGCCCGCAAACATGGTGCTGCATTCGCTGAGCGTAGGGAAGATGCGTATGCAGGGCTGGATGCGGACTATTGCCGAGCGCCGCGCCCTGGCTGAATGGATCACCGGCAAGAAGATCAAGGATACGGACGATACGGCTGCCGGATTTTGTACCGATGCCCCAGGCGAGTTCTCCATCGAAGAAGGTGCTCCGCAGTGGAACGGCTGGGGTGTGGATCACACCAATAGCCGCTTCCAGTCGGCTGAGCAGGCCGGCATCTCAGCCGACCAGGTGCCCAATCTCAAGGTCAAATGGGTGTTCGGTTTGCCCATGGATTTTCGGGTCTCCCAGCCGACCGTTATTGGTGGTCGGGTGTTTATCGGTTCGCTCCAGGGCCGTATTTATTCGCTTGATGCCAAAACCGGCTGCTTGTACTGGTCGGTGAAAACGGACGGTGGGGTGCGCTCGACCATGGTGGTCGATACCCTGCCGGGCACCACTCCGCCGCGCTATGTCGTCTATGTGGGGGACGCGGCGGCAAACATGTATGCGCTGGATGCCCGCACGGGCAAGGAACTCTGGAAAGTGGACGTGGACGACCATCCTTTGGCGACGATTACCGGCACGCCGAAAACGCACGGCAATCGGCTCTACGTGTCCACCACCGCCCTGGAAGAAATAGCCGGCTCCGACCCTGCCTATGAGTGTTGTACGTTTCGCGGCAAGATGATGGCGCTCAACCGCTTTAACGGCAAGCTGGTGTGGCGGGCCTATATGCTGGACCCAGCCGTACCGGTTCGCAAGAATGCGGTTGGCACGCAGCTCTGGGGACCGTCCGGTGCGTCGATCTGGTCCTCGCCCGCGCTCGACCCGGAGCGCAACCGCATGTATGTGACCACGGGCGACAATTATTCGGACCCGGCCTCGCTGACGAGTGATGCGGTGGTCGCTCTCGATTTGCGCACCGGGGACGTCTTATGGTCGCAGCAATTTACGCCCAACGATGCCTGGAACGCGGGCTGTGAGCTGGAGGACGATACCAACTGTCCGGAGGCGCGCGGCCCGGACCTGGACTTCGCCTCCTCGCCCATCCTGCGCATTCTGCCCGACGGTCGGCGCATCATCCTGGCCGGACAAAAGTCCGGGGTGATGCACGCCATTGACCCGGACCGGAACGGAGAAATTCTCTGGCAGCAGCGGGTCGGCAAGGGCGGCTTGGTCGGCGGGATTCAATGGGGGTCGGCCGCTGACGCCAAACAGGTCTATGTGGCCCTGTCCGATATTGGACTGCGGGCTATCAGGGACTCCGACATCGGCTTTACGACCCGGCTCGACAGCAGTGTTGGGGGCGGCATGTTCGCCCTTGATATCGAAACCGGCGAGCGGAAGTGGTATGTGCCGCCGCCAGGTTGCGGGGAACGAACCAAGTGCAGTCCGGCCCAGTCGGCCGCGGTGTCTGCGCTGCCCGGGGTGGTCTTCTCCGGTTCCGTGGATAGCCATTTGCGGGCGTATGCGACCGATACCGGAGCGGTGGTATGGAATTACAACGCCGACCAGGAGTATGAGAGCACCAACGGCGTCAAGACCCGCGGCGGCTCGTTTGACGGTCCGGGTCCGACTATTGTCGATGGTATGGTCTACGTCCATTCAGGCTACGGTTTTTCCGGTGGCATAGGCGGCAACGCCCTGATCGCGTTCTCGGTGGACGGCGAATAAAGAAGAAGGCTCCGCCCATCTGAGTGAAGAAGCTGTTTCCCAAATAGTTCGTAACTTTCGGGGCAGGCGCTAGGGCGATGGGATGGAGCCTCCGCAACTAGAGCGACCTCGCGAACTTCCAGAAGGCTCTGGCACAGACACGAGTTGACTTCATCGCATGAATGCTTTTCAGAAAGGTGAGACGCGGCGGCAGGTGCGCTATAAACGCGAGAAATGACCTAAACTTCCAGATGGCGCATGGTCCAATAGGAGGTATTCGCATATTCTTCCTGAAGAACATCTGGACAAAAATTTCGATGGACCGCGCTTTTTCTCTCATGCTATGGAGTTAGCCAAACAGTCACAGTTCCCATGTCCGGGGGATGTGTATAAAGTATTCAAGGTACTAAACGAGTGCGCCAGCAAGCGTAATCACGGTCCGTTGGGGACAGGATGTACAGGAATGGCTGAAAGAAAAGGGCATTACATACGCTATGGGCGAGAGTAAGAAAACAATGGATAAGTTTGGCGATCAGCGGCAGTTCTACGACAACATACGGAAAGATAAAGTAGAGATGCAGGAACACATCAAATTGGGTGCTGGGTCAGGCGAGAATCATCAGCTACGGAGTCATATATCTTGGGCAGGGGATGAGAAAATTTGGCTCATAGGCTATACTGGCCAACATCTGCGAACAGCAAAAGGGTGATGTAAAATAGGAAGAAGGCAAGCGGGGGTGCAGAGCAACGGCGTGGTGGAGGTGCCGTGCTTTGAGGGAACATCGAACTGTGACTTGGATTGAACTCAGCCCGACCTACTGCTGCACAAACCGTCTATAATCTCCGGTCAAAAAATATTGTTGTCTATCAACGCATTGACCTCACCGGCCACGACTGGGGGCGGGACAGGGAGGAAACAGGGTCGGAGGGATTTGACACAAAACGTTTTTCCGAGGCAATAAAAGTGTCAAGATGGGAGGCTGGGGACATGACCACGCTTCACGCCATGCCTGTCGGCGATAAAACCGTATTACCACGAGACGAGTTTGAACGGCTCGTCGAATTGGCCGAAAAGAGCGAAGAGATCACACTGATCGGAGAGGAAGAAGAGGTCCCTACTGTCAGCCTTATGAAGCTGGCAGACCAGGGTAGGGCCTTTGAATGGTTGGCGGATGAGGAAGACATGTATACGGTTGATGATTTGAAAGTCCGTTACTGATGAAACGTGGCTTGGTCGTGGTGACCCCTTTGCCACATTTTTCCAGGGCAAAAAGAGGGAACAAAAGGAAAAGCGGACAGACGTAGCGCTCTCGCGGGCCATGATGCCATATTTCCGCCCCAGGAGTTTCCTATGAATATAGAGCGGGTCGTTGTTGAAAAGCTGAAAGTCCTTCCTTCAGAGAAGCAACAGGAGGTGTTGGACTTCATTGAATTTCTTGAACACAAAGACGCCTCCAGTCAAAAAGCCAAGGCAGAAGTAGAGTTCGACGAGTGGGCAGTGAACTTGGCCAAAGAAAAAGGATTTGCCCATTTGACTGAAGAGGAGTTGCCCATATCGTCCACGACTTTCGGGGCCAGCCCGAGTGAGGATCGTTCTCGACACTAATGTTCTGATTTCGGCAATATTTTGGACAGGCCGGACGAAACAGCTTCTCAATAAGGTCAGAAGAAAAGAATGCCTATTTCTTACATCTCATCTGCTTCTCGCCGAACTTCGAGCGATTCTCACAAGAGAAGATAAACCTTTTCGATTATCGACAGCCGAAGCAGACACCGTGATGCGAACAGTACGGGACCTCGCCCGGATTGTTCAGCCACACAGCCATGCTCTCTGTGTGTCGGGATGAAAGCGACAATAGAGTTCTGGAATGTGCTGTAGATGGACAAGCCGATTGTATCGTTAGTGGTGATATTCATCTGTTGGAGCTTCAGACTCTCCAGGGTATAGATATTCTGACAGTCAGGGATTTTCTCAATCGTATCGGGAATGGGTAACGAGTGAATAGGGCGCGAATCACCTGACAGAGGGGTTTGACACAAAACGTCGCTCCCAGGCAAAAAGAGGGAACAGTGGGAAAAGGAGGTTGATGTATGTCTGTCCGTGTTGAATCTTCACAGCAAAGCATCCTTGTCACGCTCCGGGCTTTTGTGTGTGGTGTGCTGTTGTTGGGTGTGAGCATTTCTCCGAGTTGGGCTTTCTCACCAACCGAAGGGGGCGCGGACGGCGAAGCGCTCTACCAGGCGCACTGCGCGCGCTGCCACGAGGGGCAGGTCAAACGCGCGCCGCACCGTGACATCATGTCACGCCTGCCCGCCTTGATGGTCCTGAATTCTTTGGAACTCGGCAAGATGAAGTTTCAAGGCATGATGCGGACCGGTCGAGAACGGCGTGTCATCTCGGAGTGGATGACCGGCAAGAAGCTTCCGCCTCCGACCGAAAAAGACGAGACGGTTGCCGGGTTTTGTGAAGACGCACCAGGGACCTTTACCGTCGAAGACGGTGCCCCGCAGTGGAACGGCTGGGGGGTCGACAACTTCAACACCCGCTTCCAATCCGCGGAGGCCGCCGGTATCAACGCCGATCAGGTTCCTCACCTGAAGGTCAAATGGGTGTTTGGTCTGCCCATGGATTTTCAGACCTCACAGCCAACGGTGGTGGGTGGCCGGGTGTTTGTGGGAACGATGAAGGGCTTAGTGTATGCGCTTGACGCCCAAACCGGCTGTCTGCACTGGTCGGTCAAAACAACGGCTGGCGTTCGCTCAACCCCAGTGGTTGATAGCCTGCCCGCTACGAACCCGCAGCGCTACGTTGTGTATGTTGGCGATGTCGAGGCCAATTTATACGCCCTTGATGCACAAACCGGCAAGCAGATCTGGCGGGTCAAAATCGACGATCATCCCCTGTCGCGGATTACAGCCACACCCAAAACGCACGGCAACCGGATTTACGCCTCGGCCACCGCGCTCGAAGAGGTCGCTGGCGGTGACCCCAGCTATGAGTGTTGCACCTTCCGCGGCTCCATGGTGGCCTTGAACCGGTTTAACGGCAAGCAGGTCTGGAAGGCGTATACCATTCCGGAGCCGCCGGTTCCTGTTCGCAAGAATGCGGTCGGCGTGCAGTTGTGGGGGCCATCTGGCGCCTCGATCTGGTCCTCGCCCGCCCTTGATCCCGAGCGCAACCGTATCTATGTGACGACGGGCGACAATTATTCTGACCCGGCCTCGCTAACGAGCGATGCGGTGGTCGCCTTTGACATGCGGACCGGAAAATTCCTGTGGTCAAAACAGTTTACTGTGGGTGACGCCTGGAATGTCGGTTGTGAGACCCAGGACGATACCAACTGCCCGGAGGCGCGTGGTCCTGATCTCGACTTTGCCTCCTCACCGATCCTGCGTATTTTACCGAATGGCCGGCGGGTGATCCTGGCCGGACAGAAGTCCGGGGTGATGCATGCCATAGACCCGGATCGTAACGGTGAGATTTTGTG
This sequence comes from uncultured Binatia bacterium (SeqCode), assembly GCA_965214755.1. Classification (GTDB taxonomy): domain Bacteria; phylum Desulfobacterota; class Binatia; order Bin18; family Bin18; genus Bin18. Next base: position 4,825,559 of record OZ243979.1, read on the forward strand.
GCAGCACCGCGTGGGGAAGGGCGGCCTGGCCGGCGGGATTCAGTGGGGCTCTGCGGCTGATGCCAAACAGGTCTATGTGGCGCTGTCCGATATCGGCATTAAGACGGTGGAGAATTCGGACGCGGGCTGGGCCACGACCCTGGACGGCAGCGTTGGGGGCGGCATGTTTGCCATTGACATCGAGAGCGGCGAGCGTAAATGGTACGTCCCACCGGTTGGCTGTAGAGACCGGCCGCAGTGCAGTCCGGCCCAGTCGGCGGCCGTGTCGGCCCTGCCCGGCGTAGTGTTCTCCGGTTCGGTTGACGGCCATCTGCGCGGCTATGCCACCGACACCGGGAATGTCGTCTGGGACTACAACGCCGACCAGGAGTACGAGAGCACCAACGGCGTCAAGACCAAGGGGGGGTCTTTTGATGGCCCAGGGCCGACCATTGTGGGCGGCATGATGTATGTTAATTCCGGCTACGGCTTTTGGGGTGGGATGTCGGGTAATGCCCTGATCGCGTTCTCGGTCAATGGGGAATAGACTCCTTTCCCCGTTGGAGGGGCGGGTTTTGGGCCTGCTCCTCCAACGGGGCATTCGCTTAGAGAAGTCCTTGTCGTCAGGGTGACGGCTGGGTGGCCAACGCGCTGGCCAGATCGTGGGTCAGACGCGCAAGAATATCCTGCAAGTTTTGGCTCATCGCTTCCGCCACGGCCGCGGGATTGCGTTTTGCCGCCGCCCGGATTGCGGTATAGGACCGGAACCAAAAAGGGGCCGGCTCCCGGGAGCGGGACAGCCAGACCTCGATACTCAGAACTGCTTGCCAGGCCTGCGTCTGATCGACCTCTTCGTATTGCCGGACCACGCCGCCGAGACGCAGGTCGGCCTGCGCGTCCGGGGTGGGATAGACGGTCGTGAAGAGACCCGATTGTTGCAGGGTACGTCGAGTCAGGATGGTGAGCATGTCGGCCGGTTTCGTGACCCAGCGATGATAGTGATAAAAATCAAACTCATAGGGGGAGGAGCGATAGACCATCCGGTCCCGATTATACGGCGGTTGGGCGGTAAACGGCCGCACGACGAGTGATGCCTTGAGGGGCGCGAGACTGGACGGGGTAGGGGAGCGCGTGGGGAGGGCTAAGGCGTAATACTGTACCTCTTGCTTGGAGTGCGTGAGGCTGCACCCGGAGCACACAAGGCTGGTGAGAAGAACCAGAAAGAAGAGCCTGGGATACCTCATGGATCGGGAATCTCTTTGGCCGAGACCGTTGTCCCCCAGACCAGTGCAGACGGGTCAGTCCGTAAGGATTCGCTCAGCTCTCTGAGCTCATGAGAGGTGTGTGACAAATTGCTTAGGACCTGCCGGACCTCGTGGCGGTTATCGACCACAAGATCATCCACGTGTTGGGTCAGACGGCGCACGTCGTTGGCGAGATTGGCGGTGACCTCCGCGGTGTGCCGAATCTGGACCAGCATGGCTTTGCCATCCTGAAACAGCTCTTCCCGAATCGTATTGATCGCCGCTGTGGCGCTTTTCAGACCGGCGGCAGTCTGAGCCAAATTATCGACCATCTGACGTAAGGCCAGCCGCGTGTCCGGCGTTGACACTTCGGCCAGCGAGGTGCGCAGGTCTTGGGTCAGCAGTGATATATTTTTCAGAAAATCCGTAAGCGCGGTCAAATTGTGTTCGCTCAGCACCCCGTGTTCAATGCGGGTCAGGGTATCCAGCAGGCGTTCGGCAATGGCCCCGGCACGATCCCGGAACTCCTCAAGGCCCCCGCGTTGCACTGGAATGACCGCCCCGGGGTCCAGGACCGGAGCGGCACTCGACCCGCCCGCCAGTTCGATGTAGCGAATGCCGGTCACAAAGGAGCCGATCAGATGCGCCGTGGTATCCTGCCGGATAGGGGTGCCGGGCTGGAGCGCAATGGCCACCTGGGCGCGGGGCGGCGCGTCCTGGGTCAGGCCGATAGTTTCGACTTTGCCTACGGTCACTCCCTGGTATTCGACTGCGGCGCCGGGTAACAGCCCGCTGACCGACTCCGTAAAGAGAATGGTATAGGTATCGACCGGCTGAAAAAAGCGTGAGCCAGCCAGCCACAGCAGGGCGCTGGCAAATAAAAAGAAGCTGAGCGTGACGAACAGACCGACCTTAACCCGATCCTGTCCCATAGCGTTCTCCATTCACGATCAGGCTGTCACGCAAATTCCCGTGCAGAGTCCTGGAGCGAGGACGACGGTCGAAAAAGGCCCGAATCTTCGGGTGGTCTGTCTGCCGGACTTCCTCTAGGGGCCCTGCGGCCAGCACTTTCCCGGCGTCCAACATGACGGCCCGGTCGGCAATCATTTGAATGCTCCCGAGTTCATGCGTCACAATCACAATCGTCATGTCCAAATGTCCTTTTAAGCGCAGAATCAATTCATCTAATTCCCGTGCAGTGACAGGATCAAGCCCGGCCGAGAGTTCGTCGAAGAGCAGCAGGCCGGGGTCCAGGGCCAGGGCGCGGGCGACGGCCGCTCGTTTCTTCATGCCACCGCTGATTTCGGCGGGTAACAACCGGGCGGCGTGTTCCAGGCCCACCACGCAGAGTTTCATTCTGGCCAGCAGGATCGCGGTTTCCCGATCTACCTGGGTATGCTCGATAATGGGCAGGGCAATATTCTCTTCCAGGGTCAATGAGCTGAACAAGGCTCCGCCCTGAAAAGACATGCCAATATCACGCAAGATCCGCTCCCGCTCCTCTTCGCCTGCCGCATGCAAATTGCGTCCGTTGATACAAACACGGCCCGCCTTTGGCGTCAGCAGCCCGACGATGTGGCGCAGCAGGGTTGTTTTGCCGCAGCCGCTTTCCCCTAGCACTACTGTGATTTCGCCCTGTTGAGCCTGCATGCTGACGTGATCAAGGACAGCGTGCCCGTCATACTCGGCCACGAGCCCGTCCACCTGAACGGCGGGGGGAACGGACGATGAGGCGTGCGGTGTGGTCATCAAACTGACTCACTATTGGTTAGGAAAGATAGAAAAATATCGTAGTAAAGACGGCGTCCGCCAGAATGCACAGGACAATGGAAGCCACGACGGAGGCCGTGGTATTTGTCCCTACGCCCTCAGCCCCGCCGTGCACATAGAAGCCTCGGTAGCAGGCGACCAAACCGATCAGGCCGGCGAAGACCAGGCTTTTTATCATGCCTGTGACCAGGTCGCTCATCAGGAGGGCTTGGCCGGTTTGCTGGAGATAATTCCGACTGCCTAGGCCGAGGACCAGAACGCCGATCCAATAGCCGCCAAAAATGCCGGTCACATTTGAGAGCATGGTCAGACTTGGCACGGCGCACAGCAGGGCCAGCATGCGCGGCAGCAGCAGAAAGCGACCCGGGCTGAGGGCCATGGTGCGCATGGCGTTGATCTCTTCGGACACCACCATGGTCCCAAGCTCTGCGGTAATGGCCGACCCACTCCGTCCCGCGACAATAATAGCCGTAATCAAGGGAGCCATCTCGCGCGTCATGGAAACGGCGACGAGATTCGCAATATAGATGGCGGCGCCGAACTGCCGGAGCTGACTGGCCGCGTTCAGAGCGAGAACCGCGCCGACCAGAAAGGAGAGAAAGGTGACAATCGGGATGCCGTCCACGCCAATTTTCACGATTTGCTCGTGGGTTCGGTCCCATTTGATGCTTTTCCCGCGCCAGGGGGCAATACACAACCAGTATGCGAGCTCGCCAATCATTTCGATAAGCCGCCGGCCCGTTGCCGCGGCGGTCAGAGTATGTGCACCAATAGACTCCAGCAGCGACAGTCTGCCGCGAGTGTGTTCAGGTGGATCAAGCAGGCTGAGATCAAGCCCCATAAACGCTTGATGGGCTTGTTGCCGGACGCCGGTGAGCTGGACCGTCACCCCCCGACTTTTTCCGTGCCGCACGAGGCGCAGCAGGGTGGCGGCTTCCAAACCGTTGAGATGCGAGACCTGCCCCAAGTCGAGACAGTGCCGGGTGCCGGGCCGGAGCTGCTCAATTTGCTCTGTATGTTCGTGCACCAGGGAAAGAATCTGCTCGGAGACACGGAGCGCATGTACGATGGCTGCTCGGTCCTGTTCCACAATCCGCGGTCTCCTTCCCGCTGTGTCCAGCCCGCCTTACTGCCTCGCAGACCCTCTCTCCTTCATAGAACTTGCCACGAAGCCTGTAAAGCGAAGAACGGCTACCTATGAGACCTGAATGGAGCGATGGGCGCAGACGATGGAAGAGGAGCTGCACCGCTTTTGCCTTTTTTGTGTTTTCATAGCATAACAGAGCCTGTTTCCCGGCCGGATTCCTGCTTACCAAGCGGGAGAATACACATGTTGGAGAGGATGCATGCTTTGGTGTGATAAAATCGTCGCCCAGGTTGAGGGAGAACAACTCATCAACGACTCGAAGACCCCCTCGGGCCGGGCTCACGTTGGTGCCCTGCGGGGCGTGCTCATTCACGATGTCGTTTTCCGGGCTATTCAGGCCCGTGGCCTGCCGGTCCGGTATACCTTTGGTGTTGATGACTATGATCCCTTGGACGAACTGCCGGCGGGCGAAGAAGAGTTCTTTCGACCTTATCTCGGTGTGCCGCTGTGTCAGGTGCCGCCGCCGCCCGGCTCTTCCTTTTCCGATATATCCGAGCACTATATCCAGGATTTTTTCAGCGTATTCCGCGACCTGAATGTCGAGGCCGAGACCTACCGGCTGCGTGATGTGTATCGCTCGGGCCAATTCAACGAGGCCATTGATGATATTCTGCGCAACGCGGCCACAGTCCGGCGCATATACAAAGAGGTCAGTAAGGCCGAGCGACCGGATAACTGGTATCCCTTCCAGGCCGTGTGCGAAGAGTGTGGCCGTATTGGCACGACCGAGGTCACTGACTACGACGGTCAAGAAGTCACCTATACCTGTTGGCCCGATCTGGTCACCTGGGCTGCTGGGTGTGGCTACCAGGGAAAAGTTTCGCCGTTTGACGGCAGGGGAAAATTGCCGTGGAAGCTCGAATGGACCGCGAAGTGGAAAACGTTCCCTATTACGATTGAGGGCGCGGGCAAAGATCACACCACAAAGGGCGGCTCTCGGGACGTGGCCGCGGCCTGTTTGCGAAAGATTTTCAATCAGGCTCCGCCGCTCAATATCCCGTACGAGTTTTTTCTGGTCGGTGGCGCCAAGATGAGTTCGTCCAAGGGGCTGGGGGTTTCGGCGCGGGATATGGCGGATTTCCTGCCGCCCGAAATCCTGCGGTTCGTCATGATCCGCACCCAGCCCAAACAGCCGGTGAATTTCTCTCCGGACGAAAAGTCCATTATCAAAATCTTCAACGACTTCGATCGATTTCATATCCGTGCGCATCGTGACCCCCAAGTATCGGAAGACGACAAACGGGTGTATCAACTGGCGCAGACGACCCTGGTGGATGATTTCTACGCCGCTGACTTTCAACTGGTCGCGACGCTTGCGCAACTGCCGCACCTTGACCTCACCACAGAGATCGAAAAGCGTAAAGGCGCGGCCCTGACGGCCATTGAGCGCAAGCAACTCGAACGTCGGGCTCAGGCGGCCCGCTACTGGCTGGAGCATTACGCCAGCCCCGAGGAGCGGATCGTCTTGCAGGACAGGCTGCCGGAGCGGGCCGCCGCGCTGACCGCCGGCCAGCGCGCTTTTCTGCACCAGTTCGCCGCTCGTCTGCCCGATATTCCGCAGGACGATAACGCCTTGCAGGCCGCGCTATTCGACACCGCGCGTCTCACTCCGCTCGCGCCGGCCCGCGCCTTTCAGGCTATCTATCGAGTCTTGCTTGATCGTGATTCAGGGCCCAAGGCCGGTAATCTGCTGGCCTTTCTGGCCCGCGCCTTCCTGCTGCAACGCTTCCGAGAACTGCCCTACGACCAAGCCGCCTTCTGGCGCGAGACGAGTATCGGCCGCGAGGAGTTCGACGCTTGGCTGGCAGACCACGAGCGCCGTCTCGAAGAGCTAGCTTACGAGGGTAAACTTAGCGAATCGACAGACAGCGCGTCGAATCGACTAGGGGTGGTCGAATACGCGGTTGAGCTTGATGACCACAGAACCCATATGAAGCGTGTGTGGCTCGGAGAGTTTGCCGGACAAGAGGCATTTGAAGCGGCGGCGTATGAGCATGCAGGGCAGGTGGAGAAGAAATATGGGGCTGTCATGGGAAAGGCGAGTTTTGGATGGATAGGGAGGCTCTTCGCTACCAGGAAGTCATAGAAGGAACGCACCGATGGCCCAACACGTTCTCGTCGAGTTTGAAATGCCGACCGATTTTGACCGCTTCTGGCTACCGCAAGGGGTGAACGAACGCTTGCATGATCTCCTGGACCGACAGGACCGAGGGGAAGTGCTCACGCCTGCCGAACGCGCGGAGGCAGAAGGGCTCGTTGAACTCTCCGACTATGAAGAAGGATAATACTGAGGAGAAAGAGGACGAGTTGCGGTCGGAATATGATCTCAAGAGCCTCCAGGTGCGAAGACGCGGTCCTGGCCGTAAGAGTTTTGGTGCTGTGGTTCGCTTGGCGGACGATGTGGCGGAAGTCTTTCCCAATGCGGAGTCCGTCAGCGAGGCGCTACGGTTTCTGATCCGCATTACAAAAGCTAATAAGCCCACGCCTGGTGAAGACGGCAGAGAGTCCTTCTGAGTTCCTATCTCATCAAAACCCTGGGTCGATGCGGAACCTGCCTGGCTGAGCCGACTCCTCAGCGCTCTTTACCGTCTCTTGGCCTCTACCCTGTTTCGTGAAATTATTCCGCGGTGGCTAGTCCATTCCAGTATCAATTTGAGTGGGACCCCATCAAAGCTCAACGGAATCTCAAAGACCACGGCATCGCCTTTGAGCGGGCTGCTACCATCTTTCTTGATCCTCAAGCCCTCTCTGCGTTTGATGAGGAACACAGCCAAGATGAGGATCGGTGGATCACTCTTGGGATAGATCGGACAGGCAATTTGCTGGTTGTTTGCCATACCTATCGGGAAGAGACATCAGTAACCGTCCGTATACGCTTGATCTCGGCGCGTAAAGCAACCAAGCATGAAGCCGGACAGTACGGAAGGAAATAGCCCATGAAACGTGAATATGATTTTTCCAAGGCCGAGAGAGGAAAATTTTACCGCAAGGGGGCTGAATTGCGGCTGCCCATTTACCTTGACGCGAAGCTCCAGCACCAGCTTGAACAGATCGCCCAGAAGAAGGGCAAAGAATTGGGCGAGGTCGTGAATCACCTCATAAAGAAGGAAGTAGAACTGCTTGAAGAATTGGGCTGACTTTTCTGCGTTCTTTTCTCAGGCTCAAAAACGCGCTGTGGCTGATGTTCTACAACGGCTTGCCCAGAGTGACAATCAGGCCACGCTGGGCAAGCAGCCGGGCACTGCGGGGCTATTCCTCGAAGCTGCCCTCCGCTTCCCAGAGGCGGCCGTGGGCGGTGTACTGGCCGGTGCGGATGCGGGCGATGTCATAGGCGGGCAGTGCGCGCACGGCAATGAAGCGCTCCCGGGGTAGGTCTGGAAGCGAGAAGTCGTGGAGGTGGAAGTCGAGGTTGTCGAAGCCGTACTGCTTGCGGTGGTCGGGAAGGTCGTTCAGGTCCACCGGGTCGACGTGCAGGAAAAAACGGACAAAGCCGCCGCTGGGCTGCACGGGGGCGGACGGCAGGGTCAGCGCCTTGCCCCGATTGCCACCGCGGGGGGTGTAGTACACGGAGGCCCGCAGGCGCTGGCCAACGTCTGCAGGAGTGGGGGTGTATGCGTAGCTGCCCCCCAGGGTCGGGGCCGAGATAGTGGTCCAGCCTTCAGCCGCGCTGAAGCGCTCCCACTGCCAGGGCTCCCGGGAGGCGAGGGCTAATCTGATAGGAGGCGCAAGGGAAGCCACGAACGGCTCGCCCACCAGCGGAGTGTCCTTCGTTAATCGGGCGGCTTGACCCCCACTTTGGGTCCTGACGTAAATCAGCCTGTTCCTGTTGTGATAAACCTCAAAAAAACGGTGACGGATGACAGGTTCAGAGCTCCCGATCATTTCGTCTATCAGCGCTGAAAAGTCGCTCGTGCGGTAGAGGAACACCTGTCGGTTTTCCGGCGTCAGCAGAGCGGGGGCGTCGAATCGGTGGTGCGAGACAAGAAAATCGGCTGCGCCGCTATCAGACCACCCGCTTACAAGCACTCTCCCGGCAAGATAGTAGTCCAGCGCGTAACGCACCCCGGCAAACTGAATAGCGTCACGAGGAGGAACAAAAACGCTCTTCCCTTCCGTCATACGACGCATGCCTTCAAAGTCCGCCATCATCGCTTCCTGGACCCCGGCTGCTTCGGCATCGTAACCTACTCGGCTCATCTGAACACTGCTCACCACAAAGATCAATACCGCGACAGTAGCCAAGCCTACAATAAGACGCTCACCGGCTAGCCGGTGTAGGTACGACAGCCCCATTGAGAAGAGGAGCAATGGCAGGCCGATAAAGAACAGCACTTCATAATCATGGAAGGCGACATTATGGCGCATGGGCAGCGCCCAGCAAAAGCCGGACAGCGCCAGGGGTGTCCACAGGAGTTTCTGGCGGACGAATAGCAGACCGATCAGGCACGCGCCGGCCCCCAGGATTCCTATGAGACCGCCCGGCACTCCCAAGGGCACGGCCGGGCGTACGCCCACGGTCTCAACCGCGCCGAGCAGGGCGTACGGAAGAAAGATTCCGTCCAGGCGGGTGAACTGCTCTTCCAGAAAAGCCGGCCAAGCCAGTCGGTCGGCGCGGCCGGCGTTAAAGTGCTCGTTCTGTCCAGTGCGACGCAGCATCGACTGGACAGACGGTAATGCGGAGAGCGGAGTCTCGCCATTCAGCGCAAAGTACTCATTGGCGAAGTTGAAACTCAGAACTGCCGTCCCGAACAGCAAGGCGCCGAGGCCCAGCGTCAGATAGCGGCTGCGGAGCAACGAGGCGGCCAGAGACTGCAGGTGACGTCGTCTCTGCGGGGGGGGGGGGGAAACGAGTGCGCAGCTCAGCTCGCGCGCCAAGCCGAATACGATGAAGGGCAAGAGCAGCGCATAGACGTGCCAGCCCAACAGCAGCGCGATGCCGGTCTTGCCCAGCAGTTGCCGGAAGCGGCCCTCCTGCACGAAAAGGAGCATGCCGTGGAAGGTCAACAGGACCCCGCAGAGGTCCGGCGCCGTTTCGGGATGGGTCATGTCATTGTAGTACAGGCAGTAATACGAGGAGAAGGCCAGGAGCGTCGCCGCTAGGCTCATCCACCGGCTGGACGTGAGCCGGCAGAGGGACAGGTAGGCCAGCACTCCCGCCGCGCTGAAGAACAGCAGCATCATTATCCTGGCGGCGTAGATTTGCGCCGACAGGTCATGACTGAACGGCAGGGTCGCCAGCCGTATCAGCACATAGCCGCCCAGCGGAAAGCGATTGTAGGGGGCATACGAAGGTGCGCCGTCTCTATCCAGAGTTCGACGATGGAACATCAGGAAGCGGTGTGCGGGCGAGAGATTCACGGCCACCGCCAAGTGCTCCGACGATACCCAATCGTGGTGCCCGGGCCGGTAGAAGTGACCTCGGTCGTTGCCGAACAGGAACACCGACGACAACGCCAGCAGGAGCAGCAACGCGGGCAGCGCTGCTCGATTCCGCCATTCTTTCACGCTCTTGACTATGGGGACCAACTCGTTGTGTATCGCCTTCATCTTCGTTTCTTTCGTGGTCAACGATGCAGTCAGGGCCGGCACACCGGAAGCCCGCTCTTGTCGAGGTCGGCGACGAAGATGAGGGCGATGTTCAGAAAGGTTTCCGCTAGTTTCGGAGAACATCCCACCACGGCCACCAAGACGGCGAACAGCGCATGGCAGAGCGGGGCGGACAGAGTTCCCTCCCCCTCCATAAATTCAGTAAAAACAGTCGCTTGCGAGACACACAGGGAGAGAGAAATACCTCGTCCCATCCGGCGTGGCGTCATTCGGCAGGGTCCTATTGTTCCGCTCTCTCACAGGGCCCAGCCAGGGTAGGTATGAAACGGCGTATAGCGTGAGGCGGTGGCTCAGGTTCATGCCGTCCCCCCCAAATACTCCCGCAGGTTCTCGGCCTCGCGCTGCTGGCAGGCAACCGCAACGCGCAGCTTTTCCAGGTGTTGATCCATCATCTTGCCGGCGTTCGGGACGGGATGGTCGGCAAAGAAGGTGTTGACCTGGGCCTCAAGCTCGGGCGTGACGAGCGCGACGATTCCTTCGCACATGCGAACGATGGATACGTCCGGGAATTTCTCCAGCATGTCGTCCCAGCGTTCCTGGAGAAACTGCCAGGCCAGCTCGCGGCCCTCGGTGTTCATCAACAGCGAGCGCATGAGGTAGGGCGCGTTCTGGGTGCGGACCTCGCCGTTGAGCGTCATGTCCAGGGTCTGGGTGAAGAGGGCGGGTTGACGGAAGCTGGCCAACGCGAACTGATAGCGCTGCTCTTCTTGCGGTGTTGTGGCGTTCTGCGAAATCTGACGAAATTCGTCATACACCGTAGCGTCGCCAGTATAGGCAAGAATCGACACCAGCGCGGGAACCAGGTTGCGGTCCACGGCGTTCCGACCGGCCTGATATTGCGTATAGAGATCACGCGCCTGCGCCTGGGTGTCCGTATCGTCTCCGAGGGTGCCCAGAGCGCCGAGCAGTTCTCCTCTCAGTTGGCCGATAAGGGCATCCTCCTCAGCGTGCGGAGACCAGCCCAACTGCTGGGTGAGCGGGGTGAGCAGCTCGCGGACATGGCGCTGCAAAGCCGGACGCTGTTCCGGGCTGAGCAGGCGGTAGAGATAACGACACGAGCCGAGAATGGCGGTCCACACATTGTGATCTGACTCTTCACGGAATACGGGCAGGAGGTCAAGGTAGGCGGGCAGCGGCGTCAGCCCGGCTTGCGCGGTCGCCCAGGTATCGTTGATCAGGTTGAAGCGCTCAATCGGAGAGAGCTGGGTGTGTACGCCTGCGGTGAGCTGGCCGAGCAGGTCTGGCGCGTACCGGACTCGATAAAAGCCATGCCCCCCTGCGTTGACGACGACCCAGTCCGGCCGCTCTGAGAGAGGCAGGCGCAGTTCACCAGCGGCCAACAGGACGGTCTGGCCCTCGGTTTCAGCGGCTCTTTTGGTTTTGATAAAAACCGGGGCCTGCCAGCGTTTGTCTTCAGCTTGACTATTGCCGGCCCTTCGGCTCGGCTCAGGACAGGTTTGCACATAGTGAAACGGCTGTTGAGAAATCACCAGTTCAGCACCATCCACAGCGACGGAAATCAAGGGATAGCCGGCCTGGAAGACCCAACTGTCCATCATGGACCGGACCGGCTGTTGGGTGGCTTCCTCTAAGGCGTCCCACAGGTCGGTTGTTTCCGCGTTGTCGTATTCGTGTTTCCCGAGATAATGACTGATGCCTTTTTGAAATGCCTGGGGGCCGAGGTATTGCTCCAGCATGCGCAGGACGGCAGCTCCTTTCTCATAAGTGAGAATATCGAACATGCCGGCCGCTTCGTCCGGGTGTTCGACCGGAAACTCAATGGGACGGGAGCTGCGCAATCCGTCAATCTGGAGCGCCGCGGCCCGCGAGACGGCAAAGCTGGTCCAGCGTTGCCATTCGGGCTTCCAGGCATCGACGGCCATCATTTCCATGAACGTGGCAAACGCCTCGTTGAGCCACAGGCCGTTCCACCAGCGCATGGTTACCAGATCGCCAAACCACATATGCGCGTTCTCGTGAGAGACGACATCGGCGACGCGTTCCAACTCGCTCCGGGCGGCCGTCTGCTCATCAATGAGCAGGGCGGTCTCACGAAACGTGATGGCGCCTAAGTTCTCCATTGCCCCGGCGGCGAAATCCGGGATGGCAATGAGATCAAGTTTGTCGCCAGGATAGGGCCGTCCGTAGTAGTCGCTGAAGAATTGCAGCGACGCGGCACCGATGGCCCGCCCGAAGGCGGTCAGATGCTGTTTGCCCGGTACGGCCCACACGCGGAGCGGTTTGCCATCAATATGCACGGCTTCGCTGGCCTCAAATTCACCCACGATGAAGGCTACCAGATAGGTTGACATCTTTATCGTGTCGGCAAACACGACCGCTTTCTTGCCCGTTCCAGGGATTGGGTCTTCGCTTACAACGGCCGTGTTGGAGAGGACCGTCAGTCCCTCATCAATCACCAGCGTCACCTGAAAGACGGCTTTGGCTGCCGGCTCATCCCAACACGGAAAGGCCCGCCGGGCGTCGGTGGACTCAAACTGAGTGGTGGCCAAGACGACGTCCTCACCCTCGGCGTCCTTATAGGTGCTACGGTAAAAGCCGCGTAACTTGTCGTTGAGGATGCCTTCAAACGCGATCTGCAGGGTATAACGGCCGGGGCTGATAGCCTGCGGGAACTCGAGCACCGCTCTCTCGTTTGGTTCGTCGAAGGTCGCACGGCCCTCCTGCCTTGCGCCTGTTTCATCAGCGAGCGAAGCCCGCTGAATCGTCAGCTCACAAGCGTTCAGGACGAGGTCATGGGTGGCCTCATGAACAATGATGGTGATCGTTTCCTCACCCGTAAAAGTGAAGTGGGTCAGGTCGGGAGTCAGGTGAATTGCGTACCGTTCGGGAGTCGCGGTTTCGGGTAGCCTGTATGACGACGTGTTTGACATGATTCTTCTTCCTCCTGGGGTCGATCGCGTGCTTCAGTCTAGTCCAACGCGCATTGAAATCCTATAGAAGTCCCCTTATATCGTATGCTAATGATTCTGGTTACAATCGGACGGGACGAAAACACAGGTGCACGTGTCCGCAGCGCGGTATGGGAAAAGATGAAGAGTGCGAGGGTGTTATGAGAGACCAGAATGATCGTGACACGGATCTCGACCACGGCGTAGTTACCGAAACGGAAAAGAAACTCAAGAAGCCACCGCTCTACAAGGTCCTGTTGCATAACGATGACTACACGACCATGGAGTTTGTGGTCTACATCCTTCAGTCCGTCTTTCGTCACGACGCGACCAAGGCCACCCAGATTATGCTCCACGTCCATCGTCAGGGAACTGGCGTGGCCGGCGTCTATACCTATGAGGTGGCGGAGGCGAAAGTCTCCCGCGTTGACAGTTTAGCCAAGAAACATGAATTTCCCTTAAAGTGCAGTATGGAAGAAGCCTAACGAGCGGTGGGGAGTCCTTACCATGCGAATTAGTCGGGAGTTGGAAGCCACGATTAGTCTGGCGATTAAAGAAGCGCGGCGGCGGCGGCATGAGTTCTTATGTCTGGAACATGTGCTGCACGCCTTGCTGTTCGATGAGACCGTAGCCGAGATCGTGCGGCAGTGCGGCGGAGACGTCAAAGAACTCCAAGCCGACCTTGAGGAATTTCTCAAAGAGAATCTGGAGTCGCTGCCGGAGGATGCCGGTGAGGTTGACCCCCAACAGACTCTCGCTTTTCATCGGGTCTTGCAGCGGGCGGCGGCCCATGTGCAGTCCGCGGGTAAAGAAGTCATTGAGACGCGCAATTTCTTTGTGGCCCTGTTTCGTGAGGACAACAGTCACGCGGTCTATCTCCTGGAGAAGCACGGCGTGACCCGGCTGGATGTGCTGAATTATATCTCGCACGGCATTTCCAAAACGCCGTCCGATGAAGAAGCCGGACCCGGCTCTGCGCAGGACAGTCCTGACGAAGACGGAGAGTCCCGTCCGGTCAAAGACCCGCTTGAGGCGTTTACCACCAATCTCGTGCAAAAGGCCAAAGACGGGGATATTGATCCGCTGATCGGTCGTGAGGTCGAGATTGAACGGACCATTCATGTCTTGTGCCGGCGGCGCAAGAACAACCCGATCTATGTCGGCGATTCGGGTGTGGGCAAGACCGCGATTGTCGACGGGCTGGCGCTCAAGATTGCCGAGGACGACGTGCCCGCCGTCTTAAAAGAGGCCCGCATCTACTCGCTCGATATGGGTTCCGTACTGGCCGGAACAAAATTTCGGGGTCAGTTTGAAGAACGGCTCAAGGCTGTGCTGAAAGCGCTCGATAAACAGCCGGGGGCCATCCTGTTTATCGATGAAATCCACACCATAGTCGGGGCAGGGGCAACCAGCGGGGGGTCCATGGATGCCTCGAATATTCTCAAACCGGCGTTGGCGTCTGGCAAGCTGCGCTGTATCGGTGCCACCACCTATCATGAGTACCGAAGCTATTTTGAGCGGGACCGGGCCCTGGCCCGGCGCTTTCAAAAAATTGAAGTCCACGAGCCGAGCATTGAGGACGCCGTAGAAATCCTGCACGGCCTCAAGCCCCACTACGAAGAACACCACGGGGTGGAATACACGCCCGACGCCCTCAAGGCCGCGGCCGAGCTGTCGGCAAAATATATCAATGATCGGTTTCTGCCGGACAAAGCGATTGACGTGATCGACGAGGTGGGAGCGTCCTTTCAGATTCGTCCCGCTCCAGAGGAGGACGGCAAAAAGATCATTCATGACACCGACATCGAATCCATTGTGGCCAAGATCGCCCGCATACCGCCCCGCAGTGTGTCCGCTTCAGACAAGGAGCGCTTACAAAGCCTGGATGCCGACCTCAAGGGCGTGGTCTTTGGCCAGGATACCGCGATTGAAACCCTGGTGCGCGCTATTCGGCTGGCACGCGCCGGCCTGGGCCAGCCCGAAAAGCCTGTCGGCTCGTTTCTGTTCTCGGGACCGACCGGCGTAGGCAAAACCGAGGTTGCCAAGCAACTGGCGGAAACCCTGGGCCTCCAATTTCTGCGCTTTGATATGAGCGAGTATATGGAGAAGCATACGGTCTCGCGTCTGATCGGTGCGCCTCCGGGATACGTCGGCTTCGATCAGGGCGGGTTACTGACCGACGCGATTACGCGCAATCCGCACGCGATCCTCTTGCTGGACGAGATCGAAAAGGCCCATCCTGACCTGTTCAATATTTTATTGCAGGTCATGGACCACGCCACCCTGACCGATAACAATGGCAAAAAGGCTGACTTCCGGCATGTGATTATTATCATGACCAGCAATGCCGGAGCCCGTGAGATGGCGGCGCATGCCATTGGCTTTGGCAATATCTCAAATGAGGGCAAGGATCAGCAGGCGATTGAGAAGCTCTTCAGCCCGGAATTTCGGAACCGTCTGGACGCGATTGTACACTTTCGCGCCCTGCCCATGCAGGCCATTGAGCGGGTGGTTGAAAAGTTCGTGAAGGAGTTGGTTGAGCAGCTCACCGAACGCAAAGTGTCCATTACGTTGACGCCGGCCGCGCGCCGTTATCTGGCGGAAAAGGGCTATGACAAGACTTTTGGTGCCCGCCCGATGGCTCGCCTGATCCAGACCGAGGTGAAGCAGGTGCTCGCGGACGAGATTCTGTTCGGGCAACTCCAAGAAGGGGGCGAGGTCGAGATCGACTTTGATGAGGAAAAGCTGACGTTTTCCTACGCCCCGGCAGGCAGCGAAGAGGAAGAACCGGCTCCGCCAGTCGAGACGGTTGAGTAGGCCGACCATCGCCCCCGGCTCTTTTTGCCGGTTCGCTACGGGGTCTTGCCGAGAACGACACACAGTCCCCGGACCGGCGCACCATTATCAAGGCGCAACGTGGCCGGTTCAAGAGAACTGACGGCGAACCCGCACTGCGCCGCGCGCTCTGCCAGATAGGTCCGTCCGTGCATATAATAGCCGGAACTGTTCACGCTCAGAGCCTGGGTCGGGTTGTCCTCAGCCGTGAAAACAAACAAGCCGGAGTCCCGGAGCGCGTCGAACGCGGCCCGGAAAATGCGATGTGGATCGCCGATATGCTCAAACACACCCGCGGCAACGATCACGTCATAACAGCCCGCCTTTTTCTCCAGAAAGGGGTAGAGGTCGCTAACTGCCAGCTCATTATAGATCGCGCGCTGTCTGGCTTTGGCCAGCATCTTTGGGGACAGGTCCACACCATCTAGGCGTGTGGCCATCGAACTGACCGCCTGGCCACACAAGCCGGTTCCGCAGCCCAGGTCAAGAATAGCGGCTTTGTCCTGGCAGTGCCGCTGCAATGCCGCCCGAATCAACTGCGGACACTGGTAGTGCAGGCTGTTGACCAGCTTCTGATCGTACGAGGAGGCGTAGTTATCATACAGGCGCGTAATATAGGTCGGTGCGGGTCGCTCCGGGACTGACTCTGCGCCCGTATAGGCGAGGAGCATTCTGGCCCCGATATGATCCTCCGGCACGAGGCGCAGATAGTGGCGCAGATGCTGCGTGGCCTGGGGTAAATCATTGTCCGCGATGAAGAGCCGACTGAGATAGGCGTGTGCCACAGGCTCATCCGGCTGGATGGCCAGGACGCGCTGAAAGCTCTGGATCGCTTCCTTGTTCCGGCCTGTTTTCATCAAAGCCAGGGCCAATTCAAGATAGGTTCGGAGGATGGCCGATAGGAGGTCCGTGGCCCCCGGGGTCTGCGGGTCCTCTTGGAGGGCCTGCACGTAGAGTCCGAGGGCTTGGTCCAAGCGACCGTTAATATGATGTGCGATCGCCCGGTCGAGACTACTCCGGACAGACATGCATTGCTCCGATAAGAAAGCAGGACGTTCTCAAGAGCCTTAAACTCAGGCTAGATTATCTCATCAGGGGTAGAGAGCTTTGTTGTTATTTCATTGACCTGGCTAACTACAGCAGACTGGACCTCGTACTTTTCGACACCCAAAGGTAATTCAATCGGTATAGTTGCGCAGTCTTCGACTTGAAACACTCTTATATTTCTTGACTCAGAATACCGACTTAACAAATCGTATACCCGCTGGGTGTTCTTCCACCCGTCTTCTTCTACGATTGCTGAGACAGATAGCCAACTGTTGGACTCTTCGTCCAATTTCTGGCGATAGATCGTTACTCTGAAGTGGTAGGAATGCTTCACCATCCATGCGGTTACACAGCCCGGTAAGCTGGTCTACATCTGCCTTAAGACCATAATTCGGATGTGTTGATGCTCCGTGCTCGATAGCCGAGAGCAGGGAACGCCATGTTAGAAGTCCTAACTGACCATGTTCGGGAACTTGAGCCACTCGAAAACCGGCAGATATCTGACTCTGTTCACCTACCGGGATATTCGCCGTTTCACAGGCTTTCAGCAGTTTAGGCCAAAGTGTCTCCAAGCGTAGGTCCGGGGCAACAAAACAAAGGACGCCCTGTCTATGCTGACGTATCCGTCTCATATACGTGCCCGGCTGATTGGACGTCAGACCTGCCCAGTATTTAGCCTCTAACAGAAATACTTCGACACCGTCTGAATCGATACCCACCAAATCTGGAATTGAGCGATCCTCTCCAGACGATTGAGTTCGGAAGACAAGGGACTCTGGTAACGAAATGTTGCCTCGTTTTAGAAACCGACGTACGGAAGGCCAAGCTGTCGAATGTTGCTCAAATATATAGCGGAGCGACTCAGTAGCGATGTTTTCAGGATGAGTGCTGAGACGAAGCGCAATTTCACCGAAAAGACTATTTTGTGGCATATATCTTCAAGAGAGCTTTATGCAATGTCCGGGTAAGACTATAAACTATTGTCGTATTGACGTCACGATAGCAGAAAAAATACCGAATAGTGCAGACTTTAGAAGGGCGATTCATACCAGAAGTAAATCATAACGGCTGGACCTCTGCCCGCTGTCCCGATATGCATGCTGCATTCCGCTCGAAGAGGAGCCATCTGAGTCGACCGAGACTCTTGGATTAAATGGAAAGCCGCTCAAGCAGAACAGAATGTTAATTAGAAGCCGTTCGAGGCCGCCCTGAACCCGGTAGAAAATTTGGAGGTCCATAATACTCTTCTAAAAGCCTAATAGCATATTTTGATACCTTGTCATCTCTATGTTCTACGGAGGCCCTGATTAGTAATCCAACCGTCTTGTTCTTTATCTGGAGTTCACCGAAATTGTATCTTGACGAAAGACTTATCCAATGTTCTCTTGGCTTGTCGAAAGAGAGTTTGTTCAAGACTCGAGTGTCTCCTGGCAAGACACTATTAACGTAGTTCCCCCATCTCTCGGTACTCAATCTGTCTAATATCTTTGAGGCTACCGGTTCCGCACTCCCAGCCACTCCATACCTGTTACCAAGAACTACACATATGAGTGCGGTAGTACATGCAGATAAGGCTGGTATCGGTATAGTTGTTCCTAGCTTCGCTAGATTGTTTACTGGCGCAGCTTCATTATAAAAGTTGTTCGTTCCATCGTGCGCTCGTAAAATTGACTCCGCTGCCTTGACAAAAGTGTCGCTCCGCAAATTCTCTGGTACAAAATCGAAGCCTTGCACCTTTAGTAAAGCGCTCTTCACGCCTCCTACGGTAGAGGTTTTTCCATCTGCGAACGCTTCGGCATAAGTGTGTCCAATCTGCCACTTCTCCGTATCACGTAGTTGCGGCCAAATGGTGGGAATCAGCACGTTTATGTTTGCTAGAGTGTGCTCTAAATGTGCTCCCGTGTTTTTCTTTGCAGCGTTCATCAGTACGCTAACAGTTAGTTTTTTGAAAAAATATGGCGAGCTTCTAAGCATTTCAACGCGTCGGTCATCTTCTTTGAGAGTTTCACTTTCTAGCGCCTCGCGAAAATCGACAAACTTTCTTGCCACTTCTACTTTTGGTCTTCCAAGCACTCCTTTAATACATGCTTTCAGGATTGCGAATGCCTCAGATTCATCAATCTCTTCCGAATCACTCTCATTGATATCCATTTGTGAGAAATGGGTGACCAGTTCATACGTATGCCTGAGGCGTAGCGCATCAGTAGATGAAACAATCCCAAGCTCCTCCGCCAGCCGTACGGCATCACGCGCGGTTAGAATGTCATCGACTTCGTCGTCCTCATCAACATCGGCTCTACCAAGCATTTCGCCCAGTAGGCCTACACCAACCGTAGATAACTCTTTTTTCAGTGCAGTAACGGTTTTACCCCATAGGTAACTAACCGCCATTTCAAAATGATTTTGATTAAACGCTGATATAATCTGTCTCTTATCTCTTGTGCTTAGTTGTGCTGCGTATTGAGATATTTCAGTAGGGGTTCGGGCTGTCGCGGGGAGAAGCTCTCCGGTGTCCTGCTGCCATAGCGCAATGTTACTCATCTGGACTCTCCCTAAAATCTGACCGACCATCTTGGGATTGCATGAACACCGCACCTAACCCCCTCCCTATCCTCTCTGCCAAAGTGACGAATGCTCTCTTTCTAGCGCCTCCAATAAGGTGGTCTCTTGTACTTAGTTTGATGAAACAGTTGTATCCCAACAGTCTGCCTCTATTGTCAAATAAGGTAATGCCATCGGAATTCAGCATCCCTTTTAGGAGATGCCCTTTGCTAGCAATGTAAGATGGCTGAATTCGGTCCTTTGAAAGGTCTCTTACTAATCGAACGAAATCTATAGGTTCATCAAGTATTACACCATCGGTTGATAGTAATTTAGGCGGTTTCTTCATGTTTGTAACAGCAACAATACAGCCATGAGATTCTCTTAATGCCTCGAAAAGCAATCTTGTTAGGAAGCTGGTTGCAGGCTCTATATATTCTACTTCTACTTCAGCTCTGTCTATGATCGTAGAAACTAATTTGTCCAGATACTGAAGAGGTGGAGGACTCTCTTCCTCCCTATGATCCAGAAATATATAATGTAAACTCCCATTGTTCGCCCTGACCTCTACGCATTCTTCCGCCACTTGGAATGCTTTTACTACAATCAGATCATTATTAGGTGTCATTACAACGTCATCAACGAGGACGGATATCGGATTACTTGACCCCTTGAACACTCCATATTCAATTTTATCCGCATCGCTTTGGATATAGATCAGCCAACCTCCTGTAGCTAAAGGAGCGCACTTTTTGAGAGCCTCCTTTATTCCTGATACATCGGGGGGTGAGTCTCCGATTTTTACGCGATCACGATCTGGAAGCATTGAACACAATGTTCCAATTTTATTTGTTAAATACGTCTCAGGACGCAGCCGTACACCCTCTTCTTGATAGCGAGCAAGTAACACGATTAACTCAACAAGATGGAGTGCATTGCCAAGTATTGGAAGGCCGGTACTGTGACAGAATTCGGCTACACCGCCCAATAATTGAGTTCTAAATGTAACGTTCTTAGCCATATTGATGCATCCCTAAGCGTGTCGTACAGCTTAGCTCCTATGATGCCCTGAGCTGATTTGCCCATCTGCAAAGTAGAGATAGGCATACCTCCAAAGATTCTAGACATAAGTATAGGCTATTGGCTCGCTCTCGTCACGGCTGGACCTCTCCTCGCTGTCCCGATATATGGATGCGGTATTCCACTCGAAGAGGAGAAGCTGATGGATTTTGGGGTGACCTTTCCTGCGCGTGTCGGCGATTTTGAACTGGTCGCATTGGCCGAGCGGCTGGGCTATAGCCAGGCCTGGTTCTACGATTCGCAGATGATCTATTCGGACGTCTATGCGACCATGGCCTTGGCCGCGTATAAGACCTCCACGATTCGACTCGGAACCGGCGTGGCTGTGCCGACGACGCGCATGGCCCCGACCATTGCTCATTCGATTGCGACTATCAATCAACTTGCTCCCGGCCGGGTGGAATTAGGCGTGGGAACCGGAAACACCGCCCGGCTGACGATGGGCCTGCGACCCATCAGCCTTACGCGTATGAAAAAGGAAGTGCGCCTGATCCAGGCCCTGCTGGCCGGTGAGACGGGAACGCTCCAGGAAGAGGGCGAAGCGCATGCCGTCCGTTTTCTGCATCCGCACCGCAATTATATCAACCTCAAGGACCCCGTGACGGTCAGCATCTCGGCCCTGGGTCCCAAGACCTTAGCCTACTGCGGCGCGGAATCGGACGGCCATATCACCTGGGGCATAGACCCGGACGGGCTGCGGGCGGCCCGGACAGTTATCGATGACGCGGCCCAGAAGCGCGGCAAATCACCGGGCGATGTGCCCTCAAAATGTTTCTTCCCCACCGCGGTACTCTCTCCTGGAGAGACCACCGCAACACCGCGCATCATGAGCCTGGTCGCTCCGTTCATTATGAATTTCCTGCACGTCCAGGTAGAGTGGGGCACCGCCTTGCTCCCGCCGATTCCGGCCGTGGCGGAATGGGTGGAGCGCTACAAAAAATATGCGGCGGAGCTTCCCGCGGACACGCGTCATCTTACCCTGCACGAGGGCCATATTATTTATCCGCGTGCGGACGAGGCGGAGTTTATCGTGCCGGAACTGGCCGACGTAGTGGCCATCATTGGCCAGCCGGACGAGGTTGTTGCGCGCATCCACGCCCTCGAAGATGCCGGCCTGTCGCATTTTGCCTTTCAGGTCATGGACGACGACCCGGTCAGGCAGATGACCGATTTTGCCGAAAAGGTGATGGCCAAGTACTGAGCAGGGCAGGCTGAGGGGGCTCGCAAGGGCGTTATTTCTCCGTATCTGATCCTAACGGTAAGAGGTGAAGTCTGTGCTTTCTCGGGTCTACTGTCAGCAGAGCGCCTTGCTCAAGAGCCTTCTTCGTCGTTGCAATGGCTGCCAGTACAATAGCACCCATCGTTGAAGGGCGAGTGTCTTTCGATCTGACTTGGATTACACTCGGAGCAGTCGCTTATGTATGGAAGAGAAGAGTACTGAAATCGAGGTCATGGGTGAAGACAACGCCGTTCTCCCTTCTTGCATACTCCACGATCTCGCTATCAGAGGCTCTCCCGCCTCCGAGTTCAGACCAGTGTACGGCATCCAGCCCGTTCTGACGGAAAACTCCCGTCCACTGAGGGGACAGGTTCATGTCAATAACGAATTTCAAGAGGCTTCGAGGGGCAATTCTTGCTCTTCCGCTCTCCATGTGGCGTAGGCAGGAGCGGCTGAGATATCCTCTGCTTCTAAGTACGGGTAGAGACGAAGAATCTCTGTGCGCTCGATATCAGAAGCGAGTCAGCCTGTAATTGTTCCTACAGTGACTCGCAGACCTCTAATACAGGGCTTCCCACCCATGACCGCAGGATCAAGGGTCATTCTTTCAATCTCAGGGAAATTCATACGAGGCATTATATCGGTTTTTAGCGGACAGTCGATCTATGGAGAAGCGGAATAGGGAGAGGGGAAGCATTGACCGGCGTGCGTTTCTGAGATTCCGACCCCCCGTGCTCCAAAAGTTCGCTTGAAGTTTTGCCTCCAACATTGCTATGACAAGGGTATTCTAGATCAAAGGAGGGAAGCTATGGCTTCGTTCATGGGGGCGTATGGGGGACAGACGTACGCGTTAATGCGTATTGTCTTGGGATTCACCTTCCTTTTCCACGGGACCCAAAAGCTGTTGGGCTTCCCCCCACCGGTACCGGAAGCACCTGCGTTTATCCTCTATATTGCGGGTCCTATCGAGCTGGTTGGCGGTGCCCTGGTCATGATCGGGCTGATGACCGGTTGGGCGGCCTTTATCTGTAGTGGCTTGATGGCAGCCGCCTATTGGATGGCCCACGGCATGAATGCACTCCTCCCGATTCAGAATCAGGGCGAGCTGGCCGTTGTCTACTGTTTTGCCTTTTTGTTTATCTCCGCGCATGGCTCAGGGATGTGGAGCGTCGACGCTGCACGGAGCAGCGCCTAACTCCGTCGGCCGGATACGATACGACGTCACCCGTCATTCCGGCGAAAACACACCGCCCCCGTAAAAACGGGGGGCGGTATCCATCCCTGCGACTTCTTCCCGACGCACAGGCATCGTGCCCGCAGCCTTTCCCTCGACTTCCTTGCCCAGGGCAGGGCAGACCCTACCCGAGCGACAGGATTCCTGGTAGGCTGACCGACCTGTCAGAAGCATGAAGATTGGAGTGTATTGGTATGGCTGAATTCGCCTATGCGTCGCATATACAGGTTGGGGAGAAGCGGTTTCGAGAGCGCTACGGACTCGACTTTGAGGCCTTCCAGGTTGGGCAGATTTTCAAACATCGGCCCGGTTTGACGATTACTCAACAGGACAACATCGAAGAATCCTTTGATACGCTCAACCAGGCCATGATCCATTTTGATGCCCACTACGCCTCCAAGACCGAGTGGAAAAAACCGCTGGTCGTCAGCACGCTGACCCTACAACGCCTGATCGGTATGACCTGGAAAACGTTTTTCAAGAAAACGCGCATCCTGGGCTGGTCCGCGCTCAATATGACGGCCCCCGTCTTTGGCGGAGACACGCTCTACGCTGAGACCGAGATTATCGCCAAGGAGGAGGTTGAGGGTGAGGCCTCGTGTGGCAAACTCACGGTCGAAACCAGAGGCGTGAATCAAGACGGAAAGCTCGTGTGTGTGATGGGCTATGACCTAGTGGTGTATAAACGCGACGCCGTGCCCTTCGAAGACGTCAATTACTAGGCTGAGGGTAAATCGTCATGAGTCAGTTTCATTCGCATCGAAAACTTGACGACCATGTGTTCCTGGAGATCGCGGGCATTGAGTTTGAAGACTTTGAAGTCGGCCAGGTCTTTGAACACCGACCGGGCCGCACGTTCACAGCGGAGGAAAATCGGCAACACACCTTTCGGTCTGCCGACCTCTTCGCCCGCACCGCTGACGCGGAGTATAACCACAAGGTCTATGGCGGCGAGAACATAATCAGCGAAACCCTGGTGCTGAGCGCAGTCACCGCCATGACGACGAAAACCTTCAATAAGGTCGTGGCCAACCTCGGCTGGACCGATGTCAGATTGCCGACACCGGTGAAAGCCGGCGATACGATCTATGCCGAGTCCGAACTGCTCGGCAAGCGCGAATCCCGCTCTCGCCCGGATCAGGCCGTTCTGCACGTCCGGACCCGCGCGGTCAATCAGGACGGCCAGGAAGTCTGTTCGTTTGAACGAAAACTTCTGATCTATAAACGCGGTCTGGGACCGTACGAAGACGCAGGCTACTAGGAAGAGGTGTCCCCACATGAACACCCTTGAAGAAGGCAAGGCACTCACTCTCGATTTTAAGAAGTTGCGCAAGGTCGCTGAAACCGACCAGGATGTGATTCCGGTCGTCCTGCAACACGCCGAGAATGGCGAGGTGTTGTTTATCGGCTATGCGAATGACCTGGCACTCCGGGAGACATTCACAACCCGACAGGCCGTGCTGTGGTCCACATCGCGGAACGAGTTATGGCGGAAGGGCGCGATCTCGGGCGATGTGCTTGATCTGGTTGAGGTCCGCGTCAACTGTGAACAGAATTCCGTGTTGTACCGCGTCATCCCACGCAAGGGCGGAGTGTGTCACACCAAAGACGCCACCGGCAAAGCCCGGCAGACGTGCTATTACCGCTCTACAACAGCCATGGACCGGGAGCTCGAATTCGTTTGATCCCCTTTGACCTGGAAGGAGCGGACGTATGAAACTTGGCATCTTCAGTTTTAATACCGAATACACCATGCCGGCGGCGGAATTGGCCGTCGCCGGCGAGGAACGCGGCTTTGAGTCCCTGTGGGTGCCCGAACACACCCATATTCCGGCCAGCCGGGAAACCCCCTGGCCGGCCGGCGGCCCGCTGCCCAAGGAATATATTCACATGTCCGACCCGTTTTCGAGTCTGGCCGCGGCCGCGGCTGTGACCGAGAAAATCCTGTTGGGCACCGGCGTCTCTCTCGTCATTGAGCACGAGCCATTGTACCAGGCCAAGCAGGTGGCGACCCTGGACCGCATCTCCAACGGCCGTTTCCTGTTCGGCGTGGGTGCCGGCTGGATTCGGGAAGAAATGCAGAACCACGGCACCCCACCCAACCGGCGCTGGCAGGTCTTCAAAGAGCACATTGAGGCCATGAAAGCCCTGTGGACTCAGGAGGAAGCCTCCTACCACGGCGAGTTCGTGAACTTCGACCGGGTCTGGTCCTATCCCAAGCCGCTGACCGTGCCGCACCCGCCCATCATTCTGGGCAGCATGAGTTCCAAGCTGGGCCGGCAGCGCGTAGTCGATCACTGCGACGGGTGGCTGCCCATCGAGACCCTGATTGACGACTGGCCGGCCGCCTTGGCCGACCTGAATGAGCGGGTGGAAAAGGCTGGCCGTGCTCCGGGGTCCATCCCCATCTCGTTCTTCTGCATCGACACCCCGGACGAGCAACGCCTGGAGCGCTACCGGGATATGGGAGCCGTCAGGACTGCGGTGCGCATTCCAACCGAAGGCCGCGAGGTGATTCTGCCCTTCCTGGACACATACGCCGAGATTGCGCAGCGCTTGGCGTGAAATAAGCTGTTCCTCAGCGTTTCCATCGGGCGGTTGTTGTAAGGAGCGCTCACGAGCTTAATTCAACACCCGCACGGGAGCGCCCTTCAGAAATGCCTGAATATTCTCCACCGTTTCGGTAAAGAATACTTTGTACGTCTCCTCCGTCACATAGCCGATATGAGGCGTGATGATGGTGTTTGCCGTGCGTCGTAGCGGATGGTCCAGCGGCAATGGCTCCTCATCAAACACATCCAAACCTACCCCTGCGATAGTTCCATCGCGGAGGGCGGCGATAAGCGCCGCCTCATCGACAATAGGTCCCCGCGAGGTGTTAATCAAATAGGCTGTGGGCTTCATCTGGTTAAGTTCCTGGCGCCCGATGAGACCACGCGAGCGGACGCTCAGGACCAAGTGAATTGAAAGAATGTCGGCACGGGCTAGGAGTTCGTCTTTACTCACCAGGATCGTCCCACACTCAGCCGCGCGTTCCGCTGTCAGGTTTTGGCTCCAGGCAATGACGTCCATCTGAAAAGCCTTGCCGACTCTGGCCACCTCTGACCCTAACCGTCCCAGGCCCATCAGTCCGAGTGTTTTACCATGCAGACCCAGACCCATACTGACCTGCCAGCTCCCCGCTCGGGTGGCCTGATCTTCGTCTGGAATATGACGCAAGAGCGATAAAATCAGCCCCCAGGTGAGCTCGGCGGTCGGATACAGAATGCCGCCGGTTCCGCACACCAGGACGTTGCAGTCCGAGGCGGCCTGCAGATCGATGGCGGCGTTGCGCATACCCGTTGTGGTCAATAATTGCAGTCGTGGCAACTGCTCCAGCAGCGCACGCGGGAAGGGTGTCCGTTCCCGCATCGCCATGACGATGGCGAAGTCTTTGAGCCGCTCGGCCACGGCAGTCTGGTCGGTGAGGTGAGCGCGGAACACCTCGATCTCGACATTCGCCGGCAACACGCCCCAGTCGGTCATCTTTCGGGCAACGTCCTGATAATCATCCAGGATGGCAACACGTACCATGCATCTGTCTCCGGGTTCCTCTTATTTCTGGAGGCGAACGAATTTTTGCAGCACATGCCCGTCAAGGGGGATCAAGCCTTGTCTCCCGCCAGCGCTATAGTTCACTTCGCTGACGTAGAGATCGCCGCGCGAGTCGGCCCAGATGCCGTGCGGCGCATAGAAATTACCCGGCTCCAAGCCATGCCCGCCGAAGCGGTGTTGGACCTCTCCGTCCAGGGTGAGCACGGTCACGCACGCGGGTGGTTCGTGCGGCGGCACTGCGGCCCCCAGATTGTTCGGCATATGCGCGACCTTGAAACCCAGTTCGGCGACAAAGAGATTTTCGTCCTCATCGATATACAGATCGTCCGGTCGATTCACATGCGTCCACTCGGTGACATAGTTGCCCCCGCCGGTAAAAATCTGAATACGTGAGTTCTCCCGGTCGGCGACATACACTTGTCCACGCCGGTCAACGGCAATCGCGTGGGGTATTTTGAACTGTCCGGGGCCGCTACCGGGCTCCCCCCAAGAGAATTGAAGTTCCCCCGCGGCCGAGAATTTATGCACCCGCGCGTTGCCGTAGCCGTCGGCGATATACATAGCGCCTTGGGGTGAGAGGGCGACGTTGGTGACCATATTGAATGGACCGGCGGATTGTTGGACCGGCGTGGTCCAGGCCTGAAAGCCGGTCTCCGCAGGCTTGTCTTTCTCGCCCAGCGTTTTGATGAGCGTACCGTCCGGGGTGAAGAGACGGACCGTATGGTCGAAGTTGTCGGCACAGTAAATGGTGTCATCAGGACCAATAAAAATACCGTGGGCGTTGGTAAAGATATCTTCTCCCCAGGCGTTCAGAAACTTGCCGTCCCGATCAAAAACGATCATGGGATGCGCACCACGGTTGAAGGCATACACCCGGTCCTGTGAGTCGGTCGCGACCCCGGCAACCTCAACAAACGACCACCCTTCGGGCAGTTGTTCCCAGCCTTCGATGACCTCGTATTCGACCTTATTTTGTCCCAGTGCCATATGTCCCTCCTTTACGCCACCCGCTGATCGAGCTGCACCACGATGCCGTCAGGGTCTTTGAATAATGTGGTCAAGACCTGTCCGCCCGGTTCTTCACCATAGGCCACACTATCAAAGGGCGTGGGTGGCATGACGATGGGCACCCCGGCGGCCCGGACTTTTGCAAACGTGTCTTCGAGGTCGTCTACCCAAAAGGCAAAATGGTGAATGCCAACCTGATTGAGATTGAGCGCCCCGCCGGAAACCGGCTGGTTCTCCGACAGGACGATAAAAGTGGCGTCCGGTCCGTCGTCCCAACGCAGATACACCCCGTGGCGCGGCTTGGCCAGCGCCCCACCCGGATTCTCCTGCGGATCGTCCAGGGTGACCCGCAGCCCCAAGATGTCACGATAAAATGTGAGCGATTGCTCCATATTGCTGACCCCAATGGCAATATGTGAGGTGTTACGAATTTTCATCTTGGCCTCCTTTTGCTCTCCGCTCGGCCCTTATGTACCTGACCAGCGTGGAGCGCGTTTTTCACGAAAGGCACGCAAGCCTTCTTGCTGATCGTCCGATACAAAGCACGCGGTCGCCGCTTCATTTTCGACCATGATCGCCGCCTCAATGTCAACGTCCCGACTGCGGGCAAAGCACTGTTTGACCTGGGAGAGGGCAATCGGCCCGCGGCTGACGAGGGTATCGACCAGGGTCTGGACGCGCTCGAAGAGCGCGTCCGGTTGCACGCAGGCGTTGAGCAGCCCAATCCGCTCGGCTTCGGCAGCCTCGATAATATCCCCCGTCATACCGAGTTCTTTGGCCTTGGTCTCGCCAACCAAGCGGGGCAGGAGCTGCGTAGCGCCGTTTGTCATGGGCTGGTTGATATTGACCTCGGCCGAACCGATACGAGCGGTGCTTGAGGCAATGCGAAAATCGCACACCAGGGTCAGCTCGAATCCCGCGCCGACCACTACGCCATTGATGGCCGCGATGGTTGGCTTGGGCAGGGTGCGGACCAACGACCACGTCGTCGCCAGCTCGTGCAGAAACGTCCGGAAGCCATCCAACGGTGCGTGCTCCATGACGCTGATGTCAGCGCCGGCGCAAAATCCCCGACCCGCACCGGTGAAGACGACGGCACGCACCTGGGGGTCCTCTTGCGCGTCGGTACAGGCCTGCCTGAGACTACGGACCAGCGCGGGCGAGAGGGCATTCAGCACGGTCGGACGATTGAGAGTAATCCAGGCCGCAGGGCCACGCTTTTCGTACAGGATATCTTGCAGCGCCATAGTTCCCTCCTGTCTGCCAGAGAACATGGCATGGAGGGCTGCAAATTACCAGGCTCAGGTCACATCGGCGGTCCATTCCGCCTGACGGATGAGCTGGGTCTTGCGTTCGTACAGGCTTTCTTCAAGCCCCACCGGATACTGGCCGGGCCGGTTCAATCGAGTGATATCGCCCGGAAGGCTGGCGAGCTGCTCCCGGGTCCGCTGGCGGATGTGGGTCAGGGGCGGGCTTTCGTAGACGACTCTGCCCTGACGGAACACCGGCGCCAATAAGTCAGAAAAGGCCGTATCCCCCGAAATCCTGCGGCGTGTGGTCGGATCGCTTACATCGACCATGGTGCAGCCCTCTGTCAGGTCAGCCTCTTTGCCGTACATCACATCACACAGAAACTCTTTGTGGGTATGGTAACGGCGGACCTGGGGAATATCCGGATTGGTCACTTTGACCGTCTCTTCCGAAAGCTTGATTCTGTCCTGCCACGAGCCATCGGGGGCGCGGACCGCGGTCAGCTTATACACCCCACCCAGGGCGGGCTGATCGTACGCGGTCACGAGTTTCGTTCCCACCCCCCACACCTCAATCGTGCTACCCTGTTCCTTGAGCTGGGTGATCAGGTGTTCGTCCAGATCGCTGCTGCCGACAATACGCGCGTTCGGAAAGCCGGCGGCGTCCAGGATGCTCCGGGCTGCGATACTCAGTTGGGCCAGGTTGCCGGAATCGAGGCGGATGCCGACCATTTCATGGCCGTGAGCCCGCAGCCATTGCCCCACCTGGGCGGCTTTCCGGACCCCTTCCAGGGTATTATAGGTGTCCACCAGAAAGATGCAGTTATTGGGCATGGCCTCGGCGTAGGTCTGAAACGCCTCCAGGTCATCATCAAAGACCATGACCCAACTATGCGCGTGCGTGCCTCTGACCGGAATCCCGAACAGCTTGCCGGCCAGCACGTTCGAGGTGGCGTCGCAGCCGCCGATATACGCGGCCCGGCTGGCTGCCAGGCCCCCGTCGATGCCCTGGGCGCGGCGCAGGCCGAACTCCAGGACGGGTTCTCCGCCGGTCGCCAGGCAAATGCGGGCGGCTTTGGTCGCGACCAGCGTTTGGAAGTTGATCAGATTGAGCAGCGCCGTTTCAATAAGCTGGCACTGCATCAGCGGTCCCTGGACGCGGACCAAGGGCTCGGGCGGGAAAACCAGCGTGCCTTCCGGGATGGCATCGACCTGGCAACTGAACGTCATGGAGTGCAAAGCGTCAAGAAACGCCCGGTCGAACAGGGGTTTACCGTCAGTGCCGCACACTTCGGTCAGAAAGGCCGTGTCGTCCGCGTCGAACCGAAAATGGCTGAGAAAATCCACCATGTATTCAAGGCCACAGGCGATGCTGAAGCTTCCCCCAAAAGGGTTGTGACGGAAGAAGAGATTGAAGACGGCTTCCCGGTCGGCGAGCCCTGACTTCCAATAGCCATAGGCCATGGTGAGCTGGTAGAGGTCGGTCAGCAGGGTCAGGGAGGGCCGGTACAGCCCGGACGGAATTTGCATGATGGTTCAGCGGATAGCGCGACGCTCCTATTCGAGATTGGCCTCAATGAGCATCGGTCCTGGGCTTTTGAAGGCGGAGTGGAGGGCATCGTTGAGTTCCTCCGTGGTATGCACTGCCCGGCCTTCCACCCCAAAGCCCTCGGCCAATTTCACAAAGTCGAACTCAGGCGAGTCGAGCGCCGTCAGCGACAGGCTGGCCTCTCCCGGTGTCATTTTGGCTCGCTCCAACTCCCAGCGCAGAATGGAATAGGCTCGGTTCTTGCAAATAATACTGGTCAGATTCTGTTGCTCCCGTGCCATGGTCCACAAGGACTGAATGGTGTACAGCGAAGAGCCGTCGCCTTCGAGGCAGATGGTCGGACGGTCCGGGGCCGCGGCCGCAGCTCCTACCGCACACGGCAGGCCCTGGCCGATAGAGCCGCCCGTCAGCGCCATATAGGTAAACGGCGGCGCTCCGCCGGCCATGCCATGATAGGCGAACCCCGCGGTTGCACCCTCATCCATGACAATCGCCCCCTCGGGCTGGGCCGCGGCCAGAGCTCTACACATATTGGCCGGCGTGAGGGGGCCACTCGGCACTTCCGGACGGGGCAGGGCCGGTGCCGTGCGCACGGTGGGCGCGTCAAGCGCATCGGCGAGCGCGGTAAGGGCGGTTGCCGGGTCGATCGTGTCGTTGCATAACTGAATAAGCTGTGCGTCTTCCGCACACAAACTGCTGCGGGTGTTCGGATAGCCGAAAAACGCGACCGGCTCGTGCGCTCCTGCCAGTATGATGGTTTTATATGGCTCCAGGAGCTGGCTCGCCGGTTCCGGCGCGTAGGGGATTTTGTCCGGGGAGATCAAGCCGATGCCGCGGTCCTGAATGGGCGGAAAGGTTGGGGTCAGCACCCGGCAGCCGGTCGTCCGCTCAATCCGGTCGGCGGCTTGCAGCCCCGCAGTGCGCAGCGCACTGCCGCTCAGCACCAGCGCGGCTTGGCCCGCTCGGAGCGCCCGGGCCGCGCGTTCGGTCTCGTCCACATCCGGCGGCGCAGACGCGGCAATCCTCGGCTGGACGGGTGGAGTATTGACACTTGCCCATTGGATATCGCCCGGCAGAATCAGAGTGGTCGGGCCAGTTGGCAACTGGGCCGCGCGGGCAATGACCTCGGCCATATCCTGCCCCACTGTTTCCGGGCTTTTTGCGGTCAGGACAAATTGAGACATGGGCTGGGCCAGGGTTTCAATGTCCGCGGTCAGCGGCGCGTTGGCGGCAATATGCCAGGTGGCGTGTTCGCCCACGACGGACACCACGGGCGAGTGGGCTTTGCGGGCGTTATGCAGATTGGCCTGCCCGTTGGCCAGCCCCGGACCCAGATGGAGGAGGGCCAGGGCCGGGCGGCCGGTGACCCGCGCATAGCCGTCGGCAGCGCCGGTACACACGCCTTCAAAAACCGCCAGTACCGGCTTGATGCCCGGACAGCGGTCAAGGGCCTGCACCAGGTATAACTCGGTCGTACCCGGATTGGCAAAACATACATCAATGCCGGCCGCGGCCGCGGTCTGAATGGCAACTTCCGCACCTGTCAGGGGCTGTGAGTTTGGTTGTGTCTCCATGGGTCTGTCTGCCGCTCGCTTTCTGTACTGGATCGTCCGTGTCATACCACCTAGGAGGACGGGCTTCCAGCCCGCACGGTCGCGGTCCGAGCGTTGCTTTCTGTGTCCTAGGGCGTAGGATGCGGCAATGGCGACTGCTCCACAATCCAACCGCCCCGAACTGAAACTCGTGCGGCAGGGGGATGCGCAACTGATCGCCCGCATGTCGCGCGATCTGGTTGAGAACGGCTTGCCGTGGACGTGGACTACTCGCCGGGTGACCGCGCATATTCGTGGGCGTGACAGCAATGTCCTTGGAGCCTGGCACGCCGGACGACTGGTCGGCTTTGGCATTATGCAGTTTTACGCCGAACGGGCCCATCTGAACCTGCTGGCGGTGCAGCCGGCCGTCCGCCGGTCGGGGATAGGGCAGCGTTTGGTTGAGTGGCAGGAGCAGGTCGCTCGCGTCGGAGGTATCCCGGTTGTCCACTTAGAGGTCCGGGCCAATAATCCCGGCGCCCAAGCGTTCTACCGTCGGCTCGGCTATCGTCAGGTTGAACGCCTGCCGGGCTATTATCAGGGGCGCGAGGCGGCCCTGCGCATGCGCCACGATTTACGGAGTAGTGGATAGAGGCTCCTCGCCACAACATTACTGCCCCGACAATTTCTCCAGCAATTCTTCTTCGCTCAGAATAGGGACCCCCAGCTTTTCGGCCTTGTCGCGTTTTGAGCCGGGGTCGGTGCCGACCACGACGTAGTCCGTCTTTTTTGAGACGCTGGACGTGACCTTTGCGCCGAGGGCTTCGAGGCGTTGTTTGGCCTCCGGTCGGGTCAGGGCGGCCAGGCTGCCGGTCAGGACGAAGGTCTGTCCGTGCAGGCTACCGGCCGGCTTGGTCTCAACCTGTGGGAAATGCACCCCCGTGTCGAGCAATTTCTTGACAACGGCCCGGTTGCGTTCCTGCCCGAAAAAAGCGGCTACGCTCCGCGCGACCTCAGGCCCGATATCAGGCACGTCCTGGAGGGCCTCCTCCGCGGCCTGCATGATGCGCTCCAAATCACCGAAATGCTCAGCTAATTGACGGGCCGTGGCTTCGCCCACATGGCGGATCCCCAGCGCGGCAATAAAACGGGGCAGGCTGGTAGTCTTGCTGCGCTCAAGAGCATCGGTCAGATTGTGAGCGGATTTTTCTCCCAGCCGGTCGAGTGTGGCAAGCTGCTCAGCGGGCAGCAGGTAGAGGTCGCCGGGATCTTGGACGATCTTCTTGTCAACCAACTGGTCGATGATTTTCTCCCCCAGTCCGTTGATGTCCATAGAGCCGCGGGCGGCAAAGAACTTGAGGCTTTCCTTGAGTTGGGCCAGACAGGCCAGACCGGTGCAGCGATACGCGGCCTCGCCTTCCTCACGTACAACCTGCGCGCCGCATACGGGGCAGGCGGTTGGCATCGCAAAGCTCCGTTCCTGACCGGTACGTTTCTCTGGAATGGTTTTCACCACATAGGGGATGACATCGCCGGCCCGCTCAACAATAACAGTGTCACCAATGCGGATGTCTTTGCGCCGGATTTCATCCATATTGTGCAAGGAGGCGCTTTTGACGGTGACGCCGCCGATATGGACCGGCGCTAACTCGGCCACCGGGGTCAGCGTGCCGATACGCCCGACTTGCGGAACGATATTCAGGACGGTGGTCGTTGCCTGGATAGCCGGAAATTTATACGCCGTGGCCCAGCGGGGCGAGCGTGAAATCTGACCGAGTTGGGCTTGCAGAGCAAAGCTGTTCACCTTGATCACCACGCCGTCAATTTCGTAATCCAAGCTGTCGCGTTGCGCTTCCAGGTCGTCGCAGGCGGCGAAGACGGTCTCGACGGTCGGACACACGCGGCCGAGCGGAACCGGTTTGATGCTCCAGCCTGTGAGCGCGTGGCGCAGGTCCCAATAGGACGGAAACGTGGCACCCTCGATCTGTCCGACCCCATAGCAAAAGAAATCGAGCGGTCGGCCGGCGGTAATGGATGAGTCGAGTTGCTTGAGCGACCCGGCGGTGGCGTTACGCGGGTTGGCGAAGAGAGGCTCACCGGCCTTTGCCCGAGTGTTGTTGAGGCTGCGGAAAGATGCCTTGGGGAGAAAGACTTCCCCGCGGACTTCGAGCCGTCTCGGAATCGGCTGGGCAGGCTGGGGGAGGAGGGTTAAGGGAATAGAGCGTACGGTTTTGAGATTGGCTGTGACATCTTCGCCCGTGACCCCATCCCCGCGGGTCGAGCCCACAGCCAGTTTCCCGTTTTCATACACCAGTTCAACGGCGACCCCGTCGATCTTTGGCTCGGCCACGTATTCAACGTCCTGCGTTGTTTCGAGCGCGCGTTGGACACGCTGATGAAATTCCTGCATCTCCGCTCGGGAGACGACGTTGGCCAGCGACAGCATTGGCACGCTGTGGCGGACCTGAGCAAAGGCTGCCAGGGGCGGGGCGCCGACCTTTTGGGTGGGGGAGGCCGGGTCGTGCAGTTCGGGATACGCGGCTTCCAGGTCAACCAAGCGCCGAAAGAGTTGGTCGTATTCGGCGTCACTGATGAGCGGCTCGTCAAGGACGTAGTAGCGATGATTATGAACGGCTAACTCCGCACGCAATCGCTCCACTTCCCGTCGGATTTCTTGGCTCACAGCCGTGGGACCAGCAGCCATTTCACTTCCCGTCGATGCTTCCGTTGTCTCTTTAATGTATCCTTGATCGAGCGCGATGTGTACCTGTTCCCGCCGGTTAATAGCGCCGGTCACTCGCCGGCTGCTGCAGGGTGACGCAGTGCAGGGCGCCGAGGCCGACGACAAGCTCGCGACACGGAATCCCCAGGGTGCGTCGCCCCGGAAGCAACTCCTGGAGGATGGACAGGGCGGTGTGATCCTGGGGATGGTCATAGATTGGGACCAGCACGATGCGATTGGCGATATAGAAATTGGCATAACTGGCCGGCAGGCGCTCGGCTGCATGTTCCACCGGGCCGGGCATGGGGAGCGGAACCACGCGGAGCGGTTGCCCGCTCTGGTCGCGCATGGACCGCAGCCGGTGCAAATTGTCCTGAAGCGGTTTGTAGTTCACATCAGCCGGATCGTCTTCGACCGCACACACCACAGTCGTGGGATTGACGAACCGGGCGATATCGTCCACAT
This sequence comes from uncultured Binatia bacterium (SeqCode), assembly GCA_965214755.1. Taxonomy (GTDB): domain Bacteria; phylum Desulfobacterota; class Binatia; order Bin18; family Bin18; genus Bin18. Next base: position 4,860,291 of record OZ243979.1, read on the forward strand.
GGCCGTCTGTATCATCTCCAACGATCCCCTCGCCAAGCCAGCCAATGTAGTGAACCCCAAGAAAATCTTCCAAGATATGCTCAATATCGGAGCGGCTGAGAGTCGGGTTGCGATTGGGGTTGAGTAAGCAGGACTCGGTCGTCAGCAACATGCCCCGACCGTTGACTTCAATCGACCCGCCTTCAAGCACCATGTGCGGAGTAAAGGGGATGAGGTTGAGACAGTGGGCAATGTGTTTCGGAACGCTGTCGTCCAGGTCCCAGGGTAGGTATTTGGCCCCCCAGGCGTTAAACGTCCAGTTTGTCAGACCGAGTTCGATTATTTGCTCATGCTGACGGGTCAGAAAAATCGGACCGTGATCGCGGGTCCAGGCGTCGTTGGTCGGAATCTCGTATATCCCAATACGAGCCAAGTCCACCCCGGCGGCGTTAAGGGTGTGGCGGACGCGCCCCTTGGTCTCGGAGTCATTCACGCAAATATGTACCCGTTCGTCCCGATGCAGGGCGGCAATCATCCGGACGTACACTGCGGTAATGGCAGAGCAGGTATTGGGCCAGGTGTCTTGATTATGCGGCCAGGCCAGCCAGGTGGCGGCGTGCGGTTCCCATTCCGCGGGCATCCGAAAGCCGAGCTGGGCAGGCGTAGGCTGTTGATAGGTCATACGAGCAGAACAAGCAGCATTATGTTGGCGCACGGAATGAAGACCGACGAGAGCTAGGAGTCAAGAAAACGCCGGGTCAGGTCGGCGTAGGCGTCAATTCGGCGGTCGCGGAAAAACGGCCAATACTGGCGCGTGGTGTTGAGCCGGTCGAGCGCGCACGGAACAATCAGGGTTTCCTCGTCGTCGGCACCCGCCTGCTTGAGGATACGGCCAAACGGGTCGCTGACAAAGGAGGTACCCCAGAAATTGAGCGCCCCTTCCTGGCCGACGCGGTTGACCGCAGCGACATACAGCCCATTGGCGATGGCATGGCTGCGCTGCATGATCTGCCAGGCTTCACGCTGCGCCTGATGCTCTTCTGCCTCGTCGTCTGGATGAGCGCCAATAGCGGTCGGATAAAACAGGAGCTGAGCGCCGCTCAGCGCGGTGAGCCGTGCGCCCTCGGGAAACCACTGGTCCCAGCAGATGAGCACCCCAATCCTCGCGTAGCGGGTGTGGAAGGTGCGAAATCCGAGGTCGCCGGGGGTAAAGTAGAACTTCTCATAATAGAGCGGATCATCCGGGATATGCATCTTCCGATACTGGCCGAGCAGAGTTCCGTCGGCATCGATCACCACTGCGGTATTATGAAAAATCCCTTCTGTCCTTTTCTCAAATACGGGCACGATCAGGACGACCTGATGGGTAGCGGCGAGTTGGCTCAGCCGCTCGGTGGTTGGTCCGGGGACAGGCTCGGCCAGAGCGAACCGCTCAACGTCCTCGCTCTGGCAGAAATAGCGTGACCCGAACAATTCCTGGAGACAGATGATCTGCGCTCCCTGCCGCGCAGCCCTCTGGATAGCGGCAACCGCCTTGTCCAGATTGGCGTGCAGCATGTCGCTGCACGCCATCTGCACCAAGCCGAGGACGACCTGCTGAGTGTGAGCGGAGGAAGGGGACGCTGGCATGACGGGAGAAATTGTAAGGGATGACGTTTCCGGGCTCAATGCCATCCTCGTAGCTGAGCTTTTGACACGAAATATGAAAATCACTAGATATATGACTGCCTCAGGTGGATGTCTTTACATGACTCGTATGAGCAAGAGCGAACCCAAGGAAGCCAGACCGCTTGCCCCGACACCGGCGTGGGGAGCCGAGGTTGCGGTTGTGGACAGCCGCGCCTTGTCCGCCCAAACGGTTCTGGAAGAGACGATCGCCCTGTACGGTATTCGGAACTGGGGCAATGAGTACTTCCGAGTGAATGACAACGGAGAAGTCGTGTGTGCCTTCCCCGCGTCGCAGCCTGCCCATACTCCGCTGAAAGACCTGGTTACCCAACTCGGAGAGCGGGGCATTGCCATGCCGGCTGTGCTGCGTTTCCCTCAGATTATCCAGCATCAGCTGAATATCCTGGCCGGAGCCTTCGAGGCTGCTATTAAAGAGTTCGGCTACCGCAAGGACTACATCCCGGCCTATCCCATCAAGGTCAACCAGAAGAAAGAAGTGGTGCAGGATGTCCTCCGCTTCGGAGACCCGTACCAGGTCGGCCTTGAGGTCGGCAGCAAGGCCGAGCTGGCCGTCGCATTGGCGCTGACTGACAATCGGCGTTCGCCCATTATCTGCAATGGGGTGAAGGATGCGGGCTATATCAGACTGGCGCTGATCGGTACGCAGATCGGCAAGCGCGTCTTTATTGTGGTGGAGAGCCTATTTGAGTTGCACGCCCTGCTGGCGTGCAGTCAACGCTTTGGCCTCCGTCCGCGTATTGGCCTCCGCCTCAAACTGTCGGCCCGCGGGAGTGGCAAGTGGGAGAAATCAAGTGGTGATTTGTCCAAGTTCGGCTTCACCACAACAGACCTCCTGAAGTGCATTCGTTTCTTCCGAGAAGCCGATATGCTCGACTGTCTGAGCCTGCTGCACTTTCACATCGGCTCACAGGTCACAGAGATCAGACGGGTGAAGTACGCGGTCAAGGAGGCAGCCCGCACCTATGCCAAGCTGCGTCAGGTCTGTCCGCAGCTCACCTATCTCGATGTGGGCGGCGGCTTGGGCATTGATTATGACGGCTCTCGCACGGCTTCAGAGTCGAGCGTCAATTACTCTGTCCAGGAATATGCCAACGACATTATTTACTCGATCAAAGAGGTGTGTGAGAGCGAGGCGATTGAAGAGCCCACCGTGCTGACGGAAACCGGACGGATGATTGCCGCTCCGCATGCCATGCTGGTCTTTAATAGCGTCGATGAAATTGGGCTCTCGAATGGCCCGGTCCGGGTCGATGACTATGAACGCCGGCCGGAAGTCATCCAGGAGATGTACGATATTTATACCGGGACGAACGCCAAGAACTACCGTGAGTATTATCACGACATCCTGGAGCAGCGCGAAGAAATGTTTTCGCTCTTCAATCTTGGTTATCTGTCGCTGGAGGATCGCGGGTTGGGCCAGGAACTCTTCTGGGGCACATGCGAGCGAGCGCTCAAGTTTGCCAAGGCGGTCAAGCATATGCCCGAAGAGTTTGAAGACCTGGAACAACGCTTGGCGCATAAGTTTATTTGTAATTTTTCCGTCTTTCAGTCCATTCCCGATTCCTGGGCGCTGGAACAGCTCTTTCCCATCATGCCGATTCATCGGCTGAATGAGGTTCCTGAGCGACGGGGCTATTTGGCGGACTTAACCTGTGACTCGGATGGCAAGGTCGATAATTTTGTGGACCTGCGTGATATCAAAGAGTATCTGGAACTCCACGCTTTGAACGGGGAGCCGTATTATCTGGGGGTGTTTTTCACGGGCGCGTATCAGGATGTCATGGGTGACTATCACAATCTCTTTGGCCACGTTCATGATGTCTCGGTGGTGATTGACGAAAACGGTACGGCGCAGATCACTGAGATCATTCCAGGCCATACGGTAGAAGAGGTCCTCCATATTTTTCGCTATGAACGAGAAGAACTCCTCGCCGCATTCCGCAGCCGCATACGCGAAGGTGCCGAGCAAACGGGAGCCCCTGCCGAAGCGGAGGCAGACCTGCTCAGAGAATACGAAGCCATCTTGGGCAGCTATACGTATCTAACACCCGAGAAGTAGTATGGGATTAGGGGTTGGGGTTTGGTGCTGTTTTTCCAGCCCAACCCCTAGTCCCCGGTCCCCACCACCTATGTGATGCCCCACATTCTCGCCGGCAACGACCCACGGATAATTCTGCGCGCGGCCGCACGGCTCGGGGCCGGAGATATCGTGGCCTTCCCGACAGAAACCGTCTATGGCCTGGGAGCGAATGCGCTGAACGAAAAGGCGGTGGCCAAAGTCTTCGCCGCCAAGAACCGTCCCGAGTTCGACCCGCTGATTGTTCATGTTGGGGATAAAGAAGCGGTTTTACAATATATCCCCGCCCTTGACCAGCGTGCCCGGCAACTCATAGACGCCTTCTGGCCAGGCCCGTTGACGCTTGTTCTGCCGAAACGGTCCATTATTCCGGACTTGGTCACTGCCGGGCTGGGGACGGTTGCGCTTCGCATGCCGTCGCATCCGGTCGCCCTGGCGCTCCTGCGGGCCGTCGATTTCCCAATTGCCGCCCCTAGTGCCAATCCGTTCGGGTATGTCAGCCCGACAACGGCGACCCATGTGCGTGACTCGCTTGGGGATGAGGTTGCTCTGATTATTGATGGCGGTCCGTGCGCGGTCGGTGTGGAATCAACGGTCTGTGCGCTGACCGAGCAACAGGCCGTGCTGCTTCGGCCTGGGGGCGTAACACTCGAACAGATCGAATCGGTCATCGGCCCGGTCCATATGGGTGAGCCAACCCAAACGGACCGGCGTTCACCGGGAACGCTGCCGTCACATTATGCACCGCGTGTCCCTGTCCTTCTGCTGAAGCCTGGTGCTCCTTTGCCTCAGCCTGAGGCGGGCGAACGGCTCGGGCTGCTCAGTCTCGCTCCTCGGTCCGATGCCCGCGGCTATACAGTAGCGGAAGCGCTGTCAGCGGACGGGAATCTGTTAGACGCGGCGGCCCATCTGTTTGCCGCGCTCAGACGGCTGGACGCTGCCGGACTGGATCGAGTCGTCATCGAATCGGTTCCTGAGACCGGTATGGGTCGGGCAATCATGGACCGGTTGCGCCGGGCAGCGGCGCGTGACTGATATGCGGCTTGATTGGTGCTGGTAAAGAATCTAGTCTATGTAGTGACGTAGCTATTATGGAGAGGGGTGAATGATGAAATCCGTCGGACTTCGAGAGATCAATCAGGCCTTCTCACGTTCCATGAAAATCGTGAAAGCCGGGGAAGACGTACTCATCACCGAGCGTGGGCGTCCCATAGCGGTGATTAAACCACTTGCTTCCGAAACGGATATGGACGCGAAAATTCGCCCTCTGGAAGCGGACGGCCTGCTGTCTCCTCCGCAAAAGAAAGGACAGCCCCAAAATCATCCCCTTATTTCTCTCTCGGGGCAGGGTATAGCCCAGACAGTTTCTGACATGCGGGACGAGCGATAATCCTCCATGCAGCCCTGGGCGTATTTTGACACCAATGTCATTGTCAAACTCTATGTGGAAGAGGTTGGCTCTCAAGAGGTCGGGGCGTTGGTTCGGAGATACCGTCTGCTCTCTTCTATTTTGCTTCCCCTTGAAGTCTCCTCTGCCTTTGCACGCCGGAAGGACTCGGGGGAGCTGTCTCCTGGAGACTTTTGGACAGGATTAGGACGTTTTCAGGATGATCGGCAGTTCTTTGAGTGGGTCAAGTTGACCCAGACTGTTCGTCACCGGGTGGAGTCGTTCTTACAGACTCATGCCATACGGACGCTGGACGCCATTCACATTGCCTCGGCCCTAGTCTTCAAAGAGCGGGCAGAAATGACGGCTTTGCCCTTTGTCACCGGAGATCGGCGACAGCTACTGGCCGCTCAGGCGCTCGGACTCGAAACGGTTTGGGTGGGAGAGTAAAACGGAGGCCCGCAGACACGGAGGATCAGCAGGCACTGTAGCGCATTGCCTTATGTCCACCTCTTCTCTGAAGTCTTCAGCCACGCTCATTCGTCATCCTCAAGAGTCCTTAGATAAATCGGAAACGTCTATCTTAAGAGTATATCAACGTCTCTACGCCGCTAGACGCGTTCTCCGATTTCCTTTCCTAGAATTGCAGGATCTGCACATCAAATCCGCATTATCCAGGGCAGTCCTGCCTCCTTTGGAGTGAGGGTTGATATGATCGATAGTAAAATCTTCCCATCTCAGTTCGATATCACATTTGGAACACTTATGTTCATCAGTTGAATTCCAAAGGATACGACGCTGTTCTAGACTGAAGTGACGCTTCTTGTCCTTTTTTGAAAAAGGCTTTCCAATACTCCGCTAAGTATCTGCTCTCGCTTACGCCGGTTATCAAGTCCATCAGAATTCCCCCGGACCGTTGTAAGATAAGGGAATTATATACTTTGATCACAAAGCATACCGTTCTCGGCACCCGGAGTACCGCTCGGGGCATTCCCACCCGAGGGAGGGCTCACAGTAAGCCCCCGGTTTAAGATATTGATAGCCGCATTCCAGGCCCGATCTATGGATAGCCCACAGGCAGGACATTCATGCAGCCGGTCGGACAGGGTCTTTCCGACCCGTGTTCCGCACCGGCTACAATCTTGCGATGTGTACCTCGGGTCTACCTTCACGACCCACCCACCGGCACTTGCAGCCTTGTAGGTAAGCATATTGACAAGGGTAGACCACTGTTGTTCGGCAATAGCACGGGCGAGATGATAGTTGCCCATCATCTCCTGCACATCCAAGTTCTCGACATAGTAACAATTTGATTTGGATTTAACTAACTCAGCGGTCATCTCATGGAGGATAGCACGCTCTCGTTCTCGGACTCGTTGCCATTCCTTCGCCAGCATCCGTTTCCGTTTCTGCCGGTTCTTGGAGCCCTTCTTGGCAGCGGAGAGTCGCTGTTGTAGTACGGTGAGCCGTTCTCGGTCTACTTCATGCTTCGTCCAACGCTGCCCATCCGACAGGGTGACACGGGCGGCAACGCCCACATCAATACCGAGTGGCGGGCGGGGATTCGGCTGGGTGTCAGGGAGTTCGACCACGAGTTGCACGACGATCCGAAGAGGCGTTTTGACAATCCGTGCTTTGAGTACGTTACCCTCGATCTGCCCCTTGAAGCGGAGCCGTCCGATGCCTTTCAGGGACAGGCTATCCCACTTCCCATGCGACTTGAGACGGGGCCGTGAGGTCGAAAACGACCGGCAGCCCCGGTCTCTTCCTTTGAACCGTGGGAAGCCTGGTTTCTGCCCGGCCTTGACCCGACGAAAAAATGATTTGAATGCTTGATCCAAGGAGAACAGACAGGACCGCTGACATTTGAGGTCATATTGGCTGAACTCAGAGTCCTCTCAGAGGGCCGTCAGGCTTTTGTTCTGATCGTAGAGACTCACCGAGACGCCCGCCTTCCGGTACGCGCCAATGCGCTCTTCCAGCGCGGCGTTGTAGAGCAGCCGTTGCTGTTCCAGAAACGTCGTCAGCCGGTTATGGACGGCTGGGCTGAGTTTCGCGGTGTAGGTATGCGTTCTATGTCCCATGTGACTAAGGTATGTAATTCCCAATCAAAAATAGAAGAGGGGAGAACATCTCCTCCCCTCTTTCACTCTTGAGTGAATCGCTCGGTCGCCTTTTACAGCCCGTCAATAATGGCGTTAAAGGTCGTGCTGGGCCGCATGGCTTGGCTGGCCTTTTCCGGGTCGGGCACGTAGTAGCCGCCGACATCGACCGGTGCGCCCTGGGCGGCCAGCAGTTCTGCGGTAATCGTGGCTTCCTGCTCTTCGAGCTGTTTTGCCACCCCGGCAAAACGGGCCTGTATGGCTGTATCTTTGGTCTGGGCGGCCAGGGCCTGGGCCCAGTATAGAGCCAGATAGAAGGTGCTGCCCCGGTTGTCGATCTCGTTCACCTTGCGGGATGGAGAGCGCGAGTTCTCCAGGTATTTGCTGATGGCTTGGTCTAGCGTTTTCGCAAACAGCGTGGCTTTTTCGTTCTTGGTGTTTTCGGCGATCAACTCAAGCGAGGGCACCAGGGCACAGTACTCGCCGAGCGAATCCCATCTGAGGTGGCCTTCTTGCACGAACTGCTGCACGTGCTTGGGAGCAGAGCCGCCCGCGCCGGTCTCAAACAGGCCGCCGCCTTTCATCAGCGGCACGATCGACAGCATCCGGGCGCTGGTGCCCAGTTCGAGAATCGGGAACAGGTCGGTCAGATAGTCACGCAGGACATTACCCGTTACCGCAATTGTGTTTTCTCCTCTCCGAATCCGTTCCAGGGAGAAGCGCATGGCCTCCTGCGGTTTCATCACGCGCAGATCCAGACCCGTGGTATCGTGCTCCGGCAGATAGGTATTGACCTTCTTGAGGATTTCCGCATCGTGGCCTCGGTTCTCGTCCAGCCAGAAAATCGCCGGTGACCCGGAGGCCTTTGCGCGGGACACCGCCAGGCGGACCCAGTCGCGGATCGGGGCATCCTTGGTCTGGCTCATTCTGAAGATATCGCCGACTTCGACGGACTGCTCAAGCAGGATGGTTCCGGCCGCGTCCACAACACGAATAGTTCCGTCAGCCGGGGCTTCGAAGGTTTTGTCGTGCGAGCCATACTCTTCGGCTTTCTGCGCCATCAATCCGACGTTGGAGACGTTGCCCATGGTTGCCGGGTCAAACTGCCCGTGCTGTTTGGCGTTTTCGAGAATTTCCTTATACATGGTCGCGTAGCAGCGGTCCGGTACCATGGCGATGGTGTCTTGGAGTTCGTCGTTCTTATTCCACATCCTGCCACCGTCACGCACGACATTCGGCATGGAGGCGTCGATAATGATGTCATTCGGGACATGTAAATTGGTGACGCCTCGGCGGGCATTGACCATCGCCAGCGCCGGTCGCTTTTCGTACACCGCGGCAATGTCGGCTTCGACCTCGGCTTTTTTCTCGGCCGGCAGGCGGTCAAGCTTGGCCAGCACATCGGCCAGACCGTAGTTGACGTTCGCCCCGATTTCTTTGAGCGCCTCGGCGTGCTTGTCGAGTGCGTCCTGGAAATAGACGGACACACAGTGGCCGAACATGATGGGATCGGAAACTTTCATCATGGTCGATTTGAGGTGCAAGGACAGCAACACTCCGTCTTTCTTGGCCGCGTCCATCTGCTCGGCATAGAAGGCGCGCAGGGCCTTGACGTTCATGACCGAGGCATCAATGACTTCGCCTGCAAGCAGAGCCAGGCGGTCTTTCAGCACGGTCACGCTGCCGTCACCGGCAACAAATTCGATCCGGGCCTGGGTCGCCGTGTCCAGGCTGGTCGATTTCTCGCTCTCGTAGAAATCCTTGCCCTGCATATGGGCCACCCGGGCTTTGGAGCCGCTCTCCGGCCATTGCTGCATCATCTTGTGGGGATTCTTCTGAAAGAATTTTTTGACCGAAGCGGCCGCCCTGCGGTCGGAGTTGCCTTCCCGCAGAACCGGATTGACGGCCGAGCCGAGGACCACGGCAAAGCGGGCCTGGAGCGCCCGCTCCGCGTCGTTCCTGGGTTCTTCCGGATAGTCAGGGATAGCGTAGCCTTTGGCCTGCAACTCTTTGATCGCGTCTTTGAGTTGGGGAATGGTCGCGCTGATATTGGGCAGTTTGATGATATTCGCCTGGGGTGTTTGCGTCATCTCCCCAAGCTGGGTCAGGCAGTCGGGGATTTTTTGCTCCTCAGTCAGCTTGTCGGGAAAGTTGGCGATGATTCTGCCGGCCAGGGAGATATCGCTGGTTTCCACCTCAATACTCGACCCTTTGGTATATGCTCGGATGATAGGGAGGAGCGCGAAGGTTGCCAATGCCGGGGCTTCATCAATCTGGGTCCACGTAATTTTTGCTCGGGTCATATTCTCTCCTTACCTCTCATAGTGTGTCACCTTAATCGCGCGCGGGATTATACCAAATCACAGCCCAATCGGAAGGGTGGTGGAACGGGCAGCCGCTCACAGCTACGTTGCAAAGCGCGGGGGAAGAGGGTAGACAGTGGGTTCAGCCAGCGGAAGTAGGCCGATATGCGACGCATCCCTCTCCTGTGTGCTCTTGTCTGTATCCTGAGCGCCTTCTCAGCGTGCCGTGACGCGATTGAGGAAGTTCCGCTGAGTACTAACCTGATTGCCCTGACGGATAAATTTTTTGATGTAGAGGCCCTCTCGGCCGAGAAGGCAATAGTTGTCGGCTATGCGGGTAAAATCCTCCTCACCACCGATGGTGGCCAAAGCTGGCAGGCCAAGGATAGCGGGACCAATGCCGCCCTGTACAGCATTGCGTTTCCTGATGACCAGCATGGCTGGATCAGTGGACAGGACGGCGTCATGCTGCACTCCACGGATGGGGGCGAGACCTGGCAGCCGCAGGACAGCCAACTGGCCGATCCGATATTCGGCATTTCTTTCATCGATACCCGCCACGGCTGGGCCGCGGCCGACCGGGCAACCTATCTGAAAACAACCAACGGTGGAGAGTCCTGGGAGTCGGGCTATATCCAGCCTTCGCTCGAAGGAGTCGGGGCAGACGCAACCCTGGCTCTGGTGGACCCCATCTTCTACGATGTGCAGTTTCTGGATGAAAATGTTGGCTGGATTGTAGGCGAGTTTGGCAGGATTTATCATACCACAGACGGTGGACAGCACTGGGTGGAACAGCAGAACAGCCTGCTCGGACAGGCAGGATTCAGCGATGCCCTGAATCTTCCTACGTTCTTTGGGGTCTCCTTTTCCGACGCGAATAATGGTGTGGTTGTCGGCCTTGAGGGGAAGGTCGCGACCACTTCCAATGCCGGTCAGCACTGGACCTTTATTAGGCAAGCTGATGAAGCCCTGTTCGATACGGAGCCGTTATACGCGCCGTATCTAATCGGCGCTGGCGACGGCGGCTGGATCGTGGGGGGAGCTGGTCGGGTGCTGCGCCTTCAGGGAGGGGAATGGCATCCGACGAGTGTTGGCATGCCCGTCGCAACCTGGCTGCGGGCGGTCGATTTCTACGATGCGAATCATGGCTGGATTGTGGGGGGATATGGAGCCATCTTACGCACGACGGACGGCGGCCAGAACTGGCTGCGCGTTTTTGGCTAACGTGCATACTGGGGAGTAAAAAAGACTATGACCGATGCGGCGTTTGATATTGCGGGGAAAGTCACCGTTATCACCGGCGGTGGAACCGGAATCGGGGCGGAAATCGCGGCTGAGTTCTGCCGCCGTGGTGCTCCGGTGATGATTACCAGCCGGACGATGGACCACTTGGGCCCGGTTGCGGAAGGGATCAAAAAGGACGGTGGTGAAGTTGACACCATTGTGTGTGATGTGCGCAAAAACGATCAAGTCGAGGCGGTTATCAATAAAACCGTACAAAACTGGGGGCGGGTCGATATTTTAATCAATAACGCCGGCGCGAGCTTTGTGGCCAACGCCCACGAGATTTCTGCGAACGGGTTCAGCGCCATTGTGGATATCAATCTGAACGGCACCTTCCTCTTTTCCAAGGCCGCGGCCCTGGTGATGATGGAAAAGCAGACCGGTGGCAGCATCATTAATATTTCGTCGGACGCCGGGGTGTTTGGTTCGGCCACGATGTCGCACTACGGGGCGGCAAAGGCGGGGATTATCAATTTGACCCGCTCCCTGGCCATTGAATGGGCCGATTATGGTATTCGCGTGAACTGCATATCGCCCGGTCCGATTGAAACCCCGGGGGTCAAAGAAGTCCTGTGGCCAACCAAGGAACTGCAAGATAAAGCCACCGGCTCAACCGCCCTGAATCGCTTCGGGACGGGCCTCGAAGTGGCCTGGCCGTGTGTGTTCCTGGCTTCAAAAGCCGGGGGGTATGTGAATGGCGTCAACCTCCAGGTTGACGGCTGCATGACCCGCGCGGGCATACCGGAGAGTCGGCTCAACTAAGCCGCATAACACGAGAAAGCGGAGCACTGAATATGGTCGGCATTGTTTCGTATGGGTCGTATATTCCTTCCTATCGTCTCCCGCGCGATGTGATCGCCAAAGAGTGGGACGTCCCGTCATTAGGCGGGGAGCGGGCCCTGGCCAGTTTTGATGAGGACAGCCTGACCCTGGCCATGAATGCGAGTATAGACGCCCTGGGTGATCGCAACCCGAAGGAGGTCGCCGGGATATTCTTTGCCTCGACGACCTCACCCTACCGAGAGAAACAGGCCGCGGCCACCGTTGCCACTGTCCTGGATACGGTGCAAGAGCTGCGGACCATGGACTTCACCGATTCGCTACGCGCCGGCACCTCGGCACTCTTAACCGCCTTGGATTTGGCCAAAGCGGGTGAACTCTTCCTGGTGTGTGCCGGCGACGTGCGCATGGGGGAGCCGGATACTCTACAGGAACAGAACTACGGCGATGCCGGCGGGGCCCTGGTCATAGGCGCGGAAAACGTGATCGCCGAACTGGTTGGCACCCATACGCTCAGCCAGGACTTTCTCGGTACCTGGCGGACCGAAGAGCAGGGGTATCTCAAGTCGTTTCCGGGCGGGTTTGAGAATAAGTTTGGCTATAACCGCTTTATTGCGGAAACCGTTCGGAGCCTGCTGCAAAAATGCGATCTCGAAGCCAAGGACATTGCCAACGCAGCGATTGCCGCCCCTACCCAAAAGGCCCTGCAGGGCGCCCTGCGCAGCCTGGGGTTTGATATGAAGAGCCAGGTGCAGGAAACGTTTTGGAATACGGTTGGGGACGCCGGGACAGCCCAGCCGTTGGTCCTGCTGGCCGCGGTGCTTGAACGGGCCAAGCCGGGCGATCTGATTCTTGTGGCCGGCTATGGGGATGGGGGGGATGCGGCGCTGTTTCGGGTCACGGATGGGATTGCCGGTTTTCAGGTTGCCCGGAGCGTGTACTCGCAGATTGAAGTAAAGCGGACACTGCAATCCTACGGCAAATACGCTCGCTTTCGGAAGCTGATTCGGAAGGATTACACGACGGAAGACGAGTCCACCCCGGTCGTGCTGCTGCGTGACCAGAAGCAGATTCTGCCCCTGTACGGAGGCAAATGCCCGGCGTGCGGAGTCATTCAGTTTCCCATTCATCGCATCTGCACGGAATGTGGTCATCGTGACGGACTGGAAGAAATCAAGCTGTCGCGGCGGGGGACGCTCTTTACCTTTACGAACGATTATCTGACCGAGACGCCCGACCCGCCAACAACGCACGCGGTGGTTGATCTTGAGGGCGGGGGACGCGTCTTTGTCCAACTCACGGACTGCGAGGCCGATCGGGTGGAAATCGGCATGCCGCTCGAGTTGACATTTCGAAAATATCATGAAGGCTATGGGATCAAGAATTATTTCTGGAAGGCACGGCCGGCAGAATAGTGGAACACTGGCAAGACAGAACATCCTCGAAAGGAGGCAGTATGAATATTCGGGACAAGGTAGCGGTGATTGGGGCTGGATGCAGTAAGTTTGGTGAAAACTACGACAAGAGCGCCGAAGATATGATTGTCGAGGCCGCCCTTGACGCTTATACGGACGCGCGCATCGATCCGAGCCAGATTCAAGCCGCCTGGGTCGGGACGCTCAGCTCAGCCAGCGCCGGCAACGCCCTGGCCGATCCGCTTAAACTGTTCAATATCCCGATTACCCGCGTGGAAAACTACTGCGCCTCGGGCATGGATGCGTTTCGGAATGCGTGCATGGCGGTTGCCTCCGGGATGTATGATGTGGTCTTGGCACTGGGTTTTGAGAAGCTGCGAGACTCCGGTCAGCGCGGTCTGGGGACGTTTGGCTCTCATCCCGTTGTGGGCTATGGCACAACGGCTCCTTCGCTGTTTGCCATGGCGGCCAACCGCTACTTTGAGACCTACGGCATTGATAAGACGGCCTTGGCCAAAGTCGCCATCAAAAATCATCACAACGGCACGATGAGCCCCAAGGCCCATTTTCGGATGGAGGTCTCGGAAGACCAGGTCGTCAATGCGCCGCTGATCTGTAGCCCGCTCGGTCTGCTTGACTGCTGCCCGACCACGGATGGTGCTGCGGCAGTGATTATCTGTAAGGAAGAACTGGCTCGCTCGTTTCGCCCTGACCCGGTGAAAGTCAAAGGCATCGGCTTATCCGTCACCTCAGGTGAGCCGTACATGAAGCCGAGCTTCGCCTACACCGGCTTCCCCGCCACGGCGCAGGCGGCCCAATCGGCCTATGAGCAAGCCGGCATGACGGCCAAGGATATTGATTTGGTTGAATGCCACGACTGCTTCACCATCACCGAGATTCTGAACTATGAAGACCTCGGTCTGTGTGAAAAAGGCGAGGGCTGGCGCTATGTGGCTGAGGGCCGGGCGGACATCGACGGTGGTGCGGTTCCCGTGAACCCCTCGGGTGGGCTGAAATCGTTCGGTCACCCCATTGGCGCGACCGGTATTCGCATGATTTACGAAGTGTCGCAGCACTTATGGGGTAAAGCCGGTGAGCGACAGGTCAAAGATGCGGAAGTGGGTCTGGCCCATAACCTGGGTGGTCCGGGTTCGGTTGGTTGTGTGACCATTTTGGCCAATAGCTAAAGCAAACGGTAAAGGGTGATGACGAGGACTGGGCGACACTCAGTCCTCGTTCTTTTTTGTGGGGGTGTCATGGATTTTGGTTTTAGTGAAGAGCAGGACCTCCTGCGCCAATCGGCCGCCGACTTTTTACGCAACGAGTGCCCCATGTCCTATGTCCGTCAAATGATGGAGGACGAGCGGGGCTATGCGGACGAGGTCTGGAACAAGATGGCCGCGCTAGGCTGGATGGGGCTGATTGTGCCGGAAGAATACGGCGGTGCCGGGCTGTCCATGGTCGATCTGGGCGTCGTGCTGGAAGAGATGGGCAAGGTCGTTCTGCCCGGTCCCTTTTTTTCGACGGTGGCGCTCGGTGGACTATGTGTGCAGGCGGCCGGGAGTGAAGAGCAGAAAAAGGCCCTGCTGCCCGGTATGGCGTCCGGGCAGACCACGCTGACCGTGGCCGTCCTCGAAGAAAACGCCCGCTGGGATGAGGCTGGTATCAACCTCAGCGCAGAGAAGAATGGCAGCGGGTATGTGCTGAACGGGGTGAAAGTATTCGTGTCGGACGCTCATGTTGTCGATCACATCATCTGTGCCGTGCGAACGTCTGAAGGGGTGACGCTGTTTCTGCTTGACCGCCAACAGGCCGGCCTTGGAACCCGCCTGCTCAAGACCATGGATCAGACGCGGAAGTTGTGTGAGGTGACCTTGGAAAATGTGCACGTTGGCGCCGATGCCCTGCTGGGAGCGTCCGGACAGGGATGGAATGTTTTATCTCGTGTCATCAATCAGAGCAAAGTGGCTCTGAGCGCTGAAATGTGTGGGGGGGCGCAACAGGTGCTGGACATGAGTGTGGAATATGCCAAGGTGCGCGAGCAGTTTGGCCGCCCGATCGGATCGTTTCAGGCCATCCAGCATAAATGCGCCGATATGCTGGTGCAGGTCGAGGGGGCAAAGTCGGCCACGTATTACGCGGCCTGGGCCGTCTCAAATGATACACCTGATGCTGCGCTGGCCGCTGCGATGGCCAAGGCGTATTGCAGCGATGCCTACCGTCAGGTGACGAGCGAGGGGATACAGGTTCACGGCGGGATTGGCTTTACCTGGGAGCACGACATGCATATTTATTTCAAGCGCGCCAAGGGCTCGGAGGTGACCTTTGGCGACGCGACCTGGAATCGTGAAATCGTGGCCCAGCATACGCTGGATTAGATGTCAACTTGAGAACAGGAATTGCAGGAAGACCACCCCGGTTAAGCTCAGAACGAAAAAGAGCAGCATGCCGCCTAGGAGCGCCAGAGGCCGGAGGGGCTTGCGCGAGGGAAACCAGCGACGGCCGGCAAGGAACAACCACAGGCTGAATATCCACACGATGCACAGCACCAGGCCGATGATGTGAGACAAAAGCGGCATGGGGTTGGCAGCATATACCGACGGCGAATGCGACGGCAACGAACCTGAGGCTGAAAAAGCGCCGAAACGAGTCGGTAGAAGGGGAAACCGAGCGCTCGGACCTGGGTGTGATTGCGTTGCATTGCGGCTGGTTTCATATTATACATTGCCCTCGGGCAGGTGTAGCGTGCAAATCCTCGTTGAAAATATCGGTTCGTTCCCGACCGCGGTGCAGTTTGATGAGGATGCTCAGACGCTGAACCGATTCCTGAGCCATCGTCCGGGGCGTGATGGGAGCGAGTATCGGTTGACGAGTTCGCTGCGGGTTGCCCTGCACTATATGCGTTCCGGTGAAGACCTCTTGTTTGATGGCACGCTGAGCGGCGATCTCGTCGGGCAATGTGCGCGTTGCCTCGCCGAACTTCCGCTGTCATTGAGTCGTCCCTTCTCCTGGGTGCTCCTGCCGGCCGGTCCGCAGGGTGCTCCTGGCCGCGAAACCGCACTGAACCAAGAAGACTTGGCCGCGAGTTTTTATAGTGGGGATAGGGTTGATGTGTCGCTCCTGGTTCGAGAGCAGTTTTTCTTATCGCTGCCGAGTTACCCGCTGTGTCAGGAGCGGTGTAAAGGGTTGTGTGAACAGTGCGGGGTGAATCTCAACAGCGAGAAGTGCTCCTGCCCGCCCGGATGGACAGACCTGCGTCTCGCCGCCCTCACGACCCTCCGCCTGCCCACGCAGCGAGTACCGTCTCAGAAGACGGAAAAGACCCACTCGTAGCGTGTCTGTTAATATGAGGAAGAGAAAGCTATGGCTGTACCAAAACGCAAAACGTCAAAGTCAAAACGCAACCAACGTCGTTCTCACCACGCGCTTGTTGCCCCACAGTGGTCGACCTGCTCCCAGTGCGGGGACCCGGTTCTGCCACACCGTATCTGTGGCACCTGCGGCTACTACCGTGGGCGACAAGTGATTACGATTGAAGAAGAAGAGTAGCTTCCTATGTGCTGCGCTGAGGAAGATTTCTTTCTTACTCAAGGAAGAACGGCGGTGAGCAGCCCACCATGCATATCGCGCTAGATGCTATGGGGGGCGATCTCGCCCCCCAGGCCGCTGTTGCCGGAGCCGTCCAGGCCGCCCAGGAGTATGGGGTCTCCCTCCTCCTGGTGGGAGATCGGGAAAAAATTCGACAAGAGCTCAGCCGGAACGGACAGCGCGAGTCCTCCCAGCTCGTTATCCAGCATGCGAGTGAGGTCATCGAGATGGGAGATTCTCCTGTCGCGGCCCTCCGTCGCAAGCGTGATTCATCCCTGCGGGTTGCCTTTACGCATGTCAAAGATGGCCAAGCGGGCGCGGTCGTGAGTGCCGGGAATTCGGGTGCTGTTCTTGGCCTTGCGGTCACCATGCTCGGTTGCCTGCCCGATGTGGACCGCCCGGCTATTGTTACGGTCGTTCCCGCCTTAACCGGACGCACCTGCCTGGTCGACGCTGGAGCCAATGTTGAGTGTAAACCCGTGCACTTGGTGCAGTTTGCCATTATGGGCGAAGTCTACGCCCGGGTCGTGCGGGGCGTTCATAGTCCTCGCGTTGGAATCCTGAGTAACGGTGCGGAAGACTCAAAAGGGACCGAAACAACGCGGGCCGCCCACGCCGTCCTCTCCAGGCTGCCACTGAACTATATCGGTTATGTTGAAGGCCGAGAGCTCAATAACGGCGGGGTCGACGTCGCGGTCACCGACGGATTTACCGGGAATATCGCGCTCAAGACGATGGAAGGATTTTATGACTTCACGCAAGGTCAGCTCCGTTCCCTCTTCTCATCGAGTTGGCGCGGGAAGCTTGCCTTCCTGCTGCTCAAGCGCTCGTTTGCCGATTTACGGGCCAGCATTGATTACGACGAAGTCGGGGGCGCTCCACTCCTGGGAACGGATGGCGTGACCATTATTGCGCATGGGTCGTCCTCACCCAAGGCGATCAAGAACGCGATCCGGGTTGCCCACGAATCGCTCCAACGCGGAGTGAACCAGCATATCACCGAAAGCTTGCAGACGATGCCAGGCAGAGAAGCGCTGACTGCTGGGGACGGACGCAGGCGCAGAATCTGGTCGCACTTCCGCCAGAAATTCCGCTCCACCAAAGACGCCGGAGCAGAGGCGACACGCGCTACGCCTGACAAGCTCGGCTCTATCAACCGGCTCGATAACAGCGACGAAACGGAGCCGCTGGAGCCTGCCGAATGAGCCGTCCGCTGGCCTTTCTTTTCCCTGGGCAAGGGTCTCAGACTGTCGGCATGGGACGGGCTCTGGTTGAGCGGTTTCCTGTGGCGGCCGAGGTGTTTGCCGAGGCTGATGCCGCACTGGGGTTCTCGTTGTCCACGCTGTGCTTTGAGGGGCCGGAAGAGGACCTTATCCTGACCCACAACACGCAGCCCGCCATTGTCACCACCAGCGTTGCCGCCTGGCGTACGCTGGCACGGGAGGTGGACCTGCAACCGGTCTGCGTAGCCGGCCATAGTTTAGGCGAGTACTCGGCCCTGGTCGCGGCTGGCGCGCTGGACTTCGCCGATGCGGTCCGTATCGTGCGGGAGCGCGGTCGCCTGATGCAGGCGGCGGTCCCGCCCGGGGTGGGCGCGATGGCGGCCCTGTTTGGTCTGTCTGAGCAGGCTGTCGGAGAGGTATGTGTGGAAGCGGCGCGGGGCGAAGTCGTCTCTCCGGCGAATCTGAACGGTGGCGATCAGGTGGTCATCGCCGGTCATGCTGGAGCGGTGCAAAGAGCGGTGGCCGGTGCCAAGGAGCGCGGGGCAAAACGAGCGGTTGAACTCGCGGTGAGTGCGCCTTTTCACTGTGCCCTCATGGCGCCGGCTGCGGAAGGGCTGGCCCGTGTCCTCGAACCGAGAGCCGTTCATCCTCTGACTGTTGGTGTGATTGCCAATGCCACAGCCGAAGTCAACCGGAATGCAGAGCAGGTCAAAGACCTGCTGGTGCGACAAGTCACGGCTCCTGTCCGTTGGGAGGAGAGTATGCAGCGGGTACGCGACCTCGGTTGTGAGGGGGCGGTTGAACTGGGAGCGGGGCGTGTCCTCAGCGGTTTGTTCAAACGCATTGAGCGGAAGTTCCCGTGCGTTTCCGTAAGCGATCCCGATAGTCTGGCCGCAAGTCTGGAGTTGTTGCGATAATGGGTACGGACGCACGCGGCGGTTTGGACGGACTCGTTGCCCTGGTGACCGGCGCCTCGCGTGGAATTGGCCGCGCGGTCGCGGAACGTCTGGCTCAAGACGGCGCGACCGTGGTGATTAACTATGTCAGGAATCACACCGCGGCCGAGGATGTCCGAGCGGGTATTGAGGCCCGGAACGGACGGGCCGAAGTCTGCCAATTTGACATTGCTGACGGTACTGCCGTCACAACAGCAACACGAGATATTCTTGAGCGGCGAGGCAAGATCGACATTCTGGTCAATAATGCCGGCATGTCGATTGACACGCT
Organism: uncultured Binatia bacterium (SeqCode); assembly: GCA_965214755.1. Lineage (GTDB taxonomy): Bacteria > Desulfobacterota > Binatia > Bin18 > Bin18 > Bin18. The sequence continues at coordinate 4,879,345 of OZ243979.1, forward strand.
CCTGGTCCGGCTCAAGGAAGACGAGTGGGAAGCGGTCCTCAACACCAATTTGACCGGCGTCTTTCGCTGTACGAAGGCGGTCACTCGCTCCATGATGAAGCAGCGTTTTGGTCGGATTATCAATCTGACGTCGGTGGTTGCCCAAATCGGGAATACCGGACAGGCGGCCTATTCGGCCGCAAAAGCCGGCATCATTGGTTTTACCAAGACGATGGCGAAAGAGCTTGCCTCCCGGTCGATTACGGTGAATGCCGTCGCCCCAGGATTTATTGAGACCGATATGACCAAGTCCTTGCCAGAAGAGGCGAAAACAGGATATCTGAGCCATATTCCCGCTGGCCGTTGGGGGACGGTTGAGGAAGTGGCCGATACAGTAGCGTTCTTGGCAAACCCCCGAGCGGGCTATATCACTGGACAGATTATTAACGTCAACGGCGGCCTGTATATGTAACGGGAGTTGGTTCAGCCAATTCTTCAGATACCGCCGAGCGAAAGAAGAGAGGAGGTCCCGGCTATGGCAGCAGCTTCGACCGAGGCACGCGTCAAGGAAATCATCTGTGAGCAATTGGGTGTGAGTGAGGACGAGGTCAGCCTGGATTCTTCGTTTATCGAAGATCTTGGAGCAGACTCTCTGGATATTGTCGAACTCGTGATGGCGCTGGAAGAGGAGTACGATACCGAAATCTCTGACGAACAGGCTGAAAAGATTCGGACGGTCCGGAACGTTATCGAATATATTGAGAGCCACCAATAGCCGACCGGATACGGTCTCAGGAGTGTCCAGACCGAAAGAATCGCAGTGGTCTCTCTGGAGCTCTGCGATTTTCTGTATCTATGAGGAGAAAGGGAACGGTTCGACCGTGAGAACTGCCGGATGGGGGAGAGAAGGAGCACTGGTATGACGAGTCCGCTCGCCCAGCACGACCCTGATGTCTACGCCGCCATTCAAGAGGAGACGCGCCGCCAGGAGTATAACCTTGAGCTCATCGCGTCAGAGAACGTGGTGAGCGAGGCTGTGCTGGAGGCGCAGGGGTCCGTGCTCACAAATAAATATGCAGAAGGCTATCCCCAGAAGCGCTACTACGGCGGCTGTGAGTATGTGGATGTGGTTGAACAGCTCGCCATTGACCGCGCCAAGGCCTTATTCGGTGCCGAGCACGTCAATGTCCAGCCGCACTCCGGAGCCCAAGCCAATATGGCCGCCTATTTCTCTCAGCTCCAGCCCGGAGACACCATCCTGAGCATGAACTTATCGCACGGTGGTCATCTCACCCACGGCAGTCCGGTCAATTTTTCCGGAAAATTCTTTCAGGTCGTCCCCTATGGCGTCCGGGAGGACAATCAACGTATTGACTACGATGAGATTGCCGCCCTGGCGCGTCAGCATCGTCCCAAGATGATCGTGGCCGGACACAGTGCCTATCCACGCCAGATTGACACCGCGCCCTTTCGAGACATCGCCGACGAGGTCGGGGCGCTGTTGATGGTCGATATTGCTCACTTTGCCGGGCTGGTGGCTGCCGGGCTGCATCCCTCTCCCGTGCCGCATGCCGACCTGGTGACAACGACGACCCATAAGACGCTACGCGGGCCACGCGGTGGAATGATTATGTGCCGCCAGGATTTGGCCAAGAGCGTGAATTCGTCTGTCTTCCCTGGCAATCAGGGCGGACCGCTGATGCATGTGATTGCGGCCAAGGCCGTGGCGCTGAAGGAAGCGGCAACACCGGAGTTTCAAGCTTATCAGCAGCAGATTATCGCCAACGCCCAAGCCCTGGCTGCCGGTCTCATCCGACGCGGGTTCCGTCTGGTCTCGGGCGGTACGGAGAATCATCTGATGCTGCTCGATCTGCGTGAGACCGAACTGACCGGGAAAGTGGCGCAGGAAACCTTGGATCAGGCTCGGATTACGGTCAATAAAAATGCGATTCCCTTTGATACGCGCTCTCCCTTTGTAACCAGTGGGGTTCGTATTGGTACGCCGGCGGTGACGAGTCGGGGTATGAAAGAAGCCGAGATGGATCACATAGCCGACCTCATTGCCCGCGCCCTGCAGCGAGTTGGCGATGCGCGAGGGTTGGCTGCCATTGGCGAAGAAGTGCGTGGGTTGTGCCAGCAGTTCCCCGTCTATGCCCACCGGGTTACGCGGCCCGCATAAGCTGAAACGAGGCAAGGAGGCGAGCACGCATTGTCAGGTGAAAGTGTGAGCTGTGCTCCCTCCCCCAGCGTATGAAGTGTCCTTTTTGTTCCCATCTGGAAAGTCGCGTCATTGATTCTCGTTTGAGCCGGGAGGGTGATGTCACCCGCCGGCGGCGGGAGTGCGAGGAGTGCGAGCGGCGCTTTACGACGTATGAACGGGTTGAAGAAATTCTCCCTCTGGTCGTAAAGAAGGACGGGCGGCGGGAGACCTACGATCGGCTGAAAATTATCACCGGCCTCAAGAAGGCGTGTGAAAAACGTCCGATCAGCATTGAGACCATAGAAGACATTGCGGATCACATCGAGCGGACGCTCCAGGGACGGGGCGAGAAAGAGATCTCAGGCGCGGTGATTGGCGAGGAGGTCATGCGTCACCTGTACGATCTGGACAAGGTGGCCTATGTCCGGTTTTCTTCCGTGTATCGCTCTTTTCAGGACCTGGATGAGTTTATGTCTGAGCTCAAGGACCTCATTCGGGAACGCAGTACGGACGACGACAAACGGGCGCGGTGCGCGAAGCCGGAAAAGACGAAACCATGAACACTGATGAAGTGTTTATGCGGCGCGCGGTAGACCTTGCCCTGCGGGCGCAGGGGCGGACGAGTCCGAACCCCGTTGTGGGAGCCGTTATTGTCCGTAGCGGTCGCGCTATTGGCGAGGGCTATCATCGTCGGGCGGGATTGCCGCATGCCGAGATTGAAGCGCTGCGCAAAGCGACCCGCCCGGTCCGCGGGGCGACCGTCTACGTCAACCTGGAACCGTGCTCGCACTACGGCAGAACGCCCCCCTGTGCCCAGGCCCTGATCGAGGCCGGTGTTGCCCGTGTGGTGATAGGCATGACCGACCCCAACCCGCAGGTTCGCGGACGTGGGATTCGGCGTCTGCGCCGGGCCGGCATTGCGGTTACAACCGGCGTGCTCAAAGAGCTGTGCCAACGGACCAATGAGGATTTTGCGGTTGCGATCCAGACCGGCTTGCCCTTTGTCACCTTAAAACTGGCCGCCTCCCTCGATGGCCGCATCGCAACGGCGAGCGGCGACGCCCGCTGGATTAGTGGAGAGGCATCCCGTCGCAAAGTCCACGAGTTGCGTAATCATGTGGACGCGATACTGGTCGGCGCAGAAACGGTATTGGCCGATGATCCCCAGTTGACATGTCGCATCCGTGGGGGACGAGACCCCCTGCGCGTTATTCTTGACGGACGGCTCAGGATCAGCCCCCAGGCGCAAGTGTGTGGCCTCTCTTCCAAAGCCGCAACCGTGATTGCAACAACGCGCCGCGCCGCTCAACTCCGTGGTGCCGCTTTCGAGCGAGTTGGCGTTGAAATCCTGGCCTTTCCTGGAAAGCGGGGGAAGATTCTGCTCCGTCCGGTACTCGAAATCCTGGCGCAGCGCGGGGCAAAGCACGTGTTGATCGAGGGGGGCGGACAGGTTGCGGCGGCCGCTTTGCAAGAAGGGCTGGTACATAGGCTCTTGTTTTTTTATGGTGCTGTGCTGCTTGGTGGTGATGGACAGGCCATGCTCGCTCCGTTAGGGATTGGACGGGTTGTCGAGGGAATAAAACTCCATACAATACAGGTGGACCGAATTGGGAACGATGCGGTGGTGTCAGGGTATGTTCGGATGTAAGGAGGGGCTATGCCAATCGCGCTATCACCACTAGAAGAGGCGCTCCAACAGCTCAGCCAAGGGAAAATGGCGATCCTGGTTGAAAACGACAGTGGGGAAGGGGAAGCGGACTTGTGTCTGGCGGCCGATCTGACCACACCGGATGGCGTCAACTTCATGGCCACCCACGGTCGTGGCTTGGTTTGTCTAGCTCTGACCGAGGAAAAAATTCGCGAGCTCGGGATTCCCATGCTCGGGCATGGATATGAGGGGAGTCGTCAACGGGCTTTTGGGGCCTCGATTGAAGCCCGTCGCGGCGTGACAACCGGGATATCAGCCTACGATCGCGCAGTGACGATCACGACGGCGGTCCGCGATGACGCCCGCCCGGCCGATCTGGTGATGCCGGGGCATATCTTCCCCCTTTTTGCGCACCGGGGTGGGGTGTTGGCACGACGTGGCTTATCTGAAGCCGGTATTGATCTGGCCCGACTGGCTGGTCTCAAGCCGGCGGCAACCTTATGTACGATTCTCCGCGACGATGGCGAGATTGCCCAGGGCAAGGAGATTGAAGCCTTTGCGCAGGAGCACGCCCTGCCGATTGTGAGCATAGCCAGCCTGACCACCTATCGTTTACGGACGGAATCCGTCATTCATCGGGTGGGTGAGGGAGAAATCACGAGTCCGTTTGGGGGACAATTTTTAGCCATCGTCTACCGAACCGAAGTCGATAACCACGAACATATTGCCCTGGTCAAAGGCCGGATTACGACTCGGGAGCCCGTCACTGTCCGAGTCCATTCGCAATGTTTAACCGGCGATGTGTTTGGGTCTGAGCGGTGTGACTGCGGAGAGCAGCTCACGCATGCCATGGAGTGTATTGCAGAGGAAGGCCGTGGGGTTGTGATCTATCTGCAGCAAGAAGGCCGAGGCATAGGACTGGCCAATAAGATCCGGGCCTACGCCCTCCAGGATAAAGGCATGGACACGGTTGAAGCCAACCTCCATCTTGGCTTTGAGGAAGATCTCCGAGATTATGGTATTGGAGCCCAGATTCTCCGCGACCTGCGCGTCTCGCAGGTACGTTTGCTGACGAATAATCCGCAGAAAATCAGTGGGCTCGAAGAATACGGGGTGAAGGTCGTCGAACGCCAACCCATTGAGACGCCTCCCCACAAGGGGAATATTCACTATCTCCAGGTCAAGAAGGAAAAACTGGGGCATTTGTTCTCTGAGCTCAAACCCTTGCTCTAAGGCCGTCAATCGGATCGATCACTGCGTGAAGAGGGGAAGCTATGGCCCGGATCATTACTGGTAAGCTTGACGCGACAGGGATGCGGTTTGGCGTTGTCGTGTCGCAGTTCAATAGTTTGATCACCGAGCGCTTACAGGCGGGCGCTATTGACGCCTTCTGCCGCCATGGGGCGCGGGACGAAGACATTGATGTGGTGTTGGTGCCCGGGGCGTTTGACATTCCCCTGTTTGCGAAGCGGCTGGCAACGAGCGGCCGCTACGAGGCTGTCGTCTGTGTGGGGGCGGTCATCAAAGGTGAGACGCCGCATTTCGATTATATTGCGGCGGCCATGACCCAGGGCATTAAAGAAATCATGCTCTCCTCCGGCGTACCCGTCACTTTCGGGGTGCTGACCACGGACTCCGTTGAGCAGGCGCTCGACCGGGCCGGAGCAAAACTTGGGAATAAGGGCTGGGAAGCGGCCCTGTCTGCTATTGAGATGGTCCACGCCCTCAGGGCATTACAGGAAATCGAGTAAGTGTCGTATGGGAGCCCGTGGAACTCGACGCCAGGAGCGTGAATACGCACTCCAAGTCCTGTACCAGATTGATATCAGCGGGGTGGCTCCGCAGCAGGCGCTGGCGCTTTTTGAGCAGTGCTTTACCCAGGCAACCGAGGTCCGGGGGTTTACCGCAGATTTGGTAAACGGGACGTGGCGCGAGCGGCGTCAGCTTGACAGCATGATCGCCGCGGCCGCCGAGCACTGGCGAATCGGTCGTTTGCCCAAGGTGGATTTGAATCTGCTCCGCCTCGGAGCGTATGAATTGGCAGCCTACCCCGACTTATCCGCGGGGGTGACGATTAACGAAGCTATTGAAATTGCTCGCCGCTACTGTAGTGATGACGCGCCGACCTTTGTCAATGGCGTGCTGGATCGGATCGCGCGCGTTGTCGGGAAGAAAGTACAGCCTCATGAGTCTCTCGAATAAGCAGTCCAACGGAGCCGCGGCGGAAACGCCCGCAGGCGGTAAAGTACGCTATCAGCCAAGCACTATCGAGCCGAAATGGCAGCGCTATTGGCGTGAACAGAAAACCTTTCGCGCCGAGATCGATCAGCAGAGGCAAAAATACTACATTCTGGATATGTTCCCGTATCCGAGTGCCGCCGGATTGCACGTCGGACACCCTGAAGGCTATACCGCAACCGATATCCTGGCCCGCCATAAGCGCATGCGGGGCTTTAACGTCCTGCATCCCATGGGCTGGGATGCGTTCGGACTGCCCGCGGAACAGTATGCGATTGAGACGGGCACGCACCCGCGTGAAACAACGGCTCTCAATATCACGACTTTTCGGCGTCAGATCCAGGCCCTGGGCTTTTCCTACGATTGGGACCGGGAGATTTCGACCTGTGACCCCGACTACTATCGCTGGACGCAATGGATTTTCCTCAAGCTCTACGAGCGCGGCCTGGCCTATATGGCAGAGGTGCCGGTCAACTGGTGTCCGGCCCTGGGTACGGTCCTGGCCAATGAAGAGGTCATAGACGGCAGGAGTGAGCGCGGCGGACATGAGGTCATCCGCAAGCCCATGCGGCAGTGGATGCTCCGTATTACGGCCTATGCGGAACGGTTATTAGCCGGACTCGACGACCTTGATTGGCCGGAAAATGTCAAGGAAATGCAGCGAAACTGGATCGGGCGGAGCGAAGGCGCCCGCATTCGTTTCCAGCTGTGTCACGGCGATGGTTCCGTTTTTACGGAAGAAGACGGCTTTTTCGATGTCTTCACTACGCGCCCGGATACGCTGTTTGGCGCGACCTATTGTGTCCTGGCCCCGGAACATCCCTTGGTTGAGCGCATCACGACCCCGGAAAATCGGGCGGCGGTTGCAGCGTATAGAGAAGAGGCCCTACGCAAGTCCGACTTGGCCCGCACGGAACTGGTGAAGGAAAAGACTGGGGTCAATACGGGCGGCTATGCCTTGAATCCCGTCAATGGCGAGCCGATTCCGATTTGGGTCGCCGACTATGTCCTGTTCACCTATGGAACCGGGGCGATTATGGCCGTGCCGGGCGGAGACGAGCGAGACTGGGAGTTTGCCCGCCAGTTTGACATCCCGGTTGTTGAAGTGGTCCAGGGTGGGGATATGGAAACCGGAGCCTATACCGGAGACGGACCCCATGTGAACTCAGGCTTTTTAGACGGCCTCAACGTGGCCGAGGCCAAGAAAGAGATGCAGGCCTGGCTGGAGGAGAACGGCCACGGCGAAGGCACGGTGAACTATAAGCTCCGAGACTGGTTGTTCAGCCGCCAGCGGTATTGGGGCGAGCCGTTTCCTATTCTCCATGTAGACGGGCAGCCCCAGCCGGTCGAACTGCAGGATCTGCCAGTGCTCCTGCCCGAAGTCGAGAGTTTTCGCCCAACAGGGACGGGCGAGCCACCGCTGGCCGCGGCGCGGGGCTGGGTGGAGACGACCGAACCGGCATCGGGTCAGCCGGTGTTGCGGGAAACCAACACCATGCCGCAGTGGGCTGGAAGCTGTTGGTATTTTCTGCGCTTCCTGGACCCGCAGAATGCGGACAGGCCGTGGGACGCGGCTGCCGAGCAGTACTGGATGCCGGTAGATTTATACGTCGGAGGCGTGGAGCACGCCGTGCTGCATCTATTGTATGCCCGCTTCTGGCACCACGTCCTGTATGACTGCGGCCTCGTATCCACGCCCGAACCTTTTCAGCGCTTGGTCAATCAAGGCATGATTCTGGGGTTCAGTTATCGCTATTACCAGGACGAGCAGAGTCAGCGTTATGCCGCACACGCCGTTGAGAAGGTCAATCGAGAGGGCAATGAGGAGGCCGAGTACGTGCTCAGGGGAGACCCGACAACACAGCTCAGTGTGGGATATGTGCCGGTAGACCAAGTGGTGTGGCGCGATGACACGCCCTATCACCCGGATGATACGGACCTGGAACTGGAGCCCCAAACCGACAAAATGTCGAAATCACGGGGCAATGTGGTGAATCCGGATACCGTGATCGCGGAGTATGGAGCCGATGCGTTGCGCTGTTATGAAATGTTTATGGGGCCGCTGGAGCAGGTCAAACCCTGGAATACGCGCTCCGTTGCCGGCGTGTATCGCTTCCTGCATCGGGCTTGGTCGTTGATTGTGGCCGACTCCGGTGACCTGCGTTCGGATATTGTGGATGTGGAACCCCAGCCCGACGCTACGCTTACCCGCCTCTTTCATAAAACGGTGAAAAAAGTCACGGAAGACATCGAAGGCATGCGCTTCCATACTGCGTTGAGTGCCCTGATGGTGTTTGTGAATGACGCACAAAAGGCCCCTCGCCTGCCGCGGGTTCTGGCTGAGGGGTTCGTGCTGCTGCTCGCTCCCTTTGCGCCCCATCTGGGCGAAGAATTATGGCAGCGTCTGGGCCATGCGGAAACACTGACGTACGCAACCTGGCCATCGTACGACCCGGAGCTCATTCAGGATGAGACCGTTACGGTTGCGGTACAGGTCAACGGAAAATTCCGGGCGACCATTGAGCTGGCCGTTGACGCGGATACGGAAACGGCCCTGGACGTAGCGAGGAAGCAGGACAAGGTGGCCACATATTTAGCGGGCAAGACTGTCCGGCGCGAAATCGTCGTGCCGGGGCGACTGGTGAACTTCGTGCTCGCCTAGCATATCGTTGAAAACTCCCCAGCTCAGGTCTTTCATGAAGAAAGCGTATTCCATTCTGACCGCTGTGTGTGTCTGCCTGTGGAGCGCGTGCGGCTATCAGTTTGCGGGGACCACCCCCTTACCGCAGGGAATCCAGAGTGTGAGCTTTGCCGAGTTCTCCAATCATACGCTTGAGACCGGTGTGGAAAAGGAACTCCAGTGGGCCATTGAGCGAGAGTTTCGGACACATCGGAATATTCGGGTCACCGACACGGGTGAAGGGGTGATTTCCGCTCAACTCCAGACGCTGGAACTGCGGCCGTTTTCGTTTGACCGCCGCGATCAGGTTCTTGAGTACGAAATGGTGCTTGCCTTGGATATCCAGCTCACCGACCGAGGAAGCGGGAAAGTCCTGTGGCAGGCAGCCGACCTGCGGGTGACGGAATATTACAGCGCGATTCCCCAGGTCTTGGTGACGACCTCGCCTGAATTCCTGCAGGGAACACTCGACCCTGCCGACCTGCCCAGCCTCACGGATGTGCAATTCTCAGAGACGCAACGCAACCTCGCCGTCGGGCGACTCTTTGCAGCGGCGGCACGTGAGGTCTCGTTTCGTCTGGGCGATAATTTCTAGTGGAAACAGAGAAGGGGCCTGGTGGCCCCTTGACGATGGGGTTAAGCGGAGGCGGCGGTTTTGTGTTCATGGACCAGTTTTGAGAGCTGGCCAATATACCGGTCTGCCGCGTGTTTGGGAATAATACGTTTTTGACCCGCTCGATGGAGGGCACTGACCGCCGTCCGGAGGGAACTCTCGACTGCTGCACTCTCTCCGCTCTCGACCGCTGCCGCGACTCTTTTCATCAGGGTCTTCACTCGTGATTTGGCTGCGTGGTTACGGGCCCGCCGCACTTCGCTTTGGCGATGACGTTTCTTTTCTCCTGATGCCACGTACAATACTCCTCTCTGAAACACCATTCCTACCATGAGTGGGGAGACTGATCAATGTCGCGCAAGAGTTGGCGGCTGAAGGGGATGACTGAGCAAAAGGGTGGAGCCAACGTTACCGGGTCCGATATGCGCGGCGCACGAAAAGATTCTGAAGAAAATACCCAGGTTGTTCGGGCGGTTGGACAGATCGGTGGGCTGACGCTGCTGAGCCGCATTTCCGGCTTGGGTCGGGATATGGTCATTGGCTATGCCTTTGGAGCAGGCATGGCCGCTGACGCGTTCTTTGTTGCGTTCCGCATTCCCAACCTGCTCCGGCGTCTCGTCGGTGAGGGGGCAACCGACGCCGCCTTTGTCCCGGTGATGACCACATATGTCACCCAGCGATCACGCGCGGCGAGTCGTATGATTCGCGCCTTCTTCGGGACCGGGCTCGGCTTGCTGCTCGTTTTGACCGGTCTGGGGATATGCTTTGCCGACCCCATTACCCGCCTCTTCGCGCCCGGCTTTACGAGCGCCAAACTATTACTCACCATCGATCTGACCCGCGTCATGTTTGTCTATCTCTTCTGCGTTGGCGCGGCCGCGTTGGCCATGGGGGTTTTACATGCGCTCCGACACTTTACGGCCCCGGCCTTTGCCCCGGTGCTGTTCAACGCGGCGGTCATCTTGAGCGTGCTCGGTTTGTCTGCCCATATGGCCGAGCCCGTGATGAGTCTGGCCTATGGGGTCGTACTGGGTGGAGTCTGCCAACTCCTGTGGCAGTTGCCCGCGCTCGTCCGTCACGGGGTGTCGTTACGCCTGAGCTGGCAGCCACGCCATCCGGCCTTACGGCGTATGGGTCGGCTCTTGTTACCCCTCGTCTTTGGGACCGGCATTTTTCAACTCAATCTGATCATCAGCACCCTGCTGGCCTCGCTGCTGGCAGACGGAAGCGTCGCCTGCCTGTGGTATGCCAGCCGGTTGTTTGAGTTTCCCGTTGGGCTCTTTGTTGTTGCCCTGAGTACCGCGCTCTTACCCAGCCTGGCAACGCACGCCCAAAAGAATGACTGGGCCGGTATGCAGGACAGTCTGGGTTTCGCCCTACGGTTGGTCAATGTAGTCACGCTGCCCGCGGCGGTGGGACTGGCGGTTCTGGCGACGCCTATTACGACGGTCCTGTTTTTCAGAGGCGCCTTTTCCGCTCAGGACGTTGTGGTGACAGCGACGGTCCTCCAGGCGCTGGCCCTGGGCTTATGGGCGGTTGCGGCGACACGTCAGATCACGGCCTGTTTGTACGCCCTCGGAGATACCCGGACACCAGTATGGGGTGGAGTGGTCGCCCTCATGGTGAAAATAGGTGCCAGCCTTGTCCTCATGGGCCGTATCAGCCTCCTCGGTGAGACGAACTGGCTGGCGCAGAGCGTCGCTGCTGTGAGCGGAATGCTCTCGATGCAGCATTGGGGGGTTGTCGGCCTTGCCGTCGCAACCTCGCTCGCGGCCATGGCCAATCTGGTGTTCCAAGCCGTTCGCCTCTCACGACGTTTTTCAGCCTTCCCATGGCAACCATGGACCGTCTCTCTGCTGTGGAGTGGCATCGCGTCGGTCGGGATGCTGATCGTACTCTGGTGGTTTGTCGGACAGATTGACTGGCTTGCTCCAACCGGTTCTCGTCTCAGCCGGCTGGGGAGTCTCGGCGGGGCTATCCTGATCGGTGTGTGTAGTTTTGTTGCCTTGGTCTGGCCGGGTGGGAAAGATGAATTGCGAGCCTTACTGGGCGTCCTACCCCACCGTCTGCTTGGCCTCCTGCCACAATTCCTCCAGCCGCGTCAGTGAGGTGTGATGAATGTCCTCCCGGTCGCGCGCGAGTTGCTCCTCGATGTAACGAAAGCGTTTGCTAAAACGACTGCTGGCTTTACGCAGGGCAGACTCGGCGTCCAGGTCAAGATGACGGGCGAGGCTGGTCAACGCAAACAACAGGTCGCCGAGTTCGTGTTCCTGGTACTCGGTGTGGGCCGTTGTCAGTGTCTCCGCCAATTCCTGGTACTCTTCCGTGACCTTTTCAAAGACTGCCGTGGCTGACGGCCAGTCAAAACCGACGCGGGTGGCCTTTTCGCCTAAGCGCTGGGCCTGGATCAAGGCCGGTGCGCCTTTGGGAACACCGGCCAGAATGGATTGATCCGTAGCGCCTCTTTCCCTCTTTTTTTCCCTTTTCTCCTGCGCTTTGATTTTGGCCCAATTCTGACTGACCTCTTCGGCGCTCTCGACTTTCAGGTCACTAAAGACATGCGGATGGCGGCGGGTCATTTTATCGGCAATGGCTTGGGCCACATCATCAATCGTAAATTCCCCAGCTTCTGCCATCAACTGCGCGTGAAACACGATCTGGAGGAGGAGGTCCCCCAATTCCTCTTTCAGCTCAGCCCAGTCCTCAGCCTCAAGGGCGTCCAGCACCTCATAGGTCTCTTCGACGAGGTAGGGTTTGAGTGTCTGCGGCGTTTGCTCTTTATCCCACGGGCAGCCGTTCGGACTGCGCAGCGTCGCCATAATGTTGACGAGTCGGTCAAACGCGGGGTGGGGTCTGGGTGGCATGGCAAACGGGATAGAGGAAAAGCAGGTCCGGGGCAAGGACGGCGTTTCTCACGCAAGCACTTTCTGCGTCGTGCGAAAATGCAACTTGGCGACCTGGCCCAGGCTGTCCGGGCCGTACTGCTCCACCATGGCTTTGCCCGTGGCGATAACCTGAGAACTCGCGCCTTTCGGCAGGGGGATGGCAAAGCGGCTGCTCAAATCCTGCAAGCGGCGTAAGAATTCTGCCCGGGCGACCAGCGAGGCGGCCGCGACCTCGACCTCTTGTTCGGCGCGTGGCTTTTGAATGAGGTTGACGGTCCGGCCTCTTTGCATCAGGGCATTATTAAGAAAATGCGCGTTCCCAAATTGGTCGGCAATCACCCGATCACACCTGACGGTTTCTAAGAGATTTTCTATGGCGCGGGCATGTCCCCAGGCGAGCAGAGTATTGAGATTCTTGAGCGAGGCGTACAGGCTATTGTAGCGCTCGGGGCCAATGGCTACCAGAGTGGTCGGACACAGCGTACGAATGTGGGCGGCCAGGGTATGGGCGCGTATATCCGAGCACAGCTTGCTATCCCGCACGCCTAAGTCGCGCAGCCGGACTTCTTGGTCTGGCGTCACATAGACCCCGGCGATGACTAGCGGGCCGAAATAATCCCCTTTGCCGGATTCATCGATCCCAATTGTGCCAGTGCGAGGGGAGGCTGTCGTCATACGGCGGGAGACCGGAAGGCGGTTTGCGGGCGATGGTGCTCGTCACGAATAAGGACCGTGTTGCCTTGAACCACGACCCGACCTTCGGCAAAGAGCTTGATGGCGGTCGGGTAGATGCGATGTTCCTGGGCCAGAATCCGTGCGCTCAAGCTGTCTTCCGTATCGTCAGGATAGACGGGGACGGCGGCCTGCATAATAATCGGGCCGTGATCCATTTCCTCATCAACCAGATGGACGGTTGCGCCGCTAATACGCACTCCGCGTTCCAGGGCCTGACGCTGGGCGTGCAGACCGGGGAAGGCCGGTAGGAGGGCCGGGTGGATATTCAGAATACGCTGCGGGAAATCCTGAATAAAACGGGCCGAGAGCAGGCGCATAAAGCCGGCCAGAATGACCAGCTCAACCTTGTGGTCTCGCAAGAGGCTGACCAGGTGTTGGTCAAACTGTTCCCGAGAAGCAAAATCAGCGTGAGACAGCACTGCGGTTAAGAGGCCGTGGCGCTGCGCCCGCACCAGGCCATAGGCATCGCTCCGGTTACTCGCCACAATACGGATCTGGGCTGGCAGGTCTCTACGCTCAATGGCATCGATAATGGCCTGGAGGTTGGTACCACCCCCAGAGATGAGAACGCCAAGAGAGAGAGGTGTCGTCATACGCTTTTAGAGGTCAACCACTCGGGCGAGAGTAAAAACATCAACACTGCGCGCCCCATTCTGGTACAGGGTTCGGGCACGCTCTTCAACCGTTGCGCCGGATGTATACACGTCGTCCGCCAGGAGCAAACGTTTCCCTTTGGTCAGGCTGGGAGTGTTCACCCGAAAGGCTCCTCGGACATTGGCCCGGCGGTCTTCTCTGCCCAGCTTCGTCTGAGGCTGGGTCGGCCGGGTGCGACTGAGCAGCCAGGGATCAACCGGCGTGGTGATACGCCGCCCAATCGTACGGGCAAGGATGAGAGACTGATTGAATCCACGCCAGCGCAGTCTGGTCAGGTGCAGGGGAACAGGAATAACGCGGTCATGGCCTTCCGCCTGCTCCGCGCCCTGCTCCTGGGCGAGGGAAAAGTAACGGGCCGTGAGTCCAGCGAGTGCCTTTCCGGCTCTCATATTTCGCTCATATTTGAACCGGAGGATGCTCTGACGAAGAGGCTGAGGGGAGCCGCCTGACGTACTATGCGCAGCCCACGCACGCGCGTGGCGAAAACTGGGTGGCTGTTGCACGCACTGGGAGCATATATGGTCGGGTCCGACGTCGGAGGCAAAGGGCCGGCCGCAACGGGTGCAGAGCGGAGAGTGGATGACTTGAATCCAGCCCTGACACGTCAGGCAGAACGCGTGGTTCGAAGGAAGACAGGTGGAGCAATTGAGGCAACGCCACGGATACAGCACGGTGAGTGCTGTCCGAGCCGCGGCACCGAGTCGGTGAATCCACGCCTTTCTATCACTCTTCTGAATGCTGACGATTTTCCTTCTCCCTCGCGTTTGTTTTATCTATGAAAAAACCCTCAAGGCCTTGTTTTGGGAGGATCGCTCGTATATTGGTAGCTGCACTGTAGCGCAGACTTTTTTCGGTCCTGCCCATGAGTCTGAGCAGAGGGCTGGTAGGTGGCGCTCCTGATCCATGACCGGAGGGATGAGCAACCCCTCTTCCTCTATCCTGCCAGCATCAGAAGCGACACCTTGACAAGCGGAAACGGGGGCGGGCCAGTGGAGAGGACTTGGTAATGGCGAATACACAACGGGCAATCGCGCCGATGTTGCGCTTGCCCGCTGCTCCAGACGAAAAACCGTATCTGGTCGGCTATCGATGTCCCGATTGTAACGCCACCTATATCGGTGGGAACCGAGTCGGATGCAGTAAGTGCACCTTTGTCGGAGATTTGCCCGAGGTGCGGCTCAGCGATCACGGCACGCTCTACGTGTACTCCATTGTGCATCAGTCCGCACCCGGCATTCCGGTCCCGTACGTCTCCGCAATTGTCGACCTCCCGGAAGGGGTGAGCGTCCGGTGCAATTTAGTCGATATTGAGCCCGACCCGCAAAAGATTGCATTCGGTATGCCGGTGGACATGGTGACGCGGAAAGTACGCGAACGCAAGGAAAAAAACGCGCACGGAGAGGAAGAGACCATTGACATTATTGCTTTCTTTTTCAAGCCAGGCAGAGATTAAAGGAAGCTGATAACGGCAAAGGGGTGTAAGTTATGAGAGACGTATATGTGGTCGGTGTCGGCATGATTAAGTTTGGACGCTACCCTGACAAGGACGTGTCCCAAATGGGGGCAGAAGCGGGAGTCCGCGCGCTCAAAGACGCCGGGGCGTCCATCAAAGACGTTGAGATGCTGGTGTGTGGGAATTTATTCCAAGCCAACGCTATGAATGCGCAGAAGATTCTGCAGCAGATTGGCCAAACCGGTATCCCTGCACTCAATGTCTCTAACGCCTGCGCAACTGGTTCGACCGCCTTTCGCGAGGCCTATATCGGGGTCGCATCGGGTATGTACGATATCACCATGGCCGTTGGTGTTGAGCAGATGGGGAAAATGGGCTTGCTCGGCGGTGGAGCCCGCAGCGGAGGAGAGAGCGTTGAAGGCGTATTGGGCAGTGGCCTGATGCCAGCCGTCTTTGGTCAGGCCGGCGTGGAACATATGCGCAAACACGGAACGACGGCCGAGCATTTCGCCAAAATATCGGTCAAGAACCATAAACATTCAGTGCACAACCCCTTGTCCCAGTATCAGGTTGAGGTGTCGCTGGATGATGTGATGAATGCCCGTATGGTTGCCTATCCCAATACGCTCTATATGTGCTGTCCGACTGG
Source organism: uncultured Binatia bacterium (SeqCode) (assembly GCA_965214755.1). Classification (GTDB taxonomy): domain Bacteria; phylum Desulfobacterota; class Binatia; order Bin18; family Bin18; genus Bin18. The sequence continues at coordinate 4,895,079 of OZ243979.1, forward strand.
AGACGGTGCGGCGGCGGCGATCTTGATGTCCGAAGACAAGATAAAGCAGTTTACCAGTAAACCGATAAAAATCGCGACTTCCGTCCTGACCTCGGATCCCTATACCGACCGGGACCTGACCATGCCCGATGTCAATACCCTGACTCAGAATGCGGCAAAAGAAGCCTATGAAAAAGCTGGGATTGGTCCGCAAGACCTGAGTTTGGTCGAGCTCCACGATTGTTTTGCCACAGCAGAACTGCTGCATTACGAGAATCTGGGCCTGTGTGCTGAAGGTGAGGCCGGGCGGATGATTGACGAAGGGCGAACCGAACTGGGTGGCGATATTCCAGTCAACGTCAGTGGGGGTCTGCTCTCCAAGGGGCATCCGCTTGGGGCAACCGGAGTCGCGAATATCTATGAGATCGTGACCCAGCTTCGAGGCCAGGGGGGAGCGCGCCAAGTTGAGGGAGCCACGGCTGGTCTCGCCCATGTCATTGGCCTCGGGTCGGCCTGTACGATCCATATCCTGACCGCCTAATCGCCGAAGTATACGAGTATTGTGTGGAGGGGTTGGTGCGTAAGCGTCACCAACCCCTGCTGTGCTTGTGCGGAACGTCATTGCCAGACAGAAGACGACCGTATGGGGGAGTTATGAACCTACCGATTGTAAAAAAGCTGAAAAAAGAGCTTGACGAATTATACCACGAACTCAATGTCCGTATTCCGAAAGACCTCCACGAGGCTGCTGCTCATGGCGACCTGAGTGAAAATGCGGAGTATGACGCGGCGCGCGCGCGTCAAGACTATGTCCAAGCCCGAATTGCCCAACTGACTGAACGGATGCAGCAACTCTCGCTGTACGACTTGTCGAGCATTCCAAAAGATTCGATTGCCTATGGCAGTCGAGTCACACTCGAAGAGATCGATTCGGGCGATGTGGTTGAGTATCAGATCGTTTTTCCTGAAGAAGTCGATCCTGCTGCGGGGCAAATTTCGCTCCACTCTCCGATCGGCCAGGCACTTTTGCACAAGGAGCTCGATGACGAGGTGGAGATTGTCACTCCTCAAGGGAAGCAGTCCTATACTATTATCGATATGGCGACCCTGCACGATCTTGAAAACGGCGGAGAGGGAGAATGAGGCGGGCTACGCCTCTTGCATGATGGCAGAGGATCGTTTAGCCTAAAGCGGGAAGCAGGGGAAAAGTGGGCGGGAGCCCACTTTTTTTTTCCATATGCAGCCCTCAGTACAAGAGATTATCCAGCAGGTTGAGACCCTGACCACTCCCCTGGCCGAGGATGAAGGCTTTGAGCTGTGGGGCGTGGATTTGTTGACCGAGAATGGCCGCTGGGTATTACGGATTTTGCTGGACAACACAAACGGGGTGACGCTTGATGATTGTACCCGAGTCCACAGACAACTGAGCGATTTGCTGGATGTGCATGACCCGATTCCATGGCGCTATACACTTGAAGTGTCCTCTCCCGGTCTTCGGCGTCCGCTTTTTCGTCCCAGCCAGTGTCAACGCTATATGGGACAACCGATCCGCGTACAGACGAAGACCGCCCAGGACGGGAAGCGGGCTTTCATTGGCCCGATATGTGAAGTAGAAGAGAATGCTATTAGTGTAGTTGACCAAGAAAGAGGAAAAGTTCGGATGAGCTGGGCGAATGTGGCGCGGGCCCATGTTGATCTTCCACTCCCCCTGCCGGGGAAGAGTCCTGAGAGGAAGAAACGGAAAAGCAGACGCCGCCAGACGAGGTAACCGCTATGCAATCAGACTTGAATCGGGTGATCGAACAAGTCAGTAAAGAAAAAGGAATGGACCGGAGCGTTATTGTTGAGGCGCTCGAGAGCGCCATGCTGTCTGCGGCCCGTCGAACCTTTGGCCAGAAGCAGATTGAAGCGAAATTTAATGAGGCCATAGGTGAGGTTGAACTCTTTGAAATCAAAACGGTTGTCGGGACTGTGACCGATGCGGAAACCGAAATAGAGGTGCCGGAAGCGCGAGAGACGCTGGACCCCGAGGCCCAGATTGGCGACGAACTGCTCAGCAAGCTCCCCGCGGCGTCTTTTGGACGCATTGCCGCCCAAGTGGCGAAACAGAGTGTTATTCAGAAGGTTCGCGAGGCAGAACGCGAGTTGATCTATAATGAATTCAAGAATCGCAAAGGCGAACTTTTTTCCGGGATTGTTCAGCGAGTTGAACGGCGTAACATCATTGTCAACTTGGGGCGTACTGACGCGGTCCTGCCCGAGAAGGAACAGATTCCCTGGGAGCGATATCGTCAGGGCGACCGGATACGAGCCTATATCCTTGATGTCGATCTAGCGCAAAAAGGCCCCCAGATCGTGCTCTCCCGCACGCACCCTGGGTTTCTGATCAAACTGTTCGAACAAGAGGCCCCGGAGGTGTACGAAGGCATCGTGGAGATCAAGGGCGCCGCTCGAGAGCCGGGCACCCGCGCAAAGATTGGCGTGCACTCCACCGACCCTGATGTTGACCCTGTGGGAGCCTGTGTGGGGATGAAAGGGACGCGTGTCCAAGCCGTTGTCCAAGAACTCCGGGGAGAACGGATAGATATTGTCCCCTGGACACCTGACCCGGCTGAATATGTCTGTCGCGCCATTCTGCCGGCCAAGGTTGCCAAGATTATTCTGGATGAAGATGAAAATACGATGGAAGTGATCGTCCCGGACGATCAGCTCTCTCTTGCTATTGGGAAGAAGGGCCAAAATGTTCGGTTGGCTTCCCGTCTGACGAACTGGAAGCTGGATGTCCGGTCCGAGTCAGAAGTCGAGTTGGAACATGTCCAGGTCCTTGAAGCGTTAAATGCCATCCCAGGCATAGGAGAGTCGAATGCCGATATTACGGCAGAGCTCTTATACCAGCAGGGATTTCAATCGGCTCAGGACATCGCTGGCGCCGATACTGATGCCCTGCTTGAAATCGAAGGGATTGGACCGGACCGGGTGCCGGCGATTTGGGCCGCGGCCAAGGCGCAGGCGGAGAAAATAGCGGCGGAACAGGAGGCCGAATTCAGCGAACAGGGCACAGAGGCTGTTGATACGCCGGTGGCAAATATACAGGAAGAATCCGCCCCGGCTCCCGTTGGTGGAGGAGGCCGAGCGGAGACGACAGGGACAACCGCCGAGGACGTATGAAGCACGCCGAGCCGATTCGGACCTGTCTGGGATGTGGCCGGCGAGAGAAGAAAGGCCGGTTGCTGCGGCTGACGGCGACGCCTCAAGGTCGGCTCATTCCTGCTCACAGCCGTGGTCGCGGCGGATATCTGCACGCTCGCCAAGAATGTGTTAATGCTTTTGTCAATGCACGGGCGAAGAGTTGTCGCTCCTTACGAGCGGTATGCTCTCGCGAGGCACGGGTCAGCTATGCTGCCCTGATAGAGCCCAGCCTGCCGGGGTGAAGAGACGGCGATGAGGTCATATGTCACGCAAGCGTATCCATGAATTAGCCAAAGAATGGGGATTCGAAACGCGGCAAGTGCTGACTCAGCTTGAAGCTCAGGGCATCCGCGGGAAAAAAGCTCAGAGCACGCTGTCGGAGCAAGAGGCCGACGCCGTGCAGCAGGCGCTTCGGTCGCCTGCGGCTCCCCCACTTGTACTCGGAGAAGAAAAAGTCGTTGCCGAGCGCGTTGTCACCGAGCTTGACCAGCAAAAAGAGCATGTGGTAACCGCTCGGGAAGAGACTCGCGAGAATCGGATTCGCCCCAACGTGATTCGACGCCGGAAGCGCATCGAAGTCCTGAACGATGACACCGCTACGTGGTCTGAATCTGCTCCTGCCGCATTTTCAGCGCCAACAGTCGAAGAGCCGCTGCCGACGTTTGCCCCTGTCGCGTTTGATGCTCCCATACAACAGCCCGCTCCGTTCATTCCCGAACCGCTCTCTGCCGAGACGCCGGCCTTCGAGCTCCCTCCTGAATCGATGGATGAGCCTCATCAACAGGAATCCCGAGGCGAGGCTGCTGATCTGTCTATCCCCGTGTCGGTCGATGACGGAACAGTCAGCGCAGAGGAAGGGCAGGAATCTGCTGAACAAGAAGAGTTCAGTACTGTCATTCCCAGTGGCGACACTCCAGCCGAGGAATCGAAACTCGCGGTTGTGGCAGAAGCTCCCCTCGAAGGACATACGCGTGAAGACTCAGCTCCAGCGCCAGAGGACGCCAGACAGGAGGGTGCTCGTCCGGCACGGGTGCTGGGCCGGATCGATCTTGGTAAACTCGCCGGACCCCCCGTCTCACGACCGGCTGGATTCATCCGCCCCTCCTCTCCCTCTTTCCCCGCTGATATTGGTATCCGTGAGGGGACGAGTGGTGAGGGTATAGGTGCGGGCGGGAAAAAACGAGGCAAGAAGCGTAAGGTCATCCGGAACGCCGAGTCGCTCGACGTCCAGGAGCGCGAGGCGCATGTCGCACGAGGGACCAGAAAGAAACGGCTCCTGCCGGGTAAAGAACAGCGGCAGACCGAAATTACGGTTCCCAAGGCCAGCAAGCGCGTTGTTCGTATCTCCGAAGTGATTACCGTTGGAGATCTCGCCCACAGCCTGGGGATAAAGGTTGGGGAAGTCATTAAAAAGCTGATGGGCCTTGGGGTCATGGCGACCATTAATCAGGTCCTCGATCATGATACGGCCTCGCTCGTGGCTGCGGATTTTGAATATACGGTCGAGAATGTTGCCTTTGATGCGGAGTCTGTTCTGGAAGACGAGCACGAAGCCTCAGAAGATGAAGGTACACTGGAGCCTCGGCCGCCAGTGGTGACCATCATGGGGCATGTAGACCATGGAAAAACGTCGCTGTTAGATAAGATCCGACAGACGAATGTCACCGATCACGAACAAGGCGGAATTACGCAACATATTGGGGCCTATAACGTGCCGGTCGAAGGCCGTAGCGTGACGTTTCTTGACACCCCGGGTCACGAGGCATTCACGTCTATGCGCGCCCGTGGAGCCAAGGCAACGGATATTGTGACGCTGGTGGTGGCCGCAGACGACGGGGTCATGCCTCAGACCATTGAGGCCATTAACCACGCCCAGGCGGCCGAGGTGCCCATCATTGTGGCGGTGAACAAAATAGACAAACCAGGAGCCGATCCTGAACGGGTCAAGCGCGAGTTGATGTCCCACGGTCTGGTCGCAGAGGACCTGGGCGGGGACATCATCTTTGCTCCAGTTTCCGCCCTTACCGGAGAGGGGATTGCGCATCTCCTGGAGATGCTGATTCTCCAGGCTGACATCATGGAACTGCGTGCCAATCCGAACAAATTTGCGCGTGGGGTGATTGTGGAAGCCCAACTCGACCGGGGCCGTGGGGCGGTCGCCACGGTGTTGATCCAAGAGGGACAGTTGAAAGTCGGCGATCCCTTTGTGTGTGGTACAGAACATGGCCGGGTCAGGGCGATGATGGACAGCCGGGGCCAGAAGGTGAAAATTGCTCTCCCGTCCATGCCGGTCGAGATTCTTGGCCTGACTGGAGTGCCTGAGGCAGGGGATATGTTTGTCGCCCTCGGTGATGAAGCCAAGGTGCGCCAGATTGCAGAATACCGCACAGAGAAGCGGCGTGAGACGGAATTGACAAAGAGCAGTCGGACTTCGCTTGAAGACTTTTACCAGCAAGCCCAAGCCGGAGAAGTGCAAGAGCTTCGAGTCATCATTAAAGCCGATGTACAGGGTTCGGCCGAAGCTGTACGGGATGTGCTAACCCGATTGTCTACCGATGAGGTGAAGCTGACCGTGCTCCACGCCTCCGTTGGCGGCATCTCCGAATCCGATGTCTTGCTCGCCTCAGCCTCGAAGGGCGTTATTATCGGCTTTAATGTCCGTCCCGAGGTCAAGGCCGCCCAGCTAGCGGACCGGGAGGGCATTGAGCTGCGATTGTATGGCATTATTTATGATGTCATTGCCGATGTTCGGGCGGCCATGGAGGGCATGCTTGCTCCGACCTATAAGGAAAATCCGCTCGGTCGGGCAGAGGTCCGGGAAGTCTTCTCGGTTTCAAAGATTGGCATGGTAGCCGGCTGTATGGTGGTGGAAGGTGGGGTCATGCGTGGGGCTCAGGTTCGGGTCGTCCGCGATCACGTTGTGGTCCACACCGGCCGTCTTTCAACGTTGCGTCGATTCAAGGATGACGTCCGCGAGGTCTCAGCCGGAACGGAATGCGGGGCTAGCGTCGAGAATTTTCAGGATGTCAAAGTGGGCGATGTCCTAGAGGTGTATGAGCTCGAAGAAGTCGCGCGGCGCCTCGAACCACGCTCCCAAGAAGTGGAACAACACGCGTCATAGCTGGTACCGGGGAAAGCCGGAGGTGCGAACAGGTAGATTGGTCTACCGCCTGTCCGTTCTCGTACCTTATCGGGAGGTGGCCGATGGTTGTGGGCGTGCTGCGACTGATTCTTTACTGTCATGCGAGTCGTTCCTTAAAGGAGAAACGTGGCGTCGTTCGGAAGATCAAGAGCCGAGTCCGGAACGAGTTCAACGTTTCTATCGCCGAGTGCGCCGAGCAAGACCAGTGGCAAACAATTGCTCTGGCCGTCTGCCAGGTTGGCTCTGATCACGCCTATGTTGAGGGGGCATTACAGGCGGTGACGAACTTTATTGAACGGTTGCACGTCGCTGAGCTGGGTGAAACCCGGGTCGAAATTCTCCATTACTAGAAGATTGATATGTCTGTCCGTCGTCCTGAGCGGGTGAGTGGTCTGCTTCTCCACGCGGTTGCCGATATTGTCTTACGGGAAGTGAAAGACCCCAGAGTCAGTGGGGTGACCGTCACGGCCACGACCCTGAGCCCCGATCTGCGCCTGGCGCGCATCTTCGTGCGGACCCTCCAAGACGAAACCCGGGCAGAAGCCCTGGCTGGCCTCCAGAGTGCGGCTGGCTATATCCGCCGTCAGGTGGCATCCCGTCTGCAACTCCGCTATACCCCAACGCTGGAATTTCTCTATGACACGACCCTGGATGAGGTCAACCACCTGGAAAATCTTTTTCATAAAATAAAACAGGAAGGCCGTTAGTGGCCGGATTTGATGGCATTCTCCTCATCGATAAGCCGACAGGACCGACGTCTGCGGAGGTCGTTCGGATTCTCAAAAAGGCGCTGCGGGTCGAAAAAATCGGCCATCTCGGGACGCTCGACCCCTTTGCCAGCGGCCTGCTGCCCATCTGCCTGGGGGCTGGAACAAAACTCTCACAGTTTCTTATGGCAGCGCAGAAGTCCTATACTGGAACGCTGCAACTCGGCGTTGGGACCGACACGCTCGACTGCACCGGGACGGTCACCAACACGGCGCCTGTTCCAGACTGCACACCGCCGCTCTTGAGAAAGATCGAGCGGCGGTTTATCGGCGACTACTGGCAGATTCCGCCTATGTATTCCGCGCTGAAACGAAAAGGGGTCCCGCTGTACAAACTGGCCCGCCAAGGCATTGAGGTGGAGCGCGAGCCACGTCGGGTGCATGTGTCCCACCTTGCTCTAACGCTCGGAGTGCCGCGCGCCATTCATTTTTCTGTCTCGTGCTCAAAGGGAACATATATCCGGGTCCTGGCCGCCGATATAGGAGTGGCTCTGAACAGTCTCGCTCATCTGACGAGTCTCCGTCGGACGGCTGTTGGTGCGTTCAGCATCGACCAGGCCATCCCGCTCTCGCGGGCCCAGAGTCCCCAGCCTGGACAGCCGCTCCCCCTGCTCTCATTAGCCCAGGCAACCCAGTCCTCCCGAACCTTTCTGGTATCAGCCCCGGAGGCGGCGCGCATCCGACATGGGCAGCAGGCCGTTTTACGCACACTCCCCGCCGCCCTGGCCGCGGGGGAGACGGCCCGGATTCTGAGCGCAGAGCATGAATTGATTGCCCTTGTCGTTGCTGAGGAGAGAGAATGGAAGCTTGCCCGTGTCTTTTAACTTTACACTAGGAAAACAGCGTGTTAGAAACGAAAGGGATAATCAAGGAGAAGGCAGAAAGAAGACAGAAAGAAGGAAGACCTATGCAGGAGGCTGAACAGAAAAGCGAGACCATCAGTCAGTTTCGGGTGCACGATAAGGATACGGGATCACCCGAAGTACAAATTGCCATTCTGACCAAACGGATCGTCCACCTCACCGAGCATTTCAAAACCCATAAAAAAGATCACCTCTCTCGGCGGGGCCTGCTTAAAATGGTGGGTCGTCGTCGTCGTTTGCTCGACTACCTGCGGAGTAAGGATATACAGCGCTATCGCAGTATACTCCAACGCCTCGGCTTGCGACGCTAGGTAAGTTCCCATCTCTTTTATCCGTTGTTGTGGAGAGAGTTATCGCTGCGCCGTTAGGACCTTGGCGCATAAAAAATTGAAGGAAGACATGTATAAAAAGATCGAAATGGAATATTACGGACGTCCGCTATCTATCGAAACCGGGCGTCTTGCCAAGCAGACGAGCGGCGCCGCCCTCGTCCAATACGGGGAAACCGTTGTCCTGGTCACCGCAGTGGCGTCAGACGCGCCGCGTGAGGGGATCGACTTTTTCCCTTTGACCGTTGACTACCAGGAACGAACCTATGCCGCGGGAAAAATTCCTGGGGGATTTTTTAAGCGGGAAGGGCGTCCGGCAGAGCGAGAAGTTCTGACCTCGCGGATTGTAGACCGGGCTATTCGGCCGCTCTTTCCCAAGGGCTTCGCCTGTGAGACCCAGCTTGTTGCGTCGGTCCTGTCGGTCGATCGGGAAAACGATGCCGACACACTGGCCTTAATCGGTGCTTCTGCGGCCCTGCAAGTTTCCGACATTCCGTTCCGGGGGCCCATTGCCGGCGTCCGGATTGGACGCTTGCACGGGAAGTTGGTGGTCAATCCATTGCAAAGCCAGTTCCAGGACAGCGATATCAATCTGTTTGTGGCCGCTGGCCGGGACGCCATTGTCATGGTTGAGGGTGGCGCGCGCATGGTGTCTGAAGAAGACATGCTTGAGGCCCTGTTCCTCGCTCAGGAAGCCGTCGCTCCGGTCCTTGATGCGCAGGACGAACTTGTTCGGGTCGCCGGTAAGCCAAAACGTGTGTTCGCGGAGCCTACGATTGATACCGGGCTCGCCGACCATGTACGGGCCACCGCAGCACAAAAGCTCAGTGCGGCGCTGACGATTGCGGCGAAACTCGAGCGCGGGGCAGCCATCAAGTCTGCCAAGAAAGAAGCGACTGAAGCGCTCAAGGAAGAGTTCGCCGGTCGAGACGAAGAGGTTGCCGCCGCCCTGGAGAAATTGACCGGCGCAATCATGCGTAAGGCGATTGTTGACGAGAGCCGGCGAGTGGACGGGCGAGGCTTGACAGACATTCGGCCTATTTCGTGTGAGGTCGGTGTCTTGCCGCGCACGCACGGTTCAGCGCTTTTTACTCGCGGTGAAACGCAAGCCCTAGCGGTTTCAACGCTGGGCACCGCCGCGGACGAGCAACGGGTCGATGCTTTGATTGGCGAGCAGTACAAGAAATTCATGCTGCATTACAACTTCCCGCCTTTCAGCGTGGGGGAAGCCCGTCCGTTGCGGAATCCTGGACGGCGCGAGATTGGACACGGCGCCCTTGCCGAACGGGCCCTGACGGCCGTTCTGCCATCAGGAGATACCTTCCCCTATACGGTCCGGACCGTTTCGGAAATTCTGGAATCAAACGGCTCTTCCTCTATGGCCACGGTGTGCAGCGGTGCGCTTTCCCTGATGGACGCTGGCGTCCCCATTGTGGCCCCGGTTGCCGGCATTGCGATGGGGCTGATCAAAGAAGGGGAAGAGGTCCGCATTCTCAGTGATATTCTCGGTGACGAGGATCATCTGGGTGACATGGACTTCAAGGTTGCGGGAACGGTCGACGGGATTACCGCACTCCAAATGGACATCAAAATTGCCGGCGTCACACGTGAAATCATGCACCAGGCATTATACCAGGCCCGTGACGGGCGGCTGCACATTCTGGAGAAGATGGCCGAGTCGCTTGAAACGCCGCGGGAACAGGTCGCCGAACATGCCCCGCGCATACTGACCCTGAAAATCAAGCCGGATAAAATTCGTGACCTCATTGGTCCGGGCGGAAAAATGATCCGTTCTATTGTCGAAGAGACCGGAGTCAAAATTGATGTCGAAGACGACGGAACGGTGTCTATTGCCTCCTCCGACGGAGACTCCATGGATCGGGCGATCAGCAAAATCGACGCGGTCACGGCTGATGCGGAGATCGGCAAGCTCTACACCGGAACGGTCAAGAAGGTGGTCGATTTTGGGGCTTTTGTCGAAATCCTGCCCGGGAAAGAAGGGCTCGTCCACATCTCCCAACTCGCGCCTGAGCGCGTGCGGCAGGTGACCGATATTGTTGATGAGGGAGACGAGATTACGGTCAAAGTCCTCGAGATCGATAAACAGGGAAAAATTCGTCTCAGTCGGCGTGAAGCCCTGGCCGAGCAGGACGCGGCACGATAGCAACTCGGAGCACCACCGAAGGAGCACGCTCGGGTGAGCGCAGAGATTGTCGTTCCCATTACGCGCCTGCGCCAGGATGAACTGGGCGAGCCGTCGATCCCGCTCCCCCGCTCTATGACCCCCGGCTCTGCCGGGATGGACATTGCGGCAGCTATTACGGAAAGCGTCGTCCTTGCTCCGCTCCAACGGTGTGTCATTCCAACCGGATTCGCTGTAGCCCTGCCGCAGGATTATGAAGCTCAGGTTCGTCCCCGCAGCGGACTCGCCCTGCGCCAGGGGCTCACCATCTTGAACGCTCCGGGAACGATTGACGCGGATTACCGGGAAGAGGTGAAGGTTTTACTTATCAACCTCGGTGACAAACCGGTTGAGGTGAAGCGGGGCGACCGCATCGCCCAGCTCATCGTCGCTCCAGTGGTACGTGTCGGTTGGGCTGAAGTCGATACACTCGGCTCCACGCAGCGTCACGGCGGGTTTGGTCATACCGGGACGGCAGCCGGCGCGGACCAAGACCCGACCGAAAAGAGTAAACGTGTCCTCCAATAGAGATCAGATGCTGGACACGTTGACTCTTTATTTGCAGTTGACTCTCGGCTGAGGTGTGGTAGATTCAGCCTCTAACTAGTGCGCTCAACGCGGGTGTAGCTCAGCTGGCTAGAGCGTGTGCTTGCCAAGCACAAGGTCGCCGGTTCGACCCCGGTCACCCGCTTTCCCCTTTCCTGCCGCAGTTACGTTGTGACACCAGTATCCACTCCCGTCTTCCTCATTGATGGGCAGTCGTATATCTACCGCGCCTTTTACGCAGTGCGGGATCTGACCACTGCTCAGGGATTTCCAACCAACGCCATTTTTGGTTTTGTGAATATGCTCCAGCGTATCCATACGGAGCATGCGCCCAGCCATCTGGGGATGGTGTTTGACTCTCCGGGGAAGAATTTTCGCCATGAGATCTATCCAGAGTATAAGGCCAACCGGGCCAAGATGCCGGATGAGTTGCGGGTGCAGATCCCCCGCATCAAGGATATTGTCCAAGCCTATCATATTCCTATTCTTGAACTCGCCGGCTACGAGGCCGATGACATTATCGCTACCTTGGCGACGCGCTGGGAGCGGGACGGTGTGGAGGTGGTCATTGTTTCCGGGGATAAAGACTTGATGCAGCTTGTCTCGGAGCGAGTCAGCATGCTCGATACCATGCGCGACCGGCGCATCGGTCCTGCCGAAGTACAAGCAAAATTCGGAGTTGAGCCGGGACGCGTTGTCGAGGTACAGGCTTTGATGGGCGACGCCACTGACAATATCCCCGGCCTCCCTGGTGTTGGTGAGAAGACCGCCATCAAGCTGATCTCACAGTGGCAGAATCTGGAGGGCGTGCTGCAGCACGCCGCCGAGATCAAGGGCAAGCTTGGCCAGCGTATCCAGGAGAACGCCGAATTGGCCCGCCTCTCAAAAACGCTGGCGACCCTCAGACAGGATGTTCCCGTGACTCCGGCGCTTGAAGACCTGGCGCTGACAACGCCAGACCATGATCGTTTACACGAGCTTTTTACCGAGTTTGAATTCCGTCGCTTCCTGGCCGACTTGGACACCGACTGGGAGTTTTCCCTGGCTGATGAACGCGCCGCGCCGGCGGAACCCCCCGGTGTCTACGAGTCCGTGTGCACCGTGCACCAGCTCGACTCACTCGTCGCCCGCATTCAGGCGGCCAAAACCTATTGCCTTGATACAGAAACGACGGCGCTCAACCCGCTCGATGCGAAACTGGTTGGTGTTTCGCTAGCGATTGAAGAGCGGCGGGCCTGGTATATTCCGGTTGGGCATCGCTTGGACGCCGCCGCCCCCCCCATACCGCTGGACAAGACGCTCGCCGCGCTCCGTACGCTTTTTGCCGACCCTTCGCTGACCCTCATCGGTCAGAACCTGAAATACGACCTGATGGTTTTAGCCAACTATGGCCTGCACCCGCACAACCGTCTGGCTGACACCATGTTGGCCTCGTATCTCTTAAACCCAACGCAGCGCCATAACCTGAATGACCTGGCTCAAGAACACCTGCGCTACACGATGGTCTCGTATGAAGCCGTAACCGATGGCGCCAAAAAGAACTTCGCAGACGTGTCGGTCGAAGACGCCACGCGCTACGCCGGGGAAGACGCGGATATGACCTTACGGCTGGCTCACCGTTTGTTCCCGCGTGTCAGAGAAGAAGGCATGGACCGTCTATTCGCCGATATTGAGACCCCGCTCGTTCGGGTACTGGCCCAAATGGAACGGACCGGGATGCGGGTTGACACCGCAGTACTGGCGCGCCTGTCTGACGAATTCGGACAACAGCGAGCCCGGCTCGAAGCGGCAATCCACGACATGGCCGGAGAGCCGTTCAATATCGCCTCCCCAAAGCAACTCCAGTTTATCTTGTTCGAGAAGCTTGGATTGCCGCGTGGCAAAAAAACCAAGACGGGATCGTCCACCGATTCATCCGTGCTTGAACGCCTGGCTGAAGAATATCCACTGCCGGAGAAGATCTTAGCTTACCGGAGCTTTGCCAAACTCCAGAGCACCTATGTTGACTCCTTGCCCAAGCTCATCCGGGCAGACACCGGTCGCGTGCATACGTCGTTCAATCAGACCGTGACGGCTACGGGGCGGCTGTCTTCCAGCAATCCGAACTTGCAGAATATCCCCATCCGGAGTGAAGAGGGGCGACGCATCCGAATGGCCTTTGTACCGGAACCTGACTGGCGTCTCCTCTCTGCGGACTACTCTCAGATTGAACTGCGCCTTTTAGCCCACCTGAGCCAGGACTCCGTCCTGGTCGAATCTTTTCGTACAGGTCAGGATGTCCATGCCCGCACCGCGGCAGAAATTTTTGAGACCTCCATTGAGGAGGTTTCGAGTGAACAGCGACGCGAGGCCAAAACGATTAATTTCGGCCTGATCTACGGTATGGGCGCGCGACGCCTGGCACGGACTTTACGCATTCCGTTCAAGACCGCGCAGGCGTATATCGGCCAGTATTTCAGCCGCTACGGCGGCATTCAGACCTATATGGACAGCACGCTGGTCAGCGCCCGAGAAAGTGGTTATGTCACGACGCTGTTTGGTCGCCGACGATACGTTCCGGACCTGGGGAGTAAAAGCCCGCAACTGGCCAGTGCTGCGGAACGGATCGCCGTCAACACCCCCATCCAGGGCTCGGCGGCCGATCTGATCAAAGTCGCCATGGTCACCATTGCACACCGGCTCAGCCGGGAGGGGTTACAGACGCGTATGCTCCTCCAGGTTCACGACGAGTTATTATTCGAGGTACCGGACTCCGAGCTTGAGCAGATACAGGCCCTGGTCCGTGAGAGCATGGAAGGGGTGATGGCACTCAGCGTGCCGCTCCGGGTTGATGTTGGCGTTGGTCGGAATTGGGCCGAGGCCCATTAGACCGCAGTTTCGCCTCTCGATTGGACTCCGCGGGTCGTGCCAGAGGCGCATTGCCGCGGCACCCAAAGCGCCCTGACTGTACAAATCCGCCCGGCTTTGAAAAGCTGGAACCCATATCGGCATAAGAAGAAGGAGGAAGCAGCATGGCCTACCGGGAAAATTACGAACATCTCGTCATCGAGCAGAACGATGGGATTGCACTCTTGACGATTAACCGGCCCGAGTCTCTCAACTCGACAAACTTCCGCCTGCACTACGAGCTGAGCAAGGTCTGGCTCGATATCGCAGACGACCCAGACGTACGCGTGGCGGTGATTACCGGAGCCGGTCGAGCCTTCTCGGCCGGGGGCGATTTTGACGTGGTTGAGAAGTCAATGGGCAACCTTGATGTTGTCTCCCAGACGATGAAAGAAGCGCGGGACATCGTCCACAATATGATCAACTGCGATAAACCCATTATCTCGGCGATTAACGGCGTGGCGGTCGGAGCAGGGCTGGCGGTCGCGCTGCTGGCCGATATCAGCATTGCTTCGGAGAAAGCACGTTTCACCGATGGGCATACTCGGCTCGGGGTGGCTGCGGGAGATCACGCCGCGGTCATCTGGCCCCTCCTGGTCGGCATGGCAAAGGCGAAATACTACTTGCTGACGTGTGATATGCTGGATGCCAAAGAAGCCGAGCGGATTGGCTTGGTCAGCATGGTTGTCCCACCGGATGAACTCATGCCTCAGGCGATGGAAGTGGCGAACAAACTGGCGACAGGCGCACAGCAAGCCATTCGTTGGACCAAGCAGTCGCTCAACCAGTGGCTGCGGGCGGCGGCGCATACCTCGTTCGATTATTCGCTCGCCCTGGAGATGTTGGGCTTCTTTGGCAAAGACGTGGGCGAGGGGCTGAGTTCCGTCAAAGAACGCCGCTCCCCGGTTTTTCCCTCCGCGCACGAAAACTCATGACCACTCCGGAACGCATCGAGTCCACGCTCCGGCACGCCCTGTCCGCAACCGAGGTGCAGGTCATAGACGAGAGTGCCCTGCACGCCGGTCATGCCGGAGCCGCGGACGGCGGCGGGCATTACCGGGTCAGGGTGGTGTCGCCGCTGTTTACCGGCAAGAATTCTGTCCAGCGTCACCGCTTGGTCTATGCCGCGTTGGCGGACGCCATGCAGCAAACGATCCACGCGCTGGCGCTGACCACTCTCGCACCACACGAATGCACGTAGATGGAAGGCCTCCCCGTGCGGGTGGCCCCTGCCGTGTCTTAGACTCGATAATACTCGCGATACCAGGTCACGAAGCGAGGAATGCCTTCCTCGATGGTTGTAGTGGGGCAGAAGCCCACATCATCCATGAGGTCCGCAACATCGGCCCAGGTGGCCGGGATGTCGCCGGCCTGTAGCGGGAGCAGGCGTTTTTCCGCTTTTTTCCCCAGGGCGTGTTCCAACACTTCGATAAAGCGGAGCAACTCAACCGGCTGGTGGTGGCCGATATTATACACGCGGTAGGGAGCGGTACTCGTGCCGGGATCCGGTCTCCTGCCCGACCAGTGGGGGTTGGGTTGGGCGGTACGGTCATGCACGCGCACGACTCCTTCAACAATGTCGTCGATATAGGTAAAGGCGCGTTGCATCCTGCCGTAATTAAACACCTCAATCGGCTCGCCGGATAAGATAGCTTTGGTGAAGATGAAGAGGGCCATATCCGGCCGGCCCCACGGACCGTAGACGGTGAAAAAGCGGAGTCCCGTTGTCGGTAGGTTATACGCATGGCTGTAGGTATGGGCCAACAGTTCGTTGGCCTTTTTTGAAACCGCATACAGGGAGACCGGGTGGTCAACGTTGTCACGCACCGAAAAGGGTAGCTTCGTATTGGCACCATACACCGAACTGCTCGAAGCGTACGTCAGATGCCGCACCTTGGTCTGCCGACAGCCTTCGAGGATATGCATGAAACCCACGAGATTACTGTCGATATAGGCGTGCGGGTTGGTGAGGGAATGGCGCACACCAGCCTGCGCCGCGAGATGGATCACCCGCTCAGGCGCATGACGGACGAATATATCCTCCATGCCTGAGCAGTCAGCCAGGTCGAGCCGCACAAATGCAAACTGTTCATAATCGGTGAGATGAGCTAAGCGGGCTTCTTTCAGACGGACATCATAATAGGGGTTCAGGTTGTCGAGTCCGACGACGCTATCGCCGCGTTCGAGTAAATACCTGCTGACATGAAACCCGATAAAACCGCCAACGCCCGTTACCAGGACCGTCATGCTGACCTCTCTGGTTGTTGCCGGGCAGGCGGGGTTGAAGCGGGTCGGGCTATGCGCTCTGGAGGGTCTACCGCCTGGTCGGGCGTGGACCGCTGTTTGCCCAGCAACAGGCGCGCCACGCTGACATGATAGTCAAGGCCGGACCACACGCCGACAACCAGAGCGATCCACAAAAAATACATGCCCAGGAGATGAAAATCGATGAAGCCGTACTGATAGTGAATAATCAATCCATGCAGGGCAAACATCTGGAAGAGGGTCTTATATTTGCCAAGCTGGTCGGCGGAGACGACCAATCCTTCTCCGGCTGCGACGCTCCGTAACCCCGTCACTGCTATTTCTCGCCCGAGGATCACCACGACCATCCAGGCCGGCAGGCGCGGCACCCGGTCGCTGGCCGCCAGCATGACCAGGACGGCCATCACTAGCAGTTTATCGGCCAGCGGGTCAAGGAAGGTGCCGAGGATGGTTGTATGGCCGTGCTTGCGGGCAAGATAGCCGTCGAAATAATCGGTCAGACAGGCAATGAAGAAAATACCCGCCGCCATCAGGCTCGAGACCGGGTCCGTATCCGTCAGGCAATAGACAAGAAAGGGGATGAGCGCAATGCGCAGGAAGCTCAAAAGATTGGGGAGATCTGACATACCGAGTTCCGGGCGGCCGCAGCCCCGGTGCGAGCGAGACTGCCGCCTAGAATAAAAGATTCCCTGAGTCAGGGTCAAACCCTGTCAGGCTCGGGCTCTGGCTCAGTCTGAATATCCCCCTCTCATCAGTACTTCAGGCGCGAGGGAGAGGGAGTGCTGCGCCGGCAGCGGGGAAGGGCGATGGGAAACTTTGGCTGGTGACACCCATACTGCAACCAACGGACCAAGAAAGGGTGGCGGGCAGACCGGTTTAAGTGATGAGAAACTTTGGCTGGCGACACCCATACTGCAACCCTACACCCGCTCGCCAAACAGCGAGAGCTGACTGCCCTTGGGACGGCTTCCCAAAGGCAGCGGGTAGCGACCGGTAAAACAGGCATCGCAAAAGCCATTCCCGTTGGCCTGGAGCCCGGCGTACATGCCTTCCTCGCTCAGATAGGCCAAACTATCGGCGGTAACGTAGCGACTGATCTCTTCGACCGAATGGGAGGCCGCAATCAATTCACGTCTGGTCGGCGTATCCACCCCGTAAAAGCAGGGGGAAATCGTTGGCGGGGCGCTGATCCGCAAATGGACTGCTCGGGCGCCGGATGAGCGAATCATTTTGACAATTTTCCGACTGGTCGTCCCGCGGACAATGGAGTCGTCCACCACGATGACCCGTTTGCCATCCAGAATCTCGGCCTGGGCGTTGAGTTTGACCTTGACTCCAAAATGGCGAATGGACGATTGGGGTTCAATAAAGGTCCGGCCCACATAGTGATTGCGGATCAGGCCCATTTCAAACGGCAGCCGGGCTTCTTCCGCATAGCCCAAAGCGGCGGGTACACCGGAGTCTGGAACGGGGATGACGACGTCCGCCTCGACCGGGGCCTCGCGCGCCAACTGACGGCCAAACGCTTTCCGCGCGTGGTAGACATTCTGCCCGAACATAGTGCTGTCCGGTCGCGCAAAATAAACCTGCTCGAAAATACACCGGGCTGACGGCGCCCGCGGGAACGGGCTATAGCAGGTCATGCCACGGGCATCAAACAGGATGACCTCTCCAGCCTGGATTTCTCGCTCGTATTGCGCCCCAATGAGGTCCAGCGCACAGGTCTCGGACGTGACCACATAGCCCGTCCGTCCCGCGTGCTTGACGCGCCCGAGCACCAGCGGACGAAACCCGTAGGGGTCGCGCGCCGCAACCATATGATCCTCGCTCAAGAAGACCAGGGAGTACGCCCCCCGCACCTGCGATAAGGCATCGATAATCCGGTCAACCGGCTGCCCGGCCTGCGAGGCGGCAATGAGGTGGAGGATGACTTCGGTATCGACCGTAGACTGGAAAATCGAACCGCTCGCTTCAAGCCGCACACGCAGTTCTTCGGCATTGACCAAATTGCCATTATGCGCAATCGCTACCGAGCCATGCGTATACTTGGCCAGCAGGGGTTGGGTGTTCTTGAGCATCGTCGAGCCCGCGGTGGAATAGCGATTATGGCCAATGGCGCTCGGCCCTTCCAGACGACGAATCAGCTTTTCGTCAAAAATATCGGCCACCAGTCCCATGCCTTTATGCGTAAGCAGGGTCTGGCCGTTTGAAGAGGTGATGCCGGCAGCCTCCTGTCCCCGATGTTGCAGGGCATACAAGGCCAGATAAGCCAGGTTGGCCGCTTCGGAATGACCATAGACGCCCACGACTCCGCACTCTTCGTGGAAACCATCAAACACCGTCCCGGCTGTGTCGTGCGCCACGCTATCCCTCCCCGCTCAGGTCAGCTTTTGGGCAAGCGCCGTTTGCCACTGCTGGCGTAAGGACGCTGTTGCGATTTTCATATAGCCTGCAATGTCGAGGTCCGTCCCACCAACTTCACCTAAGACGGTGAAGGGTAATCCGCTCGTGTGGAGCAGCGCTTGGAGTCGATCCCAGTCGGTCGGTCGGACGGAAATAATGGCCCGCGATTGGCTCTCTCCAAACAGTAAGGCGTCAGGGCGCAGCTCGCCGGTCAGTGTCACACGCGCTCCAAGAATCTGCTGGGGATGGCTGATGCACGCCTCTGCCAGCGCCACGGCCAACCCGCCTTCTGCCACATCATGAGCCGAGGAAAAGAGTCCGGCCTGGGCGGCCTGGACGCACACCTGCTGGAGGAGCTTTTCCCGTTCCAGGTCAAGCTGCGGAGGCAGGCCACACTCCAGATGATGGATCGTAGCCAGATATTCACTCGCACCGAGTTCTTCGTGCGTTTCGCCCAACAGGACGATGATATCGCCTGCGTGCTTAAACCATTGGGTGACATGGTGCATGACCGTGTCCACAATCCCAACCATAGCCACGGTCGGAGTCGGGGGAATCGCCTGACCATCGGTTTCATTATAGAAGCTGACGTTGCCGCTGACTACCGCAACCTCCAGGGCTTCGCAAGCCGCCCGCATACCGTCAATAGCCTGGACGAACTGCCACATCACCTCCGACTTCTCAGGGTTGCCAAAATTGAGGCAGTCGGACAGGGCCACCGGCCTGGCCCCGCTGACGGCGAGATTGCGCGCGCTCTCGGCGACGGCAATCGCCGCCCCTTGATAGGGGTCGAGCGCACAGTAGCGACTATTACAATCGACGCTGATGCCCAGTCCCTTGTCCGATTCCTTCAGCCGAATGATGGCCGCATCCGAGCCGGGCTGGACAACCGTATTCCCGCCAACGAGAAAATCGTACTGCCGATAAACCCACTCCTTACTGGCAAGATTCGGCGTGGTGAGGAGAGTAGTCAGGACCCCGGCATAGTCGGCTGGCAGCGGCAGGGTGCTGAGGTCTTGCTGTTGTTTCGATGTCAGGTCGGCCGGTCTGGACGCCGGACGCTCATAGGCCGGAGCCTGCGAGGTCAAGGCCGAGACCGGAATGCGGACGACTTCCTCCCCCCGCCACGTCGTGCGGAACAGGCCATCGCCCGTGACTTCTCCAATGACGACGGCCTGGAGGTCCCAGGTGGCAAACACATCCTTGACGGCCTCTTCACAGCCCTCTTTGGCAACGATCAGCATCCGCTCCTGGGATTCGGACAGCAGCAACTCGTAGGGGGTAATACCGGCTTCGCGGGTCGGGACAGCGTCAAGGTCCAGAACGATACCGGCTTTGCCCCGGTCGGCCATTTCCACCGACGAACTGGTCAGGCCGGCAGCCCCCATGTCCTGAATCCCGATAATCAGATCCTGCTGCATGAGGCTGAGGCAGGCTTCAATCAAGATATTCTCGGTGAACGGGTCCCCCACCTGGACGGCCGGGCGGAGCTCTTCGGACTTGTCATCAAATTCCCGTGAAGCCAGCAGGCTCGCGCCGTGAATACCGTCTCGACCGGTGCGGGAGCCCACATAGATCACCGGATTCCCCACCCCCGCGGCGGTCGCCCGAAAAATTCGATCGGTGGGGGCAATGCCCAGGGTAAAGGCATTGACCAGGATATTCCCGTTATAGCCGGGGTTGAAGTAGACCTCGCCACCGACGGTCGGTACACCCACACTATTCCCGTAGCCGCCGATACCCCCCACCACGCCCTTGAGCAGAGGCGGGGTGCGCGAATGCTCAATCGCCCCAAAGCGGAGCGAGTTCAGCGAGGCGACCGGGCGAGCACCCATGGTAAAGACGTCGCGGAGAATGCCGCCCACGCCAGTGGCGGCCCCGTGGTAGGGCTCAATAAAAGACGGATGGTTGTGGCTTTCGATCTTAAAGACCGCGGCCAGACCATCGCCGATATCGACGATACCGGCATTCTCACCCGGTCCCTGCAATATGGTCGGTCCGGTTGTCGGCAGACGCCGCAGAAAGCGCCGGGAACTTTTGTAGCTACAGTGCTCCGACCACATTACGGAGAACACGCCCAACTCCTCGAAGGTTGGGGTGCGCCCGAGGGTCTGGACGATGCGGTCGTACTCGTCGGTTGACAGACCGTGGTCGTGAGCGAGCTGGAGATCAACCGGTATGGACGCCATAGCGCTACGCAAAGACCGAGGTAAAGAGTGTGCGCCCGTCTTCGCCCCCCAGCAGGGCTTCGACCGCATGTTCGGGGTGGGGCATGAGGCCGACCACATTCCCGCTGGTGTTGGTCACACCGGCGATATTCTGCACGGACCCATTCGGGTTGGCCGAGTCCAGCGGTTCGCCCGTCTGGTGAACATAGCGGAAGACGATTTGATCGTTGTCCTGGAGCGCCTTGAGGGTCGTCTCGTCCGCCACATAGCAGCCCTCACCGTGTTTAATCGGCAGGGACAGACACTCGCCTGCCGAATACCGGGCCGTAAAACGGGTCCGCGTCGTTTCCACCCGGATGGAGACCCACTCGCAGATAAACGACAGCGAACGGTTGCGGACCAGCGCTCCCGGCAGGAGCCCGCTCTCGCACAGAATCTGAAAGCCGTTGCACATGCCCAGCACCGGCCCCCCGGCGCGGGCAAAGGCAATCACGCTGGACATGACCGGCGAGAAGCGGGCGACCGCCCCACAGCGTAAATAGTCGCCATAGGAAAACCCGCCGGGCAGCACAATCGCTTCGACACCGTACAAATCCTGATCTTTATGCCACAACGAGACCGCCTCCTGTCCGAGCACGCTCTCCAGACAGTAGAGCGAGTCCCGGTCGTCGTTCGAGCCGGGGAAGGTGACGACGCCCCACTTCACTCGGTGTTACTCCTCGACGATCTCAAAGCGAAAGTCTTCAATGATGAGGTTGGCCAATAAGCGTCGGCACATTTCTTCGACGCGCTGCTCGGCGTGCTGTTTGGAGAGGCCCGTCAGCCGGACCTCCAGATACTTGCCCATACGGACCTCGCTGACTTCCGGGTAGTCGAGGGCGTGCAGGGAATACGCAATGGCCTTCCCCTGAGGGTCGAGAATGGCTTTTTTCGGCGTGACGTAGACCTTTGCCAGCATGCTCCGCCTCATTCTGTACGCGCAAACACGCGCTCGAAGATGCGGTCGGTATGCCGCAGCGCATGGTGGGCGTCAAAGAGTTGATCGATTTCAGCCGGCTCCAACAGTCGGGCAATATCCGGGTCCTGACGCACCTCGGCGGCAAAAGAGGCCTGGTGCTCCCAGACCTTCATGGCGTTGCGTTGAACCCAACGATAGGCCTCTTCGCGGGAAATGCCTTTGCGGACCAGGGCCAAGAGCAGATGCTCGGAATAAATCGCTTCCCCGAGCACGGCCATATTGGCCTGCATCCGCTCGGGATGAACCACCAGCCGGTCCACCAGCGCGGTTAGCCGGGCCAACATAAAGTCGAGGAGCGTGGTCGCGTCCGGGCCGATCACCCGTTCGACCGAGGAATGGCTGATGTCCCGCTCATGCCATAAGGGGACGTTCTCCAGGGCTGAGAGCGCGTAGCCGCGCAGCAGGCGCGCTAGTCCGCTCACATTTTCCAACTGCCACGGATTGCGCTTATGCGGCATGGCCGATGAGCCCTTCTGGCCGGGCGTAAACGGTTCCTGGACCTCAAAGACTTCGGTACGTTGCAGATGGCGCAGCTCGGTCGCAATCCGGTCAAGCGAGCTGCCGATTACCGCCAGGGTCGAGAAAAAGGCGGCGTGCCGGTCACGCGGGACCACTTGGGTGGCAATGGTTTCCGGTACGAGCCCCAGGCGCGCACAAATAGCAGCTTCGACCGCGGGATCAATATTAGCATACGTGCCAACCGCACCGGAGATCTTGCCGACCGCAATCTCGTGGCGGGCGTGCACCAAACGGGCCTTATTGCGCTCCATCTCGGCGAACCAGTGGGCAACTTTGAGACCGAAGGTAATCGGCTCGGCATGAACGCCGTGGCTCCGGCCGATCATGACCGTGCGTTGATGTTCCTGGGCACGCCGCCGAAGCACGTCAAGCAGGGCATCCAGGTCGGCCAGAATCACATCCGTTGCCTCACTCAACTGCACGGCAAAGCCGGTATCAATCACATCGGACGAGGTCAGGCCGAGGTGCAGATAACGTCCTTCTTCACCGACACTCTCAGCCACAGCGGTGACAAAGGCAACCACATCGTGCTTGACCTCGGCCTCGATTTCCTGCATGCGGCCAATATCGACCCGGGCGCGTTGTCTCAGATGCGGAATAACCTCCGTCGGGATGTCGCCGCGCTCGGCCAGTGCCTCACACGCCAGCAGTTCGACTTCCAGCCAGGTGGAAAATTTGTTCTCCTCCGACCAAATTTTGCGGAGGGCCGGGCGGGTGTAGCGTTCAATCATGAGGGCAGTGCTATCAGAACTTCAGCAGCGACCAAAGAGGGGGCAGTTGAACTGTGCGAATATACTGTTGCTCTGACCCAGATACCCGCTTTATTGGCTGTTGAAAAAATTGGGAATTACATACTAAGGTATCCAAATCGGCCCTGTATTGATCCATCGGGATTCGTCTTGCAGGTGCAGAGTCCTTGGCTTCTATAGCGAAACGCGTACTCCCTCTTTCGAGAACTACATCGATATCGGTTGGCGCGTTCTTTCGTCCGTCCGCGAACTTTTCCCCTCTTTCGAGAACCGTAAAGCCATTCATAGACGCCGAGTCTGCAATGCGTCGTTCATTCAAGTGGCCCTTTGCAACCGCAGGATTGTTGCCAATTATTTTTCTGAGAGGAGGGCGAAAGCCAGGGCTATCTCCGAATCTGGCCAACATTCTTTCTGCTTCTTTTCTGGTGACTTTTGCTTGATGAAGAGCGAGACGCATCAATGTATCTTCGAGCCCCTCGTTGGGTAAGTTTAATTTCCCAAGCTCCTCTCCAACCTTGGCCGGGCCATGGGCTTCCTCTGAGAGTTTGGAGAGCCTGATTATTTCATCGGCAGGCAATGTCTTTGAGCTGTTGGCCAGGTTGGCAATGAGGCTGGGTGATTTTTTCAAGCGAGAGCTCCAAAAGGCGTTTGCCTGAGGCGGTGGAACTCATAGAAACAGAAGGGGATTATAGACAAGACACTCCTTGACCTAGAAAGTTGAGGCTATCTTGTTCTCCTGTTTCACACAACCTTTCAGGAGCGGGGATATGGTTCACGGGCGGGGTACGACCGCCTTGATACTCTCCTGCGCTCCCTTTGTCCGCTCTACAACGCCGCTTTGGAGGAACGGCTTGAAGCGGACCGCACGGCGGGCCCCTCCCTGAGCCTGTCCGCGCAGAGGAAGCGCGGGCCCCAGCTACGGCGAGCGGCCCCCGAAGGCTGGGGGAAGCAGGAGGTGCAAGCCGGGCGGGGGGTGCTCCGCCGCTTAGCTCGGGCGCTGCAGGCGGTCTTCCGCCGCGTGAAGGCCGGGGAGCCGCCCGGGGGCCCCCGGTTCACACCGGGGCAGCGCTTTCCGGGTCTCGCCAGTGCCGGGCCGCGGCCGGGCATGGTGCAACGACGGGGGCAGCACTACCGCCTGAAGCTGAAAGGCTGTCCCGTGGTCAAGATGCGGCCTCGGCGGTCCTTGCCGGCCAGCCAGCCGTTGAAGGCCCTGCGGCTCGTGTGCCGGCCGACCGGCTGGACGGTGGATTTGGTCTATGCGGTGGAGAAACCCCCCCGGCCTCCCCCGCCCGCCGCGGGCGGCCTTGACCTGGGGGGGCGGACACGGCTGACGCGCTCGACGGGCGCCGCCGCCCTCCTCCCCTAACAGCAGCGGGTCAGGCGATGCCCGCCCGGTGCTCACCCCCGGAAGAAACAAGTCCAGCAACTCGCCCGGCGCCGGCAGGCCGTCCGCAATCGGAAGGGCTGTCACACAATCACGACTGCTCTCATCAAACGGTTCGGCCTGAGTGCCGTTGAGGCACTCTAGGGGCAGCACAGGCTGCGCGCGGCCACCGGCACGCGGGAACCGCCCGGCACGAAGGTGGCACAGAAAGCCGGCCGCAAGCCGGCCATGGTTGAGCACCCCTGGGGACTGATCCGCACGCCCCTGCGCTCCAAGGCAGCATGGGCCGGGCACGCCTTCGGGGAAGTCTCCCCCCAGTCCACAGCGCCGGATTGTAGGCGCTGGCATGCCCGATCTGATCCGGGGACAGCGGACCGCTCCTGCTGGCCGACCTGTGGACTCCGCCTAGACCGCGCTGTCCACGCGGCGCTGCACATTTTGGGGGCCGGGAAGCGCGCCCGCGCCGCACGGCAGAACGGTATCCTTGGATCGTCAAGTATATAATTCCCAAAAAATTGATAGGCGGTGGGGCCAGAAGGTCTGGTATAATAAAGTCCAGCAAACAGGTGAAAGGAAGCATGTCAGTGCCCAGACGCCAGGGCAATAATCCCAAACGTAGCATTGCGCCAAAAGATGAATTTTCTCCTGAGGTGCTAGCTTCAGTATACGAATCAGGTCAGCTATACCGGTAGCCCGCATCATAAGCGGCACCCTGCCGACTACGGTTTTCACCCTCCGGTCAATCCGCGTCCGGACAAGTCGCTGTGTGATGGCAGCCGGACAGTGACGCTTGATGAGGCACAGACTCTTTTTCGGGAAGGGATAAAACGAGGCATGAGCAGTGTCTATCCCGAAGGTGGATTGCCTAAATACGTCTGGGCAGTGGACTCGGATGGGCGAGTCTATGAGGCGAGACGTGGGGGGAGCAGCTCAGCGTATCACGGATACGAGCTTGGCGACGCTGAAGACGCCATGAGAAAAATGATCCTCAAAGAATGGAGCTTGAGATGCGCGGCGACCTGACCATTTCACTCTCCTCTGAGGAACTCGATTCCGGGTCGGCGGAGGAACGCGCAACGTTCGGTTTGTTCGCGGTAGCGGCAAACAACCATCTGCTCACCGAGCCCTCCAGGAGTCTGGAGACGCCTTTGTTCCATTATATCGGAGCAGGACCTCAAACGGTTCCAACAGGCAACTTGGAAACCGCTATCGATGGATTTGTGACAGATATCCTGACCAGGCTTGAGGGAGAGAAGGTCCGTGAGACCAATCTCCATCGTCTGTGGAACGATCTGAAGATGGAAAGAGAAGACGGTGAACTTGCGCGGTTCCGACGGCTGGAAGCGCAACTCGGCTACGAACCGGACGAAGCCGCCGAGGATGCGATACGCCGCCGTCTCGACGATGCGGCGGAACTGGGCGAAGAGGCGTTGGGAGAGATCGCCGCCGACGCAACGCTTGGTGATGACGCGCTGAGCAACATGATGTCGGCGAGAGACTTCGCAGACATCGCGCGGCGGAACGGTTTCGAGGCCAATCCGAATAATGCGATTACCCTGGGCGATAGGGCGAACCTGCCGCAATTAGGACAGGTCGAAGCGTGGCGTTTGGGAAAACGTTTCGCACAGAGGATTTGTACTCAGGAAAACCTGGACGGACAGCCGATTTCCGACAGTGTTCTTGCGGACTTTGCGGGAAGTATGAGGGAGGCGATCTCGATACAAAACGGACATCCGTCCACAATATCCTTTGCGCTCGACCGGCAAGAAGGTTGCAGTCATGTGTCTCTCCGATCTCGATGGACAACAGGCCGGTGTTTCGACCTTGCCCGCCTCATTGGTGATCGCCTGCTCTACAACCAGATACATGGTTCCGCAGAACCCCTGCTCCCTGCAACACGTGCTCCCAGCTACCGACAGAAGATGCAACGCGCGTTTGCCGCGGAGCTTCTGAGTCCGTTTGCCACCGTGGACGATATGCTGGGCCGGGATTGCTCTGAGGAAAAACAGAACGAAGTTGCGGAGCACTTCGCCGTCTCGCCAATGACGATTCAGACCCAGTTGGTCAATCACCGGCGTATTAGCCTCGACGATGCACCGGACGCTGTCGATCATTCCCCCTTACCATAGCTACAGGAATTCCACGAAAAAGGGTGTTGCAAGCACGTGAGGGGCGGGGTAGATTGACAAACCCTGCTCCACAGCAGTACCGACGCGGCGGCGTACCCAAGTGGCTAAGGGAGAGGTCTGCAAAACCTCCATTCACCGGTTCGAATCCGGTCGCCGCCTTGTCATTCTCCTTCGGCTTGGTTCCGGTGTCGTGGCCCAAAACACACCCCCCTTTCCGAGTTCTGGATGAAATCGAGCAAGAGACGGACATCGTGAGACGGAGCGGTCTCCAACAGGCGTTCGACCTTGTGGCGCATGTTTCCCCGTTGGCGGAACAAGGTGGCAAACGCCCGTCTCAGAGCAGTAATGCGCTCTCGACTAAAGCCGGCCCGCCGCAGGCCGACGACGTTTAAGCCGCGCACGGTATGGGTACCGTCCATAATACAAAAGGGTGGGACATCCCGACTGGTCCTAGACAATCCTCGCAGCAGGGCCAAGGTCCCGATCTTGACGAACTGATGCACGACACAGTTGCCCGACACAAAGGCCCGGTCTGCGACTTCGACATAACCGGCCAGAAGCGCGCCGCCGGCAATGATCGTCTGATCCCCCAACCGGCAATTATGCGCGACATGGGCATGCTGCATGAGATAATTATCGTTGCCGATAATCGTTGTACTCTCGGGCTGAGTTCCACGGTGAATTTGACTGTGCTCACGGACGATATTGCGGTGACCGATTTTGAGAAAACTTTTCGCACCCGTATACGACACGTCTTGGGGAACGTGGCCGATGACCGCGCCCATATGGATTTCATTATTTTCGCCGATTTCAGTCCAGCCGGTCAGGACGGCATGGGCCAGAATCCGCGTGCCGCGTCCGATCTGGACCGCGCCGTCGATCACGACATAGGGACCAATGTCAACGCTCGGGTCAATGTCGGCCTGCGGGGAAATAATGGCTGTCGGATGGATCGCCATGCCTGACACGCGCGAGTCTCAAATCTTGGGCGGCTCAGTTGCCTCGTCTTCCGCGGGTGTCGGGTCGGCCGGCTCACCAGGAATATGATACGTCTCACTCGCCCACGCGCCACGGTCGAGCGTCCGACAGCGCTCCGAACAAAAAGGACGGTAGACATTGTCCTGCCACGGCGTTTCCTTACGACACCGTGGGCATCTGACTGTCCGCATAATCACTCACCTGATGAGATGGGGAAAAATGCCCTCCAACAGCGGTGCCGATGGTGGCAGGTTTACTCATGAGGACGGAAGAGCGGGCGACCGGACTTGAACCGGCGACGTCCAGCTTGGGAAGCTGGCATTCTACCACTGAATTACGCCCGCTCAGGATTATTGTCTGACCCTCCACCCAACACAGCCGGGAGAGAAACGTTGAAGAAGAAAACCCCGGCCTCGTCCTACTCTCCCACAGCATGACGCTGCAGTACCATCGGCGCTGGAGGGCTTAACGGCCGTGTTCGGGATGGGAACGGGTGTGGCCCCTCCGCCATTGAGACCGGGAGATTTTCCTAGCCGTCTTTAATACCGACCTCACCAGGGAGTGTCAAGCCTCCCGCACCCGTATCTCTCTCCATCAGTCAACGAGATCAAACCCGGAAAGATCTGCGCCAGCGTTGTTGACGACCCCGGTATCCGTCGTTACCGTGAGGCACGGCTCGTGTACGGGCAGAGAGGCAGCAGAATGGACCGCATCAGTGATACCGTGGCTCGAAACAGCTTGGCGAAAACCATGGAGCGAGTCCGTAATGATCACGCACCCGTCGCTATTACCCGGAAGGGTGAAGGAGCGGTCGTGATGATTTCCATGGAGGATGACCAGGCTCTGGAAGAAGCGGCCTGCCTCCTCAGAAGCCCAAAGAATATGAGACGCTTGGTTGAAGCCATGACCGAGTTGGAGGAAGGCAAAGAGAAGGAACTCATATCGACGGCTCGCTTCTCATAGCTCAACTCCGCTACCACTACTGATACCTAACTCATGAAGAAAGAAATCTCACAGATTTTTCAGGCGAGTATTGAGGCCAAAGAGCAATTCTTACGGGCGCAGAGCAGTGAATTGATCGCCGCAACCAACACGGTTATCCGAACGCTACGCGGAGGTGGAAAGATCCTGCTGTTCGGGAACGGCGGCAGCGCTGCCGACGCGCAGCATCTGGCCGCCGAGTTCGTGAATCGCTACCTGATCGATCGTCCACCGCTGCCGGCGATTGCGCTGACAACCGACTCCTCGGCTTTGACCTCGATTGCCAACGACTACGGTCCGGCTGATATTTTTGCCAAGCAAATCCAGGCGCTCGGCAAAGACACTGATGTCGCCATCGCGCTCTCGACCAGCGGCAACTCGGCAAACGTGCTGCGCGGCCTTGAGTGTTGTCGCACGATCGGCATGCCGACCATCGGGCTGACGGGCGGGAGTGGCGGAGCGATGGCTGAGCTGGTCGATCACTGCCTGTGTGTTGCGGCCACAACCGTCACACCTCGGATTCAGGAAGCCCATATTCTCATTGGCCATGTGATCTGCGAGCTGGTTGACCGCAACCTCTACGGGGCCGATTGAGAGTAAAAAGTGTAATGAAATTCCCTCCTATCGATCCGAGGCAGGCCTCTACCTATCCGCTCAGTCAACGCAGCAGTAAAGTTGCGGCCCAGGGTTTGGGTACGCCATGGCGGGTGGGTGGCAGCCTGCGAGAGTTTCTGCACTCGCTGCCCCGTATTCTGGCTGCTCCCGACCTGGATGAAATCGCCAGTCGTATTGCGACCGCGGTCCGGTCTGGGCGACCCGTTGTCCTGGGTATGGGTGCCCACCCGCTCAAAGTCGGCCTGTCTCCGCTGATTATTGATTTCCTGGAGCGCGGCATTATCGCCGCGATTGCGCTTAACGGGGCCGGTATTATCCACGACTTTGAACTGGCCTATCAGGGGGCGACGTCCGAGGATGTCGCCGCCAGTCTGGATACCGGCCGGTTCGGTATGGCGCAGGAAACCGGGGAATTTCTGAACGCCGCTATGCAAACCGGGGTGATACAGCGGGGGGTCGGTATTGGCCGAGCCGTGGGAGATCGTATCCTTGCGGAACAATTGCCCTACGCCTCACTGAGTGTGCTTGCTACGTGCGCCCGGTTGGAGGTGCCCGCCTGCGTCCATGTCGCGATCGGGACCGATATTATCCATATGCATCCGAGCGTGGACGGTCGGGCAATCGGGGAAGGGAGCCTGCGCGACTTTCACCTGCTGACGTCGGTAGTCGCCCAGTTGGAGGACGGGGTGTTTATCAACCTGGGTTCTGCCGTTATCATTCCTGAAGTGTTCCTGAAGGCGCTCTCGCTGGCGAGGAATCTCGGCCATCCGGTTCGGACCTTGACCACGGTTGATCTCGATTTCATCCGGCACTATCGACCGACTGTCAATGTGGTTCACCGCCCCACCCGACAGGGTGGACGCGGCTTTCAACTCACCGGCCACCACGAAATCCTCTTCCCGTTGCTGTGTGCCGCGGTTTTGGAAGAACTGGGAACAGAGGCGCCGGCCAGGACGTAGCCGCGCGTTCGACTGCCGGAGTCTCAAAGGTGCCCGGCTGATGCACGTCTGGCGGAAGTCGTATATAATCGTAGCGTCTTCGGTCCGGATGGATGCCCTATGAAGTTCATGCTGTTTTTACTCCCCTCAATCCCGGCAACGCTGGAGGAGCGCAAGACCTTACGGCCGATCGCCTCTCATTCGGACCGGTGGCAGGCCATGTTTCAGGAGGTCGTCGAACTCGTCCAGTTTGCCGAAGAGCTGGGCTTTGACGCGGTGGCCTTCCCGGAACACCATCTGCATAGCGAAGGCTTCGAGATGGGCGCGCCGCCCGAGTTTCTCCTGTACGTGGCCATGCAGACCAAACAGATACAGGTCGGCCCCATCGGCTATGTGCTGCCCGGTTGGGACCCCCTGCGCCTGGCGGTGACAACGGCCTGGCTGGACCAGCTTACCCAGGGCCGTTCTTTTGTCGGCTTTGCCCGCGGCTACCAGCAGCGCTGGCTGAACCAGATGGCGCAGAAGGTGCATATTTCCGCGACGACCAGCGACCAATCCAGCCTGGATGAGACCAATCGGCGGGCCTTTGAAGAGGTCTATCATATTCTCAAGCTGGCCTGGTCGGATGAGCCGTTTCGCTTTCAGGGCGAATTTTATGAATACCCCTACCCGTATGAGAGCGGCACGCCCTGGCCGCCCGCGCCGTGGACCCGGGAATACGGCACGCCGGGGGAGCTGGACAGCCAGGGCAATGTCCACCGCATCACGGTCGTGCCCAAGTCCTACCAAAAACCTCACCCCCCGCTGTTTCAGGCGTTTTCGGTCAGCGAGTCCACCATCCGCTGGTGTGCCAGGGAAGGGGTCATCCCCATGATCCTCCTGTCGCGACACGAACAAGTCCGACAGCTCGCCCAAATCTATGCCGAAGAAGCCGGCCGGGCCGGCCGCTGGCTACCTTTGGGGTCAAATATCGGCGTCCTGCGCCAGATATATTTTGCCGACACCGTTCCACAGGCCGTCCGTCTGGCGGAAGAGGGTCTGGTCGGGGTAGGATATAAACGCTTTTGGGGGCATTTCGGTTTTTGGGAAGCGTTTCGCTTTCCTGAGGATGAACTCGAATATCCGAGTGGGGAGCAACGTCTGCCTCTACAGGAATGGACGGTTGAGCGAATGATACGGGCGAATTATCTGTATGCCGGACCGGTGGACGACGTGGTACGCGGCATAGACGCCTTGGCCGACGCGGCAAACCCGGAATGGTTTGCGTGGCTGTTTGACCAGGGACTCCTCCCGCGGGCAGAGTTGAGAAAACAACTCGAACTCTTCGGCACGCATATCCTGCCACGCTATCGTTCATGACACAGACCCAACAAACTCGACAGACCCTCAGAGCGTACCATGCCGCAGTTCCAATATCAGGCAACCACACCGCAAGGACAACTGATTGAAGGTGTCAGAGAAGCCGAAGAGGAGCGTGCGGTTGTGGCCTGGCTCCATACCCAGGGCTATATCCCTCTCAACGTTGCACTCCCGCACAGTCGGGAAGCAAAACCCGCGCGCAATTGGCAGTTATCTCTGCCGGCCTTGCCCTGGCGTGGCCGCGTGACGCAGCGGGACGTGCTGCTCCTGACCCGTGAGCTGGCCACCATGCTGGCGGCAGGGTTGCCCCTGGACCGGGCGCTGTCAGCCCTAGTCGGGCTGGCGTCAAAACCGGCCCTGAGCCGCGTGGTGGCTGAGGTGCTGAAGACCGTGCAGCAGGGCAAATCGCTGGCCGATGCCCTCGCCCAGTATCCCACTATCTTTCCGCCCTTATATCTGAACATGGTCCGAGCCGGAGAAGTGGGTGGCTTTCTGGAGACCGCGCTGCAACGCCTCACGGAATATCTTGAGCGCGCCCAGGAGGTCCAGGAGGAAGTGAAGTCGGCGCTTACCTATCCGGTACTGCTCGTCCTTTTTGGCGCCGGAGCGATTGTCTTCATGTTCCTCTTTATTCTGCCGCGCTTTGCCGGCTTGTTTGCCGACAGCGGCCAAGCCCTCCCGGCGTCAACCCGGTTCATGCTGGTGACCAGTGAGGTGTTGCGTTCCTACTGGTGGGGGTTCCTCCTGGCCGGGGCCGGCGGCGTATTCGGCTGGCAGCGTTACGTGGCCACTCCCCAGGGCCGCCTGACCTGGGACGCCTTCCGCCTCCGTCTGGCCCTGCTCGGTCCCTTGCTCCAAAAACGCGAAGTGGGCCGTTTTTCCCGCACCTTAAGCACCTTACTCAGCAGTGGGGTGCCACTCCTCCAGGGACTGGAGGTGGTAGAGGCCGTTGTTGAGAACAGCGTCATTCGTCAGTCCCTCAAGGAAGTCCGGGCCGGTGTCCGGGAAGGGCAAGGGCTGGCCGCCCCGCTCGGACGAACCGGCGTATTTCCGCCGCTGGCGCTGCAAATGATCGGAGTGGGCGAGGAAACCGGCCGACTGGACGACATGCTGAAGCAGGTTGCCGATTACTTTGAGCGCGAGACGCAGCGGCAGATCAAGCGGATGACCTCGCTGGTTGAACCCGTCCTGTTGCTGACGATGGGACTGATCATCGGCTTTGTGGTGATTGCCATGTTGGTTGGTATCTTCAGTATCAACGATATGCCCCTGTAACGGGCAGAAAGAACGGGCAGAAAGGAAATGGCGTATGCAGCACAAGAAAAAAACATTGTCCGTCCAGGCCGGATTTACGCTTATCGAACTCCTGGTCGTGATGGTGATTATCGGTCTGCTGGTCGCCCTGGTCGGGCCGAACGTCATGGGCCGGGCCGAGAAAGCCAAGCCGCAGGCCGCGCGGGTACAGATCGAGAATCTCGCCAGCGCGCTTGAGATGTTCAAACTGGACGTCGGTCGCTATCCGACCGAAGAGGAAGGCTTGGCCGTGTTACGCCAGGCGCCGTCCGGCGTGGACCGCTGGGACGGCCCCTATCTCAGAAAGCGGGTGCCCAAAGACCCCTGGGACCGGGACTATGTCTATCGCCGTTCGGGAAAAGGATTTGAGGTGCTCTCCTATGGCGCTGATGGCGCGACCGGCGGCTCCAATGTTGACGCCGATATTCTCAGTTCCGAATAAGCGGTGTGACCAGAGGAGGGTTGGGTGAATCTTCCGCCGAGCGTGCAGCGCCTCGCCACGGTTGACTATTGTGACGGCCTCGGCATAGCCGTTGGGTCGCATGCGGTCAGCTTTGTGCACAGTACCAAGCGCTTCTTTCAGGTTGGGCTGAAAACCGTGCGGACCGTTCCCTTGCCGGAAACCGCCGAGGACCATCTGCCCGCTATCCGGCGGGCCTTGGCCGACTTTCTGGCAGACCTCGAAGCCCTGCCCGACCAAACCGTTCTGTGTCTGCCCCGGACAGAGGCGAGCGTGAGCCGGCTGGTCGTGCCGGAAACCGCACGGGGCTCGCTGGAGCAGGTCGTCCGCTACGAAGTCGAACGTCTGCTGCCCTTCCGGGAGGAAGATATCTATTATGATTACGTGACGACAGAAGAGGGAGGGGAAGAGCGGCGGCTTGGGGTCGTCATTTTTTGTTTTCCCCGCCAGACCGTTGACCCCCTGGTCACCCTCCTGGTTGAGCACAATCTGCGCCCGCAGAGTGTCACCCTGAGCAGTGCCGCCCACACCACCACCCTGCTCGCCTGTTGCCCGGCCGCGCACCGGCAGCAGGTCCTTGCCGCTCGGGAAGACGGGAACCTGGAGCTGAACTTTCTGAACGAGCAACAGCTCGTGGCCAGTCATACCGTCCCGATTGCGCGCGTTGCCGAGGCCGACACCTGGACCGATACGCTTGCTCACAGTATGACCCGGAACTTCCCTGGGAGTACGCCGGACACGATTCCGGTCTTCACCTGGGACGCGCACGGAACGCTGCCCGTGAGCGTAGAGCCGGAACGGAACCTGGCGCACGTTGCCCAAGCGCAGTTTCCGGTCGTCGCCGCGGACGGGGCGTTGTCCGTTGTGACCTGCTCCGCCATTGGCGCGGCCCTCCAGGCCGTGGGAGAGGGGGAAGAGGTCAATGTCCTGCCGGCCTCAAGTCGGGCGCACCGGGAAAAAACGCTCTCTCCACTCACCCTGGTGTTTGTGGGCTGTATTCTGGTGCTGGGCCTGGTCTGGGCCGCGTCAGTCGTCATCCAGGACCGCCGCGTCCTCAACCAGGTCCAGGACCGGATTCAGGCCCTGGCCCCCGCGGTGCGGCAGGTCCAGGATGATGAAGCGGTAGTGCAACGGCTTCAGGCGCAACTCCAAACCCTGAGGGCTGAGACCCGCATACGACTGACACCGCTCCTCAAAGAGATGTCGGAGCGCATCCCGCAGGAGGTCTACCTCACCGCCCTTCAGTTCAAGAATGGCAAGGTCGAACTCACGGGCGTGGCCAAGAGCGGGTCGGCCTCCGACCTGGTTGGAGTCCTGGAAGCCTCGCCCTGCCTGCAGGCCGTTGCGCCCAAAGCGCCTTTTAAGACCACGAGCAAGGGCGAGACCTTCACCCTGGACGCACAGGTGAATACATGCGGCTAGACGCCCTCCGGGAGGCCTGGCAGCGGCTCTCTGCCCGAGAGCGGACCCTCGCCGGCCTGGCCTGTGGCGCACTGGCTCTGGTTGTCCTCCGCTATGGCGTCATTGCCCCGTATCTGGCCTACTCCACCCAACTCGAAGAGCGGATTGAGCGCGACGTGCAGCGTCTGGCAAAAATGCAGCGGCAACGGGACCGCGCCGCTGAAGTCCGGCAGCGGATGCGGACTCTGGAGAAACAATTTGCCGCGGCCTATGACCAACTCGTCCCCGGTGAAACCCCGACCCTGGCCGCGGCCCAGCTTCAGGAACGGGTCCAAACCTTTGCCGACCGGAGCGGGCTGACCCTGGTCACGACCCAGGTCCTGAGAGAAAGATCGCTCGGGTCCCTGAGCAAGGCCGCAGTCCGGATGACGTTTCGAGGCGACACGCCGGCTGTTGCGGATTTTCTTGCCCGGGTTGAATATGAAGACTGGTTGCTGGCGGTGTCCCGTTTGGATATCGGGACCTCTCGGCGGCGGCGTAGACGCCGCAGTCAGGCCGCCCGCCCGCCCCTCACGATTACGCTTGAGGTGGAAGGCATCATGCAGGAGAGTGCTCAGGGGGGAGCGGCTCTTCAGGTCGCCAAGAGAGAACAGATAGCCAAGGGAGAGTGAGCGCGGGTATGCGCATTCGGCGATTTTTTCATACGATCCTGGCGGTCATCGCGCTCGGCATCGTCTGGCAGATGGTCAGCACCTGGAACCGGGCTATGCCTGGCGTTCAACCGGAGTCCGCGCGTGCCCCGAAAAAGGATCGCTCCGCACTGGCCCTGCCGGTGCGTTCCATCCAGACCGGCCAGCGCTTGGCCCGGCGAATAACCGACAAAGACCTCTTTGCGCCGGAGCGGAAGCGACCGGTCGTTGTCCAGCAAGCCGTTTCAACCGAGCCGCCGCCTCCGCCCTCGCATCTCACGCTGGTTGGTGTCTTGTTGACTCCAGGCCGGGAAGAGGCCTTTCTGGCCGACTCCTCACAGGGCAATCGCGTGACGCGGGTACAGAAGGGAGAGCAGATCGACCTCTATCGCCTCACCCATCTGACCCCTGCTGAGGCGACCCTCTCCCTGGGGGATGACGCTGGAGAGGTCGCCTTGCCCCTCGTTCTGCTCAGCAGTAAAAAGGCCAAGCGCCTGCCCCGGCTGACACCCAAGAAAGCGGCTGCCGCAAAACAGGCCCGGCCGTCGGCCAAGAGTCCGGCCGTCGAGGCGGGCGGCGATGACCCGGCCCGGATTCGAGAGAATATCCGACAATTGCAGCGCCGCCTCCGCACGCTCCGGCGACAGGCCGCGCGTGAGCGTCGGGCCGAACGAGAGGCAGAGGAGGCACAGGAGCCGGAGGAGGCACAGGAGCCGGAGGAAGCACAGGCAGAGGGGCCAGAGTGAGAGGACGTCAGGAATCTATGCGGATATGTGCGGCGGGAATGGGACGGGTCAGGGAATGGGTATGCCTGCTCCTGTGTTTTTTCATGGCGAGTCTCCCGACTCCGGGCCAAACGCAGGAGGCCGAAGACGGGCGGTCTGCCGAGGACGCCCCGGCGCTGTCCGGTATGACCGAGGGGGGCGCGGGGGAATGCCTCCCGGTTGCCGAAGACGACCTGATTGAGTTGAATTTTGAGGGAGCCGATATTCGAGAGGTCATTCAAGGGCTGGCCGCGGGGCTGTGCATTCACTATTCGATCGACCCTCGGGTGCAGGGCGCAGTCACCCTGCGGACGGCCAGCAAAATTCGCGGCCAGGACCTCTTTCCATTGTTCCACCAGATTCTGCGTCTCAATGGCATCGCCGCGGTCAAGACCGGCGATATCTACCATATCGCCCCGGTTGGCGAGGCAAAGACCAAGGTGCCCCTTATCACCGAAAGCAGCCCGCGCCGCACCGCGTCCGCGCAGGACGAGTTCGTGATTGAACTGATCAAGGTCGAGCATCTTGCGGCAACCGAAATGACGGAAATCCTGCAACCCTTTGTCTCGCCCGGTGGCGATGTGGTGGCCTACCCGCGGGGCAATCTGGTCATCCTGACCGACCTGGCCTCGAATGTCGAACGCCTCCGCGACCTGATTGCCGCATTTGATACAGACACGTTTCGGGCCCTCCACACCCAGATTTACCGCATCGAACACGCCAACGTTGAGGACCTGGGCAAGGAACTGGCACATATCCTCCAGCCCTACGGTGTGACCCCGGAGAACATGGCGGAACGCGGGCTGTATATCATTCCGCTCACCCGGCTGAACGCGATTGTCGTGTTCGGTTTTAACGAGGAAGTTTTCAGCCAGATTGAAAAATGGATCAGAGTCCTGGACGTGCCGCCGGAAAAGGGTGGGGGGCGTACCGTCCATGTGTACGCGGTCGAGAACGCCAAGGCCGCCGACCTCGCCAGCGTGCTGGGCGATGTATATGGTGGCGGGGGTGGTGGCCGGGGCCGCAGCCGGCGCGACCGGGAGGGCAACCAGGATGCCAACCGAAACGACAGAGACTCGGAGACCGGACTCGGACGGGGCGGCGGGCTCAGCGGACGAGGCTCACGCGGGGACGGGACCCGCAGCGTCCTGATTGAGCCGGCAGAGGGCGAGACGCCGCTCTTCAAGGAAGTCGTCCGCATTGTGGCCGACGAAATCTCGAACTCCCTGATTATTCTGGCCACGCCCCGCGATTACGACAAAATCCGGGACGTACTGGTCAGACTCGATGTCGTTCCACGGCAGGTGCTGATTGAAGCCATTATTGCGGAGATCAAGTTGACCGGCGACCTGAAATTCGGCATCGAATACGCCTTTGCCACCGGAGGCATAGAGAAGATTCTCGGCACAACCGGGGAAGGCAGTCCGGCCGGGGTTGCCGCTGCGGAAAGCGGGGCACTTGATATCACTAACAGTTCGTTGCTCCAGTCCGGGGCCAGGCGGGCGGTGAATATCGGCCGGAACGGCATTTTCTCTTTCATTACCGACCAGGACCGTTTTGTGTCGCTGCTCAACGCCGTCAGCACGCGCTCCAAAGTGAACGTCCTGGCCACCCCGCATGTGATTGCCGCAGATAATCGTGAGGCGCATATCCTGATCGGGGAAGAGGTGCCGATTCTGACCTCCACTCAGCAGAGCACCCTGGCGACCGCGAATATCGTGTCCAGCATCCAGTATCGGGATACCGGAACGATCCTGACCATTCTGCCCCAGGTCAACTCGGCCGGGCTGGTGAATATGGAGATTCGCCAGGAGGTCAGCAATGTCGGAGCGCCCTCGTTCGGTGATACCAACTCGCCCAGCTTTACCTCGCGCGAAACCGAAACCACGGTGGTGGTGCGCAACCGCGAATCCGTGCTGATCGGCGGCATTATTGACGAACGGGTCGAGCGCTCCCGTAACGGTGTGCCCTTTCTGATGGACGTGCCCGTGCTGGGCCGCCTCTTCCGGGTCGAACAGGACAGGCGCGAGCGAACTGAACTGGTCATCCTGATTACGCCCTACGTCATCCGCGATCGGAACGAAGCACAGATTGTGACAAAGGAATTCACCCGCCGGGTCAACCGGCTGCGCGAAATGATCGAACGCGCCCGTCAGCCCGCCGACCGGAAGCCGGCCACGGAGCGGCCCGCGCAGCGTGGGGCCAGCGAGGAATAGCAGGGACTCCCCGCCGCCAACTTGACAACCGAAATCGGGTTTGAACTCATACCATCCATGACTACTACCAAAGACAAAACACAGGCTCCTCTGTTGGCCCGCCTCACCGTGCGCCCGGATGTCTTTGGCGGCAAACCCATTGTTCGGGATATGCGTATCTCGGTAGAACTGGTCCTGAGTCTGCTGGCACAGGGAGTGACGCCAGCGGCTATTCTGGAGGATTATCCCGACCTGGAAGCGGATGACATTCGCGCGTGCATTGCCTACGCGCATGCAGTCATCGCCAAGGATACCCTGTCCGCCGTATATGAAAGCCTCAGGGTGTCAGCTTGACAACCCCAGCCGGGTTTGAACTAATACGCCGCATGGCTGCTGCGGAAGACAAAAGCTGGGAATACACCCTGGGCCGCATTGACGAGCGGACCGAGAACCTGGAGCGGCGTCTCGATGAGCGGGTCGATAATCTGGAGCGGCGTCTCGACCGGGTGGATGAGCGCTTCGACCGCGTGGACGCGCGTCTTGACCGGGTGGATGAGCGTCTCGACCGGGTGGATGCGCGTTTCGACCGGGTAGATGCGCGTTTCGACCGCGTAGAGTCTGACGTGAAAGATATTCAGCAGACGATTCACGAGAAGATGCTGACCAAAGCAACCTTCTTCACGTTTTTAAGCTTGGTCGGGGGCCTGCTTGCGGCGATGATCGCGCTGAAGTAGTTCCAGGAGCGGCGGCGATTTGAATCCTGATGATCGAACGCGCCCGTCAGCCCTAGCCGGACCCGGCCGGTGGTCCTCCGAATTAAAGACATCAGCTTGACAACCCCAGCCGGGTTTGAACTAATACGCCGCATGGCTGCTGCGGAAGACAAAAGCTGGGAATACACCCTGGGCCGCATTGACGAGCGGACCGAGAACCTGGAGCGGCGTCTTGATGAGCGGGTCGATAATCTGGAGCGGCGTCTCGACCGGGTGGATGCGCGTTTCGACCGCGTGGAGCGGCGTTTCGACCGCGTAGAGACCGACGTGAAAGATATTCACGAAAAGATGCTGACCAAAGCGACTTTCTTCACGTTTTTAAGCCTGGTCGGGGGCCTGCTTGCGGCGATGATCGCATTGCAGTAGGGGCTGCACGCTTGACACCTTTTCCAGGAGCCCACTATAGTGATAATGCATTGCGACAGCACCGCAGGAACCGCAGGAAGAACGGGAAGCGAACACATCGTGTATGAGGATGACCGGATGGTATCGGCCTGTTGTACGAGGCGTAGTGTGGGGGTGGCCTGTGCTGACCTTGGTCGTCTGCCTCGGGGCGTGTCAGCCCGCACCATCCACACAGCCGCTGGCCGAGCGGGTGACCGCCTTTTGGGAAGCCCGCCTTCAGGGGGATGAAGTCACCGCCTATCAATACGAAACCCATGCCCACACCGGAGCAATGACCCTGACGCAATACATCCGGGCCCGGTCGTCGACATTGAAATATATGGCCTACACCATCGACACCATCCAGGAACAGGAAAACGAAGCCCAGGTCACCGTCAACCTGCAATATCGGCTGACCGTGCCGGGCATGGTTGACTTGCCCCTGGCAATGGCGATACAGGAGCGGTGGGTCCGGTTGGACGATAGCCAGTGGTATCGCAACATCAAATCCAAAAAGCCCGGCACGACCGCCCGTCGGCAGGGCTGAACGTTTACTTGACAGGCTGCGGGATATTCATTATGGTGCCTAGCATTCATGCCACACGGGGAAAACCGAAAGGCAATATTGATGTTCGGGCCGGCCCCGAACGGACCAGGTGAAGGAGGTGGGGTATCGGTGAACAACAAGACACACAAGTCCCCGGCGTTGGGTGGGTAATGAAGAACACGACACAGAAAACAGAAGAGAGAAGGTTTCAGGAAGAAAGGAGAGACGTGATGAAGATGGATAAACTGTTTGCGGGCTTGGTCGCGTTCGTGGCGGGCATTGCCCTCTCGGCCGGGAGTGCATCCGCTGGCTACATGGTCGGTGACCCGGCCGGGATGAAGCTGGTGCCCTATTTCGAGACCGGCGACATGAGAGCGACCATTATCGGTATCCAGAACCTGTCACCGGAAGAGGATTCTACCTTGGCTACGCGGACGAGGCAAACTACTGCTCAGACCGATCTGGAGGAGGCTCGGGAGGACCTGGAGGAGGCGGAGGCTGCTGATCCAGTTGTTGATGCTGACGTGAATCTGGCGCTCGGGGATATTTCTCGTGCAGAGAAGGAACTTGCGGATGCTATAGAGGCTCGTTACACCGAACACGTCTTCGTTGACGTGAATGTCTATGACGCAATGGGCGAGATGATGGGGTCAGCGACCCTGTGCCTGGCGTCGCAGCAGTTCGGGTATGTCGCTCTCCAGGGGCCCAGTGCGGTGGAGTGGCAGGAAACAGGACACCGGGGCGCGGTGCTCTCGGTGATGGATGGTGACATCCCCGAAGAGGGCTATGCGGTGGTCTCGGCGGATAATAAGAAATATACAAGCTGCGCAGACGACGGCGACCCCCGGACCACACTCACCCGTGTTGATGATGATACTGACGATAGTAATGATTACGGTGCCACTACCGGTGAGGTCGCCGCCTGGACCATCATCCAGGACGTTGGCGAGGGCTTCTTCGGGACAGAAGTGCCGACCCCTACCATCACGATGATTGATGATGACACTAACTGCCTCAACGACCCTGACGACGCTAATAGTGGGTTCAACACGGCGGCTTGTGGTCTGATTCCCGAGGACGATACCGTCACCGCCCGGTACGACAGAGAGGACGAGTCTACGATCTATGTGTGGCTGGCAGCCGGTGGGGATACGGACGACACTCGGCCGAGCGGCGAGCGGAAACTTCAGGTTCAGGTCAGATGCGAGGATGGAACGTTGAAGCGGGATAAAGACCAAGATGGGGACGCTATGGATATTGCTGTTGCCGCCCCAGGTATGGTCACCACGATAGACCCGACCGGTGACGAACTGGACGCTTTCACCAGCGAGTGCAGCGGGGACCGTGGTGTGCTGCAATTCGCGATACCGGATGGAAACACGGCCGGCATGGTGTGGACCCATATCTCTCAGCGGGATGGCCAGTATCGCATGAACTTCCCAGGGTATTCTACTACTCCCTAAGGCTGCACGCAGCTACTTGGCTCAGCATAGAAGAGGGCAGGGGCATGAAGTCCCTGCCCTCTTTTTGTGTGTGCTTGGTCCGCGTTCTGACTATCTCTTCTTGGGAACCCTACTCGTCATATTTTTTCCCCGAGCCCGGAACCACGTGCCCAGAATACACTCGACACCCACCAAGTGGGGAGCTAGGGTGTCCTCATGGGAGAGAGGCAGCAGGTTGATTGCCAGCCCAAGGAGAGAAAACCATGAATATCAATGCCAGCATTATTGATCAGAGGGTGTCGGGTATTGTTGAAGATCACCCTGAATGGCTACCGGAAGGGACCGATACCGACAAAAAGAAGTCAGCAGCGTTTGTACTCCTGTGTATGTCCACCCGCCTTGACATGACGCTTGAAGAAAGCGCCGAGTTCCTGACCGATGGCGGGAATGATGCCGGTGTTGACGGGTTGCACATTGGCGAAGTTGAAGATGGAGAATTTCTCGTCACCGTGTTCCAGGGCAAGTATAAGATCAACCTGCGTGGAGGAGCACATTTCCCGGAAAATGACGTACGAAAAGCCGTCAATACTATTCAAGTGCTGTTTGATCCGTATCGGAAGGTCACGCTGAACGAAAGAATCGCGCCAAAGATTGAGGAGATTCGCTCGTTGATCCGCGATGCGTATATCCCCACTGTTCGAGTCATTCTTTGTAACAATGGAGCGCGATGGACGAACCAGGCCGATATGTGGGTCACTGAAGCCAAAAAGAACTACGGCGATAAAGTAGAGTTCGTCCATTTCAATCATGATGCTCTTGTCAGCATCTTACAGCGCAGCAAACCGGTGGATACGGCCCTGACGCTCAGTGGAAAAGTCCTTGTAGAGGATATGAATTATATGCGCGTGCTGGTCGGGCGCGTTTCCGTTCAGGAAATCCACCGCCTGTTCAACGACCACGGAGACAGACTGCTGGATCGCAATATTCGCCGTTACCTCGGGCTGCACACCAATCGTGTCAACACTGCGATTCACGAAACGCTTTGCGACCGCACGAAATCCGACAAATTCTACTTTTACAACAATGGCATTACCGTAGTCTGCGATAAGTTCGACTATAATGCTCTTCAGCGGGCAGACTACACGGTGCAATTCAAAAATATGCAGGTGATTAACGGGGGGCAGACCTGCAAGACGATCCAGCAAACGTTGAATGCCCCATCACGCTTTCCGGCCAGTGAAGCGGCATACGTCATGATACGGGTGTATCAGTTATCCGATACCCATAAAGAATTTGTCCAAGACATGACCTACGCCACGAACAGCCAAAATCCGGTGGACCTGAGGGACTTGCGCTCCAACGACGAGAGCCAAAGGCAATTGGAATTGGGCATGGCAGACCTGAAGTTGGGCTATACGTATAAACGTCAACGGGAAGAGGGGAGTGGAGGCTCATCGGTCATTACCAGCTCAATTGTGGCAGAAGCCGTACTTGCGATCTGGAGGGAACGACCACACCACGCCAAAATTCGCCGCAAAGAGCATTTTGGCAAGCTGTATCAGGATATTTTCACGGACCTCAACGCGGCCCAGGCGCTCCTTGCGGTCTTGATCTTCAGGGCGGTTGAGAACGAAAGAAAGCGCCCGACAACGGAAACGCCGCCGGACTTTCTCCCCTATGCCTCACACTACCTCTCCATGCTCATCGGCCGCAAGCTCTTACATGATCAAGGCAGGACCTCTGGCCAAATTTCCCATCGAAACATTCAAAGTCTCTTACCGGCGTTTGAGGACAAGCAGACGCAATATCATACGCATGCCATCCATTCCTTAGAGGATGCGTTGAAGGAGTGCTATGGCAACCGGGCTATTTCGCTCCAGCAATTGTCGGCAACCTTCAGGCGCGGCGACTTGATGGAGATGCTGGACAATATGACGGAAAAAGAGAAAATCAAGAAGGGATAACCACATCTACACGGCTCAGACAGAAGAAGGCAAGGGTTTCGGCCCTTGCCTTCTTCTGTCTGTAGGTGCTCGGTCCGCGTTCTGACCATCTTCTAAAGAGAGGTTTTTTCTTTTATGCTGTTTATATATCCTAAAAGGAATGTCAAACCATTCGATACTTTTTCCTCAGGAAATTATGAGGTGTACTATGGCACGGGTTCTGATTGAGTTGCCAAAAGAGACGCTTGAAGCGTTGCATGAACTGGCAGGTATTATTAAGCAAGACCCTGAAGAAAAGAATCAGCTTGCCGTATTATTGCGGAGATGCGTCCGCACATATGAATGGATAGTCTACCAACAATCTCATGGAAAGACCATCGCCGCCACTACGCCCGATGAAATCCAATACTTGCGTGATGGCGGATTTACCGAAGAGTCCGATTTTGTCGAGCGCCTCTATTCCGCCGGACAAAGAAGATCAAGTACACAAATACTTCGAGAAGGCTGCATAGAAATACGCGATTTCCATGCCCCGCCGTGTTCCCTCAACTCGTCTCGACCCAGACAAGCTGTACACGATTGAAGTGGCAGCGTATCTGGTGACGGAGGACGAATTAAACGCCAGATTCCAGAAAAAATAGAAACCCGAATTAAAAACAGACAAGATTCTTAGGGAGTCTGAGATGACCGGCTATGAAGAACTGGCCATGCGTGCCGTCCTGGCTCTGGAAGCCGCCAACCAACCCAATTGGGTTGAGATTGGCGGGTTGGTGGTCGGTTTGGTCCAATGCGGCTTGATATACGTCGGCTTGAAGCGGATGGGCGAGTCCTCCGCGGAGCGGAAAGCGCAACACGAAGCCGCCATGCAGACAATGAAGGACCAACACGTAGAGAACATGACCGTCGTGAAGGACCAACATGAACAAGCCATGAAAAACCATGAACAAGTCATGACGGCGATGCAGGAGCAACGTGAACAAGCAACGAGGAACCACGAGGCCACGATGCTGGCCTTGAGAGGACTGCTTGGCGCGAGAGAAGCCGGCATGCACTGAAGACGTCGTAACATGGCTCAGACAGAAGGAGGCAAGGGGCCGAAACCCTTGCCTCCTTTTTTTGTCCGCTCCCGACCCTCTGCAGGGGCGGCGCATGCGCCGCCCCTCCTTTGCGTTTTGCCTGGCGAGTTGGTAGGCTGGGTGCTCTATGGCGAGCGCAACGTTTGATACCTTACACGCACACGGCCAAGGCCCTGACGGCAGCGGGCTTTGAAGCACAGCAAGCCGAGGCGACCACGGACACGACCCGAGAGGCCTTTACC
The DNA here is from genome assembly GCA_965214755.1 of uncultured Binatia bacterium (SeqCode). GTDB lineage: Bacteria > Desulfobacterota > Binatia > Bin18 > Bin18 > Bin18. Next base: position 4,939,677 of record OZ243979.1, read on the forward strand.
GAGAGTGTGGCCATCAAGGCGGATGTTGCCGAGGTGAAGGCCGAACTGAAAGCGAATATAGCGAACCTGGAAACGCAGATGGCGGAGCGGTTCGAGGCATTATACAAGCAGCTCTGGCTGGTAGCGCTGGGCATCGTGACCGCCGTCGCGGCGATTGTGAAATTGTTGTAGATGTCGGTCGTGTCTCGTTGTGCCGATTCCCCCTCACCTCAGCCCTCTTCGACACGGCTCAGGACAGGCTCTCCCCCAGGGGGAGAGCCTGTCCTGCCTATTCCCTCGTCAGACTGGGTTGTCCGCGTGCAGAATCTGGGGAAATGCTATAAGCTGTACACCCGCCCGCTTGACCGGCTCAAGGAACTGTTTGTTTCGTCCCGCCGCTATCACCACGACTTCTGGGCCTTGCAGGACGTGACGCTGCACCTGGAGCCGGGCCAGTCGTGCGGCATTATCGGGCGTAACGGCTCGGGCAAATCCACCCTGCTCAAGCTCATCTCCGGCGTGACCCGGCCCTCGGGTGGCACGGTCGAGGTCGCTGGTCGGGTGGGGGCGCTGTTGGAGTTGGGAACGGGCTTCCACCCGGAATACACCGGGCGGGAGAATATCTATTTTTCCGCGGCCATGCTGGGCCTGGAGGGCGCGGAGACCGAGGCGCTCGTCCCGGAGATTATCGCCTTTGCCGAGTTGGACGATTTTATTGACCAGCCGATCAAAACCTATTCCTCGGGCATGTATATGCGCCTGGGCTTTGCCGTTGCTACCACCATCCGGCCCGATATTCTGATTACGGACGAAGTGCTGTCGGTTGGCGACGAGGCGTTTCAAAAGAAATGTATTCGCCGTATGGAGGCGTTTCTGGATCAGGGGAAAACGCTCCTGTTCTGTTCCCACAGCATGTACCACGTCCAGAAGCTGTGCCAGAAAGCCTTGTGGCTCGACCACGGCCGGGTCCGAGCCTGGGGGGGCGCGGCTGAGGTGACGCTGGCGTTTGAGGACTATCTGCGCGGGCTGGAGGCCCAGGAAGAGCAGCAAACGGCGGCACCGCCCGCAGCCGATGCCGCCCGGCCCAGCCGCCTGCGTCAGGTCCGTCTGCTAGGCGCTGACAACCAGGAAACCGACGTGTTTGACATGGGCGAGACCGTTCGGCTCGAAATGATCGCGGAGACACCCGACGGGATCACACCAGTCATTGCTGCCGGTCTGGTGCGGAACGATAAGACCGCTATCTATGGCGTCTTTAGCGATATGGATAATGTCGAACCGCAGCGCCTTGATGCCCATACATTTCGGGTTGTGTATGAACTGTATGATCTGAGCCTGCTGCCGGGTAGCTATACCCTTCGGGCGCACGTCCTTGATCCGCCGGCGCTCCGCATGTTCGATACTGTTGAAAAGGATTTTTCGGTGCGGGGCGAGAGTCGAGAGCTGGGGCTGTGTCGCTTGCCGCATCGCTGGACGTTCGAGTAGCTTTTTTTACAGGAGCGCGGGCGAGAAGGATTGCAGGGGCAATGCCGCATTGCCCTTACGCGTGGTCCCCCGTTCCCTTATCGTCTTGCCGCTGCCCTAACCATTCAAATAATCGGCGCAATATAGTAGTCAGCGTTCCGCCGAGGCCCAACGACAAGGCGATGATTGGGTTGTCCATCCATGTTGCAACATTCGGATGAGAACGCGACATAATTATCCGATCACTTTCTATTCAAGGCCAAGATTACCTATAGCCTTGCGAAAGTCTTCACGTATACGAAGCCCATCACGAATGCGAGCTATGGGGCCATATTCTGGCTGCGTCAGCACAAGATCGTCTGGTGGCGTGAATACATCGGTAAAGGCGTTGAAGAAGGTGAGACCTCTTTTGCTGAAATCGGAGCTGCGGTGGCTTTCCGACAGAATTTCATCTGCTAGGCGAACGACCCTCTCTTTGTTTCGCATTATCCCCCCTTATTACTTAAGAATCAGCGGTGCAAGGTATGTTTACAAAGATGTTTTATAATGTTTAACAAAAATAACAATACGCACAAGGCACACAATGTTTCATGAAGTGCCCTGACGTACCCATATGGTAAGGATAGCACTACTGCATGCTGACAACTCTGACAACGCATCGCTATCTCTTGGCAACGATGGTCCGGCGTGAGGTTGGCGCCCGTTTTGCCGGGACGAGTCTGGGTGGCCTGTGGTCCCTGATCCACCCCGCTATTCTTTTGGGCCTGTATACTATGGTGTTCTCGGTTATCTACCGGGTGCAAGAGGTCGAAGACGGGCATGGGTTTGCGGAGTTTGTTTTCTGTGGCCTGTGGCCGTGGCTGGCGTTTCAAGAAGCCTGCTTGCGCTCCGTGACCGTTATCACAAGCAATGCCAATATGGTGAAAAAATTGCAGTTCCCGTCAGAACTGCTGGTCGTTGCCGTAGTCCTGGCAAGTTTTCTCGTTCAGGGCGTTGGGTTCCTGTTGTTCCTGGTCGGTCTGCTGCTGTGGAAGGGCACGCTCATCGGCGGGGCGGGGCTGCTGCTGTGGATCCCCCTGGGGCTTTCTCTGCTCCTGGCGATTGGGCTGGGCATGCTCCTGGCCTGTAGCAATGTCTTTTTTCGGGATGTCGAACAACTCGCCACCGCGGGTTTTACGCTGTGGTTTTTTCTGACGCCGATTCTGTACCCGGCCAGCCTCGTCCCGGATGCCATCGGGATGCTGTTCAGCTTGAACCCGATGGTCTCGATTATTGATGCCTACCGCTCGATTATTCTGTCAGGCAGTCTGAACCCAGGCGGCGCGTTCGTGTACAGCGTGTGTTGTGCGGTCGGGCTCTTCTATGTCGGCCGGTATGCGTTCCAGCGCTGCCGGGGGTTTTTTGCCGATTATCTCTAGCTGTAGCGGGGTGTCCAGTGCGTGAGAATATCAGAGTATGTGTCCAAGCCGTGTCCGAGACGTTGACGATTCAACAGCCTATTGTCGAGATTGGCTCCTTCCAAGTTGCAGGACAGTTGTACTCGGCCGACCTGCGTCCGCTGTTTGCGGAGAAAGACTATATCGGCTGTGATATCCGGTCTGGGCCGGGGGTAGACCGGATTGAAGACGTGCACCACCTGTCGTTTGCGACGGACACAATTGGAACCGTCCTGATGTTGGAAACCCTGGAACATGTCAGAAATCCGGTCCAGGCTCTGGCTGAGGCGTTTCGTGTATTGCGGCCCGGCGGTCTGGTCGTGATAAGCTCGGTTATGGACTTTCCCGTACATGAATTCCCCGCCGATTATTGGCGCTTTGCTCCGCAGGGGTTTGAGTTGCTGTTAGAGCGCTTTTCTCCGCGCCGGGTGTATATCCAAGGCTTGCCGCTGTTTCCTCACTCTTTGGTTGGGGTCGGGATGAAGCCTGGACGGGCTGAGACTGCTGAGGGACATGCGCAGCAGTCTCAACTGGACCGGCTTGACCGGCGGGTGCGGACGATTTCAGGCACTTTGACGCAGGAGATTTCTCCTCGTCTTGGGCCGGATCCGTTTCGGCTCCTGGGTGAGGAGCTGAGTGCGGAAGAACAAACCCGCTATTCGGTCCCCATGCTGCATCTTGCCTATGACCACCTGTTGCAAAAAGATGAAGAAATAGCCCGGCTCCAAAACGAACTGAAACGTGTGCAAGAAGCCTACGCGAGAGAAAAGGGCGAAACATGAAAGGAGGAGAGGTCCATATTCCTGTCCTGACCTATCATGCTCACCGCATTGACGGCACGACCTATGAAACCAACGACCATGTGGCGCTCGCCCACGACCTGCGCACGATTCATGCGCGGCAGTTCACCATTATACCGTTACGCCAGATCGCCGCGTGGGTCGCCGCCCCCCATGCGCAGGAACTTCCGGTCAGGGCTATAGGCCTGAGTTGTGACGACGGAGCAAATGCGGATTACTATGACTGCCACCATCCTGTGTATGGACCCCAACGGAGTTTTTACAATATTTTGCGAGATTTTCAGACGGAAATGGGGACGGCGGCCCAACCGTTGCTGCATATGACCAGTTTTGTGATTGCCTCGCCCGGAGTGAGAAGGGAACTGGACGCGCGCTGTCTGGCCCCGCTCGGCCTGCCCGGCATGACGGACGCCTGGTGGGCCGCGGCGGCGCAGTCCGGCCTGTTCGGGATTGAGAATCATAGCTGGGACCATAACCATCCTGAGGCCAGTTGGGTGTGTGAGGCCGAGCAGCGCTCAGGTGATTTTGAACAGATAGACAGCTATGCCGAGTGCCGGAGTGAAATACAACAGGCGGCGGCATTTATCCATGCGAAGATCAAACCCGTCTGGCCCAGCCTGTTGGCCTACCCGTGGGGCCAAGCCAGCCCCTATCTGCGCGAAACCTATCTGCCAGCCCATCAAACCGCCCACCGGATGTCGGCTGCGTTCGGGGCGAACGGAGGCTATGTGACCGCTTCCCGCTCACGCTGGGCGCTGCCTCGGTTTGTCTCCGGGGCTGGGTGGACGACCCCGGCCGAGCTGGGGGCTATTCTGGATGGCGCAACGGCGTCCTGAACAAGAGCGAAGCAATGGCAGCCCAGGACGATATCTCGATTGTGACGGTGGATAACGCCGCCGTTTTTATTAGCGATCTCTTTCGGCAGGCATTTAACGAGCACCCGCCGCGCGACCCGACCCATTACGTGGCTTTTGCAAAAACAGGTCCGGCTCAGTTCGAGGCTGTCGGCTATTATCATGTGACAGAATGCGGCCCGTACGGTCTGGTGGGCGGATTATGTGTTGATCCCCGCTACCGGAATCGGGGTCTGGGCGAGGCCCTCTCTCGCATTGCGTTTGTCAATCCCGGCCCGAAAAAGGCCCTCTTTGCCTATCTCAATAATCCGGTCTCCGTAGCGATTGCCCGGCGCATCGGCTATGTTCACACCCAGCACCAATACCTGATGGTGCGCTGGTTCGGGACGCTGCCTGAACATGAACAGCAGGCCATAATAGAGGAAGTGGCGGCCCACGGTCCTTTCTGAAACCCAATCCGTAGAGCGCGTGAGAAAATGGCCGATCGCTTCGACTACGCCTACTATGAATTCAAGCTGCGCGACCGGCAGCGGAACCGGGAGATGCAGGGCGGCTATGTCGCGCATTTTCGGGGCTGTCACAAGGTGCTGGACCTGGCCTGCGGCTCGGGCATTTTCCTGGAACTGTTGGCCGAGCACGAGATTCCCGCGCTCGGTGTTGAACGCAACCCTGCGGTTGTGGCCTGGGTGAAACAGCACGGCTGGGATATCGTGGAACAGGATGTCTTCGCCTTTCTGGAGCAGACGCAGGAGACCTATGACGGGGTCTTTTGCTCGCATTTTCTGGAGCATCTGTCTTTTGAGCAGGTCCTGCGTTTTTTTGAACTCCTCGCGCCTCGCGTCAGCGCTGCGGGAACCGTGGTGATTGTCGTCCCCAACCCCGAATCGATCCGAATGCAGTTATTGGGCTTCTGGCGCGACCCCGAGCACGTCCGTTTCTATCATCCCGAGTTGCTTAAAGCGGTCTGTCGGCACGTCGGTCTTGAGGTGATACACACCAACCGTGAGGATGTCCCCCATTTGTTGTCGCCGCTCGCCCTGCCACGGGCCGACGCGGCGACCGGGCAGCGGTCTCGGCGGTCCAAGGGAGGGCTGAAAGAAAAGCTCAGGGCCAGGTATTTTCAACTCCTGCGCCGGTTACGACTCGTACCTGCTGCGGACCTGCTGGCTCTGGAAGAGCGCCTCCGGCAACATGTGGAAGCGCAGCAAAAAGCAATTGTCACCTGGGCAGAAGGAACCAATGAAGCCATCAACCGCATGTGGGCATGGCCCGACAACGCCGCTATTGTGTGTCGCAAGACAAAACCCTGACCGTTCGGGAGCCTTGCCGCGTCTCCCAGGTGCAGAGGACAGGCGGGGGGATGTCGTTTCCCCTGAGAGGTAAGGACGCAGCCATTCCCCATACGTTATGACCGATCTTCCGAGTGTGTCCGTTCTCCTGGTCACAAAAAACGGTGAGCGCTATCTGGCTGAGACCTTGCAGCGCATCCGGCTCCAGCAGGGGCGCTTTCGTCTGGCCGAAATCATCGCGGTGGATTCCGGCTCGCGCGACCAAACCCTGGCTATTCTTGAGTCACACGCGGTGCGCGTCTTACGGATTCCGCCCCATGAGTTCGGCCACGGCAAAACCCGCAATCTGGCCGCGGCCCACGCCCAGAGCGACTACCTGGTATTTCTCACTCAAGATGCTACTCCTGCCAATACAGAATGGCTGGAGAAGACGCTAGCTCCCCTTCAAGCCGACCCGTCAATAGCCGGAGCATACAGCCGCCACCTTCCTCGCCCGGACTGTCACCCCATGGAGTGGCGACGCATTGTTGAAGACGAATTATCGGGCCGGACGGAATCTTGTCTGAACAGCGGTGACGCCTCCGACTATGCCAGCAATCCAGCCTCTTTTTATTTTTTCTCAAATGTCAGTTCAATACTGCGCCGCAGCGTGTGGCAGCAATTTCCCTTCCCCGAGGTAGAATTTGCCGAAGATCAGCTCTGGGCAAAAGCAGTTCTTGAAGCTGGTTATACAACCGTCTATCGAGCCGACTCCATGGTCTATCATTCCCACGCCTATGGCCCTTGGCCTAACTTCAGGCGGCATTTCGATCACGCCCAGGCGCTGAGCGATTTCAATCAGGCCGCCCGTCTGTCTGTGTGGAGTCTCCTGCCAACGGTCTGGCGAGCAGCCCGCCGGGACCTGTCGTTCTGGCGCTGGCTCAAAAACCAGGGACGGCTACGCGTCGGGCTGCGTTGGGGGGGCCTAGCTCTGGCCTGGCATCTTGCGGCACTATGGGGCGGCTGGCTCGGCGAACGCAAGAACGCTCTGGCTCCGCAACTTGTTCAATGGCTTTCTCTGCAAGAGAGTATTAAGCGGCGGTAAACATGCGTGTTCTACAAGTGGTGCAAGGCTACCCGCCCCAGGAGTGGGGTGGGGTGGAACTGGTCACTGCGACCCTGGCCCGGGCACTTGCGGAGCGGGGCCATCGAGTGACTGTTTTCGCCCGAACCGCCGACCCCGCTGCCGAAGAATTTTCGGTTCGGCAAGACGAACCTGATGAGCCCGACACGGGCGACGAAGTTCATGTGGTGCGTATTGTCAACAACCGCAGCCACGTTTCACACTTCCGCTTTGATTATGACCATCCGTTTCTTGACGAGGCATTCCACCGCGTGCTGAGCGACACCCGGCCCGACGTCGTTCATATTCAGCACGTCGGAGGTCTGTCCGGCAGTATGATCCAGGTTCCGGCCCAACTCGGCTATCCGGTCGTCCTCAGCCTGCACGACTTCTTTTTCGCCTGCTACCGCATCCACCTGATAGATAACCACACCCGGCTATGTCCGGGACCGGACCAGGGTGAGCGCTGTATTGCCTGCCTCCAGACGGAGACAACTGCTGAGGAGGCCCGCCGCCGGTTTCGGTATTTTGAGCAACTCCTGTATATTCCGCGGCAGGTGATTGTGCCGTCCCGATTTCTGGCCGACCGAATGCAAGAGATTTTCCCTTTCCTGGAGCCGCGCATCCAAGTCGTCGCACCTGGCATCCCGGCAGGCCGGCAGATACAGCGAGCAGACCAGAAAAACCAGCAGCCGAGCCCGCTCCGAGTGTTATACATTGGTGTCCTCATGCCGCATAAAGGCCCGCATTTACTCGTTGAAGCAACGGATGGATTACCAAGTGGTGGCATTGCGGTCTCCCTGTACGGGAGCCGTGTGGACGCCTGGCAGGCGTATGCCGACCAGTTGGAGGCGGACGCGGCAGACCTGCCTATTCGTTTTTACGGAACCTATGCCCATAATGCATTGGATGAATTGAGTACGATTCTGGCCCAGCACGACGTGTTGGTTGTGCCCAGCATGTGTGAGGAAACTTTTTCGCTGGTGACGCGGGAGGCGCTTCAGGCCGGTCTGCCGGTCGTTGCTGCCAAGCGTGGAGCATTACCGGAAGTCATTCAGGACGGGGTAAACGGCCTGCTGTTTGAACCCGAGAACGCCCACGATCTGCGGCGCTGCCTGGAGCGGCTGCGGACTGATGCCCGGTTGCGTGAACAGCTCACACCAGCTTCGACGTCAATTCGAGACCCGCAGACATACGCTCAGGATATGGAGGCCGTATATGAGGCCGTGCGGGACAAGCCGACGGAAGAAAGCTTGCGCTCTGACCCCTTTGACCGGGCTCAGGACAGGCCTCTCCCAGCGGGAGAGAGGCGGTCGAAACCGACAACGACGCGCGCGGTCAGCGTATGCCTGCCCACCTATAATGGTGCGGATTATATTGAAGAGGCGCTCCGCAGCATTCTGAACCAGACCTATCAGGATTTTGAACTCCTGATTGTTGACGACGGCTCAACCGATGCCACGCTCGATATCGTACAGTCCTTCTCTGACCCGAGAATACAGGTACACCGCAACCCGGGGCGGCTAGGCATTCCGGCCAACTGGAACCGCTGTCTTGCACTCGCCGGTGGAGAGTTGGTGTGTATCTTTCACCAGGATGATGTGATGCTGCCCGAAAATCTGGAGCGCAAAGTCCAAATGCTGAGCGTAGATGAGACGGTCGGCTTTGTCCATTCCGCGGTCGAAACGCTGGTAGAGGCATCAGCGCCAAGCTCGTTTGCCAACTGGATTGAGGACGCGACCGAAGATGGGCTGTGGGATGGGCTGGAGTATTTTCGGACCTTGCTCCTCCACGGTAACCGGGTCTGCGCGCCCACCGTGCTGGCTCGACGCCGGCCATTGCTCGAACAGGGTGGCTTTGACCCAGACCTTGGCTTTGCCTGTGACTATGCCATGTGGCTCAGGCTGTGTCTGACGTATCGGGTTGGTTTTCTGGTGCGTCCCTTAGTCCGCTATCGCTGGCACGGCGGCAACGCTTCGCACGCCTACCGGTTTGAGCATGGCGTGGAGGAAATCGCTGAAGCTGCCCGTTGGGCGCTTCGGCTGTATCACGGTCGGCGCCCACAATCCGGCGACGGAGCAGTGCTTGCCGAGGCCCTCACTGCGTTGACCAAGCTCCGCCGCTGGAATGCTGAACTCGAGCGCGGCAAAGCCTGGCTGGAAGCCCAGCGGGCCAGTTGGCAGAGTGTAGCCGAGACCCAGACCGACCTCATTCACGAACTCAAAGGCTGGATAGAAGAATTGGAAACAGGCAAAGCCTGGCTGGAAGCCCAGCGGGCCAGTTGGCAGAGTGTAGCCGAGACCCAGACCGACCTCATTCACGAACTCAAAGGCTGGATAGAAGAATTGGAAACAGGCAAAGCCTGGCTGGAAGAGCAGCGGAACAACTGGGAGCGCATCGCCCAGCAGCGTACCGCCGAGTGGCAGGAGAGCTTTTGGGGTCGCTTGGGTACTCGTTTGAAACTGGTCAAGCCGGCCCGGGAATTTCCGGCCAAATGTAGAAAACAATGATTGATCCGAACAGCCCTGATTACACCAACACCCCGGCCTCGGACCGGCGTCCGGGCTATGGCTATCGTCCGGTCGATCCGACTCCCCCGCCAGCGGTGACCATCGTGACGCCGTATTACAATACCGGCGCGATTTTTCATGAGACGGCGCGCTCTGTCTTGCGCCAGTCTTTCCAGCAGTGGGAGTGGATCATTGTCAATGACGCGTCTACGAACCCGGAAGCGCTGACCGTTTTGGATGACTACCGCCGTCTGGATGATCCCCGTATTCGGGTTCTTGACCTGCCGACCAATCAGGGTCCGAGTGCAGCTCGCAACCGTGCCTTTCAGGCCGCGCAAGCCGCGTATATCGTCCAGCTTGACAGCGATAACCTGCTGGAGCCAACCGCCATGGAAAAATGGGTCTGGCTGCTGGAATCCTATCCTGAATTTGCGTTTGTAAAGGGCTACTCGGTGAGCTTTGATGCCAAGGAATACCTGTGGGAGCAAGGCTTCCACAATGGCGGTGTCTTTCTTGAGCAGAATCTTGTGGACATAACCGGTGCAGTGCGGCGTAGCGTGCATACCGCCGTCGGCGGCTATGACGAAACGATTCGGGGCGGGCTGGAAGACTGGGACTTCTGGCTGCACTGCGCCAGCGAGGGCTATTGGGGTACGACGCTGCCGGAATATCTCGACTGGTACCGCCGCCGCGAGAATCACGGCGACCGCTGGGAGACCTGGGATGGCGGGACGCGCGAGGCCGCCTTTCGGAAACAATTGCGTCAGCGCTATCCGCGTCTCTGGGACGCTTTCCCCACTCCCCAGGCCGCGCCGCTCGCGCCGTATGAGACCGTTTCCGATACGCTCCCGTGGGAGAACCGACTCCATAAGGACAAGCCGCGTTTGTTGCTACTCGTGCCGTGGCTGACCATGGGCGGGTCGGACAAATTCAATCTGGACCTGCTCGGCCAACTCGTCCGGCGAGGCTGGGAAGTGACGATTGCTACCACCCTTAGCGGGGATCATCCCTGGCTGGCCCAGTTTGCCCGCTTGACGCCCGATATTTTTATCTTGCACCATTTTCTTCGACCCGCGGATTATCCGCGCTTTCTGCGCTATCTGATCCAAAGCCGGGAGATGGACGCGGTGCTCGTCTCGCACAGTGAATTCGGCTACCAACTCCTGCCCTATTTGCGGGCCTATTTTCCAAGGCTGCCCTTGCTTGATTTCTGTCATATTGAGGAAGAGGCCTGGAAGAATGGCGGCTATCCGCAGATGTCGGTGAACTATCAGGAAGTGCTTGACCAAAGCCTGGTTTCGTCGGAATATCTGAAAGCCTGGATGGCAGAGCGGGGCGCTGAGTCGGTCGCTATCCACGTCTGTTATACGAATATCGACGCCGACTATTGGCGGCCCGACTCCGAGCGGGGCCGCCGTGCCCGCCACAAGTTCGACATTGCTGAATCAACCCCGCTGATTGTGTTTGTCGGACGCATATGTGCGCAAAAACAGCCCAAAGTCTTGGCGCAGACAGCGCTCCGCCTTGCCCGAGCCAAGGCTGATTTCGTGCTGGTGGTCGCCGGCGACGGGCCGGATTTTGCGTGGCTCAAGACCTTTGTCCGCACGCACAGGCTGGAGCGGCTGGTCCGCCTTGTCGGGTCGCTGCCGAATACCGATGTGCGGGACCTGATGGTGGCAGCCGATATTTTCTTTCTGCCCTCGGAGTGGGAGGGGGTCGCGCTTTCGGTCTACGAAGCGATGGCCTGCGGGGTGCCGGTTGTGGGGGCTGATGTGGGCGGACAGCGTGAGTTGGTGACGCCTGAATGTGGGGTACTGATTGGGCGCGGGTCGGAAGAAGACGAAGCCCGGCAGTATGCCACTATCCTGGCTCAACTGCTGGACGAGCCGGAGCAACGCAAGAGCATGGGCCGGCAGGGGCGTCAGCGTATTCAGGATCACTTTCGACTGGAGCAGATGACCGATACTATTCTGGCGGCCTACGAAGCCGCACGGCAGGAGCGGGAAGCGGCAACCGCGCCGGTTCCTGGGATTGGTCTCGGTCGGGCCTGTGCAACCCAAGCGGTGGAGTACCTGCGCATCACCACCGTGACGGACTGGCTCTGGCAGGAACGGGAGCAGCGCACTGAACACGGGACAGGAACGAGCTTGATTCCGGCCCACCTTGTGGCCGCGTATGGCCATTCCTGGCGTACCGCGCTGTATTTCTCGGTCCGCCGGATGTTTTTGCCCTTCTATACCGCCCTGCTCAAGACCAACCGTTCGTGGCTCTTGTCCCTGAAAAATCGTCTCAAACGGTGCTTACTCCGCGAGGGAACATCATGAATGAGGTGCAGTCGCCCGTGTCATGTCGGGCCTGGAGAAGAACGTATGGCTGACGTTCGATCAACAGAGACAACAGTCTTGAAACAGGTCGTCAGTCGTGTCGAACCGTTTCCCGCTGCCCCTTTCCAACTCGCTTATCGCTTTGGCGGTTGTGGCATTGGGAACTCGGCCCGTAAACGGCAGGCGCTTTTCCTCCGCTACGCGCACCAGCAGCAGACGAATGGCCTCCGATACAGACAGTCCCAGCGCTTCCAGCGCTTCAGTCGCCCGCGCTTTTACATCAGGGTCGATTCGGGCTTGGACAATAGTATCCGCACGCATAGTGTCGTTCTCCACACGCTCTACCATAGCCACAAAGCATACCAGGGATCAAAGTCAATGGGATCGTCCACAACTACCACTCACGTCGAGAAGCGAGGCTTGACTTTCGCAATCTCAGCCTGTTGGGTGACGTTATGCGAGGGCTATTACTCGGGTGGGTGCTGTGGAGCATAGCAGGGCTGCCCATAGCGGCGGGGGCGGTCACGCCGGCGCCGGCGTTGACGGACCGAGAGATTGCGGAGCGGCTGACGCGGTTGGAGACGCGCCTGGACGAGGGGCTGACGGGGTTGCAGGAAGAGATGGCCCAACTGCGGGCGGATATGCAGGAGCAGACCCGGCAACTGCGGGCGGACATGAACATTCGGCTTGAGGAGCAGTCTCGGCAGACCCGGCAGCTGCGGGCGGACATGAACATTCGGCTTGAGGAGCAGTCTCGGCAGACCCGGCAGCTTCGGGCGGACATGAACATTCAGTTTGAGGAGCAGTCTCGGCAGACCCGGCAACTGCGGGCGGATATGAACATTCGGCTTGAGGAGCATTTCCGGCTGGTGCTCGGTATACTGGCTGCGTTTGTGGCGATCGTCGCGATCAACATCAGTATCGTGGTGTGGGATAGACGGACGGCAGCACGACCGTTTGAGGACAAAGTCGCCGGCCTTGCAGAGGAGTTGACGGAGCAGCGCTCGCGTGTATCTGCGTTGTTGGAAGCCATTCGGGCGTTAGGGCAGCAGAATCAGACAGTGGCCGCGGTGCTCAAACGCTTCAATCTGTTGTAAGTGCCCCGAGGCTGGTCAAGAGACCCCCGGGGCGTTTGTCTCCAAGAATAGAACCCCTCGTTTTCTACTCCGTAAGGGAGCCCCATGAGTGATGTGCGAAATACTTATATCAGCCGGGTTGTGGCTGGAAAATCGTTTGCCGATGTTGGCGGGCTATGGGGGACGGTGAATGAGAAGGTTTCAGTTGCCCACATGTACGGCGCGCGCACGCTGACCATGATTGATATCTCGCCGCCTGACAGTGAGCTGTGGGCGTTGTTTGATGAACGGCGGCGCGTGCTCCGGCTTCCAGCGGTGGAGTGTGTGAGTGCAGACATCCTGACCTTGGCCGAGGCAGACCCCTGCCCGCAGTTCGATGTCGTGCACTGCTCCGGGGTGCTGTATCATATGCCTGAGCCGGTTCGTTTTTTACGCGCCTTACGCAAGATAACCCGTAAGTCCCTCGTCCTCACCTCGGCAATCACCGCGCCTCGGGTCGAAAGCGCCCAAGGGGTCCTTGAGGTTCCTGCCGCGGCCATGCTGTGCATCCCGGCCCTCCAAGGCCGAGAGCGCGCGATCGTGCAATCCTATTGGCAGGGCATTGTCGGAGATGGGGCGTTCGGCATCACGCAGGAGGTGGCGGAGTGGAGTTTCGAGGATTTCGGCCCCTGGTGGTGGCTGCCGACGGCTGAGGCGCTCAGGGCCATGTGTGCAGTGGCCGGGTTCCGCTATGAAGCCGGAGCGCCGAGTTGGAATGGCAATGCGTACACCTTGCGACTGTCTGTTCGCTTGTAGTATACAATCAACGCCAGACGGAACGCTGGGTTGGCGAGGGTGAGTGTCGTATGCGTCCAAATCTGGAAGGAAACTGGTCCAGTATGCGCTGTTTAGCGCTCTAAGGGAGTGTAATGAACGTTAAGGGAAGCGTACTTGGAATTGATGTCGGCTGGTCGGGTCGCAGAAGAAGAAGTCAAGCGCCGTCTGTCGTCTGTCATGGAGTGAGCGCGAGGTCGAATGGCATATTCGTAGATTTCGTGCGATTGAACCTGATCGGAAGGATACGATTAAGTGTGTCGTGGATGCTCACGATTTGCTTGCAGTTGCCATTGACGGCCCTCTTCGACCGAGTTTCGATGAAATCGGACATTATCGCAGCGCTGAGTGTCTCCTGACCCAAAAAGATATTCGGGAAAGAATTGGCAAGCCAGGGCAGTCGAGTTCGCCAAACGGAAAGAAGCTGAACGAGCAGGCGAATAAGTCTGCTATGCTTGTGAAAAACTTTTGCCGTGTAAACAAAGCGAGGAGAATTATACTTATTGCTAGACCCTTTCCCGACGAACGTAAGACGGCAACAAACCGCGAAGAATTACGCCGTTTCCTCTGCTTGCATCCGTTTCCGTTTCTTTTCCGGCAGACCATAGGCGAATATCGCCCGAGCCAAGTCCTTCGGGTCTTTCGGCATGTCGCGGTGTTTTGTTTTCCGTTTTTTGAGCTTAGGCATAAGTAATGTTCTCCTTATGCCGCTATACAGAAGAAGGAGAGGGGGTTTCAAGGGGCGGGATAGATCGGAAGGGAAACAGTGCTACAGTAGCGAATAAGGAATAGCATGCCTAAAAGTATTACTAGCACGATTGTCTTTGTTGGGAGAGAATTTGATATCTCCATGTTTGACGAGCGAGCGTTGATTGATCCGTTCGGCCCTCTTGAGAAAGACCAAATCAAAGCAGGCCCGGTCGGCCAGTTCCGCTATGCACGGGGTGTCTATGGCTTCTCGGTCACCCCTGATCGTGTCGACATTCGTTGTTCCGGACGAGAGATTCTTCCTCTCCCCCTCTCGGCCGCGGCGACTATAGTCGCCAAACAATTGGAGCCGGTCAGGGGATTCATTTCTGCGGTGGGCATCAACTGCGACGCCGTTTTTTACGCCCAAGAAATCGGTCGGGGGGGACGAGAGTTTTGTCAGACTTTGACAGAGACTGATCTTTTTCGACACGTATACAATGACCACACGAACGTCGCCACATTGTCGATAGCGTCTGCTTTTCCAGGTCATGCAATACAACAGTACAACATTCGCCTTGAACCTGAGAGCAGGTCACAAGGTCGAGACCTCTTTGTGGCCTTCAATGGGCATCAAGACATCTCATTCACGGATTCTTTAAGAGAAAAACTGGCAGCGATTGAGGAGGTGAGGAGTCAGGTCAAGCAGTTTCACAACAGATTTTTGTGCCAAGCAGGGTGAGTATATGCTCAATGTCATACCAAATGTTGTTACGTGTACTTCTGAAGAAGATTATCCGTCGCCTCAAAGGACTCATTCCTTCGATGAGGAGGGTCTTTTTGAGGTCGATCTTAAAGTCCAAAACCCGAACGGCACGTGGAAGAAATTGGTGGTTGTGCTCCCTCCCATCATTGACCAAAAGGTAATAATAGAACATGTCTGTCGCTCAGTAGCCTCTGAAATTCTGGGAAGGCGCACTACCTCATCGAGTTCCATTATGCCGCCGCCCCATCAGAATTTCTATTTATTAAGTTCGACAGAACCCAATAGTCGCCAGGATGCCAGACAGCAACAAGAACTATGCAGTCCATTGCTGGACCGACTGAAGGAGTTGCGTAATATCGCAGAGGAAGATCATTCTTCTGATGTCCAATGGCCGACCGATCAAGCTTTTGAAGAAGCAGAAGAATTTATTCGTCTCTTGCCCATTCCTGATATTCCCGTTCCCAAAATCTATATGGCCCATGATGGGGATATAAATTTTTTGTGGAAACGGAAAGATGATGGCCTCCATATTGATCTCGGACTCTATGGAGACGGAACGTATTCCTACTACGCAACCAACAATGACGAGCAGGAGTTCATGGACGATGCCGTCAAGGTCTTTGAAGGATTGCCTGACAGTCTCGTAGAGATGCTCACCGTCTAACCTACAAATATCTTCTTCTTATTTTCATGGCCCCTCCTCCTCATCTTAATGAGAGAGTCAGCCCCGACCCCTCTCGTTCTCCTGGACCTGTAGAAAATGACGAATATCTCATTCGGGAAGTATGCGATCCCCAACATATCGATGAAGAAGGGAATGTAGTGGAGTCGGCCATAAGCCCGAAAAACTTGCTTTCAGAAGGCCTTTCCGTTCATCGACGGCAGTACACTTCGATTGATTTCATCAAGCAAGCGGTGCAAAACCGATGCAATGGCACTAACCGGCAGGACTGGAAAGAAGAAGTAGCACTATTCAAAGCTGAAGGGGTCCGCACAATCCATGATAAAGGAAAGCAGGTGTTCGTCGTTGTTGATACTCCCCATGAAGATCACATCGGCCATGCTAGCATATATGTCAATTCCCCCGAAGACGGCAACAGAGGGCGAGCGTACGCTCGTAAAGTGCGAAAACATCTTCTCCCGCTTTTGCAACAGCGCATGTCTGTGGACGAGGCATTTCACTCAACCCTGACGAATTCCAAATAGAGTGTGTGCTTTTCTACATTCAACGGATCAAATCTTTGTACTGGAGCCGTTTCCCGACCATCCCCACCGCCACCGCCGCCATCTGCTCAATCGTGTCCAGACTGCGGATATTGTGGCGTCCGGCAAACTCGTTCACATACCGATGGAGATGCTTTTTACTCATCCTGTGAAACGTGCCAGCGTAGCCACGTTTGAGCAGTGCTCAGAAGGATTCTATTCCGTTCGTGTGGACCTGACCTTCAACATATTGCCCCACGCTGTGTTTCACAGATTCGTGATTGCTGAGACCGATATAGCCTTTGTGGTCGTCGGTGTAGATTTTTGTTCCCGGTTCTACATTCTCGTTGACAAACGTGTGGAGGGTGACTTGATCGGCGTGTTCCACGACCTTCGCGCGAACCTTATTCGTTCGTCGATCCTTCATTCCGCCAACCGTGGACTTCCCGCCGGGTCCTCCCCCAGGATAAGGGCGCTTATTAGCGTGTTTGTTCTTTTCCTTCCCTCCCCTATACGCTTCATCGACCTCGACCGGGGCCGTCAAAGCGTTCGCCTTTTTCATTCCAGGCTTCGCGAATCCGCTGGGTCATGTGCCAGGCGTTACTCTGCGTGATGCCCAATTCCCGGTGCATTTTCCTGCTCGAAATGCCTTTGAGATTCGTGCACATGAAATACAAAGCGAACACCCAGCGGCGTAAAGGAAGGTTGCTATCTTGCATCACCGTCCCCGTCTTCACGCTGAAATACTTGCGACAATCCGTGCAGCGATAGGGCAGCGGCTTTCCCGTCTTGGTTGCATACGTGTTTGACTGTTTACAATACGGGCATTTGTGTTCGTCTCCCCCAAAAGCCTCTTCAAACCACCGGCGGGCGGAATCTTTATCCGGGAACAGTGCAAACAGTTGAAAAATGGATATTCCCTCTCTGGCGGCGCGTCCGGGGGCAGAGGGGTACGTGAGGTGTCGGATTTTCAGCTTTCGTTTCTTCTTCAACGGAGGCCGTGTGAGGGTTCGTTTTTTCAGAGTCTTCTTCGCGGTAACTTTGTGTTTTTCAAGACTTTTTTCATACTCCAGAGGGTGTAGGATTATCCTCTGGAAGTCAAGCATTCAATATAATATCCAAAGCGAGTCATCAGGTGCGCATAGATGAGCACGCGATCGTCGAAGCCTTTCCAACAACGTTTCTCGGGGTGCTGGTTGACCGTCCGGGGGTATTACAACACCCTAAACAGAAATCGGATAGATATTTCGTTCATTTGGCGAATCATCAGCGTCTCGACTGGTTCCTTGAGCGTTTGCTCAACGACCGGAGGTGGGCGCACGCACCGAGTGAGATTACGAACCACGATGACCGGGCGGCCTTTGTTTGTGCGCTCACGGCGCTCTGTATCGCCGTTGGTGAATTCACAGCCGTTGGCGATGAGGATGACGGTTAGATCATCTTGCCACCGAAGCGGATGTTTGCCGATTGGGCCTGGAAGGCAGCTTGCGGGGCGGCAGCACGCAATCGTAATAAGAAAGGGAAGCTGCTGACGCTTGTTAATAACCAGGAGTGTTCGACGGAATTTTGTTGATTGTCGTCTTGGAGACGACTCCGGTTGAGGATGTTGAAATAGAAGGGACACATTCCAGCCGTGCCTCTTGTCTCAATCTGTACTTTTTCCTCCTTATCAGAGAGTGGGATTACTGACGCTTAATCCCTCAGCCGCCTCACACGGGTCTTTATCCGCAGAGACGAAAAAATCGACGGCATTATTCCTGTGGAGGTCCAGGGCTGAGACAAGATGAAGGGCATCGAGCGTGCCCAGCAAGGGGGTCTTTTGGGGAGCGGCATATTTTCGGACCAAGCGCACAGCGTTGTGATAGTGAAAATCTCGGAAGCGTCGCACTTGCAACAGCCGCTGACCGATGTCGTTATAGAAAAGGTTGCGGAGGCGGTCCAGCTCCGGCTCTCGGATTTTGCCGGTGCGGACACGTCTGGCAAGTGCCCGTTGTACCTCGACTACCGCCAGTCGGGAGATGTAGTGGGTCGCGTCTGAAGCGGCAAAGAGACAGCTTACTTCGTCAGTACCAGCCTCAGGACAATACCGCTTGACCAACGCGCTGGAATCGAAAAAGTAGCGGCTCATTTAGCGATCGCTACGGTCATCAATGATATCTTGAGCCAGGGACCCTGAGCATCTGGAGAGCATACGGTGCGCCTCGTCAAGAGAGATACTATCTTTCCCGCGCACCTGTTCTGCGCACCAGTCCATGAATTCCGAATCCAGACCTTCATGGTCTGTGACACCACTGGATTCAAGGACTTCCTGCAAGATGCTCTGCCACGGCTTCCCGTTTCTGCCTGCCTGCTCAGCGATCAAGCGCTTTTGTCCTAGGCTTAATTGTATGTCTTCCGGCTTAACGGTCATACCCTTTGTGCTCCTCATTGTTCTACGTATACAGTATAGAGTGTTTTTGGAAAATGCTGTAGTAAAAAATGCTCAGTTGGAATGGCAATGCCTATTCTCAGCTCCTTTCCGTCCGGGCTGAGACACGTCAGGCGTGAGCGTGCCGCCAGCATAAGCTCGTCTTTCTCCTGACCAGGGGCTCTTATGAATATTCTCATGCGCACGCTTTTTAATCTCCGGTCCGCTCGTCCATTGAGTGGTGGAAACAGTGTTGGCGTTGCTTGTGTCATTGATGAGCAGACTGGGGTTGAGTGTGATGAATTGCGCCGGCTTCTTCACGTCTGGCGCGACTGGCTTACGCTTGATGCGGTTTTGACTCGCTCGACACCCCTACAGCCCGGCGTTCTCCAGAGTACGGTTTCTCCTGCGTGCCGCGTGGTTGTCGTTGTTTCGGAGCGAGCACATTTTTTGGAGGCGGTTCGGCGTGAATGTGCCTCCAGCGGGTTTGCCTGTGTGGACAGTGAATATCCTTCTCCCGCCGCGCCCCGGGAACTGGCGCTGTGTCAGGAAGTGGCCCACCATGACTTTGAAATCGGCGGCCTCAATGAATGGGACGGTCGGCCAACCCAGAATGCACAGTCCCTTCTTCAATCTCTCAGTCGAACCCATTGTGAACGCATATTTCCGCAATTCCTGCTGCCCTATATCCGACAATTCCACGAGCGGGACAACAAGCCTGTGGAGACGCTCGATATTGGCTGCGGCCCAATTTCCGTATTGCGTTGGGGTGCCCTGCGGGGCTTGTTGCGCGTGACTGGCGTTGATCCCTTGCTTGATATGTATCGTATTATCCGAGAACGGCACGGACTAGCCGACCTACCGGCCATAGCGTGCCATCGGGAACTGAGCATAATTGCTGAAGAGCTGACAACTTTTCTCTCTCCACAAACCTATGACATTATCTTTACGCGGAATGCTATTGACCACGTTGAAGATCCTCCATCTCTTATTGGCCAAGCCTGTGGGTGTTTACGTGCCGGCGGTCTCATTGTCCTCGATTTTCATACCAAAGAAGGCAGCCGGCAGCACTGGGAACAGCTGCACCAATTTGATTTGTATCTGGACGAGAAAGGACAACTCCTATGCCAGACGCAAGATGGATTGCCCCGTCCGCTTGTCCCGGAGGAGACGGGTCTTTTTGTGCAAGAGGTCGTGGCCCGCAACGAAGACTTTACTGTTGTCATTCTCAAACAGGGCGAGGCACGTATCAGTCATGAACAGCAACAGCAGCGCGCCGCAGAGTGGCGGGCACAGCGGGAGCAAACAAGGCGGGAGTCGTCGGCCTCATGTCATTCCCCGGCCTTAGCACCCTTCCGACGCTTCAGACACGCTCTTCGACGCTGGCTCTAGGAGCGAAGAGTATACGGCGGCTACTCGTCGCCCCCGGGTAAGGAGACTGGTTGGTCATGCGTTTTTGCAAGATGCTCGTTCTCTACACAGGTTTGTGCAGCCTTGTCGCCTGCCTCTCGGGGGCGGGCGAAGAAACGACTACTGTCCCCCAACTCACGCGCCTATACCCGGAGAAAGATGCTCCACAGTTTACGGGCTGTATCATGGCGTCTCCTCTGGTGGCCTCCTCTCAGGGGGAGTCTTTTGTTTTGGTCGCTGTCTCCGATGGACTGATTGCCGGAGTGCAGCCCAGGACCGGAGAACGCGTGTGGGAGATACGACTTCCGGTGCCTGAAGGATATCGACCCTGGCTGTTGGCGACTCCTGTCCAATTTCAAAACAAGCTTGTTGTCTCTTATCAAGTCCGTGCGCTTCGCTCGCATGAGCGTATCAGCCACAGGGTGGCGGTCATTGATCTTGGAGCACGCCGGCTCGACCCGGCCTTTCCTGTAGTGGAATTAGAGGCCCAAAAGACAAGCAGCGATGGGACGGGAGTTGTCCGCTTCAATCCGGCTACTGCCCTCTCGCGTGCTGCGCTGGTGTATGCTCCCGCCGGAGCAGATGACCACCTCGGCTATGTCTACGTGTCGTTCGGGAATTATCTGGATATTCAGCCCTGGCATGGGTGGGTCTTCGAGCTTGACCTGAGTGCTTGGCAAGCGAGAGGCGCGGAAGCGGCGGTCTCTGGTGTCTTGCTGACAACCCCCGAGGCTTCGTGTCCGACAGAGGGGAAGTCAGGCACACGGCATACGATTTGTGGGGGCGGGGTGTGGGCTCATGCTGGCCCGCAGGTGTTCTCCGTGGGAGACGGTTTCGAGTTGCTTATTCCAACTGGGAATGGTCGGCTTGACCCATCCCGTCAAAATTATGCGAACACGCTGATGCGAGTCGGCCCTGGACTCGCGTTTGAATCTGGCTGTGACGCGCAATTCTGTAACGGGTTCAACCCCAGCGAACCGGCTCTGGCATGTCTTGAGTCGTGTAAGAATCTCTTTATTCCCCGGCTGCCAGTCGGAGACGACGCTCTCCGGCCCGCTTCTGGCGTGTGTGACGACAAAACATTCTGGGAGTGCATTGCCTGGTCCGACTATGACTTAGGAGCAAACGCACCGGTTACGGTCACAGTCCCGAACGGTCCGACCGTTTACGTGCAACCCGGCAAGGAGGGCAGTGTTTATCTTGTTGATGCCGAGCACATGGGGCTGCTGTATGATCGACACAAGCTCGTTGAGGTCTGTGGGACGGCAGAAGATAAATGCAAAATCGACTGGGCCGGGATGATCGTGACGCAACCGACGCTGACAGAAGTGGACGGCACGCCGGTTGTTATCATTCCGACCTTTATGCCCGATTCTACCCACTCCGCCGGTTTGGTGGCATTGAAAATTATTCTGGCAAACGGGAAGCCACGCTTTGAGCCGTTCTGGCAAGCGCCGGATTTTTCAACCCAGGAGTCTCGGGTACGTTTTCGTTATCATCCCACCCGTGTTGTTACTGCACCATTTGGAGAGGCCGGAGAAGAATACGCCTGGGTCGGTGACATGAACTTTGCTCTGGGTGTCCGTGTTCGGGATGGGCATATTATTGAGCGCCAGAAGATGCTCGGTTGGAGGTCGCGCAACTTGCTGCCGCTTATTCATGACGACATCCTGTATATACCGACTTGTAAGCACGATGATGGCCCCTCGCGGCTTGAAGCCTATGCGATAGGTCCATAAGGGGCCGGGTTGAGACAGGGCAGACCCATGCGTATTGTCCAGGGCGTCAACGGCTTGCCGCCGGAATATCTGGGAGGAACCGAAACCTACGCGGCGACTCTTGCCCAGGAGCTGGCCCGGCAGGGCCACGCCGTCTCGGTTTTTGCGCGTCGTGAGAACACCCAGCAGCCTGAGTATGCATTGGAAACAACGGCAGTTGCGGATGTTGAGGTCACTCGTATCAACAATACCCAGCGAGAGAGCACGACCTTTGCGGACAGTTATCAAAACGACACCATTGCCACCCGTTTTGGGGAGGTGCTGGATCGTTTTCAGCCCGATATTGTCCATTTTCAGCACCTGGTCTACTTGTCTACAACGTGTGTGCGAGAAGCGGTTCAGCGTCAGATTCCGGTGGTGATGACGCTGCATGACTACTGGCTCATCTGTCAGCGCGGCCGGTTTCTGAAACCCGATTTATCGGTCTGTCCCGGCCAGACCGATTCCGGCTGCGCCCAGTGCTTTCACCATTTGCTCGATACCAAGATGTCGGCTCTCTATCGCTGGCTGAAACCGCTCCTTGCTCAACAATCCTGGCTGAGAGAGCAGGCACGGCGTTGGTATGGTCAATACACGGGTTCCCAGTCCGTCTCGCTTTCGGCTCAGCAGCAAATTCAGGCCCGTATGGCCCATATTCGGACCCTGTGTGAATCGGTTTCGCTGTTTTTGGCTCCGTCGCGTTTCCTGCGCGAGCAGTTTGTGGCTTTTGGCCTGCCACAAGAGAAAATCCTGTTTCACGAGTGTGGCTTGCAGACCGACGCCATTCAGCCCGCTCCGAGCGCGGGGGGAAAGCGGCCCCTTATTTTCGGCTATATTGGTGTTGTTGACCCAGTGAAAGGCGTCCATCTGCTGGTCGAGGCCTTTCAGACTTTGCCCCAGTCAGAACTGCATATCTATGGCGGAGAGGCGGCCTATGCGCCTTATCCAGATGAGAAACGCTTCCGCTCCCAGTTGGCGAACTCGCCCCGTATTCGGTATATGGGACGCTACGAACAGCATGAGCTCGGTCGCATTCTGGCTGCAGTGGATGTCGTCATCGTGCCCTCGATCTGGTATGAAAATGCTCCGTTGGTGATTCGGGAGGCCTTTCTGGCCCATACCCCTGTGATTACCGCCGACTTTGGCGGCATGCGCGAGTGGGTAACGGACGGCGAGAACGGGCTGCTCTTTCAGCCGCGCA
The DNA here is from genome assembly GCA_965214755.1 of uncultured Binatia bacterium (SeqCode). GTDB lineage: Bacteria > Desulfobacterota > Binatia > Bin18 > Bin18 > Bin18. The sequence continues at coordinate 4,962,755 of OZ243979.1, forward strand.
ATATTGTTGACCTGCGTCAAAAGATGTATCGTTTTATTACCGAACCGGACTTGGTCGCCCGGCTCTCACAAGCCTTTCCCGCCGTCCGATCGATTCGCGCCGACGCCGCCCTGCTCGAACAACACTATCGGCGTCTTTTGCAGGACTCTCAGTGCTCATGACGCTCTCTCTCGCCATTCCGTGCCGAGCGGATGAACCGGACCTGGGCAGCACGCTGGAGAGCCTGTTTGCGGCCAGTCTGTCGCCCCAACTCCCGTCCGGCTGTGTGCGAGAGCTGCTCATCTGCATTAACGGGGTCGGCCCGGACCAGCCCTGTCCGCCACTGTTGGCGGTCCGGGATTTTTGTGCGCGTCATGCGATATCGCTCCGGGAGATTGGGCTCTCCTCCGCGGAGCAGGCGCAAACGCCTCAACCGTGTCAGTCCTCTCCGGGGGCTGAGGGGCGGGGGATATGGACGTGTGGCGTGCTGTTGGCAGATTGGCGGGGAAAACCCAGAGCCATGAACACCTTGTGGCAATGGGCGTGCGGAGACCTGCTCCTGTTCTGTGATGCCGATATCCGCATTGACCCGCCTTCCATTGCCTATTTATACGCCCACGTGCAGACGGAACCGCAGTTGGGGCTTATCGCCGCGCGTGAAGTCCCGCTGCTTGGGCCCGAGGCGAGTATCTGGAGTCGGATGGGCGCACTGCCGTATCGGTTCAACTTCGGCAATGCCGGCGGCCGCCTCTTCCTGATACGCAAAGATGCGCTGAGCGAGCCCATGCCGGAAGACTTGCTGCTGGAAGATGCCTGGCTGACGGTTGCGGTCGGAAAACAGCGCGTGCGGAAAGCCATGCAGGCTCAGGTGTTTTTTGTCCTGCCCCAGACGTGGCGGGATTATTTTGCTGAGCGGGTACGTGCCGAGGGCGGTAAAATACAGATTCGCCGTCAGCACGCACACCTGCTCGAAAACGGCCCGATCTCGGAGTATTCCTGGGCCGGGTTCCTCCGCGCTATTCGGATACGTGAGTATGGGCTGGTCCTCCTGGCCCTGGGTATTCGCGGTCTGGCCAAGCTGTGGGCCTGGAGACGCCTCAAACGGACCGGCTTCTATACCTTGTATCACCCCTTTCCGTCAACCAAAGGGTGGAATGCAGCGGCTCGGGCAGAGCCGGTCCGGTCCGGGCAATCCGGGAGACAGCGAGGCGTCTAGGATTCGTGCAGACTGTGCTGGCCCCGGTACACCATCAGCCGCACCGTCGTCGGGGGGATGAATCTCGACGGTCTTGACCCGGACCCGCTTCCGTCCTTCATCGGAGAGCGGAAGCGGCGGCTCATGGGTGGCTGTACGGTGGGACTCATGCTGCGAGTGTCAGATTTTGTTGAGGAGACTGAAAAGAGGGCCTTGTCAGAGGCATACGCCCCGATAAGCTGAGCGGAACGCATGCAACGTCTGTGGGGGTATATTTATCAATACCGATATCGGTATGTGCGTGGCATCGCCTGTCTGGTGACGACGGCGACCTTGGCCATGTCCATCCCGTGGCTGCTCAAGCAGGCGGTCGAGGGGATCGAGCACGGTCGGCCGGTCCGCGAGATTGCGTCTACGGTACTGCTGATTATCGGGATTGCTCTGCTCCAGGGGGTTGTCCGCTCTTTTTCGCGCTTTCTGATCTTCAACGTTGGGCGGGATATCGAGTATCAACTCCGTAACGAGCTGTTTGCCCATTTGCAGACCCTGTCGCTGAACTATTACCAACGCCAGCCCATTGGCGACCTGATGTCCCGCCTCGTCAATGACGTGACCGCGGTGCGTCTGATGCTCGGCTTGGGCATTATTAACATCCTGAACACCCCATTGTATTACGCGTATGCCATGGCAGCCATGCTGGCCATGGACCCCATCCTGACCCTGTTGGCGATCGCCCCGTATCCCTTCCTGTTTCTGCTGGTCAGAGCGATGAGTCGCCAGCTCATGGATCGCACGCTTAACGTTCAGGCCGGTCTGGCCGACCTGTCGAGTCGTGTCCAGGAAAGCGTCAGCGGCATACCTGTCATTCGCGCCTATGTGCGCGAAGCGTGGCAGAACAGCGTATTTGCCGGACTGAATGATCGTTTCAAGACCGAGAGTATTGCCCTGGCTCGCCTGCGCGGCCTGTTCCCGCCGCTGATGAAAGGCATATCTGGAACCGGCTTGCTGGTGGTGTTGTGGTACGGCGGCTCACAGGTCATTGCCGGCCAGCTCAGCTTGGGCGACTTGGTCGCGTTTATGGGCTACCTCCATCTGCTGGCCTGGCCGACCATGGCCATGGGCTGGCTGATCTCCCTCTATCAGCGTGGTAAGGCCGCCATGCAACGATTGGAGGTGATTTGGCAAACGCAGCCCGACATTGTCGACGGCGAGGGGAACGGCGCGAGCCGGAGTGCGCCCCCGATGCGTGGCGAGATTGGGTTTCAGCACGTGGATTTTGCCTATCCGTCCAACGGCCAGAATCCGAGCAATGGCGTGGGCAATGGACACGCGCCTGACGGACGAACGGTATTGCACGATATTACGCTTACCGTCCCGGCCGGAAAAACCGTTGCCATTGTCGGTCGTATGGGCGCGGGCAAAAGTACCCTGGTCCAGCTGTTGCCGCGTTTGTTCGACGTCACTCACGGCGCCATCACTATTGATGGTCGAGATATTCGGCTCTTCTCGCTGGCCGAGCTCCGACGCTGTATCGGTTTTGTGCCCCAGGACCCGTTTCTCTTTTCGGCCCGCATTCAAGACAATATTGCCTTTTCTCAACCCGAGGTGGACGGGGGCGATGTCCGCTGGGCGGCCACCTCAGCCAGTGTTGACGGTGAGGTTGAGGACTTTCCCAAAGGCTATGAGACCGTCATTGGTGAACGGGGTATGACGCTGTCTGGCGGACAGAAGCAGCGCCTGACGCTGGCGCGGGCTCTGTTGGCTGACACATCCATCCTCGTCCTGGATTGCGCGCTGTCCAGCGTTGATGTGACAACGGAGCGGAAGATCCTTCAGGCGCTCCGGACGAGCACCAAAGAAAAGACCGTGCTCATGATTTCCCACCGGGTGTCGGCCATACGAGACGCTGACCTCATCGTTGTCCTGGATGCGGGGCGAATCGTCGAGGTGGGAACGCATGCTGAGTTGGTTGAGCAGGGGAGAATGTATACGGAACTCTTTCAAGATCAGGCGCTCGAAGAGGAACTGGCTGAACTATGAACGCGGGGCAACACGAAGCGGCGCTCGGCAAAACCTATGACTTGGCGCTTCTGCGCCGTCTGTGGGTCTATATCCGACCGTATCGCGCGACCTTTATTGTGGCGCTGGTCTGTCTGCCGCTGACCTCTGCGTGTCTGCTGGCCCAACCGTATCTGCTCAAGTTGGGCGTGGATTGGTATATCGAGCAGGGGGATGCCGCGGGGTTGACGCGCATTGGTCTGCTGTTTGCCGCTGCGCTGCTCGGCGAGTTTCTGTTCTTTTACGTCCAGTTCCAGGCCACGATGTTGGTCGCCCAGCGCAGCCTGGCCGATTTGCGGCATGACCTGTTCAGCCACGTGCAGGAACTGCCTTCAAGCTTTTTTGAGCGCACGCCGGTCGGTCGCCTGGTCACCCGTCTCACGACGGATGTCGATGCTATTAACGAAGCCTTCTCTGCCGGGACCCTGACGATCTTTATGGATATCCTGACCCTGGTAGGCATTGTCGTCATTATGCTGTCCATCGATTTTCACCTGGCCGTCGTGACGCTGGCCCTTCTGCCCCCGCTGTTGCTCATCCTGAATTTTTTTCGGACCCGGACGCGCGTGACCTATCGGGTCATCCGCGAACGTTTGGCGCGGATCAACGCCTTTCTTCAAGAAACCCTGTCCGGGATTATGGTTGTCAAGGTGTTTGCGCAAGAGCGAAAAATGTTTGCCGAGTTTGAGCAGCGGAATAGCGCGCATCGCGACGCCAACCATTTATCCAATATGTATGAGGCCAGCCTGTTCTCTATTGTTGAGGCGCTGAGCATTGTCTCTATTGCGCTTATGCTGTGGTATGGCGCGGGTCAGGTTGGTCAGGGTCTGGTCGCCCTGGGAACGCTGGTGGCTTTTATCGAATACCTGCAGAAGTTCTTTGTCCCCATCCGGGAATTCAGTACAAAATACACCACCATGCAGACGGCGATGACCGCGGTTGAGCGGGTGTTCCAACTGCTGGACACGCCGGTCACGATCACCTCTCCGCCCGAGGCGCATCGGCCGCCCGCGGTGACGGGCCGGATAGCATTTGACCACGTCTGGTTTGCATACAACGAGGAGGAGTGGGTGCTGCGGGATGTGTCCTTTTCGGTCGCCCCTGGTGAGAGTATTGCCCTGGTCGGAGCGACCGGCGCAGGCAAGACCACGATCAGTAAGCTGCTCAACCGCTTTTATGATATTCAGCGTGGCCGCATCCTGGTGGATGGCGTCGATATTCGCGAATGGGACCTGCACGTCCTGCGCAGCCGGATTGGCGTAGTGCTACAGGACGTCTTCCTGTTTGTTGGCGATGTGGCCACCAATCTGAGTTTGGGCCGGACCGACCTCACGCTGGACGATTTGCGGCACGCCGCGCAGCACGTCAATGCGGAAGACTTTATTCGAGAACTGCCAAACGGCTACCAGGAACACCTGCATGAGCGCGGCGCCAATCTGTCTGCCGGCCAGCGCCAGCTCCTGTCGTTTGCCCGGGCCTTGGCCTATGACCCGGCCATCCTGGTTTTGGACGAAGCCACTTCGAGTGTTGACCCGGAGACCGAGGTACTCATTCAGGATGCCGTGACCAAGCTGATGCAGAACCGGACCACGCTGGTGATTGCGCATCGATTCTCAACCATCCAGAACGCCGACCGCATCATCGTCCTGCACAAGGGCAGGCTGCGGGAAGTTGGTACCCATCGGGCATTGATGGCGCAGCGCGGTATTTACTGGCGCTTATACCAATTGCAGTACGCCCACGCCGCCGGCATCCCCCAATCCCGCACGGACGGACTCGTTCTGGAAGACGTGTAACGAGACGGCTATGCGCCTGCGGCCTCGGGTCCTGAAATGAGTAAGCGCGCTCTCAGCACGACATGAAAATGTTGGCACGTTTCCTCATTTTTGCCGGCCTGTGTGTGCTGCCGGCCTGCACCCCCTTGTACATTCTGCGAGCCGGGTATGAAGAGGCAAAAATTCTATGGTACCGTAGACCTATTGCCGACATCTTGCGGAAGCCTGGGCAGCTCGACCTGTCCACCCAGGAAAAACTCCGGCTGGTCTTACGCGTACGGGCCTTTGCCGAGCAGGACCTCGGCTTCCGGGTTGGCGGGAGTTATGGCAGTGTGTCCGAGCTCCCCTCGCCGCCAATCATTTATGTCGTCACCGCGGCACACCGGACGCGCTTGAAAGCCTATACCTGGTGGTTCCCCATTGTCGGCCGGGTCTCCTACAAGGGATATTTTGAGCGCGCGCAAGCCGACGCCGAAGCCCGGCGTTTAGAGGCGCAAGGGTTTGACACCTATATTAGGACCGCGGCCGCCTTTAGCACCCTGGGCTGGTTTGCCGACCCCCTCCTGCCTCAACTGTTGGGATATGACCGGGTCACCCTGGCCAATATCGTGCTGCACGAGCTGTTTCATAATACGTTTTATCTGTCCGGACAGACGGCTTTTAACGAATCGCTCGCCAATTTTGCCGGGTATCGTGGCGCTATCGCCTTTTTTGTCAAAGCGCATGGGGAGACCCACGCCCTGACCCAACGCCTGCGAGCCACATGGGAAAATGAGTTGGCCGTCTCACACTTTCTCGAACAGGCCCGTCAGCGACTGACCGCGTTATACGCATTGGCCTTATCCGAAGAGGAAAAGCTGGTGCAGAGAAAAGACGTATTCACCCAGCTCCAGGAAGAATTTCGCCAATTGCCCGGGGCTGTTGCGCAAACCTCCGACTTTGCCTCCGTGCAGCTCAATAACGCGGTCATCCTCCACTATTTGACCTACCTCCGAGATTTGAGCATTTTCGAGCGGGTGTACGAGCAGAACAATCAAGACCTGCGGCGGACCCTCGACGCCATCACCGCCATTGCCGAAGACGCGGAGCAGCCGTTTGAGGCGGTCAGAAGAAGGTATTATTGAAGAAAAATGATATTTTTAATACCATTGGAAATCTACAAAGTAAGGGGGAATCGATAATGAAAGAACTCCTTTCTACAATCACCCAAAGGGGACAAGTAACGATTCCGATTGAGGTGAGACGTTTGCTCGGTCTCAAGCCTCGCGATCGTGTGGCTTTTGAGATTGGAGGGAACGAAGTCAAATTGGTCCCGGTTCAGTTTACGCTTGAGTCCGCGTATGGCTCTGTTCCTTCCCATGGAGAACCGCAGGACTTTAAAAAGCTCTCTCGGCGGGCCAAAGAAGCACGAGCGGAAGCCATTGTTCGAAGAATGCAAAAAAAATGAGATTTATCGATACGAATATTTTTTTACGTTACCTGACACAGGACGATGAAATAAAAGCTGCTGCTTGCTTTGAACTCTTTCAACGACTCCAGAGCGGAACGGAAACAGCGACTACGTGTGAGGCTGTTATTGCTGAAGTCGTCTACGTCCTGTCTGCGCGCGCCCATTACCATCTCAGTCCGGAAGACATACGCGCACGACTCCGGCCATTACTCAGCGTCAGGGGGCTGAAGCTGTTTCAGAAGAAGTTATATCTACGCGCGCTCGACTTATACGCCTCTTATCCTTTTCTTGATTTTGAAGATGCTCTGAGCGCGGCCTGTATGGAAAAACAGGGGCTCACCGAAATCCTCAGTTATGACACGGACTTTGATCGCGTTTCGGGCATTACCCGTGAGGAGCCGTAGCCTCTCGTGTTCGTAGCGTGCCTTGCCCCCGCGGCAGCAGCCTGTCAGAGGACAATTCGTGAACCACTCAGTGTTGGAGCCAACTATTAACTGAACGGAGACGAGGAGATGAAAGTAACCCTCTTCGCCTGTGGACCAGCCGCTAATGAGAGTGCACTCAAGGCTTTCGAGCACTTGAGAAGTCGTCTGCAATCCATAAAAGGCGACGGCGAATGGGTCCTGCTGACGAATCTGGCTTTCTCCGTTAATCTCTTGTCCTGACAGCACATCGAAAGGAATGTTTATCTGGACAGGGCTGGGAAGTGGCTCCTTGCCGTTATCGCCGGCTCGAATTCACCTGAACTCTCAGCAACTCTCAACAAACGACATGCTCGGCCTCTGCGTCAGCCGCCGTCTTGCATATCACCATGCAGAAACCTGACCGCGGCCTGGGCGACTTCGCCTTCTCTGGCCATAAAGAAGTGGTCTGCACCATTAATGGTCTCAAGCTGTTTTGGGGCTGATATTTTTGAAACCAGCTCGGTCAGGTCGGGGATGGGGGAGTAGGTGTCCCGGTCGCCACTGATGAGCAGGATCGGTTTGGTCACGTTCACAAGAAACGCCGGGTCACGAAATCCGAGCGGGAAAGCCACACCAATCAGGCGGTGGACGCGGTCGTCTTCTGCCCCGGCTTGCAGTCCTACCATCGAGCCAAACGAGTAGCCGGCAACAACGACGGTCGAGACGGCCTGCCGGTCCAGGAGAGCCGTGACGGCGGCTTTCACATCCTCGCGCTCGGCCAGGCCTTCGTCGTGTGTGCCTTCACTGCGTCCAACCCCACGGAAATTGAATCGCAGTGTAGCGATATTCTCCTTTTGGAAGGCGTGTGCTAACGCTGACACCACGTTGTTGTGCATTTCGCCCCCATAGAGCGGATGGGGGTGACACAGCACCGCTCCAAGCGCGGGAGCCTGGTGTGAGGGCGAAAGGAGCCCTTCTAAGGTGAGGGCGTTATCGCCCTCGCCAACCGGAAAGGTGATATGCTCTTCCATACATTCCTCCTTGCTTCATTCGGGTAGGCGAAAACCCTGCGGAACACAAGTGGGACGCGTAATGGCGAAGGTGAAATAAGAACGCGGAGCAAAAGAATTTTTCATGCGAGAACTAAACCAGGAGTCCCGTGTCGAAAAGGTCTGGAGTCTTGGTCTGCAGCCACTGCGTAAGGTTCGCACGCAGTGGCTGCCACAGGGCTATGCCTCTCTTTCCGTTGTCCGTAAAAAGGTGCAGGACGACGCGCTCAGCCTGCGGGCCATGGGGCTCACCTATGTCACCCTTCTGGCCTTGGTGCCGCTTTTGGCGGTCATGTTTGCCGTGCTCAAGGCATTCGGGGTGCACAATCTCATTGAACCCTCACTGGCCCAGGCCTTGGAACCGCTGGGTGAGCAGGGCGCTGAAATCACCCAGCGCGTCTTGGAGTTTGTGAGCAACTTGCGCGTTGGGGTGCTGGGCGCGGTCGGGGTGGCGACCCTGTTCTACACTGTCGTCTCGCTGATCAGCAAAATTGAAGACTCGTTTAACTATATCTGGCAAGCGCGTCGTCCTCGGACCTGGGGCAAGAAATGTAGCGACTATCTGAGTGTGGTCCTGGTTGGTCCGGTCCTTGTCTTTACGGCATTGACCGTCATTGCCTCGGCCCAGAGCCACACGGTTGTGCAATACCTGATGGCGAACGAATTGCTTGGCCCACTCATTATTGTGGTAACGCAACTGATGCCGTTCGCCTTTCTCTGCATTGCCTTCACATTTTTGTACGTCTTTGTTCCTAATACCGCGGTGCACTTTGGATCGGCCCTCTTCGGTGGGGTGGTCGCGGCTGTTTTGTGGCAGTTGGCCGGGGCCGGCTTTGCCGCCTTTGTTGCCGGCTCCGCGCGCTATACGGCCATCTATTCGAGTTTTGCCATCCTGGTCTTCTTTTTTATCTGGGTATATGCCAGTTGGCTGATTATTCTGGTGGGTGCCGAAGTCGCCTGTTTCCATCAATATCCAGGCGCCTACCAAGCCGAACTGGACGGCAAGACCCCGCTGTCGCAGGAGCGCCTCGTGCTGACCGTCTTGGTGACAATTACGCAGCGTTATCTTGCCGAACAACCGCCGTGGTCGGTTGCCGCTCTTGCCAAAAATATGCGCGTCCAGCTCTCCGTGCTGGAGCCACTGATTGAAACGCTGCTGGCAAAAGGCGTGCTGTTGCAGACCGTTGAGCCGGAGGGCATTGTGCTTGGCCGTCCGCCCGAACAGATTAAGGTCGCGCGGGTGCTGGATACCCTGCACACGCCCGGGGGTGAGCCTGCCGCAATTGATGGTGGAGATGCCGTCTCGGCTCTGCTTGACCGGCGGAATCAGGCGGTCGAGCAAGCCCTTACAGGTGTCACGCTTCGCTCCCTGGCCACCGACAATCCCTCGGGGCATTCACGACCTTGACGGCTCTTCTCCCCCATGTTTTCTAGTGCCCGATATGACAAAGCCGCGAGATAAAGAAGGGTGCCGGTCTTTGTTCAGGATATTCCTTCTTTGTCTCGCCTGGCTGCTGGGTTGGGGAGAGGAGGTCGTTTTTGCCCGCTCGCTCGAACAACTCGCCTCGGAACGTGAATGGCGGGTCGAGTCGATTGTGCTCTCCGGCAACGAGCAATTCGATACTGACACCCTGCTGGCTGAGCTGCAAACCACAATTCGACCCTGGTATATGCCGTGGAAAAAGAAGCCGCTCTTTGATCCCGTCACATTTGAGCGAGACCTCGAACGAGTTCGACACTATTATGAAACCCAGGGTTATTATCAAACTCAGGTGACGTATGACCTGCACACCGATGACGCGCAGGGGGGCGTTTTCCTGGCTGTGCGGATTAAAGAAAACGAGCCCGTCACGGTTGGAGCGCTGAGCGTCGATGTCAGAACAAAAGCCCAGACCAGTGTTGCGCTTCCTGAGCGTCTCCCGCTTGAGTCCGGGGATCTCTTTACCGAGGCGGCCTACGTTCAGACTGATCAGGCGCTACGTCAGGTTTTTCTTCAGCATGGCCATTCCTGGGTTGAAATCGGGCGTAAAGCCGAGGTTGACCTGAATACCCGGCAGGCGCGGGTTGCGTACTCCATCTCGCCGGGACCGCCTACCATATTTGGGACAACCCATGTGGACGGTACGCAGAAGGTTGACCCGCAACTCGTGCTCAGGGAATTGACCTATGCGTCTGGTGAGCCGTTTTCTTTGGCGGCTATTGAGCAGTCGCGCCAGAATCTTCTGAACCTGGACCTGTTTCACTCGATACATATGGAATTCCAGCAGGAGACCGAGAAGCCGCGTCAGGTCCCCATCCGTATACGTGTGGCCGAGAAAGAGCTACGCAGCATTCGGCTTGGGGCCGGTTATAGCACGGACGAGGAGTTTATTGGTCTGGCAGCGTGGCAGCATCGGAATTGGTTGGGTGGCGGTCGTCGTCTGTCCGCGGAACTGCGTTTGTCGGCCATTCAGCGTTCTATTGGAGCCACGTTCGTGCAGCCCTACTTTCTGACCCATGACACAGTGCTGCACCTCGACGCCCAGCAAGGACAGGAAGACGAAGACACCTATCTCCTCAATTATTCCCGTCTGCGTCCGCGTATCGAGCGCCCCTTCTCTCCAACCTTCTCCGGCTTTGTTGACTATCGGATCGAATTTCTGAAATTCAACGAGGTCGGCAGTTCCACCATCCGAGCCCTAGGGGGGCTGCGACGCGAGGGCATCTTATCCGGCCCGACTCTTGGGTTGATCTGGGATACGACTGAAGATTTCTTGAATCCGGCCCAGGGCGGGATGCTGTCTGTGGTTGCCAATCAAGCAGGGACAGTCTGGGGCGGCGATTATAAGTTCTTTAGCCTGACGGCTGAGGCGAAGCACTATCAGCGGCTCGGATGGGATATTGTCCTTGCTACTCGCCTGAAAATGGGCCTGAGCGATTTTTTTGGCGCACGGCGCAACATTCCCCTGTCCGAGCGCTTTTATGCCGGAGGCGACGGGGGGGTGCGAGGCTATGGCCGACGTAAACTTGGTGCCTTGAATGAGGCGGACGATCCGCTCGGAGGACTGAGTGTAATCGAAGGGTCGGTCGAACTGCGTCGGCCGTTATGGCATGAACTGGCTGGAACAATCTTCCTCGATTTTGGGCAGCTCTCGCTTGAGGGGTATGATATTCCGGTTGACAGCCTTCAATTTTCCCCCGGCTTTGGGCTGAGTTACGCCACGCGTATCGGGCCGCTCCGGTTCGATATTGGTTTTCCCATCGACCCTGCGGACGATGATGAGCCGTGGCGCGTCCATTTCGGTATTGGACAATCGTTTTGAAGGAGGGAGAACGGGTGCGGTACGTGTGGCGGGTGCTGCTGATTGTCGCTGGCTTGGGCGCCCTGCTCATTGTTGGGACTCTCCTTTTCCTGCAGACTGCTCAGTTTCAGCAATTCCTGCACGGCCAGATCGTCTCGACCCTGAACACCGCATTACCCGGAAAGATCAGCCTGGGCGGTCTGGAAGGATCGGTCTGGCGTGGCCTTCACCTCACCGATTTGGTCGTTCGTTACGAAGAAGAGGAGGTCGTTCGTATTCCTCGGTTGACCGTCGGGTATACGCTCCGTCCGCTGCTCAACGGGCAGGTAAGCCTGACGCATGTTGACGTGTATGGGCCTGTCGTCCGACTGACCCAAGACAAGGCGGGCAATTGGAATCTGGTTCAAGCCCTCGTTCCAGACACAGCACAGGAAGCAGACCCTTCGCGGGGAGTTGGTATGAGTGTTTTCCTCAGCGCCCTCACACTCTACAACGCGACGGTCGAACTCGTTCTTGCCGACCATTCTTTGTATCGTTTGCACGATATGACCCTTGAAGCGCGGGCTACACTGGAAGGCAATCAATTGCAGGTCGTGTGTGACAGATTTGCGACTGGCATGACTGCGGCCTCGGCTCCGCGGCTGGACCTTGTCGCTTCGGCGTCGGTGCACGGAGACTTGGAGAATCTCTCCATTGATATCCCCCATATCGATATCACCTCAGCGCAGTCCCGAATGAGGTTTACCGGCCAAGTCGCAGACCTGGATACTCTGACACTGGACGGAACACTGTCCATTCAAAAGCTGGCCGCGGCTGACCTGGCTGCGATTGTTCCCGGCTGGCCGATCCACGAAGCGGTATTTGGAGAGGTCCGTGTTGCGGGCCAACTCGCTGATCTGCATACCGACATCAGGCTGGCAGTCGCGGACGCAGAACTCAAGGTCAATGTACGGGCCGACCTGAGTCAGAGCGAACCCAAATATACCAGCTCGGTCGCTTTCTCACATTTTGACCTCGCACAGCTGCGAGGTAACGAAGCATTGGGTGGTATCTTTGAGGGCAGCCTGGAGTTGGCAGGGCAGGGGGTCGATATGGCCGGTCTGACTGGCAACGCTGTCGTTCAAGGCCAAGCGCTTCGTATTGGAGGGTGGCAGGTCGGCGAGGTGGGGCTGACCGGGAGCGTCAAGCAGCAAGTGGGCGAGGTCACTGGGACGATTGCCGCGAGATCAGGTCAGGCAAACTGGAACGCCGAAATCCAGCTTGCAGACGAACTTGCGTACACATTCACACTTGCGGTTGACCATCTTGACTTACAAAAAATGGTTCCCGGTGAGGAACCGGGAAACGGAACGCCGGCAAAAGCCGACACCCGCCCGGTTATGACGAGCGACCTCAACCTGTCCGGTACGGTGCAGGGCAGAGGGAGAGACCCGTCCAGCATGAATGCTCGGGTCTTGTTCACTCTTGCCCCTTCGAGTCTTGGCCCAATATCAATAGACAGTGGCCGTTTTGACGCCTCGGTGACTGATGGGAGGGTGGATATAGCCGATATGCATCTCAAGGCCCGGAGTGCCAGCCTAGCGGTGCAGGGCGAACTGGGGATGACGTTAGCAGAAATGGGGAAACTGTCGTATCAGCTCAACGTCTCCGACCTTGCCCCGTGGTTGGCTCTGGCTGACCAAAAGGGAACAGGTCAGCTCACGCTGGCGGGTGAAGCTGAGGGTAATCTGACCGAACTGACCGTCTCTGGAGCCACACAGACGCGTGCTGTTGCGCTGCAAGGAGGCACGCTCACCCAAGGAACGATCGAGTATAATCTGACCAGGGGCGAACTGTGGCCGACAGGAAGTATAGCGGTTGAATTAGTCGGACTGCATGCCGGAGTTGCGCTGCAGTCGGTTGACGCCCAATTGGAGTTGATGCACGAAGAGGCTCCGAGTGTGCAGATGACAGTCCAGGCTACGGATAGTACGTCTCGGAGGCAGTATCTAGACGCTCGGATTGTCCGGCGGCTCGACCAGTTGAGCATGGACGTGAATGCGCTTGCGTTTGCCCTGCCCGGCGGCGTCTGGGAATTGGTAGAACCTGCTACGGTTATACAGCAGACTGGGGCCATAGCGGTCGAAGCCCTACAACTGAGGAACGGAGACCAACGCATTTCCTTAGACGGGTACGTCTCAACACACGGCGCGCAGGATTTTCAGGTATGGGTTGAGGAGTTTGCCATAGCTGACCTGCGTCCGCTTGTACCGGCTATGCCGACCGTTACTGGCGCGCTGTCTACGCATATTCGACTCTCCGGGACTGCTGAGACACCGATTATCGAGGGATGCCTCTCCATCGATCCATTACGCATCATTGAACAACCATATAAAGGGCTGTCGTCCTCGTTTACCTACCAGGACAAGCAGGCCACACTCGATCTGACCTTTGAGCAGGACGAGCAGCATGCCTTGCAGGTCTCCGGGACACTGCCGCTTGCCCTGCACTGGCACAGTGGGCTCACAACCGGAATCCTGGGAGACCTCGACGCCCGTGCCCGCTCCAGCGGATTAAACTTGGCTTTTCTGAACACCTTGAGTGGAAAAGGAGTCAGCGATATTGCCGGGGAACTGCATGTTGACATGGCCTTGCATGGACCACCCACGGACCCGTTCCCGCAAGGAACAATCGGGGTCCGCAATGGTCAGGTGACGGTTGCTCCACTTGGAACGACGATTTCCGACGCGACACTGATGCTGGTCGCTCGCCCTGAGGCGATTCGCATTGAGGAATTTTCCGCTGTCTCTGGAAAAGGCAAGATTACGGGGCAGGGAGCAATCAGTTTACACGATTACGCGCCGCAGGGCATAGAGGGGACCCTGACAGCTCATCAATGGCCGGCTATTCATACCAGGCAGTATCAGGCTGAGGTCAGCGCGGCTGTCAAAATATCTGGAGCACTCACTGCACCACATCTGAGTGGCACGGTGGAAGTTCTGCGGGCCACCCTGCGCCCGGACCTTGCCTTTCTCGATAGCAGACCAGTCAATCGGGACGAAACCATTCGCATTGTCCCGGTCGGTGAGACAGCCAGCTCTCTGGCCGAGCAGACAGTAGCCAGGGAACATCGGGCTGAGAATCGGGCCGCTCGCAACGCAACAATAGATCTGACTGTCCGAGTCAACCGGAATACCCAGATCAAACATGCAAACACCACAGTTGACCTGACTGGTGCGGTCAAGGTGACGAAGGAACACGGGGCAGAGCCCCGCTTGGTCGGGGATATCAAAGTGGTTCAAGGCTGGGCAGGTTTTCAGGGGCGACGTTTCACCCTGGACGGGGGTAAAGTCCAGTTTACCGGAGGCAGAAAAATCAATCCGAGCCTGGACATTGTGGCGCAGTACCAGGCCCCGGCCCATGTCGTTGAAGTCGTTGTCCAGGGAACAGCGGACGAACCTACTCTCGTCTTACGCAGCAAGCCGGAATTGGACCACGCCGACATCCTGGCCGTCCTCCTGTTTGGAAAACCGACCAGCGCGCTTGAGCAAGGCGAAAAGCTTGACCTTGAGAAACAGGCGCTGGCTATCACGAGTGGCTACGCCGCTACCAAGATAGGTGAGTCGGTTTCTCAAGCCCTCGGGTTGGAGAGGCTTGGGGCCGGGCTCAAGCTCTCGAATCTGGATATCGCCGGTGGGACGGTCGGCTTTGGTTTTTCTTTACCCAAGGGGTTACAGGTATCCGTCGCTCATGATCTGACGAAGAAAGGCGAGCGGAAAGTCTCTCTGGAATATCAGCTCAGTCCGAACTGGCAGATCGATACGTCCTCCAGTTCGGGGGGTGCTAGCGAAGCCCATATTTTATGGCAGAAGAAGTATTGATGGCTCCAGCGTTCCTGCAATCTTCGCGTTTTGCTCCGATTCCCTGCTGAAATTCGGGCAGTGTCTCAGTTTCAAATCTTTCTGTACATCTGCCGGCGTAACGCCCCCCTCCCCAGCCCTCCCCTCGCGGGATGTGTGATGCAGATTAACTTGCCCGGTTCTAGACAGGCGAGCCCGGCCTTCGACTTCGCCCCTCTGGGGCTACGCTCAGCCCGAACGGAGGCTCCGGCAAGGGCAGGCGCCCGTCCCGAGAGTTCGGACTCCCTCTCCCCTGGAGGGAAAGCCTGTCCTGAGCAAGTCGAAGGGGGTTGGGGAGAGGGAGAAATTTCAAACTGAGGCACTACCGAAATTCGGGTAGTGGCTTATTTTGCCAGGCTAAGTATTTGATTTTCCAATCGCTCAAAAGCCGAAAGTGGCTGAATGCAGTCAGTACCGAAATTCGGGTACTGGCTGCATTTGGCCCTGCGTGGCTGCATTTTCTGAGGAGTGGCGGAAGTTGGGTTGAAACGCCGCTACTCGGATGGGGCAAACGCCGCCACTAGCGCATCTTCCCGCCTCGCACCACATGCAAGCGAAACGGCTTCCGCCCTGGCCGCGGAAAGACGGCCGTCGGCTGGGTCGGGAGCGGCGCAATCGGCGGTGCCTCCTCTGCGGCCCGCAGTAATTCGCCCACCGACCAGATATGATCGGTCAGGCCCATTTCTATTGCCGGCGAGACCCGCAGCGGCTCGCAGAGGGAATTATATACCATACTTGACAGGTCGAGCCTCACCCTATTAGTTCGGCCCGCCGAAAAAATTCACACCTGTGCGCTTTCATTCTCTGGAAAAGGAGCGTTATAACGGAAGGGATTTTTTATTTATCAAGGAGGTCAGTATGGATGATTCGTTACATGTATTAGTCATTTCCGATCGTGGGTCTTGGACGGCTGTTGGCCTTGAACATGCAGTAGTGGCTTGGGGGGAATCACCTTTAGAGGCGATTGATCGTTTTAGTTCAACGCTTTGGCTTGAATTAGCTGCGTGCAGTAAACGAGGAGAGATGGGCTTGGAGTCCATCCCAAAAGCTCCACAGATGTATTGGGATATGAAAAAAGATGCGGTGCCTCTTGCTGGGCCGATCAAAATAGACCCTCCTCGTTTGCCGCAGCCGCCTGATTATATCGTCCCTCAGAATATGATTCCAAAGATCAGTGCGGCTGTGAGGTAGCAGGGGGGAACATGGCATATCCGTTGGCAAAAATGGAGACTTTTGGAGAGTGGCTGGAAGGAATTGCGCAAAGAGAAGATTGTACAGTGGAAGAAAATGGGCCTGCAATCGAGATCACAAGAAAGACATCTGACAGGACATACCATTTAACTCTTTCGTCAGAGGAATCGAAAGAGAGAGTCCTTCCCCCATTGTCTCATGACCTTTTACGCTATCGGTTAGGTCTTCCTGGAAGTTTTTTCCCTGAGGAGCATTTGATAGCGGAGTAAAAAGTCAACGGATATCACCACGCAATGTCTACAGCCCCGGCTTTGGTCGGGGCTTTTTATTGATCCCTCTTACTTTTCCGCCCCCCGAACATTTTCTTATCAGCCTGGGAAAACGTCGAATATGCAGGACTCTCGGCAATCAAATCTTGATACCAGAGCCGCTTCCTTCTCATACCGTAGGCGGCCAGTTCTTTCGTCGGGATGTGGTCTTGCATCTGACCAGTGAGGACCCAGCACGTTCCAGCACTCCTTCATGTTCCGTGCCTTGAGACGGTAACACCTTGCCGGCGTTCGTGCCATCTACGGGACCACCCCGCCCGCGGCCTCAAACGCCGCCACTCCCCCCAGGCAAATGCAGCCACTCGAATCGCCCCGAGTGGCTGCGTTTCACGCGGAGTGGCTGAATTCAGCCAGTACCGAAATTCGCTCATATTTGTATCTCTCCGAAACATGCGGTATTCTAAAGGGAAGGCGCGCAAAGCGCACCGGCCGTGAGGCAACGACGGAGGCCGGTGGGGGAGGTGGATGCTGTGGAAATTCAGAGTCATTATCGATGTGGCAGCCTCAATCTCAATGTGAGGGGACTCGAACAGTCAGCAACTTTAGCGATCAATGAGCGGAGCAACACGCTCCGTCGCGAAGGACACCGCATCTATAAACTCGGGCTGGGCCAATCACCGTTTCCCATCCCGCCCGAAGTGGTGAACGCGCTCAGGCTGCACGCCCACGAAGACGACTACTTGCCTGTCACCGGTCTGCCCGCCCTGCGGGAAGCAGTGGCCGAGTTTCATCGACAGAAAGATCACGTGCAGGCTCGCCCCGAGGATGTCTTGGTCGGGCCCGGCTCAAAGGAACTCCTGTTCCTCTTACAGCTGACTTTTTATGGTGAATTGCTCGTGCCGTCTCCAGCCTGGGTGTCCTATATCCCGCAGGCGCGCATCATTGGTCGCACCGTCAATCTCATACCAACAACCTTCGAAGAGAACTGGCGCGTCTCCCCCCGGCGCCTAGAAGCCATCTGCAAGGCCGACCCGGACCGGCCGCGTATTCTGGTGTTGAATTATCCGGGCAACCCCGAGGGGGGCAGTTATACGGCGCACGAACTCGAAGAGTTGGCCGCGGTTGCGCGGCGGTTTGGGGTGATTCTGCTGTCCGATGAAATTTACGGCCAACTGCATCACCAGGGGGCGCACGTGTCGGTTGCCCGTTTCTATCCAGAAGGAACAATCATCAGTTCTGGGCTGTCCAAATGGTGCGGGGCCGGCGGCTGGCGGCTGGGGACGTTTACCTTTCCACCGGACTTGAACTGGCTGATGGGAGCGATGGCGGCTGTAGCCAGCGAGACCTATACGTCGGTCAGTACCCCGATTCAATACGCGGCTACCCGCGCGTTTCAGGACGGCATCGCGATTGAACGCTATCTCTCGCACGTCCGGCGTATTCTGTCGGCCCTGGGCCAACGCTGCGCGCAGATTCTTCAGGTGGCCGGTGTCCGGGTGCATGCGCCGGTTGGCGCTTTTTATCTCTTTCCGGATTTTTCCCCTTTTGCCGAGCGACTGACGCAGCGCGGTATCACGAATAATGACTCTTTCTGTGAGGCGCTCCTGCACGATACCGGTGTCGCCGTTCTGCCCGGGTCGGCATTTCAGCGACCGCGGGAAGAGCTGACGGCTCGGATTGCCTATGTCGGCTTCGACGGCGCGAAAGCGCTCATCGCAAGTGAGGCAATTCCACTCGGCCACGACCTCCCGGCCGATTTTATTGAGCGCTGGTGTGGAGATATGACCGAGGCTGTGCAGCGTATGACGAGTTGGGCGGTGGAGACAAAGTTGCCCAAAGTCGTGGATCTGATGGATCGAAAAGAAAGAGCCGTCGGGTAAACGATCCCGGCGATATCCCGCCTGGGCCGTATCCCGGCTCATATTTCTCCCTCTCCCAGATGAAGAGGGAGTCGGTGCTCCCTCTGAGAGACACGGAGTGGAGGAGGTGAAGGGTTTCGCTATTTCTCCTTGACACTCCACAAATCAGCCTTACCTTTTTTGCAGTCAAGAGTCACCGCCAGTTAAAGACGATCGTGCTCGAACGGCTGGAGGAAGGAGGGTAGCGTGGATCTCAATCGCTTGACTGCAAAATCGCAAGAGGCCCTACGCCAAGCCCAGGTGCTGGCAACCCGACGGAATCACCAAGGGGTTGATGTTGAGCATGTCTTGGCCGCATTAACGGAATCTTCCGATGGAGTCGTCCCGGCTCTCATCACGCAGGCTGGGGTGTCCCTCAGCGCGCTGAGTGCTGAGCTTGAAAAGGCGCTGAGTCGTATCCCGCAAGTTTCCGGCCCTGCCAGTGGCCCGGATCGCGTCTACGTCACCCAGCGCTTGTCACGAATACTCACCCGCGCTGAAGAGGAAGCCAAAGAACTCAAAGACGACTATGTCAGCGTCGAACATCTGCTCCTCGCCATGCTGGAAGACGAGGGCGCGACGGGCCGTCTGCTGCGCGACCATGGCCTGAGCCGAGAGCGCCTGCTCACGGCGCTCCAGAAAGTCCGTGGACACCAGCGGGTGACCAACCAAAATCCGGAGGGAACCTATCAGGCGCTGGAACGTTATGGTCGAGATCTGACGCAAGCGGCAAGCTTGGGCAAGCTTGACCCGGTCATTGGCCGGGATGAGGAAATCCGCCGGATCGTGCAGGTGCTCTCTCGCCGGACGAAAAATAATCCGGTGCTGATCGGTGATCCGGGAGTGGGCAAAACCGCCATTGTGGAAGGGCTGGCGCAACGTATTGTCAGCGGAGATGTACCGGAAAGCCTGAAGCATCGTCGCGTAATCGTCTTGGATATGGGTGCCCTGATTGCCGGCGCGAAATTTCGGGGTGAGTTTGAAGAGCGACTCAAAGCCGTGCTCAAAGAGGTCCAGGAATCTGAGGGCGAGGTGGTGCTGTTTATTGACGAGTTGCATACGGTGGTGGGCGCAGGAGCATCAGAGGGCGCTATGGACGCCTCCAATCTGCTGAAACCGATGCTGGCTCGCGGCGAGTTGCACTGCATCGGGGCGACTACGCTGGATGAGTATCGTCAATACGTGGAAAAGGATCGGGCGCTGGAACGGCGCTTTCAGCCGGTAACGGTTGACCAGCCATCCGTGGAAGACACCATCTCCATTCTGCGGGGACTGCGGGAACGCTACGAGATCCACCACGGGGTCCGCATCAAAGACGCGGCGCTGGTGACCGCAGCGGTGTTGTCGCACCGCTACATCAGTGATCGCTTTCTGCCGGATAAGGCCATCGATTTGGTGGATGAAGCTGCGGCCCGGCTCCGCACCGAAATTGACTCCATGCCAACGGAACTGGACGAAGTGTCCAGGCGGGTGTTGCAGCTTGAAATTGAACGGGAAGCCTTGCGCAAGGAGACGGACCAGGCCTCGCAGTTACGGCTGGAGAAGTTGGAAAAGGAACTGGCGGATTGTCAGACTGAGGTGGGAGTGCTGACCGCCCGGTGGGAGATGGAGAAGAACAGCATCGGTCAGTTGCGCAGCCTCAAAGAAGAAATTGAGCAGACCCGACGCGCCGTTGAAAAAGCAGAGCGTGACTACGACCTCAACCGGGTCGCCGAACTGAAGTACGGGAAGTTGGCTCAGCTTGAGCGGGACTTGGCGGATGGAGAAGCAAAGCTCCATAGTGAACAGGGCCCGAGCCGTCTCCTCAAGGAAGAGGTCGATGAAGACGATATTGCGGCCATTATCTCGCGCTGGACGGGGATTCCCGTTTCAAAGCTGCTCGAAGGCGAGCGGGAAAAATTATTGCACCTCGGTGAGCTGTTGCATCACCGGCTGATCGGTCAACACGAAGCCGTCCAGGCGGTGGCCGACGCGGTTATTCGGGCCCGCTCAGGACTCAAAGACCCTCACCGTCCGATTGGGTCGTTCATCTTTCTGGGGCCGACCGGAGTGGGAAAAACCGAACTGGCGCGTGCGCTGGCCGAGTTTTTGTTTGACGATGAGGCCAATATGGTCCGGCTCGATATGTCGGAATACATGGAGAAGCATACGGTCGCGCGTCTCATTGGTGCGCCTCCGGGGTATGTGGGCTATGACGAAGGCGGGCAACTGACCGAAGCGGTCCGGCGAAAACCCTACGCGGTCATTCTGTTTGACGAGATCGAAAAGGCCCATCCCGATGTCTTCAATGCCCTGCTTCAGATTTTGGACGATGGGCGCTTAACCGATGGTCACGGACGGACGGTTGACTTTAAGAACACCGTTATCATCATGACCTCGAACGTTGGCAGCCAGCTCATTTTGGGCTACCGAGGCGGTGATGATGCCGAGGCGTATGAGCGTATGAAGAGGGAAGTGCTGAATGCCCTGCGGAACGAGTTCCGGCCGGAGTTTCTGAATCGGGTCGACGAGATCGTCGTGTTTCACAGTCTGAACCGGGACCACCTCAAACAGATCGTCGAGATTCAGCTTGCACACTTGCGGGAGCGGCTGGCCGAGCGGCACATCACGCTCGAACTGACGGAAAGTGCTAAGGAATACTTCGCCCAAACCGGCTATGACCCGACCTATGGGGCCCGTCCGCTCAAACGCCTCCTCCAGAAGGAGATCGAGACCAATCTTGGCCGGAAAATTATCGCCGGTGAAGTGGCCGAGAACGCCCATGTCATCATTGACTACGACCGCCACACCCTCACATTCACGACCGCGCCGGTCGCTGCGGTTGCGTAGACTCTTCCCATCACGCTCACCACGCGGCCGCCTCTTCAGACCAAGGAGGGGAAGGAGGTTGCTTCCCCCTCCTTGGTCCAGAATAAAACTCCGTTCTTGTAACCGGTCTTTTTTACTTGACTTTTCGATTATTTCTTTCTACAGTCTCCCTCCGCTCTCCGGAAGGCAGAGCTGCCCTCTTTCCTCAGGCTCGCAATACACGAAGCGGTATTGAGTTGGCATGAAGCGGTGCGAGTTGGCAAGAGGAGACTCCTCAGAGGAGGTATCTCTATGCTGAACGAAACCACTCACCGCCTTGATATTGCAAACGGGTCCCCCATTGCTGTCGGGTCCGAATCCTCTGCTCCGCGCTTCAAGGTGTATAACGAGCGTCACCTTGACCAGATTTCGCAACTGCAAAGCGTATCTGATGAGCAACGGTTTAATATGCGCGTTGTGGCCAATGTCTTGCCCTTCCGCATTAACCCGTACGTCATCGAGAATCTCATTGATTGGGACAATATCCCCGATGATCCCATGTTCCAGTTGACTTTTCCGCAGCCTGGCATGCTGCTGCCGGAAGACTTTGAGCGTATAGCTGACTTGCTCAGGAAAGGGGCGGATCGAATCGCAGTCAAAGCCGCCGCAGATGAGATCCGTATTCGGCTGAACCCGCATCCCGCTGGCCAACAGCAGATGAACGTCCCGCACATGGACGGCGAATCTCTCCCCGGCATGCAGCACAAGTATCGCGAGACCGTCCTCTTTTTTCCGAGCCAAGGCCAGACGTGCCATACGTATTGTACCTTCTGCTTTCGCTGGGCTCAGTTCGTGGGCATTCAGGAGCTGCGTTTTAATTCAAACGACGCTGGCCAGCTTCACCGCTATCTGGCATCGCAGCCGCAGGTGAGTGATCTGCTCATGACCGGCGGAGACCCGATGGTCATGAAAACCCATCATTTGGCTGAATATCTGCGTCCCTTGCTCCAACCGGAGTTCGAGCACGTCCAAACCATTCGAATCGGAACAAAAGCGCTGACCTACTGGCCCTTTCGTTTTACGAGCGATGCGGATGCTGACGATCTCATGCGTTTGTTTGAACAGCTCGTCGCTGCCGGCAAGCACGTGGCGATCATGGCGCACTATAACCACTGGAGAGAACTGGAGCAGCCACAGGTCTGCGAAGCCATCCAGCGGGTGCGCTCGACCGGAGCGGTCATCCGCGGTCAGGGACCGCTCCTGGCCCATATCAACGATGATGCCGCGGTCTGGACCCGGTTGTGGCGGATGCAGGTCCGCTTGGGCATCATTCCGTACTACATGTTTGTCGAGCGCGATACCGGGGCGCGGTGTTATTTTGAGGTGCCTCTCGCTCGTGCCTGGGAGATTTATCGTGAGGCTATTTCCCAGGTCTCCGGCCTGGCGCGTACCGCCCGTGGCCCGTCCATGAGTGCGGGACCGGGCAAGGTCGAGGTGCAGGGTATCACTGAAATAAACGGCGAAAAAGTCTTTGTCCTACGCTTTATCCAGGGCCGCAGTGCCGATTGGGTCCAGCGACCGTTCTTTGCCAAGTTTGACCCTAACGCGACTTGGCTCGATCACCTCAAACCCGCCGGCGGAGAATCCCAATTTTTCTTTGAGCCCGAATACCAGGCCATACAGGCGCGGGCTTCAGCCGGACACTGAGTCTGCCCCCGCGCACTACTCGCGGGGCTTGAGCATCCGAATACGCCGCACCGGTGGGTGGCCGGGGGTGTCATCCACAAAGGTGAGGTGCTCCGCCTCGCAGGCGGGACAGATAATCAGCGTCCCGTATTTTTCATGCTCAATCATGGGGGGCCAGTTCCCGTCCGCCGGCTCTCCGTAGTTGCTCATCTGGTAGAGTTCTTCGGCACACATCAGACAGTATTGGGCTTTTGCCATAGGCTGACTCCTTCTCCTCACGTCGCCACATTATCGGGTGTTCTCTCTCCGAAACTGTAGGACTCCTTCAGATTGGCTCTCTCCCTTCGTCTTGACGCTCTAGGGGGGACGGGGTAGGTCTTCTCTTGTCCAGAGCCACAGCCATAAAAAGGAGATGACATGTTCGAGTATACTATGGAGTACCTCTTTTCCTATACCGCCACCCTGGAGGTACCGCCTGAAACAATAGGGCCGGTGCCCGGCGGCGTCCGGGTCAATGTATATATCACGGGCGGAGCAGTTGAGGGTCCTCAATTGCAAGGCAAGCTGCGCCCGGTTGGCGCGGATTGGCTGACTATCCGACCCGATGGGGTGGCCTATCTCGATGTGCGGGCGACCGTTGAGGCGAACGACGGGGCATTGATTTATGTGACCTATAATGGAGTGTTGGATTTAGGCACAGACGGCTATCAGAAATTTTTGGATGGTGAGCTTCCGCCGAGTGGGACGCCGATTCGGACGAACCCCTGGTGTCAGACCGCCCACCCTGACTATATATGGATGAATCGCCGCCTGTGTGTTGGGGTCGGAGAAGCGTATCTGGAACGTGGCGAAGTGCGTTACGACGTATATGCCGTACGCTAGGCGTACGGCGGGCGAGAACAAGTATGAGCAAACCGAACTGGAAACTTAGGTATTGGTACGCAGCTCTCATCGCTGGCCTGCTGCTGTGGAGCCGTCCCGTCGGTGCCGTGGTTGAGGTCGGGAGTCCCGCGCCGGAGTTTTGTTTGCCGGCGCAAGACGGCGAGGCTGTCTGTCTCTCAGATTTCACGGGCAAACGAAACGTCCTGCTGCTTTTTTATATTTTGGACTTTACCCCAGGCTGAACCCTTCAGTTAGCAAACGGGCGGGACGCTCGGCAGGAGAAGCAACTCGACGCGGTGGTCCTGGGAATCAGTACGAATCATACGGCTTCCCAGCGCATATTCCGCGAACAACTGGCCCTCAGCTATCCATTGTTGAGTGCGTTTGACGCACCCGAGGTGGTTGAAAACTATGTGGGCTGGCTGGACCGGGAAAAGCGGCTCAGTCAGAGAGCCTATGTGCTGATTGATACGGATGGGATCGTGCGTTTTGTCCGAGTCATGCAGAATCCCGGAGAGGTCCTTTCGGTGAATGCGCTAGAGGCCGAGTTGGCCAGGCTCAAATCGGCCCAGTAACATGCGCCTGCTTGCGCTTTAAGAGCGAGGGATGAATAATGAGCGGCCAAGAGCGAGGGCGATAAAAGGAGGCCCGATAATGCAGGCGCGTGTCCTCTGGTTTCCATTCGTCATGGCCGGTGTCCTGACCGCCGGTTTGTGGACCTCGCCACGTCTCATCCAGGCGCAGAACGCTCCGGCTGATACGGCTCAGCATTCCCGGGAGGTTGGCGCTCCGCAAGTACTGGAGATTCCTGTCCAGAGCAGCCTGACACAACCGACCGTTCCGGTCGAACCCCTCCCCTCAGACCAGTGGTCGGCTTCTGGAGACTTTCACCCACACGAAGACTGGTCCGCTGCTGCAACGGACAGCCAGTTCCCTGAGTGGCCCGACCCGTCTGTGGCCGAGTCCAAACGCACCTATCTCGGCGTCCTGTATGCCACCGCCGAGGAAGGACCAGAGGGTGTCCAGGTATTAAGCGTGATTGAGGGCAGTCCGGCGCATCGTTCCGGTTTCGAGGGCGTGAATGCGCCAACGCAGAACAACCGGAATGATTTAATGAAGAAAGCCGCGATCATTGCGCTGGCCATGTCACCGGCCGGCCCGTTTGTCATGCCCCTTGTTGCCGCTCACGATCACCTCACACGGGAGCGCCATCCTGCCGGTGATCTTATTGTCGCGGTCGAGAACACGCCAGTTCGGACCGCCCAGGACTTTACCGAAACCATGCAGCGCTATAGCCCTGGAGACCAGGTGTCCTTTTCCGTCCTGCGCAAGAACCAGCCCCGCCAAATTACGGTGACGCTCGAAGAAGAGCCGCTAGGACCGTAGTCTCGGACTGATAGACGCCGTGGTTGTCGTCATGCGGCGGCGGAACTGCACGGACTCTATTGGAAAACCGGCGACCGCCACCCTGTCCGGTATATTCGATACCATGAATCCCAAGCACAGACCGTTAGTGCCGGTTGTCTATTTGGCTGCATCGACTGGGTGCTCAGCCTTCGGACAGGTGGCCCACCTGCGCGCGGAAGGCGTTGACGGTATTGTTCATGAGCATAGACACCGTCACCGGCCCGACGCCGCCTGGAACTGGCGTAATAAATGCGGCCCGTTCTCTGGCCGTGTCAAATTCCACATCGCCCACGAGGCGTGAGCCCATCTGATTGATGCCAACATCGATCACGGTTGCCCCAGGGCGGACCCAATCGCCTTTGATCACTGCGGGAGAGCCGACGGCCACAACAAGGACTTCTGCCCGACGGACATGGTCGACTAACAGCCCCCGTTGGGCAGTCGCGATATGACAGATGGTCACGGTGGCTAAGCGGTCGACCAGCATCAGGCTGAGCGGTTTCCCTACAAGATCGCTGTGTCCGACAATAACTGCCTCTTTGCCTTCCATGTCGATCCCGGTTGCGTCCAAAAGGCGCATGACGGCCAGTGCCGTACAGGAGCCAATGCGCATCTCTCCGGTGACTGCGGCCCCGACATTTTCGGGATGGGTGCCATCCACATCTTTCTGCGGGGCAATATGGTTGACCAGGACAGAGCGGCGTAAATGCTCTGGCAGTGGTAGTTGGAGGATAACGCCGGTGACTTCAGGGTCCTGGTTCAACTGCTCCAAACGGCGTAGCACCTCAGCCTCTTGGGCATTGTCCGGGAGGTGGTACCAGCGATACTCAATCCCCAACCTGCGGGCAATCCGATTCATGGATCGAATATAGACTTCGATAGCTGGGTTTGAGCCGATATAGATACTGACCAGAACAGGTCTCCGTCCGGTGTGCTGGATCATCTCTGAGATTTCTGCTCCAAGTTCTGCATACACTGACTGGGCGATGACTTTGCCTTTGACGATCTGGGCACCCATGCCGAGACGGTATCATTTGACGCAAATGGGCGGAAGCGGGCCGCCTAGCTCAGCCGTGGCTTTCGTGATAGGCGAGGGGGCAGGAAGGCTGCGTATGAAAACATTTTTCGAGCGGTTTGTGGATGAGGTTGTCCGCAAGAGAGACGCCGGGGAAATCGACGAGGAAAAGGCTCGACAATGGATAGCCGAGATCCAGCAGCGGCTGGAGGAACACGCCGAACAGCACCCTAATGCTCCTATTTCCCAAATGCCGGTGAAACACTAGACCTCAGAAGTGGTTGAAAGCATGCTGAACAGAAAACCCACACGTGCAGTCCAGATTGGCAAAGTCCAGGTCGGGGCGAGCGCACCCATCGTTGTGCAGAGTATGTGCGCGACCAAAACAACGGATATCGACGCAACCGTTGCTCAGGTGCATCAACTCGAAGAGGCCGGAGCGGGTATTGTCCGTATTGCGGTGGACAACCCCAAAGAGGCCGCGGCCCTCAAAGAGATCCGCAACCAAACCACGGCAACCCTATCCGTCGACCTCCAGGAGAACTATAAAGTTGCCGACCAAGTCGCACCCCATGTTGACAAAATCCGCTACAATCCCGGCCACCTGCACCATATCGAAAAGCGCAAAACCATTCCGGAAAAGGTCGCCTGGCTGGTTGATGTCGCCAGAGACCATGATGTCGCCATCCGTATTGGCGTCAACTGTGGTTCGGTGGCCCCGGCGTTCCTTGAAAAATATCCCGACGACCAGATGGAAGCCCTGGTCCAATCAACCCTGTATCACTGCCAGCTCATGGAAGACCTGCAATACGAGCGGTTCGTTGTGTCGCTCAAAGATTCCGACCCGGCCAAGGTCGTCGAAGCCAACACCCGGTTTTCCCAAGCGCGGCCGGATGTCCCCCTCCATCTGGGCGTGACCGAAGCCGGCTTACCGCCGGACGGTGTAATCAAGAGTCGGATTGCTTTTGAGAAACTGTTGGCCGACGGCGTGGGCGATACGATCCGCGTGTCTCTGACTTTGCCCAATGAGCGCAAACACGAGGAAGTCAGCGCCGGTTTCACCATCCTCGACGACGCGCAAAACGGTCGTTTCATCTCAGTCCCTGACTTCGGAAAGGGCCTGAACATCATTTCCTGTCCAAGCTGCTCGCGGGTTGAAAATGAGAAATTCGTCGAGCTCGCGCAGGAGGTCAAGGCCATGTCCGCCTACGCCAAGCAGCATGATATCACCATTGCCGTCATGGGCTGCCGGGTGAACGGTCCCGGAGAAACCGATGATGCGGACCTGGGTCTGTGGTGTGGGCCGACAACGGTGAATCTCAAGAAGAAGAGTGTCAAGCTCGGCCACTTCGGCTACGACGTTGTCCTGGACCGTCTCAAAGACGAAATTGACCGGCTGATTGTCGAGCGCCGCTCGGTGTAGCAGGTCTACTCGGCGGCTCCACCTGCTTCGCCTGTGGCCTGCATCTTTTGTTCGACGCGGGCCCTGGCCTGGTCCAGGACTTGAGCCGCGCCGGGATTAGCATCCTTGGCCCGCTGGAGTACACGCAGCGCATCCGCATAATGGCCGACCTGCTCATAGGCAAAGGCTAGGTTCGACAAATAATTGAAGTCGCCCGGCCTCACATTCACCGCTGCTTCGAGCGGGGCAAGCGCTTCTTCGTATCGCTCCAATTTCAGCAAGGTCACACCGAGCAGCTCCTGAACAAACGGATTCTCCGGTCGCAGTTGGGCGGCCAGCCTGGCCTTGGGGAGGAGGGGGCCCGGATTCGAGGAGTTGAGTAACTCCGCATAGCGGGCACCCAGCAGATCCAAAAATTCCAATGTGGTAATCTCGCGGTAATAGTCAATATCCTTATCGTCCGGGGTGAGGCGAGAGGCCTGGTCAACCTCGCTGAGGGCCGCGTACGAACGTTCGAGCGGATCATCCGCGCCCACCGCTTTGGAGCGCATGAAGAGGGCTCGGGCGAGCATGGTTGTCGGTTCAACCCCATACTGTTCGGCCAGGCGGTCCGGATGAATATGGGGTAAGAGTCGGGCCAGGATGAAGGGCATCGTGCCCGCAATGCCCAACCGGTTGAGCTCGGCAAACTCGACCGAGGTATGGTCGTCGGTCAGGAGTGGATAGTCATTACCGACCAGGGCATCAATGCGCGGCCCATCAAAAATAATATATTTGAGAATATCCTGCCCGCGGGTAATGCCAATCTCTTCCAGGTCGGTCCGGACCTCCGCGCTGAGCTGACTGAGACGTTGGTCCAGGACAGTGGGAGACAGGGCAAGCGGCTGTTTGGCTCCAACCAGCAGGGTGTAGCGACTCGTGAACAGGAGTAAGGTCTCTTCGTGAAACACACGTCGAAAGGTGCGCAACACCGACAAGTAATCGGTTGGCGCCATATTATGGAGAGGCAGCCACTGGACATAGACGCCGGTGTCATTCAGTTTGTCATAGACCTGTTGGTAATATTCCAGCGTATACAGCATCCAGGACTCTGCTGCGGCCGGGTGGGTTGCATCAGCGGTAATCGCGTCATAGCGATGAGGCGACACTTTCAGATAATTCCGCCCATCATCGGCAATCAGCGTCCAGTTTGTACGTTCAACGACATTGCC
This sequence comes from uncultured Binatia bacterium (SeqCode), assembly GCA_965214755.1. GTDB lineage: Bacteria > Desulfobacterota > Binatia > Bin18 > Bin18 > Bin18. Next base: position 4,991,572 of record OZ243979.1, read on the forward strand.
GTTTTCGGCTCCGAAAAAATGCATGGCCGCCCGGACATCGGGAACAATGTCTACCGCCTCGACAGTCACAGCATGTTTGGTCACCGCTCCCAAGGTGACCCCTCCACCGACCGCGTTGACCAAAACCTGTGTGGGGTCGGGCTGGAGCAGCAGGGGCAGGTGGCCCAGCATCTTAAAAGTCGAGACGGCATCCCGATGGGTGGGCACCTCCTCAATGCAGTTGATAAAAAGTTCCTTGATCTCACCGACCTGAAAAACGGCCAGCGTTCCGGATACACCCTCCCGATAGAACAGCAGGTCTCCTTCGATATTCTCAAAGCGGTCGTACCATTTCATGAGCGTCAGTTCTTTTGGGACGAGCACGGCGACTACCAGGGTCGCTGCTGCGAGGAGGCCGCCCCAGGTGAGCCTGAGCGTGCCATAGGGACGGGTCATCAAAAGCAGGAGGAGGCCGGCGCAGACTGACAGGAGAGCCAGGAAGACCATGCCATGACTCAGGCCCAGCAGCGGAATCAGAACTAGGCCACCGCTCAGCGCACCGCCTAGGCTGCCGAAGGTATTGGCGGCAAAGACAACGCTGGCAGCGCGGTGTGGGGAACGCTGGGTCTGGTCGCGAAAAAGATCAACGAGCAGGGGGACAACAAAGCCCGAAGCGGTCGCTGGAATAAGGGTTACAACCGCGGCTGCGGTAAAACGGACCAGACCCAGGGCGAACCAATGATTGCCGCCGAGCTGCCGACTGAGGTCAAGGGCGACATCGTGGAGCTGGTTGAACAGCCCCAGCGAAACGAGAATTGCGGCAGCTCCAATGGCTTGAACCAGCAGAAACACCAGCGCTTTGGTCGGTTGGCTTGCGCGCGACGGACCGCACGCGGCATATAGCCACGCTCCCAGTGCCAGCCCCATCAGAATGTCAGCCAGAACAACCGAGAAAGAATAGGTATTGTTCGACACCACGCAGATCAGGGTACGCACCCAGATAATCTGAAGCGCGAGGCCCGTAAAGCCGGTGATAAACGGAAAAAAGAGCAGCTTGACAGGGAGTGAGGATGTCTGCCCCGTGCGCTCGGGCTGTTCAGCAGGCTGGTCTGATTGTTTGACCGGTCGACGGGGTTGGGTCAGGGCAACCAGACAGATGACGGCATTGATAGCGGTTGCGATCAGCGTGGTCTGAAACACGCCATAGGTCCGAATGAAAAAGACCCCGGCAAAAAACGCTCCAAGCACGGAACCGGTGGTGTTGATCGCGTATAAGAGCCCGACCCGGCGTCCAGTGCGTCCCTCCTGAGCGACCTGTCGGGCCAGGGTGGGTAGGGTGAGGCCCATCAGCGTTGCGGGCAGCGCTAGGGCGAGCAGAGCAAGAACGATTTGCAGGGCAAAACTGCCGCCGGACGCAACATAAACCAGGTCAAGCATTTTCAGCAGAAAGGGAAAAATCAGGGCGAAAATACCGATCAATCCTTCGGCCAGGCCATACACGACAAAGGGATGATAGCGGGACAAACGGCGGCTTTGGCCGGCCATATAGCCCAGGGCAAGACCCAGCATGAAGGCCGCGGTGACCACGGTAACGGCATAGGTCGACAGCCCGAACACGACGTGCAGCAGGCGTTCCCAGACCACTTCGTACAGCAGGGCGGTAAAACCGGACAGAAAGAAGAGAACGAGAATCATACCAGCCTTTATTGGGCATTATGGAAAATAATGCCGAGGGTATAGCGCTGCCCGGAGGTGACGGTGCTGATGCCATGCCGGACGGTCAGACGATAATACCCACGTGTGCCGCGCACCGGACGATAGCGCGTGGCGAAAATAATACCTTGCCCTTGCTGGAGGGTGAGTGCAATACCGCGCGACTGCGCGCGCGGGCGTTGTTCAACCAGCAGAAATTCTCCACCCGTATAGTCGGTCTGCGGACAGCTCAGACAGAACGTCATTTGCAAGGGAAAAGCGAGCGGCCCATACAAGTCCTGATGTAAACAGTTGTAGCCGCCCTGTTCGTAACACAGGAGCAGGGGAGTCGGTTTGATCTGGCCTTGTTCCTGGCAGAGGCGTAAGAAACGCGTCAGCGTTGGAGGAAAGGACTCGGGCTGTTTGAGGGCGGCCATCCAGCGATTCGCAATCCGGGCCAGGGGCGGGTAGGCCTGCGCTCTGAGGTGAGTGACGAGCCGTGGTAGCGGGTTCGCAAAGTACTGATACTCGCCGACACCGAATCGATGCTGAGCCATATTCACGCGCTTGCGGAATCGTGTGGTCTTCGCATACAGACGAATAAGTGTCGCGCATTCCCGGGGCGTGAGAATCTGAGGCGTCGTGGCATAGCCCTGCGTCCACAGCGACTCTTCTAGGGCCTGCCAGCCGAGCTGAGATATGCGCGTGTGACTCGTCATCGGTTTCTACTGCGGTACCCAATCCGGCAGGCTGTCCAGCCCGATCCCGAACGCCGGCACTCCAATCACATATAAAAGTCCGGTCAGGATAAGGATACTCAGGATATTGAGTCCGAAACCAGCCCCAAACATTTGCGGCAGGCTGACATGGCCACTGGCAAAAATAATGGCATTCGGAGCAGTGGCGGTCGGCAGCATAAAGGCAAAGGAGGCCGCAAAGGTAGCGGGGATCATGAGCAACAGCGGATCAACCTCCAGCCCAGTCGCGGTGGCCGCGAGCACCGGCATGACCAGGGTTGTCGTCGCCGTATTACTGGTAAACTCGGTCAGCCAGACCATGAGGGCGCAGACGGAGAAGATGGCGACAAAGGGGGAGACATCCTGAAGAAAAGACAGTTGGGAGCCGGCCCAGTTCGCCAAGCCGGAATGTCCAACGCCCTCGGCCAAGGCGAGGCTGCCGCCGAGCAGGACCAGAATCCCCCACGGAATTTTGGCGGTGTCCTCCCAGGTCAGCAGGAACTCGCCCTTTTTCTGTCCGGACGGGACAAGAAACAGCAGGATGGCGGCCAGTATGGCGACGGTCGAATCCTGGATGTGGTGCGGGTGGGGAAACAGACTGGCCCAGCCGGGTAAGGACAGCGTCCCGAAATCGATATCTTTCCTGAAAATCCAGAGCAGCGCAGTGGTCAGCGCTAACAGCAACACCCGACATTCTCCACTTTGTATGGGGCCGAGGTCCTTGAGCTGTTGGGCTAAAAAGGTCTGGTCATCCTGCCAGCCGGCGCTCGGCACCCGGAAATAGATATAGACCAGGTAAAACCAGACGCTGACCACCATGAGAGCCGCGGTCGGCACGCCAAACAGCATCCATTGGAAGAAGCCGATATCCGGCGCGTCCGGAAAGAGCCTGGTAAACGCGCCCATGAACACGACGTTGGGCGGGGTGCCCACCGGAGTACTCACCCCGCCGATCGAGGCGCTATAGGCGAGGCCGAGCATCAGGGCAATGCCAAAGCCCTGAGTGGTGTCATAGCCTTGGCTTGCGGCATGATGCAGGACCGCTAGGGCGATAGGCAGCATGATAATGGTTGAGGCGGTATTGGACACCCACATGGAGAGCAGGGCGGTCGTACTGAGAAAGCCGAGAATGAGCAACTGTGGCGAGCGGCCTATGCCGGACAGAATCAGCAACGCGACCCGTCGGTGGAGCTGCCATTTCTCCATGGCAATGGCCAGAAAAAAGGCGCCAAAGAATAAAAAGACAATATGATCGGCATAGGCGGTTGAGACCTCATGCGCGCTCAAGATATCGAGCAACGGAAACAGGACGAGCGGGACGAGGCCGGTGACCGTAATATGGGTGGCCTCGGTGACCCACCACGCCCCCATGAGGGCAACCACACCTGCGGTGTGCCAGGCGGCCACGCTCATATCAGCCGGCGGGCCGGTCAAGAGCAATAGCGTGAGCAGGCCTATTCCGGTAAAGAGACCAATCGCTTTGCGTCTGCTAGAGGTCGACGGCACGGACGGTGGAGCCTCTGATGCGGAAGTGTCTGTTGCCGTTGGCTGAGTCATATGCAAAGCTCTGTACAGGACAGAATGAGTAGACGTGCCAACATCTCTATGTCTGTTGAGAGGTCCGTTTACTCATTGGAGGACATATGAAAATCACACGTTTCGTAGCAACCGCGACTGGTGGGTCACAGTTCGAGGAGATTGATATCCCGATCACGAACGAGCGACAAGATGCCGAAGGCCATACCTTGCTCTTGTCCAACACCTATACCTCGCCGGGAGTGTGTTTTGTTGACCTGCCCGCAGGGCTGAATCAGGATTGGCACCAGGCGCCAACGCGCCAGGTCGTTGTTGTCCTGTCCGGGACGCTGGAAGTCACGACGACCGATAATCAGGTGCGGCAGTGGAGCGGCGGCGAAGCGTTCATCGCCGCCGATGTCACCGGCCAGGGCCATAAAACACGCACCCTCGGCGGGCCGGCGCGGGTGATGTTTGCACCGCTATCCGAGAACTTTTCCATGGAGCACTGGTCGAACAGCTAATCCGCTATCTACTCCCTCTCCCGTGGAGGGAGCGGGTTGGGGTGAGAGGGCTTCAGGCCGGAAGTGTCATTTGCCCCCTTAGAACCAGTGGCCATCGTCCACACCGCTGAAAGCCGGCTGCTCTCCTGCTCCAGGGCCCGTGTGTACGAGGCTATCCTCGCCTTTGAAGACTATCCGCTGTGGTGGCCCAGGAAGTTTCATCCTAGATTCCAGCCCTCTCAGTTGCCGGACCGGGGCCAGGAACGGGTCGGCGACCGCCTCGCGTTTACCCCCGTGTCCGGCATATGGACGGGCTGGGAAATTACCGCGGTTACCCCCGTGGAGCAGATTCGGGTCGCCTATTTTCAAGGCTTTCACACCGGGTGGGGGGTATGGAGATTTGCCCCGCAACAGGAATATACCTTGCTCTCCTTTGAGATGCGGATCGTGCCCAAGAACCCGCTCTATGGTCTGGTGTACCGACTCGCCAGGGTTCCTCACCGGCATGCCGCCCATATGCAGGAATTATTCACCTGTCTTGAAGGCTATCTGCAAGAAAAACGTTGACGGCCAACGGGGGAGTTGGTACAGAGATGGGGCCCAACGTCCCGGTTCCTGGAGCCCTGTACTATGCCCTCACGGTCCTGTTCGTATTCCGTGAGTATGCCCCTGGCACTGATTGGTCTGCTTGGGATCACCGCCTGCGGTCCTGGGGCACAGGTCCTGGAACAGCAACGGCGTCAAATCGCTGAGAAGCAGCAGCTCATCAAGGAGACCCGTCGGCGTATCCAGGCAGAAAGAGACCGGGTGGTCCCGCACCAGCAACGGGCCTATGCCGCCTCGCGGCCCACGACCGCGTAGCCCGCGAGCGGCCACGCCACCGGGGCCCACACGCGGCCACGCCACCGGGGCCCACACGCGGCCACCGCCGCCGCCCTGTTTGTCACCCACGCCTTGGCCTTGCGCGCAGCCGCCGTTGCGGGCAGTCGGGCGGCCTCGGACATCCTGGCAAACGCGCCGGGGACGATTCTCCTGACCGACGGAGCCGACACGGACGCGCCCCTGGCGGTCGTCTGGAGTCCGCTCTTCGAGAATGCGGTCGTCAAGTTCGGGCGGGTGGGCGCACCGCGCCCGGTCGGTGCGCACGCTCCAAGGCCGGGACCGGCGACCTCACGGGGTTGCCGGGCGAGCGAACGAGCGTCCAGGGACGGTCATGATGAGCGCCGGGGGCGGCGCCCCTCTGGTCCCGCGTTTGCGGGAGAGGGGGCCGCCAAGCAGCAGTGATGAAGCCGACGGGGAAAGGGCCGCCATACACACACAACGAGACGTGGCCGTAGCATCCGGGAACCCTACCGTGTATCTACGAGGTCGTTGGGTGGCTTAGGCTCGCTGCAGCACGACCGGCGACACCTGCTGGGGCGGGTCCGTGGGAATCAATAGTGGACGGCGCAGAAGTGGCGGCCACTATCGCGACCGGCGTCGCTACGTGACTCCCTGTCGGATGGCGATGGCCTCGCGCAGGCCGTCCAGTAGCCCTTCCAGATGGGCCATGCGCCCGCGCAGTTCGGCGATTTGCTGCTCCAGAGCCGTAAATCGCTCGCTGAACTCTTTGCGCTGGGTGGCGAGTTCCCGACGGAGTTCGGTCTGTTCGGTATTGAAGTCCCGACGCTGGGCGGCCAACCCGGCACGGATAGCCCGTTGCCCGCTAGCATCAACCCGGCCAGGGTCGCTCCGACCGCATCACGACAGCTATCAGAATGCTGATCAGTTCAGCACTCATGGTAACTCACCATACCGACCAGTGAGAAGGAGAGCAAGAATCGGCTTTGAGGGTGAGGGTGAAAAATGGGTGAACGCTTACGCCTTGGCACTCGGTCGTGAGGAAACCGCCGCGTGCCAGCGCTCGGTGTTGGTATTGGCCTCGGGAATGCCCATCTTGGCAAAACTGGCAAAATCGACCACACACAGCGCGGTGATATCGGCAATGGTGTAGCGCTCCCCGGCAACATAGGTGCTCTGGCTGAGCCGTTGTTCCAGCCGCTCATAAAAACGCTCAACGCCGGCCTTCCCTCGCGCGGCCAGTTCGGGAATGGCCTGGACGTTCTCCAGACCGGGCAAGCCACGGTTCTTAAAGGGATCAAACGAGTTGCGGAACATCTCGCCCGTCGGATTGAGACCGTCGAATTCCATGTGGCGTTGCCACGACTCGATTTGGGCTTTCTCCAAGGCGTCCCGGCCCATGAGGTTCGGCTCCGGCTGCGTCTCTTCAATATAGCGACAAATCGCGATGGTCTCGTCAATACGGTTCCCGTCGTCGAGTTCAAGCGTGGGCAGCAGGCCGCGCGGATTCACCGCCAGATATTCCGGCTTGAGATTTTCTCCTTCGATAATACTGACCTCGGTCTTGGGAATATCGACTCCTTTTTCTGCCAGAAAGACACGCACCCGACGGGGGTTGGGAGCCATTTGGCAATCGTAGAGTTTCATACTGTTCTCCTTTCTTTGGTGTAAAGACTGGAGAGAACAATAGCCCTCCTAAACGAAGATGCAAGGCCGGTCGGGCCAGATGTGACAGCAGGCGGTCCTTTAGGCGGGCGCGCTGACGAGCTATGCTGGGGACAGATTAGAGATGTTACAAAGGGGAAGCGTATGCGGAGCAAGCTAGGGTGCTCACTGCTGAGTCTCGCTGCTCTGGTGTTTGGAGCAGTGCCGTCTGGCCGGGCGGACGTCAGTCCCGGTGATACCATTACCGCGGCCAATATGGCTCAGGCCGCCGAACTGCTCACACCGTCCACGCGCTGGATGTTGGAGCAGGGGATGACGATGTGGATCGGAGAGCCCCGTCCCTACACCTGGCCCCGAGCGTATCAGGACGCAACGGAACGATACGCGGGACAGGTGGTCATCTCTGCCGATGGACGAGAAATAGCGAACTATATTGCCGGGGCGCCGTTTCCCGTCATCGCTGTCCAGGACCACTTGGCGGGATACAAGATTATGTGGAACCATGCCCAGCCGCCCTATAGCATCGACAATATCGGGGCGAGCTATGTCGCTCATCTCGTCAACAGCAGTGGGAATGTAGACCGGTCATTCGATAATTCGTGGCGTCGGGTGATGTGGACGGGTCGTTTGTACACGGACCCGAAGCCCATCATCCCGCACAATCCTGCGGTACGGCATAGTCATATGTGGGGGCCGCTGGTGTTGCCCAACCGCTATAAGGGACTGGCCGTGCTCGAATTTCGCTATATCCCGGCGAGCGCGGCAGACGACACCTATGTCTACTCGCCGCAACTCCGCCGCGTACGGCGGATCAGTGTGGCGGACCGTAGCGCCAGTATTTGGGGCTCGGATTATGATCTTGATTCGTTTTATGGCTTTAATGCGAAAATCGGAAGCTGGGATTTCAGGCTCCTGGCGGAAAAAGACATCCTCGGGGTACTGCACAGTGGCCGCTATGGGGACCCGGACGAGTGGTGCGGCCAACGAGATACAAGCCAGGGCCTCCAGGCGGCGCTGCCGTGTGTGACCTGGGAAAAACGGCGGGTGTGGGTGGTGGAGGCCACGCCGCTCAATTCCCCCAGAAAGTATGCCTATTCAAAACGGGTGCTATACGTTGACCAGGAAACCTTCGGCGTCGGGATCGCCGAGATGTACGACACGAACGGAGAACTCCAAAAGGGGCTCGTCCACTGTGCCTTTGTGACAACAAAACCACACCCTGGCTATCCGTCCAACCCGCTCTCCGGGGCGCGCTATCATTACCAGGAAGAACAACTGTTTGTCCCGAACTTCGTGATGGTTGATTTTCAGAAGATGCTGGCTACGGTCGGTGAAATTCCCTCAACCGAACAACACCCGTCAGAGTGGGAAGGGGAGCCCTATTTCAACGAAGCCGGAGTCAAAGGAGCGGACCCCGATTCGCACACGACCAACGCCCTGATGGAAATGGGGCGCTAGGGAATTCTGGCGGGTCGTCTTCCTACTCGACCTGCCTGATTGCTGTCCGCAGAAAAGCGAACCCAACCACGACGACCATGGCGCTGCTCATAACGACGCAGGTCGTCAGGGGACCGATGGCGTCGACCAAGACACCGGATACGGGAGCCCCGAGTATGCCGGCAGCTCCCATAAAACCGATCGTATAGACAGAGAGTACGCGGGCGCGATTCGCGACGCTGGCTTGCTCCTGATACACGGTCCGGCCGGCGTTGATAAAGAGGGCCGCACTCACTCCCCAGGCGCACACGGTCAGCATAGTGCCCCAAAAGGGCAAGCCGAACGAAACCATGAAGAGGCAGCCCGAGCCGAAGAGGAGGGCCACGATTTGGGCTTCGCCCTTATGCCGAATCCCGCCCGCCCAGAGCATACCCAGGGAGCCAAGAATTGTCCCAAGTGGAAAGGTCATATTAAGGAGGGCCAGGTGGTCCACACCGCCGTGGTAAAAGTCGCGGATTAAAAGGGGCAGGACAACCAGGAATGGCCCAATAAAGAAAATGCCGACCGCGACTGCGAGCAGGAGCGTGGCCGAGAGTGCCGGTGACTGTCGGACCTCTCGTATTCCTTCAATGACATCAGTCAGCCGGAGGCTTCCGGTTGACTGACGGCGCTCCGAACGCGGGAGCTGCTGTAACGGCAGAATACCGGCCAGCAGCACCAGACTGTGCAGGCCCAAGGCCGGAACCGTCCCGACCCAGCGTGCCGTCCCTGCCAGCAGAGAGCCTATTATTTGCATGCCCCACTGTGTCATGGTCATCCCGGTTACCGAGTGCAACATATTGGCGCCCGCGACCTGAGAGAGTTGAGCGTCGCGGGCGGGCATGACAAACGCCTGGACCGTACCCATCCCCATGGCATAGGCGATGAGGAGGGGAAGGGATAACGTGGCATTGGCGACGGCAAGGAAGAGGCCGGCAGAAATACCGCTCGCAATCAGGTGCAGGATCAGCAGCAGACTCCGCTGGTCATGGCGGTCGGCAATAGCGCCACCCGGCAGGGCCAAAAGAACTGATGGGAGCATCATCGCACTCTGGGTGATCCCGACCCATTCTGCCTCGGCATTGAGAACGCCGACCACCAACCAGGAAAACAGCACGCCTTGCATCCCAATGGCCATGAACCAGCTACCGGTTCCAGCCAGAAACCAAACATAGGGGGTGAGCATGGAGCGGTGTCAGCAACAGCTATATGCTGTGTTTGGTGAAGAATCGTGCGACAATGTGAGCGTCCTTGATATTGTCAAAGGCGAGCGCCGGCAGCATAGCGGACCGTGGGCGCGAAAGCGAGAGGGAAGCGCCCTGTTCGCGAGACGACCCTTGCAGGGTGAGCTTCTCAATATGGGAGTCTGAAGATGGTTCTGTGTCTCTTGGTTAGTCTCTTGATCGTAGGTGGAGCAAGCGTTGCCCAAGGCCAGTCTTCTCCGCTGGCTCGGATTTCTCTTCCCCCTGGCTTTCAGATCGCTGTATATGCCCCTCGCGTCCCAAATGCGCGCGCGCTCGCCTTAGGGGCTCAGGGAACCGTCTTTGTCGGCACCCAGCGCACGGGAAAGGTCTATGCGGTTGTGGATCACGACCAGGACCAGCAGGCCGATGCGGTGCATACGCTTGCCGAGGGCTTATTCATGCCGAGTGGCGTGGCCTTTCGTGACGGTGCGCTGTACGTGGCCGAGGTCAACCGCATTCTCCGTTTTGATGGTATTGAGTCCCAACTCAGCAACCCGTCCCCGCCGGTTGTTGTGAACGATACGCTCCCGCGTGACAGATGGCACGGCTGGAAGTTTATTCGGTTCGGACCCGATGATTTATTGTACGTGCCCGTTGGTGCTCCGTGTAATGTGTGTACCAAGAGTGACCCCCGCTATGCCTCGATTCTTCGTATGAAGCCGGACGGCAGCGCGCTGGAAAACTTTGCCCGTGGCGTGCGTAATTCTGTCGGGTTTGACTGGCATCCTGAAACCCAGGAACTCTGGTTTACGGACAACGGGCGGGACTGGCTGGGCGATAATTCCCCTCCGTGTGAACTCAATCATGCTCCACAGCCCGGCTTGCACTTTGGGTTCCCGTACTGTCATGCCAGCAATATATCCGACCCGGACTTTGGGCCAGAGCAGCCCTGCGCGGCATTTACTCCACCCGCGCAGGAACTCGGTCCACACGTCGCACCCTTGGGTATGCGTTTTTATACGGGCTCCATGTTTCCCGCCTCCTATCGGAATCAGATTTTTATTGCCGAGCACGGCTCATGGAACCGCAGCACCCCGATCGGCTATCGGGTCATGCTAGTCCGCCTTGAGAACAATACCGCAACGAGTTACGAAGTCTTTGCCGAAGGCTGGCTCCAAAAAGACGGAGCCTGGGGGCGTCCGGTTGACGTCTTGGTGATGCCGGATGGCGCGCTGCTGGTGTCCGATGACCGCGCTGGGGTGATTTATCGGATCAGCTATCAGGGTAAGTAGACGCACTGCTTGAAAGGACTCGGGATGCTGCATGGCTGACGTACTGAGTGATATAAAGATACGGCTGCTGACCGAAGATGACCGTGGGGCCGCCCTCGCGGTCATTAATGCTGCGGCACGCTGGTATCAAGAGTTTTTACCTGCCGAAGAATATCACGACCCGGAGATGACACCCGAGGAATGGGCCACAGAGACGAAACGTCTTAGCTGGTATGGAGCCTTCGCCCCAGACTCGCTCCTTGGCGTGATGGGCCTGGAATATGTCAAAGACGTTGCGCTCCTCCGTCATGCCTACGTCTTGCCCGACCGGCAGCGGCACGGCATCGGCTCTCTTCTGCGGGCATACGTGGAGCAGCAGATTCGTGGGGTGGGCCGCGTCGTGGTTGGGACCTATGCCGGCAATTACAAAGCGCGGAGCGCGCTGGAAGCCGCCGGCTATACGCTCTCAGCGAACCCGAAGGCAGTCCTCCAGACGTACTACGATATCCCCGAAGATCGTCTCCAGTCTTCTGTCACGTATGAGAAAGAGATCGGGTGAGCAGGGCTTGCTCTCCCGCTTTGCATTCGAGGTCAGGGCGGACTGACTCCTCATCCAGATGCTCTGAGCGCGTCCGCTTCGAGCGTTCGTGGACGGCGGACACCCTCACGTTCGAGAATGGGGACGACGGTGGCAATAAAGTCTTTCAGCTCCTCTTCGACATGTCTGAACGTCAAGCCGACGGCATCGGCGCCAGCCGCGTGAAACTGGGCGAGGGTGTGGGCGACCTGCTTCGGGGTCCCGATCAGCTTGCCGCTGCCGACCCCGAGAATAACGCTCCGCAGCATGTCTTCGACCGAAACGCCCTGGCCCAGGGTCGAGGCGACTGTGCCCACCGTCTGGCCGGTTAAGGTTTCCAGCCACTCGCGGGCGCTGTCGAACTCCGCGTGCGCAAATATCTCTTCGATTTCTGCGTGGGCGGCTTCTTCCGTATCTCGGCATAAGACAAAAAGATAGATGATTACTTTCACCGTGCGGCCCCGTTGCGCTGCCCGAGCGCGGACATCGGCCACCTCCTCAGCCAGGAGTTCCGGTGCCTGGGCTCCGGCAAAATACCAGTCACAATATTGGGCGGCAAAATCTCGGCCAACCGGTGAACTCCCGGCATTATACAAGAGCGGCGGTCGGGCCGGTTTCGGATAGCAGGTGCCCTGGCTGATGGAGAAAAATTCGCCCGCATAATCAAACCAGTCCTCGGTCCAGAATTTCTTGAGGACCTCAACGAACTCGGTGGATTGCGCATAGCGCTTATCGTGCTCCAGCAAAGGGATATCAAGCATGCGAAAGTCCTGCTCCGCCCAGCCACTGACGAGGTTCAGCGCCCAGCGGCCGTGGCTGATCTGGTCCAGCGTGGCCCCAATCCGGGCCACCATCCCAGGGTGATAAAAGGCGGTGTGGACCGTGGAGATGAGCTGGAGATTCCGGGTGGCCATGGCCAGACCGGCGGCGGTGGTAAACGAGTCGAGCGAATAACTCCAAAAGCGTGCCGGACCAAAGCCGGCCCCGCCCCGTTGGGCCATAAAAAAGATCTCAAGCCCGCTCTGGTCGAGGAGCTGTGCGATGCGAAGGTTGTAGTCATAGGTCGGCTCGGTGCGCTGCTCGGCGGACGAGACCAGGGCAAAAGCATTTCTGCCAAATGAGGGTGCGCAGCCAATAGTGGGGGCGAAGACGCCGAGTTCAAGATGTCGATCACTCACGGATTTTCTCCTTACACATGCTCTCGTCTGAATAGCATCTGGGGTCAGCCAGCATTCGTCGGACCTGATGAAATCGGCGACGGAAACCAGCGCGGCGTGGCCGCCTGATAGGCCACATAATCCTCGCCAAACCGTTTCCTCAGAGTGGGCTCTTCACTATGGAGAACGAGGGTCCGACTGACCAGCAGCAGCAACACACTATAGAGCAAGACGTGGACGGATGGGAACCAGACGATTTGGCCACACAGCAGGGCAAATAGGCCGACCAACATGGGATGCTGAATATGGGCGTACGGGCCGGCAACAACCATACGCTGGGGCGGATCGAGTGGGAAGGGGGTGCCGTCGCCGCGTCGGACCAGATAATACGCCGCCGAAAAGAGTAAGACCCCGCCACCCAGGCAGAGGAGGAAGCCGAGCAGGGAAAACAGAGCCGAGAAGGGAAGCGGAGCCGCGGCCTCAAGCGGCCGCAGTTTCCAGGGCAGATAGCCAACCAGGAAGCCGGGAATGACAAGCGTGTACACCGTGGCGCGAAGTCGGAGAGACAGCATGGGAAAGTCTCAAGCGTTGGCGGGGCACAGTCCGCTTTCCTCTCTCAGGACGTGTGATGCACATGCCCAGGAATCGGCGCTCGCCAGACGTGGGGAGCCGCCGGGCCGGGGCGGGTTCCTGTTCTCATCACACGTCTCTCAGGGGGAGGGGGTTCTATACTCCACGAAAACGCGGTGGGCGCTTCTCCAGCATGGCCCGCACGCCTTCGTTAGCGTCTTCGCTCTTACGCGCCTGACGGACCAAGGTGTTGAGATCGTCGGAGGCTATGCTGTCCCGGAGCGAGATCATACGTAGGATGCTCTTTTTCATGCCGGCCAGAGAGAGCGGTGCGTTGGCGGTAATCGTCCGGGCCAGTGCCAGCGTGGCCGCTTCCAGCTTGTCAGCAGAGACGAGCTGATGCACCATGCCGATTTCATACGCCCGCTGGGCGCTTACCGGCTGGCCGGTGAAAAGGATCTGCTTCGTGAAGGCCGGGCCGACAGTCTCAACGAGTTTCTGACCCAACCGAAACGGAACAACGAGCCCCAGCCGGGCCAAGGGCATACCAAACCTGGCGACTTCCGAGACAACGCGCAGATCACAGTGGAGGGCGAGTTCACAGCCACCGGCCAGCGCATCGCCTTGGACCATGGCGATAGTTGGATGTCGAGACGCTTCGATTTTTCCGAGCAGCTCAATAATACCGGTTTCCGCGTCTCCGTCACTCTGCTGACGGGCGTTTAACTCGCGCAAGTCCAGGCCGGCACAAAAGGCCTTGCCCGCACCGCGGACGATAATCGCGCGGACCTCGTTGTTGGTCTCCAGTTCGTCAAAATAATGCTCTAATCCCTCCAGCACCGCCGTATTCATAGCGTTCCGCTTTTCCGGACGGTTCAGAGTAATGGTTGCAATGCCTTCGTTGATTGCGCACAGGATTTCTTCAGCCACACGCGCCTCCTTAGAGCGGACACAAACGTGCGCTTAACTAAGCGGTTTCTCCGTGGGAGGTCAAGGTGAAGAGCTAGGTAAGAAGCCGATTGTTGGAATTTGGTAGAAAAAAGCCACATTATCAAGTTCGTCACAGCAACAGTAAGGAAAACGTCTTCGCTGAGGTCTTTTCAGGGTCAGTTGTGGTTATAGGGCAAAAGAAAGGTGTCCTAAAGGCGGTTGGTAGGACCCTCCAGGGCCGTTTTCTGACAATCGTTTTTCTGCGTGTCAACGAAGAACATGTGCATGTCATTACGGCTTGGCCATCGACACGCAAGCGGATATTGAGCTGGCATAAGGAGATGAAAGAGCAATGAAAAAACCGAAAAAGTGTAGCTCCTGTGGGACAAGAATGTATCAAGATGACCAAGACAAATGGTTCTGTCCAGATGGTATTCTGGAAGAAATGGACGCCACATTCCCCAACCCGAACGCCGATGATCCCGGCGAATTGAAAAAACCCTATGTACTGAAACCGCCGACCAAACAGATCAGTATCCGCCTCGCGGTCAGTGACCTCGAACTCGCTCGCAAGCTCGCTTGACGGAAAGGCGTACCAAAATACCAAACGTATATGAAAACGTTACTCCATGACGCACTCATCAAGGAGGCGCGGGAGAGCAGCTAATACACCTGAGTCCTATTTTGAGAGCGCCTACACGAGTGGGCGGCTGTTGAGACTTGGTGGGGGGGTGGGAGGGTTAGAGCCGTTCGGCTCCTGTCCGGTGTCCGCTGAGTCGGTCAGAAAGACAATCTCTGCCAGAAGGCCGGTCACCAGGAAGAGGAGGACGGCACTGCCCCAGTACCCAATGTGAAGGGCATAAAACGCGCCAATCGACATCACAGCAGCGGCGATGGCACACACGATGGACAGCCGAGGTGGGAGTCTCACCGGCCTTTTGTAGCGGGCCGGAAGAAGCCCGATCAGCAGGCCGAACGGGCCGATCAACATGCCTCCGAGCAGCCGGCCTTGCCACTCCCGGCCCTTGCTGGCGGCAATACAGGCCGACAGGACCGCACAGAGGAACCAGAGACCGATGAAGACGAGGAGTTTCATTAGGGTTCACCCTCAAGAGGAACCCTTACCCGAGCCCTTTTCCCCAGGAAGAGGACTCGGGTCGGAGTAATTATCCTGATAAAAAATTATTCACGGAACTTCCAGGTGTTCTCTGCCGTGCCGCTGATCTTCCAACGCGGCACAACGATATCGGCCTCGTTGGTCTGCTCAAATTCTACTGTGACGGGAAGACCGATTGCCACATCTTCGTCGTCGTCCAGCATGACTCCGCCGACGCGGACGAGCGAGCCGTCGGCTTCGTGGCAGTCGTCTAACTCAATCAGGCCGACAACATAGGGGACCGCTTCGATAAATGCGCCCAGGATGGGCTGGGTCACGACAATATAGCTGTGGAGCACGCCGGTGCCGGTGGTCTCAAACCAGTCGAGATCCATGGAGTTGCATTTATTGCAGGCGGGGAAGGGCGGAAACCATTTGTGTCCGCAGGTTTTGCACCGGCGTACGAGGTATTTGTGTTCTTTGGTACCCATCCACCATTCGGCGGTATCGAAGTCGGGCGTGATTGTGATTTTGCTGTAATCAATTGGACCGGGCATGGTCACCGCTCCTTTAGGCTGAAATCCCGCGTAGAATGGCTGAACTCGACATGGTTTCCGTTCCCCACCCGAGACAGGCCGCAATGCGGGCGTCTCTCACTTGACGACAGCCGGACTGGCGGTCGTAGCTGTGTTTCCCTTCCGCCCAGCCCGGACAGGCGTCATCGGCGCGGTGGCGGAGTTGGCGGACGTTTTCAATCACCATGCTCACCCCGTGGGTATAGCCTTCGGACAGATGCCCTCCGGAGAGGTTGGACGGCAGCTCGTGGTCAATCTGTAAACGGCCACCTTTCACGAACTCACCCGCCTCTCCTTTGCCGCAGAAACCGTAGGCTTCAAGCTGAATGAGAGTGGTGAAGGTAAACGCGTCGTAACACGAAATCAGGTTCACATCTCTTTGACTGATCCCGGCCATACCGAACAAACGGTTACGACCGTAGTTCCCGGCGACATAGTGGATCTCTGGACGTGAGTAGTTCCAGGCCGAGTTGGGAGCCATGGTCCGCCCCGTCCCGCCCATAATGAAAACCGGCGGCTGACGGAGGTCATAGGCGCGTTCACGAGCAGTGATAATGATACAGGCCGAGACATCGGTTTCGAGGCAGCAGTCGAGCAGGCGCAGGGGTTTGACCACCCAGCGTGAATTCTGGTGATCGTCAATCGTGATAGGGTGGCGCATGACCGCCTTGGGATTCAGGCTGGCGTGATAGCGATGAGCAACCGCAATTTCAGCTAGCGACTTGGTAGTCGTGCCGGTGTCGCGTAAATAGCGCATGGCGGACATGCCGAAGCGTTGGGCCGGCGAGGTCCAGCCCCAGGGCATCATGAACTGATTATCCTCGGCCGCCCGGGTTGGCGGTACCGGCCCACTCGGCGCTTGCCCGCCCATGCGTCGTCCGGAGCGCCCGTTCATGGACCGGAAGATCACCATGGTTTTGCAATAGCCGGCTTCCAGCAGACCGACCGTATTGCCAATCAGCGCTTCGGTGCTTGACCCTCCCCCGATAATATCCACCGAATAGTTGAGCCGCATACCGAGTGACGTGGCAACATGGTTCGAGGTAGTTGAATCCCCGGCCTGATAGCTGGTCATGCCGTCAACATCGTGCGGCTCCAGGCCGGCATCGGCCATCGCCTTTTTGACCGCCTCACACGCCATGGACAAGGTCGTGCGATTGGATGGACGCATATGCGGCGTTTCTCCCACGCCGACAATGCAGTATTTGTCAGTCAGTGTCCCCATACTTCCCTCCTTTTACCCTGCACATCAAACGTCACGTCAGGCCCGTCCGCTTGACGTGTTCCCGCGTTCCGTGGCTACGTCTGCATCTGCTGCCGGACTTCCTGAACCAGCTCGCGATAGCGTCTTGGGTCCTGGCGTTCCGAGGCCCCAAAGCCGAGGATGAGACGATCCAAGAGGCCGCTATACCGAGCGGCCAGTTTGGTGGCGATGGTGTCATCAGTGCCGATGACGGCGATTTCATCCAACATCTCGTCGGTAATTTCTGCAGCCATACCGTCCCAGTCGCCCTTGGCGGCTTTTTCGTTCAACCGAAAGCAGGTCTCTCCCCAGCCGTGCGCGTCGAGCACGCCCTTATAGGTCCGTGTTGACGCATAAAAAGCGACCTGCTGACGAACCGCGCCGACGGCTCTCCGGACTTCGTCCGGCGTGGCCCCACTGGCAATAAATGTCCCGGTTTGCAGGGCAAAGTCCTCACGTTTCCGGCCGGCTTTGGCGAGGCCCTTTTCAATATTGGGCAGCACGGTTTCCGTGAGGTAGGTCGGGGTGTGAAAATTGTGGACAAAAAATCCGTCGGCCACCTCGCCAGCAAGCCGGCTGATCAAGGGATTCAAGCCGGAGAGAATAATGGGAATGTGTGGCTGCTCAATCGGGCCGGGATTGAAGAACGGCGTCATCAGCGAGAATTGATAAAACTCGCCCTCAAAATTGAGCGCGCTGCCATGCTGCCAGCAGTCCCAAATAGCCCGTAGCGACAGAATAACTTCGCGCAAGCGCTTCACCGGGGATTCCCATTTGACGCTAAAGCGCCGCTGGTTATGGCCCTTGACCTGAGTGCCCAGCCCGAGCATGAAACGCCCGCCGGAGTTGGCTTGTAAATCCCAGCAGATATTCGCCAGCACCATGGGACTACGGGGAAAGACAATGGCGACACCGGTGCCAAGCTGGATGCGTTCGGTTTCCCTGGCAGCGACCACGAGCGGAAAAAACGGATCGTGGCTGGTCTCCGCACTCCACAACCCGTCCAGGCCCATCTCTTCAGCCTCGCGAGCAACCGTGGCCGCGGCCTCAAAGGTCGAGGGCATCAGGGCGGTGTCGATTTTCATTGTTGGCTCCTAATACGATCTCGGCATGCCCAGCACATGCTCGGCAATAAAATTGAGGACCATATTGTTTGAGATCGGCGCGATTGAGAACAAGCGACTCTCACGGAACTTGCGCTCCACGTCGTACTCGGCCGCAA
This sequence comes from uncultured Binatia bacterium (SeqCode), assembly GCA_965214755.1. Taxonomy (GTDB): domain Bacteria; phylum Desulfobacterota; class Binatia; order Bin18; family Bin18; genus Bin18. Next base: position 5,009,804 of record OZ243979.1, read on the forward strand.
AACCATACCCGCCGTGGGTATCGATGGCCGCATTTGCCGCGGCCCAGGAGGCCTGCGAGCACAAGAGTTTTGCCATATTGGCCTCTGCGCCACACGCTTCACCGGCGTCAAATAAATCAGAGGCGCGAAAGCGCATGAGGTCCGCGGCCTCAGTCTGGGCATAGGCCTGGGCCAGTGGAAACTGGATGCCCTGGTTCTTGGTGATGGGCCGGCCAAAAATCTCGCGCTCATTGCCGTACTCGACGGCGCGCTTGATAAACCAGCGAGCGTCCCCAATGGCCTCGGAGGCGACCAGGATACGCTCGGCATTCATGCCGTCGAGAATATAGTAGAAGCCGGAGCCCTCTTCGCCAATCAGGTTTTCCACCGGGACCTTGAGCTCGTGGAAAAAGAGTTGGTTGGTTTCATGGTTAATCATGGCGTCAATCGGTCGCACTTCGACGGCGTCTCCGGCCTCCCGCAGGTCCACCAGAAAGATGCTCATGCCCAGCGTTCTTTTTGGGCTCTGGTCGTACGGAGTGGTCCGGGCCAGAAGGAGGAGCATATCGGAGTGCTGTACCCGGGAGGTAAAGATTTTGCCGCCGTTGACGATATAATAATCGCCGTCTCTTTTGGCCGTGGTGCGAATATGCGTCGTATCGGAACCAGCGTCCGGCTCGGTGACGCCAAAGGCCTGGAGTCGAATCTCCCCGCTCGCAATCCGGGGTAAATAGCGCTGTTTTTGTTCATCGCTGCCGTGCCGGAGTAGGGCACCCATGATGTACATCTGGGCATGGCAGGCGGCGGCATTTCCGCCCGAGCGGTTGATCTCTTCTAAAATCACGCTGGCCTCTGTCACCGTCAGCCCCGAGCCTCCGTATTGTTCGGGGATTAAGGCAGCTAACCAGCCGGCTTGGGTCAGTTCATCAACAAACTGCTCGGGATAGCGATTTTCCTTATCGAGCTTGCGCCAATATTCATCTCCATACTGACTACAGAATTTGCGAATCTCATTCCGAATTTCTGGACAACGTTCTTTTTCTGACATTGGGTTTCCTCCCTATCAATACAAGGCTAGCTGCTACCTCATCGCTCGCATACCTGCTTTACTCTCTTGTAAACATCAGGTCGGGACGTAGGACCGGGTTGCCGCGAGCCAGCGTGTTCACGGTCGCCTTGGAGACCATAACCGCCGTCGGGTTTTTAGCGGCCAGACTGTGGGCCAAGGCGTACGCGGTGGGCAAGAGTTCTTCTTGTGTGACCACCTGATTGACCAGCCCGAGTTGGAGGGCTTCGTCCGCCTTCAAGTGACGACAGTTGAGGATGATGTCCTTAGCTCGATTCGGCCCCACATTGGCAACTAGCAGGGCGGTTGATGGTGGACTCAGCGGCACGCCAAGGTCCACTTCGGGAAACCAGAACTCTGCCTCCTCAACCGCTATCCGAAAATCACACGCCAGCGCTAATGACCAACCACCGCCAATCGCGTAGCCGTTAATTGCGGCAATTACGATCGGCTCCATGTTGGCAAACATATCGAGGGTGCGAGCAATGGCACGCGTCCATCGCTTGCCGAGCGGAGCGAAGATTTTGCGCCGTTCCTGACGATCGCCGATGCCTCTGATGGGCGATAAGTCTGCGCCGGCCGAAAACGTATTGCCCGTTCCGGTAAAAATAACTACGCGGATGTCTCTATCGTCACGTATCTGGTATTGCAGGCGCTCCAGTTCCAGGGCAATGTCTTCATTGAGTGGATTGCGCTTCTCCGGCCGGTTGAAGGTGAGCGTGGCAATGGTCCCGTCTTTTTCCAAAAGAAAATGATCTGGCACAGTGGACCCCCTCGGCTGCATACAGCAGCGGCCCCATCTAAGCGGACGCCCTGCCGTCTGGCAAGAGAGGCGACCCCGGCCTTTTCCTTGGAAATGGGATATGTTTAGTCCGAGTCAAGAAGATAAAGGAGGACGGTATGGAGCTTGGACTCTCAAACAATGTCGCAATGATTAGCGGAGCGAGTCGAGGCATTGGGCGTGCCATTGCCCTGGGACTGGCCGCGGAAGGTTGTCGCTTGAGCCTGTGCGCGCGCGGCCGGGAACAGCTTGAGGCTACTGCGCGGGAGGCCCGGGGGGCGGGAGTTGAGGTGCTGGCCATGGCGCTGGACGTGACCCAGGAAGCCGAGGCCCGGCGCTGGGTCGAAGCTACGCAGCAACATTTTGGTGGGATAGAGATTCTCATCAACAATGTTGGCGGGTCACGTCCCGGCGGCAATCTCAATGCTTCCCAGCAGGACTGGCAGGCCGGCTTTGCTCTCAATTTCTTTTCCGCGCTGGACCTGTGCCAGTTGGTCGTCCCGGTCATGGAAGAACGTAAGGCGGGCTGCGTGATTAATATTGCTTCGATCTACGGCCGTGAGTGGGGCGGACCGATGACCTATAACGCCGCAAAGGCAGCCATGATTAGCCTGTCTAAAGAAATGGCCCGTGCCCTTGCTCCCAAGGGGATCCGCGTCAACAGCGTTGCGCCGGGGTCGATTCTCTTCCCTGGGGGAGCGTGGGAACAACGACAAAAAGAAAACCCCGAAGGCATTGCCGCTTTTGTCAAAGCCGAGCTGCCGGCCGGTCGTTTCGGAAAGCCGGAAGAAGTGGCAGATATGGTCGTCTTTTTGGCCTCGGAGCGCGCCCAGTGGGTTTCCGGGGCGTGTATCACTGTTGACGGCTGTCAGTCACGCTCGTTGATTTAATCCGCCGGGAGAGTCTTGCTCGCCTTAGTGATTGTGCTTGTCCTACCAGGTATAAAATTTATGAAGGATATGGATCATGGGAGCACTTGAGAAGAAAACGGAAAAAGAGCGGTTCAGGGCGGAAATTCAGGAATCCGTCCGCCGTTGCACGGTCGCCGACCGGAAAGAAAATTGCGCTTTATTTCCCGCGAGTGCAATGCACCCTCTTCCTGAACGAGTAGATGTCCAGAGGGAATTTGGAGAGAAGCATGAATGAGCGCTATGAAACCCTGGAACTGCGGTGGGACGCAGATCTCTTATGGCTCGTCTTGAACCGTCCGGCGTCACTGAACGCCATGAATAGTCTGCTGGTCCACGAACTGCATACTGTGCTCGACGAACTGTACGACGATCAGACTGTCCGAGTGGTCATCCTGCGAGGCGCGGGCCGCGGCTTTTGCGCTGGACTTGATCTCAAACAGTCTAGCGCCGCAACCGGCACCTATTCTGTGGCCCAGGGCATGCGTGACCAGCGCCGAATTGCTGAGCTGGCGATAAAAATTCATCGCGCCCCACAACCGTTTATCGCCGCTGTTCACGGTCCGGCCGCCGGGGGTGGTTTTGCCCTGGCTCTGGCGAGCGACGTCCGCATTGTTGGGGAATCCGCGCGTATGAACGCGGCCTTTATCCGCATTGGGCTATCGGCCTGTGATGTGGGTGTGAGTTATTTTCTGCCCCGGCTGGTCGGAGCTTCGGTCGCTTCCGAGCTCTTGCTAACCGGGGACTTTATTGATGCGCAACGAGCCTTGGCAACGGGGCTGGCCTCTCGTCTGGTGCCGGACGCCGAATTGGATCAGGCCGCCGAAGCGATGGCCCGTCGTATTCTGCGCAACTCGCCCCTGGGGGTGCGGCTGACAAAAGAATGCTTGCGCTATTCGGTTGACGCGCCAACGCTGGAGGCGGCCATTGCGATGGAAGATCGGAACCAGATTCTGACCACGCGGACCAATGATGTGCGCGAGGGCATTGCGGCTTTTCTGGAGAAACGCGAGCCGCAGTATGAGGATGCCTGAAGGGCGAGGGTAAACCGAGCGGATATCATCGCCCAAACAGGGATAACCGTCCGCTCACTCCTGCATCGTCGTCACTACCGAATGGCAAGTGTAGCCTCTCGCGTTTTTGGAGATGGACGATAACCTCAAACAGGTTATGCGTTAGGGGGTTACCACTGAGACCGAGCATGCACCTCTTGGGCGATTTGCCGACGAGACCGCCAGACTTCTCAACGCCCTACTCACGTTCTCGATCAATGGGGAGTGAGGTCCACTCTACGGGACGTGCAAAACCGTTTGAAATTCTATCGCTCTTACAATAGAGTAACTCTTTCGGGGGGATTCATGGCAGAATCGCGGAGAAGAAAGCTCATTGCGGTGGTAGCTGGCCTTATCTATGGCACGGTTTTGTTGAAGCCTCCTCAACTGAATGCTGAGTATGCAACTTTCGGATCTTTGGTGAGCTTGCATCGCTGGCTGCACTAGCCCTAGCCGATAAGTCGCCAAGCAAAAGCCTGGATTCGTCACCTCCGCAGCTCGTTATCGAAGTTTGTGAAGACGGAACGTGTCGGCCGATTGAGATATGGCAAATCGAGCTAGAGCGTCTCATCAACGAGGCTACCACCCCGTTAGGTGGTGCTGACGACTCGGTCATTCGTCAGATTCGTGGCAGCCTTAACCAAGCTGCTGCCACACTACCGCCACTGCTTTGCGACTTAGGTGGGGAACGCTGCGTTCCGCTGGATACCCCGGCGGCGGCGGTGACGCAAACCGCTGCCAGTCCAGGGCTGTCTTCTTCCGGTATCCGCATTAGGCCAGGAAAGCCGGTAGAGATCGATGTCTGTCCGGCCCGGATTATTGAAACACCGTCGTCCTCCTTAGAGGAGCAGATATCTCTTTTCAAAAAGGCCAAACCGCTTATTCGTCGTAGCGCGAGTCTTGGCGCGGATATTTTTCTCGGGCCACCGAAAGGAGTCATCGAGGTGGTCACTGGCAAGGACCCGATAACAGGTGAGCAGGTAAGCCGAGGGCTCTCCGCGCTTGGGGTCGTTGCTGGTGTGGTTCCGGGTGGGAAAACCGGGATCACACTTATCGCAAAAGCTACCGCCAGATACAGACACTATACAAGTCGTGGCAGGCTGAAACAAATCAAGAAAGATGGCGTTATTAAAGCCGGATATAAAGGTAAAGTCTTTACAGAGAAAATCAGTGGCAGGAGGAAGAAGCCGCTATCACCATCTGATGCGAGAGATACCTATGGCTTGAACCCAGGCCGTGGGAGGAGTTCCGTTGAATTCGAGCGTCCACCCAACAGAGCAGCGACAAAACAATACAACCCACAAATGAAGACCGACGAGTGGATAATGGACGGAGACGTGAGGCTTAACCAAAATGCGACATTCACAGCGAGAGACTGAAGACACCATGCATCAGGAGGAGCATCTGGCTATCAAAAAGGCAGATGTCATTGATGTGCTACGAGTTTTAGAAACACTTATCAGCTCGCTGGACCGTCTTGGTTCCTGTCATGCCAAGTTAGACAAAGAGACTTACCAGCGCCTCATAACCGAATTTTTAGATCAATGGAGTATATGCCGCAGACTGATTGAGGCTCGCCGGATTCTGTCGGAGTATTTCCCTACTGATTTGGGAGACGATGATATGGATGAGCTGGAGCGAGCCTTGCACAACACGCCACATTGGCAGTGGGAGTGCCGTAAACCACCCAAAGGATATAGGCAGAATTTGAGGATCGGATAGCAACTCAGTACGCCGCTACCCTGCCACTGAACCACACTACACCGAACTGCGCATAGCACACGCACGGCGACCCGACAGGCAGCACAGTGTTCATGTAGCAGAAAAAGAGTTGGTTGCGACAGATGCTGGAAGCGGGGTAGGGGGCATAATACGGATATGGTGGCGGATAAATGGAAGGGTAGTAGTGGGGCGGTGAGTAAGGGGGGGGTGGATAGGGGTGATGGTGATGCCATCCGTGGACCAGCAGCAAAGATGCATCCTCTTCAAGGCTACACTGCTGGACGGTGAGCTGATCTCCGGCTTCAAGCTCCGTGGCCTTGGCAAGAGGTGTTCCCACATTGAGCAGGGCTATGCAGGCCACAATAACTTTCAGCGAGTCTATGCTTGTCATTATTGGCTGCTCCTCCCTTCTTTCAGAACAACACGAGCATAACGCATGGGTAATGTATACATCTTCCACAAACAAATACGAAAGACAACATTCGGTATGCAGTAGTCGAAGATTGAGCTATCCTCCGCTGGTCTATTTGAGGCCGGCTACGGTAAGCTGGGGATCAAGGGTGGGAAGTTCCTTGCCAAGGCTGCGAGAAAATTGTGGAAACGCACGATATCCTCCAAGCATATGGACGCACACTGGAAGAAGCATAAGAATGAATTCCCTGAACTCAAAAACGCGAAAGAGTACGCTTGGGCTGCCAAGGAATTTGTGGAAAAGCCGCCCCCTGGAACCCGAACTCAAATCCGCTCCAACGGTGACACACTCTTCTATAATCGCAAAACGAACACGTTCGCTGTCAGGGATAAAGATGGAGAGGTACGGACATTCTTCCGTCCTGAGAAAGGAGGGGATTATTGGAACAGGCAGATAGCAAAGGAGAAGCCATGAACTATTATCCTTGTCCGTGTTGTGGCTACTTGACGTTTGATACAGCGCCTGGTGGCACGTTTGCAATCTGTCCAGTGTGCTATTGGGAAGACGACAACATCCAAAACGATGACCCCGCCTATGAAGGCGGAGCGAATGACATCAGCTTGAATACCGCCAAAGAGAATTTTTCTAAATACGGGGCAATAAAAAAGGAGTTTGTTCGAGAGGTCAGAAAGCCTTTGCCGGAGGAGTTTCCCGCTCACCATATGCGGATGGCACACTCCCGGTAGCGTGTATCCTGCTCGGTATCCTGCCCCTAGACCGTGAGCAGCCGGGGGAGTTCAGCAATGCTCGGCAGGATGTGGTCTGCCTGTTCCTGCCGCATGACCGCGTCAGTACTGGTGCCGGTGAGGACCCCGACGGTGGCAACCCCGGCTGCCTTGCCAGCCTGAATATCAATGGGGGAGTCGCCAATATATACCGCCTGGTGAGGCGCAAGCTGAAGATGTTCCATACACTTCAGGATGGGTTCCGGATGAGGTTTCCGATGGGTGACATCTTCCCGGCCGACGATACCGCCAAAGAGGTGACGGACATCCCAGGTGTCAAGAAAGGGCAGGGCGCGACCAGATGAAGTGGCGATCCCGAGTTGAAAGCCCTGTTGATGGAGACAATGCAAGAGTTCGAGACTCCCTGGAACGGCCTGCGTCTCTTCATGATAGCGCCGCAGCCATTCGTTCATCCGACTGTCGGTGATGCGCTTGAGACGGTCTTCAGGGTCGGGATAGTCGGGTGGAAAGAGCTGGACGAGCGGATTCTCCACCCCGCGGCGCATCAGCTCATACACCCGGTCGCGCGGAACCGGGGGAATCCCGGCGAGGGCAAGGACCTCCAAGGCGATCTCGTAGAAAAACTCGACCGACTGGGCAAGCGTCCCATCCACATCGAAGATAATGCCCGTCGCGTGTATACGACTCATTCTCCGAGCTGATCCCACGCCTGTTGGACTTGCTGCTCAAGGGCTTGGAGTGAGCCGTTATTGCGGATAACAACATGGGCGTGTTTACGGCGCGCTGCGTTTGAGAGCTGGTTCGCAATCCGCGCTTCGGCGTCCGCAGCGGACATGCCGCGTTGTTCGGCCACACGACTCATGGCCGCCTCTTTGTCGGCCTCTACCACCCAGACCGTGTCTGCCAGGGGTAGCCAGTTGGCTTCAATCAGGATCGCCGCCTCAACCACAATGGGCGCAGCAAAGCCTTCGGCTCGCTTGGCCTGGATACGCTGCCGGATTTCCTCGAACATAATCGGGTGGACGCTGGCATTGAGCCGGGCGAGTGCGTCCGGGCTACCGAAGACAATAGCCCCCAGTTTTTTGCGATCTATGGTTTGGTCTTCCGCGACGATTTCCCGCCCGAAGGCGTCGGTTACCTGTTTCCAGGCGGCCTTGCCCGGCAGATAGATTTCATGCCCGACGATGTCCGCGTCAATAATAGAGGCACCAAGCGTGGCCAGGAGCTTGGAGACCGTACTTTTGCCCGAGCCGATCCCGCCGGTGAGTCCAATGGTTTTCATATGTCCCCTGTCGTGTGGAGAATATCGCTGCGTTGAATGAATAAACGTGCCAACATTTACATGTCTATTGAAGGGCACGCTTACTCATCGTTGTGTCAGAGATAAGGGGCGGCTGCAAGAGTCAGGCCGGCTTCTCTCTTGTTGACAGGCATGGTATCACAGCGGGCAACGTCACTGCGCGGAGGACGCATGCCACACGCAGACATACGCGGAGTCAGACTCCATTATGAAGATCTGGGGAACGGGCTGCCTTTTCTTTTATTGCCCGGAGCGTTGGGAACCGGACAGTCGGATTTCGCTCCACAATTGGAAGCCCTCCCCCGGCGCGGTATCCGGGTTATTGCGCCTGACCCACGCGGCTATGGTAAATCCCGTCCGCCCGCGCGCGAGTTTCCGCCTGACTTTTATCAACAAGACGCGTACGATTTCGTAGCCCTGATGGAGACGCTCGGCTGCTCGACCTACGCCGTCGGGGGATGGAGCGATGGCGCGATTACGAGTTTATTACTGACCTTGGCCTATCCGCAGCGGGTGACCAGGATGGCGCTCTGGGGCGGTAATGCCTATGTTTCCCAGGATGATATTGACGCCTACGAGAAAACGCGCCGCGTGGCAGACTGGTCTCCACGCACGGCAGCGCCGATGCAGGCGATGTATGGCGAGGAATTTCAAGAGCTGTGGGCCCGCTGGTGTGACGCCCAGCAGATGCTGTTGAAAGCGGGGGGCGACTTGTGTCGGGATCGCTTGGCACAGATTACGTGTCCCACCTTTCTGATGCATGGGGGCAAAGATCCCCTGGTGCCGCTCTTTCATGCCCATTGCTTACAGCAGGGGATAGCCGGGGCACGCTTGCACGTATTTCCGGACGGCAGACATAATATTCATCTCTTCTACGCCGATGCGTTTAACGAGTTATTAGTCGAGTTTCTGCTGCCTTAACGGTCGCGATTCAGGGAGGATGCTATGGCTACTGTAGAATTTTTTTATGATTACTCCAGCCCGTGGACCTATCTGGCGTTCACCAAGATCGATGGGCTGTGTCGCAAATACAACGCCGACCTTCAGTGGCGTCCGTTTCTGGTGGGCGGGGTGTTCAATACGGTCAATCCTTCGGTGTATGAATTCCGAGAAAAGGGGGTGCCGGCCAAGCAACACTATATGGCAAAAGATATGAGCGACTGGGCGCGCTACTATGGCCTGAAAATTGTCATGCCCCCCTCCGTTTTCCCGGTGAATTCGGTCAAAGCGCTACGGGGTGCACTCGTCGCACTCGAACACCCTGGAAAGTTTCTGCCCTATAGCTATCGGATGTTTGAAACCTACTGGGGTGAGGATCAGGACATCAGTCAGGATGAGGTGTTGCGAAAAATCGTTGAAACAGTGAGCCTTGATGAAGCAGAATACTTCGACAAGATCAACCGTCAGGATTATAAAGATCGGATTCGAGCCAACACGGACGCGGTGATCGAACGCGGTGGATTCGGGACGCCAACGATCTATGTTAACGGCGACTCCATGTTTTTCGGGAATGACCGGCTGGTCTTGGTTGAAGAAGAGTTAAAGCGCAGTGCGTAGCCAAGCTGCGTGAAAAGGAGATGAAAAGGGGACAGCTTCTATAGCTGCCCCCTTTTATTTTCTCCCATCAATGTATGCTCGGGCGTTAATCGTCCCAGCCCCACTTCTGCTTGTTGACGGTAATCTCATCCGCGGTGGGATGCGCTGTTTTCTCGTGTCCTGCGACTTCAAAATCTGCCTCGTCGTCAACCATCGCGTAGTTGAGCGGGGTGTCGGATTCAAACACGTCGGGTACGGCGACTTCCTCAAAAATAGCCTGCCAGGGACATTCGGGCTCGCACGCCCCACAGTCAATACATTCGTCCGGATGGATATAGAGTTGGTTCGGGTACTTTTCGGTATCATCGCCGGTATATTTATAAATACAGTCAACCGGACAAACGGCCACACAGCCTGTGTCGAGGCAGTCCCGGCATAGTCTCGTGATGATGTATGTCATCGTCTCCTCCTTACATCATATCCAACACGGGCGAGCAGCAGGTAAAGAACAGACCCGCACCGCGAGCCTCACAGTGCTATCGCATCATTTCGGGCAGGTCAATTACAGACATAGGTGAGGCAGCGCACCTGTATAGCGCTCCGTACGGAGCATTGATCGGAGCCGTCAGCCTCACCTGAAACGAGCGGTCCGTGGTGAGAGAGGAATATGCTATCACACGGAAGCTGAGTGAGCGCGGTGATAGTCTGTCACAAGACGGAGGGCCGAGGCTGCCCGCTCATGGGTCGCTAGGGTTGCGATGCCACGTTGATGAAACTGGGCCCGGGCGTGGAGCAGGCTCGCCTCATGGGCAAACGGTTGCAGCACAACAAAAAAGGGCTTGGCCGAACGCGCGGCAAAGCGGCTCAAGGTGTCGAGCAGGGTCGTCAAAGTTTGCGGACGAGCTTCCCACTGCCCGGCCACCAAGCCGGCCCCCGTATCCATGACAATCGCATCAATATGCGGGTCTCGGTCGAGGATGGAGAGCAGCCGGTCCAGGATATCAGTCCTCTGGCCCATCCCGATCGTATGACCGGAATCGAGCGGATTGCGAAAGCTGCCACCAATGACGTTAAAGAACGAAGACAGTTCTTCGTAAGAGGCATCGCTGAGCGGGGGAACCCGCAGCCCGGCAGCGGCAAAGGCATCGGTGAGACTGACTGAGGGACCTCCCGTCATGGCAATCAGCCCCACCCCGTCTCCGGTTGCCGGTTTGGTAAACCGTAACAGCTGGATCACATCAAGCAGCTCATCGAAACTGCTCACGGATACGGCTCCGGCCTGACGGACCATGGACGCCCATACGGCAGCCGGAACGGCGAGTGAGCCGGTGTGTGACGAGGTGGCCCGCTGGCCGGCTTCGGTCTGCCCACCCTTCCAAATGACAACTGGTTTGTGGGGTGTAACCTCGCGGAGCAACGTACAGAAGCGGCGCCCTTCTCGGACTCCCTCAAGGTATATACCGATAAATTCCGTTTCGTCGTCGTGAGCCAGGTAGTCGAGGTAGTCACTGGCATCAAGGACCGCAGCATTCCCGAAACTGACCGCTTTACTGATAGGCAGTCCATGACTGGCGGCGGCCATACTAAAGGTGATCGTGTGGGTACCGCTCTGGCCGATAAACCCGATTGAGCCCGGTTCTCCGGCTGGCAGGTCGGGGTAATTGCGGAGGCCGATTTTCGGATGGTAGATGCCCATACAGTTCGGGCCGATAAGAGCGAGTCCGGCCTCCTGAGCGGTTTTGGTCACTATCTGTTCTAAGCGTTGTCCCTCTTCGTCCTGGACTTCGGAGAAGCCCGAGGTGAAGAGCATCACCCCAGCCACCTTTTTCGCGGCACAGTCCGCAAGAATATGCGGCGCGACCTGACGGGGGACCGCGGTGATGACGTAGTCGATATCGTCTGGAATCGCCTCCAAGCTCGGGTAGTTGGGAACCCCTAAATCTGTAATGCCCTGGATTTCCCGCTCGTCAATCTGGACGGAATAGACTTGCCCTTCGAAGGTACTCTGGCTCCGTAACCACAGATAATTCATGGCGCGTTTATCGCCGACCACGGCAACCGCCCGCGGGTGAAACGTGCGCGCCAAGGCCGCCCGCGTCTCGTCCGACAGCGGACGAGGCAGGGCGCGGGGTCCCTCAGCGTGGAGAACGACGTGGGCATCAACGGCAAGACAGCCGTCCGCGTAGGCAAAAACAGGGTTGAGGTCGAGTTCTTGGATATCTGGCTGAGCCTCGGCTAAGGCTGACAGAGAGAGGAGGGTCTGCTCCAGGGCGGCTAGGTCAACGGCGGCTTGACCGCGATGGCCGGTTAGCAATGGAAATCCTTTGATTTCACGGATCATACGAGCGGCGTCCTGCGGACGGAGCGGAGCCATCCCGAACGCTACATCTTTGAGCACCTCGACATGCACCCCACCCAGGCCAAACATGACGAGTGGACCGAACTGCGGATCGGATGTCAGGCCGATAATGACCTCGACTCCTGGTCGTGCCATAGGTTGAACCGAGACGCCCTTGATGACTGCGGCCGGCTGTGTAGTGCGAACGGCGATCATGATCTCATCAAACGCGCGGCGAACCGCGCCTTGTGTGGCGAGATTGAGTTGCACGCCGCCGATATCGCTTTTGTGCGCGACGTCGGCTGAGCTGCTCTTGAGCGCAACCGGAAAACCCATATCTCGGGCGAGCGTGATGGCCTCCTCAGCGGTTCGGGCCAACTCTGTTCGGACGGTAGGAATGCCGGCCGATTGGACTAACGCCTTTGCCTCGCTTTCGGTCAGCACAAAGCGAAGCTGCTCTTTTGCGTGTTGGATAATGGTGCGGGCAGTGGTATCGGCCATAGGTTCCCCCTCTGATGCCTGAGCGCTCTTCTTATCCGAGCAGGAGGGAGTGAGCAATCTGAATGAAGAGATCTCCCCTGCTCAGGCAGAGCGGGGGACGCTCAAACGCCATCGAAGAAAAGACAGGCTCCGACCCTAGTCGTCTTTTTGCTCGATCTGTCTGCGGAGGGCGGCCACCTCGTCCCGCAGCGATTGGATGGGTGCGGTCAACATCCCCTCGACCACGTCCTGGACGAACTTCTCAATATATTTCCCCTGCATATCCCCTTCGATATTGACCCGATCGCCGGGCTGGCGCTGATGCAGCGTGGTGACGGCGTGGGTGTGAGGAATAATGGCACAGGTAAATGCTGTGGGCTGACAATCAAAGACCGTCAGACTAATACCATCAACCGCCACCGAACCTTTCTCAACCAGATAGCGACTGAGTTCGGCCGGGAGCGCAAAGGTGTACAGAAACGAATCGCCTTCCGGCTGAATGGATGTGACGTGTCCAACTCCGTCAACATGACCCCAGACGAGATGACCGGACAGACGGTCCTCAAGTCGGAGCGAGCGTTCCAGATTCACACTATCGCCAACTTGGAGATCTCCTAGAGTCGTGCGTCGCAGAGACTCCGCTGAAACGTCAAAGCAGAGTTGATCCGCCTCAACTGCGGTCACAGTCAAGCAGGCCCCATTCGTACAAATGCTCTCGCCCAGACTGATCTCTTGGGTAGGAAGATTGGTCCGTAGCCTGAGGCAAACCCCTTCGACAATGGTGTCGATCTGCGTGATTATTCCGGTTGTCTCAATAATGCCGCTAAACATAACACCTCGGAGGGATTGGGAATGCAGAAGCGTTGTGTCCGGTTTCACCCCCGGCCTTAGCCTGCTGCCTGCACGCTCGGCTGCTCTTTGAGTCGGTTGATCCACGCCTCAAGTCTTGGATGTGGAATATCGACGTTCAGCCTGGGAAACAGGAGTGCCCACGACACATACGGAATATCCGCCAGGCTCAACGTTGAGCCGACCAGGAAGTCATTATTGCCCAGCTCGGTTGTGAGGTGATCGAAGCACTGGTGCAGAGCCGCATTCGCTTGCGAGACAACCGCGTGGTCAGCTGTACCGCCCTGCATAGGTTTGAGCAGGAGTTCTTCGACAAGGGTTGCCACGGCGCTCTCATACGGATTATCGGCATAATGCATGAGGACACGGGCTCGGGCCCGCTGTCCGACATCGTCCGGGAGCAGTGGCGGGATGGGGTACGTGTCGTTCAAGTATTCCATAATAATGGTGGACTCATAGACCGTTGTCCCATTATCCTGGAGCGCGGGGACTTTCCCATAGGGGTTAATGGCTAAATACTCGGGTGTTTTCTGCTCTCCTGTGGTAATGTCAATTGGGACCTTTTCGTACTCTAGCCCCTTTGCCGCAAGGGTGATCCGCACCTTGCGCGCGCGGGGAGACAGGGAAAAATCGTAGAGCTTAATCATGGCTGGACTCTTGTCCGGCTGCTGTCTGCTCTTGGCGGTTGGCCGTTTTTCGACGGTTGATAATCCGCTGAGCCGTGTCTTTGAGACGGAGGTGCCAGCGCTTGGCCCACTCAAAATCTCGACTCAGAATCCCAAAGCCGACAAAGATTAACACAACGCCCGGACCCGGAATGCCGGGCAAGCTGAGAAAGAGGCCCACAAGCAGGAGAACAATCCCACTGATGATCCGGCAAATCCGCCAGAACTGATCGCGTGCCGCACGAAGCATATTTGATCAGCCTAACAATCAAGAGGGTCAAGACAGGCTAGCGATCATCGAGAATTTTTCCACTGCGGGCCTTTTCTACCGTCTCGTCGAACTGAGGGCCGAGATCAACGCCCATTTCTCTTGCTCGTTTCTTTGCCCACAGGCCGACGTTGCGGTTGTCGCGGTAGAAGGCCTCGTCTCTCGGGGCATTGGTGTCCAGATTCTTGAGTCGAGCCTCTTCACCCTGATGATAGGCAAAGCGCGAGAGGACTCGGGTGAGGCGACGTTGCTTGCAGTATTGACACCGAGGAGATTTCTGAACATCTCCTATCTTCATAAAAAGGAGGCTTTGCTGCCTGTTGCACGCCCGGCAGTAGTATTCGTAGATCGGCATAATTGTTTTTCTCCCCTATCATACCTGTGTTGAAGGCGCTATAGAAGGACTCTACTTTACCGTGCTTGAATGAGTGGACGGAACAGTTGGAGGATGTGGTGGAATACGTTGGTGAGAGAAAACCTGAGCCGGGATCAGGAGCGTGTACTACCTCGAAGAAGAGCACCAGGGCGCAAGTTTCCCGTGGGCGAATCATGTCCTCATGGGAGCGCTGTTGTGTTGTTTTGCCTATGAGCTCACACTCGGCCCGGCATTCCAACCTTTCCTCACGACCCATGGCTGGATTCCCGCACAATTTTCTCTGGCGCTAACCCAGGGCCAATTCCCCGTCTCTTCTTCGCTTTTCTCCTGTCTCTTCCTGCATGGGGGAGGACTGCATCTGGTTGGCAATCTTCTCTGCCTGTTCTTTCTCGGGAACGCAGTAGAGGCGCGGTTCGGAGCAGTCCGCTACCTGGTGTTGTATCTGTGTGGCAACGTCATTGCCCTGCTAACCCAGACGGCGATTACGCCGTTTTCCTCAACTCCAATGATAGGTGCGAGTGGGGCGATTGCCGCCGTCGCCGGCGCCTATTGTCTGGTCTTTTTCTCACCCCAGGAGTCCGATATCACTGCGCATCCCTCTCACCGACCTCTTGAAGGAACTCCTACGATCCTCTTCTTGAGCGGCTGGATCTTCTTTCATTTGGTCGGTGGGATCTCCGTATACATTCTTGGAGAAACCGCTTTATTTTCATCCACCCATATTGCCTGGGGAGCCCATATTGGTGGTTTTCTTGGTGGTATCATCCTCGGTCCGCTCCTTGTGTCTTCTCCAGAAAGACGTCGCCGCAGACCTGCGATCGATAGCGTGCCATTTATGTTGAATCGCCCCAAGTCTCTGCTCCGCTAGCGGCGGGAGAAGGGACGAATTCCTCTCTCGACGATGAGTGTGTCCCCTCTCTTAGTCAGGCGCGTACGGGCGGGTACGTTTAGTTTAATTGAGCGGAAAGGGCGGCAAGGGTTCGGCGAGCAGTCAGCGAACGGGGCTCAACCGCAAGGGCGCGTCCAAATTCTCGTGCCGCTTGGAGGAGGGCCCCTTTTGCGAGAGCAATCCGGCCCAGGTTCAGATACGGATAATGAGGCGTGCCATAATGGGTGGCCTCTATCGCGTGCTCTAACCATGGGACGGCGTCGTCCAGCTTGCCCATCTTCATGAGATAGAGACCGATATCGTTATACGGATTGCCAAACTCAGGGTTGAGGGCAATTGCAGTGCGGCATTCTTCAATGGCGTCCTCGTAACGGTGGAGAAAATTATACGTCCAACCGAGAGAAGTATGCGCCTCTGCGGTCGGATAGATTTGAATAGACTCCTGGTAGAGACGCATCGCATCTCCCAGGTCGCCTTGTCTTTGGGCCTGATAGCCTTTGTATAAGAGGGCCGATGCCTTTTCCTGGCGATCTTTTATTGTATCCATATGCTCTGCTCCTGTGGTGAGCGTTATCAGAAAAATGTGTCTGATTTTCTGGCTGTCAAGTCTGAGCCAGAGGTTTTGAAGAAGAGGGCGGGGTGGTGAAGTGGAAGTAGAAGGAGAGGGCGGTGTAGTAGAGGGGATAGTAGAGAGAGACAACGACGAGCCAGGGGGGGGGATGGGGGAGTTGGGAGAGGAGGAGAAGAAGAACGCCAACCCAAATGGCGCCGAGCACATTCGTCAAGAGGCGCAGGCGAACGGTACGCGTCGGGTAAATATAGCGAATAGGGATGAAGACGCCTATGGCAAGGAAGAACACCACGCTGCCGTTCAGCCAGATGGGCGTACCACCTGCGTAGAGATAGAACACCACAATATTCCAGTAAGAGGGAAAGCCGGTAAAAAAGAAATCCTGTGTTTTGGCCTCCGCCTGACAAAAACCATACGCACTGGCAAGGAGCATCGCTGCTACGAAGAGCAGCGTTCCAGAAGCCGGAAGCAACTGAAACTGATAGAGAAAAACAACCGGGATAATGACATAGGTAAAATAGTCAACAATGTCATCCAGCTTTGCGCCGTCAAACCAGGGCATAATTCGTTTCACCTGAACAGCTCTGGCGAGAACGCCATCGGTCGCATCAATGAGTACGGCGACTAACATCCAGACAAAGGCCTGCCGAGGCTTGCTCAGGAAAATAGCCTGGAGGGAGAGAAATCCGGCGATGACACCAGAAGCCGTGTAGGCGTGGACTGCCCAGGCAGCAAAAAGACGCAGGCGGCCTTTCACTTCATGTGACGCGCTGTTGGCTGAGAGTGGGCTCATACAGAATTTGGATGATCGTGCCATCTGGGTCGGCACAGTACAGGGAGCGGCTGCCATCCCGATGGGTCCGGACTGGTTTGATGATAGGGACACCGTGCGTCTCTAGTATTTCGGCGGCTCGATCAACAGCGTCGCTCCGAGGGACGATAAACCCGACGTGGTCGAGGCGCTGCCCCGCTTGACCGCGTCGGGCCGTCGCCTTGTGCAGAGCCAAGTTGTCACAGCCCGAGGAGAGGTAGGCATTGTCCGGATCAGGCTGCCAGACGACCTGCATCCCAAACAAGGTTGTGTAAAACTCAACTGAAACGGCAACATCCGCTACATTCAGGGCAATATGTCGTAAGCCGGAATGAGGAATTTTTGCCTCAGATGCCATGGATGTCTGTCCTATCGTGGGGGCGTGAGTATTGTGACAAATCTGGTTCGCGTTGAGTAGGCTGGTTATGACTTTTTGAGAAAAATATACAGTTCGCCGCGTTGGGCCATCAGGCCGGCCTCTGGCTGCGGTCCACTCCCCCAATAGATGTCCGCGCGTCCGGGACCGGTAATGGCGGCACCGCGGTCTTGCAGGGCCACAAAACGTGAAAAGGGTTGCCACGAGACCTGTCCGTTTTTCTTCAGGCGCGGCTTGGTGGCACGGATAAAGCCGATCGCGCCTGGTGGATACCAGTTCGGGTCGATCGCAATCGAACGACCCGGTGTGAGCGGCACGCCCAGGCTGCCCAGCGGTCCGGCAGAGACAACCCGAAAGAAGATATAACGACGATTGTGGAACAAGATCCGCTCTTGTTCGTTTGGGTGCCGCCTCAGATAGTGACGGATGCCCTGAGCCGATGCCGCTCCGGACCGGAGTTTGCCCTGACTGAGGAGCAATTTGCCGATGCTCCGGTACGGCCAGCCGTTTGAAGCCGCATAGCCGACCCGAAACCAGGCACCGTCCGGCAGCCGGATTTTCCCAGAGCCTTGAATATGGAGAAAAAAACGCTCAACCGGGTCATCAAGCCAGACGAGTTCCTTGCGCTGAGGCAGGAGCATACCCTGCCCGTCAATCTGAGCCCGAGAGAAATAGGGGATGAGTCTCCCATTTGCGACGCGACCGTATACGTCTTGCGGAAATGGCTGAAAAGAGGAAACGTGTCCAGCTTTTTTGGATGATTGGAGGGTACGCTTACTCTTTGTCGTAAATCGGGAGACGTCAACCTTTACTAAATCAGCGGGACGACGATACAAGGGATAACGATAGCGCTCGGTTCGGATAAAGCTGCCTTGCAGTTCGGGCTCGTGGTAACCAGTGAAAAGCACTGGTGTAGTTGCACGATAGAGGTCGAATTCTCGCCGGACCTCCATAGCGAGATCTCCGGGCTGGTCGAGCAGGGCAAGAAATGCGCCGAGGCTCTTTCGGACCCGGCCGACACTGACCTGTTTGTGTCCAAAGGAAAATGCTTGGGAGCCTGGCTTCTGCCCCAGAGCTGCGAGGCTCTGTTGGAGCACGGTTTTGAGAGAACTACGGTCAAGATCGTCCACTAAGGGAGGAATCTGATTGGCGGACAGGAGGGTGAGTGTAGGCTCAGCTCGGCCGTCTGTCACAGGCAGCAGGAGAGCAAAAAAACACAGCAAGAAAAGGGGGCTAGCGAACGCTCGCATTATTCCTCGGCTCTTCTCTTGCCGCTATCACACCGGCAGGCTGTCTTGGTACCCTTTTACCAGACCCCATGTTGATTGAGGCGCCCCCCGGACTCCCGCGTCGTATATATTTCTTGCGCCGCGCTGACGCCAGCTCCGGCTGTGCAGGCATGCCCATTTTTCTGTAACACGGCCTCCAGTGCGCTTAAAACGAGCAGAACATTACTACGGGTACTGGATTCTCCCATCAAGCCAATGCGCCAGACTTTTCCGGCGAACACGCCCAAGCCTGCCCCAATCTCGATATTATACTCAGCGAGGAGGTGCTTGCGAACGGTTGCGTCGTCAATGCCCTCAGGAATGGCGACACTATTAAGCATCCAGAGACGGGCGCCTTCCTGGGGGACCAGCCGCATCCCCAGCGCTTTGAGACCGGCAGCGAGGGCCAGATGATTATTCTCGTGGCGACGAAAACGCGTTGCTAAGCCTTCTTCGGAAATCAGCCGTAAGGCTTCCCGCAGGGCGTAGTTCATGGAGATAGGGGCGGTGTGATGGTACACGCGTTCCTCACCCCAGTATTGCGCAAGCAGGCTCAGGTCCAGATACCAGCTCTGAACCTTATACGTGCGGTTCCGTAAGACCTCTTGGGCGGCCGGACTGAAGGTGACGGGCGAGAGACCGGGCGGACAGCTCAGGCACTTCTGGGTGCCGCTATAACAGACATCAATCTGCCACTCATCTATCTTGAGAGGACAGCCGCCGAGCGACGTCACCGCATCAACCAGAAACAGCGCTCCTGCCTCATGGACGAGCGGAGCAATGTCTGCCAAAGGCTGCCAGGCTCCGGTTGACGTCTCGGCATTGACGAGCGCCAGCAGCTTTGGTTGAGTACAGCGCTTGAGGGCCGTGCGCACATCGTCCGGGCTAAAGACAGACCCCCAGGGCGCTTCCATGATAACGGGTGTTCCGCCACAGCGTTTCACGACATCGACCATGCGGGTACCGAATACGCCGTTGACGCCGATGACAACCTCATCTCCAGGCTCGACCATATTTACAAAGCAGGTTTCCATGCCAGCGCTGCCGGTCCCCGAAATCGGGAGGGTGAGGGGATTCGAGGTTTGAAAGACAAACCGGAGGAGTGCCTTGGTCTCTTCCATCAGCCGAATAAACTCAGGGTCAAGGTGACCAACAAGCGGGGTGGACAGGGCACGCAGGACCCGAGGATGGACGTTGCTCGGACCAGGACCTAACAAGATTCTGGGAGGCGGGGATAACTCACCACAGGCTTCCATACACTTCCTCTCTTGGCTGTTCTTGGCGATGACGGAAAAATTTTGGCTACGGTACCACGCTCAGACAGGTGGGAAAAGTCAGGCCGGCCCTGCCATCTTCACACGTCCGGTATGGAATACAGACCCAGAAAATATACTCTCGTGGGCAGACAGCAGGAAAGTTTTTTGTTACAATGCTGAAACACACCGCTCTTTACTGGTGTCGGCACGTAGGGGGAGGGAAGAGGGGACGTAATGGCCGTGACGATTCGCCACATGCTAGCGGAGGATATCCCTCGCGTTGGGGCAGTCATGGTTGCCGCCTTCAACGATGTCTTCCGCCGTCACGGCTACCCTGAGCCGTTTCCGTCGTCGGCCGCCGGAACATCCATTGCACAAGGGTATGCACGGCTTGAGCCAGACGAGTGTTTCACCGCGCTCCAGAATGGGCAGATCGTTGGGTCCGGGTTCATCCATCTTCGGGGTGATACGGCCGGTATTGGCCCTGTTACTGTTGATCCGAGCGCCCAAGCCCAAGGGGCCGGGCGGGCACTGATGCAGACCGTGATTGAGGCCGGGGGAACGTGTCCCTCGTTCCGGCTGGTGCAAGACGCCTTTAACGTGGTGTCCTTTCCGTTGTATAGCTCGCTTGGTTTTGAGGTGTGTGGCTCTGTCGCTTCATTGGTCGGGCGGCACATCCAGGCGGGGGTTCCGGGGACTGTTGAAATTCGGGAATGGCTGACGGAAGATATCGGACGCTTAGCGACGCTGGATACGCGATTAACCGGTATCGCGCGTGAACAAGACCTGCGATTTTTCCATGCCCAGCCGCCGCATATTGCCGCTCTCGTTCAGGGACAGCTCGAGGGTTATCTGTGTTTCCTTCGGACAGAGGCGGGGACGTTTCTCGGTCCTGCCGCGGCAACACAGCCCTCGGTCTTGCGCGCGCTGATTCTGTCCGCGGCTGAGCGTGAGCAGGGAAAGGCCCTGCGTATGCGTTTTCCTACACGGCACGCAGCATTATTACGAGAGTTGCTCGCCGTGGGCTTTCGGGTGGAAACCCTCCAGACCTATATGGTTCGCGGGGCGTGGCAGACCCCGGACGGGGTGGAGTTGCTGGCGCTCTTTCCAGAGGCGCTGTAGGGAGAAAGAGGAAGCGGACATGCCGACCCTCAATGGAACGGACCTTGGGCTTTTCCCCACAATGGGCGTTGGCTCCTACGCCTCACCCTCGTGGTTGATTGCAACCAGAAGAGCCCTCCGAGCCGGGACTGCCGGTCCGGCAGACGTCGAAGAAGCCATTCAAGACGCGGTAAAAATGGCGGTGTGGGACCAGGAAGAAGCCGGCCTGGACATTCTGACTGATGGTGAGATTCGTCGTCAGCGTTTTCTGTGGAATGTGGTCGAAAAATTATCCGGACTCAATACGGTCCGGGCGCAGCGCAAGCTCGGTATCATGAGCTATGACAGTGCACCGCGTTTTGAGACGACCGAACGGGTCAGTGCCCCTGACGGCTTCGGGTTAGTTGACGAATTTACCTTTGTCCAGGCCCAAACCGATAAACCGCTCAAGGTCTGCTGCCCCGGTCCGCTCACGATCGCCATGCCTATCCGGCTCAAGGCTGGCTATCCACCGGGTGACTATCTGCCACTCCTGTACGACTTGGCCGAACTCGTGAATAGGGAACTCCGGAGTGTTGTTGCGGCTGGCGCGACCTTTATTCAGCTTGACGAACCATCCGCTGTGGGTCGGGAGCCAGCCTTGTCCATGGAAGAAACGGTGAAGCTGTTCAATGCCACCCTGGAGGGTGTGGAGGCCAAAATTGCCTTGCACGTTTGCTTTGGCAATAATCAGGGCCGACCGGCCATGAAGCGGACGTATAAACCGCTGTTCCCCGGCATTCTTGACGTCAAGGTCGATCAATTTGCCTTGGAATTTGCTAATCGAGAAATGGCCGAGCTGGCGCTCTGGAGCCAGTACGGTGATGAGCGGGAGTTTGCGGCTGGGGTCATTGATGTGAAATCTATGTACCTGGAGACGGCGGAAGATGTGGCCGAGCGTATTCGTCTGACGCTTGAACATGTGAACCCGGAGAAGCTCTACCTGACCTGTGACTGTGGTTTTTCCGCGTCGTCCCGAAATTTAGCCCGAGCCAAGCTGGGCGCCCTGGTAGCAGGAGCCCAGCTTGTCCGACGAGAGGTCAGTGGAGCGTAAATCATCCAAACGATTTGTCCCTTCCTTCCCGGCTTCTCCTGGTTGGGGTGAGGAGTGGCCCGGCGAACAGCCTGGAGATGCCCTGCCGGCAGAGTCACCTCTGCCGATGCCCGGCCCACAGGTAACGATGGGGACATGCGAGGTCTGGTGCATCAGCCCCGAGGGCTATGAATGCCGTCTGGAAATGCCGGTTGACGGCGCCGGCGGTATGGCCGCCGTGATCGTCGAACTCGAAGCCATGGGTTTTACCCCTCGCCAGACAAAAACAAAGCCCACTTCACGGCCTCAGCCCCAGCAGCTACGGTCCCAGCCCCAGCAGCCTATCCCCCCTCCACCCCAGTCCGCGCCCAGTCCGCCGTGGTGTGACGATCACGGCTGTGCGTTCAAACTCTTTCGCAAAAACGGCCGGCGTTGGTGGGCGCATTATGACGAGGCCAGCGGCCGCTGGTGCAACTCGCCGATTCCCGTGCGGGGCGGAGAGTAGACCTTTACCCGTCCGATTGCTGAGCGTGCCGCAGGTTCGACAGCGCAGCTTCCATTCTCTCTAAACGCTGAAGAATTTCCTGTTGCGGACCGGCACGTAAATAGCCCTGCTCAACCAGTTGGATAAAATTGCGCGCAACCTCATCGGCAGAGAGCGGTCCTTCGGGTTGGTACCACTGATACAGCCAGTTGCACATGCCGAGAATGGCAAACGACACCAGCTTGACCGGGAGCGGGGCGAGGCGTCCCGCCTTGATACCCGCAGCAATAACGTCCTCAATGAGCCCATCATATACGCGTCGTTCGGCGCGCGCCCGTCTGGCAATCTCCTGTGGCAGATTACTTTCTTCACTAAAAAAAACCGTCAGAAAATTGCGGTGGTCAGCCATGAGGCGGACCTGATGCCGGATAATCTGTCGCAGCTTCTCTTCGGGCGCGATGGGCTGAGAACAAATCTGTCGCAGGTCACGCTGAAAAATAGCAATAGAACGCTCAAACACCCGAATCAGCAGTTCTTCTTTACTTGGACAGTAGCGATATAGGGTGACCCGGGAGATCCCCAAGCGCTCGGCTATGGTTTCGAGCGTTGTTGCCCGGTAGCCCTGTTCGCCGAAACAGTCTGCCGCGGCTTGCAGGACTGCTTCTTCGCGTAGGGCTTGCTTAAAAGAGTGAACCTCCCCGGCTTTTTTGTCTGATGGGAGGGGACGTTTACTCTTTCTCCCCCGGGTGCGGCCATTCTGTGGAGCCATGCCCTGCGATTACTGGATTCCCCACATCCATGCAAGCGGCCCCCTAGTATGAGGAGGTGGATAGGCGCTGCCTCCGATTATCACTTTCAACTCTTGCGTCTCCTGGTCGGACCGGGGTAAGGAAGAAGAATCAGCCGAGAAGACCGCTAAGGAGGGGCCAATGGCAAACACACACGTTTCAAAAGAAGCGATGCTCGAACGGGTCGCTCGTTTCAAAGAGCTTAAGTCCAGCGCGCAGGCATTTCTTGATAGCGAGATCCCGGGCCATGAACGGGATATCTATAACGTGATTGGCCGCGGCGTCACCGAGGATCCGAATCTCAACCCCGCGATTACCGCGGTCCAGGACTTTAACGTCACCTATGTGGGTGCGAGTCCGGGCAAGGGCGCGGCGCTGCACAGTCACAGTACGATTGAAGTGTTTATCCCGCTGTCCGGGAAATGGTCTATCTACTGGGGCAACGAGGGAGAACAGGAAGTGATCCTGGACGCCTGGGATACGGTATCGGTCCCACCCGGCGTGATGCGCGGATTCAAAAATGTCGGCGCTGCCGACGCGTATCTGATGGCCATTTTAGGCGGAACCGATGCCGGTCATGTGGCCTGGGCTCCGAAAGTGCTTGAGCAAGCCCAGCAGACGAATCTCAGGCTTGATGAGCAGGGGAATTTGCTGCCAAACGACTAGTTTGCCCTCTCGGACTTCTCGAAATACGCCCGCGCTGTGGCAAGGCTGAAACGCTGATGATAGGCGAGTTCGTCCTCAGGATAGCGATGCTCACGGCCGTAGACGCAGGTATACCGGGCGTGACAGCGCTCAGCGCACTCGGTCGGTACGCGCAGACGATGCTGCATGCAGGCAAGCAGGTCCCAGTCCTGTACGGCGCTAACGGCCTGGGCCGGACAGGCGGCTATACAGGGTCGCTCCACGCAGGTGGAACATGGATCAAAGTCTTGGGCTGGGGCCGGCGCCGGTACATCGTGATCAATCAAGACCGCGGCGCGCCAGGCTATCCAGGGGCCATACCGAGGATGGATTTGGACGCCAAGGATACTGGGCACTGACAGCCGCGTGGCCTGTGCCAGGTGCATGAAGGATACGGTCAGGCCGCTGAAAAACTGAAGCGGATAGATAATGCGATACTGAGCGAGGGCCGCGTCTAAAAGCGGCGTCAACCGCGCTCCTATCACTTCGACTGTGTAGGCATCCAGCGGATGATCATGCTGCTGAAGATAGCCTGGCCGCGCCGCGGCATACTCCCGAAAGCGTTTCCAGAATTCTCCCCCGCCATTTCCAATAACAATGACGGTTTCGATCTCAGGAAACCGCTGCTTGATATGATACTGCGACGGAACCAAGGCTTCATAGTCAGACCTCGACGTTGTCCCGATGAGGTTGAGTCCGACGGGGGCGAGAACTGCTGTGATATCCTGGAGAAGTCCCATAGATGTCTGCTTTTTTAATAGCGGACGGCAACCAGGAATAAGCCCTGCGGCGGTGCGTTCAGTCCGGCCCGAGAGCGGTCGTGCGCCGCAAAGACCGCGGCAAATTCGTCTGTGCTCAAAGCGCCTCGACCGACATCTACCAAGGTGCCTACAATATTTCTGACCATATGACGCAGGAATGATCGGGCTTCGACAGTATACACGAGAAAATCACGCTCGCGACAGACGGCACTGTGCATCACTGTGCGCCACGGTGTTCGCTCTACGGAGTCTGCTCCCTGAAAAGACGCAAAATTGTGATGACCGATGAGCAGGGCCGCGGCGGCATTCATGGCGCTCTGATCCAAAGGATAGGGGATATGCCACGAGTAGCGGGCATGAATGGCCGAGGGGTAGGGCTGGTTCCAGATACGATACTGATAGGTTCTGCTGTACGCGTCGTAGCGCGGATGAAAGGTGTCCGCCACCTCGCTGATTGCGCGGATGGCAATATCCGGAGGCAGAACCGAGTTGAGGCTGTGCTGAAACCGCACCAGATCGAGAGGAGGGGCGGCCTGAAAAGTGGCTACTTGGCCCAGCGCATGAACCCCCGCGTCTGTTCGCCCAGCCACCCGCACACGAATGGGCCTGTTCAGCATCCGGGAGAGGGTAGCTTCGAGCGTCCCCTGAACAGTGACGCCCGCGGGCTGAATCTGCCAGCCATGATAGTTGGTGCCATCGTATTCGAGCAGTAATTTGTAATGCACGGGGTATGGAAAGCGGTCTACGCCCAGCCGGTCCGGGTACAAGAAAAAGGCCCGCAATAGCTGCGGGCCTGTGGGTCTCGCGCTGTCGGTCCGCCAGGGGCTACTGTCCCAGCTTATAGACCTCAGCCACGTTTGCCCCGATGACCTGCTGCCGGGCCGTTTCGGAGAGTGGGGTGACCAGCCGTTTCAGGGCCGGCATATACTGGTCGCTGTGGTCCGGATGCGGGAAGTCTGACGCCCAGAAGAATTTGTCGGCCCCGACGTATTCGATGATGTTCTGCAAGGCTTTTTCGTCCGGATCGGCGGAAATCCAACACTGGCGCTGAAAATAAAAACTGGGCCGCTCCTTGAGCTGGGTCGAATGGGCCAGCGGACCCTCAAACACGGCGTCCATCCGGTCGAGTAAATAGCCAATCCAGCCGGCCTGGGATTCGAGCACGACGGCCTTCACCTTGGGGAAGCGCTCGAACACGCCGTGGTGAAAGAGCGACACAAACGCCTGCTGCACGTTTTGGGCGGCCAGCACGTCAAAATACCAGTTAAAGTCGATCGGCTCCGTTGGTATGAGTTCTTCAAACCGCCCGTGGGTCATAAATTGAATGGGTTCAAAGGTCGGGTGCAGGGCAATGGGCACGTCCAGCTCCTGGGCTTTTGCCCAGACCGGACCATAGTCTGGATGCCCATGCGATTTCTTCGTCCAGGTAAACGGCGCGAAAAAAGCGCCTTTGCAACCCGCCTTGACCGCACGCTCCAGTTCTGTCGCCGCCTCGTTGGCATCCGTGCCGGACAGATGGGCGATGGGGATGAGGCGGCCGCCCGACTCGGAGCAGAAATCCACAATCCAGCGGTTATAGGCTCGGCAATAGGCGGCTGAGATTGCCGGGTCCTGGACCTCACTCTCCCATAACAGACCAATGGTCGGATAGAGAATCGATTTTGCCAGCCCTTCGCCGTCAATTCGCTCTATGCGTTCCTTGGCGTCCATTGAGCCAAACGGCGCGCCATCAATATAGCGACGGTCCGGACCTGGCACGATATCCGGCTGGCCCATGGCGCCCAGAATGCCGGGGAAACCGCGCGCGCACAGTCGGGACGGTTTGCCATCAAATTCAAAATACTCCCAGCCTTCATCATCCGTTTTAATCCGAATGGCCCGATCGCGGTATTGCGGCTCAAGATATTGCTCCCACAAGTCGGACGGCTCCAAAATATGGCCATCACAATCGATGGACCCCTCAAGGCTGACTTCACCGTTCGCTGTTGACATATGAACCTCCTCTTTAGTGTTGTATGGGATTGTATCCTTCCCTTACCGAGAATCCAGAAAAAATACTAGTCAGCAAGCCTGCGGACCACTAGACTGGTGCGAGGGGAGCTGCCAGACCGCCGGGAGTGCTCTAGTCCTCTCACCGGAGAACTGGTAAAGGAGGCAGCAGGCTGTATTGGAAGACAAGGAGTTTTGCATATGCTTGGGACAGTATTAGGCGTAGTCGCTGGGGCGGCAGTATTTGTCGGTTCCTGGTCTGCCGCGGGTTTTGCCGAAGGATTCGTGTCGACCGGGGCCGTGACGCTGGGCGTCTTGGGGGCCCTCAGCGTAGCCACGCTGGTTTCATATCTGGCCAACGCGGGCCATCAGGAGCCGGAGTAAGGGCTGGACCCTTCCCTGTATCGAGACTAAAAAGCCCTCTACTTCGCGGGGGCTTTTTAGTCGATTGCTCCTCCTTACAGCTTGGGTGTCCAGGCGAGCCCAGCCCTATCTCTCATTGATTACCTTCGCTGACAGGAAGGTAAAGCACTCCCTCAGTGCTTTCGATATCGATCAAGTAGCTTATGAGTCCCTACGGTAAGTAAGGGAGCGATGCCGCGGGTTTTGAGTAAGAAAGCGAAGCTGCTTTTGAACTTTTGCCTGAATAAGTTTTGGAAGCTTCCGCTACCTCTCACGAAATGTTTCGGTAAGTTCGAGAATTATTCGTCCAGCCATGCGAGGGCCTCTGCCGCACTTGTAAATCGCTTCGTCTTGCCCGTAGCCTTATCCTTTTGAGATCTCTGGATTTCCTCCTGTGTGTTAGCTTGTTCGTAGATTTCATGGCTAATCTTCAGGCGGATAAGGTCTTGATAGGGGCGCTAGGGAATAATGACCTCGGTTGGCTTGCCTTGGGCGTTGACAACGATTTTAGCCTTGCTCGCAATAGCGTCTGCCCGCATAATATTTCCCTTATGATTCGTTGCATGCAACATACTCTCCACAAGGAGAATGCTCAAGCGAATTGATTGACCAGTACTGTCCGTCTCTGAGTAACCTCTGGGATTGACAGGCGAACAGGGGGGCGGGTAAGTACTTCACGTACTGTGCGCGAAAGTGGCGGAATTGGCAGACGCGCAGGATTCAGGATCCTGTGGGGTAAAACCCGTGGGGGTTCAAGTCCCCCCTTTCGCATAGGTCAGGGGGCTTTTCTCAAAAAGAGGGAAGCCCCTTTTTACTGGTATGCCGTTACAACAGACCGCCTGTTTTATCGTATGAGTCTGCTTTCCCAAGGAGCGAGTTGATGCCAAACGAATTGGCCAGCCAATACGACCCGGCCGCACTGGAAAAGATGCTGGTCCAGCGCTGGGCCGAGACCAAACCTTTTGCTGCGACACCGGACGACAACGAGCAGCGCTATGTGATCATGATGCCGCTGCCGAATGTCACCGGCGCACTGCACATGGGGCACGCCATGGACAACGTCATGCAGGATATGCTGACGCGCTGGCATCGCATGATGGGGGAGAACGCGCTGTGGATGGCCGGGACAGACCACGCTGGTATTGCCACACAAGCCGTTGTGGAAAAGCGCTTGTTCGAGCTGGAAGGTAAAACGCGCCATGATGTTGGCCGCGAGGCCCTGGTCGAACGCATCTGGGACTGGAAAGAGCAGTACCAGACCCGCATTGTCAGCCAACAGCAAGCCATGGGCTGTTCGTGTGACTGGGACCGCCAGCGTTTTACCATGGACGCCGTCTGTGCCCGGGCCGTCCAGTGGACCTTTTTTCACCTGTTCCGGGACGGTCTCATTTTTCGCGGGACACGCTTGGTCAACTGGGACTGCCACTTGCAAACCGCAGTCGCGGATGACGAGATTGTGTATGAAAGCGTCCAGGGGCATTTCTGGCATCTGCGTTACCCGGTCATTCAGCCTCAGCCCGGTGAACCGCAATACGTGGTAGTGGCCACAACCCGGCCTGAAACCATGCTGGGCGATACGGCGGTGGCCTGCCATCCAGACCCACGTGGTACGCTGGAAGACCTCATTCGTAAAACACAGCAGCGCCTGACCCGGGCCGGCCAAAAAGAACGGGCCGAGCTGGAAGCGGAAGTGGCGCGGCTTGAAAAACGACGCGCTACGCATCTGCCGCAGCTTGAACAGCTCGCGGCCATGGCCAGAGCCGGTCGTCTGGTGCGCCTGCCGCTGCTGGACCGTCCGATTCCGCTCATCTGTGACGAATGGGCAAAACCCGAACTCGGCAGCGGTTGTGTGAAGATCACCCCAGGCCATGACCCGAATGACTATGAGGTCTGGGGCCGCCATAGCGAAGAGATCGGGATGATTAACATTCTGAACGCTGATGGTTCTTTGAACGACCGTACCGGGTCGTATCAAGGACTCGACCGCTTTGCGGCGCGAGACAAGATTATTCAGGATCTGGACGCGCTCGGCCTGCTCGAAGCCATTGAAGATCGGGAGATCGAAATCGGCCACTCAGACCGCTCCAAGACTCCGGTTGAGCCCTATCTGTCGGAGCAGTGGTTCGTGCGCATGGGAGATGTGGACGGTGGCGTCGTCTGCGGCCGGGGAACGACCAATGAATTTGTCGCACCCGGACTCGCCCAGGCCGCCCTCGACGCTGCCGAAGACCAGTGGCGCTCGCCCACAGGCAAGAACGTTTCGTTTCACCCGGACGTTCGTTACCGTAATACCTATATCAACTGGCTCGCCGAGAAGCGTGACTGGTGTATCAGCCGCCAGCTCTGGTGGGGGCATCAGATCCCGATCTGGTCGGGCAGCTTTCAAGGCCAGGCATTACAGGAACAGCTCGTCTGGCTCGCCCCGTATGTGAGGCGGGAAGATGTGGTCGCCCGCTTGCAGACGAGCGACACCAACGAACTCATTGGTCCCGATACGCCCGGTCGTCTGGCCCGATCCGTTGCCGACGATACGCCGGAGCAAATCCAGGGAAAAATTTTGGTGTGTTTGCGTGAGCCGTCCAGCCAAGCAGACTTGGTGAGAGACCTGGAAGCGGTGGGCTTTGTTCGTGACCCTGATGTGCTGGATACCTGGTTTTCGAGCGGGTTGTGGCCGCATAGCACCCTGGGCTGGCCCGACCCCAACACCGCGGCAATCGAATCCGGTCAGTCGCCTCTGGGGACACATAACGGCTCTCCCGACTGCCTCTCGTATTATTATCCCGGTTCCTGCCTGGTGACCGGGCGTGACATCATTACCCTCTGGGTCGCCCGCATGGTCCTGATGGGCCTGTATAACCTGGGCGATGTGCCGTTCAGCGACGTTTTTATCCACGCCACGATTTTGGATGGTAAGGGCGAGCGGATGAGCAAGTCAAAAGGCAATGGCATTGATCCGGTGGATATTATCGAACGCTACGGCTGTGATGCCATGCGCTACGTCCTGTGTGAGATGCAAACCGGCTCCCAGGATATTCGTCTCCCCGTTCAAGCCATATCACCGTTTACCAATGAACCCGTAGACTTGGCAAAAGCCAAGCATGGCAGCAGCATTTTTACCTATGTCTGTCCGAAAACCGGCAAAGAATTTGATGTGCTCGGCACTATGCCGGACATCCCCTCGGCCAAGCTGATCAGCGACCGCTTTGAGGTCGGTCGTCACTTCTGCAACAAGCTGTGGAACGCCGTGCGGTTTGCCGTGTTGAATCTTGAGCAGGCCCCCTTCGTGAAGCAGAATCCGACTGCGCTGCCGTTCGAAGAACGCTGGATCTTATCCCGTCTGACACGGGCAATCGCTGAAGTGCAGCAACAGCTTGAAGCCTATAATCCGTCGGCCGCCCTGTCCGCGGCACGGGATTTTTTCTGGTCGGAGCTGTGCGACTGGTATCTGGAAATGGTTAAGCCGCGTCTGCACGCGGACGGTGCGGACAGCGCCCGACAAGTCCTGGCCTTTTGTGTTGATCAGACCCTGCGGCTGTTTCACCCGTTTATTCCTTTTGTGACCGATTTCCTGTGGCAACACTTGAATGAACATGCCACCCAGCGCGGAATCGAGAGTCAGCTTCAGACGCCGGACACGATCGCCCGCGCGCCCTGGCCGCAATCGCATACGAACTGGCAGGACGAGCAACTCGAACAGCAGGTAGACTTTTTACAGAACGTCATTCGAGCCATCCGTGATATTCGCAGCCAGTATGCGGTACCGCCGAAACAGCGGGTGCAGGTGCGTATCAAAACCGTGGATAAAGCGCCGGATATCCTGAACAAGGGACTGATCCATATTCAAGGCTTGGCTGGGGTCGATTCGGTTGAGATGGCCGCCGACGCTGAGCGAACGCGCGATTCCGCCACCGCGGTCGTGGGCGAGCTTGAGGTGTATGTGCCTGGGGTCATTGATATCGAGAAAGAACGGGCGCGTTTGAACGGACAGATCAAAAAGCTGAGTGGTCCCCTTGCGGGCGTGCGGAAAAAGCTCGGCAACGAGAAATTTCTCTCACGGGCAAACCCCGACGTGGTCGCAAAGGAGCGTTCCAAGCTGGCCGACATGGAGTCGCAGTTAGGGACCCTCAACGAGAACCTCGCCGCGTTGGGGTAATATGGTTGACACCCTGTCATCCCGAAGAGGCCGCTTTCAAAGAACGAACGTAAGCTATGCCTCGTATCTTCGACAATATCGAACAGTACCTTCAGCCTGTATTAGCGGAGACC
Source organism: uncultured Binatia bacterium (SeqCode) (assembly GCA_965214755.1). Classification (GTDB taxonomy): domain Bacteria; phylum Desulfobacterota; class Binatia; order Bin18; family Bin18; genus Bin18. The sequence goes on from OZ243979.1 coordinate 5,041,000, forward strand.
TTGAAGCTGGCCGACCGGTCCGACTTCTGCGTCGGATATTTCAACTTACGCGGCTGGCGGTCGATCGACTCATATGTGGATCAATGGGATGGGGGAGAAGGACAGTGCTGCCGCATCCTGGTTGGAATGCAACGCCTGCCGCATGAGGAATTACGGCAGGCTAGGAGTCTATCTGACGGTCAATCGGCCCTCGACAATCAGACTGCGCTTCGGCTCAAAAAAAGGCTTGCCGAAGAGTTCCGCGAGCAACTTACCTTGGGGGCTCCGACCAATGAAGACGAGGCAGGTCTGCGCAAGCTGGCGAAGCAGATCAAGGCAAAGAAGGTTGTCGTCAAGCTCTTCCTCAGACATCCGCTGCATGCCAAGCTCTATCTGGTGTTCCGGCCCGACCCGGTCAACCCGATCGTCGGCTATCTGGGCAGCAGTAATCTCACCCAAGCGGGGCTCTCTCATCAGGGTGAACTCAACATTGATGTGCTGGATCATGATGCCTGCCAGAAGCTCGCGCAATGGTTCAACGACCGCTGGAATGATCGCTGGTGCATCGATATCTCGAAAGAGCTTGTCGAGATTATTGAGGAGAGCTGGGCACGTGAGGAACTGATCTCACCCCATCATATCTACATCAAAATCGCCTATCACTTATCACAGGAAGCACGGGCTGGGTTGACCGAATTTCGCATCCCAAAAGACTTTGGTAACAAGCTGCTCGACTTCCAGACAGCGGCAGTGAAAATCGCAGCGCATCACCTGAACCGACGGGGTGGTGTCATCATCGGCGATGTTGTCGGGCTGGGCAAAACCCTCATGGCGACCGCCCTGGCGCGCGTGTTCGAGGACGACCACGGGCTTGAAACCTTAATCATTTGTCCCAAGAACCTCGTTCCAATGTGGGAGGATTACCGTGAGCAGTACCGCATGCGTGCTCGCGTCCTGTCGATCACCCGTGCGATCAGAGAGCTACCCGACATGCGCCGTTACCGTTTAGTGTTGATCGATGAGAGTCACAATCTGAGAAATCGAGAAGGCAAGCGATATCGGGCCATTCAGGAATACATTCGGGAAAACGACAGCAAATGCATCCTGCTGTCGGCAACGCCCTATAACAAGACGTATTTAGATCTGTCCAGCCAACTCCGTCTGTTTGTGCCCGAGGATGAAGACTTGAGGATTCGCCCGGAACGCCTGCTGAGAGAGATGGGCGAGACGGAGTTCGTGCGCCAGCATCAAGCGCCCGTTCGGTCCCTGGCCGCGTTCGAGAAATCCGAACATGCAGAGGACTGGCACGAGCTCATGCGACTTTATCTCGTCCGCCGAACCCGAGGCTTCATCCAGAACAACTACGCCTCCACCGACCCGGCCACCGGGCGTCAATACTTGACGTTTGAGGACGGCAGAAAATCCTATTTCCCGACACGGGTCCCAAAGACGGTACAGTTTCATATCGGTGGCCAATATGCCCAATTGTTCGCAGACGATGTGGTTGAGGCCATAAATCGCCTGGAACTGCCACGCTATGGGCTCGGCAACTACATCTCTGATGTTCCGAATACACCGCCGACACAGGCTGAAGACAAAGTCTTGAACGACTTATCGCGCGCCGGTAAGCGCCTGATGGGCTTCTGCCGGACCAACCTGTTCAAACGGCTAGAGAGTAGTGGTCATGCCTTTCTGCTGTCGGTCGAACGCCATATTCTCAGAAACTTTATCTTTCTGCATGCGCTAGAAAATGATCTGCCGTTTCCCATCGGGACGCCGGACGCCGGACTTCTGGACCCGCAGTCGTTTGACGAAGATGCCGAGCAGGCCGCGGGCGACATCTTCGATACGGAGGACGACGAAGATAACGGCGAACCTGGAGAAACGACTCCGCTGAGGACCGAAGCAGATTTTCGCAGCCGTGCCGCCGCGGTCCACGCACTTTTTACCAGTACATACAGGAATCGGTTTCGCTGGCTGGCCTCTCACCATTTCAAGGCAGACCTGGGCAAAGCCCTCAGGGCCGACGCTGAGATTCTTCGCCCTCTCCTGGTCTCGTTCGGCGAGTGGCGAGCGATAGACGATGCGAAGCTGGACGCGCTACAAGAAGTCCTTGGGAATCGACACCCGGAGCACAAAGTACTGGTCTTTACACAATTTGCCGACACGGTGCGTTATCTTGAAAACGAATTGAAGGCACGCGGAGTGTCGGGCATGGCTGCGGTAACAGGAGACACGCCGAACCTGACAGAACTTGTCCGGCGCTTCAGCCCGAGGAGCAACGAGAAAAACATCCCCGCCGAAGAAGAACTGCGCGTATTGATTGCTACCGACGTGCTGAGCGAGGGACAGAATCTGCAAGACTGCGCCGTTGTGGTGAACTACGACTTGCCGTGGGCTATTATTCGCCTGATTCAACGCGCCGGCCGTGTGGACCGCATCGGCCAGCAGGCGGACAGCATCCTGTGTTACTCCTTTCTTCCGGCAGAAGGGATCGAACGTTTGATTCGGCTCCGCGCCCGCGTGCGGACACGCCTTCGAGAGAATGCCGAGGTGGTGGGAACGGACGAGGCATTCTTTGAGGACGAGGATAAACAGGCTGTGCTTGACCTGTATAACGAAAAGGCTGGTATTCTCGACCACGACGACGAGATGGATATCGATCTGTCCTCGTATGCATATCAAATCTGGCGGAACGCAACGCAGGCCGACCCGTCGCTCAAAAAGAAAATCGAAGACATGCCCGCCGTTGTCTACGCATCGAAAGCCCACCGACCACAGCCGCACCGACCGGCAGGGGCGCTTGTCTATATGCGCACCGCCCAGGGATATGACGCATTGGCCTGGGTAGACCGTGACGGCAAGAGCGTGACGGAGAGCCAATTCGAGATTCTCCGCGCTGCGGAATGCGCCCCCGATACGCCGACTCTCGCCCGGCATGACTCGCATCATGAGCTGGTCAGCAAAGCTGCGGAACATATCGCCCGCGAGGAAAAGCAGGTTGGCGGCCAACTCGGTCGCCCCTCGGGCGCCAGGTTCCGTGTATACGAACGGCTCAAAGGCTATGCTGAAAGCGTCAAGGGTACGCTGTTCGATACCGAACCGCTCCGGCGTACAATTGGCGACATCTATCGCTATCCCTTGCGACAGGCTGCGGTGAATACGCTGAACCGTCAGTTGCGAAGTGGGGTGTCCGACCAGACTCTTGCCGAGTTGGTTATTGCGCTCCGGGATGAAGACCGGCTGTGCATTGTTCATGACAAGGACGAGGGCCGGGACCCAAGTATTATCTGCTCAATGGGCTTGATAGAGCACTGAGGCGTTACACCATGCTTGATTCCGTCACCTTACCAAGGTAAGACTTTTCGTAAGGAGGAATGTCATGGTTGTTAAAATTACATCAAAGCGACAGGTTACATTCCCGGCCCGAGTGTTGGATGCGCTCGGGGTAGGTCCCGGCGACCAACTCGAACTGGAAGAAGGCCCTGACGGCTTCATCCTGCGCCCGCGCCGGATCGACTATTCGAAGTTGGGGACGCTCAGAGACAAGATTCCACCTGGACATCCGCCGTTCGACATCCGCAAGTTCCGGGACCAACGGGAACAAGGATATGGCCCCTCACTACGGAGTTGACACCTCGGTCTTGGTCAGGCTAGTCGTGCGCGAGCCGCAAGGCGACTTCGAACGCTGTGTGCGCCGTCTCGTCGCCTTGATAGAGGAACGGGGATGCGAGATCTTCGCGTCCAACCAGGCCATAGGTGAAGCCTACGCCGCCTTGATGCACCACTACGGCATCGCTAGCGCCGACGCCCGTGCTGGTCTCCGAGACGCACTGACCAGTGGCCTGGTCGCCCCTCTCAACGGGCGGGCCGTTATCGAGGCTCTGGAGGCGTCCGGTGGCCCTGGCCTGTTCGACCGCCTCATTGCCGATGACTACTCCCGCGCTGACCTGCAAGTACTGACTCTGGACCGAAAGATGGCCACCTTGCTCGGCGTGCGTCTTCTCTAGCCCGTTATTCCAAATGCCGACCACCCTCCCCCTCAACAGAGAGACCATCAGAAACCATCTGGAGAACTTCGACCTCCGCTCCCTGTTCATTGAGGAGCTTGGCTGGGACCACGGCGGCGCGGACATGGAAGTCTCCGTCGCAAACAACACATTTGTTCTCGAAGCCGTAGCCAACAAACGCGGCATGGTTGCTTATCAGTGTGTTGCGCAGACGGACGACGCATTTCCAGATCATCCAACCCGGCAGAAGATCGAAAAAGCCGTCGCCAAGACTGTCCGCGAACATCTTATCGTCTATGCCCCACCCGACCGGAGCGCGCAGTATTGGCAATGGGTCAAGCGCGAACCCAGACAACCCGACCGGCAACGCTCGGAATCCTACCACCACGGAGAAGCCGGGGAGCGGTTGATCCAGAAGTTGGAACAAATCGTCTTTACGCTGGACGAAGAAGATGACCTCACCATCGTTGATGTATCGGGTCGGGTGCGGGCCGCCTTTGATGTCGAGAAAGTCACTAAGAAGTTCTACGACCGTTTCAAGCAGGAACATCGGGCCTTTCTGGACTTCATTGAAGGCATCCAGAACAGAGCCGACCGGGAATGGTACGCCTCGCTCATGCTGAACCGGATGATGTTCATTTACTTCATCCAGAAGCGTGGGTTCCTCGACAATGACCCGGACTATCTGCGCAACCGCCTGGAACTCATGCAGACCACGCACGGCAAGGACCGCTTTCAGACCTTTTACCGCTTGTTCCTGCTGCGGCTATTTCACGAGGGCTTGGGCCAGCCCGCGGCCGACCGCTCGCCTGAATTGGCAAACTTCCTTGGCAAGGTTCCATATCTTAACGGTGGGTTGTTCGATGTACACGACCTGGAGCGTGATAATCCGAAAATACACATTCCTGATGAGGCGTTTCAAAATATATTCGCCTTCTTCGATACCTATCAATGGCATCTCGACGCCCGACCACTGCATAACGATAAGGAGATCAACCCCGACGTACTCGGCTACATCTTTGAGAAGTACATCAACCAGAAGCAGATGGGAGCCTACTACACCAAGGAGGACATCACCGGCTACATCAGCCGTAATACCGTTATTCCCTTTCTGTTCAACCGGGCGAAAAAGGCATGTCCGACCGCCTTTGAGCCTGACGGCGGGGTGTGGCGGCTCTTATCCGAAAACCCGGATCGCTATTTCTACGAGGCTGTCCGCCACGGCATCACGTATGACATCCATAAAAAAGAAAACCTAGCCGAAAAACGCGAGCTACCGCCCGACATTACCGAGGGCCTGAATGATGTGTCCAAACGCGGCGGCTGGAACAAACCGGCTTCGCCCGACTATGCCCTGCCGACCGAGACCTGGCGCGAGCACGTCGCCCGTCGGTAACGCTACGAAGAAGTCCGCGCCAAACTCGCCGCCGGAGAGGTCACATCAATCAACGACCTCATCACCTACAACCTGGACATTGAAAAGTTCGCCCAGGACGTGATTACGGGAAGCGAAGGCCGGAACTGATCCGTGCGTTCTGGAAGGCAATGTCTCAGGTTTCCGTCCTCGACCCGACCTGCGGTTCCGGCGCCTTCCTGTTCGCTGCGCTCAACATTCTGGAGCCGCTCTACACGGCCTGCCTGGAGGCCATGCGCGGCTTTCTCGACGATCTGAAGCGCTCCCAGCGCAAGCACCGCCCGGAGAAACTGCATGATTTTCGTACAGTGCTGAAGCAGGTCGCCGCGCACGCCAGCGAACGCTACTTCGTTCTCAAGTCTATTATTGTCGGCAACCTGTACGGCGTAGACATCATGGAAGAGGCTGTGGAAATCTGCAAACTCCGCCTGTTCCTGAAGCTTGTTGCACAGTTGGAACGCTACGACCAGATTGAGCCTTTGCCCGATATCGATTTCAACGTCAGGGCCGGGAATACGCTGGTCGGCTTCACGTCGCTGGAGGAAGTGAAAAAGGTGCTGAGTGCCGACCTGATAAAGCAACTGTCCCTTCCTCAGATAGAGGAACGCGCTCAAATCGCCGACCGCGCCTTTCGTAAGTTCCGTGAAATGCAGACCGAACACGGCATGGATGCCAGCGAGTTTGCCGCTACCAAGATGGAGTTGCGGAAACGGCTCAATGACCTGCGCAACGAGTTAGACCAGTATTTGGCCGGTGATTACGGTATCAAGACCAAGAATAGGTGGGCCTACCAAAAATGGTGTGACAGCCACCAGCCGTTTCACTGGTTCGTTGAGTTCTACGGTATTATGCGCCGGGGCGGGTTCGATGTGATTATTGGAAATCCGCCGTATCTGGAAATACGGGAAGTTTCCTACTCGACACGACATTTTACGTGTGAAGATAGCGGGGCTATTCACGCGATGTGTATTGAACGGAGCCTCGCTCTGTGTGCGAGTGGCGGATGCCTAAGCATGATAGTACCCCTGGCCTTAGTGTCCACTCAACGCATGACCATCTTGCAGCGTATGCTGGAGAAAAACCACGATTGCTGGTACTCGAACTTTTCCTGGAGACCAGGGAAGCTGTTCGATACGGTAAACCGAGCTTTAACCATCTTCGTATCAACGAAGCTACGGGATAAAGGAGACACCTTCTCCACAGCATATCTTAAATGGAACGCCGATAGCCGAGATTATTTGATTCCAACCGTAAGATATGCAGAGTGTCCAAGAGACCGAGGAGCGTTTTGGGCGCCAAAGCTCGGACAGCGTATCGAGAACTCGATACTGCGGAAATGTATCTCAATTGACAAGACGATGGAGGGTTTTACCGGGCGGTCCAATAATCTTGTCTACTATCGAACAGACGGTGGTCTCTATTGGAAAGTGTTCACCGATTTTGCTCCAGCGTTTCATGTCAACGGCGTCTCTAGTAACTCATCACGAGAGACAAGTTTCGCGCTGATAGACAAAAACCATGTGAAAGCAGCCATAGCCGTTTTGGGCAGTGACGTGTACTGGTGGTGGTACACAGTAACGTCCAACCTAAGGCATCTGAATCCCTCAGATTGGAGGCATTTCCCCGTACTAGAATCAGCGATGAATGACTCCGAAATACAGCGCTTAGGAGCAGAATACATTGCAGACTTACAACGGCATAGCACTATGCTCGTTCGGAATCAAAAGAGCACAGGAAGGACGGAAACACAGTCTTTCAAGGTTCAGAAATCCAAGACGATCATTGACCGGATAGACAACGCCCTTGCGTCTCACTACGGCTTCACGAACGAAGAACTGGACTTCATCATCAACTACGACATCAAGTACCGCATGGGGCTGAACAATCTGAACGGTGATGAGGCGTGACGACGTGCCATCCGAATCGGGAAAGCTGGAATTTACCAGGCACGCGGTTCGTGCAATGGCAGAACGAAGGATTCCCGTGGGGTGGGTCGAGCAGGCGGTGGCTGAACCGGCGTTGCGCGTCCCCGCTCCGAACGACCCCGAGGTGGAACGCTTTTTTGCTCCATCCCGGAAAATGATGACCGGGTGCTGCGCGTAGCCGTGAACACCCGCATTGTACCTTGGCGGGTGGTGAGCGTATTCTTTGACCGGAACATGAAGGGAAAATTATGAAGCTGCATGTCGATAAGGAAGCCGATGCCCTTTACCTGCGCCTCGACGACTCCGCCATCGTCGAGTCCGAAGAGGTCTCGCCTGGAGTAGTGCTTGATTACAATGAATCGAACGAAGTGGTGGGTGTGGAAATGCTCCACCTTTCGAAACGCTCCTCCAGTCTGAATCTCTCTGCCCTGGAATTCGAGACGGCTTAACTGGGCGTGAACAATTGGAGACTAGACGTTAGGAACCGGGACCGAACACGCCGGCAGCGTTGCGATACTGTGTTGATGCGGGGGGTTCATCTGCTGTCACATTAAAGGGCGACCTCGGCATACTCGATAAAAGGCTGATTGGTTTTTTCTGCTCGGTGCGTTGTCCGGGTGACGTCATACTCAAGACCTACGATCTTGCGCGGGTGCTTCGCGAGACCGATGTAACGATTGTCGGCGGTTTTCAGTCTCCTATGGAAAAGGATTTCCTGGACCTGCTGTTACGAGGTTCAGCGTCCGTCACTGTCTGTCCGGCACGTAGGCTTGGCAACATGCGGATTCCAAAGAGTTGGAAGAAACCGCTGGACGCAGGGCGCTTGCTGATCCTCTCTTTTTTTGACGATAATATCCGTCGCCCCACCGCAGCTATCGCCGTCAGGCGGAACGCCTACGTTGCCGCCCTCGCCGACCGTCTTCTCATAGCCTATGCTGAAAAGAGCGGTAAAATCGAGACGTTGTGCAAGCAAACGCTTACCGAAGCGAAGCCAGTATTTGCCCTGGATTCGCCGGAGAATGTCCATCTTGTTGAATGGGGTGTTCTGCCGGTTCGGGCGGGCAGCCCTACGCCTCTGACGGCAGGCCGAATTGACTATGCCTATTGATTTCTGCGCTCCCAATCCTGCATGGTAGCGAGTCTACTGGAATCGAAGGCCGATAACGTCAGCCGGCCCGCGGCTCGGTCACACCGTCAGCGTCCACTGATAGGCTCTCACCTTGTTTCCGCCTCTCCGGCTGTATACATTCCCAGGCTATGTATCCATTTGACCATCCGGCTGTGGACCGGCTGATTCGTCTCGCGCTGGAAGAGGACATTGGCCGGGGCGATGCGACTACACGCGCGACGATTCCTACCAATCAGGCTGCACGTGGAAGCATTACGGCCAAGGCCGACCTGGTGCCGGCCGGACTGCCACTGCTTGCAATGGTGTTGGCCCAGACGGATAAAACGGCTGGGGTGCGTTTGCTCGCGCAAGAGGGGAGTCAGGTTCCGGTCGGGACGGTTGTTGCCGAGGTGTGGGGACAGGCCGCCGGGCTGCTCACGGCGGAGCGGACCGTGCTCAATTTTTTGCAACATCTCTGTGGGGTGGCAACTCTGACGCGGAAATTCGTTGAGGCCGTGGCCGGAACCCACTGCACCGTTATTGATACCCGAAAAACCCTGCCCGGCCTGCGCTTGCTGGATAAATATGCGGTTGTCCAGGGCGGAGGAAGAAATCACCGGCTCGGCCTGGATGATGGGGTGTTGATTAAAGACAATCACATTGCCGTCTGCGGTGGGGTAGGTGCTGCGGTCCGCCGGGCGCGGAGTCAGGCGTCAACGTGGCTGCGCATCGAAGTGGAGTGCACCACTATGGCCGAGGTCGAAGAGGCCCTCGACGCCCAGGCCGACATCATTCTGCTGGACAATATGAGCACCGCTCAGATGACCGAAGCCGTGCAACTGATACAGGGACGAGCCTTGGTTGAAGCCTCGGGTAATATATCGCTGGCGCGAGTCCGGGAAGTGGCGGAAACCGGAGTGGATTTTATCTCGGTCGGTATCCTGACCCATTCAACTCCGGCCGCAGACCTGAGCATGTCCGTGACATGCGAGTCGGGGTCGTAGGCTCTAGGGCGCTCTTATGGACGACTCGGCTGACCACAGCTTTGAAATGGCGCTCGTGTCGCAGTTGTCCCAACCGGCGAGGCGCTTGCTCGGTCGCCCGCTGCATTTTTTTGATACCATCGATTCCACCAATGCGTTGGCTGCCAGACTGGCGCGAGAGGATGCCGCCGAGGGAACGGTTGTGATCGCTGATGCGCAGACCGGCGGGAAGGGCCGTTTGGGGCGGAGCTGGGTTTCGCCGCCCGGAGTGAACCTCTATCTGTCGGTGATTCTCCGTCCCCGGAAACCTGCCTCAGCCGCACCGCAATTAAGCCTGCTGGCCTCCGTGGCCGTGGCCGAAGCCATCGTCCAACAGATGCAGTTGGTGCCCTCCATAAAATGGCCCAACGATATCCTGGTCTCAGGAAAAAAGGTGTGCGGCATCCTGACTGAAATGCAGGCGAACGGCCCGCGGCTCAGGTCAGTTGTTGTCGGCATCGGAGTCAATATTAATGCCCCGCTGTCTTCATTCCCTGAGGAGCTACAGGATAAGGCCTCTTCGCTCTTCCTGATGCGTGGGGAGCCGATTGACCGCGCTGCGTTTACGGTGGGGCTACTGACCCATCTTGAGAAATTATACGTTCTGTGGCTAGAAAAGGGATTCCCGGTAGTGGGTGCAGCCTGGGAAGGCTATGCGTCTGGGTTGCTGGGAAAATCGATCACGGTGACAGCGCCTGAAGGGACAATCTCAGGGACGGCGCGTGGCATTGATCGGGACGGTGCACTCTTGGTTGAAACAGCATCTCTGGAAGGGCAGGCGAGGTCGTCCCATCATGTTCATCGTATTCTGGCCGGAGATGTGAGTGTGGTTGACGGCTATTGAAAGACGAACACAGGGAACTGATTGAAGTGGATACCCATGATACTCGCCGTTGATGTGGGGAATACGCATACGGTCGCTGGTCTCTACGACACGCAAGATCTCGCCTATCACTGGCGCTTTGTGACCGAGGCAGAGCGAACAGCAGACGAGTATGGGGTATTGCTGCAAAGCCTGTTTACCGCTCGTGGACTCAGCCTCTCGTGTGTGGACGGGATTATTGTGTCGAGTGTTGTGCCGGCCATGGTGAAAACGCTCGAAGACCTCGCCCAGAAGTATTTTCAGTTGACTCCCCTCATTGTCGTCCCCGGCATCAAGACCGGGATGCCGATCCTGTACGATAATCCCCGAGAGGTTGGGGCCGACCGCATCGTGAATGCGGTGGCGGCCTATGAACGCTACCGAGCCGCCACGATTATTGTCGATTTTGGGACCGCCACAACCTTTGACTATGTGACGCAAGCCGGAGAATACCTGGGGGGGGCGATTGTCCCAGGGGTGGGAATTTCCCTGGACGCGCTCTTCCACAAAACGGCCAAACTCTACCGGGTAGAATTGGTCAAGCCGCCCAAGGTCGTTGGCCGCAACACGGTCAACGCCATCCAATCCGGTATCTATTTTGGCTATACGGCGCTGGTTGATGGGATGGTAGAGCGTATTCAGCACGAAAATGGCACCCAGGCTCGCGTGATCGCCACGGGTGGATTTGCCCAGCTGATCGCGGCAGAATCACGAACCATTGAAGAGGTCGATGAGTTCGTGACCCTGGAGGGCCTGCGGATTCTGTATGAACGAAATCATTAAGAGCGGAGAGGCAACACGGAGACGGCTGCGACGCAACGTAGTCGCTCAGGTTGTGCGACGCTTCCATGAAGGAGGGAAATATGGCTGCTGGTGATATGCATCGCATCCGGACCATTGGACTGCTCGCTGAAGGTGGGGCTGGGAAGACGACCCTGGGGGAAGCGCTCTTGTACGCCGCGGGCGAGACAACCCGTCAGGGGCGTGTGGAGGATGAAAGCTCGGTGCTCGACTTCGAGCCTGAGGAAATACGACGGAAAACCACCCTCTCCACGGCTTTCCATACACTGCACTGGAAGAAGCACGACGTCTGTTTGGTTGACCCGCCTGGATATGCGAACTTTTTACCGGACACCCGCTATGCCATGGAGGCGATGAGCGGCGCCCTCTTCATCGCCAGCCCAACTGGCCAGCTCAAGGTGGAGACTGAACGGCTGTGGAATTGGGCCAAGGATATGCAGTTGCCTCGTATCGTCTGTCTGTCTCGGATGGACCGGGAGGAGGGGGAATTCGGCGCAGCTATCGATGCCCTGAACAGTACGCTTGAGACCACCCTGACCCCGATTCAGATTCCGATTGGCTCTCAGGCTGGCTTTCGGGGGGTGGTTGATCTGTTGTCTCTGAAAGCCCTGATGTTCCAAGGCGATAAGGGCGAAATCACGGCCGAGGCCATTCCCGATGACCTCCAGGGTCAAGCGGATGACTATCGGGAAAAGTTGATTGAGGCGGTCGCCGAAACAAACGATGATCTCCTGACCCGCTATCTTGAGGGCGAGGAGTTGAGCGCGGAGGACATTACTCAAGGATTGCGTGAAGGGGTGGCTGCCGCCCAGATTTTTCCCGTGCTGTGTCTCTCCGGGAGCCGGACTTTGGGCATTCAGCCGGTGCTGAACGCAATGGTTGACCTGCTTCCATCACCGGCCTCCCGGCCGAGTGTGGCCTGTACCGATCCGAAAAATCAAGAAGAAGTTGAGCGCAGTCCTGACCCGACCGCGCCGTTTACCGCCCGCGTGTTTAAGACGGTTGACTCGCAGGCGGGCAAACTGGCGCTCTTCCATGTGGTTTCTGGAAAAGTGGAGAGCGACTCGGTCGTGTATAATGCGACCCGTGACGCCAAAGAACGTATCGGCCAGTTGTTTCATCTGAAAGGCAAAAAACAGGAACCCGTAGCCACGGCATTGCCGGGCGATATCATCGGTGTGGCCAAGCTCAAAGAGACGCATACCGGCGATACGCTGTGCGACGAAAAAAATCCCGCTCTCCTGCCTCCACTGGTCGAATTCAATCCAGCCATCTCGTTCGCCCTGGGACTCAAGTCTCGCGGTGACGAAGAAAAGATTATGACCTCCCTGGACCGGCTCAATGAGGAAGACCCCGCCCTCAAAGTGGACCGGGACCAACAGTCCAACGAGATCCTCATTTCCGGGGCCGGCCAACTCCATATTGAAGTGGCGGTCGAAAAACTGAAGCGGAAATACGGCGTCGATGTGGAACTGAAAGCGCCCAAGGTTCCGTATCGTGAAACCATTACCGGCAGAACCGCGGCCCAGGGTCGCTTGAAGAAACAATCCGGTGGGCGAGGCCAGTTTGGTGATACCTGGTTGCGTGTCGGACCTTTGGCCCGCGGTGCCGGTTTTGAATTCATCAACGAAATAAAAGGTGGCGCAATTCCGCGTCAATACATTCCGTCAGTGGAAAAAGGTATAGTCGACGCCCTGGGCAAAGGGTTCCTGGCCGGCTATCCCATAGTAGATGTCCAGGTAGCGCTGTATGACGGCTCCTACCACGAGGTGGACTCCTCGGACATGGCGTTTCAGATTGCCGGCTCCATTGGCATCCAGAATGCGCTGGAAAAGGCGAAGCCGGTGTTGCTGGAACCCATTATGCACCTCGATATCACCGTGCCAGAGGAATATATGGGTGATATCAGTGGCGATATTAATCGGCGCCGCGGCAGACTCGTGAGTGTCGACGCCAAGGGCAATAACCAGATCATCAAGGCCTCCGTTCCCATGGCTGAGATATTAACCTACGCGCCTGATCTCCGGTCTATGACAAGTGGACGCGGCACCTTTGAGGTTGGTTTTTCCCACTACGAAGAAGTGCCGCATCATTTAACGGAAAAAATCATTCAAGAGAGTAAGCAGGCGAAAGAAGAAGCCAACCATTAAGCGCATCCAAGTCCCTGCGGAGCGCCTCTGCTTCTCCGCGGGGCACAGGGTGAGACATTGACAACCTCACTCGGGCTGTACTAGAGTTCTCCTTTCCTTTTATTTTCAGGAGGGTTGCTTATGGATGTCAAAGAAGAAGAGTTGATCCGCTCCCTACTCGACACTGACCCCGAACTACGCCGACACTATGAGGAACACGCTCAACTCAAACAACGTCTTCAAGAACTCAGAGAAAAACCCTTCCTGACTGAAGAAGAAGAGGTTGAAGAAAAAACGATCCAAAAACAAAAACTGGCGGGCAAAGATCGCATCATGGAAATCCTCGCACGCCACAAACGACAAGCGGCATAACTGAGGTCGCTGCGTTCACGGTTTCGACTCGCCTGGGGGTGCCTCAACCCAGATCGTGTTGCTGGGTGTCGCCCGGTTAAACGTCTCCTCACTCAGAAGCTCATTGAGCGACAGGACCTATGCGTCATACCATTTCGATCTTAGTTGAGAATGAATTCGGCGTTCTCGCTCGAGTCGCGGGACTTTTTAGTGGTCGTGGATTTAATATTGATAGTCTAAGCGTGGCAAAGACCCTGGACCCCTCATTGTCCCGTATTACGCTCGTCACAGAAGGCGATGATCAGATTGTCGAGCAGATTACGAAACAGCTCAATAAACTGATCTGTGTCATCAAGGTCAGTGACTTCCAGGACACCCCTCACGTCGAGCGTGAGATGGCACTCATCAAGGTTGCGGCAGACGAGCGCACCCGCGGCGAAGTCCTGAATATCATCGATATATTCCGAGCCAAAGTGATTGATGCTGGGCCGCGCTCCTTTGTGATTGAGGTGACCGGGGATGAGGGGAAGATCTCGGCCATCTTGGATTTGCTCAAGCCGCTGGGCGTCAAGGAGATCGTGCGAACCGGAAAAGTCGCTGTTCAGCGAGGGCTTCAGACCCTCTCAGCAACGACTACAGACAATACACTAGAGCAGCAGCGGAAGGTACGTCGGCTGCGTTAGGAGAATCCAGCGGCTCTCCGTCATGCCTGCAGACGAGACGGTAGAGCTCAGGGGGAAAAGGCAAAAGGAGCAAGTAGCATGAGCATGAATATTTATTATGACAACGATGCCGACCTGTCCCTGCTCACAGGCAAGAAAATTGTCATTGTCGGATACGGCAGCCAGGGCCACGCCCACGCTCTTAATCTGCGTGACTCCGGGATGGATGTCCGGATTGGGCTGCGGAAAGACAGCGGCTCCTGGAAAAAGGCGGAGGAGGCCGGCTTTGTGGTCCAGGAGGTCGGAGCCGCCTCGGCTGACGCCGATATTATCATGATCCTGACACCTGACGAAGTCGCCAGCGAGATGTATGCGTCTGATATTAAAGCCGGTCTCAAAGCCGGGAAATACCTTGCCTGTGCGCACGGATTTAATATCCACTTTAAGAAAATCGTTCCGCCCGAAGAAGTGAACGTTTTCATGGTTGCCCCCAAAGGGCCCGGCCATCTCGTCCGGAGTGAATTTGAAAAAGGCCGCGGTGTCCCCTGCCTGATCGCGATGGCGCAAGACCCGTCCGGGGATACCAAGTCGGTGGCTATGGCCTACGCGTCGGCCATCGGCGGCGGACGCGCGGCGATTTTAGAGACCTCGTTCAAAGAGGAGACCGAGACTGATCTGTTTGGAGAACAAACCGTCCTGTGTGGCGGGGTAACCGAACTCATGCGGGCTGGTTTTGAGACCCTGGTCGATGCTGGATATGCGCCGGAGATGGCGTATTTTGAGTGCCTGCACGAAATGAAGCTCATCGTGGACCTCATCTATGAAGGCGGGATCACGAATATGCGCTATTCCATCAGCAATACGGCCGAGTTTGGGGATATGACCCGTGGCAAACGAGTCATTGGGGACGAAACCCGTGAAGCGATGAAGAATATCCTGGCTGATATTCAGTCTGGAAAATTTGCCGATGAATGGATGAATGAGTATCGGTCCGGCTTGCCGCGCTTTAATGCTCTGCGCAAAGAGGGTGCGAGTCATGCGGCTGAAGTGGTTGGCGCCAATCTGCGCGGCATGATGCCCTGGCTTCAGCAAGATCGGCTGGTCGATAAGGCGAAAAATTAACCAGGTGGATGACGGGTCCGACATGCGGGGAGGGGAGCGTGGCCTCCTCTTTTCGCTTCCCTTGTTTTGATCATGCATTTTGCGCGTGAGGGATATCCCTGGATTTTCGGGTTTGGCTCACTCTCTCTCGTACTCGGTCTGCTCGATTTTCACTCCTCTGGCTGGATGCTCCTTGGGCTGACCCTGTTCGTTGCCTTTTTCTTTCGCGATCCTGATCGCGAGATTCCCGCTGACACCGATGCGATTGTCTCTCCTGCCGATGGACGCGTGGTAACGGTAGAGCCGCTGGCACGCGGCAAATACGCCTCGGAGCAACCTTCTTCTCGGGTTGGCATCTTCCTGTCTCCGCTCAACGTGCATGTCAATCGCGTACCGGTGACAGGAAAGGTCACCCGGATTCACTATCAGCCGGGGAAATTTCGGGCCGCGTTTGCCGCTGATGCCGCAGAAGTCAACGAGCAGAATGCGATCAGTATTCAGGATGTCCACGGTCGCCGGGTTGTCATTGTCCAGATTGCCGGTATGCTGGCTCGGCGTATTGTCTGTCGTCTGACGGGCGGAGAACAGGTCCAACAGGGCGACCGGTACGGTATGATCATGTTGGGCTCCCGGATGGACGTGTATTGTCCGACAGAGGTAGAGTTGAAAATAGCCGTCGGACAACGAGTCAAGGCCGGAGAGACGGTGATCGGTGAATACCGCACTCGGGCGAAAACATAACTGGGAGCTTGCCTGTGGCTATGCAAACACGAGAAAAAGTCCGACGGCTGCCGACTCGTAAAAAAATCCGCCCCCCCCTGCGCAAGGGTGTGTATCTGCTGCCCAATCTCTTTACGACGGGCGGACTGTTCTGCGGGTTTTACGCCAGCGTGACCACCCTGCAGGGAGAGTTCCGGGTAGCGGCAACAGCGATCCTGATTGCGCTGATCTTTGATTCCCTCGATGGCCGTATTGCCCGTATGACAAAAACCTCCAGCCGTTTTGGTGCCGAATACGATTCCCTGTCTGACTTGGTGGCTTTTGGGGTGGCTCCCGGTTTGTTGGCCTATCGCTGGGCCTTGGAGCCGTGGGGCGCGTGGGGGTGGCTGGCGGCGGCATTATATGTGGTGTGCGGTGCTCTCCGCCTGGCTCGCTTTAATGTCCAAAGTGGAGTGGTGGATAAGGAGAGTTTTGTTGGTCTGCCGATCCCGGCCGCGGCGGCCGTCATCGCGACGACGATTTGGGTGTATGACTACCTGGGTGGTGAAGGGACGACCAGTAAGCACATCACCCTCCTCCTGCTGGTGTATGTGCTGGCCGGTCTGATGATCAGTACGATTCGCTATGCGAGCTTTAAGGATCTGAATCTGCGCGACCGTCAGCCCTTTGGCCTGCTGGTGGCGGGCATCATTCTCTTGCAACTGACCATCGCCGAGCCGCAGATCATGTTGTTCACCATTGCCGGCGTGTATGCCTTGTCCGGCCCGGTCGGTATGGTACTGCGTCTGTGGAAGAACAGACGCTCAGAGGAGACCGGAACCGACGTTGCCCTGGTCCAACCCAAACAGCTCCGTGAACCCTCCGAGCAGCAACCCCGTTCCCTTGACAATGAGAAAAAGGGTTCGGTATAGTGAAAAACATATGACTCACACGACGAAGCTTGACACTTTAGGTCTCCTGCTTGGCCTCCTGCTTAGCATCCCGCCTGAGGGATCCAGGGGAGGTGTCTAGGTCACACCAGACTCTTGGAGGCCACGGGCGGAAGTTCTGATCCGTGGCCTCTTGTTTGAAAGGGCTGCGGGTATACTCGCAGCCCTTTTTTATATGGACAACACTGAGGAGGACGTTATGGAACGCGAAGTTGTAAAAATTTTTGATACTACGTTGCGCGATGGTGAACAGTCGCCCGGCGCGACCATGAATATTGAAGAAAAGGTGATGGTCGCCGGACAACTCGAAAAGCTCAATGTGGATGTGATCGAGGCCGGCTTTGCCGCGTCGTCAGAGGGAGACTTTGAGTCGGTCCGACGTGTTGCCGGACTCGTCTCAACGCCGATTGTCCTGAGCTTATCACGCACCAAGGAGGACGATATTCGGCGCGCCATTCGGGCCGTCGAAAAGGCCAGGCAGCCTGGGGTACATATTTTTATCGCCACCTCCGACATTCATCTCAAACATAAACTCATGATGAGTCGTCAGGAGTGCATCGACGCCGCAGTCTGGGCGGTCGAGTATGCGAAAAAATACCTGGACTATATCGAGTTTTCAGCCGAAGACGCCTCTCGTACGGATCGTGACTTTCTGGTCCAGATTTTCGGTGAGGTCATTCGGGCCGGAGCCGTGACCATTAATGTCCCGGATACCACCGGCTATGCCATCCCTCATCAGTTCGGGGCCCTGTTTCAGTATCTGCAGGAAACGGTTCCCGGCGGCAGAGCCGTGACCTGGAGCGCCCATTGCCACAACGATTTGGGCCTGGCCGTAGCGAACTCCCTGGCGGCCATTGAGAACGGCGCCCGCCAGGTGGAGTGCACGATTAACGGCATAGGCGAACGCGCGGGGAATACCTCCATGGAAGAAGTCGTCATGGCGCTCAGAACGCGAGAGGATGTATTCGCCAATGTCAGCACACAGATCGTGACTGAGCAGATTTATTCCTCCAGCCAACTCCTGTCCCAAATTACCGGCATTACCGTCCCCATCAATAAGCCGGTGGTTGGCGATAATGCCTTTGCCCACGAGGCCGGCATTCACCAGGACGGCGTCCTGAAATACAAGCTGACCTATGAGATCATGCAGCCCCAGACGATCGGCTTGGACAGCAATAAACTTGTCTTAGGGAAACATTCGGGTCGACACGCCTTTATCGAACGACTCAAATTCCTGGGCATCGATTACACCGGGACCGATATGAATAAGGCCTTCCTGCATTTTAAAGCCTTGGCCGACAAGAAAAAGAGCGTCTACGATGAAGACTTGATCGCGATTGTGATGGAAGAAACGGCTCGTATCCCCGAGAAATACGAATTGCTGTATATGAACGTCACCTCATCCAGCATGGCGGTTCCACATGCGACCGTGAAGATGAAAGTGAACGGCGAGGAATTGATTGAAAACGCCTCTGGCGACGGTATGGTTGACGCCTGCTACAAGGCGATTGCTCAGATTGCCGAAATGGACGTCAAGCTAGAGCGCTACTCGGTCAAATCCATCACCGGTGGAACCGATGCCCAGGGCGAGGTCTCGTGCCTCCTGCGCAAAAACGGAGCCTCCGTGAACGGCCAGGGCTCCCACACCGATATTATTATGGCCAGCGCTCTGGCCTTCACCAATGCGCTCAATAAATTTGCGCAAATGGAACGCTATGGGGACCGGTCCGGCGTCCATCGCGAAGGGCCATAGCTCTGCTCGATGACAACGGGTGCGTACAAGGGGCGGCCACACGGTCGCCCCTATTTGCTTGTGCTCCCGTTTGTGATGGATTTGACCGACGAAAAGGAGAAAGTATGGCGCATAAAATTGCAGTATTTAGCGGTGACGGTATTGGTCCCGAGGTCATGGACGAGGCAATAAACGTCCTCAAGATTGTTGACTCACGATTTGGCATTGCGTTTTCTTTTGAGCCAGCTCTGGCCGGCGGCTGCTCTATTGACGAACATGGTGTTGCCCTGACGGATTCGGCCCTGCGACTGGCCAAAGAAAGCGATGCCGTCCTGCTCGGTGCCGTCGGGGGGCCGAAATGGGACGATCCGAAAGCCTCGGTCCGACCCGAGCAAGCCATTCTCGGGCTGCGCAAAGAGCTGGAACTCTTCGCCAACCTGCGACCGGTCCAGGTCAATCGCCATCTGCTGCACGCCTCGACCCTGAAGCCCGAAGTCCTGGACGGTGTCGATCTCATGGTCGTTCGGGAACTGACCGGGGGCGTCTATTATGGCCGGCCGAGCGAACGTCGGACCGGCGCGTCTGGGCGGGAAGCGGTCGATACGATTTTCTATACCGAGGGCGAAGTCGAGCGACTGATGCGGGCATCCTTCGATCTGGCACGGAAACGTCGCAAGAAGCTCACCTCGGTCGATAAGGCTAACATCATGGCGTCCTCACGCATGTGGCGCGAAGTCGCTAATGAAGTCGCCCAAGAGTATCCTGATGTCGAGTATGAAGACGTGCTGGTGGATGCCATGTCGATGCATTTGATCCGGCGGCCCGCCGACTTTGACGTGATTGCCGCGGAAAACATGTTCGGCGACATTCTAACGGACGAAGCCTCAATGCTGGCCGGTTCCATGGGCCTGCTGCCCTCTGCATCGCTCGGTGAAGGCAGCCGCGGTCTCTTTGAGCCGATTCATGGTACGGCGCCGGATATTACGGGCCAGGACAAGGCCAACCCGCTGGCCATGATTCTGTCCACCGCACTGATGCTGCGCCTCTCTTTTGGTCAGGACGAGGCCGCCTTGGCGATTGAAGAGGCGGTTGACCAAGTGCTGGGCAGTGGCTACCGCACGCCGGACATTGCCCAGCCCGAATGCCGGGTGGTCGGCTGTCAGGAAATGGGCCGGCTGGTGCGAGAAAAGCTGGAGCAGGGCTAGGGCTTGCTCACCTGGGCGAACATTTCGAGCACTTCTTAGTCCACGGCCAGCGACTTTCCGTAAACTTGTCAGGATATCTCCTTACAAGGAAATCAGCGAGTCTGTCCTCCGAGAATCTGCAGATTTTGATGTACCCACTTCCAGCGAAAGACTCTGGGTGCCTGCTTGCGGCTGGAGTCTTGATCGTGTGGCATGAAGCCCTATGAAGGCATACGTAATTCTTATGAATTGTGCGCGTAGTATTTACCACAAATCCATCTGGATTTTTCGTAGTCCACGACAGATAGGCGTGATCGTCATTCTCGAACAGGACAGGCACCTCCACTTCATCCCCCTTTTGCTGCTTGAACAGGTCATACCGGCCCCGACCGTTGCGTCTCCGAGCGGAACGCCGTCGGATTACGCTTCGCTAATCCGACCTACTGGATTGGATACGGGCCGGTCCGATCACATGGACCTGACAATCAGCCAGGCAAGCCCACCGATCATAACAAAAGTCAAGACACCACCAATGATCGCAATAGTCTCGTAGCTCATGGTCATACGTCGTCTCGCTTACAGCTGTTTGAGCAGGTCATACCAGTGAAACGCCACCACAACCAGGGCGTGGGTAATGCGGCCCTGACGGATGAAGTCGGGAATATCGACTAACGGGACCAGAAGCACTTCGGTTTCTTCTGTGGTATCGAAGCTGGGCTCAAAGCGTTTTTCCACATTGCGGGCCAGAAAGCTATGACAGCGGTTGCCCTGAATGGCCGGATTGGGATGGATCGCGCCCAGCGGAATAATATCCTCCGAGTCGTAGCCGGTCTCTTCCTGCATTTCCCGGCGGGCGGCCCACAGAGGGGAAGCGTCTTCCTGGTCAACCATACCGCCTGGAATTTCGAGGGTCATGTCGTCCGTCCCGTGTCGATATTGCCGGATCAACACCACCTGGCCATCTGCTGTCACGGGTATGATATTGACCCAATCACCCGTATCTAAGACGTAAAAATCGTGCCCCTTACCAGTCCGTGGCGAGCGTTTGTGGTCTTCCCGGAGTGAGAAGATGCGGCAGGAATAGACGGTTTTGGAGGCGAGACGTTGCCAGGGTTTGAGCGTTTGTGAGGAATTGCTGGGCATGAGTTGGGGGAGAACGGTTTCAGCTCGGCTGATTAAAATAACCGCCGGTATTCAATAGCCGGACACCGATCCATGATGACGGTCAGCCCGGCCGCGTGTGCCCGCTGTGCCGCAGCAGGATCAATGACGCCTAATTGCAGCCATAGTATGGACGCGCCTATGGCCATGGATTCCTCGGCAACTTGGCCGACGAACTGCGAGCGCCGGAACACGTCAACCATCTCTATGCGAGTCGGCACGGCGCGCAGACTCGGGAAACACTGCTCGCCCAGCACCTCCTGGCAGTGCGGGTTCACCGGGATAACGGTATGGCCCTTGGCTTTGAGCAAGGCTGCGATCTGATGGCTGTCCCGACTCGGGTCAGGTGAACAGCCGACCACGGCAATCGTCCGCGGGGTTGCCAGAATATCCCGGATCGTAGCGTCGGTCGGGTTCGTAAAGCCGGCCCATGATGACGACTGCGACATGATGGTCACGCGGCCCGTTGCAGGAGGTCGTCAAACGAGTGCTCAAGGCAACGCTTGATTTCAACCATGCGCGCCCGAAAGGCCTCTTCGCCCTGCATGGCCGGGTCCTCAATATCTCCCCGCTCGCCGGCAAACTCCTTGAGCGTAAAAGCCGCTTTGCCGTCAGCTTCCGGGTAGGCGTCGAGCATGGATTTCTGCTCGTTCGTCATCGTCAGGATGAGATCGGCGTTGGCAATCAGCTCCCGATGCCGTTTGAGGTCGGTTGAAACGAACTCGTCGCGTTTAATCTGAATCCCGTGCTCCTGCAAGATGAAATAGGCATCCAGGGACGCGATCATGCCGTCCCTGGCATAAATGGCTATACCACCGGATCGTACGTCAATATGCCGGACCGCGCGCTCCGCCAACATCCTTTCTAAGAGGACGTGGGCCATGACGCTCCGGCTGGTATTCGCGTGACACACAATCAGAATGTTGTAGGAAGATGGCTGGCTCACAAGAATGTCCGGGTTCTGAACGTCCTGGAGTAAAAGAGAGACGAAGAGAAGGGCCGCCCCTTCGTCTCCGGCCTGTCTGGTGCCAGCGACTCAGTCCTGTTTGAGGGACTTGAAGACTGATCCCAGGTCTTCTTTGGCAGTGTTGCCCTTGGCCAGTTCAACCTTGAGCTGCTCGCCCAACTCGGCTGCGTCCCACATGCCTTTTTTCCTAACGGTTCCGACAGAATGCCAGCCCTGCATCAGCCACACACAGCCCCCACCAACACGAAAGACTTCGCCGTGGATATTCGCCGCATCCTCACTCGCCAGCCAAGTGACCAAGGGCGCAATATGGCCGGGGTCAAAATAGTCATGCGCGCCTTCTTCTTCCGGTCCTGCCATCAAGCCAGCGGTTTGCGGCGTTGCGTCCACGGTCATCCGCGTGCGCGCAAGCGGGGCGATGGCATTGCCGGTGACCCCATATTTCTGCATTTCTCGGTCAATGATGATGGCCATGGTGGCCAGCGCCGCTTTTGCCGGACCGTAGTTGGGTTGGCCAGGGCTGCCAAGCAGACCGGCGTCCGAGGATGTGTTAATCACGCGGCCATTCAAAAGATTGCCCTGTTTATGCTGCTCGCGCCAGTATTCGCAGGCGTGGCGGGCACAGTTGAAAGACCCTTTCAGGTGGACGTTCAGGACCGCGTCCCACTCGTCTTCAGACATATTGAAGATCATCCGGTCACGTAGGATACCGGCGTTATTGACGAGAATATTGAGCTTGCCAAAGGAATCGAGCGCACACTCGACAATACGTTTGGCACCCGCAAAGTCGGTGACGCTCTCGACATTCGCCACCGCTTCTCCGCCCGCGGCTTTAATTTCATCAACCACCTGCTGGGCCGGGCTGTCATCTGAGCCAGTGCCATCGAAACTGCCGCCAAGGTCGTTGACCACAACCTTAGCTCCATTTTTTGCAAGGAGCAGGGCTTCTTCTCGTCCGATTCCACGTCCGGCTCCTGTCACAATAGCGACTCTTCCATCGAGCAGCATAGATTCCTCTCCTTGTTTGGTTGGTCTAATTTTTTCAGTAAACCAGAGCGTTTACGCCACCCTTGTCTGCCTGAGACGCCTGGCTTTGTCAAGGAGTCGAGTCATTCGGCAAAAGAAAAAGCCCTGGAGGATAAAGTCCTCCAGGGCTTTTGGGCAAGGCTGAATCTTCTGCGTTAGGCGTCGTAGTACAGCGCAAATTCGTAGGGATGAGGCCGCAGGCGGAGTTCGTCAATCTCCTGCGTCCGTTTGTATTCGACCCACGTCTCTACCACATCTTGGGTAAACACATCGCCCTTCAGCAGGAAATCGTGGTCCTTTTCCAGGGCGTCTAGGGCCTCCGGCAGTGAGCCGGGCACGGATGGGACATTGGCCAGCTCTTCGGGGGTCAGCGCATAAATGTCTTTATCCAGCGGATCGCCTGGGTTCAGCTTCCGCTCAACCCCGTCGAGACCCGCCATCAGCATAGCCGAAAAGGCAAGATAGCCATTGCTGGTCGCATCCGGGAAGCGAACCTCGATGCGCTTTGCCTTGGGACTCATGGAATACATGGGAATACGCACCGCTGCCGAACGGTTGCGGGATGAGTAGGCTAGGTTGACCGGCGCTTCAAATCCCGGAACCAGGCGACGATAGGAATTTGCCGTTGGGGCAGCGAAAGCACAGATGGCCGGCGCGTGGGCCAAGATGCCGGCAATATAGTGCATGGCAAATTCGCTCATGCCACCATAGCTATCACCGGCGAAGAGGGGATTGCCGTCCTTCCAGACCGACTGGTGGGTATGCATGCCCGAGCCATTATCACCAAAGACGGGCTTGGGCATAAAGGTCGCGGTTTTCCCGTGCTTTTTGGCCACGTTCTTGACAATATATTTATACCATTGCAGCGCATCGGCCATTTGGACCAGCGGCAGGAAGCGCAGATCGATTTCCGCCTGGCCAGCCGTGGCCACCTCGTGGTGGTGCTTTTCAACCCGAATCCCAACCTGCTCCATCATCTGTACCATCTCGGTGCGGACGTCCTGATACGAGTCGAGCGGGGATACTGGGAAATAGCCTTCTTTGTGGCGGGGCTTATAGCCAAGATTGGGGCTTTCTTCCCGACCGGAGTTCCAGACCCCTTCAACCGAATTGACGTGATAATAGCCTTCGTAGGCATTCTGATCGAAGCGGACTTCGTCGAGAATGAAAAATTCCGGCTCAGGCCCGAAATACGCCACTTCGCCGAACCCACCGGACTGGACGTAAGCTTCAGCCTTCTTGGCGATACCGCGCGGGTCGCGTGAGTACGGCTCGCGGGTGATCGGGTCCACAATATTCCCGAGCAAGCTCAGGGTTGGCTTTTCACAGAACGGGTCCATGACCGCGGTACTGGGGTCGGGCATGACCAGCATGTCCGAGGCGTTAATCGGCTGCCAACCACGAATCGAGGAGCCGTCAAAGCCGGACCCGTCTTCAAAGAGGTTTTCGTTATATTCACTCATCGGTATGGTGAAATGTTGCCAGGTGCCGATCAAGTCCATGAACTTGAGGTCGACTAACTCAGCACCCTTTTCCTTTGCCAGAGCGATCGCTTCTTGTGGCGTCATAGTGACTCTTTTCCTCCTTACGCTAGCGAATGATTGCTATGCAGATGGTCGCGGTTGGCATTACAGAGCGTCTTCCCCGCGTTCACCTGTTCGTATACGGATGACTTCTTCAACCGAATTCACGAAAATTTTGCCGTCTCCGATGCGTCCCGTTTTGGCGGCCTCCTGAATGGTCTCGACGACCGTGGCCACCTGCTCCTCCCCGACGACAATTTCCAGCTTGACCTTGGGGAGGAAGTCAACCACGTATTCGGCGCCCCGGTAGAGTTCGGTATGCCCCTTTTGGCGACCAAAACCCTTGACCTCGCTCACGGTGAGCCCGGATAAGCCGGCAGCATTCAGACCCTCTTTCACTTCGTCCAGCTTGAACGGCTTAATAATCGCTTCAACTTTTTTCAGTGTGCCCATGTTTGCTACCCTCTCTGGCCCTCTCTAAAATAAAATACGCAACATGTAAAGCGGACAGGCCTGCTGCGGAGAGCATAATCCACCTTACGGCACTCTCATAGATATGAGCAAGACGAATGCCAGTCTGCACAGACCTCAGGAACAGGAAATTCCTCAAGAAACAGCAGAGCTTCAGCATGCCTATTGCCTAGTTCACAGGCAGCGCTCTTTTTTTAGGCAGAAGAGACGGACTTTCCTGCCCGAAACTTTTGCTCCTCCCCTTTCAGCAGCCGTCCGATATTCTCGCGATGACGGACAATAATCAGCCCGGCGATCACGATGCCGGCAAGCAGAACAGGCCGCGGATAGGCGAAAACGAAGATGAGGCAGGGGGTGAGCGCTGCTGCCACCAGCGATGCAAGCGAGACAATGCGGAACACCGCAAACACTAGGGCAAAACCAAGCAGCGCAGCCAGGATGGCTGCTGGCGCGAGGCCCAAAAAAACGCCCAGCCCGGTCGCAACCCCCTTTCCACCCACAAAACGGAGGAAGACAGGAAAAAGGTGGCCCAGGGTTGCCATTACAGCAGCACTGGCCTGAACAACCTCGCCTAATCCCAGCCAGCGGATAATGAGAATGGGGAAGAGACCCTTGCCGACATCCCCTATGAGGGTCAGTAGGCCGGCCTTTTTCCCTGCCGTGCGCGCAACATTGGTTGCCCCCACGTTACGGCTCCCCGCCTCCTGGATAGCGATCCCCTGTCGCTCTGCAAGCAAGGCGCCAGTTGGAATGGAGCCACACAGATAGGCCGCAACACTGGAGAGGATCAGAATGCCCAGGTCGAGAGCTGACAGCATGATGTCTGAGCCTTCACCCATCGGCATACCTGACGGATGGGTGCGGGTTCCTGGAAAGCGGGATAGTCATGGTCGGGGTGACTGGATTTGAACCAGCGACCCCACGGTCCCGAACCGTGTGCTCTACCAGGCTGAGCCACACCCCGACACGTTGTGCTACTCGCTTCCTAATAGCTCGGGCCGGGTT
Source organism: uncultured Binatia bacterium (SeqCode) (assembly GCA_965214755.1). Classification (GTDB taxonomy): domain Bacteria; phylum Desulfobacterota; class Binatia; order Bin18; family Bin18; genus Bin18. Next base: position 5,067,082 of record OZ243979.1, read on the forward strand.
CCAGGGTCAAGGGGACTCGTGTCCGGCGTGGTGTTGTCTGCCCGCCCTGGCTCCTATTCCAGGGGGCACGACCAGAACGCTCCGACCTGCTGAAAGCCATTATCCATAAAAAAGGCGGGGGTAAGCTGCGCAGTTGACCGGCCCGAACACGACAGCCAGACCACGTTGGGACACGCCCGCTTCTGGGCGCGCTCCTTCGCGAAATCGAGTAGCGCTTGCCCGACCTGCACCGGCGCAGAAGGTAAGACCGCGATATCCACAACTGCCAGCCAACCAACGTGGCGGAGGCGACGAATATAGTTGACGAGGATCATACCCTGGAGTACGCCGTCCTGCTGGGCAACGTAGAAATCGAGCGCTGGGTCCCGAGCGAGCCGCCGCCAGTGACGAACTTCCGCTTTGCGCCACTCCTCGCCAGTAGCATCCGGGAAGAGCATCGTCTGGCAGGCGGTGAGGTCCGTTCGTCTTCCGCGCCGGATGGTGAGCATGGCTTGTCTCCTACCACATATTGACATAAGCCAGGAATACCAGTCTCTCGCCGTCTGTCGGGTGAGTGGCCGTCCGATAAAGAAAAGACCCAGACTGAAGGTCGCATGCCCTCGGTTCCCATCTCACTCACAATTGACCGGCTGTCCTACGGCCCGGCGGGCGTTGGACGGCTGAGCGGCAAAGACGGGGGGAAAGTCGTCTTTGTCCCGCAGACGGCTCCTGGGGACCGAGTCGACATTGTCCTGACCGAAGAAAAAAAGCGGTACGCACATGGCCGGCTGGTCGCTGTACGGCAAGCCGCACCGGCCCGGCGGATGCCGCCGTGCCGCTACGTGCCGCGTTGCGGTGGCTGTCCATGGCAGCATGTGACCTACGCGGAACAACTCCGGGCTAAGGAAGCGCTCGTCCGAGAGCATATGCGGCGTATTGGGGGCGTGGAGGCCCCGCCCGTACTCCCAATTATTCCCAGCCCGCAGGAGTGGCGCTATCGCCATCGTATCCGCCTGCGGACCGAACCGCCTGCCCGACTCGGCTTTTATCAGTCTCAGTCGCACGAGTTAGTCGAGCTCGGGGACTGTCTCATTGCCGGGGAGGACTGTGCAACGCACTTGGTGCACGCCCGCGCCTGGCTGACACGGTTGCGGACCACCGTACGACGAATCGAGCTGATCGCGAGCGACCCTCTCCGGGCTGCGATCGGGGGCGTGGTCCTGATAGGAAATGCAGAAGGTCGGTTTCAGAGCGCCGATGAGGCAGCATGCGCGGCCTTCGTCACCAGGCACGACGAGGTTGCCGGGTTGATACTCTTTGGTCGCGGCTGGCGCCGCGCCTGGGGCGAGACCCGTATTGTGTTGGACCTGGGTGTTGACGACCTGGTCCTGGAGGTGAAGCGGGGCGGGTTTACACAGGTCAATCCCGCGGGCAACCGAGCCCTGATCGCGGCCCTTCTCCGGCTGAGTGATTTTCGGAGATCACAAAGAGTGATTGAATGCCATATGGGGGCGGGAAATCTGAGCCTGCCGATTGCTAGGCGGGTCAGTACGCTCATCGGTATTGAACAGGACCTACATGCGCTTGCCGACGCCCGCGAGAACGTTGCCCGGACGGGGCTGGACAATGTGACCTTCGTACACGCCTCGGCCCGGGTCGGGCTGCAAACACTCGCCCAACGCACGGTGGAGGCGGATATCCTGGTACTAGACCCACCTCGGGCGGGGGCCGCCGACAGCCTCGACCATATCCCTCGACTGAAGATTCAAAAGGTGGTCTACGTCTCGTGCGACCCTACGACACTCGCCCGTGATCTGCACCGTCTCGGTCAGTTGGGATACCGGGTTGAGAGCCTCCAGCCCGTCGACCTTTTCCCCCATACCTACCATGTTGAAACAATCGCGGTTGCTGTATTGACTTGATGAAAACAGCCTCCTATGCTTCCTGCAACATCCCCGTACCGCACCTGGAAGAGCGCTGCGGTGGAGATCGAACATGCCATCAAACACACAAGAAAAAGCACACTCTTCAAAAGTTACCCTGATCCCGGCCAAAGGGGTCTCGCAGACGATTAACTACTTGCTGGAAGATCGCGATGAGCTCGAATGGCTGGTGGCGATCGGACGCAATAAGCGTGGTGAGATTTTCTTTTATGATACCGGCGGTGATATCATCGAAGACCTTGGGAGTCTGGACTATCTCAAACAGCGCCTGCTGCGCGCCCACTTCGGTGACGAGTGGGAATAGCGGCTGAGTTCGGACGCCTGTGTCCATAATTGACCCCCGCTCCCGACGGCTCGACGGGGGCGGGGGATCAGTCGAGTTCCTCGTTTTCAATCGGCTGACCGGCCAGAATCCGGTCGCCGTCTATAGTGAGCGGAACGCGGGCTAAAAATCTTCCGCACGGCGGACCAAACACACACTCTCCTGTGTTCGGCTCAAAAGCGGCCCCATGCGTGGCGCACAGGATATAGCGGCCGTCTTCGGTCAAGAACTGATTATCGATCCAGTCCATGGTCATGGGCACGTGCGCACAACGGTTGATGTACGCAAAGTAGTGGCCGTCGTAGTTCACCAGAAAACACTCGGTTTCTCGTCCCTCGACTGACAGCATAAATTTTTTGGTCTTTCCAGGCTCGATCTCGTCCAGGTGGGCGATGATGACTGAAGGGGGTGTCTCAGACGGTGGCACTCCTACCTCCTGTAGTATCCGTGTGCATTTCAACATAGTCTAGCATTGAGACCGGGGGAGGGAAATCGACCCGCAGATGCCCATCGCCATGAAAAACGAGAAACTCTGGAGGCAGGTCGGCTGTATGCTCGTCGTCGGCTGCGCACTGACGGTCAGCTTCGGCCGGGCTGATGAAGGCGTTCCTGTGCCACCGCTTGACGCCGGCCTTATGGTTTTGCTGCATCCCGTGTGTGTGCATTTTGCTATTGCCCTGATCGTCTTTGGCGTGCTTCTTGACTGCAGCGGAAGCCTTGGCGGACGGCAGGACTGGCAGCAGGCCGGTCAAATCGGTTTTTTTGCCGGTGTTGGTGCGGTGGGCCTGGCCGTCCTGAGTGGCTGGATCGAACAACAACTCCCACAGCCCGGCAGTGTGTTTGATCCCCAAGTTGCGGAGCTACTCTTCTACCACGAATATGGCGGGTATGTGCTGCTCGGATTTTTTATCATCCTGCTGGTAGCACGGTTACAGATTCGCGGGCCGTTGCCGCTCCTGTATATCATCTTGGCCGGAATGGGATTGATTGGTCTAACGCTCCAGGGGTATTGGGGCGGGGAAATGGTCTATCGCTACGGGGCCGGCGTGCGGGCGGTTCAGGTGCTGAGTGAAATAGCCGCGGAATCGTCCGAAAAGCAGACCTCACCGGACGACCCCCAATAAGTGGAAACTCCCAGGGGCAGTGGTCCCCTGGGGTCTCTCCACAGACCGCTGAGAAAAACCTATTCGGCTGTTTCTTCGGCCTTAAAGCCGGCTTCAGTGTGGGTACCGTCGCAGAACGGCTTATTTGCCGATTGACCGCAGCGGCACAGATAAATGGCGTCGTCCTCAAGCGTGTACGGGTTGCGCTTCTGGTCCGTGACCGTGACTGCACCTTTGACCTCGTACGGCCCGTTCTTAAGCACTCGAATTTTAACCTCGTCCATACCGTTTCCTCCCTCTGGAATATGGCTTTCCCTCTCGCCTGAACGGAACGAATTATCGCACACTGCTATGGGTGTGGCAATGCGAGACAGGTTTCAGTCCGCCTCATCGGGTGATTCGTCCGGCCCCGGTGGCGGAAGGGGCTCCCTGGGCAGGGCGAAGGGGGTCAGGTCCAGTGAGGGGTGGCCCGTTGTGATCAGTTCGTAAATCAACTTGCCGGTAACAGGGGCCAGGACAATGCCGTTGCGATGGTGGCCGGTGGCCAGGACAACGTTGTCGATGTCGGGCGCCCGGCACAGAATGGGACGACGCGTCGGTGAATAGGGCCGTAACCCAGCCCAAAATCGGCTGAGGGGGGCCTTACTGATCCCTGGTACGAGCGCTTCTGAACGATCAATAAAATCTTGAATCGTATCCAGCGTGACGTCTTTTGTATGCCCGACATACTCGACAGTTGAGCCAATAACGACCTCGCCGTTTTTGCGTGGAACCAGATAGTGTTCGTCACACGAGATCACATGGCTGAGCTGAGTGGCGCGCACGGCCAACATCTGGCCTTTGGCCGGTTCGACGGGGATCGCGATACCAAACAGCTCCCCGACCTGACGCGACCAGGAGCCCGTAGCAATCACCACCGTCCCGGCCTCAACCCAGTCGTCGCCAATGCGGACAGAGTGGACGTGCCCCCCTGTCTGGCGGACCTCGGTCACCGTTGTGTCGGTTCTCAGTTGCGCGCCGCATTTTTCAGCCGCCAGTGCCCATGCTGCGGCCAGTTTGCCGTTATGCAGATGATGATCGCTCGAAAAATGGACGGCTCCGCGCAGATTTGGGCTCAGGGCCGGTTCAGCTTGCCGGAGCGCCTCGGCTGACAGCCAAGTGACGGGGTGGCCCTGTTCCTGTCTGAGCTCGTACAGTTTACGATATTTTTCTTCGTCGGCGTCGTTGCGGATGAGGCAGAAGACCCCGCCGGTCTGATATTCAACGTCAATGTCCGTTGCCTGCTGAATCTCCTGAATCAGCGCGGGATAGAGTGATCGGCTGGCCTTCTTGAGTTGATACATCGGGCCACGCTTCGAGCGCCCGCTGGAAACGGCCAGAATCCCGGCCGCGGCGGCTGACGCTTCCTGGCCCGGCTGTTGTTTATCGACCAGGATCGTCTTGTATTGGTGTCGGGCAAAGGTGTGGGCAATGGAACTGCCGATCACACCCGCCCCAAGAACGACGACATCTGCGCTTGTCATGGCCCGCTATTGTAATGATCACCGACGGAAAAGAAAGAGCAAACGACGCATTTGGCCCTTACTCCTGCCGAAAGGCCGGGGTGCGTCCGTTCAGCAGACTGCCGAGTTCCGCAGCCGGAAAACGCAGACCGAGATAGAACGAACCAAAAAGCCCATACACGGCGCTGGCCTCGTCAAAGCGCATCTCATAGACCAGTTTTTTGAATACCAGGGGATCGTCGGCAAAAAGGTCCACGCCCCATTCCCAGTCGTCGAAACCAATCGAGCCCGAGATGATCTGGGTCACCTGTCCGGCATAGCGCCGGCCGATCAGACCGTGCTCGCGCATCATCTGCTGCCGGGCGGTGATGGAAAGCTGATACCAATTTTTTTCTTCACCACGCTTTTTGCCCATCGGATAGAAGCTGAGATAGCGCCGGGCCGGAATGGACGGCCAGACCCGACTGGCCATCGCTTCGCGTTTTTGAGCAAGCTCTCTCTCTACGGCTGCGCGCCATTCGGCCGTGTCCGACTGGAGACCCTGTTCGGCCAGACTGCGGTACAGGTGGATTGAGGCTTCATACAGCCCGAGTTCAACCACCGATACATACGACGTTGTGGGCTCCAGAAAATCGCTCAACTTGAGCCGGGCGACCCGCAGCTCCGCCTCATTCACCGCATCGAAGGTCGGTCGAAAGTGGACAAGCATGAGATCGCCTTTATGGCCCAAGAGGGAAAAGAGCCCGGTTTGTGCAGAGCCTTCCGCTTCCATGGCGGCGAAGGTTTGCACGGCGGCGTCCAGAATTTCGTTTTGGGCCCTGGCGGATACGGCCTTCCAGTCCGCCCAGCGCACACGAAACATCTGGTGGAGTATGGCCGAGCCTTCAAGGGCAAGCGGTATGGGGGGGATGGCTGCGGGTTGCTCTTCCATTTTCTTCTCTAACTCCCTGATTTCGTTCTACAGTGAAAATTTTTATGAACCGATAGAAAATTACCGCCGGATAAACGGCGCTGCGGCCTGGGTTGTTGCGTTGGCGATAAAGGGGCCACGCCGGATCAAGTCACCGAGCGGTCTGCGAGTGATGGATGGTCCGGGCGGACGAATCGAGGAGCCGGGAGTCCTACAGCTGATGGATGGTCTAGGCGGACGAATGGAGGGAGTCCGGCGTCGAATTGTATGCAACGGGCGGTAAATCTCTCGCTCTCTGCGTTCCTGACGGGGGAAGCGACGGAGCCGCCTGTGCGGACGATAAGGTCGCAAGGCATACACAACCGTCGGTGCGTCAACGTAGTAGGGTTCGCGGATAACTTCGATAATACGCGGTGGTTGTTCGACAATGATAACGTCCGGCTCTGCTTGGACTACGGGTTCGGGTGGTGGTGGCGGAATAAAGCCAACCGCGGCCTGGCGGATAATCGCTTCGGCCCCATCGGCGGAAAGCGCCAAGCGCTGGGCGGTTGCCGCACGCCGAACCGCCGCCGCCAGTTGGTCGACACTGTCCAGGTCCAGGCTGCGGCTCACCCGCCAACCTCCCGCGGGTTGGATGCCGGCTCCGTTCAGCGGACCCAGGGCATCTATGCTCTCGTCTTTGATCAGGCCAAAATCAACCGCAATTTTTTGGGCAAAAGCTCCCTGGCTGCGCGCGGAATATTCGCGACTCGGAGTGATGATGGCAGGGGATGAGGCAACGTCTGAAGAGGAAGAACGATAGATTTGGACTCGATCTCGGTACGTTTCAGGAATCTCTACGCTTTCATCCACAATGTGAATAATCCCGCGGGCGTCGGTCCAACGATAGAGGTCGGCCTCTGCCTCAGCCGGGTACCCAAGACCGCTCAGATAGAGGAGGCCGGCGAAATACGTCGGCCAAAGAAATAGACGTGACCGCATGGCCTGCCATTATAGTCGAGCGAAACCAGAAACCAAGCCGCTCTTGACCAAGTGCGAGTCACCCTACAGAGTGGGATAGAGGACCCCGGGCAGTATGCCTGAGCACGGATGTGTATTGTTATGGACGAGCTTATTCAAAAAGCCGATATCCTGCTGGAAGCCCTGCCGTTTATTCGTCGTTTTTCCGGCAAGACCATTGTCATCAAATACGGCGGGCACGCCATGCAGGACGAAGACCTCAAGCACCACTTTGCCGAGGACATCGTCCTCCTCAAATATGTGGGTATGAAGCCGGTTGTCGTGCATGGCGGTGGGCCGCAGATTGGGCAGTTGCTCAAGCGCCTGGATATTCCCTCTCACTTTGTACGCGGCATGCGCGTGACCGATGCCTCAACCATGGAAGTGGTCGAGATGGTGCTCAACCGGGTCAATAAGGAGATTGTGACCCGTATCAATCGACAGGGGAATCCTGCGGTCGGGATCACCGGCAAGGATGGCGAACTCGTCGTCGCGCGTAAAATGCTGGTCGATGCACAAGAAAATGGACGAACCGTTCAGCGTGACATTGGTTATGTAGGAGAGATCATAGGCGTGAATCCGCGTGTGATTCACGCCCTGACCGCCCAGGGCTTTATTCCGGTGATTGCTCCGATTGGCATTGGCCTAGCTGGTGAGACGTATAATATCAACGCCGATTTGGTTGCCGGGGAAATAGCTGAAGCCCTCCAGGCCGAAAAGTTTATTTTACTGACCGATGTCGCGGGGATTAAGGATAAGGACGATATCCTCCTGCCGACGCTGACCGCGGCTGAGGCTGAGGTCCTCATCGCACAAGGTGTCATTCATGCCGGGATGATTCCCAAGGTCGAGTGCTGTATTGCGGCGCTGCACGGAGGGGCGCAAAAGGCGCATATTCTTGATGGCCGAGTGCGCCACGCCATCCTGCTGGAGATTCTGACCAAAGCCGGTATCGGGACTGAAGTGGTTCGGCACGCAGCCTAGCGCCTTTCCACGCGCTCTTGGCAAAAATAGGGTGCAGGTGTATAGGGGTGAACTTCCGCCAGAAGCGTGAGAAGTGCCGAAACGCGGCGACCGCGAAAGCGTGGTTTTTCCGACAAAGAAGTCAGGGGGAAAAGCGTATGTCTCTAACCAGCCAGGAAATCATTGACCTGAATAATCAATATTTGTGTTCCACCTATGCCCGTTTCCCGGTTGCCTTTGTCCGGGGTGAAGGCTGCCGTCTGTGGGACGCGGAAGGGAAGTCTTACCTCGATTTTTTTGCCAGCCTGGCGGTAATGAACCTGGGGCAGTGCCATCCCGCGGTAGTTAAAGCCGTGCAGGAGCAGGTTGCGACGCTCACGCATATCTCCAATCTGCATCATATTATTCCCCAGGCGCGTCTGGCCGAACTGCTGTGCACCCATTCGTTTGCCGATAAGGTGTTCTTTTGCAACAGCGGGGCCGAGGCCAATGAAGCCTCGATTAAACTAGCGCGCAAATACGGGGTGGATAAGCGTGGCGGGCGCTACGAGATTCTCTCTACGCTGGGTTCGTTTCACGGCCGGACCATGGCCACGATTGCCGCCACCGGCCAAGAAAAAGTGCGCCAGGGGTTCGGGCCGGTGCTGGAGGGGTTCCGCTATGTGTCGTTTGGAGACCTAGCGGCCATGGAAGCGGCGCTATCAGATAAAACCGTCGCGATCCTGGTCGAACCGATTCAGGGCGAAGGCGGGGTGGTCGTGCCGCCCGACGGCTATCTCAGGGGATTGCGCGAGTTATGCGACCGCAACGGGTTGCTGCTGATTTTTGACGAGGTGCAAGTCGGTATCGGTCGAACCGGCAAACTTTTCGCCTATGAACACGAAGGGGTTGCCCCGGATATTATGCCGCTCGCCAAGGCCCTGGGTGGAGGAGTGCCGATTGGGGCCATGTTGACGACAGCCGAGGTGGCGGAAAGCCTCAGCCTTGGCACGCACGGCTCAACGTTCGGCGGCAATGCGATTGCCTGTGCCGCCGGCATTGCAGTGGTTGAAACCCTGCTCAACGAGGGTGTGCTCGACAATTGTGCCGAGATGGGGGCCTATTTTCTGAGCCGGCTTCAAGCGCTGAAGGAAAAGTTTTCCTTTATTATTGACGTGCGCGGAAAAGGACTGATTCTGGGGGCCGAGCTCGACCGTGAGGGAGGAAAAATAGCGGATACCTGCCTGACCGAAGGGGTGATGATCAATTGCGCCGCGGGAAAAGTGCTGCGCTTTCTCCCGCCGCTGATTATCACCAAAGATGAGATCGACGAAGGCCTGGACATCCTTGAAAAAGTATTGGCCCAACAATGAAACGTGACCTGATCAGCATCAGCGATTTGACCCGGGCCGAGGTCGAAGCGCTTTTTTCGCTGGCGCAGCGGCTCAAGGCCGACCGCCAAAAAGGCTGGCCGCATCCGATCCTGGCGGGCAAAACGCTGGCGATGATTTTTGAGAAGCCCAGCCTGCGCACCAGGGTGACGTTCGAGGCCGGTATGGACCAACTGGGCGGATATGCAATTCATCTCTCGCCCCAGGATATCGGGCTTGGGACGCGGGAAACCGTTCCCGACGTTGCGCGGAACCTCTCTCGCTGGGTTGATCTCATCATGGCCCGAACCTTCTCGCATCAGGCGCTGACCGAACTCGCCCAGGCCGCAACGACCCCGGTTATCAACGGGTTGTCCGATTTGCTTCACCCCTGCCAGGTCCTGGCTGACTGTTTGACCCTGATCGAACACCGGGGCGCTCTTGAGGATCTGAAAATCGCCTTTGTCGGCGATGGCAATAACGTGGTGCATTCCTGGCTGCACGCCGCGGTAAAACTGCCGTTTCGTTTTGTGCTGGCCTGCCCGCCCGGATATGAGCCAGATCGAGCTGTTCTGGAGCAGACGCGTCAGGCCGGCGCGCGGGTGACGGTGACCCATACCGTAGCCGAGGCCGTGCGTGAGGCTGACACGGTCTATACCGATGTGTGGACGAGTATGGGCCAAGAGGAGGAGGGCGCTGCCCGCCGCCAGGCGTTCGCCGACTATCAGGTCAATGCCGAGGTGATGAGCCTGGCAAAACCTGACGCCCTGGTCATGCACTGTCTGCCCGCCCATCGGGGAGAGGAGATCACGGCGGATGTTCTGGACGGTCCGCAGTCGGTCGTCTTTGACCAGTCCGAGAACCGCCTGCATATCCAAAAGGCCATTATGGTCTGGCTGCTCCAAGGGTAGCCGGTCCTGAGCCGACCGTATTGAAAGGAAACCGCTTGTGACGGATGTGAAAAAAGTCGTGCTTGCCTATAGTGGCGGACTCGATACCTCAGTCATTCTGCGCTGGTTGATTGATACCTATGGCTGCGAGGTGATTGCCTTTTGTGCCGACCTTGGCCAGGGTGAAGAACTCGCACCCGTTGAAGAGAAAGCCAAGGCGGTCGGGGCCAGCGCAATTTATATCGAAGACCTGCGCGAGGAGTTTGTGCGCGAGTATGTGTTTCCCATGTTGCGCGCCAACACTTCCTACGAAGACGGCTACCTGCTGGGAACCTCCATCGCCCGACCGCTGATCGCGAAGCGCCAGATTGAAATTGCCCGCCAGGAAGACGCCGATGCAGTCTCGCACGGCGCGACGGGAAAGGGCAACGACCAGGTTCGCTTTGAGCTGACCTATTATGCCCTGGAGCCACATATCACCGTCATTGCGCCCTGGCGGGAATGGGATATGCAGGGCCGCGCCGACCTCATCGCCTATGCCGAAGAGCGGCAGATTCCCATTCCGGTCAGCCGGGAGAAGCCCTACAGCACGGACCGCAACCTGCTGCATCTGAGTTTTGAGGGCGGCATTCTGGAAGACCCCTGGCGGGAACCGTATGAGGATATGTTCGTGCTGTCGGTTTCACCGGAGAACGCCCCCGACCAGCCGGAATATATTGAAATTGATTTTGTTGCTGGTGACCCAACGGCGATTAATGGAGAAGCCTTGTCTCCGGCCCGTCTGCTGGCCAAGGCCAACGAACTGGGCGGGAAACACGGCATCGGGCGGTGCGACCTGGTCGAGAATCGCTACGTGGGCATGAAGGCGCGAGGTGTGTATGAGACGCCAGGTGGGACGATCCTGCATGTGGCGCACCGGGCGCTGGAGACGCTGACTCTGGACCGTGAAGTCGTACATTTGCGCGACTCGCTGATCCCGCGCTATGCGGAGATGATCTATTATGGCTATTGGTTTGCGCCTGAACGCGAGATGCTCCAGGCGGCTATTGATGAGTCGCAGCAAAACGTCAGCGGCACGGTTCGGCTCAAGTTGTATAAGGGCAATGTGATGGTCGTGGGTCGCAAATCCGATCAAACCCTATACAATCCCGAGGTGGCGTCTTTCGATGAGAGCGGCGAGTATCAACAGGCAGATGCGGAAGGGTTCATCCGCCTCAACTCCCTACGGTTGCGGATTCGTGGGCTGGCCCAGAAGTAGGGGCGCAGCCGGCTCCTGAGGGGCGAAAATCGACAGGATGGGACCAGCCGCGCATCCCCCGTCCGGTATGTCTCGATGAAATCAAAAAGCGCAAAAGCCTGGGCCGGACGCTTCGCTGTTGCGGCCGACCCGCGTATGGAAGCCTTTACCTCCTCGTTGGCCTTTGATCGACGCCTGGCCCACTACGATATTCAAGGCTGCGTGGCCCACTGTCGGATGTTGGTCAAACAGAAGCTGTTGAGTCGGGCCGAGGGACAGAAAATCCTGACCGGGCTCAAAAACATCAAGCGTGAGTTGGCGCAGGACCGTTTTCCCTTCCTGCCGGCGGATGAGGATATTCATATGGCTATCGAGCGGCGGCTCACGGAAAAAATCGGCTCGCTCGGCGGTAAGCTGCATACGGCCCGGAGCCGCAACGATCAGGTCCTGCTGGATGTGCGCCTCTTTATGCGCGACGAGATCGCGGCGCTTCACAAACTCCTCACCCGCTTGCAGAAACGGCTGGCCAGAGTGGCCAAGCGCCACCGGGCCGTTGTCCTGCCTGGCTATACCCATCTCCAGCGTGCTCAGCCGGTGCTGCTCGCCCACCATCTGCTCGCCTACCACGAGATGTTTAGCCGCGATGCCGAACGCTTGCAGCAGTGCGGTGAGCGCGTGAACGTCCTGCCTCTGGGGGCGGGGGCGCTGGCCGGCACTACGCTGCCGATTGATCGCGCCTATGTCGCGCGCTTGCTCGGTTTTGCCCGGGTGAGTGAAAACAGCCTGGATACGGTGGCCGACCGGGACTTTGTGGTCGAGTTTCTGTCCAGCGGGGCGATCCTGGGGATGCATCTCAGTCGTTTGGCCGAAGAGTTGGTACTGTGGTCGAGCAGTGAATTCGGCTTTATTGATTTGCCGGACGCCTTTTCGACCGGCAGTTCCATGATGCCCCAAAAAAAGAATCCGGATGTCCCGGAAATTATTCGCGGCAAGACGGGTCGCCTGTACGGTAATCTGTTCGCCTTGCTGACCGTACTCAAGGGGTTGCCGCTGGCCTATAATCGCGACCTGCAAGAAGACAAAGAACCCTTGTTTGACACGGTAGACACGCTCAAGGGCATTCTGACTGTCCTTGAGCCCATGCTTAGGCAGTTACGCTTCCGTACCGAGCGACTGACCGAGGCCGCGCTGGGCGGATTCATGCTGGCCACCGACGTTGCCGATTATCTGGTTGAGAAGAAAATGCCGTTTCGTCAGGCCCATAGCGTTGTCGGTGCCGTGGTCCAGTGGTGTGTGGCTGAGGGAAAAGAGCTCCATCAGTTAACGCTTCAGGACTGGCAGCAGTTTTCCCCCTTGTTCGAGGCTGACCTGCTGCCGCGTTTGAGCCTGGAAGCTGCGGTCGAGCGTCGTCAGTCCTATGGGGGGACTGCACAAAAAAACATTGAGCGCCAGCTTCGCTCGGCAGGGGTATGAACGTGCTGAGAAAATGCGCTCTTGCCTGCTTGCTTGGAAGTGGAGGGCTGCTCCTGCTGGTCTCCGCCTGTGGACATAAAACCGATATTCGCCCCCCTTCGCTCGTTGCACCCGAAGCGATTGGCGATTTAGCTCTGGCCATAGGGGATCAAGGTGTCACGCTGCGCTGGGGGCGTCCCCAACGCTACGCCGATGGCAGTCAGATGGACGACCTGGGCGGCTTTGTGATACTACGGGCACAACGAGATGGGGCAGGCAGGCAGCCCTTCACCCGGCTGGCGCTGATTCCGGTAGAAGACCGTGATCGCTTTCAACAAGAGAAAAAGTTCAGCTATACGGACGAGCCGCTGACGGCTGGAACCTTGTATCGCTACCGCGTCCTGGCTGTCACCTTGGACGGCTATCTGGGCAATGTCTCAAATACGGTTGAGTTGGTCTGGCAGGAGCAGGCTGGAGGGGCCTAGCCGGTATGCAGTCAGTGGAAGGCAGTAGGCATGAAACTTCCGTTTACCAAGATGCACGGCATCAGCAACGACTATATCTATGTCAACGCGTTTGACACCCAGCTTCCCGACCCCGCCAGGGTCGCCCGCCAGGTGAGTCAGCGCCGGACGGGTATTGGTGGGGACGGGCTTATTCTGATTTGCCCGTCAGAGACGGCGCATGCCCGCATGGAGATGTATAACGCGGATGGCAGTCGCGGGGAGATGTGTGGCAACGGAATCCGCTGCGTCGGGAAATATCTCTACGATCACGGTCTTGTGACCGATAATCCGCTCCGAGTGGATACCGACGCCGGGCTGAAGGTGCTCTTTCTCGAAGTTGAAGACAGCCACGTGGCCCGTGTAACGGTTGATATGGGCGAGCCCATCCTTGACGGACCGCAGATTCCCGTTGCTGCAAAAGGCCGGATTGTGAATCGGCCGCTACACGTTGACGGACAAGCATATGCTGTGACGTGCGTCTCCATGGGTAATCCGCACTGTGTCACCTTTGTCGATGATGTTGAGGCCCTCGAGCTGGAAAAAATCGGTCCACAGTTTGAGCGCCACGCCTTCTTCCCCAACCGGGTCAATACCGAATTTATTCAGATGGTCAGCCCGTCCGAACTCAATATGCGGGTGTGGGAGCGTGGGTCAGGGGAAACCTGGGCGTGTGGCACCGGGGCCTGCGGAGCGGCCGTGGCCGCGGTCCTCAACGAGAAATCCGAGCGCCGGGTCACCGTCCACCTGCGCGGTGGCGACCTGGCAATAGAATGGCGCGCTCAAGATAACCATGTCTATATGACCGGCGCAGCGGAAGAAGTCTTTGAAGGAATTGTCGAAGTCGAGTAGTATGGGCGTTCCTCTTCGATCGCGAAAGAGCACAGGAGGGCAGCATGTTTTCAGGATCACTGGTCGCGCTGGTTACGCCGTTCAAGAACAATGCCGTCGATGAACAACGGCTGGCAGACCTGGTTGAATGGCATATTAAAAGCGGGACACATGGGATAGTCCCGTGTGGGACAACGGGTGAGTCTGCGACGCTCTCTCACCAAGAACATACGCAGGTGGTCAAACTGGTGGTCGAGGCCGCCAAGAAGCGTGTGCCCGTGTTGGCCGGGACGGGGTCGAATGCAACCGCGGAAGCCATTCGCATGACGTGCGAAGCCCAAGAGGCTGGGGCCGACGGCGCGCTCATGATCTCACCGTATTATAATCGTCCGCCGCAAGAAGGCATCTACCAGCACTACAAAGCGGTGGCTTCCGCGGCGACGGGCTTCCCCATCGTCTTTTACAATATCCCGAGTCGAACGGGCTCGAATATCCTGCCCGAGACCATGGCCCGTCTGTCCCACATAGAGAACATTGTCGGCGTCAAGGAAGCCTCCGGCTCAGTCGATCAGGTGATCGACATCCGGCTCGCCTGTGGTGACAATCTGGCCATTTTGTCCGGCGAAGATACGCTCACGTTTTCCATGATGGCGCTGGGAGGCGCAGGCGTTATCAGCACCGCGGCCAATGTTGCACCCAAGGCCATGGCCGATCTGGCAAACGCCGGGCTGAACAAGGAATGGGACAAAGCGTCTGCGCTGCAACTCAGCCTCGTCCCGCTCATCCGCGCTTTGTTTATCGAGACCAATCCCATTCCGGCCAAAACCGCGCTGGCGCTGATGGGTATGTGTGAAGCCGAGCTGCGTCAGCCGCTGGCCCCCATGGCCGCCGCCAATAAGGAAAAGCTGAAAGCTACGCTCAAGAAGTACGAGTTGATTTAGCAACGCTGCATAGCGTGCCTTTGCCCCTTCACTCTCGCCAGGGTGAGGGGGTTTTCTTTATACGGAGCAAAGTAGGGGAAGAGACATGGGAACGAATATTGTCATCTGCGGTGCAGCCGGGCGCATGGGAAAAATGCTGGTGCGTCTCATTCACGAACATCCTGACGCTCAGCTCGTTGGTGCAATCGAAGTGGCGAGCCATCCTGCCATTGGCACGGATGCCGGCGAAGTAGCCGGCATCGGGTCACTCGCTGTATCGGTGACGAGCGATTATGCGGCGGTGGCAGGCCCGGACACGGTTGCCCTGGATTTTACCCTGGCCGATGCGGCAATGGACCACCTGCGGACGGCAGTCGCCAGCGGCGCGGGCATAGCCATTGGCACGACCGGTCTGTCGGCTGAACAGCGGACCGAGGCGGAACGTATCGCCCCTCAGAGCCGGGTCCTGATTGCCCCGAATATGAGTGTTGGGGTGAATGTCTTAATGAAGATCGTAGAGGACGTGGCCAGGATTGTGGGTAAGGGTTTTGATCCCGAGGTGGTGGAAATGCACCATCGCTTCAAAATTGACGCGCCCAGCGGCACCGCGCTCGCCCTGGGCCGGATTATTGCCGAGGCGCAGGGCAAGGATTTCGATCAGAATGCGAAGTACGGACGTCAAGGTATCACCGGCCAACGCACGGACGAAGAAATCGGCATGATGACCTTACGCGGCGGCGACACGGTGGGCGAGCATACGGTGCACTTTGCCGGTTTTGGCGAACGCTTGGAGCTCACCCATCGCGCCTTGAACCGTGAGTGTTTGGCTCGCGGCGCGGTCCGAGCCGCCCTGTGGCTGGCGGATAAGCCCAACGGGCTGTATTCGATGAAAGATGTCCTGGGGCTGTAGTCTGGACGCGGTCAGCAGCAGTCCGTCTCGCTTACTCTGCTTGTGTACAAACACGGTTTTCGTTTCGACCGGGTCATCAGGAGGATTCAACCTTGGACGTTTCGAGCCGCTTGAAGGACGCATTCAGGCGCCGTGCCAGTCGAGTGGCGCTCAACGCTGCCCGGGAATGGTTCGAGGACAACGTTGAGCGCCTCAATCAATTGGCTGGCAACGAGCATCTTCGACGCTATATTTTCGAGCCGTTTAACGAACTCATCGACTCGTTCGGAAAGACTACGGAAGGCCAAGTGAAGGCGACGATCACCCAAGTCGCCGTAGCAAACGCGGTTCTTGCCGGTCTTCCGGGCAAGCTGGGGGTCGGCGGGGCTGTCAGTATGGGACTTGAGGCCTGGATGGCCTACCGAATCGCCAGCCATGTGGGCATACGGATAGAAAAGCCCGGCGATATCTTCAAATACCTCGGAATGGCAGCCGGGGTCGTCGCGAGTATCCTGTTTGGTTTCGTTCACATCTTGCGCGGGATATTTAGCCTATTATCCGCCCTACCGGTCGATATCCCCGCGACAGTTGTCGCGGAACTGCTGGCAACGAATTTCTTTGGGATATTGTTCTGGTTGGTTTTTGAGGCCGTACAGCGTGGCAGCACTCTTGGTAAACGACTCCTGGTCAGGTTGCTGCCAGAAGTATTCGGGAAGACCAAGACTCTCTTTACGTATCAATGGCAAGCACTCAAACCGACATTAAGCTTGGACAATCTCCGACTCGTCGGGGGACATCTGCGCGAGTTTTTATTCGGCCAAAAGTCGGGTCCAGACCCCGCTCGGTGCAGGGGTGAAATATGCGCATCCGCAGCTATGGCAGCTCTGCTGCAAGGCCGGGCCGACGAATTTGACGGACCGTTGGGCGAGATATTCCTGCAAGCCATTCGCGACCGCTGGTCAGCCGTCGGACCCGACGCGTCATCGATAGAGATCGCCGAATTCATGCGGAGCCAAGCTTACAGCCAAGAGCAACATGTTTGAGCATTTGGTCGCGATACACGAGAACGCGAACGGCGACGAATGGGCTGCTCGCCTCCACGACGATGAGAGATTTCCGGGGTCCGATGTCACGCTGACCGATCTGGTTTCAGGACAGGAAATTGAAGTGTCGCTGAAAGCCACGGCCCATCCAGCTCTGATAGAAAACGCGTTGATGCGCTATCCCGACATTCCCATCGTCACAACGAGCGAAATGGCAGAGCGTTTCGCGGACGATGACCGGGTGTCGTCAAGCGATTGGAGTAATGAAGAGTTGGACCGGATCGCACGGGAGAATCTGGAGTCTTTGGCCGCTGAGTCCGCCGATCGATTCGACGCTGTAGAGGGGCTTGCCGTTGATACGGTCGGCGTGCGGCTCGTTCTGTTGTGGCCGATTATCGTCTCATACCTTCGCGGTCAGAGTGATTACGCCGAAATGAAGTCCCGGTTGCACGCCGAACTTGGCGATGCCGGCCTTGCACTCGCCCGGCGTCTCGCGCTCGGCACGGCGTTTGGTCCGGTCTACGTCTGGTACCTGCTCGCGCGTGGTGTCATGGAACTGACGCCCACTGTTTGCGAAAACGAGCCACGTATGCTGAGACTCGAATATCTCGGAAACCCGCACGGTGCGAGATAGACAGACGCGCCTAGCCGCTTGCCGGATGGGAACTTGATTATGCAACGCGTCTCGAGTCTCCCACTCCACTTCCCGCGTCGGGTCGGAAATTGCTGGGTCTCGGCGAGGCGCTGTGGAAAAACGCTGCGTGGAATTTCATACGCCCCGAGCCGTTGCAGATATTGAAGTGATAACGAACGGGCCTTCTCGTCAAACCTGGAGATATAGCCTCTCCATAGGACCTCAGGCTGGTCAATCCGCCGCCCACGGATTGACCAGCGCCACCCCCATGTCTTTGAAGTCCCGGATATTGCGGGTGGCCAGGGTGAGGCTATTCCGTAACGCTACTGCCGCGGTCTGTGCGTCCGCCATGGGCTTTGGCCGACCGGTCCTGTCACCCTCGCCCATAATTGTCCCCCAAATTACGGGAATTACCAGCAATTTTAGCCAGAGTGAAAAAGACTCTCTGACGGCACCCAATCGCGGGCAAACCTATCGGCCTGCCGCAACCATGCCCTGATTCGTTCTTCCGGGGGGACAGCAACCTCCCAATACTCCAGGAACAAGCTCTCATCAAGGCGTTCGGCGGCGCTCCGCATTTCCTTCTTGAATGAGAACCAACGCCCGTTGCACGTAGCTTCCGCCCCGCTCCCGGTTGCCCGGAATGGCGACACTCCCCGCGCTGAACAAGTCGCGGGTCTGTGGGCAGAAGACGCCATGATGGGTGAGGAGATACAGGGCGACTGCATCGTATTTGCCCCGCATACGGGGCGGGCCACAGCCTTGCGGACACAGCAAAGCAGCTTCCGCCCGGAGTTGCCGTTTCTCTTGGTCTGCGAGCTGCCTCACCCGGTATACCGTGATGACCTCCCCCGCTCAACCACTACCTCCTTGTCGGAAGGCTCCGTGCGGTAATCGCCTTGCCCCAGAATATGTAATGGGGAACGCCGGGCTCCACAAGCATCCGCCTCAGCGGTATCGGTCAGGCCGGCTCCAGCAGGAACAGTTCCCGCAAGCCGCCTTTCATTTTCAGTCGGTCGCGCACCGAGAAATGCCTGCGGACTTCCGATTCGAAGTTCTCGGCCGTGTAATCCGCATAGTCATCTTGCTTGTTCTCCAGGAGCTTTTGGAACATTTCATCGTTACACCCGACGAACCCCAGGATGCACGGCGCATCCAGGCTTCGCAACCAGCCGATGAATAGTGGTAGCGGAATGTTCGCCGCGACGCGCATGTGATGAACCAGAGCTAGGCAGAGCACCATATCGGGACTTCGCCGCGCATCGAACGCCGGGCGCTCGCGACCCGCCCAACCCTGACTCGGCGAAAGGTTCGCCAAGTCCATCACGACGGGGACGATGTTTCGCGGTCCGTCTCCACGCGCCTCGCGGTAGAGCATCTCCGCCGCGTCCTGGTCGTCATCTACCGCGACGACTATCCGCGAGTGCTGCGCCGCGATGCGAGAGAACGTCCCCGTGTTCGCGCCCAAATCCCACGTCAGGCCTGGACGCCGCGCTAACGTGTGCCTTTCGACGAAATCCCTTTTCCGCTCGAAATCATCCTTTTCGTAAGAGTGTGTCTCCGAGCACTGCGCCCAATCCGAACCCGCAGGTCTGTATGATAATTTGACCACGAGCCGTTTCAGGCTGTCCAGCAGGGCCAGAAGTATCGTCTTCGGATGCCGTCGCCACGCCCGCACGGGCTCCGGCGCACGCCCCCGACGCAGCGCTCGTCTCTCCGCCTTCGCCGGAAACCATATGTGCGAAAGTATACCTCGCTTGAATCGTCGCAGCCCGTAGAAGTACTTCGTCGCCTCTTCCGGTGGGATGCCCTCCAGCCATGAACGGAGCAGCGGTTGGAAGGGGATGCCCAGATGCGCGGCCAACAACAGCGGCGTCAGGAACATGGCACAGAACTGGCGATGGCCCTGCCAGTATTCGGCATCCTCCCAAGGAACGAAGGATGGCACATCTATGAAGACTGGCCGCGTCCCATTCCACTGGATGTTGAACGGCGTTGCGTCCTTGAGTATCCAGCCGTTTCGCACGCTCGTCTCCAACAAGCGTAGTTGCAGCAGCGCCGCGTCTTTGAGCATCGAAAACGGCCACTCGTAAGGCCAAGTGACGAAATCCACGGACTCATGTTCCGCCACGACGCTCCAGCGGTCTTCCATGACGCGCCGGGCGTGGAAATCTTCGCGGTCAAGCAGGGTGGTCTTCACGACATGCCCGCCGTTAACCAGATCCGCAAAAAACGGCTCGGCGAGGAGTTGTTCCATCACCGCGCCCGCGGCATGGTTCAGCCCCCGAACGACGCGCGCGTCATCCGTTTCCCCGGCAATCGGATAAACTCGTCCCGCCGGGTCCTTGAACGACCCGCCGTCAGGCCTAAGCTTTTCTGTCATCGGCACATTCGTCTATGGTATCCGAAACGTTGTTGTCCTCCGCCTTCCTGTGGCCACGGAAAACCCAGCGCTTCAAGCGGCCAAGATATCCTCGGGCGATATAGCCACCCGCCGCCAGAAAGCCCAGCACACTGGTAATGATGAAGCCGGCGGAGCCTGGATCGATGTAGGCATGAGCAACTGTCGGCGCGGCGATAACCGCAACGGCGGCCATCAGCAGACCGCTTCGCGATGGTCTATTCATACAGAAACTCCTTGTAGCTGAGATTGGCATCCCAAGGAACCGGGCCATACCCCCGAAAGGTATTCTTCCGTGGCTCAATAAGTGCACTTTCTCCGCCGGACAGGCAGCGGAGCATGGTGTGAACAGCGTCGAGGATAGTCATGTAGCCTTGGGCCGATACCTCGTCGAACCAGGCGGCGCACGTCGCGGGGGGATAGACGCCGGCCAGAACCCCGTATCTGTCCTGGACGACGAATTCAGGATTGTCCTCGAACTTCAGTCCCTGGGACAGATACGGGCCGTGGTCGCTGTACACCAGGAGGATGCCGTCAGGGTCATTTTCTTCCAGGTGGCGGATGATTCGCTCCAGGAATCTGGCTGCGCTTTTGCTCTCCCGGAGGTATTTGGCTCTGAATTTCTCGATCTGCTCCACGTTGGCATACCGGAATGATCTGTCCGTGTGCCCCGGCAGATAGAAGTGGACCATCACAAATTGAGGCCTGTCATTGGTGACCTGCTTGACGAAGGGTCCCGGCACGACAGGTTTGGATGGCTCGGTAATCACCTTGAGCCGATTGCCGGCGCCGTTGACGTAGTACGTGAATGCCCGCAGGTGATAGCCTATGTCCACGGCAGTCGGCGTGTATTCATACGTAGGCCCCGGCCGGTCGGAGCCGGAGGCATTGGCCCAGCTTTCGGTGTCGATACTGCGCTCCCACTGCCAGGGCTCCCGACTGATATAGTCTGCTTTGATCTCAGGCGCGAGGGAGACACGAACTGCCACGCCCACTAGCGGATGCACGCCCACTAGCGGATGATAGTTCCCCCTGACGAAAAAAGAAGAGCAGAAGCCCCAGAAAGCGATGTCTCGTATGCTGGTGTCCAACAAGGTACAGACGGTATCGTTCGTGAACGTGAAATAATTGTCGATATAAGGGCCCTTGCGTTTCCCCAAGTAGCTATCCTGGTAAACTGAGGTGGTCTCGTAGCCATTCTTGTGAAGGATCCCGAGGAGCGGACTCGGATTCTGGCCCGAGAAGAGGTACGGGTTAGGGTTGTCTCCCCTCTCCGACAGAGCCCTTCGCACCGAAGTGTATATATCGACATCCAGCGCCAAAAGCGAGTTGAGAGAGTTGGTGGTAGGGACGGCGTTGGCGAAGGAATTGGGGAAACGGCGAAATTTCGCCTCGAACAAATCGTGGAACTCGGTGGTTTCCAGGTCGAAGTATTTATTGAGCAGCGAGCGCGGAGCCATTGAGTCGAAAGAGACGAAATACAGGTTCGGTGTCTCCTGGAAGGAGACCTGCCGAATGTTCGTCACGTCTCCCGACACTGGGGGGGGGGGGGGCACGCCCGCCAAGTGCCCGCCGGCAATAAGCCCGAGACCCAGCAACGCCGCCGCCGAGAGCGCAACGCCGCCCCAGCGCTGTTCGTCAATGACACGGAAGGCTACGAACAGCCCTACGCAGAACATGGCGCACAGCAGGATGAGTAACGCTCTGTTTCCGGTAAGATAGAGGTCGGTATGGATGATGTACGCCGTCGCAACGCTGGCCCAGCAGACCAGACAGAGGACGACGTTCGCTATGACCCTGGAGCGGAAACAGAGTAGCGTGCCAAGCAGCAGGACCGTGTTGACCGCCCCACCCAATAAGACGATTTGCCTGAAGTCTAGCTCAGAAAAGGCCGCCTCGGACGAAGTATAAGTGGCGGCGAAGGCCAGCGCGATGAGCAGCGCGGCGAAGATGAACTTGAAAGCATTTAAAGCTGGTTGCATGACAATATTCTTTCTATCTGAAACGTTACCTACGTGCAACGCCATCAGGGGTGCCAGTCAAGGGGTGAGACATCACCCTCACCACTTCCCGCGCCGGGTTGGGAATTGCTGGGCCTGGACGAGACGCTGCAGAAACGTGGTGCGTGGAATTTCATACGCGCCGAGCCGTTGCAGATGCGGATTGGTGATCTGACAGTCGATCAATTGAAACTGCCATTGGTGGAGTTGTTGGGTTAAGCGACAGAAGGCGACTTTTGACGCGTTGGCTACACGCTTGAACATGGATTCACCGAAAAATGCGCGGCCCAAACTCACCCCGTAAATCCCGCCGACAATCTCACCGTTGTCCCAGGCCTCAGCTGAGTGGGCAAAGCCGGCTTCGTGTAAAGCGCAGTAAGCAGTCAGCATATCGGGCGTAATCCAGGTCCCTTCCCCGTTCCGAATCCGGGTTTCCGCGCAGGCGTAGACGACCTCTTCAAAGGCGCGGTCAAACGTGACCGCAAAGCGCCCCTGCCGGAGTAGCCGGCGCAAACTGCGGGAGATATGAAACCCGTCCGGGTCGATGACGCAGCGTTGCGGCGGACTCCACCACAGAATCGGGGAATCGTCGCTATACCACGGAAAAATACCGAGTTGATAAGCCAGCAACAAACGCTTGAGACTCAGGTCCCCGCCAACTGCCAGCAGCCCTTCCGGGTTGGCCCATTCAGGATTGGGAAAGGCGAGTTCCTCGGTCAGTTGGTAGACGGGCATGCTGGTCTCTTATGGTTCAGAAAACACAACGGCCTGTCAATGCGACGCATCAGCGCGACGGACTTGCTTTTTCCCAGAAAATCGCGGAAGAGAGGAAACAGACTGGAAAGCAGGAGGAGTCCCATGGATCGGGTGAGCAAGGTTCCCTTTGATCAGGTTGACACTGAACTCCAGGCAATTATGCGCGAGTACGACCAGGAACTCGGCGGGTCGGAGTTCGTGCAGGTGTTTGCCCACGCGCCTGAGGTGTTCAAGTCGTTTATCAATTTCTATTTCCCGTTGGTGTCAGGTGAACGGGGCAATGTTGACGTGAAGCTGACCGAGTTGGCTCGCCTCAAGGTGGCCGAGCGCAACGACTGCAATTTATGAATGCACGCCCGGTTTGCCTTGGCAAGGCAACAAGGAGTGACGGAAGAACTGATTGCAGCGCTGCCCCAGTACCAAACCAGTGAACTCTTTACACCGCGCGAGAAAGCCGGCATTCGCTTTGCGGATATTCTTGCCGGAGATCACCGCTTGGCTTCACCTGCGCTGTTTGACGCTTTACGCGAGCATTTTACCGAGCCGGAAATCCTGGAACTGGGCTGGCGGATTGTGACCTTTGTCGGCTACGGCCGCTTGATTCACGCCCTTGGTCTGGAGATTGGGCAGACCTGCCCGCTGCACACCGCGGAGACTGCTCCAGGGCAGGAGGCGCAAGCTACCGCTCAGTAACCTCCCTGCGTACTGAGCCGCAGGGGCGATGAACCGGGCGTAACCCCACCCGGCTTACGCCCGGTCCAGAGCGGCGTTGAACCGGTTGAGCAACTCTTCTGCCGAAACCGGCGGTGCCGGTGGTGGGGATGGCGGGGTTACACTGAGCTGTTGAGGCGCAGGTGGTGGCATGCGGTGCGCTGGAATACACTGGCTCAAAACAAGACAGCAGATCAGCAGATAACCGAATCGTGCAAACAATGCGCTGCTCATGTGCGGTTGCAACCACTGGAACTATACGAAGAATACTGACTCACAATATCAAAGCTGTTTGGGATGAGCGACCGTATGCGCGGTTTCAGCCAGGATGATGGCGCGGCGATCAAAATCGCTGAGGCGCTCGTCTCTGAGCTGGCCGTTCTTGTACAGCACAAAGAGCTGCATACCCACGACGGCGGTTTTCCATAGCGCGAAGGTTTCATAAAATCTGATATTGCCGACGTCACGGCCACTCCGCAGCGCATAGCGCTGGACGATGGCGTCCCGGGACAAGAACCCCGGTAGAACGGGCATTTGGGCAATCTCCCGCCGCCCCGGCGGGTCATCGTGCTGGGTCCAATAATTGAGCAACAGGCCCAAGTCAATGAGCGGATCGCCGAGCGTGCATTGGTCCCAGTCAAAGAGGGCAATAACCCTGGTGAGGTCTGTCAGATCGACCATGAGATTGTCGAGTTTATAGTCATTATGCAGTAGGGTCGGAGGGGGCGAAGCTGGCAGGTGGCCAGCCAACCACTGCCCGAGTTCATCCATAAGCGGGAGTTCTTCGACCTTGGCTGACTCCCAACGCTTGCGCCAGTTGCGGACCTGCCGTTCGACAAAGCCCTGGGGTTTGCCCAAGGTTTCGAGTCCGACCGCTTGGTAGTCTACCGCGTGGAGGTTAACCAAGATGTCCACAACGGCTTCACTCAGGCGGGCATACACGTCCGGTCGACCGAGTTGCTCCGCCGGCAGGTCTTTATGGATAACCACGCCGCTTCTACGCTCCATGACAAAAAACGGGGCACCCAGGACGCCGGCGTCGTCACAAAAAAAATAGGGGCGCGAGGCTGGCGGAAAAACCGGCCATAGGGCGGACAGCGCCCGAAATTCCCGAGCCATATCATAGGCCCCTACGGCCAGCGGACCGCCGGGCGGCCGACGGAGGACGTATTCGTCGGTACCAAAGCGTACCAGATAGGTCAGATTGGCATGCCCGCCGGCAAATTGCACAACCGTCAGCGGGCCGTCAGCCTTGGGCAGACGTGCGCGCACATAGGTATCCACCACATTCAGGTCAAGAGTAGCCTCCGGACGAACAGCCACGGTTTCAGGTTCGGTCCAGCCTGGCGGCATGTGTTCCATGGGTTTTCCTTCTCTTCTGGGTATAGCCTGTGGAATAGGTCTGTGCCCTGCATAGGTAATGGAAGCCGCGAGGGTTTACAATAATCTGCCAATCCAGAAACCACACACAACAGCCAGCAGGCCGATCATAACGCTACCGACAATATTCAACACGCCCAGAAGAACGGCACCGTTCTGAAACAACTGCATCGACTCATACGTGAACGTCGAGAAGGTGGTATAGGCCCCCAGAAATCCAACGACGAAAAACTGTCGCTGTGGGAATGCCAAGAGCGCTCGGTCGTGCAGAACGGCGAGGGTGACGCCCAGGAGAAAACTCCCGCTGATATTGGCCAGAAACGTCCCGTACGGAAAGTTGGTTCCCAGGAGCCGCGCCGTCCAGTTCGAAACCAGAAAGCGCGCGTTTGCCCCGAAAAAGCCTCCCAGTCCAATCAGAAGATACTGCACGCGATTTCCCCCTTTGTGCCCGAGCACCTGTGATTCCCGTTTCTTTCCTTAGCGAAGCATTTCGCCCGGAGATAGTCCGTCTTCTTCCTCTGTCAGGCTGCCCTGTCATTGACTGATGATCCGTGACAGTCTTTAGTGATGGGGAGGGAGAAGAGCAGGCGTCATATGGAGGGAAGACGATGGACGATATTCTACAAGCGCTGTTCCGCTGGGTCCATTTACTGGCCGGTATCACCTGGATCGGACTGCTGTACTATTTCAATCTGATCAACGCTCACTTTCAGGGTGCGCTCGAAGCGGATGTCCGCAAACAGGTTGTGCCGCAAATCATGCCGCGCACGCTGTGGTGGTTCCGCTGGGGAGCCATGTTCACCTTTCTATCTGGCCTGTTAATGATCCTCTGGAAGTATTTCCTGCTGGGGAGCGGCTTTACCGGCGATGCCGGCCTGTTCGGGTCGAGCGCCGGGCTGTGGATTAGCATGGGCGCGCTGTTCGGTACGATTATGTGGTTTAACGTCTGGTTTATTATCTGGCCGGCCCAGCAGCAGATTATCACCGCGACGGTCAAGGGCGAGGCGCCGGACCCGGCGCTGCCCAAGCGGGCCTTGCTCGCCTCTCGCACAAACACCTTTCTGTCCGTTCCCATGCTGTTCGGCATGTTCGCCGGTTCTGGGCATTATCCGTCTATTACCTTCGGGCCGCTATGGCTGATTATTGTCCTGGGGCTTGGCTTCGGTCTGGCCTATCATCTGGTTTTCCAGGTTAGTGGAAAGGTCGCCAAGGACTGGCCGGTAGAGGAGTGACGGACTACTCCTGATGTGCGTCTGATTGAAACGTCAGCACGACCTCTGCTTCTCCCTTTTCAGGCAGAGCAATTTTCCGTGAGATCGTGCCAAACCGCTCGTGCCAGGCTGCGACGGTGTACTCGCCCGGCGGAACGTTGTGGAGCCTGAAGGTCCCGTCCTGATCGCTCAGGGCAAAATACGGATGGTCGAACACGCCGAGATAGCTTCGCATCCAGCCGTGGATGTCACACTTGACCTCAATGCCGATTTCCTCCGCGTCAACGATTATACTCCGCGAGGTGCCCTTGAGCCCCAGACTGAAATTCCAGTGTGACGAATTGCGCGGCAGGCCGTGGACATTGTGAGCCATGGGGTCGCTATTGAGATAGCGAATCGGTTGATCGACCCGAAGCGCCATAACACGCGGCAGAAAGACACAGCCTTTTTGATCGTTCTCAATCGGCTCTTCAGGAACGGCAAAAACCCGCTCGCCCAGACCGTCCTTGATATACACCAGGGCGTTTTGCAGTCTGCCGTTGGTGACCAGCACATCCCCGGCGTAGACCGTGCCCTCGTGTTGAGCGGCACATTCCGACCAGCCGCCGAGTTGCAGAACGCTTTGCTCCGGCACGGGACCCTCGAAACGGACGCTCCCGGAAATCGTGCCCACCGTGGACAGGTCGAGCGGGGTGGGTTGGCGGGGCGGCTTGGGCATCGTCGGGCTATTACAGCCCATGAGAAGAGAGAGCAGGGCTCCAGTGGCAAGGGCAGATTGAGAGCAACGCATGGAGAAGGGGTTATGTGGCTTGGACTTCTGACAGATTGACACAGTTGATGGGCGGTTTGCCGGCGCGCAGGCGGTTGACGTTGGCGGCCAGGCCGCGCGCGATGTCGTTATACGATAAATCGGTCACGCCCGCGGTGTGGGGCGTGGCAATCACATTGTGTTGAAACAGCGGGTCGGCCGGGTCGATCGGTTCGTCCCAAAAAACGTCCAGGGCCGCTCCGGCGATGTCCTTATTGGCCAGGGCCGTAACTAGGGCGTCATGGTCAATGACCGGGCCACGCCCAACATTGATGAGGGAGGCCGAATTCTTCATGCGGGCGAGGGTCTGCGCATTGATGATCTCCCGCGTGCGGGGCGTGACCGGCAGGGCCAGAACAACGAAGTCGGCTGCTGCCAGGACGTGATCGAGGTCGTGCGGCCCGCCGAGAAAGTCAAATCCGTATTCTTCTTTTACGCGCTCAGACGGGTGTTGTTTCAGCCCCAGCAGACGCACGTCAAAATGGCGCAGGCGGCTGGCCAGCTCTGTCCCGATACTCCCGACACCGAGAATGGCGACCGTTTTATCCAGCAACCCCTTGCCCATAGGCGAGCCAAAGACACCGTTTCGCACGTTCTCGGCTGCCTGGGGAAATTTTCGGGCCAGGGCGAGCATGAGAAAAATGGCGTGCTCCGAGACTGAGGCGGCGTTGCCCGCCCCTTCGTGGCCGGGGACGTTGGCCACATAGATGCCCTGTTCGGTTGCCGCCGGAATATCCACGCCTTCGAGCCCGACGCCGAACTGGTGGATCATGCGTGCCGAGGTGGCGCGGATGATTTCCGCATCCACGCGGTGCATGGTCGGCACAACCACATCGGCGTCGCGCGTCGTGCGCAACACCTCCTCCGCCGGACAGGCAATAATGGTGTCATCCGGCAGATAGGTGCGAAGCGTCTCGGAACAATGGGGGAAATGGGTCGAGCACAGAACGATTTTCATGCAGCGCTTCCCTGTGTGTGGGCTGGCTCAATATAGTCGATTGGGTCCGACTCAATGGACTCAATACTGCCGGGCGGCGTCCATGACCTTTTCAATATCCAGCACGCGCGGACCGTCCCACGAGAGTTCAATCTCCCACCGGTCGTCGGCATTCACAACCAGTTCCCGCTCGCCGTCGAGCGCGATAATCGAGGGCGTAAAAGTAACAAGTATCCGAGTGCCAAGCTCCATCAGATCATGATGCTGGATAGAGACGGGAACCACCATCCCAGGCGCAATGGGCGCGTTGATCAAGCGAGTATTGCCCCCGAAGCGGACATACAGCCCGGCGTCGTCAGCCGGACGGATAGGATGCAGTCTGCCGCCGATTGAGGCCAGGCCGATATTCGTGGGCTGGCCCTGGGTGAGAAAGAGTTCCTTGAGACGCTCGGCCTCCCACACGGCCCTGGCCCCAACAAACTGGTAATCACACACGGCCACATCAACCAGGGCGATGTCTTCGAGCGTCCCATTGCGGTACAGGTTGAGCCGCTTGGTCGGGCGGGTACACGTTTCCGGGGAGAAGTGTCGGACCGCGTAATAGCCCGCGGCCAAGCCCGCCAGGGTGGACTCCAGAAACTGGGGAAAGGCATTATTCGTTCCGGTTGAAAGCGGAATGAGCGGCATGCTGCCGCTGCCTTTGGTGACCACCCGATTGGTGCCGTCACCACCAATGACGATGACGCAGGCCACCCCCTGCTCGCGCATGAGCTGCGCCGCCCGGGTCGAATCGCTGGCCTCATCAAATATCGACATTTCAAGAAAACGTGTGGTGAGACGTAGCTCGTTCTCAATCCCAGACAGGGCTTTGGTAAAGATATTGGCCGGGTCAGGAAAAAGGACCACTTCGCCCGCCCCGGCGCCCTGAACGCCGAGAATAGCCCGTCGGACGATATAGACTTTTTCCTGGGTATCAAGGATAGACCCATGTGCCACAAGGCGGCGGATGTCCTTGCCCGCGCGCGGGTTTGCGATAATGCCGACGGATGACATGAGAAATCGGGGGTTAGGGGTTGGGGATTGGGGAGGTCTAGTCTCTAACCCCAATCCCTAGTCCTAAAACAATCCCAGAGCCGCCTCGCTGATTTTCTGCGGGTTGGGTAGATAGTGATCTTCCAAGGGCGGGCTGAACGGCACCGGGGTGTGCGGGGCGGACACCATTTTTATGGGCGCGTTCAAATAATCAAATCCCTTGTCCGCGACCATGGCCGCAATATCGGTGGCCACGTTACAGCGCGGGTGTGATTCGTCGGCAATCACCAGCCGGCCCGTCTTCTCTACCGAGGCCAGCACCGTGTCTTCGTCAAAGGGCGAGAGGGTACGAGGATCGATAACCTCCGCGCTCTTGCCCTGCTTTTCCAGCTCCGTGGCCGCGGCCAAGGAATGATGGACCATCTTGCCGATAGCCACGATCGTGACATTCTCGCCGGCCCGCTTAATGTCGGCCTTTCCAAACGGAATGCTGTAGTCTTCCTCCGGCACACTGCCCTTTATGCCGCCGAAGGTAATGTCCTCAAAGAAGATCACCAGATCATCATCCCGAATCGCCGAAATCAGGAGCCCTTTGGCGTCATACGGGGTCGAGGGGACGACTGTTTTGAGGCCGGGGATATGGGTAAAGAGAGAGTGCAACACCTGAGAGTGCTGGGCCGCGGCGCGGTAGCCACCCCCACAGATGGTCCGAATCACAAGCGGGACTTTTGCTTTGCCGCCAAACATATAGCGGAGTTTTGCGCCCTGGTTCAGGAGCTGGTCAAAACACACGCCCATAAACCCGACGAACATCATCTCGGCAATGGGTCGCAGGCCCGTGGCCGCGGCGCCAACCGCCGCACCAATAAAACCTGACTCACTAATAGGCGTATCGATAACACGCTCCCGACCAAATTCCTTGACCAGGCCTTTTGTCACGCCCAGGACGCCGCCCCAGGCTTCGTCGCCTTCGAGGTGATCGACATCGGCTCCACCGGCAACGTCCTCGCCCATGATCACCACTTTCGGGTCGCGCTGCATTTCCTGACGCATGGCTTCATTCAGCGCCTCACCAAAATTCAATTCTCGCTCTGCCATAATGTTTCTCCGCAAGGGTGTAGTGTAGTGGGTATTGGGGGCTGGGAGTGAGGGGTTGGTAAAAACCTTTCCCCCCGACCCCCAATCCCTAGTTCCTAATAGCTCACATACACATCAGTGAAGGTTTCCTGAACCTCGGGAAAGGGGCTGTCTTCCGCAAATTTGACGGCTTCGTCAATCACGGCATTGACCTGCCCATCAATGTCCGCCATCTCGGCTTCGGACACCAAGCCGCGAGCCAGGACGGCGTCCGTGAAGCGCTTGATCGGATCGAGCTCGTTGCGGTATCGCTCGTTTTCTTCGGTGATTTTATAGGTCTGTGCATCGCCTTCAAAATGGCCGTGATGACGATAGGTCTTGCACTCCAACAGGCTCGGCCCCTGTCCGGCCCGGGCGCGCGCAACGGCCTCATGCGCCGCTTCATACACAGCAAACAGGTCGTTCCCGTCTATGGTGACGCCCGGCATATTATACGCCGCAGCACGGTCGGCGATATTCTCGACGCTGCAATGATAATGCGCCGGCGTAGACTCGGCATAGCCGTTATTCTCGGCCACAAAAATGACCGGCAGCTTCCAGATTGCGGCCAGGTTGAGGCTCTCGTGCAAGGTGCCTTGTTCTGATGCTCCATCACCAAAGAAGCAGATCGTCACCTGGTCGGTGCCCGTGGTTTTGGCGGTCAGGCCAGACCCGCAGGCCAGCGGCGGGCCACCGCCGACAATCCCGTTGGCTCCCAGCATGCCTTTGTCCATATCAGCAATATGCATGGAGCCGCCTTTGCCCTTGCAAATCCCGGTGGCTTTGCCAAACAGCTCGGCCATCATGCTCCGCACGTCCACCCCTTTTGCCACACAGTGTCCGTGTCCCCGATGGGTCGAGGTCATATAGTCGGCGTCCGTGAGATTGGCACAAATCCCGACCGCGACCGCTTCTTCCCCGGCATAGAGATGCACGAAGCCCGGGATTTTTCCCTTCCCAAACTCAGTACTGACCCTGGTTTCAAACACCCGGATGAGCTGCATGCGCTCATAAATCCAGAGGAGTTTGTCTTTGGGAATATCCATACAACCCTCCTTATTTCAATCGTTGTGTACCGGCTTCATAACACGAAACGCGGGGAGGGGAAACAGAATGGGAGTGAAGAGACGCCAGGGCGGGTTGGTCTTTGTCCATTGGAGACCTAGCGGACGCTTATCCGCGGGGATGAGGCGTGCTTCCTTGCTCAGCCTGTCCCAGATCGACATGAATCGTCACCTTGATGTTGCCGTCCAGGGCGGCAAGCATCTTCATGAGTCGATCCAAGGTGAATCGTCCAAGGTCCGCGTTACGCACCCGCGAGAAATCCGCCGCGGCAAAGCCGGTCATGCCGGCGGCTTTACGCACCGTCAGCTTGCGCTTGTCCAGCACCGCAATGATCCGGGCCGCCAGTACCGCCTTGGCCTGCTTCAGGTCTGCGTGGGGATCGTCAAAGTCGCGGAACACGTTCCCACTTCCCCGTACTAGCTCGAAGTCACGCTCGTTCATGACAATAGCTCCTTTCTCAACCGTACAAGCCGCGCCCGGATAAGATCAATTTCGGCTTTTGGGGTCTTGATCCCCACCGTGGATTTTTTCTGGAAGGCATGGACCACCCACAGCGTGCCGGCAATCTCGGTAATGTAGACGACCCGATAAGCATCCGTCCTGTGGCGTACCGTGATTTCCATGACACCTGATCCGAGCCCCTTGAGCGGCTTGACGCTGTCCGCCTTGCCTCCCTCAGCGGCAATAGTCAGCGCAGTGTTGACGCGGTCGCGAACACCTGGGGAAAGCGCTCAAACACTCGCCGTGCAGCCCTGACCCATCCAATGGGCCGCGTGTCATAGCTCATGCGTGAATGTTGTCATACATGACTACGTTGTCAAGCATGGCGGGGTGGGTTGCCCTATCCCTGGGAGTGCGGGCAGGATGCCTGCATTTGTACCTGTCGGATTGTCGGTTGCATGGGGGAAGGGGATGGGAGAAGCGCTGTTCTAACGCAAGCTGGTGAGATGTGATGAATGGGAGGAAGGCCGGGGGATGGGAAAGAGTCTGCCGTGGAAAAGAGAAGCCTCAGCGAAAGCGACACGCGGGCCAAGTTCATTACGCCGGCCCTGTACCGGACCGGGTGGGACGAGTCCACGCAGATTCGCCGCGAGGTCAGCTTCACCAAAGGCCGCATTATCGTGCGCGGCAAGCTGGTCAGCCGGGGCAAGGCCAAGCGGGCCGACTACGTTCTGTATTACAAGCCCAACATTCCCATTGCTCTGATTGAAGCCAAGGATAATAGCCACGCCGTCGGTGACGGCATGCAGCAGGCCCTGGACTATGCCGAGACGCTAAATATCCCCTTTGTCTTTTCCTCCAACGGCGAGGGCTTTGTGTTCCACGACCGGACCGGCCTGAGCGCCGAGCTGGAAACCACCCTCAGCCTGAACGCCTTTCCCTCGCCGTCCGACCTGTGGGCGCGCTATCGTGCCTGGAAGGGCCTGACACCAGAGGCCGAGGCCGTTGTCTTGCAGGACTCTTTCAACGACGGCAGCGGCAAGGTGCCGCGCTATTATCAGGTCAACGCCATCAACGCCGCGATCGAGGCTATCGCCAAGGGCCGCGACCGCCTCCTGCTGGTCATGGCGACGGGAACGGGCAAGACCTATACGGCCTTTCAGATTATCTGGCGGTTGTGGAAGGCCGGCCGCAAGAAGCGCATTCTGTTCCTGGCCGACCGTAACGTGCTGGTTGATCAAACTATGGTCAACGACTTCCGGCCTTTTGGCCCGGCTATGGCCAAGCTCTCGACCAAAGCCGGGACTATCGAACGCGCAGATGGCTCTGCCGAGGACCTGACTGTCGCGATTGACCGCAAGCGGCATATTGACACAGCCTACGAAATCTATCTGGGCCTGTATCAAGCCCTGACCGGACCGAAGGACCGCCAAAAGGTCTTTCGTGAGTTTTCGCCCGGTTTCTTCGACCTGATTGTCGTTGACGAGTGCCACCGCGGCAGCGCCGCGGAGGATTCGGCCTGGCGGGAAATCCTGGACTATTTCTCGTCGGCTGCCCACATTGGTCTGACGGCCACGCCCAAGGAAACGGCCTATGTGTCCAACATCGAATACTTTGGTGAGCCGGTCTATGCCTACTCATTGAAACAGGGCATCCGCGACGGGTTTCTGGCTCCCTACAAAGTCGTCAAGGTCCATATCGACCGCGATGTGGAGGGCTACCGGCCTGAACACGGGCAGTTGGACCGGGACGGCCACGAGGTTGAGAACCGTATCTATAACACCAAGGACTTTGACCGCAGCTTGGTGTTGGACGAACGGACCAAGCTTGTGGCTGGCAAGGTCACGCAATTCCTGAAGGAAAGCGGCGACCGTTTCCAAAAGGCGATTATCTTCTGCGTCGACCAGGAGCACGCGGCCCGTATGCGCCAGGCGCTCATCAACGAGAACGCCGACCTGGTAGGCGAGAACCACCGCTACGTCATGCGCATCACCGGCAACGACGCCGAAGGTCAGGCGCAGTTGGGCAACTTCATTGACCCGGAATCCGCATACCCGGTGCTGGTCACTACCTCACGCCTGCTTTCGACCGGCGTTGATGCCCAGACCTGTCGGCTCATCGTGCTCGACCGTGAGGTAGGCTCCATGACCGAGTTCAAACAGATTGTCGGACGCGGCACTCGCGTGCATGAGGACACGCGCAAGTTCTACTTTACGCTGATGGATTTTCGCGGAGCGACCAACCATTTTGCCGACCCGGACTTTGACGGTGAGCCCGTCCAGATTTACGAGCCCGACGAGGACGACCCCATCGCGCCGCCCGACGATTATCTGCCGCCCGACGAAGAAGAGGAAGAAATCATTGTCGATCCTCCGTGGCCTCCGCCGGAGAAGAGGCGCAAGGTGTATGTGGACAAGGTAAGCGCAACCATCGTTGCCGAGCGGATCGAGTATTTGGACCAGCACGGCAAGCTGGTCACCGAGTCCTTACGCGACTTCACCAGAAAGGCGTTGAACCGGCGCTTTACCAGCCTGGATGATTTTCTCAAGCGCTGGAAAACGACCGCGCGCAAGCAGGCGATTATTGAGGAGTTGGAGGCCGAGGGCCTGCCGCTCGACGTGATTATCCGAGAGCTAGGCAAGGATCTCGACCCGTTTGACCTTATTTGCCACGTCGCCTTCGACGCCAAGCCGCTGACCCGTCGTGAGCGCGCTGAGCACGTCAAGAAGCGCGACGTGTTCGCCAAGTACGGGGACCAGGCTCGCGCCGTGCTCAATGCGCTGCTCGCCAAATATGCCGACGAAGGGCTGCTTAATCTGGACGATACCAATGTGTTGCGCATTCCGCCCTTGAGCGACCTGGGCACCCCAGTGCAGTTGGTCAACGCCTTTGGCGGGAAGGGGGGTTTCGTCAAGGCGGTCCACGACCTGCAAGCCGCGCTGTATAGGGAGGCCGCGTAGCCCATGTCCGTCCGTGCTCTGGTCAAATCCATTCAGAACATCATGCGCCAGGACACGGGCGTGGACGGTGACGCCCAGCGTATCAGTCAGTTGTGCTGGATGTTCTTTCTCAAGATCATTGACGATCAGGACCAGGAAATGGAGATGATGGCAGAGGACTATACGTCTCCGATACCCGCGCGGTTCCAGTGGCGAACCTGGGCGGCCGACCCTGAGGGCATCACCGGCGAGGAGCTGCTGACCTTTATCAACGCCGGGTTATTCCCGGCTCTGAAGAACCTGCAAACCGACCAGGCCGGAGCCCGTGGTCGCGTGGTACGCGACGTATTTGAGGATGCCTACAACTATATGAAGTCCGGCCAGTTGATGCGCCAGGTAATCAACAAGATCAACGATATTGATTTCAACAACCTGACCGAGCGTCAGCATTTCGGCGACATCTACGAGCAGATTTTGAACGACCTGCAATCTGCCGGCAATGCCGGCGAGTACTACACGCCCCGCGCCGTGACCGCCTTCAGGGTTGATCGTATCGACCCCAAGCCGGGCGAGACCGTGTTCGACCCGGCCTGCGGTACCGGAGGATTTCTGACCTGTGCCCTGCGCCACATGCGTGGGCGCTATGTCAAAAGACCCGAAGACGAGGCGACCTTGCAAGCCGGGCTGCGGGCCGTGGAGAAGAAGCAGTTGCCGCATATGTTGTGTGTGACCAATATGCTGCTGCACAGCATTGCAGACCCGAGCTTCGTGCGCCACGACAACACCCTGGCGCGGCCCTATATTAGCTGGGAGCACAAGGAGCGGGTGGACATTGTGCTGACCAACCCGCCCTTTGGCGGCAAGGAGGAAGACGGCATCGAGGCCAACTTTCCGCAACATTTTCGGACCAAGGAAACCGCAGACCTGTTCCTGGCTCTTATTATCCGCCTGCTGAAGCCGGGTGGCCGCGCCGCGGTGGTGCTGCCCGACGGTTCGCTGTTTGGCGAGGGCGTCAAGACGCGGCTCAAGGAGCATCTGCTGGAAGAATGTCATCTGCACACCATCGTGCGTCTGCCCAATTCCGTGTTCCGGCCCTACGCCTCCATCGGCACTAATCTGCTGTTCTTCGAGAAGGGCACGCCAACTACGGACATCTGGTTCTACGAGCACCGCGTGCCCGCAGGTCAGAAAGCCTATTCCATGACCAAGCCGATTCGGCTGGAACATCTGCAAGACTGCCTGGACTGGTGGGGTGGCCCCGAACGCCAGGGCCGCGAGGAAACCGAGCACGCCTGGAAAGTGACCGCCGAAGCAGTCCAGGCACGCAGTTACAACCTCGACATCAAGAACCCGCACACCCAGGCAGACGACCTTGGCGACCCGCAAGAACTGCTGGCCAAGCTGAATGCGACTGAGGCCGAGGTCACAGGCTTGCGGGATCGGTTGAAGGCGATATTGGCGGAAGCGCTGCTGCAATGAAGGCAGTGAGAGACGACTGTCTTGGTTCGCAATCTCCCTCTCCTGCCCGTCGAATTGGCCGTCACCGAGATCGTCCAGGTATATATCAGGCACCAGTTGATGCCGGCTGATCCTGGTGGTGACGCGCTGCACTTGGTCCCTTTGTGCCTGCGTTAGTGGCCCCGCTGGAACTCTTTGGAGGGAGTGATGAAACAGAACAAGAGTGATCCGGTAATTGATGAGATCCGGGAAGTACGGCACCGCATCCATGCGCCGTAGAGGGGAAGCCGGCGTCCCTGCGGGACCAGTTAAAGGCGATATTAGAGCGTTTCACGATATGGCTACAGATTAACGTGTTACGCCCCAGAGTGTTCAAGCGGCACTGGCGAGCCGCTTCACGGTCTTCCTGATGGCCGGTCCGGCATCCCGCTTGGCGCCCTCAAGCTCGTAATGGGACTGAAGGTTGAGCCAGAATGAAGCGGACACGCCAAAGGCACGTTCAAGCCGGAGCGCGGTATCGGCCGTAATGCCACGCCGTCCACGCACGATATCGCTGACGCGGTTTTGCGAAATACCGAGCGCCTTCGAGAGGCGGTTAGCACTCAGCTTGTAGGGCTCCATGAAATCCTCACGGAGAGTCACGCCCGGATGTATGGGTCCGATCATCAGGGGTAGTCCGGTATCTCTACGTTGGCTGGTCCATCCTTCCAGTCGAACACAAGGCGGTCCTGCTCGTTGATGGCGATGGCCCACTGTCCGGCGCGATCACCCTTGAGCCGGTGGAGCCTTGCCCCAGGGTTGTTTCGCAGGTCGTTCAGCGTGGCCACCGCGCTCAGAACGTTGAGCCTGCGTTTAGCCTGTGCTTGGGTGCCCTGGAAACGGCGTACCCGCTTGTCAAGCCAAACAGTCTCCGTATCCCTGTCCGCAAGCGACCGTATCGCCACGACCAATATGTAATACGATGTTCGTATATGTCAAGAATACCGTTCGGGAACATTCATGATAAGAGGACGAGGACAGACCCAGAAATGGAGAGGACGACATAGCGACCTCGATTCAACCGGCTCCCGACATTATCCAATGAACGCCCGACCAACTGCTCACCCACTTCGACCGCCTCTCCCTGCTGTCATTCCGGCGCAAGCCGGAATCCAGGTTCCAGCCTCTGTATGCTGGATCACGTCTGGTGACTCCTGACTAACTGGAATGAGATCATCGAACGCGGCCTTGAAGACCGAGAAGACTACGATCTTGCTCTTTCCCATAAATTTGACTAATCTAGTCATAAGGAGAAACGCTCGTGAAGACATCCCGTCAAGCGAGGCAGACCAGCCCAACGCCGACTCCCGGCTGGAAGTTGGGAGAGGCGAAGGCAAAGTTTAGTGAACTCGTGCGTCTTGCCACGGCCGGGCAGCCGCAACGGGTCACGGTTCACGGGAAAGACGCCGTGGTCATCGTCGCCGCAGAGACATTCGACACCCTCCAGGCACGGGAGCAATCAGGCAGCTTACACGAACTCCTGTCCCAATCTCCGCTGAGTCGTATCACGTTCGGTGGAGACGGGGTTCGGAGCCCGGTCCGTGAGGTTGAGTTGTGACGGGCTGGTTGCTCGATACTAATGTCATCTCTGAACTCCGAAAGAAGCGCCCCGATAGTCCTGTCAAGGCCTGGTCGGACGCACAAGCCGCAGACCGCCTCTTCCTCAGTAGCGTCACCCTGGCCGAAATTCGATATGGCATCGAAAGACAGCCTGACCCCACATTCCGTAATGAGCTGACCGTATGGCTCGACCACCGGCTGCGGCCATGGTTTGCCGGGCGTATCCTGCCTGTGGATGAGGAAGTGATCCTGGAATGGCGTCGGATGGTAGCACGGGGGCGAGAAAATTCGATTACTTTCAGCCAGCCTGACCTCTTCGTTGCAGCCACCGCGCAGGTGCATTCTCTCGTTGTGTGCACCCGAAACGAAGGCGACTTTCGCGAAACAGGCGTCCCGCTCTTCAATCCGTGGATGGGGTGATTGCCAATGGGCTCCGTCGAAACACCTAGGAACACGACCTTGGCCGAGGCGTTGCTGCGATGAACGCCGACCAACTGCTCGCCCACTTTGACCGCATCGCCGACGCCCCGGGCGCCATCCTGCGCCTGCGCCGGTTCATTCTCGACCTTGCGGTGCGGGGTAAGCTCGTGCCACAGGACCCGAACGATGAGCCGGCATCGGGACTACTGAAGCGGATTGCGGCGGAGAAAGCGCGGTTGGTGAAAGCCGGGGAGATCAAAAAACAGAAGCCTTTGTCTGCCGTAAGCGAGATTGAACAGTTCTTCGACTTGCCTAATGGATGGTGCGCAACAAGGCTTGCAGTCGTTTCCATCTGCTTGGATTACCTTCGGAAACCTGTCAACAGCACTGAGCGTGACCAACGTATAGCAGACAAGCCTCAATCCGAGTTGTTTCCGTACTATGGGGCTACACAACAGCAAGGTTGGATAGACGACTACATCTTCGACGAGGAACTTGTTCTTCTGGGCGAAGATGGGGTGCCATTCTTCGATCCGCTACGCTCAAAGGCGTACTTAATTGAAGGAAAATCATGGGTAAACAACCACGCCCACGTTTTTCGTGGCATTCTCGTTTCGCATCAATTCTTAGTCCACTGCCTTAACATCTTCGACTATTCCGGCCGAGTAGTTGGAGCCACTCGTTCTAAGCTCAATCAGTCAAGAGCTATTGATATCCCGATAATGCTCCCCTCTCTCGCCGAGCAACACCGCATCGTCGCCAAGGTCGATGAGCTGATGGCACTCTGCGACCGGCTGGAAGCAGCACGCACGGAGCGGGAAACGACGCGAGACCGGCTTGCAGCGGCAAGCCTCGCCCGCCTCAACGCTCCCGACCCCGATCCAGCGATATTCAAGAGCCACGCTGCCTTTGTTCTCGAAAACCTCGCCCCGCTCACCACCCGCCTGGATCAGATTAAAGCGTTACGTCAGACTATCCTCAATCTTGCCGTGCGGGGGAAGTTGGTGGAGCAAGAATCAAGTGAGGGCGGTGTCGATGACCTGCTAGAAGAGTTCAGTGTCCAGCAAAGGCGCTTGATTGCCAAGAAAAAACTCAAACATTCTGTCGTTACCTGTAACTTGGAGGTTCAAGAGAACTTAACTGCGATTCCAAATTCGTGGCGTTGGGTTCCACTCGGAAAGCTCATTTCGTTTGGGCCACAGAATGGTATCTCGCCAAAAGCTACAAACTCAACCGATGCTCCGAGAGCCATCACGCTTACAGCAACGACAAGCGGTACCTTCGATGCTTCACATTTCAAACATGTTGAAGCCGACGTTCCAGCGGATTCAGAATACTGGCTGCGCGAGGGTGATCTGCTTTTTCAGAGAGGTAACACGAGAGAGTATGTCGGGATTGCGGCTTATTTTTCTGGCGCAAGTGGGGCCTTCCTGTATCCAGACTTGATTATGAAGGTCCGTTTACTCGATGGGCTTTACCTGCCGTATGTTCACTGGGCCTTGATTGCTCCAGACGCACGAACCTACTTCTCAACCCATGCAACCGGCGCTCAAAAGACTATGCCCAAGATCAATCAGCAAACGCTACTCAACGCCCCCGTTCCCCTCCCGCCCCTCGCGGAACAGCACCGCATTGTGGCCAAGGTTGATGAACTGACGGCGTTGTGTGATCGGTTGGAGGCAAGACTTGCTAGGGGCGATGAAACGCGGGGGCGGTTGGTGGAGGCAGTGTTGCGTGAGGTGGTGGAGATGGACGGGGATCATTGGGAATGCAAGGGAGTCTAGGTCAGAGGCGTTGTAACGATTGGTTCGTATCGGCTTACAGATTCCGAAAGGAACACTCTAGACACGCTCTTTCCCAATTCGTCGAGTGTCGATTCCGCCGCGCGAGGCAGTTCTGAGACTGCACGGGTCCAATCGTCCATTTGAATCTGGTCCTCGCTTGTTGGAGCGCTAGCCCGGATGATCCTGTCCGCACCGATCAGAAGTCCAGCTTGGCCGAGAGCGTTGAGAGACTGGAGCCGCATCGCTGCATAGATGCTGTCCCGCCACGCCCACATACCACCGAGCCGTACTTTCGAGTGGTCAACGCTATACGAATCATCTCCGCATCCCAAGCTCAGAATTCGAACGCGCCCACGAGGAACAGAAAAGCAAGACAACGCATCAACAAGAGCTATCATGATCGGATTGTTCGCCCAGACTCCACCATCAACAAACGTGTAGCCGCCGTCTTGGAGAGGCTTAAAAAACGTTGGGGCCGCAGCGGTGGCAGCAGCCACCTTTGTCATCCGCTCATTAGCGTCTTTTCTGAAATCCGGGTGATGAGGAGTCTTGAAGATATAGACCTCGCCATAACGTCCCTCAAACGAGGGGATACACAATCGCACCCGTGCCTCACCAAATTTCCGGTTACCGAGAGTGTCGCACAGAATCCGCATCAGTGCCTTACGGTCATAGCGGAACTTAAAATATTGACAAGCGTTTCTCAGACGGCGCTCCACCGCCCCGATGATCCTGCCTCGAATGGGTGGGAAGATTTCGCACCCGCGATCGATATAGAGGTCGCGCAGGGATGCAGCCTTCAGACCGGCGGCAAGGCCAAGGGCAATGATTCCGCCAGTTGACGTTCCGGCAATGAGGTCAAAGTAGTGCGCTATCGAATTCCCTTTCAAGTAGCGCTCCTCCAGCCCGGCCAGGAAAGTGGCCGGGTATATTCCTCGAATACCGCCGCCATCAATGGAAAGAATGCGAAACTCTCGATCTTCCGGCCAGGGGAGCGATATTCGCCGTCGTCTGAGAGACCCGGAGGATCGTTTCGGTGGAGGGGTTTCAGTACTACTAGGATCGAGGAACTCGCTTGACTTAGCCATGCCGTCCGCCGCCGGTCCATTCACCCGTCGCAAGCCAGCCCTCGTAGCAGGCGAGCCAATCTATCGTCCAAGGGATAATGGTCCGGGCAACGGTAAGGCCAGGATGCCACTCTCGGTCAGCCGGATCGTAAAGGCATAGAATAGGCAGCTTCAGATTGCTCCTATTCGGATAGTGATGCGGGATAGGGTCAGAGGGGTCTTCTGATCGGCGGCGGAGCAGAGGATTGATCACCGTTACTTTCGGAGTCCGTGGAAGATCAGATTTGTTGTGATTTTTCTTGCGCCACAACAAAACTTGGATTGTGTAGGTCTGACACAAGGGTCGCAGCTTCCCCTCCCAAAGGACCTCCCAGCGGGTACGACGGAGAATCTTGAACATCGGCCACTCCTTCCGCATGAGTTCGGCCTGCCTCATAGTCGAAAGAGTCAACGTTTTCTCCTCTCGGTGCCGTAGAATTTATGTCTCGGTGTTGGGCGAGAGACAGGCGGGGTGATGACCGCAGGAATGCTCAATCCTCCCTTTCCGGGGTCGTGTTGGCTGCGTCCGTCACGAATATCTTTCCCGATTCTTTCGTTAAATGCTTTGACAGCCTCTGTGGCTGGTATCTCGCCGAATAGGCTCGCCATGATTTTCTGCATTTCTTCCAGATCGCACCCTGCAACCAGCCGCTTGACCTTGTATACCAAATCTTCAAGATCATTGATGAATAGAGCTTGATCCTGAAATGAGCCCGGCCAGCGATCGGTCAGCACATCCTCTCCACACACAGGATTAGCGATCTGAACGAGACGGCCTTGATTGTGGCACTGGTGGAAGACGGACAGCATATGCTGCGCCTGAAGCAACAGTTCCTCGGATAGACGATCCGTGTGATTAGCTGCATCGGCCACAAGTTTCGCAATCATGATCGACGGTGGCCGTCGGCCCGACCGCGCATCGTATTGCACATTGCGCCAGCGCTTCAGGAGTTGCAGCACAATGACGGCCTTCGATTTGCGAAACGGCGGCTCCTGTGGAGGAACGGGATCACTGTCCGCCTCAGCCTGTATGCGCCGTCGTTCATATTCCCCAGCACGCTTCTCGAAGCGGTCGGCAAAGTCAGAGTCCAACGGCGTGTTGAGCTTGAACCACTCAGCAAACCCATAAGGATTTGCGATAAGCCGGCAACTAGGCTCTTGTGGCGCTTCCGCCCGGTGGTGGAATATCCAACTCTGACGTTCCGGGGTTCTTACCATACGCAGGGCAGGTGTGACGTCGAGGTGCATGTCATCACTGTAATGGACCGTGACGCACCGCGTTCTGCGTTCTGCCATCCGATGATACCTAGACCCGGGCTCTCCACGGATCGCTTCAAACAGCAAGTCGAGGGCTTTCTGCGGCGATACGCGGGGCGGCAAATCAAGCTGAGCGACCACATCAATGTCGAACTCGTCGGTTCTCAGTTTCGATGCTATAGTAGCCCCGATAGCCATTGACCCTTGCGGGTAGAACAATTCTACGCGGGCCTTCAGTGGGCTCCCATTACGCTCGATCCAGTCGTTTATCGTCCTATACCGGGATACAGCCTTGTCGTAGTCTGTTTTACTAAGTTGAACGCGGATTGCTACGTCGGCCAGCAGGGCATCCGCAGGGTCCGTAAGGAACTGTAGCGCTGAGTTCGTCTTCATTAAGTGCCCCTAAGTCATTTTTGAGTTTACAAACAGAAAAATATATTATATTAAGTAAACTGTCAATATGGGAGGAATAATAATGATAGGGCAAAGGCTTAAGCTCACCCGTACTTCTTCTGGCCTGTCTCTCAGAGGCCTAGAGGCAAAAATTGGAAACCGTGTTACAGCGCAAGCAATCGGGAAATATGAGCGCAACGAGTCGATGCCCAGCTCGGGCGTTCTGATTGCGCTCGCCGGCGCGCTCGGCGTCTCGGTGGACTATCTGGTAGGGGACCGGGAAATGATCCTTGAAGCGGTGGAGTTCAGGAAGAAGAAAATCACGAGCAGACGGGAGGAAGCTCAGGTTGAAGCCCAGGTTCTGCACCTGCTGGAGCGCTATCTCATGGTTGAGGAGTTGCTCCATCTTCGGAGCGTTGAGTGGCACAGCCCGCGTGAGGCTCCCTATCCCGTTGTGTGGGATATTTTCGAGGCCGACCGTGCAGCCCGTAGCCTGCGGGATCACTGGAACCTTGGCAACGATCCGATTCCGAACGTTGTTGAACTCCTGGAGGACCAAGGGATCAAGACTCTTGCTGTCGATCTCACGCATATTGATGGCCTGACGGCGCGTGTTCGCCGTACCGGCAAAGACGCTGTGCCCGTCATTGTCGTGAACCGCCAGGACTGGGGGGAACGCCAGCGCTTTACACTAGCCCATGAGCTTGGGCACTTGGTCATGGAGGTAGCGTCCAGGGTGGACGAGGAGAAGGCCGCACACCGCTTTGCCGGGGCCTTCCTGATGCCGGCTGATGCCCTGTGGGCGGAGATCGGGAAGCACCGCACGTCAATCGGCTGGGGCGAGCTGTTCGAGTTGAAGCAACTCTTTGGCACGAGCGTTCAGGCGATTACGTATCGCTGCAAAGACCTTGGTATTTTCAGCGAGGCGCTGTTTCGGCGGCTGTTCAACGATTTTACCCGCCTCGGGTGGCGCACCCCGCCATACCAAGAGCCATATGCGAGGAAAGGCGAGG
This sequence comes from uncultured Binatia bacterium (SeqCode), assembly GCA_965214755.1. GTDB lineage: Bacteria > Desulfobacterota > Binatia > Bin18 > Bin18 > Bin18. The sequence continues at coordinate 5,110,378 of OZ243979.1, forward strand.
AGCCGAAGCGTTTCGAGCGCCTGACCTTTCGGGCACTTGCTGAAGGGGCGATTTCCGAAGCTAAGGCCGCGGAGTTGCTTGACACGTCGGTGCATGAACTGAACCGGCGGATGGAGGAACCGCCGCCGGTTGCCCACGCGGGGGCTGGACACTGAGTCTTATGCACGTGCTGGTCTCCGATACCTCCGTTCTGGTTGATCTGGAACGCGGGTCCCTGCTGGAGGCCAGCTTCCGTTTGCCGTTTCGATTCGTCGTCCCCGATCTGCTCTACGAGCGCGAATTGAAGAACTGGGGTGGTGAGGAGTTGATACGACTTGGCCTTGTCGTTGAGGAGTTGGACGGCGACGGTGTCAGACGTGCCGTTGCCTATCGGCGGCGAGAGCCAGCGCTTTCCCTTCCTGATTGCTTCGCCCTTGTGCTCGCGCAAACCCGATCCTGGGCCCTGCTGAGCGGTGACGGGGCGCTTCGTCAACTCGCGACGGATGAGGCGGTCGAGTGTCACGGGGTTCTGTGGCTCCTCGACGAGATGCGTGATGCTGATGTGGTGGACATCCGGGACCTGTACGACGGCTTGACCGCTATTGCGGAGCATCCACGCTGCCGACTTCCAAAACCTGAAATCCGCCGACGTTTGACGAGTTACGCTGAGCGTCTGCGCTAAAGCAGGATGGTAACCGTCCCGAATTAGCCGCTAACCTGTCAGACCCAAACAGTCAGGGACAAGAGGGCGAAAGCGCGGATACGGGCGCGGATTGATCGGATGGAAACAGGCAATTGCGGTGATGCACGGCCCGCTGGCAGAGGAAGAAACGAGCTTTGCATCCATTATGGTCCCGGCTACAGGGTGTATTTTGTGCGACGCGGCTTGGTCGTTGTCGTGCGGCTTTGTGGCGGTGATAAGAAGACACAACAGGCCGACATCTCAAAGGCCCAAGAATTAGCCAGTCAATTGAGAGATTAAACCATGACGCTTCAGACAACCCGTTAGGATTCCGCAAAATATCTCAAAACCGACGAAGACATTCAGCTTTACCTGGAAGCCTGCCTTAAAGAAGCCGGGGATGATCCGGCATTCATTGTCCACGCCTTAGGGGTCGTTGCCCGCGCCCGCAATATGAGTCAACTCGCCAGAGATACCGGCTTGACCCGTGAGGGCTTGTATAAAGCGTTGTCAAGCTAGTAGGTCGGATTAGCATAGCGTAATCCGATATTTTCTGGCTGCCTCCCCCAACGATCAATTGCCCCACGGTGTTAGGCGAAGAGTGTGGCTGCCCGGTTGTTCGTGGGCGGCTGTTCAAGCGTTTCCGTGGCTCAGGCGCTTTTCATCCGTGGTGTCACGCTGAGCCGCAGGCCCAGTTGCCCAAGAACGCCGTTCAATGTGGAGAGCCGGGGATTGCCGTCTTCCGAGAAGGATTGGTACAAGGTCTCGCGTCGCCAACCGGCTCCTTGTGCAACCTTGGTGAACCCCTTCGATTTGACGACATTGCGGAGCGCAATCAGTAAGAGCTTGTCATCCCCTTCTTCCAGAACGGCGTCCAAATACGCGGCCACCTCCTCGGGAGTGTCGAGGTAGTCGGCGACATCAAATGGTCTGGTCGTTACTCCTGCCATTACGTTTTCTCCTTGTCTAGGAGCTTTGCGAATGTCCGCGCCCGTTCGATATCTCGCGTTTGGGTTCGCTTTGTTCCGCCCCACAGTAGGACGACCGTTCGACCGCTGCCACGGTAGTATATCCGGTAACCTGGACCGGCGTCGATGCGATACTCAAACAACGTCGGCACTCCTTTAATAGGCTTTACACCGCCGAAGTTGCCGGCCGACATCTTGCTGACCGCAGCGAGGATTCGAACCTTTGCCCTCGAATCGCGCAGTCCACTAAGCCACTCTTCAAAAGGAACTCGACCGCTAGCTAGTTCGAGCGAGCGTGTCCTATATTATTCCATCTGGATAGGTTAATTATAATTGACGCCTGGGTCAATTAGTCGGAATTGAGGGGCGTTAGCCCGTAGGCAGGATTACGCTCCGCTAATCGACCTACGTACGGGGCTAGACTGTACCCTTCTAATTCGACCTGTGACTTTACTAAATTTTATAGAAACTCTATTTTGTAAACTAAGAATATAAGGGTTAAATACATGCTAGGACAAAGACTTAAACTTGCTCGTTCCGCGCTCTTGCCGAGGGAGTGATTTCCGAACCCAAGGCGGCGGAGTTGCTTGGTGTGTCAGTGCGTGATGTCGCGTCCCGGAATGTTCGCCCACTCATCCATCTCCGACGAGGAACGTGATACGCTGTGGGCCGCGCTGGCAAGCCGCTGCCAGTGGGTGCGCGTGTATTATCTGTGGCGACCTAACCTCCCCGACGGAGGGGATAACCACGTAGTCGAATTGGCCGTCGCCGGGGGTGCAGAGGCGATCTCCGCCACCTGCTCCAGGGCAGCATCGGCTTGGGCCGATTGCTCATCCCTAAGCACCCAGGCTACGGTGATGGAACTATCCAGGACGGGGGCCTTCAGCGCCGGCCCTCGTTGCGCATTTGAAGAATGTCCTCGGTTGTCGCCCACCCAATGCGTTTGCGCGGGTCGCGGAGGGTTTTGGCCGCGGCAACAACGACTTCCCGGTCTGGCGCTTCTGGTGGTGTCAACCGAGCCACCGCCCGCCCACGTTTGGTGATGATGATGGTCTCTCCACGCGCGACTTGGTCAAGCAGCGCGGAGAGGTGGGTTTTCGCCTCGAACGTGCCGACTTCTCTCATAATCCCTCTCGGAACAGCGAACTAGTCTATTATCTGGTTAGATAAATGCCTGTGTCAAGCCGTACAGGCCTGCTTATGCGTGGTCGGTCTGGACAAGCTCAATGGTCGTTCGATGACCGGGCGCGGCGGCCAATCGGGCGTCACATGTAATCAATGATGCCGGCAGCGACTCTGCCAATGCCAAGTACGCAGCATCATAGGCGGTGACGTTGTGGCAGAGTGCCCAAATGCGTGACAGAAAAAGATCGTGCGGATACCGAATAATCGGAAAATCGGCGAAGTCGGTCAGCGCCTGCTTCCCCCGTTGGGGTGTCAGCGCGCCAACAGACACGTACCGTCGGAGGACTTGCACGATCTCAAGGTCAAGTAGATGAGGCGCATGCAGAGATTCCCCGGTTCCTAAAAGCCGATTCTCAATGCCCGGCGCCGCGGTCGTATCCAAGAGCAATGCAAGGATTGCCGAAGCGTCAACAACGATCACCGGCCGTCCCGTTCTTCTCGGACTATTTGGACCGGTGAAAGGCTCGGGCGGACCGGGGTTCGCGCTTGGAGCCGTTGGCGGAGCTCTTCGACGGTCGGATACTCAGCGTGACGCTGCATCTCCGCAATGAGATAATCGGACAGCGACTTCCCGGCCAACGCAGCCCTGGCCTTGAGGAGCTTGTGCAGTTCATCGGGAACATTCCGTAACTGAATCATTTTCGACATGTGACAAACCTACTTGCATGTCTGCCACATGTCAAGCTGTACAGCCAGGGGAAAGGAGGGAACCGACGCTTAGTCGTCCTCATCCGGCAGCCGGTAGGCCGTGCCGTCAACGAGGCGCTTGGCGTCGTAGTTCCAGTGGGTCATCCACTCTTCAATCACGTGATAGGCCGGACATTGGCCGTTGTCGATCTCCTCACGCAGCCGTTCGAGATAGATGGTCTCGTTTTCTCCGGCCTCGTTGCAGTCGTTGTGTCGCGCCAAGCCCTCCCAGGCAATCGTGACCAGCTCTTTGGCCAGATCGAGCAAGCGGATGCCCCGCACGCGTGCGCCCAGGGCCTGGCGATGAGCTTGATAATAGGCTTCGAGGCGTTCGTCCCAGCTCCATTTTTTGACAAGATCCCAGGCGGCCAGCAGGGGGTCAGTATCGAAAAAGATACCCTTGGTGAGGGCCGGGACGGCCAGCATGTATGCAAACGGCTGGTTGTCGAAGCAGCGGATCTCCAGGTATTTTTTGATCCGCACTTCCGGAAAGAGGGTCGTCAGGTGAATGCCCCAGTCTTCCATGGTGGGGCGTTCCCCTGCATGTCCTACCTCCAGGAATTGCCGAAAGGACATGTGGGTCATATTGATCCACTGGCCCTGGCGTACAATGAAATACATCGGAGTATTCAGCGCGTATTCGGCATAGTCTTCAAATGTCGGAGCGTCCGCAAACGCAAAGGGCAGCAAGCCACACCGGCGTTTGTCCGTCTCGGTCCAGACGTGGCCGCGCATGGTCATAAAACCGTTCAGACTGCCATCTGAAATCGGGGAGTTGGCAAACATGGCGGACAGGATGGGCACGAGCCCCATGCTGGTCTTAAACTTCAGCATGGCGTCGGCTTCGTCGCTGAAGTCGAAATTGACCTGAATGGAAGCGGTTTGCTTCATCATGCGATGCCCCAGCGTGCCGACCCTCTCCATATACGGAGCCATGATCTGATAGCGCGTCTTGGGAATCCACTCGATGTCGTCGAGCGGGCTGACCGGCTGGACTCCCAAGTTCACGAAGTCAATGTCCAATTCGTCCGCAATGGGCAGCAGGTGCTTGAGATGGCGACGGAGTTCTTTGTCCGCGCAATGGACGGTCTCGCACTGTTCGCCGGAGAGTTCGAGTTGCGCGCCGGGTTCAAGCGCGATATTGGCGCGCTCACCTTGGAGGGCGATAATGCGGCCTTCTTCTTCCTGGGGTTCCCATTCCAGGGAGTCGGCCAGACGGCTCAGGATATGCTCAATGCCGCGCCGACCGGAGTAGTGCGCGGCGCGACCGCTTCGCCGTGACACGCCGAGCAGTTCGTACTCGGTGCCAATACGCCACTCCTCTCGGGGCTTTGCGGCGTCAAAGAAGTATTCGATGAGTTGGGCATGGTCTTCAACAATAAGACCAGCGTCTGGTCCTTCGACGTACTGCGACATCCGGTGATATCCTCCCCTGTGTGAGGGCCCCTCCTACAAGGCGGCCTCAACGTAACCAGACGTAGACGCTAAGGCAAGGGGATTTTGGAACGGACGGGGGGGCGCAGAACATCTCAGGGACAAGAGACTCGAACTCGCTACGCTCCGAACCTTTGGGATGGTCCTGTATTTGGGCCGATCTGTATGATAATCTGCATTTATGTGTAATGCCTGGAATCATCCGCCTGGATGCACCTGTGGGTTTGGCGGGGAGGGACACCTAGGTCGTTGAGCTCCAGAGACGTACCAAGATACTTCAGGCGCTAGTCAACCGGCTCATTCCTGGGCGCTGCAAGACAAAGGGTCGCGGTTGACCTATCCGACATCTTGTTGGTGGTGCGGAGGAGAGGTGTATTTCTTTAGGGATGAAAATGGTGGTTGTGCCCTGTTCGATGCCCTTGGTCCGCCTTGGCCCATCCATGACTGTTGGAAGGATCACGCCCGACAATCGAGAATCTCCAAAGCTATAGAGAGGAGCCTAGAGTCCGTAGAATTCGATGGGAATTCCTACCAACCACAAGGGCTCAAAGTTACAGAACCCAGGGAGGGGGCATACGAACTCGCGCTCACTGGCTTTGTCGCGGACAATTGTGCACTCTACCAGCCACCGCGATTATTTCCCATCCACTCCTATCGCCATGTCGGCTCCCTTCCATTAGTCATCGTGGCGATTGATGCTGGAGGCCGCCTATACCCATTCATGTTTTCAGTGGTGAGCGCGAAGGAGGTCCCCAACTACTCGTTCGTAGAGATTAAAGGAACGTGGAGAAAAAAGGGGCGATATTGGTATCTGCTGACAACTTCCTTTCGACGAATTGAGCCTAACCACCAGAGGAAGGATAGGCTCCGGTCCGCTATTACTGGAACCTGTACTTATTGTGGACTTCCAGCGTTATCGTGTCTTCTGGTTCGAGAGGGTAAGAGACCGCAGGGCAGACGCAGAATCGAAGCAAGGAGCCTTCTGGAGACCGTTCTTTCGCTTCATGACGGCGGATTCGGCTTCATCCGGCACCCTGAATACCCGAACAATGTTTTCTTTCACCGGCGATCTCTGAACAATCGAGACTTTGCAGACCTTAAACAGAATTTAACAGTTATATTCGACGTCTTAACCGATCCGAAGGGCCCCATCGCAACCAACATCGACGTCGAATAATGTCGAACAAGTCCATGAACCGCTCCTTGGGGAGAAGGAGGCGTTGCCCGTTTCTTCAGGGGTGGATGGGGCGTTGCTAGGTGACGTCTCCTTCCGCCTTCTTTATCAATAAAGATAACTCCGCTGAGTTTTTGATCCTATTGCGTCTCCTTGAGTTGGCCGGTCACAAACTTGTGTAAGGTGCTGGCAATGAGAGTCTGGTACGGCATCCCTTCGGCGACGGCCCGCTTTTTAATCTTTTCCAAATCTCTGGCTGATATGCGAATATTGATACGCTTCCCTTTCTGGAGCGTCCTGCTTGCAGCAGCCTCTAGTCGCTGCTTCTCCGCTCTGAAGTTTTTGATACCTTCAAACTCTCCACGCTCGAAGTCCTGGAGGATAGAGCGTTCCTCCTCGTCCAATCTGAGTCGATTCCGATTCATCCGAGGTACTCCTTGGTTGCTTTGCGACTGGGAATGATGGTCTTCAGAAAACGGACACCCCACGCCTTCAGGTAAGGCACCAGATAGACGTAGCCGTCAATGTTGAGCACGATGATGTTCTGCTTGGGATAACGGTCCGCCTTTGGATGTTTGATAACGTCCAACACATCACCGTTCTGAATATGAAAAACTACGTCCTCAAAGCTGACTCCTCGTACCCTTTTCAGAAATTCATTCTTCTCATCATTCCAGTCAAAATCGCTCACATCAGCTACGATTTCACTAGGTGTGCCTTATGTCAACATTACACTCCAGGATTACCTCGGAGTGCCTCCTGAGCGGCAAGATAGGTAGCGAAAGGACAGTGCGTGCCGCAGCTATGCTCGCCGGCCAGTGTGAGGGCGCGGCGGAGCGCGGCCTCCATGGCGGTAACCCAGCCGGATTGAGCAGGGAAGAGATTCGCCGGCCCGATACGGCTGGCGCTACCGGTTTTTTCAAACAACTGCAGGGCGTCGGCCTGCAGCCCCAGGACGAGGAGGGTTTTGCCGGCGCTCTCCAACTGCCGCTGGCTGGATGCGAGCAGGCTGGTGATGGTGATGTCCAAGCCCTGGGTCTGCCGCACCCGGAGAATAACGACACGGATGTGAGGCGCGGCCTTCATGCGCTCAAGCGTGGCTTGGAGCTCTCCGGCTGCGGCAAAAAATAATGGGCCCGTCAGATTGAGGATACGAATAGCGGAACAGTGCTGCCCCCGCTCTTCTTGCTCGGGGTCCACCTCTCGAAAACGACCTTTCGCACTGATCGTCAGCTCTCGGACCGTGAGGAGCTGGACGCGACGTAAAAAGAGGAGCATACTGATCCCGACGCCCATATAAATGGCTTGGTCGAGCGGCACGAGCCACGTTCCGACGAGCGTGGCGAGAAACGCCGCCCGGTCCCCTCGGGTGGCGCGCAGGATCATACGGATGCGCTCCTTATCGATGAGATCGGCGGCCAGGACGAACAACAGACCGGCCAGACTCGCAATCGGCGTCTGATTGACCACCGGTCCGAGAAAGAGCAACACGGCCAGCATCAACAGGCCACAAAACAGCGCCGCTAGACGGCTCTGGGCCCCGGCCTGCTGATTCAAGGTTGAACGGGCCAGACTGCCGCTGACCGGATAGCCGCCTGAGAAAGCTGCGGCGATGTTTGCCAGTCCCTGGCCTGAAAATTCGGCGGCCAGATCAAGCGGCTGTCCCGACTGGGCCGCAAGCGTCCGGGCCACAGAAGTGGACTCAACCAGGGACAGGACGGCACAAGCAAGTGCCGTCGGGAGCAGCCCCGCCCACTGGTCCAAGTGGGGGGCGGTGAGCGGCGGGAGGCCGGCTGGCAGAGGGGCGAGATCGGCGACGCGTTGGAGCCCCGCGGCAGACAACTGCAAGACGTGCGCCACAACGATGCTGAGCCCCAAGGCGATAAGCGAGGCTGGCAGACGGGGAGACAAGTGACGCAGATACAGGACGCAGGCAATTGTGCCGAGCGTGAAAAAGACGGCGAGGGGCTGGGCTTCCGAGAGGGAAGACACCCAGCCGCCGATCATCTGGGCGGGATTACCCACAACGCGGGTCGTGCCGGTTGCATTGGGAAGCTGGCCGATCATAATCAGGACCGCGGCCCCTGAGATATAGCCACGGACAACTGGCTGCGAAATATAATCGGCTACCGCGTCGAGTCGCAACACCCCAGCGAGAAATTGGACCACCCCCACCATAAAGGCCAGGGTGACTCCAACCGTCATGGGGCTCGCGCCACCGTGCGCCACCTCGGCGGCAACAGCGGTGCCAACCAGCAGACTCACGGCGTTCGTGGGGCCAGTCACAACATGGCGGGAGCTGCGGAACAGCGCGCCCACTATGGCCGGCAGGGCTGCCGCATACAGGCCCATGGCCGGCGGAAGCCCGGCGATCATGGCATAGGCCACGCCTTGGGGAATGTCGAGAAAGGTCACGCTCGGGCTGGCGAGCAGGTCCCGAGGCAGATGGCGAAGCTGGTAAGCCCGGAGATCGAGAAACGGGAGAAAGCGTTTCATCAGTCCCTAGGCGGTCGCTCCGTCTCAGGCAGTTGATAGTGCTCTCGACCCGGCTTGAGCGGCCGTAACAGCCAGTAGGGGCGTCGCGTGCCGTCGGGGGAGACCTGCCTGGCCGGGCGGGTCAGGGCGAGCCACTTCTGATACGCGGCATGCGCTTTTTCCGTGTCAACCTGGATATCCCCATACTGATCGCCCTTTGGGGCGGGGCGGACTCGAACGGCCTGGTGCCAGCAGTGCATGCCGGAGACCGGGTCGGGGTGGACCGGAAAGGTGAGATTCTGATGCACGCCGGTATCCGTCCACCAGACGCGGGCGCTATCGGCATCCTCACTCGGATAGCCGTGGACCCCCTGTTTGCGCGACAAGTGCCACTGACTGCCGTTTCGGTCGAGTCCGACCGTGGCCATCATCTGCCGCTGGCCAACCTGATCGAGCTTCCAGCGCCCCATGTGGTGGCTACAGCCAACGACGCCGGGGCGAATTCCTTCCGTCACCCAGGCTTTGAGCACAAAATAGCCGATCTCGGTTTCGACCCGGACGAGGTCCCCCGTGCCCACGGCCAGGCGTTGGGCATCCCCGGGGTGCAGCCAGAGCGGGTTGGTGTGGGCAATCTCGTCCAGCCATTTGGCATTTGCGCTCCGGGTGTGAATCTGGACCGGGAGCCGAAAGGTCGGGATCAGGACCATTTGGTCGTCTGCGAGCCGGTCAGGATGGATATGACTCTGACTATAGGTGGGGAGGGCGTATTCCGGCCAGCCCCAGTCCTTGAGGGTCTTGGAATAAAACTCGAGACGACCGCTTGGCGTGGGAAAGCCGCGATAGACGGAGGGGTCTTGGGGCTTGCGGGTGGGTATCTGAATCCCGACACGGCGCCGGCCGGCCGGATCGGCGTCGGGCGAGGGCAGGGGGACGATATTCGGACCGGCGGGCGTGGGGCTTGCGGTGAAGACGCGGCCCAGACTGTCAACCTGGGTATTGTCTAGTTCGGCTGGCGGGACTGTTTGGGCGTGGACCGCTCCGATGTTTTTTTGGATTTCAAACGCGCCGTAGCGACGCATATAGGCCAGCGGTGAGAGTCCCTGGGCAGCGGCGTGTGCCGGGAGCCCCGGGACTGACTGCTCAAAGATAAACCCGTAATACTCGTCAAGGGTCAGCTTCTGGCCTGGGTGGGCTTTGGATTCAAAATACTGGCGTATCCCCAGCGCGCCGTCCGGGTCGACCTGCCAGGATAACTCAATCCAGAACTCGTTCTCTTCCCAGACTTCGCCTGGGTTCGCCTGGCGCGTGTCTGTCACCGGCTGGCCGAGGCGTTCTCTGGCGGTTCGCAGGACGGGCTGACGGAATCCGAGCCACTGGGCGTCGTGCGTTTCGTACGAATGCGTATCGTGGCGCTCGCTCCCGACGCCCATGGGCAGGATGTAATCGGCGAAATAAGCACTCTCGTTCCAGGTCGGAGTCAGGGCGACGTGCAGGCCGATTTTCTGTTCATCACTGAGGGTTTCAATCCACGAGAACCCATCGGGATTGGTCCAGACCGGGTTATACACGCGAGTGAAGTAGACATCGAGTTTAGCGCGTCTCTCTTTCAGGAAATGCGGCAAAAGAAAAGAGAGTTCGTGAATGGCCAGTGGGTACTCGGCTGGCCAGGAAAGCGTATTCCACATAGGTGGATGGGGTGGGGTATGGATGGGACGCGGCACAAACTTGTTCCACGCATTGGGATACGTCCCGCCCGGTGTTGCGACAGAACCCGTAAGCGCGTTGAGGAAAAACAGCGCTCGCGCCACCTGCCAGCCGCCGAGATTCCCGGCGGACGCGCTCCGCCAGGTATGGGTCGCCAGTCGCGTTCCAGCCGAGGCAACCAGCGTGGCGATGGCTTCAATGGTTTGCGGACTGACGCCGGATTCCTGGGCCGCAAAGTCGAAACTGTATTGCGTATAGAGCTGTTTTAGCACGGCTTCAAAGTTCTCAAACGTGGGCTCCAGGTCAGGCCGCTCTTCTTGGAGATATTCTTGCCAGTTCCACCAGTCACGTACGAAGGTACGGTTATAGTGTTCGTTCTGAATCAGGTAGTTGGCGATGGCGAGCAGAATGGCGGCCTCACTGCCCGGATAGGGTGCGACCCAATGGTCGGCATGGGTGGCGCTATTGGACAGGCGGACGTCAAAGACGATGAGCTTGGCCCCACGCCGCTTGGCGTCCATAATACGCTGGGCGTGCGGATTAAAATAATGACCCGACTCCAGGTGGGCGCTGATGAGCAGGATGACCTCGGCATGCTCGTGGTCGGGGCTGGGGCGGTCCGCCCCCATCCAGAAATGATAGCCGGCGCGGGCCCCGGACGAACAGATATTGGTATGGGAGTTGTGGCCATCGACCCCCCAGGCGGCCAGGACGCGCTCGGTGTAGCCGTCCTCGCCAGGGCGACCCACGTGGTACATGATTTCGTGGTGCCGGCCTTCCTGGAGCGCTCGCCGGAGACGGCCGGCAATATCACGCAGGGCTTCGTCCCAAGAGACCTGTTGCCACTTTCCCTCGCCACGTTTTCCCGTCCGTTTCAGGGGACGGAGGATGCGATCAGGGTCATTGATCTGGTTAAGTGTGGCTGGGCCCTTGGCGCAGTTCCGGCCCCGTGAGGCCGGATGTTCAGGGTTGCCCTCGAACTTTCTGATGCTGAGCGTCTCCGGATCGACATAGGCCAGGAGGCCACAGGCCGACTCGCAGTTAAAGCACGTGGTGGGAATAAGCATAGAGTGTTGTTCGACGCGCCGCGGCCAGGCGCGTGCGTCCAACTCAACCCAGTCGTCCCAGCGTTCCTTGGGAGGAAAAGACGCCAAGTGGTTGCGACTTGGCCCCGGATAAAATGTCTCGCCTCGTGCCTCCGTATCCTGGCGAGCGGCAGACACGCGTTTATTGGGTCGCTCAATACTCATAGCAATATCCCCTAAGCGAGCGGTACGCTTTGCCCGGCCTGCACATAGGCGTGCTCATGCGCCAGTACCCCAATGAGGGCCGCACACCCTGCCGGTATGCCGGCCCAGGGAGCGAGAAGGCCAAGAGAGACAAGGAGTATGCCACCCCAGAAATACATCCGGTATTGACCCTTCGTCATCTCGGCAGCGGCGAGATGCGCGTGAGCGGTGGGATGGGGCAGGGTGAATTCCCCGCTCACCAGCAGGAGGTGGAGCGCACTCGCTATTCCCAGGAGGATGGCGACCGGTGAAACGACAGTAGGTGCCCACCAGACCGCACAGAAGATGACCGCGGCGGCTCCCGCGATAAGCGTTTGGACGAGAAAATGGAGGGGCAGGAGCGGGTTTTGCCATAAGTCACGGGCGGTCGATTGGGCAAAGAGATAGGCGGTGTACACACTGGTCAGCACGCCAAGGGGGATACCGAGCAGCATCAGACCCGACTGCCATGCGGTTCCGCTGGCAAAGAGACTGGCCAAAAAGTGGAGGAGCAGAACGCTGCCAAACCCCAGGAGAATAAAAGCGCCCCGGACCAACCAACTCCTCCACTGCGGGCGGGTAAAGATCAACACAAAGCGCTCGGGGTGGTCCAAATCGGCGATGAGAATCAGACTGGTGAGGGCGAGAAATATCCCGCTCAGAATTGGGGCAAGCCATTGCCAGAGCATATGTCCAGGACTCAGCATACCACAGAGCACCAGAAAAGCCGGAATCAGATAGGCTCCCGAGGCAAGCCCTTTGGTCCAGGTATACAGGCTCAGCCGCCAGTCCCACGGGGCACGGTGCGGCACGTCATAGGCCAACACGGCCTGGGCCGAGCTATTGTGCCGGGTCGGGTGGCCTGAGGTCACCTGCTGCGATTCCCGGCCCTGCTCGCTCCACAGAAAAAGCCCGCCTTCGGGCCGTGTAGCAGCCAGCGGGTCAAGCGTAGCCTGGTGTGCACCGGTGTAGAACAGTTTGGGGTGGGTTTCCTTTTCAGGGCGACGCACCGCAACGGGTTCTCGGCCCACGATGGCGGTGACTCTTGAACCGGGGTCATTCAGGTCGCCAATCAGGATCGCCTCTGTCGGGCACACCACAACGCAGGCAGGCTCCAGGTTCATATCGATCCGATGTGCGCAGAAGTTGCACTTCTCGGCCGAGTGGTCTTCGGGATTGATAAAGATCGCATCGTACGGACAGGCCGCAATACAGGCTTTGCAGCCAATACAGATGGACTTGTCGAAATCCACAATACCGTCAGACCGGGCGTACATGGCTGCGGTCGGACAGGCTTGGGTGCAGGGTGCGTCCTGACACTGATTGCACCGCGTGACCTGAAAAGCCCGCCGAGCGTTTGGGAAGGTTCCCACGTCGGTGTATTTCACATAGGTGCGATTGACCGAGACCGGGACATGGTTCTCTGATTTGCAGGCCGTGCTGCACGCGTGGCAACCAATACATTTGGTGTGATCAATGACCTTGGCCCATTTCACTCCGGATGCTGCGCGGGACACTTCGTGAGGGGCTGTTTCCATGCAATCTGCTCCTTCCCGCATTATGCGCTGTGTCTCGGATGAACCGCCAAGCTCTCCCAATTAGCGCACAACGGGTAACTGTTGCTCATTCCAGTCCAGCATCCCCCCTTTGAGATTTGAAACCCGCTCGAATCCAAGACCGGTAAGAATGGCGGCGGCCGTTGTGCTGCGGACTCCGGCCCGACACACAACGATGACAGTGTCGTTCTTGTGTTGTTCAAGTTCTCCCGCGCGAGCCGGTACCTCTTTGAGGGGGATGAGGATGCTGCCCGGTATATGGCCAAGGTCATCGCTGTACTCGTCTGGCTCACGAACATCGAGCAAGAGCGGGGGGGTAGTGCTCTCCCGTTGGGCTTGGACTTCTTGGGCGGAAAGCTGACGCACGCCATTGAGCGCTGAGAGACTCGGAAACTGGATGGATTGGTCTTCAATGGCGGACTGGTTCGGTTGGAGAACTTCCTGAATTTTATCTGGCAGCGAGAGGTGGAGGTCGTTCATTAAATCGACATATTCCCGGCGACTGCGACCTGTCACGCGCGGATTTGTCTGCTTTTCTTCGCCAATAGTGGATTGGGTATGACCTCGGTAATCATGACCGGGAAAGACCAGCGTACTGTCGGGCAGCGGAAACAGCTTGTGATAGATACTGTCGTACTGAGCTCCAGGATCGCCACCGGGAAAGTCGGTCCGTCCGGTGCCGTGGATAAAAAGGGTATCGCCGGTGAACACCCGATCCATAGCGTGCAGGCACATGCTGTCAGGTGTATGGCCTGGGGTCGCGAGCACATGTATGGTGAGTGTCCCCACCCGGATGAGCTGCCCGTCTTCGACATGCATATCAACATGCGGGGCGGGGGCACGCCTATGCATGATGACTGGCGCATCGGTCAGAGCCCGTAATTCCCAACTCCCCGTTAGATGATCCGCGTGAGTGTGCGTATCGATAATGCTGTTGAGCGTATATCCATAATAGGCGAGCAGGGCGAGATAGCGGTCGGTTTTTTCCAGGACTGGATCAATGAGGGCGACTTCCTGAGTTTTTTCGCACCCAATAAGATAGGTCTTTGTGGCGCTACGGTTGAGTTCGCGGAACAGCATGATGAGCGATCTTCATCTGAGTGAGGCCAGCAGCGTAAAGCCTACCATACCTTTTCCACATATGGAAAATGGGGAAATAATGTCAAGACTACAGGGTGATATATGAATCGGCTCCTTACCGCCTTTCTCCTTGGATTGCTCTGCCTGTCCTGCGAAAGCGTGGGCGCTCCCGGCGTGAGGCAGCAAACGGAGACGGAAAGAGCTATCCTCAGACTGCGGGGGCCCGTTAGATCGTTATCCATCTTTCGGGCAGACGTAGTGAAACAGGGGGACAGGTGGGAGTCGCAGGCAGAACTGCCGGTCCGTACTGATCGGTTTGACCGGCGTGGCAATCTCATCGAGCGCCTGTCTTATGACCTGGATGGAGCGCTCCGTGAGCGCATGGTCTTTCTGTACGACGCGAGGACAAATGAAGGAGAAGTGCAGCGCTATGGGCCGGAGAACAGCCTCGTTGGGCGAACCGTCTCATCCTATGCTGACCACGGCGCCCCGACCGAGTCGCGTTCCTATTCGGCTAGGGAGGTGCTGACGGAACGAGCGATTTTTCAGTATGACGCCAATGGCAGAGAAATCGAATCCCATACGTATCAGCCGGAGGGTGAGCTGAAAAACCGCACGGTCTCACGTTATGATGTTCAGGGAAATCTTGAAGGGCAGTTGTGGTACGACGCGACAGACACGCTCGTGAAGAAGGTCATCTACCACCGGGATTTTCAGGGAACCCTGGTGACCCGAGTTTCTTTTGTCTATGCGGCGAGCTCCCGACTGAGTGAGCGAACGGACGTCCACTTCAACAACAACGGTGATCCGACCGAGCGTATTGTGTACGTGGACAGTGGCCGGCAGCGCCACACAGAGATGTTTACCTATCGGTACGACGCCTTTGGCAATTGGACGACCCAGACGGTCAAGCGGCAGGTCGTCAATAAACAGGCGGCTTATTTTAGGCCGACGCGGATTCTCTTTCGTATTTTTGAGTACTACGAAAGAGGGGGAACGTAATCCAGCCCTGGCTTCCGCAGTCGTTGCACCCACGCTACGAGGGAGCGGTGCTCAAGGAAGCGAGCGGGTCTGCTAGGCCCGACGCGTGAGGATACAGCCCAGTTCATGCAGGCCGGCTGGGTGCGGAATGGAGAGCGGCTCCGCGTTCCGCCATTCCCAGCGAGAGTCCTGAAAAAGCTGGTGCATGGTATCGAGATCGCACGGAAACGGCGGACCATCCGGATTTGTGGCTTGCATAAAGAGAGCAAACAGTTGTCCGCCCGGCTTGAGCCACGAGAAGAGTTGGCGTTCGTAGTCTTGGCGGGTTGACGGGTCGAGGGCACACAGACAGGTCTGGTCGTAGATGGCATCGAAACGGTCCGGTGTATCCCAGTCGAGTAAATCGGCCTGAATCACTTGTGCGGTTACGCCTGTATCCTCAATCAGCTGTCGGGCGCCGTGGACTGCTGATGGGGCAAGATCAACCGCGGTGACATCAAACCCCTGCTGCGCCAGGGAGACCACCTCATGACAACGTCCACAGCCGGGAATCAGGATGCGACACGGATGCAGCAGCCCTTGCTCAAGCCAGGTGAGAAGGGCTGGGTTGGCTGATTCCCGTTGCCAAGCGGTCTGGCCTTTGTGATAGCGCGTTTCCCACTCCGCCTGTCGAACCGCTGTGTTGCTCACACTCGTCTCCCTACCGCGGACGGGAACCGCTCAGCGCATGAGCCCTGAGCGGTCAGTCTCAAAAGGGTTTGAATCTAGACCGTATGAAGAGGTGACAGGGACGTTATTTGAAGGTGTGCCGCGGAAAGGTCTCGGTGTCACCGGAGTTAAAGGTCAGAGGAAAAGGCCGAGATACATTGGATTCAGGGTCGCCTCTATATTCAATCTCTCCGTTCACCGATCCGCAATTCTCGGGAATTGTGAGCAGTATCTTGGTAATGGTGAATTGACCGGCGTTCACGACTATGGGAATGGCGGCCTCTCCATTGACGACTGTACTTGTCGCCCCAGCGTCTTGGGGGATAAACTGGGGCGGCTGCTCTACCGCCCTGACCTCGGCGCGAAAGCACTCGAAGTCGTTGATCTCGGTCACTATCAGTTTACTTTCGATTTCTCTAACAACTTCTTCTGGGTCCGCCCCCAATTCGCATCCGGTCCATGTCAGGGCGGCCATGAGCGTCGCTACAGCGAGAGACGTATTCGTACGCATGATTTTCCCCCTTCTTTAACCCTTGCTCATACTGAACAATCCTTGTTCTGGTTTGTCCATCTAGCGTTTCAGAAATCGCTCCATATTGCCACCATGCATTTTCTGCCTTTCTTCCTTGGAGAGTAGCCTAGCCCATCGGTTGACTATTCACCATGAGAAAATCAGAGGCATATACCAAATAGTCAAAACCGACAAGCTCACAAGTACAGTCAAAAGATACCGGCAGGGGTTAGCGTGCGACTGTCCGTAGCGCCTCGGCCAGCGCCATAATATCTTCCTCCGTGTTATACACATGAGGCGACACGCGAATGGAGGGGCCACGCTGTGATACATGTACGTCACGCTGCCGTAAGGCTTCGAGAATAGTGGGGATCTGCTCGGCATCGGCAATCCGAATACCAAATAAGTGCGCTGCACGCTCGTGTGGTGACGCGACCGCGTAGGGAGTCCCGTCAAGGGCTCGACTAAGTTCTTCGCTCAGCCGGGCGCAGTAAGTCTGGATATTGTTTACCCCCCATTCGCCGATCTGCTTGAGAGCTGCGAGGAGCATGGGAATCATAATAAAATTTGAGCGCTCCCCGGTATCAAAGCGCCGCGCCCCTGGCTGGTATTCGGACTGATAATTGATTAAGGCGCTGAAATTCTGACTGTCTTTCCGGTTAATCCAGTTGTGCTCAAATGGCTCACCGTTCAGCAGGCGATCACCGACAGCCGCGAAGCCGTACTGGTAGGGACCGAGCAGCCATTTATAGCCGGCGCAGACCAAAAGGTCGGGCTGAACCCACTCAAAATCAAACGGCAGGGCGCCGACCGACTGGGTGCCATCCACAATAAACAGGGCGCCCACCTCGCGGGCACGCTGCCCAATCTGTTCCAGATCAAAGAGCGTGCCATCCGTCCAGTGCACACTGCTCAGGGCCACGACAGCGGTCTTGGTATCGATGGCTTCGAGAAATCGAGCGTTCCAGGCTGTTCCGGGCGCGGGCGCTTCTCGGGGCCGGTCAACCCTGCGCAAGGTTGCGCGCGTGTGCTGACACTGCTCCAGCCAGGGATAGACATTGCTCGGAAACTCCTCGCCGGGAATCACGACGTTCTGGTCCGGTTTGAGCGGAAGGTTATATGTCGCGATACCCATCCCATAGCTGACCGCAGGGATGAGAGCGACCCGCTCGGGCGAGGTGTGAATGAGCCGGGCGAACACAAGGCGCAGTTCTTCTGCCGGCTCAAAGAAATCGGCCGTCCCAATCTCGGCGGGCACGGCTTTGCGTCTCAGGCCGTTGATGCCGGCTGTTTCGACGGCTTTTAACAACGGCGACATATAGGCACAGTTGAGGTAGTGTTGACCGTCGGGCAAAGAAAATAAATCGCGCTGGCATTCCATCGGTGTGCTCGCTTCCCGGCTGGGTGCTGTCCGAACGTCCGGCACGGCCGGCGTGAGACCCTCCGAGCAGACTGCATGGTTTCAATCCTTCTCCTGTGCTAGCCTAGCACTATGGGTCGAGTTTACCAGCGGTGCTGTGTCACCTTTCTTTTCCTGGTGGTACTCCTGCATTGCACGCAGATGTGCTTTGCCGCCGGTCATGCTCGGACGACCAGTATCTCTCCTCCTGACGCAGCTCAGAGCACGCAGACACCCCCGTGTCATACACCGGACGGGGAGTCGCATTCCACTCCTGAACAATGCCCAGATTGTGGAGAACATTTCTTTCTCAAGCCGCTGGTAGTGGTAGGCGAGGAACTGTCTGCAAGCTCACCTACGTCGCGTTTTCTCTCGTTCTTGGACGCGTCAGTTAGTTTTTCCCCCCCGCCGTTATCCCTTGATCTTCGACTCTCAGAAGGACGAGCCCAGCATTCTGTCCCACGGTATCTGTCCTTTTCTATTTTCCGCCTCTAAACCCCGCTCTATCTCCCGGCAGGTAGACAGTTGCCCATTTCTGTGTCGCGACGGCGTAGTGACGCCAAACCACTCTCTGTGCGTCTTCCCAAGACGCACGCTCATACCAGTAGTGAGAAAGTAGCCTCTGATGATGAACAGTTTCGCGTGGCGATTTTTTATTGTGGCACTTGTCATCATAACTCCTCTGCCGTCGGGGTGTATGCCAGCTCCCAGCTTCACTGCACGTCCCGCCGGAGGGTTATCTCCCATGCCGCAGAGCAAGGCTTTACAGCCTGTTTTGGGAGAGGATGTGCCTGACACGGGCAGCGCCCCAGGGAGACAAGCGAAGTCTACCGCCTCCATGACAGGGCGATTTCCGAAGACCCTCCATGGCTATATCCTCTATGCGCTCGAAAACAGCGCCAGACTGCGGGGGAGTTTTGCGGCTTATCAGGCGGCCTGCAAGAAACGTCCTCAAGTCACGGCTCTTGCCGACCCCCGACTGACCTATGGATATTTCTTGCGTTCGGTTGAGACCCGGGTCGGAGCGCAACAGCATCGGCTCGGTCTGAGCCAGGCGTTTCCGTGGTTCGGAACGCTGGCGCTACGTGGTGATGAGGCAGACTTCGAAGCGCAGGCGGCCTTTTATCGTTTTCTGAGTCTCAAGAATACGCTCGTTTTTGAGGTGGCCCGGACGTATACCGAACTGGTCTATCTGCACGCTACGGCCCGTATTGCCGAGGATACCCTCCAACTCGTTCAATCCTGGGAAAAGGTCCTCCAGGTCCGTTTTCGCTCTGGCATTGGCACTCATAGCGATCTGGTCCGCGTGCAGATTGAATTGGGACAACTAGAGGACCGCATCACGGAATTCCGTGAGGTCATACAACCGACACAAGGAGCGTTTAACGCGTTGTTGAATCGTCCCGCGTCTGCGCCCATACACATTCCCCCAAGTATGCTCAGGGACGCGGCTCTCGATGCAGAGGCACACGCAGCGCGGCAACTGACCGACGAGACTATCCTCAAAGGCAATCCTGAGCTGGCTCGCTTCGATGCCATCATCCAGGCGAGACGAGTGGGCGTCGAACTGGCCGGGAAGTCGGCTTACCCCGATTTTACTCTCGGTCTTGATTATATTGCGACGGATAAGCGTCCGGGGCCAACTGACAGCGGCAAAGATGCCCTGATACCGACACTCTCAATGACCCTTCCGATCTATTGGCACAAGAATAGGGCGACAGTCGAAGAAGCGGTCCTTCGGCAATACAGCCTCAAGGAGCAGCGTCGGGATAGGGCCGCTGTGTTAGCCTCAGACTTTGCCCGAGTGCGATTTGAGTTGCGAGATGCCGAGCGCAAGATTGCTCTCTTTACCCATACATTGCTCCCCAAAGCCGAAGAGTCCATTGAGGCCAGCTTTACTGCCTATGAAAGCGGCAAGGCGGGCTTCCTGGACGTGCTCGACTCGGGCCGGAGGTTGCTGGATTTCGAACTGTCGTTGAGCCGGGCTCGAACGGACCGAGCCATCGCCGTCGCGAAGCTCTTTATGCTGAGCGGTGGATACAGTGATTTCCTCTCTGGTGGGGAGAGGGGAAGGTGAAGCCAATGAGAAATATCACCGTTTTCGTGATGAAAAGTTTACCCCTGTGTCTGACGATATTGACCTGGTTTGGGAATAGTCTCGCTCAGCACGCTGGTCATGACATACAGAGACACGCCTTGCATGCCACCGGCCCGCAGGGCGGAGAAGCGGAGGCCTCTGGTCGGGAGATTCTGCTCGGCGATGCTGCCAAGCGCTTGATCCAGCTTGAGACTGCACTGGTGGAGCGAAAATGGGTCGCCCGGGAGGTGAGGCTCGTCGGGAAGATTGATTATGACGAAACGCGGCTCAAGCATATTACTGCCTGGGTGCCCGGACGCGTGGACCGCCTGTACGTGAACTATACCGGAATTCGCGTCAATCAGGGCGACCATATGGTCGCCCTCTACAGCCCGGAGCTTCTGTCTGCTCAGGAAGAGCTGATTCAGGCCGCGCGTTCGCTCGACCGACTGCGCGGGAGTGCCAGTTCCATGGTGAAACGCTCTTCGGAGCGCTCGGTGCAAGCCGCCCGAGACAAGCTGCGCCTTTTGGGACTGACGCATACGCAGGTAGGCCAGATTGAGAAACGGGGACAGGCCGATGATCATGTCACCATCTACGCTCCTATGGGCGGGATCGTGGTGGAGAAGCAGATCAACGAGGGCATGTATGTAGACACGGGCACCAGGATTTACACGATTGCCGACCTGTCACGCCTATGGCTGTATCTGGATGCCTATGAATCCGATCTGCCCTGGATTCGCTATGGACAACCGGTTGTATTTCGCGCCGCGGCGCTCCCTGGAGAGGAATTTCGCGGGGTGGTCTCCTTCATTCAGCCTTTCCTTGACGCGAGCACACGTACAGTCCGGGTGCGGGTGAACGTGGAAAACCCCGGCCTCAGGCTGAAGCCTGGGTTGTTCGTCACCGCAACGATCAAGGCTGAGATTTCAGACCAGGGGACTGTCAGGGGACCTTCTTATACTGGGCAATATATCTGCCCCATGCATCCGGAGGTGATGCGCAAGGCGGCGGGCAGTTGCCCGATTTGCGGAATGCCCCTGGTCCTGGCTGACAACTTTCCTCTCGTTGGCCACACACATGAGCCCGAGGGAGGGCCGCCGCTGGTCATTCCTGCGTCAGCGCCGCTCATTACTGGGAAGCGCGCCATTGTGTACGTGCAGAAGCCGAGTGACGGAGCTTACGAGGGCCGAACCGTTACGCTCGGTCCGCGCGCAGGAGATTATTACATTGTCAAGGCGGGTATCCATGAGGGTGAGCGGGTCGTTTCAAACGGCTCGTTCAAAATTGATGCAGACCTCCAGATTCAGGGTAAACGCAGCATGATGAGTCCGCACGGTGGGCGGGCAGGCGGGGCGCATGCCCATTGACATCCAAAGACATCCGGGAACTCAGCATGAACGCCGCCATCCGCTTTTGCCTGGAAAATAAACTGATCGTTGTCCTGTGTCTTGCCTTCATTCTGGTCTGGGGCGTCATGGTCGCCCCGTTTGACTGGCAGCCCTCTTTCTTGCCTCGCAATCCCGTCCCGGTTGATGCCATCCCGGACATTAGCGAGAACCAGCAGATTGTCTTTACAAAATGGCCGGGACGATCTCCGCGTGATGTCGAGGATCAAATTAGCTATCCGCTGACGGTTTCCCTTCTGGGGATTCCCGGTGTCAAAACCATTCGGAGCTTTTCGTATTTTGGGTACTCCTCCATTTACATCATTTTCAAGGATGAAGTTGACTTTTACTGGTCCCGTTCCCGGGTGTTGGAGAAACTCTCCAGCCTTTCACAGGATATGTTACCGGGCGATGTTTCGCCCACCCTGGGGCCGGATGCGACCGCCTTGGGGCAGATATTTTGGTATACGCTCGAAGGCCGTGATCCTGAGGGCAATCCGACCGGTGGCTGGAATTTGGACGAGATTCGTAGTGTACAGGACTGGTATGTCCGCCATGCTTTGCAAGGGGCGGAAGGCGTTGCCGAAGTGGCCTCTATCGGCGGGTTTGTCAAAGAGTACCAAATCGACATCAATCCTGATGCGCTTCGGGCGTATGACGTCAGTCTTGCCCAGATCATTAATGCGGTCCGGAGTTCCAATCTTGATGTCGGTGCGCGAACCCTCGAAGTGAACCGGGTGGAATATATCATTCGGGGCGTGGGCTTTATCCAGACGCTCCAGGACATCGAGGACATCGCTATCGCCGTTCGGGAGAACAATATCCCGATGCAGATCAAAGATGTCGCTCAGGTGCGTCTTGGTCCGGCGCTGCGACGAGGAGCGCTTGACAAAGATGGGGCTGAGGTCGTGGGTGGGGTCGTTGTTGTCCGCTATGGCGAGAATCCGCTCGCTACAATCCGGAACGTCCAGGCGAAGATTGACGAAATTTTTCCCGGCATGCCGGAAAAGACGCTCGCTGACGGCACGGTATCAAAACTCACAATCGTGCCTTTCTACGACCGGACGGGATTGATTCTTGAGACCCTCGGGACGCTCAAGGCTGCGCTTACGGAAGAAATCCTCGTAACCATCATCGTGGTGATCGTTATGGTCTTCCATCTGATGAGCGCCCTCCTGATTGCTCTGGTGCTCCCCCTGGCTATCCTGATTGCTTTTATCCTGATGCAGGCGTTTCAGGTGTCGGCCAATATTGTGGCGCTCTCCGGCATTGCCATTGCCATTGGCACGATAGTCGATATGGGTATTGTCCTGTGTGAAAACATTCTCTTCCACCTCAACGCCGCCCCGCCCGGTAAGAGCCGTCTGGAGATAGTCTATGAAGCAACCGTCGAGGTTGCCGGGGCGGTGCGCACCGCAGTCCTGACGACGGTTGTGAGTTTTCTGCCCGTATTTGCCCTTCAGGCCGCGGAAGGAAAACTGTTTGCGCCGCTTGCCTACACTAAGACATTTGCCCTTCTGGGAGCGCTGTTTGTTTCGCTCGTCGTGATCCCACCAGCCGCCTCTCTCCTTTTTCGGGATTGGACGGGACGAGCCGGACTGAGGCGAGGACTCTCCCTCGCCGAAAGCGTCGCCGGCTTCCTGCTGATGTGGATCTACCTCTTTCCTGGTCTCGTCCTGATGCTGCTAGGTATCTATAACTTGGTGCGTAAAATGTTTCTCTCTCGTTATGCGTGGATTTCCCGTTACGAACGTTACCTCCTTCCGGCCGCCATTATCGTAATCATGCTGTTCTTTCTGACCCGGTATTGGCTCCCCATTGGAATAGGAACAGGGACACCTATCAACATGGTCTTTGTAGGAATACTGATTGCTCTGTCGCTGACCTGCTTCAAGTTTTTTCAGGATATATACCCACGACTGCTCGGCTGGTGTCTCCGACATAAGGGCCTGTTCGCAGTCATTCCTCTCAGCGTGGTGGTTGCAGGTGGAGCGATATGGGCGCGTATGGGCGAGGAGTTTATGCCGCCGCTCGACGAAGGATCGTTTCTGTATATGCCGACGACTATGCCACATGCGTCCATTGGGGAAGCCCTGGATGTGGTCAAGAAGCTCGATATGGCAGTCGCTTCGATTCCTGAGGTTGAATTAAGTGTGGGGAAACTCGGGCGGGTGGATTCTTCTCTCGATCCGGCTCCTATTTCCATGTTTGAGAACGTGATCAACTACAAGTCGGAGTATAGCGTCGATGCCAATGGATATCCGGCCTATTTTCGCTATGACGCAGCCGCCGACGCATTTGTCCGCGACGCGCAGGGGCGGCTTATTCCAGACCCGAACGGGCGGCCGTATCGGCAGTGGCGAGACCATATTCACACCCCTGATGATATTTGGAATGAAATCGTCCAGGTCACTAAAATCCCAGGCGTCACGTCCGCGCCCAAGCTCCAACCCATCGCCGCGCGGATCGTCATGTTGCAATCCGGCATGCGTGCACCCATGGGAGTGAAAGTCAAAGGACCCGGCCTGGAAATTATTGATGCCGTCGGACAACAGATTGAAACGTGGCTGAAAGAGCTGCCCTCTATCGAACCGGCAACCGTTGTCGCGGACCGCGTTATCGGCAAGCCGTATCTGGAGATTCGGATTAACCGCGCTCAGATCGCCCGCTATGGGCTGACGATCAAGGATGTCCAGGAGATCATCGAAGTTGCCGTTGGCGGAAAGCCGCTGACCTTGACGATTGAAGGACGAGAGCGGTACCCGGTACGGGCTCGGTATCTCCGCGAACTCCGCAACGACCTGGAAACCTTGGGCGGGATTCTCATTCCCACGCCCCTCGGACAACATATCCCGCTCCGCGAGCTCGCAGATATCTCGTTCGAGCGCCGCGCTCAAGTGATCAAGAGTGAGGATACCTTTCTGACAAGCTATGTGGTCTTTGACAAAAAGCCTGGCTATGCCGAAGTGGAAGTCGTCGAGGCAGCACAAGCATATCTACAAGGCAAAATTGCGCGAGGCGAATGGCAACTACCAGCAGGGGTCAGCTATGCATTTGCCGGGAGCTATGAGAATCAACTCCGGGCAAAAAAGCGATTAAGCATCGTTATTCCACTCACCCTCTTTGTGATTTTTCTTATTCTGTATTTTCAATTTCGCTCAGCCATAATGACCTTTTTTATCTTCTCAGGTATCTCTGTCGCCTGGGCAGGCGGGTTTCTCATGTTATGGCTCTACGCCCAAGACTGGTTCTTGAATTTCGCTGTAGGGGAGACGAATTTCCGTGACCTATTCCAGGTTCGTCCTTTTAATTTGAGCGTAGCGGTGTGGGTCGGCTTTATTGCGCTGTTTGGGATCGCGACGGATAACGGAGTCCTGATAGCAACCTATCTCAAACAGCGATTTGAAAAACATGTGCCCAAAACGAGAGAGGACATTCGGGCGGCGGTCCTTGAGGCGGCTCAACGACGCATACGGCCGGCGCTGATGACCACCGCCACAACGCTCTTGGCCCTCTTACCCGTACTCACCTCGCGGGGACGGGGGTCCGATATCATGGTGCCCATGGCCATCCCGTCTTTTGGGGGTATGGCCATCGCCCTGCTGACCGTGTTTGTCGTGCCAGTCTTGTACTGCGGTGTAGCAGAGTTCAGGGCTCAAAGACGGGCTGAGGGATGAGTCAGGGGAGGACATCCACCGCGTCTACGTTGCAGCCAGAAAACTGCATGAACAGGCAGAGAGGAAGTCCGACTATGCCAGTGCTGACTGAGCGTTGCCGAAAGTCTGCAAGCGTATTGAACATACCGCCCGGTAAAATGCGCGTTACGCGAGCGCAAGATAGATCATACTCCCCTCGATTTTTGTCCGGTACGTCGTGGCCTGGGCTGGCCGCCGGCTCTGTCCGGTTCGGAGATCAAATCGCCAGCCGTGCATCGGACATTTAATGCCGCCTTCATTATCTGTGTAGCCCCGAATCAAGGGCCCCTTACGGTGGGGGCAGCGGTTGTTGATAGCAAAGACTGCTCCAGCGATGTTGAAAAGAGCAATCTCCACGCCGTTGAGTGTGACGAGCTTCCGTTCGCCGGGGGGAAGTTCGTCGACCTGGCAGGCTGCCTGCCAGGCGCTTTTTATCGGAGAATGCGACGACGGCATAAACCAGGCGCAACGGATGCCTAGGGGAGATATCCCCAGAGTTTGACCACATCGTGCGTGTCGCGGTTGCTATAGGCGTGATATTTCAGCAAGGTATCGATGCCGTCACAGGTGCGTTCGAGATTCGTCTCCATGCCTGGAAAATCGCCCCAGCCGTGGTCGTTCTTATTGTCCAGAATCCAACTGAGGCCACGCAGAATAGTTTCACGCTTGTGGGGGTCTTGCAGAATATGGGTCACCAGCATGAGCGACCGCGTACAGTCCATGGTGTGGTCGACGTTCTCTTCGTCCCACGAGCCCGCCTGGGCCTGCCAGTCGCACAACCGCGCTGCCCCTTTGGCGCAGGCCTCGCGGACCCCGCTGACCTGTTGATCTATAACGAGGTCAGCGACCAGCGCGTCTTGGATTAAGTGAGCCGTAATCTCTACGCCGGACGGATGGAATTCATCGTCATACCAGCCGCCATCTGAGCTCTGGTTGTCGATGATAAAGCGCATGCCCTGCTGCCAGGCGTGCCGGACTTCTTGCTGCCTGTGGGTTTCGTCCAAAGCCATGATCACATTAAAAAAACTGACGGGATGGCTGGTCGTATCCAGGTCGGCCCAGGCCGGGTCAACCCACCGGCCGTCCTGGTGCTGGGTATCAAGAAAATAGTCGAGGGCTTGCCGGACCGCCTGGGCCAGTTGAGCGTGCCGAAGAAAACGGTTGCCACGAATAAGCATCAGGCCGCAGAACGCAGACACCCAGACGGTACTCTCGGTATCGGAAGAGAGGGGACTCCAACCTCCGTCTACATTCTGGCAGGCCACAAGCGCACGATAGTCGTCCAGGAAGTCTGGAGTGGTGCGTGCGTGCAAGAGGACGCGTAGCGCGTGGGCAACGAGCTCCAGATCCTGCGGACCAGCGGTTAGACTCCAGTTGTCCCGTTCGCGCAGAAAAAACGCATACTCGTCTTTAATGAGGGTCTCAATGTTTTGTGAGTCCATAGGTCTCTCCACTTGAGACTGTGAAGCAAGTCTGGCGGCCCTCTTGAGGCTAGTGGATTTTTGCCCAGGCACGTCGGTAATCTTCGAAGGTGTCGATTTCAAGCCAACCTTTATAAATATCCACACAGGCGATGTCATGATTACGGTCAATGAGTTCTTGGAGTATGTCAGTGAAGGCGGCGGTTTCCAGGGTGCTTGCTTCATGGAAGCGACGTGTCGTGCTTGCCGCCTGAAGCTCTTGGTAGGTCGCGCGCAAGATTCGCGTCCCCGCGGCGGAAAACATGGCGAGGCCAATAAACTCACCGTCGGCGTCCTGCGGCGCAATCTCTCGGCCTATCTGTGCCAGTGTCGTGGCCTCGGCGGTGGGGAGGTAGCGATAGCCTGTTTTGGGAGGCTGATGGGTGACCACCAAGTCTGGGTGCTTCGTTCGGACCTCTGCTTGTCCCGGTTCGTGATCGTTCCAGGCCCGATCAACCACGATGCTGATATCGGCTTGAGATTTGAGCAATTTTTCGAGAATGGAAGGATCCAGAAGAATGTCCGAATACAGAAAGAGGAAGCGGCCCGTCATCTCCGCCTCGGCCAGAAAGAGGGAGGCGAGTTCGCCAGTCTCACGGAATCGGTCGTTGTCATAATAGCGAATATTCGGCAGGTTGATCTGCTCTTTATGATAGCCACGGACAACGATGATATCTTTGACCCCACACTCATTCAGTACCTGAATCTGCCGCTCAAGAACGGTCTTACCCTTGATTTCAAGCATGGCTTTTGGACGATCCTCAATCAGGGGTAAGAGGTCTTCCTCAAAGCCGGCCGCAATAATAATAGCGGTCACCTCATGTCCGCCGGGGATTAAGAATTTCTTTTCATTGGCCTGAAGGTCCGGCACCCCAACGAGGTCGTAGATTTCGGACAATGTCACAATCTGTTTATCAACCGCCGCCGGCCGGCCCTCCTGTTTGAGGGTCGCCAGTGCGTTTCGCATCCCTGTGACGGCGGCTCGCAGGGTCTGGTTGGCAAAAATGACGAGCTGAAAGCCGGCGGCAGCAAGATCATGAGCAGTAATATCGGCATAGGTCGTCGGTACGGATACGAGCGGACAGGGCAGATCCCAGCTTGCGGCGAAATCTCTCAGTTCTTCATCGAACGTCGCTGCTTTGGAATGGATGAGGATGGCATCGGCACCTGCCTCAACATAGGCCCGGGCTCGCTGTAGTGCCTCGTGTTTTCCCCAACCGGCAATAAAAGCTTCCGTGCGGGCAATAATGACAAAGTCGGTGTTCTGCCGCGCGGCCGTCGCGGCCTGGATTTTCCGGGCGTGCTCGTCAATTGGGACGAGTTCGCGCTGGACTCCGGCGTAAAAACTGCACCGTTTGGGAAAGATATTATCCTCAATACAAATGCCGGCCACCCCAGCATGCTCGTACTCGGCCACCGTGCGCATGACATTAATGGCGTTACCAAAGCCGTTATCACAATCGGCAATCACCGGAATACTCACTGCGGTGCTCATCCGACGCACCGCCTCCAAGGTCTCGCTCATTGTGAGTATGTTGGCATCCGGCATGGCATTGGTAGCCGAGATGCCAAAACCGCTGGCCCAGATGGCATCAAATCCGGCCTCCTGGGCCAGTCTGGCGGAGAGGGCATCGTGTGCCCCCAGAACCAAAGCTGGACCGGGCTGCTTGAGTAATTCCTGCAGGCGCGCCGTTGCGGTCATGGTGGGCAAACTATAGGGGGCGGTTCGGCGGGTCGCAAGTCCCTGGAGGCTTGAGCGTCTCCTGATTATCCCTACTCAAATATAATTCGTTGGAGGTCGCTCAGGGCTACCTCAAGCTCGTCCCGTTGGTTGTGAAGCGTTGACGGAGCGGTAATCGGAAAGACGGCGCTCTGCGCCTGATCCGGGCTGCGTAACCAGGCGGAGAGAATCACACTGGCATCAATTTCGTGGGGTCGCAGAGGGACATCACGGTCTGTATCAAAATGTTTCTCGGCGAGAGCTGTAAAATGCTCCAAATCAGTAGACGTGGAGACGGTGCGGTTTTCGATCAGGCGTCCGTTGAGGACGAGATATGCCTGGGCCGCTTCGGCCTTGCGGCTGGGTAATAAAAGAAATGCATTTGCCCGCGTCACAATCCAATGAAAGCGCTGATGTAGATGGAGAATATGATCGAGCAACTCGATATCCTGTTGTAATCGGGCGGCGCTCTCGTACTGGAGGTCCGAAGCAAAACGGTCACGTTTTGCTATTAATGTCTCCCGAAACAGTGGGGTTTCACCGTTGAGAGCCGCGCTGAAACGCCGCACTTGTTCCCGGTAGGCTGCGTGTGAGACTCGCTCTACGCACGGCGCTGTGCATGCGCCAATTTGACCGCTCACGCAAGGCGACGCCTCGGGAGTCGGTGAAAGGTTACCCTGACACGTTCTGAGACCAAAAAGTCGAGCCAGTAAGCGCTGGGCTCGTTCGGCAAAGTCACGATTTCGGAACGGCCCAACATACAGGGCGTGGTCGCTCCCTGGCTTTGCCGTGACCGACAGGCGGGGATAGGCATTCCTGACAGTGAGCTTGAGAAACGCGACTCGGGGGAGATGCTTGGAAAGCCGATTATAGGGTGGTTTCAGCGAGCGAATCAGGTCGGCCTCACGTAAGGATGCCTCAAGCTCCGAGCCGGTTTGTTCGTAGCTGACGTCGCGCACATGGCGGACTAAGTCGAGGACTTTATCGCTATGTCCCGAGGAATTGGTGAAATAAGAGTTGACCCGACGATGAAGATTCTTGGCCTTGCCGATGTAGAGCAGTTGCCCCTCAGCGTCGAGCATTCGATACACTCCAGGGCTTGCTGGAATACTTACCAGAGTCGGGCGGGGGACAAAGCATTCAAAACGGCGGCCGTCTCGGGCGCTGTGTTGGAACTCGAGTAGCTGGCCGAGTGTGGTGACCCCTTGTTGGGCGAGTTGTTCCAGAAAAATACAGAAAATTTCCGCAGTAACACGCGCATCGGCCAAGGCTCGATGCTGGCTCGGATACGAGACGCCAAGGTGGGCAGCGACGGAGTCGAGTGAACGGGACCGAATGTCGGATAAGAGCCGTCGGGCCAGCTTCAGGGTGCAAACTGAGGAGTTTCGGAGAGGAGCGGCGGCGAGACGTTGCGCGTCAAAGTTGAGGAATCCGAGGTCAAAGCTGGCATTATGGGCGACGATGACTGCCAGACCGAGAAAATGTTGGAGCTGGGGAAAGAGAGCTTCAATCCGTGGCTGGTCCCTGAGCATGGCATCGGTGATGCCGGTCAAACGGGTAACCCCGGCTGGAACATGCTGACCCGGATTGAGTAGGGTCTGAAATTCCTCGCCAAGCTTTCCGTGGCTGACTCGAACCGCCGCGACTTCAGTAATGGCGGCCTTACCCGGCTTGAGGCCGGTTGTTTCGAGGTCGAGAACGACAAACTGGGTATCGTGAAGTGGTCGATTGAGGTCGGCATGGGGTGTGAGCGTCCAGCGATCCGTTTTCGCATCGTAGGAACAATTCTGATCAGCACCAAGGGCGGCATGAATGAGGCGTACGCCCAGCTCCGGATCACGTTGAGAAGGAAAGGGGGCGATCTCGCCTGAGACGAAAATCTCGTGGAGCAACTCGGCTGAAGTTGCTCCACCTGGCCGGTCCGCGAGATAGTCGTAGAGTTTTTGTCGCACGCGGAGCGTAGCCTAGCGCCTTCCCGCGTATTTGGCAAAAAGACGCTTATGTTCCGGCAATTGTCATGCGAGAAATTTTCACTGTCGGTGCGGAAATAGAACTGCGCCGTTCTAAGTCGTTGCCTATGACCTCAATATGTTTGAACATATCGAGCAGATTGCCCGCGATCGTGATCTCCTCGACCGGATAGGCGATCTCTCCGTCTTCGATCCACAGCCCGACCGCTCCCCGCGAATAATCGCCGGTGACGGGGTTGACGCCGAATCCAGAAAGCTCGGTGACATATAAGCCGGAGCGGACCGACCGAATAATATCCTCGGGTGGGGTCGTACCGGGCCGTAAGAAGAAATTCGTCGTGCCGGCCGCCGGAGTATCGGCAAAAGAGCGGCTGGCGTTGCCCGTGGACTGAAGGCCGAGTTTGCGGGCGGAATAAGTGTCTAGGAGATAGCTTGTGAGCACCCCGTCCT
Source organism: uncultured Binatia bacterium (SeqCode) (assembly GCA_965214755.1). Lineage (GTDB taxonomy): Bacteria > Desulfobacterota > Binatia > Bin18 > Bin18 > Bin18. The sequence goes on from OZ243979.1 coordinate 5,140,929, forward strand.
CAACGACAATATTCTGGCGGGTCGGCAGTCCTTCTCCATCAAAAGGTTTCGAGCCTAAAGCAGAAGGAATGCGCGCGTGATCTTCGACAAAAATTCTATCTGCCGCAACCTTTTCACCGATTTTATCCAATAGGAAAGAAGTCTTTCGATATAAGGCCGAGCCAGAAATCGCGCCGGCCAGATGACGGAGTAAACTGGCCGCCATTTCTGGTTCAAAGACAACCGGCGCTTCTTGGGTCCGCACTTGTTTTGCCCCAAGACGACGGATCGTCCGTTCGGCGGCTCTTTGGCCGACCGCTTTTGCCGCTTCAAGATCCTTGAGTTTACGTTGTGATGAATACCAGTAGTCCCGCTGCATCCCTCCGTCTTGGGAAGCGACCGGAACAACACTCAGCGAGAAGCTCGTGGTATGGTAGCTCCCACAAAATCCCAGGGAGTTTGCATAGACTGTTTCACGGGACGCATTCGCAAACTCGGCCCCCTCTGAATTCGTAATTCTTGAATCGCTGGCAAATGCGGCTTCCTCCGCTTCTTGGGCACGCCCAAGTTTCTCTTCTAGCGTGAGGGAGGCACTGGTGTCGGAGAGATCAAGGTCTGGAACGTCCCGGGCCAAATCCGACTGGTCGGGGAGGCCGGAGAATGCATCGGCCGCGGTCGCTTTGGCCAGATCGAGAGTTTCCGTAACAAAAGCCTGTAATGCGGCGTGAGTAAAATGTGCGGTTGAGGTAATCGCGCTACTCTGACCCGTAAAAAGGCGGAGCCCCATCCGTTTCTCTTGGGAGTTTTGAATTTTCTCGACTTTTCCCAGACGAATACCCGCAGAAAAAGATTCTCCGCTCGCAATCACCAAATCTCCGGCTGTTGCGCCCTGCTGACGGGCTTGATCGAGAACATCTGCGGCAAGTTCTGTCAGGTCCATATCTGTCCTTTGTTGCGCGCTACGATGCCTATGCCTGAGTTCCACCAACAGTAAGCCCATCGACTCGGATAGTGGGCAGGCCAACGCCAACGGGGACGGACTGGCCTTCTTTGCCGCACGTGCCAATGCCTTCGTCAAGCTTGAGATCATTGCCGACCATGGAAATACGCGTCAGGACATCCGGCCCATTCCCAATCAGCGTGGCGCCTTTGACGGGTCGCGTAATTTTCCCATCTTCAATCAGATAGGCCTCACTTGCGGAAAAAACGAACTTCCCACTCGTGATGTCGACCTGGCCACCTCCAAAAGAGACGGCATACAGGCCGTTCGGCACCGAACGAATAATATCTTCGGGTGTTGATTCACCAGGCAGCATGAACGTATTCGTCATGCGTGGCATGGGCATGTGCGCAAAACTCTCACGTCGCCCGTTCCCGGTCGGTTGCATGTTCATTAACTTTGCGTTGAGACGGTCCTGCAGATAGCCAGTGAGGGTGCCGTTTTCTATGAGTACTGTGCGACCTGTGGGCGTACCTTCGTCGTCACAGTTTAACGACCCGCGACGGTTCGGGATGGTACCGTCATCAACGACCGTGCAGAGTTCGGACGCGACTCGTTGGCCCAGGCGATCACTAAAGGCGGATACTTTCTTG